>NZ_PVNG01000093.1 GCF_003001935.1 Nonomuraea fuscirosea | reverse complement strand
TACCAGGCCAGCGCGTTCCCGCTGGCACCGGCCAGGAGGACCACGGGATCCCCCTCGGCGGGCCCGGCCCGGTGGATCCGCACGCTGCCGGCGCGGGTCTCCACGTCGATGGCGTCCACCGGTACCGGCCACAGCTCGCCGATCACTCGGTCATAGGTGACGAAGTACTTGTCACGGGCAGAGTCGCTGGTGAAGGCCGACGGCCGGTCGGGTGTGCGCATGGTGGACGTCCCTTCTGAATGGATACAGTCGTATCCTAACAGTTGAATTTGGTTCCGTTGGCAATCGCGAGATCCAACGAACCTGTCCGTGACCGCAGGTCACAGTTCGCTCGACGGCCTCAGATAGCCATCGTCGTGTTCCGTAAGGGGATCCCCCACCGGAACACCCGCCAGCCGAGACAGCGCCCCAGGCCGAGGTGTTCCGTATAGGTGTTCCGCGAACTGTTCCGGTGACGGCCCCTATCCGGAACACTTGAAGCCGTGAACGGAACCCGCGTCGGCTACGCCCGCTGCTCCACCGACGAGCAAGACGTCGCGATCCAGACCGAGCAGCTCCTGGCCCTCGGCGTCCCCGAGGACCGCATCTACATCGACCGCGGGTTCTCCGGCACCACCCGCCGCAACCGGAACGGGCTCGACCAGGCCCTCGCCGCCGTCTGGAACGGGTCGGTGTTCACCGTGACCAAGTTCGACCGGTTCGCCCGCAACATGGCCGAGGCCAACCAGATCCTCACCGACCTGTCCGGCCGCGGCGTCCTGTTTGGACTCGGCGCATCCATCTACGACTGGAAGGACCCGTTCGGGCGGCTGTTTCTGCAGACCCTCGCCATGGTCGCCGAGTTCGAGGCCACCCTCGGGAACCCGCGCACCCGCGAGGCCATGGCGCGGGACAAGAAGAACGGCAAGCTCAAGGGCAAGCAACCCAAACTCCCCGAACCAGCCCGGCGCTCCATCCGCCGCCGCTACGCCGAGGGCGAGGTGTCCCTGGCCGATCTGGCCACCGAGTACAGCGTCGGACGCTCCACCATCCACCGCATCGTCCACGGGCCAGAGACCTCCAGGTAGAGCGATCACACGCC
>NZ_PVNG01000092.1 GCF_003001935.1 Nonomuraea fuscirosea | reverse complement strand
AGAGGGCGTTTGTTTTGAGTAGATTGCGGCTTATATCCTAGTAGGTGCCTCGCCAGGTTGGTGTTATTTCGTCCGTTATGCGCTTGGTCAAGTTGTTGATCGACGCGAGGTAGATCATGGCTTGGGAGCTCGTGGGAAGAGTTTCGTAATCGCGGGCTAAACGGCGGTACAGCATGAGCCAGCCCAGGCTTCTTTCGACTACCCAGCGGCGTTTGACGACTTGGAATCCGCGAGTGTCGGGTTTTCTTGAGACGACTTCGACGTCGATGCCTAACTTGGCTCCGTGTTCGATTGCGGTGTTCTTGAAGCCGGTGTCTACCCAGGTTTTTGATATCGACGGATAGGTGGTTTTGGTTTGGCTGAGTAGTTTCGTTCCGATCACGTTGTCGGATAGGCCGGCGGCGGCCACAGCGACGGCGAGGATGAGGCCGAGCGTGTCGGTGACGATGCCGCGCTTGCGACCGACGATCTTCTTCGCGGCGTCGGTTCCTTGGCTGGTGAGGGGCACGCTGGTGGAGGTCTTGATGCTCTGGGTGTCCATCACGCACGCGGTCGGTTCGGCCTGGCGGCCTTCCTTGACGCGGGCCAGGCCGGTCAACTCGTAATTGAGCTGTGCGAAAATTCCCTCATCGCGCCAGGCGGCGTAGTAGCTGTAGACGGTGTTGTACGGCGGAAAGTCGTGCGGTAGGTATTTCCAGGCGATTCCCGTGCGGTTGACATACAGAATCGCGTTGAAGATGTCTCGCAGGTCGTGCGAGGCGGGCTGGCCGGTGGGCCGGCGGTCGAGCCTGGCCTGGCGCCAGGCGGTTAAGGTGGGTTCGATGAGAGCCCAGCGGGCATCGGATATGTCGCTGAGATAGGGCTTTCGCTGGTTCATGGTGGAACCTCTACCCGATAATTATGATCGGTAGTGGTCCCTGGCTGTTCGGGAGGCTCCGCCGCATTTCTAGATGAGACGCAATCTGCGGAGTATTTGGTAATCAAACGGGCGCTCACACCGGCCGTCCTGACTAGACAGATCTACACCCACCGGGCAAACAGTCCAAAGGACCGTGAGTGCAGAGCGGGCATACACTCATCAACCATGCCTAAACGCCCACT
>NZ_PVNG01000091.1 GCF_003001935.1 Nonomuraea fuscirosea | reverse complement strand
AGTGGGCATTTAGGCATGGTTGGTTGGCGTATGCCCAGCTCTGTAGTCGCAGGCTTCTGGGCTCTTTTCCTTGTCCGTGTAGCTTTGTGTAGTCCTCATCGCCCATGCGAGCGACCATTTGGTGGTGAAATGGAGCTCAAATCTCGTCTGGTCTAGAAATGTGGTAAACACTCCCGACCAGCCGAAGCCCACTATCGATCATATCTTCCGGGTAGAAGCTCCGCCATGAGCGAACGGAAGCCGTACCCCAGCAACATTTCCGACGCCCGCTGGGCCTTAATCGAGCCCACCTTGACCGCCTGGCGGCAGGCCAGACTCGACCGCCGACCCACCGGCCAACCAGCCTCGGTCGAACTACGAGACGTCTTCAATGCGATCCTCTATGTCAACCGCACGGGAATCGCCTGGAAATACCTACCGCATGACTTCCCGTCGTACAACACCGTGTACGCCTACTACGCGGCCTGGCGCGACGAAGGGATACTCACCCAACTCAACTACGACCTCACCGGACTGGCCCGCGTCAAGGCCGGCCGCGAGCCCGAGCCGACCGCCTCCATGATCGACACCCAGAGCGTCAAGACCTCCACCAACGTACCCCTGACCAGCCAGGGAACGGATGCCGCCAAGAAGATCGTCGGCCGGAAGCGAGGCATCGCCACAGACGCGCTCGGCCTCCTGCTCGCCGTCACCGTCACCGCCGCAAGCCTCTCCGAAAACGCCATAGGAATACAACTGCTCAACACCGTCAAGGAAACCCACCCGACCATCACCAAAGCCTGGGTCGACACTGGATTCAAGAACGCCGCAGTCGAACACGGGGCCCGCCTCGGAATCGACGTGGAAGTCGTCAACAGAAACCCCGACGCCCGCGGCTTCCAAATCGTTAAAAGACGCTGGGTAGTGGAACGCAGCCTCGGCTGGCTTATGTTAAGACGACGCCTGACCCGCGATTACGAAACCCTTCCTGCCAGCTCCGAAGCCATGATCTACATCGCCTCGATTGACAACCTCACCAAGCGCATAACGGACGAGACCACTCCAACCTGGCGAGGCACCTACTAGGGCACAAGCCGCAATCTGCTCAAATCAAATGCCCTCT
>NZ_PVNG01000090.1 GCF_003001935.1 Nonomuraea fuscirosea | reverse complement strand
CCCTTCTCCTATGGGTATCGGCCTGGACGACGGGCTCAGGATGCCATCGCCGAGATTCACCACCTCACCCGCAAGCCGGGCGCCTACGAATGGGTCATCGAGGGCGACATCAAGGCTTGCTTCGACAACGTCGATCATCACGTCCTGATGGACCTGGTGGCCGAACGGCTCAAGGACCGCAAGGTCTTACGGCTGGTCAGCGCGTTCCTGCGTGCTGGGGTTGTCGAGATTCACGGTGGCCTGGAGGAGTCCTTGACGGGGACGCCGCAGGGAGGGGTCATCTCCCCGCTGCTGGCCAACATCTACCTGTCGGTCGTGGACCGGCATTTCGCACGGATCTGGGATCAGGAGATGAGTCCGCCATGGCGTCGGCAGTATCGACGCCGGACGGGTCGGCCAAACTACCGGCTGGTGCGCTACGCGGACGACTTCGTTGTGCTCGTGCACGGCACGAGGGAGGACGCCGAAACGCTCAAGGCGGAGATCAGCCGCCTACTGGCCCGCAGGCTGAAGATGACCCTCTCGGAGGAAAAGACCCACATCACCCACATCGACGGCGGTTTCGTCTTTCTCGGCTTCCACATCCAGGCGAAACGACGAGGAGACAGACGCCGCGTGGTGCTCACGATCCCGTCCAAGCAGGCCTTGGCGAACGTGATGCACAAGATCAAGAAACTGACGGGGAGGAACACCACCAGCTTCTCGCTGGCGGAGATACTCCGGCAGGTCAACCCGGTCTTACGGGGCTGGGCGGCCTACTTCCGCTACGGCGTGTCCAAGCGAACCTTCGCCTACCTTGGCTGGTATGCCTGGTGGCGGCTGCTCCACTGGATCCGCCGCAAGCACCCGCACCTGACCTGGAAACAGTTGCGGCGGCGCTACTACGGGGCCGACCGCATCACCGCAGGGGACTTGGTCCTCTACAACCCGGCGAAGATGAAGGTCGAACGCTACCGCTTCCGCTTCCGCGGAGCGCAGATCAGCACGCCCTACAACATCGACGAGGTGGACCCCGACGGAGCGCGCTTCCGCCGCACCCACCATGACGATATGGCGTTCGTCGGACAGGTCAGCGAATACCTCGCCTGACTCATCGGATCACGTGGAGAGCCGGATGCTCGGCCAACGGGCACGTCCGGTTCGGCGGGCGGG
>NZ_PVNG01000089.1 GCF_003001935.1 Nonomuraea fuscirosea | reverse complement strand
CATTCATCGACGGCAAGCTCATCGAACGCCCAACAGGATCACCCGTCCCCACAGCCGCCTAGGAACTCATGATCCACAGGTCTTGACTATTGCTCAAGGCTGATCATTGTCACCGAAGGCTGACGACCCATAGTTTCGTGCCGCCGAAGATTGAGTGACGTGTCGCATAGATCTGGACACGACGCATAGACGAGCACGACGCCTCGATCCCCTACGGTGATCAGCGGAGCGCGTCCGCATAGGAGATGGGTTGATCTCGGACTATCAGCAACGGTTGCGCCAGCACTTTCTGGCTGCTCCCGTCGTCCAGGCCCCGGCGCCCTGGCAGCCGGTGCTGGACAACAGAACGCCCATCGGCGGCCTGCTGGGCATCGGCTTCGCCGTCCATCCAGAGAGCAGAAGAGATCTGGTCATGGTCGTCTCCCATGACGGCCATGGGCTCTTCGATGCGGTCACCGGCGAGAAGATCGCCCGAGATCGTGATCCCGACCCCGACACCAGCACGCCCGACACCTCCCCGGACCTCACCTGCCCCGGACTTGGGCCTATCGCGGGCACCCGGGTGCACATTGCCGGCCTCTTCGGCGGCGGCCTGCACAGCACCACTCCCGACGGCTGGTGCCTCGACGTGGTCAGCCCCGAATGGCCCAACGACCGCGTCCTGCTTTCTGCCGATGGCGGCATCTATAAGGATCCGCCGGGAGAAGGCTGGTGGCACATCTTCCACGCCAACTACTCCACCTTCCGCGCCGCCGGATTTTCGCCTTCGGGCCTCACCCTCGCCGTTGCTACCAGCAGCGACATCACCCTCTGGACGCGGCCGGCTCTCACCAGCTGGAACAGCCATCCATAACCCGCGGGGTCGCAGCTGACCGCTCAAACTCCGTTGTCTCAACTTAAGGTTCGCTGTCACGGAACAGTGAAGCTATTTCATCCCCCTGGCGGCGGGGTGCTGGTCACAGCGTGATCGGGAGCCTGGCGTTCGCCTGACGATGTAAGAAACCCCTGGTAGATGGATTGATCACCACAACCAGATCCGTCACAACCAGGGGCTTCGGATGCTTTTCTATCGTGCTGCCGTCGATTTGTCGCGTTCAACGCTGAACTACGTTGCTGGCCTCATCCGCCGGCATCGCAAGGCGATCAGGTCGGCCTGGCGGCT
>NZ_PVNG01000088.1 GCF_003001935.1 Nonomuraea fuscirosea | reverse complement strand
CCCGCCCGAGTTCAAGGCCGACGCGGTGGCGTTGGTGTTGTCGAGGCCGGACCGGACGATCACGTCGATCGCGAGGGACCTCGGAGTCAGCCGCGAGACGCTGCGAGTCTGGGTGCGCGCCGCGCAGGCCAGGGGCGAAGGCGGACAACGTGGAGCCGGCGCGGCCCCGGCAGGTAAGGCCGCGTCGGGCGGGCACGTACCCTCGGACGACGTGCTAGAAGAGGAGAACAAGCAGCTCAAGGCGCGGATCCGGGAGCTGGAGCAAGAGCGGGACATCCTGCGCAAGGCGGCCAAGCTTTTCGCGGGCGAGACGAACTGGTGAACCGCTTCCAGTTCGTTGAGGATCACAAGGCGCTCTACGGGGTGAAGCGGTTGTGCCGGGTGCTGCAGGTGTCTCGCTCGGGCTTCTACCGGTGGCTCAAGGGCGCTGTGGCACGGCTGGCCCGCCGCCAGGCCGACGCGCAATTGGCCGAGCGGATGCGGCGAATCCACGCCGAGCACGACGGCACCTACGGCTCGCCCCGGATGACGGCCGAGCTGCGCGCAGCAGGGATGAAGGTCAACCACAAGCGGGTGGAACGGGTGATGCGCGAGCACGGCATCGCCGGGCTGCGGCTGCGCAAGAAGATCCGCACCACCATCCCGGAGCCGGACGTGGCCCCGGTGCCGGACTTGATCCAGCGCGACTTCACCGCCGCGCAGCCGAACACCCGCTACGTCGGCGACATCACGTATCTGCCCGTCGGCGGCGGCCGTTTCCTGTACTTGGCCACGGTCGTGGATCTGTACTCGCGCCGGCTGGCAGGCTGGTCGATCGCCGACCACATGCGCACCGAGCTCGTCATCGACGCGCTGCAGGCAGCCGCGCATACCCGGGGCGGCCGCCTGGACGGCGCGGTTTTTCACAGCGACAACGGGGCGCAGTACTGTTCGCGGGAGTTCGCCCGGGCCTGCCGCCGGCTCGGCGTCACCCGCTCGCGCGGCGCGGTCGGCACCAGCGCCGACAACGCGCTGGCCGAGTCCTTCAATGCCACCCTCAAACGCGAGACGTTGCAGGGTACGCACCACTGGCCCGACGCCCGAACCGCCCGTCTGGCCGTGTTCCGCTGGATCACCCGCTACAACACGGTCCGACGGCACTCCCGCCTCGGCCACCTCAGCCCGATCGCCTACGAGATGATGGCAGATAGTCTGAGGCCTGCCGCCTGAAATTGGTGTTCGCATTCATGGGGGAAGCCCC
>NZ_PVNG01000087.1 GCF_003001935.1 Nonomuraea fuscirosea | reverse complement strand
AAGGCGCGCAGGAGGGACCGTGCTGACCGCGTTTACCCGGGCGTTCCGGACACCGGACCTGCGCAAGAAGTTGCTCTTCACCCTGGGCATCATCGCGCTTTTCCGTCTCGGCTCGGTTCTGCCGACCCCGGGAGTCCACGTCCAAAACCTCGCCGCCTGTTTCGACCAGGCCCGTAGTGGCGAAACCGGCAACATCTACGGGATGGTCCAGCTGTTCAGCGGCGGCGCGTTGCTGAAGCTGTCGGTGTTCGCGCTGGGCATCATGCCGTACATCACCGCGAGCATCATTCTGCAATTGCTCGTCGTGGTGATTCCGCGGCTGGAGGCGCTGAAGAAGGAAGGCCAATCCGGCCAGACGAAGATCACGCAGTATACGCGTTATCTGACCATCGGTCTCGCGGTTCTCCAGTCGACGGCCTTCATCGCGCTGGCCCGTACCGGGCAGCTTTTCCCGAACTGCCAGCAGGACGTCCTGCTCGACCCCGACAACATCTTCCAGATCGTGACGATGGTCGTCATCATGACCGCCGGCACGTCCGTGATCATGTGGCTCGGCGAGCTCATCACCGACCGGGGCGTCGGCAACGGCATGTCCATCCTGATCTTCACCCAGGTCGTCGCGGTCTTCCCGTCCGAGCTGGCCAACATCTTCCAGGCGAACAAGTTCACCTTCTCGGTGGTCATGATCGTCGGTGTCTTCATGATCGCCGCGGTCGTCTTCGTGGAGCAGGCGCAGCGCCGCATCCCGGTCCAGTACGCCAAGCGCATGGTCGGCCGCAGGATGTACGGCGGCACCTCCACCTACATCCCGCTGAAGGTCAACCAGGCGGGCATCATCCCCGTCATCTTCGCCTCCTCGCTGCTCTACCTGCCGCAGCTCATCACCTCGCTGTTCCAGACCAGCGACAACGTGGTGATCACCTGGATCTCGCAGAACCTGGCCACGGGCGACACCCCGATCTACATGACCACGTTCTTCCTGCTGATCATCTTCTTCACCTACTTCTACGTGTCGATCACCTTCAACCCCACTGAAGTCGCCGACAACATGAAGAAGTACGGTGGGTTCATTCCGGGCATCCGCCCCGGCCGTCCGACGGCTGAATACCTGAACTTCGTGCTCACCCGTCTGACCGCGCCCGGCGCGCTCTATCTGGGTCTCATCTCCATGGTCCCGATCGTCGCGCTGGCGGTGGCCGGTGCGAGCCAGAACTTCCCGTTCGGAGGGACGAGCATTCTGATCATGGTAGGCGTCGGCCT
>NZ_PVNG01000086.1 GCF_003001935.1 Nonomuraea fuscirosea | reverse complement strand
TGTGATGTCGCACGACATCGGAAACCCTCGAACCTACGGGTTCGGGGGTTTCGTCGTGTTGGGGTTTGCCTGAGGTTGGTAGTCGCGGGTGGGGTCGAGGGTCAGCTCCCGCAGGAGTTCTCCGGTGATGGCGTTGGCGACGCGGACGTGCAGGTCGTCGATCAGCAGGAGGACGTGGGTCCGGGCGTGGGTTCGTCCGATGCCGATGTGGTGCATCCGGCCATTCACGCGCAGGGTGACCACGCCGGAGGTATCGACGCGGTCGTGGCGTACGCGGGCGTGGGTGTCGGCCTCGCGGCTGCCGGCGGGCAGGGCTTTGGGGGAGGCGGTGTAGGCCGCTGCCGGGGTGGCGCGGCGTGGCAGGGATCGGTGCGGGCGGTGATGGTTGTAGGCGTCGCAGAAGCGGTCGAGGAGTGTCTGCAGGTCGGTCAGGGTGGCGGGCTGGTCGGGCTGGGCGCGGAGCCAGTTCTTCATGGTCTGCTGGAAGCGTTCGACCTTGCCGCAGGTGGTGGGGTGGTTGGGGGTGGAGTTCTTCTGGCGGACGTGCAGGCGGCGCAGGTCGTGTTCGAAGGCGTTGCGGCCGCCGCGGCCGCCGGCCAGCCGGGTGGTGAACACCATGCCGTTGTCGGTCAGGGTGGAGGCGGGCACGCCATGGGCGGCGACAGCGGCGCGGAAGGTGGTTCGCACGATCGGTCCGGTGACGCGAGCGTGCGCGGTCACCGACAGGGCGTAGCGGGAGTGGTCGTCCAGCCAGGAAAGGATCTCGGTGTCGGTGCCGTCAGTGAGCCGGTAGTGGGTGAAGTCGGCCTGCCAGGTCTCGTTCGGCAGCTCTGCCTGGAAGCGGATGTAGGACGAACGGGGCCGCTTCTTGGGCTCGGGGATCACCAGACCGTGACGGGTGAGATGGCGGCTGATCGTGGCTCGGGACACCGTCCGCCCGTGATGGTGGGCGAGGTGCCAGCCGATGGTGTCCGGGCCGGCGTCCAGCCCTTGCTCGGCGAGTTCCTTGCGGAGCCGGACGATCAGCTCGACGGTGTCGGCGTCGATCGCGTTTGGCGAGGTGCGTGGCCTGCGCGACCGCGGCTCGAACGCTGCCTCGCCCTCGGCCCGGTAACGCGCGACGAGCTTGGACACCCAGCCCTTGGACACCCCATAGGAGCGGGCGACCTCTGCCTGGGAGCGGCCCTCGACGACAACGGCGGTGATGACAACTCTGGCCTTGGACACACCGCCCAGGCTCATGACCGCGATGGTTGCCTATGTCCCGAGACACACTCTGTTGAAGTTTCCTATGTCTTGCGACATGGGTTTCCTATGTCCTGAACCAGCACAC
>NZ_PVNG01000085.1 GCF_003001935.1 Nonomuraea fuscirosea | reverse complement strand
GAGCAATAGTCAAGACCTGTGGATCATGAGTTCCTAGGCGGCTGTGGGGACGGGTGATCCTGTTGGGCGTTCGATGAGCTTGCCGTCGATGAATGTGGCTCCGGCGCGGACCAGGGCGACCAGGTGGGCGCCGTTGACCGCGCGCCAGCGCCGCTGGGCGGATTCGATCAGTTTGAAGGCCATGGCCAGGCCGGCGGCGCGGGAGCCGGGGCCCTTGGTGACCTTGGTGCGGTGCCGGACGGTGGCGAACGTGGACTCGATCGGGTTGGTGGTGCGCAGATGCCGCCAGTGCTCGGCCGGGTAGTTGTAGAAGGCCAGCAACTCTTCGACATCGTCGGTGATCTTGGCGACAGCTTTGGGGAACTTGGCGCCGTAGGCGGCCTCGAAGGCGGTGACCGCGGCCAGCGCGTGGTCCTTGCCCTCGGCGTTCCAGATCTGCGCGAGGGCCTTCTTCGCGCCGGGGTGGGCCGACTTCGGCAGCGACCCGAGCACGTTGGCGATCTTGTGAAACCAGCACCTCTGAGCCCTGGCCTGTGGAAACACCTCGGCCAGCGCGGACCAGAAGCCGAGCGCGCCGTCGCCGATGGCGAGCACCGGGGCGCGCATTCCGCGCCGGGCGCAGTCGCGCAGCAGGTCGGCCCACGACTCGGTGGATTCGCGGTAGCCGTCGGTGAGGGCGATGAGTTCCTTGCGGCCGTCGGCGCGCACGCCGATCAGGACCAGCAGGCAGAGTTTGTGCTCCTTCAGGCGGATGTTGACGTGGATGCCATCAGCCCACAAGTAGACGTAGTCGACGCCGGACAGGTCGCGTGCGGCGAACGCCCGCTGCTCGGTCTTCCACTGCTCGGTGAGCTTGGTGATGACCGGCGCCGACAGGCCGTGGCCGGTGCCGAGGAACTGGCCCAGCGCCGGGACGAAGTCGCCGGTGGACAGGCCATGTAGGTAGAGCAAAGGGAGCACCTCGGTGATGGCCGGGCTCTTGCGGCACCAGGGCGGCAGGATGGCGGAGGAGAAGCGGCGCCGCTCGCCGGTGGCCTCGTCGATGCGCTTGTCGTTGACGCGTGGGGCGCGGACCTCGATCGCGCCGGCGCTGGTCAGCACCTGCCGAGGCTGGTGGTGGCCGTTGCGGACGACCAGGCGCTGCCCGGTCTCGTCGCGTTCGTCGGCGAAGGCGGCGATGTAGGCGTCTACCTCGGCTTTGAGCGCTTCGGCGAGCATCCGGCGGGCGCCTTCGCGGACCAGCTCGTCGATCAGCGCGGGTGAGGAGCCGCAGGTGGACGCGTTACGGTCGCCGTCGGCGGGGTCAGGGACTACGGTGAGCACGGGTGTGCCTTCCCGACCGACGTTGGCGCGTCGGTCATGTCTTGAGGACTCACATGATCATCGGGAAGGTACACCCCTTCCCGACCGATCCACAGGTCTCAAGCATTGCTC
>NZ_PVNG01000084.1 GCF_003001935.1 Nonomuraea fuscirosea | reverse complement strand
GGACTACACAAAGCTACACGGACAAGGAAAAGAGCCCAGAAGCCTGCGACTACAGAGCTGGGCATACGCCAACCAACCATGCCTAAATGCCCACTGAGAGTGTGTTTCGCGAGCTGATGCCCCTTTCGTCGGCGGAGTTGGCTTAGGTCGCCCGGTCAGAGGCTCGTCATTCGGGCTATGGGCGCTGGTTGGGTGAACAATCCCGGTTCAGTCTCGAGGAGGATGCCGCGGCCGGCCAGGCGTTTGAGCTTGGCGCGGAGGTTCTGGATGTCGTTGCGCGTCAGGGGCACATCCAGGGCTATGGCCACGTCACGGGCGCGCAGGGAGCCGCCGGCTTCGCCGAAGACGGTGAGGATCTGCTGGTAGGCAGGGTGATCGGGGATCGCTGGCGGCGCGAGCGGTTCGGCCGGGGCCAGGTCCTCCTCGGCCAGGGAGATGAGGGTCTTGCGGGTGATCCGCAGGTGCTCGACCTGCTCGCTGAGCTCGCCCAGGCGTGCGGTGAGAGTGTCGATCTCCGTCTGAGTCTGCTCGATCTGGCAGGTCAGCCGGTGCTCGCGGGCGTCGATCCGATCCAGCAGCCAGCTGCCGGGGTCGGCCGGTTGCCCGTCGGGTGCGGTCATGTCCACCGCCACGGCGGCGTCGTGCCGCGGGTCAGACGGCGGGACATCACATCCGTCATCGCCCAATAGACCCGTGATTCGGAGCTGGCCGGCAGGTGCTCGTAGTCGCGGACCAGGCGGCGGTGGAACATCAGGATGCCGTACGTCTGCTCGACGACCCATCTCCTGGGCTGGGGGACGAACCCCTTGCCGGCGGGGTTACGCTCGACGATCTCCACATCGATGCCCAGGCCGGCGCCATGCGCGACGACGGCCTGTTTGAAGCCCTGGTCGACCAGCGCCTTGGTCACCGTGCCCTCGGTGCCGGCGGCGACCCGGTCCAGCAGCGCGATCCCGGCGGTGTTCTCGTGGGCCGAGGCGGCCAGCATGACCGCGGCGATGACCAGGCCCAGCACGTCCACCGCCAGGCCGCGTTTCCTGCCCGGCACGCGCTTGGCGGCGTCTTTCCCGGTGGTGGAGGCGGGGACCCCGGCCGCGACGCGGACGCTCTGGGTGTCCAGCACAACAAGGCTCGGGTCGGCTAATCGTTTCTTCTTCTCACGCAGATGCCAGCGCAGCAGGTCGTGGATCGTCTTGTCCGTGCCGTCGTCGCGCCACTTGCTGAAGTAGTAGTACGCCGCACTCTTGGGCGGCAGGTCATGCGGGAGATAGTCCCATTGCACGCCGGTCCGCCCCTGGTAGCGGATGGCGTTGACGATCTCGCGCAACTCGTAACCACCCTCGTGGCCGCTGACGGACCGGTGCGCGGCCTTCCACGCCGTGAGCACCGGCTCGATCAATGCCCACTGCGCGTCGGATAAGTCGCTCGGGTACTGCTTGCGCTCAGTCACTCAACCATCACAGCACGACCGGACCCGCCAACCGGCGGTAACACTACAAATCCCTACGATCACACTGCGACATCACGGGCATAGGCTCGCGAACCGCACTCTGAGTGGGCATTTAGGCATGGTTGGTTGGCGTATGCCCAGCTCTGTAGTCGCAGGCTTCTGGGCTCTTTTCCTTGTCCGTGTAGCTTTGTGTAGTCC
>NZ_PVNG01000083.1 GCF_003001935.1 Nonomuraea fuscirosea | reverse complement strand
CTTCCGTTCTAGCGGTCGTCGCAACACCCCAGCTCGGGGAGTGCGATGGAGTTCGAGATCCGCAAGATCCGATCCCCTCAGGGGCGACGGAAGCTGACCCGTGAACGGGAGGAATACTTCCGGCTTATGGATCAAGGCTTCAGCAGCATGGAAGCGTGCCGGATCGTCGGGATCAACTACCGGACAGGGAAGCGGTGGCGGAACGGCTCGGCACCGAACAAGGCGAAAAAGAAGGGGGCACCGCCGGTCAGACGACCGGCGGTGCCCCCTTCTGGCGTGTCCCGCTACCTGCGGGAAGACGAGCGAATCCATATCGCCGACAGAGTTCGGGAGAAGGCGTCGATCCGGGAGATCGCCCGCGAGCTGGGCCGCGCACCCTCGACCATCAGCCGGGAGATTCGCCGCAACCGGCATCCCACCAACGGCCAGTACCGGCCGCACGCGGCACAGGCTCGTGCCGACGCGCGCCGGCCGCGTCCCAAGCCCAGCAAGATCGGGCAGAATCCGGAGTTACGGGCATACATTCAAGAGCACCTGCACAAGCGCTGGAGCCCGGAGCAGATCGTCCAGAGCCTGCGCAGGAGCTTCCCCGAGCGGGCGGAGATGCACGTGTGCCACGAGACCATCTACCAGGCCCTCTACGTCCAGGGCTGCGGCGAACTGCGCCGCGAACTGGCGAAGGCCCTGCGCACTGGCCGCGCCATGCGCAAGCCTCGCCGCCTGGCCCAGCAGCGTCAGCCCCGCTACAGCGCGCCCATGGTGATGATCAGTGAGCGGCCTGCCGAGGCCGATGACCGGGCCGTTCCCGGCCATTGGGAAGGCGATTGCATCGTTGGCAAGAACGGCAGCTCGGCCATCGGCACCCTGGTTGAGCGCACCACGCGCTACGTGATGCTCGTCCACCTGCCCATCGACCGCAGCGCCAAGCGCATGCGCGACGCCCTGGTGGAGATCATGGCCATACTCCCGGCCCATCTCAAGCGATCCCTCACCTGGGACCAGGGCAGCGAGATGGGACGTCACCATGAGTTCTCCGTCGCCGCCGACATGCCCGTCTACTTCTGCGACCCGGCCAGCCCCTGGCAGCGCGGCTCCAACGAGAATACAAACGGCCTGCTGCGCCAGTACTTCCCCAAGGGCACCGACCTGTCCGTCCACACCGGCGACCAGCTCGACGCCGTCGCCGCCGAGCTCAACAGCCGCCCACGCAAGACACTGAACTGGGACACCCCAGCCCAGCGCCTATCTCGCCTGCTCGCAGCTGCCCTTGAGTCCGAGGCATCATGAGCCTGTGGACATCGAACTGCTCTATTTCGCCGGCTGCCCGAACTGGCACCTCGCGCAGGAACGGCTCAGCAAAGCCCTCACGATCGCGGACCGCTCCGATCTGGTGGTCAACCTCTACGCGGTCGAGACAGATGAGGAAGCTCAGGCCCTCCGCTTCCCAGGGTCACCTACGATCCGCATCGACGGACACGACCCCTTCCCTTCCGTGGCCAGCACCTACGGACTGACCTGCCGCGTCTACACGACACCAGACGGGTTTGCCGGTGCGCCCACTATTGACCAGCTCGTCCAGGCACTCACCTACGAACACTAAGATCGTCGCAACACAGCGATCGTGTTGCGACGATCCATAGAATCCGCCC
>NZ_PVNG01000082.1 GCF_003001935.1 Nonomuraea fuscirosea | reverse complement strand
TAACGACGACGTACACAACGTTCGCGTTCAAAGTGCGCTGGTACACCCAGCTAGACGAAGAGGGCAGTTTCGCCCGGTGGCTGCTGACCCCTGCATGAACCTTGTAATCAGTAGGTGTCCAAGTGATCGCCACCATTGTCGCCGAGACAGCGCCGTCGGCTACAGAAGGGACAACAGGTGATCACCTTCGACGGGACCTTCTATCGCATCACGGATCCGGAGTTCGAAATGACGATCCCGGCATGGGAGGTATACGAGCCGGACAATGCCGACGAGGCGGACGCGACGTTCACATACCGCGACGGCTCACGCAGGTATGCGACCTTGATGACCCTGGATGTCGTCAAGCGCAACATGGACAAGAATGGAGACACGGGTGATTGTCTCGCTGGAGGTACTTTTGGTGCTCGGACTTGGCCTGCTCGCCCTGGTGCCGATGGCAAGAAGAATTGAACGCCCCGGCCCCGAGGGGTGAATTTCAGGGGTCGTCGCAACACCGTGATCAACTACTAGCAGCGAGAATCATAGCGAGACGCTCGGCTGGAATACCCCGCTGAGCGTCTTGCGCCGCTTTGCAGAAAGAAGACCCTGGCCTGTGGCCGCGAGTGGTCCGGCTGTCAGGTCGTGAGTTCGGTAAGCTCAGGATCATTGTCGCACTGGGCGCCACCGCCGTCGGGCCGTGCCTTGAGGCCGCACCCGCACGGCCGACATCGCCGCGGTGTGGAAGCGGGTGGAAAACGACATAACCAGGCAGTCTAGTCAGAATTCCCCGCGGATCCGGGGGCCTGGTCTGCCCTTGCGCTCCTGATCATATCGCCGAGCAAACCGATGATCATTCCGAGGCCGCATACCAGGAATGCCCAACCGAATGTGCGGCGCGGGATCCATGCATCGAACGTGATCGCCAGTCCGCTCACGATGACGCAGCCAGCAAGCAGCCAGCACAGGACACGGCCTGAGATACTCCTACGGCGCCCTGCCAGCAGGAACGCGAGGACGACGGCTTCGACCAGTCCTGGCCAGGCCATCCGCACGTAGTCCCAGCCACCGCCGAGGGAGACGTGCGTGGCCTCCTCAAGGACGGATACAGTAGCAACTGATCGACAGTTAGGCCCACCAGGAAGAACGGGAAAGCCAGCAGCGGCATCAGCACTCCCCCATACATCGAATCGCCGAAATAACCGTCGACGGTCAGCCACGTGAGGACGGCTACGGCGGCCGCATAGGACAAGGCCGTGAGGAGTGCGAGCGGGCGGGCCGTCCCGGCAATGGTCCGGATCAATGAAAGGCCTTCCGCATTGGAGGTCATCAATAACGGGGTGGGGTGATCTAGCGGTACTTGATCACGCAAAATACACCACCCAACGGGACGCCACATCAGGTTCACTCCTCACGCGGGATGCTTAGGACGGCATCAGCCATCGGCAGTTCCGGATGGCCGGAGCAGAGTGGGTCTAGTCGCCAGCGGAGAGCAACACATCAAGACGCTCAACGGGCGTGTCCCAATTGAGCGTCTTTCGCGGTCTCGCGTTGAGTTCAGCGGCGACGGCATTGGGGTCCTGGCGGGTGTGGACGGACAGGTCGGTGCCTTCAGGGAAGTACTGGCGTAGCAGGCCGCTGGTGTTTTCGTTGGACCCGCGCTGCCAGGGGCTGGCTGGGTCGCAGAAGTAGACGGGCATGTCGGCGGCGATGGTGAACTCGTGGTGGCGGCCCATCTCGCTGCCCTGATCCCAGCCCGCGTTCCGCGTAATTCGGGGTTCCCGGAGGTCGTAGCGACCTGAACGCGCAGGTCAGGGACTTGGAGTCTGGATGAACGGCTAGATTCACCT
>NZ_PVNG01000081.1 GCF_003001935.1 Nonomuraea fuscirosea | reverse complement strand
GTCAAGGGCGCGGGCGGCGGCGCAAGGGTCACCATACGAACGAGCTGACGACACTCACCGATACTACACCCAACCAAGTTGCTACTTGTTTTTCCGTAATAATGACTACTACGGTCGAAGTCATGATGCGTGTCATCGGAGGCACCGGAGCCAGCGGAATGGCCGTCATGCGCAAATACGCCCGGCAGGTAGTGCCGGTTCGCGCCCTGTTCACAAACCCCGACAAAGCCCAGCAGCGTCGTGGCCTGCCAGGCCTCGAACCTGTCAGGGTGCCCTGCTCGGTCCGAACTCACTGACCTCCGCCCTACGATGGGAAGCAGGTATTCATGATCTTTTCGGACGTGCGCCGATGGCCCGGACACAATGCGCGTTCATCGACGCGGCGAAGGCGGCAGGCGTGCCACGCATCGAGAAGGGCTCCCGCAAGGAGGCGGGCGTCGGTTTCAACCTCGGCAGCTTCCACGGGACGCGGGAGCACGCAGAGATCGAACGGTATCTCGAAGCGTCCCGGACTGGGCTGGCCACCTACGCTCCAGCCCATTCATGCTGCTCTACCTGCCCGGCACCGTGACCAGCGTGAGCTCCAGGCGGCGTGATGCGTATACCGATCGGCGACGACCGCCTCTCTCCCGTCGCCGTCGAGGACGTGACCAAGGTGGCCGTCGCGCCAAGGCGCTCCGACGATCACGAGGGCAAGGTCTACGAGATGACTGGATTGGAAACCTGTCAATGCAGGACACCGTGGAACGGATCTACAAGGCCACGGGAACCAGCTTCCGGTGCGGCCCCTTTCGCTGGAGGACAAGCTGCGCGAGCTTAGAGAGTCACGGCCAGCTCGAGCCGACCGCTCAATTCCTTGGCGAGTTGCTCGCTGAGCGTGCCCGCCGGCCTGCTCGCACCTGTGGCTGAAGTCTCACCAAACCTCCCATATTGGACCCACGCCCTTTGTCGACTTCGCCCGCAGCAACGCCGAAGCGTTCCTAACCGCTTAGCGGCTGGCGGCAATTGCCTTTGTGGAGGCGCCTGATGACACGGTCCGCCCACTTGCCTCGCGCCTGGATGCGAGGCCGGCGCAGGCCACATCGAGCCGGGGGCATCGCGCGCGCTGGGCACAACTGCCTGCCGAGGCGACGCCGTGGACATTGCGGCCGCACTGACGCAGACCGCCACAGCGGTCGGGCTTACCAGCTGACCAGCCCGCAGGCGATCAGCTTCAGCGAGGCCACCGAGCATATGGTCCGTGACGACACGGGCTCGGCGATCCCCTCCCCTGCCTGATCCACCCCGTTCGAAAAGAAGTCCGAGAGGAGCAATGCCAGTGAATGTCAAAAGCCGCACGTGCGGCCCGTGTTCGCGGTCTGGATGGACGAGGCGCTGTACCTCTCGTCAGATCCGACCGCCCGCAAGAGCCGCAACCTCGACGGCGACGCCCACTGCTCGATCGCGACGTCCTGCCACGATCTGGACCTGGTGGTCGAGGGCAAGGCCGAGCGGGTCACCGACCCGCGGCGGCTCCAACGCATCGCCGCCGCGTACAAGGAGGACCCCAGGGGGCTGGCCAGCGCGGCGTAACAGGGAACCGCCACGACCACATCCGCGAGCAGTACAGCGTCCGCCCGGAGAGGCAGCCCGGCGTACGCCGCACCCTCATGCCGGTGAGATTCCATCGGCTCGGAGTAGGTGCTTCCGTGCCTCGTCGGAGTCTGAACTGGACCGTACGACACGCTAGGAGACTATCCTGCGTTCCGCGTAATTCAGCGGGCTGAAGGCGCAGATTCGGGGTCTGACCAGGGGTGACATGGATGTGTCCACCTGGAGGGCGTTTCTCTAGG
>NZ_PVNG01000080.1 GCF_003001935.1 Nonomuraea fuscirosea | reverse complement strand
CTGACGTTTCTGTCCCACGACATGGGCGACAGGTGATCTAGGAAACATGGTCGACCTTGTACGGCCGATGAGCTTTGACGTTACGGACCGGAAGGTCGGTGGTGCGATGCACCGTGCGCGGGCCCTCGTCCAGGTCGATGGTCAGCGTGGTGTCGCTGACGTGCACCGTGACGACCTGGCCGGCGTGCAGGCGGCCGAGGGAGACGGTCTGCCGGGCCACCATGATGACGCCGAAGGAGTTCGCACGCCGCTGCACCGTGATCGGCGAGCGCTCCGGGACAGGCGGCGGGCCGGCAGGGCGAGCACCACGCAGCATCAGGCACTTCTGCCAGATCAACGGGTTCGGCCGCGTGCGCAGCAGCTGCCGGGTGTCAGGGTCGAGGAACATCAGCGTCTTCTCCTCGATCCGGATGGTCACCCGGCGCCCGCCCAGGATCTCCGCGGCCAGTAGATACCGGCCGGCCAGGCTGACCATGCCGTACTTGTTGACCGTCCGCTCCACTTCCACCACCGCGTCGTTCTCCGCCTGCGGCAGCGGCGACGGCCCTGCCGGGCGGCCACCGTCGGCGAACAGCCGGGCCAGGTCGTTGGTCGACAGGTGTGAGCGCAGGCTTTTGAGCCGCGCTCCCCCGACCAACAGGTGGATCACGTTCACATCCGCCCAGAAAGTGATCACCTGACCGGCGCGAGCCGGGCCGAGCCAGAACTGCTTGCCGGCCACCCCCAGATTGCCGCTGGCCGGCACCACCCGCTCGAACTCGACCGGCCCGCCCGGCCAGGACGCCGCCGTCCTCGTCGACCGCCTGTCCACCGGCATGTCCTCGTCGCTGCTCTTTCGCTTGGGCGTTGCAGCAGCGGCGTCGGCAGCAGGAGCTGGCGCGGCGGTCAGGATCGCCGGCAGGCGCAGCGGCAGCAGCTCCCGCTCCGCGGCACCCACCGGGCTGAACCGGTCGGCGGGGACCGCCATGTCCAGGCTCTGATGCGGCCGGGCGGTGTTGTACTGCTCCACCCACGCATCGAGTGCTGCTTGGAAGGCTTCCAGATCCTCGAACGGGCCGGCATCATCCAGCAGCTCACGGCGCAGCGTCTGGTGGAAACGCTCCACCTTGCCCGTCGTCGTCGGTGAACGCGGCTGCGTCAGCCGATGCACGATCGCGTTGTCCCGGCAGATCCGATCGAACAACACCTCACCACCGTGGCCGAACCGTGCGGTGAACTGCTTGCCGTTGTCCGTCAGCACCTCACCCGGCGCCCCGAACGCCCGCAACGCCTCGACAAAGGCCAGGCACACCGCCCGGCCGGTGGCCCGCACCACCGCCTTGGCGATCACACAAAACCGCGAATGGTCATCCACACCGGTGACCACCTTCACCTCACGCCCGTCGGCCAGGAACACCCCGCCCACGATGTCCAGCTGCCATAACTCCATCGGCGCCTCCCGCTGCCAGCGCCGATACACCTTCTTGCGCCGCCCCGCACCAGGCTCGATCAGCCCATGACGCACCAGCGCCCGATACACCCCCATCCGAGACGGCGGCGGATCGATCCCGCGCAGACCCGCCTCATGCGCCAGCCGGACCGGACCCCACCGCGGATGCCGGCGCCGCAACTCACACACCAACACCTCCACCTGCGCGCTCATCTGCGACGGAGACGAATGCGGCCGCCGTGACCGGTCCACCAACCCGCCCAGCCCCGACTCCCGATAACGCGACACCCACCCCGACAACGTCTGCCGCGCCACCCCCACCTCCCGGGCGACCTCGGTCACCGAACCACCGGCCAGCACCGCCAGCACAGCCCGATACCGCTGCTCCACCACAGACATATCCACCAGCGCCAATCCCGGCCTCCCGACGCACGACGCCGCAACGACGCACGACAGACTGGCCGAAAACAGCACCTGTCGCCCATGTCCTGGGACTCATCCGTCAAGCATGTCCCGGGACAACACA
>NZ_PVNG01000079.1 GCF_003001935.1 Nonomuraea fuscirosea | reverse complement strand
CCCGCGTTCCGCGTAATTCGGGGTTCCCGGAGGTCGTAGCGACCTGAACGCGCAGGTCAGGGACTTGGAGTCTGGATGAACGGCTAGATTCACCTAGAGACGCGATTTCTAGATTTCGCTGTGCTGGCCTGCGCTTGGGTCGTAGGGTCTGGAGTCGTGTACGTGAAGACGACCAAGCGGGAGAACAAGTCCGGGACGGTCCGATACCTGCATCTGGCGCATAACGAGTGGGATCCGGTGAAGGGCCGGGCGGTGCCGAAGGTCCTGTTCACCTTCGGCCGTGAGGACGAGCTGGACCGGGAAGCGGTCAAGCGGCTGGTCACGTCTCTATCGCGCCTGCTGGAGCCCGGAGACGCGCTGGCAGCAACGACGGCCTCGGACCTGGAGTACATGTCGTCGGTGCCGTTCGGCGGCACGCACGTCCTCGACCAGATGTGGCGCCGGCTGCGGATCGACCAGATCGTCGGCCGGGTCGGGCAGCCCAAACGCGGCCGCCGCCGGAACATGACCGTCACAGAGCGGGTCCTGTTCGGCCTGGTCGCCAACCGGGCGCTGGCCCCAGCCTCCAAGCTCGCCGCCGCGGAGTGGATGAACCACGACGTCCACATCGACGGCCTGGCCACCGTCGATGACAACGCCTGCTACCGGGCGATGGACTGGCTGCACGAAGTCCGTGACGAGCTGGAGAAACAGGTGTTCGACGAGGTCGCGAACCTGCTCAACCTCGAGGTCGACCTGCTGTTCTTCGACACCACCAGCACCTACTTCGAGCTCGGGGAGGCCGACGAGCCGGTCGGCCGCGACGAGCGGGGCGAGAAGGCCACCGACGGGCAGGACACCGACAACGAGGCCGGGTTCCGGACCTATGGCAAGTCCAAGGACTCACGCGACGATCTCCCCCAGATCGTGATCGGCATGGCCGTCACCCGCGACGGCATCCCGGTCCGCTGCTGGTCCTGGCCCGGCAACACCGCAGACCAAACCCTAATCCGGCAAGTCAAGGACGATATGCGTGACTGGACCCTCAGCAAGATCGTGTGGGTGACCGATCGGGGGTTCTCCAGCGAACGCAACCGCCGCTACCTGCGCCAGGGCGACCACGCCTACATCATCGGCGAGAAGCTCCGCTCCGGGTCACCCGAGGTGCAGGCAGCACTGTCCCGCCAGGGCCGCTATGCCGACATCGCCGAGAACATGCGCGTGAAGGAAGTCCGGATCAGTGACACCGAACGATTCGTGATCTGCCATAACCCCGAAGCCGCCCAGCGGGACGCCCACATGCGCGAGCAACTCGTCGCCCAGCTGGCCGAGCTGATCGACAGCACCGACACCCTGAGCGAGTTCAAGCGAGGCGAGCTGCGCGGGAAGATCGCCGGCAAGCCCGGTCTGAACCGCTACCTGCGCACCACCCCTGCGGGCAAGCTCCGCATCGATCACAAGAAGATCAAGTTCGAGGAGAACCTCGACGGGAAGTACCTGCTGCGCTGCTCAGACCCGCATCTGCCGGCCGAGGACATCGCCCTGGGTTACAAGCAACTCCTGGAGGTCGAGCGGGGCTGGCGCGACATGAAACAGATCATCGACCTGCGGCCGGTCTATCACCGGCTCGAAGAACGCATCCGCGCTCACGTCATCCTCTGCTGGCTCGCGCTCCTGCTCATCCGCATCGTTGAGACCACGGCAGGAACGACCTGGCAGCACGCTCGCCGCGAACTCAACCGCCTCCACCTGGGCACCTTCACTGGCCCCACCGGGACATTCCGGCAAGTCACCGGCCTGACCAAAACCCAGATCGACCTGCTCTCCAAGCTCCGCATCGACCACCCCAAGAAGATCATCGACCTTCAGGCCACATCCCGCTGACCAGCACCTCCGCCACCGCCTAGAGAAACGCCCTCCAGGTGGACACATCCATGTCACCCCTGGTCAGACCCCGAATCTGCGCCTTCAGCCCGCTGAATTACGCGGAACGCAGG
>NZ_PVNG01000078.1 GCF_003001935.1 Nonomuraea fuscirosea | reverse complement strand
CTGTCGTACTCGATCGGGTTCACCCTGACCGAGCAGGTGCAGCAGGCCGTGCTCCGCCTGCCGAAGAGCGCCTGGACGCCCGCCTACGACGCCGACCGGCAGGTCCGGCCCGGCGCCTGGGTCGCCGAGCTGACCGGCCTGCTCGACCTGACCGGCTGGCCCAAGGGCATGCGCGTCATCGCCCGCAAGAAACGCCCGCACCCCGGCGCCCAGCTGCGCTTCACCGACATCGACGGCAACCGCGTCACCTGCTTCGTCACCGACACCAAACAAGGCCAGCTCGCCGACCTGGAACTACGCCACCGCCGCAGGGCCCGCGCCGAAGACCGCATCCGCTGCGCCAAGGACACCGGCCTGGCCAACCTGCCCCTGCACCACTTCACCCGAAACCAGATCTGGTGCGAACTCGTCGCCCTGGCCTGCGAACTCCTCACCTGGATGCAGATGCTCGCGCTGCCCGGCACCACCGCCCGCGGCTACGAACCCAAACGCCTGCGCCTTCGCCTGTTCGCCGTGGCCGGACGGCTGGTCCGCGGCGGCCGACGCGTGCGGCTACGCCTGGCCTCCCGCTGGCCCTGGGCCCGCGACATCCCCACCGCGCTGGACCGCCTGCAGGCCCTGCCCGCACCACCCTGACCAGCCACCAGCCGCCTTTACGACCAGGAAGGACACCTGCGGGCCCGTGGAACCCCGCCCACCCGGCGCGACAGCCGGGCCGACGCGCTGACCACAGCACGCAATTCAACCCTCAGCCGAACTACACAGCCGACCACACCCTGATCACGAAAGATCGAGGCTAGCGTGGAAAGCGTTGTAGCCACCGGCCCGCGCCGACTCGACGACCCTTGGGACGTCGACCTTCCAACGGTGGCCTGGATCGTGGGAAGGCTGGACTCACACGTGGACCGTCGAACGATGCTCCTGCTCGCCGCCGGAATGACCGCCGAAGCCGCGGCCACCATCAGCGACCCCTGGGAGCGCCTCTCCCGCGCCCTCACGGGACCCCAAGCCCTCGATGACGACACCATCGAGCGTCTCGAAGCACGCACCATCGGCTTTCACCGCCTGGAGTACGTCCTTCCGGCCCGAGCCATCTACCAAGGGCTCACCACCCACATCAACGAACTCAGCACCCTGCTCCAAAGCGGCCCCTCCAACCGCTTCCGCCGACGTCTGGCCGCCACCGCCGGCGAAGCCGCCACCCTCGCCTCCTGGATCGCCTGGGACCTCAAGCAGCCCGGACAGTCCGCCTCGTTCGAGCGCTCTCTCCGCCCTGGCCGCCAAAGAGAGTGGGAACCAGATCATCCAGGCGTGCACCCACGCCTACAAGTCGTACGCCGTCGAAGGGCGAGCTGCCTATGAGGCCGTACGCCAGGCCCAGCAGTTCCTCCCCGCCCAGGGAGACGACGCCACCCGCGCCTGGCTGCTCAGTCGCGAAGCCGAAGAACTCGCCGCCCTCGGTGACCGCCGCGCCATCGAGGTGATGCACCAGGCCGAAGAGGCATACGGCCGAGCCCGCCCCCACCGCGAACGCGCCTGGACCCGCTTCCTGGACCCCGGCCGGATGGCCGCCTTTCAGCTCTCCACCTACGTGCGACTCGGCGATGAGCACCACGTCATCGAAGCCGGCCAGACCGCCCTGTCGGCCGTTGCTCAGGAGAGCGACCACAAGAAGGCCGCGATCGTCTACGCCGACATCGCCCAGGCTCAACTCCAGATCGGCGACATTGCCGAAGGAATCACCTACGCTCGCCGTGCCCTGGAGTCCGCCCAGCGCAGTGAATCCACCTGGGGGATCGAACACCTCGCCACCGTGGAGAAGGCCCTGGCACCGCACACCGACCAGGCAGTCCGCGAGCTGCTCGGCGACATCGCCGCTACCCGCCGGAAGGCGGGGCCGTCTCCCGCCTGATCCACTCAAGGTAGTCAGCAGTGCCGGCTACGAGTGCACTGGCGATGATCTGCGGCACCTCGTAGGAGTGCAGCTCCCGCACACACCGGGCCAAGTCCTCGAATCGCTCCATGGTGGTCGTCATCAGCAATAACCACTCGCCAGAGCGCTGGACCTCCCCGGCCCACCAGTAGGTCGACTCGATCGGCGCAACGATCTGAGCCCCCGCGGCCAGCCGACGCTCCACCACTGCCGAACAAATCCGATCGGCCTCATCACGGCTGCTGGCAGTGACGCGGACCTCGATGCAATCCGAAGTGTTTTGGATCATGCCAACTGTCTGGTCTCACTTGATGCTTGACGCTTTGGCATCGGATGATGCTTGACACTCCTAGCCGGTCTTTCGCTTCTTAGTATGCGCCTGGGACTTGA
>NZ_PVNG01000077.1 GCF_003001935.1 Nonomuraea fuscirosea | reverse complement strand
CGCGGTCCGGGTGCCAGCCGCCCTCCAGCGTCTTGGCGTTGACCTGCAGACTGAATCCCTCACCGCGCAGGATGTCCGCGACGCCGTCGGCCGACACCCGGTGTCCCTGCTGGGTAAGCTCGCCGGCCAGCCTGCGGGTGGACTTGGTCGTCCAGCGCAGCGGCAAGGTCGGATCCCCGCGCTCGCCCGGCTCGACCAGCGCCAGCAGCGCCGCCCGTAACTCTGGGTCGGTCTCCACCAGGCCGCTTTCGGCCACCACCCCGGCGGCGCGTCCGCCCCAGTGATTCAGCCCCGGCGTCCAGCTCACGCACGCCCCCGCGGCCCCGTCGCTTCGCGCACGCCCGCGGCCTGGGCCACCGCCCGGATCCCGCCATGCCCCAGGACGCGAGCCTCGGCGCTGAGCAGCAGCCGGCGTTGTCGCTCATCCAGATGCGCCAAGATCGCCTCAAGCTTCGTAGCCAGCATCTCCACGGTCTCCGCCGACACGCTCATACCAGACCATCGACCGCCAAGCCGGAATGCTACGAGTTGTTTCGCTGCAGGCTCTAAGTCCACGCAGGTCACCGGACCGTGGCGGCCGTTCATCACAGGGCTGGCAGGAAGGCGGGGGGAAATGGCAGCCCACCCCCTTTACCCGCCCTGGTCGTGGCAGAAGAATGGATGAGCGGGCATCTTGCTGACCTTGATGCAGGCGTCACAACCCGAGTGCCGGACGCCCCCTGTTGGGCGGGGCGTCCGGCATCTCCCTTCGCGTGTCGGCACGCCTGCCGCCAGGATCGGTCCACTACGTATAACTACGTACTCCTACAGGGGCCGAACACGCATTTCCCCGGTTATGCCCCGCGGGCCTGCGGCGGACGATGAAGACATGAGGCAAATCCGTCCAGTCACAGAAGCGAAGTGGGGGCCATGTGTCAGCATCGGCCTCGATGCCCGTCCGCGACCAGCTGCAGGCGAGACGCGGCCCGGCTGGTGGCCTCACCCGCAACAGGAGTGGGGTTGCTCTGCAACGGCGTGGTGGTCTTCGACGACAACGGTGAGCTCCTGCCGGACGGACGGTCTGTGTCCGCCCACTGCGCCCTGCCCAAGTTCGCCGGAGCCGCCCTGACCGTGTGATGCGGGTGGGCCGAAGAGCACGAGCACTTTCGCTCCACAGCTACACCGGCGATCCCAGAAGCCACTTCACTTTCCGCACATCGAAGATCTGTCACCGAGCGGAGGATCCCATGACCATATCGTGCGACCGCGAAGACCTCGTGACCCTCGTGGAGAGGATGGAGCATCTGGTCGAGCATATGCACGCCCAGCAGCGACAGTTCATCACCGACGCCTCCCACGAGCTCGGCACTCCTCTGGCCAGTCTCCGGCTGCAACTGGAGGAGGCACGCATGCATCCCGGCCAGACCGACTTGGGCGAGCTCATCCACCATGCCCTTCGGGAGGTGGACCGGATCCAGGACATCGTCGGCAACCTGCTGATGCTAGCCAGGCTGGATGCCGGCACCGAGGACGCGCCCGGGCAGATCGAGATGGCCGGCTTCGTCGAGGGCCTGGTCGGCGAGCGTCCCCATGGCCTGCCTGTCCATCTGGACCTGGAGGAGGGATTGGTCGTGGGCGGCGCCGCCGGTACTCTCGCCCGCCTGCTGGGCAATCTGCTGGACAACGCCGAACGGCATGCCAAGTCGGCGGTGCGGGTGAGTGTCAGCGGGGAGGAGGATGAGGTCGTGGTCACGGTCGACGACGACGGCCCGGGCATCCCGGTACTGGATCGCGAGCGGGTCTTCGACCACTTCACCAGGATCGACAGCGCGCGCAGCCGCCACCAAGGCGGCACCGGTCTCGGCCTGCCCATCGCCCTGGCCATTGCTCAGGCGCATGGTGGCACGCTGATCGCGCAGGAGTCCGCGATGGGAGGCGCCCAGCTCGTGCTGCGCCTGCCGCTGCTGCAGGCCAGCGCGACGGATAAGGAGGCTGCGTGAGGACATTCCGGCCGGACTTCCTCGTTCGGACGCTGGATCGGGGTCGCGCAGCGGGGCCCTCCTCCCACAGGATCGGGTGCTTGTCGCGGTCAACGGGGGAGACCGCTGCAAGGCTCAGACCGTGCCGGATGGCCACCGGCAGCACAACCCGGCGAGGCGCACCGGTGATCATCGTTACTCCCTTCCCATCAGGCTCATACAGGAGCGCGGTCGCGAGCGCTCCTGCATGGCGGAGGATTACCCGGGGGTAGACGCTCTTTCGCTTCGAGGTCGTACCTCCCTGCCTGCCACGTCCATGTGCCAGCCTCACTCGGCGCAATGGCCCGGCCGGACGGCCATCACCGCCTCCCGCCACACCGGTCACGCTACGGACTTCGCACCAGACATCGTCCAGGCATACGCTTTCGTAGTCGTCGAGATCGCGGTCATCCGAGGAGAAGCCCATCTGCTTCATGATCATCGTCGATACGGTGTAGTGCCACGTGGTCGTACCTGGTGTCGAACTGGCGACGGTACGGGCCTCTTCAGGTTCGCCGAACGGCCAGGGTTCGTTCGGGTCACGGGTCTTCAGCCGGACTTCGCTTACGTAACGTCTCGATGGACAAGATCGGGTAGAGTCGCCGCAAAATTGGCCGCGCCGTGCTCAGCTGTGTATCGACACCTTTGAGCGACGCGCTCAAAGACTTGGACGATGATCGCCTGTACGCAGTATCCAGTTCCGCCGTCTGGCGGGCGTAGCGCCAGGTGACGTGTAGGCATGTGATCGGCGCCTCGAATTAGGTGACCGGCGCGATGCCAGCTCTGGCGCAGGGGGGGATGCGGTCCGGCGTAAGGGCATTCCCCCTTGAACGAGGACACCTCGGAGACTGGATCTTGAGATTCAGGGGAAGAGATGTCACTGATGGTGATGAAGAACTACCCGCCCGAGTTCAAGGCCGACGCGGTGGCGTTGGTGTTGTCGAGGCCGGACCGGACGATCACGTCGATCGCGAGGGACCTCGGAGTCAGCCGCG
>NZ_PVNG01000076.1 GCF_003001935.1 Nonomuraea fuscirosea | reverse complement strand
TGTCGGCGTACTCATTGGTGTGCAGAGGTGCGTACGAGTATTCGTGCAGAGGACGTCAGGAGTGGGCGAAGAGGGTGAGTGTGCAGCTGGAAGCGATGGCGAGAGTGTGACCCGTTGGTGAGAATCCCGCCGCGCGGATCTCGCATCCTTCTTCGCGGTGAATGTGCCACCAGGTTGATCCGGCTTCGTCGCGGTAGGGATCGCCCTGGTTTGACAGCAGGATGCTTTCGTTGGGCCAGTCGGGCGTCACGATGTCGATGGACCACCCGTTGGTGGTGGTCGTGTGCAGGCCGCCACCCAGGAGTCCGGAGATCTGGATGGCAGTACCTGCGAGAGGGCCTATTCCTTCGCAGGTGAGGGTGTAGTCGTCAGGCCATGCTGGCTCCGGATCGGGGTCGCGCGCTATGCGCTGGCCGGTGACGCAGTTGACGACGCCGCGTCCCTGATGAGAGGTCACGAGGATGAGGTCTTCGCCCGAGTCTGGGGGCGGGCTGAATCCGACGCCGGTCAGGCCGCCGACGGCTAATGGTGGCAAGGGGCGCCATGGCGGGGGCGGCGGTTGAAGCGGAGCGTTGCGGAATCGGGCGCGAAGGCGTTCTTGATGGGCGTTCAAGGCGTCGAGTCCTGTCGGCTGTCTGGACGTGGTGCAGGGAAGAGGCATCGTATGGCAGGGGCAAGACGCGTACCTGGGTCAGCCGGTGGCGGCGATCTCCGTTGTCACGGCGGCAAGTCGATTCTTGAGCCGGTAACTGGGGCCGTTGATCGCGATGACCTCGCAGTGGTGCAGTAGGCGGTCGAGGATGGCAGTGGCCAGCACCTCGTCGCCGAAGACCTGGCCCCATTCGCTGAAAGCCTTGTTGCTCGTCAGCAAGATCGAACCCTTTTCATACCTCTTCGAAATCATCTGGAAGACCAGGTTGGCCTCGTCGCGGGCCAGAGGCAGGTAGCCCACCTCGTCCAGGACCAGAACATGCGGGCGCAGGTAAGTCCGCAGCTTGGAGGCGAGCCGGCCGATGGCGTCGGCGGCTTTGAGCTGGCGGACCATGTCATCAAGGGTGGTGAAGTAGACGCTGAAGCCGGCGCGGCAGGCGGCGACGGCCAGTGCGACAGCGATGTGGGTCTTGCCGACCCCCGGAGGGCCCAGCAAGGCGGCGTTGACCTTGGCCTCAACGAAGGCCAAGGTGGCCAAGTCGCGGACCTTGCGGGCGTCCAGCTCCGGTTGGTAGGAGAAGTCGTAGTCGTCCAGGGTCTTGTGGTGCGGCATCTTAGAGATGCGCAGAGCGTGCCGGATACGGCGTTCCTCGCGGACGGCGTGTTCTTCTTCCAGCACCAGATCCAGGAAGTCCAGGTAGCCGAGCCGGGCGGCGTCGGCGCGGCCGACATGCTCGTTCAAGTGCTCGGCCAGGTGCGGCAGGCCCAGCTTGGTGGCGGTGGCGCGGATGCGGGCGGTGACCAGCTCACTCAACGTCTGATGTCCCTTGTGCGTGCGGAAGGTCGGCTCGGAGCGGTAGGTGGTCAGGAGAACGGGCCGGTCCCGGTGATCTGGTCATAGACCGACAGCGGCCGACGGCCGACCTTGACGTTGGCCGCGTCGGCTCTGGCTAGCAGGAAGCGCAGCGCTCCGGTCGGTTCGTGGCCGGCGCGGCGTGCCGTCAGCTCATCCGCCGGCGCCATGTGGTTTTCGCCGCTGGTCGTGGTGGCGCGGGTGTGGCCGTCGGGCAGAGCTCGCCAGTGCTCTGGGTCGACCACCCGGGCGCCGCGGCCGACCGCGCGCGGGTGCACGGCCAGCAGAGTGATGCCCTGTTCATCCGGCACGGTGGTGTGCAGGCTGACGGTGGCTGAAGAGGCGCGCACCTCCACCAACTGCCGGGACACGACCTTGGTCGCCGGCACCGAATACAGGTTGGCTTCGAAGGCGACCAGGCAGTCCTTGCCCACGTGGCGCAGATACCGGTTGGCCACAATGTAGGGCCGCGACGGGATCGGGCGCAGCGCGGCATGGTCGCGGAGGGCCCGCACCCCGATCACCTCGCCGTGCGTTCGATGAGTCAGCCGGCGGCGCAGCGGCACCCAGGCCAGGAACGCATTGTCGAGCTCATCCAGCGAGGCGAACGAGCGGCCCGCCAGCACATGGTCGCGCACGATCGACACCTGGCGTTCCACCCGGCCCTTGCCGGTGGGCCGGTAGGCGGCCAGCACGTCGATGTCGAAGTCGTAGTGCCCGGCGAACGCCACCGCCTCGGGATGCAGCGGCACTGCCTTGCCCGGGGCCACGTGCCGGCGCACCACCGTCTTGGTGCGGTCGTAGACGATCGCGCCGGGCACGCCGCCGAAGTGCTCGAACGCCCGCCGATGGCAGGCCCAGAAGGTGGCCAGGTCCTGGCTCGTGGTGAAGCAGCAAAACGGGTCGCGCGAATACGACAGCACCATGTGGAAGGAGTAGACCTTGGCGATCCCGACATGCGCCAGGATGGCGCCCTCATCACCCCAGTCCACCTGAGCCTGGGCGCCGGGCACCACCTCGAACCGTCGGTGCAGTCGGGCCAGCTCGTTCGGGCTGTAACCCAGCTCTGCGGCGATACGCGGCCGAGCCTGCTGCAGGTAGAGCTTGACCCGCTGGTAGTTGCCGGTGAAGCCGTACTCCTCGACCAGCCGCTCGTGGATCACCGTGCCCTTCAACAGCAGCTCAGCCCGCAACCACGCATCGATCACCGGCGCGTAGGCGTCGATCATCTGGTTGCGCCGACTCGGCCGCGCCGCAGCCGTCGGAGGCGCCACCGGCCCCTCGTGCTCCAGGTATTTGCGCACCGTGCGCCAGTTCAGTCCGGTCTCTCGGGCGATCTCCGAGATCGACGCCCCTGACTCCCGCAGCGCCCGGAACCGGCGCAGCTCCAGCCACCGCTCGGCCTCCAGCACCATCGCCTCGTCCCCGCCAGAATGATCGACATCACTTGGCAGGCTTCACCAACACCGCCCAACTACGGCAGCGGACACGCCGCTCACCTCTGCACGTTTACCTGTACCTGACTCTGCACATGGCCCCGTACGCCGACA
>NZ_PVNG01000075.1 GCF_003001935.1 Nonomuraea fuscirosea | reverse complement strand
GCTGCAGCCCAAGCAAAGCTGGCCATCTCTGCAAGGCCATCGCCGTCCTTCAGAACCACCGCGTTGCTCAGGCCGCCTGAGATGACAAAGACTCACGGTAGGTGTGCGAGGTCGTCAGCCCGAGTGGGTGGTGTCTTATCGAGTGGGTGGTGTCTTATCGAGTGGGGATCCGCGAGCTTGTTGTACGGCTCGTCTTAGGACGAACAGGGCTGAGCGGGTTCGGGAACTACGCCGCTCTGCGGAAACGCAAACCGCCGAGCGAGTGCGACCATCCTTCGGGCCATAGAGGTGCGGCGAAAAGGACTTTGGATCCTGCGAGGTGCCGCAATAGGTTTGTGCACCATGCACCTGTTGACCGTAGACCAGGTCGAGTCCTTCGAGGCCGATCTCGGAGTTCCACTGCCATGGGCCTACCGAGATCACCTTCTACGGGTGGGCGTCGGAGCGGGGCCGTACTACGGGCTCTTTGGGCCAGCGGAGGTGCTCGCCATGAGCCACGACCCAGCTGGGATGTTCCCTTTCACCCGGCAGGACGCTAAGCGGATCTACGCCGACTGGTTGGCCTGGACGCAGTCCCCTGACCCTCAGGGCGGAGGGCCGAGCGTACGCGCGATGAACGTCGGCGGCTGCATCCTCATCTGCGATCAGGGCCACGACGGCTATACCGCGCTGGTCACGACGGGTGAACTCCTCGGGACCGTCTGGGACTTCTGGGCTGAAAGTGGCCACTGGCGGCCCGCAGGACCCGCGTACCGCGACAGCCCACACGACCTCGGGCCGTTTCCCACGTTTTCTGCCTGGTATCACCCCCCACAGACAGGTACGCCCGGCATTCCTCGTATGAGCTGACAGCACAGAGCGTCGTTCCTGCTGCGGCACGTCCCATCATCACTAGTTTCCTGTGACATAAACCGATCACCAGGTTGGGTAAGGGCTTCAGGCTGCGGGTGCCAAGAGTCGGCCGCCCCAGCGGATGCCCTTCTCGCTGCGGACGCGGGCGCGTACGCGACGTTGGGCGGCCAGCACGTCAAGGTGGCGGGCGTGGGCGTTGCGCCAGCGCAGGTAAGCCTGCAGGGCCCGGGTCTGGACGGGTGTGGTTGGGATGGCCGGAGTTAGCCAGCGTGAACTGGCGCAGCGGCCCGAAATGCGCCTCGATCGGGTTGGCCCAGGACACATACGTCGGCGTGAACAGCAGCTCGACTTTGTGCTTCTTCGCCCACGCCAGGATGCGCTGGCTCTTGTGCGCCGACAGGTTGTCCAGGATCACGTAGATCGGGGCGCCGTCCGGGCGGGCAGCGCGGATCGACTTGAGCGCGGCCCAGGTGTGAACGCCTGCCCTTGCGTCGATGGTTGACGCCTCACAGCAGGTCGTCGCCGACGGAGTAGCAGCCGTGGAAGTAGGTGACGCCCTGGGTGCGGCGGTAGGTGGCCGGCAGCCGGTCCGGCTTACCCGCGGGTGCCCACCCTGACCCGGTGTAGGCCGGATGCCGAGCGGTCCGAACTCGTCGAAGGCGAAGGGGCGCTCAGGCCGCTCGGTCAGGGCGTACTCGATTCGCTCCAGCTTGGCCTCAAAGTCGGGGTCCGGAGCCTCTTTCCAGGTCTTGGTGCGTTGGAAGGTGATCCCCCGGCGGGCCAGCAGCGTGCGTAACGCCTCCCGGCCAAGGGTGAGGGCGCGGCCGGTAAGGCGGTGCAGGTAGTCCAGGAGTTTCCAGCTCGACCAGCGGGTGAACGGCTGGCCGAGCTGGGCGGGTCGGGTGGCGGCCGTCTGGGCGACGAAGTCTTCGTCGTCAGGACTGAGCAGGCGGGGACGACCTCCCGCCCACCGAGGGTCCAGGCAGGCCAGCCCGATCTCGTTGAAGCGATGGATCACATCGCGCACGATGTCCTCATCGACCTGCACCAGCCGGGCGATGACCAGCACAGTGTCGCCGCCGGCCGAGGCCAGCAGGATCATCGCCCGCCGATAGCGCACTGTGCTCATCGTGCCGCGCCGCACGATCCGCTGCAGCTTCTGCCCCTCTGAGTCCGTGAGCCTGCGGACCTTGACCGGTTGCGTCACCTGGCCTCCTGAATGCCGATCGCGCGTGATCAGCACCATCCAACCGGCAGGACCGTCCTACGTGCCAACCTGGCGATCGTTTCGGTCACAGCACTAGCAGGCCGGTGCCGATCGCCTTTCTGGTGGCCTCGTCCGGTGTGATGACCACCGCCTGAGCGGCGCCGAACCTGGAGCGTTGGTGCTCGACAGTCTCCACCGGGCCGCCGGCGCGCGTCACCGGTGCCAGAGCCACCACATGGCTGCAGCCCTTGGCCAGGTCCAGGTTGAGCGGTGAGCGTATCCCACCGTCCATGTAGCGGCGCCCACCCATGGTGATCGGCGGGCGCACCGGGGCTGAAGCAACTGGCCGCGACCGCCCTGACCAGGTCAGGCCCCGAGGCGGCGTCGAACACCGCAAACTCGCCGGAAGCGGTGTCCACGGCGGTGATCAGCAGTGCCCGCGAGCGGGCCACTCTGTCGCCTTCCCAAGCCATCCCGCTACAGTGCGCAGCCGCACCTCCTCCGAAGGGGTTTTGGCATTCAGCGCCGTCCGGCCTATGCGCTTCCTGAACGCCTGCGCGTCCGTACCCGAGCGCATCGACGCCCAGATGAGCTTGAGCAGGGCTTTCTCGGTGCCTCGAGCAGCTGTCCCGCCCGCGACGGACGCGAGCCGGGCCTCAAAGCATTGCCGGCAATCGAGCCCGCACGCCAGCTGCGCGCCGACGACCGCGCCCGCTGAGGTGCCGATCACCACGTCGGCGGAGGAGAGATCGACGCCGTGCTCGGCCAGACCCGCCAGCATGCCCAGTTCCAGGCGATCCCCGTGAGACCGCCTCCGCCAAGTACCAATGCCCGCCGCATGCCCCCATTCTTCATGACTAATGCCGGGCTGATCATCTCTGCACGTTTACTTGCACGTGGCTCTGCAGGTGAGCATGGCGCGGGACACTGGGCATTCCCCCTTGAACGAGGACACCTCGGAGACTGGATCTTGAGATTCAGGGGAAGAGATGTCACTGATGGTGATGAAGAACTCCCCGCCCGAGTTCAAGGCCGACGCGGTGGCGTTGGTGTTGTCGAGGCCGGACCGGACGATCACGTCGATCGCGAGGGACCTCGGAGTCAGCCGCG
>NZ_PVNG01000074.1 GCF_003001935.1 Nonomuraea fuscirosea | reverse complement strand
TCAAGTCCCAGGCGCATACTAAGAAGCGAAAGACCGGCTAGGAGTGTCAAGCATCATCCGATGCCAAAGCGTCAAGCATCAAGTGAGACCAGACATTTCGATCTTGAACTCGTTGACGTGGTATGGGCATACCGAGCGAGGTCCGCGATCAGCTCGTCTCCCGGTTCAGGGTGCTGTTTCCGCATTTGAACGAGCGACAGCGGCGTCTGGTGATGGGGCAGGAGGCTCGGCTGCTCGGACATGGTGGGGTGCGGATGGTGGCGTTAGTGGCCGGAGTGTCCGAAACGACGGTCCGCACTGGGGTGTTCGAGCTGGAGGCCGGCGAGGATCCGCTGCCGGACAGCCGCGTCCGTCGTCGTGGTGGAGGTCGCAAGGCCACCGAAGCTCAGGACCCGGATCTGGTGCCGGCACTGCTGACGCTGGTGGAGCCGGATGAGCGCGGAGATCCGATGTCGACGCTGCGCTGGACCACCAAGTCGCTGCGCGATCTGGCCCACGAGCTGACCGGGCAGGGCCATCCAGTCTCGGCGCCGACGGTGGGCCGGCGGCGAGCATCTTGCGGGCACCCTCGCGGACGATCTGATCGATCAGCGAAGCCGAAGCCGGGTTCGGGCTGTCGTCAGCGGGAGGCTCGGGCACTACGGTAAGCGGCACGGGTGTGCCTTCCCGACCGACGCTGCAACGTCGGCCTTATCTCGAAACCATCATCGGATGATCCGGGAAGGTACACCCCTTCCCGGCAGATCCACAGGTTTCGATCATTGCTCCGCTCGGCACGTCACCCGCCTCTATCACCAGGTCCCGGTGCGGCAACGCCGACTGCAGTACTTGGGGTGCGGGTAGTGGCTAACAGCCCTTGAGTTGCTTCGGGTCTCTTCGGTCGCTCTAGCCGCAGGACGTGGGCCTATCTGCTGGCGCTTCGGCTTCTTCGGGTGTTGATGAGATTTCGGGGATTCTGAAGGTCTATCGTCCTGGGTCGTTCGTCTTGCTGTGAGGGTGAGGGCGAGGTGGCCGGAGTTGGCGCTGGCGGTGGTGAAGGATCTTCGGGTGGTGCGGGCCTCGGCCACCGCCGAGGATCTGGAGGCGCTGGAGACCGACGTGCTGGCCGGGTTCGTGCTGGCCCGGGCGGCGGCGGGGCTGTCGGACGGGACGATCTCCTCCGACGTGGTGCATCTGGAGCAGGCGCGGGCCTGGTTGCGCCGGCCGTTGTGGGAGATGGAGCCCGCCGCCGCTGCGTACTTCGGCAAGGTGCTGCGCTCGACTGCGAAGGGCACCCGACTGGCCAGGGCTCAGGCGATCAAGACGTTCTTCCTGTTCCTGGAACTTCGTCACGAGGTCGAGCTCCACCAGATGACCGGCCGCGTGGTCGAGTGCCCGATCGAAGAGATGAACCGGCCGCGTGGCGGTCCGCTGGACAGGCTGCGTATCCCGCCCACCGCCGAGCAGGTGAGCCGGCTGTTCACCGGGTGGCGGCAGGGAGTTGCCGAAAGTTCGCCCCGCCCGCCCGCAACCACACCGCCTGCCGGCTGATGTCGGAGGTTGGGCTGCGCGTGAATGAGGCGTGCAAGCTGGACCTGGCCGGCATCAAGTGGGATCTGGGCCGGTTCGGCAAACTGCATGTCCGTCACGGCAAGGGCGCCCGCGGGTCCGGGCCGCGCGAGCGAATGGTGCCGCTGATCAACAATGCCGCGGCGACGCTGCGCTGGTTTGTCGAGGACGTGTGGGGGCCAGTTCGGCGACGACCATTCCCGGCCCGGAGTGGCGCTGCTGTGGTCGGAGCGCAAGCACACCGACGGGTCGGTGGCTCGCGTCGGTGACGAGACGCTGCGGGTCGCGTTGGCCAGGGCCGCCGCGGCCCATCTGCCGGAATGGGCCGACGTGCTGACTCCGCACGTGCTGCGACACTTCTGCACCTCCCGGCTCTATCAGCAAGGCATGGACCTGATCGCCATCCAGCAGTTGCTCGGCCATGCCTGGATCGCCACCACGATGAAGTACATGCATGTCACCGGCACTCATATCGAGGACGCCTGGGCAGCGGGCCAGCAGCACGCGGCCACCCGGCTGGAAGGACTACGGCGGTGAAGTGGAATCTGCGGCCGGCGGCGGCCAACGGCGGCATCTGGAAGGCCAGCCAGCTGCAGCGGATGCTCGCCGAACACGGCCTGAAGATCAGCTCCGGGAAGATGTCGGTCTGTGGGCGGGCGAGCCGGCCAGCATCAAGCTGGACGACCTCAACGTCATCTGCACGGTGCTGCACTGCGGCGTCGAGGAACTGCTGATCCCCGAACCGGACAAGGTGCGCAAGCCCGATGATCAGCAGGCACCCTGGCGGCGGCCGCGGCCTCGACCGCGCCGATGGTGACACCACGCCAGCGTGACGGCCGCTCGCTGCCGCCTGCCTGAGATGCCGTACTCCGCCGAACGCAGCCCGGCCACCTGCATCGACTGCATGGCCTGCGGCATCTTGAATGGGCGATGCTGCGCCGCCTTCCTCGGCGCGATGTTCGCGGCCAACTGCGGCTACGCCACGCCCGCAGCGGCCACCGACGGGTTTCAGGCGGCGCTATTCCTGGGCGGCGCGACCACCGAAGTTGGGGAACATATTTTTAACCACAGACAAGACCTACGCTGGGCGGATCACCTGCAACTTGTCGTACTGCTTGGGCCACGACGTGAACTGGTCGAGCCCGAGCCTGCCGCAGCTGATGGCGATGAGGCGTCGGCTGGTCGATGAGCCGACGCCGAGACTCGACATGACCGTAACAAGCAGAATTCCTTTAAGGAACTCCAACAGCTAGACTGATTCCATGCAACGCACGAAGTTCAGGGAGATGACCTGCTCCATCGCACGCACCCTCAACGTGATCGGCGAACCCTGGTCGCCGCTGGTCCTGCATGATGTGTGGAACGGTATACACCGGTTCGATCAGCTCCAGGCCCACCGCGGAATCTCGCGCAAGGTGCTGACCGAGCGGCTCAACCACCTCATCGACCAAGGCGTGCTCGAGCGCCGCCCCTACGATAAGCGGCCGCGCCATGAGTATCACCTGACAGCGAAGGGGACCGAGCTGGTCGACCTGCTCATGGTCATGACTCGCTGGGGCGACAGGTGGCTCGCGGGCGAGGCCGGGCCGCCGGTGCTCTACCGCCATCACGCATGCGGCGAGATCAGCCAGGTCGATCTGCGCTGCGCCCACTGCGGTGAGGCGATGCACGCCACCGACGTCGACTCTCTGCCGGGCCCCGGCGCCGCCTGACCGATCCGCAACCAGAGCTGCATGCAGGTGAGTACGGTTCTGGCACCTGAGCCTCAGCCCGTGACGGGCCAATGGCCGACCCGACCGATCCCTGTCGGTGAGCTTCGAGCGGCAAACTGCGCGCTCAGTTGACGACGACGCCGAATCACCTGGACAGGAGGGTGAGCAGGTCTTGCTCGTCTTCACCCCCATGCCACGTGGCCGTCCGGACGCAGCACTGCTGCGGGCACGTCTGAGGCCGCCCAGCCGCACAAGTTACGGTCACGCGCCGCTACGACTCACCCGTCCAGGTCGTCATAGTCGAGGGCGGAGCGCATGTCCCTGAGCCAGACGGTGAAGTCCGTCGGTGGCGACGTCATCCCGCCGTGAACCCGCCGGGCTGCCTGCTCCCTGGTGTAGTCCATGGCCTTCAGGTGGCTTAGGTCCCCGGCGTCAGCGCCGCCCTCACCCGCGAGCGGCCGTCGCACGTTGACCAGAACAACATGCGGGCCGATACCCACGCGCGGCCACCGCAATAGTGATCGACGCGCAGCGATCGATTCCGTTTGTGCGCCGTGGGGCGTTGGGTTGCAGGCCTCGGTCGATGGATTTCTTCCCACGTCCAGATAACGGACGTGCCGAACGGCTTCAGCCGAGAGCCTTAAGTAGGCGGTCGAGCACTGTGCGGTCGCCCTCGACCGACAGCCTGTCGCTGAGTTCCGTCACGGGGATCCCGTCGATCAGCAGGGCTTTGAAGGTGGCGGGATCGGTGCGCAGTGCGGCGTGCCAGCGAG
>NZ_PVNG01000073.1 GCF_003001935.1 Nonomuraea fuscirosea | reverse complement strand
CGCGCCGGCAGCGTGCGGATCCACCGGGCCGGGCCCGCCGAGGGGGATCCCGTGGTCCTCCTGGCCGGTGCCAGCGGGAACGCGCTGGCCTGGTAGGCCCGCTGGTAAGAATCGCGGCACACGGCCCATACGAGCGGCGTCGCTGCAGGTCACGGTGCGCGACGGTGTCACCCGCAGAGGGCGGGTTTCGGTCCGGGCGTTCGGGGATGAGTCCGGCGCTCGTCGTCCCGATAACGACGGCAGGCACGTTTCCGCAGGTCGCGACTGGCAGCCCTAGCTATCTATCGACGATGAAATCGTCTGGGTGGACGCTTCGTCTTCAGCGCCAGGCCCTTATCTCCTAGGCCAGCTCCTTGAGGGACTCGACCGGGTGCTCGACCTCCTCCGACCACGGTGGTGTGAGGTCGGTGGACTCGAAGCGGGGCACCACATGGAGGTGGAAGTGGAAGACGCTGTGCCAAGCCGTCTCGCCGCTGGCATGCCAGAGGTTCACGCCAGGAGCCCCGAGCGCGCCGGCGACTTGCCGGGACACCTCGACCGCGGCCCGCATCACGTGCGCCGCCGTCTCCGCTGGGATCTCCCCCAGGTCGCGGTGGTGCGCTCTCGGAATGACCAGGGTGTGACCCCTGGTGGCCTGGCCGATGTTGAGGAAAGCGATGGCGTGCTCGTCCTCGTGGATGGTCTGCGAGGGCTCGGTTCCGGCGACGATGCGGCAGAAGACGCAACTCATGAGCGGCATGATCACAGCTCGCCCGGCCACCACGCAAAGGCCTTTTGGCTGGTGATTCTAGCTATCCATCGACATCGATCGACGATGAAACGCGTGGCCGGGGATAGCTGAGGAAGTCTGCGCCCGCGAGCTTCGCATATCGCATGGCCGTGATGGGATGGATACCGAGAGCTTGTGTGAGCACGGCGGGCGGGGCCTCACGGATGAGTTGAAGCCAGGTTCCGCTTCGCGCGGCAAGTGGCGGGATTCCTTCTCTTTTCAGTCGGTCGGTGATCATCTGTGGCGTTATCGGCTGGCCGAGCATGCCGCCGGGAAACAGCCACGGGGAGTTCGGGTTGGCGGCAGTGTTCATGTGAGGGCGGTCACCGAGGTAGGTCCGAAGCAAGGTCGCGAAGGGCTCTGGAACAGGGATCCATACTCGGCCTGGACGTAGCTCGACCAGTTCGCCGATCACCTTGACGTGCTCGATTCGCATCCGCGCGATGCGCTGGACAGGCTGGCCGAAGAGCAGGATGAGGTAGCCCGCAATTCGGTGATCGGCGGGCATGGTCTCGTGGAGAAGCAGCATTCGTAGGAGGTCGACACGGTGGTCTTCCCCTATGTGAGGGTGGCCGAGGTAGTGCCGGCCGGGAATCGTGATGCCTTTGATGAGGCGCTGGCGCACCGCCCAGCCGAGGAAGTCGTCGGCCTTTTGACGGGTGCTCGGCCCGGCGGAAAGCCAGGCGTCGACGTCGTGCTGCGTGCAGGCATGGACGTGGAGTACGCGTTCGTGAAGCCAGCGGAGAAACGCGGTGGTGATCGCCGTTGACTGCTTGGCGTGCAGGAAGGCGTTCTGGGTGACGGGTGCCCGCGCGGCTTGGGCACGGAGACGACGGAGATGGTGCCAGCGTCCGAACTGCTCGACGATCTTGCGCTGTTCGGTGCTTTCGATGCTGGCCAGTTTGATCGCGAGCCAGCGTTCATACCCAGCGACGTAGCGGTCGCGGAAGGGCAGTATCCCGTGTGCCACGAGAAGTTCGCGGATGTACTCGACCGTCTGGGACTGGGGCAGGGCGTCCAATGCGGCGTGGTTCAACAACAGAGTGCCGTCGCCGAGCGCCCTCAGCAAGGTGACGATCTTGGGATTCGTCCGGATCCAAGTGACTCCGCTGTTGGGTCGGCGCATCCCGGTCAGGACAGTGATCAACGGGGCCAATTCGGGCCGGACTACTCCTTCGGCATCGGCGAGAAGCCTGGTGAGGAGGCTCTTGAGCTCACAGGCCCAGCAGGTGTTCTTCTCTGCCGCGCGCCTGGCTGATGTCGTATTTTCGGACCAGCTTCGTGCACCGCCCGCCGATCCGCGGACCCTCACCCCAGTCGAACTGCCACCACAGGCCAGGCTCGGCGATCCAGGGGATAGACCCTCCGCCGCCCGGCCATGTACGCCTCCTTCGCCTCGGCGACCGCCCGCCGCGTGGCCCGCTCGGTGCCGGTGAACCCCATCGCCGTCACCGTGTCGTGCACAACGTCCGCGCGGATCTTCCCCTTGGGCGCCTCGACCTTCTCCTCGATCTTCTCCAGGGACGGATCGATCAGCCGCCCCGATCGCTCCCGCCCCACCGGCACCGGCCCGAATCCCGCAGCTCCACATACCGCTTCACCGTCCGCGGATGGCATCCCACCAGCTCAGCAGCTGACCCACACTGCGCGTCAGGTCGTAGGCGTTAAGGATCTCGCAGGTCTCCGTGACAGACTTAACCGTGACGGTTCCCCTCCGTGAGTAGAGTTCGTTGAGTGACATCCGAACTCTCCCCTCACGGAGGGACCCGGATGCAAGAACACACCGATCCGGCCTGGGGATTATGGAGGTTTCGCCATCGGCTGGCGACGTGTGCCAGGGTCTGCGCCACCTCAGTGCGGTGGTAGCGGATGCGGTGCCCGCAGGGTTCGGTTGATCGCCACCTTAGGAGTCGAGCACAGCGGCGATGGCTTCGATTTCCACGAGTTGATCTTCATAACCCAGCACTGTGACGCCCATCAATGTGCTGGGAACGTCGTGATCACCGAAGAAGGCCCGGACTACCGCCCAGGCGGTCCCCAGATCCTGCTGCCTGCTGGACGCCACGAGAACCCTGGTGCTGATGATGTCATGCAGGGATGCACCGGAGTCCGTCAGGGCGGTCTGCATGTTTTCGAGGGCCTTCGCTGCCTGACCTGCGTAGTCTCCAACCGCCGCCGTGGATCCATCCTTGTTCAGCGGGCAGGCCCCGGCAAGGAAGATCAGGCGAGATCCGGTGGGTGCCGTGGCCGCGTAGGCGTACTCGGCGACGTCAGACAAGGAGGAGGAGCGGATCAACGTAACTGCACGGCCCATGATGGTTTCCCTTCGAATCAGGCAAGAATGTGGCCACCATGTCAAAGGATCTTTCGTTACGCCACAGGTTATCTGGCCTGGGCGCCTTGCCGCTGAGCTTGTTGTTTAGCCAGTTCGGCGGGGTTTGATGCCCTTCTTGTGGTAGGTCCGCCGGGCCGATCTTCGTCAGCTTGATCGCGCCGGACTTGCGCTCGGAGATCGCCACCCAGTCCAGCTTGGGCAGCGCGGTGTCAAGCGCGTCCAGTTCGGCGCGCATCTCGGCCTTCAACTCGGCGGTGAAGTCTCGGGGGTCCAGCGGCTTGCGCAGCTCGGCGTGGTTCTCCACGCGGCGGGTGGCGAAGTCGGCGGGCAGGTCCTCCTCCGGGTCGCGGAAGGAATGAGCGCCGACCACCCAGATCTCCTTGCAGCGCAGCTGCTCGCGCAGCGTCTGGAAGGTAGCCACCTCGTACACCATGCGCGCGACCCGACGCCGACCGCGGGTGTCGGTCCGGTACACCAGGTCGGCCCAGTCCTTGAGGGTGCCCTTGTGCTCGGGGCGCTCTCGCCGAGCGGGTAGTAGGTAGTGTTACCGGCCTTGGCGTAGCGCTTGACCAGCTTGAGCGCGTCGATGACGGGCTGGTGGGCGGTGTTGTTGGAACGGAATTCCAGCACCTCCAGCAGCTCGATCAGGCCGCGCTGGTAGTGGTTGGTGTAGGAGGCCTTCAGCGTGGTCTGCACGGTGCGCCGGTAGACCGGCCCCTTGGTCTTGAACTCGTGCACCAGCTCGCGCAGCGTCTGCTCGCCGCCGCGGACGGCGGGGAAGACCACCTCGCGCACCGTGCCGTCCGGCTTGGTCAGCGAGGCGTCGGCGATGGTGAACAGGAGATTCTCCTTGCCCGACACCCGTTTGAAGGCGTTGATGAGTTCCTCGGTGACCTTGCGCTCGGCCCGGGCACCGACCCGGTGGATGGTGGCGATCAGCAGATCGACCAGGTTGTCGGTGACCTCGCGCTCCCGCTCGACCAGCAGCGCCGCCGGCAGGGTGACGGTCGCGTCCGGCGCGTTGCGGGCCCGCCGGCGCAGATGCGAGGGCGACTCCACCGCAGCGCGGAACCGCCATCCGGCCGGCACCTTCGGCGCCACGTCAGCGAACAGCGCTGTTGGCAACCCGATGGCGCGGATCGCGTTCAGCTTGCGGATCTCGGTCAGCATCGAGTCCAGGCTGACATTGCCCGGCATCGCCTTGATCAAAGCCAGGACCGAGCCCTCGTCCTCCTGGTCGTCCTCGACCTCCTCCTGCTCCTGCTCCTGCTGGGCATTATCGGCAACCTCGCGGGCGTCGCCGTCGGCGGCGATCAGGGCCAGCACGCGGGCCGTCGTCTCAGCGTCCAGCCGGGCCGCAATCTTCGCGAACCAGGTTTCCTCGGCGTTGTGCAGCGCCGACCGCACGATCCTGGTGATGCGCCCAGGCGCGGGCGGCTCGATCCGCTCAGCCCAGCACTGCTTGAGCAGCTCCTCGCGAACCCGGTCCGACTGCCGCTCGGCGTGCGCGACGTTTCCCGCCAGCCAGCCGGTCAACTTGTCGGCGTCGGCAACCGAGCACTCCCGAAAACCCAGATGATTGCGAATCTCGCTGCGGTGCCGCTCGATCGTCCGGCCCGACCACTCATACAGGCCCACGCTGCCGGGAGACGTCTTGGTCTGGCGGGGCGACGTAGTCGACCACCTCGTCGGGGAAGTCGCCCCGGCCACGAGGGGGCGGATTCTATGGATCGTCGCAACACGATCGCTGTGTTGCGACGATCTTAGTGTTCGTAGGTGAGTGCCTGGACGAGCTGGTCAATAGTGGGC
>NZ_PVNG01000072.1 GCF_003001935.1 Nonomuraea fuscirosea | reverse complement strand
TCATGACCGCGATGGTTGCCTATGTCCCGAGACACACTCTGTTGAAGTTTCCTATGTCTTGCGACATGGGTTTCCTATGTCCTGAACCAGCACACTGTCCCCGCTACCAAAGAGAATCCCCGGTCGCCGGATCATCCGGCGGCCGGGGATTTTTCGTGTGCCCGTCTCGAAACGACTGTCCCGATCAGGCCTTGTTCCGTGACCCGTGGTGGTGATTACATCATTACATGGCTGATGAGACAGTTCCCACCCTTGACGAATGGGCCGGCGGCGCCGAGGCGCTGGAGCGGCTGACCGAGGTGTTCTACCGCAGCGTCCTGAAAGACGACCTGATCGGGCCGTTGTTCGCACACATGGATGCCGACCATCCGAAGTTCGTCGCGATGTGGCTCAGCGAGGTCTTCGGCGGGCCCGACCGCTACACCCGCGAACGCGGCGGCTATCCCCACATGCTCCGCCACCACATCGGCAAGGCCATCACCGAGCCGCAGCGGCGCAGATGGGTGAGCCTGCTCATGGACGCGGCCGACGAGGTCGCTCTGCCCGACGACCCCGAGTTCAGGGCTGCGTTCGTGGGTTACATCGAGTGGGGCACCCGGCTGGCCAGGTCCAACTCCCAGCCCGGCGCGACGCCGCCCACCGAGGCGCCGGTGCCGCGCTGGGGCTGGGGAGTGGCGCCGCCGTACCAGCCATAGCCCCATTAACGTGGAGGAATGGAAGGCAGGCCCCGAGGGCGGCTGCGCGTTCACCTGGGCGTGGCGCCCGGAGCGGGCACGACGTACGCCATGGTCAGCGAGGCGCGCCGCGCCCGCGACCGGGGTGAGGACGTCGTCGTGGGCATCGTCGAGACCCACGGCCGCGCCGCGACCGCCCGCCTCCTCGACGGCCTGGAGGTCCTGCCCCGGCGGACCGTGCCGTACCAGGGGACGACGTTCACCGAGCTGAACCTTGATGCGGTCATCGAGCGCGCCCCCGCGCTCGTCCTGATCGACGAGCTGGCCCACACCAACGTCCCCGGCTCGCGCCACGCCAAGCGCTGGCAGGACGTGACCGCGATCCTCGACGCCGGGATCGACGTCGTCTCCACCGTCGGCGTCCAGCACCTCGCATCGCTGAACGACGCGGTCGAGCGGATCACGGGGGTGCGGCAGGGGGAGACCGTGCCGGATGAGGTGGTGCGGGGGGCCGAGCGGATCGAGCTGATCGACCTGCCGCCCGAGGCGCGGCGCCGGCGGCCGGCCCACGGCGACCAGGCGGACCCGGCGCCGGCCGAGTACTTTCACCCCGGCCACCTGACCGCTCTGCGGGAGCTCGCCCGGCGCTGGCTGGCGGACGACGATCGGCGCAACCTCGATCCGACCGGCGGGCGGATCGGCCTCCCGGGTGCGCGTTCGGGCGAGACGCGTGAGCGGGTGGTGGTCGCGCTCACCGGCGGGCCGGAGGGCGACACGCTCGTACGGCGGGCGGCCCGCATCGCCGCCAGAGGCAAGAACGTCGACCTGCTGGCCGTGCACGTCACCAACGCCGCCGGGCCGCCGGGCGGCGACCCCGCCACCCTGGTACGCCAGCGCGCCCTGGTCGAGACCCTGGGCGGCACCTACCACCAGGTGGTCGGCGACGACGTGCCGCGGGCGCTGCTGGAGTTCGCCCGTGGCGTACGCGCCACCCAGCTCGTGCTCGGCGCGTCGCGGCGGAGGTGGCCGTTCGCCCGCGGGGTCGGTGCGACGACCTCGGCGCTGTCGGGCACGATCGACGTCCACATCGTGCCGCACGAGGCCACCGGCATGGGCCGCCGCCTGACCCGGCCGGGAGCCGCGCTGACGCGGACGCGGAGGCTGTCGGGCTGGGCGCTGGCGCTGCTCGGGATGCCGCTGCTGGCGGCCGTACTCGTGCCGCTGGGCCTGTCGCTGCCTAGCGAGCTGCTGCTCTTCCTGCTGCTCGTCGTGGCCGCCGCCATGGCGGGCGGCATGTGGCCCGCGCTGGCGGCGGCGGTGTTCGCGTTCGGGCTGCTCAACTGGTTCTTCACGCCGCCGGTGCGCACCCTGATCGTCGCCAGGCCGGAGAACGTGCTCGCGCTGGTCATCTTCGTCCTGGTGGCCGTCATGGTCAGCACGGTCGTGGACCTGGCGGCCAGGCGCAGCAGGGAGGCGGCGCGCTCGCGGGCCGACGCCGAGGTGCTGTCCACGCTGGCGGGCCACGTGCTGCGGGGCGAGTCGGCGCTGCCGTCGCTGCTGGCCAGGACGCGGGAGACGTTCGGGCTGAGCGCGGTGACCCTGCTCGAACGGAGCGACGACCCGGGCGAGTGGCGGGTCGTGGCCACGTCGGGAGGGATGCCCGCCACCGGCCCGGGATCGGCCGACACCGACGTCGCGGTCGACGACCGGCTCGTGCTGGCCGCACGCGGGCGTCCGCTGGAGGCGAACGAGCGCAAGGTGCTGGAGGCGTTCGGGGCGCAGGCGGCGGTGGCGCTGCGGCAGCAGCGGTTGCGCGAGGTCGCCGACCGGGCCGGGCCGCTGGCCGAGGTCGACCGCATGCGGACCGCGCTGCTCGCCGCCGTCGGCCACGATCTGCGTACGCCGCTCGCCTCGGCGCGGGCGGCGGTCGAGAGCCTGCGCAGTACGGACGTCACCTGGACCGAGGCGGACCGCGGCGAACTGCTCGCCACCGCCGACGAGTCGCTGATCAAGCTGAACCGCCTCGTGTCCAACCTGCTCGACATGAGCCGCCTCCAGGCCGGAGCGCTCGGCGTGCGGCTCGAACCGGTGGCGATCGAGGACGTCCTGCCGCACGCCGTGGACGACCTCGGCCCCCTGCGCGACCGCCTCGAAGTCGACATACCGCCCGGCCTGCCCGAGATCTCGGCCGACCCGGCCCTGCTGGAACGCGTCCTCGTCAACCTGATCACGAACGCCGTGCGCCACAGCCCCGGCGGCGAACCCGTACGTCTCACCGCCGGCTCTGACGACGGTGACGTGCAGATCCGCGTCATCGACCGGGGTCCCGGCATTCCCGTCGAAGCGCATGAAAGAGTGTTCCTGCCCTTCCAGCGGCTCGGCGACCGCGACAACCACGCGGGAGTCGGACTTGGACTGGCGCTCTCACGCGGTCTCACGGAGGCGATGGGCGGCACGCTCACGCCGCGGGACACGCCAGGAGGAGGACTGACCATGACCATCTCGCTGCGGCGGGCCTCATGACGCGCGTGCTCGTGGTGGACGACGAGCCGCAGATCCTGCGCGCCCTGCGCGTCAACCTGGCCGCCAGGCAGTACGAGGTCGCGGTGGCGCCCGACGGCGGCACCGCCCTGCGCCAGTCCGCCGAGTGGCACCCCGACCTCGTCATCCTCGACCTCGGCCTGCCCGACCTCGACGGCGTGGAGGTCATCCAGGGCCTGCGCGGCTGGACCACCGTGCCGATCATCGTCCTGTCCGGGCGGGCGGACAGCACCGACAAGGTGGACGCGCTCGACGCCGGCGCCGACGACTACGTGACGAAGCCGTTCAGCATCGACGAACTGCTCGCGCGGGTGCGCGCGGTGACGCGCCGCACGGGTCAGCAGGACGAGGAGAACGCGACGGTACGGGTGGGCGACCACGTCGTCGACCTCGCCGACAAGACGGTCTCGGGCGGGGTGCACCTGACGCCCACGGAGTGGCACTTCCTGGAGCTGCTGGTACGCAATCCCGGCAAGCTGATCAGCCAGCGGCAGCTGCTCACCGAGGTGTGGGGGAGCGCGTACCTCAAGGAGACGCACTACCTGCGCCAGTACATGGCCCAACTGCGGCGCAAACTCGAACGGGACCCGGCGCATCCCGTGCAGCTGCTGACGGAGCCGGGAATGGGTTACCGCTTCCAGCCGGCGCCACCGGAGTGACGCGGACCCTGCTGCTGGAGTGACGCAGGCCCGATTCGGGCTATCCGGCCGGCTTCAGGCCCTGCAGCCGGCCGGCTGGGCTGGCTGGCTTCAGACCCTGCCACCGGCCAGTCTGAACGCCTTCTGCACGGCCCAGCCCAGGAGCAGAAGACCGAAGACGACCTGCACGACGCGCATCCAGAGGGAAGAGCCCTGGTCCGCGTAAATCACGATGCCCACCCACATCAGGCCAAATAGCCCGACCAAGATGATTGCCAACCAGTTCAGCCCCCGCTGCCACATATGCGAAGTCTTACAGGCGATGCGCCAAGGGGAGGTATGCCCGGAGTCGTCTACCGGCGAAGGGTGCGGCCGGTGCCGACGCAGCGGCGCAGGCGCATGCCGCGCGGACGTCGCGGGGCCGGCTCCTCCAGGCAGGCGAGCAACGCGGCCGCCGCACGCGCGTCGGAGAGGATGCGCTGCACGGCCTCCCCGTCCTCCGGCAGCTGACCGCGCTCGGCCAGCTCGTGCTTCAGGAACGCCAGCGGCTCCGCCTCGCCGACGGTGTCCGCCGCCACCGTCGCGCGGGCGGCCGTGAGCAGGCGCAGGTAATGGGTGCGCAGAACGGCCTCGCGCATGCGCGCGTGTTCGAGGTCGTCGATCAGAGTCCTGGCGATGCGCAGCAGGTCACCCGCGTGGGTCGCCTCGTCGGCGAGGAACGCGCGAATGTCGTCGAACTCCGACCGGGTCATGGCCGCCACCTCCGAGAGCGCAGTCTGCTCGTACGTACTTCGTACGTGAGAACGATTGCGGTTGACTTGCCATCGACTTGCGAGCGGGGAGGTCGTCCAGGTGGCGGACGGCTGAGGTTTGAGGGTCAGGTGGTGAGGGGAGAACCCTCCGATTACCTGAGTCGGCCGAAGTGGGCGCGCCAGGCTGCTAGAGTTGCTTCGCGCAGGGCGGCCAAGAGGTTCCTAGAGCCTCGGAAGATGCCCGGCAAATCCCACGATCTTCAGGGTCGTCCTTCGATGGTTACAGACCACTTCGGATGAGCTGGTAAGTTAGAGGGGTTGTCTCCGAAAGGGGGCAGAGCTTAATTCCCGCAGGTCGAGCGAGTCCGGTCAATTTGACAGAGACTTGAACGGCT
>NZ_PVNG01000071.1 GCF_003001935.1 Nonomuraea fuscirosea | reverse complement strand
CTTGATGGATTTTTGTTGGGATTGTTTCCAGACATTGTTTGGAGAGTTTGATCCTGGCTCAGGACGAACGCTGGCGGCGTGCTTAACACATGCAAGTCGAGCGGAAAGGCCCTTCGGGGTACTCGAGCGGCGAACGGGTGAGTAACACGTGAGCAACCTGCCCCTGACTCTGGGATAAGCCCGGGAAACTGGGTCTAATACCGGATATGACCGCCCCTGGCATCGGGTGGTGGTGGAAAGTTTTTCGGTTGGGGATGGGCTCGCGGCCTATCAGCTTGTTGGTGGGGTAGTGGCCTACCAAGGCGACGACGGGTAGCCGGCCTGAGAGGGCGACCGGCCACACTGGGACTGAGACACGGCCCAGACTCCTACGGGAGGCAGCAGTGGGGAATATTGCGCAATGGGCGGAAGCCTGACGCAGCGACGCCGCGTGGGGGATGACGGCCTTCGGGTTGTAAACCTCTTTCAGCAGGGACGAAGTTGACGTGTACCTGCAGAAGAAGCGCCGGCTAACTACGTGCCAGCAGCCGCGGTAATACGTAGGGCGCAAGCGTTGTCCGGAATTATTGGGCGTAAAGAGCTCGTAGGTGGCTGGTCGCGTCTGCCGTGAAAGCCCGCAGCTTAACTGCGGGTCTGCGGTGGATACGGGCCGGCTAGAGGTAGGTAGGGGCAAGTGGAATTCCTGGTGTAGCGGTGAAATGCGCAGATATCAGGAGGAACACCGGTGGCGAAGGCGGCTTGCTGGGCCTTACCTGACGCTGAGGAGCGAAAGCGTGGGGAGCGAACAGGATTAGATACCCTGGTAGTCCACGCTGTAAACGTTGGGCGCTAGGTGTGGGACCCTTCCACGGGTTCCGTGCCGGAGCTAACGCATTAAGCGCCCCGCCTGGGGAGTACGGCCGCAAGGCTAAAACTCAAAGGAATTGACGGGGGCCCGCACAAGCGGCGGAGCATGTTGCTTAATTCGACGCAACGCGAAGAACCTTACCAAGGTTTGACATCACCCGGACAGGTCTAGAGATAGATCCTTCTTCGGACTGGGTGACAGGTGGTGCATGGCTGTCGTCAGCTCGTGTCGTGAGATGTTGGGTTAAGTCCCGCAACGAGCGCAACCCTTGCTCCATGTTGCCAGCAACACCGTTTTGGTGGTTGGGGACTCATGGGGGACTGCCGGGGTCAACTCGGAGGAAGGTGGGGATGACGTCAAGTCATCATGCCCCTTATGTCTTGGGCTGCAAACATGCTACAATGGCCGGTACAGAGGGTTGCGATGCCGTGAGGCGGAGCGAATCCCTAAAAGCCGGTCTCAGTTCGGATTGGGGTCTGCAACTCGACCCCATGAAGTCGGAGTCGCTAGTAATCGCAGATCAGCAACGCTGCGGTGAATACGTTCCCGGGCCTTGTACACACCGCCCGTCACGTCACGAAAGTCGGCAACACCCGAAGCCCGTGGCCCAACCAGCTTGCTGGGGGGAGCGGTCGAAGGTGGGGCTGGCGATTGGGACGAAGTCGTAACAAGGTAGCCGTACCGGAAGGTGCGGCTGGATCACCTCCTTTCTAAGGAGCACTCTCACCCGTCACCACCGACCGTGTGGTGGGGTGACAGCTCACTAGTGGAGCACTGGCTACTCAGCTTGGCCGGATGGCCGGCGTTCTGGTACCGCCACTGGAGACAGTGGAGTGGGAACGGGCGTGTCGGGGATCCGGGCTGGTTGGACACACTGTTGGGTCCTGAGGAAACGGGCAGCCTGTGGGCTTGCTTGTTTGACCTCGGTACAGGGCCGGTGAACATCTCGCGGTTGTGGGGTGGGAGCCGGTTGCTGTTTGTTGTTTGAGATTTGCATAGTGGACGCGAGCATCTTTGTGGCCAAGTTTTTTAGGGCACACGGTGGATGCCTTGGCATCAGGAGCCGATGAAGGACGTGGGAGGCTGCGTTAAGCCTCGGGGAGTCGCCAACCAGACGTTGATCCGGGGATGTCCGAATGGGGAAACCTAGCACCAGTCATGTGGTGTTGCCTCCGCCTGAATGTATAGGGCGGTTGGTGGTAACGCGGGGAAGTGAAACATCTCAGTACCCGTAGGAAGAGAAAACAAGAGTGATTCCGTGAGTAGTGGTGAGCGAAAGCGGATGAGGCTAAACCGGGCGTGTGTGATAGCCGGCGGGCGTTGCATGTCCGGGGTCGTGGGACCCTCTGGTGGTTTCTGCCGGAACCACAAGAAGTGATAAACCTTTGAGGTAGTTGAAAGCTCTGGGAAGGGCTGCCGTAGACCGTGAGAGCCGGGTAAGCGAAACCTTGAGGGCTTCTTGAGGGGATCCCAAGTAGCACGGGGCCCGAGAAATCCTGTGTGAATCTGCCAGGACCACCTGGTAAGCCTAAATACTCCCTGATGACCGATAGTGCACGAGTACCGTGAGGGAAAGGTGAAAAGTGCCCCGGTGAGGGGTCGTGAAAGAGTACCTGAAACCGTGTGCCTACAAGCCGTAGGAGCTTACATCAGCTTGCTGGTGTGTGATGTGACTGCGTGCCTTTTGAAGAATGAGCCTGCGAGTTATGGTGTGTGGCGAGGTTAACCCGTGTGGGGGAGCCGTAGCGAAAGCGAGTCTGAAGAGGGCGTTTGAGTCGCATGCTGTAGACCCGAAGCGGAGTGATCTACGCATGGGCAGGTTGAAGCTCAGGTAAGACTGGGTGGAGGACCGAACCCACCAGGGTTGAAAACCTGGGGGATGATCTGTGTGTAGGGGTGAAAGGCCAATCAAACTCCGTGATAGCTGGTTCTCCCCGAAATGCATTTAGGTGCAGCGTTGCGTGTTTCTTGCCGGAGGTAGAGCACTGGATGGCTAATGGGCCCGACAAGGTTACTGACGTCAGCCAAACTCCGAATGCCGGTAAGTGAGAGCGTGGCAGTGAGACTGCGGGCGATAAGGTTCGTAGTCGAGAGGGAAACAGCCCAGATCACCGACTAAGGCCCCTAAGCGTGTGCTAAGTGGGAAAGGATGTGGAGTCGCAGAGACAACCAGGAGGTTGGCTTAGAAGCAGCCACCCTTGAAAGAGTGCGTAATAGCTCACTGGTCAAGTGATTCCGCGCCGACAATGTAGCGGGGCTCAAGTACACCGCCGAAGTCGTGGCATTGACTCCCATGTGGGGTTGATGGGTAGGGGAGCGTCGTGTATGCGGTGAAGCGGCAGAGTGATCTAGCCGTGGAGCGTACACGAGTGAGAATGCAGGCATGAGTAGCGAATCGAGGGTGAGAAACCCTCGCGCCGGATGACCAAGGGTTCCTGGGCCAGGCTAATCCGCCCAGGGTAAGTCGGGACCTAAGGCGAGGCCGACAGGCGTAGTCGATGGACAACGGGTTGATATTCCCGTACCCGCTTCAATGCGCCCATACTGAACCTCGTGATGCTAAGAGTCCTTAAGTCCGCTGGTCCTTCGGGACCGGTGTGAGGCTGAACGCTCGATCCGATCGGGTAGTAGGTAAGCGATGGGGTGACGCAGGAAGGTAGTCCAGCCCAGGCGATGGTTGTCCTGGGGTAAGCATGTAGGGAGTGAGGTAGGCAAATCCGCCTCACACGTATCCTGAGATGTGATGCCGAGCCGATTGTGGTGAAGTGGATGATCCTATGCTGCCGAGAAAAGCCTCTAGTGAGTGTTGTGGCGGCCCGTACCCTAAACCGACTCAGGTGGTCAGGTAGAGAATACTAAGGCGATCGGGTGAACTGTGGTTAAGGAACTCGGCAAATTGCCCCCGTAACTTCGGGAGAAGGGGGGCCTCTGCTGGTGATGGGTTTTGCACCTTGAGCTGGTGGGGGCCGCAGTGGCCAGGGGGAAGCGACTGTTTACTAAAAACACAGGTCCGTGCGAAGTCGTAAGACGATGTATACGGACTGACGCCTGCCCGGTGCCGGAACGTTAAGGGGACCGCTTAGTTCAGCTTCGGCTGGGCGAAGGTGAGAACTTAAGCGCCGGTAAACGGCGGTGGTAACTATAACCATCCTAAGGTAGCGAAATTCCTTGTCGGGTAAGTTCCGACCTGCACGAATGGCGTAACGACTTCCCCGCTGTCTCAACCGCAGACCCGGCGAAATTGCACTACGAGTAAAGATGCTCGTTACGCGCAGCAGGACGGAAAGACCCCGGGACCTTCACTACAGCTTGACATTGGCGTTTGGAGCGTCTTGTGTAGGATAGGTGGGAGACTGGGAAGCTCGGACGCTAGTTCGGGTGGAGTCATTGGTGAAATACCACTCTGGTCGTTTTGAACGTCTAACTCTGGTCCGTGATCCGGATCGGGGACAGTGTCTGGTGGGTAGTTTAACTGGGGCGGTTGCCTCCTAAAGGGTAACGGAGGCGCCCAAAGGTTCCCTCAGCCTGGTTGGCAATCAGGTGTTGAGTGTAAGTGCACAAGGGAGCTTGACTGTGAGACTGACGGGTCGAGCAGGAGCGAAAGCTGGGACTAGTGATCCGGCATCGGCGTGTGGAAGCGGTGTCGCTCAACGGCTAAAAGGTACCCCGGGGATAACAGGCTGATCTTCCCCAAGAGTCCATATCGACGGGATGGTTTGGCACCTCGATGTCGGCTCGTCGCATCCTGGGGCTGGAGTAGGTCCCAAGGGTTGGGCTGTTCGCCCATTAAAGCGGTACGCGAGCTGGGTTTAGAACGTCGCGAGACAGTTCGGTCCCTATCCGCTGCGCGCGCAGGAGACTTGAAAGGGGCTGTCCCTAGTACGAGAGGACCGGGACGGACGAACCTCTGGTGTGCCAGTTGTACCGCCAGGTGCACGGCTGGTTGGCTACGTTCGGAAGGGATAACCGCTGAAAGCATCTAAGCGGGAAGCTCGCCTTGAGATGAGGTCTCCCACCTGTAACAGGGGTAAGGCTCCCGGTAGACGACCGGGTTGATAGGCCGGAGGTGGAAGCACGGTAACGTGTGGAGCTGACCGGTACTAATAGGCCGAGGACTTGACCACAAAGCAACTCTTCTTGCCTTGTGGGGTGTGTGCTGCGTTCTGTTCTCTTCGCCGGGTCCAGAGCTGCGCCGCACTCGATGGGTTTGGAGTGTGTTGCTCGCGTCCACTAAGCAATTCTGAGACAGCAAACAGTAATGTTTGTGTGTTTCGGAGGGTTACGGCGGTTATGGCGGGAAGGAAACACCCGGTTACATTCCGAACCCGGAAGTTAAGCTTCTCTGCGCCGATGGTACTGCACTCGGGAGGGTGTGGGAGAGTAGGTCACCGCCGGACAATCTTTC
>NZ_PVNG01000070.1 GCF_003001935.1 Nonomuraea fuscirosea | reverse complement strand
GTCCGGTACTTGGGCATTCCGACGCTGCGCGATCGGGTGGCGCAGATGGCGCTCAAGCTGATCCTGGAACCGATCTTCGAGGTCGACTTCTACCCATTCTCCTATGGGTGTAGCTCGCCCTCGGGGACGGACTCGATCGAGCACGAGGCAGTTATCGGCACTGGTCGTGGGCTTGGCGTTGGTGTTCGCGGGTGAGAGAGCAGACCCATAGAGCCGTGGTCGGCCCATCAGGCTGTCACTCTTTTCTCCGCGGATGTGCCGCAGCCCATGGAGAAGGAGAACCCTGTGGGACATAGACGACCGCGAACCCGAGATCATCGTCCTTGTTGGGCTGGTCCGCAGGCTGATCGGTCTTTGCTTTACCATGCCGCACGGCCTTTCTCGCTGCGCGCCGGTCTGCCTTGGTCCCATTGCGGAGCTTGGCCGTTGCCCTCTGGCGTTGCTCGGCGATTAGCGTCTCGCGCCGAAAGAGCTCCGCCTCGCCCCGGAAGATTCCCAGCAGGACGCCATCTCCCCCCTGCCACCAGGCGTCGGTGATCCCGCAGGCTTCGGGAATGGGGGCAAGGTCAGGGACCACTGCGGCTGTCGCGTCCACGGCCTCCTGAACGCGTTGCCCGTGGAAGGCGGTCACTCGCCGCATCTGGCCTGTCGCGTGGATCAGGGCGTAGGACTCAAACCAGGCCTCGACTGTGGGATGGGTGGGGACCCAGTCCTCACACACCAGCCCGAATCGATCTTGTTCGTCGACGCCGTACCAGTAGGGAACCGACGTCCGGCCCGGACAGGGATCGAACAGCCAGCCGACACCGTCGCGATGCTCTACACGGGCGTCCATGGAGAACCCGAGTACGCCGCCCTCGTAGAAGTCGCCAGGCAGCGGCGGAAGGTCAAGTCCGTCCCATCGGGCGATGAACGTGATCATGCGTTCGATGAGGGAGTCCGGCGCCTCGGCGCAGTGCTCCTGGAGAAACTCGATAGACATCGGCGAGGCGCTCACCGTGCAGTGCTGCCGGAGAAACCGCTGCGCTCGAGGGGACAAACCGCTCGGATCATCAATAATCACGCCGACATTATGGCGGTGGCTGCGGACTGCCACCTGCTTGGCGGTGGTTGGTCATCACCAAGGGTGTGGCTCGCCTGCAGACTGGTGATCAAGTTGTAAGTGCGTATCGGTCCTGGTGGCGGGCTTGTCGGAGGCGATACTGCTCACGGTCGAGGTGATAAGCGAAGTAGGCGTCCAGGTCGCCGTTGCTGATGATGGCGCGCAGCTTGAGGACCGCGTCGGCTCCGGCCAGCCCCCACCGGGCGCCGGTAATTTCCAGGCGGTCACCGACGAGATGACGGGCTGTGCCTTCAATGACTCCGGTGGCGATCGGCCAGCCCTGCTCCAGGGCGTGGTCGTAGCACAGGAACTCGCGGTGGCCACTCAGGTAGCGGATGGCCGCGGTCAGTCCGTCGCGCCGATCGGCCGGTAGCGTGGCGGCCTGGGTCTTCATGTCGTCGATGACCTGGCCGGTGTTGCCGGCCAGCAAGCCTAGCGCCCAGGCGGCGACCCGTTGTTCGGCCGCCGGATCGTCGGCGGTGTGCAGGCAGCGTGCCCCACGCCAGCAGTACTCGATCACGTGAATCAGATCACAGACGATATGGACCGCCACGCCGCGGCGGGCGGCCTGCTCACGTACCAGAGCGATTTGATGTAGGTCACCGTCGACCAAGACCACCCAGGGACGGGTGTGCACGGGGTCGCGGGCCTGAGCCTGATCGAACGCGCGGGCGATCACCGTGCAGGCGGGCTCGATCACCGATCCGTAGACCCATTTGCCGCTCGCGGTCGGCCCCTTCCGCACCGGCCGCTCCCCGCTGCGTCCGGTCAGGCTGATCACATCGTGCGGGCGGCGCGGCGCGGGGACGGCGTCATGCACCGCCGCCAGCGTGGCCATGCGCTTGCGGTGAGGCTTTTCCCCGCTGGCCAGGCGGGTGCGGAACCGGCGCCGGTGAGCCGCGGCGGCCTTACGGCTCGCCGGACGCAACCCTTCGGGCCGCATCACCACGCCCTTGCCGTCCAAGCCGAGCACCAGCAGCTCCTCGGCGGTGCGCGGGGTCGGCGTGCGCGCGGCGTAGAAGGCCTCGACATCGGCCGCGGCGGTCACCACCAGGTCGGCGATCTGCCGCTTGCCGATCACGGGTCCGCAGCGATCAGTGATCGCGGCATGCGCGGCGTCGAAGGACCCGCGCACCGCCTCGACCACCGCCAGTTTCGCCAGCCCGTGGCTGTGCCGCCCGGCCGGCAACGCGAGTTGCTCATCGGCCAGGTACCGGTTGCGCGCTCCCGGGGTGCGGATGGCGCACCGGCGCACGGTCACCGTGCCCACCACGGTGGCCAGCAGCCGATGATGGCCCCTCTCCAGCCGTCCGGCCGGGTGGTCGGCACTCAGCCGGGCCTCCTCGCGCAGCGCCCGCAGGTCCAGGTGATCTTGCAGCAGTTGCCGCAGCACCGCTCGCCCGCGCCGCTCGCACAGCTCTTCCAGCCCAGCGTGGGTCAGCTCATCCGCCGCCGGAGCAGCCAGCTCGGCGATCAGAAGATCGAATAAATTCCTGGAGGTTGCAAACTCGTCAGCCCTGACGGCGGCATCGTACGGTTCCATGAGGCTCGTCCTTGGTGGTCGGATCGATGGGTGGCACCTTCGAACCTCCACCAAGGACGAGCCGCCGCCTACCCCCGTCGCCGACAGATGCCGATGCCGCCGCCCGCGCCTCTACCCGGCCATCTGCCGGCGGACCTGCTCGGTCAAGGTGAACATGCCCGGATCGCCTTCGGCCAGCCACCCCCGCTCCACCAGCCGCTTGAGCTTGCTGCGCAAGCTCTCAACCTTGGCGGCCGACTCGCCCTGCCCCAACGCCGCTGAAATCTTCACCGCCCGCATCGCACCTGCGGCATCGGCCAGGATCTCCAGCACATCGCGGTATGTCCGCGGCAACACCGACACCCCCAGTTCAGGCTGCCACGGCGGCACCGTCACCACTCCCCGCCGCACCACCTCGGCCTCCGAGACATCGGCCACCTCACCCTCGCCGCCCTCGCCCGCAGGCTCCTCGACAAACCGGGCCGCATCACCCAGGATCTCCTCCACCATCTCCTGGGTGATTAGCAACCGGGACAACCGGTCTTCCTCGGCCTCCAGCCGCGCCCGCACCTCGGCCAGCCGCTCACGAAGTTCCTCGATCCGGTGCCGGGACTCGGCCTGCCGCCGCGCCAGTTCCTCCAGCAACGACCCCATCGCCACCACCGCCTCGCACGTCTGCACCCACGGTAGAAGCCGATATCACGATCAAACAGCCCAGACGGTCAAACCCCAGCTCAACCAGTGTCGGGTAGCGGCGGCACGTTGCCGTGCCGCCGCCCCCTCAGAACCGGGCGAGCGAGCTTTCCCCGCACCACGGCTCAAGCAAGCCCCGAGGGCTCGGCGGGTGAGAATGTGGCCAGTCTCCTGCGGTTGCGTGCCCGGAGGCTGCGGTAGCAGGAGGTGTGCACCATGCGTGTTCGCTTGCCGTCCGGCGTGCCGTGCCGCTCATGGGTGAGATAGTCGGCGGCAATCGCCCGCCGAGCAACACCCAGCCACCAGCGTTCCCACTGATTCGGGGACTGTGGCGGCTGGTCAGCGGTCAGAAGATGCTCCCCGCAGAGCGGACAACACCCGTCCTGCTTGGTCAGCAGGGCGAGGTTGTAGCCGTCCAGCGGGGGCGTGACCTTCCTGCGCCGCTTGGCCCAATACTCGATCAGGTCCGAGTCGTCGGGGGACGCTCCGGGCCGGACGAGCTGGTGCCGGACGATCGGTGTCCAGGAGAACTTGACCAGGTAACGGGCGTGATCGTCGACCCGTTCGCCGAACACCCAGTGGTCGTCCCGGAACCGGTTGTGCTTGCCGAAGTAGCGGCGTTTGATCCACTTCTTCGACTTGCTGGGATGTTGGCGGACGGCCCACCGCCAGGTGAGCCACCACACGTGGTGGTCCAGCTCGTTGAAGATCTGAGCGGCCACCACACCCCGGTAGTAGGCGGCTCAGCCCCGGATGATGGGGTTGAGCCTGGAGGTCAGCTCCCTCACCGAGGAGCCCCGCATCCTGCGCGTCTCGTCGGTGAGCCTCTTGCGAATACGCTTGACCGCGTCCCGGCTTGGTTTGATCAGCAGCTTGCCGTTGGAGTAGCGGCGAACGCTGAAACCCAGAAAGTCAAAGCCTTCGCCGGCGTGGACGACCTTCGTCTTGTCCTCGTTGAAGACCAGCCCTCGCGGCTCCAGCCACTCGGCCAGCCGCTGCTTGACCCGGTAGGCTTCCTGCTCGGAGTAACAGCAGACCACCAGGTCATCGGCATACCTCACCAGAACCGGAGTCCCCTCCCGCGCCCGACCGGCCGTCACACCGGTCATGCGGTAACGGACCCCTGCGGCCTCCTCCAGCCCATGGAGTGCGACGTTCATCAATAACGGACTGATCACACCGCCTTGGGGCGAGCCCTCGTCGGTGGGCGTGAACATCTCGCCCTCGACCACCCCGGCCTTCAGCCAGCGCGCGATGAGGTCCCTGGCTGGGAACCCGCCGAGCGCGTCGAGGAGCCGTTCGTGGTCGATGTTGTCGAACGCGGCCGACAGATCGGCATCTAAGATCCACACCCGGTTGGCCCGAGGGCCGCGAAGGGTGGCGAACAAGGTTTCGATCGCATCAGCGCAGCTCCGGCCCGGCCTGAACCCATACGATCTGGGCTCGAACCGGGCTTCCCATTCCGGCTCCAATGCCTGACGGACTCGTGCCTGGTGACACCTGTCCATGATCACTGGAATGCCGAGCGGGCGGAGCTTTCCATTGGCCTTGGGAATGTGCACGCGCCGGACCGGCAGCGGATCCCAGGATGCTCGGGTTCGGTGCACGTGCACCGCCGCCTCCGCCCTGGCCTGCGAGGTCAGAGCGACCTCACCGTCGATCCCGGCCGTCCGGCGCCCGGTATTGCGCTGGGTGACCTGGCGGACGCTAACCAGCGTGTTCGACCAGGACCTCAGCATCATCTTCTGTAAGGACCGAACCGTGGCCCAGTCCTGCTCCCGCGTCGCCTTGAAGATCCTGCGCCGCAGCCTTACTACGTTCTGCTCATGGGTCCGCCAGTCGATGGCGTCCCAGTCGAGAATGCCCTCGGGTCCGTTCACCGTGATGGTGTCCAACTTGCCCCTCGGTTCGAAAGGCTCTCGGCCTCGGCGTTCAAAGGCTCACCAGCCCACGTCAGCGCCCTTTCGGGCCCGGACGTAATGTGTCCGGCATCCGGCCGGTTCCCCGCAACCGGCCGCCTGAAGGAGCAGCCATACCGTCGCAGGTCCCGTCGCCTTTCGGCCACCGGCATCGCTTCTTGGGCATCCAGTCCCGCCGAGGAGTTCCGCCCCTCTTTACGATCGGCCTACCAGACCACCACAGACGGCCTGGACCTCGACGGGGTTTCCACGTTCCGCGCACACGAGATACGACCGGGGAGGGCGCCCTTCTAAACCCCGAGGCCAGCGGTGTTCCCACGCCCAGCTCAGTGGTACTGGACGCCGCTTGCCGCCTCTTCCAGCGGCCAGGCCCTGCCACCCCGGTCCTCATCCCGTCGCCCAGGGCTCTCTCTGACGAGGCCTCATCGAAGGGTTCACTCGCGTTCACCCGTCCGGTCTTCCCCTCGCCCGGTTGCTCCCCCAGACGGAACGGGGCCCTTGGGCGTCTTCCCCGAGCTTCGCACCCCCAGCGAGCAGGACCCGTGGACGCACGTCGGGGCGGGGACCGATCTCGAACACTGATCAGGAACTACGCACCCGGCATAACCGGCCTCCAATCTGCGAGTTCACTCGATATGCGCGACTTCGTGTCGCACCACCGAGTTCGAGCTACACCCTTCTCCTATGGGTATCGGCCTGGACGACGGGCTCAGGATGCCATCGCCGAGATTCACCACCTCACCCGCAAGCCGGGCGCCTACGAATGGGT
>NZ_PVNG01000069.1 GCF_003001935.1 Nonomuraea fuscirosea | reverse complement strand
CAACCTCACCAAGCGCATAACGGACGAGACCACTCCAACCTGGCGAGGCACCTACTAGGGCACAAGCCGCAATCTGCTCAAATCAAATGCCCTCTGAAGTCACCTCGATCAGGTCCAGCCTGAGGCGCGGCAGGTCGGGAACGGTGGTTTGCCGCTGGCCGCACCGCTGGGACTGTCGGAGCAACGAGCTGACGCCACAGCCGAACTGATTCTCGACCGCGCCTACCTGATCTGCGGCGAGTGGCTGAGCCGTGAGGGCCGGCACCAGGACGCCCGCGTACCGCCCGGTAACATGCGCTCCGGCACACGATCCTGCGTGAGCCGGAGCTGAGGTCGGGCTTCCCCCCCCGACCTGGAGCAGGATGCCGCTATACAACAGCAACATCGACTACCCCTGCCTTGGACGATCGTCAGTAGGGCGAACGGGGCCTGACGCGTCAGCAGGTCAGAGTCATAGGACGCCCCCGAGAGGACTGGGCAGGCGGGTCTCGAAGTCCAATAGCCCCACCCAGGTAGGACGTACGGCAATGCGTGCCTGTCTAGTTCCCGGTCGCGCCGCGGATTGGAGAAGCGACGCGGCGGCCTCCTCTCCGAGATAGCGCTTTGCAGCCAGGGCATACTCATCCGCTACGCCGTCGACCTCGGTTATGCTGGCGCGTCCGCGAATCGAGATGGCCCGTGGTTGAATTTCATCGGTTCCAATACTGATGTCGACATCCGGGTTCGCGCGGAGTACCGCCACTCGACGGGCAGGATGACGCACGCCGAGCTCAGGGCCGGCCAGATACGTAGTCATCACGACCTCCTCACCTGTCCAGTGGAACCACGTTGGGACGACTCTCGGCCTCCCATCGGTCCAGATGAGGCCCAAGCGCGCGTACAGATTCGAAGTCAACATCTGGCGCGCTAGATCAGTATCCAGGAGGCGTAGATCACCTTGTGGCAGTCCGGTAGTCATTAGCTTTCCTATCTCGCGATTGTTGTCATGACTGATCATGTTAGTTGCTCTTCGTGGGGGCTCCATGGTCTCACGGCTCTCGTACTACCCTCTCTGTCAACCTCTCGCGAGACTAGGGACGAAGTAGTCTTCTGTGATTCAAGGGGCGAGAACAGGAGCTTTTTTGACTGTGGCCGGCCTTCGCGGACATTCCGCTGATGATGATGAGGGGCCAAGCGTGACAGCCCTCGATCGGTAACTCCCATTAGCCGAGGCGGCGCTCGTTCACGCCGGATGACAGGCTGGCGGGCGCCCAGGCCTCCCACGTGGCGACGGGCCCGGGGGCCAGGGTGTGTTGCCCCGCCGTGGGGGGTATGTCGTTCCCCACCGTCAAGCAACCCAGGGGCCCCGACACTCCGGGCGTTGAACGCGCTGGCGCGAAGCTGTTTGGCCCGGAAGACGCGCAAGAGCAAGGCCGAGGAGAATGAGCGACTGCGGGCACGGGTGGAGAAAGACCCAACCGGGGCCAGCCAAGACCGCAACCGCGCTGGATATCATCGGAAGCGCACGTGCTCTCGGCTTGAGATTTCAACCAGCTCACGCTCGGCCGCAGTTCATTTCGCGGGTCTCTCCTCTGGCTGCGCTCGCCGCGCCCGAGCAGACGACGCTAAGCGACCTACTGCAGACGCTGGTCAAGACTGATCCTCCCGCATGGCGATGACTCACGCCGCGGAGCCTGGCACCATCTCCAACCGGCAGAGGATCTCGCCGGAAGAGAGCCACGATCGAGGTGGCCGACCGGGAGATCACCAGGCTGCCGCCGACAGGTGAACCAGGATGGGTCCCTTCATCTGCCTGTGGGACCTGTGCTCGCTTCTCGGAGCCATTCACCCCTGCCGAAACTGTACGGTCATTCACGCTGAACGATTCGCACTCCTCACGTGCAGTCGGGAATGTCGTTGCCGTTGTTGTCCTTGGCCTGGTCGTTGCCCCAGCGCGACAGGTAGTAGGCCGACACCCACTGGTTCTGCCACGGGTTGCCCGAGTCCAGGTCCGTCTTCAGCCACCAGTGATTGAAGTTGCTGCCAACCTGCACGACGGGTCCCCACGTCCGGCAGTAGACGTAGTTCGTGCCCCGCAGCAGAGTCCCGGTCCGGGTGCCGCCCGGCGTGGAGTGCCCGGGCGCGTCGGCGAAGGTGTCCACCCAGTAGCGGCCGGGCGCGCCTCCGCCGCAGTTGTTGCTGGTCTCGACGTGCTGATGGTAGGACCAGGTCACGGGAACGGCGTGCCCGTCGACCACCGCCTGCACGACGGCCCCGTTCAGCCGCTGCTCGAAGTGCAGATGCGCCCCGGTCGTCGCACTGCCGGTGCTTCCGACGGCGCCGATCTGCTGGCCCCGCCCCACCACGGCGCCGACCCCGACCGCCCGGCTCGCCAGATGGAGGTAGCGAGTCACCCAGCCGCCTCCGTGATCAATGACGATAGTGTTGCCCGCGTCGCTGAAGAAGGTGGAGGTCACCACGGTGCCGGCAGCGGAGGCCAGGGCGGGTGCGCCCGCCGTCGCGCCGCTGACCGAGATCATGTCGAGCATGAACTGACTGGCGTGCCCGCCGTGAGTGGAGGTCGTCCACCGTTGGCCGCAGGGCACGGGGAGCTGGAAGGGTGGAGCGGCGAGCGTCACGTCGTCAGCCGACTGCTGAGCGTACGCGCCGAGCGGAGCGATGAGCACGGCGGCGACGAATGCCGCAATGACGGGAATGACGCGGGATAAAAGCCGGTAGGTGCCAGATGTCACGGTGGTTCCTCCAGGCGGATTCGAGGGAGTCACTGCTGGGGGCGCTTCGCCTCCGATCGGGCCGGGGTCTGACGCCATGAGAACGTGCTCCCCTGCGGCAGGACGACCCTTGCGCATGGCGGTGGGAGGGGGGAAGGCTGCTGAGCCGTTGGGTTTGGGGGCTTCACGGGCTGACATGCAGCATGAGGTTCGGGGCTCCGCGCGAGGGGTTGCGAATCAGGCCGGGGGTGGCGTTGCCCACGAGTGCCTCGTGCACTTGGGCGGGGGTCCAGGCCGGTTGTCCGGCCAGGATGAGTGCAGCGGCTCCGGCGGCCAAGCCGGCGGAATTCAGGGTGGGCGAGTATTCGTCACTGCCGCCGCCGACGGCCATGGTGGAGAACCAGGCGAACAGGTCGACGTTGCGCCCGGTGCGGGTGATCGCGGGTTCGATGGTGTCTCCCCAGGTGCGACCGACGGTGATGGCTTCGGGGAGGTGGGCGGGTGAGACCTTCGTGGAGTCCGAGTCGCTGGAGGAACTGGTGCCGGAGTCGGTGACCAGGCTGACGCCGCTGTGGATGAGACGCAGCGCGGCGGCGTCGATGGCGGGGTCGGCAGCGGCGGTGACGTTCAGGACGGCCACCGCCGGTTTGACGGCGTTCGCGGTCACCCAGTCCAGGCCTTGGACGAGGCGTTGCGGGGTGGTGTTGGCGCACGCCATAATGCGGACCCCGACGATCCGCACCTCCTTGGCCACGCCATGCCTGGTGCCTCCCACGGCGCTGGCCAGGCCGGTACCCCAGTTGTCGAAGGGAGAGCACTGGGAATCGCCTGTGAAGTCGGGCCCGTTGACGGCCCGGCCGCCGAACGTGACGTGCGTCGTGGCGATCTTGTCACCGAGGACGTACGCGTGCACGTTGCGCGCGGTGGTCCGCCACGAGAACGACCCGGACGGCCGAAGATCGCGCTGATCTAGAACGTCCAGCGCCTGAGGAGAATCGGTCTGGGTGCCCGGTAATCCAGGGTCCGAGGCGGCTGTCACGGTGTTTTCCGTGGTGGCGGCGTTGACCGGCGCTCCGGTGCCGGAAACGACGAGCCCAGCGCAGAATAACCCACCCAGGATCCGCGCCCGGAGGCGGCGTCGTGTCCTCATCATTCTCTCCTTGTCGCAACGACCGTTCGCAGATCAGTTCCAGATGTGGATGCGGTCGAACTTGCCACACAGCGGTGAGGTTGAATCTGGGCCGATCGCGATATGCCGCGTGCTGCCCGTTGTCAAGGCAAGGCAACGTGCCCGCGCTTTTCGAGGAGCTTCATTGACTTTGCACGGCCACAACTCCCATGGGCCGCTCGACAATGGGGGTTCGTGAAGGCCCGGCGTGCCCGTCGGCGAGCCGGCGGCCCTTCACTGCCGGAGAAGCGCCCGACGGCACCGGGGTGATTTGAGGCATCAGGGGTAGTCGCGGCAATCGTATGTGGACACCAGACTTGACGACAGCGCTTCTTTTGCCATAAATCGCTTGTTGGCTGCCAGTCGAATCCGGCGTTCAGCACTGATCCTTGAGCGGGCGGGCGGGCTGAGCGGTCGTTTCACCACATGGAGGACGATCTTGCCGGGGTGCGGCCGGCTTCGCTGATTCTGTACGTCTTGGCCGCCCCAGACAGCGGAAGTACTGTCTCGATCGCAGGTCGTAGCCGCCCGATGGATGCCGGTTCGGCGCTGGCGGTCACGTCGGCGCGGTCGGGTTCCTCCTGAGGACGGATTCGACCTATCCTCGGCCCGGCGGAACTGAACTTTGACACCCAGCCCGGCGCGGTACGGCCTCAGCGAGGACACCTGGCGGGACGGCTCCGGAGCTTTGCTCGGCGCTGGCACCGCCTCGCTGCCGCGAGGAGGCGAACCACCGAGTGCTAATTGGTTCCCTCGTCCCTGCCGGGACGCCGCTCGGGCGGGAAAATGGGCGCGGGTCGCCCGCCGACGTCGGTTTGTCTATGGCGCGGGTGAGGCCGGTACTTAGTTTGATTGCTGGGAGCTGCTTCAGGGGCCGCGCAGTGTTGCCACGAGGACGAGGGTCCGCCTCTTTCTATCCCCGCTGGCTCCCGCGGGTGACCCGCCGACGTCACTCATGTCGATGGGAGGGGAGGGTGCCGTGCAAGAGGTTGATGAGCAGGATCTGTACGTGGAACGGGTCGCAGCCCTGGACCTGGGCATGGCCGGGCTGGAGGCGTGCGTGCGGGTGCCACACAAGGAGCGGCCCGGCCGGCGGTTGCAGGAGGTCCGCGCGTACGCCACCACCACGGCTGCGCCGCTGGAACTGGCCGACTGGCTGCGCTGCCAGAGCGTGTCACGGGTGGTGATGGACAGCACCTCCGACTACTGGAAAGGGGTGTTTTGGCTGCTGGAGGCCGAGGGCTTCGACCCCTGGCTGGTCAATGCCCGGCAGGTGAAGAACGTGCCGGGCCGGGCCAAGACCGACCGGGCCGATGCGGTGTGGCTGGCCGAAGTGGCCGAGCGAGGCATGTGCCGACCCTCGCTGGTGCAGCCCCGCGCCGATCCGTAACTACGCGACCTCACCCGCTACCGGCCCTCGCTGATCGACAACCGCACCCGGGAGATGCAGCGGATCGAAAAGCTGCTGGAGGACACCCAGGTCAAGCTGTCATCAGTGATCAGCGACATCTTCGGAGTGTCCGGCCGGCAGATGCTGCGGGCGTTGATCGACGGCCAGCGCGATCCCAAGGTACTGGCCGGCATGGCCCGAGGCGGCATGCGCAGCAAGATTCCCCTCCTGTAGGAGGCATTGCGCGGGTTCTTCACCGATCACCACGCGGTGCTGCTGCGCATCATGCTGGCCAACATCGACCGGCTGACCGAACAGGCCAGCCTGCTGGATGCCGAGATCGAGCAGGTCATAAGCCCTTTCTCGGTCAGGCGGCCCAGCTCGATGAAATCACCGGAGTGGGCACGGTGGCCGCCCAGGAGCTCATCGCCGACATCGGTGTCGAGATGAGCCGCTTCCCCACCGCCGCGCACCTGGTGTCCTGGTCCAAGTTCTGCCCCCAGACGCACGAGTCGGCGGGCCGCAAGAAGGGCAAGGGCCGCGGCAAGGGCAACCGCTGGTTAGCCGGCACACTCGCCCGCATCGTCTTCTCCGTCAGCAAGGCTGACACCTTCCTCGGCGAGCGCTACCGCCGCATCGCCCGCCGCCGCGGCAAATCCAAGGCCCTGGTCGCTGCCGGAAACTCCGTGCTCACCGTCGTCTACCAGCTGCTGTCCGACCCCCAGGCGCACTTCCGCGACCTGGGCGCCGACTACGACGGCACTCGCATCAATAAAGACCGCCGCGCCCGCAGCCTGGCCAGCCAGCTCCAGGCCCCGACCGGCCAGAAGATCATCATCCCCCACGGCAAAGCCGTCCTCGTCGAACCCGAGACAGCCTGACCACAACCCACCGCGAGCCGCTCTCGCTTATCACCGCTCGGGGTTCGCTGCCACCTGCCCACATGAAGGTCGAATTTTCGGGTCAGCTCGCTGCCATTGATCTCTTCAGATGCAGAAGTCCATCGCTCGAGGGAGGGCGCCGACGTCTTAGCGCGCCAGCGTTGCCATCGCCTCCAACGAGTCCTTCGCCGGCTGGACCAAGACCTTCACCGAGCCGCGGCTCTGCGCCGCGATCGTCGACCGCCTTACCTGCAACGCCGCCATGATCGACACCGGCACTCGCTCCTACCGGCTCGCTCAGAGTGAGGCCCAGCACTCCACCCACAGCTGAGACGGCGGCCAATCCGTTGTTCGGTGCGTGAGCATCGCCTGCCCTGCTCGGCATAAGCCCGCGCACCCGCTGGGCAGGCGATGCTCACGCCATGCAGGGGTTCGGGGACGGTAGTCCCGAGTCCACAGACGGATGGAATCCTCGGGCTGTGTGACTGTCCTGTGACGGCGAAGGCTGGAGCAATGCTTGAGACCTGTGGATCGGTCGGGAAGGGGTGTACCTTCCCGATGATCATGTGAGTCCTCAAGACATGACCGACGCGCCAACGTCGG
>NZ_PVNG01000068.1 GCF_003001935.1 Nonomuraea fuscirosea | reverse complement strand
AACAAGCACGTCAGGCCGACCTGCCCCACCTGCACGCCTTCACCCGCGGGCTGGACGACGACCGGGCCGCCGTCCACGCCGCCCTCACCCTCCCGCTCCACAACGGCGGCACCGAAGGCGTCAACACCAAAACGACAATGATCAAGAGGCAGATGTACGGGCGAGCCGGCTCCGCACTCCTCCGTCATCGCATCCTGCTCGGCTAACCACTTCCCGTCACCACCGAAAGTGGGCCAGAGCCAGTGACCGTACAGTCCCGCTGCGCGCGAAAGGTTTCGGTGGGTAGAGCCTGATCACGCCGAGGTGAGCGGGACGCGGCCGAGGTAGGCGAGTAGCCGGTCGGAGGCCGAGCGCGGATGTGCGACGTCCAGAGGATCAGCGAAGGCGATGCCCCGCTTGGCTGTGACAACCGGTCCCTGTGCGAAGGCGTATACGGCGTTCGCGAGATCGTCAGGTATGCGAGCGGGACGCCCTACTGTAGAGGTGATGTCCCAGCCGTGCACCACGACCTCCAGCAGTTGGATGCCGGCCACGACGGAGGCCGGCACTGCGCCGAAGGACAGCTGGCACGTCTGTTCCAGGGCGCCGGGTCTGCGCCAGGCGGCGGCCAGCCGACTAGCCATGGCTTCGAAAGCTGCCGCCGGCGCCTCCCCCGAAGTCGCGACCGCGGCCGCGACGTTGTCGCGCCAGCCGGGATCGAGCGGGCGGCCCTCGGCGGCATGCGCGATGACCACGAGCATCTCCAGAAGGTGATCGAGCAGGTGACGAAGGTTCCAGGGCGGGCATGGGGTGGGCGCGGTCAAGTCTTCTGCGGTGATTGCTGCCATCTGCTCGGCCGTCCAGGCGTGCCCCTGGTCGAGCAAGGCGATGGTCTGCGGCATAAATGGCTCCTCATGAGGCGCTGGGAAAAGTCTGGTCAGGTCGGCGGAGGGGGTGGACGCCCCCACATGAAGACCAGCGTGAAAGCTCAAGAGAATCGAGGCCGCTTCGAATGTGCTTAAGATCTTGATGGGTGAGTCGGCATGAGCTGAGTGTGTCTCATTGGGCGGGGGTTTGGTAGCCGAGACTCGATGACGCTCGCCAAGTACGAGCTCATCGACGCGGACAAGGCCCCTCACTCGATCGTGAAAATGTGCGCCTGGCTGCAGGTGTCACGCTCGGGCTTCTACGAGTGGCGCGAGCGGCCGGCCTCGGCTACCGCGCAACGCCGCGCGCTGCTCGCCGGCCTGGTCGCCGAGATCTTCGCCGGCTCGCACGAGACCTACGGCTACCGGCGGGCGCACGCCGCCCTGGCCCGCCATGGCGAGCACTACTCGGCCAGAACTGGTCCGCGCCCTGATGCGCAAGCAGGGCCTCATCCCGGCCCAGGTGCGAGCGTTCCGGCCGGCGACCACCGTGCCAGACGGCGACTTTCGTGGCATCCCCGACCTGGTCGGCCGCGACTTCACCGCCTCCCGGCCAGGCACCAAGCTGGTCGGCGACGTCACCTATATCCGCACCCGGGAGGGCTTCCTCTACCTGGCCACGGTGATCGACTGCCACAGCAAGGCGGTGCTGGGCTGGGCGATGGCCGATCACTACCGCACCGAGCTGGTCAAAGACGCGATCCGGATGGCCGCCGGCACCGGCCTGCTCCAGAGCGGCGCCGTGTTCCACACCGACCGCGGCTCGAACTACATCAGTGATGAGTTCGGCCGGTTCCTCACCGGCCTGGACATCCGCCGCTCGGTCGGCCGCACCGGCGTCGACTGGGACAACGTGATGGCCGAGTCGTTCTTCAGCGTGATCAAGAACGACCAGCGGCACCGCTTCGTCTTCCCCACCCGGGCCAAGGCGAAAAGCCAGGTTATCCGCTATATCGAAGGGCTTTACAACCGTCGGCGCCTGCACTCGGCGCTCGGCTACCGGCCGCCCCTGGAGGGTTTTAACGAGGCCCTTTCAACCCAAACGGCCGCATAGGCTGCACTCACAACACGGCTGTCCGGAAACACCGTGGCCCCCAGCCGGTCAGCATCGGATGTGGATGTTGACCTGCGAGCCCAGCTCTCGAAAACCAAGTGCTCGGGCAACCCGTCGCGACGGCTCCGGCCGCGCCCTCCACTGCGACAACAAATCCTTCGCCAACGCGTCGGCGACCGCCGCCGAGGCTACCAGGCGAGCCAGGCCGCGACCACGATGGCCTGGAGCGGTCAAGACCGACACGTGCGCCACCATATTCAACCACGAACGATATCCGGCGGCGGCGAGAACCCTGCCTCCTCGGCGGGTCACGAACGCCTCCGAAGTGATCTCATCCAGGCCACACTCGTCTGCATCCTGTTCGTCCACCGAGGCCACCGGCGTACGGACATCGGGATGATTCGCCGACACACTCTCGCCCTCAATATGAGCATCTGCAGCCGCGAACTCTTCGCCGTCCAGATACGCCAACGTCGCCGGCCCCAGGACATTGAGTGCCGACAACTGAAGGGAGAGCCGAGCAAGGTCAACGTCGGCTTGGCCGATCTGACTGAGCACTGTACCCCGCACCGGCTCAATCAGGTCAGCGTTCGGCACACGCTCCGTCCAACTCGACGATGCCCGGGTTGCGTCCACGGAAGTGGTGTACGAGTTTGGCCTGGTCACTGGCGTGGCGTCGTGAAATGAAGACGGTCATCGAGTGATCCTTCGAGTAGCTAGATCAAGATCGAAGGGAACCAGACGATGGCCGCAGACCCCAGTGTGACGCCCGCGCAGTGGCTGGCGAAGCAGATCGAGACCGACGACCCCGACATGTTGCGATCCATGGTGAAGACCATGGCCGAGACGTTGATGTCGGCCGAGGCCGACAGCCTGTGCGGCGCCGCCTACGGCCGGCGCAGCGACGAGCGGACCAAGTCCCGCAATGGCTACCGGGCCCGTGAGTGGGACACCCGCGCCGGGACGATCGACTTTGCCATCCCCAAGCTCCGGCAGGGCTCCTACTACCCGGACTGGCTGCTGGAACGCAGGCGGCGGGCCGGGCAGGCACTGATCAGCGTGGTCGCCACCAGCTACCTGCTCAGGGTCTCCACCCGCCGAGTCGACAAGCTGGTCGAGCAACTGGGCATCAAGCACATCTCCAAGAGTCAGGTCTCGCAGATGGCCAAGGTGCTGGATGAGCAGGTCGAGGCGTTCCGGACCCGCGCGCTGGACGCCGGCCCGTACACATTCGTCTGGCTGGACGCGCTGACGCAGAAGGTGCGCGAGGGCGGTCGCACGATCAACGTGCACTGCCTGGTCGCCACCGGCGTCAACGCCAACGGCCAGCGCGAGGTCCTCGGCTTGGACGTCACCTCGGCCGAGGACGGCGCCGGCTGGCCGGCGTTCCTGCGCGGCCTGGCCGCGCGTGGTCTGTCCGGCGTTCAGCTGGTCGTCTCCGACGCCCACCGCGGCCTGATCGAGGCGATCGGCGCCGCCCTGCTGGGCACGGCCTGGCAACGGTGCCGAGTTCATTGGAGCCGTAAAGAAATAAGGCGTTGCTTTTCGATCTTGAACTGTCCTGTCTCGCTTGATGGTTGACACTCTGGCCTCGCTTGATGCTTGACACCTTGATCGTTGTCTGTGCCTGCTCGTGGCGTTATCGGCGCTTCGGGGGAGGCTCGGGTGGCATTGGTGGAGTTGAGCGTCGTGGAGCAGCGCTATCACGCGGTGATCGAGGTGTTGTCGGGGGCGAAGGTCACCGACGTGGCCGGACGGTATGGGGTGTCGCGGCAGTCGGTGCATGCCTGGGTGCGCCGGTATCAGGACGGCGGCTTGGCAGGGCTGGCCGACCGGTCGCATGCACCGAAGGCGCACCCGATGCAGACTGAGGTGCCCAGCAGATTCCGGACAGTCGGCTACATAAGCTGACAGAAGTCTGGAAGAGGTAGGTACGTGGCAAGGCGTCGCAGGCAGTTCTCGCCGGAGTTCAAGGAAGAAGCCGTCCGCATGGTGCTGGAGGGCGATCGGACGGTCGCGTCGGTGGCGCGCGAGTTCGGCATCAACGCCAGCACGCTGGGCAGCTGGGTGAACCGGCACCGGATCGCGAGTGCGCAGGAGAAGCGGCAGGCGGTTTCGGGTCCGGAGCGGGCCAGGATCCGGGAGTTGGAACGGGAGAACGCCGAGCTGCGCGAGAAGTTGATCTTCCTGAAAAAAGCGGCCTTAGATCCAAACGATCAACGCAACACTGCAAGTGGATGGGTGGATCGTGGCTCGGATGGGTCGGCCGGGAATGTCGGACGCGATGAAGGAGGACTTGTGGCGGCGGTGGCGCGCCGGTGAGTCCATCAGCGTGATCTCCCGGGGCCTGGGCAAGCCTCCGGGGTCGGTTTTCACGGTGCTGAAGCATCATGGTGGCATCGCGCCGGCCGAGCGGGTGCGCCGGGCCGATCGTTTGAGCGTCGAAGAGCGGGAATCGATCTCGCGCGGTCTCGAGGCTGGAGCCTCATTACGTTCGATCGCCGTGTCGATCGGCCGCCCGGCATCCACGGTGAGCCGGGAGGTGGCCCGCAACGGCGGCCGGGTGAAGTACCGTGCCCTCGCCGCCGAGCAACGCGCTCAAGAGCAGGCACGCCGCCCAAAACCATCCGTCCTGCAGAACAACCCGGTGCTGCGCCGGCTGGTGATCGAACTCCTCGACAACGAGTGGTCCCCGGAGCAGATCGTGGGCCATCTGCGGCTGACGCACGCCGGCAACCCGCTCATGCGGATCAGCCACGAAAGCATCTACCGTGCGATCTACACGACCCGATGGAAGCTAATCCCGCGTGAGCTGTGCACCAAGCTGCGCACGCGCCGTCCCATCCGCAAGAACAAGAAGAACACGGTCAAGGGCCAATGGCGTTCCCAGATCACCGGGGCACGGCCGATCGAGGAACGGCCTGAGGCAGCCAACGCCCGGACCGAGCTCGGCCACCTCGAAGGTGACCTCATCATCGGCGCCAAGAACAGCCAGATCGCGACGCTGGTCGACCGCAAGTCCCGCTACCTGACCATGGTCGCGCTACCCAGCCGTCACACCACGACGGTCATCCCCGCCCTGCAGCAGGCGTTCACACGGATGGATGCCCGCCTACGCAGCACCCTGACCTGGGACCGCGGCATGGAACTCGCCGGCCACCAGCTGCTCACCGAAGCGACCGGCATCGACGTCTTCTTCGCGGCGCCCCGCAGCCCATGGCAGCGAGGCACCAACGAGAACACCAACAAACTCATCCGGCAATACCTACCGAAAGGCACCGACCTGAGCGTGTACAGCCAAGCCGACCTTGACGCCCTGGCCGCCCGGCTGAACAACCGCCCCCGCAAGTGCCTCGACTACCGAACCCCGGCCCAATGTGTTGCCTTGACTCTTTGAATCTAAGGCCGCCTTCTTCGCGTCCCAGACTCGATGACGCTCGCCAAGTACGAGCTCATCGACGCGGAGAAGGCCAACCACAAGATCGCGCGGATGTGCGCCTGGCTGGGCGTGTCCCGCTCGGGCTATTACGAGTGGCGTGAGCGACCGGCCTCGGCCACCGCGCAACGCCGAACCCTGCTGGCCGCGTCGGTCGCCGAGATCTTCGCCGGCTCGCACGACACCTACGGCTACCGGCGGGTGCACGCCGCCCTGGCTCGTCGCGGTGAGCACTGCTCGGCCGAACTGGTCCGCGCCCTGATGCGCGCACAGGGCCTGGTCCCGGCCCAGGTGCGGGCGTTCCGGCCGGCCACCACCATCCAGGGCAACTTTCGCGGCATCCCTGACCTGGTCGGTCGTGACTTCACGGCTGAGCGTCCGGGAGTCAAGCTGGTCGGCGACGTCACCTACGTCCGCACCTGGGAGGGCTTCCTGTATCTGGCCACGGTGATCGACTGTCACAGCAAGGCGGTGCTGGGCTGGGCGATGGCCGACCACTACCGCACCGACCTGGTCAAAGACGCGATCGGGATGGCAGCCGGCACTGGCCTGCTCCAAGGCGGCGCGGTTTTTCACACCGACCGCGGCTCGAACTACACCAGTGACGAGTTCGGCCGCTTCCTGACCGGCCTGGACATCCGCCGCTCGGTCGGCCGCACCGGGGTCTGCTGGGACAACGCCATGGCCGAATCGTTCTTCTCCGCGCTGAAGAACGAATGGCTGCACCGCTTCGTCTTCACCACCCGAGCCAAGGCAAGACGGCAGGTCATCCGCTACATCGAAGGGTTCTACAACCACCGGCGCCTGCACTCGGCGCTCGGCTACCGGCCACCCCTGGAAGTACTCAACGAGTCCCTTACAACCCAAACAGCCGCATAGGCTCTACGACCATAAGACGCCTGTCCGGAATCTCCATGGCCCCTCAATCGAGGCCGCCCAGGCCGAGACGGACGCGTTCGTGGAGCATTACAACACCGCCCGCCCGCACCAGGCGCTGGACATGGCCTTCCCGGCTGATCGGTTCTTCGCCGAGCGCAGCGACGGACAGCGCCGGGCAGAGCGGGAACTGCCGCTGCAGCTGCCCGCCGCTCTGACCACGGTGACCGCTTCCGCTCCTGAAGCCGCTCCGGCGCCCGCGGATCTCCCGACTCCGGCCGGCGACCACGGTGATCAGCCTGAACGGCCCGAACCCGTCCTGAGGACCTCGGTCGATCCGCTGTCGCGCCAGGCGATCGAGGTCGATCGGATCGTGCCCGCCTCGGGCAACCTGTCGATCGGCGGCCAGCAACTGTGGCTCGGACCTGACCGGGCGGGCCTGCCGATCACCGTGTGGATCAGCACGTGTCGGCGTACTCATTGGTGTGCAGAGGTGCGTACGAGTATTCGTGCAGAGGACGTCAGGAGTGGGCGAAGAGGGTGAGTGTGCAGCTGGAAGCG
>NZ_PVNG01000067.1 GCF_003001935.1 Nonomuraea fuscirosea | reverse complement strand
CCTCGGCTTGAACGCTGCCGATGGCCAAGTCGGCGAACTGTGGGAACAGCCCTGGAAGATCCCTTACGTCACACCGGCGTCACGCTGACACAGCACGCCGAGATAACCATGGACCGACACGAGCTATCACATTCCGTGACCACCGAAAGTGGGCCAGAGCCGAAGACCGTGCAGTCTCAGAAATCCACCTCTACTCAACCCGGGACATACCAACCTGCATCCGGGACCAGAACGACTCCATCATGGCGTTGTCGAAGCAGTCGCCGACGCTGCCCATGGACGGCAGCAGGCCAGAGTCCTTGGCCCGGTGGGTGAAGACCCAGGATCCGAACTGGCCCCCCTGTTCGGAGAGGATGATCGTTCCTTCGGGTGGCGTGCGGTTGTCGATGGCCATGCCTAAGGCGTTGGTCACCAGGGTGGCGGTCTGGGTGGAGTCGATCGACCAGCCGACCACGCGGCGGGAGTAGGCGTCCAATACCACGCAGCAGAACACCTTGCCCTCACGTGTCGGGTGTTCGGTGATGTCGGTGATCCACAGCTGGTCGGGCCCGGTCCGGGTGAAGGCGCGGTCGACGAGATCGGTGGCGAGTTGGTCGGGCTTGGCGCGTCGCCACTTGGGGCGGCCGCTGAGTCCTTCCAGCCCGGCCCGGCGCATGAGCAGTTCCACCGCTCCATGGCCGACCGTGACCTGGTGACCCAAGGTCAGTTCGGCATGCACCCGGCGGGCGCCGTAGGTGCCGCGTGAGTCCTGGTGGATCTGCCGGATCAGGTCGGTCAGCCAGGCGTGCCGGATGGCCCGCGGCGAGGGCGGCCGGTCCTGCCAGGCGTAGTAACCGGACACCGACACGTTCAGGACGCGACAGGCGACCTCGACCGGGATGCCCTCGCCGGCCATCACCGCGATGGCTGCGAACCGTCTTTTGGGGGCGCCGCCTCGCAGATCAGCTCGATCGCCCGCCGGGTGGCCTGCAGCTCGGTCTCCAGCTCGGCGATGCGTCGTTTGGCAGCCACCAGCTCGGCCTTCTCGCCACTGGTCAGACCGGGCTCCAGGCCGCGATCGATACGGTCTTGGCGGCGCCATATGTAGATCGTCTGTGTGCTGATATCCAGGTCATGCGCCAGTTCGGTGGCCGCGCGGCCTGCTTCGAGTAGGTCCAGTACCTTGCGCCGGAACTCCGGCGAGTAGCCTCGTCGTCCCATGCCACTTTCCTCTCATCAAGCGGCACAAGAATCCAGAAATTCACCTCTACTAAACCCGGGGCACACCAAAGTCTCCACCGAACCCGGGGCGATTCAGTTCGGGACTGTTCCGGAACGGAAGCAGGGTGACAGCGCTTCCGGCGACACCGATGACCCCGACCCAGAGTGCTGAGCGATGACCGAACGTATGGGCCAGTGTCCCGCCGGTGAGCGCGCCGAGGGGCAGCCCGCCGTACATGATCAAGCGAACAGAGGCACTGACTCGGCCGAGCAGGTCGTTCGGCGTCAGTATGGTCCGTACGGTGAGAATCAGCACATTGACCATTCCTCCCGTTACCCCGGAAACAGCCAGTACAGTCGCCCAACCGGCAATCGTCACGGCGCTCGAGTGACCTGTAAGCGGAATGATCAGCAGCGGTAGGTGTCCGGCACTGGCGACAACGATCGTGCGTCCGTAGCCGAATCGGCGCGCCAGGCGGGGTGCCAGCAGGGATCCGAACAGGGCTCCGGCACCGGCACACCCCCAGACGAGACTCCACCATCCGGCGGCGATCCGGACATCTGTCAGTGCGTACAGCAGGAACGGGACCGTCATCAGTTGCCAGAAGCCGTTGAACAGCAGCCCGAACAGGGCGGACGCGCGGATCTGCCGCGTTCGCCAGACGAACGCCAGCCCTTCGACGATCTCGGTAATGATCTGCAGATTTCCGGCTTTCTCGGGGGAGGGCTCGGCTTGACGGATAGCCCCCAGGGTCAGCAACGAAATGAGGTAGGAGACGGCATCGACCAACAGCGCCAGGGGCGGTCCGAACACTTGTACTATCAGGCCTGCGATGCCTGGTCCAGCCAGCGTCGCCGCCGATCTGGACGCCCCCATCGCCGAGTTGGCGGCGAGGAGCTGTTCACCGTCGACCAGGCTCGGCAGGTAGACCTGTTCGCCGATCTGGCTGAAAACGGTCGCCGACTGGGCCAGGAAGGCAAGGATCGCCAGTGTCGGCAACGACAGGGTGCCGCTCAGTCCCAGCACGCCGGCGAGTGTCAGCAGAATCAGTCGCACGACGTCGCAGAGCAGCAGGACCGGTCGGCGACGGCGCCGATCGAGATGTACTCCGGCGATCAGCGGTAGTCCGAGGAACGGCAGCCAGACGCAGGCCTCCAGAAGGCCTAGGCCGATCGGGCCGGCGTCCAACGTGACCGCCGCGAGCAGCGGCAGCGCGACCGAAGTCACCGCCGAACCGGTGAGCGATACAGACCGGCCCGTCCAGAAGAGTACGAAGGCGCTGCTCCGCCACGGGGACGGCGCCTTCGCCGGGAGAACCGCGTTCATTCCGATGTGTCGATGAGTAGCCGAACATGGTCCCGGACGTGGTCTGGCAGGTCCATCTGGAGCAGGCGGGTGGCCGCCGCCTGAGCCTCGACCTCGCGGTGGCATTCCCTGAGCAGCAGGATCCGGTTCGCCTCGACGGCCGGATCGAACTCGTTTTGGGCAGTGACCAGCTCGACGTCGGCCAACGCCTCGCTGGGCCGCTGCAGAAGGTACAAAATCGTCGCGCGCTCCAGTCGCAGGGTGCGTGCGTCCGGGTGAAGGCCGAGGCCTGCGTCGAGGATGGCGAGCGCTTCTGCCACCTCGCCCCGTGCAGCGGCCAGCCGGGCCAGCAACGCGCTGATGTGCTCAGTAGGTGTCCGATCTGTCCACTCATTGAGCAGCTCTGTTGCCTCGTCGAGCCGTTCGGCGTCGATCAGCGCCTCCACGCACTGGATGAATGTTCCCTCATCCGAGCTGTCGAGCAGTCGTGCCCACCGCAGGTCCTCCAACGCCGACTCCAACTCACCTTCCCGCAACCGCAGGATCGCCCGGTTTGAGTAGACCTCCGGGCCGCAGATGCAGTGCTCGATGGCGTAGGTCAGGTCGATCAGCGCCTCCTTAGTCTGTCCGGTCGCTTGCAGGGCCATCGCCCGATCCACCAAAGGTTGGGCACTGGCGGGATCGCATGCCACCGCATAATCGAGGTCGGCGATGGCCTCGTCGGCCCGGCCGAGGCGGGTCAGGAGGACGGCGCGGTTGTTCCGGAGTACCACGCGGTGCTGGATCGCCTCCTGTCGGCTGCCCTGGAGTACGGCCAGTCCTGACTCGATCCGCCCGAGCGCATGTCCGAGGTCACCATTTTTCATGTCCACCAGCGCGAGCGAGTTCTCGTAGAAGGCCACTCGCCGACTGCGCAGACCCGGCTCCTCTATCGATATGGCGGCGGCCATGGCAAGCCTCAACGACTCCGACGCACGGTCTAGATCAAGGTCGGCAGGAGCGCCGTAGCGGGTGTGGAACATGGCCTGAATGTAGTGTGCGGTCGCCTGCGCCGCTGGCTCGTCCCACCGGTCAGCGGCGGTCCGGTAGAGTGCCACTGCCTCTCGCGGCCGGTCGATCGCGAGCAGGGCAATGGTGTACGCATGCAGGTGAGCGTGGAAGTCCGGATGATAGTCGGCTGGCCACTCAGCATCCTCGATCAGCTTGCGGCCACAGCGCACGGCGGTCTCGTAGTATCCGAGTCGCACCGCGTCCAGCAGAGACGACCCCGTAACGGGTGCGGCTGTCGCCGGGCTCTGATGGTCGCGCTTCACCATTCTTACGGGCATCGGATGGCGTCGAAAGGCGGCGCGATCGGCCAGCACTTCGATCAGCAAGCGATCTGTCTCGTCTGCCTCCTCGGCGTGGCAGATATTGACCGCCGACTGTCCCTGCCAATGGTGTTCTAGCACTTCGGCGATCGCATGGCAAAGGAACTTCAGGTGGCGTCGCGGAAAGTGCTGAATCCGCTCGGCGCGAGGCGTCGTCAGCAGCAGTGGGGCGGATGCGTCATCGACCGGGGACTGCGAATCGACAAAGGCGAGGACAAGCAGTTCCTTGGCGTGCTGCGATAGGCGACTGCCGTTGAGCAGCGTCCGCGCCAGCCGTCGCCCTAAGGTGAAGGGACCGTCCAACCGTCGGTCCGCGCAAAAGGAGGGGGAATCCTCCACGGTCATTCTCCGTTCCGGATGGGTGGGCCGGGTGGACCCGGCCCACCCCATCACGCCTAGTACTCCAGCCGCACTTAGTGATCGATGAGTCGGCGCTGGCGTTGGTAATGGGCACGGCGGGCGCGGGCTTGGTGGCGGCGCCGCCAGTGTGACCAGTGCAGATAGTGCTCGACGAGATGTCGTGGCCGGTGGAGGCGAGCATGGAGCCGGCGGATCTCGTTGACGGTGAGCGGGATCAGCTCGCGCGAGTCGTCCGAGCTGATGGGCTTTGCGGGCTCCGGCGGTGATTGTCCAACCGTGGGCCCCCTGTGTGGCAGGTGGAGCGGTCAGCCGGTCGGCCAGGAAGGCCAGATGCGCGTGAGCGACCATGACCAAGGTGATGTACCGGTACCAAGCGGTGTACTTGCGGACTTGGTAGTGGTCCAGACCGACCTCGTTCTTGGTGGCCTGGAAGCACTCCTCGATGCTCCACCGAGCTCCGGCCGCGCGCACCAGGGCGGTCAGGGCGACCGGGTCGGTGGCCCAGCACCGGTAGTAGGCCACCTGACTGGGGTCGCTGATCGAGCGGCGGGCCATCAGCCAGTCGTGGCTGCCGTGCTCACCGACGGTGATCCAGGCCCAGTCGTAGAACCGGCGGCCCTTGACGCCCTCACCACATGCATAGCGTTGCCAGGCCGACTCTTCCAAAGCGGCGACGGCGACATCGGCGCGGGTCTTGGTGGCGGCCACGGTGACCGGATGGTCGCAGGAAACCGCGAACACCTGGTTCAGGCCGCGGCTGCGGCACCGCCCGCGCAGGACGGTGTTGTCGCCGTAGGCCTCATCGCCGGTGACCCAGCCGAAACTCAGCAGCACATCGTCGGCGGCGCGCTCGATCATCTTCCAGGCCAGCTCGGGCTTGGTGAGGAAGACCGACCCCGGCGGCGCGCCGGCAACGCTCAGCCGCTCGGGCTCGGCAAACCAGCTCGCCGGCAGGTACAACTCCCGGTCGATCAGCACGCGTCGTCCGCCGGGCGTGGCGTAGGAGGCGAACACGCCGATCTGGCAATTGGTGATCTTCCCGGCGGTGCCGGTGTACTGCCGTTGCACCCCGGCCGAGCAGGTGCCCTTCTTCTCGAATCCGGTGTCGTCGATCACCAGCACGCCGTTGAGGTCGCCGAACCGCTCGCCAACCTGTGCTCGCAGCGCGTCACGGACCGAATCGGCGTCCCACCGTGCGTGGTTGAACAACCGTTGCATCCCATCGGGAGATGAGTCTCCGGCGTACTCGGCCAGTGACCAGCTGTTCTTGCGTTCCAGATCGCTCAGCAGTCCTTCCAAGGCCGCCCGCGCCCGCAGCCGCGGCTCACGCCGCACGAAAAACGGCGCCATTACTTGGGCGAACAGCTCATCCAGCGCATCGTCCCAACACGCCGGGACCGCCTGGGCTACCGTGGACACCACGGCCATCGCCGATCACCTTGGAGCTTCACAACCCCATGGTCGCGGCGGTGGCCGTCTCACGTCCGGGACTTCGACCAGCCCAGATCACGAAGTGCGGCTGGAGTACTAAGCGGCATTCCCAAAGTCCTGCGCGTAACGGGGCGTGAGATCGTCGACGCGGGTGGGCATTGACAGGGCCCTCGCCGGGGGTTGGATCGAAGTTGCCTGCAACGCCCAACCACCCGGCGAGGTCGTGGTCAGTATGCGCCCGGTCAGCGTGTTCGCCAACGGTCCCGAAGCCTCGATGGAGCACTTGCGCACGCATCTGCGCGGCCAGTGGCGGCAAGCCTTGCGGGCGATGATGGTGCTGTTGTCGGTGCACGGGCTGTCTCCGGTCCAGATCGCCGAGCTGCTGGACTGTGATCCGAGCACGGTGCGGCGGTGGATCGTCCGGTTCAACCAGCAAGGGCCGGCGGGCTTGGCCGATCGGCCTCGCCCGGGGCGGCCGCGCATTGGTGGGCCACGCCTGCTGGATCGGATCGCGGCGCTGCTGGAGCGGGCCGGGCCGTGGACGGTGCCCCGGTTGTGGCGGTACCTGGGCCGGCCGAAGCTGAGCCCGCGCACCCTGTATCGGCGCCTGCGGGTGGTGGCCATCTGGCGGCGTCCCAAGCTGGTGGCCGGCGGTGATCCGGGCCGGTGGCGGGCGGTGGCCGCCATCACCGCCCGGTTGCGCGCGTTACCGCGCGGGGCGCTGGTGTGGGCCACCGACGAGACCCATGTGCATCTGCTGCCGCACGTGCGGGCCACTTGGACGCTGCGTTCGCGTCGGCCGGAGATCGGCACGCCGGGCAAGAACCAGCAGGTGACGGTGTTCGGCGCGCTGGAGATGACCACCGGCCGGTGGGTGTATCGGCTGGGCCGTCGCTGCGCCGCCGACTTCATCGCCCTGCTGGAACAGATCCGCCTGGCTGCTCTGGCAGTCCCGGCGATCGTGGTGATCTGCGACAACGACAGCATCCATCATGCCCATGCCGTCACCGACTACCTGAACGAGCACCCCACCATGCAGGTGCTGTTCGGAGCGCGCTACAGCCCGCATGACAACCCGGTGGAACGCATTTGGGCTGCCCTGAAGGCGTTCATCGCCAACACCGCCGTCAGCTGGCCCGGCCGCCTCCGACAGATCCACGCCTTCTTCCGCGCTCGCTCACCGGCCGAACTGCTGACCGCCGCGGCTCCGTGGACCAGCCCCTGGCTGCCCGCGGGTTACAAGCGGAACTTCTGGAATGCCGCTTAGAGCCTGTACGGAGTTCGGATCTTCAGGCTGGCCGGAGGCTGCGGAGTCACAAGACGGCTCCCCGGAGATAAAGACCGGCCAGGTAACTGTCGGGGGTCTTGTCGAACCGGAAGGCCAGTCCACGCCACTCCTTGACCCGATTAACGCACCGTTCCACCGCGTTGCGCTCCTTAGAGGGCATTTGATTTGAGCAGATTGCGGCTTGTGCCCTAGTAGGTGCCTCGCCAGGTTGGAGTGGTCTCGTCCGTTATGCGCTTGGTGAGGTTG
>NZ_PVNG01000066.1 GCF_003001935.1 Nonomuraea fuscirosea | reverse complement strand
CTTCACCAACACCGCCCAACTACGGCAGCGGACACGCCGCTCACCTCTGCACGTTTACCTGTACCTGACTCTGCACATGGCCCCGTACGCCGACAACTCACGGGGCTTCACCCACTGGTTCAGTTTCCTTGCACCATCTCCGTCTTCGCTTGCGGGCACGAACCGTCTGGTGGTGCCGGTCCGTCCCTACGTTGTCGAGGCTGCTCCCGGCCTCGCCCCCGACTCGGGGTTCAGCCTGCCTCCAGCTTCAACCGGTCACTGCGATGACCGGCGGCGGACTCCTCCTTCCGCGAGATTCCTCAGCGCCTCGTGGCGCACAGCTCACCTCGTCAAGGACGAGGACGTTGGGGCGGGTGTAGGTCTTCAGCTTGGCGGCCAGGCGCCCGATGGCGTCAGCTTCTTTGAGCTGGCGGACCATGTCGTCCAGGGTGGTGAAGTAGATGGAGAAGCCGGCCTTGCAGGCGGCGACCGCCAGGCCGACGGCGAGCATGGTCTTGCCGACTCCGGGCGGGCCGAGGAAGGCGGCGTTGGCCTTGGCCTCGACGAACGACAGTGCGGCCAGGTCCTTGATCTTGCGTGGGTCGAGGTTGGGTTGGAAGGAGAAGTCGAACTCCTCGATGCCCTTGTGGTGGGGCAGCTTCGACAGGCGCAGCGCGGCGCGGAAGCGGCGGCCGTCGCGGACGCCGTGCTCTTCTTCCAGCAGCAGGTCCAGGAAGTCGAGGTAGCCCATCTTGTCGGCGTTGGCGCGGGCGATGAGCTGGTCGACGCTGGCGGCCAGGTGGGGTAGCCTGAGCCGGGTGGCGTGCGCTTTGATGCGGTTGGTGACCAGCTGCGACATCAGTTCAGTCCTTCGGTGATCGGGGTGGAGTTCAGGCCCGCGGCCAGGTCGTAGGCGGCCAGCGGGCGACGGGCGACGGGGATCTGCGCGGCGGCCGAGCGTTTCAGCAGGGCGGCCAGTCCATCCGCGTCCGGGTCGACGCCCTGGTCGACGGCGAGGCTGGAGGGGGCGGTGGTCGTGGCGCGGGTGTGTCCGTCGGGCAGGCCGTCTCAGTGCGCCGCGTCGACGACCCATGTTCCGGAGGTGGTGGCGCGCGAATGGATGGCCAGCAGGGCGTCGGTGGCGCTGGTGGCGGTCGGGTTGCAGATGGTCACCTCGGTGCCGGTGACGCGTAACTCGACCTGCTGGCCGGCGCGCACCCGGCGGGCGGGAACGGAATACAGACTGCCGTCGAAGGAGATCAAGCAGTCCTTGTCGACGCGTCGCAGATGCCGCTCGGCGACCAGGTAGGCCTGCTCGGGCAGGACCGCGAGCGCGTCGTGGTCGCGCAGGGCGCGCATCCCGATGACCTCGCCATGGGTGCGGTGCACCGTGGCGCGCCGGATCGGAACCCAGGCGGCGAAGGCCGCGTCCAGCTCCGCCAGCGAGGAGAAGACGCGGCCGGCCAGCATATGGTCGCGCACGATGTCGACCTGCCGCTCGACGCGGCCCTTCCCGGTGGGCCGGTGGGCGGCCAGCACGTCGATGTCGAAGCCGTAGTGCCCGGCGAAGGCCACCGCTTCAGGGTGAAGGCCCTCGAACCGGCAGCCACCAGCTGACCACCGGGCAGGACACGTGGAGAGCCCGTTGCGGTGAAAGTCGCACGGCGGATTCGGGACGGCGGCTCGGAGAAACGGATCGATGGCAACACCGACACCGCGTTTCGAGCCGACCGCACAAGCCCCAGGTGCCAGGAGTGGCGCGACTGCACATGTTTGCCAGATTTCTGCCACAATGTGGCTGTGCTCCCCTTCCGTTCGGTCGCTGCGTACGTGACGCAAGGAGTGAGCGCCTTCAGCCTCGGGCTGGTTGGCAAGGTCTTCGCTGACCGCACTCGGCTGACCGTGCCCGCCTTCGAGTTCTTCGTGTGTGCCGAACGGCCCGGCGATGTGCATACCGATCTCGGCCTTCCGCTCACTGTCGAGTTCGGGCTGGACCATCTCGCCCGAGCGGATCTGATCATCTTGATCCCCTCGGATGATTATGTTTCCGCAGATGCACCCTCATCTGCTCTGATGGAGGCGATTCGCGCCGCTCACGAGAGTGGTTCCATCGTCGCGAGTTTCTGTACGGGCTCCTTTCTCCTAGCCGCCGCAGGTTTGCTCGATGGCCGCCGCGCCACCACCCACTGGAGCCTGGCTGAAGACCTGGCCGCCCGCCATCCAGCCGTCTCTGTCATGCCGGAGGTTCTCTATGTGGACGAGGGCGCCATCGTCACCGGCGCCGGCGCGGCTGCGGGGATCGACCTTTGCCTTCACTTGCTGCGCCGTGAGCACGGCGCGGCGATCGCCAACATCGTTGCCCGCGAGATCGTCGTCGCACCGCACCGCGACGGAGGCCAGGCCCAGTACATTCCCGTACCTGTGCCGACCGGCGGTCATGATGAGCGACTCGCCAGTGTGCTGGACTGGGCGCGGCAGAATCTGGACAAGCCGCTGTCGGTCAACGACCTCGCGGCTCAGGCGCTTATGAGCCCCCGCACGTTCGCCCGGCGCTTCAGGATGGCGACCGGGACCACACCATACGCCTGGCTGCGGAGTCGACGGCTCGATCGTGCCGAAGAGTTGCTCGAGATCACCGACCTGCAGGTCGAACAGATCGCACGCCGGGTTGGCTTCGCTTCGGTTTCCGTGCTGCGCGAGTCGTTTCTTCAGCGCCGTGGTGTATCGCCTAGTGCATACCGGCGAGCCTTCAGCCAGTTGTAACGTCGCCACAGGACGCCGCTCTGCGCCCAGCGTCCAACAGCTTCTCATCGAGCTTGCCTCGCTGTGACCATTTCGACGGCGTCCGAGGGCAGGACCGGGCACCCGCCGTCTGCGCTGGGATGCTGCCCGCCGCGAACGTGATCGGCGTGTCGTGAGGCCTTGGCGACGGACAAATGCTGATGGAGGGTGGCCCGTCATCGGGTCGCGGAGCGGTGTAGTTCGGTTCTCGCGTGCGGCTCTGCTGGTTCGACTATGTCGTCATGAGTTCGGTGTGCGCCACCTCCTGCGGGTCGGTGGTGGATGTCGTGATGAGGGCCATGAAGCCTTTGGACAGGTAGCGGCGGTCGGTGACTTGCCATTCGTCGTGGGCTTCGACCAGGACGGCGCCGGCCAGCCGGAGCAGGGCTTCGGGGGTGGGGAAAACGCCGACGACGTCGGCGCGGCGTTTGATCTCCTTGTTGAGCTGCTCCAGCAGGTCGATGCTCCAGATCTTCTTCCAGTCGTCGACGCCGATCGTCGCCGGACGGCTGGCGGCGGCTCCGGCAGCGCCATCAGGGTGCTCAGCACGCTGGTACGACTGAGCAGGAGCCCGATCGTGGCCGACAGGGCGGCGCCGGCTCGCCCGGCCAGCGCCAGCGCCAGCGCGCATGCGATCACCAGCGCCGTCGCGCCCGGCGTGCGACGCCCGTAGCGGCCGGCCAGGCCCGGTACCTGCTCGTTGAAGGTCTGTCGCGCGCAGTCCAGGTTGATGCACACCAGGCGTCGTAACCTGAGCTCGATCATCACGGTCAGCCCGTTCACCGGGCGGTCGGCCACGCGGCGCCTGTGATAGCCGTGCACCTTGCCCGTGGCCGTCCCGCACTAGGGGCAGCACACCGGGTCGCCTCGGGTGCGGGCCTTCACCTGGACTTGGCCGTCCTGGCGGTCTATCTGCTCGATCTCCACCGCGGCCAGGTCGGATAGGACTCGTGGGTCCTACCGATCGGTCGGTTGGTCGTGGCTGGTGGTGTCGGGGTCGGTGTCCAGGTGGGATGCAGGGCGTAGTTCCGGTCGCCGTGGCAGGGGTGCCGGGTCAGGGGCGGGGCGGCCAGGTCGGCGTTGCTGGTGCGGGCGCCGAGCGGGTAGGTGCCGGTATCGAGTTCGGGTTGCACCGTAGTCCGGTGGTCGTGGTGGTGGCGGCGATGCTGTTGATCACGACTTCGTGGCTGGTCAGCGGCCTGCTGCGCCAGTTCATCGTGATGTGGCGAACAGCCGGTGCTCCACCTTGTTCCATTTCGGGGTGCCCGGCGGCAGGTGGCATTCACCCAGTCGGTGCTGGCCGCGATGTCGTCGATGCCGTACGGGACCACTTTCCCGGTCGCGGGCTCGGCGAAGTCGTAGACGTTGACCGGCACCGGCTCCCCGGCCGGCCGCCATTCCCGTCCGGCATTCTTGAACGGCCCGAGCAGTTCCTGCTTCTGGGTGTCCACGCTGATCACCGGCTGTCCGGCATCGCGATGCGCGGACCTGCTCATTGAGGGAGCGGAACTGCGCATCGCGGTCCGGGTGCCAGCCGCCCTCCAGCGTCTTGGCGTTGACCTGCAGACTGAATCCCTCACCGCGCAGGATGTCCGCGACGCCGTCGGCCGACGCCCGGTGTCCCTGCTGGGTAAGCTCGCCGGCTCGCCCACGCCTTCCTGGCCGTCACCGCTGCTCAAGCCCCAAAAGCCCAAGCAGCCTGGTCCGCCTCACACCCGCCGAGATCCGTCGTCTCATGGCACACCTGATCTAGTGATCACCCGACCACTCGTCCACGCATTGGCCTGGTCCGAGCGTCGACGCGTTTCCCCGACCCATGCAGGCGGCAGTCGCTACTGGCGGCGCTGGCTCAAGAACGGCCTATGGAAGCGATCCTTTTTTAGGAGCAATGCTTGTCTTTTAGGATTATGATCCAATAGGTTCGAGCCATGACCTACTCGAGCAACAATGCAGCGAGCTTGCCGCAAGGACGTGGCGCTGCTGGACACTCCCACGGCGCAGCACCTGCTCACCGCCCCGTTGGTGGCACGGCTCGCCTATACCGGCAAGGACGGGACATCGCGGCTGATTTCGGTCAACTTCCTGTGGACCGGCGACGATATGGTCATCGGCACGTTCGCTGGCGCCTACAAGATTCGCAACCTTCGCGCCCGACTTGAGGTCGCGATCACCATTGACGCCACGTTCGTCCCGCCGCAGGTGCTCATGCTCCGCGGGATGGTGACACTGAGCGAGACCGAGGGGGTCCTGCCCGAATACGCGACCGTGCACCGCCCATTTATGGGCGAGGAAGCCGGTGCTGCCTACGGGGAGGCCATCGACCAGCCCGGCCTACGGATGGTCCGCATCGGCCTACGCCCAGCCTGGGTCGGCGTGCTGGACTGCCAGCAGCGGTTCCCGGTCCTGAGTTCCCAACCGGTCCTTGCCGCCTATGGTGTCGAGCGGTATGGGCGCAGCCGGGTTTCGGAAGCGGAAGAGATCGAAGAAGGGATAGCGGGATGGGCAAGATCGTCGTGATGGCGTTCGTCACCCTCGATGGCGTGGTTCAGGCGCCCGGCCTTTCGGACGAGGCCCGGGACGGCGGGTTCGATGAGGGTGGCTGGACACAGCCGTATGCCGATTCTGGGATCGACCAGCGAGTCACCAGGTCGGTGGCAGCGACGGACGCGCTGCTGCTCGGTAGAAGGACCTACAAGTTGTTCTCCAGCTAATGGCCGACCGTCGATCCCGAGGATCTACGGCCCCGGAAGCTGAACCGCCAACCAAAGTACGTGGCCTCACGCCCCCCGCAGATAGCCGGGTGGACCCATACCACCGTGCTTGACGGGAACGTCGCCTACCAGGTCACGGAGCTGAAGGACAAGTATGACGAGATCAGCGCCTGGGCAGGACCAGCTTGATAACGACGTTGCTGGGGAAGACCTCATCGACGAGTTCGCGCTGCTGACCTACCCAATCGTCGTCGGCGCCGGAAAACGGCTCTTCAACAGCGGCACTCCGCTGAGACGGCAACTGGCCGAAACGACGACCTCGGACACCGGGGTGGTCATCAGCACCTACCACCGCACCGGATCCGACTTTACTAGCTGAGGTACGGCCCAGCCCGCACCGAGGCGGACCTGCCGTTGCCGGAACCGCATGGTGGTATTGACGCCGTCACGCCGGGACTGGTCGACCGTAGCGTCGATCTGCTGTGACAGCTCTCTGCGGATCTGGGGCGCAGCCGACCGCCGCAACGGCGCTACCAGACCTTTCGCCCTGAGGGCACCGGCCCGTTCATGGCCATCATCGAGTCCGATGGCGGCCCTGCCGAGGCCGCCCACCATCACCTGCCATTCCTTTAGCGCTGACCGGGTCGCACGCGATCTGCGCCCGGTCGCCAACTGTGACGTACCTGGAGACGGTTGGGGGCTACCAGCCCCGATGATGCCGCTCTACCAGTATCAAAGGAGACCCATGATGATCCGCATCGCCGTCGTCGTCGGCAGCACCCGCCCCGCCCGCCGAGGCACCGCCGTGGCCCGCTGGGTCCTTGACACGGCCGCCGCCCACCCGGCTGTCGCCGACGGCCGCGCCAGCATCAACATCCTCGACATAGCCGACTTTGACCTGCCGCTGCTCGACGAGCCTGTCCCGGCCGCCTACGGCGATTATGCCCAGTCCCATACCCTCCGCTGGTCCCAGGCGGTCGCGGCGTTCGACGCGTTCGTGTTCGTCGCCCCCGAGTACAACCGCTCCTTCCCCGCCTCGCTGAAGAACGCCTTGGACTATCTGTATGCTGAGTGGCTGCACAAGGTCGCCGGGTTCGTCGGCTACGGCGTCAGCGGCGGCCTGCGTGCGGTGGAGCAGCTGCGTCAGGTCATGGGTGAGCTAAAGGTCGCCAATGTGCCCACCCAGGTCGCTCTATCGATATACACCGACTTCACCTCCACTAACCCTACCGACCCCACCGATGCGGGCACTTGCACTCCTGCCCCGTATCACGCCGAGAGGCTCGCCCAGATGCTGGAGGAGATCATCGTCTGGTCCGCAGCGCTTGCGCCGCTGCGTGCGGAAGCTCAGCCGACGACCGCCTGAGTAGCAGGTCGCACAAGGTCACTGCTGCGATGACATGAGGTCGGCAGGACGAGTCTGGGACAACCGTCGGGTCTGTCCAGTAGACGGCGTGCGCCGTGAGGCGCTGTGATTCGTGTGGAGGCGGGGGATTTTCGCCTTCGGCCTGTCATAGCAGGTCGGTGAAGCTGAGGGCAGCCTGATCCGGGTGATGCCGGGGAGGGCAGGAGCAGCCTGACAAAGCCGGGACGTGCTAGTACTGCCAGATGCGGGTTCGGTGAGCGTGATGGACAGGAGTACGAGAGGAACCGACCTCGTTAGTCCCTCCACTGGACGCCTGCTCGAACCTGGTGGATCTGGGCAGGACGCGGTGCGCACCCGTCGGCCGAGGGCTGGTGGGGAACTCCTGGGCCGGTTTGCCATTGCCGGCAGGGAGGCCATGAGGAAGGTCTGTGGGCGTACTCATGGCGAGGCCGCAGGGACAAAGTCGGGCTACTCCTTCGTCGAGCGAATCACAGTGAAAACGGGAACCACCCGGTCGCAGTTCCAGGCCGTGGGCATTCAGCCCGCTGGCCGGGATAGGTGCATCGACCACTGAACGGGCCGGGTGGGGCGGAGCCGCCGTAGTAGTCCGAGGCCGGGAGAGCCGGTCACAGGGCGAAGGGCGGCAGCGGTTTCGAGAAGGGATGGAGGCTGCAATGCCGGCCAGGCGCCGCCGAAGGGCGGCGCCTGGCCGGAGGCGGTCCCGCTGGGGCCGAGTCGGCGGGTATCGGAGATGCAGGCCAAACTTCACCGTTGGGCGGCAGCTGATCTTGGCCGCTGGTTCGACGACCTGTTCAACTTCGTGCATGACTCGGCGACGCTACTGGTGGCGTTTGATCGGGTTGCGGGCAACCGCGGGGTACGCACTCCCGGCGTGGATGGCCTGACGGTCACCGACGTCGAGGAGCGCATCGGTGTTCCGGGTTTCCTGGACGACCTGCGAACTTCCCTGCAGGATGGTTCGTTCCGGCCTTTGCCGGTGCCGGAACGTAAGATTCCCAAACCGGGTGGGTCAGGAAAGGTCCGCCCTCGGGATTCCGACGGTGACCGACCGGATCGTGCAGGCCGGGCTGAAACTTGTGCTGGAACCGATCTTCGAGGCCGACTTCGAGCCGGTCTCCTATGGGCTCCGGCCCAACCGGCGTGCTCAGGATGCGATCGCTGAGATCCACCATTTCGGCACCCGAGGCTATCGGTGGGTGCTGGATGCGGACATCGAGGCGTGCTTCCACCGGATTGACCATCACGGCTCTGATGGAGCGGGTGCGTTGCCGGGTGAAGGACAAACGCGTTTCGGCGCTGGTCAAGGCGTTCTTGAAAGCCGGGATCTTGACCGAGCTCGGTGAGAACAGGAGCACCACGACCGGAACGCCGCAGGGCGGGGGTGCGACACGAAAGGTGCACGTTGTGAGTGGGTCACGTTGGTTGGAGGTTCGGCTGATGCCGGGAACATGATCTCGGGCCAGTGTCCGAGTGGCCTGTCCTCGCCTTGGCATGCGTCGCTGGACCTTAGTTGATGCCTCGTGACTGTCGGGCCCCCGCGGATGTCGGCTGTGGTGGGGGTACAGGGCCTGGCCGCTGGAAAGCGGCGGATGCCGGCGGGGGTACTCCTTTCCCGCCGGGTGGACACCATCGGCCCCGGGGTCAAGAAGGCGCCCACTCCGATCGCATCTCATGCGTGTGCAACGTGGGAACCCCGTTGCGGTCCAGCCGGTGGCTGGTAGGCCGACCGCGAGGAAGGCGTAATGCCGCAGTGGGAACAGGATGGTCCAAGAAGCGAATACCGGTGCGCCGAAAGGCGACGGGAAAGCGGCATGAGATGATCGCTCCTCCATCGCGGTCGTGTCGTATAACCGGCCGGATACGGGCCCGAGAGGCCCGCCTCGAAAGAGGGCTGACATGGACCGGGTGGATCTGCGAAGAGAACGGACGACGAGGCGTTGGAACCGAGGGACAAGTTGGACGCTGGGACGCCGCCGATGGCCATGGCCGAGGGCGGGGGTTGGGGCGAACGGACCCAAGGAGGAGGACCTGGGGTGGAACGCCGTGGACTGGCGTGCCGCTGAGGATCGAGTACGACGACTGCGGCAACGAATCTTCGCGGCAACGCGGGCCGGGGACCACGAGCGGGTCCGCAGCCTGCAGAAGCTGATGCTCCGAAGCCTGTCAAACACGCTGATCAGCGTGCGGCAGGTGGCCGAGCGCAATGCTGATCGTCTCACTCCCGGCGTTGACGGGCGAATCGCCCTGTCGGCGGCAAACAAGGAACGTCTGGTGATCGAGATCCATGAGTCACCACGGCGGGCCCGGCTAGTGAGACGGGTGTTCATCCCGAAGGCGAATGGGAAACTACGCCCTCTCGGTATCCCGGTGATCACCGATCGCGCCCAGCAGACGCGAGTGCGCAATGCGCTGGAGCCCGAGTGGGAAGCCCGGTTCGAGCCCAAGAGCTACGGGTTCCGGTTGCCCCGTAGCCGCGAGGCCGTCTTCTCCTCCACAGCAGCCCGCACCACCTCCGATGGGGCGAAGGCCGAGACCCCGTTGGATTCGGTCTGGTCCTCCGGGTATTTCCACTGGGTCGGCGAGCCCGCCTCCCGCCAGGCCGCCCGGTCCTCGGAGGTTTAGCGGCTTCGCGCCGAGGTATTGCCTGATCCGCCAGCCCTGTGCTCCAGGGGCGCGTCCCAGCCACTTCTCTTGAACGTGGCGCAGCCTGATGACGTAGCCGCGATCAGGTGAGATCGCGTCCGTGCCGGAGACCGTGGTGGTCAGCCAGTAGGCGCCCTGCATGGGCTGCTTCGCGGCGCTGGCGGCGCTGGCGGCG
>NZ_PVNG01000065.1 GCF_003001935.1 Nonomuraea fuscirosea | reverse complement strand
CCCGACCCGGCCCCGACCCGGCCCCGACCCGGCCCCGACCCGGCCCCGACCCGGCCCCGACCCGGCCTCGACCTCGATGAGCGGCACCCCAAGCAAACCCGACGGCTCCCGACTACCAGCATCCCGACGGCTGCGCAGCTCACCCGGACAGCGGGCTACGGCTGGTCGAAATTCATCGGGACACTGATCCGCGGCACTCACCCGAGGCCGAGCGCGTGCCAGACACCGAAGCCTCGACCACGAATCGAGGAGCCCACAGGCTGGAGAGCGCGCCCTAGACCTCAATCTTGAACCACACATCGGAGGAATCACCCACCGCTGCTGTTGTAGGCGCCGAATGAGCGGGACGACATCGCCTGGATCCCGTACGGGCCCCGTCATGGTGCTGAACCCCCACGGAACCCGTCATCCTGCTCCACCCGCGCAGGACCCGCCATCGTGCCGGACCCGCACGGAACCCGTACTGAACCCCACTGTAACCCCCGATCGGCGGCGATGACAGCGGGTAGTACCGGTTCTGTGGCCGACAAACTGGAGCGATACCGGAGCAAACGCGACCCAGACCGCACCCCCGAGCCCGTCCCCGACACCCCCTCCCCCACCCCCGACGGCAACGCCTTCGTCATCCAGGAGCACCACGCCCGATCCCTGCACTGGGACCTGCGCCTGGAGCGTGACGGCGTACTGGTCTCCTGGGCCGTCCCCAAGGGCCTGCCCGCCGACCCCGCCATCAACCACCTGGCCGTGCACACCGAGGACCACCCGATGGAGTACCTCACCTTCCACGGCGAGATCCCGCAGGGCGAGTACGGCGGCGGCACCATGACCGTCTGGGACACCGGCACGTACGACGTGGAGAAGTGGTCGGAGCGCGAGGTCAAGTTCGTCCTGCGCGGCCGGCGGGCTTCGGGCCGGTTCGTGCTGTTCCAGACGCGGGGCAAGAACTGGATGATCCACCGCATGGACGCCCCCGTCCGCGACCCGTTCCCGCCCCTGGAGCCCATGCTGCCGACGCGCCGCACCAAGATCCCCAAGGACGCCCCGGACTACGCCTTCGAGTTCGCCTGGGGCGGACGCCGCCTCCTGGTGCCCATCGACGGGGGCCGCACGGACGCCGCCAGGGAACACCCGTGGCTGCGCGGGCTGGCCGAGTCGTTCGGCAGCCGCACGGCGGTGCTGGACGGGGAGCTCGCCACGCTGGGCGGCGCGGAACTGCTCGTCTTCTACGACCTCCTGTACGACGACGGCCACTCCCTGACGGCACGCCCGTACACGGAACGGCGGGCAGCCCTGGAGGCGCTCAACCTGACGGGCGCCCGCTGGCAGACCGCACCGTCCTGGCCCGGGGAGGCCGACCCGGTACGGCAGGCGGCGCGGGAGCAGGGGCTGCCGGGGGTGGTCGCCAAACGCCTCGACTCCCCGTACGAGCCAGGCCCCTCGAAGTCCTGGCTCCTCCTCCCACCTTGACCACCCTGCCCAGCCCGGGCGTACCGGCCCCCGCAACCCGCACGGTCCCAACCCACCAACCCGCACGGTCCCGACCAACCCGCGGGGGTTCAGCCAACCCGGCCAACCCACTCGATCCCAGCCGACCCACTCAGTTCCAGCGACACGAGCCGCCCAGCCCGGCGACGCGCGACGGCCCGCCCGCCCACGAACCCGCCGGCCAACTAGCCACTGAGGCGACGACGGGACGGGAGGACGACGGTATGTGACCGCGACGGACCAACCCACCATGCTCGCGGCGACCGTTCCACCACATTCTCAGCGACCGATCGCCCACGTACCCAGCGACCAATCCACCACGGACGCGGCGACCGATCAACCGCCACCTCTGTCGGCCTGCAGAAACGTCCGGCACACGTCTTGTGACCACACCCCCTGCGAACTGAGCCCGCGTTCGCTCAACTCCAGGGGCGTTCTGATCACCGCGGCCGACGTCCGCCGGTAGCCGAGTCTGCTCATTCCTCCGTCAGTTGTCGGTGGTCAGGAAGCCGGCCGCTCGTAGGTCCCCCCACAGTTCCTCCGGCACCGGGCGCGACCACAGGCCGGCGTTCCGTACGACCTCCTCCGGTGCTCGCGCCCCCACGACGATCGTGCTCACCGCCGGGTGCCGTAGTGGGAAGGCCATGGCCGCCTGGGGCAGGGTTACTCCGTGGCGGTCGCAGATGCGGGCGATGCGCTTCGCCTTCTCCAGCAGTTCCGCCGACGCCGGTGCGTAGTCGTAGGTTCCGGACGGCTCGTGGGTGGCCAGGATGCCGCTGTTGAACACCCCGGCCGCGAGCACCTTGACGCCGCGCCGTACGCACTCCTCCAGCAACGGCAGCCCCGACTGGTCGAGCAGGGTGTAGCGGCCCGCGAGCATGACGACGTCGACGTCGGTCTCCTGGACGAAGCGCAGGGGCACCTGCCACTGGTTCATCCCGACGCCGACGGCCCGGATCCGCCCTTCCGCCCGCAGCTCGGCCAGCGCCGGGTACGCCTGCGCGATGGCCTGGTCCACGTGGTCGTCGGGGTCGTGGATGAAGGCGATGTCCACGGCCGGGAGGCCGAGGCGGGTCAGGGACTCCTCCAGCGACGTACGCACGCCGTCCGGGCTGAAGTCCCACACCCGCTCCACCTCGGCCGGAACGTCGAAGCCCTGTTCGTCCCGCCCGCCATCCGGAACCCCAGCAGCCCGCGGCTCAGCAGGCTGCTGAGCCGCAGGCTCCCCGCGGCCGCCGCCGGACGTCTTGGGGCGGAGGAGGCGGCCGACCTTGGTGGACAGGAGGTAACCGGAGCGGCCGGCCAACGCCGCGCCCATCCGCCGTTCCGACAGGCCCAGGCCGTAGTGGGGCGCGGTGTCGTACAGGCGTACCCCGTTCTCCCATGCCGCGTCGATCGTGGCGCGGGCCGTCTCCCCGGCGACCGCGTCGTACAGGTTGCCGATCGGAGCGCCGCCGAAGCCGTGGCGAGGCAGGTCGATCCCGCGTTCCATCAATCTTGTGCCTTTCCTCCCGCGATCCGGCTGATCATCAGGGCGATCAGGATGATCGCGCCGTAGATGACCGGCTGCCAGAAGCCCGAGACGCCGATGAGGGTGAGGATGTTCTGGACGAGGCCGATCACCAGGACGCCGGTGAGGGCGCCGAGGATCGTGCCCTTGCCGCCGTCCATGCTGACGCCGCCGATGACGGCCGCGGCGAACACCATGAAGATCCAGCCGACGCCCTGGTTGTTGCCGATCGCCCCGAGTCGTCCGGTCTCCAGGATGCCGGCCAGGGCGGCGAGCGTGCCGCCCAGGATGAACACGCCGTACAGCACCCGGTCCACGCGGATGCCGGCCGCGCGGGCGGCGTCCATGTTGCCGCCGATCGCGTAGAGGGAGCGGCCGAGCCTGAGGTAGCCGAGCCCGAAGATGCCCGCCGCGAACAGCGCGCCGGCGATCCAGATGGCCGCCGGCAGGCCGAGCCACAGCGCGCTGCCCAGGTAGAGGATCGAGTCGGGCAGCTGGAAGAGGGTCTTGCCCTCGCTCGGCCCCTGGAGGAAGCCGTGCACGATGATCAGCATGGCCAGCGTGACGATGAACGCCGACAGCTGGAACCTGATGATCAGGAACCCGTTGAACGCCCCGATCGCCGCCCCGATGAGCAGCGCCAGCGGGATCACCAGCGCGCCGGGCAGGCCGATGCCGAACCCGCCCGCCGCCACGGGTACGCACAGCATCACCGCGATGGCCGGCGCGGTGCCCACCGTGGACTCGAGCGAGAGGTCGAACTTCCCGGCGATCAGGATCATCGCCTCGGCCAGCACGAGCAGCGAGATCGCCGCCTGCTGCTGGAGCACGTTCGTCAAGTTGCCCGCCGTCAGGAACGTCGGGTCCAGGACGGCGCCCACGATCAGCAGGATCACGATCACCGGCACGAGGGTCAGGTCGCGGAACCTGGCCAGCCGCACCCGGGGGGCCGGTGCAGTCAAAGTGGTCACTCTTCCATGCCTTCCATCACGGCCACGAGCTCGTGGTCGGTCCAGCCACGCGGCACGTCCTTGACGACCCTGCCGTGGAACATCACCAGCACCCTGTCGCAGATCCGCAGGTCGTCGAGCTCGTCGGAGACCAGGACGGCACCCGCTCCCCGCTCGACCGCGTCCTCGACGGCACCGAGCAGGGCCTGCTTGGCCTTGACGTCGACGCCGGCGGTCGGGTTGATCACGACGAGGACGGTCGGGTCGTCCACGAGCGCGCGGGCGAACACGACCTTCTGCGCGTTTCCCCCCGACAGGTCGGCGACGGGCTGGTCGGGGCCCTCGGTCTTGATGTCGAGGGAGTCGATCATCCGCTCCGCCGTGGCCCGCCGCCTGGAGGGACTGATCAGTCCGTAACGGCCCAGCTTGCGGGCGATCGGGAAGGTGGCGTTCTCCCCGACCGACAGCAGCGGGACGAACCCTTCGTGGTGGCGGTCCTCGGGGACGAACCCGAGACCCGCCTTCATGGCGGCGGGCACGTCGCCGGGCGTGACCTTGGTGCCGTTGACGGTGACCGTGCCGGTGTCGGCCCTGCGCAGGCCGACCAGCGTCTCGGCCAGGCCGACCTTGCCGCTGCTCGCGGAGCCGGCCAGGCCGACGACCTCACCGGACCGTACGGAGATGTCGATGCCGGAGTAGCGGCCGGCCAGACCGAGGTTCTCGCCCGAGAGCACCACGCTCTCGCCGGGGGTGCGGGAGCGGGCCTCGTACACCGCCGTGGCCTCCCCCGTCATCGCGGCGACCAGCTCGTCGTGCGGCAGGTCGGCGACCGGTCTGGTCGTGACGTGCCGGGCGTCGCGGAAGACGGTGACGCTCTGGCAGATCTCGTAGACCTCGTCGAGGTGGTGGGAGATGTACATCATCGTGACGCCCTGCTCGCGCAGCGACCGCATGCGGGTGAACAGCCGCTCGATGGCCGGGCCGTCGAGCCGGGCGGTCGGCTCGTCGAGGATGATGAACCTGGCCCCGAACGACAGCGCGCGGGCGATCTCGACGAGCTGGCGCTGCTCGACGCTCAGGTCTCCGGCCAGCGCCTGCGCGTCGACGTCCACCTCGTACGTGTCGAGCAGCTCGCGCGCCCTGCCCGCCAGCGCCCGCCAGTTGATCACGTTCTTTTCGGACTGGCGGTTGAGGAACAGGTTCTCGGCGACGGTCAGCGCCGAGATGATCGTGGACTTCTGGTACACGCAGGCCACCCGCCGGCGCCAGGCGTCGCGGTCGGCGAGGGCGGGCGCCGGCTGTCCCGCGAACAGCACCTCGCCCTCGTCCGGCCGCTGGAGCCCGGTGAGGATCGACACGAGGGTGGACTTCCCCGCGCCGTTCCTGCCGACGAGCGCGTGCGTCTCACCCTCCGTGATCGCGATCTTCGCGCCGGCCAGCGCGGTGGTCGGTCCGAAGCGTTTGACGACGTCCCGGGCTTCGACGTGAACGTTCATCACTTGACCTGGTTGCCCCAGAGGGCCTGGTCGTCCACGTTCTCCTTGGTCACCAGCGGCGCGGGAAGCTGGTCCTCCAGGCCGTTGGGAAGCTGGATGATCGTGCTGCCGTGGTCGGTCGGGCCGGGTTTGAACGTCTTGCCGTCCGCCGCGGCCTTGGCGTAGAAGAGGGCGTATTTGGCGTACAGGTCGGCCGGCTGCGACACCGTGGCGTCGATGTCGCCCTTCCTGATCGACTCGAACTCCTGCGGGATCCCGTCGTTGGAGATCACGAAGATGTGCTTGGGGTCGCTCGGCGGGACCAGCAGGCCCTTCTGCTTGAGCACCTGCAACGTGGGAGCCAGGTGAACACCCCCGGCGTGCATGTAGATGCCCTTGATGTCCGGGTTCTGCTCCAGGCGGGTCTGCAGCATGGAGGCCGCCTTGCTGCCCTCCCAATCAGTCGGCTCGCTGAACACCGTGATCCCGGGGAACTTGCTCTTCATGCACTCCGAGAACGCCTCCGACCTGTCACGGCCGTTGATCGAGCTGAGCGCGCCCTGGAGCTGCACGACCTTGCCCTTGCCACCGAGCTTCTCGCCGAGGAACTCGCACGCCTTCGTGCCGTACGCGCGGTTGTCGGCGCGTACGACCATGAAGACCTTGCCCTTGTCCGGCCGGGTGTCGACGGTCACGACGGGGATCTTCTTGTTCTCCAGCTGCTGCAGGGTGTTGGCGATGGCGCCGGTGTCCTGCGGGGCCATGACGATGACCTTGGCGCCCTGACCGATCAGCGCCTGGACGTTGTTGACCAGCTTGGCCACGTCGTTCTGCGAGTTCGTGGCGGGCATCAGCTCCACCTTGAGCTCGCCGGCCATCTGCGGGACGTACTTGATGTAGGAGTTCCAGAAGTCGGAGTCGGCGCGGGGGTGGTCGATGCCGACCTTCCCGCCGCCGCTTCCCGCTCCCGTCGTCGTGCCTCCACCACAGGCGGTCACGACCGCCAAGAGGGCCGCTCCCGCGACCACCCGACCGAGCTTCATTTTGGGGGGTACCTTCCTTGTTGGTTGGCGTTGGCCTAGTTGGCCGGCCTCAGTCGCAACCCCTGCATGCCACCGTCGACCGCGAGCGTGGTGCCAGTGGTGGCGCCGGCCTCGGGGCCGGCCAGGTAGGCGATCGCCGAGGCGACCTCCTCGGCGGTGACCAGGCGGCCCATCGGCTGCCTGGCGTTGAGCGCGGCCCGTTCCGCCTCCGGATCGCCGGCCGCGTCGAGCAGCCTGGCCACCCACGGCGTGTCGGCGGTGCCCGGGTTGACGCAGTTGACCCGGATGCCCTCTCTGATGTGGTCCGCGGCCATGGCGAGCGTCAGCGACAGCACCGCGCCCTTGGTGGCGCTGTAGAGCGCGCGCTGCGGCAGCCCGGCGGTGGCCGCGATCGAGCACGTGTTCACGATCGACGCGTGCTCCGACCTCCTCAGGTACGGCAGCGCGGCCCGCGCCACGCGGACCATGCCGAGCACGTTGACGTCGAACACCTTGTGCCACTCGCTGTCGGGGTTGTCCTCGATCGTGCCCTGGGCCCCGATGCCCGCGTTGTTGACGAGCACGTCGATCCCGCCGAGCCGTTCGGCCGCCTCGGCCACCGCGGCCCGCACGCCCGCGTCGTCGGTGACGTCGGCCTTGATCCCGATGAACGGCTCACCGGGCGGGTTGAGGTCGAGGCAGGCGACCTTCATCCCGCGCTCGGCCAGCGCGGTGGCCGCGGCCAGCCCGATCCCGGACCCGCCGCCGGTCACGACCGCTTTCAAGCCCTCACTCGTGGTACGGCTCACGCCTCGTCCCTCCAGACCTCGCCGCCGGGGAAGGTGTGGGCGGCGATCGACTCCTGATGCATCTCCGCGCTGAACCCCGGCCTGGACGGCGCCACGTAACGGCCGTCCCGGATCACCACGGGATCCACGAAGTGCTCGTGCAGGTGGTCGACGTATTCGATGACCCGGCCGTCCATGGTGCCCGTGACCGCGACGTAGTCGAACATCGACAGGTGCTGCACCAGCTCGCACAGCCCGACCCCGCCCGCGTGCGGGCAGACCGGCACGCCGAACTTGGCCGCCAGCAGCAGGATCGCCAGGTTCTCGTTGACCCCGCCGACGCGGGCGGAGTCGATCTGCACGAAGGAGACGGCCTCGGCCTGCAGCAGCTGCTTGAAGACGATGCGGTTCTGGACGTGCTCGCCGGTCGCCACCCTGATCGGCGCGATGCCCCTGGCGATGGCGGCGTGGCCGAGCACATCATCAGGGCTGGTCGGCTCCTCGACCCAGTGCGGGTTGAACTCGCCCAGCGCGTTGACCCACTCGATCGCCGAGCCGACGTCCCAGCGCTGGTTGGCGTCGATCGCGATCGGGAAGTCGTCGCCGCACACCTCGCGGGCCACCCTGAACCGCCGCCGGTCGTCGTCGAGGTCGGCGCCGACCTTGAGCTTGATCTGGCCGAACCCCTGGTCGATCGCCTCCTTGCAGAGCCGCCGCAACTTCTCGTCGCCGTAACCGAGCCAGCCGGGGGAGGTCGTGTAGGCGGGATATCCCGTCTCGGCGAGCAGTCGTACCCGCTCCGCCTTGCCCTTCTCCTGCTTCTTGAGGATCTCCAGCGCCTCGTCCCTGGTCAGCGCGTCGCTCAGGTAGCGGAAATCGATGAGCTCGACGATCTCCTCGGGCGACATCTCGGACAACAACCGCCACAGCGGCTTGCCCTCCCGCTTCGCCTTGAGATCCCACAGGGCGTTGACCACGGCGGAGATCGCCATGTGCATGACGCCCTTCTCCGGCCCCAGCCAGCGCAGCTGCGAGTCGTCGACCATGTCCTTGTAGAGCGTGCCGAGGTCTTCGGCGTCCTTGCCCACCACGTACGGCTCCAGCGCGCCGATCGCCGTGGTCTGGATGTCGTTGCCGCGCCCGATCGTGAACGCGAACCCGTGCCCCTCGTAGCCGTCGTCGGTCCTGAGCACCACATAGGCGGCCGAGTAGTCGGGATCGGGATTCATCGCGTCGGAGCCGTCCAGCTCGCGGGAGGTCGGAAACCGCACGTCGTGCGTCTCCATCGCCACGATCCGGTACGAGCTCCCGCCCGCCGTCACCGTCATGCCTGCCCCACCGTCTGCCGCTGCCGGCCCAATCCCTCGATCTCCAGCTCCATCACGTCACCGGCACGCAGGTACGGCTGCCCCGGCATTCCCATGGCGACACCCGCCGGTGTACCGGTGTTGATCACGTCGCCCGGCTCCAGCACCATGAACTGGCTCAGATACCGCACGACCTCCGCCACGTCGAAGATCATGTTCTTGGTGTCGCCGTCCTGCCGCAGCTCACCGTTCACCCACAGGCGCATCGCCAGCCGCTGCGGATCGCTCACCTCGTCGGCCGTCACCAGCCACGGGCCGAGCGGGTTGAACGTCTCACACGACTTGCCCTTGTCCCACTGGCCACCGCGCTCCAGCTGGAACTCGCGCTCGGAGACGTCGTTGGAGATCGCGTAGCCGGCGATCACATCGAGCGCCTCCTCGCGGCTGCGCAGATATCGCGCCTCCCGCCCGATGACGACGGCCAGCTCCACCTCCCAGTCGCTCTTCACGCTGCCCCGGGGCACGAGCACCTCGTCGTACGGGCCCACCATGGTGTTGCTCGCCTTCATGAACACCACCGGCTCCGCCGGCACCGCCGCGCCCGACTCGGCCGCGTGGTCGCTGTAGTTGAGCCCGATGCAGACGATCTTCCCCGGCCGGGCGACGGGCGCACCGACCCGGAGCCCTTCCTCCTCGACCACGGGCAGGTCACCACGCTCAAGAGCCTCCCGAACCCGGGCCACTCCCCCGCTGACGAAGAAGGCCCCATCAATCTCGGGCTCTCCGATCTCGCGCAGTTTCCCGTCATCGTCCATGACCACCGGCCGCTCATGACCGACAGGTCCCACTCGCAGCAGCTTCACACCGTGTTCCTTCTCATATACATCGGATGTCTTGTCTCCTGATGCTGGTGCGGCGGGGTGGAGCATGTCAAGGCCGCCAAGACGGATACCTCCGATCCGAGACCTCGGCATACACCCTTTGGAAGGACGCGTCCCCTGTGAACCCACTTAACCGCCCCGATCACCGACTTCACACCCTCGAAACCTGACCCCCGCATACATCGGACGACAGCTAAGGCGGGCGTAGGAAGCACCTGGGCCGGTAGCGACCCCCAGAAGCCCACAACCAGCAGCGAACCCACCGAGGGCGCCGGAGCGGCCACGGGGAACGGACACGGGCGGCCGGAAGGCGGGCAGCAGGAAACCGGGCAGCAGGAAGCCGGAGCCCACAGCCAGCCCTTGAGCGAGAAACGGGGTAACGAGGCTCCGAACACAGGCAGGCGGGCAACAGGGACTGCAGCCTGGAGTCCGGAAGCCCCAAAATCAGGACCTCGACCACAGGGTGCGAGAAGCGGAGTCCAGAGCAGACCACCGAGAGCAGCGAACGGGAAGCGGCGAACGGATCGCCGGGACCCAGCACCGACCACCCCAAGCAACCGAGCCACCGAGCCACCGAGCCACCGAGCCACCGAGCCACCGAGCCACCGAGCCACCGGGCCACCGGGCCACCGGGCCACCGGGCCACCGGGCCACCGGGCCACCGGGAAGAGCCGGACACAAGCAGCCGGGAGAAACGGGAAGTTGCGAGAGTCCGGAAGCCCAGAACCAGGACCGCGACTCCGAACTTTGGGAAGCGGCAAGCCGGCAACAGACCGCCGGGAGCCGAGAGCAGAGGCCGGGAAGCGGGAAGCGGACCACCGGCACTCGGGCCAAGAGGCCATGACCCAGGGTGGAGGGGCCGGGCTGCCTGAAAGCGAAGAGCCGCACACGAACAGCTGAGAGCGGGCCGCCGAGAGCGATGGGTCGCAACAGCACGAAGCCCGGAAGCCTCCGGACCAGGGAGCGAACCCCTGGGACCCCGAACCCCGGAAATCGGGGAGCGGGGAGCGGGGAGCGGGGAGCGGGGAGCGGGGAGCGGGGAGCGGGGAGCGGGG
>NZ_PVNG01000064.1 GCF_003001935.1 Nonomuraea fuscirosea | reverse complement strand
CAACCTCACCAAGCGCATAACGGACGAGACCACTCCAACCTGGCGAGGCACCTACTAGGGCACAAGCCGCAATCTGCTCAAATCAAATGCCCTCTTATAGAGATCCGGATCATGACGGACCGGGCGACCACCACGAGAGCCACGCTTCTTGCGGTTAGCGGCCTGGTCGGTCTTTTCCGGGATGACTGCCTTGATCCCGCGCTTGCGCAGGTAGGCGCGGTTACCGCGGGAGGAGTACGCCTTGTCGGCGACCACCGCGCCCGGCCTCGTGCGCGGATGGCCGATGGGCAGGCGGATCCTGATGCTTTTCAGCACCGTGCGGAACTGCGGGCTGTCTCCGGCCTGACCGGGCGTGAGGACGAAGGACAGCGGCCGGCAACGCCGATCGGTCGACAGATGCACCTTGCTGGTCAGCCCGCCCCGCGAGCGACCCAGCTTGGCCACCGTCAGCCGGAACCTATGCCGCCGTCGCAGGCGCCGGCGCACGGTTCCCTCTCCGCCTTCGGGGCCATCCTCACAGGCGTTTTGCCCCTTTGGCGCAGCCCCTTTCCCTGCTCGGCCACCTCCTGCAGCGCTGCGGCCAGTTCGCCACCCAGCGCCATCCCAGCCGCGTGATGGTGAGCGCGGGCCGTGGTGGAGTCCACACTGACCAGGTCGAGCTCGGCCTGCCCCCGAGTTGCGGCCTCAGCGATCATCGCCTGCATCAGCCGCTCGAACACCCCACTCACCGCCCACGAGCGGAACCACTCATAGACCGTGGACCAGGGCCCGAATTCAGCGGCGGGCAGGTCCCGCCACGGGCTGCCGGTCCGAAACCGCCACATCACCCCGTTGGACTGCCGCCGCAGGTCCGGGATCGGACCGCGCTCACCCAGCGGCAAGTGAGGCTCGATCAAGGACCACTCCTCATCGGTAAGGTCTCCACGCGCCATGACGAAGGCCTACCAGGAGCGCAGATCGGAGCGCAGGCAATCCCTTTGATCTCAACTCCGTACAGGCTCTAGCCGGTACGGGCATCGCCGAGCCGGTCTCGCTGTCCGAGCTGACTCCGATGGGGCGCCGCCGCAGGGTGTGGATGCGGTGGGTCTGCCGGTGCGGCCTGGGCTCGGCGCTGGCCTTGACCAGAACGAGCCCGCTGCTCGGCGGCCTTGGCAGGTGGTCTGTGAACCTGCCGGCAGCTGTCGGGACGTTCAGCCTCTGGGCCGTCTTGACACCCTTGACGACTGCATCGCCTGGCGGAGCCGGACCGGGGCGCGCTCTGACGACGCGGTCAGCCTGCTGCCGGCGAGTTCGCCGGTCGTGGTGGGCGTTGTGGCCAGTGAAGGCAGCCGATGAGGCTGGAGCCGGGCGCGCATGACGGTGAGCGGTGTGGTGGCTCTGGGATGTGCCGTTGCCGACCTGGCGTTGCGGGCCCGCGCAGCGCGAGATGCAGTGCCATCGCGGCCATTGCGGTGATCGGCATCGTCATCTTCGGCGAATCGGCCGCCACGATCAAGACCGTGGCGATCGTCCTCATCGTCGCCGGCCTCACGATGCTGCAGCTGGCGCCCCAAGCTCGCACCACGGCCACAGCCGGGACACCGATGCCCCACCGCCGCCCAGCACCGTCCGTCGCCGGCCATAGCATCCGCCCATGGACCGCAGCGGCCAAAGCCCGCCGCAAGGGCCTGCCGCAGTCGCCCACGGCCGCCAGCGTCGTCTGCCCGCCGCGACAGCGCGCTCCCGCCTGCGGCAGCCAACCGGCACGTGCCGCTCCCCGCTGCCGCCCGCACCCACCTTCCCCCAACAGCAACTCCGACCCAGCACCGACAGGAACCTCATGAGCCCTCGCCTGACACCCAACGCCACACCGAGCGCAGCAGACTGCGCGGCGTGCATCTGACCGCCGCCTACGACAACGCCTGGCTGCCCCGCCTGGCCCCCCGACGCGGCACTCCAACCGCGGCGACACCGCCACCCTGCTGGGCGCCCTCTGGCGCAACCTGGGTCAGCTCGGCACGGTCGCACCGAGCTCACGCACTCTGGCTCACGCGGCGGCCGACGCCATGCCCACCACAGGCGCGCCATCGTGGTGGAGCTCGGCGCCGGTAGCGGCGCGATCACGGACGTGATCGCCCGCCTGCCGCCCGACGGCCGCTTACTGGCCGTGGAGATCAACCACGACCTTGTCGGGTACCTGAGTCGGAGCCGTCCCTGGCTGCAGGTCCTGGGCGGGGATGCCGCCGAGCTGGCGTCTTTGCTGCGTGGCGCGGAGGTCGACCGGGTCGACGCCATCGTCAGCGCCCTGCCCTGGACGCTGCTGCCTGCCGGCCATCGGCGGCGCATTCTGCCGAGATCGGCGATGTGCTGGCCCCCGACGGGATCATGAGCACGATCACCACTCTGACCGCCTGGCCCACACGCTCCTGCCGGGTCTTTCGCCGGCAGTTGGGAAGCGTCTTCGGCGATATCCAGATCCGTGGTCCCATCTGGGCAGCCGTACCGCCGCCGTGCTGAACTTCCGCAAGCCGCTCCATGCCTGATCACGACACCGGCGCATCCGGCTGGCCGCGCTCCTTCCGCTACCGGATCTGGAACGCGGTCACCGCCGAACGCGCGCTCCTGTCAGCGCTGGATCCCGGCAACCGGTTCGTCGTGGGCGGCTACGCCGCCAATGACGGCCACCTGGTCAGCCTGACCGCCGCGGTGCTGTCGGCCGACGGCAAACACCTGGCCCGCTCCTGCGGCACGTGCACTTCAGTCGCCGACGCGGCCGCGGACCTGAGGCAGTTGCTAGGAGCCGACCTGCACGTCGTCGCCGACTCCTGGCCCGCGCTCACAGCACATGCCACCACGGAGACGGCGTGATGTCGGTGATGCCGAACAGACCCAGGCCAGCCGCCCCGCCGTGCAGAGCGCGGCCGTCGCCGTAAGCCCCGCGCCGCCGCCGGCCCGTGCTTCGGCGCCGCGCCGGCCCGGCCAGGGGCTGCTCGTGGTGATCTGCTCGATCGCCAATGGTCTGGTGATGGCCGACATCGTCGCCGCGAGTGTGTGCCTCAGTGCCCTGTCGGCGGCCGCCCCGGCCCGGCAGCTGAGACTGGCCGGCTGGACCTGGGTGGCCGCCGGCTTCCTGATCTTCTTTGCTGCCCTGCTGAGCGTGAGAGGGCATCTGGCCGACCGGCTGGGCCCCACCTGGTCCTCGGCGCCGGGCTGGTGATCTTCGCGTCGTCGACGGTGGAGATGATGACGGCCCCCGCCTGGCTGATGTCTATGACCGCCCGCGCCGGACAGGCTGGCGGCGCCGCTCTGATCATTCCTGCCTCACTGGGATTGATCACCAGGCACGTGCCCCAGCACCGTCAGCGGGTGGTGGAGCGGCGCGGGCGCGGCGGGCACCCTCATGATGCACGCCGGCGGCGGCGCTCTGGTCGCCATGCTGGGCTGGCGGGCTTTGTTCCTGCCCGGCCTGCTGCCGACGCTGCCGTGCGATGAGCCGGGCACCGGCCGTCAGCCGGACCTGCTGGGCTCGCTGCTGCTGGTCGCCAGCATCGGTGCTCTCGTTCTGGCCATCTGCCACGCCAGCACCTGGGGGTGGACGTCGCGGCGCATCCTCGGCGCGGGTACGCTCGCTGCTGGCCATGACGGAGACGCTGTGGTGGTCGCGCGCTCACCCTCGTCCTGCCGTGCCGCTGGCCCTGTGGCAGTACGGCCGCTGGCGGTGGGGCTGGCTGATGTCGCTCCTCTACCTACCCTATTCTGGCGCTCGCGCCCTCCTATCTGACCGCAGCCGGCTACGACAGCTGGTGGGCCAGCGCCCTGTTGTGCCCGCTGTCGGCGGCGGTCATGCTGGCAGGTCCGCTGGCGGGCGCCGGGGGAGAGTGGTGGGGATCAGCGCCGGTTACCTAGACCGGCGTGATGCTTACCCTGGCTGCCGGCATGACCCTGGCCTAGCTGCTGAGGTTCTATCCGGGCAGCGCGCTGGCGCTGGCCGGTCTCGGCCTCGGGCTCGGCGATCACCGCCGCTGTCGGGTCGCAGACGCCGGCGCCGGGGCTGGCCGCCGTCGCGGCGGCGGCCAGCATGACCGCCCGCCAAGGCGGGGGGCGGCAGGCGCTTTATCTTGCCAGGCGTGTTCAAGGTCATCTGGCCCTCGATGACGTGATAGACGGCCGCTGATCGGCTGGCCTGCCCATCCCGAGCGGCGACGAGTTCCCTCAGCCACCCAGCTACGGGATCGAACCCGGCGATCAAGCCTTCCGCAGCCTCGGCGGCCGCCGGCGGTGCCATGAACGTCACACCGGCCTCGATCAGCATGCTCATATTTCTGTAGGAGATCCGCTTGCAATCACCGACCATCAGCATCTCCCGCTCTCCAGCGATCGCCTGGAGGGTGAGCATGGCCTCGACGTACGGCTCGCCTCCCACGATATCTACGAGCCCATCAACACGAACGGCAGCGATTCGACTGGGCGGCGGCGGTGACTGCGGTGGCGCTGTCGGCCGGTCCCAGCGGGACCATATCCAGCGGCGCTGTCCACGATGTGCGGCCCGTCTCCAGCGCCGCGACGAAGGAGTACGGCCGACCCGGGATGAACCGAGAAGGCGCTCTTGGCTCGGCCGTAGACGGGGCACAACAGCCGCTCAGCCGAGCAGGGCACGTCCGAACGCAGCCAGCGGGACACGTCCGCTGCCAGCACGATCCGCCCGACCGGCCAGCGCGGTAACGGCAGGGCGGCCAGCATGTCGGGTAGCTGTTCGGTGTCGATCCGGCCGTGGTTGAGGCCGCCGTACAAGGCGTCGTGCCCGCGCCGGTACTCCGGCGACAAGCTCAGATCCACCGGCGAGCGCACCGGCCCCAGCTCGCACAACAGCGCGTCGGCCAGCTTGAACAACGCATCGGCCCGCCTGGTCAGGCAGCGTAGACGTCATTGCGGAATCGGGACAACACCCGGCAGGACTCGACACAGGCGCGGCATCATTCAGCAGACTCACCCTCACAGTCTTGTAGAGATCAGCAGCGACTCGACACCACACATGATCACTCAAGGCCGCCTCGCCGTCCCCGAAACGATCAACCCATAGCCCAGCACAACAATCCGGACGACAAAGAACAAGCTCAGGAGTGACACAGTCATGCCTGAGCCTGGTGTCCTGAAGTGCCGGCCATGGTCATCGGAGCGGTCCCTCGTCCCCGAACGCTAGAGGCAGGAAGCGCGCAGCCATGCGGCGGTAGCCTCGGGCATTGGGATGCAGGCCATCTGTCAAGTCGGCGACGTCGTCGAGGCCGAAGAGCGTAAGTCCGTCGATGATGTGCAGGTTCACGTCACCCTCTTTGTAGCGGACCACCGATTGCTGGTGGAGGAGCGCCCGTATCCTGCTGAGGGACAGCGCATCGGCGGCCAACTCGGCGGGCCGCTTGACCACATGGATCTGCTGGTCGGGGCCCACGGGTGTCGGGCCTGGGTGGTCCTCGGCGATCGGGCAGATGATCGGGGTTACGATCACGATGGGCGTTGTGGGGTGGCCGTCACGGATTGTGTCGAGGAAGCCGTGGAAGGCCGAGACGAAGGCCCGCTCGCGCATGGAGTCGGCGTTAAGGATGTTGAGGCCGAGCTCGAGGCTGATAGCGGTGGCAGGCAGATCGCGGATGGCTCGGGCTGTGAACTGGTCGAGATGGGACTGACCGGCGATGGCGAGGTTGAGCAGTGATCGACCGGCCGCCCGGGCGACGATCGCTGGCCACGTCCCGGTCGGGCGATCAGCCTCGGCGCACTGGCTGACGGAACTGCCGTGATGTACCCACAAGGGGCCTGTGGCCGGCGCCGGTCGCAGTGATGAACCGTCGGTGATCCGCACATCCAGCAGCTTCAGCATCGCTCCTGCAGGAAGCCAGATCTCGACCCGTCGTTCGGTCCCCGACGCACCGAGGTCGAACCGCAAGGTGACCGGGCCGGCCGGCTGGTGCTCCATGGCCCAGGTGACGGGGTCCACCACGACCAGCGTTTGCTCTTTGGTAATCACTGGGTCGCGCAGCTCGCCATCGAGCGCGAGGTCGAAGGCACTACCAGACGACGTCGCGCCCAGTATGAGGAACTCGGTGAGTTCGACGTCGAACTCCAGAGCCGAGGCGTCGGTGAGGGCTTCGATGCGGACCCCTGCCGGCACGGCGCTCATACTATCGAGACCCATGTCGCCCAGCCGGGCTCGCGCCGTACTGGGCGAGCGGTGGAAAGTGACACCGGACGGGTCGGTGGTAATCTCCACGGCGCCGACGACGCAGGCGAGCGCCGATTGCAGGATGGATTGCACAGGCAGATCCTCTCGGGGGTATGGCATGCGTGAAGGCTGCACAGGGGACCTCTGGCTCCCCCAGCTCCTCACCCGAAATGTTGATGGATATGACAAGCCAGGGCATTGACTCGCGCCTTGATCGCGAAAACTTGCTCCTGACCGGCGAATTGCGCACGCATGAACCGACTGTTTCCCGGTGCGGACGCCTATGCCGCGCAAATCAGCCGAGTACGCGAAGCAGTTCCTCTTCCTCGATGGCCGTGAGGCCTGCGTGGCTCACCGCGTGGCCGGACTCGCGCAACCACGCGAGGGTGTCGAGGGCCGTGTCGGCGATCGGGCGAATGTGCAAGCCGGCGGCCAGTGTGGCGGAGGTGTCGCGGGCCATGAAACCGGCGTACTCGGGCAATGGCAGCCACATCGGCAGCGACCGAGGCCCCATCCACGGCGCCACTTTGTGCTCGATGAGGAATTCCTGATCGGCCCAGACCAACTCGGGCTGCGCGTTCAGGCTCCCGGCGATCTTCGTGAGCAGTTCACCCCTGCTGAAGGGCATGCAGATCGCATCGTACGGCCCGGTAAGCCCTCGCTCCGCCGCATCGAGAATCCACGTAGCCAGATCTCGTACATCGACGAGCTGAACGAGATCGTCGGGAGATCCGGGCGCCAGCACAGGCCCGCTGCGGGTGAACCGGTCGACCCAGTAGGCGAACCGGTCGAACGGGTCCTCTGGACCCACGATCAGCCCGGCGCGCGCCAGGAGCGCTCCGTCGCCGACGATCTGCTCGCACGCCACCTTGGCCGGGCCGTAGTTCGCCGGGTCGGCTTCGTCGGCTTCGTTGGCCAGAGGCTCGTGCAGGGCCTGGCCGCTCTGGCTGGGATCGGCGTAGACGTTGCCCGACGACACCAGAGTCCAATGCCCGACGCGCCCCGCGAGCTCTGCAACGGCGCGCCGTACCAGGCTCGGATGTCTGGCGACGTCGATGACAAGATCGAACGCCCCCACCACCGGGGCGAGCCCGCCATCCTCGCTCCGATCGACCCGGACGAACTCGACATCCGGCGGCGGATCGCCTGCCATCCCGCGGGCCGCGCACACGACCTCGTGCCCACGATCACGCGACTGCCGGGCAATTTCTCTCGACAGGAACCTTGTACCACCCAAAATCAACGTTCGCATTTTCCTAGTTTGATTCATGTGGCGCGGCAAACTCCATCAGTTCACTCCCAGCGCAATGCAGGCCTTCGCTGGCGGGTACAGATGGAGGCCTGCTGCGTATTGGGGTGAGGCGCGATCCCCTTTCGCTACGTTGCTATCTCTGCCAAATTTCGCATGATTCCTGCCACGTGGCAGTTTTTCGGACGCTGGCACGACCGTTCATGAGAACAGATTCATAAGTATAGGGATGTCATGATCTCCTCGATTCGAGGAGGTCTTTACGCGGGTGACGGTGTGCGCAGGGCGCAGGGCTCTGGGGTCGCGTCCTCGGAGCGGTGTAAAAGGCTCGATGAGGTAGGTGCCGTGAGTGGATCCTAGTACTCCGGCCGTACTCACCGGCTAACACGGCAAACGCCAAGATTAGACACTGACAAACTGAGTCGTTTGTCGCGACGTGTCGTGGCATCGTATTTGTCATGAGCGCAGACCCCCGCCGGTTCTCCGATCGTGACGATCCCCGACAGTACCTGCGTACGACCCGGGTCTTGGTGTGCTGTGCGGACTGCGCTGTGGTGAGTAGCGGTCGTGTGACCTGCCTGGCTTATGGATACGCTAAGCGTAGCGTTGCCTGGCCATGCCTCGCTGATTGTCAGGAAGAGGCCCTCAGAGCCTACGTCGGGCAGTTTCAGCGACCCTTGAGTGCAAGGTGCGACGTCGGCGACATCACATCCCGGCCGGTGGGCGGCGGCCGGTTCCTCTACCTGGCCACGGTCGTGGACTTGTGTTCGCGTCGGCTGGTGGGCTGGTCGATCGCCGATCACATGCGCACCGAGCTCGTCGTCGACGCGTTGCAGACCGCGACGCAGACCCGTGGCGGTCTGGACGGCGCGGTGTTTCACACCGATAACGGGGCGCAGTACTGCTCGCGGGAGTTCGCGCGGTGTGGTCGGCACCAGCGCCGACAACGCGGCGGCCGAGTCCTTCAACGCGAGTTTGAAACGCGAGACGCTGAAGGGTGCGCCCGGCTGGCCCGACGCCCGCACCGCCCGCCTGGCCGTGTTCGGCTGGATCACCCGCTACAACATGATCCGGCGGCACTCCCGGCTCGGCCAGCTCAGCCCGATCGGCTACGAGAAGACGACAGATAGCCTGAAGTCTGCCGCTTGAAATCGGTGTCCACGTTTACGGGGGAAGGCCGCAAGGCCAGGTAGTTAAGAGTTTTGAGCTGGTGGCAAGAGCGCTGCGGAGATCGGTTCGGCGGTGTAGACGCCTGGTTTGATCTTGCAGATGAGTTGGCCGGCGGCCCAGCGCGATAGTTGCCGGTACATGGTGTTGAGGGTGACATCGCTGAGGTGGCGGGCGTTTTCCTGGGCTTTCCAGTGGCGGTTGGGGTTTTGGTGGAGGAGGGTCAGGACCTGTTGTTGTCTGCGGCGTTCGGCGGGGGCGGTGGGTCGCTCGTCTCGGGAGACGGCAGGTGGTGTGGGCACGGGTTGCAGGAGGGTGATGAGCAGGCGGGTGATGGTGCGGCTGTGGTCGGGTCTGCTGTCGTCGAGTCGTTCTTTGTAGCGGGAGACGGGCGATTTGACTTTCCGGGTGCTCACCCGCAGGCGGCGGGCCGGGAGGAGTCCTGCCAGGATGGCGCGGGCGATGGCTCCGGTGGCCGGGGTGGTGTCGTCGCTGGTCACGCCGGCGGCTTGGATGACCTGGTCGCGGGCGCTTTGGAGGGCGATGGTGAAGGAGCAGCGGTCTGGGTCGGTGCCCGGCAGCGATTCGGCAGCATCGACCATGGCGGTGCGCAGCAGCTGGTAGAGCGTGAGCAGCGCCCACATCTCCTGCTCCAGACCTGCCGGGTCGCCGGAACGCAGGACCCGCCCGTGCAGGAGGGTGTGGCGCAGGGCGTAGTAGGCCGATTCGTGTTCCCATCGCTGGTGGTAGGGACCGACCAGGACGTCGGCCGGGTGACGGTGGGCGTCGGTCAAGCTGGTCACCAGCCGGTAGGAGCCGGTGAAGACGGTTCCGCCGGCGCAGGTCACGGTGATCTGCGCGTCGATGATCCGCACGTTGACCGTGCCGATCACGGACAGATAGGAGCCGTCGGCCAGGCGGGACAGGATCGGCGCGCGGCGGTTGCTGCGTAACCGGCCCAGAATCTGGGCTCCGGTGCCCGTCACTGCGGCGAGGAAGTCGTTGCCGTCGAAACCCTCGTCCCACAACACCAGCATGTCCGGCCTCAGCAGGTGCAGCAGTCGCCTGGCGTAGTCGGTTTCGCCTATGGCGGTGGGCCCGAAGACAGCGCCGATCACCGCCCGGGTGCCGGTCTCCACCAGGGTCATCAGCTCCAGCTGGGGATAACCGCCATGGGCCAGCCGATCCAGCCAGGCCCGGTTCCGGTCGGTATCGGGGGCCTTCAGTGAGCTGCAGCCGTCGAAGGAGACCATCCGATAGCGGCCGAACCGCGCCCCGGGCGTCACCGGCTGCGCCAGCGGGCCGCACAACACCTCGAACAGCGCCCGCATCGGCGCAGCGCCCACCCGGCGGCGCAGGTCGCGTAACGCCTTGGCGGTCGGTGAGACGACAGTGGGTAGCCCGGCCAGGGCGCTGGTCATCCTGTCCCAGACCAGCCGGTAGCCGACCTCCGGGAACAGGCACATCGCCAGCAGGAAATACACCCCCACCCGCGAGGGAAGCTCCCGAAGCCGGTGCTGCACCCGGCCCGTCTCCGCCAGCACCGCATCCACCAACTCGAACGGCACAATCTGGGTGAGCTCTCCCACGTGACCCAGTGCGACCACGCCGGTGGCCACCCGCACCACCCTGGAGATGACAAACTGATCCCGCAACGGGACTCCACTCATCAGATGATCTTCGCCGACATCTGATCGACAGGAGTCCCGTTGCACATCTCAGCCGATTGACAAGAACCAAATCCCCTTAACTACCTGGCCTTGGGGGAAGCCCGCTGTCCGAGTTCGCGCACCGCGCCCTCGTCGACTGGTTGCGTGGAGCAATGCTTGAGACCTGTGGATCGGTCGGGAAGGGGTGTACCTTCCCGATGATCATGTGAGTCCTCAAGACATGACCGACGCGCCAACGTCGG
>NZ_PVNG01000063.1 GCF_003001935.1 Nonomuraea fuscirosea | reverse complement strand
CAGGACGGACGCGTCGCGGCCGTCGTCGGCGACGTCATGGGCAAGGGCGTCAAGGCCGCCGCCGGCATGGGCCGCATCCGCAACGCCATGCGGGCCTTGGCGCTGACCAACCCGCCGCCCGCGGCCGTGCTCACCGGCTTAGACCAACTCCACCAATCCGAGGGCGACGAACAGATCACCACTCTGGCCTATATGCTCGTCGAGCCCACCACCGGCGAGTGCACGCTGGCCCTCGCGGGCCATCCGCCTCCCTTGCTGATCTCGCCGGAGGGGACGGCAACCCTATGCGACGTTGAACCCAGCGCTCCCCTGGGTTGGCCGAGTCCGCGCGGGCACACTCGCTTTCTGATACCTCCTGGCCATACTGCCGTTCTTTATTCTGACGGACTTGTAAAGGGCAGGAAGCGCGGGCTCGATGCCGGACTCGCTCAACTCTGTGCGACTGCGAGCATGGCCCCGAAAGGCGTTGTGAAAAGCCCACAATTACTGCTCGACTACCTCATCGACCAAATGCTATCCGTATTCACACAGGACGATGACGTTACTACGCTCGCGCTTCACGTTCCCGCTCCCGCAGACCCCATTCCGAGCTCGATGACCGTGTGTTCATGCCGACCTGTCCCGTCGCCGGCACCGTCTATGTGAGCAGCCAGACTCGTGCACACGGGTCGTTCGGCGTGAACCGCCTCGCCCAAGCAGACGAGCAGATAATGGGCCGATGAAGGTACGCATCGGGATAGCGCCGCCACCTGGAGACACCCCCGGCCACCTCGCCGGGCTCGCCCAGCGGGCCGAGGCTCTCGGGATCGACTCCCTGTGGCTGTCGGAGCTCGTGCACGGGCCGTCCGTCGAGCCCGTCGTCGGCATGGCGTACACACTGGCCGTCACCCGCAGGCTGAAGGTCGGCACGGGGGTGGCGATCCTGCCGGGCCGCCATCCGGTGCGGGTGGCCAAGCAGCTAGTGTCGCTGGCCGCGCTCGGCCCCAAGCGGGTGCTGCCGGCCTTCGGGCTGACGCCGGCCAGGCCCGCGGAACGGGAGGCGTTCCCCGTGCCCGGGCCACGCGGCGCGGTGTTCGACGAGTCGCTCGAACTGCTCAGGCTGCTCCTGCGGCAGGAGAAGGTGACCTTCCACGGCGAGTTCTTCACGGTGGAGAACGCCGGGGTCGGCCCGCTGCCGGCCAAGCCGCTCGACATCTGGGTCGGCGGCAGCGGGGAGCGCGCGCTGCGCCGCGCCGGCCGGCTCGCCGACGGCTGGCTGGCCAGCTTCCTCACCCCTGACCAGGCCGCCGCCGGCCGTACGGCGATCGCGGCGCACGCGGCGGAGGCCGGCCGCGAGATCGAGGCCGACCACTACGGCACCAGCCTCGCGGTGGCCGCGGCCGAGATCCCCGCCACCGCGATCGACGCCATCGCCCGCCGCAACCCCGGCGCCGACCCCGCCGAGATCGTCCCGGTCGGCTGGGTCGCCGCCCGCGACCTGATCGAGCGCTACGTCGAGGCCGGGATCACCAAGTTCGTGGTACGGCCCGCCGCGCCGGTGCCCTCGGCCGAGCGCTGGCTCGACGAGTTCGCCGACCACCTCATGCCGCTGCAGAACTGAGCACAACCCTGACGAGCCGCCGCTACGAGGAGAACAGCTCCACCGTGAGAATCACCGACGGCAAAGATCGTGACCAGCCGGTCCGCAACCACGTGACTCTACGTGGCGCCGCTGCGAATCGGCCGCGACACGGGCGAGCTGCGCTCACAGGCGCGGGTGCCAGGACGAGATGCCGTACTCGGAGCGACTGGACTCGTCTTGCTCGGCGACCCGCAGGCGGGCGTGGCGGCGCGCCGGTCGCCCAACCACAGCACCGGCGCGAGAGCCTCCCCCGCGCCGCCTCCCGCGGACCTGGGCCGGCTGACCGGACGGGAGCTCGAAACGCTGACCCTGCTCGGCCACGGCCTGTCGAACCCGGAGATCGCGGCGCACCTGCACGTCAGCGAGCACACGGTCAAGACGCACGTCAGCGCGGTGCTGAGCAAGCTCGGCCTGCGCGACCGGGTCCAGGCCGTCATCGCCGCGTACGAGACGGGACTCATCCAGCCCGGCGGCGCTGGATTTCGGTGAACCCGCCGCCTACGCCCGGGCCGGACCCGGGAGGACGTCGCGGGCCACGTACGCGATGAGGACGAGCAGGAGGAGGTCCACCGCCAGCGGTGCGGCCATGCCCGCGACCAGGTAGAGCGCGGCCCCCAGGATCCCGCCGGCGAACATGGCGGCGATCGCGCACGCCCGGCGCCGCCACGCCTGCGCGGGCGCCTGCGAGACCAGCCGGGTGACGATGCTCGTGACGACCGTGATGTTGACCAGGTCCGGCACCGCCATGCGGAGCGCGACCGCGTTCTGCATGCCCATGCCGTAACCGAGCAGCACGATGAGCGCCGTCTCCGGGCCCGTGCCCCGCACGCCCGCCAGCAGCACCACGGCCAGCGCCGCCGCCACCAGAACCGCGTGCGTGACCGTGAGGTGGAACAGCCGGCGGCGAGCTTCCTCGATCTTTCTGGCCACGCGCCCCTCGCTCCACGCCCCGGCGGCGAAGGCGGCCAGGGCCAGCAGGTGCGCCCACAACTGGTGCCGGGGGTCGCCGGCGATCGCGAAGCCGGAGAAGACCACGTTTCCGGTCATGTTGGCGACGAAGACGCGGTTCAGGCCGAGGAAGGTGATGGCGTCGACGAGGCCGGAGGAGACCATCAGCATGACGAGCAGCGCGGGCAGGGGGCCGTGCTCGTTCGTGCCACGCGGGAACAACGCGTCGGAGAACCAGTGCGCCGGCCTGATCACGGACGACCTCCCAGACGTTCTCCCCCGATGCCGAGTACTCGTACCCGGACGGGCGGGCGCTCATCCCGCGACGGCAGTGCGTGACCAGCCAGGACGCCGCGATCCCCGACGGTGCGTGCCGCTTCCACGCGGGCCGACCGTATTGTGGATCTAGGGCACCCCGTTCGACTTCTACGACCAGGAGCCGCAAGTGACGTTCTCGGCCGACACAGCAGCCGCGCACCTCCGCAGGACGTTGCGGTGATTCTCGTCACCGGAGCCACCGGAAACGTCGGCCGCGAGCTGGTCGCGCGGCTCACCTCGGCCGGCGTCCCGGTCCGCGCCCTGTCCCGGGCCGGCGGAGCCGACCTGAACGAACCCGCCTCGCTGCGTCCCGCGCTCGACGGGGTGCGAGGAGTGTTCCTGCTGCCCGGCTATCGCGACATGCCCGGGCTGACCGCCGAACTCGCCAGGGCCGGAGTCGAGCGGGTGATGCTGCTGTCCGGTCAGGCCGCCGTGGCCACCGACACCGGCAACGCCGTCTCGGCGTACATGATCGACTCCGAGACGGCGGTACGCGAGTCCGGCCTGGCCTGGACGTTCCTGCGGCCGGCCGCCTTCATGTCCAACACCCTGCGCTGGCTGCCCCAGTTACGGACGGGCGACGTCGTGCGTGACGCCTTCGGCGACGTGCCGATCGCCTCCGTCGACCCGGCCGACCTCGCGGCGGTGGCCGCCGAGGCGCTGCTGGAGCCGGGGCACGAGGGACGCGCCTACTCCCTCACCGGGCCCGAGGCGCTGCTGCCCGCCGACCGCCTCCGTATCCTCGGCCGCGCGCTGGGTCGTGAGCTGCGCTTCGAGGCGCTGACCGACGAAGAGGCCTGGGAGCAGATGAGCGCCACCACGCCGATCGAGTACGTCAGGGCCTTCTTCAGCTTCTACCGCGACCACACCATCGACGAGACCACCGTCCACCCTGCGGTCGAGCAGCTCACCGGCCGGCCGCCGCGCACCTTCGCCCAGTGGTCCGCCGCCCACGTCTCCGACTTCTCGCGGTGAAGGCTCTCGGCCCGTCGTCGTGCCGGGTCAGCGCGTTGCCCGTCGCGACCACGGTCCTTCCGGCTCATCGGGGGCTCGTCAGGGCCGGTTGTCCTTGCCGTCCAGCCAGAGCGTGTCGGACGCGTCGCGATGGACGCCGGAGCTGCCGACGTGCTTGGCGTCGATCTTCGGCCCCTTCTTGATGACGTGCACCAACGCCATCGCGTGTCCCCGTCCGAGGTCGTAGTCCTGTTTCAACCAGTCGACGATCACTCCGGCCTTCACTGACGGGTCGTCGAAGCCGCGTTCCTTCGCCGCAGCGATGAAGTCACGTGGCGTCAGTCCGGTCTTGTCCTCGATGTTGTCCAGGTACGCCTGAAACGACATGCGTTCTCTCCAATCTGCCCGGCGCATACGGGCTGCACGGCAACCAAGCTTGTCTTTTGCAAGCATGCTCTGTCAACTGAAGTAGAGGCTAAGATCTGCATCATGGCGTCTCGGGAGTACGGACAGTTCTGCGGCCTGGCCCGCGCGATGGAGATGGTCGGCGAACGATGGACCATGCTGATCATCCGCAACCTGCTCACCGGAGCCCAGCGCTTCACGGACCTGCACAAAGGCCTGCCGTCGATCCCGACCAACATCCTGTCGGCCCGCCTCAGACAACTCGAGGAGACCGGGCTGGCCACCCGTCGCGCGCTCCCGCACCCCGAACGCGCCGTCGTCTATGAGCTCACCGACTACGGCCGCGACCTCGAACCCGCGTTGATCGCACTGGGCCGCTGGGGCGCGCGGACACTCTCCGAACCCCGCCCCGGCGAGATCATCACCGCCGAGTCGATCGCCATGTCCTTCCGCACCACGTACCGCCCGGAAGCGGCCCGCGGAGTCACCGCCGGCTACGAGATCCGGATGGGCGACTTCACGTTCCGCCTGCAGATCACCGATGGAGAGCTCGCGGTCGGCATCGGCCCGCACCCCGCCCCCGACCTCATCGTCGAACGCCTGGCCGGCTTCCCCGTCCGCGAGTTGATGAGCGGCGACAAGACGCCGGACGAACTCCTCCGCACGGGCAGCATGCGCGTCGAAGGCGACCCGACGCTACTCGGCCGCTTCACCGAGATGTTCCGCTTCTGACCAGCGAACGCCCTCCCAGCCGGAGCAGCACGACTTCGACGGCCTGAAGACGAGCGCCGGAGTCCTGCAGCTGGTACCGCAGCGCCCGCGTGTACGTGGAAACGGCCGCTTCGGTGGCGCAGTACACCGGAGCGGCGCGCTTGGGGGCCAGTGCGAGGCTGGAACCGATGTTGACCACCGCGGCGTGACCGCAGTCAGCACGGTTTCCGTGATCGGTCCCTGTCTTCGCCCTGCCACCGCCCAGACTTCCGGCGGCCGTCGCCCGGTTGAGGCAGCCGCTTCAGGGCCGTACCGCTCCGCGGGCGGGGGCGCCGAACGTCGCGGGTGGGCGGTTCCCGGGATCCAGGCCAGGCGGAACCGGTCGACCGGCCCCGCGTGCCACAGGGGGTCGAACGGGCCGGCGAGGAGTATCCCTCGTCCATCCCCGACCACCTCCGCACCGAGCGTACGGACCCGCGCGAGGCGATGTCGTGAACGATCGCGCCATTAGGGCTGAAGCGTCAGGCGACGATGTCGAGGGTGTCGATCGAGACGGCCGGGCCGATGGTCAGGAAGGGGCGCTCGTCGCCGTCGTCGAGGTCGGTGGTGACGAGCCGCCCGGGCGTGGAGCCGGGGCGGACGACACGGCCGGCGCTGACGGCGAGGTAGCCGTCGAAGGTGCGCCGGGTGAAGCGGCGCTCGCCGCCCGTCCGCACGTCGATGAGGATCAGCGGGCTCTCGTCGTCGGGCTCCGGGTAGACGATCAGCTCGTGGCCGGAGGCCCAGACGGAGTGCGGCCCGGGCAGGGCCACGCGTTCGGCGTAGGCGGCGAGCTCCTTGCCGGCGCGGTCGAGGACCACGGTCGTCAGGACGTCGTCCAGCGTGAGGTAGGTCGCGGCGAGCAGCAGCCCGTCGGGCGACCAGCTGATCGAGGCCTCCTCCCAGTAGCCCTCGGCCTGCCAGAGCCGCTGCCGGGCGCCGGTGCCGGTGTCGATCAGCTCGATGCCGGCCAGCTCGTCGCCGACGCCGGGGATGCCGGGGCCGTCGGACAGGTCGGCGAGGACGGCCAGGTGGGTGCCGTCCGGGGAGAGCGCCGCGCGCAGGTAGTCGTCGGAGGTGAACTCCTGGCGGGTCCCGGTGGCGAGCGTGTGCAGCACGACGCGCGGCGGGCCTGCGCCGTCGTCCTGGCGCGCGGTGAGCACCAGCCGGGTGCCGTCGGACGACAGCGACACCGTCTCCGGCGCGAGGTGCGCCGGCAGGCCGGGCACGGCCGCGAACGTGTCGCCGTCGGCGTCCAGCACGATCACGGCGGCCCCGCCCGGCCCGCTGACCGCGAGCACCATCCGGGCCGCGCGCACCGGGCGCGCCGCCGGCGCGTCTGCGATCTCCCATGACCGGTCGACGACCACGACACCTCCTGTTGCTGATCCGGTGCGCAGCCTAGCCAAAGATCACCCGAAAGAGGAGCTGGTGATCTCTACCGCAAAACGATCTTTTGGGTGTACGGTCCCGCTGCCAGTCTTATGTCCTCTTTATTCGGGGTGAACGCGTGCGGCGTCTTCGTCTGTTCATGGTGGCCGTGCTCGTGGCCGGGTTCCTCGTTCCCGTGCCCGAGTTCTTGTTAGCCAGGTGGGCGGAGGCGGCCACCGCCTGCTCGCCCAACAGCGACGACTGGTCCAACGGCCGCAGCGGCCAGAAACGCTGCGTCTTCAAGCACATGTACTCCACGCGCCGCCGCATCAACGAGGCGTGCCTGCGCGACCGTCCGGTGCTCGGCACCCACATCTACCAGCAGCCCAACGAGTGCAGCCCGTCCGGCGGCATCGAGGCCATCGGGCAGGCCAGGGCCATCAAGTACCTGAGCGACCAGATCGGCGGCAGCGGCGGGCTCATCAACCCCGAGATCCAGTGGGAGCCGACCCTCAGCGGCGGCAGCGACCGGCCCGACATCATCTACTACGACCGCGCCGGCAACAACTGGGGCCAGGTGATCGAGGCCAAGGTCGAGGGCAACCCCGACTACTCCGGCTGGGGCGGGCAGGTCGTCCGGTACGTCGGCGTACTGACCAATGACGGTGTCAAGAACGTCACCGCCGGCACGGTGCTCAACCGCTGGGGCAGCTACGACGACTGGTTCCAGGTCTACAGCAAGAACCCCTCCTGCAAGGTGGACGGCAAGGACGGCTACCAGCTCTCCACGTACCGGGCGCTGTCCCCCGTTCCCGGCCTGCTGCACATCGAGGAGGTGAAGAAGGAACGCAAGTGCGAGGAGACCAAGCGGCAGCCCCCGCCGGGCAGCCCGCCCGCCGAGATTCCCGAAGTGGAGGAGGACGACGACGACCGCTACTGGCCGATCCCCCCGGGCCTGCGCCACCTGATCGACCAGCTCACCAGGCCCGGCAACGACTCCGACGACTCCGGCGACCCGCAGAACATCGACGTCGCCAAGTACGGCAGCGCCGCGGCCGCCGCGGCCGCGCTGACCGCCTCCATCATGGTGTTCCTCCGCAGCCCGGCGGGCGCGCTCTTCCTGCGCGCGGCCGGCTTCGCCACCATCGAGGCGGCGCTGCTGCTCGGGGTGGGCGCGCTGGTCGTCCTCATCCTGTTGTGGTACTTCTCCGAGCACGGCGGCCTGGTCAAGGGCGAGCCGCACTTCACCACCCTGGACGGCCTGGGCTACGACCTGCAGTCCGTCGGCGAGTTCGTCCTCGCCAGCAGCGACAGGTACGGCCTGGAGATCCACGGCCGGCTCAGCCCCGCCAGCGGCGGCCGCGACGTGTCGGTGATGTTCGACGCCGCGATGGAGGCCGGTGACCACAAGGTCGAGTTCCACGAGGACGACCTCTACATCGACGGCCAGAAGACCACGCTCGGCGCCGGCAAGCTCCTCTACCTGGGCAAGGAAGCGTTCGTCCTGCGCAAGGACGGCAAGTGGCTGGTCATGTTCGACGCCCTGGAAGGGCCCGTGCTGTCCTGGCGGCGGGGCGCCGCCGGCCTCTACCTGCCGCCGTCCGCCGACAGCGACCTGGAGGGCCTGCTCGGCAACGCCGACGGTGACCCGAAGAACGACCTGAAGCTGCGTGACGGCACCCAGTTGCCCGCCAACGCCACCCCCGCCCAGTTGCACACCGACTACGCCAACTCCTGGCGGCTGGACGACACCGAGTCGCTGTTCACCTACGGCCCGGGCGAGAGCACCGCGACGTTCACGAACCTGCAGTTCCCCTCCCGCATCGTCACGATCCACGACCTGACGCCCGAGCAGATGCAGCTCGCGACGGCGCAGTGCGAGGAGAGCGGCGTCGCGCCGGGCGTGCCGTTCAACGACTGCGTCCTGGACATCGCGCTGACCGCGGACACCTCGTTCGCCGAGGCCGCCGCCGAGCAGAAGACGGTGAGCCTCGACCCGGCGGCGCAGGCCGTGGACGCCAACGGGGACCTGACGATCGACTTCGAGGGCACGCTGGGCAAGAACACGCTGCCCTCGCGGGTGTCGGCCGACCCCGCGGTGAGCTCGTTCGCCGGGCCGCTCAGCGGCGGCGACTCCTACCGGTTCTTCGTGCAGTCGTTGCCGCTGCACAAGGCCGGCACGCTGAGCTTCGACCTGCTGGCCGTCGGCGACTGGACCTCCGACTCCGACACCGAGAAGATCACGGTCGAGACCGACCGCGACGACCCGTACGAGATCACGCCGGCCGAGCTGACGCCCGTCGCGTCCGGGACGCTGGTGAGCGGCCTGCCGTGGGCGAAGTACCGCGTCACGGCGCCGATCACGCACAAGAACAGTCAGATCGAGGTCAAGGTCTCGGCCACCGGCATGGCGGGCCTGTCCAGCCAGGCGTACGGGCTCGACAACGTGGCGCTCGACCTGGAGGTCACCCCGCCGCAGACGTTCCCGGTCACGCTGCCGTTCACGGCCTCGGACGGCGTGCCCGGCGAGGGCGCGGGCAACCTGGAGGGCGAGGTCGCGGTCGACGAGTACCGGTTCACGCTGGACCAGCCGGCCTCGGTCTTCGTCGACGCGCAGGAGTGCCCCGGGTCCGGGTTCGGGCTGCGGTGGGAACTGGCCGACGCCGCGGGCGCGAGCGTCGCCACCTCCTACCTGTGCGGCGCCAAGCGCGTGGACGGGCTGCCCGCCGGCGCCTACCGGCTGCGCGTGTGGCCGTGGAACGACATGTTCGGGCCGTACCGGCTCAGAGTGAACACGCTGGGGGCCGACGTCACCGCCACCGCGGCGATCGACGGGCCGCAGGTGCCGCTGCGGATCACCGACCCGGGCCAGCGGGGCACCTGGACGTTCACCGGCACCGCGGGCCAGAGGATCTCCGCCGAGCTCGCCGACGGCACGTTGGCCTCGCTCGGCGACGCCACCCTGCAACTGCGCGGGCCCGACGGGAGGCTGCTGGCGCAGGATTCCTGCGGCGCGGCCTGCTACGTCGACACCGAGACGCTACCGGTCACCGGCACCTACGCGCTGGTGTGGGACCCGAAGGACGCCAAGACGGGCTCGATCGCCCTGCGCCTGTACGGGGTGCCCGAGGCGGTCACCGGCACGATCGCGATCGACGCGCCGTCCACGCTGACCACCACCGTCCCGGGGCAGAACGCGTCCTGGACGTTCGCCGGCACGGAGGGGCAGCGCGTCGCGTTCGCGGTCAGCGGCATGGCCGGCACCGCCAGCGCCTCGATCACCAAGCCGGACGGGACCCGGCTGTTCGGCTCCACCCACTGCCCGAAGGCCTGCGCCTTCGACACTGTCACGCTGCCCGCGACGGGCACGTACACGCTGCTCGTCGATCCCACCGACGTGCAGACCGGGCCCGTCACGGCCGGCGTGATCGAGGGTGACGTCGTCGGCGCGCTGACCGTCGGCGGTGAGCCGGTGCGGCTGACCACCACGGGGCCCGGCCAGCGGGCGTACTGGACGTTCGCCGGCACGAAGGACCAGCGGGTCGCGTTCGCGCTGACGGACGGCACGTTCAGCGGCGCGTACGCGTCACTGCGCAAGCCGGACGGCACGGACCTGGTCCGCTCCACCTGGTGCAAGACGGCGTGCGCGTTCGACACGATCGCGCTGCCCGAGGACGGCACCTACACGCTCGTCCTGGACCCGACCAAGACCGCGGTGGGCGCCATCAGCGCGCAGGTCACCGAGGGCGACGTCACGGGCACGCTCACCGCGGGCGGCGGCCCGGTCAAGCTGACCACGACCGCCCCGGGGCAGGCCGCCACCTGGTCCTTCGCCGGCACGGCGGGCCAGCGGGCCGCGTTCGCGCTGACCGAGGGCACGTTCAGCAGCGCGTACGCACTGGTGCGCAAACCGGACGGAACGGAGCTGTTCGACCGCACCTTCTGCAAGCCGTCGTGCGCGTTCGACACGGTGGCGCTGCCGGCGGACGGCACCTACACGGTGGTGCTGGACCCCACCGGCACGGCGGTCGGCTCCATCTCCGCGCAGGTCACGGTGGGCGAGGTCAAGGCGGCGCTCACGGCGGGCGGCGCGGCGGTCGAGCTGACCACGAAGGGCCCGGGGCAGAACCCGATCTGGACCTACGACGGGACGGCCGGGCAGCGGATCTCGGTGACCTTCTCGGGCGGCACGTTCTCCAGCGCGTACGCCTCCCTGCGCGATCCGGACGGTTCGATCCTGGTGCCGTCCACGTTCTGCCCGAGTTCCTGCTACTTCGACACGACGGTGCTGCCGGCGGACGGCACGTACCAGGTGGTGGCCGACCCGGCCGGCGTCCAGACCGGCTCGATCTCGGCCCAGCTGAACATCGTGCCGCCGGACGTGACCGCGCAGCGGGTTTTCCTCTTCGAAGTCCCATCGTGCCCTGCGCGCGCGGGCCGC
>NZ_PVNG01000062.1 GCF_003001935.1 Nonomuraea fuscirosea | reverse complement strand
CCGGCATTCTGGAAAAGCGCCGCCAGCTGATTCGCGATGAACTAGGCAAGCCGGATGAGGGGGCGCTGTTCGAGATCGCCAACCGCTACGCCCTAGGTCACCGCCGAGCAGACCAGCGTGGCGATTACGACCCCCTGTTCCTGGACTGGATCTTCTGGTGGTTTCTGGCCACCGTGGAACTCACCAACCGTTTGATCGCTGCTCGCAAATAGGCGCTCCTGCCACGAAGGCTCAACCGTCCCGCAAACGACCGTTATCTTGAGCCGTTAGTCCGCCCAGGGCCTCCCACCTGTACTGACTCATCGAGGGCGCCGTCTTCGCCGAAGGCTGGCTCGGCGAGGTCGAAGGACTCCAGGTCAGCCTGGCTGGCGCCGAGGAGAAACTCCGCCAGCTCGATCGGGGCCACGGGCAGCATACGGCTGTGGACCTTGGCATCCCCACCATGCGCGGTGATCGATGAACCCCACGAAGGTGGGCTTCCGCATGGCCCTCAAACAAGATCGAGAACAAGATCAAGAAGTGTGCATCAAACGCCCTTCAGAACACGATCAAGTGCCGCCCGGCCTGCAGGTCCCCAGTTCGGCTTACCCCGCGGACGGCTTCGATCTCCGTTCTGCCCCATGAGCATCAGCAAGAGGCTCTTCATCGCTGCCAGCCCGCGGGCGCGCCGGATCGCCGCCTCGTCCGCGTGCGCATACGCGTCGAAGAACCGTGCGGTCGCGCCCGCGGGGAGCAGCACCCACGCGGCGGCGAGGTCCCACGCCGGATCGCCGGCGAACAAGGCACCGCAATCGATCACGCCCAAGAGCGTTCCGTCCGAGACGGCGACATTCGCGGGATGGAGGTCGCCGTGCACCCACACCGGCGGGCCCGCCCAATCGGGGGCCGCGACGGCATCGGCCCAGACGGCGTGGACATCGCCGACGGCGTCGGGGTCAATGGCCTGCAAGAACTGCTCGAAGCCGCCCGTGCACGTCGACGGCGGCCGCCGGCAGCGGGATGGCCCTGGGGCGCAGCAGAGAGCTGACGTACACCTCCCAGGCCGACGTGTGCGGTCAAGCGCTTTCCTGCGGGGCCAGCCACCGGTAGCGGTGCCGCGTCTCCTGGCCGACCCAGCCATTCACGCTGGCCGAGCTTCGTTCGTTGACCTGCCGGTCGTGGATGCCGAAGGCCCGCTCGGGGGCGACCGCGCGAACGAAGTCGATCACCTCGGCGGTCTTCAGCCACGATGCCTGCAGGGGGACCAGGAGCGTCTCCACGGGCTCGTTCGGGACGTGCAGGGAATCGCCGGAATGGTAGAGCGTGCCCTCCACGAGATAACCGAGGTTCACACAGTCGGGCCGGCCGCCGTAGATCGGCGCATGCCGGCCGCAGACGGCCTGTACCCGGAACTCGGCCGCAGTGAAGTCCTCACCGACCCGCACGGCCCTGTACGGCAGCGCCAGCCCGGCCGCGAGCGGAGCGTAGACCTCGATGCCGGCGCCGGCGCGGCGACGGGGAGAGGCGGCCGGACGGCGGGCCTGGCTGGCGAGATTCCACGCTGGTGCACGGCTGTTTTGCCCGCAGTCTGTGGCTCATGCAGCCTCGATGGCGATCAGGTAGATGTCGAGCTCGTGCTCCACGAACACCAGGATGTACTCGCCCGCCCGGATGCTCCAGCGGCCGTCTTCACCCGGTTCGGCGGCGTCGGGGATGCCTTCGATCATCAGCTTGATGACGGCGTCGGCAACGGGCAGGCGCTTGTCAGGAGGAATCTGGTCGTAGGCTTGCCGGGCCAGACGCTCCCATTCCAGGTGGAAAGACATCAGGCCGGGCCGTTGCCCAGCCCGTAACGCTCACGCAGCACCCGCTGTTCCGATTCCGACAGGCCCGACACGGCCAGAAACGTCTCCGGCGTGGTCACGACCCGACCGGGACTGTTGTGCCAGGCGTAGGTGACCCTCAGCTTCTGATACTCCTCCATCGGCACCACCACGGCGAGGTCGTCACCACGTTGAACGATCTCATGGTCGTCGCCAGGGGGCAGGGCATGCTCAGTCACGCGGCTCAGTCTAATGCCCCGCCTACTGCTGGCGGGAGTTCAGAGCGCGCTTGAACGACTCCATCGCGCGGGTGGGGTTCCCTGCGAGGACTGACCAGATGGGGGAACACGGGGACACGGTCCCCCCGTGTCCCCGTGGCGTTTCGCGCCTTGTCTTATAGCCAGCTGCCGTGATCAGCTCGTCCGATCCAGGGAGCGGTTCGCCCGGCCGGCGGCGGGAATGTTGATCCTGCTGCGAGCGCGGGCTCCGGATCCGGGGATGTTGCCGAGCGGGCGGGTCGGCTGGTGGTGAAGGAGCTGGAGGAGGCTGGCGGCCTCGACGTTCTGGCGGCGCAGCTCGCGCGCCGGGAGACTGCGCCAGCAGGCGAGCAGGAGGCGGCGTCTTTACCCCGGATGCCCCACACGGGTGCCGCCCATTCGTGGGTTGCCGGCCACCGCCCCGCTGAGCACACTGCCGTCCTCAAGGGTGACCAGGCTGGGAGACTCGGCCTTGTCGACCTCGGGAAGGTCACGCAGCCGGTCCAGGATGGCAGCGATGATCGTCGGCACCCAAAAGTCCAGGTTGTGAGCCAGCAGCCGGATCGGGTCGTCGGCCGAGAACGCCTTCATCTTCGTCCCTGGCACCAGATGCGGCTACACCGTCTCACGCCCAGGCGCGGACAAGCTGTGCTTCGAAGTCGCGCGGCAGGAAATCGTCGGTGCCTGCCCAGCCGGCCATGAACGGCCACTGACCTCCACGCAGCAACGGGAGCCCGAACATCTCCAGGACGCGCTTGGGCAGGAGGTGAAACAGCGGGGCGTATTCGAAGTACCGCGTCCGGGTGTGTGGCACGAACGTGACGTTGACGTCGCCAAGGTCAGCGATCTTCGCCATCGGCTCCGATAGGTTGTTCATGTTGAAAAAGCGCGCCGGAACTGGGCTGCCTCTCACAGCATGTTCCATTGGCCTATCGCGCCCGTGATTGCCAGATCGCGGGGATAGGGGATCGGCGGTATCACGTATTCCGGCGGAGCGGGTTCGAGCGGGCGGACCACACCTCCGAACAGGAATCCGGCTGAGATGTACCTGCCCGACGACGAGCACAGGTGAGCCCGCCGATCAGCTGTCGCGCCGGAACTGTCGCGTCACTGCCCAAAAGTCGCATCGGTCCAGGCCAGCCCGGCGGTGTCCGCTCCGCTGGCCAGCCAGCTGCCGCCAGGCTGTTGTCCCAGCCAGGAGCTTGGTCTGCCAGCGTCGGGCCAGATCACGCCTGACCGCCTTGATGTTGGTACACGTGGCCAGCAGCCGCGACGTCATAGCCAGACGTTCCTGCCGAGCCTGCCACCACCCATCCGGCAGTGGACGTGCCTGCAACTCCGCCGGAGGCTCCGGCCCAGGATCCGCTGCGCGGTCCGTTCGCCGGGCCGTCCCGGATCTTGCGAGGCCTCACACCCCCAGTGATCTGCGACGTACCGAACAGGGCGGCCAAGACCTCGGGCCGATACTCGGGCGCAGGCGGCGCCGAGAGCGGCAGCTGGCTTCTGCGCCCCCGCTCATGATGGGCCAGGACGTGGCTGATCACCTCGTCCGGGGCCGGGTTCATGAAGATCTCCGGGGTGGTGATCTGGGCGTGCCCAAGTACCCATTGGACGTCGGCAAGTGTCAGGCGCGGGTCGCGGATCAGCCCCTGGTACTCCAGGGACGCTTCGCGATCTTGAGGCGTTGGGGTCACATGGCGACGGCCACCGCGTGATCATTCGGAGTTTGTGAGGACTACAAAAGATCGTGCGGTGGCCGCGAGCCAGAGCGTAGACCCTGATGGCTGGATGGTCATCTTCAACGAGCTGATGGCCCGGATCGCCTCTCGGTTCGGCCGGGTCGAACCGCGTCGCGCTGCTGGGGCTTACGTGCGCGGGCTGTTGGCCGACATCGACCGCAAGAACTGCTGGAACCTCGCCGAGCATGCCGCGCTGATCGGCCCGCAGACGCTGCAGCGGCTGCTGCGCACCGCCCGCTGGGACGCCAACGCCGTGCGCGATGACGTGCGCGCTTTCGCCGTCGACCGGCTCGGCCCCTGCGGCGTGCTGATCGTGGACGAGACCGGCTTCGTCAAGAAAGGCGCTCACTCGGCCGGAGTGCAGCGGCAATACAGCGGCACCGCGGGCCGGATCGACAATTGCCAGGTCGGGGTGTTCCTGGCCTACGCCACTCCGGCCGGGCGGGCACTGCTGGAACGGAGGCTCCACCTGCCCGAACACACCTGGCTGGTCGACCCCGGCCGCTGCCGGGCGGCCGGTGTCCCGGACGAGACCGCCTTCGCCACCAAGCCCGCCCTGGCCACGACGATTCTTCTGGCCGCGCTGCAGGCCGGCGTGCAGGCGGCCTGGGCGACGGGTGATGAGGTCAATGGCCAAGACCCGCCTCTGCGCGCCGCTCTGGAAGCGCGCCGGACGGGCTATGTGCTGGCCATCGCCGGTAACCGGCGCGTCGAACTGCAGGGCGTTGTTCTGAGCGCGGCTGACGTCGCGGCGCCGGTGGCCGATCGCCACTGGCACCGCTACCGCGCCGGGCAGAGCGCCAAGGGCCCGCGCTGGCATGCCTGGGCCTTGGCCCGCATCGACGAAGGCCAGGCCGACGGTTATCCGTGGCTGCTGATCCGACGCAACCTGACCACCGGCGAACTGGCGTTCTACCGCTACCACGCCCCCGACCGGCAGCCACTCATGGCCCTGGTCAAGATCGCGGGTATCGGGTGGGCGGTGGAGGAGTCCTTCAAGCCGCCAAGGGCCAGGTCGGCCTGGACCACTACCAGGTGCGCGGCTGGACATCCTGGCACCGGCACATCACTCTCGCCATGCTCGCCCTGGCCCCTATTGGCCGCCATCGCCGCCGCCCAGCCACCCACCACCGGACGACCGCATCCCGCTCACCCTGCCCGAGATCCGCCGGCTCCTGGGCGCACTCGTGCTGACCCGGCACCGCTCTAGCGCACACGTTCTACGCTGGTCAAACTGGCGCCGACGCCACCAAGCAACAGCCCGACACTGCCACTACCAGCGCAGATCCGAACCATGATCGCAAAGTGTCACTGGAGTACTAGGAGTACTAGCCGCGTAGTACCTTCCTTTGAGCGCTGGTTGGGCAAGGGGAATCGCCAGGCTGGCGAACTGGGAGACCTCCGTCGACGGCTCCGGCAAACGGCTGCGCACCCGCCGCTGGGGACACCCCCACAGCATCGGTCACCCCCGAAGCCACCACCCCGGCCACCAAGACCGCGCCGGCGACACCGACCATCGACGCCTCCCACCTCCCGCGGGCACCGCCGTGGGGCCCGGCGTTGGGGCCCGGCGTTGGGGCCCGGCGTTGGGGCCCGGCGTTGGGGTCCGGCGTTGGGGTCGGGTCTGGCGCGGGTGTTTCGCCCGCGTCGGCCGGGTTGCCGTCGACGGGAAGTGAGGCGGTTGCGGGAGGGGGCGGATCTCGGGGGCCTTGTCCGGGATGAGACCGGCGCCGATCGGGGCCAGGAGCGCCGGGGAGGCGGTCAGCGATGTCCGACAGGATCCCGGTCATGGTGACGGGCTCGGCCTCGATGGTCGGTCAGGTTTCTCCGCTCCATCTTCGTGGAGCTTTCGTGAGCTTTCGGTGAGCTTTCGGCCACAATGGACCAGTGCGAGGACCGTGGGTGCATACTGGCCGACTCTGGACGAACGGCGATCCGTTTCTCGCTGTCGACGCTTCGCTGCGCGACGCGTGGCGTGGATTCAGCGACAACCAGTACGACGACATCGTGGATCTTGGCCCGCAGGACACCAACATCCCGGTCGGAGTCGGCTGGGCAGCCCTCGTCGGCGCCGACGGAGTCGTCCGCGATGACAGCTGGATGGAGGTCTTCCAGGCAGAGGACGGCGGCATCGCCATCGTGCAGGCATCCGGCCCCGACTACCCGCGCGTGCTGACCGAAGCCCTCCGCTACCCGGACACCGACGATGAAGACGGTGACCCGCTCATCGTGCGCAGCAAGGAGCTCGCCTTGTTCAGCGCCGCATACGACGGCACCGGACCACACTCGCAACCCCTGATACCTGCCCGACCAGGACCGGTGCCGCCAGTACACGGACGACCATCGCACCAGGACGATCCAGGCCTTCTGCTAACGACGACGTACACAACGTTCGCGTTCAAAGTGCGCTGGTACACCCAGCTAGACGAAGAGGGCAGTTTCGCCCGGTGGCTGCTGACCCCTGCAAGAACCTTGTAATCAGTAGGTGTCCAAGTGATCGCCACCATCGTCGCCGAGACAGCGCCGTCGGCTACAGAAGGGACAACAGGTGATCACCCTGGCCGAGGCATACCCAGGCCGCATCAGGTAAAGCAACCAAACCAGCAGCAAGATCGCTTTACACACTACGGGTTAAAAGAAGGCGGTTCGATCGAGGCCTGAGGCTCTGGCCTGCAGGAGCGGTGTCCGTGGACGTTCGCTGAGTTCCGCCATCGTTCACCGTCTTGGCTGTACTCGTGGCTGTACAGCCACGGCATTGTCAGCTTGGGAATCATCTGCTGACCTTGGCGTCCTGAGCTAGGGAAGGAGGATGCAGGTCAGGGTGGGGCGAGTGACCATGGTTCCCCGCCTGTTCTGCACGCATCTGGCACGCGATCAAGAGTGTCAGTCGTGGAGGAACCCACACCACTGTCCTTCAGATGAATCCAACGTTCGTCCCCGTCCAGATGCTCACGACCGTCGCGGAGCTGGGCAGTCAGTCCACCGCTCACGGCTTCCCGGCGGGAACTTCGGTCGTCCCTTCGGATAAGTACCTTCGTGACAACTACCACGGAACAGGAGTTCGTCTTGGCGGATCCTCCGCTTCCCGCGGTGACACGGTCGCCGATAGATGACCATGTGCGGCAGGGGGATCAGCGAGATGACTCATCCATCATCGAGGCGTCGCTACGCGTTCCTGGACACTTCGCTGAACTTTACGACCGGCATGCCGCTGTGCTGCATCGCTATGTCGTCCGGCGTCTCGGTCCCGAACACGCGGAAGATGTGGTGGCCGAGACGTTCACCAGAGCGTTCGAGAAGCGGCATAGGTACAACTTCGACCGCCGGGAGGCGTTGCCCTGGCTGTATGGCATCGCCACGAATGTCATTGGCAGTCATCGGCGGGCGGAAGTGCGTGGTTACCGGGCACTCGCCCGCACCGGTGAAGACCCTGTGGCGGTGGCGTTCGACGAGCAGGTGGTCCTCCGGGTCTCTGCGGGGGCAACCCGGAAACCGCTTGCGGCCGCGCTGGCGAAGCTTGGGCGTGGTGAGCGCGACGTACTGCTACTGATCGCCTGGGGCGACCTCACTTATGAGGAGACGGCGCAGGCACTAAACGTGCCCATCGGTACGGTGCGCTCGCGTCTGTCGCGTGCCCGTCGCAAGGTCGTCCATGCTCTGGGCGGCGTCAACCCGATCAGCATGAGTGAGGAGATCTTGTGAACGACCTTGAACTGGTCCGAGACCTGCGCTCGGAAGTACGGCAAAGCGACTTTCGTGACCTGGATGCTGGGCGAGAGCGACTGCTCGCCGCGATGGATCCCGCATCGGCTTCCCGCCGTTTCCGGCCGATGGTGTTGCGCCTGGCAGGTGTCGGCGTCCTCGGTTTTTCGATCGTCACCGGTGTCGCGGTCGTACAGGATTTCAATGAGGTCAAGGAAACCGTCAACGCTCCGGCGTGGCTTCCGGTGGCCAACGCGGAAAGCCTGGCAGAACGGGCCAGAACAGCGGCTGCGAAAGTGACGGACGTCTACCCGCGTGACAATCAGTGGCTCTACACCAAAGCGCTGATTCATCTGTCTGAGCAGGAAGACGCGCCGGGCGCGGGGAAGACACAGACTCACGAACGCTGGCAGAAAGGTGACGGTAAGAAGATAGCAAGACGCTATCGTGGTGTGAGCTCTGGCGAAGTCGCTCCCATCGGCAGCAGCGGGCTCGCCACCGGCAACATCAGCAGGAGTCCCGGGGTACCCAGGTGGGATGTGGCCTACCTTCGGTCCCTGCCCCTGGACCCGGCCGCCTTGTTGGAACGCCTGCGGAAAGATGGTGAGAACCTTTCCGGTCGCTCCAACCTGCCGGAGTCTTGGACTCTGTTCCAGAGCGTCCAAATGATCCTTCAGGAGGGTGCTCCTCCGCCTCGTCTACGTGCTGCCCTCTATACCGTCGTGTCCAAGTTGGAGGGCATCGGGGTAGAGGGGAAGGTACAGGACCTGGCAGGCAGGGAAGGCATGGGAATCTATCTTGACAGGGGAGACGGGACGCGCCATGAAATCATCGTCGACCCAACGAGTTACGCCTACCTCGGGGGGCGGACGCTCTTCATCGGGGATGGGAAGCGAGCTTCTCGTTCGTTCAAGGGCAAGTATGTCCAAGGCGACGTGATCGTCGCGTGGGCAGAAGTGGCTCGTGGCATCGTCAACCGCGTCGGTGATCTTCCATAACGCTCAAGCTTAGGGCTGGGACGCACTCTCAGCTTGGGCCATTGTGTTTGGAGCAGGTGACGGGAATCGAACCCGCGCCGTCAGCTTGGGAAGTCTCTAACGCACTTGGCTCCTGAGCTGGCGAAGCACTGACCTGCGGGGGAGCGGGCCGAGTACCCGTGGTTCCCCGTGAGTCCCCCTTGTTCACCCTCCTGATGGGCATGCAACGGGCACGACGTGACCTTCTAATCCGTAGGTCCCCGAACGGTCACCAAAGGCGTTCAGACCGGTTCGCCGTGCAGGTCGTGAGCGAGCCGCCTGTTCATATCAGTCCAGCTCGGTTCGGGATCGTACGGCCCGTTGGCTCCCAAGTTGGCTCCCGGAATCGGAGAGCCGACGGCTTTACAGCGGGCCGACGTTCCAGACCGCATCGGGCCCCTGACCTCGGCGTACGGTTCTCGCTTCCCCTGCCAGGGAAGATCATCCCGCGTATATCCCGCGGGGCATAGCCAGCCAACGATCTCTCTGGAACCTGCTTCCAGATGGATTCAATGCAAGTCAGTGGCTGTGTACGTTCTTCCCTTCAGCAGTACACCTGCCATTCCTCATCAGGGACATAGCCCTCTGTCACATCACAGACACGATCGGCCCACTCGCGAGCAACGAAAACCGGACGCGTCAGGAGGATATCTCCAGCGCGTTGCGCACGCAGCACGAGCCCAAGCTCGTCAGCTCCAAGATCTCCATACTGTGAGCAGCGGACCGCTTCCGGCAGTCCCCGTAACTGCATGTGATCAACGAACAGATCGACCAACTCAGACGGCACACGTCCAACCAGTCGAAGGCCGTCCATCGTTACCTGAGGACCGTGAAGCGCATCAACCGCGATGCAGGACAGCCGACCAGACTCGGCGTAGTACGTCGTCAGGGCATGGCCGTATGAGGTGGGCAGACGGAACCATGCCAAGCGCCCTCCCCATCTGCAAGGGCCTGTGGAAGGGGGATCCGCATCCAGCGCAGCGATCACCTCGTCATGGCTCATCCCGAACCGCAGTGGTCCAGCGCTGACGAGCGGCGTGAAATCCCACTGCAGACGTTCCGTATCGCCTAAAACGAGGCCTATGGGTTTCATGGACCGCACCCTTTCGATGCCCAGTCAGCTCATTGCAGCCGCACCCTACCGTGCGAACAGAAACACATGCTCGGGGTAGGCCCTTGAGACGACTGGGCAGAGCGTCATGGGCTTCGGCCACATTATTTCTCTCAATGCCGATCGTCCTCATCAGCTCAGCGACGGGGGTCAGCCACGCTACCTCGGTGAGCCAGGGTGAGGAACGAACCCTGGATCGTCGATCGCCCCCAGCCATCTACGGCGGCCGGCCATGCTGTGGCGATCGTAGGGCTGCATCTGTGTGGCGGTGCGGCAACCCCCGGTCGGTGCGTTCGGTCCGTACGGCGGGGCGGTGTGCGGTGCCCGGCCCGGTGTCCCGCCGCCGTCCGGGACCGGCCCCCAGGCCGCACGCCCGGGCGGCGGGCGGGCGGAGGGCCGGGGGTACGGCGGCGCGCCGCGCCGCCGCTTGATACCTATGAGAACAATTCGGCAGTGTGTTGGCATGATCCATGTCCTGTCTCGCTTGATGGTTGACACTCTGGCCTCGCTTGATGCTTGACACCTTGATCGTTGTCTGTGCCTGCTCGTGGCGTTATCGGCGCTTCGGGGGAGGCTCGGGTGGCATTGGTGGAGTTGAGCGTCGTGGAGCAGCGCTATCACGCGGTGATCGAGGTGTTGTCGGGGGCGAAGGTCACCGACGTGGCCGGACGGTATGGGGTGTCGCGGCAGTCGGTGCATGGCTGGGTGCGCCGGTATCAGGACGGCGGCTTGGCAGGGCTGGCTGACCGGTCGCATGCACCGAAGGCGCACCCGATGCAGACACCGGCTGCGATCGAGGCGTTGATCTGCGAGTTGCGGCGGGCTCATCCGCGGTGGGGGCCGCGCACCCTGCTGTGGGAGCTGGGCCGGCGCGGGGTGGAGCCGTTGCCGTCGCGGGCGAGCATCTACCGGGCATTGGTGCGCAACAGCCTGGTCGACCCTGTTGCCCGTCGGCGCAAGCGCGAGGATTACCGGCGGTGGGAGCGGCCGGGGCCGATGCAGTTGTGGCAGATGGACATCATGGGCGGGTTGCTGCTGGCCGACGGCAGTGAGGCCAAGCTGATCACCGGGGTGGACGATCACTCGCGGTTCTGTGTGATCGCCTCGGTGGTGGCGCGGCCGACCGGGCGGATGGTGTGCGCGGCGTTCGCCGAGGCGATGCGCGGCTACGGGGTGCCGTTGGAGGTGCTGACGGACAACGGTAAGCAGTTCACCGGCCGGTTCGGCGGGCCGAAGGCGGGTGAGGTGCTGTTCGAGCGGGTGTGCCGGGAGAACGGCATCAAGCTGCGTCACACCGCCCCGAGAACCCCGACCACGACGGGGAAGATCGAGCGTTTTCATCAGAGCGTGCGCCGCGAATGGCTGGATGAGGCGCTGCCGTTCGCCTCGATCGAGGCCGCCCAGGCCGAGACGGACGCGTTCGTGGAGCATGACAACACCGCCCGCCCGCACCAGGCGCTGGACATGGCCTTCCCGGCTGATCGGTTCTTCGCCGAGCGCAGCGACGGACAGCGCCGGGCAGAGCGGGAACTGCCGCTGCAGCTGCCCGCCGCTCTGACCACGGTGACCGCTTCCGCTCCTGAAGCCGCTCCGGCGCCCGCGGATCTCCCGGCTCCGGCCGGCGACCACGGTGATCAGCCTGAACGGCCCGAACCCGTTGTGAGGACCTCGGTCGATCCGCTGTCGCGCCAGGCGATCGAGGTCGATCGGATCGTGCCCGCCTCGGGGAACCTGTCGATCGGTGGCCAGCAACTGTGGCTCGGACCTGACCGGGCGGGCCTGCCGATCACCGTGTGGATCAGCACGCAGCGGCTGCACGTGTTCACCACCGGCGGTGGCAGGCTCAAGAGCGTGGCCTCCCGGCTGACCGTCAAAGACCTGGCCGCGCTGCTCG
>NZ_PVNG01000061.1 GCF_003001935.1 Nonomuraea fuscirosea | reverse complement strand
TCATGACCGCGATGGTTGCCTATGTCCCGAGACACACTCTGTTGAAGTTTCCTATGTCTTGCGACATGGGTTTCCTATGTCCTGAACCAGCACACTGTCGCCCCGACCAACCCACAAGGCCCTTCCCGTCCGGGAGGGGCCTTCTGCGTTCCCAGGGCCCTGGCTCGTGGTTCGTGGTTCGTAAGCGTCCCAGGTGTCCGACTTCAGACGTGTACACCACAGGTCGGGGCGAGCTTTCGGCGTTCCAGCCGCGCGGGTGCACCTAGGTACAGGTCGGTACGGCAGCTGGCCCGATGGTGGGGGAGGGGGCCGCTCTCCTAGCGTCGGAAGCACCGTTCGATCATCCAGGAGGCGGCACAGCATGACTACCTCGACGCGACGCGGCGCCATCGGCCGGGTCGGGAACATCGCCCTGTGGGGGCTGCAGATCGTCCTGGCCGGGTTCTTCCTCATGTCGGCCCTGGGCAAGTTCGGCAACGCCGAGCCGGCCGCGTCCACGTTCGCGGCGATCGGGTGGGGCGGCTGGTTCAGGAACCTGACCGGGGCGCTGGAGGTGGCCGGGGCGGTGGCGCTGCTGGTGCCGCGGCTGGCCGGGGTGGCGGGGCTGGCGTTCGTGGCGCTGACGGCGTGCGCGGCGCTGGTCGAGGCGTTCGTGTCCGGGGGCGGCGTCTTCCTGCCGCTGACCGTGCTCGTGCTGTGCGCCGTCGTCGCCTGGGGGCGCAGGGACGGTACGGCGCGTCTGTGGGCGGCGGTCTCCGGCCGGTGAGGCGGCCAGGGAGACGGCCGGTGAGTCGGCCGGTGAGTCGGCCGGTGGTCCGGTCGCGGGACGAGCCGGTCACAGGACGGGTGGGCGGGGTGGGGCATGGTGGGGCCGTGGACCTCTTCGCCGATGATCCGATGGCCCGCCCGCTCACCTACCCCGGCCGCGTCCCCGCCGGCTCGGGCGTTCTGATGGACGACGCGTACGTCCCGCTGAGAGTGGAGGGCGGCGAGCGGGACCGGTGGCGGGCGGACGGCGTGAGCCTCGGCGCGCTGCTCGCGCGCGAGGGAGCCGAGCCGATGCGCGGCCGCCACCGCGTCGTCGCGGTCGGCTCCAACGCCGCCCCCGGCCAGTTGCGCGCGAAGTTCCGCGATCACGGTGTACGCCCGCTCGTCCCCATGACGGCCGCGGACGTGACCGGCGTCGTCCCCGGCGTCTCCGCGCACGTGAGCAGGTGGGGTTACGTGCCGGCCGCGCCGATCGCGGCGCCCGGCGAGACCGCCGGGCTCTTCGTGCTCTGGCTGGACGAGGAGCAGCTCGCCGCGCTCGACCTCACCGAGCCCAACTATGTACGCCGCCCCCTGGCCGCCCGGGTCGTCGTGGCCGCGGGCGCGCCGCTGACCGGGGTCTTCGTGTACGAGGGCAGGCACGGCTGCGTCGCCGACGGCCACGGCCGGCCGCGCCGCCTCACGTCCCAGAGAGCCCTCGTCCAGTCCCTCCTGGAGGCTTCCCCGTCCCTGCGCCACGTGTGCGGGGACACCCCGGAGGACTTCGTGGCCAACGTCAGGGACGACACCGTACGCGCCGAGGCCTCCCGCATCCTCCAGGCGGAACACCGGACGGGCGCCGGTAGGGTCGGGCTCCGTGAAAGACACCCGGACTCCCCCTCCCCTCACCGGTGACGAACGAACCGTGCTCGGCAACTGGCTCGAATGGCACCGCGCGACCCTGGCCTTCAAATGCGCGGGCTTGTCGGACGAGCAGCTGCGCGTGCGTTCGGCGCCGCCTTCGTCCCTGTCCCTGCTGGGCCTGGTCAGGCACATGGCCCACGTCGAACAGTCCTGGTTCCGCCGCGTGCTCGACGGCGAGGACCTGCCGAAGCTCTGGGACAAGGACCGCGACAACGACGCCGACTTCAACGACGTGGACACCGCCTCGGTCAAGGAGGCGTTCGAGGTGTGGCAGGAGGAGATCGAGCGGGCGCGGGCCATCTCGGCGGCCAAGTCACTGGACGCGGTGGGCGACCGCAACGGGCGGGAGTGCTCGCACCGCTACGTCCTGGTGCACGTGATCGAGGAGTACGCGCGGCACAACGGTCACGCGGATCTGCTGCGCGAGCGGATCGACGGCGCGACGGGCGACTGAGGCGAGGACGCGGGGCGGCTGACGCGAGGACGATGGGTTGAAAGCGACCGGACCTCAGCCGCCGGCGTGAAAGCGAGCGGGCCTCAGCCGTCGGCGCGGAACAGCGCCCAGACGGCCTTGCCACCGCGGGCCAGCGGGTCCCATCCCCAGCACTGGCTGTAGGTCTCGACGATGTAGAGGCCGCGCCCGTTCTCGGAGATGAAGTCGGGCTCCTTGGGCCGCGGCACCTCGTCGCTGGGGTCGGCCACCGCGAGCAGTACGTGCGGGGCGACCCGCATCAGCAACAATTCGATCTCACGACGCCCGGCGGCGTACATCGCGTACCTGACCGCGTTCGTCACCAGCTCCGACACCACCAGCGCGGCGTCGTCGCTCAGATCGTGCAGGCCCCACGCGCGCAGCGTCGAGCGGGTCACGTCCCTGGCGGTCTTGACCGAGTCGGCCTGGAAAGGCAGCGGACACGCGGTCGTGCCCGGCTTACCGCCCATGAGCAGACGGTCGAAGCCCACGTCACGCGTGATCTGGAGGCAGTCGGCAGTGGCCAGAGGATCCTCCACCATGCCGCTGATACCTCCCCGTTCAACCTTGGTTAGTGCATGTTTGACCCAATATGCACTAAGCCATCATGGGTTACGAACGCTGCACCTGCAAGACCCAAATGCACGTGCAGTTGCAATGTGCAGGAGCAAGCGGCGTTTTGGCGCATAGGTATCCGAATCGGACACGAGGTTGAGACCTTGTCATACCCGGCAATGTGGTGTCACTGTGTGTGCGGACCTTGATAGGAGGCAAAGTGACGCAGAACCAGCCGGGTTCCGGGCCGACGGCGCTGCGCATCCTCCTGGGCTCCCAGCTGCGCAAGCTCAGGGAAGCGAAGAACGTCACTCGTGAGGAGGCCGGCCACCTCATCAGGGGGTCGGAGTCCAAGATCAGCCGAATGGAACTCGGCCGGGTGGGGTTCAAAGAACGCGACGTGGCGGACCTGCTGACCCTGTACGGGGTCGTCGACGACCAGGCCCGCTCCGCCGTACTCGACCTGGTGACCACCGCCAACGAGCCTGGCTGGTGGCACCGGTTCAACGACGTCCTGCCCACGTGGTTCCAGGCGTACGTCGGCCTTGAAGAGGCCGCCGCCAGGATCAGGACCTACGAGGTCCAGTTCGTGCCGGGACTGCTGCAGACCAAGGAGTACGCAAGGGCCGTCGTGACCGCCGGTTCGGCGGGGATCGCGGCGGAGGAGATCGCCAGGAGGGTGGATCTCCGGCTGGAGCGCCAGAGGATGCTGGACAGGCCGGACGGGCCGATCTTCTGGGCGGTGATCGACGAGGCGGCGCTGCGGCGGCCGATCGGTGGCGCCGAAGTGATGCGGGCCCAGCTGGAGCACCTCATCGACCTGATGCGCCAGTCCAGCATCACGATTCAGATCATGCCGTTCAGCTTCGGCGGGCACAGCGCGGAGGGCGGCGCGTTCAGCATCCTGCGCTTCCCCGACAGCGATCTGCCCGACGTGGTGTACGTGGAACAGCTGGCGAGCGCGCTCTACCTTGACAAGCGTGAGGACGTGGACCGATACACCGAGGTGATGGAGCGGCTGTGCGCCGTGAGCACCACTCCGGATGAGACGATCGAGCTGTTGAGGACGATCGCGGACGAGTTCTGAACGCGGCGGCGTCGTGGTTGGGTACGCATCTGCCCTAGACTGGCCATCGGCGTTGGAACCCGCCGTGGCGGAGCATGCCCAGCGCTTTATGTGGGCGCGGCGCGTGAGCCGTACCGATGGACGCGCCCGCGATCACTCGTAGCTTGATCAAGGAGACCATTCCCGTGAAGACCGCTGTCGAGGAGCTCAGCCCGACCCGGGTCAAGCTCACTGTCGAGGTGCCGTTCGACGAGCTGCGCCCGAGCATGGATGCGGCGTACAAGAAGGTCGCGCAGCAGGTGCGCGTCCCCGGGTTCCGGCCTGGCAAGGTTCCGGCCCGCATCATCGAGCAGCGCTTCGGCCGGGCGGTAGTGCTGGAGGAGACCCTCAACGACGCCGTGCCCAAGCTGTACGGCCAGGCCGTCGACGAGGTCGACGTCTTCCCGGTCAGCCAGCCCGACATCGAGGTCACGAGGATCGACGACGGCGAGCAGATCGAGTTCACCGCCGAGGTCGACATCCGGCCCAACTTCGAGGTGCCCGACTACGCGGGCGTCGAGGTCACGGTCGACTCCGCCGAGGTCTCCGACGAGGACGTGGACAGCCAGCTCGACGCCCTGCGCCAGCGTTTCGCCACGCTGACCGGCGTGGAGCGCGCCGCGACCGGCGGCGACTTCGTCGTCATGGACCTGCGCGCCGAGATCAACGGCGAGAACATCGAGGAGCAGCAGGCCAACGAGGTCTCCTACGAGGTCGGCGCCGGCTCCGTGCTGCAGGGCCTCGACGACGCGCTCGAGGGCATGTCCGCGGGCGAGGAGAAGACCTTCAAGACCGAGCTCGTCGGCGGCGAGAACGCCGGCGAGGAGGCCGACGTGATCATCAACGTCAAGTCGGTCAAGGAGAAGGTCCTGCCCGAGCTCGACGACGAGTTCGCCCAGCTGGCCAGCGAGTTCGACACGCTGGAGGAGCTGAAGAACAGCATCCGCGAGCAGGCCCGCCGCAACAAGCTGATCGACCAGGTCGTGCAGGCCCGCGAGAACGCGCTCGACGCGGTGCTCGACAAGATCGACATCCCGCTGCCCGACAGCGCGCTCAAGGCCGAGGTCGACGCCCGCAAGCACAACCTCGACCACCAGGTGGCCGAGAGCGGCCTCAGCCGCGACGCCTTCTTCCGTCTCTACCAGACGACGGAGGAGGAGCGCTTCGCCGAGTTCGAGACCAACTCCGCCCGGGCGATCAAGGTCGGCTTCGTGCTCGACAAGATCGTCAAGGCCGAGGAGCTGGGCGTCTCCGAGCAGGAGCTGACCAACTTCGTGGTCCGCCGCGCGATGGAGATGGGCGTCCAGCCCAACGAGCTGGCCAAGCACCTCGCCGACAACGACCAGCTCACGCTGGCCATGGTCGAGATCGTCCGCGACAAGGCCAAGTCGGTGCTGGGCGACGCCGCCAAGGTGGTCGACAGCGACGGCAACGAGGTCGACCTCAAGGCCATCTACACCGAGATCAACGGTGCCGAGGCCGTCGAGGAGGAGGACGAGTCCTCCGAGGAGAAGGCCGACGACAAGGCCGAGGCGTAAGCTTCCGCCGAACCACCCGCGAGCCCCCGGATCCTGGTGTCCGGGGGTTTCGTCGTTCCCGAGCCGGCCTCCGTCGCGCGGGCTCGCCCTTGGCGCCGGCTACGCGGCGCTGGGGGCGCTCAGCGGGCTTCTGAGGGGATCGGAGGCGATACGGCGAACCTCCGGCCCGGAACCCGTTCGCGGGCGCGGGACCGCCCTTTCAGCGCTCCAGAGAGGGCGCGCTTTCCCGGACGAAAGCTGTATAACCCCGCAAAGAGCTGCGGCCGTACATTCGCCCGAACATGCGCCGTCAGCGAACAGCCCGGGTGAGCGGGCATGAGCTGTGGGTGGCGCGCGTTAAGGTCACAAGCAAAGCCAATCGATTACGACGCATCGGAAGGTGACGCTGTGACCAGCCCGCCGACCTTCTATCAGCCTGAGTCGCGAGGCCGTGAGAACGGCTCGTCCTTCCGGCTTGAGGACCAGCTTTACCAGCGCCTGCTCCGCGAGCGCATCATCGTGCTCGGGCAGGAGGTCAACGACGAGATCGCCAACCGCATCTGCGCCGAGCTCCTCCTGCTCGCCGCCGATGACCCCGAGCGGGACATCACGCTCTACATCAACTCGCCGGGGGGCTCGGTGAGTGCGGGCATGGCGATTTACGACATGATGGAATACGTGCCCAACGACGTGTCCACGGTGGTGATGGGCATGGCCGCCTCCATGGGGCAGTTCCTGCTGACCGCCGGGGCGCCGGGCAAGCGCTACGGCCTGCCGCACGCCCGGGTGATGATGCACCAGCCGTCGGGTGGCATCGGTGGCACCGCCGCCGACATCGCCATCCAGGCGGAGCAGATGCTCTACGTGAAGAAGACGCTGGCCGAGCGGATCGCCTTCCACACGGGGCAGCCGCTGGAGCAGATCGAGGCCGACTCCGACCGTGACCGCTGGTTCACGGCCGAGGAGGCCAAGGACTACGGCTTCATCGACCACGTCGTGCGCAGTGCGCGGCAGGTGCCCTCCGCGGGCCCGGTCTCCTAAGGGGGAGCTGACATGAACATCCAGAGCCGTTACGTTCTCCCCTCCTTCGTCGAGCGCACGTCCTACGGCGTGAAGGAGATGAACCCGTACAACAAGCTCTTCGAGGACCGCATCATCTTCCTCGGGGTGCAGATCGACGACGCGTCGGCCAACGACGTGATGGCCCAGCTGCTCACGCTGGAGTCGCTCGATCCCGACCGTGACATCAGCATCTACATCAACTCGCCGGGTGGCTCCTTCACCGCCATGACGGCGATCTACGACACGATGCAGTTCGTCCGGCCGGAGATCCAGACCGTCTGCCTCGGCCAGGCCGCCTCGGCCGCGGCCGTGCTGCTGGCGGGCGGCACCCCGGGCAAGCGCTTCGCGCTGCCCAACGCCCGGGTGCTGATCCACCAGCCGTCCACCGAGGGTGGCGGCCAGGGCAGCGACATCGAGATCCAGGCCCGCGAGATCCTGCGCATGCGCACGCTGCTGGAGGACATCGTGGCCCGGCACACCGGCAAGCCCTCCGCCGAAGTCCGCAGAGACATCGAACGCGACAAAATTCTCAACGCGGACGAGGCGAAGGCGTATGGTCTGATCGATGACATCATCCCGTCCAGGAAGAAACGGGCTCAGGCCGTAGCTTCCTAGACGAGACGTGACGCGCCGGAGCGCTGCCCAATAGGGCACGTTCCGGTGCGACTCGCCGCTAGGGGGCTCACTGAGGGCCCAGAAGACGGTAACGTCGAAACCTGAGCGGTTCGGCCTAGTCCGGAGAATGTCCGGAGACACTGCTCGCGTGAGCAAGCAGGGCGGTCCCACGCAAAGGAGTATCTGGGGTGGCACGCATCGGCGACGGGGGAGACCTGCTGAAGTGCTCTTTCTGCGGAAAGAGTCAGAAGCAAGTCAAGAAGCTCATTGCCGGTCCAGGCGTCTACATCTGCGATGAGTGCATCGATCTCTGCAACGAGATCATCGAGGAGGAGCTCTCCGAGTCCTCCGAGCTCAAGTGGGACAACCTGCCCAAGCCGAGGGAGATCTACGAGTTCCTCGACGCCTATGTCATCGGTCAGGACAAGGCGAAGAAGGCCCTCTCGGTGGCGGTCTACAACCACTACAAGCGGGTGCAGTCCGGTGACCGGGGCAGAGACGACGGTCTGGAGCTGGCCAAGAGCAACATCTTGTTGCTCGGCCCGACCGGCTCGGGCAAGACGCTGCTGGCGCAGACCCTGGCGAAGATGCTCAACGTGCCCTTCGCCATCGCCGACGCCACCGCGCTGACCGAGGCCGGCTACGTCGGCGAGGATGTCGAGAACATCCTGCTCAAGCTCATCCAGGCCGCCGACTACGACGTCAAGAAGGCCGAGACCGGCATCATCTACATCGACGAGGTCGACAAGATCGCTCGCAAGAGCGAAAACCCGTCGATCACGCGCGACGTCTCCGGCGAAGGCGTGCAGCAGGCGCTGCTGAAGATACTGGAGGGCACCACGGCATCGGTGCCTCCGCAGGGCGGCCGCAAGCACCCGCACCAGGAGTTCATCCAGATCGACACCACCAACGTGCTGTTCATCTGCGGTGGCGCGTTCGCCGGTCTGGAAAAGATCATCGAGTCGCGCATCGGCAAGAAGGGCATCGGCTTCAACGCCGTCATCCGGTCGAAGGAAGAGGTCGACACGGTCGACGTCTTCTCCGACGTGATGCCCGAAGACCTGCTCAAGTTCGGCATGATCCCCGAGTTCGTCGGCCGGCTCCCGGTCATCACCTCGGTGCACAACCTCGACCGCGAGGCGCTCATCCAGATCCTCACCGAGCCGCGCAACGCGCTGGTGAAGCAGTACCGCAAGCTGCTCGAGCTCGACGGTGTGGAGCTGGAGTTCACCGACGGCGCCCTCGAGGCCATCGCCGACCAGGCCATCCTGCGCGGCACCGGCGCCCGCGGACTGCGCGCCATCCTGGAGGAGGTGCTCCAGTCCGTCATGTACGAGGTGCCGTCGAGGCAAGACGTGGCCCGCGTGGTCATCACCCGCGAGTCGGTCCTGGAACACGCGATCCCGACGCTCGTCCCGCGTGACCAGCTCGCCGCCAAGCAGCAGCGCACACCACGCGAGAAGTCGGCCTGAGCGGCCCACCTGTTCATCCGGACGCCCCGTGGTCACCAACCATGGGGCGTTCCGCTTTCCCGTCTCCCTAGAATTGGTCACTGTGACAACGCCAGAGCTGCCTACCCAGTACACCCCGGCCGACGTCGAGACCCGTAGCTACGAGCGCTGGGTGTCCGAAGGCTACTTCCGTGCCGACCCGGGCAGCTCTCGCGAGCCGTACAGCATCGTCCTCCCGCCGCCCAACGTGACGGGAGTGCTGCACATCGGGCACGCCCTCGACCACTCCATCCAGGACGCGCTGACGCGCCGCGCCCGCATGCGCGGCCACGAGACGCTCTGGCTGCCCGGCATGGACCACGCCGGCATCGCCACCCAGAACGTCGTCGAGCGCGAGCTGGCCAAGCAGGGCAAGTCGCGCCACGACCTCGGCCGCGAGGCGTTCGTCGAGCGGGTCTGGGAGTGGAAGGAGGAGTCCGGCGGCCGGATCCTCGGCCAGATGCGCAAGCTCGGCGACGGCGTCGACTGGTCGCGCGAGCGCTTCACCATGGACACCGGCCTCTCGCGCGCCGTGCAGACCATCTTCAAGAAGCTGTTCGACGAGGGCCTGATCTACCGCGCCGAGCGGATCATCAACTGGTGCCCGCGCTGCCTGACCGCGCTGTCCGACATCGAGGTCGAGCACAGCGAGGACGAGGGCGAGCTCGTCTCCATCCGCTACTCCGACGAGATCGTGGTGGCCACCACGCGCGCCGAGACCATGCTCGGCGACACCGCCGTGGCCGTGCACCCCTCGGACGAGCGCTACGCCCACCTGGTCGGCACGATGGTCGAGGTCCCGCTCACCGGGCGCATGATCCCCGTGGTCGCCGACGAGCACGTCGATCCGGCGTTCGGCACCGGCGCGGTCAAGGTCACCCCCGCCCACGACCCCAACGACTTCGAGATCGGCCGGCGTCATTCGCTGCCGTCGCTGACCGTCATGGACGAGCGCGGCGTCATCACCGCGCACGGGCCGTTCGAGGGGCTCGACCGCTTCGAGGCCCGCCCCGCCGTCGTCGCCGCGCTGCGCGCCGAGGGCAGGATCGTCGCGGAGAAGCGCCCCTACGTGCACTCGGTCGGCCACTGCTCGCGGTGCAAGACCGTGGTCGAGCCCAGGCTCTCGCTGCAGTGGTTCGTGAACGTCGCGCCGCTGGCCAAGGCCGCCGGCGACGCCGTGCGCGACGGGCGCACCCGCGTCCATCCGCCGGAGCTGGCCAAGCGCTACTTCGACTGGGTCGACGACATGCACGACTGGTGCATCTCCCGGCAGCTGTGGTGGGGCCACCGCATCCCGGTCTGGTACGGGCCCGGCGGCGAGGTCGTGTGCGTGGGGCCCGACGAGGAGCCGCCGGCGGGCTACACCCAGGACTCCGACGTCCTCGACACCTGGTTCTCCTCCGGGCTGTGGCCGTTCTCGACGATGGGCTGGCCCGACCGCACTCCCGAGCTGGAGCGCTTCTACCCGACGTCGGTGCTGGTCACCGGCTACGACATCCTGTTCTTCTGGGTCGCGCGGATGATGATGTTCGGGCTCTACGCGATGGACGGCGAGCCGCCGTTCCGCGTGGTCGCCCTGCACGGCATGGTCCGCGACCAGTACGGCAAGAAGATGTCGAAGTCGTTCGGCAACGTCGTCGACCCCCTCGACTGGATCGAGCGCTTCGGCGCCGACGCCACCCGGTTCACTCTCCTGCGCGGCGCCAACCCGGGCGCCGACGTGGCGGTGAGCGAGGAATGGGCGGCCGGCTCACGCAACTTCTGCAACAAGATCTGGAACGCCACCCGCTTCGCCCTGATGAACGGCGCGGCCGTCGGCTCGCTCGACGACGCCGAGTTGACCGCGGCCGACCGGTGGATCCTGTCCCGCCTGCAGACCGTCATCACGGCGGCCGACGCGGCGTTCGAGGAGTTCGAGTTCGCCAAGGCCTCGGACCTGCTCTACCACTTCGCGTGGGACGAGGTCTGCGACTGGTACCTGGAGCTGGCGAAGATCCAGCTCGGTGAGGGGCTGGAGCACACCAGGCTGGTGCTCGGCCACGTGCTCGACGCGATCCTGCGGCTGCTGCATCCGCTGGTGCCGTTCGTGACCGAGGAGCTGTGGCGGGCCGTCACCGGAGGCGAGTCTCTCGTGGTGGCGCCATGGCCGGTGACCGATCCGCGCTACGCCGACGCCGGCGCCGAGGCGGAGATCGAGGCGCTGCAGGAGCTGGTGACCGAGGTCCGCAGGTTCCGCTCGGACCAGGGGCTCAAGCCGGGCCAGAAGGTGGCCGCGCGGCTCGGGCTGGGCGGCACGCCGCTGGCCGGCCAGGAGAGCGCGATCAGGGCCCTGCTGCGGCTCACGGAGCCGGAGGAGTCGTTCAGCGCGACCGCGCGGTTCACGGTGGGGGAGGTGACCGTGGAGATCGACACCGCGGGCGCCATCGACGTCGTGGCCGAGCGCAAGCGGCTGGAGAAGGATCTGGCCGTCGCGCGCAAGGAGGCCGCCCAGGCGACCGCCAAGCTGGGCAACGAGCAGTTCATGGCCAAGGCGCCGCAGGACGTGGTGGCCAAGGTCAGGGGCAGGGCAGAGCAGGCTGACGCGGACATTGCGCGCCTCGAGGCCCAGCTCGCCGCCCTCGGGGTTTGAACAGTCCGCACGAGGGGAAGGTCCATTCGTTACCGAAGATGGACCTTCCACGCCCGCGGGACTGCTACAGTTTTCAACGCGGGGCCGATCTGGTCCTGACATCCCAGTGAACGAACCCCGACTTTCGGGCGACTCCAGCCGCGCGGTTGGACAAGAGCCGAAAGTTGGAGTAAGTTAGCAGGGTTGCCTCGAAGAGAGGCAAGTCCGGAAGCTCCCGGATCGGGCGGTTTGACAAGGATCGTCCGGATCTGGTAAACTGAAGGAAATGAAATGTGCGCCTCGCGCACCGGGGTCTCCCAGAGATTTTGGTGCGGATGTACGCGTCCGTTTCTTGAGAACTCAACAGTGTGTTAAAAGCCAGTGCATGATTTTCATGCAACACCTCGTCAAGTGATTGTTTGCTTGATGGATTTTTGTTGGGATTGTTTCCAGACATTGTTTGGAGAGTTTGATCCTGGCTCAGGACGAACGCTGGCGGCGTGCTTAACACATGCAA
>NZ_PVNG01000060.1 GCF_003001935.1 Nonomuraea fuscirosea | reverse complement strand
CATTCATCGACGGCAAGCTCATCGAACGCCCAACAGGATCACCCGTCCCCACAGCCGCCTAGGAACTCATGATCCACAGGTCTTGACTATTGCTCCTGGTCGCCAAGCACGAGAACACCCGACTGCCGTTCGCGTTGCTGCTGAAGTACTACACCCAGCACGAGCGTTTCCCTCGTGGCCGGGGCGACTTCCCCGACGAGGTGGTCGACTACGTCGCGCGCCAGATCAAGACGTCGCCCGGCAGCGTGGGCCTGTTGAGGAATAACCCATGAGTTCGTTGACTGGTTGAGCGTGGCTATAGCCGCAGGAGCTGGGCTTACGTTCTGGGATCCCTGGTTCTTTCGAGATTGAGGAGACTTCAAGGATTCTGAAGGTCTATCGTTCTCGTCGTTCGTCTTGCATAGATGGCGAAGACGAGGAGGCCAGAGTTGGCGCTGGCGATGGTACGGGATCTTCGCGTGGCACGAGCCCCCGCGACTTTGGATGATCTGGATGCGTTGGAGACCGACGTACTGGCCGGGTTCGTGCTCGCTCGCGCCGCGGCGGGGCTGTCGGATGGGACGATCAGCTCGGATGTGATGCATCTGGAGCAGGTGCGGGCCTGGTTCGGGCGGCCGCTATGGAACATGGATCCGGCCGATGCCGATGCGTACTTCGGCAAGGTGCTGCGCACCACGGCCAAGGGCACTCGCGTGGCCCGGGCGCAGGCGCTCAAGACTTACTTCTTGTTCCTCGAACTACGGCACAAGGTCGAGATTCACCAGGCCACCGGGCGGGTCGTCGAGTGCCCGATCGACGAGATGAACCGCCCCCGTGGCGCCAGCAGCCCAGGCTGCGCATCCCGCCCACCGCCGACCAGGTCAGCCGGTTGTTCGCCGGCTGGCGGGAAGAGCTCTCGACCTGCCGCAAGTTTGCTCCGGCCGCCCGCAACTACACCGCCTGCCGACTGATGTCGGAGGTCGGATTGCGGGTGAACGAGGCCTGCAAGCTCGACCTGGCCGACATCAAGTGGGAGCTGGGCCGCTTCGGCAAGCTGCACGTCCGGCACGGCAAGGGCGCCCGCGGATCCGGACCGCGGGAACGCATGGTCCCGCTGATCAACAACGCCGCGGCGACGCTGCGCTGGTTTGTCGAAGACGTGTGGGCCCAGTTCGGCGACGGCCACACCCGCCCCGGTGCCTCGTTGCTGCCGTCCGAGCGCAAGAACACCGACGGCAGTGCCGCCCGTGTCGGCGATGAGACGCTGCGCGCGGCGCTGGCGCGGGCCGCTCAAGCGCACCTGCCGGACTGGCCCGAGGTGATCACTCCCCACGTTCTGCGCCATTTCTGCGCCTCCCAGCTCTATCTGGGCGGCATGGACCTGGTGGCGATCCAGGCCACCCTCGGGCACGCCTGGATCGCCACCACCATGAAGTACGTCCACGTCCCCAGCACCCATATCGAGGACGCCTGGATCGCCGGACAGCAACGCGTCGCCGCTCAGCTGGAAGGACTACGACGATGAGATGGAACCTGCGCCTGGCCGCCGCCAACCGCGGCATCTGGAAGGCCAGCGAGCTGCAGCGGATGCTGGCCGAACGAGGGTTGAACATCAGCGCGGGCAAGATGTCCGGACTGTGGTCGGGCGAGCCCGCCAGCATCAAACTGGCCGATCTCGACGTGATCTGCGCGGTGCTCAGCTGCGGCGTCGCCGAGCTCCTGATTCCTGAGCCAGACAAAATCCAGCGGGTCGATGACCAGCAGCAAACCTCTGCTGCTGTCTCGTCGGGGAGCGGGCCGGCGGTGACGCCGAAGCGCCGAGACGGACGCAGCCTGCCACCGGTGTGATGGCATACATCGCGCCGGACAAGGCGGCCGCCAGCTGCGTGGCCTGTTTCGCCTGGGGCGTGCTTCCAGGCCGGTACTGCCGCGCCTGCTACACCTTCGGTCAACTCCATCAGGTCAGCGAGTGCACCTGCTGCCACCGCCTGGTGCCGGTCAAGAAGAGCTACTGCCGACTGTGCTGGCTTCAGGCGAGTCTAGAGGCCAAAGACCAGGTCACGATCCTGGAGCCGTTCCTGCGCCAGTTCAGCTACCAGCAACTGTTCTTCACCAACATGCACCGACAACGCTCCAAAGGTCGCGGCCCACGGATCGGGCGGGCAGGCCGCCGGGGCCTGCGAGCCCAACCCGTGCCGAGCGAACCGGTCACCGTCCCACACTCGTGGGAGCAGCTACGCCTGCCGCTCCAGACCCGTCGCGATTACCTGCGCTTCGAGCGGCGCCGACAGGCCGATCTGACCAACCCCGCGCTGATTGACGCCCGCCGAATCGTCGCCAGCCTTGCCGAGAGATGCGGCTGGACGCGCGGCGTCATCCGAATCGTCGACCGCGCCCTGGTCCTGCTGCTGTCCACGCACACCCCAGGCGACAAGATCCGCTTCTCGGACCTGTTCCCCGCGCTTCGAGCTCGCGGTCTCAGCGTCGGTCGCACCGTCGAGGTCCTCATCGAGCTCGGCGTACTGGACGATGATCGCATCTCCGTCTTCGAGACCTGGCTGAAGCGCGGCCTCGGCGATCTCAGCCCAGGCATCCATACCGACGTTGAGCACTGGCTGCGGACCCTGCACGACGGAGGCCCGCGCGCACGGCCCCGCAGCCAGGCGACGTGCTGGAGCTATCTCAGGCTCGCTCGTCCTGCGCTCCTGGCCTGGCAAAGCGCTACGATCATCTCCGTGAGGTCACCCGCGACGACATACTCACCTTCCTCGACACCCTTCCCGGCGCTGAACGCCATCACACGCTGACTGCGCTCAGGTCGCTGTTTCGGCACTGCAAACGCAAGCGCTCGATCTTCCGCGACCCCGCCGCCCGGCTTCACGACGGTGATCACCCCCGCAAGCTCGCCCTCCCCCTCGACGCTGAAGAGATCACCAAGGTCACGCAGAGCGTCCGCACCCCCCCTCGACCGGCTCATCATCTCCCTGGCTGCTATCCACGCCGCCCGCCCCAAGGCGATCCGCGAACTCCAGCTCGACGACGTCGACCTGGGCAACCGCAGATTCACCATCGCCGGCCGCACCCGCCCGCTGGACGAACTCACCCGCCAGGTCCTCCTGCAATGGCTCGACTACCGGAATCACCGCTGGCCCAGCACCGCCAACCAGCACCTGCTGATCAACAAGCAATCCGCCATGGAGACCGGCCCGGTCAGCAAGGTCTGGATGACCGAGTCCTTCCGCGGCCAGGCCGCAACCCTGGAACGGCTGCGCGTCCACCGCCAGCTCGACGAAGCCCTCGTCACCGGAGCGGATCCGCTACACCTGGCGACCGTCTTCGGCCTGGATCCCAAGACCGCCATCCGTTACGCCGAAAGCGCCCGCGTCCTCCTTGCCGCTGCGGCAGAAGAGCACGAGATCGAGTAGCTCTCCGTGCAGGTCCCATGGAGGGCATCCGATATAATTGATCATGCGTCGGACTTCTCCCAGCCCGACGCTTTTTTTATGTCTACCGAACCCACTCAGCAGCGCGCTCGCGGGCCCCTCTTCCACGCCATGATCACGGACCCTCGCGGCGACCAGTTGCTGCCGCTGGCAATGCTTCGAGAACGCTACCCAGACCTCCACGCGCGCCACGTCGCCAAGTACGCCGGCCGAGAGCACCGTCTACGCGAACGAGTGATCCCGCTCGAGTGCACCTGGGCCGACGTGGTCTTCCTTTCGCCGCTCAATCCCACGGTGTTGTTCGACGCGGTGCGGAGCGCTGGGCTGCGCATGCGCGACGTCCCGCTCTGGACACTCGACGCCTCGCAACTCGACCCAGCGCGATGCTGCATCCGGCTCATGCGTGTCACCCCAGGAGCCCGAACTGCCGACCCCGGCACTGAGGACGACTATCTCCCGCTGACGACCGCTACGCTGCGGGCAGTCTCCGAGGGCGGCCCGAGCTTCGGCCATGGGGTGGCGGACGGCCGAGACTCAACACATCGCCAGTGGCCACGCTGGCTCGTCTCCTCACGAAAAACTTGGGACCCGCTTGTCATCCGGAACCGGTCCTCCATCGCGTCAATACCTATGACAGCTTGAGGACGGAGTTCATGGATGGACGATGGTTTCGACAGCTTCGTGGTGCATCGCTACGACCGGTTACGACATTCGGCCTTTCTGCTCACGGGAGACCTTGGGACCGCTGAAGATGTTGTGCAGTCGGCACTGGCGAAGGCCTGGGTGGCGTGGGGGCGGATCAAGAGCAACCCTGATTCCTACGTGTACCGGATCGTCGTGAACACCCACATCTCGTGGTGGCGCCGGAAATGGCGCAATGAGCTGCCCTCCGTGGACGTGCCCGACCATCCCGACCCCCACGACTTCACCATCGAGGTGGAACGGCGGCAGACGCTCCTGGCCGCCATCGGCGGGCTGTCGAGGAGGCAGCGGGCGATCGTCGTGCTGCACTACTTCGAACAATTGACGCTGACCCAGTGTGCCGAGGTGCTCGGATGCTCGCTCGGAACGGTCAAGACGCAGCTCGGCCGCGCACTGAAACGGCTCCGCGTCGATCCGGCAATCCAGCCAGCGGAGGTGGAACGATGAGCTACACCGAAGAGCAATTGCGCGCGGCTCTGGCCGAGAGCGTGGCCTCGGGATCTCCTGACGTGCAGCAGATCGTCCGACGGGGCCGCCGCATCAAACGGCGCAGGAGGGCAGGTTTCACGCTCGCGGGCCTCGGCGCGGCCGCCACCGTTTTCTTGGGGGTTCAGGGCGTCCGGGTGGGTACGGCCCATGTGGCAGAACAGCCGCCGGCGAGGGTGACGGCATCGGCGGCGCCTAGTCTGCCGCCCGAAGACACGCGAGCCGTGCCCCCCGCTCCATTGATCGCGAGCCAGTCGTCCGCCACCATGCCCTCCGTCAAGACCGTGAAGTTCCGGCCGTTAAGTTTCTTCACCTCGTACACGATCGTCTGCACCGACCCGGAGGCGTGGGTGATCATCCGGCGGGAGGGCGGTGGTGGAGGCATGAGACGGTGTGGCCAGAAGGGCGCGAGCAGTCACTCGAGCAAGGAGTCGGTGCCGTCCGGGTGGTTAGAGCGCACGCAACAGATCGAGGTATGGGTCCTGCCCGCCGATACCCCGATCCATGACCCGAGGCGAGGCGCCGGTTCCGACCCGTACGCCGGATGCACGGTGGCCAGGAAGGACGTGGGCTGGTGCGACGGCAAATACCTGCAGATTCCCCTGGTACGGCAGCCCGGTGCCCTGAAGAAGCTGGTCGAGGAGACCAGGTCGCGTCCGGGGGCATGGGTGGTCGGCGTTTACGACCGAGCGGACGCGACCGACCCAATCCCAACGGCGACCACCACCGTCACCCTGAAGCCCACAGGTTGAGATCGTCGTGTTGAAGCGGTTAGGGTCGCGCCCTGCAACCACAGCGGGGTTGGGAGGTGACACTGGGCCGCCCGGCCCCGTGGTTGCGGGGCCTGGCCCGCTCTCATGCGAGCGGAAATCCCGGCCGGGCAGCTCCAAGGCCCTTATCAATCGATGTCCGGAATTGTCCGATCGCATTACCTTGATCGGCTGCTGTCGCCATGTGAAGAATGCAGGCCAAGCATGCCTTGTAGCAGTTGTCGCCAGACGAATGTCGCCAGTAGCGCCAGGAGGTCATATGGCATCCCCACGGGAGAACCGGCGGCGGGCCGGAGTTGCCGTTTCCGGCGCTGCGGCCATGCTCATCCTCATGGTGAGCTCAGTGGTCAGCGTGGTGATCGTGGTCACCGCCTCAACAGGGACAGGGGGCGAAACATCGGAGGTCTCTTCGCGTGAGAAGATTCAACTCGCGAAAGCGGCCGACCCTGTCTCATCACCTACTCAGGGGACGCTCCAGGCGCCTGTGGTGTCGGTCTCTCCCCCGCCCTCTTCCTCGGCGGAATCGCATCCTGCGACTTCACCTGACCCAGCCCGGCCGGTACAGGCGGGCCGAGCCGATGTTCTTCAGCCGGGGCAGCAGCTTGAAGTCCAGCAAGTGCGAGAACGCAAAGCCAACGATTGAAGCTCCGTGGGTATCGGTGTACTGGCGATCGATCTCCGCGCTGGTCAGATGACGGAGCAGGCCCTCGATCATCGAGGCGACCTCGGAGTCGGTGGTGGATCGCACCTGGCTGTAGATGCAGACGTTCTTGCGTTCGACGTGCCAGTAGACCATGATCCCGGCGCCGCCGTAGCGCTGGTGCCACTCGGTCATGAAGTTCGCCGACCACGAGCCGAACTTGCGCGAGTCCGACGCGCACGCCGTGCCCGGCCCCACGGCGAGACGTCGCGCACCTCCAGCGTTTTGTTGACCACTGTGCGGATCGCGGCGCGCAGGTTGTCGCGGTTGACGAACAGCCGGCGGGTCCGGCGCAGCGCGGCCTCGGTGTCGGCCTCCATCCCCTCGATCGCCGCGGTGCCGTCCGCGACCCGTTTGATCCCCATGTTCGTGCCGAGCCCGAAGGTGCGCGAGCGGGAGCGAGAGATCACCGACGCGCTGGTGGAACTGCTGATCGCCACCGTGCATCGGATCAAGGCGCGGGCCGACAGCAAGGTGACCAAGGAGTTGATCAACGCGTTCAAGCGGGTGACCGGCAAGGAGAACATCCTGTTCAAGGTGGCCGATGCCGCGCTCGGCCAGCCTGACGATTCTGTCCGCCAGGTCATCTTCCCGGCTGTCAGCGGCGGCGAGCAGACGCTGCGCGATCTGGTGCACGAGTTCAAGACCAAGGGCCCGGCCTACCGCACCACGGTGCAGACCACGCTGCGTGCCTCCTACACCAACCACTACAGGCGCGGCCTGATCGCGCTGCTGGACACGCTGGAGTTCAAGAGCAACAACACCGCCTTCCAGCCGGTGATCGAGGCGCTGAAGTTGATCCGCCGCTACGCCAAGGCGGGCAACACCACCTACTATCCGCGCGGCGAGGTGGTGCCCGAGCACCGCGGCACCGCCGGCGACTGGGAGGACCTGGTGTTCAAGAAGGACAAGCGCGGACGCCGGCGGGTGGTGCGGATGGTGTATGAGATCGTCACCTTCCAGGCGCTGCGCGAGGCCCTGCGGTGCAAGGAGATCTGGGTGGTCGGCGCCCATTCCTTCCGCGACCCGGAGGAGGACCTGCCCAAGGATTTCGCTGCCCGCCGCGTGGAGAACTACGGGGTTGAGGAACCCAGGAACAGCCGTTGGCGCTGAGAATGATCTTGAGGGGCGCGCGATCGGATGGGCTGCGATATTCAGACATCTGACGTGATCGTCGCTTTGACGGTGATCGGTGATCATGTCTACCGTTGTCACCCATACCTGTGGGGTTTTTGTCTGATGACCAGGTCAGGGCGTACACGGCGTTCGAGGAGTTGCCGTCGCTGTCGGATCTGGAGAAGTTCTTCTTCCTGGACGCGTTCGATCGGGACGTGATCGCCAAGTCGCGCCAGGACTCGCATCGCCTGGGCGTTGCCGTCCAGATCGGGACAGTCCGGTACAAGGGGCTGTTCCTGGAGGATCCGCTGGCGGTGCCGTGGCCGGTGGTGGACTATCTGGCCGAGCACCTGGGGATCGGCGATCCCTCGCAGGTGAAGAGGTACGGCGAGCGGCTGAAGACGGCGTATGAGCACGCGTGGATAATCAGGGACGCCTACGGCTACCACGACTTTGATGATCGTGAGTCGTGGGAGGGGCGGGTGCTGGCGAGGCGGTTCCGGACGTTCCTGCACGGCCGGGCGTGGACGCATGCCGAGGGGCCGACGGCGTTGTTCGATCAGTCGGTGGCGTGGCTGCGGCGGCATCGGGTGCTGCTGCCCGGGGTGACGGTGCTGGAACGGCTGGTGGCCAGCGTCCGGAAGCAGGCCGACGAGCGCTTGTACGCGACGGTGGCGCGTCAGGTGGAGCGCGCCGATGTCACGTTGCAGCGGGAGCTGTCGGGGCTACTGGTGGTTCCCGCGGGCGCGCGGATGTCGGAGCTGGAGCGGCTGCGGCAGGCGCCCAAGAGGCAGTCGGGCACGGAGATGGCGCGGGCGCTGCAGCGGGTGGATGACATCGCTCGGTTCCGGCTGGGGCGGGTGCGGGTCGACAAGGTGCCGGTGCGGCGGATGAAGACGCTCGCCAAGTACGGGGCGGGCAGCAAGGCGCCGCTGCTGGCGCGTCTGCACGAGCCGCGCAAGACCGCGACGCTGCTGGCGGTGACCCGGTCGCTGGAGGCCGAGGCGATTGACGACGCGCTCGATCTGTTCGCGCTGCTGATGGCCTCGCGGCTGATTTCGCCGGCGCGCCGCAAGTCCACGGGCGATCGGCTGGCGATGCTGCCGAAGCTGGAGAAGGCCTCCAGGCTGCTGTCCCGGGCGGGCCGGGTGCTCATCGGACAGCTCGACCTGGTTGCCGAGGCGGGCGCCAACCTGGACCCCGCGGCACTGTGGACGGCCGTCATCGCGGAGGCGGGAGCGACCAAGGAGCAGGTGCTGGCCGCGCTGGAACAGGTCGACGAGCTCGTCCCCGACGACGACGGCGCGGCCGAGGCGGCGCTGCGAGCCGCTTTGGTGGACAAGTACAACACCGTCCGCCCGTTTTTGAAGCTGCTGGGCGAGTCGAAGGCCCTGGGCGCGGCTGCCGGCGGCCGCAAGGTCCTGGCCGCGGTGCGCAGGCTGCCGGAGCTGGCACGCAGGCACGTCTCCCGCAAGCCCCTGGCGCCGAAGGAGATCGACGCGTCCCTGGTGACGGCGGCGTGGAAGCGGCCGGTGTTCGCCAACCCCGAACTGGCCAAGGGCGCGGTGGACCGCGACGCGTATGTGGTGTGCGTTCTGGAGGCGCTGTATCGAGCGCTGCAGGTGCGGGACGTGTACGCCACGCCGTCGCTGCGATGGGCCGACCCGCGCGCCCACCTGCTGGACGGCAAGGCGTGGGAGGCGATCAGCGAGGACGTGCTCGCCTCCTTGTCGCTCACCGACCCGGTCGAGGCTCATCTGGACGCCAAGCTGCTGGCGCTGGACGCGGCGTGGAGGCAGATGGCCGGCCGTCTCGAAGAAGCCGGCGATGATGCCCTGGTCAGGGTGGTCACCCCGCTGGACGGGCACGCCCGGTTGTCGGTGGAGAAGCTCGGCGCGCTCGGCGAGAGCCCATCGCTGAAGTGGCTGCGCGCGGCCTGCCAGGCGATGCTGCCGCGTATCGATCTGCCCGAGCTGCTGCTGGAGGTGCACTCCTGGACCGGGTTCCTGGACGCCTACGTGCACCTGGCGGAGGTGTCCACCCGCATGCACGACCTGCCCCGGTGTCTGGTCGCGCTGCTGATCAGCGAGGCCTGCAACGTCGGCCTCACTCCGGTGATCAAGGACGGGGACGAGGCGCTGACCCGCGGCCGTCTGTCCCACGTCGATCAGAACTACGTGCGGGCCGAGACGCACGCCGCCGCGAACGCGATCCTGATCGAGGCCCAGCGCAGCGTGCCGATCGTGGCGCTGTGGGGTGGTGGGCTGCTGGCCTCGGTCGACGGGCTGCGGTTCGTCGTCCCAGTCCAGACGATCAACGCCGCCCCGTCGCCGAAGTACTTCGGCTACAAACGGGGCCTCACACTGCTCAACGCAGTCAATGATCAGGTGATGGGGATCGGGCAGATGGTCGTGCCCGGCACGCCGCGCGACTCGCTGTACATCCTCGACACCCTGATCAACATCGACGCCGGTCCGCAGCCCGAGGTCGTCACGACCGACCAGGCGTCCGATTCGGACACGGTATTCGGGATCTTCTCCATGCTCGGCTACCGGTTCGCGCCCCGCTTCGCCGACCTGGGCGACCAGCGGTTCTGGCGCTCGGACGTGCCCGGCAGCAACACCCCGGGCGACTATGGGCCGTTGGAGGCGATCGCTCGCAACAAGATCAACCGGCAGAAGATCTGCACCCAGTGGTCTGACATGACCCGGGTCGCCGGGTCGCTGGTGACCAACCAGGTCCGCGCCTACGACCTGCTGCGCATGTTCGCCCGTAACGGGCGGCCCACCCCGCTCGGGCAGGCGTTCGCCGAGTACGGCCGCATCGACAAGACCCTGCACCTGCTGTCCATCCTGGATCCGATCGACGACAGCTACCGCCGCAAGCTGAACAAGCAGCTCACCGTTCAGGAGTCCCGGCACCGGCTCGCCCGCAAGATCTGCCACGGCGGCAACGGGCAGATCCGCAAGACCTACCGTGAAGGGCAAGAAGATCAACTAGCGGCTCTGGGCTTGGTCGTCAACGCGGTCGCGCTGTGGAACTCCAAGTACCTGTCGGCCGCGGTCGACCAGTTGCGCGCCCAAGGCGTCCCGGTGAAGGACGAGGACGCCGCCCGGCTCAGCCCGCTCGGCCACGCCCATCTCAACGTCCTGGGCCGCTACTCCATCTCCTCCTCCGCCCCAGCCGAAGGCCTGCGGCAGCTCGGCGAGATCCCCGACATCTCCGAGGGTGGCGGCGTGGACGAGCACGAAGTGTAAAGCGCCATCGCAGGCTTGCGACCCACGGCAAGCACCCTTCCGGCCGCGATCGAGATGAGGTTGGAGGGAGCGGCCAGCCGATCCAGGGGGCATCACTAGCGTGTCGCCGGGAGGCAGATAATCCAGCGCCTTCCACGGGTGTCAATCTGGCAGACACGGGCGCGAGGATGGATAGTTGCTGGTCGGGGTGAGGGTGAAGAACCTGGGCCGGTGCGGTTCAGTGCGGGGGCGGCCGTAGTGTGGCCTCCGATCCGAAGAGGCGATCGAGGTGGTTGTCGATGATCGCGGTGGCGGCCTCGTGGCTGCGCTGTCGGCCCAGGACGCTGGCGGTCAGGCCATTGGCGAGGGCCAGAAGCGTGGCGACCTCGGTGCGCGGGTCGCGATCGGAGGCGAGGTCTCCGGCCTGCTGCGCGGTCGTGAGCCGGATGGTGAGGAAGTCTTCCAGCGCGTCGGGTCGGGTGAGCGCGGCCGCGGCGAGCGCCGGGTCGGTGAGGGCGGCGGTGTAGTAGGCGGTCCAGGCCATCGAGTCCAGCCGGCTCTGCTCGTCGGAGGGCAGGATCGCGCCGAGGACGGCTTCGAAGACACCTCGCGTGGACAGCTCGCCCGTGCCAGCGGCCCGCTGCTTGACTCGGCGGTCCAGGCGGGCGGCCAGCTCAGTGAGACCGGAGTCGAGCAGAGCCTGCTTGTCGGTGAAGTAGTACTGGACCACCCGAAGCGAGACTCCGGCCTCGGCGGCGATCTCACGCATCGACACCGCCTGCAGCCCGCGGGTGCCGGCGATGCGCAGCAGCGCCTCGGTCAACTGGCGTCGCCGCTCATCATGGTCTACCTGTTTGGGCATGTCGGTTTCCTAGCTGCGATCCGTGCTGTGCTCCGGCGTTGCAGTGTCGGGCCGGGCTTGGCCGGGGAAGGAGAGGATTCGCTCTGTGACCAGGTCTGGAGCTTCGACGGGCAGCGCATGCCCGGTGTCGGGCACGATCTCCACCTGCCATGATGGCGCGATCTCGGCCAGCCGCGCGGCCACCGCCTGCGCGTCGTTCACTGCGCTGCGGGCTCCCAGCAGCACCTGTACGGGCACGGACAGCTCACGCACCTGCTCGTCGGTGTAGGCGGGCGGCATGGGCAGCCGCCGGCGGAAAGACCGGCCGGCCAGCATCAGCTTCATCAGCACGTCCTCGCGCAGCGTGCCGTTGCCCACTGCGCCGGCGACACGGTGCCGCAGCGCACGAGGAAGCAGAGCGGCCATACCGCCGACGATGACCCACCGGAAGAACCGCCCGGTCAACGGCGCGAAGCCGACCGGATCCACCAGCGTTAGCGCCGCCACCCGACCGCCGCCGCCACGCTGCTGTTCCAGCGCGGTCCAGCCGCCGTAAGAGGAACCCACCACATGTGCGCGCTCGGTACCGGTCGCGGCCAGGACGTCGGTGAGCCAGCCACCCACCTCGGCGCCGGTCGCGAGCGGCCGCGTCTGAACCGAGCGGCCGGGCTCGCCGAGCGGGTCGACGGCAAAGACCGGACGGATGCGTGCCAGCGGCTTGATGTAGCGGTACCAGGCCAGCGCGTTCCCGCTGGCACCGGCCAGGAGGACCACGGGATCCCCCTCGGCGGGCCCGGCCCGGTGGATCCGCACGCTGCCGGCGCG
>NZ_PVNG01000059.1 GCF_003001935.1 Nonomuraea fuscirosea | reverse complement strand
CTCGGGCCGTTCAAGAATGCCGGACGGGAATGGCGGCCGGCCGGGGAGCCGGTGCCGGTCAACGTCTACGACTTCGCCGAGCCCGCGACCGGGAAGGTGATCCCGTACGGCATCGACGACATCGCGGCCAGCACCGGCCGGGTGAACGTCGGCACCGACCACGACACCGCCGCGTTCGCGGTCGCCTCGATCCGCCGCTGGTGGCACGCCCAGGGCGCACCCTCCTACCCGCACGCCACCCCGGTTGCTGATCACCGCCGATGCCGACGGCGCCAACGGCTGCCGCACCCGCGCCTGGAAGAGCGAACTGCCCGCGCTGGCCGCCGAGACCGGGCTGACCATCACCGTCTGCCACCTCGCAACCGCGGCGTGACCATTCCACCGGTGTTCCGTCAGCGCCGATGGCGGCAAGCGCACCTGTACGGCCAAATCAGCAGGGCGTCGCCCTAGACCCCGCTACGCGCCATTGCCAGGGACACCACAGGCCACTGACGTCACTCTGGGCCGCCCCGCGGCGGCCGCTACCTACGTCCGGCATCTGTAGACAGGTATGTCCCCGGATATCCCACCACGCTCCATCCGCGCATCGTGGAGAGCGAAGGCACTTTAGATGAACCCGAATGCCCGAGGTGAGAACCATGCCCGCAGACACGTGCCTGAGCATTGAGACGAGACCGCTTCCCGCCGTCCCGCCCCTGTCGACTCGCCACGGCAATGGCCAGTCCTGGTGGCGGCGCCTTACCGCCCTGGCGGGCAATCTGCCCCGCAGGGGGGACGGCAGCCGAAGGTCATCATGGACCTTCGCCCCGGCCCTCTCATCGGTTCCCAAGGCCCGACACCAGGCCGGGACTACCGTGCGGCGGTGGGGGCTCCCGAACGAGACCGCCACGACGGAACTTCTGGTCACCGAGGCGGTCACCAACGCGCTCGAGCAGAGCCCAGAGCCGATAAACCTCACCCTGACCCTGGCCGACGGCCTCCTGCGTGGCGCGGTCGAAGACCACGCCACGCAGCGGGCGCTTCCCGAGCAGCCGCACCTGCCCGATCCGACTGAAGAGAGCGGCCGGGGACTGTTCCTGCTGGACGCGCTCGCCTGCTGCTGGGGGGTCGAGTACACCGCCACGGGCAAGATCGTCTGGTTCGAGCTGCCTTGCCGCCCTTCCCAGCGGTCGGATACCACCTGACCGGGCCAGCCCGACGGCAGAACACGCCCACGCAAGCGGACTCGCGACCATTTCATTGGCATCCACATGCCAGACCTCGACCGAATGCCCGTTACGTCCGGCCAGGTCAGGGGCACATACTCGGCATTATGGTCCGACTGGCAACCAAAAGTCCGCACTCCAACCTCCCAGCCGGCGTTGGCGAGATCGTCGGTCGCAAGCACGAGATCGCCGCAGTGAGGCAGCTTCTGTCCGATACCGGGTTGCTGACGCTGACGGGCCCGGGCGGGGTGGGCAAGACGCGCTTGGCGACTCATGTGGGCTCGCACGTGCAACGCGCCTTCCCGGACGGGGTGTGGCTCGTCGAGCTGGCTTCTGTCCAGGACGAGCGGCTGCTGCCCGTCGCCATCACAGAGGCTCTGGAGACGGAGGAAGAGCTACCCCAGCCGTCGACGGAGAGCATGATCGACTGTCTTCGGACCAAGCAGATGCTGCTGATCCTGGACAACTGCGAGCATCTGGTGGAGGCCTGTGCCCGGCTGGCCGACACCCTGCTCAGCGTGGCGCCCAGGATGAAGGTGCTGGCCACCAGCCGCGAATCGCTGGGCGTCCCGGGTGAGACGTTGTTCATCGTCCCGCCGATGTCCATCCCCGGCCCCGACGACAAAGTCAACGAGAATGACGTCGGCCGTTACGACGCCCTAGCCCTGCTGGTCGAGCGCGCGAAGAAGGTCGCACCACAGACCGACCTCTCCTCCCAGCATGCCGCCGCAGCGCAACTGTGCCGTCTCCTCGACGGCATCCCGCTCGCGATCGAGCTGGCGGTGGTGTGGCTGCGGGTGCTGTCGCTGGATCAGATCATCGACCGGCTCGACGGCCGGCTGGACTTCCTGTCTCAGGGCTACCGGACCGCCCTGCCCCGGCATCAGACGCTGCGCGCGGCGGTCGAATGGAGCTTCGACCTGTGCTCGGCCCAGGAGCAGATCCTATGGGAACGCCTGTCGGTCTTCTCCGGTGGCTTCGATCTGGCCGCGGCGGAGGAGATCTGCTCGGCGGAGCCGCTCGGCCGTGAGGACATCCTGCCGCTCCTGGCGGATCTGACAGAGAAGTCCATCGTGACCAGCGAGACCTGCGGTTCCCGCTCCCGATACCGAATCCTGGAAACCCTGCGGCAATACGGCCACGAGCGGCTGGCCAAGAGCGAGGCGATCTCGGCGCTCCACCGCCGTCACGCCGACTACTACCAGCGCCTGACCGGACGCAACAAGACCCGCTGGTTCGGCCCGGACCAGGTCGAATGCCTCACCACGATCGCCCCCGAGCTGCCGAATCTACGTACGGCGTTGGACCATTGCCTGAGTGAGGATCTCCGTATCGAGGAAGCGATCCGGATGTTCACGTCGTTGTATGGGTACTGGCTCTTCTTCGGTGGCCCGGCCGAAGCCCGCCACTGGTTCGACCGCCTGCTCACATGTGAGCAGGCATCCCGGCGGGAACGCTTCGACGTGATGGCCGCGGGCGTGCTTTTCGCTCTCATGCAAGGCAGGCAGGCTACCGCAGAACCTCTGATCGAGGAGTGCCTGTACATTGCCGGGCATAGCGGCTGCGAAGAAGCATCGGCGATGGGAGGGTTCCTGTCGGGACGGCTGACTCTGATGAAGGGCGATTACCTGGGCGCGGTCGAGCTGCTCAAACCGTCCCAGGAGTGGTACGACCACAACCTGGAAAAGATTCCCATCACGAGGGTCTTGAATGACGCGTTCATGCCCGCGCTCGACCTTGCGCTGGCCGCGATCTTCGCGGCAGATCCGCGCGCCGACCGCTGGATCACCCGCTGCCGGGACATCGCCGAGGCGGGGGGTGCACGCGGTGAGATCTCGATGGCGAGGTGGGCCGCTGGCGTCGGGCGCTGGCACGCCGGCGATCTGGAGGAGGCCGCCTCACTTTTGCGCTCCAGCCTGCGCCTGGAGCGGTCGACCGGCTACATCTACGGCCCGGCGTGGACGGTGGAGTCCCTCGCGTGGATCGCCGCCGCCCAGGGCCACGACATGCACGCCGCACACCTGATCGGTGCCGCGGGCACGATGCGGAACCTGCTCGAGGTGTCCCTGGCGGGCTTCCACGCCTACAACGACGCCCACCGAGCCTGCGAAACCTCGGTACGCGAGCGCCTCGGTGAGGAGGACTACGACAAGGCCGTCCGCACCGGCGCGGCGTTCGACATCGACGAGGCCATCGCCTTCGCCTTGCAGGAGCCGGCCGAGCCATCAAGCATGCCCGATCCCACGCACACGTCCGCCCCGGGGCTCGCACCGTCGCAGTCCGTGCTGACCCCACGGGAGCTGGAGGTGGCCGGGCTCATCGCCGAAGGCGTGCGCAACAAGGACATCGCCGCCCGGCTGGTCATCTCCCAGCGCACAGCCGAAGGCCACGTCGAGCACATCCTGGAAAAACTCGGCTTCACCTCACGCGCACAGATAGCCGCCTGGTACGTCAACAACACCACACCGCCACAGAACGAGTGACTCCGGCGAGCACCGGGCGGAATCCTCCCCGCGACGACCGGCCGGGACCCGGGCGGGACGTTCGCGGCGGGCGGGACCGAGCGCGGCTAAGCCCGAGACGTGCAGGGTTCGACCTCGAAACGCAGGCGGTGAATCTCACCATGACACACACGGCATGGCCGCGGGAGAAGGGGAATCTTCCGGCCGATGTGACGGGGATGATCGGCCGCGCTCGCGAGGTGGCGGAGGTCAAGCGGCTGCTGGCCGGCAGTACAAGGCTGTTGACGCTCACCGGTGTGGCCGGGGTCGGCAAGACGCGCCTGGCGGTGCAGATCGGCCGCGAGGTGGCGCGTTCCTTTCCCGATGGGGTGTGGTGGTCCGACTTGAGCTCGTTGAGTGACGGCGATCTGCTGGCGTGCGTCGTGGCTGACGCATTGGGCTTGCGGGATCGTGCCGCGCGGCGATCTGCGGAGACACTGGCGGAATCGCTTCGCGACAAGCAAGCCCTGCTCATCCTCGACAACTGCGAGCATCTAGTACGGGCGTGCGCGACGTTGACGGCGACGCTTCTCGACCGGGCGCCTGGTCTGCGGATTCTGGCGACGAGTCGGCAGAGCCTGGGTCTCAAAACCGAGTCGATCCTGGTGGTGCCACCCCTCGACGTACCAGCGGAGGCCGAGAGCGCTGATGGTGGCGACGTGCGGTGTCACGATGCGGTCAGACTCTTCACCGAACAGGCGCGCATGTCCAACTCGGCGTTCACGATTGACGAGCACAATCAGGACGCCGTTGCGCGGCTGTGCCGTCGTCTGGAAGGAATCCCGCTGGCTCTCGAGCTCGCTGCGGCCTGGGTACGCGTTCTGGGTCCGCAGGAGATCTACGAACACCTCAGCGATCGCTACCGTTTCCTGACGCGGAGCGTTCGCGCCACGGAACCGGCGCACCGGACCCTGCTGACGGCCATGGATTGGAGCTTCGGCCTGTGCGACCCTCCTGAGCAGCTCCTGTGGGCGCGCTTGTCGGTGTTCCCCGCCCCCTTCGACGCGGAGGCCGCCGTGGCCGTCGCCACCGGCGGGCAGCTAACGGATACCAAGGTCGTAGACGCCCTGGCCGGCCTGACCGACAAATCCATCCTGATAAGCGATGCCTGTGATGGACCATCCCGGTACTCCATGCTGGAGACCATCCGGGAGTACGGGGCGGCCAAGCTCGCGGCCAGCGGAGAGGAAGAGCACGTCCGCCGCCTGCACAGGGACCATTATCGGCAGATCAGCGATGCCGCCGCTGCGGGCTGGTTCACCGCCGAGCAGGACACGTGGATCCGAAGAGTCGGGCAGGAATGGCCCCATATCCGAGCGGCGCTGGAGTTCTGCCTCACCCACGAGAGTGAGGTGGAGCGGGGCCTGTCCATGGCTTCAGAGCTCTTCGAATACTGGATTTCCTACGGCGCCCACTCCGAGTTGCGGCGCTGGCTCGACCGCGCCCTGCAAGGTGAGATGTCGGACAGCGAGAGCTCTTTCGCCCTGGCGGTGAACGCCAAGGCGGCGCTGCTCCAGGGTGACGAAGCAGGCGCACGCCGCCTGATGGACGCGTGCATGAAACGGGCGCGGGCCAGTGGCGATGAACGGCTGCGCGGCTTCGTGGAGAGCCTCGCGGGGCTATCCGCCTTCTTGCGAGGGGACCTGCGCTCTGCGGTCGCCCGGCTCCGCGGGACCCTCGACTGGTACGCCAAGGCGTCCCTGGACCAGATCGATCCTCTCGAACACAACAACATCTTTCTGACCTCTCTGTGGCTGTCGATGGCGGCGGCCTTCCACCAAGAGCCGGACTCAGCGAATCTCGCCCGCTCGTGCCGGGAAATGGCCGAGGCCAAGAGCGCCAGAACTCTCCTGGCGTGGGGTTTGTACGCATCGGGCCTGGACAAGCTTCTGGCGGCAGGAGACGCCAGAGCTGCCGGCACGCTCTTCCTGGACAGCCTGCGCCTGCAGCCGGGGACGGAGGACCGCTGGCTCCCGGCCTGGGTCATCGAGGGCCTTGCGTGGGCGTCCGCCGCCGAGGAGCGCAACCTGCCGAGGGCCGCCGCTCTGATGGGCATTGCCGCTGCCTTCCGCCGCACCATGGGCGTGACAATGTCTGCTTTCATCCCCCTTTCTCATGCTCACGACACCTGGGAGACCCACCTGCGCGGCAAACTGGGCGAACAGGCCTACCAGAACACCTATGACAGGTACGCCGAACTCGACGTCGACGAGGGACTCGCCTATGTACTCGGCCATAAGGACATAGGCGCTTCGCCGGCCAGGCCCTCGGCCGCAGCCTCGGTTCTGACTCGCCGGGAGTTGCAGGTCGCCGGGCTCATCACCGAAGGGTGCAGCAACAAGGAGATCGCCTCCAGGCTGACGGTGGCCCAGCGGACCGCGGAGGCGCACGTGGATCACATCCTCGGCAAGCTCGGCTTCAACTCTCGTACGCAGATCTCCGCCTGGTACCAGAAGGAGGTCCAGGGAACACCTGAACTCTTGTAGGCCATCGCATCCACCGCTCGCACGATAGGGCGATCCCCTGCCAGCGGCCGACTCCGACGTGCACGACCACTGGCATCAGGATTGCCTCGTCAGGAGCTTCGTCTACCGACTGTCTGTGGGGCCTGGCCCTCTGGCTGCACAACCCATGATCAGGCGCTGGGGAGCAGTCCACGATCATGATCGTGGACTGCTCAGCCTCGACTGGCGACTGCCCGCGCCAAGCTCCGCCCTCGTCGCGTTCTGTGCCGGGATAGGACTGTCTGGCCATCGCGGCAGCAGCGCGCGGTGACGTCCACGGGGGCACGCCGTCCCTGTGGATCACCCCACGGACTCGCTGGTCAAGACCGGGAACGTACGGTAACTAAGGCACCTTCCAGTACCTCTGAGCTCTCTAATATGGAGGCCGTGCCCCTGGCCGCACAGGTCATCGTGACTTCGGCACATTCCTGCCAACAGGATCGAGGAGTACCCAGCTATGTATGTCCTTGCCGCCGACGAGACCGGTGGGCCCGAGCAACTGCGGCTACGCCAGCTCCCGGACCCCGCGCTGAGCCCGGGGCAGGTCCGCGTGAGCGTCACGACGATCGGCCTCAACTTCGCGGAACTCGTCCAACTGTCCGGCAGCTTTCAGATCCCCGCTCCTGACCTGCTCGTACCCGGCTTCGAGCTGGTCGGCGTCGTCACCGAGACCGCGCCCGACGTGACCACGATCGCCCCAGGACGGAGAGTGATCGCCCTGGTGAGCTGGGGCGCCTATACGGACCAGCTCACTGTGGATGCCACCCACGTGCTGCCGATCCCCGACGACATGGACGACCTGACAGCCGCGGGCTTTCCCGTCTCCTACGCCACCGCGCACGTCTCGCTCCTGCACCGGGGCGGACTCAAGCCCGGCGAGACGGTAGTGATCACTGGCGCGACGGGCAACGTCGGTGAGGCGGCACTGCAGGTTGCGCGGGCCGCAGGCGCCCGGGTTATCGCCGTCGACCGCTCGGGTGCATTGACGCCGACCGTCGCTGATCACGTCCTCCCGCCCGAGGGGCTGGCCGATGCCGTACGGTCGCTGACCAGGCAACACGGCGCCGATCTCGTCCTGGACCTGGTGGGCGGTGATCTCACCCGTGAGCTGATCGCCGCACTGGCCTGGGAGGGACGGCTCGTCACTGCCGGTTTCGCCAGCGGCACCATTCCCACCGTCAGCCTGCTGGACGTACTGGTGGGCAATATCGCCATCATCGGCAGTGACATCGCCAGCTATGCCAGCTGCGATGTCACCGTCGCCATGCGGGCGTTGAGCCAGTGCCTGGCCTGGCACGCCGAGGGCCGCCTCACGCCGCGCGTGCCCGCAGCCTTCGCCTTCCCCGAAGCGCCCAAGGCACTCGCTCTCATCGCCGAAGGCACCGCATCTGGCAAACTCGCCCTCGACCTGACCGTCCCCTGGTCAAGCGATCTCCGGTGATATGGGGGGGGTGGTTCCGCCTTCTACGGCCACAGCGCTCAGATCGCAGTCAGGCCTTGTCGAGGGTGATGCCGAGCTCGACCATGGCGGGCGAAGGGGGGCCGCCTTCCGAGCGTTCCGTCTTGCGGCCCGGGCATCGAGGTGCCAGCGTCCGTGGGTCGATGGCCTCCACGGGTGCTCCTGTGGAGTAGAACCCTGTGGGCTGCTGGTCACGGTCGTGAGGAGCCAGCCAGAAGACGCGACGGCGGAACGTTCCGGAGGCTGGCGATCCTTTCGCTTCCGGACCGAGCACCGCGTAGCCGACCATGCGGCCGTCCCGATGGTAGGCGGGTTTGCGACGGCGGCTCGGCAGGCGATCGAGGCTCTGCCGTACATAGTCGAGTGCCTCGATGCTCTCCAGCCACACCAGCTCGGTCTCGTGCATGAGGTCGTCGGGTTCGATCGAAGCACTCATCGCGGCAGCCCTTCACTATCGAGATCGGAGATCAAGCCGAGCCCTGGATAGAACTTGCGAGAGTTGGACAGGAGCATTTCCTTTGGTGAGGCCATCCCGAGTGTGTCTCGTACCCGTGAGGCGAATGCTCGAGCCGACACTGGGGTGGCTCCTTCGCTTCCGCACCAATGAGTGTATGCAGTGTACAGGTGTGCCTGTTCCGCGCGCAGCGTGGGGCCGAGCTTGCATGCCTCCGTAATGAACCGTCCAACCACGTCCTCCGTCGCCTCATATGCGTCGGTGGCAAGTCGTACCCGCTGTGGACCGGACAAATCTCTTTGACCGCTGAGATAGCGGCGGGCTCCGTCGACTAGCCAGGCGAGGATCCCTGCGCCCTCCTCCTGGACGAGGATGCGCGCCAGATTGTCGATCTTGTTCTCTTCCGCCACCACCCGCTCGAACGGGATGAGTCGCAGCCTCCGCCAGAATGCAAAACCGCCCGTGGCGACCTCGGGACGATGGTTACCGAGCAACCACAGGTGATGCGTGGGGTCAAAGCTGAAGAAGTCCTGGCGCATGCGACGCGCCTTGATCTTGTCACCACCGGTCAGCAGTTTGACGCGTGCCTCGTCGAAGCGGTCGCCCGGCTTGAGCTCGGAGCAGACGACGATGCGGCGACCGTGCAGTTCGGCCAGGTCGGTCGGATGCCCATCGAAGGCTTTAGCCATGAGAAATCCGGGCGGAGCCGCGTCCGCGTAGTCCCCCATGAGCTGCAGCATCACCTCGACCAGGACCGACTTGCCATTCTTGCCCTGCCCATAGAGGAAAGGCATCACCTGGGCGCCGACGTCTCCGGTGATCGAGTACCCCAGCAGGAGATGGAGGAAGTCGATCGTCTGCAGGCCATCGCTGTCGTCGCCGAAGGTGTCCTTAAGGAAGCGATGCCATCTTGGCGTCGGTGCGGGCTCGGGTGAGAGCGTGGTAGAGCGCGAATGCAGATGTGTGGCCGGGTCGGGGGGTGTCATGCGACCAGTACGGAGGTCCACCACGCCTGCCGGCGTGCACAGGGCGTACGGGTCGGCGTCGAGCATGGCGGGCGGCAGCACCATGCCGGGCGCGGACTTGGCCTGAGCCAGCAGGGCGTTCATCCCAGTCGTCGACAGTGCCCTGCGGCGATGGCGGCGAAGCTCGGCCGAGGAGTAGCGCCCGCGCGCGTCGAACACCGCCAACTGCTCCGCCATCTCCCCCGCTGCCCACAAGATGGCGTCGCTCTCGTCCAGCACCCAGCGGTGCCCCGCCCATCGGAACCAGCCCATGCCAGGCACATGCCTGAAGTCCCTGCCGTACAACCCCACGAAGAGCTTGGCGTTGCCGCGGTCGGTCAGCGAGTCGGGGAACAGTCCGTTGCCCGTGGCGAAAAGCTCCTCCGTCACTCGCGCCCGCGAGACGGGCTTCTCCTCCGAAGCGGCGGACAGATCAAGGATCTGCTGTGCTGCGGCCACCGGGTCGAAGCCCCCCGGGCTGGTTGAGGGGGTCATGGTCGTCCTTGAGGGTGGTACGGGCCGGCGGTCGTGCCGCTTGCGATGAGCTCGGGGTGGAAACGGCTCCTAGAAGGGCGTGCGAACCTGGTGTGCTCGGGAATGACCACTCTCGTACAAGCTCCAGGAACACCGCCGACATGTACGGCCATCCGCAACCATCGGGCAGCAGGGACTCTGCGGTTGAGTGTTATCGGGGCGTTCGGCCACGCTCGGGGGGGACAATCCCAGACATCGGCCAGCGACTGACGGAAGGCGAGTCGGGGATGGTGACCGTCGTGGCGAAGTCGCTGCCTCACATGATCCCTTCCCGTAGTGTGCTCGGCTGCGGCTTGGCTGGGGCCGCAGCCTGCGGACTCATGTCGAATGTTGGTGGAGCTGGGCGACTGAAGCGACTGAAGCGACCGGGACTCGAAGACGGTAGTACAGACTAGCCGACACCCTGCGCGGAGCATGGTATTGCTCCGCTGGGACACGACAGCGACCGAACTTTGAGCCGCCTGTGGCGGTGGTGCTTGGATCGCTGGCATCGAAACTGAAGGAATCCCTGGTCGAAGCTGTTGTGCGTGGAAGGTCAGCGACTGAAGCTACCGACAGTCCCTACTTATGACGCCATCTGCAAGAAGCAGTAGAGGCGATATATACCCCCACCCAGCGTCGCTTGGGTCGCTCCCGCCTCAAGATCATGACGCTGACCTGGTATTTTGCTCAGCGACTCAACGGACAGCGACTGAACCGAGCGAGGTTCCCCAGCCTCTGGTTATCCCATCCCGAATGGCAGGATTCCGTCGCACATGTGCAGAAGATGACCTATTGCCGACTGGTCGGCAATAGGTCATCTTCATCGACCGGGCGATGTCCCTTGGAGCGGTGTAGTTCGGCTCTGGCGTGAGGCTCTACGGTTTTGACCATGCCGTCATCAGTTCGGTGCGCGCCACCTCCTGCCCGTCGGCGCTCGATATGGTGAGCAGGGTCACGGGGCTTCGGACAAGTAGCGGCGTCGGCGACCTGCCATTTTTTGTGCGCTGCGACCAAGACGGCGCCGACCAGATCTTCTTGCGGCACACAAGCGCGAACGCGGTGAAGGCGAGGATGTCGGCGGCGGCCATCTCGGCCGACACCACCGTCTCAGCGAGATCGGGAGGGTGCCGCCTACAACCGCGGCGACATCGCAGCCGTCCACCGCGCCCGCGCCGCGGCGTTGAGCAAGCAGGATTCCACGGGCGCTGCGGTGCCGGACTTCCTGGCGTCCGGGTGGCCGCAGGGCGTACCGGTATCACTGCGTACGCTGCAGCGGGCGTTTCGGCGCCATCGCCTGCCCGGCTACCAGCCGCACCGCAAGGGCAAGATCGAGCGACTGCACCGCACGATCGACCAGACGCTGCTGTGCACCTGCCGGGCTCTCACCGAAGGTGCGCGCGACGCTGCGGGAGGCTGTACGGGCCGCTAACCCCTGGGCCGGCCGACGCGGATCGCCCGCTTCTCCGGCTGGGCGGCCTGGTACAACACCGAGCGGCCGCACCAGATGCTGGACGGCCGTACGCCTCTCCAGCCGTGGCAGGACGACCACAGCGTGCGCACCGCAGCGACGCCGCCGCCCTGCCACACCTACTGCTGGCCTCCGGCGAGCGCACCATCGGCGAGGACGGCATCCATTTCCGTACGTTCGCCTCCATCGCGCCGGAGCTGCAAGGTCACGGCGGGCAGAGGGCGGTGGTGCGGTACATGCCGTACGACGACCGCTCGATCGAGGTGTACCTGGATGGGGCGGACCTGTGCACCGCCCTCCCGGGCAACCGGCTCACCCCGCCCAGCAGGACGTCTTTCGCGGGCACACTCGTGCCGAGGCCAAGGCTCTGGCCGCGAGCGGCGCCGGCCTACAGGGTGGGCCATCGGCGAGCTGGCCCCGCTCACCGGTGCCGGGCCCGCCGGATCATCGGCGATCTGATCGACCACCTGGCCACCGGCGTCGTGCACGGCTGCGCCGGCACCGGCAAGACGTTCGCGGTGTAGGCGGTGCTGGAGGTTCTGCGCGCCGGACCGGACCGTGAGGCCGGACCCGGCGCGCTGACGCTGACCTTCACCAGCAAGCCCACCATGCGCCTGGTGGCCCAGGAACTCCTCAAGGCGCTGACCGGCAGCGCGCCGCGCGACCGCAGCCGCTTCTACCTGATCGCCGCTCTGATAGACCTGCTGACCGGGCCGCCCCGGCTGCTGGTCATCGACGAGGCTCAGCGGATGAACAGCGACTGCCTGGAACAACTACGCCACCTGCACGACCACCCCGACACCCGCTTCGCGCTGCTGTACGTCGGCGGGGACGGCTGCTGGGAGGTGCTCTCGCGCGAGCCGATGCTGCGCTCGCGGGTCTTTCGCCGGCTGCCGTTCAGGCCCTCGACCGCGACGACGTCCCCGCGCTGATGCGCCGCTACCACCCCATCTACCACCCCATCTACCACGACGTCGCCGACGCGCTGCTGCTCGACGTCGACGACACCTACGCGCACGGCACCTTGCGCCTACGCGCACGGCACCTTGCGCCTACGCGCACGGCACCTTGCGCCTACGCGCACGGCACCCTGCGCCTACGCGCACGGCACCCTGCGCGACTGGGCCGCCCTCACCTATACTGGCGCCGACCTGTGCCGCGAATCCGGCCGCGTGGGTATCGACGCCACCATCGCCGCCAACGCCTACACCCTGCTCAGCGGAGACGTGCCGTGGATTCGACGGCCAACCCCCGCCATCGACCCGGTGCCGTCCGGGTGTCGTGTCATGTTGGTCGACAACACCGACGACGACCCGGCCGCCAGCCGCCACATCAACGCTCTCGACCGGCCCGGCGGCAGCCGCGCCGTCGGGCGCCCCACGCCCGGCGCCGACGACCTGGACCCCCTGGGGCTGGACCTGCTGGTGGCCGTTGGTAGGCACCCGCCCGCCGCGAACGCGTGGTCATACATACCTGGCCGATCGCCGCCTCCTGACTGGCCGGCCAGGCCGTCACCGACTTCATCGTCGACTGCGCACACCGGCCACCAGCTACGGCGCCAGCCCGCACAGCCGTGCACCTGCAGGCCACGCCGTGGCTGCTCCGTCGGCCCGCAAGACACTCTGTCCCGGCCGCGCGCTGGTCCTGTCCGGCATCTACCTGTCCTACAGCACCGACGCGCTCGGCTGCGCCCCGGCCCAGCGGCTGCCCGGCGACCTCACCGGCCGTATCAGTGCCCGCCTGCATGCCACCTGCCGCGCCGACGCCGCCGCGCGGCGCCCGCGCTGGCCCTGCACCTCAACCACGCTGGCACCCACTTCGCCGCGCTGACCCGGGCCATCAACGCTGTGCGTAGCCCGATCTACACCACTGGACGGACCCAGCGACCGAAGCGACTCAGTTTTAGAATTAGTCAAACGAACGAGTGTCGAAGAAGAGGAGAGACGGTACCGCTCCTTGGCGGGTCGCGTCGCTTTGATCGCTGGCATCGGCAATCTGGCCGCTTGGGCGGAATCCGGTCTCCACGCGAGTGGTCCATGAGCCGGGACTGGTGCGCGACAACCCTCGTGAGGGGTGATAGCTCTTCATCGGCTCTGGCCCACTTTCGGTGGTGACGGGAAAGTGGTTAGCCGAGCAGGATGTGATGACGGAGGAGTGCGGAGCCGGTTCGCCCGTACATCTGCCTCTTGATCATTGTCGTTTTGGTGTTGACGCCTTCGGTGCCGCCGTTGTGGAACGGGAGGGTGAGGGCGGCGTGGACGGCGGCCCGGTCGTCGTCCAGCCCGCGGGTGAAGGCGTGCAGGTGGGGCAGGTCGGCCTGACGTGCTTGTT
>NZ_PVNG01000058.1 GCF_003001935.1 Nonomuraea fuscirosea | reverse complement strand
AGGTGAATCTAGCCGTTCATCCAGACTCCAAGTCCCTGACCTGCGCGTTCAGGTCGCTACGACCTCCGGGAACCCCGAATTACGCGGAACGCGGGACTATATGAGACCTCTTTTGGTCGCTCTGGCCATGTTTGGCGTTCTGGCAGCGAGCTGCTCCTCCTCTGGCGTCAGTGATGGGGACGATGGCGATCTGATCCGCTTCGCCGCCGTACCGGCGGAGCAGGACACCGACCCAACGGCCACCTACAAAGACATCATCGCCTTGCTGGAGAGAAGCACCGGTAAAAGAGTGCAGTTCGTCCGCTCGACCGATTACAACTCCGTGATCGAGGGGCTGGTGTCCGGCAAGGTAGATCTCGCTCAGCTGGGACCTCTGTCGTACGTGCTCGCCAGGAACAATGGCGCTAAGATCACGTCGATCGCTGCGTTGGTCAGGCAGGGTGGAGAGCCGATATATCACAGCTACGGCATCGTCGCCGCGCACAGCCCGATCGTCAACATTGGCGGTTTCAAAGAGGCGAAGGTCTGCTTCACCGACCCCGCCTCTACTTCAGGATACCTGTTCCCCAGCCAGGCGCTGCTGAGCGTGGGCATCGACCCGAAATCGGGCGTGACCCCGGTCATGGCGGGCGGCCAGGACAACGCCGTCCTGTCAGTCGCCACTGGTAAGTGCGAGGCTGGTTTCTCCGAGGGTGCGATGGTCGACCACATCCTCATCGACAAAGGCAAGCTTAAGGCCGGTCAGGTGAAGGTTGTCTGGAAATCCGCGCCCATCCCCACGTCGCCGGTCGCTATACGAGACGCGCTCCCCAACAAATTGAGATCCACCCTGATTAAGACCTTCACTCAGGACGCTAACAAGGACCGGCTCGTACAGCTTGGCATTTGCAAGAACACTGACTCTTGTCGGGTGGCAACCGACTCGTCCATGTGGGGCTTCAGGCCAATCACCGACGCCGCTTTCGATACGATACGCGAGGTCTGCGTGGCCACACATCATGAAAAGTGCTCCAAAGCATGACCAACGGTGAGTGGCCAGTGATCGAGACACGCGGATTGATCAAGACGTTCGGTGATGTGATCGCATGTGATCACATCGATCTAACGGTGTGGCGTGGTGAGATCGTCGGTCTTCTCGGGCCGTCCGGTAGCGGCAAATCTACGCTATTGCGGCATCTGAATGGCCTGACCCGGGCAGACGGCGGGCATGTGAGGGTGCTGGGAGTAGACCTGTCCGTCGCCAAGGGGCGAGAACTACGAGCGCTGCGCCGCCGGATTGGGGTCGTTTTCCAGCAGTTCAATCTGGTGGGACGGCTGACTGTGATGGAGAACGTCCTCACCGGTGCCCTCGGGCGGGTACGTGGGCCTCGCTACGGCATCGTCACCTGGCCCAGGGCGGTACGGGCTGAGGCTTTCCAGCACCTGGACCGGGTGGGCTTGGCGGACCGCGCTTACCAGCGAGCCGGAAGCCTGTCTGGTGGCCAGCAGCAGCGCGTCGCCATTGCACGAGCGTTGCTGCAGCGGCCTGACCTCGTGCTCGCCGATGAGCCAGTCGCCTCGCTCGACCCGCAGACCGCAGCATCGATCATGGATCTGCTCGTACGGGTGTGCCGCGAGGACCAACTCACCATGGTGTGCACACTGCATCAGATTGAGCTGGCAGCGGAGTGGACGAGGAGGATAGTGGGGCTCCGGCTCGGGCGGATCCGTCTCGACGAAGCCACCGAGCGCTTGAGCGCGGAGCGACTACGCGGACTCTACCTGCCAGACCCGACCTCGGATACCGTGACGATCGCGTGACCGGACGCATGACCCAGCCCTGCAGTGGATCCGCTTGTCCCGATCTTGGCCAAGGCGGCCATCAGAGTCGGCGCCAGGTCGCTTGCGCCGAGAGCGCGTCCTGCGGCGTCAAGCCGGCCGCCAGGCAGTGGCAGACATGGCTGACCCCGTCCAGGACCGGCCGGCGGGCCGCCGCCTGGGGATTCCCTATCGTCTTCACCGCACTTGGAGTCATCGCACTCCATAGCCTTGGCGCGATCGGTTCGGCCAGCGGGTTCGGGGAGGTGGCCAGTCTGGCGGCCAGGGCTTGGCCACCCAAGCTCTCCGATCCGTTGGCCACTCTCGGGCACGCGCTCGATACACTCTGGATGGCCATCGCGGGCACTGCCATGGCCGCCGGGCTCGGCGCGGTGTTCGGTGTTCTGGCCGCTCACCGGGTCACGGCAGTTCGGTCGGCGGCGCTAGCCGTTATCGTCGCTTGCCGAGCCGTTCCCGACGTGGTATTCGCAGTCTTCTTCGTGTCCGCGATCGGCATCGGGCCGCTGCCGGGCGTGCTGGCGCTGGGCCTGCACTCGCTGGGCATGCTGGGCAAATTGTTCGCCAGCGAGATCGAAAAGGCCGACCAGGGCGTGCGCGAGGCCGTCGCGAGTCTCGGTGCCGGGCCTGTCCAGCGACTGTTCGCAGGAATCCTCCCGCAGGTGGCGCCCGCCTGGGTAGCAGCCATCCTGTACCGGTTGGACATCAACTTTCGTGGCTCGGTGCTTCTTGGAGCCGTAGGCGCGGGCGGCATAGGTCTGGATCTGAAGACCGCCTTCGGATTTACCGACTACCGGGAGGCAGTCGGAATCTCGCTGATGACGGTGGCGATTGTGCTTATGGTCGAGGGTGTCTCCATGACGCTGCGCGGACAACTGCTCGGCGTGAGAGCTATCCCGTTGAGCGCCTCCCCCGGCAGTACACGCGTTCCGTGGACTCGTGGTCGAGTCGCCGCTCACGTGGCTGGATGGAGCGGGCTCGCGGTAGCGGCAGTGGCATTCTGGCAGGTCGGTGCAAACCCCGAAGCCCTGACACAAGCGGCGATCGGATCCGCGCACGCTTTGAGCGAGTTCTTCCCACCCGACTTCGCGCCCGTTGCCGATCTGCTCGGTCCCGGGCTGCTGGAGACCAGCACAATAGCGCTCGGCGCCACCTTCCTCGGCACGCTAGCAGGCGTGCCGTTGGGTCTGGCCGCAGCGCACTCCATTGCACCCGGTCACGGAGTGCGGATGCTGGCCCGCACCCTCTGCGTAGGTCTACGGTCCATCCCCGACGTCCTGCTGGTGCTGGTATTCGTGGCGGCATTCGGCCTCATGAACGGTCCCCTTGCGGGCACGTTCGCACTGGCTGTGTGCACGACGGCCCTGATCGCCAAGCTGGTCGCTGATGACGCCGAGGATCTGTACAAGGAACCACGAGAGGCAGTCCTCTCCGCAGGGGCAGGACCGCTACAGGAGTTGACTGTTGCCGTGTTCGGCCAGCTCACGCCACGTCTGGCTAGCACCGTCCTGTACGCGCTCGATGTCAACCTGCGGGCGTTCTTCATCCTCGGCGTGGTGGGTGCAGGTGAGCTCGGCTACTTGCTCAGCCAGCACATTCGGGCACTGAACAACGATGTGGTCACCGCGATTGTGTTGCCCGTGTTCGTGCTGGTCCTCGCCGTCGAGCTGGTCTCGGCCCGTCTCAGAGGCCTCCTACGCTGATGTCCTACATGCGCAAGTGGGCATGCGCTCGACGCTTTATGGCTGAACCATCCAGGCAGACACATGCTGCCAGAGCAGCAAAACGCCTCTTTGGACGGCAGCATTCGTGTTTTCCCAGATCGAGCCGCCTCCCGGCCATAGGTGCACACATCTTCCACACTAGAAAATCGCTTGACGTCGAACTACACGACCGACTGTCGAGCATGCCAATCAGAAGGGTTCTAAAGTGTATTATTGCCTTGCCGTCATGAACCCGATTCTCCGCCTCGCGTTCAGGCCTTGGGCGGAGGGCGTGGAAAATGTGCCGGAAGAGGGACCGGTTATCCTGGCGAGCAACCATCTCTCACATTCCGACACGATCTTTGGCTGGCTGCATGTCAAACGTAGGGTGACGCAACTCGCCGGTTCGCACTTCTTCAGCGGGCGGGGAATCAAAGGATTTCTCATGCGACTGTTCCTCAACGGCATCGGTACAGTGCCGATCGATCGCTCCGGCGGAAAGGCCAGCGAGGCGGGGCTCAGTTCTGGGCTACGCGTTCTGAATGAAGGCAACGTCTTGGGCATCTACCCCGAGGGGACGCGCTCTCGTGACGGTCGACTCTACAAGGGCAGGACTGGTGTGGCCCGGTTGGCTCTGGCGTCCCGGGCCCCGGTTATTCCCTGCGCGATGATCAACACCTTCGAGATCATGCCGCCAGGCCGGCTGCTACCGAAGCTCGGCATCCGGCCAGGTGTCAAGTTCGGCAAGCCGCTCGACTTCTCCCGATACCACGGCATGGAGGGCGACCGGCTTGTCCTTCGGGCCGTGACCGATGAGGTCATGCACGCGCTGATGGATCTGTCCGGACAGGAGTACGTGGACGATTACGCCGTTCGCACGACCGTCTCAAAAGGCTAGACGAGTAAGTCCTAAGTCGGGTCAGTGGTCGTAGGCGATCAGTGATCGGGTGATGGGCTGGCCGATGGCGCGGTTGTGCCAGATGGCGGCGGTCAGGGCCAGGATGCGCTGGGCGATGCGGGCACCGACCCCGGTGACGGTGCGTCCGCCATGCAATTCAAGGTCGAGCTGGCCTTTGAGGGTGTCGTTGACGGACTCAATCAGCTGGCGGATCGGCTTGAGCAGCTCTTCGCCGGGGCGAGGGGTGCGGTTGCGGTAGGACGGACGCAGCAGCCGCACGCCGCGTTCGGTCAGGAAGGCGTCCAGTTCGGCGGAGACGTAGCCCTTGTCGGCGACGATGAGCAGGCCGGGCCGGTCGGCGAGCAGGTGCGGGTCGTGCTCGCTGATGGCCATCAGGACGTGGCGTTCGTCGATGTTGGGGGTGGCCAGGGCCCAGGTGATGTGATGGGTAGTCCGGCCGGGGTGCAGATGAGGTGCAGGCGCAGGCCCCAGAAGTAGCGCGAGTGGGAGCGGCAGTATCCGTAGCCGGCCCAGCCGGCCAGGTCTGAGCGTTGGGTGGTGGGGCGGGAGCGGCCGCACTCGACGGGGGTGGAGTCGGCCACCTAGACCGGGTCGGCCCACAGGTCGGTGTCGGATGCCAGCACCCGGATGGCCCGCTTGAGTAATGGCAGGGCCTTGTGCAGGCGCTTGTTGGAGCCGGACTGGCCGGGCAGGTGAAAAGGCGCCGGGCAGGTGCTTGGGGACGTAGCGCAGCCAGCAAGCCTCGGAGTGGATACCGAGCAGCACCTGGGCGACGGCCAGGGTGAGCAGTTCGGCGTCGGTCAGCTCCGGCTTGCGTCCCAGCCGTGGCCGGTGCCCGAGCCAGTCGTCGATCCTGACGTACAGTGCGGTGAGAAGGGTGTTGAGGTCTGTCTTCACAAACCGATCGTCAACACCCTTCGTTATGTACGCACTTCGTACCGCAGCTGCAGGACAAGCGAGAACAGGACCGTGGCGCCGGCGTTAGCCCAGCGGACGCCACGGTCCACCTCCACTCGCTACCTGCGTATCGACGAGCGGATCCACATCGCCGATCGGGTCCGGGAGAAGGCGTCGATCCGCGAGATCGCGCGAGAGCTGGACCGTGCGCCGTCCACGATCAGCCGGGAGATCCAGCGCAACCGCAGCCATATTCGCGGCAACCAGTAGGCATACCGGCCCCATGCCGCCCAGGACCGTGCCGAAGCCCGCAGACCGCGCCCCAAGCCCGGCAAAATCGGGCAGAACCCTCGGCTCCGGGACTCCATTCAACATCGTCTGGGGCTGCGCTGGAGCCCCGAACAGATCGCCAACACCCTCCGCCAGGAGTTCCCGCATGATCCGGAGATGAGGGTGACCCACGAAACGATCTATCAAGCGCTCTATGTCCAGGGCCGCGGCGAACTGCGCAGAGAGCTCACTCGGGCACTGCGCAGCGGCCGAGCCCGCCGCAAGCCACATCGCCAGGCCAACAAGCGCCAGCCACGTTTCAGCACGCCGATGGCGATGATCAGCGAGCGTCCCGCCGAGGCGGGCGACCGGGCCGTGCCCGGCCACTGGGAAGGTGATCTGATCATTGGTAAAAACCAGGCGTCGGCCATCGGCACTCTGGTCGAGCGCAGCACCCGTTACGTGATGCTCGTCCACCTGCCCGTCGACCACACCGCCGAGCGTATGCGCGACGCCCTGGTGGAGACCATGCGGACCTTGCCCGCCCAGCTCAGACGTTCCCTCACCTGGGATCAGGGCAGCGAGATGGGCGCTCACCAGGCATTCACGCTCGCCACCGACATCCCCGTCTACTTCTGCGACCCAGCCAGCCCATGGCAGCGCGGCTCAAACGAGAACACAAACGGCCTGCTCCGCCAGCACTTCCCCAAGGGCACCGACCTATCGGTCCACACGCGCGACCAGCTCGACGCCGTCGCTGCTGAATTGAACGCCAGACCACGAAAGACGCTCGATTGGGATACTCCAGCCGGGCGTCTCGCCGTGCTGCTGGCCGTGTACATCTAGAAAAGAGTTCATCTTGTTCCGACGCGCCGAAGGCCTGCGTGACCGCAGGCAGCGACGGTTGGCTTCCCCTTTTGCCGCTATTCATCCTTATGATGGACGATGTCCCTCGTGAGAAGAATGAAGTTGCGGGTCGTTATCGGCAGAGGTGCCTTGGTCGGGACGATCGTCGGAGCCGTTGAGGGTGCGATCTCGTGGTCCGCGTCGGGCATCGGCATCGCCATCTACCACATGCTGGCGATGTGGGTCGTGCCCGTGCCGCTGGGTGCGGCCTTAGCCTATCGGGCCAGGTTGCCCCATTGGGGAGTGGCCGCCTTGGCTGGGCCGTTGACGTTCGCGTTCCTTATACAGGCCCTGAATGCGCTTATGCCCAACCCCTCACTATTCGATCTCCCCGAAGCGTGCTACGCGTTCCCGTTTGTTCTCGCCGCAGCGATCTCATACGCGGCCGCGGCGTGGGCCGCCTCTGATCGCGCCTCGTGGTTGTCGCGGGCGGCGGCGGCCGTCGCGATCTGCGCGTCCGTCGTCGCGGTGCTCCAGGGCCGGGTCGCCGTAGCCGACTGGTACAAGGAACGGGCGCTGGAGAACTTGGATATTCCTCTCCTGGCCTTGGACCTGCCAGGATACCGGTTCGACTACTCCTGGATCATACGATCGCCCGGTGGACGTCTCGATGATGTCGGCCTTGATCTTGGCTACCACAATGGTGACTCGAAGCCCTCCATCACCATCCTTCCCGCATTTCACCGCACCCCCGAGACGTGGTGCACGGAGCAGCCGGTTGACGTGCCTCAGTTGGCCTGCCGCACGTTGCCAGGAGGCAACGTACTGCAGGTCGGAGACCATGGTATGAGTCTGTACGCCCGCCAGGGAGATGCCCTGATCCGCGTCGTAGGCACCTCCGAGGCCGAGGTGCGAACCATCTTGGCCCACCTGCGCCCAGCAAGCCCGGCATCATTGGCGCGCGTCTGAAGGCCTGCTTCAACAGGCTCAAGGCTAGGACACGTCTTTAGACCACAGCATGGGTCTTCACCGCTCGCGACGCAAGGCTAGCGCTGCCAACGGCGAAAGCCGCTCGGCCCTACCCGAGCGGCTCGTTATGCTCCTCCCCACCAGTAATCGATCATTGTGTTGCGACGACCCCTGGAATCCGCCTTCAGGCGGCGGGCGCATTCCAGCAGGCCGACACCCTTGCCTACCTGTACTGACCACAGAGGTTGGGTACGGGGCGACACGGCTCGGATGATCTTGTAAATGGGTGAGGGCCTTCGGTTCGGTGTGGATTGCGACATCTGCACCGGAACCAGAAAGGCCCTCATGCCCCACCGTAATGCCGCGCTGACCGAACTTGGACGCCTGCGCCTGGCTCGCTGTGTCGTGGAGGACGGCTGGCCGCGGCGTCGTGCCGCCGAACGTTTCCAGGTCGCCGTCACCACCGCCCGCCGCTGGGCAGAGCGCTACCGGCAGCAGGCAGCGGCAGGCATGGCCGATCGCTCCTCACGCCCGCACCACAGCCCGAACCGCACCCCCACCCGGACCGAACGGCGCATCATCAAGGTGCGGCTGCTGCGCCGATGGGGGAGCCCTACACCTCAGAAACCGAACGCCGCACCGCCCTGCCGGCCTGGCTGCACACCTACAATCACCACCGCGGACACACCGCACTGAACGGCCACCCACCCGCCAGCCGCGTACCCAACCTCATGGGACAGAACACCTAGCAGGTCGTGGATCTGCTCCCAGCGCTCGCGGGTAGTCCGTTCGTGGACGCCGGCGGGGCGGGGCGGATTGACCGTGACCCAGCAGGCGCTGTGAGAGCGAACCTCAGCGAGGGTCTTGTCGCAGAATTCGCCCGCAGAGCACTGGTGGGCCGCTGGCAAGGTGTCCGCGCGGAGCGCGGGTCCTTTTCCTGCAGCCCCCAGCCCGAACGACGCATGCGACTTTCACCGCACGTCGCTCTCCGGTGACTACTGGGTGAGCTGCGATTTCGGCTGCCCGTGTGGATGGGGACTGTCTAGATAACGGCTCTGGCCCGTAATCGGTGGTGGCATTAAGTGATCATCACTGAAGCAGGATGCGGTGGCGTAGAAGGTCGAACCCGGCCCGGCCGTGCATCTGGCGCATGATCCTCTTCGTGCGGGTGTCGACGCCCTCGGTGCGGCCATTGTGGTGGGGAAGGGTGAGGGCGGCGTTCACGGCGGCGCGGTCAAGCTCGATCCCGTTGGCGAAGCCGTGCAGGTGAGGCAGATCGGCGATGCGGATGGTGGTGATCCAGGTGGTGAGCTTGTCGTCGTTGCCTTCAGCCGGGGTGAGGAGCGCGGCGAAGTCGCGGACATGGCGGGCGAGGTCGGTCAGCTCGGGACAGGCGGCGGTGAGCTCATGCACCAGCCGGGTGTCGCTATCACGGAGTCGGTCGGGGTGAGTGAGCAGCAGACGTGCCAGGCGGCACGGGGTGGTGACGGGCCGTTCTCCTTCGGCTCGGCCTTGGGTGATATAGCGGTAGAGCAGGTTGAGGCTGCCGGTGTAGCCGAGGTCTTTGATCTCACGGAACAGCTGCTGAACGGGCACGGCTGGGTCGGTGGCGCGTCGGTCGCGCAGGTGATCGCGGTAGGGATCGACGAGCGTGGGCCGGAAGCGCGGTGCGCGGCGTAGAGCCTCGGGCCTGTGGGTGCGGGCGTAGCGCTTGACGTGCCCCGCGACAGGTTCAGGCGGCAGGCACATTCCAGCAGGCCGACACCCTTGCCCAGCAGGTCGTGGATCTGCTCCCAGCGCTCGCGGGTAGTCCGTTCGTGGACGCCGGCGGGCGGGGCGGATTGACCGTGGCCCAGCAGGCGCTGCGAGAGCGAACCTCGGCCAGGGTCTTGTCGCAGAAATTCGCCCACAGATGCCACCGTTCCCCGACCTGCACCGCATCCGGCAGAGCACGTCGAATCGCCTCCCCGTAGGCACCTGACCCGTCCCGGCAGACGATCTCGACGCCAGGGTGCGATCGCAGCCATGCCTCCAGCAGATCGGCACCGCGGCCGGGCAGGACATCGATCCGCTCGCCGGTCTCGGCGTCAGTGAGGACGGTGGCATACCGGTGCCGTCGCTTGAGAGCGAAGTCATCGACCCCCAGCACGCGCGGGACCCGCAGCGGTGGCAGCGGCAACCGCATCAGCAGGCGCAGCGCTGCGGACCTGGAGATCGTGACGGCCAGAACCTCCGACAGCCGAGCACCAGCCCGGCCGGCCCGCTCCTGCACCACCGCACCCAGCTGGCCGGTTAGCCTGTTCGTCCGACGCTGGCAGCGCTCAAGCAGGCCGGGAACCTGCTCACGAAACGTCTGCCGAGGACATCCCGGCGCTGGGCAGACCAGCCGCCGAACCTGCAGCGACACCCTCACCGGCCGCCCGTCGACCGGCACATCCCTGACCGTCCGACCGGCGTAGCCGTGCACTCGACCGGTCGGCATCCCACACGCCGGGCACGGCATCGGTTCGTCACGCATACGGGCCATCACCCGGATATGGTTGCCCTCGTCCTCTACACCCTCGATGACCAGGGCAGACAGTCCCGCGAACACAACATCCGTAAGATCGTCGATCTTCAGCACGGCACAGCCTGGCAGGGATCACCCAGCGCCACCACCGATTACGGACCAGAGCCGTTATCCTCCTAGACAGCCCCGGTCTGAGTGGCGAGACGGGACGTATGGCCTAGGCAGCGTTGCAGCAAGCTGGCCGCCTGTTCGTGAAGGTCTTGCGGCGGCCTCGGGTGGGCAGACCAGGCGGCACATCCACACCATCACCACCCGGCGTCCGTCGAGCGCGACATCGGCCACGGTGTGTTGGTCATCGCCGTGGACGCGCGTCGTCTCGGCTCCGCAGCCAGGGCAGGCGACCTGGCGGTCGAAGTTCGCGCGTGTACCCGGATTTGCTCGTCTCCGTTGTCACCTCTTCCACGATCAGGGCCGATGATCCCGAGAACACCGTAAGCGCCATCTTGTTGTCACAAAGCGCAACTCAGCGTGATGCAACGGCGCGATCGTCACCATCGAATTGGAAGCAGAGCCGATCGCCGGACGCACCCATTTCTGGCCGTACGTGACGATCTCTTCTCGGTGAGGTGGATCAGAGCCCTGGGCAAGGCCGCCCTCCTTGCGGCACTGGGGAACGGCGCCGATCAAGCCCGTTGATAGGTGGAGATGACTACTCCGGTCTCCGCCGTCGTCGTGTCGATTAGTTCCAGGCCCAGCGGAGTGGCGTTGTTGAAAAGCCGCTTTCCGCCACCCAGCACGATGGGGTACGTCATCAGCACGAACTCGTCGATGAGCCCGGCGGGCAACAGCGTGGCGATCAACTGGCTGCTGCCCCAGATGCTGATGTGGTCGTGTCGCTCTTTCAGCTGGGCGACCTGCTCAGTGACGTTCCCGCGCAGCAGAGTGGAGTTGTTCCAACCGGCTGCCTGCAGTGTCCTGGACGCCACATACTTGGGCTGGCTGTTGAGCTGGGCGGTCCGCGGATCTTGCGGATCGGCTCCGGGCCAGTAGCTGGCGAACAACTCATAGGTTCGCCGGCCGATCAGGAGCGCCTCTGCCTCCATCACTGATCTGGTGGTCCGCTGGTCTACCAGTGGATCGGGGTAGCGCTGGGTCCAGCCACCGGATTCGAACCCGCCGTCGCGGTCCTCGTCCGGGAGGCCTGGTGCCTGAATGACGCCGTCCAGGGTGATGAACGCCGTCACAATGATCTTGCCCATTTTCATGAATCTCCTCTTTGGGCGGTCAGGACGAGTTCAGGCGTCCGTTCGGGGAAACGGTCCTGGAAGTCCAGGACGCCGACCCAGGCCGGGTGCAGTGCGATCCGGACCATCCGCAGACCAGGCTTGTCGATCGCCGCCACATAGGCGTTGCCCATCTCATCGCCCATCACCTTGCGCTGAGTGATGGCGTACTCGGGCAGGACGCCCTCTACCTCGGCGAGGGTGACCTTCCCGCGCAGCATGAGCGCTTTCGGAGGGACATCGGCGGTGTCGATCGTGATCGCGACATCGGGCCGGGCGCGTAGGTCGCGGATCTTGTAGGTGCCGGCGAACGCGCCGATGACCAGTTCCTGGCCATTCCACAGGAAATTCACCGGAATCAGCCGTGGTGTGGCGTCCTTGCCGGTGTAGGCCAGACGCGCCACCAGAGAAGTAGTGAGCAGGGTCTGCGCGATGGGAGTGTCCAGCAGTCGCACATCGCCTTGCGGCAGGTTCGCCGTCGGGGTGTCGGGGAGGCTCATGCGCTTCACGGTAAACCAGTAACTCCTAAATAACAAGTAATACTCCTGAATTGGGATTTCATGTGCTATCCTGGTTCCGTGAGCGGCAAGCGTAGCTATGGGGATCCGTGCGGTGTGGCGCGTGGGCTGGATGTGATCGGTGAGCGGTGGGCGCTGCTGGTGGTTCGGGACTTGCTGCTCGGGCCCAAGCGCTTCAACGATCTGCTTGACGGTCTGCCGGGCGTGAGCCCGAACGTGCTGAGCCAGCGGCTGCGCGAACTGATCGAACACGGCGTCGTGCAGCGGCGGGACCTGCCAGCGCCAGCGCGGGTCCGTCTCTACGAGCTCACGGAATGGGGTTATGGCCTGGAGCCCCTTCTGCTGCACCTCGGACGCTGGGGAAGCCGAACTGCGCCGCGTTCGACAGGGTCACTCGGTATCGACTCCCTGCTGCTTAGCATCAAGGCGAGCTTCGACCCGACTCGGGCCACCGAACTGCGTGGCGTTTATGAGTTCCATATCGACGCCGCCCCCTACCTCGCCGAGGTCACCGGCGACTCCGTTCAGATCAGCCGCGACACAGCGGCAGGGCAGCCCGATGCGACGCTCACGACCGATATCGACACCCTCCGGGCCGTCTGCAATCACCAGATCTCCTTCTCGGCAGCATTGGAGTCAGCGGCGCTACGTCTGGACGGCGATGAACACGCCAAGCGGCGCCTCACCGACCTTCTCCTGGCTTCCTTCGCCCCTGCGCCTCAACCGTCCAAGGCTCCCTGACGGCACCAAGGTCCTTCTCGGCGTCAACGACTGTCCACCGCTATCAACCCCATACATCCAGCAAGGACCGGGCTCGGTTGTCTGGGGCGCTTCTCTGCGGTATGCCCATCAGGAAGGTGGGTGTTCGTCTACGCAGCTTACGGGGTGATCTGGCGTCCTCCAACGACGTCAGCCATGTGGCGCCCTGCCGCATCACGGGCGTTCGTCCGGCCGAAACAGTTCGTGAACGCCGTCGGTGGGCCGAGCTTGTCACTTAAGGCTTGGCCGGGCGCTGCGAAAGGCGAAGCAGGACTACCTGGTGCTGGACGGCCTGATTCATACCGACCGGTCCCACTTCGCCAGCAAACATCGCGCGCACGGGATGAACGTGCAGGTCATCGCCTCACCGGACGGCATCGTCCGGTGGACTTCCGGAGCGTTACCGGACAGCCTCATCCCTGAGCGCCGCCCGGATCCGGGCATCCTGCGCGCACTTGACGACGCGGGCATCGTCACCCTGGCCGACAAGGCGTAGCAGGATGCCCAGGGCCCGGTCCGCGCCCCGGTCTCGGGGCAAGAACAAGCCCGCCTCCAAAGCAGGCCCACCACCCTCACCCGCCTTCGCGAATCCGGAGAACGCGTGAACGCCAATTGAAAGAGCTGGAGAACCGCCCGCAAGCTAGGGATGCAGCCCGAGCAAGGCCAGCCGCGACTGCAAGGCAGTCGCCGTCCTTGGCAACCACCGCGTCGCGCATCCGGAATGAGGAGGAAAGGGCGCAGTGTCCCTCATATGGGATATCACCCGCAACGTCCTCCCGTGTGCGACGCTTACTCCCTGTCGCTGATGCGGCCGGTGGTTCCGGTGTTGGCACCGGCGTTCCCGCCTCCGATAACCGCCTCAGTCAAGCACCAGCGCGCCGGTCGCGTCGACCAGTCGCACGAACTCGGCGAGTTCTTCACGCTTCAGGGCCGCCTCATAGACGGCTGCCGCCAGCATGGTGGTCCTCTCCTCGGCCTCATCACGGAGAGGCTTGAGTTCGTGTGGAACGGGCAGATCGGCGCCCCAGCCGGAGAAATTCGCCTGACCGGGACCATCGCTCGCGAGTATCGCATGAAGCGGGGCCAAGCCGAGTGCCGTCGTGGTGGCCAGGTGCAGGCCGCCACGCCATTCCCGTAGCAGGTGGATCAGTTGGGCCAGTCTGCCCGCCGCATTCCGGGTCCGAGACCGGGCTCTCCAGGCACTGAAGAGGACGAGCCCTGAATCGTCCGCCGTCTCGACGATGTCTTCGGCCAGCGAGACGAGTCGTGTCAGGTCCGGGACGGAGGCGAGGTATTTCTCCCCCCACGCTGCGCAGGCGGTGCTGTATCGGTCTGCCGTGTCGCGCGGCGAACCCACCGTGATGCCCTTGCGCCACATGCTCTCCACCATTCCGCGTTCGAAGAACCCGAACGCGGCGTGGACGGCACTCGGCTCGACATCCCCGATGGCTCCACCGCGCCCGACGAAGTAGAAGGCGAGGGGGTCATCAAAGCCGACCTGAGCCGCGTACTCCGCGGTCTCACGCGAACTCATCCACGTGTTCCCGATCCTGTGGATCGTGCGATGAGTGGCGAAAACCGCCTCGGTTGCGCTCATTTTCGACATTGACGTCCTCCTGCTCGGTTGACAGCCCGCTGGACCGTGTCCCTCCCTACCTTGTAGGGACAGCCTTCGCAGATATGGACCGGTGGCTGCTCGATAAGGAATCGCTCACCCGCTGTTCGCTCGCCACGGCGCGATAAGCCTCAGGCTCGGTCAGCCAGCTGGGCGTAGGCGGCACTTGAGGTGACAGTCGCGATCGGAGTGGAAGATCGCCGCCCCGTTCGGCCGACGTCAGGGGCGGGCCTGCCGCAGGGCCTCGGCCACTGGCCGGTACGCAGGTGATCGGCCGTGGCCCAGCCGACCACCCTGCGCGAGGCGACGTCGATGACGGCGGCCAGAAACAGCCAGCCCTGCTCGGCCGGCACGTATGTGATGTCGCCGCACCAGCGGGTATCGACGGCCGCCGCGTCCGGTGTGAGAGGGCATTTGATTTGAGCAGATTGCGGCTTGTGCCCTAGTAGGTGCCTCGCCAGGTTGGAGTGGTCTCGTCCGTTATGCGCTTGGTGAGGTTG
>NZ_PVNG01000057.1 GCF_003001935.1 Nonomuraea fuscirosea | reverse complement strand
TCAGATGACGCTGATGGTGGATCGCGCCGGTCAGGTGCTGACTCCGGCTGTGCGTGCGGAGTTGCGCGCCAGCCAGACCAGGTGATGTAGGTGTCAGACCCCCGATGGAACAGCGGCGGTTGGGCCCCTCCGCCCCAACCCCAGTCCCAGCCGCAGCTGAGTCACGATCCCGCATCGCCCGTCCGTCCCTACGCGGTGACAGGTGGACGGACGGCGCCGCGGGTCAAACTGGCGATGGAGGCCCTGGTGTCCTCGGCGACGGCCGAGCACCGGGAGTTCTCGCACATCACGCCGGAGTACCAGGCGATCAGTCAGCTGTGCCGGCAGGTCCGCTCCGTGGCGGAGGTGTCGGCCCTGCTGCGGATCCCGCTCGGGGTGGTGCGCGTGCTGATCGCTGACATGGCCGCCGAAGGTCTGGTGCGCGTGCATCAGCCACAACTGGACGCCGGCCGGCCGGACGTAAATCTGCTCGAAAGGGTGCTAAGTGGACTTCGCAGGCTCTAGCCCCGGGCTCACCTCGACGAAGATCGTGGTGGCGGGAGGTTTCGGGGTGGGCAAGACGACGTTCGTCGGCGCGGTGTCGGAGATCATGCCGTTGACCACGGAGGCCGTCATGACCGATGCCTCCGCCGGGATCGACGATCTGGGCATGACGCCGCTGAAGTCGACCACGACCGTCGCCATGGACTTCGGCCGGGTCTCCCTGGATCGTGACCTGATCCTCTACCTGTTCGGCACGCCCGGGCAGCACCGGTTCTGGTTCATGTGGGACGACCTGGTACGCGGCGCCATCGGCGCGGTCGTGCTGGTCGACACGCGCCGGCTCGCCGACAGCTTTCCCGCGATCGACTATTTCGAAGAGGCGCAACTGCCGTTCGTGGTGGGCGTGAACGGGTGGGACGGCCAATATCCCCACAGTGACAACGAGGTGCGGGACGCCCTGACCCTGGCGCCGCACATCCCCTTGGTGCGTCTCGACGCGCGCTCCAAGGACTCGGTCAAGAGCGCTCTGATCAACCTGGTCGAGCACGCGCTCACGGTCAGGATGGCCGTGCCGGGCTGGGGCGGCTGAGCCCACCGGCCGTGCCGAGCCACCGGCCGTGCCGGGCTGGGCGTCTGAGCGCACGGCCCCCTTCTTCCTGCTGCCCGTCAGGTGGCCTTCCTCGCGACGCCACGCCTCTCCTCCCCGTACGCGTACCGAATCGGCGGGGCGAATGGGGTGCTTGTGGCTATTGTCCGCCTTTCGTGGCAGGCTCAGCTTCGAGCTCATCTGATCATCGGTCCACCCCCTGACGCCCCGCGTCCGCAAGCTGACTGTGGAGGAAATCTGATGAACGCCAAGGAGTACATGGCCGGCCTGTTCGACCGCGCGGCCGGCACGTACGAGCGCGTCGGCGTGTCCTTCTTCGCGCCCGTCGCCGCCGAGCTCGTCCGGCGCGCCGCCCCCGGACCCGGGGACCACGTCCTCGACGCCGGCTGCGGGACCGGAGCCTCCCTCGTGCCGGCCGCGCACGCGGTCGGGCCCACCGGCCGGGTGGTCGGGCTGGACCTCGCGCCCGGGATGGTGGCGGCCGCCGCGGCCGAGGTCGAGCGCCAGGGCCTGCACCAGGCGACCGTGCTGCTCGGCGATGCGGAGCAGGCCGAGGAGTTGCTGCCGGGGGAGCGGTTCGACGTCGTGCTGGCCGGGATGATGCTGTACTTCCTGCCCGACCCGCTCGCCGCCGTGCGGTCCATGGCCGGGCTGTTGAAGCCGGGCGGGCGGCTGGCGGCCAGCCTGCTGGTCCGGTCGAGCCCGGCCGAGGCCGAACTGCTCGCGCTGGTGGCACGAGCGCTCGAGCCGTACACGACGGATGCGGGCAGCGCCCCGTTCACGCACAAGCTGGGCGGCCCCGAGGAGATGATCGAGTTGTTCGAGGCGGGCGGCCTGCGCGACGCCGCCTGCGCGGACGTGGTGTTCGAGGTGCCCATCCAGGCCGGGCAGGTGTGGGACTGGCTCTGGTCGGCCGCCCGCAGGGCCGCGCTGGAGAGCATCCCGCAGGCGCGGCGCGCCGAGGCGAGAGCCGCCCTGGAGGCGTCGCTGCCCCAGGACGGCTTCCTCCTGGAGCGCACCGTGCGCTACACCACGGGACACCTGTGAAAAGGCGCCTGCTCGAAAGGCGCCCGATGAGAGGCGCCCGATGAGAGGCGCCCGATGAGAGGCGCCCGGTGAGAGGCGCCTTGAGAGGCGTCCGGTAAGAGAGACGTCTGTGAGAAGAGACGTCGGTGAGAAGAGACGGAGAACATGAGCACGACCGCGAACACCGACCCCTTGCTCGACGCGGTGCGCGGCGGTGTGAGGATCTACGACCTGGGCAGGCCGCTCTTCGCCGGCATGCCCCAGTCGCCCAACCACCCCGCCTACACCCACACGCTCCCCCGCCGCCACGGCGACAAGGTGCGTCCCGACGGGGGGTCGGCCGCCAACGACCTGATCTTCATGGGCACCCACGTCGGCACCCACATCGACGCGCTGGCGCACGTGTCCCAGGACGGCAGGTTGCACGGCGGGGCTGACGCGGCGCAGGCGTGCGTCGGGGGCCGCTACCCCGAGCACGGCGTGCACACGATCGCGCCGATCGTCCGCCGCGGCGTGCTGCTGGACGTGCCGGCCGCGCTCGGGCTGGAGTCCTGCGCGCCGGGATACGAGATCACCCCGGCCGACCTCGACGCGACCGTACGCCGCCAGGGCGTCGAACCCGCCCCCGGGGACGTCGTCCTGGTCCGCAGCGGATGGGGACGCCACTTCGGCGACCCCGACCGGGAGGTCTACATCGGCGCCGAGTCCGGCGTGCCCGGCGTGGGCGAGGCCGGAGCCCGCTGGCTGGCGGACAGGTCCCCGCACGCGGTGGGTGCCGACACCATCGCGTTCGAGCGCCTGGCCCCGGGCGAGGGGCACAGCGTGCTGCCCGCGCACCGGGTGCTGCTGGTGGAGTCCGGCGTCTACATCGTCGAGGCCATGGACCTGGACGGGCCGGCCGGCGACGGCGTGCACGAGTTCGCGTTCGTCCTGTCGCCGCTGGCCTTCTTCGGCGCGACCGGTTCCCCGGTGCGTCCGCTGGCGCTGGTGTCGGGCCGGGAGGCGTCCCGTGGCTGAGCCGACCCTGGGCCGGCGGCTGGCGGAGTTCGCGGCCGGCGCCACCTACGACACGCTGCCCGAGGAGGTCGCCGACAGCGTGCGCAAGCGGGTGCTCGACGTGATCGGGCTCTGCGTGGCCGCGCACCGGCTGCCGACCAGCGCCGCCATCGTCGGCTACGTCCGCGACCAGGGCGGAGCCCCGCAGGCGCACGTCGTGGGCGGCGGCGCTCCGGTGCCGGCCGCGCTGGCCGCGCTGGCCAACGGCGTGCTCGCGCACTCCCTCGACTACGACGACACCCATCTGCCCTCCGTCCTGCACCCCAGCGCCCCGGTCATCCCGGCCGCGCTGGCCGCCGCAGAGCTGGCCGGCGCGTCGGGCCGGGACACGATCCGCGCCATCGCGGTCGGCCTGGAGGTCTGCGTACGCCTGGGCATGGCCGGATACGACCCGGAGGCCGGCAACTCGACCTTCTTCGAGCACGGCCAGCACGCCACCTCCATCTGCGGCACCATGGGCGGCGCCGTCGCGGCGGCGCTGCTGTTCGGCCTGCCGGCCGAGGGCGTGCTCGACTCCCTCGGCCTGGCCGCCTCGACCGCCTCGGGCATCATCGAGGGCAACAGGACCGGCGGCACGGTCAAGCGGCTGCACTGCGGATGGGCCGCGCACGCGGCGGTGACCTCGGCCGACCTGGTCCGCCGCGGCTTCACCGGCCCGCCGACCGTCATCGAGGGACGCTTCGGCTTCTTCGAGGCGTTCCTGCACGGCCACTACGAGGCGGGGGAGATCACCAGGGGTCTCGGCTCGGAGTGGGCCGTGCCGGGCATCTTCTTCAAGCCGTACCCGGCCAACCACTTCACCCACGCCGCCATCGACGCGGCGATGGGCCTGCGCGCGCAGGGGCTCGACCCGCACCGGGTGGAGCGCCTGACGCTGGGCGTGCCCGCGCCGGTGATCAGGACCATCGGGCAGCCGATCGAGGCCAAGCGCACCCCGGAGACGGGTTACCAGGCGCAGTTCAGCGGCCCGTACGCGGTCGCGGCCGGCCTGCTCGGCGGCGGCGGGCTGGGCCTCGGCCTGGGCGACTTCACCGACGAGCTGGCCAGGGACCCGCTGCGGCGGGAGCTCATGGCCAAGGTGGACGTGGTGCCGGACGAGCGCGCGACGGAGATCTTCCCGCACCAGTTCCCCGCCGTGCTGCACGCCCGTGACGCCGACGGCCGTGAGTGGCGGCAGGAGGTGCTGGCCAACCGCGGCGGCCCCGACCGGCCGCTGTCGGCGGCGGAGCTGGCGCTGAAGTTCCGCGACAACGCGGCCGGCCGGCTCTCCGCCGCCACCGCCGACGCCGTCGCGGGGCTCGCGGGCCGCCTGGAGGAGGCAGGCGAGGCAGGGGAACTGCTCCGGCTGGTGGCCGTGTTCGAACCGGAGCTCTGAGCCCTCGACCCTCAACCTCGGCCGGACTGGCGGTGCCAGACCAGGACGTGCCGCTCGGCCAGCACGAACAGCGAGTTCACCAGGTAGCCGAGCGCCCCGAGCAGCGCGATCGCCGCCCACACCCCCGCGCCGTCGAAGCTGCGCTGGGCCTGCAGCAACTGGTAGCCGATGCCGTTGGTGCCGCCGACCAACTCGGTGATCACCATGAGGATGAGCGCCAGCGACAGGCTCAGCCGCAGCCCGGCGAAGATCTTCGGGGCGGCCGCGGGCAGGACGACCAGGCGCAGCCGCTGCGCCCTGGTCAGGCCGAAGACCGTCGCGGTCTCCGTGTAGCCGCGGTCGACCGACCTGGCGCCGTCCACGGAGTTGAGCAGCACCGGCCAGATCACCCCGAACACGATCGTGGCCAGCTGCGTGGTCAGCTCCACCTGGAACAGCAGCACGAACACCGGCAGCAGCAGCGGCGGCGGGATGGAGCGGCCGAACTCCATCAGCGGGTCCACGTAGTCGGTCGCGGTACGGGAGCGCCCGAGCGCCGTCCCGAGCAGCACCCCGATCAGCGCGGCCAGGATCCAGCCGCCGAACATGCGGCCGAGGCTCGGCAGCAGGTTGCCGACGGCGTCGTCGGTGAGGAAGAGCCGGCCGGCCGGGCCGGAGAACCACAGCGCGTGCATCCGGGCGATGATCGTCGTGGGCGGCGGGAAGTCCGTGTCCGCCAGGCCGCGCGCGGCGAGCTCCCACAGCACGAGGACGAGCGGGATCACCCAGAGCCTGATGAGGGCCTTCACGACTCCACCTCTCCCGTCCGCGCCCGGTGCCAGTGGAACAGGCGGCGCTCCCCGGCCAGCAGGGCCAGGTTCGCCGCCACCCCCAGGACTCCGGCCCAGAACGTGGCCGCCATCATGAGGTCCATCCGGTTGCCGCTGCCGGCCACGTTCACGTACACGCCGATGCCGGCCGCGCCGCCCGCCACCAGTTCGGCGCTGACCGCCAGCACGAGCGCGATCCCGGCCGCGATCCTGACGCCCGTGGCGACGAACGGGGCCGCGCTCGGCAGGCTCACCCTGACGAGTACGGCCAGCGGCCCGAACCCGAAGGCGCGCAGGGTGTCCTTGGCCATCGGGTCCACGTCGCGCATGCCGTACAGGGTGTTGATCAGGATCGGCCAGATGGAGGCGTACACGATGACCGAGACCTTCATCAGCTCGTCCACCGGGATCAGCAGGATCGCCAGCGGGATGATCGCCACGGACGGGATCGGCCGCAGGAACTCCAGCACCGGCCTGATGGCGCGCTCGGCCGGAGGCAGCGCGCCGAGCAGCACGCCGGCGGGCACGGCCACCGCGGTGGCGGCCAGCAGGCCGAGCACCCAGTTCGTCAGCGTCGCGAGCGCCCCCTCCAGGAAGTCGCCGTCCGCGAGCAGTTCCCAGGCCCCCAGCAGGATCGCGGACGGCGCGGGGAAGACCAGCCCCTCGCCCAGCCCGAACCGGATGAACAGCTCCGCGGCCACGAGGAACCCCGCGACGCCGGCGGCGCCGCGGAGCAGGCGCGCGGCGATCATCCGCTGGTCGGCACGATCATCGACTTCACGTCGACGGGACTGCTGATGTACTTGTACTCGAGCATGAGGTCGGCGACCTTCTGCAGCCGGGCCGGGTCGAGCGTGGCCGGGAAGGCGCCCAGGGTGATCGCCGCCGCCGTCTTGGCGTCGATCTTCGTGTACGTCGGCAGGATCGCCTCGACCTCCTTCCTGTCGGACGACGCGAGCTGCTGCGCCTTGGCGATCGCCCGCTGGAAGGCGGCCAGCGTCCTGGGGTTCTCCGCGGCCCACTCCTCACTGGCCATCCAGCCCGCGATCGGCAGGTCCGCCGTGGCGCCCGTCATCGTGTCGGCGATCGTGCGGAAGCCGAGCGTGTTCTTGTTGGCGGTGATGAACGGCTCGGTGATCCAGATCGCGTCCCCCTGGCCGGAGTTGATCGCGTTGCCCATCTCGGGGAAGGGCTTCTCGGCGAACTTCACGTCGGTCTCGGCCAGTCCTGCGGCCTTGAGCTGGGACGTGACCGCCAGCGTGGCGATGTTCCTGAGGTTGTTGACCAGCACGGTCTTGCCCTTGAGGTCGGCCACCGACTGGATGGGGGAGTCCTTGGCCACCATGATGGCGAAGGTGTTGGGCGCCGCCTGGTACATGTCGGCGACCAGCTTGATCTTCTTGCCCTGGCCCGCCGCCAGGATCGTGGAGACGTAGTTGGTCTGCGAGATGTCCAGGGCGCCGCTCTCGATCTGCGGCAGCGCCGCCGCGCCGCCGGTGATCGTCACCGGCTCCACGGTCAGGCCCTCCGCCTGGAAGAAGCCCTTGGCCTGGGCGATGTAGAGGGCGGCCGGGTCGGGGACGGGCAGGGCGCCGACCTTGATCGTGGTCTTCTCCAGGCCGGTGCCACCGGCCGTGGGTGTGGATGCGGGGGTGTCGCCGCCGCCGCAACCGGCGAGGGCGAGGGCGAGTCCGAGCACGACTGCCGGGATACGTAAGGTGCGGGTCATGCGTTCTCCGATCAGGGGGCCGAAGCGTCATGGGAGAGCGACTGACGTCACTGGGCCGGAGCGTACCCGACTGAAGATCACAATGGGCACCGGAGAACGGGCTGTGCGGAGAATCGTTCCTGTGGAGCCACGTGCGGCGGCGGGCCGGTCCCGCGGCGAAGCGGCTCCGCGCAGAATCGTTCCTGTGGAGCGACGCCGCCATGAAAAACGCCGCCGCCGCACGGACGAGATGGTCTCTCGTCCGTACGGCGGCGGCGCGTGCTGCTCGGTGATCAGGCCGGCCGGGACACGTACCTTCCGGCCGGAGCGCCCACGATCTTGCCGGAGTCCAGCACCCGGTGGCCGCGCACGAACGTGTCCGTCACCCTGGCGCTCAGCTCGAAGCCCTCGAACGGCGTGTACTCCTGCGTCGACTCCGAGTCCTGCGCCCGCACCGTCCACGTCTGCGCGGGGTCGACCAGGCAGATGTCGGCGTCGAAACCGGGGGCGATCGTGCCCTTGGTCCGCAGGCCGAACCGCTTGGCCGGGTTCCACGAGGTCAGCGCGGCGATGCGCCCGTACGGCAGGCCCCGGCGGCGGCCCTCGGTGACCAGGCCGGGCAGCAGGTACTCGGCCCCGCCGAACCCGGACTTCGCCAGGAAGACGTTGTCGCGCGGCTCGCCGAACTTGAGCTCGTCACGGCAGCAGGCGTGGTCGCTGACGACCCAGTCCACGGTGCCGTCGAGCACGTACTCCCACAGGGCCTCGACGTCCTCGCGCGGCCTGATCGGCGGGTTCACCTTGGAACCGATGCCGTTGGCGGTGTCCACGTCGGCGAGCAGGTGGCCGATCGTGACCTCACGGCGGAAGTCGATGTGCGGGAACGTCGCCGCCATGCGCACGGCGGCGTCCATGGCCTTGCGCGAGGACAGGTGCAGCAGGTTGACGTTGCCCAGCCCCGTCTCGTGGGCGAGGTAGGAGGCGATGAAGACCGCCAGCCCCTCGGAGTGCGGGGGACGGGAGGCGCTGTAGGCGGCCAGCCCGCTCAGCTCCCCGGCCTCCTCCACGAGCTTGGTGTAGGCCGTCATGATCTCGGCTGTCTCACAATGCAGTGACAGCGAGATCTCGCTCGCCAGCTCGGGCAGCCGCTCGCGGGCCGCCTGCACGCCGCGCATCACGAACTCGAAGTGCGCGTAGTCGTAGCGTTCGCCCTCGGGCAGCATGAGGAACGAGCTCTGGTCGTCCGAGCGCCCGTGCAGCCCGTGACCGCCGTAGAACATGAAGATCTTGAACGACGGCACGCCGAACCGCTCGACCAGGTCGGGCAGCTCATCGATGTGCCCGCTCGACATGGGCGCCAGGTGGAACCCGTAGTCGACGTAGGCCCTGCCCTCGGCCTGCCGGAGCACCTCGGGGTAGAACTCGGCGTAGGGCCCGCCCTTGTTCAGGTAGTACTGACCGGTCCGCATGTAGGTGAGCGCGGTGGTGACGCCGCCCTGGGCGCTGGCCCGGCTCTCCGACTCGGCGTCCTCGGGCAGCGGGTTGTAGATGCCCCAGTGCTGGTGGGCGTCCACGACTCCGGGGAAGGCCAGCCGGCCGCCCCCGTCGATCACCTCGCCCGCCGTGGACAGCCCCGGCTCGACCCGGACGATCCGGCCGTCCTCGATGGCGACGTCCGCTTCGACCGGGTCGTCGCGGTCGTGGGTGACGACCTTCACGTTCTTCAGCAGCAGCTCGGTCACGGGGGTGCACTTCTTCCTATGCGATGCGGTGGGCGTCGCGGTGCCAGGCGAGCACACGCCGCTCCACCATGAGGAACAGGGTGTTGAGGAGGTAGCCGAGCACGCCGAGCAGCAGGACTCCGGCCCAGATGGCCGGCATGTCGGCGTTGTTGCTGGCCAGGTTGAGCAGGTAGCCGATCCCCTCGGTGCTGCCCTTCAGCTCCGAGATGATCATCAGGATCAGCGCCAGCGACACGCTCAGCCGCAGCCCGGCGAAGATCTTCGGCGCGGCCGACGGCAGGATGATCCGGCTGAACCGCAGATGAGCGGGCACGCCGAAGACCGTCGCGGTCTCGATCTTCAGATGGTCGACGCTGCGCGCGCCGTCGATGGAGTTGAGCAGGATCGGCCAGACGATGCCGAAGACGATGGTCGCCACCTGCACCTGCGTGCCCATGGTGAAGAGCACGAGGAAGACCGGCAGCATCGCCGGCGGCGGCACCGCCCGGCCGAACTCGATCAGCGGCGAGACGTAGTCGGCCAGCCAGGAGCTGCGGCCGATCGCCACGCCCAGCGCCACGCCCACGATCACGGCCAGGCACCAGGACCCGGTCACGCGGACCAGGCTGGGGACGAAGTTGTCGATGGCCTCGTCGGTGAGGATGTAAGGACCGGAGAACCACATCTCGTACATACGAGACAGGATCAGAGTCGGGCCGGGCAGATACGGGCTCTCGGCCGAGCGCGCGGTCAGCTCCCATGCGACCAGCACGACGGGAACCAGCCAGAGCCGTCTGACCAGGGTACGGATCATGCCGTCCGCCACTTGAACAGGCGCCGTTCGGCGCGCAGGAGCAGGGTGTTGACGACGAGACCGATCACGCCGGCCCAGATGAGCGCCGCGATCACGTCGATCATGGCGTCCGCGCCGATGCCCGTGCTCGCCTCGATGAGGAAGCTGCCGATGCCGCTCGACCCGCCCACGATGTACTCGAAGCTGACGGCCAGGATGAGCGTGATGCTCGCGGCCAGCCGCACTCCGGTGGCGATGAACGGGGCCGCGCTCGGCAGGGACACCCGCCAGATGACCGCGCCCTTGCCGAAGCCGAACGAGCGCAGCGTCTCCTTGCCCAGCGGGTCCACGTCACGCACGCCGTACAGCGTGTTGATGAGGATCGGCCAGGAGGAGGCGAAGACGATGAGCGCCACCTTGGCGTTGATCTCCGGCTGGAAGAAGAACAGTCCGAGCGGGATCAGCGCCACCGAGGGGATGGGCCGCAGGAACTCCACGAACACCCGGGTCGACTCCTCGACGGCCGGGACCGTTCCCAGCAGCAGCCCGATCGGCACGGCGATGACGACGGCCAGCGGCAGCCCGATGACTGCGGCGACCAGCGTGCCGCGCAGATCGTCCAGGAAGATCGGGTCGACGGCCAGCCCGACGGCCCTGATCAGGGTGTCGGTGGCCGGAGGCAGCCACCTGACCAGCCCGGACATCCCGAGCAACTGCCAGGCGAGCAGAAAACCCGCCACGCCGACGGCGTGGCGGGTGACCTTGATCAGTTTCGCGCGGGCGAGCGGGTTCCGCTCGCGCCGCGTTGCGGTGATCGTGCTCATCATCCCTGAGGTGCGGTGTAAATCATTGACTTGACGTCAATCTGCTTCTTGAGCATGCCCGCGTCGAGCATGAGGTCGGCGACCCGCTGGATGCGGTCGGCGCTCAGCGAGGTCGGGTAGTCGCCCAGGTTGATGGTCGCGGCCGTCTCCGCCGGGATCTTGGTGAAGGTCGGCAGCACCTTGGTCACCGCGCTACGGTCCGTGGCGGCGATGTTCTGCGCCTTGGCCATGGCCCGCTGGAAGGCGGCGAGCGTCTTCGGGTTCTCCGACACCCACTTCTCCGTGGCGGCCCAGCCGGTGATCGGCAGACCGTCGGTCGGGCCGGACATGGTGTCCAGCAGCATGGTGGCGCCGAGCGTCTTCTTGGCCTCGCTGACGTACGGGTCGGTCATCCACACCGCGTCGACGTCGCCCTTGTCGAGCGAGCTGAGCCAGTTGGTGGTGGGAACCTCGACGTACTTGATGTCGGTCTTGGGGTCCAGGCCGGCGATCTTGAAGTGCGGGTTCATCGTGAGGGTGCCCAGACCGGCGAGGGCGTTGACGCCGACCCTCTTGCCCTTGAGGCCGGCCACGTCCTTGATGGTCGAGCCCTTCTTGACCATGATGCCGAACGCGCCGGCCGCGCCCTGGTAGGAGTCGGCGATGTACTTGAACTTCTCGGTGCCCGCCTCCTGGATCGTCAGGATGGTGGCGTAGCTGCCGAGGACGACGTCCATGGTGCCGTTGGAGAGCTTGGGCAGGACCGCCTGCGGAGCCTGGATCGGCTCCTGCTTGACGGTGAGGCCCTCTTCCTTGAAGAAGCCGCGTTCCATGGCGATGAACAGAGGGGCGGAGTCCGCGCCGGGATACTGGCCGATCAGCAGGTCGGTCTTCATTTCCGAGGAGGCGCTGGTGGTGCCGCCACCTCCTTCGCCCGAGCTGGAACACCCCGTGATGACGAGGGAGGCGACAAGCCCAACAAGAGCAGTGCGCCCTAATGCACCGAACCGCATTGCGGGTCTCCTTTGAACCGAGGGGGGTGAGTGCGAACGGGAGTGTTCAACGACGGTGGCACCCTAGCGCAGCCAGGGCTTCCTGCCGTATCCACTCCACCGGAAATTAACGAGATATATACACATATAGAGTGATATTGCCCGTTTTGTCCGATTATCTGGAGTGCCCACCTTGGCCTGGGGGACTGGGCGACAGGTGTTGTCTTATGAGAAGATTGTCGGATTGCGTGGCAACTGAGATCTTTGCGGTATTGGCCGATCTCCTGTTGATGTGCTCCAATTAGCTCTCGCCCCAAGGGTGCGTCGGCGTCACACTGCAAACACCGGCATAACGTGATCTTCGTGCACCAAACCATCCGAGGAGAGGTTGCGGAGGCAAGTGAAGAGTGTTGTCCCCTCTGTGGGCGGGGATCAGGGCTTAACTGATGGAGCCCCCCAAATGGCATCCCATAAACCACAGGCGCAGGCTCCGGGCAAGGCCGCAGGCGGCAGCCGGAAGGCGGGGGCCCGCTTCTCTCTGCGTAACTGGCGCGTGCGCTCCAAGCTGGTGGTTCTGGTCGTCATCCCGACCATCGCCGCACTGACGCTGGGCGGCCTGAGGGCCGCCACCTCGATCGCCACGGCCAACGAGTACGCGCAGGTCAACGAGGTCGCCGTGCTGGCGAGTGAGCTGACCGGCCTCGCCCACGAAGTGGAGAGCGAGCGCGACCTCACCGCGATGCACGTCGCGCAAGGACGCAGAGGCGGCACCCCCTCGAACGTGAAGACCCAGTACGAACGGGTCGACAAGCTCGTCACCGACGTCAGAGGCGGCATCGAAGCCCTGACCACCGGCGACAGCCCGCACGCCGGCGAGGCCCTGCGCATCAAGAACCGGCTCGACGAGCTCCCCACGTCGCGAGAGACCGCGCTGGGCTCCCAGCTCGACGTGAACTCGGTCATCGCCCTCTACGACCGGACCATCTCGGACCTCTTGTCGCTGAACGACAAGATCGACCGAGGCGCGGTCGACGAGGAGCTGTCCGCGAGCGTGGCCGGCTTCGGCGCGCTGTCCAGAGCCAAGCAGTACGTCTCGACCCAGCGCGCCCTGCTGGTGGCCGCGCTGGCGACCAGGTCCTTCGGCAAGAAGGAGCTCGACGACTTCATCGCCGCGCGCGCCCAGAAGAACAGTGAGCTCAGCACCTTCAGGTCGCAGGTCTCGCTGAAACTTCGCCAGCTGTACGACGACACCGTCAGCGGCAAGGCCGTCGACCGCGCGGAGATCCTCTCGGCGCGCGCCCTGGTCCTCCAGGGCGCGAGCCTGCCCCTGACCGACCGTCAGATCGGGCTCACCCGCGACGGCAAGGCCTGGTACGAGGCCATCACCGAGACCGTCGACGGGATGCGCGAGGTCGAGCAGCAGGCCGCCGACAGCATCGTGCTGCGCAGCCGCACCCTGGAGGGCGCGGAGCAGCAGAGCGCCATCATCGCGGCGGGCGCGATCGTCCTCCTGCTGATCCTGGTCCTGCTGGTCACCGTGATCATGGCCCGCTCGCTCAGCGGCCCCCTGCGCAGGCTGCGCAGGGAAGCCCTGTTCATCGCCGGACGCCGGCTGCCCGACATCGTCCGCCAGATGCGCGAGACGGAGACGGCCGTCGACAGCTCGGACGTCGAACCCATCGGAGTCGCCTCCAACGACGAGATCGGTGAAGTCGCGCGGGCGTTCGACGAGGTCCACCGCGAGGCGGTGCGGCTGGCGGGCGAGGAGGCCCGGCTGCGCAGCAACGTCAACGCGATGTTCGTGAACCTCTCCCGCCGCAGCCAGACGCTGGTCGAACGGCAGATCACCCTGATCGACGGCCTGGAGCAGGGCGAGCAGGACGAGAACCGGCTGGGCAACCTGTTCAAGCTCGACCACCTGGCCACCCGCATGCGCCGTAACAGCGAGAACCTCCTGGTCCTCGCCGGCCAGGAGCCCCCTCGCCGCTGGAGCAAGCCCGTCAAGCTGGTCGACGTGGCCCGCGCCTCCCTGTCCGAGGTCGAGAACTACGAGCGCGTCGTGCTCCAGGTCCCCGACGGCGTGGCCGTCGCCGGACAGGCCGTCAACGACGTCATCCACCTGCTCGCCGAGCTGGTCGAGAACGCGCTGTCGTTCTCGCCCCGCGAGACCAGGGTCACCGTCTCCGGCAGCCGGATCGACGGCGGCGGCGTGATGCTGTCGATCACCGACTCCGGCATCGGCATGACCGCCGACGAACTGACCCAGGCCAACGAACGCCTCATCGACGCGCCCAGCGTGGACGTCTCGGTGTCGCGCCGCATGGGCCTGTTCGTGGTCGCCAGGCTGGCGCACCGCCACGGCATCCGGGTGCAGCTGCGCCCGCACGGCTCCGGCGGCCTGACCGCCATGGTGCTGATCCCCGAGACGCTCCTGGGCTCGCAGTCCCCCGCCTACCCGGCGGGCGGGAACCAGGGCATGCCGTCCATGCCTTCGATGCCGTCGATGCCCTCCATGGACTCGCGCGACGAAGGCTTCAGCGGCTTCGGGTTCGGCGGCCAGCAGCCCACGCCGCCGCCTCCTCCCGTACCCCAGTGGGGCGGCGGAGGCGACTACCGGCCGGGACCCGGACACCCGTCCTTCCCCTCCCAGCCGAGCGTGGACGTGGGCTGGCCGTCAGAACCGCGTGGCAACGGCGGCGGTGGCGGATACGAGAGCAGGGACGTGTGGGTGCCCTCGCGCACCCCGTCCAGCCCGATGGGCAGCTGGGGGAACGGCACCTCGCTGCCCCAGCGCCCGGCCGGCGACGACCGCCCGGACATGAGCTGGGCCGAGTCGGCGCCGTCCGACCTGGGCCAGCGGCGCTCACGCTTCGACCTGCCCGAGGCCGAGTCGGCGGCCACCGGACCCATACCCGTCGTCAAGCCCGCCTCCTCGGGGGACGAGTACCTGCCGATCTTCGCCTCCGTCGAGTCCGCCTGGTTCGAGCAGAGCGCGGAGGGCGAGGCCACCTGGGGCTCGGCCAACGCCGACGCCGGCTGGAGCGCGGCGAAGGCGGTCGTGGAGCCGGTACGTGACGGTGCGACCGCGGCGGGACTGCCCAAGCGGGTGCCCAAGGCCAACCTGGTGCCCGGCTCGGCGGACACCGTTTCGGCGCCGAAGGGCGTGGCGCCCATGCCTTCGGTCTCGCCAGAACGGGTACGTAGTCGTCTGTCGAGCTTCCAGCAAGGCTTCAGGGCAGCACGGGACGACATCAGCGAGGGAAGATCGTATCCCTCCGGTCCGAGAAGCGTTGAGAGCAGGGATGAGCGCGCATGAACGACCTGAGCCAGTCAGCACGTGGCGTCGATTGGTTAATCACGGACTTCGTCAGCACGGTGCCGGGGGTCGCGCACGCGGTGGTGGTCTCGTCTGATGGTTTGCCGTTGGCGGCGTCGGCGGGTTTTCCGGC
>NZ_PVNG01000056.1 GCF_003001935.1 Nonomuraea fuscirosea | reverse complement strand
GACGTCCGCCTGCAGTTCACCGCCAACACCGGCGCCCCCGGCGGCCAGGTCGCCGAGCTCCAGATCTCCGGCACCCCGGCCCCCAACCCCGACCTCACGGTGACGGCACTCAGCTGGACGCCCGCCGCGCCGACCGCGGCGAGCGCGATCACGCTGTCGGCCACGGTCAGGAACGCCGGCACCGCCGCCTCCGCCGCCACCTCGGTGGCCTTCTACGCCGGCGGGACCCAGGTCGGCACCGCCGCCGTCGGCGCGCTGGCCGCCGGAGCCACCGCCTCCGTGTCGGCGAACATCGGCACCAGGAGCGCGGGCACGTACCAGCTCGAAGCCAGGGTGGACGAGCAGAACGCGGTCCCCGAGCAGAACGAGGCCAACAACGGCCACACCGCGCCCGCACCCCTGGTCGTCGCCGACGCGCCCGGCCCCGACCTGCAGATCCTCAGCCTGACCGCCACCCCGCCGAACCCCGCCGCCGGCACCCGCGTCACCTTCGCCGTGGCCGTCAGGAACCGCGGCACCACCACGACCGGCGCCAGCACGGTCACCCGCGTCGCGGTCGGCGGCACCACGCTCGACACCCCGACCCCGCCCATCGCCGCGGGCGCGACGGCCGACGTGGCCGTGACCGGTGGCTGGACCGCCACCAGCGGCGGCGCCACCGCGGTCGCCACCGCGGACGCGACCGGCGTCGTGGCCGAGACCGACGAGGGCAACAACACGCTGTCGCAGCCGATCACCGTCGGCCGCGGCGCCTCGCTGCCGTACGTCGAGTACGAGGCCGAAGCGGCCTCCTACCAGGGCACCCTGCTGCGGACGGACCCGCTGCGCACGTTCGGGCACACAAACTTCGCCACCGAGTCCTCCGGCCGCGCGTCGGTCCGGCTCAACTCGACCGGCCAGTACGTCGAGTTCACCTCCGTGAACCAGGCCAACTCGATCGTGGTGCGCAACTCCATCCCGGACGCGCCCGGCGGCGGCGGCATCGAGGCCACGATCAGCCTGTACGCCGACGGCGTCTTCGTACGGAAGCTCACCCTCTCCTCCAAGCACAGCTGGCTGTACGGCAGCGGCGACGACCCCGAGTCGCTGACCAACACCCCGCAGGCCGACGCGCGCCGGCTGTTCGACGAGTCACACGCGCTGCTGGCGCGCTCGTACCCGGCCGGAACCAAGTTCCGCCTCCAGCGCGACGCCGGCGACGACGCCGCGTTCTACATCATCGACCTGATCGACCTGGAGCAGGTCGCGCCCGCGGCGGGCAAACCGGCCGAGTGCACCTCCATCACCGCGTACGGCGCCGTCCCCGACGACGGCGGCGACGACACGGACGCGATCCAGCGCGCCGTCACCGACGACCAGAACGGCGTCATCGCCTGCGTCTGGATCCCGCCGGGGCAGTGGCGGCAGGAGAAGAAGATCCTCACCGACGACCCGCTCAACCGCGGCCAGTACAACCAGGTCGGCATCAGGAACGTGATCATCCGCGGCGCGGGCATGTGGCACTCGCAGTTCTACACCCTGACCGAGCCGCACCTGGCCACGGGCGGCATCAACCATCCGCACGAGGGCAACTTCGGCTTCGACATCGACGACAACGTGCAGATCTCCGACCTGGCCATCTTCGGCTCCGGCCGGATCCGCGGCGGCCCCGGCGGCGCCGAGGGCGGAGTCGGGCTGAACGGCCGCTTCGGCCGCAACACGAAGATCAGCAACGTGTGGATCGAGCACGCCAACGTGGGCGTCTGGGTCGGCCGCGACTACGACAACATCCCCGACCTGTGGGGGCCGGCCGACGGGCTGCAGTTCAGCGGCATGCGCATCCGCGACACCTACGCCGACGGCATCAACTTCAGCAACGGGACGCGGAACTCGCGCGTGTTCAACTCCAGCTTCCGCACCACCGGGGACGACTCCCTGGCCGTCTGGGCCAACCCGTTCGTCAAGGACCCGTCGGTGGACATCGCCCACGACAACACGTTCGTCAACAACACCGTCCAGCTGCCGTGGCGGGCCAACGGCATCGCGATCTACGGCGGCTACGGCAACAAGATCGAAAACAATCTGGTGTACGACACCATGAACTACCCCGGCATCATGCTCGCCACCGACCACAACCCGCTGCCGTTCTCCGGCCAGACACTGATCGCCGGCAACGCGCTGTACCGCTGCGGCGGCGTCTTCTGGGGCGAGGCGCAGAAGTTCGGCGCCATCACCCTGTTCGCCCAGAACCGCGACATCACCGGCGTGACCATCCGCGACACCGAGATCCACGACTCGACCTATGACGGCATCCAGTTCAAGGCGGGCGGCGGCAACATGCCCGGCGTCGTCATCACGAACGTCCGCATCGACAGGTCCAACAACGGCGCGGGCATCCTGGCCCACGGCGGCGCCCGGGGCAGCGCGACCCTGAGCGGCGTCACCATCACCAACTCGGCGACCGGCGACATCGTCCGAGAACCGGGCACCGGCTTCGTGATCACCGGCGGCTGACCCGCCCCAGAGCCGGGGCGGGCCGCGACCACGCCGTCTCCGCCCCGGCCATCGCGTGGTCATCACGCGCGTGGCGGGTGCGGCGCCGTCGCGGTTGCTCGCGGTCGCTTGCGTTCTCCCCACGGTTGCCCGCGGTCGCCTACGGTCGCTCGTGGTCACTTCGCGGGGCGGATGCGGAGGACGGCGGTCCTGCCGACGGCACCGAGCACCTCCAGGCGCATCTTGTTGATGACCGTCTTCGCGCTGACGGGGCAGGTCAGGCTGATGTAGCCGGGGGCGCCCAGCGACGGTCCCGTGATGGTGGGCGAGCAGCCGCCGTCACTGGAGAACTTCGAGGTGTTCAGCGGTGCGAACAGCGTGACCTCGCGGGAGCTGACGCCGGTCACCTGGATCGGGCCGATGCCGTAGCGCGCCGGCAGCGGGATCTGGGCCCGCCGCCTCACCCGGATCTCGCACCTGCCGTCCGCGCACGCCCGGCGATTGCCACCGTCGGCCGCGCCGGGCAGCGACGGCCGGGGCGACGGGGTCGCGGACACGCTGGTGGACGGGGTGGCCGAGGTGGCGGGTGACGTGGCGGGGGAGCCGCCGGAGGACGTGGGGGAGGCGGTGGCGGGCGTCCCGGACGCGGCGGCGTCCCCGGGTGGCGGTTCCTGCGCGGAGCACGAGACGAGCACGACGGCGGCGGCCGTACCGAGCAGAACGTGGGCCAGTGGGCGCGAGCAGTCCATGCGGGCACTCAACCGCACCCGCGCGGGGACCGGTCCTGCTCGGTTGCGCTACTTCCACCAGCACGTGGGGACCGGTTCCCAATGCTTGGCACTTTCACCAGCGCGGGGACCGGTCCTGATCGTCTGGCCTCAGCCGCTGGCCGGGCCCGTCGCAGGGGGGCCGGTGGTCGTCAGGCGCACCCGCCGCCGCCCCCGTCGCCGCCCGAGCAGTTGCCGCCGCTGTCGCTGCTGTAGGAGCCGGCGCCGGGCGTCGACGAGCCGTGGACGAACGGATTGCCGGGGTTGCCGGATCCTCTGCGCAAGGCGGGTGAGCCGCTGAGCAGCGACAACACCGTCCTCACGATGATGACCGCGATCGCGAGCACCATCACGGCTGCCACTAGGGTCGAGACCGTCACAAGACTTCACCCCCGTGAGTCTGGAAATCTCCCGTTCTGCGCACAATAGAGCCGGCGCCCACGCCCACGAGGCTTCTGATCCTTCTGCTCGCGGTCGCCGCATCCGCCGCCGGGAGCGGGCCGCTCAGCCCGGCTGCGGACGGCAGGCGTCGAGGAGGAACACGCACTCCATCGCGACCTGCGCGGCGAGACTGCCGGTCAGGCCCGCGTGGTCGTGCGGCGGGCTCACGGTGTTGACGTCGAAGGCGGCGAAGTCGAGCCCGCGCAGCCCGCGCAGGATGCTCAGCCCCTCCCGCACCGTGATCCCGCCCCAGGAAGGGGTGACCACACCGGGCGCCGCGGACGGGTCGAACACGTCCATGTCCCAGCAGAGGTAGACCGGGACGCCGGCGAACCGGGCGCGGATCCGCTCGACGAGCGCGGGCACGCCCATGGCGGTGAACTCGTCCATGGTGACGACCTCGTAGCCGAGGTCCCTGGCCACGCCCACGATCCCGGGACGGCCCCGGTGGTCGGTGTCGCGCATCCCCACGTGCAGCGACGCCGCCGGGTCGATCAGCCCCTCGGTCACGGCGTGCACGAACGTGTTGGCGTTGTTGTACTCGTACGGGTAGATGCCCTCGTACGCGTCGGTGTGGGCGTCGAAGTGGAGCACGGCGAAGCCGTCCCGATGCCGCTTCAGTGCCCGGAGCTGGGGTAACGTCACCGCCCCGTCGCCGCCCAGGGTCAGCGGCACCGCGCCGGCCGCGAGGATGTGCGACACAGCGGCCTCGATGGCGGGAAAGCTCTTCCCGACGTCGCCCGGCAGGACGTCCACGTCGCCCGCGTCGATCACGCCGAGTTCGCGCAGCAGGTCCGTGCCGAACCCGTCAAGGTGCTCGGCGACCAGGGCGGAGTGCGCCCGCACGTGCGCGGGGCCGGAGCGCGCGCCGACGCGGGTGGGGTGGTAGCCCATGTCGAACGGCACGCCCACCACCACGAGGCTGCTCGCGGACAGGTCCTGACCGGCGGGGACTCCGAACAGTGTGCCCACCGGCGAGACCAGCATGGCGTCCGTACGCGTCATTCCCGCATATTAACGATCAGCTGCGGCGTTTTCGAGCCGGCCGCCGCAGGTCCGGGATTGTGTCTCGACGCCTCAGAGGCGTCCGCCTAAAGTTCGGGCATGCGGGTGTGCGCGCACTGGCTCGGCGAGGGCTTGCGGTGCCGGATTCCCCTGCGGCGGATCAGACGCGGCGGACCGGGGGGCCGCAAATCACGGAACCGCGGATCACGGGACCGCGAATCGCGGGGGCCGGTGGTCACGATGCCTCGTTCGCCTGCGACGGCGGACGGGCCTGATCACCGGACGTACCTGGCGGCTCTCTATGCGAGGAGTGTCCTGTCCTACGAGAACCGCTTCCCGAAGGGGCGCGATCATGGAGACCCTTCCCCTGCTCAGCATGGGGTTCGACGGAGCTCGCCTGCAGGCCACGCGCCATGCCGTCTCCGGCCGGGCCCGTGGGCAGGGGCTGGCGGGCGAGCGGCTCGAGGACTTCCTCGCGGCGGTCAACGAGGGCGTGGTCAACGCCGTCCAGCACGGCGGCGGGCGGGGCAGGCTGCGCATGTGGCGGGCGGACGGCGCGCTGTTGTGCGAGGTCCGTGACACCGGGCCGGGCATCCCCGACGTGGTGCTCGACACGGAGAGCCTGCCCCCGTGCGCGGCTCCCGGCGGCCGGGGGATCTGGCTGATGCGCCGGCTGAGCGACGAGGTGCGCTTCTCCACCGGTCCCGGCGGGACGGTCGTCCGGCTGAGCATGCGGCTGCCGGCCGACGCGCCCCCGGCCGCGGAACCCGGCGCCGATCCGCTCGCCGATCCGGTGTCCGATCCGGGTGCCGATCCGGTCGCCGAAACAGTCGTGGAAACCGCCGTCGAAACGGTGGCGGCCGCATCGGACGGCGAACTGCGGGCAGGTGCGGGGCATGAACGGACAGGACGAAGCCCCCGAGGACATGCCTGAGGCCGTGGGACGGGTCAACGGAGAGAGCGACACGATCGCCGAGCGCGCCGGCGTGGAGATCAGGCAGACACCCCGCCCGATCCCGTCGGAGCCGGTCGAGCCGCCACCGGACCCGGAACAGAAGGTCGAGGAGGAACGACGCGAGGCGGCCGAAACCCCTGAAGAGGACGCGGCGACCGGCGCCGCCGAACCCGAGCCCACAGGCTGAGGACCCCCGGCCCTGCACACCGGCCGAACCCCGGCAGGACCAGGTGCCCGGCCCGAGCCGGTGGACCGGATACGCGGCCCGAGCCGGCAGGACCAGGTACGCGGCCCGAGCCGGCAGGACCAGGTACACGATCCGAGCCGGCAGGACCAGGTACACGATCCGAGCCGGCAGGACCAGGTACACGATCCGAGCCGTCACAAAGAGCTGATCGCGCGGTCCCCGGTGGTCGTGACGATGCTCCACGGTGAGCCGGTCAGCGGGAGCCGGTGCGGGGCCGGCTGCGGGAGCAGGGAGCCGGCCGGCAGACGGGGCGAGTTGGTCGCCACCACCCGGTCCTCGCCGTTCACCAGCGTGATCGTGGTCGGGCTCGCGGCCAGCACCCCGAGCAGCAGCGCCTCGAACGTGGCCGCCCGCACGTCGGCGCCGACCACGCCGAGGAAGCGGCCGTTCACCTCGGCGGGCGCGGTGAAGGTCAGCATGTACGTGTCCGTGCCGCCGTAGTCGACGTACGGGCCGACGATGTGGCGGCGGCGGGTGTGCTCGGGCACGGCGAACCATTCGGCGTGCGTGTAGTCGTAGAAGTCGAGACTCTCCGGGTCGAGGTCCACGTCGAGGAAGATCGGATCCTGCTCGGGCGGTGCCTGCCACCACTCCAGCCACCGCCGCCGGTCGGCCAGCACGCCGGGCGCGACGATCACCCCGGCCCCGGCGACCACGTCGTGCGCCCTGCTCAGGCAGGCGAAGATCTCCGGCCGGACCCCCGCCAGGTCGGCGCAGGCGAACGAGCCGGAGGCGCGGTAGCAGGCCACGACGCTGCCGAGGATGCGATCCAGCGAGTCGAAGATGTCCGCGACGATCGTGTGCACCCGGTCGGCCACCTGGTCAACGTGCCGATCGCTCATCGTTGCCTCCTCATTCGGATGCGACGAGCCGCCAATGGAACTCCATCAGACGCTCTGTCCCCTTGTCGAGGTGCTCTTCGGTGAGCGCCCTGGCCGTGTGCGGGTCGCGGGCCTCGATGGCGTCGATCACCCGGGTGTGGCTGCGTACGACGTCGCGCGGATCGACGGCCTCGCCGTACGGGAGCCAGAGCAGCTCGCCCACCTCGGACTGGATGTCGATCTCGGCGCGGGTCAGCCGTACGGACTGGGCGGCGGCGGCGACCTCGATGTGGAAGCGGCCGTCGGCCCGGCGGCGCTCGCCCACGGAGGTGGCCGCGTCGAGGCGGCCGACGAGCTGCCGCAGGCGGGCGACGTTGTCGGCGGAGGCGCGCAGGGCGGCCAGCCGGGCGGCGGTGCCGGCGATGGCGCAGCGGTAGTCGCCGATCTCGCGCAGCTCGGACGTGCTGAGCTCGCGCAGGCGGCGCCGGAGCCGGGCCGTGGACGGGTCGGCGGGCGCGAGCACGAACGTGCCGCCGCCCCGCCCCCTGCGGGTCTCGACCAGGCCGCGCTCGCGCAGGGCGGCCAGCGCCGCGCGCAACGTCACGGTGGAGACCTTGAGCGCGTTGGCCAGCTCCAGCTCGGCGGGCAGCTGGTCGCCGTCGGCGATGAGGCCGAGCGCGATGGCCTCGGCCAGCCGGCGCACCACGACCTCCACCCGGCCGGAACCGTCGTCGAGCGGGGCGAAGACGGCCGCCCTGGGAAGCTGACTCACGCGCTCCAGCATATTGCCTTTTGAAATATGAACTCATACTTTTAAGCGCAACGCGCGATCCCGCTTGCCTGGGAGGCCACATGCCGGATCCCGACGAGAGGCCCGAGAAAGAGTTCGCCGAGGAGTGGCGCGACGCCGCCTACAACTGCTTCTCCTCAGGCCACAAGTTCTGCCGCGAGGTCTGCCCCGTCATGCAGGTCACACGGAACGAGTCCTGGAGCCCCACCGCCTTCCACGCCAACGTCGTGGCGATGGAGAAGGGGGAGCTGGAGGTCGCGGACGTCGCGGCCGACTACGTCAACTGCACCGGATGCGGCGCGTGCGAGGTGCGCTGCCCCAACTCGCTGTTCACCGGCGACTTCTACCGCTTCCGTACCCGTACGGTCGATCTGGTCAAGGCCGTGCGCGGCCTGGCCGTCGAGCAGGGCGTGCACCAGCCGGGCTGGCGGCGCTGGAACCAGCTGACCGACGAGCGCCGGCACGAGCCGGTGCTCGACGGCACCCCCGTGGACCAGGGGCGGGTACGCGACTGGGCCGAAGGGCTCGAGCTGCCGATCGGCGGGGAGAGCATCCTGTTCGTGGACTGCGAGGCGGCCTTCGTCCGGACCTCGGTGCCGCGCTCGGTGGCCCGGATCCTCAGTCTGGCCGGCTACGAGTTCGGGCTGATGAACGAGCAGTGGTGCTGCGGCGGCCCGGCGGCCGAGATGGGCTACGACGAGCAGGCCCGCCGCTTCGCCCGGCACAACCTGGACGACTGGCGGGCGGCCGGGGTGCGGCGGGTGCTGGTGCTCGACCCGCACGACTACATCACGTTCACCGAGGACTATCCCCGCTACTTCGGCGACGCCTACGACATCGAGATCGTGCTGGTCGTGGAGCTGCTGGCGGAGCTGATCAGGGAGGGCAGGCTGACGCCGCACGTCCCGGTCGAGCGCACGGTGACCTACCACGACCCGTGCCGGCTCAACAAGCGCAAGGGCGTCTGGCGGGAGCCGCGGGAGATCCTGCGCGCGATCCCGGGGCTGACCTTCCACGACGTGGACCGGGTGTCGCAGTGGTCGTACTGCTCGGGCGGGGGCGGCGGGCTGCCCGTCGAGAAGCCGGAGCTGACCGCGAAGATCAGCGAGCAGCGGGTCGGCAAGGCGGCCGAGCTGGGCGTGGACACGCTGGTCAGCGCCTGTCCGTGGGCGGAGCGGCCGCTGTCGGATGCGGGCCGGGCGCGCTCGATCGACGTCGTGGACCTGCACGAACTGCTGGCCGAGTCGCTGGGGGTGTCCCCATGACCGGCCCCATGACCGGTGACAGGGTGCCGGAGGTGACGTCATGACGGTGCTGATCGGCGATCCCGTACTGGAGGAGCTCAGGGGGATCCTCGGCCCCGAGCACGTGCTGACCGGCAAGGCCGACCGGCTCAACCGGGCCCGCGTGCCCGCGCCGTTCCCCGTGCACCGGTGGGCGGAGCGCATGCCCGACCTGGTGGTGCTGCCGGCCTCCACCGAGGAGGTCGCGGAGGTGCTCAGGCTGGCCGACGCCCTGCGCATCCCGGTCGTGCCGCGCGACGGCGGCACGGGGCTGACCGACGGCGCGGTGCCCCTGCGCGGCGGCATCGTCGTGGACGTCAAGCGGATCAACCAGATCAAGGAGATCGACCTCGGCAACCGCACCTGCACGGTCGGCGTCGGCATCAACGCGCTCAAGCTGAACGAGGTCCTGGCCCGGCACGGCCTGATCTACCCCGACGACCCGGCGTCCTACCCGTGCTCGCTCGTCGGCGGCCGGATCGGCACCAGCGGCTGGTCCCTGATCGGCTCCCGGTACGGCCACACCCGCGACCTGGTGCTCAGCTTCGACCACGTGCTGCCGGGCGGCCGGGTCATCCACGTCGGCGACGGCATCGGTAGGAAGATCACCAAGAGTTCCAGCGGGTACCAGCTCAAGCACCTGTTCATGGGCCATCAGGGCACGCTGGGGATCGCCACCGAGGCGACGCTGAAGCTGTTCCCGAAACCGGAGGCGGAGTTCTCGCCGTTCTGGGCGTTCGAGGACTACGACAGCGCCTACCGCGCTGTCGGGGCGCTGGCGCGGGCGGGCGTGGCCACGTTCGCCGGGGCCGTGCTGTTCGACGAGTGGAAGGTCGACTACCTGCGGCGCGACGACGAGGCCTACATCCCGCAGCCGTCGTCGGTGAAGGCGCTGGTGTGCGCCGCGCTGTACGGCTACGAGGACGAGGTCAGGGCCGGCGGCCGGCGGCTGCTGCGCATCGCCCGCTCGCTCGGCGCCCGCTACCTGGGCGACGAGATCTCCGAGGGCGACTGGGCGGCCCGGCACGACAGGTACGCCACGCCGCTGCACGGCCGTACCAAGTCGGGGCAGGTCGTGCCGATGAGCTGGCACTGCGAGGACGCCTCGATCAACTACACCCGCCTGCCCGCCGTCCGGCTGGCCTGGCACGAGATCGCCGCCCGGCTCAGGCGGGAGAGCGACGTGTTCGACGACTGGGGCATGTTCGCCTACACCAACGGCGCGACCGGCGCCGACTACCTCACCGAGATCGACATCGGCATCTGGGAGCAGCGGCTCGACGACACCGCCTGGGCGGCGTGGGTGCGGGCCAAGCGCGATCTCGCCGCGGTGACGCTGGAGCACGGGGGCTCGATCAGCGCCTGCCACGGCTCCTGCCGCGAGGGCGAGGTGGACCTGGTCCCGGAGGAGCTCGGCGGCGGGTACGACGTGATGCTCGCGGTCAAGCGGGCCATCGACCCGAACAACATCATGAACCCCGGCAAGTACCTGCTCGACCAGGCGTACGCGGAGGAGCCATGACCTATCGCCATCAGGAGGAGATGTCGCCGCCACCCGCCCGGCGGGTGACCGACGTGGCGATCACCCGCTTCGAGCACGTCTACGAGGTCGAGCCCGCGCTCATGACCGAGCACGTGACCCAGCAGAGCTTCCCCAACTGGGACACGCTGCGCCTGGTCCGGTCCCGGGCCGACCACCTGGCCTGGATGCACCGGCACTTCGCCGGCAAGGTGATCTCCGGCGAGGAGCTGCTCCATGACCTCGACGAATGACGTGCCGGTGAGCCGGGGCGACGACACCAGGCTGGCCGACCTCGGCTACACCTCGGAGTTCCGCAGGGACATGAGCCTGTGGGCCAACTTCTCGCTCGGGTTCACGTACCTGTCGCCCGTGGTCGGCGTCTACACCCTGTTCGCCTCGTCGCTGGCGGTCGGCGGGCCGCCGATGATCTGGAGCCTGGTCCTCGTGGGCGCCGGGCAGTTCCTGGTGGCGCTCGTCTTCGGTGAGATCGTCTCGCAGTATCCGCTGACCGGCGGCATCTATCCGTGGGCCAGGCGGCTGTGGGGGCGGCGCTGGGCCTGGATGACGGGCTGGGTGTACCTGGTCGCGCTGCTGGTGACGATCGCGAGCGTGGCGTACGGGGCGGGGCCGTACCTGTCGGCCTTCCTCGGGATCGGGGTGAGCACCGGCAACACGATCCTGTGCGCGCTGGTCATCCTGGCCGTGGCGCTGGCGATCAATCTGGCCGGGACCAGGGCGCTGGCGATGGCGGCGATCATCGGGTTCGCCGCCGAGCTGGTCGGGGCGCTGGCGGTGGGCGGGTGGCTGCTGCTCACCGAGCGGCACCACGGGCTCGGGGTGCTGTTCGACTCGTTCGGCGCCGGGTCGGAGTCCGGCTATTTCGTGGCCTTCCTGGCCGCCGGACTTATCGGGATTTTTCAGTACTACGGGTTCGAGGCGTGCGGTGACGTGGCCGAGGAGGTGCCGGACCCCACCCGGCGTATCCCCAAGGCCATGCGCATGACCATCTACGTGGGCGGCGCCGCAGCCACGTTCGTCTGCCTGGCGCTGCTGCTGGCCGTGCCCGACTTCGCCGCCGTCGTCACCGGCGCCGACCCCGACCCGGTCACGAACGTGCTGACCGCCGCCTTCGGCCCGGTCGGGCTCAAGGTCGTGTTCGGCGTGGTGCTGCTGTCGTTCCTGTCGTGCGCGCTCAGCCTGCAGGCGGCGGCGAGCCGGCTGCTGTACTCCTACGCCCGCGACGACATGATCGCGGGCAGCCGCGTGTTCAGGAGGTTCTCTCGGGCCAGGCGCATCCCGCCGAACGCGCTGCTGGTCGCCGCCGTCGTCCCCGCCGTGGTCGTGCTCGGCTCGATCGTGTCGGAGGACGCTCTCATCAAGATCATCTCGTTCGCGGTGCTCGGCATCTACCTGGGCTTCCAGATGGTGGTGCTGGCGGCGCTGCGGGCCAGGCTGCGCGGGTGGCGCCCGTCCGGCCCGTTCACGCTGGGCCGCGCGGGCCTGGCCGTCAACGTGGCCGCGCTGGTCTACGGGGTGCTCGCCATCGTCAACATGGCCTGGCCGAGGACGCCCGACGCCCCCTGGTACGACGACTACCTGGTCGCCCTGTCCGGGCTGGTGGTGATCGCCGCCGGGCTGGCCTACCTGCTGGCCGCCCGGCCGTACGACAAGGGCGGAGCCCCCTCGGGCGACGCCATCCCACAGGAGGTCCCCCAATGAAGTTCAGCTACGTGATGCTGCCCGACTACCCGCTGCGTGAGTCGCTGGCCTCCATCCGCCTGGCCGACGAACTCGGCTTCCACGCCTGTTACGCCGCCGACGAGACCTGGCACAAGGACCTGTGGCTGCTGTTCGCCGCCGCCGCGCAGCAGACGTCGCGGATCAGGTTCGGGCCCAGCGTCTCCTCGGTGGTGCTGCGCGAGCCGACCCTGATCGCCCAGGCGGCGGCCACGCTCGACGAGCTCAGCGACGGCCGGGCCGAGGTGGTCCTGTCCAGCGGCAACTTCGGGCTGCTCGCCCAGTACGGCATCGACTGGGCGGTCACCAAGCCGCTGTCGCGGGTCAAGGAGGCGGCGCACGTCGTCCGTACGCTGCTGGACGACGGCGCGATCACCTTCGACGGCGAGTTCTTCCGGTACAGCGGCCTGTTCACCTTCGCCCGCCCGGTCCAGGAACGGGTGCCGGTCAAGCTCGGCGCGATGCGCGGCCCGCGCTCCTTCCGCGCGGCCGGCGAACTCTCCGACGGCGTGCACCACGCGCTCAGCTACACCCGAGAGGCCTACGACTACCTGGTCGAGAACTTCCGGGCCGGCGCGGAGAAGGCGGGCAAGGACCCCTCGTCGATGGACATCGGCGCCTGGGTCGTCTTCGCCACCGGCCCCGACTCGGCCGTGGCCAAGGAGGCCGCCCGCAGCATGGTCGGCCTGTACGCCTCGTCCATGCCCGCCGAGCAGCTCGAACGCAACGGCGTGGATCCGGGCGCGATGAAGCCGATCGTGGACGCCCTCGGCGCCGGCGACCTGGCCAGGGCGGTCGAGCTGACCACGCCCGAGCTGGGGGAGCGGCTGTCGATCTCCGGCACGCCGGAGGAGTGCGTGGCCAAGATCAAGCGCGAGATCGAGCCGTCCGGCGTGAACCACATGATCCTCGCCGTCACGGACGCGACGCTGGTCAGGCAGTTCATGGGACGGGAGCTGCCCGAGGTGGCGGACGTGGACACCCAGCTCCGGCTGATCCACGACCGCATCATGCCCGCCTTCACCTGACCGGCGGCTTCGGTCGTTGGGCCGCGCCGGTCGTGCCGCGGCGCCGGTCATGCTGCCGGTCGTGCTGCCGGTCGTGCTGCCGGTCGTGCGCGGGCCGGCCGGCGGCGAGCCCCCGCACCGCTGCTGGTGCGGGGGCCCGGCCGTCAGGAACCGCAGTGCTCGAAGGGGCTGGTGTACGAGTCGCTCCCGATGGAGCCGCCCCACTTGACGCACGTCCCGGGCGCGGACCGCTTCACCGGCCCGGCGTAGTAACTGAAGCTGCCCGAGTTCGTCGTCCGGTTGGAGCCCTCCGGCTCCAGGAAGGCCGACATCGACGCCGGCGACCCGACGTTCGTCGTCTTCAGCGTGGTGACGCAGTTGTAGCCGTTGCCGGAGTTGTAGAGCAGGTAGACGCGCCCGCCGGTGACGGCGGCCGAGTCGATGGTCGCGTAGCCGCTGCCGCAGACCTCTTCGGGCGTGTACGGGTTGCCGCCGCCACCGCAGGCGTTGGTGCTGGTCACGGCCTTCTTCTGGCCCAGGGACACGGTCACGCCCTCGACCGTGGGGCTGGTGTCAACCGCTCCGCCGGAGGTGCGCTGCTCGTAGTGCAGGTGGGGCGCGTTGGAGCCGCCCGTGGAGCCGACCGTGCCGATCTGGGTGCCCTGGCTGACGCTCATCGAGCCGCCGGCCGCCCGCACCATGGTCGCCAGGTGGGCGTAGCGGGTCCTGGTGCCGTCACCGTGCCGGACCTCGACCCACTTGCCGTAGCTCGTGCTGCCCGCGTCGTTGAAGTACGCGGTGCCGGCGGCGGTGGCGCGCACGGGCTCGCCGTTGATGGCGTCGCTCCCGTACGTCTGCCAGTCGATGGAGCCCTCAGGGTTGTGCGGCGGAGTGTCGATCCAGTTGTTGGCGTAGAACGTCTTGCCGCAGTTGAACGGGCTCTTGTGCGAGGCCATCACCTGCGTGGACCTGGCAGCGGACGAGGCAGCGGAGGCGGCCTGCGGGAACAACGCCGCCGCCAGGGCGACGGAGAGGGCGAGGATGGTGGGCTTCATGGCCGTCGATCGTGCCGGCCTTGCGGGCATAGGCATGCTCACCTCTGAACAGGGGGTGGAGGTCGGGCGCCCGGGCGGATTGATCGTGAAGATATATCCGAAACTTCTTTTCATCAATGCCTGTCGTTTGAAAGTTTCCGGCTCCTCGCCGTGTGGCCGCGAATCGTTCATCGGGAAAGCCGTCCTCCGGCGCGCCGGAGACCGCCTCTCAAGCGGGGTGGCCTCTGGCGGGGCGGCTGATCAGGCCGGGGTGAAGCGGACGAAGGGGATGCGCCGCCCAACTTCGCGGTAGTCGGCCTCGCTGCCGTCCACGGCGAAGCCCATGATCTGGCAGAGCCGGCGGGCGGCGACCGGATGGCGGGGCGCGTACCGGGCCATGAGCTCCGCGCCGTCGTCGGCGGAGATCGGCGCCGCGGTCGCTCTGAGTGTCTTCCCGCCCACCTGGAGGACCACCTCGGAGGTGGTCATGACGTTGCGGTACCAGTCCGCTCGCACCCCGAAGCCCGAGGCGGCGACGTAACCCTGCTCGTCGTGCTGGACGACCTCGATGACGGCCCGGCGGGGCAGGCCCGAGACGCGGCCGGTGTGGGTGAGCAGCATGACGCGGCCGCCCAGCAGCCGCCCCAGGCGCAGGCGGTAGAGCAGGATGGGCAGGCGCCACAGCCTGCGGCGCAGCCCGGTCGGCGGTGCGGGCCGGTTGACGATCTCCATGATGTCGGCCTTTCTCGTGGGGGATGGGGGATGGGGGATGGGGGATGGGGGATGGGGG
>NZ_PVNG01000055.1 GCF_003001935.1 Nonomuraea fuscirosea | reverse complement strand
CCGACCCCCCCGCCCGACTCCCACGCCGGACTCCCACGCCGGACCCCAACGCCGGACCCCAACGCCGGACCCCAACGCCGGGCCCCACGGCGGGCCCCACGGCGGTGCCCGCGGGGAGGTGAGAGGCGTCGATGGTCGGGTGCCGCCGGCGCGGTCTTGGTGGCCGGGGTGGTGGCTTCGGGGGTGACCGATGCTGTGGGGTGTCCCCAGCGGCGGGTGCGCAGCCGTTTGCCGGAGCCGTCGACGGAGGTCTCCCAGTTCGCCAGCCTGGCGATTCGCTCTACGCTCACTCGGTTCACCCGGTTATCCGCTGGCGCGGCAGCAGAATGCGCAGTCACTGAATTCCCGACCACGTCAGAACAGCAGACGCCGTGACGGGCCGTTGCGTTGATAGGTTGCACGGCGGATTCGGCGAGGCAGTATTGAGAAACGGACCGAGAGTAATCCTGGCACTGCAGTCCAGGCCGACTTCGACTCTGTCCCGGATCGCTGGACACACCCGGGACTTGGGCGTGCTTTCTGGATCACCACGTTGCCCGAGGACGATCTCACGAACTGCATGAGAGAGAATAGATCTCGTCCAGGGCGTCGAGAAGCACGAGAAGAGAAGTTGGATGAGTCAAGCAAGCTACATCCACGGTGACATCACGCTCCGCAGGGGAGGGGCTGAATTTGTCGATCTCCTGAAGCCACTGTGGCTGGCGCTGCACGAGCACCACCAGTCCGTCCAACCTGGATTCGCGTACTTCTCGGACGAGCGTTCCTGGGAACTGCGCCGTTCCTGTTACCGGCGTTGGATTCAGGAGGAGGGTTCGTTCATCCTGGTTGCCGAACGTCACTGCCGGCCAATCGGTTACGCCTTCGTAGAGATCAAGCCTGGGCCCGACGATACCTGGGTGACGGGTAGCCGTGTCGCGGAGCTTCAGACGCTCTCCGTTGCTCCGGCTGAGCGAGGCAACGGCGTTGGCACACTGCTCTTGGACAAAGTGGACGACGAGCTCCAGAGGCTCAGTATCGGCGATTTGCTCATCGGGACTCTGGCTGCCAACTCCGGTGCCCAGCGCCTCTATGAGCGCCGGGGACTGCGGCCGATCCTCATGTACTATGGCCGCTTCTCCGCCAACATGGAGACAGACTAGTCTGCCCGGTAGTCGCTCTTGTCACACGTACGCCCGGCTAGCCCGTCCAGCGTGGGACACGGCTGGGTAGCGCGACCATGGTCAGGTAGCGGGCCTTGCGATCGACCAGCGTCGCGATCTGGCTGTTCTTGGCGCCGATGATGAGGTTGCGTTCGAGGTGGCCGAGCGGTCAGGGCGTTGGCTGCCTCGGGCCGTTCCTCGATCGGCCGTGCCCCGGTGATCTGGGAACGCCACTGGCCCTTGACCGTGTTCTTCTTGTTCTTGCGGAGGGGACGGCGCGTGCGCAGCTTGGTGCACAGCTCGCGCGGGATCAGTTTCCACCGGGTCGTGTAGATCGCGCGGTAGATGCTTTCGTGGCTGATCTGCATGAGCGGGTTGCCGGCGTGCGTCAGCCGCAGATGTCCCACGATCTGCTCCGGGGACCACTCGTTGCCGAGCAGTTCGACCACCAGCCGGCGCGGCACCGGGTTGTCCTGCAGGGCGGACGGTTTCGGGCGACGCGCCTGCTCCTGAGCGCGTCGCTCAGCGGCGACCGCACGGTACTTCACCCGGCCGCCGTTGCGGGCCACCTCCCGGCTCACCGTGGATGCCGGGCGGCCGATCGACACGGCGATCGACCGCAGTGAGGCTCCCGCCCCCAGGCCGCGAGAGATCGATTCCCGCTCCTCCGGCGCTCAAACGATCGGCCCGGCGCACCCGCTCGGCCGGCGCGATGCCACCATGATGCTTCAGCACCGTGAAAACCGACCCCGAAGGCTTACCAGCGCCCGGGAGATCACGCTGATGGACTCACCGGCGCGCCACCGCCGCCACAAGTCCTCCTTCATCGCCTCCGACATCCCGGCCGACCCATCCGACCCACGATCCACCCACGAGCACCATTGCATTGATCGTTTGAACCTAAGGCCGCTTTCTTCGCGTCCGAGACTCGATGACGCTCGCCAAGTACAAGCTGATCGACGCGGAGAGGGCGTAGTCGCCACTCCCCGCGTGGTCGCCACGCACGTACGTAGTCGGCCTCGCTTGACCTGCTTGACGCCAGGTCGATGACCTTCTCATCGAAGACGTCATCGGAGGAGTGGGACCAGGCTGCGCGCCTGCGGTGTACAGACCACTTCGCGTATCCGCGTAGGCGTCTTCGGTTCGGCCTCGGCGGCCACGCCTCACAAGATCGCTACTTCTCGTACGGGGAGACCCTCTCACCGAGGTGGTCGTCTCCTCAACTGCGGGACGCAGGCCGGGTCAACACCGTCAACGAGATCTTCCGGCAGATCAGCACCGTCGGCGTCGTCCTGGTCTCTTCATCGGCACCCTGGACGCGGTGGACAGCCGTCTCGGGCTCAGGCGACAAGCTAGGCGGAAGCGCGAAGCATCACGTGTCGGGGCGCGGATCATCGTCCTCCTGAATGAGGCGATCAAGGTCAGCGGCTTCGGGGCTGCCGACCGCAGAGAACAGCGCGAGAGCTGCTCGCCGGTACGGCTCCGCGGCGCGGACGCCGTCCTCTCCGTAGACGGCGTCGCCGAGGACACGGAGAGCTCGGGCCTCACCGAGGCGGTGATTTGTCGCGCGATGCAGGTCAACGGCCTGATTCGCCTGGGCGACGGCTTCGGCTCGGGCACCACGGGCGATACTGATCTCCGCGAGCGCGGTCAGGGCCAGTCCCTCCAGCACGCGGAAGGAGCGGTCGCGTGCGACCAAGCGGGCCTGTTCGGCGTGTGCCGCGGCTTCTGGGAGTCGACCGATACTCCTGGCCGCCATGGCCAAGCCGATCAAGCTGGCCACTTCGGGATGGCGATGATTACCTTGTTTCGACGCGTCGAGCGCCTGCTGGCGGTATTCCAGTGCCTGACGGTATCGACCGAGTTCGTGATGGACAGTGCCCATGACGTTCAGCGCGCCGGCCTCGAGGAGGCGGTCCTCCAGATCTTGGCTCATCGCCAGCGCCTGAGCGCCGAGATCGAGTGCCTTGGGGTAGTGCCCGAGATCGCTGTAAACGGCTCCCAGTAGGACCAGGCATTCCAGCTCGACGCCACGGTCACCCGACTGGCGGCTGAGGGAGATGCCCTCGTTGAGGTGCCGGGCCGCCTCGTCGAGCCTTCCCAGGCCGTACATGACCTCGCCCACGTTGCAGATGTAGACGGCAACGCTGTCCTTGGCGAGGTTCAGAGCCCGCCTGAGGTGGTCGAGGGCGAGCTCCAACTCCCCCAGTTGGTTGTAGGCGACCGCCAGATTGTTGAGGTACGTCTCCATGCCGGGTTCATGATCGGTCCGCCGGGCCAGAGCCTCGTTGAGGTGTTCGACCGCGTGTTGCGGATAGCCCAGGCGTAGCTGGGCGTTTGCCAGTCCGGCAAGGGCGAAGGTCTGGCAATCTAGCCAGGCGATCTCCTCCGCGAGTGACAGGGCTCGCGCGTACGGTTCCATCGATCGCTCCGGCCGCTCCTGGAATGTCTGGACGTTGGCCAGGCTCAGCTGGATCACCGCCTCGGCCGCCCGGTCGCCGGCTGCGATGGCCGCGGTGAGGGCGGCCTGGGAGCAGGCGAGCCAGTCCTCCAGGCGCCTGCTCATCCAGAAGTGGCCGCGCAGCGCGTCAGTCAGTCGCCACCCGTTCTCGTGCTGACCGTGGTGCAGCGCGTCATGGATCATTGACACCAGATTGTCGTGCTCCGCCTCCAGCCAGGCTACGGCGCGCTCTCGGGTGTCGAAGACCGCAGGCTGCACGGTGCTCAGGATCGGCGGAGGCGGCAATCGTACCCAATGGGGATGGAGGAGCCGGGCCGCAGCCAGGACGCTGTGGAGGTACCAGTTGTACAGGCGCTGCCTGGCCTCTGCCAGCTCGTCGGTGAACTCGTCGGAGTAGGCGTGTTCGGCGGCGTAGAGGCGGAGCAGGTCATGGAAGGTGTAGCGCCCGGGAGCGTGCATGCGAACCAGATGGAAGGAGGAGAGCAGGTCTAGCCTTCGTCCCGCCTCACCTGTCGAACAGCCGGCCAGCGCGGCCGTGGTCTGCACGGTGAAGTCCGCGCCCGAAACCAGCCCCAACAGCCGGAACATCCTGCGCTGCGGCTCTGGCAGGGCTGTGTAGGACAGGTCGAGGGTGGCACGCACCGCTGCTGCCTGGTCATTCCCGGCTTCCAGGGCGACCAGGCGGTTGCCCTCGCGGAGCTCGTTCACATAGTCGGCTAGGCTCAGGTGCGGGTTGGCGTCGAGATTGGCCGCCGCGATGCTGAGGGCCAAGGGAAGCCGGGAGCAGAGCTGGCCGAGCTCCATCTCCGCCCGTGGGGCGGCACGGAGGCGACCTTCGTCCAGGAGCGCGGCCAGGAGGGAATGGGCTTCATCCGGTGAGAAGACGTCGAGGGTGACGCGGAACGCACCTTCTCGGGCAGTCATTCCGCGCAGCTGACTGCGACTGGTGATCAACACCTGTGATTGCCCGCCGGGAAGCAACGGGCGCACCTGTGCCTCGTCGCGGGCGTTGTCGAGCAGGAGCAGCATGCATCGCTGCGCCATCAGAGTGCGTAGCAGTGCCGATCGCGCATCCAGCTCGGCCGGGAGCTCTGCCACGACCCCCAGGGCCCGTAACAGCGATTCCAGTGCGGCGGCGGGTTCGACCGGCGCTCCTGGTCCGAAACCGCGAAGATCGAGGTAAAGCTGGCCGTCGGGGAACTGGTCGCGAGCCACGTGCGCCCAGTGGACGGCCAAAGTGGTCTTGCCCACCCCCGCGGTGCCGTCGAGGACGATCGGCCGCGGAGTCTGGTCACGTGCCATGAGCAGGAGTTTCTCCAGTGTCGCCATCTGGGCGAGCCGGCCGGTGAAGTGTGCGATGTCAGCGGGCAACTGCCGGGGAAGCGCGGCCGACGGGGCAAAGGTCGTGGCGGTGGTACGCCGCGGCTGTGCGGCCACGACGCTCGCCTGGCCGGCAACGACGGCCAGGCCGCTCGAGGCAGGAGGCATCAGCAGGGTGTGATCGCCGGTGAGGATGTCGTGGTGCAGCTTGCGCAGTTCGTCGCTGGGGTCGACGCCCAGCTCCTGCCGGAGCACGTTGCTGACCGTGTGGTACACCTGCAACGCCTCGGCCTGAAGGCCTGATCGATAGAGCGCGAGCATGAGCTGCGCCCACAAGCGTTCGCGCAGCGGGTGTGCCGACGTGGCCGCTTTGAGGCTCACGACAATCTCTTCATGCCGGCCAGCCCGTAGCCGGAGCTCGAAAAAGCGCTCCAGCACTTGTACCCGTTGTTCGTTCAGTACCAGAACGTGATCGCGATACAGCGACTCCGAGGGCACGTCGACGAGGGCAGGGCCGCGCCACAGGGCCAGTGCCCGCTGCAGCAGATCGGCTTCGTACGCCTCGTCGCCGGTCTGGCCCGCTCGCTTGGCCTGACTGACGAGATCAAGAAAAACGGCGACGTCGAGGTCCTTTGCGGCCAGCTTGAGGATATATCCCTCGTCCAGGGTGTGGATCAACTGCTGGTCATCACCTGGGTCGAGCAGGGTACGCCGCAATCTGCCGATGTGCGTCTGAACGGCACCGCGCGCATCGTCGGGGGCTTCTCGCCCGTCCCACATCCGTTCGGCGAGCTGATCGAACGACACGTGCTGGTTGGCCTGCAAGAGCAAGGTGGCCAGGGCAATCCGCTGCTTGAGCGCCGGCACAGCCACCGGCACCCCGTCGCGCACAACCTCGAGGTTGCCCAGTACACCGAACCGCGTCCCCATGCGGGAACGATGCCACATTTCCCAGGAAGAACACAGGCTTCGACGTCCGAGATGTTGTCGTTGCAAGGCGATGATCTGCGCCCGATCCTGACCTGGTCCTCGCCGTCCCGTCCACCATGGTCAGGGCGTCACGTCAGCGCGAAGTACTGCACTGCATCGGGTGACGGGCCCGGTCGCGTGCCCTGGGTCCTGGCGGAGGCCGGTGAGCTGGCCGCCGGCAGGGCGACAGGAATTCTCGATCGAAACCAGCGGACGTCAGCTAGGCGACAGCGAAACGACGTCAAGACGACACCAGATGGCAGAAATGTGAGCTACCAGGGGGCTGATTGCGATGGTTGAAGCCATGCGGGGCCTCCTACCTGAGCATGAGTTCGAATTGAGGTACTGATCGTGGAAGCGCACCGGTTACCCGCTTCTGGTGTATCGAGGCGCATAGGCCGTACTAGCTGTATCGGAACGCGACAAGACGCCCCGCAGCGGATGTGGAAACGCCGGCGAGATCAACGACAGGTTCGCCGCATTCGATGCATGAGGTGACTAGACCCCAAGCGTCATGCAACAACCCACCGGTCACCATCTCTATGCCTGAGCCAACGCTCATCGCATGCCTCCGGCTTGTGTTCACGGCGACCGCTTCGCAGCATCGCTGGGGCATCGACGAGCCCCACCGCTGCCGGACACGTCGTGATCAACAGCCTTCGTCGGCGACCTCCGCATCGTATAGAAGGAGACCCCACGGTGCTCATAGACGGATCACCATCGTGGTCCTCGATAGGCCGAGCCTGGCAACAGCAACACCCTCATGAAAACCACCAGCCGCACGGCTTGTCCACCAGAAAACCGCAGACTCCATTCCGCTCCGTGGTCGCCTATGCCCCCGCAGGCGTCAGTGCGTTCGGGCTGAGCACGGTCAGTGGCCTCTTCGCGGACCGGAGCCACATGGGGTTACCGCGTTTCGACTTCTCGGTCTGCTCCGACAGCGCCGGCCGCGTGAATACCGATGTCGGCATGTGCCTGCAGGTGAGGCATGGGCTCGAGGCGATGGCGAACGCCGATCTGGTCATCGTGCTGCCCAGCGAGCACCGACCACTCAGCGTCTCCCTGGCCCTCCGGCGGGCGTTGACGGACGCCTTCCACCGGGGAGCCCTGATCGCCGCCTACTGCTCGGGCTCGTTCCTGCTGGCCGAGACGGCCCTGCTCGACGGCCTGCGCGTCACGACGAATCGCTCCTTGTCGGCTCTCCTGGCTTTCCGTCATCCGTCGGTCACCGTGGAGGCCGACGCCTTGTATGTCGATCAAGGTCAGGTGGTCACAGGAGCTGGTGCCGCCGCCGGCATCGACATGTGCCTGCATCTCCTGCGCCGCGAACATGGCGTGGCCGTCTCCAACGCCGTGGCCAGAGAATGGATGATCACTCCGCGCCGCGAAAGTGGGCTGACGCAATATGTTCCGAACTCCTCAGAGATCGAAGCCCGGTCACTCGCCGACGACGAGGACGCGCGCCTGGCCGAGCTGCTCCTGTGGGCCCGCAACCACCTGAGCCAGCCTCTGACGGTCACTGAGCTGGCCAAGCAGGCCTTGATGAGCGCGCGCACCTTCGCCCGTCGCTTTCAGGCGGTGACCGGTACCACCCCCTACGCATGGCTGACCGACCAGAGGCTTGACCTCGCGGAAGAACTCCTGGCGACCACCACCTTGTCCATCCGGGAGATCGCCGGTCGCGTGGGGTTCCGTTCTAACGGTGTGCTGCGCACCCAGTTCGTCAAGCGCCATGGCATCTCTCCGACCGACTACCGGCACCGCCAGCGGCGCGCGAACGGGCCAAAGCCAGGTTTGTGACAGGCGATCGCTGCCCATCGGCTGGGCAGCGATCGCGGCAACCCGAACCAGGGGAGCACGCTGCTCTCGAGGCGGGGCGGGGGCGCTGATCCGGTCGCTGGTGAGGGTCCGGGCGACCGGACCGCTCCACGGCGCATGCCGATGGGCCACGAAGGTAGGCTCCGACCGTTGGCCCCGGCTGGCAGGGGGTCGACCCTCCTGCCTGAGCCGGAAATGCGGCGAAGAGGCGAGCAACGACGTCGCCACCACGAGTCGAAGCTGTCCACATGCCCATGACCGCGGAGCCGACCACATCCTCCGTTTCGGCATGCTGAAGGGCTACGAGATATCCGGCTATGTCGCCCACCAGCGACACTGAAGGATCTCGTCAACGTGACCGATCGCCTGCCCTGCACCCCCTTATCGCGGCCGAGTAGGCCCGCGCGAGCTTCCGTCCGCGCTCGCCCGCCTCCGCGCGGCACCGTTGGCGAAGTGGTGGTCTCGCTCGCCTGATCTGCCCGTGCGTTGCCATCCCACCATCGATGTCGCAGGCCGACTCCTCGGATCCCGGCAATTAGGCATCTCGTCCGGCGCTGCGCAGCGTAAAGCGCGGACCATCGGGTGGTGCGCTGTACAGGCGCGAGGGCACCTCCGTGAACCGTCAGGATTCAGACGATGGTTGGCGGGATTCTCGCTTGATGAGCCACCTCCGCAAATGGATCATATAAGCACCTTTCTTGATCCCGTACAGATCATGCCCGAGAAAGGGAGCAACCACCTCCAGCGTCGGTGACCTCGCTTGCCAGGGGTCATCGTCGGAAGTGGCGTGTGGCCGCCGATCCGGTCACCATGCTCGCGTCGCGTCGCGAGTATGGTGACCGGGCCGGCTACCGTCGGCAATGGCGGTGGCGATGCGTCGGCATCGGCAAGACTGTCCGCTAGGTTGGCTTTGGCCATGACGAGGGTCGCGTCCGAGATGGGGTGCGCAAGTGAGCGAGCATAGGTTGCCGTGCTGAACCGACCAAAGGTCGCACAACGCAAAGACCTACGCTCGCGGCATGCGTACTATCGCCTATTCAGGCCATCCGCGCCAAGCTCGACGCTCTGGTCACCGAAGGCCGTGATCTGGCCGAGGTGATCGAGGATATCGCTCCGGCTCGGCCGTCAGCCTGATCATCCAGACCGCGGTCGAGGCAGAAATGGACGCCTTCCTCCACCGCGCCCGCTATCAGCACGCCACCGCCGTCACCGCTGACGGCAGCAGCGATGAGGAGCGCATGCCCGGCCTGGATACCGCAACGGGCACGGCCTGACCACCGTTCGAGGGACCTCAGGGCCGATCACGCGATCTGTCGGTGCGCGACGTCCAGGTCGCCCTGGCCGAAGTACTCGGCTCCGCTGCCGCGCTGTCCACGTCCATAGTCTCGACCATCTGCCAGGCCATCGTCGCCGGGAATGACGCCTGATGTCGCGCGACCTGAGCATGGAGGAGATGGACTACCTGTTCCTGGACGCCTCGCACTTCAAGATGCACGACGGGCAGCGGGCCGAGCCGATCCTGCCCCTGGGGCATCACCACCGCCGGCGAACCGGTCTTCGTCGGCCTGGCCGCCGCCGGAGCGGAGTCCACCGACACCGGGCACAACTTCCTGTCCGACCCGGCCCGGTCGTGGCCTTCGCCCGCAGCTGCTCATCGTCTCCGACGGCGCGCCAGCCCTGATCAGCGCCGCCGAGCAGGCCTTCCCGTGCTCGCTACGCCCAAAGGTGTCTCGTGCATCGAAGCTGTGTGGAACCAAGGCGCCGCTTCCTGACCTTGAGATCGTTGAGGTGGGTATGGCGCTCTCCGCCGAGGTCCGCAAAGCAACTCGGGGAAATTCGAGGCGTCGCTCCCGCATCTGAATGAACGGCAGCAGCGGTTGATGCTCGGGACCCGGCTTCTGGGGCGCGGCGGGTCCGGGCTGTTGCCCGAGCAGCCGGGGTCAGCGAAACCCACCGTACGTAAGGCGTTTTCGAGCTCGACAGTGGACTGAGTCCCTCGCCGAATGATCGCGTCCGACCCGCTGGAGGTCACCGACGTCTGTATTGCCGATCTGGTGAAGGAGACCCACAGAGTGTTGGAAGACCACGGCCATCACGCCGGAACCGCGCAGGACCGCTTCACCCAACCCGCCGCTCTCCTGGACTTCCTGGACACCACCAGCGCCCCGCACGAGCCGCGATCATCGACCGGCTGTCCCACCCGGTTCTGACCGGGCTCACCCGCGATGAACTCCACTCGCTCGTCCAACGCCTCGCCGCATCCCAGGCCCCTGCTCCAGCAAGCAGGTCACCTTCCCACCGCCGCGCCCATCCGATACCGCACGGCGGCAGGCCTGCCCGCCGCGCCAAACGATCACGACACGCCGACAAGTTAATCCTTGCACCTCCAATCCCCCGCGACGTGCTGGCCAAAAGTCAGCGCCGGCAAGCGGCCAGTAGCTAGTGGACTGGGTACAGCGGCGCATCGACGCCCTCGCCGAGGCCTGGGCCGGCCGGTATCCGGCGGTGGTCACATACCTGCTCACCGACCGCCAAAGCCTGGCGTTTCCCGATCGAGCACCACAAGCGCGTGCAGCACACCAACGTCATCGAGCGTACCTTCGGCTATAGCCGCCGCCGCGGCAAGGTCATCAGCCGCTTCCCCGGCGAGACCAGGTGAGTCTCCCTCGCGTAGGCCGTAATCGACCGAGCCGCCCGCGGCTGGTACAGCTTCACCCTGGCCAGCAACGGCCTGCGCACTCTGCACGACCTCCGCCGGGCCCTGCTTCACCCGTCCACCCAGCTCCACCCGACTGACGACCCGGCGTTGGCGCCCAGGCCCTGAGATTCGAGCTCACACCGGTCCCAGGGCGTGGCCTCTGTCCTATCTCTGTCAGGTGACGAACTGCCGTGCGCTGCCCTCCCGCCCGAGGAAAGCCAGGAGCTGGTCGCTGGGGCCTGCTAGAGACGACACAGGCAGCGGAGGCCCGAAATCCCCCGCCCTGGCATCGTCCGTGACCAGGAGCGGGGCGATTTCCATGATTCCTGAGGCGAGCGTTGCCGGGATCGGCTTGCGCACGTTGCAGGAACATGCGATGTCCCACCCGTGGACGGCCACCTCGACAACGCCTACGGCGATCAAGATGTCGTGTGGGAGAACGCCATCTGCGATGGTGACGGAACGCGCGTCCCCCTCTGGACGTGCGACTGCGCCGAGGAGATACCGGGCTCGGTCGGTGAACGTCTGTACGAGGTAGTCGGTCGACATGTCGCGCGGTTCTGCCATCGGGCCACCGGCGATAAAACCCAGGACGGCTCCTTCATGCAGGATCGCGAGGGAATCGTTGACGTGGCACAGAAGTTTCGCGAGATTCCATCCGGCGCACGGAGTCTGGCGCGCCAATGACTTTGGCGTAACGTAGTAAACGCAATCCAGTGCGTATTCGATGGCGGACGGCAGCAACCTGGACACATCATCGGTAATCATCTTGCCGCTCCTTGCCACGGTGCAGAGATCGAGAAAGCCTGGTCAGCGGCGATGAGTTCCGGCTCATCCAAGGCTGCGGATGCGCGGACGCCGAGGATTCGTAGCGGTGAGGCGGTGGTGTGGACGCACCTGGATATGAGCGTGACCCACTTCGGGGGAGGAGGTGTCGCAGGCTGGTACTGGCCACAGGCCGAGCACGGCTGCACCGACGTGCGCCACCTCCGACAACAACGCGTGTACGCGGATCGGTTGCAGCCGGTATGGCACCCATCGGCGGCGTTGAAGTGCCCATGTGACGGTCTTCGCATGCAGGCACGTCTCTCGAACGTGTCCGAGTCCGCCAGAAAGCTGTCGTCGGAACGGAGTTGCCGTGGCGACGACGTGACGCATCGTCGCCCCAGTCGACATCGTATTCTCGTACGCCCGCTTGACGCCAACATCAATGGGTTCCGTCTTCGACGATGTGGTGGCTGAGCACGTGCTCGCCGCCGCGACTCGAAGGGTGGCCCTCCGCAGTTCTTGATGGGCTGGGTATTGGTTCCACCCTAATCCCGCTGATGTCGGCAGCTATGCGGACGCTAAACGAGAGCAAGGTCGCCAGAGGCTTGACTGCGCTCGCGGCCAGCCACACGCTCCGCGCCAGCGGCGTGAGGTTGTGGCAGGGGTCGTGAGCTAGTCTGGTGATTTCTTGATAGGGCTTGAAGCCTTCGATACCGCATATTCCTCAGACGAATGGGCCACCACCGTGACGGTGACCAGGTTCGCGGCTCCGTTTCCAGATCCCGACATTTGGAGTAGATTAGGCGGCTCTCCTGCACCCGGCTCTCCGACCCCTTTACCGGGGCGTTAGACCGTTGTCGCCGGGTCCTGAAGGGCCGCGCCCGCGCGCACTCACGCTCGGCCTCGCATCACCAGGCGAGTAGGCCGAGGGGTCGCGCCCCGGAGTTGGTCGTGCGCACCTTGGAGCCAGGCCCGCCGACACCACACCATCGCCGATACGGTTCATGGTCAATCAAGAGGGCCTGTCGCAGTCGACGGTGTCACGCTGCCTCTGGCGAGCTTTCGACCTGCGATCGCACCGGTCAGAGACGTCCAAGCTGTCGGCCGAACTGCTCTTCACGGAGGAAGGTGCACATGCGGTCGGTCTGCACCTACCACCGTCAAGCTCAGCGTGCTCATCATCGTGAGACCATCGGCTCGACCTTCAGCCCTAGACGCCCCACGACAAGAGGGCTAGACGCATTACCGACCCGGGATCACTAGGAGGCGTCGAGGCCGGCGATGATGTCCGGAACCTCGGTTCGTGAAGTGTAGTCAGGGTGGACATCGATCCAGCGGAGAACATGAGCGGCGTCGATAATGGCGACCGTGGGCATGGGCACCGTCACGTCGCCATCGGCATTGGCGGCGGCCACGTCGATGTCCAGCCGAGCCAGGGATGCCAGGGCGTCCGGCGTCGGCTGCGTAAGAATGCCGAAACGAGCGGCCAACTGGTTTCCCACGTCAGAAAGGACCGGGAACGTCAGCTCATTCTTCTCTTGCATGGCCAGCGAACCCTGGAAGGTCTGCGGGCTGATGCCGATCAGCTCCACACCGCGCCCGGCCAGTTGCGGCAGCAACCGCTTTTGGTAGGTGCGCAGGGCCAAATTGCAGTACGGCCCCCACACTCCCCGGTAGAACACCAGCACGGCCATCCGGCCGCCCGTAATCGCATACAGCGACGTCGGCTGACCATTGACATCGACGAGGGGCATGTCGGGCACTTGGAATCCAAGTGTGGCGAGCCCGGCCGGGACCCCTGCTGCTCGCAGGGCAGCCTGCTCGGCGGCGAACGGGCTGAGCGCGCCGGCGGGTGCCTGACGCATCATGGTCTCCGTCAATTCTTGCGCCTGCTCGGCTATCGAGGTGTCATGCGTGTTGATCGTCATAGGAGCCTCTTCATGAACGAGTGGTGTTCGATCGTGTGGGGTGGATGGTTTCTGGTGGAGGGGAGGTGCCTGGGCGGGCATCTCGGCTGGTGAAGACGGCCGCCCAGGGACTTTCAAGTGGCTGGCGTCAGGCGAGGCCGAGCTTGGGGCGTACCCATTCGGCCAGCTTCTTGATCGCCTCGTCGGCGGCCGGGGCGCGTCCGGCGCCCATGTGCCAGGTGTGCTGCTGGCCTTCGAAGGTCTCTAGCTTGACCTCCGCGCCCTGCTTTTCGGCGAGTTCGGCGAGCCTGTAGCTGTCATCGACGACCATCTCGGTGCTGCTGGCCTGGATGTACAGCGGGGGCAAGCCGGTCAGGTCGGCGTAGAGAGGGTTGATGGACGGGTCCTTGGGGTCGCCGTGCTCGCCCAGCAGGATCTGTACCAGGAATCCCAGATTCATCGGTGTCTCGCCGCCGAAGATGGCGTCCGTCATCAGGTTGGTCGTGCGGGTCTCGCCGCCGTTCTCGATGTCGAACCAGGGTGACAGCGGCATCAGGGCCGCCGGGACGGGCAGTTCGTTGTCGCGGGCGTGCAGCGCGGTCAGCACGGTGAGCCCACCGCCTGCCGAGTCGCCGGTGATGGCGATGTGCTCTGCCTTGACGCCTTGGTCGAGCAGCCAACGGTAGGCGGCGTTGGCATCGTTGATCTGGGCGGGGTGCTGATGCTCGGGCGTCAGACGGTAGTCGACGATGAGGGCCCTCGCACCGACGGCCTTGGCGATATGCGCGAACATCTTACGATGGGTGTACATCGAACCGCCGATGAACCCACCTCCGTGCAGGCACAGAAGCACCCGATCTTCGACACTGGCCTTCGGCGTCACCCACATGGCCGGCACGCCGCCCGCGTCCACCTCGACATAGTCGACCCCACCAGGTTCGGTAGTCGCGTCACCCCAGTGGTCATTGAGGTCGCGGGACTCTTCCAGTGAGATCGGCGGGTTCTGCGCGAACGCCGCGTTGACCTGCCGGTAGTGCTCGATCAGCCAATCGGTCTTGCCTGTCATCTTCAAGTTCCTTCCGGTGTTCGCCGTCACAGCGTGGTTGCGTGTACCCGACGGCGTCGGTTTCGTTGCGTGGTCGCCTGCCTGCAGCAGGCAATGGATCCCGTGCCAGAGATGGCACAGGTGTGGTTGAGCAGGGCTTCTCGCCGTAGCGAGGTGATGTCTCGGCGAGGCCTTCGCCAATGAAGACCAACCTCACCCAGAAAAGGAATCGCTGCGCTGTCAGGCGCCCGAAGCGGCTTCGGACCGCAGAACCAGGCGCACGCGTGTACTCAATCCCAGTACTCGGGGCTGGTGTGGAAGGCCTGGACCTGCCACTTGTCGTCGTTTCGGGACAAAACCCAGGTGTCGTGGCCGCGACTGGTCGGCAGAGGCTCGGACTGGCCGGCCGCGATGGTCGCACTCTTGCCGATCACGATGGCCGTGTCCGAAGAGGGGTACCGAATGCTGTCCACCTCATGAACAGCTGTGGTGCCGCGAAGCGGCCCGGCGAACGCCACCTTCATGTTGGCGCGAATGGCCTCCCTGTTGGGCAGATAGACCCCTGGCAACAGAGCCGTGGCGTCCTGAGCGTAAGGGACAACGAATGCATCGGCATCGTTTGCAGCCCAGGCTCGATATATCTGATCGATGACAGCACGGACCTCACGGTCGGCGTCGGACTGTGTGAGGGAAGTCATGATCGTCCTTTCGATCGTAGTAACCGTGCCGGTTCTCCGTGAGGGCTTATCAAACGGGCGGCACACGCTGAGCGTCGTCTTCATGCGTATAGACCCGTTGACACTGAAAAGGAATCGCTACATTCGCCCCGCTCATCGGCGGTGACCTGCCGGTCCTTTCCGTCTGCCCCTCGCAGACTGGAGCCGCATGGCCGGCTCCGCTGCAAACGTCGTCTACAAAATGTCAGCCTTGGAGGCCTTGGACGGGCAGGTCGGGCGTGCGGCAGGACAGCTGACCACATCTGCGGCACGGCTCCGCCCGAGCGGACGGCGTCGGGCTGGGTGTTGAGCGACGAGTTTCTGTCAGTGGAAACGACAGGTTCTTGGCAGTGGCTCGCGACAAGTTGATGTCAGTGAGAGTGACACTCAGTCACTGCGCTTCTGGAGGCGAGTCCGGGCGGCGCGCAGCCTGGAAGCCGTCTCGCGGTGCTGGGGTGTCGGCTGGCGCGCTGGGCCGGTGGTCGAGACTACAACGAACATCGTCGTCCAGGCTGACGCGGTGCGGCCCGTTCTGGCTGTGGAGCAGGCCGTTGTCCTTGAGTGCTTTTTCGGCGTCGAGGTGGTCCTGGCGCCAGCTGTCATATTCACCGTGGCCGTGGAGGGCGTAAGAGGCCAGCAAGATGTTGGCTTCGTCGGTGAGTGGGGCGCGGTAGCGGATGTTGTCGGCCAGGGCGCGGCGCTGGTCGTCGGTGAGCACGTCCAGACGGGCGGAGATGGTCCAGCCATCCGGGGGGATACGACGGAGCGTGACCGGGCCGGCAAGTGCGGGATGTGCGTGCGCGTGGTTCAGCGCCTTGGTGACCCGATCGAGCGTCCACCGCAGCGCCGTGGCGAGCTCGTCTGCGGTGAGCGGGATGCTGGTGGCCAGCGCGGTGAGCACGGTCAGCGTGTCGGTGTCGGTGTCGGTGTCGGTGTCGGTGTCGGGGTCGGTGTCGAGGTCGGTGTCGGTGTCGAGGTCGGTGTCGAGGTCGGTGTCGGTGTCGAGGTCGGTGTCGAGGTCGGTGTCGGTGTCGAGGTC
>NZ_PVNG01000054.1 GCF_003001935.1 Nonomuraea fuscirosea | reverse complement strand
TCCATCGAGATGCGCGACACCGACGAGGACGTCTTCCGCGCGGCGGAAGAGCTCGGTATCGATCTGTCCCGGCGTGAGCCGAGCAGCGTGGAAGAAGTCTGAGGGGGAGATCGCACAAAATGCTAGACGTCAACTTCTTCGACGAGCTCAGGATCGGTCTTGCGACCGCCGACGACATCCGTCAGTGGTCGCACGGCGAGGTCAAGAAGCCCGAGACCATCAACTACCGAACCCTCAAGCCGGAAAAGGACGGGCTCTTCTGCGAGAAGATCTTCGGCCCGACCCGCGACTGGGAGTGCTACTGCGGTAAGTACAAGCGAGTCCGGTTCAAGGGCATCATCTGTGAGCGCTGCGGCGTCGAGGTCACTCGCGCCAAGGTGCGTCGTGAGCGGATGGGCCACATCGAGCTGGCCGCCCCGGTCACGCACATCTGGTACTTCAAGGGCGTCCCTTCGCGCCTCGGCTACCTGCTCGACCTGGCCCCGAAGGACCTGGAGAAGGTCATCTACTTCGCGGCCTACATGATCACGCATGTCGACACCGAGATGCGTGAGCGTGACCTGCCCTCGCTGGAGGCGAAGATCTCCGTCGAGCGGCAGCACATCGAGCAGCGCCGTGACGCCGACGTCGAGGCCAGGCAGAAGAAGCTCGAAGGCGACCTCGGCGAGCTCGAGGCCGCCGGCGCCAAGGGCGACCAGCGCCGCAAGGTCCGTGAGGGCGCCGAGCGCGAGATGCGTCAGCTGCGCGACCGCGCCCAGCGTGAGCTGGACCGGCTCGACGAGGTGTGGAGCCGCTTCAAGAACCTCAAGGTCCAGGACCTCGAGGGCGACGAGCTGCTCTACCGCGAGATGCGCGACCGCTTCGGCCGCTACTTCAAGGGCGGCATGGGCGCGCAGGCGATCCAGGACCGTCTGATCAGCTTCGACCTCGACGCCGAGGCCGAAAACCTGCGCGAGACCATCCGCAGCGGCAAGGGCCAGAAGAAGGCCCGCGCCCTCAAGCGGCTCAAGGTCGTGTCGGCGTTCCTCAACACGACCAACTCGCCGCGCGGCATGGTGCTCGACTGCATCCCGGTCATCCCGCCGGACCTGCGCCCGATGGTGCAGCTCGACGGTGGCCGGTTCGCGACCTCCGACCTCAACGACCTCTACCGCCGGGTCATCAACCGCAACAACCGGCTCAAGCGTCTGCTCGACCTCGGCGCGCCCGAGATCATCGTGAACAACGAGAAGCGGATGCTCCAGGAGGCCGTCGACGCGCTGTTCGACAACGGCCGTCGCGGTCGCCCGGTCACCGGTCCCGGCAACCGGCCGCTGAAGTCCCTCAGCGACATGCTGAAGGGCAAGCAGGGTCGCTTCCGCCAGAACCTGCTGGGCAAGCGAGTCGACTACTCCGGCCGTTCGGTCATCGTCGTCGGCCCGCAGCTCAAGCTGCACCAGTGCGGTCTGCCCAAGCAGATGGCGCTGGAGCTGTTCAAGCCGTTCGTGATGAAGAGGCTGGTCGATCTCAACCACGCCCAGAACATCAAGTCGGCCAAGCGGATGGTCGAGCGCGCCCGCCCCGTGGTGTGGGACGTGCTCGAAGAGGTCATCACCGAGCACCCCGTGCTGCTCAACCGCGCTCCGACGCTCCACCGCCTGGGCATCCAGGCGTTCGAGCCGCAGCTGGTCGAGGGCAAGGCCATCCAGATCCACCCGCTCGTCTGCACCGCGTTCAACGCGGACTTCGACGGCGACCAGATGGCCGTGCACCTGCCGCTGTCGGCTGAGGCCCAGGCCGAGGCACGCATCCTGATGCTCTCGACCAACAACATCCTCAAGCCGGCCGACGGCAAGCCCGTGACGATGCCCACCCAGGACATGGTCATCGGCCTCTACTGGCTGACCACCCAGAAGGAAGGCGCGCTGGGCGAGGGCCGCGTGTTCGGCTCGATCGCCGAGGCGCAGATGGCCTTCGACCGCCGCGAGCTGGAGATCCAGGCGAAGATCCAGATCCGGCTGAAGGACGTCCTGCCGCCGCGCGAGTGGGTGGCCCCCGAGGGCTGGGAGCAGGGCGACCCGCTGCGGCTGGAGACCACGTTCGGGCGGTGCCTGTTCAACCAGACGCTGCCGGAGAGCTACCCCTTCGTCGACTTCCAGGTCGGCAAGAAGCAGCTGTCCACGATCGTGAACGAGCTGGCGGAGACCTACCCCAAGATCGAGGTCGCCAACTCGCTCGACGCGCTCAAGGACGCCGGCTTCCGCTGGGCGACCCGCTCCGGTGTCACGATCTCGATCGACGACGTCGTCGCGCCGCCCAACAAGGCCGACATCATGGAGAACTACGAGCGCCGGGCCGACAAGGTCCAGCGCGAGTACGAGCGCGGCCTGATCACCGACGAGGAGCGCCGTCAGGAGCTCATCGAGATCTGGACGCACGCGACGGCCGACGTCGAGACCGACATGGTCAACGCCTTCCCGGCGACCAACCCGGTCTGGATGATGGTCAACTCCGGCGCCCGTGGTAACAAGATGCAGGTCCGGCAGATCGCCGGCATCCGCGGTCTGGTGTCCAACACCAAGGGTGAGACGATCCCGCGGCCGATCAAGGCCTCGTTCCGCGAGGGCCTGTCGGTGCTGGAGTACTTCATCTCCACCCACGGTCAGCGCAAGGGTCTGGCCGACACCGCCCTGCGTACCGCCGACTCGGGTTACCTGACCCGTCGTCTGGTGGACGTCGCGCAGGACGTCATCGTGCGTGAGATCGACTGCGGCACCGACCGCGCGGTCCCGCTGCACGTGGCCGACCGCGACGCGAGCGGCAACCTGGTCAAGGCGGAGAACGCCGAGTCCAACGTGCACGGCCGCATCCTGGCCGAGGACGTCGAGGTCGACGGCAAGATCATCGTCCCGGCGGGTGTCGACATCAACGACAACCACGTGACGAAGCTGGTCGAGGCCGGCGTCGAGACCGTCCGCACCCGCAGCGCGCTCGTCTGCGAGGCCAAGATCGGTGTCTGCGCGACCTGCTACGGCCGCTCGCTGGCCACCGGCAAGCTCGTGGACGTCGGCGAGGCGGTCGGCATCATCGCCGCCCAGTCGATCGGCGAGCCCGGCACGCAGCTGACCATGCGGACGTTCCACACCGGTGGTGTGGCCGGCGCGGACATCACCCACGGTCTGCCCCGAGTCACGGAGCTGTTCGAGGCGCGCATCCCCAAGGGTGTCGCCCCGATCTCCGAGGCCGAGGGCCGCGTGCGGATCGACGAGACCGACAAGACCAGGAAGGTCGTGATCACCCCCGACGACGGCTCGGAGGAGATTGCCTACCCGGTCTCGATGCGCTCGCGCCTGCTCGTGCAGGAAGGCCAGCGCGTCACCGTCGGCCAGCAGCTGGTCGCCGGTGCGGTCAACCCCAACGAGGTGCTGCGCATCCTCGGCCCGCGGGCCGTGCAGCTGCACCTGGTGGCGGAGGTCCAGCAGGTCTACCGCTCGCAGGGTGTGTCGATCCACGACAAGCACATCGAGATCATCGTGCGGCAGATGCTCAAGCGCGTGAACGTGCTGGAGTCCGGTGACACCGACCTGCTGCCCGGCGAGCTCGTGGAGCGCCCGCGCTTCGAGCAGATGAACCGCGAGACCGTGGCCGAGAGCGGGTCGCCCGCCGCTGGCCGTCCGGTCCTCATGGGCATCACGAAGGCGTCGCTGGCCACCGAGTCGTGGCTGTCGGCGGCCTCCTTCCAGGAGACGACCAGGGTCCTGACGGACGCGGCGATCCACGCCAAGTCCGACTCGCTCCTGGGCCTGAAGGAGAACGTCATCATCGGTAAGCTCATCCCGGCCGGCACGGGCATGCCCCAGTACCGCAACATCCGGGTCGAGCCCACCGAGGAGGCCAAGGCCGCCATGTACACCGTGGGCGGCTACGACGGTTCCGCGGCCGACTACACCTTCGGCACCGGCAGCGGCGAGGCCGTGCCCCTGGAGGAGTACGACTTCGGCCAGTACAACCGGTGATTCGCTGATATTTGCTGGTCTGTGCGCCCGGCTCTCTCGTTTCGAGAGGGCCGGGCGTTCGGCTTTTCCGGCCTTCCTCTGTTACGGCGGCGCCAGCTCGCCCCAGACGCCGTACGTGGCTGAGGGCCTTCCAGGGAGACGGCCGCTGAACCCGTCAGTGGCGAGCCGCCGCTACGCCGCCCTCTGGGCCCCCTCCGTGGCGAACCCGGCCCCCTGCGCCGCGCGGTCCCCGGCGAGGTGGCGGGAAGAGAACTGTCACCGGTGTGCGAGCGGACGTCCAGGTCGGCGCCGTCTCGTCCTCAGGCCGCCGGGTGTGGTGTGCGGCACAGTCGGGTTGCCTCGTTGGGTGGCTTGGCGGGGTTTGGTGGGACAAGGGGAGGTAACGGGCGGGTGGCGGTTCGCGGAGTTGGGGGCGGAACACCCCAGGGGGCTATATCATGGCTCCGGAGCTGTAGATGGGCTGGATGAAATAGGCCTCAGCGATCCGGAGTGGCAGAGCTTGTCCGCTTTGCCGCGCCGTTTTGACGTGTCGCCAAGGCCTGGGTAGTCTTGAGCATCGTGCCCGTCTTCTAACGGGCTCTCGACCGTGCGCTCAATTGCGGGCGCGGGACGGCTTCCTGGCTCGTAACCCTCGTGGATGCGTCCGTGCGAATAGCGCGACACGCCCGAGCGCGGGGGCACCGGGACAAGAGAAACCAGCAGGTCATGACACCGGCAGAACCTGCGAAATGCAAGACCATGACGTAACACCGGCCAGGCACGAAACGGAGTGGCAGTGCCCACTATTCAGCAGTTGGTCCGCAAGGGCCGGCAGGACAAGGTCTCCAAGACCAAGACTCCTGCCCTCAAGGGGAGTCCGCAGCGGCGCGGCGTGTGCCAGCGCGTTTACACCACGACTCCGAAGAAGCCCAACTCGGCACTGCGCAAGGTGGCCCGCGTTCGGCTCACGAACGGCATCGAGGTCACGGCCTACATCCCCGGTGTGGGCCACAACCTGCAGGAGCACTCCATCGTGCTCGTGCGTGGCGGTCGTGTGAAGGACCTGCCTGGTGTTCGCTACAAGATCATCCGCGGCTCGCTGGACACCCAGGGTGTCCGCAACCGCAAGCAGGCCCGCAGCCGCTACGGCGCGAAGAGGGAGAAGAGCTAACAATGCCTCGTAAGGGTTCTCCTGGCCGTCGTCAGCTCATGGCTGACCCGGTTTACAGCTCGCCGCTGGTGACCGCCCTGATCAACAAGGTGCTCCTGGACGGCAAGCGCTCCATCGCGCAGTCGATCGTCTACGGCGCCCTCGAAGGCTGCAGGGAGAAGACGGGCAACGACCCGGTCGTCACCCTGAAGCGTGCGCTTGACAACGTCAAGCCGACGCTCGAGGTCCGCAGCCGTCGCGTCGGTGGCGCGACCTACCAGGTGCCGGTCGAGGTGCGCGCCGCGCGCAGCACCACCCTGGCCCTGCGCTGGCTGGTGCAGTACTCCCGCGCCCGCCGCGAGAAGACCATGACCGAGCGCCTCATGAACGAGCTCCTCGACGCCAGCAACGGCCTCGGGGCGAGCGTCAAGAAGCGCGAGGACACCCACAAGATGGCCGAGTCCAACAAGGCCTTCGCTCACTACCGCTGGTAGTGGGTTCGACGAGACGACGAGGACGCGAGAGAAGTGGCCACGCAGACCGCTCTTGACCTGGCCAAGGTCCGAAACATCGGGATCATGGCCCACATCGACGCGGGCAAGACAACCACGACCGAGCGCATCCTGTTCTACACCGGCATCAACTACAAGATCGGTGAAGTCCACGAGGGCGCTGCCACGATGGACTGGATGGAGCAGGAGCAGGAGCGCGGCATCACGATCACGTCTGCCGCGACCACCTGTGAGTGGGTCGGTCACACGATCAACATCATCGACACTCCGGGTCACGTCGACTTCACCATCGAGGTGGAGCGCTCGCTGCGCGTCCTCGACGGTGCCGTCGCCGTGTTCGACGGCGTGGCCGGTGTCGAGCCGCAGTCGGAGACGGTGTGGCGTCAGGCCGACCGCTACGAAGTCCCCCGGATCTGCTTCGTCAACAAGATGGACCGGGTCGGGGCGGAGTTCCACCGCTGCGTCGACATGATGATCAACCGTCTGGGCGCCACGCCGGCTGTCATTCAGCTGCCGTGGGGCGTCGAGGCCGACTTCAAGGGCGTCATCGACCTCATCCGGATGAAGGGTCTCATCTGGAGCGCCGAGGCGGCGAAGGGCGAGATGTACGACACCGTCGACATCCCGGCCGACCACGCCGAGGCCGCCCGTGAGTGGCGTGACCGCCTCATCGAGACGGTCGCCGAGAACGACGACGAGCTGATGGAGCTCTACCTGGAGGGCACTCAGCCCACCGAGGAGCAGCTGGTCGCGGCCATCCGCCGCGCGACGCTGGCCAGCGCCATCAACCCGGTCCTGTGTGGCACCGCGTTCAAGAACAAGGGCGTGCAGCCCCTGCTCGACGCGATCGTCGCCTACCTCCCGGCCCCGACCGACATCCCGGCCTTCAAGGGCCACGCGGTCGGCAACGAGGAGAAGGTCGTCGAGCGGCACGCCGACCCGACCGAGCCGTTCTCCGCGCTGGCCTTCAAGATCGCCAGCGACCCGCACCTGGGCAAGCTCACCTACATCCGCATCTACTCGGGCACGCTCGAGACCGGTTCACAGGTCACCAACTCTGTGAAGGGTAAGAAAGAGCGGATCGGCAAGATCTACCAGATGCACGCGAACAAGCGTGAAGAGCGCCCGACGGCGGTCGCCGGCCAGATCGTCGCGGTCATGGGTCTGAAGGACACCACGACCGGCGACACCCTGTCCGACACGGCGAACCAGGTCGTGCTCGAGTCGATGACGTTCCCGGCTCCGGTCATCAACGTCGCCATCGAGCCCAAGACCAAGGGCGACCAGGAGAAGCTGTCCACCGCCATCCAGCGGCTGGCCGAGGAGGACCCGTCCTTCCAGGTCCGCCGCGACGAGGAGACCGGTCAGACGGTCATCTGGGGCATGGGCGAGCTTCACCTGGAGATCCTCGTCGACCGCATGCGGCGCGAGTTCAAGGTCGAGGCCAACGTGGGCCGCCCGCAGGTGGCCTACCGCGAGACCATCCGCCGCAAGGTGGAGAAGCTCGACTACACCCACAAGAAGCAGACCGGTGGTTCCGGTCAGTTCGCGCGGGTGATCATCAACCTCGAGCCGCTGGGCGAAGGCAACGACGGCTACGAGTTCGAGAACAAGGTCACCGGTGGCCGCGTCCCTAGGGAGTACATCCCGTCGGTCGACGCGGGCGCGCAGGAGGCCGCCGAGTTCGGCGTGCTGGCCGGTTACCCGATGGTGGGCGTGAAGGTTACGCTGACCGACGGTGCGGCCCACGACGTGGACTCCTCGGAGATGGCGTTCAAGATCGCCGGCTCGATGGCCTTCAAGGAGGCCGCGCGCAAGGCGGACGCCGTGCTCCTCGAGCCGATGATGGCCGTCGAGGTCACCACGCCCGAGGACTACATGGGTGACGTCATCGGTGACCTCAACGGTCGCCGCGGGCAGATCCAGTCGATGGACGACCGGGCCGGCGCCAAGGTCATCCAGGCGCTCGTGCCGCTGTCTGAGATGTTCGGCTACGTGGGCGACCTGCGTAGCAAGACGCAGGGGCGCGCGAGCTACAGCATGCAGTTCGACTCCTACGCGGAGGTGCCTCCGGGCATCGCCAAGGAGATCGTCGCGAAGGCCCGGGGCGAATAGTTCTCGGTCCGATCCCGCGAGGGATCGGACCAGGACTCAGTCCTGGTCCCTGGTGGGGTGGCGAGGGCCACCCCACCGCCAAGGGGTTCGGGGTCTCCCGGGCCCGAGTGTGTAGAAAGTCAGTCAGATTCTCTAAGGAGAGAACCAGTGGGCAAGGCCAAGTTCGAGCGGAACAAGCCGCACATGAACATCGGCACCATTGGGCATATCGACCACGGTAAGACCACACTGACCGCGGCGATCACCAAGGTGCTTCACGACCGTTACCCCGAGCTGAACGCCGCGACGCCGTTCGACAAGATCGACAAGGCGCCGGAGGAGAAGGCTCGTGGCATCACGATCTCCATCGCGCACGTCGAGTACCAGACCGAGAAGCGCCACTACGCTCACGTGGACTGCCCCGGTCACGCCGACTACGTGAAGAACATGATCACCGGTGCCGCTCAGATGGACGGCGCGATCCTCGTGGTCGCCGCCACCGACGGCCCGATGCCGCAGACGAAGGAGCACGTCCTCCTGGCCCGCCAGGTCGGCGTCCCCTACATCGTCGTGGCCCTCAACAAGTCCGACATGGTGGACGACGAGGAGATCCTGGAGCTCGTCGAGCTCGAGGTTCGTGAGCTGCTGTCCGCTCAGGAGTTCCCCGGCGACGACCTGCCCGTCATCCGCGTCTCCGCGCTCAAGGCTCTTGAGGGCGACCAGAAGTGGGCCGACAGCATCATCGAGCTGATGGACGCCGTCGACGAGAACGTCCCCGAGCCCCCGCGTGAGACGGACAAGCCGTTCCTCATGCCGGTCGAGGACGTCTTCTCGATCACCGGTCGCGGCACGGTCGTCACCGGCCGTATCGAGCGCGGCATCGTCAAGGTCAACGAGCAGGTCGACATCATCGGCATCAAGCCGGAGAAGACGACCACCACCGTCACCAGCATCGAGATGTTCAACAAGATGCTCGACGAGGGTCACGCCGGTGACAACGCCGCCCTGCTGCTCCGCGGCATCAAGCGCGACGACGTCGAGCGCGGCCAGTGCATCATCAAGCCGGGCACGACCACCCCGCACACCGAGTTCACCGGCCAGGTCTACATCCTGTCCAAGGACGAGGGCGGCCGGCACACGCCGTTCTTCAACAACTACCGCCCGCAGTTCTACTTCCGTACGACTGACGTGACCGGTGTGGTGAACCTCCCCGAGGGCACCGAGATGGTCATGCCGGGCGACAACACCGAAATGCGCGTTGAGCTGATCCAGCCCATCGCCATGGAGGAAGGCCTCAAGTTCGCGATCCGTGAGGGTGGCCGCACCGTCGGCGCCGGCCGGGTCGTGAAGATCATCAAGTAGCTAGACCGTCGGGGCGGCGGTCGGCCCCGGACCTCGGAGCCGACCGCCGAACCACGTAAGGCCCCATGCGAAGGCGCCGTGATCCAGCAGTTGCTTCGGCCGCCGTAGGACAGGTGACCGAAGTCACTGCCGGATCACGGAAGAAAAGGCAGATCGACTACGTCTGCCTCGTGGGGTCAGTGCGGGTTCGATCCGCACGAACGCACAGCGGCAACCGGCCGCACGATACTTTTTCAGACGACAGCGAAGGACACCGAGGCCACTATGGCGGGACAGAAGATCCGCATCCGGCTTAAGGCCTATGACCACGAGGTCATCGATAGCTCGGCCAAGAAGATCGTCGAGACGGTGACGCGGACTGGCGCGAAGGTCGCGGGCCCGGTGCCGCTGCCGACCGAGAAGAACGTGTACTGCGTCATCCGCTCGCCGCACAAGTACAAGGACAGCCGCGAGCACTTCGAGATGCGCACGCACAAGCGGCTGATTGACATCATCGACCCGACCCCCAAGACGGTTGACTCGCTCATGCGGCTCGACCTCCCCGCGGGTGTCGACATTTCGATCAAGCTCTGAGGGAACGCACTGACATGGCTAAGACGATCAAGGGCGTCCTGGGCAAGAAGCTCGGCATGACCCAGGTCTTCGACGCGGACAACCGGATGGTGCCGGTGACCGTGGTCGAGGCCGGTCCGTGCGTGGTGACCCGCGTCCGCACCGCCGACAAGGACGGCTACTCCGCCATCCAGCTCGGCTTCGGGCAGGTCGACCCCCGGAAGGTCAACAAGCCGCTCGGCGACTACCTGCGTAAGCACGACATCACCCCGCGCCGTTACTTCGCGGAGATCCGCACCGACGACGCGAGCGACTACAACCTGGGCCAGGAGCTGCTGGCCGACACCTTCGAGGCCGGCCAGTTCGTCGACGTGACGGGCAAGAGCAAGGGCAAGGGCTTCGCCGGTGTCATGAAGCGGCACGGCTTCGGTGGTCTGGGCGCGTCGCACGGTACGCAGCGCAAGCACCGCTCGCCGGGTTCCATCGGTGGCTGCGCCACCCCGGGCCGCGTATTCAAGGGTCTGCGCATGGCTGGTCGGATGGGTAACGTCCGCACCACCGTGCAGAGCCTCAAGGTTCACGCCGTGGACGCCGAGAAGGGTCTCATCCTGATCAAGGGTGCGATTCCCGGCGCCAACGGCAGTCTGGTTCTCGTCCGCTCCGCTGCCAAGAAGGGGGCTGCCAAGTGAGCACCACTATTGACGTCCTCGACGCCGGTGGCGCGAAGACCGGCACCGTCGACCTGCCGGAGGACATCTTCGGCGCCAAGGTCAACGTGCCGCTGATCCACCAGGTGGTCGTGGCCCAGCTCGCCGCTCGCCGGCAGGGCACCCACAAGGCCAAGACCCGTGGTGAGGTCTCCGGCGGCGGCAAGAAGCCGTACCGCCAGAAGGGCACCGGTCGCGCCCGTCAGGGTTCGACCCGTGCGCCGCAGTTCACCGGCGGCGGCGTCGTCCACGGCCCCGTGCCGCGTGACTACTCGCAGCGCACGCCCAAGAAGATGAAGGCCGCCGCCCTGCGTGGTGCCCTCTCCGACCGGGCCGGCGGCGGTCGCGTGCACGTGGTGAGCTCCCTGGTCACGGGCGAGACGCCCAAGACCAAGGCGGCGCTGGAGGCCGTGCGCAAGATCACCCAGTCCGCGCGTGTCCTGGTCGTGGTCGACTCGGACGACGAGCTGACCTGGCTGAGCCTGCGCAACGCGCCCGAGGTCCACCTGCTGGACGCCGGGCAGCTCAACACCTACGACGTGCTCGTGCACGACGACGTGGTCTTCACCCAGGAGGCGTACGACCAGGTCGTGGCGCGACTGAGTGGCGGGAAGGAAGACGCCTGATGGAGAAGATCGCCGACCCGCGCGACATCATCATCAAGCCGATCGTCTCTGAGAAGAGCTACGGCCTGATCGATGAGAACAACAAGTACACGTTCCTGGTGCGCAAGACCGCGAACAAGACCCAGGTCAAGATCGCTGTCGAGCAGATCTTCGGGGTCAAGGTCACCAGCGTGAACACCATCAACCGGCAGGGCAAGCGCAAGCGGACCCGTACCGGTTTCGGCAAGCGTCCCGACACCAAGCGCGCGATCGTGAGCCTGGGTGAGGGCGATCGGATCGACATCTTCGGTCAGATCGGCTGAGCGGCCATAGAAGTGAGTGCGGGCCACGTGGTCCGCGCGGGGCTGAGACCGTCGCATTTCGGTGCGGCGGGCTCACCCATGTAACCGACGAAGGATGAACGAAAAAGATGGGCATCCGTAAATACAAGCCGACGACTCCGGGTCGCCGCGGGTCGAGTGTCTCGGACTTCTCCGAGATCACCCGCAGCACGCCCGAGAAGTCGTTGCTTGCGCCCCTTCACAGCAAGGGCGGCCGCAACGTACACGGCCGGGTCACCGCCCGCCACCAGGGCGGCGGTCACAAGCGCGCCTACCGGATCATCGACTTCCGTAGGCATGACAAGGACGGCGTTCCGGCGAAGGTCGCTCACATCGAGTACGACCCCAACCGCACCGCCAACATCGCTCTGCTCCACTACGCCGACGGCGAGAAGCGCTACATCATCGCGCCGACGGGGCTCAAGCAGGGTGACCGCATCGAGAACGGCCCCGCGGCCGACATCAAGCCGGGCAACTGCCTGCCGCTGCGCAACATCCCGACCGGTACCTTCATCCACGCGGTGGAGCTCCGTCCGGGAGGCGGCGCCAAGCTCGGCCGCTCCGCCGGCGCCCAGATCCAGCTGCTCGCCAAGGAGGGCACGTACGCCACGCTGCGTATGCCGTCCGGTGAGATGCGCATGGTCGACGTGCGCTGCCGCGCCACGGTGGGCCAGGTCGGCAACGCCGAGCAGGCCAACATCAACTGGGGCAAGGCCGGCCGTATGCGGTGGAAGGGCAAGCGCCCGACCGTCCGCGGTGTCGCGATGAACCCCGTCGACCACCCGCACGGTGGTGGCGAGGGCAAGACCTCCGGTGGTCGTCACCCGGTGAACCCCAAGGGCAAGCCCGAGGGCCGTACCCGTCAGGCGAACAAGGCCAGCGACAGGCTGATCATCCGCCGTCGGTCCAAGAGGAAGAAGCGGTAGGAGCAGCCGAAATGCCACGTAGCCTTAAGAAGGGTCCCTTCGTGGACGAGCACCTTCAGAAGAAGGTGGAGGTCCAGAACGAGAAGGGCACCAAGACCGTCATCAAGACGTGGTCGCGGCGTTCCATGATCATCCCCGACATGCTCGGGCACACGATCGCCGTGCACGACGGCCGCAAGCACGTCCCGGTGTTCGTCACCGAGTCGATGATCGGCCACAAGCTCGGAGAGTTCGCGCCCACGCGTACGTTCCGCAGCCACGTCAAGGACGACCGGCGCAGCCGGCGATAGACGCCTTCGAAAAGCAGTTAGAGGAGTAAGCGATGGAAGCCAGGGCTCAGGCGCGGTTCGTCCGCGTCACGCCCCTCAAGGCCCGCCGCGTGGTGGACCTTATTCGCGGGCTGCCCGCTTCGGAGGCGCAGGCCGTGCTGCAGTTCGCTCCCCAGTCGGCGAGCGAGCCGATCTACAAGGTGCTCAGCTCCGCCATGGCGAACGCCGAGCACAACTTCGACCTCGACCCCAGCACGCTCGTCGTGAGCCGCGCGTGGGTCGACGAGGGCCCGACGCTGAAGCGGTTCCGTCCGCGTGCCCAGGGTCGTGCCTATCGGATCAACAAGCGGACGAGCCACATCACCGTGATCGTGGAGTCCCGCGAGCCGAAGGGAAGGACCCGATAGTGGGCCAGAAGGTTAACCCGCACGGGTTCCGCCTCGGCATCACGACCGACTTCAAGAGCCGGTGGTACGCCGACAAGCTGTACAAGTCGTACGTCGCCGAGGACGTGTCGATCCGCCGCATGCTGCAGAAGGGCATGGAGCGGGCCGGCATCTCCAAGGTCGAGATCGAGCGCACGACGGACCGCGTCCAGGTGGACATCCACACCGCGCGTCCCGGCATCGTGATCGGCCGTCGTGGCGCTGAGGCGGACCGGATCCGTGGCGACCTGGAGAAGCTGACCAAGAAGCAGGTCCAGCTCAACATCCTCGAGGTCAAGAACCCGGAGATCGACGCTCAGCTCGTCGCGCAGGGCGTCGCCGAGCAGCTGTCCAGCCGTGTCTCGTTCCGCCGTGCCATGCGCAAGGCGATGCAGTCGGCCATGAAGTCCGGCGCCAAGGGCATCCGTGTCCAGTGCTCCGGTCGTCTGGGCGGCGCCGAGATGTCCCGGTCGGAGTTCTACCGCGAGGGCCGCGTGCCGCTGCACACCCTCCGCGCGGACATCGACTACGGCTTCTACGAGGCCCGTACGACCTTCGGCCGCATCGGCGTGAAGGTCTGGATCTACAAGGGCGAGGCCCCGACGAGCCGCGCCGAGCGCGAGGCGGCCGCCGCCGGTGCTCGCGCCGGCCAGCGTCGTGACCGCGACGACCGTCGTGGTGGCGGCGGCGACCGTCCGCGTCGTGGTGGCGGTGACCGCCCCCGTCGTGGTGGCGGCCGCGGCGACCGCGCCCCCCGTAACGAGGCGGCCGCGCAGGCCGCCCCCGAGACCGGCCCGGCTGCGCAGCCGGGTGCTGAAGGGAGCTGACCATGCTGATCCCGCGCAGGGTCAAGCACCGCAAGCAGCACCGGCCTGACCGCAGCGGAGCCGCCAAGGGCGGCACCAGGGTCGTGTTCGGCGAGTTCGGCATCCAGGCGATTGAGCACTCCTACGTGACCAACCGCCAGATCGAGTCCGCCCGTATCGCGATGACCCGTCACATCCGCCGTGGCGGCAAGGTGTGGATCAACATCTACCCCGACCGTCCGCTCACCAAGAAGCCGGCCGAGACCCGCATGGGTTCCGGTAAGGGTTCGCCGGAGTGGTGGATCGCCAACGTCAAGCCCGGACGCGTGATGTTCGAGCTGTCCGGCGTGGCGGAGTCGGTGGCGCGTGAGGCGCTCACCCGAGCGATCCACAAGCTGCCGATGAAGTGCAAGATCGTTAAGCGTGAAGTGGGTGAGGCGTGATGGCTAAGGGCCTGACCGCCGGGGAGCTGCGGCTCGAGGACGAGGACACCCTCGTCCAGAAGCTGAAGGAGGCGAAGGAGGAGCTGTTCAACCTCCGCTTCCAGGCGGCGACCGGTCAGTTGGAGAGCCACGGGCGGCTGCGTGCCGTCCGCCGCGAGATCGCCCGTATCTACACCGTGATGCGCGAGCGCGAGCTGGGCATCGTCACGGTCGAGAAGGAGACGAGCGATGGCTGAGACCGAGACCACCGAGACCACTGAGACCGCGGAGGGCTCGCGCCGCTTCCGCAAGGTCCGCGAGGGCCTCGTCGTCAGCGACAAGATGGACAAGACCGTCGTCGTCGCCGTCGAGGACCGCGTGAAGCACCGTCTGTACGGCAAGGTCATCCGCCGTACGACCAAGTACAAGGCGCACGACGAGGCCAACGCCTGTGGCGTCGGCGACCGGGTGCTGCTGATGGAGACCCGCCCCCTCTCCGCCACCAAGCGGTGGAGGGTCGTGGAGATCCTCGAGAAGGCCAAGTAAGGCCCTCTCGGACATACCGCGCCTCGTGGGGGCTTCAGGGCCCCCATGACGGCGTCCAAGGACGCGAGGCCCACGGGCCTCGCGTCGCCTGCGGTGCGGCGCCTCCAGGGGTGCTGTGGCCGGGGGAACAAGACAATGACGGGTTCCGCCAGGCTCAGCGATGAGAACCGGCGCGACTAACAGGAGTAAGACGTGATCCAGCAGGAGTCGCGGCTCAAGGTCGCCGACAACACGGGTGCCAAGGAGATCCTTTGCATCCGCGTTCTCGGTGGCTCGGGCCGACGCTACGCCGGTATCGGCGACATCATCGTCGCCACAGTCAAGGACGCGCTGCCTGGCAGCACGGGCGTCAAGAAGGGCGACGTCGTCAAGGCGGTCATCGTCCGCACGGTCAAGGAGCGCCGCCGGCCCGACGGCTCCTACATCCGCTTCGACGAGAACGCCGCCGTCATCATCAAGGACAGCGGTGACCCTCGTGGCACTCGTATCTTCGGCCCGGTCGGCCGCGAGCTGCGCGACAAGAAGTTCATGCGCATCATCTCGCTCGCCCCGGAGGTGCTGTAATGCCGAAGCTGCATGTGAAGAAGGGTGACCTGGTCCAGGTCATCGCCGGCAAGGACAAGGGTGCCAAGGGTCGTGTGATCGCCACTCTCCCGCGCGAGGACCGCGTGGTGGTCGAGGGCATAAACATGATCAAGAAGCACACCAAGGAGACCCACCAGGGTCCGCGCGGCGCCAAGACCGGCGGCGTGCAGACCATGGAGGCTTCGATCCACGTCTCGAACGTGAAGAAGCTCAAGGACGACAAGCCCGCCGACAAGAAGGCCGACGAGAAGAAGGCCGACGAGGAGACGGGTGAGGACAGCTGATGACTGCCACGACCACTGAGACCGAGCGCCCGACGCCGCGACTCAAGACGAAGTACCGCGAGGAGATCGCGGCCCAGCTTCGCGAGCAGTTCGGCATCGAGAACGTCATGCAGATCCCCGCCCTGACCAAGATCAAGGTCAACATGGGTGTCGGTGAGGCGGCTCGCGACTCCAAGCTCATCGAAGGTGCCGTCCGCGACCTCACCGTGATCACCGGCCAGAAGCCGGCCGTCGTCCGGGCGCGCAAGTCCATCGCGCAGTTCAAGCTGCGCGAGGGCATGCCGATCGGCGCGCACGTCACGCTGCGCGGTGACCGCATGTGGGAGTTCCTCGACCGCCTGCTGGCGCTGGCCCTGCCCCGTATCCGGGACTTCCGCGGCCTGTCGCCCAAGCAGTTCGACGGCAACGGCAACTACACCTTCGGTCTGACCGAGCAGGTCATGTTCCACGAGGTCGACCAGGACAAGGTCGACCGTCCGCGGGGCATGGACATCACGATCGTGACCACCGCGAAGAACGACGACCAGGGCCGGGCGCTGCTGAAGCTCCTCGGCTTCCCGTTCAAGGAGGCCTGATCCAATGGCGAAGAAGTCGCTGATCGCCAAGGCGGGGCGCAAGCAGAAGTTCGAGGTCCGGGCATACACTCGTTGCTCGCGCTGCGGCCGGCCCCGCGCCGTCTACCGCAAGTTCGGCCTCTGCCGCGTGTGCTTCCGCGAGATGGCGCACCGGGGCGAGCTGCCCGGCATCACCAAGTCGAGCTGGTAGATAACCTGAGGGGCGGCCCTGTGTCGCCCCCAGGTGTTCATATTCAGGAAAAGCAAGGACGCATCCCGCGTCCGTGACCACGCCGAAGGTCCACCGGTAGAGCGCTGCTTCACCGACTGGAAACCGCGGCGAGGAAGGCCACTGGCCATGACGATGACCGACCCGATCGCAGACATGCTCACACGTCTGCGCAACGCGAACTCGGCGTACCACGAGAGCGTGTCGATGCCGTACTCGAAGATCAAGGCGCACATCGCCGAGATCCTCCAGCAGGAGGGTTACATCCAGGCTTGGACCGTCGAAGACGCCAAGGTTGGCAAGAACCTCGTGGTGGAGCTCAAGTTCGGGCCTACCCGTGAGCGTTCGCTCGCGGGCCTGCGCCGGGTTTCCAAGCCCGGTCTGCGGGTTTATGCGAAGAAGGACAACCTGCCTCGAGTCCTGGGCGGACTGGGCGTCGCGATCATCTCGACGTCCGCCGGTCTCATGACCGACAAGCAGGCCGGCAAGCGTGGCGTGGGCGGGGAAGTCCTCGCCTACGTCTGGTAGAGGGGAGGAACACAGCATGTCGCGAATCGGACGGCTGCCCATCCCTGTGCCCAGTGGCGTAGACATCACGATCACCGGCCAGGATGTCCAGGTCAAGGGCCCGAAGGGCACGCTGCTTCACAAGGTCGCCGACCCCATCACGGTCGCGCGCGACGACGACGGCGCCATCGCCGTCACCCGCCCGAACGACGAGAACAAGGTCCGTGCGCTGCACGGCCTGTCCAGGACGCTGATCGCCAACATGGTGCAGGGCGTCACTCAGGGCTACTCCAAGAGCCTTGAGATCGTCGGTGTGGGTTACCGCGTCCAGGCCAAGGGGCCGACGCAGCTGGAGTTCTCACTGGGCTTCAGTCACCCGGTCATCGTCGACGCCCCCGAGGGCGTCACCTTCCGCGTCGAGAGGCCGACCCTGTTCCACGTGGACGGCATCGACAAGCAGAAGGTCGGCGAGGTCGCGGCCAACATCCGCAAGTTGCGCAAGCCTGACCCGTACAAGGGCAAGGGCGTGCGTTACCAGGGCGAACAGATCCGCCGCAAGGTCGGAAAGGCTGGTAAGTAGGCATGGCTCCGAAGACTGCGTTCAGCAAGCACACGGCTGCCCGCACCGTCTCGCGGGCCCGCCGTCACCGCCGCGTCCGCAAGTTCGTCGTCGGTACGGCAGAGCGTCCGCGCCTCGTCGTCAACCGCTCGACTCGTCACATGTTCGTCCAGATCGTGGACGACACCGTCGGCCACACGCTGGTGAGCGCGTCCACCATGGACGCCTCGCTGCGCACGCTGGAGGCGGACAAGACCGAGAAGGCGAAGAAGGTCGGCGAGCTCCTCGCTCAGCGGGCCAAGGAAGCCGGGATCTCCAAGGTCGTCTTCGACCGCGGTGGCAACCGGTATGCAGGTCGGATCGCGGCGCTGGCAGACAGCGCTCGCGAGGGCGGGCTCGAGTTCTGATGCGGGCCCGAGGATCGCAAATGATGGCAACTGAGAAGAGGAACCACTGATGGCTGCAGCTCCGCGTCGCGGTGGCGGCACCGGTGGCGATCGGCGTGACCGTCGTGACGATCGCCGCGGTGGCGCCGCCGACAAGGGCGTCTCGTACATCGAGCGCGTAGTGAAGATCAACCGGGTGGCCAAGGTCGTGAAGGGTGGTCGTCGCTTCAGCTTCACCGCCCTCGTCGTCGTCGGTGACGGCAACGGCCTGGTCGGCGTCGGTTACGGCAAGGCCAAGGAAGTCCCCGCGGCGATCGCCAAGGGTGTCGAAGAGGCGAAGAAGCACTTCTTCAAGGTGCCTCGGATCCAGGGCACGATCCCGCACACGGTGCAGGGCGAGGAGGCGGCCGGTGTCGTCTTCCTGCGTCCGGCCTCGGCCGGTACCGGCGTCATCGCCGGCGGCCCGGTGCGCGCCGTCCTGGAGTGCGCCGGCATCCACGACGTGCTGTCCAAGTCGCTCGGCTCGGACAACCCGATCAACATCGTGCACGCCACCGTGGCGGCTCTGAAGGGCCTTTCCCGCCCCGAGGAGATCGCCGCCCGCCGTGGCCTGCCGATCGAGGACGTCGCTCCGGCCAGGATGCTCAAGGCTCAGCGCGAGGGCATCGCCGAGGCCGCGGCCGCCAAGGCGGTGAGCTAGTCATGGCACGCCTGAAGATCACTCAGGTTCGCTCGAAGATCGGTGGCAAGCAGAACCAGCGTGACTCGCTTCGTTCGCTTGGCCTGAAGCGAATCGGCGACGTCGTCGTCAAGGAGGACCGGCCCGAGATTCGCGGCATGGTCTCCGTGGTGACGCACCTCGTCGAGGTGGAAGAGGTCGACTGACATGACTGACAGCTCCAACAACGCTGCTCCGCTCAAGATCCACGACCTGCGTCCTGCTCCCGGCGCCAACAAGGCCAAGATCCGCAAGGGTCGTGGCGAGGCGTCCAAGGGCAAGACCGCCGGCCGCGGTACCAAGGGCAGCCACGCGCGCACGACGGTTCCCCTCGGTTTCGAGGGTGGCCAGGTGCCGCTGCAGAGGCGTCTGCCGAAGCTCAAGGGCTTCTCCAACGCCCTGTTCAAGACGACCTACCAGGTCGTCAACCTCGACAGGCTCGGCGAGCTGTTCCCCGAGGGTGGCGAGGTCACCGTCGAGGCGCTGGTCGCCAAGGGTGCTGTTCGCAAGAACCAGCTCGTGAAGGTGCTCGGCACCGGCGACATCTCGGTCGCGGTGAACGTCCAGGCTCACGCCTTCTCGTCCGCCGCCAAGGAGAAGATCGCCGCCGCCGGTGGTTCCGTTACCGAGCTGTAGTAACGCTATGACGAGGCGTGGGGGCTTTGACAATGGGCCCCCACGCCCGTAGTGCGTTAGAGTTCGCGAGACGGCAGGCTTCTGTCCGGCTCGTTCGACATGAGACTTCAGATGGCAGATCCCCGCACCATCGCTTACTCACAACGCCGTAAAGGCGCGCAGGAGGGACCGTGCTGACCGCGTTTACCCGGGCGTTCCGGACACCGGACCTGCGCAAGAAGTTGCTCTTCACCCTGGGCATCATCG
>NZ_PVNG01000053.1 GCF_003001935.1 Nonomuraea fuscirosea | reverse complement strand
CGAGGTCGGTGTCGGTGTCGAGGTCGGTGTCGGTGTCGGTGTCGAGATCGGTGTCGAGGTCGGTGTCGGTGTCGAGGTCGGTGTCGGTGTCGGTGTCGAGATCGGTGTCGAGGTCGGTGTCGAGATCGGTGTCGAGGTCGGTGTCGAGGTCGGGGCGGGCGCTGTCGGCCATTGTGTCGGCCGCGGTGGTGCTCCGGATCGGTGTGGGCGGACCGAGTTCCTCGATGAGGTCGGCGGGGTGCAGATCGAGACGGCGGGCAAGGTCGATGATGACCCGGGCGGGGAGGGCTGTCAGGCCGGGGACGTCGCCGGTGTGCAGATGGTACGGGTGGATTCCGAGCAGGTTGCCCAGTTCCCACAGCGACAGGCCGGCCTGCTCGACGCGTTGCTGGAACGCCTGACGTTTCATGAGGGTCGCCCCACGGGTGGGGAGGTCAGCTGGGCGATGAGGTCGCGGTCGGCGCCGTACTTGCAGGGGTCGCGGTGCAGCCAGGGCGGGTTGAGGTTGAGCCGGCCGCAGATGCGGATGGTCCGCTCGAGCAGGACGGCGGCCGGGCTGCGGGCAGGGGCGTGGTCGTTGAGGATGAGCGGCTCGTCGTCGGCGGCGTTCTGGCGGTGTCGCAGGGCCTGGTGGGCGGCGAGCAGGTGCCGGGCGTGCGGCGGGATGAGGATCGGGCCTTGGCAGGCCAGTTCACTGTCGGCGACGGTGAGCGTGGTGAGGGCGCCGTGGGGAGTGTAGAAGAGTTTGCCCTGCGGTGGTGGCGGGTGGCTGTGCGATGGGGGTGCGGCCAGTCGGGAAGCGTCGGCGGCGAGGTGGCCGTAGCGGAAGCAGCCGAAGTTTATGGGCGGCAGGTTTCAGATGTAGGGACAGCGCGGTGGCCGCTACGTGATCGGTGGGGGCCAGCGTGGTCAGGTCGCGGGCCCGGGCCGGGGTGAGGTCGCCGGGCAGCCGGGCGGCGGGGGCAGGGCCGAGGGTGGCCGGGGTCCAGCGCAGCAGGATGGCGTGCCGGAACAGCGCGGCCTGGGTGGCGCGTAACACGATGAGCGCTGCGGCCGGCTTCGGCGGTCGGCCCGAGGTGGGTGTCGCGCAGCCAGCCGATCAGGTCGGTGCTGATGTCGCTCAGCGGCGGGGAGGGCAGGGCGAGCCAGTCGTACAGGCGGGGGTCGCGCTCGGCCATCCAGGTGTGGACGCGGCCGATGGCGGCGCGGTAGAGCTCGTCGGCGCGGGCGAAGGCGCGCGGGGACAGGTGGCGGCGGCAGGCGGCGTGGAAGGTGGTGAAGTCGGCGGCCGGTAAGGCGGGCCACGGCTCGCGATGGTCGGGCTGGGCGGGTGGCGGGAGCGGCAGCACGTCGAACAGGTCCTGCGGGCGGATCACGTGATCGGGATGACCGGCGTCGACGATCAGCTTCATCGTCGGGCTGAGGTGCTCGTCTCCGCTCCAGATCAGCCACAACCACATGCCGAGCTCGTCGGCCGACGCGATCGGGTCGGCGATGCGGTCGGTGGGCAGGGTGTTGGCGCGGTCGATGAGCAGGTCGGTGATGTCGGTGGCGGTCAGCCAGGCGCGGGCCAGCTCCCATCCGGTGCCGCCGATCTTGTCGCGCCGGAGCCCTTCGGGGTTCTTGCCGAGCGCGGCCAGCACGTCCAGCACGAGGGTGACCTCATCGCCGCCACCCGGCGTGGGGCGGATGAGCAGGCGTCGGCAGGGCGTGTTCGTTCTGTGGAGCATGCCGAGGCGGTGCAGGTAGCGCTGCGTCGCCCGGATCTGATGCCGATCGTCGACGATGACGGGCTGCGGGTGGGGCCACAGGCGGCGGTCAGTCATCCAGGCCGCCGCCGAGCAGGGTGTAGGCGTTGGCCAGCACCGCGTCATCCAGCCGGTCGCGGCCAGCCTGGCGGCACAGCGCGGCGGCGGTGTGGGTGAAGGCCGCCCAGTCGCGCAAGGTGCCGTGGGCGTAGAAGTCGTTTGATGTCGAGCAGCAGCTTGTCGTCGGCGTCGGCGTCGGCGTAGATCGGAACGTAACAAGTCAGGTGCCCGCGAGTCCGGCGAATGACGATCGTCAGCGCGAGAGGCCCGCGAGTGCCGCGCGGGCGTAGGCGCCGGTGGCGACAACGACGGTCGATCAGGTGGCGTGGTCTCGGCGACGTCGCGCGGCGCGGATTTCGGCGTCGGCGACCTTGTCGTCCAGCAGCGCGTGCAGGGGTCGTGGTCATATCCAGCCGGAAATTCCCGCTACCGACTGTCTCCGCAGGCCAGCAGTTTCCGAGAAGGCCGTGTTTCCGGGGAGCCCTCGGCGTGAGGGCTCCTGGGAAAGAGGCCCAGAGCGCGGCGAACAGTCAGCTCAGCACTTCCGAGAACAGCGGCCGGACAGCAAGCGGAAATTTCGGCCGGCTATGACCAGCACCCGCTACCGGGACCCCATCAATTGCCGCCAAGACGCGCACTCACAGAACGTGACAGCGATTACTCAGGGATACTTTGGGGCCGGTGACACGGACCCGAGTGGGGACTCTCGTCGTCCGGGCATGGGGCCGCCATCCTGCGGCTCGGCGGTCGTCGAGGATGAAGCCCCTCCAGCGCGTGGCACGTCGGCGGCGTGCTCGCCGGGGCGCTGCCGGGCGGTCCATGCCTGGCGATCCTGGCGGCGGCGTGCGACGGCCAGGCCTGGGCGAGCATTGCACGGTCGCCGAAGCGCACGCGGCCAGTGACGGCCTGGCGGGTGCCCCAGACGATCAAGGGGACACGGAACACGGATCAAGGACGCCCAGCTCACGGACTCGCCATGTGACACCCGAACGCGGAACCTACAGCACACCGTAGGAGCCGGCCAGCAGGGGCGTTGATGCCGATCTCGCCGTGTGAGGCGCCGTTGATGCGCACGTCCAGGACTTGGCCTCGGCCATGGTGTGGGCGAGCACCGCGCGGCCGACGTCGGCGCGGGCGTGGTAGCCCACGAACATCGCCGCGTGGGCGTCGGCCTGCAGGCCCGCGAGCATGCCGAGTTCTCGGGGTTTGCCGCGGATCAGCCGGGCCCGCCGGTCCAGGTCCTCTAGAGCACTGCTCTTTAAAGTGGGCGCCAGTACGGAGGTGAGTCTGCTGCAGGTCTCGTCTGAGTGGTCCTCAACGAGTCCTGCCGGTCTCTGCGTCGAGCTCGCCATCCCCGTCGAGCGCATCGGTTGCGAACTCGGTGGCGAAAGCCTCCCCGTCCAGGACAGAACGGATCCTGGCGGTGATGCGGTCCACGTCGCCGCGTTCGGCCGGCGGCATCGGGGCTCCAGTGGATTCGCGAAGCCGGGCCGCCGTCCCCAGTAGGCGAGCGGCCCGTGCCGGCTCTCCTGCCAGCGCGTACGCACCCGCCAGCCCCTCCAGTGCGAGGGCGCGTGCCCGCGGATCGCCACTGGAACGTGCCACCTCCAGCCCTTCGCGGTGTAGCTCCAGCGCGGTACGGGCGTCACCGCGGCGCTCGGCCACGAAGCCGAGTTCGGCCAGCAGCAGAGCCGGGCCCGGGTCGAAGTCGCGCGCGCGATGCCAGGCGAGCAGCCTCCTCAGGCACGCTTCGGCCTCGTCGAGGCTGCCCTCCCTGCGGGCGCCGAGCGCGAGCCCGATCTCGGCATGGATCTCCCCGGCCGCGTATCCGTGCTCGGCCGCCATCTGCATGGCCTGCCCATGCAGCTCCTGCGCCGCCTGGAAGTCGCCGTTGAGCAGGGCGATCCGGCCGAGTCCGGTGAGCCGGTCGGCGGTCTCGGTCCAGAAGCCGAGCTCCTCGGCCAGCCGGTGACCGTCTCGGTGCAGCCGCGCAGCGCGCTCGTAGTCGCCGCTGGCCTCGGCCAGGGCCGCGAGCGGGTACGTCGTCTGCAGCAGCCCCCAGCGGTCGTCCAACTCCTCGAACAAGGTGTGGGCCGAGTCTCCGGACTCCCGGGCCGTTTCCAGGTCACCGTGCATGAATGCCTGCCGGGTCTGGACAGCGCGCGTGGCCGCGACTCCCCATCGGTCACCGGTGGCCTGGAAGCGGGCCATGGCCCGCGCCATGGACTCCTCGCTCCCGGCGAGGTCCTTGCCGCTGGTGAACAGGGCGTACCCGAGGAACCAGGTGGCCTGCGCGTCGTCGCTCTCGGGCGCGGCGGCCGGAGCCTCACCTCCGGTCAGGAGCGTGAAGCCGGCATGCCAGACAGCGGCCGCGTCGCGCAGTTCCGCCGGAACGCCGCCGGCCGACGCCAGCGTCTCTTCCAGCCACCGCCGGGCCTCGGTGAACCGGCCGCGCAACAGCCAGTACCAGGTCAGTGAGAGGGCCAGCCGCGTCGCACCGGTCGCGTCGGCCCGTCGCATGGCGCGCTGGAGCGCGGCACGCAGATTGGGGACCTCCTGGTCCAGGACGGTCAGCTGCGGCGACTGCTCGGGGCCGCGCAGGTCGGCCCGCTCAGCCAGTCCGGCATAGTACGCGCCGTGCCGGATCTCGATGAGTTCGGTCTCGCCCGCCTCGGCCAGCCGTTCGAGGGCATAGGCGCCGACCGACTCGGGCAGGTGGTAGCGCGGGCCGTCGGTGACGGTGACCAGCGAGTGGTCGACCAGCCGTACGAGCGGGTCGAGGACGTCCAAATCCGGGCCGGCCACCGCCTCGGCGGCCGCGGGCGTGCAGCCGCCGGAGAAGACGGCCAGGCGGCGCAGGACCCGGCGGTCGTCCTCGCCCAGCAGGTCCCAGCTCCAGTCGATCACAGCGCGCAGGCTCCGCTGGCGGGGCGGCAGGGCGCGCGGGCCGGTCGCCAGCAGCCGGAATCGGTCGTCCAGCCGGGCGGCCACCCCCCGTACGCCGAACGCCCGCACCCGGGTGGCGGCCAACTCCAGGGCGAGCGGGACACGGTCGAGGCGGCGGCAGATGGACGCCACGGACTGCGGGTCCAGGGCCGCCCCGGTCGCGAGCGCCTGCGCGCGGGTCGTGAACAGGAGCTCGGCGTCGTCCTGCGACAGCGGCGGCACCGTCCACACCGCCTCTCCGGCCAATCCGAGCGGCTCCCTGCTGGTGGCCAGGACCCGCAGGTCCGGAGCGGCGCGCAGCAGCCGGCGTACGAGATCGGCCGCCGAGTCGATCACTGGCTCGCAGTTGTCGAGCACCAGCAGCAGCCGGCGGGACCGCAGCAGGTCCTCCAGCCGCACTGCCGCGTCCTCGCGCACGCCCAGGACCGCACTCACCTGCTCCTCCGCGCCGACCGCGCTGGTCAGCCCCACGATGCGCACCTCGCCGAGCCGACCATCGCCTTCTTCGCGTCTGGCCACCTCCTCCGCCAGCCGGGTCTTGCCCACGCCGCCGAGCCCGGTCAAGGTCACCAGCCGGTTCCCGGCCAGCAGCTCGCGTACCGCGGCCACAGCCATGTCGCGCCCGACGAGCTCGGCCAGCGGCGCCGGTGTGGCGCGGGCCGGCGTGGTCGCCGGAGGCCGGGTCGGGCTCAGCGCCGGATCGTGGACCAGGATCGCCTGATGGAGGGCGGTCAGCTCAGGGCCGGGATCGGCGCCGAGCTCGTCGGCCAGCCGCTCCCGCAGCTCTGCGTAAGCGGCCAGTGCCTCGGCCGGCCGCCCCGCCTGGTACAACGCACGGAGCTGCACCGCGCGCAGCCGTTCGCGCAGCGGGTGGAGCGCCACCAGCTCTCCCAGCTCTCCCAGCAGGTCGAGGTGTCGCCCCAGCTCCAGCCGGGCCTCGGCCAGCGTCTCCAGCGCGATCAGCCGCTGCTCCCGCAGCCGGGTTGCGGCGGCGGCGACGAACTCGGCGTCGGCCAGGTCGGCGAACGCCTCTCCGCGCCACAACGTCAGCGCGTCCGCCAGCAGATCCGCGCGGGCGCGCGGATCGTCGCTCGCGTATGCGGCGGCCGTCAGCTGAGCGAAGCGCCCGGCGTCCACGTCATCAGGCCCGGCCCGGAGCGCGTATCCCGGCGCCTGGGACACCACCAGCGCCTCGGCCCCGGGTTCGGCCCGGCCCAGCGCGCCGCGCAACCGGGAGACCTTGGTCTGCAGCGCTCCGGACGGATCGCCCGGCAGGCGTTCGCCCCACAGGTCGTCCACCAGCCGGTCGGCCGCCACCGGCCGCCCGGCATGGACGAGCAGGTCCGCCAGCAGAGCGCGGACCTTGGCCTCCGCGATCGCGACCGGCCGCCCATCGGACGTGGTGACGGCCAGCGGCCCCAGATACGCGAAGTACATGCCGCAACGCTACCCAGCGGCCGACAGAAGATCGACAGCACCCCGACAGAGCCCCGGCAACGCCGTCGCGCAGAGTGATCACCGACAGCAGGACAACAGGCAAGGAGTTCTCGCATGAACGTATCGGTGATCGGACTGGGGCAGATGGGCACCCGGCTGGCTCAGGCGTTCCTGGCCGCCGGATATCAGACGGTGGTGTGGAACAGGACGCGGGCCAAGGCGGACGCGCTGGCCGCGCAGGGGGCGACGGCCGCGGCGACGATCGCGGAGGCGGCCGCCGCCCCACTGGTGGTCGTGTGCCTGACGTCCTACGGCGCCGTCCGCGAAGTGCTGGATCCCGTACGGGAGGAGTTGCGCGGCAAGACCGTGGTGAACCTCACCTCCGGCACGCCCGAAACCGCCCGCGAGATGTCCGCCTGGCTGAGCGGTCACGGCGCAGGCTACCTGGACGGCGCGGCGATGAGCGGCACGCAGCTGGTCGGCCGGCCCGAGGCGCTGTTCGTGCTGAGCGGTGACGCCGGCGCCTTCGCCGCGCACCGGGCGGCGCTGGCGAGCCTGGGCAACGTCGTGCACCTCGGCGCGGATCCGGGGCTGGCCTCGGTGTACGACGGTGCCCTGTTCGGCCTGGCGTGGGGAGCGCTGGCGGGCTTCTACCACGCGGTGGCCCTGGTCGCCGCGGAAGGCGTCGCCCCCACCGCGTTCGCGCAGGCGGCGGCGGGCCACATGCCGTTCGTGACCTCGCTCCTGACCGAGCACGCCCGCCAGATCGAGGAGGGCCGCTATCCGGACGACGACGGCACGGTGAACGTGCACGCCGCCGCGATGGACCACCTCGTCCACGCCAGCGCCGCCGCCGGCGTGCGCACGGACATACCGGAGCTGTTCAGGGGGCTGCTGGAGCTGGCCGTCATCGGCGGCCACGGCGCGGACGGCATCGCGAGCACCGCCCAGGCCCTGTCCAAGGAAGGTGCGGCGTGACTGAGCGCGACGCGCCGCGCGTAACGGTCCTCGGCCTGGGCCGGATGGGTACGGCCATCGCCCGCGCCTTCCTGGCCGCCGGCTACCGCACCACCGTGTGGAACCGCACCGGCGCCAAGGCCGATGTCCTGACCGCCGAGGGAGCCGTACCCGCCGACGACGTGACCGCCGCCGTCGAGGCCGGCCCCCTGCTGATCGTGCCACTGCTCGACCCTGGCGCGATACGGCAGGCTCTGGAGCCCGCCGCGCCCTCCCTGGCCGGTCGTACAGTGGTCGGCCTCGCCAATGGCACCCCCCAGCAGGCCGGCGACCTGGCCGCCTGGGCGGCGGGGTACGACGCCGACTACCTGGACGGCGCCATGATGGCCCTGCCGCACACGGTCGCCACGCCGGAGGCGTTCTTCTTCTACAGCGGGCCGGAGCGCGCGTATGCCGAGCATCGCACGGCGCTGGAGGTGATGGCCATCGCCCATCACGTGGGCGCCGACCCGGCCGCGGCGGAGATCCACAGCCTGGCGGTCCTCGGCACCGGGTACGCCGCGCTCACCGGATTTCTGCACGCCGCCGCGCTGCTGGAGACCTTTGGCACCGATCCCGAGACGCTGGCGCCGGCGGCGGCCGCCTGGCTGCGGGGCATGGCGGCGTTCCTGCCCGAGCTGGCCGGGCAGGCGGGATCGGGCCGGTACGGAGACGCGGCCTCGACCATCGACCTGAATAGGCCCGCAGTGGACGCCCTGATCGCTCTCAGCGGCGAGCGCGGCGTCGACCCAGCCCTGCACCGGCCGCTGAAGGAACTGCTCGACCGGCGATCGGCCGACGGGCATGGCGACGACAGCTTCGCCGCCGTATACGAACTGCTCAGGGTTCGATGAGGGCGCAGGACGGGAATGCGCGTGAGGCGCCCGATGACCACCACGTCGTCCTCCGAGATGACGGCCTCGATGGGCTCGTCGGGCAGCGACACGCCGGGGCGGCCGTCGACGTCCGTCATGAGCTGGAGGACGGTGATCATGACCGGCGTGGTACTGACACAACTCCCCACGTATCCGGTTGCGTTGATCATCTGACTTGACCGCTGCCGATATCCACGGGGCCCCCGCCGTGCTCGGCGAGGGCGCCCTGGCATGCCTGGAGGCCCCCATGCCGGTCAGGTTTCCTCACCCCAGAGCAACGCAGCCGATACGGTGTCTTCACCGCCGTCTGGGCCGGTGGTGTGCGGGGTCGGCTGTCGCCCGATCAGGGCGGGAAAGCCGTCCCGGGGACGCCAGAAGTTGCGGATGTACTTCTCCGAGCGACCCACCTTGGCCGCCCAGTTAGCCAGAGTGATGCCCTCGGTACCGCTCTTCATCGAGACTCTCCGTCCACCTGTCAGATCACACTCTGCTACTGACGTTAATGTCGCGGCGCACTGACACTCTCCTGTCGCTCAACACTGGGGCCGCCGACGGAATTGGCCGTCCCCGCCCTCTGCCCTTGCTTGCCGCCTGCGCAGCAGTCTTGACCGCTCGGCAGCGATTCCTTTTGCCTCCCTGGATGGTCCTCATTGGTGCGGCTCAGCGAGAGTCGACACAGTGGGCGGGAGAGGACCATAGTGAGCACGATCGAGGAGTTCGCCACGCTCGCGGAGCCATACCGTCGCGAGCTGCTGGCGCACTGTTACCGCATGGTGGGCTCGGTGGACGAGGCTGAAGACCTGGTGCAGGAGACCTACCTGCGCGCCTGGCGCGGCTTTGAGAAATTCGAAGGCCGCTCGTCCATACGCACCTGGCTCTACACAATCGCCACCAACGCCTGCCTGAACGAGCGGAATCAACGCAGCCGGCGTCCTCTGCCCTCCGGCCTCGGGCCAGCGAGTGACGACCCCGCTGCCTCGCTCGAAGCGGCAAGCGGAAACGTGCTCTGGTTGCAGCCAATCCCCGACATAATGGTCACGTCCGGCCCAGGCGATCCCGCCTCCATTGTCACCTCGCGGGAACAACTGCGCCTCGCGCTGATTGCCAGCCTCCAGAAGCTGACGCCGCGGCAGCGGGCGGTCTACCTGCTGCGCGAGGTGCTGGAATTTCCTGCCGCGAACGTGGCGGTCATGCTGGAAACCTCCGTGGCCGCGGTCAAGAGCACGTTGCAGCGCGCTCGCGCGGCCCTGGCCAATGTCGACACCGCACAGGAGGACCTCGCCGAGCGGGATATCCAGGACCTCTTGGAGCAGTACATGAACGCCTTCGAGAAGGCGGATCTGGAGGCTCTGGAGCGGGCCTTGCGCCAAGACGCCGCGCTGGAGATGGTTGGCTCCTCCACTTGGTTCTCCGGGATGGATACCTGCCTGCGTTACCTCGCCTGCGTAGTGGGCTCTCCCGGAACCTGGCGAATGCTTCCCGTCCGCGCCAACGGGCAACCCGCCGCGGCCGCCTACCTACGCCGTGACGATGGCACCTACGAGGCATTCGGCCTTGCTGTTCTCACCGTCACCTCGGGCGGCATCAGTCGAATCACCGTATTCGGCAAGGAGAATCTGCTTCCTTGGTTCGACGTACCAAGCGCTCTGTCATGATGTCATGACGAGACACTTCGCCCCAACCGTGCGATAAGTCGGTCGCCCGGGCCGGCTCCATCGGGTACAGGTAAGGGCGGGCCATGCTGCAAGTGGCTGGTACGGGTGGTCAAGACCAGAGGCAGGAGCTCTAGGACCCCGGCGGCCAGCGGCGGCGGAACGGGCCGGTCGCGCCTACAGGACCAGGCGATGTCCCAGGCGTGGACGGTGACCTCCACCGTGCCCACGGCGAGGAGGAGACCCCGGGGCAAGTAACGATCACCGATCGCGATAGGACTGTCCGGGCGCCCGCTCGTTGCGGCCACGACCCGCACCCTGCGCGTGCAGGCGTGGAAAAAGGCAATGGGGTCGTCTCCCTCCTGAATGACCGGCTCCCAGCCGATCACCGCTGCGGTGAGGCCCTGGTAGAGGAGTTCAAGGGAGTCGTTCAGGTGCCACAGCAGCGCCTCGACATCTCCACCCGCGCAGGACGTCGGCTTCGGCAGGTCCTGCGACCGCACAGGGGTCACGCATTCATAGGCGTAGTCGATGGCCGCGCCCAGCAGCCGGATAGCGTAGTCGATCGGCATATCAATACAGACCTTGTGACGAACAAAAGGAATCGCACACATCAAGGTGTTCTCGACCGTAGTGAGTGAACCGCACCACCGCTCCCCTGGTCGTCACGTGGAAGCCAGGAGGTCGTGGGTCGTCGTCTTCTGGCTGGTGAGGATCTTGAACAGCTCGCAGGCGATGGAGCGTCTGAGACCGCGGATGATCTCTTCGTGGGTGTGCCTTCGGTAGTGCGGCGTGTGTGCATGGCGGGCGAAGGCATCCCGGTCGAGGCTGCCTTCCGCGTCCTGAAGGTGCCGGTGTCCGGCTACTACACCTGGCAGGATCGGCCGCCCTCGCCGCAGGCCATCCGGCACGCCTGGCTGACCGATCTGATCCGGCAAATCCACCAGGACTCACACAGCATTAGGGCCGCGCCGGGTGCGCGCCGAACCGACCCTTGGCCACCAGGTCAAGGTCAGCCACGGCGCCGTGGAACGGCTCATGCGCCGGGCCGGGCTGGAAAGCCTCAGCAGCCGGCCCACGTGGCGGCGCGCCAAGCCCGCCCAGCGGCAGAGTAGAAAGAGGGACTACGCCAAGGGGCAAAACGCTCGCGACGTCGACCCCGGCGAAGACGGGGACGGGCGACGGAGGGTGCGGCACCGGCACAGGTTCCCGTTGAAGGCGGCCAAGCTTGATGGCTCACGGGGGCGGGCTGAGCAGCAAGGTGCCGGCCGACCGGCGATGCCGTCCGTTGTCCTTCGTCCTCATTGCCGGTCAGGCTGGAGACGGCCCGCAGTTCCGCCTGGTGCTGGAGCGATGTGAATGGTGGCTTCGTAGCGGACGGCGAGCTTGTCGCACCGGGTGGCGATGCCGCGGTGCCGTTTGAGCCGGTTAATGCCGCACTCGACGGCGGAGCGGGCGCGGTAGCCGACAGGGTCGAAGACTGGAGGCCGACCACTGCGGATCCCGCCGGGGCGCCGATCCGGTCAGCTGGCTCGGGGAAGTGCAGCGGATCCCCCGTGCGCGGAGGTGCTGCCGGATCGGGCGCGAGGAGTAGGCCGTATCGGCGCGGCAGCACCGAGATGGTCGTCGATGACAGCTACAGGCTCGCCGAACTCGCCGAAAAGCAGGGCGCGGAGGTCAAGCTAGAGACCTTCGAAGGCCAGCAGCACACCTGGCACATGGGCGCCGGACGCGCCCCGGCCGCCGACGAGGCGATCAAGAAGCTGGCCGAATGGGTACGCCCCAAGCTCGGCCTCGCCTGACGCCAGCCACTTGAAAGTCCCTGGGCGGCCGTCTTCACCAGCCGAGATGCCCGCCCAGGCACCTCCCCTCCACCAGAAACCATCCACCCCACACGACCGCGCGGGCCACCGCTCGGCGGGGAGTCACCCACAGTCATAGTGGACGCAGCCGAACGATGCCCCCTACATACTTCACGCTCCTCGATCGCTCACCCGGCGGAGGGGGGTCCTCGATCCACCGGCTCACCTCAGTCACGCCCGGGGCGATGATCTCCCACCGGTCATTGAGGAGACCTCGGATCTGCTCGGAGGAGCGCAGCGTCACGCGGGCCGACGTGCCTGCGTATACCTCCTCGATCGCCATGATTTGACGACGGTCGAGGCCGTCGGAGCTGAGGTGGGAGTGCACCATCACGCTTCCCTCGGGCAGGGCTGCGGCGAGTTGGGCCAGGATGGCGGCGGGATCGTCGGCCTCCTCCACGAAGGGGAACACGTCCGCGGCCAGCACCGCCATCGGCTCGTTCCGGCGGAGCATCGACGCGACATACGGATCGCCGAGGATCTTACCTGGGTCGCGTATGTCCGCCTCGATCATCGTGGTGGCCTCCCCAATATCGAGTAGCGCCCGCCCGTGGATGGCGACCATGGGGTCGTTGTCCACGTACGCGACGCGCGCCCGCGGTGTCAGGCGCGCCGCGATCTCGTAGATGTTCTGGTCGGCGGGAAGCCCGCAGCCGAGGTCCAGGAAGAGGCTGACTCCTCGCGTGGTCAGGTACTCTACCGCCCACGTCAGGAACTCCCTGTTGTCACGGACCGACTTTTTCAGATCGGGTGCCTGTTTGAGCAAGGCCGTGGCGGCCGCGCGATCCACCGCGAAATTGTCCTGGCCGTTCCGGAGATAGTCGTAGACGCGCGCGACGCCAGCCTTGGTGAAATCGAGCCGGCGCGGAACGGCAGGGGCAGGCGGATCAGGGTTGAAGCCGGCCTTCGATCCTGATTGGGCGGCTGACGTCGCGAAGATCGATAGGTCTTTCACGGCGATCGTGTCTCCGTTGCATGATGTGCGATTCTGGTGCGGTAACGCTGATAGAGCGCACCTCGCTCGGTCGTTTGAGCTCGAGAAGCCATCACCCGCCTGCGCTCACGGCGGGCCCTTTCGGGCTCGACACGGATGACCCGGCCCTCGCTATGGAGACCGCCCACGATCGGCAAAAGAATCGGGGCGGCTCCGTAGCGGCGCGACCGATCGCTTCAACGGCGGACCGGCCGCGATTCCACGGACGAGCGCTGGCTCTTCCCATGGAATGTGTAGGTCACGCCACCGATGCCTTTCCGCCCCGGCTGTGGTCTCTATCTGTGAGGATGCCCGCCAATCGACGTTTGCAAGGGATGGAGGACGGCAATGCGACAGCGATCTACGGTCGCGCGAGAAGACATGAAGCCCCGTGTTGTCGAGCACGGTCGAAGCCGCGTCGGCCACCTGTCCACGCCTCCCTCCGATCGGCTCCGTTCCGGAAGGGAGAGGATGAGTACCTAGATCGTTCACCCGGCGGGCGCTGTCCCAGCCTTGCCGGAGGTACCCCAGCCTCCCGTTGACGCGCGGAACAGGCCACCGCCGACAGCATCCGATCGTCTTCTACGCGACGGCACAGCGACTGAAGCGACTGAAGTTGCCGAAAAGAGGCGCCGATCGTGCGCTTTGGCGTGCCATCGCAACGCCAATGTCGGATTTCAGTCGCTTCGGTCGCTGTTTTCCCAAAGATGAGCCCGGTGAGCCGCACCTTTCCCCGGCCGTTCCGGGCAGCACTCACGTTCGCCGACCGAAAGCAGCGGCCCGGTCTCGGACCGCAACGCGAGCCCGCAACCCCATCGCTGAATCGCTGTCGCTGAGTAGCTGCTGAAGGGGCAGGTCAGCACCCGACGGGACACCGGGAGAGACTGAAGCGACGCGACTTCAGCAGAACCTTCCGTTCCCACCGCCTTCCCAGAATCGTCGATGGCCGGCTTTGGTCGCTTCAGTCGCTCGTGACACGGCAGAATGCCCCTTGAGCTAGGACTGATCTCCCGAAGGGAAGCAGCGACAGGAGCGCTCCAGGGTGAACGGTTTCTTGAGTCGCTGCCGCGGGCCATCCCGACGAACCGCCCTCCGAGGTGGGCCGTCGGATAGGCTTTGACGCCAGACGAAACTTCAGTCGCTTCAGTCGCTACGGTCACTTCGCAGGGAAGCGGGCCAGCCATCAGGGCGATGTTCCTCGGACAGCGACTCAGCCGACATCAGCAGAGGCAGGGAAGGAAGACGTGACGCTGCATTCCGATTACCACGGTCACCACGCGGCGCCCCCTCTCCCCCGCCCGCTGGCCATCGCGCTATGGTGCGCCGGTCAGTCATGGCCGGTGCATCCGCTACGGCCGGGCGCGAAGACACCTGTGGCTAACTGCTCGTCGTGCGGCGAGCGGGGTCACACGACACAGGGGTGCCCCTGCCTGAAGCAGGGCCGCTGGTGTCACGGATTCCTCGCGGCCACGCTCGATGAAGAACTCATCACCTCGTGGTGGACCCACACCCCGGGCTTCGGGGTGGGGGTGGCCTGCGGGCCGGCCCGCCTGGTTGTGATCGACATCGACGCCCATCTCACTCCTGTCCCCGAGCGTGGGCGCCTCTTGCCCGGCATCAGCATCGATCCCCGGGTCGACCTGTCCGGGTTGGCCAACGGATTCCACACCCTCGCTCTCCTCGCCGCGCTGCGCGACGAGCCGAGTCCCGCCGACGACGAATCCACCCTGCGGGTCCGCACCCCCTCGGGAGGGATGCACGTGTGGTACCGGGCGGCTCCAGGCGAAACCTACCTGTGCTCCACCGGGTCGGGATCCGGTCGCGGGCTGGCCTGGCAGGTCGATGTGCGCGCTGCGGGCGGATACATCATCGCGCCAGGCACACGTACGAAGGACGGCTCCTACATCACCGTCGGCGCGTGTCCAGAGCCCGCTCCCCTGCCCGCATGGCTGCGCCGCGAACTGGTCAGGACGGGGCACCTGGTCTCCCGAGAGGCCGCGCCGCAGACACCTGCCGTGCCACCACGCGCCCGCCTGGCCGTATTGGAGGCCGCCGGCGGCGCGGGCACCGTGGGTGACCGTACGTTACGACGCCTCATCGCGGATGTGGAGGCCTGTCACCTGGTGCCGGAAGGCGCCGGCTTCAGCGCGAAGCTCAACCGGGCCGCCTACACGGCCGGCGGGCTCGTCGCCGCGGGCTATCTCACGCACGACGCCGCTCTCGCCGTGCTCATTCGGGCCGCGCAGCACGCCCGCCCCGGCCAGGAACGACGATTCGAGCGCATCATCGGCTCCGGCCTGGCCGCGGGGCAGCGTCGCCCGTTCCATCCCCAGGACCGGCTATGAGCCCGCCCGAAGACCGGGACTCGTTCGTTCCGGTCGCCACCGCCCAGCAGATCCTCGACCTGTCCGAGGCGGCGGGTCTCGAGCCGCTTCCTCCCGACCGCCGAGATCAGCCTGCCCGCGTCGGCGGTGAGGGACTCCTGCCTGACAGCCTGACCGATCGGGGCAACGCCAAGCTGTTCGTGCATCTCTATGGACGCGACTTCCGGTACGTCCCTGGGATGGGCTGGTTCCGTTGGGCACACCATCGGTGGGTGCTCGACGAGAGCGACGCCGTCATGTGGGCCGCCGGCGAGATGGCGGAGCAGCTCGCCGTCTTCGATCCCCAAGGCCGATACAGTGCCGCCGAGTTGCGGCGACATCGCCGGCGCGCGCTGTCCACCACGGGGATGACCGCGCTGCTGGCGCAGGCCAAGGCCGCTCCAGGTATGGTCCTGGAGCCGTCCCGGCTCGACGCCGATCCCTATGCGCTGTGCACCCCGGCGGGGGTCGTGGACCTGCGCACTGGTGTCCTCTCGCCTCCAGATCCACTCCAGCAGGCGCACTCGCGTTCCACCACGGTCTCTCCCCGGCGAATGGTCACGCCCCGGTGGCAGCGATTCCTCGAGGACACCTTCGGCAGCGACGAAGAAGGACGCCAGACGATCGACTTCCTGCACGTACTCCTGGGCTACTCGATCACCGGCGATGTCGGCGCCCAGGTGATGCCCTTCCTGTACGGGCAGGGCAAGAACGGCAAGTCCGTGCTGGTCGAGGTGATGCTGCAGCTGCTGGGCGATTACGCGGACGCGGCGCCGCCTGGCTTCTTGATGGCCAGGACCTTCGACAGCCATCCGACCGAGCTGGCGGAACTGCACGGCCGGCGCGTCATCGTGTGTTCGGAACTCAAGCCCGGCGACCGCTTCGACGAGGCCCGGGTCAAGCTCCTCACAGGCGGCGACAAAATCAAGGCCCGCCGGATGCGCCAGGACTTCTTCAGCTTCAATCCCACGCACCACCTCTGGCTGCTCGGCAACCATCGTCCGGAGGTGACGACCGGCGGATTCGCCTTCTGGCGCAGGCTTCGGTTGATCCCGTTCGAGCGGGTGGTCGCCGAAGACCGCAAGATCGACAACCTCGCGCGCATCCTCGTCCAGGAAGAGGGGGCGGGCATCCTGGCCTTGTTGATCGAAGGCGCCGGCCGCTACCTGCGGGGCGAGAAGGACCTGTCGGGACCGGCACGCGTACAGCTTGCAACCGACGCCTACGAGGCGACGGAGGATGTCGTCGGCCGATTCATCGTCGAGGCGTGCAAGCTCGATCCGACTCTACGGGCCGAGCAAGCGAGCCTCTATAGCGCTTACACTCGTTGGTGTGGTCACGAAGGAGCCACCCCCGTTTCGGCTCGCGCCTTCGCAGCACGCGTGCGCGACACCTTGGGGATGGCTTCTCCGCGAGAGATGCTCCTGTCGAACTCTCGCAAGTTCTACCCAGGGCTTGGCTTGATCTCCGATCTTGACGGTGAGGGGTTGCAGCGGTGAGCGCTTCGATCACACCCGATGACCTCACGCACGAAATCGAGCTGGTGTGGCTCGAGGACATCCAGGACCTCGACTACATCCGCCAATGCCTCGACCGGCTGCCGACCCGTAGGCGCAAACCGGCCTACTACCGCAACGGCAGGATGGTGGGCTACGCGATCCTGGGCTCGACCGCCAAAGGGTCGCCTATCTCGGGGACCTTTCTTCGACGTGTGTTCTGGCTGGCACCGCATGACCGCGACCAGCACCCGCACGGCTTCTACAGCACAGGAGCGCCTGTCGAAGCGATCGACCCACGAACTCTGGCGCCGCGCGTGCCCGGCAGGAAGACCGAACGCTCAGAAGGTGGTCCGCCCTCCCCCGCCATGGTCGAGCTCGGAATCACCCTCGACAAGGCATGACGCAACCCACCGGATCTCATCCTCGCCGATCGACCGACCTCAGGGCGCCTACTCGGCAAGCTGTGGTGATCGCAGCCGGACCTGAACATCCCCCAAGGCGACGTCGTCACCGCAGGCGGCACACCGGATCTCATGCTCGATCTCCGTATCGCACTGATGATGCACGAACTCCACCGGTCCCGGGCCGGTCCACTGATCACCCCATCGCGTCAGCGCGACCAGGACGGGCTTCAGTGCCTGGCCCATCTCGGTCAGCAGGTATTCCTGGTGAGTCGGCCGGGACTCAAGGGCCTGGGTACGGAAGATCCCGGCCTCGACCAGAGTGTTGAGGCGCTTGGCCAGAATGTTCGGCGCGATCTCGAGGCTGCTCTGGAACTGGGAGTAGCGGGTGAAATGCCGAAAGAGCGCGTCGCGCATGATCAACAGGCTCCAGCGTTCGCCGACCAACTCCAGCGCACGCGCTGCCGCGCAGTCCTGACCTTCGTACATCCGCCCCAGCATGCGTCTCCCGTTCTTGCATGGCAACAGCGCTATAGCTAGCATCACGCTATCATCTCGTTTGAGGCGAGTGCCGCCGACCCGGTCACCCGGCCATCGCACACCACACCACACGACAAGGACCCCTTTCCATGAGCAGCCAGCAGGCGTCATCGAGCCGACGCCTGGCGAGCCGATCCGTGATGCACGGTGCGAAGCTGCTCATCATCGGCGTACCGGACCTGATCACCGCCGGCTCGCGGGCCCCCGTCCTCGCAGATGAGCGCGTCCATGATCGCTTATGCTTCGCAGACGCCGACCATCAGGTTCGGCGAGCCGACCATCGATCGGTGTGCTCGTCCCGTTCATCCTAGGAGATGCCGCGGTGGCGGAGACGAGCCGGCTCCGGCGCTGTTCTCGTCGCCCGCACACCCATCCTCGTGGCGCCGCCGTGACCGCGCGCCGCGACCGCCGATCCCCTACGCGTCCACCCCCGAGAGGAAGAACGAGATGAGCGATTCGCTCAGCAGGAACACCAGCGTTGAAGGCTCCCCCACCGTCCCGATCGTCTCGGACGCCCGGCAAGGGCTTTCGAGCATAGCCGGCACCACCGGAGCCGCCGACCAGCGCGCTGCGACCACGCCGGCGCCGGATAAGGCCACGATGTTGCGCGCACTGCACGTGATGGGCGCACCCGTGGTGATCCCCAACGCGTGGGACGCCGCCTCAGCCCGGATGGTGGAGGCCGCGGGCTTCTCCGCGGTAGCCACGAGCAGCGCCGCGACCTCCCAGGTCCTCGGCTTCGAGGACGGGGAGGCGGCTCCGGTACAGGACATCCTGGACGCGGCGCGGCGGATGGTGCAGGCGGTGCGGGTGCCGGTGACCGTGGACTTCGAACGCGGATACGGGCTGGAGCCGACCGAGCTGGTCGAGCGATTCGCCGCGACCGGAGCGGTAGGACTCAACCTGGAGGACTCAGACCCGGCCAGCGGGCAGCTGCTGAGCGTCGACGAGCAGGCGGAGTTCCTTGCTGCCGTCCGCCAGGCAGCTCGGTCCTCCAACGTGGACCTGGTCATCAACGCGCGTACGGATGCGTTCCTGCGCCGCGTGGGAACCCCGGAGGAACAGCTGGCCACCACCCTGGAGCGCGGCAAGCGCTATCTCGAGGCCGGCGCGGACTGCGTCTATCCACTTGGCGTGGGCGACCCTTCCCTGATCAGGACTCTTGTCGGAGGTATACCCGGCCCTCTCAACGTGGCCTACGGCCGCGGCGCCCATTCCCTGGCCGACCTCGCCTCTTTCGGCGTGGCCAGGATCACCTTCGGTCCCATGTTCCAACGGCACCTCTACAGCATGCTCGAATCCACCCTCCTTCCCGCGCTCGCTGCCAACGACAATCCCTTCGCGTAGTGGCATGACCTGCTGACACCTCTGCACGTATGCCCCCATATAGGGAAACATGCTGACCTTGCGTCAAGGCCGCGGTGGTGCAGGGCCGCCTCAGCCATCGGACGGGACCGATCGTCCGTCTGGGTGCATCACAGCGCTCCCCTTGCGAGGGCGCCGTGAGGAGATCAACCACAAGGAGACCACAAAGATGACCACGTTGAGGCCCGGCAGCATCCTGCTTGGCACCACCCGGCCCGCGGAACTGCGTGACTGGTACCGCAAGGCGCTCACACCGGAACAAGAGGGCGAAGGGGCAATCGATCTCGGCGGCTTCCTGCTGGTCATCGACCAGCGCGACGACGTCGACACGAAGAACAACGAGCCGGGCCGGATGATCCTCAACTTTCACGTCGACGACTTCGACGCCATTGAAGCGCAACTGCGGGCAGCCGGCGTGAACTGGCTCGGCCCCATCGAGGACCGTCCTATCGGTCGCTTTGGGACGTTCGTGGACCCCGACGGGAATTACCTCCAGATCATCCAGCTCAGGCAGGAGGTGTAACTCTCGAGCGTTACCCACGCGAAACGCTGTCCAACCGGCGCCTCCGGGCGCTCCCTGGCGCGCCGATCCGCGGAGCGTCCGCAGACCGCGTTGACGCGCGGCGAGCACCGGCCGGACCGTCCACCGCCCACGACCTTACCGAGCCACCTGCAGCTCACGCTGTTCACCATCAGCACGCCATGATCCTGATCGAGCGCGCCTCCCACCGGTCGGTAATGAGTTGTCCGGCAGGTCACCGGGTATCCGTCCTTCAGCCCCGGCCACCTCCAGCGACACCGCCGCAGCGCCAGGACGTCCACAACGCCAGCGGCATCCAATGGACCGGCGGCAACGAAAGAGGCAGGAAGGCGGGCACGACCCTACCGCAGGAAACCTTCGTAGTTACGCTGCTGCAGCTGGCTCTCGATCTGCTTCACCGTGTCCAGGCCGACGCCTACCATGATCAGAATGCTCGTCCCTCCGAACGGGAAGTTCTGGCTCGCACCGGCCACCGCCAGCGCGACGATCGGGACCATGGA
>NZ_PVNG01000052.1 GCF_003001935.1 Nonomuraea fuscirosea | reverse complement strand
CCTCGGCTTGAACGCTGCCGATGGCCAAGTCGGCGAACTGTGGGAACAGCCCTGGAAGATCCCTTACGTCACACCGGCGTCACGCTGACACAGCATGCCGAGATAACCATGGACCGACACGAGCTTTCACGTTCCGTGACCACCGAAAGTGGGCCAGAGCCACTGACTGGACACACCCACGATCAATACCGTCCCAAGATCATACTGTTAGGAGTTCTTAGGCTGACCCAGACGGACGTCAGGCAGGGCGGGAGCAGTCGCGACAAAGTCGGGTCGATCAGAGCTACCGGATGGCTGGGTCCGGTGAGCGAGAGTGGCGGGTGTATGCGAGGAACCGGTGTTGTTACGCCTCTCGATAGCGCAGCGCACCAGCTCCCACCCGTGAATGTGGGCTCGGACCGGTGGCAGCGCAGACACCGTGCTTGAAGCTGACCACACAACATCCAGCGCATGAGATGGTCACAGCGCCCTGGCGAGCGTTGCGGCATCATCACAAGATGCCGACACGCACGAGCAAGCAGGTGTCGAGCATCAACGGCCAACTCGGGCGCTGGTGGCCAAGCGAAACGCCCGGGCGTGCGCCATCACCGCCGCCTCGGCTGCCGCCCGGTCGACCGGATCGAAGCCGACCGGGCCGCGATGGTGGCCTTGCCGCCGGTGCCGCCGATCGTCGGCTGGCGCAGCTCCACCCGGCTGGCGCGTGATCATTACGTGCGCGTGGCGTCCAACGACTACTCCGTGCACCCGTCGGCGATCGGCCGCCTGGTCGAGATCGTCGCCGATCCGGAGCAGGTCACGGTCACCTGCGCCGGGTAGGTGGTGGCCCGGCACGAGCGCTGCTGGGACACCCCTCAGACCCTCACCGACCCGGCCCATGCCCGGGCCGCCGCCGCGATGCGCGCGATCCGGCTGCAGCCGGTGGCGGCGCCGGTGGACACCGAGGTGGAGCAGCGCTCGCTGGCCGACTACGACGCTCTGCTCGGTGTTGAGGGGGTAGCGTGATGGCCCCACGCACCGGCATCAGCACCGCAACCGGCCGCAGCGCAGGTGCCGGCACCGCGGCGTCGACGGGTGGCGGCGGGCGCAACGTCGCCGCCGAGCTGGCCTATCTGACCCGGGTGCTGAAGGCGCCGTCGCTGGCCGCGGCCGTTGAACGGCTGGCCGAGCGGGCCCGCGCCGAGTCCTGGAGTCATGAGGAGTTCCTGGCCGCCTGCCTGCAGCGCGAGGTCGCCGCCCGGGACGCGCACGGCGGCGAGGCCCGTATCCGCTCCGCCCGCTTCCCGGCCCGCAAGGCGCTGGAGGACTTCGACTATGACCACCAGCGCTCGCTCAAACGGGAGGCGATCGCGCATCTGAGCACGCTGGACTTCGTGACCGCCAAGGAGAATGTGGTCTTCCTCGGCCCGCCCGGCACCGGCAAGACGCACCTGTCGATCGGGCTGGGGATCCGCGCCTGCCAGGCCGGCCACCGCGTCGCCTTCGCCACCGCGGCCGAATGGGTGGCCCGCCTGGCCGACGCGCACGCCGCCGGCAGGCTCCAGGACGAGCTGGTCAAACTGGCCCGTATCCCGGTCCTGGTCGTGGACGAGGTCGGCTATATCCCGTTCGAGCCTGAGGCCGCCAACCTGTTCTTCCAGCTGGTCTCCAGCCGTTACGAGCGGGCTTCGCTGATCGTCACGTCGAACAAGCCGTTCGGCCGCTGGGGCGAGGTGTTCGGTGATGATGTGGTCGCTGCCGCCATGATCGACCGGCTGGTCCACCACGCCGAGGTGATCTCGCTGAAGGGAGACAGTTACGGCTGAAGAACCGCGATCTGGGCCGGGTTCCGCCGGCCCGATCTGAGCACGAACAGTAACCGACGACGACATCAGGGGGTCACGATTCAGACGTGGCGGATTCGAGTGATCATCGCAACGATGACGGACAGTCATAGTGCCAGACCTTCATGGAAAATGTCAGCGGGCGTGCGCCAGCCGAGCGTTTTCCGGGGACGGTTGTTGAGGCGTTCCTCGATGGCGCGTAGGTCTGCTTCGGTGTGAGCGGACAGGTCGGTGCGCTTGGGAAAGTACTGGCGGAGCAGCCCGTTGGTGTTCTCGTTGCTGCCGCGCTGCCATGGGCTGCCTGGATGGGCGAAGAAGACGCCTTCGCTCAGGTAGGGGGCGATCTGGTCGTGACAGGCCATCTCCGCTCCCTGGTCCCAGGTCAGCGTCAGCCGCGCGACTGGCGGCAGGCCGTCGAGGACGGCGATCAGGCCATCGCGAACGGCCTGCGCGTCGTGACGAACCGGCAGCGGGACCAGGCGCAGGTAGCGGCTTTTGCGGTCGACGAGAGTGGCGATCGCGGACTGGTTCAGCCGACCGGTGATCAAGTCTCCCTCCCAGTCCCCGACTCGATTGCGGAGCTCGACGACGGCGGGCCGGTGGTCGATGAGCAGCGCGGGCGCGATGAACCGCGGCTGACGCTGGTCGGGTCGGCGGCGGCGCTTGCGCAGCGGTCGCCCGGTGCGGAGCCGAAGGGTGAGGCTGCGACTCAGGCCGCCCTTGCCGCCGTGGTAGAGCGCCTGGTAGATCGTCTCGTGGCAGACGTGCCAGCTCGGCCGGGCCGGCCACGCGCTGCGCAAGTACGCGGCGATCTGCTCGGGGCTCCAGTCCAGCTCCAGCTTGGCCTGCACCTCCGCGCGGAGCCGTGCGTCTGCCAGCAGCCGTCCCTGACGTGGCCGCCGGGCCCGTTGCCGCGCTCGCGCATGAGCGAGATCACCGTCGTAGACGCCTCGATCGTGCGAGAGCGTATTGCGGCGCAGCTCGCGGCTGATGGTCGATGGGGAGCGTCCGAGGCGGTCGGCGATCGCGCGTACGCCCAGGCCCTGTGCCCGCAAGGTCGCGATCCGCTGCCGCTCCAGCAGCGATAAGAACCGGCTCGACCGGGCGCTCTCAGCCAGCCGCGCCGGCGGTAGCCCGCCGTTCTCCGCCCGCCACCGGTAGCCGGTCTTGCGCCCGATTCCGAGGGCGCGACAAGCCTCCACCGTTCCCATGCCGGACAGCACCAGCCGCCAGTACTCCGACTCCACGTCCAACCTGCGCTTGGGCCCTCGCCTCGCCATCAACACGCCTTCCATGATCAGGTGTGTTGCGACAAGCACTAATTAGAACCCGAGCGTCGTCAGGGGGTCAGGATTCGGCCGTCGTTGACAGGGCGCTCCGCCACGTATGGTGCATCAACCAGGAACTTCATGGCTCCCCGGCCGCCACAACCTGGCCGCCACTCAGAATCCGGGGAAGGAAGCAGCAATCTGGCGCAGCGCTGATCCGACCGGATGGCGCGTCATTCAACAAGTTCTCCGCGTGGCTCCTCGCAAACTGTTTGTGGGTACGCTACGGTCTCGATCACCAGTGATGGGAGGCGGTAGCGATGGCACAGCTCTACAAGGGCGAAAGGGACGCGTCGACGGTTGCGGTGCCGTTGGAGTTGAAAGAGCGCATCGAGGCTGCTGCGGTACGCCATGGCTACAAGAGGCCTGGCGTCTACCTCAACGACCTCATCAGCGGCCTGCATCCGGATCACCGGCAACAGCCGGAGTTCGCCGAATCGATAGGATCGCTGATTCCGTTGTTGCTGCCAAGGACACCGGAGTGGACGTCCAGCAACAGGCACGTCTTCGCCATCCGTACCCCAGTGGGGGTCAAGAGCCGCATCAAGTCCGCGTACGAGAGCCTCGGCTACTCCCAGAGAACTGCCTATCTTGTGGCCTTGATGAGTGCCTTGCACCCTGCGGCGCCAGGAGACGATCGAGAGAGCATTATGCGCGATGCTCCGATGCTCGCTCCCGAGGCAGCCCACTCACTGGTGGACGTGGTGTTGGACGGCAGTGTCGATATCCCGTTCCCGAGCGCAGCGAAGTCTGGTCCCGAACAGCAGACGCTACTGGATCGCTACGAGCTCGAACATCCCCAACAGACTGCGGCCTAAGCCCGCCGGCGCCCCGGCAAGAGGAGGCATCCAGACACCAACGTAAGCCTGCGCCCCTCCGGCGCACTTGCACAAATGCAGAGAGCCCCCGCGCTAACTGGCCTGGAAAACCTTGCGCGAGAGCTCTCTCTACAAACAGACATCCGGCCCGGCTCGTGTCGGCTTCGGCTTTCGCGTGCCTGGCCGGTGTCCAAACGTCTCGGAGTCCAAGATAGACGAGGATCCCCGGGTCGGCCAAGTCGTGCACGCAATTGGCGTCTTCGGCGTGTCGCCGCCCATCATGATCTTTATCGCTTGTGCGCGCCATAAACCGGACACTCTCTGGAGCGGGCGCGTCACTGTGCGACCACACGGTGGCACAGCCGACATCGCACAGACCACTTGTGCCCGCCCAATCGGCTCGGCCCAGCGACGCTGGGCCACTGCGCCGCCGGAGGCTGGCTTCGCCACGTTTGAGGTGCTGACTTACCTCCAACGTTCCTGTCACCCCTTGGCACTCATACGCCGGGCGGTTCAGACCATGCCATACGTGCGGCCGTTTCCTAAGGCCGCGTGGTCGTCCGAGCTCGCCGTCGCCCTACCGCGACTGGTGCACCCGCTCCAGGTGATCCCGGAGGCGCTTTTGGCCTAGGTCAGCCGTTGCCCGGGGGCATACCCGGGCTCGCCTAACCCCACAACGCACCTCAAGGTGCCGGCCACCCGCTCCCAGCGACCCGCCAGCACCTGTATTCGGTGTACCCCAAAACCGCATCGGAGCCCATCATGAGCCATGCGCTTAGTTCAGCGCGCCCAAAAACGAGACTAAGCATGCGAACGACGAGCACGCTTGAGGACGCCATCACCGTTGTGGATCTGACCACCACTCGGGCGAGGCACGGATACGGCCAGGAAGCAGCATGACCGGCTCCTCCCCCGCTGTTTGCTGTCCGCTCGACGAACTCCCTGACGGCACGGTGAAGATCCCCCTTGATTTGCCACATGGCGCCGCCTGGCCCGTGGTGGCCCAGGTCGCCGCTCTGTCACAACGACGGGCTGGCTGCACCGCGAGCATTGCCTTCTTGGCCGATCGGCTCGGCGTGCATGCGTCGACCATCTACGATGCCTTGAACGCGGCTGGCTCATGGATCATCACCGACACCAGTACCCGGACCACTCGCCGCTACCTTGCACCGTTTGCGGAAGATACGGCCTGGGCCCGCATCAGCTACCGTGCGGCGGCCGGTGTCGGCTGCCACAGCGTCCAAGGCGTGTGGGCTCCTCGGCGGAACCGGTCGGCGATGCTGGAGCTGTACTGCCGGTTGCGCCGTGACGAAGTTGTCGGAGTGGTCCGCAGCCAGAGTGAACTGGCTCACGACTTGGAGATGACGGACCGGACCGTGCGGTCCTTGCTGGCCGCTCTCGAAGACGACGGATGGATCTCCAGTCGTCGTGCCGGCCGCATGATCGCCTACCGCACGCACGATGCTCCGCTGCACGTCCTCGACACAGCCGCACGCTCTCAAGGGGAGCCATCAGTTAAGCCGGTCCGCAGGCTGGAGCGTGAGCCAATAGTGGAACGATCTCGGAAGCCGAACCGAAACGATCATGGAAATTCGGCCGAAACGATCACGGAAACTGAACCTGCACAGAAGCGTGACTTTGAAGCCGGACCTGAGAAGCATGACCGTATGCCTCTCGCCGTAGGCGATGTACAGCACCGTAACGACGACGCCGATAGCGCGCTTTCGCGCGAGAGGCGGATCAATGACCAGCCGGGCGGTAGTGTTCGGCGGCTTCGGCCCTCAGGTGCCCTGAGCGTCATGGCCGCCATCCCCCTGGCTTGGCAGTTGCGCATGAGCGAGCAGGAACGTGACCGTGTGCTGGCGGCCGTGGAAAAGGAGATGGGTCACGGGCGCACCGCTGCAGAGATGACCGCTCGTATCCGGCGGCGCTTGAGGGCATGGTACGGCGTCGAGCCTCGCCGGCCGATCGCGGCCGCTCTGACCGTCGTCGATCGTGGCTATAGGTGTCTGCATCCCGAATGCGAAGATCATCTCCTGCCCTCCGGATATCCTTGCCCCGCCTGCCAGGAGTTCGGCGCTCGAGTCAACCAAGAACGGAGAGCGGACCATGTGCCCGCCACGTTCATCGCTGCTGATCCGCGCGCCGAAACCCCACCTGCCCCCCATATGGACGATTCTGTGCAACGGACCAGGGAGCGTTTCGAGCATCCGACGCAGGAACTCCCCCGGGTCGACGCGGCTGGCCCGGACGGGCCAGCCGCGCGCGCCAGAGCCCTGCTCCTGGCGACGTGTCCCCGTACCGCTTCGGCGTTGCGTGCCTCGGCTGCGCGCAACGGGCAGCGGCTGCCGGCACCGATGACACGGATCCCAGGATGATGGTTCCAGGTCCGGTGCCTCAGAGCAGGAGCCCCTGGTCAGTGGAGCTGGTAATGACCCGAAAAAGCTGGGGGGCCTGCATCCGCACAAGGAGCGCGGATGCAGGCACAGACAAGCGGGGAGCGCGGCAAGGCAGCCATCGTCCGCCGATTCGCTGCCGTTATTCGTGTAGGTCGGGCAGTTGCGTGGCGCGCGGGAGGCGAGGCTGCCTACCGGCAACAAACTCGATCTATCAGGGTCACCCCTATTGCTCGACGCATCGTCCGGCCTTCGACGTCAAGACGATACTGGCGACAGCATATTTTGCATCCGCTAAGGGCTCGATATCAGCGGGCAGGTCACGGATCGGCACAGGCGAAATTCATTCTTCGAGTTCATGCTCTCCCATAGTCCCGCGTGATGAATTTCAGTACAAGGGCAGCCACCTGCCTGACCAGAAGGCGGCCTCAAGTCGAGTTGGTGTCGTCGGTAGCCCCCGATGCGACTCGGTGCCCCGAAGCTTCTCCCAGAGCGCCCCCCTGGTGATCACCATCTCCATGCACGCGGCCGGTCTCATTCACGCGCAGTCCCTCACTATGCGCGCGCAGACGCCCCCCGTGCTGGTCTGGGACAGCAGCCGCCGCGAACAGGGTTTCGCTGCAGCCACCGCAGTCGACGCCCGTCGGGGCCGAAGCTCGATCGACTCCAGGCGGGCGCGCCGACTCGCAGCGCGTGCAATACCGCCACCACCTTCTCCACGGCCTCCCCCATGTTGGCGTACCTGAAGGGCCGAAGGATGGCCCTGTAGACCGAGCATGCCGACACCAAGGCTGGCAGAAATCACGTAGCGGTTGGCGACAATGAAGATACCTATCAGAGCAAAAATGTGAAAACCTCTAGAGCTATTCGATCGGGCTCGGATAGGCGTAATTGCTAGATATGGTGCCCTTGACAGGTTTGCGTCGAACAGATCAACATCACGAAGAAGTGACCGGTGAGGGCTCCACAGGTACTCCAGCGCCATCGCGTCCCACCGGGTCGAGGGTGGGTTCACGGCCCTGAAGGGCCGCAGCGCAGCTGCTGAAGGTGACGGCTTTGTCGGCCTTCGTGGTGACAACCATAGTAAGCCGAAGACATCCACAACAGATTGGTCGAGTCGAGGGCCGACACGTCTGGAGCCCTCGGCGCAACGCGGGCGCCTCTGGCCGTGCACTGGATGGATGAGGACGACGCCATGACGTTGGGCATCGCCCATGAGGCTCATTGGCTGATTCAGGATCAACCACACCGTATGGACCTTCCCGCAGGTCAGGAATGGGTCAGGAGGTGCCTCATATGAACATCGAGCCACGGAGCCAGGAAATGGCCCCGGAGCGGGTACTGCGCGGCCCGGTCCCGATAGCGCCGGAGACCGTTACGTGGGAACGGGTTGTCCAGCGGATCTGCGCCTGGACCGTGCGCGGTGTGGATTTCCGCGTCACCAAGATGACCTCCGGCGGCCTGCAGGTGTGCATCGACACCCCGGGGTCGGTGGCCGAACAGGAGTCATGGGTCCTCTACCACCGTATGGCCCGCGAGGTGGCGCTGGCGGGCAGGCACTGCGAGGCGGACGCCGACCGACTGCTGGTGCTCGGCTGGAGCGCCGCGTGCCTGCACAACCGCGTACGCTTGCTCCAGAACGGGCTGCGCAGGCTCACCAACTTCGGGCCGACGGCACGGCGAGCTGTGCGGCTCGCCGGCCGTGACCCTGACGGTCGGCCCGCCGAGGAGCTCGTGGCGGCCGTGTGTGCCTCGATCGAGCGGCGGCTGCGCTGGCCCGAGCGGCTGGCCCAGCTCGCCGGGTACGAGCGCAGCTCACGCCAGCTGCGCGTGCAACTCCTCCTCGCCCAGGTCGCCGGCCTGGAGGCGAAGGTCGCGGCCGCCTGCGAAGAACACCTCGTCATAGCAGGGATATTGGCGCGGGCCGTCTGTGAGCGCTACGGGCGGCACGGGGACTTCATCCACGCGCAGCGTGAGGTGCTAACGGAATCGCCTCAATGGACGCACGCGGACCCGATGATCCGCGGCACCGCCACCGCTCGGCCGAACCTCTCCGACACGGGCCGTTCGCCTCGCGGGCTAACAGAGCGCCTTATCGCCGCGAGCGTCATCAACCACGGCGTGCCACGGGCGACCCCCCAGACCGTCCCCCCGGGTGGGGTACACCGACCTCAACGAGAGCCCGCTGACGACGCGCTGCTCAACGGCACAGCAATCATCCGACTGCCGTCGCAGTAGGATGCCGGCAAGCGCTACGGCAGCCTGCCTCCAGCGAGCCCGGCGGGAAGGACTCCACGCCCGTGGCCGGCGCCGCAGCATCCGCTGTGAGGGTGGCCAGGCGTCCAGCAGCAATAGGAACTTCAACCTGGATCAGACCTCCGACTCCATCGGAGGGATCCGTCCGGTTTGTTACCGCCAGTGGCTGTGCCCGCCCATGTCATGGCACACCTACAACGGAGCCCGCAGGATCATGCCCCTCCGCCACGCATACGCCTGGACCAACTCTTGTACCCACTGGCCGAGCGGGCCCCGGGCCCGCCCAACGGCCTGCGGCGCAGTCTGTGAAAGCTCGCCATTGGCACTGGTACAAGGCCCCCCGATGACTCGCCGAAAGGCCCGCTCATGCCGAGGCTCTCCGGCATAGCTGAGACGGCCGTCTCTCTCGGCACCGGTGAGAACGATCATTCCCCGCGGGGAATGATCGTTTTGGCGGCCTCATCGGCGATGATCAGGCACTTCCGGGTGGCAGCTCAAATGCGGTGATTGCTTCGCTGCGCCGCCGTGTGCAGGCAGTGTGTGTTGCTGTAAGGCACCTTGTGCGCTTGTGCATGTCAGTCTTCGGAGTGAGGGCGTCCCTCGTGTCCGAGTGCCCCTGAGTCGTGGTGACTCGTCCGCTCCCTGCAGGGAGCGGCTTGCCGTTGAGTGAAGGGCCTGCCCTGTTCTGAGGATGTTGAGCACCGTATTCTGTCAGTGGCCAGGTACGTGTGTGTCTGGCTCACTTTCCGTGATCGGCCAGAGAATCAAGATCACGTTCTTGTTGAGCCTGGTGCGAACCGGTGCTGGTGCCGGGACGCTGCTCTGCGTCGGTCATGGAGCTGTTGGCGGTCGTGTTCCCGCATCGTGCCGCCGTTCGCATCGAGCGGGCGTACCAGATGGGCGCGATCGTGCGGGCGAAGGCCGCGACGACAGTGCCGAAGTATTCATGCCCTGGCTGTGAATGCGAGTCGGTGCGGTTCATAGCCGCTATGAGCGGTGCTTGGCAGACCTTCCGGTGGCTGGGCAGGAGGTGCTGCTACAGGCGCGAGTGCGTCGCTTCTTCTGCAACAACCTCACCTGCGGCCGGAGGACCTTCGCCGAGCAGGCGCCCGGCCTGACCAGCAAGCACGGCCGACGCGCGACGGGGTCGCTGTCGATGGCGCTGGCTCTGGGCGGTCGTCCCGGGGCCCGTGCGGTGGGTCGTTCGACGCTGCTGCGGCCGCTACGGAGTTTGCCGGATCCGCAGGTGACGGGCCCGCGAGTGCTGGGGGTCGATGAGTTCGCCTGGCGCAAGGGCCATACCTACGGGACGGTGCTGGTCGATGTGGAGGGCGGTCATGTGGTCGAGTTGTTGCCGGATCGCTCGGCGGATTCCTTCGCGGCCTGGCTGCAGGCGCATCCCGGGGTCGAGGTGATCTGCCGGGACCGGGCCGGCTGCTATGCCGAAAGCGCGCAGCGCGGCGCGCCGCAGGCGGTGCAGATCGCCGATCGCTAGCATCTGCTCCACAACCTGTCCGGCGCCGTCCAGCGGGCCGTGTCCCGGCACCGCGCACGCACGCCTGCGCGAACCGGTCAAGCCCGAGACAACCGAACCTCCTGCCGAGGGGTTGGAGCCAGCCCCCAAGGAAGGAGCTGCGGCGGCCCGGACCAGGACGCGGTACGCCGAGATCCATCAGGCCCTCGCCACAGGGATGAATATCAACCAGATCAGCCGTGAGCTGCGGTTAGATCGCGAAGACCGTGCGCCGCTACACCGCGGTCACCAGTGCCGACCACCTCATCAGCGCCCAGCGCGTACCACGCCAGACGATCCTCGATACTCATCTTCCCTACCCGCAGCAACGCTGGGAACAAGGCTGCCGCAACACCGACCAGCTCCCGGCCGAGCTGCGCGAACGCGGTTACCTGGGCAGCGCCCGGACGCTCCGGCGTCTCACCGCCAAGCTCCGCAGGGCAACCGCCAATCCCACGAAGCGTCCCGCGCCCGAGATCCGGGGAGGCCACCAGCTGGATCGTTCAGTCAGGCCAAGGTAACGCGCTTGTTCTTCGCGCAGTGTCCGCATCGGGGCACAGGTGCGGGAGGTGTCGGCGGGGTTCACCAGGATCACTTTCGCGAACATGCCCCGCCCCGCCGTGCCCTGCCCAGGCCGGTCGGCGTGGGCGGGTACCTGGCCAGCGGCAGTTCGGCCACATCCAGGCTCAACCGTTCGATTTCGATGCAGCCTGGGGGTGCTCCTGACGGTCCTCGTGCACCAGGCTGAAAGTGCCCCGGTCAAGGCTGTTCAGGGCCCCGCTTGGGGGCGGGCCGCCCCAAGCGGGGCGGGCCGCCCGCTCCGAAGCACCCGCGGCCCAAGACGACGGTCCCCCCTCGGACGAATCTGATGGAGGTCCGGGATCCGTTGTGGGGTAGCCCTGTTCAGGCTGACCTTGCGGCTTCATCCTCCAGACCGTCCAGAAATGCTTCAACGCAAGCGTTGAGGACATGCCCGAGCATGCCCCTGTACGCAACGACCAGCGTTAGCTCATCCTTGAGATCGTCGATCCACGCGCCCACATCCGACGTGAGCGTGTAGGTGTTGGGTTTCGGCAGATCTTCATGTGACGTCCGTACCTTGAAGCTCTGCCCCATCTGCACGAGCACAGCAAGAGGATGCTCACGTGCCTGCCGTAGGGCGGCATCAATGTAGTGACTGGGGGAGAGACCGGGTCGCCGGGTCCCAGCGGTGAGTCGTCTCTTGTCTGCCACAGCCTGCTTGATCAGCCGGGACGCGAGGGTGGCGTTGAGGCGCACGTTCCGGCCAGCGCTGCCCACCGCCGGATTGGCAGCGTCACTGAAACTCTGGTAGAGGCGCAGATAGTTGGGCGGCAGCGACGCGAGCTTCTCCTTGATCGGAGCGGGAAGTTCGGCGGGTCGCGGCTGGAAGTAGCCAGAAGACGAACCAACGGCCGACGAACGACGCTTCCGCGTCGCTACCGTCCCCATGATGCTTTCGTCTGGCGACTCTCTTCGACTGGGTCTGGCTTGGCCCAGCACTTTGTGAGTGTCATCCGCTTGCATGTCCGGATCAGCCTGCGTGAGGGCCCTGTCGGTGTCGTCGGCAGACTCCGACTTAGGTGTCTGAACCTGCGGTTCCTTGTCCTGCCCGGCCGCAGCGGCGGTGGATGCTGCCGACGACGGCGAGGTTTCGGCGACCTCGGAGGATTCGGATGAGGGTGCCTCCTGCACGGTCGTCGGCCGGTGATCTGTCGTCGGGGGCGGCGAGCTCCGCTGTTCCTCCTCCCGCGCCGTCTCATCCTGGGACACGTTCGCTGGAGGATCCACCACCCCTACCGCGGACTCCTGCGGTTTTTCCTCTGCCTGCTGAGGAGGTTGCAGATGCCCGAAGCCCGTCACCGGCTGCCGCTGCAACCGGCCTCTCCTGTTACCCGTGGCCACCTACGCCACACCCTTGGTCATCACGTTGGTCTGTTCGTTCTCCGGCCATGCCTGCACCCAGGCCTCGCGCAGCTCGCCGGCCAGGGGATGGCCGATCGTGTCGAGCAGTCGCAGTGCAATCGCTTCAGCCACCTGGCATACCTTGGCGGCAGGTTTCCGCTTTTCAGAGGTGCCGAGGAACGCTGAGACGGGAGCCGCCATGTCGTGCGAGTCGCTGACAACGGTCGCCTTGGGAATCTCGAATGGCCAGATTGGAGCATCCCAGTGCTTCTGCTTAGCCGTATGCGCCTGAGCGGCATCCATGGTGAGAGCGCGTGCAGTGATCTGATTAGGAGAGTAGGCGTTCCAGACGAGTCCCATCACATCGATACCGTCGTGGTAGTAGTGATCGCGCACGTCCTCGACTAGGCGCATCGTCTCCGGGATCGCGTCGACGCCGAACTTTTCGGCGTTCGTCACGAACAGCGCATAGAACGCGGCCTTAGCCGACTGAACGCCCAAGGCCCGAGCGATGGCAGTGTCGATGAGGACGACGTCCCAGCGGTGACTCGGCGCAATACCGCCACGCTCGGCCGGAAGAAGCAACGTGTGGGCCAGACGTTCGAAGTCGGTGGGTTTCCAGGAGGCGGGTAGATCCTCGAGCGCCGAGTAGCTCGGGATGAGCCCGACTCTACCGATCTTGCCAGCGGAGAGCGGACCGCCCCGGTGGAAGGGCAGATCTATCGGGTACTGCCAGCCTGGGGTGTCGATCAACAGTACCGCTTCGTCGGCGACTCCGTCCTCACCTGACTGGATGACCTCGATGACGGTGAGAACGTCGGGTTCCTCAAGCGTCGTCTTGCCGATACGTGCTTCGACGGCGCGCATCTGGACCTTTCGCCCGAGTCCGGTGCCTGCATTGCCTTGCGGGTCCATGTCGATGACGAGGACGTTGAGTCCCATGCGTACAAGAGCGTCGGTGAGCAGGAGAGTCAGGGTGCTCTTCCCTGCTCCTCCTTTACGCATCATTACGCTCACCACGTTCTTCATCGTCGTGACGCCACGAGTCATCCACGTGGAAACGATTTGTTCTACTTCAGAGACCGCCTCGGCGGCAGGTTCGGTTTCGGCGCTCGCAGCGGCCGGTTGCGCTGTAGAGGTCACAGGAGGCTCCCGAATGTTCTCAGCGATATCACGCGGCCGATCTTAGCAAGAGTGGCTGATCGTTGTGAGAGGACGCGCGCTGATGTCCATGAGATGTGGAGTGATATGGCGGATCTGTCTTCACCGCCGTGCCGAAGGGAACGTCTGCGACCGGTTGTCGGCGTTCGAGTGCTGGAAAGGCTGCGCGGAGGGGGGTTTGCCTAGAGGTGCAGTCGCGCTGCTGTCCGTGAAGGCTTGACTGCCCGTTGTCTGCCGATTGGTCTTGTTCGCTGTGGTTCACCTCTCTAGCGGCTGACGTCCGCCGATCTCCAGGCTGCTTTTCCGCCAGATCGCCGGAGATGCTGGTTTCAGGTGATGCGAGGCACCGGCTAAGCACTGCTGCAGTCATCCTGTGTTGTAGTGTGTGTTGTCGCAAGTGCAATTGTGAAACAGCAGGTCAATGCCACTTTTGACTTTTATCCACGGGTCCGGACGTCCGTGCTGGGGGAGCGTGCGAGCCCCACAACGCCGCATAATCAGGCCTCAATGCCCGGCAAGAATGGCGGTTCTATGGGCTGCCGGAAGCCTTGCCGTGAAATCCGCCCCGCCGCTCCAGATTGCTGGTGGGTAACACCATTTGAACTGCGCAAACGCACCTAAGCGCCGAACGGTGCCGTCCTTGAGGCAGGTACTAGGGATCGGCCTGCCTCGCCCTGAGAGGCCCTACAGGCCCGTATGGGCCCCCGTACGGGAGGCTGTGTGCGGACAGGGTGCCGCAGACCGAGTGCCCGCGCGCACGATCGGTGCCATGTGCTCATAGATGGCGCCGATGACCATCGCCCTCACTGGCCGGTGCCCATGATCAGCTGTATTTCGGCCACGTGTCGAGGACGAGGTTGCCGGTGAGGATGGGGGCGTCCGGCGTACAGGCCTGCGGCCGTGGTCGCTGCGCGAGCGGCGAATGCTTGGCGGGGCTGGTGCTCGATCAGGTGATGCCCGGCTCGGTGCCGGTCTGCGCGGTCAGGTAGGCGCTGACCCGGTGAGTGCGGCGAGGCGGTCCGCAACGGCCTGCTCGGTGGGGTAGTGGCGGCTGCTCAGGACGCGCTTCAGCCGAGCCAAGCAGGGGTGATGAAGCCCACCTTCTCGGTGGTCATCGCGACCAGGTCGGCATACGAGTCGTGCCCGGCGCCTGCCGGCAGCCCATCCGTTGCGGGCCGGCCGGCTGCTGCAGGGCCGGCATGGTGCTGATCACTTGGGTGACCTCCCGGCCGTGCCGTCGTAGGCGCGGTGGAAGACCGGGATCGCGTGAACCCTGTTAGGTGGTCCAGCTGCGGGGCGATGGCGTCCGGCACGCGGCCGATCCGGTCGTCGTTGAGCAGGCCGGGCTCGACCCGAACGCCTCACCCGCCGCCCATCGCTCGGCCCGGTTCTGCACGTGCACCAGCGGCGCGGGTGAGGTCAGCTGGCCGGCCACCAGAACCTCGATCACCTGCTCGTGGGCCAGCTCCGCGACATCTCGCACCGGCGGCCCCGCATGGCCAGCTTTCGAATCCACAACCGCGAGCAGAACCCGGCCACCACCGGTAAAGTCCGCGAGCATCTTCTCGACGCTGTCTGGCCCCACTGCGCACGCTGTCTCACCAGCCGGTCATACCGTGACAACGATCACCTCAAGCGTCACCGAAGCGCACACGATGGTAACCCGCCGCCAGCGTGGCGGCCGTGACGTGCAGCTCGCCCAAGTGTTCGCGAAATGCTGCGTAACGGGGCTCCTCTAGCGACTCCACGATCTCCTGCACCCACCAGCCGATCTCCCGCAAGACGGAGTAGTGAGATGGCGACAGCGGCCACTGCATTTCTCTCACTACTCGTCGCAGGCCATGGAGACACTCGGCCATCTCATCGTCGATCAGGTGGTCGGCACGGGACCGGGAGGCCACCAGCTGCGCGGCAGCTTCCCACAACGCCAGCGCGTGCCGGTCGTACCAGAGCGCTTCTGCGGACGTGCTTTGCGGCTGCGTCTTGGACAACCGATGTGCTCGTTCCATCCGCTCGCTCCGACCGAGCCCCAACCGGGACGCCCGGTGACGTAGGAGCCGGTGCTCCACGGCTTGTCTGGTCCGCAGATTGAGTGGCGGTGCCATACGGATCATCGCGATCTGCATGGCACGACCCAGTTCCAGCAGCTCATGCTCGAGGCGCTCTGCTTCGTCAGGGCGGTGGGGATGATGGAGACGAACATGAGCCAGGACCCACAACGCGTCGAGAACGTCGATCGAGGTCACCCACTCCGGGACTCTGCGGCAGTTCAATACATGCTGAATCGCGGCTAGAGGATGTTCGAACAGGTCTCGGCTTTCCAGCGACGCGAGGTCGGGATCGCGTACTTCGCGGCGACGCAGTACGATCCGCTCGATGGCCTCCCGACCTGCGGTTTTGCTGATCTGAGGAAGGGCACGCTTAGGCATGTCAATAGTGTATTGACGTTAGTGATCTATGGCGATGCTCGGTGCGGGTGAGATTCCCGGCTGTCTGGCACGCTTGCAGATGTCAGAACGGCACGGGAGATGTCAGAGAACTTGGCAGCAGGCCATCGGGGATGTCAGTAAGCGCGTGTACGACAGGAGGTTCGTTCCTGGACGGCCATCGGCGGGCGCTGTCGCCGGTCCCGGGCAAGGGCCGCAAATGGCCGATCCGCTACAATCCGGGCGACCCCAGCCGGGTGTTCATCTTCCTCGAAGGCGCCTGGCAGGTGCTGTTCTGGACGCACCTGCCGGATCCGGCCATCCCGTTCACCGCGCGGATGGTCGAAGAAGCCCGCAAGCTCCTGCGCGACGGCGGGTTGCGGGAGCCGAGTCAGCAGGAGATCGCCGAGGCATTGGTGGATCTGCAGCGCCGGATGGACTCCTCGGAGTCGGCGACCGCGCGCACCCGCCGCGAGCTGGTGCGGGCCCGCCAGGACGTGCGCGCCATCAAACGCGATCAAGCTCGCCTCCGGTTCGGCGAGCAGGCAGAACCGCCTCCGGCGCTGAGCCTGGTCCCGGCCGCCGATCAGGGGGATCCGGCGCAGGACGAGGTGGTGGACCTGTCCGAGCTGGAGGAGTTCGAGATCTGGGATCCCGGCGGGCGGGGTCCGGACAGCGCATGAGAAAACGTCGCGCAGCCACGCACCAAGGAGCAGTGGCGCGAGTTCTGCGCCCGCCCGGCTCCACCCCGGCCGGAGCCGGTCAGCCGCGGCGAGTACGACAACTGGGCCGCCGACCGGCAGGATGCGTTCGATGAGATGCGCAGAAGCTGCAACGCCAACCCGCCGTTACTCAAGCACCCGCAGGTCCTGCGAGTGCTGGCGGCGCTGAAGCCGAAGCTGACGCAGGGCCGCTACAGCCAGGACGCCACCTTTCACAGCGCGATCATCAACGGGGCCCGGACACTGTGGCAAGACATTGCTGCTCAAGCTGATCGGCAAGGAGTGCGAGCTGGACTGGCATCGCCGCCACCCCGACCTAACCCTCGGTCCTGGGGTGTCACCGGCCGACTTCCGCAGGGACTTTCTCGGCAACCGGGTGCCGGTGATCTATGTCGGCGCCAGCACCGCGCCGACCCGCAGCACCTGGCCCCGCTCACGATCACCACCCGCGAGCAGCAGCGCACCTGGATGTCTCTGGTGCGCCACTTCGAGACCACCTGATCCTGCTCGATCACCCGGCCGACGATCTGACCCTGCATCACTGGCGCTACCTGCACGAACGCACCTCCGGCTACATCGGCTCGCTGGCCATGCTGTTTAAGGAGGCGGCCCATACGGCGATGGACACCGGCGTCGAAGCGCTCACCCGCGACATCATGGACAGCGTGGTGTTTGGCCACGACGACGAGGTCGACTACGCCAAGACCAAATCCCGCCGCCAGGCCGCTGCACGGCGCCGCACCAAGAAGGCCCCGCCCGCCTCCGGCCAGGACGCGAGCACCGGATGATCCGGCACCACCTCGAACTCGAGGAACAGCAACCGGACCGGCCACCGGCGCGCCGGCTGGCACTGGTGCCGCCATCGGCGGACGGCGAGGCCCTCCACTCCTGGTTCTTCCGCCTGGTCGAGGCGCAGCACAGCAGCCGCGACACCATCGTGTCCCTACTCGGCCTGCCGCCCTACACCCCGCAGCGCTACACCCTGGGCGAGGACTTCCTGACCATCTTCGACGGCTAGTACGTCTTCGAGAACCTACGCGACGCAACCGGGCTGCGCGCCCGCGCCATGATGTGCATGGCGCTGTCCGGTCAGGGCGGCCAGTTCATCACCTACAGCTGGACCGGCGGGCGACACCCCCCGCTACCGGCGCGAATGCAACGGACCGTTCGGCCCGCAGGGGCGCATCGTCGGCACCCGCAACTGTCGGCAGCAACTCGCCCGGCTCCCCTGCCAGCGGGTCGGAAGCGAGCGGCTGCTGCGCATCCAGCAGGACCTCCTGGCCCGGCTACGCCGCCCCCGCGATGGACCCATCGAACCCGTCAAGGCGTTCTGGGACCTCTATGAGCTGTTGTTCCGCTTGGCGATCTGTTTCGGCGCCGCGGAGATGCTCCCCACCGGCACCGACACCCACCTGTGGTGGATCTTCCACGAGTTCTGCCACCTGCGCGAACAACTCACCCTCACCGCCGGACCCACTGCCCGCGAACGGTGCGGCGACCTGCTCTCCTACCAGCCCGGACCGCTGCTCAGCGCCGCGGCGATGCTCATCATCGACGAACTCAGCTTCACCGGCAGCCTGCTGGACGCTCTGCGCTACTTCATGGACCAACGCCGCTACGACCCCTGGGCCGGCAGCCTCTGGCACGAATACTGCGCCCACGACCACCCCACCGCAGTCACCAACCGGATCCTCAACCACCTCAACGTCAGCAGCCTCGACCGCGTCCTGCTCAAACCACTCGCCCTCTGGGAACCTGGTCAGCCTCACCACCTGCACCCAGCCGACACCGCCGAAGACCTCGACCTGCCCGAAGCCGCGCTGCTCCTGGCCGGCGAAGGCCTTCACCCCTGGCAAACCACCGAAGCCGTCCGGGCATCCCTGAAGCGAGTCCGGGCATAGAAGTTGAGTATGGTGATCACACCGGCCTTTGCGCGCACAGCATCGCGTCGGTGAGGTCGAACAACGCGTCCGCCCACCGCCACAACATCAGGGCTGTCCGCACTCACCTGCGCTGATGCCCAGCGCTGCTTGAACCGCAAGCTCAGGGTTCCAGCAGACGGTGGGGGCCCGGACCGTGTTCCGCGAGCGTGTCCGCAGGGTTGACCAGCGCGCACTGCTCGAAGGACAGGCACCCGCAGCCGATGCACTCGGTGAACCGGTCGCGCATCCGCTCCATCTTCTCGATGCGGGCGTTGATCTCCCTGCTCCAGCACACTGACGCGTTCATCCAGAACTGCCGGGTGGCAGGCGCCCCTTCCGGCAGGAAGCCCAGCACCTCTCCGATCACCGACAGCGGCATGCCGACGCTTTGCGAGGCACGAATGAACGCCACCCGGCGCAGAGTACTGCGGTGGTAGCGGCGCTGGTTGCCGTCGGTGCGATGGCTGGTGATGAGTCCCTGGCGCTCGTAGAACCGCAGCGCAGAGGCAGGGACGCCACTGCGCCCGGACAACTCCCCGATGGTCAACACATCGGCAATCTCACCTGAAACCGACATATCGCTCACCCTAGCTTGACTTAAACCCTTGTTTAAGCACGAGCCTGTTCACACGGCGCGACGAGCGCCGCACTCCCTAGCAATTCCGAGGAGCTGTGTCATGTCCGAGAAGCCGATCAGGCTCGTCGTCATCGTCGGCAGCGTCCGGTCGGGCCGATTCGGCCCCACCGTCGCGAACTGGTTCGCTCGTCAGGCCTACCGGCATGGAGAGTTCGACGTCGATATCGTCGACCTGGCGGAGGTCCCGCTCCCCATAACGCTGCCGGATTTTGGATCGGCGCCCTCCCCTGAGGCGGCACAGGCTCTTGGGAGCCTGACACCCCGGTTGGACGCTGCCGACGTGTTCGTCGTTGTGACGCCGGAGTACAACCACAGCTTCCCCGCGTCGCTGAAGAACGTCATCGATTGGCATCACCAGCAGTGGCATGCCAAACCGGTTGGCTTCGTCTCCTACGGTGGCCTGTCCGGCGGACTGCGGGCGGTGGAGCACCTGCGTCTGGTCTTCGCCGAACTGCACGCGGTGGGGATCCGGGACACCGTCAGCTTTCACGGCGCCGGCCAGTTCGATGACAAGGGTGACCCGGCCAGCCCGGAGGGCTGCACGAGGGCGGCCGACATCATGCTTGACCGGCTCACCTGGTGGGCCCGGACATTGCGCGCTGGCAGGACCGCCCGCCCTTACGCCGCCTGAACCTCACCCACGGAACGCGGCTGCCCACCGGCCCGCGAAGAGCGAAGAACCCCCCACGGAGACAGCAATGACCGAGACAGTACGTCAGTGGATCAGGCAGCATGCCCATCCCCTCACCACCCTTGCCCCCCACGACCCGCTGGCCGATCTGGCCGCCCTGCGCGACCTGACGCGTGATGCCACGGTTGTCGCCCTCGCCTCATCGGCCCGCCAGGCCCACGAACTGTCGGCCATCGCACATCGGATGCTGAGATTCCTGGTTGAGGAGATGGGATTCCGCTCGATCGCCCTGGAAGGCGACAGCGCCGCACGTCTGAAACTCGACGAGTATGTCCGCACCGGCCGGGGCGACCCGCAGGCGCTCCTGGCTGACGCCCGGTCCTTCTGGCAGACCGAGGAGATCGTCGAGGTCATCCGATGGATGCGCGCCCACAACGAACGGCATCCGAACGACCCGGTCCGCTTCGCCGACGTTACCGACCGAGCCCCCCTGCAACTCAGCAATCTGCCGGAGATGGTCGGCGACGCCATCGAACAACGCCTGGCCGAGGACACGATCTGGTGGCACGAACACACCCGCGACAAGATCGTCTACTGGGGCGGCCTCGCACATATGGTCAACGGCGCCACTCGGACGGTCTCGCCTCCGTCTCCGCCGCTCACGCACCGCAACGCGGGCAGCTATCTCCGCGAACGATTCGGCAGCGGCTACCTGTGCATCGGGCTGACCTTCCACCACGGGTCGCTGCCCTACCATGTCCCCGCCCCGCCGCCCGACTTCGCCGAGACGCCTCTGGGCGATGCCGGCCTGGACTCCTTCTTCCTGAACCTGCACGCGCAGAGCCCGGCCCCGGTTCGCGCCTGGCTCAACGCTCCGGCCAGAACTCGGCTGATCGGCCCCGTCTACGACCCCGGCAACGACGCCGCCCACCACCTCTCTGGCGGTTCGCTCGCCAACTGGATGGACATCGTCGCCCACCACCGGCAGGTGACACCCGTCCGCCTCACCGGCCGCTGATCCGCCGGGGCATCAGGCTCTCGCGCGCCCCTCGAGGGCTGAGATGTTCTCCCGACAGTTGATCTTCGGCTGTCTACTGCAAACTTCGATGACGCAACCACCGATACTTCGACGTGAGTCAAAGTGACAGTGCCCAGTTCGGGAGCAGCTCTCACTGCCATCTTCGCCGCGGAGCAATAGTCAAGACCTGTGGATCATGAGTTCCTAGGCGGCTGTGGGGACGGGTGATCCTGTTGGGCGTTCGATGAGCTTGCCGTCGATGAATG
>NZ_PVNG01000051.1 GCF_003001935.1 Nonomuraea fuscirosea | reverse complement strand
TGGATGCAGATGCTCGCGCTGCCCGGCACCACCGCCCGCGGCTACGAACCCAAACGCGTGCGCCTTCGCTTGTTCGCCGTGGCCGGACGGCTGGTCCGCGGCGGCCGGCGCGTGCGTCTGCGCCTGGCCTCCCGCTGGCCCTGGGCCCGCGACATCCTCACCGCGCTGGACCGCCTGCAGGCCCTGTCCGCACCACCCTGACCAACCACCAGCCGCCTTTACGACCAGGAAGGACACCTGCGGGCCCGTGGAACCCCGCCCACCCGGCGCGACAGCCGGGCCGACGCGCTGACCACAGCACGCAATTCAACCCTCAGCCGAACTACACAGCCGACCACACCCTGATCACGAAAGATCGAGGCTAGGGTTCACCTTTCGGGCATGAGGGGTGCGCAGCAAGAACGGACGGTGTTCACCGGTTTCGGCCCGGCGGTCAGCAAAACCGCCATGAAGAGGATGAGCGAACAGATGCGGTCCTGGCGACTGCACCGCCGCACCACTGCCTCCGAGCGTGACCTGGCACGGTGGATCAACCCCATCGTGTCGGGCTGGATGAACTACTACGCCGGTTCTACCGGTCGGAGCTTCATCCGCTGCTGCGGCCCGCATCAACGCCTACCTGGTGCGCTGGATGAGGAAGAAATACAAGCGGCTGAGGACCTTCAAGAAGGCCCTCGCGGCCTGGGACCGGGCCACCCGCCTATACCCGCGCTTCTTCGCGCACAGGCGGTGGGGTTCCCGAGTTCTGACGGTGAGGTTGAGAAGAGCCCGGTGACGGGAGACCGGAGGTGAGCCTCTTCTGGGCGACCCGACCTTACGTCGTCAGGCGAACATCAGACTCGCGATCACGCTGTGACCAGCCCGCTGCCAGGGGATGAAAAAGCTTCACTGTGCACGCATGTTTCCACAGCTCAGACTTGACATCCGTGCTTTTCTCGCTATACACCTGCGGATCGCGGGGGATTTCACCTGGCAGGAAATGAGCGTCAGATGGCGGTGTTCGAGCTGGCCGGCATCTGAGATCCTGTGTAATGCTCAGAGTAAGGAAAAGGAGTATATTCGATCTGAGTAAAGGGGTGCACAGCCGAAAGAATGTCGAAGAGATTGTAAGCGCATATCGGTCTATTCATGACAGCGACCGTCGAATTCCTGACCTTTCTTGCTGCACCATCTTATGCTGCCAATGAAAATCTTACTCTCTCGACCCGCTCTACGGGTCGCCCTCGTAGACCCAGCACCGGTCGTGCACCGTTCGCGAGTTCGATCCTGCCCTAGATAACACTGACCTGGCTGCATAACATCTCATGGGCGTCAAACAGTCGTGGCCAGTTGCAGTTGGCAAGCTCCAGTCAACACGAAGAAGGAAAACATGAAGATCTTCAAGAAGATGATGATCGTTGCATCGATGGCCGGCCTGGCCACCTCGGCCACGATCGCACTCGCGCCTTCATCTGCCTATGCCGAGGTGTGGAACTGCGCAGCTAATGTAGATGTGGCCGAAAACAAAGGTGAGAGCTATTGCGTCTCTGGATACGGATCCTATCACGTAAGAGTAGAATGCAACTCGGCGCATTGGCCCTATACTCGAACCATCGACGGCCCTATAGTATATAAACCCAACAATACCATAGGTGCCACATCCACGCAATACGGCACCCCGAATGGCTGCCATGTTACAAAAGCATGGACCGTCGTTCTTTAGAAGTCGACCAAGCTCAAGTCGCCTAGCCCTAGGAGTCAACGATGCGAAGAAGCGCGATGAGGTATGCGATGGCAACCGCAGCAGCCACTGCGGCGCTCCTGTCCTCGACAAACGCCGCTCAGGCGGCACAGATGCCCAATAGTCGCTGTCTTGTAAACTTCCTCTGCTATAGCTACATCGGCACCGATGGAGTTGGAGTACTTCAGGCAGCATCAGGCAGATGCGTGAACTTCTATCGCCCTATGAATAATTTCTGGAATCGATCCAACATTCAAGCCACTTTGCATTGGGGCAGCTCTTGCTCCGGCCTGACAAGTGAACTGCCTCCTGGCGCATCAAAAAACGGCGACATCGGATATCAATCAGTACGATTTGGTTGACAGGCGAGATGATGGTCGAATGTGGTGGCCTTGGTCCCTTGGCGTGATCGTGCGGTCACGTCCAGGATCATGGTGTATGGGATTCGACCACTCTGCGATCTAAATCCTATTAGGTAGCACTAGTGCCATTAGTCACATTGGCATCAGCCTCTTCTTTTGCCTTTCTTTCGGCGACCTTGCGGCAGTCGGCGAGGATTTCCAGGCCGAGGTAGCGGCGGGCAGATGACGCCGTGCCGGGGCACGCGGCCGGTTACTTCACGGAAGGGACATTTTGTGAAGAGGATCGGCCCGGCGAAAGGGCGTCAGCCCAGGCTGCATGATTCGTAGGACGCCCTGCCAACGCTGCTCCGCTATCACCTGCCCGAAGGACGCCAACTACTCGACCCATCTTTCCGCGGCCGTGGGGCGATGCCGCCGGACGATCCTGAGCTCCTGCTGGACCAGCTTCTCAGCAAATGTGACAGCTGGGTCTGGTCCGGTTGGCGTTCCTGCTGGTGGGCGATCAGGAAACAACCGAGGACGTCGTCCAGGACGCCTTCATGGCGCTGCACCGCCGATGGAGCCGATTGACCCACCATGATCGAGTCCTCCCTACCTACGGGCGAGTTCGTCCGGGCCGTAGAGGGCGGCGATGCCAAGCGAGGTCACTAGGCCGTAGCGGAAGTGATCAACGAACGGAACGTGACCGCATCAGTGCAGGTCAGCGAAACACGACCGAAATTTCCCGGGACTACATGAATCCCATGGCGTGGCGCGCAAGGTGCTGGCCAACCACTATCGGGTCGAGGTGCGCCGCCAGGCCTCAGTGTGGAGTTCGACGCCGAGATGGCCGACCTGTACCAGGCCGCGCCCGACAGCGGGGTCGAGCTGGCGGCGATCGCGCAGATCTTCCGGGCCCTACCGGCCTCCGATCGGGAGTTGTTGCCCCTGGTCGCTTGGGAGGGACTGGATCGACAGCAGATCGCCTCCGTGCTTGGTATGTCGCGTACGCCGTACGCATCAGATGTCATGCGCCACGTTGCATGAGGACGTAGTGGGGTTGTCGGTCGTTGATGGTGTTGATCAGTGACCAAGGGGTGGGCTGGACGTGTCCGGTTTCGTGTTCGGCGCCAGCGTGAGCATGAGCTCCGATCTGAGTGCTTGGTCCTTGACGGCTGATCACGCCATGGCCCGTTACCGCGCCAAGGGGGGCCGGTGGTCCAAGAGGGCGCCGGGCACGTATCGGCCTCGTCGCCGGATGTGTATTCCACGTCACCAACTCCGACAAGCGCCAGGCCGTGGAGATGATGGCCGTCATCGAGAAGGCAGGCGCGGGCGTGAGCGGCCGCGAGGCAGTCGCCCTTCGCCGAGACCTCCACCGCAAGCGGGACGCGCACCGCGCCGCCTGGCCCCCGCCACCGCGCCGATACGTCAGCACGGACGTTTGAACGGCAGGCCACCCACCAACGATCTCGCCTAGGCTCGCCATGGCGAGGTAGGTTTTCGAGGATGACGATGAGTCCGGTGGACGACATCCTGAGGCACGCCCGCGCGGCGTACGGGGACTTGAGGAAGCCGGACTACTTGTTCTTCCGGCACGCCCAAGAGAACAACCCCTGGGCCGGCCTGCTGAAGTCCCTGTCCGCCAGGTTCAAGCTCGAGGACTGGTCGGACTGGGAGGACGGGGTCGGATTTTCCTACGCCGTGCGCGGCCGGGCGGACTCCAAGCGGTCGTGGAGCCTGTGGCTGTCTGCGGTCGGCCCCTACGCGTTCCTGTGCGCCAACGTCGCCGAGACCCTGCGGCGGCAGGATGTGATCACGTCTGCGGACGTGACGGACCCCGACCCTGCCGAACTGGTGCGCGAGCTGCATGCGGCGGGCGCCACCCTGCTTACCGCCGACGAGATCGAGACGACCGTCGACTTCACATCATTTGAAGGCAAGTACCCGGCTTCGACCTTCGTCCTGCTCTTCGGCGAGGAAGATGTGCCTTGGTGGCACGAGTCGTAATGGTCCATGTCAAGGGGTTGCGTGGGTCGCTGCCGTGTTGGCAACGGTGGGTGTGAAGAGCCGGTTGTCGCGCAGCAACACGCCCACAGCACGTCGACCATGACCTCCGCTGGCCAGCGAGAGGTGTCGGTCGAGCACGGTTGGGCTGGCACTCCAGTACCCCGGCGGCCGTGCACTCATCGGAGCGCAGTGGGAGCTCCCGAGCGACCTGTCGGCCCACTCCGCTAAGCTGACGTGATCAACGGCCCGTCCCGCCGCACAAGCACGCAACCTGATGGTTCCCGGAATAGGTCGGGCACTCTCCCTTGCACGTCGCGAACAGCTTGGCGAGCGGGACCGCGTGCTCGTTGTCGCGGTCCCCGACACGGCGGTCACCGCCCCGCTGGACGTCAATCTGGACGTCGCGGCCCTCACCGAGCTGTTACCGGGTTGGGGCACCGTCCGCCGGTCCACTGGCGCGACCCGTGATCAGGTGCTCGCCGATCTGCCGCGACACAGCCACGCGCACTTCGCCTGGCACGGCGCCGCGGACACCGACAGCCCTCGGCACCGGGCCTCCTGCTGCACGACCAGCGGCCAGCGGTCACCGACGTGTCCCGACTGATTTTGCCGGTGAGTGGCAGCACCGTTTGACGGTCAGTTTCGACAGCACTCGAGGCCCGATTGGGCCAGGAATGGCGGTGAGAAGTAGCAGCGCCCTCTCATCGGTTAGGTTCCCGGATCGGGGTCAACATGGCAGATCTTGGTTGGCTGCTTGCCGGTCCTGCGCCGCTGCCCGCCGATGCCAGGGCGGCGGGTCGCGTCCTCGGAGCGGTGTAAAAGGCTCGACGAGGTAGGTGCCGTGAGTGGATCTTAGGCAGCTTCGGTAGCGGGTGCCAAGGTCGGGTGGAGCAGTGCGCGGCGGAGGTCCTGCAGGATGCGCAGGCCCTTGCTGGTGCTGGTGAAGCCGCGCCAGCCCCGGGCGGCCCGGTCGAGCACGGCCCAGACCAGGCTGACGCAGGAGTTCTCGCCGGGGAAGCGGCCGATGACCTTGGCCCTGCGGCGGGTCTCGCCGAAGGTGCGCTCGATGAAGTTGGAATGCCGCACGCGCTTGTGGTGCTCGAGCGGGAAGCGCAGATAGGGAGTCAGGCTCTGCCGGTCGGCGAGCAGGCACTTGACCGCCGCCGGATAGCGGCGGCCCCAGGTGTCGGCGAAGGCATCGATGCGCCGCTGGACGAGCTCGACCAGCGGCTGGCCGACCTTGACGTCCTCGCCCAGGTCGCTGATGCCGAAGATCTTCCAGAAGTCGGCTTTCACCTCGGCCTGGTCATCGGAGGAGACCTTCGCGACCACATTCCTGGCGCGGTGCACGAGGCACCTTTGGCGCAGCGAGGCGGGGAAGACTCGCTCGGCGGCACTGATCAGGCCGGGTGCGCCGTCGGAGATGATCAGCAGCGGTGGGCGCAGGCCACGGCCGACCAGATCGGTGAGGAAGTCTTCCCAGGCGTCGGCGGACTCGGCGCCGGCGGCGGCCAGGCCGACGAAGACCGGCTTGCCTTCGGTGGTGATGCCCCAGGCGGCCAGGATCGGTTCGGCCCGGCTGCTGGCCTCGTGCATCTTGAAGTGGGAGGCGTCCAGGAACAGGTAGTCCAGCTCGACGCCGGTCAGGTCGCGGCGGCACCAGGCGTCGTACTCGGCGACGATGGCCTGGCAGATGGTCGAGACGGTCGACTTGGACAGCGCGGCTTCGGGGCCGAGCGCGTCGGCCAGCGCGCCCTCGACGTCACGCGTGGACAGGCCACGCACGAAGGAGGCGATGACCAGGGTTTCCAGTGCGTGGGTGCGGGTGACGCCGGTACCGAACAGGCGGGAGGCGAACTTCTCGGTGGTGCCGCGCAGCTTGGGCCGTGCCACCGTGATCGGGCCGCTGGTGGTCTTGACCGTGGTCGGGCAGTGGCCGTTGCGGTGGCCGGGCCGCACCACGGTCTCTTCCGCGTCGCCGCTGTCCCCGGCGACGGAGGCGATGCTGGCGCGCTGGTAGCGAGCTCGGCCGAGGAAGGCATCGACCTCGGCTTCGACGGCGGTCTGGATGATCAGGCGGGCGCCGAGCCGGGCGACGTCCTCGATGACCTCGACCAGATCACGATCGGAGGTGAACAGGGCGTCGATCTCAGCGCGGATGGCCTGGATAGGCGATACTCGACGGGTCACGAGCGTGGGACCTCTTTCGTACGAACTTGGCGGTTCAGTACGGAACCTACGCTCGTGATCTATTTACACCGCATCCGGGACGCGACCCTGCTGGACCAGATCGCCGCGCTCGAGTGGGTCCAGAGCAATATCGCCGCGTTCGGCGGCGATCCGGCGAAGGTAACCGTCGCCGGCCAGTCCGCCGGTGCCGCGAGCATCATCGCCCTGATGGCGATGCCCCGCGCCCGAGGCCTTTTCCATCAGGCCATCACCCAGAGTGGGGCGGCCGCTCAGACCCTCACTGCCGAGACCGCCGCGGGCGTCGCGTCGAGGCTGGCCGAGTCGCTCGGGGTCGCCCCGACCCGCGAGGCCCTCGGCGAGGTGCCAGTCGGACGGCTCGCGAGGGCCGCCTCCGCACTCCTCGCGGAGGTCCAGACCGCCACGGATCCGACCTCATGGGAACGTCTTCCCTTCGCCCCGGTCGTGGACGGCTGCACCCTCCCCACCCATCCGCTCGACGCGCTGAGAAGGGGTGCCGGCAGCAGTGTACGGCTCCTGGCCGGGTGGAACCGGGACGACTCCCGGATCGGCCTTGTCCCCACCGGCATGATCGACATGATCGACGAGCCGATCTTGTCCGCGGTCGTGGGCGCCCTCGGCGCCCCCGGCGGGACGGTCGAGCTTTATCGGGCGGCCCGGCCGGCGGCGAGCAGCGGGGACCTTCTTGCCAGCGTGACCACTGACTGCTTCATCCGGATCCCGGTGATCCAGGTCGCCGAAGCCCGCCTCGAAGCCGGCGGGGCCGGTGGGGCCGGCACCTGGATGTATCGCTTCGACCACGAGTCGCCGAGCTTCGACGGCCGCCTTGGCGCTGCCCACGCGGTGGAGATCCCGTACGTGTTCGATCTTCTAGACGAGGAGTCCAGCCGCGCCCTCATCGGCGACAAGCCACCCCAGGTCGTCGCCGATACTGCTCACGGCGCCTGGGTCCGTTTCGTCGCCGAGGGTGACCCGGGCTGGCCCCGATACAGCCTGGCCGAACGGTCCACAGCACTGATCGACCAAGGGATCACCGTCGTCGACGACTCCGGCGGCGCCGAGCGCGAGGCGTGGGCGGGCCTACGCTGAGCATCGCCGTGTTGTGACCGACGCGATGGGCTCCTACCATGTCAGCGTGCGATCAGCAGGGGCAGTCAGCGCACCTTACTGGGAGATCACGCTCCCGTCGCGTCCCGGCCGGCTGCCGGGGGTGGTGATGGCGGGGTTCAGCGATCGCGCGAACGAGTTCCACGACGTCGCGCTGGTCTCGCACCCGGCGGTCATGCTGCTGTTCGATCTCGGGGACCAGCCATTCGTCGTCGAGGACGACCGCGGTTCGCGGCAGCGAGAACGCGTCGTCGCCGGGCTCGCACCCCACAGGGCTCGCGGACGGGGACTGGCCAGGAGTTCTGAGTGCCTGCAGGTGCGGCTTTCGCCGATGGCCGCACATGCGCTCCTGGGCGCCTCCTCGGATCTGGGGGGGGACGGTGGCTACCCTCGATGACCTTTGGGGACGAGAAGCCGTACGGATACACGAACGATTGCGCGCCGCCGGGTCGTGGGAGGAGCGCTTCGCGATCGCGCAGGCCGCGCTGGCCAGGAGGGACGACGCAGGCCGGGCCGTCGACCCGGAAGTCGCCTTCTGCTGGCGGCGGATGGTGGCCGGCCGAGGGCGGATACGCATCGAACGACTGGCCGCCGAGACCGGATGGAGCCGCAAACGCCTGTGGTCCCGGTTCCGCGCCCAGGTTGGTCTCAGCCCCAAGCGAGCCGCCCGGCTCATCCGCTTCGACCACGCGGCCCACCGTCTCGCCGCCGGCCATAGCCCCGCCTCGGTGGCGGCGGAAAGCGGCTACACCGACCAGTCGCACCTGCACAGGGACGCCACGGCCTTCGCCGGGATGACACCGTTCGCGCTCGCCGTCTCGCCGTTCCTCGCACTCGACGATGTCGCCTGGCGCCGGGGGCACGCATCCGGATGATCGCTCGCCTAGTTTAGGGGGCACCGCCAGGCGGCGCCGCGCACCCACCAGCGAAGACAGAGTGTGCGCGGCTTCACCGCATGCTTAAGGGGTGGTCCCGTGAGGTCGGCGACCACGACATGGTGATGCGGGCGATGGCGGCGACGGCCTCGTTGGTGGTGTAGTCGTCGGTGTCGCCGAGCCGCAGGTGGGGCCAGGAGCGGGCGAGGACGAAGGCCTGTTCGTCGGCGGACATGGGTTTGTAGTGGTGGACGAACCCGACGCGGGAGTACGGCTGGGGGTAGCGAGACAGACGCTTTTCGTCACTTCTCTATCCAGTACGCGTGTTGCACGGGGAACGTGTTGCACGGGGCACGGTGAGACGTCGCTTCGTGCCCAAGTGTCAAATGGGCCTAAAGTTCGATGCTGGTGATCACCAGGAATGGCAGGGTCTGCCGGGTGCACTGGGCGCTGTACTTCAATCGCGCGGTCAGGCGAATCGCGGCACAAGGTGACCCGCTTGCCGAGCGAGCGATGGCGGTCCTGGGTAATTGCCGTGTCAGCCGTTAAGTTGACACTCCCTGCTCATGACCCGACTCGCCCCACAGAGGAGGGTGTACCTCAAGGCTGCTGAGGGGTCGGTTTGTCGACAGCGCCATCACCGTGAAGACCCTGGCCACGAAGGCGGCCGGGACACGGGCGTGCCCGATGGCCATACTGTTGACGAGCACCTTGCAGGGCTCCCGGGGGGGTTCACGAGTGGGTGTGACCGAGCCGAACCGAGAACGTCGGAAGATCGCTTCCCGCGCGAGGAATGATCGTTTCCCGAATCAAGGGGATCTTTGGATGGCCTGTCGTTAGGAGCCGTCATCAGGTAAGCGCAGATGGACCGGTGATGGGTGGAGTACCACCCGTCACCGGCTTGTCGATTACGGCAACGGCTTGAGCTTTTCGGGCGAGACCTGCAGTTGAATCACGCCGTCTTGAATCGACCGCGCTTGCCAGACGACCCACTTCGGCCCGACCTCGCTGGCATCGATGGGCGCGAAGGTCAGGTTGTAGCGCTGCTGTGTGACGTGGTTGGACGGCCCCTCGTCGTGGGAGGTCACCCGTTCGTACACGACCTGAAGATCTCGCTTCCTGACCTCGTCGAGGACCTCAGCCACAGGCCGCGCGTGCGCATCGACGCTTTGGAGTACCTCACCGGGGTCTGTAGCGAGAGTTGGGTATCGGTAGGGCTCTCCCTGCTGCGCGGGCCGGCCCAACTCACCCGACACAGCCCCGTGGAAATCTTCGGAGATGCGTACGGCAAGGCGGCAGTCGCCCTGCCGGATCTGGCAACCGGACGGCTCGTTACCCGCTGAGATGTCCATGTGGAAGCGAGGTGTTGGTGTTCCATCACCTCTCTGCGGCGGGCTGGTCTCCGTCTTGTCCGCCTCGAGCCAAACCAAACGCCCGACATCTGCCGGGGACGCCGGAACGAGGCTCAGCCGCACGTCCAGGCCCACCGCTCTGAACCCCTCGGCATAGCGCTCATGGTCGGCGAGAGGGTCCTTGATCTTGGCCACCCAGTAGCCGTTCTGCTTCTCGATCTCGATGGCGGAGTTGGCGTAGGAGGTCGCGCTGCTCGACCTACCGGGCACGACGCTCGGGCCGATCGCTAGAACCGCTCCCAGCACTGCGGTCAATACAGCGCCGACGATCAGCCCGCGGCTCAGGTTTGGAGTGAGCACGGGTGAGCGCCAGCGGTTCGAGCGGCGCGGCTCTGCCGGGTGCTCCGATCGCCAGCCGACAGCCACTGCCAGCGCGTTTGGATCGGGCGTAGGCATCTCGGCCCGCATCTGCTGGAGCAGCTTCATCTCATCCATGTGACACTTCTCCCAGAGCTTTGCGCAGCTTGGCGCGGGTCCTGTTCAGCCGCGAGCGGACCGTACCCACGGGGACGTCCAGCACGTCGGCGACCTGCTGGTACGTCAGTTCGCCCCAGGCGACCAGCAAAAGCAGATCGCGATCGACCTTGCGCAATCCCGCCAGGGCTTTGGCCAGGTGCGGAGTCACAGTTGCCGCAGTGACCTGGTCAACGACGCGGTCGGCGTGGCTCTCGATGACGGGGTCGACGCCCGTACGAGCAAGCGCGCGATATAGCCGTGCCTCTGCACGGTGGTGACGGCGTATCAGGTTGGTGGCGATAGTCCACAGCCACGACAACGTGTCCCCGCGGGCAGGGTCGTAGCTGTGGCGGTGCTTGAGCGCCTGGTGGAAGGTCGCGGCGACGACGTCGTCGGCGAGGTGGCTGCCCAGCCGCCGAGCGGCGTAGCGGTGGATCGGCGGTGCATGCCGGCGAAAGAGGTCGTCGAAGCAGCCGGGGTCGTCAAGCGACCGGGGCCTCAGTAACGCTTCATCCCACTCTTCAGGAATGACGTCGGGGGTGCTCACACGTGGCCTTCCGCGGTTTCGATGTTGTCGATACACCGGTTACTAGCCCGATGAGCCCCCTGCGGTTCCCGCCATGGTAGCCGTGCGAGGTCGCCAGCCGACACGCTGCGCCGGCTCGGCGGCGGAACCATCGAGAGCCGCGATCAGACCTTTACTGGGGCGATTGAGCCACCATGACGCCTGCCGGGAGCGCCAGATCGCGCTCGCCCGCACCGGCCTTGGACTGTTCCACCATTGACGATGCATGGCCTGAAGGATCCGCAAGCCCGTAGTGACAAGTGCTTTGTCGTTTTACAGTGTGGAGTTGTTGGGCTGCATGGCGTGAATGCGGCTGACGGGTCGCACCGTGACCCCGACCCCAGGCCCGCTCAGGGTCGCCGTCGCGCTGATACTTCGCCTGGCCCATAGCCTTGAGCCGTTTGGCCACGTCAGCGCATAGCAGTGATCGCAACCAGCCGAGATCCGGTCACATCCGGCATCTGGATTCCAGGTGATCCTCGGTCCATTCGATCTTCGTCGTGGTGCTCATGAGGAACCCTCACGAACGACGCGGTCGACGCCATACTGGTCGGATGATCTCTAAGGCAGTGGAGTACTACCAGCGCGTCCTGACCAGCCGGTCCTGGTTCGCCGAGGGCCTGAGCTGGACAGTGATCCAGCCGGCGAGCCAGCAGCTCACAGTCGCCGAGGTGATGCGGCGGCTGCACGCCGAACGCGTCAACCCGGACGAGCTCGACGAGTGGGCGGACGACCACGACGACCACGATCCGCTCCTCATGGCCTGCCTTGCCCAGATCGGCCCGAATGTGGTGATGTTCCAGGACAACGGGTTCGAGGGATCCCGGCCGGAGATCCTTCGGTGGCTCAGCGACGGCGCGCGAGTGCACAACGTCGATTGGACGATCAACGGCAACGGCTCGCTTAGTTACGCCGTCTACGGCAAGGTCCTCGCCCGGATCGACAAGAACAATCCCGACCGCAAGTACGGTGAAGACCCAACGGCACTGGATGAAGATCTCGCCGACATGCACGCGGCCCGCCAACTCTTGGACCTGGAAGATCAGGCTGGCCTGGGCGAGACCAGCCAAACCGCGGACCCGTCCGTCCCTTCCGCGCTGGACACGCACCTGCTTGCTGAGGCGGCGGCGATGGCCACAGTGGAACACCGCACCGGCATACGGCTTACTGAGCAGTGGCTGGACAACCTCGGCGCCGAGCCGTGGCAAGCCGTCATGATCGGAAAGATCCCTTCGGATCCGCGACCGCCCAGCGGCTTCGGCGACGCTGACCCTGACCTCGATGCCCGCCTTCGGGCCGCCCCGGAGCGGGTGCAGCGTGCCGCGCTCGTCCTGGTCATGAGGGAGATCGCCACGCGTTTCAGCCTGACTGATGGAGAAGCAGCTCAGGCCGCCATTGACGCCGTTGGCCAGGGACGAACGCTTGCCAACGAGGTCCGGGAACACCTCTTTCGCCTCGGCGCGAGCAGTGGCGACCCTCAAGCAGATGGGCTGTCTGCTGGCCCTGTGTTCTATACGGCCACCGCGCCCCCGCATGGCTATGACGATCGGTTAGACGCCCTCGGACACGTTCGTAACGCACTGCCCGAGGACTGGCCGCGCCTGCGATGCACACTCTCGGACCTGGTCCGCGCATCCGGGCACCAAGCACGCGGATAAAAACGAAAGATCTGCAAGCTCCCCAAAGCCACCCGGAATGACGCAACGCCAGAGATAGGTGCCTCCTAGGGAGTGTCTGACAATTCGGCTTGCCGGAGCCGGAGCATGAGTGAGGCGATGGTGACACCTGCGAGGTAGCGGCTGGCCAGCTTGTCGAAGCGGGTGGCGATGGCGCGCCATTGCTTGAGCTTGCCGATGCAGTGTTCGACCAGGTTGCGTTGCTTGTAGGTGAGGGCGTCGAAGGGGTGCGGCCGGCCGCCGCGGCTTCCCCGGCGTTTGCGGTTGGCGATCTGGTCGCGTCGCTCGGGGATGACCGCCTTGATGCCGCGTCGCCGCAGGTCGAGACGGATCTTGCGGGTGGAGTACCCCTTGTCACCGACCGGATAGTGGTCCGGCAGCGCAGTCCGGACCTGCCGCCACAACTGTTGCCCATCGCCGGTTAGGTGAACCACGAGGACAGGCTCGCCAAGAACCTGAAACTCTTCGGCAGGATACGCCCCTAGGTCAGCGGCGCTCACGATCTCCATCACCGAAACGACTCTAGGGGTTGCCTGATCGATTGCGACAGAGTCAGCAACCACCCTGGCCACACCGCACCCGCGTAGTCTCCTCGGCCCATGGACGATTCGGACTCTGACGCCGAAGATCGGAGCGTCGATCGTTCGCAATTCTTGCCGACACCACCCGAGCCAAACGCCCTCGGGGGGCAGTCAGTTGAGTGGGAGAAGCTACGTAGCCAGGGCGTGCCGGGCGGCCACCGGATCCGAGATGCCCGCGCACGCCCGGTCGGGGATATCTGTACGCGCTCTGCCCCGATGACCTGCTGAGCGAACTGGACGGCAGCGCGGACTCAAGAAGATCACCGGCACCTATCGGCAGCTCCTACCCGGACGTACCTGGCAACCAACCCCGGACCACAGGCGCTCGAGAAGATGCTTCGGCCCAACGTGCCATCCGCCCGGCCCGAGCACGACAAATAGCAATCCCAGAATCACGTCATCAAACGATCCAAGTCACAGCCAGTGGCGCCGCGTGTGCAGGAAGCTGTACATGCGTTTACGTCTGGCCGCGGCTATGGGAGCGGCGCTCGAAGGGATTGAACCCCCACGGATCGTGGTGCGGCTCGCGCAGCTCGATCTGGTATGCCCGCCAGATGTCGGCCTTCTTTGTCAGCGGCACCTGGGCGCGGTAGCGCTCCGGTCGGCGATGCTGTCACGGCCGTCCCGCTCCTCATCATCACTACCAGCAGGAACTTCCGGAGTCGGCCATCCGGCCTGACGTAGCTGCGCCAGCGCCGCCTCCAGCTCCGGCAGCGGCGCGGCCGCCGTGGCGATCTGCTGGATACGCGAGGGCGAACGCCCCATCTCGGCCGCCGCCCGCACCGGCAGGCCCTCGGCACGGGCTGAGGCGATGGCCCACTCATGCTCGATCTCGGCCTGGCGCAACCGCCACGCCGCCCGGCGCACCCGGCACCACTGACCGTATCGCTCCCCCAGGACCGATAGGCCGGATATCAGCGACAGTAGTCGGCCTCCTGAAGCACCGGTCAGCGAGACAACGCGAATCAGCGGTTCCACGTCAGCCGGCGTAACCGGGCCAGCCGACCTTCTGCTCCAGGCGGCCGATGCGGACCTCCCCGCCCTGGCGTTCCCATTCGGTCAAGCCTCGCAGACAGGCTCGTCCGCTCGTCGACCAAGCGGCGCAGCGTGGCCAGTTCCGAAGGGCCGACGGCGCGGGGGCAGCCGCTCTTCTTCTTGCCGGGCAGCATGGCCGGTGGTTTCGCGGGCGCTTGGCTGCGGCGATTCCCTCGGCTTGCTGCTCGGCGCGCAGCTCCAGCTCGTACTCAGCGGCCGCGGCCAGGACCGCGAACATGAACCGGCCCTCCTTGGTGCTCAGATCGAAGTTCTCGGTCAGCGACACCACGGTGATGCCGCGGTCGCGCAGCTCATTGACCGTGGTCGGCACGTGCCCCGCGGAGCGGCCTCACCAATCGGACTTCCAGAACTTCGGCGTGTCGCCCGTCTTGGGCAGCGCCAGAAGCGCCTCCCATGCCGGTCGTGCGAGGCCACGCTTGCCCGATTCCTTTTCCATGACCATTTCGTCGTAGCCGCTGGCTGCCAGGGCGTCGAGCTGGAGCTGCGGGTTTTTATCACGCGTCGAGACGCGCACGGCCGTTTGGCGGGAATCAAGCGCTCTTTCGCAGTTAAGTAGCTTGTGGCGGCATCATATTGTTGTTGTAGAGTCCACCATAGGTGAAAGCACTGATATGGGACTCGGTCGACAGGGTGCTGAGCGTGTCATAGTTACAGATAATCGGTACGAGGGTTCAGTAAAGAGGTATCGATGTACAAGAGAATCTCAGCAGCATTGACGATTAGCATTTCTATTATTCTATCGGCTAACGGCCCTGCCATTGCAGACATCCAAGGCATTTTCGACGCAAACAGCAACATGGCTGTATCGTCAGCACGGTATCACGACGAAGCGAGAATTGACACGCAAGCAGCCTATCTATGGATACTCCGCAACCCTTCCACTGGAGTGATCCTGACCGGCTTCGGGTGCTGTAGATATTCTTCGTGGGACGATTTTTATCGGCACAATAGAATTCCAAATGAAGGGGCATGGTGGGGAGGGGCGGCACCTCAATTCCCGCCGTATAGGGCCCATAAGGTAGTGTACGACAATGGTAGAATAACCGTATATCCTGCGTGACATTCACGGTGGGCCAACCCCACATCCGGGACGGGCCCGCCATCGACCGGCATCGGCGTACAGCCGCCCCTGCCGAACGCACGACAAAGATCGTCCAACGTGGCTGCGTCCGCATAGCACCACCCGGCGCGCCGGAAGGACCCACCTCCGTGCCAGGACGAATCCACACCGAGTGGGAGAACACCTACACCCGCCACAGTGCGATCAACACCGGCACCACCGCTAACGCCGCCGCCTCAGCGTGCAGGCCCTCGCCGACCGATACGCCACTCGGCCTGCCCCGTCGAACGCAGTAACCCCGGCCAAGCTGGAGAACGAGCAGCGCACTACCCCCAGCGTCCTGAACTCCTCATCGTCGCCCCCCGATGAGCTGCCGACGACTACCCAGACCAATACTCCACCAAGGCCGAAGTCGTGAAGGCCGCCGTCGAACTGTCCCTAGGAATGTCCTGAAGATCTTGATGGGTGAGTCGGCATGAGCTGGCTCACCCTCGCGTTATGGGCTGGTCGGGGCGATGGTCCAGGTGCCGCTGGTGTGGGTGAGTCCGAGGTTGATGAGGCGGCGGAGGTTGAGAGCGGCGGCGCGGTGGTGGAGCCAGCGGTCGTTGGCAGCGGTGCCGCAGTAGCGCAGGCGACGGTTGCCTCGGCCGACCAGCCAGGCCACGGCGCGCTCCTCCATGGCCCGCCGGCGCCGATAGTCGTCTTGCCAGGCCAGATCATGGGCGGCTTGGTGGCGGGCGGCGGCCTGCAGGTCGTGGTGTGGGCGGATGGTCATCACGTGGCCGGTCGTGGCGGTGGTGCAGCGTTCGTGCAACGGGCAGGCGGCGCATAAGCCGGTGAAGGTGGCGTGGCGTTGCTGGTAGCGGCCGCCGGGTGCGGTCAGGGGGACGGTGTGCCCGGCGGGGCAGGTGACGGTGCCGGCGGCGGTGTCGATGGCGAAGTCGTCCAGGGTGAACCCGCCGATCACGGCGGGCTTGAGCGTGGGTGGTTTGATCAGCAGCCGGTGTCCGGCCTTGGTGAGGATGGCGCGCAGGTCAGCGGCGGCGTAGGCGGCGTAGGCCAGGATGTGCAGCCGGCCGTGCTCGTGGGCGAGCAGGCCGGAGGCGACGGCGGCCTCGTGATGAGCGGCGCCGGCGCCGGGCCGCAGGGCGACAGCGGTGAACAGGCCGGTTTCTGGCTCAATGGCCAGGTGGGCCTTGTAGCCGTCGTCACGCTGCTGCCGACTCTTGTGGATGTGGCGCGCCTCGGCATCGACGGTGGAGATGATCCCATCAGGTGCGGTGCGGCGGGCGATCCGCCACCGTCCGTCGGTGCCGTCAGAGTCGCCTGCGGGTTCGACGTCCTGACCGGCGATGAGGGCCAGCAGGCTGACTGCCTGCTCGGCGGTCTCGTCCAGGTCCCGACCGGCCAGGTGGTCGAGCAGGGCGAGCGCGTCCCAGCCCGCTCACCGGGACGTTCCTGGCTTCCTCATCGTCCAGGCGATCTTCGGCTTGCCCGGGTCGGTGTAGTCGCAGGCCTGACAGTGCTCGGCCACCAGCGCGCTCGCGCCGGGTACCTGGCGGGCTACCCGGCCGGGTCGCGGCGATCAGCTGGGTGACGGTGTCCTGGGTGGCGACCGCATCCAGCAGCACCGTTGAATCCAGCGCCCGCCGCGCCCGGCCGGCCAGCACCCCGGTCTGTTCCACCATGACCCGGACAGCTCCGAAGATACGGTCCGGGTCCGCCTCCCGAAGCCCGCTGCGGACTCAACCCCCTGTCCTGGACCCCACGTCAACCTATGGCGGGTTCCGGTTGGACACGTACACCCGGCTCGACCTCACCGCCGCTTAGCCCTCCGCCCCGCACTGCGCAGCGGGTGTATCCGGCCAGTACGGTGGCTGTCACTCAGCCGAAGGAGGGGATGGCTTGGTGTCGGTCCAACCGGACTCCAGCACCACGTTGACACTGCCGTCCCTATCCGGCAGGCCGATGGAATCAACGGCCAGCACCTTGGATGTGTCGGGATCGATGATCAGCCTGGTCCGGGCGGGTTGGCCCTGCTGGACCGGGAAGGTCACGGCGACACCTGACCGCCCCTGCGGGTCGGTGGTCCGGCCTTCGACCTGGACCTCGGGCAGTGTCGCCAGCGCCTGATAGGCAGCGCCGCGCACCTGCGGGGAGGCGGGCAGTTCGTACAGGAGCGTGGCCAAGGCGCGCGGCAGTCCCTCCTCCACAGGGTCAACGCCGTTGTCTCTGCGGATCGCCTCAAGGGCGCGTTTCTTCAGCGCTTCAGGGCCTGCGGGCAGCGCCGCGATCTCCTTCAAGGTCATGGGCATGGCACTCCAGTAGAGCCTGTGTTTTCTCTTGTTTTGGAAGAACGTGCTCTCGCCGGGCGAGGTGGAGTAGACGCCGCCGTCCGGCCCGATCGACCATTCGGACGGCGAGCCGTCCCGTCGCCACGCCTCCAGGTCCAGAGGGCGTGCGGCCAGCTGCCTATGGCCACGCCAGGTTCGGCCATCCTTGGCCACCCACGTCTCCGAGAGACTGGAGGTTTCCAGGTAGTAGGTGACGCCGTTCTTGCCGTACGGCCCAGGCCGCCTCCCTGCGTACAACTCCTTGAGGTGCCAGTAGGCCCCTTCGGGGGCGGCTTCGGCCTTGGCGGCGGCGGCCAGCAGGATCGAGGTGCCCGACAGGGAGGTGACGCCAGGTGTGGCCGCAGGAGGGGGCGTTGCAGTGGGGGCGACCTGGCCTAGGAAGACCGCCGCAACGCCCGCGGCCGCGACAAGCCCGACGGCGCCGGCCCGCCGCGGTAGGCGACGCCGGGCCGTCCGGCGCGGGCGTGCCTCGGTCGCCATGATCGCCGCACGCAGTTCGCGCGCGCCGGGCCCCGGATCCGGCGCGTGCGGGGTCGGGTCGATCGCCCTTACCAGGTTGTCGATGTCGCTCATGCTTCCTCCATCGCGATCGTCAAGGACGCCTGCCGCTCCAGCGCCGCTGCCAGCCGCTTGCGCGCACGATGCAGCCGGGTCCGGGCGGCAAAGGCCGTACATCCCACCACTTTGGCGATCCGCTCACTGGTCAGACCCTCCCAGCAGGCCAGCGCCAAGACCTCGCGGTCACGCTCGGGCAACTCGTCGAAGGCGGTGCGAACATGCTCCAGATCGACCGGTCTGACCGGCCGATCAGCGGCCAGTTCCGCACGCAGCCGTTCAGCAAGCACAGCCCTGCGAGAAGCGCCGCGCTGCTGATTTGCAAGCACACGACGGGCCACCCCGTACAACCACAGCAACGCCTCCTCGCCCCTGGGCACATCGCCGATGCGCCGCCAGACGGTGAGGAATGTCTCGGAGATGACGTCGGCCGTGTCGTCGGGCGAGCTGGTACGGCGGGCGGCGTACTGGTGTATGGCCGGGTAGTAGGCGTCATAGACCGCTTCGAAGCGATCTTGGTGTGTCACAGAGTCTCCTTGCCGAAAGGTGCCGGACACAAGGCAAATGTCCGGCACCTTTCGGAATGTGACACCTCGCCGTGAGCAGTTCGCCCTACTCGCCCTGTCGTCCGGATGCCATACCGCTGCCGGGGTTGGCGACCCAGGCGCGCATCAGCCGAACGCTGACGCTGTCTTTGGTCAAGTCCCGTAAACCGTGCTGCGCGGAACTCCGAACAGGTCGGCGATCTGCTGGACGGTCTTTGGTCCGGGCGTCATACAACTGCTGGGCGAGCGCCGCCTGCTCGGAGGTGAGCTGAGGGCGGCGCCCACCGACACGACCACAGGCCCCTGGGCGCGGCCAGGCCGTCCTTGGTGTTGGCCACGATCAGCTCACGCTGAAGCTCAGCCAGGACGCTCAGCATCCCGAACATCGCCCGGCGCTCCATCGTGTCCGTGTCAATGCCCTGTTCAATCACATGCAGACCGACCCTATGCTCGCGCAGCTCGGCGCCAAAGGCCACCAGGTGCAACATCGAGTGCGACAGCCGGCCCAGCCGAGTGACCTTCAGTGTGTCACCCACCCGGAGCATTCGCAGCACGATGTCGAACTGCGGGCGGGAGGCCTTCGCGCCGCTGGCGCGATCGAGGTAGACGTTATCCCGCTCAACCCCAGTTCGAAGCAGTGCGTCGATCTGGTGGTCGGGATTCTGATCAGCGGTCGAGACGCGCGCATAGTTATTCGACACTGAGGTGATCTCAGCGAAATAGATCGGGTGATAGGGGATTGTCGGGACGCTCGTGAGGGTGTTTAGGGCCTTTCGGGAGAAGTCGTCGAAGGCCGGAGACAGGCGTGGAGCCTCCGGTAGATGAGTTCTCACCACAAGAATTCCCGTCGCCGGAAGGCTCCACGTGATTGCTCATCGTGCCACGCTCGACGTCTCCCGCGCGCTGACCCCGTTCTGGCAGGCGGTCCTGGTGCTGCGGTGGTTCCGGGGCGAACGCGACATCCCAAGCTCGGCCGCGATCACCGCGTCTCCCGCGCCACGGCCTACCGCTACACCGCCGAAGGGATCGACATCCTCGCAGCTCAAGCCCCTGAACTGCAGGAAACTCTGGACCGCGCCCAAGCCGACGATCTGCCCTATGTAATCCTGGACGGCACCCTGATCCCTGCCGACCGCTGCGCCGAGCAGACCATCAGCGTCAAGGGCGAACCCATCGACGCCTGGTACTCCGGCAAAGCCCACCATCACGCCGGCAACCTTCAAGCACTCTCAGCACCCGACGGACTTCCCCTGTGGATCTCCGAGGCCGAGCCAGGCTCGGTCCATGACCTGACCGCTGCCCGTGCACACGTGCTGGGCGCGTTGTACGCCGCAGCCGCGGCAGGCCTGCCGACCCTCGCCGACAGCGGCTACGACGGCGCCGGGATCGGTATTCACACCCCGATCAAGCAGCCCGACGGTAACCAGATCCTCAGCCCGGACAACCGCACCTACAATCGGCTCCTACGCGCCTTGCGCTGTCTCGGCGAACGCGGATTCGCCCTGCTCAAAGGCCGCTGGCGGATCCTCCAGCACATCACCCTCAGCCCCAGCAGAATCGGCGACATCGCCCGCGCGGCACTTGTCCTCACCCATTTTGAACACGACTACCTACCGGCCATTCGCTGAGATCACGTCGCTGAGCCAAGCAGCGGCGGAACCACAAAGAGCAGTGATGATTACTCAGAGCTACTTTGCGGCTGGTGGCACGGACCGGAGCGGGGGCCCGGCACCCTCGCCCTCGGTGGCGATTGCCTTGGCCGACATCGCTGTGCTGCGTGCCCAGCCCGACCTGTTCGGCCTGGTGGCCTCCGACCCGACCGTCTCCCGCCTGATCGACCGGCTCGCCCGCGATGAGGCCAAGACCCTCAAAGCCCTGCGCGCGGCGCGGGCTCTGGCCCGCAAGCGCGCCTGGGACCTGGCCGGACCCGCAGCGCCGGGCAGCGACGGGCGAGCTGATCCCGCTCGACATCGACGCCACCATCGTCATCGCCCACTCCGACAAACAGCACGCCGCGCCGACCTGGAAACACCCCTTCGGCTTCCACCCGATGACCGTCTTCGCCGATCACGGCCCGGGCGGCTCCGGCGAACCCCTGGCCATCGTGCTGCGGCCGGGCAACGCCGGCTCCAACACCGCCGCCGACCACATCGAAGCCACCCGGCTGGCCCTGGCCCAACTGCCCCGGCACCGCCGATGCCGCCCACGAGTTCCTGACCTGGCTCACCAAGCCCGGCCGCCGGCTGTCATATTCGATCGGATTCACTCTCACCGAGCAGATTCGACAGGCCGTGCTTCGCCTGCCCAAGAGCGCCTGGACGCCCGCCTACGACGCCGAGCGGCAGGTCCGGCCCGGCGCCTGGGTCGCCGAACTCACCGGCCTGCTGGACCTGACCGGCTGGCCCAAAAGCATGCGCGTCATCGCCCGCGAGGAACACCCCGCACCCCGGCGCCCAACCGCGCTTCACTGACATCGACGGCTGCCGCGTCACCTGCTTCGTCACCGACGCCAAACGCAGCCAGCTCGCCGACCTGGAACTCCGCCACCGCCGCC
>NZ_PVNG01000050.1 GCF_003001935.1 Nonomuraea fuscirosea | reverse complement strand
CATTCATCGACGGCAAGCTCATCGAACGCCCAACAGGATCACCCGTCCCCACAGCCGCCTAGGAACTCATGATCCACAGGTCTTGACTATTGCTCGTTGCGTGATCGCCAACGCAAGTGGCCGCATACGCCCAATCGCCATGTTCTGATCTCGTGGAAAGTCCGCTGCCTGCACTGAGCCCGTTAGCGACTACTACCTGACCTGGCGCCTGCTGCTTCTCGGCATCCAGCTTGAGCGGATACGCGGTGACCGTGTCCTCCAGGAAGCACTCGTGGTCAACGCGGATCCGTTGTACCTGGAGCTGGTCTTCAACCTCAGTTCGCAGACCGCCATCGAATACGCGGACATCGCCCGAAGCCTGCTGGAGCGTCCTATCGAGGCCACGTTGAGCTGAACTTCAACCGAAGCTTGATCTGAGCTGTCGAACCTCTGATTTTGCCGGTACGCAGCAGCGTTTGTCGGTCAGATTGAACAGCTTCCAAAGGTCGATGGGGGCAAGGAATGTCGGTGAACAGTAGCAGCGGCGCGAACGCCGTCCGACCAAGCGGGATGAGCCGTGGGCGAGCCCGGCTATGACGGGCCGTCGTCTGACTTCAGTTTTCGTGCGGTGCGCCGCCCGCCCAGCCTGGTGGTCGACGGCGTCGGCGACCTTGCTTAGCCGACCGGAGAACACCGTCCCCTCCATCGCCAAGTTGCTCGGCGTCAGCCGCGCGACCATCTACAGATACGTCCGAACTCCCATAGGCCACCCTGCCGCCGAACAGCCAACGGTGCGAGCCGAGCTGGAGCCGGGAATCTGATCTCCCAGGCCAGTGCCTATATGACGGCGGGTGCCTCTTTGGTTAACGGCTCCGCAACTCTCACCGTACACGGGGGCCCTGCGCGGGTGCGGACGAAGCGGTTACAGCCGGCGCTCCTAATACTCCAGTCGCACTTCAGAGACGAGCGGGGACGGCCTGGTCCTTGCTGTAGCGCGCTCGTCCATGCTTGAGCATGCTTGTAGCCGGGTGAAAGATGAGCGACCACCGCTGTGATCATTCAGGTGTGATGGAACTGAAGATCATGCGGTGGCCGCGTTGGCCAGGGTAGAACATCTCAGCGCCGCTCGTCTGCAGGCTGGTCTGGATGACGTCTTCGCGCTGGTAGCCGGCCGGTTCAAACGTCCGGAAGTGCGGCAGCGTGCTCGTGACGCCCGCCCGACAGGTGCAGCGGTTCCCCTTCGTAGAACAGGAACCATGCCCCTCCCGCGCCGTCAGGCTCAACATCTGTGATCCGATCCCATCCTGCGGAGCCCCAGCGGCACGTCCACCCCCGGCCGTTCCAGTGCAACGCCACCGGACGGATCACCTGGCTGTCGTCTTCGTCATTTACCGTGTACATATCTGCCGCACCGACGGCCCAAACGTCGTTCGCACCAAGGACCGCTACATCGATCGTCAGCTGGATTTCCATCACGGTCTCCTTACGGCTGCCCGAGAACAGGACGCCCTGGGGAGGCAGGCCCAACCTCGGCAGACCGATCTGCTGCCATGCTGCGCCGTTCCAGCGCAGAGCTACCACGCCCCCCTTCGTCGCGGCCGATTCACCGAAGATCCAAAGGTCGTCTTCATCGCCGCCGAGCACAGGAAAGTCACCCGCCGACCCCTCTTCGGGCATGGCCGCAGGCCGATACGATCGCCAGACTGCGCCGTCCCGCCGTAACACCTGATCGCCGTACATGATCCACTCCCCTCTCACGATCAGCGGCACCCCGTTCCTGGGCATGGTCAAGGGGAAGACTTCGCTTCGCCATCGAGTTCCGTCGAAAGTATGAGAGAAGATCTCTGGCTTGGATGATCGTTGAGGGTACTCGGCCTGGCCGAAAATCTGTACCTGGCCATCCTCCCGCACAGCCATGCCGATCGCTCTGGGGGAGGTACCCTGTGCGAACGGCCCGTTGACAGGCGCCTGTGGGACTTCGAAGGTTTGCCAGGAAGAGCCGTTCCAGCGGCGTAGATCGGCATCGAATGCGTCGGAGTGATCGTACAGCGCCCAGATCGTCCCGTCGGCGCTGGCGGCCACCTCCGTGAGCTCTCCTTCCACGTCATCATCCTTCTCGACAGAAATCGTTTCCCACGTCGATGCCGTAGTAGGGGGCGTTGAAGTTGTTGACGGTATCCGGCGGCTGGGGGCAGAAGGCTGGCTTGGCCGGGATGGGCTTGAGCACCCGACTCTCGGTCGGTTGAATCGACGCCATCCCCGGAGAGGCAGTTGTTCTTGCGGGAGGCGCGGGTCGGGCGTTCCCAGAAGCTGTGCATGCGCAAGCAGACAGCATCAGCACACTGAGCAGCGCCAACCGCAAAGCGGGCAGCTGCCATTCGTTATGAAGGGTCGGCATGCCAGCGATCCTCACATGCCGCAAGAGACGCGTGTTGAGAACAGCGATCTTGAGGCGGTGACGCGCACGCGGTGGATGCACGGCCGACTCACCTGCGCCTTGGCCTGGATCCGGGTAGGACATCGCCATGGCCCGTGGAAACCTCACCGACGAGGAGTGGTCCTTGATCGAGCCTCACCTGCCTCTGGGTGAGCGGGGCCCGATCCCGGACCTACGGCAGCAGTTCAACGCCGTGATGGGGCGCTTCCGTACTGGCAGCCCGTGGCGGGATCTGCCCGCCGAGTACGGGCCGTGGTCCACCGCCTATAACCGGTTCCGGTCGTGGCCAAGACGGGTGTCTTCGAGCAGTTGATGCAGGCGCTGATCGCCGAGGCCGCCGCCCGAGGGCAGGCCGACCTTGACCTGGTCAGCGTGGACTCCACCACCGCCCGTGCCCACCACCACGCCGCCGGAATGGTCATGGACGGTGAACTGGTGCAGGCGTTGGAGGAGGCCGCCGAGCAGGAAAAGGGCTGCGCCAAAAGGGCAAACCCCTCAAGCCGGCCGGGGTAGTGGACCCCGGCGAAGACGGGCGCGGGCGGTCACGACTGCGGCGCAGGTTACGGCTGAAGGCAGCCAAGCTGGGCCGCTCGCGGGGTAGGCTGACCACCAAGGTCCACCTATCCGCCGACCGGCGATGCCGTCCACTGTCCTGCGTGCTCACCCCAGGCCGGCGACAGCCCGCAGTTTCGCGCCGTGCTGAACCGCATCAAGGTCGGCCTGCCCGTCGGTCGCCCGCGCATCCGCCCGGGCGCGGTGGCCGCCGACAAGGCCTACTCCTCTCGCGGCAACCGCGCCTACCTGCGCCGACGCCGCATCAAGGCCGTCATCCCCGAGAAGATCGACCAGGCGGCCCACCGCAAGAAGCGCGGCTCCCGCGGCGGCCGCCCGATCAGCCATGATCCAGATCTCGACAAAGAGCGCAATACGGCGGAACGCTGCATAAATCGGATCAAGAAGTGGCGTGAACTCGCCCTTCCGCTTCGACAAGATTCCCGACTGCTACCTCGCTGGCCTTCACCTACGCGGAGCCATCATGTGGATCCGAAGCCTTCAACCGCTCTGAAGATCTGAACTCCGTACAGGCCCTAGAGGCATTCCATGACCTTGTTTCCGGCGAGGCCCCACAGTCTTCCCGTGCTCGAGGCATGGGCCAGCACGGTCAGCGGGAGTTTCGTGCCGAACCGCGACCACCGCCCTCGCTCTTGAGTCAACAGGTAAAAGCTGTCGTAGGGAGGGTAGGAGGTCATCTCATCACCGGCTACCCACACCGTGCCGCCGTGATGGGAGAGCCCGGTCAACGCCCCCTCCCCGACGGCCAGGGCGCGCCAGGCGGTGCCGTTCCACCGGAACAGCAATGGCCCGAATTGCCCGTCCGGTGTGTGGTAGCCGCCGGCCGCCCACACGTCGTCAGGGGCCACGGCGAGCACCGAAGTGAGCTGCACGTCAAACATGCCGGCCTGTGTCACGGCTGGTAGCGGCGTCCGCTGCCAGCCGCGGCCGTCGTAGTGCGCGGCGGCGGGCTCGGAGGACCAGCCGTCCGCCACTGTGCCGACCGCCCAGATGTCGCGCGGAGACAGGGCCGTGGCTGCAAGGGTGGTGATGGGTGTTTCATACCGGCCCCAGGTTCGACCGTCGAAGTGCTGGGCCCACCGCTCACCGAACGCCCACGCCTCCTCATCCCCCAACGCGAGCACCTCTTGGTACGGGTCCGTCTCATCCGTCTCGATCGGGAGGAAAGACCAACGCCGGCCGTCGAAGCGCAGCAGCCCGGAATCGCTTCCCTCGTAGTCCTCGGCGTTAATCCACACATTGGCCGGGGTGGAGGCGGAGACCTTGGTCAGGGTGAGGGAACGGCTTCTCTCCGGGAGCTCCCGCACCAAGCGGCGCCACCGCCGACCGTCCCAGTGGACGAGCACCGCGTCGTGGTAATCGATATCGACCCGCTCGCCGACCGCCCACGCCTGGCCGCGGTTGGTCGCGATGTCCAGGAACTTCGCACCATTGGCCAGCCCCTTCTGCCGGTACGCCACCCGACAGCGCCCGTCGAGCCGCCCCTTCCGCACGGGGTTCACGGGTTCCGTCACGGCAGGGTTCCGGCTCGGCGACGGGGGAGGATGCGAGGTGGTCTCGTGCCGCGCGGGTAAGCCAGCCGAACATCCGGCTAGGGTGACGACCAGGACGACGCCTGCCCATCGTGTGCCCACAAGTCCCCCTGAGATCGCGGTGTGCGTCAGCGCAGCCCGACGGGAACCTGCGTGTGACGTGCCGCGGTAAATGTCGCTGTTTCTGCCGCGCTCTGTTGGAGCCTCCTGTCGAGGCATTGTTGAGCGGAACTCAACCTGATCTTGATCATGAGCTGTCGAACCCCCGCAGGTTCCATCGTGAAGACCTTCATTCACGCTGAACTCGCGGGGAACGAAGGGGCAAGTTATGGCGAATATCTGATAACGATGGCTGATCTGATGGATAGCGGGTGGAGGGGAATTGGCTAACCAGGTGGCCCAGCAGAAGGAGAAAGAGCAAGCACTGATCGACGTCGTTCACGCAGGTCATGGGTTATGTCTCTACGAAACCACCTTGATTCAAGGAACTACCGCTCGATCACGACGTGCGGAGCGGCTCAGCCGTTGCCCCGCGCGTCGAACCGGGGCCAGAAGCCTTGCCTGTCACTCACTTTGACGAGCGTCTCGACGACATGGCCGCGCAGGTCCACGATGCCGACGCCCTGACGGGTCGGGGCGAGCAGGTGGCGTTCGTCGTACCAACCGAGCACGGACGTCCAGGTCAGGCTGGTGGCTAGCTTGATCCGGGTGACGGACTTACCGGTCTTGGTGTCCCATACGCATGCCGACCGTTCCGCGGTCGTGCACGCGGTGACGAATCGACGTCCAGACGGAGAAAATGTGCCTTGTCCCTGGCTGGCCGGGCGCCCACCGACGTGCCAGGTCCGCTGAAGGGCACCCTTGAGGTCATATTGGCGGATGGACGACTTGCCGTTCTTGCCCCAGCGCACCACGACTCCCTCACCATCGCGAGTCCACTGGAAGCCAGCCCCCGTGATCAAGGCACGCTTGATCTGGACGAAGCGCGACTTCATGGAGGGGACGTCGATCAGCACGATGCCCTCGGAGCGAGGGGCGTACCCGGGTTCGAAGACATTGAGCAGCAGCCTGCGGCCATTGGGTGACCAGGTGGGCCACCGCGTGATCAGGTGGTTGCCCGGTCGGCTTCGGTCGGTGGAGACGGGGAGCAGAATCTTGGTGGTGTGACCGCTCTTGCGATCCAGCAGGTGCACCTTGGGCTGACTATTGCCCGGGCGTGTGCGGACAAGGGTGGCTTGCCAGCGTTCGTCGGGAGACACTGTCACCTCCCCGCCAGCCCTGAGGAACGCCCGTTTGCGGGGATTCCAAACCCGTCCGTCAACCCATTGCCCCTTGTCGCGAGGGCTCGAAAAGGAGGTGAACTGCACCGGCCGCTCCGCCATCTTCGCCACGATCGTGGCTACCCCATCGGGTAACGGGCCGATGGGCGGCTGAGCGGGCCCGGTCCCAGACACGGCGATTAGAGCAAGAGCGACCAGCGCGTAAACAGCCAATCCAACTTCCTTTGTCAGATCGAGGTATTGCGAAACAAGATGATCATGGACGACACCATGAATGCCTCTTCGGCGTCTGCGGAGCGCTCAACTTACGGGTACCTTGCCCGACTGGACGTTCTCCTGGCATCAGACTGGCATCGCGGGTGGACATGCAAACAGCGATGAGCCGCGACGACGAGACCCGGCAGAAGCGATCGCAGCAGCGGGAAACGTTCCCAGCCATCGCTCACATATCGCCGGGGGTTCAACCGAAAGCGATGGGAACGGTGTCGTCGCTCGCGGGAGACGTGACTACGACCGCCATGACCGCAAGAAATGTCCTCGTGATTCCTTCGAACGTGTCCTTCGCGCAGAAGGATCGCAGGCCATAGGCCTGTCGAGCGACCCCTCACGCTGCCAACGTCCGCCTGTTTTCTGCCAGGGGGTATCGCTGGTGACAAGCTCCTGCCGGGATCGCCCTGGGTGTTTATGCGCGTGCGAAGACGGGGTCCGCCGCCGGTCCCTGGTGGGAGAAGTGAGGTCGTGGCGACGGACGGGCGGGAGTTGCTGCTTGTCCAGGTGATCATTCAGGATTCCCCTTTGGGGTAGTGCGCGACCGGGAGCCGTTTTCACCGGTGAGCGCGGTCAAGGGGATGAACGCGCTGGTGTTGCCGAGCTGGCTGGGTGTCGGCCTTGCGGGGGATCGAGATGTCGGCGAGGCTGCCGATGAGGCCGGCGACGGCATCGCGGTCGCGCTCGAGTGCTTCTCGTTCGTCGGCGGTTAGATCGAGCTGTGCGAGCATCTGGTCGATGCCGTCCTTGACCGCCAGTAATTGGCCGCGGCGGCTGTCTTTGGGCAGGTAGAAGGGACAGCGAGCGCAGGCTAGGCGGTGCGGGCACTTGGCGAAGAAGTCGTAGCTGCAGTAGCCCTCGCGCAGGTGGTAGTACTTCCACCGCTGGCTGCCGTCGGCGGCAGCGCCGGTGAGGATCGCGGCGTAGTGGCGGGTGCTGGCGGCGTGCTTGTGGCCGAGCCATTGCTGCAGGTCGGCCAGGGAAAGTGGGTCGCGGGCGTTGAGGAGCGTTGAGGAGCTGGGTGGCGATGGTGGCGCATGCGCGATGGCTGGTCAGCGCGCCGCGGGAGTCCGACTCGGGGATGCCGGCCTTGCGACACAAGATTGGGATGAGCTTGTTGTGCAGGTGGGCCAGACCGACGAGCTGGGCGCGATAGCAGAACAGGTGCTGGCGGCGCTGTCCGGTCTTGCGGTCGGTGATGTCGGGTTGTGGCGGACGTACTGCCTGCCAGGCCTGGATGAGCTCTCCGACGATCGGGTCGACCGGCTTGGAGAAGGCGCGGGATGTCTTGTGATCTGGCCGTGGTGGCACCCACCTACAGACGCCGCAGCGTGGCGTCCGTGGGTGAGAGCCCGGGTTGCGGCCCCGGGACGTTGGTGGGGCAGGGTCGGCCCGCCGGGAAACGGGGCGTAGCCGCCGACAAGCCCGCGTGGTTGTAGGCATGTCTCGTGGGCACCTACGGACGAGTTCTGGCCCCATTGTGAGTTTTGGACCCACCCTTGGCCTGCGGCCGTACCCTGTACGCCTATCTCACCGGCACCGCTCGGCGCGGCGCAGCTCATCTTCTCCGACGTCGGCACCGGGCCTGCGTCCCTTCCACGACCTCAGCGGTGAAGAGCACAGGTAGGCGGGCGCCCCGACGGGCCACCGCGTACACACGAGGTGGACATTCAGCAGGAGGCGTCGCTCGGCGGACTATCTTCTGCTGCGATGTTCAAACGGCGTGTCGGCGCAACAGTCGGTGGCCCGGCGCGATCGAACGACGATCGCCCCAGGGTGATGATCTGCTCAGCGCTGCTGCCGTCCATCGCCTGAAGCCTTTCCAGATCGGCGATCGACACCAAAGCGACCACCGGCTTGCCATGGCGGCTGAGCACGATCCGCTCGCCACCGTAGGCTACCCGCCCCATTAGCTCGGCCAGCTGAGCGCGTGCCTCAGTGAAGGGAACTGCCTCGGCATCCATGTCTGCACAGTACTGCAGCTCCGTACAATTCGAAGTTGTACATTATTCGAAAAATGTACATAATCGCGATCATGGGTGAGCCACTGCGCCGCAACCGCGACTTCGTCCTGCTCTGGAGCGCCACCTCGGCCTCGACCCTGGGCGCCCAGGTCGCCTCCGTCGCCTACCCCCTGCTGGCGCTGGAACTGACCGGTTCAGCCGTCCACGCCGGGCTGATCGGCTCTGCCGCAATGGCCGTCGGCATCGCGCTGCGCCTGCCGGCGGGCGCCCTGGTCGACCGGTGGGATCGGCGGCGCACAATGCTCACCTGCGATCTCATGCGAGGCGCTCTTGTCGCCGCCACTGTCGCCGGTTCGCTGCTCGGGTTGCTCGACTGGCGTATGCTGCTGGCCGCGGCAGTGATCAGTGGCGCCTGCGGGGTGTTCTTCCAGCCGGCGGAAACGGCGATGCTACGGCGCGTGGTTCCCGTCGAACACCTGCCTCAGGCCCTTGCGCACAACGAGGCACGCCAGTACGGAGCCTCGATCGCCGGCCCTCCGCTGGGCGGCCTGCTGTTCAACCTTGGGAGAACGGTCCCTCTTGCCGGAGAGCTCCTGGCCTACCTGCTGTCCTTCGCCGCCGTCCTCGCCATCAAATCCCCGATGCCCGCCCCCGAGGCCGCGGACCGGTCGCGCACTCTCCTGCGCGACATCGCCGAGGGCCTGCGCTGGACCTGGCGGCAGCGGTTCCTGCGCGTCCTGCTGGTGACGGCCGCGGGCTTCAGCCTGGTGTTCTCCGCGCTGACCTTCACCGCGATCGTCGCCGCCCGGCAGAGCGGCGCCGCACCGGCCGATGTCGGCCTGATGATGGCGATCTCCGGCGCCGGGGGACTGCTGGGCGCGCTGGCCGCTCCCCGACTACAGCAGCGCAGCCCGGCGTCGGTCGTCCTGGCGATGTTCTGGGTCGCCGCCGCGGCCATTCCCGCGATGGCCGTCCATCCCACCCCCTGGGCCATCGGACCGCTGCTGGCTGCGGCGTTCCTCCTGGCCCCGGCGGCTAACGCGATCTTGTACACCTACCAGATGACCATCACGCCCGACCATCTGCAGGGCCGAGTGATCAGCAGCCTCGCCCTCATCGGCAGCGCGGTGACCCCGATCGGGCCGCTCGCCTCGGGACTGATCCTGGACCGCTGGGGCGTGACGGCCACCCTGCTGTCGATCGCGTCCGTCATGACGGTCGTGGCTTTGGGCGCCACGTTGAGCCGGACCATCCGGCATCTTCCCCCGCTGGCCGAGGCCGCGGCTGCACGTTGAGCGATACCCAACGCACCATCCTGGATCACGCAGCGGTCCTCGATGAGGAGGCGGCTTCGGCAGCGTGCGGCGCTGAGAATGATCTTGGCGGGCGTTCACGCGTCCCGTGTTCCGTTCATCATCATCATCATCTATGGCGGGGCGGCTCCAGGAGACAATCACCAACCCACCACTGTCTGCGCTCCTCGCGGTGCTCAGCCAGGATCGCCTGATAGTCGGCCTCGGCGCCCGTCTCATCGGCCACCTCCTGCAGCGGTCGGCCGCGCCGCACCCACCCGCCCGGGATTCGTTCGGCCAGGCCGAGCCCGGCCAGCGTACGCAGCGCGTCCACGGTCGACGGTACGCGACAGCAGCGCCTCGCGGGCCACGTCCGCCACGCTCGCCGGTGCGTTCGCCAGCGCCTCGAACGTCAGGGCGACGCACGCCCCTCGGGGTTGAGGGCGTGGTGGGTCCTCTGAATCCGGCCGCCCCGCCACATCCGGGCGACCGCGTCGGCCCGGTACAACTACGGCACGACGAGCTGGTAGCGGTCGCCCTGTTTGCCCTGGCCCGGCACGATCCGTTCGATCAGCGGATGCAACTCCTCCCTCAGCCTCTTCAAATGCTTGGCCACGGTCGTGTGGTCGAGCCTTGTCATACGGGCGAGCTGCCTCGTCCCGAACGCTGGCGTCACGCCCTGGTCCGTGCGGGCCGCGACGGCCATTGCGCGCAGCAGCATCCGGATCGCCGGCGCGCCCGCCCCCAGGCTTCTCTCCGGCGGGGGGCGCGTTCGGCCACCCACACGGCATTCAGCCACAAGAGGACCTGCTGCCACGGGTTGAGGAGGGAGGGATTGCCTAGGACGGGGAGGGTACGAATCTACGTCGTAAAGGACACCGCTCTGTACAACCTGCTCAGAATCAGACACAGCGGCCTCCACGACGGGGGAGAGCGGTGGATAGGGGAGCACGGCACGCTGGGCCAGACCCCGGCCGGGCGGTGGGCCGAGGGTGTCGCGGCCCGATGGCCGCCCAGATACGGTGGCCAGCGAGACGGCGTTCCTGGTCGACTTCTTGCCGGTGCTGCGCAGGACGCTGAGGCGGACGGCTTCATGGTCGACTACATGCAGTACTTCGGCGACGCGCTCAAGCCGTGGATCGCCTGCCAGGACCGGCTGGAGAAGTTTGTGCTGCGCCGCGACCCGCGCGACATCTCCCGGATCTGGGTGCTGGACCCCGACGGGCACGCTTACCTGCCGGTGCCGTATCGGACGCTGTCATGTTCGCCGATCAGCGTGTTGAACAGCGTGCCGCGATCGCCCGGCTGCGCCGTGACGGCCGCGCCAAGGTCGATGAGAACGCCAGATCTCTTGCATGGCCATGAGCTTACGGCTCCTGAGTCGGGGCGTATTCGACCAGCACGATGCCCGGGTTCGCGCGTTCGACCTTGCCGAGTTGCGCCAGCCGTGCCGGGCTGATCGGCGCCGCGGGCACCAGCGAGCACAGCGAGACCCATCCCGGTCGAGGGCGGGCACCGCGCCGGTAGGCGACCACGGTAGCCCCGAGCGCCAACGCCGCCGGGTGCGGATCGGCCAGTTCCGCCAGGTCGAGCCGCCTGAGCTGATCGGCGCTCAGCCGTTGCAGCCACGGGTAGGCGGACAGCAGATCAGGCAGCTGCGGCACGTCGGACCATGAGGTAGTCGCGGCGGGTTTCGGCCTCGTGAGCGTAGTGGATGTGCTCCATCCGCATCTCCAGTGCCCGGTAGAGCGGTTTTCCCACAAGCTCGTCGTGCATCCGTGCCGTGGATTCCTCGGCCACGTTGTCGTAACTGCGCCGTACCACATCATGATCGCGCATGCCGGTCAGGATGCCACAAGCACGCTCTACGCGCCAACAGGGGAGAGCGTTCAAGCAAGAGGGCCATCCCGCCGTAGATGCCGCGTTCCCTCTCCTCCACCACCCGGCTGAACTGCCATCCGGCGGCAGCGAGGCTGTTGAGGATGGCGAGAACGCATTCGGAGGGGGAGCCGTAGCCGGACCAGTCGCCGGTGCGGGCGCGCTGCCCGAGGTCAGACCAGGGTGCGCGGCGGCCGACGGGCGGGGCAGCCACGGCGTTCCGTCGTCGTCGCGCACCATCCAACCGCCGGCTTCCTGGGCGGGGCGGCCAGTTTCGCTCCCGTCCATGCGCCGCTCATTCGCTGCCCTCCTTGCCCCGGCCGCTGCGGCCTGCCTGCTTGCCACCGCCGTGCCCGCCCAGGCCGCCACCGGCCAATTGGTGTTCTACGTTGATGGCGCTGGGCGGCTGGGAGAACCCCAACCCCGGCCGCCCGCGCACGTTCCCAGGCCCACACGTTCGACAGAAGCTTCGCGACAAGTAACGGGCTCCCGCCACGCTGCGGGAGCCCGTTACTTGTGCGACGATCCCTTCCCGCAAGCCGCCGTACCTGCGCCCGATGGCCCCTCAGGGAAGCCGAACTCTGGGGGTCCATCACTCGGGCGAGTCTGCACGTTGACGAGCGTGCAGACCACTTCGCGCATTCGTGCACACGACTTTGACATCTGACACCGTCGACCGGATGATCGCCCGGTATCTCAGCGGGCCCGTGCCCAGGTACGGCGTCTTCCGCGCCCGGATCGGCCTGGCCGTCGCTGACCTGGCCGCCAGCGCCGGGCACGATGCGGCGTCTCTCGCGTTCACCGGCCTCATCGGGGAGGCCATCGCCGCCGGTGATGGGTACGCCGCCCGGGACGTGCTGGCCGACGACGGGTGCCGGCCGCGGCTCACCGGCGTCGAGCAGCAGGCGCTCGCCGACGCTGCGCAGGCTGCCGGGCTCGGGCTCGGCCCGTTCCCAGCCTCACTCAAATGGCTGAATTGCTCGCGGCCGTGCAGATGGCCGTGAGCGTGATCGAGCGGAGCCTATACGCGTAGGCCATCCCCCGGCCGTGGTTGCGAATCCGCATCCCTCGACCACGGCAGCAGCCCCCGGGTCGATGCCCGCGCCCCGGCACCACGCAGCGGGTTGGGTGAGGCGTGGGCGAACACCAGCCCGATCTTCACCCGCGAGGACGGCAGCGAACTACACCCAGCATGGGTCAGCGAGTTGTTCTCACAGCTGGCCTACCACCAATCCGGCTGCACGACTTGCGACACGGCGCGGCCACGCTCGCCTACGCCGCGGGTGCCGACACCAAGATGGTGTCCACTATGCTGCGCCACAGTTCGACCAACTTGACCGGGGACACGTACACGACGGTCCTCCCGGAACTGGCGCACGCCGCCGCCGAGGCGAGCGCCGCGATCGTGCCGAGGGCGGTCTCCCAAACTGACGGTCTCCCCTCGGTCTCCAGAGGCATCCAGTGGCCCTCCGGATTCCAGGGGAGAGGTGAAGTACCTGCTCAGGTGGATGAAGAGTGCAACCGCCGTTAAATGATCTATCGGTGGTGCACGCTGGCGGGCGAACTCAGCTCGTCTGGCATCAGTTAGATCCAGGAGCAAAGAAGGGGGCTCCTGGACGCCTTCAGCGGCTTTCGCTGCTCTCAGGTGTTGATGTGGAGGATCCAAACGGACACGTGTTCGAGTCCTGGCTCCGGCCCGTAGGTGTAAAGGGCTCGGAACGCCGGCGTGACGATCTCGTACGCGCCGGGGATATCCGCGTACGGCATGGCGGTCGGCGGTGTCGGATCGTCACCCAGGTCCAGCAGCACGTCCACGATGGACGCGCGGAGGGTGAGGGGCGTCGAGAGAAGAATCTCCTTGACGCCCGGGGCGAAGTGGACAGGACGCTTCACGAGTCGGCGCCGCCGAGTCCGAGGTCGGCGTACGCCTGGTCCCTCGTGGTATAGACGCTCATCGCGATTTCGCCACGTCCGGCGGCGGCCATCATCTCGCGCAGGGCGGCGGCTTCGCGCTCGTGCTTGAGGCGCAGGTACTCCTTGAACTCCTCCTCGGAGATGAGCACGGCGTGCTCCTGGTCGGATCGCTTGATGCGAGTGGGGTGGTGGCCGATCACGGCGCGGGACACGAGCGGGCCGAGCTGGTCACGGGCCGCGGCGATGCCGAGAGTCTCCAAGGGCTTCTGATCCATCGTCATGCCCTCCACGATACGGCAGGATGCCGATTTCGACAGGATGCAAGATGCCGAAAGTGGTCCGATCTTTATTTCCGGGAATGTCGATTCCGGCCATGAATGGCTACGATCTTGATCGCGAACATGCCGAGGTGGCCATCACGGTGGGCGCGGAGACGCTGCCCGCCTTGGCTGCGCACGACGACAGGCGACCGAACCCGTACTGGGCCTACCTCGACACCCTCGACCGCCGCGAATCCCGCCGCACCGTGAAGGGCTGCCTCGACCGGATCGCCCGCGTGATGGCCGACCAAGACCCCGCCGGCATCGACCCCGCCACGAAGAAGAATGACAACGCCGTGCTCGCCATCACCGGCGAAACGATCATGTGGCATCTGCTGTGAGCCGAGCACACCCAGTGCATCCGCGCCCTGATCGGCCAGGCGACCAGCCTGAAGAAGGACGGCACCCGCGAGCCGTGGTCGATCGCCTACCGGACAAGCACGTGGTGGCGCTGCGCCAGGTCCTCGACCGGACATGGCTGCTCGGCCTCATGACCGCTGAAGAGCGCGACCGCGCCCAGCGCATCAACCAGTTCGAGGGCAGCACCCTACCCGCCGGCGGGCACCTGCCAATCGAGCGCGTCGGCGCGCTGATGGCCGCCTGCGACGCCGACCTCGCCCCGCCGGACGTCGATGACCCGATCAAGCGGGACGGGCTGCGGCGGGTGCGCTGCGGGACGCGGCGATGATCGCGGCCCTATACTCGACCGGCGTGCGCCGGTTCGAGCTCGCCGGGGTGGCGCTGGCCGACTACCACGCTGCGGCCCGCTCGCTGCGGATCCGGGGCAAGTGGAGCAAGGAGCGCATGGTGTACCTGACGGCCAGTGCGGTCGGCAGGATCGTGGCATGGCTGACCGTACGCCGCCGCGACCTGGGCGGCCTTTTCCCTCCGTCCACCCCGCGCGGCCGTCACATCCGTCACGACCAGCAGGGCCGGATCGCGTTCATGAACGCGCGCACGGTCAGCAACGTGCTTGCGGCCCGCGCCGAGCTGGCAGGGTTGGACGAGGCCCCGCGGGCTCACGACTTCCGGCGCACGTTCATCGGCGAGCTGCTCGACGCCGGGGTGGAGTGGCTACCGCGCAAGCTCTCGTCGGGCACGCCTCGCCGGCGACCACGGTGAAGTACGACCGGAGGCCGGAGCGGACGCGCCGCGCGGCCGTGGACAAGCTCGGCACCCCCGACGCCGTGCCCCTGCCTGGCGCAGCGCCCAGACGAGGCCGCAGGGTGATCCCAGAACCGTGACCCCTGCCAGCAGGTTCAACTATGTCCAGCCTGTGCACGCCGATCTCCCACGCATTTGGCTGGCTCAAGACCTGGCCGGAGATCCGCGGATGGTCCTGCGCCCAGGCCTGGGCGGACTCGGTGCTGGTGAAGAAGTTACGGAACCCGCGTCGGCTACGCCCGCTGCTCGACCGAGGAGCAAGACGTCATTATCCAGACCGGCCAGCTCCTGACCCTCGGCGTCCCCGAAGACCGGATCTACATCCCGGGATGGCCACCAGCATGCGGTCGTCGTCGATTTCGGTGAAGGAGCGCATACCGGTGCAGCCCAGGGAGGTGACCGGTACGTCGTTGAGCGTGGCCAGCGGCAGCGCGGCGCAGGCGGGCCTGACGGTGGTGCGGGGCAGGTTTTCGGTGGACCACTTGGCGTCGCCGCCCGGCTTCGTTACACAGCATGGCCTGGCGCGGGGTGAGGCAGGGCAGGACGACCTCAGGTGGTGCGGGATGTGCGGCCAGCGGCCCGTACAGGATGCCGGTGCGCTTGCCGGAATGGGTGGGGATGTGCTCGGCTTCGGCGGGGTCGATGTAGTCGCACTGGCACATCATGGTCACGGGCTCGGGCATCTCGAATCCCATGACCATCGACCCGATGAGGCAGTTGAAGTGCGCATCGGCGGGGCGTAAAGGTGTTGGCTTCGGTCATCCGCCAGAACGTCCAGGCCGAGCGGACCACCTGCTGAGTGGTGGCCACGCCTGTGGGCGGCTCGCCGGTGAAGGTCAGCGCGACGGGCGGGTTGGTCAGGGCGAGCGCCGACACCGTGCCGTATGACCTGGTGCTCAAGGCCGTCGCCAAGCAACTAAAGGAGGCCAGCATCGGCCTGGAGTTCCTCACCGGCGAGGTGCAGGGCTCCCACGATCCCTCGGGCGTGGTGTTCAGCGTGCTGGCCGCGCTGTCGGGCAGCACCGTGATCAGCTTGGACCGGATCGAGGTGTACGGCGGAGTGACCAAGGCGGCAACCGGACGAGAAAAGTGGCAGAAATGGCCCGCTGAATGGCGGGAACAAGGCTTGGAGCCGTACCCGCGAGCTGTGATCATACAAGAGTCGTGCATCCGCCGGCCGGGCGGACGCGCGGCAGGTCGACTCCTCCAGGTCGAGCTGCAGCCCGGCCGGCGGATGACTCCCGTGGTGTGTCCCGGGTCCGGTCCGCGCGCCGGCTCAGTGACGGCAGCCGCCTGCGGAGACCGGACCGACACACCTGGTGATCGTTGTCACCGGGCGTTTGAGGGGGTCAGATGAGGCGGACCAGGAAACAGACGACATTTGCCATTTCCTGCGTCGCGGGACTTCTCGCCCTGGTAGCGAGCGCCGCGGCCGCCCTGGTGTTCGTGGCCGCGGTCACAGCGGGAGCGCCGGGCACTTCCCGGGAGCGGGTCCAGCTCGTCGGCGCGGCCGCTCCCGCTTCGTCGCCCGCCCCTTCCCCGCTTCCCGCCGCGTCGACGACTCCCGGGACGCTTCTTCTTCCTCACTGGACCTCGCCTGCCGCGTCCCCCCCGACGAGGACGGGTACGGCCAGCCCGGAGCCCAGCCCGACGTGGACGGGCAAGCCGGGAGCGGAGGTGTACTACGGCACCCTCAGCAAGGACGACTGCGTCAAGCGAGGGGAAGAGGGAGTTGCATCTGGAAAGTGGACCTCCTACCGCTGCAAGAAGTACCCGCCGCTTGACGCCTCTCCCACCCCTGGGCAGGTCATTGAGAATCTCCTCGCAGCCGAAGAACCACCTCCCGGGCAGGCACGACGCGACCACGCGCTCTGGGTGGTGGACTGGTGGTGCCGCATCAAGATGGAGAACGACTGCAGCTGAGGGGCGGCGCAGATCACCGCACCGCCGCGATGGCCTGTCCCGCCACGGCGTTGAGCGCGGCCTGAGCGGCGGCGTTGCCGATGGGCCTGTCGTCACGGATCCTGCGCCCAGGCACGTCGTCGCCGCTGAAACTGATCGTGATCACCACGTTGTCCATGCGCAGGACGGCCTTCCCCTCGCCATGCCGGGCCTCGCCGATCTCGTCAACGAAGTACACGTAGTAACCCTCGTCGAAATGCTCGCCCGCATTGGCGGTGCCGATCTCCTGGATCGTGCCCTTCCATGAAGGAGCTCCGCCGAACACGCTGGGCTGCCGGTAGTCGTTCCTCCTCTTGATCGCGTACGTGTCCTTGGCGTCCTGTACCGACGCGGTCAGCTGCCCGAGCCCGGCGTCGTGGGTGATGCTGAGACCAGCGCGCCCGATCGTCACCATCCGCGCATCAGTGATACACGCGTACTGCGTTGCCGAAGATCATGAGGGCTGAAGGCGTGCAGGATGATCGGCAGACTTCTGGCTGCTGCCGCTACCGTGGTGGTCGAGCGCGTCGCTGCGGCCCCTCAGATCGCTGCCCAGCCTGGCCATCTGATCCGCGTGATCGCTCAACGCTGCGGAGTGCTCTACCAAGGCCGCTGTCTGGGCCGCCGCCAGGTCATGGCCGTACGCAGCTCGTGGCAAATCGCCTGGAGCATCGACAATTACACATCAGCCAGCAGCTCGCTGGCACTTCGATCGGCCAGCTCAGCCGCAGTCTTGATCTCGTAGCCAAGGCTGCCGTAGGCCTGCCCGGCGAACTGGTAGAACATCTCGGCCGTGGCCCGGTCGCTTTCGTGTAAGTTCCGGTCGGGCTCGACTCGATAGCCGACCGTCACCAGTCAGCGTCCCGATCCCGCATGGTCCACAGGGGTCGACCGCCCGCGCCATACCCGAACTCCGGCTTGTCGTCGCTCACGCCTTCACCGTAAACGAATCGACACCACAATCACACAGCCGTACATCCTCCCAGGTCAAGCACATTCCCAGGGACTATAGCGGGCCCCTATCCGCGAGACCTCTACGAGCCGTCACAGGGTCTTCCTGACCTGTTGGGTGCACCGTTCGGGTAGCCGAGGTCTGTCGTCGGTCCAGCCGAGTTTTCTGACCACTTCCGCAGCGGCCATGTCACCTACATTCAGGCCGGTGATGGGGCGCTGTGGCCCGGCGACCAGGGTGATTGTCCCGAGCAGGTCGCCGCTGGACCGATCGATCACCAGCCACCATTCCCGCGGATCGCCATCGGCTCTGCGTACGATGGTACCGCTTCGCCCTGCGGCGTCCTTCGCCTTGTCCACGATCCGCGCTCCCGGTAGCGCGGCCATCAAGTGCAAGACAGCCGCCCGCACTTCAGGTGGTGTCGGTGTGTAGTCTCTCACCCATTATCCACAGCATGTCCTGATCCGAGTACTCGTTGGCATCGGAATGGCCGGGACCGGGAGCTTCTAGGTGCTCTTGGTTCCACAGCCGCAGCAACTCCGCTTCCAGCCGCTGCGGGTCCTGCGGCAGCGCGAGAAGCTGAGAACGGGTCAGCGATACCCCGCCGCCGACCTGGAAGCCATCGGGGAAGTAGTAGTGCGTCCGGCCATGGGGGTACCGTACGCCCTTGCAGCCCACTCGGAAACCGCACAAGGGCGGCGCACCTGCCTCACGCCACTTCTATTGATCGGCGGTGGTGAAGGGCCGGGTGTACAGCGGCGTGGTCGCCACGGCGGGGCCGCTGGGAGTCGCCCAGTTGACCCGGCGGACGCTGTCCTCGATGTTGTATGTCTGGTCGGGCGCTCGTCGCCATGTCAATGACTCGGTTTCGCTACGTCAGTATTCGCGCGGCTGTTCGGCTCGCCGCGCCAGCCGCGTCCATGACGGCGGTGAACCCTTCCAGGGTTGCGGGTTGTCGCGAGAGCGAGGGAACAATCGCGGCCGTGCCGAGCACCACCGCAACAGTGGCGGCCGCCAACAGCGGCAGTCCCCTAAAACCCCTACGCGGCCGGACCGCGACAGGAGCCGCCACAGCTTTCAGGCTCTCTGGGGACACCAGTTTCGCGCCAGCGGCGAAAGTGAGCTTCCCCCCGTAGCGTGGAGACCGAACCAAGAGAGGTTTGGTCGTGGCTGGAACCACGAGGCGTCGCTTTGATCCGGAGTTCCGGGCTGGGGCGGTGCGTATCGTCAAGGAGACCGGCAAGCCCGTCGCGCACATCGCGCGGGACCTGGGTATCAACGAGTACACGCTGTACAACTGGGTGCAGATGGACCGGCATGCATCGGGTCAGGTCGGGCGGGACGGTAACGGAGGCGACAAACTGAGGGAGTCGGAGCAGGAGGAGCTGGCGCGGCTGCGGCGGGAGAAGGCCGAGCTGGTCCGGCAGCACGCCAAAGACAAGGCCGCCTGGGAGCAGGAGCGCGCTGAGCTGGAGGACGAGCGTGATGTCCTCAAACGATCCGTGGTCCTATGGGTCAAGGACTCGCTGAACCGATAGCCGTGGTGGAGTTCATCGAGTCCCAGAGGGCCGAGTTTGGTGTCCCCCACAAGATCTGCTTCCGTGCGCTGGGAGTATCGTCGTCGTGGTTCTACAAGTGGAAGAATCGCAGGCCAACGGCTCGCCAAGAGCGGTGCGCCCGTCTGGATGAGGAGATCAAGCGGCACTTTGCCGCCTCTGGTGGCACCTACGGGTCGCCACGTATCGCCCAGGATCTGCGGGCTGAGGGCTGGAAGCTGTCGGAGAACACCGTGGCCAAGCGGATGGCCGAACTCGGCTTGGCCGGCCGCAGGCCGAAGAGGCCGCGTTCGCTGACTCGGCAGGGCAAGCGGCCGGCCGCGCCGGATCTGGTACGCCGGAAGTTCGACGCGGTCGCGCCGGACGTGCTGTGGTGCGGCGATGTGACGCAGATCGACACGGATGAGGGCAAGTTGTACCTGGCCACGGTCGAGGACCTGTTCTCGCGCCGGCTACTGGGCTATGCCATGTCCGAACACCATGACGCGGCGCTGAGGGTCGCCTCGCTGCAGATGGCCGTGGTCACGCGGGGTGGTGACGTGGACGGGGTGATCTTTCACTCCGATCGCGGCTCGGAGTACATAGCTGCCCGCTACCAGGCTGAATGCCGCAAGCACGGAGTGGTGCAGTCGATGGGCCGAGTCGGGTGCGCGCTCGACAATGCCGCCTCGGAAGCGTTCAACAGCACCCTGAAGGTCGAGTTCGTGCATCGCCACCGCTTCCGCACCCGCGCGGAGGCCCGGCTGAAGATCGCGACCTGGATCGCGGACTTCTACAACATCAACCGCAGGCACAGTGCCAACGACGGGCTGGCGCCTGTCACATTCGAGCGACAGATGATCGAGAAGCGGCAAACATCAACGGCCCTGCTGAGGACCGCTGTGGCATAGGACCGTCTCCACGCTTTGAGGGGATTGACACCTGGTCGCCCACCAAAGGAACGCCAAGCGCACAAGCGCAAGGCGGTGGACGAGGAATAACTCGGCCACGACCGTGTCGGCCGAGCCCTCGGCTCCAGGAGAGCCGGGTGGCGGATGGGCAGTCTTGGATTCCATACCATCTACATGCACAAGCCCCCAGGAGGTTGCGTCACGTCGGTAGGCGATCGAGGGCGGCCCCGGGAAAAACTGGGGCCGTCGCGTGGCGGCACTGCCTGGGCTGCTGGGCCGAACGAAGGTCATCCCGGCCGAGATCGACACCGGCCTATTGGCCGGATCCTGGCGGCGTCTGAAGCTTCAACGCCGTGGTGCTGTTCAGTACCCGCACATGAACGCCGCTGTGACCCAGCTGCGCACCGGAGGCTTCGACGTCTGAGACGACGACGTCGCCCGGCGGTCTACGGCCCCCTGTGTGGACCAACCGCCGCCGATCGACTGAATGACCCGACTACATTGATCTATTCCCTACGAAGAAAAGGGCGCTCTAATGTCGGGTCTCATGACCTGACATTAGAGCGCTCTAATGGCACTGGAATCCATTAATCCCAAGGAGATGGATCCGCCGGCGACATATAGCCACGTTGTCGTCGCCAACGGCACTTGAATGGTTCTCGTCGCAGGTCAGGTGGCCGAGGACAAAGATGGCAACATCGTCGGACACGGCGACATGACGGCTCAAGCTCACCAGAGGTTCTCTAACATCGGGCATACGCTTGCCGCAGCCGGCGCACGTCCCGACCAGGTGACCAAACTGACGATCTTCGTCGCCGACTACAAGCGTGAACACCTCGCTCACATCGAGCAGGGCAGAGCCGCGTTGTTCGGCGACCACAAACCGACAGACACGCTGGTAGGAGTCGCCGCGCTGTCCGGGCCGGAATATCTCCTCGAAGTCGACGCCGTGGCGGTCGTCGATGAATGATGCGGTTTGACCGACCGCGCTCGGACTCGGCATTGTCGACGGCAGTAGTGGCGAAGGACGGCGAGATCGCCGTCCTTCGCCACGCTCCGTTGAGTGCGCGTTCCAGCGCCGGCGCCCTCACAGCTCCCTGTACCACGGCTGAATTGCTGAACATCCCTGGTGCAGCACGAGCGGATCGGAAAGCAGCCCGTACGTGGCGCCGTCCGGTACGTCACGCTCTGTGTGGCGCGTATCCCGCGAACCGGCGAATGGAAGCCCAGTTCTCCCAGTAACTCAGTGAGTGTTTGAGAAGATCGTTCACGTTCGATGTGGCCGCGTGACGGACGATGCAGATGCCGTCAAGTTGGTCAGAATCATCGATCTCAAACACGCGCTTAGAAATGCGGCAGGAGAGTGGAACCCCAATGAATAGTAGCGGATGTGGTGGGATTCCACTTACAGGTGAGTTGAGCCGTTTCCCAGCCATAATTGTCCGGGTCGAGATATGCGTTATGCGTATAGTAGCCGCCACTTGGCACAAGGACGTCGGTCCACTTATACCATCCCGCGCCTAGGGTCATGCCGCGCTGGCAGGAGGTGTTAGGAGTTTGCCGCCAAGTGTACGTCCCCGCCGCCAGATAGATGCGACGCTTCACGTGTGCATTCTCCAGGCCCGCGTGCGGGTAGGACCCGATGTATTGATACCTCGTGTTATACGCGGACGGAGCCGTTATCACAGCGGCATCGGCGCTTCCAGCCGTGGTCGCAAGTGTCATCGCGACGGCAGCGACGGCGACGCTGAGCAGCTTTCTGGCTATCGAGCGCACATCATTCTCTTTCTGTCCGCCGCCGGGACACTCTGGTAAGCCGTCGGCGTACTATCCGATTTTTCCTTATCGGCTCCAGCGGGAGGAGGCCGACTCCACAGCGCTCCATTATCCAGACGCGCTCGCCTCTCGATAAGGAGATTTTCTGCCATTCGCCGCCGCATCACCGCCATTCGGTGACGCGATCTCAGCGCGTAGCCGGTAGGTAGTTGTGCTCGAAGTGGGCGAGGGCAAGGGCGGCGCGGGCGATGTCGCCGATTGCGCTGGCGCCAGAATCTGCATCCAGGTGAGGAGTTCGCAGGCCAGGGCGACGAGTTCGCATCAGATCTGGTTGCGGGTGAAGTGGTGCAGGGGCCGGTTGGCCAGGCCGGTGTCCTTGGCGCAGCGGATGCGGTCTCTGCGCGGGCTCGGCGGCGGTGGCGGAGTTCCAGGTCGGCGAGCTGGCCGCGATTGGCATCGGTGACGAAGCAGGTGACGCGGCAGCCGTCGACGTCGGTGAAGCGCAGTTGGGCACCGGATGCGGACGCTCCTTGCGGGCGATAACCCGCATGCCCTTGGGCCAGCCGGACAAATCGAACAGGCCGGTCAGCTCGGCCACCCAGGCGCCGGGCCGCACTTGCCGGTCGGCATCGTAAGCGGGCCTCCAGGCGGTCTTCGGCAGGCGCAGGACGGCTTGCCGGATCTCCTCGGTGAGGGTGAACCCGATCGAGTACGACAGGCGGCGGCCCGGCTTGGTGAGCCAGGGCAGGAATTCGTGGGTGCCGGTGCCGGAGTCGGTGCGGATGAGCACCTGGCCTCTGCGGTGTTTGCGCAGCTGGGCCAGGGCCAGGCGGGTGGCTTCGATGCGGTCGGCAGCGGAGTTGGAGCCGGCGTTGCCCGGCCGCAGCACGATGGCCAGGGATCCGCCGGAACCGCCCAGGGCGTGGTCGGCGAAGACCGTCATGGGGTGGAAGCCGAAGGTCTTTAGGTTGGCGGGGCCCGTTGTTGTCCGAGTGGGCGATGACGATGGTGGCGTCGATGTCGAGGGGGTCAGCTCGCCGTCGCTGCCCGACGCCATGGTTCCTGCCACATCCCAGACGCGACAGCGGGCCACGGCGCGAGCGCCGCGCAGGGCCTCGAGCGCTTTGGCCTCATCGCGGACGAGCCGGTCGATCAGGTGGGAGACGGTCGGATCGGAGGCCACAGGGCCGAACAACTCGCGCTGGGCACGCAGTAGGGCGATGTCGGCCAGGCATTCCCGGCCAAGAGCGAACACCCCAGCTTGGGGAGTGCGATGAAGTTCGAGATCCGCAAGATCCGAAGCCCGCAGGGCCGTAAGAAGCTGACCGTGAGCGGGAGGAATACTTCCGGCTCATGGATCAAGGCTTCAGCAGCCAAGAGGCGTGCCAGAAAGTTGGCATCAATTACCGCACCGGGAAGCGGTGGAGGAACAGCTCGGCGCCGAACAAGGCAAGAAAGATGGGGGCACCGCCGGTCTGACGACCGGCGGTGCCCCCATCTGACGTGTCCCGCTGCCTGCGGGGAGACGAGCGGATCTACATCGCCGACCGGGTGTGGGAGAGGGTGTCGATCCGGGAGATTGCGCGCGAGTTGGGTCGTGCGCCCTCGACGATCAGCCGGGAGATCCGCTGCAACCGGCATTCCACCAACGGTCAGTACCGCCCGCACGCTGCCCAGGCCCGTGCCGACGCGCGCCGGCCCCGCCCCAAGCCCAGCAGGATCGGGCAGAGCCCGGAGTTACGGGCATACATTCAAGAACACCTGCATAGCGCTGGAGCCCGGAGCAGATCGCCTGGAGCCTGCGCCGGACCTTTCCCGAGCGGGCGGAGATGCACGTGTGCCACGAGACCATCTGCCAGGCGCTCTACGTCCAGGGCCGCGGCGATCTGCGGCGTGAGCTGACCCGGCGCTGCGCACCGGCCGCGCGATGCGCAAGCCTCGCCGCCTGGCCCAGCCGCGCCAGCCCCGCTACAGCGCGCCCATGGTGATGCTCAGCGAGCGGCCCGCCGAGGCCGACGACCGAGCAGTGCCCGGCCACTGGAAAGGCGACTGCATCATCGGCAAGAACGGCAGCTCGGCCAACGGCACCCTCGTCGAGCGCACCACCCGCTACGTGACGCTCGTCCACCTGCCGATCGACCGCAGCGCCGAGCGCATGCGCGACGCCTCTGATGGAGACCATGGCCACGCTGCCCGCCCATCTCAAACGATCCTTAACCTGGGCCTGCGTTCCGCGTAATTCAGCGGGCTGAAGGCGCAGATTCGGGGTCTGACCAGGGGTGACATGGATGTGTCCACCTGGAGGGCGTTTCTCTAGG
>NZ_PVNG01000049.1 GCF_003001935.1 Nonomuraea fuscirosea | reverse complement strand
CCTTCCGGTCCGTAACGTCAAAGCTCATCGGCCGTACAAGGTCGACCATGTTTCCTAGATCACCTGTCGCCCATGTCGTGGGACAGAAACGTCAGGCATCTCATGGGACTAGACAGGGTCATGATGGCCATGACGGCTCTGTGCTGGGCTGGCAACCTTGTGCCTCCGCCGAGCCGTTGACCTTGCTGTTAGTTGGCTGACCTGTAGCGGCATGACCAAGCACGTCCGGACTGGGAACAGATGGCCGGCCTCAGGCGTCCCCGGACGTGGCTTGGGCAGGTGGACTAACGAAGCTGCCGAGGTTGGGGACGGTGTAGATCAAGCCTTCGTCGCGCAGCTGGCGGATCGCCTTGCGGATGGTGTCGCGGGCGACGCCGAACTCCTGGACGAGTTGAACTTCCGAAACAAGGTGCTTTGGCGGGTACTCTCCGGTGGTGATGCGTTGACGTAGAACTTCGGCGATTTGTTGCCAGCGTGGCCGATCAGGCTCGAACTCCATCACGAGCTAAGCGTAGAAAGGGGGCGTCACGGGTCTTCAGTCGCCTCTATGGACCTATCGGTACCTATAGGGGTCTGCGGCTACCCCACGGTACCCATAGGGGTAGACAGGCTCTCTCGCTTCCTTCTACAGTCGCGGTATGGCGTTGGTGAGCGATGGTTCAGAGCCCTTCGGGATGGGGCTTTGCAGCCGCGCCCCGGCATGGCTCCTCGTGAGGGCGCACGCTGTGACTGGAGATGGCTCGTCGCTCACCAGCGCCTGTTCATCGATCGCGGTCTCCGCAGGCGCCGCCCGGCACTCCGTTGGTGATCGCTCGTCACGCGAAGGACAGTGATCCCCTGTGGCAGATGATTTCGACTTTCACGGCACGCACCCCGCTGCGCCTCGTCCGGACGCGGTGCCGGTGAGATGGATCCAGGTGCAGGACCGTCCGCTTCCAGCACGGGTGAGGGGCTACACCTGTGAATGCCTGTCCCTGGTCTTCGAGCAGTGCATAGCTGGCGGGCTGGGCTTCATCCGGAGGTACGACCGTTCGATCACTCCGTGTGGCATCGCCGAGAGCCCGCGAGTCAGAGTCGCCGAGGTTCAGGCACTGTGGCGGCAGCTCATGAGCGGAGAAGCGAGGTGACGACGCGCTGGCCCTGCGGATCGCGCACATAGCGCCCCTACTGCGGTGACCTCCCGGCCCGCGCCTGCGGCCGGCGTTCGTTTCATCCGGTAACTCAGGTCGGAAGATCGTGCGGACATCCTCGGGCGTGAGTGGATGTCCGCACGGGCCGCGCGGGCTCTGTGGCTGCTGATCCTGACTGGTCAAGCACGCTGACCAAGTGGTACTTCTCGCTTCTCGAAGAACCTGCTTGCTATCACGTGTGCGATCTCATCTGGACTGGCCTGGTCCGTGTGGAATCGATGGTGGAACAGGCCGTCGTCGTTGGCGCCCAGGTCGGTCAGCGTCTCGTCCCATGCCTGGAGGCGGTGGAGCGTGTCGCTGTCGCCGCGCTGGCGGGAGCGTTGCTCACAGACTTGACGCGAAACCCAGAGCAGGACGGTAAGCCATGGGGCGGCCTGGACCAAGCGCTGGATGTCGGCGATGTTGCCCAGGTGGACGATCGGCACCCGTCCGGTCGAGGTGAGCTGATCGATTTGGTGGCGATCGATGGCGTAGGTGTTGCCGTAGCGGTGGGATTCGGCCAGGAGCCGTCCGGCGTCTCGCAGCGTGGCCAGTTCTGCGGCGCTGACGAAGTCATACTCGGTACCGCGCCGGTTCCCCGTCTTGAGCTTCCGCACCAGCGTGAACCGCGGGTCGAGCTTTCTGAGAGCGACGGTGGCAGTGCTCTTGCCACTGGCGGGCGGCCCGTACAGCACGATGCCCATCATGTCAGGATCCGTTTCAGCGTCTCACGGGTCTGGTCGGCCAAGCTGATTGCGGCACCGAGCCGGTTGTCGACGGTGATGTGGGTGGTGGGTGGGCTGGTCTCGGTGTTGAGGGTGCTGATGTACGCCTGCCAGTTCTGGATTTTCCAGGCGTCGCGGGGGGCGCCGCGGAACTCGATGTACTCGCGCATGGATGCGGCGTCGCAGCGCACCCACACCACGGCCACGTCGATGCCTCTGGCCGCGCATCGGTTGGTCAGGCGCGACACCCAGTCGGGGTCGTTCAGCTCGGCAATGAAGGGGGCCGTCAGAATGGCCGAGGTGCCTACTTTGAGGTTGTCGAACGCGGTCTCCATCAGGCAGCGGTACTCCAGCGGCCGGACCTCGCGCAGGTACAGCTCGGTATGCCGGTCGTGGGGGTCACCGTCGAGGGAGATGAGCAGGCGTTCGACCATGGGGCGGGTCAGGGAGTCCTTGTCCAGGAAGGCCCAGCCGGTGATGTCGGACAGGAACCGGGAGAACTCCGTCTTGCCTGATCCGGCGTAGCCGCCGACGAGCGTGAGGATGGGCTTGGGACTGCCCTTGCCGTGGCGGCGTCGCCAGGCGTCCACGACGCGGTTGAGAAGTGCGTTCTGCTCAGCCTTGGATGGGGTTCCTGAGACTTTGAGCAGAGTTTGTTCGATCACCTGGGCGGCGGCATTATCGGTGGCGGGATCGGTGGGCTGGGGCAAATCCGAGATGGAATTTTCCACTTCGGTTATTTCGCCGGGAAGTGCTAGGCGGAAACCGAGTGTGGGTTCATTTGCCTGATATAGGAGGCAATAAGCTCTTCGGTAGTGAGGTCCGGGATACACCGATCCCTGTTCATGTGCCCAGAGTGTCTGGAAATTGGCGGCTGGTGCGGTCAGGCCATGTCGATGGGCGACCTGGCGAAGCTGGTCACCTGCGGCTTCGAGGGTGAGCCCGTGTGCTTCGCGATGCTGGCGCAGGATCAGAGGTTGCCATCCAGGGCGGTGGATTGTCTTCAATTGCATCCTTTTGCGCACTTTGAGAAGCGGGCAATGTGTAAGTGGATGTGTAACCGCCGTGCAGGCAGCAGTGAAGAAGCTTAGCTAACGCTCTGTGATACTCACCAGCGTCAATGCGCGATGAACTAACGGCATCCCACCGGGGTAACGACCGACCTGAAAAGGGGTGCCGAAGTGACCATAAACCAGCGGATCCTGGACGAACTCCAGGCCATTCGGTCTGAAATGGAAGAATTGGCCTGCCGGGTCAGCGAGATCGCTTCGACTCTTGGAACACGGTCTTCTCCAACTCAGCGATCCGCTCACCGAGAGTCGCCAGAGTGTTCCGCATCTGAGCGAGCTGCTCCATGACCTCCGACGAGGCCGGCTCTTCCTCTGACGCCGATGCCGCGGCATCTTCGCGAACGAACACGCCCTTGCCCTGCTGGCCGACGATCAGTCCTTCAGTACGAAGCACGCTGATTGCCGCCTTGACCACGCTGGCCGAGACGTCATAGCGCTTGCATAGCTGGGCGGTCGAGGGCAGCGCAGCACCGGGCGCGAGTGAGCCCGTTCTGATCTGCGTGCGTAGGTCGTCGGCTATCTGGAGGTAGCCGGGCTGGCCGGTCTTCTCGACCATCCGATGCCTTCCGTGAGGGTGCGTGCCCCTCTAGTTCAGCACAGCCCGCACGACATGCCAACCAAGTCTTCGTGGAAGCCCTTGACAACTTAGAATTCCAAGTATTCTATGTATTCTAAGAGTCCGAACGAACGAAGGAACCACACCATGCGCACCGTCCCCATCCCCGTGGACACCAGCAAGCTCACCATCACTTGCGTGAAGGGCCCGCGCCCTCGCGTGCTCAACCGCGACACCGGCGAGATCAAGACCGACAAGAACGGCAACACGGTTTACGAGGTCACCGTCTCCGTGGAGGACGAGTTCGGCCGGATCGAGCTCGTCAAGATCGGCATTACCGGAGAGCCGCCCATCAAGGCCGGCGACGCCGTCCAGGCGATCGGCCTGCTCGGTTACATCTGGGAGATGGCCGGGCGGTGGGGCATCTCCTACCGGGCCACCGCTCTGCTCCCGCAGCAGGAGCAGGAGGCCGCCAGTGTCTGACCAGTTCCTCTGGATGCTCGGAGTCCTGGCCGCTGTCGCGGCCGGGCTCTGGGCTTGGCGCCGCTGGCACTACCGCTCCTTCTGGCTCTTCATCGGCTTCCCGATCACGGCCATCAGCATCCGGGCGTCGTGGCGCAAAGTCGCTCTCGGCTGCAACCTCACCAAGAAGCGGCAGCGCTTCTGGTTCACCACCGTCCCCGGCCTGGTCGCCTCGACCGGCGTCGTCCGCGTCAGGCGCAAGTGGCAGCGCATCGCGGTGGACACCAAGCCGTTCATGTGGCTGCCGCTGCCGACCCGTTACGGCTGGCGCGTCACCTTGCACACCCTGGAAGGACAGATTCCAGCCGACTACGCCGACGTCGCCGAACGCCTCGCGCACTCGTGGGGCGTGCACGCCGTGCGCGTTTCCTCCGACAAGCCCGGTCGGGTACGGCTGGCCACCACCATCCGTGACCCACTGGTCAAGGTCGACGACCTCCCGCCCTCCACTGAACTGCTCAAGGTCACCGTGGGACGCCTGGAGACCGGCGGGCCCTGGGTCGTCGACTTCCGTACCGTGCCGCACTACATCAACGCGGGAGCCACGCAGTCCGGCAAATCCAACCTGGCCAACGCTCTCATCGTCGGCCTGGCCCCGCAACCCGTCGCCCTGGTCGGCTTCGACCTCAAGGGCGGCGTCGAGTTCACTCCCTACGCCCCGCGACTGTCCGCGCTGGCCACCACACGGGCCGAGTGCGGCGGGCTGCTGGATGACCTGGTGGCGCTCATGACCGACCGGATGGGCGTGTGCCGGATGGCCTCGGCCCGCAACATCTGGCAACTCCCGCCGCACCTGCGGCCGGTGCCGATCGTGGTCCTGGTGGACGAGCTGGCCGAGCTCTACCTGATGGCCGACAAGTCGGAGAAGGACGAGATCGCCAAGACCTCGACCGCGTTGCTCCGGATCGCACAGCTGGGCAGGGCGTTCGGCATCTACCTCTTCTGCTGCGGCCAGCGCATCGGCTCCGATCTCGGCCCCGGCGTCACCGCCCTGCGTGCCCAGTGCTCCGGACGGATCTGCCACCGCGTCAACGACCCCGAGACCGCCACCATGACCCTTGGCGACCTCGACCCGGCCGCGCTCGACTCCGCCCGTGCCATCGCCGCCGACACACCTGGCGTCGCCATCGTCGCCAGCCAGGACGGCCAGTGGTACCGCGCCCGCTCCTTCTACGTCAGCGAGCAAACCGCCGAACACGCCGCTCACACCTATGCCGACCGCGCCCCGTCCTGGGCCGAGGTCATGGCCGCACAACCTCACCAACTGCCCGACTCGCAGACCGCCTGAGAGGAGGAACGAGATGCGCCCCTTCGCCGCCTGGCTGCTCGACACCGGCCCTGTCCTGGTTCTGGCGCTCATCGCGGGTGCTGGCTCCTTCACCCACATCCGCGACACCGCCACCGAGCACGGACAGACCGGCTGGATGTCCTGGGCCATCGCTATCTGCATCGACCTGACCTGCGTCATGGCCGCCCGCGAACGCCAACGCGACAAGAAGATCGGCAAAGACCGGCGCGGACTCGTCTCCTGGCCCGTCCTCGTCCTGACCGGCGGCGTGGTCCTCTCACTGGCCGCCAACCTGCAACAAGCCACCCCGACCGCCTGGGGCTGGATCACCGCCGCCACTCCGGCCGGCGCCTTCCTCGTCGCGGTCTCCATGCTCGAACGCCGCGCCACCGCAACCCGTACCGAACCGTCCCCGGACGTCCCGCAACCGTCCCCGTCCTGGAGAGCGGCGTCCCCGGACGTCCCCGACAGGACGCAAGCTGTCCCGCAGGCGGACCGCCCCGCCCTCGTCCCCGCCCATGAGGACGGACAGAGCGACGGACCCGCGCCCGCCCCGGCACTGATCGACTACGCCCGCCGCGTCGCCACCGAGCACCACGCCAAACACGGCAAGCCCATCACCGGAGACCTCCTCCGCACCCGCCTGGGCGTGTCCGACCAACTCGCCTCGGAACTGCTCCGCACCCTGCGGACCGCACCGGAAACCGCCTGAAGGAGAACCATGCACGACCACCGCAGAGCCCTCATCGACGGCCTGCTCAACCTGGCCATCTTCCTGCAAGCCCACCCGGACGTGCCCGCCTCGTCCAGCCTCACCCTCCACCACTTCCCGAACCACGACAACGACGACGACCTACGCGCCGAGATCGACCAGATCGCTGCCCGCGTCGGCTCAGAGATCGACTTCGAGGACTCTCCGTACGGCCACTACGCGACCTCCGTCCTCTTCGGACCGGTCGAATACCGCGCCGTCGCGATCCTGTCCACCGCCCGCGCCCGCCACGACGCCGACCGCAGCTACTACGGCTGCATCGACCCCAGCTAGGAGCGACCACCATGCGAATCCGCCTCGAAGGAAACCGCGCGGAGATCACGCTCGGCCTGATCCACCTGCGCGAGGTCTTCACCGTCACCGCGATGTCCCGGGCCTACCCGGACCGCGCTCACCCGCGCATGTACCGCGTCTACGTCCGCATCAGCCCGCGCGACAACCGCTGATCATCATGGACACCGAACTCCACCACTACCGCTGCTGCACCTGCAACGGCACCGGCATCTACGACGACCAGACCTGCGCCGACTGCCACGGCGCCGGCATCGACAACCACGGCGCATAGCCGTAGCGCCCCCCGCCTGGCCACACATCCGCCAAGACGTTCGCCAGGCCGGGGGCCATCCACACCAGCGTCACTGGATAGGACGGAACCCATCTTGCCCTGCCTTGCCCACTCCCACGCCGTAGCCGGGGTGATCGACCGGCTCAACCAACCCGACTACGACCGTTGGGCCCGCCAGATCAAGCGCACTGGCGGCTGCCGACAGCCGATCCACCTGCGCGGCAAGGTCGAACACTTCGACCAGGCCACTGGCCACCTGCTCCACCGCTACTCCACCACCACCGAACCGAACGGCGTCCTGCGCGTCCCGTGCAAGACCCGCCGCGCCTCCCGCTGCCCGGCCTGCGCCGAGGTCTACCGCGCCGACACCTACCAACTCGTCCGCGCCGGCCTCGTCGGCGGCAAGGGCGTTCCTGAGACCGTCTCCGCTCACCCGTGCCTGTTCGTCACCCTCACCGCGCCCTCCTTCGGCGCGGTCCACGTCCGGAAGGAGAAGAACGGCAAGGTCCTGCCCTGCCACTCCCGCCGAGACGCCGAGACCTGCCCGCACGGGCGGGTCATGTCCTGCACCGACCGGCACAGCGCCGACGCCCCCCAGCTCGGGGAACCGCTGTGCCCGGACTGCTACGACTACGACAGCTCGGTCCTGTTCAACGCCATCAGTCCCGAGTTGTGGCGGCGCTTCACGCTCGCTCTGCGCCGTCGCTTCGCCCGCCTCAACGGCCTGACCGTCAAAGCCCTGCGCGAGCACGTCAGCATCGCCTTCGCCAAGGTCGCCGAATACCAGCGGCGAGGCGTCGTCCACTTCCACGCCGTCATCCGCCTCGACGGACCCGACGGCCCACACTCACCGCCACCCGCCTGGGCCACGGCCGATGCCTTGTCCCAAGCCGTTCAGCACGCCGCCGCAGTCGTCACCGCCGAGGTCAAGCCGCTGGCCCGGACGTTCCGCTGGGGCACCCAACTCGACGTCCGCCCCATCACCCTGGACGGCGACCTCACCGAACAAGCCGTCGCCGCCTACATCGCCAAGTACGCCACCAAGGCCGCGGAGTGCGTCGGCACCCTGGATCGCCGCATCCAACCCCTCGACAACCTAGAGGCACTGCCCGTCCGCGACCACGCCCGCCGGCTGATTGCCGCCTGCATGCGTCTCGGCGAGAACCCGGGCCTGGCCGACCTGCGGCTCATCCATTGGGCCCACATGCTCGGCTTCCGCGGCCACTTCTCCACGAAGAGCCGCCGCTACTCCACCACTCTCGGCGAACTCCGTGCCGCCCGAGAAGAACACATGCGCGCCGAAGAGATCACCACGGGACGGCTCCCGCTCTTCGACGAGGACACCGTTCTCGTCGTCGCGCACTGGGAGTACGCCGGGCAAGGGCTCTCCCTCGGAGATCAACTTCTCGCCGCTGCACTCACCGGTAGGCCACTCGCGACACTGGCGGTGACCGCCGATGAGTAGGCGCGACGAACTGCTGACCATTCCGCAGGTGCTCGCCGAGTTGGGCGGAGTCTCCCGGCGCACCTTCTACCGCTGGCGCGAACTCGGCCGCGCGCCGGTCTGCATCCAACTGCCCAACCTCGAACTCCGCGTCTGGCGGAGCGACCTCAACGCCTGGCTCGACTCGCGACGGGAGGCCGCGTGAACACCACCTACGACGTCAAGCTCGGCGTGATCCAGCACCGTACGGACCGCGAGACCCCTACGTTCATCGCCCGCTGGCGCGTCGCAGGCAAGGCCAAGTCCAAGAGCTTCCGGACCAAGGGCCTCGCCAACGCCTTCATGTCCGACCTGCGCCAGGCCGCCAAGATGGGGGAGGAGTTCGACATCGCCACCGGTCTGCCGGTGTCGATGCTCGCTGCCAAGTCCACGGGGCCGACGTTCCTGGAGTTCGCTCAGTCGTACGTGCTCAGCCGTTGGAGCACGTCGGCGGCCCGGACGCGGGAGACGGACGCCTACGCGCTCTTGACGCTGGTCCCTGCCCTGGTGGCCGACGCGCCGCGCCGGCCCAAGGACGACGAGCTGAGGGAAGTCCTCCGGACGTACGCGCTCATCCCGGAGAAGAGACGCCCTACCCCGACCGATACTCAGACCGCGGCATTGGGCTGGCTCGAAAGGGCGTCGCTGCCATTGACGGAGCTGAAAGAGCCGCATGTCCTTCGTGTGGCGCTCTCCGCCATCTCGGTCACCTTTGCCGGAGCACCCGCCGGCGCGAACACGGTGCGGCGTAAGCGCGCTGTCCTGCATCACCTGCTGGAACACGCCGTCGAGCAGAAGGCGTTCAGCAGCAACCCGCTGGACGAGATCAAGTGGACGGTGCCGAAGGCCGTCACGGTCGTCGATCCGCGTACCGTGGTCAACCCGGCCCAAGCCCGGCAACTGCTCGACGCCGTGCCAAAGGTGGGGCGGAAGCGCGGTCCTCGCCTCAAGGCGCTGTTCGCCTGCATCTACTACGCCGCGCTGCGTCCGGAAGAAGCAGCCGACCTGCGGCTGAGGAACTGCAACCTGCCTGAGACGGGCTGGGGTCTGATCGTCCTGGAGAGGGCGCGCCCGCAGGCTACCAAGCGCTGGACCGACTCGGGCCAGACCCACGAGTCGCGCCGCTTGAAGCATCGCGCGGACAAGGAGACGCGCGAGATCCCGATCCCGCCCATCCTGGTGGCCATGCTGCGCGAGCACGTCGCCGAGTTCGGCACCGCCGAGGACGGACGGATTTTCAGCACCGGAACCGGCGGCACCTACTCCAGTTCGGCACACTCGTACGTCTGGCAGGAAGCCCGCAAACTCGCCCTCACTCCGGCTCAGGTCGCCTCGTCGCTGGCCGCCCGCCCGTACGACCTCCGCCACGCGGCGGTGTCCCTCTGGCTGAACGCCGGCGTCCCGGCTCCTGAGGTTGCCAAGCGAGCCGGACACAGCGTTGACGTCCTGCTGAGGGTCTACGCCAAGTGCATGGACGGCCAGCAGGAACAGATCAACGGCAAGATCAACGCTGCTCTGGACATATAGCCCGACTTCACCTGTTGCCGACCCCGCTCTTCGCGGGGTCGGTTCGTCTGCGCCGCTGTCTTTACCGAGTCATTCCCGCTGGATGCCGCCCTATGGCGGCACTCTGACAGGTAGGGCGGCCAGTAGGGAGGATCATGCACGAAGACCCGAACCACCGCACCCCCTCGGTCGAAGAACTCCGCTCGCGGCGACGACCGCCGTATGGTCTACCCCTCCGGGATCGCCGCCGGCCCGGCCTGGACCCCGGCTCCTTCGACTGGCGGAAGTACTCGACCCCCACCCCGCCACGGCGGGCAACGTTGCACGATCGGCGGCGGCGGGCTCTGCCGGTGCTTGCCGCGGCTCTTCTGAGCTGCGCCGCCTTCAGCATCTGGGCGAGTCCCTGGGGAACGGGCGACGCCGCGTCGCGGCCGAACACCGCTTCGACGACGACCCCTGTCCCGAGCGTTGCTGGGCACTCGATGGTATCTACGCCTTGGCCGTCGTCACGGGCAGTGCCCTCGACGACACCCCGGACACGACCCAACAGCTCGAAGAGCAAGGTGAAGTCGGCAAAGCCTCGTCGTCGATCAGTGCTTCGGATGGTGCCACGTCCCCAGCACCGACATGAGCAGGTAACCCCGCCTGTGAGGTCGGCCCGTCACCAGACGAGGGCCCGTGCTGAATCGCGTAACGAGCCCTCGACGCCCGCCGACTGGGGTCGGTCGACTGGAATCAAGGGCTCCACGCGCGGCGTCAGGGAGACTTCAGCCTCCTTGGTTGCCGCAAGATGCGACGAGTTGTTCCCGCCTTCCCACCCGGCGTTCCGCCTACGCAACCAGGCGTGTCATCAGATTTACGGCTAGCCAAGTCAGTCGTCATCGTCGTCGAAGCCGGCGATCCATTCGTTGATGTACTTCGTGCCCTCTTCGGCGAGGACCACGTCCTCCCTGGGGGCCGGGCCAAGGGAATCAGCGAGCTTCTTCGGATCCACCGGCTTTCCCGGGCTCACCAGATAGCACGACAGGCCGGTGCTCATCTGGCGGGCCATCGATGAGACGAACGCGTTCCGGCGATACCTGTTGCACAGCAGGAGAAGACCTTGGCGCTCAAGCTCTTTCCGCAACTCGATCAGGGTGTCCTCGAAATCCACGGGCGATTGAAATTCCAGAGGCGGAGCGTCCTGCCGATCGAGGCGGAGTTCGCATATGTCATCCTCTTCGATATCCCGCAAGGTCACCACGCATGGCAGCCGCGACTCGTCTGCAAGCCTGACCAGTTCGAGCCTGTACATGCTCACCTCGGTACGTAGTTCGGGTTCGGGATCCATGTGTCCGGTGCGTCGTACTTGCCTAGCTTCCAAGCCCCTCTGATCTGCCCAGGATCGATCTTGGTAAAGATGATCTCCTGCTCGGGCAGCAGGTACTTGACGCGGCCTGCGTACTTCACAGGCGTGCCGTTGCCCCAGTCGTCTATCTCATAGATGACGCCTTTGTATTTGATCGCGAAACCTCGGGCCACGCTCTTGCTCTCGGAGGCTGCGATCAAGCCGTTCCCGCCGGTCATGTGCTCTTCGATGCTCATCTCGGGGTTGCGCGCGGTCATGCCGTTCTCGAATATCTTCTCCGTTCTGCGCCCGTCACCTCGGAACAGCGGGGCCACGTCCTGGTCTACGCGGCCGGCGGTCCCGCTGTCGAGTGTTGACGGCTTCGTCGGAGGCCGGGCCCGTGTGTTCTCGGCGGCTTTCGCCAAGGCTCCTGTCACCCTCTTGCCGCCCGAGACCACACTGCTGGATCCGGCCGACGTGACGGCCGCCACGATGTCCGGGATGAGCCGGCCGAAGGCCCGCTCGGGGTTGGACGCCCAGGTGTCCCAGTCCACCGCCGTCTTGGCGAGCCCGACCGGATCCTGAACGCCCGCGATAACGGCCTGGGCAAGGTCGCTGATGTCGCGTTCCCATCCCATGCGATCGAAGAACATGCGATTGGGGGAGTGCTTGACCACCATCTCGCCCAACCCGGCGACACTCTCGACGGCGCCCTTGACCTGTTCGGTCATCGGGTCGCCGGAGTTCAGGTTCGGGTCGAACGTGGCCTGGAGGTGCTGGCCTACGCGATCCCAGAAGCCTCCCGCCAGCGGGAGGACCGTTCCTGGAGCGAACAGCGACTCATCGACATGAACCGGCTTGCCGCCACTGAACAGCTCCGGCTTGTCGAGCTCCATCCGCTCCAGAAGCAGTAACCGCCGGTTGACCTCCGGCCCTTGCTGCCCGGCCCACCCGGCCACCTGCCGGATCCTGTTGGCCGAGACCGGTGACAGCCAGGCTTCACGCAGCAGCTCCCATAACTCGTCCCCGATGGAGCCCAGCGACGATTCGGCGACGCGCAGTGCTTCCTTCAGCGCCCGGACTCCCTCGGGGGCCATGCCCTCAAGCTCCCCCACGGCTCAGCCGGGGTTGTCCATGGGCGTGCGGGCCAGGAGCGCCCGTAGTTCGTCCACCGCTTCCGTGCATGCGGTGAGGAGGACCTGACGCTGGCCGGTCAGTTCGTGACCGAAGCGCTGCGCGGCCGGCCCCGTCCAGACGTTCTGCGACATGAGCGCCACTGCCCGATCGAGGCTGGTCCTGGCCTGGTCGGCTAATCGCTCCGCTCTGCGTAACGCCTGTTCCACTTGCTCCCGGGTCATACGCGACTCCCTCAGGCGCGATGATCGAGCATAAGACCAAGATGTGAAGCTATTGGACTTCGACACAGGAGACGGAGCAACCGAATCGCCGGGATTGATCTGATTGTTCAGGAAAAGCGCCGTGGGCCCTTACGCGATGATCAGTTCATCGGCCCGTCTGGGCGCAGCGCCATGGTTGCTTCGTGCAGGATGGCGATTCCCGCCATGACGTCGGTGACCACGTGGTCGGCTCGGTGCTCGTGACCTCGCCATGTTCCTCGGTCGATCCAGATCGCGCGTAGGCCGGCTGTCTGTGCGCCTTGGACATCTGCGATGGGGTTGTCGCCGACCATCCAACCGCCCTCGGTGAGGCTGGCTCCGCACCGCTCCGCCGCTATGTGGAAGAGGGCACTGTCCGGCTTGCGGATACCCTCGGCGCCCGAAACGGCGTACCCATCGACCACCTCGGCCAGGCCGGTTCGGCGGAGCTTGCCGAGTTGGTTGTCCGCCATGCCGTTCGTGACGATCCCGACCCGCCACCCTGCGGCGCGCAACTCGGCCAACGCCTCGGGCACGCCCGGATAGCAACGCACGAGGTGCGGCATGCGCTGGCGGTAGGCGGCCCACAGCTCGTCGACCGGTTCCGTCAGGGCGAACCGCTCACGTACGTTGCCGAAGAAGACCTCCCGATGCGCGTACCCCTCTCGATCCAGAGCGACGAGCCAGGCAACGCCCTCAGGCCCCAACCGTTGCTGCTCGGCGAACTCCTCCGTCCAGTGCAGGAAAGCGGTATCGAGGTCGATCAGCGTCCTATCAAGGTCAAAGAGGGCGAGATGCTGCATGCCGCCACCCTAGATGGGGGCATCTTGGCGCGACAGACCGGTCTTTGAATAGGCGATGAGCTCGGGAAACGCCTCCAAGATCATCCCCCGCATGTCCCCAGAACTCTGTCCTACGGCTGCATTCGGGTGCCCTCGGCGGCCTACTGAGGGTCAGGAAAGCAAAAGACCTGCAGCTGAGAAACCGCAGGTCAGAGGCAAAATTTGCTGGTCGAGATGAGTGCCCCCGGCAGGATTCGAACCTGCGGCACCCGCTTTAGGAGAGCGGTGCTCTATCCCCTGAGCTACGGAGGCGGACTCTCGTAAGCCTAGCGAAAGTCTGGCACTGCCCGCGACGTGGGGCGCCGATCAGTTTTGTGGGGTTGGTTATGGGTGCTCTGAGCTGCGGTAAAGCCATGGCAAGCGGTCGGTGGCGGGTTCGGGGGGCATGGATACCGTCTGCTCGTGACCAGGAGGCGATGTACGCAGGCCCGGCGGCGGCCCGTTGTTCTGTTCGGGGCGTTGCTCGCGCCGGCGATTCTGGCGGGTGGGTTGCTGGCGGGGGAGATGCGGGGGCTTGGGTTGGCGGGGCCGCCGGTGGTTGTGCCTAGTGGGGGGCAGGGGGTGGCGTTGGAGCCGGTGTTGGTGGCTGCTCCGCCTCGGCCTGATCGGTGGTACGAGGGGGTGGTGCCTGCTCTCGTGCGTGAGGTGGAGGTCTCGCCTCCTGTGGAGGAGGAGGTGCCGGAGGAGGTCGTGGTGGCTTCCGAGGCGCCGGAGGAGGTCGTTCCTGAGGAGCCTGTGACGCCGGCTCCCGTGCGGACTCGGGATGGGTGTCCGGGGGAGTGGGTGGACACCTGGTTGTGGGAGTTGTGCCGGGATCGGGAGCAGGAGAGGGCGGGGATGGGGAGAGGGGTGGGAGCGGACGCGGAGAGGGAGGTGGAGACGGAGGCGGAGGCGGGGAAAAGTTGGGTGCCGGGGATATGAGTCGTGGGGGAGGATCCGGGGCTGGGGCTGGGGCTGAGGGCTGGATTGTGCGGGAGTGTCAGGGGGCTGAGGGCTGAGGCTGGATTGCGGGTTCAGGGCTGGGGCTGGAGTGCGCGGGAGGGTTGAGGGTGGGGATCTGGGTTTCGGGAGGGTTCGGGGCTGGGGAACTGGGGCGTGCGGGAGGGTTCGGGGCTGAGGAGCTGGATTGCGCGGGGGACTTGTGGGCTGGGGGATGAACCGCGGGGGGTGGTGGGGCGTACTGATCGAATAAGGGTGTGCTGATCAAACCGCGGTGTGTGTGAGTGGGGGAGGTGGTGACTGGGTCGGGGTGGTGGTGTGTGTGCGGGGCGTGGCGAGGTGAGCAAAGTGGGCTATTTGTCTCATAGCAGCTCTTCCGAGTTCGGTCCGGACACTCCGGGGGCTGTAGTAACGTGCGTGCCTGACTTGGGTAACGAGAGTGCAAACGGAGGAGTCGAACGTGCCAGCCCCTCGATCAGCGGGTCTGATCGCGGTAGTCATGGCGGTGGCTTCTCTTCTCGTGCCCGGTGGGCAGGTGCCGGCTCAGGCACAGGCGCGTTCGAAGGCGCAGGCCCAGGGTCAGCTCGATCGGCGGGATCCGTCCAATTTGACCGAGCTCAGGAGAGAGGCCGAGAAGTCGGCCAAGGAGCTTGAAGAGGCCACCAAGGCGCTGGAGAAGCGGCGGGCCGAGATCGCGAGCTCCGAGCGGACGCTCAAGAGCAAGCTCTCCTCGTTGCAGCAGCTGGAGCAGCGGGTCGCGGTGATGCGGCAGCCGGTGTCGCAGATGGCTGAGTTGCTCTATCAGCAGCCGCTGATGGCGGGGGGCTTCGTGCCGTTCCTGACGGGCGGCGCGGATGAGAAGACTCTGCGGGCGTTGTCGGACGCGACCCAGATGGTGGCCGTGCGGCAGCAGGCGGTCGAGCAGACCAGCACGCTGTACAAGGAGGCCGAGCGGCTGGCCGCTGAGGCGCAGGAGTTGCGGGCCGGCAATCTGCTGGCCGAGGCGCAGCTGGCGGCCGAGGTGGACACCTTGCGGCAGCGGTCGGACAAGATCGTGAAGTCGCTGACCGCGGCGCTGGTGAAGCTGGGCATCAAGATCGACAAGGTGGGGCGGGCGGCGCTGGGGTGCAATCCGCTGCGGGCGGCCACGGCCGATCACTATCCCAACGGGCTGATCCCCCCATCGATGCTCTGCCCCTTGCAGCAGAAGGGGCAGAGTCTCAGGGCCGACGCCACCATCGCGTTCGTCAGTCTGAACGAGGCCTACCGGCGCCGGTTCGGCAAGGCCATGTGCGTGACGGACGCGTACCGGAGCCTGGCCGAGCAGCAGTCGGTCTACTACCGGCGGCCCGGGTTCGCGGCGGTGCCGGGGCGGAGCAACCACGGGCTCGGGCTGGCTGTGGACCTGTGTGGCGGCGTGGAGCGGTCGGGGTCCGCGGAGTTCGTGTGGATGGAGAAGAACTCGAAGCGGTATGGGTGGTTCCATCCGTCGTGGGCTTACAGCAGCCCGTTCGAGCCGTGGCATTGGGAGTACGACCCCAAGATCGATTCGCTGGTCTGATCGGTTTACAGGGTGACGGGAGTGACTTCCTCGCTGCAGAAGGCGCAGCGGCTCGCCGCCTTGGGGATCTCCGACAGGCACTCGGGGCAGTCGCGGGTCTTCGCCTCGATCTTGGCCGCGGAGCGGTCCCTGAAGTGGGTGTACGGCTTGACGACGAGGAAGTAGAGCACCGCGGCGACGATCAGGAACGAGATCACCGCGTTGATGAAGTTGCCGTACATGAAGTTGGACTGGCCGATGGTGACCTTGAGCGTGGAGAAGTCGGGCAGGCCGCCGAACGCCGAGATCAGCGGGGTGAGCAGGTCGGCCACGAACGACTGCACGATCGCGTTGAAGGCGGCGCCGACGACCACGGCGACGGCCAGGTCGATGACGCTGCCCTGGGTGAGGAACTTCCGGAATCCGTTCATGGGAAGTGATCGTAGTCGAGCCATTACCCAGGGTTAGGTTTGATGGCGATCGACAGGCGGGCGTGGGCCTGGGCGGTGGCCAGTTCGGCCGCCTGGGTGATCGTGGTGGCCAGGACGATCAGGCTGCCGTTGGACGAAGGCACGGAGGACGACGCTCTGGGGATGGTGAGGACCTGGCTGTCCGGGGCGATCTGACGAGCGGGTACGCCCTCCGCGTAGGAGGCCAGGAGTGTGATCGTGGAGCCGGGGGAGAGCAGGGCGGCCGCGGCGGGGTCGGAGATGCGCACCGGCGTGGCCACCAGGCCCGGTGGGAGGCGGTAGGAGGACAGGAGGCGGGCGTCGGTGAGGGGCTCGCCTCGGCGCATGGGGGCGGCCAGGGTCTGGGACGCCGACGGGGAGATGGTGCGCACGGCTCCGGCGGGCGGCGGGACGAGCGCCGCCGGATGGAAGTCGGCCGGATCGAGCGGGCCGGCGGCCAGGTCGCGTGAGGCCACCAGCACCGTGGGGGCGGAGGCGGCGGGGCGGGTGGCCAGGAAGGCGGCCAGCACGGACAGGGCGGCGAACGCCGCCGCGACGAGGCGGCGGCGACGGCCGTAGCGGGCCGGCCAGGATCGGATCACGGCAGCTCGAACGGGAGCTTGAGGCCGTCGAGAGCCGAGCCGCAGGAGCAGGTGCGCTCCTCAGGGAGGGACTGGACGGTCTCGGACACCAGGGTGCGCATGCGGGTGACGTTTCTGGCGAAGAACTCCAGCACCTCGTCATGGGTGACGCCCTGGCCGGCCTCGACTCCGGCGTCGTGGTCGGTCACGAGAGAGATCGAGGTGTAGCAGAGGGCCAGCTCGCGGGCCAGGATGGCCTCGGGGAAGCCGGTCATGCCCACGATGGACCAGCCGTTGGCCGCGTACCACTGCGACTCGGCGCGTGTGGAGAAGCGCGGGCCCTCGATGACCACCAGCGTGCCGCCGTCGACCGTCTGCCAGCCGCCCTCCTGCGCGCGCTTGACGGCGGCGGCGCGGCCGGACGGGCAGTAGGGGTCGGCGAAGGAGACGTGGACCGCGCCGTCGGTGTCGTAATAGGTCTGTACGCGCCCAGAGGTGCGGTCGACGAGCTGATCGGGGACCACCAGGGCGCCCGGGCCGTATTCGGCCTTCAGCGAACCCACGGCGCTGGGCGCGAGCACCTGGCGGACGCCGAGTGAGCGCAGCGCCCAGAGGTTGGCGCGGTAGGGGATGCGGTGCGGCGGGAAACGGTGATCTCGTCCGTGTCTGGGGATGAACGCCACCGAACGCGAGCCGATGCGCCCGATCGTGACGACATCGCTCGGGGGGCCGTAGGGGGTGGCGAGCTGGAGCTCCTCGGCGTCGTCCAGCAGGGAGTAGAAGCCCGAGCCGCCGATGACGCCGATGTCTGCGCGAGTGACCATGGCGCTGAGAGTAGCGGCAGCGGGGTGCCGCCAGAACGACCCGAACGCCGTTCTGTGGAGAACGATCGCTTATCCACAATCAGGGGGTTGACCTGGGGTTTTACGCCTACGCTGCCCCGTGTTGGCCCGGTTGGCCCGTGAGTGGCCCGTGAATGGCGTTTTCGCTGGTCAGCGCCTCACTGGTGATCGTTTCGACGGAGAGGGCCGCCTCGATCAGGGCGTTCGCCGCGTCTTCTCCGCCCTTGATCCAATGGGCGTAGGTGCCGAGAAGGGTGCGGATCGAGTGGCCCAGTCGTCGGGCGATTTCGGCTGTGTCCACGCCCGCCGCGATCAGCATGCTGGCGTTGGCGTGGCGCAGGTCGTAGGGCCGTCTGGCGACGTCGGAGGCGAACTCAGCAGGGCTCAGAGCGGCTTTGCGGGCCCGCTTCCACACCGACCGGTAGACCAGGGAGGGAACCTTGTCCCGGTCGGGGCCGTCGTAGAACAGCCGCCCGTCCGGGGCCGGGGGGAAGGTCAGCAGGTGACCGCGTAGGAGGACCACCAGATCCGGGGGGATCGGGACGACGCGCACCGTCTTGGTACTGCGGTGCTTGAGCCCGCGTTCGTCGTGACGGTCGCCGTCGTCGGTCCACAGTTCGCCGACGTCGGGGCACGCGCCGTCCAGGGTGATGCTGCCCCACCGGCCGCCCATGGGCAGGTGGCAGTGCTGGACTTTCAGGTGCAGGCCCTCTGACGGGCGTACGCCCGCGTAGAACATGAGGCAGAACAGGGCGAACAGGTGCGGCCCCCGGTCCCGGTGTTGGCCGTGACCGCGCAGTTCGCGTACCGCCCAGAGCAGCCGCCGAGCCTGCTCCAGAGTCGGGACGACCACCGGAGAGACCGCGTCATCGATGAAGCGCCGCCGCGTCTTGATCGCGGGCAGCGGGTTGATAGTGATCAGCTTGGCTGTCACGGCGCGGTCCAGGCACTTGTAAAGGATCGCCCGGCGAGTCCGCGCGGTGGTCGCCGCCGCCTGCTTGCCGTTCCGGAGTTTCTTGATCGCTGCGAGCAGGACGCGCAGGTGTTCATCATCGGCCAGTTCCGCCACCGGCCGCGAGTGGTCACCGAGCCAGGCCAGCGCTGCGGCGATGTCGTCGGGCACGATTTCGGAGGCGATCCGGCCGGGCCGGTAGGCCCAGTGCTTGAGGGCTTTGCGTAAAACCGCGTCGGAGGGGCGGGTGCGCCGGGCCCTCAGGGAGTCATCCAGCATGGCCATGGTGATCTCGGCCAGAGAATCGGCCAGCCGCTTACGGCTGTTGGCAGCGGAACCGTCCCATTCGGCCGATGCCACGTCGCAGGAGTGATCGAACCAGGTGCGTTGCTGGCGAGTCCAGGAGACCGGTTGCCCGGTGCGCAGGTCCCACTCCTCCCCTACAGTCTCGGCCGCCCGGGTAAGCTGCGACTGGAATTTCTGGGCTAGTACTTTGGTGAGGAAGGATAGAGAATAGGGGTTCGCATTGATTCTCCACCGCAATTCCCACGGCTTCTTGCGCCCCTCGCGCTTGCGGATCTTCCAGAATTGAATGTCAATCGCCGTCACGCTAACCGCCTCCTGTTTCCGCTTTTTGACTCTCTAACCATTTTAACCAATCATCGTGCTTTATCCGCCTTTCTCCATTAGGGATCCGATATGTTTCCGGGCCGCGTCCGGTGGCCAGCCACCGATAGAACGTCGAGCGAGGAACCCGCAGGATGCGGCGGGCATCAGCGATGGTCAGGAACGTTTCGTGACTCATTCTCATTCGCCTTTCTCTCAGCGGCCACGGGCCAGCCACGGGCCAGTTGCGAGCCAGAGCAGGCCCGCCCATTTGCTCATTCAAGTGGTTTGTTCAAGGGAATTCCTGATTGTGCATCCAGGGAATGCAGAATTGCCGGTAATTACGCAATCGGTAAGACTTCTTTCCCGTCCGGGAGCGCCCACCCACCCACCCACCCAAGGTGGTGGTTGATCACCGCACACGCAGCGAAGGCAGGTATCAGCGAACAAGAACCAGCCCCAACAGCAGCAAACCGAACCATTGAAGGGTGCTTCGCGCGTTTTGCCTGGTCGCAGACTCGCCGATTCGGCCGGCAGGTCCGCCCGCGACCTTCAGGCGGTCAGCCCAAGGCGTTGCGCCTCGCGGGCTTGGCGATGTTCACGGCCGAGCACTTCGGCCCAGACCCGATCGCCCAGGTTGCGGTACCCGACCCCGGCGATCCGCCAGTCACCGACGATGACCCGTTCCGCGCCGTCGTCCTGCTGCGCCCACGGGTCGTGCTCACGCGTCCTGTTGGCCAGCCGCCAGGCCCGCCGAGCCTGCCGCAGCGCGGTGAACGTGGTGGAGTAGCGGCGGCTCTTGGACGTGACGTGTCCCCGGAAGCCCAGCGTGTGCACGTGCCGCCCCAGTCGCAGGGACCGGCAGGTGGCCAGCCGCGCCAGCCTGCGCACCGTGTCCGTCAGCGCCGCCACATGCTCCGGCACCGTCCCTATCTCGCCCGCCTCACCGGCAGGGGGACGCGAGGCGGGCAGACCACTCACGCTGTCGGATACGGTCTTGGTCGCGTACTTGGCCAGATACCCCCCCACCCGCGCGGCGTTCACCTCATCGGCCTGCACGGGCCGGATGTCCAGTTGCCTGCCCCACCGCGCCACCGCCGCAGTGCGCCCATCGACTACGGGTAGTTCCACGCTCACTCGCGCCGCCGCCCGTTGCAGGGCTGCTGTCAGCAGTTCCACTCCCGCCCACGCCGGGGCAGCTGTCACCGCGTCGGGATCGTCGGGGTTCACCCCATCCAGCCGGGCCAGCACATGAAGATGCACCACGCCCCGCTTCTGGAATTCGGCCACCTTGACGTAGCTCAGTCGCAGCAGTTCCCGGATCTGGCGCACCCCCACCGGCCGCCCGCCGACAGCAGGTGCGAGTGCGGCCAGCGCCCGGTACACGTAGATGACCGTGCGCCGCCACAACTCCCCGACGCTCGCGTTGAACAGCACCATCCCCGCCAGGTCCGCGCAGTCCACACACAACGGAGCACCCACCAGCCCATCCCGGGCGTCATGCCGGGCCAGGCACCACAACGGCCGACCGTGCTCACACACCCCTCCGGCCCGCTTGCCACCCCGGGACATCCGGCATACCCCGCCGTCCCGTGCGGCGTGCACCCGGCCAAAACTAGGCGCGGTGAAGGTGGCCAGCACCAGCGGATTCGCTACTCTCGCACCGTGCCCGTCGTGTGAGTGACCGTCCCCATTCGCCACGGTGACGCCAGCGGCGAACACGTGCCAGGCATCGGCCCGGTACCGCGACGCGCACGGCGGGCACACGCTCTCCCTACGGTCCTTACACGCCACCAACAGCACCCCGCCCGGCTCGCCCGAGCTGGAATAGGCCGCCTCTACCTCACCGGTCTGCGTGTTGACCGTCGTCGCCGATCCGGCCAATTGGATCGGCCGCACGCAGTGCCCGGCCCGCTCCACCTGCCCGGCCCATCGGCGGTAGGCGTCTTCATCGGCGACCCGGGTGATCATCTGCCCGAGCACCGTCTGTGTCCGCACGTGTGTCTGTAACGTCGTTCTCATCTGACAAGCTCCTGTCCCGCAGACGCCAAAGGGCGGGTCCCCACCGGCCCGCCCCTCGTTGGCTGCGTCGCGTCCCCGATCCGTGCCGGGACCTCACCGATCGCCCCGGCCTCGGGTGGCTACTTCGCTGCGGCCTCGCCCGCCGTCAGCGGATGCCACCGCTCCCGCACCACGCGCGCGAACGCGTCGAGGTCTTCCGGCCCCTCCAGGAAGGACGCGCCCAGCCCGCCGTCCCTCCACGGCGCGTGCGCGAACGTCTTCAAGGTGTGCTCCAGTTCCGCCCGCCCGGCTTTGAACAGCCACGCCACGAAGCGCTCAGCGGCATATTCGTCGCTGATCTCCACCGGTGTGGTTTCCCGGTCTGTGATCGTCCAGACCTTCACTGTGCTTCCTCTCCCTCGTGTCTCGGTACCGGTCCGCTCCCGCTCCCATCACGCGGGGTCATCCCGGCCTTACATGCACCCTCCGCCACAGTGGTAAGGGCTTGTCAGATACCGGTTGTACGCACCAAGCACCCGATTGGTTCGATCTCTCGGCGACATTTCCGCAGGTAATTGCCGTTTCCGGAAAGCCGCTCGGTCGGTGATGACCTTCCGGGCGGCTCACCGGCCTCTACGCAGCCTCTCAGCCGCTAGAGCACGAGGCTCGTCAACGGACGCGAGCGCACGTCACGGGCACGAATCCCCGCGTGACGCTCTGTCCGAGCCAGTTGCGGGTTGCCGGTATGGTCACCTGGAACCAGTCCCGGCCGCTGCGACCGCATTTGTCGGCGTAACCGTTCGAGCCGTTGCCCCGCAGCACCCCGCACGAGGTCAGCGTGCTCCCGGTGTTGCGGACCCGGAGAACATCCCCGTTGGTGAACGCGAACTCCCGCACGCCGACCCGGACACCGGTGATGACGATCTTCCGGCACGCCGACGCCCGCGCCTTCCCGGTCGCGCTGGTCGCGCTGGTCGCGCGGACCGTGCTGCCCGTGCTGCCCGTGCTGCCCGTCGCGCTGGTCGTGGTACTGGTCGTGCTGGTGGCGTTCGCCGAGGAGGAGGTGAGGGGGCTCACGGCCACCAGAGCGGCGATGACGGATGCGGCGAACAGTGTGGACGTCTTGAACATGGTGATTCCTCTCTGTGCGGGGACTGATCCCCTGTTGTTGGATGTGAACTTGCGTGTTTGCCCTGGTGAGCGAAGCCGGCGGACCGGCTCTCACTACTCCCAGGCGGTGGCGGTGCGCAGCTCAACCGCGTACGCCGCCAGGTCCGACAGTTGCGCGTCGGACAAGTGGAACCCTTTGACGCGGACCGGGCCGGAGCGCCCGGCCAGCAGGTAGCCGACCCCGGCCGCCTCCAGCGGGATGGTTGAGGCGTCGATGCCGCGTGCGGCCCAGCCGGAGCCGAGCACCGTGTCCGACGCCTCTTTGGTGGTGCAGCGCAGCGCCCACCGGATATCGAACAGATCCCGGATGTAGGTCGGCACCACGTCGCTGCCGGGTTTCTGCGTCGCCGCGATCACCCGCACCGCCGCCGCGCGGCCCCGCGCGCCGAGATCATGCAGCGGCACCAGGAACGCTTCCCGCTTCTTCTTGTCCGGGTAGAGAGTGAACGCCGACAGCTCATCGATCACCACGGCCAGCAGACCGAAGCCCATCCCGCGCGTGATCTTCCGGGCACCGGCCGAGCTGAGGTAGGCATAGCGCTCATCCATCCGCTTGCGCGCCCACTCCAGACCTTCGGTCGCGCTGTCGATGTCGCAGCGCACCCCGCCATGGGCCACCCTCTCCCACGCGGCCAGCTCCACCCCGCCCTTGCCGTCGATGAACAGCCCTTGCGTGTCGGGGTCGAGCATCAGGCCCGCCGTCAGCGTGTGGAGCGCCACGGACTTACCCGCATCGGGGGCACCTCCGAGGAGCACATGCACGCTCACCGCTCAGCCCCCCGCCCGATCTCCGGCGTACTGGCGTTGCCCAGCAGCGTGACCGTCACCAGCTCGCCCGTCTCGCCGAGCCCCACCGGCACCGGATCCCAGGCGCTTGCCACCCACCCCTCATCCGGAGCCGGTGCCCAGGGCCAGGTGAGCACCCCGAAGCCGTCGAGGGGATCACGGCGGATCACCTCTACCTCCGCGAACCGGGCGTTGTCCTCATCGGCCTCCACCTCCACCCGGGAGGCTTGCAGCGACGAGGCCAGCCACGGCCCGCGATCGGCCACATCCACCGCAGCACCGCCCTTGGGCAGCCGCACCCGCAGCCGTTCCCCGGCCGGAGTCCGCGCCGCCACCACGATCCGGGGAACCCGGTCGTTGTGCGTGGCCAGGCCCGCGAATCGGCACGCGGCATCCCAGCGCCGGATCACCCGCGCCCGCCACAACAGGCCGACCAGCCAGCCTCGTACGTCGGGCACGCTCAGCAGGGATCCCAGACTGACCGCGATCATCACCGCGAACGGCCAGTCCCCGACCAGCCAGCTACCGCCCACCGCAGCGAGCACGGCCAGCGTCAGCGCCAGCTCACGCCGCCACAGCCACGCCGGACGCAGCAGGTAGACCGTCAGCCGGGACCCCGGCGTGGACTGTGCCCGGATCGGGACTGCCGGGGTCTCCAGCGCAGGGGGCAGGCCGGAGGGACGCCCCGGAACCTGCGGCCCGAACATGGCGCTCATGACGGGCCCCCGCGCTCCGGTGTCGGTGGCCAGCGCGTCAGCGACGGCACCCCGGCCACCCCGGCAGGGTCGCCCAGGTCCACCGGCATCGCACCGGACAGCTCCCCCGTACCGGCCCGCCGCAGCCACCCCGGCTCACCCGCCGCGATCTCCGCGCAGCCGTCCACCTCACCGGCGAACGCCTCAGCCGCCTGTGCCAGCGTCGCGGCGAACCAGCGCGCCACCCCCGGCGACAGATGGTCCACCCGGACCACTACGAGCTGTCCCGTGAAGCTGGTGAAGCTCAGCAGCGGCCAGCCATGCGGCACCCGCCACAGATGGACCCGGGTACCGGCCGGACCGATGACCAGATCCATCAGCCCTCGCCCTCACCCGGACGAGCCGTTGAGTGCCGAGCCGACCCAGCCGCCGCCGCAGCCGAGGCGTGCGGGTTACGCCCCGCAGCAGGACCGGCCCCAGGACTGGCCGCAGTACCGGCCGCGTGCATCGGCACGACCGCCGCAGCCGTCCACCACCGCACGTCGCCGTCCTTGGCCATGCCGTAGGCGAGCCCTTCCACCCGAACCGGCATGCCCGGCGTCAGGTGGTGCTGTTCACCCGGCATGTTGAACTTGATCGTGGTGGAGTCGGTGCCGTCCATCGCCAGCAGCTTCACCACCATGACCGGCTGACCGTCCTCGGTCACCTTCACCTTCTTCGTGGCGAAGTCCTTCGCCGCCATCGGCGGCGACGTCACCGTGAAGGCGAGCTGACTCGTGTCGATCGGGAACCGCATCTGTGCCTCCCATCTCAGGGGCCCCTATGACCCCCACTCTGGCAAGCTGTACTCGAATATGTGTTCGAATAGTTCAGCGCGATGCCGGTACGGCATAAGCCGCGCCCAGAAACTCCGCGCCTGCTATAAGCCCTTTTGCTCGCCGCAATCGGATAACTACGCTGCGCAGGTGGGCGGATTCGGAGGCTGAGGGGGTTCCGCTCCGCCCGAGCGCTGGCCCGGCCCGATCCCGAGGTCGGGCGAGCGCACCCCCTCGACCTGCCCAGCCCGCCGGGGCCCTCCAAGGCTGTCTAGTCCCATGAGATGGCTGACGTTTCTGTCCCACGACATGGGCGACAGGTGATCTAGGAAACATGGTCGACCTTGTACGGCCGATGAGCTTTGACGTTACGGACCGGAAGG
>NZ_PVNG01000048.1 GCF_003001935.1 Nonomuraea fuscirosea | reverse complement strand
CTGGCCGATCTGGCCACCGAGTACAGCGTCGGACGCTCCACCATCCACCGCATCGTCCACGGGCCAGAGACCTCCAGGTAGAGCGATCACACGCCGAAGCCGGACGTCACATTCCACTCAAGATCATTCTCAGCGCCAACCGCTGCTCCTGGGTTCCTCAACCCGGGGGTGGCCTGTACTCGGATCCAGCCGAGATACGACCAGAACCGGCCATGAGTCGATCTTGAAGCTGTGCGTCGGGCCGTCGTTGACCTGCCGTGCTGGAGAGCACCATGGGTGAGGGGAGGTCATCCAGGGCACTGCCGCGCAATCTCGGAAGTTGTTTGTCCCAGCGAGCGAACCGGAGTGGGGACGAAGATCTTCGCGTGTCCTACCTCGCGGATAGTGATCGCTCGGCTACAGTATCGCGCGTTCTGTGGTGATCGGGGGCTGCTGGGAAGGCTGTGCCCTGATGGCGTCGATCGACAAGACCGCCTATCCGCGGTTCAAGCGGACCATCTCCGAGCGGGAGTTGCGCGAGGCGTACTCGCCGACCCTAGGAGACGGACTGGGCGCGGGAGATGACCGACACCGATGAGAACCGGCTGTCGCTGATGGTGTGGCTGAAGTGCTGTCAGCGGCTGGGCCGGTTCCCGCGGCTGGCGGAGATCCCGCCGCAGGTGATCTCGCATGTGCGGGATGAGCTCGGCCTGACGGAGGACGTCGGGATGGCGGTGGTGGCTGAGCGGACGGGACGCAACCACAAGGCGCTGGTGCGGGCCCGGCTGGGGCTGGACGGCGATCAGGCGAACGCGCGCAAGCTGGCCGATCAGGCGATCCGGCAGGCGGCCAGGACCAAGGACCACCCGGCCGACCTGATCAACGTGGCGCTGGAGGAGCTGGCCAGGAACAGCTGCGAGTTCCCGGCCTTCTCCACCCTGGACGACCTGGCCGCCCAGGTAGGCCTTCGAGAAGGTTGAGTGCAGAAATTAGCGGTAGAGAGTTGATCTTCGTACCGGTTCGGTGACAGCGCCTGTTTAGGCAGGTCACGGGGCCTACGTTCCTGGGCCATGCCTTTCGAATTTCTCTCTGATCAGCAGATCGCCCGCTATGGCCGCTTCCCCGAGGAGCCCTCGGCCGCGGAGCTGGAGCAGTTCTTCCGGTTGGATCGACGTGCGTTGGATGCGCTGGCGTCGAAACGGCGTCCGGCCACGAAGCTCGGCTGGGCCGTGCAGTGGGGTACGGTGCGCCTGCTGGGGGTGTTCCTGACCGACGATCCGTTGGCGGTTCCGCCGGACGTGGTCGCGTTCGTCGCCGAGCAGCTCGGCCTGGATCCGGCACACTTCACCGACTATGGGCAGCGGCAGCAGACGGTGTACGAGCACGCCTGGGAGATCCGAGAGCTGCTGGGTTATCGCGACTTCGGCTCGTGCGAAAGCGAGGTGCGCCAGTACGTGTCGGCCCGGGTGTGGGCCTCGGCAGAGGGGCCGCGGGCGCTGTTCGACCGGGCCCGGGTGCACATGCTCAAGGAGCGCATCCTGCTCCCGGGCATGACCGTGCTGGTGCGGTTGGTCGGCGAGGTGCGGCGGGCGGAGAACGAGCGGCTGCACGCACTGTTGTCGGGCCGGTTGTCGGCTGAGATGCGCGCCGCGCTGATGGGACTGCTGGCGGTGCCGGACGGCAAGCGCCGCTCGGAGCTGGAGCGGTTGCGGACGGCACCGACCAAGGCCTCGGGCCGGGTGCTTGCCGAGGAACTGCGCCGGGTGGCCGAGATCGCCGAGCTCGGCGCCGGGCAGGTGGCTACCGATCCGGTGCCGGCGGTCAAGCTCGGGGCGCTGGCCCGTTATGGGCTGGCGGCCAAGGCGCGTACGCTGCGGGATCTGGCAGCCGATCGGCAGGGCGCGACGCTGCTGGCTACGGTGCGGCACCTGGAGACCGCCTCGGTCGATGACGCGCTGGACGTGCTGGATCTGCTGATCTCCTCCAATCTGCTGGCTCGTGCGGAGCGGGCGGGCAAGGCCGAGCAACTGCGTACCTTTCCCCGGTTGCGCAAGGCGGCGCGAACGATGGCCTCGGCGATGGAGGTGCTGATGGCGGTGCCGGAGGCGACCGAGGAGCGGCTGGTGTCGCTGGTGGAGGTGTGGAAGGCGATCGAGGAGGTGGTGCCGCGCGAGAAGCTGGCCTCGGCGGTGGAGACGGTCGCCGCGTTCGTGCCCACGACCGACGATGATGCGGCCGCGCAGTGGCGGGCCGAGCTGGTCAAGCGCTACCGCACCGTGCAGGGCTTCATCGAGCCGCTGCTTTCCACAATCCGGTTCCGCGCTGTCGAGGCCGGCACAGTGGTGCTGGCCATGGTGCGCACCGCCGCGGCGATGGCCAAGAGCCGGCGCCGCTACGCGCCGGGTGACATCGCCGCACATGCTGAATTGATCACGGGGTCTTGGCGGCCGCTGGTGTATCGCAATCCCGATCTTCCCGAGGGGCAGATCGACAAGGCCGCGTTCGTGCTGTGCGCGCTCATGCACCTGCACACCGCGCTGCGCCGGCGCGACGTGTTCGCCGAGGGTTCCGAGCGGTGGAGCGATCCGCGGGCCCGGCTGCTGGATGGCCAGGCGTGGGAGCAGGCGCGGCCGCGGGTGCTGACCTCGCTGGAACTCGAGCTGGAGCCGGCCGGGCACCTGGCCGAGCTCGCCAGCGCGCTGGAGGGCGCCTACGTCCGCGTGCTGGACGGGCTCGGCAGCAACACCGCGGTGCAGTTCGTCGGCGGCCGGCTACAGCTGGAGAGGCTCGGTCCGCTGGCCGAGCCGCCGCTGATGAAGGAACTGCGCAGCCTGATCGATGGCATGCTGCCCCGGCTGGACTTCCCCGAACTGCTGCTGGAGGTCTTCGACCGCACCGGCCTGCCCGCGGACTTCACCCACGTCGCCGGCACCGATGCGATGATGGAGGACTTCCCGATGAGCCTGGCCGCCCTCATCGTGGCCGAGGCGTGCAATGTCGGCCTGGTCCCGATCGAGAAGCCGAACGTGCCCGCCCTGACGCGGGCCCGGCTGCAGCAGGTCGACCAGGGCTATCTGCGCGCCGAGACGATCGCGGCGGCCAACGCCCGGCTGATCGGCGCTCAGGCCGGCATCGGCATCGTCCGGCATTGGGGCAGCGGGCACATCGCTTCGGCCGACGGGCTGCGCTTCGTGGTGCCGGTGGCCAGCCTGCATGCAGGCCATAACCCGGTCTATTTTGCGAGGCAGCGCGGCGCGACCTGGCTGAACGTGGTCAATGACCAGGTGATGGCATCGGTGGGCTGGTGGTGCCGGGCACGCTGCGCGACTCGCTGTTCATCCTGGACGCCATCCACAACCTGGACGGCGGCCCCCGACCGGAGACGATCATCACCGACACGGCCAGCTACTCCGACCTGGTGTTCGGGCTGTTCGCGATCTGTGGCTACCAGTTCTCCCCGCGCATCGCCGACTTGGCCGACATGCGGCTGTGGCGGACCAACACCCGCGCCAGCTACGGCCCGCTGGAGGATATGTCCCGCCACGTGATCCGCCTGGACCGCATCCGCGCCCACTGGGGCGACATGCTGCGCGTGGCCGGATCGCTGACCATGGGCACCGTGCGCGCCTACGACCTGATCCGGATGCTGTCGGCCGACGGCCGCCCCACCGGGCTGGGGGAGGCGTTCGTCCACTACGGCCGCATCTTCAAGACTCTCCATCTGCTGCAATTTCTGCACGATGCCGGCTACCGCAGGATGATCGGCGCGCAGTTGAACGTGCAGGAGGCCCGACACCGGCTGGCCCGGAAGATCGCCTTCGGCAACCGCGGGCAGCTGCGCCAACGCTACCGCGAGGGCATGGAAGACCAGCTCGGCAGCCTCGGCCTGGCGCTGAACGCGGTCATCTGGTGGAACAGCCTCTACCTGGACGCCGCCGTCCAGCAGTTGCGCGAGCAGGGCTTCCCGGTCACCGACGAGATGTGCGCACGCCTGTCACCGATCCAGTACGAGCACATCAACTTCCTGGGCCGCTACGCCTTCACCCGTGCCGACGTCGCCACGGGGCTGCGCCCCTTCCACCAACCGACTGAGCTCTCTGGATGACCTGGGCCAGTACTGCCGGGGCGGGGGACGTGCCGCTATCCCGGTGCCGGCACATCCATTTGGCGGAGTCGTTTATATGGCCGCCCTCGCTGGGCTGTCATTTTAATATCACCCAATGCGCCCGGCGCGGATACGGTTCATATAAATGACAGCAGCATTTGCTGGCCTTTCAACGTGTCGCCAAATGAACCACTTGCGGAATGCAGGATCCATCTGTAACAGTTGACCTTCCTGTTGTGGAGAAAGGTGACGCTTGTGGCCTCTGTGGGAGATAGAGTTGTTCTGTTGCGCACGCTGCGGCGAGCAGGTCATGGTCTGGCGTATGCGGTCACAGCGTTAGAGGTAGCCAACGCTCTCATTCCGGCCACTACTGCGCTGGCCACCGGTTTTCTCGTGGATCGGCTGATGGCGGCGGCTCAGGCTCCTGTTCTCGAGGGCACATTTTCGGCACTTCTGCTGGTTGGCGGTGCCTTTCTTGTCGGTCGTGCGGCTGAGGAGCTGATGGGCCCTCTTAAGTATTTGGCCATGCAGCGCATCGATGGTGAGCATCGTGCTGATGTGGTCCGTCTGGTGTCTGGCAGCGCCACGATCGATTCGCTGGAGAGGCCCCGTGTGCGGGAGCTTTTGCGGCTGGCGCGAGGGGAGCGGGAATTCTGGGGCGAGCGCACTCCGGGCGAAGGCGCCCTTTCTCAATTGAACTTGACGGTGCGCTACGTCGGCATGCTGGCATCGTGCCTGGTGCTCGCCGGCCACGGATGGTGGCTTGTAGCCCTGGTCGTACTTCCTTCCATGCTGTGCCGCTGGATGTGGCGCCGGGAGTTCACCGCCGGGCTGGCACTGGATCGCACTGGCCTGGCGCATGAGATCCGTGCGCGGCACTGGACACAACTGGCCACCGAGTGGACCGGAGGCAAGGAAGTGCGTACCTTCGGCCTCGCCACGTGGGCCGCGAACCAAGCCCGGAAGGCGACCCTGGCTCAATGTGCACCGGCTTGGGCAGCCGGTGAGCGCAGTGCTCGGAGGCAGTGGTTGCCGGCGGTCCTCATCGGTCCATCGCTGATGGCCGCGTACGTCCTGGTCGTGCTGGATACCGTTCAAGGTCGCGGCACCGTAGCCGGGATGACGGCGCTCTTCGCAGCGGCCTGGTCTGTGCTCACGGCACTCGGCTACGCAGACGCGCACGAGATCGAGGGCGCGCTGCCGGGGCTGGCCGCCATGGGGAAACTCACGCAAGAACTCGAGATGCGCGATCACACGTCACCGCGGCCCGGCGGAGGCAAGCTCCGCGAGGGCCGTCCTGTGATCAGGTTCGAGAACGTCTCGTTCCACTATCCGGGGACCGACCGCCCAGTCCTCAAGAATCTCGACCTGACTTTGTACCCTGGCGAACTGCTCGCCATGGTCGGGCTCAACGGCGCGGGGAAGTCGACGCTGATCAAGCTGCTCGCCGGCCTGTATCGGCCCACCTCGGGCCGCATCACGGCCAATGGCACCGACATCGCCACCCTGGAGCCGGCCGAATGGCGACGTCATCTTGCCATCGTCTTCCAAGACTTCGTGCGTTACCCGCTCTCCGTGAAGGACAACATAGCGCTGGGCCGAGCGGACACCGCCCGTGAGCAGGCACGTCTCGAGAGCGCGGCTCATGACGCGGGGCTCGCAGAGCTCGTTTCGATGCTGCCGTCGGGCTGGGAGACGCCCTTGTCACGCTCACGTACCGGAGGTGTCGACCTGTCGGGAGGGCAGTGGCAGCAAGTCGTGCTGGCGCGGGCCTTTTACGGTGTGCGTAGCGGGGTCGACTTCCTCGTTCTGGACGAGCCGACCGCGCACTTGGACGTCCGCACCGAGTTCGACGTCTTCCAGAAAATCACCGACCGCCGCGGCGACACCGGCGTCGTCCTGATCTCGCACCGGCTATCCACCGTACGAGCCGCCGACCGCATCATCCTCCTCGAAGACGGATGTGTCACCGAGAACGGAACCCATGACGAGCTGATGGCGCGAAGAGGCACTTACGCACGCTTGTTCACCATTCAGGCCCGACGCTTCCGCGCCGGCTACGACGACCGGATGGAAGAAGAGGCCTCCTGATGATCCGACTCCGCTACCTGCGCTTCTGGTGGGATATCTTGCGCACGACCCACGCGCGTGCTCCCGTCCTGACGGGCGTCAACCTCGTCATTGAGATCGTTGCTCTACTGGCCGGCGTGGGGATGGCTCTCGCACTGCGGGCGATAGCTAACGGCGCCACCGCAGGAGATACACCTGAGGCGCTGGGTGGAGCCGTCTGGGCAGCATGCGCCGCCACGGCAGCACTGGTGACCACGCGACTGCGCGATCTGATCGGGAACTTCCTCGTGGTCGACAAGATCGGGCCGGGCTGGCTGGCCGACCGCATCACCTACGAAGTCGCCGCGATCGAAGGCATCGAGCACATGGAGCGAGGCGACTATCTCGACCGCATCGGTCTTCTCCGCACCTCCTCCTGGGAACTGGTCGCCGGGGCGTGGACCGCAGTGCGCACGATCTTCTCCGCCCTCCGACTCGCTGTCGTCCTCTCGCTCCTCGGCGAGGTTTCACCATGGCTGCTCATGCTGTTCGCACTTGCCGCGGTGCCGATCTGGTGCGATGCCCGCGCGCGCGGGCAGCTCAACCGCGCCCAAATCTCCACCGCCGAGCAGTTCCGCCTCCAGCGGCACCTGTTCGAATTGGCCACCGACGTCGCCGCGGCCAAGGAGATCCGCGTCAGCGGAGCAACAGACCAGTTGTTGGAGCACCAAGAGCGCGCCTGGCACGCCGTCGTCCATGAACGCTTCCAAGCACGGATGCGCAGCTTCGCGTGGCGACTGCTGGGGTGGTCGGTCTTCACCATGGTATTCACGGCCGCGCTCGCCATCGTCATGGTCCAGGCCGCGGAAGACCGATCCACCGTGGGCGACGTCGTGATGGTGATCACCCTTGCCGCGTCGCTGCAGCCGACGATTCAGGCCGCCGTGGGCCAACTCACCGGCACGATGAGCGCCGGCTTGCACATCGAGCCCTACCTGTGGCTGCGAGACTACGCGGCAGCCGATCGGGCGCGGGGACACGGCAGGCTCCAGCCTCCCCAAGTCCTGCGCGACGGCATCGAGTTCAAAGGAGTCAGCTACACCTATCCAGGCACGCTGCGCCCTGCCCTGGACGACGTCAGCATTCTTCTGCCTGCGGGGTCGGTCGTCGCGATCGTCGGGGAGTTCGGCTCGGGAAAGTCCACACTTATCAAGCTGCTGGGCAAGTTCTACCAACCTGACGGCGGCCGCATTCTCGTCGACGGGACAGACCTCGCCGATCTGGACACCGAGGCATGGCGAGCGCGCACCAGCGCCGCGTACCAGGACTTCGGCCGCTACCCCCACCTCACCTTCGGCGAGGCGGTCGGACTCGGCGATCTCGCCCACCTCACAAGCCCGTCACACGTCGCTGACGCGATCGCGGCAGCGGACGCCGACGGCATCGCGGAGAGCCTCCCAGCCGGGCTCGACACGAGGCTCGGCCGGGCCTTCGGCGGCGTCGACCTCTCGGAGGGACAGTGGCAGAAGACCGCGCTGGCCCGGGCGTCGATGCGGTACGCGCCGTTGCTGTTCGTCCTCGACGAGCCCACCGCTTCGCTGGACGCGCCCAGTGAACACGCCATCTTCACGCGTTACATGGAACGAGCCCGCCATCTGGCGGCCCATAGCGGAGCGATCACGGTGATCGTGTCACACCGCTTCTCCACCCTCGCCGGAGCCGACCTGATCCTCGTCCTCGACAAGGGAGCCCTCATCGAACACGGCTCACATCGACAGTTGCTGAAAGCCCCGGGCCGTTACGCCGAGCTGTATGGGATGCAGACGGCGGCATACACATCTGATTGATGTTCTAGATGAGCAGCTGTTTCGCGTCGACAGGCAGCTGCGGCCCGCTGTGCTTCAGACGGTTCGATCAAACGGGACGGCGGCAAGATCCGCCACCTGCCCGTCCACCCCGACCTTCGCCAAGCCCTCACCGGCTGGCTGGAAGCCCGCGCTGGCTGGAAGGGCGCCACCAGCGCCGCGGTGTTCCTCAACCAGCGCGGCGGCCGCCTGACCGACCGCGCCGCCCGCGACATCATCACCGGCCTCGGCGAGGCCTGCGGCATCAACGACGACCCTGTCGAACCCTTCAGCCCGCACGTCCTGCGCCACACCTTCGCCACCCAGCTCATCCGCGACGGCAAAGACCCCATCCTGGTCGCCGAACTCCTCGGCCACGGCTCTTTGGACACCACCCGCCGGTACGCCCTGCCGACCGAAGCCGACAAGGCTGCTGCCCTGGAAGCCCTCATCACAGACCACTAACAGGCGAAGAAGCCCCAGGTCGCTACCGCTAATTTCTGCACTCAGACTCCTCGGAGGCCGGTACGCGCGGAGGTCAACGGCGGCATCTTCACCCTGGCCTACGGCCGGATGAGCTTCGACGATCACGCACGGATGCTGGGCATGCTGGAGGTGGATCCGGCCACCGGCCACAGCGGCCATGACCGGGCCAAGAAGAGCGCGCCGCGGGCCACGGTGACCAAGCTGCGCTTGCAACTGGACCATCTGGCCTGGCTGGATGGCATGGCCGGGGCCAGCGACGCCTGGCTGAAAGGGGTGCCCGACTCCAAAATCGCGCATTTCGCGGCCGAGGCGCGGGCGCTGGACGCCGCCGAGATGCGCGACTACGGCGAGGTCAAGCGGATCGTGCTGGAGGCGTGCCTGCTGCACCAGGCGCGGGTGCGGGCCCGCGACGACCTGGTGACCATGCTGTGCAAGCGGATGAACACCATGCACAACAAGGCCCGTGAGCTGCTGGAGACCATCCGCGCCGAGCAACGCCAGCGCAACGAGCGGATGCTGGCGGTGCTCGGCGACCTGCTGAGCGCGGCCAAGGAGGTCGACCTGGCGGCCCAGACTGCGCCGAAGGCGTGGACGGCGGTACGGCGGCGGCACGAGACCGGCCGGGCGGTGCTGGAGACGATCGAGGTCAACGGCGGCCTGGCCGACCTGGTGGCCGAGCACGAGGCACTGGCCGCCTACCACGGCGACAACTACCTGCCGCTGCTGGACCGCTTCTACCGCAGCCACCGCGGCCTGCTGCTGCGCCTGGCCGGCGTGCTGGTGCTGGAGCCGGCCACCAGCGACCGCAAGCTGCTGGACGCGCTGGAGTTCGTGCGCGCCAACGCCACCCGCACCAGCGAGCTCATCGGCGACACCTACACCGCTGAGGAGGAGGTCGTCGATGAGACGACGGGCGAGGTCTCTACGGTGAAGGTGCGCCGGCGGGTGGATGTGTCGTTCGCGCCGGAGGCCTGGCGGAAGGTGATCGCCGACAGGCGCCGCCCCGGCAAGCTGGTGCGCCGGCATTTCGAGATCTGCGTGTTCTCCTGCCTGGCCGATGAGCTGGTGCGCGGCGATGTCGCCGCGGTGGGCTCAGAGGCGTACGCCAATTGGTAGTCCCAGCTGCTCAGCTGGGAGGACTGCCAGCCGCACCTGGCCGAGTACTGCGCCGAGGTCGGCCTGCCCACCACGGCGACCGACTTCGTGGTGCAGTTGAAGGCCCAGATGAAAGAGGTGGCCGTGGCCGTCGATGCGGGCTATCCGGACAACGCCGACCTGATGATCGACGAGCAGGGCCGGCCGACGCTCAAGGCCCACAAGTCGCCCGGCCACAGCGCCGGGGCGCTGGCGCTGGCTGTGGCGGTCAAGGACCGGCTGCCGGAACGTTCGCTGCTGGAGATCTTGACCCGGACCACCCGGCACCTGCGCTGGTTCCGCCATTTCGGGCCGCTGTCGGGGTCGGATGCCAAGCTGGCCGACCCGCTGGAGCGCTACCTGCTGGTGGCCTTCGCCTACGGCTGTAACCTGGGCGCCGCCCAGGCGGCTCGGCACCTGCGCGGTCGGGTCAGCGCCCACGAGCTGTCCTACACGCTGCGCAAGCACGTCACCGTGGCGAGCTTGAACAAGGCGATCGCGGATGTGGTCAACGCCTACCTGCGACTGGACCTGCCCCGGCTGTGGGGCGAGGGCAACGCGGTGGCCGCCGACGGCACCAAGTACGACGTGTACGTGGACAATCTGATCGCCGAGTTCCACATCCGCTACGGCGGATATGGGGGCATCGCCTACCACCACATCGCCGACAACTACATCGCGCTGTTCTCCCGGTTCATCCCGTGCGGGGTGTGGGAGGCGGTCTACATCATCGAAGGGCTGCTGGAGCAGGAGAGCGAGGCGGCGCCCAAGGAGATCCACGCCGATACGCAAGGTCAGTCGTTCCCGGTCTTCGGGCTGGCGCACCTGTTCGGGTTCGAGCTGCTGCCTCGCATCCGCAACTTCCGGGACCTGACCTTCCACCGGCCCGAGCCGGGCATCGCCTATCGGCATATCGACGCGCTGTTCGGCGAGCCGATCAACTGGCGGCTGATCGAGGATCACTGGCAGGACCTGATGAAGGTGGCCATCTCCATCCGGGAGGGTGAGCTGTCGTCGATCACGTTGCTGCGGCGGCTGCGGCACGACTCCAAGCGCAACAAGATCTACCGCGCCTTCCGCGAGCTGGGCCGTGTCAAGAGGACGATGGTGCTGTTGCGCTACATCTCCGACGCCGCGTTGCGAGAGAACATCACCCGGGCCACCAACATGGTCGAGTCCTACAACAACTTCGCCAAGTGGATCGGGTTTGGCAACAACGGGGTGATCGCCGACAACGAGCCCGAGGAACAGGAGAAAGCGATCAAGTTCAACACCCTGGTCGCCGACCTGGTCATGTACCAGACCACGCTGGACATGTCCCTGGTGCTCAACCAGCTGCGCAGCGAAAGGCAGGCGGTGTATCGCACCGACGTGGCCATCATGTCCCCTTATCAGGAAGACAACGTGCGCCGCTTCGGTGACTACATCTACGATCTGAACGCGCCGCTGGATGGTATGGAGGTCTGCCTGGACCTTGGTGAGGGGGCCGACGCGGCCTGAGCGGGGCTGCGCGCTGCCGGTGGGCTGGTCTTCAGAAGGTGTGAGTGGCGGGCCGGCCGCCAGGCTGAAGGCGTGGCCGTGGCAGTAGGCGTCGAGGGCGGTGCGGCATGTAGGTGATGACGTCGTCAGGTAGGTCGTCGAGGCCGAACTAGTCGATCTTGCTGCATTTGCCGGGCTCGGCGTTGACGGGCTGTCCCGTCCAGCGGGTGGCGGTGAAGAACACGCCGATGCGGGCTTGGCCGTCGGGGTCGGCGCGGTGGCGCAGGTGCGCGAAGGCCAGGTGCGTGCGGGGTTGATGACGATGCCGAGTTCTTCGCGGGCGGCGTCCGCGCGCAGGGTCTCCCCGACGTCCAGGCAGTCTCCGGGCTCCGACCAGGAGCCGTCGGCGAAGCCGGTGTTGGTGCGCGGTAGCAGCAGGACCATGCCGTCCTGATCGAGGATCAGGTGAACGCCCACGTGGAGCCGGAAGGTCTCGGCTGGTTCGCCCGCGGTGTAGGGAGATCGCTGGCGACCGGTAATGTTTCCGGCTTTCCGGACATTGGAGGGATGACCAATGATTCAGTGAGGAGGCCGGATGGGATCCACTCCCCACGGCCGGTTCGTGCAGATATACGAACACGCCTATCGCCCCGTGCTCGGGTACGTCCTGCGCCGATGTCAAGACCCCGATGACGCGGCCGACGTGGTGGCGGAGACGTTCGCCATCGCATGGCAGCGCGTCAACGAGATCCCGGCAGGTGATGAGGCCCGATTCTGGCTGTACGGCGTGGCTCGCAAGGCCCTCGCCAACCACCGCCGCGGCGAGAGACGGCATGAGCGGCGCGCCGCCGCGCTGCGTGAGCAGATCATCACCTCCCCGGCGCTCACCAAACCACCACCTGGCGAGTACACACAGCTCGGCCGGGTCTTCAGAAGTCTGAACGACGACGACAGGGAGCTGCTGTCGCTGGTCGCCTGGGAGAAGCTCGACACCGAACAGCTGGCCCACACGCTCGGCATCACCCGCAACGCCGTCCGCGTGCGACTGCACCGTGCCCGCAAACGGTTCATGCGCGCCTTGACCGACGCCGGAATCGACCTTCCGCTCTTCGAGAGGAGCACGCTGTGAACCTCGACGACCTCGCCCGAGTGCACGACGACGACCTGAACAGCGAGCCGGCCGGGCAGGTGTCAGGGCCGGGAGCCCAGACGCTGCTGTCCTCGATCATGTCCCAGCCGCCAGCGCAGGGCGCCAGAGCACACGGCAGGCGGTGGCGAGGTCCTGCCCCCTGGGTGGCCGCGGCGGCGAGTTTGGCCGCCACGGTCCTGGTCGTCACGATGGTGACAACGCCGGAGGTCCAACGGGCGAATCCGGCGGCGGCCTCGCCCTCGCCTGGCACGCAGCCATCGGCGCGCCGGATGCTGCTCGCCGCCGCCAGCGCCGCCAGCGCCGCGAAGCAGCCCATGCAGGGCGCCTACTGGCTGACCACCACGGTCTCCGGCACGGACGCGATCTCACCTGATCGCGGCTACGTCATCAGGCTGCGCCACGTTCAAGAGAAGTGGCTGGCACGCGGCCCTGGAGCGCAGAGCTGGCGAATCAGGCAGTATCTCGGCGCCAAGCCGCTCACCTCCGAGGACCGGGCAGCCTGGCGGGAGGCGGGCTCGCCGACCCAGTGGAAGTACCCGGTGGATATGACCCCATACGTCGGGGTCGCGGCCTTCCCCTCGTCGGAGATCGTGCGGGCCGCCGTGGAGGAGAAGGCGGCCTCGCGGCTGCGGGGCAAGTGGAAAGGCTCAGGAGGATCACTGACGAAGGAGTTGGTCTCCTGGGAGGAGCTCCGCCGCGTCCCGAGCGGAGAGCGGGAGTTGCGCGCCTACCTCGAACAGCGCATCACCGCCAGGGCCAAGGGCGGCTCGGAGAAGGACCCAGGTTGGCGGAAGTCGGCCTTGGAAAGCGCCTGCATGGAGATCGTCTTCGGTCTGCCCGTCTCCCCCACCGTCCGCGCCGCCGCCTACCGCATTCTGGCCACCATGCCCGAGATGAAGTCGCTGGGCAGGGTGAAGGACCCGCTGGGCCGCATGGGAGAGGCCTTCGGCTACCACCGCCCCCCTGGCCCAGGCAACGAGAACCCGTACGAGATCGCCTACATCATCGATCCCGCGACGGGCCTGCCGCTCGCGCATTCGGTGACCACCACGGTCGAGCTCGCCCACGGCCGTACCGCGAAGGTCACCGACTTCACCGCCTACCAGCAGTTGGGCTGGACCGACGCCGAGCCGTCACTTCCCGCGAAACGCGATTGACAGCGCAAAGAACCTCATCCGGCTCTGCTGACTCGATGGCTGCCGCAGACCCCTGATCACCAACAAGACCTGCGAGCGGCAGGTCGGGGATGTGGTTGCGGAGTTACGGGGCAACCAGATCCGTGATCAGGTTGCGCGCAGCGGCTATGGTCCGGCGTCGCGTGCTGGAGGCCGCCGAGATCGTCATCGATGCCCTGTCTCGGCACGGGCTGAAGGCGCGCACCATGGAGGGGCAGATCGCCGATGCCGCCACAATGGTCGAGCACGGGAGGGTGCTGGTGATCCGACCGCACGGATCGCCCACCAGCGCATGCGCTCGGCGAGGTGGGCGGGCGCGCGGGTGCCAGCGTGCGGGCCCGGCGGCGCCTGGTGGATCAGCCGCAGGACGCGGCCCGCCTCGCGGTAAGCCCGCAGCTCACCTGTCGACCCCTCCTGCAGCTGTGTGGCATGCCGCCCAGGAACGACCGTCAGCAGCAGCGAGAGGCTGTCCGGGTCGGCGTGGATCAGCGTCGGCGCGTTACCGCCCAGGGACGGCACCCAGCTGCTGTAGGCGTCGGCTTCGGCGCGGTACCGGCCCGGCCGGTCGTGCCGCTTCAGGATGTAGCGCTGCCCGTCGCCGGCGACGAGGAGCTGCACCCGCGACGGCAAGTCGAAGCGCTGAATCGGCGTGACGGGGCCGAGCTGGTCGCGGGCCACCGCCAGCAGGTCGTCGTCGGTGCGCGTCATCGGCGTGCCGGCGCGTGCAGGTGCGCGCTGTCGTTGTGGCATTGCAGCATCCAGCGTTCGGGCGCCGAACCGGTCGCGGTGCAGCTGCCAGTGGGTGATCGAGGCGTGGTCGACGGTGAAGCTCGTCCGCACGCCGACGCCCAGTTCGAGTAGCAGGACGTGCGCGGCGAGCACGGTCTCGCCATGGGCGGCGAACAGCACCCGCTCCCCCTGGTGGGCTCGCACCAGGTCGGCGACGGCCGCGCCGGCGCGCTGGAGGTAGCCGTTCCAGGTGTCGGAGCCTGCCGCCCACGGCTGGTCGGGGTGGGCGTGCGGGCCGCCGCGGAACGCGGTCTTCACCTCGTGCCACACCTTGCCGTCGGCATCCCCATGGTTGGGGTGAGACCGGAATACGAACGAAGCGTGCCACGGCCCGGTTCCACAGTTGGGTGCCCGGTCTGCCGCCGCGCAGCCGAGGTGATCCGCCTTAGACGATTTCCCGTGTGCGGCCATCCCTCGGGCCTTCACGGGCCGGGCCGGTCAGATTGCGCTCTGCTGGTCGTGGTCGCGCAGCATACGCAGGACGGTTGCGGGCGAGGGGTGACGGCCCTTTTTCACGCCGCTGGTGATGACGAGCCGGGCGGCGATGTCGCGCAGGCTCAGGTTCTGGTCGCGCAGGTGCAGGGCCATAGACAGCATGTTCTCGTCGGTGACGGTGGCGCCGCCGATGGTCTTGCCGCGGGCGCGGGCGGATTCGTGGCCTTCCAGAGTGCGGTCGCGGATGTATTCGCGTTCCATCCCGGACAGGGCCGCGAGCACGGTGAACACCACGCCTGAGGGGTCATGGGAGCCCTGCAGTTCGCCGGTGAGGAACTCCAGGCCGATGCCGGCGGCGCGCAGTTGCTCGGCGAGGGCGGCGAGGTCGAGGCCGCGGCCGAGGCGCTTGTGCTCGTGTACCACGAGGGTGACCGCGACGCCGGCCGCGCGGAGCTCGCGGGCCAGGGTGACGGCCTTGTCGAGTTCGGGCCGGGTGGTGGCGCGGGTGGAGATCTTCTCGGCGAAGACGCGGGTGATGCCAGCGGCCTTCAGGGCGTCGAGCTGGGTGTCCAGGGACTGGCGGAGGGTGGAGGCGCGGGCGTAGCCGATCCGCGCGTGCCCGGCCGGTTCGGCGTCGGCTGCGGCCGGGCGGGGCAGTGCGACCCAGGCCGTACCCGGCTTGCGGACGGCCGGGGTGGGGACGTTGAGCGCCTTTGCGAATGCGGGCACGAGCCGGAAGCGGGCGGTGTGGTACTGGATGGCCACCTTGCCCCGGCCGGTGCGGCAGGGTGAGCCGGCGGGGGCGGCGCAGGAGGTCATCGGACAGTCGTGGGCCTCCACGCGGAGGAAGTCGTCGTCGCGCACCCCGAGATCGTTTCATAAGAGTGTTTCAGACCGCCATCCGTTTGCACCGACTCATGAAACAGCGTTCGTCCTGGACGTGCCAGGCTGGAGCCGCTTGTTTCATAGGTGCTCGCTTATGAAACGCTCAGCTCCTCACGGCGCGATCCGAAGAGTCTGTACGAGCCTTACGTGGCCCGCTTGCGGGAGAGGCGCGCGGTCACACACGTCGCTGAGCCCAGCTGTGACGATGTCCGCTCCCCGTAGACCAACTGTCGGCGGTCTCACCGGCCCGCTCGGGTCGCTATCAACCACAGCCTTCCGTTTCCCCCGCTTGACGACACGTGGCTCGGCCCGTTGCCCTTCCTGGCACCGCTTCGTCTGAAGGGATGTCGCAATGCCTTCCACGACAGCTGGTGAAACACTTGTCCATCCATCGGCGAAGGAGGGCACCCTTTCAAGCTACCGAAGGCAGACAATGACACGAAAGATCTGGATATGGCCGCAATGACCCGAGCGCTTCCGGACCAGGATCCGGACCAGGAGGTCAGTGACGCGGCGATCATCGAGCAATCCTGGCAAGACCCGGAACGCTTCGCCGCGGTTTTCGACCGCTACTACTTCCAGATCCACGGGTTCGCCGCACAGCGGTTAGGGCCGAGCCTCGCCGACGACGTGGCCGCGGAGACGTTCCTGGTTGCGTTCGACCGACGTGACCGCTACGACTTGTCGCGTGCAGATGCCCGGCCCTGGCTGTACGGGATCGTCGCCAACCTGATCGCCCGGCATCACCGGGCGGAGGCCAGGCGGTATCGGGCGCATTCACGGACACCTCTCACGCAGGCCGACGACGGCCACGCCGACCAGGTTGCGGGCCGTGTCGACGCCCGGGTGCAACGGGTGCCTCTGATGGCGGCGCTCGCGAAAATCCCTCGCTCCCACCGTGAGGTGCTCTTGCTCATCGCCTGGGGCGGGCTGAGCTCCGAGGAGGTGGCCGAGGCACTTGGCATCACCGGCGCCGCCGTCCGAACCCGGCTGCACCGGGCCCGCAAGACCCTGCGCGCCTCGCTGAACGGCGCCGAGCCGACAACGATCGGAAAGGACGGTTGATCATGGACGACATCGAGATGCTGCACGCTGTGCGCCCGCAACCCGACGCCCCCTCACACGCCGCCTATACGGCCGCCCGCGCGGCCCTCCTGGAACGCGCCGTCAGCCCGTCGCCCACGGCGCGCCAGCGCACCCCCTGGCGGCGGGCGCGCTGGATCCTGATCCCAGCGGTTGCGGCGGCCATCGCTGCCGCGCTCGTGATCGTGCCGGGCCGTGTCGGCGACTCCCGGCCGCCGGTCATGAGTTCGCGCGACGTCCTGCTCGTCGCCGCCGACACGGCGGAGCGCACCCCTGAGAGCGCCGGGACGTACTGGCACATCACCATCACAAGAGAGGGGGCTGCGACCGAGGAGTACTGGTATCGGCGCGACGGTCATTTCTGGATCAAAGGCAAAGGGCTAAAGGGCGAAGGCAAGCTCTTGGAGTGGCCGATGAAGCCTCAGCCTTTCGCGGTGGGACCGTTGCGCATGACCTTCGAAGAGCTGCGGTCGCTGCCCGCCGACGAGAAGGCCCTGTACACCCGGCTCTGGTCCGCTGTCCCCGAAAGCGGTGTCCGCCCCAGCGGGGGACCGATCACGACTGTCGAACAGGACGGCCTCGCTATGGAGGCGCTGCTCTCGCTGATCAGTGAGGCACCGGTCTCGCCCCAGGTCCGTGCCGCCGCCTATCGAGCGCTCGCCTCACGACCGGGAGTCCTCGATCTCGGCGAGACCGATGGCGGGCGACGCCTGCAGGTCCCGGTAGCTTCCGGGAAGGGCATCATGATCGTCGACCCGGACACCGGGCGGATCCGCGAAACCTCCGTATGGGCTCCCCTCACAGGCGGAATGGCTTATACCCAGGACGGCATGGTGACGATCGACGCTGAATGGACGGATCAGCTCCCGCCCGGGTGATCTGTGAATCTGCTCCCTGCAGGAGCGAGCCCCATAGCGATGCGCCCGGCTGCGCGCCCGATCTCCGGTGGTCGTCGAAACGAGCCGCAACGTGTTCGAGGAGCGGGCCTCGAAAAATGGGAGGCACTGGAAGGCACTCGGCGTGCTGGCCATCGAGATTAAGCGAACCCGTCACCGAGTGAGGCACCCCAACCCACCACCACGACGATGGCCCGCGCATCGCGTCGGGCCATCGTCAGCTCCGGAGCACACCATCGTTGCCGTGCGGCACACTGGGCGGAGCTGCGTGATCGCCCTGGTCAGCGACATGACTGACCCTTTCTCCCGTACTGCCCCCTAGCTGGCTTCATGCGCTACAAGATCAACCCGAGGTCGTCCATCTCCTCCTCGGCGGTGGGCTCACGATCGCCCTCGTCGTCTTCGGGGTCGTACATGACCGGCAGCATCGCACCCGGGCGCGGGCCGGCCTGCGGCGACACGTCTCGGGGCGGAGGAAGCATCACACCGGCGCGGCGGGGAACAGCGCGCGAGGGGTGAGGTCCAACCTGGTCGCCACGATGTTCTGCGGCGGGGTGGTGTCCACGATCCAGTTGCCGAACCGGCGTATCGTGCGCGTGATCAGGGGTGAGATGGTGGCCAAGTCGTCGGGGTCGACGACGTGGCCTTCGGCGGCCAGGGCATTGGCGGCATCGGTGATGTCCAGGGCGGTGGAGTAGATCGCGCAGTTGGCGATCAGCTCGTTGAACTTCACCACCCGCTCCTGGTAGTCGGGGTCGTTGTGGCTAATTAGCTGCCCGCCGATCATCAGGTGCGCGGCGAAGCCGTGAAACGCCTCGGTGCGGTTGGTGATCGCCGTGATCTGGTCTCTGAGCTGAGGCTCCGACAAGTACCGGAGCAGCGTCACGGTCCGCACCACACGACCCAGCTCGCGCAGCGCCTTGTAGATCCGGTTGCGCCGGGAGTGGTTGCCCAGACGACGCAGCAGGGGTCCCCGTAGCAAACGGCGGAAATCCAACGGATTAAGGCCTGACCTGCGGGTTCTCGCGTTCCACGGTTCTTGTTGATCATCTCCGCTACGGTTCGTCACGAACTGGATGATCTGGTGACTCGTGGAGTGGCTGATGTCGACGAGGTTTTTGTCGGATGAGCAGTTGGAGCGTCTTCGGTCGTTCCCGGACATCGGGCGCGAGGAACTGATCAAGTACTTCACGCTGACGTCGCGCGAGCACGCGTTCTTGGATGCGCCGGGTCGGGGACCGGAAGCGCGCTTGGGGCTTGCCGTGCAACTGTGCACGTTGCCGTGGCTCGGCTACATCCCCGACGACCTCCAGGAGATTCCGCAGGCTGCGTTGGTGCGGTTAGCAGGGCAGATGGCGGTGTTCCCAGGGATGTTGGAACAGTACGCGCGAGCCACGAAGAAGCGCCCGCAAACCCGCAGTGATCACCTGAAGCTGGTGATGAAGTACCTGACGTGGAAGAACCCCTCACCGGGCAGCATTCAGTGGAAAGAGCTGGAGCAGTTCCTACTGGACCGGGCGATGGAACACGACACTCCCTCGCTGCTGTTCCAGCAGGCGGCGGAGCATCTGATCAGCGCGCAGGTCGTACGGCCCGGGGTCGTCACACTGATGGAACTGGTGACCGCGGCCCGCTCTGCCGCAGGGGCGTTGACCACTCAAAGGGTCGAGCACCTGGCTGACGCGGCCGATGCGAGCGGATCTGGACCGGCTGCTGGTGCATGATCCCGAGATCGGGATGCCACGGTTGCGGTGGTTGACGACACCGGCGGTGGAGGCTACGCCACTGGCGATCGGCGTCTCCATTGACAAGCTGCTGTATCTGCGGGCGATGGATGCGCATCACCTGGATCTGTCGATGCTGCCGCGGGAGCGGCGCCGGTTCCTGGCCACGGTGGGCCGCCGCTCGACGGTTCAGGGGCTGGAACGGCGTGAGGAGCGCCGCTACCCGATCCTGCTCGCGCTGGTGGCTCAGTCAGCGGTCGATCAGCTGGACGAGGTCATCGCGCTGTTCGACCAAGCGGTGTCGGCACGCGAGTCGCACGCCAAGGCCAAGACGGATGAGGCCCTGGCGGAGCGGGCCAAGAAGGGCGAGGCTCGCCAACTTCTGATGGATGTGATCCTCCCGATCCTGGTCGACCCCGGGATCTCGGATGAGCAGGTGGGCGGGATCTTGCGTGAACGCATCGGGATGGACAAGCTCCGCGAGGTCTCCGCGATCAACTGGAAGCCGTTGCCGCGCGACCACGGCCGCCTGGCCGCGTTGGAGGCCTCCTACACCTACCTGCGCAAGTTCAATCCCAAGGTGCTGTCGGCGGTCGACTTCCAGGGTGGCCCCGGCGCCACCGATCTGATGGACGCCCTCGAGGTTTTGAAGGAGCTGAACCGGACCGGTGGCCGCAAGGTCCCGGCCGGGACACCCACGTCGTTCGTGCCCGCCCGGTACGCCGATTACTTGGCCAAGGCCCGGAAGACAGGTGATGAGAAGGCGTTCCGGCACTACTGGGAGCTGTGCCTGGTGCTCGCGCTGCGGGACGGGCTCCGCTCGGGGGATGTGTTCGTTCCCGGGTCTCGCCGGTACGCCGATCCCGGCACCTACCTGTTCACCCCGGAGCAGTGGGAGGGCCGGCGGGCGGAGTTCTGCCAGTTGGTCCGCAAGCCTGCCCGTGCGGCCGAGGCGATCGACCAGGTGAAGGAGGAACTGCACCAAGCTCTGGAAGACCTCGAAGAGACCCTGGCGAACGCCGCGCCCAACGATGTTGGCGCGGTCCGGCTGGACGAGGCGGGGCAACTCGTCATTCCGCCGCTGTCGGCAGAGGACATCCCGGCCGAGGCCAAGGCGCTGCGGGAGGAGCTGTCAGGGATGCTGCCGTTCGTGCCGATCGCCTCGCTGCTGATCGAGCTGGACGCACGCACCCACTTCCTGGACTGCTTCACCCATGCCGGCGGCCGCAAGACCAAGCTGTCGATCGAACAGAAGCGCAACATCCTCGCGGTTTTGATCGCCGGCGCCACCAACCTCGGGCTCACCCGCATGTCCGAGGCGTGCGGCGTCTCCTACGACACCCTCGCCTGGACCCAAGAGTGGTACGTGCGGGAGGAGACGCTGCGCGAGGCGAACACGGTGCTGGTCAACCACCACTACAAACTTGAGCTGGCCAAGAAGTTCGGGGGCGGCACCATGTCCTCCTCCGACGGGCAGCGCTTCCCTGTGCGCGGCAAGAGCTTGACGGCCCGCGACATGAACATCCACGGCGGGAAGGTCTTGTCGACCTACACCCACGTCTCCGACCAATGGTCGACGTACGGGACCAAGCAGATCATCCCCACCACCCGCGAGGGCCACTACACCCTTGATGAGCTGCTGGGGAATGAGACCGATCTACCGATCCACGAGCACGCGACAGATACTCACGGTGCCACGCTGGTCAACTTTGGCCTGTTCGACCTGGTCGGCAAGGTTCTGACGCCTCGGGTGCGGGATCTGGGCCGGATCACGCTGATGCGGGTCGACACCCCTGCGGCGACCAACGCCCTGTTCCCTCACGCCGGACCGCTACTGGCCGACCGGTGGAACGAAGACCTCATCACCGAGTGCTGGGATGACCTGCTGCGGATGGCCGGATCGCTGAAATTCGGTGAGGCGACCGCGTCCCTGGTCGTCGGCAAGTGGTCGGCCGCCTCCCGCCAGAACACTCTCTCCGCGGCGGTCAAGGAGTGGGGCCGCATGCGGCGAACCATTCACGCAGCTCGCTACTTGTCGGACCCGGTCTACAGGCGGAAGATCTCCCGCCAGCTCAACAAGGGCGAGAGCCTGCACGCCCTGCGTCGCGATCTGCACTACGCTCAGCAAGGCACGATCGTCCGCCCACACCTGCAGGATCAAACCGAACAGGCCTGGTGCCTCACGATCTTGACCAACGCGGTGATCACGTGGACGACTGAGTATTACGCGATGGGGATCAGGGAACTGCGCGCCCAGGGCCGTGAGGTCTCCGACGAACTGCTGTCGTTCATCGCGCCCGGCCACCGGGAGAACATCAACTTCTTCGGCTTTATCGAGGTCGACATCGAAGGCGAACTCGCCAAACTGGACGACGGCTGGCGGCCGCTGCGCCCGACCTTGGTCACCGAGGCCGGCACCACCTTTCTGCTCAACCCTTGAACCGCTGTCCCGTCTCATTCACTGGAGGTACGGGAAGGCTCTGACCCGCAGTGTCTCAGATTGGATGAGACGCGCGGCGTCAAAAGGCGCTGGCCTCGGTCTGGCCGGGCCACACCATTGAGACAGTGGGAAATCAAGGTGCCGACCACGATCACGATCCGGCCAAATATCAGCAAACGTTCGAAAGGGCTTGGTGGAACCACTATAAAGGTGATCGTGGATCTGTCTCGGCGGTCTTCATTCCTGCTCGTCAAGGTGGCTGGCGGTCTGGCGTTGGTGTCGGGAGTCGTCGCCGCGACCTGGGGACCGGCGCTCGTGATCGGCGGCGTCCTTCGAGGCGTGGTAAGCGTACGGTGCTTGCCCGTTCCCCACACTCTCGACGGTCGGGTACACAGCGAGAGATGGGCGGTCAAGGATCTGTCGACAGGAGCAACGTACGTATCGCCGGTCACGGATCTGTCGACAGGAGCAAGGTTCATCCCGCGAGACACACTGCTCGTAGCTGGCTCCTCTGTCGCTGAGCAGGTTATGGCCCACGGAGAGAACCTCCTGATCGCGTTATGCGTCTTCTGGGCAGGAATCCTGCTCTACCGGCTATCCCGGTCGGTGCCTCATGACTCCCCGTCTGCTCGGCGCTATCGGGTACGACTCGCCTGGCTCGGGTGGATCTGCGTCACCATCGCGGTAACGGGACCGCTTGCCCCGTACTTCGCCTCCTCCGCGCTCCTTGACAGAGTTGGCTTCTCAGGTGAGTGCAGGTACTCGTACAGCGCGCTATCCGTGATCCCCGCAGTCACCGCGGCCCTCCTGTTCGCGGTGGGCGCGTGGGTGCACCGGACAGTCCCGGCTTCTTCGGAGTCCGTAGGCTGATCGCCTTGGCGGATCGACGCCCGCAGGAAGGCCCCTCCCGCCTCGCCGGGGGCGAGATGTAACGGGGTTGGCGCAGTGCTGTGGCCACCGGCGGCATGGCCCCTAACACCTGCAATGCTCCAAACGAGCCGGTCATCACAACTGCCTTCCAGGTCAGATGAGACCCAACACCGCCACGACGCGAAACTGTAGCCTCAGTGGATAACCGACATTATCCGCTGAGCAAGGCTAGGATCTCAGTGGATAACGATGTCGCCGGGCCTGTGAATGCCGGGGCGGAACTCAGCGGATAATAGGGAGTGGTCAGCGATGGCAGATCCAGACCGGCGCCGGACCGCGCAACCCGAGGTCGACGCGCTCCTCGACCGAGCCGACGCCGCAAATCAAGCGGTGACCGAGATCGTGACGATCAACCAAGCCGAGAGCATCGTCTCCCGCGTCCGGGTAGCCGACCTCGTCGCCGAGCATCAGGCGCTACACGAGCAGTACGAGCAGGCGGATTCCGAGTTGGCCGCCGCGGCAGCCGCTGGCGATCCGAACCGGATCGCCAGTGCCCGCCAAGCTCGCGATGCGGCCAGCGCCGTCTGTGACCGGGTCGGCCGCGTCTTGCGCCGCGAGATGGCGGGACTGGCGGAGGCGGGGATTGAGCGCACCGGCACGCTGCTGGCCCAGGTACGCACCGCCTGGAGCGCAGAGGACGCCGCTCGCGACGCCCTTGCCGGGCGACCGGCGGCACCCGGGCGGGAGGTAGTGACGATCGTGGACGAGCCCGCACGGCCCTACCCGACGGAATGGATCACTGAGGGGCTACCGCCTCTCGTGGAGGGGGTCGATGACTGGGCCGCCCGCGACGCCTACCTCGCCGACGGACACGCCGACGTCGACCGCGACGATAGCTCTCCCGACGACGAAGGGCACGGGCCGGAGGCGAACGGCCGGTGAATGCCGAGGTCGTCGCGCTGCGCCCCGATGCCGGCGACATCGCTTCGGTCGCCGACCGGGCGCTGAGTGCCCTGCATCGATACCTCGACCGGTGCAAGCTGTCGGCCAACACGGCCAAGGCCTACAAGCGGCAGGCCGCCACTTACGTGTTGTGGCTGACCGGTCCCGGCATCGAGCACGACGACGCCTTCGCCGACGTCGTCGGCGCCGAGGCCGCGGTCACCGCCTGGCGGCGCAGCCGGATCGAGGAGCGGGCCGCACCCAACACGATCAACCAGGGGATCGCCGCACTCACCCTCATGTACGCCCAACTGGGGCTGCGCATCCGCATCAAACGCGCCACCGTGCCCAAGCCCGGCGAGCCCGACGCCCTCACCGGCGCCGAGCAAGGGGCCGTCGAACGCGCCGCCGCCCGCCGCGGCGCCCGGGATGCGGCGATCATCGCGGTCCTGCTGTACGCCGGAGCCCGCGAGGAGGAATGCGCCCGGCTGGAGGCCGACGACATCGCGATCACCGCCCGCACCGGCACCATCCGCCTGCACGGCAAGGGCGACCAAGTCCGCACAGTCCCGATCCCACCGACCGCACGGGCCCGCATTACTGCATGGCTCGACATCCGCGGCCGCCAACCCGGCCCGCTGTGGACCGGCCAGCGCGGAGCCCTGACCATCTCCGGGATCGTCCAGGTCGTCCTGGCCGTCGGCACCGACGCCAAACACCCCGGCCTACGCCCCCACCGGCTCCGCCACACCTACGCCACCCGGCTGCGCGAAGGCGGTGCCGACGTCGCACAGGTCCAGGCCCTCCTCGGCCACGCCTCCCTCGACACCTCGGCTCGGTATTTCCGCGCAGGCACAGCCGAGCAAGCCGCCGTCGTCGACCGAGTCTTCGACTAGCGCTTCACGAGTTTCTCCGGGCCTCCCCCTAGCGGAGATGATCAACAAGAACCGCGGAACGCGAGAACCCGCTGGTCAGGCCTTAATCCGTTGGATTTCCGCCGTTTGCTACGGGGCCCCTCGATTACAACACCGCTGTGAAGGCATTTCTCCGCTCGGCTGGAATCGCCGCCTCTTCCCAGCGGATTTACCGGATCTCCCTGCTCACCTGGGCGTGGCTGGCTTGCGGGCAGCAGCCGCCGCTGGGGCGCGAGCGCCGGGGAGGAGGTCGGCCGAGGCGATGGGTCGCTCGTCTCGGGATGCGGCAGGCAGTGCGGGCAGGGGCGGCAAGAGGGTGATGTCGAGGTGGGTGATGGCGCGGCTGGTGTCGGGGCGGCCGTCGTCCAGTCGTTCGCCGTAGCGGGAGATCGGTGATTTGACCTTGCGGGTGCTGATTCGTGGGCGTCGTGGCGGAAGCAGCCTGGCCAGCACCCGGCGTCCGATCGTTCCGATGGGGTCGGGAGCTTCGGGCAGGACGCCTTCGGCTTGGATGGCCAGGTCACGGGCAGCGTGGAAGGCGTTGGTGAACCCGCATCGATCGGGATCGGTTCCGGGGCGGGACTGCGCTGCGTCGACCATGACGGTGCGCAGCAGTTGGTAGAGCGTGAGCAGCGCCCACATCTCCTGCTCGACGCCGGCTGGGTCGCCCGACCTCAGCACGCGGCCGCGCAGGATCGTGTGGCGGAGCGCGTAGTAAGCCGATTCGTGTTCCCAGCGCTGATGATACAAGGAGACCAGGGCGCCGGCCGGGTGGCGGCGGGCGTTGGTCAGCGTGGTGACCAGCCGGTAGGAGGCGTCGAAGACGGTGCCGTCAGCGCACGTCACGGTGATCTGCGCGTCGACGATCCGCACCGGGACCGAGCCGATCATCGACAGGTAGGAGCCGTCTGCCAGGCGGGACAGGACCGGAACGCGGCGGTTGCTGCACAGGCGGCCGACGACCTGAGCTCCGGTGCCCGTCACCGCGGCGAGGAAGTCGTTGCCATCGAATCCCTTGTCCCACAGCACGAGCATGTCCGGCCTCAGTAGGTGAGCAGCCGCCCGGCGTATGCGGTCTCACCTGTGGCGGTGGGCCCGAAGACAGCGCCGATCATCGCCCGGGTGCCGGTCTCTACCAGGGTCATCAGCTCCAGCTGGGGATAACCGCCATGGGTCAGCCGATCCAGGCAGGCCCGGTTCCGGCCGGTATCGGGCACCTGGCAGCCCGGCCAGAGCGCCGGTCATCCTGTCCCAGACAAGCAGGTAGCCGACCTCCGGAAACAGGCACATCGCCAGCAGGAAATACACCCCCACCCGCGAGGGAAGCTCCCGAAGCCGGCGCTGCACCCGGCCCGTCTCCGCCAGCACCGCATCCACCAACTCGAACGGCACGACCTGCGTGAGCTCTCCCACGTGACCCGGTGCGAACACCCCCGCGGCCACCCGCACCACCCGGGAAATGACCAACTGATCCCGCAACGGGACTCCACTCTTCAGATGATCTTCGCCGACATCTGATCTACAGGAGTCCCGTTGCCCGTCTCAGCCGATTGACAAGAACCAAATCCCCTTAACTACCTGGCCTTGGGGGAAGCTCAGTTGGGCTGCTGCATCAGGAGCCACGCGGCAGCGAGAGCCGCGATGATGGCGCCAGGAGCCTTGGCCGCGAGGTCGGCGAACGGGAGCGCTTGGCCGCGCCTACGGTGGGCACCACGTTGGCCCTACCCCGTCACGTTGGCCGAAAATCGCCACAAAATGACAGAATAGCATCTTCCGTTTCTTTCTCCGGCGTGAAAATCTCCCCTTCAAAAGGACGGCAACCCGAACAGGCCGATAGAGGAGTCACGTCGAGGGATTGCGATAACGGATGCTGCATCCCATAATCTTTCGCAAAACAGTCGCGCACAAATACATTGCAATCTCGCTAAGATTCAACCGGGAGGACGAGTGAATAAATTCGGTGTAGTGCGCAAGCTAGCGGCTGTCGTCGCGGGTGCCACCGTTGCAATGTCCGCCGTACCAGCTCACGCGGCATCGCCGATCCCTTGGGGCGAACGGTGCGGGGTCTATCGCCTACAGACTGACCTAAACAGGGTCGATGTATACTATAAGCACTGCAATAATGACCCCATCACCGTCAGGGTCTACTACACGAACGGGAGCGAAGGTAATGCGTGTTTTGCGTGGGCCTCAACACGACGCCTGGGATCAATTACCCAGATTTACTGGGCTCAGTATGTGGGGGGCTATCCTTGCAATCCGTACGCCTAGCTAGCCTCGATCTTTCATGACCCAGGATTGGTCGGCTGAGTGGTCCGGCTGAGGGTCGAATACGGGCGGTGGTCAGCGTGCTGGCCCGGCTGTCGCGCCGGGTGGGCGGGGTTCCGCGGGCCCGCGGGTGTCCTTTCCTAGTCGTAGGGATGGGTGGGGGCTGGTTAGGGCAGGGCTGGCAGCGCTTGCAGGCGTGTCAGCGCGGTGAGGATGTCGCGGGCCCAGGGCCATCGGGAAGCGAGGCGTAGCCGCACGCGTCGGCCGCCGCGCACCAGCCGTCCGGCCACGGCGAACAAGCGAAGGCGCACGCGTTTGGGTTCGTAGCCGCGGGCGGTGGTGCCGGGCAGCGCGAGCATCTGCATCCA
>NZ_PVNG01000047.1 GCF_003001935.1 Nonomuraea fuscirosea | reverse complement strand
ACGGCAAGGTGTTCACGAAGTGGTACGGGGTGGACAAGGTCGGCGGTAAGAAGGGCTGGGTCTGGTTCGAGGTGTACCAGGGCGGTCACTGGAAGCGGTTCAACAAGTCCTGGGACGGCGAGGTCGTCGGCGCGTGGAGCGGCAAGGGTGTCAAGAAGGTCTACACCTTCACCTGCTGGGCCGGGAAGTTCGACAACTGCGGCAAGAAGTACCGCATCTACTAAAGAGCGGTCAGGCCGATGCCGACCAGCACGAGTCCGGCCGCGCAGGCCACCGTCCGCAGCGTGTTGAACGCGGTCCAGCGCGGCGAGTACTCCTTCCACGACATGGTCCCGGCGTCGACGGCGTTGTTCATCGGCACGTTGATCACCATGGTGACCAGGAACGAGCCGACGAAGTTGACCGCCGCCGCGGCGAAGAACCAGACGGACGACGCCACGAACCCGGCCACCAGCGCCGCCACCGGCGAGCCGAGGAACACCAGGTACAGCCACGGGTTGAGGATCTTCCTGTTGATGCCGCGCATCGCCTCCTCGGCCCTGGCGGGGTCGAGGGTGTTCAGGCCGGGCATGACGGACATCGAGAAGGCGTAGAACAGGCCGGTGAGGGCGCCGTGCAGCACGAGGGTGATGAGCGCGAGTGCGAGCATGGTCATATCGTGACCGCGCCGGCCGGGGACGGTCCATGGTCGTCCCGCTCAACCCCATACGTGAGCGTCCACCCGGCACCCGGCGAGCCCTGGGGTGGGTCAGCGGAAGGCGCTCCGGTGCTCCTCCACCCATGAGGCGAAGGTGCGCGCGGGCCGCCCGGTCAGCTCCTCCACCACCGGCGTCAGCTCGGCCGGCCGCCCGTCGCGGCTCTCCCAGTAGTCGAGCAGCGCGTCCGCGACCGGGCCTTCCATGTACGGGCCCGCCTGCGCCTTCCACTCCTGCCTGCTGATCCGCTTGACCACGATCTCGCGCCCGATCGCGCGGGACAGCACCCCGATCTGGTCGGCGAACGTGAGCGACTGCGGCCCCGTCACCGTGTACGCCCGTCCGCCGAGCGTGCCGGGGTCGGTGAGCACGGCGGCGGCCACGGCGGCGAGGTCGGCCTCGTGAACGGCGTCCACGTGCGCCTGGGGATAGGGCAGCGCGACCGGCTCCCCGGCCTTGATCGGCCGCGCCCAGGCGAACGCGTTGCCGCAGAAGGCGCCGGGCCGCAGCAGCGTGGCGGGCACCGGTGCGGCGGTCAGGGCCCGCTCCGCCTCGACGTGGGATCTGGCCAGCGGGTCGGCGTCGGGATCCGGGGTGAGCACGGACGACGACGACAGCAGCACGATGTGCTCGACCCCGGCGTCGGCCGCCTCCCGGGCGAACTCCCTGGCGTGCGCGGGCTCGGCGTACAGGAAGACGGACTTCGCGCCCGCGAGCGCGGCGGCGAAGGTGGACGGGTCGCGCAGGTCGCACCTGACGATCGACGGGTCGGCCGGGGTGGAGGAGGCGGGGCGGACGGGCAGGCCGCGCTCGCGCAGCAGCCCGATGAGCGCGGTGGCGACGGCGCCGCGGGCGCCGGTGACGAGGATGGTCATCCTTCGGAGATTCTTTCAGTGGTGGGCGTGCGCGCGGCGTGGCAGCAGCCACACCAGCGCGCAGCAGACGAGCGTGGCCACGATGACGACCAGGAGGCTGTGCGTGACGGCCTGAGCGTGAACGGCGGCGGCGGTCGCGGCCTGTGCCTGGCCGGCGGCGTGGAGGCCGGTGGTGGCGACCTGGTCGGCGGTGTGCAGGTCGGTGGTGCGGACCTGGCCGGCGGTGTGGAGGCCGGCCGTGTGGAAGTAGACGGTGGTCACGGCGGCGGCGCCGGCCGCGTTGGCGAGTTGCTGGACGGCGCTGAGCGATCCGCCCGCGCTGCCGGCCTGGCGCTGGTCCACGTCGCCCAAGGTCACGTCATAGACGGTGGCGAAACAGGTGCCGAGGCCGAGGCCGACGAACAGCACGGGCGGCACGAGCGCCCAGCCCCCGCCGGACACGACGGCCGGCAGCCAGGCGGTCCCCGCGAGCGTGATGGCCAGGCCGACGGCGATGAGCACGCGGCCGAGCCGGGCGACCAGGCGGTGGCAGGCCACGGAGGCGACGATGATGCCCACGGCCACGGGTGACAGGTGCGCCGCGGCCCGTACAGGGGAGTAGCCCAGGCCGGACTGGAGGAACAGGGCCAGCACGAACAGCAGGCCCGCGACGGCGGCGTGGAAGACGACGCTCAGCAGGAGCCCGGCGGTGAACCCGCGCCGGCGCAGCAGTGACGGCTCGATCAGCGGCGCGTGCGCCGTGACCTGGCGCAGGCAGAACAGCGCGGCGAAGGCCAGCCCGGCGGCCAGGCACAGCAGCGGGCGCACCGACCAGCCGGCGGCCGAGCCGTCGATCAGGCCGTAGAGCAGGCCGAGCATGGCCGCGCCGAGCAGCGCCGCGCCCGGGGCGTCCACCGTGGTGCCCCGTTCGCCGTCGTCGGCGGGCAGCAGCCGGATCGCGGCGATCAGCGTGCCGCCGCCGAGGACGATGTTGATCAGGAACATGCCCCGCCACCCCAGACCGAGCAGGTCGGCCTCGATGAGCAGCCCGGCCAGCATCGGGCCGCCGACGGAGGAGACGCCGAGCGCCGGGGCGAAGAGGCTGTAGGCCCGGCCGAGCCGGTCGCGGGGGAAGACGGCGCCGATGATGCCGAACCCCTGCGGGATCATCAGCGCCCCGAACGCGCCCTGGACGATCCGCCCGGTGATGATCATGGCGGGGCCGGTGGCCAGGCCGCAGGCGATCGAGGCGAGGATGAAGCCGGTCAGGCCGGTCAGGAAGACGCGGCGGCGGCCGTACCGGTCGCCGAGGCGTCCGCCGGTGACCAGCAGGACACCCAGGGCGAGCGCGTAACCGGCGCCGAGCCACTGGACGAGCGCCTGCCCGCCGCCGAGGTCGGCGACGATGGCGGGGGCGGCGAGGTTGGTGATGGTCCCGTCGAGCAGGTCGAGGGCCGCGGCGGCGATGACGACCGCGAGCACGGCCCACGGCCGGACGGGCGCCTCGGGGGACGCGCGGATGAGCATGGAGTCTCCGGATAGAATGAAGGCGTCGCGCAAAGGTTGCGCCACGCAAAGATTGTGTAGCGCAAATAAATGTGGAGCACGGAGCCGCCCATGTCAAACCGAGCCGAGACGTTGCAGCGAGTCATCGCGGAGAGCCAGCGCCACTACGCGGCGTACACACTGTTCAACCAGGCCATGGCCGACCGGCTCGGCCTCCACCCCACCGACCTGCAGTGCGTGGCCCTGCTGGAGCTGGAGCCGGGCCCGGTGAGCTCGGGCGACGTCGCCCGTCTGACGGGCCTGACCCCCGGCTCGGCCACCCGTCTGGTCGACCGCCTGGAGAAGGCGGGTCTCGTCGTCCGCCGGCCCGATCCCGACGACCGCAGGCGGGCCCTGGTCGCCCTCGATCCGGGGGCCAGGACGCGGATCAGCGACGCCTGGGACATCCCCGGCACGGCGTTCGGCGAGGTGCTGGGCCGTTACGACGACGCGGAGCTGGAGCTGATCGCCGACTACCTGCGCCGCACGGCCGAGGTCGGCCGCGCCCAGGCCGAACGCCTCACTGCCCGGGAGTGACCCTGTCCGGCCGCTCGGTCAGGCGCAGGCGGATGTCGTTCTCGGCCCACAGGACGAACCGCTCGACCGGCACCACGCGATGCCCCGCGACCGGCTCGAAGCGGAACCGCTTGAGCAGCACCGCCAGCACCAGCTCGGCCTCGACCATGGCCAGCGCGGCCCCCTCGCAGCCGCGCGGGCCCAGCCCGAAGGGGATGAACGCGTACCTGGGCCGCCTGGCCTGCTCGGCGGCGGTGAACCGCTCGGGGATGAAGGCCCGCGGGTCCGGCCAGTAGCGCGGGTTGAGGTGCACGGCCCAGAACGGGTAGGAGATCGTCGTGCCGGCCGGGACGTGGTGGTCGCCGAGCGTGAGGTCCTCGGTGGTCTCGCGGGCGCCGTACGGGCCCGGCGGGTAGAGCCGCATCGACTCCTTCAGCGCCATGTCGAGGTAGCGCAGCCGGCGCAGGTCGGCGTAGGCGGGCGCGACCCGGTCGCCCATGACGTCGTCCAGCTCGGCGGCCACCCGCGCGGCCGGGCCCGGATGCCCGGCCAGCAGGTGCAGGGTCCAGGAGACCGCGACCCCGGTCGTGTGGTGCGCGGCCAGCATGATCATCAGTACGGTGTCGCGCACCCTGACCGGGCCGAGCCCCTCCTTGACCAGCGCGGCGACCAGGTCGCTGTCTCCCCGGGCCAGCACGCCGTCCACGACCTCGCGCAGGTACGCCAGCGCCCGCTCCGCCCGCGACAGGTCCTCGCCGCGCTCGTACTGGCGGCCCAGATAGCCGGTCAGCACGGTCTCGAACGCGCTCACCACCCGCGCCGGTTCCTCGATGCCGCCGCCGAGCGCGTACTGGCAGATCATCCGCAACGACAGCTCGCTCAGGTCCTGCTGCAGTTCCACGGGCCCGTCGGCGGCGCGGCTCGCCCACCGGTCGGCCAGGTCCACGGCCAGGGCGGTGAAGCCGTCGAAGTGCGCCTCGTGCGAGCGCCGCCCGGCCAGCGCCGACAGCAGGGCGCGGCGCAGCGGCCGGTGCTCGGCGGCGGGCAGGGTCTGCAGGTTGCCCGCCTCGCACAGCGGGGCCAGGAACTCGAACAGCTGGTCCGGCCGTTCGTCGACCGCGGCCGTGGCCTCCAGCAGCACGGGGTCGGCCACCGAGACCGCCGTCAGCCCGCCCGGGAGCTGGAAGCGCACCACGGGGCCGTAGCGCTCGTGCAGCCGCAACTGGTAGGTGTGCAGGCCGCCGGCGGCACCGATGGCGTCGCCGCCGTCAGGGGGTCCTGGAATCTCGCGCACAAGGTCACGGTCTCCCGGCCTTCGCGCCGTTGGCAAGGCGCGCGCACGTCACATCCCCGGAGTAGTCTCGCGTCGTGGCGCGTTTCCTGTGCTTCGCCTGCCGCCGGACGATCACCGCATCCGTCAGGAAGATCCCGCTGCCACCGTGGAAGGAGTCCCCTGAGGGGGCGACCGAGTGGTTCGAGCGGATCAAGGCGCCGCGGATGCCGCCCGGCACGTACGCGGCCAACCACCGCCCGGGCGAGTTCTCCGGCGAGCCGCCCGGCCTGGTCGTCCATCCCGACGACGTCAGGGGCATGCGGCTGCATCCCGACACCTCCCGGATCACCGGCTGCTGCGGGATCAACCTGCTCGACGGGCCCAACCTCGTCTGCGAAGGCTGCGGCGCCGAGCTCGCCGTCCGCCAGGCCGACTGCCACACGGAGAACCAGGTGACGCTCGTGACGGAGGCCGTCATCCTGTCGTACGCGGACGACTGAGCTGCTGGAAAGCGGTTGCTGACCGGGCCGTAAGGGATCATGTAAGGTGAGCCGGGCAGCCCCCCACCGGCCTGGAGTCACGCCGTGCCGCACATGTCCCGCCGCCAAGTTCTCTCCCTTCTCCCCGCCGCCGGCCTGGTCGCCGCGGCCACCCCCACCTCCGCCTCCGCCCGCGCCGCGGCCGTCGACCATCCGCGCGTGCTCGCCAACACCGTGGCGATGCTCGCGGGCACCCCCGAGGTCAACGCCCGTCCCGAGCTGGCCGGCAAGCTCGCCTCGATCCTCGCCACCGCCAGGCAGCGCCTGACCGCCATGGACCAGGCCGGCGACGGCGAACTGTTCGCGGGCCTGCGGCTCGGCACCGACGACGTCCAACTGCGTCAGGCGTACCAGTACCTGTACGAGATCGCGCTGGCCACCCGCGCCCCCGGCAGCCAGCTCGAAGGCGACGAGGCGGTGCGGCGACGGGCCGCCGACGGCCTGGTGTGGCTGCACGAGCGCTACTTCGGCGACCAGTCCGCCGGCTACTACGGCAACTGGCACAACTGGGAGATCGCCATCCCCACCCACGTGAGCAGGACCCTCGCCCTGCTCGGCGACCAGGTGCCCGACGGCCTGACCGCGACCTACATCGCCTCCATGGACGCCTACCTGCGCAGCGGCAAGGACGGCGACGTCGACCTCGACTCCCGCTTCCACACCGGCGCCAACCTGGCCGACATCACCGCGAACCGGATCCTCCAGGGCGCGCTCACCGGCGACGACGCCCGGGTCGCCAAGGCCATCTCCGACCAGGCCACCGTCTTCGCCACGATCGACCCGTACGACCTCCAGCACGGCGTCACCGACGGCTACTACCGCGACGGCTCCTTCATCCAGCACCACCGCGTCGCCTACACCGGCTCCTACGGCCGCGCCCTGCTGAGCCGCGTGGTGCAGACGCTCAAGATGCTCGAAGGCGTGAGCGGCGGCGCCTCGGACGACCTGCCCGGCGTGGTCTACCGCTGGGTCGCCGACGGCTTCGCCCCGCTGATCTTCGAGGGCTGGATGATGGAGATCGTCAAGGGCCGGGCGGTCGTCCGCACCACCACCGGCTACACCGACGTCGGCGTGATCGCCGAGGCCGTCGCCGACCTGACCGAGCACGTGGACGACGCCGGCGCGCTCGCGCTGAAGAAGTACCTGAAGTTCCTGCCGGCCGCCGACCAGGCCGCCTTCGTCTCTCCCGGCAGCATCGCCCGCTACGCGGCCATCCGCGCCGACGCGGCCGTCCCGGCCGCCGACCTCAACCCGGCCGAGCGCAGCGTGGCGTTCAACGCCATGGACCGGACCGTGCACCGCCGCCCCGGCTACGCCTTCGCGCTGGCGCGCAGCTCCGACCGGATCAGCAAGTACGAGTACATGAGCGGCGAGAACCTCATGCCCTGGTTCCAGGGCGACGGGGCCTACTACCTCTACCTGTCGGGGGAGGACCAGCGCGAGGTCTTCGGCGTCGACTACTACACGACCGTCTCGCCGTACCGGCTGGCCGGGGTGACCGCGCCGGTCGAGGAGCGGAAGACGGTCCCCGAGTCGTACGGCGGCCGGCTCTGGTACGAGAACCCGGGACATCCGCTCAACTTCACCTCCTCCTCGGAGTCCCAGAACACCTACGTCTACTTCCCCGTCTCGGGCAACGCCTTCTCCGGCGGCGCCACGCTCGGCGCGTACGGCGTCAGCGGCATGGTCCAGAGCGACGACGCCGCCTACACCGCCAAGCAGGAGGGCGTCCTGCCCGACGACTTCGTCGCCTACCGCAACGCCCGCGCCACCAAGTCGTGGTTCCTGTTCGACGACGAGATCGTGGTGCTCGCGGCCGACGTCTCCGGCCAGGGCGGGCGCGACGCCGTCACCACCGTGGACAGCCGCATCGCCGCCCCCGGCGACGCGGTCACGGTCACCGGCGAGTCGTGGACCGGCCGGGACTGGCGGCCCGGCGACAGCGCGCCGCCGCGCTGGCTCCGCTACGCCAACGGCACCCGCGGCACCTCCGTCGGCTACGCCTTCCTCACCCGGCAGCCGGTCAGCGCCGGGCTGGAGACGGTGACCCGCAGCCGCAGGCTCGTCCGCACCGCCAACCCCGACACCAGCGTGACCAAGAACGTGTTCACCGCCTCGGTCGCGCATCCCGCGAAGGGCGGCGTCAGCGCGCTCGCCTACGCCCTGGTGCCGAACGCCGGCGGGGCCCGCCTGCGTGCCTACGCCCGGGGGTCGCTGACCGTGCTGGCCAACGACCGGCATGTGCAGGCGATCAGGCACGAACTGCTCGGCCTCGTCGCCGCCAACGTCTTCACCGCCGGCCCGCGCCACGCCGGGCGGCTGCTCATCGACGGGCCCGCGTCCGTCATCGTCCGGTCCGATCCGCGCGGGTCCGGCGGGCGTACGACGGTCGCCGTGTCCGACCCCACGATGAAGCGCGACCGCGTCACCGTCATGCTGCTGGGCACGTCGCTCAGGCTCGACGGCGCGGACGAGGGGGTGACGGCGAGGCGGGTGCCCGGCGGCACGCTGATCCAGGTGACGACCCGGCACGCCTACGGCCGCACCTTCACCGCCACCCTGCGCTGACGTTCACGGGGACTCCGGGGCCTTCGCGTGGACTTCTCGGGATAAGTAGTCATTTGGTGAGCACTTCTCGGCGTGAAGATGGAGCCGTGCACATCTTCCCCGACGCCGCCGTCTGGCGATCCTGGCTGGCCGCCCACCACGACTCGGAGACGGAGGCGTGGGTGGTGCTGGCCAAGAAGGGCACGACGGAGCCGACCGGCCTCGGCTACGAGCAGGCGCTGGAAGAGGCGCTCTGCTTCGGCTGGATCGACGGCCTGACCCGTCGCCGCGACGCCGGCACGTACCTCCAGCGCTACACCCCGCGCCGGCCGCGCAGCAGCTGGTCGCGCACGAACGTCGAGCGGGTGGCGCGGCTGCGGCAGGAGGGCCGGATGGCCCCGGCCGGCCTGGCCGAGGTCGAACGGGCCCAGGCGGACGGCCGCTGGCACACCACCTGACCCCCGGCGCTGGAACACCGCCTGACCCGGCGCAGTGTCGCTGAAGCACCGCCTGACCCGGCCGCCGGAGCGTCGTTCGACCCTGGGCGAAACCTTGGTCAAGTCCTGCGGCGACCTTGCCCCGCAGGACGGCTCGCCGCCGGGTGCCGGAGGCCAGGCTTGCCGTGACAGGTTCCGGCCTCGGGCAAGACAGGCAGGTTCTCATGGTTGGACGATCCGCCGCCGCCTTCGCGCTGATCGGCGTCCTGGCGTGGCCCGCGCCCGCGTACGCGGTGACGCTGGAGCAACGGCTAGCCGCGCTGTCCGCGTTCACCCAGCCCACCGCGCTCAGCGCCGTGGCCTGGCACGGCGCCTGGGCCGACCCGGGCTCGTGGACGGCCTACGGCTTCGACTGGTCCACCGACCTGTGCTCGCGCAGCCCCGACCAGCCGCTCGGGTACGACTTCCGCATGCCGTGCGCCCGCCACGACTTCGGCTACCGCAACTACAAGGCCGTCAACCACTTCCCGGCCAACAAGGGCCACGTGGACGAGGCGTTCCTGTACGACATGAACCAGGTGTGCGCCGGCTACGTGGGCGCCCGAAAGGCCGCCTGCGACCGGCTCGCCTGGTCGTACTACCAGGCGGTCCGCCGCCTGGGCGGCTTCGACCTCAGGACCGATCCCGCCGTCTGAGCCCCGCCACCTGCGGTGGGGAAGTTTGGCGCTCCAGTTGCCCCCACTGGAGCGATGCCAGGTTAGTGGCCGATCGTCCGTTTTGTACAGGTTTCGCGACATGTTCCTTCCTGCCCGCGCACCCCATCCTCGTACGTTGACTTTATGTAGTCAATCGATTACTAATCGTGGAGTCAGTGTTCGCGGCAGGAAGGATCCACCTCGTGCGACGTGCTCTCACCGGCCTCGCCCTCGCTTGTTGCGCCCTCGCGCCAGCTCTCCCGGCCCAAGCAGCGGTCCCGGCCGGCAACGCGCCCTCCTGTGTGGTCGTCTGGCAGACCGCCGGCACGATCACCAAGACCGGATACGCGCGCAACGACTGCGGCCGGACCCTGCGCCTGAAGATCATCTGGGCGCGCGGCACCGACGGCGACTGCCGTACCGTCGAATCGGGCGGCACGATCTGGTCCAAGGTCGCCCGGGGCGTCAGGACGTTCGACGGCGCCAGCAGCTGCTGACCCGCCTCCGCGTCCTCCGGCTCCCCGCCTCCCGGCGGGGGCCGGCTCAAGGGCGGTTCCTCCTGGTACGGAGGTGCGCGGCGCCGACCTCCGGCAGGGGACGCGGGAAGCGCCCGGCGGACAGCCAGGCCGCGCCCGAGATGTCGGCGGGCACCCCGACGTTCTTCAGCCGGCCGACGAACTGCCTGCGCGACTTCGCGGAGCCGTCGAAGAGCACGTGATCGACCCCCGCGAGGTCACTCGGCCACCTGAGCGTCCCGAAGTCGACGAACAGCGTGCGCCGCCGGTTGAGCGCCCACGCGTACCCGGCCTCGAACAGCACGTTCGGCCGCGGCTGGCCGGACAGGCGCTCCGGCACTTCCGCGAGCGCCGGATGCAGGGCGGCGACGTCGTCGGGGGAGAAGAACACGACGGTCGCGTACGACATCCGGAACCCCGCGTCGAGGATGTCCGTGGCGTGCCGCCCCTCCCGGCGCGCCCGCAGCCGGGCCGCGTCCCAGTCGACCACTTCGACGCCCAAGGAGCCGAGGAAGACCTTCATCGCGTCCACGGCTTCGTACCAGCGCCCGTGCGCGAGAAACACCTTGCGGCGATTGCGCCATCTCACGGGTCAGTGGCCTTTTCGCGGAGGTTGGGCGGGAAAGATGAATTCACTCAGGCTCGGGCCACCTCGGTCGCCCGTTCTCGTCTCGCTGACCGACAACACCTCGATCCAGTCCGGCGTCGGCTGGGAGAGGGCGTTGTTGCGTTCCTCCAGAATGTCCACCGTTTTGTCGATCGCCTCCTCCAGGTCTTTGTCGTCGATGATCGGGGTCGCGCTGTTCGACTTGGCTTCGATGACGCTGAGCAGAATCTCCATCTCCAGGGGGTCGGCATTGGAGATGTGCCGCAGGACGTCACGCAATTGCTGGGGGCTCATCTTCTTCTTCACGCGCGGTGCCTCCCTCCACCTGTCGGACGCAGCGACCGCAGCGGCTCGCGCAGGCTCGCGCGCGCCTTCTGCAGATGACTGCGCACGGTCGACTGGCTGATCCGCAGAGCCGCGGCGATGCTCTTGACATCGTGATCCAGGAGGTAGTGGCGGATCACCACCTCCGCCTGGCGTGGCGGCAACCGGTCCAGCGCCCTGCGGACCAACGTCGCGTCGATCACCTGCTCGTCGGGAAACTCGTGCGCGAGCCGCGCTCCGGGCGGCTCGTCCTCCCGGGTCAGATCGGTGACCTGCTCCTTGCCCAGCTTGCGCGACTGGAGCCGGCGCAGGAGGTTGGCGGCGATGTCGATCACGTATGCCGTGGGTTGGTCGGCGGCGCACACCTTCTGCCAGTGGCGCAGCGCGAGCACCATCGCCTCCTGGGAGATGTCGGCGGCCAGGTTGTCGTCCGGTGTGCGCCGGCGCATGATCTCCAACAGGGCCGGATAGGTCTCCTTGAAGAAGGTGGAAAAGTCGCCGAGCAGACAACTCATATGAGCGCTCGGCGAATCCGACGCGCCCATTGTCCGCGGCAGGTCGAGTTCGTCGGACCGGCGCGGGCCACCGGTGTCCCGGGGAGGGGTGGCCAGCAGGACGGGCGCCACGTCGTCGCCCGTCGCCTCGTCGCTTGTTTCCGCCAAATTCCTCGCTCCTAGCGTGTTTGCGTACGGGGCGTTACCCCTCCGCGGTCGTTCGGCCACGGGACGACATCGTCCCGACACCCCATAGAGTCCGCGGCGACAGGGAAACGTCTACCCGAAGGTGACGCATCGATGAACTTTTCTTTGTTCGGTGCGTCGCATTCATGTACCAGTCGCAATGCACGCTACAAAAAGAGCTTTTCGCCCAATAAAAAGAGTGTTTCGCGTTATTGGGCGGAATTTGGCGGGTGGGATCAGTGCGCGCGATACCAGGCGAGGGTGGCGGCCACGCCCGCCGCGTGCGGGGTGACCTCGACCGGGCCGAACGCCGTGCGGAAGGCCGAGTCGTCGGCGACGAACGGGCGGTCGCGCTGGTACCACGTCTCGCCCAGCGCGCGCACGGTCGGGTTGACCAGGCCGAGGAGGCGCTGCGTGCCGCGCCCGAGGCCGGCGCTCTTGGGGGCGCCGCCGGCTTCGGCCCAGACGAGGTCGAGGAAGGCGCGGCCGGTGATCGGCTCGGCGGCGGGCAGGTGCCAGGCGCGGCCGTCGGCGCTGTCGTGCTCGCCGAGGGTGACCAGGGCGGCGGCGATGTCGGGCAGGTAGGCGACGGTGTGGGGCTGGTCGAGGTCGCCGACCCAGCGAGCGGTCTTGCCGGCCAGGGCGGCGGCGAAGATCGTCGCGCCGATGGTGGTGTTGGTGCCGCCGGGGCCGTAGTAGTCGGAGGCGCGTCCCAGGGTGGCGCGGACGCGGCCGGCGCGGTGGGCGTCGAGGATCAGCGCGTCCACCGCGGCGCGGGCGCGGCCCTGGGGGTTGGTGGCGGCGTGGGGCAGGTCTTCGGTCATGGGGCCGGTGACGGGTCCGTAGACGTAGAGGTTGTCGGCCATGACCAGCTTGGCTCCCGCGGCCTCGACCCCGGCGAGCACGGAACGGGTGAAGGCGGGGAACTCCTCGGCCCAGCGCTCGTACTTCGGCTGCGCGCACTGGTAGACGACGGCGGCATCCCGGCAGGCGGCGACCGCGCCCTCGGCGGTGGCGACATCGGCGGCGAAGCCGTCACCCGAGGTGGGGTGGCGGCTGACGGCGCGGACGTGGTGGCCGCGGGCGGTGAGTGCGGCGACGACGGCCGAGCCGATGGCGCCGGTCGCGCCCAGAACCACGTGCAGGTCTGACATTTCGGATGCCTCCTTGTTGCCAACCCTAGTCACATGCGCACCGCCATGATCAGCGGCCCCCGTACCGATGGATCCCTATATTTCAAAAGATGGGCCACTCTCGTCCTATATATGGGCATATGTCGCTTTCCTTCGTCCTCGCCCGGGCAGACGAGGTAAAGGACGGCGCCTCCACGAGGCGGAACCCGGATAGAGGGGAACTCTCCGATGACCTACCATCACGCACCCCGCGCGACCGGCTGGGTCGGCTGGGTCTGGTTCGGCGGGGCCATGATGATCATGGCCGGGCTGTTCAACGTCATCACCGGCCTGGCCGCGGTCTTCGCCGAACGCGTCTACGTGCAGACGTCCGCCCGCCTGCTCATCTTCGACGTCACCACCTGGGGCTGGGTACACCTCGTCCTGGGCGTGCTCGTCCTGGCCACCGGCGTCGCCGTCATGGTCGGCCAGAACTGGGCCAGGGTCGTCGGCGTCGTCCTGGTGATGCTGAACGCCCTCACCCAGCTGACCTGGATAGCGGTGAACCCTTGGTGGTCACTCGCCGTCATCGCGATCGACGTGCTCGTCCTGTACGCGCTCATCGTCCACGGACGTGAGGCCAGGCTTGACTGAGCTCAGCGGAGATCCTTGGCGTAGCAGAAGACCTGGGGCTCGCCCACGTACCTGCCGTAGGGCGCGGTCGCCGCGTAGCCGGCGCTCTCGTAGAGGGCGATGGCCTCAGGCTGGCGGAAGCCGGTGGCCAGGCGCAGCCGGTCGTAGCCCATCTCGGCCGCCAGGCCCTCCAGCGCCTTCAGCAGCGAACGGGCGATGCCGCGCCCCCTGTGCCCGGGGGCGACGTACATGCGCTTGATCTCGCCGGTCGTGCCCTCGGCCGGCTGGACGGCGCCGCACCCGGCGGCGAGGTCGTCGACCACCGCCACCAGGAACCTCGCCTCGGCGTGCACGGCCGAACGGCCCTCGGGCCCGTACTTTTCGACCAGCTCGCCGAAGGCCGCGTCGATCAGGGCGGCCAGGCCCGCGTCCGTGACGGGACGTTCCACGATCCGCATGCGGGCGAGCCTAACGCCCCCTCGGACCGACGCCCGCCCCCGCCCCCGCCCGCCGCGACAGGCCGGCCGGCGGGGTCAGGGGTGCGGCCGGTCAGGCGCTGTCCGGGCCGTAGAAGGCGGCGATGTCCTCCGATTCGAGCCACCGGCCGTAGGTGGCCGACTGCGGCCAGCCCTCGGGCGAGTCCTGCCACTCCTCCTGCCGCCCGTACGGCAGCAGGTCGATCAGCGCGAACGTGTGACTGAGCTGCTCGGTGCCGCGCCCGCTGGTGTGCCAGGTGCGGTAGACGGTGTCGCCGTCGCGCAGGAACACGTTGACCGCGAAACCCCCTCCGGGCGGCGCGCCGACGTCGGCGCCGAACGGGCTGTTGGCGGTGGAGTACCAGGTCATCTTGTTCCCGACCCGCCGCTTGTAGGCGAGTGCCTCGTCGATCGGGCCCTGGGTGACGATGACGAAGCGGGCGTCGTAGTTGTCGAGGAACTCCAGCCGGGTGAACTGCGAGGTGTACCCGGTGCAGCCCCCGCACTGCCACTCCTTGTCCGGGAACCACATGTGGTTGTAGACGATCAGCTGACTCTTGCCCGCGAAGACGTCCGCGAGCCGGACCGGGCCGTCCTCGCCGTCGAGGACGTAGTCCGGCATCCGCACCATGGGCAGACGGCGGCGCTGCGCGGCGATGGCGTCGAGCTCGCGGGTCGCCGCCTTCTCCCTGGCGCGCAGCTCGTCGAGCTGCTTCTGCCAGGTCTCGGCGTCGACGACCGGCGGTAGTGCGTTGATGCTCATGAGTTCTCACTCCTCGTACGTGTCGTCCGGACGAAGAGGTAGACCCGGCGGGACTGGAAAACTCATCGGTGCGGCGGCCGGGATCACTCCCGGCGCTCCCGCCCCTCCCCGCCCGGCCGTCCGAACAGCTTGTCGAGGCTGCGCCGCTCGCGTTTGGTGGGCCGGCCCGCGCCCCGGGCGCGTACGGCCACCGTCACGACCTCCTCGCGCGGCGGAGGCGGAGGGCTCTTGTCCACGTAACACTCGGCGGCCACGGCGGCGCCGACCCGCTTGGCGATGATGCGGGAGACGACCACGATGCGTTCGCGCCCGTCGTGCCGCAACCGGATCTCGTCACCGATCCGGACGGCGTGCGCGGCCTTGACCCGCACCCCGTTGACCCGGACGTGACCGCCCCGGCAGGCGTCGGACGCGACGGAACGGGTCTTCGTCAGCCGGACCGACCAGATCCAGCTGTCGACCCGTGCGCTCACCTGCTCCTCTGCCACCCTGCCACTGTACTGACCGCCGTCGAACGCCGTCGATCGCCGGAAGGCCCGGCCGGAGCGCCGCCGTCGATCGCTGGAAGGTCCCACGCGGCCGGAATACCGCCGCCCCGGCGGGGGATGCATCCCGTCATGGTCCCCCTGAGGCGGGCGTTCCACGCCGCCATGCTCACCCTGGTCTTCCTCCCGCTCGTCGCCGCCTTCACCGTGCCGCCGGCGGGTGCGGAGGCGCGCAAACGTCCCAAAACAGTGTCAGCGGCCCTGGCCAAGCGCATGCTCGGGCAGCTCAAAGTGGCCAGAGCCCTGTCCATCCGGGGTTATCACCGCCAGAAGTTCCACCCGCACTGGCCGCACCGCAAGGGCGCGTGCAGCACCCGCGAGCTGGTCCTGGCCCGCGACGGCCGCCGCGTCCGCCGCAACGCGGCCTGCCATCCGGTCAAGGGGACCTGGTACAGCCCGTACGACGGCAGGCGGCTGAAGAGCGAGCGGCAGGTGGACGTCGATCACGTGGTGCCGCTCGCGTACGCCTGGCGGTCCGGCGCCAAGCGCTGGAGCCCGGCCAAGCGGCGCGCCTTCGCCAACGACCTCACCCGCGCGGAGCTGCTGACCGTCAGCCACTCGGCCAACATCGCCAAGGGCGGCCAGGGCCCGCAGAGCTGGCGTCCGTCCCGCCGCGCGTACTGGTGCCGGTACGCGACCTCCTGGATCAGCGTGAAACACCACTACCGGCTCTTCGTGACCAGGAACGAGCGCCGCGCCCTGCTCAACATGCTCCGCACCTGCTGAGCGAGTTACGGTTCCGGGCGTTCGACGACGGCCGCGCCGGCCATCTGGGCCCGCGCGGCGCGCCGCTCTCGTCGGCGCAGGACGAGTGCCAGGACCAGCATCGCGAGGAAGATCGGCACCATCACCGCCCCGTAGATCTTGTAGATCAACAGCGGATCGTCCCCGGCGAGCCCCGCCCAGTCCCAGACACCGTGCAGGACGATCGCGACCACCAGGCCGGCGAGGACGAGGCCCGTACGCGCAGCCCGGCCGGGCCGGCCGGCGGCCGCGGCGACGCCGAGCCCGAGCAGGGCGACCATGAGCGGGTGGAAGAACGGCACCAGCACCGCGCGCAGGATGAGACTGGCCCCGAGCAGGGCGACGGCGTTCACGTCGGGCGAGTCGGACGCGGTGTAGGTGGTGACGGCGCGGCCGAAGTAGAGCACGTTCTCCGTGAGGGAGAAGCCCGCGCCGACGAGCCCGGCGTACACGATGCCGTCGAGCAGGCCGGTGAGCTGGTCGCGGCGGCGCGTCAGCAGCCACACCAGGAACAGGCCCTTGAAGACCTCCTCGGTGACCGGAGTGATCACGAGCGGCCGGAACCAGGCGCCGAACTCGGTGCCCGCGGCGGTGTCCACCAGGGCCTGCAGCGCCTGCTGCGACCAGAGCGAGCAGAAGGCGGCGATCGAGGCGCCCCACCCGAACGCCGAGGCGGTCAGGTGGCGCGGACGTCCGCGCCTCCAGCGGCCGAGCCAGAGGAACGCGCCCGCCACCGCGCCCGTGACGAGAGCCGACAGCGGCAGGCCGAACGCCACCCCGTCCAGGCCGATCTGTGTGCCGACCCAGATGATGGAGCTGAGCCAGGCGGCACCCGCCGCGACGGGCCAGAGCACCCATGCCCGGCCGCCGCGCGCCGGGCTCGTCGATGTTCGCATCGCGGTTCCTCGTCTCCTTCCGGCGCCCGCGTTGTGCGGTCGCCGGTCGAAGGAGACACCGTGCCGTTACGGCATACTCAAATCGGTCAGCCGCGACGAGGGGTCGGCCTGGGGCCTGAGCACGCGTTTCCGTCTGGCGCGCGGTGAGGAGGCCGGCATGGGATGGAGCACGCGGGACGTCGCGCGGCTCGCCGGGACGACGCTGCGCACCGTCCGGCACTATCACGAGATCGGCCTGCTCGACGAGCCGGAACGGCTGCCGAACGGCTACAAGGTCTACCGCACCGAGCATCTCGTCCGGCTGCTGCAGATCCGCCGCCTGACCGGGCTCGGCTTCTCGCTCGCCGCCATCGCGGCGATGGAGGACGGGGCCGACGACCTCGACGAAGCCCTGAGCGCCGTGGACGACGAACTGGCCGCCACGATCACCCGGCTGGCGGAGGCCAGGCGGGAGATCGCGCAGCTACGGCGCCGGCCGGTGCCCACCGACCTGCCCTTCGCCATCTCGGCCGCGGCGACCGACGCGCGGCTCTCGCCCGCCGACCGGTCGCTGTTCGCGGTGATCTCCCACGTGGTCGGGGAGGACAACACCGAGCACTGGCAGGCGCTGCTGCGGGATTACGAGCGGGACGAGGTGGCCGACGAGTTCGACGCGCTCGCGCCGGACGCCGACGAGGAGACGCGCGAACGGATCGCGCGGCACCTCACCCCGCGGATGATCGCCCTGAGCGAGCGGCACCCGGGGCCGCCGCGCACCGTCGATCACGCGGCGCAGGGCCGGCACGCGGCGGCCGGCACGCTGTTCGACGCGATCCGCGACCTCTACAACCCGGCCCAGCTCGACGTGCTCGCCCGCATCTGGAAAGAACACGGCTGACCCGGCGGTTCAGGGGGTGAAGGGGCCCTTGCCGGTGAAGACGAGGCGGGCGAAGTTCTCGGCGATGCGGCGGTGGCCGTCGGGGCCGGGGTGGATCTCGTCGGGCAGGGGGAACTCGGCGTAGTCGCTCTCGCCGTAGAGGTCGCGGCCGTCGAGGTAATGCAGGTTCGGGTCGTCGGCCGCCCGCTGTTCGACGATGCGCGCCAGTTCGGCGCGGATGACGTTCAGGGTCAGCCGCCCGGCGGCGCGCTCGGCCGGATCGCCCGTGGCCTTGAACCGCAGGGTCGTGCCGTCGTAGTCGGGCGCCAGCGGGCCGGGGGTGTCCTCCTGCACCGGGCACAGGATGGGCGACACGACCAGCAGCGGAGTGTCCGGATGCCCCTCGCGGACGGTGTCGAGGAAGCCGTGCACAGCCGGGGTGAAGGCCCGCAGCCGCATCACGTCGCCGTTGACGATGTTGATGCCGAGCTTGAGGCTGATCAGGTCGGCGGGGGTGTCCCTGATCGCGCGGGCGGTGAAAGGATCGAGCAGCGCGCTGCCGCCGAACCCCAGGTTGACCAGCTCCACCCCGCCCGCGGCGGCGGCCAGGGCCGGCCAGATCGCGGTCGGGTGGGTGGCGTTCGAGCCGTGGCTGATGGAGCTGCCGTGGTGCAGCCACACCCGGCGCCCGTGGTCGCGGGCCGGCTCGATCGGGGAGTCGGTGCGCAGGGCGATCAGCTCGGTGATCTCCGTGTGCGGGAGCCAGATCTCGACGTCCTTGTCGCCGGCCGGCAGCCCGGTGAAGCGGGCGGTTCCGGGCGGCCCCTCGGTCAGCTCGACGGCCTGGGTGAACATGTCGGTGATCGTACGGAGCCTGCCGCCGGTCACCGTGGCCTGAGCCGCCAGCTTGCCGTCGGCCACCAGGTCGTAGACGCCGTCCGCCGGGGTGGGGAAGCCGCGGTAGGCCCGCTTGGTGGGCAGGGTGTCCAGCTCGACGGTGGTGGCCGCGGTGCGGAAGACCACCCGTACGCCGGAGGGTTGCGCCTGCGCCGTGGCCGTCTGATCGTCGGGGATCTGCCGGCGCGCCCGTGCGGGCAGCCGGTGCGGCAGCAGGCCGTGCGCGGTCGGCTCCACGTCGAGTTGGCCGCGCAGGAGGTCCGGGGTGACGGGGGTGGTGATCCAGTCGGGTTCGGTGCTCATTCGCCTCAACCTGTCGTACGGTACGTCTGCTTTCCTAACAAGTTTAGGCAATTAGGTCTAGTGCTTAGGAAGGTCGTCTCCGTACCCCTCCTTCCTGAGCGCCCGGCGGTAGGAGGCGTCCATGAAGCGGCGGAGCAGCCTGGAGAACACGGCCAGCACGCGGGCCGGCCGGCGCAGGGCCGGTTTCGCGGCGCCGAGCTGCTTGGTCGTCAGGGCCATCAGCTCGGAGCGGGTGGCGGCGTCGGCGCGGACGGCGTCGTCCCAGAGGTCGGCGGCGGCGACGGCCCGGCTGGGCGTCACCTCGGCCCGCTCGACCGTGACGACGAGCGCGGCCGCCGGGACGGCGCTGCCCAGCGCCATCCCGGCCAGCAGGTCGGGGTCGTCGGTGACCAGGGCGGTGCCGCTGATGTGCAGGACGTCGGTACGGCCGGGAATCAGCAGCGCCGCGGCGAACCCGTCGTCGGTGAGGAGGTTGTGGAAGGTGTCGGCACGCTTGTTGCCGCGCCGGTCCGGGATGACCAGCGTGTGCCCGTCGATCGCCTGGACGAAGCCGGGCAGGTCGCCGCGCGGGCTCGTGTCGCTGCCGCCGTCGCGGTCCCACGAGGACACCACCGCGAACGGCGATTCCGCCAGGAATCCGGCGATCTCCGTACCGGACAGTGGTCCTTCAGTGATGTCGGCGCGGGCCGGCGTTCCTGTGGCGGGCGGTGGGTCGCTGGTGACGGACGGCTTCCAGAGGCGGGAACGGAGTATCGCCCGTGCGCAATGGACGTAGGCCTGGCTGACGGCGATCACGATGCGGCCGTTGGAGCGTTCCGCGACCGAGCCGTTGACCCGGAGCGTCTCGCCGACGCCGGGAAGGAGGAAGACGAAGGAGACCGGGCCGGAGGCGTCCGCGTCGCAGGCGAAGGCGAACCGCGTCGGTGACTCGACCACGGCGAATCCGGGCCCACCGCCGACCACCGTCGACCGGGGACGCCCGTCGGCGTCGCGGTAACCGAAGCCGGCCAGCGGCGCGAGGTCGAGCATACGCCTGGCGGCGTCGTCCAGCTCCGCCAGTTCCTTCATCAGCACGAGCGACGCCGGGCGTCCGATGATCGTTTCGAGCTGGGCGGCGGTCGTGATCCGGTGGCGCGCGGCGGTGTTGTCGCGCGGTCCTGATTCGCTCGTCGCAGGCGCAGGCGCAGGCGCAGGCGCAGGCGCAGGCGCAGGCGAGGGTGAGGGGCGGGGTGCTGTGTGCATGGTGAGGAAGCCTTTCGCTGGCGGTATCGGGACAGGGGAGGGCCCGGGTCCGCGTCGGCTCACGTTCGCGCGGACCCGTCAGGGTGCGTTCTCACTCGTGCGGCGCGCCAGCGGGCAGGCCGGGAGTGTCGAGCAGGGCCTTGAGTGCCTGGACGTGCCCGGCGTAGGAGCGCCGTCCCTCGGCGGTCAGGCTCACCCAGGTCTTCACCCGGCCCCGCCCGGTCGGCTTGGAGACCGTGACGTAGCCGGCGTCCTGCAGCACCTTCACGTGCTTGCTCAGCACGGAGTCGGCCACGCCGAGCACCTCGCGCAGCGCGGCGAACTCGGCGACGGAGGAGGCGGCGAGCAGCGCGCAGATGCGCAACCGGTTCGGCGCGTGGATCACCTCGTCGAAGCCGGCGCTCATGCGCCCGCCCGTGCGGTCACGTCGAGCCGCCCGTTCATGCGCCAGCCCGCAACTGGGCCCGCAGGGCGACGTCGAACCGTCGCCCCAGGGAGATGACGGCCGCGAACGCCACCACGGCCAGGCACCACACCGGCCATCGCAGGTCGGTGAAGGAGCCGACGCCGAAGGCCGCGACGTTCGACAGGATCGTCAGCAGGCCGGTCGCGCCGATCCACCGCCCGGCGGGGCCCGCGTGGAACCCGGACACCCAGAAGCCGGTCAGGCGGCGATAGGCGGCGGCGATCGCGGCGCAGCCGGCGAGGAGCAGCACCACGCCGCCGATCCTGACCGGGGCGCCGCCGAGTCCGACGGCGAGAACGCAGCACGCCAGCAGCAGCCCGAAGCTCGGGTGATACCACCAGGGAGGGGTCAGCCGGTCGGCGAGGGCCGCGCGCACCTCGGCGATGGCGGACAGGCCGTCATGACTTTCCATGGTGGAAAGTCAATCACTTTCCGTCTTGGAAAGTCAATGGGAGGGAAAGTCTCCGGTTCCTCCGTCGCGTGACGAGCCCGGCCAGCCAAGCCCGGCCAGCCCAGCCAGCGCAGTCCGGCTCGGGCAGCGCCTGGACATACCGGGGATATACCGCCGCTTCGTAGGCTCCCCGTTGATGACAATGGAGATCGGGTACCTCGGGCCCTGGCAGGTCACGCTGGGCGGGCGACGGGTGGGGCTGGTGGGCCGGCGCCGTGTCGCCGTACTGACGCGTCTGGCCTTGGACGCCGGCCGGCCCGTCACCATGCAGCAGCTCGTCACCGACGTCTGGGGACAGAGCTCGACCGCCACGGCCGGCAAGCAGCTCCACATCGTGGTGTCGAAGCTGCGCGACGCGCTCACCCCCGACACCATCGCGACCGTGCCCGGCGGCTACCTGCTGGACCTGCCCCGCGACCGGGTCGACGCGCACCTCTTCACCCGGCTGGCCGGCCAGGCGCGGGCGGCGCGCCATCAGCGTGAGCCGGGTACGGCCGACGCGTTGTTCCGGCGGGCGCTGGCCCTGTGGCGGGGGAGCGCCCTGGCCGAAATGGCCGACCCGTGGGCGCGGATCGAGGCCAAGCGCCTGGAGGAGGAGCGCATGGCCGCCTTCGAGGATCACATCGAGCTGCGGCTGGCCAGAGGAGAGCAGCACGGGGTGGTGGCCGACCTGACCCCGTACGTCCTGGCTCATCCGCTGCGGGAGGGGCCGCGGGCCCAGCTCATGCTGGCGCTCTACCGGGCGGACCGGGCGTCCGAGGCGCTCGCGGTGTACCGGGAGGGGCACGTTGCCATGGTGGAGGAGCTCGGCCTCGAACCGGGCGCGCGGCTGCGCCGGCTGCGGCAGGCCGTCCTCGACGGCGACCCCGCGCTCGAACTCGGCACCCCTGAGCAGTCCGCCACGATCGTCCCCGCCGAGCTGCCCGCCGGCATCCAGTCGTTCACCGCCAGGCAGGAGGAGGCGGAGTGGTTGCGGGAGGCGCTGCTGAGCACGGGCGTGGCGGTCGTGGACGGGCCCGGCGGCGTCGGCAAGTCGGCGCTCGCCGTCCACGTCGCGCACACGATGGCCGGGCGATTCGGCGATGGCGTCGTCTACGTCGACCTCAACGGCGCGACCCCCGGCGTTCAGCCGCTCTCCGTGCTCGACGCGCTGGGTCACCTGCTGCGTTCACTGGGGCTGGACGGCACCGCCGTACCGGCCGATCTGGACGGAGCGACAGCCCGTTACCGATCGCTCACCAAGGCGAGCGACCTGCTCGTCATCCTCGACAACGCGCTCGACGCCGGCCAGGTGCGGCCGCTGATTCCGGCGGGCGCCGACTGCCGGGCCCTCATCACCTCCCGCGCCGCGCTGAGCACCCTCGACCGGGCCCGTCACCTGCACCTTTCCGGGCTCGGCGATCGCGATGCCGTCACGCTGCTGGCCAGGATCGCGGGTCAGGAGCCCGTCGAGCGCGAACCGGAGGCCGCCGCCAGGATCGCCGAGCTGTGCGGCGGCTTCCCCCTGGCCATCCGGATCGCCGGCGCCCGGCTGGCGGCGCGGCCTGGCCGGCGGCTCGCCGACCTCGCCGATCGCCTGGCCGACGCCACCCACCGCCTGGACACCCTGCAGTACGCCGACCTGGCCGTACGCGCCGGTATCGCGGTGAGTCACCAGCACCTGCGCGAGGAGAGCGGCGGCGGCCACGACGCCGCGCACGTACTGCCGCTGCTGGGCTTGCTCGACACGCCCACCCACACCCCGGCCGCCACGGCCGCGCTGGCCGGCTGGCCCGAGGCCCGCGCGGAGGCGGCGCTCGAACGGCTCCACGACGCCCGGCTGCTGGAGGCCGCGGGGCCCGGCCGGTACCGCTTCCACGACCTCATCCGCCTGTACGCCCGCGAGCAGGCCGGCGAACTGCCCGGCCAGGACGGCGCCGCCGCCCTCCGCCGCGGGCTGCACCACTACCTGGCCTCGGCCAACACCGCCACGCAACGCGTGCACTCCCAGGTCCAGGAGCCCTACTACGCGGCGGAGCAGCCCGGCGTCGCCTTCACCGGCGCGCAGGAGGTCCGCGAGTGGACCGAGGCCGAGCGCGACAACCTGCTCGCCGTGGCGCACCAGGCGGCCGAGTCCGCCGACCCGGACACCGCCATCGGGCTGGCGCTGAGCCTGCACTGGCCGTTCAACTACCGCGGCTGGGTCACCCACCTGACCGACGTCCACCTGAACGCGATCGCGGTGGCGGCGCGGTGCGGAGACTGGGCCGGCCAGGCGCAGGCGGCGACCTTCCTCGGCTGGGTCTACCGCGACCAGGGACGTCACGAGCAGGCCGTCGAGCAGCTGAAAGAGGCCGTCGTGTACTGGGGGAAGGCCGGTCTGCCGCACCGGAGGATCGGCGCCTTCAACAACCTCGGCATCATCCACACGCTGCAGGGGCAGCTCGACCTGGCCCGGATCAACTTCGCCCGCGCCACGGAGATCGCCGAGAAGACGGGCGACGTCTACGCGCGGAGCGCGATCCACAACAACGGCGTGCACCTGCTCTACCGGCAGGGCCGGTTCGAGGAGGCCATCGCCCAGGCGAAGACCGCCGTCGTGGAGTGGACCGGCAGTCTGTACGTGGAGGGCGCGTCCCACGAGACCCTGGCCCGCGCCTACCTGCACGCGGGCCGCCTCGTCGAGGCGGCCGACACCTTCCAGGTCGCGCTGACCCTCCTCCGCGAAGCCGGATACCGCATCGGCCATGCGGTGGCCGCCTGGTGGTGCGGCCACACCCTGCACGAGCTGGGCCGGCCCGCAGAGGCGCGCCGGGTCTGGCGCGACTGCTTCACGAGCCTGCTGGAGGCCCGCCTCCTGACCCGCGCTGAGGTGGACGACCTGCTCGATCAGCCCGTCCCCGAGATGCCCGGGCCGATCGGAAACATGCTCTGACCTGTCCGCGCGTCAGCGGCCCGGGTGGACGTACTGGTTGTAGCGAGTCGTGGTGTTGACGCAGTAGAAGTCATGATCCTTGTTGTAGACGCACAGCTCCAGGGTGACCGCCGAGATGGCCCGGGAGCGGGAGAGGGTCACGTCTGCGAAGTTGTTCCCTTTGTCGGCGCAGCCGTTGGTGTCCTTCCTCCAGGAGCCTGTGAGCCAGCTTCCGGTGGTGTATTTCCATACGATTCGCGCCTTCACCGGAAGATTGTCGCCGGGGCAGAGGTCGCGCACCAGGATGTCCCGGAAGACGACCTTCGTGCGGCTGACGAAGTCGACGGTCGCCCGGGCGTAGCCGTTGCCGCCGCTCGGGCGTTGCGTGCGGCCGGAGGTCACTCCGTCCCTCGCCTGCGCCGGGCTTGCCACCAGCAGTCCACTCAACATCGCGATCGCCAGTGCGGCGCCCAGAGTGCGGGTCTTCAACGGTCCTCCAGCAAAGAGACGGCCTGGTTGGCCATGAACCCTAGGGAGGATCCAACTGATGATCAACCCTGCGTTCGAACGGTGAGACGCCCGGTGAGCCGCGGCGGGCGGCGGAGCGGTGCCGGCCGCGGCGGTGCCGGAACGACGTTCCGTTCAGCTCACGTCCGGCGCAGGGTGGCGATGCCGGCCAGGAAGATGTCGACGCCGGCGAGGAACTGGTCGCGGTCGTCGTGCTCGCGCAGGCGCGTCGCCGCCTCGTGCACGAAGGGGTAGCGGCCGGGGTCCAGCTCTGACCACTGCTCGGCGACGCCGGCCAGGAAGTCGGCCCGGCCCGTCCCCTGGTCTGTGCCCCGCCCTGTGCTGCGCTCTGTGTCCTTCGGGCCCCGGCCTGGGCGTGCGGCGTTCTGGGCGGCGACGCCGAGGACGTAGTTCACCAGGGCGCCGGCCGCGTCGAAGCGTGCTCGCTCGGGGACGGCGAGCGCGTGCAGCAGCCTGCCGACGCTCTCGTAGAAGTCGAGCAGCGCGGGCCGCCACGGTTGCCTGGACAGCTCGGCGCCGACCCACGGGTGGGCGTCGATCGCGTCGAACAGGCCCAGCGCGACACCGCGCAGCGCTTCCCGCGGGCCGGCGGCGACGACCGCGCCGGCCAGCACGCGGGCGATCACGTCGTCGGCGGCCGCCGCGAGCAGGTCGTTCTTGTCGGTGACGTGATGGTAGATCGCCCCGTAGCCGGTGCGCAGGCGGAGGGTGAGCGCACGCAGCGTCAGCGCGCTCTCGCCGCCTTCGTCCAGCAGGTCGATCGCGGCCTGGACGATCACCTCCCTGGAGAGCCCGTCGGTCCGCCGTGGGGCCCGCTTCGCCGTTCGCTTCACCATGGGCCCAGTCTGGCATGGATGGATTGCCGATCCAAAGTCGTGCTAGCGTCTTGGATTGACGATCCAATCTTGGGAGTTCGACATGACGACACCGATCACGATCATCGGAGCGGGGCTGGGCGGCCTGCTCCTGGCCCGCGTGCTGCACGTGCACGGCATCCCGGCCGCGGTCTATGAGGCAGAGCCCTCGGCGGACGCGCGCCGCCAGGGCGGGCTGCTCGACATCCATCCGTGGAACGGCGAGCCGGCACTGGAGGCGGCCGGTCTCGCCGAGGAGTTCCGCCGGCTCGTCCTGCCCGGCCGCGAGGCGTACCGGATCATGGACAGGACCGGGACCGTGCTGCTCGACCGGCCCGACGACGGCACCGGCGCGCGCCCCGAGGTGCCGCGCGGCGCGCTGCGGCAGACGCTGCTCGACGCGCTGCCCGAAGGCACCGTCCGCTGGGGGCACAAGGTCACGGGCGTGCGGGCCCTCGGCGAAGGCCGGCACGAGGTCACCTTCGCCGGCGGGGCCACGCTGGTCACCTCCCTGCTCGTCGGCGCCGACGGCGCCTGGTCACGCGTGCGGCCGGTGCTGTCGCCCGCCGTCCCGCGGTACATCGGCGTCTGCGTCGTGGAGACGTTCCTGTACGACGGCGACACCCGCCATCCCGCCGCCGCGAAGGCGGTCGGCGCCGGGTCGCTGTTCGCGCTCGCGCCGGGCAGGGGACTGCTGGCCCACCGCGAGGGCGGTGGCACGCTGCACGTCTACGCGCAGCTCGGCAAGCCGCTGGACTGGCTGGCCGACCTCGACCTCGACGATGCCGCCGCCGTGACCGCGCGGGTCGTCGCGGAGTACGACGGCTGGGCCCCCGCGCTCGCCGCGCTGATCGCGGAGAGCGACACCGCGCCGATCCTGCGCCGCCTGCACGCGCTGCCGTCCGGGCACCGCTGGGACCGCGTGCCGGGGGTGACCCTGCTCGGCGACGCCGCCCACCTCAGGCCGCCGGACGGCGAAGGCGCCAACCTGGCCATGCAGGACGGCGCCAGGCTCGGCCAGGCCCTCGCCGCGCATCCCGGTGACGTGGAGGCCGCGCTCGCCGCGTACGAACAGGACATGTTCGCCCGCGCCGCCGCCGCGGACTCGGAGGACGACATGTACGCGGTCATGCTCGGCGACGACGCGCCGCACAGCCTGCTCGCCCACATGGCCGAAGGCGAACAGGCTTCGGCGTGAGCCCCCATCGAGCCTGAGCCGCCGCCCTGAGTAGCCGCCTTCACCCGGCGGACGGCTGCGGCCCCGCCAGCGCCGAGCCGTAGTTCTCCAGCGCCAGGTACAGGTTCAGGTGCGGGTGGCGGCTGCCCACGGCGACGTCCCGCCAGTACCGCTGCAGCGCGTTCGCCGTGTTGAAGCCGCTCGAACCGTGCAGATCGAGCATCCGGTCGAGCGCGGCGCGGCAGTCCTGGCCGGCGCCGGCCAGCTCCATGCGCAGGCGGGAGAAGTCGGCGTCGGGCACCCCGTCCGCATCCGCCGCGCGGGCCACCGCGAGCATGGTGCTCTCCGCGCGCCGCACCAGGTGCGTCGCCTCCGCCAGCCAGTGCCGGGCGCCGGGAGATTCGCTCATCCTGGTGTACGAGGTCATGAACGGCTTGCGGTCCGAGGCGAACATCGCGTCGATCGTGTCGAGCGCACCCCTCGCGGCGCCCACGACCGGGCCGAGCACCGTCATGGTGTAGAAGATCAGATCGCCGCTCCCGAACGGGCCCGACGCCGCCACCCGCTCGGCCGGCACCAGCACGTTCTCGGCGACCAGGGTGTGGCTGCCCGTGCCGCGCATGCCGGCCATGTGCCAGTTCCGTTCGATGACCAGGTCGGCCACCGGCAGGACGGCGAAGGAGTACCGGCCGTCCACCATGAGGGCGAGCACGGTCCACGCCGCGTCCTCGCACCCGGAGATGTTCGGCCAGCGGCCGTTGACGCGTACCCCCTCGGGCACCCGCTCGCCCGTGGCGGCGGGAACGCCGCTGCCGCAGAACAGCGCGTCCGGATCGGCGAAGACCTCGCCCGGCACCGCGTCCCCGGAGAAGACCCCGGCGACGATGTTCTTCGACGTCGCACACGTGCCGGCGACCCAGGCCGTGGACGGGCAGGCCCGGCCCAGGTCGCTCAGGCCACGGGCGAGGGCCTCCGCGCCCGCCCACGTCCCCCCGTACTTCGGTGGTGTCCGCAGCCTGAGAGCTCCGAGCTCGCGCACGGCGTCCAGGCTCTCCGCGGCGGGACGGTCGTCCTGCTCCGTCTTCCCGGCGTGGGCGCGCAGGATGCCGCTGGTCTCACTCTGCGAGAAGTCATCGATCACGGCATCGATCCCACCACCGTCCCCGTGCGCGGGACCATACGTGAACCGTGCCGGGCCATACCCGTTTGTGCGGATAGCATCGTCAGGGTGGACCTGCTCAGCGAGGTGATTCGCACCGTACGCGTCGGCAGCGCGACCGGCCGCGTGATCAGGCAGTCGGGCCCCACGGGGATCCGGTTCCCCGCCTTCGACGGCAGCGGGATCCACATCCTGCTGCGCGGCTCCTGCTGGCTGATCACCGAGGACGAGGAGCCGGTCGCGTTGCGGCCCGGCGATGTCGTGCTCACCTCCTCCGGCGCCGCGCACGGGCTGAGCCGCGTGCCGCATCCGCTCGCCGGCCTGCCGCTCGTCGACATGAGGCCGCTCCCGCCCGCGCCCGGGCCGTTCGACTTCGAGTTCCTGTGCGGCTGCTACCAGCTCCAGCACGGCCATGCGCCCCAGTACCTCCGCGTGCTGCCCGACCTCATCGCGGTGTCACCCGACTACGCCGCCCACCCCGAACTGCGGGCGCTGGTCGAACTCCTCAAAGCGGACAGGTCGGGCGGCGCTCAGATGGGCGCAGGGGCGACCCTGCCCGCGCTGCTTGACCTCGTCCTGGTCCACGTCCTGCGCCAGTGGCACGAGCAGCAGGGCGCCGCCGGCTGGCCGGACACCCACGACCCGGCCATCGCCGCCGCGCTGCGGGAGATCCACGAGCACCCGGAGCAGCCGTGGACGGTCGAACGCCTCAGCGAGGTCGCGGGCCTGCCCAGAACGGCGTTCACCAGGCGTTTCACCACCGAGGTCGGCCGGCCGCCGATGAGCTACCTGATCGGCTGGCGGCTGAGCCGCGGCGCCCGGCTCCTGCGCGAGACCGACGCGCCGCTGTCATCGATCGCGCGGCAGATCGGCTACGCGAACGAGTTCGCCTTCTCGGGCGCCTTCAGCCGCGAGTACGGCGTCTCACCCAGCCGCTTCCGCGCCGGCCAGGCCGCCGTCCGCGGTCAGGAGGCCGCGTCCGGCACCGGCTGACCGGGGCTGTCGGCTGTGTGGCGGCGATCACATGCGGTGTGTGGATTCGTCCACAGATGATCGGATCGCCTCTCCGTAGTGTCTGTC
>NZ_PVNG01000046.1 GCF_003001935.1 Nonomuraea fuscirosea | reverse complement strand
CGTGACCGCGCAGATCACCGTGGGCGGTCCGGCGTCCACGCTGACGACCACCATCCCCGGGCAGCGCGGCGTGTGGACCTTCGCCGGGACGGCGGGGCAGCGGGTGTCGTTCGACTTCACCGGCTCGACGTTCACCCTCTCCTCGGACGTCACCGTCAAGGTGCGGAAGCCGGACGGCACCGACCTGACCGACGGCGCCAACTGCGGCGGCGGCTGCCTGCTGGAGCCGGTCACCCTGCCGGCGACCGGCACGTACCAGGTGGACCTGCGGCCCAAGGCCGCCAAGACGGGCGCGCTGACGCTGCGGGCGTACCTGGTGAACGACGTCGCCGCCACGATCGCGGTGGACGGCGGCACCTCGACGCTGACCACCACGACCCCGGGCCAGAACGGCACCTGGACCTTCACCGGGACCGAGGGCCGCTACGTCAACCTCGCGTTCATGAACGGGACGTTCACCGGCGCCTCCGACGCCGCGGTCTCGGTACGCGGCCCGGACGGCGCCGTCCTGCGGGAGGACACCTCCTGCGGCAAGCTGTGCGTGCTGGACCCGATCACGCTGCCCGCGTCCGGCGCGTACACGATCTTGTTCGACCCGCGCAAGTCCCTCGCCGGCTCGCTGACCGCGCAGCTCACCGAGGGCGACGTCACCGGGACGACCTCGGTCGGCGGCCCGGCGTCCACGCTGACCACCGTCGGCGCCGGGCAGAAGGCCGTCTGGACGTTCACGGGTACGGCGGGCCGGCGGGTGTCGTACAACTTCACCGGCTCGACGCTCACCGGCACCTACGACGCCTACATCGCGGTGCGCGGTCCGGACGGCACCGTCCTGATCGACGACACCCCGTGCGGGAAGAACTGCCTGCTGGATCCGGCCGTGCTGCCGGTGAGCGGCGCCTACACGGTCGAGTTCAGGCCGCAGAACGCCAAGACGGGCTCGATCACCCTGCAGTTGTACGAGGTCACCCACCTGAGCGCGAACGTCACGCTCGGCGGCCCAGGCGCCACGCTGACCACCACCACTCCCGGCCAGAACGGCACCTGGTCGTTCACCGGGACGGCCGGGCAGCTCGTGTCCTTCAACCTCACCGACGCGAACTTCAGCAGCTCGTTGGACGCCAAGGTGTCGGTGAAGAAGCCGGACGGCACCACCCTGGTGCCGGCCGCCTCCTGCGGCAAGGACTGCTTCCTGGAGCCGGTGGCACTGCCCGTCACCGGCGCCTACACGGTGGAGTTCGACCCGCAGGACGACAAGACCGGCAAGCTGACCCTGGCGGCGTACGCGGTCACGCACCTGCTCGGCGCGGTCACCGTCGGCGGCGCCGCCTCGACGCTCACCACGACGGTCCCCGGCCAGAACGGCGCCTGGTCGCTCGCCGGGACGGCCGGGCAGCTCGTGTCCTTCAACCTCACCGACGCGAACTTCACCGGCACCACCGGTGCGCGGGTGTCGGTGAAGAAGCCGGACGGCAGCACGCTGGTCTCGGCCACCTACTGCGGCAAGAACTGCTTCCTGGAGCCGGTGGCACTGCCCGCGACCGGCACCTACACGGTGGAGTTCGACCCGCAGGACGAGAGGGTGGGCAAGCTGACCCTCAGGGTCCACGCGGTCCGCGACCTCGCCCCGGCCCCCGTCACCATCGGCGGCCCGGCGGTCACGCTGACCACCACGACCCCGGGCCAGAACGGAGGCTGGACCTTCACCGGCACCGCCGGGCAGCAGGTGACCGTCACCTTCACCGGCACCACCTTCACCGCCGCCGCCGATGTCCGGGTCGGCCTGCTGAAGCCGGACGGCACGGCACTGGGCAACTCGCCCTCCTGCGGCCGCAACTGCACCATCGCGGCGACGACGCTGCCGGTCACGGGCACGTACACGATCGTCTTCAACCCGCAGGGCGACAAGGTCGGCTCACTGACCGCGAAGGCGGCGGCGCCGTGACGACCTGAACCACTCAAGGGGTCCCATCGTCGCGGGCTCCTGGCCGCTGAGCTGCTTGGACGACACCTCAGCTGCCGGGAGCCCGGGTCAGCTCGGCCGCGGGTGCTACCTCCCCCCGCAGGACCGAGCGACGGTGACGTTCTCGAACGAGCTCTCCGTGGATGCGTAGAGCCCGACGCCGCCGCTGCGTACAACGGTGTCGCGGCCCTTCAGGATCTCGGCGCCGTTCAAGGTCACGGTGATGCGGTCGCCGTGGATCGCCGCGCCCAGTCGCACGGGACCGGTCAACGGGTTGCTGAGGGTTGCCTTGGCCACGGTGACGGGGCCCGACGCGTGAGCCTCGCGGATGATGCTCGCGTACCGGTCTCCGTCGCTCGTCTTGCCGACGTGGATCCGGTACCCGTACGCGTCCGTGGTGTCTCGCAGCGAGATTCCCGCGTTGCCGGCGGCGGATCCGTCGATCGTGAGCGTGGTCTCCACGGCATAGTCGCACGCCTCGGAGAAGCGCTCCGGCAGTGTCGAGTCGGCCAGGACGTGCGCCCGGCCACCGGCGGGCGTGAGGCGCAGTTTGCCCGAGGCGACGGACACGGCCCCGGTCAGTCCTCGCCAGTTGGCCTGGTCGAGCCCTTCCCTGATCACGATGTTGTCGAAGGTCGCGGCCCGCCGATGCGTGTAGGCGGCGGCGCCGCCCGTCGGCAGTTGTCCGTCGTCCGCGGAGATCGACGTGTCTCCGACCTTGGCGGTCAGATGCTTCCCGATCGCGGACACGACCAGCTTGTGCGGGACGTTCGCGCCGGTCGGCAGTTCGGTCTCCGCGAGAACCGCGGTGTTCGAGTCGTAGATCTTCACGAGTTTCAGCGTCGCTCCCGTGCTGGAGTTGAGCACTTCGGCCCGGTAGTAGTTGCGGGAATTGTGGTAGCGGAACGCGAGACCGGTACGGGACGTCGTCTGGCCGCGTAGCCCGGGAACGATGTCCGCGGCCATGACCACGTCATCGGGTACGTCCTGCAGCGCCGCGAACGACACCATGTCCGCGGTCGAGCTCTGTGCCAGTTGTCCGCCGGTCACCGCCCAGGTCCCCTGGACCGGCGTCCAGCCGCCGAGGGATCCGTTGAAGTCATGGACGGTGCGGTCCAGGCCGGCGTCGTCGAACTCCTCGTCGAGCACGGGTGCCGGGGCGAAGTGTTCCTGGAGTGACACGGTGATCAGGTTGCCCGTGCGGGTGAACGCGGTCGGGGTGCCGTTCACGGTCACCGCGGTCGCGTTCGGCGCGTGGACGGAGAGCGTGCCGGTGAACGGGTCCCCCATCGAGATCCGGGCGGTCGTGCCGCTCAGTTCCACACTGACGTCGGACACCGGTGCGGACGCGCTGATGAGCGTGTTGTTCGCGTCGGTCAGCGACGACCCTCTGGTCAGCGCGTACCTGGTGAGCCCGCCGCCCGAAGCACGCTCGAGGTACGCGGTCTCGGCATTGGTCGTGGCGGCTCCGAACGCCCTCGACGAGGGATTCGCCTCGCGCGAAAGGTAGAAGCGTCCGGTCGCGCCCGGCTGGACGATCTCCATCGCCGTCGCCACGGAGTGACTCACCCCGGGCATGGCGATGCGCTTCGCGCTCACCGAGGGCGCCGCGCCGGCCGGGCCGGGAACCACGACCGTGTCCAGTCCCGTCGGCCCGGTGGCGGACCAGTCGTACGACAGGTAGTCGACGTCGGTGAGGACCTGCTCGCCGACGCGTACGGCGCCGTTCTTGCTGATCCTGGGGGTCACCGCGGCGCCGGTCGTCGCCACCGGGATGAGCCGCACGCCGGCGCCGGGTGCGGCTCCCGGCACGGTGTCGAACCCGACCGTGGCGACCTTCGTCGTCGGATTGACGGTCACCGGATCACCGGGGAAGTGCCAGAGCTGCCGGTAGTCGTGTGCGGCGGTGTCACCGGTGAGGGCGTCGGAGACCACCCAGAAGCCGGGCTTGACGAAGTAGACCGCGCGATCGTGCGCGACCGGCCGGTAGCCCATCGCCGCACCGCGGTAGACGTCGAGGCCCGCGTTCGAGCGCCACAGCGACGTCGTACGGGGAACGCTTTTGGCCTGCGGCTCTCCGTCGACCTCGACGGTGTTGTGCGCCTCGGTCTCACGGCGCATCCAGTTGTTCGTGTCGGTCGCGCTGTAGTCCCCCACCCCGGAGTCCACGATCAGCGGCCGCCCGTACGCCGCAATCACCAGGCTGAGGTCGTCCGGATGCCGATGCGAGGCGGTGTAACTGGAAAGCTGGTTGTTGATCAGCATGTACCGGGCATCGGCGTCCCACCCGGAACGCTGCACCGCGAAGCTGATCGGAAACACCGTGGACGGCAGCGTCGGGGTGGTCCCCTGCGTCCGGCCGGAGGCGACCCAGGTGAAATCGGGCCAGGAGTTGCGTACCCCGCTCCTGCGGATGGCCGACGTCCCCGCGTAATTGTTCGGCGTGTCGCCGATCGCCGCGGGTTCGAGATTCGGCTGACGGGTCGCGAACAGCGAGTCCGCGATCCAGTCCGCCCCCTGGGCGAGAGCGTCAGGAACGGTCCGCCCGTTGGCCTCCGCGACCGCTATGACGGAGTTGAGCATGTCCGCCACGTATGCCTGATAGTTGAACGCCGGCTCGCGGTACACGCCGTCGCCCTTCAGCCAGGTGCGCAGGAACCGCTCAGCCGAGCGCACCGCGAACCACTCCCAGCCGGACGATGCCGAGAACTCGGGCAGGAACACGGTTGCCGCGTGCACGGAGCGGGCCATCGACATGTACCAGTTGTTGCCGACATGGATCTGCAGCACGCCGACGAGGTAGTCCGTCGTGGCGTGCACGCCGGACAGGTACGCCACGAGATCGCCCGGGTCGATGCCGGGATCGTTCCTGAACACGGAGAACCCGCTGACCAGCTGGGCGAGCCGCTTGGCCGCCGACAGGTTGCGGCCCTGCGGCCAGCTCTGGTTGTCGGCGAAGAAGTCCAGCGAGATGTCCATCCACGCCTTCGCGTACGCCGCGCGCTTCGCCGGATCGCTCTCGGACACGTAGGCGTACGTCAGTTTGGGCATGAACGTGAAGTCGCTCATCAACGTCTGCGCGCCGCCCGGGGCGGTCTGCGTCCCACCCCAGAGGTCCTGCCAGTCGACGTCGATCCGCTGCTCGGCGCTGTCGTAGAAGGTACGGGTCTGGGCGCCGAACCGGAAGATCCCCGCCGCGAGCTCGTCGGGGCCCGAGTCGCCACCGCCCAGGCCCTCGGCCGGAGCCGGGTAGTGGACGTCGGCGCGGCCCGCGTAATAGACCTTGAGCTCGCTCGCGGCGCCCGCTTCGTCACCGGCGGCCAGCTCGGCCGCCACCGCACTGAGCCCGGGGCGCGTCAGGTCGAGCAGCCTGCCGAGATCCGACATGTCGGCGAAGGCGGCACTGCCTGATGACAGAGGCGACAGGAACGCCGCCACCAGAGCCAGCACGACCGCCGCACGTAACCTGCTCCGTCTCGCTGAGTTCACGACTGCTCCTCGTACTCGGCCTTGATCTTGTCGCCCACCCGATCCATGAACTTCTGGATGGCCGGCTGCCACGCCGAGACGGGCTTGTTCCCCAGCTGGATCTCCAGCAGCACCGCGTCCAGTTCCTGCTGCTCGCTGGCGGCCTTGCTGGCGGCGGTCTCCGAGTACCGCCCGAGGGTCGGGTCCGCGACGGCGAGCGGGACGCCGGCCACCTGGTGGTCGTGCTGGTCCTGTACGGCCTGGCGGTTGCCCGGCTCGTAGATGACGGGCGAGGCCTCGGCGAGGTACCGCACCGGCAGGAACACCTGGCTGCGCCCGGCCTCGGTGAGGGCCGGGTCGGAGCCGTCGCGGGTGAACGTCTGGCCTTCGACGCCGTACCGGAGGGCCAGGTACTCGCTGCTGCCGAAGGGTGCGCACAACCAGTCGAGCACCTTGAGGATCTGCTTGATCCGCTCGGCGTTGTCCGTCTTGGCCACGGCGGTGAAGCTGGACAGGGTGGGGCCGGGCGTGCGTACCCGCGTCCCCTTGCCGTCGCGGGTGGGCGAGAGCATGCCGGTCAGGCGGAAGCCGGGCACGTCCTTCGCCTGACCGTAGAACTTGCCCCACCCGGCGTACCCGCCGATCGTGAACGAGGTCGTGCCGGCCAGCATCCACGCGTTGCGCTTCGTGTTGGGCGCGCCCGCGTGGTCGGGATGCACCACCCCCGACTTCACCAGCTCGACGGTGTCCGCGAGGGCCTGCGTGAACTGCGGTGTCGTCCCGGAGTGGGTGAAGACGCCGCCTTCGGCCTGCCAGACGCCGGCGCCGCCGGGCCAGTTGCCGGTGATCCCGTTCATCTCGAGGATCGTGGTGAACGGGATCTGCCCGAACGCCCACCGGCCGGCCCGCTCGTCGGTCAGCGCGGCCGCCATCTCCTTGAACTCGGCCCACGACTCGGGCTGAAGGCTGAGTCCCGCCTTGTCCAGCAGGTCGGCCCGGGTGTAGAGCACGGTGCCGATCCGGGCCCGCGGCACGGGGACGCCCCAGATCCGCTGGTCGTAGACGGTGCTGCGCCAGGCGTCGGTGGGCAGGGCGGCGAGGTTCGGATAGGCGAGGACCGCGTCCCCTGACAGGTACTCGGTGAGGTCGGTGAACGCCGCCTTCAGCATGGCCGGCATCTGCTGGACGACGCCCTGGATCGCCACCATGTCGGGCAGATCGCCGCCGGCGATGGTCGTGGCGACCTTGCTCTTGTAGTCGGTCGAGGCGACGTACGTGAGCTTCAGTTCGGTGCCGAGCTTGCTGTTGAGGTTCTGCCAGTAGGGGTTCGAGCCGAGCGCGGGGGCGATCGGGTCGTAGGTGTACGTCAGCGCCGTGACGGCCTCGCCCCGCACCGGTTGCGACGCGGCGCTGGAGGAGGCCGGGTAGGTGAAGTATCCCGGCGACACCCCGGCCGGCTCGGCGGCCAGGTCGGGCGTGGCCGCGGTGACGGGCTTGTAGGTGGGCAGCTTGACCGGCCCGGTCGAGCTGTTCGAGCTGTTCGGCGAACTCGGGCTGCCGTCGCCGCAGGCCCCGAGCAGCGGGGCCAGCCCCGTTGCCGCACCGAGTGCCAGGACGCGGCGGCGGCTGAAGGTGGGTGCCATGACGTTCCCTTTCCACATGGCGTGGACGATCGGTCAGCCCTTGACGGCGCCGACCATGAGTCCCTTGGCGAAGTGCTTCTGTATGAAGGGGTAGATGAACAAAATGGGGAGGACGGAGATGACGAGAATCGCCATCTGGACGGAGATCTGCGGGGGCAGATTCTCCAGGTTCGAGCTGAGCTGGTCGGCCCCGATCGGGGTGTTGTTGACGACGTAGGTGCGCAGGACCAGTTGCAGCGGCCACTTCTCCGACGACTGGAGGTACAACATCGCGGAGAAGAAGGCGTTCCAGTACGCCACCGCGTAGAACAGCCCGATCACGGCGACGACCGCCTTCGACAGCGGCAGGACGATCCGCAGCAGGATGCGCAGCTCCCCGGCCCCGTCGATGTAGGCGCTCTCCCGCAGCTCGCCGGGGATTCCCTGGAAGAACGCGCGCATGACGATGACGTTGAACGCGTTGACCAGCACCGGCAGGATCAGTGCCAGATAGCTGTCCAGCAGGCCGAGCTGTTTGACCGTCAGGTACATCGGGATGATGCCCGGGTTGAACAGCAGGGTGAACACCGTCATCAGCAGGATCGGCTTCTGCAGCAACGTGCCCGGCCGCGACAGCGCGTACGCCAGAGCGATCGTGCTGACGAGGCTGAGTGCCGTGCCGACCGCGGTGATGCCGGCGCTCACCAGCAGCGCACGGGTGACGATGCCGCCGGACAGGACGGCCCGGTAGGAGTCCAGCGTCGGTTCGTTCGTCCACAGCACGAAGCCGCCCGCGCTGTTGATCTCCTCCGGGGAGGCGATGCTGGTCATGAGCACCGCCCAGAACGGCACCAGAACCGCCAGGCAGCCCAGGCCGAGCACGAGTCCGCGTGCGCCGACCCCCAGCTTGCTCGGCTCGCCCATCCAGACCGGCCGCCCGCCGCTGCTCGGGCGTGGCCTTGTCCGCGCGGCGTGGCGTGCCACGGACACCGTGGCCGGTGCGGGTCGGCTCGTCATTTGGCGTACACCCCCTGCTCGCCCAGGGCGTGGGCCAACCGGTTGGCGCCGAGTACGAGCGCGACACCGACCATGCCCTTGATCAGCCCCACCGCGGCCGCGGTGCCCCAGTCGCCGCCGACGATCCCGTGGTTGTAGACGTAGGTGTCGAGCACTTCACTGGCACCGGCGCCGACCTGCGCCTGCTGCAGGATGATCTGCTCGAACCCGACGGACAGCGAGTCGCCGAGCCGCAGAATCAGCAGCAGGACGATCACCGGGCGGATGGCGGGCAGGGTCACGTGCCACAGGCGGCGAGCCGCCGAGGCGCCGTCCACCACCGCGGCCTCCATCTGCGCCGGATCCACTCGGGACAGTGCGGCCAGGAAGATGATCGTCGACCAGCCGGTGTCCTTCCAGATCACCTGTGAGGTGATCATGAGTTTGAACAGCTCGGGTACGCCGACGACGGAGAACGTGGACAGGTCGGCCGAGCGCAGCCAGGCGTTGAGCATCCCGCCGTTGCCGAACATCTGCTGGAACAGGGCGACCACGATGACCCAGGACAGGAAGTGCGGCATGTAGAGGATCGACTGGCTGAGGCGTTTGAGCCGTTCGCTGACGGTCGCGTTCAGGATCAGCGCGAGGCAGATCGGCAGCGGGAAGACGAAGACCACCTGGATCAGCGTGATGATCAGCGTGTTGACGAGGGCGTTGAGGAACACCGGGTCGCCGGTGAGCACCGGCTCGAAGTTGTCCAGCCCGACGTACGGGCTGTGCCAGATGCCGAGGAACGGCTGGAAGTCCTGGAACGCGATGACGTTCCCGCCGAGCGGCAGATAGTGGAACAGCAGCAGCACCGTGACCCCGGGAAGCGCCAGCAGCAGCAGGACCCGGTCGCGCCGCCAGCGGTCGCGCAGGCTACGCATCGCCGGTCCCCGCCGATACGGGCCGGCCCGCCACGCAGGCTTCCACCGCAGCCCGCAGCCGGTCGTCGGCGTCGGCCGCGATCCTCCTGCTGCGGGCGACCGCGGGCGCCGGGTCGGTGGCGATGTCGGTGACCGCCGCGACGACCGTCGCCGCGGCACGATGGTCGAGCTCGATCACCAGGTCGGGGCCGCCGAGGTCGGCGAACATCTGGGACTTCGTGGTCTCGGTCGGCTGCCGGAGGTAGACGGTCGGGATCGCATGTCGTGCGGCCATGATCGGCGAATGACACTCCATGCTGACCACCAGCGACGAGACGGCGTAGACCCCGGTCGCCTCCTCCAGCGGCCAGTACCGGTCCAGGATCCGGACCTGACCGAGCGTCTGCGGACTGAGCAGGCCCGGAAGCTGCTCGTGGGCGAGCTCGACGGCGTAGCTCATCTCGGGCACCACGAGGGCCGGCCGGCCGCTGACGCGTACCCAGGTCTCGATCGCCGCCGCCAGCACCGACAGGTCCTGCGTCACGGTGGCCCGGTTGACCGCGTCGCGCCGCATCTGCTCGCGGGTCGGTTCGGTGCCGTAGATCTTCGCGTAGGGGGCGTAGCGCAGCCGCGGAACGAAGCAGGCGAACCGGCCGGGCTCCAGGTTGAGATCCTCCAGCAGGCGAGCGGCGGCGACGTCGTCGGTGTGGTCGAACGCGAACGTGCCGTCCGGCCCGAAGGCGAGGTCGGGCCCGGTGATCTTCTGACCGCGCAGGGTGGCCAGGGTCAGCGTCTCGCGGCAGTACACGAAGTCGGCGCCGTCGAAACGCTCCTTGACGTCGTCCGCGAGATAGGACGGCGGGAGCAGCTCGACCATCTGCGCCAACTCCGGCAGCGTCGCCATGGTCGGCGGGCACAGCGGATCCACGGTGATCCCGAAGTACCCGTACGGGCGGCCCACGTGCTCGCGCCACCAGTCGATCTCGGTGCCCTGGAAGGCGTCGGCGCCCGATCCGTGCATCAGGACGTCCGCGCCGTCGAGGGCGGCGGCCAGCTCCGGGGTGCTCGGCCCGTCCCCGCCGAGAGTGCCGTCGACGACGCGTACGTCGGGAAACGCGTGCCGCAGCATGGACCGTTCGCGCTCCTCCAGCCGCACCGGCCAGAGGACGACCTCGACCTCGGGGGCGAACCGCTGAAACGCCCGCACCACCCCAGGGGAGTGAGCCACGTCGCCGATGTTCACCGTCGCCCATGAGGACCGCAGCAGGACGGTGCGACGTGTCGATGTCATAGATACTCCTTGCTGACGTAACGTTAATTCAACATAGGGATGGTGAGACGTTACGTCAAGAAGCTAGTAGGCTTCCACCATGGCAACGCAACGTGACGTCGCACGAGCGGCTGGGGTGTCACTCGCCGTGGTGTCGGCGGTGGTCAACGGCACGAGCCACACCCGGATGAAGGAATCCACCCGCACCCGGGTGCTCCAGGCGATGCGGGAACTGGGCTACCAGCCGAACCAGACGGCGCGCTCGCTGCGGCTCAACCAGACCGACATGATCGCGATGATCCTCAACAAGATCGACAACCCGGTCTACGGTCCGCTGCGGCACGGGGTCTACGAGGCGGCGGCCGAGCACGGCGCGACGGTCCTGCTGGGCGATGCCGAGACGATGCGCTCCGGCAGCCGGTTCCTGACCCGGCTGCTCAGCCAGGGCACGGTCGACGGCATCCTGATCCGCGGCGAAGGGCTGCTGGACGACGACGTGATGGCCGAGCTCCGCTCCCACCCCAAGCCGATCCTCATCCTGGAACACGCACTGGACCATCCCTGGATCGACGTGGACGATCACCGCGCGGGCGAGATCGCGACGCGATTCTTGGCCAACCTCGGCCACCGCCGCATCGTCTTCGTCGGGGGTTCCGGATACCTCTCCCAGCAGCGCTACCTCGGCTACCGGCAGGCGATGGAAGCCGCCGGCCTTGAACCGGCCCCGCACCTGGCCACCGGGTTCGGCGAGCAGGCCGGCGCCGACGGTCTCCGGCAGGCCATGCAGGCGCCGACCGCGCCGACCGCCATCGTCGTCAACAACATCATGAGCGCGGTCGGGGTCCTGGCCGCCGCCCGCGACCTCGGCATCGCCATCCCCGACCAGCTGTCGGTGGTCGGCATCCACGACGTCGACCTGATGCGGCACCTGCGCCCGGCCGTCACCGCGGTCCGGATGCCCATGTACCAGCTCGGCCGGGCCGGCGTCGAGGCGCTCTACGACCTGATCGCGGGACGGCCGAGCGCCGGCGGCGTCATCACCGACCCCGAACCCGAACTGGTGATCCGCGACTCGGCGACCGCTCCGCCCCGGCTCCGCGACTAGCTTTCGCGTGATCGCGACCCGCTCTACGACGCCGCCTTCGACGCGGTCCGCACAGGTGAAGGACCGCGGGTCGTCACCACGCGGCCTGCCTCCGGCCGCCCTCAGTGTCCGTGGCCGTGCCCGACGAAGGCCGCCGCGGGCCGGCCCGGCCGCCACCGCGACCGCGCCACCCACGGTCCAGACGGCGACGGCCCGCGCCCGTTCAGCCTGGTCGGGGAAGCCCTGCCGGACCAGCCCGAGAGACGCCGGCACCATCACCGCCGCCGCGGCCCCCTGCACCCGTATCCGGTGAAGTCGAAGAGCCTTGCCGTATCACCGGCGAAGCTGATCTCCACCGACGGAAGGATCAAGCTCCTGTAGGGGTCGATCCTTTCCAGCATGAAATTCGTGCCACGCCCGCGGATCTGGTCGACGAGGCGAACGAAAGCATCGTCGTGATCCACTCTACCCAGGGTCCCGGTTCGCCGCCGGCGCCCTTCGGCGTACGCGCGCCCTGCAGGCTTCGAACCTGCGACCGCCGGATCGGAAGCAAGATCCTGAGTATCGCGGAGTGTCATTTGACGGTAGTTGCTCCCACCTCCGAATGCGTGAGCGTTTCTACCGGATGGCAGAAGTATCGCCGACCCCAAAGGTCACCGCCGTATGGGGCCAGGTGAGATCGCAGTGAGTAGCAGATTGATTACAAGTCGTCGGAAGCGCCTACTCTGCGGAGGCGCAGGATCACCATAAAGGGGTGGCAGCGCGGAGAGCGAAGCGGACGGTTATGTGGGTCGCCCTGGTGGCCGGGGCTGGGTTTGTGGTGCTGGGCGGGGTGTTCTTGCAGATGGGCCTCGAACAAGCCGATCAGCTAGCCAGCGTGCTCGGCGCCTTCACCGGCCTGGCCGGACTGGGGTTGTCGGGGTACAGCGTGCTCCTGTCCTCCCGTAACGGCCAACCGGCTTCGGCTGACCCGCCGACGGACGGCGAGAGGACGGGTCACGGGTCAACCGCAGGCGCGGAGGACGCCATGGGTGCGCCGGGAGTACACCAGATCGCCGAAACGGCAGGTACAGGCTCCCCACGCGATCCAGCGGAACCCGGCACGCCAGTGGGATGGAGTCGGCGTCTCTTCCTGTTGTCTGCGGCCGCGACGGCGGCCCTCGCCGCCGTCACCCTCCTACTGGTCCGGCCTTGGCAGGGCGAGCGTTCTCAGCCTGCGAGCAACGCGGCCGGCCACAACACCAGCTCCGTCCAGCCGCCAGCGAGCACGCCGGCCCCCCAGGCTTCGATTACCAGCCCCGCATCCACCACACCAGAGACGAGCGAAACTCCATCGCCAACAGATTCTCCGGCCGGCGAGACGAGCGCCGCAGCCTCGGGAACCGTCCTGCACCAGGGACGGGTTTCGCTGATGGACCAGGACTATCTCGATGTGGAAAGTGGGAAGATCGGCGAGATCATCCCCAACAGCAGTGACCTGTGGTACGTCAGCCCGTACCGTGCGTTGTGGACTTCCGGCGGCGGTGCTCAGCCGATCACCCCCGTCTCAGGCAAGCCCACCGCCAAGTCCTGCGAGGCTGATCTGAAGAAACGCACCTACGACCAGATCGCCATGGCCGACATGAAAGCGGGCGGCTGGGCCTGCGCCCTCACCGTAGAGGGCAATATCGTCGGCATCCAGATACGCTCAATACCACCCATAGGTGATGAAAAAGCACCTTTGCCCCTCTTCTACACCGTCTGGCAGCAATAGGGTTTATCGGAACGTTTAGGGCGGCCTTTTCGACGACACCGTCGTCGAAAGCATCCGCTACGGATCGACATTGCGGGTGCCGATCGCAGGCGTCCAAGGACGCGGAGATCTTGGTGTTGCGGCATCAGCTGGGTGTGCGTCGCCGCCAGATGAGGCCGTCTTGGGAGAGTGAGTCACGTTCGGTCCAAGGATCTTCTCGATCGTGGGATCTCGCAGGTGATGACCATTCTTGTGTGGCCTAGCGTGGATAACAGGGGCGAACACCAGGCTCGCTCGCCGGAGCACCGCCAGCGAGGAGGAGGAGACCGATGGGAGCCCAGCTGAACCTCTACCTCTCCGAGGAAGACTCCGACTCCGAACGGCTGGACAAGCTCACCAGGTTCCTGCGTGGACAGCTGCTTGAGCTGGACGTGGAGGATGTGACGCCGGTCAGGACGGGGCCCCCGCCGCCCGGAGCCAGGGCGGTGGACGTCGCCATGATCGGCGAGCTCGCGGTCAGCCTGGGACAGTCGGCCACCGCACTCCAGGCCGTCCTCGGCACCGTCTTCCAGTGGATGGGCCGCAGGGGCGACGCCAAGCGGATGGTGCGGATCGAGCTGGACGGGGACGTACTGGAGCTCTCCCAGGCGTCGAGCGACGAACAGGTCAGGCTGCTCAAGCTGTTCGCCGACCGGCACGCCCCGGCGGGAGACGGGCGGTGAGCGGCGGGCGGAAGGCGCTGATCATCGCCAACGACGTGTACGAGAACCCTTCGCTGGGGCGGCTGCGATCGCCGGTCCAGGACGCCAGGGCACTGGCCAGGGCGCTCGGCGATCCGGGCATCGGCGGGTTCGAGGTGCGTGTGGTGCACAACGAGCCCGCGTACCAGATGGCCGGCCACATCGAGGACTTTTTCCTGGACGCCGTACCGGGGGACCTGCTGGTGCTGCACCTGTCCTGCCACGGGGTGAAGAGCGAGTCAGGGGAGCTGTTCTTCGCCGCCCGCAACACTCGCCCCGACCGCCTCGGCTCCACCGCCGTTCCGGCCGACTTCGTCCAGCGCTGCATGCGCGGTAGCCGGTCCAGGAGCATCGTGCTGTTCCTGGACTGCTGCTACGGCGGAGCCTTCACCGAAGGGGCCGTGGTGCGCGCGTCCGGCGACGTCAACGTGCTGGACAGCTTCGCCGGGCAGAGCTCCGGGCATGGCGGGCGCGGGCAGGCCGTCATCACCGCGTCCACCTCGATGGAGTACGCCTTCGAAGGTGACCAGCTGTCCGAAGAGTCCGGGCCGCGGCCGTCGATCTTCACCAACGCCCTGGTGGAGGGCCTGGTCACCGGGGACGCCGACAGCGACGAGGACGGCCAGGTCTCGCTGGACGAGCTGTACGACTACGTCTTCGACCGGGTCCGCGACCAGAACCCGAACCAGACCCCGAGCCGGAGCTTCGACCTGCAGGGCGAGCTGTACCTGGCGCGGAGCGGGCGACGCCGGATCCAGCCGCTGCCCGTGCCGCCGGACCTCCGGGCGGCCATGACCGATCCGAGCATCTTCGCCCGGCGCGGCGCGATCACCGAGCTTCGGCATCGGCTCACCAGTGACAATCTTCCGGCCGCCGCCGGTGCCCGGGACGCGCTGCAGGAGATGGCGCACAACGACATCGACTACATCGCCACGGCGGCCCAGGAGGCCCTGCGCGAAGCGCTCGTCCAGCCGGCCGAGCACCGGGTGGACTTCGGACAGGTGCCCCAGCACTCCACGCCCAGCCATACCGTGCCCGTCCTCGGCCCACCTCTGGCCCGCGCCTGCTCGTTCCAGGTCAGCAACTGCGGCATCCACGTCGAACAGGACGCCACGGGCCTCCACATATCCCCGGACACCTCCCACCAAGGCTCCGTCCAAGGCGACATCCTCCTGAAAGACCCCATCCAGGAGACGGCGATCCACGTCGAAGCCATCGTCACCGCGCCCCAACCTGCCGCCGTGACCACGGGTCCGCGGAACGAGCGGACGTCACCCCCGACTGCCGAGCGGCCGAGCTGGGAGAAGACGGCCCCCAGGCAGCCGCCGCCCGCCCGGCCGCAGGCGCCGCCCCCGGAGCGGGTGATGCGATCCCGGGGGAGCCCGCCGACCCACGGCAAGGCGTTCTGGGCGCTGGGGCTCGCGATCGCGTCGCTGCTGTCGCTGACCTGGGCCGCCTGGCGGATCGGCGACTTCGCCGCAGTGGGCGTATCGAGCTACATCGACACCGTGAAGGCCGCGGGTGGCGGCTCTGAGACCATCCGGTCTGTCATCGAGCAGGCGCTGTGGGACATCCTCACCATCCTTGTCTTGACGGCAGCCGGCATCGTGCTGTCCATAAAAGCCCGCCGACTGGCCGGCCAGTCGAACCAGGCGATATCAGCTTCCCCGGGCCGTTACGGCGGCCGAGGCGTCAACCAAGCTGCGGTGATCCTCTCCTGGGTCGCGATCGCCTGCGCGCCGCTGGCGCTTCTGCTACGCATCTCAAGCGGCATGTGAGGCGTTGCCGTACTCGGCAGGCGTGGCCAGAGCCTCCACGGCGACCCTTTCCGAGGAGGCTCTGACCACCGGGTCGGCTATCTCATAGGCGCGGGTCCTGCTGGACCTTCAGGGCGCTGAGGATCGGATCGCGCTCCCCGATCTCGCGGAGGAACTCGACCTTCAGATCGCCACCGCCGTGCTCGACGGTGACCGTGTTCACGTCCGCGGTCAGCGCACCCACCTTCTTCTGCACGTCGTGGTCGTGGAGCGCTACCTTGCCGTCGACCAGGACATCGAAGGCCCGCTTGCCGGCCTTGACCTTCTCGATCTCCGCGAAGTCGAGGCCGATCCGGTACATCCCGGCGGGCGCGTTCTTGAACACGTAGGCGAACGTCTCGCCGGTCCGCTGGGTGCGGAACAGGTCGTCGTCCTCCGTGCCGCCGATGCCGGCCTTGGTGGTACGCGCCGTGCCGCCGACGTAGCCCCACGGCCGCGAGCCGAGTTTCTGGTCGGGCGACCAGACGAAGCCGTCGGCACCGACGTGCCCGGACCCGCCCGCGTCGACGCCCTGCCAGTAGGCCGAGGTCGCCAGGCGGACCGGCCTGAGCTGGGTTTCGTCCTTGCCGGCGTTCGACGCGACGAGCACGTCCCCGTCGAGCACGCCGGGCTCGGCCGCGGCGTTGTCGGCCGTTGCCGTGACCGTGGTGGACTCGCCGGCCGCGAGCTTGACCGGGCCGGTTGCGGCCGGGCCCGTGAGGGTCAGCCACGGAAGGTCGGCGGCCTCGTGCCCGCCGTCACTGGTGCGTTTCTGCTCGCTCAGCCGCACGTCGAGCGGGGCGGAGCCGGTGTTGGTCACGATCACCTCGGCGGTCGCCTTCTGGTGCGGGCCGAGGAGCCAGTCGAGGTCACCTCCCGTGACGGTGGCGACGCCCGTGGCCAACGCCGTGTCGACCACCTCGGCCTGATCCTTCTTGGCGATGGTGACGGGGTGCCTGGCCGTGACGTAGTTCGGCGCCCAGACCTGCACGGTGTTCTCACCGACCAGTGCCTGAGCCTTCCACCGGCCCTTCTCGTCGGCGGTGATGACCCGCTCACCGTTCGGCCCGGTGAGCGTGACGATCGCGCCCGCGATCGGCTTGCGGTCGTTCGCGTCGGTGACCGTGCCCTCGATCGTGCCCGCGGCCGGGAGGGTGTACTCCAGCCCCAGACCGGCCTTCAGGATGGGCTGGTTGAAGGAGTACTGGCTCGCGGGGTTGCCCTTCAGGCTCTCCACGCCGACCGTCGCCGACGACCCGCGGGTGAGCGGGTTGTCGCCGCCGATGCCGTCGCCGTACCCGATCTGGATGCGGCCGTCCGCGATCAGGGTCACCGAGAAGCTCACCCGGGCCGTCTTGTCGCTGTGGAAGGCGGCGTTGCGCCACTCGACGACCTCAGCGGCCAGGCCGTCCACCTCGGTGGTGCCGAAGTAGATGCCCGCCTCGTTGTCGATCTCCAGGTCGTCCCAGAACGGGAAGGTCGCGTCGAACTTGTACGGCGTCGGCAGCGCCGTGTTGTTCCCCAGAGCGCTGGCCCGGTCGAAGACCAGCGCGCCGTTCGTCGTCACGCACACGCCGTCCCAGGCCGTGTCGTAGAACGGGAACAGGAAGCTGGAGTCGAACCACAGCACGCCGCAGGCGTCATCGCCGTGCCACCCGGAGTCCTGCGTACCCTGGCGATAGAGCCCGTCGGTCACCTTCATCGCGTACGAGCGACCGGCGGGGGACACGGGCACGGGGCCCGGCTCCGGCTCCTCGGGCTGGGGCTCCTCCTCCTTGTCTCCGCGCGGATCGAGCGTCACACGCAGCGCCGCGATGCTCGGAGCCCGCAGGCCCTTGCTGCCCCTCAGCTCCACGGTCAGCGGACCGCCGTCGTGCCGCACCACTGCGGTGTGCCAGTCGGCGGTGTTCGGGCCGGCGGCTTTCACGGGGTCGTAGGCGTACTGCGTCAGCTCGTCGTCGATGAGGACGTCGAACACCCGCTTGCCCCGCTTGACCTGCTCGATCTCGGCGAAGCCGAGGTCGACGGCGTAGGTGCCCTTCGGCGCGTCGGGGAACGTGTAGACCAGGTCCTCGCCCGGCGTGGTGCGCTGGGCCTGGAACAGGGCGTCGTCCTCGGTGCCCGCGATCGGAGCCCTCGTGGAGATCGTCTTGCCCTTCCCGGCGTAGCCCCACGCCTTGCCATGGGCCGCCTGGTCGCCGGACCAGGTGTAGCCGGAGGCGTCGGTGAACGAGCGGCCGCCGGCGTTGACGCCGACCTGGTACTTCGTGGTCGTGAGCGTCACCGGGACGTAGGTCTTGGGCTGCCGTCCGGAGTCGGAGCGCACGATGATGTTCGCGCCGAGAGTGCCCGGGCCGGCGTCCTTCGAGGAGATCGAGACCTTGACCGTCGTCGACTCGCCCGGGGCGAGGGTGCCGCCGGTCGAGGAGAGCGACAGCCAGGGCAGGTCGGTGATCAGGTCGTCCTCGACGTCGACCAGCACGACGTCGTCGGCGATCTGGTCCGCCGCCCACAGCGCCCCGGTCGAGTCGGTCTCGAGGCCGCCACCCTGGCCCGCCTTCTGGCCCGGGAACCACCACGCGTTGACGAGCGAGCAGTCGTCGGGGTCGACCTGCAGCAGGCGGGTGGGCCTGTCCGAGGTGAGGTCGGTGTACCAGATGGTGTCGGAGGCCTGGTTGTAGGCCAGGCCCATCACCTCGGGCAGCGGCGGGGCGCAGAAGGACAGCAGCGCACCCGCGTTGTCGTGCGACGTCCCGGCGACGGTTCCGATCAGGCCGTTCGCCCGGCCGCCGACGTAGAACACGTCCTCGGCGGGGTTGTAGGCGAGTCCGGTCAGTTGCAGCGTGGACCAGTCACCCTTGATCTGCCGGGTTTCCTTCCCGGTCTCCCGGTCGAAGCAGTGGATGTAGCTGGCCGGGCTGTCCTCCATCTGGCACATGTCGCCGGTCTTGGTGTCGAGCGCCATGTCGAAGGCCCGGTACTGGGGATTCCACGCGGCGTCGAAGACCTTGCCGGTCTTCTTGCCCGTCACGGTGTAGGCGGTGTTGGTCCGCGCGTTGTAGTCGTGCACCCACACGTCGCCGTCGTACCCGATGCCGGAGGGTTCCTTCTCCGCGATCGTGCCCGGGATCTCGATGCGGGTGATGACGTCGCCGCCGGAGGTCTTACCGACCTTGTCGGCCGCCTTCGCTTCCGCGGCGCTCGCCTTCGCGGCCTCGCCGTCGACGTTCGACCGCTTCATGCCGCTCGCGCCGGCCTTCCACGCCTTGAGGTCGATCGTGCTGTCCGCGCCCGTGCCGGTGCGCGTGGTGGCGCCGGCGGCGTCGAGCTCGTGGTGGCGCGCGGCCTCCCCCAGGTCGTACGTGAGCGGTGCGGAACCGGTGTTGGTCAGCGTCAGCGAGCCCACACCGTTCTGGCCGGTTCCCATCACGGCGTCGAGGCCGCTCGCCTTCAGACCGGGGACGCCCGTGGTGAGGCGCGCGTCGATCGCCGCCTTCGCGAAGAGCTTGTCGAGGGTGAAGTCGTACGACCCCGTCACGTAGTTCGGCGCCTCGACGGTCATCGTGTAGCCGGCGACCGGCAGCTGGCGGTGCACGACGCCCGTCCCGTTGGTCGTGACGCTCTCGACGAGGCCGTTCTTGTCGGTGAACGAGACCTTGGCGCCGGACACCGGCAGCCCGTCGTTCTTGTCGACGACGGTCGCGTCGAGGTAGCCCCAGTCCGGAAGATCGTAGGTGACGATCATCCCGTCGTGGAGCACCGGGACGTTCTCGGAGAACCGGATGCCGTCCACACCGGCCCAGCCCTGGATGCCGGTGATGGCGCGGGCGCCGCCGGTCACCTCGTCGTCCGTGCCGATGCCGTCGCCGTACCCGTAGATCACCTTGCCCGAGCGGGTGAGCGTGGCCGAGAAGCTGACCGGCTCCGTGTACTCGGACCGGATCGGGTAGGCCCAGATCTTGGCGTCGCGGAACTCGATGACGAACGCGTCCTCGCCGTCGACCTTGGTGGCCGCCGTGAAGACTCCCCCGCCGGAGGCGAACTGGACGGGGGACGAGACGGTGAACGGGAAGAGGCCCGCGCCGCCGAAACCGGGTCCGGTGGAGTTGTCCGGGGAGATCACGCCGCGCAGGCTGATCGCGAGGCTGTCGTGGCTGCCGTTGTAGAGCGCGATCGGGAACGGCAGGTTCACCGTCGCCCACACGCCGCTTCCGTACGTGACCGGGTCGGTGCCGCGCAGGTACTCCCCCTCGGACACGGAGCAGCTGTAGCCGCCCTTGTCGACGACGAGCCCGACCGGGATCTCCAGCGGCTGGTTCTCGGCGCCGACGGTCAGCGCGACGGATGTCGGCGAGAAGCAGGCGTTGGGCGTGACGGCGAGCCCGTACTGGCCCTCCGGCACACCGGCGATCGTGAACGCGCCGTCGGCGTCCGTGCGCACGGCGTCCAGCGGCGTGTCCTTGACGGAGACGTCGGCGTTCGGGACGGGCTGTTTCTTGTCGTCGACCACCCTGCCGCTGATGTCGTGGCGCGCGGCGGCGGTGAGCGCGATCTCGACCGAGGTGTCCTGGCCGAGGGCGATCGTGGCGCTCGCGGTCGCGGTCAGGTACCCGAAGGGCTTGGTGCTGAGCCGGTAGTCGCCGACCGGGAGGCTCACCGTGAACCGGCCGTCCTTGTCGGTCCCGACGGACCGGCTGAACGGTCCGCTGATCGTCACGTCGGCGCCGGAGACCGGGGTCCCGTCGGCGGTGACGACACCGGTGAGGGTACCGCCCTGCCGGGGAGCGAGCTTGAGCAGGCGGACGAGGTCGAGCCGGCCTTCGCCGTACTTGTTGTTGAAGCCGGCGGTGCCGCCGCACTCGGTGTCGTCGACGTCGACGGCCGACTCGCCCAGCAGGCGGCGCGTCTCCTCGACCTGCCCGATCAGGGTCGGGTCGTAGCTCCACAGGGCGGCGACGGCGCCGGCGACGTGGGGAGCCGCCATCGAGGTGCCGGACATCGCGATGTAACCGTCGTTCGGGTAGGAGGAGGTGACGGCGACGCCCGGAGCGGAGATCTCGGGCTTGATCCGGCCGCCTTCACCCTCGCCCTTGCGGGAGAACAACGCGAGCGTGCCGTCCGACGCGTAGGCGCCGACCGAGTAGGCACTCTCGGCGGAGCCGGGCGAGGAGACGGTGTCGCACGCCGCGTACGGCGAGGAGTTGCCCGACGACCAGGTGCCGAAGATGCCCGCGGCGCTCCAGGCCTCGTCGATGGCCCGGAAGAAGTCGTCGAAGTTGTGCTCGAGGGTCTGGCCCCACGAGTTGTTGATGACGTGGGGGCGCTTGGCCGGGTCGGGGTTGTTCCCGTTGACGTCGGTCGGGGCGAGCAACCACCAGCCGGACTTGAGCAACGACTCGACGCCGGTGCTCTCGCAGCAGCCGTTCGTCGCGATCCACTGCGCGTCCGGGGCGACGCCGACGTGGTTGGTGCCGTCGTCGCCGACCATGGTGCCCATGGTGTGCGTGCCGTGTCCGTCGTCGTCGCACGGCGTTCCGGTGCACGTGCCCCGGGTGGCCATCCAGTTGTAGTTGTGGTCGAGGGTGCCGTCGGGCTTCCTGCCGCGGTACTGCCGCGTCAGGGCGGGGTGGTCGAACTGAACGCCCGAGTCGAGGTTGGACACGGTGATGCCCGACCCGGTGGCCCCCATGGCCCAGGCCTCGGGGGCGTGAATGGCGTCCAGACCCCACGCGACGGTGCCATCCTCGGCGGCTTCCTTGGAGGCTTCCTTGGAGGCTTCCTTGGGGGCGGCGGGGCGGGTGGCCTGGTCGTCCGGTGTCTTCTCGTCGATGGGCTCGACCAGCGCGACCTGCGGCGACGCCTGGATCTCGGCGACCTGCCCGATCGAGGCGACGTCGAGCGCGAGCTTCTGCGTGCCGCCCTTGACGAGCACGGCGTTGACGAGCGGGTAGGAGGTGTACTTCACGCCCGCCGCGTCGAGTTCGGCGGAGACGGACGCCGCGGAGGCCTTGGCCGCGGCCGCCAGCGCGTCGTAGACGAACTGACCGCGAGCGGTCCAGTCGGCGAGCTTCTTCGCCGGCGCGAGGTCGGCCTTGGTGTCGAACGTGATCCAGAAGTCGGAGACCGGATCCGTGCGGAAACGGCCCTTCAGGTCCGAGGCGATCTTGTCGGCGGGTGCACCGGGATCCGGCTCAGCGGCCGACGCCGGTGGCGGCGAGATCATGCACAGGCCGACCGCTAAGGCCAGCGAAGTGACGAGGGCTTGCAGTCTCACGTGGGGGGTCCTCCGGCCTACAGGGGTTGGTAGGGGTCGTGGCTCTCGTCGTCGCCGTCATCGCCGTCATCCCGGGTGTCGGGGGCGTCAGGGGCGTCGGGGGCGTCAGGGGTGCTGAAGGCCCCGCGCGACAGCTCAAGGGGTCGCTGGTGCTCGATGGGGAATTCGTCACGCGCGACAGGTCGCTCAGGCATGCACTGCCCTAGGGCGATGGATCATGGAGTCATGCTCGGGGGGACGAGCGATCTTCGCTATCCGGCGGATACGTCAATTTTCATGACAGGTCGCCGAAGGAATCCTCTTCCGCGAACACTCCGGCCTCTACGGCCTTGACCGCGAGCGCGGTCCGGGTGCTCACCTTCAACTTGCGCATCGCCGCACGCAGCTGTTGATCCACCGTGGCCGGTGACTTGGCCAGGATCCGGCTGATCTCCCGGTTCGTCTTGCCGGCGACGACCAGCCGGACCACGTCGAGCTCACGAGGTGAGAGCCGGTCACCGTACCCCCGCCGGCCGCCGCGCCACAATCGCGGAACCTCGGCGCCGTGTTCGCGAAGCCGCTGTGCGACACGGTCCGCATCGCCGCGGGCTCCGAGCCTGAACAGCTGCTCGTACTGTGCGGCCAGCAGCTCCCGGCCCTGTTCGACATGGCCTTGCGCCATGAGCGCCTCGGCTTGACGCTCGCGGGCGAGCATGGCGTCGTAGGGGCGCGGCAACGCGTCCCAGGCGCGCGCCGCCCGGTCGTACGCCCTCGCCGCGCGGGCGTGGTCTCCGGCCGCGGCGGCCAGCAGAGCACGGCATACGGCCAGGGCGGCGCGAGGCGCGGGCGCCGTACGGCCACGCAGCCCTCTGGCGAACCGGTCGCCCAGGCGGGTCGCGGACCGCAGGTCGCCCGCGACGAGATGCGCCTCGATCCGGGCGGGGACGAGGTCCGCCGCCCAGACCCAGATGCCTTTTCGCCGGACCGTGTCCATCGGCTCGTCCGTGATCTGCAGCGCCCGGCCGCTGTTCCCCTCCGTCAGCCACAGCCTGGCCAGCGCGGCGGCGGCCTCCATCGTGTCGTCGGCCGCGCCGAGACGGGCGGACTCCTCAAGGACCAGCCGGAACTGCTCCCTCGCGGCGCGCCGCCGTCCGGCGGCGGCCGCCAGCCGGGCCGCGAGGCGAACGCTGCCGAGGTAGAGCGCCGGCCGGTCCCGGTCGGCATCGGCGAGCGCCGCGCTCGCCTCCGCGAGACCCTCCCACCGGCCGGTGAACCATGCCAGGTTGCTCTGTTCGAGCCGGACGTTGTGCTGCAGCCGGGACGCGTGCTCGGACTCGGCGAGGCGCATGGCCACAACGAGGTGTTTCTCCGCGTCGGCGTACCGGCCCCAGATCAGTGCGCCGGTCCCGACATTGGTGTGGATGCGGGCCACGTCGAGACGCTCCGCCGAGGTCGCCCCGTCGATGGGCAGCTCGGCGACGACGTCCCAGGCCTCCTCCTCGCCGAGCATGAGCAACGCGGCGGCTCGGTTGCCGGCCAGGTTCAGCCGCTCCGCGGGAGAGTCGACGTCGGCGGTGAGCTCAGCGGCGCGATCCAGCCAGCGCCGATGGGTCGACGCCGGCCACGGTCCCGCGTAGGCCCAGCCGAGATAGGTCATCGCCCGGGCCGCCTCGACCGGGTCATGGTCGAGGTTGGTCACCGCTTGCTCGAGCTCGCCGAGCGCGGCCTGCGCCTCGCCCCCGATGATCAGGAGCCGGCCCAAGGGGTTACGGATCTCGGCCTGCTGGCGGGCGGAGAGGCCGGGGGTCTCCAGCACCGAGCGCAAGGTACGGATCACCCGGTGGTAGACCTCGTCGACCGGTTCACGACGGCCCAGTGCGGCTACTCCGGCGATGCGCGCGACCCGTGCCCGATCCGCCGGCGGCAGCTCGGACCACGAGAACAGATCGAGCAGCAGGTCGACCGCCTTGGTGTGGTCACCCGAGGCCATGGCCAGCTCGGCACCCTGCTCGGCGTACCGCGCCCAGGACCGTGTCTCGCCCGCCTCACGGAAGTGGTGGGCGAGGCGGGCGACAGGCGGCGGATGGATGCCCTCCAAGGCCCGGCCGGCCAGCAGGTGGAGGCGTCTGCGGTCGGTCAACGGGATCGCTTCGTAGACGGCCGTGGCGGCCAGCACGTGCCTGAACCGCCACTGGCCGCGGTCGTCCCCGTCCAGGACGCCGACGTCGGCCGCCTCCGCGATGGCGCCTCGGCACGCGGCCGGCGACAGACCGGCGGTCATCGCGATCGTGGCCACCGATGACCGCTCGGCCAACGTGGCCGCGGCTCGCAACACCTGCTGCGCCGTCGGCGACAGACGGCCCACCCGCTCCCGGGTGGAGTCGCGCACCGTCGGCGGCACCTGGAGCTTGCGCAACTTCAGCCGGACCCACTGCCCGTCGCGGAAGACGAGGTCGGCCCGGTCGCACATGAGGCGGACCGACTCCTCCAGCATCAGAGGCACGCCACCGGTCCGCTCGTGCATGAACGTCGAGAACTCCTGCGATATCGGGTTGCCGTCCAGCATCGAGGACACCAGCGCCGCCGTTTCGCCGGGTCGCAGCGGCGCCAGGGCGATCCTCAGCTGGGTCACGCCGGCCGGAAACCGGGACGTCAGCCGCAGCAACAGCGATCCGGCGTCCACCTCCTCCGGACGATAGGAGATCACGAGGCTCGGCCCGTCCGATTGCTGCCGAGAGGCGACGAACAGCAGGAACTCCAAGGTCACCTCGTCCGCCCAGTGAGCGTCCTCGAGCACGAGAACGTCGACGTGCAGAGCCCGCAGCAGCTCGTCCAGGGCGCGGAACAGGCGATGCCGTGCCGCCTTCGCATCGCTCAAAGGCGGCAACGCGGGCGGCAGGTCCGCGGACCATTCAGGAAACAGGGGCCGTAACGCACCCGCGAGCTCGGTGAGCCCCAATCGCGACACCGGGCGGTCGATCCCACGGAACGCATCGACGATCGGCCCCAACGTCAGCGACTCGCGCAGCGGTGGGCACACCGAGACCAAGGCAGTGCGCTCGTCCGGCGCGGCCAGCCACTCCCGCAGCAGCCGGCTCTTCCCGATCCCCGCCTCACCCTCCACCAGCACGATCGCCGGCGGCCGGGCCAAGGCGACCCGAAGCGCCGCCATCTCCCGGTCACGACCCACGAAATGCGGCGTAGATACCGTCGGTGACGTCCCATCGTCGTCGGGGAAGGGGTCGAGCATGCGTGATGATCTCGCTTTTCGCTGCTCAGGCGCAACTGCCCGCTCGCCCGGGGATCCTGTGGGTGCCGCTCACGGGTGACCTTCTCAAACACCACCCTCCCTGGGTGCGGCCGGGCTTCACCGAGCTGAGCCGCGGAGAACGGGGCTCGACGATGGTGATCGACCTCACCTCAAGGCAGGCCACAGCGTGGAAGTCCTGCTCAGAATCTACGCCAAGTGCATCGTCGGGCAAGCTGAGGCAGCCAAACGGCGCATCGCCGAGGCCCTCAGTGAGGCCCAACCAATTCAGTGAAATACGCCCCTTCGTCCTGGATCGGAGCAGGGTGAAGGGGCTCACCCTCTTGAGGATTGCTCTTTGGAACCGTTGACGGATCACTGGAAATCCGGCGAAGTAGCGTCATGGACCTCGCCAGCCAGATAGCGACGATAGCCGCCGTAGTCATAGGCGCTCTGACCACGTACGTAGTCACAACTTTGAGCGACCGATCCCGCTATCGAAGGGAAGTGGCACGTCATTGGGCGGACCGGAAGCTGGAGCTCTACACCCGCTACGCCGGAGACACCAAGCAACTGGCCATCCTAACCCGCCAGATCACCGCTCTTCATGGACTGCACGACGCTGCGCCGGGCCTAGAGGAAGGCAAGGCCATGGCACTCCTCGATGAGGCAGAGACAAACAGGTCCGTGACATACGAGGCGGTCAGGCTGCTTGGCGACGCGCAGACCATACGCACAACACGGGAGTTGAACGATGCGTTACATCGGCTGGAGTGGGTGGCGCGCGAAAGGTTGGAAGCCGATGCAACCGTTTGGGAGCAGTGCTGGCAGATGTACGTCGCCGCATCGAATGCGTTTCACGAGAGCGTCCGCCGGGAGCTAGGCGTACCAGGCCGGTTCCTCCCACGCAACGTGTATCGCGGCGCTGGTCCACGGCCAACGCTTTCGACCCCAGACCTCCGGGCACTCAACAGCGAAGATCCCAAGCCGTGATCCGGAATATGCGCGGAATCATGGGGAGACATTGGGGAGAGACACCCGCAAACGATCATCGCGAGCCGTACACAGCCGGACATGAAGAACCCTCGCCTGACCGCAAAGCCGCAGGTCAAGCGGGGACATCCCCTGGTCACACAAAGCGCGCCTTGCAGGATTCGAACCTGCGACCGTCGGATTAGCAGTGGAATGTCAACCGCCACTCCCATCCCGCTATCGACCTGCACCGCAGCCTTTCGGCAACCGGTCCCCCGGCGGCTCCATCCCGCGCATATCCCGCGACGGTGCCCAGCCCCGTCACCCGGTGGGTCGGGCTGAGGCACGAAGCCCGACGCGTCGATCGCCCCCAGTCACGTACGGCGCCCAACCACCGCATGGCGATCGTAAGGGCGGCACCTGGAGGGGCATGAGGTATGACGCGGCAGTGATCCCGGAGGCGGAGCGCCCCGTCGGAGGCAGGAAATTGTCGTGGGCGCTCTGTAGGATTCTTCAGCAAGAGCCGTGATCACCATGTGAGGGTTCATGCCACAGCGCCCAGAACAACACAGGATTGCGTCGCAAGCTGTTGCCGCCGTTCGCAAGATCTGGGCCGATACTGGAGCGGCAGTCGACGAGATCAGCGAGGATTACGGCGAAGATCTACTAATTCAGCCGTGCTTGCCGGACGCATGGATAAATCCCGTATCTGGGTGCAGGTCAAGGGCACTACAGCCGACTTTCGATTCGATCAAGTAAAGCTGCCTTCTGCGCTAGGTTCCATCAAAGTTGATCACGATCTGGCATTGAGATGGCTCGGAAGCGCAGACTTGGTAGTAGTCGTACGGTGGAGTGTCATTCATCAGACAGGCTGGTATCTCATTCCAAAGCTCAGCTTGAGGGCGCAGGACTTCTGGGATGAAGATGATAATCCTATAGCGAGCATACGCCTGCGCTTTCAGCAAGACCACCCATTTGATGGTAGCGCCGCCCATAAGCTTGCATGGATTGCGCGACTGGACAACGCGGCAAATGGAATCGAACGAGCACCTTTAGGAAGTTATGGTCGCCGGGACCTTGACCCAGCTACGCGCGATTCCGTCTGGAAGCTCATGGGAGACCTTGAGCTTATCAAGATCTCCTCGTCGGGAGGTGGAGCACTCTCTCCAGAGCTCTGGAATTCTGTGATGCTAAACCTTCTCGATTCGGGCCCCGAGTTCGGCAACGATGACAATGCAAACATAGAATATGCCAAGAAATGGATTGATCGCTCATTTGAATCGATTGTTCGTCGGTTCGTCTGCGAACAGCTTCCTCACGGCGTGTCACTTCCCGAAGTATTATTCAAGGATATGTACGGCATGCTGAGGGTCATTCGTGCTATAACGACCACAACTTGACTTCGAGAATCCCGGAAGATTTGTGATGTGTGGCCCGCGCGGCGGCCGCGCGCGAGAACGGCCCCCAGGCCGCACGGGCAGCGTGCGGCCGCCGCACGGGCCACGGCGGCGCGAAGCGCCGCCGCTTGACCCCGACACGGGCGAGGTCCTGCCCACCTGGGGCGAGGTCCTCGACGAGCTCGACGCCGACGAGGACGCCGAGCCTCTGCATGTGATCCGCTTCGGTGACCAGGTGGACGTCAAGGGCGTGCTCGCCAGCACCTCCGACGCGGACCAGTGCATCCGCTACCTGTCCGAGTACCTGACCAAGAGCCTGGGGCAATCCCTCGACGGCGAGACCCAGCGGGAGCACGCGGCCCGCTTCGTCGATGCCCTGCGGTACGAGCCGTGCTCGCCTGCCTGCCCGAACTGGCTGCGTTACGGCGTGCAGCCCAAGGGCGCCAAAGCCGGGATGGCTCCAGGCCGGTGCCGCTCCAAGGCTCATAAGCCGGAACACCTCGGCTACGCCGGACGCCGTGTCCTCGTGTCGCGGAAGTGGTCGAACAAAACCCTGGCCGAGCACGCGCGAAGTCGACTGACGCGATAGATCGCCGCGTCGTCGTCAACCCGGCCCAGGCAAGGGAACTCCTCGTCGCCGTCACCTACTGCGGCCGGACACGTGGCCCGATGTTGGCGGCCATGTTCGCCTGCATGTACTTCGGCGGCCTCCGACCGGCTGAGGCGGCCGGACTCCGCGAGAAGGACTGCCACCTCCCCGCGTCCGGGTGGGGCCTGCTCACTCTGGAGAAGACGACACCCCAGAGCAACAAACGGTTCACCGACTCCGGTGAGGCCCATGACGAACGCGGTTTGAAGCACCGGGTGTGAAGACCACGCGACCGGTGCCGATCCCGCCCGAACTGGTCGCCATCCTCCGCACGCACCTCGACACGCACGGCACGGCCAAGGACGGCCGGCTCTTCCGGACCAGGACGGACGGCGTGATCTCCGGCTCTGCCTACGCCAAGATCTGGAAAGGGGCCCGAACCTATGCCCTCACCCCCGACCAGGTCACCTCGCTCCTGGCGGCCAGACCGTACGACCTGCGGCACGCGGCCGTCTCCCTATGGCTGAACGCCGGCGTCCACGCATCCGAAGCCGCGGAACGGGCGGGTCACGGGGTGGACGTCATGCTCAGGGTCTACGCCAAGTGCATCGACGGCCAACGCGAGGTGGCCAACCAGCGCATCCTGGACGCCCTCGCCGCATGACGCTGTCAGTCTCCGTCAAGATGAAGCTGCAGCATCGGGTTCGTCGCGCACTCTCGTGCAAGATCCTCGAATTCCCGGACCACTCGAAGGTCCTCGGTCGTCATGGCAAGAAGGCGGAGCCTGGCCAACTCCTGGAGGAACTGCGGCATCTCCACCGACGTAAGGATCAAGCTCCTGTAGGGGTCGATCCTTTCCAGCATGGGATTCGTGCCACGCCCGCGGATCTGGTCGACGAGGCGAACGAAAGCATCGTCGTGATCCAACGCGGTAGCCATCGGCGTGAGCCTCCTGCGTTTCGGGCTGGTCCCACGCCGCTCTACACGCATCAGCACCGCGTCAACGCCCATGATCACACTCTACCCAGGGTCCCAGTTCGCCGCCGGCGCCCTTCGGCGTACTCTGCTTTCATCCGCAGGCCCCCGGAAACCGGCCATCGACCTGCGGAAACGCGACCGATTCCATCCCGCGTATATCCCGTGACCACCGACAAACGGCGGCTCTCGGCGGCATGCGGCTGCATCTGGGGCGGGAGCCGTACTCAAGCAAAAGACCAGCTCAGACGGTGTTTGAGCTGGTCTTGGTTGCGCGCCCTGCAGTGTGCTGGTTCAGGACATAGGAAACCCATGTCGCAAGACATAGGAAACTTCAACAGAGTGTGTCTCGGGACATAGGCAACCATCGCGGTCATGA
>NZ_PVNG01000045.1 GCF_003001935.1 Nonomuraea fuscirosea | reverse complement strand
AGGTGCAGGGTCTTGAGCAGCAGCAGGCTGCCGGCGTGGGAGAGCAGCCCGGTGCCGTCGGCGGAGGCGGTGATGGTGCGGTGGGAGGCGATAGTCTTCATGTGGAAAGTGCTTCTTGATCTGGCGCGGACAGGACTCTAGGCAAGCCCCATCCTCCCAGCTCGGAAGCACTTTTCTCATGTAGATGATCAACTTATGGGAAAATCACCGCGAGGCTGATCATCACGGCTAGGCAAGCTGATCACGCATGGGGTGCCGGGCAACAGCCGGCTCTCTAGCGGCACCACACATTGACGGCCTTCACGATCTTCTGTGCTTGACTCTGGCTAACGTCGGCGCCTCCGCGCCCAAACCGGAAGCGCACCCGTTTCTCCACTAGTCCCGGCTCGCCGTCGTCGGCACCCTCCCGGATGTCCAGACACGTGGCGATGCCGTAGTGCACCGCACTTTCTTGATCGACTACGAGCTGCGGATCGATGGCACTCAACGTCGCCAGGAAAATGGCGCGCTCTCTGGCAGAGATCCATTCCGGCTCGGCTGCGTCCGAAGGGACGCTGGGCATGTCGCTCGCCTCCGGCGTGCCAGTCGTCGGTGACCAGGGGGCCCATCCTCCCATCAGAGCGATACCGAAAGCGAGTATCAAGGCGAGAGCTCCGCCGAACACACCTAACGCCATCCTGGAACGATCTGCTTGCATGGGCGGCACGTTGCACATCATGCCTCAGGCTCGCACCAACCGGATCGAACGCCGACAATTCCATGTGTGCGCGATCGGCGAGACTCGACCGATGCCGCCCAGACTGAAGCCACTCACACCGTCGGCGGATGCGGTGATCTTGCGGTGGGAGGCGCTGATTTTCACGCGAAGAGTGCCTTCTGAACTGGCATGAACAGGACTCTCGACAAGCTCATCCCTCCAGCTCAAACGTGCTTTCCTCTTGCAAACGATCAAGCTCCCGAAATTCGTGATGAAAGCCCAAGGCTAAAGATGTCGCCAACCACGCTCGTCACGACCACGCCACCCGCATGGTCGAAGCGCTGCGGTATGAACCCTGCTCCCCGGCATGCGCGAACTGGCTGCGCTACGGCATCCAGCCCAAGAGCGCCAAGGCGGGCATGCTGCCGGGCCGATGCCGCGGCAAGGCGCACAAGGCCGAACACCTCGGCTACGCAGGCCGTCGCATCCTGGTCTCCCGCAAGTGGTCCAACAAGACCCTGCGCGAACACAAGGCCGACCGCCGGGCCTGGGTGCTCGACATGCTCGGCCTGTCCGACGAGACCGTGACCGACCCGCACCGCTACGTCTGGCGGCCGGTCTCCTCCAAAGACCCCAACCGCACCCCGCTGGCCAAACGGCTGCTGCGTGAGGTCGCCAACCGCCGGCGCACCCGCGCACGCCTGATCGAACTCCAAGCCAGAGCAGACGGACACCCCGTCCCGAGTTCAGCTCTGGAGGTGGCGGCGTGATCACCGGCAACAAGCTTCTCGTCTCCGCATGTGAGGCATCCGAGATGCTCGGGATCGGCAAGACCAAGATCTACGAACTAATGGCTTCCGGAGAACTGCGCTCGGTCAAAATCGGCCGTTCGCGGCGCATCCCTGTTGAGGCGCTTACCGCTTTCGTTTCGGCAATCGAGCAGGAGGCAGCATGACCAGCAGCCGTAAGCGTCGCCGCTCCCAGGGGGAGGGCTCCGTCTTCAAGCGCAACGATGGGCGCTGGGTCGGACAGATCGATCTCGGCTGGACGGACGGCAAGCGGAACCGCAAGACCGTCTACGGCGCCACCGAGAAAGAAGCACTCGGCAAGCTCGCAGAACTCCGAGAAGCTCAGCGCAAGGGGCAGAACCTCACTGCCAAGCCTCGAAAATTCGCCGAATGGCTTGACGAGTGGGTTGAGATGAAGCGGCGGCAGGGAACTCGGCCGTTGACTCTCCGAGGCTACCGACAATTGATCAAAGACCACATCAAGCCTGCGCTCGGCCGGAAGCAGCTCGACAAGCTCACCCCCCCCCCCCGATGTCCGTCGGCTCGTTGAAGCCAAAGCCGAATCAGGGCTGTCCACCGCCACCGTCAAGCAGATCCATGGCCTGATCCGGAACACACTGGCTGATGCCGAGCGTGAAGAGCTGGTGCATCGGAACGTCGCCAAACTCGTCAAGACTCCGGCAGTGCGCCGGGAGGAAGCTCGGGTGCTCACGATCGAGGAGGCCAGACGGCTGCTCGATGTGATCAAGGACGATCGGCTCGAAGCCTTCTGGGTCTGTGCGCTGACGCTTGGCTTGCGGCGTGGCGAACTTCTCGGGCTCCGCTGGGATGACGTCGACTTCGCCAATGGGCTGCTCGCCGTACGGCAGACGCTTCAGCGGGCGGACGGCTCCCTTCAGTTCGTCGATCCCAAGACGGACCGGTCTCGCCGAGTCGTTCCTGCGCCGGAACCGACCTTGGCGGTGCTCCGCAAGCACAAGCGGGCTCAGGCGGCCGAACAGCTCGCCGCGGGCAAGCGGTGGCAGAACTTCGGGTCATTTTCCCGTCCACGATCGGAACACCCATCGAACCGGGCAATCTCAGCACCCGGTGGCGGGCTACCCGAAAGAGGGCGGGGCTCGACTGGTTGAGGCTTCATGACCTGCGTCATGCCTGCGCCTCGTTCCTACTCGCCTCTGGCGCTTCGCCTCGAACCGTGATGAAAACGCTGGGGCACAGCCAGATCGGACTGACCATGAACACCTACACGCACGTGCTCCCGGACATCGAACGGGCGGCCGTTGACGCGGTCGCCAAGAGGCTTTTCGGGTGATCAAAGACATGCGAGGGCCGGACTCCTGACGGGGTCCGGCCCTCTTGGCTGTCAAAGGTGGCTGTCATCGCCTTTTGAAACAAGATCGATAACTGCTGTTTTCGCAGGTAGGGCGCCTGGGACTCGAACCCAGAACCTACGGATTAAAAGTCCGCAGCGTTCCGGATTGGATGATGACGGATGATGTCACGTACCGCTATATGTGCAGGTAAGAGACCGGTGCGTGAACCACTTCGTGACACAAAGACCGTGCGAAACCGGGGTCGTATGAGACTGCCGGGCTCCCCACGGTCTCCCTAACCGCCCACACCAGGGCGAGCAGAACATTCCCGCACGGGATGCTCCGACGCCTACCACGCCGACCCCGTCCCCGGCGGCATCGGCCCCGCACGCGCGGGGATGCTCCGCTCCGCGCCGAGCTGGAGACCTGGCTCAGGGAATCGGCCCCGCACGCGCGGGGATGCTCGGGGAATCTCCTCGCCCGGGCCGCTCTCCGGTGGATCGGCCCCGCACGCGCGGGGATGCTCCGGTGGGCACGACCAGCATCCACTCCGGTACGGCATCGCCCCCGCACGACACGGGGATGCTCCGACGATCCCGGGCAGGCTGACCACCAGCGCGCGATCGGCTCCGCACGTGGGGGATGCTCCGGGCCTGAAAGCCCCCCTCTACGACCGGGTGAGATCGGCCCCAAGCGTTCCAGTTCGGCCTATGCCAAGATCCTCCATCCATGTATGGTGAGATCATGTCCATCTATGGCGGAATCTCCGTCATAGACGAGCGACGACACCCGCGAGGTGAGACGTGCACCAGGTCCGAACGGAGAATCACATCTCGGCATCGCCCGAGCAGGTCTGGAAGATCCTTTGTGACTTCGACGCCTATGGGGAGTGGAATCCTCTGGTCCCGAGGATGCGCGGCACCGCGGTCGTGGGGAGCCGGCTCACGCTGCCTACTGCCATGTGGCCCGGAGGGCGTGTCTTCATGCCGATGCGCGCGATAGTGGAGGAGGCGACTGCGCCACGGCGCCTTGCGTGGCGAACCACCCTGTTGGCGCGGGGCGTCGGCAGCTCTGTCCATGACTTCGTTCTGTCGCCCGATGCGGAGCGTGGCGGCACTCACCTCCTTCACCGCGAGACCGTGACCGGGGCCATCGCTCCCATGATGTGGTCCATGCTGCGCCGCTTCGAGCCGGTATTCGAGCAGCTCAATCAGGCATTGAAGCGACGCGCTGAAGGATCCGCCTGAGAAGAGAAGGCGTCCACACGTTCCCACGCTAGTCACCGAGGATGGTCCTCCAGTTCGGACCATGGCGATACGCGAACTACGTCGATCCCAAGAAGACTGGATCGACGTGTCACCCCTTCTCCCGTGATGAGAGGTCAACGACGCACCTCGGTCGCCTACGTTCAGCCCCAGGCGAGCGTCGACCAGGCCCACGACGTCGATACAGCGGCACCGTAGGTCTTCTCCAGCAGCCGTAGCCCGCCGCCCAGGCCGCTGTACGCTGCCGCCCCCATCGGCCACCATGGACAGCAGGTGCGCGTGGGGAGGGCTCGGGTGCCGGACAGACTCTGCTCTGCCGATGCCGTGAAGCTCTTGGGCGGCTCCGACAGTGCGCTGGTTGCCGCTCTGGACAGATTGACCGGCGGCGTGCTGCTGGCTGCCACCGGTGGTGGCGCCGAGTTTGCCCTCAGCCTTTTCGACGCCAAGGGCGAGCTGGCTCGCCTCAGCGGTGACCTGGTCGGTGGGTTGGCGGACCGGCTGCGTGGGTTGGGTCGTTTTGACAGGTCCGAGCGCCTCGTCGCCGCCCACAAGGTGATCGTCCTGACCGGTTACTTCGAGGCAGTCAACTCCGCGACGGCCTCCTTCGACGTCGGACGCTTGCGCTTGGGCAGATCCGCGCAGGTGGGCCTGGCGACCGGCGCGTCACCTTCCTCGGACCGGTTGAAAGATCTGGTCGGCGTGCTCAACGACAGCGACGTCCCCGGAGAGCCGGTGCGCCCCGGCGCCGCGCCCATGCCGCAGACGTTGCGGGCGTTCTATGTCTCTCTCAGCGAGCGGCTGGTCGCCTACCTGGATGGAAACTCCACGGATGAGCTCACCCGGGTGCTGACCGAGGAGGTGCCAGAGGCGGCGATGCGTCGTTATGAGCATCATCTGCGGGCGCTGGCCGGCGACTTCCCCGAGGTGGCGTTCTGGGCGAACCGGCTCGACCATCTCGCTACGCAGGATGGACTGTTGCGGTTGCATGCCGGGCTGGAAGGGCTCGGGCGAGTCCTGGAGGAGGTCGCTTCCAGCACCCTGCCCCTGGGCGAGCGACGCCAGCTTCTGGCCAAGCGCTATCACCGGGTCCTCGAACGACCTGTGGTGGCGACCGGGGGCGTCCCCGAAGGGCTGCGCATCCCCTCGCTGACCGCAGCGTACGTGAATCCGCAGTTCAAGGTCGCCGAGGTCAGCCACGTCTCACGGCTCGACCAGGAGCAGTGGTGGGCCGACCACGACGTACGTGATGACCTGCAGGAGTTCCTCATCAGTTACCTGACCTCGATCGCCGCCACCCAGTACCCGCTGATCGTGCTAGGGCAGCCGGGATCGGGAAAGTCGGTGCTCACCCAGGTCCTGGCGGCGCGGCTGCCCGCGTCCGACTTCCTGACCGTGCGGGTGGCGTTGCGTGACGTCCCGGCCGACACGGATCTGCAGTCCCAGATCGAGCACGCGATCAGGGACGCGACCGGCGAGAATCTGACCTGGCCGGCTCTGGCCGGACAGGCGGGCGGCGCGCTGCCCGTCATCCTGCTCGACGGGTTCGACGAGTTGCTGCAGGCAACCGGCATCGGTCAGACCGACTACCTCGAGCAGGTCGTACGGTTCCAGGAGCGTGAAGCGGACCAGGGCCGCCCGGTGGCCGTCCTGGTCACCAGCCGCATCGCCGTCGCCGACCGGGCCCGCGTCCCGCGCGGCGGCGCGACCGCTCTGCGGCTGGAGCCCTTCACCGACCAGCAGGTCGAGCAGTGGCTCGACGTCTGGAATCAGCACAATACGGCGCACCTGGCCACGCGCGGCCTCCTCCCGCTACCCGCCGAGGCGGCGCTGCGCCAGCCGGAACTCGCCGCACAGCCGCTGCTGCTGCTGATGCTCGCCCTGTACGACGCCACCGACAACGCACTGCAACGGCACGCCCAGACGCTGGACCACGCCGACCTGTACGAACGCATCCTGCGCAGCTTCGCCGAACGCGAGCTCCGCAAGAGCCGGCCGGAACTGGCGGGCGCGCCGCTGGAGGCCGAGATCGACAACGAGCTGCTGCGGCTGTCGATCGCGGGCTTCGCGATGTTCAACCGGGGCCGCCAATGGGTCACCGAGGACGAGCTGTCGGCCGACCTGCTCGCGCTGTCCCTGGCACCCGCCGCTGAGCGCGCCGCTCGCGACTTCCACGCCCCACCGAGCCCGGGTCAGCAGGTCATCGGCCGCTTCTTCTTCATCCACCAGGCACAGGCGCTGCGCAAGGATGCCAGGCTCACCACCTGCGAATTCCTACACGCGACCTTCGGCGAATTCCTCGTCGCCCGGCTGATCCTGCGCGAACTCCTCGACCTGGCGGCAGTAGCCTCTGCACGGAGCAGACGCGTGGTGGACGACGGCTTCGTCCGCACGTTGCTCTCCTTCGCCCCGCTGACCAGCCGAGGCCAGATCATCAACTTCCTCCAGCAACTCGCCGGTCAGGTGGGTGACGATCGTCGGCCGCTGTTACGCGAGCAGCTGCTCACCGCGTTCCACGGCTCCCTGTCAGCACACGCTGGCGTGGCTCATGCTTCCTACCGCCCGGCACATCTCGGCGAGCCCGTCCGTCACGCCGCGTACTCGGCGAACCTGCTGCTGCTGATCGTCATCATCGGGGGTCCGGTATACGGGTGCGAGCTGTTTCCCCAGGTGCGATACCCGGCGGGTGCATGGTGCCAGCACGCAATGCTGTGGAGATCTCAATTCACAGGCGAGGCTTGGGCTTACCTCGCTGCCTTCCTCTCGCTGGAGCGCATCTGGCACGCGGGCGACCGCGAGGTCAAGGTCAACGTGCGCGAGGAGGATCTGTGGGATCCCCCCGAGCTGGACATCTTCTGGATGCATTACGCGCCTCCTGGTCACGAGATGCGCGAAGGGTCCGGCTGGCGACGCAACCATACGCACGACCTGATCAGAGAGAGTCACTTCACGTGTGATCTCGCCGAGGATCTCGCGTGGCACTCACTGAGCGTTTTGGTCAGCGCCTTGGATTACGGTGATGTGAGGGGTCCTCAAGACGTCGAGGCCACCACCGCGATCGGAGTGGTGAGTCCAGACCTGGCGATGTCCGTCACCAATGCCCTTACCCGCGTCTGGCTGGCCTCCAGCGACCCGACAGGTGCGAGTGACCTGCAACAGGCTTATGAAGATTGCCTGATAGTGATCCGCAACAGCCGTCCAATCGAGGATTCACCGGCCCGGACTGCTTACGCATCCCGCCTGCTGCGGCAACTCGCCGCCGACCGCGAACAGCTCTCCCGCGAATTCCGCTCCCACGTCAAGGCACTCCTCGGTGAGTACGTCACCCTCGCCCGGCCTCCGGTGCGCGACTGGGCCGAAGAGGCGTTCGGGGACCTTTGACGCCGCGCCACCTCTGCCGAGCTCGTGCCCGCTATCGCGGCTAACACCTCCTCAACGGCCACCGCGATGCGAACGCGGCGTCCCAAAAAGTCGTGGTCACGGGCTATCACGACGTGGTGTCAGGTGGTGATCGCTTGGATGACTTCCACTCAGGAGGCCGTGGCATTCGAGGTGAGGGGGAGCGGGCCCGCACTGTATTCGCGGGCGATGGCGGCGATCCAGGAGATGCCGCCCGGGATGTCGTCCTGGGCGGTCTGACCGTAGGTCCACGTGCTGTGTTCGGACGAGAGATCAGGTTTCTGTGCGAGGGCCGCGGCGATCCATGCGGCGTACGCGGCCGCCTCGAGGCGGTCCTCGGGAAGGTCGGCCGCCTCGACTGCTGAGCGCGCTTCGGCGAGGAGGGCGGTCGATTGCGGCCAGGCGGCCAGGAGTCCGAGGGCGTCGTGAATTTCGGTGACCGCGGCGATGAGCAGGGCACCGGTCGGCAGGCGTTCATGGATGCGGATCACGCTGGGGTAGGCGGTTCGTAGGTCCCGCCATAACGGGGAGATCAGGCGTAGGTCGCGGCGGGCGCGGTGCCAGTGCAGCGGGAGGGCGAGGGCGGGTAGCGCGAGGCCGATGAAGCCCAGGGCGTAGCCGGGGTAGTTGATGACCGCCGCGAGGTCGGCCGACCATGGCCAGGGCCATGACGGAATCCCGGGTAGGGCATCGGGCACCAGGTAGAGCAGCGTGTACGCCGAGCGAGCCCCGCCGAAGTTGCCGATGGCCATCAGGTAGAGGCCGGTCTTGGTGAGCCGGGAGGCGGACGTGCGGGCGAGCAAGGTGAAGAAGATCGTCGCGCTGACGAAGACGAACAGCAGGTATCCCTCGTACACCGCGAGGGTGATCATCTGTCCGGGGGAGGCGTGGTGGTGTCCGACGGCGTGGTAAGTGAACGCGCTGTTCAGGTGCTGGGTGAGGGCCAGGGTGGAGGTGATCGCGATGAGAGCGCCAGCCACTGCCCAGGTTCGCCAGAGGACCGTCATCGACTCACGTCGGTCGGCTGCCCAGCCCATAAGCAGCCAGCCGTGGACCGCTGACAGGGCGATGATTCCGGTGGCCATCTCGGCGGCGAAGGGGAGTCCGGGCAGGCCGCTGATCTGGATCAGCCAAGAGTGGACCGCGGGCTGGGGTGCGAAGGTGGCGTTCAGGCAACCGCTGGTGAGTGCGACGGCGATCAGGAAGTGCCGGGGTGACCTGCGGATTCCGGGCAGGCGCAGGAGCGCGATGATCCACATGGGCACCAGGGCCAGCGCGATGATCGCGCTACTCATCACGGTACGGGTGAATCAGGGGTCCGGCGAGTTCGCGAAGGGCTTGGCCCTGGGCGGGGTTGAGGCTCTGGAGCCCGCCCCGGCGCACCCGATCTCCCAGAGCCATGGCCAGGGCGTCGGCTTCCTTTTCTAATGGTCCTCTGTCGCGGAGGGAGCGGCCCATCACGGCCTCGATGTCGGAGCGGCCGGCCACGAGGGGGAGACCGTGGGTCTGCTGGACGAGGTTGGTGAACTGGACGATCTGCGACTTGGCTTCGTCGTCCAGTCCGCCGATGCTGCGCGTCAAGATCCGCAGCATCGGGTGAGAGGAAGTGGGGGAGGGCGCCATGGTCTGCGCGGCGATGCCCTGGCGGGCTTCGGGCTCCCGGTAGTGGCCGCAGACTAGGTGCGCGGCTTCGTGGAAGATCATCATCAGCTGGTGCGGAACCGGCACGTAGCCCGCATACCCGATGATGTCCAGGTCGCTCGTCCGGATGTAGAGGCCGCCCACTCCGCACGCGTCCAGTCGTGAGAACCGGCCCAGTTCGAAAGGGTGCGCGACGACGTTCCGGCCCGTCAGGCGGCGCAGCAGGACACAGAACTGATCCACATTGAAGGGGTCGGGGATCTGCCGCAACAGCGCGGCGTGCTCGCGTTGTAGCTGCTTGTACAGTGTCCGGCGCGGTAGGCGGAACATGTGATCCTCCGGAGGCGGTCAGGGATGGGAGTCGTGGACGGTCACTTGTTCACGGGAGGCAAGCCGTGCACGCGGCGGACCATGTTCGCGAAGTCGACGATCTGCTGCCGCGCTTCCTCGTCCAGGTCACCGATGCTGCGTGTCAGGACGAGCATTTCCGCTGAGGGCGTCTCGTCGGACGGAGCTGCTTCGCCTGCCCAGTAGCCCAGCGGGATGTCGGGAAAGAGCGTCTGCAGCGCCCCCATGGTCTTGGCTGTGGGATTGGTCATTTCTCCTCGCTTGGCGCGGCCGATCTGGCTGGAACTCCAGCCCAGCGCTGCCTGCAGTTCTTTGTCGCTCTTGCCTGTCAGGGCGCGCTGAATCCGCTCGGCGATCACTCGCTCCCGCTCCTGCTCGCGAGGCGTAGGCGTCTCACTGGTGTCCCTCACGGTTCCCGCTCCTCGTCACTGGACCTCCATAGATGAAGGCCTTGATCCGGGAATCTAACAATACATGGGTAAGGGATCTTGACATACCCCTTAACTGCTCGACATGGTGTTCACCATTAAATGAGCGCATCGCCTCATGAATCACCCATTTATTGGTGAGACGTGGTGGGCGAGAACGGTTCCATGTGTCGCGCTCGGTACTGATCGCTGCTGCCTACGAGTCGTACTCGGAGATGCATCATGACGTTCAACCACCGGCTGTCCCCGTCTCACGGTGCACATTCACTGACCTCTGTCGTCCACCGCGTCTGCCGGCATGCTCTGCCCGACGCACCCGCCGTTCGCACGGGCGATCTCGCTGTCGACGGTGGCCTGCGGATCTGGCTGGACACCACCGCGACAGGTGTGAGTTCCCCTTGGGCGGCGCTGCACCGTATCCAGCACCAGCTGCAGTTGCTCGGCCTTCATGCCGAGCTCGAGCGCGACGCTCAAGGACTGGTGGTCCTGGGATGGAGTTCCCGGCTCCTCACGCACCGCGCGCGTCTGCTGCGCATGGCACTCCAAGGCCGGCTGAGCGACTACTCGGCCACGGCGCAAACCGTGGTCGCCCTGAGCGCCCGTTTATGGGAGCAACCGGGGCGGAGCAGCGGTGAGTCGATCGCTGCCGCCGCCTTCAACCACATCAGGGAACGGCTGCGCTGGCCTGGATGGCTGGCCGATGTCGACGGATGGCGCCGCCACTCCGACCTGGCCGAACATCAGACGCTGCTGGCCCAGGTGATCGGGCTCGAAGCCAGGGCCGCGCAAGCCTGCGAGGGCCATCTGGTGTCGGCACGGCTTCTCGCCATGTCAATGTGGCATGAGATTGACCGCACGGGGGACTGCCGAGGAGCCGCTCACCGGGTTCTGACGGCGGCCGCGCCCTGGCTGCGCGCGGGACGACTTCTCACCTACGCCGCCGCGGACCAGGCGGGCGACCCGCCGGCGCTGGTAGCGGGTGGTCCGGCGGCAGGACTGACGGAGCGATTGATCGCGGTCAGCGTCATCAACCACGGCAGGTGGCCCGAGACGAGCCCGCGATGGTCGTGACTACGCAATCCGAGCAGCCAGCGCCGGCAACACGGCATCACACGAAGGCAGGCGCGAGTCCAGCGCACCGGCGCCCGTCCTCCCAGCGGCGGGTGAAGTGGGTGTGCGCGACCGTGGCCGGGCTGGTGATGGCCGACACCCTGGCCTCCACATTGCTTCTGCCGATGCTCGGCCACGATCCCGTCACCAAGGGTGTTCCGGTGGCACACGTCAGCCTCCTGACCACCGCGTATCTCGCAGCCATAGCCGCCTTGCTGACTCCGGCGGGACGTCTGGCGGACCGGGTCGGGCGGCGCGCCGTCTTGGCCGTCGGCCTGGCCGCGTTCGCGGTCGGCGCGCTCACCATGGCGTTCGGCTCCACATGGGCCCTGCTGCTTACCGGACGACTGGCGCAGGGGATAGGGGCGGCGCTCATGCTGCCGTCCGCCCTCGCGCTGCTTCTGAGAGGCGTCGGCCAACAACAGTCCCGTGGCGCTGTGGCGCTGTGGGGATCGGCCACCGGCATCGGTGGGCTGACCATGCAGGCCGTCGGCGGGGTGGTGATCGAGCATTTCGGCTGGCGGTCGCTGTGCCTTCCCATCGGGATGACGGCCTTGGCCGTGCTCCTGCTGGTTCCGCTGCTGCCTCGCTCGCGAGCCGAGCACCGCGTGCATCTTGACCTGATCGGTATGGCGCTCATGACGTCCACCGTCGCCGCCCTGGTGCTGCTCATCACCTGCGGCAGCAACTGGGGATGGACCTCGCCTTCCACGGTGATCGCGATCGCGGTGTCACTGGCCGGGACTGGACTCATGGTGTCCCGTTCCCGCCGACGCCCAGGCCGCGTGCTCGATGGGCCGCTCTGGCGGTGTCCTGGCTTCGGGTGGGGGGCATGGTCATCACTCCTGTACGGACTCGTCGCCTACACGATCCTCGTGGTAGGCCCGATGGTGTTGCGCGAGGCCGGAATGAGCCCGTCCGGAGCGGGCCTCGTACTGGCGCCCATGTCAGCCGCGGTCACCATGATCAACTCGCTCGCCGCGCGGTTGACCCGTCACCTCGGCACCTCATGGGCCGTGTACGCGGGCGCCCTGCTCAGCGCGATCGGCTGCCTGACCCTTGTCATCTCCGGTATGTCACCACTCGGTGGTACAGCGGCCCTGATCATCATGGGCGCCGGTTTCGGCATCCTGACCACGGCCGCGACGATCTCCGGGACGCTCGCGGTGGACCCCCACCACTATGGAGAAGCGGTCGGCACGATCACCACCGCGCGCATCCTCGGCGCGGCCATCGGGCCGGCCATCGCGCTCGCCTACCTGACGAACACCACCACGCCTGCGGTCACTCGCCCGTACGAGGTGCTCCTCGCGTGTATGACGACGATCGTCCTGCTGGCCGGTTGCGCGCTGGCGCGAGCGATCCGGAAGAACCACGCCGAAAAGACCGAGGACGAAGTCACCGACCTGGCGATCGCAACGGCGCGGCCGGAGGACATCGCCCGACTACGAGAGGCACTCCTGCGGCAACGCGCGCGTTTCGAGGCCATGGCCAGTGCCGCGGAAGACGAACTGACCGCCCTGACTGATCCCCGCCGCGCCCGCTCCACCACCTCAGACACGCGCATGAGCCTGCCCACCGCTGTTTCGCACCTGGGAGGACCCGCATGACCGCCAGTTCTCAAGCCCCTGTTCCCGCGCGCGAGCACACGTTGATCGCCAGCCGGGGCCGGCAACCGGGGGAGTGGGACGGCCGTATCGACACGGTGCCGTTGCTGCGGACGACCGACATCCGCTCGATGGAGCGAATGCGTGCGATTCACACCTACGCCCGGCAGGGAATCGCGGAGATAGACGCCGCGCTGGCCGCACTCGACCGCGAAACGCCGGCCCCGTGATCGGTGAGCCGGATCACCCCACAGCGGAGCTGGCGTCGGCGCTCGCCGCCGGGGGAGTACGCAGCGTGTTCCGCGTGGCCGGCCAGATGAATGCCCACCTGGCCATGACCCTCGCTGACCATCATCTGGACTCTGTGACCTCGCGCGATGGGCAGAGCGCCGCTGTCATGGCCGGGGCGTACGCACGGATCAGCGGGCACCTCGCCGCGTTGACCCTCGAACACGAAGGAGGCTTGGCCGCCGCGCTACCAGGCTTGCTTGAGGCCGTGAGGAACCGAACCCCACTGCTCGTGATCGCCTCTCACGGTCCGGACACCAGCCTGCCGCTCGCTGAGTCGTCCCTGCTCAAGGCGGTGGGCGCCCTGGTGGTGGACGTGGGCAGGCCGGGCCGGGCGGTGAAGCTCGTCACCGAGGCGGCGCGCGCCGCCCGAGCGTGCCGTCGCCCATTGGTGCTCCGGGTTCAAGCGCACAATCAAAGCCCACATCGCGACGTACCAGACTTCGACGCGCCGCCCGTCCCGCTGGCGGACGCCGCAGCGGTGAACGATCTCGCGGCGCTGCTCATGTCCGCGCGCCGGCCGGTGTTCATCGCCGGACGCGGAGCCGTGCACGCCGCACAGACGCTGGCGCGCCTGGCTGATCACGCGGGCGCGCTGCTCGCCACCTCGGTAGCCGCCCACGGACTGTACGGCGGCGACGCATGGAACCTCGGCGTCACTGGTGTGCTGGCCACCCCCGGCGCGGCCGACCTGATGGCGGCGGCGGACGTGGTGATCGGCTGGGGTTGCGCGCTGGACGATTGGACCACGTGGCACGGTTCCCTGATAGCGCCCGAAGCATGCGTGGCTCAGATCGACATCAACCCCGCCGCGCTCGGCGCACACCGCCGCATTGACCTCGGCATCGCCGGCGACGCCGGCTGGACCGCCGAGGTGGTCCGGCAAGCGCTGCCGCAGCGGCGGACCGGGTATCGCACCAGGCTGGTACGGCAGCGGATCGCCGAACTGAGCAGGTGGAGTGACGTCGGCTACGAGCCCGTGCTGGAGCAGGGCGACCGCATCGACCCGCGAACGTTGACGCTGGTGCTGGACGCGATCCTGCCCGCGGAGCGCACTTCGACCGTCGAACCGGGCGCCGCGATCGGCTATCCCGTCAGCTACCTACGCGTGCCGGACGCCCAAGGATTCTGTCTCGCCCCGGCATGTGGACTCGGTCTGGCCAGTGGGATCGGTGCGGCATTGGCCAGACCGGACCGGCTGTCAGTGATCTCCCTCGACGCCGGTGGCGTGCTGGCCGCCACGGCTGACCTGGAGACTGCGGCGAGGCTGCGCGCACGTCTGCTGGTCGTCGTCTATGACGAGGACGACGAATCCGACCCCGCCGTCGATCTGCCGCGGATCGCCCAAGGGTACGGCTGCGACAGCGCTGTGGTCCGACGGCCGGCGGATCTGACCGCGGTCTCCGAATGGCTGGCCGGCCCCGCTGAGCGTCCGCTAGTCCTGCACGCGAAGGTCGCCCGCTGCTCCTGGTGGCTCACACCCCGCGACGTACAGGTGCAGGGAGAGGCTCGATGAGCCGCTGCTGCCCTGGACGGCAACCTCCGCTGCCTCCACTGGCCCTTGCGGGGACACGTCCGAATCGACCTGCCCGTTCACCGCCGCGCAGGCGGCCGGAGAGCCCTCATGCCAGACCCCGAAACGAAACCGCGTCGCCGACGGCGGCGCAAGCAAGAAAGGATTCCTGTGCTCATGCACGTGGAGGTCCGAGCGGACTTCACCCTTCACCAGCAACACCACTACGTCGCGGCGATCACCGCGATCACGACGGACCTGCTGAACGTCCGGCAGGAACAGGTTCGTGTGACGCTCGCCGAGACGAGCCCCGCCGAGCGAGCACGGGCCGAAAGGCACCTGCTGATGTGGACGGGTTGCTGATGCCGACTTCGAGACCGTCACGCGCGGCACACGGGCGAGTCGCCGCGGTGGTCGACGAGATGCGCAAGCGGACCGAGCAGATCCGTGAGGCCGAGTTGACCCGCCTCCTGACGCGGGTCCCGCAGCTGAGTCCGCCGGCTCGTGTGGCGGTGGCCACCTGTATCGATCGCATCGTGCACGCGCTGTTGCAGCCTGCCCTCACCAGAGTGATCGTTCAATCCGAGTCCGCGCACACCGCTGAACACGCGGAGGCCCTCTTAGTGCTGTTCGCCCTCGAACCCGATACCGCCGGGCGGTGTTCCCGATGATCGCAGATGCGGAGGAACAGCCCTCAGGCGGCGATGTGCCGATCACGCACAGGCGGGTGGGACTGCTGGTGCCTCCTGCCAACCCGGTGGCAGAACCGGAAACGACGTACCTGCTCAACGCGTTCCGCACCGTGCACACCGCCCGATTCCCGGTGATGGGCGGGCCGCTGCCGACGCGGCTGAAGGCCTACAACCACATGCTTCCCGACATCATCGGCTCGTTCGGCGGGCTGTCGCTGGACACCGTAGTGGTGGGCTGCAGCGGCTCGCGCTATCTGATGAGGCCGGAGGAGGACGAGGCGTCGTGCCAGGCGTTGAGCAGACGCTGGGGGATGCCGGTTGCCACGGCCACGTTCGCCACGCGGCGGATCCTGCAGCGGCTGAGACCTCGTGAGCTGGTGCTCGTCTCCCCATACCAGCCGTGGCTGACCGAACTGGCCCGCCGGTTCTGGCGCAGGGCCGGCTGGGTCGTGCGGGTGGTGCCGATCCAGGCGGCGGGCAGGTACGCGCCGTACGAGGTCGACCCCCGTGACCTCGTGGACCAGGTCGAGCACGCTCGCCTGGCCGAGGACGCGGTGCTGCTGTGCACAGGCACCGGCATGGCCACTCTGGCGGCGCTGCCGCCGCTCGCCGCAGGCAACGACCGGGTGCTGCTCACCTCGAACATTTGCGGCGCGTGGTGGGCCCTGCACCAGACCGGCGACGCGGCCAGTGATGACCTCCCTTGGGCGCTGCGGCGCCTGGCGAGTCAAGGACTCACCCCATGAGCCGGCACGACCCACGCGTTGTCGTGGTCGGGGCCGGACCGGTGGGGCTGACCGCCGCACTCGTCCTGGCCCGCGCGGGTGTCACCGTGACGGTGATGGAGCGCCAGCCCTCCCTCATCTCGCGGTCGCGGGCCGCGACCTTCCACCCGGCCACCCTGGATCTGCTCGCTCGGCTGGAGGTGGCCGGAGACCTCATCGCCGTCGGGACCGTGGTCGACCGGCTGCAGTGGCGGAGTCGCCGCGGTGTCCTGGCCGAGATGGACATGGGTCTGCTGAACGGATTGACCCGGCATCCGTTCCGGCTGCATGCCGAGCAGACGACGCTGCTGGAACTCCTGGCGGACCGGCTCAGGCGACACCGCCACGCCCGCCTGCGGCTGGCTGCCCCGGTGGACGTGATCAGCGACCACGGGCGCGAGCTGCGGGTCCGCGCTGGCGGGCGGTGGGAAGCGGCCGACTACGTCATCGCCGCCGACGGCGCGCATAGCACCGTACGCACCGCGCTCGCTGTTCCGTTCACGACGATCCCGTACCCGACGCAGGCACTGCGGATCTTCACCGACACACCGCTGCAGGAGCTGCTGCCCGGGCTGGCCCCACTGACCTACGTGCGTGATCGCGACGTGTCCTGCAGCCTGCTCCGGCTGCCGGACCACTGGCGCCTCGTGTTCCGCGTGCCCGCCGACGCGGACTCGTCCCCCTCGGCGGTCTCGGCGCTGGCTCGGCAAGCGGTAGGTGGAGGCGAACTACGGATCGTGGACGCCCACACCTTCCGGCTGGCGCGGGGAGTCGTCCCGGCGTTTCGGCAGGGACGTGTGCTGTTCGTCGGCGATGCCGCTCACGTGACCACCACCGCGGGCGGGTTGAACATGAACGCCGGCATCCAAGAGGCCGCCGAACTCGGCGACGTTGTGGCCGCCGTGCTCGGCGACGGCTCGCCCGAGGCGGCGCTGGACGCGTGGGCCGCGCGGCGTCGCCGCATCATCCTGGAGGCCGTCATCCCCCGTGCCGAGGCCCGGGTGACCGGCGTCCAGGACGGTGACCGGCGTCGGCTTCGCCACGCCATCACCAGATTGTGCTCCATCGCCGCCGATCCGGCGGCCGCGCGGGCTTACCTCGCCGAGGCCTCGCTGCTCGACACCCCTTACCAACCGAACGAAGGACGTTCTGATGCGCATCTGGCTGCAGAAGCACACCGTTGAGGGCCGATCGGCCCTGCTCGACCAGCTCTACGCCGAGCACGTGACCGCGGTCGCCGGGCCCGAGACCACGGTCGAGATTCATACGCTGCCGCCCCAGACGTACAACGCCCCACTGCCCGAGCATCTGGTCGGCTACGCGGAGATCGGTCAGCTGTTCGCCGACCATTTCGCCGCGAGCGCGGTCGCCGCCGAACGCGACGGGTGCGATGCCTGGATCAGCGCGGCAGGTCAGGACACTGGACTGGAGGCCGCCCGCCTGAGAACGGGCATCCCGGTCATCGGATACGGGCAGGCCACCTGGCAGCTCGCCCGCGACAGCGGCGCCGCACTGGGGGTGCTCGGTTTCATCGCCGAGCTGGCCGAGCCGATCACGGCCAACATCCGCGCAGCGGGGGCTCGTCTCGCCTCGTATCAGGTGATCCCTGACGGCCCGGCGCTGGTCGAGCGGGCTCTGGCGGAGGATGTCGCTCCGCTGGTGGAGGCCTATACGGCCGCCGCGATCCGGGCCGGCTCCTGCGGCGCGCGCTGGCTGGTCCCGGCCGAGGGCATACCGAACGAGATCCTGGTCCACCTTCAGATCCGCGAACTCGCCGGTCTGCCCCTGATCGATCCCGGTGGGCTGGCCATCGCCACCGCCGAGTACCAGTGCCGGCTGCGGGCGCAAGGCATCATCCCTCGTGCGGAGACCGGGTATCGGCGGCGAGCCCCGGGCAGCCTGGTCGCGCACGTGGAGAAGGCACTTGGCATGAGCGGGGTGGACTGGTGACGGGGCCGCTCGTGCACCGGCCTCGCCGGTTGCGGCGTACCCCTCAGCTGCGTCGGCTGGTGGCGGCCACCCACCTGCACGCCGGCAACCTGATCCAGCCGCTGTTCGTCGGTGAAGGCCTGGCCGAGCCGATCCCGGTCCCGTCCATGCCTGGCGTGGTTCGGCACACGCGCGACACGCTCCGCAAGGCCGCCGTGGCGGCGGCCTACGCCGGAGTCGGCGGCGTCATGATCTTCGGGGTCCCCGCCCCGGACCGCAAGGACGCCACCGGTAGCCAGGCATGGGCCGAGGACGGCATCGCCCAGCAGGCGATCGCCGACGTCGTGGCCGAAGTCGGCGACGAGGTGGTCATCATCGGGGACGTCAATCTGGACGAGGCCACCCAGCACGGCCACGTCGGAGTCGTCGGAGCGGACGGCGACGTGGACAACGACGCCACCCTCGAACTCCACGCCAGAGTCGCCGTCGCACAGGCGCAGGCCGGCGCGCACATGGTGGCCCCCAGCGGCATGATGGACGGCCAGGTCGCCGCCATCCGCCGCGCGCTGGACGAGTCGAACCACGCCGGTATGCCCATCCTGGCCTACTCCGCCAAATACGCCTCCGCGTTCTACGGACCCTTCCGAGAAGCGGTCGAATCGTCCCTTGGCAGCGGTGATCGATCCACCCACCAGCAGAGTCCGGCCGGATCCGTGGCCGAGGCACTACGAGAGGTCCGCCTGGACCTCGCCCAGGGCGCCGACGCGGTCATGGTCAAGCCTGCCCTGCCCTACCTCGACATCATCCGCGCCGTCCGCGACGAGGCGGACGTACCTGTCGCGGCCTATCAGACCAGCGGCGAGTACGCGGCGATCGAAGCCGCCGCCGCGCACGGCTGGATCGACCACGGCCAGGCGGTGCAGGAAACCCTGCTCGCGATCCGCAGAGCCGGCGCCGACATCGTCGTCACCTACTGGGCCACGGCCGTCGCCAACCGGCTACGCCCCTAACAGACCGAAGGGACCACCCTCGTGCTGCCCCCTTCCCACGCTCACGAGACGACGGAATCACCGCCGTCGACCATGGACGACCCGCTCCGGGAGCACCCCTTAATGAGTCATCTGTACCTCCTTCAGCAAGCTCCATTCCCGATCGCACCCGGGGTGCGGCGCATCGAGCTCACCGACGGTCCGGCGCGTCCGCTCGGTCCTGGCTGGTGGCATGTGCCCGATCCGGCGCGGGGTCCGCGGCCGCTGCGGCGCACCGCGCACCGGGCCGTCCTGCGGCTGCGTCGCACTCTGGGCGGGCTGTGGGGCACCGGCCCCGACTTGCCGGAGACAGCCTCCGATGTGCTGTGTCAGTGCGATACCCGTCCCGGTCACACCGGCATCGCGGCCTACGGCGGCGTCCGTCTGGACGGTAGCGACCATTACGTGCACGCCATGGGCAGTATGCCGCCCGCTGGTGTGCGAGATCTCGCGCGGCTTCAGCTGATCAGCGGCGTGTGCCTGTTCAGCTCACAGGCGGCTCGGCTCGTCGTGGGCGGCTGTTGCAAGGTATCGATCGCCCGGCTGCGGCGCGAGCCGTTGACCGAGCGCGCGACCGGCCTGGACCTGCTGCCGCACCTCACCCTGTACGAGCAGGACAGCAGCCTGCGGCTGGCATGTGCGGCCGCGAGCGTGGCCGCGCGCGTTCCTCCGGAGGTGGAGGTCACGCAGTTGTTCGCGGTGCCCCGGGCGGCCACCATGCTTCTTCTCCACCGGCACGCCGAGCGCGGGCAGGTGCCGCCAGACGTGTTCGCCGCGTGGTGCGAAGCGGTCGCCGATCGCCACGATCAGGTTCAGGCACTGCTGCGCGCCCGCTGGCAGGCCGCGTGGGCGACCACGGGCACGCACCGCCCGATCACCGTAGAGGACGTCGACGAGCTCCAGCAGGTGGAAGCCTGCCTGCGCACGGCACTGGATCAGGGCCTGGTTCCATCCGTTCAGGAACTGGCCGATGCCGCCCGTGCGCAAGACGCGCTGTGGCGTCATCTGATCACGCTCAGCCCGCCCGCCACCGCGCTCGATCTGGCGCACCTCAGCTACGTGGCCACCTACCTGCGCCATCCAGGTGTGACGCTGGCGGTGGAGAACATCCAGGAACGCAAGATCTACCGGCATGCGGCGCTGCTTCGCGCGCGGCTGCAGAAGCTGACCGGCGACCCCGTTCCGGTTTTGACGGGGCTGTATCCGCTGGGCCGTGCCTGGATACGCACGCTGACCGGGGACCTGCAGCACAACCTGTTCAGCGTCGATCCCGGTCAGGAAGTCATCGACGAGGGCCGCCGACGGGTGTACCTGCCTGACCTGGCTGCCCGTCTGTATCCCGCCGCCGCCAGTGACCTGGTAGCGCACCAGTGAGCGCCGTTGACATCCGGATCCACCGTGCCGGAGGAGACGAATAGGGCGAGCCGTTCTCTCGAAAGGACCTGACATGCCGAACACCGAGACGTTCATCATGGACCAACTGCTCCGAGAGCACGGCTCGGTCTTGTACGACTACTGCCGTACAGAACTTTCACCCGCCGACGCCGCGTTGGCCGTGTGCGGCGCGCTGCTGAGCGCCATCCACCACGCCGACCAGCCGCGCGAGGACGAGCAATCACGCGCCTGGCTGTACGCCCTGGCCAGAGCTCACCGCACGGCCCAGGCCAGGGCCAACCCGGCCAGCGTCGGATCATGGACACGGTCCGACAGCACCGCCGACCCGCTGCTCGCCGAGGCGCTCATGGCACTGCCCGGCCCGCACCGGGAGGTGCTGGACCTGACCGTCCGGCACCATCTGACCCATCCGGAGATCGCCCTGATCTTCGACGTCGGCGCCGTCGAGATCGAACGCCTGGCTACCGCCGCGGCCGACCAGCTGGAGACCTGGGTCGCGGCTGTGACCGCCGCACGCAGCGATGGCTGCTCAGAGTTGGGCGGCCAGGTGAGCGAAGCTGCCGACGCACCGGCCCGACGCCGCCGCGCCCGAATCAGCCGGCACATCAGCCAGTGCCCGACCTGCCAGAACGCCCCCCGCACCACCACCGCCGGCGAACTGCTCGAGCACCTGCCGATCACGGCCACACCCGCCACCATGACGGGCCGCCTGGCCGACGTCGAACCGCTCACCCCGCAGGAGGGCTGGCGCGCCGATGGCTTCCCACCGCAGACACACGCGCTGGCCGAGACGCTGGCTGACCTGCCCAGTCCTGCCCTCACCTCGAACTCGCCTCCCGCATCCGAGGATGAGTTCCGAGCATGGGAACGGCACAGCGAGGACTTCTGGGCCCGCCGTGAGGACGAGTCCGACCCGGAAGCGCGCCTGTCGTTACGACCATTCCTGCCCGCGATACGCGTCAGCGTGCTCATCGCCGGTGGGGTGGCCTGCGTACTCGGGGCAGGCGCGGGCTGGTCCGCCCTGCAACCCGAGCGGCCCTCACCAGCGGTGCCCGTGGCAGCCCCGGCGACGATCACTCTGGTGCCCAGCGACGCACCGCCGAACGCCCTGCTCGACGAACCACCCACCGTCCCACCGCCTTCACGCCGGCCACGCTCGCCGGCACCTTCGAAGAAGCGCTCTCCCATGCCCGCTCTCAAGAACCCACCGAGCAAGGCTCCATCCCAGATCGATCCCGCCGTAGGCGGATCACGCGCCGGAACGAACAGCGGACCGCAGGAGCCGCCGGCCTTGCCCGCCCGGGACCCGACCGCCTCCAGCACCAGACGAACTCTGCCTCGACCGGCACCGCCCACCGCCGACCTGACGCCGGCGTCCCTGCATCTGGGGGCCAGCCGAAGCGACCGGGTGACCCTGTCGTGCACCGGCACCTGCCACATCACCTCAGGCCGGGGCACGAGCGGCATCGTCGTCGACGGCGACCGCATCACCGTCCCCGCCACCGCCTCAACCCCTGCCTGCGACGACATCACCGAATCCGGCACCGCCACCATCACCTGGAGCGGCACCACCACCGGCGACGGCCGTACCAGCGAGGGCACCACCCGCAGCGGCGGCATCCTGACCCTGCCCGTGTCCTGGACCATCGAGGCCGACAAAGGCACCTGGATACCCACCGGCTCGGTCACCTACACAGGCGACCACGAAGGCCGCTGGTCCAACTGTTCCTGAGGCTGATGCCCACCCTCACTCTGGAGAACGACGTGAGACAGTTTCTCGGCAGCATCACCCGGCGAGAACGACGATTCGCCGCCGCCGGAACCCTGATCACCCTGCTCGTACTCGTACCCGTCGTGGCCGTCGCCGACCCCGGTCTGGTCCCCGGCACCCCGGCGCAGTCCGCCACCGAACAGGCCGTCGACGCCGCGCGCGGCGACTCCTGCCGCGACACCCTGCCCGCCGACACACCCGACTACGTGGTGTGCCGATGGCTCACCCCACCCCAGGACGCGGCGGCGGTGGCCGCGTTCTGGGGAGCCGACGGCGGCGCCAACCTGGAACAGGCCCAGCCGCTCCCCGCCCAATACGTGCGGTGCAACCGCAAGACCGACCTATCGACATCCACCACCTGCAAGGGCGGCACGACCTTCTGCCGGCAGCTGCCGTCGGGCTGGTACCAGTGCACGGACGAGACCAACGGCAAGGTCACCTACGAGCGCTATGTCAACGGCAAGAAGCAGGTCCAGTCCACCCCACCCCCGTCACCCTCCACCACCACATCGAGCACGACGTGGCCCACCTCGTCACCCACACCGAGCAGCCCCGACACGGCCTCGACGCCCCTGCCCACCCCCACGCCCTCCAATGAGACCGAGACTCTTCCGCCGGACGGCAACCCACCTGACGCCGGCACCCCCACGACCGACCCGTCAACCCCTTCGGCCTCGGTGCCGACCGTGACCGCCGAACCGACCACCTCCACCACGTCCACAGCGCCGGAACCCAGCAACGGGGCGGCGGATGGAGACTTCATCGCGACCGCGAAGAAGGCGCACCTGCGCATCTGGCTGGAAACCGATCTCGCCGATGACTATCTCGCCGGCGACACCGCCTTCACCACCGCGCTCCAGCACCTCGTCACCGACGCCAAACGCACCGACGTGACCGGCGTGAAGTTCGCCGACAACCTCGCCTACACCGGCTTCTCCACCGAACAGCAGGTCATCCGATTCCTCAACCGCGCCACCCAGGCCCTGCGCGCCGCACTGCCCGGTAAACGGCTGGCCATCGGCGTGGTGGTGCCCGAACTCGGCTGCGGCGACTCGCAACCGTGCATCACCGCCCTGCGCAAACGAGCGCCCCTGGTCACCAAACAGCACGTCAACCGCTACCTCAAGGCCGGGGACGTGGACCGCGTGGAGATCGCCGGCGGCCTGTTCGGGCGCACCTACCGCCAGTACCAGGTGACCGATCCCAAGACCGGCAAACCCACCTCCATCACCCCAGCCCTGGCCACCCGGGCCCAGTGGATGAGCATCAAGGCCCTGGAGTGGGACACCCTCGCCCAGATCGGGGTCCGCGAATACGGCCTGGCCCACACCGGAGACACCTCGCCCTGGACCACGGCCCAGGCCACCGCCCAGATCGAGGCCCGCATCGGCACCGCGATCGGGCTCGGCGCCTCCACCATCACCCTCTGGGGACACAATGCCACCGCGGACGGGCAGACGTACCGGCTGCTCAACGCAGACTTGGCCGACAACCCCACGTGGAACGCCCTGACCGGCCAAGGACTGCGCGGACGCCTCGCCGTCGTCATCGACCCGGCCTCCACCGAACGCGGCGCCGCCGACATCGTCCATTACGCCAAAGGCGTGAGCGAGATCTTCATCCTGATCTGACCCGCGCCCCGAGACCCTGGCGAGAGGGCACACGCCGGATGCGACACGACGATGACCGACCCCCTCCACCCGAACCTCTCGACCAAGAGGAAGGTCCGCGCGGCTTCGCCGACATCGACGGCGGCTACCCGGTCGAGACCGACCTCGACGAGCCCCACCCCGCCGACAGCACGCCACCGCCGGCCTCACCGGTGAGCGGCCGGCGACTGCACAACCCGCTGCCGACACCACCGCCTCCTCCCGAGGAAGACGAGGACTGGTACGGCCCAGAGCCGGCGCGCGCCAACTGGCGCGTCATCGTGCCGATCGCCGTCCTCATCATCAGCTGCGGCGTCGGAGTCTGGCTGGCCATCCCCGCGTCCGACCCAGCGGCGGCCCCAGCCCCGAACACGCTCACCACACCACGGGCGCTCCCACATCAGGACGCCACCGACCGAGTAACCCCGCGACGCACTCCCTTTCGCCGACCGACCTCCACAGCCAGCCGAACAACACCCTCGCCCCCGCCCGTCTCCCCATCGAGAACCTCGTCAACACCCCGGCCCACCCGCCCCGCCACCGTGACCATCACCACCAAGGTCACCATCACCTCCAAGGCATCCCACCCGCCCTCCGACCACGGCCCGGAGGAACCTCCCAGCAACTTGCCCCGTACCGTACCCACGTGCCTGACCTGGAGCGACTGCCATGACGGCCCACCAAAAGGCTGACCCGCCGCCATACCAGGCCCGCGCGGTGAGTCGCCGATGAGCACCGCACTGCCGGCCGTCGCGGCGCTCCTCCTGGCCGTACTGATCATCGCCGTGTCGTTCGACCGGCTGCGCAACCCACGCCGCCGCCACGGACTGGCCCTGTGGTGGCGGCTACGCTGGCGGCTCTACCCCGGACGCGGCTTCGCCAGACGACTCGAGCTCTACCGGCACTACGGACTACCGGCCGCACGCAAGATCGCCCGCCAAGCCCGCCCCTCCCTACGCGGCTGGTGGGTCCGCCACACCGTCCGCGCCGGCGAGATCGCGCTGTTCCTCGGGTGGGCACAGGGCTGGCTGATCCGCTGGCGCACGTACGCCACTCTCGAGGACAACGTCCTGTGCCTGGCCCCGCACAAGGAAGGCAAGACCGGACACCTGGCCGGCTGGGTCATCGACACCCCAGGCGCCGCGATCGTCACCAGCATTCGTGACGACATCGTCGAGCTGACCGCCGGGCTGCGCGCCAAGCGCGGCCGCATCCACCTGTTCAACCCCGAACGCTTCGGCGTGTGGGCGTCGACCGTGCGCTGGTCACCCGTGGACGGTTGCGACAACCAGGCCACCGCGATCCGCCGCGCCGCCACCATGGTCGCCGCCGCCGAAACCGGCGGTCTGTCAGACCAGGGCTTCTGGACCAACCAGGCAGCCATGACACTCGCCGCCCTGCTGTACGCAGCCGGCCTGGACGACCTGACCTTGGAACACGTCGATGCCTGGACCCTCAACGAGGACCCCACCCCACTTCAGATCCTCACCCGCCATCGCCACAGCGCCGGCCACACCACCGACCGGGCCGCCGCCCTGGTCCGCCGCTACCACAACCTCCACGTACGCACCCGCGACTCCATCTACCTGACTCTGCGCCAGGTCCTGCGCTGCATGGACGACCCGGCCATCGCCGACATGCTCTGCCCACCCGCGGGGGAGGGGCTGGACCTTGAAGCGCTACTCCGCCGCAGAGAAACCCTCTACTTGATCGCCGGCGACAGCGCCAACCCCGCCACGCCCGTCCTGTTCGCCACCCTGGTAGCCGAGCTACACCACCAGGCACGCCAACTGGCGGCGGGCCGGATCAACCGGCGCATGGACCCGCCCGTCGCCTTCATCCTCGACGAAGCCCCAGAGATCTGCCCGATCACCCAGCTGCCCGGCTGGCTGGCCACCGCCGCCGGCTCCGGATTCGTCTTCGTCGTCGCGGGCCAGTCCAGGTCGCAGTTCCAGCAACGCTGGGGAGAACGCGGCGCGACCACGATCTGGAACACCACCAAGGCCAAGATGTTGTTCGGCGCCACCTCCGACCCTGACGACCTGAAGGTGATGTCCGACCTGTGCGGCGAGATCGCCCTCCCGTATCGGGAGAAGAGCGTGGACGGCTCCGGCAAGCCCTACTACACCCGCCGCTGGGAAACCGTCCCCGTTCTGCCCCCCGAACAGGCCCGCATGCTGCCCACCTGGCGCGCCCTGGTCGTACGCCGCAACGCCCGCCCCACCATCGTCCGTGCCGAACGCGCTTGGAAACGCGCCGACTACAAACGCTGGAAAGCCAAGGACGGCCACATCCCGCTCCACCCCCAGCCAGCCGAGACACCAGCGAGCCCGGTACCCGAGCACGGAGCCGCGCTTACCATCCCACCGACGCCGCCCCAAGCCCGACCAGCCCGCCCGTGGCATATCAGACGAAACATGCCCTGACGCTTCCATGCCCGCGCCCACCCCGCCCGACGACACCGGCGCCGAGCAGGCCGCGATCATCGCCGACCTCGCCCTCGAAGTAGAACACCTCGCCCACACCGTCGCCGGCCTGACAGCCGCACCGACCGGCCGGCTTTCCGCCAGCTCCGACCTTCCACCACCGCCGCACCCGTGGTGCTGGCCTCGGATGCCTCACACCAAGAAGGCCGACCGGCTCGGCGAACTCGGCGACTGGATGACCCAGGTCCTGTTCACCTGGCCCTCCGCCCAACGCGCGGTCCTGCCGTGCTGGCCCCGCCACTGGGACGTGGTGGAAGAACTCTCGATGCTGTACTGCTGCTGGAGAACCGCCTACCTATGGGAAGGCGCCACCGCCGGCGACACCGCCGAATACCTCGACCGCTGGCTCCCCAACGCGATTGCCCGCATCGAGGTCCGCCTGCGCCCCTGCGGTCAGGGCCACCATCCTGACGGCAAACGCCGCGACGACACTGCAACGCTCACACCCGTACAAGATGAACTCCGCTGGCTGTAAGTTGACGACGTCAGGTGGCTGCTTCGGCACTACTAGCCTGAGCGATGGTCAATGCGCTCATCAACATCACCAACCGTGTCGCACCGATGCGTCTGCCGGTGCCCTGAGTGATACCCCCTCAACTGCGACAACAGCGTTCACGTCACCTTGGCGATAGCGCTCGGGCAGCCGACGAGACGGACAGCGTCTACGCAGTTCAGGGACGGGTTCGTTGGATTCTCGGCGATTGCTACCAGGACCCTAGAGGTTGAAGATGGTGGCGATCGCCGTGCACAGGGCGCGGGTGTCGGCGATGACCTGGCGGCATTCGGGTTCGGTGACGGCCAGGCGCTGCCCGATCCGGCTCGTGCTGGCTGGGACCTTCGTCAGGTACTTGGAATCGACCATGCCGTCGTTGTGGATGAAGACGTGGCGTTTGGCCCACGTCTCCAGCAGGCGCTGCCAGGTCGCGGCGTCGAGAAGGGTCCGCAGGTCCGGGTAACCAGCGGTGACGAACAGGTCGGCGGCATGGTCGAGCCGCTGAAAGACGTTGCCCTTGCCTACCAAGAGCTGATTGGAATTCGGGACAGCGGTGCGGAACGCGGCGCCCGCTAAGGTCTCTACGATGCCAGCCACGTTGGACAGGGTGTCGGTGAGTATTCGGTCGAAAGCGCCTTGCTCGCGGAGGGCAGCAGCGGCCTGCTCGGGGACCTGCGTAAGGGCGTCCAGGCGAGCGGTCTCGGCGGCCAGGGCATCCTCGGCGACGGTCTTGGCCGGAAGCTGGCCGCACTGCGGGCAGAAGCGGTGATCGGCGAAGACCGCATACCGCAGGCCGCAGCCCGCGCAGCTCCGGATCCGAATGAGCCGCTCCTCGTCGATGCCGGGCAGCGGTTGCGGGACGAAGGGCGGTCCGGGCTGGAAACTGAACTCGACACCGAATCCGCCGCGCGAGGAGCGGGGAGGTCGTGAGGAGCCGAACAGGCCGCTGAGGGTGCTGTCGAGCTGCTGCCCGATCATCTGGACGGCGTAGTCGCCCATCGCTCGGGTCGCACGGTCGAGCTGCTGCTGGGTGATGAACTCGCTGTGCTCGGCGTGGTGGCCGCAATAGACGCACCACAACTCCACCTCGTCCGGGAGGGCCTCGTAGTCGTCGGCGTCGATCCGGAACAGCCGTGAGCAGCCGGGGCACTGCCGGCCGAAGAAACCGTCCTGGTCGGTGGGGATGGCGACGGTCATCTTGATCTCGTCGCCGGTGTGGCTGATCAACTCGGCGCCATCCGGGAGCCGGAACCCGAAGTTCTCCATGGTCCTTCAGTGTGTCACCGCGCACTGACACTTCCGAAGAGATTTTCCACCGATCGACGGAGGCAAGACCCATTGCGCCGCCGTGAACCGGGGCTTCGAGGACGGCAGCATGGTCAAGTTGCCGCCTGTCAGAGACCGCGACGAACCATGGGACCGCAGGTAGAACTGATGGCCCGGGCCGGCCTGTCCGGTGGATGGCCAAACGGCACGGATGCACGTAACTCCGGCCGAGCACTGCGTGAAGGCGGCGGCGGCCGTTCCCGTTCCACAGTTTGTCCCGGTCTCCGGCCCGAGCTACCCACTCGTAGCGATCACCGCGATCGAGGACCTACCGAGTCACGGGCCAGCACCAAGTGACCGCCTGCCTCCAGCGCCTGTCCCTGGAGAGAGCCTGGCCGGCCGTGGTGACCGACGATGTGCTCGCCGGTGCCCTGGCCCGGCGCGTGGCCAGTTGGTCACGCAGATCGCCCACGAGCTCGGCGTCGGGCGGCTCATTCGCAGGGCAAGGCACCGGTCCTCCCCGGGGGTGCCGAGGATGTCCCCTCACGATGCCAGACGTTTCGTTTGAGGCACGTATAAGGCATCCGAAGAGACCTTGGACAATCTTGCTTTCCGCTGTGAGCCGGGAAAGGATCGGGGGCGCCGCTGGAAACGTACAGGCCTCTACTAACATTGCAGGTCATGGAGTTGACGGAGCGCTTGGAGTGGCGGGGAAGGCAGATCGCCTGGGGGCGCGCAGGTGCGGGTCCAGCCGTGGTGTTCTGCCATGGCACGCCATTCTCCTCGCTGCTGTGGCGGCCGTTCGCCCAGGCCTTGAGCCGTGACTTCACCGTCCATCTTTGGGACATGCCCGGATACGGGCGCTCCTCCAAGCAGGAAGGGCATCCTGTCGATTTCGGCGTGCAGGCCGATGCGTTCGCGGCGCTGCTCGCGCACTGGGGCCTGGAGCGGCCGCACGTGATCGCTCACGACTTCGGCGGTGCCGTGTCCCTGCGCACGCATCTGAGCCTGGGCGTCGATTACGCCTCGCTCATGCTCGTCGATGTCGTCGCCATCCCGCCCAGCGGCTCCCCCTTCTTCCGGTTCGTGCAGGACCATCCTGACGTCCTGGGGCAGTTGCCGGACTATATCCATACCGCCATCGTGCGCGCCTATATTCAGGGCGCGAGTCACCGCGGGCTGCGTGCTGAAGATCTTGACGCCCTGGTGCAGCCGTGGACCGGACAGGATGGCCAACCGGCCTTCTACCGGCAGATCGCCGACTATGACGAGCGTTTCCTCCAAGAGAACGAGCAACAGCTGGACCGCCTGGGCATCCCGGTACGGATTGTGTGGGGAGCGCGCGACGCTTGGATCTCCCTCGATGTCGCCCGGCGCTTGCGGAACCTGATCCCCGCCGCTGAGCTCTCGTTGATCGACGACGCCGGCCACCTGGTCCACCATGACGCGCCCGTCCCGCTCATGAACGAGATCCGTACCTGGCTCCCCTCGGGTTGAGGTGCCCGAATGTGTTCGTGGACCGGGGCGGTGGATTTTCTCGTGGCCCGCGGCCATGACGAGGCGACGGTCGTCAACACGACGGGAGACTGGCGGAACAGCCGCTCCGGGGTGTCCGATAATGGTCGTTTACGGGACGGCTGAGCCTTCGTGGCAGGAGCGCCTATTTGCGAGCAGAGATCAATCGATTGGTGAGTTCCACGGTGGCCAGAAACCACCAGAAGATCCAGTCCAGGAACAGGGGGTCGTAATCGCCACGCTGGTCTGCTCGGCGGTGACGTAGGGCGTAGCGGTTGGCGATCTCGAACAGCGCCCCCTCATCCGGCTTGCCTAGTTCATCGCGAATCAGCTGGCGGCGCTTTTCCAGAATGCCGG
>NZ_PVNG01000044.1 GCF_003001935.1 Nonomuraea fuscirosea | reverse complement strand
CCGACGTTGGCGCGTCGGTCATGTCTTGAGGACTCACATGATCATCGGGAAGGTACACCCCTTCCCGACCGATCCACAGGTCTCAAGCATTGCTCTTGACCAGGCCGGCCTCGTCGCTGAGCACCGTCCAGTGGTCGACCAGTTCATCCATGCCTAACGGCGGACGCTCCATGTCTATGGATCCGCCCGAAGCAGCAGGGCATTACAGCAGGTCAGTCAAGAGGCCGCCCATATTTGGCGGTTGGTGACACGTCCGTTAACGGCACCCCAACTGGGCCGACAGGTCAGCGTTTTCGCCGAGGAGGGTCCACGGGTTTGCGGAGCCTTCCTGCCAGCGGTTGTGCACCACGATGGCGCGGAGGCCGCCGACGGGGACGCGCGGTGGCGGGCGTCTCGCTGGCATCGGTACTCGTGGTGACCTCAGGACTGGTGCCGGCTGTGCGGTCGCCGGAGCCGGAAGTGGGTTGCTGGGTGGTGAGCAGGTCGGTGAGCTGGTAGGCGGCGTGCCCGTCCAGCGCGGTCTGGCCGCGGTCGTAGCGCTGGGTGGTGACCGGGGAGGCGTGCCCGAGCAGTTCCTGGACGACGTCGACCGGGACGCCGGCGGCCCGCAGCAGCGTGGCGGCGGTGGCGCGGAGCACGTGGGGGGTGAGCTTGGCGAGGTCCAGGCCGGCGGCGCGGGCGGCGCGGCGTAGCGCGGTCTGCTGCCGCCAGCGGTCGAAGCTGCGGCCGTCGGCCCGCAGCAGCAGCAGGTCACCGGGGGCGCGGCCGGTCATCAGCGGCCGCAGTAGGGTCATCACCTCCGCGGCCAGCGGCACGGCGATGTTCTTGCCTCCCTTGAGCCGGAAGCGGATCACCCAGTGCCCGGCGTCGCGTTCCAGCCGTCCGACGGTGAGCCCTTCCAGCTCCCCGGCGCGCAGGCCGAGGGTGGCCAGCAGCATCACCGCCGCGGCGTCGACCGGATGGCGCTCGGCGATCTTCTGCGCGCCGCGCACGAGCGCGGCGGCCTCGTTCAGGGCGAGCGCCGGGGTGGTGCCGACCTTGCCGACCTCGGGGGTGTCGACGAACGCGGCGGGGCTGTGGCCGATCACGCGGCGGCGTACCGCGTACCCGTACAGCGATTTGAGCGTGGAGATGTGCCGTTTGACGGTGGCATCGGCCAGCGAGGCGCCCCCGCGGGTGAGCCCGGCCGCGTGGCCGCTGCCGGTGCCCAGCTGCTCGGCGTAGGCGACCAGGACGTCCTCGGAGACCTGCCACAGTCCGGCGCCGGGCGCGGTGGCGGCCCACCAGCGCACGAACTTGGCCAGGTCGGTCAGCCGCGCGCGGCGGGTGGCGGCGCTCTTGCCCGAGCGCAGCCACGCGGCGACGGTCGGCCAGCTGGCCCGCTGGCCGGGTAGCGGCTCGTCGTCGGTACGCGGCAGTGCGTCGATGAGGTCGACGTCGGCACCGGGCACCTCACCGCCGTCACGGCGGCGGCGTCGCGGCCGCAGCCCGGCGATGTCGCCGACCGAGTCCACCAGCGGCGCGGGCGGCGGGAGCGGGGGCTCGGCCCGCTGCCCGAACGCGCCAACCGCTCCCCCGCCACCGTGCCGGCCCGAGCCCGCGAGAGTCGCGGTGCTCGGGCCCTGAGCGCCCGTTCCGGAGTGCCACACCGCAGTGGGAATGAGCACATCGTCGTTTTCGCCGATCGTCACGACCGCGTCCTCCGTTCGCCGGCCCGGCATGTGGGCGAGTGCTCCTGCTGGGCTGCCACACCGCGGTGAGGTTGGGCGGCTCCAGCTGGACGGCCTGTCCTGCCACCGCGGCCCCGGCGCGCAGCGATGGTTCGCTGCCGGGCCTCGTCATGTAGCGGCATGGTGGCCACTGACAGCGTCCTCACCCGCACCCCTCATCCGCTCGGCCGCCCGGGGCAACAGTGTATCTCACATAACTGGAATTGTGTGAGAGATTCGAAGGAGCAATTAAACATATCAGTTCCGTTCGATACGGATACGGATACGGATACGGATATGGAATCTGCTAGAATTCTCGCATGAGCGAGGATGAGGTGCGGCCCGGCCCGGGGGCCGGCACCGGGCACGCCGCGGCGGCCGATGTGGACATCCCGGCGCCGTTGCCCGGCCGGGTCGAGGAGGCGGTGGCCGCCGAACGCGCCGCACGCACCCGCGCCGCGGGCCGCCGGGCCTGCCGCTACTGCGGCGGCGCGCTGCCGCCGGGCAAGCGCGCCGACGCGCTGGACTGCAGCGCCGATCACCGCACCCGGTATCACCGCGAGCGCGTTCCGGCCGAGACCGCCGCCGCCCGCGACACCGGCGAGGTCCGGCTGGACCAGGCTGGCGCCGTGCTCGGGCCGCTGGCCGACCGGATCGCCGCCGTGGCCGAGGCCCTGCGCGCCGACCTGGCCGGCGCCGTCGCGAACGCGCGCGCCGAGGCCCGGGCCGCCCGCGCCGACGCCGACCGGACCCGCCGCGAGAAGACCGAAGCCGACACCCGCGCCGAGCTGGCCGAGCGCCGCGCCAAAGTCGCCGGCGAGGCCCAGCAGGCCGCAGAGCAAGCCGCCCGCCGCGCCCGGCAGGAGGCCATCGGCAAGGTCGCCGAGGCCAAAGAGGACGCCCGCGACGCCTGGGCCCAGGTCGGTGAGCACGAACGGGCCCGCGGCGCGGCCGAACAAGCCCGCCACGACGCTGAACAGGCCCGTGAGGCCGCCGAGCAGGCCGCCACGCAGGCCACGGCGGAACGGCAGGCGATGACCACCGCACTGGAGCAGGCCCGACGCGAGCTTCAGCGACTGCGCGCTCTGCTGGAGGAGCAGCACGGCCTGGCCGCTGCCGCCGAGCAGCGCGCCCAGCAGGCCCAGACCGCCCGCGAGGTCGCCGAGCACGCCAGCGGGCTGGCCGCCACCCGAGCCCAGACCGCCGAGAGCCGGGCTGAGGCCGCCCGGGCCGAGGCCACCCAGGCCCGCCTCGACCTGGTCGCCGCCCACGGCGAAACCGCCGCCACCGCCCGGCTGCTCACGCGCGCCGAACAGGAACTGAGCCAGGCCCGCGACGAACGCGACAACCAGCGCGAGCGCGCCGTGATCGCCGAACAGCAGATCCGTGCCGCCGAGGCCGAGCACCAGCGCGCCACCGGCCAGGTGCGGGACCTGCGCGCCCAATTGGCCACCACCCAGGCCGCCGCCGGGCTGGTGCTGCCCGAGCTGATCGACTTGAGCCGCGAGCTCGGCGACGGAGTACGCGGCGTGACGCTGTCCGAGGCCGCCGATGCCGAGGTCGTCGCCCGGCACCCGGACGGCAGCGTGGTGCTGTACTGGCAGAACACCCGGATCCCGCTCGGTGACCCCGAGCACGCCCCCGCTCACGGACAGGCTCTGGCCGCCGCCATCCTGGCCGCCTCCGCTGAACGCCCGTAACCCGCTGCAGCAGACAATCGCTACATATCCCGCCACGAGCGCCAGCCACGTCAACGAAGGAATGTCGCACGGATAACCATCGCCAAGCGGCCCCACCCGCCCGAGGACAAAGACCCGCCGCACCGGCCCAGGCACCCGCACGCGGCACAACGACTGGCCGAACGCGCCGTCCTCGCCGACGCCGAGCTCGCAACCCAGGGCCGAGTAGCCGTGACCGTGGTGCACGGCGACGCCGGCTGTGATGAGGACATGCGGCTCATCTGCCAAGTGCTGCCCGACCTGGCCGAGCAGACTGGTCCCCCGGTTCACCCCAAGCGGGGAGCCTATCTGCGTGGCGACAACAATGCCCCGGACGGCAATGTGCTGGTCACCCTGGAGGCGGTGGCACGCCACGCTGTGCGTGGCGGCCTGCAGGTGGGGTTCAACACCAGCCGCCTGCGCGCCTCTCCACAGGCAATCGCGTCCCGCCGGACATCGTCGACGCGTTGGCCGGCGTGTTACGTGAGGCGCTCACCAATGTGGCCAAATACTCTGGCGTCCGGCACGCCGTCGTCTGGGCCGACATCCGCTCCCGGCGCGGTCACGTTCAGTGTGCTCGACCACGGTCGCGGTTTTCGACACCACGGCGCAACCGACCGGGCTCGGCATCTCCCACTCGATCACCGAACGGACCCGCGAGCCCGACGGGGGCCCCTTTGCCGCTGCGGGAATCTGCTTCGGCCATGGAGAGCCCCGCCACGCCGTCCAAGGAGCGCGTCGGCTATGAAGTGCCGGACGATCCCTGCCTGGTCCTGTCTGCGGCGACCCGATCGAGGCTCGGAATGAAGAAGGCGCGCAGATTCGACCCGGCGTGCGTCTGGAGCAATGATCCTGGCAGTGCGCCGCCGCTGAAGATCAGGGATGTGAAGGTCTTCTACGAAGCAGGCCCAGCTGGCACGAATTCCACCAACTCATACGCCAAGGTGAACTTCGCGCGCAAGAAGAAGAACGACTTCCGGCAGCCCAGCGAGTTCGGTGGCGCCCCATCGGTGAAGCGGGCGATGAAGCAGGTTGGTTCGGCGAAGGCGGGGGAGCACTTCGACGAGGGGTACTACGTGTACTACGTCTACAAGATCGTGGACCACCAGGAAGGCGAGGACAAGGCCGTCCTGCGCAAGGGAAACGTGATCGTCACGATCATCGCCCGCGGCGCCGACGTCCCGACGCGCAGGATGAGCGACGGCATCCCGATCGGCGACGCTGTTGTTCAGGCCATGATCGATGCCGTGGCGGCAGAGGTGGTCGCAGCTATCCGCTGAGGTGGGGGCCCGCGGTGTGCGGATGCTGGTTACGCCTCAGGAGTCCTCTCGGTTGGTCCGGGGCTGAGGAACCGGCGGACGGCCGTTATCGATGAGAACGATCTTGCTGGGGCGCCCCAGAGCAGAAGTGGGATGCGGGTGGGATAGTTGCTGGTCAGCGTCCCGCGAGTACCGCGTAGGCGGTGGAGCGGCCGATTTTGAGGGTGCGGGCAGCCTCGGTGACCGAGACACCGTCGTCGACCAGGCGGCGTAGTGTGGCCAGCTCGGCGGGGCCGATGACGCGCGGCCGGCCGGTCTTCTTCTTGCCTGGCAGCATGGCACCGGTGGCTTCGCGGCGCCTGGCGGCGGCAATACCCTCGGCCTGGCGCTCGGCGCGCAGCTCCAGCTCGTATTCCGCGGCTGCGGCCAGGACCGCGAACATGAACCGGCCCTCCTTGGTGTCCAGATCAAAGTTCTCGGTCAGCGACACCACGGTGATGCCCCGGTCGCGCAGTTCGTTGACCGTAGTCAGCACGTGCCCCGCTGAGCGGCCCCACCGGTCGGACTTCCAGAACTTCAGCGTGTCGCCCGCCTGAGGCAGCGCCAGGAGCGTCTCCCACGCCGGTCGCGCGACGCCGCGCTTGCCTGATTCCTTTTCCATGACCAGTTCGTCGTAGCCGCTGTCCGCCAGGGCGTCGAGTTGGAGCTGCGGGTTCTGGTCACGCGTCGAGACTCGTGCGTACGCCCAGACGGTCATCAGCCACCCTCCTGGCGTGTCCAGAAACGTCTACCTTTCTGGACACTCTAACGACCAGGCACGATGCCGTCCGGAAACCTCTGTCCAGAAAGTCGGTGCGGCGAAGCTTATCTGGGGGTGACTCTTGGTCGTCAGCCATGTGTGGCAAGTAAGGTTGGCGCGTACTTGCCAGACAGATATCCAGGGGTCTAAGGCGTATCAGGCATGGCAGGTGCACTACCTCGTTACTGGCGGCCGCGCGCCTCACTTGGTGAGGTCGAGTGGCTCCCGGTACGGCGTTCTGGTGTCGGCTACGGGCGGGTGTCGCCCAGGCCGGCGGCGCGGGCGCGGGTGATGGCCTCGGCGCGGGAGGTCGCATTGAGCTTGGCGAGGATCGTGGAGATGTAGTTGCGCACGGTCTTGGCGCTCAGTCCGGACCGCTCGGCGATGGCGGGGTTGGTGTAGCCGGCCGCCATGAGGTGAAGGATGTCGTGCTCCCGTGCGGTGAGCTCGGGGAAAAGCTGCCGGCCCGGCCGGGGGGTGGCGATTTGGGTCGTCAGGTGGTGGGCGGCGGCGGGGCTGAGGATGGCCTGGCCGGCTGCGGCGGCCCGGACCGCGCGTAGCATCTCCTCGCGGTCGGCGCCTTTGATGAGGTAGCCGCGTGCTCCGGCCCTGAGCGCGGCGAGCACCGAGGCGCTGTCGTCGTACATCGTGACGATGAGGACGTTGGTGCCGGGAAGTTCGGCGAGGATGCGGCGGGTCGCCTCGACGCCGTTCAGGCCGGGCATGGTGATGTCCATGAGGACCACGTCCGGTCGCAGCCGGCGGGTCAGTTCGACGGCCTCCTCCCCGGACCCGGCCTCGCCGACCAGCTCGGTCTCCGGGTCGGAGGCGAGGACGGCGCGTAGCCCGTACCGGAAGATCGGGTGATCGTCGGCGAGCAGGATCCGGATCATGTGCTCTCCTCGGCCAGCGGTAGGCGAGCGGCGACGCGGGTGCCGACGGCGTCGCTGGTGACAGTGAGGACGCCGCCTAGCTCCTCGGCGCGTTCACGCATCGACGCGGTGCCGACGCCTGGGCGGCCGGAGGAGTCGATGCCGGTGCCGTCGTCGGCTACCAGGAGTTCGGCCGCGTGCTCGGCCACGTTCAGCTCGATCAGGCACGAGCCGGCGCCGGAGTGCCGGATGACGTTGGTGACCGCTTCCTGCGCGATCCGGTAGACGGCGACCTCGACGGCGGCGGGCATCGCCGGCGGCTCAGGGACGCGCACGGTGGTGGCCAGGCCCGCCTGCTCGGCGCTTTCGGCCAGGTGGGACAGGGCGCCGGCGAGGCCGAGCTCGTCCAGCGCGGGGGGACGGAGCATGCGCGCCAGGCGGCGTACCTCCTCCAATGTCTGCCTGCTCTGGTCCTTCAGCGCGCGCATCAGTTTGTCCGCGGCGGCGGCGTCGGTGGCCATGACGGCGTGGGCGGCGTCGACGGTGAGCGCGAGACCGCTCAACGCGGGGCCGAGGGAGTCGTGCAGGTCGCGGCGGATCCTGCGGCGCTCCTCCTCCCGCGCGAGGACGAGGTTCTCGCGGGTCTTCTGCAGGTCGATGGCGAGCCGGCGGATGCGCAGGGATTCCTGGGCGGCGAACACCGCCGCGCCGCAGTGGCGGGCGAGGTCGGACAGCAGCCGCCGGTCCCTGGCGGACAGGTTGTCGCCGGGAGTGGCGACGACGAGCCGGCCGAACGATTCGCCCCGATGGCCGATCTCGAAACTCTCCGTGGCGCCTGCGGGTCTCCCGGTGCTCGCGACGATCTCGTGGTCGAGTTCGAGCGCCGTGTAGGGGGCTTTGAGCGTACGGGCGACGGTCTCGACGATGGCAGGGGCGATCTCCTCGGGCCGGGCAAGACTGCCGAGCTGCTGCCCCAGCCTGCTGAGCACGACGTAGGGATCGCCGCGCTCGCCGTACACCAAGCGGTTGACGTGCCGTTGGACCCGCTCGCGCAGTGGGCTGAAGGCCAGCGCCACCGCGGCTGCCGCGACGACCGTCAGCAACCCGCCGGTGCCATCGGCCCACAGCGCGCCGATGCCGCCGACGACGGCCGCGTAGGCGGCCACCACGAAGGCGGTCAGGACGCCGTAGACCAGCGCCCGATTGATCCAGACGTCCAGGTCGAACAGCCGGTGACGCAGCACCGCGATCGCCACCGCGGTGGGGATCAGCGCCATCAGCGCGGCCGTGAGCAGGCCGATGAGGACGAACGCGATCAGCCCTCGGGCGCTGGCCTCGTTGTACAGGGCGCCCAGGGGGCTCACGTTGAGCGTGAGCGCGAACAGGAACCACAGGCTGATCGCCACCATCAGCCACTTGGCCTGCTGTTTCTCGACCGGTCCGGAAACGCGGAGATAGCGGTGGAGCTGGGCGGCGACGCAGGTCCCGACCAGGATCAGGACGATGACGGCGTCCACCGCCTGCGATCCTCCTCCGACCCCTGCCAGACCCAGCGCCAGGTAGACGGCCCACGCCGCGGCCGGCCAGCGGCTCCACGCGGGGACGAAGCGACCGTCGGGGAAGACGTACACCACGGGGAACAACGCGATCCAGGCCAGGCCCTGCACGCCGCGGGCCACACCCTCGAGCTCGGGATACAGCGCGGCCACGACCAGAGGCGCCTCGCTGCCCCCCGTGGCGAACAGGACGAGCGTGAAGCCCAGATAGAGGCGAAACCACGACGTCCCGCGGCGCAGGATCAACGTCGCGGACGTCACGGCGGCGGCCGTCACGATGACCCCGGGCAGGGCCACCAACGCGGCCCATGACTCGATCGGCATGCCCCACGCGTCGAGGACCGCGCGGCCCTGCGGGGTGGACCACGGCGCGAATTCGACCTCCGGCAGCCGGGCCGCTTCGACGATCCACATCACCAGCCCGGCGGCGTACATGACGAGCATGAGGCCCGTGAGGGTGAGAACGACGGCGCGGCCGACGCGTCGCGCGTCGGCCGCAAGGCGTCTGCCATCCACCGGTGCAGCCCCTTACTCGGTGCGGCCACGCCAGGCGAACCAGGAGATCGTGACCAGTGTCGCCATGAAGACCGCGTGGACGACATCGTAGATGACACCCGCGCCGGCTGCGATCATCGCGATCTGGCTCAGCGGCACCGCGGCCGCCAGCCACCGAGGCACCGCGCGAGAGCGCCAGAGAGCGGCCCCGAGCACGACGAAGCCCACCACGGACAGCAGGAATCCGATCGCCTGGATACCGAAGACCCGTCCCGAGTCGGACTGGAAGGAGTCGAACAGCGCATGGCCGGCGGTCGCTTCGGACGTCAGGTACCAGTCGACAGCGCCGATGGCGAAGAAGCCGGCGCAGAACAGCACCCCGGCCAGGCCGGTGAGCACGGCGGCGATCGTCGCGAGCGGCGCGCCCTTGTGCCGGACGAGCAGACAGGCCGCGAGGCCGGCGGTGATGTAGGCGACGGCCGTGCCCACCCCTCCCAGCAGGCTGAACAGCCACACCGCGTCGCGTTCGGCCCGCATCGTGGCGTACGTGCCGAAGTCGAGCGCCGGGACTGGACGCAGGAGGAGATTGGCCGCGGCCGTGACGGCGCCAGCGGCGAGAAGCACGGCGACGACGGCGGTGCGGCTCGATCTGATGGTTGGTGAGGGGGCGAGGGTGTCCATTTGGCTCTCCCTTGTTCCAGTGTTCCAGCGGGAGCCTCAATGTCGCCATCCCGGCGTCCCGGAGCCCAGAGGCGAGATGTCCCTTCCACGACCGGGGGCGAATGTCCCTCATGGGACATGAAGTCCTTGATCCCGCTGGGACATGGCGCCTCTGGAACCAGGGACGGCGGGATCGCGACTCTGAAAGCAGCCGCCGGCCCGCGGTCACGCCACCAGCGCGTCGAATCGCTCAAGCCGAGTTCAAGGCCAAGAGATCCACTCAATGGGAGGAAACCTCATGAACGCCATGAATCGTGGCCTGCTCCTCCTGGTCACCGCAATCACCCTGGTTACTCCGCTGGCCGCATCCCCGGCCGCGGCGGAGCCCTCGATCTATCACAAGCTCGTCCCCCAACACAGTAGTGACAAGTGCCTGGACGTCCAGGACGCCAGCCGCGCCCACGGCGCCCACGTCCTGCAGGCCACCTGCTGGAATCCCGGCTACAACCAGCAGTGGACCATCGTGGGAAATATCAACGACTACTTCAAGCTCGTCCCCAAGCACAGCAGCGACAAGTGCCTGGACGTCCAGGACGCCAGCCGCGCCCACGGCGCCTACGTCCTGCAGGCCACCTGCTGGAATCCCGGCTACAACCAGCAATGGAAGCTCCGGCAGGTGCCGGGACCGAAGTGGCCTGGCACCGGGTATCCCTTCCAGCTCGTCGCCCGGCACAGCGGCCTGTGCTTGGACGTCCAGGACGCCAGCCGCGCCCACGGCGCTCACGTCCTGCAAGCGACCTGCTCGGACCCCGCCAACCCCCGCGCCAACCAGATCTGGCGCATGCGAACCCCGTGACCGGCTCCAGGCCGGCACAGGTTGGAAGGGCGCCGGCACATCCTGATCTCCGAGCTCCTCTGCCACGGCTCCCTGGTCACCACGCACCGCTGCGCCCGTCCAGGGCGGCGGCCGACAAGGCCGCCGCCCTGGACGCCCTCATCACCGCGTCGGCTTACCGAATCGAACAGGGATCAACCGGGGCGCGTTGAGCGAGTTCGTCACCACCAAGCGGGAGCAGGGAGAGCTGATCGATGCCGACCCCGCTGTGATCATCGGTGTGCTGCAGTGCGTGCTACTGGTACCGATGTTCGCCGAACGCCTCGGCGACCCCCGCCCTCCATCCCAAGATCCTCGATCTGCTCGTCGACTTCGTCACCGCAGGCCTGGCCAGCCAGAAGGAATGATCGGCGAGCTCCCGCACGGGGCGAGCCAGCCGTGATGGCGGTCCTTCAATGGGCATCCGTGTCGCGTCCACGGCTGGCCGCGCGGGCCGCTGGATTCAGACCCCGTCCTCGTCCAGGACGACGGGGGCAGTTGCGTCTTGGGGCAGCGCGGCCGCTTGCAGCGGCCGCAGGCCCTTGTCCGGGGCCGAGGAAGCGATCGCGTAGCGGCCCAGGCAGTTGAGGTGGGCATGCCCCAGCGGAGACAGGCGCGCCACGTCCTCGTCCTTGACCGGCACACCCTGGGCACGCAGCTGATCCACGATTGCCGACAGATACTTCGAATTCCACAGAACCACGGCATTGAGAACCAGGCCTAACGCCGCTAGTTGATCTTCCTGGCCTTCCCGATATGCCTGCCGGATCTTTCCGGCGTTTCCGTGGCAGATCTTGCGCGCCAGGCGGTGCCTCGACTCTTGGACCGACAGCTGCTTGCCCAGGCTGCGGCGGTAGCTGGAATCGATCGGGTCCAGCATGCTGAGCAGGTGCAAGGTCTTGTCGATGCGGCCGTACTCGGCGAACGCCTGCCCCAGCGGGGTCGGGTGGCCTTGGCGGGCGAACATGCGCAGCAGGTCATAGGCGCGTACCTGGTTGGTCACCAGCGACCCGGCGACCCGCACCATGTCCGGCCACTGTGTGATCACCTTCTTGATGTTCACCTTGTTCCGGGCGATCGCCTCCAGCGCTCCGTACCCGCCGTTGCTGCCATCAGGCAGGTCGGAGCGCCAGAACCGCTGGTCGCCCAGGTCGGCGAAACGCGGCGCGAACCGGTAGCCGAGCATGGAGAAGATCCCGAACACCATGTCGCTGGCCTGGTCCGTCGTGACCACTTCGGGTTTCGGCCCGGCGTCCAGGTTGATCAAGCAGTCCAGGATGTAGAGAGAATCGCGGGGAGTGCCCGGCACCACCATCTGCCCGATCCCCGCCACTTGATCATTGACTGCGTTAAGCCAGGTCAGGCCCCTTTTATAGCCGTAGTACTTAGGTGAGGGCCCGGCGTTGATCGTCTTGACCGGGACGACGAACCGCAGCCCGTCCACCGACGCCAGCAACCCGCCGCCCCACGCCGCGACGATCGGCACCCGGCCCTGGTGCTCAACCAGGATCGCGTTGGCCGCGGCGTGCGTCTCGCCACGCACATAGTTCTGGTCCACGTGCGAAAGCCGGCCACGGGTCAGCGCCTCATCCCCGGCCTTGATCACCGGCGTCAACCCGACGTTGCAGGCCTCGCTGATCAGCAGCGCCACCAACGTCTTGGGCAGGTCGTGCATGCGGGTGGAGATATCGGCCAAGTGCACGTAGGCGTCCAGGAACCCGGTCCAGGCATGCACCTCCAGCAGCAGCTCAGGCAGGTCGATACGGGGCAGCATGGCCTGGCAGACGGCCCGCAGCCACGCCAGCGACTCGCTCTCGCCGAGCCCACCGAGCTTCTCCACCGACAGCCGGGCCCGCCCACCGCCAGCCGGAGTCACCACCGAGACCAGCGCGTCCTCGCCCGCCTCCTCCAGCCGGGCGGCCATCTGCCGCCAGGCCGCGTCCAGAGCCATGACCTTGCCGTTCAAATGCTTCTGGACGGGGTCCGTGAGCGACAGGGAGGCCAGTACATCCTCGGCAATCGCCTCCCACTGCGCTCCGGCCAGCAGATGCGCACGCGGGTCGGCCCAGCGCAGCGACGGCGAGGCGAACACATCCCTGATCGTCAGAGCCCGCAGCAGGTGCTCCAGCACACACACCACGTACGCGTCACGATCCACCGCCCCCTGCGGCAGGTCCGGGTTGGCATACACCGTCCGCTTCCACGACGCGGTCACCAGCGCAGCGTCGATCTCCTTGGGCAGCAGCGGCTTCTTGCTGACCTGCCGCCGCGACAGCTCCGGCAACCGGCGTACCGCGGCCAGCACCCGGCGCCCACCCGGTGCCGCTGACAGCGCCTTCGACTCGCCCAGCAACCGCAGGAACGGGCGCACGGTGTGGTACTTCTCCACCAGCACGGCCCGCATCGCCGCCTCGGCCGCGCCATCCTCCTCAGGGACCAGCTCCTCCACCACCTCCAGCGCCGCGCGGACCTGTTCCTTGCTGGCGCCGGCAATCTCGGCAACTGCGGTCCACATCGCCGCCACATCGAGGTCGGCGCCCTCGCGGTCGACCAGATCGAGCTGGTCGACCAGCACGCGGCCGGCCTTGGCCACCAGCTTGGAGGCCCGCTCCAGCCGGGGCAGCATCCGCAGGCGTTCGTCGGCGGACTTGCGGCGGGCCGGGCTGATCAACCTGGTCGCCATCAGCAGCGCGAACAAGTCGAGAGCGTCGTCGATCGCCTCGGCCTCCAGGCTCCGGGTGACCGCCAGCAGCGTCGCCGTTCGGCGCGGCTCAACCAGCCGGTCCAGCGCCGGCGCCTTGCTGCCCGCCCCGTACTTGGCCAGGGTCTTCATCCGCCGCACCGGCACCTTCGACACCTTCACCCGGCCCAGCCCAAAGCCGGCCAGGTTGTCCACCCGCTGCAGCGCCCGCACCATCTCCGTACCCGAGGTGCGCCTGGGCGCCTGCCGCAGCTTCTCCAACTCCGAGACACGCGAGCCCTCCGGCACCACCAGCAGACCCGACAACGCCCCCGGCAGGACCGCATCAGCGCGGCGCACCTGCTTGGCCACCACCGCGTACATGCGCGCATCGGCCCGTTCCCGCACGCTGCCCACCAGCCGCTCCAGCACGGTCACCCCGGGCAGCAGCACCCGATGACGCCGCAGCCACGCCACCGACTGCTCGAACAACGCCACCGGCCCCTCGGCGTGCGTCCACGCCCGACCGTGCAGGAAAGTCCGGAACTGGCGCGTCAGCTGCCGCCCGGTCCAACTGTCGCGGTCATCGAAGGTGTGGTAACCGTAGGCGTCCCGGATCACCCACGCATGGTCATAGGCCGTCTGCGCACGAACCGCGTACTTCTTGACCTGCGACGCATCACCAACCCCCAGTTGCTCGGCCAAATGGTCCACCACCGGCCACGGCACCGCCAGCGGATCCTCCAGGAACAACCCCTTGTAGCGCACGGTCCCGATCTGAACGGCAACACCCAACCGATGCGAATTGACCCTCGACTGGGCGATCAAGTTCCGGTCGAAGTCGTCCAGGAAGAAGAACTTCTCCAGATCCGACAGCGACGGCATCTCGGCGAACGATGCATAGGCCGCTCTCTGCTCAGCAGACAGGAATTCCGCAGGCATGCCAGCAAAGTAGGCCCAGCCCACCAACAATCAACCCACAGCGACCAACACGTTACAAAGCGAACGTTCCAATCTTCCACCACTCCTTGATCATTCTCATCGATAACGGCTGTCCGCCGGTTCCTCAACCCCGTGGTCCTTTCAGGCGGGAAGGTGCCTTGTCTGAAGCCCCGTTCTTCTGTTGATCAAGCGGAGTTGGCGCTCATCGAAGTTCCCGGAACGTGGCCGACCGTTCGGCTTCGGGCACCCTGGTCGGTCGAAGCGCAGGTGAGACTACGGTCCGAGGCGTCTGAGGAAGCCGCAGAGCGGGGGTCACACGCGACGCTCACGGCCCCGTGAAGACGGGAACCTTGCTCCTTTCAACAGTCCAATACCGGAGCATGGGCTCTGGCCCGTAATCGGTGGTGGCGCTGGGTGATCAGCTGCCAGGCTGGGCCGTGCTGAAGATCGACGATCTGACGGATGTGGTGTTTGCGGGCCTGTCCGCCCTGGTCATCGAGGGAGTGACGGGCGAGAACGACCTCATTCGGGTCACGACCCGTACTCGGGATAAGCCGATGCCGTGCCCGGTGTGCGGGACGCTGACCGGCCGGGTGCACGGCTACTACAGCCGGACGGTAGCCGATGTCCCGGTCGACGGGCGGCGGGTGGTGATCTCGGTACAGGGACGGCGTCTGCTTTGCCCGGCGTGGGAATGTGCGCGGCAGACGTTTCGTGAGCAGGTGCCCGGGCTGCTTGAGCGCTACCGGCGTCGAACCAGCCGGCTCACCAGACAACTGGGCGCAGTGGTCACAGAGCTAGCCGGCCGGGCGGGCGCTCGGCTCTCGGCGGTCCTGGCCGTCGCGGTCTCCAGATCCACGGCACTGCGCCTGCTCATGCGGTTGCCGCTGCCACCGCCCCGGATCCCGCGCGTGCTGGGTGTCGATGATTTCGCGCTCAAGCGCCGCCACCGTTATGCCACTATCCTCACCGACGCCGAGACCGGCGAGCGGATCGATGTCCTGCCTGGCCGCGGTGCCGATGCCCTGGAGGCCTGGCTGCGCTCCCACCCCGGGGTCGAGATCGTGTGCCGCGACGGATCGGGCGCCTACGGCGAGGCGATTCGACGCGCCTGGCCGAACGCGGTGCAGGTCAGCGACCGGTGGCACCTGTGGGCGAACCTGTGTGACAAGACCCTGGCGGAGGTTCGTTCTCACAGTGCCTGCTGGGCCACGGTCAACCCGCCCCGGCCCGCCGGCGTGCGCGAACAGACCACCCGCGAGCGTTGGCAGCAGATCCACGAGCTACTGGACAAGGGCGTCGGCCTGCTGGAGTGCGCCCGCCGACTGAATCTGTCTCTCAACACCGTCAAGCGCTATGCCCGCACCCGCGAACCGGACGCCTTACGCCGCGCTCCGCGCTACCGGCCTACCCTCGTCGATCCTTACCGCGATCACCTGCGCGAGCGGCGCGCCGCCGACCCGGCCGTGCCAGTTCAGCGGAATCTGGCGTGGAACCCCGGGCGTTTACGCCCGGGAGGAAACGACAGCGCGGGAGGGCCTCCAGGCCGAGCGGTGCCGGGACTGCTGGTTGCGTGAGCGGCTCAGCCCGGTCGTCTCTGGTTGTCGATGTACTCTTTGACGATCGACAAGGGCGCGCCGCCACAGGACGCGGCGAAGTACGAGGGAGACCAGAAATGTCCGCCCCAGAGATAGCGGCGGACATGAGTGTCGTACTCCTTGCGCAGCAGCCGGGCGGAGACGCCTTTGAGAGAGTTGACCAGGGTCGAGAGCGCGACCTTGGGCGGGTAGTGAACCAGCAGGTGGACGTGGTCGTGCTCGCCGTTGAAGTCGACCAGCTCGGCGCCGAAGCTGTCGCACACCTCGATCATGATGTCCTCACAGCGGCGCAGGAGTTCGTCGGTGAACACTCCACGCCGGTATCTGGGTGTGAAGACCAAATGAGCGTGCAGAGCGTGGACGACGGTTCGCCCTCTGCGGATATCGGGGTTCGGTTCCCACCGCGGTGACATAGGCCAAAGGATAGTGTGTTCGATGTGAAGCTGGTGGTGCAGGTGCGACTCCTGCCGACCCCCGAGCAGGCGGCTGCGCTGGAGGCGACCCTGCGCGCGGTCAACGCCGCCGCCTGCCATGTCTCCGCGCAGGCCTACGACCAGCAGACCTTCCGCAACTACGACCTGCGCAAGCGCACCTACACCCACATCAAGGACCGCTACGCACTGGCCGCCCAGGCCGCGCAGCACGTCATCAAGAAGGTCGCCGACGCCTACGCCACCCTGCGCGCCAACCTGCGGGCCGGGAACCTGGGACAGGAAGGCTCACCACGCCGGACCCGCGCCACATCCAAGCCGATCACCTTCCGGCCAGATGCGGCCCAGCCCTACGACGACCGGTGCCTGTCCTGGCAGATCAATGTCCGCACCGTATCGATCTGGACCGTGGCGGGCCGAATGAGAAACATGGCGTTCACCGCCTCGCCCGACCAGATCACGATGCTGTCGGCGCACCGCAAGGGCGAATCGGACCTGCTCTTCCGAGACGGCATGTGGTTCCTGATCGCCACCTGTGACCTCCCCGACCGGCCGGTAACCGCCCCGGACGGCTTCCTGGGCGTGGACCTGGGCGTGGACTTGGGCATCGCCAACATCGCCACCACCAGCACCGGCAGCCGGCACTGCGGCAAAGGCTTGAACGCTGTCCGCCACCGCCAGCGCGAGTTGCGCCGCCGGTTGCAGGCCAAGCAGACCAAGTCCGCCAGGCGGCTGCTGAAAAAACGGCGCCGGGCCGAAGCGCGGTTCGCTGCCAACACCAATCATGTCATCGCCAAGCAGATCGTGACCGAGGCAGAACGCACCGGGAACGGTATCGCTCTGGAAGACCTCCAGGGCATCCGCGACCGGGTACGGCTTCGCAAGCCCCAGCGGGTCATGCTGCATTCCTGGAGCTTCCACCAACTGGGCAGCTTCCTGAGCTACAAGGCGGCCCGCGCCGGGGTCGCCGTCATCTACGTCGATCCGGCTTTCACCTCGCAGCAATGCTCCTCGTGTGGGCATGTGGACCGCAGGAACCGGCTCGATCAAGCCTGTTTCTCGTGTACGTCGTGCGGCTTCGCTGAGCACGCCGACGTCAACGCAGCCCGCAACATCGCCGCACGCGGTGTGGCGGGCTGGGCAGTGAGTCACGCTGCCTGACGCGGACCAGACCGTCGACGCCATCGACGGCGAGGAGCTGCAAGCTCGGTCGTTTACGGCCGAGAAGCTGACCAGTTGTTCCGCGAGATCAAACAGCTCGGCTACACCGGCAGCCTGAACCTGCTCTACCGCTACATCACCCAAGGCCGAGCCGAAGGAGAACGGCCCGTCACCACCCCACGCCGCTTGGCCCGTCGCCTGCTCACCCACCCCGACCGGCTACGCGACAGCAACACCCAGCTGGTGCAGGAACTCACCGCCGCCTGTCCCGAACTGACCGCCCTTGCCCGCCTGGTCCGCGAGTTCGCCGCCCTCCTCACCCCAGCCGAAAACAACGACACCAAGCTCACCGCCTGGATCACCACCGTCCGAGACGCTGACCTGCCCCACCTGCACGGCTTCGCCAACGGCATCGAACTCGATCGCGACGCCGTGAACGCCGCCCTCACCCTTCCGCACCACAACGGCCGAACCGAAGGCATCAACACCCGCACGAAGAGAATCATGCGCCAAATGCACGGCCGTGCCGGCTTCGACCTTCTGCGCCACCGCATCCTGCTGCGATGAAGATCACTCAACGCCACCACCGATTACGGGCCAGAGCCGTCTACCTGGACAGACCCAGCTCGGGGAGGCCGACGAGCTGGTCGGCCGCGACGAGCGGGGCGAGAAGGCCGGCGACGAGCAGGACGCCGACCACGAGGCCGGGTTCCGGACCTATGGCAGATGATGATCACTGCATGAGCCTGCTGGGGCCTGAGCGGGTGTCAGGTGGCGGCCACGGGCCGATTCCAAGCCGTTGACTAAATTGCCAGCAAGGCGGCGTGATCCATTAACCTTCGTCCATGGACCTACCGGGCGTTGACCCGAGCGTGCCGAGCGCGGCACGCATCTACGACTATTTGCTGGGTGGTAAGGATCACTTCGCTGCCGATCGCGAAGCCGCTGAGGCCGTTCTCAAGTCCGTGCCGAATGCGCGCCAGAATGCCCGGGCCAATCGGGCCTTTCTGAGTCGGGCCGTACGCGCTCTCGTCGAGGCGGGTGTGCGGCAGTTCCTTGATCTCGGAGCGGGGCTGCCGACGCAGGAAAACGTTCATCAGGTTGCTCAGCGCGCGGCGCCAGATTCACGGGTGGTCTATGTCGACAACGATCCCGTGGTGCTTGTCCACGCCCGTGCCCTGCTCGCCAACAACCCCGGCACCGTGGTCGCCCCAGCCGACCTCCGCGACCCGGTCGCTCTCCTCAACCACCCCACGGTGCAAGGTCACCTCGACTTTACCCAGCCGGTAGGAGTGCTGCTGCTGGCCATCCTGCACTTCATCCCCGACGACCAGGAGGCGAGCCGGATCGTCGCCGAACTCCGTCACCCTCTGGTGCCCGGCAGCCATCTGGCCATCTCTCACGGCCATCCCGGCGAGCTGACCGGAGATCTAGTCGAAAAGGGTCGCGAGCTGTACGGCCGCACCCGGCAGGGAGCGGTTGTCGGCCGCACCCGCGCGGAAATGGCCGCCTGGCTGGAGGGCTTGGAGCTCTTGGCCCCGGGCATCGTCCCGGTGCAAGGCTGGCATCCTGAGGACGACTTCGACCCTATCCCCGGCCCGGCGGAACCCGGCGTCTTCGGCATGGTCGCGAGGGTGCCCTCACGAGAGGTCTGAAGATCCGAAGATCGATTCGTACACCACGTCCGTGAACGTGACCTGGCTGTTGGCCGGGCCTGTCCCACTATCCGGAACCTATCTTCTCCTGACTTGCACCTACGCGGAGCCGCCTCGTGGATCCGAAGCCTCCGACCAGTCGCTTTGTACAGACCCTAGTAGTACTTTGTTAGTTCGTGTCCTTGTGAGACGGTCGTGGCATGACTCCGGCGGAGCTGGCCGATGTCCGTGGCCGTCTTGAGGACTACGCGGGTGAGGTGTTCACCTCCTTCGCGCGTCGGGAGCAGCGGTCCAACGGCGGGTTGTACCTGCGAGGGCTGATGCTGGACGGGCGGTGCAAGTCGATGGTGCCGATGGCGGAGCGGCTGAGGGTGGATCATCAGCGGCTGCAGCAGTTCATCACCTCCTCGACCTGGGATTACGTGGCGGTACGGCGATGTCTGGCGCAGCGTGCGGTCAAGGTGGTGGCGCCGCAGGCGTGGGTGCTGGATGACACCGGGCATGTGAAGGACGGTGACGCCTCGCCTGGGGTGGCCCGGCAGTACACCGGGACCGCGGGGAAGGTGACCAACTGCCAGATCGCGGTCAGCGTGCATGCGGTCACCGATGCCTGCTCGGCCGCGTTGAACTGGCGGCTGTTCCTGCCGCAACGCTGGGACGACGCGCTCACCGAGGACAAGAGTGAAGCCGCGGCGATCGCCGAGCGGCGACGGCGATGCCACGTCCCCGAGGAGCAGCGTCACCGTCCCAAGTGGCGGCAGGCTCTGGAGATGCTCGACGAACTGGCCGCCTGGGGACTGGTACCACCGCTGGTGGTGACCGACTCCGGCTATGGCGATGTGACCGCGCTGCGGCTGGGCTTGACCGGGCGTGGCCTGTCGTATGTGGTCGCGGTCAAGGGTGGGACCAGCGCGTATGCCGCCGATGTCGTGCCCGAGACGGTGCCCTGGTCCGGCAACGGCCGTCGCCCGGTGGCCAAGTACCGCAGTGCTCCGTCCAGCCTGCGCGAGCTGGCCCTGGCCGCCGGACGGCGTCGCCTGCGCCGGGTGAGCTGGCGGCAGGGCACCAAAACCAGCAAGGACAACCCGGCCGCCACGATGCGCTCACGCTTCTTGGTGCTGCGGGTACGACCCGCCAACAGTGACATTCCCCGTGATGGTGACGGGCATCTGCCTGAATGCTGGCTTCTGGCCGAATGGCCTCCCGGCGAGAGCGAGCCCACCGGCTACTGGCTGTCCACCCTGCCGGCCGGCATCCGGCTGCGGGACTTGGTCCGCCTGGCCAAGATCCGCTGGCGGATCGAGCACGACTATCGCGAGCTCAAGACCGGCCTGGGGCTGACCCACTTCGAGGGGCGCTCCTGGAACGGCTGGCATCGGCATATCACCTTGGTCTCGGCGGCCCACCTGTTCCTCACCGAACTGCGGTTGACCAGCCCAGAAGTGGGCGGCGCGGGCTGACCTTATACAAGATCTTGGCCGTTCTCCAGGTGTTGTTAGCCACCTGGAACGGACGCTGCCCAACCTGCCATCAGCGCCCACCCTAACGAACTAACAAAGTACTACTAGGAATGTTCTGAAGATCTTGAGGGTCTGGCCAGGGGGAGTTTCGGGATTCAGACTCGGTTCATGATGGGTCGTCGGAGGGTTCCGGCCGGGGCCTGAGGTGGGGGTCGTGTGCCAGGAGATGATCCCGGCCGGGAGCGTGTTAGCGTTCCTGGCCGAACACCGGCAGGCGTTGTTCCCGCCGCAGGCGTTCGCGGACATGTACGCGCCGGTCAACGGGCGGCCGTCGGTGCCTCCGGGGCTGCTGGCCACAGTCGTGGTGCTGCAAGCACTGCATGGGCTGTCGGATGAGGAGGCGGTCGGAGCGCTGCGGTTAGATCTGCGGTGGAAGCCCGCCTGCGGGCTGGGCCTGTATGACCAGGGGTTTGATCCGTCGTTGCTGACCTACTTTCGGCGTCGGCTGGCCCGCTCATCAGACCCGGACCGGATCTTTGCGGCCGTGCGCACCGTGGTGGAGCAGACCGGGGTGCTGGCCGGCCGGGCTCGGCGGGCGCTGGATTCGGCGGTGCTGCTGGATGCGGTCGCCACCCAGGACACCATTACCCAGCTGATCGCCGCGATCCGCCGGGTGGCCCGTCAGGTGCCGGGCGCGAGCGCTGGTGGCGGCGCACTGTCGCGCCTGCGACTACACCGACCCGGGACAGCCGAAGATCGCCTGGGATGATGAGGAAGCCAGGAACGCCCTGGTGAGCGGGCTGGTCACCGACGCGCTCGCCCTGCTCGACCACCTGGCCGGTCAGGACCTGGACGAGGCCGCCGAGCACGCGGTCGGCCTGCTGGCCCTCATCGCCGGTCAGGACGTCGAATCGGCCGACGACTCTGACAGCACCGACGGACGGTGGCGGATCGCCCGCCGCACCGCACCTGACCGGATCATCTCCACCGTCGATGCCGAGGCGCGCCACATCCACAAGACCCAGCAGCAGCGTGACGACGGCTACAAGGCCCACCTGGCCGTCGAGCCAGAAACCGGCCTGTTCACCGCCGTCGCCCTGCGGTCCGGCGCCGGCGCCGCCTATCACGAGGCCGCCGTCGCCCCCGGCCTGCTCGCTCACGAGCGCGGCCAGCTGCACATCCTGGCCGATGCCGCCTACGCCACCGCGGAGTTACGCGCCGCCACCGGCGAACTGGCCTTTCCCTACTGCTACCGGCCAGCCGGTCAGCCGGCCACCCTGGCCCGCCTCATCGCCGCTGCCGGGTTGAGACGGCCGGTAAAGGAGAGCTTCCAAGCCGGCAAGGACCTGTTCGGCCTGGACGAATCCCAGGCCCGTCTCCATGAGGCACTACTACGGCACCTCGTGCTGATCATGGCCGCCCTGGCCGTCTGCGCAGTCACCGCCGCCGCAGCCCGGCATGGAACCGACACCCAGACCGGCCACCCCACCCATCCCGACCAAGCACCGCCTGCCGACCCGGCCTGATCCCACTGACGGTCGCCGAGATCAAGCGCCTTTCAACGCCGTCCCCGGACATCCACCGACGCTGTAACACACCCTCCACTGGTCGACCTGGCGACGTCGCCATCAAGCCCGCGCCCTCTGGTTCCATCACCGAACCCGCCTGACCACCGCCTATCTCCAGGTCAACCAACGAATAGCGGCCGCCGTACTAGTGTCATGCGCCTGAAATTCGTCGGCAATATTTAGCGAGGGATTCGAGGATCTCTTCGGCGGTCTTGGTCCAGACGAACGGCTTGGGATCGTCGTTCCACTGATCCATCCAGTCGCGGATGTCTTTCTCCAGCGCTTGGACGCTCTTGTGGACTCCGCGGCGGATCAGCTGGTCGGTCAGATAGCCGAACCAGCGCTCGACCTGGTTGATCCACGAAGAGCCGGTCGGCGTGAAATGCATGTGGAAGCGGGGATGGCGGACCAGCCAGGCTTTGATCGCCGGGGTCTTGTGGGTGCCGTGGTTGTCGCAGATCAGGTGGACGTCCAGCTCGGCCGGGACCGTCTGGTCGATCGTGATCAGGAACTTCTTGAACTCGGCGGCGCGGTGCTGACGGTGCAACTCGCCGATGACGCTGCCGCCGGCGACGTTGAAGGCGGCGAACAGGCTGGTGATCCCGTTGCGGACGTAGTCGTGGGTGCGCCGCTCGGGCATGCCCGGCATCATCGCCGGCACCGGCTGAGACCGGTCCAAGGCCTGGATCTGCGATTTGTCGTCCACGCACAACACCACCGCCCGCTCGGGCGGGTCGTGATACAGCCCGACCACGTCCACGACCTTCTCCACGAACAACGGATCCCTCGACAGCTTGACGGTGTCGGCCTGGTGCGGCTTGAGCCCGAAGTCCCGCCAGATCCGCCCGATCGTCGACTTGCTCAGCCCGCTGCGCTTGGCCATCGAGGCCCGTGACCAGTGCGTGGCGTTCTTCGGCGTCTCCTCCAAGGTCGCCACCACCACCTGTTCGACCTGATCCAAGGTGATCGACGGCGGCCGGCCCGGACGCTGCTCATCGATCAGCCCGTCCAGCCCTAACCGCAGGAACCGATGACGCCACTTGGAGACCGTGTCGGGGTGCACCCGCAGCTCAGCGGCGATCTGCTGGTTGTCCTTGCCGTCCGCGCAGCCCAGCACGATCTTCGAGCGCATCGCCAGGACCTGCGCGGACTTGCTCCTTCGCGCCCATCGCTGCAACACCGCCCGCTCGTGATCGGTGATCGTCAACTCCGCCTTGGGCCGCCCGGTCCGGACCTCATCCATCAAGGCGTCCAGCCCGTCCCGGGCAAAAGCCGCACGCCACTTTCGCACCGTGCCCACGGCTATCCCGAGTTCCCGCGACACCTGCGCATTGCCGGCTCCCGGCACCGCGCACGCCAACACGATCTTCGCCCGGATAGCCGGCCTCGACGATTCCACCGACATGCCGATCAGCCGAGCCCGCTCAGCTTCCGTCAGGTGAATCTCTACCGCGGCCGGTCCTCGATGCCCCATACGTACCGGTAGTCCGTTAGATCAAGATTGTGGCTGGGCAGGATGGTGTCGCGGGGGCTTCCGAGGAGGGAGCCAGGCGATGACCAAGCCCAAACCGGTTCCGGCCGCGCCAGGGGCGCTGGAGGGGTACGCGGCCAGGTTCGATGGTCTGTTCACGCATCTGGGGCAGCGGCGCGGGTTCCGTGAGTATGTGACGGGGTTACTGGCGCCGCGGGAGCGGAACAAGACGGCTGCGGCGTTGGCCGGGGCCGAACCGGTGGCCGGGTCCAAGAGCGCGGCAGCGCAGCGGGTGCAGTATTTCCTGTCCGAGTCGTGCTGGGATCCCGAGCGGGTCAATGCTCGGCGGCTGGAGTTGCTGCTGGCCGAGGCTGCGACCGCGCCCCATCCGGATGGGGCGCTGGTGATCGATGACAGCGGGGATCGTAAGGACGGAAGGGCCACCGCGCATGTGGGCCGCCAGTGGCTGGGCCGCCTCGGCAAGACCGACAACGGCATTGTCACGGTGAGCACGCTGTGGGCCGATGAGCGGATCTACTATCCGCTGCATGCCCGGCCCTACACTCCGGCTCATCATTTCGCCCGGGGCAAGTACGACCCGGCGTTTCGGACCAAGTGGCGGATCGCCGTCGAGTTGGCCGGCCAGGCGGTGGCGGCCGGGGTGGCCTTCCGTGCGGTGGTGGCCGACTGCGCCTACGGCGACCTGGACGATTTCCGGGGCGAGCTGCGCCAGGCGGGCACGGGCTGGGTGGTGGCGGTCCGCCCCAAGCGTGGCACCTGGGCCTACGGCCCCGATGCGCACACCCCCCGCGACGCCGCCGCCCGTCTGAGGTGGAGCGGGCCGGAGAAGCCCGGCGACTGGCAGCCGGTCCAGCGCCGTTTCCGAGACGGACACACCGAGATGTGGTGGGCAGCCGAGGCTTCGCTGGGCTTTTGGGGACCTGACCGGCTCACCCGGCTGGTGGTCGCCACCACCGATCCGGCCACCCTGCCGGACAAGGCCACCTGGTACCTGGCCACCAACCTGCCCCGCCCCGGCGGCCCGCACGACCCCGTCTGCGGCGGCGACAGCCCGCATCCACCCGCCGGCCTGGCCGAGATCGTGCGCCTCTACGGCCTGCGGCACTGGGTGGAGCAGGGCTACAAACAGATCAAGGACGAACTCGGCTGGGCCGACTTCCAAGTCCGCTCCGACATCGCCATCCGCCGCCACCAGAGCCTGGTGCACTGCGCGTTCAGCTTCTGCTGGACAACCTGGTTCAGCGACTCAACCTCAGATTCCGCCCCACCTGGACCAGCGTCTGACACCGAGCTCGAGAGGGGGCGGTCAGGCCCGATCCCATCCACACCTCTCATCCTTACCCGCCTCATCGGCACCCAGCTGGCCCCACACGCTGCGCGCCATCCGCAGCTGGCTGACCCCGGCCATCGCGCTGTCACGCTGGTGGAAAGCCTGGTCCACCGCGCCCCCACCACCTGAACTCCAGGCGATGATCGACGCTGTCACCGCAGGTCAAGGCCTCTACCTCTACACGCCACCTTGATTCAACGGACTACCGCTAGAGAGCATCGAACGTGAACGAGCAGGTCCAGCATGCCATGGTTCATATGCCATGGCGGCGGCTCAAGCACTTGCAAGTCGATATTCGGCCATTTTTCGCAGGAAAAATGCACAACTTCATGAATCGCCAAGGACTGCTCGCATGAGGCCGGCGCTCCAGCAGCTGCGAGAGGATCAGTTGGAGCGAGGTGGTGACGATTTCAGTCCCGTCCCAGCGTTCCGGCTGGACGTTGCATGATCGGGCAATGCGCTTAAGAGGACTCACATAACGAAATGTGCATAAATCCCTCCGCAGTTGACGCGATGGCGCCATGGCGTGAGATGCGACGGTAGATTTTGGCTTCCATGGGTACCGATTGCCCTGCCCTGGAGGCGGATCCGCTGACAGTTCCGCGCTGCTTTCTTCGTTCCCGCTCTGTTGGACATGGATGTGAGGATCTGATGCCATCGTCCCCACTAGGAATCCTGATTTGGTGCATAGCGGCCTGCGCGCCCGTGGCTGTGGCGCTGGCTGTCCGCCAACGACATGCCGCCGATGCCCTGCAGCGGCAGAACTTCGCACTTGCGGGCCGAATCCAAACCCAGACTGAGGCGATCAGACACCTTGCGCAGGTCCGGCTCCCAGCATTGGGCCAGGGTGTGCTCCCGCACCCAAGCTCCACCAAGTCCTGGGATGACGTGTTGGCCGGATCGGATGTCCAGCACAGCCTGGAGGTCGTGGCGCAGCAGTACGCCCGGGGAATCGCCGAAGCCCATGGCCATGCGAACAAGTCGGCGCGAGCGACGCTGATGGCGGCGATGCGCGCGCTCCAGGCCTTGGCCAGCGAGCAGCAACTGTCGATCTCCGCCATGCAGGAACGGCATCACGATCCCCAGGTCCTGCACGATCTGATGGACATCGATCACAGCAACGCGCAATTCGGCCGCCGCGCCCAGGTCATCGCCGTCTTGTGTGGTGCTTGGCCGGGACGGCAACGAGCCGCCTCGAGTCTGGAAGACGTCGTGCGCGGGGCCACATCGAGAATTCGCGACTACCTACGCGTCACGGTCCGCTGTCAGTTGCAGATGGAACTGACCGGCCGGGTTGTCGAGCCGGTTGTCCTGGTGGTGGCAGAACTCTTGGACAACGCTGCTCGGCACTCCCACCCCACGACCAAGGTTGAGGTGAACATCCAGCAAGTACACAATGGCGCAGTCATCGTGATCGACGACGGTGGCGTGGGGATGCACCCGCAGGAGACGCAGCAGGCGCGTCTCCTGCTCTCTGGCAATACGGCGGTGGACGTCAGCCGACTCGGCGACCCGCCGAAGTTCGGGTTCCCAGTCATCGGTGTTCTCTCCAAACGCTACGGCCTCTCCGTCTCGGTTGACTCGCAGTCTCCCTACGGCGGTGTGCGCGCGGTCGTGTTTCTTCCACATGCGCTCCTGACCCCGGCGGAGATCGCCGAGTCACCGCCGATGCTTCTGCCAACTGCTACGGCGCCACACGATGACGTGTCCGCTCCCTTGGTCGAGATACCGGTCCAGGGAGGACTGCCCAGGCGTCGTCGTCGTCCCAGCGCCAGCAGTAGCATCGCGGCGAACGAGGAGTCCACCCCACAGTCGCTCCCGGCCCCTTCGGCGCGCTCGGCAGCCGCCAGGATGGGCGCGTTCCAGCGAGGGAGCCGCGCCGGCCGCGCTTCTGCCCCACTCGATCAGGAAGAGCATGGTGAGGAATGAACGACAAGCTTAGCTGGATGCTGGATGATGTCCTGTCCGTTCCAGGAGCTCATCACGCCATCCTCCTCAGTGCCGACGGACTGCTGCGCGCCCACTCAAGTCGCATCAGCCGGGACAAAGCGGAAAGGCACGCAGCCGCGCTCGCCGGGCTGCAGTCGCTCAGTCGGAGCACAGAGGAGTTCTGCACTGACAAGCCGACCTCGTGGCGGCAGACGCTGGTCGAGTTCGCCGACGGCTACGTCTTCGTCATCGCCGCGGGCCCCGGCGCCTATCTGGCCGTATCCGGGAGCGAGGAAATCGACCTCGAGATCATGACCTACCGGATGCACAAAATGGTGGACAGGCTGGGCAAGGAACTGACCGTTCCGCCCCGCACCCCCGGGTTAATCTCATGATCCGGCCCAGGAATGAAGGCGGGTTAGTCAGGCCCTACGTCGTTACCGAGGGACGCTCCCAGCCCACCCGCAACACACTTGACGTCGTTACCCTGGTGATGGCCACCAGGGAGCCGCCGACATCCGTGCTCAACCCCGAGAAGCGCCGGATGCTGGCACTGTGCCGAGCTGGGACGCTTTCAGTCGCTGAGGTTGCGGGGCACCTCATGCTGCCAGTCAGTGTCGCGAAGGTGCTTCTCGCAGATCTCATCGACACGGGACACGTCATCACGCGTCCACCCGCGCCGACAGCGGAACGCGGCAGCGCCGCCCTACTCCAGGAGGTGCTCGATGGACTCCGCGCGCTGGCCTGACGAGGACGCCTATCTCCGCGACACGGTTCAGGCCGCTGTCAAGATATTGGTGGTGGGCCACTTCGCTGTCGGCAAGACCACCTTGATCGGCACATTGTCGGAGATCGAGCCGTTGCGCACCGAAGAGGCCATAACAACGGCAGGATCGGACCTCGACGATCTGAGCGGTATCACGGACAAGAACACCACCACCGTCGCCATGGATTTCGGGCGGATCACACTCAATCCCCGACTGGTCCTGTACTTGTTCGGTGTGCCCGGCCAGCAGCGATTCCAGCGCCTGTGGCACGACATGGCTTACGGAGCCCTCGGAGCGCTTGTCATCGCCGATACGCGCCGGCTCGCTCAATCCTTTCCGATCATGGACATGGTCGAAGAGCAAGGCCTTCCATACGCGGTCGCGATCAACCACTTCGACGGCGCGCCCAACTTCAGCCAGAACGATCTGCGTGACGCCCTCGACCTTCTCGATGAGACACCGATGGTCCTTTGCGACGCCCGCGACCGCGGTTCGGCTACCTCCGCTCTCATCGCCCTGGTGGAGTACCTGTATGCGCGCATGGCTAGGGAACTGGTGTGATGACTCAACCTTCGCTCGGCCACGGACACACGATCGCGTTGCATGGGCCAGAATTCGCCGCTGATCCCGCAGGTATCTATGCCCGCCTACGCCGTCATGGACCTGCCGCGCCCGTCGAACTCGCCCCTGGGGTTCGCGCCATGCTGGTTACCAGCTACCAGGCCGCGCTCTGGGTACTACGTAGCCCGCGCCTGTTCGCCAAGGATCCTCGCAGGTGGCGAGCCCTCGCAGAGGGTGAGGTCCCATCGGACAGCCCGCTCGTGCCGATGATGGGTTACCGGCCCAACTGCCTGTTCGCTGACGGCGCTGCCCATGTCCGGCTGCGCCAAGCGGTAACCGACAGCCTCGACCGAATCGATCCTCACTCTCTGCGGGCTCTTGTCAGCCGAAATGCCGACAGGCTCATCGAGCGGTTCGAGACCAAGGGCGAGGTGGAGCTGATCAGCGGCTACGCATCGGCGTTGCCACTACTGGTGTTCAACGAACTGTTCGGTCTGCCCGACTCTCATGGTGATCACCTGGTCCTGACCATGGCCCGGCTCATCGAAGGCGGCGGCCGGGCCAAGGACTCAGATGCGGAGCTGGGCCGGTACATGGTCCGCCTCATTACGGCCAAGCGGCATCGACCTGGGTCTGACGTGACGTCATGGTTGATGTCCCATCCCGCGGGTTTGACCGACGACGAGATGATCCACCAGTGCACCTTGCTGCTTTCGGCAGGCATAGCTCCGCTGCAGAACCTCATCGCCAACGGAGTGCGACTGCTGCTCTCCGATGACCGATTCGCCGCTGGTCTGATCGGCGGGCGTCTGCCCATCGACGCCGCACTCGATGAAATCTTGTGGCTGGACCCTCCCATGGCGAATTTCGGCGTGCACTTTCCTGTGCAAGACGTCGACCTGGCGGGGATTCTTCTTCGGCAAGGCGAACCGGTGGTCATCAGCTACGCTGCCGCCAATACCGACCCCTCCGTGGCAAAGCCGGGTGGCACCTCAGGCAACCGGGCGCACCTGGCCTTCAGCGCCGGTCCGCACGCCTGTCCCGCCAAGGATCCATCCCGCCTGATCGCCTCGGTCGCCATCGAACGTCTTCTCGACCGTGTTCCGGACTTGGAGATGGCCATAGACCCCGACCAGCTGCAATGGAGGCTCGGGCCCTTCCAGCGCGCCCTTCTTACTCTTCCTGTGAGCTTCACCCCTGTGGATGTCACCAGACCCTCGGATATGAGTGGGCCGTGGACGGCCTGGCCTGCCCATCCGTGGGAGCAGAATTGGCCGTTGTAGACCCGCGTCTGTTCGCTGAGCAGGGCGCTGTTGGCTGGCATCATGCGCAACAGCACGGCGTGGTGGTTGGCGCGGAAGCGGCACAGCGCCTCCTTCAACACGGCGATCTTGCCGCGCATACCCACCCTGGGCCATGCCAAGGGTGTCGTATCTGCTGCATCGGATGGGGCCGGAGCCCGCAGGTGCAGGTGCACCAGGCTGTTGGGCGCGATGAGGAGGTGATCGAGCAGTGGGTGGCCGATATATGGCCGCGGATCAAAGCGACAGTGGCTGAACAGCAGGCGCGGCTGGTTTTCGCCGGCGAGGCGGGACAGAGTCTGCGTCCGCCCATGGCGCGCACCTGGGCGCCGCGCTCGCCATCTGGCGCTGGCCTGCTCTTCGCTGGCCACGGCCTACGGTCGGGCCGCAGGAGCTGTTTACTGGATCAGGTTGTGGCCGGTCAGGTGAAGGTCGAGCCGGCTTCGGCAGGGCCGCTTCGGGTTCCGTGAGCGGCAAGCGCGTCCAGGCGGGCCATGCTGTCCGGGTACGACCTCATCTGGCGAGTCGCGTACGACCTCACGTCCCGAGTTCGGCCGAGTCGATCATGCCACCTCTGAACCTCCCTTGATAGTGGTAAGCCGGTTCTTCAGGCGGTAGCTCGGCCCGTTGATGGACACGACCTCGCAGTGATGCAGGAGCCTGTCCAAGATCGCGGTGGCCAGGACGTCGTCTCCGAATACGCTTCCCCACTCACTGAAAGCCTTGTTGCTGGTCAGCAAGATCGTCCCGGTTTCATACCTTTTCGAGATGACCTGGAAGACGAGGTTGGCGTCGGTGCGGTCCAGCGGCAGGTGTCGGGTCGGAGACGGGACGCCGTGCACCGTTTCGGGTGTCGGTTTTCCCGTCCCCGCCCGCCGAACCGGACGTGCCCGTTGGCCGAGCATCCGGCTCTCCACGTGATCCGATGAGTCAGGCGAGGTATTCGCTGACCTGTCCGACGA
>NZ_PVNG01000043.1 GCF_003001935.1 Nonomuraea fuscirosea | reverse complement strand
CTCGCTGGCACGCCGCACTGCGCACCGATCCCGCCACCTTCAAAGCCCTGCTGATCGACGGGATCCCCGTGACGGAACTCAGCGACAGGCTGTCGTTCGAGGGCGACCGCACAGTGCTCGACCGCCTACTTAAGGCTCTCGGCTGAAGCCGTTCGGCACGTCCGCTAGGTCCCTGTGTCATCATGCGCGTGGTGCTCCGCGGCGGTTGGCCACGAGCGGCCGACCGCCGCGGCTGGCCCAGGAGGAACGAAGATCCCTAGGCGATGTCGTCCGGGCCGTAGAGGCTGGCGATGCCCTTGGAGGTGGCCCACCGGCTGTAGGTGGGCGACTGCGGCCAGCCGTCAGGCGAGTCCTGCCACTCCTCCTGACGCCCGTACGGCAGCAGGTCGATCAGCCCGAAGGTGTGGCCGAGCTGCTCGGTGCCCCGGCCGTTGGTGTGCCAGGTGCGATACACGGTATCGCCATCGCGCAGGAACACGTTCACGGCGAAGCCTCCGCCGGCCGGTGCGCCGACATCGGCGCCGAAGGGGCTGTTCGCGGTGGAGTACCAGGCCATCATGTTGCCGACCCGGCGCTTGTAGGCCAGCGCCTCGTCGATCGGGCCCTGGGTGACGATGACGAACCGGGCATCGTGGCTCTCCAGGAACTCCAGCCGGGTGTACTGCGAGGTGAACCACGTACAGCCCGGGCACTGCCACTCCTTGCCCGCGAACCACATGTGGTTGTAGACGATCAGCTGCCTGCGGCCGTCGAAGACGTCCGCCAGCCGAACCGGGCCCTTCTCGCCCTCGAGGACGTAGTCCGGCATCCGCACCATCGGCAGGCGGCGACGCTGGGCGGCGATGGCGTCGAGCTCCCGGGTCGCGGCCTTCTCCCGGGCCCGCAGCGCGTCCAGCTGACGCTGCCAGGTGGCAGCGTCGACGACGGGCGGTAGTGCGTTCGTACTCATGGTCCCTCCCTGATCAGGGGCACAACTTGCCGTACACGGAGGTAGACCCGGTCCGAGCGGCAAAAGCATCGGCGCCGGCCCGGCCACCTGACGCTGCGTTGTCAGCAGGACCAGCGCCGGAACACCTCTGATCTTGCGACACCTCGCCACCTCCCTACGCTGGGCGTATGGGGCGTGCCCACAAGGTCCCATGATCGCCGTTTGGTCCGGTACGGCCTGAAGCCGGTAGCAGGTCATGCCGACGAAGCTGCCGATCACCGCCGACACCACCAGGACACCACAGCGGCCCGCCGTTCCCCGTTTCCTTCCCGCCCTGACCGGCGGGGTGTGCACGCTGAAGTACCGATGACTGGCCGGAAACTGACTGGCAATGGCAACTATCGTCCTTGGCGCCCTCAGCCCGACAGCGGGACCATGGATCGACGGACCCTGGCGAACGGTGGTAAGGCGGCCGAGCAGAGGCTGCCAAACGTTAGGCGTGCATGTTGTGGCGGGCAGCATGGACGCTTTGCCTTCGAATGCGTAGAACCTTCCTCGTCAGCTCGCGTCACTGTCGATGGATTGATGAAGTAGAGGCGAGCGTGCGAAGAATTCTCGTCAGCGGCATCGTTCTGGTGTCGCTGTGGCAAGGGATGACGGCTCTCCCGGTCGCGGCCCAAGCGGTGGCGTTGACCGCCGAGCAGCAGGCGAAAGTCACGGGCAAGCCGGTGGAGGTGATGTCCCAGCGGACCGAACGCGCCCAGGTTTTCGCGCAGCCCGACGGCTCCTACAAAATGGAGCAGACGGTCGAGCCGGTACGCGCCCGGCGTGGGCAGGGCTGGGTCGACATCGACACCACCGTGAAACTCCGGCAGGACGGGCGAGTCGCGCCCGAGGCCACCGTCACGCCCACCGTGTACTCCGGCGGTGGCACCGCGGCGTTGGCGGAGTTCGGCTCCGGCACCGACCAGCTCGTGCTGCGCTGGCCCACAGCGCTTCCTCGGCCCGAACTCGACGGCGACAAAGTCGTCTATCGCGAGGTGATGCCGGGTGTCGACCTGCAGCTGGAGACGTTCAAGCAGGGTTTCGGCTACGCGTTGATCGTCAAGAACCGGGCCGCCACGCGTAATCCGGCGGTGCGTAACATCCGCATGCCGGTCGAGGGTCTGACGGTCAAGACCGAGAAGGGCGTGCGAACCGCCGTCACCAAGGACGGCAAGGCACTCTTCAAGTCGCCGACCTCGGTGGTCCAGGACTCCTGGTCGGACGGCGAGCCGGGCATGCGTCGCGGCCACTCGATCATTGCTTCTACTGGCGACGAGATCGTGATCACCCCCGACAGCAAAATTCTGGACGACCCCGAAGCCGGGTTCCCGATCCGGATAGCCGAGCAGTGGTGGCCGGTCGGCCAGTACGGCTGGACGTCGGTGTTCAAGGAGTATCCGGGGGATTCCTACTGGAACGGCGCAAACATGGGCGCGGACAGGCGCGCTCGCGCCGGCTATTCGGGCACCTGGGAGGATCCCGCCGTCACCGTCCGCTCGTTCTACCACTTCGACCTGACCTCCATGCGGGGCAAGCACGTTCTCGGGGCCGAGCTGAACCTCCTCGGCGGATGGTCCTCCACCTGCGCGGAGGGCGACTTCTGGCTGGCACACTCAGACGGCGTCGGTGACGGGACGACCTGGAACACTCAGCCCGGTACCGGGCATACCCAGGCTCGTCGGGAGGCAGGCTTCGGACGCGCCGGTTGCGGCGCCCGGTGGGTCGGCTGGGACGTCGGCTCCGACGTGGCCCACTCCCACCACGTTGCGAAGACCAACTACGTCACATTCCGGATCAGTGGGCCGGAGAGCGACCAAAACGGATGGCGCAAATGGGACACAACGTCCCAGGGTCAGCCGCCGAAGCTCATCATCAACTTCAACCAGTACCCGTATACCCCCGGCGAGCTGACGGCATCACCTAAACCCGGCTGTGCCAGCGCCCCGAATGAGCCGTACATCACCACGACCACGCCGACGATCAAGGCGCGACTCGATGATCCGGACGGTGGCAGGCTGAGGGCGGTCTTCGAGTTCTGGAACGCTGGAGGGGCACGGCTGCATGAGGCCGTGGTCGGTGAGCAGGAGTCCGGCACGCAGTTCCAGGCGACCGCCCCCGCCACCTTGTACCAAAACGGCTCGAGGATCGCCTGGCGGGTCAAGGCAAGAGATCCTCACGGGGCCGAGTCGGACTGGTCGCGCTGGTGCGAGATCAGTGTCGACACCACGGCGCCGGACCGCAAACCGACCGTCTCGTCCACCGACTACCCGGAGCGCGTGTCCAGTGGTGCCCCCGGCAAGTCGGGCCGGTTCTTCTTCGACGCCGCCAAGCTTCCCGATGCCGCCGGATTCCGCTACCGGGTCAGCGGTCAGGGCTGGAATTTCGTTCCGGCGGTGAACGGCTCCGCCGCCGTGGACATCGCTCCGACGACAGCCGACCCCATACGGCTCGACGTCACCATCGAGGACAGAGCGGGCAACGTCGGACAGGACAACGAGCACGATGAGAACCTGAGCAACGTCCGCAAGTACGAGATCAGGGTCAACGGCCCCACGGACCCGACCGGCTACTGGCGGCTGGAGGGTCAGTCTTCGGACACCGAGGTCAGGGACTCCAACGGCGACCATCCGGGTTCGTTCCCCGCGGGTAAGGCCGGCTGGACGAAGGGTAAGGCCGGCAAGGGGCTGGACTTTTCCGGCGGTGCCGACTCCTACGTGAGCACGCGCAACGGCCCCGCTCTCGCCACCACCGCAAACTTCACGGTCAGTGCCTGGGTGCGGCTGGACACCGATCCGGGCAGCCGGTGGGCGACCGCGGTCAGCCAGGATGGGGGCCACGTCAGCCGCTTCGCCCTGCACTACAAGGGCGAGGACACGCGCAGATGGGCGTTCTCGATGATGTCGGTGGACTCCACGAAGCCTCGGGTGGACTCGGCCATCGCGACGGAGGACCGTTTCCTGCCACGCGTTGGCGTGTGGACACATCTGTCGGGTGTGTACGACGTCAGCACGAAGAAGATCCGCCTGTACGTCAACGGCCTGCTCGCCGGTGAGAGCACGCACGACGGGTACTGGGGCAGCCAGGCGCCGCATTCCCTGCAGATCGGGCGCGGTAAGTGGGCCGACACCATCGGCGATTACTGGCCGGGAGCGATCGACGAGGTGAAGGTCTACGACCGTGCGCTGTCGGACATCCCGATCGACTACGGACCGTCGGAACTGGACGCACTCGCTCATACATCGCTGCAGGAAGCGGTGTTCGCCTTCGACGAAGGGTCGGGTACCACCACCTACGACGCGACAGGCAACCCGCGCACCGCGACCCTACCGGCCCAGTCCTGGACTGCCGGTCGGGACGGCACGACCGGGTTCAAGATAGACAGCACCTACGAGGGAACCGACCATGTGATCGCCGAAGGCCCGGCTATTCGGACCGACGACAGCTTCACGGTCTCGGCCTGGGTGAAACCGGCAAAGCTCGCCAGAGGTGTCCGTACGGTTGCGGCACAGTCGGGCGGAGTCATGAGCGGATTCCTCCTGCAATACCGCTGGCCGCAGGGTGCGGAAGCCCCGTCATGGCGCTTCGCCATGCCGGACACCGACAACAGCGCGGCCCCTTGGCCACAGGTGGAGTCGCCAGCACCGATTTACGCCGACGAATGGACGCATCTGGCGGCCGTCTACGACGAGTCGGTGGCCGAGCTGCGCCTCTATGTCAACGGCGCGCAGAGCGGCGCGCCTCAGGCGCTGTCCCCGCGGGTCTGGAACGCCGCAGGGGCGTTTCAGATCGGCCGCGCCCTGTACCTGGGCAAGAACGTCGACCCGTGGGTCGGCGCCATCGATGAGGTGCGCGTCTACAGCGGAGTGCGCAGTGCCAGGGAGATCAATGCGGAGGCGCGCTCGCCGCTGCCCGACCGTAGCAGGTTGCCCGCGCACGGTCGTTTTGTCGACTTCCGGGGCGATCACCGCAGCGGCAACGGGCCGATGCCGGTGGAGTACCGCAGGGAGCAGACGGTCGGCTTTTACCCACCGGCCGGTACTGCGGGCACCCACATGCTCTACAACTGCGTCACTGTCGGCGGCAGCGGCGTCAACGGCTTCACCTCCAGACAACCGGAGTGCGAAGGCCACAAGTCGCTCGGCCCATTGGGGCCTGTCTACACCACTCCTCCGCCTGGTATCACGACCAGAAAGCTGATCCGATGCAAGGTCAGTGCGGGATGGCAGGAGCACTTCGACTCACTCAGCGAGGACTGTGAGGGGCATACCGTCGAGGGTGAGCTCGGCTATCTGCTGCCGTACACGCTGCTGTCGCGTTACCAGACCTTCGACGGTCCAGCCGACCGGCGCAGCGACACAGGCAATACGCCGGCACTGTATCGGGCACAGCGCGACCTCGTGGCACTCCGTTTCGGCGACGCGACCGGGATGAGCCCTCTGTACCTGTGCCGCTCCGGGACCGATACCTACGCATCGAACGATGCCGCGTGCGGTGGCTCAGGTGCCGAGCAGCTCAAGGCACTCGGCTGGATCTGGCCGCAACGACCGGACGACCCCGCCGCGCAGGAGTTGTTCAGCTGCGCCGAGATCAGTGCGACCAGCGAGCGCTTCGAATCGACCGACCCCGATTGTGAAGGACAGGGCGTCCTCGGGTCTCTCGGTTTCGGCCTCAACCCCGCCCGCATCACCACATAGGCACGCGCAGTCACAAGGGCGAAGGCCCGATGGATCATGCAGCACGGGGATTCCGCTGACCTGACCATCACCTTCGAAAACCCCGGCCATCCGATGACGCCCCCCATCGACGCTCACGCCGGCCAGAACTCTGGCCGGCTCGGCGTCCGCCTCCCTACAAGCCTTACGAAAAGGGATGAGATGCGATCTTCACCAGTCAGAAGGGTGCTCGGCCGAGCTGCGACGCTCGGCCTAGTGACCACGCTCGGCATATCTATGGTGGTGGCCTTACCGGCCACCGCCGCTGCGGCGGACAGACCGCCGGGCGACCCGGCACCGTTGAGCCGGGCAACAGATGTCGACGGCAAGGACCTCAAGGTCCCGGCCAAGCCCGCCGATCCCGTCTGGGAGAGCCGGCTGCGCGGAAAGACGGAGGTGAGGTGGCCGGAGGCCGCCACCGCCGAGATCGACGTGGCAGCGGCGACCAAGGCCGCGCGAGTCGGTGACTCACCGGTAACGGTCCGCGCCGCCACACCCGACAAAAGCGGGGCCTTGTCGCCCGCGAAGGTAAAGGTCAACCTCTGGAACCGAGCGGCCGTGGAAAGCCTCGGAGCGCGCGGACTGGTCGTGGATCTGCGCCGAACGGACGGCAAACCGGGCAAGGGACCGGTCGACCTCGAACTCGACTACGCCGGTTTCCGGCGGGCATACGGTGGTGACTTCGGCGCCAGGCTCAGGGTCGTCGCGCTGCCCGCCTGCGCGCTCACCGACCCGGCCAAGCCCGAATGCCGCCAGCAGACCACCGTCGCCACCCGCAACGACGCCAAGGCCGGCAAAGCCTTCGCACGCGTCATGGCCGAGCCGGAAGGGGCCGTGTACGCCCTGGACTCCGCGCCCGAGGGGCAGACCGGCGACTTCAAGGCGACCTCGCTCTCGCCCTCGATGAAGTGGGCAGTCGGCAACAACAGCGGCAGCTTCAGCCTCTCCTACCCGGTGACCGCACCCAAGGTGCCGGGCGGGCTGGTGCCCGAGTTCGCCATGTCCTACTCCTCGGGCAGCGTGGATGGCCGGACGGCGTCCACCAACAACCAGGTCTCATGGGTCGGAGAGGGCTGGGACCTGTGGTCCGGCTATGTGGAATGGCGGTTCAAGGGCTGCGCCGACGACGGTGTCACCAGCCAGTACACCGGAGACCTGTGCTGGGCGGGTGACCACGCCTCGATCGTGTTCGATGGCAAGGCATCCGAGCTGCTCTACGACAGCGGTCGCAGGCTCTGGCGGCTCAAGAACGACGACGGCTCCCGCGTGGAGCAGATGTCGGGTGCGGCCAACGGCGACCGCGACGGCCAGTACTGGCGGGTCACCACCACTGATGGCACCCAGTACTACTTCGGCTACAAGCCAGAGACCCAGTCGACCTGGACCGTGCCGGTGTTCGGCAACGACGCGGGTGAGCCGTGCAACAACACCTCCGGTTTCGGCGCCTCCTGGTGCCAGCAGGCGTGGCGCTGGAATCTCGACCACGTCGTCGACCGCGCCGGCAACACCATCACCTACTTCTACAACAAGGAGAGCAATCACTACGGCCTGAACATGGCGAGGGCCAAGGTCGAATACACCCGTGGCGGGACTCTGGATCGGGCCGAGTACGGTGCCCGCGCGGGCGTGGCCGCCACGGCGATGGTGGACTTCGACGTCGCCGAGCGCTGCCTAACAGGCGCCGATTGCTCCAGGCACACCAAGGAGAGCTATCCGGACGTCCCCTACGACCAGGAGTGCACGGACGCCACCTGTGCGGGCAAAGTCTCGCCAACCTTCTGGAGCACCAAGCGGCTGGCCAATGTCACCACGTCGATCGGCGGGCGTCCGGTAGAGTCCTGGACCCTGGAGCAGGGCTTCCCGCTGACCGGTGACTCCTCCGATCCCGCGCTCTGGCTGCACAAGCTGACCCGTACCGGCCATGCCGGCGGCCAGCAGACCACGATCCCACCGATCGAGTTCCGCAGCTTGCCCGAACCGAATCGGGTGAACACCCCGGAAGACGGGCTGCTGCCGATGCAGAAGCACCGCATTCACACCATTCACAACGAATCCGGCGGGCGCATAGAGATCAACTGGGCACCGGACGACTGCCCAGCGAGCGGGCTGCCCCAGCTCAAACCGGAAGAGAACACGCGGCGCTGTTTCCCGGTGCGCTGGACGCCACCAGGCGCGGAGACCAAGAGTGACTGGTTCCGCAAGTACGTGGTCGCCGAGGTGAACGCCGACGAGCACGTCGCCGGCGGGAAAATCGAGAAGACCTTCTACGACTACTCCGGCGGCGGTGCCTGGCACTACAACGACGACCCCCTGCAGAAGCCGGCGCACCGGTCCTGGACCCAATGGCGCGGCTACGGCGTGGTCAAGGTCCGCACCGGCGACCCGGCGGCCGAGCCGGGAGTGCGGCAGACCGAGAAGGAGTACCGCTACTTCCGCGGCATGCACGGCGACCGGCTCAATCCCGCCGGCGGCAGCAAGTCGGCCAAAGTCGCAGATTCGACGGCCACCCAACATGACGACTTCGACGGCTTGCAGGGGTTCCTGCTCGAGGAACGCACCCTCGATGGCGTCAACGGTCCTGAGGTCAGCGGCACGCTGAACCTGCCCCATCGCGTCAACACCGCCACCCAGGGCAGCGCCAACGCCTACGTGGTCAAGTTGGCCAAGACGTCCGGCCGCACCACACTCGCGGCCGGCGGTGTCCGGAGCACCGAGATCGGCTATTCCTACGATGAGCAGGACCACACGGTCCTAGAGGTCAGCGACCGTGGCGATCTCAGCAAGAGCGATGACGACCGATGCACGACGACCGCCTACGCGAAGAATCCCGGCGCGTGGATCCTCGACCTGCCCAGCCAGGTCACGACCGTCGGCGCCACCTGCGGCACGGCCCCGACGTTCCCACGTGACGCCATCTCCGATGAGCGGATCTACTACGACGGCAAGGCGCTGGGCGCGGCGCCGAGCGCCGGGTTCGCGACCAGGAAGGAGAAGCTCAAGGACTACGTCAACGGCGAGCCGACCTATGTGCTCGACGCGCAGACCACGTTCGACCCTTACGGCCGGCCGCTGACGGTCACCGACGCGCTGGGCCGGGTCAGCGCCACGACGTACACCCCGCAGACCGGGCCACCTACGGCGGTCTACACCAGGGACCCGGCCTGCGACACCGCTACGAACCCCGCAACGGATCCGGCGTGCAACACCAAACGGACCACCACGATGGATCCCGCGTTCCTTGAGCCGCTGTCCACGACGGACGTCAACGGGCGCAGGACCGAGATGACCTACGACGGCTTCGGCCGGCTCACCGCGGTGTGGAAGCCGGGCCGCACCAAGGGCCAGGACAGCCCGAACGTCCGGTACACCTATAGAATCCGCACCGACGGCACCAGCTCCGTGGCGACGCAGTCGTTGAACGCCGCGCTCAAGACCCAGACCTCGTATGCGCTCTTCGACGGTTTCCTGCGACCGAGACAGACCCAGGAACCGGCGTGGCTGCAGGGCGGACTCCCCGGCAGGATCATCACTGACATCCTCCGCGACACACGCGGTCTCGAGGTCAAGCGCAACGGCCAGTACTTCGATGGACAGGTGGCGAGCAGCAATCTCTTCCAGCTGGACTCCGGGGACGCGCAGATCCCGTCGCAGACGGTGCTGACTTACGACGGCGCAGGCCGGGAGATCAAGTCCGAGCTGCGCAGTCAGGGCCGCTCGCTGTCCGACACCTGGGTCACCACCACCGAGCACCGTGGCGACCATACCGTGGTCAGGCCTCCCAAGGGCGGCACGCCGACTATGGCGTTCAAGGACGCCCGGGCCCGGCTCACCGAACTGCGTCAGCTCAACACCGTGGCAGGGCAGCCTGGAGTTACCACGAAGTACGCCTACGACAAGGCGGGTCGGCTGACGACGCTCACCGACCCGGCGGGCAATCAGTGGTCCTACCGCTACGACGTGCGCGGCCGGCAGATCGAGGCCAGAGATCCAGACAAAGGCACGTACACGATGGAGTACGACGACGGGGATCAACTGATCAAACGGACGGATGCCCGTGGTCAGAGCATCACGTATAGGTACGACAAACTTGGCCGCGAATACGAGACCTCTGCGACTCGCACGGGCTCGGCGACCGTGACGACATTGACCAAGAAGACGTACGACACGGTGCCGGGCGCACGCGGACAGCTGGCCTCCAGCACCCGGTTCGCCGGTGACCAGCAGCAGCCGTACAAGACCGAGATCCTCGGCTACGATGCCGCCTACAACGTCACCGAGCAGTTGCTCACCATCCCGGCCACCGAGCCGGGACTGGCCGGCACCTACCGTTCCAAGGCGAGGTACAGTCCCGATGGAGCGCTGACCTGGGAGAGCGTGCCGATACTCGGCGGCGACGTGGGCGGCGAGGAGATCAACTACACCTACGACGACTTCGGCAAGCTGAGCGGTGTCGGCAACGACAACAACAGCTACGTGAGCTACACCCGCTACACCGAGTTCGGCGAAGTGGAAATGATCCGCCGCGGCGCGGTGAACAATGAGGCCTGGACGCTCAAGGACTACACTACGGCGACCCGCCGGCTGTCCCAGATCAACGTGGAAACACGCAAGACCGTCGGCGTCCAGCAGGGCATGAGCTATACCCACGACGAGGAAGGCAATGTCACCAAGCTGGTGACCACCGTCCCCGGGCAGAAGATCGACCGTCAATGCTTCGGCTACGACTTCCTCAAGCGACTGACCCAGGTTTGGACGGCCGGCAGCACGACCGCCGATGACTGCAGGCTCGCCGCGGGCAGCACCATCGACGGTCCGGCACCGTACTGGACGACTTACGACTACGACCAGATCGGCAACCGGAAGGGCGAGACCGAGCACGGCCTCGCCGGTGCTCGCGACACGGTACGGACGTCGGCCTACCCGGCCACGGGCCAGCCTCGCCCGCACGCTCCGCTGTCGGTGACCACGGACGGCCCGGGGGGTGAGAAGACGGATACTTACGACTACTACCCGACGGGCTCGACCAAGACCCGGCCTGGGCCTGGCGGTACGGCACAGACAGTGCACTGGGATGAGGAGGACCGCCTGGCTTCCACCTCGGCCGGGACGAGCTCCGTCTACGAAGTGGACGGAGACCGGCTGATCAGCCGGGACAGCGCCGGCTCCACGTTGTTCCTGGACAGCGGTGAAGTCCGCTGGAACAAGGCGACCGGCCAACGAACCGGTACCCGCTACTACAAGCATGACGGCGAAGTGATCGGCATGCGGACCGCCAAGGCGGTGACCTGGTTGTCGCAGGATCACAACAGCAGTGACGTCGCCGCGATCGACGCGGTCACCCTGCAGGTCGTCCACCGGCGGCTGGATCCGTTCGGCAAGCAGCGGGGCGCATCGCCGGCCGGCTGGCCGTCGAGCCGCGGCTTCGTCGGAGGCATCACCGAGTCGGCGACCGGGCTGACCAAGCTGGGCGTGCGCGACTACGACCCATCGGCCGGCAAGTTCCTCTCAGTGGATCCCCTGCTGGACCCGGGCACCCCGGAACACATGAACGCGTACTCATACGCGAACAACACACCGGTGACCCTCAGCGATCCCGACGGTCGGATCCCTCAGGGGCCGATGTGCCCCGATGGCGAATGCAACCACAGGTACGGCCCGCCGAAGCGGCAGAACAACCCGGCCACCGGTTACAATCCGGTGCCGCCGCCCTGGAAGCCGCCGCCGGCGCCGCGTTACCCCATCAACCGTAACAAGGCGAACTGCGCGGACGGGGAGGCTCCCTGCCGTGGCGTGCTCGGTTCGAAGCCTCTTGTGCCGCAACCCGTCAGCCGGCCCGCTCCCGCCACGAACTGCGCGAGCTTCGACCGATATGAACTCACCATCTGCAGGTCGTCTAGTCGCGAGGGCGACACAACGATCGAGAGGTACACGGTGAAGACCCCCAGTGGGGAGTGGTGGCGTGAGACGAGGACCTACCCGGGCGGCGGTCAGCTCATCTGCCGAAGCAGCAGCGAGCACTGTACGGCCAAGGCGCCTGTCAAGGTGTCGACGGACTGGGATTGCGCGAAAGAAGTCCTGGACCTTACCGGCTCTGGCGCGGCGCTCGTGATCGGAGCCGCAGCAGCGACGTCTGGGCAGCCAGGAGCGGTAGTCCTTGGAGTGGGTGGCGTCGTGGGCGGGTTGGCGACAATAGGCGGAAACCTCATCGGAGTAAATAAGGAGTGTTGACCGCCTGAAGCCTGTGATATACGGCACGGCGACCAACGCCACTACCGCACCCGCCGTCAGGTGGGTGCGGTAGTGGCGGGGAAGTGGCAGTGCTGCCAGCCTGCTACCTCTCCGGAACAATCCCGATCCGGCGCCTGCGCGAATCGATGATTCGGATGGGTGAGCCGGCGGCGAAGCTGGTCTTGGGTTGGGCGCGGGTGTATCGCCAGCAGACGTAGGCGCCGCTAGCCGAGTTCTGCTCATCACGCGTCACTCCGCTCTTGTCATCCTGATCACCAATGACATGCGGTCCATGCCCAGTGGGCGAAGAGCCGGGGGTACTGGCGGGTCCTGGCACGCCGCTCGCTAACCAACCCAGGCGAGATGGTTTTCTCCTTGGACGTAGACATCTTGGAGGCTGGATCTTGAGGTCCAGGGGAAGAGATGTCCCTGATGTGATGAAGAACTACCGGCCTGAGTTCAAGGCCGACGCGGTGGCGTTGGTGCTGTCGAGGCCGGATCGGACGATTACGTCGATGGCGCGGGATCTGGGAGTCAGCCGCGAGAGGCTGCGGGTGTGGGTACGCGCCGCGCAGGCTCGGGGTGAAGGTGGGCAACGAGCGGCCGGCGGGGCCAAGACCGGCAAGGACACGCCGGCCGGGCACCTACCCTCGAACGACGTGCTGGAAGAGGAGAACAAGCAGCTCAAGGCGCGGATCCGGGAGCTGAAGCAAAGAGCGGGACATTCTGCGCAAGGCGGCCAAGTATTTCGCCGGGGAGACGTGCGCCGTGAGGCGTTGATGGTCCGTACGAAGGTGGAAGACCTTCGTGGTCCGTCCTGTCGTGGCAGGGTGGGGAAGCTGAGGGCAGCCTGGTCCGGGTGATGCCGGGGAGGGCGGCAAGCGGCCCTGACAAAGCCGAGATGTGCCAGTACTGCCAGATAGTGCGGGTCCGGTGAGCGAGGCGGAAAGGAGTACGTGAGGAACAGTCGTCATTACGTCTCTCAACGCGAGACCGGCTCGAACCTGGTGGATAGAGGCCGGGAGCGGTGCGCACCCGCCACCCGTGTGGTGGTCGGGGGAACTCCTGGGATGGTTTGTCTCTGCCGTCCGGGGAGGCCATGAGGGAGGCCCACGGCGTACTCATGGCGATGCCGCAGGGATATAGGCGGGCTGCGGCGTCTGTTCGGGTGCTGAGCGGACCGCTGGCCCAGCCCACGACGCCTGGAGTGCGGTTCGGGGCCTACCGCACGGTCTCCTTCGACGGCTGCAGCTCGCCCAAGGCGCCCGGCGCCTGCTGCACCTTCTGACGCCCGACATGCTCGTGTGATGGGACAAGGGCTTCGACGGCAACGCCTTCCTCGGCCAGGTCAGCGCCACCGGCGCCCAGGTGCTTGGCCGGCTGCGCAGCAACCGCCGCACCCCCATCCTGGCCACCCTCACTGACGGCTCCTATCTGTCGGTGATCGGCACCTTGCAGATCCGCGTCATCGAGGCCCGTATCACGGTGACCTGCGCCGGCGGAACCGTCTTCACCGGCTCCTACCGGCTGGTGACCAGCTTGACCGACGCCCGCCGTCACCCGGCCGACGTCCTGGTCGGTCTCTACCACCAGCGATGGGAACACGAATCGGCCTACTACGCCCTTGCGCCACACCCTCCTGCACGGGCGGGTCCTGCGTTCCGGCGACCCGGCAGGTCTGGAGCAGGAGATGTGGGCGCTGCTCACGCTCTACCAGCTTCTGTGCACCGCTATGGTCGATGCTGCCGAGTCGCTGCCGGGCACCGACCCGGATCGCTGCTCCTTCACCATCGCGCTGCAAAGCGCCCACGACCAGGTCATCCAAGCCGCCGGCGTGACCAGCGACGACACCACCCCGGGCGCCGGAGCCATCGCCCGCGCCGTCCTGGCAGGACTGCTCCCGGCCCGCCGCCCGCGGGTGAGCACCCGCAAAGTCAAATCGCCCGTCTCCCGCTACAAAGAACGACTCGACGACAGCAGACCCGACCACAGCCGCACCGTCACCGGCCTGGTCATCACCCTCCTGCAACCCGTGCCCACACCACCTGCCGTCTCCCGGGACGAGCGGCCCACCGCCCCGGCCGAACGCCGCAGACAACAACAGGTCCTGACCCTGCTCCAGCAGCACCCCCGACCGCGCCTGGCCGGCCCAGGAAATCGCCCGCCACCTCGACGATGTGTGTGCGGCCGCCAAGTCGGGTCGTTCACCGAGGTGAGCGGAAACGGTCGAAAGGCGTAACACGTCCTCGGGCGTGGTCAGAGGTTCGAGCCGCACCTGCTTGAGGCGGTGGACCATGCCATGCACGGCTTCGATCTGATCGATGAGTAGGCCGTGGTGCGCCACGGTCAAGGCCAGGGCCGGTACGCTGATGCGGATGGCGTGGGCATCAAGGGCGGCCACCACGTTGGTGATGGTCATATCCCCGCGCCCGAGCTCATGCAGAGTCAGATCGTCCAGCACGTACCCGGTGGTCATGCGGCACTGCTACCGGAGCGCTGCCGCAGGTGATCGATCATTTGCCGCACCGTCCTGTTCGGCCCTGGCGGCGGCGTCCGGGTCGGCCTGGGCACGCTACAACTGGGCGTCGAAGGCGAGCATCTGCCGAGTTCGGATGCTGTCGTGCTCGTCCAGAAGCTGTTGCAGGACATCGGCTAGGGTGGTACCGCGGCCACCTTCGGCAATCAGGGCGTCGAGCTTGGCGCGCAACGCGGTGGGGACTTCGATCATCGTCATGTCCGCCGTCAAAGGAAAGAGCTTACTGGGGCGACGGTGCTTCCCCCAAGATCGTTCCCTGGAGGCCAACTGGCCAGTCAGCAGGGCGCCGCGGCGGGCCCGGCAGTCGTCGCACATCAGGCGCTCATCGCGTGTGGTGGGCCGGGCTCGGCGGTCGGCACGGCCTGCGCGTTCGCCCCATGGCTGTAACTTTCAGCGGGAAACGGCCGGGGATTTCGACGTTATTTAGTCGGGAGTGGACATGCCTCGCCTCAAACCCAGCAAGATTGGGCAGAATCCGCTATTACGGGCATATTCAGGAACCATCTGCATAAGCACTGGAGTCCGGAGCGAATCTGGCAGAGCCTGCGCAGAAGCTTCCCTAACCGGCCCGGAAATCTACCAGGCCGTGCGTTAAGGCGGCAGAGAGCCCCATGTCGGGAGTAGGACATCGTGGCACCATGCGTGAACCGCCCGCGGACGGTGATCGTCTTAGTGGTATGAGAGGGAGTTGGGTCGTCGCTTTGGTGTTGGTGCTCGCGGCGTGTAGCGGCACAGGAGTCCACAAGACCGGCGAGACCATGCCGAGTCCGGAGCAGACCGGTCGGCCAGTCCCTGAGTCGGCCTCTTCCCGACCTGCGCGGCATCCTGTCGCCGAATGGCTACGTGTGGGTGGTTTGGTAGCCCCCGGTTTGATAGCCGTCCGCCCTCCGACGCTGGTGGTCTACGCCGATGGCCAGGTCATCGCCGACGCCGCGCACGAGTTGCGTCTGCCATCTGCCGAGGTCAAGGCCCTGGTCCAGGCCCTTGAACACGATCTGGCTGGGCAACCCGCTACCGCCTCGCCCCAGCAGGGATCGCCGAGGATCTATGACGTACCCACCACCGTCCTCGGCGTCGACAGCGGCGGCGGGATGCGTGAGGTGCACGTGCCGTATTTTGAGCACGGCACAGCCCGCTACGACGCCGCGCTCGTCACCGCCCGCGACCGCCTCGCCCGCCTGGCCGACCGAGTCGCCGCACAGGGCCGGAACTACTCCACCGACCGCGTACGGGTGTCCATCGAGCAGGTCACGGCCCCTGCGACGAGCGCCAAGCCCTTGCCAGAGGGCGTCCCCTTGCCACCCGAGACGCAAGCCCACTCGGGAAGCAAGGACTACAAGGGCAACAAGGCACACACCATCGTCCGGCTGATACCACGTGACGGATCCTGGCACGTGTATCGCACCTCAACCGGGAAGCACCTCGCGCTCTCGTGGCGTTACCTGCTCCCTCACGAATAAAGACTTCGGGTACGGGCGGGTCTTAAATTCATGAGGGAGCGGAGTCCGTCCAGCCGTGGAACACGTGTACCACGTTCGACTCGGCGCTGACGATCGTGTACGGCTTCTTGAAGTCGATTGGGGTGGTTTTCAGCGACGCGTGCTGCCCCAGGGCGACGGAGATCCGTCCCTTGGAGATCACGGGCTTGGCCACCGCCGACACCTGGTCGGTCTCGTCCGCCAGGCCGGTCTTGACGTTTTTCGCCGCCCACTGGACGGTCCAGGTGCCCTTCAGCCCGGTAAGCGACAGGAACGCCGTCTTGCCGCCCTGCTCGACGGCGACGGCCCAGCGGCTGCGGCTGTTCCCCTCCGAGGGTGCGGCCGCCGGTATGGCACCGGCGGTGGCGAACTCGATGGTGACGCCGCTCTGGCCGCCCTTCATCGCCACGCCTAAAAGATCGGCGTACGGGAACGGCTTGCCCGCGTTGGGCCCGCCCTTGGCGTCCCCGGCCCGGTCCTGGATGGCGGCGCTCTGGAAAGCGGGCTGCGGAGGAGGCTGTGGAATGGGGCACTTCAGGTCCGCGCGCGTGGTCGCGCTCGGTTTGACCACAGCGCTCGTCGAGCACTTCTCATCGCCCAAGCTGACCCGGAGCCGGTAGCCACCCGAGGGCAGGGAGAATCGGAACCCGCGCTTGTCCGAGCGCCGTTCGGCCACCCGCCGGCCCTTGCTGGTGAAGACCTCGACCAGGCCGGGCTGGTATCCGTCCGCGGCAGGCAGCCCAGGAGAGGGGCCGCCGAGCAGGAAGATACCGCCGACGAGCAGTCCCGCAGCCGAAGCCCGGTCGCTGGCATCCGAGGACATCTCGGGATCCGGGGACGCTTCAGGACCCTGGGATGACTCAGGGTGTGTGGACGTGTCGGGGGTCGCGGGTGAGTCGGAGGGGTCGCTGTCCTTCCTGTTCGTCAGGGGATCCAGCGACGCATCCGCTACGGCGGATGGCTCGGCTACGCCGTTTCGCGACTGGCTGGCCGACGAGCGCGTCGGATCGTCCGGCACCAGGCTCCACGACATCGCTGCCACGACAGCCACCGCGACGAGCCCGCCTCCCACGGTCAACGCCCGGCGCCTGGCCCGAAGCGCCCTCTTCTCCCCGCTGCCTGAGTCCCGGACGGGTCCTCCCGCGGGAGGACTGCTCGCACCGGCACCCGAACCACTGCCCGATCCGATAGCCACCCTGCCGCCAGTTCTGCCACCCCCGGCCGATGGTGCGGTGCCGCCGGTGGCGGAGGCGGTCTCCTCGCCGGCGGACTTGGACCCTCCTTCGGTGAGCTTGGCACTCGTACTGGCGGATGAGGAGCCGTTTGGAACACCACGGGGCACCACCTGCGAGCCTGCCAGGAAAGCTCCCGCATCCAGCCCGTCCACGAGTGCGCGGGCAGCCAAGGCCAGGGCAGCGGCGCTCGGCCATCGATCCGCTGGGTCCTTGGCCAGCGCCCGCATGACGATTTCGACAACAGCGGCTGGGACGTCCTCGGGCAGCGGCGGTGGCATCTCATGCATGTGCTTAAGCGCGATCGCGACCGCGCTCTCGCCGTCGAAAGGCGCCCGTCCCGCCAGGCATTCGTACGCGACCACCCCCAGCGCGTACACATCCATCGCGGGGGTGGGCGGAACACCCTCGGCTTGTTCGGGGGCGCAGTAGGTGGCGGTGCCCAACACGATGCCCGTAGCGGTCAGCCGGTTTCCCCCGGCCGTTCTGGCGATGCCGAAATCGGTCAACACGACCGTTCCGTCCGACCGGATCACGAGGTTGCCGGGTTTGACATCCCGGTGCACCACCGCGGCCTCGTGCGCGGCTTGGAGCGCCTCTGCGGCCTGCGCGACGAGGTCCATCGTCGCCCCGGCAGGGACCCGTCCCCCGCGGGACAGCAACAGGTGGAGAGGCTCGCCGTCGAGGTACTGCATCACCAGGTATGGCGTACGCCGACCGGGCATCTCGTCGATCCCGTAGTCGAATACGGCCACCACGCCAGGGTGGTCGATGGTGGCCATCGAACGGGCCTCGGCATGGAACCGGGCCGCGAACTCGGGGTCGCCGCTCAGCGCCGACCGTACCGTCTTCACCGCGATGACGCGGTCGAGCAGCGTGTCCTGAGCACGCCAGACCTCGCCGTGCCCCCCGGCGCCCAGCCGTGACAGCAGACGATAGCGGCCCGCCAGCGTCGTACCCGGACCGATCACGTCTGCCCCGCCCTTCACTCCAACATCGAGAGCCCGTTTCACTGAAGACGTCCGAAACGGGCAACAGGTTCAGAGCTCCGCGTGTTCCTGGACCACCGAGTACTACGGCAAGGCGATCGGTGAGCTCCGTACCCAGGGTCGCGACGTGCTCGCGGCTCTGCCGTCGTTCATCGCCCCAGCCGCCGCGACAACATCAGCTTGGTGGTCGCGAGGTCGGTCATCTCAGTGTCGAATAACGATCGTCTGTCGACACCGGCTGATCGTGGAGGCGCAGGTGAGCGCTGTCGACAACTCGTGTCATGAACGGCCTGCCGAGTAGATTGCGACACATGTTGTTCGGCTACGCGCGGGTGTCGACCGCGGATCAGAACCCCGACCACCAGATCGACGCGCTGCTGCGCGCCGGCGTGGCGCGGGAGAGCGTCCATCTCGACACCCTGCACGATCGCCGGAGATTCCCGTTCGTGGCCCGCACCAACCCACAACGAACCAGCGGCTTTCCCTGGGAGTGGAGGACGTATGGCAGATCCCGCGCCGGGCAGGCGGGGGCCGTCATGAGGGCCGGCACAGGCGGCCTCACCGACGAACGCTTTACCCACCGGCTGAAGAAATCTACGATGTAAAGGCGGCCGCATAAATTTCGTTATTTTTATCATCTCCCACTAACTAAAAAGGAACGGGCTTCGCCCGTACAGTCCATCGAAGACGACTTCCTATGGTTCGACGGGCGACAACCAGCGCCGTGGCGGTAAGGGCGGCGGGGCCGAAGTGGTGTGCAGGCCGGCCAGGCTGAGCGGGACCCGGGGCGACGTCGCGCCACAGGCTGTCCAGGTAGAGGGGGCGGCCGTGATCCGGTCGCCGGCGCTGGACGCCAGGTTCGCGGCGATTCCTCAGGCTGGGAACGGGCCTCCGCAGGCAAGGCGCGTCCCGCCGCCGACACCCGTCACCGTGCGTGAGCGGGTTTGCTGGCCCACGATAGATGAATCCCGCCCCCACCGAGGAGTGACGCCGCGCCAGCGCGTCCCGTCGCTACTGCAATTCCTGGGTAATTGCGGAGCAGAGGGCATAGTCGATCCGGATGTCGGCCGTCGGTTCATCGTCACTGAGCGGGGCGGGCGGCAGTGCGCCCAGGCTGGCCCGGGTTCCGGTCGGCGGGCGTCGGCACCCGCAACAGGCTTCGCCAGCCGGGGAACCTTGGTGAAGGGGGCGAGACCGGAATACGCGAAACGTGCCACGTTGCCTACGGACGGGTGTGTCCAGGTCAGTGGCTCTGGCCCGTAATCGGTGGTGGCGAGTGATCATCGCTGCAGGACGCCATGATGCGAGAAGCCGAGCGCGTCCGCCACCTGCGCCCGATCGAGCAGCCGCTGCCACACTGCTCCCGCCGGCACGTCATGTCCGAGCCGTAGCCGGGTTCCTACGGCAGTTGCTCCCAATCCATCCCCGTGCGCAGCACGAACAAGGTGTCCCGCGACGCCAGCCGGTCTGCGCCGGATGCCGAACCCGCCGCTGACGCTGCGGCAACAGCAGCTCGATCACCAGGCCAGAGCCTGATCGCCGGGTTGCCACGGCTTCACCTTGGCCGCCCGCGCTCCTCTCGCTCGACTAGAGAGCAAAGCACAACAAAATCTTTCATGGGCGCTTGACCATTCCCATGCCAGACCTCGACTGTGAGGCCGTTACGTCCGGGCAGGTCAGGGGCGATACTCGGCATCATGGGTCGATTGGTAGCCGAGAGCCCACACCCTAGCCTGCCGGCCTACGCAGGCGAAATCATCGGCCGGAAGAGCGAGATCGCCGAGGTGAGGCAGCTCCTGTCCAGGGCCAGATTGCTGACGCTGACGGGCCCGGGCGGGGTGGGCAAGACGCGTCTGGCCATTCATGTGGCCACCCATGTGCAGCGGGCCTTCTCCGACGGAGTGTGCCTGGTCGAGTTGTCCCCCGTGCAGGACGACCGGCTGCTCGCCATGGCCATCGCCGAGACTTTGGGGACGCAGGACGAGGTACCCCAGCTTTCGACGGAGAGCATGATCGAATATCTTTGGGCCAAGCAGGTGCTGCTGATCCTGGACAACTGCGAGCATCTGGTGGAGGCCTGTGCCCGGCTGGCCGGTGCCCTGCTCACCGTGGCGCCGAAGGTGCAGGTGCTGGCGACCAGCCGTGAGCCGATGGGCGTGCCGGGCGAGACGGTGTTCGTCGTACCGCCGATGTCCCTACCTGGCGCCGGCGACAGGGTCACCGGCAACGACGTCCACCGCTACGACGCCCTGGCCCTGCTACTCGATCGCGCGAGGAGAGCCGCACCACAGACCGACATCTCTTCCTCGCCTGCCGCCGTGGCGCAGTTGTGCCGTCTCCTGGACGGGCTGCCGCTCGCGATCGAGCTGGCGGTGGTCTGGCTGCGGGTGCTGTCGCTGGATCAGATCATCGACCGGCTCGACGGCCGGCTGGACTTTCTGTCTCAGGGCTACCGGACCGCCCTGCCCCGGCATCAGACGCTGCGCGCTGCGGTCGAATGGAGCTTCGACCTGTGCTCGGCCCAGGAGCAGATCCTATGGGAACGCCTGTCGGTCTTCTCCGGCGGCTTCGATCTGGCCGCGGCGGAGGAGATCTGCTCGGCGGAGCCGCTCGGCCGTGAGGACATCCTGCCGCTCCTGGCGGATCTGACAGAGAAGTCCATCGTGACCAGCGAGACCTGCGGTGCCCGCTCCCGATACCGAATCCTGGAAACCCTGCGGGAATACGGCCACGAGCGCCTGAGCAGACGAGACGCGGCCTCGTCACTGCAGCGCCGGCACGCTGTCTATTACCAGGGCCTGGCTCAGCGCAACAAAACCCGCTGGTTCGGCCCGGACCAGGTCGAATACTTCACCACCATCGCCCTCGAACTGCCGAACCTGCGAACCGCGATGGAATTCTGCCTTGGTGCCGACTTTCGCATCGAGGAAGCGGTACAGACGTACACGTCGCTGAATGGCTACTGGATCTTCTTCGCTGGTCCGGCTGAGGCCCGCCACTGGTTCGACCGCTTGCTCACCGTTGAGCAGATACCCTCGCGCGCACGTTTCGACGTGCTGGCCACGGGCGTACTCTTCGCGCTCATGCAGGGCAGGCAGGCTACCGCGCAACGTCTGATCGACGAGTGCACGTCACTGGCCGGGCAGACCGGTTGCGAGGAAGCGTTGGCGATGATCCGGTATCTGTCGGGACGACTGGCCTTGATGAGAGGCGATTACCGGAGCTCCATCGATCAGCTCGAGCGGTCCTGGGAGTGGTACGAGTACAACCTTGACCAGATCCGCATCACGCGGGTCCCGAACGACGCGTTCATGCCGGCGTTCTACCTGGCCTTGGCCGGGATCTTCGCGGAAGACCCGCGCGCTGGCCGCTGGATCGCCCGCTGCCGCGAGATCGCCGAGACAGGCGACGCGCGTGGTGAGGTCGCGATGGGGATGTGGGCAGCGGGCGTCGAACGCTGGCACGCCGGCGACCTGGAGCAGGCCGCCTCTCTGTTCCGCTCCAGCCTGAGCCTGGAGCGGTCGACCGGCTACCGTTACAACCCGGCCTGGACCGTGGAGTTCCTCGCGTGGATCGCCGCCGCCCAGGGCCACGACATGCACGCCGCACACCTGATGGGCGCCGCCGGCACCATGCGGAACATGCTCGAGGTGTCTCTGGAAGGCTTCCGCGCCTACGACGAGGCTCACCGCGCCTGCGAGACGTCGGTGCGCGCGCGCCTCAGCGAGCAGGACTACCACATGGCTGTCGGCACGGGTGCGACGTTCGACCTCAACCAGGCCATCGCCGTCGCTCTGCAGGAACCGGCTGAACCCGCGCCCGCATCGGCGTCCGCGCCTCCGGAGTCTGTGCTGACCCCACGCGAGCTGGAGGTGGCGGGGCTCATCGCCGAAGGCGTGCGCAACAAGGACATCGCCGCCCGGCTGGTCATCTCCCAGCGCACAGCCGAAGGCCACGTCGAGCACATCCTGGAGAAACTCGGCTTCACCTCACGCACCCAGGTGGCCTCCTGGTACGTCAACCACATCACGCGGTCCCCCGACGAAGAGGGACCGGCTTCGCGCCAGGCCCGGCCGTGAGCCGCTCCGGGCCGATGACGGCGTGAGCTTCCGTCAGATCATGACATTACCACCTTACCTGCCGCCGTCCGGCTGCCTCTGCCCGTCCGCTCGCAGCAGCGCTGGAACAACGCGGCTCCCCCGTAGGCCTTCGCCGGCAGTTCGGCATGCCAGCCCTCTGCGAGCAAGAGCACTTTGGGGATCGAAACACCCTCTCAAGTCCGCAACAACCACAGCGTCCAGGCCAAACCTGCCTATCTGGCGGTCAGCTTCGACGCCGACGGCGTCAGGGCACGTGCTGGGCATCTGGCCGGCCAAGACCCCGCTCGATGCCGCCACCGCCGGGCGTCGACGTCAGCGCTCTTCGATCAGCTTGGAGATCAGCCACACTCCGGTTGGTGACGGTCGGGGGTGGTTCATATCCCGGCCGTCACCCGGTTCCTCTATCGGGTGCTCGGATCGGCGTGCTGAACGTCGTGTGCCCGTGGGGCGATGCAGTAGGCGCGGATCATGGTCTGTTCGACGGTGTTGCCGGTGGCATCGGTGGAGGCGGCACGCAGGGAGACGAAGCCTTCATTCGGAGGATGGCGCAGGATGACCTGGGAGCGGTGGAGCGTCGGCGGGGTCCAGGTGGCGACGTCGTCGTAGGAGACCTCGCCCTTCAGCTCGCGTGAACGGGTGGCCTTGCTGCCCGGTTGCGGCTGCACGGTGACCGGCACGGCGAAGGTGACCCCGGCGGGCGCGGTGTTGAGATGATCGAGATCGGGAGCGAAGCGCACGACGGAGATCGGCAGGCGTTCCCCGCTTGGACGGTGCCGGAGGGGAAGGTCCACGCGGCCGAGACCCTGGCGGAGAGCGTCACCAGGCACCACGCGTTCGGCTTCGGCCTCCAGCCGGTATCGCGCCGGGCCGGGCGGGACAGTGAAGTCGGCAAGGAGGGACGGCTGGGAGCCGACGAGTACGCCGTCTCGGTGCAAGGTGGTGCGCGCGGTGTCCGCGAACGACCAGCCGAGCGTGCCTCGCCCATCGCCTTACGTCCACAGGTCGGTGGAGATGACGTCTCCTGTGCGATCAGCGCGTCGCGGAACTGCTCACCGGAGGGCAGCGAAGGACCGAATACGCCGCGGTTCCATCGCTCGGTGACAACGGTGCCGGGCTGGTAGCGCAGGACGGAGGACCGGTATACCAGCTCGAAGGACTCCCGGTACTTCTTGGTGCCGTCCACGCCGAGGGTGACCAATGCAGGGTCGAGGTCGGCGACGATGCGTGCACGGTCTGAACCGGTCCGGGTTTCTTGGAGGCCCTGAAGCCAGCATGATCGTGCTGGCGGAAGGGAGAATCACACGCGATGCCAGCCCCGAGGAAGTACCCGCAGGAACTGCGTGAGCGCGCGGTGCGGATGGTGTTCGAGATCCGCGAGCAGAGCGGTAACGCACCCGGTGCGATCGCCCGGGTGGCCCAGCAACTCGGCGTCCATCGCGAGGCGCTGCGCGGCTGGGTGCGCCAGGCCGAGGTCGACGGCGGCCAGCGCCCGGGCACCTCGACAGCCGATGCGCAGCGGATCGCCGAGCTGGAGCGGGAGGTGCGTGAGCTGCGCCGGGCCAACGAGATCCTCAAGTCTGCGGCCGCTTTTTTCGCCCGGGAACTCGACCCCCGACCGCCCAGATAGTCGCCTTCATCGAGGCCCATCGCGACCGGTTCGGCATCGAGCCGATCTGTGAGGTCTTGCAGGTGGCGCCGTCGACCTACTATGCCGCCAGGAGCCGGCCGCCATCAGAATGGCAGCGGCGCGATGAGCAGCTGAAGGCCGAGATCCTGCGGCTGTGGCACGACAACTTCGAGGTGTATGGCGTGCGCAAGATGTGGAAGGCGCTCAACCGGCACGGCGTGCGGGTGGCCCGCTGCACGGTCGCCCGGCTGATGCGCCGCTTAGGACTGTCCGGCGCGGTCCGTGGTGAGCACAAACGCCGCACCACCATCATCGAACCGCTGACCCCGCGCCCGGCCGACCTGGTCGAGCGCGACTTCGCCGCGCCCGCACCGAACCGGCTCTGGGTCTCCGACCTGACCTACATCCCCACCTGGTCCGGGTTCGTGTACGCGGCGTTCGTCATCGACGTCTACTCCAGGATGATCGTCGGCTGGCGGCTGACCGACCACCTGCGCACCGACCTGCCGCTGGATGCCCTGGAGATGGCCATATGGCGGCGTGGCAGTCGGGTCGAGGCATTGGACGGTTTGGTGCATCATTCCGATCGCGGCTGTCAGTACCTGTCGATTCGCTACACCGAGCGGCTGGCCGACATCGGTGCCGTCAGCTCGGTCGGCTCACGCGGGGACAGCTACGACAACGCCCTGGCCGAGACCACGATCGGGCTGTACAAGACCGAGCTGATCCACCGCCGCGGCCCGTGGAAAGGCCTGGACGACGTGGAGATCGCCACCATGGAGTGGGTCGACTGGTACAACAACCGCCGCCTCCACAGCGCCTGCCACGACATGCCACCCACCGAATACGAAGCCCTCTACCAAACAAAGATCAACCCGGCTACTCTCACCCCAGCCAGATAATCCGGCCTCCATCAAACCCGGCGCGGTTCACAGATCGAGCCAAAGCCAAATCGTTTTCGGGTGCTCTGCCACATAACCAAGGCCGAGCTTACGCACACTCCCGCTAGCCTGCAGAATTGCGGTCGCCAATTCGCTGGTCAGCGCAAGGAACGGCCACAACGCCGCGGCGAGGGCAAGCCCGTCGCGCCAGGCGAGCCTGGCGGCCGCGCCGAAGGCCCGCCGGGTGTGGACGCACAGCGCACCCCACAGCAGATCGGCCGCATCGGTCGGATGCGGCCGAGTCTGGCCAGGACGCGCTTCGGCCAGCAGGACGCCGATCATCTCCTCCTCGTGTCGTGCCCGGTGCTCGCGGGGGTAGCAGCCCAGAAGCCAGCGGTAGCGCGCTTCGAGCGAGGTCACGCCGTCCCTCCCAGCCCCAGGGCACGCAGGCGTACCGTGGCCGCGTGTGCATGCCTGCGCATCCGATCGACTTCGGCCGCCAGCCGGTTCGCGCCGTCGCCGGTGAGCCTGTAGTAGCGTCGCGCCCGGCCCTCCACGATCTCCTCGCGTTCTTCGGCGATGAGACCTTCATGCTCAAGGCGGTCGAAGGCCGCGTACAGGGTGCCGGCGCGCAGCCGGATCTGCCCGCCGGAGATGCGTTCCACGTCGATGATGACGCCATACCCGTGCTGCGGACCGGCGGCCAGCGCAGTCAGGATGAGAAAGGTCGGCTCCTGCATCTGTCTCATATGATCAATATATACTGGCCATCGGCCTATTGCCTATGCGACCCTGACATCTCAGCTGTGCACAAACCTCAGAGCGAACAGCACTCACGTACCGGGGGGCAGCCACCGAACTTGGATTGCATGGGGCCCGGTGCCCTCGGTGGGGTCACTGTTCCGAGATTGACGCCATCTCGGAAGTGGACTCCCAGGTGTGACTTCCGAGATTGCGCCATCGGGGTTGCCTCAAGAGCCCGGATCCGCTTCCGAGATGACGCAGCGCCGTCCGGGCGCGCGCCCCACTCGGCTGCCGCCCGCCTACGACGCGGTGCTCGGCGAATACGCCGCGGCGCTGGAGCGCACGCCGCTGTCGGATGGGACCCGGCGCACCTACCGCTCGCGCGTGCGCATGTTCCTGTCCTGGCTGGCCGATCACGCCGCCACCTATTCTGCCGATCTCCTCGCTGATCGGCAGGCTCGAAACGGGGCGGCGCGTGACTATCGGATGTAGCTGCTGCGCGACGGCCCGGCCAGGCGCAGCCGCGTCCATGTCAACTCCGTCCTCACCGCGCTGGACGACTTCCACGTCCGCAGGGGTCTGGGCAAGGCCGACATCGCCCGCGAAGACCTGCCCAAGAGCGCGCCGCGCGCGCTGGAGGAGCGCGCCCGCATCCGCTGGCTACGCGCTGTGGAGGCGCACTTGTCCCCCGTGGCAGGTGCATCGCGCTGACTCCGTACTACGCCCGCGCCCGCATCAGCGAGCTCGTCCGCCTCGACGTCGACGACATCCAGATGTCAGCCCGCAAGGGCAAGCTGCGCCTGTACGGCAAGGGCGGCAAGTTCGCGAGGTCGACATCCACCCTAGCTCCGCACAGAACTGCAGCTCTGGCTGGATGAACGCCCCAACTGGCCCCACGCCGACGACAACCAGGCACTGTTCCTCAACGCCAAGGGCAGACGACTGACCGCCCGCGCCGCCGGCGGCGTCATCGCCGAGATCGCTCGGACAGCCGGGCTAGACGACCCCACCACCGCGCACGTCCTTCGCCACACGCTCGCCACCACCCTGGTCCGCGGCAAAACCGACCTCGTCCTGGTCGCCGAGATCCTCGGCCACACCCGCCTGGAAACCACCCACCGCTACAGCCTGCCCTCCGACAAGGACAAGGAAGACGCCCTCAAACTGATCACAATCGACCGCTAACCGCGCGCCTGCCAGCGAAAACGAGCTTCAAGATCGACTCACGGCCGGGTTTCCCCGTTTCTCGGCTGGACCCGGAGAGGCGGGCGTCGGTCAGGTCGAGGCCGATGACTTCGGCGATCCGCAGGCCGGCGAAGTAGGGCAGCAGGGCGAGGGCTTTGTCGTGCGGGGCGGCGGTGAGCTGGACGTGGCGGATGTAGCGGCGGGCCCGCCGCTCGTCGAGGGCCCGGCGAGAATGCGGCGGAAGTCGCGTACCGCGCCGGTGGCGGCGATGGGATCGGTGAGCGGGTCGCCGTCCAGGGCGCCGGCGTCGGCCTGATCGGAGAGCCAGGCCAGGTACGGGGTTGGGACTGGCAGGAGTCGTTGATCGAGTGATCGGTATTCGTTGGGTTGCTCGTTCAGGCGATCACTGAGCGTGGTCGCTGGGGGCGTAGTGAGTCCAGGATCCTCCGGCGTCTGCGGCGATCCGGGTGGTGGTCTTGTGGTGGAAGCCCAGGGAGTTGGCGATCACTGGTGCGGGGGCTTGCAGGACGAGCTGGCGGAGCGCGGAGACTCTGGCCGTTCCGGCGGCGAAGCCGGCGAGTCGGAGGTGCTCGCGGATGGTGCCGGCATGGGCGGGCTGGTCGGCCCGTCTGCCGGGGAACAGCCAGCGCGCGTCCGGGTTGGTCGCGGTGTTGAGGTGGGGCCGGTCGTCGGCCAGTTCTCGAAGCAGGCTGGCGAAGGGTTCGGGCACGGGAGTGGGCGGGTCTCCGAACTTAAGGAGAAGTTCCTCCTGGTCCTGGATGAGGTCGTCGACGGTGAGCCGGACGAGGCGGGTGACGGGCTGGGCGTAGAGGAGCACGAGGCAGGCTGCGACTCGGGTGGTTAGAGGGAGCTCGTCGTGGGTGACCGCTCGGCGGATCAACCGGAGTCTGTGCTGTTGGGATATGGGGGTGGCCTTCGAGTTCTCCAGGACGGGCAGCCGCAGCTTTGGCATGTGCCCGGTGTCCATGGCCCAGCGTAGAAACGTCCGCAGTGTGTGGGATTGGCGAGGACCGTGAGCGGCGTGCCAGGCGTCGAGGTCGGCCTGCTCGCAGCAGGTTAAAGACCGTCCAGTTGTATCGAGCCAGGTCAGAAAGATGCGCGCCGCTTGGAACTGCTCGCCGGCGGCTCTTCGAGATCCTGAGGTCAGTGGCTTGACGGCGGCCTTGGCGCGGAGCTGCGGAAGTTGGTGCCAGGTCGCGAAGGTGCGGAGAAGGCGCTGATGGGGATCGTCGTGGAGTTCGTTGAGGCGGTGGGTCAGCCAGGTCTGGTGGTGGAGCAACTGCTTGTCGATCATGGGCAGGGCTCCGGCGGCCATGAGGAGATCGCGCAGGTGGGCGACGCTCCGCCAGTTCGGAAGCTCGTGAAGGGCTTCGTGGGTAAGCGGGAGGGCTCCGGTGGCCAGGTCGCCGATGAGGTTGTGGACGTGGGGACGGCGCAACCACATCCAGGTGGACTTGGGGTTGGGCGAGGCGATCAGTTTGTCCGCAAGCGTGCTCAACGCCGGGTTGATCCGGCCGGTGCCGTCGTCGAAGAAGCCGTGGACCAGGTCGGACAGGGTGCATCGGGTGCAGAGCCGCCCGGTGTGTAGTGGCCCTTCGTAGCCGCACCGGTCGCAGAGGTAGTTGCGGGTGATCCCCGCGCAGTCCCCGCAGATCGACGCTCCATCGGTGGTGCGGCCGGGTAACGCCCGATCGGCTCGGCAGCCAGGGCAGGTCCCGCGAGTCAGCAGCGCCTTTTCCTCGCAGGTCCGGCACACGTATCCGTCCGGCCAGCGAACTGCGACGTAGCCGTGGCGGCCGCATCGACCACAGCCGTGGAGATGCCACCGTTCCCATTGCTCAAGATCCTTACCGGACTTCGGGGCAGGCTTCATTGCTCTGGCCGGATTCGGGCGCGCTTGGGCCGGATCGGCGCGATCTGTGCTGCCGGGGTGCCGGTCTCGCCGGTGGCAGTGCGGCGGGGCGCGGCATTCTCGGCGCGGGTGGCGATCAGGTCGGAGGGGGAGCAGTCGAGGATGTCGCAGAGGGCGGCCAGCACCGGCAGCGATAGCCGTTCGGGGTTCTGGGTGACCAGGCGCCAGACCTGCACCGAGGAGAGCGTGATGCCCCGCTCGGTCAGCGGCCCGGCCAGGTCGGTGGCCGAGAACATGCCATGAACGGCCATCACCTCACGCAGCCGCCATTGGTAGCTGACCTGGCGTTTCATCGTCGCGTCCTTCCGGTGGCGAGAGCGGCGTTCATCGTGTCGCCCATGGCTTTGCGCAGGGTCCGGGTGCGGAAGTCGGACGAGACGCAGGTGTAGAGGGAGGTGGTGGAGGCGTGTTCGTGGCCAACCTGCTTCTGGACGAACCGCGGATCCCAGCCGTCCTCGATCAGGTGGGTGACGTAGGAGCGGCGGAACGAATGAAAGTCCAGGCCGGCATCCAGCCCGAGCGCGTCGCGATAGGCGGCAAAGCGGGTGTTGATCTGTGAGAACCCGATGCGTGGGCTGCGCTCGGATGGCCAGAGCGCCGGAGAGTCCGCTTGCGCGAACCCGGGCCGGGCCTCCTCCACCCACCGCTCCAGGATGTCGACGATCCAATCCATCCCGCCGACGCCGTCGCGGGGCCCGACCGTCAGCACGCTGCGGCGTTTGGGCGGTGAGCCTTTCATCGCCTTGCCCCAGCGCACGTAGCAGACGCCGAACTCGCCGAACTGCCGGGCGTGGGGGTTGCGGCCGAAGTCGACCAGGTCGAGCATTCGCGCCTCGCGGCGGCGCAGTCCGTAGGCGTAGGCGGTCTTGAACAGGGTCGCGTCGCGGAAGGCCGGGAGCCAGCCCTTGCGGCCGGCGCCGCGAACCTGGTGGATCTGGTCGTCGGCGTGGTCGAAAAAGGCCTGTAGCTCATCGCGGGTGAACGCGCGCTTGGACGGATCAGATTCGCTTTCTTGCAGGTGAACGGCTGTGTTCCACTCGTGCACGATCTGGATGGGGTGGGTGCCGAAACGTCGTTCGCACTCCTCGGCCCAGCCGTAGGCCGGGTCGGTGAGGAAGGCGCAGAAGGCTCGGACGGCCTCGGAGTAGTTGCGCAACGTCGACCGCTTCAAATGCCGAATGGCCCGTAGATCGCCCAGCCACTCGTCCACCAGATGCGGCGTCCACGTCCAGGGGAACGCGTCGGCGTACGCGGTGAACGCCTTCACCGCGTTCTCTCGGCCCTCGATCGTGGAGAACGCGAGGTTGCGGGCCAGCTGCTGATTACGCCAGCCCTGCAGCATGGCCTCGGCGACCTGTTCCTCGGGACGCAATAGTGCTGTCCCGGCCACCAGATGCAGGCTCGCTGCCCCCGGCACCTCTGTCTCACGACCCACGCTCATCACCTTCCGTCACTTACATCAAACGAAAGAATCTTTCATCAGAAGTAATCTGATGGCAAACGTGCAGGTAGGAAAGGGGGTTGCTCAAGAGAGGAGCGGACGCGCTACGCTGACCACCACTCCGCCGGAAGACCATGTGAAGCCCCAGCCCAGCGCCTGCACCCTTGCTCGATGCCATGTGTCCAGTGGTCGCAGACTTCATCGAATGCAACAGCGATCACTTGGAACCCAGGAACAGCCGTTGGCGCTGAGAATGATCTTTAGCGGAATCTTGACGCCTGGCTTTGGCGTGTGATCGCTCTACCTGGAGGTCTCTGGCCCGTGGACGATGCGGTGGATGGTGGAGCGTCCGACGCTGTACTCGGTGGCCAGATCGGCCAG
>NZ_PVNG01000042.1 GCF_003001935.1 Nonomuraea fuscirosea | reverse complement strand
TGGTGACCCGCCAGTACTCGCCGTTGTTGTCGCCGTTCGTGGCACCGGTCAGCAGCTCGATCCTGGTGCCGTCGTCCCGCTTCGGCCGCCACTGCCTGCTGGTGGCGTCCTTGACCAGCTCGATGGACGAGCCGCCCAGCGACAGGACGGCGTTCTCCTGGTCCCAGCACAGGTCGCCGGTCTTCTTGCCGTCGATCATGCAGGACTTGTAGCGGCGCTCGATGTAGCCGCCGGGGCTGAACTCGAAGCCGTCACCGGCCCAGGACGCCTGGTTGTTGGTGGAGGCGGTGCGGCCGTCCACGCTCTGCGAGGAGTAGGAGAGCGACAGCTCCGGCTCCTCCCCGCCCAGCGCGGGCGGGGTGCGCAGGTCGTAGCTCCAGGAGAAGTCGCCGGTCTGCGTGCCGACGCTCCAGTCGGACGAGGCTGACAGGGAGGTGGCGGAGTGGTCGCCGGACTGGCCGGAGGGGGCGGCGGCCAGCGCGTACACGGCGCCGGTCTCGACCTCGGCGCTCAGCGTGCCGGTCTTCGGGTCGTTGCTGCTCCTGACCGGCTCCGGCTGCGGGCATTCGGCCGTGGCGGTGGCCGACTGGAGCGCGCATTCCGCGAGTTTGACCATGCCGAGCCGGGCGCCGTAGTCGCCGCCGTAGGCGTAACGGAAACCGGAGTAGTCGATCTTCAGCTCGGTTTTTCCGCCGCCCGCCCTGGCGGCCGCGACGCCCTGACCCGGAGACACCCGCAGGGCCAGGCCGAGCCGGTCGGTGTCGAGCAGCTCCACGCTCACCGGGTCGCCGCTCTGGTCGCTGCTGCGGTTGCCGCTCTTGTCGGCGGCCAGGTGCACGGGGAACCCTGCGGGAGCCTTGCTGCTCCCCAGCTCCGCCTTCTGCGGCTTGGGCCAGGTGACCGCCGGCGCCGCCTTCCACGCCCGTTCGGCGACGGGATCCGCCTCCGGCGCCTGGACGGGCACGCTCGTGCCCTTGACCGGGGTCTCCTTCTGCACCGCCGGGGCCGAACGCGGCGCCGCGTAGGCGGGCATGGCGTTGACCAGAGGCACCACGAGGACCATCGACAGAGCGGCCGCCAGGCGGCGCGGCCACGCGGACACGGGCTTGGCCACGTCCCGGAAGGCGTTCCACGACATGTCCGGAAGGTCTGGTTTATCGGGTTCGGGTAAACGATTCCAGCGAGCTTCTGGCAGGTCGAACTCATCCTGCGGGTCCATGAACCTCTCCCAGTGAGGGTGGGGGACTTACTGGGCTGCCAACCAGGGGTTGCTCGGCGCTCAGGACGCCGTCGTAGGTGCGGATGTTGTCCACGGTCCCCGACCAGTGGCCGGTGAAGACGCTCCGCGTACGCGCCTCACCCGAAGCCGAGCAGGGATTACGCCCGGGCGGAAAGCCGCCTGGCCTCCCGCGATCTTGTGTTGACGATCGGATTGTCACTCCGAGGCGTCCGCGGGTCCACGGTTCTGATCATTTCGCTCAAAGAATTACTTCATGACCGCACGCACGCGAGAATTGCGCCAGGGCGCCGTCGCCCACCGCTTCAGCTGCCGCGGATCGGCGTCAGGAAGAGGATGAGGCGGTCCTGCGCGGCCGGCTCGGCGCGGGTGGTGAGCGCGTCCCCTGCCTCGACCTCACCGGTGCCCGTCCGGTCCAGGTGCGCCGTGACGATGACCGTACGGCGGGGGTCCCAGGCGGGGCTCGGGAGGGAGAACGGGACGCGCCGCTCGGCGCTCCCGTCGTAGGAGAGCGCGGGCAGCGCCAGCTCCGCCAGCGGGCCGGCGGGCGCGTCGGCCTCGGTCACGTCCAGGACGCGGACGCGCAGCGTCGCGTCCTGGCGGTCCACCTGCACGCGCGACTCGATCTGCGCGTCACCGTCCACCATCGGCCACGTCGGGGCCACCCATCCACGCCACCCGCCAGGCCTCCGGCCAGCTGTGGGTGAACCAGCGGCGGGTCGAGTCGGCGGGCACCTGTCCCTGGAACTGCGCACCTAGGATCATGGCCGGGCCTCACTGTCGTCGTCACGGTCTCGGGGAGCTTCCGGCGCGGCGCCCGCGTCGTTGACCTGCGAATCGAAGACGATCTCCCCCGCGGAGAGGTCGCCGCCGCCCTGACGCGGGGCGGCGCAATTCTGGTGCGGATCTCCCACCGGTCACCGTGGCGCGGCGGTTGACAGATCCTCGACGAGGCCATAGCGGGCGTGGCGGGACTGGGTGAGGAAGGCCCAGTAGCGCTCGCCGAAGGACCAGTGCCACCACTCCGTAGGGTAGTTGACGAAGCCGGCGGAGGTCAGGGCGTCGCCCATGAGGCGGCGGTTGCTCCTGGCCTCGGCGGAGATGGCGGTCGCGTCGGTGTAGCAGTTCTCGTCGCTCTCCGGCGGGGTGGCGTTGACCGCCGTGCCCATGTCCAGCTCGACGCCGCCGGCCGAGCGCAGGGTCAGGTCCACCGCGCCGCCGGTGACGTGGGGGGCGACCTCGGGCGGGGAGACGTACCTGCTCGCCTCGACTCGGGCGCGGGCGTCGTCCCAGCCGGGATGCGCGGCCCGCTGGCGGGCGACGGCCGAGCCGAAGTAGCGCCGCTGCAGGCCGGCCGGGCGGTATCCCTCGATGATCAGGAACCGCAGCTCGCGCGGCAGCCGCGTCTGCGCGACCACCAGGCGATCGGCCACGCTCTGCCGCAGGTGCGCGTACGCCCCCGCCTCGTCGGCGAGTCGCGGGTCGACCCGGATGGCCTCCAAGGTACGCAGATCCACCAAGGGTTCCCCGCATTCCTTGACGGGGACCTCGGCGATCCGCGAATCGGACAGGAACACGATCTCCCGCATGGAGCCCTCCGGTTACCAGCCATGGACGCGTCGCTATGAGACGTCGACGCCATGGTGCGGCGGCCTGCTCCAAAAACGCTGCAAACGATCAGTAGGGCTTGTCCTTCAGCATTTCGTCGTACTCGCGGCAGCCGTGTAATCGGAACGTCTCCAGCGCCTCCGACCAGATGGCGTCGGCGGTGACGTCGTCGCCGAACGCCCGGTGCACCAGCGCCAGGTCACGCTGGGTCCGGGCCTGGAAGGGGCGGATCCGCAGCGCCTCCCACAGCCGCAGCGATTCCTCCAGCCGGCTCCTGGCCTGGTAGAGACGCCCCTCGGCCAGGTCGAGCTCGCCGATCGTGCGCAGCGTGCAGGCCTCGCCCCAGCGATCCTGCAGGGCGCGCATGGTGGCGAGCACCTCCTCCAGCGGTTGCCGCGCCTGGTCGTGCTCGCCGAGCCGGAGCCACGCCTTGGCCAGCGAACGGGTGCAGTAGGCCACCATCAGCCGGTCGCCGAGCGGACGGAAGATGTCCAGCGCCTGCTCGCACAGCTCCGCGGCCATGCCGTGCTCGTCCCTGGCGCGGTGGTACAGGGACATGCTGCGCAGGGTCAGCCCGGCGCCACGCCGGTTGCCCACCTGCTGGTAGAGCTCCAGCGCGGCGGTCAGATCCGCCCAGGACGCCGGATAGTCGCCGCGTTCCAGGCGTACCGTGCCCGACAGCCGTTTGACGTGGGCCAGGGCCGCCGTGTCGGCGAGGTCGTGCAGGAGCGTCCCGGCCTGACCGAGGAAGTGCAGGGACTCGGCCAGGTATCCCTGCTCGCGGCAGGCCTCGCCGAGCCCGGCGAGGGTGGTCGCCTCCCCGCGGACGTCCTTGGTCGTACGGAACAGCGACAGTGCCTGGCCGAGATACTGGCGGGATTCGGCGAAGGAGTCCCGCGCGTAGTGGAGGTGCCCCAGACCGGCCAGCAGGGCCGCCTCGCCCGGGACGTTGTCCATCCGCCGCGCGACCGTGAGCGCCGCGTCGTTCATCCGGCGCCAGGCCGCGAACGGGTCGTCGAAGATGTACTGGCTGCCTTCGAACGCCGCCGCCGAGACGGCGCAGGCGAGCTGGATGGCCAGTTCGTCGAGTTCCATGGCCGCCGCCAGTTCCACGCCGGCGATCAGGGCCTCCTCCTCGCTGCGGAACCAGGCGTGCGGATCGGCCAGCGCCGGCCTGGTGGCCTCGTCGTCCACCGGACGGGCCAGCCCGGGCGCGGCGCGCATGGGGATCGCCCCCGTCGGGACGGCCTGGCTCAACCGCTCGATCAGCCACAACCAGCCGCCCAGGACCCTGCAGACCGTGGCCGTCAGCTCCGCCACCGGCTCCTCCGCGTGCGCGCGTTCCGTGGCGAACAGCCGGATCAGGTCGTGCAGCCGGTAGCGGACCTGGCCGGCCGCGTCCACGTCCGCCTCTTCCAGGAGGGAGGCGTCCACGAGCTGCTCCAGCAGCTGCTCGGCCTGGCGCAGGCCGGTCTCCAGCGCCGTCGCGGCGACCCAGAGGGGGAAGCTGGGCAGGCCGAGCAGCCCGAGCCGGCGCAGCGCCGTCTTCTCCGCGGCGGGCAGCATGGCGTAGCTGAGCGCGATGCTGGCCCGCACCTCCTGGTCTCCCGCGGCCAGTTCGTCGAGCCGGTGCTGCTCGTCGGCCAGCCGGTCGGCCAGGCGTCGCGTGGACCATTGACGTCGTGAGGCCAGCCGGGCTCCGGCGATGCGCAGCGCGAGGGGCAGGCCGCCGCATCGCGCGACGATGTGCCGGGCCGCGTCGAGGTCGACGGTGACGCGCTCGTGGCCGGCGATCTGGGCCAGCAGCTCGACGCTGGCCTCGGCGGGCAGTGTCCCGAGGTCGATGAGGGCGGCGCCGTCCAGTCCGGCCAGGCGGTTGCGGGAGGTGACGATCACGCCGCAGCCGGGCGCGCTGGGCAGCAGGGGCCGTACCTGCGCCTCGGAGCCGGCGTCGTCCAGCACGATCAGCTTGCGCCGGCCGGCCAGCAGGGTGCGGTAGCGGTTGACGCGTTCTTCCACGGTGGCGGGGAGCTGCGCGCCGGGCGGCTGAAGCTCGCGCAGGAGCCGGCCCAGGATCTCGGCCGGGGTGGCCGGTGTGTGCGTCGTGCCGCGTAGTTCCACATGGAGCTGGCCGTCCGGGTAGAAGTGCGCGAGCTCGTGTCCGGCACGCAGGGCCAGCGCGGACTTGCCGATGCCGCCCTGCCCGCAGATCACGCAGACCGGCATGGTGTTCGGCCTGGTGAGCCGGTCGCGTAACGCGGCCAGCTCCTCCTCGCGCGCGGTGAAGTCGGGGGGCGCGGAGGGCAGTTGCCGGGGCGCGACGGTTCTGGCCGCGCCGAGCAGCGCGGGGTCGGAGCGCAGGATCGCCTCGTACGTACGCCGCAGGTCCGGGCCGGGGTCGATGCCCAGCTCCTCGATCAGGACCTGCCTGCCCTGCTGGTAGATCGTGAGCGCGTCCGCCTGCCGACCGGCCCGGTAGAGCGCCACCATGAGATCGCGGCGCAGCCGTTCCCGGATGGGATGGACCGCGACCAGCTGGGTGAGCTCGTCGATCAGGCCCTCGACCCCGCCGGCCGCCAGGTCGGCCGCGATCCGCTCCTCCAGCACCGCGAGCCGCAGCTCCTCCAACCTGATGGCCTCAGGGCGCAGGCCGGTGTCGCCGGTCCCGCCCAGGGCCGGGCCCCGCCACAGGGCCAGCGCCGTACGGAGGAGACCTGCCGCCTCCTGGTGGCCTCCCGTGCGCGCCGCCTGCCGTCCCTGGTCGACGAGCCGCTCGAACACGTCCTTGTCGAGGGTGCCGGGCGGGATCCGCGCCAGGTAGCCCACGCGATGCGAGACGATGACCTCCGGCAGGCCCGCGCCGTCGAAGGCCCGGCGCAACGAGGCGACGTACGTCTGCAGCACACCACGGGCGGTCGGCGGCGGGTTCTCCTGCCAGATCGCCTCCATCAACCGCTCGACGCCGACCGCACGGCCGGCGTCGAGAAGCAGAGTGGCGAGCAGGGCCCGCGGCTTGGGCCCCCCGAGGGCGATCTGCCGCCCGTCGTTCCACACCTCGACCGGACCCAGGAGCCGGAACTCCATCGGTTTCCCCCCATAGGGTTCGGCGGACCTTGAACCGAACCCTATGGGTACGACGGCGAGGCTTACCAGAGGTGGCGGTCAGGCGAGGATCTGCGCGAAGCCGCCCCAGCCGTGCCCGACCTCGCGGGGCTCGCTGCCGGTGTACGGCTGGCCGTTGTCGCGGACGAAGTTGTTGCTGTACAGCATCAGCTTTCCGGCCGAATCCACCACGAGCACATCCGTGAACCCGTCCCCGGTGACGTCAGCGGGAACGACCTTCGAGAAACCGCCCCAGCCATGGCCGACCTCGCGCGGCGCACTGCCGGTGAACGGCTGGCCGTTGTCGCGGACGAAGTTGTTGCTGTAGAGCATCAGCTTCCCGGCGGAATCCACGGTGAGCAGATCCGTGAACCCGTCACCAGTCACATCCGCAGGAATGATCCGAGCGAAACCGCCCCAGCCGTGACCCACTTCCCGAGGCTCGCTGCCGGTGAACGGCTGGCCGTTGTCCCGGACGAAGTTGTTGCTGTACAGCATCAGCTTCCCGGCGGAATCCACGGTGAGCAGGTCCGTGAATCCGTCGCCGGTGACGTCGGCGGGAATGACGTTCGAGAAACCGCCCCACCCGTGACCGACTTCCCGAGGCTCGCTGCCCGCGTACGGCTGACCGTTGTCGCGGACGAAGTTGTTGCTGTACAGCATCAGCTTCCCGGCCGAATTCACCACGAGCACATCCGTGAACCCGTCACCGGTGACATCGGCGGGCATGGTCCGGGCGAAACCGCCCCACCCGTGACCCACTTCCCGAGGCTCGCTACCCGTGTACGGCTGACCGTCGTCCCGGACGAAGTTGTTGCTGTACAGCATCAGCTTCCCGGCCGAATCCACGGTGAGCAGGTCGGCGTACGGGTCACCCGTCACACTGTTGCCGGGCAGTTCGGCGGGTTCCGACATGGACCACACCGCGTTCGCGATGGCCACACCGTCCGGCGTCTCTTCCGTGTACCTGTTGGGATAGGCGGAGACCTGCACCTGCTGGCAGACCTTGCCGATGGGATCGTTGCGCCAGTCGAACCTGAGCATCTTGCTGAGGAACTTGTTCGTCGCGTAGACCGGGTTCAGGATCTGGTCGACCGTTCCCCAGCCCTGCGAGGGGCGCTGCTGGAAAAGGCCGACGCTGTCGTCGGCGCCATAGGTCAGGTTGCGGATGGTGGATTCGACGATGGTGGTGGTGATGGCGATCTGCGCGGCCCGGACCGGCAGGCCCCGGCTCTTGACGGTGGCGATGATGACGCGGGCGCAGGACACCCGGTAAGCCGTCATCGAGCCGCGCAGGTCACCGGGTAATTCCCGGTTCAGCCGCGTCGCCATGTTGGCGTCGGCCGCGGTGGTTCCGTTCTTGTCGCAGGGCACGGTGTCCGCGGCGTGCGCGGGAGCCGAGGACATCAGGGCGATGGGTCCCGAGAGGCACAGGGACAGAAGCAAGCCGGTCAGGGATCGGATGAGGGCAGGCCGCATTTCTACTCCATGAGTGATGAGGAAGGGGCCCCGTGCCGGCCGCCTGGGCCGGCACGGGCGGGGATGACGTCAGGCCAGGATCTGGGCGAAGCCGCCCCAGCCGTGGCCGACCTCGCGCGGCTCGCTGCCGGTGAACGGCTGGCCGTCGTCGCGGACGAAATTGTTGCTGTAGAGCATCAGCTTCCCGGCGGAATCCAGCGCCAGCAGATCCGTGAACCCGTCGCCGGTGACATCGGCGGGAACGACCTTCGAGAAACCGCCCCACCCGTGACCGACCTCGCGCGGCGCACTGCCGGTGTACGGCTGGCCGTCGTCGCGGACGAAGTTGTTGCTGTAGAGCATCAGCTTCCCGGCGGAATCCAGCGCCAGCAGATCCGTGAACCCGTCGCCGGTGACATCGGCGGGAATGACCTTCGAGAAACCGCCCCACCCGTGACCGACCTCGCGCGGCTCACTCCCGGTGAACGGCTGACCGTTGTCCCGGACGAAGTTGTTGCTGTAGAGCATCAGCTTTCCGGCGGTGTCCACGGTGAGCAGGTCCGTGAATCCGTCGCCGGTGACGTCGGCGGGAATGACGTTCGAGAAGCCGCCCCAGCCATGGCCGACTTCCCGAGGCTCGCTGCCCGCGTACGGCTGACCGTTGTCGCGGACGATGTTGTTGCTGTACAACATGAGCTTGCCGGCCGAATTCACCGCGAGCAGGTCCGTGAACCCGTCCCCGGTGACATCGGCGGGCATGGTCCGGGCGAAACCGCCCCACCCGTGACCGACTTCCCGGGGCTCGCTGCCGGTGTACGGCTGACCGTTGTCCCGGACGAAGTTGTTGCTGTACAGCATCAGCTTCCCGGCGCTGTCCACGGTGAGCAGGTCGGCGTACGGGTCACCCGTCACGCTGTTGCCGTCCCTCGGCTCCTCGGAGGTTCCTCCGACGGGAGCGCTGTAGCCGACGATGTCGATGTTGGAGCGGCTGTAGGAGTTGGCCTTGATCCGGTCGCCGCTGTTGCCCTCGATCGTGTAGACGGTGCTCCCGTTCGCCGAGCTCACGATGCCGACGTGGTCGATGTCGCCGCTCTGGTCCCAGTCGAAGACGACGGAGTCACCGGGCTGGGGCGTGTAGCCGCTGCCGCGGGTGTGCCACGTTCCGTACTTGACGCCGTAGTCCTTGAACGACGCCGCCCATCCCGTGAGGATGCCGCCGCCGGTCTCGGGCACGTTGGCGTGCGGAACGCGGGCCCGCTGCCAGACGTATTTGACGAAGTCGGCGCACCAGTCGCTGTCGCGCCACTGGACGCCGTCACTCGACGGGCAGCCGCCGGCGGGCTTCCACGTACGGAAGTAGCCGGTGTAGTAGTTGCAGCCGCTGCCCATCGGCGATTCGTGATTGCGCGCGGAGTTGCCGAGCTGGTCCTGGGCCGCGGCCACGATGGCCGGGCGGGACACCGCCGACGCCTGCGTCGCGGAGAGCGCGACCACGCCCAGGGCGACGACGGGAACCGCCAGCATCGAACGGAGAGTGCGGGATAAGAACGCGGTGTGCTGTTTCATGCTGCGAAGCCTGCGCCGGGCTTCTGCAAACACGGTTCAAAGCCGCTTGAACGCCGGTTACAGCGATTTTCCAGTGGCGTACGCGCCCTGGCGGCAGAGCTCGATCCGCCGGCTCACAGCGACAGCGCCTCCGGGCCGAGCAGCGCCTTGATGTCGGCGGCGAAACTCGGCTCGGCGTTGACCGGCCACTCCGGCAGCGCCATCACCATGACCTTGCCGGCCGGCCGCCGCAGGTTGACCTGGAGCGGCACCTGGCCCTGGTGCATCTTCAGGACCTGCCGCAGCTCGTCCAGCAGGGTCGGCGTGATGCGTTCCTCACGCAGGAGCAGGGTGATCGGCGCGCCGGACTCGTTGACCCCGGACACGTCGATGATGGCCATCTCGTTCGCGAAGATGCTGATGGCGCCGTCGCGGTTGTTGATCTGGCCGGCGACCGACACCACGATGTCCGGCCGCAGTTCCGGCCCGTACAGCTCGTAACTGCGGGGGAAGAACAGGCATTCGACGGCGGCGTCCATGTCCTCGACCGTGAGGATGGCCCAGGTGTTGCCCGCCTTGTTCACCCGCCGGTCCACCTTCGTGACCAGTCCGGCCACGCGGACGTCGCCGCGGTCGTCGCGCCCTGAGTCGAGCAGGTCGACGATCGTGGTGTCCCGGTTGCGGGCGAGCAGCCGTTCGGTGCCGGCCAGCGGGTGGTCCGACACGTACAGGCCGAGCATCTCCCGCTCGAAGTCGAGCTTGGTCTTCTTGTCCCACTCCGTGTCGGGGATGGCGATCGTGAACGCCGCGTCGTCGTCCGCGTCGTCCATGCCGCCGAACAGGGAGTCCTGGCCGTGCGCCTCGTTCTTCTTGATGTCGATGACGGACTCGACCGCCTGCTCGTGGATCATCAGCAGGCCCTTGCGCGGGTGCGCCATGGAGTCGTACGCGCCCGCCTTGATCAGCGACTCGATGACGCGCTTGTTGCAGGCCGTGAGCGGCACCTTGGCGAGGAAGTCGTTGAAGTCGGTGAAGCGCCCCTTCTCCAGGCGGGCCTTGACGATCCCGTCCACGACGTTCTCACCGACGTTGCGGACCGCGCCCATGCCGAACCGGACCTGCGTGTCGCCGACCGCGACGAAGTCGAGCTGGGAGTCGTTGACGTCCGGCGGGAGCACCTGGATGCCCATCTTGCGGCACTCGGCCAGGTAGACGGCCGCCTTGTCCTTGTCGTCGCCGACGGAGGTGAGCAGGGCGGCCATGTACTCGGCGGGGTAGTTGGCCTTGAGGTAGGCGGTCCAGTAGGCGACGAGGCCGTAGCCGGCGGTGTGGGACTTGTTGAAGGCGTACCCGGAGAAGGGCAGCATGACGTCCCACAGCGCCTGGATGGCCTCGTCGCTGTAGCCGTTGCCGCGCATGCCGGCCTGGAAGTTGGCGAACTCCTTGGCCAGGATCTCGGGCTTCTTCTTACCCATGGCGCGGCGCAGCAGGTCGGCGCCGCCGAGCGAGTAGCCGGCCAGCTCACGGGCCACGGCCATGATCTGCTCCTGGTAGACGAGCAGATGGAAGGTCGGCCCGAGGATCGGCTCCAGCGCCTCCTTGAGCTCCGGATGGATCGGCTCGATGTCCTGGCGGGCGTTCTTGCGGTGGGCGTAGTTGGTGTGCGCGTTGGCCGCCATCGGGCCCGGCCGGTAGAGGGCGAGCACGGCGGCGATGTCCTCGAACCGGGTCGGCTCCATCAGCTTCAGGAGCTGCCGCATGGGGCCGCCGTCGAGCTGGAACACGCCGAGCGTGTCGCCGCGGGCCAGCAGCTGGTAGGTCTTGGTGTCGTCGAGCGGCATCGTCAGGGTGTCCAGCTCGACACCCCGGTTCTGCTTGATGATCTTGATGGCGTGGTCGATGATGCCCAGGTTGCGCAGGCCCAGGAAGTCCATCTTGACCAGGCCCATGTCCTCACACGACGGGTAGTCGAACCCGGTGATGACGACGCCGTCCTTGTCCCGTTTGTGCATGGGGATCAGGTCGAGCAGCGGGGTGGAGGACAGGATGACGGCGGCGGCGTGCACGCCGGTGCCGCGGATCAGCCCCTCGATGCCGCGGCCGGTGTCGATGACCTTGCGCACGTCGGGGTCGTTCTCGTACAGGGCGCGCAGTTCGGTGCCCTCGTTGTAGCGCGGGTGGTCCTCGTTGAACATGTCCGCGAGCGGGACGCCCTTGCCCATGACGTCCGGCGGCATCGCCTTGGTGATCTTGTCGCCCATCGCGAACGGGTAGCCGAGGATCCGGCTGGCGTCCTTGACGGCGGCCTTGGCCTTGATGGTGCCGAACGTGTTGACCTGCGCGGTGAACTCGCTGCCGTACTTCTCGGTGACGTAGGCCACCATGCGGTCGCGCTGGCGGTCGTCGAAGTCGAGGTCGACGTCGGGCGGGTTGATCCGCTCGGGGTTGAGGAACCGCTCGAACAGCAGGCCGTGCTCCAGCGGGTCGAGCTCGGTGATGCGGGTGGCGTACGCCACGATGCTGCCGGTGGCCGATCCTCGTCCCGGCCCGACCGGGATGCCGTTGTCGCGGGCGTACTTGCAGATATCGGCGACCACGAGGAAGTAGGAGGAGAACCCCATCGGGCCGATGACCTTCATCTCGGTCTCGTACCGCTCCAGCACCTCGGCGGGCACGGGGTCGCCGTACCGCATGACGAGGCCCTGCTCCACCTCCTTGCGCAGCCACGACTCCTGCGTCTCCCCCTCGGGCACGTCGGGGAAGTCCGGCATCCGGTCCACCTGCTTGAACACGTCGCCGTAGTCGCCGATCATCTCGGCGACGAGCAGGGTGTTGTCGCACGCCTCGGCCAGTTCGGGGAACAGGCGGTACATGTCGTCGGCGGACTTGAGGTAGTAGCCGGACCCGTTGAACCGGAACCGGTTGGGGTCGTCCTTGTTCTTGCCCACGCCGACGCACAGGAGGCTGTCGTGCGCGTCGGCCTGGTCCTCGGTCACGTAGTGGGAGTCGTTGGTGGCGAGCAGCGGGATGTTCAGCTGCCTGGCCAGCCGGAGCAGGTCCTCGCGCACCTCACGCTCGATGTTGATGCCGTGGTCCATCAGCTCCAGGAAGTAGTTCTCCTTGCCGAAGATCTCCTGGTATTCGCCGGCCACCCGGACGGCCTCGTCGTACTGGCCGAGCCGGATCCTGGTCTGCACCGCGCCGGAGGGGCAACCGGTCGTGGCGATGATCCCGGAGGCGTGCTGCGAGATCAGGTCCTGGTCCATGCGGGGCTTGGAGTAGTAGCCCTCGAACGAGGCGAGCGACGACAGCCGGAACAGGTTCCGCAGCCCGTCCGCGTCCTTGGCCCACATCGTCATGTGGGTGAACCGGCCGCCGCCGGAGACGTCCTTGCCGCCCTCGCCGTCCGCCACCCCGGTCTCCGCGCGCTGCCCCCAGAACACCGGCTTCTTCACGAACCGGCTGTGCGGCGCCACGTACGCCTCGATCCCGATGATCGGCTTGACCGGGGATCCCGCGGCGACCTTCTGGAACTCGTACGCACCGAACATGTTGCCGTGATCGCTCATCGCGATCGCCGGCATCTCCAGCCGCTCGGCCTCCTTGAACAGCGGCTTCAGCTTGGCCGCTCCGTCCAGCATGCTGTACTCGGTGTGCACGTGCAGATGCACGAACGACTTGCTCACCCGGTCCCCTTAACGCTCGCCCCGGCAGACTTACCGCAAGAGCCTATTCGGTCCTGTGGGGCTTTTGGGGCGGGTGGCGGCGATCGTCAGGTCGCGGCGTTCAGACCGGGTCCCGCTGGATGGGACACGTCATGCAGTGCGTGCCGCCGCGGCCCTTGCCGAGCTCGAAACCCTCGATCTCGATGACCTCCACGCCGTGCTCGCGCAGCTTGCGGTTGGTGAACTGGTTCTTGTGGTAGCCGACGACCACGCCAGGGGCCAGGGCGAAGAAGTTGTTGCCCGAGTCCCACTGCTCGCGGGCCTGCTGGTAGTCGTCGCCGCCGGTGGGCACGATGTCCAGGCGCGGGATGCGCAGCGCGTCCTGCAGGGCCGGCAGCAGGCCCGCCTCGCGGTGCACGTCCAGGGTGCCGCTCTTGTCGCCAGGTCGCAGGCTGTAGGCCATCGCGGCCTCCATGAACGGCGGGTAGGCGCTGGCCTTGTCGGCGTCCAGGAAGGTGAAGACGGTGTCGAGGTGCATGTAGGAGCGGGCCTTGGGCACCTCGATGGCGATGACCCGCTCGGCGGCCCCCGCGGCGAACAGCGACAGGGCCAGGTGCTCGATGGTGCGCGGGTTGGTGCGCTCGCTGATCCCGATCGCCACCGTGGCGTTGCCGATGGGCATCATGTCGCCGCCCTCCATGGCGGCGTTGCCGAAGGACTCCTCGTCGAAGCGGTCGTCCTCGCCCGCGTAGGGGTACCAGTAGGCGAAGTCCTCGCCGGCGAACATGGGGTGGTGGTGGTAGATGGTTGACTGGTTCATCGTCTCCAGCAGCCGGACGTGGAAGTACATCGGGTTGAGCGACACGCCGCCGTACAGCCAGGCCGCGGGATCGCGCTGGTAGAGCGAGTTCGGCAGCGCGGGCAGGATGAACTCGCGCGGGTGGCAGGAGGCGGCCACCAGCGAGTGGCCGTCCAGCTCCGCCACGCCGAACTCCTCCTTGGTCAGGCCGCCGACGAGGTGCCTGGCCAGCCTGTCCCCCGGCCATCCGGCCAGGGTCTCGCGCACGCTGTCCACGAGCGCCGGGCCGACGGTGAGGTGGGTGACGGCGTGCTCGACGGCGTGCTGCTTGGCCTCGAAGCTCGCGTCCAGCGCCTGGGCGAGCAGCTCGTGGTGGTGGTAGACCTCGACTCCGCGTTCGCGCATCACCTGCACGAAGGCGTCGTGCTCGGCCTGCGCCTGCTCCACCCACAGGATGTCGTCGAACAGCAGCTCGTCGTTGTTGGACGGGGTGAGCCGGCGCAGGCTCAGGTCCGGCCGGTGGACGATGACCTTGCGCAGGGTACCCACCTCGGAGTGCACCCCGTAGAGCTGATCGGTCATGGGCGCTGATCCTTCCTTGCTGTGCCGCGGGCGGCTCTAGATCGTGATGCGGCCGGTGATCAGGGCGGTGACGCCGAGAACGGCTCCGGCGGTGACGATGATGAACAGGACCAGTTCGGCCCGGGAGAAGGGACGCAGGCCGCGTTCCCTGCGGGTCAGGACGAACAGGATGGTGCCGGGGGCGTAGACGATGCACGACAGCAGCAGGAACTTCAGCCCGGCCGCGACGATGAGGAAGGCGGTGTAGAAGGTGGCCAGCGCCGCGATCGTCAGGTCCTTGCCCCGGCCGGCCGGCGTGCGGTCGTAGGTCTCGCCACTGAGCGCCAGGCGTAGCGCGTACCCGGCCGCCAGCAGGTACGGGATCAGCGACAACGCGCTGGTCAGCTCCAGGGTGAAGGTGAAGGCGTCGTCGGAGAACAGGGTGATGAACAGCACGGCGGTGATGAGGGCGCTGGTCATCACCAGGGCCGCGACCGGGGTGCTCCGCTGGTTCTCGCGGGCGAGAAAGGCCGGCATGTCGGCGTCCTTGGCGGCCACGAACAGCACCTCGGCCGCCATCAGCGTCCAGGCCAGGTACGCGCCCAGCACCGACACGATCAGCCCGACCCCGATCAGCCCCGCGCCCCAGGCGCCGACCACGGACTCCAGCACACCGCCCATGGACGGCTGGCGCAGCCCGGACATCTCGCCCTTGGGCAGCACGCCGTAGGACAGGATGCTCACCGAGGCGAACAGCGCCAGCACGGCCAGGAAGCCCAGCACGGTGGCCCGGCCGACGTCGGCGCGCTCGCGGGCGTAGCGCGAGTAGACGCTCGCCCCCTCCACGCCCAGGAACACGAACACGGTCACCAGCATCGTCGCCCGGACCTGGCCGAACAGCGACCCGGCGGAGCTCCCGGGATCGCCCAGCAGGTTCGCGCCGAAGACGTCCGCGCGCAGCGCGACCGCCACGATCACGACGAACAGCAGGATCGGCAGCAGTTTCGCGACCGTGACGATCTGGTTGATCCGGGCCGCCTCCCGTACGCCGCGCAGGATCATGAAGTGGAAGGCCCACACCCCGGCCGTGGAGACCACCACCGCCACGATCGTCGCGCCTTCACCGAAGACCGGAACCACCAGTCCGATCGTGGACTTGATCAGCACCCAGTAGGTGACGTTGCCGACGCACGCACTGGCCCAGTAGCCGAAGGCGGAGAAGAAGCCGGGGTACTGGCCGAAGCCCTCCTTGGCGTAGGCGTACACACCGGCGTTGAGGTCGGGCTTGCGCACCGCCAGTGTCTGGAACACGAAGGCCAGCATGAGCATGCCCACCCCGGCGATCACCCAGGCGACGACCGCGCCCAGCACGCCGGTCGCCTGGGCGAAGTTCCGCGGCAGCGAGAACACGCCGGCGCCGACCATGGACCCGACCACCATTGCGGTCAGGACCGGCAGCGACACGCCGCGCGTGGTCTCCGTCCTCGTTACGGTCTCATCCACTCTGCGGCTTCCTCTCCTCGCGCCCGCCCTCCGGGGACCCGTGTTCGACCTTGAAACCGGTGAACCCGTACACGACGCTGAGCAGCGGGCTGGCGATGTTGAAGAAGCAGAACGGCAGGTAGGCCAGCGTCGGCACGCCCAGCACCGCACCCATGAACGCGCCGCAGGAGTTCCACGGCACCAGCGGTGAGGTGACCGTGCCACTGTCGGCAGTCAGCCGCGACAGGTTCGTCGGAGCCAGGCCACGCTTCGTGAACTCGACCCGGAACACCCGCGCCGGCAGCACCAGCGCGATGTACTGGTCACCGGCCACGATGTTGAGCCCGAACGCGCTGGCGAACACCGCCACGAACAGCCGGCCGGTGCCCTTGGCCGCCCGCACCATCGGCTCGATCAGCCGGTTGAGCAGGCCGAACTCCTCCAGCAGTGTGCCGAACGTGACCGCGCCGATGATCAGCCACAGCGTCGGCAGCATGCTGTCCATCCCGCCGCGCGACAGCAGCCGGTCCACGTCCGCCAGGCCGGAGGTCTTCTCGTACCCGTTCGCCATCGCCCGCCAGGTCGCCTTGATCCCGGCCACGACCGGGTTCAGCGCCGGCTCACCGACGAACGCGCGGATCACCGCGGGCTGGGTGATGATCCCCACGATCCCGGCGAAGATCGCCGCCGCGATCAGCGCCAGCGTGGCCGGCACCTTGCGCGCCGACAGGACGACCAGCAACAGCAGCGGCAGCAGGTTCAGCGGGGTGATCCAGTAGAGGTCCCCCAGAGCGGTCAGCTCGCTGCCGGTGTCGCCCAGGTCGGTCGCGGCCGGCCCCCAGAACCAGCCGATCAGCAGGAACAGCACGAACGCGATCACGAACGCCGGGATCGACGTCCACGCCTGCCGCTTGATGTGCTCGTAGACGTTGACCCGGACCATCTGCGCGGTCAGCACCGTGGTCTCCGACAACGGGGACAGTTTGTCCCCCAGGTAGGCGCCCGAGATCACCGCTCCTGCGGTGATCGGCGCCGACACCCCCAGCATGGTCGCGATGCCCACCAGCCCGACGCCGATCGTCGCGGCCGTGGTCCACGAGCTGCCGATCGACATCGCCACGATGCCGCAGAGCAGCGCGGCGGCGGCGTAGTACCAGCCCGGCGACAGCAGCTGGATCCCGTAGTACACCAGGGTCGGGATCGTCCCGGACATGTTCCAGGTGCCGATCAGCGCGCCCACCGCCAGCAGGATGAAGACCGCGCTGGTGATCGACGACAGCGCGCGCTGCCCGCTGGCCTCGACCTCCTCCCACCGGTTGCCGTTCTTCAGCACCACCAGCATCGCGACCATCGCGCACAACACCAGCGCCACCTGGATCGGCCCGTCGAGGGCGGTCAGGCCGAACAACGCCAGCGACCCACCGATCAGAACGACGAGCGTGCCCAGCACGATCACCAGATCGGCCACCGACGGCGGGCGAACCGATCTGCCCGTGTCCTGCTGTGTGTCGCCTTCCTTGCCGTCGCTCATCGCCTCGTCGCCGGCGTACCCGCCGTCCCCCCCGACGTCTCTTGTCCGCCCCTCACCACCGAGGAAGCTGAATGACAGGCGACCTACCCCCGCGGCTGTGACGACAAGGTGCACACCAGGTCAAGTTCCTGCTATGTCGCCTGGCCAATCCCCGGCCTGCTCAGCACCGTGACGCGTTGAAACGAAGAACGGGCGACACCAGTACATCCTGGCTGTCTTCGAGCACGCCACATGACCTACATCCAAGTAGTCATCGACAGGCGCACGGTCGACGTTGGCGCTCGCCATGTGACGGTCCGAAGTGGACATCTCTTAACTTTTGTATCGGCACTCACATAGCGCCTCTACTAATTTCCGACCCAATGGCATTCCGTTCATCAAATCTGGATATATCAACCCAAATGGGAACAGAATCTCGACATCTCAAAGGAATCGAGTTCCACCCCGGATAGCGCGCAATACACTGCCTATGCCTCTATTATGACGATATACGGATGAGGTGAGGAACGTTGGACGCCTTGATCGAGGCTGCGTGCGCGGCACTGCTGGGAGCGATGGCCAACGACGCTTGGTCCATGGCTCGAGCGCGTTTCGCCCGCCTGTTCGGCCAGGGCGACGCACGGCAGGAGGAGATCACCCTAGAACGGCTCGACCAGTCCGCAGCGGCCGTCGAGGCGAGCCCTCCGCAAGCCCATGAGGCCATCCGTCAGAAGTTGCTTCCCTCCTGGAGGACCCGGATCGGGGATCTGCTGCAGGAGCAACCGGAGATCGCCGACGAACTTCGGACACTAGTGGAGCAGATCCGGGGTCAGCTGCCTCCGGCGCAGGCGGCGACCATACAGACCAACGTCGCCTACGACCAGGGGACGGTTTACGCCGTGCAGACCGGGGTGCAGAACATTCATCGTTTCGCTCCTACAGAACTGGAACGTTCCACATCCGGAACTCCCGATGTTCGTCCGGAGCCGCCGCCGTCGGGCAGGCGAGCCGACACGGGCGGACCGCATGACGAATGACAACGAGGCCGACGACGGCGAGGCTTCTGGCGTCGTCGGCGATCGAGAGTCGGCTCAGGACGGCTTGGGGCGTCGGCAAACATTTAGGCAGGCTAACGCCGGAAATAACGTCAACGCGCAACAAGGCGGCGTACAGAACAATTACTTCGCCGCGCCCCCGGCGCCTCCGCCCACACCGCACGAGTTACCAGGGGATGTATTCGGATTCACCGGCCGAGCGGACGAGCTCGGCCAACTCGACGCACTTCTCCAGCGCACTGATGACCGGCCGGCAGCAGTATTGATCTCCGCAGTCTCCGGCACGGCAGGGGTCGGCAAGACTGCTCTCGCGATTCATTGGGGACACCGGGCCAGGCGGCATTTCGCGGACGGCTGTCTTTACGTGGACCTCCACGGATACGCCGATGGCCAGCCGGTACGACCCGGAGACGTGCTGGGCGGTTTCTTACGCAGCTTGGGCGTTCCCAGCGATGAAATACCGGACGACGTCGCCGAGCGCGCCGCCCGTTACCGGTCCTTGCTCGCCGACCGGCGGATGCTCCTGATCCTCGACAATGCACACTCGACGGAGCAGGTTCGTCTTCTCCTCCCCGGCACGGCCTCCTGTCTGGTGCTCGTGACCAGTCGTGACTCCCTGGTCGGGCTGAGAGCCCTGCACGGCGCTCGGCGGATCGATCTGGACGTCCTTCCACTTGAGGACGCGGTCAAGCTCCTTCGCGCGATCGTTGGTCCACGCATCGATGCGGCCCCCAACACCGCGGCGGCCTTGGCGCAGCTATGCGCCTGCCTTCCCCTCGCACTGCGCATCATGGCAGCACTCGCCTTGACCCGTATCGACGACTCCTTGGACGACTTGCTCATCGAACTCACCGAACTCACGGACGAGCAGGCCGGCATCCGTCTCGACGCGCTGGAGGCCGAGGACTCCTCTCTGCTCGCGGTACGGACGGTCTTCTCGTGGTCGTATCGCTATCTGCCGCCGGACGCTGCCAGACTCTTCAAGCTGCTCGGCCTGAACCCCGGCCACGACATCAGCCATGCCGCCGTCAGCGCTCTTCTCGGGAACGGTCCACGACAAACCGCCTCGCTCATCAGAGCTTTAGCCGGCGCCCATATGATCCAGAGAACGCAGCCGCACCGCATCACGATGCACGACCTGCTGCGTTCATACGCCCGCGAACGTGCGGCGGAGGACCCCGAACCGGAGCGGCGACAGGCCCTGCAGCGTCTGCTGGACCACTACCTGTCCATGGCACTCGACGCCACCGACAAGCTGCTTCCGAGCGAACCGCAGCGGCTACTTCTGGATATCAAGGCGACAGAGCGCCAAGTGGTTTCACTGGCGAATGCCCAGCAGTCTCGTGAATGGTTCGACGCTGAACGTGCCAATCTCGTGGCGATGACCGCGTACGCCGCCCGCCACGGCTGGCCCCGGCTGGCGGGACAGTTGTCGACGGTGATGTGGTACTACCTGAGCGTAGGGGCACATCGTTCAGACGCCCTCGCCGTGCACACACACGCCTTGCAGGCGGCGCGCAACCATCATGACCAGGTCGCGGAGGGGCGAGCATTGGGCAATCTCGGCCTCACCTACTGGCAACTCGGCCGCCATAGGGACGCCTCCGCCTATTTCACGTCGGCGCTGGCCATTTTCAAGGAAATCGGGGACGTGGAGCGAGAGGGCAACGCCCTGAACAATCTGGGTGTGGCAGCCGAAGCCATGGGCAACTATCCGACGGCCACCACCTACTATCAACAGGCCCTGATCGTCCACGGTCGGCTCGGCGACCGGGTCGGCGAAGGGATCGCCCTCGACAATCTTGGGAATATCGCCTATCGAAAGGGAGAGTACGACCAGGCTCTCGCTCGTCATCACGATGCTCTGCTCGTCTTCGAAGAAGTCGGGGACGACCAGCGGAAAGGCGTCTGCCTCAACAACATGGGGAATGCCTTCTTGCGCATCGGAGACCGTCGCCAGGCCACGAGCTGTCAGCGGCAGGCACTGGCCCTCGCGCGGTCGACCCACGACCGCGTCGGTGAGGGGGTCGCGCTGGGCGACATCGGGGTCATCCTGCATACCTTCGGCCGCCACCGCCCGGCTCTCACCCATCATGAACGAGCCCTCGTCATCGCCCGGAAAATCGGCGATCCGCCTGACGAGGCGCTGGCGTTGTACAACCTCGGGAGGACGTGCAAGGCGCTGCGACGGCTTGAGGTGTCCCTGAGCTGCCACCGGCAGGCCCTTGGCATCGCCATCGAGACAAGCGACCGCGGCTTGGAAGCGACCGCGCTCATCGGTCTGGGTGAGACCCTCGTAGCCGCCGGAAAGTATGAGGACGCCGAGAAATCGTTCCACGCCGCATTGAGCATCGCGCAGCAGATCGACACGCCTTACGAACAGGCATGCGCTCTCCAGGGAGTTGGCGACTCGTGCCAAGCCACCAGCCGAGGAGCCGAAGCGCTGTTCCGGTGGAAGGAAGCCCTCGCCCTGTACACCCGGCTGCGTGTCCCAGAGGCGGCGAGGCTCGCCGTCCGTGTTGTCCACTAGGCGGAGGCGGATGGCGAGGGGCTGCGGTAAGTCCGGACATCCAGATCAGGGTCTTACCGTGCCGCCAAGCTATGGTTCGTACCACTTCAGCGCGGGCACCCACTACCCCTTCGCACCGGCGGTCCTGTTCAGAGGTCGCACAGCCAGGCAGCGTGCTTCTGCCCTGGGGCAGCCATCGCCGACCAAGCTCGGCAGCGTCGAACCGCGCCGCCTGGTCGGACGATGGCCGCCCCGCGAGGCGTTTACGCGCCGCCGGGTTCCACGATCATGAAGGTGGCCGTGCCCACCGCCATGTTCCCGGCCTTGTCGGTGGCCCGGTACGACAGGGTGTGCGCGCCGGGCTGGTCGACCCGCAGCGGTTGTGTGTACGCGGCGAACGGCTGGCCGTCCAGCGAGTACTCCACGGTGTCCAGCCCGGAGCCGACGTCGCTCGCCGTCAGTTTCACCGTCGCCGCGCCGACGTAGTTCCAGGCCCAGTCCTGGGTGCCGGTGATCGCGGCCGACACCTGCGGCAGCGTGGTGTCGTCCTCGGGAGACACCACGGTGAACCGCAGCGTCGCCACCGGCGAGGTGTTGCCGGCCTTGTCGGTGGCCCGGTAGGAGAAGGTGTGCGCGCCCGCCCGGGTGACCGAGACGGGGGACGGATACTCGGTGTAGGCCTCGCCGTCGAGCGAGTACTCCAGTGTGGCGACCCCCGACTGGGTGTCGCTCACCGAGAGCAGCACGGTCGCCGAGCCGACGTAGTTGCCCGCCGAGTCCTGCCGGCCCGACAGCACCGCCGAGACCTGCGGCGGAGTGGTGTCCTCCTCCTGCGGAGCCACCACCGTGAACGCCACCGAGCCCACCAGCGAGGTGTTGCCCGCCTTGTCGGTGGCCCGGTACGACAGCGAGTGCGCGCCGGGCTGGGCGACCGGCAGCGGTTGCGTGTACACGGCGAACGGCTGGCCGTCCAGCGAGTACTCCACGGTGTCCACGCCGGAGCCGGCGTCGCTCGCCGTGAGCGTCACCGTCGCCGAGCCGAGGTAGGTGCCCGACGAGTCCTGCCGGCCCGACAGCACCGCCGAGACCTGCGGCGGAGTGGTGTCCTCCTCCTGCGGAGCCACCACCGTGAACGCCACCGAGCCCACCGCCGAGGTGTTGCCCGCCTTGTCGGTGGCCCGGAAGGTCACCGTGTGCGCGCCGGGCACGTTGACCGACACCGGGGCCGAGTAGGCCGCGTACGGCCCGCCGTCAAGGGCGTACTCGACGGTGTCCACCCCGGACTCGGTGTCGCTCGCCGAGATCGTGACCGTCGCCGCGCCCACGTAGCCGCCGTTCTCGTCCTGGTCGCCCGTCACCTGCGCGGAGACCTGCGGCGCGGTGGTGTCCTCGCCGCCGCCCTCGGTGACGACGAGTTCGCCGACCATCTGGCCGTGACCGGGGATCACGCAGGAGTAGCGGTACTTGCCGGGGGTGAGGTTCACCTGGGCGACGTGCCGGCCGCCGTCGGCGTCGAAGGGGCTGGCGATGATGTTGAGGCTGACGTCGTGGTTGTAGCCGGGGGTGGAGGTGTCGAACGTCAGCGTGTGCGTCATGCCGGTGGTGTTGCCGGTGGCCGTGCTGTTCTCGAAGACGATGGTGGCGGGGCCGGCCGTCGCCGATTCCGGCGCCGACTTGTAGGCGATCATGCTGTCGTCGGCGGTCCAGGTGAGCTCCTGGTCCGCCGCCTTCGTGCCGGTGGGTTGCGTGGCGGTGAGCTGCGTACCGGGTTTCGCGGCGGCCTGGATCGACGGCAGGAAGAGCGCGGGAAGCGCCACGGCGAGCAGCACCACGGCCAGGCGCGGCGCCGTCACCGCTCCGGCCGCCCGGCGTAAGGACCTGATCACGAGAGAGGGCAGAGATCGGACACGCATGGGTCGATGCACCTTTCCGAGCTGGGGTGGAGTGCCGGGCGCGGGGACTGCTCCCCCGCCCGGCACCCGGCCGGCGTACCGTCCTAGAGTTCGCGTACGCGGATGTTGCGGAAGTCGATCACGTCGGTGTTGCTGTGGTTCTGCAGCCCGATGAACCCGCTGATGAACTGGCGCAGGTCCGTGGGCGGGTCACCGGCGCGGGACGACGCCTTGCCCGGCGTGTTGTCGAACTCGCTGATCACCGTGCCGTTGCGGATGATCGTGTAGTGCTGGCCGACCACCCGGACCTCGTAGTCGTTCCACCGGCCCTTCGGCGTCGCCCCGGCCCGGTTCAGGTCGTTGGGCGAGAAGTTGTAGACGGAGCCCGTCTTCTGCGGCTCGCCCGTGTCGCCGTCGTAGATCTGGATCTCGTGGCCGCAGAAGATCGCGACCCACGCCGCTGACGTGCGCGCCGAGCCGACCGTGCCGCAGCTTCCGGCGGGACGCTGCTCCAGCGGGGTCCTCGGGTCGGGGAACCGGACGAAGACGCCGCTGTTGGCGCGGGCCGGGTCGGGCGCGCTGTCACGGAACTGCAGCCGTACCGAGAAGTCCGCGTACGCCTGGTCGGAGTACCACAACATGCCCAGACCGCCCGAGCCGCGGATCGTGCCGTCCGGCTGGAGGGTGAACTGCCCGGACGGGGCCTGGCTCCAGCCCAGCAGCGACGCCGCCGTGCCGTCGAAGATCGGCTGGTACCCGTTCACCTTCCCGACCTCGGACCTGGCGCCGGCGGTGCGCAGCGCCTCCGCCTCCTGGGCGGTGATGACGCCGTCCGCGAGGAGCTGGTCCACCACGGCCTTGATGTGCTTGACGAACTGGTTGTGGTTCTTCCAGACGCGCTCGTCGTCGATCAGGTCGTTGATCGTGCAGCCGCCGGCGACCGCCTTGTTGCGTACGCCGGTGAAGGCGTCGAGCAGCTGCACCGTCGGCCGGGCGTCGGGCGCGGCGCAGCCGACCGTGACCGGAATCTTCCCGGTGGCCTGCTCGCCGTCGGCGTAGGTGACCTTCAGCGTCGCCTGGTAGGTGCCGAACCCGGCGTAGGTGTGCGTCGGGGCGGCCTGGGTCGACGGCTCGCTGCCGTCGCCGAAGTTCCACTCCCACGCCACGCCGCCGGCCTGGGCGCTGGAGAACGTCATCGTCCTGGGGTCGGCGTTCTGCCGGGCGGGACGCGCCATGCCGGCGGCCGGGTCCGGCGTCGCCGGGCCACCCTTGTAGGTGATGCGGATCAGCTTCTGGTTGGCGTGCAGGCTGAAGAAGCCGTTGCCGTAGTCGAGCAGGTAGAGCGCGCCGTCGGGACCGAACTTCGCGTCCATCCACGACTGCAGCTGGTTGGCGCCGACGCCGCCGGGGATGATGCCGCGCAGGTCCTCGGCGAACGCCGGCCGGCCCGCGTCCCTGGCGGTCTCCGGGTTCACGGTCACGGCGATGCGGTTGTTGCTGTTGCCCTCGTCACCGATGAACCACTTGTTGTCCCAGTACTCCGGCCACGCGACCCCGCTGCCGGTGTCGGTCTGCGAGCGGTGGTAGGTCGGGCCCGTCATGACCGCCTGGTTGCCGCCCTTGAGGTAGGGCATGGTGAAGGTCTCCTCGCCCTGCTTGTACGTCGGGAGACCGCTGCCGTCCGTCCGCTTCGGGTAGACCGGGCCACCGCCCTGCGGCGAGTACCAGATCATGTTGGCCCGCGCCGGCGGGATGTCGACGAGGCCGGTGTTGCGCGGCGAGGTGTTCTTCAGGTTGTCGCAGTCGTACCACGCGGCGGGCTGGGTGGCGTCGTTGTTGCTGCGGTCGCGGTAGGGCTGCTTGTTGCCCATGCAGTACGGCCAGCCCTGGTTGCCGGCCGAGGTCAGCACCGTGAGGGTCTCGTACTTCGCCGGTCCCCACGTCTCGCTCGGGCCGAAGGCGTCAGGACCGACCCAGCCGGCCGTGATCCAGTCGTTCTCCTTGTCCCACTGCAGCCGCGCGATGTTGCGCACGCCCATCACCCAGATCTCCGCGCGGGTCTTGCCGCCGCCCTCCTCCTTGCCGGTGAACAGGTTGCCCTCGGGGATCGTGTAGGTGCCGTCGGGCTCCGGGTGGATGCGCAGGATCTTGCCGTTGAGGTCGTTGGTGTTTCCGGCGGTACGGCGGGCGTCCTGGAACGAGGTGCCCTTGTAGTCCTGGGTCCAGTTGTTGCCGGAGTAACCGCCGGATCCGCCGGAGGAGTTGCTGTCACCGGAGCCGATGTACAGGTTGCCGTCCTCGTCGAAGGTCATCCCTCCGCCCGCGTGGCAGCAGCTGTGGATCTGGGTGTCCCACTGCAGCAGGTCCTTGCGGCTGCTCAGGTCGATCGTCTGGGTGCGCGACTCGTAGTTGAACCGGGAGACCGTACGCTTGCCGATCCGCCTGTCCCGGTCGATGGACTCGTGCGGCATCCAGTACGCGTAGATCCAGCCGTTCTCCGCGAAGTCCGGGTCGAGCGTGATGCCGACCAGGCCCTCCTCGTTCTTGATCAGCTCGTCGCCGCTGCCGCGGTTGCCCATGACGGGCAGCGTGGCCAGCAGCTTGGCCTGCTTGGTCCGCGGGTCCCACTGGTGGATGGTGCCGCAGCCGAGGCCCACCTTCGGGTCGTTCCAGTCGGGGATCGGGCCGGTGGCGCAGGCCGCCTTGCCGATGTAGAACACCTTGCCGTTCGGCGCGATGGTCAGGCCGTGCGGCTCGCCGATCTGGTCGAGCTGGCCCTGCGTGTTCGGCGTGGTCAGCCGTTCCACGGTGTAGTTGGCCGCGATGGTCGCCTGGCAGTCGCCCCTGACGATGCCGGTCGCCCACCGGATGGCGCCGGTGAGGTGCGTGCGGAACTGCTTGTCGCCGTAGCTCGCCGTGGTTCCGCCCATGCCGGTGTAGAAGGAGCGGCCGCCGTCGTAGTCACGGCACCAGGAGACCGGGTGGAACGCGCCGTTGCCGTCCATCTTCGGGTTGTAGGTCCACTCCTCGACCTGCGCGATCGTGTGCACCTTGCCCACCGGGTTTGGGTCCCAGCTCAGCCACTTGTCGGTCCGCGACAGGGTGAGCGGCAGGCCCTCGTTCGCCGGGTGCTGACGGTCGACGATGTCGACGACGGCCTTCTGCTCCTTCGGCGCGGGAGGAGGCGCGGAGTCGGGCCCGAACAGCCGCAGCTCGGCGAGCTGGGTCAGCGGCTCGCCGCCGTTCGCGGTGACGTCGAGCCGGTAGTACTGGTACGCCGTGGTGTTCTCGAACTCGTACTCCTTGGTCTGGAACCGCTGGGCGAAGGTCTGCCCGGTGCGCCTGTCGAGATCCGTCCAGGTCGTCCCGTTCTGCGAGCCCTGGAGGGTCCAGTCCTTCGGGTCCCGGCCGGTGAAGTCGTTGGCCGACGTCAGCGCGTAGTGCGCCACCGCGACGGGCTTGTCCAGCTTGCCCTGCACCCACGCGGTCGGCGTCCTGGCCAGCCACTTGGTGTCGTTGTCCCCGTCGAACACCTTGTCCTTGGTCTCGTTCGGCGGGTTCTCCGCGCTCGCCGCGCTCTCCGTCACCTTCTCCGCGATGGGCAGGGCGCCGACGGGACGGGTGCCGATCAGCTCGGTGAACCAGGCCGAGTCCACCTGCGCGCGGGCGGCGTCACGGATGCCGACGAACCCGCCGCCGCCCCTGATGAACGCCTGGAACGCGGCGAGCTGCGCGTCGTCCAGGTTCACGCCCTTGGCGGACAGGAACACCACGCCGCGGAAGCGCGCCAGGTTGTCGGCGGTGAAGACCGCGGGATCCTGGGCCTCCTCGACGGTGAACCCGTTCTTCTTGCTCAGTTCCCTGATCGCCGTCGCGGCCGCCCGTACCGGGTCGTCCTGCTGCGCGGCCTGACCGCTGAAGACCAGCACGTTGACGGCGGCCTTCTTGGCGGCCGGGGCGGGGGCCTGTGCTTGGACCTGCGCCTGAACGGCCGGAGGCGCCAGCCCGAGCACCAGGACGGCGACCGACAGCGTTGTCAGCACGCGCCGCCAGACGGGCGGTCGGGACGATAAATGACCTGTTCGACCCATCATTGCTCCTTGGGAATGAGAGTGATGCGGGACCATGTGCGGGATGAGTTCGGGGCGTCCGCGTGGGGCCGTACGGCATGGGGCGCCCGAATCCGGACGATTCGGCGCTCAGGGCCGGGCGCGGCCGTCAGTGGCCCGTGTGGGCACCGCCGGCGTGGTGATCGCCCGGATGACCTGGCACGTTCCCGTCCGCGTCCGTCACCTTGAAGATGCCGGCCATCCCCATGTCGGAATGGCTCTGGACGTGGCAGTGGTACATCCACGCCCCTGGGCCGACCCGCTCCCCCGCGATCAGCTGGAAGCCGAACGACTCGGCGGGTCCGGTGATCTTGGTGTCGATGATCCGGCTCGGGTCCTCGGGACTCTCCAGCATGCCGGTGCGGTTGTCGGCCCAGCGGTGCCCGTGGATGTGGAACGTGTGGTAGAACTCGCCGTGGGTGATCACGATCCACTCCACCCGCTCGCCGACCTTGGCCACGAACTCCGGCGCGGCGTGCGCGGGGCGGTTGTTGATCATCATGTCGTTGAAGACGACGGTGAACGTCTTGTCCGGCCTGACGTCCTTCTTCCGCCGGACCACCAGCGGGCCGTAGAGCCCCTGCCGGATGCCGATCGTGCCGTGCGGGGTCCCCACCACGTGGTCGTGATAGTGCCAGTAGCCCGCGCTGCCCGGCTCGATGCCGGCGCCGCCGCCACGCTTGCCCTGCGGGTGGGTGCGCCAGATGTAGGTACGCCGGCCGCCGGGCTCGACCACGCCGTCGTTCAGCCGCGTACCGTCGCTGGCTATGTCGTAGTCCACCCCGTGGACGTGCAGGCTCGCCGTCACGTCCGCGTTGTTGACCATCTCGATCTCCAGCGTGTCGCCTTCGACCATCTCGATGAGCGGCCCGGGGATCGTCGCCTTCCCGGGCTCCAGGCCGTAGCCCAACTGGCCGTCCGCCAGCCGCTCGGCGTACAGGGTGATGCGACGGACCGCGCCCACGGACGTGCCGGCTGTTGCCGACGTCGCGCTCGGATTCGCTGTGACCAGTGGCGCCAGCGCGGCAGCCGCCGCGGACGTGGTGAAGGCACGCCGGGAGAGCAGGCTTTTCGCCATGCCTCTGCCTACCTCGGTCATGGTTCCCCAATCGGTGCGCTTGCGTGAGGGTGACTTGGGGGTGCTCGAAACAGTGCGCTCGCGCGCGACGTCGGTTCAGGCCTAAACCGGTCGCGTCGGGATTGGTTGATGCTGAGGGGTAGTTAGACCGATCATCGATCGAAGTACGCGCCATTTTCGGCGGAATGTCAATAAGTAGCACCAAAAAGAGTCAAAACCTCCACCCCTGGCCGGCCAAGGCCGAAGGCCTCGACGAGGGTGCCCGGCCGGGCCGCCAAGCTGGTCATCGCTGGAACCGCTGGATGCCTACCGGACTCCGCTGAAGCGGCTCGGCCTCAGTGTCTTGTTCGAGCCGCGGCCAGATGGGGCCAATCCTCACGGCGTGCCGCGAGTCGCCCCGGCGATCCGGCTGATGGCAGCCTTCCGATAGCGCTGAGCGACGAAGCGTGGAGAAATTCGTGGCTGGACAGCGGGCGAGCGTGGGTGTTATCGATGGTGCACAGCACCGATCACCTCATGCCGCCTTTATTCACCGCGCCCGCATCCCTCGTTCCTTTCCCCCTTACCCCTCCCCCGCCCCACTGCCCTGAGCTTGGAGTGGTGATGGTGATCAATATGCGTTCGCGCGCCTTATGCGTGATCACAGAGTTAGCCGTGTTGGTGCCCGGACTGGCGTCGACGCCTCCCCAGCCCACGGCCGCGGAGACCGTCGCCCCGGAATGCGCCCCGGCGCGCCGGGCCCGGCGCAAGGTCTCCGAAAGCAGCCCTCGGTTCCCTCCGCCGGCCCTCAGGCGGCCGTGCGGAAGCCCTTCACGACCACCGCCGACGGCGAGAGCGCCGAGACGATCACCCATGACGAGGCCCGGCTGGACATCGGCAGTGCGGCGCTGGACGAGCCGGCCGAGATCGGCATCACACCGCTCATCCCGGAGCAACTGCCGGTGCTGGGCGCCGGGATGGACAACGTCACCGACGCGCCGCGGGCCGGCTACCGATTCACGCCGACGCCGTTCGAGTTCGAGACGGACGTCACAATCAGCCTGCCGTACGACGCGGCGAAGCTGACGGCGGCCGGGCTCACCCTGCGGGAGGGTGAGCTGCCCGGTTCGCCGACCCCGACGCGGTGCGGGTGGCCGTGCCGCCCGAGGACGACGAGCTTTGGTCGGCCAGGATCGAGGCCGGCGACACCGGTAACCCACCGAAGGCCCCGGCGGGCCCCACGACGACCCTGCAGGGGCTGTGCACATGCTGGAGAATCGTGAAAAAGATCATCTGGTCGGCGACAAGTCGGCCCGGATCCCGGTCGTGTCAGGCGGTTGCCTCCGTATGGGAGCCGAAGACGTGCTCGTGGCCGACACGGCCGGCGGACGCCGTTTCACTTTCGGCCCACCCGCCTGCGAAGGCGGCAGATGGACGCTGCCCACCCGCTGACCTCTCCCACGCGCCCCTGCGCCTGCCGCTTACGGGTGCTGTGAGGCCATCAACCACGCGGCCTTCGTTCGTTTCAGGGTTGGTGGCCGCCGAACCAGCTGAGCAGTCCCCACAGCGTGGCTCCGCCGGCGGCGAGCCCGTACAACAGGGCTGACGGCCACGTGGAACCGTCCGCGATCATGAGAGCCGCGGCGATACTGGTGACTGCCGCGGTCGCCACCGTTATCAAGACAACACGATCAGGATTCATCGGCCGCTCTGAACAGTGAGCACCAGAGAGGTCGAACGAACGGGGCAGTGCACATGGACTCCTTGCGTTGATGTCGCGCCAGGCCATAGCGGAGCCGGAAAGCGACTCCCTGAGCCCAAGAAAGCCAGAGTCCTCGGGCGTTGCGCCACACTGCAACACCACCGGCAAGGGGTTGCAGACAGTTGGCAACGCCCGGGAAGGCGCAACTGACGGGAAGGACGTGACCGAACCCGGATGATGGACAGATGAGCGAGATTTCCCGCCGTCCGGTTGCGTTAGCTCCATTGAGCCCCGGCCTCAGTCCACAGACGATGGCCTGGGTAACAGAACTGCGTGCGCAGTTCGCCGCGTTGGGCATTTCGATCTGCCTGTTCTCCCGGCTTCATCCGATCGACAAGGGCACCGTTTCCCGGTACCTCAGCGGTAAGCGCGTCCCCACTGACCGATGGTTTCTCGACAAGATCCTGGCTCTGCGTACAGCCTCGGGTGAATCAGTGACAGAGGAAGTCCGCGAACACTTGACCAACCTCCAACTGGCCGCTCTCCAGGTGGCGCATCCACACGAGTACCGCCTCAGGAAGGCGACAGATGAGTTGGACATCGCGGTCACGCGCTGGAAGGAGGCGGAACGTTACGCCCACAACCTGGAACGACAGCTGAATGAGCGCACTCACGCCCTCGAGGCTGTGCTCGCCGAGACTGATCGGCTTCGGGTCGCGTGGGACCACGACCGTGCTCAATACCTCGAAGAAATCGCTCGCCTGACCGAGCAACTGGCACTCGCCCGCGGCAGAGCCCTCAAAGCCGAAGAGCGGGTTCAGGAGATGGAAGCTCTTCTCAGTCAGTTGGAGACCCAGCAGCCAGATGAGGGCGGGTCCGCCGCCGACATCGTGGACGATCAGGTCAGCTGGCGGAGCGCGACTGCTTACATGGCAGCCGCGCAGTCGCAGGTGGTGTGGATCACCTCGCCCGCCGGCGTCGCCATCGAGGACGCCCCGCAGTGGCGTGCCATCACCGGCCAGGGCCTGGAGGAATACCTGACCAGCACCTGGCTGGGCGTCGTGCATCCCGAGGAGCGCCAACGAACCGAGAACGCCTGGCGAGAAGCCCGGCGTGAGCACAACATCTTCGAGTGGAACTGCCGGGTGCGGACCAGGGCCAGCGGTTACCGCCACTTCGAGGTGCGCGCCGTGCCGATCATCCGCCACGGACGACTGGTGGAGTGGGTTGGCGTCAACACCGACGTCACCCGACAACGCGAGGCCGAGGAGATGCGCGGCAAACTGACCGACCAGCTCGGCGCCGCCACACTGCGTACCGCGCGGTTGCAGGGCGCCACGGCCATGCTGGCGGAAGCGCTCACGGTCGAGCAGGTGGCGCAGGTGATCATCGACGTCGGCCGCACCGCCCTGGCCGCCGACCGCTCGGCGGTCGCGCTGCTCGACACCGACCGCGCCGCGCTCAAGCTGATCAACGGCGA
>NZ_PVNG01000041.1 GCF_003001935.1 Nonomuraea fuscirosea | reverse complement strand
ATCATCAACGCACTCCTTGCCGAAGGCCTCGGCGAGGTATCCGGTGTCGTAGAGCCCGTCAACGATCCGGGTGAACTCTCGACGAGCGTCTGACCCGATCGCCGAGTGGAGCCCCTGGACGTGACGCTGCGGCCAGTACGGTCGGGGAGACGACGCCTGTGGCAGTTCGTCGGCACGGTTGATCAGCTCGGCAAACCATTCGCGCCGGCCACCCCCAACTGGACTCCGAGGTGATGATGTGGCTGACGCCCACGGATCAACATCTTGGCGTTCCTTGAGGTTCGCTGCGTCATCGAAGTCAGCTACCGCCGTCGTCCCCAACAACGCCTCCGTCAGAAGCCATTTCGCTCGCTCGCTCCACAACGTCACCGGCAGAGCGCGCGATGCGCTCTCCTTCAGCGACGAACAGCGCTGTCGGCCAAACCGCTTCGTAGGAGCTCAAGTCCACCGCCATGGCGTTCTTCCTCCAACATCGTCCGGTTGCTCGGGGGTGAACACAGGGACAGACAGCGCCTCGCAGGCCGGTCGTGCCGGCGCACGCCCGGCTGTCCCGGCGCTGGGCGCGCGCCGTGGCGTTGTTCGCCCACGCCGCCGGCGACCATGCATCTGTGATGACCCGGACGCCGAGTTTCCGAAGATCATGAGGGCTGCGGCGCGCGGGACGATCGGCAGACTTCCGGCCGCTGCCGCTGCCGGTCGAGTGCGTCGCCGTGGCCCCTTAGATCGCTGCGCCTCCTGGCCATCTGATCGGCGTGATCGCTCAACGCTGCGGAGTGTTCTGCCAAAGGCCGCCGTATGGGCCGCCGTCTGGTCGTGGCCGTGACGCAGTTCGTGGTAGATCGCCTGGAGCATCGACAGTCGCGCATCAGCCAGCAGCTTGCAGGCGCTGCGCAGGAAGGCGCCTACAAGGAGAGCATGTACGTCGCCGACCTCACCAGCTACTGATGCACATAGACTTACTTTGTAAAGGCATCTGGTTATAGAGAACCAATCCTTCATCCTTAAACGGAACGGGCTCCGCCCGTACGTTCTCCAACAACTAGGCCTCGCCCTGCCGCTCCTGGTCCCTGGCCCTCGGCCAGGGGGTGACGGTCCAGATCGGCAGCTATTCCCTGTCTTCCAGGCCGGTGGCGGCGCTGTCGTGCTGAGCGCGGGCGATGTTGGCCAAGGAGTGCAGCAGGGTGGTGGTGTGAGTTCCGCGTGCCGGGTGCAAGGTCTCGGGGGCGGTGTCCAGGAGCATGAAGGCCATGGGGTCGGCGCTGAGTGCGCCGATCAGGCTCCATCCGCTACCTTCGGCGCGGGGCGAGGTCGGGCCGGTCGGTGGCGGCCGGGTAGGCGCGGATGCGGCTGTACTGCGGTGGCTGGTGCGGGTAGGTGTGTGCGGTGTCGAGGGCGGCGGACAGGCCGGCCAGTTCCGGCAGCGGCCGTCCAGCCCGATGACGATCTCCATGAGTGTCTTCAGCGTGCGCTCCAGCGGGGCCATGATGGGGCTCCTGGCCGACGGCTGGGGAGGGTGGCGGAGCAGCCCGGCGATGTTCGGGAAGGACGGCCTGCCCAAGTGGATCGTGGTCGCGCGGTGGGCCGGCTCATCGGGCAGTTTCCCAGGGGCAGAGCTCACCGCTCGCGCTGACAGCCGCGTTCTGTGGGGGCCGCTTCGCACTGGTGTCGAAGCGGCCGGTCACCACGGAGAGCAGTCCAGCCGCACGCTGAACTCGTCACGCAATCGGCTCCTACCCGCGCAGAAACGCCAAGTTCCCTGATAACGCCGCTTTGAACAAGGCATAGCGCATCGCGGCCGTGGATGTGACCTCGTGCGGTGTGCGAGGCGCCATCGCATGGTCCCCGGAGTAGTGCACGCCGGGGCTCAGCCCTGCGGGCTTCCTCCCGAGTCGTGCGCCTTGCCGGATCGGCGCCGGGCGATTGAGAGCGCCGCGGTCTTCGAGGAGGAGGGGCGCTGGAGGGTCATGCGAACATACATTCGATCGGCTGATAGGATGCGGTGCCATGAAGGACGAGCACCGCGGCGCGCTGGCGGCCGTGCTGCATCCCGTACGCCAGGCGGCTCAAGGGGTCAGCGATCAACTCTGGATCGTCAATGATCCGGCTGCCACGCCAACCCCGGATGAGGCGCTTCGCGCTCTCGACACGCTGCAGGCAGAGGTGGCCCGCGCCCGGACGCTGGTTGTGCGGCTGGCCGCCCAAGACTGACGCCGACACGGCACGGCCCAGGACCCGCCTTGCGAACATCGGAATTGTCGAGCTCCCTACCGCCACCGAGTTGCACAGCCTGGCCGATCATGTGGGAGCGGCAGACGGGCATATGGCTGCACCGGCAAGGCCACAGCCAGCTGAGAAGTTCAGGCCGCCGATCGGCGTCGCGCCCGCATTCAGTCCGCGGCCGCCAGTCAAGAACGTGCCGGTGGTGCGGGAAGGTCGGCCACCCGAGCGGAACATGCGCCGCGAGCTCGGCCCAGATGTGCAATATCCCGTGAGTTCCTCCTTAGCTGCAGGACCTGGGCTTATCTGCTGGTGCTCTGGCTTCTTCTGGTGTTGATGAGATTTCGGGGATTCTGAAGGTCTGTCGTCCTGGTCGTTCGTCTTGCTGTGATGGTGAAGGCGAGGTGGCCGGAGTTGGCGCTGGCGGTGGTGAAGGATCTTCGGGTAACGTGCCCCGGCCACCGCCGAGAACCTGGAGGCGCTGGAAACCGACGTGCTGGCCGGGTTCGTGCTGGCCCGGGCGGCGGCGGGGCCGGCGGACGGCACGATCGCCTTTGACATGATGCACCTGGAGCAGGTGCGCGCCTGGTTTGGCCAGCCGCTGCGGCAGATGGAGCCTGCTCGGCGTCACCCAGCGCCGCGATGACATCCACGCCTGCGACGATCTGCGCGAACTGCCCGATCACGACAATGGACCCCCGCCCCTCGTTTCCGTTTGTGAGAACCCGTTGACGGCAGCGGCACCGCAGCGATGCATTCGCCTCACCATGTGACCCAGCGCGACGCAGTTGCCGACTTGCAATCGGTACTTGAATCAGGTTAAACCTCGGAGCACCGCATCACTCGCCCGATCCCGGCCTACCCCAACCACGGCCGGAGAACAGCATCAGGGCGCCCGCGCCCGAGTCCCACCCGCTCTCCGAAGATGTCCGGTGTCACATCGAGATCACCCCTTGCAGGCGTCGCGCCTCGTGGACCACCAGGCTCTGCCCCTTGCGTGCCGCCACCTCCGCCAGCCCCGGGACGTCATCGCGCGCCTGCGTTCGTGTGGCCGCCTCCGTGGCGACCTTAAGCAGCTCACCCAGTCCAGGCCGGGGCTTCTCGTCGGAGCCGGGCAACAGCATCGGCAAGGCCTGTGCCAGAGCCGCCCACACCTGGGCGTGTGCCCCCGCCGCCATTACCTCGTCGAGGATCCCGGTGACCCTGTTGAGCTTGACCTGTTCCGCCCGGACCAGGTGGCCTATAGCCTGGCCGAGGTCGGCGGCAGGCAACTGCCCGTGTGCGGTCAGCGTGATGACTGCGTCGGCGGCCAGGGCCCGCTGGGTGGGGCGGTCGTGGCCCATGCCGATGACGATTACGCTCGCGGTGGCGATGCCCACCGGGCCGTCGCCGTGAGCCAAGGACGCCACGACCTCCACTTGGCCGTCCGAGCTGTCCATGAAGAACGGCAGGCACTGCAGGACGTGCGCGGCCACGACCTCGCGATGAGATGGCATGATCGCCGGCCACCACTGCATGTCGCGGGAGAATGGCTTGGGGTCCAGCGTGCACAACTCGGCGACCAGCTCGTTAACGCCTCCGGGCGGCGTGAGTCTGGCGTGCGCCGACTGCTCGAATGTGTCGAGCTCCCAGGTCACCGTGGGATCGGGCAGTCCACCATCGCGCAGCCAGGCCGCCAGCCGCCGACCCGCCCTCGACGGCAGCTTTTCGGCCCGTACGACCAGTGCCGGATCGATCTCGCGCGGTAGCCTGAGCAACGCCTGCACGAAGTCGGCCTCAAGCGGCTCGGCGTCGCCCAGCAGCTCCATACGCTCGATCAGGATCTCGGCGGCAACGTGGCCGGTCGGGGACGTCGGTGTGGCCAGCAACACAGGGATCGTCTCATCCCGTTCGAATAGGGACAGGACCTCACGGAACCGCCGCTGGACGAAGCGCTCCGGGCTGGGATCGGAGGTGGGCCAGGCGCTCCGCCGGTTCTGCAGCACCGCGGACAGCTCACGGCTGTCCGCTGGCGACACGATTGCCAGCGCGCAGTGCGGCAGTAGCGCTCGGACGTTCTCAAGACTGCCGCTGACCATGGGCCTGTAGGAGCTCGCATCGAACGGCTGCCGCCAATACGACAACCACCAGGGCCGCAATGCCGCCGCGACGGCCTGGCGGTCACGATGGGTCAGCTCGACGAGGGCGGCGAGAATGCGCTCGAACCGCGCGGGTTGATCCGGCCCCCACAGCCTGCCCAACTCGGCCGCCAATTCCTCCGCCGAGACGATGGGCGGGGCCAGAGCAGGCGGCGGCATCGCCGTCACGGCGGGGGCGGACACGACCTCAGCCTGGGCCGCCTCCACCGCGCCGAAGGCAGCGGCCACCCGCTCACGCAGGTCTGCGGGCAGCCGGGTGGCCGCCTCGCGGATCGCCCCCCTGCCCGGTTCGTCAGCGTGAGGGGCGAGCCGGACTGCCACTTTCACCGCACGCTCGCGAAGGGCAGGCGTGTCCACGTCGAACACGGGCGCCAGCGCGGCCACCGCTGCGCCGCCGGTAGGCTCGGGCGCGTCGGCCATCCACTTCACGGCCGCCGTCATGTGCTTCTTCTCCGGTCGATAGGCCAGCGCCCGCACCGCCTCGGCGAACAGCTCGTCGTCGAGCACTCCTGCAGCGTGCGCCCGGCGCAGCTCGTCCACCGCGAGCTGGACCACCGGCGTGGGCGCCGACGGCAGCACCCGCACCAAATCCGCCACCGGGATCTCGGCCACCTCCGGCGCCAATCTCCGCCACAACACCACGAAGGGACCTACCTGCGCGGCCTCGGCTGTCACCAGGAAGCGGCCGACGCAGCCGTCGAGCAACACCTGTCGGGACACCCGCCCGCTGTCGGCCAGCGCGGCCAGCTCATCGATGATCGGATGGCCGTCCCTCCAACTGGAGTCCCAGGCCAGCCGCTCCCCAACGCCCTCCGCCTGAAACAGGCGGGGCAGCATGTGGTCAAACAGCGGATCCTCGGCGAGGACCAAGGCTCCTTCGCTCCTCCACTTCCGCTCGGCCACGTGCGCCGACCAGCCGGCCACGAACGCGTCATTCTCCGGCGGCTCTGCCCCCGTCTCGATCACCAGCGCTGCGGCCAGACCCCAGTCGGCCGCCATCAGCACGCCCGGCCAGGGCGAGCGTGTGGCCGGGCGCAACCGGCGCACGAGCCGGACAGCCAGGTCCCGGCGCCACTCCTGCGGTCTGCGGCGCAGCACGGACATGACGTATTCGGTGTCGGTTGCCGGGGCGCGCACCCAGCGCAGCTCCCGTCGGTTGAGCCAGGCCGCGACCTGCTCCGCACCGCCCAGAATGGCCGCCCCGACCACACGACAGGCAGAGGCCAGGTCGCGGGCCTCGAACCGGTCGTGGAGGCGTTCGCTCAGGCGAGCGGGCAGCTCCCGCGCCACCACGCGCCGGGCCGGGTCGCTAAGGTCGTTCAGGAACTCCACGAGGCCCCGGATGTCACCGTCGTCGATGCGGACGAGGATCCCCTGCAGGGCGTTCATTCCGGAATCTCGATTGCAGAAATGTCCCCGCCCGAGCCCGTGCGGGAGAAAAGGACGCGCTCGTACCTGCTCTTGATCATAGGCCGCACCCTATTGACCTCCACCGACAGAGCGTTGAAATCATCACGCCTTGTCTCCTGAGCTGGGCTGGCAACACCAGCACCGTGAAGACGAGGCAAAGCCACGATCCCGGATGGAGCGCCGTGTCAGGGGCCGATGTGGGTGAGCGGGGCGAACAGCTGGAGCAGGCGGTAGGCGGCGGTCATGTTCTCGGCGGTGAAGGCCACCGTGTGTCCGGTTCGGGTGATGCCGGGGATGAGGGCGGCCAGATCGGCCGCGTGTGGCTGATGCAGGTCGACCCCGGTCCCGAGCGGGCTCGGGACGGTGACGGGCCGGTGCTGGTCCCACCGCCGGATCGCCTGGCCGGCGCTGCCGGATCTGGCGGACGGCTTCGGCCAGCGTCCCTGCGCTCGCGCCGCGTACTGCGCTTTCTGACTCATCACGGTGGTCGTCGCCATGGGGTGAGGCTCCTCAGTGTCCCGCAGCCGGCAGGCCGGTCAGGTTCAGGCGGCGGTCGGTCCGCAGCTGGATCTCGCCGTACGGGCTCATGTTGGAGTGGAAGATCGGAGTCAGGCCGCGCCGGTCGGCGTCGGTGAGCACGTCCCGCCACTCCGGCAGGGCGAGCGTGTCTTGGATCATGAGCGTGTTGATCAGGTCGAGGCGGCTTTTAAGGATGCGCAAGCACAGCATGCCCAGTTTCTGCTCTTCACGCCGGTTGGAGGCGAGCTCACCGCGTTTGCCGAACCGGATGTAGTCATTGACGCCGTTGTAATTATCCACCACGTTCAGCCCGGATTCGGTCTCCCGCTGCAGGTCACGGTCGCGAAGCCAGCGCGCCAGAAAGATCGACCTCTGAGCGCGGCCGACCTCCAGCATCGCGGCGTAGGCGGGATGCGTAGTCTCGCTGGTGAAGCGGCGGAGATGGCCCGACGGGAGCGCGACCTCGCGACCGACGAGCGCAAGACCACCGAACAGCGCGAAGCCGCGCTGCGTACCCGGTTCGACACCCAGGCGGCGCGGCTGACGGCCGTCGGCGACCAGTTGCAGATCGCGCGGGACGAGATCGCCGAGCTAAAGCGGCAGAAGGAGGACGAGCGCGAGCGCGCGGCGGCCGCGGCGGCCGACGCCCGCGAGGCCCGGACGGAGACGAAGGCCGTACGAGAGGAGCTCAAACAGGTGCGGGCCGAGCTCAAGGACGTGGCCGTGAAGCTCTCGGCGGCACAACGTGAACCGGCGAAGCGGCGACCGCTCTGGCCGTGGCCCAGAGCAAACTCCAGGAAGCCCACAAAAGACAGCAGGACCTTGATCGCCGCTTGAGCGCTGCCGGTCAGACGGCACAGCCCGCACCTCCCACCGACCCGAAACCGCACGACCGGCAGTGAGCCAGCTGCGTCCGATGCACGCCCCCCATACGGACCGTCACATCGGACGACACGACCGCGCGAGGATCAATCGACTGTAGAACAGAGGACCGAGCTGCGCGTTCGTCATGAATTGTCGGCGGACTCGTCACTGGTTGTCGCCGGGAAGTGATCTCCACGGCATATGCGGCGCGGGCATGCTCATGTCCTTGCGCGTTTGTTCCTGGACGGCGCGAACCTGCTCGGCCCGCTCAGCGCGGGCGTTCTCCGCATCGGCCTGGCGCAGTGCATCCTCCGCCTCTTCTCGGTCGGCGACGGGTGTGTGGGCGCGCTCGCTTGCGGTGCGAGCCGCTGCTCAGCGTGCTGGGCGCGATTCTCGGCCGCCACCACCTGTTCACCCGGCCTCCGCACGGATGTCCAGGTCGGCTGCCTCCGCTTCACCTGGAGAACACTCGCCGCACAACCTGCCGTCTGACAAGGACGAGGAAGACGGCCCTGATCGCGGTTGACCACCGGCCGTAACTTTTGCCTACATCGAAACGGGCCGCAAGATCGACACATGGTCGGGGTTTGGTGCCGTTTCGCGGCTGGCCCGATCGCGAGCACGGGTCAATCGATTGCAGCCGCGTGTCGCAACCAAATCCAGCCTTCGCTGTCCTCCTCGGCGTTCGGCTTACCGCCGACTGCGATCGCCTGGTCGCTGCCGGGGACGGAAGCGAAGTCGGCAGCGATACGCCAACTGCTGCCAGATGGAATCTTTTCCGCTCTCCACTTGCGACCGTCATAGTGCCAGATGCGGCCGTGCTCGTCGCCGAGCCACAGGCCGCCACGGCCGTCGGAGGCGATGGTGCCGAAGTCGGAGTAGGTTTCGGGCTGGGGTGGTTGGAAGGCATCGTGCGAGGGAGTGTTGAGCGAGTGCCAATCGTGCCCGTTCCAGTACATGACAAAGCCCTGTTCGTACCCGTCGCTGTTTTGGACGTGGACGGCTCCCGCAATCCATGCCTTACCTGGCGCCGCCGCTACGATTCGCTTCAACGTCACCTCCTGTGACCGAAGCCGGTCCGGCAACGGCACGTCATGCCAACGCGTGCCGTCCCAGCGTGCGACGGCGGGCACATCGTCGTCCCCACCACGGCTCATCGCCCACAGTTGTCGGCCAGAGCCGACACTCAGAGATGTCACCTCGCCCACAAAAGGAGCAGGAGCGGTCGTCCATGAGGTACCCGACCATCGCGCGAGGAGAGGGCTCTGGCCCTTATCGCTTATGAGTCCCGCAACCCACACCTCCCGTGGGCCGACCACGACGGCGGCCCTCAAAAGGGAGAGCCCATTCGGGCGGCCCTGGTGCGACCAGCCGCCGCGCTCACGCCGCCAGGCGTTTCCGTCCTGGCCGAACGCCCAGACACTGCCGCTCGACAGCGCGGCTACGACCGCCAGCCCGTTCTCTCCCCTCTTTCCTGGAGGCTTGACCGACTGCCAGCGGTGACCGTCCCAATGTTTCACGATTCCCACAGATTCATCAGCGGCCGACCCGACCACCCACGCGTCTCGGGGGCCTGAGACTGCGACGCTCGTCATATATGCCGGGTCCTCGCGAACCCCGGTGTTCTTCCAGACGCCCCGGATCGGTCCCAGCGTGGGCTGTACGGCAACGGTCTCGACCGGCGTGATGCGGGGCTTGGCAGCTTGGCTTGATGCCAGCGGGGTGGGCGCAGTGCCACTGCGTCCGTCGCTGCAGGCCGCCAACGCCACTGCTGCTGTCATGACGACCATCCACTCCTTGATCACCTCAACAAGGTAGTGCAAAGGGAGCGAGGACCGGAACCGGGGGAAACCGTGGGGAACCAGACCGGTCGACTGGGTTACCGGCGAGGGCGGCGTAGGCTGTGGAGCGGCCGATCTTGAGGGTACGGGCATGCTGCCTGGTCGGAGGCGGCTGCTACCGGGGACGAGCAAGCCAACCGAGTGGCGGACGCGGGACCTCTCACCTTGACCTGGGGCGCTCACCGGCCTCATTCCCCATCCCGCTGTCTTCAGCCGCCCCGGCGGAACGGATACGGCAAGCTGGCGTCTCAGCTCCTTCCAGTCCCCCCTGCAGAGGGGGAGACTCTCATCGGGGTAATGCCCGCTCATTGGCTTGCCTCGACGCCTGATCAGTCGCTTCCCGGCCCAATGGTCCGAACGCCACGTCCTTATCCTGCTCTAGGATCTGGCCCTGCGGGCCATAGGCGGTGACCGTGACCGGTGGCGAATCCAGGATGGTGAAAGGCTTGCCAAGGGGGTCCTCGCCACCAGCGGGGTCCGGGACCGATCTCCCCGGCACCCGGGCGATGAAAAAGCCGTTGGCCACGCGCGCATCGGTACGCCGCCCGTCCGCCCAGTCGATCTCGACCCGTCGCACGTCCGATTGGACCCTGCCGGCGACGACCCGGTAGGTGTCGTCTTTCTGGATCCGCTCCGGCCCCACAGCATACGAGTGCATATGCGAGGTGTAGGCGTCCACCTGAAGGGGCCCCGAGAAGCCGGTCATGTTCCCCGGAGCCTTGAATCCCCAGTAGGTGAAGACCGCTAGCTCCGCGAAATCCTTCTGTGTGGTCAGCGTGCAGAGGACAAAGCCGGACAGGCTGCCGACCAGAGCGGTCGACCCGCCCTTGTCCCGATACTCCACGAGCAGCCGGAAGTCCTTGACGGTGCCGTATTCGGAGAGGCGCCGGTTACCGTCCATGTTGTGCACCGGACCTCCCTTGGGCATGCACTCGCGCACGGCCTGCAACTGCTGAGGGGTGTTGTCCGGCAGGCGTTCCTCCCTCGCCGCGGTGACCTGGCCGGAGCCTCCGGAAGTCATGACGATCACCGAGGCGATCACCGAAGCGGTTGCGGCGAGCCCGGCGACTGACCATGACCTGCGCCGACGCCGCAGGGAGCCGATCCGTGCCTGTCTGGCGTAGGCGAGCGCGTCAATGGGCCTGGCCTCGTCCGCCATCAGGAGCAGTTCCGCAGAGATCTGCTGTTCGTCGATAGTCATCTCAGGCCTCCAGGGTGACGGTCTTGCCGATCACTGCGCGCAACCGGGCGATGGCTTGGTGGGTCTGGCTACGCACGGTCCCTACCCAGCAGCCCATGATCTTGGCGACCTCGGACTCCGAGAGGTCCTCGTAGTAACGAAGCACCAGAACCGCCCTTTTACGCGCCGGCAGGGTCCGTAGCGCCTGGGCCAGGGTGATGTGCGTCTCAACCTCGTGAGTCCGGTCATCCGTGGCCCGGTCAGGAGGCGACAGGACCAGCCGTTCGCGGGACCAGCGCGGACTTCGCCAGCGACCGACCTGTTCGTGGTACATGACCTGGCGCACGTACGCCTCCGGATTGTCGCGGATTCGCCGCCAGTGTCCGGCAGTCTTGGCTAATGCCGTCTGGAGCAGGTCCTCGGCGGCGTGCTGATCGTTGGTCAGGAGGTAGGCGAGCCTGATCAGACTGTCGGAGCGGGTGGTGACGAACTCGGTGAAGGCTCGCTGCTGGTCGGGGTGCAAAGGTTCTCCTCGGGTCTCACCCACTTAGATGCGGGCGGGCCCGCGAATCTATGGTGTGGCGCCAGAGGCCACCTGGATGACCATCGAGCTGAGTTTCGCGGAGAAACGCGTTGGCCACCGAGATCGTTACCTCTTATTCGCAATAACGGGCCCGTACTCGTCGCGGACGTCGCAGCGTTGCACCCACTCGAGCATCTTGGTCCGGTAGAGGAAGCAGGTAAGAGCCTGCTCGGCGCCAGGGTCGCTGCCTGGCTTGGGAACAGCAGGTCACTGGCGGGCAGTGCGGCATCTTCTCTGGCGTGGTGCTCGACGATGAACTTCGAGCTCTTCGTCGATGGAGACGGGAGCCTCCCGCTTCATCTTGAGGTTGTCCGGCTGTTCGAGTTGTACCATGACGTGCTCACTGAGCGCGCTGGGCAGCGCTTTAGCTTCCTTGGGCCTGTTCTCGGGGAAGAACATCGCTCTGGTCGGCAGGTCACTGGCCCAACCGTGCTGGCGGATCGCGGTGAAGACCAAGTTCAGCTGCCCGATCATGTGCCGCCGCACTGTGCGTGTGCCGCTCAGTTCGGCTTGCAGATGGGCCAGGTGCAGTTCCAGAAGGGGGCCGGTCAACCTGGATCAGCCCGCGAACATCTACGGCACGCCGGACGGTACGCCGGCGCGCGAGCCGTCGACTTCTACTCCTATGGCCTGGCCAGCCGCCCCGCACTCGACCGCATCCCGCATGCGCTGAGGCAGGTCACAGGGTGATGGTGCCGCGAATGTAGCTGGTGGCGGCGCCGCCGACCCAGACGGTGCCGTCCGCTTCAGCGGTGATCTCGATGGTCCCGGCCCGGCCTGCGCGCTTGCCCTGGGAGACTCGGAAGGGGGAGGCTACGCGGCAGGTCGCGATGAGCCATTGCCCGACCGAGGCGTTCATGCTGCCGCACACGGGGTCTTCGGCCACGCCGACGCCGGGCGCGAACGTGCGCATTTCGAAGGCGTGCTCGGCTCCGTCGGGATAAGCCCCGATCGCGCCGACCATCCCTGTCGGGATGAGGGACAGGTCGGGTTCGAGGGCGAGGACCTGCTCGGCCGTGGGCAACTGGACGACGGCCCAGCCGGGCCCGTTGTCGACCTACTGGTGGGCGAGGACCCGGTCGCGCTCGATGCCGAATGCGACGACCATCTGGCCGTACGAGGACGACACCCTCACCGGCAAGGTGAACACGCAGTGGGCCGGCACGGACGGGGCGATCTACGGGCTGGCGTGGTTCCCAGCGGGTATGGTGCCGGGTGGCTTCACCAGGACGGTCCGGCAGCGGGACCTCGCCACCGTCCGTGCGGAGTTCGGCGCGACGGCCAAGGGCCATCTCGGCCGCCGGTCGATGTCGCCCTCCCCGATGTCCGGGAGCGCGTTCGTCTGGTCGCCGTTGTCGGGACATCGCCCTGCCGGGCAGCCGTACGGAGCACTACTCCACCGACGGCATCCTATGGAACGGATTCGTGAGCCAGAACGACGCCGACGGCCTGAGCCACGCCACGTGGACCGCGCCGGCTCACGGGCAGGGCGTACGTACTCCGCCCGCTACATCAACGCCGTGTACGGGCCCGGTGCGCCGATGTCGGAGGACGCGACCTGGGTCGTGCGCCGTGGCGACACTATGTCGATAAACGTGCCGATGTTCACGGACGGCCACGGCAACGGCGGCTTCTCCAGGACCGACCAGGCTGTACTACAACGGCGAGCTCATCAACGAGATCGCCGCTCCTGCCACGGGAACCTTCGAGAACGTGCCATCTCGGCCCGGCGTGTACCGGATCGCCACGAGCGTGGTGCGCGGGGCGGCGTTCGACGTCAGTACGAGGATCGACGCGGAATGGACCTTCCGCTCGGCTCACGCCGGCGACGGTCAGGCTTCCGCGCTGGACGTCGTCTTCGTGCGGTTCCTGCCGCGGCTGGACGCGGACGACAGCGCGAAGGCCGGCCATGTCCAGCTCGTGCCGTTGCAACTGCAGGACCAGCGAGGGGCGGCCCTGCGGCCCAAGCGGCTGTCGGCCGAGGTCTCCCATGACGAGGGCAGGACCTGGCGGCAGGTGCCGGTCGTGGCAGCACACGCGGCTGTGCTGGCGCACCCGAAGAACGCCTCGACGGTGTCGCTGCGGGTGTCGGCGGCAACACCGTCAAGGAGACGGTGATCCGCGCGTACAAGCTGTGCTCGTAGCCTGACCAGACTCCCGGCCGGGGCGAGGCATCGCACCATGTCCGATGCCCACACCGGATCAGCCGGGTGGCTCCAGCCAGACGTATCCCGCCGTCGCCACTAGAGCCAAGAGTACGAGGCCGAGGTCACGCACCACCTGGCCCGCCGGGACACGTCCGCGGGCTCCTGCGTCGCGAAAACGTGCTCCCGAACCAGCACGGCGTGGCAGGTCCCGCCGAGCCACAGCGTGACCAGCGCGAGCATGGGGATGATGTCCAGTTTGTTGAGCCCTCCGTCGTCGGTGAGCCGCATCATCAGGAAAGCCCCGCACAGGGCCAGGTAGATGAGCGCCAACAGCGCGAGGTTGAACGTGCGTCGTTTGGCCGCCGCGTACACGAACGCCCATGGAGTTCCGTACGCGCAGCTGAGGATCGGGATGGCCGCTCACAGCCAGCTACCCCAGGCGGTGGCCCGGGGCCGGCGGATTGGCGGCGGTGGCCCGGCGGGGGAGAGGCAGGTCCAGCGTGGGGTCGGCCTTGAGGATGCGCAGCTCCAGGTCCCGCAGCACGGCGAGATCACGGTGGACGCGCCGAGCACGGTGAGCGCGAGCGCCGTCAGCACCCCCACGCCGAGAGCCCACCAGGTCGAGCGCAACGTACGCAATTTGATCCACTCGGCGGCGACGGCGTTCACGGCGCGTTCCTTTCGATGACCTGCATGAACGTGTCCTCCAGCGACATCCCGGGCCGCACGAACCGCGTGATCTCCGTGTCGGCCAGCAGCCGCCCCCGCCCAATGACGATCAGGTGATCGGCGGTGACCGCCATCTCGTGCATGAGATGACTGGAGACCAGCACGGTCCGGCCCTCGGCGGCCAGCGACTTCAGCAGCCCGCGCATCCACCGGATGCCTTCGGGGTCGAGCCCATTGAGCGGCTCGTCCAGCAGCAGCACCTCGGGATCGCCGAGCAGCGCGGCAGCCAGCCCCAGCCGCTGCTTCATGCCGAGCGAGAAGCCGCCCATCCGCGTGCGCCCCGCGCCGGCGAGCCCGACCAGCTCCAGCAGCCCGCCGATGCGCGTGCGGGAGATCCCGTTGGACCTGGCCAGCCACCACAGGTGCTGCTCGCCGCGGCGTCCCCCCTGCATGGCGCTCGCGTCGAGCAACGCGCCGACATGGGTGAGGGGCCTGTCCAAGGTCCGGTACGGCACGCCGTTCACGGTGGCCCGCCCGGAGGTCGGCCGGTCGAGCCCGAGGATGATCCGCATGGTCATGGTCTTGCCCGCACCGTTCGGCCCGAGGAACCCGGTGATCTTGCCGGGGGTGACGGTGAAGGACAGGTCGTCGACGGCGGCGTGCCGCCGGAAGCGTCTGGTCAATCCGATGACTTCGATCATGCCCGTCACCATGCGTCCCGAAGGCCCGCCCGCGCATCGGTCATGGGACCGATACGTGACGCCGGACTCGGTGGCTAGGGTCGGGAATGTGCTTGAACAGCCCCGACCTCCCCTGCTGAGCCGCATACCGGGCTGGGCCTGGGTGTCCCTGGACATCGTGGTGGCTCTGCTACTGGCGGCCGGTTTCCTCGGGCTCATCCATTCGCGTAACCCCGCGCAGCCCGGCCTGCTCGACTTCACAGGGGCCCTGGCCACCAGCCTGCCCCTCGCGGTCCGGCGCCTGTGGCCGCGGGCGGTGTTCGTGGTCGTGCTGATCGGCGGGCTGCGGATGCGGGAGTTCCTCATCCCGCAGGCGGACCCGTTCGGCCTGCCGCTCGTGCTCTACACGCTGGCCACCCGGAACAAGGCGGTGCCCGCGCTGCTCGTGGCGGTGGCGGTCACGACGCAGGGAGTGGTGGAGCTCCCGCTGCGGGGTCAGACCGTCGACCAGCTCGGGCTGGTGCTGGCGATCGTGGTGGCGGCCTGGACCACCGGCACCGCGGTACGCCAGCGCAGGCTCTACACCGAGCAACTGGCCGCCCAGGCGGAGGACCGGGCCCGTGCCGAGGCGGCGCGGGAACGCCTGCGCATCGCCCGCGAGCTGCACGACGTCATCGGACACAGCCTCAGCACGATCGCCGTGCAGGCCGGCATCGAACGGCACGTCGGCGACGCCCGGGAGACGAGCCGCGCGCTCGGCTCGATCGAGGAGACCAGCAGGTCGGCGCTGCGCGAGACCAGGCGCCTGCTCGGCGTGTTGCGCGAGGACGGCCCGGCGGACGTGGTGCCTGCTCCCGACCTCGGCGAGCTCCTGTCCGGGGTCAGGGCCGCGGGCTTGGAGGTGGAGCTGCGGCTCGACGGCAAAGTACGTGGCGAGATGGAGCTCACGGTCTACCGGATCGTGCAGGAAGCGCTGACCAACGTGCTCAAGCACGCCGCGGCTCACCGGGCTACGGTGCTGATCGAACGGCAGGAGGAGGAACTGGTCGTGGAGATCGCCGACGACGGCAGGAACGCGCGGGAGCGGCCCTACGGCCACGGGCTGACCGGGCTGCGCGAGCGCGTGCGCATCTTCGGTGGCGAGTTCGAGGCGGGCGCCCACCCGGTGCGCGGTTTCCGGGTGACGGCGAGGCTGGCGCTGTGATCAAGGTGCTGGTGGCCGACGACCAGCCGCTCATCAGGGCGAGCTTCCGCCGGCTGATCGACAGCGTGCCGGGGTTCCAGGTGTCCGGCGAGGCCGCGACGGGCACGCAGGCCGTGGCCGTCGCCGCGAGCGAGCCCCCCGGCCTGGTGCTGATGGACGTGCGCATGCCCGAGATGGACGGCATCGAGGCCACCCGCCGCATCTGCGTCGCGCACCCCCAGGCGCGCGTGCTCATCGTGACCGCCTTCGACCTGGACGAGTACGTCGACGGAGCGCTCCGGGCCGGCGCTGCGGGCTTCCTGCTCAAGGACACCCCGCCAGCCGAGCTGATCAGGAGCGTGCAGGTCGTCGCGTCCGGCGACTCCCTCCTCGGGCCAAGCGCCACTCGGCGGCTGATCGAGCGTCACGTGCGCCCGCCGGCCCGACGCCTGGACATCACCGAACGCGAGCGGGGGTGCTGGTCCTGGTGGCGCGTGGCCTGTCCAACGCGGAGATCGCGCAGACTCTGTACGTCACGCTGAGCACGGTCAAGACGCACGTCAGCAGCCTGCTGCTGAAGCTCGGCGCCCGGACCAGGGCCCATCTGCTCATCGCCGCCTACGAGGCGGACCTCGTCTAAGACTTTCAAAGTCGATCTACGGCACGCCGTTGATCGACTCCGAGGCAGTCTGCCCGGCGAGATGTGCCCCGGGGAGATCTCGCCGAAGTGGCGCCGCGCCGCACTACAGGCTCGCTGCTGGCGAGGAAGGGCTGGCGCCTCACTCGCGCGGATAGAACGATCCCCTCTGACAGACACGGCCGCGGTTCAGCGCAGCCCTACTTGATCGCGGCCAGGTCCAGAACGTACATCTTGTTCTTGATCGGGTAGGTCATCAGCCGGTCGAGGCCGCCGTTGGGGATCGCCATGATTCCCCGCCCGTCACGCCGTATGCCGAGATCGGCAAAGCGGCCGGTCTTGACGTCGTACAGCGCCACGACGGGCAGGTTTCCCGGTCCCGACACATGGACCTTGAAGAAGCGCTCCAAGGCGGCATCGTCGCCTTCCTGAAAGGTGTTCGGCAGGTCACGCTCGTGGGAGCCGTCACGGTCGCGGACGAACCCGCGCAGAGTGGTCCGGACCTGCACCGTGTCCGGGCACCGGCGTGTGCCGCACTTGATTTCCTTGCCGGAGCGGTCACGGGGACGTTTGACGGTCTCGTAGCGTACGTCCACCCCCGCGCATCGTTCGACGCCGCACCTGACCTCCTCGTTGGCCTTGACCTCGGCGTCGCGCCGCTCACCGGTCTCGACGTTGACCAGCTCGCGGAAGATCGCTTTCCCGTGGTGGAGGCCCACCCATGGCCATTGCAGGATGTGGTGCCGCTCGGCGCCCTTCACCGGCTGCGGCGAACCCCCGCTCAGAGGCGCCCGGTAAACCCCGCCCTTCTCGTACGCGAAGACCACGTCCGAGCCCGTCACCGTCAGCCCTCTGATGTGCCCCTTCTTCATGACGTTTCCGAGAGGGGCGTCGGTCACCGGCCGAGGCTTGCCGCCGGCGGCCGGCACTGTCCAGATCCGGGCGACCCGCGGGCCTCCCGGCTCCTTGTAGGACGCCCACCAGACGATGTTGCCGCCACCGGCGGCGACGCCGTCGGCGAAGATCGCCGATCCCTTCGTCGGGGGAATCTCAGCAATTCGCCTGGGCCGGCCGGTGCGCAGATCGAAGCTCCACAGGAACTGACGCCTTCCGTCGGTCACGCCCGTCATAACCAGCAGAGTGCGATCGTCGAGGAGGAGCTGCGGGTAGTATGCGCGGCCGTCGGGCAGCTCGACCGGGATCTTGTGTACCGCCTGAGGCCACACCTTCTCGACGGCGGGCGGAATCTCGTCCGGCGTCGGCTTTGTTTCGTTGGTCGCGCGTATGGCGGGGTGCGGCTCAGCCGCCGCGCCGAGCGCGCTCACCGCCGCACCCACCCCGCCTGCCACCAGGACCACGGCCGCGGCCGCGCGCATGGCGGCGGTCCGGGCCCGCCGCCGGCGATGGCGCGTCTTGACCGTCGTGAGCAGCCCGGCCTGCGACTGCGGCGCGCGATGCGCCGCCCCGGACAGGACGCGGCTCAGCTTGTCTTCCAGATCGGTCATCGCATGCTCCTGTGGGTCGCCGGTGCGGAGAGGAGGGAGGAACGCAACTTGTCCAGGCCACGGAAGGCCTGGCTGCGCACGGTTCCAGGGGAGATGCCGAGCACCTTGGCGATCTCGGCGTCGCTGAGTTGTTCGTAGTAGCGCAGCACCAGCACGGCACGCTGTCTGCGGGGCAGCGCGGCCAGCTCTTCCCAGAGACCCTGGTCCTCGTCGGAAGGGAGGACCTCGTGGTGAACCCGGTCCGGCGGCTCCGCGGTGAGGTGTTCACGTCTGTGACGCCGCCAGACGCTGATGTGCAACCGCGCCATCGTGGTCCGGACGTAGGTGTGCGACCGGTCCTTGCGTCTCATCCTCGGCCAGGCGCCGCGCAGCCGTACCAGAGCTTCCTGGACCAGATCTGCGGCATCATGAGGGTTTCCGGTCAGAACGAATCCATAGCGGAGCAGCGCGTCGGTCTGCTCAGCCACGAAGTTGTCGAAGCCGGGTTCGTCATCCACGAGTGGTCCCTTCGGTCGTCACGTTCTAGACGGTCGAAGGGGCGAAGCCGCTGCATCGCGCGCTGAATCTTTTCTGGGGACTGCCCGGTGGGCATGGAACGTCAAGCCTCCGCTGGAGGTCAGGCAAGGGCGTGGGCGGACGGCGTCCGCGAGCGTTATCGGGTGTTGCGGGCTCACCGTGTCACTGGGTCCAATGGGGTCTGCGGGGCGATCTGCCGGCACTGCCAGTGGGGGAGAGGAAGGCAGGGGGCGTTTCGGCGCGGCCGATGACAGGCCGTCTGAAGGCGGATCAGGGGTTGCAGGGATTCGTGGCGTGGTCGGCCAGGGGTATGCGGGCGGTGCGGGTCAGGCTCTCATGGCCAGCCACGCTCACTGAGGGCGACGGCACGCTCCCGATCCTGATCATCCGCCGTGCCGGTGGTGCGCCAAGCCGTGCTTCGCCTGCCCAAGAGCGCGTGGACACCTGCCTACGACGTGACCGGCAGGTGCGGCCCGGCGCCTGGGTCGCCGAACTCACCGGCCTGCTGGAGTTGCCCGGCTGGCCGAAAGGAATGCGCATCATCGCCCGCAGAAAACGCCCACACCCCGGCGCCCAGCTGTGCTTCACCGACGTCGACGGCAACCGCGTCACCTGCTTCGTCACCAACATCAAGCAAGGTCAGCTCGCCGATCCGGATTGCGCCACCGCCGCCGCGCCCGCGCCGAAGACCGCATCCGCTGCGCCAACGACACCGGCCTGGCCAACCTGCCGCTGCATCACTTCGTCCGCAACCAGATCTGGTGCGAACTCGTCGCCCTGGCCTGCGAACTCCTCGTCTGGATGCAACTGCTGGCCCTGCCCGGCACCGCCGCCCAGACCTACGAACCCAAACGACTGCGGCTACGCCTGTTCACGGCGCCGGACGACTGGTACGCGGTGGCCGCCGTCTGCGCCTGCGCGTAGCCGCAAGATGGTCCTGGGCCCGCGACATCCTCACCGCCCTGGCCCGCCTGCAAGCCCTCCCGGCCCCGATCTGACCAGCCACAGCCTGTCCCTGCGACCACGAAAGGGAACGCCCGCGGGCCCATGGAAGCCCGCCCACCCGACGCGACAGCCGGGCCAGCATGCTGACCCCAGCACGCAATTCGACCTTCAGCCGAACCACTCCGCCGACCACACCTTGATCACGAAAGATCAAGGCTAGGAACCGTAATCGATCACCTGAGGCGCGCTGCCGTCCTGGAAGAACCTCACGTGCAGCACAATCGCGGTGCCAGCCATCGACACGAAGTAGTCGTACAGGTTCATCCCGGGGTAGACATTGTTCCGGCGCCCGCCCAGAGCGTGGCGCAGGTGGGCGGGAATGCCGTCGAACTGGATGATCTCACCAATGACTTGGCCACGTGTGACGATTGGACCAACAGCGACGCTCGACCCCAGATGCGCGCAGAGGCGCCGGCACCTCCAGGAGAATCGAGATGGTGGCGGATGGAGAATTGATCGCCGTAAATGCCTCCAGAGGGCTAGGCGGGGTGTGAAGATGTTCGTGACCTGGCCGTCGAAGCCGGTCGTGAATGGGTTCGAGATCTCGAGGTCGAAAGACACGGCGTCTTTCTCCTCACGGTGCACACGCGCCTTACGAGAGGGCGTGCCGGGCAAGCGCGCCGCCCTTGCCCGCGAGTTAGTTATCCCTGCATGTCCACGCATATCTCTGCCGTGAGCAAGGCATGGTCTTACTCGGCCATTTTTCCTGGGGCGCCCCGCAGTGCAAGGATGGCGCCCGGGGACGACATTGTCCCGGCGGTTAGCAACACCCTGGCCGGCCACACGGCCCCGGTCGCCGTCACACGTCACCACGTACTATTGATACCAGACAGAATTCAGTTTCTGTCTGGTATCACCCAGCTGGGCGGGTTCTTCCACCTGGACGCGGCCGCCCGGCGGCGGGCGATGGCCTGCAACGGCGCCCGCAACCAGGTTGGCTTTGCCAGGTACGTGGAAAACCGCTGGTGGGCGCGGTACGGCCACGCCCCCTGACGGAGAAGTCCTGCCCGCTGGTGCTGCTGGTACGGTCAGCTGCCCGGTTCGGTGTTCGCATCGTACCGCTTGGGTGTTGTTTCGGGTGACTACGCGTCGACTGGACCACCTGGGGTTGAATCAGTCGCGGGGGTGGGCTCGTGCGGGTGAGCGCGTCGCTCAAACGAGTCGAACCACAAGACCTCGCAACAGGGAGTTGAGCAGGTCGACCACTCCAAGGCGTTGTTCGTTGCCCAGATGAACGCAACGGTCTGGTGGATAAAGAACAAGCTAAGAGCTACTAACGCAATGAGGTGAGGCGTCGCCAGCAGATGAGTGCGCAGGCCAGTTTGAGGAATGCCTCTTGGATGTCGGCGCGGACTTCTCAGCGGATGCGCAGGCGGCGGAAGGCGTCCAGCAGGGCGAAGGCCTGCTCCACGACCCTGCGTTGTTTGCCCAGGCCGGAGCCGTGTCGGTGCCGCGTCGGGCAATGAGCGGCCGGATCTGCAGCTCACGAACCAAGGCGCGGTACTTGTCGTGGTCGTAGCCGCGGTCGGCGAGCACTACGTCAGGACGCTGGCGTGGCCGGCCGCGCTTGCCGCGCACCTTGGGGATGGCGTCCAGGAGCGGGCGCAACTGGGTCACATTGTTGCGGTTGGCGCCGGTCAAGATGACGGCGAGCGGGATGCCGGTGGCGTCGGTGATCAGGTGGTGCTTGCTGCCGACTCGCCCTCGATCGACCGGCGACGGGCCGGTCTGCGCCCCCCTTTCAACGCTCTGATCTGGGAGGAGTCCACCGCGGCCCGGGAGAAGTCGAGTGCGTCGGCGGCCTGCAACCGGTCGAGCAGCACCTCATGCAGCCGCTGCCAGACGCCGGCCTTGTTCCACTCGGCCAGAAGCCGCCAGCACGTCATACCCGAGCCGTAGCCGAGCTCTTGTGGCAGGTGCTCCCAGGCGATCCCGGTGTGCAACACGAACAAAATGCCCTGTAACGCCAGCCGGTCATCCAGCCGCTTACGTCCTGGATGCCGGAACCGCCGCTGACGCTGCGGCAACAGTGGCTCAAGCACCGCCCACAGCTCGTCGCTAACCTCCCACGGCTTCAGCTTGGCCACTCGCACCCTCTCGCTCGGCTACAGCGAGAGATCAAAGCACAACAAAGATCATTCTGTTAGGCGCTCTAAGGCAGATCGCCTCGGCTGCGCGGCGGCAGACCGGGCACCCAACTGGGAAACGGGGCCGTGGCACGCTTCGTTCGTATTCCGGTCTCACCCCATATTAACGGCTCTGGAAGATCGCTAGTCGGGCCGCCGCCTGCCGCTGACGATCTTGGCGGGAAACCGGCGATTATTGGCCAAATCGACGATTGCTGAGCCAGCCGCACACGGTGTATTAATAGAGACGCCAGCCTATTAAATTATTGATAAATATCCGCAATGTGCGGCTAATTCGCTATTATGTCCAAAAACGATATCGCTTTCTGTTTCGCGACCACATTGGCACCCTCGGGGCACGCCCCGAATATCATGCCTGAACGCTGCGGCATGCCTGAGCGGTACAGAAGCGATTGACCATTAAACTTAAAACAGCACGACACGACGTGACGAACTGCCCCGTCCTGCTCATTGCGACCGTCATCGCAGAAGCCTGCGGCGGTGCCGCAAAAGCTTCGGCTGTCGCGTCCTGACCTCACCACGAGTAACTCACCTGTCGCAATACCAGCACCCGGGAATGCGACAGCCATGCAAAGCCCTGGCTCATGGCACACCTGGGCCATAGAGGGCGGCGATCAGCCGCCGGTAGGGAGCATTCTAGATCGCCGCCATCCGGGACGGCCCGGCCGACGGGGCTCGCCAACCTGCCTCACACGCCGATCGCCGCTCGATCCGTATCTCCCGAAACGTACCCTGAGGAAAGAAATGATAAAGCTGAGAAAATTATTAACAATGACCGCCATCCTTGGTATGAGTCTGTCCGTTACGACGATAAATCCTCCGCCGGTCAACGCTGACGATTGTTGCCTTACTCCTCCATATCCTTGCAGTGGGCCACAGCCCAGTGACGCCACGGTACAGATACTCTCCAGCGGCAAAGGCCTAGAGCCGAAAGGTATTCTAGTAAGAGCCACTAACGCCACCCAAGACCCCATGTCGATGCCGGTACATACGATTACAGAAGAATCGGTATCGGTAGAAACAAGTGTGAACACCTCGCTCGAGGTCGCAAAGATAATCGGCGCATCCCGTAGCGTCGGAATCGTCACGACCGTGACTAACAAGACTGCGACCTGGTCGGGGGTAGCGCCCTTGGTTCCACCTGGTAGGGTGGGGTTCGCCCAAGCCTACTTGGAATTCGCTAGAGTGGCGTATCGTAACATCCAGCACGTTGAGCGATTCAACATCTTGGGCACATGGTGGTGTGTGAGCGGTGACGTCACTAGTTACCGCTCTGCCAAGATCCCCACTAGTTCGACGGTCTGTGTGTGGCTCAGCCCAGAAACAAGATGCACGGCGGCGAATTATTACGGTGGCGGTGGCGGCGGCTACGGGCAACCTCCCGGCAGTGGCACGCCCGCTCCCCCGCCTGGTCCGCAGCCGGTGACCGATGTGCGCGGCCTGGCCGACGGCACCCTGTTGCACACGAGCGACACCGGCAGAATCTACAAGATGGTCGGCGGCGCGCCGGTATGGCAGGCCACCTGCAACGACAACATCTGCTCCGGAACGCCGCGCCCGACCACGCAAGGGGTGATCAACGCCGGTCCGGCCACCCCCCGCAACGCCACCTCGGCGATCGACCAGCGCGGCCGGATCTACATCTTCGTCGGCGGCTTTCCCGCCTGGCAGGACTCCTGCGCCGCCCCGGTGACCTGCGGCACGCCGGTGAAGGTCTCCGACTGGTCCATCGACGCCCGTGACCACATGAACCAAATTCCGGCCGACGGGAACCTGGTGCAGGCCAAGGACGGCAGCACCGACCTGCCTGTCTCCATGACGCTGGGCGGCGCCCTGGTGCCCTTCGCCAATCCTCAGGAGGTCATCGACGTCGGTCAGGGCGCCGACTGGGCCAGCCGCGTGGTGGCGATCTCGGCCGGCAGCTACAACCGAATGGGCTTCGTCCCCTCCGACGGGACTCTGGTTCAAGGAACCGCCGGCGGCGCCTCCACAGCGGTCGCGATGTACCTGGGAGGTGCGAAAATACCGTTCGCCAGCCCTCAGGAGGTCATCGACGTCGGATATGGCGCCGGCTGGGCCTCGAAGGTACGTGCCATCCCTTCCCGGCACTTCAACACCCTGCCCACCGTCCCCTATGACGGCACCCTGCTCCAAGGGGCCAACGGGTCGACTCCAGTAGCCGCCATGATCGGCTTGGCCAGAGTGGACTTCGGCAGCTCACAAGAGGTCATCGACGCCGGCTTCGGCACCGACTGGGGATCGAAGGTGCGGGCCATTCCGGAGCGGGTCTTCAACTCCCTGCCGACACGGATCATGGATGGCACCCGGCTCAAGAACGGGACCTCGACCTCGCAGGCCGTGGTCGTCGGTGGCGCGAAGATGCCCTTCACCAGTCTGGAAGAGCTCAACGGCGCCGGATACGGCGACCGACCCGTGTGGACTATCCCCACCCGCACATGGGACGCCCTCCCAACGAAGATCGCAGACGGCACGCGGATCAAGAATGCGGGTTCATCCGCGCAGGCGGCGATCATCGGAGGCGCGAAGATGCCCTTCACCAGCATCGATGAGCTCAAGGCCGCCGGGTACGACAACCGTCCGCTACAGGTGGTGCCTACCCGCGTCTGGGACGCCTTGCCGAACGACATCGGAGACGGAGTCCGCATCGGCAAAGCTGGCGACACCGCCCAAGGGGCGGTCGTGGGCGGGGCGAAGATGCCCTTCATCTCTATGGAGGAACTCGAAAGCGCCGGCTATGCGGACGATCCCCTGCACATCCTGCCGGTCCGTGTCTGGGACGCCCTGCCGACGCGGATCGGCGACGGGACGCGCCTTGTGAAGGCGGGCACCACGTCTGAGGCCGCGATCGTCGGTGGCGCCAAGGTCGAGTTCCACACCATGGAGGAGCTGATCGCCTCGGGCTACAAGGACAAGCCGCGCCAGATCATCCCGGTCCGTGTCTGGGACGCTCTGACCAAGCAGATCGGCGACGGGACGCGCCTTGTGAAGGCGGGCACCACGTCTGAGGCCGCGATCGTCGGTGGCGCCAAGGTCGAGTTCCACACCATGGAGGAGCTGATCGCCTCGGGCTACAAGGACAAGCCGCGCCAGATCATCCCGGTCCGTGTCTGGGACGCTCTGACCGAGCAGATCGGCGACGGCACCTATGTCAAGTCTCCCGACTCGGCGTCGGTGTGGCTGATCAATGGAGGGCGTAGGACTGAGGAACAACAGCACAGCAATGTGCAGGTGATTCCCACCCGGGTCCTGAACGCCATCCCTTTGAGTTGATGATCTCGGTGGAGATCCGCAGCGCTGTGGAGCGGTGCGGATCTCCACCATTTTCCTGAGAAAGGACCCACATGCGAGCCCATCGATGGTGGTGGCTATGCATCAGCGCGCTTCTCCTGACCATATTTGTGCCCACCACCGCGCAGGCGAGCGACATCACGCTCCCCTATCCGGTACGAGACGCTTACCGGATCAAGTCCATTCAGCCTGACTTCTGGCCGGACAAGGAGGAAATAGCAGGGACCAACACCGGCGGCGTGGCGATCAACCTTGTGTGGGCCCATTGGGAGCCGCAGATCAAGCAGGCGCCCTGCGCCGCGAATGAGCAGGCGTACGACGGCCGCTGTTTCGCCGTGCCCGCTGAGGTGGACGCTGAGATCCGGCAGTGGAGCGGTCGCGGCCTTGTGATCACCGGGGTCGTGTACGGCACGCCTGGCTGGGCACGGAATGGCAAGCCATGCTCCCCTGCGGCTCCCGGTTTCGACCTCTTCTGCACCCCGAACAACCCGGCGGACTATGCCCGGTTCGCCGGCATGCTCGCCGAACGGTACGACGGGCTGCACGACCATGGCCGGGTGGCTGACTTCGTCATCGGCAACGAGGTCAACAGCAACAGCTGGTTCGACATCGGTTGCGGCCAGGGCACTGCTTGCGACACCGGGAAGTGGCTGCAGGAGATCTCGGCGAACTACAACGCCGCCTACGATCGGGTGGTCGCCGAGCAGCCCAGCGCGCACGTGCTGATTTCACTGGATCACCAGTTCGGCATCGAACTGGAGCGGCCCGCCGCAACCGATGCCACCCTGGCCGGTCAGACGGTGCTGCGTGGTCTGGCCGAGCGGGCCGGCAACAGGCAGTGGCGCGTAGCCTTCCACCCGTACGCGCCTGACCTGCGCAGCGACGTCTTCTCCACCGACGACTATCCATACGTCTCCTATGGCAACCTCGGCGTGCTGACGGGCTGGCTGCGCGCCACCTTCCCTAGCCAGACGGCCGCATGGTCACAGGTGCAACTCACCGAGAGTGGAGTCAACTCCCTCGCCCCGTCCTCGCCCCAGCGGCAGGCCGCCGCGGTGTGCCAGTCCTTCCGGAATGTGCTTGGCACCCCCGGTATCGTGAACTACGTCTACCACCGCATGCGCGACCATCCCGACGAGGTCGCCGGCGGGCTCGCGCTCGGTCTGCGCAACCCCGACAGCACCGCCAAGCCCGCCTGGGCCACCTGGGCCATGGCCAACCGCAGCGACCTGACGCCGTCCCAGCTGTCCTGCGGCTTCGAGCATCTGCCGTACACCAAGCTCACCCGCGGCAACCATCCCACCCGTGGTCACTGGGCCTCTTCCCGCGGGCTGCCACCCGGCTTCACCGCCGAAGCCAGTTGGCGGCTGCGCCGCGACCAGGTCGCAGGAACTGTTCCGCTGTTCGAATGCCAGGTCGGCGGCCACAATCTCCTCAGCCTGGAGTCGGGGTGCGAGGGGCTGCGTCCGCTCGGCCCGGTCGGCCACATCTACACCAACCAGGGACCCAACACCATTCCCCTGTATCGGTGCTACATCCCTGGCAACGGGGACCACTTCGCCTCCGCAGATTCCGGATGTGAAGGCCAGCGGACCGAAGGGCGCCTCGGCTACGTCTACAACGCCTACCGGGCGAAGTTCTGACGGCGTAACATCCGCCGTATTCTGGGCCGCTCTCGGGCGTAGGCAGAGCCAGTCTGCTCCAGACGCGATCGGCTGAGCTGGCGGCGTACTGCCACGATCTATGACGATCATGGCAGTACGCCGCTGCCGCCGTCGCCGGAGCCGACGAGGTCATCGCCGGCCTCCCGCACGGCTACCGCACCCTGCTGGATCGCCGCTTCAAGGACGGTTGCGAGCTGTCCGGCGGCCAAGGGCAGCGCATCGCTGTGGCCCGGGGCTTCCACCGCGACGCTGACCTGCTTATTGGCGACGAGCCCACCGCCGCCCTCGACGCCCGCGCCGAGCATGCCGTGAGGGCCTGCGCGCGCATGCCGACGGCCGCACCGTCGTCCTGATCACCCACCGGCTGGCCAGCGTCCGCTACGCCGACCGCATCTACGTCTTGGACCACGGCAAGATCACCGAACAGGGGACGCACGAAACGCTGATCGCCTGCGGCGGCTTGTACAGCGACCTGTACACCCTCCAGGCAACCGCCTACCAGTAACAGCCGCCTCTTGCTGGCAGGCGGGAAGCCTCTCCAGCGCGCCGCGGTGGGCTATCCCACGCCAGCCAGGCGATCCCGCTCCAGCCTCACGCGTCATTCGTGCGCATGCGACTTCGGCGACGCCACCGGGACGGCCGTGAGGTGTCGGTGGCCAGGGCGTCTCGTCCGGCTCATTCCCTCAGACATCCGCTACGACGGGGGTCCGGCAAGAAGATCGCCGACCGCAAACGCAGCATCATCACCGACACCCTCGGCCTGCTCCTGGCGGTGCTGGGTCACCGCCGCCGGCATCTCCGACAGCGCCGCCGGACTGCCCCTGCTCACCCAGGTCGCCGCTGACCAGCCCACGATCACCAAGGCCTGGGCCGACAGCGCCTACCGCACCACGGTCATCGAGGGCGCCGCCGCCCTCGGAATCGACCTCGAAGTCGTCAGCCGCGATCCCGCCACCAGAGGCTTTACCCCGCTACCGCGCCGCAGGGTGGCCGAGCGCACCTCGGCTGGCTCATGCTGCGCCGCCGCCTGACCCGCGACTACGAAACCCGCCCCGACCGCTCCGAAGCCATGATCGACCCCATGGCCCGCCGACTCACCGGCGAAAACACGCCCACATGGCGCGGCACCTGAATCCGGGACCAGGCAGGATGAAACGCCCACTAATGCAAGGGGTCGCCGGATGCGCGGCGACGGCGGACCAGCCGAGGTCACATCCGCCGCCCACCGTAAGTTCTGCCGCCAGGGCGACGGCGGCGGATCTCTTCATTTGACCCATGGCTGTGTTGCGAGCAGCGGAAAGCATGCGGTCTCTACGGTGTCAACGCTTCGTATCCGATGCCCGGCCTTGCTCCGAGTTACCTTTGGCAGCATTACCAGGAACTTGGCGCTTTTCGCCCTCGCTGAGCTCGGGCCCACGGTGTGTATTTGAAATCGAGGGATGGGGCGCAAGGTATGTGCCGTCTGAACGTAAGGATGGATGATCTAGGCGTCAGTGCCGTTTTCATCGGACATCTCATAACTGCGTGGTGACAGGAAACCGCTCACAATGAGTGGCCATATCGAAATGGCGAAATCCTGGCGCGATAGAGGGTGACACCGAGATGGTGTTGTGCGGCGGGGACCGGATGGCGGTGGCATGCAGGGCTGAAGGTCTGGGGCGAGTGGAGCGGGTAACCGGCGGGCGCTGCAGGCGCTAGCGCGCCCGTCCGCGTAGTCCGGGTCCCCGGCACAAATCACCGGAGCTGCCGAGCGGCCCGCTCGGACTTCGCCCCTTCACCGCGGACGCCGTCCGCATCGTCGCGCTGGCCTCGAACGGCGCGAACGACCACACGCGCGTCATCGAGGTCGAAGTGCGCTGACACTCATGAGGAGAAACCCGTGAACGACTTCCCCCGCATCACCCCGCGCCGCGTCAAGGTGGGCCTGGTCGCGGGCGGCCTCGGGGCCTACTGGCCGCAGTTCCCCGACCTCCTCCCCCAGCTCCAGCGCTCGGCCGCGCGCGTCTCCGAGCGCATGCGGGAGTTCGACGCGGAGGTGGTGGACGCCGGTTTCATCTCCGACGCCGAGGAGGGTGCCGCGGCGGCGGAGAAGCTGCGCGCGGCCGGCTGCGACCTGATCGTCGGCTTCCTGACGACGTACATGACGGCCACCATGCTCGTGCCGATCGCGCAGCGCAGCGGCGCGCCCGTGCTGCTGATCAACCTGCAGCCGACGGAGTCGATGGAGCACGCCACCTTCGACACCGGCCAGTGGCTGGCCTACTGCGGGGCCTGCCCCCTGCCGGAGATGGCCAACGCCTTCACCCGCTGCGGCATCCCGTTCCGGTCGGTCTCCGGCCATCTGGAGGACGAGCGCGCGTGGCAGCGGATCGGGCGCTGGGTCAGAGCAGCGGGCGTACGGGCCGCGCTGCGGCACGGGCGGCACGGGCTCATGGGTCACCTGTATCCGGGCATGCTGGACGTGGCCACCGACCTGACGCTGGTCAGCGCGAACTTCGGCGGCCACGTGGAGGTGCTGGAGTTCGACGACCTGCGGGTGCGCGCGGAGAAGGTCACCGACACCGAGACCGCCGACCGGGTGGGCCTGGCGCGCGAGGTGTTCGAGCTGGCCGACTCGGTGAACGAGGACGACCTGGCCTGGGCGGCCCGCGTGTCGGTCGGCCTGGACCGCCTGGTCGAGGACTTCGCCCTGGACAGCCTGGCCTACTACCACCGCGGCCTGGACGGCGAGATCCACGAGCGGCTCGGGGCGGGCATGATCCTCGGCGCGTCCCTCCTCACGGCGCGCGGGGTGCCGGCCGCCGGCGAGTACGAGCTGCGTACGTCCCTGGCCATGCTCATCATGGACCGGCTGGGCGGCGGCGGCTCCTTCACCGAGTTCCAGGCGCTCGACTTCGCCCGCGGCCACGTGGAGATGGGCCACGACGGCCCCGCCCACCTGGCCATCAGCTCCCGCCGCCCGCTCCTGCGCGGGCTCGGCGTCTACCACGGCAAACGCGGGTGGGGCGTGTCGGTCGAGTTCGACGTCACGCGCGGGCCGGTGACCGCGTTCGGGCTGCGGCAGGCCAGGGACGGGAGCTACGGGTTCGTCGTGTCCGAGGGCGAGGTCGTCGAAGGGCCCCTGCTCCAGATCGGCAACACCACGTCCCGGGTGGACTTCGGCTGCGACCCCGGCGAGTGGACGGACGCGTGGAGCGCCAGCGGCATCTCCCACCACTGGGCCCTGGGCACGGGCCACCGCCTCGCCGACCTGCGGGCGGTGGCCGACCTGCTGGGGGCGGAGGTCGTGCACGTCTTTCCCGCAACCGCGGATCGGTGAAGGTCACGGTCCCACGGAGTGGTGTAGTTCGGTTCTCGCGTGAGGCCCGTCACCGCGTTTCCGCTGGTGACGGACCTCTTCTCGCTGGTGTGGCAGGTGCAAGGTTCGAACTTGCGTAGGCTGAGCCGACGGTTTCACAGCTCGTCGCCGATCGGACCGGGAAATGGCTTGCGCCAATGGCGCAAGCGCGTCTCACCACCATGCAGGCCATGATCATTGCACGTACATGGCACGGCGACTGTCGGAGATGATCCCAGGGCTGTATCTTCCCCATGCGTGGTGTGCCCCCACGGAACAAACCGCACTCGTGTTACTCGAGCGGATAGCCGATCACTTGCAGGTCAGCACGGACGTTGCGCAGGCCTGTCTCCGGGTTAAGCGCTCTGACCACCTCTTCTGTTAGCGGCCGGAGCGCGAAGATGTGCGCGACCGGTTCCAGCGGCACGGGCGGCTCCTCCTCGTCAGTGACCGCCCATGCCACGTAAGCTGCCGGTGAACGATCGATGAGGAGCTCGAACATATGGTCCGAGCCGTCTCTCTCGTAGGTGGCGGGTCCAGTGCGCCAACAGTCGTCCGATGCAATACGCCACAGGCAGGAGGTGATGAGCGGGACGTCCTCGAGTGTGAACGCCACTTCGTCGACCTGCGGTCTCAACACCTCGGGAACGTCGTCGACCACGCCCGGCCAGGGGCGAAGGTCATCGCTGGCGAACGGCGAAACAGGCGACTCGTGGTCAAAACCGCGGATATAAACGCCAGCGGGGCAGAACACGATGGAATAGTCGTCGCCCGCACCGCTGCGCCCCGAGGCCATCTCCTCCCCAGGCGTCCAGTGGGAGTCGAAAGAGTACTCGCGGTACTCCCATTCCGGGATACGTATGGCATCCACCTTGGCAAGAGCGCGGCAGTGGTCGCGCAGGATCTCGACGGGGGGAGGGAGGGCGGCGGCTACCTCGTGCACATTCTTCATGCGGAGATATGTACCGGACAGCTCTGACACACCAAGCGGAGTCGGCCTGTCGGTAATGTTGGCGCCACCAGCCGCCACCTGCGGCATTCCCGCATGTAGGGCCCGGTGCCATCGGGTACTTTACGGCCAAAGGCGTACCGGCTTGCTTGACCACGATTGTTTGGGATCTTGGTGCGGTCGGTTAAACGGTTCGGCTTGGCAGTTGTAGGCGTGGTTCCTTCGACGCACGCCGAGCGCGGCCGCGTCCACGACCTGGCCGATGGCTTCGGCCGGTTGTCTCAGCCGGAAACGATCAGGTCCCGCAGGGACTGCCGGGACCGTGGCGGGCTGTGGCTGTCGACGAACCAGTCGTAGCGCCCCTCCGGATACTCCGACATCAGCCGGTCGACCAGGTCGGCGGCGTAGCCGTCGCCCGCCTGGCGCAGGTGGAGCGGAGGTGAGTAGAAGCAGTCGCCCAGTAGCAGCACGCCGGCGTCCGGGACGGCCACGACGGTCGAGTCCTCCGCGTGCTGCCCGCCGACGTGCCGCACTTCGACGCCACCTGGCAGGGTGAGGTCGTCGTCGAACTCGGTGTGCGGCGGCACCACCGTGAAGCCCTCCCAGGAGGGCATCGCCCACGCGCGTCCCCGGAAGCTGGGTCCGAGCCTGGGGTTGGCCTCGACCTCGGCGCGCAGGTAGTGGTGACTCCAGGACCGCTGGGCCTCGACTTCCAGGATGCGCGCGCCGGCGCGGTGGCCGATGATCTCGACCTCCGGCCAGGCGCACGCGCCCCAGACGTGGTCCCAGTGGTGGTGGGTGTAGATCAGGCGCCTGGCGGCGGGGAGCCCGGCGGCCTCGATGGCCGCCTGGATCCGGCGCGCGGTGGACGGGCTGTTGCCGGCGTCGACCACGACGCTGCCCGCGGGATCGGAGATGACCGCGACGCCGCCCTGGATATTGTCGGGATCCTCGTCGTGTGGATACCACCAGACGCGGCCTGCCAACTGCCGTAGAGCTTGACGCATCGGCCGAGCCTACAGCAAACCAGTAAAGGTATGCCTTGGGACCGCTAAGGTCTCTGTGGCCTCACTGCCCCCTTGAGGGCCTAAAGACCTCATGACCCGTACTTGGACGGCGGCGTTCCGGTCCACTCGTACGAATCGATGATGCTCATCCACGCGCCGCACGGCCTCGCCACCCGCACCCTCCGCCGGACGTACGCGTCCTCGGCGGCACAGACCGCCTACGGGCTCGTCTACGGCAGGGCAGCTCCTCACTCTCCCGATCCCCGCCTCGCCTCGCCTCGCGGGCGATGTCCTCGGTGCGCCTCAAGAAGTTCGTCATCAGGCCACCGAGTCCGGGCGCTTCCACTCCTGGCCGAGCACGTGCTGGGCGAGGAAGGCCAGCACGGTCTCGTACCAGGCGACGATGTTGCCAGGCTTGAGGATCCAGTGGTTCTCGTCGGGGAAGTACAGGAACTTCGAGTCGACCTCGGTACGACGCAGGTCCCACCACAGGCGCAGCGCTTCGCCGATCGGCACCCGGTAGTCCTTGTCACCGTGGATGACGAGCACCGGGGTTTTGATGTCAGCGAGGGAGTGGTGCGGCGACAGGAGCTGATAGCGCTCGGAGCCGGGCTCGCCGAACACGCGCTGCCAGTACATGGAGGCGTCGGTCGTGCCGGCGAACTGGTCGAGGTTCCACAGCGAGGCGTGGGTGACGATGGCCCGGTAGCGGTCGCTGTGGCCGGCGAGCCAGTTGGCCATGTAGCCGCCGAACGAGCCGCCTACCGCGGCGACGCGCTCGCTGTCGATGTCGTCCCTGGCCAGGGCCACGTCCACGATCGCGTCGAGATCGGCCTGGGTGCGCGGGCCCCAGTTGCCCCAGCCGCGGTCGATCATCTCCTGGCCGTAGCCGGTGGACAGGCACGGGTCGGGCAGGAGCACGGCGTACCCGTGCTCGACCATGATCCACCACTGCCTGCGCCACTGCCAGTCGTTCCAGGAGGCGACCGGGCCACCGTGGATGAACAGCAGGAACGGCGCGGGGTCGGCGGCGGAGGCGCCCTCGGGCAGCGCGAGCCAGCCGCGAATGGTGGCGCCGTCGTCGGCTGTGGCGGAGATCTCGGTCAGCGTGCCGGGCACCTCGGGGGGCGGCGCGGGCGTGGGCAGGTCGATGATCTCGCCGGTGGCGGCGTCGATCCTGGCCGGGGCGGGCGCGAGGTTGACGGCGCTGCGCAGGGCATAGACGAACCGACCGTCGGGGGATGGGTTGAGGCCGAGGTAGGCGCAGTCGTCCAGGGTGAGCCTGGCCGCTTCACCGTGCTCATGGCCGCCTCCGCTTCGCTCCTCTTTGGCTCGTCCCTCGTTCTCTCGTCGCGAGCTCCTGCGCTCGTCAAGCGGCACACGGAAGACCGGGCGGCGGCCCCGGAAGTCGGTGGCGAGGTAGACGGCCGAGGAGTCCGGCGACCACTCGACGTCCGAGGGGAACAGGCCGGGAGCGTAGCCGCGGCCCTGCCCGGTGGCGAGGTCGGCGATCCACAGCTCGCTGCGGGCCGAGACGTTCAAACCGGTGAGCCGGTCGCGGGAGCAGGCGACCCTAGTGCCGTCAGGGGAGACGGCCAGCGGGCCGGTGAAGTCGTGCGCGTCGTCGCTGAGCAGCACGCGCCGCTCCCCGGTGGCCACGTCGATGGCCACCAGGTCGGTGCGCCAATCGCCCTTCGGCAAATAGTTGCGCCAGGTGGAGATCACGGTGGTGCCGTCGGGCGTCAGCTCGAACCCGCCCTCGCGCAGCGCGTCGCCCGCGTCGGGGGTCAGGTCGCGCACGTCCTCCAGGCGCTCGCCGCCGAGCCTGGCGGTGAACAGCCTGGTGCGGCCCGGGCCGAGGTCGTGGTCCCAGAAGCGGATTGGGTAGCCCTCGTGCAGGATGGCGCTGATCCCGGCGTCCTTGCGGGCCTTGCGCCTGGCCTCCTCGGCCGCCTCCTCGCCGTCGAGCACGTCGGCGGAGAACACCACGACGTCGGCGGCCGTTCGTACCGCGCCGATGCCGCCGGGGCGGGTGGCCACCTGGCGGGCCTCACCGCCCGCGCGGGGCAGCAACCAGAGCGCGGGCACCTCGTCAGAGGAGTCCTTGACGGTGGGGTCGGAGCGGGCGGAGGTGAACAGCACGTCGCCCGCGGCCGTGAAGACCGCGGCCGACTCGCCCTTGGCCGAGCGGGTCAGCCGGTAGGGCTGGCCGTCGACCGGAATCGCCCAGAGCGCGGTGCCGTAAGACTTGCCGTCGGGGTTGAGTGACTGGACTGTGGAGATCAACCTGGAGCCGTCGGGGGAGAGCTTCAGCGAGAGAACCCGGGGGATGGCCACATAGTCACATATGTCATTGAATACGCTCACTCGATCGAACCTACCTACAGGCGGGGACCGCCGAAACTCCCGCATAGGGTTGTCACGTGGGACAAGGTCGGCCTCATGGCGAGGCCGCACGCGGAATTGTGGCTGCTGCTCGCAGGAGCGGACAGCAGGTCACGCGAAGGGTGCTGGACCGAACTCGAGCACGCCGACCACCAAAACGGCGGGAATCATGTGGTAAGCGGCCTTTTCAAGGGTGGCCGCACCCCGGTAGGTGTCAAGTCAAGTGCGACAGGGAGCCTGCCGAGGTGATCGCTAGGCGACCTCTTGTGCGGGCGTGGATGCGCTGTTCTGGTCTTCTTCGGGTTGGTTGATGCGCATCGTGCCCGCCGAACTGGCCGAGCTGATGGACGCCCAGCGGTTCACCGCCGACCTGATCGAGGAGATGGACGCCGAACTGTCCGCGCTCCACGACGCCCTGCCGGGCCTGGATTGGCAGCAGATCGCCGAGCGCAAGAAGGGCGGCGCCATCCAGCTCACCCCGCTGGAGCCGCTGCCCGAACCGCGCAACCTGCGCAAACTCAAGGCCGCCATCCGGGCCCGGTGGGGCGTGGTCCCGCTGCTGGACATGTTCACCGAGACCGCGCTGCGCACCGGCTGCCTCGACCCGCTCACCTCTGCCGGCGTCCGTATCGACCTGGACCCCCAGGAAGTGCTGGAGCGCATGCTGCTGGTCATTTACGCCTACGGCACCGGAGCCGGCATCCGGTCAGTGGCCGCCGGCGAGCACCCCTACTCCGAAGACGACCTGCGCTACGCCGCCGCATGGTGCTTATCGGTCGCTGGCGCCCGCGAGGTGGCCCGGGTCAACTATGTGGACTCGCACGGTGCCAGCTTCATCGGTTTCGGCATCACCAGGCTGCTGAACTTCGACCTGATCGCCCGCTTCAAGCAGATCAACACGATGAAGCTGTACCTGCCCGGCAAGAGCGACCGCTTCGCCTACCCACTGCTCGGCCCGGCACTGACTCGTCCGATCCGTCCCGACATCATCGAGAACAACTACGATCTGATGATCAAGTAGCGACCGCGATCCGGACCGGCACCGCCGCCACCGAAGCCCTCCTGCGCCGCTTCACCGGCCAGACCACCCACCCCGCCTACGCCGCGATGCTGGAGGTCGGGCGCGCCCAGCGCACCATTTCCTGGCTCGCTGGCTCCGCGATCGCGATCTTCAACACGAGACCGAGTCCGGGCTGAACGTGGTGGAGAACTACAACGGGGTCAACGACTACATCCGCTTCGGCAAGCGCGGCGAACTGGCCTCCAACCGGCGCGAGGAGCAGGAACTCGGCATGCTCTGCCTGATGATCTTGCAGAGCAGCCTCGCCTACATCGACACCCTGATGATCCAAGACACCCTCGCCGAACCCGAGTGGGCCGAGGTGCTCACCGACGTCGATCGGCGCGGCCTCACCCCGCTGATCACCACCAACATGACCCCGTACGGCACCGTCCAGCTCCGGCCTGACCGGCGCCTTGATCTGACCGCTCCCGCCACGCCCACGGCCGACGACGAGGGACCAAGCGCATGATCTCGGATCGAGTCAGCGCCGAACATATGAGCCGAAACCCTGGACTGCCCGCCACCACCAGCGGCGATCACCCTGCCCGGACCCCTGCCCATCAAAGAGGCCCTCGCCCTGCACATCGCCGCCGCCCGCCAGAAAGGCGCGGCCTTCCTGTTCGAATCATCGTGGAAGAAGCCGTACTCCACCCGCAACGCACGCGCCATGCTCGCCCGCTACGCCGCCAAAGCCGGGCTGCAGCACAACATGCCACCCCACCGCCTATGGCACTTCCTGTTCACCTGGCTCAAGTCCCAAGGCATCGACGACGCCCTCATCCAGCCCTACTCCGGCCACGCCAGCCGCACCTCGCTGGAGATCTACTCCAAGATCGCGCTCGGACCCGCTCAAGCAACCTACGACGGCGTCATCGACCAGTTCCCCGTGTAACCAATCTCTCACGCTCCCCGCCACCTGCGGGAATGTCACAGATGGCGGCTGATGGGGCCAGCCTTACCAACAGCCCGAGTCGCGCACGGTGGAAGGCGTCTGAACTGGGGGGCGCCTCACGACCTTGAGGAACGCGGTAATCACCTGCGCAACCGAGTCTTACGGCATGACGATCAAAGAGCTCCGCGCTCAGGGCCGCGAGGGTCCCGACGAACTGCTGTCGTTCATCGCTCCTGGCCACCGCGAGAACATCCCCCGTCCTCGCTTCATCGAGGTCGACATCAAAGCCGGACTCGCCAACCTGGACCACGGCCGGCGATCGCTGCGGCCCACCCTGGTGAACGAGTTAAGCACCACCTTCCTGACCAACTCTTGATGCCCGAACCCTAGAAGAACCATGAGGGTGGCCGCCTGTCGGCGTGCGTGGCCGTATGTGCAGCTCGCTCCGAAGACGCCGCAGGCTAAGCCTCTGTTCTGGCCCCATGTCAAGCTCTACGGCGGTTCCGGTTGGACCTGGTATCCGGCTCCACCTCACCACCGCTTGCCCGGCCACGTCTCCTCACTGAGGAGGGACGCAGCGCGAGGGACAGCAGGTTCGATCCAATGGCAGGGGAGGATGAGGGGCGAAGGTTGGCGAGCCGGGCGCGACGTCGCTCGACCGCGCCATCGCGGGCGATACAGGCCCGGATCGTACAGGCCTGCGTTTAGGGCAGCGGCAACGTGGCCGTCGCGGGCTGTTGCGCTCGACACCCGAGCACGCCCATCACTGCGGCCGGGCTCCCCGCCGCCCTGCGCCTGATCTACACCCACCACCACTGGGACCATGTCTGGGGCGCGTGTGCCTGGCCGGAGGCGGAGATCATCGGCCACCGCGCCGGCACGCGTCTCCTGGAAGCGAAGGCCCAGCGCCCCTGGAGCCACCACTACCTGCGTGCCGAGGCCGCGGCCGACCCCATGCTCGGTCCCAGCTTCCGGGCGCGTGCCTGGGCGATGCCCTCCTGGGAGGGCTTCCCGATGATGCCGCCGCACACCGAGTTCGACGAGGGGCTCACCCTGTCGGGTGGCATCGAGGTACGGCACGTCGGGGGGCTGCACGCTGAGGACTCAACCGTCGTGGCCGTCCCGAACTCCGGCGTGCTGCTGCTGGGCGGCTGCTTTTACGCACCCCCACTCCACCTGCTCAAGGCGGGTGACGGCTACGTCGCCGATCTGGTCGACTGGCTGCTGTCGGAGTATCCGCAGGGGCGCTACGACTGGTTCGTCGACGGCAACAGCGCGCCCCGGTCCCGCCAGTCGCTGCGCGATCCGACCGTATCCGGTGTCGGCTGGAGTGATCAGTCCCAGTCGCTGATCTTCACATCGCGCGGGTCAGGGGCGCCTTGCCCGGTCTCGATGAGCTGCTTGAGGCTCATCAGGTAGGTACCCCACTTGGTGCTGCAGTGGTGCATGAACTCCACCGGCTCACGCCAGCCCTCGTGCTTGAACAGCAGGATCGTGTGATCGCCGTCCTGGCGCAGGTCCCACTGCACGCTGGTGCCGATCCACTCCAGAGGACCACCCACGACCTCCCAGCGGACGAGCCGGCCCGGGTCGAGCCCGGCGACCTTCATGTCGAACCCGCCCGCCCCGAACCGGAACTCGATCACCCCGCCGAGGCCCGTCTCCCCCGACGTCTTCTCGGTCCACCAGCCGGACAGGCCGTCCAGCGTGGTGAGCGCGTTGTACACCTGCTCCGGCGAGGACTGCTCGACGCCGATGCGGTGAAGGATGTCTGCCATTTCCGTGTTCCTTTCTACTGCTTCTTCCTGATGTCGTCGTTCGCGTCCTGGTCTCGCTGGATCGTCTCGGCGATGCGCTTGATGCGCCGCAGCCGGGAGCCCCATGCGGCGCCGACTTCGGTGAACTGGGCGACGGCGCGGGCGAGCTGGGCCTCATCCACGCGGAACTGCTTCTCGCGGCCGGCGGTGGTGGAGTGCACCAGACCGATCCGGTCAAGAACGACGAGGTGCTTCGTCACCGCTTGACGCGTCACCGGCAGGCGCTCGCTCAGGCTGGTCGCCGTCCCGCCGCCTTCGATCAGCAGCAGGTCGAGCATGCGGCGCCGGATCGGGTCGCCGACCGCCGACCACAGGTCGTCGTCCACCGTCATGCCGACGCGCCTGCGGCGACCTTCGCGGCATAGTCAGGCAACCGAGGCAGATAGTAGTCCCAGCCGGTGGCGTGCTCGGCGTACTCGGCGGCGATCTTCGCCTCGTCCCAGCCCCGCTCGCGGAAGCCGCTCTCGGTCATTCGCAAGATCGTTCCCGTTCCGGCGGGCTCGATCTCGAAGACGACCAGGTTGGAGTTGCCCGGGGCGGCGGACTGCCCCTCCTCATGTGTCCATCGGAAGGAGAACCGTCGCGGCGGCACGGCGTCCACGACCTCGAACCGCACCCACGTACCTTCCCGCGAAGGATTCCCGAAGCCAATCCGCCCCTCTCCCCCGGGCGCGGCAGGAAACTCCGCCTCGTCCGGCCACCACTCGCGCAGATGCTCCGGACTGCTCACCACGTCGAACACGACCTCGGCTGAGGCCTCGATGTGAATTTTGCGCTCGATCGTTCCGAATTCCATGAAGGACACCTTTCGCAACCTTTGGTTGCGCATGATGTTAGCCGATGTCAGCCGACTAACGCAACAATTGGTTGCGCGATGGCCCGTTTCCCGACTCGCTCCGCACGTAGATCGATGTTCGGTGCGCGGGGCCTCGCGCCACCTGAGGACGCGCGGCTGGCCGCTCATCGCCCGACGCCGGTCTGCCCGGCCTGCCGGTCGAGCGGCACTGCTGGGGACGGCCCGGAGCCTCGTGATCCATCGCAGGGGCCGTTCCGGGATCTTGCCGAGGGGCGGCAGGAAAGACGCGCGTATTGGCAGAGGTGATTCTGTCCGGTGCTGTGGCCGGTGAGCGAAAATCGGGGGCCGGGGCTGTGGCCGCTGGGTGGTCAGCGTAGGAGCCCAGGCGTGTGACCGTCGGATCGGTACGGTCCGGATCACGGAGAAGGGCTCGTACTCATGTCCCAGGGGAGGTGCCGCCTTTCCCGGACGGCATTTGCGTCAGGATTGACGGGAACGCTCATCATCCTCATCTGCTCCTTCTTCGTGGCGGCGATGCCGGCATCGGGCTCGGCGGCGACGACGAAGCAGTTCACCTACACCTGTAGTGGCCAGCCGTTCACGAACACCTCGATCACGGTGGGGCTCAGCGCGCCCGACTCGGTGACGGCGGGCCAGACCTTCAGCCTGACAGTGAACATCCCCGCACTGACGCTGGCCACCGCCCCGGCCACCGCCACCACGGTGCAGGCGAGCCTGGCACTTACGCCGACAGGCGGCACCAGCTCGGACACCTCGGCGAAGACGGGAGCGACGGTCACGGCCGGCCAGACCGCCGTACCCGCCGGAACGGTCACCTACCAGGTCACGGCGGCCACCGGCGCCACGACCAAGGTCACCATCAAGCCCGGCGAGCTGAAGCTTGCCCTGACCAGCGCCGCCACCACCGCCACAACCTGCACCACGACATCCACGGACGTCGTGGACGTGCCGATCGGCACGAGTGGCGGCGGCACTGCCGACGACGTCGTCACCTACGACTGCACCGCTTCCAGCGTTACCGGCTACCGCGCCGAAGTGGACATCAAGGTCGTCATGACCGCTCCCTCCGGCGCCAAGGCCGGCGAAGACGCCCCGATCACCTGGGCCGGCACCATTCAGAGCGGCGGCGACCCGCTCGAAACCCCCACCGGCGCCGACCTCACCGGCGCCAAGCTCTTCGCCACCATCAAAGCGACCGGCGCGGGCGCCCCCGCCACCGCGACCGGTGAGGCCGCCCTCAGCGTGACGGCGGGCTCGGACGTCACGACGCTGCCCAGCATCAGCATCAAGGTCAAGCCGACCACGGCAGGAACCGTGTCCCTGACGGCGGGCGACCTCGCCATCGGCACCACCTCGACGTCACCCGTGATCAAATGCACCGCGCCGGCCAGTGGCCTGAAGGCGTATACGTTCACGGTGGCCGAGGCCTCGCGCGACTCCGAACCCACACCCAGCCACACCACCACCACGACCCACACCGCCACGGTGACCGTCAAGCCGCCGGCCGAGGACGATCCCCCGACGAGGAAGTCCCGGACGCCCAGAGCGGGTGCCGACACCGGTGCCGGGGGCACCATGGGACCTGACGGGCGGTTGTTCATCCTGACCGGCATCGGCTTGGTCGTCGCCGCCACGATCGGCGGGCTGATGATACGGCGCCGTTCCTTGAAGAGCTGAGACGACATGGCGAGTCATCACCCGGGCGATGGCATCCCCGTTCCGCCTTCGCCCCCCAGGCGCGGAGGCGGCGACAATCTGAAGATCGTTCTGGCCCTGACCGCCGTCGCGGGCGCGGTGGCGGTCGCGGCGGGCGTACTGATCGTGCTGAGGTCGCCCGGGGAGTACGGCCTGCACGGCAACAGGGACGCCCTGACCCTGCAACCGCAGCCGGGCGGCCAGGAGAAGCGGGAACTCTTCCAGGCACGGGCGGATGCGCCGCCGCCCTTGCCGCGGACCACTCCGGCACCTGCCATGCTGCCGTCGACCCCGATCAAGATCGTGATCAGAAGTCTGGGCATCAAGGCGCCGATCAAGTCCGTGGGCCTGGCCAAGGACGGCACGATCGAGGTGCCTCCGGCGAACAACGTCAACCTCGTCGGCTGGTACCGGAACATGTCCACCCCCGGCGAGGCGGGTCCGGCCGTGTTGCTCGGGCACAAGGACACGCGGACCCGCGACGCCGTGTTCGCCAGGCTGTCGGAGATTAAGAACGGCGACACCATCGAGGTCAAGCGCCAGGACAGGACGACCGCGGTGTTCACCGTCGGCGGCGTGGAGCAGGCGGCCAAGAAGACGTTCCCGACCCAGAGGGTGTACGGGCCCAGGGACAACGCACAGCTCCATTTGATCACCTGCGGTGGAGACTACGACCGCACAGTGGGGCACTACACCGACAACGTCATCGTCTATGCCACGATGACGGGCTCTTATCGCGGCTGAGCGCCCTTGACTCTGACGTGTGACCGCCGCACGCTCGGCATCACCCGCAACGCCGTCCGCGTGCGAATGTACCGTGCCCGCAAACGGTTCACGCGGGCCTTGGCCGACGCCGGAATCGACCTTCCGCTCTTCGAGAGGAGTACGCTGTGGACCTCGACGACCTCGCCCGAGTGCACGACGACGACCTGAACAGCGAGCCGGCGGGGCAGGTGTCAGGGCCCGGAGCCCAGGCACTGATGTCTCAGCCGCCGGCGCAGGGCGCCAGAGCACACGGCAGGAGGTGGCGAGGTCCTGCCCCCTGGGTGGCCGCGGCGGCGAGTTTGGCCGCCACGGTCCTGGTCGTCACGATGCTGACAACGCCGGAGGTCCAACGGGCGAATCCGGCGGCGGCCTCGCCCTCGCCTGGCACGCAGCCATCGGCGCGCCGGATGCTGCTCGCCGCCGCCAGCGCCGCCAGCGCCGCCAGCGCCGCCAGCGCCGCGAAGCAGCCCATGCAGGGCGCCTACTGGCTGACCACCACGGTCTCCGGCACGGACGCGATCTCACCTGATC
>NZ_PVNG01000040.1 GCF_003001935.1 Nonomuraea fuscirosea | reverse complement strand
CCGACGTTGGCGCGTCGGTCATGTCTTGAGGACTCACATGATCATCGGGAAGGTACACCCCTTCCCGACCGATCCACAGGTCTCAAGCATTGCTCTCGCCGCGTCCAGACACCGGCCCGGCGGCCAGGTGCTGAAGCGAGTCCTACGGCCGAGTTCGTTCATGGGTTGGACCGTCGCCGCCGACGGACATCTTGTCGGGCCTGGAAAGAGACAGCCGTCGCCTGGTTGACGTGGCGGAGAGCAAGCCGCTTCGCCCGCTGGTGGCGGTCGCATTCTCCGGCAAGATTGGGCATCTGGGACACGACGACGGGCGAACGGGTCGGTGCCTGGACCGACCCGGAGACCTGGCCGGCACAACCGCATTCTCCCCCGACAACCGGCACTTCGCGTTCGCTACCCAGGATCGGCCCCCTGGCCTTGCCGGGACGTGCGGCAAGGGCGGCGGGTCGGCCTTGCGAATCAACTGGTCGACTATGCGTACTCTATCGCGTTCGCCTCCGGTTCCGGTGAAATCGTGACCGTGGGCCTTGGCGGCCAGCTGACCCGCCTGCGCACCACCGTCGGGTCATTGCTGAAGATAGTGCGCGCGGGACTGGCCGGGGGCTGACCGAGGCGGAGTGGGCTCGGTACTTGCCCGGCAGGCCGTATGTGAAATTCTGCTGACCGAATGGTCGAGGTCGGCGCCCGCCAGCCACATCACCAGGCCGTTCTCGACGTCTTGGGGAGCCGGCGCGGGGGTGAGTTCCGCTGGGACGGCGAGACGCTGGGACCGTGGGCCGCGGAAATGGACGGCGGCGGCATCGTGGTCTGTCTGGCCGGGCGAAGCGTCAACTGCCGCAATACCCCGGCCCTGCGGGCTGTGATGGATTGGAGGGTCTGAGTGGAGGGGAGGTGATCGCCCCCGTCCGATCAGCTCGGCGGTGGCGAAGCGGGCGTTCCGGGTTACTGGGCCTACAGCGTCGAGATCGCATAGGGATCTTCGAGGTCCTGGCGCGGCCGGCGCGGCTCGGGCTCGACGCTCTGGTGGCCGGCGGCGCACATCGCGTGGATCCACGACGGCGATCCGGTCCGTGCTTTCGAGTTCCCGTCGGCCGGGACGACCTCGCGGGACCGGTCGAACTCGCCGACAGCGTGGGTGGAGGTGGCAAAGCGGTCCTCGAACCTCCACTCGACACGGTGGACGTGCGCCATTGGGCCTCGACGCGGGTGTCTCCCCTGACAGTCGCGTGACTCCACAGCGTTCCCGCAGACCTGTCACGAGTATGTGCTCGGCGGGCGACTCTCGGGATGGGCGATCCCGATCGTCCCAGGGGCGCCGCTGCTGGGCAGAGCCCGTAGCGACCGGGTGAGCACGTCCAGAGCAGTCACGCGTCGGCTAATACACCCGACGCAGATGGCAGGATTCCGCGGGGATTGGCAGCCGACTATCTTGATCACGGGGATGCCTGGGAGGCAGAGTGCCACTCCAGGAAGCGCCTCATCATCAACGGTTCCGCGCCGCCCTGCCGGGATTCGCTGCGAGCGATACCGAAGCAGCGCAGCTGATCACTGTGTCAGCCAGAAAGAGGTCAGATGGCATCCTTGTCCGGCATGAGCTCGTCCCGGCGGCTGCGGCCCGCCCCGATGGTGGCGGCAACCGTGCTGGCGCTGGCGGGAGTTGTCGCAGCGCCGATGCCGGTATCGGCCGTCAGTGGCGTCGCGGTTGATCGGGTAGTCAGCACCAGCGAGAACGGCGTCAGTTCCATCGCCGCTCCTGCCATTGCCACCAGCGGAACGGCCCCGCAAGTAGTCGTCGCGTACGTGGCCGCCGACGGTCCTGCGGGTTCCCGACAGACAGTCTTTGGCGTTAATGGGTGTGGCCTCAGCTGGCTGGGCAGCGGTGGGGAAAGGGTCGACAATCACGCCAATGACCAAGACGGCGTCGCTGCGGCGTACTATGCCGTCAGCTATAAGCCTCTCACTGACTGTGTCGTCACAGCACGTCTCGGTACCGGCGGATACGCCGCGAGCATCACGGTCGCAGTGCTGAGCGGCGCAAGTCGCTCGGTGACCTTCAGCAAGGCCAGCGGCTCCGGGACCGCACCCCAGGCCGTCGCCCGAGCGGATGCGGGCTCCCTGGTGTTCGCCGTCGGCAACGACTGGGACGGTGCCGTGCCACGCACCCTCCTGCCTGGCCAATCGATCGTCAGCGAGACGGTGAACACCGACGTCGGCGACACGTTTTGGGTGCAACGTCTAACCGAACCGGCCACGGCCCCCGGCCCCGTCATCGTCGGCTCCAGCGTGCCCGACGACCACCAGTGGAACCTTGTCACCGTTACCGCGCACCCCGCCTGAGTTCCCCGTTGGCCGCAGACGCACCCCTCCTCATCGTGGAAGAGAACTCGCCTACTCACCGGCGCGGGTACCTCACGCCGAGCTTAAGGTTTGGTACGCCCTGCGCCCCGCTCTGGCTGTCGGGGGTGTGTGACCAGGCGTCGACTTCTTCGGTGCGGTCGAGCATCCTCGTGCAGAAGAGCGCTTAGGGGCTGGTGCGGTGGCACGCAGTACCTTCCAGCATGAGCATGTTGGCCCGCTTCAGGCCACGTGCCAGCTGCGTCGGCACTAACGGGTTGCGTTCATCCGCGGAGCCCGCATCCAGCGATTTCGAGAACAAGGCGTTGTGCAACGTCAAGAGGCCGGTGAAGGTGACACCGATTCCGTCGGCAAGGCGCGGGGTCACCCGCCGCGGCGATCACCTGACCATCGTGGCCACCCAGCTGATCCTGCACCAGGCCCTGACGGTGGCCGACCGCCTGGCTGGACGAGGCGTGAGCATCGAAGTGATCTACCGGCGTGCCTTTACCCGCTTGACCTCGCGACCGTGATCACCTTGGCCGGGACGCGTCACCTCCTCGTCGTCCACGAGGCATCGCCCTAGTGCAACGAGCATGAGATGTGCAAGGGATAGATTCGCGTGAGCAATGCTTGAGATCTGTGGATCCGTCGGGAAGGGGTGTACCTTCCCGATGATCATGTGAGTTCTCCAGACATGCCCGACGCGCCAACGTCGGTCGGGAAGGCACATCTGTGTCACCGTGGTCCCTGACCCCGCTGGCGGTGACCGCGACGCGTCCGCTTCCGGCGCTTCGCCCGCGCTGATCGACGAGCTGGTGCGTGAAGGCGCCCGCCGGATGCTCGCCGAAGCGCTCAAGGCCGGGGTCGACGCCTCTATCGCCGCCTTCGCCGACGAGCGTGATGAGGCCGGCCGCCGCCTGGTCGTGCGCAACGGCCACCACCAACCCCGCACCGTGCTGACCAGCGGGTGCGATCGAGGTGGGGCCTTTCCCCACGGAAGTGGACACGCGGTGGGGTGTCATGCAGCCAGGGTCAGGCTAGTCGGTCTGAGGTGCCCAGCAGATTCCGGACAGTCGGCTACATAAGCTGACAGAAGTCTGGAAGAGGTAGGTACGTGGCAAGGCGTCGCAGGCAGTTCTCGCCGGAGTTCAAGGAAGAAGCCGTCCGCATGGTGCTGGAGGGCGATCGGACGGTCGCGTCGGTGGCGCGCGAGTTCGGCATCAACGCCAGCACGCTGGGCAGCTGGGTGAACCGGCACCGGATCGCGAGTGCGCAGGAGGAGCGGCAGGCGGTTTCGGGTCCGGAGCGGGCCAGGATCCGGGAGTTGGAACGGGAGAACGCCGAGCTGCGCGAGAAGGTGATCTTCCTGAAAAAAGCGGCCTTGAGTTCAAGGGGTCGTCGCAACGCTGCTGCTCAGGAGCGAGTTTAGATGATCGTTGAAGGCTTCAGCCGGGGGTTCTCCAGCCGAGACTCTTGCGGGGGCGGGCGTTGCGGGTGGCGGCGACCAGGTCGGTGCGCATGTGATCGGCGATCGACCAGCCCACCACCCGACGGCTGAAGCAGTCCAGCACGGTGGCCAGGTAGAGGAAGGTCCCGTCGCCGAGCGGCAGGTAGGTGATGTCGCCCATGTACGTGTGGCCCGGCTCTGCAGCGGTGAAGTCGCGGGTGAACAGGTCCGGCACCGGGGTGGCGGCCGGCTCGGGAACGGTGGTTCGCACGCGCCGGCGCAGGCGGGTGCCGGCGATGGCGAAGGCCCGGCTTCAACGGCAAACTCGTCGAACGCCCAACCGAATCACCCGTCCCAGCCGCCTAGAACCTCATGACCCACAGATCTTGACTATTGCTCTCGATGTAGCCCCACCGTCGCCACTCTCCGACAGGTGCAGTCACGGCGGTGACGAGTGCAGCTCAGCCTGAAGATCATCCACTACTGGTCGCCTGGGCAGGTTCGTCGCGCGAGGACGAGGAGGGCGTATCTGCCGGTGAAGGAGCGGGGCCGGCGCACGCGAGTAACCGCTCCAACGCCTGGAGGTCTCCGGCTGCGGTCGCTTGGCCGGCCTGCAGGGCCATCGACAGCTTCTCCTCTCCGCTCATGATGGCTTTGAACGTGTCGGTGTCCGTGTGCAGGACCGTGTCCGGGGCGGGAGCTATGCCCCGCTCCACCTGTATCCGGGCGTCGGCGACGGTCACGATATAGCGATCCTCCCCCAAGCCGATCTCGAATGTCGCAGTTGTTGATTGATCGCCTGCCGGGCGGAATCCAGTTCTGAGCCCCAGCATCAATGAATCAGCGCTGACCCTTCCGGAAGGTTTGATCACTGGTGTGCGGTTCCCCCATTGCCCCAGCGCGGCCAGGATCTCCTTCAGTTCCGCTCCCCATGCTGTCAGCTCGTAGACGCGCGACCCGGCGGGCTGCGGGAGCGCAGCGCGGCGCAGTACGTCGGCCGCTTCCAGGTCGCGCAGGCGCTGCGAGAGCATGTTGGGCCCAATGCCAGGCAGCCCGGAGCGCAGGTCGGTGAAGCGCTTGGGGCCGAGGAGCAGTTCGCGGATGATCAGAATTGCCCAGCGCTCCCCGATCAGGTTCATCGCGTGCGCGATGCCGCAGCCATCATCGTAGATGCGCTTCCCATCCATCCTTTCATAATAGCAAGAACTACAGTATATATATATGGTAGTTCATTTTTCGTACTAATCATGCCGAGACCACGAACTTGGAGCTGTACGCTCCGGAGAGATCCACTCTCATGTACACCAACTCCACGCCGGTGACGGACAAGTCCGTCGCCATGATCGGCGGAAGCGCCGGTATCGGCCGAGAGATCGCCCGGCAAGCCGGGGAGCTCAGTGCCGACGTAATGATCATCGCGCGAGAGCCGGACCGGCTGGTACACGCTGCCAAGGAGCTCTCCGTGAGCGCGAGTGTCATCCTGGACGCGGCACAACAAAACCGCAGTGGCCGCTGTCGCCATCTCACTACTCCGTCTTGCGGGTTCCCGACCTCGGCCATGGAGTCCATGCGTCATATCGTCTATTCGACGTTCTGGACGAACTCACACATCGCACGGCATGTCGCCGGCGTGCTCCGCACTGGGGACGGCCTGAGCTTCACCTCCGGCGCCGGTGAACGGACCCAGGACAGCTCGGCCAGCTACGTCGCCAATCTCGGTCGCGGCGCTCTCGTCGAATGCCTGCCTACGAGATGGCGCCCGACCGCCAGGTCAACGCCGTTGCTTCTCTCTTCAGGGGAACCCGGACTGCGTTCTGGAGGGGCCTGACGTCGGAGCTGTGGAGGGCGTGCAGGCAGGCTTTGCCGAGCGTGTACCCCTGCGCCGGATTGCCACCGTGCCTGAGGCGGGCCCCGGCCTACCTCCAGCTCATGACGAGCACGTTCATCACCGGCCAGGTCGTCGCAGTCGACGGCGGCGTCATGCTCGACAAATAACTGACCACCAACACCAACCCAGCACACCTCAGGAGTATCCTTATGCATGAACATTCGTTCACATACGTAGTCGTTGGTGCCACGGGCGCGGTAGGCAAGGTCGTGGCAGACCTTCTGTCACGCCAAGGCCATCAGGTCCGCCCGGTGTCCCGCCGCACCGGCATATCCCTCGACGATCCAGCCGCGATGGTGGAAGCGTTCCACGGAGCCGACGGCGCCTTCCTCATGATCCCCTTCGACCAACACGCTCATGACCTGCACCGGCGCGAGGAGGCCATGGCCGCCACGCTCGCCCACGCTGTTGAGAAAGCCGCTTTGCGCCGCGTCGTCCTCCTCAGCGGCACCAGTGTCCGAATAGGCACGAACATCGGCAGTGGCACGGGCGCCGCCATCGCGGAACGACATCTTGACGGCCTCGACATCCCTGAACGCGTCTACCTGCGGGGCGGTTTCTTCATGGAGAACCACCTCAACCTCAGCTTCGTCGACCAGGCCGCAACCGGCTTGTACGCCACGCCCTTCCGGCCAGACTTCGCCACGCCGATGATCGCCGCAGCGGACATCGGCAGGGTCGCTGCCGGTGCGCTGACCGAGTCGACATTTACCCAGCCGCGTGTGCGCGAGCTCCTCGGCGCGCAGGATTACACGATGGTGGAAGCCACCCGGATCCTCGGCACTGCGATCGGTCGTCCGGACCTACGCTACCTGCAGATTCCCTTCGAGATGGCACAGCGGGACATGCTCGCGGCAGGTATGTCCGCCAGCTTCATCGACGCAGTGCTCGAGACGGCCCGCACGTTCAACGACGGCATCCCCTGGGCTGGAGAGGCGCGCTCCGAATCAAATACCACGCCCACCACTTTGACCGAGTTCGCCAACCAAATCGTCCGGCCGCTGTATGAGAGGGTGCACACGACGCGCCCATAGACCGGATACGCCTGCATCAAACATCCGTCCAGCATGCTTAGCTTCTCCCTCGGGCAGACCCTTGGGCCGCATCATGCGCAAGCCTGTCAGTGACGACGGCGAAGGCTCGCACATCTCGAGCTTCGGCAGGGTGTCCCGGATCCGAGCGGCTTTCGACAGCGATCGGCGGAAGCCTCTCCGTGAAGCGTAGAACGCGGGGCACTACGACAACTGGGTGGCGCCCGGGATCGCTGACGGTTCGTTCCCCCGCCGGTATGAACCTGGCTCCGGTGATCAGAGCCCGAAACACTGGGCTCGCCAGGTGGGAAGGCACTCATGGACCCCGGCAGGGCAGCCGAAGACCTGTGCTCCCATCGCCCGGTCCCTTTCGCTATGGTCAAAAGTGTGAAGCAGATTGACGGATCAGGAAGGGCAGGAACTGCAGCGGATCGCGCGGCTCAGCACCACCAGCGCGGTGCGTTACTGGCGGAAGATGATCCTGCTGGCCTCGGCCGGCGGCAACACCGTCCCGGTCATCGCCCGTCGGTGCTGGCCGATGAGGACACCGTGCGCGATGTGATCCACCGTTTCAACGAAGTGGGGCTGGCCTGCAATGCCGGTGAGTTAAGGCATTTGCGCAGGTGGTGAGTGCTTTTGCTGGTGTTAGGCGTAGCTGGCCTCAGCGCGGATCGTCGCGATTCGGTGACGGATAGTGCGTCGGCTCGCCTGAGCAACGAAGCCCTCGATAGGACAGCGGTCGACCAAGATCGCTTTATCCTCCTTCCGAGGAGCTTCGTTGCTCGCTCAGTTTGCCACGCCCAGATCATCCGTAGAGGAGGCTCTGGATCGGCCGATGTGCTCGGTCGGGCTCGGGGTCTTGACCGAGGAAATCCCGCCGGAGTTCGTCGATGAGGTTGTCGAACTGTCGGGTTGTCGCGAGAAGCGGCATCGGCTGCTGCCCGCGCGGGCGGTGGTGTCCTTCGTTGTGGGGTTATGCCTGTTCAGCGGCGCAGGCAGCGCGGCACCGCCGGGATACCGGTCGGTGATGAGGTGGCTCACCAACGGCCTACGGCATCTGCATGGGCTGGCGTTGCCGACCAGTTCGGCACTGACCAAGGCCAGGCAGCGGCTCGGGTCCAAGCCCCTTTGGGCTGCTGTTCGATCGGCGGCGCGGGCCACTGGCCGGACCGGGCACGAAGGGCGCTTTCGCGTTCGGGCTGCGCCTGGTCGCTGGGGACGGCACCGGCCTGGATGCGGCTGACACCCCCGAGAACGCGGCCGAGTTCGGAGTCACACAGGGCGGAAATCCACAGGTCCGGCTGCTGGCGCTGATCGAATGCGGCACCCACGCGCTGATCGATGCCGCCTTTGACGGTGTCACCAAGGCCAGCGAGCACAAGCTCGCGCGCAGGCTCCTGCACGCGCTTAACGCGGGCATGCTCCTGCTGGCCGACCGGAACTTCGCCGGCCACGAACTGTGGGGCATGGTCACTGCGACCGGATCCGACATGCTGTGGCGGATCAAGAAGAACCTGGTGTTCCCCGCGGTCGAGATCCTGCCGGACGGGTCGTTCCTGTCGTCCATCATGCCCACCCCTGCTGAGAACCGGCGGCGCGGCATCGCCCGAGCACACGGCCGCAGCCTTGGACGGACACCGCACGGCCACCTCGTCCGGATCATTGAATACATCGAATACATCGAATACACCGTCACGATCAAGACAGCGGACGGCCGCACGAGGACCGAACCGTTCCGGCTCGTCACCACCCTTCCCGATCACGAACAAGCGCCCGCCGCCGAGATCGCAGCCGTCTATCACGAGCGCTGGGAGATCGAGAACGGGTACGGCGAGCTCAAGACCCGACTCCGCGGAGGCGGCGTTCATCCTGCGCTCCAAGCTTCCGGAACTCGTCTGCCAGGAACTGTTCGCGCTGCTCGCCGTCTACCAAGCGCTGTGCACGCTGAAGTGCGAAGCGGCCCTGGCCGTCGGCATTGACCCGGACCGCGTTTCCTTCACTGTGACGGTCCGCGTCGCCCGCGACCACGCGGTTAGCGCATCAGCAGAACCCGCCCAAGCCCGCCGCAACGCTGTCCGCGACATTCTCGACGACCTGCTTCCACGTCGTCGCGACCGTCAGTGCGAGCGCGTCAAGAAGCCAGCCAAGAACACCTTCCCGACCAAGAAGCGTGACACTGCGCAAACCGGCCACCAAGGCCAGCTACAAGATCAAACTCTTGAGAAAGGCACCTTCACCAGCGTAGATGCCTTAACTCACCGGCATTGGGCTGGCCTGCCTAAACCCTCGGTGGGCCGGGAGGCCGTCCCCGCCTGCTCAGTCCTGACGACGAAGAGTTCATCACCCAGATGGCCACCACCCGACCCGCCAAGCTCGGCCAGCCCTTCACCCGCTGGTCCATCCGCAAACTCCTCGACTATCTGCACCGCCTTCCCGGACGCGCCATCACCATCGGCCAGGAAGCGTTACGCACCCTGCTGACCCGCCGGTGGATCACCTTCCAGCGCACCAAGACCTGGAAGGAGTCCCTGGACCCGGACTTCGAGGCCAAGCTGGACCGCATCGAATACGCCCTCGCCCAGCGGCCCGAGCGCACCTTCGCCTTCGATGAGTTCGGACCGTTGGGTATTCGCCCCACCGCCGGCTCCGGCTGGGCACCGCAGGGCGAGCCGGTCCGGCTGCCGGCCACCAGCCGCCGTACCCACGGCGTCACCTACTTCCACGGCTGCTACTCCGTCGGCGATGACCTGCTGTGGGGCATCAACCACCGGCGCAAAAGCAGCGACCACACCTGGGCTGCGCTGAAGTCCATCCGCGCCGCCCGCCCAGACGGCGCCCCGATCTACGTTCTGACGGTTCCGCGAGCGGAGGCTGCCCTGCGGCCCGGTCAGGGCCGGACGGGCGTCTCCTCGGCGAGGGAGATGAGGATCTTGCGGGCTCATTCGCAGATGCTCGACCTGCGGCTGCACTCGCCCAGACGTGCGGTGAGAGTGTCGATCTCCGCCTGGGGCTGCTCGAGCTGGCTGGACAGGGAGTGCTCGCGGGCGTCGATCCGGCCCAGGAGCCAACTGCCGGGTCTCGGATTGGCGCAACGTCGGGCCGGGTCATGTCCACCGCGAGGTGCAGGTCCCGAAGGTGGCGTGGGTGCGGTTGCGCTGGTCCCGCACCGTGCCTACGGGCGGTTCCATGAAGCAGCGTACGTGGGAGCAGAGGCTGCCATCGCTCAGAGGCAGGAAGTCATGCCAAGATAGGCGGCACATTGCTGTGCCGCCTATCTGCACACCTCGCGCAGTCGCCGTCATCTACTGCACACCTCGCGGCACCGTGAACGGCGCGACGGCTCCTATGATCCCTGCCGCTCTTGTCGTCGTGGCCCATTCACCGGCGAAGCTGCCGGCAGCACTGAGTGGAGAGCGAGCAGCACACCGGGGCCATCGGTCAGGCTGTAGTCCTGATCATCATACAGAGACCACATCGAGCACGCCTGGCCACGCGAGAGTGGTCGAGCGGGCGGCTCCTCGCGTGTCGTTACATGTCGCGGTTGTCGGGCGTCTCACCTGCGGTGATGTGCACAGAGTCCGCGCTCGCCGGTGCGACGACCGCAGCACCGACCCCGCCGGCCACCAGTGCGGCCGCGATCATAGCCATGAGGACACGCTTCATGGGTCCCTCCGATTCTGGTTGCAATTTGACGTACAGAATCTTCACCATGTTGGGCGTTTAGGCCAGGCCATTAACTGTCTATATTCGTCCTTATCCTGCCATTCGTCCTTGCCGCACCTCCTCCTTGGCGCTGCAGCTCCGGATCCTCATGGCCCCCTATCATTGCTGGTCGGACATACGGAGCCAAGGGCCCCTCTGCCGCTTCCGTGACTAGAGGAGCCCGGCAGAAAGCGCATTTCGCATCGATGATCGTCGCGGTAGGTACGGCAGCACGCCCTCTGCTCTCCCGGACCTGCTCTCCCGGACCTGCTTCGCGTAGCAGGTCATGCAGACGTTGGGACTTTCCGTCCGCCCCCGACTCGGCGTAGTAGTCGTAAACCGCCGGCAACCATGAGGCGATGGTTGGCGTGGACCTGCTGAGCGCGCCGTCCACCGGCCCTGTCACCGGCCCCGCCACGGCGAGGCCCGTGCCACGCTGACCACCGCCGGGCACAGCGTCACCATAAGCCCACGCCGCTGCGCCCCGCCGTCGCCTGCGGCTTCACCATCGGCGACTTTGCCGTTGACGAGAGCGCCGGCACGGTTACCTATCCCAGGGGGTCGCCGGAACATCACCGCCACCCGCCATCTGGTCTCTGGCATCGCCTGCCGCTCCTGCCCGTCACGGGAAGGCTGCACGATGAGCAAGCACGGCCGCAGCCTGCAGCTGCACCCCCGCGACGCCCTGGTACGCCAAGTCCGCCGCCTGGTCTGTCCGACCCGCGGCTGCCGGCAGACCTTCCGCGAACAGGTGCCTGGGGGTGCTGGAACGCTATCAGCGTCGCACGTCCCGCCTGAGTACGCAGGTCGGCGCGGTGGTGCGTGAGCCGGCCGGCCGCGCCGGTACACGGGTGCTGGCCGCGCTGGCCGTCCGCCTATCGCGGCATACCGCGCTGCGGCTGCTGCTGCGTTTGCCGCTGCCGCGGTTACCGGTGCTTCGAGTGCTGGGTGTGGACGATTTCGCGCTGCGCCGGCGGCATCGCTATGCCACCGTGCTTATCGATGCCGAGACTCGCCGACGCATCGACGTGCTGGTGGCCTGGCTGCGCGCACATTCCGAGGTGCAGGTGGTCTGCCGGGACGGGTCAGGCGCCTACGCCGAAGCGATCCGCCGGACTCTGCCCGACGCCGTCCAGGTCGCTGATCGCTGGCACCTGTGGCACAACGTCGGCGAGGCCGTGCTGAAAGAAGTGGCCGCCCACAGCGCCTGCTGGGCCAAAGCCAGCCCGCCGATCACCGACGGCAAGCGCGCAGACCACCCGCGAACGCCGGCACCACGTCCACGACCTGCTCGGCAAGAGCGTCGGCCTGCTGGAATGCGCCCGCCGCCTGAACCTGAGCCTCAACACCGTCAAACGCTACACCCGCGTGCCCGAACCCGAACGCCTCCAACGCGCCCCCGCCTACCGGCCCACCCTCGTCGATCCCTACCGCGACCACCTCAAACGCCGCCGGGCCGAAGACCCCGCCGTGCCCATCCTGCACCTGTTCAACGAGATCAAAGCCCTCGGCTACCCAGGCAGCTTCAACCTGCTCTACCGCGACATCACCCAAGGACGAGAGTCGAAGCCGACCGGCTGCCCATCTCGCCTCGCCGCGCTGCCCGGCTCCTGCTCACCCACCCCGATCACCTCAAGGATGAGCACCGGCGCCTGCTGGACGCCCTCACCGCCGCCTGCCCCGAGATGACCGACCTGGCCGGGCTCATCCGCGGTTTCGCCGGCCTCCTGCGGCCGCATGAAGACAACGCCAACCGTCTCGACGCCTGGATCGCCGGCGCCCGCGCCGCCGACCTGCCTCACCTGCACGCTTTCACCCGTGGCCTCGACCAGGACCGCGACGCCGCCCGCGACGCCGTCACGCTGCCCTTCCACAACGGCGGCACCGAAGGAGTGAACACCAAGACCAAACGCATCATGCGCCAGATGCACGGCCGAGCCAGTTTCGCGCTGCTCCGCCACCGCCTCCATGGGCTAACGCTCCGCCACCACCGGATAAGAGACAGAGCCGTTCTTTGTACAGTCCCCCTCGGGTGGCCGCTTCATCTGCAGTCAGGGGTGGTCTGTGTGAGCAGGGTTCCATGCTGCAATGGTCTCCTGCCAGGTGGGGGGTGGTTCGGTGAGAGGTGCGGCGGCGGGTGCGGCCAGTGCGGGGGCGATGAGCTGAAGGTAGCGACGGCGAAGAGCCTCGCGGCGGGTGGTGTCGCCGGTGTAGATGGCGTGCAGCATTTCGAAGATCTGGAAGATGTCGCGGGCGGTGATGTCGTTGCGGACGGCTCCTGCGGCCTGTGCGCGGGCCAGTAGGTTGCCGACGGCGGTGTACATGTCCTGGGCGGCGTTGTTGAGTGTCTGGCCGGCGTGGAAGGTGCCGGCCAGGGGGGTGAGGGATCCGGCGCCGACGGTGAGTGCGGTGTGCAGAAAGTCGTTGAAGGCATTCCACGGGTCCTGGTCTGCTGTGGCCAGGGCGGCTTGCGCTGTGGCTGTGATGGCGGTCATCGCGTTCAGGCACAGATGGTGCACCAGGTCGTCCTTGCAGGCGAAGCGGCGGTAGAGCGAGGCGACGCCGACACCGGCGTGGGTGGCGATCTCGGCCATCGAGGCGCGGGGGGACGGTGGCGGCATCGCCGGTGCCATCAGCAGAGTGCCCGATCAGCCCTCGCCATCGTGGCGGGGTCCGAAACGAGACGAGGGCTATCCGGGGCATGTAACCGTCTTCGTCGAGGTAGACGACGTCGACATCGCCCTCCAGCAGGCCGAAAGCCTGGGCGAGACCCGGATGCAGGGCCCTGATCCGCTTCAGCCCGGCATCGAGATCGGCAAGTTCACCGATCCTGAAGGACACCTGATCGGACTGGTCACCCGCTCCGACCACTCCAGACGCTTCGCGATCTTGAAGCGTTGGGGTTACATGCGACGGCTACCGCGTGATCATTCGGAGTTTATGAAGACAACCAATGATCGTGCGGTGGCCGCGAGCCACAGCGTAGACCCTGACGGCTTGATGGTCATCTTCAACGAGCTGATGGCCCGGATCGCCGGCCGGTTCGGCCGCGTCGAACCCCGCCCCGCCCCGCCGCGCCGCGACCGCGTACGTGCGCGGGCTGCTGGCCGACATTGACCGTAAGAACTGCCGGCACGTGGCCGAACACGCTGGACTGAGCGGGCCGACAGACGTTGCAGCGGTTGCTGGGCACCGCCCGCTGGGACGCCGATCAGGTGCGCGATGATGTCCGGGCCATCGTCGTCGACCGGCTCGGCCCCGGCGGTGTGCTGATCGTGGATGAGACCGGCTTCGTCAAAAAGGGCACCGGATCGGCCGGGGTGCAACGGCAATACACCGGCACCGCGGGCCGCATCGAGAACGCCCCGGTCGGCGTGTTCCTCGCCTACGCCACCCCGGCCTGGCGGGCACTGCTGGACCGGCGGCTCTGCCTGCCGGAGCACACCTGGCTGGCCGATCCCGGCCGCTGCCGGGCGGCCGGCGTCCCGGACGGGACCGGCTTCGCCACAAGCCCGCGCTGGCCACCGCCATGGTGCCCGGCCGCGCTGGAGGCGGGAGTGAGCGCTCCTTGGCTGATCGGCGATGAGGTCTACGGCCAGGACCCGCGCCTGCGCACTGCCCTGGAGCAGCGCCGGATGGGATCGTGCTGGCCATTGCGGGCAACCGGCGTGTCGAGCTTGAGGGCGTCCAGGTGAGCGCAGCCGAGGTCGCAGCCCGGGTGGCCGACCGGCACTGGCACCGCTATCGCGCCGGCCAGGGAGCCAAAGGGCCGCGCTGGTATGCCTGGGCCCGAATCGACGAAGGAGACGAAGGCGAGGCCCAGGGCTGTCGGTGGTTGCTGATCCGGCGCAACCTGACCACCGGCGAGCTGGCGTTCTACCGCTGCTACGCGCCCACTCGGCAGCCGCTGATGGCCCTGGTCAAGATCGCAGGAGCCCGGTGGGCAGTGGAGGGAGTCCTTCCAGGTTGCCAAGGGCCAGGTCGGCCTGGACCACTACCAGATGCGCGGCTGGACGGCCTGGCACCGTCACATGACCCTGGCTCTGCTCGCCCTGGCCGTGCTGACGGCCATCGCCGCCGCCAGCCACCCAGCACCGCCGACGACCGCATCCCGCTGACCCTGCCCGAGATCCGCCGTCTGCTCGCCGCACTCGTGCTGACCCGGCACCGCTCCGTCACGGATCTTCTGCGCTGGTCAGACTGGCGCCGACGCCACCAGGCCACCGCCCGGCACTGCCACTACCAGCGCAGATCCGAACCATGATCGCGAAGTGTCACTGGAGTACTAGGCGCGGACGAACAGATGAACGACGCGCAGGTGACGCCTGAACTGCCCGGAGCGCGGCGTGGGACATCGGCGTCATGCCACAGGGGTCTTCGCGCCGGCCTTCGGTTGTGCTGAGGGCGGGCTGATTGACCTTCTACCCGGCAACCCGAACGCTGCCACCGCGCCGGCCAGGGCTATGACGGCTCCGCCGCCCATCGCGGCGGCGAACCCATCACTGAAGGTTTGTGGTGAGCCGTACCCTCCCGTAGTGGCGAAGATGGTGCCGAGCACGGTCACCCCGAACACGCCGCCGAGGTAACGGAACGTCGTGATCACACCTGAGGCCTTTCCGATCTCGTGGGGTGGAACTGCGGCCACCACCGCCTTCTGAGCCGCCGGGGTTGCCATCGCAACCCCGCATCCCCCGACGATGAGCAGAGGAAGGACGGACAAGTACGGCAGGGCGGGTTCGGCGATGAGTGCCAGCCATGCGAGCGTCACTGCCCAGAGGATGAGCCCGGTGACCATGAACACCCGTTCGCCGATGCGGTCGGCGAGCATGCCGGCCAGTGGTGCGACGATCATCACCGGTCCCGTCGCGGGGAGCAGGCGAAGCCCCGCCTCCAGGGGACCGACTCCTTGGGACCACTGGAAGAACTGAGCGAGGAAGAAGAACATCCCGAAGAGTGTGGCGAACAAGGCGAAACTCGCCAGATTGGCCGAGGTGAAGGCCCTGATGGCGAAGAAGCGCAGCGGTATCATCGGCACGGTGGCGCGCCGTTCCCAGACAGCGAATGCTGCGAGGAGCAAGACGCCGGTCGCCATCGGGAAGAGCGCCTCGCTGTCATCCCATCCTGTACTGGGCGCACGCACGAGTCCCAGGACGAGCCCGAGAACGCCGCCGGTGACCAGCAGGAGGCCGACAACGTCCAGTCGGTTGTCGGGTCCCTTGTTCTCCTCGATCCTCAACAGCACCAAGACGATCGTGACGAGCCCGATCGGCACGTTGATCCAGAAGATCCATTCCCAGGAGGGCCCTGCCGCGATGGCACCTCCGAGGAAGGGCCCTATGAACGTCGCCAGTCCTGTCACACCGCTGAACAGGCCGATCGCCTTGCCGCGGCGTTCGGGGGGAAAGGCCGCGGACAGAAGTGTGAGCGCCAACGGTATGACGAAGGCCGCCCCGGCTCCCTGAGCCGCCCGTGCGGCGATCAGCGTGGCCGCGTCCGGTGCCAGGGCGCAGGCGGCGGAGGCGAGGGTGAACACGGCCAGCCCTGCGGCCAGGACGCGGCGCCTTCCCCAGCGATCACCCAGCGCGGCCCCGGTCAGCAGGAGCATCGCGAAGGTCAGGTTGTAGGCGTTGACCGTCCATTCCAGCTGTTCGAGCGAGGCCCCGAGATCTCGCTTGATCGCGCCCAGCGCCGTCGTCACCACGAGGCTGTCGAGCGAAATCATGAACGAAGCCAGGGATGAGAGGGACATCACCCAGCGCTGGCCTACGTCGAGGGCCATGGCCGTGCCTCCTTGAATTGCTGCTTGTATTATTTGACTATCTGCTCCTAAAAAGCAACTGAGCGGTACTTTTTCGATAGAATGGTTCCGTGACAGGAAGGCGGAAGTACGGCGACGGCTGCGCGGCGGCGCATGCCCTTGATCTCGTCGGTGAACGCTGGGGGCTGCTCATCGTCAGAGAACTGCTGCTCGGCCCCAAACGCTTCACCGACCTGCGGGAAGGCCTGCCCGCCGCCAGTTCTAACTCGCTGTCGCTGCGGCTCAAGGACCTGGAGGAATCGGGCGTCATACGCCGTCGCAAATACGGGTCTCCCGCCACCGTGTGGGTCTATGAACTCACGGAGTGGGGCAAGGATCTCGAGCCGATCCTCATCCACCTGGGTCGCTGGGGAAGACGCTCGCCCGTACGGGATCGAGAGACACCCTCCAGCGTGGACGCGCTCATGCTGGCGATGCGCAGCCGTTTCCGCCCCGAGGCCGATCCCGCGCTGTCAATGGTGATGGCGATCCGGCTGGCGCAGGACCTGTTCAGCGTGAAGGTTGACAAAGGCTTCCTGACCATCGAGCGTGGTGACCCTGCGCATCCGGATGTGGTGATCGACACAGACCTGCCCACACTGGCCACACTGGTCAGGCAGGCGCCGCCCAAGGAGGCGTTGCCGACGGACGTCAAGGGAGACCAGGAGGCCGCCTGGCGATTCTTCTCGACCTTGTGAGCGAGAATTTCGTCCTTGCCGGCGGGTGGCCGTTCCCCGTTGCCTCCAGCCCTAGTGCGACAGTCGCCATTCGTTAGTTGAGCTGGATATTTGTGGTGCTCAGGTGGGTGCGGTGATGGAACCAGCGGGTGCGTGCTTGATGGCGGCGTCGCCAGGCTGACCCGTGAGCAGCCTGTTCCAGGGTTGGTGTGTGGCTGGTGACGGCGTTGAACAGGCGCTTGATCTCTACGACCGTCAGCGGGATCGGGCCGGGGTCGGTGGGTGGTGCTTGGTCGGGACGGGTGGGTGGTGTGGCCTGTGTGTCGGTGCGGTGCCGGGTCGTGGCGGTGGTGACCACGCAGACGGCCAAGGCGGCCATGACCAGGACAAGGTGCTGCAGCAACGCCTCGTGCAGGCGGACCTGGGACTCTTCCAGGCCGGACAGGTCCTGGCCGGTCTGAAGGCTCTCTTCCACCGGCCAGCGCAGTCTGGCGGCGGTGATCAGGCGAGCCAGGGTGGCCGGCTGACAGCGGATCGGCCGATGTCTTCAACGAGTGCACGCCGCTGCTCGACCTAAGGGGGACCAGTACCTACTCCGGGGAGGATGCCGGGCTGGCGTCCCTCTACGACCTCGCTCTGCTCGCGGGCATGTACGTCATGTTCGCCGGGTTCATGCACGGCGCCGCGATGGTGACGCCGGCCGGCGTGACGGCGAGCCGGTTCGCTGCCATGGCCACACCTTGACTGACCGCGATGACCGGCGCCTTCCAAGAGTTCGCCGCAGTCATCGACGGCGGGGACTACACCGTCGAGGGGCAACAGAGCCTCACGTTCTCCAGTCTCAATCACCTCCTGGCCGCCAGTTCGGATCAGGGCATCAGCACCGAGGTAGTCGCCATGGTCCAGTGGCTCATCCAACGCCAGATTGATGCGGGCCACGGAGAGGAAGGCTTCGCCAGAATCATCGAGAGCATCAAGCAACCGGGCTAAAGCTCGCGCAACGGGCGCGGGATCATGGTCGCCTGGTAGGGCGTTCGTTCCAGCGGTGGAAAGTCCGAGCGCGGATGATGCTACGGACGGTGATGATGGTGTCGGCCAAGTCGAAGAGCGCTCGACGACGCGCGTCCACGGTTCGTAGCAGCGCGCCAGCCGGGTAATGGCGTTCTGCCCAGGTGTTGATCCGCTCGATGTGCCAGCGCTGAGTCACCTGCACCGGGCCTTTGACGCACCTGCGAGCGATCTCGCCTGGAGATCACGGCCTCAGCAGGTCGCCGGTCTTGTCGGAGTCATAGCCCGCGTCCAGGTGAACAGTGATGTTGTCGAGTAACGGGCCAAGATCTTCCAACCGGTCGAGGTTGGGCACCAGGAGAGGTGAGTCGTTGCGGTTGGCCAGGGTCAGCACCCTGCCCGGCGGGATGCCGTAGCCCTCCACCGGCACGGCCCGCTTCATGCCGAGCTTGCGTCGATCCACGGGGACGCTCCAGCGAGTTCGCCCCTCCAGGCGCCTTGCTGATGCAGGGGACCTCTCTGTCACACAGCGCTTCGGACTCGAAACACATAGGCTGGGGCATGACGGTACCCGACCCCCAGCGCCCGATCCCGTGGCGGCCGGCCCTGGTGACGTTCCGCCCCTCGAACCCCCGCAACTAGAGGCCTGCTTCGTGCTCCTGGAGGCCGTGGGCCTGCTCCAGCACGCCGTCGAGCAGCACATACGCGCCGCAGGCGACCTCACCTGACGACGAACCTGCCACCCTCGTCACCCTCACAGACAGCGGCCGCGCCCGGTTCGACCACGTGCTGTCCGGCCACGGCCAGCTCCCCTGCCGCCTGCTATTCGACCCGCTCGCCGACGAGGACGTCCGCCACCTCGGCGCCATCATGACCCGCGTCCGTGACCACATGCGCACCCAACCACCCCGCTCCGCCGCATCCCGCATACGCCGCGGCCCCTCAGCCTCCGCGCAATCCTGAACAGCGGCTTGCCATCCACGCCAGACCCCCTCCCCTCACCCCGGCAGCACAACTGGGACGGAAGCGAAACGGTGCCGGATCGAGCCGGCGGGCCGCTCAGGGTGACCCTCCAGCTAGATTTCGATCGTCAGCGACATGACGGGTCTGGGACCGCACATGCTCGAAGACTCAGTCCCGCCATTTCTGCGCGGCGGACCCCTCCAGCAGCCGACCGAACCCCTGTCTACCAGTAGTCGGCCGTTCACGATTGGTTTATGCCTCAACCTGTCCTGAAAAAACCGGCGGGTCTGTCCAGTAGACGGTGGCTGCAGAGCGGGTGTGGCGCGGATCAAACTCACCGGCCTCAGAGTTGTCGCAGAAAGTGGTTGGGCGGGCAACTTCCGCGTATGGATGTGGTTTCGCGCGCTGATCCGTTGGGGTGAAGACCTTCGCTGGGCTGCGGATGAGCCGGTCAAGCGACTGCTGCGGGTGATGGGGGAGCGAGGCGGTGAGAGCCCTGGCGAAGGGCGTGGAAGAGGGCATCCTTGGGTGTCTTGCGCTGCCGGAGCGGCTGCTGCTGGTGGCCGTCGGCTACCGCACCAACCTGACGATGCGGCAGCTCGCACCGTTGTTCGGGGTGTGCCCGGAGCATATCGCCCAAGATCCAACAGGAGATCATCACTACCACGAAGATGACCGCGGGCAACATCAGCGATGCTGAGCCTCGCCGCCCAGTTTTTGACCGGCATCCTCGCTGGGCGGGACGAGAAGGCCGAGGGCCTATGGTGATGCCGCCTCCTGCGGTCGGACCAACAGCGCCGATCCGGACTGGCTGGCCCATTACCGGACGACCCGGACGAAGGTCGAACGCAAGATCGCGCGTAGGACGGTACGGCGGCATGACGGACGCCACGCCCGGGTCCGGGACATATCCAAGATGACACCGATTTCTCGCCCCTGGCCGCCGCCGTCAACCTCGCCCGCATGGCGGTGTTCGGCATCGTCTCGGCCCCGGCGGATCAGCACGGAGTCCGACGCTGCTGCATAGCGCCATCCACTGAGCTCTCCCGAATCCTCAGCGAGGATGACCTGCTTACACCAAGCGTCCTAGAGCTAGGATCAGCCGCTAAGTCGACGCATCTACCAGCAGACAGGATCGCGACATGCAGCTTCCTCCGTTCTTGATCGAGCGCATGTTCGCCAAGCATGAGTTCACGTGCCGGGTGAACCTGACCGGATCAGATACCGAAGGACTGTCGCTGGGTGCGCTGTGGGAGGTCGCGCCGGAGGGCACACGTCGGTGGTATGAGTCCCTGACCCTGGGCTACACCGACTCCGCGGGTCACCCACTGTTGAGGGAGCTGGCCGCCCACTCATCCGGTCTCTCATCAGGATCGGCGGTACAAGTCTTCGCGGGCGCCACCGAGGCGGTGTACGTGCTCCTCAACGCCATCCTCAGTCCTGAGGACCACGTGGTGATCATCGGGCCCACGTACCAGCTGCTGATCGATGTGCCACGTGCGATCGGGGCGGAGGTCACCGAAATCCGCCTCCGGCGGGAGGACGGTTGGCAATTGGACGTGGACAAGGTCAGGCGGGCGCTGCGGCCGAATACCAAGCTGATCGTGGCGAATTTTCCTCACAACCCCACGGGAGCCTTGCCGGAAGCGTCCGTTTTTGAGGAGCTTCTGGGTTTGGTGGACGGCTCGGAGATCCTCCTGTTGAGCGACGAGATCTACCGAGGCATCGAACTAGAGCCGCAGCGTCGGCTCCAGTCCGCGGCCGCGCTGACGCCCAACGCGATCTCGGTTACGGGCGTGTCCAAGGTGCTGGGCATGGCCGGAGTCCGGATCGGCTGGACAGTCACGCAGAACGCAGCGGTAACGGCGCGCCTGCTGGACTACCGCTATTGGACAACGCTGGCCACGAGCGCACCGAGCGAGGTCCTCGCCATCGCGGGCCTGCAAGCGGCTCCTGCTCTCATGGATCGGGCCAACAGCCTGGTCCGCGCCAATGCAGGGGCGCTGGCCTCCTTCGTGGAATCCACGCCTGGGTGGGACTGGGTGCCACCGGTAGGTGGAACCTGCGCCTACCCGTGGCTGACGGCGACAGAGGCGCAGGCGTTCTCCGATTGGCTGGTCGACTGTCACGGTGTGCTGCTGGCTCCTGATGTGATGTTCCAGCATGCTGGACAGCACCTGCGGTTCGGCATGGGCAGGGCACTGTTCCCCGATGGGATGGCCGCGCTCGCCCAAGCGTGGCAGGAATGGCAGCACAAAGACGCCCGGAACCTGTCAGATTGATCAGGGCCGTAGTGCACGTCGAGGGGATGGTGGTGGCCGATCTGGAGCCGGTTGTACCAGGTGGAGAGCCCCTGGCAGAAGAGGCGGGCGTGCTCGATCGAGCGGAACCGGCCTGGGAAGGCGGCACAGTACTTCAGCGACTTGAAACTCGCTTCGACGTGCGGGTTGTCCATGGAGGTCCGGGGCCGGGAGCGGGGCGGGGCCACGCCCAGGCGGATGAGGAGTATGGCCAAGCGTCTTGGACGGCACCGAACTGCCGCGGGGACCGACCGCCGGGTGCCGCGCGGGGAGTGCGCGGGTGGGAGGAGCTGAGCCGGTTGCTCTGGCTGGTGATCAGACGCCGGCCGGGGGCCGAACGTCGTGGGTCCAGGTGAGGTCGAGGTTCATCAAGGTGCGCAGGTTGAGTGTGGTGGCGCGGGGGTGGAGCCAGACGTTGTTCCTGATCATGCCGAAGTAGCGCAGGCGAGATTGCGGCCGCTCCTGGCGGTGGTGCACCGCGACCGCAGCGAGCACTCGGCGTACCGGTGGTGGAATTGGGCCACCCGGTTGCCGTCGCCTGCGGCTTGGTGGAGATGATCCGATTGCGGGCGGTGCGGCGGGCGATCCGCCAGAAGTCTGATTCAGCGCACTTCTAAGCGACACCCTCGCCTTAGGGCACGGCGTTCGCCCGCGATGGTGCCACCACCGTGTGCGGCAATCGGCCCGGGATGCCCAGTGCTATGAGCATGCCGATGAAGGCGATCGCGGTTACGGCGCCCATGGCGGCCGTGAACCCATGGCTGAACTGCTGGGCCGAGGTGTAGCCCCCGACGCCGGCGAAGACGGCGACGGTGACAGAGATGCCGAACACGCCGCCGAACTTCCGGAGCGTCATGAACACGCCCGACGCCTGACCGATCTCCTGGGGCTGCACCGCACCGACCACCGCCTTTTGTGCCGCAGGCATGGCCATGGTCAGTCCGGCACCGCCGACGATCAGTGCGGGCAGCAACTCGAGATAGCCGGTGTCGGTGTCGGCGACCAGAGTGATCCAGCCCATGCCGATCGTCTGGAGCAGCAGCCCGCCTACCACGAGCTTCCGCTCGCCGACCCTGTCGGCCAACCGCCCGGCGATCGGCGCGCACACCATCAGCGTGGCCGTCCACGGCATCAGCCGCAAGCCGGCGCCGAGCGGACCTTCACCGTGCACCGTTTGGAAGTATTGCGCGAGAAAGAACGCCGTGCCGTACAACGAGGCGAACGCGGCGGCGCTCGCCGGGTTGGCCGTGGCGAACGCCCGCAGCCTGAAAAACCGCATCGGCAGCATTGGGGCCGGCGCGCGTCCCTCCCAGGCGACGAAGGCAATGACCAGCGTGACACCGAGCACCAGCGCGCTCAAAACTTCCAGGCTGCCCCAGCCTGCCATGTTCCCGCGGACCAGAGCCCAGACGATACCGAACGAGCCCAATGTGAAGAGCACCACTCCAGCCAGGTCGAAGCGGTTGTTCGGGCCGACGCCTTCGTCGACGCGCCAGGCCATGAGCGGAATCACGATCAGGCCGACCGGCAGGTTCAGCCAGAAGATCCAGTGCCAATCCAGCCCCTCGGCGATGACGCCGCCGATGAACGGACCGCTGAACGTTGCCAGCCCGGTGAAGCCCAGGTACAGTCCCATCGCCTTGCCGCGCTGCTGCGGCGGGAAGATTGCACTGATCATGGTGAGCGAGAGTGGCAGGACCATTGAGGCACCGAGGCCCTGCAAAGCGCGGGCTGCGATGAGGGTGCCGATATCCGGCGACAGGGCGCAGCCCATCGAGGCGATGGTGAACACGGCTAGCCCGGCGATAAACATCCGGCGGCGGCCGAAACGGGTCACCCAGTGCCGCTCCGGTCAGCAGCAGTACCGCGAACGTCAGGTTGTAGGCGTTGACAATCTACTCCAGGGATTCGATCGAGACTGTGAGGTCCTGGCGGATCGAATGAAGCGTCGTCGTCACGACCAAGCTGTCCAAGGTCATCATGTAGGAAGCCAGTGACGCGAGTCCCAAGTTCCAGGCCTGTTTGGACGTCATCCGTTCCTTGTGGGCGGTGACCGTTTCTCCTTTAGAGAACCTTCTAGGAGGTGTCGGCAGATGCTTGTTTCTGCCACGTGTTCCCACGCGTTCCTGAACGCTCGGGCTCGAGTCCCTGTGCAAGAGTGGGGTGAGTCGCGATGGCGGGTCTCCGGCGCTCGAAGTGATGGACTGCCGAGAGAATGAGCGGCGGGGGATCCGGTCGCCGGTAAGTGGCGGAACGAAGATTTCGTGCGCATGTGGGAATGACGGCATGGTCAGCTGTGCGGCTGTCGGTGAAGCGGCCGGCATCGCGTGGGCTGCTCCGGCCTCGGCCCGTGGCCGGAATTCCCACGCTCTAGCGTTCTGCGAAGCTTGCGAAGCGTAGTTCCAGGCCGGTGACGACCCCGCGCACTTGTGCAGCTCTCATCGCGTCTGGGCGTCGTCGTCGATAGCCGCACTGAGCTTCCGCATGGCGCCTCCAGCCCAGGCGCCGCGTCCGGTCACCTGGCCAGGCAGCACGTCGAGGTAGGTCTCCTGCGGCCTCCATTCCGCCCGTCGGTGTGATGTCTCGGGCAACGAGACCTCCGAACCGTCGATCCCACACTCGAACCTCGGCTCTGCGCCCAAGCGTCGACCGATCCTCGGTCGAGCGTGTGGGGAGAGCCGGCGTATCGGCGTTCCCACTGACGAGATCCCTCGCATGGGGACTCCTTCTCTCGATGAAATCTCTCTTATCGATGCCTTGACTCCTGCGCGCGCCGATGAAGCCAGTCGCGATGCGGCGCTGTGGCCCACGCACCAAGGGCGGGTTCTCGCGGCCGATCATGGGTGGCGGCCCCCGTACGTCTTCCCTGAATCCGCCCGCGATTGGGCCGCGAACCCCGGCGCCGGGGAATGAGGAGACGGGGAAGCCTTCATCATTCGACCCAAGACGGCTGCGGTCATGCTTGCGCAGGGTGCGGTCAGCCATGCGGGCGCGGCTGATGCCTTAGGCATCGGCGTGCGGGCCGTACACCTCGCTCAGTTGCGGCGTTTACGGCCTCCCCGCCGCGTTCCGGCGCACGACGCGGACACCACGGGGCCGGATCGGCGACCAGCCCGCCGCGATAACTCCTCGGCCGCCGCCCATGCGAACGCCACGCCTCCCATGAGCGGGACGACAGTCCGTGACGGAGATGCAGGGATCGGGCTGACAGCGTTGAATGAGTCGTCGAGCCATCCGGCGTTTTCCACCCCACTGACGTGCGCTTCGACGGCGTCCTCGTCCAGCCTGGCCGCCGTGGTTACGTCAGCCATACCAGCGGAGGCCTGGATCTTTTCGGCGGCCGCATCCAGCAGGGCGCTGGTGCGCCCGGTGGGAAAGACCTGTGCGCCCTCCGCGGCGAAGGCGTGAGCGACCGCGCTCCCAACGGCCCCAGCGGCTCCGTAAGTGATCGCGGTCTTCTTTCCAAGCAGCACTATCTGCTCCTGGTCATGGGGTTGCCTGCACGCCGAGCCGGTATAGGCCGTTGGCTGAGTGCGACCCACCTGCAAGGTTGCGTGATGAAACTATGGGAACGTAGCATTCGGTGCTATCGTCATGCAACCACCATGAGGTCGGTGGAGTTGTGCTTGGTCGGACCTACGAAACGCACAACAGCTCTGCGGCGCGGGCGCTCGAGATCGCGGGTGAGTGCTGGAGTCTGCTGATCATCCGGCATGCGCTCTTTCGCGGTGCCACCCGCTTCGGCGACTTTCAGCGCAGCCTCGGGGTCACCCGCAACATACTTGTGGCGCGACGTGATCGGTTCGTCGAAGTAGGGGTAATGGAGCGGCGACCCTCTGCCGCGCTACCACGGCTATGTCTTGACCGACATGGGCCGCGAACTGCTGCCCGTCATCGTGGCCTTCGTGCACTGGGGCGACCGCTGGGCCGCGCCATGTGATCTCCCGTGATCTCCCGGCATGAGCATTGTCGCGGTGAACTTCACCAGCAGACTGTCTGCGGTGACTGCGGTCAGTACGTGGCCATCGAGGCGGATAGTGGCACACCCCACGTCCCCTCGCCGGCTCTGGTGGGAAACGCCGGAGCCGGGCCGAAGGGCCAACCTCCGGCGCGGCGGGCCTGTCGGGGTTGTTTCGCCAGATCGCGCGTGAACGGGCGAGGACGCGGCGATCGAATGTCGAGAATCGGGCGAGGTTGGCAGAATTACGTCTTGCCTGCCGTGGCGAAGACAGCGAGCATGGGTGAGCCCCTCGGGAGGATGGGTGTGGCCTCCGCCGACGTCGCCCGACCGCAGCATGGCACTATTCCAGCGCTCTGTTAGATGCATGAACCGGTGGACTAGCTCTGGCAAGGGCATTGTGATGACAGCGTCGGAGGAGAATTCTTTGAAGGGCCACTCTCGGGATGATTCCTTGCACGAGAGGGATCCTCTGTGGCGTCGGATCTTGATCCTTCTCTTGAGCGTTCTGTTGTTCGGGGTATTCCTGTTCATCGGTGTTGCGATGTTTTTACTGTATTTCGACGGCCCGCGATAGCGCCGAGGATCTCACGCGCGTACGAAATCACGATGGTCGCGGACTCCTCGTCTGCAAGGCAATTCGACGACACTGTCTTGGCCGGACGAGGCCGCGCAGCGCATGCTGGCAGCATGGTGCCGTCGGCTGCCACAGTGCTCTTGGCTTCACCATTTCGAACCGGAGGTGGCGTCTGCTACGTGAGCGACGTTCGTAGAAGACCGGCCAGGGCGCGGCCCCCCGCCTCGCGGGGGTGGCACCAGCCGTGCCATGCATCGTCGTAGTCCCGCTGCCGCGCTTGCAGGTCGAAGAGATGGTCGACCCGGCGCTCGCGTACCTGTCGCGGCATGGTCTCGAAACCCGCTGACCCAGGTCGGCGACGGGGCACCGATCTCATCCACCGACAGGAAGAACGGGGTGTCTCCCTGCCTGCCCGCGAGTTTCCGGGTCGTACTCGCGACGGACCCGGAGCCGATCTCCGGCCGGCTGATCACCAAGGTCGTCCCACCGCGCCAGGAGGCGGTGCCACCGGCGCGTCTGGAACTGCGCCACAGAAAGGACTCCCTTGCTCAGGCGGACCTGTCGGCACGTCGGCGGCATAGGCTGCCCGTCGTTTCTCGTCGTTCAGGTCCTCGGCGAGACGCTGTCCGTTATGGCCACGCTGTCCCCGCTCACCACCACATTCCAGGTAGGCGCGACGCGCGGTTGGTCCTGCGCCTGAACGGCGCGCTGATGTCCGGTGGCTTCACCGTCGGTGCGCTCTTCTGCGGAACGCTGCTGAGCCTGCTGAGCTGGCGTGCGGTGTTCGTCATCAACGTGCTCGTGCCGGTGATCGTCGTCGTCCTCACGCCGCTCCTGATCAGCGAAACCAAGGTGCCTGACCGGGTCAAGCTTGACGTGCCGGCGCGATCACCTTGACTGGCGGTCGGCTGGCCGTCGTCCACGCTCTCACCGAGCGGAGCATCCTCGCGGGTGTCCTCGCCGTCGTGTTGCTGGCAGCGTTCTGGCCGATCGAGCCACACGGCGGCGCTGCTCGCCCCGCACCGATCCTCAAGCAGCCGACCGTCAAGCCGAATCGTTTCCGTGGCCACATGCCTTCACCGGACCCAACGACGATGTCACGCACGACGCCGGCCCGATCGCGATGGGGTGACGAGGTGGGATCGGCCGGTGGCGGCGCGCCAGATGGGGCAGAACACCGCCGTCGGCTAGGCGGGTGCAGGCTTGGCCACGGCCTGACGGGACAGCGCGGGCGAGCGGCATCCTTTGGCCAGCCCGCCGCGTGAACGGCTCCGTGCAAGTGGCAGCCAGCCGAAGACATGCATCATCACCCCGCTCACGTGTTCTACGTGGTGGCGATCGAGGGTCCGCGCTCGAAACGTCGGGAACAACGCTTGGGGACGGCCGCCGAAGTGCGCCTGCGGCTCCGGCCGTGTCTCCGACGAGGACCACCGCCCCGGTCAGCGCGAGGTCCTCCGCGAGGTGCCGCGGCAAGGAACACGCTGGTGGCGAGTGTCTGCGTCACCGCGATCGCCATCGTGAGCAGCCTGGTCGCCCCAGGCGGTACAGACCGCGGCGACGTCGCCACCGAAACTATCGCCCCCATGAGCACAGCGAATTCCAGGGGTTGCCGCAACACGGAGATCAACTACTGGGAAGAAGGATACCGAGATGCTCGGCAGAGTACGTCACCGGGGCATTTACGGGCAACGGCCGACTTGCCGATGTCATCGCCACCTGACACGTTTCGTGTTGTGAACGAATATGCGTTTGTGGCGGACAGCTTTTCCGAGATCACCTCGATGGCCTGGTGCACGGGTACCAGCGTGGGCGACGTCATCGCAGGGTTCCAGCCCGGTCCAGACGCCATCGCGGCTGCCACGCTGAAGGAGACATGGGTCACCGCGGATGAACTCTACGACCAGGGCGAGACCGCCAGGTTCGTCCTTGTCGGTGCACTCGGTGACGGCGTCGTGGTCATGGCACCAAGTAACTGCATGAGCGATAGCACGCTGGCGCGACTCTCCCATGCGGGTGTATGCCTCGGCGTCGCCCTGGGCGATGAGATCCCTGCCGAGGTCACCTATCTGGAGAAAGGACAAGTCGTTGTGACTTTCGACGGCATCGCCTGGCAGTACGACGCCACACCCGACGTCGAGACAGTGGAACGGTGGATGGCCACCACGCCCGGCGGGGTCGAGGCTTGGCGTACCGACTACGGCATAGCGGCCTTTAGGGCAGGTGAGACGCTCGTCGGTGCCGCCTTCGACGATCAATGGCTGGCACGAGAGCACACCCGGGTCAGGATCAGAGACTGACGCGGGGCTGGCTGTGGTGACCCCGTGACCACGCAACAGGTGCGCCATCAGGCGGGTAGAGACCTACAGGGTCTCTCTTAGCTACTGGTGGCGAGCAGCATGGCGAGACGCTCGGCTGGGGTATCCCAATCGAGCGTCTTTCGCGGTCTGGCGTTGAGCTCAGCGGCGACGGCGCCGAGCTGGTCGCGGGTGTGGACCGACAGGTCGGTGCCCTTGGGGAAGTACTGGCGTAGCAGGCCGTTCGTGTTCTCGTTGGAGCCGCGCTGCCATGGGCTGGCCGGGTCGCAGAAGTAGACGGGCATGTCGGCGGCGACGGAGAACTCGTGGTGGCGGCCCATCTCGCTGCCCTGGTCCCAGGCCAGCGATTGCTTGAGATGCGCGGGGAGCGTCGCGACGGTGTCCAGCAGGGTGTCGCGCATGCGCTCGGCGCTGCGGTCGATGGGTAGGTGGGACGAGCATCACATAGCGGGTGGTGCGCTCGACCAGTGCTGATGGCCGAGCTGCCGTTCTTGCCGATGATGCAGTCCCCTTCCCAGTGGCCAGGGACGGCCTGGTCGGCAGCTTCGGCGGCCGCTCGCTGATCATGACCATGGGCATGCTGTTGCGGGGCTGGCGCTGCTGGGCCAGGTGGCGCGGCTTGGGTATGGCGCGGCCGGTGCCCAGCGCCCGGGTCCGCTCGGGGCGCAGCTCGCCGCGGCCTTGGACGTAGAGTGCCTGGTAGATGGTCTTGTGGCACACGTGCATCTCCGCCCGCTTGGGGAAGGTCCGGCGCAGGCTCTGGACGATCTGCTCTGGGCTCCAGCGCTTGTGCAGGTGCTCTTGCATGTAGGCTGATAACTCGGGGTTCTGGCCAATCTTGCTGGGCTTGGGGCGGGGCCGGCGGGCGTCGGCTCGGCCTGAGCGGCGTGTGGCCGGTACTGGCCGTTGGTGGGGTGCCGGTTGCGGCGGATCTCCCGGCTGATGATGGACGGCGCACGGCCCAGCTCGCGGGCGATCTCGCGGATCGCCGCTTTCTCTCGGACCCGGTCGGCGATGTAGATCCGGTCGTCTTCCCGCAGATAGCGGGACTCGCCTGGTGGGGGCACCGTCCGTGGTTCGGGCGGTGCCCCCTTGTTCCATTTGGTGCGATTCCAGCCGTTCCGCCACCGCTTCCCGGTCCGGATGTTGATCGCGACGATCCGGCACGCTTCACGGCTGCTGAAACCTTGATCCATGAGCCGGAAGTATTCCTCCCTCTCACGGGTCAGCTTCTTCGGGCCCTGCGGAGATCGGATCTTGCGGATCTCGAACTCTTCCATCGCACTCTCCAACCTGGGGTGTTGCGACGACCGCTAGAAGGGAGGCACCATCACCCCAAGGGTCTCTTTCAAGGAGCTCACCGCCGACGAGTTCCGGGTCGGCGAGGCCTTGCTGATCAACAATCCTTCCGAGAACCGGGCCATCTCGCTTTGGTACGCCAGAATCGACGACGTCACCGCCTTGTGTGTGAGGGTGACATACAGGACCGGCGGCAACTCAACGCCTTGCTGGCGCCCCTCGGCGCCGTGGTGACGGAGCAGGGCTACACCGAGACCTTCCCCGGCCCGGCGGCGCGGCAGTTGATGTATTTCGGCACCGCACGGGACAATGTCGCCCGCGTCACCGCCGTGACCGATGCTGGCAAGGTCCCGGGGACTATTCACCACCTCAAGGACACCCCCAGAAAATCTGGACTGTCACTGTCCCCTCGGCCAAGAAGGCGACGGCCTTCGAGCTCACGGGTCACGGGGGGAAGCGACCACGCGAATCGAGCGGCAGCGCACCCCCTCCCAGGAAGCCGCCACCTAGCCCGTCGTCCCGACTCTGGAGATGCCGGGCACGTTGATCGTGGGTCTGTACGAGACGCCCGACAGAACCCTGATCTGGAAGCTCGACGGGCAGGTCGTCGGTGGCATGCATGCCCTGAGCCCAGGCCGCGCGGTGATCGAGAGAGGCGGACCCGACAGACCCCTGATCGACATGGCAGCGACACAACGCTCGTCCCTACACCCTCTGATCGGCGGCGTGCGCTGAACCTGGAACGGCTGTGCCGTCGCCGAAGCGCCGAGCTTCCCCGGCTTGGAGAGCCGCGTTCCGGGAACCGTCACTTCTCCAAGGCCGCCCACCGATGATCCGGTCAAGACCTCAGCGCGGCTTGTACGAGGTGGAGTGCGGCGGTGCGAAGCAGCCAGACGGCGACCGTCGAGTGCAGAGCCGCAGGGGCGCCGGGTGCAGAACGTTGAGGTGTACCTGGGCGCGTAACGCCTCGAGGGGGCGTCGTGCACTGTCATGCCGGTGACATCGGGGATGATTACCATTGCACCAGGGGGCGTCCAAGAGGTCGATTCTGTGCTGTCCGCCAGAGTGAAGTCCGCTGCTTCCGTTGCGCAAAAGCCGACCATGCTCACTCCGGTAACAGCTGTCGAAACCGTGGCCGAACGTCGCGTCATGGTTCTCCGGGACGGCAACGTGTGAGGATGTATCAAAGGTTCCTGGCGCAGAGGCGGCTCGTCAAGAGTTCGCGACTGCAGCGCCAGGCGAAATAGTGCCAAGAATGGCTTGATGTCTGTCTCGGCGCGCGGTGGGTGCGGGCTCACCGTGCCCACGATCTGGAACATGTAAGGGCCCCTCTTGCCGTACCCGCCGTACGCGAGCGCGTGATGGTGGGATGGCGGGACGGTCGCACCGGTGGGCTCAGGCGAACGATCCGGCTTTCGACCCGTATACGGGCCGAAACGAGGGCTGTCATCCTGGGGAGGAGGCCAGCGTCGCCAGGTGGGCGTCGAGTTCGGTGGCCATGTCCTCGGCGGTGAGGTGTCCTGCGAGCACGTGTACGGAGAGCCCGTCGACCACTGCATGTAGCCGGCGGGCTGCGCTGTCGGGTGATGAGCCGGCCAGGGGTGCGCCGTGGGAGGCGAGGTCGTGCACCAGGGTGCGGCACAGGTCGTACATGCCGCCGAAGTGCCGCTGCTGGATGGCCGCCAAGCGGGGATCGCGTAGGCCCAGCGCCAGGAAAGCGAAGGCGATCGAGGACTCGGTGAAGCGTTCAGGGTCGCCGGGCATGGTCTCCACCAGCAGTGCCCGGGCCCGCTCGATCGGGGTGAGCCGCGTCGGCAGGTCCTGCAGGCGGGCGACGACGCGCTCGGTGACGCGTTCCACCACCAGTTCGGCGGCGAAGGCGACAAGGTCGGCCCGGGAGCGGAAGTAGTGGCCCAGGGTTCCGGTGGACCATCCGGCCGCGGCGGCGACTGCTCGGACCGACACCTCGGCGATTCCGTCGCGGGCGATGACCTGCCAGACCGCCTCGGCCAGCTCGATCCGACGGGCCTGATGATCCACGACTTTCGGCATTTCCCTATTATTGCACGGTCGTGTTATAAAGATGCAAGACGATCGTACGAAATAGGGAGGGCCTGGTGATCGGACTGATCGTCGGGTGCGAAGTCGCCTTCTGGGTGTTGCTCGGGCTCGGCTTGTCGGGTCGTTACCTGCTGCGTGCACCACGGATGAGCGCGGTCCTCCTCGCCTGTGTGCCGGTGATTGACGTGATGCTGCTCGTCCTGTCCGCCGCCGACCTGTATCGCGGCGCCGCGCCTGACCTGGGACACGCGCTCGCCGCTATCTACCTGGGAGTCACTATCGCCTTCGGTCCCACGATGATCCGCTGGGCCGACGAGCGCGTGGCTCGGGCCACGGTTTCGAGGCGCGCCGGCCTCGCGGCGAGGACATGGGACGGCCGCGGTCGCGAAGCCGCCCTAGGGGAGAGGCGCCCCGGACCGTTGCTGCGCGGCAGCCGGGCCAGGCGCTCGCATGCCGCCCGCGAGCGGGCCATGTGGTTGCGTCACCTGCTCGCTTATACGATCGCCGCGCTGATGCTCGGCGCCTTCACCTTGCTGGCCGGGGATCGCGATCAGGCAGCCGTGCTGTGGGGGCCGATGTTGCCATGGGCCGTGGTGCTGGTCATTGACTTCTTGTGGTCGTTCAGCTACACCATTGCCCCACGCAGAGCCTAATGATCACCGAGCGGTCTCCTTACTACCGGGCCGTTCATCCCCAGCGGGTCCATGGCGCCGGCGGGAGGCTCACCGCCTGCGGGCCCCGTCGCCGGATCGATCGGGATCCGCTCCACGTGCAACCATAGCCAGCCCGTAGCCTGAGCTGAAATTTCGTGCACCCCGCGGCCGGAGACACCGATGCATCGCCTGGCACCGATACACACGCAGGGATCTGTACACCTCCTCCATCTCCACGTCATCGGGGGACAGGGGCACGACCGTCCCCGCCCCTCCGCTGCAGCCTGGCCGGCCGGACGCTCGTGATCAAGGCGGTCGCCGTAGTCCCCAACAGCCATGACCACCAAGCCGGGTGGTTCCGGGACCAGCGGCACTTCCGTGGACGCAACCAGATCACGGATTCTTTGACTGTTGTCTGCTGGTTGCTCTGTCAACGCGTATGGTCGCCCAGGCTGATCGCGCCGACGATGCCGCCCGAGCAGCCGCGGTGGGAGTCAGGAGGAAGGGGGGACACGATCGGCCACCTGGTACTTCAAGAGGATGACGCCGGAGGTGAACGGCTCCGCGGAGAGCAATTCCAGCCGCTGCGGTGGCCCGCCGACCCCGAACAGGGCTTTGCCCTCCCGCAGGAAGGTTGGGTGCATCAGCAGGTGGAACTCGTCAACGAGCCCGAGTTCAACAAGGCAGCGGATCACTTCGAGACTGCCGTACACCACGATGTCCCCACCGTGGCCACGTTTGAGTTCGATGATCTCGTCCGGATCGACGCGTTCGAGCCTGCGGGTGTTCTGCCACACCGCGATGTTCCCCGAGGCGGAGACGACGATTTTCTTCATGATGTCGACCCGCCGGGCGTACGCCCGCATCTCCTCCGTCTCGTCAGGGTCCTGCGCGGCTTGTGGCCAGTGCCCGGCGAAGTCGGCGTGCGTGATCCGCCCCAGCAACAGGCTGCCGGCGCCCTCCACTAGCTTGCGCTCGTATGTCAGTACCTGGTCGTCGATCAGCAACCAGTCCATTTCGTCTCGCGGGCCAGCGACGAATCCGTCGATGGTCGTCCACATCGACACAACAATCTTGCGCATGTTCCACTCTCTGTCGCGGTGTGTTGGATTTGGTGTCATACCGGCCGGCCACGAACCTCTCGGTCGCGACGACTAGTGGTGAACGCTGTGAGCTGCGAGAACGGGCTCGGCTGTCGATCCCGAGAACCGTTCCTTGAACACGACTCCGACTCGGGCCGGGAGCGGGGCGATCTGGACCTTCGCGGGCCGGCTTGTTGATCGCCCCCACGTGGGCGTCGCCCGACTCCGCGCCATGTTCCGCTCAGATGGCGGCGTACTCGCTGCAGGACGGCCTCGACCTCGGCCATGGTGCCGATCGCGCGCAGCGTCAGCAGTTGCGAGGCTTGTCGGGGGCGTTGACGGTGACCGCTCCGTCGGGGTGGGCACGCAGGTCGTGGATCCTGTAGCCGTCGGCGAAGCAGATGGCCACTTCGTCCCCGTTCCACAGTGAGCTCACCGGGATCCGCCGCGGTGAGCCGTTATTGCCCACGTAGGCCAGCCGCGCCACCGGAATCGGGCCGGTGAGCAGGGCGGTGCGGTCGGAGTGTCCAGCAGTTCCACATCGTCCTGCGGCCGACCCACAGCCTGGGTATCACAGAAGCTCATGGGGCAGACACTAGAGAAACTACTCCTAAAAAACAAGCCTCACTCCTAATTTAGGATTCTCAGGTAAGCTGAAGAGCATGAGTGGCATGCGCAGCTATGGAGACCCGTGCGGCGTGGCCCGCGCGCTGGACGTCATCGGCGAACGCTGGTCCCTGTTAGTGGTACGAGACCTGCTGTTAGGCCCCAAACGCTTCAATGAGCTGCACGCCGGGCTGCCGGGCATCAGCCCCAACGTGCTCACCCAGCGGCTACGCGACCTGACTGAGCACGGCGTTGTACAACGACGCGACCTGCCACCCCCGACCCGCGTGCGCCTCTACGAGCTCACCGAATGGGGCCGCGCCCTGGAACCGAGTCTTCTGCACCTCGGACGCTGGGGTGGTCAAGCCTCGACCACCCCCGACGGTCCACTCGGCATCGACTCCCTACTGCTCAGCATCAAAGCCGGCTTCGACCCGACTCGGGCCACCGAGCTGGGTGGCGTCTACGAGCTGCACATCGACGGCGACACCTACCACGCCGAAGTCACCGCCGACTCAGTGCAGATCAGCCGCGCGACCGCGCCACAGCCGCCCGACGCGACCGTCACCACCGACCTCGAAACCCTCCGAGCCGTATGCCGCCGCCAGATCACCGTGGCGGAGGCAATGGACTCGGGCTCTCTGGACCTCGGCGGTCGCGAGCACGCCAAGCGCCGCCTCATAGATTTTCTCTTGGTGCCGTTGACCCCTCCACCTCAGCCGGCCGTCATGCGCTGCCAACAGCAAGATCCTTCTGACCGCTGATGCCTGTTCCTGAGCCGCTCGTCCCCCAAGCGCGCGGGCTCCTGGCCGTGAACGCCGCACCAACCGAGGCCTGGCGGCGGTCCACGTCGTGGCCGACCCGTTGCGCTCGGCGTCCTGCCGGTCATGCGGGCCATGCTGCCAGGCTCGGTGAACCGCTGGCTTCGACGTCTCGGGCTACTTCCCGACCTCGGCCAGCAATGCGTCGGTGAGGCGGGACAGCCGTTCCGCGTCCGTCGCGGAGAACAGCTTGCTGTGCACATTGAGTTCGGTGAACAGGTTGTACGCGCTCAGAGGTGGCGCCGGCGGATTGTCGAGCAGTCGAAGGAGCGGTGGGACCACGTCGGTCGCGGGTTTGGCCATCATCCGCTGCTGCCGGAGGTGGGCGGCGGTTTGCGGATCGAACTCTCCCGCGTAACTGGTGGCCGTTGTGCTGGGGTGGAAGAGTACGTATCGCACCGGTCCGGTGCCGTGCCGCTGGGCGAAGGTCACACCGAGCAGGTCGTTCAACCGTCCGGTCATGAACATCGCGTGAACAAGGTCGTACCGGCGGGTGCTCTGCAGATCGTCCCAGGCGATGGGTGTGGCATGGCCGGGACCGGCTACGTTCACGATCACCGGCCGATTCGTCCTCTGCAGCGGACCGAGGAGCCCGTAGCTGAACAGGAGGCGGCTGAGGTAGAACAGGGCGAAGTTGTCCTCGAACCCCTCGGCGGTCACCGACCGGTAGGACCGCATGAACCGGGCGCACAGCACCACGCCGTTTATGGCCGGATACTCCTCAGCGAGTTGGTCGAGGGTGCGGTGGTTATTCGACACCAAGCTGAGGTCGACGTTGATGAACGCCGCGCTGCCCGGCGCCGTGGCGGCCTCGGCCATGAGTCGCTCGCCCTTCGCCGGGTTCGTCCCTATGATCACGGCACGATCGCCGCGAGAGAACAATGTACGGGCCAATGCCGCACCGATGCCGTCGGTACCACCGGTGATCACATAAGTCTTCATCAATCGGCATCCTTGCCATCCGGTCTGCGAACGCGTTGCGGCCCTACACGGCACGCCTGGGCCACTCCCGGCCGCCCATGAGCAATGCGGCTCCGGTTGAGTCCATTAGACCATACTCATAAGTCTAGTTAGATGGTCGCGTTGGCTTTGCCGGTGGTCTGGCAGGCAAGCCGGCTCGCCGCCCGGCGGGAAAGAGGATGTCGTGGAATGCAGGTGGGAAGCACCTGTGGGAGAGCGGCAGGCAGTTCGAGGCCCCTCGTCTCAAGTTCGTGACGGGCCCCTATTTGCGGGATCAGCTAGGTGGACTCCGCTCGGGCCCAGGTGGTGCTGGCGTGGTAGTCGGTGCGTACCGCCGCCTCATCAGCGAAGAACACCGCCGCGCCGAGCCGTTTGGCCTCGGCCGCGATCGCGGGGAAAGCGTGCTGCTTCCACTCGGCAACCGCGGCCGGGTCCTGCTGGTAGGCCCGATACAGCGGCCGTTGCGGTGACATGCCCAGCTTGGCCAGAACGCGGCCGAGGCTCACCAGCGACAGTTTCACCTTGAACTCGCGTCGGATCAGCTCGGCCACCATGGCCCGCGTCCACAACGCGAACCCGAAACTCAACCGACGCGGATCCTTACCCGCGATCAACGCATACAGCCGCGCCAGCTGCGCGTCGTCCAACTGCGCCGCTGGTCCGCGAGCCTTCTTCGCGTGCAGCCCTTCCGGGCCTAGCGCGCGATACTCCTGCAACCATCCGAACACTGTCGCCCGCCCGAAGCCGAGAATCTCCGCGACCAGATCCGGTGATTTCCGCTCTCGATCAGCTGACACGCCCGCAGGCGCTCCTCAAAGCTGGCCTGCCGCCCCAACTTCGCCACGAATCCCACAACCACCCGGAGAAAGTCCGAAAACCTATGAACGGATGAGATCAACGCCTCTGCGGTGTACGCCTACCACGCGCAGAGGCTCATCGGCGTTCATCAAGAGCATCTGGTGGGCCACGCCGTACAACCAGAGCTGACAGCACTCATCGGTTGTAGGCGTAGTGAGTCGGTCGCGAATGAGTGTTCGTCCGTCCCGGACGTCGGCTGCTCAGCCGGCGTTCGAATACAGCCGTGGAACTCCGCCGGCCAGGTTCGACTGGACCTGTCGTGAGTCCTCGTCGGCGAGGATCTCGACGGTGCCTTCCTCCAGTGCGTCGAGCGACAGCGCGGCGACCACTGCGGGATCGTTCTTGGGAGCGTCGACCGACGCCACCATGTCGGTGTCCAGGAAGCCCACGTGCAAGGCGGCCACGCTGGTGCCCTGCGCCGCGAGTTCGAGTCGCAGGGCATTGGTGAGCGACCACTGCGCCGCCTTTGCCGCAGCGTAGCCGCTGTATCCGGGATAGGTCACCCAGGACAACACGGACAACACATTGAGGATCGTGCCGCCGCCGTTATCGGCCAGTTGCGGGGCGAACGCACGACTCACCGCGAGCGTGCCGAAATAGTGTGTCTCCATCTCCAGGCGAATGTCACTCAAAGAGCCATCAGACACAGACGCCCCCGTGTATGACCCCGCATTGTTGATCAGCAGCGATACTCCCGACGTCTCCTTCGCCGCGGCGGCCACCGACGCGGGGTCAGTGACATCGATCGTGATCGGGATCACGCCAGGTACATCGAGCGAAGCGGGGTTCCGGACGCCGCCGTACACGATGGCGCCCCGGGCCACGAGCTGCTCTGCGAAACGCCGGCCCAACCCGCGGTTGGCGCCGGTGACAAATGCCGTGCTTTCGGCTATCTTCATCGATTCTCCTAAGCTTGATGAGGGCTCGGGCCTGGCAAGTCGGCAGACCCTTAATGAGCCGACCGTGTCGTCGCGCTCGGAACTACCGGGGTGCCCTGCAGCGACCCTTGCCGAACCGACACAGGAGTGGACGCTCCCTGTCGATCGTCGTTGTTCCGCCACCTCTATAGACTCGGCGGCTCGACGAAAGGAATCGGATGAGCGGTGATGTCCAAAGAGTCGCTGATCCCTCGCCAGGCTTTGGGCGCCGCCATCGCCGCGCGGTTGCCTAGTGCGGTGACCGGAAACGATCACCAGAGTTGGCGCGCAGAATGGTCATGCCGGTTGCATCGGCTGATCGCGTGCGATCAGTGCTCAGGAGGCCAGGTGATGCAACCGGTCAGGGGCCGCAGGCTCGGCCGCGCCCTGCTGATCCGCCGCGTAACCTGGGCACTTGAGGGCCAGCCGGACCGGCTGCCAGCCACCTACCGCGGCACGCAGGGCATCACCTACTTCCACGGCTGCTACTCCGTCGGCGACGACCTGCTGTGGGGCGTCAACCCAGCCCGCGAGGGCATCGACCACTTGCACGCCTAGCTGCGCTGGAGCAACGCTCATGCCCGTCATCCGACGTACTGCCGCTGAACGCCGCGACTGATCTGGCCAGGAGATCGTCGCTGAGCACCCCCCGGTCGCGCCGGACGCGGCCTCCATCTGCGATGCGCACTACAGCGGTCCCAGGCCCGCACCAGGTCGCGCCGCCCGCGCCTGCACTGCGGCGGAGAAGGCGCTCCTGCAACTGGGTCCTGGCCGCTGACCTGGCCGCCCTCCCCGCGCTGGACGCCGTGTACGGCGAGGTCGCGCTGGCGGCCGCGTGGCATCGCGCCACGCAGGTCCGTCACCGGCGGGCCGAGGAAGTCCGTTCCGTCCTCGCGGTCTGGACGGGCGTGCCTCAGGCGACACCCGCCGGCAATCGCCGAAGCGCCTGCCAGACCACCTTTCGCTCGTCCACCGCGCCGATCCGGTCTGCTGCCTGCTGGAGTCAGGTGGTGAACCCGTGGTGATCTCCGTACGTCTCCAGCGCCGCCGCCGCCACGAGATATGCGGATTTACAATGAGCTTCCGAAACGTACGCCTCCGGATTGTTGCCCAGCCGCGGCCTGAGCCATGCCTTCAACAGCGCCGTCTGCACCAGGTCCTCGGCCGCTGCCTCTTCCTGAGCGAGCAGATAGGCGGTCCTGAGCAGCCGTTGCCAGCTTGCCGCGACGAACCTGGCGGACGCCGCCCGCTCCACCACCCGTGCTCCCTCTCGTACAGTGCTCGCCTTTACTACGCCACCCATACGCGGAAAGTTGCTTGGGCGCCGCTGTTTCCCCGCACAAGGCGGGTGAGCGGGTGCTGGGCAGTGAACCATCCCTTCTGCTCTGCCTCCTGCAACAACCTCGCCTACTGGGAGGCGGGGAACTTGCGCCGCGACACCTTCGCGTGCAGGTGCACGATGTAACCCGCCGCTACCGGCATCGCCGGAATCAGCACGCTCGGCAAGGCCATCGCCACATGCTCCTGCACGATCGACCTGCCGTGGAGCCACCAGCACGCTGTCCCGCCCGCCACCGCGATCCCGGCTTACGCGGCCGCCACTGACCGGAGCATCGTAGCCAGGCCTGTGTACCCACCACGTACTGCACACCGATCAGCGGCGTCACGCGAATCGCCTACCGCGGGCTCAGCACCTTGAGCTCACGACATCCACCGTCACCACCATGGCTACGGGCTGCGAGCCGAGAGGGGCACGTCCAGCAGGAACATCAGAAGAGTCGGCGTGAGGTCACCGACCCACGGGCACCTCACCGGCCGGCGAAGGCTGCCACGGAAAAGAACCCCAGCGTACGACGACGACGGCCGCAGTGAGATGTTCGCGCGGTCGCACAGCTCACGCAGCGTTTCGTAACCAGGTGAGCACGTCACTGTGCAAGGTGATGCTGGCTGTCCCCGGTCCGGCGCTTCTAAGGTCGGGAGGCATCCGTACCAGCTGGTAGATGGAGCTGATCATGTCCCACCATCTCGACTCGCCGCTCGCCCGTCAGGACCCGCGTCTCGATATCAGTGATGTCTACCTTTTCCGCGGCACCATCGGAACCACGTTCATTATCAACGTGAATCCGCTGTCCGGTGCCGGGGCATTCCATCCGGAAGGGCGATACGAGTTCAAGATCGACACGGATGGTGACGCCGTCGAGGATCGCACATACTGCGTGACGTTCGGCGAGCGTGACAGCGACGGGCGCCAGGCACTGGAGCTGAGCCGGCTCGACGGCGAAGACGCACGGGACCGTGACGCCGCCGGGACCGTACTGCTGCGGGGCACCACCGGCACGAAGCTGGGCACACAGAGCGGGGCGCGGCTCTGGGCCGGCCCGGCGGCGGATCCGTTCTCCATCAACGGAGCCGTGGTCGGCGCGGTCAGGGAGGCCGTCGTGGACGGAAAGTCGTTCGACCTGACCGCGATCGACTATGAGCAGCCGGCGAACCTGTTCGCCGGCACGAACGTCAACGCCATCGTCCTGGAGATCCCCGACGAAGACTTCGAGGCCGACGCCATCGGTTTCTGGGGAACGACGGCTCTGGCCACTGACGCAGGTGGCTGGCGACAGATCAACCGCTGCGCGCACCCGCTCGTGAACACCCTCTTCTATCCGGACGGCTCGCCGGAGGCCAGCGACTACAACACCACCCAGCCCAGCCAGGACCGGGACCTGTATGGGCCGCTCGTATACGACCTCGTCAGCCAGGCGGTCGCCGCCGTGCACACCAGTGACGACCCTGGCGCGCACGCAAGTCGGGTCGTCGACGCGATCTTCCCTGACATTCTGCGCTACGAGATCGGGACTTCCGCCGGGTTCGGCTTCGCCGGGCGCAACGGTCGCGGCCTCGCCGACTGCGCGCCCGAGGTGATGTTCGCGCTGGTACTCAACAAGGCCGTGCCGCTGGGCCTCGACAGCCGATCGAACACCGCGGAGCCGGGCCGGAGTTTTCCCTACCTGGCCCCTCCCGTGTAAGACCGACCGCCGCGCACGTGGTCATGCGCTGTGACGTATCGGGGCAGTCACAGCGCATGACCTGCATGTTCGTGGCTTTGCTCCGGCGGCGGGCACTATCCTGAACCGAACCATACGGGTGTCATAAGACACGAGGTGAGGTGCCGATGCCCACGGTGAGCACGTTGGTGGGCCGGTCCAGGCTCGGGATGCGGGTCCTGTCGGCCGGAACCGTTCAGACGCACAGGCTCGATTCCGCGCTGATCGTGTCCAAGGCGGATCTGCGCACGTGGGCTGCGGCCCATCCGGAGATCCTCCGGCGGACTCTCGTCATCCTGCCCTTCGCTGGAGGAACGTTCGCCAGCCGGGCCGAGGAGACGATGCGCGCCCTGAGCAGAGTGAACGCCGGGGGTGTGGTCCTGGTCACCGCCTCGGATCCGAGCCCGCGCGTGGTCGAGGCCCTGACCGCCTGGGCGCGGGCGCAGGAAACGCCTCTGATGCTGGCGAGAGGCGAGCAGAATCTCGTATGGGCGGAGGCCATGGAGATCATCCGCGAGGAGCGGGAGCACAGTGCCGATCACCTCAAAGAGCTGCATCGGGAAGTGACCCGCCCGGACGGTGTGAGCCACCTTCTGCGCTGGCTCGCGCGCCAGGTGGGGGGCAGCGTGGTTCTGCTGGACCGGTCCGGTACGCCCCGCCGCGCCTTTCCCGCCGTTCCAGAGAACATGATCCAGCAGGCCTCGGCCGCCATCGAACGCGTGGTCAGCGGTGCGGCCGGCGCCGCGGCCGCGGATGTCGAGGCTGGCGTGGTGCACGTTCAGGCCCTTGGTGCGGGCAGCCACAACGCGGCCCTCATGGTGGCACGGCCGCAACGGTTCCCGGCTTCGCTCCGCAACCTGATCGGCGACGCGTCCCGGCTGCTCTCGCTGAGCTGGAACGTCGAGGAGTCGCGCCGCCGGCACGACGATGTGGACCGGGCGGAGGCGCAGATCCGAGAGACGGTGCTGCACCTCCTCCTGGTTGGCCAGATGGAGGCCGCACATCGCGTCGCCGAGACCATGGGCCCAAGCCTCGCGGAGGAGATCCGCGTCTATGTCGTGGAGTGCCCGGCCGATCTCAGGGACCGATCGGTGGCCGAGTGCGACCGCGCGTCGCAGGGCAAGGCCTGGATCGTCCGCTGTCCCGTCTACGCCGGCCACGTCATAGTGCTCGCCCCGGCCCATGACACGGCGGACGCCATGGAACGGGCGCTCCGGCTCCACGCCGGCCGATCGGCCGACATCCACGTCGGGCGCGGTAGCACCGTCCCGCTGCGGGATTTGTCCTCCGGTTACCGGCAGGCATTCCACGCCCTGGCGACCGCTCGGGGCAGAGCCGGGCACTACGCCGAGTTCAACCCCCGGGGAGATCTGGCGGCGCTGGTGCGCGCCGGTGGGTACCCGTGGGCCGGCGCCCTGCTCGAGCCGCTGCGCGTGTACCGGCCGGACCGGTTGCAAGATCCGGGTGCCGCAGAACTCACCGCCACGCTCCGATCCTGGCTCGACTTCCATGGCGGCGCCGCCCGCCACCTGAAGATCCACCGCAACACGTTGTCAGCTCGGCTGCGGCTCATCGAGCACGTGCTCGGCCTCAGTCTGGACGACCTCGAAGTCCAGGCGAAGCTGCATCTTGCTCTCTGCGTGCTCGAGGGGCCGAGGGGTGCCGGTAACGAAACCACCCTGGAACGCGTTCTCGGCACCACGGACGTGCGCGAGTGGGCCGCGATGCAGGTGTCCCCGCTGACCGGTCGCGATGCGGTGGCGTTCCTGGAGACCCTGCGGATGTGGCTGGCCAACAACGCCCGGCTGGAGCCGGCCGCGGCAGCGCTGGGCATTTCGGCACCCGGGTTGCGCAAACGCCTGACCAGGATCGAGGAGGTGCTGGGACGTTCGCTGCTGGACAGCCCGTCCGCGCGCTACGACCTGTGGTTCGCCCTGCGCGTGTGCGGTGCCTGTGATGAACTCCTCACCGGTTGAGGTCATCCACTGTCATAGGCCCCCATGGTAGGGCAGCCCTGGTAAGGACTACGGACGGCATCCGCAGCCCTTACCCCCGCTTCGCGGCCGTGCTGGTCCTCTCTGAGATCACCGGCTTGATACCGATGCTTAGTGATCACGACGACGCTTGTTCGACGCAGGGTTTCGGCGCGGGCAGTGTGTCGGGCGCCGGGCGCGCGCCGGCGCGGGTTGCGCCCATGCCGGCGATCACGACGAAGGCGATGCCGACCGCGGGTGCCAGGCCGGGTGTCTGACCGAGTACCAGGAGGCCGATCAGCGTGGCGATGGCAGGTTCGAGGCACATCAGGGTGCCGAAGGCGGAGGTCGTCAAGCGACGCAGGGCGAGGAATTCGAGGGCGAAGGGCAGTACGGGGCTCAGGGCGGCCAGGGCGAGCATGGTCCACAAGGCTGGCCAGGTCACGTGAGCGGAGAGGGTGGGTGCGGCGATGAGCATGCCGACGATGCCCGCGACGGGCATGGAGAGGGCCAGTCCCTTCAGGCCGGTGACGCTGTCGCCGACGCGCTGGGTGAGCAGGATGTAGGCAGCCCAGCAGGCCGCGGCGGCCAGCGCGTAACCGATCCCGAGCGGATCGAGGCTTCCGTGCCAGGGCTCGGTCAGCAGTACCACGCCGATCGTGGCCGCCACCGTCCAGACCTTGCGCCCACGCCCGGGCCCGTACAGGGAGACGGCCAGAGGGCCGAGGAACTCCAGCGCGCTCGCGGTGCCCAGCGGCAGGCGGGAGAAGGCGAGCATGAAGAACAGCATCATCCCCGCGGTCGCCACACCCAGGACGGTGCAGGCCGCCAGGTCCCGGTGGGTGAAGTCGCGGCGCCGGGGCCGGACGAGGAGAAGCAGGAGCACGCCGGCCCACCCCAGGCGCAGTCCGGCGGTGCCCAGCGCGCCGAGCTGGCCGAACAAGGGCACCGTCAACGCCGCGCCGACCTGGACGGTGAACATGGAGGCCAGTGCCATGAGGAACCCGGCCTGGGTGCCGCTGGTACGCGGTCGGCTCGGAGATGACAGCGAACTCATGGGTTCCAGTAAAGGTCGCGGCTATCGTTCGCGTCCACATGCCAATCATGGACAATTCGTTCGGTGAACCTGAACAATAGGACCATGGAGACACGGCGCCTGCGACTTCTGTTGGAACTGTCCCGGCTGGGCTCGATGCGCGCGGTCGCCGACGCGATGGGCACCGCCACCTCGACGGTTTCGCAGCAGCTCACTGTCCTCGCGAAAGAGATGGGCGCTGCCCTGATCGAGCCGGATGGTCGGCGGGTCAGGCTTACGCCGGCGGGCCGTCGCCTGGCCGAGCACGCCGTGACGATCCTCGCCGCGGTGGAAGCCGCCCGTCTCGATCTCGCCCCCGAGGCCGATCCCAACGGCACCCTGCGGGTGGCCGGCTTCGCCACCGCTATCCGAGCCCACCTGCTGCCCCTGGTCACTGAACTGGCCAGTGACCATCCGCGGCTTCGCGTCCTGGTGCGCGAACACGAACCCGCTGAGGCCCTTCACCTTCTGGCCGCAGACGAGACGGACCTGGCCCTGACCTATGACTACAACCTGGCCCCGGCCGAAACCGATCCAACGGTGCACGTCACCACTTTGTGGACAGCCCCGTGGGGCCTGGGCATCCCCACCCACGCCGATGTGCCCCAGACCGCGGACACGCTGGAAGTCTTCGCCTGCTTCAGTGCGCACGACTGGATCGTCAACTCCCGCAACACCGCCGACGAGACGGTCATTCGCATCCTGGCCTCGATGGCCGGATTCACCCCCCGCATCACGCACCAGGCTGACAGTCTCGACCTGGTCCAGGGCATGATCAGCGCACAGCTGGGCGTAGGACTGCTGCCGATCGGCGTTGCGACCTTCCCTCAGGTCTGCCTGATACCGCTTACCAGTCCCCGGGTGACGCTGCGGGCCTACGCCGTCGCCCACCGCGGCCGCCTCACTTGGCCCCCGCTGGCGCTGGTCACTGATCTGCTCGCCCGACGCACCGCGACCACCGCCGGTGACATGCCCGCACTGTCTCCGCGACAATCTGCCAGATAGCCTGCAACGCGGCTATCCCCGCTCGCGTAACCGGTGCGGCAACCCGACAGCAAGGCGTTCGGCCATGACAGGCACGACCCACGCGAGCGAGCAGCACGAGGACGAGCGGGCGCGGGTCACCCGCTGGGACTTCGAGCCCTCACAGCATCGACCGCCAGGTACACGAGCACGTTGTCGCCCCGTCACTAAAGGCTGAACCGACGTGCTCACCGACGGTGGCATAGTCGCACCTCGCAGCTGCGGGCGGGTGAGTCCTATCTCCGTCCGACCGCAGCGAACACGAGGTCACCAGCCCCGGCACCGCGCCGCTGGCCTTCGTCGAGACCGAGATGAAGCGGAAGTGGCCCGCGCCCCGGGCGACGAAACGCGGGAGCGCTCAGCGGGTCTGCACGGTTACGGCACGGCGATGAGCAGCGACGCCGCGCCGCCCTGGTCGACCGCGCGGCCGGAGCCAGCCAGGTCCCCTGGATCCGGCCGCTCACCACGTTTCAGGCAGAGAATCCGCCCGGGCATCGTGTCCGACGCCTGCCTGTTCGTCAATGACGGCATTGCGGTCAGCGGTCAAGCGTGATCAGTTGATGACGGCTGTGGCGCATCGACCCCCGGGTGTCCGCATCTCATGCATCCCCGGCCGATGGTGAAGCCGGACCCTCTTTGCCCGCGGTCAGCCCATTGTCCAGAGCCTGCGGAAAGTCTGCGGGCGTTGCCCAACCTACTTTCCCAAGGCATGTTGGGATATAGTTCCCAATATGTCTTGGGAAAGTGAGGCCGAAGATCTGGTGCCGCTGCGGGCGCTGGCCAACCCGCTGCGCATCCGCATCGTGTCGTTGCTCACAGGCACGTCGTTGTCGGCCACCGAGGTCGCCGACGAACTGGGCATCGCCCACGCCTCCGCCAGCTATCACCTGCGCACCCTGGCCAAGGCGGGCTTCCTGCAGGGTGTCGACGAGGAGCCGGGCAAGGGCGGCAAAGGCCGGCCGCGGCGCCGTTACCGCTACGACCCGTCGAGCGGTGCCCGACTGGACCGTTCGGACAGCAGGCAGGTCATGCACCAGGCGTTGAGCACCGATCTGGCCCGACGGCTGCGGGAGACGCAGCGCCAGCGCATGTCGATGGACGCGGAGGTGTGGCTGAACAAGTCGGTCTGGGAGGAGGTCGTCAGCCTGATCGATCAGGCGGTGGCCCTCGTCCACGACAAGGCCGACCCGCCCCGCACCCAGGACGCGGTCAAAGTGAGCATAACGGCGCTGCTGCTGGAACTTCACGAGTGACCACCGCACCCCTGCCCACGTCCGCGGACGCGCGCCTGCTCACGTGCACCGCCTCCTGCTTCCTCGCGATCGGCCTGCTCATTCCGACGGTGCCGAGATACCTCACCGGCCCCCTGGACGCGGGGACCGGCACGGTAGGCGTCTCACTGGCGATCACGGGAATCACTGCCGTGCTGGTCCGGCCGTTCGCCGGACGCCTGGCCGACCGCGTCGGACGCCGAACCACCACCTGCACCGGAGCCCTGGCGCTGGCCGCGGCGTCGCTCGGACTCCTCGCCGCCGACTCACTCTCGCTCTTCCTCGCCTGCCGGATTGTCGCCGGGGCTGGAGAGGCGCTGACCTACGTAGGCCTGGCCGCGGCGTCGAGCGATCATGATCGTCCGAACCGGGCAATCAACCATTTCTCGGTCGCCGTGAACACCGGCCTCCTTGTCGGGCCCGTGATCGCCGAAAAACTGTACGCACTCGCGGGCTTCAGCGCCGTCTGGGTCCTCGCCGCTCTCGCGGCCGGCATCGCCGCGGCCCTCTCCTCCGCCCTGCCCGTCACCACCAGCACGCCGAAACGCTCGGCGCTGATCCACCGTGCGGGAATCCGTCCCGGCCTCGGTTACCTGGCATCTGTGTGGGGCTACACAGCGTTCACGGCCTTCCTTCCCTTGCACGTCGCCACGCTCGGCGGGGGTGATAGCGGTCACCACTTCCTCATCTACGGCGCGGTCCTCATCGGCATCCGACTGATCCCGCACCGCCTGCCACCAAGGATTGCCGCCACCACCGCCCTCATCGTCACCACTCTGGGCCTCGCTCTGCTTGCCCTCTGGCCCTCGACGGCCGGAGCTCTTTGCGCGGCCGCCGTGATCGGCACCGGGCAGGGGCTCGGGCTGCCCGCGTTCCTGGGAATAGCGGTGACCGGCTTACCCATGACGGAACGCGGCTCCGCCGTTGCCACGACGACGGCGTTCTTCGACCTCGGATTCCTGAGCGCCGCTCTCGCGCTCGGTGCTCTTGCGCAGACCTCAGGCTTGGCCGGCGGATTCGCCGTGGCCGCCCTCGTGTCGGCCGCCGCGGTGCCGCTCGTCATCCCCCTCCCCTCGCGAAGGAGAACATCGTGACTATTTCCCCTGCTGAGCTGGCCCGCTACGCCGACGTGGTGTTCGACGTCGCCGTGCCCATCGAGGCCGACGACCGGGTGCTCGTCAACGCCGAGATCGAGCACGCTCCGCTTGCCCGTGCCCTGGCCGAGGCAGCGTACGCGCGGGGCGCCCGCTATGTCGATATCTGGTATTTCGACCCGTACGCCAAACGCTCCCGCGTCCAGCACGCTCCTGCGGAGACGCTGAGTGAGGTTCCGGATTGGCTGGACGCCCGCAACGATGGCCTGGAACGGCACACGGGCGTGCTCGTCAACATCCGCGGCACTGCGACCCCCGACCTTCTGGCCGGGCAGGATCAGGTCCGAGCCGGCAAGGACCGCATGCCCCAGCTGGCGTCCCGGCTGCGGCTTCAGCTCAACAACCTGGCCAGATGGACGATCATCCCGTACGCGACGCCGGAGTGGGCGCGCGCCGTGTTCGGCGAGCCCGACCAGGATGGCCTGTGGCGAGAATTGCGGCGCATCCTCCGCCTCGACGAGCGCGATCCCAGTGCGGCCTGGCAGAGTCGGATCACCGAGCTGGTGCGGCGGGCCGAGACGCTGAGGGACATGCAGCTCGACGCGGTACGGTTCGAGGGCCCTGGCACCGACCTGACCATCGGCCTGCTGCCCCAAGCCCACTGGACGGCGGCACGGCTCAACGACTCCAAAGGCAGGTCCTTCCAAGCAAACCTGCCCACCGAAGAGGTTTTCACCACGCCCGACCATCGCCGCGTCAACGGCGTCGTACGCTCGACCCGGCCTCTCGCCCTCGACGGGAACATCATCCACGACCTGGAGCTGACCTTCACCGACGGCGTGGCGACCAAGGTGCGTGCGAGTATGGGAGCCGACATCGTCCGCACCCACCAAGCGACCGACCCAGGAGCGGCCCGGCTCGGCGAGCTCGCACTGGTCGACGGCTTGTCCCGAGTGGGTCAGACCGGCATCACCTACCTGGAGACCCTGCTGGACGAGAACGCTACCTGCCATCTGGCCTGGGGCGCCGGCCTCCCGCCCGGCGTACCGGAACACCTGCGCAGCCGCCCGGACGCGGCGGGCGTGAACACCTCTATGGTCCATGTCGATTTCATGGTGGGCGGCCCGGATGTCACGGTCACTGGCATCCCCCGCGGCGGCGGTCGGGTGGAGCTGCTCCGCAACGACGAGTGGCAGATCTGAGCCTGGATCCCGGCTTGAATATCGGTGAATCCTCCCAGCCAATGTCTCGACGAGAGTCGCTTCTCCGCTCCCGTACCGCCGCAAGGGGCAGTGAGCGGAGGGCACTGACGGGGCTTGTGTTCGGCTCGAAGCGCGGTGCCGGTGTCACCGGTCTGTTCTCCGAGCCGCGGTCCCGAACGCGCCGTGCGGCTCTCACCGCAAGGGACGATCGCGACGTTGGACGCCCTGCGGACGACACCGACCCTCTGCCATGCGTGACGGTCGATCGCGGCGAAGGTCTTCTCGCGCACGCCATGGCGGAAGCTGTGCGCCCACCCCGCCAGCATTTGATTGAACCCGCTCAGGAGGGCAGTCAGAATCTGCTTGCAGGTGTGCCTGTAGGAGGTAGACCGAATACGGCGGAAAGGGCTAATACTTGGTCGCCGCGCGTTACCAGGCCGAATACCGCAAGCATGGGCTGGATCGGGCGCGCGCTCGAGCGGGAGCTATCGGGTCGCTCAACAGCACCCTGAGGGTCGAGTTCGTGCACCGCCACCACTTCGCACTCACGCAGGGGCTCGCTGAGATCGCGACCTGGATCGCGGACTGCTACGACGTCGAACTCAGGCACTGTGCCAATGACGGGCTGCCGCCCGTACGTTCGAGCACTACTGGCTCCCTGGAATTGCCAAGATTGCTTCACCGAGTTCGGCTCATCTACCGATGTCCTATGTTTATCTTTTCACCGCTGACGAAGGCGAGGGGTACTGTGAAAATAGGCGTTGGACGCGGGATTGAACATCAGGACCATCGCCCCCCACACTGCCACCAGGTGAAGCACCCGGCTGAGGGTGAAGGCGAGGGTCATGACGTCGGCGTCGGCGAAGAACTCACCGATCGCATTCCCGTCCATTAGCCACTGAAACGGCTCGATCACCAGTGACAAGGTGCCGAATACCCCCAAGGTCAACGCGAGAGCAATACGCGCCCAGCCTCGCCCCTGACGCAGGCGCACCGCCATGAAGATCGCCGCGGCAAAGACCGCCAGCCGAATGCCGAGGCCCCCTGCCAGGCCGATCAGAGAGGCCGATCCCTCGGCGAGCATGCCGGCCACTGCCAAGGCTGCCTCGAAGACACCGGCGCCCACGGCGGTGAACCAGAGCGACGATGCAGTCTTGACGGAAGGGGGGACGGGCGGCGCGTTGACCAGGAACTGCGCGGACATGAGGACCTCTTCAAACGGCGAGTGCTGACTGATGCGGAAGAGTCTTCACCAGGTGAGAGTGCTGGTTCATGCCCGCACGCCCCCCAGTCGAAGGTAAGGCAAGCCCTACCGGGAAACCGTCGCTCGGTGGTGTGCCCCTGCTTGCGGCGGCACCCAGATCGGCTCACAGGGTCTCCTCGATCATTCGCTTGGAGTGCTTGGGCGCTGAGCCGACGCGGCGGTTGTGGGTGCCAGGGGTGAGCCCGATCCGCTGCGGGACATGTACGTGTCGGATCCGGTCATGACCGCGGTCGCAAGAGGTATTGATGCAGGGAGTCGGTGGTGGCCAGGCCGCTTGAGCCGGGTGGTGGAGTCGGCGGTCCCCGCGTACGCGGAGACACGGTTCTGCGCGACGTCCAGGTAGTCACAGACGAGGGTTCCGCCGGTGGGGCGGCCAGGTGGGGCTGGCCCGGACAGAGGAGAGCTCTTCGCGGCATGAACGGCGCTGATCGTTTCTGCTACGGCCTTGCCGGGGTACTGGCGGGAGCCATGCCGAGTGCTCCGCGGCGGCTGTCGAACCGCGCCAACCTTACCGACGTCGTCAACGCCGTCTGCGCCACTGCCGCTCACGCTGGCGTAGGGCTGGTCCTAGTCGATGAAATCCGGATGTTCGCCGGGACGCAGGAGCGTAGCGACGACCTGTACGCTGAAGGCTTCAAGATCGTGCGTTGAGCAAGGACAGCCTGGAACTCCGGCATGAGGATCATGAGCCCACGCGTTCGGAGCCGGGAGTGACGGTCAGAGGGAGGTCTCGTGCGACGAATGTTCGCATGCCTGTCCCTGGCGCTGCTGCTGACTTCCTGCGGCTGGTTCACCCAGAGGTCGACCGGTGGGTCTCATGGTCTTTCGTCTGACGAGTTCGAGGATCGTGCCCGGGAGGTGGCGGAGCGCTGGCAGGGCTCGGCCGACGATCGCGCCTGGCGTGAAGGGTTCGTCGCGCTGGAGGTGCTGAATCCGCACGGATGGAACCACGTGAGCCGAGTCCCGGCCTGGGTGAACAGAAGCTCGCACAACGGCGCCTGGCGGCTGGCCGCCAAACTACCCACCGCTTCTCCGGACCGCGCCGACGTGCGATGGCCGGACGGCGAGGTCTCGCAGGTGCCGCTCATCACGGCGGCGAGCGCCTACGAGAAGTTCAGCAACCCGGCCGATCTCATCGAAGAGGAGTGCCCGGCCAAGGGATGCCGGCCCCTCCGGGTAACCAGAGCTGAGTTGGGTAAGGTCCCGCTGCAGACCAGCCGCGGCACCATCCAGGTGCCCGCCTGGCTGTTCACCGTCGAGGGAGTCGAGCAGAAGAAGGTCCACGTGGCGGTCGATTCCTCGGCCGTCACCGCCCGTCCCGAGCGGATGCAGGGGGATATCGAAGAGGTGATGGCGTTCGATCTCGTCGCCGGCAAGCCAGACGAGCTGCTTCTCCGCTATGGGTACGGCGCCTGCGACACCGTTCACGGGACCCGCGCTTACGAGACCGAACAGCTGGTGGTGGTGGACGTGGACGAGAAGGACTCCAGCTCTGGCAAGCCTTGCCCATTGATACGCAAAACGGCCACGATCACCGTCACGCTCGCCCGACCGCTGGGCGACCGCCTCGTGCTCGACTCCGGTACGGGGCTGCCCGTGCTGCGGGGACTGAACACGCGCTGAGGCGCAGCAACCGTGCGCGGGGCTGCCTGGAACTGGCCTGGCTTGGTGGCTATCACCGGCGCGCGCTGGTACGAGACGGAAACCAAAAAGGTACTTCGGACGACCATGAGCCCCGGTTCCGGATCAACTTGTCGAGTCGCAGGTCACGCCGGCCTCCTCGGAATCACTCAGCGGACCTGACAATCGCGGTGAGACCCTCGCCGCACCCAACCGTCGCCCGACGGAAGTACACGGCACCCGATGCTGCCTGGAACAGGTGACGGTGATCAGCGCGATCAACGGTGCCGCCCGGTCGTCCTGGTCCGTGCGGCGCCGCCTTCATCGACGGCAAGCTTGCCGAAGGCCCCGCAGAATCACCCGCCAGCACAGCCGCTCAAAGTCTGATTTGCAGGGCGTGACCATGGCTCCACAGCGGATCATCGACGGGACCGTACGCGGTCATTGACCGGCTGGACACGCCCTCATCGACCCCAGTCGCGGCGCCTACGCCAGCCTTCCTCGGTTCAGTTGATCAGTCGTCGGTCGCATGGAAACGGGACATGAGAGATCGCCATATGTCCGCCCTTGACATTGTCGCTCTCACGAGCCTATGGTCCTGAACACCTAATAAGCTTTCATTCATATAAACACGTATGGCTGGTTGTGAACTACCACAGGCCGGTTTCGTCGAACAATTCGCGCAGAATTACGTGGTCAGATGGATACAATTCTGGATGAGGACATCTGCTTGGAGCAGCTGTGGCGCGTCCGGTTCAGCCCGGACGGTCGGCATGCCCACTGCCAGCACTGCGATCAGGAACGCACCTTCCACCGGCTTCACAATCGCCGTGTCTATAGCTGCGCTCACTGCGGCGAGCAGGTCAGCCCCACCGCGAAGACACCCTTCCATGGTTCCTCTACGCCACTGCGCCTGTGGTTCGCCGCGATCGTCAAGGAGCGCGCATCCGGCGGGCGACTGACTGCTCAGTCCCTGGCCGACGAGCTGGGTCTGTCCTACGCCACTGCGTGGCGGCTGCTGAAGAAGGTACGCGAGCACCGCGACGAGTTCGACGCGCTGGCCCCTGCCTGGCAGGGGAAGCTCGTCATGTCAGAGCCGGACGAGGCCAGCCAGAGCAGGGAGGAACAGCTCCTGCAGGCCGCCCGGGCCGTTGTCGTCGCCTATGGCCTCGATGCCACCACCATCAGGGCGGTCGCCAAGCACGCCGGCCTGTCCACCGGGGTCGTGCACTACTACTTCGAGAACAAGAACCAGATCCTCGTCAAAGCACTGCGCCAAGCCAACGACGAGGCGTGCGGCCGCCGCGACACGATCATGGCAGCCCCCGGTTTGAGCGCGGCTGAACGGCTCGCTCGCCTGATCCTGCTGTCCATTCCGGAGTCGGGAGTCGAGCGCGAGGAGTTCATCCTGTGGTTCGAGTACTTCCGGGTCGCCATCTACGGGCAGATCGCCGACGCGGATACCGGAATGGCCGACCGCTTCCGGCAGTACTTCTTCGATGTGATCGAACAGGGCGTCGTATCGGGTGAGTTCCGACCCGACGACTCCCCGGCGGACATCGTCGAGCAACTTCTGGGATTGCTCGACGGCCTCGGCATCGCGGCGGTCATGGGCCGCCGCTGGATGTCGTGCGAGCACATGCACGAGCTAGTCAGACACTTCGCCGAGAACAGCCTCCGGGTCACGCTCCCCGCTGCCCATCGAGTTTAAGGAAGGAAACACCATGGTGAACTGTGCCGTCATCGGCCTGGGCTGGATGGGCAGGATCCGTGTCGCCGCGTTGGGAGACATCGGCGACGCCTGCCTGACCGCCTGCTGCGACGTCGATCCGGACGCGGCCGGACTCGTAGCCGACGGGGTCCGCTTCTCTGCGGACTTCGCCGAAATCGTCACCGCGGACGATGTCGATGCCGTCTTCGTGAGCACTCCCGACGGCCTGCACAGGGACGCAACGATCGCTGCTCTGCGCGCCGGCAAGTACGTCTTCTGCGAGAAGCCGATCGCCACCACGCTCGCCGACGCCGACGCGATGATCGCCGCCGATCCCGGGGGGCACCTGGTCATCGGCCATTCGCTGCGATCCGACCCCCGCTACCTGGCCGTCCAGCAGCGTGCCCAGGGGGGAGCTCTGGGCGCTCCCATCCACACGTTCACCCGCCGCAACTGGCCCGCGTCCGAGGGACGCCGCCAACAGGACCAGACCACACTGCCGCTCTACCTGGCCGTCCACGACCTCGACGCGCTGCAGTGGATTACCGGCTCGCCCATCGTCGAGGTGTACGGCGTGGCCTCGGAAACCAAAATCCACGGACTGAAGGGAACCGCATCGATCGTGGCCACGTTGCGCTTCGCCAACGGGTGCGTCGGCGCGCATGAGACGAGCTGGGCCCTGCCAGACCAGGCGGGGTTGTCGAACGGCGACCATGCCTTGGCGTACGTGGGCGTTGACGGCTGCGCCTACCTGACGGAACGCGACCACGGCGTGGTCATCAACGGTGCCGGGACCGTCGAGTACCCGGATGCGATGAACACCGGCATGTACGCCGCCGAAACGGCCAAGTTCATCACGACGGCCCGCGACGGCCTGCCACCGCTGGTGAGCGGATCGGAGGGACGGGCCGCCCTAGCCGCGGCACTGGCTCTGCAGGAGTCGCTGACCACCCGTGGTCCGGTCGCGGTCGACGGGAGCATCCGATGAACGCTCACCTCATCGACGGCGAAGAGCGGCCTTCCGAGAAAGGCGAAACCTTCACGACCATCAACCCAGCCACCGACGAGGAACTGGACACGGTCGCGCTCGGTGGCGAGGCGGACGTCAACGCCGCCGTCGAGGCCGCGACCCGCGCGGGCCACATCTGGCGCCAGGTACCCGCTGCGGAACGCGCCGCCTTGCTGCGCCGCCTCGCTGACCTGATTCGCGCCAGCGCCGCAGAAATCGCGACACTCGAGGCGCGCGACAGCGGGCGTCCCATCTCCGACTGCCGCGATGACGTGACGATCTGCGCCGACCTCCTCGACTACTACGCCACCCTTCCACAGAACATCCGGGGCGTCACGTACGCGGAGCAACCCGGTCACCTGACCCATTCGCGCCGCGAGCCGTATGGAGTCGTCGCGGCCATCGCCCCGTGGAACTTCCCCTTCTTCTTCGCCGTCACCAAGACCGCCCCGGCACTGGCCACCGGCAATACGGTCGTGCTGAAGATGGCCGAGCAAACGCCGCTCACTTCGATCCTCTACGGCAAGCTGTGCCTAGGGGCGGGATTCCCGCCCGGTGTGGTCAACATCGTCAACGGCGACGGGCGAACCGGCGCACTGCTGGCAGCCCACCCCGGCGTCAAGAAGATCACGTTCACCGGCTCGACCGCTGTCGGCCGCAGTATCAAGCAGTCGAGTACCGGCAGCTGCCACCTCGAGCTCGGTGGCAAGACGGCCAACATCGTCACCAAGAACGCCGATCTCGTGGCCGCCGCCCACGCCTCGGTCCACCATGCCTTCTTCAATGCGGGCCAGGTCTGCACCGCGGGATCCCGTCTCCTGCTCGATGAGGAGATCGCCGAGCAGTTCATGGAACTGTTCCTGCGCGCCACCGCAGGGATCGTTGTCGGTGACCCGCTGGCCCCGGCCACCCAGGTCGGCACACTGATCAGCCGGCAGCATCGGGTCAGGGTGCAGGAACATCTCAGCCGCGCTGTCGACGAGGGCGCCTCGATCATCGCAGGCGGAAATCCCTCTGCGGTCGGCGCCTTTCTCGAGCCGACCGTCCTGGACAACGTCGTCCCCGGCATGGCGGCGGCACAGGAGGAGATCTTCGGCCCCGTGGTGTCAGTCATGCGCTTCCGCACCATCGACGACGCCGTACGCATCGCCAACGGTACACCGTACGGCCTGGCCGCCACAGTGTGGACCGATCGGCTGGCCGAGGCGCTCGAGCTGACCGACCGCCTCGACGCCGGGATCGTCTGGACGAACTGCCCCTACCGCGACCACGCCTACGTCCCCTATGAGGGTCACGGCCAGTCCGGCCAGGGCGAGGAGGGCGGGCTCGAGACGATCACCGAATTCACCCAGCTCAAGGTCGCCTACTTCGGCTCACCCTCGACCCCCTGGACACTGCCATGAGCACCTTCGTCGAACACAGGACCATCGACGTCATTCCCTCCGACGAGCGGACCGGCCGCCCGCGCGACCTGTTCAGCATCTGGTTCGCGGCCAACATCGGGCCGCTGACGATCCTCACCGGCGGCCTGCCGCCGGTCATCTACGGACTCGACTTCTGGTGGAGCATCATCGCGTTGCTCGCAGGACAGCTGCTCGGCGGCCTGTTCATGGCGTTGCACAGCGCGCAGGGCCCCCGGCTGGGCATCCCCCAGATGATCCAGAGCCGCGGCCAGTTCGGCGTCCGCGGCTGTCTGGTCATCCTGGTCGTGGTGCTCGTCATGTATGAGGGGATCTACGCCGCCAACATCGTCTCCGGCGCACAGTCGGTGCACGCGGTGTTCCCTTCGTTGCCGCTGACCCCGCTGGCCCTCGTCTTCGCCCTGGTAGGCCTCGTGGTCATGCTCGTCGGCTATCGACTCATCCACCTCATCGGCCACATCATCACAGCTGTGTCGATCACCTCTCTGGCCTTGGTGATAGCCGGACTGGTCATCATGGGTCGCATCAGCGCGGACGTGTTCGCCCTCGGAGTGCCTACCGTCCGCGGCTTCCTCGGCACGATGGCGATCGGTGCGCTGTGGCTGCTGGCCTTCGCACCGTACGTCTCCGACTACTCCCGCTACATGCCCGCCCACACCGCCGGTCTGAAGTCCACGTTCTGGTGGACGTACGGCGGAGCCCTGCTGGGCGGCATGATCCCGATGGGGATCGGTGTCATCGTGGCCATCTCCGTCAAGGGCGACGCGCTCACTGGATTGCCGGCTGTCCTCGGAGAACCGCTGAGCACGATAGTGCTCTTCAGCTTCGCCGCCGTGATTATGCACTTCAACGCCATGAACCTCTACGGCGCGACCCTTACCGTCGTCACCATGGTGCAGACCTTCCGCAGCGACTGGCTGCCCACGGCACGGGGAAGGGCTGCCATCGGCGGGCTCCTCGTCGTGCTGGCCACCGCGGGTGCTGCGCTCATGTCGCAGGACTTCCTAAACAGCTTCACCAACCTCATCATCATGCTCCAGTACGTGTTCATCCCGTGGACGGCCGTCAACCTGATCGACTTCTACCTGATCCGCAAGGGCGACTACGCGGTCGCTGACCTGTTCAGGGCGGACGGCGGGCGATACGGCAGGTATGACACACCTGCCCTCGTGGCCTACACGGTGGGTGTACTGGTGGAGATTCCCTTCATGAGTACGGCGCTGTACATCGGTCCGGTCGCCGATCTGCTGGCAGGGGCTGACATCAGCTGGATCGTCAGCCTGGCGATCACCATCCCGCTGTACCTGGCGCTCGCCCGGCGTCGCCTACCCCGCGCGCAACCCGCTTGGGAGGCGGCCTGACAGTCCCTGATCGGGCACGTGAGAGTTCTCTGACTGTGCTGCGGAAGTGGCCGTCGACCGCTCGGTCAACGGTGATGGGTCCGGTCCTGGCGCTCGAGCACCGCTTGGACTCGGGAAGGCGATATCGCTGAGGCCGTGGAGCACTCAGTGGGCGTCCAGGTCATAGCCGGCGGTATGCCGATCGGTCTGTTCCGGCGATATGGCAGTCGGCTCGGACAACAAGGCTCCGGAGATCGGATCGGCGTGAAACCACCGGTCTGCCGGGCCTTGTTGCTTTGCCGGGCGGTAGCCGGCAACCCGTTGGGCGTCTGCGCGGGCATCTCGCGAACAGTGGCCGCGCACGTATCCCGGACTGCGCGTCCGTGGTGGCCTTCGCCGGCCGGGTGAGGCCTTCCCGGATCGGTGACCTTCCACCGGCTCTTCTAGGTTCGTGCTTCCGGCGATGCCGATCGCGGCGGGTTACATCGTGCGCCCGCGCGCGAAGCTGCCACGCGGCAGGGAGCAGCAGGTGGCCGAGCAAGCCGTACAGGAGGAGCGTCGCCGCATCGCCTACGCGTTGCACGACGTGATCGCCCACCACGTCAGCGTGGTCAACCTCTACAGGGGTGTGGCGCTTCCACTTCCTGTGCATCGACGAAGCGCTCACCAGCACCCGCAGCACGCGGCCGGCGCCTGCTCCCGCGTCCGGCTGGTCTGCCTGCCCGCACTCGTCGAAATGGAGGTGACCGACGACGGGCCAGGCGAATCCGGCGGATCCGGCCTGGTGTCAGGCTTGGGTTTCGGTCTGGCAGGGGATGGCCGAGCCTGTCTCGCTGTGCGGGAGCGCGCAAGGCGGGCCCCTCCCTCTCTGGCGGGTTCGTCGTGCGCGCCTGCCTTCCGCTGATGGAGAAGACGTGATCAAAAGTACTGCTCGTTGACGACCAGGTAATGGGTTGCGCAGTGCTGCTGGAGACCGATGCCGGCCTGGAGATGGGGGAGGTGGGCGACGGCCACGACGCGGTACGCGAAGCCACGACGGCATCCGGACGTCGTGCTGATGGACCTGCACATGCCCGTCATGGACGGGGTGGCCGCCACGGAGCGGATCGTCACCGAGCTGCCGCAGGTCAAGGTGCTCGCGCTGAGCACCTTCGACCTTGAGGAGCAGTCGTGGCCGCGCTGTGGGCAGGAGCGTCGGGTTCCCTGCCCAAGGACGTCTGGCTGGAGGAGTTGATCGACGGGATCAGAATCGTGCACCAGGGGGTGGCGCCCCGGCTGATCGGGTGATCGGGGCCTTCGTCTGTCCCCGCTCCGAGCGCTGGGTGCCCGATGGGCTGTCCGCGCTCAGTCCCGCGAACGACAGGTGCTGGAACTCATGACCCTCGGCTTGTCCAACGCACAAATCTCCGAGGACCCGGCCTGTCGCTGTCGACGGTCAAGAACCGGGCGAGCGACCTCAGGAGTGGCCACGGGCCAGGCGGCGCTGGAGCGTCGGCCAGGGGAGCGCCGAGTGAGCGCGAACCTCCGCGACGTAGGTAGAGGTAGGCGGGTGGCGGGGCGGCTGAACCATTGAGAAGGCGTGAACAGTCGCAGTGGGGGTGAGAGTGGCAGGGAGAAGGCCTCGGACACGTCTGGGGATTCGCTCGAAACCCTGATGTTGCGCTTGCAAGGAGGCCCGCAGGGGAGAGTGGGGCTTCCCCCATGAATGCGAACACCAATTTCAGGCGGCAGGCCTCAGACTATCTGCCATCATCTCGTAGGCGATCGGGCTGAGGTGGCCGAGG
>NZ_PVNG01000039.1 GCF_003001935.1 Nonomuraea fuscirosea | reverse complement strand
GCTGCAGCCCAAGCAAAGCTGGCCATCTCTGCAAGGCCATCGCCGTCCTTCAGAACCACCGCGTTGCTCAGGCCGCCTGAGATGACAAAGACTCATTGACTCACCCCATTCCTGATTCGCGATACATGTCACCAAGGTCTTTCGCATCCCGGTAATCCTCCACACTCACCCCGAGTTCCCCAGCGGATCGCGCCTGCTGGTCCCGCGTTTCGTGGACTTCTCCGCGCAGCCCGATGCGGGCCGCGAGGCTTTCGAGATGATCGTGCCGATCTTGAGGCGCGCGGGCGATGATCTCTCGCAGGCGTCGATCGATATCTGCCACTACCTCATCGACGGGGTGTGGCGTGCCACGAGCGTAGGAATCGATGAGAGGCATGGCGGCTTCCAGCAGGTCAGCGCGGATCAGTGTCTGGGCGAAGTGATCGAGCAGGTCCGGGACCACTCGCACGGGGGTGCCGGGGATGCGTGAGGCGAACAGTTCCCGTGCGTGCAGAAGGTCGGCTACGACGCTGTGCCGTCGGCGGACATCGTCCGTAGGCGGGGCCATGTCCCGCCCGGTTCCGAGGGTCTGTAACGTCCGTTCGAGCTTGGAGTAGGCGGCGGTCGCGTCGTGCCAGGACGGCTTGTGACGCCACACCTTGATCGCCTCGCTCGCCTGATCCGCGCCGACTCTGCGCTGGGTGAGAAACTCCTGGTAGAGGGTGCGGCTGTCCGGTTGGCTGAGACGGTAGCGCAGGCGTGCCCAAGCCAGGAGGAACTGTGCGTGCCGGGCCTTGGCCTTCCGCCCTTCACGGGTGACGGTCCGGCTGAGCTCGTGCAGGTCGCGTCCTTCGGCTGCTTCGGGGGGAAGGGGTAGCTCTTCCAAGGGGATGCCGAACACGCGGGCCATGGCGATCGCCTCGTCCACGCTTATCATGCGGCGACTGCCGTCTGGCTTGGGGTTGACGATCTTCGAAATCGCCGACTGGTGTGTCGGGCATCCGGCGTTCGTCAGCTCTTGGGCCATGCGTTCTTGTGACCAGCCGCGCCGGCGCATCTCCCAGGCAACCCGCAGGGCGACGTTCTCCTCGCTCAGGGTGCGGGCATGGGAGCCAGACGAGTCCTGCTCGGAATTGCCGGACATTGCGTCACCCATCGATTATCTCCATCTCCATCCGAATGGGATGGGAGGCTACAAGCATTTGGGTTGATTGTCCATCATCGATCATGCCATCCTGATCGCGAGCATCTTTCCATCCCGCTGTGATGACACCGCCCGGCACCCTCCCACGACCTCGGGCGGCTCCCCTGGAGAAAGGCCTGCCCATGGCACAAGCCCTGACCACCAAGGAACTACTCGCCCTACCTGCCACCGTCGACCTCCCCACCGCAGGGAAGGCGTTCGGCATCGGCCGTACGAAGTCACATGAACTCGCCCGCAAAGGTCAATTCCCCTGCCGTGTCCTGCGCGTCGGCAACACCTACCGCGTCGGCCGGGCCGACATCCTGCGTTGCCTCAACATCGACGACCCGGCGCTCAGCCCGGCGATCGAGATCGCCTCCTGACCACCGATCACCCCCAACAGCCCCACGTCCAACCGCAACGAGCAGAATCGGGTGATCCGGTGCAGGCCGTCCTCATCACTCGCCTCAACCAGCCACGTGCCGGCACACAGCACGGAGCGACCCTATGACCGCTCCCTTCGCGCTGATCCTCCAAGCGCTCTACGACAAGACCGGGGACGCGCCCCGCGGTTCAGCCACGCAGAAGAGCGCCCGGTGTCCCGCGCATGATGACCGGCACCCGTCTCTCTCGGTCGGCGTGACCCCGGACGGGGTGGTCATGCTCACCTGCCACGGCGGCGCGCGATGCTCCGTGCAGGACGTCATGGCAGCCCTCGATCTGCCCATGACCGCGTTATGGCCGGCAGACACGCGGAAGACTCGCCGGCTCAAGCCCACCGTCGACCGTTGGATGCCGTGCGGGCACGATCGCGTGGCCGATTACCGCTACACCGACGAGCACGGGCACCTCCTCTACGGGGTCTCCCGCTGCAACCGCAAGGGCAACGGCTGCCAGGGCTTCCGCCAATGGCGACCCGACCCCTCCACCCGTTCCGGCCGCCGCTGGAGCCTGCACGGCCCTGACGGCAACCTGGCCGTACGCCTCGTGCCCTATCGCCTGCCCGAGGTCATCACCGCCGTCCACGAACAGCGCGTCATCATGATCCCCGAGGGAGAAAAGGACGTCGAAACCCTGCGCGCCCGGCCCGGCATCACCGCCACCTGCAACGCGATGGGCGCCGGCAAATGGCAACCCGACTTCGCCCGCTACTTCCACGGTGCCGACGTCTCCATCATCGCCGACCGCAACCAGGCCGGCCGCCACCACGCCGAAGCCGTCGTGGCCAACCTGCTACCGGTCGCACGCTCCATCTACGTGCTACAGGCCCGCCATGGCGTGGACGCCCACGACCACCTCACCAGCGGAGGCACTACCGGCGACTTCCTCCCAGTCTGGGCTCCCAAGCCGTTCCCACGCGAGGAGATCCGCCAGTGACCACGGAGCCGAACTGGGCCCCCGACATCCCCAAGCCCGACGCGCCCCACAACGGGGAGACGTGGGAGGAGATCATCCCGCTCGGCTCACGACTCGTCCCGCCCGCCTTCCCCGTAACCTGCCTGCCGATCTGGCTGCGCAACATGATCGACGGGGTCGCCGAGGAGACCCAGACCGCGCCCGACATCGCCGCCGCCTTCGGCCTCGGCGCCCTGTCCACCGCCGCCGGCGGCAAGGCCATCATCCGGGTCCGCGGCGGATGGCACGAACCCCTCAACCTCTTCCTCGCCTGCGTCGCCCCGCCCGCCACCCGCAAATCAGCCGTCTTCCGCGCCATGACCGCCCCCCTGTACGCAGCCGAAGAGGCTCTGGTGACCGCGGGCCGCGCCAAGACCCGGCAGGCGGAATTGCTGCGCCTGCAACTGGAAGAAGCCGACAAACAAGCCCGGACGCGAGCCGTCAGAACCGGCTCGGCCAGCGACCTGGCCGAAGCCGAATCCACCGCCCTGGCCCTGGCCGAGATCACGGTCCCGCACGAGGTCCAGCTCATCGCCAAGAACGTCACCCCCGAGGAATGCTCGACCATCCTGTCCGAGCAGGACGGGCGCCTGGCCATCCTGTCCGCGGAGGGCGACATCTTCGACATCATCTGCGGCCGCTACAGCAACGGCGTCCCCACCCTCACCCCGTTCCTCGAAGCCCACGCCGGCGACGTCCTCAAGGTCAACCGCCGCAGCCGAGCCGAATACGTCAAATCTCCCGCTCTGACCATCGCGGTGTGCATCCAGCCCGCCGTTCTGACCGTCATCGCCGAAAAGCCCCGCCTGCGCGGCCAAGGCCTACTGGCCCGATTCCTGTACGCCCTGCCGCCGGACACCGTCGGCTACCGCAAGAGCGCCCCCGACCTCGTCCCTGACGACGTCCGCGAAACCTACACCGACACCTTGCAGACCATAGTCCTCAGCCTCGCCGAATGGGACCAGCCGCAGGTCCTGTCCCTGTCTCCTGCCGCCGACCAGCTCGTCACGGCCTTCCAGGACGAGATCGAGCCCAAGCTCCGCGCCGGTATCGGCGAGCTGGACAGCCTGCGGGACTGGGCCGGCAAGCTCGTCGGCGCCTGCGTCCGCATCGCCGGACTACTGCACCTCGCCACGCACGCCGACGACGGCTTCCGCAAACCCGTCACCGAGGACATCATGCGCGACGCCATCGAGATCGCCCGCTACCACATCGCCCACGCGGCAGCCTGCTTCGGCGTCATGGTCGAAGGCCCCCACACCCAGCTCGCCCGCGACGCGCTCAACTGGATCACCAAGAACGACAAGGTGACCCAAAGCAGAACCTTCAGCCAACGCGATCTCCACCGCCGGCTCCAGTCGAAAGCCAAGGACGCGGCCACCGTCAGCGCGGTCCTTTCACTTCTGGACACCCACGGCTACATCCGCTCCCTCCCCCAGCCGGAACGCGACTCTCGAGGCGGCAGAACGCCCTCCCCGCGGTTCTCCGTCAACCCCGTCCTCTTCGAGCAGCGATGACAGAACCGACACAACCCTCCCGACCTGCGCCAACACGCCCGACAGAACGGAGAGACGAAACCATGACGATATTCACGACCGATGACAGAACTTCAACCTCCCTGCCCCCTGCAGCGCTCTGGTGCACAGACGCGGTTCCGTCATCGCCGGCTCCATTGCGTCACAGCTCTGTCCGCCCCTCCGTCATCAGCCAACGCTCCTGGTCAGCGCCCGAAAGTGGAGTTCTGTCAGTTACGTCAACGGCTTCCGAGCCCACAGGCTCTCCGTACGAACGACTTCACCTCACCAGGTCCGGGCGCCCGGCACAGACCTCTCGCGCCCCGTTCACGCGGCGGCCCTGCCGCACGCTCCGCCGCCAACCATCCAAGCCAGGCCAATCGGTACGACCAAGCCAAGATCGGCGATCACGTGTGAGGTGGCCCCTCACACCACGGACTGTGAGGCAGCGCCTCACAACGAAACAGAGAACAGAAGGTGGGCGGTAGTCATGGGTACCCCCGCTCGCGGTAGGCATCGTAAGCGCGTTGTGGAGACCGAGGACTACGTCGCCATGTTGCACCGGATGGTCGAAGCGCTCGCCCGGCGACTGGCCGATGATCCGGTCGGGCTCGTGCACGTCGAGCCGTTGCGCGAGCACCTGCGCGACGCGATGAACACGGCCATCGCGATCAACCAGGAAAAGCCGCGCGGCTACTCCTTCGGCGAGTTGGCCAAGATCCTCGGCATCAAGCGCGAGTCAGTCTACGAACGCGCGATCAAGGGACGCGCACTGCTGGCAGAGTTGCGTACCCGGCTCGGCGTCGTCAGCCTGCGCGAGCACCGCCAGGAACAACTCGATCGAGCCGGCGTACCCGATCGCCGCATTGCCGGCGGAGGATGATCATCAGCGCGCTACGGTACTCACGCCACGGCGGCGGGCACGACATCCCATCAGCGATCACCTCACCCAGTTACCGGCAGGGGCACGGTCTTTCATCAGGACTCAACGTCCAGGAGCCAAGAGTGCTCACCCGCATCCGATCGCGAGCGTGCTGCATGGCCCGGTCTGCGGGCCAGCGAGCAAGGAAAGTGACGAGCCGTTTTGCCGTCCCGCCCAGTGCTGCGTACCAGCCGATGGTGAAAGCCGAGAAGTCCAGCCCTTCTCCACCGACCTCCAAGCGCACAATTCGGGTCTTGGCCGCCTTCGGCCTCAGGCCGAGTTCGGCCAGCAACTCGGTCAACCGCGCGAGCGCGCGTTCGGCCTGGCTGCGCGACCAGCACATCACCGTCACGTCGTCGGCATAGCGCACCAGGACCCCATCGCCGTCGTCCCACGTCCGATCCAGCCAGTGCAGGTAGACGTTGCACAAGACGGGTGAAATCACCCCGCCTTGCGCGGTTCCGGTGACCGGCCGACGCACCTGCCCCTCCTCCATCACCCCAGCGCGCAAGATCACACTCAAGAACTTGAGGACGGACTGGTCGCAAACGCATTCCTCGACCGCTCGTATCAACTCGTCATGCGGAATCGCCGAAAAGCAGTCGGCGATGTCCGTCTCCACCACCCCACCGGCGCCCGCGATAACACTCATCGACGAACACCTGCAAGGCGTCGTGCGCCGAGCATCTCGGACGGAACCCGAACGAGAAGCCCAGCATGTCCGCCTCGAAGACCGGTTCGAACACAATCTTCAGGGCTGCCTGCACGACCCGGTCACGAACAGCGGGAATCGATAGCGGCCTACGCTCCACACTGCCCGGCTTGGGGATCAACACCCGCCGCACCGGAAGCGGACGATACCGCCCCTCCCGCAGTTCACCGGCCAGCTCATCGAGCAGCCGGACAACGCCGTACTCCTCGACCTCAACCAGAGTGGTCTTGTCGGTACCCGGTGCGCCGTTGTTGGCGCGCACCGCAACCCATCCACACTGCAGCACGTCTCTGCGGCAGATCTTGTCGAACAGCGCATGGAATCGAGGCCCGGGATCGGCCTTGGCCGCCCTTTAAAGCGCATGCTGCAAGGCTCGGACCGCATCACGCGCAACCCTCGGTTCCCGCGATCCCGAGGCGGCGGGACTAGCCTGACCGGCACTCACCGGGCCCCTCCTCAACAGTCGCTGTACATCGACGAAGCAGCGGCCCTCCCCTCACCGCCGGTTATGTTGTCCGGTCGGCTCCAGCAGTACTACGGCCGCCTCCGACACCCACCCGGCCGGCACTCCACTTCCCGGCGTTGACCGGTTATAGGACGCCACGCTCCAGCAACACGATCACCCGCAGGTTGCCGGGCCGGGGAGGGCCTCCCCAGTTCCCGCCGCCACTCTCAATACGTTCCGCACCCCATGCGCCGGGGACTCCTTAACGGCTTCGGGGGCTCGGCTCTCCCTTGTTCCCGACCTTGCGGCCGGGCCTTTGACGCTGGGCTTCGACCCCGCCCGTTTCCAGACGAAGCCGCCAGCCTGCTACCGGGCCTCCTGGCAGCTACCCGGACCGGACTTCCACCGGCAAGCGACGACGAGCTTACAAACAGATGATCAGCCGCTATGTCACGGCTTCACCTCCGTCCTGCTGGACGCACGAAAGATCGAGGTTAGCAAGGAGGCCCGCCCCCCCTTTGCAAGATTTTCACCCCGACCTAGTTGATTCGATAGCCGTTGAAATGGTGAGGTCTTAATAAGAGGTTCTAGCTCCGGGTCGACGTGTTGAGATCACCGCGTTTTGCCACTGGCCGTACTGGGCCTTCAAGTGCAGGCAATGCACAGACCGGATGAACGCATTTACGCTTGTGCCATGAGGAGAAGAGCATGTCTCCTATACTTATAAAATGCTCATGGCGGTCAATTGCTACAGCAATCCTTTTTGTTGTCTCCCTATTTGGATCTAGCCCAATCATCGCGCAACTGCCAGCTGTACTGAATCCGGATGACGAGCAGTTCCTCGCCGACATTCACGATGCGGGTATCGTCGCACCCGACGGTCAAGCGATCCAGGTCGCCCACCAGGTGGTCGACAGTGCTTACAGGACAACGACCGAATTCGGAGTCTACGACTACCACGTCCCGGCGTTCGTCCAAGCTGCGATGAACGCATATGGGCAAGGCGTAGTGTCATCTGGGCCAAGCCTAGACAGGCAGTTCCTCGCCGACATTCACGATGCGGGTATCGTCGCACCCGACGGTCAAGCGATCCAGGTCGCCCACCAGGTGGTCGACAGTACTTACAGGACAACGACCGAATTCGGAGTCTACGACTACCACGTCCCGGCGTTCGTCCAAGCTGCGATGAACGCATACGCGCCAAACACGACTTCTTCAAGCTCATCCTCGGGCGAGGTAGACGAACAGTTTCTCAGCAAGATCCGTGCAGCAGGCTTCCCGGAAGCCCAGATGTCGGACCGGGACGCCATCCACTCCGCACACAAGATAGTCGACTGGCTCTGCAGTGACGTGCCCAGTATTCGTAACACGGTGGAAGGCTACCTGGCCGAGAATTACAGAATAACCGAACGCGAAGGGCCTGGCGGTAGCAGAGCATTCACGGAGGCGGCTCTCGAGTCATATAGAGGAGTCAGCTCGGGTGCAGACTGCTGACTGCAACTCCAGGGCGTCGGCCGCACTCTATCCTAGTACGGCAGCCGCCATTTGCTGTGTGAGCTGGGATGACGCCGTGGCTGGTCGATACGATCGTTTGACGGGTTTCCCGTACAACGAGAGCAGCCGCTCGTGATCATGTCTGTGTGACGAGAACGAGATCCAAAGCGGCTGCTGCCCTCATCGTAGAGGCCCAGCGGGTGCAACGGAACCTGGATGACCTGATGACCGCGCTGGCGCCGATGTTCACCCGGATCGAGCCGCGGCTGCAGGCCGCCAAGTACATCCGAGCGGTGATGTCGGAGCTGCCCAGGCGCAACGGCTGGACGATCGCCGAATGGATCGGCGACCGCCGTCCGGACGCCACCCAGCGCCTGCTGAACCGTGCCCGGTGGGACACCGCGGGCGCAATGAGCACGATCCGCCGGTTCGCCGTCACCCGGCTCGATGCCGCCGCCCGGCCGGGCAGCCTGACCGTCGGCGTGCTGGATGAGTCCGGTCAGGAGAAGAAGGGCGTGGTGCTGGCGGGTGTCAAGCGCCAGCACATGGGCTGCGCCGGTGGCATCGACAACGGCATCAACACCGTCTACCTGGCCTACGTCCGTGCCGGGGCCGGGCATGCGCTGATCGGCGCCCGGCAGTGGATCCCCGCCAAGCAGATCAGCGACCCCGTCACCGCGATCAGCACCGGCCTGCCGTTGGATCTGACCTTCGCCACCAAGGGCGAACTGGCCATCGACCTGCTGTGCGAGGCCTACGCCGACGACGTTCGCCTGGACTTCGTGACCGGTGACGAGGTCTACGGTGCCTGCACCAAGCTCCGTGCCTTCCTGGAAGAACGCGGCCAGGCCTACGTCCTGCGCATCCGCGCCACCTTCACCCTCACCCTCGGCGGCGGCAGCTGCTTGACCTGCACCCAGGCCGTGGCCAAGTACCTGAAGCAGAAGCGCAAGTGGGTCATCCGCTCGGCCGGTGACGGCTCCAAGGGCGAGCGCACCTACGCCTGGGCCTGGATCGCCACCGCCGGCACCACCCACTACCTGCTGGTCCGCAAGCACCGCACCACTGGTGAACTGGCCTTCTGCTACTGCTTTGTCCCCGAGGGCCAGCCGGTCACGCTACCCCGCCTGATCGCCGCCGCAGGGCTGAGGTGGCCGGTGGAGGAGAGTTTCGAAGCCGGCAAGAGCCTGTTCGGCCTGGACGAATTCCAGGTCCGCCTCTATGAGGCCCTGCTCCGGCACCTCGTCCTGGTCATGGCCGCCCTGGCCGTCTGCGTGACCAGCGCCGCGGCGGCCCGGCACCGCTCGGACACCCAAGTCATGAAGCCCAGCCACCCCGATGAACAGCCGCCCGAGGATCCCGGCCTGGTCCGCTGACGGTCGCCTAGATCAAGCACCTGTTCAACGCCGCCACCACCCGCACACCGTCGCTGGAACACGCCGCGCATTGGTCAACCTGAAAACGCCGTCATCAAGCACGAGCTCGCTAGTTTCATCACCGAGTTCGCCTGACCACTGCATATATCCAGGTCAGCTAACAAATGGCGGCTGCCGTACTAGGTGTTGGGTTTGCGCTGAGCCGTAACCCTCGTGACGTGAGTCAAGGCTCAGCCAATTGGTTCTGCTCGCGATCTCTGTGCTCCGGCACTCGCTCCTGAACCCGGCGGCGAGTTGCCGGTATTCGGCCGGCGACTCGGTGGGCCTGCCGTAGTTCTAGCTCTTCACGAAGGCGCTGCTGATGCTCGGCTCGGGCGTCGTGCTCTGCCTTGCGTTGTCCGTGGGGCAGGCTTCGGCGGCGCTCGACTTCTTCTACGGTGGCCTGCAGCATGCGAGCCGTCTGAAGGGCCTTTCGGCGGGCCTCCTCGAGACGGTCTCGGCTTGACTCCAAGTCGGCGGCTTGGGCTAGCTGCCGCGTTTGCTCCCAGGTGCGCTCCAGTTCAGCGGCCTGCTGGCGAATCTGCGGCCACGAGGTGCGGGAGGGGGCCTGCTCTGCGCTGGCATGGGCGGCCCGACTCGCTTCGAGGTGCGCGCGTTCGGCCGTCTGCGATTGCTGCAAGAGGTCGGCGTGGCGCTGGTAGAGCCGGACGAGCTGGCTCTCCAGGGCGGTGCGTCGCGCTCGTGTCCCAGGTCGCACGCGTCCCAGCGTGGGCAGTTCGCGACGGATCTGTTGGATCTGTTCCAAGATCGTCCCATTCTGTTGGATGAGGTCGCTCAGGCGTTGGGCCAGCACGTCGCGTCGCCGGGCGGCCTCGTCTGCGGCGTCGATGCTCCGCAGGTGTCCCGCCAGTTCGCCACGACGCTGCTGGAGGTCTTGCTCAACCGGGCCGCCGTGTTCGGTCAGGCGGGTCAGCTGGTCTTCTGCGGTTCGTACTGTGGCGGCGAGCTCCTGTTGCTGCCGGCGGAGTTCTGTCATGCGGGCGGAGAGTTGGCTGGTCATCAACAAGCCCACCCCGTCGGGCATGCTGGCCAGGGTGCTCAGGAGCTCCTGCTGTTGCTGCCTGGCGTAATGGTGATCGCGGGCGGCATGCTCGACGCGCTGCCGGGCTTGGGGCAGGGCGTCACGGCGGGCGATCTCGTTCTGGACCGCGTCCAGTTCGCTGCGGATCTGCTGCTGGGTGGCTCGGGCGGTGACGGTGTCGTGCTCGGCGGCCTGGACGTCGGCCTGTCGGCCGGCGTGCAAGATGTCGTCCCAGTGGCGGGTCAGCTGGTTCTGCTGGTGGCGGATCAGCGGCCATACCGTACGCGGGGGCGCCTGGGTGAGGGCTTGGTGGGCTTGTTCTCTCGCGGTGGCGTGCGCGCCCTGTGCCGCCGAAAGGAGAGCGCTCGGCTGACCGATGTTGAGCTCGGCGGACTGGGCGCGCTCCAGTTCTAGTTCGGCTTGGTGAAGTCGTTCCTGCGCCGCGATGACCTCTTCGATGCGGTCTAACTGCTCCGTGAGCTGTACGCGTTTGCTGGTCAGTTCTCGTTCGGCGGGGCCGCCTCCGGTGGCGGCATAGGTTCGGGCGCGTTGTTCGGCGGCGGTCAGGGCGGTGGCGGCGTCGCGGGCTTGGGCGGTGAGTTCGTCGGCGCGGGTGGTGAGTTGTTCTGGCGTGAGCAGTCCGACGCGGTAGGGCGTGTGGGAGAGGGCGAGCAAGGCGCCGGCCTGCCGCATCGCCGCGACGGTGTCGTCATCGCGTGAGGGGAACTCGGGCTTCTGTCGCGCAGGCCGGGTAGTGGGACGTTCGTGTTCGTCCTGCCGGCGTGCTTCGCCGTCCGGCCTATCGGCGGTTGGGAAGTCGCGGGCAGTCAGGGCTTGGCGGGCGGCTTGCCAGGCCGCTTCGCGGTCAGGGGCGAGTGGTCCAGGGCGGTGGGCGGTCAGCAGGGAGGTGCCGTACGCCTCACTGTATGCGGCGATGACGCCGGCGCGGATGATCCATTCCTGGCGTAGGAGGGGTTCGTCGGGGACCTCGCCAAGGTGCTGCAGAGCCCAGGTGGGCGGGGATTGAGCGGCGCGTGCACCCAGCTGTTCGGTGCGCTGATCCATCCGTTCAGCGACCTCGTGGGCGTATCTGGCGAGGTCGGGATCGTCGATGTGCGGCGGCCTCTCGCGCCAACTCCAGGGCACCGCGTTTTGGCCCTCGTCGTCGGTGGCCAGCAGGCGGTTGAGGCGGTGGTGCAGTACCTGGGCGATCGAGCGGGCGCCGTCGAAGGAGCGCCGGCGCACCGCCCGGCGGATCAGATCTGTGGTGTCGCGGCCGGACAGCTCGATCCGCTGGAGCAGGGCGTCGAGCGCGCGGCGGGCGGGGTCGTTCTGCAGCCTTTCATACAGGTCGGGGGTAAGCTCGGCACCCAGCGTCCGGCGGTGGCGTGGCCGGGTGGCCAGGGTGATGATGTCGCGCCAGATGGCCATCAGATGCGCCATGTGGGTGACGCGTTCGCCTTCCTCGCGCAGGGCCTCGATGGCGGCCGGTGCGGCGTCGTCGCGATCGAGGACGTGAGCGAGGACGGTGCGGGCGTTGAGGGTGGGTGCGCCGGGCGCGGGGTCGGGGTCGGCCAGTTGGAGCGCCTGTTGGCCGCCTTCGCGCAGGTCGGCTGCGGTCAGGGCCGTGACGTCGACGTAGCCGACATTGGCGGAGCGGCCGCGGGTCAGCATGACGTACAACATCTGGTGGGTGACCCGGCCGTCGATGAGGGCGCGGGCGACGTCGACGGTGCGGCCTTGGGCTGCGTGGGTGGTGGTGGCGTAGCCGAGTTCGAGGTGCTTGGCGGCGTAGTGGGCGGGGATGTAGACGCGGCGGGCGGGTTCGCCGCCGGGGTGAGTCCGGCTGGTCAGGTGGGCGATCAGGGCCCCGTCGTCGAGGACTTGGTCGACGCGCAGGACGTCGCGGTTGGACAAGGTACGCCAGGTGCCGGCCACGTTGACGCGCCTGGTGTTGGCGCGGGCCATCACCAGGTCGCCGACGCCCGCGGTGGTGCCGTCGCGAAGCCGTACCCCGTCGGAGCTGACTTCACCGCGTCGCACCAGCTCGGCGCGCACTCGGGCCGCCAGCTCGCGGGCGTCGGCGTTGGACATGGTCAGCATCACCGCCCGCCGTCCGGCGGCGCGGTCGTCCAGGTAGTCGGACACCAGACGGGTGGTCACCTGCTCGCGGTCGCCTTCCACGATGCGGCCACGCTCGTCGTACTCGTCCACCACCCAGACCTGGCCGGCGCGCAACCGCAAGGACGCCTCGCGCTCCCAGACCGCTTCCATGCGCTCGACCACGTTCAGCGCGTACGAACCGGCGTCGGCGGCCAGCACGCGCATGAGTCCGCCCGCTTCCGGCGCTGAAAGTTGCGCGGTGTCGCCCGCCCACACCACCTTGCCGAACGCCCGTTCCGCTACCTCCTGGATGGCGGCCAGGTCGGCGGTGGGCACCATGGACGCCTCGTCGACCACAATCAGCGTGCCCGGCTCGATCCTGAGCTTGCCCGTCCGCGCCAGGGCGAGGAAACGGCGAATGTTGAACGTCCGCTCGAACCCCTCATCGGCCAGCACGTAGGAGGCGTTCGTGGACAGGGTGAGCCCGATCGAGCCCACCCCTTGGCCGGCCTGCCACAGCCCGGTCAACCGGCCCAGCGCGTAGGACTTGCCGGACCCGGCCGGGCCCTCGAACACGTCCACGGCCCGGCCCGAGGTGGCGATGCCAATAATGGCTTCGGCCTGATCCTCACGCAGTCCAGGACCGCCGTCGCTTGCGCGGCGCGGGGCCAGCCATTCCTGCACCCGTTGACGTGAGATCGCCGGAGCGGTACGAGCCTGGGCGGCCATGAGCAGCCGGTTTTCGATGGCGAGGTGATCGTCGGTGGTGAACCGCTCGGCGCAGGGCGCGACATAGGCACTGCTGCCGTTCGCCCTCCGCAGCTCGGCGGGCACCTCGACCACTTCGGGCACGTTCAGCAACCGCACCCCGTACGAGTTGCCCGCGCCGATCGCCTGTTCGGTCAGGTCCTCCAATACCTGTCTGACGGCGTTCGCGGGTAAACCACCAAGCCAGCCGGGCAGGTGGCGGTTGACGGCGCGGGTCACCTCATACCGGGAGAACACGGCCTTGGCTCGTTGAGCGTCGGCGACCGCGGCCTGCACGATTCGGTGTATCTGCTGCTCGGCTTGGGACTCTTCGGCGCCTTCCACGGCGACATCGGGTCGAGGCGTAGGAGTCGCATGGCCCGAACGCTCCAGGATCTGCTGGCTGAGAGCCGCCGCTTGCTCCCGTTCGGAGCTCGTCTCCGGTTGCGTCCGCTGGCTCAAGGCCCGGTCGGGAACTTCGGCCAGCGTACCGGATTCAACCCGTCTGGACTGCTCCATCCACTGGTCCAGCTCCGCGGCGTGGGTGGGTGCGGGAGCCTTGCTCTTTCGGGCCTTGGTGGCGCGGGTGGCGTACTGCGCCATCGAGAACAGGGCGCGAGCCGAGGGCTCGCGCTTGTGCCGGGCGACGTACTGCGCGCGCAACTGCTCCAGAAGTCCGGAGACCTCGACGCGGCGTGAGGAGAACATGCCGATCAAGTCGTCGTCGATGCCCTCGACCTCCAGCCCATGGCCGTCAGGTCGAACCCGCGTGTGGATGGGCAACGAACGGGTCAGCGTCTCCCACATGACCCGCTCAGCCAGCGCAGCCGCAGCAGGACGGACGGCGTGAATCGCTCGACTGTCCAGCGCCCGCCACTTACCGTCGGCATCGCACGGGACCCGGTTGAGGACGGGGTTGTGCACGTGCAGTTGGGGGTCGCCGTTGCGGGAGGTGTGCTGCCGGAACGAGGCGACCACCCAGCGCGGCGCGTCGACCCAGCGGCCGGTGGACCTGCCCGCCGCCTTCGGACCGTGTTTGCCGGCTCGGCTCACCCCACACACGTCCTGGTAGTACTCCAGCATCGCCGCGTTGCCCGTCATGACCGCGTCCCACACAGCGGCAGCCTGAGCCCGGAGGTCCAGAGCTTGATCGGGGTGGCCATCGCGCTCTTGCTCAGCCGCTTTCGCCAGCAGACCGGCGTGGAGCAGCGTCACGCTCTTGGGCGGGCTGAAGGTCAGGTCCAGGAAGTAGACGGGCTTGCGACCTGTGTCCTCGGCAAACTGCGCTGGTCTGCTGCCGAGCACCGGCTTGTCCGCTTCAGGGATCGACGGGTCGTCGAAGCCGGGGTCACGCGGGTCGGCGAAGCTGCGATACAGCCGTTCGAAGGCTGTCGGTTCGACCACCTCGCCGAGCGTGAACCCTAGCTCGGCGCAGGCCTCGCCGCTCCATACCCCTGGCGGTTCGCCACGCTCCTCGTCACCGATCGATGACAGGTAGTAGTTCTCTGCTCCCTTGCCGACCTGCCGCGTCAGATACCCCGGGTCGTAGCCGAGGCCGATGCTCAGCATGGGAGTGCGTCACCTCCGGGCTGTGAACCCGGACCAGGAAGCCGGATCAAGGCACCACAGCCAAGATCACGAAGGTGATCAATATAACAAGAGCGACAAAAGATGCCTAGGTGTGCAGACCGCTTCAAAGGCGTCTTTACACCTAGGCAGAGGGCGGGTGCTCCTCGCGCGGATACGGTAGGACCATCACCTCATGCGGGGACGTAGGTCCGCACTGCTGGGGCCCTGTACGTGCGCGGCAAGGTCGGGAAGGACGGCGGGCGATGAGCGCAGTAGTGACGGTTCTGCTGACGATCGGCGAGGAGGCGGAGTTGATTACGCCGCATCATGACGCCACCGCTCCCCTTCGAGTTCCGTCCCACCGCATCGCAGCGCAGGCCGGTCTGCCTGCCAACGAGCTGCCCGGTCGGCGCTTCACGGTCGAACGGCTGACGGCGACCGATGCCGACGGGTTCACCCTCGTGCACGACCCTCGGCGGTGACGATGCATGCGTGATCATCAGCGATGAGATCCGTGGTTACGTAGTCTTCGGCGGACGACCTACGCGGCGGTCCCATGTCCCGTTGAAGACGTCGATGTCCTGTCGCCGCCACAACTTCCCGGCGAGATGCGGGTAACGCTGCTGGGGAAAGTCGGGTTTCGTCTCGGCGAGCAGGTGAAGGCGCGAGCGTGAGACACCGAGGATCTTGGCGGCTTCCGCTGCGTCCACCAAGTCGTACCGACTCGGTTCACTTCGGACGATCTCGCCCAGAGCGAGCAATAGGTTTTCGCCGTCGCTCCTGGCGGGTTGGTCGCTCGCGCTGAGCGTGCTGGCGATCTCGGTCAGTTCGGCCATGGTGATTCCCAGCGCCTGGGCGACACAGGCGGCCGCGTCCCGGACCGGATCGGTCATGCTTTCCATGCCTCCAGTATGCCATTAACTATTGAAAATCATCAACGATTAATGCCATAATAGAGACATCGGCAAGGGGGTCGAAACCCCGAACCGCGCACATTGACAACTCAAGAGAGGACACCATCACGGTGGACCGCGAAGAGTACCTCGCACGCGTGGATGTACTGCTGGAAATGCTGATCGGCATCTACTTCCGCCTCACGAAGCTACTCACACTCCTCCCCGTTCCGATCGAGCTCCCCCGGATCAACGACGAGACGGACCCATTCGATGTCGTCCATGCCCTCGTCAGGGTGAGGACGCTCATCCTCGATCTTCCCCTGGACGACAAAGTCCGGTCCCTCCTGCATATGACACTCACCGAGTGGCCAGCGGTCCTCGATCTGTGTGCCTTGTGCACGATGGAAGACGAGCAGGAAGAGTATCGGATCGACGCCATTTGGCTCATGATCCAACGCCTCGGCACATTGACCGAAATGCTCGCCCCAGAACTCGGCCTTAACCTGGATCTCTGACCGTTTCCCCTGGCCTCACCCAGTTCTTCCCGGGTGAGGCCAGGGGATCATCAGGCATCGGCAAGGGAGTCGAAATCCCGAACGGTGTCGCACAGTGACAACTCAAGAAAGGCAGGCCATACCCCATGGACGAGTTGGAAGAGTTGGCCGAAATGCTCTTGGGGGCCTACGCCCTCACCAACAAACTCCTCAGTCTCCTGCCCATCCCCATCGAACTCCCGCCTATTCACACGGAGGAGTCAGGTGGTCTCCTCGGGGCTAAAGCCATGGAGCGCGCACGTATCGCGATGCTCGACCTTCCCCTGGATCCGGTCACCACGGCAATCTTCCGTGACCTCATCTTCCAGTGGCTGATAGCTCGGGACCTCTGTGTACTGGCCGTCTCTGTGGCCCCGGACCCGCACCGCATCTATGGTCTCAGGGCCGCACTCGCCAGATTCAGCGATCTGTCGGTGAAGGCAGAACGGCAACTCGGCTTCGACTGGTGAACCGAGTTCGCCAGCGGATGTGACAGGACCGGCAAGGCGGAACCCCGAAGGGTTCTGAATCGAAAACCTTGCCGGTCCCTGCACATTGACAACTCCCGAAGGAGTCCGCTCCAGTGTAACGTTCGCCGCACTCCAGTCCCCCGTCCTGTCGTTGCCGGCCAAGCCGAAAGGGCCGCGCGGCTGTTACGCCCGGGCCCCGGGATGCTGCGCGACCAGGCTCGCCGACCGGGCGGGTGGGCAGGCCGCCTGGTCCGACGAGTTGTTGCGCGCCCGGTAGGCGGCCTGCCCACCCGCGGCGCGGGGGTCTGGGGGCGGCGTAGCCCCCAGCCGCCCCGTGCCAGAGGCCAGCCCCTCCCCCGTTACGAACCCGCATCTTCCGTACGGGCGGAAGGTTCGCCCAGAATCGCCTCTGCGACGCGTTGGGCGATCTCGTCCGGCCTGGAGCGGATCAGAGTGTTGATCGAGCGAAGGTTGACGGGCCGGCCGACGTCACGGCCTTCCGGCCCGGAGACGAGCGCGATCGATGGAGCGTCGCCGACGAAAGTGATCTCCAGCTGCCAGAGACGGCGGCGCAGGATGACTCCGGGATCGGCGTTGAACTCCACGGTCCAGCCGTGCCGGCGCGCGCGACGGGCTATGGCGTCAGGATCCATCGAGGTTTCTTCCCCTTGTCAGTAGAAGGTCGTACAAGCGCTGACGATCCCGAGCGGGCGGCACTGTGGCAGTCCCGCCCGCTCGGAACTGGTCAGAAGTCCGGCTCGGAAGACTCATCGTCGCCGGTGGCGGTCGCGTGGGCGGCGGCCATGGCAGGCTCTGCTTCCGGACGATCCGCGAAAGCATTGGCCCAAGGATCTTCGGTGGGCGCGGGGCCGGATGAGCGCCCGTTCTTGACCGGGGTGACCCTCGCGGTGGCGCTACGAAGGGACGGGCCGACCTCGATGACCTCTACCTCGTAGACCGTACGTTTGCCGCCCTCGGTCGTCTCGTAGGTGCGCTGCTTGAGACGGCCCTCCACGATGACGCGCATGCCCCGCTGGAGTGACTCGGCAACATGTTCGGCCTGCTGCCGCCACACGTTGCAGGTCATGTAGAGCGGGCGTCCGTCCTTCCACTCGCCGCTCTGGCGGTCGAGAAAGCGCGGCGAGGAGGCGACGCGGAAACGGGCGACGGCATCCCCCGTAGGTGTGAAGCGCAGTTCGGGATCGTCGGTGAGGTTGCCGGTGAGGGTGATGGTGACGTCGTTGGCCATGGCAGTTCTCCCTGTGCGAAGCGTGAACGGATCGGAGGGGGCGCGTAAGGGTGGGAGTGTCGTCCCTCCCTTACGCGCTCGGTTAGGACTGGGTCACGCGGTCGGCGGCTTCCGCCAGGCGGTGCGCTTCGACGGCTTCGCTTACACATTTCGGGCAGATTCGGCCACCGCCGTTCAGCGGCCAGCTGTCCCGCAGTCGGATCGCGCCGCCGCAGCGGATGCAGGCGGTGAGGTCGGTGGCGTAGAGGCGAATACCGAGCGTGAGGCGCTTCATCGGTGGCTCCCTTCCGTACGCGGCTCCGGGTGGGCGGCCGCTGCGTGTTCCGGTGCGGGAGTCCGCGCAGGCGGGAGGGAGGAGTGCAGCCGAGCGGCCTCGCGGGAGGAAGATGTTTTCCGCGCGGTTGAGGAAGGCGCCGGCGGAGCCGGTGGGTTCCGCGCGGAAAAGATCTTCCCGCGCGAGATCAGCCGCTTGGTTGCGCGACGACCGGACGCCTGCGAGGGTGACTGAACCGGAACACGGGGTGGCTGCTCAACCGCAGGCCGTAGACGGAGGGGAGCCACCGATGAAGCGCCTTAGCGTTCGACGTCTGCCCTCTGCTGTCAATCGAACCTCGTCGTCCAGCTCGCGCTAGTTGAGGAATGAGATCGCGTCAGTGTGATGGCGGACCCAGGCCAAAGCAGCCGTGGCGGCGTGACGTTGGTAGGAGCGCAAGTGTGGCACGCCTTCGGGAGCCGGTTGGCGGCTCGCCCGGGTCCAGTAACCGGCGTACGCGATCACGTAACTGATGAGGACCTCGGTGTCGACCCTCTGCCACGCGGGAACCGCGGCGAGGTAGGACTCCGCGGCGGCAGAGGTGTGCCCGACCATGATCAGGTGCGGTACGAGGTCGGCCACGTCCTGCTCATCCAAGGTCAAGGTAGTGATGGCAGGTGTCGATCGCCGGCTCCAGTTGCTCGACCGCTTCAGGGGCGGTCTCGGCACGGGTCGAACGCCCACTCATGACCGCCATCCGCCTGCTGGACGACGCGAGCGGACGCCCAATTCTGCGTGAGCCAGCCCGAGAGATCACCACCAGGCCGTAGCCGCCCGACCCCCACATCATTCGACGTTGTGTGCGAAAATTGAACAACTGAGCAGTCAAGCGCGTCCTCCTCGCAACGAAGTGGATGGACGTGATGGTGGTAGCGGTAGGAGGAGCAGTTGGACAGCCCCTCGGACGACGTTCTGCGCTTGGAACTGACAGAGCGTGGCCAGCGCTATGTTCTGGCTGCCGGCCGTACGGCGGACGGCCAGCTGACGATCGAGCTCAACGGGAGCGGCACCGACGGCGATCAGGTAGCGGAGCTGAGTGGCAGCCTGCCCGCGACCGACCTCGGATTGCTGGTTGATCTGGTCAAGCTCCTCAAGGAGCGATGCGGTGAGGCGAACAAGAGCGCTGCTTCGCCGGTCGAGCAGCAGAGACTGACGCACGCTGCCGCGTATCGCGGCTGGACCGATGAGCAGGACGACGAACTACGGCAACTCGCGTCCCATCCAGGGGCCTCGGTCAAGGCCATCGCCGCTACGCTCGAGCGTAGCGAAGGGGCGATCAGATCGCGGCTGAGGCGGCTGCGTGATCGGGGAGCTGCGGCACCGGACGGAGATCGAGCCACGCCAGGCTCTGCCACGACGCCGACTGATCAGCTTGTCGCGGGATAAGGCACTTGCGCGACGCACAGGTTGAACATCAAGCTACGAGCGTTGTTCCTGACCGGTCACCTTAATCGCGGAATAGCCGAGCAGTTCCTTAGGAGAGGCTTCGACGACGTCCAGCACGCAGCAGGTGATGTTGTACGCGCCGCCGCCTTGTCTGGCCAGTTCGATCAACCGGCGGACAGTTTCCTCCGGCTCGTACTCGGCGGTGAGCGCGTTGTAAATTCCCTCTGGCGAGACCAAGCTCCAGAGCCCGCGTGTGCACAACAGATACCGGTCGCCGACGCGGGCCTCCCGCAGCGTGAGGTCCGGATCCACTTCGGGGCCGCCGTCCAATGAGCGGAGCAGGACGTCATATTGGGGGTGGGACTGCGCCTCCTCCAGGGTGATCCGGCCCTCGTCCACCAGCGACTGGACCAGGGTGTGGTCGTGGGTGATCTGGTAGAGGTCCTTCTCGCGCAGCAGATAGGCGCGGGTCATGCCGGTGTGGACCAACGTGAATTGGCTCCCCGACCAGAGCATGCCGGTGAGCGAGGTGGCCATGCCCCGCAGGTCGGGGTTGGAGCTCACCATGTCGTGCAGCCGCCTGTTCGCGTTCCTCGCGGCCGCTTCAACGGTGTTCAGCAGGTCATCGGTGGTGTTCAGCAGGTCATCGGTCATCGGGTTCGTGTCCAGGAAGGCGAACTGCTCGATCGCCTCGGCGCTGGCCAGCGCACCGTGCGGATCGTTGCCGTCCGCCACGGCGAACACGTGAGGAGAGGCGTAGCCCGCGTCCTTGTTTCCCTCCTCCAGAAGGCCGACGTCCGAGGCCAGCGCGTACCGCAAGCCCACCGTGGCTTTCGGTCTCCGGTCAGGCACGGAGGAGGGCGAGGAGGAGGGCGGCGGTTCTGGCTCGGGTTCCGGCTCGATGAGGGCAGGCGGCGGCGTTCTGATCGTGGCGAAGCGCACGGGCTGGGTCGCGTCGGGGTCGTCGTCCTCGACGGCTACCGGCAGGGTGGCCGAGCACACCAGGGCGCCGGTCTCGCTGGTGATGTTAAGCCACAGCCGCCGTTCTCCCGACCCGAAACCGGCCGTCACCAAGAAGCGGGCCGGGCCGTAGCTGCCGCCGAACCGGTGGAGGATGACCGCGGCGTCGTCCACCGCCTCCACCGACAGGTCGTCCTCGCCGTCCAGCATGCACAGGTAGACGAACTCCTCCGGGTCGTACTCCCAGGGTCCGGAGCCTTCGGCGATCCGCAGGTCCACGGTGACCAGGTACGCCTCGCCCGCCGCCATCCGCTGCGGCCAGCCGACCAGGGGCTCCACAAGGAGCGGCGGCGTCATGGCGCGCCCGCCTCGAAGGCCACGGTGGTCTGCGGGCTGCCGTAATAGACGTACATGAACGTGTAGAGGGTGCGCAGCAGGCGGCGGTTGGCCTCGATGTCGTCAATGGGCGGCAAGCCGGCGGGCACGAGGGCGCGCCGGTAGTCACGAAGGGCCTGCGGCACGGGCGTGTCCGGGTCGCGGCGCAGGTGTTCGAGGATGGACCTGGCGACCTCCTTGGCGGTGTGCGTGCCGACCGCGCCGGTGGTGCCGATCAACCCGGCCGCGCCGGAGGCCAGGAAGACCTTCACAAAGCCGCGGAGGGTTTGGTCGTTGAAGCGCTCCTCGATGATCAGGCGGCCGGAGTGGCAGGCGTTGAGAAAGACCAGGCCGCCCGCGTCGGTGAGGCGGGTCAGGATGTGGCCGGACAGCTCGCCGAGCGGGACCCCGCCAAGGCGATACCTGAAGCCCTCTGTGGCGTATTCGCCGTGGCAGGCCACGTACACCATGGCAAGAGGCAGGCCGGCCTGTTCGAGGTGGCCGAGCAGGCCGCGCAGTGTGGGGAAGCGGCGCAGGCCGAACTCCTGGAGGAGGATCAGGTCTGCGGCGATGTGCGCGTCGGCCTCGTCGACGTAGCCGACGATCTCGCCTTCGCAGCGCAGATCGTCCATCGGCCGGGCGTACTCACTGTCCAGGGTGGTGCGCCGGCTGACGGAGACCTCGGCGCCCAGCCAGCCCCCGGCGACTCCGTCTGCTGGTGACGGGCGCAGCCAGAGCAGCTCCCACGGGATGTCGAAGTCGGTGTCGTCCCAGATGACCAGGTGCAAGTCGGGATGATGGCCACGCAATCGGTTGAGCCAGCGTACGAGGGGCCCCTTGCTCTCGGACCAGGCGCGCATGGCGTGCAGGGTCTCGGCTGGCGCCACCCCGCCGGCCTTGGCGTCGCGGGCCATCAGGGTCGCGAGTGCCAGCCCTGGCCGTCCGTGCTCGGGCGGGGCGTGGAAGGGCAACCTGCTGCAGCAACAGCTGCCGCTCACCCCGAACACGATCTCGCCCCCGATGCGTTTGCGCACCACCCGCAGCTGCGCGACGCCTTCGGGCGCGGGTTCCTCGGGCTTCACGGCGAACGGTTCCAGGCCCACGCCGGGCGGCCGCTCCTCGACAGGCGGGGGCGGGGCGGCGGCCGTATGGCGCTGCTGCCGGAACCTGGAGCGCCACGGAGCCGTACTGAACAGGACCTTTCCCAGCCTGCCCTCATCCATCGCCGGTCACCGCCCCGGTGCCCTCGACGTGGTCGCGACCGGGCACGACGGCCGCGCCGAGTGCGTCGGCCAGCTCCAGCACCAGCCCCTCGCCCGCGTAGGGCCGGGGATGCATGATGAACGACTCCACCTTGCGCATCATCCGGATCTCCCGGGCGACGGCGAGCGCGTCGTCGACTCCCTCCCTCGCCACCGCTTGCGGGGTCTCGCCGGTCAGGCTGTTGTGGATGGGGACGTTCGCCCGCCCGTCGGTCACGACGATGAACAGCGCCTCGTCCACGGCGGCTCTGTCCCGTTGCAGGTAGCGGCGGAGTGCGTCCACGGCCAGCACGAGACCGTGGGCGAGCGGGGTCGAGCGGCCCGGCCGCCGGTCGAGCGCCGCGACGACGCGCGGGTCGAGCAGGTTCCTGCCGGTGACGCGGCGCGCGGTCAGCTCATGGCCCTCTGCGCCTACCTCGATCACGCAGACGGCGGCGCGTTCGGTGTAACACCAGTGCAGGTAGGGGGCGAGGGCGGGGTACCAGTCCCAGTCCTTCCTGCAGGTGTGGTCGAGCAGCAGCGTGAACAGCCGTCCCGGCACCTCGGCTCTGCGGTATCTGCGCAAATCGGAGGGTTGCAGGTGCGGCGGGTGCGGCGGACCGTCGAAATGGCCTGGGCAACGGACGAGTTGGAAGCGGCCGGCTTCGAGGAGGGTAGCGACCAGGGCCAGGTCACTGAGGTCGTGGGCGCGTACGTGGCCGACGGGCACGCCACGCTGAGAGGTCGCGGCGGACCGGCGGACCCAGGAGGTGCGCAGGGACGACGGCTCGCTGTCGAGTCCCGGCAGGTCCTCGGGGTACGGCGTGGCTGCCATCGTCAGGAGCGCGGCGGCGGCCGTCAGAGGCCTGGCCGCAGGGACCTCTACGACCGCCTGCTCGACAGCGCCTGCCTGGGCGCTCTCGTCGCGCCGGCGGCCGTCGCCTGTTGGTCGTCGCCGTGCCAAGCGCCCGTCCGGAACGGTGGTCGCGTGCTCATCGTCGTCCGGCTTGGGGGTGGGCAGGCCGATCAGTTCGGCCGCCTCGTCCACGTCGGAGGCGGTGACCTGCGACGCCGTGCGCATCGCCGCCAGCGCGCGGGCCAGGCGGGCCAGGGCGAGGTCCCGTCGTGCTCCGGGCGCCCGGCCGGTCCGTTCGACCACGCGTTCCACGGCCTCCGGTGTAAAACGCGGGAGCGCGGTCGGTCGTGCGGCGGCGCGCAGCCACGGCGCGGGCCCCGCCGATGGCGGGGCCTCCACGCCGCGCGCGTCGACGCGCAGCGCGAAGCGGTCGAGCAGATGTGTCGAGACCTTGCCCATGTCCTGCCGGGCGCAGGCGGCGATCCAGGGCACCTTTGGGCTCCAGACGGCGTGTACGCCGTCGCGCTCCAGGTAGGCAGTTTCCGAGCCGAGCACGGTGACGGCGGCGCGGGCGGCGGCGAAACTGATCTCCGCCAGATCCGGCACGATCACGACGGCGGGTACGCGGTCCGGCAGGTCGGCCAGCGGACCTGGCTCACGTCCCGCGAGGAGGCCGGGCACCGGACGCACCCGCGTCCACAGGTCGTCCTCGGTGGTGCCGGCGCCGGCCACGACGAGCTCGTACGGCGTTCCCCGCCCGGCCGTCAGGTCGGCGAGCCAGGCGGCGAGCGAGGGCAGCAGCGCGGGGTCGAGGTCGTAGCAGAGCACGCCACGCAACCGCGGGTCGAACGCGGCGCAGGCGAGCGCCGTCTCGATCCGCTGCCCGGCCGTCTCCCAGGTGGTCACGTGGTCATGACTCCTCGACGATGGCTTCCAGACGTTCCCGGTCCTTGGCCGTCCAGGCGATCCCCTCGCCGTAGGCCGCTTCGGGGCGGCGGTGCACGAGCGCGGGCGGGGCGGCTTCCAGGACGTCCTGCGGCACCACCGAGGTCCGGCCGGCCAGCGCCGCGCACGCTCGGGCGGCCATCGCCATGACGATCTCGCTGCGGTGCCCGGCCACGGAGAAACCGGCGGCGATCTTGGCGCACAGGGTCGCGGCGAACGGCGGGAGCAGCACGTCGCGTACGGCCTCGCGAGCGGCCAGCAGCCACTTGCGGTGCTCGGCGTCGCGTTCGGCCCCCATCGTGATCCAGGCCGAGCCTGGTCGCAGCCGCTCCTCCTCGTACCGCAACACGGTCGTGAGGATTTCCTTGCGTTGCGCGACGTCGAGCTCGGCCGTGATCGGCACCAGCAGGCCGAACCGGTCGAGGAGCTGCGGACGCAACCCACCCTCCTCCGGGTTCATGGTCCCGACCAGGGTGAAGGACACCTGCCTGCCCGGCTCGTCGATGTACTCGCGTTGGACGACCAGCATCCCGGTCGAGGCGACGTCGAGGATGATGTTGACCAGGTGGTCGTCGAGGAGGTTCACCTCGTCGATGTAGAGCATCCCCGTCTCGCCCGCGCGCTCCAGCAGCCCGGGTTCCCGCTCGGTGCGCCCGCGCATCAGCGCGTCAATGTTCCATCCGCCGAGCACCCGGTCGTCGGTGGCGTTGATCGGCAGCGTGACGGGGAAGTGGCCGTAGGCCATCCACGAGAAGGAGCGCACGGTGGTCGACTTGGCCGTGCCCCGCTCGCCGCTCACCAGCACACCGCCGATGGCGGGAACGACGAACACCAGCTCCAGCGCTCGTTTGAGCTGTTCCTGGCCCACGATGAGGCTGTAAGGCAGAATGCCCACGGGCGAGCCGGTCATCGACGCTTCCACCGCAACGTGACCTGGAGCTGCGCCCCGCTGTTCAGCTCAACGATCTTCGCGCCGACCTTGCCGTCCAGCTTCACCGCGAGCTGCATCTCGAACTCGTCGGGCTTGACCTCCTCCGGTAGGTCGCGCACCACTGTGACGGCCTCCTCAGCGCACTCCTTGACGAGGGCGAGCCCCTCGCGGAACAGTGGTCGCCCGTCTCGACGACTTTGGTCGCCAGGCCGCGTACGTCCTCGGCGTCCTCATAGATGGCCGACAGATCGTCCTCAGCGGAGTCGATCTCGATCAGAATCTTGCCCTGACCGTCACGCGTGGGGACCGCTACGACAGCCATCATCATCCCTTCTCCGCCACCAGGACACGGTCATGATGTCACCAAGGGCGGGTGTACGGGCAGTGGACTTTCCCCAAGGGGGTATCACTCCTAGTTCTGGAGTGACACCCCCAAGTCACGGACTGGGCCGGTGATGCCAGGTCAGGCTGGCACCAGGTCAGCGAAGGGCCGCCCGAGGCCAAGTGCCGCGCTGAGTTGTGGGCCTTCCTGCAGCGCGCGGTGCACGGACGGCAGGAGGCGCTGCTGCCAGTGGTCCAGGGCGGCGTTCAGGTTAGCGCCGTGGTGGTGGTGGTGCTGGCCGAGTGCGATGGCCAGGGTACGGTCCTGTTCGATGCCGTTGTTGGCGCCCTGTGCGGTGTTGGGCCGTACCGGGGCCAGGGCATCTGCCAGCAGGAGGGCGTGGGCGGCTCCGAGGGAGCGGACCATGCGCTGGGGTGGGTCGATGTCGAGGATGGGTGTTGCGTACCAGTCGGTGGTGGCCGAAATGGTCTCCGCCACGGCCTCGGGAAAGAGCCGGTACGCCCAGCTGATGACTTCCTCGCTGGCCATGGGTGGGACGCGGTGTGGCTGAATGAAAGTGCGCTGGGTGGGGTCGCCGCCCAGGAGGCGGGAGAACTCCTCGCTCGACATGTTGAGGTAGAAGGTCCAGTCGAGGCCGGTGTCGCCGTTCTTGCGCGGGATGGGGAACATGTGGAACACACCCCCGCGCGACTCTAGGCGCGTGTAGTCCTGGATGCCGGCCCGGTTGCCGGTCAGTTGGCCGCGCCAGGCAACGTAGCCGGCGTAGTGCAGGGGGCGCGACGGGTCCAGCAGGCGGCGGCCGATGGATCGTCGGCCGTCGGCGAAGACGACGAGGTCGGCGGTGATGTTGGTCCGGTCGGCGAGGTTCAGGAGGGCCTGTCCGTTGCCTGCGATGCTTATTGACCGCACTCTGTTTCCGGTGCGGAGCCACGTGTCCGGCAGCCGGTTCAGCAGCGCGGAGTTGAGGACGTGCCAGGCGGTGTTGCGGCCCGGATAGACGGAGTGGACGCGGCCGGTCTCCTTACGGTCGACGATGCGGATGGTGGTGACGCGTTCGCTGGGAAAGGGCGCCAGTTCGGCTTGGGGGATGCCGAGTGTTTCCAGCGTGGCGAGCGAAGCGTGGTCGAGGCCGATGACGCCTCCGGCCTGGGCGAAGGGCGACGGCGATGCCTCCAGTACGGACACGCGGGTGAAGCCTGCCTGGTGCAGGAGCAGGGCGAGGGTGGGGCCGGTGATCGAGCCGCCGATGATGGCGATCGACGGCTGGGACTCGACCCTGAGAGAGGTCGTCGAGGGTGGCACCGGACCGGGCTCGGTGAGCAGGTTCATGGCAGCTCCTTGGTGCTACGGCTGATGGGCTGCCGGAAGGACGACGGATGCCTGTGGGGGTGGCGGGGCCGTCGTGTGCCCTTCCGGCAGGGAGCCGTCGGCGGCGCGGCGGACTGCCCTCGCAACCGTGTGGTTGTGGCCTGTTGAAGATGTTTTGCGCCAGCAAAAGATCTTCAACAGGCCACAACTCGCCCACCAGGACGGCGGAGCCAGGGCGAGAACGCGGTTGCGAGGGCGGGAAGCCGTGCCGCAGGCTGCGACGCCGGAAGGGGACGCCGGTCCGCCGGCCGTCAGCGGGACCGAAGCCTGGTCGGAGTGTTCGCTCGGGCGTCAGACCAGTGTGGTCATGGCCTGGCCGAGCAGGCGATGATGCGACGGCGGCGTCTTGGACTCAGCGCGGTCAGGGGGCGACGTCGTCGGGAAGAAGCACTGGCCGAGCCGAGCGGGGATGCCGCGTCGCGTACTGGGTGATGCTGGTGACGAGGTCGTCCACCTTCATGTCGTCCTGGAGCGAGGATGGGGTGATTCCTGCTTGCAGGGCGGTGGAGATGAGGCGAGCGAAGGAGTTGCCGGGCTCGGCTTGCAGGGCACGGTTGACCGCGATGCGGGCCAGTGATCCGGCTCCGTTTCGGAGAGCGGTGAAGGCCAGGTTGACGGCCGGTGCCGCGGCGTAGCGTGGGTCGATGCGACTGGTGACTTCGGTCCAGAACCGCTGTGCGACGTCAGGACCGTCTTCGCAGCAGATCGTGAAGGCGATGTCCCTGACGGTCACCGCTGTGAGGAGGATCCCCAGCCAGGCGAGGTCTTCGGCGGGAATGGGGCGACCGTCTCGGAGATGTTCGAAGCATTCTCGGGCGCATCGTCGTCCTTCGTCGAACCAGTAGTGCTCGTCGAGGTTCGAGTCGTTCAGCATGGCCTCGGCTCGTGCCTCAGCGGTGTCCGTGGCTGCCTTCATGGCCTCGCGTTGCTGCCCCTGAACGGGTTGGAGGATCTTTTCGAAGGTCTCCTTGTCGGGCATCGCCACCATCCCGGCTGCGACGAGGTGGGCGACCGCGGGGCTGGTGCCGGTGTCGTACGGGATGCCGTCCGGTGGGCAGCAGGCCGGGTCCGAGCAGAGGTAGGACCAGCAGCGTCCGTTCTCGTACCGGATCATGTCGACCACGTCGATGTGCTGGGCGGTGAGTGCGGGGGCCAGGGCGTCCATGACCGGAGTGACCCTCTCCCCCGAGCCATGACCGACCACGGCGACAGCAGCAGGCCGGTCTCGCGTCAGTAGGTGGACGGTGTCGGCGACGAACTCGGCCACGTTCTCGAACCGGTCGGGTAGTTCGCGGTGCAGGACGGCCTTGAGGTGATGTCCGTCGACGAGGACGAGGTGGATGGTGTTGTCCTGGTGGTAGCCGACGAGGTACGGCAGTACGGCGATCATGTCGGCAGGGCTGTGGAGGGTGATCGTGATGGTCGGCTCCGCAGTGGGAGTGGGTTCTTGGTGGTGAGACATGGATCTTCCTTGGTGGAGCGAACAGGGTTCGCGTTTTTCTGAGGGTCGATGGCGGTCAGGCAGCGTCGTGAGCGGCGTGCGTGCCGTCAGCGGCTGGTCCGGAGAGGGCTTCTTCGGCCAGGAGTTCGTACATACGAGCCAGCTGGGCGCGTTGTTCGTCGAGTTCGCGCCGGTGGTGGGCAATGAGGGCTTCGAGCTCGGCGATGGCGGCGAGCTTGCGGTGCAGGCCGACGTGCCGCAGGAGAGTGCGGGCTGCGGCGCGGCGGAGCCGGTCGAGGTCGGGTCGCTGTAGCCAGTAGGTGGCCAGGGTGGCGAGGACGGCGGTGACATGCCGGGTGACGGCGGCGGGGACACGTGCTCGCCGGTGGCCGGTGGTGGCGTCGCGGTGGTAGATCCGCATGCCGTACGGGCTCGGGTCTCGGGCGTCGAGGACGCTGTAGTCGACCAGGCGGACGGTGCCGTGAATGAGGGGGCGGTGAGGGCGGTATGTGCCGGTGTGAGCTCCGGCGGGGAGTTCGTCGCCGTAGTGGACCTTCAGCCGGGTGGTGGCGGGATCGACGGTGTCGCGGTCGAATTCGGGTTCCAGGGTGAAGATGCCGGTGACGGAGGGGTTGCGGACCAGGCAGCGCAGGACGCCGGTGGCGAGGTTGGGTTTGGCCAGGACGCGGAGGTCTCCGTAGGGGGTCACGTGCAGGGTGACGGCATCGACCAGGGGTGGCGTCGAACGGGTTTCGGGCAAGGCGGGACCTTCTTTCGGCACATGGGCAAGGCTGTGCCGGCGCCTCGGGGAAGGAGGCGCCAGCGATGGTAGAGCGGTTAGTGGCCTGGCTCGGGTGGGAACTTCGTGGCGGCTTCGGCGCTGCTCATCCGGCCTTGGACTTCGGCGTAGGGCAGCCGGCCGGTGGTACCGGAGGATTGTCCGGCGCGATCGACGTTGTCGCCTTGGCGCAGGATTCGGCGGCCGACTTCGTGATGGCCGGTCGGCACGGTCAGACTCTTGGAGTTGACGCGGAGCACCTCGTACCAGGTGCCGAGGTAGAGGACGAAGTCGCCGGCGCGGAAGTCGGCCGGGCCCCAGATTTTGACTCCTTCGGCCGCTGCCTGGGCGACGACGTCCTGCCAGTAGGCGATCTTCTCGGACAGCTGGGCTTGGTGCAGGAGGAGCCGTTCGCGGTAGTCACCGGTCGCGGGTTGCCACTCCAGTACGGGGTTGCCGTTGTCGGTGAGGACGACTTCGCCGTCGCGTTCGACGAATTGAGGGTGAGCCTCGCCGGTCAGGCTGCGTTCGATCCGACGGAGCTGTTCACGCAGGCGGTCGATGCGCCGCAGGGTGGCCCGGGGGTCTCGGCGGTGCTGCTTGAGGTGTTCGGCCGCGCGCGAGCGGGTGATCCAGTACTGATGGCGGTCGGTCTCCTCGATGGCCTTACGGGTGTGGCTGTGGTTGCGTTCGATGGCCCTTTCGTGGGCGCGTTGCCGGGAGCTGCCGAGCAGGATCGGCTGATCGGGCGGGTAGCCACGGGTGGCCGCGGCTGCTCGCGTGCGATGCCGCTCGGCTCGGGCGGCGGCTTCGGCGGCGCGTCGGCGGTAGTTTTGCGCCCGGATGACGGCGCGCGCGTACGTTTCGGCCTCGACCTGCTCGGCCGAGCGAGTCTGGTCGGTGACGTCGATGGTGATGGACAGGCCGGCGGCTCGCAGCCTGGCGCTGATCTCCTCCATCCGATCCCGGTTCTCGGAGGGGTGCCGGTCGCGCGAGTTCGGCTCGAACCAGGCGCCGAGCCGCCCGTCGTATTCGATGTGGTTGGACCATCTCAGGCCGAGACCGCCGCGTTTGCGGCTGCCGAGCAGCTTTCGATGTTCGGGGGCGGTGCCGGTGACGATGATGCCTCGGGCAGGCGATACGTGGATGGTGATCACGTTTCCTCCTCTCTTCGCGTTGAGAGTGCGAGACGGCTGTGGTCAGGTGCCGGCTTCGGGGCTCTCGTTCGCGCGTTCGCGTACGGCTTTGCGGTTGGCGATGATGGAGGCTCCGCTGTCGGGCGGGACCGGCGTCTCGAGGGGGATGCCGTAGACGATGTGACCGTCGATCAGGACGCGAAGCGCTTGGCGCGCTGCGGCGTTAGTGGGGAACAGATCGACGCACATGCCGCCGTCCGGGGCTTGCCGGACCATGGCGGTCAGGGGCCCGGTCTCGATCCGGGCGATCGGCCAGTCCCAATCGTCGTACTCGACCTCGGTGGCGATGGGCTCGGCAGTGACAAGCCTGCGGCCGGTGGCGAGGATCACCGTCTCGATCGCGTCGAACGTGGTTCCGTTCCAGTCACTGTGCTGGTTGAGGATGCGGTGGATGGCTTCCATGGCCGTGTCGTCGGAGATGAGCACGTCATCGCGGGCGATCGGCAGCGGGGTGGGCTGCGGCCGAGATACGGGCGTTTCAGGATCTGATGTCATGAAGGGGGACCTTTCGCGGCGATGCGAGTGCGGTATGTTGCTCGGCGGTCAGAATGCGGCGGCCAGGTGCATGGCCTCGACGCCACGGCTTTCCATCTCGAAGGCCTTCTCCGCGTCGTCCAGGAGCTGGGCGGCGCTGGTGACCGCGTGCATGACGCCGCCGGCGGTGATCGCACCGCCCTTGTAGAAGTGCTGCAGGATGAGCTGCTGCTGATCCTTGGTGAAGGACAGCCTGGTGGAGACGAACTCGATCGTCTTCTCAGGCTCTGTGACGGCGACGCGGGCTTCTCGGGCCAGCTCTGTGATCTTGGCCTGGACGTAGTCAACGTCCAGGAAGGTTCGTACGGCATCACGCGCGCGTGCGGTGACCAGCTGCATGCTCTTGGCCAGCGTGTCCTGGCTCCACCGCACGATCCCGTCGTCCATGCGACCGCCCAGGTGAACCTCGCGCACCACGTCCCGGTTGATGGTCATGCCGTTGCGACACACCTGCAGGGTGAGCCTGGGCGTGATGGTGAAGGCGCCGTCACCGGTCTCGGAGTTGGCCAGCAGGAAGCCGGCGAACACCACCGGATAGGCCGCCGCGGAGGCGCCCGAGAAAGGGCTTCGATAGTCGCCGACCAGTTCGGGAGCGTAGGCCTGGATCTGCTCGCAGGCCACGCGCAGGAACATGCGGCGCTCGGTCAAATCGGCTCCGTCGATCTGGACGGCGACGCCGCTCTCCTTGATGCCATCCAACGCGGCCATGAGCACGTCCAGGTTGTCGATGACCTTGTAGCTGTTGGACAGCAGAGCCCGGCCGATGCCCGTACGGCCGCTGCCGGCCAGCCCCCGGAACAGGAACCGGCGGTGCGGGTCGGCCTGTAGCCAGCCGTTGACGTTGGCGTCGTACAGACGGCCGTTCTCCTCCCGCAGACGCCGCAGGTACGGAGATGGAATGCCCAGCTTGGTGGCGATGTCCTGATCGCAGTGGGCGGTGGGCAGGTAGCGGCCGGCGGTGGCGGTGACGCCGTCCTCGGAGACCAGAGGTTCGGTGCCGATCAGTTCCAGGTGGGTGCCGACGGCGCGCAACCGTTCTGCGGGGACGATGACGTCGATCTTGCGGGCGTGCTGGGCGCGCAGCACCTCGACCAGGTCGTCGAGGGTGGCGTTTCGAAGGGTCAGGGGTGGGAGCGGGGATGCAATGGTCACGGGTCTCCTCGGTGATTCGGTGCTGTGGATGGGAAGGCAGGGTGATCGCGGTTCGGCGGTGTCGGTCAGGCGGCATGCATGGCGGGTGCTCCCCCGGTGGGAACCAGGTGAAGAGTTAGACCGCGAGCAGGGACGTTCTGGCGGACTTGGGCCGGTTCCGTATCTGTGGCATCGCGGCTGGGCAGGTCGACCACGGCGACCGTGAGGGGGTCGAGCGCGCCGCGCTGTTTGGCCGCCGCGATGAGCTCAGCGCAGGTGGCGGAGGCTGGGATGGGCCGGCGGAGGATCCGGGTGAGATCAGACGTGCCGAGTGGAAGGGTGAGGCTGTCGGAGCACAGCAGGAGCCGGCGGATGTCGAGTACGCGCTCGTCCTGATCGCCCCCGCCGGGTGGTTCACGCCAGACCTGCTGGCGGCGAACGGGCGCAATCGCATGCTGCTTCGGCGAAGGCGGCCGGATCAGTCCGTGCACGGCCATGTCACCCGTGAGGGCGAAGGCTTGCACGCTCTCCCCCATCCAGCACAGATCCACGGTCCAGTGGGTGACCACCGCGGTCATGAGGGATCCCACGATTCGGGTGGCCTGCGGCTTCAACGGCGGATTCGTCTCCTCGATGACGCTGGTTTCGAGTGCGCTGCGCCCGGCGTAGACGCCGGCGGCGGCGTTCGCCGTCTGGGCCGCGGCGAGTGCGCTGACCTCGGCGGCGATCCGGGCATGAGCGCGGGCGCGTGTCTTGTCGCTGTCGGCAGCGTCGCCTTCGCAGATCGCCACGCCAACGCTGGAGTGGTATCCGGCCACGGTGACGCGGTGCGGATTCCTCGGGTGCGGCCCGCGGTCGGACCGTACGGCCAACTCGCCGCCAATGGGCAGGGGCTGGTGGTGCGTGTAGGCGCTGGACATTCAAGATCCCTTCGGACATGAGAAAGCCGCGGTCATCACCGCGGCGCAGAGAACAAGGTGCGAGGGCGAGGAGGCGGGAGCTGGGCTGCCGCTTCGAGCTCGTCGTGATGGGTGTGGGGATGGTGGACCGGTCTGGTCCTGGTCCGCAGCGCCCAGGACCAGACCGGAGAATTGGGCTTCAGGCGGCCTCGGCGCCGTCGAGGTTTTGATCGGCGTCGTCTGAGCGCTCGGCTTCGAACGACACCTTCGAGGAAGCTTCCTCATCGCCGCCGCCATCGGAGGCGTGGCCCGTCCCGGACCCGGCTGTCGAGGAGTGCTCCTCAGCGTCTTCCTCCACGATGTCTACCTGGTCGACGGGTGTGTCTCCCCGGTAAGGAACGCCGTCGATGAGGGCCTGCTCGATCGGGGCAGGCTGGTACGGCTGCAGCGTCCGTGTGCCGAGTTCCGGCCCGAGCGTGTTGACCAGGAACCGCAGCCACAGAGCCGCGTCCTCGGCCGAGCAGGGACTGTATTTGTCCGGCCGCCAGGTGTTCTTGCAGTCCTGGCTGGCTCTGGTCATCTGGTGCTCAAAGGCCACGGCGATGAGCCGCAGCAGCATCATGGCCTGTTGGCCGGTCGAGGCGTCCTGTAGTGCGTGGCCGAGATCCGCCGGTCCACCGAACTCGTCGTACAGCGCGCTGCGGCGAGATGACGTCAGGTAGTCCCGTACCGGACCGGGCATCTCCACCAGCATCTTGGTGACGAACGGCAGCACGGGCTTGGGCGCGGTCTTGCGCTGGAAGAACTCCGCCAGCCACTGCTGTCGCAGAGTGCCGGCACGCGGCCAGGCGTTACGTCCTTCGATCACGATCTTTCTCGACGGCTCGTCCCCGCTGGGCTTGGCATCCTCGCGGGGCGATGACGCTGCCGGGGCGTTCGAGGGCTCGGGCGGGGCGTAACCGTGCTCGGCGGGCGTGGTGCAGTAGTACACCGGCTCGGTCTTGTTGTAGCTGTAGAAGAACGCGCCGTGGCCGGCGCAGGCGGCATGCTGGTCGGGTTCCGGGTCGAACCCGTCGACGATGTGGGCCAGGGTCTGAAGCAGCTGCGCCTCCGGGGGGCGCGTTTCGGTGACGCGAACACCGGCCTGCTCCAGTGTGGCGAGGATCCGGTCGTGCTCGGCTTCCTCGGCCAGTTCGTCACGTACGGTCTCCACGGCATAGGCCACGGGATGACCCCAGTCGATCCGCTGCTGGATCCTGGCCAATGCGGCGTCATCGCCGTCGAACTCCGACAGCAACGCGATGTCGTCGAGCGTCCAGACATGGTCCATGGCGCGTGCGGCCCGTTTGGTCTGCTCGCTGATCCTGCCAGCCGCGATGCCCGCGCTGATCTGCTCTTTCGTACGGCCGGTACGTTGCCGCAGCTCGGTGCGGGTGGCGCCAGCCTGATGCGCCTGGAACAGGGCCTGGGCTTGCTCGAACGCCGACAGAGGAAGGCGGAAGTCCCCATCGTTCTCGACGAGCTGGTCGATGAACAGGCCTGCTCGATCGCCGGCCATGGTCAAATCGACCAGGCACAGCATCGTCTCGAGCTTGAGCTTGCGACCCCCTTCCAGGCGGCGGTTGCCCTTGGTCACCCAGAAGAGGTAGTCCTCTTCTCCTTCCTGGCGTTCATAGTCGTCGGGGATGGGAATCGCGGTGAGTACCACCTGCTGCTTGGCGAGCAACGACTTGCAGAAGGCGGAGGTGATGCCGTAGTCCTCACGGACGTTGTCGGGAAAGTGCGTCAGATACTTCAGCGGGATGTGCCAGAGAAACAGATTTTCCGGTACGGCGACATCCGGAAGATCTGGAGGTACGAGAGACACGAGATGAGGCTCCCTTCGATAGGGCGGATGCTTGCGAGGACCGCGCCTGACGAGGCAGGGGTTCCTTCCTTCACCGAGACGAGCCGGGAAATGGGCTTCAGCACGGTCACGGTTGGGAAAGCGAACGAGCGGCCCCGGCACGGGAGCCGCTCGTTCACTGGGGCGTGAATCAGGCCGTGGAGACGGCCTCCGCCTGGTCCTCCTCCATGACTGGAGTCGCCGCGCCCTGAGCCAGGCGAGGCGAGGACGCCGGAGGCCAGGTGCCGGATTGCTGATGAACCGGGTCGTAGCGGGTCGACATCGCCAAGGTTTTCGCCACCACCTGGACGACGCCACGAACGACCGGCCTGTTGTGACGGTCCTTCGTCTCGTAGGCACGCGCGATCAGGTCACGGCCTTGGACCGTGATGACGTGCCCGACGTGGTAGGACTCGCTGGCGCGAATGGCGTCGAGACCGTGCGCGACCACCTCGACCCGCCGCGTCGGCACGTAGGTGCCGTTCCGGCCCGAGGTGGGCGGACCTGCCACCTCAACCAAGGCGGACCACATCGGAGGCTTGTCGCCGTCAGCGGCCCAGAACTTCGGGTCGTACGCGATGCGTCCGGTGAGACTGATCTGCATGTCGTCCATGTGCGCTCCTTCGCCTGGTGCGGCCTCAATGCCGCATCGCCTGCGCCTTGACCGGCTGCGGAGCCCCGTGCGTGGGGGTGCTCCGTCCCGGTGAGCCGATACAGCGACGGCGGGACCGGTCCTGGCAAGCCGGGCTGTTCGGGGGGCTTCAAGATGTTTTGCGCAGCAAAAGATCTTGAAGCCCCCCGACTCGTCGCCAAGATCGACGCGCGGGCGAGAGCCCGGCTTGCCAGGACCGGGCACGACGGCGCAGAGTCGGCCCGTCCGGGACGGAGCACCCCACGATGGGGCCGAGCGCGATCAAGGGCAACCCGCCTTGCGCCGGAGCCGCCTCCGTGCGATCCGCAGAGGACGACCTACTTCTTCCGCGCAGGCGGAGGAGACGGAAGGACCCGTTGCGGTTGGTGATCACCGGAATTTGCTCGCGGAGATCCGGGTCGGACAGTCAACGCAGGAGCGTGATGGTGCACCGCCCGGCCGAGCTCGCGGAAGGCTCGATACAGGCGGTTCTTGTGGGAGTGGTTCCCAGCCGCCGCAGCAGGGTGACCGGGGAGATCCGATTCTCCCGGATGGAGATCGCGGTACGCAGCAGGTCGGTCCAGTGGGTCTCGATCGGTCGCCAGTCGATCGCCTCCTCGCCGAACAGCGAGTCGATGTGATGATGGCGGGTGCTCGTGTCGGGCCGGTAGAAGATCAAATCGTGGCAGTTGCGGATGCGGCGACAGAGGGCGCGCAGGACGTCCGCCGGGCCTACCCGGCAGCGAAGCTGGCGCGGCTGATGGCGCTCAAGGACGTCTACGCCTCGCACAATGTCTTCCACCTCAACCACAACATCCGCCTGTCTACCAGCTGGGAGAGCCCAGGTCGAGGTCTCGGCTGATGTCCCGGGAGCCGGGAGGCGGCGGTGACCAACCTGTTCCCCTCGTCCCGGGGCCGTCCCGACCGGGAGAGGACGGCAGCTCCACTCTCCCTCGCTGGTCTTCCGGTGCGGGGAGGAGTTCATCCTCCAGCGCGCGGACCAGGGCTTCCGAGCAAAAGATGGGGGAGCCCGTCGGGCACACTAGGCCGTCGTGCGGCTCGCGGGAGGGGTTGCCCAGCGGCTGTAGCAGTGATGGGCGGGAGCGTGCTGTAGGTCCGCTCCGCGAATCGTGCGCCGGCGGATCTCCAGGTGCTCGGCCGGTCTGCTCGGTCGCCTTGAGGAGCTCGCGCCGCCGAGCGGTGGCTGATCGCTCGGGGGTCACTTCCCGTGGCGGCTTGGAGCGCTCAGCCGGCTCATCCGACTCAGGGGCATGCGATGCGGCGGCGTGCGGAGCGGGTTCCGGCGTGGGTGGGGCCGTCGGGCGGCCATGGGACCCGGGCGGAGCGGGATGAGCGCCCTGTTCATCGGCCGCCGCGGACGCGCGCGTGCGGTCCTCGCCGACTTCTCTCCCTCGATGGGCCTCTCCGGCGTCCCACCCGCAGTAGGTTTCCCCGGTGTCCCGCCCACGATGGTCGCGGGCGGCGGACCGTCCACGGAAATCATCCGCCGGGAACGGCTCCCAGAAGTCCCCCACGTCTGGACGCCCGGGCGCAGGACCGTCTGAGGGATCGCTCCGCGAGCCAGGTTCTTCTCGCGCGTCGGGAGGCCGCCGTTGCTCGTCCGAAGCCCGTGGTTCGTCAGTGGCCTGCCGAGTCGCGGCGTGGCGTTGCGCGTATCGCAGGATCTGCTCGGTGAGCACCCGGCGCAGAAGGGCGATTCTGATCGCGCTCGCATCGAACCGCCGACGGAGCCGGACCGTGTTGCGGAACCCCATCGACACGCCGATCCGCCGGTACAGCGAGCGCAGTCCCGTGATCAGGCTCGGCTCGGTGAGGTGTTCAAACTCCCTCTCCAGGCGGGTCAGAAGGGTGGCGAGGGCGCGCTCCACGATGTCACGGGCGATCATGGCCGCGGTGTCCCTGTCGTGAGGGTCCGCCAGCAGTCGGCGCATGGCCGACCGCCGCCCGCTCCGCAGGTGCAGGCTGTCGATGCGGATCAGGAAGCCGTCGGCGCGGAGGGTGAACGTGTTGCGCTGGAAGCACCGGTTGCCGATCTGGACGCCGCAGGAGCGCCTGACGACGATCAGCCGCGTGTCGTCCGGATGCCTGCGGATGAATGACTTGGCCGGCGACCGGCGGAGGGCCGGAATTCCCGGGAGGTGGATGTCGGTCCTGAACCCGTCCTCAGCGCCCTGTGAGATCAGGGCGAGCAGCATCGCCAGCGCATCCTCGTCCAGTGCGATCTCGAGCTTGGAGAGGACGATGTCGTAGGTGTCGGTCTGGGAGTTGTATGCGCCGATCTGTATGCCGACGCAGTCCCTGATCCAGATGATCTCGGGTTCCGCGACCGGCTGACGGGTCGGCGGTCCCTCGGCGACGTCGGTGTCCGACACGGGACCGGCCGGATCCCACCCGTACGACGTCCGCGTGATCTGGCGGGCCTGCCATTCGACGGCGGCACGGGGCGGCTGCGGCCGGTCGTCGGGCCGCTTCTTCCCCGTGCGACGCCCCTCAGGACGTGGCTCCGACGCTTCCGGCGCCTGTGGAGGCCGTAGCCGCCATTGGTAGGCGATGTGGTCAGGCGTGACGGTCATCTGGCACCCGCGCCGCCCGCGCTTCCGCCGTGCGTGGCCGGTTTCGCGCAGCGGCGCTTTCCCCTGCTGGTGCCGGGAGTACTGTTCGTCCGACAGTCCGTCCGAACCGGCCCATTCAGCGAGAGCGATCAACGTCCGCTCCCAGATCCGGAGGAGGGGTGGATGAGCCGAAGGTGCAGTGCACGAATTGCACGCCCTTGGCGCCGTCTTCCGTGACGAACTGGACGCCACTGCTGTTCTCAACGTGGATCCCGACCTTGCCCACCGGGCCCCGCTCGTGTGCGGACGTGTCCGGCTCCTCAGTCGGTGACGTCATCCTTCGTCTGCCGCCTGCTACCATCGTCTGAATCCTCTCGGTGAGTAGGGTGCCCAGGCCGGCCAGGGAGCCGGCCGCCAGTGCGGCGATAACTACCGTTAAGAGACCGTCCACCGTGCTGCCTTCCGCGAGCGTTGGTGACTCAATGCTGCAGCGCCGCCGGACTCACCTGTCGGCCAGATTCCGGTTTGACAGGCGGGGCGCGGGAGGCGAGGTGATCGGGCTTCGATGGGTGTGCTCGGCAAGGCGTTCCAGGGCGTACAGCGCGCCGAGCCGGACCGGGGTCTGGTCGCTGCCGAGTTGCTCGACCGCCTTCCTCCCTCAGCCCCAATCCCGAGCGGAGCAGGTATGTCGATGGCGCGCTTCGAACAGCCCAGCCATGTTCGAGCGGGCGGAAGCGGCACCAGGCACCCTGCGCTGCAACAGACTGCCGCAACGAGTGCTACCGACGGTGCAGCCGTAGCTGGTTGACAGCCCGGCGGTCTTGGTTGGCGACGTGCTGCAGAGCCGACGATGTCGACTCCGACCGGGCTCGGCTGTCGCTTCTCCCTGGACCCGGCCTGGCGTTGACGTCTCACTCCTGATGTCGTTCACTCAGTAACCAGAGCTACGAGGGCATCAAGGTCCTCCAGGCTCTGCAGAACGTGCGCCGCTCCCGCATCGTGCAGGTCCTGTGCCGAGCTTCGCCCCGACGCCACCGCGATCACCGGTACATCACTCGCAAGAGCGGCCTCGACATCGGCTGGCGTGTCCCCGATGAGTACCGCGTCACGAGCTGTGACCGCCTCGCCAAACCCAGCGGATGCCCGGCTCAAGGCAATGCGCACCAGCTCAGCGCGGACTTCGTCGTCTTCTCCGAAAGCGCCGATATCCCATCGGATATGCCTGTCGAGGCCGAAGACCTGGAGCTTGATCTCCGCGACCATTCGGATATTGCCTGTCAACACGGTTTGCACGACTTCGGGTATCGCGAAGAGCGAGTCCAACGCGGACGCGGCGCCAGGCAGCGCGTGACCCCGTTCTCGCAACTCGGCAGCTCGCTCCAGATGGGCCTTGGTCAGCGCCGAAGCGAACCGGTCGAAGTCCTTTCGCTCGGTATGCAGTCCATGTAGCTTGGCGGTCTCGCGGAAGATCACTGGCTCGGTGATGCCGTCGATCTTCGCCTGCTTGACCATGGGAACGCCAGTGACCTGCTCAAAGGCCTGCGCTGACAGTTCGCGTCCGACTCCCCTCGTGTCGATGAGAGTGTGATCGATGTCCCAGAGCACGACCCGGCGAACCGCCATCGGACCCTCCATCCGTCCCGCTTTGCACTCCAGACTGACACATACTCGTTCCGGCCTAGCGTGGCGAACCTCGTCGCGGTCTACCCTCGATGCAACAGCAGGAAGGGAGGCCAGGTGAACGCTCCCATGCCTCACATCGGCGAACACATTCGCTTCTGGCGGGAGAAAAGGCAACGCACCCAGGCCGCGGTTGCGGGGTTGTGCGGGATAACCGAGGAGTATCTGTCCCAGATCGAACGCGGCTTGAAGGTCCCCTCTCTACAGGTCCTGTACGCCCTGGCTAGGGAACTCAGCGTTCCCACAGCGGCGCTGCTGGGCGACAATCAGAGCGACCTTGTGTCAGAGAATGCCTACGTGGCCGACGGAGTGGTGACCGCGTTGATCGGTTACGGGCGGGAGACGGCGGTCCGGCCCGTCACACCTTCCGAGCTGCGAGAGCGCGTCGAGTCGGCATGGCGTATCTGGCAGACCAGTCCGAAACGGTTCACCGAAGCGGCCGCCATCCTTCCCGAACTCATCTGCGACACCGAGAACGCCATTCGGGCGCATCGCCTCAGCTCAGACAGCGAAGTACGGCGCGACATCTTCAGAACGGCCGCGGACCTGTATTTCATGCTGCGCTCGTACTGCCGCCGTGCCGGGAGGATAGACCTGTCCCTCATGGTCGCTGACCGCGCGTTGCGCTCAGCCGAGGAAGCGGATGATCCAATTCGGTCAGCCGCCGCCAAGTGGAACCTCGGGCACGTGCTCCTCGCCGAAGGCGAGCATGAAGGAGCCAAGGAGACCGCTGTCCAGGGCATCGAAGCGCTGCAGCAGCTCCCAGAGGGCAAAGACGCTCAGGCGATGGCCGGTGCGCTGGAACTCGTGGCGGTCGTTGCCGACGCCCGGCGCAAGAATTGGTGGCACGCGCGTGAACGTCTGTCCGGCAACGCCTCATTGCGCGCCGAACGGGCTGGCGAAGGCAACATCATGTGGACCGTTTTCGGCCCGACCAACGTCGACCTGCACACCGTGAGCATCGAAATGGAAGCGGGCGAAGCCGCCGAGGCTCTACGAGTCGCTGACCAGATCGACACGTCGAACCTGCCATCGATAGAACGGCGCTTCACCTTTCTACTGGAAGTCGCCCGGTGCTACGACCTCCGTCGTGAAGATCCGGCCGTGCTGGTGCACCTGCTCGATCTGGAAGCGATCTCGCCCGAAGACCTGGCAAGGAACCCCCTCGCTCGCGAGATGGTCTGCCGTCTGCGCCGCCGCGTCCGACCCACGTACCGGCGACAGGTCGAGGCGCTCGCTCAACGGCTCGGAATCGCTTAAGCCCTAGCTGCTGGCCCACCCGAACTGACAGTTCGGGTGGATGCACCTTCGTTTCTCTACCGTCTCAGGCAACGTCGCTCGATCGACAGAGACGGTGATCATGCGAAGGACAGCAGACGTGGCCCTCAAAGTCACCGGCGTGCAAGCCACGCCGCAGGTTGCCCAGTGGGACGGCATCCGAGTACTGCGGCATGTCGGGCTGGCGATGCTCCAACGACTGTCGAACGCGAATACGCCTGTCATTGTCGATCCCGTAGAACGCGCCCTCTACTTTCTCGTACCCGCTGGCGCAGCAGACCACTGGCAGCTGCCTGATCAGCGCATCGCCGACATCAGGCGACATGTTGTTCTCCCTCCAGCACAGCAGCAGGTGCCGCCAGGCCGGTACTGGCTCTTGTTACCGACAGGATCGGGCCGGAGCACCTCCGCAAGGTCACTACGAGCCGCCTTCGAAGGCCTCCGACGCCGCCCCGTCTGCGGGCCTCATTCGTGCGCAGCCTCCACCACGAAAGCGTGCCCCCGGCCGCGGTGCGCTGACACCGGCGAGCTCCGGGGCCTCGATCAGGAATCGAGGTCCTGACCGATGAGAAGCGTAGATCGTCCCGCTCGTCCACCTGCTCCGAGTGAGCATGGGGCCACGAAGAACACCGGGGAGTCCCCGGTCGCCGGCTGCCTGCAAGGGCTTTCTGCCGTGTTCCCGGCACCAACGCAGGGGCGGGTGTACAACTTTTTGAATGGCGGCAAGGACGCCTACGCCGCGGAGCGGGCGCTGGGTAAGGCGCTGAAGAAGATCTTCCCTGGCATAAGCGAGGTCACCAGGGAGAACCGCCTGTGCGTGAACGAGCGTGTGCCTGGTTACCTCGCGGAAGAAGGGTTCAGGCAATACCTCGATCTCGGCTGCGGCATGCCGGACGAGCCGCTTCTCCACCGAGCCGTGCAGGGCGTGGTGCCCGGGGCCCGCGTCGCCTACATGGATCATGATCCGACAGTGTTGGTCCACGCCCGAAGTGCTTACGGCTCTTGGCCCGGATTGACCGTGGTCGAGGCTGACGTTTGGGACATCGACGGGCTGCTGCGACACCCTGACCTGCGTGAGCTGATCGACCTCGATCAGCCGGCCGTCGTCGTTGCTGGTGCGGTTCTGCATTTCGCACCCGACGAGACCGTCAAGCGGGTGGTGGACGACCTGGCCGCCGGTCTGGCCGCCGGCAGCGTCCTGGTGCTGTCTCACGTCACGGATGACGGGGTGGCCGAGGAGGACGCGGCCAAGGCGAAGGAGCTGTATGAGAAGTACGTAAGTCCCATCTACCTGCGGTCCAAGGAGGAGATTCAGGACCTTCTGGGGGACCGCCGCATGATTGCGGGCTTGTGCAGGACATACGAACTCCTGCCACAGCACCCCGACGATGTGGCCCTCGCGCGAAACGTCGAGGGCGCCCCGCACTTCTATGCGGGCATCGTCGAACTCAGTCCCGGCCCCGAGCGCGGGATGGCCGTGTCCGCGGCACGACGGGAGGGGACGGCTACTCATCGCCGGGGCATGCGATGACGTGCGGATCCCACATAGCCGCGAAGCACAAAGCCCTCCAATGCGTCACTCTGCGGTTCGCCTATCCCGGCTGGACGACCACCACCGCACCGCCAACCGACTCCGGCAAGGAAAACGACGAGCCATGGCTGCGCAAGGAGATCACGGAGCAGAAGCCGGCGGCGGGCATCCTGGGAAAACTCGTCCAGGACGACCCGATCAGCCTCGCCTCCCCTCTCGGCGCCTGCGCGGAAGGTCGCCTGTCTCCAGGCACAACATGCGCGCCCTGCGCTGAACCGACCGCAACAACCGGTTCGACATCACGACAAAGGAGAAATGAGACATGAGTCCGCACGGCGGCTTTTGCGCTTGGGAGACGTCATGACACGTCTGATCCTAGAAGACCTGCCCGGTCCCGTGTTGGAAACGATCAACTGGCGATGCGGGGAACTGCTGAACATCTCCCCGTATCTGCCCGCCAGCCCGGACGGCGGCGCGCTGCTGGCCCGGCTGGAGTTCGATGACGGCAGCCGCGCGGTGTTGAAGGCGGGGATCAAGGGCACCGATGCCGGTGAACTGCTGCGGCGAGAGACGTGGGCCCGCACCCACCGCACCGACGTTCCCGGTCCCGAGGTGCGGCTGATCGGCACCATCGACCAGGCTCACCTGCTCGTGACGAGCTACGTCAACGACATGTACCACACGCCGAGCCTCGTGCCCGGAACGCGTGATCTGGAGCTGGTGGTGGAAGGACTGGCGGAGCTGAGCTCTCGATTCGCCGCCACCAGCATGCCCAGCGACGCCAAGCGGGCCGAGGACGACCTTCGCCAGGAGGTGAGCAGCGCCATCCAGGTTCTCGGCGCAGGGGTGCTGCCTCCCCGCGAACTGGACGTGTGGCAGGCGGCGATACGCCTGTTCGATGACGTGGCCGTCGCGGGCACCACCCTGCTTCACCGGCAGTGGGTGCCGCGGCATCTGCTGGTCGCCGTGGGGTATCCCATCGTCGTCACCGACTGGTCCCGGGCCGCGTACGGGGCCGCGTGGGTAGACCTGGTTCCGTTCGGGGTGCATCTCGTGCAGGCTGGCCACCCGGAGGAAGAGGTGGAGGACCTGTTCGCGCGTTCCTTCCCTTGCTGGCGTCAGGCGCCTTACGGGGCGGTCACTGGCTACATCGCCACATGGGCACTCCATCAGATGCTCGTGGCATCCCGCACACCCCGGCCTCAGGACACACCTTCTCAGCCTGGCCCCACCCCGGCCCTACGGCCCGCTGCGTTGGCGTGGGCGCAGCACCGGCTGCGCTCGAGCTGACCATACCTTCGCCGTGAGGCGGCGTCCCGTTACCGTCTCGGCGTCGCCGCTCGACTGATCAGCACAGGCGTGAGATCGAGCCACGGCCGCGCCCTCCTGCGCATCACGCCCTTTATCCCGCTTCTGTTTGGAATTCCATGAAACGACTACTATCAGTTACATTATCGGCGCTATGCGTGATCGCGATCGGCTGCGCGCCGCCGAGCAGCATCACAGCGCCTCGCTCGACAGGTATCTGCGGCCCGAACACCGCACCCGCATCATCGGCGACCACGGACGCGGCCAGGGAGCCCGTCAGCCTCCAGGTGGCCATCATCTCCATACCGGATGTCGCGCCGGCGAAGCTGGCCGAGCACTGCGGGTTCTTCGCGACCGAAGGCCTGAAGATCCGATGGACTGAGATCCGCGGCAGCGCTGACGCGGTTCCGGGCCTGGCAAGCGGTGACACCCATGTAGCCCTGTGGAACTACGTCACCGGGTACGCGGTGGAGGACCGGCAGCCGGGCCTGGCCCGCCTCATTGCAGACGCCTATCAAGCTGAAAACGAATGCTTCCTGCTGATGGTTCGCCGGGACTCCCCCATCCAGAGCCTGGCGGATCTGAAGTGGAACGGCACCGGCAAGAAGAAGACCATCGGGGTGGGCACCTTCAAGAGCGTCTCCACCCTCACGGCGGAAAGCACCCTGCGCATCGCCGGAGTCACCGCGGACGACATCAAATTCGTGCAGGTTCCACTGCCGCAGATGGCCGCGGCGGTCCAAGCCGGCCGTGTGGACATGGGGTGGATGACCGAACCGGGCATCACGCTCTACAAGACCAAGTACGGCGCTCGTGTGCTGGCCGACGTCGCCACGGCAGGCACCAGCCAGTGGCCGATCGCCGGCTGGGCGGTCTCCACGAAGTGGGCCGACGCGCATCCCGACCTCGTCGTGCGCTTCCAACGTGCTCTGGCTCGCGGGCAGGAATTGGCTGCCCAGGACGACAGCACGGTGAGGAAGATCCTTCCCAGTTACGCGCTGGGAATCGACGACAAGCTGGTAGGGGCGATCAAACTCGGCTCGTTCCCGACCACACTCAACCCCACCCGCCTGCAACGCGTCGCCGACGCGATGCTCGAGGCCAGCAAAGGCAAAGCGGAAGCGGACAAGTACCTCACCAAGCCGATCGATGTGACCGATCTCCTCTGGCAGGCTCCTGGCTCGGCCTCTACCTTCCCCTTCTCTTCCCCCGGAGTCACTCCATGAGCGCCGACGACCGCGACATGCCCGCACCGCCGGTAGAAGGGGCCACCGCCGCCGGCGAGATCGACAACGGCCCGTTCGCCGCCCGGCAGCAGGCCATCACAACGCAGAAAGCCATCCAGCAGATGACCGGCGCTGACATATGGCTGAAGGCGTTGCAGTCCTTCGTGAGTCTCGGCATCGCCGACACCCTGGACGACGACGAATTCCGCACCAGCGACGACCTGGCCAAGGTCTGCCAGGCCGATCCGCAGATGATGGACCGCTTCCTGCACGCCATGCACGCCTACGGCGTGATGACCACCGACGAGCGTGGCCGCTACGGGCTGACCCCGCTCGGCCAGGACCTGCGCCCCGGCGCCGCGATGTGGGCCGCTCTCGGTGTGATCACCTCGCCGCTGTGGCAGCGGGCGGGCGCCAGCCTGGCTGCCACCATCTGTACTGGACGTCCTCACGCCCTGAACGGCGAGGCAACCCCGTACCCGCTGGTGGCCGCCGACCCCGGCCTGGCCGGCATGTTCGCCACGTTCATGAGCAGCCGCACCATCGGTCTGGCCACCGCGCTGGCCGCCCGCGACTTCTCCGGCACCCGCGTCGCCGACCTCGGCGGCGGCGACGGCACCCTGCTGTCCACCATCCTGGCCGGCGACCAGCGTCTGACCGGGATCCTCATCGAGCGCACCGACGTGGCCGCGCGGGCGGCCACCCGTTTCGCCGAGCGGGGCCTGGCCGGAAGAGTCGACGTCATCGCGGACGACATCTTCGCCGACACCTGCCCACCCGCGGACGTCGTCATCGCCGCTTCCGTCCTGCACAACTGGGACGACGCCTCCAACCTGCGGTTTCTGTCCAACGCCCGCCAGGCACTGGAGAAAGGCGGGCCGGACGCCGAGCTGTGGTTGGTCGAGACGCTGCTGCCCGGACCCGGCATCCACACCAGCGGCATCGACCTGGACCTACGAATGATGACCCTGTTCGCCGGCGGCCGGGAACGCACCCTGCCGCAATACCAAGAGCTGCTGACGCAAGCAGGGCTCACCCTCATCGGCGACGAATCTCTGCCCGGCGGCTTCACCCTCATGATCGCCATAACCGGCAGCGACTAGCCCCTCCAGCCATCCCCCTGCGGGGGCGGGCGATCGGCCACACCCACTCCGCACCCGATTCGCCCGCCCCCTCTTCCAGCTACCCCGACGCCTTTCGTGGAGAGTCCGTGAGCACACTGACGTGGCAGCGCCGCGCCCTACTCGGTGCAGCCGGGCCGGCCCTGCTCGGCGTGACCGCTGAACTGGCTCACCGTCTCGGCCCGCCCGGTCCTCGCCTGTTGCCCGCCCCCTCCAGCGTGGTGGCCGCCGCAGCCGGCCTGTGGAGCGACGGCGAATTCGCCGCGTATGCCTACGCCACCCTGCACGCCTGCACTGCCGGCCTGGCCGCCGCCTTCGGGCTGGCCGTCACGATGGGACTGCTCCTGGGCGCGCTGCCCGGCATCGAACAGGCGCTACGGCCCATCATCGAGTTCCTCCGCTCAGTCCCGTCACTGGTACTCATCCCCCTAGCGCTGTCCCTGCTCGGTGATCCGAGCGCCGCCAAGGCCGCGCTGATCGTCTACAGCTGCTCCTGGCCGATCCTGATCACCACCCTGTACGGGATGCTGGAGGTCGAACCGCTGCTCAAGGACACGCTGCGCGCCTACGGCTTCGGCCCGCTCGCCATCGCATGGCGCGCCTGCCTGCCGAGCACCGCACCCCACATCGCCACCGGCGTACGCCTGGCCATCCCCGTCGCGTTGATCGTGTCGGTCAGCGTGGAGGTCATCACCGGCGCCACACCCGGCATCGGCACCTACATCGTCAACGCCTACAGCTTCGACCGCCCCGCCCATGCCCTGGCCGCCACCGTTGTCGCAGGACTCCTCGCCCTAGCCGCTACTGAGCTGTGCGCCGCCGGCGAACACCGGCTCTTCACCTGGCACCGGCACACCACCGGAGCACAGCCCCGATGACCCCACACCGATACCGCCTCCTGCGCCCCGAGCGTCCTTGGGCCCGCGCGCTGCCCGCCCTGGCCGCAACGGCCGCGCTGATCGCCTGGGAGGTGATCACCCGCATCCACCACCTGCTCTACTTCCCACCACCCAGCACGGTCATCGCCCGCGCCTACGACCTATGGTTCGCCGGCGCAGCCTTCCTTACCGACCAGGCGATTGAAGATCTGCTGCCCAGCCTGACCCGCCTCGCGCTCGGCTGGACCCTGGCCGCCGCCCTCGGCCTGACCGCCGGAATCGCACTCGGCCTCTCCCCCGTTCTGGCCGCCCTCACCAACCCGATCCTGCACATCGGCCGTGCCATTCCACCACCCGCGCTCCTGCCCCTCTTCCTGGCCACGATTCCTATCGGCACCCCCATCCAGCTCGCCACCATCATCTACGCCGTCACCTGGCCCATCCTGATCACCACCGCAGACGGCATCCGCAGCATCGACCGCGCCTTCCTCGACACCGCCACGGTCTTCCGGCTCCAACGCCGTCGGCGACTGCTGTCGGTGCTCATCCCCGCCGCCGCCCCCAGAATCCTGGCCGGCCTACGGCTGAGCGTCTCCCTCGCCCTGATCATGATGGTGGTGTCCGAACTGGCCGCCAGCACCGACGGACTCGGCTATCGGCTCCAGCAAGCCGCCGGCACCCTGGACATCCCCGCCATGTGGGCAGTGATCGTCTTGCTCGGCACCGCCGGCATCACCGCCAACACCGCATTCCTGCGGCTCCAACGCCACCTGCTGCGATCACGCCAGGTCGCGCCAGCCCACGGCCACACCTGACCCCTGTCCTCTACTCGCCTCACGGAGTCCTGTCCATGCCCGCCATCCGTACCCGTCCCGCTTCCAGGCCCCAGCAGAAGACGTTCCACGAACTGGGCGAAGAACTCACCGCCAGGGCCAACAGCCTCTCATCCCAGAGCGGCCCCTTCGTGATGCCCATGCTGTCCATAGCCGTCGGCTTCGGACTGAGCGCCCTGGCCGGCCAGCTGATCGCGCTGGCATGCTGGGCCGGCCTCGTCCTGCTCTCCCAGATCGGCTGGGCGATCAAGAAGAGCCGGATCAAGCGGTCCCCCACCATCGACTGGGACAGCGAGGCCTCCTACGAGCAGGACCTTCTCTCGGTGGTGCCCGACGTTGCCGATGCCGTGGCCCAGTCGCGCACGGCGGCCCGGCACCGCGGCTACGATCTCCGCGTTTACCCAGCCAGGTGCTGTTGCGGCCACCCGGAGGACGCGTGCACCTGCGTGATGCGGTGGTCGGCGGGCACGCTGCCGCTGGCCGGCACCCGGCACGTCATACTTCTCATCGGAGACCAGCTCATGCAGCCCGCCAACCTGGAATCGTTGCGCTTCGTCCTGGCGCATGAGCGCGCTCATCTCAGGCGTACTCATATGGCGGCGCACTGGATCAGAATGACCATCCTCGCCGACGTCGCCATGCTCACCGGGATCTTCTCACCTGGACTGACCGTACTGGCCGGCCTCGCCGGAGTGCTGCTCCTGCACGTCGCGGTCAGCTGGGCGCTCGAGCTAGCCTGCGACACGGCCGCCGCCGCCATCCACGGCAACGGCGCACCCGGGTACTGGGCCTTGACCCGGCCGGTCCGCCGCCGACGCGCGGCCGCGCTGCGCTGGTGGCAGCGCCCCCTCCTGCTCACGCTGCTGCTCATGCATCCGCCCAAGGCGATACGGATACGCGCCTGCGCCTACGTCCACAAGTTCTCCTCCGCCCTGACCGACAGCGACCGGGCGTAGGGCCGGTACGAGAGGCACCGCGCTGGGCCCACGACCAACCTGCCCGGCCGCACGGATAGTCAGATCCCTCCCGAGAAGAGCAGACGATGATCAGAGCCCGCCGACCGCAGACGGCTGAGCCGGACCCACAGGAGCCCGTATTCGAGTGGGTGCCGTACACACCGATCGGCAGCGCGCTTCGGATCACGCACACCTCATGCTGCGGCCGCTATGAATTCGCGTGCGAGGGCGGACGCTTCTTCGTCCTACGCCCGATCGCTGGCGGCAGCTACGAGGAGACCGGACGCGGCCTCTACCGTCACGCTCTCACCATCTACACCGCCCTCGTTGAGCATCACCGCGCTGAACATCGGCACCGAGTCAGACGGCCAGGGTCCGACGTAGCCCCACCGGAAGCGCAATCGACATGACTTTCGCCCGCATCAGTTGGAGCAGGCCGATCAAGCTCAACGCCACGCCCGGGGCGTCATTCAGCAACGTGACGCAGCGCCACCAGCGACCATCTACTAGTTGCCCATCACCCGAACTCGACCGGCCCAACACTCGGCTCACCGTCAACTGGGGATGACAACATGACCAGGGCTCGCGGCGAAGTCACTCAACCTGCACGCCTCTGCGCCGCTGGGCGTGCCCGTCCTCATCGCCGTCCCGGCCTCCACACCACCTGGATGGGAGCCGCGACAGGATGGGCTGCCGCGCCAGCGGCACGGCAGCGTCGCCGTGCATCGGCCCGAGACCTAACGCCCGTAGCGGCAGGTTCACCGGCTGGCAAGAGCGTCATGGAACGTCGCCGCTACGGAATGACCCGGCCACCTCCGGGCAAGATCACCGTCCAGCGTGCGCAGTTCCCGCCAGATCCGTGCCGAGCCGGTCTGCTTAGCCGTGGCGATCGTCTCCAGCCCCAGCGTCGCCGCCCGCGCGGGGTCGGTAGTCGCGAGGGCTACGGCCAGCTTCGCCGTGAGGTGGCCGCGATCACGGACGAGATGAGCGGGAGTGGCGGCGATCTGCTCCTGAAGGATGGCGGCCGCCGTAGCTACCTGGCCGGCGGCCCGGTAGCAGACAGCGCTCTGCTCGCACAGGGTCGCCAGGTCGTAGTGATGCAGGTACACCGGCACGTCCGGCTGGCGTACCTGCGGATGGTCTTTCAACGCTTCGCCGGCGTCCTCCAGCAGCGTGAAGCACGCGTCCGTCTGGCCGAGCATGACCAGGCCGCGCGCCTGCTGCTGTGCGGCCAGCGCCAGCAGCTTCGGCTCCACCCCTGCCGGGTTCCGGCGAGCGGCCTCAGCCAGCTGAACGACACCGGCGTAGTCGCCGCTCAAAGCGGCGATGTTGGATTGGCGCACCAGCGCGTACGCGGCCATGTTGGCGTCGCTGGCGCATTGCGCCCACTCCGCTGCCCGGCGCGTCCACTGAGTGGCGGGTTCCAGTTGACCCAGATCTTGGTACAGCCATCCGGCCATTTCGCCATAGTGGGACAGCACCTGCAGCAGCGGCTCGGCGTGCGCCCCTGCGGCACCGCGCCGCAGTTCGTCCAGCACGTCGATCTGCGCCAGGACCGGATTGAGAAGACTGCGCGGGCCGAGCATCTTGTCGGCCGCATAGTGCTCCGCCAGCACGCGCCGGAAATACGCGATCACTTCGGTGTCGACGCGTGCGGGAGCGTTGATCGCCTGTGCCACTCGGTCCACCTGATCGGCGTCTGCCAGCCCCGGCATCGCGGACGAGAGCACGCCGGCGGCGAGCAGACGGCCGAACTCGCGTCGCGACAGAGTCACCGGGACACTCCTTCCCTGCACCTGAAGCACCAGCATGACCTCCTGTCCGCTGGTGGCGCCAGCCAGCCTCGCCGACAAATGCGATGTGTGCCCGATATTGGCCGCCCGCCGCAGCTCCACCAGAAGTCCCCCGGTGCCGAACAAGGCGTCCAGCACCGCGGCGTGGTTCTCGGGAAGGAGGTACTCGCCCCTTTCGGCGCGGCCCAGCCAGCCGAAGTCGTAGCGAGCGAGCGTGGCGGTCTCGCGAAGCGACAGGCCGGCCTCCGCGCGCTGTTGCCGCAGGACCTGCCCCATCAGGCGCGCTACACCCGCGCGCCGCTCATCTGCCTGCTCAGGCACGTTGACCAGCTCCTCCGCGGTGTCGCGGCCTGTGGCATGCCACAAGGCTGCCACAGCGATCCTCTAGGCGGTCGCTTTCAATCCCATGACAATGCGTTACAGGGAGTTGATCGGAGCGTAAGCCCAGAGGTCAACGAAAGCAGCGGTTTTCGTCAGACCCTCACCCCACGGCCACAGCCCGTGCCGCAGCACGTCGTCATCCCCCGTGATTCGGCCGGCAGAACGGAGATCACGATGACCTCGCCCCGCCCCTGTCCGGCTCGTGTCGGGTCCCACCCTGATCTTCGTGACCTGCGCGGCGCCGCCCTCACCATCGGCAAGACCTTCACCTTTGAGGCGGCCCACCGCCTGAACGGACTGCCTGATGGGCATAAGTGCGGCCGTCGGCACGGCCACAGCTACCAGGTGACCGTCGAGCTCACCTCTACTGAGCTCGTCGGGCCGGGATTCATCACGGATTTCGGGGACCTGGCTCCGTTCGCCGCCTACCTCGCCGAGCACTTCGACCATTGCGACCTGAACGAGGTGCTCACGGTCGAGCCGACCTCCGAACTCTTGGCTCTCCATCTCGCCAGGTGGTTCCTCGACAACGTGCAGCCCGGCATTCCCGGGCGCCTGGCCGCTGTCACCGTAAGCGAGACCTCGAAAACGTGGGCGCGCTGCACGCTCGGAAATGCCCCATGAGCGCCACCGAGGTGTCCGTCCCGCCTCACGACGCGACGCTGCTGATCTCCGAGCGCTTCGGCCCGACGTTGCAGGGCGAGGGGCCCAGCACCGGCATGAACGCGCTGTTCGTCCGGCTGTCGCGCTGCAACTTGTCATGCAGCTGGTGCGACACCCCGTACACGTGGGACCCCACACGGTTCAACCTGCGGGAGCACCGCGAGCGCGTCCCCGTCGCCGACCTGGTCGCATGGGCGCTGAACCGCCCTGTGCCACTGATCGTCATCACGGGTGGAGAGCCGCTGCTACAACAACGGCACCTCGCCCCACTGGCCGAGCCGCTGCTCCGGGCCGGCCGCCATCTGGAGATCGAGACCAACGGCACCATTGCTCCCGATCCAGCGCTGCTGGTGGACGGGCTGCGCTTCAACGTCTCCCCGAAACTGGGCAACGCGAACGTTCCGCGCAAGCGGCGCATCAAGCCCGCCGCATTGGAAGCACTGTCGTCCAGCGGGCAGGCAGTGTTCAAGTTCGTCGCGTGCTGCCTGGACGACCTGGACGAGATCGCCGAACTCGCCGAGCGTTTCGCGATGAAGCAGGTGTGGGTGATGCCTGAAGGCGTCACCGCCGATCACGTACTGAGCCGCGCCCAGCTGCTGTCGGAAGCGGTCATCGCCCGCGGCTGGTCGCTGTCCCTGCGCCTGCACGTCCTGCTGTGGGGTGACGAACGTGGCCGATGACAGCCATCACCTCCCGCCTCCGCTGAAAACGAGGAAGGACCATGACCACCGAAGCCGTACGACCCCCTGAGACGGCGCAGTTCAGCCGCGCCGAGTCACAGTCGCCCGAGGATGTGCCAGGCTCGCCGGTGAACACGCCGCTCGTGGCCGGGCTCATCCGCGAACTGCTCATCGCTCTTGGCGAGGACCCCCAGCGCGAGGGGCTGCTCGACACGCCGGCTCGCGTCGCGTCCTGGTGGCGCAGCTTCCTTTCGCCGGACCCCTCGGCGATGGCGACCCGCTTCGCTGACACCCACGCCAGCGATCAGCTCGTCGTGGTCGGCGGACTGAACGTGTGGTCCCTGTGTGAGCACCACCTACTGCCGATGCAGTTGGACGCCCATGTCGGCTACCTCACCGACGGCACCGTCCTGGGGCTGTCGAAGTTCGGCCGGATCGCGCAGCGTTACGCCGGGCGGCTCCAGATGCAGGAACGCTTCACCCGTCAGCTCGCCGACGAGGTAGCCACGGCCGTCGGCAGCCACGACGTGGCCGTCACGGTGCACGGCGTGCACCTGTGCATGAGCATGCGCGGCGTCCGGATGGAAAGCGCCCGCACATCGACCGTCCACGCCGCCGGCCGGTTCAGGACCGACCCACTGCTCTCCCAGCAGTTCCTCACCCTCACCACCAGCGGGAGGACGACCTGATGCCGATCGACCCCGGGCGGTTCGCCGCCACGATTCTGCCGACGACGCGAGGGAGCGACTGGCACGCGGTCACCTACCTGACGTGGCCAGGGGTGGAAGAGCTGATCAGCCGTATCGCCGAGGCGATCAGGAACGAGGGCGCACCCCAGACCTTGGTGGCGGTCCTGCGCGGTGGAGCTATTCCGGCTGTCTGTCTCTCCCACCACCTCCCGCTGCGAGACGTCCGCACGATCGAGGTCACCCACACGACCGACGACAGCACCAACGCCGCCAAGACACCGCGGCCCCTGGTCGTCAACCCGGCCTCACTGGGCGACCTCACCGGCCGGGACGTCCTCATCGTGGACGACGTCGCCGGAACCGGCGACACCCTCGTTGCCGCGACACGGCTGGCCACCGACGCCGGAGCCGGGCGGGTGCGGACCGCCGTGTGCGTGGTGAACGAGAACAACTGGACCGGCCACCTTCCGGCCAAGGCGACCGTCACCTACATCGGCACGTCCACCCACGGGTGGACGGTATTCCCTTGGGAGGGCAACCATGAACACCAGCACTGATCAGCTTCCCGAGCAGTTCCGCACCCGGCCCGGGACCCCCATGATCGGCCCGTACAGCGTCAATCAGATGGACGACTTCTACGCGGCGCTGCACCACGGGGAGGCCAAGCCGTCAGGGCTGATGAACCTGATGCAGCACCTCATCGTCGCCGAGCGGTGCACGCCGGGCGCGACGGTGCTGGACGTGTGCTGCGGGCGCGGGCTGGCGCTGCCGCTGCTGCACCGGTACGCGCCGCAGATCGGACGGTACGTCGGGCTGGACATCAGCCCCGACAACCTCAACGAGGCACGCGAACGGATCGCGTTCGTACGTGAAACGTACGGAGAGTTCTTCCCCATCGACCTCGTCGAATGCGATGTGGCCGGGCCCTGGCCGCACCTGCCCGCCTTCGACGTGGCGCTGTACACCTCCGCGCTGGAACACCTGCCCTTCGACCTCGGCGCGCGCAGCCTGACCAGCACAGCGCAGGCGCTCGCCCCCGGCGGAGTGCTGTACCTGTCCACGCCGCGAGGGTTCGGCCCGCGCCCGCGGCCTCTGCAGTACCGCGTCCACGTCTTCGAGTGGTCACGGGAGGAGGTCGAGCAGGTCGTCGGCGAGGCCGGGCTGGTCATCGAGGATGTGCTGGGCCTGCTCCCGCCCGAACCGGACGTGGTCGCCGGCGAACTCGCCGAACGGTACGGGCCGGCTGCGGCCGACTGGTACCGCGACCTCGCCGAGCGCGTCCCCGCGGCGCTACTGGACACGGTCTCGGCGGTGTCGGCGCCGAAGACGGCGACCGAGCTGCTGTACGTGTGCCGGAGACCCGCATGAACGCCGCCGTTTCCGCGTCACTCCGGCAGAAGACCCCAGCCCGGCCGCTGTGGGTGACCATCGAAGGCATCAACGGTGTCGGCAAGACCACGGCGGCCCGCGCGGTCGCCGCCCGCCTCGGTGAGCGATGCCTGCTGCTGGACGAGATCACCGACCAGGTCGACAACACGCTGACCGGACGGGTGATCTCCGTCCTGGCGGCGCAGGACCCCGTTTGTCTGCGCACCGGGCACCCGGTCGCGGAGACCTTGGCGCTGCTAGCACTGAAGATCCGCGAGGCCGAACTTCTCGCCGACCTTGCGATACCGCCCGAGGTAGTCATCGAGGACCGCGGTGTCGACACCGTCGCCGTTTACCAGGCTGCGATCCTCTGCGAGCAGGTTCCCGACGCCGATCCCGCGCACGTCGTCCGGCACATTCTCTCGACGATGTCGCCGTGGCTGCCCCGGCCCGACGCGACCATCCTGCTGACCGGCGACTTCCAGTCGTGCATCCGGCGCTTCGCCGACCGGATCGAACGGAAACTGACTCCTCAGGACGCGCGCGTGATCGAGCAGGCCGACGCACTGTATGCAGGGCTGGCCGCCGCCGAACCGGGCCGCTACACCGTGATCGACACCGCCGGGCAGCCGGCCGCGGCCATCGCCGAAGTGGTCGGCACGATCGTCCAGGACCTCGCCAAGCAGCAGGAGGGCTACCGTGCCGCCTGATGAGATCTCGCCGCCCGACATGCTCGGGGCGCCTGACGCGACCCTGCTCTGGGGCCTGCGCTCCCCATGCGCGTTCACCTGCCCCCACTGCTACTTCGGCACCATCGAGGAGCACAAACAGCAGGGTCTGCCCACCGAAGCCGGCGTCCTGTCACACCTGTCGCGCACCGACCTGCCGCTCCAGACACTCAAAGCGTTCGCGCGTACCCTGGCCGGTTCGCGGGTCGAGCGAGTGGTCATCGCCGGTGGCGAACCGCTCGACTGGCTACCCACGCTGGAGGTGATCGGCCTCATCAAACAGGCCGGCTGTCAGGTCGTGATCGCCACCAACGGCGTCCCACTCACCCGCCCGCCGGTGGTCCAGCGGCTGATCGATTTGGGCGTCGACGGTGTTTCGGTGTCTCTGGACAGCGCGGACGCGACCGTCAACGACCGGTTACGCCCCTCGCGGTCGGGCCGCTTCGGCTACCACGATGTCGTGGCCGGTATCCGCGCCTTGCTGGATGCCCGGGGGGACCGACACACGCCCCGGGTGGGGGTCTACACCGTGGTGATGCGAGAACGCCCGCAGGAGATCACCGATATGGCCCATCTGGCCAACCAACTCGGTGTGGACTACTACGTTCCCCAGCCGATCTCCTTGGCTCCTGATCACAGGCTCTTCTCCGCACTGACCCACCGCCGCGAAGACGTCCCGGCCGTTGCCGAACAGCTCTGCCGCCTCTACGACGAGCCGGGAGGGTTGGCGCTGCCGGCCCCCTCCTACGTCCGGCGCTTCATAGACGCCATCTCCACTCAGGACGGCGGGCACGTGCCCGACTGTTTCGGCGGCTCCCGTCTGTTCTTCATCCAGCCTGACGGCTCGGTCTGGGACTGCCCATCCGACCGCCGGATCGCCGCCACTCCGTCCACGAGCCGACGCAGCATCCGCGACGCCGACGCGCGTGTCCTGTTCACCGACCGTCCCGCGTGCACGAACTGCACACTGTTCAGCAGGGACTGTGTCAACATGTGGCCGCTCGTCCTGGACATGCCGCGACTGCTGAACTCCGGGGCCGCCCGATGACGCTTCCCTGTATCGCCGACGGCGCACAACTGCTCACCGAGCACTTCGCCGCCGTGGTCGGCCAGATGCCCGACCCCAGTGGCGGCCCTGCCGCCGGGCAGCTCGAACACGAGTTGGCCGAGGCGTTCGGTGTCTCCCACGCGATCGCTGTCTCCTCCGGCACCGCTGCCCTGCACGCTGCCCTGTCGGCCTGCGGCATCGGCCCCGGCGACCACGTGCTCGTGCCGGCGCTGACCGTCGTCATGACCGTGGCGCCCCTCGTCGCCATCGGAGCGACGCCGGTATTCGTCGATAGCGATCCGGCAACCCTAGATCTGGATTATGACGACGCGGCCCGCAAGGTCACCGCCAGGACCCGGGCGATCATCTCAGTGCACCTATGGGGCCGCATGGGAGACCCGGGGGCTCTGACGGCGTTCGCGGCCGAGTATGGGCTCGCCGTCATCGAGGACGCCGCCCAAGCCGCCGGCACCGAACGCGACGGGCAGCGGGCCGGCGCGGTCGGCGACGCCGGCTGCTTCAGCATGAAGGACGGAAAGATCCTGTGGAGCGGCGAGGGCGGCTTCCTGCTCACTGCACGTCGCGACGTGGCAGAGCACGCGGCGGCGTTCCGCAGCCACTGGCAGCCGGCACCCCCTGGCCAGACCGCACAGAGCCGCCTGGCCACCAACGCCCGCCTGGCCGCCCCCCTCGCCATGATCGCCCTGGCCAATCTCCGCCGCCTCCCCGCCCTGGTCGGACTGCGCCGGGCCCAAACGCGCCACCTGCTGCACGCCCTGAAGCGGGTACCCGGCCTGGCTGCCGTCGCCCCCACGACGCGCGAGGAGTGGAACGGCTTCGCGGCGCTGTTGCACATCGACCTGCCAAACCCTCGGGGCTTCGCCGATCATCTCGCCCAGCACGGAGTGCCGAACTCCACCGGGAGCTTCGGGCTCGTGCCATGCGACAGGCGGCCCATGTTCACCTTCAGCGACCGGCCGTGCCGCGGTGCCGCGGAGATTCTCGATCGCACGCTCGCCGTCATCCTCACCGAACGCGACACCGAAGCCGCCCTCGACCATTACGCCACCATCATCGCCCGCGAGGCCGCCGCATGGACGGCGTGCGGCGCCATCCCCCGCTCCGCACCCGCCAACCAGCTCGGAACGCCCTGTCGACGCCGCCCCAACTTCTGAACGGAGCCTGCCCACATGACGATCACACCGGTACGCCATGCCTGCACCCGCGGCCCGCTGATCGCGGTCGAGGGCATCACCGGAGTAGGCAAGACGTATCTCACCCGCCGCGCCCTCGATGCGCTCGACGACCAGGCTCCCGACGAAAACGCACCTGATGCCGAGCCCCTGCTGCTCGACGGGTTCTCCCAACGGGCCGGCAAGCGCCCCGACCTCGGCGAAGCGCTGCTCGGCGCCCTGCGGGAGGCCAGCGCAGGAGACCCGTTCCTGCGCGGCGGCACCCCTCTGGCCGAGACCTGGCTCCTGCTGGCCATCAAGCGCTACGACCTGGACACCGTCATCGCTGAGCTGTCCCGCGGGCGTGCCGTCTTCGAGGGCCGAAGCGTCGACACCACGGCGGTGTGCCAGGCTCTGCTGCTGCACCCCGACAATCCAGGCGCTGCCCTGGAAACGGCGAAGGCCCTGCTGGATTTCGCGTCCTCCTACCGGCCCCTGCCCGATCTTACGATCCTCATCACCGACGACGCCCGCGCCGCCATCGCGCGCACCCAACAGCGTGACCAGCGCGTCCTCATCCCTGAGCAGGCAAGGTTCATGGGTGAGGCATGCGCGCTGTACGAGCGCCTCGCCTCCACCGACCCGGCACGCTACCGGGTGATCGATCGGCGCACCGTTGACGAGCACCAGGCGGCCGGTCTCATCCGGGCCTGGACCCAGAGTGCCAGGTCCGGCCTGGGTTGTGTGTGCGAGCCGTGGCAGGGCCCCGGGGCTCGGTGCATCTACTGCGACCGCCGCGCGGACGTGACGCCGGCATGAAAGGAGTGGCCCGTCTCTCACACTGGCTGGACCCGCCATGCGCGAGGTGCTGTGTTCCGGCGATTCCCGACGGGCTCGAGGCCTTGATCCTTGACTTCGACGGAACCCTCGCCGACACGACGCCCCGCCACGAGCGGGCGCTACGAGCGGCGCTGCAGCCGCACGGCCACAATCTCGATCACAACTGGTATCGCCGGCACGTCGGCCTGTCCATCCACGACCTGCTGGCCGCGCTGCCGGGCGGCCGGTCGCTACCCCACGACCAAATAGTCCGAGCCAGCCGGGCCCACCTACTGGCCAGCATGCACGACATCACCGCCATCGCGTGCGTCGTCGCACTCCTGTACACCGCACGCCAAGCTGGGGTGCGCTGCGCCGTCGCCTCAACTGCCAGCCGGGTCCTCGTCCATCCCGGACTCGACGCTCTGGGGCTGAGGCACGAGTTCGCCGCCGTCATCACGCGCGAAGACGTCACGCACGGCAAACCGGCCCCCGACCTGTACCTGACGGCCACCCGACACCTCGGCGTCCCGCCCGGCCGCTGCCTGGCCGTCGATGATGCTCCCGACGGCGTCGCCTCCGCCCGCGCCGCCGGCATCCAGCACGTAATCACAGTGGCCGAGGGCCACCTGGTTCCCGCCCGCACGACAGCAGGCCAGCGCCAGACACCACGATGCACAGATTCCGCCCGAGGACGGCAATAGGCCGTCGCATCAAGGGAGCACGATGCCTGTCCTCCACTCGACCAAGAACCTTCACATCGTCGAACCTCCCACGACAACCCGCGAGGGAGTCGGACGCTTCGAGTACACCGATACCTACACGGTGTTCCACTACGGTCGGATGCCGGATCTGATCCCCGGCAAGGGGGAGGCGGTCTGCCGCATGGCCGTCTCCAACTTCCGCAGGCTGGAGGAGGCGGGCGTGCAAACGCACTTCCGCCGGTTCATCCCCCCGAACACGATCGAGTTCGACCTCGCACGCGTCCCGGATCCAGATGCCGGACCGCTCGCCCCGGGCGAGCGTAACTACCTCGTTCCCGTGCAGGTCCTCTTCCGCAACGAACTCCCGCAAGGAAGCTCTGTGCACCGCCGGCTCGGCAGCGGCGAACTCACACCGGCCGAGGTGGGGCTGCACGGCATCCCCGAGGCGGGAGAGAAGCTGCAGCATCCGTTTATCGAGTACGCCACGATGCTCCAGGACGTCAACCGCTTCGTCAGCAGATCCGAGGCCCAGCTCCTGGCTGGGCTGCGCGATGAGCCCTTCCAGGCGATGCACGATACCGCCGTCGAGGTCAACGAGGTGCTGACCGAGCATGCCGCCAAGCTCGGGCTGAGCCACTGCGACGGCAAGGCCGAGTTCCTCGTGTCGAGCGATGCGCGCATCGTGCTGGCCGACAGCCCCGGCACACCCGACGAAAGCCGCCTGATGTACGACGGCGTGCACTGCGGCAAGCAGATCCTGCGGAACTGGTATGTGGCCAACGGGCTCGACATTCCGACCCTCCAGTTGGTCGCCGACGGTGTGCCACGAAGTGAGTGGCCACGGCCAGCGCCTCTCCCGCCCGAGTTCCTGCCGGTGATGTCGAACCTCTACCGGTCCCTGAGCGAGACCTGGACCGGCGAGCGCCGCTGGAACGCGCCGGACCTGCACGCCGCCACACAGGCGGTAGCAGATGTCATCGGTCAATGACGGCACCCGACGACCAGCGCTCAGGCATGCTCTTGTCGATGTGGTGGACGCAGGCCGACACCACCACGCACCCTGGAAGAACGGTGGACACATGGGCGGCTTGACCGGTGACCCCGCCTTCGCGGCGACGACGTTCGTGGTCATCGACTTCGAGGCCACGACCCCCACGGGCTATCCGGCGCAGCCGATCGAGGTCGCCGCCCTCGCACTCCGCTACGAAAGCGGCGCCTGGACGACCTCCGGCAGGCCGTTCTCCTCGCTCATCAGGCCGCCCGCGTTCGCCCCGGTCACCCCAGCAGTCACAGCCCAAACCGGACTGACCGCCGAGCAGGTGAACCGAGCACCCCACCCTGCGGAGGTACTGAGTGCACTTGATCGACGCTTCGCCGCGGGTAAGCAGTATTTGCTGGTCGCCCAACACGCCGCCACCGAGGCCAACCTCATTCACCACCAGCGTGAGCACTGCCCGGCGCTGGCCCGCGTTGATCTCCTGGACACGATTCCGCTGGCCAGATACCTCTATCCGGGCCTGCCCAACTACCGGCTCGACACACTGCTGACGCATTACTCCATCAAGCATCCGGCGAATCGCCACCGGGCCTACGCCGACGTCGAAGTCACCGCCGAAGTGTTCATCCGGCTGGTCCACGCCGCGGATGAGAACGCTGGGTTCAGCGACCTCGCAGCTCTGGTGAAGATCGCGGGACGCACCGCCAAGTGCAACATGCCCGCCCAAGGCGAATTGTTCGGCCCCACACCTGTTGGCCAGCGGGGGCATAGCGAGCCGATCTGAGACAGGACGGTAACCATCATGATCGAAGAACAGCGGAACCGCGAGGAAGTACCGTTCTGGTTCGATCCGCTGTGCCCCTGGGCGTGGGTCACTTCTCGTTGGCTACTGCAGGTCGAACAGGTTCGGCCAGTGCGCGCCGACTGGCGACTGATGTCGCTGGCCGACCTGAATCTCGTCCAGCGCAAGGGCGAAGGGCTCAGCGAGCAATACCGCGACCTGATGGAAAGGGCCTGGGGTCCCGTACGGGTCTGCGCGGCCGCCGCGGAACACGCCGGCCGCGGCATTCTCGGACGGCTATACACCGCCATCGGCACCCGATGCCACAATCACAGACGTCGAGACGACCCTACGGTCATCGCCGAAGCTCTCGCAGAGGTGGGCTTGCCCGATGTGCTGTCGGCGGCCGCCGACAGCGAGGAGTTCGATCAGCTCATCAGGGATTCCCATGACGAGGCGTTCAACGAGGTCGGGCTCGATGTCGGGACGCCCGTTCTCCGCATCGGTAGCACGGCCATGTTCGGCCCCGTGATCAGGCGGGCCCCTCGTGGTGAAGCAGCCGGCCGGTTGTGGGACGGTTTGGTCCTGGTCGCCGGGACAGAGGGCTTCTTCGAGCTCAAGCGGAGCCGGGACCGGAGCGTCAAGCCGTACTTCGACTGAGTGGACACCAGACCTCGGCCGACTCCTCTGCAGCTACGACCGTCGAGACTCGCTTGCTCGGTCGACCAGGCCGAACGAGAAGCCTCGACGGGTCCTTAACCGATCCGGGCCGGAACGGCTCGCGCAATGCGATGCCCGACAAGGCGCTCGGCCTCGGCAAGCGGATACCAAGCGGCGCCCGTCACCTCAGACTCCTGGATCAACCCCATGTCCGCATCCGTCACGAACGCGTACCCGATATCAAGGTGGTGGTGCTCCGGCTCGCCCTTCTGCGGTCGTGCCGGAACTCTGCCGTACTCGATGTAGACGGGGGTCCGCGACGCAGGGACGACCTGGGCGGGGTCGATCCCGGTCTCCTCGGCCAGCTCGCGTACAGCTGCGTCCAGCAGCGAGGTGTCAGTCGGTTCGAGGTGGCCTCCGGGCTGCAACGGGATCCCATACGCGCGGTGATCGACCAGCAGTACCTCGGCGCCACCGCGGACCAGCAGCGCACCGGCGGTCACGTGCATCCGGAAATTCTCCCGCGAGGTGAAATCCCCGCCCTCAGATAGCAGTCGCATCGGCTCGGCCAGCAGCACGGCCTCGTCCGGGTAGCGACCAAGGTAGGCGGAGACGGCGCTGGAGATGTCGGCGTCACTGATCGCCATTGGTCACCCCTGCACCTGCCCAGAAGCAGCGCTCTACGTGACCGACTGATCGGACGTGGCGAGCGACGAGCACTGACACAATCCGCTCCTTTGGCGCGTGTGGCAAACGTGGAAGGAGGTACGCACCTTACAGGTGAGGCCGGTCAGCCCATGCATGCCACGCCGAGTAGATGTGGCGGCCATCCTCAAGTTTTCGGGTTGGGCCTGAGTCTGGCGCTGAAATCGCAGTTGAGTCCGAACAGGTCTTCCGCTTTCGGTATCGGCGAGCAGGCAAGGGGCAGCGCTGTCCGGCTCCGAGCCAAGCCTTCGTTCACCGACTCTTCGAGAGTCTGAACGACCTGATCATCACACCTTCTCACCAAAAGGAGCTCCCCATGCGTGCGCACCTTCCCGCAGCCGCGCTTACATCGTCCTGGGGACAGGCATTCTTGCCCCCTAGCCGCCCCCGCCGCCGCAGCGTCAACCGCTTCGCAACGGCCTTGACCGCGCCGGCGTTCAACGCCAGCGGTGTATGGCAGATCTTCCAGAGCAACGGCATCACGGTGACGGTCAACGTCACACAGGACGGAAGCGGACGGCTCTTCGGATCCGCCGCCTTCGACAGCACGGCGGCTTCGCGGGGGGTGGCCGCACGACAAGTCCGCGCGGCCCCCACGATGCCCACGACTCGCCGGACAGGCCGCCGTCCTCCTCCCCCCCGGCGTAGGCCGCCGGGTTGTAGGAGTACCAGTAGGTGCCGCCGCACTCCGCGTTGTCGCCAGGACAAGGAACTCATCGGGGGCCAGCTGGTGGGCCCGTGCAGGTCGTCGTAGCCCTCGTACCGGGGCGTCCGGGTGACGGTGAACGTCCTCACTGGCCCGGTCCTCCCCCGGAGACAACGGTCTCGACGCAGCAGTCCTGGCAGCGGACGCCGATGATGCGCAGCGCACCCGCGGGCGTCGGTGACGGCCACCTGGGACTCGTTGTCGCCGTAGCCCTCCAGGGCCATGACGACGCCCTTGACAGTGAGGTCGGCGGGCGCCGCAGCCCTCATGATCTTCGGCAACTCGGTGTCCGGGTTATCACAGATGCATGGTCGGCGGGCGGCGTGGGCAAACAACGCCACAGCGCGCGCCCAGCGCCGGGACAGTCGGGCGTGCGCCGGCTCGACCGGCCTGCGAAGCGCCATCTGTCCCTGTGTTCACCCCCGAGCAACCGGACGATGTTGGAGGATGAACGCCATGGCGGTGGACTTGAGCTCCTACGAACTGGTTTGGCCGACAGCGCTGTTCGCCGCTGAGGGAGGGCGCATCGCGCGCTCTAGCGGTCCATTGTGGAGCGAGCGAGCGAAATGGCTTCTGACGGAGACGTTGTTGGGGACGACAGCGGTAACTGACTTCGATGACGCAGCGAACCTCAGGGAACGCCAAGATGTTGATCCGTGGGCGTCAGCCACATCATCACCTCGGAGTCCAGTTGCGGGTGGCCAGCGAGAATGGTTTGCCGAGCTGATCAACCGTGCCGACGAACTGCCACAGGCGTCGTCTCCCCGACCATACTGGCCGCAGCGACACGTCCAGGGGCTCCACTCGGTGATCAGGTCAGACGCTCGTCGAGAGTTCACCCGGATCATCGACGGGCTCTACGACAACGGATACCTCGCCGAGGCCTTCGGCAAGGAGTGCGTTGATGAT
>NZ_PVNG01000038.1 GCF_003001935.1 Nonomuraea fuscirosea | reverse complement strand
AGGACGGCGAAGGCGGAGGACGGCGAAGGCGGAGGACGGCGAAGGCGGAGGACGGCGAAGGCGGAGGACGGCGAAGGCGGAGGACGGCGAAGGCGGAGGACGGCGAAGGCGGAGGACGGCGAAGGCGGAGGACGGCGAAGGCGGAGGACGGCGAAGGCGGAGGACGGCGAAGGCGGAGGACGGCGAAGGCGATGGGTTTGGAGGCGGTGGGCTTTGGAGGCGGTGGGCTTTGGAGGTGTGTGGCAGCGACGGGAGGTGGGCGATGGGGGTGTTGCTGGGCAAGACGAAGGGCGTGTGTTTCACGTGAAACACACGCCCCAACCCTTGGTCGGTTAGTCCTCGGACTCTCGCATCGCCCGCGCCGCCTCCGGGGCCATCGTTCCGATGATGCGCTCGAGGTCGTCGATCGTGGCGAACTCCACGACGATCCGTCCCTTCCGGCGTCCCAGGTCCACCTTCACCTTGGTCTCGAAATGATCCGAGAGGCGGTCGGCGAGGTGGGTGAGGCCGGGGGCGGTGGGCTTGGCCGGCTGGCGCTCCCGTACTGGCTTCTGGGCCGCCGTGGCGCTGCCCATGGCGACGATCTCCTCGACCGCCCGTACCGAGAGGAGTTCGGCGACGATTCGCTTGGCGAGCTGTAGTTGTTCTTCGGCGCTGTTGAGACCGAGGAGGGCGCGGGCGTGGCCCGCGCTGATGACACCGGCCGCCACCGTGCGCTGGACTTCGGGTGGGAGGTTCAGCAGGCGGAGGGTGTTCGTGATGTGGGAGCGGGAGCGACCGACCTTCTTGGCGAGCTGGTCGTGCGTCGCCTGGAAGTCGTCAAGCAGCTGCTGATAGGCCGCCGCCTCTTCAAGAGCGTTCAGCTGCTCACGTTGCAAGTTCTCGATCAGCGCGTCCCGCAGGAGATCGGTGTCCTGGGTGTTGCGCACGATCGCCGGCACCGGATCCAAGCCGACCTGCTGGCAGGCCCGCCAACGCCGCTCCCCCATGATCAGCTCGTACTGACCGCCACCCACCGAACGCACCACGATCGGCTGCAGCAGACCCACCTCGCGGATGGATGCCGCCAATTCCTCCAAGCGCTCCGCGTCGAAGATGTCACGAGGCTGACGTGGATTGGGGACGATCGCGGACAGAGCGACCTCTTTGAAGTACGCCCCGGCGATCGGCTTCGGCCCCGTCTCCCCCGTTGAACCATTCGCAGGGGACGGAGCCGTCCCCGTGCCGTCAACGATAGGACCGGTCGGGATGAGCGCCCCGAGCCCCTTGCCCAATCCCCGCCGCTGCTGACTCACTGCGTCTCCTCATCCAGCCGGTCGATTCCGGTCACTCCAGGGAAGGTTACCGTCGTGGGCCCGACGTAGTGCCCCCTCGCCACACACCGCCCAGTTGGATTTACACCGACACGGTCACAAACCTGCCCAACCCGTGACTGAGCCCCAAGATGTGGAAGTTCACGCCTGTAGTTCACGTTCGTGGCGCACGCCGCCTGTAGGCGGCGGCGTGCGTAGCCCACGCTCGATGCCGGCGTCCGCAGTCGTGTCCGTAGGACGGCGTCCGTATCCCGCGTCCGCAGTCCCTCGTCCGCAGTCCCGCGTCCGACGGAGGCTGGTCGCATGAGGGTGCTCGCCCGAGAGTGCCCGCACGGCGGTTCTCACACGGAGGTGCCCGCGCGGGAGTACGCAAGCGCCTCGGTACGCATGCGACGGGGATGAAGGTGACGTAGATCGGCAACCACATGGGCGGTGAGGCGGGCCTCCATCCAGGGCCCGCACGAGGTCCTCGTAGGGGGTTGTTTGCACAGGGGTGCTTCCCGCGCGACGCCGCTGCGTTCTGGTGCCGGGTGCTCAAACGGGCGTCCACGGACACACCGCCACCCTGGCAGAGCACGACCCTGGCAGAGCACGGGCCCGAGTGAGCACGGGCCCGAGTGAGCACGGGCCCGAGTGAGCACGGGCCCTGGTGGGCGCGGGCCCGGCAGAGCGCGGGCCCGGCAGAGCACGGGCCCGGCGGAGCGCGGACTCGGCACGAGCAGAGCACCGCCGACACGGCAGAGCACGACCCGACACGGCAAACACCGCCGGCATGGAAGCGCATCGTCAGTACAGAGGTGCACCGCCGTCGGCGGAGCCGGCTGCAGGAGATCCGTTCTCCGCCGCCCTTCCTGGCCGCCTCAACCGAAGTCGGGTGGCACGGCAGTTGACGAGGCAGCACGGCCGCACGACAAATAGGGCGCCGCACGACAGGTCGGGGCGGCACGACAGATCGGCGCGGCACGAAAAGGACATGCCGCGCACAATCCAGCACCCGACTTCCCCTACGCACGCCTGGCGATGCCGACTCGATGTCGACGCCGCGCCTCATGTTGCCGGGCGCGGTGTCGTGCAGGAGGCGTCTGGATGAGCTGCGGGCCAGCGCGAGGGTCGGCGATGTGCTCCGTCGGGATACCACCCGACTCAGCGAAGGCCGGCGCGCATCATCGGCTGGCCTGAAGCGCTCATCGAACTCGCGAAGTCACGGCATCCACGAGCCCGCCCGTCCGGCTCAACTCCAACGTGGCGACGAGTGAAGGTCAGGCGACGGTGGCGCGGTGGGCGATCTCGCGGGCCGCGTCCATGTACGCCATCGCCCCGCTCGACCCCGGATCGTACGTCATCACCGACTGCCCATAGCTGGGCGCCTCCGACAAGCGCACGCTCCGCGGGATCACCGTGCTGAGCACCGTGTCCCCGAAGTGCGCCCGTACCTCGTCGGCCACCTGCGAAGCCAGCCGGGTGCGGCCGTCGTACATCGTCAGCACGATCGTCGACAGGCGCAGCGTCGGGTTGAGGTGCGCCTTGATCAGGTCCACGTTCCTGAGCAACTGCCCGAGGCCCTCCAGGGCGTAGTACTCGCACTGGATCGGGATCATCACCTCGTCCGCGGCCACCAGCGCGTTGACGGTCAGCAGGCCGAGTGAGGGCGGGCAGTCGATGATGATGTAGTCGAGCTCCATCGCCTCGTACGCCGCCAGCGCCCGCCGCAGCCGCGCCTCTCTGGCCACCAACGAGACCAGCTCGATCTCAGCACCGGCAAGATCAATGGTGGCGGGTGCGCAATAGAGGTTCGGCATCTCCGGCACCTGCTTGACGATGTCCGCCATGGGAAGATCGTCCACGAGCACCTGATACACATCGGGAACGTCGCCACGATGCTCGGTCGCCAAAGCCGTGGAAGCGTTGCCCTGGGGGTCGAGGTCCACCACGAGGACACGCTGGCCGTGCATCGACAGGGCGGCGGCGATGTTGACCGACGTGGTCGTCTTGCCCACGCCGCCCTTCTGGTTGGCCACCGCGATCACTCGGGTCTCGGACGGGCGCGGCCAGGTGCCGTCGCCATCGCCGGAGGTCTCGCCGGGCTGGGCGGCCGTCTGGGTTGCAGATGTTTCACGTGAAACCACTGAGCTGAGCGCCTCTCGTACCAACGGCGAATCACCGGGGTTCAGGGGGGTCTGGGTCACGATGGCCATCCTTTCAACCAGTGGTGTGCCGGTGCCGGGAATTTGCTGTCGCGACACGCCCATTTCGGGCCAGCCAACTCCGGTTGGGCTCTCAGACGGACGGCTGTCCGGCCAGCCAAGACCGCTTGACGCGACTGGCACAACCGTCACCTCCTTCGTCGCCGCCTGGCTTGCTCTGGCGCGCGACCCGCTACCACCCGAACCAATGTTGCAGGCGGCTCGACCTTACCGTGCCCGACGGTCACAAGCTCGGCCGTTCCCGCTCCGCTGGCCTGCAATTGCGACTGCGCTTCGGCGAGTTCGCCGGCGGCCCGCTCCCCCTTCATCGCGATCAGCTCGCCGCCCTCGCGCAGCAGCGGCATCGCCCAGGTCAGGAGCCGGTCGAGCGGCGCGACCGCGCGAGCGCTGGCCACGTCGAACTCGCGCTGACCGGCCAGTTCCTCCGCCCGGCCGCGCAGCACCTCGACGTTGTCGAGCTTGAGCGCCTCGACGCATTCCTCCAGGAACACGGTACGACGCAGCAGCGGCTCCAGCAGCGTAACCGTGATGTCCTGCCGGACGATCGCCAGCACCAGCCCGGGCAGGCCGGCGCCGGAGCCGATGTCCACCAGCCGCACCTCCTCCGGCACGGCCTCGGCCACGACGGCGCAGTTGAGCAGGTGGCGATCCCAGATCCGGGGCACCTCCCGCGGACCCAGCAGTCCGCGGACCACGCCGGGTCCCGCGAGCAGCTCGGCGAACGCGCCGGCACGGTCCCAAGCCTCCCCGACGAAGACGTCCCGCGCTATCTCCGGAGGCTCCGGAAGCTCATCGCTCACTGGTCGGTGGCCTTTCTGGGGCTGGTCGCCCATGCTCGGTGTCGTGCGTGCTGGAACGGGTTCGCCGCCTGGTCTCGTGACCCCGACGCGAAGGAAGCGGAATCAACACGGTAAGGCGACGGTGTCTGAGAGTCCGGTCTTCACCCAAGGCTAAGGGTGAGATCACAAGGGAAGACTAGCGGGCCCGGATGAAGGTGGCCTGTGAGCGCGCCGTCGGCCGGCCACGGGCGACCGACCCCGCCGCCGGGGTCCCGGCCCGGCCTTGCCGGTCGCGGCTCCGTACCGAAGACAGAGGGTCGTGAACGCGAAACGGCCGTCTACCGCGCGCGACGGCGGGCAGACGGCCGGATCGGATGGCGTGACGCGCCTCAGGCGGGCAGGACCACCACGTACCGCTGCGGCTCCTCACCCTCGGACTCACTGCGGAGTCCGGCGGCGGCCACCGCGTCGTGGACGATCTTGCGTTCGAACGGGGTCATCGGCTGCAGCGACTTGGGCTCGTCCCGCTCCTTGACCTGGTTGGCGATCTCGGTGCCGAGCTTGGTGAGCTCGGCCCGGCGGCGTTCGCGGTAGCCCGCCACGTCGAGCATCAGCCGCGAGCGCTCCCCCGTCTGCCGGTGCACGGCCAGGCGGGTCAGCTCCTGCAGCGCCTCGAGAACCTCTCCGGCCGGCCCGACCAGCTCCGTCCCCTTCAGCCCGACGACGGAGACCAGGGCGCGATCGCCTTCGACGTCCATGTCGATGTCGCCGTCGATGTCGGCGATGTCGAGAAGCCCTTCGACGTAGTCGGCAGCGATCTCGCCTTCCTGCTCCAGCGCATTGAGATCAGGAGCCTTCTCCTGCTCGGCCTCGGTCATGGCCGGCCTCTCCTTCGTGTTCACGACTTCTTGCTGCCGGTGCGCTTGCTGCGGCTCTGCCTGCTCGGCTGCTGTCTGATGATCTTAGGCTCCGGAGGGGGCGGCGGGGCCTGTTCTTCCGGAGTGGTCTTGCGGAGCTTGCCGATCAGACCGGCCTTCGGCTCGACCGGGATGACGTTGCCCTTGGCGTCGTACTGCGGCATCGGGTTGCGGCTGTAGAACCAGTGCTGCTGACCGAGCGTCCACAGGTTGGTGGTGACCCAGTACATGATCAGACCGAGGGGGAAGTTGAGGCTGAAGAAGGCGAACAGCGGCGAGATGTACATGAGGATCTTCTGCTGCTGCGCCATGGGGTTGTCCGGCATCTGAGCCATGGAGCGGGTGACGCTCTGCCGGACGGTGAGGAACGTGGTCAGCGAGCTGACCGCGACGAAGATCCCCAGGACCACCTTGGTCTGGATGTTGCCGGCGCCGAACGTCTGGAGCTGCGCCTCCGACATGAAGAAGTTGGCGGGCAGCGGCGCGCCGAAGATGTGCGCCGCCCTGGCGCTGTCGACCAGCTCCTGCGTCATGCCGTACTTGGCGTGACCGTCAGCCATGTTGTGCAGGACGGTGAACATGGAGATGAAGATCGGGAACTGGGCCACGACCGGCAGGCAGCCGCCGAGCGGGTTGGCGCCAGCGCCCTGGTAGAGCGCCATGACCTCCTGGTTCATCCGCTGCTTGTCGTTCTTGTAACGCTTGCGCAGCTCTTGAACCTTGGGGGCGAGTTCCTGCATCTTCCGCGACGATCGCATCTGCTTGAGGAAGAGCGGGAAGATCAGGATCCGCATGAACACGGTCAGCGTGATGATCGTCAACGCCCAGGTCAGCCCGCTGTCCGGGTTGAGGACCGTGCTGTATGCAGTATGGATCCAGATGATGACTTGGGCTACGGCTTGGTACAGCCAGCTCAGCCAGGACAGCTCCACCGAGCTATCTCCCTTGCGTTTCGTGGGACCGGACCGGGCGTGGGGGCACCGGGTCAATACCTCCGGGATGGAATGGGTGGCACCGCCCGATGCGCCGGACAGTCAGCCATGTGCCGCGCAATGCTCCATGTACGGCGATCGCTTCGAGTCCGTACTGGCTGCAGGACGGGTAGAACCGGCAGCGTGGACCGAGCAGCGGGCTGATGAACGCCCGGTAGAACCGGATGGGGACGATCAGCGCCCGGGCCGCCAGGCCCGGCGCCGCCCCTTGCGGTTGCTCCGTCATCTCTTCTGTCCGCCCGTCGAGGACTCGCGCCGCCTGAGCAAACGAGCCAGCGCGAGATCGAGTTCGGCGGCCAGTTGCTCGAATCCCGCGGACGCGGCCGGTGGGTTGGCGCGTACCACAAGCAGGCTACCTCGTGGCAGCGCGTCGAGACGGTCCCGCATGAGGTGTCGAAGCCGCCGCTTGACCTTGTTCCTGGTCACCGCGCCACCGACGGCCTTGCTCACGACGAAACCGACCCGGGGTGACTCTTCCCCGGAAATGGTGAAATGCACCACGAGAGTTGGGCGGCCGGCGCGTTTGCCGCGCTTGACCGCCGCCTCGAACTCCTCCCCGCGGCGCATGCGGGATTGACGGGACAGCACCGTATACGTCTAACGCCCGCCGGTATGAGGCACCGGCGGGCTGCTAACGCGAGGGACGATCAGGCCGACAGCTTCTCGCGGCCCTTACGGCGGCGAGCGGCGAGGATGGCGCGACCGGCCCGGGTGCGCATCCGCAGCCGGAAGCCGTGGGTCTTCGCGCGGCGACGGTTGTTCGGCTGGAAAGTACGCTTGCTCACGGGTGGGCTCCAGGCTTGATGGTGCGCCACGAAGGCGCTTAACACTCATGGATGGCCTGTCAAGGAAGCGAGGGCACGCGAAATAGCCGTCGCGTGACAAGCCGACCGTCGTACGTTACGGGGCAAGCACCGTCCAGGTCAAACCGGACCGGTTATCCACTAATCCACAGGCCACTTGTCCACCGCCGGCCCCACGTCCACAGTATGTGTACCCAGGTACCACTAGGCTGTGGACAACGTCTTGAACACAGCTGTGCACATGGATACTGTCGGCCCTTCCAGGCCCGCTCAAGCGCTGTGGACAGTCTGTGGATCTCCTGTGGAGAGCGTGGGCGGGATGCCCGGCCGACACGTGTGGACGAAGGGCCGTCGATCATCAGCGGGCGGTCGTGCCATGTGGATAAACGATCGCGGGGGGCCGCGAGATGGAGGAGGGGAACCGCACCATGAACGGTGTCGACCTCGGCACGGTATGGGCGAGCGCCCTGAGCAACTTCCTCAACGAGAACGTGCCGATCCAGCAGCGCACCTGGCTGTCGATGGTGCGTCCGATCGCCCTGGCCAACGACACGATCGTGCTCGGCGTCCCCAACGACTTCCTCAAGGACCTGATCGAGGGAAAACTGCGCCCGCTGGTCGCGCACGCGCTCTCTCAGGAGCTCGGCCGGACCATGCGGCTGGCCGTGATGATCGACACCACGGCCCCGGAACAGCCTTCCGTCGACTCTCATCAACAGCCTGTGACTCAGAGTTATCCCCAGGGTGTGGAGAGTCAGCTGCGTTATGCACAGCCCGCGCAACCGCAGCACAACCCGGCTTCCGAGCCCCCTCAGTTCTATTCTCCACAGCCCGAGCCGCCACAGATATCCACCGAATATCCACAGCAGGGCTTCTCTTTTGAACAGGCGCAGCCGTACACACCGCCTGTGGAGAAGACGCCGGAACCGGCGCCGAATCGGTGGGAGGCGAAGAGCAACAAGCCCAGCGAACCGGCCAGGCTAAATCAGAAGTACACATTTGAGACATTCGTCATCGGTGCCAGCAATCGCTTCGCCCACGCGGCGGCGGTGGCGGTGGCCGAGTCGCCGGCGAAGGCGTACAACCCGCTGTTCATTTACGGGGACTCCGGGCTGGGCAAGACGCACCTGCTGCACGCCATCGGGCATTACGCCCAGAGCCTGTACGACGGCGCCCGGGTCAGATACGTGAGCTCCGAGGAGTTCACCAACGACTTCATCAACAGCATCCGCGACCACAAGGCCGACGGCTTCCGCGGCCGCTACCGGGCGATCGACATCCTGCTCGTGGACGACATCCAGTTCCTGGAGGGCAAGGAGCAGACGCAGGAGGAGTTCTTCCACACCTTCAACACGCTGCACAACGCCAACAAGCAGATCGTCATCTCCAGCGACCGGGCGCCCAAGCAGCTCATCACGCTGGAGGACCGGCTGCGCAACCGGTTCGAGTGGGGCCTGATCACCGACGTCCAGCCGCCCGAGCTGGAGACGCGCATCGCCATCCTCAGGAAGAAGGCCATCCAGGAGGGCCTGGCCGCGCCGCCCGAGGTGCTCGAATACATCGCCAGCCGCATCTCCACCAACATCCGTGAGCTGGAGGGCGCGCTGATCAGGGTCACCGCGTTCGCCAGCCTCAACCGGCAGGGTGTCGACCTGCAGCTGGCCGAGGTCGTGCTGAAGGACCTCATCACCTCGGAGTCCGACACCGAGATCACCATCGCGGCGATCATGAACCAGACCGCCCAGTACTTCGGCATCAGCATCGACGACCTGTGCGGCACCTCCCGCAGCCGGGCGCTCGTCAACGCCAGACAGATCGCGATGTACCTCGCCCGCGAGCTGACCGAGCTGTCGCTGCCGAAGATCGGCCAGCAGTTCGGCGGCCGCGACCACACCACCGTGATGCACGCCGAACGCAAGATCCGGTCGCTGATCGCCGAGCGCAGGTCGATGTACAACCAGGTCAACGAGCTGACAATGCGGATCAAGCAGACACAGCGTGGATCTTGAGTTCATACACAGCCTGTGGAAAACGCTGTGGACCAGCGCAAACGCAAAAATTCACTCGCCGTTCGCCCGGCAATGGTGGGAAAAATCCGTCCACATTGGTTGGGGACAAGGGTGGGGACATCCTGGGGAGAACCTGGGGACTACCAGTGGACAGCGTGTGGACAGACTGTGAACAACGGATCTGGGGCTCCAGAAGGGCCGCTTTTACCCCGTGGACAACCTGTGGAAACCTCGTGGATAACCCCGGACTGACGGTGGATGAAGGCACCATGATCTGGGGACGGCCTGTGCACGAAGAATCGTCGTCCCCAGGCGCGGAAGTTCTCCCCAGGCGTCACCCACATCCCCAGTGGATGAAAATATGGCCGCTGACCAGCCAAGACGCCGGTTGTCCACAGTTCCCACAGCCCCTAGTGTGATGACCTCTATATCTCTAACTAGGAAACTCAAAGACCCATAGAGGGGTTCTCCCGGAGCGCGAGTCCGGGAGGGTGGATCCTTGAGATCCTTGAATCAACGACGAACCCAGGAGGCTGATCACCGTGATGTTCCGAATCGAGCGAGACGTCCTCGCTGAGGCGGTGGCATGGACGGCACGCAGCCTTCCGGCGCGTCCGTCGGTTCCCGTTCTCGCCGGCATGCGCCTGGAGGTCACGGAGGGGACGCAGCTCAAGCTCTCCGGTTTCGACTACGAGGTCTCCGCCGAGGTGACGCTCGAGGTCCACACGGGCGAGCCGGGCGTCGTGCTGGTCTCGGGCAAGCTGCTCGCCGAGATCACGCGCGCGCTTCCCGCACAGCCTGTGGACTTCGTGGTGGACGGAGCCAAGGCCGTCGTCACGTGCGGCAGCGCCCGCTTCACCCTGCTGACCATGCCGGTGGAGGACTACCCGTCCCTGCCGGCCATGCCGCCGGCCGCGGGCCGGGTCGGCAGCGACGTGTTCGCCTCCGCCGTCGGCCAGGTCGCCGTCGCCGCCGGTCGCGACGACACGCTGCCGATGCTCACCGGCGTACGGATGGAGATCGAGGGCGACACGGTGACCCTCGCCGCGACCGACCGCTACCGGCTGGCCGTGCGCGAGCTCAAGTGGCAGCCGGGCCAGCCCGACTTCTCCGCCATCGCGATGATCCCCGGCAAGACGCTCGCCGACACGGCCAAGGCGCTCGGTGCGACCGGCGCCGAGGTCGAGATCGCGCTGAGCTCCGCGGGAGGCACCGGCGAAGGCATGATCGGCTTCTCCAGCGCCGGACGCCGTACGACGACGCGCCTGCTCGACCCCGAGTTCCCGAAGTACCGCTCGCTGCTGCCGACCGAGTTCTCCGCCCGCGCCGACCTGTCCACAGGCCCGTTCGTCGAGGCGGTCAAGCGCGTGGCCCTGGTCGCCGAGCGCAACACTCCGGTACGCCTGGCGTTCAAGAGCGGCGAGGTCGTGCTGGAGGCCGGCAGCGGCGACGAGGCGCAGGCCGTCGAGGCGCTTCCGGTGGATTACGAGGGAGATGAGATGAACATCGCCTTCAACCACCAGTTCCTGCTGGAAGGTCTGGGAGCCATCGACTCCGACATCGCCCGGCTGCAGATGACCACGTCGACGAAGCCCGCTATCCTCACCGGTGGCAAGCCTGTGGAGGATCAAGCCACCACGGACTACCGTTATCTGATCATGCCCATCCGCCTGTCAGGCTGAACCGGTCGTCGGGAATGATGGAAGCCTGACAAGGGGGTAGAGGACAGTCATGCAGATCGGCATGGTGGGACTGGGCAAGATGGGCGGCAACATGGCCGAGAGGCTGCGCCGCGGTGGTCACGAGGTGATCGGCTACGATCGCGATCCGGCGGTCAGCGACGTCGGCAGCCTCAAGGAGCTGGCCGAACGCCTCCAGACACCGCGCGCGATCTGGGTCATGGTCCCGGCCGGCAAGGCCACCCAGAGCACCATCGACGATCTCGGCGAGCTGCTCAACGAGGGCGACCTCGTGGTCGACGGCGGAAACTCCCACTATGTGGATGACCAGAAGCACGCCGCCGAGCTGTCCAAGAAGGGCATCGGCTTCGTCGACTGCGGCGTGAGCGGCGGCGTCTGGGGCCTGCAGAACGGCTACGCGCTCATGTGCGGCGGCGACAAGCCCGACGTCGACCGCCTCATGCCGATCTTCGACACGCTCAAGCCGGAGGGCGAGGACGGCTTCGTCCACGCCGGCGACGTCGGCGCGGGCCACTTCGCGAAGATGGTCCACAACGGCATCGAATACGGCATGATGCAGGCCTTCGCCGAGGGCTGGGAGCTGCTGGAAGCCTCCGACGTCGTGAAGGACGTCAAGGGCTCCTTCAGCAGCTGGCGCACCGGCACCGTGATCCGCTCCTGGCTGCTCGACCTGATGGTCCGGGCGCTCGACGACGACGAGCACCTCGAACAGCTCCGCGGCTACGCCCAGGACTCCGGCGAGGGCCGGTGGACGGTGCAGGCCGCGGTCGACCACGCGGTCCCGCTGCCCGTGATCACCGCCGCGCTCTACGCCAGGTTCGCCTCGCGGCAGGACGACTCCCCCGCGATGAAGGTCGTGGCGGCGCTGCGCAACCAGTTCGGCGGCCACGCCACCACCTCGGCCGAGGGCGGCACGGAGAAGGGCGCCGACTCCCCCGGCGCCGACGTGACACCGCCGCGCGAGCTCGACCGCTGACCGGCCCGGACCGCTCGGGCGCCCCGGCCGCTGGTTCGCCCAGTGTCGTCGGCTCGGAGGCGAGGTTTTCCACAACGGCCAGGGTTTTCCACAAGAACGCATGCCGGTGACCCCGGTGGCCCGCGAGGCCCACTAACCTTCGTGGGGTGCATGTCGCCCACCTCTCGCTGACCGACTTCCGGTCCTACGCGTCCGTGGAGCTCGGCCTGGAGCCGGGCGTTACGGCCTTCGTGGGGCCCAACGGCCAGGGCAAGACCAACCTGGTCGAGGCCCTCGGCTACGTCGCGACGCACTCCAGCCACCGGGTGGCCGGCGACGCGCCGCTCGTGCGGCAGGGCGCCACCAGGGCGATCGTGCGCTGCGCCGTCCAGCGGGACGACCGGCGGGCGCTCATCGAGCTGGAGATCAACCCGGGCCGGGCCAACCGCGCCCGGCTCAACCGCTCCCCCGTGTCCAGGGCCCGCGACGCCGTCGGCCTGCTGCGCACCGTCCTGTTCGCTCCCGAGGACCTATCGCTGTCCAAGGGCGACCCGTCCGAGCGCCGCCGTTTCCTCGACGACCTGCTCGTGGCCAGGGCCCCCAGGTTCGCCGGGGTCCGCGCCGACTACGACCGCGTGCTGAAGCAGCGCGGCGCCCTGCTGCGTACGGCCGCGCAGGCCCGCAGAGGCAGCAGGAGCGCCCGGCGGCAGGAGGGCGACAGCGGGTTCGCGGCGGCCGGCGCGGGCGACGTGCTGAGCACTCTGGAGGTCTGGGACGCCCACCTCGCCCGGCACGGCGCGGAGCTGTTGCGGGCCCGGCTGGAGCTCATCGAGGCGCTGCGCCCGCTGGTGGCCGGGGCCTATGCCGCGCTGGCCCCGTCGAGCGCTCCGGCGACCCTCGCCTACCGCAGCACGTTGTCCACAGGTGGGGACCAGGGTGAGGGTGACCAGGAGGGCGAAGTCCCCGGTGAGCGGGGATCTTTCGATACACAGACGTTATCCACAGACTTGGGGAAAACCCTTGAAGAACGTCTGCGGGAGCGGCTATTGGAGGTGCGCCAGTCGGAGCTCGACCGGGGCGTCACCCTCGTCGGGCCGCACCGCGACGACCTGATCCTCGGCCTCGGCGACCTGCCCGCCCGGGGCTACGCCAGCCACGGCGAGTCGTGGTCGTTCGCGCTGGCGCTCCGGCTGGCCGCGTACGACCTGCTGCGGGCCGACGGCGGAGACCCCGTGCTGATCCTCGACGACGTGTTCGCCGAGCTCGACAGCCAGCGGCGGCGCCGGCTGGCCGAGATCGTCGCGCCGGCCGAGCAGGTGCTGATCACCGCGGCCGTGGCGGACGACGTGCCGGGGGAGCTGGTGGGAGGCAGGTACGACGTCGCGGAAGGGAGCGTGACCCGTGTCCGATGACGGCAACCCCCGTGGGGGTGAGAGCCCGCAGGCGGGCGGTGTCAGGGGCGGGTCTCGTGGCTCGGCTGCCTCCGGGTCCCGGGCCGGTCAGCCTGAGGCCGGCGGTTCCGCGGCCGGTCAGCCTGAGGCCGGCGGGGGTGCGGCCGGTGGTTCGGCGGCCGGTCGTCCACAGGCTGTGGGGGGCGGTGGGGAGAACACCGCGGCCAGGGGGGTGGCGCTGGCGCGGGAGAAGCTGGCCCAGGCCAAGGCCGACGCCGCCAAACGCGGCCAGCTCCCCCGGCGCGAGCCCAGACGTAAGGCGGCGGGGCCGCGCAGAGACGGCGGCGATCCGCAGCTCTTCGGCCGCGCCATCGCCGACCTGCTGGCCGACCGCGGCTGGGAGCGGTCGGCGGCGGTCGGCGCGGTGTTCGGCCGGTGGGCCACCATCGTCGGCCCTGACCTGGCCATGCACACCAGACCCGAGTCCTTCGACGACGGCGAGGTGCTGATCGCGGCCGACTCGACGGCGTGGGCGACGCAGGTGCGGCTGCTCGCGCGCACCCTCGTCCGCAGGCTCAACGAGGAGCTCGGCGAAGGCACGGTCAAGAAGGTCAAGGTCAGGGGCCCGCAGAACGCGCCGCGGCCGTCAGGCGGGTTGCGGGTGACCGGAAGCCGGGGTCCCGGCGACACCTACGGCTAGCCTGTCAAGGGCGATCAGACCGCCGGAGACGCGATAAGCCCCCTTTCCGGAGGGGGGATGCTCGGCAGGGGGCAAATCGAGCTAGAGGGCATCACAGGCGCGTTCATTGCCACCTTGGCCCTCCGGAAGCGGTAGAATGAAAAAGGATTCCGGACACGTCCGCTTGCGTGTCACCCCGGCAGCAAGCCGACTCCCCCGGGTGACCGCGCATCGGGGCACTCACGACGGTGACGGGCACGGCAGGGGCAGCTTCGAAGGTTGAACGCCTACCCAGCCGCGTGTCCGCGGCAGGAGGATTTCGCAGTTGTCCTACGACGCTAGCTCAATCACCGTACTCGAGGGGCTTGAGGCGGTTCGCAAGCGCCCGGGTATGTATATCGGCTCCACCGGTGAGCGCGGCCTCCACCACCTCGTCCAAGAGATCGTGGACAACGCGGTGGACGAGGCCCTGGCAGGTTATGCGACCAGGATCGACATCACGCTGCTCGCCGACAACGGCGTCCGCGTGGTCGACGACGGCCGAGGCATCCCCACCGGCATCCACCCGGTGGAGAAGATCTCCGCGGTCGAACTGGTGCTGACCACGTTGCACGCGGGCGGCAAGTTCGACAGCCAGTCGTACGCGGTCTCCGGCGGCCTGCACGGCGTCGGCTCGGCCGTCGTCAACGCGCTGTCCACCGCCATGGAGGTGGAGGTCAAGCAGAACGGCCACTACTGGCGTCAGCGCTACGAGCTGTCCAAGCCCACGGCCCCCCTGGCCAAGGGCGAGGAGACCGACGAGACCGGCACCACGATCACGTTCTGGCCCGACCCCGACGTCTTCGAGACCACCACCTGGAACTACGAGACGCTCTCGCGGCGCTTCCAGGAGATGGCCTTCCTCAACAAGGGCCTGACGATCACGCTGGTCGACGAGCGGCCCGACCACATCAACGGCGAGCCGCACTCCGTCTCCTACCACTACGAGGGCGGCCTGGCCGACTTCGTGCAGCACCTCAACGCCAAGAAGGAGCCGGCGCACGCGTCGATCATCTCCTTCGAGGAGGAGAGCGACGGGCTCGCGGTCGAGATCGCCATGCAGTGGAACAACTCCTACTCGGAGTCGGTCTACAGCTTCGCCAACGTCATCAACACCGCTGAGGGCGGCACCCACGAGGAGGGCTTCCGCGCGGCGCTGACGTCCATCGTCAACCGTTACGCGCGCGAGCAGAAGTTCCTCAAGGAGGGCAAGGACGACAACCTCTCCGGCGAGGACGTCCGCGAGGGGCTGACCGCGATCATCTCGGTCAAGCTGTCCGACCCGCAGTTCGAGGGCCAGACCAAGACCAAGCTCGGCAACACCGAGGCGAAGTCGTTCGTGCAGAAGGCCTGCAACGACCACCTGCGTGACTGGTTCGAGCGCAACCCCGGCGAGGCCAAGGACATCATCAACAAGTCCTTGCAGGCCTCACGCGCCCGCATCGCGGCCCGCCAGGCCCGCGACCTGACCAGGCGCAAGTCGCTGCTCGAATCGGGCAGCGGCCTGCCGGGCAAGCTGGCCGACTGCCAGTGGAACGACCCGGAGAAGTGCGAGCTGTTCATCGTCGAGGGCGACTCGGCCGGCGGCTCGGCCAAGGGCGGCCGCGACTCGCGCTTCCAGGCGATCCTGCCCATCCGCGGCAAGATCCTCAACGTCGAGAAGGCGCGGATCGACAAGGTCCTGAAGAACAACGAGGTCCAGGCGCTGATCACCGCCCTGGGCACCGGCGTCCACGACGAGTTCGACATCACCAAGCTGCGCTATCACAAGGTCATCCTCATGGCCGACGCCGACGTCGACGGCCAGCACATCAACACGCTGCTGCTGACGCTGCTGTTCAGGTTCATGAGGCCGCTGATCGAGGCAGGTCACGTCTACCTGTCGTGCCCGCCGCTGTACAAGATCAAGTGGGACCGGAAGGGCGAGGACGCCTCCTACGCCTACTCCGACAGCGAACGCGACGCGGTCATCGCCGAAGGCATCGCCAACGGCAAGCCCGACCCGCGGCCCCGCGACAACGTACAGCGCTTCAAGGGTCTGGGCGAGATGAACGCCGGCCAGCTCTGGGAGACCACGATGAACCCGGAGACCCGGCTGCTGCGCCTGGTCACGCTCGACGACGCGGCCCAGGCCGACGACCTGTTCAGCGTGCTGATGGGGGAAGACGTGGAGGCGCGGCGCGACTTCATCATCCGCAACGCGCGCGACGTGCGCTTCCTCGACGTTTAGCCACAAGAAGGACCTTTACCTGTGACGGACGTGAACACCACTCCCCCGGCTGACCGCATCGAGCCTGTGGACATCCAGTCCGAGATGCAGCGCAGTTACATGGACTACGCGATGTCCGTCATCGTGTCCAGGGCGCTGCCTGACGTGCGCGACGGGCTCAAACCGGTGCACCGGCGGGTGCTCTACGCGATGTACGACGGTGGCTACCGTCCCGACCGCGGCTACTTCAAGTGCGCCCGCGTCGTCGGCGACGTGATGGGCACCTACCACCCACACGGCGACACCTCGATCTACGACGCGCTGGTCCGCCTGGCGCAGTCGTGGTCGCTGCGATATCCGCTGGTCGACGGGCAGGGCAACTTCGGCTCGCCCGGCAACGACCCGGCGGCGGCGATGCGTTACACCGAGTGCAAGCTCGCGCCCATCGCCATGGAGATGCTGCGGGACATCGACAAGGAGACCGTCGACTTCCGCCCCAACTACGACGGCAAGTCGCAGGAGCCCGACGTCCTGCCGGCGCGCATCCCGCAGCTGCTGGTCAACGGCTCGGGCGGCATCGCCGTCGGCATGGCCACCAACATCCCGCCGCACAACCTGCGCGAGGTCGCCAGCGCGGTCAAGTGGGCCCTGGAAAACCCCGAGGCCAGCGAGGAAGAGCTGCTCGAAGCGGCCATGAGGCTGGTCAAGGGGCCCGACTTCCCCACCAAGGCGCTCATCGTGGGCCGGCGCGGGATCGAGGACGCCTACCGCACCGGGCGCGGCTCGATCACCATGCGGGCCGTGGTCGAGGTCGAGGAGGACAAGGGCCGGCAGGCTCTGGTCGTCACCGAGCTCCCGTACCAGGTCAATCCTGACAACCTCGCGCTGAAGATCGCCGAGCTGGTGCGTGAGGGCAAGCTGACCGGCATCGCCGACGTCCGCGACGAGAGCTCGTCGCGGGTCGGGCAGCGCCTGGTCATCGTGCTCAAGCGCGACGCGGTCGCCAAGGTCGTCCTCAACAACCTGTACAAGCACACCCAGCTCCAGGACACCTTCGGGGCCAACATGCTGGCGCTGGTGGACGGCGTGCCGCGGACCCTGCGGCTCGACCAGTTCATCCGTCACTACGTGGCGCACCAGATCGAGGTCATCGTCCGCAGGACCCGCTACCTGCTGCGCAAGGCCGAGGAGCGGGCCCACGTCCTGAGCGGTCTGCTGAAGGCCCTGGAGCGGCTCGACGAGGTCATCGCCCTGATCCGGGCCTCCGAGTCCGCCTCGCACGCCCAGCAGGGCCTCATGGGGCTGCTGGAGATCGACGAGATCCAGGCGCAGGCCATCCTCGACATGCAGCTGCGCAAGCTGGCCGCCCTGGAGCGGCAGGCCATCCAGGACGAGCACGACGCGCTGATGACCCAGATCGCCGAGTACAACTCGATCCTGGCCAGCGAGAGCCGCCAGCGGGAGATCGTCAACGACGAGCTCGCCGAGATCGTCGGCCGCTACGGCGACGAGCGCAAGACCGAGATCATCGCGTACGACGGCGACATGTCGATCGAGGACCTCATCGCCGAGGAAGAGATCGTCGTCACGATCACCAGGGGCGGCTACGCCAAGCGCACCCGTACCGACCTCTACCGGGCGCAGAAGCGCGGCGGCAAGGGCGTCCGCGGCGCGCAGCTGCGCCAGGACGACATCGTCGACCACTTCTTCGTCACCACGACCCACCACTGGCTGCTGTTCTTCACCAACAAGGGCCGGGTCTACCGCGTCAAGGCCTACGAGCTGCCCGACGCCGGTCGTGACGCCCGGGGCATGCATCTGGCGAACCTTCTCGCCATGCAGCCCGACGAAACAGTCATGGAGGTTCTCGACCTACGCGACTACAACGTCGCCCCCTACCTCGTCCTCGCCACCCGCAGCGGGCTGGTCAAGAAGACGCGCCTGTCCGAGTACGACTCCCCCAGGTCCGGTGGTCTGATCGCGATCAACCTGCGGGACGACGACGAGGTCATCGGAGCCCGCATGGTCTCCGAGTCCGACGATCTGCTGCTCGTCTCCAAGGGAGCGCAGTCGATCCGGTTCACCGCCTCCGACGAGGCCCTGCGGCCCATGGGGCGGGCGACCAGCGGCGTCATCGGCATGAGGTTCCTCGACGGTGACGAACTTCTGGCCATGAATCGCATCGCCGACGGTCAAGATGTGCTTATCGCCACGAAGGCTGGGTACGCAAAACGGACGCCAGTGGATCAGTATCCGGTTCAAGGACGTGGCGGTAGGGGTGTGCTGACTGCGAAAATCGTATCTTCCCGTGGCAAGCTGGTCGGAGCCGTCATGGTCAACCCAGAGGACGAGGTCTTCGCGATCACGTCCGCCGGCGGGGTGATCCGGACGAGTGCCGGCGAGATCAAGCAGTCCGGCCGCCAGACCATGGGAGTGCGATTGATGAATCTCGCCGAAGGCGACAGCGTGGTAGCCCTCGCCCGGAACGCGGAGTCCATGGAGACTCCGATGGAGAGTGAGGAAGACGGGGGAGGAGAGTAAATCATGAGCGCCCAGGGTGGCACCGCCAGGACAAAGGCGGCTGCGGGTAACGGTCAGCAACCGAAGAAACCCGCAGAGACCGAAATATTCACGCCGGTCGAGGAGGGCAAGGACACCTCGCCCGCGCAGGGCAGGCCCCTGCCAGGACAGCAGGAGGCCGGCAAGCCCGCGCCTCCTCCTCAGCCTGGCCCTCCGCCCGGTGGCGGGCCTGGTGGACCTGGCGGGCCCGGTGGGCCTGGCGGGTCTGGCGGGTCTGGCGGGTTGCAACCGCCGGAGGGCAACGAGACCGTCCGGCTGCGTCCGTCGCTGGCCACCGAAGCCCCGCCGGCCATCGAACTGCCCAAGAAGAAGTCGTCCAACTCCTCGGGGGGCCGGCTCCCCCGCAAGGCACACCTGGTCCTGCGCCGCGTCGAGCCGTGGTCGGCCATGAAGTTCAGCTTCGTGGTCTCCCTCGTCTGCTTCGTGGTGCTGTTCGTGGCCGTGGCCGTCCTGTACGGCGTGCTGTCGGCGCTGGGCGTCTTCGACTCCATCGTCGACCTGGTCAACCAGCTCGGAAAGGGCGAGCAGGGCCAGAGCTCGATCCCGATCGACATCGCCTCGTGGTTCGAGCCGGTGCGCATCCTCGGCTACACGGCCCTGATCGGAGCCGTGAACGTCGTCCTGATCACGGCCCTGTCCACCTTGGGCGCGGTCATCTACAACATCGCCTCCGACCTGGTGGGCGGCGTTGAAGTGACGTTCAGCGAGGCCGAATAGGCGTGGACGCTCGCGCCGCGCGCACTGATCGCGCGGCGCGAGCAGCCCGCCGGACGCGGTAAGCTCTTCTCGTCCGAGCAACCGGTTCGCCTCCCTGAGGCGAATGCGATAACGTTCGGTGTGCGAGCGGGGCTATAGCTCAGACGGTTAGAGCGCTTCCCTGATAAGGAAGAGGTCCCAGGTTCAAGTCCTGGTAGCCCCACCCAGTTGATTAACGACAAGGCCGCTATCCGATCTTCGGAGAAGCGGCCTTTTTTGTTGCGTGTGTAAATCCACCGCGATCGCCAATTGCTCGGTACGAGTCCCCGGTTCAGGGCGTGCGGGTGCGGAGGTGGTGGCGTTGGGCCTTGGTGCGGTTGCCGCAGCGGGTCATCGAGCACCAGCGGCGTCTGCCTCCTTGCGAGCGGTCCACGAAGCGCAGGCCGCAGCGGTCGGAGGCGCACGTGGTGAGGCGGTCGTCGGTGATCGTGGGTTGGAGGAGGGGCGGGGTGCGGCCGCCACCGTCTCGTTGATCAGGCTGGATGTGATTCCGACCCGCGAGATGTTCCGCCGACGACGTGACCGGTGCCCAGATCACCGAATGCGGCCGTTTCATTCTTGAGGAGCGGTCGGAGGTTCTGCTGGAGTACCTGGGTGGCTTCTTGAGTTGACCCGCCTTGTGTGCGGGGGTCTTGTCGCCCTTGCCATTTACGAGCGGCGGGACAAGGGAGGCGCCTGACGGTCGCGGTGTGGGGGCGTGGTTCATCATGAGTTGGTGAGCGTGCGTTATGATGAGGTGTTCGGGGCCCTGCGGACGGCCTACGACGGGGGTGCCGAGCGGCGGGACGGCGCGGGTAAGCAGTGGTGGAAGCTGGCGGAGCGGGAAGCGTTCCTCGGCCGGGTCCTGGGCGACGGCGGCGGGCGGCTGCTGGAGATCGGTGCCGGGACGGGGCAGGACAGTGTGTTCTTCAGGGACAGTGGGCTGGACGTCGTCGCCGTCGATCTGTCGCCCGCGATGGTGTCGTTGTGCCGGGAGAAGGGCCTCGACGCCCATGTCATGGACTTTCTGCGGCTCGACTTCGCGCCGGAGTCGTTCGACGCGGCGTACGCGCTCAACTGCCTGCTGCACGTGCCCAACGGTGATCTGCCGGCGGTGCTGGAGGCCGTTCGGGGGTTGCTGCGGCCTGGTGGGTTGTTCTTTCTCGGTGTGTACGGCGGCGGGTCGCTGCACGGAGAGGGGATCTTCGAAGGGGACGATCACCGGCCTCCCCGGTTCTTCTCCTTCCGTGGAGATGAGGAATTGCAGGAGTTCGCCGGGCGGGAGTTCGAGATCGTGGACTTTCATGTCGTCGGAGCGGACGAGACGCGGTTCCAGTCGCTGACATTGCGTCGATCGGGGTAGGGCGGCAGTGGAGGGGCCGGGGTTAAGGGCCGACGTCGAGGACCGCCCGGTCCACACTTCGCCGTTGACCGGCCTGGCGGCTTACTGGCAGTTCGGCTGACTGCCCGTGTACGTGGGGTCGCACATCTCGTCCTGGACGTCCTGATAGTCCTGCGACTCGCCCGGGATCGAGATGTCGACCTCGTCCACGTACTCCGTCGTCGGGTCTCTGTCGTAGACCGTGTTTTCGATCATCAGGGTGCACGAGGCCAGCAGGAGCAGTGCGACCGCCAGCGCGCCCCAAAGGGTGAGGCGGCGGCGGGTTGCCTTGGCCAGGGGAGCCCGTGGGGGCGGGGGATCGGACGGAGAGCGGTCCAGGAAGGACGGCTTGGGGGCGAAGCGCTCGAGGTCCGCGGCTGTGGGGATGCCGAGGATCGGTACGGGGGCGGGCCGCTCGGGTACGGGCTCGGGTTCGGGGCGAAGGACGGCGCGGATGATGGGGATGGTGGGCGGCGGTTGGGGGTGGGGGGCGGTGTTCCGGGTGAGATGCCGGGTACGTCGTACCGCCAGGAGTGCCACCAGGAGCGCCACAGCCGCCGCGAGGGCCGCTGCCAGGGCGAGCCAGACTGTTCGGGACATTGATAATCGCCGCACGTCTGGCAGGGTATCCGGTTTCGGTCATCGTGGAGATCATGAGCGGTGGTAGGGAATGCGGGCGCTGGTTCTGACGGGGGCCCCGGCGGTGGGCAAGAGCACCGTGGGTCGTCTGGTCGCCACGGAACGGCCGTTGGCCGCCTTCATTGACGTCGACGACGTTCGTCACCTGGTCGTGAGTGGGCATGCCGCGCCGTGGGAAGGCGCAGAAGGGCTCCGTCAGCGGCGGCTGGGGGTGCGGAACGGGTGCGCGGTGGCGGGGAACTTGCTGGCGGGCGGCATCGACGTGGTGATCGCGGACGTGCTGACGGACGACACCGCTGCGTTGTATCGGGAGCTCCTGCCGGAGGTGCTGATCGTGGAGCTCGCGGTCGAGTTCGGTGAGGCGGAGCGGCGGGCGGGCACTCGGCCGGTGCACCTGACGCCTGGGGAGTTTCGTGAGTTGCATGAGCGGCAGGGCGAGTTCTCGGCGGGTGATGTTCGGGTGGATACGACGGGATTGTCCGTTCGAGATGCCGTTGCGCGGGTGCGGGAGATCTGGAGATGAGGGTTTCGGTTGCTGTGGAGGGTTGCGGAGGGGCGTCCTGAACCCTTGGTGGCGGGTGGTGCTGTGGTTTCGAGGGTTGTACGGGGAACGGCAGGGGCGCACAATCCACGGGTACCGCCATTCCGCGCCTCCCCTAGGAGCGTTCATGAGCACCGTCGCTTTGATCACCGGTGCGGCGAGTGGCATCGGGGCCGCCGTGGCGCGGCGGCTGGCCGCGGGCGGGGCCGACTGCGTGCTGGTCGACCGGGACGCTGAGGGCGTCGAGCGGGTCGGCAAGGAGGTCAGTGGCGCGTGGCTGGTCGGCGACGTCAGCTCCGAGGACACGTCCGTACGGGCCGTGGCGCTGGCCGATGAACGCTATGGGCGCCTGGATCTCGTGCACCTGAACGCCGGCACCAACGGTGGTGTCGACTTCTCCGCGTTCGACCCGGAGCGGTACCGGACGGTGATGGGGATCAACGCCGACTCTGTCGTCTATGGCGTGGCGGCCGCCCTTCCGCTGCTCAAGCGCTCCGGCGGTGGCTCGATCGTGGTCACGTCGTCGATGGCGGGGCTGGTCGGGTTCGGCCCGGATCCGATCTACTCGATGAGCAAGCATGCCGTGATCGGGCTGGTCAGGGCGCTGGTGGAGCCGCTGGCCGCGGCGGGGGTCAGGATCGGCGCTGTCTGTCCTGGTTTCACTGATACGCCGTTGATCGCGCCCGCCAAGGACTTCCTGGTGGCGGCCGGGTTGCCGATGCTGACCGCCGATGAGGTGGCGGCTGCTGTGGACGGGCTGTTCCGGGAGGAGTCGTCCGGGACGGTGCTGGTGGTGCAGAGCGGGATGGAGCCGACGCCGTACCGGCACGCGGATCTTCCGGGGATGGGCGGCGGCTGACGGCGGGGCCGCGGTGGGCTCAGCGTGCGGGGCTGCGGCGGTGGGTTCAGTGGGTGCGGCGGCGGTAGATGCCGTAGAGGCCGCCGGCCAGGCAGAGGCCCACGATGGCGATGAGGCGGATCACGTCGGGGCCGCCGGTGACGGCCAGCTCGCCGGTGGGCGGGATGAGGAAGCCGGTGGCCAGCGCCCAGGCCGAGACGCCTGTCACCGTGGCGGCCCACAGGTCGGCGGCGGCCAGCGCATACCCGCATCCGGCCAGGCCCATCACGAAGAATCGCAGCTCGAACTGGGCGGCGGGGATCAGCACCGCGGTGATCGCGCAGGCCGCGACCGCCACGAAGAAGCCGATGCCGATCAGGAGCTCGGTGGGGCGCGAAGTGGCGGGTCTGAGGCTGCGGAGGGGCATGAATCCCCATTGAAGGGTGAGATGGTCGCCAGGGCAAGCGATCCGGGCGCCTGGGTAATCAGGGGGTCGGGTTCCTTCGGCGGCTGGACACGAGGAGGAGTGTGCAGGCGACGAGGCCGACGGCCACGGTGGCGAGGCCCGAGCTGCCGAGGGTCGGGCGGGGGCCCAGGGCCGAGGTGAGGGGGCCGCCGAGTGCGGTGCCGAGCGGTGACGCGGTGAGCAGCACCGCGCTGCGGGCGGCGAGCATCGCGGTCAGGTGCTGCGGGGGCGCCTTCGTCTGCATGAGCGTCACCGAGAGCGCCACGAACGGGCCGTAGATCGCGCCGCCGATCGCGAAGCCGGCGATGGTGACGAGGACCGGCACGTCGAACCAGAACGGCAGCAGGCAGAGGCCCCAGCCGATCACCACGCCGATCGTCACGGGCCAGAGCGGCAACTGCCGCAACGCGCCGGTCGCGAGGCCGCCGAGCAGCGCGCCGATGCCGAACAACATCCAGTAGAGGCCCAGCAGGGTGCCGGGCGCGTGCAGGTCGTCGGTCACGTGGAGCGGCAGGGCCACCTCGACCGGGCCGTACAGGAAGTTGAAGCACCAGGTGAGGGCGAGCAGGCCGAACAGTTCGGGGTGGGAGCGCAGCAACGCGAGCCCGCCGCGGGCGGCCGTCTGATCGACGGGTGACACGTGGGCGTCGGGGTCCGGCTCGGGCAGCCGGGTACGTACGACGAGCACGGCGAGGAACACGTACGTCAGCGCGTCGAGGCCGAGGACGAGGGCCGAGTCGACGTACGTCACCAGCACGCCGGCGATGGCGGGACCGGCGATCGTGGCGGCGAAGCCGAGCGAGCTGATCAGGGTGTTGGCGGCCAGCCGCTGCTCCCCCGGCAGCAGCTCGGCCAGCATGGTGTACTTGCCCGCGTTGCCCCATGCGTGCAGCAGGGACGAAAGGGCGAGCAGCGTGACGTACAGGGGCAGACTGAGCAGGCCGGCCAGCCAGAACAGCGGCACGGCGCCGAGGAGGACCCCGCGCACCGCGTTGTCGGCGAGCAGCAGCCGCCTGGCGGGCACGCGGCGCAGGAGGCGGCCGAACGCCAGCGCCCCGGCCACCCCCGGCAGCGTGTACGCGGCCACCGCGGCGCCCACCCACAGGCCCGCGCTCCCCTGCGGCGCGAGCTCGATGGCGAGCCAGGCGACGGCGACGAAGCTCATGCCGTCGCCGAGGAACGAGACGCCGAAACCGAGGATGAGCCGCCGGAACACCCGGTTGGCGAGTACGGGACGGTAGGCGGAGGGAACGCGGATCAGGCGCATCGGCGGCTAAGGCACTCGAGTACGGCGGTCAGGCGCCGACGTACGCGGCGAGGTGTTCGCCGGTGAGGGTGGAGCGGGTGGCGACGAGGTCGGCGGGGGTGCCTTCGAAGACGATCCGGCCGCCGTCGTGCCCCGCGCCGGGACCGAGGTCGATGATCCAGTCGGCGTGCGCCATGACCGCCTGGTGATGCTCGATCACGATGACCGACTTGCCGGCGTCCACGAGCCGGTCGAGCAGGCGGAGCAGTTGTTCGACGTCGGCGAGGTGGAGGCCGGCGGTGGGCTCGTCGAGGATGTAGACGCCGCCGCGCTCGGCCATGTGGGTGGCCAGCTTGAGCCGCTGCCGCTCGCCGCCGGACAGCGTGGTGAGCGGCTGCCCGAGGGTCAGGTAGCCGAGCCCGACGTCGCTGAGCCGGTCGAGGATGGCGTGCGCGGCCGGGGTGCGCGCCTCCCCCGCGCCGAAGAACTCCGTGGCCTCGTCGACCGACATGGCCAGCACCTGGCTGATGTCGCGCCCGCCGAGGCGGTGGTCGAGCACCGAGGCCTCGAACCGCTTGCCCTCGCAGTCCTCGCAGGTGGTGCTCATGCCGGCCATCATGCCGAGGTCGGTGTAGATGACGCCGGCGCCGTTGCACCCGGGGCAGGCGCCCTCGGAGTTGGCGCTGAACAGGGCCGGCTTCACGCCGTTGGCCTTGGCGAACGCCTTGCGGATCGGGTCGAGCAGCCCGGTGTAGGTGGCCGGGTTGCTGCGCCGCGAGCCGCGGATCGCGCTCTGGTCGACCGAGATCACGCCCGCGCCCGCCGGGACGGACCCGTGGATGAGCGAGCTCTTGCCGGAGCCGGCCACGCCGGTGACGACGACGAGCACGCCGAGCGGGATGTCGACGTCGACGTTCTTCAGGTTGTGCGTCGTCGCGCCGCGGATCTCCAGCGCGCCGGTGGACGTGCGCGTCTTCTCCTTGAGCGCGGCGCGGTCGTCGAGGTGGTGGCCGGTGATGGTGTCGCTGGCGCGCAGCCCTTCGACGGTGCCTTCGAAGCAGACGGTGCCGCCCGCCGCGCCGGCGCCGGGGCCGAGGTCGACGACGTGGTCGGCGATGGCGATCGTCTCCGGCTTGTGCTCCACGACGAGCACCGTGTTGCCCTTGTCGCGCAGGCGCAGCAGCAGGTCGTTCATCCGCTGGATGTCGTGGGGGTGCAGCCCGATGGTGGGCTCGTCGAAGACGTAGGTGGTGTCGGTGAGCGAGGAGCCGAGGTGGCGGATCATCTTGACGCGCTGCGCCTCGCCGCCCGACAGCGTGCCGGAGGCGCGGTCGAGGGAGAGGTAGCCGAGCCCGATCTCCACGAACGAGTCGAGGGTGTGCAGCAGCTTGCCGAGCAGCGGCGCGACCGACGGCTCTTCGAGGCCGCGGATCCACGCGGCGAGGTCGGTGATCTGCATGGCGCAGGCCTCGGCGATGTTGACGCCGCCGATGCGGGAGGAGCGGGCCTCCTCGCTGAGCCGGGTGCCGTCGCAGCCGGGGCAGGTGGTGAACGTGACCGCCCGGTCCACGAAGGCCCGGATGTGCGGCTGCATCGACTCGCGGTCCTTGGCCAGGAACGTCTTCCTGATCTTCGGGATCAGCCCCTCGTAGGTGAGGTTGACGCCGTCGACCTTGACCTTCACCGGGTCCTTGTAGAGGAAGTCCTGGAGCTCCTGCTCGGTGTACTCGCGGATCGGCTTGTCCGGGTCGACGAAGCCGGACTCGGCGTAGACGCGTACGGTCCAGAAGCTGTCGGACTTCCAGCCGGGGATGGTGAACGCGCCCTCCGTGAGCGACTTGGAGTCGTCGTAGAGCTGGGTGAGGTCGAGGTCGGAGACCGCGCCGCGGCCCTCGCAGGTCGGGCACATGCCGCCGATCCGGGTGAAGCTGGCCCTCTCCGTCTTGCGGTTGCCGCGTTCGACGGTGATCGCGCCCTTCGCGCGTACGGTGGGCACGTTGAAGGAGAAGGCCTGCGGCGAGCCGATGTGCGGCTGCCCGATCCGGCTGAACAGGATGCGCAGCATCGCGTTGGCGTCGGTGGCGGTGCCGACGGTGGAGCGCGGGTCGGAGCCCATCCGCTGCTGGTCGACCAGGATGGCGGTGGTCAGCCCGTCGAGCACGTCGACCTCGGGCCGCGCCATCGTCGGCATGAAGCCCTGGACGAAGGCGCTGTAGGTCTCGTTGATCAGCCGCTGCGACTCGGCCGCGATCGTGCCGAACACCAGGGAGCTCTTGCCCGACCCGGAGACGCCGGTGAACACCGTGAGGCGGCGCTTGGGGAGCTCGACGCTGACGTCCTTGAGGTTGTTCACGCGGGCGCCGTGCACGCGGATCAGGCCGTGGCTGTCGGCGATGTGCTGTTCGGGCGCCTGCTGCGAGTCCGTCCTCGGGGGCGTGGTCATCGTCTCTCCATCGTGTCGGGGGCTGTCTCCGCCGGTGCTAGCTCGAATTTAACCAGCTATGTGAGGTATGTCCGTTTGTCTCCCGTCCCCGCCGAGGAGCGGGGACGGGGACCGGCTGCTCACTTGTCCTGCAGCAGCCCGAGGACGTTACCGTCCGGGTCGGTGAACGTGGCCACCACGCGGCTGCCGCCCACGTTGCGCGGGGCCGACTTCACGGTGGCGCCGGCCGCGGTCACCTCGGCCAGTTTGGCCTCGATGTCGTCGACCTGCCAGTAGACCGTGGGCGAGGACAGGTCCTCCGTCTTGCCGCCCGGGACCAGCCCGATGTGCTGGCCGTCGGCCTCGAAGCCGACGTAGTAGGGGTCGTCGGTCTGCGGCTGGAAGCCGAGCAGCGCGGCGTAGACCGCCTTGGCCGCCTGGATGTCGGACACGGGGTGCAGCACGGTCTTGATGCCCTGGGTGGAGGTCATTTCCGCTCCTGGAGTCGTGGGGTCACCAGCTCGGAGACGGTGCTCCGGGCTGCTCATGACCCTCACGCTAGGGGCCGTGCCTGGGGTGGCGCTTCTCGAATCCTGCTCGCTTCCCGACGGGCCTCTCGCGAGGTCCGTACGCTCAGAGTGAGAACGTCATCGTGCCCGCGCCGTGCACGCCGGTGATCCCCCGGGTGGCGCAGGTGCTGACGTCCGAGGTCGGGGTCGCGGAGCCGGCGGTACGGGCGCCGGCCAGCGGACCCTTGGTGATCGTGCCGCTGAGCAGCATGTCGCCGGGGTTGTGGCTGCGTACCTGGCTGAGCGCCGGGCGCAGGGTGGACACGCCCGCCTCCCCGCCGTCCGCGCCGTACCAGGTGATGTGGCCCTTGCCGCGGATGTTCTGCACGCCGGTGCAGAAGGCGCGGCCGGTTCCATGGACGGTCAGGCGGCCGGAGCGCAGGTTCGCCGCGGCCGGCGCGGTGGAGGAGCAGCCGGTGAGGACGAGCGTCCCCTGGGCGGTGACCGTACGCGGGAGGAAGCCCACGGCCGGCGTGAACGTCACCGGCTGCCCGGCCGCGGTGCTGATCCGGCAGGTCAGGACGGTCTGCGCGGCGTGCGCGGCCATCGGCGGGGTGGTCGCGGCCACGCAGACGACGGCGGCGAACAGGATCTTGGACATGTCGGTGCTCCTCGATACGGGTGGTGGCTACCAGCGCAGCAGTACGGTCCCGGCGCTCACCCCGCTGGCCAGCCCCACCAGGGCGACCAGGTCGCCGCGCTGCACGCGGCCGGCTCGGAGCGCCTGGTGCAACTGCGCCGGCAGGCTGGAGGCGACCAGGTTGCCGTGCTCGACGATCGTCACCTCGACCTTGTCGAGCGGGATCCCGGCCAGCTCGCAGAGCATGTGCAGGGACGCCAGCGAGGCCTGGTGCACGCAGATCGCGGCCAGGTCGTCCCATTCGAGCCCGCGCTCGGTCAGCGGCCCGGTCAGCGCGGAGTGGTCGAGCTTGCGCACGCCGACGGCCAGGTCCACGAAGTCGACCCGGAAGGGGGCCACCTCGAAGCCGCCCTCGGGGGCCGGCGTGATCGGCATGACGGCGGCCGGCCAGTGGCTGGAGTTCGCGCAGAAGCGGTGGGCGACGACGCCGGGTGCGCCGGCCGCCTGCAGCAGCAGGGCCGTGCCCGAGTCGGAGACGGTGTAGGAGGGGATGGCGGCGACGAATTCGTCGCCCGAGCTCACCCGCCAGCGGATGGAGGAGGTCGCGATCTCGCCGCAGGCGATGAGGATCGTGCGGTAGTGGCCGGCGGCGATGAGCGCGTCGGCCAGCTCGATCGCGTTCAGCACGCTGTTGCAGGCGTTGCGCACGTCGAACACCGGGCAGCCGGCGCCCAGCTCGGCTGCGACCATGTGCGCGGTGGCGGGCTCGACGGCGTCGCAGCTCACCCCGGCGTAGATGATCAGGTCGAGGGACGGCGCGGCCAGGCCGGTCTCCTCCAGCAGCTCGCGCGCTGCGGCCACGGCCATCGTGGCGGCCGTCTGCCCTGGGGCGGCCAGGTGCCGCCGCCGTACTCCGGTGGCCTGCTCGATGAGGCCGCGCGGGATGTGCACGCCGGGGTTGCGCTCGGCCAGCCCGTCCTCCAGCTCGGCGGTGGTCATGCTCCGCTCGGGCAGATGCACGGCCACCCCGGCCACGTGCGCGTAGTTCATGCTCGTCCCCCTCGTGTCCCCGTCTCGGGTCCCCGTGCGGCCACGATAGGGAGGGGGCCTGATCACGGACGGCGTGCGAATCGCCGCACCGGCAAACTTGATCAATTCCTTAACGGGTGGCGTCGCGTCACAAGTGATCATCTTTCGTGCCATCAGCGAGGCTGGGCGACACAACGGTCAGCACGCACGGCGGAAGGAACCGGACATGAGCGACGAGGAGATCATGACGTTGGTGCGCGAGCGCTGCGCGAGCATCCTCAAGGTCGATCCGAGCAGGGTCACCGAGGACGCGCGGCTGCGGGAGGACCTGGAGGCCGACAGCCTCGACCTGGCCGAGCTCCACGTCGTCCTGGAGGAGGAGTGGGGAACGATGCCGCGCGAGGCGCTGGCCGACGTGCGGACCGTGGGCGACGTCGTGGCGCGCGCCCGCGAGCTGGTCGCGGAGCGCACGGGATGAGTTCGCGCGAGCGGATCGCCGTCACCGGCATGGGCGTGCGCACGCCCGCCGGCTCGCGGCTCAAGGAACTGTGGAACGCGCTGCTGTCCGGGCAGTCCACCGCTCGGCGCATCACCTCCTTCGACACCACCGGGATCGGCACCGACTTCGCCTGCCAGATCCACGACCTGGACGTCACGGACTACCTGACGCCCAAACAGGCCGCCCGGATGGACCGCGTGACCCAGCTCGGGGTGTGCGCGGCGGCCGACGCGCTGGGCGACGCCGGGAACGTACGGGTGCCGGCCGAGCGGCAGGCGGTCGTGACCGGCAGCGGCTTCGGCGGCACCCTGACGTACGAGAACGCCCTGCTGGACGCCGCGGGCACGGGTCGCGGGAATCCCGGGCCGCTGCACGTGCCGATGGTCATGCCGAACGCCCTGGCCGCCGCGATCAGCATCCGTCACCGGATCCTCGGCCCCAGCCTGTCGGTGGCCACCGCGTGCGCGTCCGGCGCCCATGCCGTCGCCGAGGCGGCCAGGCTGCTGCGCGACGGCACCGCCGACGTGGTGGTCGCCGGGGGCGCGGAGGCGTGCGTCACGCCGACCGTGATGCTGGCCTTCCACCGCTGCCGCGCCCTCTCCGAACGCAACGAGGCCCCGGAACTGGCCAGCAGGCCCTTCGACCGCGACCGCGACGGGTTCGTGCTGGCCGAGGGCGCCGCCTTCCTCGTCCTCGAGAACCTGGAGCACGCGCTGGCCCGCGACGCCCACGTCTACGCCGAGCTGACCGGCTGCGGGCTCTCCTCCGATGCCCACCACATCACCGCGCCGCCCGCGCAGGGCGACGGCGCCGCCCGCTGCATGCGCGCCGCGCTCGCCGACGCCGGGCTCGGCCCGGAGGAGATCACGCACGTCAACGCGCACGGCAGCGGCACTCCGCTCAACGACCTGGCCGAGGCCCAGGCGATCAGCGCGGTGTTCGGGCCCGGCGCGGTGCCGGTGACCTCCACCAAGGGCATCACCGGGCACGCCATCGGGGCCGCCGGGGCGATCGAGGCCGTGGCCGCCGTCCTGGCGCTCAACGAACGGGCGGTCCCGCCCACGGCGAACCTCCGGACGCTCGATCCCGAGTGCGCCGTCGACGTCGTCGCCCAGGTGCGGCCGATGGCTGCTGGGCCGGTGATGTCCAACTCGTTCGGGTTCGGCGGGCACAACGCCACCCTGATCTTCGCTCCGGTCTGATTCTGAGGAGAGCTTCATGCGCGTTATCGCCGCCGCCTGCTGTGCCGCCTTCTGCTGCGCCGTTCTGCCGGTCGCTCCGGCTGCCGCCGACGATGCGGACTCCGTGGTTCCTCTGGAGCCTGCGCCGGTCGGTGGGGATGTGCTGGGCAAGTTCTGCATCAGCGTTCCCGTGAACACGCTGGCCCAGGCTTTCGCCGCCTTCTTCGGCATGGCCGGGAGCGGTGGTGGGGCGGTCGCCGGTGCACCCGCCGGGGTCCAGTCCGCGGCTTCGTCCGGGGCGCAGGCCGGGACCCCGTCCGGGGCGCTGCCCGCGAGCGCTCTCGTTCCGGCCCAGGTGCCGGCTGCGGTGCCGGTGAACGGCTCGCCCGCCGGTACGCAGTCGCTCGCGGGCGTTCCGCTGATGGCGCAGCTTCTCATGAGTGCGGGCCTGCCGAAGGACCTGACCATCCTCGAAGCCGTGCCCTGCTAGGCGAGCCCGCCCACCGGCGAGTTGTTGTAGAGGCCGCCGACGCAGACCAGGCGGCTGGCGCTGGCGGCGCTGGGGAGGACTATGCCGGCTCCCAGCACGCAGTCGATCGCGGTCACGGTGCCCGGCACGGGTGCGGCGGCGTGGGCCTGGCCCGCGGCGGCCAGCGACAGCACGGCTCCCGCGGCTCCTGTGACGATTGCGGCGACAAGTCGGCGCATGGCTACTCCTATCACTCTTAGTTATATTTCGCTACAGATAGTTACCGCATAGTGGATCAGCCAAAACGCTTGGAGGAGGTGGCATCGGTGGGTTCAGGGCTCTTCGACGTCGTGGCGATGACCGAGCGATGGGTGCACACCCGTCCCGACGCCGTCGCCTGCCACATCGACGGACGCCGTCACGCCGAGACGCTCACGTACGCGGAGCTGAACGAGCTCATCGACCGGACCGCGCGGGCCCTGGCGGGCGCCGGGGTGGGCGCGGGGACGAGGACCGCGGTCCTGGTGCCGCCGGGGCGGGAGCTGGTGGCGGTGGTCATGGCGCTGTTCCGGCTGCGGGCGGTGCCGATCCTGGTCGATCCCGGGCTCGGGGCTCGGGCCATGGGGGCGTGCTTCGCCGAGGCGGCTCCCGAGGCGTTCGTCGGGGTGCCGCGCGCTCATCTGGCGCGGGTCCTGCTGGGGTGGGGGCGGGGCAGCGTACGTACGACGGTGGCGGTGCGCTCGCACGGCCGGTGGCCTGCGGCCGAACCCGACTCGGTGGGGTCGCCTGCGGCGGAGCCCGACATGACCGTCGCGGTGCGGTCGCCTGCGGTCGGAGCCGGGGCGGGTGGTGCCGAGGAGCCGGCGTTGATCGCCTTCACCTCCGGGTCCACAGGGCCGCCCAAAGGGGTGCCTTTCCGGCAGCGACATCTGGCCGGTCAGACCGAGTTGCTGGCCCGGCTCGGGGCGCTCACGCCCGGCGCCGTGGTCTACTCGACCTTTCTGCCGTTCGCGCTGGCCGCGCCGTCGATGGGCTGCGGCTCGGTCGTCCCCCGGCTCGACCCGCGCCATCCGGAACGGAGCGACCCGGCCGTCATGGCCGGCTCCATCGCCGCCCACGGCGTCACCGGCCTGTTCGCCGCGCCCGCGCTGCTGGACCGGCTCGCCCGTCACTGCGTCGAACGCGACCTGCGCCTCGGCACCGTCGAGACCGTGCTCACCGCGGGCGCGCCGCTGCCCTACTCCGTGCTCCAGCGCGCCCAGAGGTGTCTGCCCGCCCACGCCGAGGTGCGCTCGGTGTACGGGTCGACCGAGTGCCTGCTGGTGAGCGCGGCGGACGCGGCCGAGCTGACCGCGACGGCGCCGGCGACCGCGCACGGCGCGGGCACCTGCCTGGGGACGCCGCTGCCGGGCAACCGGGTACGCGTCATCGCCGTCACCGACGACGCCATCCCCGAATGGTCGGACGACCTGCTGGTCCCACCGGGAACGGTGGGGGAGATCACCGTGGCGGGGCCGGCGGTGAGCGATCCGTACCTCGGCCGTCCTCATGACACGGCCCTCGCGCGTATCGCGGACGATTGCGGGCCGGTGCACCGCATGGGGGATCTGGGCCGGCTGGACGAGCAGGGGCGGCTGTGGTTCGCCGGACGCAAGAGTGAGCGGGTGCGTACCGCGGACGGTGATCTCTACACCGATCAGGTCGAACCCGTCTTCAACGGGCTGGTGGGCGTGCGCCGTACCGCGTTGGTCGGCGTGGGCCCGGCGGGGGCCCAGATTCCCGTGCTCTGCGTGGAGTGCGAGCCCGGCACGTCGCGGCGCGAGCGGCGCGAGATCGTGGAACGGGTTCGCGCGCACGGCCCCGACCTGGGCGAGGTGCTGCCGCACCGGGGTTTCCCGATGGACGTCAGGCACGCCAGCAAGATCCGCCGGCCGCTGCTGGCCCGGTGGGCGGCGCGCGTGCTGGGCCGGGGCGGGCGATGAGGGTCCTGGTGACCGGCGGCGGAGGTTTCCTCGGCCGCGCCGTCTGCCGCCAGCTCGCCGAGCGTGGTCATGAGGTGGCCACCTTCCAGCGTCACCTCCGTCCCGAGCCGGAGCCGGCCACGCCGGAAGGACCGGCCGGCTCCGTCCCAGACCCGGCCGCACCGGACGCCGCCGAGGTCCGTGATCCGACCATACGGGACGCCGCCGAGGTCCGTGACCCGGCCGTACGGGACGCCGCCGAGGTCCGTGACCCGGCCGTAGGGGACGTCGTCCAGATTGCCGGCGATGTCCGTGACCCCGACGCCGTGTACGCCGCCGTCCAGGGTCGTGACGCGGTCGTGCACTGTGCCGCTCTGGCCGGGGTCTGGGGTCCTGCCCGTGACTACCGGGAGGTCAACGTCACCGGTACGGCCAACGTGATCGACGCCTGCCTGCGGGCCGGTGTCCCCCGCCTGGTGCACACCTCCTCGCCCAGTGTCGTCCACGACGGGCGGGACCTGGAGGGCGTGGACGAGTCGGCCCCGTACGCCCGCCGTTTCCTCGCCCCCTACCCGGCGACGAAGGCCGAGGCCGAGCGGCAGGTCCTGGCCGCCGACGGCGCGCGGCTGGCCACCGTGGCCCTGCGCCCGCACCTGATCTGGGGGCCGGGGGACCCGCACTTCCTGCCCCGGTTCGTGGCGCGGGCACGGCGCGGGCGGCTGCTGCTGCCGCGCGTGCCGGGCAAGCGCGTCGACACCGTCTACGTCGACAACGCCGCACGGGCCCACGTGCTGGCACTGGAGGCGCTCTCCCCCGGCGCGCCGGTCGCCGGCCGGGCCTACTTCGTCGCCCAGGACGAGCCGGCGCCGATCGCGGACTGGATCAACGGCCTGCTCGCGGCGGCAGGGCTCCCTCCGGTCCTGCCCCGGGTGCCGGCCCGTCTGGCCCGGCTGGCGGGCGGGGCCGTCGAGCACGCCTACCGGCTCGCCCGCGTACGGTCGCAGCCGCCGCTGACCCGGCTCACCGTCGTGCAGGCCACCACCTCGCACTGGTTCGACCTGACCGCCGCCCGCCGCGACCTCGGCTACGAACCCCTGGTCGGCACGGCGGAGGGCCTGTCCCGGCTGGCCGCTCACCTCGCCGGCCGGAACGCCGACCACCGGACTGCAGCCCACCGAAATGCCGGAGCCCCATGACCCTGCCCGGTTACCCGTTCACCTCGCACTTCCTCACCCGCGCCGGCCTGAGCCAGCACTACGTGGACGAGGGCGACGGCGCGCCCGTCCTGATGCTGCACGGCAACCCGTCGTGGAGCTACCTGTGGCGCCGCCTCATCGTGGCACTGCGGACCGAGCACCGCTGCGTCGCGCCCGACCACATCGGCATGGGCCTGTCGGACAAGCCGGGCGAGGACCGCTACGCGTACACGCTCGCCTCCCGCGTGGACGACCTGGACGCGCTCACCGACCACCTCATCGCCACGGAGGGCGCGCCGGAGCGCGGGTGGACGGTGGTGATGCACGACTGGGGCGGCCCGATCGGCATGGCCTGGGCGAGCCGCCACCCCGAGCGGGTGGCCCGCCTCGTGGTGCTCAACACGGCCGCCTTCCCCAACCCGCACGGCGCCCGCGTACGCCCGGCGCTGCGGCTGCCCTTGTGGCTGCTGCGCGAGACCCGAGTGGGCGCCCGGCTGTTCCTGCGCCACCACGCCTTCGCCCGGCTGGCCACGCTGCCGCCGTTCGGGGTGCGGCGCCGCCTGCCCAGGGAGGTGCGCGACGCGTTCCTCGCCCCCGACGACGGCAGAGGACACCGGGTGGCGGTGCGGCGGTTCGTGGGGGACATCCCGATCGGTCCCGGCGACGGGGCCTGGCCGCTGCTGACGCGGACGGGGGAGAGCCTGGGGGAGTTCGCCGACCGGCCCGTGCTGATCGGCTGGGGGCTGCGCGACCCGGTCTTCGACCCGCTCATGCTGACCGAGTGGCGCCGGCGCTTCCCCGCCGCCGAGGTGCACGCCTTTCCCGACGCGGGTCACTACGTGCTGGAGGACGCGTACGAACGGCTCGTCCCCGCCATCGAGGCGTTCCTGCGGCGCTGACCCGGCAGCCACCAGTTGCGCTCGCCGAGCAGCCGCATCAGCGCCGGGACCAGCACCATCCGGATGAGGGTGGCGTCGAGCACGATCGCGACGGCCACCGCGAAGCCGCCCTGCTGGAAGTCGAGCCGCCGGGTGAACATCAGCCCGGAGAAGGTGACGGCCATGATGGCGGCGGCCAGCGTGATCGGGCGCGCGGTGTGCCGCAGCCCGTGCAGCACGGCGGCCGTGTTGTCGCCGGTGCGGCGGTAGTGCTCGTGGACGCGGTGCACGAGGAAGACCTCGTAGTCCATGGACAGGCCGAAGACGATGGTGAAGACGATCAGGGGGAGCAGCGCGTTGATATCCGTCGCCGGAGTCTGGAAGGCCAGCGTGAGCAGGCCGAACGTGGCGCACACGCAGAGCAGGTTCATCGCCACCGCCTTCAGCGGGATGAGCAGGCTGCGGAACGTGATCAGCAGCAGCGCGAACGAGGCCAGCAGGACGACGAGGAGCACCCGCCACAGCCCGTCGAGCGCGCCCGCCGTCAGGTCGCGCAGCCGCGCGGCCGGTCCGACGGCGAGCACCCGCTGACCGGCGGGCAGCAGGCGGGCGGCCCCTTCGCGCACGTCCCGCAGGAAGGCGGTCGCGGCCGCGCTGTCCGGGGCGGCCCTGTCGGCGACCAGCATCAGGGTCAGGTCCCTGCCGTTGTCGAACACGCTCACCACGGACACCCGGGGGTCGGCCCGCAGCGCGGCGCTCAGCGCCCCGGTGTCCACCGGGGCCGAGCCGGGCGGATGCGGCAGCGCCAGGCTGGTCAGGCTGGCCACCTTGTCGCGTTCGAGTTGCTCCAGGCCGGCGCCCATGTCCGTGCCGGCCAGCGTGGCGCGGTCGTAGTGCAGCCCGGTACGCAGGTGCAGGGCGGGCAGGGCGAGCAGGAGCAGCGCCGTGACGGCGGCAGCCGCGTACGGGACCGGATGGCGCATCAGGTGCCGGGCGCCCCGCACCCAGGCGGGCTCGCGCGGCTCCGAGTCGTGCCGCCGCCAGGGGAGCGTGCCCCACGCGAGCAGGCCGTCGAGCCGGGGGAGCAGCGCCGGCGTCAGGGTCAGCGCCGCGGCGAGCGTGACCAGCGCGGACAGCAGGCCCGCCAGCGCCATCGAACCAGCCCACGGCACGCCGACCAGGAAGAGCGCGCAGGAGGTGATCATGATGGCCAGGGCGCACCAGGTCACGGTGCTGCCCGCCGTGGCGACGGCGTGCCCGGCCGCGGCCTGCGGGGACCGGCCGCCGGCGCGGGCCTGACGGTAGCGCAGCAGGATGAGCAGGCTGTAGTCCAGGCCGAGGCCCAGGGTCATGGTGACGGTGTAGGTGAGCATGGTCGAGTCGGCGGCGCCGTACGTACCGGCCAGGGCGAGCGCGCCCATCGCGGTCAGGATCGCCGCGCCGCCGACGAGCAGCGGCACCAGCGCCGCGCCCGCCGCGCCGAGCCCGAGCACCAGCAGCAGCACGGCCACCGGGACGGTCATGGTCTCCATCGCCCGCAGATCGGCCATGTCGGTGTGGGCGAGCTGGGCGAAGGCGCGGCTGACGCCCAGGATCGTGACCGAGACGGCTCCCGCCGACGCCCGCCTCGCGCTCTCCTGAGCGGTCGCGAGCTGGGCGGGCAGGTTGCGCTGCCTGGCCGGCTCGTCGCCGTGCACACCCATCAGTGCGTACGCGTGCCCGGGATGCTGGCCGGCCACCTCGGGCAGCGGCAGCAGCGCCCCGACGTCCCCGCGGGCGGCCATCGCGCTCATCACCGCGGCCATCACGCGCTGGTACCCCGGCTCTGAGGCGCGCAGCGTGGCGGAGGTGAAGGCCAGCAGCACCTGCTCGGTCCCCTGCTCGGGGAAGCCGCGCGCGATCACGGCCGCAGCGACGGCGGACTCCGAGCCCGGCACCTCCAGCGAGGGCGGGGCCAGCCGGGCCGGCAACCCGGGCAGCAGCGCCGCCGAGCCGGCGGCCAGGACCAGCCACAACGCGATCACCAACCGCCCCCGGCGGGCCACCGCGGACCCCCACCTGCCCAGCGCGCCCGGCACGGGCTCGACGAGGGGCGAATCACGGCGAAGGCTCCCGACCGGCATGATTTCCCGCCTTTCCCGATCAATCGGGGGCTCACAGTAGGCAGAGGAACGGCGGCGAACACGGCTCACCCGCCGCCCGCGCACACACGTTTGCCAGGGCATCGACCAGCCTTGATATCGGCTCCGTTATCGACGCGCGGGGGATGTCAATATTGGACGCCCCTTGATCGGCTCTGCTCTGCTGGAGCGACGTCGCATCCGGGCGAGTGAAAGCAGGTACGAGGCGAATGTCCCTTGCGCAGTCCACCACCTCCCGCCGGGCCCTGCTGTCGGCCGCGGCCCTGCTGCCGCTGGCGGGTGGCAGAGCCGAGGCGGCCACCGCCGCGCCGGGGAGCGCGCGCGACCACTACGCCAGGGCGGCGAAGCTGGCCGGCCGCGACCCGGTGCTCACCACCCTGGTCAAGGCGCTCACACCGGGCGTGACACCGGCCCAGCCCAAGGCGCCGAAGCCGCTGAAGATCTTCGACAACGTGGCCGTGGTCAGCACCGGGTTCGTCTCGGTCACGGCCCTGCTCACCTCGGGCGGTGTCATCCTGATCGACGCGCTGGGCTCGCCGGACGAGGCCGGGAAGGTCATCGTCCCCCAGCTGAAGTCGCTCGGCGTCGACCCGTCGGCGATCAAGTACGTGGTGGCCGCCCACGGGCACGACGACCACTTCGGCGGCGCCCAGTACCTCGCCGACCGGTACGGCGCCCGCGTCATGATGAGCCCGGCCGACTGGAAGCTCGTCGCCGCCGAGAAGCCGCCGAACGCCCCCAAGCATGACCTGGACATCGCCGACGGCCGCCGCCTGACCCTCGGCGACACGACGATCTCCTTCCATCACACCCCCGGCCACACGCCGGGCACCGTCTCGATGATCTTCCCGGCGCGGTGGAGGGGACGGCGGCACACCGCGATGTTGTGGGGCGGCACCAACCCGCCGGCGGCCGTCGCCGACAAGCGGATCTACCTCGACTCCGTGCTCGCCTTCGCCGCCACGATGCGCAAGGCGGGGGTGGACGTGGAGCTGAACAACCACGGGGCCGCGGACTACGGCCTGGCGCGCATGGAGGAACTGCGCGCGGGGGCGGCCGCGAACCCGTTCGTCCTGGGGCGGGCGCGGACGCAGCGGTTCATGAAGGTCATGGAGGCCATGATGCGCGGCCGGATCGCCACGGACCTGGAGGCCGGGGGATAACCGGTGGACGTCACCGGACCGGGTGTTCTAGCCTCGCCCGGACGACTCTCCAGCCACTCGAAGAGGTGCATTGTATGACGGTCCAGGCGCGTTCGGCCGGTGTGATCCGGTCCCGTCACCTACGAATCGCGTCTACGACCAGAAGGAACCTCAGAAGTGGATCTGCCACGTAGCTTCACCATCCGCGAGCACAGCCACCGTATCCTCAACCCCGTCACCGCCGACAAGCTCGCCACCCTAGGCCGGGCGCTCGACCTGCCGCCCGGCAGCCGGCTGCTCGACCTGGCCAGCGGCAAGGGCGAGATGTTGTGCACCTGGGCCCGCGACCACGGCGTGCGCGGCACCGGAGTCGACGTCAGCACCGTGTTCACCGCGGCGGCGCGGGCCCGGGCCGCCGAGCTGGGCGTCGACGGGGCCGTCACGTTCGTGCACGGCGACGCCTCCGCCTATGTCGCCGACGAGCCGGTCGACGTCGTGTCCTGCATCGGGGCGACCTGGATCGGCGGCGGCCTGCCGGGCACCGTCGAGTTGCTCGAACGCAGCCTGCGCCCCGGCGGCCTGATGCTGATCGGGGAGCCGTACTGGCGGCTCGACCCGCCCGACCAGGCCACCGTCGAAGCCTGCCACATGCGTGAGGCGGGCGACCTGCGTTCGCTGCCCGGGCTGGTCGGTCAGTTCGGCGAGCTCGGCTGGGACGTCGTCGAGATGGTCCTGGCCGACCAGGACAGCTGGGACAGGTACGTGGCTCCGCAGTGGCTCAACCTGCGGCGCTGGCTCGACTCGAACCCCGACGACGAGCTGGCCGCCGAGTTGCGCGCGGAGCTGGACGAGTCGCCGGTGCGGCATGTCCGTTACCAGCGTGAATACCTCGGCTGGGGCATCTTCGCCCTCATGAGGCGTTCCGGCTGACCCAGGGCGGGGCTCCGGTGTTTCGCGCCGGGGTCCCGCCGATCAGTTCGAGAGATTTTGATCCGACGGACGTCGCACCGGCCCGTCGGTACCATCTCGCCGGTGATGATCCAGAAGTTGAGCGTAAGGACCGCCGCCGCCGTCATCGTCGGGGCCGTCACCGTGCTGGCCGGCCTGAGCAGCCCGGCCCAGGCGGCGGAGAACTACGGCCAGTACGCGATGTTCGGCGCGCGCAGCGCCGGCCAGCACTGGGCCGACGGGCAGGCGGCGGGGCAGTGGACCTGGAAGCCCCTGTCGGCCACGACGTCGGAGATCAGCTGGGGCGACCCGAAGAAGTGGCCGCCCTCCTACGCCGAGAAGTTCGTCCACAGCGGCGACTGGCTGATGCTGGACGGCTGGCGTGACAACGGCACCTACTACACCGTGCGGGTCACCAAGGAGCAGATCGGTGACGCCAAGTGCGGAAATCTCACGACATTGGCCACGTCGGGGCGGCAGCACTACGTCAAGTGGGCGATCCCCGCGCAGGGCTACTGCATGAAGGCGTGGGGGACGATCACCGAGCAGTCGTCGGGCAAGACCATCGACTTCGGGCACACTCAGATCTGGTCGCCGCCAGCCTCCTGCTCGAACCAGTACCTCGGCGCCCAGACCTGCGTCAAGCAGTGGGAGTCCTGGTGGGACAACCGGGGCAACCCTGGCAAGCCGATCGCCAGGAAGCTCGAACGCGACCAGTACATCGCCCGGGGCAAGGGCATGGCGTTCAAGATCCACCAGTACTTCCCGAAGGAGTGGAAGTCCGAGGCGCGGTCGTACTGGAACTGGTGACGAAGGCCGCTCGACCGGGCCGTTCGTCCACAGGGTGTGGGGTTTCGGCCGGGGAGGGGCGCGTACCCGTCCCCATACAGGTACGGGCCCCTTCCGCGCCGCCGTTTCAGGCAGCTTTTGAGGTGTGGTACGGATACTCCTTGCTCGCCGACGGCACGGCCCTGACCTGGGAAAACACACTCCCTGCCGAGGTCGGGCCAAGGGGTCGCCGCAGGTCGTGGCCGTCACCGGCGGACGGGCGGCCGCGGGAGCCGTTCGGCCAGAGGCTGGAAACGACGTTATCCACAGGCAAGGCCGGTTATCCACAGACTGTGCATCATGTGGAAAACCGCTCCGCGGAGCCCCTGTTCAGCCGCCGGCCGCGCGCCCGAGTTGCCGGGCCCGCGCGCCGGCGTCGGTGGGCAGGCCGCGCTCGGCCAGCCCGGCCGAGACCCGCTCGCGCACCTCGGGCCGGTGGTCGTCGAACTTGAACTTGGCCCGCACCTCCACCACCCGCAGCCGCAGCCCGCGCAGCGCCGACAACCTCTTGTGGTACGGCCCCGCGTCGGCCGCCATCTCGCCGTGATCGCCGGCCGGCTGGTGGTGGGCCAGTTGACGGCGCAGGATCTCCGCCTTGCCCTCCCCGTCGTCCACGATCTCGGCCAGGCAGTCGAGCTGGACGGAGGCGTAGTAACTGGTCGGCACGCCCGTCTGGGGAGAGTCGCCGCGCCAGCCGCTCGGGATGTAGGCGTAGTCGTCGTACACGCTCATCAGCGCCGCGGGGTTGGCCTCCAGCGCCGCCCAGATCGGGTTGGGCCGGGCCAGGTGGAGCACGATCTCGTCCCCGTCGAACAGGAAGTGGGTCGGCACCACCACGGGGGCCGCGCCGTCCACGCCGTTGACCGCGATCTGGCCGAAGTCGCGCGTACGCAGCCATTCACGCCACTCGTTCTCGTCCCTGGCGGCGTCCCATGGGTTGATGAGCATGCGAACCTCTTTGTATTAGTACATAATTAACATTGTGCTAGAAACATATCCGTTCACCGGCAGAACGGCCAGCGAGATAGCGGCCGGCGTCGAGATCGCCGTGTCCGAGGGCCGCCTGCCGCCGGGGGCGGTGCTGCCGCCGGTGCGTGAGGTGGCCGAGCGGGCGGGAGTCAGCCCCGGCACGGCGGCGGCCGCGTACCGGCTGCTGCGCGAGCGCGGCGTCGTGGAGACCGCGGGACGGCGCGGGACGCGGGTCAGGCCGCGCCCGGCCAGCACGTTCCGCGAGGAGATCCGCATCGAAGTGCCGCCGGGCGTGCGCGACCTGTCCAAGGGCAACCCCGACCCCTCCCTGCTGCCGCCGCTGCGCGAGGCCCTCGCCGCCGCCGCGCGGGCGCACGAGGAGAGCCCCGCCATGTACGGCACCGGCGACGACGAGGAGCTCATCGCCCTGGCCGGAGCCCGGCTGCGGGCGGACGGCGTCCCGGCCGAGGCGCTGGCGGTCACCTCGGGCACCCTCGACGCCGTCGAACGCATGCTGACCGCCCACCTGCGTCCCGGCGACGCGGTCGCGGTCGAGGACCCGGGCTGGACGGCCCTGCTCGACCTGGTCGCCGTCCTCGGGCTGCGCCCGGTGCCGATGCGGCTGGACGAGGAGGGCCCGCTGCCGGACGAGCTCGCGCGGGCACTGCAGGCGGGGGCGCGGGCCGTGGTCATCACCTTGCGCGCCCAGAACCCGACGGGAGCGTGCCTGTCCGCCGCACGGGCGCGGGAGCTGCGGGCGCTGCTCGCGGTCAGTCCCGAGGTGCTGCTGATCGAGGACGACCACGGCTCGGGCTTCGTGGACCTGCCGCCGTACTCGCTGGCCGGGGCCACCGCGCGCTGGGTCCACACCCGCTCCACGGCCAAGGCGTTCGGCCCCGACCTGCGCCTCACCCTGATCGCCGGCGACCCGGTCACGCTGGACCGGCTGCGCGGGCGGCAGCGGCTGGCCGCGGGCTGGGTGAGTCACCTGCTGCAACGCGCCGTCGCCCACCTCTGGCGGACGGACGCGGTGGACACGGCGGCGGTCGCGGCGGCGTACGGGCTGCGCAGGAACGGCCTGGTGGCGGCGCTGGCGACGCGCGACGTCACCGCGTACGGCCGCAGCGGGCTGAACGTGTGGATCCCCGTCGCGGACGAGACCACCGCGATCACCCGGCTGCTGGCCCGCGGCTGGGCGTGCGCGCCCGGCGCGCGCAACCGCATCGGCTCGCCGCCCGCGCTGCGCCTGACCGTCTCCACCCTGACCCAGGAGGAGATCGAGCCGCTGGCCGACGACCTGGCCGCCGCCCTGCGCCCGGCCCCGACGGGCAGGTACGGCTAGGACGGCGGCCTTCCCCGGCCGTCAAGGTGAGCGAGCCCTCCTGGCGGCCTTGCCGGGCGATCAGGAGAGCAGGGTCTCCCCGATCCAGCCGCCGGGCGCGCACCCCGGCGGGATGGCGAACACGGCGGATCCGATCGCGCTGATCCACTCGTTCAGCAGGTCGCCCTCGGCCAGCATGCGCTGCACCGGGACGAACTGCTTGCCGACGTCCGCCTGGAAGCAGGCGAACAGCAGCCCCGAGTCCGACTCGCCCTCGGCGCTCAGCCCCTCGTCGTAGTTGTAGGGCCGCCGGAGCAGCCGCAACGCGGGATCGGCCACGTGCGCCCGCCGGATGTGGGCGAACTCGGAGATGACCGGGAACCCGAGGGCGTTCTTGCGGGCGTAGTCGGGCGCGTCGCGCTCGGCCGCGCCGGTGAGCGGCGCACCGTCGCTCAGCCGCCGCCCGATGGTGAACTCCCTGGCCACCCGATCGGCGGCGTCCCAGGTCTCCAGTTTCATCCGGATCCTGCGCAGCACCATCGTGGTGCCGCCGCGCAGCGGGCCCTGTCCGATCCAGACGGCTTTGTCGAGGTCCGTGGCGTTGCCCGTGCCCTCGATCTGGCCCATCAGGTTGCGCCGGGTGGGGCTGTGGAAGCCGCGCTGCGTCCACCGTACGCGGGCGAAGGAGCGCGTGTCCTTCACGATCATCCGGACCGCGTGCGCCACGCTCACGCTGTCGTCCGCGCACACCTGGACCAGCAGATCACCTCCGCTCCACCGCTTGTCCAGCCGGTCGGTCTTGAACGCGGGCAGCGCGGCCACCGGCGAGTCCACCCCGGCCGCCGCGAACAGCCCCGGCCCGAACCCGAACGTGCACGTGAGCCCGCCCGGGGTCGCGGCCAGCTCGGGCTCGGTGTCCGCCAGCGCGGGCCGCCCCTGGGTGAGGCGGGCCGCGTCGTCGGTCAGGAGCTGCAGCAGCCGGACGATCGCCTCCTTACGGGTGCGCGGCAGCAGGTCGAAGCCGAGGAACACCGCGTGCGCCTGCGGCGGCGTGGCCACACCCGCCTGGTGCGTCCCGTGGAACGGCGTCACCTCGGTGGAGGCGAGCCTGATCACCTGCCGCTCGGAACGGTGCGGCCCGAGCACGCCGGCGGCGGTGACGGCGCCGCCGGCGATCAACCCTCTACGGCTGATCACTTGTGCCCCGGCTGATAGTCCTCCTCGCCGCCGGCGAAGTCCTTGCCCACGGCGGTGAACTCCAGCGGCTGCCCGCCCTGGACCTGCAGCGTGAACGGGATCTTCGCCCCGGGCCGCACCTGCTCGGTGACGCCCATCAGCATGATGTGGTCGCCGCCGGGCTTGAGCTCGTGGGTGCCGCCCGCGGGCACCACGAACCCGCCCTCCTTGGGCCGCATGACCATCTTGCCGCCGGAGTCGACGACCTCGTGCAGCTCGATCATGGGCGACAGCGGGGAGGCGCCGGAGACGATGGTGACGGGCGCGGTGCCGTTGTTGACCAGCGTCCCGAACGCCGCGGTCATCCCCTTCTTCGTGGTCTTCACCCAGGGGTCGGTGATGCTCAGCCCGGCCCCTGCGGCCGGGGCGGTGGCCGGCGCGGCGGCCTGGGCCGACGCCGTGGCCGTCGCGGTGGACTGCGCGCCGGCGTTCGCGGCGGGGTCGTAGGTGCCGGCGCAGGCGGTCAGCGCCACCGCGGCGGTGGCGAGGACGAGGGCATGTCGAACGAACATGGCAAAGCCTTTCTCCGCCCGGCATGCCGAAGCAGACCCAGCCGGGCGGCGGGGGTCGTCTGAGAGGGGAGAACGTCTTGCCGGACCCGCAGGTCAGGCGGCGACGGCCCGCGGCGGGCCCCTTCTGCTGACGACGTGCCGCAGCACGGCCGAGCGCAGCACGCGCGGCTCGGGCGTGCCCGGGGAGGCGGAGAAAGGAGTGACGAGCAGTGGCAGCCGGACGATGACCAGCAACCGCACGGCCAGGCGGCGCAGCAGCCCCCAGAGCGCGGCCTCGCCGCGCGCCAGCCAGAGCGCGGTCAGCCCGACCGCCCAGCCGTGGGCGGCGAGCATGCCCAGCCCCGGCACCAGCCCCGAGTGGAGGTGGAGGGCCGGCGCTGCCGGCGAGACGGTGTGGGACAGGCTGAACAGCAGGTGCAGCAGCACCTGGAGGCCGGCGAGCAGCGGCAGGATCAGCGCGAGCGAGCGCTCACGCCCCGCCAGCGGGTACGCGGCTCCGAACGCCAGTCCCAGCGCCACCACCATGGCCGGAGCGGGCACGGACGAGCCGCCGAGCACGTGAGCCGCCACGCCGAGCCCGAGGCACACGACGGCGAACACCGCGGTGCGGGCGAGACGGAACGGCAGCGCCATGGGCCTAGCATTCCACGCCGGCCCGGCGGTCCGGGCGTTGATCCCGATTCACGTGAAACCTCTCTTCTCGCCGCGGTAACCCGGATAATCGCCGCTGATGCCTAAATTTCGGGACTTGTCGGAGTATGCGGCGGAAATCGCCCCGGTCATCAACGTCGCCCACGTCAACGTGCACGCCTCGGCCGCCCCAGCCCTCGCCGACCTGGCCGCGACCTCGGGCCTGACTCCCGCCTACCTGTACGACCTGCGCTTCACCCTCCCCCTCCGCCCGCTGCCCCGCACGGGCCTTGCCGCCCTCTACCGGTACGCATCGGACCAGGAACACACCCTCCGGCAGCACCTCGACGAGGGCACGCTGACCGAGGACGGCGACGGGCTGCTGCGGCTGACGGGCAAGGGTCTCGCGTTCGTGCACCGCCTCTACGACCTGCACGCCGCCGCCGTCGGCCGCGTCTGGGCGGGCCACGACCTGGCCGGTCCGGCCGAGCTGGTGGGCCGGGTGCTCGACGCCGCCGAGCGGCTGCCCGGCGGGGCGCTGGAGCTGGTGGCGCCGCCGTACGAGCCGGAGGGGTCGGGGCTCGGGCTGCGGCTGTTCAACCGGCTCGCCGTCCTGCGCTACCACCGGGCCGACGCCCATGCCGCGGCGTGGGCGGCGGCGGGCCTGTCCGCCACCGAGATCGTCGGCCTGCGGGACGGGCCCGAGCGCGTCGCGATCGAGACCGAGACGAACCGGCGCGCCGCAGCGCCGTACGGGGTGCTGTCCGAGCGGGAACGCGACACCCTGTACGACGCCCTGCTGAAACTCGTCTGACCCCGCCGCGCAGCCGACTCGCACAAGCCGTCCCGACGTGGGACGGCCCGCGCGGGCCGGTTGCTCAGAGGACGGTCAGCAGGCGGGCCACCTGGGTGCGGTCGTTCACGCCGAGCTTGTCGTAGGCGGCCTGCAGATGGTTGGCCGCCGTCCGGGTGGACAGCGTGAGCCGGTCGGCGATCTGCCGGTTGGTCAGCCCGGAGGCCGCGAGCTGGACGATCTCCCGCTGCCTCGGCGTGAGCTCGGGCGTGGCCAGCTCGATCAGCGCCGGCGTGCTGATGCCCGAGCAGCGCCTGGCCAGCGCCCAGGCCCGCGTCCGTGCGCCCCTGGCCAGGGTGCCGCGCCCCGCCTCCCGGTACGCCGCCGCCTCGTGCGCCGTGGCCTCGGCCGCGTGCAGCAGCAGGCCCAGCCGCTCGAACTCCCCGGCCACCTCCCGCAGCTCGGCCGGATCCCCCAGCGCCCGCGCGTGCCGGGCGAGCAGCCGCACCAGCGGCCCTTCCACCAGGGACGCCAGCTCCCGCAGCCGCTCCACGGCGGCGGGTGCGGCCCCGAGGCGGACCAGGTCGTGCAGCGCGAACATCAGGTGGCCGCGCAGCTCGTGCCGCTCCGCGTGCTCGGCCGCCGCCAGACATCGCCGTACGGCGCCGGCCACGTCGCCGCCCGCCGCCGCCACCCAGACCGCGGCGCTCAGCACGTGCTGCCGGGTGAACGCCCACCTGGCCGCCGCCTCCTCGGCCTCGGCCAGCGCCCGCGTGGCCTCCCCCAGCCTGCCGAGCAGCGCGAACGCGTGCGCCTGCTCGGCCAGGCAGCGTCCCAGGTACGGCTCCCGCTCCGGCAGCCTGGCCAGGTCGTCCCCGCACCGGCGCACCGCCTCCGCCGCGTCCCCGCGCAACCTGGCCGCCATCGCCAGGTGTGCCGCGAACCCGGTCACCGGCAGCTCGGCGGCGGGCAGCTCCATCCCCCGCTCCGCCGTACGCGCCGCCTCCTCCGGCCGCCCGCGGAACAACTGCGCGGCACACAGCGCGTCGAGCAGCGTCGGCAACGCGTGCGCGGACTCCTCCCGGTCCGGCCCATCTTCTGCCGTCCGTCCGGCTGCGGCGAGGGCGCGTTCCGGGCGGCCCGTGTAGGCGTCCACCCACGTCCGCAGCGCCAACGCGTGCGCCAGGCCGCGGGCGGTGCCGGGCGCGCAGGCGCGGGCCTCGGCCAGCGACTCGGCCGCGCCGCCCATCCGGCCGGCGAAGCAGTCGGCGACGGCGCGGTAGACGTACGCCTCCTGCCGCCATCCCGGCTCGGTCAGCGTCGCGACCGCCGCGTCGAGCACCCGGCACGCCTCGGCGTCCGCGCCCGCCCATGCCAGGTTCATCCCCAGACTGCACGCGTGCTGCGCCCGCTCGCCCTCGGTCATCGACGCCCAAGCCCCGGCAACTGCTAGAGCCCCAGCCGCCTCCGCCGACGTCGACAGCGGCACCGACGTCGGCATCGACACCGCCGACAGGGCCGACAGGGCGGGGCCGGTCTCGCCCAGCACCGTGAGCACCTCGCCGAGCACCGCCACCGCCCCCACGCCCGCGCCCGCGTCGATCGCGGCCCTGGCCAGCCGGGCGGCCAGCCGGGGGTCCTGCCGGCTCCAGGCCAGCCGCGCGGCCGAGGTGAGCTGTGCCGGATCGGCGGGCGAGCCGCTGTCCAGCCGCCACACGGCCGCGCGCAGCCCGTCCTCGCGCCGCCGCAGCCCCGTCGCCTCCAGCCCTTCGGCCAGCGTCCGCAGCCGGCGCCGCGTGCGCAGGGTGCCGCAGTCGCCGCGGATCACCTCGCCGTAGAGCCGATGGCCGAGCCGCAGGTTCTCGCGCCGGCCGTCGGTCACGGTCACGACCAGGCCGCGCGCCTCGACCCGTTCGACCGCCCGCGCCGAGGTGAGCGCGGTCAGCAGCTCGATGCCGACCGGCTCCCCGAACGCCACCAGCTCAAGCACCTCGCGCTCGTCCTGGTCGAGGTGGCCGATCCGGTCGCCGACCAGCTCGCGCAGCCGGGTGGTCATGGCCGGCTCGCCCCGCCAGCGCCACGCGCCCCCGCGTTCGGCCAGGCAGCCGGAGTCGCGCCCCGCGTGCACGAGCTCGCGCAGGTAGAGCACGTTCCCCTCGCTCATCCCCGCGAGCTGCCGTACGGTCCGCGCCGCGACCTCCCCGCCGAGCGCCGCTTCGAGCACCTGGCCGACCTCCGCCACGGTCAGCGGCGGCAGCTCGATTCGCCGCAGCAGCTCGTCCTTCCACAGGGCGGTGACCGGAGCCGGGTGCGGCTCCTCCGACCTGACCGTCACCAGCAGTTGCGCCTCCCCGCTCTCGGCCAGATAGTGCACCAGCGCCGCCGACGCCTGATCCAGCCGCTGCGCGTCGTCCACGCTCACCAGCAGCCCCCGCCGCCCCGCCTGCCCGCGCAGATGACGCGCCGCCCAGCGCAGCAGGTTCTCGCCGCTGCGCGGCGGCCCCGTCAGCACGTGCGCGAACGCGCCGAACGGGATCGCCGCAGCGGTCTCCGTCCCCAGCGCGTGCACCACCGCGTATCCCGGCAGCCCGGCGACGGCCTGCGCCGCCAGCCTGCTCTTGCCCACCCCTGCCGCCCCGGCGATCATCATGCCCGCTCCCGACCGCAACGCCTCCCGTACGGTCGTGAGTGACCCCCTTCGCCCGACGAACGGCCAACAGCTCCCGTGCTCGCTCATCGTGCCTCCTCTCGTCACCCATCGTGGCGAGAGGTGTTCGCGGGAGGTTCAGGCCGGATCTCTGTGTAGTCCCGCGGCCACCATCAGCATCTCGATGACGGCTTCCGGGCCGCTGAACGGCACCGGTTCGCCTCCGACCTCTTCGAGCAGCCCGCGGAGCTGGCCGCCGGACTGCTCGGGCTCGACCAGCCGGACGATGACCGTTCTCATCTGTGCACGATCTCGCCGGGCGGTTCAGGTCTGGTTCAGGTCGGGGTGCCTAGGTCGGATACGGCGCGGGCTCGACCTCCAGCTCGCGCATGAGCTCCGCGTAGAACTGGTAGCGCCTGCGGGCGTCGCCGCGCCGGCCCGCCAGGTCGAGCACCCGTACCAGACCGAGGTGGGCGCGCTCGTCGTAGCGGTCGCGTTCGAGCAGCCGCAGCCAGTAGCGGGCCGACTCGTCGTAGCGGTGCGCGCCGGCCCGCTCGGTGGCGAGCCTGGCCGCCGCCTGCACGTATGCCAGCCGGGCCTGCTCGCGCAGGCCCACGGCCCAGTCGGCGTAGGGGTCCTCCTCGCAGAACTCCCCGCCGTACGCGTTCTCGGCCGCCGCCCACCGTTCCAGCGCCTCCGCCGGACGTCCGGCCTGATCGAGTCGCACGGCCTCAGCCACCAGATCAAGAAATATCTCTACATCGACCTGTACGTTGGCCAGCTCCAGCCGCAACGCTCCCTCTTCCGAGACCACGATCTCGTCCGCCGGCCACTCGTGCCCCGGATCCAGCACGGCGCGCAGCGTGGACACCATCACGTTCAGCCGCCGCAGCCCGACCGCCTGGTCCTCCTGCTCCGGCCAGAGGATCTCGACCAGCCGCTCCCTGCCGATCGCGCCGCCCCTGCGGCTGACCAGGATCTTCAGCAGGTCACGCGCCTTGCGCGACTGCCAGGCCGTACGCGGCACCGGCACCGCGCCCCTGAGCACGCGGAACGTTCCCATGGTCGCGACGACCACCTTGGCCTGGCGCGGGGGAGCGGCGCGGGCCACCAGCGCGTCGATGCGGTCGTCGAGCTCCCGGCAGCCGATCGCGTGCATGCGTTCGCGCACCGCCACGGCCACCTCGACGCCGGTCGCGGGATCGGCCAGCGCGGCCCTGACCAGCTCGGCCCTGGCCCGGCCGACGGGATCGCCGAGCATCGTCCACCGGCGCACCGCCTCGTCGGCGAACGCGGCGTCGCGGTCCAGCTCAGCGCGCAGCTCCGCGACGGCCGCCTGCGCGGCGTGGTCCCTGCGGCCGACCGCGACCGGCTCGGCCTCCGCCAGCAGCGCCCTGGCCTCCTCGCGCCGCCCGGCCGCCAGCGCCACCCGTACGGCGGCGAGCCTGGCCGCCACCCCGGCGATGCCGCCGACGTACCGGAGCGCCTGCCGGGCGACGCGGGCGGCCTCGTCGGGATCCTCGTACGCGAGCAGCCCGGCCAGCCCGTTGAGCGCGTGCGACAGCGCCTGCACCTCCCCCGACGGCTCGGCCTGGGCGATCACCCGCCGGTAGAGCGCCACCGCCGCCCCGCGGTCGCCGCGCAGCGCGTGCACGGCGGCCAGCTGATTCATGCCGGTGCCGGTCAGCCCGGAGCCCATCGCCTCCCACCGGGCCACCGCGTCGGCGGCCTCGGTCAGCGCCTCCTCCAGGCGGCCCAGCCGGGCCAGGGCCTGGGCGCGGTTGGCCACGTTGAGCGCGGCGAAGGGGGCGAAGGCCACCAGATCCGACAGGCGGCCGGCGATCTCCGTCTCGGCCAGCGCGTCCTCGTACGCGGCCTCGTCCAGGTGGCGAGAAGCCCGGTTCGCGTGGATGCGGATCAGCTGGACCAGGTCGCCGGCCCGCTCGGCGTAGGCCAGCGCCCGCAGGTAGTAGGCGTCGTTGGCGCGGCGGTCGCCGTCGAGCGCGGCCAGCATGGCGAGGACGGTGTTGGCCATGGCCAGCGCGGCCGGATCGCCCAGGCTCCTGGCCTGCTCCAGCGCCTTGTCCGCCAGCTCGGCGCAGGACACCCGGTCGCCCTTCAGCCAGTGCACCGAGGCCATCGAGGCGGTGCACATGGCCGCGTCGGCGGGCGGCAGGCCGAAGGCGTGACCCTGCTCGTACATGGCCAGCGCCCGGTCCAGCTCGCCGCGCATGTGGTCGATGAAGGCCAGCCGCCTGGCCACGGAGGCGTCGAACGCCGGCCCCTCCGCGGCCTGGGCGAGCAGCTCGCGGGCCCTGGTCCAGTGGCCGCGGTTCTGCTCGGCGAAGCCGGCCAGCTTGAGCATCGGGGGAGAGCGCCTGGCGGACTCGGGCAGCAGCTCCAGCGCGGCCGGCACGTCACCGCGCTCGGCCAGGCGCGGGCCGTGGGCGTCGAGGAGCGAGGCGGCGAGCAGGGGGTGGGCGGTCGAGATCGCCGCGCGCAGGGCCAGCTCGGGCTGGTCGTGCTCGACGTACCAGCGGGCCGCGACCGCCGCCACGTCGTGCGCCTCGTGCCGGTCCAGCGGGGCATATTTGGCCAGCACCTGGCCGCCCTGCGAGGTCAGCCGGCAGCTCTCGCGGCCCGGCTCCAGGAATTCGAGGAACAGGCCGCGGCAGGCCAGCGCGTCCAGCGTGTCGGGCGGCGCGCCGAGCGCCCCGGCCAGGTCCGGCGTCAGCACCGGCAGCACCGTGGCGGCGCGCAGCAGCTCCCGCATGGCGGCGGGCAGGTCCTCGAACGCGGCCAGCGTGAGCCGGTCGAGCGTGGCGGAGTTCGCCGTCAGTCCGGCCACGGTGCCGCGCCAGGCGGCCGGATCCTCGCGGGCCAGCGCGTCGAGCGCCGCCTGCACGGCCGCGGGCCAGCCGGCACACGTACGGTGCAACTCGGCCGCGATGTCCGCGCCCGCCTCGCCCAGCAGGGCCCGCGCCCAGGCGGCGGTCTCCTCCGGCGTCAGCGCGAGATCGGTGGCGTCCAGGTCGAGCACCTCGTGGTCCTGGCGCAGCCGGGCCGTCGGGAACGGCAGCGGCGCCCGCGACGCGGTGACCACATGGAGGTGGCGGGGCGCGGCACGTACGAGCGTCTCCACGTAACGGACGGGACCCGGCGCGTCCGCGATCACCTCGACCCCGTCGAAGACCAGGACCAGCCCCCGCCGCAGCCGCCGCGCCAGCGCCTCGGCCAGCGCGCCCGCCAGCGCCGCCGCCCTGGACGGCTCGTCGGCGCCGGGCCCGAGCGGCGCCCCCGCCGCCGTCACCAGCTCGGCGGGCAGATCGGGCACCTTGCCCGCCACCGCGGCGGCCACCTTCGCGGCCAGCGTGGGCAGGTCACGGTCGGCGCTCCCGAGGCGGTGCAGCACCGCACCCACGGCCTGGCTCCAACCGGCCAGAACGGTCGACTTCCCGTAGCCTGTCGTCGCCACGAGCGAGGTGAGCCGGTGTACGAGTGCGCCGTCGAGCCGCCGGTCGAGGGCGGGACGAGGCCGCACCCACCCTCGTTCCACCCCCGCATGCTACGCCTGGCCTCGCCGGGGGACTCCAGAGTTCGCAAAGTGCCACCTCCCGGTAACCAGCGGGTAGGCGCACTATGGTCGTACTTCGACAGGAGGCACCGTGGAACAGGATCTGCCCGGCGGTGCGCGGCTGATCGTCGGGGTGGACGAATCCCCGGCGGCGCGCTGGGCCCTGGCCTGGGCCATCGGCGCGGCGCGGCTGCACCGGATGGCTCTCGTGGCCGTGCACGTCAGCCGCGCGCCCGTCCACCCCTTCCCCGAGGCGCTGCCCGTGCAGCACGCCGTCAGGGCGGGCGAGGAGGCGCGCTGCACCGAGGTGATCACGGGCGTGTTCGAGGACGTGGCGGGCGGGGTGCCCGACGACCTGGCCACCTTCATGGTCGGCCGGGTGGGCGACCCCGGCTACCATCTCGTCGACCTGGCCCGTGAAGGTGACCTGCTGGTGCTCGGGCGGGGGAGACGCGGGGTGCTCAGCCGCATCTTCCTGCCTTCGACCAGCATGTACTGCGCGCGGCACGCCCGTACGACGGTCGTGATCGTGCAACAGCCCTCGCCGCCGGACGACCCGGAGATGTCGGGGGAGCGCAACCGCAGGTTCTGGACCCGCCGACATCCCTGACCTGCTCAGGCGCGGTAATTCAGTAACGGCCGAGTCCCTTCATGAGAAGCGTTCCCGCCGCATCGCCGACCTGAGCAGACGCAGCCCTTCCGGGATGGCGTCCCTGCCGATCCCGCCGTACCCCAGCACCAGGCCGGGCTCGGGTGTGCTCCCGCCGTAGTACGCCTCCAGTGACTCCACCGCCAGCTCCGGCACCGGACGTACCGACACATCAGGCGCGAGCCGGGCGCACAGGTGCAGCCCCGCCGTGGACGGCACGGGCAGCAGCCGGTCGTCGCCGGCCAGTGCCTCGGCGATCATGGCGTGCCTGGCGGCGTACTCGCGGGTCGCCTTCCTGATGTGCCTGGCCAGCAGACCCTCGTCGATGAAGCGGGCCAGCGCCGCCTGCGTGGGCAGCTCCCCGTGCCAGTCGGACAGCTGCCTGGCCGCGCGCAGGGCCGGCGCGAGTGAGGCGGGCGCGACCAGGAAGCCGAGCCTGAGCATGGGGAGCAGCGTCTTGGAGAACGAGCCCACGTAGATGACGCGGCCCGCCCGGTCGAGGCTCTGCAGCGGCTCCAGCGGCCGTTCGCCGAAGCGGAACTCGCTGTCGTAGTCGTCCTCGATCACCACCGCCCTGCGGCGCTCGGCCCAGGCCAGCAGGGCGGCGCGGCGGGCCAGCGACATCGGCGTGCCGAGCGGGAACTGGTGCGACGGCGTGACGTACACGACGCGCGCCTCACCGGGGATCGCCGTGACGTCGATGCCCTCGCCGTCCACGCGCACGCCGGCCACCCGCGCTCCCAGCGAGCGGAACAGCAGGCGGGCCGGGGGATAGCCGGGCTCCTCGACGGCCACCACCGCGCCCGGCTCGATCAGCACGCGGCCGATCAGATCGAGCGCCTGCTGGGCGCCGTTCGTGATCAGCACGTCGTCCGGGCCCGCGTGGACCGAGCGGCTGAGGCCGATGTGGCGGGAGATCGCCGCGCGCAGCGGCTCGTGGCCGGCCGGATCACCGTAGCCGGCGGCGCTCACCCGCAGCTCGCGGGCCACCAGGCGGCGCCAGGTCTCCATGGGGAACAGGCGCGGATCGGGGACGCCGGCGCGGAAGTCGTACCGGGCGGGGGTCATGGGCTGGGGCAGGGGGAGGTCGTCCCAGACGGGACGCGGGCGTACGACGCCCTTCGGCGCGGCCCGCCCCCTGACCGGCTCCGCCGAGACGAACGTCCCCGCGCCCGCGCGACCCACGAGGAACCCGTCGGCCACCAGGCGGTCGTAGGCGAGGGCGACCGTGTTCCTGGAGATCTCCAGGCCGCGGGCCAGGTCCCGGGTCGGGGGCAGGCGCTCGCCCGACCGCAGGCGGCCGTCGAGGATGGCGTCGAGCAACTGCCGGTAGACCTGTGCGGCCAGGTCACCGCGGCCGTGGAGGCTGATGTGGACGTCCATCTTGGCCCAATCATTTGACGATGAATTGGAGCTTACCTTGGGACAAGTCGGGGGCGAGGATGAACGTATGACATCAGCCCCCGCGCGTACGGCGTCCGACTTACTCGCCACCGGATCGTCCAGCTGCACCGTCCCCCAAGCACCGAAATATCGGCGAATCCTGGCACAGGCGCAGCTGGCGAACTCCATCGGCGACGGCCTCTACCTCGTCACCTCGGCGTTCTACTTCTCCCAGATCATCGGCCTGTCGGCGACGCAGATCGGCCTCGGGCTCACCCTCGGCTGGGCCGTCGGCCTGGTGGCCGGCGTACCCCTGGGCCACCTCGCCGACCGGCGCGGCCCCCGCGGCGTCGCCGTCCTGCTCGCGCTCACCACCGCCGTGGCGGTCGGCTCGTTCCTGTTCGTCGGCTCGTTCGTGGCGTTCGTCCTGGTCGCCTGCCTGTACGGCACCGCACAGACCGGCCTGTCAGCCGCCCGCCAGGCCCTGCTCGCCGCCCTGGTCGAGCCCGCCGAGCGGACCACCGTGCGGGCGACGCTGCAGGCCACGCTCAACGGCGGCCTGGCCGTCGGAGCCGGGCTGGGCGGGCTCGCGCTGCACCTCGGGACCCGCGAGGGCTACCTGGCCGCGTTCGCGGTGGACGCCCTCGGCTTCCTCCTCGCCGCCATCGTCCTGCTCCGGCTGCCTTCCGTACGGATCACCGCCCCCTCCGCCGGCCCCCGCCTCGCGGTGCTCAGGGACCGGCCGTACGCGCTCGTCACGCTGGTCAACGCGGTGATGCTCTTCTACATGCCGCTGCTCAGCCTGGTGGTGCCGCTGTGGATCGCCGCTCGTACCAGCGCGCCCACGTGGGTGGTCGCCGTCCTGCTGCTGATCAACACGGGTGGAGTGCTGCTGTTCCAGGTACGGGTGGCCAGGCGGGTGCGGAGCCTGCGGGACGCCTCGGCGGCGGTGCGGCGGGCGGGGGTGACGATGTTCGCGGCGTGCGCGGTGTTCGCGCTGAGCCCGTACTGGTGGGGGTTCCTGCTGGTGGCGACGGCGCTGCTGGTGGCCGGCGAGATGCAGCTCGCCTCCGGGTCGTGGGAGATCGGGTTCGGCCTCGCCCCCGACGACCGGCAGGGCCAGTACCAGGGCTTCTTCGGCAGCGGGGTGGCCGTGGCCAGGATGCTCGGGCCTGTGGTGCTCACGACGGTCGTGCTGGGGGCGGGGACGCTGGGGTGGCTGCTGGTCGGCGCGATGTTCGTCCTGGCCGGCGCGGCGATGACCCCGGCCGTCAGGCGCGCCCGGCTGACCCGCGCCTGACGTTGCACCGCGCCCCGCGAACCCGCACCGGACGCTCAATGGGTGTGGTCATGGGTCGCGGACGGGGCGTGCCCATCGGACAGCACCGCCGTCACCGTGAAACCCACCGTCCGCAGCTTCCCCTCATGCTTGAAGTCGAGGAACAGCCGATAGTCGCCCCGACTAGGGGCTTCGGCGACGAACGTGACCTCGGGCCCCGCCTCGTCCCTCTCCTCCGGATGCACGTGCAGGTAGGCGAGATCGCCGGCGCGCAGGGCGACCAGGTGACCGTACGCGCCCAGGTAGGGCTCCAGATCGTCGACCGGCTCGCCGTCCTTGCTGACGGTCATGACCAGCTTGCTCGCCCGGCCGGGAACGATGTCGCCGGCCAGGTTCACGGTGTAGTCACCGACGGCCGCCGTACGACTGACGTGGGGCAGCGGCTCAGGCCGATAGTCGCCCGCAGCCTGCAGATCCACCCCCAGCGTGAGCTTCTCCCCTTCGGCGGGGACGAAGTCGGCGAACGCCCGGTACGAGCCCGCCTTCGGCACCGCCAAGCCGACCGACCAGGTGCCGTCGGGGGCCATGCTCGGGTGCACGTGCTGGAAGCTCGTGAGATCGCGGGAGGCGACGACGAGGTGCATCTTCTTGTCGTGCTCGACCTGGTAGGCGGTGACCGGGGTGCCGTCGGGGCCGATCACGGTGAACCTGAACTCCGCCGGGGCACCGGTCGCGATCGTGCTGATGGGGTTGAGCGTGTAACCGTCCTGGGACACCTGCAGCCCACCGGGCACCGCACCGGACTGGCCACCGACCCCATGCCCGGAATGATCGGAATGGCCATCTCCCTCCCCCGCCGCCACACTCGCCCCCTCTCGGGGAGTCACCGGGCCGACCATCGTGCCCACCCCCAGAGCACCCCCGAACACCACGACCAGCACCAGACCGTACGAACCGAGCTTGCCCGCCGCCTTCATGCCCGCCCCACCCCGTAGCATCCGGCGGCCTGCCCACAGCTCCACGTGAAACCTGGCACCGTACCCCCTGAGCCTGAACAGCGAGCCGCCGGTCGCGGTCGGTCGAACCCTTCTCCACTTCAGATACGGCTGGAGCAGCCTTACTGGCGGGCAGAGTCGCGACCAACTTCCCGAGCACCCCTCACCTCCTGCGCCCAAACCCCCACCGAACCAGCACAAGCGTGAGCCACCGGATACCCCATCCCCGCGGTTGCGCATCAAGCTGGGAATTTTGGCATGATCGAGCTGTTGTCCAATCCATGAACCATGAGCCATGGCACATGAGCCATGGAGCATGAATCTTGACCTGAAACGCTCGAACCATCGTCACTGGGATGTTGTCCAAAGATGGACGGGTAGTGCGGCCCCACCAGGGGCTGAACTCCCGCCCTTCGCACATTCCGCACATCTGGTCCGTGCGCAACACAGGGAGCCCAGCCATCCCTTGCTAGGCTGCTTGTCAACCGTTGGGTCTCACCCCGGCAGGTGAGACCGTCGAAGAAGTGGGGTCACACCGTGAAGAAGCTGCTCGTTCTGGCGCTGATCGCCCTTGGGGGGTTGCTGATCTGGCGTAAGGTGCAGGCCGACCGCGCAGAGCTCGATCTCTGGACCGAGGCGACCGGCAGCGAGAACTAACCGACCGGCGAGGCGATGAGTGACGTCGTCCCCATCAAGCTGGTGTGCCTGGACCTGGCAGGCACCACAGTCGGTGACATCGCCATGGTCGAGCGCGCCTTTGCCGAGGCGATCGCGACCCAGGGCATAGTGCCCGGGACCGGAGCGTACGCGCGAGCCATGGTTCACGTGCACCGGTCCCGGGGCTGCCCCAAGATCGATGTCTTCCGTGGGATCTTCCCCGGCAACGAGGCCCAGGCACAGGCCGCGAACCTGACGTTCGAACGCTCCTACGAGGGGGCGCTGGAGCGGGCGGGTCTCGTACCCATGCCCGGAGTCATGGAGGTCCTCGACAAACTCCGTGGCAACGGCATCAAACTAGCCCTCATCACCGGCTTCAGCCGCACCACCCTGAGCCGCATCCTGAGCGTCCTCGGCTGGCACGACAAGATCGACCTGGCCATCTCCCCCGAAGACGCCGGTGGCCGCGGCCGTCCCTGGCCCGACATGGTCCTCCACGCGGTCCTCCGCTCAGGAGTCCCCGACGTCCGCCAGGTGGCCGTGATCGGCGACTCGGAAAGCGACATGCTCTGCGGCAAACGCGCCGGCGCCTCCATCGTGGCCGGGGTGATGACCGGCGTACACAGCAAGGAACGCCTGCTCAAGGGCGGCGCAACCCACATCCTCGACTCGATCGCCGACTTCCCGAATCTGGTCCTGAGCGATGACCTTGGTACGACGCAGGTAGCTTCCACCGCCCGGTAAGCTATCTTCGTCGAAGGGGCCTTAGCTCAGTTGGCAGAGCGCCTGCTTTGCAAGCAGGAAGTCAGGAGTTCGAATCTCCTAGGCTCCACCAGCGACAACGCACCCCCACCTAAGATCACTAAGTGGGGGTGCGTGACTTACTGAGTGACTACGCCTCTTCTTGTACTGGGAAGATGCTGTCCATGGCCTCCGCTCCTTCCAGCAGCACCGGCCGGAGCTGGAACCGGTAGACCGTCTCCGTGACCACGGTGTTCGCGTGGCCCACCAGCCGCGAGATGTCCTCGATCGGCACGCCGGAGTCCGACAGGAGCGACACGAAGCTGTGCCGCAGCTCGCGGGGCGTCCACTCGCCACCCGCCAGGCCCGCGCTCACAATGACCTTGCGGAAGTCCCGGCGCACGTTGGTGGCGCTCAGGGCCGTGCCGTTCTTCGTGCAGAACACCAGGCCGTCAGTCCCGCCGTCCACCGCGGCCGGCGCCTTCTCCTGGTCCTCCATCAGCAACCGCAACGCCTTCACCGCGCGAGCGGGCAGCTTCAGCGTACGGCGCGACTTCACAGTCTTCGTGTCGCCCTTCCTGCGCACTGATCGCCACACGTACATTGCGAACTCCCGATGCGCCCACCCGGCCCCAGCGACAGGAAGCCACGCCTGGCGGCTCTCGTCGAAGGCCACGACGTGCGACCAGCTCAACGCCCGTACCTCTTCCGTACGAGCTCCTGTGAGCAGCGAGAGCAGGACGTAGGCACCGATCCGGATATCTGCCCGTTCGGCCGCGACGATCACAGCCTCAGCCTGCGCCACGGACAGAGCTCGGGAAGGCCGGCCAGCCTGCCCATCGGGCACGTCGCACAAGTCGACGACATTCCGCCGCACCTTGTCTCGCTTCATCGCGTTCCTGATCGCCCGGTTGAGCACGGAGTGGAGCAACTTGAGCGAACGGGTGCTCAGTACGGTGGCCTTGTCAGCCAGCCACTTGTCGACATCCTCCACCGACAGGTCACGGAGCTTACGGCGGCCCAGAGCCGGGACGATATGGAGCCGGGCGAAGTCGGTGTAGAGCCTCACCGTCTTCTCGTCCCGGCCCCGGAGCCCGTGTTCCAACCAGTAGGTCACGGCATCCGACACGGTGTAGTCGTGCGGCGCGATCGCCAGGCCGTCCTCGTGGTCGCGAAGGATCTCCTTCAGCTTGGCCTTGGCCTCCGTCTTGGTCTTGCCACTGCCCTTCTTGACGATCCGCTTCCCGGCCGAGTTGTAGCCGATCGTCACCGAGGCGATCCAGCGCTGCCGCCGCTCGTCCCAATGAAGGCCGCCGTCTCCTGGGCTCCTTCTCTTGGCCATCATCGAGCCTCCGCCTCACGTTCGAGGAGGGCGATGTACTCGCGGATGGCAGTTGAGGGAACCAGCCTGGTCCGTCCTTCCTTGACCGTGCGCAGTCGGCCCGAACGGATCAGCTCATAGATCGACGAACGGCTCTGCCCCAGGAGCGTCATGGCATCCCGGACTCGATAAAGCCGCACGTCCTCGGTCGTGTTCATGATGGAGGGCCCTCCTTTGGTGGGTCGAGAGAGTCGATGAGCAGGGATTCGCCCGGGGTGTAGCCCTGACCGGCGAAGCTCCAGTGAGCGAGCACGAGTGTGCTGCCGTCTGCCTCCGGCATCAGCCCCGCCGCGCGCAGCTGCTCATGCCGGTAGTCGGTACGTTCCTGCCGAATGGCGCCGAGCGTGGTCGAGTAGGCCCGGGACCGGGTTGAGAAGTGACCACGGAACCCGAGCATGTGAGCCCACTTGCGCAGCCGCAGGCCGGTCAGCTCAGGATGGGTGCCGGGGTGGCCCAGCTCCCAGGCTGTGCGGATCAGCCGAGCGGCGTGGGCGGTGGCGCCGCGCTCGTGCAGGTGGGTGAGATCGTGTTCATGGATACGGCGATCGAGCGTGCCGGAAGACTCGGCGGCTTTGGTGGCGTATTTCGCGATGTAGCCAGCGACGGCCTGCTCTGACAGTTGGCCGGCGAGGTCGCTGCCGTGGATCGGCTGGACGTCGACCTGACGGCCCCAAACGAGATGGCGCGTCGGCTGGCCGAGCGTGGGTGCGTCGAGTTTTACAGCGGCGGCGGCCGAGCGGATCGCGTCGTCGAGCAGCTGCACGGTGGCCCAGTGCGGCGGTGCAAGGACGTCGGCCGGGTCGGTGGTTCGGGCATCGAGACGGATCACGGCGTGGAAGTGCACGACGCCGCGGGCCTGGTACTCGGCGACCTTGGCGAAGGAGGCCCGAACCGCCTTGTTGAACGCGGTCTGCGTCAGGCCGGCCGAGGCGGCCAGGCGGCGCCGAAGGTAGATGGTGAAGCGACGCCAGAGATCACCGGCATGCGCGTTCCACAGCACGTGCCCGACGTAGTCGTAGACGTCCGGGTCGAGTGGCTGCCCGATCCTGGTGTCGTCGGCCTTATGGCGCTGGAAGCAGGCCAGGCCGGTACGGCGTGGGTGGCAGACCTGAGGTTTGCCATCCTTTCCGGGACCGCGATGCACCGGCCCGAACGAGGGCGCGGTCAGAGTGGCGAACACCTTCGGGTGCTCGCGGACGGTCGCCGGCACGCCCTTGGCACCGCCGAGGAGACCAGCCCGGATCAGATGGTAGGTGTCGCGGCGGTAGAGCTCGGAGCAGGACGGACAGCGGGAAGCGCGCCGGTTGCCACACCGGATGAGCAGTTGCCCGTGTGGCTCGTTGTCGGTGCGGTAGTGGGACAGGACTTCGCCGGAGATGGCGTTCAGGGTGAGGCTTTCGCCGGTCAACCGGACTGGTTCCGCGCAGCCGCGCAGGCGGTGGACTCGGTCCAGCCAGCGGGCCAGGTCGGTGCTTGAATGCCGGGCCAGGTCGCGGACGACCGGCCCGGCCAGTTCGGCGAGCGCCCCCGCGTCGCTCACTGAATGATCCTCCTCACGTCGACGATGAGGGTGTGCGTGCGACAGGCCGTGCACTGCTGGTCGGCGGGCAGCCGCCGAGCGCAGGCCAGTTGCTGTACCAAGCCACAGCCGCGGATGATGACCGGCCGTTCGCACCGGCCGCTCCGGTCGTGGCCTAGTACCTGCCGGGCCACGCTCCACGGCAGGTCAGCGCCACAGGCGTACGTCTCGATGACGCGGACGCGATACCGGTTGGCCATCAGTCCGGCCCCCGCCGTCAAGCACCCCGAGTCGGTGCCCGGTGTCATAGCGCCCGGCAGTTCTGGGCGTGCTTGTCGGCGTCGGTGTGGTCTCCGGTCTTCTCCTCACCGCAGCCACCGCACTCGTACTGGCCACTTCTGTACGGCCATTGCGGGTCGTACGGCAGCTTTTTCCAGGTGACGGCGTTGCCGCCAGCGGTGCGGTATCTGATCGTGTCCTTCATGGCAATGTCTCCTTTGTGATCTCGAAGCCATGACGTTCCGGGCACCCGCCCAGCGGGTCGAACTGGGCAGGCTGGGCGGGCACCCGCAACCTCAGCCGTCGTGATCAGTCGAGGAACTCGGCGTCGCTGTCGGCCTGGCCCAGGCAGGCCGCGCAGTCGCCGCAGCCGTGCCAGGAGCCATCGATGAACTCGGGGTCGCAGTCCTCAAGCGGTTCGGGCATGGTCAGTCCCTCCCTTCGGAGTGGAGCGATTGATCTCAGCCGTCGCGATCAGCAGAAGGTGACCCAGAACGAGTAGCGGCAGTTCGGGCAGCCAACCTGAAGCCCGCGTTCGCCTACCAGCAGCGCTTGGAAGCGCGCGAGCCGGGTTTCATAGCGGCAGCCGGGGCAGGTCACCCGTTGGTCGTTGACGCCGGTCGGTGTCGACATGGTGGTGGCCCTCCCTTCTAGCGATCGCATTTGGGGCAGGTCTGGGTCCGGATGTACAGGTAGCCGCGGCAGATCGAGCACCGGGGCAGCGGCCGTGGCGGCGGGAGTTTCCTGCTCACCCGAACCAGCGCCCCAGGCCCTTGCCGCGAGCGCCGGCCTGTCGCAGGGCGTCCTCACGCAGCCGCTTGGCCTTCCTCGTGCCGACCGCGGCCTGCAGTTCGGCATCAGCCTGACGCCGCTCTGCGGCGGTCACGCCGTGGCCATTGGCGGCACGGGCGAGCTCGTTCAGCTCGTTGGCGTTCTGCGTCCTGGCCTTCAGCTCGGCCAGCTGCGCATCGCTCATCCGCCTTCTCATCGCTGCGCCCCCCGAGCCTGCTCGCGCTCGGTACGCTCCGCCTCTTGCTGGGCGAGTAGCTCGTCGTAGGCGTCGCGGACGGCCTGGGACTCACCGCCGGGCCAGATGCCGGGTTTGCCAGGGTGGAAGATCTGCGTCTTTGCTGCCATCGTGGAGTTCTCCCTTGTGGAGCCTCCAGGGCCGGGAATCTTTGCCGGATGAGCGGCCCTGGAGGAATCTTCGTCGTCTGCCTTCGTTGAAGCTGATCTGTGCTCACGTTCGGCTCCAGGGATCGCTAACCGTCCTGGTCGATCTCGTCGAACATGGCTTCCTCGCGCGCCTTTAGATCGGCCTGCGCTTCGGTGAACGCTTGCCGGCGAGCCCGGGTGAGGCTGTAACCGTTCTGCTCACGGAGCTGCCGTACGCGCTGGTCGAAGTTCATGGCTGTCTCCTCCCTTCGGCTGCTTCAGTCGTCGACGTGGTTGTCGATGCCGGTGCCGGTGCAGTCGCGGCAGGTCTGGTTCTCGCCGTCGATGCCGGTGCCGTTGCAGGTGCAGCACTGGAAGGCCCAGAGCGCCATGGGTCCTCCTCTGTGGCTCAGAGCCGCGATTACCGCTTCGGCCGAATCTCCGTGATCATCACGTTCTCGCTGGTGAACGGGAGGTCGTCGTAGAACGCCTCCTAGTGAGGAGCGGCGTTGACCTCGATCTGTTCGCCGTTCTTGGTGTGGATCGTGACCTTCGACATGGCAGTCATCCCTTCGTCTGGGGCCGGTCGCCCCGGGCACCCGCCCGATGAAAGGGGAGACACCGGGCGAGCACCCTGGGCGGTCGGTCACAGCGGTAGGGGAGGTGCGCTGAGGCGGCCCATCAGCGCGTCATCTTCGTTCGGGCTTGCCGAGCTCGGTCCACCAGCACTGGTCTGCCTCGCAGGTGATCGGCGGCGGCGTGCTGCTCCCGGTGGGGGTCGTGGCCGAGATGGTGGGGGCTGGTGCAGCCGGGTCACTCTCGCCGAAACCGCCGGACAAACCCAGCGCAACGAGCGCCACGCCACCGACGGCCAGCAGCGCAACCGTGCCCCTGAACGTCCGGCCCTGCTCAGGCAGGTAAACGCTCATGTCGTCACCGCCCCTTGGTAACTCAGGGCTGCGGTGTACTCGTTCATGGCTTGCTCGCTGATCGCGATCGCGCGGTAGGTGATCGGCCCGAAGTCCCGCGCCGTCTGGTAGTGCGTGCCGCCACTTGTGGGTGCGCCGATAAGATCGGCCACCCGATCCACCTGCGCGTGCTGCTGCTGTTTGGTGCCGCTGGCGTGCACGCTGACCGTCTCGCCATAGCTCGGCACGGGCACTTTGGGGTTGTCTGCCAGGAACCGCGCCAACGCGCGCAATCCAGCGATGAACTCGGCGCGAGCCGTCGAGTCGGTGGTCATCATCAGCGGATCTCCTTCGTCTCGATGTCGATTGGGGATGTCTCAGTCAGTGCCGAGCCCGAGATGGTCCAGCAGCCCGGCAGCCAGCTCCGGGGCCACATTCATCCGGGCACGCAGCACCTCAGCGGGAATCGGCCTGCTGTGGGTGGCCTCGTACTCGGTAGCCAGGCGACGCGCGTAACCGAGTAGCGCTGGCGCCGGCACCGGCGCGTTCTCGTCCGGAGCGGCGGGCACGGACGGTGCTTGTTCGAGCTGCGGCGGTTCCTCGTTCTCCGACGCGGCCACCAACTGCTCGTGCTCGTCGACGCGGGCAGAGTGAACGCGCTGAGCAGACCCGCCGTGCGCAGGCACCGCGGCATCACTACGTATCTCCAGCGCATCCTCAGGATCGGGACGACTCGCGCGGCGCTCCAGCATCGACATGGCGATCAGGAACGCGCCGGCCGGAGTCGCGGCCAGGATCCAGCCCCATGCACTTTGCGGTGCTTCCGCCAGGTTGGCCGCCAACGTCAACACGATCCCGCCCGACAGCACCAGCGCGGGCCACGACAGCAGACCGCGCCGACGTCGACCAGTACGCTTGTCTCGCTGGATCTCTCGTGCGGCCATCACGCATAGCAGGTCGATGCAGACTGCCACCGCCCACGCCCGCCACCCGAGCTGGCCGTACTTGCGGGCCAGGCTGGAGATGTGATCGAACGAACCGACAGCCGCGATCAGAGCAAGGACCGTGACCGGTGCCGAGTCGACCACCATCGAGCGCAGCCGGTTCACGACGCACTCTCACGTTCCTGCCGACGAAGCGCTTCCCAACGCTGAGCCTGGCGATAGCTCACGCCCATGCGTTCAGCCGCCTGCGCGATGCTGTGGCCCTGCTCCTCTCGCAGCCACACGTAGTCCTCCCGGCGGCCGGCCGCTTGCTCCGCGTACTTCGCGCGAGACGTGGCCGCACCGCGTCGCCGTGCCGCCGTGGCAGCACTTGATCGTGCTCTCACGTTGATCACTCCCGAAAACAGGCATAGATCTGCTAGGGACATGGCGTGATCAGGACTCACGCCCGGTCTGGGGAAGGTTGGTCAGCCAGGCAACTAACGCCGTGGCTCAGTGGCTATGGCCAGACGTTCCACTCGTCTCGGCACGTCCGGCACCGGTAGTCGAAGCGGAGTACGTCCGCCGAAAACCGGCTTGGACCACAGCGGATCAGTTCGCTGTCGTTATCGCCGCACGTCTCGCATATGACGTCGTCGGGCGATGTCTTCATGGGCCGGTCCTCCTGGCTAGACGGGGAGGTCCTCAAGGTCGGGGGCGGCGAACTCATCCACCGCCTGCTCCAGTTCCTCCGCGTCGGCGACCTCGATTGCCGGTCCGCCCGTCAGCAGCGCCCACGACGGAGCCAGCTCCGCGTGCTCCTCAGCTGCTGCTTCGGCTTCCTCCTCGGTGACGTGCACCGAGCGCTCCATATGCCAGCGGCTATCAGCCCCCAGTACCACCGCCGTGCCCGGCCGGTCCGCAGAGATCTGCCGAGCCGCCGCCACCGCGCGGGAGTCCATGTCGCCCAGGCACATCTTGGCCGTCTCGTCATCGTTGACCATGTGGCAGATCCGGCCGGTCAGCTGCGCACGCAGCGCGGTCACCCCCGGCCCCAGATCCGAGCCCACGCGCTGCCCGCACACCACCAGGTAGATCCCGAACGCGCGGCCCAGCTGAGCGATGCGCAGCAGCCGGGTAGCGACCGCGGCGACCTCTTCCTTCTCCGCCTTGGGATCGGCCATCAGGAACAGCTCGGCCACCTCATCGACCAGCACCACGATGGGCGTTGGCCGTGCCTCCTCCGGCAGCCTCGGATGCCAGATGTTCTTGACCCGGTGCTGGCGGCACAGCGCCATGCGAGACGTGATGATCCCGACCAGATCGGCCAGCAGCCGCGCACACTCGGCACGCTCAGTGGCCAGCGCCGAGAGTCGCCGCTGATACGGGGTGAACTCGACCCCGCCCTTCAGATCGAAGCCGACCAGCGCCACCGGCTGCGGAGCCAGCCCCGCGATCAGGGCGTTAGCCAGGTTCGACTTCCCGGACTGGGTAGCGCCCACGTTCAGCCAGTGCGGCACCTTGCGGAAATCGATCACGAACCACTCACCGGAGTCCAACCGGCCGACCCGCACCCGCAGCAGCCCATCGGCCAGCGAATGCCCGCCGGCCACCGTCTCCAGAGGATCGGTCATCGTGGCGACCAAGGTCACCTTGCCCGGCCGCCAACCGACCAGCCGCACACTGTGCACCCGCCAGGCGTGCGCCAGCTTGTCCAGCACCCGCTCGTAGTCGTCGGGAGTCTGCCCATCGTGCAGCCGCACCGTCACCCGGAACCCCGTGGGCGTCGGCCGCAACAGCCCCAGCCGCGGAGCCCGCTCAACCTCGACCCGCCGCAAGCCACGACGCTGCTTGGCAATCATCAGGCCTCTCACCCGGGGTACCTCCCCTTGGCGTAGGCGATGGCGTCCAGCACCGCATCGCTATCACTGTCGGCCAACCACGCCAGCGCACAGTCAGCCTGCTCCGGCGTCAGCTCCGCCAGTTCCTCGTTGAACCGCTTCCAGAACTCGCCGAGTTCCATACCTCAGCCCCCGAACCCGGGGAAGCCGGGGAAGGTCCACCGCCAGCGACGCCGACGCCTGGACAGACCGCAGCCCGAAGCCACCGCCCGCCACGTCCCGTACACCGCCAGCGCCTTGGCCGGGAACCCGATCACGTACCAGAACGAGGTCGGCGCCCACCGCCGCCACGCCCAGAAGCCCACGCTGGCAGCCAGCAACGCCAGCCCCAGCCAGACCGCGAAGTCGGCCATACTAGACCGGTCTCCTCTCCTCTTATCTGGGTGGACGGAGACCCCGGAGCGGCCCAAGCCGCCAAGCACACGGCCGCTCCGGGACCTCTCGTATCAGGCCGCCTTCTCCGCGGCCGGCCGGATCGCCTCGCAGCGAAACCCCATCCCGGAACGCCCGTTCATCTGCCAGTAGAAGCAGGTCAGCCCCACCGGCTTGACCTTGCTGCCGACCACGATCTGCGGGAAGGTCGCGGACGGGAAGGTCACCGTGATCACCGGGTTGCGCCGGTCGTCGTTCGGCATGGGCAGCAGGGGCAGCGTGTACAGTTCACGCCCCTCCGCGTCCTTCTTCACCTCACCGGTCGCCCGATCCACGATCTTCGGCTCAGCCTCGCCAGCGACCGTGAACGACATCGACGCGATGTCCACCGGAATGTTGCGCATGTGTTCTCCTCTGATCTCTTGGTCCTCGGCAAGCCGTGGCTTCGAGGTTCTATCGCAACCATACTGCCTTTTCGATAAGGCAGCAAGGAATTGGGTAGACTTCTTTGAGGGCAGGGGACAAATCCATCCTTATCGCCTTGCCAGTAAGGTGGCTAGGTGGTGTCCCTGCGGGATGAGCTGGTGAGGAGTGGTGGGTCGTGGCCGACCAAGACAGCTGGAGCAGCGTCTCAATGCCGTACGTGCTACCCCGAAGGGCGGACCAGCCGGACGCTTGGGCAGAGGAGGCCGCTGAACACGGCCACACTGGCAGCAACGTCCTCCGTGAAGTAACAGTGCTGCGCCCTCCGGCCAACGTGGGAGCAGCGCTCGGCATCCGTGAGGACGAACCCGTAATCGTCAGACGTCGAACCGTGCTCCTTGACGAGCAGCCCATCGAGCTGGCCGATTCGTACTATCCCGTGTCCATAGCTCAGGGGACCCGCCTCGCTGACAAGAGAAAGATCCCTGGAGGAGCACCAACGCTCCTCGCCGAGCTGGGTCATCAACTCGTCCACGTCGAAGAGGACGTATCTACTCGGCCGGCCACCGATGAGGAGCGGAAGCTGCTCCAGCTCCAGGAGCACGAGTGGGTGCTTGTTCTCTTCCGGCTATCGCGATCTCGCGACAACACGCCAGTCGAAGTCAGCGTGATGACCATGGTCCCTTACGGGCGCCACCTTCGCTACAAGCTCTCCCACTGAGCAGAGAGGCTCTCCCTTGGTCCAGTACCAGGACACCCGTCCGAAGCACCAGCAGATTGCCGCCGCCATTCGAGCAGACATCATGGCCGGCCGACTGTCTCCTGGTGCGCAGCTCCCATCGACTCAGCAGCTTGTGAGTCAATACACGACCGCGAACGCCACAGTCCAACGTGCGCTCTCACTGTTGAAGGACGAAGGCTTTCTGGAAGGCCGTCCTGGCAAGGGTGTCTTCGTCCGCGCCAAGCAGCTGGCCGTTGTTGAGGTCTCTTCCTACTTCGCACCATCGCCGCGGGGCTACAGCTACGAGCTACTCAGCGTTGACGAAGTCGTTCCGCCCCCTGACGTGGCGCAAGCCCTTGGCCTAGACGATGGTGACAAGGCCGTTCTGCGTCATCGCCTGCTTCTCCACGATGGTGACCCTGTCGAGCTCTCCTGGTCGTACTATCCATCGACTCTCGTACGAGGCACGCCCTTGGCAGGCTCTAAGAAGATCAAGGGAGGAGCGCCTCAGGTGTTGACCGACCTCGGCTACCCGCAGCGTGAGTTTACGGATCTCTTGTCGAGCCGCCCTCCAACAGTCGAAGAGGCTGAAGGGCTGGAACTCCCAGAAGGAGTGCCCGTGATGAGGCAGTTCAGAGTGGTCTATGCCGAGAATAAGCGCCCTGTTGAAGTCTCAGTGCTGGTCAAGGGCGGACATCTCTACACGTTGCAGTACCACCAGCGCACGACCTGACGAAGGCAAGCGCATGACCCGTTCCATGCATTCGGTGAGTGTCGCCGGCATCGTTGTCGACGACACCGGCCGAGCCCTGTTGACTCGCAGGGCCGACAACGGCGAGTGGCAAGCGCCGGGTGGCGTACTCGAAATCGGAGAGACCATCCCGGACGGTGTTCGTCGCGAGGTCCTCGAAGAAACCGGCCTGATCGTAGAGCCCTTGGCCCTCACTGGCGTCTACAAGAACATGACCGTCGGCGTCGTGGCCCTCGTGTTCCGCTGCAAGGCCACCGGTGGCCAGCTCATCATCAACGACGAGGTCACCGCTTTCCGCTGGGCGTCCGAACCTGAGATCCGAGACATGGTCACCGAGGCGTTCGCGGTTCGCATCCTTGACGCTCTCCACGAAGGCGCCCCAGCGATCCGGCACCACGACGGAATCAACCTCATGTGACCTCTGGTTTGTCTAGTCCCATGAGATGGCTGACGTTTCTGTCCCACGACATGGGCGACAGGTGATCTAGGAAACATGGTCGACCTTGTACGGCCGATGAGCTTTGACGTTACGGACCGGAAGG
>NZ_PVNG01000037.1 GCF_003001935.1 Nonomuraea fuscirosea | reverse complement strand
CCTAGAGAAACGCCCTCCAGGTGGACACATCCATGTCACCCCTGGTCAGACCCCGAATCTGCGCCTTCAGCCCGCTGAATTACGCGGAACGCAGGCGATAGAAAAGCATCCGAAGCCCCTGGTTGTGACGGATCTGGTTGTGGTGATCAATCCATCTACCAGGGGTTTCTTACGTCGTCAGGCGAACGCCAGGCTCGCGATCACGCTGTGACCAGCACCCCGCCGCCAGGGGGATGAAATAGCTTCCGTGAATCCGTCGGCCATTGGGCGCGATGACTACCTGTGCTGGCGCAATGCCCATGCCCGGCACCTCGCACGCTGGCCGCTCAATGCCCCGAATGCGGGTCACGTCCGCAGCCACAGAGAGGGGCATCCGCTGAGGCTGACGTGCACTCACCCCGTAGCCAGACCCCCTCACCGAACCGGTGATCGTTTCCGGTCACAGCACGAGACCCCTCCCGCCGCGCACCTGCCGCCCGCGCAGGTCACGCCCAGGCGCCCGCCGTCACGGACTTGGCGCGTGTGGCTGGCAGTCGCACGATTAGCCGAAGCACTGGGGATCGTCCAGATCCAGCCCACCCAGCGCTGGCTACTTCTCACCAACACTTCTGGCCAGAAGCGCACCGCGGCACTGTCCGAACTTACCGGCAAACGCTGCTACTCGACGAAATCCACAAGGCAGCCGAATCCGAAGCCTTTGCTCCTGAGCCTCTGCGCGTTCATTCCGACATCTTGGCGGACGGTCGGCCCGTTATCTCACGAGACCGTCGGTTCTCCAGCTCGTTGAGGAATCGCTCCACGATGCCGGTCTGCCGCACGTCCTCCTCCAATGACTCCCCAATGATGCGGCCCGCCAGGTCGGTCGACAGACGGCCGATCTCCGTGCGGATTTGGGCGAACGCCGCCTGCCTGTCGGCCTCGATCTGGGCGTGCGCCGCCCCGATGAGGTGGCGAGCCTCGGCCTGCGCCTGCGTGCGGAGCTCAGCCCTGATCTGCGCGCCCTGCTCGCGGGCCTCCTCCCGCAGCAGCGCCGCGTCGCGCCGGGCCTCTTTCAGCAGCTCGTGGTATTGCCGCTCCAGATTCCGGACCTCGGCTTGGGCGCCCTCTGCCCTCACGATTCCGCCATCAATCGCGTCGGCCCGCTCGACTAGCGTCTTCTGCAAGCGCGGTACGAGCAGTTTGCCGACGACGAACAGCGTGACGAGGAACACGACGAGTCCGATAGCGGGCTCGTAGTAGTTGTCCGGGAAGAGGGGATTCACGAATGGTCCTTTCGTCATCAAGGTTGTTGGGATCGCGGCGATTACATCCATGCTGGAGCCGATAGGCATCCTCACTGCACGCTTACAGCGGGGAACGAACAGCACACCCGGTGTAGTTTATCGAAGAGACAGCGAGTGAAGGGGTTGGCCTGGGGCCGCTCAATATTTGGCAGAAATGCATCGGAGGTTGGCGGGTTCAATCTTGACTCGGCGGCGGTGCTGAACACTTGACCCGCGTTCTACGGATGTGCCTGCGCCTGGAGCCACGGTAGCGCGCGCCCAGCTCGGGACCAAGGCGGCGAGGTCGCTGGCCAGTCCTCGCCGTACCGAGCCCGCAACCCTGGGCCCTGGTACAGGACGGGCGAAAAGGACTGGCGGCTTAAGTCGAGCGCAGCGCTCGCCGCCCAAGTAAAGGCATGATCGCGAAGTGTCGCTGGAGTACAAACCCCGCCCAAACCTCGGAGGTTGTCACTTCAAGGGCTCTGCCAAGATTCCCGTGGCAACGCTCAGTTTCTAGTGAAGGTGAGAAGTATTCGTTTGCGGAGCAGTTCGAGACCAGCTCGCCCGTACATCTGCCGTTTCAGTAATTTACAAGTTACGTGGAATCAGCCGTAGGGACGATCATGTTCCCTTCGGTCTCGCCACGTACTTGAGGGGCAGTGTTGGGCGCAGTGGTGTTGGAGGAGAAGTGGCCGGTTCTGGGGAGGCACGACAGGGCGGCTGAGTGGCTGCGCATCTGGGTCGATCTTGGCCGGGCGCCGCGGACGGTTGACGCCTACGCGCGAGGTCTCGCGGAGTACCTGGAGGTGTGCGAGCGCGATGGCATCGACCCGATCGCTGCGAACAAGGCGAACGTCGCGGTGTTCGTGCGTGAGCTGTCGTCGCGGCCGAACCGGCGCGGCGCGAACGTGGTGGCCTTGGACTCGGGCGCCGGCTTGTCGAACGCGACGATCCAGCAACGCCTGGTCGCGGTCCGCCTGTTCTACGACTTCCTGATCGAGGAAGGGCTGCGCGAGAGTAACCCGGTCGGCTGCGGCAAGTACACGCCTGGTCGGCGGTTCGGCGGTCAGCAGCGCGGGCTGGTGCCGCGGCTGTCGAAGCTGCCGTGGATCCCGGACGAGCAGCAGTGGATGAGCGTCCTGGAGGTCGCTCGCGGCGAGGGCATCCGGAATCGGGTAATGCTAGCGCTGGCCTATGACGCCGCGCTGCGCCGTGAGGAGCTGTGCTCGCTGCGCACCGATGATCTGGATCCGGCGCATCGGACGTTGCGGGTCCGGGCGGAGACGACGAAGAACCACCGGCTGGAACGGGTAGTGCCGTACTCGGCGGCGACCGGGGCACTCATATCGTCCTACCTGGTGCATCGGGCCACGATCAGCCGGGCTCGAGGTCTGTTGTTCTTGTCGGAGTCGCGCCGCAACCACGCCCAGCCGTTGAGCTTGTGGACGTGGTCGAAGGTCGTCCGCCAGCTTGGCCTGGAGGCCGGGGTGCCGCAGTTCTCCACGCATACGACGCGGCATCTGTGCTTGACCGATCGGGCCCGCATGGGCTGGGAGCTGCACACGATCGCGACGTTCGCCGGCCACCGCTCGACCGAGTCGTCCCTCGCCTACATCCACCTTTCAGGCCGGGACCTGGTCGCCAAGCTGGCCAGTGGGATGGATCACATTCACGCCTGGCGGGTCCAGATGCTCACCGGCACCGCCGCGCAGGCGTCCCGGTGACGGCGGCACCGGCCGGGCCTGCCCGCGGACCAGGCGCGGCACGCTGGCAGTGGCCGATCTCCACGGACATGATTGGCGGTGGCGTCGTCCTGCGCGAGGCCGAGGTGACGGCGATCGGTGAGCTCGGCTTGGGGAACCTCCGACGGCTGAAGTGGCATGACCCTGATGCTCCAGGATGGGCGGCGATCAGAAGGCTGCTGCGGCCCTTGGAGCTGGCCGACTCCAGCCTGGACTCCCCGCCGACCAGCCACCGCTGCCGGGCCACGGCCGATGCGACCGCGGTGCTTTTGCTGCGCTGCGCGCAGAGCGGACGAGCGTATTGGGGCTGGACGGCGGAGGAATGGGTCGAGGTGGTCGGCGCCGATCAGGCCGGTTTTCGCCGGTCGGCCCCGGCTTGGGCCGATGATGCGGTCCGCTCCTATGTGGCCAACCACGCCTACCTGCTCGGCGCGTTCAACGAGTTCCACCGCCTGGGCAGCTTCCAACGGCTCCCGCTGGCCCGGCGAATCTTCGGGCGGACTCGCGTGGACAGCGAGATCCGCAAAGTCCGGGCTGTCCTGGCCGGGTGGGGCTACCAGCTCGGCCGAGACGACGACAAGCTCCTGCCGATGGTGGTCTGCCAGCTGTTCCTACTCAACCGCAGCCCCCACCTGGAGGACCTGGCCACCGAGCCGTTCGACCGAGTCCGGGCCGAACGGCTCTTCGGCAGCGGCGCGCGCCTCAACACCCTGCACGCCGTTCAACGCGCGGTCGCCGCTCTCGGATTCTGCCGCCCGCCGGTCCTGACTACCGGCCGCACCACGCCCAAAGCTGGAGGGGCACCGCAGGTCTGGACGCAGTGGGTCGAACGCTGGCATGCCACCTCGACGTTGACGCCCAACACCCGAGGCGGCGTCCGCTCCAACCTGCTCAAGATCGGCCGGTGGGCCGCCGCGGAGCAGCCCGACGCCGCAGATCCGGCAGCCTGGACCCGGCAGACCTGCGCGTCGCTGGTCGCCGCGTTGGACCGGATGAACGTCGGCGACTACGCCGAACGCACTATCGGCCTCAAGGACCGCTTGGGCAAGCCCTTAGAGGCCTCCACCAAGGCCAGCCAACTCGCCGCGGTCAGGACGTTCTTCCGGGACTGCCAGGAATGGGAATGGCTGCCCCGCCGGTTCGACCCCCAACGGGCCCTGGCCACCCCACGCAGCATCGCGGCGCTACTCGGCCCTGACCCCCGCGTGATCGCCGACGACATCTGGGCCAAGCTCCTCTGGGCCGGCCTGAACCTCGAGCCCGACGACCTACCCGTCAACCAGGCCGGATTCTTCTACCCTCTCGAACTGGTCCGCGCCGTGACGCTGACCTGGCTGTTCAGCGGGCAACGCAGCGACGAGATCGCCCGCCTGAGGGTGGGCTGCATCCGCTGGCAATACGACGGACACAACATCCGCGGCGACGCCTCCGACGTCCTCGCTCGCGACGCCATCTGCCTGCTCGACGTCCCCACCCACAAGACCGGGACGTCGTTCACCAAACCGATCGACCCGCTCATGGGCGAGGCCATCGAGGCCTGGCAGGCCATCCGACCGGCCCAGCCCAAGATGGTCGACCGCCGCACCGGCGAACAAGCGGACTTCCTGTTCGCCTTCCGCGCCCGCCGCGTCCCAGCGACCTACATCAACGGCACGATCATCCCGCTGCCCTGCCGCAAAGCGGGCGTCCCTGCTGCCGACGTCCGCGGGAACATCACCAGTCACCGGGCCCGGTCCACGATCGCCTCACAGCTCTACAACGCCAAAGAACCCATGACCCTGTTCGAGCTGCAGGCCTGGCTCGGACACCGCTCCCCGCAGTCCACCCAGTTCTACGCCAAGATCACCCCGACCACGCTCACCAAGGCCTACGACGACGCGGGCTACTTCGCCCGCAACGTCCGCACCATCGAAGTCCTCCTCGACCGGGACGCCGTCACCAACGGCGCGGCGGCGGCCGGCCAGCCGTGGCAGTACTACGACTTGGGGCACGGATTCTGCAACTACACGTTCTTCGAGCAGTGCCAGCACCGCATGGCCTGCGCCAAATGCGACTTCTATACCCCGAAGAACTCCACCAAGGCCCAACTCCTCGAGGCCAAGGAGAACCTCCAACGCATGTCAGTAAGCATCCCGCTTACTGACGACGAACGCGCCGCAGTCGACGACGGACAAGCCGCGCTCGACAGACTCCTCGACCAGCTCATCGACGTCCCGACTCCGGCCGGGCCTACACCGCGCGATCTCAGCATTCCCGCGACGGCGACGCTCCTCCCGATCGTGGATGTTCGGCAGGGAACCGATAGCTTGCGGCCGTGACACTCGAAGATTTCTGGACGTTCATTCACCGCTCCGCGGCCGAAACGGGGAGCCAGGATCAACGCACCCGATGGCTCACCACCCAGCTCGCCCAGCTACCGATTTCAGAGATCATCGAGTTCGAACTCCACCTCACCGACCAGCGGAAACGCGTGGATACCCGACTCATGTGGGGCGCTGCCTGGCACATCCTGCAGGGCTGGTGCTCAGACGACAGCTTCTGGTACTTCCAACCCTGGCTGATAGGCCTCGGCCACGATGCGTTCGAGCAGGTAGCAGCCAACCCCGACTCCTTGGCGGACCTCCCGCAAGTTCGTCGCCTCGCTGGTCGTCCGAACTCGGACTGGAGCGACGACGAGTGGCCTGAATGGGAACTCCTCAACTACGTAGCTCTCGAGGCCTACGAACGCGCCACCGGCCAAGAGGACGGACTCGACAACGCTCTCGAAGCGCAGGGCCTTCACCGCGTCTGTGATGCATTCCCCGAGGACGAGCGCTGGGATTACGACGACACCGACCAACGCCGAGCGAGACTCCCGCGCCTCACAAACCTACTGGGCTAACTCCAGCTGCCCCCGCCGAGGAACGGTAACTGCTCTCAGGTTGACAGATCTGATTCCACATAATGATCTTGTTAACGACGCCTTCGGTGGGGCCGTTGCTGTAGGGCAGGGTGAGTCCGGCGACGACGGCGTCGTGGTCGATGAGCAGTCCTTCGGCGAAGGAGCGCAGGGGTTGAAGATCGCTGGCGCGGACTTCGTTGATCCAGTCGTCGAGCCGGTGTCCCTGGCGCTGGGTGAGCAGGTCGGCGAAGGTGCGTACGTGCTCGGTGGCCTGCTTCAACTGCAGGCAGCCGTCCAGCACTTCCTGCAGCCGGACCGCGCGGCCGGGGCTGAGGTAGGCCGGGTCGGTCATGATCCAGATGGCGACACGACGGGGCGAGGGCGGCGGCTGGGCGTCTTCGGCGCGTCCTTGGTCCAGATAGCGATACAGCAGCGTGGAGCCGCCCTGATACCCCATCGACTTGATCTCCTTCAGCAGGGTCCATACGGCCACGCCCGGTTCGGCGGCCCGGCGGCTGCGCAGGTGGTCGCGAAACGGGTCGACCAGCGTGGTATCCCGTTTCGTGCCGCCGATCAACTGCTCGACCCGTGGGGCGCGGGCATACTTCTTGACGGTGTTCAAGGCGAGGTTGAGCCGGCGGGCGATCTCGTTGTTCGCCACGCCCTGGCCCAGCAGGGCGTGAATGGTCGCGTGCCGGCTGCGGGTGCGCCGCACCGTGGGACCATCGTCGCGGCCCTGGCCTGTGGCGATGTCGCGAAAGCAGCCCCGGTGGGCCAGGGCGAGTTTCTCGATGGCCTGGCTGAGGTTCTTGAGCAGGTGCCAGCGATCGGCGCACTGCACCGCCTGCGGCGCGCCATTGCGGGCGCCGGCCGCGTACGCGGTCGAGCGGTCCCGGCAGATGAGCTGGACTCCGGGATGCTGTCGCAGCCAGTGGGCGAAGGTGACGCCGAGCCGATCGGGCAGCACGTCCAAGCAGCGATGGGTGACGGCATCGATGATGATGGTGGCATAGCGCTGTCCTCTTTTGATCGCGAAGTCGTCGACGCCGATCGCCGCTGGGACGTCCGGCGGCGGCTCCGGCAATGCCATCAGGGCGCTCAGCACGCTGGTGCGGCTGAGCAGAAACCCGATCGTGGCAAGGAGAGAGGCGCCGGCTCGCCCGGCCAGCGCCAGCGCACACGCGATCACCAGTGCCGTCGCGCCCGGCGTGCGACGCCCGTAGCGGCCGGCCAGGCCCGGCACCTGCTCGTTGAAGGTCTGTCGTGCGCAATCCAGGTTGATGCACACCAGGCGTCGTAACCTCAGCTCGATCATCACGGGCAGCCCATTCACCCGGCGGTCGGCCACGCGCCGCCGGTGATAGCCGTGCACTTTACCCGTGGCCGTCCCGCACGAGGGGCAGCACACCGGGTCGCCCCGGGCGGGCAGTCACCCGGACCTGGCCGTCCTGACGGTCTATCTGCTCAATCTCCACCGCGGCCAGGTGCGGGAAGAGCACATTCACCATGTCACGGTTGCACACCGCTCACGGTCTCATCCAGAACAGCAGAATGTGGATTAAACGACACAGTCCGTCACCACGGGAATCTTGGCAGAGCCGTTGTTCTTACAGTCCCGATCGTCCTAGGTCTGCCCTCGTGAGTCGTCTCGGGCCTGGTCGCTCGCATCGGCACGACCGGACGTCGAAGAGCTGGAGTGCGAACATCTCGCCTGTACAGGCGAGATGTTCGACCGCACCCGACTTCATTCCTGTTATGCCCCGCGCAGGGGTGTATTCATGATCGGTGGTATTTGCTGCGGTCGGCAAGAAGGATTTCCGCCAATGTCAACTGATGTGCGTCATCCTCCTGGTGTGGACGGGGCTGTGGTGAGAGCACGTGCTTCCCGCAGCGCCTCTCGCGTGGCACCGTCGGCGCATCGGACGACAGACCACGCCGTGATCTGGTCCTTCGCCCTGTCCCCGCGTACGTTCAAAGCGTGCCGCCGGCACCGGGCCGGAGACGTCGGTGGCCTGTCGGAGTGTAGGCCGTCCCGGCAGTTTCACGGGCAGTAGGTGAGCAGGAACGCCGGTGGGGTCGGGTCGTAACCGGCGTCGGCCACGTTCAGGATGTGCGTGTCACCTGGACGTCACTGGTCGGCCTCCAGCAGACGTTGGACCACCTCACGGGGCTAGGCGGCGGTGACCGCGGTGGCGTGTGTCCGAGCGAGGTTACAGGCTGACATTGCCACCCCACCGCAGCTCCTCGGTCAGATCGAACGGCGCATCGGCTCGCGTGTTGAGACCCCGTAGAAGTCGATCCGGAACCGGGAGGACACGGCCAGGGACTCGACATGGGCGGCAGAGCAATAGTCAAGACTTGTGGATGGTGAGTTCCTAGGCGGCTGTGGGGACGGGTGATTCTGCGGGACGTTCGACGAGTTTGCCTTCGATGAAGGTGGCGCCGGCGCGGACCAGGGCGACCAAGTGGGCGCCGTTGACCGCGCGCCAGCGCCGCTGGGCGGACTCGATCAGTTTGAAGGCCATGGCCAGGCCGGCGGCGCGGGAGCCGGGCCCTTTGGTGACCTTGGTGCGGTGCCGGACGGTGGCAAACGTGGACTCGATCGGATTGGTGGTGCGCAAATGCCGCCAATGCTCGGCCGGATAGTCGTAGAAGGCCAGTAGGTTCTCGACGTCGTCGGTGACCTTGGCGACGGCCTTGGGGAACTTGGCGCCGTAGGCGGCCTCGAAGGCGGCGAGGGCGGCCAGTGCGTGGTCCTTGCTCTCGGCGTTCCAGATGTCCGCGAGGGCCTTCTTCGCGCCGGGATGCGCCGACTTCGGAAGCGCCCCGAGCACGTTGGCGATCTTGTGAAACCAGCACCTCTGGGCCCTGGTCTGGGGAAACACCTCGGCCAGCGCCGACCAGAAGCCGAGCGCGCCGTCGCCGATCGCGAGCACCGGGGCGCGCATTCCGCGCCGGGCGCAATCGCGCAGCAGGTCGGCCCACGACTCCGTAGATTCGCGGTAGCCGTCGGTCAGGGCGATAAGTTCCTTGCGGCCGTCGGCGCGCACCCCGATCAGCACCAGCAGGCAGAGTTTGTGCTCCTGGAGCCGGATGTTGAGGTGGATTCCATCGGCCCACAGATAGACGTAGTCGACACCGGACAGGTCGCGGGCGGCGAACGCCCGCTGCTCGGCGTTCCATTGCTCGGTGAGCTTGGTGATGACCGGCGCCGACAGGCCGTGGCCGGTGCCGAGGAACTGGCCCAGCGCCGGGACGAAGTCGCCGGTGGACGGGCCGTGCAGGTAGAGCAGTGGCAGCACCTCGGTGATGGCCGGGCTTTTCCGGCACCACGGCGGCAGGATCGCCGAGGAGAACCGCCGGCGTTCCCCGGTGGCTTCGTCGATGCGCTTGTCGTTGACCCGCGGGACATGCACCTCGATCGCGCCCGCGCTGGTCAGCACGGTGCGGGGCTGGTGGTGGCCGTTGCGCACGACCAGGCGGCGGCCGGCCTCGTCGCGTTCGCCGGCGAAGGCGGCGATGTAGGCGTCGACCTCGGCCTTGAGCGCTTCGGCGAGCATTCGGCGGGCGCCTTCGCGCACCAGCTCGTCGATGAGTGTCGGCGTCGGGGCGGGGGTGGTGGCGGCGTGGTCGCCGCCGGTGGGCTCAGGGACTACGGTGAGCACGGGTGTGCCTTTCCGGCCGACGTTGGCGCGTCGGTCATGCTTGTGGATTCACATGATCACCGGGAAGGTACACCCCTTCACCGGTGATCCACAGATCTCAAGCATTGCTCGGGCGGCATCGCTCAGCATACAGATCCGCAGCGCCATGGTGGTGAGCGGCAGCCTCTTAGAGCCACTAACAAAAGGATCTAGGACCGTGTCCCATGGCTCTGCTGGTCGTTGATCTTCGTGTGAAGAAGGGCGAGCAGCTGCCGTGGATCGTGCCGGACAGCTTGTGGGAGCGGATTGAGCCGCTGCTGCCGAAGGTGGAACGACGCCGGCGCCATCCGGGCCGGAAACGGCTGGATGACCGGCTTGCTCTGCAGGGCATCTTGTTCGTGCTCTACACCGCGATCCCGTGGGAGTTCCTGCCTCAGGAGCTGGGCTTCGGCTCGGGGATGACCTGCTGGCGGCGGCTGCGTGACTGGCATCAAGCCGGAGTGTGGGACCGGCTGCACCAGCTCCTGCTGGCCGAGTTGCACGCCGCCGGCCGGCTGGACTGGTCCAAGGCGGTGATCGACAGCTCCCACGTCCGGGCGCTCAAGGGCGGCCCAAAACCGGCCCGAGCCCGGTCGACCGCGCCAAGCCGGGCTCGAAACACCACGTCATCACCGAAGGCAACGGCATCCCCCTCGCCGTCTCTCTGACCGGCGGCAACCGCAACGACGTCACCCAGCTCATGCCGCTGATCAAGGCCATCCCGCCGGTACGCGGTCGCGTCGGCCGGCCGCGGAAGCGACCCGACTGCCTCTACGCCGACCGCGGCTACGACCACGACAAGTACCGGCGCCTGGTCTGGCGCACCGGAATCAAACCCGTCATCGCCCGACGCGGCACCCCACACGGCTCCGGCCTGGGCATCCACCGATGGGTCGTCGAACGCACCATCGCGCTACTGCACTGGTTCCGCCGACTGCGCATCCGCTGGGAAATCCGCGACGACATCCACGAAGCGTTCATGACCCTCGCGGCCGCGATCATCTGCTGCCGCCACCTCGTTCGCTGATCTTTGTGTTAGGACCTCTTAGCGACGCACATGATCACGCCATGGCCGTCTCACCGTCCCGTGATCAGCCGAAGTCACCGCAGCTCGACGAGCCACTCGATAGGTGCAGCTGGAAAGATCAAGGTAAGCGGCGTTGAAGGGAGACCACGCTGAAACGTCGTGCCCGCGTTCCCTATTCGTCCGCCAGCCCGTTCTCCTGCGCGACGATGGCCGCCTGAACCCGTGAGCGAAGCTTCAGCTTCGACAGCACCTTCGACACGTGGGTCTTCACGGTGGTCTCGCTGATGAAGAGTGTGGCCGCGATCTCCGCGTTGGACAGGCCCTTTCCGAGGTAGATGAACACCTCACGCTCTCGATCGGTCAGCTCGTCCAGGCTCATGGCCGGCTTGGCCGCAGGCGGCTTCTGAGAGGCGAACGCGCTGATCAGCTTGCGCGTGATCTGCGGGGCGAGCACACCTTCTCCCGCGGCGACCCGATGCACCGCCTCCACCAGGCTGGTGGCCTCCACCGTCTTGAGCAGGAAGCCGGCGGCGCCCGCCCGAAGCGCCGCGTAGACGTACTCGTCGAGGTCGAACGTGGTGAGCACGAGCACCTGACTCAGCTGCTCCGCGACCAGCGCGCGGGTGGCGGCGATGCCGTCCATCCCGGGCATCCGCAAGTCCATCAGCACCACATCCGGGCGCAGCGCTCTTGCCCGATGAATGGCGGACGCACCATCGGCGACCTCGCCCACCACCTCGATCCCCGGTGCGTTGTCCAGAAGCAGCACCAGCCCAGTGCGGATGGCGGCATGGTCGTCGGCTATCAGAACTCTGATCGTCATGGTCTCGCCTGCAGGAGGGGCAGAACTGCGCGTACCTGCCAGCCAGCTCCCGACGGACCGGCGGCGAGAGAACCGCCGACCGCTGTCGCACGCTCGCGCATGTTGAGCAGGCCGGTGCCGGTGCCGTCGCCGCGCCTTGACGCGGCTGGCAGATCGTTCACCACCTCGACGGTGAGCGAGCCGTCGAGGAGCCGGATCTCCACCCGCGCCCGCGCCTGCGGCGCGTGCTTCATCGCGTTGGTCAGCGCCTCCTGCGCGATCCGGTACGCCGTGAGGTTGACCGCCGCCGGCAAGGTGAACGACTCGTCGATATCCGAACGCACCTCAATGGCCATCCCGCTCGCTCGCGCCGAGTCCACCAGGGCCGACAGCTCGGAGAGTCCGGCCGGGGCGACGGTCTCGTCTCTACCGCTGCCGTCGGCGCGCAGTAGCTCGATCATCGCACGCATCTCCTCCAGCGCGCGCACGCTGTTCTCCCGTACCGACGTCAGTACCGACCGCGCCGCTTCCGGGGAGGCGTTGCCGAGCGACAGCGCGGCTTCGGACTGAAGGGCGATCGCGGACAGATGCCCGGCGATCACATCGTGCAGGTCACGTGCCATCTTGGCGCGCTCCGCGGCGACCGCGGCACGCTGGCCCAGCTCGCCGATCCTCGTCAGTTGGATCGCGCTCCTGCGCTCGGCGCCGGCGATCTCCTTGTGCTGCCGGATGTTCGTCGCCCACCACATGGGGATGACGAAGAAGGGCAGCACCGCCAGCCCGGTCACGATGGCCGTCCGGATGTTCGGCGTGAGCACTGTCATGACCCCGACCGACGCGATCGTGATGGCCGACGTGATCGGCACCATGTTCCGGCTGAGCTGCCGGGGGCCGTACAAGGTCGCTGCGTAGAGCAGGTCGGCGAACACGATCAGCGCCGCCATGCTCGCGCCGAACACGCCGTCGGCGGCCAGCAGCGCGAATCCGACCGTGAGCGCCGCGATGGGCGCCCGGCGCCGGAACAGCTCCACGACACAGATGCACCCGAACAGGATGGGATGCAGCCACGGCGGCGCGGTGAGGCCGGTCTCGAACAGCGGGAACCAGCCGATGACAAGGAGAAGGACGCCGATGGCGACCGAACTCACGGTGACAGCCACATCCTGCTGCCACTCGGGCAGGCTCCTCAACCGCACGGTCGTGAGCGAAACGCGAGGAGGCACAGGGACATCCCAGCACAGCCTGGCATGTGGCACATCATACGAAGTGATGAGGCCGACTCGTCCGACTCGCCGATAGGCACAGCCGGTCTACCGTGACCATGCTTGTGCAGGTCACTGAATGATTTCGGCAGGAGCGGGGGCAGGCGCAGCGGGAGCGCGCACGAGAAATCGAACCGGTCGGGCTGGCGACGATACCCGCTCCGGCGTCAGGGACGCGGCGGACGTGCCCATGGGGCTGTGCCCGGATCGACTCCTCGAGGGAACCCTTGTCCCGCTACGGCCGACGCGGCACCGAGGGCGCGTACAAAGGCCGCAGGTAACTGCTGAACAGGAGATGATAATGACCGAGAACAGCGAGAAGCGCGGCAAGGACAGCAACCGCAAATGGGCGCCCTGGTACATCTACGTGGTGTTCATCGTCGGTGGTAACTACATCAAACAGGGTTATCTCGAGGACGCGCCGGTGATCGTCAACGTGATCGCGACCGTGATCGTCGCGGCCGCCATCTTCGTCCTCATCACTGCGGTCTACCGGAGCATTTTCGCGGGCCGGCAGCGGCGGCCCTGAGAAACAACCGGCAACTGGCGCATACCCCGGTCGTGCGGTCGCGGAGTGGGTCCCAAGCGCCGTCCACTGTCATGGGAAGAGAATCCTCCCCGAGCGGGCCCTCGCCGCATGGGAGGGATTCGAGGATCTCCTTGGCGCTCGACCTGGTTGATTCAGGAGGCGCCGGTCGGTGTGGATTGCATGTGGAAGCGAGGACGACCAGCCAGCCACCCGCTGACCGCCGGTGTGGTGTGAGCGCCGGAGTTGTCGCAGATCAGGTGGATGTCCAGCTCGGCCGGCACGCTGTGTCGATGGTGGGAAGGGACTTGTTGAACTCGGCGGCGCGGTGCCGGCGGTGCAGTTTCCCGATGACGCTTCCGTCGGCGATGTTGAAGGCGGCCAACAGGCTAATGGTGCCCTGACGAAGGTAGTCGCGGGTGCGCCCGCCCAGTCATGCCCGGCATCATCGGCAGCACCGGCTGCGGCCGATCCAGCGTCTGGGTCTGCGACTTGTCATCGACGCGCAGCACCACCGCGCGTTCGGGCCGGGTCGTGATACGGATCCACCACGCCGACGACCTTCTGGCGCGAGCAGCAGATCGGCCGACAGCTTGACCGTGCTCGTGCGGTGCTCTTCGAGGTCAAACGCCCGCCAGTTGCGGCCGATGGTCGACTCCGACAATCCGCTGCGGCACGTCATCGAGGCGCGCTATCCAGTGCATGGCGCCGGCCGGGGTCTCCTCCAGCGTCGCCACCACCACCCGCTCGACCTGGACCACGCTCATCGACGGCGGGCGGCCCGGGCACGCCTCATCGATCAGCCCGTCGGCCGCAGGAACCGCTGCCACTTGGAGACCGCACCCACAACTGCTCAGCGACTGCTTGTTGTCCTTTCCGTCCGCGCATCCCAGCACGATCTTCGTGCGCATCGGCCAAGACCTGAGCTGACGTGGCCCGCCGCGCCCATCGCTGCAGCAGTGCTCGCTCGGACTCCGACACCGTCAGCTCCGCCTTGGGCCGGGCCCGTGCGCGCCCTCGTCGGCCAGTGCCTCCACCCCATCCCGGGCGAAAGCCGCACGCCACTTGCGCACCGTGCTCTCCACCAGGCCCAGATCCCGCGCCACCTGCGCCGTGCTGATTTCCTGTCCTGCCCGCGCCAGCGCGATCCTCACCCCGGACCGCTACCCTCGACGACTCCGCGGACATGCCGATCAGCCGAGCCCAGGTCAGCAGGATGAGTCGCCTGACCGATCAAGTCGGCCAGCAGGTGCGTGGCTTCGTCACGCCGCAAGGGCTCCAGCATCAGAAAGCGGGGCGTCATCCAGCGCGGCCAATCCCCAGAGGTACGTTCCCGAGGTGACCAGAACCGCACACCGGGAAGTTCCCGGCAATAGGGATCTGACCTGGGGCGCGTCGAAGGCATCGTCCAGCACCAGCAGCACTGAGCAGTCGGCCAGCAGGGCGCGCAACCGTGCTGCTCGCGCGCCAAGCCCGTCAGGATGTCCGCCCGGGTCGAGCCTGGCGGAGATCAGCATCTCCGCCAGGACGTTCGCCGGGTCGCGAGCTCTTCCATCAGAAGTCCTCAGCCGGACGAACCAATGCCCGTCCGGGAAAGCGGTGCGGACGATGTGCGCGACGTGGACGGCGAAGGCCGTCTTCCCTGTTCCAGGTCCACCGCCCACGACCACGATCGGCAAGCGGCACATTGCGGTGGATACGCGCGGGCTGCTGCTGAACGCGATCGTCACCCCGGCCGACCTGCCCGACCGCGCCGTCGCGCGGGACATGCTCACCCGGCTACAGCTGCTCAACCCTCAACTGACCTTGGTCTGGGCCGATTCCGCCTACGGCGGCGAGCTGGTGGAGTGGGCTAGAACCCGGCTCCGCCTCACCCTCAAGATCGTGTCACGGCCCCGGAACAAGGCCGGGTTCGTCGCGCTGCCCCGGCGTTGGATCGTCGAGCGCACGTTGTCGTGGATCATGAGGGCGAGCAGGAACTGCCGGGACTACGAACGACTGGCCGCGCACAGCGAGGCATTCCTGAACGTGACGGCCGTGACCTTGATGACCAGACGCCTGACCCGCCGACGCGCGCCCACATCCGCCACGGCGCCCACCCTGACGGCGACGACCGCTAGCCTCGGGCTTTCGCGGTGGATTTTGCGAGGGTTGATCGACTACATGAGAAAAGTGCTTCTGAGCTGGGAGGATGGGGCTTGTCTAGAGTCCTGTCCGCGCCAGATCAAGAAGCACTTTCCACGTGAAGACTATCGCCTCCCACCGCACGATCATCGCCTCCGCCGACGGCACCGGGCTGCTGTCCCATGCCGGGAGCCTGTTGCTGCTCAAGACCCTGCACGTCACCGGCCTGGACCGGGCGCTGTCCGCCCAGCTGGAGCGCTGGCGACCGGCCCGAGCGGTGCATAACCCCGGCAAAATCGTGGCCGATCTGGCCATCGCTCTCGCTCTGGGCGGGGACTGCCTGGCCGACATCGCCCTGCTGCGTGCCCAGCCCGACCTGTTCGGCCCGGTGGCCTCCGACCCGACCGTCTCTCGCCTGATCAAACACCTCGCCAGCGATGAGGGCAAGGCGCTCAAGGCCCTGCGTGCGGCCCGCGCCCTCGCCCGCGAACGCGCCTGGGACCTGGCCGGACCTGCGGCGCCGGGCAGCGACGGCGAGCTGATCCCCATCGACCTCGACGCCACCATCGTCATCGCCCACTCCGACAAACAGCACGCCGCCCCGACCTGGAAACACACCTTCGGCTTCCACCCGATGACCGTCTTCGCCGACCACGGCCCCGGTGCCTCCGGCGAACCGCTGGCCATCGTGCTGCGGCCGGGCAACGCCGGCTCCAACACCGCCGCCGACCACATCGAGGCCACCCGCCTGGCCCTGGCCCAGCTGCCCCAGCACCACCGCCGCCAGGTGCTGATCCGCACCGACTCCGGCGGCGGCACCCACGAGTTCCTGGCCTGGCTGACCAAGCCGGGCCGGCGGCTGTCGTACTCGATCGGATTCACCCTGACCGAGGAAATCCAGCAAGCGGTCCTGCGCCTGCCCAAGTCCGCGTGGACGCCCGCCTACGACGCCGACCGGCAGGTACGGCCCGGCGCCTGGGTGGCCGAGCTGACCGGCCTGCTGAAGTTGCCGGGCTGGCCGAAGGGCATGCGGGTCATCGCCCGCAAGGAACGCCCCCACCCCGGCGCACAGCTGCGCTTCACCGACGTCGACGGCTGCCGCGTCACCTGCTTCGTCACCAACACCAAACGCGGTCAGCTCGCCGACCTGGAACTCCGCCACCGCCGCCGGGCCCGCACCGAAGACCGCATCCGCTGCGCCAAGGACACCGGCCTGGCCAACCTGCCCCTGCACCACTTCTCCCGCAACCAGATCTGGTGCGAACTCGTCGCCCTGGCCTGCGAACTCCTGGCCTGGATGCAGATGCTCGCACTGCCCGGCACCACCGCCCGCAGCTACGAGCCCAAACGCCTGCGCCTGAGGCTGTTCGCGGTGGCCGGACGGCTGGTGCGCGGCGGACGCCGACTACGCCTGCGCATCGCGGGGCGATGGCCCTGGGCCCGTGACATCCTCGCCGCACTGGCCCGCCTGCAAGCTCTGCCCGCACCAACCTGACCAGCCCCAAGCCGCCCCTACAACCAGGAAGGAACACCCTCGGGCCCGTGGAACCCCGCCCACTCGGCGCGACAGCCGGGCCCGTGAGCTGACCACAGCACGCAATTCAACCCTCAGCCGAACCGCTTAGCCGACCACGCCGTGATCGTGAAAGATCGAGGCTAGTGTTCCGCGCCTGAAATTTGCCGGATAAGTCCGTATGTTGCTCGGTATGGCGCATTCAGGATCGTCGGCAGTGGAGATTCGCCTGACGGAAGTTGAGCGTGCTCGGCTGATTGGCATGTCGGCGGAGGCATCGCGAGTGGCGATTCGGGCGAAGATCGTGCTGGCGTGTGCGGAGCCGAGGGTCAGCAATGCTCAGGTGACGCGGGAGTTGGGCACGCATGGTGCATAAGAGCGTCCAGTCCCTGGAGAAGGACATCCGGAGCTGGATCGCTCAGTAGAACGACGACCCGCGGCCGTTTGTGTGGAAGAAGATCGCCGAAGAGATCCTCGAATCCCTAGCCCGATATTGCCGACGAATTTCAGGCGCGGAACACTAGTTACTGTTACGTCCAGGCGTCACGCCGTGACGCCTGGAGAACGCGTGGCGGATCACGAACGCTGCCGTCCTGCGTGCGCTCGAAGATCGGCCAGCCACTTCGGCACCTCTCCTCGCCGTTCCCGCCAGGCCGCGGTGCGGCAGTGCCGGCTGCAGTAGTTGGCGTCGGCGCGTTACTCACGCCCGCCCACTAGGTCCGCCCGCACACCGGGCAACGGGCCTGTGGTCGGTGCTGCTGAATCTCCTGAGTCGTCGGCCCCCGACCAATGCTCCGGGCTACCAAGTCTTCCACCGCCGCCGCGTACTCCGCGCTCGCTCGGCGAAGCTGGCGCCACTGCTGCGCCCGGCACGCTGGCGAGCAAAACCTGCGCGACGACCGCGAGCCCTCCGGCAGGGAGAGACCGCAGTTCGCGCAGGTCCGCACTGCCGCGCGCTGGGCCACGCCATCGATTGTCGCAGTCAGCAGCTGATTGGGCTGAGAACCGATTAGGCAAAGTTGTGACACTGGCTGCAGAGGGTTGACGCCGCCCAAGGCGGCACAAAGCTTCCCTGCGTGGTGACAGCCAAGCCACCCAAGGCTACGGCAGCAAGCACTGCCAATGTAATACGGCGCATAACGTCCTCCTTGAACACTGCTCCATTTAGGACGCCTGACCCTGTCACAGTCCACCACGCGGGCGACACATAGCGGGCTGCCATTTTGCGTCGTTTTCCAGCCACAGGAGATTCCTTCGACTACAGAAGGCGCCCGATCCCGAAAGCACGCCAAGTCGTCCCGCCGACGCCGCTGTCCTGGGGCGCTGGTTGGCATATCGAGGCTTGCCTATCGACCAAGGACCAAGATCACAGGTTTAGGAACAGGCACTACAATAAGTGAGCCTGGTCACGCTCGTGCCGTCCAGGGGTAGCGCACGCACCCGCCCCACGAGCATGGTCCGGCGGGCATTCCTGCCAGAACTCGCCGCGGCAACGCCAGATCTTAGACGGGGCAGAAGCGCTTGCTTCGACGTTCGTAGAATTTGTTGCCCATCTGAGTGCGTGTTTGAGAAGGTGGTTCACATGTGGCGTCAACGCTGGGCATGGCCAGGCAAGGATCGTGGACTTCCAGACCTCCCTTATTCAGGGTCTAGTCACTTCATGTCCATGTCAGCGGAGGGGAAAGGGTAGGGAAGGATGCGAGGACTGGCCGCCGCCGTCCGGCGTGGCGCGATAGGGCTGGTCGTGTTGGCAATGGCCTGCGAGGCGGGCCGACCGTCCGCACCGCCGCGGACGACCGACAGGGCGGGGACACCGATTACGGCGCACGAGTTCGGCACGCGGTTACCGGGCATGCCCACCCCGCGCGCGGGCGGTTGGCGTTATGTCTACGTCGGCACTCAGCCACTCAAGCTTTCGGACGTCGTGGCCACCGGGCCCGAGAATGTCTGGGCGATCGGTTGGCACAAGGGGACGGTCAATCTGCTGACATATGACGGCCGGGGATGGCGATCGGTGGCATCGCCGTTACCGCCCACCCGGTCGAACGAAGACGTGCTTCTCGGCGCATCAGGGCCTCGTGACGTTTGGTTGCTCCACACCGGGGCGAACGGGACGATGGTCTTCCGGTGGGACGGCCAACAATGGCGTGCCGGCGTGGGACTCGCGTTTCCCGTGCTGAGTGTGAAAGTGGTGAGCGCCAAGGACGTGTGGGCGGTAGGAGGGCGGCTGATCTGGCATTGGGACGGCCAACGGTGGGATGGTTCTCCGCTGCCCGCAACGGCGAACCATGACGTCCCCGTCAGCGACCCCCAGGTGCTCACCGGGCGGCAGGAGCCGATGACGGATGATTCTCCGCTGCCCGCAACGGCTTCCGCGCTGGACGTGTCCGGATCCAGCGTATGGGCGGTGGGATTCAGGGAGAATGGCCCTGGCATCGCAGGCGAGCAACTGACCCAGCCGGCCGCGATGCGCTGGAACGGCCGCTCCTGGCGCACCACCAAGACTCCCATCTACACCTACCCCACCACGCCTCCCGAGGCTGGGGCCAGCCTGGACAAGGTCGTCGCCGTGGACGAGGACCACGCATGGGCCCTAGGAGAATACTCGTGGAACCATGGAGAGGGTGGCTGGGAGCCGAAGGAGCCCCCACCCTACTTGCTTCACTGGGACGGCCGCGCCTGGACCGAGCGGAAGTCAGCCGCTTTGCGGCCGTACTGCTGCGATCACCTCATCGGGGACGGCGCTGGAGGCGTCGTCATCGGCGGCGATACCCTCGACGACACCTGGCACGTGACCTCCTCCGGCGTCACTACCCGTATCCCCCGGATGCGGGCCTCCCCTGACACGTACGCCGGCATCCGTGCCCTGGCCCACATCCCCGGCACCCGCACCATCATGGCCATCGGCACACTGAAAATCGCCGATCAGGACCATCCGGCGATCGCCATTCGGGAACCGGCGCCGCCGGGCGAAGACTGATCATGCATATATGAGCGGCAGCCGACTCTTGTGAGGCGGAGCCCGCAGCGGGCAGTGGCCGGCTGGCCCAACGAAGTGCACCAGCCCCGGGATGCGTTGATGGTGCCGATGCCGTGCGGCGCATGGACTTCGAGCCGTCTGAGATGGCTGATCAGTATCAGTCACAGATGTAGCGCGGTTGTGGTGGGCAGGTCTTCCTCGGGTGAGGCGGCGAGCCATGCCGGCGATGGCAGCCCAGCGGATGACCGCCTCGGAGACGGCGGGGTCGCGTTCGTACTCACGGGCCGATCGGCGGCAGGCGGTCTGCCAGGCCAGCGTTCTTTCCACCACCCAACGGCGGGAGATGACGCTGAAGCCGCGCTGGCCAGTAGGCTTGCGCACGATCTCCAGGGTGGTGCGCAGGGTCTGGCGGCTCCAGTCCACCAACCGGCCGGCAAACCCCTGGTCAGCGAAGACGTACCGGATCGGCGTGGTCAGGTACGCCGACAGCAGGGCGGTCTTGGCACCATTAGGGTTACGCCAGCTGGCGGCCAGCACCGCGACCGTGACCAGCAGGCCGCTGGTGTCGGTGATGATAGGCCCTGCCCCGGCGAGGGCCCCTCTCCCCGCCAGGAATCCCGCCACCAAGATCTCTGCCATTCGACATGGCAATCGAGCCAGTGCTGCTCGGCGTTCCCGCTCGCCTGGCCTACCCGACTGCCGGGCGGTTCGTTCATCTCCGCCCGGGGGCCGCTCACTCCATCCGCGTGCCGGGCATTCCCCGGGTTCGCGAGCCCTGAAGTCGCTGGGCGGGTAACGGTGGATCCACCATCTCCGGTCCGCTGTTCGTCCAGTGCAGGAACGTGCAAAGCGCCGCCCGGTAGCCGCCGCTGGAGTCTGACTCGCCGCCCCCGCGAAGCTGGATATCGCCTGCCTAGCGTCCTGACCGTCGCCCGGACGGCACGACTCTTGCCGTGACCGCGCGGCAACGCCTTGCTTCCTGGTCGGGTCTTCGAGACCTGACACACCTGTCCGGAATGGCGGGAAAAATGCCGATGTAGGCAGAAATGCTACTGTTGCTGCTCGGGCGTGGCCTCCATGCTTTCCTGAGATTGGGAACCTATGGGGGCAACCTATGAATGACCTTCCGGCCGCCAGGACGGCCTCGTACACCGTCCTGTACGAGGGATACGGCAACGACGGCGTGGCAAGCACGGTCGGATATATCGAGGACGGCGATGTCCGCGTGGTGACCGATCCAGGCATGGTCAAGAATCGGTCATTCATCATCGATCCGTTGCGGGCGCTGGGCGTGGAGGCCGAGTCGGTGACCGATGTCGTCTTCAGTCATCATCATCCCGACCACACACTGAACGCGGCGCTGTTCCCGAACGCCAGATTCCATGACCACTGGGCGATCTACTCCGGAGACCAGTGGACCTGGCGGGACGCCGAAGGTTACGAGCTCACGCGGTCGATCAAGCTGATCAGGACACCTGGGCACACCCACGAGGACATCACCACGCTCGCCGGCACTCCTGGCGGGGTAGCGGCCTTCACTCACGTATGGAACGACGCCTCGTCCGCAGGCGACAGGCACGCCGTCGATCTCGACGCCTTGCACCTGGGGCGTCAGCGGGTCTTGGCGGTGGCCGACATCGTGATCCCCGGTCACGGCGCCGCGTTCATCCCCGGTGCCGACACGCCCCGCTAGGGTGATGTGCCGGAAGTTCTGAGTTCAAGGACTCTGCTGGTTTCGGTGGTCGATGGATCAATCCAGCTGAGGTAGTCGGCCAGGTACTTGAGGATTTCGTCGGCGGTCTTGGTCCAGGTGCACGGTCGCGGATCGTCGGTCCAGGTGTCGATCCATGCCTCGATGTCGTTCTCGGGAGCCTTCGCATAAGAGTGGACGCCGCGGCGGATCAGCTTGTCGGTCAGCAGGCCGAACCTTCACTCGACCTGGTTGAGTCAGGAGGAGCCGGTCCGGGGTGAAGTGGACGCGGAAGCGGGGGTGTGTGCCCAGCCACGCCCTGATCTCGGGGGTGCTGCGGGTGGCGTAGATGTCGCACACGGGTGCACGTCCAGCCCGGCCTCGCCGATGGAGGTCAGGGACACGACTTCGGGTTGCGACACTCAAGCTGTCCGAAGGTGAAAGTCGTGGATATGCGACGTAGTAGGACTGTATCCGGCTGCGCGGGTTGTCACGCTCGTGCGGGGCAGGGCAAGAAGCTCCAAGTTTATGCTGGACCATAGGCAGAATGGTGATGCCGATGTTGCTTGATTTGCCCAGGGCTCACGCACTACTGAGAGCCGGTACGCCGGACTATTCGCCGCGAAGGCTGTGCGCTGCCAGCGAATGGTGATTCGAGACGCATAGTAGGAGACGATGTGACGCTAGATCTCATTCTAATATTCGACTGGTATGATGGGCCTACCGAAGGCATTGTCGCGAATGTTCGTGAGAAGCACGCATGGTACTTCAAGGTATGTGCAGAACGCGCAAAAGCCCCCTTTCCTAATGATAGACTCTTTGGCTTGTGGGTTATTCCGGAATCTGACGCGGCCCTACTCGTCGAAGAATTCGGCGGTGTAATGGGAGCACTTTTTTGGCCTACCGAAGGCGGGCTTGGCTCAGAGCCGGCACGCCGAACAGTCGAACATCACCTGCAGCCTCGGGTGAGTAAACCAGATATGATGGCGAGATCTCAAGACTTCGCTGACTCGGTTGAAGTCTGGAGGGTTCTATAGGCGATGGACTGAGCTCTTTCCGTGCGCCCAGCAGGGCAGGAGGTGAACCCGTGACGTAGCGGTGGATCTTGTTGTTCGTCACTCGTCGTCGCTTGCCGATGAATGTCCGGCCCGGGTAGGTGCCAGGAGGATCAGTACAGAGGATGAAAGTTCGGGGTGTCATGTCGATCTCGGGTCCGTGACCAGGCCGGTGTGCGCCAGGAAGGCATTCAACAGATCGGGACGGTACTGCATCTGCTTGAGCCGGCTGTGGATGATCGCGGCGAGGTCGTCGAGCGTGCAGGGAGCCGGGTTGCCCAGCCCGCGTTTGAGGTGCGACCACACGATTTCCATGGGGTTGAGTTCGGGCGCGTAGGTCGGTAAGTAGAACACCGTCAACCACGGGCGCGTGTCGATCAAGCTGCGCATCCGGGCGTCGACGTGACTGTTGACGTTGTCCCAGACCAGCACGATCGGCCCGCCGAGCTGCTGATGGGCGGCGTCCAGCAGACGGGCGTAGTCGGTCTCGTTGAACCCCTTGCGTTCGTTCTTAACGGCGCCGATAGATCATCATGCGGTAGATCAGGCGGGTCCGCTGCCCCGGCTTGAGGCAGAGGAGCCGGCCAGGTTGACGCGTCGGTGGCCCTTGCCGGAGACGGTGACGGTCGGGGTGCATCCACAGCGGGACCAGGTACGGGCCTTCGGCGGCCTCAGCGATTGTCCTGCTTCGTCGGCGAAGCAGATCCACGCGTCCTGATCCCGCGCCGTTGTTCCGCCATCGGCCAGGTGGCCTTCACCCAGGGGGCGATCGCCTCTTCGTCGCGTTCGGCGGCGCGGCACTGGGGGATCTGCCGGCTCCAGCCCAGCCGATGCAGCAGGTAAGAGATCCCGCGTGGGGTGTAGGAGATGTGGGACAACCTGCCGACCAGGACGGTGACACGCGCCAGGGTCCACCGCTGGTCCTCGGTCCACCCCCACACGGCCGGACCGGCGTCCAAGGCGGCCTTCCAACCGCTCTACCTGCGCGGCGTTCAGTCGGCAATGCTGCCCGCCCGGTCCCTTCGACACCAGCGCCTCGGCTCCTGCCGTGCGCCAGGCATGGTGCCAGACATAGGCCGACTTGCGTGAGACCCGCAGCTTCTTGGCCACCTGAGGCGGCGACATGCCCGCGGCGAACAGCCCGGCAGCCTCCAAGCGGACCTGTTCACACTTGGCTCGCGCCGCCGGGGTCAGACCACCACCATCCGGATAACGCATCCCACCGGCATACTCCCGAACCCAGCCGCGAGCACGCAAACACGCCGTGTTACCTCAGCCTTTCAACCGCTGTAGCTCCTGCACGCAAATCGGGCGAATTCAAGGAGAATGCGCAGCGATTCGCGTGAAAGCGCGAACTCACGGTTTCATGCGGAAGTCATACCGCGGGGGGAGTGGCTCATCGGTGCCGAGAGCGCGGTGGCAATCAGCCCACATGTAGTGGAGGGAGTCCTCCCCTTCCCGCAGGTCCGCCACCTCCAGCCCATCGCGCAGGATGACGGCGGCGATCTCGGGCCGTCCCGCCGCGATGGCGGCTCTGCAGCGCAGGAGCTGGATCCGGCCGTGGTCGCGATTCGGCAGCCAGTCGGTCAGGGCCAGCGCCTCCTCGGGACGGTCCGCCTTGAGCAGCGCGGACAGCGTTTCGACCGCCAGTTGGCGGAGGTCGGGCGCCAGCGCCAGCGCGGTCTGGAGCCGATCGGCTGCGGTGGCAGGGTCGCCGGCGATCAGATCGGTCTCGGCCAGGCAGCGGAGAGCCCAGGGATTGTTTCCCGAGGTCCGCCAGGCGGCTCGGGCGCCGACGACATCGCCTTCCGCGTAGCGGAGCAGGCCCAGATGGTAGTGCGCGTGCCAGTCCTTCGCGGTGACCTCGAGCATGCCCAGCCACGGCTGGCCGATCATCGGCGGAGCGGGGACGTCCTGGACGGGCAGCAGGCCGGTCGCCAAGAGGCGCAACCACGGTTGCTGCTCGGCTCCGAGCGTCTCATCTCCGAACGGGGTCGCGTCGTTATGGGGGAGTGCCGACGCTCGCCGTTGCAGCGCTCCCCAGCCGGAGTCTCCGTAGCGGATGTCGGAGGGGGCCAGCCTGGACGTTCGGGCCAGCCACCGGTGCTGCGCCTCCATCGTCGTCTCGGGCAGCAGATCGGCCACCGCCTTTTCCACCGCCTTCCTGGCCTCGTCCCATGGACCGTGGACGACCTGCGGGTCGGCGCGCAGCAGGCCGTACGCCTCCGTCCACGACCAGGTGGAGCCCGCGGGCAGCGGCAGATGCTCGAGTTGGGTGCGAGTGAGTCCCGCCTGGACCTCCAAGTAGTGCGCGTCCGGACCGTTCAGCCATTCCTGCCACCGCTTCCCACCCTGGGAGGTGCCCCAGTGAAAGAGCTTTCGGCCGCTCAACCGGCGGGTGGAGGTGTGGACGAGGCCGCTGCCCGCCTCGTCGAGGGCGGCGATCCAGGGCCGTTCGGCGATGTCGAAGAAGAAGTCGGCGGCCGCCGTGGCCCGGGTCGTGTAGCTGCGGTCGGCGCCGTTCCAGTCGGGGAAGGGCACGTGATGCAGGGTCTCGGCGTAGTCGAAGTGGTAGGCGCGGTCGGCCGGTGCGATCACGCGCACGCCGGGCGCCTCCGGTACGGCGATGTTCGACCACCAGTACGCCGGGACGTCCGTGGCGTGCGGATTGTGCAGGCGTACGTGCACCAAGAGCACGGGGGAGCCCGGTGGGAGCTGCACGTCCAATTGCACGACCAGGCCGCGCATCCGCTCGTACTCCCACATACGCAGGCCCTCGCCCACCCTGGCGGTGTGCAGCGGCGCGCACGTCAACGGCCAGTGCCCGGTCGCGCCGAGGTTCCACTCGACGCCGCCGGAGAACCACGCGTCCCGCAGCGCGAGGTTCGCCGGCTGCAGGATCGGGTTGCGGAACAGCAACTCGCGGCCCGTGGGCCGGTACACCAGTGACCACAACCGCCCGCCGAAGCCTGGCAGGAATGTCGCGGTCAGCCACTCGTTCTCCAGAACGACGCTGTCCACCGGGCGCACCCGGCGATCGCGCCCGTAGTCGTCCTGCATGCCGTACGGCAGCAGGCTGAACGGCTGACCGTAGGCCATGGCGGCGGCCATGGCGGGATCGGCGGCCCTCGTGTCCGCCCGCACCCCGTTGTCCCTCAGGATCGGCAGCGGGCTGGCGGGGCCGGGCTCGGCGACGGGCAGTTCGAGACTGTCTCTTCTCAAGCGATGAGCTCCTTGATCACTTTCCGGCGCCGAGCGTCATGCCTTCGATGATGCGCCGACCGAGCCAGACGTAGAGCAGCAGCATGGGCAGCACGAGGATGGCCACGCCCGCGAAGAGCACGCCATAGTCGGCGCCGCTGTACTGCTGCTTGGCCAGGAATCCGAGCAGCGCGAGCGGCAGCGTCTGCTTGTCGGTGCTCTGCACGAAGACCAGCGCGAGGAATGCCTCGTTCCACAGCCCGATGGCGTTGAGGGTGAACGCGGTGATCAGTCCCGACCGGGCCAGCGGCAGCATGATCGTCCAGAACGTACGCAGCCGCGACGCCCCGTCGATCGCCGCCGCCTCCTCCAGTTCGCCGGGCAGCGAGGCGAAATATCCGGTCAGCAGGAAGACCGTGAACGGCAGCGACACCGCCACGTAGAGCAGGAACAATCCGAACAGATTGTTCACCAAGGACAACCGTTCCATGAGCACGAACAGCGGAATCACGATGACCTGGACCGGGACGCCGATGCCGAGCGCGAAGTAGAGCGTGAGCGAGGCGGCGGCGCGCTCGACGCTGCGACCGAGGGCGTACCCTGCCGGCGCGGCGACGATCACGACCGCCACCGCGGCCGTGGCCACCAGGATCAAGGAGTTGGCCGCGGCCACACCGAAGTCGGCGCTCTGCCATGCCTCGGCGTAGTTGCCCCAGGCGAAACCGGGCCAGTCGAACGGCGTGGCGAAGATCTCACGATGCTCGCGCACCGAGGTGATCAGCATCCAGGCCAGGACGGCAAGGTTGACGGCCACCATCAGCCAGATGGCGCTTCTAGAACTGAATCGGATCACGGCGCATCACCCGGCGGAGCAGGAGGACGAAAACGATGACGGACACCAGAGTGATCACCGCCGAGGCGGAGGCGTACCCGAAGCTGTAGGCGGGCACCCTCCCCCCGAAGGTCTGCCCGTAGATGAACACCGCGGTGTTCCAGGTGTGGATCGGCGGCAGGTCGTTGGAGGTCCCGCCGAAGGCGTAGATGAAGTCGAAGACCTTCAGCGAGGAGATGGTCCAGATGACGGCGGCGGTGGACACCACGTCCCAGCTCAGGGGCATGGTGATGTGCCTGAACTGCTGCAGCGGCCCGGCCCCGTCGAGCTCGGCGGCCTCGTAGAAGTAGCGGGGGATGCGGTCGGTGGCGGCCATGAGGATGGTCACGTAGAAGCCGGTGTTGGTCCAGATCAGTCCGAGGAAGATGACCAGGAACAGATGATCGCCCAGCCAGTTGGGCGCATCGAGGCCCACACCGCCCAGCGCCGCATTGACCAGGCCGTCGGTGGAGAAGAGGAAGCCCCACAGCACTGACAGCACGATCGGCGCGATGATGTTCGGGAAGAAGACCACCGACCGGGCGAACCGGCGGCCGGCCATCGCGCGCATGCCCAGCAGGAGGGCGAAGCTGAGCATGAAGACCAGCAGGCCGCCGGCCAGCAGGATGGCCAGCGTGTTGCGGAAGGCCGCGAGGAATACCTCGTCCTCGAACAGCAGGGTGAAGTTGTCCAGCCCACGCCAGCGCATCTCGGTGACGCCGTCCCACGCGTGCAGGCTCACCCAGAACGAGGCGAGTGTCGGCCCGACGAAGAAGATCGTGTAGAGGATCACCGCCGGCAGGGCGAGGATCAGGAAGGCCCGTCGCCGCTGCCGGGTGATCGTCGGTCCCTGGCCCCGGTGGACCGTGGTGTGCTCTCGGATGAGCACGGCCATCAGGAGTTCTTCTTCCAGAACTCGGCCTGCTTCTCCCCGAGCCTGGTCACGAACTCCGCGGCGGTGATCTTGCCGCTGAGGAACTCCGTGTGCACCGGCTCGAACACCTCGATAGGGTAGGTGCCGAGGGTATCGAGGCCCTCGTAGAAGGGGGTGACGGGCTTGTTGGTCAGTTGCCGGGCGATGTCCGCGAGCTGCTCGGGGGCGGGGATGTCGGGCCGGGTGGTGATGTTGAGCGCGACGGTGGCCAGGCCTTGCATGCGCTCCTTCTTCATGAAGGAGGCGATGAAGCGCTCCGCGGCGGCGGGATGGGCGGCCCGCTTGGGCACCGCGAAACCGATGACGGCGGCCTGCACGGCGCTCATGCCGGGGAAGGGCAGCGCGCGGTACTGGAAGTCCTGCGGGGCGGACTTCTGGGTCTCGCTCGGAGCCCAACTGCCCATGAGCAGGAAGTCGGCCTGACCAGCCGCCCACTTCTCCTGCATGGCCGGGAATTTGCTGCCGAAGGAGCCGGGTGCGAAGTACCCGCCCTTGGCCAGCTTCTCGATCCGCTCCAGGGCCGGCCGCACCTGTGGGCCGCTCCAGGCACCGCCGGTCTTGTCGGCGGCCAGTTCCCTCACCTTGCCGGCGCCCAGCTCGGCGCCCAGGGCGTGGACGGTCCACAACGCCGCGTACGAGCCGATGTCGCCGTCCAGCGCCACCTTGGCCTTGCGGCCGTCGAGCATCGCGATGAAGTCGTCCCATGTCGCCGGCGATGCGGCGGCCAGCTCGGGGTGCTTGGCGCCGTTGTAGAAGATGCCGTAGCCGAGGGCCTCGTACGGCACCAGGAACGGCTTGCCGGCACTGTCGGTGATCAGGTCACGGTAGCGGCCCGGGCCGACCTCGGCCACCGTCTTACCCTCGCCCGGCACTTGCGCGGACATGACCGCGGACAGGTCATGGTGCTGGCCGTTGGCCACCATGGCGCCGCGAACGCTGTTGCCGTCCTGGTCGACCAGATCCGGGACGTCGCCTGAGCGGAGGGCCGGCGTGAGCTTCTGCAAGACCTTACGTCCCTGCCATTCCACCTTGACCTGGATGGCGGTTTCCTTGGTGAAAGCAGTGATGGCCTCCTTGATCACCGTGGCCTGCGGCTCGTTCTCCTCCCACATGCTCCAGTAGGTGATCGTCTCCCCAGGTTCGGGAGCCCCCACCTTGCTGTTCTTGGTGCCCTCGATTCCGCACGCCGAGGCCGTGACGGCGACGGCGGCCAGGATGACCATGGCGCGGGGGAGACGATGCGACACTGACCGACGCATCATGGATCACCTCTATCTGTAGCGGGCCGACGCGAGGTACGGAGGCATCCGGTCACGGGCAGGCCTGGGGCCGATGGATGCAGAGGCGCGGACGACGTTGCGTGCCTCTCGCCGTGGCCGAGAGAGGTGGCGCGCCGGGCGTTGTGAGGAGGATCGCATGGAAGGTCGGACAGAATCAATACCGAAGAACTCCTTCGATAATATGGCAGATATGGTAACCAACGGGGCAGATCTCGGGCGGTTGCGGCGGATCAACGAGCTGGCGGTCATCGCGGCCGTCCGGGAGTCCGGCGACCTGCGGGTGGCACAGATCGCCGAGCGCATCGGCATCGCCCGGACATCGGTCGGCGAGGTGGTCCGGGGGCTGGTGGGCCACGGCTGGCTGGAGGAGAAGGTGCCCGTGGCCACCGGGCGCGGTCGCCCGGCGCACCGCTATCGCTTCCGCGCCGATGCCGGATACGTGCTGGGCCTCGACATCGGCGCGCACAGCGTGCGGGCCGTGCTCGCCGACCTCGACGGCACGCTGCTGACGACGGTACGCCACCTCACCGCCCCATCCCTGGCGCGCGAGGAGCGGTTGCGGGCCATCGGCCGGACCGTGACCGACTGCCTGCGCCAGGGCGGGATCACCCCGGGGCAGGTGTGGATGACCGTCGCCGCCAGTACCGGGTGGATCGATCGCGACGGCCAGATCCTCATGTCCGGCTCGATCCCCGACTGGGCGGGCGTCGACCTCACCGGGCACCTGCGAGCCCTGCTCGGCGTCCCCGCGGTGGTGGAGAACGACAGCCGCCTGGCCGCGCTGGCCGAGCACCGACGCGGGGCCGGCCAGGGGGTCCGCGACCTCGTCCTGCTCCAGGCCGGCCGCCGTACGGGCCTTGGCCTGCTCATCGACGGCCGTCTGCACTGCGGCTTCGGCTATGTGGCCGGTGACCTGTCGATGCACCGCGCGCTCAAGTGGGAGCCGGCGATCGAATACCTCCTGCTCTGCGACGCCGTGCCAAGCACGGGACGGACCGGCGACGCGGTCGCCGACGTGCTGGTCGCCGCGGCCGAGGGGCACACGGGGGCGCTGGTGGCGGTGCGCCGCTACGTCCGTGAGATGGCCATCGCCGCGGCCGCCGTCGCCTCGATCCTCGACCCGGAGCTCATCGTGCTCGGCGGCTCGATGTCGCAGCACGCCGACCTGCTGCTGCCACTGCTGAGAAGCGAGCTGGACCTGCTGTGCCTGCGCACGCCTGACCTGCGAGGTTCCAGTCTCGGCGCCGATTCCGCTGCCCTAGGAGCAGTGTGTCTCGCATTGGAGCATCTCTTCGCCGCCCTACTCACCGAGCAGGGCGGCCCTCTCGGCCCACTTCGGCGCCCGCGAGAGCCCGGAGTCACATCTCACGCTTGACTCCCTCTCGACGGCGGAGGTTAATGTAAGGACTCCGTCTATAAAGGCGTATGAGAGGGGCCGGTATGTCCGGTTCACTTGATCGTTCCACACCCCCCAACCACCCCACTCGCCGACAATTCGTGGCAGGCTTCGCGGCCGCGAGCGTCACCTTTCCGCTTCTGCCCGCGGATTCAGCGCGGGCGGCGCTGGCCAGTCTGACCGTCTGGCTGCCTGCGTCCACTGACAAGGTGCGTCGTGACCGGGCGATCCCGGCCGATCGCGGTGCACGGATCTCCTTACAGGCGGCGCGCAACGAATACGAGTCCGGCCAGATCATTGTGCGCACCGCAGCCGGAAGCGCCCAGGTGGGCGTCTCCAGCACGGCGTTGACCGGGCCGGGGGGCGCCACCATCCCCAGTTCACTGATCACGTTCTATGAGCAACGCTACGTCGAGGTGCCCCGGTCGGAGGACAACCCGAAGTATTTCGCCGGCTGGTATCCCGACGCCCTCGTGCCTCTCACCTCCGGTGCGACCGTCACGGCGACCGCCTCACAGAACGCCGCCGTCTGGTTCACCGTCAAGATCCCCGAAGGGCAGGCGCCCGGCGTCTACTCCGGCACCATTACGCTGACAGGCGGCGACGCACCGGTCACGATCCCGCTCAGCATGGACGTGTGGAACTTCGAGGTCCCTGACGCGCCCAGCTTCGACACCTCGTGCGCCATCTGGTACCCGCAGGTCGGCGCCGCCCACGGGCTCACCTGGGGCACGGCCGCCTACGACCGGATGATGCGCACGTACTGGGATTTCCAGGCCGGGTTCCGCCTGGCGGGCGCCGACATCCCCATTCGCGGCAACCCGGGCCCACCCGTGCCCGGCTACCCGCCCGGCCCCGGGCCGGACCCTGATCCCGCGGCGTTCCTGGCCCATGCCGAGGAGTACCTGACCGACCCGCGCATCCGCAAGTACCGCATCCCGCTCTACACCACGGGCGACAACAACCGCGGATTCCAGACCGACACCGCCAAGCTGCGGCAGGTCGTGGCAGGGTTGCAAGGGCTGGGGCTGCTGGATCGCGGGTTCTTCTACTACGCCGACGAGCCGACGGAGGATGTGCACTACCAGCACGTCAAGAACCTCTTCGCGCTCGTGGACACGATCGCCCCGGACGTGCCGCACGTCCTGACCCTCACCGGGCCGCCCCGCCAGGACCTGCTCGACTTCGTCCGGGCATGGGCCTTCGTCGTCACCGCGCCTAAACCCGAGTTGCCCAACCTCGTCCAGGCGCTACGGGCCCGCGGCGATCTGGTCTGGTGGTACACGGCTTGGGGCCACAACTTCCCGACGCCGAGCGTGTTCATCCACGACAGCCTCGTCGGCACCCGCCTTTTGCCGTGGATCCAGAAGTACATGGGCATCGAAGGCTACCTGTTCTGGTCAACCACGGTGTTCGGCACCTACGACGGCACCGACTACTACCGATCCACCCAGAACTGGCAGGATCGCTGGACCAACCCCAACCCGCTGTGGGACTTCTCCGGTGACGGATACTTCCTCTACCCCGGCAGGCAGGTGGGCGTCGACGGCCCCATCGGCTCCATCCGCCTGCACGGCCTGCGGGAGGGCTTCGAGGACGCCGAGTACCTCGTTCACTATGAGAAGCGCGCCGCCGCCGTAGCCGAGCAGTGGAACGTCACCTTCGACGCCAAGACCGCCCTGCGCTCCTACCACGACGTCCTGCACGACTGGCTGGAGCCCTACCAGGACGATCCCGCACTGTTCGGTCGCATCAGGGCGCAGGTCGGCGCCGAGGTCGCGCAACTGCACGGCGACGCGCCGACGCTCGTCCACATCGGCAGGCCCACGGCGCACCACGTCCCCGTGACTGTTCACATCGCGCGGGGCGCGACACTCAGCGTCGATGGCGTGACACGGGCCCGGACCGGCGGTAATGCCGCCGCGGACAGCTACGAGCTGATCCTCGATCTCACCCAAGGCAGGAAGGACGTGTCGTTCTCCGTGTCGGCGAACGGTGTCTCCAACCGGTTCACCCGGACGATCCAGGTGAACCCGGTCGCCACCCCGCACGAGATCATCATCAACAGCTTCGAGTCCGACGCCGACGTCGGCCGCGTCAAGCCGACCAACGTGACGGTCACCCGCTCTGACCAGCACGCCTCGGCGGGCCGCTCGTCGGCACGCATGGTGTTCGCCGCGAACGCCGACAACGCCGGCGCGTTCTTCTACACCCTGCACGCCGACCACCCCGAGTGGTCCATCGGCCGCAACGACTGGTCGACGTTCGATGCGGTGGAGATGGACGTCTACAACGACAGTGACGACCTCGTCGTCATGCAGCTCAACTTCTACGACCCCGTCCACTTCGGCGGCGACAACCCCTTCTACCTGTCGCCGCGCAAGAGTCACGCGGTGCGCGTACCGCTCACCAACTTGCCGAACAACCTGGCCGAGATCACCTCGATGGAGCTGCGGGCACCCCGCCGTGCTCAGCCGCTCACCTTGTACGTGGACAACGTGCGCTTCACCCGCAGCCGCACGGGCCTCCCATCGCCCGGAACCTGGTTACGACAGGACGGCCGGCGTCGGCCGGCCCTGCACGTGGCCAGAACCGACGGCGGCATCGCGATGGCCCGGCAGGCGGGAGCCGATCCGGCGGTCTGGGAGTTCACCAACGCCTCCGACGAGGGCCTGCGCGGACCCGTGACCGGCACGGTGGCCTCGGCACTCGACCCGGGGGCCCGGCTGAACCTCATCGCCGCCACCGGCGCCGGCCAGCCCCTCCAGTGGAGCCGCGAGCAGACGCCGGGGGGCACCTGGCGGCGCTGGCTCCTCGACCTGACACCCGACAACGGCACCCGGCCCAGCCTCACCGGTCACCCGGCCGCCGCGTTGGACATCAACGGCCGGCTCACCTACTGCTCCCGCACGACGGACGGCTTCCTCGTCCTCGGCCGGCAGGACGCGCCCGGCAGCGAGACGTGGCGATCGACCTACCTCACGAGTATCCGCGACGGTGGCAGGGTCAGAGTCACCGGCGATCCCGCCCTCGTCCAGGACCCGAGCGGCAAGCTGACATTCTTCGCGCAGAGCACGGGCGGTCAACTCCTGCACGGCTGGCAGCTCACGCCGGGTGACGCACAGTGGAACACCGACTTCCTCCACCAGAACGGGACCGGTGCGGCGGCCGTCATCGCCGGTCTGCCCGCGGTCTCGCAGACCATCGCGGGACGGCTCACCTTCCACGCCCGCGACACCAGCGGCCGGATGGTGCACGGCTGGCAGTCGACGCCCGGCAACGGCCCGTGGCGCTGGGATTTCCTGCCGCTGACGACGAACGTCGACGACGGCGGCAGCCACGTCACCGTCACGATCGCCGGGAACCCGGCCGTGACGCTGGACCCCAGCGGGCGCCTGGTGTATTTCGCCAGGACGACCGACGGCCGGGTGTTCCACAGCTGGCAGCGCCACCCCGACGAGGGGCCCTGGGACGCCACGCTCATCCGGGTGGCCGGCTCGCCGATCACCGTGGCCGGCGACGGAGCCGCCGCCCAGGACGCCACCGGCAGAGTGCACTACTTCGCCCGTACGGCCGCCGGTGCGCTGCGCCACGCCTGGCAGGACGCCCCCGGTCTCGGCCCCTGGCACGCCGCCGAACTCGGCAGCGGCATCGCCCTCTGACCACCATCCCGCAGCCTCTCCAGGAGGCACGAGGCCAAGCCGTCCTCCGCACAAGCCACGAAAGGGAACCCCATTGAAACGTTTCACTATATTAGCGGGACTGGTCTGCCTGCTGATCCCGCTTCTGCCTGCCGCTGTTCAAGCCGCAGTACCCGTCGCCTGGGTGCAGAACTCCGCTGATCACGTGTTCTCCACTAGCACCGCGCCCGCACACCCCGCGACCTCGATCACCTTGTACGCGGCCCGGGGAGAATACGAGGCGGCACAGGTCCTGTACCGGCCGGCCTCGGCGGCAACCGGCGTTTCCTTGAACGCCACCGCGCTGAGCGGGCCCGGAGGCGCGAGCATCCCGGTGAGCGAGATCACCGTCAGGCGGCAGTACAACCATCCGAACGTCGTCATGCATGGGGACGGCATCTGGCTGAAGGAATACGAGGTGCCGCCCGCTGGTGGTACGTCCTTCTATGACGCGCTCGTCGACAACACGCCGATCTCGGTGAATGTGGGTTACGCCCAGGCCTACCATTACAGCGTGCACGTCCCGGCAGGGCAGCCCGCCGGGGTCTACACCGGCTCGGTCACGGTCAAGAGCAGTGCTGGTGACGTCCCTATCCCGGTCACGGTGCGCGTCTACCCGGTGACCGTGCCGCCTGCCAACCAATCGACGTTGAAGCAGAACAACTGGTTCGCTTCGGTCGGGTGGGACTACAAGGGCGCGGAGCTGGCCATCCCCGAGCAGTACGCCAACGCCGCGGCCTACAGCCCCAACTGGTGGAAGGTCATCGCGTCCTTCGCCAGGAACCAGGCCAAGCACCGCAACAACGTCATCTACGCCGACTTCCAAGCACTGCTGATCCCCGACACCACGATCGACGCGGCCGGCAACTACAGCTTCGGCTGGGCGACGTTCGACCGGTTCGTGGAGCTGTTCGAGGACGCCGGCGCCATGCAGTACATCTACACGCCGACCCTCCTGGAGCCGCACCCCAACAGAGACATCGGCGGCAAGCGCCCGCAACTGGAGATGCTCAAGCGAGGGTCTGATGGCAAGCCGCAGAAGGTACTGGTCGATCCGAACACTCCTGAGACCACCGCTTACCTCAACAAGCTCTTTCCCGCGCTGAAGGCGCACCTGGACGCCAAGGGCTGGACCGACAAGTTCTACATGAGCGCGCTCGACGAACCCACGGAGACGGCCCAGGTCACCGCCGCCACGTGGTTCTACGACATCTACACCACCTACTTCCCCGACCCGCTGACCAACGAGGCGCACGGCTACACCTTCCTCCCGGGCGCGGCCGACAACATCACCACCTTCACGCCGTACACCGACAACTACGAAGACCACACCGGCTACTGGCAGGCCCAGCGGCTCAAGGGCAAGGAGTTGTGGCTCTACGTCTGCATCGTGCCGCAGGACTACCAGGTGAACCGGCTCATCGGCATGCACCTGGCCAAGTCGCGGTTGCTGCCCTGGCTGGTCTGGAAGATCGGGGGCACGGGCTTCCAGCACTGGGGCTGGAATTACTGGGCGTACAAGCCCGACGACGTCTTCCGCGGCTACGACACCTTCGACGGCCCGCAGAACGGCGACAGCTACATCGTCCGGCCCGACAAGGCGCGCTACGACGTCTACGATAGCGTGCGCAGCGAGACCCAGCTCGACGGTGCGGAGGATTACGAGCTGCTCAACCAGCTCGCGGCCGTCAAGCCTGTGACGGCGCGGGCGATCGCCGACACGGTGATCACTGATATCGCGACCTTCGAACGGTCGGGCCAGGCGGTGACCGAGCGGCACAAGCAGATCCTGGACGCGCTCGCCTCGGCCGACGCCGAGTCGCAGTTCCCGTACACCGACGACTTCTCCGACGCCTCGTCCGCCAAGAACTGGCTCGTCCCGATCAATCGCGCCAGCGGTCAGCAGGAGAGCTCCTGGTCGGTCTCCGGTGGAGAGTTCGTGCAGCCCCAGGCTGGCGCTGGCTGGGACAAGGCCGTCGTCAACCTCAAAGGCCGCGCCTATCGAGACGTAGCGGCCTCCGTCGACCTCAGGATCACCGGCGTGAGCGCCACCGGCGGCCAGGAAAACTGGGCAGGGTTGATGGTCCGCAACTTCAGCGGCACCGAGATGGACACCGGATACCTCGTCGCCCAGCGCAACAACGGCGAGGTCTTCATCGTCCGCAGCGAGACCACGCTGGCCAGGGCCAGTGTTCCGGGCTACGTTCCCGGGCAACGGTCCAGGTTGCGCGTCGTCGCCAGAGGGGACACGATCACCGTGTACGCGGGCGCCAACGCCGCCCCGCTGCTGACCGTGACCGACAAGGCCTACCAAGCCGGCGACATCGCCCTGATCACCGGGGGCGCGGCCGCCCGCTTTGACAACGTCAAGGTCAACCCGGAGACCAACCCGGCCGAGGGCCGCGCGGTCGCCGCGACCAGCTCCTACGACGGCGACGGCTGGAGTCCCCAGGGTGTCGTCGACGGCGAGCGCGGCTCGGTCACAGGCAGGATGGGCTGGAGCAGCCATTCCAACCTGACCACCGACCACACCGAGTCGATCACCGTGGACCTAGGGTCCACCAAGCCGATCAGCCGGGTGGATCTGTATCCGCGGGGCGACACCGGCAACATCGGGCAGGGCTTTCCCGTGGACTTCACCGTCCAGGTGTCGGCTGACAGGTCCACCTGGACGACCGTGGCCACGCGTACGGGCTTCGCCACACCCGGTACGGGCGCGCAGACGTTCCCGTTCCCGACGACCGATGTGCGCTACGTGAAGGTCGAGGGTACCAAGCTGGGTCGTGACCCGAATGGCCACTACCGGATGCAGTTCGCCGAGATCGAGGTGGCGGGAGGCAATCTCGCCGCGGGCCGGGCGGTCAGCACGAGCAGCTCCTACGAAGGTGACGGATGGTCCCGGACCGCCCTCACCGATGGCCAGACGCGCTCGGCGCCGGGCTACTCCATGGGCTGGAGCAGCCACGGCGCGTCCACCGCGAACGCCACGGTGGACCTCGCCGGACCCACGCGTTTCACCTCGGTGGTCCTGCGCCCGCGCTCGGACGGCGAGGCCCTGGGGGCCGGGTTCCCAGTCGACTACACCCTCCAGGTGTCGGCCGACAACGTCACCTGGAGCACAGTGGCGACCAAGGCCGGCCAGGCGCGGCCCGGGATCTCCGGCGAAACCCTGTCCTTCGCCCCGGTCACCGCACGCTACGTCCGGATAGCCGCGACGAAGCTGTCCGCCGACCCGGTCGGTGACCCGCGGCTGCAGCTCGCCGAGCTGGAAGTCCGCTGAACATCGTCCGGCCGGGGACGCGGGCGCCGGCCCGCGTCCCCGGCCGGACATCCCCTGCGCGAAGGAGAATCATGGGCCTCTCATCGCGAACGGCGGCGGCCTGGACGGCCCTCTGCCTGCTGCTGTCTTCGCTGTCTGTCACATCCGCAGCCGCCGCAGAGCGGCCCGGCCAGGGCGCCGCGTCCGCCGCCCAGACCTTCCGCAACCCGCTGAACCCCAGCGCCGACCCCAGCCTTCTCTACCACGAAGGCTCCTACTACCTGGCCACCACCCGCGGGGACCGGATCGGCATCTGGAAGTCACCCACCCTGGCCACCCTGCTGGCCGCGCCCGAACACGTGGTCTGGCAGGACACCGACCCGTCACGCAATACCCAGATATGGGCGCCCGCCTTCCGGCAGGTCGGCTCGCGCTGGTACGTCTACTACACCGCCTCCGACGGCGTGGACGCCAACCACCGCATGTACGTCCTGGAGTCGGCCGGGAACGACCCGATGGGCCCGTACACGTTCAAGGCCAAGATCGCCGACTTCGGTGAGTATGCGATCGACGGGGAGCCCATCACCCACAACGGGCAGCAGTATTTCGTCTGGGCCGGCCCCGGGCGCGGCATGGGCGGGCCGGCACAGCTGTACATCGCCCGGATGAGCGACCCGTGGTCGATCACCGGCGGCCGGGTCGCGATCCCCGCCGACGGCGGCTGCACCGAGGTACGTGAGGGCCCCACCCCGCTTTACCGCAACGGCAGGACCTTTCTCACCTACTCCGCCTGCGACACCGCCAAGCCCGACTACCAGTTGTGGATGAAGAGCATCGCCAACGGGGCAGATCCGATGGTGCCCGCCAACTGGACGCAGCATCCCGGGCCGGTGTTCTGGCGCGACGACGCGGCCGGCGTATGGGGACCCGGCCACCACTCCTTCTTCCGCTCACCCGACGGCACCGAGGACTGGATCGCCTACCACGGCAAGAACACCAGCGCCTACACTTACTCCTTCCGTACGACCCGGGTGCAGAAGTTCACCTGGAACGCCGACGGCACTCCGAACTTCGGCCGCCCCCTCTCCGCCGGGACCACCCAGGCCCTACCCTCGGGCGACCCGGGAGCGCCCACTACGGTGATCAACGATTTCGACCTGGGAACCGGCCAGAACCAGGTCCAACTCGCCGGCACGTGGCAGTCCGGCTCCGGCTGCGGGAACCAGTGCTTCCAGGGCAACGATCACTGGAGCGGGCGCGCGGGAGCGACCGCGACGATCCGCTTCACCGGCACGCAGGTGGCCCTGCTCAGCGTGCGCGACTGGGGCAACGGCATCGCGGCGATCTCCATCGACGACGGCCCCGAACAGCACCTGGACTACTACAGCGGTATCCGCGTCGGCGAGGAGCTCAACTACCTGAGCCCCGCCCTACCGGCGGGGCCGCACACGTTGCGCGTTCGGGTGACCGGTAGTCGCAACCCCGCCTCCGGCAGCACCGTGATCAGCCTCGATCGCATCGAGGTGTACGGCGGATGACAGCGGATGGCAACGGCCGGCGGACTCTAGGGAAAGGTGGCAGAAACAGCACGCAGAATGGCGGGAGCAAGACTGGAGGTTCCTCGCGCAAGCTGTGATCATACAGGGGTGGTGCAATGTCGGCCGGGCGGGCACGACGGCTCGGCTCCTCAGCTCCTCAGCCTCTCAGGGTCGAACCGCCGCCCGGCTGGCAATGTCACACCCGCGGTCCGCTCCGCGCTGGTTCCTGCCCACCCGCTTCGTGATCTTCGCGGCCCCGTCACACGAGAAGTTCAGGTGACATATCGGCAAGATAGCGGGCGGCAGGCCGGACTTGTGAGTTCCTGGGCGGCAGGTGTTCTCACCCTTGTGGCGAGCGCCGTGGCCGCCCCGGCATTTGTGGCCACAGCGGAAGCGCCGGGCGCTTCCCGGGAGAGGATCCGGCTCGCCGGCGCGGTCGCCCCCGCTTCGTCCCCCGCCCGTTCCCCAGCACCTGTGTCGTCGACGACTCCCGGGACGCTTCCTCTCTTGATCTCGTCTCCAGCCTCCCCTCCCGCGAGGACGAGCCCGTCCGGCGCGGAACCCAGCCCGACGTGGACGGGCAAGCCGGGGACGAAGGTCTACTACGGCACCTTGAGCAAGAACGAGTGTGTGGAGCGAGGGGAAGAGGGAGTCGCGGGCCAGAAATGGTCCGCATAAGTCTGCGAGGAGCTCCCCAAGCATGAGATCCCTCAAGCCCGGCGATGTCATCGAAAATCTCCTCGAATTCGAAAATCCTGGCCCTGGACAGGCCCGGCGCGACCACGCGCTGTGGGTGGTGGACTGGCTGTGCATGATCAGGATGGAGCAGGAGTGCAGTTGGCGAGCCCGAGGTAGCGGTGTCACCGCACTGCCGCGATGGCCTGCCCCGCCACGATGTCGATCGCGTCCTGGGCGGTGGCGTTGCCGATGGGCTTGCCGTCACGCATCCTGCGCCCGGGCACGTCGGCACCGCTAAAGCTGATCGTGATCAGCAAATTGCCCTTGCGCAGGACGGCCTTGCCCTCACCGCGCTGGGCCTCGCCGATCTCGTAGACGAAGTACACGTAGTAACCCTCGTCGAAGTGCTGGCCCGCCTTGGCGGTGCCGACCTGCTGGATTACGCCCTTCACCGCTGGAGCCCCACCGAAGACGCTGGGCTGCCGGTAGTCGCTCTTCCTCTTGGTCGCGAAGCTCTTCTTCGCGTCCTTCACCGAATCGGCGAACTCTTTGAACCCGGCGTCATAGGTGATGCTGAGATCCCGGAACTTGAACGGCGGGGCGTCGCCGGGGTCGTTGCGCCACTTGCAGGCCGGGTCGAGCCGGTCCTTGACTCCCTGCCGCACCCCGAGCCTCGCCCGGGTCGACGGGGTCAGCACACGGCAAGGGTTACTGGGCGCCTTGAGCAGGGCGGCTTCGACGGGCGGCTTCGACGTGGGCCCGGCCTCTTGCCGTGACGGGCCGGTCGTGGGAGTGGGGGAGGAGGGTGCGGCCGCCGGTGTGAGGCCACAGCCTGTGACCACTGCGACCAGCACCATCACCCCTGGCAGGCTACGTAGCCTCGGCACCGTCCACCCCCCATGAGAAGTCTCTTCCGACCGCCCCGCAAAATGGTCGTGACCTGTACGGCAACCATTGAGTGTCGCAGCTCCTCCGGCATGCGAGACGAGTGGTTCCGGCCAATCTCCGCCGCACTTTCGCCACCGGCCGCCCCCGGCCTCCCAGGGCTAGCGTTGAGCATCTCCTCTGGCCCAGTTAGGAAGCACGCAAATTTCTGCGGGGACTAAGCGGCTCGTGCTTCCTGTACGTCTCCGACCGCGTGCTTCGCGACGGCTACGAGCCGCTGTTCATCGACACGTACGCTGCCCGCCGGACAGAGCCCGACCGCTACCGCCCGGTCGAGACGGTGGTGAGGCTCGAGGAGTGGGAATCCCCTACGCCACCCTGCTCGGCTCCGCGGCGGCCGCCCGATACGCGCTCGGCGTCGGCCTGGAACCGGTCGCCAACCCTACTCCCGCCCTGGCCGCCCGCACCACCGAGGCGGAGGTGGCGTCGACCGTCGCGGAACTGGCCAGGTCCTGACCGCCCCACACCCCTGAACCCCGTCGATGACGGTGACCGCGCGGCGTTTCCACCCGGCGACGCGGCAACGACCCTCGACAACGGTGTTTCACCGGTGCGGGGCCGCGAGATCCTGCCGGCGCAGTCGCCGAAGACGACGTTCATGCCTAGAGGGCGATGAGTGGTGAATGTGTCACCGAGCACCACATTCCTGCCAAGATCTGCGAGCGATGTTCGCCCGACCTGGCTCCTGCGTAGAGTGCTGCTGACCTGCGGCCCTGTGACCAGGATGCCGCCGTTGGCGCCCGCTAGCGCAACACGACGAGCAGTACATGCAGGCTACTCCGAAGGAGAAAACAGATACATGGCCATATTGTTCGGCAGCATGCCCCGTCCCGTGGGCCTCGGCTTAGCAGTGATGCTGGGCGCCTCGCTGTCCCTCGCCGTCGCCACCACGCAGGCCACCGCTGATACGGCCGTCAAGGCCGAGTCAGCGGCCACGGTCGCCGCCCAGCGAGTGAAGGTCTACGAACTGCTGACCAAGGACGGCGGCTACTTCTACACGGCCAGCGAGTCGGAGAAGAACAATGCTGTCACCAAGTACGGCTGGACGGTCACGCAGACGCCGCTGTACTACCTGTCGCCCGCACCGTTCGACGGCGGCAAGCCGCTGTACCGGCTTCGCTATTCGAAGAAGACGTCGTACATCGTGACGGGGTCGGTCACCGAGCGGGACAAGCTAGTCAGTTCCGGCAACTTCCGTTACGAGGGAGTGCTCGGTTACGCGCCGGGATCGACCGAGGCGGGTGGCGACGTCAAGGTGTACCGCATGTCCAACAATGGCCGGTGGCGCCTTGCCGTCGAGGCGCACAAGAACAGCATCCTGATCAAGGAGCCGGCTTGGGAGCTCAACGGTCCCATCCTGTTCCAGTTCAGGCAGCCGAACTAACGTCTGCGGTGACGGTACGGAGGAGGACCGCGAAACTGGAGCGATCCCCCTCCGTACCGGCGGAGGCCGCTCCGAGCCTGCGGGCGGATACGGGTGGGGCTGCCGAACCGCATGGTGCTCGACAGCGGCATCCAGCCGACCGCCCGTGCTGTCGGCGACCGTAAGCGCTCAGCTTGTCTTTGACTTCCGAACTTCGCATGTGCCCTGGTTGGCATCGATGGCGCTCTATCGCGCAAAGCGGGCTGTGGCGGCGCCCGGGTTCCGCAGTTGGTAGTCACACGTGAGCTCGGATTGGGGCGATGACCTGGGGAACGCGTTTAGGGCCGGGGAGGGTCGGGTGCCTACACTCTCCGCGGTCGGGTGCTGCCCCGCTCGCCCAGGGTGTTGGCCAGCCAGGTCACCGCGTTAAGCGGTGATCCCAGAACCGCGCCGGTGCACCGGTCTGGACGAGGTGCCCGTCGCGGCACAGCAGACAGCCGGCGAGTCGCAGGTCCAGGGCTTGGAGGGGCACCGGCCGGGCGCCCAGGACGACGCCTCCGCTGGAGGCGTCGTCGGCGACCGTGTCAGCAAATTTGATCTTCCAATCGTGGATCCGCGAGTTGATGATCTCCAGGACGGGCAGCAGGTAGTCCACCGCATTCGACGGTGTCGGCCGTCGTCAGGCCGGGACCAGCCAAGGGCTTGCCGAGCACGAGAGCGATCTCCGGCTCCATGCGTGGTTGCAAGAACCGGCCGACGTCGATCGGGGCACCGTCCAGATGGAACATCGAGGCGGTCAAGTGGCCGTGATCCGGCCCCACCGCTCGACCTGTGCGAGTTGGACGGCGTAGGCGTCGTCCAGCGACATCCACGGATGGGTGGCTGTGAGCGGTCGATCGACACCTTTGTCGCGTAAGCGTTCATCAGCCGGTCCGCTGTCCCCTGGATGTCGTTCACGGATTCCTCCTCCGTCTGCGACAGGGACTGTGTGGCCAGGACAACGAAGCCGTTCCACAAGACGGAACACATTCGCGGAACCTGCGTGTTCGTGCCATACGCTCGACCTATGCATTCAAGGTCCGGGGAGGGCACACCCCCGGAGCGCATCGCCGCGATCCTCAGCGCCTTCAGTCCGGGCGACAACCTGCTCGGGGTCACGCAGATCGCCCGACGTACGAGCCTGCCGCGTTCGACCGTTCATCGACTCGCCGCGGACCTGGTGAGCTGTGGCCTGCTCGAACGGCACGGCACCGGGATACGCCTCGGGCTACGGCTGTTCGAACTCGGTCAGCGGGTGCCGCGGCGCCGACTTCTGCGCCAGGCGGCTCTGCCCTACATGGCGGATCTGCGCGAGGCGACGGGCCAGACCGTGCATCTGGCCGTACTCGAGGGGTGTGAAGTGGTCTACCTGGAGTACTCGACGCTCCTGACAGTCCGAATCTGCCCTCGGCGGTCGGCGGCCGTCTTCCGGCGGCCGCGACGGGCGTCGGTAATATCCTCGCCTTCTCCTCGGCTGACGTTCTCGACACGGTCTTGGCGGCGGGTCTCCCACGCCTTACCGCCCGCACACTGACCATGCCGGGGCTCCTTACCCGCCAGCTGGAGACGATCCGCGACCACGGTGTGGCCTACGACCGGGAGGAGTCGGGGACCGGGGTGCTGTGCGCGGCCGCCCCCATCCTCGACCAGGGCACTATCGCGATCGGCGCCATCTCCGCCTCCGGCTGGAGCACGCGGATGCGTCTCGACCACGTCACCTCCGCCGTTCACACGGCTGCCCTCAGTCTTTCCCGTGCGGTCGGCCGCGCCGCCTGAGTGCGTCAGTGCAGGCGCAAATCACCCACCTTCACGTTCACCGATTCGACACTAGGAGATTTCATGATCACAGTTCTGGCGAGGCTCACCTCACGTCCCGGCGAGCACGAGACCCTCCTGGCGGTGCTCACCGCCTATGCCGATCATGTCAAGACCGAGCGGGGCACCGTCGTGTTCCAGCTCTTCACGGAGCCCGAGAGCCCGCGCACCGTCGTCGCGGTCGAGGTCTATGCCGACCAGGAGGCCCTCGACGAGCACTCCCGCTCTCCGCGGCGGGCGGAGCTCGGCCGGCAGATGGAGGAGCTCGTGGAGTCGGCGTCGCTTTCGTGGCTGGAACCGCTGGCCGGACACGGGATGCCGATCACGTCCCCGCGCTGACGGAGCCGTCCACTTCACTGCCGAACCACTCGAACGTTACACCGCCATGTTGATCCGGTTTCCGGATCGTGTCCTGCTCGCCCCCGATCTGGTGCGGCCGACGGAGCCCTTGTTTACTCCCCTCACCTGGCACCGCGCCATGCCGCCTCCGTAGGCGAAGGAAGTGGGTTGGACATGCAGCGTCAACGTCGGCTCGCCGTAGTGGCCGCCGCACTCAGTGCTCTTGCGGTCATGTCGGCGTGCACCGCGAGCCCGGCCGGCGAGGACCGGCCGGGCGCCTTCACTCGTACACAGGTCCCCGCCGCCGCCAACTGCGATGACTGGTCCTCTGTCCCAGCGGGGCCACCATACGTGGCCTTCGCCCATTGCGTGGCGGCCAAGATGAAGAAGGGCATCACCGGCCCCCTTCCCACCTCCGCGCCGCGCCCGGCGCCGGGCAAGAAGGTGTGGATCATCTCGTTCCTGGAGAGCGATCCGGGCGGCCATCTGCTGTCAGAAGGGGCCAAGGAGGCCGTCACGGCGGCCGGCTGGACCCCGACGGTCTTCGACGGCGCCGGAGACCCATCGAAGTGGCAGGCCGGAATTCGCCAGGCGAGGTCGGCTCAGGCCGACGCGGTCATCATCATCGCCTTCGACTGCGCACCCGTGAAGGGAGCGCTCCAGGAGGCCAGGGCGGCCGGCATCAAACTGGCGGGCATCTACGCCGCCGACTGTCTCGAGGCCCCGCTTCTGGACACCACGGTGACCTACGCGGGACTGGACGGCAATCCGGTGGATTACGCGACGTGGGCGAAGACGATCGGCCTGGCCAAGGGGTGGCTCATCGTCGATGCGACCGACGGAAAGGCCGACACGCTCGTCTTCCACATCCAGGATCTGGCCGCGCCCAAGGCGGCGACGGACCTCTTCCTGCAGGACAACAAGAAGTGCGAGGAATGCGTGGTCCACAAGATCCCGCTGAGCCTTTCGGACCTCGGCCCCGGCGTTACCGCCAAGGCTCAGGCGGCGCTGCTGCAGAACCCGCAGGCAAACAGCATCTTTATCCCCTTCGACGGGGTCGGCCTGTCCGTCGCCCCTGCGGTGATGGAGTCGGGACGCAAGGACTCGCTCTTCGTCGTCGGCAACGAGGGCAATCAGCCGAGCCTGGACCTGATCCGCAAGGACCGCGGCCAGACGGCGTCGATGGGGATCCCGCACGTGTGGTCAGGATGGGCGGCGGTCGACGGACTGATCCGCCTGTTCGCCGGTCAGAAGCAGGTCCCATCCGGGATGGGACTGTATGCAGTGGACGCCGGGAACGTTCCCCCGACAGGCAGCTTCGAGGCCCCGGTCGACTTCCGCGCCAACTACCGGAAGATCTGGGACGGGCGATGACCCCACCGCACACAGGCCCGGCGCTCAGCATCCGGGACGTCTCGAAACACTTCGGCGCTACGAAGGCCTTGATACAGCTCGACGTCGACGTGATCCCTGGGCAGATTCACGCCATCGTGGGCGGCAACGGCTCGGGCAAATCCACCACCGTCAAGATCCTCGCAGGGGTGCACCGGGCCGACACCGGCACGATCACCGTGAACGGTCATCGATGGGATGCCCGCCACTTCACCAGGCCGATGTCCCGGCAGGCCGGGCTGCGCTTCGTCCACCAGGACCTCGGACTGTTCCCCGACATGACCGTCGCGGAGAATCTCGCCCTGGGCACCTCCATGCAGACGGCCAGGATCACCCCGATCCGGTGGCCCGCCGTCCGGAGCGAGGCCCGGGCGCTGCTGGACCGGTTCGAACTGACGCTGCGGCCGGACGACCGGCTGGGGGATCTGAGGCCGTCCGAGCAGACGATGGTCGCCATTGCTCGAGCTCTCAACGTCACGGACGGGCAGCCCGGCGTCCTCGTCCTGGACGAGCCCACGGCCTCCCTCCCGGGCCCGGACGCCGACCTGCTGCTCGAGCACCTGAACCGCCATCGCGCCCGCGGCCAGACCGTGATCTACATCAGTCACCGTCTGGCAGAGGTGCGCGCGGTGGCCGACACGGTCACCGTGCTGCGCGACGGCCGCAACGTGCTGACGGCGGCGATGGAGTCCCTCACTCAGGACCAGCTGATCGACCACATCGTCGGTCCCGCGCAGGACGTGACGCGGCACCGCGACCGCGGCACAGGAGCCAGGCCCGCGGGTCCCCGTCGCCGCACGGGCGGAGTCGTCGTGTCAGGACTGCGTTCGCGGGGTCTTGAGCGCCTGGATCTCACCATTGAGGAGGGAGAGATCCTCGGGCTCACCGGGCTGGCCGGATCAGGGTTCGACGAGCCGCTCCAGGTCCTGTTCGGGCTGCGCCGGGCGAGCGCCGGGACGATGCTCATCGACGGCCGGCGATACGAACCCGCGGGTCCTCGTGACGCGCTACGAGAGAGGCTTGTCTACTCCCCGGCGGACCGGCACCAGGACGGCTGCTTCCTCGACCTTTCGCTGCGGTCCAACCTCACGGCCCCCAGGCTCCGGGACTTCTGGTCGAAAGGGTGGCTGTCGATCAGGCGCGAGCGATCGGACGCCGAAGTAGCCAGACGGTCCTTCGGGATCAAGGCCGCCGGCGTCGAGATCGAAGTGGGGGCGCTGTCCGGCGGCAACCAGCAGAAGGTCCTTCTCGCCCGCTGCCTGGCGCTCAGCCCCCGCCTGCTGCTGCTGGCCGAGCCGACCCAGGGAGTCGACATCGCAGCCCGCAACGAGATCTACGACCTCATCCGCGCGGCGGTCCGCAGCGGGACATCCGTGCTGGTGTCGAGCACCGACCTGGACGAACTGGCGCGGCTGTGCGACCGCGTCCTGGTCATGGCCCAGGGGCGCGTAGTGACGGAGCACGCGCTTGCCGGACTGAACGTCGCCGCGCTCGCCTCGGCGCTGCACCAAATGCCGAAGGAGGCAGCATGAGCAACCCCATCAGTTCCGAGACGCCCGTGGACACGAATCAGCACCCCGACGGCCTCACCTCACCGGCCACGGTCGGACGACGGACGGTGAGAGTGGGCGTGCTGCCCACACCTGTGGTCGGATCACTGGAAAAGTACGCGCTGGTCGGCGTGTTCGTCCTCTGCGTCGCCGTGTTCAGCGCCACCGTGCCTGAGACGTTCTTCACGATGACCAACGCCCGCAACATCGCGGCCAACCAGGCGGTCCTGGCGGTGGCCGGCCTGGCGGCCATCGTCCCGCTCATCGGCGGTCACTTCGACCTCTCACTCGGCGCCTCCATCGGAGTCTCGGCGATCGTCGCCGGCGCCACCGTGGGGAACCTCGGCTTCCCCGCCCCGCTGGCGATCGTGACGGCGATCGTCGCGAGCTGCGTGATCGGTGTCGTCAACGGCCTGCTCGTGACACGCCTGCGGGTCAACTCCTTGATCGCCACCTTGGGGATGAGCTCCGTGCTCGCCGGAGGGCTGGCGTGGTACACGAAGGGCACCACGATCAGCGACGGCATCCCGGACCAGTGGCAGCAGTTCGGGACGGGCCAGTGGCTGGGCATCCCGTGCTTGCTCTATCTCGTAGCCGCGGCCGGCGCCATCCTGTGGTACCTGATGGCCCGCACCCCGTTCGGACGGCAACTCGAAGCCGTCGGCTCGAACGCCAAGGCGGCGGCGCTCGTCGGCATCAACGTGCAGCGCCTTACGGTGGCGAGCTTCGCCCTGGCCGGCGCGCTGGCGGGCGTGGCCGGCGTGATGCAGGTGTTCCGCGCGGCCAGCGCCAGCCCTACCGCCGGTCCCGCTCTCCTGCTGCCGATCGTGTCGGCCGCCTTCCTCGGTGCCACCACCATCCGCCCGGGCAAGTACAACGTGCTCGGAACGCTCGTGGCCGTGTACTTCATCGGCACCACCGTGAGCGGGCTCGCGCTGTCCGGAGTGGCGTTCTACGTCGAACAGATCTTCAATGGGGCCGCTCTGGTCCTCGGCGTCGCGTTGTCGAGAGCTTTCGCCCGGCACCAGCAGGTGTGAAACCGCAGATAGGAGAAGAGCATGGCTGGACGATTCACAGGAAAGACCGCCTTCGTCACCGGGGCGGCCTCGGGAATCGGGGCGGCGACCGCTCAGGCGTTCGCGGCCGAGGGGGCGAAGGTCGCCGTCGTGGACATCGACGCGAAGGGCGTCGAATCGCTGGTCGAGCGAATCCAGAAGTCGGGGGGAGTTGCCCTCGCCATCGGAGCCGACGTCAGTAAGTCGGCCGATGTGCAACGCGCGATCTCTGTGACAGTCGCCAAGTTCGGCAGCCTGGACTGCGCGTTCAACAATGCCGGGCTGGAAGGCGTGATCGCTCCCATCGTCGATGTCGACGACGACATCTTCGACTACGTGAACGCCGTCAACTTCCGGGGCGCGTGGCTGTGCACGAAATACCAGGTGCGCCAGATGCTCCGGCAGGGCGGCGGAAGCATCGTCAACATGGCCTCGGCGATGTCACGGGTGGGAGGCGCTGGATTGGCGCACTACGCCGGCACCAAGCACGCGGTCCTCGGACTCACCCGCTCGGTGGCTCTGGAGGTGGCCAACCAGAACATCCGCGTCAACGCCGTCCTGCCCGGGATCATCCGTACCGCGATGTTCGAGCGCTCGGTGGCGCAGAATCCCAGCGCCATCGACGACATCATCGCGGGCGAACCCATCGGGCGAACCGGCAGCCCGGAGGAGGTGGCCAAGGCCGTGCTGTGGCTAGCCTCCGACGAGGCGTCCTTCGTGGTAGGCAGCGATCTCTTGGTCGACGGTGGCTATTGCGCCCAATGAGAGCGGCGGCGGCGCGCGCAGCCGGGGGCTGGCCGGCGGTGGACGGTCCGGTCCGGACACTAGGCGAGCGTCACCCGCGCAGGGTGGCACACGGGCCACGCCATGATCTTGTCGTCTTATCTTTGCTGGTGGGGAACCGTTCTGTAGCCTGATGCGAATGACCGGTCACTGGACGTTTCGTTCGGTGTACAGAAGATCGAGATGCCATGCAGATCGACTGGCTAACGACTTTCCTCGCCGTGGTGGACCATGGCGGCTTTCACGCGGCGTCGGAGGCAACCTTCCGCGCGCAGTCCCGGATCTCCGCCCATGTGGCCAGCCTGGAACGTGAGGTCGGCGCCGTCCTGCTGGACCGCTCCGCCCGCCCGGTGCAGCTGACCGACGCGGGGTCGGCGTTCGTCGAGCACGCCCGCCGGACGGTGGCCGCCCTGCAGCAGGGCAAGGCCGCCATCCAGGCCGTTCGCGGGCTCGTGAGCGGTGACATCATCCTGGGCACCTACCCGAGCGCGGCTGCCGCGTTCGTGCCGCGTCTCCTGGCCGAATACCGGGACGCCTACCCCGGTGTGCACCTCCAGCTCCACGAGACGGCGACCGTACTGCTGGACGAGCTGCTGGAGAAGGGCCCCGTCGAACTGGCGCTCAGGCCCACCAAGCCGGCCACGACGCGACGTGACCTGACCCACCGCCTGCTCTGGCGAGAGCGGATGGTGGTGGTCCACCATCCGCTGCACCGGCTCGCGTCAATCGACGGAAATCTGCCACTGGCGGAGCTGGAGGGTGAGGGCCTCATTCTCACCGGCCGATCCTTCGAGCATGACAGCGAGCCCTTTCTCATGCTCATGGAGCGTGGCGTCTCACCCGTCGTCACCTATGTGACCAACCAGCCGCAGACGCTCGTGTCCCTGGTCAGGGAGAATCTGGGCGTGGCCGTCACCAACGAACTCGCGGTCCGCACCTCGGAGCACGCCGGCGTCATGGTCCGGCGACTGGCCGATGAGACGCTGCATCGCGACGTCGGCGTGTTCTGGCGCGAGGGGATGGTGTGGTCCAGCGCGGCCCGCGCGCTCTTCGAGCTGCTGCTCATCACTGCGCTCCCGCAGGGGACGCTAGACCTGCGCTTGTGACGTGCCGCAGAAGACCAGATGAGCGCGTAAAGCCGGCAGCCGCATTCGCGTTCGTGGGCTGATCGCAATTGCAGATAGCCGGGATCTGGAAAGCGCGATGGACGCTGCGAAGGCGCTGGGCCACTGTAATGCCAGTCGCGCCGAATAGGCCGGGAAATGGAGAAATCATGACGACCGTAGACCTGACGCCGATGGGGGACCAACTAGTCGATCCCGTAGATCTTCCCTGGGTGCCGCAGGCTGAGGGCGTGTGGTTCAAGCCGCTGCGCCTGTCGCCGGTCTCGGGGACCTGGACCAATCTGCTCAAGGTCACGCGCCGGGGAGTGATCAGCCGCCACCGCCATCCCTTCCCCGTCGAAGCCTGGGTGCTGCAGGGATCCTGGCGCTATCTGGAGCACGACTGGACGGCGGGGCCCGGCTCCTACGTGTACGAGCCCGCGGGGGATGTGCACACGCTCGTCACCGAGGGCGAGGACGAGATGGTGACCCTGTTCTCGATGCACGGCCGGATCGACTATCTGAACGACGCCGGCGAGGTGACGTTCATCGAGACAGCCCAGACGAAACTCGACAAGTACTTGGACTACTGTGCCCGCCACCGGCTCGCTCCCCTTCCCGTTGTCGCCTGAGATCACGGCCCTGGCCTCGCTCGATGTCTCGCAGCTGATGTCACTGCGCGGCCGCACTGCTCTCGTCACCGGCGCGGGTAGCGGACTCGGCCAGGCCATCAGCGCCGGACTGGCCGCTGCGGGCGCCGACCTCATCTTGCTGTCCGAGCAGAAGAACCTCAGCGATTCGGAAGCTCTGGTGCGCGGTTACGGCCGCGATGCCCGGCAAGTGATCATCGATCTCGGGCAGGTTGAGACCCTGCAGGGCACGCTTCGAACGGAGCTCGCCGACGCACAGGTGGACATCCTGGTCAATTGCGCGGGCATCATCCGCCGGCAGAATGCGAGCGCGTTTGCCGACAGCGACTGGTACGACGTTCTCGACGTCAATCTGAACGCCCTCTTCATCCTCACGCGGGAAGCCGGACAGCAGATGCTCTCCCGTCGGCGGGGCAAGGTCATCAACATCGCTTCCATGCTCAGCTTCCAGGGGGGCATCCGCACCCTGAGCTACGCGGCAAGCAAGCATGCCGTCGTTGGCGTCACCCGCGCCCTCGCCAACGAATGGGCCCACCACAACGTGCAGGTCAACGCGATTGCGCCCGGCTACTTCGCGACCCGAGTGACCTCGGCCCTGCGTTCGGACGAGCAACGCAACCACGAGATCCTCGCACGGATCCCCGCAGGCAGGTGGGGGCAGCCGGCAGATCTCGTGGGCGCGGCGGTGTTCCTGTCCTCGACGGCGTCCGACTACGTCAACGGCCATGTCCTGGCCATCGACGGCGGATGGCTGGCGCGCTGATCCAGATCATCGACATGACATGGCTATGAAAGGAGGAACAGCAGTGAGAAAAGTGCAATTCGCTGAATTCGGCGGGCCTGAGCGGCTGACCGGAGTGGCCGCGGAGTCGCCCCCTGTCGCCCCGGGTCAGGTGCGCATCAAGGTGCACGCGGTAGGGGTCAACTTCGCCGAACTCGTTCAGCTCAGCGGCAATTTCCAGATTCCCGTTGACCTTCCCGCGGTGCCTGGGTTCGAGCTGTCCGGGACGGTGACCGAGCTGGGAGCGGGAGTCGACAGGCTCTCGCTGGGGGAGCGGGTCGTCGCCCTGGTGTGCTGGGGCGCGTACGCGGAGGAGGTCGTCGTCGACGCCGTCACCGTGGCGGGCGTTCCCGACGGTGCCGACCTCGACACGGCCGCCGCCTTCCCGGTGGCTTTCGGGACCGCGTTCATGTGCCTGCACCACCGGGCCCAGGTCAATGCGAACGATGTCGTGGTGGTCAGCGGCGCCAACGGCAACGTCGGCCACGCCGCGGTCCAGGTCGCCCGGCAGCTGGGCGCGGTGCAGGTGATAGCGGTTACGCGCGACGGGACGGAGACCATGGCGCACGCCGATGCCGTGCTCGCCTCCACAGACAAGCTGGCGGCGCAGATCGCCGATCTCACCCGGGGGCATGGTGCCGACGTCATCCTGGACCTGGTTGGCGGGGCGGTCTTCCCCCAACTGCTCGAGGCGGTGGCCTGGGAAGGGCGTGTCGTCACCGCGGGCTACGCGTCGGGGAACATCCCAAACATCAGCCTGCTGGACGTTCTCATCCGCAACATCGCCGTGCTGGGCGAGGACATCGCCGCCTACACCGTCCGCGAACCTCACCGCGTGGGTGACGCGCTGCGAACTTGCGTGGGATGGTGGCGACAGGGGGCGGTGGAGCCTCGTCCGCCGGTCACCACGATGCCGCTGGAGGACGCGGCCAAAGCCCTCAGCATGGTCGCCCAGGCATCCGCGGGCGGAAAGATCGTCCTCTCCGCGAACTCGCTCTGACGCCGCCGACCGTGCGGCGCGAACCGGTAAAAGACACTCGCCGTCCTCTCCTAGGAGATCTTCATGACTCTCACCGTGCACATCACGCCAGACGAGATGAACAAGTACGTGGCCAGGTTCAAGGCCCTCCAGCCGAACAAGGACGAGTACGTCGCCCGGGTCGGCATCCCTGTGGCGGCCTATGAATACGTGGCGGCCAAGAACATCTTCTTCCTGCTGGGTTCGATCAAGGACACCGAGGGGGCGAACACCCCGCCAGCCCTCACCAGCGATCCCGGCACATCGATCTTCATCGTGGAATGTCCGCCCGGGGACGGCCCGGCGCTGCACGCCCACATGAAGACGCGCGAGACCTTTATGCCGATCACCGGGACCTGGCAGATCCTGTTCGGGGACGATGGGGAGCACGACCTGCATCTCGAGCCGATGGACATGATCGCCGTACCGCCGGGGGTGACTCGCGCCTTCAGGAACGTCAGCGGCGAGACCGCTTACCTGATGGCGGTCGTGCAGGGAACGGCCGAAGAAGCCCTCAACGACATCGTCCTGACACCGGCGGTCGGTGCCGAGATCGTCCGGCTGTTCGGGGAGGAGGCGTTGAAGGGGCTGGAGAGGATCGGCATGAGCTTCGACGCCGGTCTGCCTGACTGACGGACCTCGCCTCCTCCGGCCAGCCGGGGGGGCGAGGCCGAGTTGGCGGCCCGTGTGCCGTCTCGGCGTACTCGCCGCTGAGCCCGCTGTGCCGGAACTCGCCGGTGCCTCCTGGACAGCCTCGCGGCTCTGCTGGGTGGCGAGAATGCGGCGGGCCACCCTGTACAGCCACAGAAGCGCCTCCTCCCCCTCGGGCACATCGCCGATGTGCCGCGACGCGGTGAGAAACGTCTCGGAAATAGCGTCGGCCGCGTCGTCGGGACCGGCCGCGGCTGATCGTCTCCGACGGCTAATCAGTCCGGCATGAGGCGCCCTTCTGCAGATTGAGCCGGTCGTGGATGAGTCCGAGATACAAGCACCCGTCCCTGGCATTGGGCTCGATGATGCTTCCCTCGTGCCATTCGTTCCAGGCGTAGATACTGACGAAGTTGTCCACAGCGGAGACGCGGCGGGAGCTCGCGATGTCGGCGCGGATGTGGTCCAGGCCTTGAGCGAACAACGCTGGCGTCTGGTCCGTGTAGTAACGGATCTTAGTCCGGTCCGCGACGAGGTGCGGGTAGCGGGGGCGCTCGTCGAAATTGGCGGCTGCGCACCTCATGAACTGAGGGGGTGTGGCGTCGAAGTAGGCCGGCATCTCGGCGACGTAGTCGGTGTAGCGCTTGACGTGGTCGATACGCACGCCGCAGTAGGCGCCATCGGCTCCCCAACGTGCGGGTGCTGCCGGGTCTAGCATGGCCTCCCAGTAGCCGAGTACGAGCACGTCCTCATCCAGGATGGCTTGGGCCTGCGTGCGGACGGCGTCCACAAAGGACCGCGTGTCGGAGTCGCTGCCATCGCCGAGCCCGCGCCGGTCGCATAGTCCCAGGATCAGCCGCCCATCGTTGGCGCGCAGATAATTGGGCTGGTTGAAGATCGTACGGGCGAGCCGCTTGGCGACGGTGGTGTAATCGCTCGTGGGGATCTGCAGACCGCCCCACGGATGGGCGCACACAGTGATCGCGAAGTCGATGCTGGTCCGATTGCCGGCTTGGCCGAAGGCGGTCAGTGATGCCTCGAATTGCTCGGGGGAACTCTGCAGAACGCTATTCCAGTACCAGTAGAACTGGAAGAAGTCGAGGCCCGCTCCGGTGGCCTGTGCAATGTGTTTCTCCAGGGTCTCTGGTCGGGAGTCATCGTAGAACCCGATCTCCGGTTGCAGATGGGAAAAGTCCCCTTCCCAACCCTGGGTGTTCTTCGGTACGGCCGGATCCGCACCGGAAAAGTCGCGTACGCCGCCCCACCAGTCGCCGTCGCGTCCGAAGACATTCCTCGTGGCGGTAATGAGATCGGTCGACTTCGGGTTAAATGTGCCGAAATAGATGGCCCCGGCGCGAATCCACTCGGGGTGCCCCCAGCCGAGCGGCCCGTCGACGCGGTACCCCGCGGCTGTCAGTTGCTGGCCGTGATCCTCGAAGGCCACTCGCCATTCGCCTGACCTGCTGAAGCGCATCAGCCGCTTCGTGCCGGGCGTGTACCGCTGCCCCAGATGGCCGACGACGCCCTCGTCCTCGAACCGTCCGCCGGCCACCAGGTGGTCGCGCTCCGAGGCCGCTGCCGTGAGCAGGTAGGAGGATCCGGAGCGCAGCCGGTATACAGGCTGGGAGTCGGTGAACGCCGCTGTTCGCCAGTAGCCCACCTGCCCAGACTCCCGGGTGAACCCATACCGGCTCACCGCCGCGGCCGCCTCGTCGGTCGACAGCGTGTACAGTCGGCCGCGCCCGCCCGGCGCCAGGAGTTCCATCATGGGTACCGGAGCAGTGACCTTGGCCACTGCCGCGGTGGCCGCCGCATTCACGCTCGGGGCGGGGGAACCGGCCGCCAGCAGGGCGGCGGCGATCATCATCGCGGCCCCTGCCCTCCAGACACTTCTCAAGGGATCTCATTCGCTCGACTGGTTGTGGTCGGAGAGTAGCGAAAGGTACGGCGTAGTGGACGCGGTGGATGAGAGGGCATCGTTACGAGGGGCGGCGGCTGCATTCCCTGACTAAGCGGACGATTCGCTGTCTCTCGCCGGATTGCCGTGGACGAAATTGGGTCTTTGCGGGGGCCAGGATGGCAGGAAAGAAGCTCAGATGGGCAGCAGCACTTCTCATGAGTGCTGAGGTGGAGGCCATGCTAATCACCGCGCTCGGAAGCCTTCGTGGTGGCGTGGCGGTGCGCAAGGCGGAAGAAACTCAGACATGCTCATCGGGCAGGGCGCGAGTCGGCGACCGCGAACGCGTGCAGGAAGGTGTGGACGGCTGCGTTGGCGAAGGCGCGCAGTTCGGCAGCGGGGACCTGGCGTGTGCCGAGACGCGCCCGCTTGTCCATCGGGCCGGTCAGCAGGGCGAAGAACTGTTCGGCGGCCAGGAGAGGGTCGGAGGTGTGCAGGTGGCCGCTGACGGTGAGGCGGGCCAGCCTGTCGGCCAGGGCGTCGGTGATCCGGTCAGCCGCGCGCGTGTGGATGATGTCGAGGAGGTCGGGGAACTGGTTGATCTCAGCGGAAAGCAGTCGGCGCAGCGCCCAGGACCGCTCGTCGCAGTAGCACTGGAGCAGGCGGAGGCCGACTCCTTCCAGGGTCGCACGGAGGTCGTGACCGCGATCGGTGATCCGTTCGATCGCGGCCAGGTTGTCGGCCAGCGCCTGGTCTGCCGAGGCGGCGACGGCCTCGCGGAGCAGGGTCTCCTTGTCGCCGAAGTGGCTGTAGACGGTGGCCTTCGCCACTCCCGCCTCTGCCGCGATCACGTCCACGCCGGCCTGGGCGTATCCCGCCCGGGCGAAAACGGCGAACGCGGCGGTGAGGATCGCCTGCCGCTTGTCGATTCGGCCACGCGCCGGGACGGCTGCACTCATGATGTCAGCATACGGGACAGGCCGCCAAAGCAGACTGTTGAGTCTGACACCCCAGGTGCGCGACCCTTTCGAGATTCTCCGGGCCCGCTCGGCTCCTCTCGGTGATGGGTCATTTTGGTGCGTAGGTTACGCCGCGTAGAAACAGCAGGCCGATCGTGGCGGTCTGCGTTCGCGGATACGGACGTGGAGGCGCGCCCGGTCATGATGCGCGAGCCCGCATGAGCCGGTCGGCCGTGTGCTGCGATTGTCACGGTCACCGTGCCGGATATCGAAAGTCGTCTCCGGCAGCAGCTAGGTTCCCGCCAAGATGGCGTCGCCGTGTTCCTCGGCCCAGGCGGTCAGCAGGGCGATGGGGTCGATCAGGGTATTGCCGAGTTCCGTGAGTTCATACTCGACCCGTGGAGGCACCTCGGCGTGTGCTCGTCTGTCGACTAGCCCGTACTGCTGCAGGCGCCGCAACGTTTGGGTGAGCATCTTCTTGGAGATGCCGCCGATCAACTCGACCAGTTCACCGTGTCGTCGTGGCCCGCGACTTAGGGCGTACAGCACCACGACCGACCACTTGTCGGCGATCACCTCGACGGCCAGGCGGGCAGGACAATCGGCGAGAAAGACGTCGCCGGGACCTTGGAAGTCACCCACGGTTCCCAGAGTAGCGAACGGTGCCTATAGGACGGCAGTGGCTGTCACGACCCAAACAGAAAGCTGCCGGTGAGCAGGCTGGAGTTGTTCGGCACCGACGGCTCCGCCACGTTGGTCACCGCCGATCCCGAGGGCTCACCACGTTGATTTCGTCAGGAGATCATCACACGGAGGCCGAGGCCGTCGCTGGTGCGTTGACGGTCGGCTCAGGGGGCATCACGCTCTTCTCGGCGAGATCCTGATCTGCGGGGCGGGGTGTGGGATCGGAGCAACCACCTCGGCAGTAGCCGTTGGCGATGATCAGCCGGCCCCGGGCACGTGTGTAGGCGGTGGCGGGCACGCCGGCGATCACGCCATGGCAGCGCGGACAGATGAGGGGCTGGTCGGCTGTCATGGATGCTCCGTAGCGTTGTGCGAAGGGTGGGGACAGGGCGGTCGTTGCGCTACCGACCAAGGCCACTCCGGCCTGGTGCCGCCGTAGCATCCGCAGGCCGGAGCAGCGGTCACTGACCGAGGAATGCCTTGGCGTGGCGTCGGGCGAACTCGGCGAAGGGTGTGGGCCGCACGCCGAATGTGTCGTGGACTTCCGTACGGACGTGGGACTCGGGATGGCGGCTGCGCTCGACGAGCTGCTCCTCGATGATCTGCGCGAACGCATCGGGCACGCCCATTTCTTTGAACTCGCGCAGCTTGTCCTCCAGGGAGACATTCACATATCTGAAGGCAGTTTCGGTGGCCTTGGAGATGTGCTCGACGACCTCCGTCATTGTCAGGGCCTGCGGCCCTGTCATGTCGTAGGCCCTGCCCTCGTGACCGTCCGAACGCATCAGCGCGACGGCGACCTTGGCGATGTCCTCGATATCGACGGGCGCCAACCGGATGTCGCCTATCGGCAGGCGAAGCTCGCGCCGGCTGGCGTCCACACCGGTGAGGGCTCCGGGCAGATAGCGGTGCATGAACTGGCTGGGGCGCAGGTGCGTCCAGGCCAGGCCGGACGCCTCAAGATAGCGTTCGATCTCCACATGTTCGCGTGTCCCCTGGAATTTGGCGGGATCGAAGCCGACTCCCGATTCCTTGCCAGACAGCTTGACGATGTGGGGTACGCCCGCCGCCTTGGCTGCGTCGATGAAGGCGCACTGCGTCTCCACCATCCGCTTCTCAGCAGAGGAGATCATGAGCACGCGGTCCACGCCATGCAAGGCTTTAGTCAGCGACGCGGGGCGGAGCATATCTCCCTCGACCAACTCCACGTTTGCCAGCCCGTGCAGCGGCCTGGCTTTGTCGGGGCTCCTGAACAGTGCCCGCACAGGGGCGCCCTGCCGGGCAAATTCCTGAACGATCGCTGATCCGCTCAGCCCTGTGGCTCCGGTGACTAGAATCATGGCAACAACATTAGTACTAGTCACTACAAAAAAACAAGTAATCTATGCGGATTCCGTACAGAAGAGGTGGCGCCCCCACCTATGGCGACCCGTGCGCCGCTGGTTGTGCTCTTGATCTGATCAGGGGATGCTGCCCGCTGGTGATCGTCCGAGAGCTGCGCTACAGTGCGAAGCGTTGCAGCGACCTGCAGAGCGGCTTGCCGCACGCCAGCCCCACGGTGCGTTCGCAACGGCAGTTCCTGGCCATGGAGTGGAGGCGGAGCGGGGCTAGCACGACGTGAACAGATCATCGACCTGCGACCGCTCTATCGCCGGATCGAGGAGTTCATCGCGCTCACGTCATCCTCTGCTGGCTTGCCCTCCTGCTCATCCGCATCATTGAGACCACAGCAGGGACGACCTGACGGCATGCCCGCCGCGAACTCAGCCGCCTTCACCGTGTACGCAGGACTGCTCTCACGATCAGGCCCGGGGCCTTCTGCTCCAGCCGGGCCAGCAGGCGGCCCTATTCGGCGAGAATGCCCCCGGTTCGCCGGCCTTCTGACGGATGTTGCGGCTCGGCGCCTTCTCGGTGCCGCGTGGGCCGGACAGCGTCACCACCTGTCCGATGGACAGGGCGGCGCTGACGGCGACACCCCGGTCCACGCCCGCGACCTCGCCCGGCCCGGCGCCGGCACCGGTTCAGGGATCACCGCGAACGCTACATGCCGGAGGCCGGCACGGTCGCGGGTGAGGCGGTACACTTGACTCCTTCAGGCACGGCACGGGTCCGCCACAATCGCCCCCAGCCGTTCGGGATCTTCACCTCGCCGTTCCGGCGGGGCAGGCGGCGCACGTCACAGGGCTTGACCGCGACGATCCGGAACCCCTCACCCCTGCCTGCGCCTGCCAAGAGCTGGGCCTGCGGTGGGTGCTGCCGAAGAAGTTCGCGGTCGCCTGCACGAGGTCCTTCAGAGCCTGTTGCCGCACGATGACCGACCCCCGCGCAGCCGCCCGGAATCGGGCCGTTCCTGGGTGAGCCGCCGGCACTGCTTGGCAGACTCCGGCGCCCTCGAGCGACCCGGCCACCAGCGCGCGTGCTGCTCAACGGGCCCAATTCTCACCAACCGGGCACGTCCGCAATGCTCCAGCACGATCATCACCTGAACCGGCGACGGCTGAAGCCGAAAGCGGGTTACGTCCACCAAGCTACCGACCACCACCGACACCACCAGAACACCACTGCGGCCGGCCGTTCCCCGCTTCCTCCCCGCCCTCAAGAACGGGAAGGAAACGCGGAACGACCCGGTGGCTGACTCGGTACGAGGTTCGGACGGCTCGGCGGAATATGTTCGTCGTGATCCATGGTCGGCTCACGTGGGGGAGAGCATTGAATCGGAGGGACCGTTCGCCTGGCGCGTAGGAGGCCGAAGGCCCTGAAAGCACCGGACGGACGCCGTCACGACGTCTCGGCCGCGTCCGTGGCGGGTTTCGTGGGGTGGCAGCGTGGCCCGGCGCATACGTCCCCAGCCCGGAGACACGCCGGAGTTCATCCGCCGGTCTTCGCGCCCTTCAGTTCCGGGGCAGCCGGAGCCGAGACATCGGCTGGGGGGCGGCCGGGTGCGAACAGTGCGATGACCATGCCGACGAGGGCCATCGCACCGCCCAGGTACAGCGCCGCCTGGAATCCGTCGATAGCCGCTGCGGGCGTGGCGTACCCGCCGTTCGCCGCGAACATCGCACCGAGGAAGGCAACGCCGAAGACACCTCCGAGCTCCCGCATGGCGTTGTTGGCGCCGGAGGCGACACCCATGTCCTCCATGGGCACCGAGCTGAGAGCCAGATTGATCGTGCTCGGCAGGCTCATGGCGATGCCGATGCCACCGAACGCCAGTGGGGCCAGCAGGATGAGGTAGCCGGTGTCCGTGCCGACCACCGCGCCAAGCCAGGTCAAGCCGGCCGCCATCAGAGCCAGGCCGCCCACAATGAACGGACGCGCGCCGAACCTGTCGGAGAAGCGGCCCGCGATCGGGGCGACCACGAGCACCATCGCGGTCCACGCCAGGATCCGCAGTCCGGCCTCGAGGGCATTGGCTCCCATCCCGATCTGGAACATCTGCGAGATGATGAACAGCGAGCCGATCAGGCTGAAGTGCATGAAGAAGGCGGATGCGTTGGAGATGGTGAACCCTCTCGCCCGGAAGTAGCGCAGTGGCAGCACCGGATGCTCGGCCTGGCGTTCCCAGGACACGAAGCCAACCATCATCGCAACGCCGCCCAGCGCCATGACGACTACTTCCACGTGCCCCCAACCCAGCCCAGGCGCCCGGACGGCCGCCCAGACCAGCCCGAACAGACCGAGCGAGGCCAGCCCCAGGCCGACGATGTCCATCTTCGACCGTGCACCGAAGCTCTCCCGCATCAGTGCCACGGCCAAGATCGTGGCGGCGACCCCGAGCGGCACGTTCAGCCAGAAGATCCACTGCCACGACAAGCCCTCGGTGATGAGGCCGCCAGCCACCGGCCCGGCGGCGACCGCCGCGCCGGAGACGCTGCCCCAGATTCCCATCGCCCGGCCACGCTTGTGCGGTGGGTAGGCGTCGCCGAGCAGCGTGAGGCTCACCGGGATCGCCACGCCGGCCGCAATCCCCTGCAGGACGCGGGCGAGGATGAGAACCTCCACCGAGGGGGCCAGTGCGGCCATGCCCGAGGCCAGCGTGAACACCGAAAGTCCGAGCACATAGATCTTCAAGCGGCCGAATCGGTCGCCGAGCGCGGAGCCGATGAGCATGAGGCAGGCGAATGCCAGGTTGTAGGCGTTGACCGTCCACTCCAGATCGGCCAGGCTCGCGTTCAGCTCTTCCTGGATGGTGGGCAGCGCGGTCACCACCACCATCACGTCCAGTGAGGTCAGAAACGCGGCGACCGACACCAGAGCGAGTGTCCAGCCCGGGCGAAAGGGGTGCGTCGAAGTGGAGACGCCGTTCATACCCTGACCTCCCCGTCTGCCATCGGCACCGCAGACTGGGTCTCGTACTCGTCGTGCAGCCGCCACCACTGGTAGGCCGCGGTCTGCGGCCACCCCTCCGGGGAGTCCTCCCACGTCTCTTGCCTGCCATAGGGCGTGAGATCGAGCAGATTGAAGTCGGTGCGCAGCCGGTCCACGCCCCGGGCGGTGGTGAAGTAGCTGCGGAAGACGCGGTCGCCGTCTCGCAGGAAGACGCTCAGGCCGAAGCCGCCATCCAGACCGCAGTCGGCGTTGAACGTGCTGCCCTGGCTCGAGTACCAGGGCAGCGTCCAGCCCATCCGCGTCCGGAACTCCAACAGCTGGGTCAGCGGCGCAGGGGACGCGAGCACCAGGTTGGTATCACGCGCCCGCAGGTGGGACATGTTGCCCATGTTGTCGGCGACGCCCGAACACCCTGGGCAGCGATGATCCGAATCCGGCTCCATCATGAAGTGGTAGACGATCAACTGGCGCCGCCCGTCGAACAAGTCGACCAGGGTCGCCTTGCCCTCTACGCCCTCGAAGGCGTACTCCTTTTCTACGGCGACCACCGGCAGCCTGCGCCGCTCCGCGGCGAGTGCGTCCAGGGACCGGGTCGGGGTCTTCTCCTTGACGAGCAACTCGTCCCTAGCGGCTTGCCACTCCTCGGGCGACACAATCGGCGGAAGATTCATGGCATCTCCTTGATCCAGACATCATGTCCCACGGGGGCCGAAGACCAGGCACGACACGCCCAGCCCACCCTGCCGACACAGCAGCGCCCCCGGAGGCTCTACCGACGAAGATAACAGCGATAGTCCTAATCTAGGAGTGTCTACTCCTAGATTTTATAAAGAGCTATCCTGGAGGCGTGGCGGCAAAACGCAGATATGACGACGGGTGCGGTGTCGCGCTCGCGATGAACATCCTTGGTGAGCGCTGGTCGATGCTGATTGTCCGTGACCTGCTGCTCGGCCCTCAGCGCTTCGTTGACCTGCAGGCAGGCCTGCCCGACATCAGCCCCAACGTGTTGTCCCACCGATTGCGCGAACTTCAGGAGTCGGGCGTACTCCAGCGTCGCACGCTTCCCCCGCCTGCGGCCTCACGGGTGTACGACCTGACCACCTGGGGAGCCGAACTCGCACCCATCGTCACCGCACTAGGGTTGTGGGGTTCCCGCACACCGATCATGCCCCGTACGGGTGAGATGCGGCCCAACTCGCTGATGCTCTCGCTGCGCTCGACCTTCAGCCCTTCCGATGAGCCGGACTGGAGCGCGAACTACGAGATCCGCATCGGCGCCGACACCTTCTGCGTGCGCGTCAACAGGGGCAGGCTGACGGAGATGGCGCGAGGCCCGGCGGCCGTGCCCGCCGACGCGGTCATCGCCACCGACCACAAGACCCTCGGCTTGCTGGTGACCAACGGGGAGGATCTGGAAACGGCGGTGGGATCAGGGCGAATGACCCTGACCGGCGACATCGAGGCAGCCCGACGGTTCCTGGCGGCGGTGGGACTGTAAGCCAGCCGCGCCCTGGTCCAACTGGCCACCCGCCGGACCAGGGGCGGAGGGCTCCTTCCGCTGTTCGGCGTCAGAGTCAGGTCGCCGTGCTCAGATGGGGGATGAGTGAGGCCATCGCATCCACCGCTCCGAGGCGGATCACATAGCGGGTGATCCCCCAGCGCCTCTCGTGTTCCCGGATGGCGGAAAGGATCTCCTTTTCCGTACCGGCGAGAACGAAGGGCGAGGCCAGCAGGTCTGTCTCGGTGAGGCCGGTGCGTCGGGCCATGTCGGCGACCGAGCCGCTGGCGTCGTCGGTCACCTGGACATGCTGCACCAGCGCTTCGAGAGCCGGCGGCCGCTCGCGCTGGGCGGCACCTTTCGCGATGTGCTCCAGTTGCCTCTCGATCTCCTGAGGGCGCCAGCGAACCTCATGGCTGTGCCCATCGGAAAGCGTACGTCCGAAGCCCGTCAGGCCGACGATGTCGGCGTGCGTCCCCGCCCAGCGCAGGAGGTTCGAGTTGGCCCCTCCGATGGTCAAGGGGATTGTGCTCTGCACAGGCGTGGGCTTGTTCAGCCGAGCGGAGCGCGCCGCCAGTTCGGGCGTGTCGACAGTGACCTCCTCGCCATTGAGCAATGCCCGGACGGCCTCGGCCACGGCTATGCACCGCCGCACCCGGCCGCCGACATCGGGACGGCTGCGCCCCACCGCGTCCCATTCCCCAGGCGTATGACCGGCTCCCAGCCCGAGCCGGGCCCGACCGTGGGACAGAACGTCCAGCGTGGCGACATCCGCGGCCAGAAGGAGTGGCTCTCGAACGCCCGCGTTGGAGACGTACGATCCCAGGCCGATGGTCGAGGTGACCGAGGCGGCTGCCGCCAGCGCGACGAACGGGGAGGCCGTGACCCCCGGATGGTCGGCGGTCAGCAACGCGTCGAAGCCTATGGCCTCGGCTTGTTGCGCCAGGTCGGTCCAAGAGCCGACGTCGGTGAGGTTGGCCTGGAGGGAAAATATCGTCATACGGTGCAGGATCTCGCACTTGCGGATGAATCCGGCAGACCATCACCCGTGTTCCGCTACGAGCAAAACGCGGTTGCCCGGAACGCAACGCGATGGACCATCATGGATCGGCCGTGAAACGTCCCACCTGACTGACAGGAAAAGGACGACGACTGGCAGGGAATAGCATTGCCTGCGGAGATCGACTCGCTAGGATGATCGTCGTCTGAGTCGGCGGGTTGAGTTGAAATTTACGGGAGGATTGGCCGTGCGAATACAACGCGTGGTCGCCCAGCCCGCAGGAGCTTTAGACGCGTTTCCCGAGCCAGGCCGGGTAAGGAAACGATGAGCAGTCCGGAAGTGACCTGCCCCGATCTTCCGGGCCGCTCATCGCTCTTCTGGATCCTTTCAGTCCTCGGCGAATCGGCTCCTCCAGCGGCGCCAAAATCGCGACGTCGGTCGCCCGTACCTCACCCCATGTGGCGAGCCCGAGCCGTCGGCGTTTGCACCTGCCTCTAGTCGATCAGCAGAAACGCGAACTCGGACTGCATGGAGTACCTGTGACGCCGCATGATGCCTCCTCGACGGAGCCGTCGAGCTGGGTCTTGGGAACGTCGGCCGCGATGCCCAGGTGGCGCGGGAAGTCGCTGAAGCGAATAGCCCCTCCGAACAAGGCGGCGCGAAAGAGCAGCAGACTCCAGCATTCGCCGATTACCTCCAGGCTGCGTGCTATCGGGCACACCGGGGATTCGTAGGTCCCTTCCCAGTATCCGCCATCTCCTGCATAACTTGCATCACAAAAGTATTCCCCGTTAAGGTGCCTCGCATGCCGCAAGTGGCGAAGAAGCAGCTCTCACAAATGGGGACGCCCAGTGTCTGACGTGACGGCGTTCGCGGGTAAGGACGGTCTTGTCGCCGGCGCCAACCGGGGGGTCGGGCAGGCACTGGTGGAGGAAGCTCTGCGCAGGGGTGCCCGGCGGGTGTGCGCCGGCCCGCGTGAGCCCTTCGCCCATTCGGACGAGCGGGTCACACCGCTGATCCTTAACGTGACCGATGCCGCTCAGACGCAGCAGGCCGTCCAAGCGGTGCCCTGGCTCGACGTTCTGGTCAACAACGCCGGGGTGGCTCTGTACGACGACCTCAGCGACCGTGCCATACTCGAACAGCATCTCACCATCGACCTCTTCGGGCTCCACGATGTGATGCAGGCCTTGCTGCCTCTGCTGGTCCGCTCGCGCGGCGTCATCATCAACAACCTGGATGCGGCGGCCCCGCTGCCGGTCATCCCTATCTCCTCGATCGCCAAGGCGGCCGCGTACTCCCTGACACAGGCGCAGCGCACGCTCCTGACCAGTCAGGACGTCACCGTCCACGCCATGTTGACCGGCCCGGGCCGACACCGACGCGACTCTCGGGTTCGCCGCCCCGACGGCATCCCCGGAATCGTTCGCGCGAGCCGTTTTCGACGGCGTGCAGAACCAGGAGAAGGACATCTTCCCCCACGTCATGGCGCAGGCCCTGGGCACCGGGTGCAGAGCAGTCCGGCCAAGGCGCTGAAGCGCGCGCTCGCCACGATGGCAACAACCAAGCACGCCAAGTCCTGAATCCGGCGACCTGGCATCGCCAGACGGCAAGCAGTCCGGCGTACGAAGCGCCAGCCGGACCTGCGGCGTTTGGCCAACAGTCTCAACGCATGCGTCTTCGGCAATCCGGCGGCGCACCAGTGTGGATACGGACACATGTTCAGGATCCGGCGCGAACGCGCCTGGTTGTCCAGGGGCGGATTTCGGTGCCAACAGGTGTGGACCCTCAGGGGGCCAAGGTGAACCCAATCCAGGAGGTCCTCGACCACGTCGAGGCCGGCGTCGTCCAGGAGCTCATGCGATTCCTGGACAGCCTCAGCGCCCCGGGCAGACGGGCAGTCGCCCGGCAGCTGCCCGCTCACCTGGCCGAACGCCTCCGCAGTGGGGTGGTGGAACGGCGCGGAGTTCAGAGCCTGGCGCCCGGCTACCGCCTGGCCGGGGCGGCCTGCCTCAGCGGGGCGGAGCAGGTGGCGAAATGGCTAGACCGGCGGGAGCTGCGCTGGGTGAGCGAGCCAGAGGCCGACGCCGCGCGGATCAGCCTGCTGCTCCGGTCAAGACCCGAGGAGTGGCGTGCCGATCTGGCCGTGCGCCTGGTGCGCAGACTGCGGCCGCCCGCGAGGGCACAGCGGCAGCGTCTGCAACCGCCCGCGGGCTGGGACCTGGCCGCAGCGCTGGTGGAGGAGACAAGCATCGAGCCGCCGGACAACGACGCGTTCGTCGCCGGCTGGGTCCAGCGGCTGGCCGAGCGGCGGTACACCAGTGCCAGCAGCGCGCTGCTGGCCGAGGATCGGCTGCTCGACTACATGCTGCCGCGCCTGTTCTCAGCGGCGGGCGTGGCCGAAAGGCTGTCTTCCTGGAATTACCGCTGGCCGGACGGCTCTTCCCTCATTCAGGACGTGGTCGCCCTGGCCCGGGCGGGCAGGGTATCGAGGGAACTGCTGCTCGACGGCTGCATGGGCCGGTTCCTGGCCGGGGGCGATGGCTCCGGTGAGTTCGTGACGCTGCGGCGGGCGTTGCGGCCTGAGGTGGCCGAGATCCCGGTGGCCGACTGCGTCAACCTGCTGCCATCGGCCTCCTCATCGGTTCTACGGCTCGTGCTGGAGGAACTGGGCCGGGCAGACAGAGCGGGAGCGCTCGACGATGAGCTGTTCGCCGAGGCGGTCCAGGCGCTGACTCATCGGCGGGAGAAGAAGAACATCGCAGCCGGGGTAAAGTGGATGGCCGACGCGCCCCCGCCCAGAGGCGCCGTCGCCCTGGCCGCGCTGGCACCGGTGTTCGACGTGGACACGCCCGCGTTGCGCGAACGCGCGGTGCGGCTGGCGGTCCGGCTGGCTCCACACGCGGCCCCACCCAGCCGGGAGCTGATCCGCGAGGCGGCCAACCGGTTGCCCACCCAACTGCGTGAGCGCGTGGCCGCTGCCTACGGAGCGGCGGACCCGGCCGGGACCGAGGCCGAGGCCGCGCCCACGCCGATGGCCACACCGCTGCCCGCCCTGCCACCGCCCATCACCTCAGTGGACGGGCTGGCCGATGAGCTGGGCAGGCTCCGCTGGCCTAACGACCCCGCTCAATTCGAACGTATCCTCGCCGCCCTGGTCGAGCTGACCCACGGTGATCGTACGGGCGTCGTGGCGGCCTTGCAGCCCTGGTGGCGGGAGACATGGCGGCACCCGTTCGATGCGCGCGCCGCCATTTACGGCGACGGTGCAGTGAAAGAGGAGTACCGGTCTCTGCTGCGGCGCTGCGTGCTGGCGGTAGTGTCGCCCGCGGACGGTCGCGAGCTGTCCGCACTGCTGAACCACCAAGGCCGCACCACAGGCGCGCCGGCCTTGGGGAACCTGGCCAAGCGGCGCTTTCGAGAGATCATCTCCCTGTTCGAACGGGACAGGACGATCCCCGTGCTGCTGGCCACGCCGACCGAGCCCACCGGCCATGTCGCCGCCGAAACACTGCTCGCGAGGTTGGAGCGGCTGGGTGACACCGAGCCGCTCGAGGCCGACTTCCTCCAGGCATTGCTCCGGCTACCCCGTTCGCTCGACCCGGCGCTGAGCATCAGGGCGGAGAAGCTGCTCTCCGATGCGGGCCGGCGAACGGCGGCCTGGCTGCGCGACGGCGGACTGCCCGACCCTGAGGTGACGTGGGAGTTCGAGACGATCAACCTGGAGGGAGGTCGCGGAACCGCCCGGGTGGGGCATGCCAGGCTCACACCGCCTGCCGGCGTTCCCCAGCAGCTGGCCACACTGTGCGCGGTCAGCCCAGATGCCTTCTCACCACGAGAGATGGCGTGGTGGCCGCCCATCTTGCCGTCCCATCGGGAGGTCGTGGCCGCGCACGTCCTGGAGTTCCTCCCGCTGTTCGCCGACGACACCAATGGCCAGGTGGAGGTGGTGCAAGCCCTGGTGCACGGTGACGGCCCGGTGGGTGCCGCGACCGCGAGCACGATCGTCATCGGCATGGGGAACCGGCTCCCGATGCAGTGGGCCGCCGCCGCGAACGCGTTCATCACCCTTGCCGCTTGCAGAGAGCTGCCCACCGCGGACCTCGGCCGGGCCGTCGCCGATCGCATCATCACCGAGCAGGTCAAGCTCTCCAGGATCGCGGGCATGCTTGCCGAGATCGTGGCGGCGGGCGCGCACGTCGAAGTATGGGCGGTCCTGGCCGAAGCCCTGCCCCGGCTGTTGCCCGATACCGGTAACAAGGCGAGGGCGGGACTGGGCGAACTGCTCAAGGTGGCCCGGCGGGCGGCTACGCGCGCAGGAGCCCGTGGCGACATTCCCGGCCTGTCACAGCTGGCGGCACGCGAGGGAAAGAGCCTGCTGCTCCACGAGGCGCGCCACCTACACGAGGTGATCTCGTCATGACCGCCGCTCGTGGCAGCGGATACGTGAAGCCCGCATGTGGTGCGAAGCTCGACTAAGCCGATCATGGACCACCTCAGGACCAAAGCAGGTCCTTCCCCCTATCCCCAGGAGGTAGAGCCGTGGGCTCTAGCAGGAAGAGGTGGACAGCGGCACCGCTGGCCATCGCCGTGCTGATGATCACTGCGGCCTGCGGTGGTGAAGGCGCCAACGGCGAGGTCACCTTGCGCTTCTCCTACTGGGGCACTGACGTGCGGCAGCAGAGAACGGAAGAGGCGATCAAGAGGTTCGAGGCGAAGAACCCGGCCATCAACGTCGTGGGAGAGTTCTCCGGCTTCGGCACCTACTACGAGACGCTGGCTGAGAAGGTCGCCGCCGGTGATGCGCCTGACGTCATCACCCTCGAGATCCGAGGCCTGCGGGAATACGCCGAACGCGGCACGCTCGCCGACCTGTCCAGCGAGGTCAGCACTTCCGACCTCGATGCGAAGGTCCTGGCCGCCGGCGCCATGGACGGCAAGCAGTTCGCCGTTCCCACCGGAGTCAACGCCTGGTCCCTGGTCGCGGACCCGAAGGCGATCGAGGGCGCGGGGCAGAAGCTGCCCCGCGACACCGCGTGGACCTGGGACGACTACATCAACCTGGCAGCGAGGATCACTGCGGGAACCGGGGGCAAGGTCTACGGCACGCAGCAGGCATTCAACCCGGCCTTCCTGCAGATCTTCGCCGCGCAGCGGGGCGAGTCCTTCTACAACGGCAACAAGATCGGCATGTCGCCCGAGACCATCAAGGCATGGTGGGCGGTCCACCGGAGGCTGATCAAGGCCAAGGGCTCTCCCGAGGTTGCCAAGAGCGTCGAGCTCGGCACCCAGGGAGTGGACCGGTCGTTGTTCGCCACCGGCACCGGCGCTATGGGGATGTGGTGGAGCAACGAGCTCAGCGCGATCAGCAAGGCCTCCGGCGGCAAGGAGGTCGAGCTGCTGCGGATGCCAAAGGTAGAAGGTGCCGCCGCCGGCGGCATGTTCCTGCAGCCCGCGATGTTTTACAGCGCCTCGGCGAAGTCCGCGAGTCAGGCCGAGGCAGCAAAGTTCATCGATTTCCTGATCAACGACCCGGAGGCGGGCGCGATCATCCTCAGTGACCGCGGCCTGCCGGCCAATTCCAGGGTGCTGGCGGCGGTGCGGGACAAGCTTCCGGAGATCGACAAGAAGACGCTGGCATTCCTCGATGAGATCAAGGGCGAGCTCACTGACTCGCCCGCTGCCCCGCCGAAGGGCGCCAGCGCCATGGAGGACATCCTCACGCGCTACACGGATGAGGTGCTTTTCGGCCGGATGAGGCCTGACAATGCCGCACGGAAGTTCATCACGGAGGCCAACGCCCTCATCGCAGGCTAGTAAAGGGAAGGCACGCTGCCGGAAACGGGTGCCGCCGCCGTCCCGCCAGGCTGCCAGGCCTGGCCCGGGGGCCCAGCGGATGTTGTCTGGTGAAATTCTGGAACGCTGAGAAGGGTTGGGGAGCGATCTCCTCCCGTGAGTGGGTACCTTGAGCAAGCCATCTATTCAGCGCTCGTAGTCCTCACCCCGTGGCCACGGACGATCTCACCACGCCGTGCAGTTAGTTCAGAACGCCAAGCATAGCCAGGGCGATCAAGAGAGGTCTCACATAGTGTCCGAGCGTGTTGTAGCGCCCATTTCATACTCCGACGAGTCATTGATTGATGCTCCTACTCCGAGCTGATGGAATCTCGACCGGGCATGAGGGCGTGCCGCATGCCCGGCCGGCTCTCGGTGCGAACGCTCTATGCTCGCGGATGTGGTCGTGGCTCTGTGTTATCAGGGGCTCGACGCCTCGAGGTTGGTCGCCTCGTCGGCGGTAGCCTTTTCCCCGGCACCGGACTCAGCGGTAGCCGCTTCGGCGGCGCCAGCGGCCGGGATGTGGCGGAGTAGGGTCACCGCCAGCACGGCGACGACCGCGGCGATCCCGGCGCACACGGCGGCTGCCGTGCCGAACCCGGATGTGAACGCCTCCCGGGCCGCGGCGACCAGCGACGCGCCTGCCTCATCGGGTAGCTTGGCCGCCGCTGCGGCAGCGGCCGTCAAGGTGTTGCCCGCATCGTCTGCGTCCGCGGGCAGCGGGATGTCCGCCATCCGGCTCCGGTAGACGGCCGCGCCAATGCTGCCCATCACCGCGACGCCCAGGGCCATGCCGAACTCGATGTTGGTCTCGGAGATCGACGACGCCGAGCCCGCCTTCTCGCTCGGCGCGGACGATACGATCAGATCGACGCCGAGGCCGGCGATCGGCGCCCCGCCGAAGAACGCTATCGACAAGCCGACCACCGCGAGTGTGACTCCGCCCGTGGCGCTCACCTGGGAGACGATCAGAAATCCGACGACCGCGATCACCAGCCCGCCCGCGATCACGTATGCCGGCCGGATCGTGCGGACCAGCATCGTCGCCAGCACCACACCGATCATCTGCGCCGCGGTGTGCGGCAGCATCCACAGCCCAGCCGCTAGTGGCGACATGCCCTGCACGTCCTGCAGGTACATGGCGAACAGCAGCGTGCTTCCACCGACGGTGAGGACACCGAGCAGCATGATGCCGAGCGCGCCGCTGAAGGCGCGGTTGGCGAACAGCGACACCTCCATCAGCGGGTGGTTGAGCTCGCGCTGTCTGCGTACGAACAGCACGCCGAACACGACACCGGCGACGACGGCCACGAGTGGCACGATGGCGAACCCGTCCTTGGCGATCTCCTTGAGACCGAAGATGACCGGCAGGATCGCCGCCAGGGACAGCGCGACGCTGGCCAGGTCTAGCTTGCCGCTGGCAGGGTCGCGGTGCTCGGGCAGCAGCACAGGCGCGGTCGCCACCAGCAGGACCATGACGGGCACACCCATCAGGAACACCGAGCCCCACCAGAACCACTGCAGCAGCGCGCCGCCGAGCACCGGGCCGATGGCCGTGCCGCCCATGAAGCACGCCATCCACACGCCGATCGCCGCGGCGCGCTGCTTGCCGTCGGTGAACATCGTGGTGATGAGCGACAGCGTGGACGGCATCAGCGTCGCGCCCGCGATTCCGAGCAGCGCCCGGGTGGCGATCAACATCTCGGCCGAGGTCGAGTAGGCCGCCAGCACCGAGGCTCCGGCAAAGGCGACGGCGCCGATCGTCAGCAGCCTCCGCCTGCCGATGCGGTCGCCGAGGGTGCCCATGGTGACGAGGAACCCGGCGATCATAAAGCCATAGATGTCCATAATCCACAGCTGTTGCGCGCCGTCGGGGGCCAGGTCGGCACTCAGATGGGGAAGTGCGAGGAACAGGACGCTGAAGTCGAGCGCCAACAGCATGGTGGGAAGGGCCAGCACGGCCAGTCCCAGCCACTCTCTGCGCCCGGCACGGGCGCCGGAACCAGTCGTCGGTGTGGTGTCCATGATTATTTCCTCTCAGACGTTGCCGTCGTCAGAAGCGCCAACGCGTTGGCGCGAACTTGCCGCTGGTCGGGAAGCCGAACACGATGACCGGGTCGACCTCGTAGACGGCGAAAGGGCCCTCGCCCGCAGTCGGCGCCGCGTAGGGGGCAGTGAGCGCGGCGCCATCGACGGTCACCGGCCAGTTGTATTTCGCCTTGTACGCGGCGGCGATGCGTTGGAGCCGCCGCGGGTCGGTGACCCGCTCGGCCTTGCCCTCGACCACCAGGTCCAGATCGTGGCAGGACGTCGCGATCGAGCAGTGGGCGTCGCCGTCGAGGTTGCGGCTCTTGCGGGCGGTCGGATCTGACGAGAGGTACAGCGCCTCGTCCACCCAGACCGCGAACACGGGCCGCACGTGCGGCTGGCCGCTTGGGTGGTTCGTCGCGGTCCAGTAGGCATGTGCCCCGGCTAGCCGCTCGCGCGCCTCCGCCCACGGTGCCGGCCTTTCCCCGTCGACGCCCAGCACCTGCTCGGCGGCTGGCTCCTTGACATTCACCGTCATTGCTCCTCTCGGACTTCTTTTCGAACGGGGTGGATCAGGCAGGGGAGGGGACGCCGAGCCCGTGTCGACGCAACGCCGCGGCCCATCAGACAAGCTGTGGGGAGGTGTGCCGACGGCTGCGACGTTGATGTGACGGACCATGCGCTCGGCGGCCTTGCCGGCCAGATCCGCTGTCTTGCCGAAGCTGATCGCATGCGGGCAGGTCAGCTGGTAGCTCTGGCTGCTGTGGCGGTCTTGCGTCAGCGCCGCCGCAATGTCCCCGGCCTCGCGTGCGACGGACAAGTGTGTCCCAGCGAGCGATGACTCCAGCGGCGACGCGGCCAGCGCCGGCCAGGCGCCCGGACATGCGGCGAGTGGGCGGACTTGCCCATCGGGTGTCTTCTTCACAGGGGGGCGATTGCCGCGATCAGCTGAAGTGACTAGGAGCGCTTCGGCGTTGCGGCGGGCGGAGTCGACAAAGGGCCCGGCTCAGTCTGGAAGGACTGGTGAATCTCCAGCCACGGGTGCGAGCGAGTGGAGCGACTTGCCCCAGGGTCTTAACTGGGCGCGAACCGGCACTACCTGCCGGGCGTATTTGCGCATGACGTCCATCCCGCTGAATCTGGTGGTTCCGGCGGCAAGCAGCATAGCTGCGAAAATAGTAGTTAAGATAAGGAAAAACAAGTAGCAACTTGGTTGGGTGTAGTATCGGTGAGTGTCGTCAGCTCGTTCGTATGGTGACCCTTGCGCCGCCGCCCGCGCCCTTGAC
>NZ_PVNG01000036.1 GCF_003001935.1 Nonomuraea fuscirosea | reverse complement strand
AGGTGAATCTAGCCGTTCATCCAGACTCCAAGTCCCTGACCTGCGCGTTCAGGTCGCTACGACCTCCGGGAACCCCGAATTACGCGGAACGCGGGACTCAGATCCGGGACTGGGCGAGAGCGAACGGGTACCTGGTCAGTGGGCGTGGCCGGATGGCTCCAGAAATCACCGAGGCCTTCTTCGCTGCCCATCCCGAGATCCTCGAGGAGGCGCGCACGTTCGAGATGGTTCGCGCCACCGCGAGGACCCCCGGCGCGTCGCCGGAGGACTACGCATGGGAAAGGAGCAGCAGCCTCCAGGACATCTACACCATCGTCTTCGTCCGCGGGCTCGACGAGCATGAGGTGCTTCGCCGGATTGGGGCCGCAGACGAGGACATCCGCCTCATCACGGACGAGGACTACTCCCAGCCGGAAGGGCCGGAGATCATCACCGTGAGGCGAATCGAGGACTGGACGATCGCCATCGAGGACTGCGGCTGGCGCGCGCGGGAGGCTCTGCCCGACCTGTCTCGTGACGGTGGTGAGGCGGTGATAGCGCTGCGCCACGACTACGCCCAGCACCAGGTCACCTATGCCGTCGACGGCCAGCTCATCACCGACATCAACCCAGGGTTTCCCATAGACAGGCACGGCGCGGATCCCGACCGGCTCAATCATCACCTCCGCGAGCTGGGCATCGATCCGGCCGCCAGCGACAGCATCGACAATCCCATCCCGGCGGCCCTGGCGCTGGCCAGCCGGATCACCGGCGTCATGCTCACCCCACAACACCTTCGCCGCCCGATCCTCGGCGCTGCCATCCCCGGCGCCTACTTCTAACCCCACAGGGACGTCGAGACATGCGCGTCTCTGGCGGCGTTGCGCGGTCTCACGAGAGACGGACGTCTGGTTCAAAGCCATTCGGTGATCACACGCCAACTGGTTTGAGACATTCAGCCAGGGACGCCGTGATCATTGAGACATTGAGACGGGACAGTCGCATGCACCCTGCGCGGGCTGAAAATTAACGATCTTCCGCTGAGTACTGCCAACTTCGATGACGCGAGCGCCGATATTTCGACGCCCATCGAAGTGACAGTGCCCAGGTCGGGAGCAGCCCCCACTGTCATCATCGCTGCGTCCAGACACCCATCGCCCGGCGGCCGCGCAGAGGGAAGTGCGCTGTGCCGGACGGAGGCAGCACGGCCGTCCCGGCTTCTTGCGACAGCTGGCCCCGCGTATTCGCCAGGCGGGGCTGTGAGGCTGCTGGGACAGAATGGCCCGCATGTCTGCCTTGCCCGAAGATCGCGTTGCGACCGCGAACCCCTCCCCGCTCAACGACTACGACCGGATGGCCGAGGGTTACTCCGCCGAGAACGACAGCAATCTCCTCAACGCGTACTACGAGCGGCCCGCGATGCTGGAACTGGCCGGGAAGGTGGCCGGAAGGCGCATCCTCGACGCCGGGTGCGGCTCGGGGCCTCTGTTCGCCGAGCTGCGCGAGCGGGGTGCCGTCGTGACCGGCGTCGACGCGAGCGCCGGGATGCTGGAGCTGGCCAGGCGGCGGCTGGGCGCCGGCGCGGACCTGCGGGTCGCCGATCTGGCCGGCCCGCTGCCCTTCCCCGACGAGGCGTTCGACGACGTCATCGCGTCCCTGGTGCTGCACTATCTGGAAGACTGGGGGCCGGCGCTGGCCGAGCTGCGACGCGTGCTGAAGCCTGGTGGCAGGCTTCTCGTCTCGGTCGACCATCCCTTCAGCGTCACTCTCTTTCAGCAGCTGGCCGGGGAGAAGCCCAGGTACTTCGAGACCCGCAGCCGTACCGACGAATGGACCTTGGGCGGGCTGACCGTCCAGATGAGGTTCTGGGACCGGCCGCTGCACGCGATGACCGAAGCCTTCACCGCGGCGGGCTTCCGGATCAGCGTCGTCAGCGAACCGCCGTTCGTGCCGGCCGCCCGCGACCTGTTCCCCGAAAAGCTGCGCGACATCGAGCCCACACGCACGAGGTTCCTGTGCTTCCTGTTCTTCGTTCTCGAAGCCGACCAGGCGCCCGTGACGATCAACCGTCGTGACTGAGCGTCCGGCTCAGGGGAGGACGGCCGCGGGGGTACGCGCCGTGTGACGCAGACGGGCGGCGTCCTGGCTGGGCGGCAGGCCGAACTGGCGGCGGTACTCCCGGCTGAACTGCGACGGATTGTCGTAGCCGACCCGGTGGCAGACGCCCATGACGTCGTTTGGGTGGGTGGCGAGCAGCAGCCGGGCCTCCTGCAGCCGGATCCGCTTCTGGAACTGGATGGGGCTCATCGCGGTCACCGCATGGAAGTTGCGGTAGAACGCGGAGACGCTCATGCCGGCCAGCCTGGCGACGTCCTCGACCCGGAAGGGCTGCGCGTAGTGCTCGCGGATCCAGCGCACGGCCCGGGCGACGTGGCTGAGACCGCTGTCGGTGAGACCGAGCTGGCGTACCGTCGCCCCCTGCTCGCCGCTGATCACCCGCCACAGGATCTCGCGTTTGATCAGCGGGGCCAGCACGGCCCGGTCGCGGCGCTCGTCGAGCAGGCGCAGCAACCGCACCACCGCGTCGAGCAACGCGGCCGGGGCGTCGCTGACGGCGATCCCCGACGTCGCGCCGCCACCGGAGGGGGGAAGGTCACCGGGTCCGGCCGCCAGGAGCACCTCGGCGACGGCGGACGGGTCCAGCGTGAGCCCGAAGCCCAGCGCCGGCCGCTCGGGGTCGGCCTGCAGGAACTGCCCGGTGATCGGCAGGTCGACCGACGCGACCAGGTACTGGCCGGCGCCGTACTCGAAGATCCGGTCGCCCAGCGCGAGGCGCTTGGCGCCCTGGGCGATGACCGCCAGCACCGTGCCGGACATCGAGAGCGCCGGCGGCTCCGAACGGTCGATCTTGGAGACGAGGACACCGTCGATCTCGGTGGTCCAGTCGGGCCGGGCGTGGCGGGCCAGCAGATCACGGAGTTCGTCGAGCGGCATACGGCCATTGCAGCACGATCCCGGGCCCCGATTCCCGTGCGTGAGAGGAATGTGCACGTACGGGCGAGGATCGTTCTAACGTTTCCGCAGGTCACGCCGGTTGAATGGAATCACCCCATTCCACGCTCACATGCGGACACGTACGCAGGAGGAACACCATGAAGGTCGCCGTCGTCACGGGCGCCAGCTCCGGCATCGGGCAGAGCGCCGCCGTCGAGATCGCCAAACGCGGAACCGGAGTCATCCTGACCTACGGCGCCAACGAGCAGGCGGGGCTGGACACGGCCGCCGCCATCGAGAAGGACGGCGGCAGGGCCGTCGCGCTGCCGCTGGATCTCGGCGACGTGGCCGGTTTCGCCGCGTTCCGGGACGCGGTGGCCGGCGCGCTGCGCGACACCTTCCAGCGCGACACCTTCGACCATCTGGTGAACAACGCCGGTTACGCCGAGGCGTCGCTGATCGAGGACACGAGCGAGGAGACGTTCGACAAGCTCATGCGGGTCCTGCTCAAGGGGCCGTTCTTTCTCACGCAGCGGCTGCTGCCCCTGATGGTGGACGGCGGGGCGATCGTCAACACGAGCAGCAGTTCGGTGGCGACGGCGGGCCTGGAGCCGGGCTACTCGGCGTACGCGTCGATGAAGGGCGGCCTGGTCGTGCTGACCCGGTACATGGCCAAGGAGTTCAGCACGCGAGGCATCCGCGTCAACTCCGTCTCACCCGGACCGACCCGCACCCGGCTCGGCGGCGACGCCTTCACCCGGTTCCCCGAGGTCGCCGAGGTCCTCGCGGCCAAGACCGCGCTCGGCCGGGTCGGCGAACCCGGGGACGTCGGCGCCATGATCGCCACTCTGGTCTCCGACGAGAGCCGCTGGGTCACCGCGCAGAACATCGAGATCTCGGGCGGCTTCAACCTCTAGCGATCCAGGCGCCGGCGGCGTACCGTCCGGGAGTGTCGGTCCCGGCTGATAGTCATGATCACGTAGTGTCCCGACCACGAGTGGAGCGGGCGTGCTACCGGCTGTAGGCGCTGAACCCCACCGGGACGGTGCCCGCCACAGCCTCGATGACCGGTTCGGCCGACTCCGGCCCCGGCGCCCCGTACAATTCGATGAGCTGCACGTCGCCGGCCATCTTGGCGGCCACCTCCGCGGCCGCGGTCAGGTCGGGCACGCCGACGAACGTCGTCGTCCCGCCGTCCGCGCGCTCGGCCGTCACCCGATCGACCTGGGGGTCGGCCCCCTCGTGCACGATGAGGAACGTCTCGGCCAGCACCTCGCCGGCCTCGAACCGCGCCTTGTACGCGGCCACGTTCGCCAGCGACTCGAAGCCGTAGTAAACCGCGCCCAACAGGGCCCGGTCACCCACGATCGCGCGTGCCCGGGCGTGCCACCCGGCGCCGAAACCGCCGCACAGTTCCAGCCGGTCGACCCCCTCGGCCGCCAGATCGCTCACCAGTTCCAGCATCTGAGCCGGCTCGGCCACGGCGCGGACGCTGGTGCGGGCGTCGCCGTGCTCGATCGTGAACAGGTCGGTCCGGGGATCCGCGCCGGCCTGCTCGAAGATGATCACGCGGTTCTCGGTCATGTCGGTGTCCCTTTCCGTCCGGTCGTTGCTGATTCCACTCTGAAACATCAACCAATGTTGAGGTCAAGGGCTTGGAACCACGCGTTGCCGGCCTGTTCGCCAACAGGAGGAGCTCAGGGATGAAGCAGGCCACACGTCCCGGCCGGGTGGTGTTCGTCGACTGGCACGGTGTGCTTTCCTGCGACCCCTTCTGGGCGTCCATCCGGGACAACGCAAGGCATCCGCTGCACGCGCAACTGGTGGCGAGTCTCGCCCCGATCTTCACCGGCGACGGGGCCCACGCCTGGATGAAGGGCCGGTTGTCGGCCGCTCAGGTCATCGCGGGCATGGGCATCCGGCTGGATCGCCGGTTTCGCGGTGACTTTCTCCAGCGCCGGCTGCTGGACGACTGCGCCCGGATGAAGGTCAACGTGCCGTTGCTGCAGATGCTCCGCGAGGTCAGGCCGGATGCCTCGATCGTCGTGTCCACCGACAACATGGACTGTTTCGCCGACACGTTCAGGCGGGTACGCGAGGTCCGGCGCCCGGCAGGCCCCCGTCGGGCGACGTTCGCCGAGTGGGCCTTCGTCTGTGATGACCTGATCTGTTCCAGCGACGTCGCAGCGCTCAAGAGCGAAGGCATCGTCCGCTTCTTCGGGCCCTGGCTGCGCCGGCATGGCCTGACCTTCCAGGACGCGCTGCTCATCGATGACACGGCGGACAACTGCGTCGCCTTCCGGGAGCAGGGAGGAACCGCTCTGTGCTGGAGGATGAACGCCGACGACATCGCCACGGCTGCTGTCGCGCTCAGCCGATGGCACGGCGCGCTCGCCGAGGCCGAACTCCTCCTCGCGGCCGCCCGCAGTGAGGATGGGGAAGCACCGGCACGCTGACGGCACGTGATCTTCGGCTGAGCGCACCGCACGACCCCTGCGCCGCCGGCCCTCAGCCTCGCGCGACGCCTGCGCGGCCGGACCTCATCCCGGGGCCGTGGTCGCGCTCTTGCGGGAGCGGTAGTTGGCCACCTTGACGCGGTTGCCGCACTCCTCCATGCCGCACCACTGGCGGTTGCCGCCCCGGGAGCGGTCGATGAACAGGCGGGTGCACTCCGCCAGGGCGCACTCCCGGACGCGCAGTTCGCTCAGCTCCCCGAGCAGTTCGGCCGCGGAGCGGGCCACGGCGGCGGCCAGCGCGCCGGCGTCTCCGGTGCGGACGAGCCCCTCGGGGGTCAGCCGCACACCGGGAGGTGCCCCGGCCGCCTCCTCGTTGACGACGCCCAGGTCGCCGTCCGGCCAGGGCAGGCCGTTCACGCCGTGGATGACGAGCCGGTAGACGGCCTCGCGCAGCGTGCGCAGCCGCCGCAGGTCGGCGGTGCCGATCGCCGGCGCCTCGTTCGTCACCCCGGCCTCGACGGCCCATCGGCCCAGGTCGGCTGGGGTGGCGAGCAGTTCTTCCGGCTCGCTGCGGCGCCACTTGAGGGTGCCGGCGAAGTCGAGGGCGAGGTTGCCGCTGACGAAGACGAAACTCACGACACCATCTTGACGGGTTACAGCCGGATGCCGCAAGGTTGCGTACACCACCTAAGCCGGTTACAGCACGCCTGGGGAGACACAGGTTGATCACCGAAGACGACTACCTCTACTACGTCGATCGCGCCCTGGACGGGATGGCCGCCATCGTCGCCGGCCTCGGCGATCGGCTCGCCAACACCAGGCCGCCGCTGCCCGGCGCCAACTCGCCGTACGCGCTGCTCACCCACTGCCTCGGGGTGACCTCGTACTGGGCGGGAGAGCTCGTGGCGGGACGCGAGGTCGCCCGCGACCGCGACGGCGAGTTCGCCAGCGCCGGCCCCGTCGGCCCGCTGCTTGAGGACGTGGCGGCGGTGCGGGCCAGGCTCGCCGCGGACGTGCGCGCCGCCGTCCCCGCCGCCGGGCTCCGCGGCACGCCGCCCCCGAGCTTCCTCGGTCCCGACCGCGAACTGACCCAGGGCGCGGCGCTGCTGCACGTGTACGAGGAGCTGGCCCAGCACCACGGCCAGATGGAGATCCTGCGCGACGCCATCCTCGCCGGGGCGACGCCGTGACCGGCCGGCCGACCGGCCCGTTCGAGGCCATCGACGTCGAACGGCTGCGCTCAGGACACGGCGTCAAGTGGGGCTCCCTGCCGCAGGGCACCATCGGGGCCTGGGTGGCCGACATGGACTTCGGCGTCCCGCCCGCCGTGAGCGAGAGCATCCTGCACGTCACCGGCCGCGCGGACTTCGGCTACCCGTACTGGACGGGGGAGGACCCGGTGGTGGCGGCGTTCGAGGAGCGCATGGCCACCCGCCATGGGTGGCGCCCGAGCCCCGGCCGGACGCGCGTCTTCACCGACCTGCTGCAGGTGCTCCAGGTCATCATCGAGTACGCCACCGCGCCGGGCGACGGCGTCGCGATCCACGTGCCCGCGTACCCGCCGTTCCTGGCGAGCATCGCCCGCGCGGGACGGCGGATCGTGCCGCTGCCCATGAGCAGGGACGAGAGCGGATGGCATCCCCCGACCGGCGACCTGTCCGGGCACCTGCGTGAGCAGGGCTGCCGCCTGCTGGTGCTGGTCAACCCGCACAACCCGACCGGCCGCGTCCTGACGCCCGGCGAGCTGAGCGCGTACGCGGCGGCCGCCGAGGAACTGGACCTGGTGGTGCTGGCCGACGAGATCCACGCCGACCTGGTGTTCGCCCCGCACCGGCACGTGCCGTTCGCCGCGCTCGGCACGGCCGCCGCGCGGACGGTCACGACCACGTCGGCGACCAAGGCGTTCAACATCGCCGGGCTGCGCTGCGCCGTCGCGCACGTCGGCCCGGATCGGCTGCACGACGCGCTGGCCAGGGCGCCGCTCGACTTCTTCGGCACGCCGAGCATCCTCAGCCGGGTCGCCACCCTGGCCGCCTGGCAGCGGTCCGAGGACTGGCTGGCCGGCCTCATGCGCACCCTGGAACGCAACCGGCGGCTGATCGGGGAGTGGGCGGCTTCGCTGCCGTGGGACCCGGGTTACCACTCGCCGCAGGGCACGTATCTGAGCTGGCTCGACTTCACCGCGAGCCCAGTCGGCGGCGACGAGCCCGCGGCGCGGCTGGAACGCCTGGCGCGGGTCAAGCTCAGCGAGGGGGCCGAGTTCTCCCAGCACACGACGGTCGACACCGCCGCGTTCGCCCGGCTCAACTTCGCGACCAGCACCCCGAACCTCGCCGAGATCCTCGACCGCCTCGCCGCCGCCCGCTCCCCGAGGCCGTGAGCGGCCGCAGGCGGGACCGAGCCGTTCGGCTCGTGAGCCCCCGGCGTGCCCCGCTCGCGGACGATCGGGTCATGCGAGTGCCGCGGCGATCCAGTCGGCGGCCGTGGCCAGCCAGTCGGGACGGGCGTTGCCGAGCAGGTGGTCGCCATGGGGCACGGACAGGTACCGCCCGTGCGGCGCCAGGCGGGCCAGCGGCTCGCCGCCGGTCACCCCGGGGATGACGTCCTGGCCGCCGTCGACGACCAGCAGCGGGCAGGTGATCCGCGGCGCGAGGGCGGACAGGTCCACCTGACCGGCGAAGCGGCGGGCCGGCTCCTCGCCGCCGGCCCGCCGGCTGAGCAGCTCCCGTACGGGAGGCGGCAGGAGGCCCCAGCGCAGCTGGAAAGGACCGCTCACGGTGACGGCGGCGGCGACGCGGCTCTCCAGAGCGGCGCTCTCGGCGACGTAGTAGCCACCGAGGCTGAGCCCGACGAGCCCCGCCTTGCGCGGGCGGAGCGCGTCGAGGACCCGGCCGATCACGCGGTGGTAGTCGGCACGGACGGTGCTGGTGGCGGCGAGTGCGCCCTGTCCCGGCCCGTCCATGGCGAACACGGCCAGCCCCCGGCGCAGCAGGGCGGCGACGAGATCGTGGAACTCCTCCTTGCCCGAGTCCAGCCCGGGAACCACCACGACCGTGGCTGCGGCCTCGGCCGGGCCGCGCAGCCGGCCGGTGAAGCCGGGTCCCTCGATCCGGCGCGCCCGCGGCTCCAGCGACGCCAGCGCGCGTCCCATGGCGGCGTCGGCCTCGGCCGCCGCGAGCGCGCTCTCGCGGTTCGGTCCCAGGGTGGCGAAGTGGAACCAGCGCGCCGCCGCCTGGAGGTGCTCGCCCGCCGAGATCGCCGTGCCCGCCCGCCCGGCGCGCGCCACGTGCTCGCGCGCGGAACGCATGAAGGCCTCGCCCCATTGGTCCAGGTCCGTCAGCCCGCCGGTGACGCGCAGGTACTCGTGCGGGTCCAGCCCGGCTCCGGTGGCGCGGGACAGGTTGGCGGCGGCGAAGTCCGCGGTGCTCATCGCGCTGCTCCGATCGTCGGTACGGCCTCGCCACGGCTCCGCCGTTCCCGGCAGATCAATCTACGCATGTGGCCATGAAACCGGCGAACGGCTCGCCTGAGCCAACAACCGACGCGAGCAGCCGACAACCAGAGGTTGTCGCCTATGGTGACAGCCGTGGACTTGGACCTGGCGCAGGTACGCGCGTTCGTACGGACGGCGGAAGAACTGCACTTCGGCCACGCGGCCGCGGAGCTGTCCATCTCCCAGCAGGCCCTCTCGAAGCGGATCGCCCGCCTGGAGTCCACACTCGGCAGCCGCCTGCTCGACCGCGGCGGCCAGGGCGTGCGCCTCACCGAGGCCGGCCGGCGTTTCCTGGAGCCCGCCCGGCAGACGCTGGCCGCCGCCGACCTGGCCGTCGCGGCGGTGCTGGACACCCGCCGCCCGCTGCGGATCGACGTGTGGGGCCACCTGTACGCGCCCATGCGCACTCTCGCCCAGGTGGCGACCGGCGAGCCGCGGCTGGAACTCGGCCACGGCCGCGACCTGCCGTCGGCGATCACCGCGCTGCTGCACGGCGACATCGACGCCGCCTTCGGCCGCGTGCACGCGCCGTTGCCCGCCGGGCTGACCCATCGTCTGGTCCGGCTGGAGCCCGTGGACGCCGTACTGAACGCCGATCATCCGCTGGCGGACGCGCCCGCGATCCGTCCGGCGCAGTTGCGCGACGGCGTGCTGTGGACCCCGGGCCCGCTGCACCGGCTGGACTTCCTGCACCGATTCGCCCTGGCCTTCGGCATACATCAGCACGCCGAAGGCACCAACCTGGGCCTGGACCACCTGCCTGCCGATCTGGCGGCCGACCCGCGCCGCTTCACCCTGCTGCCCGCCGACCTGCCCCTCCCGCCGCACCCGGCGATCCGCTCCGTCCCGCTGATCGACCCCACACCGCTGTACGCCTGGTCGCTGCTCCGGCGTGACAACGGCGGCCACCCCCTGCTGGACACCTTGACCAGCGCCTTCGCGGCGGAGGCCGAGCGCCGTCGCTGGCTGGAACACGATCCGGCCCGCGACTGGCTGCCCGAACACCCCGGCACGGACAACGGCTGAGCACCCCGGCACGGACTGATGAGCGTCGCGCACGTTACGCCGGCGTCACGACGGTGAGCACCTTGGTGCGGGCGCATTGCCGCCGTGTCACCGCGATGGAACGGCCCGCTGTGACCCTCTTTCCAAGCGGACCCAGGAAGGAAGGTCACCATGGCGTCCATCTTTGACCAGATCGGCGGCGCGAGCGCGGTCTCCGCGGTGGTCGACGAGTTCTACCAGCGGGTTTTGGCCGACCCTGCGCTCGCCGGCTACTTCACCGGCACCGACCTGGACAAACTCAAGGCCCACCAGCGCAGCTTCGTGGCGGCCGCCCTCAGGGGGCCGCAGGAGTACCGGGGCCGGACGATGGGGGAGGCCCACGCCGGCCTGGCCATCACCGCCGAGGCGTTCGACACGGTGGTCGGGCACCTGGCCGGCGCGCTGACGCACTGTGGGGTCCCGCCGGAGACCATCACGACGATCGCCGCCGCCCTCGCCCCGCTACGCGACCAGATCGTGGACGACCAGGCCTCCGCCGCCTGAAAGCCGTCCCGGCCGAGCACCGTCTGCCGCCTGAGTCCGCCGCCTGAGTCTGCCGCCTGAGACGGCGCTTGTTGCCTACGATGCCTCAGATGACGGGGAATCGGACCTATCGCATCGTCGATGAGGAACGGATCGACGGAATCCTCCGCCCGATCTTCATTCGGAACGGTGGCGACTTCTATCTGACCGATCTGAAGATCTTCGCCGACGGTGCGATCCACTACCGGGAGTGGGGGGACCTCGACGGACTCCGCTCGAAGTTGGCGGCCGGTTGGGTGGCGACGACTCTCGACGAGGGCGCCCGGGCGAGCGCGCATGACCTGGCGAGCTGGCGGTTCGGCAAGGTCGTCACCTGGATCACAGCTGAGGAACTGCTCGGGTAAGTCGTCGACGCGATCGACCGGTTGAACGGGCGTCCCGATTCCACGGACCGGTGCATCACGCAGGCGCTGCGCTACGTCGACTGACGGGCAGAGACCGACCGGATCCAGACGCAGTCGCGCGGCATCAAACCCTCAGGTGGCGCGCGACCTCGCGGCCGGAGCCGAACGGCGCCCGCATTGGCCGGACGTGCGCCTCGCGGTCATGGCTGACCTGTTGCGCGCGAAGTTCCTCCAGCATCCGGACTTGGCCGAGGTGCTCCTGGCCACCGGCGACGGACGAATTCATTACCGCTTCGCCAACTCGCCATTCTGGGACACCCGCGACTCCGCCCGGCGCAACTGGATAGGTCGGCTTCTCGAACTGGTGCGCGCCGAACTCGTGGCCGAGCGCGTCGGCTTTCAGCTCTGAGCCCGCCAAGCTGCTTGGGGCGCCGGCCTGAGAGCGCAGCGGCCCGCCTGATGCCGCTCGTCGGTCACTCCGGTGGGTGGGCCAGGATCAGCACCGTCGCGTCGAGCAGCCGCTGCCAGTCGGGTTCGCGCAGGTCGCGCCGGAGCGCGGCGGCGATCGCCGCCAGGGCGTCGACGAGCCTGGCGCGGATCGCCCGCTGCTCCTCCCCGAGCGCGGCGGCGAGCCGGCCGACTTCGCGCCGGAAACGGGCGCTTTGGGTGAAGTCCACCAGGGACGGCGGCAGAGCCGTGATCATCGGATCCACGGTCGGATCGGCGAGTTCGATCACCAGGCGGGTCCCCAGCGCGTCGGCGAGCCGGTCGAGCACCGCGACCGTCGGATTCCCGCGGCCGTTCTCCAGATTCGCCACATAAGGCACCGACACCGCGGCCTCCGTGGCCACCGAGGCGACCGTCCTGCCGAGGGCGGCACGGCGGGCGCGCAACCGCCGGCCCAGTTCGACGTGATCCATGGGACTATCTTGACAGAATAATCGGAAGCACGCTTTTCTCTTGAGAGAATATTCCGGGGGGAAGAATGCTTCAGGCCTTGCGCGTACGGGACTTCCGGCTGCTCTGGATCGCGCGCTCGATCGCCGCCCTCGGCACGGGGCTGCTCGACGTCGCGGTCCCCGCCCACCTCTACGCCGTCACCGGCTCGGCGCTCGCAACCGGTGTCAGCCTGGCCTGCAGATTTCTGCCCGCGTTGCTCCTCGGGCCGTTCGCCGGAGTCGTAGCCGACCGGTGGAACCGTCCGCGCGTCATGATCACCACCGATCTCGTGCACGCTACGGCGATCGCCGCGGTCCTGCTGGCCCGGACGCCTGAGACGATCTGGCTCGTCTACGCGGCGATGCTCGGTCAGGGCGCCGCCGCGGTGATCTTCCGCCCGGCCGCCCAGGCGCACACGCCCGCCGTCGTGGGCACCGGCCCCCTGCTCAGCGGGGCGAACGCGCTCGGCGCCGTGTCCACCGGAGTGGCGAGCCTGAGCGCGCCGCCGATCGGCGGCCTGGTGTTCGCGACCGCCGGCATCGACGTCGTCGTCTGCGCCGCCGTCGGCGCGAGCCTGCTGTCCGCGGCGGCCATCGCCAGGACGACGACGAGGTCACGCGCCCATGACCGGGACCAGAACGTGCTCTCCGACCTCGTCCAGGGGCTGCGGCACCTCCGGCGAGCCCCGGCGACCCGGGCGCTGCTGGCCACGAACAGCGCCTACCTGCTCGCGAACGCCGGCCTCACCGCGCTGCTCGTCCCCTTCGCGGTGACCCGCCTCGGGGGAAGCGTCCAGGTCGGCTACCTGCTGTCGGCGCTGGGCCTCGGCTTCCTCCTGGGCGCACCCGCCAGCAGAACGCTGATCGACCGCTTCCCCGCCAGGACGACCCTCGCCGTCTGCCAGGCACTCGTCGCGGGCGCGTTCTTCCTCATGTTCAACGCCACCTCGCTCCCTGTCGCGCTGACGGCCGCGGTCCTGCTCGGGATACCCGCGGTCACCGTGATGGTCGCCACCCACACCTGGCTGCAACGCGCCACCCCGAAGCCGCTCCTCGGCCGCGTCAGCTCGGCCTTCCTCACCGTCGAGGCGGCCGCGAACATGGCCGGAGCCCTCGCCGCACCCGCGATGAGCGCGTGGACCGGCCTCGCGCCGGCGCTCAACGCGGCCTGCGCCCTCGCCCTGTCGTCCGCCCTGATCACCCTCTGCCTCATGCCGCGAGGCAGCCGCGGCCACCCCGGAGACGTCAGCGTCGCCGCATAGTCTCCGATCATGTCCGACGCCGTGCCCGGGGCCCGTTGAGCTCATCCGGCGATCGGCCGGGTGGGCCGGTGCTACGGTGGGCTCTCACTGTGCGTATAAGGGGACGTATGTTCGGCATTGTCCGCCCGTGTCGGCACGTCCTGTGCAAAGGGCTCTACGCGGACTGGATGGGGCACCTGTGCGGGCTCTGCCTGGCGCTTCGTGACGAGCACGGACACCTGTCCCGGCTGGTGACGAACTACGACGGGCTGCTCGTGTCCGTGCTCACCGAGGCCCAGTCGCCCGCGTCCACGTCCCGCCGCAAGGTCGGCCCGTGCGCGCTGCGCGGCTTCAAGGGCGCGACGGTGGCGGAGTCGGAAGGGGTACGGCTGGCGGCCTCGGTGTCGCTGCTCCTGGCGGCCGGCAAGATGAGCGACCACGTGGCGGACAGGGACGGCGTGTACGCCCGCCGCCCGGTCGCCGCCGGCGCCACCCGGCTGGCGGGCCGCTGGTCCTCGGCCGGCACGGGCATGGCGGGCACGCTGGGATTCGACCCCGCCCCGCTGACGGCGGCGGCCGGACGTCAGGCGGTCCTGGAACGTGCCTCGGTACGAGCGTCTGCGGGGGCCGGACAGGCGCCCGGGTTACCGGAGCTGACGGCACCCGCCGAGGACGCCGTGGCCGCCGCGTTCGCGCACACGGCGGTGCTCGCGGGCAAGCCGCACAACCGGGAGGCCCTGGAGACGGCCGGGCGCGGCTTCGGCAGGCTGGCCCACCTGATCGACGCGGTCGAGGACCTGGCCGACGACCGGGCGTCCGGGGCGTACAACCCGCTGGTCGCCACCGGCACCGGCCTGGACGAGGCGCGCCGCCGCTGTGACGCCGCGCACGCCGAACTGCGCGCCGCCGTGGACGCGCTGGACCTGCCCCGTCCCGCCTTGACACGCGCTCTGCTGGTCCGCGAGACCGGCAACGCCGTCTCCCGCGCCTTCGCCGCCGCCGGAGCGCACGGCGACGGCCGCCCGGCCGGTGAGCCCGGCGCGCCGCCGGAGCAGCGGCCACCGGGAAAGCGGGACCCCGGCGGGCTGCTGTCGCTGGCGTGCACCACGCTGAGTTGCTGCACGTGCGGCCTGTACCGGCCCGCCTGGGACGAGGAGCACGAGAGCTCCTGCTGCGCGCGCCTGGACTGCTCCGGCTGCGACGCCTGCGGCAACTGCTGCGATTGCTGCTCCTGCTGCGGTGAGGACGGCTGCTGCGGCGACGGCTGTTGCTGCGACGGTTGCAGCTGCGACTGCTAGCCGGCGGCCCGCGACACCGGCCTGCCAGGACGAACGCAGGCGTGCTCAGCCCGCTGCTGGACCAGCGGGCCTGCCGGACACCCTCACGCCGGGACGCCGTGGTGGGCGGGGTGGATCCCGCGCGTTTGCCATTCCGGCAACGGGATTTGAGCCCTCAGGACAGGGGTGACGACGATGGCCGCGGGCCGGACCACCGGCGTACCACGTGAGAAAGCAGGACTCCCATGCACGTCTTCGTCACCGGCGCGAGCGGCTACATCGGCGGCGCCGTCGCCACCCGCCTGCTCGAAGCAGGACATACGGTCACCGGCCTGACCAGGGACGCGGCCACCGCGGACGAACTCGCCCGGCTGGGCGTCCAGCCCGTGGTGGGCGACCTGGACGACGCCGGCACGCTGGCCGAGCAGGCCGGCCGCGCCGACGCGGTCGTCAACGCGGCTGACAGCGACCACCGCGCAGCCGCGGAGACGCTCGTCGCCGCGCTGGCCGGATCGGGCAAGCCGCTCGTCCACACCAGCGGCACCAGCATCGTGGGCGTCGGCACGAGCGGCGAAGCCGACGGGACGATCTTCGGCGAGGACCTGCTCGACCCGGATTCCGGCTGGGAGCCCGAGCATCCCGTACGCCGGGCCCGCCTCGCCCTCGACCGCCTCGTCCTGGCCGCCGCGAACCAGGGAGTACGTGCCACGGTCCTGTGCCACAGCCTCATCTACGGAGACGCGCGCGGCCTGCCCCGCGACAGCGTCCTGATCGCCGCGCTCGTCCGGCAGGCGCGGGCCGGCGGGGTGGTCAGGCACGTCGGCGCCGGGACCAACCGCTGGTCCACCGTGCACCTCGACGACGTCGCCGACCTGTACCTCCTCGCGCTGCACCAGGCGTCGCCCGGCCTGTTCTGCTTCGTCGAGAACGGCGAGGAGTCCTTCGCCGCCATCACCGGGGCCATCGCCCGCCGCCTCGGCCTGCCCGGCCCGCGCCCCTGGGAGCCGGGCGCCGCCGGCGACGTCTGGCACCCGGAGTTCGCCCGGCACGCCCTCGGCTCCAACAGCCGGGTCCGCGCCGTACGCGCCCGCGAGCAGCTCGGCTGGCGCCCCCGCCACCGCTCGATCACCGGCTGGATCGCCGGCGCCGATCTGGGCGCGGCGACACACCAGTGACGCGGTGGCGCGCACGATGGCAACATACCGATCATCTGCCGGTAATCGGCAGGACGGAGACTGGCCACCCAGCGGACATCCTGAAGGTGATCATCATGGACATCGACCATACGAGCATGGAGACGGCAGGCCGGGCCGTCCACACCGAGGGAGGGGAGTTCCTGCGGGACGTGAACCGGCTCAGCACCCAGGTCGGGCAGTTCATCCCCTACTTCGGCAACCCGTCCAGCGACGAGGCCGCGCGCCTTTTCCGCCAGGGCGAGGAGGGCCAGGCCGGCTTCGACCAGGCCTACGAGGACCTGAGCAAGGCCCTGTCGAACCTGGGCGAGGCGTACCGGGTCATCGGCTCCGCGGTGGTGGCGATGAGCAAGAACGTCAAGGCGGCCGACCTGGCCAGCACGCTCGACGACAACCCGTTCATCAAGGAACTCTTCGAGTTCGCCGAGCGCAAGAACGACGACATCGCGGTGCCGACCACGCCGGTCGAGCGCGCCTGAGGAGGACGACATGCCCATCGGGCTCGCGGGCAAGGTCGCCCTCGGCGGTATGGCCGGCGCCGGCGCGGCCGGGCTGCTGGCGCCCGAGTTCCTGTTCGGCGTCTCGTACCTGGAGGGCGACCCGGACAAGATCCGCGCGGCGGCTGACGTCCTGGACGAGATCGCCGACGCCGTCGACAGCCACTTCCGCGAGGCGAACACGGCCGCCGCCGTCGTCTGGACGAAGAGCTCCGGCCCGGCCGTCGAGGAGTTCGAGAAGTTCTGGACCAAGCGGTACGGCCCCGCCGTCCTCGCCGTCTCGCTCAAGTACCGCAGGGCGGCGAACGCCTGCCGCGCCTACGCCGACGTCATCGAGAAGACCAACCACGCGCTGCGGGTGCTGTGCTGGATTCTGACGGTGGACATGATGTACACCATCGGGTATCAGGTGTTCACCTGGAAGCTGTTCCAGGCGATCATGAAGCGGCAGGCGCTGCTGCTCAGGTTCACCGCGCACCGCTACGTCACGATGTTGCTGCCGATGTTCACGTACTACGTCGCCGACAGCGCCTCCTACGCCACCGGTGAGGTGCTGCTGCCGCTCGGGTTGAACGTCGCGGGCGGCATCAAGACCGACCTGCAGGGGAACGACGTGCGCTCGGTGGGCCACAACCTGACGGTGTTCCGTGAGAACTTCGTCGCCAACATGGTCTTCGACGGCGTCATCGACGGCGGCGTGGCGCTCATGGCCAAGGTGCCGGGCCTGCGCGCGGTCGGCACCAACCTCAAGCTGCCCAACGGCACGACACTGAACACCGGGAACTTCCTGCCCCGCATGACGGCCTCGACCGCGTACTCGATGACCCTGGACGCGCAGCACGGCGACAACCCGCTGCCCGGCACCGAGCACGGGCTGACCGAGCAGGACATGTACCAGAAGTTCATCGTGCACGGCAGCCGCAGCCTCATCCCGCGGCTCTGACGGGCGCCCCTATCGGCCGTCGATGTCGAGGTAGGGCCGGGTCAGCTCCATGACCCGGCGGGCCGCGTCCTCGGTGGCCTGCCGCGACAGGTCCATGATCGTCTCTGCCAGCTCGTGCGAGGACATCCGCATCACGCGGGGGTCGAGGTGCAGCCCCACCAGCTGGCCCGAGGACGACACCCGGACCCTGATCCTGTCGTCGCGGCCGGCCGCCTGGCCGACGACGTCGCCGATGCCGGCCATGACGCCGGCGTACTCCTGGGAGTTCGCCCGGAACTCGGTCATGATCCGGTCGAGTTCGGGGTCGCCGGTACGTCTTTCGCGTTCAGTCATGGCGCATATCTACATTAATGATCATATGGGTGACAACTGGTAACTTTTGTGACAAATGGGGTGTGAGGCGGTCCGGTCTTCGCCCGCCGGCCCGCATGGGGGCTGGCACCCATGCCGCCACCCCCGTTCACGTGCTTTCATCGTGCGCGAGTCGCCGGCACGGCGACGCAGAATCAAGGAGCCGGCCGGCGTTCCGGGCCGTGACGGACGGTTCGGGTGCCGGGTCGTGACGCACATGGAGGCGTACCGTGGGGCGAGGCGAGAGGGTCGTCGCGTACGCGCGCGCACCCGTGCGCGGTCTGGCGCTGGCCGGGCTCGCGCTGCTGGGACCGCCGCTGCTGATCCTGATCTTCGTGGGTGCGCACGCCGGCCTGCCGTCCCCGGCGTTCTTCGTCGAGCGGGGCCGCCGGTTACCCGCGCTGGCCCGCCGGCTGGCCGCCCGGTGGGGCGGCGCCGACCTCCCCTCGCCGTACCGTCCGGCTCCGCCGCCGCCCACGCGCGATCCCGACGGCTGGTACCGCGACGGCGGCGCCCTGTTCCGCTCGGCGTTCCCGCCCGCCTACCTGGCGCGGCTGCGCTGGATCTTCCGAGACCCCGCGACCGTGCGCGACCTGGCCTGGATGGCGCTCAACCCGCTGATCGGCGGCCCGCTCGCGGCACTCGCGCCGGCGCTGATCGCCGGCGGGCTCGCGACGGCCTGGCTCCACCCGAGTCCGGACGGGCTCGCCCTCGCTGTCGCGGCGGCGCTGCTCGGCATCGCGCTCGGGCCCCCGCTGCTGCGCGCGCACACCCGCTGGACCCGGGTACTGCTCGCCCCGCGGGCCCGCCGGGCGCCGGGCCGCGTCATGAGCGCCGTCGGGCGCAGCGCCGCCGCCGGGGCACACGTGTGCGCGAGCGCCGTCCTGCCCGGCGTGGCGGCGGTGTTCGCGCTGGCCCAGGTACTGGCGATCGCGCTGATGCCGGTACGGCTGTGGCCGGAGACGGTGCTGGGCTCGCGCCGCTTCGTCTCCTGGCGCCGGGCGCAGATCGGCGCGTGGACGGGTGTGCGGATCGCCGAGCCCTATCGTCCCGAGCCGCCGCTGCCGCAGCCCGAGCCGGACGGCACGTACCGGCTGGGATGGGGCCCCGTCGGCACGGTCTACCGGACGCGGGCGGCCGCCGTGCGCGCCCGGCGGTTCGAGTGGACGGTACGCGACCCGGCCTCATGGCGGGACCTGGCCTGGCTGCTCCTGGAGGTGCCCGTCGCCGCCGTGCTGTTCGCCGTACCGGCCCTGCTGATCGGCGGCGGGCTGATCCTGCTGTGCTGGCTGTGGGCGTGGACCGGGGCCCTGAGCCTGATCAGCGGGCTGACCTGGTCACCCGGCGACGTGCTGCACGCCGCCGTACCGGCGTCGGCGAACATCCCCGCACCGGTCGCCGGCCTGGCCGCCGCCGCCCTCGGCATCGCGGCCGCCCCCGCGCTGCTGCGCTGCCACGCCCTGCTCAGCCGGGCCCTGCTCGCCCCGACCAGGGCAGCCGTGCTGGCGAACCGGGTCGACACGCTGACCAGCAGCCGCGCCCGGATCAGCGACGCCCAGGCGGCCGAGCTGCGCCGCATCGAACGCGACCTGCACGACGGCGCCCAGGCCCGCTGGGTCGCCGTCGGCATGACACTGGGGGCGGCCGAGGAGCTCATCGACCGCGACCCAGAGGCCGCCAAGGCCGTGATCGCCGGCGCCAAGAACATGTCCGTGGCCGCGCTCGGCGAGCTGCGCGAGCTCATCCGCGGCATCCACCCGCCGGTGCTCGCCGACCGCGGGCTCGCGGACGCCGTACGCACCCTGGCGATGGACGCTCCGTTGGAGGCCGAGGTGCATGTCGACCTGCCGGGACGGGCGGCCGCGCCGATCGAGGCGGCGGTCTACTTCGCCGTGTCCGAACTGCTGGCCAACGTCGCCAAGCACGCCGCCGCCTCTCAGGTTTCGGTGGCGCTGACGTACGAGAACGGCCTGCTCAGAGCCACTGTCACCGACGACGGGCAGGGAGGCGCGGTCGCCGGCCACGGCGGCGGGCTGCACGGCATCCGGCGCCGCCTCGACGGGTTCGACGGAGTCCTCACCCTGTCCAGCCCACCCGGCGGACCGACCACCGCCACCTTGGAGATCCCATGCGCGTTGTCCTCGCCGAAGACGTCTACCTCCTCAGAGAAGGGCTCACCCACCTCCTGAGAGCCCACGACGTCGAGGTCGTGGCGGCCGTCGACACCGGCGAGGAACTGCTCGACGCCCTGGCCCGGCACCGGCCGGACGCCGCGATCGTGGACGTACGGCTGCCGCCCGGCTTCACCGACGAAGGGGTGCGGGCCGCCATCGAGGCCCGCACCCGCCGTCCCGGCTTCCCCGTGCTGGTCCTGTCGCAGTACGTCGAGCAGATCTACGCCCGCGAACTGCTGGCCGACGGCGCCGGCGGGGTCGGGTACCTGCTGAAGGACCGGGTGTTCGACACCGGCCACTTCGTGGACGCGCTGCGCCGGGTCGCCTCCGGCGGCACCGCCATGGACCCTGAGGTGATCGCGAAACTGCTCGGCGGCACCTCGCCCCTGCATCCCGTCGCCTCGCTGACACCCCGTGAGCGCGAGGTGCTGCAGCTCATGGCGCAGGGGCGGTCGAACGCGGCCATCGCCGGGCGGCTGTACATCAGCGAGGGGACGGTCGGCAAGCACATCGCCGCCATCTTCGCCAAGCTCGGCCTGGACGCCGCCGACGACGTCAACCGCCGCGTCCTCGCCGTCCTGGCCTTCCTCAACCGCGCGTGATCACGTGCGCGGTTTTTCTCCACCGCGCCTGACCACGATCTCACGCGCGGCCTTCCTGACCCGCACCTGGCCACGGCCGATCGCACTCGCCCCTTGCTCTACCGCGACGAGGCCCCGATCGCGCACGCCGGTCTTGCGGCCCTCGGTCAACGGGCGGCGCGGATGGACAGGGCGTGCCGGAACACCCCGCGCGGGTCCCAGCGCGCCTTCACCCGCTGCAACCGGGCGTAGTTGTCCCCGTAGTAGAGCGTGGACCACGGTACGCCGGAGGTGTTCCAGACCGGATCCGCCAGGTCGATGTCGGGATAGTTGATGTAGGCGCCCCCGTTGCCGCCGCCCGGCACCGGCACGCCGCCCGTGTCCGCGTACATCGTGCGATAGAAGCGCCGCACCCACGCGATGTGCTCGGCCCCGTTCCCCTCCTCCCACGTGTTCACGAAGAGCGCCTTGATGACGGAGGAGCGCTCGGCCACGGCGGTCGCGCCCGGGGCCACGGCGTTGATCCGCCCGCCGTACGACGCCAGCACCATCGTGCCGCCGGCGGAGCCGGGACCGGGCACGGCGAGATGGTCGTAGGCGACGCCGATCTGCCGGTCGGTGAAGCGCCGGCGCAGATGGGCGGATTTGGCTTTGAACATCCCCGTCCCCTCGTCACCGCCCAGCGCCTGGGTGCTGACCGCCTGGTACCACGGCATCCGCACGACCGGCGGGATGTGCGCCCGCGCGCTGACCCCCCGCGTCACCGCCGCGAAGTAGGCGGAGAGCAGGCGCTCGGCGTCCGGGACCGAGGACTCCATCAGGGTGGGCAGGATCATGCCGCCGGGGTCCGCGCCCTGGACGCGGCTCTGGACCATCAGCGCGCTCCAGAGCCCCGCGTACGGCGTGCCGGCCTCGCTGTTGCGTTCGTGCCACTCGCCGTGGTTTCGCAGCAGGGTGCTGAACGACTCTCTGGTCATGTCGGCCCACGACCAGGCCGGATGGCAGACCAGCAGGGCCGGCGGCGGCTTGGGCAGCAGCTTGGCCGGATCCTTCCCCGCGGCCTTCGGATCGCGCATCCAGTAACGCGTCACGACGCCGAAGTTCCCGCCGCCGCCTCCTGTGTGCGCCCACCACAGGTCATGGTGGGGGTCGGACGGGTTTCTGGTGGCGACCACCGCGCGTGCCCGTCCCGAACGGTCCACCACCACGACCTCGACGGCGTGCAGGTAGTCGACCACCGAGCCCAGCCGGCGGGAGTGCTGACCGTAACCGCCTCCGGCGATGTGACCGCCGGCCGCCACCCCGCCGCACTGCCCGCCGGGAATCGTCACCCCCCAGCCCAGATACAGGCTCCGGTACGCCTGCATCAGCGTCGCTCCGGCCTCGATCGCGAACGCGCCACGCCGCTCGTCGAAGTACACGTTCGACATCTCGCACATGTCGATCACGACCTGTGCGCCTTCGCCGACGAAGTTCTCGTAGCAGTGCCCGCCGCTGCGCACCGTGATCCGCTTACCGGCCCTGACTCCGTCCTGCACCGCCTTGACCACCTGCTCGGTCGAGCCGACCACGTGAAAGTACTCCGGTCTGGGCTGGAAGCGCTGATTCGTCCGGCGTACGGCGAGATCCTCGTAACGCGGATCACCAGGAGCCACCCGAACGGGCCCCAACTCCTGCGCCTGCGCCCTCGACGGTGTGCCCAGCCCCACCGCCACCGTCCCACCGAGTGCCGCCGCCCCACCCACGAATCCGCGGCGCGTAACCTGACCCACGACCGACCACCTCCGGCTTTCTGCCTGCGTTGCCAAGCGTTGTGCCAGCAACGCTAGGAGCGCGATCACCGCCCTGAGAACCGCCGCAGCCCCCACCCCACCTGGGCCCTAACCCCCACCCGCCCAACGCCCAACCCCGCACCCACCGCCCCGACCTCCACGCGCTCACCGCCCCGACCCTCCGCCTGAACGCCGCCCGAGCTGGCCACAGATGCGCCGTCCTGAGTCTTTCGTGCGTGGCTGCCCCGTGCCCTCCACGGGCGCGCCGTCTTGAGCCCTTCGCGTGTACGCCGCCCGAGCCGTCCACGGGCGCGTCGTCCTGGGCCCTTCGTGCGTGCGCCGCCCGAAGCGTCCCGGAGCGCGCGACGACACTGACCCATCGGGCACGCGCCGCCACGAAGCCCTTCACCCGGACGAACCTTGCGCGCGACGAACCCTTCCTCCTGCCGAGCGCGGACGAAAACCCATGATCGCCTTGTCCGGGACCCTCCCAAGCCTCAAGATCAATGAATGCCCCGAAACGGAACCGCGCTGTCCGTCCTCGCCGTCACCGCGTCCGCGTTACTGGTCGCCCTTCCCACCGAGGCAGCGGCGGCGGACACGCCGTTATCCGCCGCGATCTTCCGCGCCACGCACAACAGCTACTCGGGTGACGTCAACGGTGCCAGAGACTCGATCGTCCGCCAGCTCGACAGCGGCGTCCGCTTCATCGAGCTCGACATCCACGACAACGGGTACGCCACCTCGAACGACTACTCCATCGGCCACGACTCCCCGGGAAACCAGGTGGACCACTCGGGCAACCCGGCGTCGAACCTCCTGCGCGACTGGCTCACCGTGATCGACACCTGGTCGGCGCGGCATCCCGCCGCCGCGCCCGTCGTCGTCGCGCTCGACGTCAAGGACGACCTGACGGACAACACCTCGTACGCCGCCGGCAACCTGGCCGCGCTCAACCAGGAGCTCACCTCCGTCTTCGGCACGCGACTGTTCGAGGCCCGGGACTACCCGGCGAGCCCGCCGTCGGTGGACGCGCTGCGCGGCCGGGTGCTGACGGTGATCTCCGGCAACGGCAAGACCCGCGCCGCCTACAAGCGCGACGCGGGCAACAGCCCCGCCATCGCGATCAACGGGCGCGGTCAGGTCGTGGAGGTGCACGACTCCGGCTCCGGCGAGCTGTGGTACTGGACCGGCTCGTACGGCGCCGACGGCCGCGTTACCTGGCACCGCCACGGCCGTTACGACAACGGCGTCACGCCGGCCGTCGCCCTGAACGACGCGGGGGACCTGGTCGAGGTGCACCAGTCCCAGAACGCCACCACGCTCTGGTACCGCGTCGGCCGCCTCGACGCCCAGGGCGAGATCACCTGGTCGTCCAGCCGCCGCTACGACGACGGCGTTCTGCCGACGGTCAGGTTCACCGACCCGGCGGGCACCCGGATCCGCGAGATCCACCGAAGCCAGGGCAACAGCCAGAACTGGACCTGGGACGGCGTGCTGGACGCCGACGTGGCGACGGTCACGTGGACCGGCAACGCCAGGACCTCCGACGCCCGCTACGACAAAACCACCTCGACCAGCGGCACGTCGCGCGTGCACGTCTGGAACGGAGCCGACGGCCCGACCCCGGCGCAGACCCTGCGGGTGGACACCGACCGGCGCACCGGCGACCGCATCCGCTACCCGCAGCGCGCGTTCGTCGAGTTCCAGAAGGGCGACAGCGCGGAACTGCAGCAGGACGCGCTCTTCTACGCGGCACCCGCCGGAGAGTCCTCCTTCATCACCGCGGCACGCCAGGCGGGACGCCTCGTACGCGGCTGGGACATCGACTCGGCCGCCCAGGCCACCAACCCGCTGGCCACCTACCCCGCGACCAACCACCCGTACGAGACCTGGTACCAGAACCTCCTCACCCGCTCCGGCGCCATCGACTGACACAACCGACCCAGGCACAAAGAGACGCCCGGCCACCCGACGGGACGGCCCACCCACAGCCCGAACATCCAGACCCCGCCCAGCGGGTGACTCGCGCCCCACACCGTCCAGCCCCAGGGTGGCGGGTGACTCGCATGCTGCACTCTCCAGAATTCGGGCGGCTGGTGACTTGCACCCCTGCACCGTCCAAGTCACGGGCGGCGCGTGCCTCACACCCGGAGCCACAAGCCTCCGAGCGGCGGGTGGCTCGTGCCCTGCACCGTCCAGGCTCCGGGTGGCGGGGTGCCTTGCACGCATGCCAGGCTCCGAACGCCGGGCGGCTCGCATCGTGACAACGTCCAGGCTTCGGGCGGCGGGTGACATGCACCCTGCACGTCCAGGTCGCGGGCGGCAGGTGCCTCACCCGAAAGCCATCAGTCTCCGAGCGGCGGGTGGCTCGTGCCCTGCACCGTCCAGGCTCCGGGTGGTGGGTGACTCGCATGCTGCACCCTCCAGAATCCGGGCGGCTGGTGACCTGCGCCCCTGCACCGTCCAAGTCACGGGCGGCGCGTGCCTCACACCTTGAAGCCACAATCCTCCGAGCGGCGGGTGGCTCGTGCCCTGAAACGTCCAGGGTCCGGGTAGCGGGTGACTTGCACGCGGCAACGTCCAGGCTCCGAGCGCCGGGCGGCTCGCATCGTGACAACGTCCAGGCAGACCTCGAACGGCGGGAACCGTTCACGGCTCGGACCACCGGGAACCGTTCACGGCTCGGACCACCGGGAACCGTTCACGGGCCGGACAGCCCGAAACTGTTGGCGGGCCGGACCGCCCGGAACCGTTCACGGGCCAAACCGCCGGGAACCGACCGGACCACAAAGAGCCGTCCAAGCCGCGCGAACCTGCCAGTCGCGTCACCCTCTCGGTCCGAAGGCCGTCATGAGGACGTGCACGGCGGCGAGGACGACGACCCAGACCAGGGCGCGCCTGGTCGGCGGGGGGCCTTCGCGTAGTAACGAGACGCCCATGGGGATGAGGGCGAGACACAGCCCGCCGACGGCGACGTACGACTGCGGTTCGGTGCCCTTGAGAGTGCCGAGCGCGAGCGCCGACATCAGCCCGAGCGCGACCGAACGGCCCAGCCCCAGGGCGCCGGAGCGGTAGGCGCCGACGGCCAGCACCACCCAGCCGAAGAAGGCCGGCCCCGACATGGATCTGAACGGGTGCCACACCGAGTCGCGCCAGGCCAGGTAGTAGCCGTCGATGCCGGTGAGCATGGTCCGCAGGCCGAGGGTGTCGGTCAGGTGGAAGGCCAGGTGGTCGGTGCCGTACTGGAAGGTCCGGGTGAACAGGCCGACCATCACCAGGCAGCCGCCCCACATGCCCCACAGCGGATGGGTGACGGCGATCCGGTGCGCCAGCGCCATGATCGCCGGCCAGAGCAGCACGAACCCGGCCGCGAAGCAGACGTAGGCGGCGGTGATGAGGGCGGGATGGCGGGTGTAGGCGACGAGTTGGTAAGGCACGAAGAAGTAGAACGGCGAGCGCAGAAGAGTCCCCACCATGATCAGCGTGGGGCCGCCGATGAGCGAGACGGCGCTCACCCACCGGCCGGGAAAGGGAGGCCGGCGGCCCAGGTTGGCCTCGGCGTTGGCGGCCCGCCGCGCCGCGCCGTCCTGCCGCCACCGGGTGATGCGCCCGCGTAGGTCGATGTCCATGCTCTGCCGCCCGTCCGTCCGTGTCCGAGCGCCCCGGCCGGACGCCGGGGCACAGCAGCAGCGTGCTGGGCGACGCCCGGTCCGCGCGTCTGACTCAGGTCGCATCTTGTCCGGCCGTCACCAGCGGTCCTACAACCCCAGACAGACGGCGAAAGTACGACCCTGGTCAGATGCCGGATGATCCGCCGTGACGGTACCTTCTCGTCATGACCTGGGCCCGGCGGATCGAAGGCAAAGTCGTCACCGACGTGGCGGCGGCGATCGTCGTGGCGCTGACCATCGGCTACGCCATCGTCGATCCGCCCGGGCCGTCGTCGCCGTGGCCCACCTGGTCGGCCTGGCCGGTGGCGGCGCTCGTGAGCCTCCCGATCGCCCTCCGGCGGCGCCGGCCCCGGGCCATGCTGGTCCTCGCGTGCGCAGCGGCCACTCTGGCGACCCTGTCCGGCGCGGTCGCGGCGGGCATGATCTGGCTGACGTTCGTGCCGACCGTCCTGGCGCTCTACCTGGTGGCCACCACCGCCTCGGCCAGCTGGTCGGTGAGCGGCCTCGTGGCCGGCGCGCTCGCCGCGACCGGCGCGATCCTGATCTTCTACGATCAGGTGCTCCCCGGCCTGCCGCTGCCGCAGACCCCCAGCGAACTGCCGCCGTCCTGGCCGGTGGAGATCGGCGCGATCTGTGTGTTCCTGGTCGTCGGCTGGGCCCTGGGAGGGGCCGTCAGGTGGAAACGGGAGACGACCGCCCGCCTCGTCCGCCACCTCTCCGAGGCCGCGGTGGCCGACGAACGGCGGCGCATCGCCCGGGAGCTGCACGACGTGATCGGCCACAGCATGAGCCTGATCGCCGTCAAGGCCACCGTGGCCAACCACGTCGCCGACGAGCGCCCGCAGGAGGTGCGCGCCGCCCTGGCCGTCATCGAACGGACCAGCCGCGGCGCGCTGACCGAGATCCAGCGAGTGCTCGGCCTCCTGCGCTCCGACGGCGACCTCGCCGACACCCACGTGCCCGCCCCCGGCATGGCCGACCTGCCCGAGCTGGCCGACCACGCCCGCTCGGCCGGAGTCGAGGTGGAGCTGACCGTCCACGGGGAGGCCGCATTACCGCCCACGGTCGCGATGTCGGTCTACCGGATCGTGCAGCAGGCGCTGACCAACGTCATCACGCACGCCGGCCCCACCCGCTGCTCGGTCACCGTCGGCATCGACGGACGGACCGCCACCATCGACGTCACCGACGACGGCCCCCGCCACGGCCGCCCTCCGCGAGCGAGCCGAGGCGGCGGCCACGGCCTGATCGGCATGCGCGAACGCGTCAAGATGTACGGAGGCACGTTCGAGGCGGACTTCCGCCCCGAAGGCGGCTTCCGCATCGCGGCCCGCTTACCGTACGACCAGAACGACGCCGTGACGTGAGCGGAGTCGGCGCGGCGGCGCTCAGGTTACGGGCGCTCAGGTCGGGGGCGCTCAGGTTGGGGGCGCTCAGGTGGGGAGGCTGACATCTCGAACGGTGACAAGGGCGGTGTCGATGTGAGCACTGGTGGGGTGAGCAGTGGAGGCGTGACCGGGGATGGCGTCCCGGACGACGTGCCGCCGGCGACGCAGGTTCGGGTGCTGCTGGCCGAGGACCAGGTCCTGGTGCGTGACAGCCTCAAAGTGCTCATCAACGCCACTCCTGGGATGACCGCCGTCGGCGAGGCGGGCACCGGTGCGGAGGCCGTACGGCTGGCTCGTCTTCAGCGGCCGGACGTCGTCCTCATGGATGTGCGGATGCCCGACATGGGCGGCATCGAGGCGACCAGGCGGATCTGTGCCGACCCCGTCAACGCCGGGACCCGCGTGCTGATCCTCACCACGTTCGACCAGGATGACTACGTGTACGCCTCGCTCAGGGCCGGTGCCAGCGGATTCCTCATCAAGAGCGCCACGGCGACCGAGCTCCTGGCCGCCATCCGGGTCGTCGCCTCCGGTGAGGCGCTGCTCGCGCCCACCGTGACCCGCCGGCTGATCGCCGACTTCCTGCGCGGCGCTCAACCCGCCCCCGTCGTCCGGGATCTCAGCGACATCACTCCACGCGAGCGCGAGGTCCTCACCCTCATCGGCAGGGGACTGTCCAACACCGAGCTCGCCGAGCACCTCCACCTCACCGTCGGCACGGTCAAGACCCACATCAGCCGGCTGCTGGCCAAGCTGCACGCCCGCGACCGGGCCCAACTCGTCGTCGCCGCCTACGAGGGCGGGCTCATCACCACCACGGACGGCCGCCGCTGACCGACACATCAGCGCGGCACCGGCGTCACCTTTCGTGCTGCGGGGCCCCCGGTGGGTCGGTGAACCCGGAGCGTTACCCCCTTCGGCAAGGCTCACGGCTGCCGGGCGTCGGCGCGGCGGTCTGCCCGGGGACACGAGGACCCCTCGCCTGCGATGGAGCGCATCCGGCGCCGGCCGGGTGGGGCGCGGTCAAGTGTCCGGGTCAGGGGTCCGTGGTCAGGTCTTCGGGGTTAGATGGCCGGGGGCACGAGTGCAGGGGTCGGGGTTAGGTGGCCGGGCGCACGAGTGCGGGGGTCGGGGTTAGGTGGCCGGGCGCACGACTGCGGGGTCAGGGGTCTGGGGTTAGGCGGGCTCGGCGGGCTTGTAGGTGGGTGCGTTCGGTGGTGTTGGTGGTCAGGGTGATGGCCTGGTCGTAGGCGGCGCGGGCTTCGGTGGTGCGGCCGAGGCGGGCCAGCAGGTCGGCGCGGGTGGCGGGCAGGAGGTGGTAGCCGGGCAGGTCCAGGTGCTCGATGGCGGCCAGGGCCGGGCCGGGGCCGTGTACCTCGGCCACGGCGACCGCGCGGTTCAGCGCGACGATCGGGGTCGGGGTGTGGTGCAGGAGTTGGTCGTACAGGGCGAGCACCTGGGTCCAGTCGGTGGCGGGGCCGTCGGTGTGCACGGCGTTGATCGCGGCCTGCAGCTGGTACGGCCCCGGCTGGTTGCGGCGCAGGCACCGGCGTACCAGCTCGTGTCCCTCGGCGATCAGCTCCCGGTTCCACCGGGAGCGGTCCTGTTCGGCGAGCACCACCAGCTCACCTGAGGGCCCGACCCGGGCGGGGCGCCGAGCCTCGGTGAGCAGCAGCAGCGCCAGCAGGCCGATCGCCTCGGGCTCGTCGGGCATCAGGGCGGCCAGTTCCCTGGCCAGGCGGACCGCCTCCAGGCACAGGTCCGTCCGCAGCAGCTCTCCGGACGTGGACGCGTACCCCTCGTTGAAGATCAGATAGAGGACGGTCAGTACGGACGCGAGCCGGTCGGGCAGCTCGGCGGCGCCGGGGATGCGGTAGGGGATGGCGGCGTCGCGGATCTTCTTCTTCGCGCGGACGATCCGCTGGAAGACGGTCGCCTCCGGCACCAGGTACGCCCGGGCGATCTCGGCCACCTCCAGCCCGCCGAGCAGGCGCAGGGTGAGCGCGGTGCGCGCGGGCGGGGACAGTGCCGGGTGGCAGCAGGTGAAGATCATGCGGAGCTGGTCGTCGCGCACCGGTCCCACCTCCTGGGGTTCGTCGGGTTGGTGCAGCAGCAGTGCCTGGGCGTGGCGGGCCTGGCGGGTGGATTCGCGGCGCAGTCGGTCGATCGCCCGGTTGCGGGCGGTGGTCACGATCCACGCGCCGGGATTGGGCGGCGGCTTCTGCTCCCACTTCTGGACGGCCACCGCGAACGCGTCCTGCACGAACTCCTCGGCCAGGCCGATGTCACCGAGCAGGCGCGTCAGCGTGGCCACGCACCGGCCGTACTCGGCCCGGTAGACGCCGTCCAGATCCACCGTGGTCATCGGCTGCTCACGTCCACTGCGCGTCTTCGAACGGGCGCACCTCGATCGGCGAGCCGCAGGCCAGCGCGCACTTCTCGCCCCAGGCCAGCGCCTGGTCCAGGTTGTCGCACTGGATCACCCAGAACCCGCCGAGCTGTTCCTTGGTCTCGGCGAACGGCCCGTCGGTCATCGTGGTCGCGCCGTCGCCGGGGCGTACGACGGTGGTGGCATGCGAGCCCACCAGGCCGCCCACGAACACCCAGCAACCGGCCGCCTGCATGTCGGCGGTCACCTTGGCCGTCCGGGCCTGCTGCTCGCGCATGTCGTCCTCGGCCGGCCACGGCGTGCTCTCGTCGTATTGGACGGCGAGCAGGTACTTCTTCACGAACGAACTCCTTCGTACCGGGGATCAGGCGGACAGGCGGCGGGCGACAGCCGGGATCACGATCGCGGCCGCGACCACGTGCGTCGACATCAGCAGCATCTTCGTGGCCACCGATGCGCCGACCAGCACATCCGGTATCAGGGACACCACCGTGAGCGCAAGGGTGATGCGGACGAACGCCTTGCGCGCGTGCCGGGCCCAGCGGGCCAGCGCGACGGCCAGCACCAGGCCGGCCAGGGAGAAGATGACCGTCAGCGTGGCGAACCCCGACACCGGGATCGGCGCACCGTTGACGATGAGGCTGATCCCGGCGAGCTCACCCGCCGCGGCGACGGCTGCGGTCGCCGCGGCGGCGACGGCCGTGGCGGCCAGGCCGCGGATGGTGAGTGAGGTGGTGGGAGCGGGGGTGGTGATGACGGACATGGTGTTCCTCCGGTGAGTGGCGACCGGTCCGTTGCCGGCCTCTCACCCTGGCTACGAACGGGCTCGACGCCACTCGACATCCCCGCCGGAATTTTTTCTGCGGACGTACGCGCTCCGGCCGCGGCCCAGATCGCCCAAGGAATGTCGCCCCGAGAAGCCGCTCAAGGAAAGGAGCCGACGGGCAGACCCGCGTTCGTGCCGCACGGTGTCATGCCCTGTGCGGCGCGGGCTCGTGCCTGCGGAAGAGCGAGGCCCGGGGGTGAAGGGACTGGGTTCGGGGTGGGGGCGAGGGCGTTGCTGGAAATACCATAGGGGGGTATGGTGTTGTTAGAGCAGCTGACCGAGGGAAGGGGTGGACATGGCCGGATACAGCGGCAGCAAGCAGGACCACGCGACGCGCCTGCGCCGGATTGAAGGGCAGGTCCGCGGCCTGCAGCGGATGGTCGAGGACGACAAGTACTGCATCGACATCCTGACGCAGGTGTCGGCGGCGACCAGTGCGCTGAAGTCGTTCTCCCTGTCGCTGCTCGAAGAGCACCTGGCCCACTGTGTGGCCGAGGCCACGCGGAAGGGCGGGTCCGAGGCGGAGGCCAAGGTCAAGGAGGCCTCCGATGCCATCGCACGACTTGTACGTTCCTGACCCCCGAGGATTGAAGGAGAGCATCGATATGAACACCGCCACCTACACCGTCAAGGGCATGACCTGCGGCCACTGCGTCAGCTCGGTCAAGGAGGAGGTCGGCGGAGTGGCCGGTGTCACCAACGTCGAGGTGGACCTGGCGACCGGCCTGCTGACCGTCGGCAGTGACGGCCCCGTGGACGCGGCGCGGATCGCGGCCGCGGTCGACGAGGCCGGTTATGAAGTGGTGAACCAGTGAACGCCGCGACGAAGCTCGGCGCGTACGTGCTGGGGCTGGCCGTCGTCTTCGGCGGCGCCCTGGGCGCGGGCAAGGTGGTGGGCCCGGTCGGAACGGCCGAGGCCGGCGTGGCGGGGGCGCCGAAGGCCGGCGACCACGCCGGCATGACGGCGACCACCCCAGGCCAGGACGCCGCGACGCCCGCCGCGGAGGCCGGGCATGACGGCGGCCACGACGCTGGACAGGCGAAGGAAGATACCCCCGGGGGGCTCCAGGTGTCCGAGAAGGGCTACACGTTCGAACCGCTGACGGCGACGTTCGAGCCGGGCGAGCCGGCCGACTTCCGCTTCGCGGTGACCGGGCCCGACGGCCGGCCGGTCACCGGCTACGAGGTCGAGCACGACAAGAAGCTGCACCTCATCGTCGCCTCCCGCGACCTGAGGAACTTCCAGCACGTGCACCCCGAGCTGGGCTCCGGCGGCGTCTGGTCGGTCAGGCTGACGCTGCCGGAAGCCGGGCCGTACCGCGCCTTCGCCGACTTCGTGCCGGCCGGCGGCAGCGGCCTGACGCTGGGAGCCGACCTGACCGCGGCCGGCGACTACCGGCCAGGCAAGCTGCCCGAACAGACCCGTACGGCCAAGGTCGACGGCTACGAGGTCACCCTCGACGGCGAGCTGACGCCCGGGCAGTCGAGTAAGCTCACCCTCAAGGTGAGCAAGGACGGGAAGCCCGTCACCGACCTGCAGCCCTACCTCGGCGCCTACGGCCACCTGGTGGCCCTGCGCGCCAGGGACCTGGCCTACCTGCACGTCCACCCCGACGGCGAGCCCGGTGACGGCAGGACACAGGCCGGCCCCGAGATCGTCTTCTACGCCGAGGTGCCCAGCACCGGCGACTACCGCCTCTTCCTCGACTTCCAGCACGGGGACGAGGTCCGTACCGCCGCCTTCACCGCGGCGGCGGGGGAGCGGCCGGCGACGGCCGAGCCGACCCCGGCCGCGACCGCGACCGGGCACGACGACGACGGCCACGGCCACTGAGCGAGAGGAAGGAGAACGGTGATGTCCCAGCTCACCGATGACCGGCGCAACGCGGTCGAACTCTCGATCGGCGGCATGACCTGCGCCTCGTGCGCCAACCGCATCGAGCGCAAGCTGAACAAGATGGACGGCGTGACCGCGACGGTCAACTACGCCACCGAGAAGGCGAAGGTCACCTTCCCCGAGAGCGTCGACCCGAGCCTGCTCGTGGCCGAGGTGGAGAAGGCCGGCTACACGGCGGCCCTGCCCGCGCCCCCCGAGACCGGGAACGAGACGGGGGAGGAGGAGCCGCAGGACGAGCTCCGGTCCCTGCGCCAGCGCCTCGTCACCTCCGTGGTGCTGGCGGTGCCGGTGATCGCGATGGCGATGATCCCGCCGCTGCAGTTCACCAACTGGCAGTGGCTGTCGCTGGTGCTGGCCGCGCCCGTCGTGGTGTACGCGGGCTGGCCGTTCCACAAGGCGGCCTGGACCAACCTGCGCCACGGCGCCGCGACGATGGACACGCTGATCTCGATCGGCACGATCGCCGCGCTGGGCTGGTCGCTGTGGGCGCTGTTCTTCGGCAGCGCGGGCGTGCCCGGCATGACGCACCCGTTCGTGTTCACCATCGAGCGCACCGACGGCTCCGGCAACATCTACCTGGAGGCCGCGGCCGGCGTCACGGCGTTCATCCTGGCCGGACGCTACTTCGAGGCCCGTTCCAAGCGCCGCGCCGGCGCCGCGCTGCGGGCGCTGCTGGAGCTGGGCGCCAAGGAGGTGGAGCTGGCCGACGGCCGGCGCGTGCCGGTCGATCAGCTCAAGGCCGGTGACCGCTTCGTCGTCAGGCCCGGCGACAAGATCGCCACGGACGGCGTGGTCGAGGAGGGCTCCTCGGCCGTGGACACCTCGATGCTGACGGGCGAGTCCGTGCCGGTCGAGGTCGGTGCGGGCGACGCCGTCACCGGCGCCACCGTGAACGCGGGCGGCCGGCTGGTCGTCCGCGCCACCCGGGTCGGCGCCGACACCCAGCTCGCCCAGATGGCCAAGCTGGTCGAGGAGGCCCAGACCGGCAAGGCGCAGGTGCAGCGGCTCGCCGACCGCATCTCCGGCATCTTCGTGCCCATCGTGATCGCGCTCGCCCTCGGCACGCTCGGATTCTGGCTCGGTACGGGCGCCGGCGCGGGAGCGGCGTTCACCGCCGCGGTCGCGGTGCTGATCATCGCCTGCCCGTGCGCCCTCGGCCTGGCCACCCCGACCGCGCTGCTGGTCGGCACCGGGCGCGGCGCCCAGCTCGGCATCCTGATCAAGGGCCCTGAGGCGCTGGAGTCCACCCGCGGCATCGACACGGTCGTGCTGGACAAGACCGGCACGGTCACCGAGGGCAGGATGACGCTCACGGCCGTCCACGTGGCCGAGGGGGAGAGCGAGGAGGAGGTGCTGCGCCTGGCCGGCGCGCTGGAGCACGCCTCCGAGCACCCGATCGCCCAGGCCGTGGCCAAGGGTGCCGCCGCCCGCGTCGGCCGGCTGCCCGCGCCTGAGGACTTCGCCAACGTCGAGGGCCTCGGCGTGCAGGGCGTCGTGGACGGGCACGCCGTCCTGGTCGGTCGCCCCCGTCTGCTGGCCGAGTGGTCCCAGCACCTGCCCGCCGACCTGGAACGGGAGCTGCACGAGGCCCAGGCCGCCGGCCGCACCGCGGTCGCGGTCGGCTGGGACGGTCAGGCCCGCGCCGTGCTCGTCGTGGCCGACGTGGTCAAGCCGACCAGCGCGGAGGCCATCACCAGGCTGCGCGCCCTCGGCCTCACGCCCGTCCTGCTGACCGGCGACAACGAGGCCGTGGCGAAGACCGTCGCCGCGGAGGTGGGCATCGACGAGGTGATCGCCGAGGTGCTGCCCGCCGACAAGGTGGACGTGGTCAAGAAGCTGCAGGCCGAGGGCAAGGTCGTCGCCATGGTGGGCGACGGCGTCAACGACGCCGCCGCGCTGGCCCAGGCTGACCTGGGCCTGGCCATGGGCACCGGCACCGACGCCGCCATCGAGGCCTCCGACCTGACCCTCGTCCGCGGCGACCTGCGGGTGGCGGCCGACGCCATCCGGCTGTCGCGCCGCACGCTGTCCACGATCAAGGGCAACCTGTTCTGGGCGTTCGCCTACAACGTGGCCGCGCTGCCGCTGGCGGCGATGGGGCTGCTCAACCCGATGATCGCGGGCGCGGCGATGGCGTTCTCCAGCGTCTTCGTGGTGAGCAACAGCCTGCGGCTGCGCCGCTTCCGCTGACGTCGTCCCCCGAACGGCTCCGCACCGCCCGGTGCGGAGCCGTTCGGCGTCGCTTCCCGTGATCGATGGCCGATCGTCCAGCCGGGATCGGCCGAACGACCGATGCCGGCCCGCGCGCCCGCCGCGAAAGTGGGACGCGCTCGATCACGTACGCCGACGAAAGCGAAAAATCATGTTCGTCAGTCATTTAGGCATGGCCGCCGCCGTGCTGGCCGCCGCGATCACCGCCGCCCCCGGGTACGGCCAGGGGGACCTGCGGCGGGACGCCGAGCGGATCGTCGCCGCGGGAGCCACGGGGGTGCAGGTGCGCGTCACCGGCGAGGGCGGGAGCATGGTCGCGACCGCCGGCGTGGCCGACGTCCGGACGAAGAGCCCGGTGCCGCCGAACGGATATTTCCGGATCGGTTCCAGCAACAAGGCGTTCGTCGCCACCGTGGTGCTGCAACTGGTGGGCGAGGGCAAGCTGTCGCTCGACGACACCGCGGACCGGTGGCTCCCCGGGCTGATCAAGGGGCACGGCAACGACGGGCGGAAGATCACCGTCCGCCACCTGCTCCAGCACACCAGCGGGATCGTCGACGACTACCCGTTCCCGACGGCCATCGCCTCCTCCCGCGAATACCGCCGCCACCGGTACGACACCTACACCCCGCGGCAGGTCGTCTCCAGGGCGATGCGCCACCGGCCGGCCTTCGCCCCCGGCGAAGGCTGGTCGTACGCCAACACCGGGTACGCCGTACTCGGCCTGATCATCGAGAAGGCGACCGGCCGCCCCTGGCACGCCGAGGTGGAAAGGCGCGTCGTCAAGCCGCTGGGCCTGACGCACACCCGCTGGCCCGGACGCTCGGCCGGGCTGCCGCGGCCGCACGCGCGCGGGTACAGCGTGTTCAAGACAGGTGAAGGATTCGTCGACACCACCCGGCACCGCGACGCGGACGCCTCAGGCGGGCTCATCTCCACCACCGCGGACCTCGATCGTTTCTTCACCGCCCTGCTCGGCGGCGAACTGCTGCGGCCCGCCCAGCTAGCCGAGATGCGCAAGACCGTCCCCGTCGCCAAGGAGCTGAGGCGGATCTGGCCCGGCGCCCGCTACGGACTCGGCCTGATGCGGCGTCCGCTGCCGTGCGGCGGCACCTATTCAGGGCACGGCGGGGACATTCTCGGCTTCTCCACCCGGACGGGAGTCACCGCCGAAGGCAAACGCAGCATCGTGGTGTCCGTCTCGACCGAGCGCTTCGACTCGACCGAGCGCGCTCTGCGGCTTGAGGCGGCCGTGGACCGGCTGGTCGACCGGGCCCTGTGCGACGCCGGATAGCAGGAGATCGTCACGGGGAACCGGGGGAGGGCAGGCGCAGCCGTTTGAGCGCGAGGGCGTTGACCGCCACGATCAGGCTCGAACCCGACATCGACAGCGCGGCGATCTCGGGCCGGAGCACGAACCCGAACGCCGGCTCGAACACCCCGGCGGCGATCGGCAGCGCGAGCGCGTTGTAGCCGATCGCCCAGCCCAGGTTCTGCCGCATCTTGCGCAGCGTGCCCCGGCCGATCCGCAGCGCCGCCGGCACGTCCAGCGGATCGGAGCGCATGAGCACGACGTCGGCGGTCTCGATGGCCACGTCGGTGCCGGCTCCGATGGCGATGCCCAGGTCGGCCTGGGCCAGCGCCGGGGCGTCGTTGACGCCGTCGCCGACCATGGCCACCCTGCGGCCACCGGCCCGCAGCTCGGCGATCTTGGCCGCCTTCTCCTCCGGCAGCACCTCGGCGACCACGGTGTCGATGCCGAGCCGCCGCGCGATCCGCTCCGCGGTGGCCGCGTTGTCGCCCGTCAGCATCACCACCTCGACGCCGAGCTCGTGCAGCGCGGCGACCGCGGCGGACGAGGTGTCCCTGACCGCGTCCGCGATGCCGATCACCCCGGCCGCGGCGCCGTCCACGGCGACCATGACCGCGGTCCTGCCGCCCTCGGCCAGCTCCTGCCGCCTGCTCGCCAGCGTCCCCGGCGCCACGCCTTCGCGCTCCAGCAGCCGCCGGTTGCCCACCACGACCCTGCGCCCGCCGACCTCCGCGACGGCGCCGTGCCCGGGGACGTTCTCGAACCCGCTCGCCGCCATCGGGGCCAGGCCCAGGTCGTCGGCGTGCCGGACGATCGCCGCGGCCAGCGGATGCTCCGACTCCCGCTCCACCGCCGCGACCAGGCGCAGGAACTCCTCCTCCGGCAGCGCGCCGCCGGTCACCACATCGGTGACCTCCGGCTCGCCCTTGGTCAACGTGCCGGTCTTGTCCATCACGACGACGTCGACGCGGGCCGAGGTCTCCAGCGCCATGGCGTTCTTGAACAGCACGCCCCGCTCGGCGCCCAGCCCCGTGCCGACCATGATGGCGGTCGGGGTGGCCAGGCCGAGCGCGTCCGGGCAGGTGATGACGACGACCGTGATGGCGAACAGCGTCGCGACGCCGAGCGGCTGCCCCGCCGCCAGCAGCCAGACGAGGAACGTGAGCGCCCCGCCGGCCAGCGCCACCAGGACGAGCCAGAACGCCGCCCGGTCGGCCAGCCGCTGCCCCGGCGCCTTGGAGTTCTGCGCCTCCTGCACCAGGCGGACGATCTGCGCCAGGGCCGTGTCGGCGCCGACCTTGGTCGCGCGGACGCGCAACGTGCCGTCGCGGTTGATGGTGGCGCCGATGACGGCCGAGCCCGGCTCCTTGTGCACCGGCAGGCTCTCGCCGGTGACCATCGCCTCGTCCACCTCGCTCTGGCCGTCCTCGACCACGCCGTCGACGGGGATCTTCGACCCGGGGCGTACCAGCAGCAGGTCACCGGCCACCACCTCGGCGGTCGGCACCTCCACCGGGCGGCCGTCGCGCAGGACCGTCGCCATGGGCGGGGCCAGGTCGAGCAGGGCGCGGACGGCGTCGTTCGCGCCGCCTCTCGCGCGCATCTCGAACCAGTGGCCGAGCAGCACGAAGGCGGCCAGGACGGTGGCGGCCTCGTAGAACACCTCGCCGCCGCCGGTGAGGGTGACGATCAGGGAGTAGAGCCAGCCGGCGCCCACCGCGACCGCGACGAGCACCATCATGTCGAGCGTACGGGCCTTGAGCGCGCGTACGGCTCCGGCGAAGAAGATCCAGCACGAGTAGAAGATCACCGGGAGGCTGAGCAGCAACGCCCAGACGTCCTGCCGCCATCCGAACGGCACGGGCAGCTCCAGGCCGAACACGTCCGTGCCGATCGGGGACCAGAGCACGATCGGGACGGAGAAGAGCACGGCCACCAGGAAGCGGTTCCGCATGTCGGCGACCATCGCCGCCATCGACATCCCACCGTGACCACCGTGACCACCGTGACCATGACCGTGACCGTCGTGGTCCGCCGTCTCGTGCGGCGCGGCCTCCGCGCCGTCGCGAACCGCCGTGCCGTGCGGCGCCGCCTCAGCGCCGGCGCGCGCCGCGTGATCGACCGGCCGGCCCGGCTCGGCCATCGGGTCGCACAGGTGAGCGGGTACGGACTGCCCCGCGCAGTGGTAGCCGCACTCGACGATCCACGTACGCAGCTCGGCGACGGACGTGCGGCGCGGGTCGAAGCGCACCGTCGCCGTCTGCGCGACCGGGTTGGCCTCGACGTGCAGCACCCCGGGACGCCGGCCGAGCACGGCCACGACCACGTTCTGCTCCGAGGCCCAGCGCAGCCCGCTGACATCGAGGATCGCGGTACCGCGCTCCTCGCCTCCATCGCGCCGTGCGGAGACCGGTTCGCCCATGGTCGTCTCCTCCCCGCGAGAACACCCACCTCACCCCCGCCCGGCCCGATGGGTGTCGCAGTCCGGCGGTCGTTCGGTGACAGTCGTCTCATGACATCGCTGACGGCGCACCTCTGCAAGCACTCCCCGGCGAGCATCCGGCGGCGGCTCCTGGACGGGAGCGCGTATCGGATCGTCGAGGTTCCGCACCGGCCGCGCGACCTCGAACGGCGGCCGGCCCGAACCGGCTGGCGCGTCGAGGTGCACCCCACCTTCGGCCCGTTCTACTGGGGAGCGGGTAGCCGGGCCTGACCTTTCGCGGGCACGGGCGGGCGCCAGCCGTGGGTGAGGAGGTCGAAGAGCTCCTCGACGGCGGCCCGATGGTCCGGGCGGCTTCGGGTGAGTGCCGGGATCTCCAGGACGAACCGGGCGAGGGCCTGGCAGGCGAGGTCGTCGTGGCCGACCCCCGCGTCGTCGGCGATGGCGGCGCTGAGCGCGTCCGCGTGGCGGGTCCACATGCGCTTGGCGTATTCGCGGAGCACCGGTGTGGAGTCGAGGAGCCGGCTGAACTCGGCCCAGCGCGGGTGGGTCGCGACGGGGAGCCAGGACCTGAGGGCGTGCTCGCGCAGCGCGTCGATGACGCTCTGACCGGCGGGGCGCTGACGTACGGCGCCGATCAGCTCCGCCTCCAGATTCTCCTCCTGGTCGAAGACCAGGGCCTCCTTGCCGGGGAAGTGCTTGAACAGCGTCGTGGTCGACACGTCGGCGGCGTCGGCGATGTCCCTGATGCTCACCCCGTCGTAGCCGCGCTCCAGGAACAGCTCCAGTGCGGCGTCGGCGATCGCCTGACGGGTGGCCGCCTTCTTGCGCTCGCGGCGGCCGACGACGGGTGGCTTGTCCATACGGACACCCTAGCAAAGGTGGTCCCGGTTCAAAAGTTGACTGGTTGCACTTTTTAATCGAGTCTGCTTTTGTGGAGCTCGTTCCACGGAGCCCCCGCGGCTTCGCGAGGGTCATGAACGAGAGGACAAGTCATGCGCTCACCAGCACCGGCCGCCGCCAGGATCGCCGTCGTCGGAGCGGGTCCCGGCGGGCTCACCTGCGCCCGCATCCTGCAGAACCACGGCATCCCCGTGACGGTCTACGACCGCGACCCGCATCCACGGGCCCGTGACCAGGGCGGCACCCTCGACCTGCACGCCGACGACGGGCAGATCGCCCTGCGCGAGGCCGGCCTGATCGAGGAGTTCTTCCGGCTGGCCCGCCCGGAGGGGCAGGAGATGCGCCGGCTCGATCCGGCGGGCCGGATCGTGCGCCGTCACCTTCCGGACGAGGGCGAGCTGTCCCGCCCTGAGATCGACCGGGGCGTGCTGCGCAAGCTGCTGCTCGACTCGCTGGAGCCGGGCACCGTGCGATGGGACCACGCCCTCGAAGCGGTCAGCGGCCCCGGCGACGGCCCGGATGGCGGCCCGGATGGCGGCCCGGGCGGCGGCCCGGGCGGCGGCCCGGGCGGCGGTTCGGGTGACGGGGTGAAAGACGGCTCGGGTGGTGGCCGGGAGGGTGGTCCGAGGTGGCTGCGGTTCCGTGACGGGACGGCCGTCGAGGCCGACCTGGTCATCGGGGCCGACGGCGCGTTCTCCCGGGTCCGCCCGGCGGTGTCGGCGGCCGTGCCGCGCTACATCGGGGCCGGCTTCCTGGAGGCCTGGTTCCACGACGTCGAGAACGCGCACCCCGCCCTGGCCGCGCTCGTCGGGCAGGGCGGCGCCCTCGCCGCCGACGGCGACCGCGCCCTGTTCGCCCAGCGCAACAGCGGCGACCACATCCGGGTCTACATCGTCCAGCGCCTGCCCCAGGGCTGGATCGCGGCGAGCGGGCTGGACGCCGGCGACACCGCCGGGATCCGCGCCCGGCTGCTGGACGCCTTCTCCGGCTGGTCGCCGTCCATGCTCCGGATGATCGCCGACAACGACGGCCCGTACGTGGACCGCCCGCTGTTCGCCCTGCCCGTGCCGCACGCCTGGGAGCACGACCCCGCCGTGACCCTGCTCGGCGACGCCGCCCACCTCATGCCCCCGCTGGGCGTCGGCGCCAACCTGGCCATGCTGGACGCCTGCGAACTCGCGCTCGCGCTGGCCGGCTCCGCCACGGTCGGCGACGCCGTCCGTACGTACGAGAAGACCATGCTGCCCCGCGCCGCGGAGACCGCCCGGTTCCTCGAGAACGGCATCGAGGGGCTGCTGGAGCTTGAGGACGGCGGCGAAGGCATCGGGTTCGGCTCGCCCGTGTAGCGTCCGGGCCCGCTCGATGCGGTTTCAAGGTACTTAGTTATGCGAATATAATCATTATATGTCGATAACCGGGCGGGTCTCCGCCCCGCCTGACTCGGCCCCCGTGCTCATCCCCCGCCGGCGGATGCTCGTCCTCGGCATCTGCTGCATGAGCCTGTTCATCGTCGGGCTGGACAACACGATCGTGAACATCGCGCTGCCCGCCATCCGCCGCGACCTGAACGCCTCCGTCTCCGGCCTGCAGTGGATCATCGACGCCTACACGGTGGTGCTGGCGAGCCTTCTCATGCTGGCCGGCTCGACCGGGGACCGGTTCGGCCGCCGCCGCACGTTTCAGACGGGGCTGGTGCTGTTCACGCTCGGCTCGCTCATGTGCTCGCTCGCGCCCGGCCTCGGCTGGCTCATCGCGGCGCGGGCGCTGCAGGCCGTCGGCGGCTCCATGCTCAACCCGGTCGCCATGTCGATCATCACGAACACCTTCACCGAGCCGCGCGAGCGGGCCAGGGCCATCGGCGTGTGGGGCAGCGTGGTCGGCGTCAGCATGGCGCTCGGCCCGCTGGTCGGCGGCAGCCTGGTGGAGTCGGCCGGCTGGCAGGCGATCTTCTGGATCAACATCCCGGTGGGGCTGGCCGCGTTCGTGCTGTGCGCGCTGTTCGTGCCGGAGTCGCGCGCGCCGCGCGCCCGCCGGATGGACCCGGTCGGCCAGCTGCTGGTCATCGTGGTGCTGACGACCGTGACGTACGCCTTCATCGAGGCGCCGGCGGCCGGCTGGGGCTCGCCGCGGACGCTGGCCTGCTTCGCGGTCGCCGCGCTGGCGCTGGCCTGCCTGGTGCCGTACGAGCTGCGCCGCGCCGAACCACTGATCGACCTGCGCTTCTTCCGCAGCGTCCCGTTCGCGGGAGCCACCGTGATCGCCGTGTGCGCCCTGGCCGCGCTGGGCGGGTTCCTGTTCCTCAACACCCTCTATCTCCAGGACGTGCTGGGCCTGTCCGCCCTGCACGCCGGGCTCTACACGCTGCCCATGGCCGGCTTGACCGTGGTCTGCGCGCCCCTGGCCGGCCGGATCGTCGGCAGCGCCGGGCCGCGCGTGCCGCTGGTCGTGGCCGGGACCGGCCTGACGCTCAGCGGGCTGGTCCTGACGGGCCTGTCTGCGGACATGCCGCTGTGGCGGCTCATGGTCGCGTACGTGCTGTTCGGGCTGGGGTTCGGCATGGTGAACGCGCCGATCACGAACACCGCCGTGTCCGGCATGCCGCGCGCCAGGGCCGGGGTGGCCGCGGCGGTGGCCTCCACCAGCCGGCAGATCGGGCAGGTGCTCGGCGTAGCGGTCATCGGCTCGCTGGTCACCTCGGCGGTGTCCGGCCCGTTCGCCACCGGCTTCCCCGTGGCCAGCCGCATCGGCTGGTGGATCGTGGCCGGCGCCGGACTGGTGATCCTCCTGCTCGGTATCCTGACCACGACCGGCTGGGCCCGCGACAGCGCCGCCCGCACCGCCGCACGGCTCGCCCCCACCGCGGAAGGAACGGCGTACACCTCATGAGCGACACCCCCGACCAGGAGGCGGTTTCCCGCGTCTGGTCCGGCATGTACGACCTCGTCCTGCGCCAGGAGGACCGTCGCAAGGAGGTGGCCGAGACGCTCGGCATGAGCTTCTTCCGGGTCAAGGCGCTGCGCCGGCTGCTGGCCGGGCCGATGACGATGCGGGAGCTGACCGCCGAGCTGGCCACCGACAAGCCGTACACCACGCTGATGGTGGACGACCTGGAGCGGCGCGGCTACGTGACCCGCAGCATCGCCCCGGGTGACCGCCGGAGCAGGATCGTCACGCTGACGGCGGCGGGAACGGCGGTCGCCGAGGAGGCCGAGCGCATCCTGGCCCGCCCGCCGCGCTCCCTGCTCGCCCTGGACCCCGCGGACCTGGCCGCCCTCGACCGCATCATCGCGGGCCTGCGCGCCCCGGAGCGCTCCGCGCCCTGACGGCGGCGCGCGGTCACGAAAGGACGGCGGCGCGCGGCCATGGCGCGGGCGTTCTTGCAAGCGATCTATTCCAGCGCCTTTAAAGAGGGCCGCAAGGTTAAGCGGTCACTTTTTCCTTATGCGACGTTTCATCATCATCATTTCGCCCGTGATCGCCGCCGTGATCGCCATGACCGGCCTGGCCGGTACGGCGAACGCCACGGCGCCCGGCCGGGTCTCCGATTTTTATGGACAGCGTCTGGCCTGGTCAGCGTGCGGTGGCGGCTTCCAGTGCGCCACATTGAAGGTTCCACTCGACTATTCGAAGCCGGCCGGGAAACGGATTAAGATCAGCCTCATCCGCCTTCCCGCCACCGGAAAGAAGATCGGCTCGCTGGTGCTCAACTTCGGCGGTCCCGGAGTCTCGGGAGTGGACAGCTTGAAGGTGAGCAGGACGATCGTGTCGGCCTCACTGCGCCGGCGGTTCGACATCGTGAGCTTCGACCCGCGCGGCGTGGGCGGATCGGCCCCGGTACGCTGCCTGGGTACGCTGGGCCTGGACGCCTACTACTCCACCGACCCGACGCCCGACACCAAGGCCGAGCTCAAGCAGGCCAGGATGTGGGCGAAGACGTTCGCGAAGGCGTGCGCGACCAACGCGGGCAAGGACCTGCTCGCCCATGTCGGCACCGGCGAGGCCGCGCGCGACATGGACGTGATGCGTTCGGCGCTGGGCGACTCCCGCCTGACCTACCTCGGCTGGTCGTACGGCACCTACCTGGGCGCCCGGTACGCCGACCTGTTCCCGAGGCGGATCCGCGCCATGGTGCTGGACGGCGCCGAGGACCCCAACCAGTCGGGCGGCGAGTTCGTCCAGAGCCAGGCCGCGGGCTTCGGGACGGCGCTGGAGTCGTTCCTGCGCGACTGCTTCAAGGCCAAGGGCTGCCCGTTCAAGAAGCACTCGGTGCGTGCGGCGGTCAAGCGGATCGACGCGCTGTACCAGCGGGCCGATCGCGCGCCCCTGCGCAACACCTACGACGGCCGCCAGGTGAGCGAGGCGGTCGTGCGCACCGGGGTCCAGCAGGCGTTGTACGGAGTGGCGTACTGGCCGACGCTGCGTCTGGCGCTGGCCCAGGGGTTCAAGGGCGACGGCTCGCTGCTGCTGCGTCTCGCCGACCTGTACAACGGGCGCCGGGAGGACGGCACGTACGCCAACACGCTGGAGGCGCTCCGGGCCATCCAGTGCCTGGACCGGCCCGAGCTGCGCTGCCCGTACTGGCCGGTCAAGGGCAAGAGGTTCACCAAGAAAGTGCGGGCCCACGGCTCGCCGCCGATCGTCGTGGTGGGCACGACTCGTGACCCGGCGACGCCGTACGCGCTGGCCAAGGCGCTGGCGGCGCAGCTGTCGAAGGGCGTGCTGCTGACGAAGAACGGCGACGGTCACACGGCCTACGCCGGCGGGTCCACCTGCCTGGAGCGGCAGATCGACCGCTACCTGATCACGGCCAGGGCTCCCCGGCCGGGCGCCTGCACAGCGAGAGCCTGACGACCGGCTCGGCCGCGCCGGGTGCACCGCGCGGCCTGACCGGCGGCTCCGCCCGGCCGCTGCCGGGTGACCTTCCTCCAGGTGGTCACCCGGCGCGCCGGGCTTCGTCGCCGGTGCGGGTGGTGCTCACCTGCCCGGGGCGGTCGCTTGACTTCAAGCGGACTTGAAGTCGCAGGATCGCCCCCATGGACACGAACACGAACCTGGACAGGACGCCGGGCACGGGCCGTACCAGCGAGCAGACCGACGCGCTCATCGCCCTGCTCGACCTCGGCGACGAACTCCCCGGGGCGGCCGGCCTGCGCGCCCGCTCCTACGAACTCCTCGGCCTCGCGCCGGGCGCGGCGATCGCCGACGTCGGGTGCGGGGCCGGCCGCGCGGTGGGGGAGATGGCCGGACGGGGTGCGCGGCCGGTCGGCGTGGACCTCGACGAGCGGATGATCGAGGTGGCCGGCCGGCGATGGCCCGCAGCAGACTTCCGCGTGGCGGGCGCCTACGCGCTGCCGTTCGCCGACGGCGAGCTGAGCGGTTACCGGGCCGAGAAGCTGTACCACATCCTGGACGACCCCGCCCGCGCGGTCGCCGAGGCGCGGCGCGTGCTGGCTCCGGGCGGGCGCATCGTGCTGATCGGGCAGGACTGGGACACCTACGTCGTCGACTCCGACGACGCCGCGCTCACCCGTACCGTCGTGCACGCCCGCGCCGACCTGGTCACCGGCCCGCGCGTCGCCCGCCGTCACCGCAACCTCCTCCTCGACGCCGGCTTCATCGACGTCACCGTGGAGGTCCACACCTGGGTCCTCACGGGCGCGGCGGCGGTGCCCGTGCTGGCCGACCTCGCGGAGCGGGCGCGTTCGGCCGGGTCGATCAGCGCCGCGCAGGCCGAGGCGTGGCTCACCGAGCAGCGCGAACGGGGGCGGCGCGACCGGCTCTTCCTGGCCCTGCCGCTGTTCGTGGCCGCCGCCACCCGCCCGTGACCACCCGGCGCCGGCCGTGGGCACCGTGATCACCTGCCCGAGAGCCCCTGATGGACCTCACGTCCGCTCAGGTGCCCGGGGGCGTCGTGCACGATCCACTCCGGACGGGGAAGAGATGCCGGTGAGGCATATCGCCGCGTGCCCCGGTCAGGAGGGTGCCATGACCAAGCCGTTCGAGCCCCGGAATCCCCGCAAGCCCCGCCCCGAGGCCACCCAGCGGGTCCAGGTGCTGTTCTCGCCGGCCAACGTGTGGCGGGTGGGGTTCGTCGTCGTCGCGGTCGTCGTCGTGGTGTACCTCATCCGCTTCGTCCTCACCGACGCCGGATCGCTGATCGTCGTCGTGGTGATGGCGTGGTTCCTGTCGCTGGCGATGGAGCCCGCGGTCGGCCGGTTGGCCCGGCACATGCGCCGGGGCGCCGCGGCCGTCCTGGTGATGATCGGGATCGCCCTGCTCACCGCGGTCTTCCTCTTCCTGTTCGGCAACCTGTTCGTCGAGCAGGCCGCTTTACTCGTCCGCGCGCTGCCCGAGGTGGTCACCGGCGCCATCGAGTGGATCAACGCCCGGTTCGGCACAAGGTACGACATCTCTACCATCCTCAGTTCCATCAACCTGACGCCCCAGCAGGCCGCCACCTACGCCCAGGACCTGCTCGGCGGCGTGCTCGGCCTGCTCGGCACGATCACCGCGGCGGTGTTCAACGCCTTCGCCCTGCTGCTGCTCACGTTCTACTTCTCGGCCGACGGCCCCCGGCTGCGGCGCTGGCTGGCCCAGCTGCTGCCCGGCCGCATCCAGCAGGTCTTCCTCACGGTGTGGGACGTGTCGCTGGTCAAGACCGGCGGGTACGTCTCCGCCCGGCTCATCCTGGCCGCGATCAACGGCACCACCTCGGCCGTCGTGTTCCTGCTGATCGGTCTGCCCTCGTGGCTGGCGCTGGCGGTGTGGACCGGGATGGTGGCCCAGCTCGTGCCCACGATCGGCACGTACATCGCGATCGCCCTGCCCACCGTGGTGGGCCTGGTCTCGCCCCAGCCGTGGATCGGGCTGGCGGCGCTGGCCTGGGGGATCCTGTACCAGCAGGTGGAGAACCTGACGCTGGAGCCGCGCATCAGCGGGCGGGCGGTGAACATGCATCCGGGGGTCGCGTTCGCGGGCGTGCTGCTGGGGGCGCAGCTCTTCGGGGCGGTGGGCGCGCTGCTGGCGGTGCCGGTGCTGGCCATGCTGCTGTCGCTGGTGGACACGTTCGTGTCCCGTAAGGAGATGATGCCGGTCATGCCGGACGTACCCGAGGCGTACCTGGATGAGGACGGCGAGGAGCCGGCGACGGAGCCCGAGCCGCGCACGGACCAGGCTCGGGCCGCACCCAAGGACGGCGGCCCCCGCCCCGCGCCTTGACCAGGACGAGGGGCCGGTCAGGGAGCCGCCGGGCCGGTGTCCCGGCGCAGGCGGGGGACGCTGGCGACGAGGCGGCGCGTGTGAGGGTGCTCGGGCGATCCGAGCACGGCCGCGCTCGCCCCCTGCTCCACGATCCGGCCCGCGTCCAGTACGGCGATCTCGTCGCACAGAGCGCTCACCACGGCCAGGTCGTGCGAGACCATCACCAGCGTCAGCTCCCTGGTGGCCTTCAGCTCCCGCAGCAACTCGACCAGGCGCACCCGGGTGGTCACGTCGAGCGCGCTGACCGGCTCGTCGGCCAGCAGGATCCGCGGCTCGCACACGATGGCCCTGGCGATCGCGATGCGCTGCCGCTGCCCGCCGGAGAACTCGTGCGGATAGCGGCGCGCGGCGTCCGCCGGCAGGCCGACGGCGCGCAGCGTCTGCGCCACCCGGTCGCCGATCTCGTCGCGGGCGCCGATCCGCATCGCCCGCAGCGGCTCCGACACGATGCGGTCCACCGGCTGGCGGGGATCGAGCGACGAGTACGGGTCCTGGAACACCGGCTGCGCGCTGCGCCGGAATTCCCGGTCGCGTCCCGGCCGCAGCGGCCGGCCGTCGAACAAAACCTCACCCGTACTGGGCCGGGCCAGGCCCAGCAGCAGCCGAAGCAGCGTGCTCTTGCCCGCACCCGACTCACCGACCAGCGCCAGGTTGCGTCCCGCCGTCACCGTGACGGACACGTCGGAGAGCACGGGCGTCCCGCCCCGGTAGGCGAACCCGACCTCCCTGGCCTCCAGCAGCGTCATGGCGCCAGCCGATCGAACTCGGCCTCGAACGCCTCCGCGCTCTCCACCAGCGCACGGGTGTAGGGGTGCCGTGGTTCGCGCACGATGTCCTCCGCCCTTCCCGTCTCCACCAGCGAGCCGCGTTCGAGCACGGCCAGCCGGTCCGTCACGTCCGCGACCACGGCCAGATCGTGGCCGATGAGCAGCAGCGCCATCGACCGGCCCGAGACCAGCCCGTTGAGCAGCGCGAGCACCTCGGCCTGCACGGTCACGTCGAGCGCCGTGGTCGGCTCGTCGGCGATCAGCAGGTCGGGCTCGCAGGCCAGCGCCATGGCGAGGGCCGCGCGCTGCCGTTGGCCGCCGGAGATCTCGTGCGGGTACGCGCCCGCGACCCGTTCCGGCAGGCGGACCTCGTCCAGCGCGGTCGAGACGGCGGCCCGCAGCGCCGCGCCGCGCAGCCCGCGCCGGCGCCGGATCGGCCCGGCGAGCTGCCTGCCGATGCGCATCAGCGGGTCCAGCGCCGTGAGCGGCTCCTGGAACACCGCGCTCACCGTCCGCCCGCGGACGCGGTCCAGCCGGCGGTCCCGCGCGCCGACGATCTGCGTGCCGGCCAGCAGCACGCTGCCGTGCGCGCTGAGCCCGGCGGGCAGCAGGCCCAGGACGGCCAGCGCGGTCAGCGACTTGCCCGACCCCGACTCGCCGATCAGGCCCAGCCGCTCACCGGGCGCCAGCGTGAACGACACGCCGCGCAGCAGCTCGTGCCCGTCGGCCCGGCGCACCGACAGGCCGTCCACGTCGAGCAGGGCGGCCGGCTCCGCCGGGATCCCCGGTGCCGGCGACCGGTCCGGGACCATCGGCTTCTCCCCGGTCATCGGCTCCTCCCAGGGGCGAGGTCGCGCAGCCCGTCGGCGACCAGGTTCACGCCGACGACGAGCACGACCAGCAGCACGCCCGGCGCGATCGCGCCCACCGGCGCGGTGAGCACGGTGGCCTGCGCCTCGTGCAGCAGCCGCCCCCAGGACGCGTTCGGCGGGGGCGGGCCGAGGCCGAGGTAGGACAGCGACGCCTCGGCCAGCACGGCCAGGCCGAGCTGGAGGGCCAGGTTGACCAGCAGCGTCGGCCAGATGTTCGGCAGCACGTGCTCGGCGATGATCCGCGGCCACGAGCTGCCCGACGTACGCGCCGCCGTGATGTAGTCCTGCGCGAGCACCCGCTTGACCAGGATCCGCGTCAGCCGCGCGACCACCGCCGACATGGCCAGCCCGATGGCCAGCACCGCCGAGCCGAGGGACGCCTGCCGCACCGCCACCACCAGCATGGCCAGCAGCAGGGTCGGGAAGGCGATGAGCGCGTCCAGCGCCGCCGCGAGCGCGTCGTCGAGCCACCGCGTCGCGAATCCGGCGGCCAGCCCGGCCAGCACCCCGAGCACGCCGCCGAGCAGCACCGAACCGCCGCCCGCTACAAGCGCGATGCGGGCGCCGATCATCAGCTGGGTGAGCAGGTCGCGGCCCAGCTTGTCGGTGCCCAGCAGGTGCTCGCCCCCCGGCGGGACCAGCCGGCCGCCCGAGGTGTCGGCCGGATCGTACGGCAGCCACACCAGCGACACGACGGCCACCCCGAGCACCACGCCGACCAGCACGCACCCCGCGGCGAGCCCCTTGCTCCCGAGCCCCCTCACGACCGCCCCAGACGGGTCCGCAGCCGCGGATCGACCAGCCGCTGCGCCACGTCGGCGGCGAACCCGATCACCAGGACCGCGAACGTGCTGACCGCGAGCACACCCTGGATCACCGGATAGTCGTGCTCGGAGATGCCCTCGATGAGCAGGGTGCCGAGCCCCGGCAGCGCGAACACGCTCTCCACCACCACCGCGCCGAGGAACGTCGTGGCCAGTTCGATGCCGAGCACCGCGATGACCGGCCCGGCCGCGTTGCGCAGGCCGTGCCGCCACATGGCGCCGGCGAACGACTCGCCCAGCGCCCGCGCGGTGCGCAGGTGGTCGCTGCCCAGCACGTCCAGCGTGGCCGAGCGGACGTAGCGGATCAGTGAGGCCGACATGACCAGCGCGATGGTGACGACCGGCAGGGTCAGCGCCGCCAGCGCCCGTCCCGGCTCGGCCCAGTCCTCGCGCGGGAACCCGCCGGCCGGCAGCAGCCGCAGGCGCAGCGCGAACACCGTCACCAGCAGCATGCCGATCCAGAACACCGGCACCGCGATCCCGAGCTGCGCGAAACCGCTCAGCAGCGGCCCGTACCAGCGCTGCGCCCGGTGCGCGGCCAGGAACCCGACCGGCACCGCCACCACCACCGCCAGGGCGAACGCCAGCAGCGTCAGCGGCACGGTGACCACCAGCCGGGCCGCGATCTCGCCGCCGACCGGCAGCTTGCTGACGTAGGAGGTGCCGAGGTCGAGCCGGGCCAGGCCGCCCAGCCAGGCGCCGAACTGCTCGGGCAGCGGCAGGTCGGAGCCGGTCTGGCGGCGCGCCGCCGCGATCTGCTCAGGGGTCGCGCCGATGGACAGCAGGGCGTTGGCCGGATCGCCGGGCAGCAGCCGCAGCAGCACGAACAGCAGCGAGGCCGCCAGCAGCAGCGAGCCGAGCAGGAAGGCCGTGCGGCGCAGCAGGTAACGCGCCATCAGCCCTTCTTGATCCCGTACGCGTAGAACTGCGAGTTCAGGCCGTTGACCGGATAGCCCGACAGCTTGGAGGAGGCCACGACGATCTGCGGATAGAGGTAGAGCCAGTCGCTGGCGGCGTCCTCGGCGATCTGCCGGTTGGCCTTCTTCAGCAGCTCGGTCTGCTCCTCGGCGGTCTTGGCCCGCTCCGCCTGCTCGACCCAGCCGGTGACCTGCTTGTTGTCGTAGCCCCAGTAGAAGTCGGGGTTGCCGTACCAGACCACGTCGCGGTCGTTGACGTGCTCCTGGAGAGTGGCGGCGAAGTCACGCTTCTTGAACACCTTGCTGTACCACTCGTCGGCGGTGATCACGTTGATGTCGACGGTGATGCCGACCTTGGCCAGCTCGCTCTTGACGAACGTGGCCACCGTCGGATGCGGGTCGTAGTTGGGCGTGTCCAGGGTGAAGCGGAAGCCGCCGGCGTAGCCCGCCTCGGCGAGCTGCTTCTTGGCCAGCTCGACGTCGTACGGGTTGACCTTCGTCAGGTCCTCGTACCACGGGTCCGTGGGCGGCACCATCGAGCCGATCAGGCTGCCGTGCCCGGCCCAGATCGACTCCAGCAGCTTGGCGTCGTCGATCGCCGAGGAGACGGCCTTGCGCACCAGCGGCTTGTCGAACGGCGCCTTCCTGTCGTTGAAGGCGAGCAGCAGCTTGGTCGTGGAGTGACCCTCGGCCACCTTGTAGTCGGGGTTGCCGGTGAACTGGGCCAGCGCGTCGGGGCTCTGCTCGCTGGTGACGACGTCCACGGCGCCGGTGATCAGCGCGTTGTTGAGCGCGGTGGCCTCGGTGAAGTAGTGGAACACCACGCCGCCGTTGGCCGGCTTCGGACCCCAGTAACCGGGGAAGGGCTCCAGGCTGAGCGTCGAGCCGCGCTTCCACGACCCCAGCTTGTACGGCCCCGTACCGTCCTCACCGGTCGTCAGGTCCTTGACGTCGGCGTTGACGATCCACACGTAGCTGAGGTTGTAGAGCAGGGAGATCGACCTGCTGGAGAGCTTGACCACCACGGTGTGCTCGTCGGGCGCGGTCACCGACTTGATCACCTGGAGCTGGCTCTTGCGCGCCGACTGCGAGTCCTCGGCGCTCACCCGCTCGATGCTGTGCTTGACGTCCGCGGCCGTCAGCGCCTTGCCGGAGTGGAACGTCACGCCCTGGCGCAGCTCGAAGGTGTAGGTGAGGCCGTCGTCCGACACCTTCTCGCTCTCCGCCAGCAGGTTCTCCACCTGGCCCGCGTCGGTGAGCCGGTACAAACCCTCGTAGACGTTCCCGTTGAACGTCTCCGTCACGCCCTGGCCGCCGCCGGCGGTGTTGTCGAGGTTCTGCGGCTCGTACAGGGAGCCGATCTCGATCGTGGCGGCGCCGCTGCCCGCGCCCTCCTGGGGCGCGGCCGCCGGGTCCGATCCGCATGCGGCGAGTGCGAGGGCCAAGGCGACCGCGACGCCGGCGAACTTCCTGGTCAAGGTGACTCCTGAGCAAAACGGCCACCACACGGGACGGGGGCGGCCGCTTTTATGTATATCGGGTAGGTAAACCTCACTATAGGTGGACAGGGCAAAAGGGAGATAACTGCCCTTACCGTACGGGCTGCCGCTGGTCCGTGGCGAACGAGCGGATGTAGGCCAGCGTCGCGTTCATCGACGCCTCCAGGGGCTGCACGTCGAGCACCGTCTGCGACAGCAGCGTGCCGCCCTGGTGGGCGGAGAGCAGCGCGAAGGCGAGCTCGTCGAGGTCGGCGTCGGCGCGCAACTCGTCGCGTTCGCGCATGGCCCGCAGACCGTTGAGTATCAGGTCCTTCCAGCGCAGGAAGCCGTTGGCCAGGTCGGTCCTGGACTCCTCGTCGGTGCCGCTCAGCTCGCCGGCCAGCGTGCCGAGGTCGCAGCCGCCACGGCAGCCGTTCTCCCGCTGGCGCTCGATCGCCGCGTCGGCCCAGGCGCGCAGGGCCTCGAAGCTGTCGAGCGCCGTGATCCGCGGCAGGCCGGGATCGAGCGCGGAGTCGGCCTGACGGGTGATGACCGCCCTGATCAGGGCCTGCTTGCTGGCGAAGTAGTGGTAGAGCTGCGAGCCGCTGACGCCCGCGGCGGCGCGTACGTCCTCGATGCCGGTGCCGGCCACGCCGCGCTGGGCGATGAGCGCGGTCGCCGCCTCGATGATGCGGTTCTTCGTCGCCTGGCCCTTCGGAGTCAGGCGGCGGGGCTTGGTTGCTTCGGGCACGTCCAGAGCCTACCGGATTGGGTTGCGCAATCCAGAAAATGCCCCTACGTTTTCTGGACAGAACAACCCAGAAAGTGAGACCGACACCATGACCATCGCTCCCGCACGCACCCTCACCGCCCTCGTGACCGGCGCCACCGCCGGCATCGGCCGCGCCGTCGCGCTGCGGCTGGCCGCCGACGGCAGCCACGTCGTCGCCCACGGCCGCGACCCGGAACGCGGCGCCCAGCTCGTCAAGGAGATCACCGCGGCCGGCGGCACCGCGCGCTTCGTCACGGCCGACCTGGCGAACGCCGGCGAGGCCCGGGCGCTGGCCGCCGCGGCCGGGAAGGTGGACATCCTGGTCAACAACGCCGGGATCTACACCTTCACCAGCACGCCGGGCACCAGCGCCGAGAGCTTCGACGAGCAGTTCGCCATCAACACGCGGGCCCCGTTCCTGCTGGTCGGCGCGCTGGCGCCGGGCATGGCCGAGCGCGGGCACGGCTTCGTCGTCAACATCACCTCGACCGCGGCGACCTCCCCCGCCCCGATCGGGGGCGCGTACGGCGCGTCGAAGGCCGCCATCGAACTGCTGACCCGCTCCTGGGCCACGGAGTTCGGCCCCAGCGGCGTCCGGATCAACGGGGTCTCGCCCGGCCCGGTCCGCACCGCGGGCACCACCGCCATGCTCGGCGAGAACATCGAGATGATGGGCAAGGTCAACCTGCGCGAGCGGATCGGCGAACCCGAGGAGATCGCCTCGATCGTCCAGTTCCTCATCCACGCCGACAGCAGCTACATCAACGGCACCGTCATCGTCGCCAACGGTGGCGAGCGCAGCACCCTGCCGCAGTGAACGTCCTGGTCGTCGGCGCCACCGGCTTCGTCGGCGGAGCCGTCGCACGCCACCTCGCGACCCGGGGTCACACGGTCACCGGCCTGGCCCGCTCCGGTGAGGCCGCCGCCCGGCTGACCGCCCAGGGCATCACCCCCGTGGCAGGCGACCTGCCGGGCCCGCCCGGCGGTCGTTCGGAGCCGTCCGGTGACTTCTCCGGCCCGTCAGGCGACGAGCCGGGCGGCCTTTCCGGAGTGTCCGGCACCGGCCAGGAGGAGCGCGGAAGGTTCGAGGCCGTTCTGGCGGCCGCCGGGCGAGCCGACGCGGTGATCTTCGCCGCCCAGCCGGACCCGGGGACGGAGGAACGCGCGGTCGCCGGACTGCTCGACGCCCTGGCCGGCACCGGCAAGACGTTCGTGTTCACCTCCGGCACCGGCGTTCTCATCCAGCGCATGGGCGGCGCCTGGAGCGAGGACAGCTTCGGCGAGGACGACCCCTTCACGGTCGAGCCGCTCGCCGCCCGCCGGCTCGGCGTCGAGCGGTCGGTACGCGCCGCGGCCGAGCGGCAGGTGCGGTCCCTGGTCATCCGGCCGGGGCTCATCTGGGGACCGGGGGACCACGGCCACCTCTCGATGATCTACGGCTCCGTCGCCGCGACCGGTGCCGCGTGCTACGTCGGCGAAGGACTCAACACCTACTCCAACGTGCACATCGACGACGTCGTCCGGCTCTTCGCCCTGGCGCTGGAGAAGGGCGCCGCGGGCGCGCTGTACCACGCGGTCGCCGGCGAGATCCCGAACCGGTGGATCGCCGAGGCGGTGGCGGACGACCTGGGCTGCGGCACCCGCACCCTGACTCCGGAGGAGGCGGCCGGTGTGTGGGGCGACATGGGCGGCCTGATCCTGGCCGGATCGAGCCGCTGCCGCGCACCCCGCACGCGCGGCGAACTCGGCTGGACCCCCGCCCACACCGACATGCTCACGATGATCGGCGAACCCCGCCTCCGGAACCTGGCCGACCGACCGACCTGACCCACCCAGGTGCCACCGGCCACTCGGCGGCGACGCCGTCCGGTGCCGGCCCGCCTGGTGTCGGCCCGTCCGGTGCCGGCCCGCCTGGAGCTGGGCCGTCCGGTGCCGACTCGACATCGGGTGAGCCCCCGTCAGATCCTGGGGGCTCGGGATCAGCGGGGCCGCCGTCCCGGCCGGCCTGGCATGTGCGCGCCGGGTGGACATGCGTGCGCGGCCGGGAGGAACGCGTGCCGTGCGTGGCCTGCTCGGTGCGCGCGTTCGTGAGGAGGATCTCTGGTGGAGACCAGGCGGGATCGCCGTCTCCGGAATGCCGCCGGCCTGCGCCTGCTCCACGAGCGGGCGTAGGCCGGCTCATGCCGTCGGGCCCCCGTGAGGAATCCCCGCCGCCGTCACCCCGTCACCTCACGCTCGCGCCCGTCGCCCTCGGTGTGCTGCTCGGCGGCTGCCTCAGCGTGCTCAACGTCATCCTGGCCTTCAAGGCGGGCACCGGATCCGGCGGCGCGATCATCACCGTGCTGCTCGGCGGCGCCGCCCTGCGCCTGCTGCGGAAGCTCGACTGGCGGACCCTCTTCGTCACCTACGCGACCGCCTCGGGCGGCACCCTGGCGGTCTCCGCGATCGACACGAGCATCGGCGCCGCGCTCCTGGGCGGCGCGCCCATGCCGGCCTGGATCGCGCTCGTCGGCCTGGCGCTCCTGGCGAACCTCCTGGGCCTCGTCCTTGGCGTCGTCCTGGCCCCCTCGATCATCGGTGACCCCAGCCTGAAGTATCCGGCGTTGTGGCCGGTCATCGACCTCATGCACGCCCTCACCGGTTCCGGCGACGCGGGCGCGGGGCGGCAGCGTCTCATTGTCGTGTCCGCCGTCGTCGCCGCCGTGCTCGCGTTCACGGCTGCGGTCGCCGGCCGGGACTCTCTCCCACCGGCTCCCGGCCTGCCGCCGTACCTCGTCCTGTCGTTGTCGCCGATGCTCTTCGGGCTCGGTCTGCGCCTGTCGGGGGCCGCCACGGTCTGGATCGGCCTCGGGGCGGCGTACTCCCTCGTCGTCTGGTACGCCACCGCGCTGCGCGCGGCACCGCGGCCCGCCCCCGCCTACGCCGAGCATCTCGGCTCGCCCTGGATCCTCGCCGTGGGCGTGGGCCTGCTGCTCGGCTACGCCTGCGGTTTCGCGGCGAGAACGGCGGACGGGCCGCGCCGGGCCGCCGTCAGGGCGATGCGGGGGAGAGGCGGCCACCGATGGCTCGCGGCGGCGGGCGTGGCCGCCGTGACGGTAACGGCTGTCGTGGCGCTGCCGCCGCCGTACCGGACGATCGCCGTCGCCCTCGTCGTCCTCGCCCCGCTCTTCGCCGTCATCCTCAACCGGGTCAACGCCGCCACCGGGATGGCGCCCACGGGCGTGCTGCAGTTCCTCACCCTGGTCGTCCTCGCGCTGGCCCACGTGCCGCAGGGGGCGGCGTACCTGCTCGTCGGCCTCATCTGCGGCTCGGCGCTGGCGTCGGCGTACTTCATCGAGGCGGCCAAGGTCGCCGCCACGGCGCCGGCGCGGGACGCGCTCCGCACCCGGCAGCTCCTCGCCTGCCAGGCGATCGGCAGCGTCGCCGGCGTGGGCACGGGCATCACGCTGCTCTTCCTGGTCGGCGAGCTGGGCGGCGTCGGCACCGCCGCCTTCCCCGCGCCCACGTCGAGTGCCCTGGAGTTCCTGAACGGCCTGCTCCGGGGGTCGCCGGAGTACGCGAGCTCGGCCCTGCTCTTCCTCGTCCCCGCCGGGCTGGCCGGACTGGCGCTCGCCTGGACGCCGGCCCTGACGACCCTGCTCGGGCTGGGCGTGCTGCTGCCCGCCGCCACGTCCGCCGCCATCCTGCTCGGCGGCGTGGCCAAGCTGGTCTCGCAGCGCCGCAGAGGGGATGAGGGGGCCTTCGCCGCGACCGTCGGCTCAGGGCTGATCCTGGGTGGCGGCCTGGCGAACGCGGTGCTGCTGCCGAGCCAGCTGCTCACCTCGTGAACGGCCGTCGTACCAGGTAAAATGCGATCCGCGCCCCATCCCCGGCGGAGCGCGGGAGACGACGATGACCAGACTGTCCGGCTTCAAGCGTGCCCGCGGGGCCGAGACCCTGACGGCGGCGCTGCACGTGAGCAACGGCGATGCCACCGACCTGCCCGGCACCGGGCTCGCGCGCCGCCTCATCTACTGGCGCGACGTCCTGCACGAGGGTCCCGTGCCCGAGGTGGAGCCGGAGGAGCTGCGCCGGATCAGGGTGGCGTTCCTGACCGGGGCGGGCGCGGACGATCACGCGGAGGGCGAGCGCATGTTCGCCGACCGGGACCGGACGCTGGCGGACAATCGCGACGGCGCGTACGTGCTGTGGTTCGAGGCCGACCTGTACGACCAGCTGCAGATCATCGAGATCCTGTCCCGCCTGGCCGGCCTCGGGGTGCCGGCGGAGCGGATCACGCTGATCTGCATCGGCGAGTACCCCGGCATCGCCCGCTTCGGCGGGCTCGGGCAGCTGACGGCCGGCCAGTTGCGCGCGCTCCCCGGCACGAACGCCCGCATCCGGCTCAGCCCGGCCGCGCTCGACCTGGCCACCCGGGCGTGGGCGGCCTTCCGCGCCCCGGTCCCCGACGGCCTGGGCGCCGTCGCCGCCGACCGCTCGGCCGAGCTGCGCTTCCTGGGCGAGGCGTTCGACCGGCTCAGCCGCGAATACCCCTCGACCCGCGACGGGCTGTCGCTGACCGAACGGCGCGTGCTGGCCGCCGTCGCCGGCGGCGCCACCGACGCCGGGGCGGCGTACGTCCACGCCGCCGCGCGCGAGACGCGCCCGTACCTCGGCGACTCCTGGTGCTTCACCATGATGGAGCGGATGGCCCGCGCGCCCGTCCCGCTCCTGGACGCCGAACCGGCCGGCCGACCGGTCGGGCCCGGCACCGAGCTGCGGCTGACCCCGGTGGGGGCGCAGGTCCTGGCCGGGGCGGCGGACCACGTGGCGCTCAACGGCCTCGACCGGTGGATCGGCGGGGTACGCCTGCACGGGCGCGACGTGCCGTGGCGCTGGGACGAAGCCACCGAACGCATCATCCACGCGACGGGAACGCCCCGCGACCTGGTGACGGACTCCTGACCGACCCGCGTCGGGAACCACTCGTGACCGGGCGACGGACCCGTGACCGACCCGCGGCGGTGGCAGCCCAGCCGCCGGTGCCGGGGCCGGTGCGCGGTGGGTGGTGGGTGTACCCGGCAGAATGGGCGGATGGCCGACGATGATCATCTGCCGGTGACCCCGTTCGAGGAGCAGTTGTGGGCCGCGCATCGGGACGGGCACCTGGCGCTCTGCCTCAGCCTGCTGCGCGGCGCCGACCTGGCGTTGCCGATCAGCGCCGCCGCGGCGGCGGGCGAGGAGACACCCGCCTGGGCGACCGCCGCGGGCCCCGGGCGGACGTGGCTGCTCGCCTACACCTCGGTCGAGGCGATGCGGCTGGCCACCGGCGGGACCGCCACGCACTGCCGGATCACGTCGATGACGGAGCTGGCGGCCGGCTGGCCCGAGCCGCGCTGGGGGCTGGCGGTCAACGCGGGGCTGCCGGTCTCGTTCCAGCTCGAACCGGGGACGGTGGCGCGGCTCGCGGTGCCCACGCTGACCCAGGACCTCCTGCTCGAACCGGGCTCTGGCGTGCCCGTGGTGCAGAAGCTGCTCGCCACCGGCGAGCTGCCCGACCTGCTGGCCGCGAGCGAGCCGAGGGTGTCGGGCTACTGCCATCACGCGCTCGACGTCTCCCACATCGCCACGCCCGCGGTCCTCGCGGCGGCGCTGGGCCGGCCGGACCTGCTGAGCGCGAGCGGCTCGCTGAACATCCTGCGCTGGCGTCCCGTCGGGCTCGGCCTCTACCGCACGCCGTACGGGGGGACCGACGAGGAGGGCCGGGACGCGGTGGCGGGCTGGGTGGTCGAGGAGCCGCCGTTCGTCGGCATGGGGCTGGTGCCCAGCCCCGACAACGTCATCCGCGAGTACAAGGTGTACGGCGTGGGCCTGCCCCACGGCGCCGAGATCTGGGAGCTGACCCTCGCGGGAACCGAGCACCGCAGGGCCGTCTACCACGGCGACCTGCGCCGCTGGCTGCTGATCGGGAGGGCGTCGTGACCGCCTGGCACGCCTACCGGGCCCGCTGGCGGGGCGCCGACTACACCGCCAGCCCCGAGCCGCACGCCCTGGAGCTGTGGGTACGCCTGCGCAGGACCGATCCGGCCGACGGGTTCGAGGAGGTCGAGCCGGGCTGTCACGTGCGCACGGTCCCGTTCGGGGAGTGCGAGTCGCTGCACTTCGTGACCGTGGTGTGCCGCTGGCGGGGCGAGCCGTTCCAGGTGCACGGGGAGCGGGACGGGCGGTTGCTGCTCGAATACCTCGGCGGATCGGTGCTCACCGCGCGCCGGCTGGGGCTCGACCGGGTCGAACGGGGCGTCTATCGCTGCTGGGCAAACCGTGACGAAGTGGACGAAATGCGCGAAGAGGCCGTACCTGTCGGGCCGTGAAAGTCGCCGGGAAAATCCAACGAAATCCTCACTTTTGCGACAGGCTCTTGTTTGATGGTGTTCATGTGACGGAAACTTACCCGTCAGGAACATGTGTCGTTACAAGGCGAGAGCGTCATGAGAGGGTCATGGGATCAGCGGAGCGGCCAGACGTGGCGGGAGTTCGGGCGTACGCGGACGAACTGCGCGAGATGTTCACCCGGCTACAGGAGGAAGGTCTCGAACTGCACACCAGGGCCAGAGCGGTCCAGGTGACGGAGACCTCACCCGACGGCCTCGTGTCGGTGACCGTCGGATCGCGCGGCGAGCTCGTCCGGATCGACCTGGACCCGCGCATCTACCGGCGCCCTGACGCGCGCGGCCTGGCCGACACGATCGTGGCGACCGGGCAACGCGCCGCCGCCACCGCACGCGAGCGCATCGTGGAGATCTTCGCGCCCGTGATCCCGCCCGAGCAGTTCCAGGCGCACCTCGACGGAGACGTCGAGGCGGTCCTGTCCCAGCTGGCCGGAGGTGGCGAGTGAAGGATTGGGAAGGCGCGGCCATCGCCAAGCCGATCGTCGACCGGGGCATCTCCGCGTGGTCCGTGATGGCCGAGGAGGTCGAACGGAGCCTGCCCAAGCTGGTCTCCGACGTCGAGGCGCGCATCGCGAGCGCCCCCTGGGGCGGCGGGATGGAGGGCGAGGCGTTCATCCGCACGCACTTCCGCGACGACGGGCCCGGCGAGATGCTCCACCAGTGCGCCCGGCTCGCCAAGGAGATCACGGACGCGGGCGACCGGCTCAGGACGGCCATCGACAACACCCTCCAGACGGACGCCGACATCAAGCACGACCTCACGGGCCTCGCACAGCGGCGAGAGGTCTAGAGGCGCCCGGGGATGACGCACACGGGCGGAATCGACGTCCAGAACACGGCCGGCCGGCCGAGCCGGACGCGTGCCGTCACCATCGACAGCGACACGCGTCCCGTCTGGGAGACCGAGGCGCTGCCCGGCTGGGTCGTCTACTGGCTGATCCCCATGCTGTCCGCCGGCCAGAAATGGCCGGAGGCCAGCGAGAGCGGGCTGTCGCAGCTGGCGCGGGCGTACGAGGCGCTGGGCGACGGGGCCGTCGGCTCGGCCGGGCCCGCCGGCTCCGCCGCGCGTACCGTCGTCACGGGCTGGGCCTCGCCCGCCACCGCGCACTTCGTCACCAGGATCAAGGCCCTGTACGGCGACGACGGCATCTCCGGCGTGGACCGCAACGCGCGGGCTTACGCGCAGCAGGCCAACGACTTCGCCGTGGAGACGCAGTACTCCAAGCTCTCCATCAACGTGGCGTTCTGGATCACGGTCATCGCCATCGGCATCGCCATCGTCACCTCCTTCTTCAGCGCCGGGGCCTCCACCGCCCTCATCGGCCCGTACGCGGCCGGCGCCCGCGCGGCGCTGAGCCGCATCCTCGTCCGGCTGGCGACCGTGGCCGGCCGCGAGGCCGGCGCCACCAGGCTGGCCCGGGTGGCCGTGCTCAGCGGCGCCACCGGGCGCGGCGCCATCACCCGGCTGCTGGCCTCGCCGATCGGCCGGGAACTCATCGAGGAGATCGGCGAAGAGTTCTTCATCGACGCGGCGGCCCAGTACCAGCAGATCAGGATGGGCACCCGCCAGGACTGGGACTGGCAGAAGTCCACCGCCGCGATCGTCGGGGCGGGCACCGGCGCCGTCATCGGCACCCGCCTGTCCGGGCCCGTGTCCCGCCTCACCAGCGGCGTCCCCGGCTTCACCGGCCGCGCCCTCACCACCGGCCTGACGAACACGATCGCCTCCCCGGTGGGCAGCTTCATCGCCAACACCGCCGTGTACGGGCAGGTGCAGAACCCCTTCACCGCCGACTCGCTGATGGGCGGCTTCCTCGGCGGCGCGGGGCGGACCGGCAGCATCAGCCCGTTCAACCCGGACGTCGCCTCCGCCCTGGCCCACCCGCTGAGCACGCTCGCCGCCGCGCACACCGCCGCCGCCAGGACCGACGCGGCCCGCGCGGACGCCGGCTCGGGCGCCGGTCCGGGCGCGGGTCCCGGCTCCGGCCCTGGCGCCGGTCCCGGTGGGCCGCAGTCCCCGGACGGTCCCACGGCGCCGACCGGCCCCGCGCCCGGAGGCCCCGCCTCGGGCGGCCGGCCCGGCAACCAGGCGGCCACCCGCGTCCCCGACCAGCCCGGCGTGCCCGCCCAGCGCACCTCCTCGTCCTCCTCGCCGCAGGGCGGCCGGCCGTCGATGCCCGACCCCGACACGTCCGCCCCCCGCCGCGCCCCGTCCACCCCGGATCCGGCTCCCGCACCGACGCCGGAGCCGGCCCCCGAGCCGGAGCCGGCCCCCGAGCCGGAGCCGGTCCTGAAGTCGGACCCGGCCGCCGACCCTGCTGGGGACCAGAGCACCGGCCGCCGGCCCGGCACCGCCGACCACCAAACGTCGCCTGCGACGTCCCCGGCCGCCGACGACACCCCCGCCCAAGCCGACGCGGGGGCGCCCGCCCAAGGGGCGACAGCACAGGACGGCGGCGCGCCGGCCAACGGTGACCCGGCCTCGCCGGATTCTCGACCGGACGACGCCGGACAGACCGGCCCCGCCCAGAACAGTCCCGTACAGGACAGCTCCACCCAGGACGGGCTCGCTCAGAACGGTCAGGCCCAGGACGGGTCCGCTCAGCGCGGTCCGAATCAGGATGGGTCCGCGCAGAATGGTCAGGCCCAGGACGGGTCCGCGCAGGACGGAGCGGGGTCGCGAGGTGAGTCGCGTCCCGCGGATGCCACGCCGGCGCCGGAGCCCGGTGACGGGCCCGACCGGACCCAGGGTGCCGCGGTGCCCACCGCGGCCCAGCTGACGCCGGTGGCTCGGGCGCGGACGGCGCTGGTGGACGCGATCGGCACGAACTTCCCCGACGCGGTGATGGGTCCCACGGGCGACCTCATCGTCCCGGCCCCCGGCGGCCCCCGGGTCCTCCCCGCCGCCACGCTGAGCCGTATCGGCGCCGTGCTCCACGCCCGCGCCACCGAGACGCAGGGTCAGGCCGACCTGGAGGTGGAGGCGGCCTCGCTGCTCCTCGTCGCCCAGGCCGACGACCGATTCTCAGCGGCGGCACCAGAAGGCGGCCTGGACGGCAACTCGGACACTGCCCCGGACGCGGGCCCGGACGCGTCCCCGCACGGTGCCCCGAACACGTCTCCCCAGGGAGTCCAGGACACCGCCCCCCGCACCGGCCCGGACACGTCGCCACGCGGCGCCCCGGACGCCGGGCAGTCCGCGAACACCGGGCAGTCTGCGAACACCGGGCAATCCCCGGACACCGCGCAGCCCCCGGGCAGCGCCGCGGCCCCCGTGATGGCGAGCGCGCCCGGGACCGTGACCTCCCAGCCGGTGCCCGGCACCGGTTACGTCCCCGGCACCCGTACCGGCCCCGACCTCACCTCCGACGAGGCCCGCGACGCCACCGCGGACCTGCGCCCCGACCACTTCGGCGCCGAGGAGGTCCAGGCGCTGGCCTGGTCCCTGGACGGCAGGACCTTCATGGTCACCACCAGCGACGGCGACACGCATCACTTCGTCCCGGTCGTGGGCGGCCTCGACTCCCGCCTGATGGGCCAGACGGAGCTGAAGCAGGGCACGGTCCCCGAAGACCCGCACATCGTCCACATCAACCCCCGCGTCGCCTCCGACCAGCTGCCGAGGCTCTGGCTGCACGAGATCACCGACACCCTCCAGCGCCTGCAGGCCACCGGGCACAACTCGGGGCAGAGGGTCCTGCGACGGGTGCTGCCCGGCAACCGGCCGACCCGCGACGAGTGCGTGCCCGCCCGGCGCAACGAGTTGGCGTACCTGACCGAGCAGTGGAGGCGGGCCGGTACGCTGCCCGAGAAGCGCCGCCTGGCCGTGGACATCGACGGGGTCATGCGCGAGCTGCAGGAGCACGGGGACACCCCGCCGGCCCCGCCCTGGGCTCCGGGGAGCGACAGCCGCCCGAGCCACGCGCCACCCGTACCGGGCGATCCGCTCACCGCCGACGTGGCCGCGGTCGTCACGGCGTTGGAAGGCGCGGAACGGGCTCTCCAGCAGCAGATCGACGCGAAGCGGGAGAGCGCGGAGAACGCCCGCAAGGCGAGGAAGAAGGCCAGCCGGTCGGCCCGCAGGACGCTGAACCACCACGACGCCGGTCGCTTCGAGCGCGCCCGCCAGTCCAAGCGGGAGGCGCGCGGCCACCGCAACACGCAGCTGAGGCACACCAGGATCGCCGACGCCTACACCGCCGCGCTGGAGGAGGCGACGCGAGCCAGGCAGGCGTACGAGCAACTGCTGGGCGCGCTGCGGTTCGCCTCGATGCCCCCGGCGCCGGGCGAGGTCAGCATGGCCGACATCGCGGCACGCCTGGCGGGCCAGGCCACGCAGCAGCACCAGCGCTACCTGGACGCGCTGGCCGCCGCGCTGCCGCAGGAGGTCTCGCTGTCGGCCGCGATGCCCGCAGGCCGGCTGGCGCACCTCGGCGCGCTCACCCGCACGGTCAACACCATGCTCGAACGCGAGGGGATCGCCAAGCAGTTCACCCCCGACGAGCTCGGGCGCGCCATCCGGGCGGACTTCCACAAGGTCGTCACGCGAGAAGGTGTCGTGCTGCGCACCGGCCACGGCAGGTCGGCGGCCGAGCTGCGGATCCGGCTCACGCTCTCCGACCTGATCGAGGTCATCGACCCGGCCGTGCAGGCGTCCGAGATGATGGTGGGCATCTTCTTCCAGGCCGGCCGGACGGTCACCGCGACCGAGTCGGGCAGCGCCGGCGTGTTCGGCAACCTCAACACCAGCGGGCTCGCGCAGATGCTGCCCGAGGGCCAGTGGGTGCGCACGGTGGGCGAGCTGATCGGACTCGGCCTGGGCGTGAGCGCCGGGCGGAACTGGTCGACGTCGGGCGGGGCGGGCACGTACGCGCAGGGCGGCTCGGTCGCCGACAACCGCAGCGAGTCCCTGCTGTTCGACGCGGCCGCCGCGTGGACGGTCGAGATCCGCACCGGACGGGACGAGGCCTGGCGCGGCACCACCCAGGTCAGCGAGGGCCTGCCCGGCGACAGCGCCGCCCAGCGGCTGTGGGTGACGCACTCCTACACCGACCAGCCGCCCCGCAAGCTGGCCAGGATCGACGACGCGCGCCGCACCAGCGCGCTGCCCAACCACGTCGTCACCGGCATGACCGGCCTGGAGGAGGCCCTCGACGCGCTCGCGGGCCGGCTCGGCGGCGACTTCGCCGAGATCGGCACGAACTCCCGGTCCAACCTGCGCAAGTTCATCATCGACGAGCTGCCGAGCCGGCTGCGGGAGGCGACGGACCAGGGGATCGACCGGACCATCGACGTGGACGGCCAGCCCAAGGCCCGCATCCGCGTCAAGACCGAGGTCGTCCTGGTCGCGAGCCGCCCGGTGGGCGGCCCGAGCAACCAGGAGTGGGAGGAGGAGGTGCTCGTCGACTTCGCCGCGTCGCCCGGCGGGGTCTCGGCGGGCGGATCGCTGGAGGGCAACTCCTCGGCCGGGCTGAACATCCCCGGGCTGCAGGCGGTCGACATCATGGCGGGGTACGACCCGGCCATCGGGCCCAGGCTGAAGGGGGCGCGGTCGGCGTCCCAGACGTACTCGGCGACGGCCAACGGCCAGGCCATCCATCCCACCGTGCTCAGGAAGACCCGGCACACCCAGGGCTACCGGCTGGAGCTGCGGCACACGTTCACCGTGGAGAAGATCGGCGATCCGCCGGTCACGCTGCCGCCGATGCGGAGCGACGCGCTCGTGCGCATGCAGGAGCGCCTCGCCTACCGGTTCGGCCTGCCCGTGGACGACGCGGCGCTGATCCGCGTGAACGGGAAGGTCCTGACCGACGCCGACGGCAACGACGTGCTGCGCGGCGACCCCCTGCCGCTGCCGATCAAGGGGCGGAAGACCGAGCTGCCGGAGATCATGGGCGACGGGCCGGGGCAGATCCGCGGCGCGGGCCCCGGCATCGTGCAGGAGCTCTTCGGGCTGGACGGGTTCACCGAGGAGGTCATCGACCAGCTCGCCGACAAGGGCCTGGTGCCCAGGATCGTCGACGGCGTCCCGCAGTACTCCTCCAACGCCCTCGAACGCGCCAGCCAGGTGCTCAACCTGCAGGAGATCGTCCAGCAGCTGTCCGAGCGGCGCCTGCGCACCGCCTACAGCCAGGTGGCGCAGGACGGCATCCTGGTCGACCTGGTCATGCACGGCCTCAACCAGGCCCCCGATCACTACACCGTGCGCCTGTCGCTGAAGCAGGACTTCAGCGACCGCGGCACGTACGTCGGCGTGACCGAGGAGGACACGAACGTCGACCTCGACATCGGCACCGACACCTCAGCGCGGGCGATCAGCCGGTCCAGGACGTACAGCGGCGGGCCCTCCGCGAGCATGGGCGACGGCCCCGAAGAGGGTCACGACGGGCTGAAGCACGAGGTCGGGGTGAACGCCGGCGGCAACGTCACCAGCACGGCGGGCTCCAGCACCGGCGGCACCGTGAACGTGGTGACGCTCGGGGAGACCAAGGGAGCGCAGGCGCTCCTGGACGTCAAGCACGTGGTGTCCGCGGAGCTCCTGCACGACGGCGAGACGACGCCGCTGGCCTCCCGCGACGGCAAGGCGAGGCTGTCGGTGCCGCTCGACCTCCTCCCGGTGGACGGCCCCGCCCAGAACGCCTCGGTGGGCAAGCCGACCCGCAAGCTGATGAGCCGGGCCACGCTGCTGGCCCTGGACGTGCGCGACGCGATGGCCACGGCGCGACGGGTGCTGCCCGCCGCGATGCGCGAGGACTCGCCCGCGTACCACCACATCGCGGCCTTCCTCAACACGCGCAACCTCGTCTCGCACCCCGAGATGCTGGAGACGCCGATCAACAGCGACACCGCGATCCGGCCGCAGGGGGCGGCGCCCACCCAGTCGTCGCTGGACGTGCAGGGCGAGCTGGGCGAGGCCGAGGTGATCGGCGTCGTCGACCACGTGGTCGGCCGGATCATGTTCGGGCTGGGCAGCGCCGGAGTGTCGTGGGGCGGCTCGGCCGGCCACTCGATCGGCGCCTCGACCGGCCTCAGCGACCTGGACGGCGGCGGCACGCAGAGCGACGGCGGCACGCTCTCGCTGCCCTCCCGCTCGGGAGGCACCTCGACCTCCACCTCCATCCTGGACATCTGGGGCACCGAGGAGCTGACGATCGAATTCGGCCGCCAGTACATGCTGCGCGCCGACATGGGCGTCACCTTCACCGGCTCGGAGAGCTACCCGAACGCGCTGCCCACGGAGGAGGGACGCATCCCGGCCGGCAAGCCGGGGACCGCCGCCGCCGAAGGCGCCGTCCTGTTCTCCATCCCCGAGTACGACGCGCTGCGCATGTACGCCGACGGCGACCTCGCGCTCCCGCTGCACCTGGTCGCCGACGCGGTCGAACGCTTCCGCAACGGCAGCCTCACCCTGGACCGCACCCTCGCCGTGCCCCTCGTCAACACCTACGTCAAGGCCCTGTCCGAGGCGCGCGCCCGCGGCGAGGAGCCGGCGCTGGCCAAGAGGCACACCGCCAAGAGCCTGCTGAAGTCGCTCAGAGACGTCACGGGACTCGGCCCGGAAGCCACGCGGGCCAGGCAGGGAGAGGAAGAACGCCAGCTCGACCAGGTGCTGAGCGACGCCCAGGAGCACATCAGGCGGACCGACGAGGTCGTGCTCGCGCCCCAGTACGAGAACGGCATGGGCCTGAGCGTCGTGGAGTCGTTCGACCTGACCGACGACCAGGGCGAGGACGTCAACCTGCTGGACGCGGTCCTGCACGCCGTGGACGAGGCGATGCCGGGGGCGGAGGAGAACACGCCGACCCTGCGCAGGGAGGCGAGCGTCGACTTCGCCGGCGACCGGGCGCAGATCCGCATCCCCTCCATGTGGTCGTCCAACGGCTTCGAGAAGACCTACCACGTGCAGAGCGGCAGACCGGCGGACGGGCCGGAAGCGGTCACCGTACGGGTGCGGCTGGAGCCCGCGGAAGGAGCCGACCCGCGCAAGGGCAGGCTTCTCGGCCACACCTCCGACTCCGGCATCATCATCCAGCGCTACCGCTACACCGACCTGTCGCACGTGGAGGCGTACAACGGGTCCTACTCCGCCGGCGTCGACACCTCCAGCAGCGACGACGGGGACGGAACCGGCGCGGGCCTGTCCACCGACCGCGGCCGCTCCTACTCCAGCACCAACAACGAGCAGGGGACCAGGCTGCAGCGCATCGGCCTGTTCAACGGCCTCAACCGCGTCGAGCAGGACATGGTCCTGGTCATCGAGGTCGAGCGCAAGCCGGCCCGCGTCAGGAGCGCGCCGGGCGCGAGCACCAGGGCCCGCGCCGCCGCCGCGATCAAGGCCGCGGCCGAGCGGGTTCGCCGCCGTCCCAAGGTGCTCCCCGTCCGGTACGACGCCAAGCTCGTCCGCCGCCTGCCCACCGGCATGGCCAGGCCCGCGAGCGAGGACCCGGGCCCGCTCGTCATGGTGACGGATCCCCGCCGGGTCGAGCTGCACTCCGGCCACTTCGTCGAGACGCTGCGGCAGGACCCCGGCCGGCCTACGCTGCTCGAGGTCGTCACCGCCCAGCTGGGCAAGATGCTGGGCCGCAACACGGTCGCGGAACGCCGGGCCGAACTCGTCGCCAGACTCGACCCGTCCGCGCTGATCAGCGGTTTCGAGCGGATGGCCGGGCCGGGCGGCGACGTCGTCGTGCGGATGGCCCGGCAGAAGTTCAAGGACCAGGGCGCCGACGTCACGATCAGCGCCCGCCTGTCCGACATGACCGTCGTGGCCGGGCCGTTCGACGCCGAGAAGGGCGACGTGGACAGGAAGGCCGACGCCCAGAACGTGAGCGTGTCGCGCAGCCGCGCCCTGCCCGTGGCCGGGAACGGCGTCGCGAAGACCGGGCTCGGCATCGACGTCGGCACCAGGGCCGGCGAGCAGTCGTCGGAGAACGTCAACGACCACCACGGGGCGCGGCGCGAACGCAGCAGGTTCGTCCGCGGCAAGGTCTACACCGTGCGGATGCGGGTCGACTACGACCTCGTCTTCCAGCACGTGGCCCGGCTGCGCGACGGCGACGTGCGGCCCGTCGGCGACGCGGTCCACATGCCGGCCGCGAGCGGCGGCGAGGTGGACGTGACCCTCTTCGGCGAGGAGATCGAGGAGCTGCGCGAGCGGATGGAGTCGGGCGTGCGCATCGGGCCCCGGTCCGACGTGTCGCACAGCTTCCGGTTCGTGCCCGCGTCCGGGCGTCAAGGGCTCATCCAGGTGCTCGGCGACGCCCGCCTCGCCGCCAGGGAGCGCGGGGCGGTGGCGGTCGTCGCGGTACGCGAGCCGGACGGCCTGCACCGCTACGACGCCTACCCCGACGGCGTGATCACCAGCCACACCGCCGACGGGGGCTTCGCCGAGGCCTTCTCCACCCTTCCGCCCGGCCTGCTGGAGGTCGCCGACCAGATCCGCCACCCTCGGCTGGACCTGCGGCACGTCTTCATGAACTCGGAGGTGGAAGGCACCTTCACCGACCAGGTGACCGCCGCGGTCCGCGACCGCGGCGCCCTCCCGCCCGCGCAAGGCGCCACCGGCACGCCCGCGCAAGGCGCCACCGGCGCGCCCGCCCCGGGCACCACCGGCACGCCCGCGCAAGGCACCACCGGCGCACCCGCCCCGGGCACCACCGGCACGCCCGCGCAAGGCACCACCGGCGCACCCGCCCCGGGCACGCCTGACGCGACGGGCACGGCCTCGCCGGGCACTCCCGGCGCGGCCGCCGTTCCCGGCGCGCCCGCCGCGCCCGCCTGGCCCGCCGCCACCGGGCCGTCGCACGCGCCCGCGGGAGGCAGTGTCGCGCAGGGGCTGACGGGCGGGTCGGCGGGCTCGGGGTCCGGGGCCTCGGCGACCGACCAGGCGATCGCCGGAACGCCGTTCGACGCCGCGGCCAGGCCGGAGGGAAGCCCCGACCTGACCCTCGCCGAGGTGCGCGCCCAGCCCCTCTCGGCCGCCGACTTCGGCGGGGCGGTGGCGAACGTGCGCTGGGCCGGCGGCAACCGGATCGTGCTGCAGTTCACCGGCTCGCCCAACCAGCAGCACATCCGGGTGCTCGTCGAGGACCCGGGCCCCGGACTGCTCGGCCGCACGGACCTGCGGGCCGGCACCGCCACCGCCCCGCACGTGATATGGATCGGGCCGCGGTTGGACCCGCAGGTCGTGTCCTCGGTGATGGTGCACGAGATCTCGCACGCCGCCCAGGCGAGCGCCGCGGCGGCGGCCGGGGCCCGGCAGGGGGTCGTCCGGCCGTCGTTGTCGCACGACCTGGCAGAGGGCACGGACCACTGCCTGATGCCGCGCCTGGACGAGCACGCCCACCTGTCACGGAAGTGGCGGGCGGAGGAGGACCCGGCCGCCCGGTCGCGGCTGGCGGAGGCGATCGGCACCCTCGCCGCCGACATCGAGCGCCGCGGCCACACCCCGCCGCCCCCGCCCTGGGGCACGGGCCCGCAGCGGCCGGAGCGCGGAGGAGAGGGGCCGATCGCCCGCCTCCGGAGCCTGATCGACGCCGCCACGCGGCAGGAGCCCGCGCCCGGCCGGGGCCGCACCCTGTCGTCCCTGCTGGGCGGCGCGCCGTCCGACGCCAGGACCGCCGCCGCCGAGCTCCGTTCCGAGGTACGCAGGGCGGGCCTGGCCGCGGATCAGCCGGGCGCGGCGGCCAGGACGATCTTCCTGGCGCGGGCGGGCGAGCTGACCCCGGAGCAGATCGCGGCGATCCGCGGTCCCGTGGCGCTGCCCGAGATCGCCGCCGCCAAGGCCGTCGAACGCGGCGCCGCCCTCCTGGGCGCCCGCGTCCGCACACACGGCCCGGGCCTGCTGGACATCCAGATGCCCGGCCGGCCGCCGATCGCCGTCGAGGTCCAGCCCGCCGGCCGCGCCACGCCCCCCGGCGCCGCTCAGGGCGGGCCGGTGCAGGGCGGACCTGCCCAACGCGTTCCCGCTCAGAACGGACCCGCTCAGAGCGGACCCGCTCAGAACGGGTCCGCTCAGGACGGGGGTGTGCTGACGTTCCAGGTGGACGATCACCGCACGATCGGCGCGAACGAGCGCGCCGCCGCCGCCACGGCAGCCGCCGCCGTGGCGCGGGCCATGGGCCTGCCGGTCGCGGATCACGCCAGACTGGCCGAGCTGTACGAGGCCGCGCGCCAGGTCCGCACCGCCACCGCCGCCCAGCGCCCCGGTCGGCTGGGCGTCCTGCGCGACCTCGCCGCCGCCGCCCCGTTCCACCTCGTGCCCGCTCCCATGGCCGCGCACCTGACCACCCTGCTCGGAACGACCCGCCGCTCCGCCGCGCGGCACGCGTACTGGGAGCGGATGCGTCTGCTCAATGACGGCACCGGTCTCCAGCCGCCGGAGGAGGAGTGCCGTTGCCCCGCGGACGGCCCCTGCGGGTGCGGACTGCGGGCGTGGACCGGCCGGGTACGGGCATGATGGGAACCCCGGCTACACCCTTGAGGAGAGGACGGAGATGACCTTCGCGGTAGCGCGGACGAGGGATGAGGCCCACCTCTACCTCGACCTGCACCCATGCGCCTGCGGTTCGGTGGACACGACCTGGGAGAGCGGTCTGGTCGGCGCCGAAGGCGGGCCGGCCAACCGCTACAGCGGCGTCTGCGGGGAGTGCGGCAGGGGCAGGGAGTTCGTGTTCGGGCTGCCTGAGCGTCCCGTGATGCCGGCGGGCTATCCGACCTTCGGAGGTCAGGAGCGCTCGCAGCTGCTGGACGCGGGGGAGTGGATGTGGGTGGCCGATCTGACCGCGGGCAACGTGCCGGTGGACGACGAGGCCGAGGCCAGGCGCACGCTGTCGGTGGCGGCCGCGGCGGTGGCGGAGGTCGTCAAGTTCATCCCGCCCGGCGCGGAGGCGGTGCCCGACGATGGATTCTGGTCGCCGCGCGGGCGGGAGGTGCGTGCGGCCGAGCCCGGCAGGTTCCGGCTCGACCGGCTGCTGATCGTCCGCGACTCCTACCGTGACCTGGCGGCCCGGCATGCCTGACCGCGACCCCGAGCGCCCTGGACCCGACGCCCGCCGCCAAGCCTCCGGCCACAGCTCGGAGCAAGGTCCGGACCACGGCTCGGACCACCGCCTGACAGGCGGTCTGGACCGCCGTGCTGACGGGCCGGGTCCCGCGCGGAGTCTCGTGGAGGCGTACGTCTATCTCGACCTGGTGGCGCCGGGCGGTTCCGAGCAGGCGGCGGTCGCCGACGGGGACGAGGGCTGGCTGGTGCGCGCCGGCGGCGTCGAGGTGCTCGTCCCCTACGAGGCGGAGGAGGCGGCCAGGCAGTCGGAGGCGACGTTCGGCACGGGGCTGAGCGCGCTGCTCGACCCCGGCCAGTGGGTGCTGGTCTCGGCCACGTACGCGAGCCGGGCCCTGGAAGGCGGCCTCCTGCTCGCCGAGGATCCGTCCGACCCGGAGGGGCTCGACGCCGTCGCCGCCGACTGGTCCTTCGCCGCCGACGCCGTCGCGGAGGCGCTCAAGTTCGTCCCCGAGGGCGACGCGGGCGCCGACGGGCCGGATCTGGAGTCCTTCTGGACGGAGATGGGCCGCTCGGCGCGTGACGCCGCCCCCGGCCGCTTCACCCGGGCCAAGCTGGAGAGCGACCTCGCCTTCTACCGCCAGAGCCTCGCCGACCTCCACCGCCTGCACGCGGACTGACGGACGGCATCTCGGGCCGGTCCGCACGCGGACGGATTCCGGCTTCTCCGGCCGCGTGCGCGCGGACCGAGCGGCGATTGTTCCGGCCAACGCGCATGAGCCGGAGCCCGGCGAGTTCGTCGCGCCGCTCGGCCGCAGCGGCTGCGGCAAGAGCACCCTGCTGCGCGCCCTGGCCGGCCGCGAGCGGGCCTGGCCGAACGAGCTGCCGGGCGGTGAGCAGCAGCGCGTCGCGCTGACCCGCTCCCTGGTACGCGAGCCCCGCCTGCTCCTGGCCGACGAGCCCTTCGGCGCACTCGACGCGCTGACCAGGCTCAAGATGCACGCCCCGCTGCGCCGCCTGTACGAGCAGCACCGCCCCTCCGTGCTCCTGGTCACCCACGACGTGGACGAGGCCATCGCGCTGGCCGACCGCGTGCTCGTCCTGGAGGACGGCAGGATCGCGACCGAGCAGCGGTTCGACGGCGGCGCGAGCCACGCCGAGCTCAGAACCGTCCTGCTGCGGGCCCTCGGCGTGATCGACGACGACCACGACCCGGCCGACCACGACGCCACCAGTCGTGACGCGACCGCTCACGACACGACCAATCATGACGCGGCCGCTCGTGACGTGACCGGCAACGACGCGGCCGATCGGGACGGGTCACGGTGACGAGACGATGGCGGCGGCGGGATCGGCGGAGCGGTGGGATGCCGCCATACTGGTACGGTCCGCCGAAGCCGCCGGGTGAAGAGACGAAATCCCGGAATTCCCAGTATTCCTACTCAACCTATGGGAAAATAAGGGCATGAGCCTCGAGGAGATGCGCGCGTCGAGCGCCCGCGCCGATTCCCCGTTGACCGCCGCCATCATGGCCGGCCGGTGGATCAGGTCGGCCGCGATCGACGACGAGCACGGCCGGCGCTGGCTGGCCAACCCCGACGCGCGCGGTGCCTCGGCGGTCACCTCCGAACCCTGGTCCCTCTACTCGGGCGCGGCCGGCATCGTGCTGTTCTTCCTCGAACTGGCCACCGCCACCGGGCACGAGGCGTACCTGGAGGATGCCAGGGCCGGCGCCCGCCGGCTCGCCGCCACCTGGCGCGAGCAGGAGGACCTGACCCTCTACCACGGCCTGACCGGCGTCATGATCGCCCTCATGGAGGCCGGCTGGACGCTCGGCGAGGCCGGGTTCGAGGCGGAGGCTGCGGCCATCGCCGACCTGATCGTCCGCCGGGGCGTGGAGCAGAGCTCGGGCGACGGGGTGCGGTGGTCGCGCGACCCGGCGCAGCGCGGCGAGGGCGGCATCATCCTCGGGCTCCTCCGCGCCGCCACCCGCCTCGGCGTGCCCGCGTACGAGGAGGCGGCGGTCGAGGCCGGGCGGCGCATCGCCCGGCTGCCCGTTCCTGGCCACCGTTTCGGCGACTGCGCCGACCTGCCGGTCGACGCCGTCACCCCGGGCTTCCTGGCCGGCACGTCCGGCACCGCGTTCCTGCTCGCCCGCCTGTACGGCGTCACGGGCGAGGACCGTTTCCTGCACGCCGCCCGCGGCGGCGCCGCCTTCGTGCGCGAGGTCAGCCACGTGACCGGCGCCTGCGCGGTCGTCCCGCACCACGTGCCGCAGGCCCGCGACCTGCACTACCTCGGGTTCTGCTCCGGCTCGGCGGGCGTGGCCAGGATGTTCTACGAGCTGTACCGGGTGGCCGGCGACCCCGGCGACCTGGAGTGGGCCGGACGGCTGGCGCACGGCATCGTGAGCAGCGGCGTGCCGCACCACCGTACCGAGGGCTACTGGAACGTCGCCTGCCAGTGTTGCGGCACGGCCGGCGTGATCGAGCTGTTCACCGGGCTGTGGGCGGCGACCGGCGAGGCGCGCCACCTCGAATACGCCCGCACGCTCGCCGCCGACCTGATCGGCCGGGCCACCGACCACAACGGGCAGGGCTACCGCTGGTACCAGGCGTACCGGCGGCTGCGGCCCGGCGAGGTGACGGCCGACACCGGCTACATGGTCGGCGCGGCCGGCATCGGCACGGCCCTGCTGCACCTCGACGCGGCCGGCCGGGCGGACCAGCCGCGCCGGGTCGTCCTGCTCCCCGACAACCCGTTCCCCGCCATCCCGCTGCCGTCCTCCCTGTTCACGGGGGACTGATCGGCACCGGTAGGCTCGGCGTCGTGACTCGACAAGCCCGTTACGGGAAGTTCATCGCCCAGGACGGCCGGGGCCAGGAGCTCGCCGACCTCCTCCTGAGCGCCGCCGCCCGGCTGGAGGACGAGGCCGGCTGCGAGCTGTACCTGGTCAACCGGCAGGCCGACGCGCCCGACACCGTCTGGGTGACCGAGCTGTGGCGCAGCCAGGCCGACCTCGACGCCGCGCTCGCGCAGGTCAGAGGGAGCTCGGAGGCGGCCGAGGCGTTCCGGCTGGTGAAGTCGGCCGAGACGATCGAGCTGGACCTGCTCGGCGGCGCGGGCCTGGCTCCCGCAGGCGCCTGACCCGGCCGCCCAGGCGCTTGAAGGCGTCCTCAGGCAGGCTCAAGACGTCCTCGGAACCCCTCAGGCGTACGCCTTCACCTCCAGCAGCCCGACCGAAGCCGCGCCGCTCCGAAGCACCACCCTGAGCCTGGCGGTGTTCACCGCCTCGAAGGTCACCCGGTTGTAGCGGTCGATCGCGACCGGGTGAGTCCCGGGCACGTCGGCGTACGCGCTGCCGTCCCAGTACTGCAGCTTCCACGAGGCGGGCAGCCGCACGCCCTGGCCGTCGTCGAAGAAGTACGCCTCGGCCGAGCGCAGCGTCCGCGCCGACGGCCAGGTCAGCTCGGCCCACTGGGTGCCCGTCTGCGGCCAGGTGCCCCAGCGGCGGTTGACCGTGCCGTTCGACGACGGCGGGTCGATGCCGTCGTTCAACGCCGCCACACTCTCCCAGGCGGAGGTGTGGGAGGCCGACGGGGTGTGTGCCGGTGATCGCGCCGGTGAAGCGGTCGAGGGCGAGCCCCGCAGCGAGCCGCCGGTGACCTGCCAGTCGTAGAAGGGGACGCCGCCCCTGGCGGCCAGCGTCTGCCGGTAGGCGGAGCCGGGCGTGGCCTGGGGGAGCGAGGTGGTGGTGATCGACGGCTCCAGGAACGGGGTGAGGTTCCGGTTGAGCTTCCAGCCCGCGTTCTCCGCCACCAGCAGGGCCCAGCTTGGTCAGCATCCACCTGCGGGTGGGGAACAGGTGGGTCCGGCCGCCGCTCTGCCCGCTGAGCCGGTCCCAGGAGGACTGGTCGCCGGGGATGTGGTAGCTGCCGTCGAGCGGCACGGCGCGGCCCTGATACGCCACCACGTCGGGGTCGGTGCCGCCGGAGGCCACGTAGGAGCGCGTCCCGGCCCAGTCGCTGTGGAAGGCGACCGCGTGGCCGTACTCGTGCATGACGAGACCGTGCACATCGAGCACCGAACCCTGGATGTCGGTCTTGTACCAGTCCTCGTCGGCCAGGGAGGTGAACAGCTGCTTGTTCGCCTCGTTGTACTCCAGGATCATCGCGGTCGAGCGGTGCAGCGGGCCCGCGACTGCCGCAGCGTGCGCCGCTCGTCGGCGCCGGGACCGCGCTTGGAGTGGATGGCCAGCCGGAAGACCTTGGACTCGGCGGCGTTCGCGAACGTCAGCGTCTCGGTCGCGCCGGTGGCGGTGAGCCGGCTGGGCAGGTCCATCATCAGCCGCGAGGTGCCCTCGGCCTTGAGGTCGATCGTGACGGGGAAGCGCACGTCGGCCGGCGGCCTGACGGTGAGCTCGACGTACGGGTTGGCCAGGTAGCCCTGCCACTCCACCAGCCTGACGCCGTAGGAGTTGACCGTCCGGCCGAACAGGTCGGCCACCTGGGCGGCGGGAGCGGCGTGGGCGGGCGGCGGGGTGCCGGCGACGAGGAAGGACGCGAGTAACACGGCCACGGCGGCCATTCGTCTCATGGGAGACCCGTCTGTGCGCTGCGGAAAGCGAAAAACTAAAAGGTTTTCGGAAGCAAAACCCAGGAGAAGTCGTCTGTCAAGGCCGCGCTGCTGTGTTGCGGAAACGGCGACACGCTCGATCGAGAAAAGGTTTTCGGCTGATACGAAGCTCGCCGGAGAGCCTCCGGCGGGGGCAAGAGAAGGCAATCGTTTGCCGACGAAGATACGCCGCACATGCTGGGACTATTGACTAGTGCTGTATCACATCCTACATTTCGGCGAGAAAACCTCTTCCCAGGCACAGGGAGCGCGATGTCTGACCGCACGGACCGCGTCCGCGGCCCGCTGGCACCGTCCACCGGCGTTCAGCGACCGCTGGGCATCGACGACGTCGAGATCGAAGGAGGCCCGTTCGGGCGCTGGCAGCGGATCAACAGGGAGGCCGGCATCCCGCTCGGCCTGGAGCAGATGGAGAAGTCGGGAGCCCTGCCCAATCTGCGGCTGGCCGCAGGGGAGAGCGAGGGTTCCTTCCAGGGCTTCCGCTTCCAGGACTCCGACCTGTACAAGCAGCTCGAAGCGGTCGCGTGGGAGCACGGCCGGCTGCCGGACGACGGCTACCGCGCCTTCGTCGCGGAGACGGCCGCGCTGCTCGCCCGCGCCCAGCGCCCCGACGGCTACCTGAACTCGCACTACCAGATGGTCAAGCCGGACAAGATCTGGACCGAGCTGGAGTACAGCCACGAGATGTACTGCGCCGGCCACCTCATCCAGGCCGCGGTGGCCGCGGCGCGGGCCGGGCTCGGCGACGAGCTGCCGGCGGTCGCCCGCCGCTTCGCCGACCTGCTGGTCCAGCGCTTCCTGGTGGACGGCGACGACGCCATCGACGGGCACGCCGAGGTCGAGACGGCGCTGGTCGAGCTGTACCGGCTCACCGGGGAGGGCTCCTACCTGGAGCTGGCCCGCAAGCTGATCGACAACCGCGGCCGGGGCCTGATCGCCGAGACCGGGCTCGGGCCGCTCTACGCCCAGGACCACCTGCCCGTACGCGAGGCGGACACCGCCGTCGGGCACGCCGTGCGCCAGCTCTACCTGGAGGCCGGGGTGGTGGACGTGGCCGTCGAGACCGGCGACGAGACGCTGCTGGCCTGCTCGGTGCGGCGCTGGGAGGACCTGGTCGCCACCAAGACCGCCATCACCGGCGGCCACGGCTCGCGCCACGACGGAGAGGCGTTCGGCGAGCGCTACGAGCTGCCGCCGGACCGCGCCTACAACGAGAGCTGCGCCGCCATCGCGAGCATCCACTGGAACTGGCGGCTGCTGCTGGCCACCGGCCACGGCCGCTACGCCGACCTCATCGAGCGCACCCTCTACAACGCCTTCGCCGCCTCCACCTCCGCCGACGGCGTCCGCTTCTTCTACGTCAACCCGCTGCAGCGCCGCGCCGACCTGTTCGAGGACGCCTACCTGGGCCGGCGCAGGGAGTGGTTCGCCTGCGCCTGCTGCCCGCCGAACATCATGCGCCTGGTCGCCTCACTCGGCCACTACGTCGCCACCACCGACGACGACGGCCTGTCGGTGCACCAGTACGTGCCCGGCACCATCCGGGCCGGCGGCATCACCCTCGCCGTCGAGACCGACTACCCCTGGGACGGCCGGATCCGGTTCACCGTCCGCGACACGCCGGGCGGGGAGTGGACGCTCAAGCTGCGCGTCCCCGCCTGGAGCGCCTCCGGCGAGCTCACCCCCAACGCCGACGGCTACGCCGAGATCCGCCGCGACTGGCGGGCCGGCGACACCTTCACCCTCGACCTGGACATGACGCCCAGGCTCGTGCTGCCGCACCGCAGGATCGACGCGCTGCGCGGCTGCGCCGCGATCGAGCGCGGCCCGCTCGTCTACTGCTTCGAGCAGATCGACCAGGACGGCGATCTGGAAGACCTGGCGCTGACCCCGGACTCCGGGCTGCGCGCCGTCGAGCGCGACCTGCCCGGCGTCGGCAGGACCGTGCTCATCGAGGCGGACGCCGTCCGCCTGCCTCCCGCCCCGCCGGACGGCCTCCCGTACGGCACCGCACCCCCGGCAAGCCTCCCGGCCCCCACCACCGCCGTGGCCGTTCCCTACTACCAGTGGGACAACCGCGACGGCGGCGTCATGCGGGTCTGGACCCCCCTCGCGTAAGGACACGCACGATGAAGAGAAGAGACCTGTTCAGGATGGGCGGCCTGGCCGCCCTGGGAGCGGCGGGCGTGAGCGCCTGCGGCTCGGGCGGAGGGTCGGGCGCGGCCGGGTCGACGCAGCTGCAGTTCATGTACTGGGGCTCGACGTTCGAGAAGGCCGCCGTCGAGAAGATGCTCAAGTCCTTCGAGCAGAAGAACCAGGACATCAAGGTGAAGCCGGTCTTCACCCCCGACGAGTACGACGTCAAGCTCAACAGCCTGGTCGCCGGCGGCAACACCCCGGACCTCGGGTACGTGCCGATGTCGATGTCGTTCCGCCTGGCCGAACAGGGCAACCTGGTCAACCTGTTCCCGTACCTGCAGAAGTATCCGCAGCTGGCCGGCTACCTGCCGGACGCCTACCTCTGGTACGGCCAGGACAAGCTGCACGGCGTGGCCACCGCCAACGAGATCGAGCTGCTGTGGTACAGCAAGTCGGCCATCGCCGCGGCCGGCGCCGCCACGCCGCCCGCCGTGGCCTCCTCGGCCTGGTCGTGGGACCAGTTAGTGGAGAACGCCTACAAGCTCACCGTGGACCAGAACGGCAAGCACCCGGACGAGTCCGGCTTCGACCCCAAGCAGGTCAGGCAGTTCGGCATCTCCATCAGCCTCACCTACGCCGCCGCCTGGTACGGCTTCCTGCGCAGCAACGGCGCCGACTTCGCCGACGAGGCCGGCAAGAAGTGCCTGCTGGACACCCCCGAGGCGATCCAGGTGTTCCAGAACCTCCAGGACCTCATCCACAAGCACCGTGTCGCCCCCGGACCGGGCCAGCTGGCGGCCACCGGCGACGACGTGCCGGGCACGAACATCCTGCTCAAGACCAAGCGGGTGGCGATGGTGGTGGACGGCCACTGGAGCCTGCTCGACATGAACGAGAGCAAGGTCGACTACGGCATCGGCGTGCTGCCGAAGTACGCCGAGCCGTTCACCACCTCCCAGGTCGCCGGCGCCTCCTCGGTGTTCAGCACGACCAAGCACGTGGAGGAGGCCGTCGAGCTGTTCGCCTTCCACATCGACCCGCGGTACGTGGACCTCTACCAGCAGGGCCTGTGGATGCCGCAGGAGAAGAAGTACTACGAGGACCAGGCCGCCGTAGACTCCTGGACCAAGAACGACGGCCACCCGCCGGAGTTCCGCACGGCCGTCGTCGACTACGCCCGCGACCACGGCGTGCCCGACCTGCGCAACCGGGTCAAGAACCTGTCCGCCATCTCCAGCGACGTGCTCACCCCCGCGCTGCAGGAGCTCGAGTCGGGCAAGCGGCCCGCGGCGGAGGTGCTCAAGGAGGTCAGCCCGAAGATCACCGGCATGCTGCAGGGCTGGCAGCACGTGCAGGAGCCGTGACATGCCGGGCACCCAGGACCGGAGCCCCACCGGCCGAAGCCCTTCGGACCCGCGCCAGCCGGACCCGCGCCCGCCGGACCGGCGCCTGTCCGGGCAGCGCCGCATGGAGCGGCGCTGGGGGCTGCTCATGGCGCTCCCGGCGATCCTCGGCTTCGTGATCTTCACGGCGGGCCCGATGGTGGCCTCGCTCGTGTTCAGCCTGACCGACTGGCAGGTGGGCGGCTCGCCGTCGTTCATCGGGCTCGGCAACTACACCGAGCTGGTGGACGACGAGCTGTTCTGGACGTCGCTGAGCGCGACCACGTACTACACGCTCGGCGCGGTCCCGCTCGTCCTGATCGTCTCGTTCGCCGTCGCCATGCTGCTCAACCAGAAGGTACGCGGCCTGCCGATCTGGCGGACCATCTTCTACCTGCCCACACTCGTGCCCGCCATCGCCAACGTGGTCCTCTGGATCTGGATCTTCAACCCGGACTTCGGGCTGCTCAACTCGCTGCTGCGCCAGGCCGGGCTGCCGGCCGGGCAGTGGATCTACGACGAGGCGATGGCGATCCCGTCGCTGATCGTGATGAGCACCTGGGGCTTCGGCAACACCATGGTCATCTTCCTGGCCGGCCTGCAAGGGGTGCCGCGGCACCTGTACGAGGCGGTCTCGATCGACGGCGGCGGCCCCTGGCGGCGCTTCTGGCACGTGACGCTGCCGATGATGACGCCCACCATCTTCTACAACCTCGTGGTGGGCGTGGTCGGCACCTTCCAGGTGTTCAACCAGGCGTACGTGATGACCGAGGGCGGCCCCAACAACGCCACGCTGTTCTACGTCTACTACCTGTTCCGGATGGCGTTCAAGGAGAGCGAGATGGGCTACGCCAGCGCGCTCGCCTGGGTCCTGTTCATGATCATCGTGGTGATCACGTTCCTGCTGTTCAGGAACGCCCGCCGCTGGGTCTACTACGAGATGGCGGGGGCCCGATGACCGCGCTGGAAACGCCGCCGCGCGCCGCGCGGGTCGCCCCGGTCGCGGGCCCGCGCCGGCCGCGCAGGTACGGCAAGGCGCTGTTGTACGTGGCGCTCGTGGCCGGGGCCGTGCCGACGCTGCTGCCGTTCGTCTGGCTGGTGCGCAGCGCGCTCATGCAGGACGCGCAGATGTTCGTCGCGCCGCCGGAGTGGATCCCGTCGCCGTTCCAGTGGGACAACTTCACCGAGGCGCTCACGGCGCAGCCGTTCTGGCTGTACTTCGTCAACACGGTGGTCATCGCGGTGATCAGCGTGCTCGGCACGGTGCTGACCTGCTCGGTGGCCGCGTTCAGCTTCTCCCGGCTGCGCTGGCGGGGCCGGAACGTGGCGTTCGCGGTGCTGCTGAGCGGGGTCATGCTGCCGTACGCGGTGACGCTCATCCCGACCTTCGTGATGTGGCAGGAGCTGGGCGCGCTCGACACGTTCGTCCCGCTGACGGTGCCGAGCTGGTTCGCCGGCGCGGGCGGCGGGGTGTTCAACGTGTTCCTGCTGCGGCAGTTCTTCCTGACGATCCCGTTCGAGCTGGACGAGGCCGCCTACATCGACGGGGCCTCGCCGTGGCGGGTCTTCTGGACGATCGTCATGCCGCTGTCGAAGCCCGCGATCGTGGTGGTGACGATCTTCACCTTCATCGGGACCTGGAACGACTTCCTCGGCCCGCTGCTCTACCTCAACGACGAGGAGAAGTACACGCTCTCCCTCGGCCTGGCCTCCTTCCAGAGCACGTACCTCACCCAGTGGGGATACCTGATGGCCGCCTCCGCCGCCGTGATCGCGCCCATCATCGCCCTGTTCTTCTTCCTGCAGCGCTACTTCATCGAGGGGGTCACGCTCACCGGCATCAAGAACTGAGCGGAAAGCCAGGGGATCGGCGACAGGCGGATGGTCCGGCGTCGAGAGTCCGTAGAGTGTCGATGGGCGTCACGGGCGGGTGCCGGCCTCGCCGTCCATGACGTCCCACTCGGCCTGGGCCCTGCGGTGCCAGCGGTTGCGCAGGTCGTGGAAGACGGCCGCGGCCCGCGGCCCCGGCCAGTCGTGCTCCAGCAGCTCGGCGGGCAGGTCGGGGTCGAGGAACGGGAAGCCCCGCCATTCCTGGACGATCCGCACCTGGTGGACGAACGCCTCCCGGCCGGTGGCCGCGGTGAGGCCCGCGAAGCGCTCGATGAAGGCCAGGTAGCGTTTCTCCACGTCGTCGAGGTCCCACGCGGCCGTGATCAGCCTGGCGGGGTCGCCGATCCCGGCCGACGGGCCCGTCCAGGCGAAGACGCGGTCGCCGAGGTCGAGCTCATGCACCACTTCGCGGACCGCGGCCTCCTTCGAGGCGTCGGGGATCACCCACAGGCCGGGAGCGGGGGAGCCGAGCCCGAGCCAGGTGAGCCGGGTGCGCAGGCGGTGGCGCAGCCGCCGCTGCGACTCCGGCACCCCCGCGGTGAGCACGAGCCAGCGGCCGTCCCAGTCGTGCGGCCCGCGCATGAAGCCGTAGATGCGCTCGGTGCCCTCGCGCAGCAGCCGGTCGCCGGCCGGGGACAGGCTCCAGCGCACCCTGCGGCCGTGCCGGGCGGAGCCGAGCAGACCCTCGGCGGCCGTGCGCGAGAGGGCCTGGCGGGCGGACTTCTCCTCGACGCCGAGCGCGCCCAGCGCGGTGACCAGGGTGCCGGTCCAGACCTCGCCGCCGCGCGGCAGGACGAACTCGCCGAGCACGGTCAGCAGCAGCGAACGCGCTCCCGTCGACCCCCTGGCCTTTGTCTGGACGTGTGTCTCGCCCTGGATCATGCCGGCTCTCTTCTCGCCGTTCACGTGCTACAAACCACCGCCGAACCATTATGGCTGTGTAGAGCGTAATGTACGGGGCATGCTCGACGGCACGCCGCTCATCGACGCCCACGTCCATGTGCCGGTGCTCGGCACCCTCAAGCCCGCCTGGCTGCGCTGGGCCCGCGACTTCGGCCCCGAGGGGCTGATCGAGGACGTCTGGGACGCCGGGGGCCGTCCCCGTCCCGCCCGCCTGGACGAGGTGTTCGCCGCGCAGGGCGTGGACGTGGCGCTGCTGCTGTGCGAATACAGCCCGAAGGCCACCGGCACGCAGGCGTTCGAGGACCTGCTGCCGATCGTCGAGCACAATCCGTCCCGGTTCCGCCCGGTCGCCAACGTCAATCCGCACCTGCACTTCCCCCTCGCCGCCGAGGTGCGCAGGCAGCTCGCCCTCGGCGCCGCCGCGCTGAAGCTGCACCCCGTCCACGGCGGTTTCCGCTGTGACGACGCGGCGCTCTACCCCGCCTACCAGGTGCTGGAGGAGCAGGGCGTGCCGCTGGTGGTCCACTGCGGCACCAGCACCTTCCCCGGCTCGGCCAACGAGAACGCCGACCCGGCCTTCCTCATCCCGGTCGTGCGCGACTTCCCCGGGCTCGACGTGGTGCTCGCACATGGCGGGCGCGGCTGGTGGTACGACGCGGCCGCCTTCCTGGCCCTGTCGAACGAGACGGTCTGGCTGGAGCTGTCCGGCCTGCCGCCCAAGCGGCTGCCGGAGTACTACGCCCGCTTCGACCTGGCCCGGCTGGCCGGGAAGTGCATCTTCGGCACCGACTGGCCGGGCGTTCCCGGCACCGCCGCCAACGCCCGCGCGGTGGCCGGGCTGCTGCCGGACGAGGTGGCCGCGGCCGTGCTCGCGGGCAACGCGATGAAGGTCTACGCCGGGCTCCCTCGCCAATTTCCCTCATAACCAGTAGGAAATATTGACTTATCCGGGATCGCGGCTTAGCGTCGTTGCCATGAGCCAGGGATTCCTCCTGACCGGACGCCCGCACGTGGACTGCTGCCACGTCGCCAGCGCCCAGTGTCGTTGATCACGGACCAGTAGCCGGCGGCGCGGCCCCCGCCCGCCCTTCACCCTCGTGCTCCGGCGTGGCCGACGCCGTCCACGCTCCGCTGACGAACCCTTCCGCCCGCGCTCGCCCGCGCTCGCCCATGCTCGCGCCGTGCCGCTTGAGCGCGCCCTTCTTCGTGAGGAACAACTCCGTGATCTCAACCAGGTTCATGGCCGCCCGCCACGCATCCGAGAGGAGGGGCCGGGCATGACGGACACCCTGCCCGACCGCGCCGTCGAAGCCGAGCACTTCAGGAAGGCGCTGGCCGTGCACGCCAGCGGCGTCGTGATCATCACCGCCCAGAACGACGGCGTCCCCGTCGGGCTGACCGCCACCTCCTTCTCCTCGGTCAGCCTGGAACCGCCGCTGGTCTCCTTCTACGTCGACCAGTCCTCCTCCACCTGGCCCTGGCTGCGCACCGCCGACCACTTCGCGGTCAACATCCTGGCCAGCGACCAGGCCGAGGTGGCCGCCCGGTTCGCGCGCAAGGGCATCGACAGGTTCGCGCCGCCCACCCGCTGGCGGGCGGGGCCGCTCGGCGCGCCGCTGCTCCAGGACGTCTCCGCGCACCTGATCTGCCTGCCGTACGAGACGGCCGAGGTCGGCGACCACATCCTGGTGGTCGGGCTGGTCGCCGAGGTGACCACGCACAGCCCTGGCCGCCCCCTCCTCTACCACCAGGGCCGCTTCGGCCGGTTCCTCCCGCATCCAGAAGACTGAGCACCCCGGAGCCAAGCGTGACCCGACCCATGAAGCGGCCGCGATGAGCCGCAAGCCGATCCACCTGGCCGCCCACTTCCCCGCACCGGTGGGAGCCGCGCCACGGAGGAGGCCCGCGTCACTCCCAGGCCGGAATCCACCGTTCAGACGCCGGGCCCCGCGCCGGTGCTCGCGGCGACCGGGCTGTTCCGTTCGTACGGTTCCCGCTGCGTCGTCGACGTGTCCTTCACCCTGCACCGCGGCGAGACCCTGGGCGTCGTCGGCGAATCCGGCTCGGGCAAGACCACGCTGGCCCGGCTGGCCCTCGGCCTGCTGACCCCGGACGAGGGCGGCGTCACCCTGCACCGACAGCCGTGGAGCGCCCTGCCGGAACGCCGGCGCCGCCCGTTCCGTCCCGGAATCCAGCTCATCTCGCAGAACCCCGTCGACTGCTTCGACCCCCCGCCACACCACCGGCCGCCTGATCGCCGAGCCGCTGCGAACCGGCGGGCGGGACGAGCGGCGCGCCCGCACCCCGGCCCCGCGCCCCGACGTGCTCATGTGCGACGAGCCCGTCTCCGCGCTCGACGTCTCGATCCAGGCGCAGGTGCTCGACCTGCTCGCCGACCTCCAGACCGAGGACGGCACGGCGCTGCTGTTCATCTCGCACGACCTGGGCGTGGTCCACCACCTCGCCCGATCACCTCGCTGACCAGCGCGTTGTGCGATGACGCCGGAATCCCGACAATCCCGGCGTCATCGGCGGCAATATCAACGGGAGTTTTCCGCCGGACTCAGACACAATTGGCGAAGTGTGCCGCTTCTATGTCTTTGGCGGCACACGGCCGATTTATGGTTCATCGAGCGATTGGCGATTGCATGGCGGGCGAGAACACGCGCACGGTCCTCGTGGTGCGGGGCGGCTGGGAAGGGCACGCCCCGGTGGCGGCCACCGACCTCTTCGTACCCTTCCTTGAGAAGAACGGTTTCGAGGTACGGCTGTCGGACAGCCCGGCGCCCTACGCGGACCCCGCGTACATGGCCGGAGTCGACCTCATCGTCCAGTGCTACACCATGGGCAAGATCGAGCCGGCCGAGCTCAAGGGCCTGCGGGCCGCGATCGAGGCGGGCACCGGGATGGCGGGCTGGCACGGCGGGATCGCCGACTCCTACCGCAACTCCTCCGACTACCTGCACCTCATCGGCGGGCAGTTCGCCTGCCACCCCGGCAAGCACCCGGACGACGAGGACGCGGGCACGGAACGGCACAACTTCGTCCCCTACACCGTCAACATGCTCCCCGAGGCGGCCGACCACCCCATCACCCGGGGGATCGCCGACTTCGACCTCGTCACCGAGCAGTACTGGGTGCTGAGCGACGCCTACATCGACGTGCTGGCCACCACCACGCAGAAGGTCCGCCCGTGGGACCCCTGGCACCGCGAGGTGACCTCGCCGGCTATCTGGACCCGGCGCTGGGGCAACGGGAAGATCTTCGTCGCCACTCCCGGGCACAGCGTCGACGTCCTGGAGAACGACAGCGTGCGCACGATCATCGAAAGGGGCATGCTGTGGGCCAGCCGGTGAACCTCGGCATCGTGGGCTGCGGGGCCATCTCGGCCCAGTACCTCCAGACCATCGACCGGCTGCCGCAGGTGAACCTGGTGGCGGTGGCCGACCTGGATCTCGACCGGGCGCGGGAGGCGGTGCGGCCGTACGCGGGCGTCGAGGTGCTGAGCGTGCCGGACCTGATGGCGGACGCGCGGATCGACACCGTGCTCAACCTCACCATCCCGGCCGCCCACGCCGAGATCGCGCTCCAGGCCATCGCCGCGGGCAAGCACGTCTACTGCGAGAAGCCCCTCGCCGCGACCGGCGCGGACGCGCGACGCGTGCTGGAGGCAGCCGCCGAAGCCGGGGTACGGGTCGGGTGCGCGCCCGACACGGTGCTCGGCACCGGCACGCAGACGGCCCGCGTGGCGATCGACGACGGGCTGATCGGCCGGCCGGTCGCGGCGACGGCGACGATGCTGACGCCCGGCCACGAGCGCTGGCATCCCAACCCCGACTTCTATTACGTGCCGGGCGGCGGGCCGCTCCTCGACATGGGCCCGTACTACATCTCCAGCCTGGTGACGCTGCTCGGCCCGGTGGCCACGGTCATCGGGGCGGCCGGCCGTACGCGGGCCAAGCGCACGATCGGCAAGGGCCCGCGCCAGGGCGAGGAGATCCCGGTCCTGGTGGACACCCACGTCACGGGCGTGCTCGTGCACGAGTCGGGCGCGCTGTCCACGCTGGTCATGAGCTTCGACGCGGTGGCGACCAAGGCGCCCAACATCGAGGTGCACGGGGAACTGGGCTCGCTCGTGGTCCCCGACCCCAACCACTTCGACGGCACCGTGCTGCTGACCCGGCTGGGGGAGAAGGACGCGGCCCCCCTGCCGGTGTCGGCCGGGTACGAGGAGGCGGGGCGCGGCGTCGGCCTGATCGACTTCGCCTTCGGCCGCGAGCCCAGGGCGGGCGGAACGCTCGGCATCCATGTGCTCGACATCATGGAATCGCTGCTCGCCTCGGCCAAGTCCGGGCGCTCGGTGGACGTCGAGAGCACCTGCGAACGCCCCGCCCCGGTGGCGCTGGGCAACTCGGCCGCCGCCGGCTGACGACCCTGGCGCGGTGCCGCCCGGCCACCCCGGCCGGCACCGCGCCGCTCGGGCGTGGCCGTCAGTCCGAGCCCGGCACGTCCTCATCGGCCGTCGTACGGCCGGCCAGTCTCTCGTGCCGCTGCCTGGCCGCCTGCGCGGTCCGCAGGCCGAGGCCGAAGGCGATGTCCTGCCAGGTCATGCCCCGTCCCCTGGCCATCTCCAGGAGCCCGGCCTCCAGCGCGTCCATCTCCCCGCGCATCAGCGGAACGAGGCTCAGCGCCGCGGTGATGTCGGCGTGATCCACCTCCGGCTCGCCCTCCTGCGCCTGGGCGGCCCCGCTGAGCAGGAACGACACCAGCCTGACGGCCTCATGGGCGCCCAGCATCGAGGGGTGCGCCTGCCTGGCGCGCTGTTCGTCGGTGGCGGCGTGCCGCTCGGAGATGCGGTGCAGGGACGCGTAGACCCGATGGGCCCGCGCCTGCTCGGGCTGCGGCGCCATGAAGGGATCAGTGGAGGAGGTCATGCGTTCAACCATGCGGCGCGGCACAAGTCGTTGTCAACTTTTCGTTGTGAACAATCTGTTCAAGAGGCAGTCGTAACGGTTTTGTGACCAGCAAACGGTGAGTAAAGCCCCGGAGAGGGGGCATCCTTGATCGCAGAAGTCCAGCAGAGGGCTTCCCTCACGCGTTACCGAAGCGTGCCTCTGCCTGGGCTTTTTGTCATGGGCGGAGCCGCTGGCACCT
>NZ_PVNG01000035.1 GCF_003001935.1 Nonomuraea fuscirosea | reverse complement strand
GACGTCCGCCTGCAGTTCACCGCCAACACCGGCGCCCCCGGCGGCCAGGTCGCCGAGCTCCAGATCTCCGGCACCCCGGCCCCCAACCCCGACCTGACCGTGTCGGGCCTGACCTCCTCGCCGGCCTCACCGGTCGAGACCGACGCGGTGACGCTGTCGGCCACGGTGCGCAACGCAGGCAGCGCCGCCTCCGCCGCCACCTCGGTGGCCTTCTACGCCGGGGACGACAAGGTCGGCACCGCGAGCGTCGGCGCGCTGGCCGCCGGGGCCACCGCGACCGTGTCGGCGAACATCGGGGCCAGGGACGCGGGCACGTACCGGCTCGAAGCCAGGGTGGACGAGCAGAACGCGGTCCCCGAGCAGAACGAGGGCAACAACACCACGACCGGAACACTGACCGTGCGGCCGGTCGACACGGCCGACCTGATCGCCTCCCCCGTCTCCTGGACGCCGGGCAACCCGGCCGCGGGCGACACGGTGACGTTCTCCGTCGCGATCAGGAACCAGGGCACGGTGGCCTCCGCCGGCGGCTCCCACGGCATCACGCTCACCGTGCTCAACGACGCGGGGACCGCCGTCAGGACACTGACCGGGGCCGCCAGTGGCGCCATCGCGGCCGGAGCCACCACCGCGCCGGTCTCCCTGGGCACGTGGACGGCGGCGAACGGCAAGTACACGGTGCGTGCCGTGCTCGCCGACGACGCCAACGAACTTCCGGTCAAGCGGGCCAACAACACCAGCACGCTGCCGCTGTTCATCGGGCGGGGCGCGAGCATGCCGTACGACACGTACGAGGCCGAGGACGCCGCCGTCGGCGGTGGCGCGACCCGCGTCGGCCCCAGCAGGGACGTCGGCACGATCGCCGGCGAGGCGTCCGGGCGGCGCGCGGTGACGCTCGGCCAGACCGGCGCCTACGTCGAGTTCACCACCAGGGCGCCGACGAACAGCCTGGTCACCCGCTTCTCGATCCCCGACGCCCCGGGCGGCGGCGGCATCGACTCCACCCTGAACGTCTACGTCGACGGCGGTTTCCTCAAGGCCGTCAGCCTCACCTCCCGCTACGCCTGGCTGTACGGGGCCGAGTCGAGCCCGAACAACAACCCCGGCTCAGGCCCGCCCCGGCACATCTACGACGAGGCGAACCTGCTGCTCGGCACCACCGTCCCGGCGGGCAGCAGGATCAGGCTGCAGAAGGACGCGGCCAACACCTCCACCTACGCCATCGACTTCGTGGACTTCGAGCAGGTCACCCAGGCCGGCAACCCGGACCCGGCGAAGTACGCCATACCGGCAGGATTCGGGCACCAGGACGTGCAGAACGCTTTGGACAAGGCTCGAATGGACGCCAGCCTGACCGGCGTCTACCTGCCCGCCGGCGACTACCAGACGACCGGCAAGTTCCAGGTCTACGGCAAGGCGATCAAGGTGGTCGGCGCCGGCCCCTGGTTCACCAGGTTCCGCGCCCCCTCGGGGCAGCAGAACACCGACATCGGCTTCCGCGCGGACGCCACCGCCAACGGCTCGACGTTCGCGGGCTTCGCCTACTTCGGCAACTACGTCGAGCGCATCGACGGCCCCGGCAAGGTGTTCGACCTGACGAACGTGGCGAACCTGACGATCGAGAACGTCTGGATCGAGCACCAGGTCTGCATGTTGTGGGGGACGAACACCGACAACCTGACGATCAGGAACGCGCGGATCAGGAACGTGTTCGCCGACGGCCTGAACCTGACCAACGGCAGCACCGGCAACCGCGTCACCGACGTCGAGACCCGCTCCACGGGCGACGACAGCTTCGCGCTGTTCTCGGCCACCGACCACAACTCGGGCGAGCAGACCGGCAACGTCTTCGAGAACCTGACCTCGCTGCTCACCTGGCGGGCGGCGGGCCTGGCCGTGTACGGCGGCTACGACAACACGTTCAGAAACATCTACATCGCCGACACGCTGGTGTACTCGGGCGTCACGATCAGCTCGCTGGACTTCGGCTACCCGATGCACGGCTTCGGCGCGAGCCCGCCCACGAGGTTCGAGAACATCTCGCTCGTCCGGGCGGGCGGGCACTTCTGGGGCCAGCAGACGTTCCCGGCGTTGTGGGTGTTCTCCTCCTCGAAGGTGTTCCAGGGCATCCGGGTCAGCGATCTGGACATCGTGGACCCGACGTACAGCGGGATCATGTTCCAGACCGGCTACCAGAACCCGACCACCCCGCTGAACCCGATCAGGGACACGGTCTTCACGAACGTGTCGATCAGCGGGGCGCGCAAGAGCGGTGACGCGTTCGACGCCAAGTCCGGCTTCGGCATCTGGGTGAACGAGCTGCCCGAGCCGGGTCAGGGCCCGGCGGTCGGGTCGGCCACGATCAACGGCCTGCGGCTCGTGAACAACCACACCGACATCAGGAACACGACGTCGACGTTCACGCTCAACGTGAACTAGCTCTACCCGTAGAGATCGGCCCTGGTGGGCAACCCCTGCCAGTCGCTCGCGCTGGTCACCGCGGCGGCGCTCAGCAGCGCCCCGCGGTGCAGGCGTTCCTGAGGGGTGAGGCCGTCGAGCGCCGCGCTGATGTAGCCGGCCGCGAACGCCTCGCCCGCCCCCGACGTGTCCACGATGGGGACCTGCCAGCCCTGCACGTCGTACCGCATCCGGTCGGCCCGGACGCTCGCGCCCTTGCCGCCCCGGTCGACCACGACCTCGCGCTCGGGGGTGAGGGCGGGCTTGACCAGGTCGAGCTCGTCCTGGCGGAGGAAGAGCAGGTGCGAGGCGCAGGCCAGCTCGCTGAGCACCTCCTCGGCCTCGCGGACGGAGGGCCACAGCTCGGGGACGTACTCGACGGAGAAGGAGATCACCACCTCGGCGTTCCTGGCCGCGCTCACGGCGGCGCGCACGGCCTCCAGGGCGTTCCTGCCCAGGCCCGCCGTGAGTCCGGTCACATGCAGCATCTTGGCGGCGGCGATCCGGTCGATCGGCACGTTCCCAGGGGTGAGCAGCGAGCCGGCCGAGCCCGCGCGGTAGTGGATCATCCTGGGATCGCGCCCCACGCGCGTCTCCCGGAGGACCAGGCCCGTGCGCGTGCCCTCGGCCACGCGCACGTCGCCGACGTCCACGCCTTCGCCTCTGAGCGCGGTCAGGGCTCTGGCGCCCAGCTCGTCGGCGCCCAGTTTGCCCAGGTAAGCGGACCGGTGGCCGAGCCTGGCCAGGGCGATGGCCAGCGTGAACTCAGGCCCGCAGACGTCCAGTCTGGCCTCGCTCTCGTGCCGGACCCGTCCGCTGGAGACGACCCCCAGCGCCTCCCCCAGGGTGTAGACGTCAGTCATGCGCCAGACTGTAGTAGGTCGGGCAGTCTCAAAAAGGATTTTTTGGACATCGTCCCAGGTTAAACCTGTGATCAAATATTTTCTGCAACTTTAGCGAACCTTTTCCCCAACCGATGACTCAAAGTAGTAGAGGGACCTGGCCCCCCGAGCCGGGTCTGAAGTTGTCAATACGGGGAGAGGAATCAGCACCCTCATGCAGAAGATCGCAGTAGGTATCCTTTCCGCCCTTGTGGGCGGATCCATGCTCGTCACTGGCGCGGGCGCCGCTTCCGCCGCCACCACCAAGCACGACACGCGTCTCGTCATCCGGGACATCAGCCCCAACCCCGTCGTGGTCAAGGGCGACGCGGAGACGACCGCGTACTTCGACGTCGGCGCGAGCCGGGACGTCAAGAAGGTCGAGTTCAGCGTGGCCCCCGCCGAGGGCTTCCACACGATGCGCAGCAAGAGCCTCAAGGAGCTTGAGGGCTGGCGCTACGCCATCGGCTTCAACAAGAACGACCCGGCCGGCAAGTGGAAGGCCACCGCCGTCGCCTTCGACGGCGAGGGCAAGAAGCTCGCCGAGGACTCGGCGTTCTTCGCCGTCGAGATCGCCAAGGGCAAGGCCGAGACGCGGATCTCCCGCTTCAGCGCCGGCCCCTCCAAGGTCCGTAAGGGCCGGTCGATCTACTTCTCCGGCAGCCTGCTGGAGAAGGAAGGCCGCTTCCGCTGGGACGGCGTCCGCGGCGAGCGCGTGAGCATCTACTACCGCGCCAACGGCTCCAGCGCCTGGAAGTGGGTCGCCAGCGACTGGACCTCGCGTAGTGGCAAGTTCTACGCCAAGACGCGCGCCTACAAGAGCGGCACGTTCCGCGCCGTCTACAACGGCGACCGTGAGCTCGAGGGCGCCAAGAGCAGCACCGACTACGTGCGGGTCTACTCCTGGCGTCGCTAGTCTCCACAATGCCGAGGCCCGGTCCCTTCGGGGGCCGGGCCTCCGGCATTCCCGGGGTTCTTTACCTTTCCCAAGGTTTATCGATCACTTAATCGCCGCATGGTGAGTCCCATTGCAATGATCGATCCCCCTAAGGAGCCCCCGTATGCCGCACCCGGTGATCGCCCTCGTCCTGAGCGTGACGAGCACGCTGGTGACGGCCCCCGCCCCCGAACTGTCCGTCCGCTACGAGCAGCCCGGCTCCAGGAGCGCCGAGGAGGCCAGGCGGCTGCTGAAGGACAGCGGCGTGCTGAAGACGCGGCTCCGGCTGCCCGAGCGCGTCGAGGTCGTCGCCCAGGACTGCGACACGCCCGCCGCCCGCTGGAACTACGACAAGCGCCGGATCACCCTGTGCTACTCGCTGGTCGACAAGGTACGCGACACGATCAAGGGCATCTCCGAGACCGAGGAGACCGGCGACCACGCCGAGGAGCACCGCATGGACGGCGCCCTGTCCGTGCTCTTCCACCACCAGCTCGGCCACGCCCTGACCACGCTCAACGGCCTGCCCGACAGCGACGCGCAGGCCGATCAGTTCGCCGCGCTCGCGCTGGCCGCCGACGCCCCCAAGCACGTGGTGGCCGCCGCCGAGGCCCGCCACCTGCTGGCCGGGCACGCCGGCATCGATCATCTGTCGGGCATGGAGGAGTCCGCCGCGTTCGCCTGCCTGCTCTACGGCACCGACCCCGCCAAGTACGGCCCGATCGCCAAGGGCGGCTGGGTCCCGCCCGAGCGCGCGCCCTCCTGCTCCGGCGAGTACGCCAAGGTCAAGTCGGCCATCGGCGACAAGGTCGTGAAAGTCGGCAGCTGACGGGTAGCGTCCCGGGTATGCCCGACGACCTGCTCAAAGACCTCAACCCGTTCGACATCTTCGACGCCGAGGCGGCCCGGCTCGACCGGCACTTCTCGGGGCTCGACGAGGCCGGATGGCTGCGCCCGTCCCGCTGCGACGGCTGGACGGTCCGTGACGTGCTGGCGCACCTGGCCGGCGAGGAGCTGTACAACCAGGCCTGTCTGCACGGCTCCGTCCAGGAGCTGATGAGCCGCCTGTCCGACGAGGGGATCGGCGGCTACAACGACTTCAACGAGTGGTGCGTGCGGCAGCGCGCGGACCTGCCCGTCGAGGAGGTCCTGGAGGAGTGGCGGACGCAGAACGGCGCCACCCGCGAGCAGATGCGCGCCCTCGGCCCCGACGCCCTGCTCGACACGATGGCGGGGCCGTACCCGATGGGCCGGCAGGCCTTCCACTACGACTCCGAGTACGCCACCCACGCCGACGACGTCGGCGCGCCCGTCTCCGCGCAGGAGGCCGCGGGCCGGCTGGCCTGGCGAGTGGCGGTGGGCCGGTTCGTGCTCGCCGAGCAGGACGCCAAGGTACGGGTGGAGCAGTCGGCCGACCAGGTCGTGGCGGCCGTGGACGGGATCACGGCGACGCTGTCGTACCCGGAGTTCGTCGAGGCCACCGTGGGCCGCCTGCCCGCCTCCCACGGCCTCGACCCGCGCGTCGCCTCCGCGCTGAGGTGCCTGGCCTGAGAGGAGCACGATCATGTGGCTGCGCAACCGCGCGGGCACCGAACCGGTCACCGCGCGCAGCCCGCTGGGCGCCCGCCGGATCCTGTCCCTGGTCGCGCTCGTGCTCGGCGTCGCGGCGGCGGTCTTCTTCGCCGTCCTCGCGATGAGCACCGGCGCGGAGGTCTGGGTCTGGGAGGCCGTCATCGCCGCCGTGGTGGCCGTCGTCGCCGCGATCGACCTGGCCGTGCTGCGGCGCCGCCGCTCCCGTCGTACGGGCGGATGACGTCACGGGGGTGAACGAACCCGGATAATGAGGGGATGTCAACACCGCGACAGCGCTACCGGGAGCAGGTCAGAAGCGAGATCAAGCAGGCCGCGCTCGCTCAGATCGGCGTCGGCGGGGCGGCGGCGCTGAGCCTCAACGCGGTGGCCAAGCAGCTCGGCATGACGGGGCCCGCGCTCTACAAGTACTTCGACGGCCGCGACAGCCTGCTCACCGACCTGATCCTCGACGGTTACGCGGAGCTGGCGGCGGCCGTACGCGCCGCGATCCAAGACGGCGGGCCACGCGAGCGCCTGCACGGGCTGGCGCGGGCCTTCCTGACCTGGGTCACGGCCCACCCGCACGTCTTCCAGCTGCTCGCGGGCACGCCGTCGCCCGGCTACCAGGCCCCGCCGGAGAGCGTCGACCGGGCCAGGGAGGTGCTGGGGCCGTTCCTGCCGGTGTTCGGGCAGGCGCGGTGCGCGCCGGCCGTCGCGCCGCTGCGGGAGGAGATGCTGGGCTGGGTGGAGCAGAGTCCCGCCGTGGCCGAGTGGGTGCGGGCGTACGCGCCCGACGGCGATCCGGCCACGGCGCTGACCGGGACCATCATGGTGTGGACCCGGCTGCAGGGGATCTTGAGCCTGGAGGTTCAGGGGCAGTTCGCGGGGATGGGGCATCGGGCGGCCACGCTGCTGGCGGCGGAGATGGACGCGCTGGCCGACACCATGGGGATATGAGCGTGCTCTCGTGCCCGCCCTGACGGGCAGGCACGAGGCCGGCGCTCAGGCCTTGCCGTATCTCTGGTTGAACCGCTCGACCCGTCCGGCGGTGTCGAGGATGCGGCCACGGCCCGTGTAGAAGGGGTGGCTGGCGGACGACACGTCCACGTCGATGACCGGATATGTCCTGCCGTCCTCCCACTCGACGCTCCTGTCGCTGGTCAGGGTCGAGCGGGTGAGGAAGGCGAAGCCGACGCTCGGGTCACGGAAGACGACCGGGCGGTAGGCGGGGTGCAGGTTCTTTCTCATGGCCGCTTCAACCATATGACAACGGTTTTCATTCCCTGGATTCCGGATCGAGTCCGAGCACGGTGCGGCCGCCGTCCACGGGGATGGTCGCGCCGTTGACGAACGCGGCGTCGTCGGAGAGCAGGTGGGCCACGACGGAGGCCACCTCGGCCGGTGCGGCGACCCGGCCGAGCGGGTGCAGCCTGGCCAGGTCGGCCTGGACCCGCGCCGCCTCCTCGGGGGTCAGGCCGGCCAGGAAGTCCTCGTACCGCTCCGTCGCCACCGATCCGGGGGCCACGGCGTTCACCCGGATGCCGTGCCTGCCGTACTCGACCGCCAGCGCCCTGGTCAGCCCCTCCGTGGCGGCCTTGGCCGTGGAGTAGGGCAGGCTGCCCGGCACCGCCCTGGTGGCCTGGTGCGAGGTGACGTTGACGATGGCGCCGGGGGTGCCGGCGGCCATGAAGTGGCGTACGGCGGTCGCGCAGCCCACCACCGCCAGGTCCAGATTGGCCGCGATCAGCGCCCTGACCTCGGCGATCGGCGACGAGTGCACGGACAGGTCCCGGAACACGGCCGCGTTGTTGACCCAGCCCACCAGCCTACCCGACTCCTGCGCCAGATCGGCCGCCCAGGCCGCCACCTCCTCGTCGGCCGCGTCGCCGATCACTTGGAGGACCCGGGGGCCGGCCCAGGACAGGGCCTCCTTGTCGCGTTCGACGGCCACCACCGTGTGCCCGTCGCGTTCGAGCAGCCGTTCCACCACGGCCCTGCCGATTCCGCGCCCGCCGCCTGTGACCACGTAGGAAATGCTCATGCTTCCGACGCTATGCGCACAGAGAGCCCCGAAGGCGCGACCGTCCCAAGCGGCCGTATCTGGACGCCAGCTTTGGACGAAGTGATACGAATCACCGAGTCGCCACCGTACGAAGGGGAACCAACCAGACGTGATCGCCCCCGGCCCGAACACGTCCGCACGGATGATCGGCGCTCTCGCGATCACCCAGACCGCCGGCTACGGCGTCCTCTACTACGCGTACTCGGTGCTCATCCCGCCCATGTCACGCGACCTCGGCGCCGGGGTCGCCCAGCTCACCGGCGCGCTCACGTTCGCGGTGCTGGTGTCCGCCGTGGCGGCGCCGCTCGTCGGGCGCCTGCTCGACCGGCGCGGCGGGCGCGGGCTGATGACGCTCGGCTCGGTGCTGGGCGCGCTGGCCGTGCTGGCCTGGTCGCAGGTCCGTACGGTGACGCAGCTCTACCTGGCGTGCGGCCTGCTCGGCGTGGCGTCGTCGATGGTGCTGTACGAGGCGGCGTTCGCGGTGATCGTGGCCTGGTTCGACGCAGAGCGACGGGCGCGGGCGCTGCTCGCGGTGACGGTGGTGGCCGGGTTCGCCTCCAGCATCTTCCTGCCGCTGACCGGGTTCCTCGTGGAGCTGTACGGGTGGCGGCAGGCCCTGGTCGTCCTCGCCGCCGGGTACGCGCTGACCGCCGTGCCCCTGCACGGGCTGGCGCTGCGCGGCCGGCCGGCGCCGCCGCACGCCGCGCGGCGGGAGATCGTCGCGGCGGCCCTGCGCGAGCGGCCGTTCTGGCTGCTGGCGGCGGCCTTCCTGACGCAGACGGGCGCGCTGGGGGTGATGGGGGTGCTGCTGGTGACGTACCTCATCACCCTGGGACATCCGCCCGTGTTCGCGGCCGGCGTGGCCGGGCTGCTCGGCGTGCTGTCCGTGACCGGGCGGCTGGTGACGACCGGCCTCCAGACGCGCTGGCCGGTGGCGACGATCACCGCTGCCATGTTCGCGCTCCAGGGCCTGGCGGCGGTGCTGCTGCCGCTGACCGGGCGCGGCGTGGCGGGGGCGGTCGTGTCGGTGGTGCTGTTCGGGCTGGGGTTCGGGGTGTCCACGATCGCCCGTCCCGCGCTGCTGGCGGACCGGTACGGGACGACCGCGTACGGCTCGCTGAGCGGCGCCCTGGCGCTGCCGATCACCGTCGCCAAGGCGGTGGCGCCGCTGCTGGCGGCCGGCCTCGCGCAGGTCGCGGGGTATCCGGCGGTGATGGGAGCGGTGGCGGCGGCCTGCGCTTTCGGCGCCCTGTGCCTGATCCTGTACGCCAGAACGACAACGCGCGCATGAGCCGCCCCTGAACGACTTCGGGTCGCGTGGGAGACGTCCTCCAGCCTAGGATCGAATCCCTTGCGCGGCCGATCCGCCGTCGGCGGAAAACGACGAGCCGACCGCCCGCGAACACGTAAGGTAGCCGCATGGATACCCCCACCGACGTCCTGCACCGCGTCTTCGGCTACGACTCGTTCCGTGAGGGCCAGCAGGAGATCATCGATCATGTCGTGGGCGGCGGTGACGCGCTCGTCCTGATGCCCACCGGCGGCGGCAAATCGCTCTGCTACCAGATCCCCGCCCTGGTGCGGCGGGGCGTCGGGGTGGTCATCTCGCCGCTGATCGCGCTCATGCAGGACCAGGTCGACGCGCTGCGGGCGCTCGGCGTGCGGGCGGGGTTCCTCAACTCGACCCAGAGCATCGACGAGCGGCAGCTCGTGGAGTCGGAGTTCCTGGCCGGCGAGCTCGACCTGCTCTACCTCGCCCCCGAGCGGCTGCGCGTCGACTCCACGCTGCGGCTGCTCGGCAAGGGCGACATCTCGGTGTTCGCCATCGACGAGGCGCACTGCGTGGCGCAGTGGGGGCACGACTTCCGTCCCGACTACCTGGAGCTGTCCAGGCTCCACGAGCTGTGGCCCGACGTCCCGCGCATCGCCCTGACCGCGACCGCCACCCCCGCGACGCACGCCGAGATCTCCTCCAGGCTCGGCCTCGACCAGGCCCGCCACTTCGTGGCCAGCTTCGACCGGCCCAACATCCACTATCGCATCGCGCCGAAGAACGAGCCGAAGCGCCAGCTGCTGGAGTTCCTGCGCACGGAGCATCCCGGCGATTCGGGCATCGTCTACTGCCTGTCGCGCTCCTCGGTCGACAAGCTGGCCGAATTCCTGGTCGACAACGGCATCGCGGCGGTGCCGTACCACGCGGGGCTCGACGCCGGCACCCGTGCCCTGCACCAGTCCCGCTTCCTGCGCGAGGACGGGCTGATCGTGGTCGCCACGATCGCGTTCGGCATGGGCATCGACAAGCCGGACGTGCGCTTCGTGGCCCACCTCGACCTGCCCAAGTCGCTGGAGGGCTACTACCAGGAGACCGGGCGCGCGGGCCGCGACGGCCTGCCCGCCACGGCGTGGATGGCGTACGGGCTCAACGACGTCGTGCAGCACCGGCGGATGGCGATGGAGGGCGACGAGGCGCACCGCCGGCGCCAGGTGCTCCACCTCGACGCGATGCTGGCGCTGTGCGAGACCGTCACCTGCCGCCGCATCATGCTGCTCGACTACTTCGGGCAGAAGGGCTCGCAGCCGTGCGGCAACTGCGACACCTGCCAGACCCCGCCCGCCTCCTGGGACGGCACGGTCCCGGCGCAGAAGGTGCTCTCCACGGTGCTGCGGCTGGCGCGGGAGCGGCGGCAGAAGTTCGGGGTCGGGCAGGTGGTGGACATCCTGCTCGGCAAGAAGACCGCCAAGGTGCTGCAGCACGGGCACGAGACGCTCAAGGTCTTCGGCGTCGGCGACGACCTGGGCAACGCCGAATGGCACGGAGTGGTCCGGCAACTCCTGGCCCAGGGGCTGCTCGCGGTGGAGTCCGACTACGGGGCGCTGGTCCTGACCGACGAGAGCGCCGCCGTGCTGCGCGGCCAGCGCGAGGTGATGCTACGCCGCGAAACCGCCCGCCCGGCCCGCGCCAAGGCGGCCTCCTCCGGCGGCAAGTCCGCCCAGGCCGCCGAACTCCCCGCCGAGGCGGCCCCCGTCTTCGAACGCCTGCGCAACTGGCGCGGAGCCACCGCCAAGGAGCAGGGAGTGCCCGCCTACGTCATCTTCCACGACGCCACCCTCCGCGAAATCGCCACCCGCATGCCCACCACACTGGCCGAGCTGAGCCAGGTGAACGGCGTCGGCGAAAACAAACTGGCCAAATACGGAGACCAGGTCCTGGAGGTCCTCCGAGGCGACGAGCCGGAGGAATGAGCCCCGGGCTGACCCCGACCAAGCCCCAGTTGCCCCGGGCGGAGTTACAGCTGCCCCAGGCGGAGTCCGGCTGCCCCAGGCGGAGTTCCGGCTGCCCCGGGCGGAGTCCGGCTGCCCCGGACGGAGTTCCGGCTCCCCGATTGAGCTTCGGCTGGCGCCGCTGAGCCCTGGGCCGGGCTAGACCCTCCGCTAGTCCCCGCGGCCCCGGACTGGCCTCGGCTGGTCCCGCTGAGCCCCGCCTGAGCCCGCATGAGCCCTGGGCCCGGGCTGAGCTCCGCCCCAGGCGCCCCAGGCGGAGTTCCTGCTGCCCCGGGCCAAGCCCCAGCTGACCCGCTTGAGCTCCGGCTTACGCCGCTGAGCCCTAGGCCCGGCTGGGCCCGCACTCCCCGAGCTGGCATGGGCTTGCTCGCTGAACCCCGCTAAGCCCGCATGAGCCCTAGGACCATGGCTGAACTGCAGCTGACCCGGGCGGAGTTCCGAGTGACCCGGGCGGAGTTCGGGCTGCCCCGATTGGGTTCCGGCTTGCGTCGCTGAGTCCTAAGCCCGGGCTGGACCTCCGGCCGGCGCCGCTGAGCCCCGGCTGAGCCCCGCATAAGCCCTGGGCCCCGCTGAGCCGTGGACTCTGGCTCGACCCCCGACTAACCCACGACCTCCGGGCTGGCCTCCCCTTGCCCCGACTAAGCCCCCGTTAAGCCCTGGGCTGGGCCGGACCCCGGCTGCCCCGCGACCCCGCAGCTGAGCCCCGCGCGCCCCGGACTGGCCTCGGCTGGCCCCGCTGAGCCTGCATGAGCTCTTGGACCCCGGCTGAACTCCTGACTGCCCCTGGGACTTCCCGGCTGAGCCGCCGGCCGAGCTGCGGCAGAGATCCTCGGCTGAGTAGCGGTGGCCTTGTCGGGCCTTGTCGGGCCTTGTTGAGCCTTGTTACGCCTGGTTGAGGGATGGGTCGGTGGATGACCGATGAAGGTGAAGGGGAGCGGCGTGGTGGTGGCGACGGCCGCACGAAGAACGGTCGTCGCCACCACGTTGGCCGGCCTGTCCGCGGCGGATCCGACGCCTCGCCTCGCGGACCGGGCCGGACGGGTTTCCGTCCCCCTTGGCACAGTGTGGCCTGCGACGGCTTCCCGGCCGTGGTGGCCGGGCGTCCGTTTCCGATCTTCTCACCGTATCGGTCGTGACGTCGCGTATTCGCTTATAGCCGTGCCGGGACCAAACGTCTGGCTTTTTCGTACAGGCTGATCGTACGGCGTGGAAGCGGTTGATGTGAGGGCGGGTGGGGCCTCAGTTGTGGGTGAAGGCGTCCGTGCCGCCGGCACTGTTATGTACGAACCAGTCCGGGTAATGGCTGAGCTGTGTACGGACCAGCCCGGGTGAGGGGCAAGCTGTGCGCGGACCAGGCCCGGGCGGGGGTCAGTTGTGGGCGGCCCAGTTCGGGTGGCGGCCTAGGTGAGCCAGCAAGTGGTCCTGTGGCGGCGCGTGGGCGGGGACGGCTACTGGTGGGGCGAATCTGCCTGGGCGGTCCTGGGCGGTGACGAACAGGCGGGCCAGGTCGAGCAGTTCCTCGGCCAGGAGTGGTGGGATCGGGTGGTGTTCGCCGCAGGCCCTGGCCACGTCCCAGCCGTGCGCGGTGAGCTCGATGGCGCCGATCGCGGCCACCATCGGGCTGGTCAGGTGCCGGTCTCCTACGGGGACGAGGTCGTCGCCGGCCATGGCGGCCCATCGCCCGAGCACCTCCGTGGCACCGTCCCGCACCAGGAGGGCTGGGTTGCCCACCCATGTCGGGGCGGGTGACGGCAGCCCGAACGAAGACGGCCCAAGCGAAGACGGCCCGAGCGAAGGCGGTCCGGGTGACGATGATCCGAATGACGATGATCCGGGTGACGATGATCCGGGGGGCAAGGGTCTTGGTGACGGCAGGCGGGGTGACAGCGCCCCGGACGACGGTGAACCGCGTGACAGCGTCCCGGGTGACAGCGGACCCGGTGACGGCGGCCCGGACGACCGCGACTCCGATGACGGCAATCCCGATGACGGCAGCCCGAGCGACGACGGTCCGGATGACGACAGTTCAGGTGACGACAGCCCAGGTGACAGTGACCCAGGTGACAGTGACCCAGGTGACAGTGACCCAGGTGACAGTGACCCAGGTGACAGCGGCCCAGATGACGGCAGCCCAGGCGGTAGCGAACCCGGTGACAGCGGGCCCGGTGGCGGACCGGTCAAGCGGCCGTGGGTGGCGATGCTGCCTTCGAGAGGCTGCTGTGGGGGGTAGAGGTGGCTGGGGTCGGTGGGGATCGGGAAAAGCGGGATGGGGCCGGTGGCGGCTTGGTTGAGGGTTTGCAGGGAGTCGGTCATGTGGTCCAGCAACCGTTGCAGGTTCCAGCCGGCGCACGGTGTGGCGCGGCAGAGCGCGGATGGGGTGACAGCGCGCAGGCTGCCGAGGGTGTAGTCGATGGCTCGTTCCAGCAGCGCCACGCCCGCCGCCAGCGCCCGTCCATGCTCGTCCATAACGCCTCCTCGTAGGTGCAGACCCAGGGCGGGCGGAAAAGTCATCGTCCTCGTGCGAGCGTTTCCGAGACGGTGTCGGGTATGTCCGCATTTGCTGCCTGGTGAGTCGTACTCTGGGCCGGGAGCGAAAGGATCTGTCATGGGCATGCTCAGCCGGCTGTTCGACCGACTCCTCGGTCTGCCCGAGGCCACGACGCCTGACATCGAGGTCGTCCGTGAGCTGCGCGTGCCGATGCCCGACGGCGTCGTCCTGCGCGCCGACCGTTACCGTCCGCGCGGGTCCGAGCGGCTCCCGGTGGTGCTGCTGCGGACTCCGTACGGCAAGCACAAGCTCGACGTCACCGGCACCGCCCGCGTGCTGGCCCGGCGCGGCATGCAGGTGGTCGTGCAGGACGTCAGGGGCACGTTCAGCTCGGGCGGCCGGTTCTCGGCCTTCCGCCAGGAGAAGGAGGACGGTCTCGCCACCGCCGCCTGGCTGCGCGAGCAGCCCTGGTGCGACGGGCGGCTGGCGACGGCCGGGGCGAGCTACCTGGGGTACACGCAGTGGGCGATCGGCCCCTACCTCGACCCGCCGTTGGAGGCCATGTGCCTGGGGGTGACGGCCGGCGAGTTCAGGACGACGTTCTATCCGGGCGGCGTGTTCGCCCTGCACAACCTGCTGACCTGGGCGGCGCTGCTCGGCACGCAGGAGGACGCGTGGCTGAGCGGGCTGCTGCCGAACCCGCGCCGCGAGAGCCGGGTGCGGCGCGCCATGGCGCACGTGCCGATCGGCCGGTCCGACATGGCCGCCATCGGCAAGCGGGTGCCGTTCCTGCGCGACGCCGCCGCCCACACCGAGGCGGACGACCCCTTCTGGGCCGACACCGACCACACCGCCACCGCCGCCGCGATGAATACGCCGACCAGCATGGTGACCGGCTGGTGGGACCTGCTGCTGCCCGCGCAGCTGCGTGACTTCGCGGCCCTGCGCGCGGCCGGGCGGCACAGCCGGATCCTGATCGGCCCCTGGGGGCACGACCTGGGCGCAATGCGGGCGCTCCTGGCCGAGGAGGTGTCCTGGTTGTCGGCGCACCTGCTCGGAGACACCGCCCAGCTCCAGCGCTCCCCGGTACGGCTCTACCTCCAAGGGGCCGGCGCCTGGCTCGACTTCGACAGCTGGCCGCCGCCGCGCTCCGTACCGGCCGAGCTGCACCTGCTGGGTCGTCGAGCGCTCGGCTGGGACGGGCCGGGGACGGGCGGGCCCGACGGGTTCACCTACGATCCCGCGCGTCCCACGCGCTCGCCCGGCGGGCCGCTGCTCGACATGCGGGAGTCGAAGCAGCGCGACAACCGCGCCGTCGAGGCTCGCCCCGACGTGCTCGTCTACACCGGCGCGCCGCTCCCCCGCCGGCTCGACCTGATCGGGCCTGTCACGGCCACCGTCCACGTACGCACCGACACCGGGTACGCCGACCTGTTCGTCCGGTTGTGCGACGTCGATCGGGACGGCGTGTCGCGCAACGTCACCGACGGCATCCTGCGACTGCCGCCCGGGAAAGAGGGCGTGGTCAGGGCCGAGGTCGAGTTGCAGCCGACCGGGTACCGGTTCCAGCCCGGACACCGGCTGCGGGTGCAGGTGGCGGGCGGGGCGTTCCCCCGGTTCGCGCGCAACCACGGGACCGGGGAGCCGGTGGGGGAAGCGGTGCGGACCCGGCCGACGCGCTTCGAGATCTTTCATGACGCGGAGCATCCGTCGTCGCTCATGCTGCCCGTGTTCGAGGGATGACGCTGGTACGACCTCAGTGGCGGACCTTTCCGCTGGGCGCGAAGAGGGAAGAGAGATGAATCGTCCCCTTCGGAACCTTTCCCGTTGAGCGCGAGTAAGGGAGGTGAAGGGAAGGGGCGGTTGCGGCGATGAGGTTGATGAGGTTGATGGTGCGGCGGTGGAGGGTCCGGAGTGAGCGCGCTGTGGGGGCTGCCGGGCTGTTCAGTGGTGGTGGCCTGCTCGGTGGCAACGGCCTGCGGGTGAGGGCGCTGCGGGTGCTGGTGGTCTGTTCGGTGGTGGTGGGGGTCGTCGGCGGGTGTGCGGGCGGGGGCGGGTCGGGTGAGGGCGCTGCCAGGGCTTCCGGTACGGCCCGGTCCGCCGGCGAGAGCGGCACGGCAGCCCCGGAGGGGAGCCCGGCGGCGATTCCTTCCGCGAGTGGGGCGACTCCCGTGGTGAGCGAGGGGAAAGGGTGCAACGGCACGCCGGTGTTCCTGGGTGAGGGGTTTCCTGAGGTGCGGGGGACGGCTCAGGGCGCCGAGTTGTGGGGGTTGCTGTTCGTCGGGCAGCCCCCGCTCAGCCGGAAGAAGGAGATCAAGATCGTGTGGCGGATGACCGGTGAAGGGCCGTTGCGGGTACGCGCCACGCTGCCGGACGGGAGCACCGCCAAGCTGGCCTGGGGGCCTGAGCAGCACGGAGGATCGAACTGGAGGCGGCCCGGGCAGGAGTGGGGCACCGGGTTCGTGTTCCCGAAGCCGGGATGCTGGAAGGTCGAGCTCACCCGGACCAGCGGCTCAGGGCATGCCTGGCTGCTCGTCAAGTGACCCGGCAACCGGCCTGACTTGCGGTACCGGAGGATCTTCGGTCAGACGCGGAGGCCGGCTTTCCCGCCGATGCTGAGGGGCGGCGCTCCCGCCGAGCCGAAGAGCGCCACTCTCGGAGGAGTCGGAGGGAACGGAGGGGTCGCAGGAGTCCGAGGGTCAGGGATCGCGACGGGCCAGAGGGATCGCAGGGGTCAGAAGGGGGTCAGAAGGGTCCGGTGGGGAGGGTGCGGTCGATGAAGGAGGTCACGTCGGCCAGGACCTCGTCCTTGTTGGTCTCGTTGAACACCTCGTGCCTGGCCCCCGGGTAGATCCGTTCCGTGAGGTCGCCGCCTCTCACGGCGTCGATGCCCGAGCGGCTGCCGGGCAGCGGGACGAGCTGGTCGTCCTCCCCGTGCACCCACAGCGTGGGCAGCGCGCCGAACGTGCCGCCCTTGGCGATCGTGTCCAGCGCCGTCGCGAACGCGTCCAGCGTCGTGCGCCTGAACGGCCCGTGCCACACCAGCGGGTCCTCGGCGTACGCGGCCCCGACGGACGGGTCGCGGGAGAGGGTGGCGGGGTCGATGGGGGTGTCCGGCGGCTCCTCGTACGTGAGCAGTTCGGGCACGATCGCCCACTCCCCGATCACCGGCCCGGACAGGACGAGCGCGGTCAGGCCGGAGGCGTAGCGCTGGGCGTAGCGGGCGGCGATCATGCCGCCCATCGAGTGGCCGATCACGACGACGGGGACGCCGGGATGGTCGGCCCTGGCCTGCTCCTCGACGGTGTGCACGTCGGTGACCACGTCCTCGAAGTCCTCGATGAGCGCCCGATCACCCTCCGACCTGCCGTGGCCCATGTGGTCGAGGCCGTAGACGGCGGCGCCGTGGCGGACGAGGCGGCCGGCCACGTACTCGTAGCGGCCGATGTGCTCGCCGTAGCCGTGGACCAGGATGGCGAGGTATCGGGGCAGGTCACGGGGCCATGCGCGGACCGTGATGCGGCCCTTGGCGCCGGTGAAGGTGTGCTCGCGCGACTCGGCCATGCTCACTCCTAGCTCGCAACTGCGGTGAGCGTACGCTTCCCGTTCGATGATCGTCCAATCCGGGCGGGAAAAGGGGTGCCGCGATGTCCGAAAATCGCTGCCCTGGACGGGCGCGGCGGTGTTGTAGAGGGTATGGACATCTACACCACGATCGACAGCCCGCTGGGCGAGATCCTGCTCGCCGGGGACGGTTCCGTGCTGACCCGCGTGTCGTTCGACGTGAGCTCGGCGCGGGACGGGTGGCGGCGTGAGCCGCGCGCGTTCGCCGCGGCGGAGCGGCAGCTCGGCGAGTACTTCGCGGGCGAGCGTACCGTGTTCGACCTGCCGTTCTCCACGCGAGGCAGCACCTTCCACGAGCGGGTGTGGGCGGCGGTGGCGGTGCTGCCGTACGGCACCACGATCAGCTACGGCGCGCTGGCCGCGCGCATCGGCGCGCCCGCCGACCGGGTCCGCGCCGTCGGGGCCGCCGTCGGCGCGAACCCGCTGCTCCTCGTCCTGCCCTGCCACCGCGTCGTCGCCGCGAACGGCGCTCTGACCGGGTACGCGGGCGGCCTCGAACGCAAGCACGCCCTGCTCACGCTCGAAGGCGTGCTGCAGCCCCAGCTCTGGAGCACCTCATGACGAAGACGCTGGACCAGGTCGAGCGGGCCGACTGGGCCGGGCTGGCCGGAGAGCTGGACGCGTACGGGTGCGCGCTGACGCCGCAGGTGCTCACCCCGGAGGAATGCCGGCAGATCGCCGGATTGTACGAGGAGGTGGAATTCTTCCGGGCCACCATCGACATGGAGCGCTACCGGTTCGGCGCCGGGCAGTACCGGTACTTCGACCACCCGCTCCCGCCGCTGGTCGAAGGGCTGCGGGCGGCGTTCTATCCCCGGCTGCTGCCGATCGCCCGGGACTGGGCGGCCAGGCTGGGGCAGCCCGCGCCGTGGCCGGACGATTTCGGTGAATGGCTGGACATGTGTCACGCAGCCGGCCAGACGCGGCCGACGCCGATCCTGCTGCGCTACCGGAGCGACGACTGGAACGCCCTGCACCGCGACCTGTACGGGGACCTGGTCTTCCCGCTGCAGGTGGTGATCGGGCTGGACCGGCCCGGCGCGGACTACACCGGGGGCGAGTTCCTGCTGGTCGAGCAGCGGCCCCGGGCGCAGTCGCGGGGCACGGTGACGCTGTTGCCGCAGGGGCACGGACTGATCTTCACCACGCGGGACCGGCCGGTCCGGTCGGCGCGCGGCTGGTCGGCCTCGCCGGTGCGGCACGGGGTGAGCACCGTACGCTCCGGCCTGCGCCACACGCTGGGCCTCGTCTTCCACGACGCCAAGTGATGAAGGAGAGGGAGGCGGACGGGTTCGGGGCGGCAGGAGACCGGCTCGGTGCGGCGACGGACGGGTTCGGGGCGGTGGAGTTGGCGCGGGTTGTCGAGCTTGTCCGAAGGCAGGGCGCTCGTACGGTCGTGGTCGGGCATGGGCGGGATGCCGGGCCCGCCGCCGAGGCGTTCGCGCGGACCTGGGAGGGGACGGTGCTGGCGGTGATCGGCTGGCCGGAGCGGGCGGCCTCCTGGTTGCGGCAGGCCAGGCGGTTCACGGCGGGCGAGCCGGACGCCTGGGTGGTGGCCGGCGCACCGCTCGGATGGGCCGGTATGAGCGAGCGGCTGCGGCGCAGCACCGACTGGGATCCTGCCCGTACGTACGGCTTCGCCGCCACCGCCCGCGCGGTCGCGCTGGCCCCGCCTGGGACACTGGAGGGCATGCGCGGTGCCGACCACGACGGAAATGCCTGGCAAATCGGCCGAAACGTGATTTTTCGGGAAATATCGTGATCCCCCTCCCCCCAAGAGAGATCGCCCCCGGCGCGGTCCACGTCCCCGGCTGGCTCACGCTCGACGAGCAGCGCCACCTCGTGGACGCCTGCCGCGCCTGGGCCCAGGGTCCCGTGCCGATCCGGCACACCGTGCTGCCGAGGGGCGGCGTCATGTCGGTCCAGACCGTCTGCGTGGGCTGGCACTGGCAGCCGTACCGGTACACCCGCCTGGCCCACGACGTGAACGGCCGGCAGGTGGCGGACTTCCCCGGCTGGCTGGCCGACCTGGGCCGCCGCGCCCTGTCCGACGCCTACGGCCCCGCCGCCCGCGCCGAGAGCGCCGACGGCGGATCGACCACGTCCCAGCAGTACGAGCCCGCCGCGTACGGGCCCAACGCGTACGAACCTGACACGTACGAACCCGACACCGCGCTGATCAACTTCTACGACGGCGAGGCGAAGATGGGCATGCACCAGGACAAGGACGAGAAGTCCGACGCCCCCGTGGTGTCGCTGAGCATCGGCGACGCCTGCCTCTTCCGCTTCGGCAACCCCGAGACGCGCGGCCGCCCGTACACCGACGTGCGGCTCGCCTCGGGCGACCTGTTCGTGTTCGGCGGGCCGTCGCGCTTCGCCTACCACGGCGTGCCGAAGGTCTACCCGGGGACGGGCGATCCCGCCACCGGACTGACCTCCGGCCGGCTCAACCTGACGATGCGCGTCACCGGCCTGCGATGACGCGGGCCGAAGCACATCACCGGCCTGAGATGACGCGGGCCGAGGCGCGTCACCATCCTGCGACGGTCGAAGCGCGTCACTGCCCCGCGAGGACGTAGCCGAACTCGTCGTCGGCGAGCCTGCGCCGCAGCATGCGGACGACCTTGGCCCCGTCGTCCTGCGGGCCCTCCCGGTAGAAGGGCTTGCCGTCGCGGCCGAACGTGATCGTCGAGCCGCCCTCCCACTTGCCGAGCAGTTCGGAGCCGAGCGTGAAACCCTCGTCCGGCTCGAAACCGAGGGTGCGCGCGTAGTCGATGGACCCGTACACGAGCTGCCTGACCAGCTCGATCGGCACCTCCTGCCAGCCCGCGTACTCGCCGAAGAAGTATTCGCGGAAACGGACGAGGTCGCGGTCGTTGAGCACGTCGGGGCCGATGACGTTCTTCACGCCCAGGCAGTGGACGTCGGCCAGGTAGCCGCAGACCGACAGCCGGTCCCACGTGTGGCGGCGGGCGACGAGCACGGAGACCGCGCCGCCGGCGCCGGAGTCGGGGGCGTCGTCCACCCAGCCGGTGCTCCGGTCGAAGCCGAGCCCCTCGCTCCAGCCCGCGTTGATCCAGCAGCCGACGACCTCGGCCTCGGCCGGGTCGCCGCTCTCGGCGGCGCCGGCGGCTTCGGCGGCGACGGCCCGCACCAGCGGCGCGACGACCGACGGGGACACCTTGAGCGCGCGGGCGATCTCCTTGGGCGACTTGCCCTGCCGGCGCAGCTCGCGTACCTGGTCCTTCAGTTCCATTGCGGCAGCCTAACGGTCACCGGCGCCCGCCGGTGACCGCCACGACCGGGCGGCGATCACTTGCTCAGCCGGCGCGACAACCAGGCGAGGGCGAGCGGGTAGCGGTACTCGATGCCGCCGTGACCCGCGTCGAAGAGCTCGAAGTGGATCCGCTCGCCCGGCACGCCCGCCGTCTGCACCGCCCGGTGGAACGCCACGACGCCGAAGTCGAGGAAGTACTCGTCGCGGCGGCCGGCGTCGACCCAGATGGCGCGCATCGACCGCAGCGCCTCGGCGTAGCGGGGCTCACCGGCCATGACGACCGGGTCGCGGTCGAGCCAGCGCTGCCAGACCTCGGGCACGACGGCGCCCGTGTCGTCGAACGGCAGCCGCACGGTGCCGTCGTCGTCGGCGGAGTAGGCGGCCGCGTAGGCGTACATCTCCAGCAGTTCGAGGTCGCCCTCCTTGGTGCCGGCCAGGCGGCCGCGGAAGTCGGTCAGGAACGTGTCGTACGAGCCGTCGTACATGTCGCGCAGCCTGCGCGCCAGCCCCGGGAAGCTGGGCCGGGCGGCCACCTCGAACAGCGCGTCGCCGGCGTGCGTGGCCAGCGCGCCGAACACGTCGGGCGCCAGCATGGCGCTCACCATGGCCCCGTAGCCGCCGCTGGACTTGCCGGTGACGGCGCGGTGGTCGCGGTCGGCGATCGTCCGGTAGTGCGCGTCCACGTACGGGACGATCTCGTCGCGCAGGTAGGAGTGGTAGCGGCCGGTGCCGGGCGAGTCGAGGTACTGGCTGCCGCCGAGCGCGGTCCAGGCGTCGACGTACACGACGACGGCGGGCGGCACGTCGCCGCCGGCGAACAACGCGTCGGCCAGCTCGGGGTACGGCTGGCGGAACGGCGCCCGGTTGAACCACATGGCGACGTGCCCGGTGTAGCCGAGCAGCACGTAGATGGAGGGGTAGCGGCGCTCGGGGTCGTCGTCGTATCCCGGCGGGACGTACACGACCAGGGGCCGCTCGTGCGGATCGCCCAGGGGGTTGTCCCGCAGCAGCGCGCTGTCGACGACGTGGTGATCGAGACGTCCGGCCAGCTCGGCGGACCAGGGCAACATGGGATCTCCTTCGTACGACGGACTCGGTCACTCCGGGGACGGACGGGACCCGGCTTCATGAGGTCAGCCGACCGACGCGGTCACGGTGTCCACGCCCGTCTGGCCGACGGAGCGCCCCGAGACCAGGACGAGCGCGAGGTCACGCAGGTCGGCGAGGCGTTCGAGCGGATTGCCCGCGACGGCTATGAGGTCGGCCCGCTTGCCGGGGTCGAGGCTGCCGGTGACCTCGCCCACCCCGCAGGCGTCGGCGGCCAGCACGGTGGCCAGCTCGATGATCTCCGCGTTGCCGTAGCCGGCCATCGCGAACACCTCCAGGCCGCCCACGTACAGGTCGGCCGGGTTCGCCACGCCGCCGGCCGCGAACCCGCAGTCGGTGCCCGCGATCTGACGCACCCCCGCCTCCCGCATGGAGGAGATCCCGTGCAGCCAGGCGTCCAGCATCTCCTGCCCGTGCGCCGCCCGGATGCGCTCGAACGCGCCGTGCACCGTGGGGCAAACGTACGTGCCGGCGGCGGCGATCAGCTCGGCGAGCTTGGCGTCGTAGCGGTGGCCCGACGGGGTGAAGAACGTGCAGTGCTCGATGGTGGCGACCCCCGCCTCCAGGGAGCTGCGGATCGCCGCGTGCGCGTGGGCGTGGGCGGCGACACCCTTGCCGCGCGTGGCCGCCTCCTCGACGACGGCGCGCAGCTGCTCGGTCGTGTACTGCGGCACCCAGCTGGGCGGCGCGCCCGGCGTCATCAGCCCGCCCGAGGCCATCACCTTGAGGCAGTCGGCGCCCGCGCGCAGATTCTCCCTGGCCACCCGGCGCACGCCGGCCTCGTCGTCGGCCTCGCCGCCCATGTACCAGCAGTGACCGCCGGTGATGGTGATGGGCCTGGTGGCGGCGACGATGTGCGGGCCGACGGCCAGGCCCTCCTCGATCGCGTCGCGCAGCGCCAGGTCGAGGAAGTCGCGCGCGCCCAGGTCGCGGGCCGTGGTGACGCCCGCGGAGACGAGCTTGCGGGCGTTCTCCGCCATCCGCAGCAACAGGTGGCGCTCGCTCTCGGGGCTGCGTCTGGTCACCGGATCGACCTGGGCGTCGAACCCCAGGTGCACGTGCGCGTCGATCAGGCCGGGCAGCACGGTGTGCTCCGGCAGCTCCAGGACCTCGCCGACCTCGCCGGCCTCGCCCGCGCTGCCGCGCGGCCCGACGGAGACGATCCGGCCGCCGTCGATGAGGACCTCTCCGTCGGCGATCACCTCTCCCCGGCGTCCGGTGAGCACCCTTGCCGCGCGAACGATCCTCATGCGTTCCACCCTGCCACGCGCCTAAAGGTGAGGAGAAGGGGATCGTAAGCCGCGCCCGGCATCGTTGAGGTCATCAAGCCACAGAGCATGGAGGACCAGGACGATGAGCCAGACCGCCGAATACGACCTCATCCGCCACTTCGACGCCCCCCGCGAGACGGTGTGGGCCGCCTGGACCGAGCCTGAGCGGTTCTCCCGCTGGTTCGGGCCGGAGACGCTGTCCACGCCGGTGGGCCGGATCACCCTGGACGCGCGGCCGGGCGGGGCCTGGCAGACGACGCTGGTGGGCGAGGAGGGGTTCGAGGTGACGATGGGCGGGACGTACCGGGAGGTGTCGGCGCCGGAGCGGCTGGTGTTCACCACCGGCGACCCCGACAACCCCGGCGACGCGCCCGCGTCCGTCGTGACGATCCGCCTGACCGAGGCGGACGGCAAGACCGAGATGCGCTTCCACCAGTACGGCGTCAACACCGACCAGGAGCATGCCGAGCAGGCCAAGGCGGGCTGGATCACCTTCTTCGACCGCCTGGCCGCGCACGTCGAGGCCCGCTCCTGAACGGTGGTCCCCCCGTGGGGGACGATGTCCCGATGGACTATGTCGCGGCGGTCGATGTCGGTGGAACCACCATGAAAGGCGGATTCATCGCCAGGGACGGGACGATCCTCCACTTCGAACGCCGCCCGACCCCTCGCGCCGAAGGCCCCGACCGGGTCATCGAGGCCGTCTCCACCTTCGTCACCGACCTGTCCCGCCCCCGGAACGGCGTCCAGAGCGGGGACCCGGGTGAGGGGCGGCCGGTGGGGGTGGGGGTGGCTGTGCCGGGGTTGGTGACGCCGACGCACGCGGTCTTCGCCGCCGCGTTCGGCTGGCGTGACGTGCCCGCCGCCGCGTTCGCCGGGCCGCTCGCCGACGGGGACCTGCCCGTCGCGCTGGGCCACGACGTGCGCTCGGCCGGGGAGGCGGAGCTCGCCTACGGGGGCGGCGGGCGCGACGTGCTGTACCTGCCGATCGGCACGGGGATCGCGGGCGCCGTGGTGCTGTCGGGGTCCCTGTACGGAGGCGCGGGAGGATGGGCCGGGCAGATCGGGCACATCCCGGTGTGGCCGGACGGGGCGGCCTGCGGATGCGGTCAGAGGGGATGCCTGGCGGCGTACGCGTCGGGCTCGGCCGTGGCGGCGCGGTGCGAGGTGGGCTCGGCCGAGGAGGTGGTCCGGCTGGTCGCGTCGGGGGACGCGCGGGCCGCGAAGGTGTGGGCGGACGCGGTGGAGGCGCTGGCCGTGGCGCTGGCGACGTACACGCTGACCCTGGATCCGGCGGAGATCGTCATCGGCGGCGGGGTGTCGCTCGCGGGCGACGTACTGCTCGTGCCGCTGCGCGAACGACTGGCCGCCCGGCTCTCCTTCCGCCCGGCCCCCGCGATCCGGGCCTCGGGCCTGGGCCCGCGGGCCGGCCTGCTGGGAGCGGGCCTCCTGGCCTGGCGCGCCGCCTCAGACGTCTCCCCCCGTCCCACGACCTGACCGCCCCCCGCCGAGCATCCGAGCAGGTCCGAGCAGGTTCTGGGCGTCGTCGAGCTTGTACGACGCCCCCTTCGCGTACGCCGCCGCGAACGCCTCCTCCCCCAGCTCCTCCCGCGCCCGCGCCGCGGCCCGCGAGATGTCGACCTGCTCCGGTATCCCGGCGGGCGACTGGTGCTGCCGTCTGGCCGCGTCCGCCAGCCCCAGCAGGATCGCGGTCAGTTCGGCCGAACCGGCGGCAGCGGCCGCGCCCTCGACGGCGCTCGCCATCGTCCGGGGGTCGCCGACCTTCGCGCCGGCGGCCAGCGCCTCGATGTGCAGCTCCATGGCGGCGGTCCTGTCGCCGCGCAGCTCCCTCAGGTAGCCGAGTTCGAGCAGCGTGTCGGGCAGGTGCAGGGCCGGCTCCGCCTCGGGGTCCCTGGACAGCGGTTCGAGCAGGTGGAGCAGGTGCTTCTCGGCCAGCTCCAGTCGCCCCGACCGGCGGGCGGCGTAGGCCAGGCCCATCTCGGCCATGGTGGAGCCCTTGCTGTACCCCTGGGCCTCGGCCAGCTTCAGCGCCCGGCCGGACAGCTCGACGGCCCGGTCGAGGTCGCCGCCCTGCATGGCGACCCAGCCGAGCCAGGCGATGTGCGTGCAGACCTCCGACCACAGCCCGAGCTCCTCGGCCATGCGCAGCCCCTCGCCGAACAGCTGGACGGCCCGTTCGACGTCGTTGGACATCTGGGCCAGCGAGGCGAGCCATTCGGTGGCCCGCAGCAGCCCCCACCGGTCCCCCAGTTCGGTGAACAGCCGGGCGCTCTCTCCCGCGATCCGTTCGAGCGCCTCGACGTCGCGCACGGTGAAGGCGTCCATGGCCTGCCGGGTGAGCGCGGTGGCGATGCCCCACCGGTCGTTCAGCTCCCTGAACGTGACCAGCGCCCGCTCCACCAGCAGTTGCCCCGTCGGCATGTCGTCGACGTGCAGCGCGGCGAACAGCTCGGCCCTGGCCCGCTCCCCCGGGTCCTCGATGGCCTCGATCACGGGCTTCCAGTCGGCTCGTTCGCCCGCCAGGAGAGCGAACCCGACCTCCCACCCGGCCGCCCTGGACAGCGCCGCGCCATCGTCCTGGGTGCGTGGGATCGCCAGGGCCGTCGACAGGGCGCGCCTGCCCTCAGCCAGCCGGCCGCGCAGGAACCAGTACCAGGCCAGCGCGTTGACCAGCCGCGCCGCCCCGCCGGCGTCCCCCCGCGCCACCGCCGTGTCGAGCGCCGCGCGCATGTTGGCGGCCTCGGCGTCCAGGCGCGGCAGCCAGTCCCGCTGCTCGGCCCCGTACAGACCGGGCTCAGCGCGTACGGCCAGGTCCAGGTAGTGGTTCAGGTGCGCCAGGCGGACCCGATCGAGCTCGCCGGCCTCCGACAGCCTGGCCAGGCAGTACTCCGACACCGACTCCAGCAGCCGGTAGCGCATCCCGGCGGGGCCGTCCACGACCACCACCAGGGACCGGTCGACCAGGCGGGCGAGCAGGTCCAGCACGTCGAGCCCGCTCTCGCCGCCGGCCGCGCAGACGGACTCGGCGGCCTCCAGCGTGCAGCCGTCGGCGTGCACGGCCAGGCGGCGCAGGACGACGCGCTCGTCCTCGGACAGCAGGTCCCAGCTCCAGTCGATCACGGCGGTGAGCGTCTGCTGGCGGGCCGGCGCGCCGCGCTGCCCCGAGGCCAGCAGCCGGAACCTGTCGTCCAGCCGGGACACCACCCCGTGCACGCCCAGCGCCCGCACCCGGGTCGCGGCCAGCTCCAGCGCCAGCGGGATGCCGTCGAGGCGGCGGCACAACTGCGCGACGGCCTGCGCGTTGCCCGCGTCCAGCGCGAAGCCCCTGGCGGAGGCGGCGGCCCTGGAGACGAACAGCCGTACGGCGTTGGAGCGCGCCATGGCGGCCAGGTCGGCGCTGGTGGGCACGTCGAGCGGCGGCACGCTCCACAGCACCTCGCCGGAGACGGCCAGCGGCTCCCGGCTCGTGGTCAGGATGCGCAGATCGGGGCAGGCCCGCAGGAGCAGCTCGGCCAGCTCGGCGACCTGGTCGACCACGTGCTCGCAGTTGTCGAGCAGGAGCAGCGTGCGCCGGGTCCTGAGCGCGGCGGCCAGCCGCCCGCCCAGCACCGCGAGCTCCCCGCCGGCCTCCTCCCTGATGTCCAGGGCCGCCATGACCGCCTCCACCGGGGACCGGGAGCCCTGGTCCAGCGCCACCAGCCAGGCCCCGTCGGCGAACCCGTCGGCCAGCCGGTTCGCCGCCTCCAGCGCCAGGCGGGTCTTCCCGACCCCGCCGCTGCCGGTGAGCGTCACCAGCCGTTCCTCCTCGACCAGCGCGCACACCTCGGCCAGCGCCTCCTCCCGGCCGATCAGCTTGCTGACGGGGGCTGGCAGGTTGGTCACGGGACGGCCGGCGGGCACGCTCAGTGCCGGGTCCTGGCCGAGGATCGCCTGGTGCAGCGCGACCAGCTCGGGCCCTGGGTCGAGGCCCAGCTCGTCGGCCAGCCGGTCGCGCAGCTCGCCGTACGCGGCCAGCGCCTCGCTCTGCCGCCCGGCCCGGTACAGGGCGCGCATGTGGACGGCGCGCAGCCGTTCCCTGAGCGGATGGCGGCCCACGAGGTCGCCCAGCTCGCCGACGAGCAGCCCGTGCTCGCCCAGCTCCAGGCGCGCCTCGGCGTGCTGTTCCAGCGCCGACAGCCGCTGCTCCTCCAGGCGGTGCACGGCCGAGCGCGTGTACTCCTCGTCGGCGAAGTCCGCGTACGCGGGCCCGCGCCACAGCGCCAGCGCGTCGGCCAGCAGCCCGGCCCTGGTGCGCGGGCTCTCGGTGCTCTCGGCCCTGGCCAGCAGCTCCGCGAAGCGTACGGCGTCGAGCGCGCCCTCGTCGGTGCGGAGCAGGTAGCCGGGCGCGCGGGACACGACCAGGTTCTTGCCGCCGGCCTCGGCGTCCTCGAACGCCTTGCGCAGCTGCGAGACGCGGACCTGCAGCGCGCCCGCCGGGTTGGCCGGCGGCTCCTCGCCCCAGAGGTCGTGCACGAGCCGGTCGGCGGAGACGGGGTGACCCTCGTGGACGAGCAGGTCGACGAGGAGCGCCCGGACCTTGAGACCGGGAACCGTCACGGCCTGCCCCGCGTCGGTCCAGACCGCCAGCGGCCCCAGCACCCCGAATTTCATGGTGGTCACCCTATGTGCTTTTGTCCGCGCGGCTGAGCCTTTGGCAAGCACGCGGGCGACAGGGCCGACGGGGCCCGGCGGATCAGGAGGGTGGGGCCTTTCTGGCGGATCCGCGGTAGCGCTCGGCGTCGTAGCGGCGGTCGTTGTCCTCCAGTTTGGCCCGCGCCGCCTGCACCAGGTCCACGCCGAGCACGTCCGCCAGCCGTACCAGATAGAGGGTCACGTCGCCCAGCTCGGTGCGCATCCTGGCCAGCGTGTCGGGGTCGGGGTTCGCCGACTCCTCGGCGGTGAGCCACTGGAACTCCGCCACCAGCTCGCCGACCTCGCCCGCCAGCGCCATGGCGAGGTTCTTCGGCGTGTGGAACCCCTCCCACTCCCTGACCCGCGCGAACTCGCGCAGCCGTTCGGCAAGACACTCCAGCTCCGTCGTCACGTCACCCGACCCTACCGACCCCCGCCTGTAGGGTGCTGCGGGTGAATGGGGTCGAGTTGTTCCTGCTGGGCCGGACGCTGATGAAGATCGGCGAGGAGGCGATGCCGACCGAGGGGATCGGCGAGCAGTCCACGAGCGTGCGCACCGTGCTGATCGTCGTGAGCGACCTGCGTGCCCATCCGGACACCACGGTGGGCGCGATCGCCGCCCGTACGGGGCTGCCGCAGAGCGCGGTGTCCGCGGCCATCGCGCGGCTGCGCACGGCGGGCGCGGTGACGGCCGAGACCGATCCGCGGGACCGGCGGCGCACGATCATCCGCGAGACGCCCGAGGTGTCGGAGCGGGTGTCGCGGATCAGGGACACGCCGATCGACGACGCGCTGGCGGCGGCGCTGGGCACGGAGGACCCGCAGCGCGTCCGCAGGACCGTGACGGCGCTGGAGGAACTGGCGGACCAGCTCATCCCGGACCTGCGCGGTTAATCCATCAAATTTGATGCATCAGAAATGATGGATTAGAGTGACGCGCATGAGTACAGACCTCCTGCGCGTGCCGGGCGCCCGCCTCCACTACGAGATCCGCGGCTCGGGGCCGTACCTGCTGATCTCCCAGAGCGGCGAGGGCGACGCGGACCGCAGCGCCGACCTGGTCGACCTGCTCGCCACCGAGCACACCGTGATCACCTACGACCGGCGCGGCCTGAGCCGCAGCACCATCGACGCGGGCCCGGGCGTCACCGTCGAGCAGCACGCCGACGACGTTCACCGGCTGCTCGCGCACCTCACCGACCGGCCCGTCGTCATGCTGGGCCAGAGCCTGGGCGCCTCCATCGGCCTGCACCTGGCCGTCCGCCACCCCGAGCAGCTCAGCCTGCTCATCGCCCACGAGCCCGTCTCGCCCTGGCTGCCGCCCGCGCCCGAGCGGGCCGGGCACCGCGCCGAGCTGGCCGAGCTGCGCGAGCTCTACCTGCGGGCCGGGCTGCCCGCCGCGCTCAAGGAGGTGGCGCGCGTGCTCGGCATCACCGGCGGCGACACCGAGCCGGGGCTGACCCCGCAGCCCATGACACCCCTGCGCCGGGCGAACTTCGACTTCTTCCTCCGGTACGACTTCCGCGCCGTCATCGAGGACGAGCTCGACCTCACCGGCTGCCGCACCCGCATCGTCCCCGCGACCGGGGTCGCCACGCCGCGCACCGTCTTCGACCACCGGTGCGCGGTCGAGCTGGCCAGCCGGCTCGGCACCGTGCCGGTGGAGTTCCCCGGCGGCCACAACGGCAACACCAGCCATCCCCGCGCGTACGCCGCCCGCCTGCGCGAGCTGCTGCGGCCTGAGGCCGGGCAGGACTGCTAGAGCTCGTGGCGGGCCGTGCTGTCCCTGACGATCAGCTCAGTGGCCAGTTCGACCCGTTTCGTCTCCGGTACGTCCCCGTGCCCCATCGCCAGCACCGTCCGCGTGGCCAGGGCCGCCATCTCCTGCAGCGGCTGGCGTACGGTCGTCAGCGGCGGCCAGGCCGACTTGGCCAGCGGCAGGTCGTCGAAGCCCACCACGCTCAGGTCCTCGGGAACGCGCAGCCCGCGCTGGCGGGCCGCCTCGAAGACGCCGAAGGCCATCAGGTCGCTGCCGGCGAAGATGGCGGTGGGCGGCTCCGGCAGCGAGAGCAGGGCGTGACCCTGGTCGTGGCCGGAGTCGACGAGGAACGTGCCACGTTTGATCAGGTCGGGGATGACCGGAAGTCCGGCCGTCTCCAGAGCCGCGCGATAGCCGTCGATCCGCGCCTGGCTGCACAGCATGTCGGCCGGGCCGCTGATCATGCCGATGCGCCGGTGACCGAGCTCCAGGAGGTGGCGGGTGGCGGCGAGGCCGCCGTTCCAGTTGGTCGCCCCGACCGACACGACGCCGGGCGCGGGCTCGCCTTCGGGATCCACCACGGCGAACGGCAGTGAGCGGGCGCTGAGCTGGGCCTGGATGCCGGTCGAGAGGCGCGAGGCGACGATCACCACGCCGTCGGTCCTCCGCGCCGCCAGGCGTTCCAGCCAGTCGCGGCCGGGGCCGGCGTGCGTGTGCAGGACGGAGACGACGACGCTGGCGCCGGCCTCGTGGGCCGCGCTCTCCGCGCCGCGGACGATCTCCATGGCCCAGGGCGACTCGATCTCGGCGAACACCAGGTCCACCAGGCCCGCCGGGGTGTCGTCCTGGCTGATCCGGCGCTGGTAGCCGTGCTCCTGGAGCAGCCGTTCGACCCGGTGGCGGGTCGCCGGGGCGACCTCCGGGCGCCCGTTGATGACCTTGGAGACCGTCGGGATGGAGACTCCGGCCTCCTCCGCGATCAGTGCGATCGTCACCCGCCTCTTCGCTGACACAAATCGGGAGTGTATCCGAAAGTTTCGGTTTGGGATCGCTCCCAGCCGAGGTGTTGACGCTTAACACAGCGTTTACTTACGATCGCGGCATCGAAATTATCGGGGGGTTCACGAAACTTTCGCCCAGCTGAGGAAGGGACCCCTATGAAACGCAGTCTGGTGTTAGCCGCCGCCGTCATCCTCCTGACCGGCTGTAGTGGTGGTGGCGGAGGCGGTGAGGCCGCTCCGCAGCAGAGCTCGGGCGGCGCGCCCGCGAAGGTGACGCTGGAGTGGTGGCACCTGTCGACCGCCGAGCCGCTCAAGTCGCTCTGGGCCCAGCGGGCCAAGGAGTTCGAGGCCAAGAACCCGCACGTCACGATCAAGGCGACGGTGCTGGAGAACGAGGCGTACAAGGCCAAGCTCACCACCATCACGCAGTCGGGCAAGGCCCCCGACGTCTTCGCCAGCTGGGGCGGCGGTGTGCTCAAGCAGCAGATCGACGCCGGGCTGGTCAAGGACATCTCCGCCGACGTCGCCGACGTGCTGCCGAACTTCACGCCCGCGGCGCTGAGCGCGTACCAGCTCGACGGCAAGACCTACGGCCTGCCGACCGACATCGGCATGGTGGGCTTCTGGTACAACAAGAAGCTTTTCGAGAAGGCGGGCATCACCGAGGCCCCGGCCACCTGGTCGGCGTTCCTCGAGGACGTCAAGAAGCTGAAGGCCGCGGGCGTCACCCCGATCGCGCTGGCCGGCAAGGAGAAGTGGCCCGGCCACTACTACTGGGCCTACCTCGCGATGCGCATCGCCGGCCTGGACGCGCTCAAGCAGGCGGCCTCCGACCACGACTTCACCAAGCCCGACTTCGTGGCCGCGGGACAGCAGGTCAAGGCGCTGGCCGACCTGCAGCCGTTCCAGAAGGGATTCCTCGGCGCGGCCTACTCCACCCCCGACGGCCAGTCCGCGACCGTGAGCAACGGCAAGGCGGCCATGGAGCTGATGGGCCAGTGGGCGCCCAGCGTGCAGGCCGACTCGGGCAAGGGCCTCGGCGACGACCTCGGCTTCTTCGCCTTCCCCTCCGTCGAGGGCGGCAAGGGCTCGGCCGGTGACGCCTTCGGCGGCGGCGGCGGGCTGACCGTGGGCACGGACGCGCCCAAGGAGGCCGTCGACTTCGTCAAGTTCATGACCGAGATGGGCAACCACAGCAAGGCCGTCGAAGCGGGCGGCGTGCTGCCGGTGCTCAAGGGCGAGGAGAGCGCGGTCAAGGACCCCAACCTCAAGCAGGTGGCGACCATGCTGGCCAGCGCCAGCGGCTACCAGCTCTACCTCGACCAGGCCTACCCGCCGGCCGTCGGCCAGCAGGTCAACGACAGCGTGGCCGAGCTGATCGCCGGTACGAAGACACCGGAAGAGGTCGGCGCGGACATCTCAGAAGTCGCGAAGAGCGAAGGATGACGACTCTCACGAGAGGGCCGGAAGCGGTCAAGCTTCCGGCCCCCGCCCCCGCCGCCAGGCGCCGGGGGCGCTGGGTGAGCATCGTCCTGTTCCTGCTGCCCGCTCTGGTGCTGTTCCTCATGCTCGTCGTGGCCCCCATGCTGGTGGCCATCTATTCGAGCGTGTTCAAGTGGAACGGCTTCGGCGGCCTGCCGACCGACTTCATCGGCCTGGACAACTTCACCCGGCTGTTCACCAGCGAGATCTTCGCCCAGGACCTGTGGCACCTGGCGGTCCTGGTACTGCTGTCGATCTTCGTGCAGCTGCCGTTCTCGCTGGCCATCGCGATGCTGCTGAACCAGCGCATCCGCGGGCGGGCGCTCTACCGGGTGCTGTTCTTCGCGCCGTACGTGCTGTCCGAGGTCATCACCGGCGTGCTGTTCTCGCTGATCCTCTCGCCCGGCTCAGGCATGGCGAACCAGCTGCTGTCGGTGTTCGGCTGGGAGTCGGAGTGGCTGGCCGACCCGAACACCGTGATGCCGTCGCTGTTCCTGGTCATGACCTGGAAGTACTTCGGCTTCCACATGATGATCTATCTGGCCGGCCGGCAGAACATCCCGAACGAGCTGATCGAGGCCGCCCAGATCGACGGGGCCACGGGATGGAAGACGTTCCGGCACGTCACGCTGCCACTGCTCGGCCCGACGATCCGGATCAGCGTCTTCCTGTCCGTCATCTACACGATCCAGCTGTTCGACCTGGTCTGGATCCTCACCGGCGGCGGGCCCTCGCACTCCTCGGAGACGATGGCCGTCACGATGATGGACTGGGGGTTCAAGCGCTCCCAGGTCGGTTACGCCAGCGCGATCAGCGTGGTGATGTTCGGCCTCAGCCTCGTCTTCGCCCTGCTCTACCAGCGCTTCGTCATGCGCCGCGACCTTGAGGGCGCCACCACCAGTGCGGGAGGCCGGCCATGAGCCGCCAGCGGACGAAACCGGCCACCCCCCGGCGCAACACGCTGCCTCTGCACGTGATCGCGAGCGTGGTGGGCCTGTTCATGGTCATCCCGGTCGTCTACGCGCTGCTCGGCGGCTTCAAGGACAACAGCGAGCTGTCCGGCAACCCGTTCGGCCTGCCCGAGTCCTGGATCACGGCCAACTACACCGACGTGCTCGGTTCGGGCTCGTTCTGGCTTCAGGTCTGGAACAGCACGTTCATCGCGGTCATCACGACCGTGCTGACGGTCGCGCTGGCGGCGCTGGCCGGGTTCGTCTTCGCCCGGTTCGCCTTCCGCGGCAGGGAGCTGTTCTTCACCCTGTTCACCGCGGGGCTGATGTTCCCGTTCGCGGTGGCGATCCTGCCGATCTTCGTGCTGCTGCGCACGTTCGGGCTGCTGGACAACCCGCTGGGCGTGATCCTCACCCAGGCCGCCTTCGGGCTGCCGCTGACGATCATCATCCTGCGCGGCTTCTTCCGCAGCATCCCGGGCGAGATCGAGGAGGCGGCCACGATCGACGGGTGCACGCCGTTCGGGTTCTTCTGGCGGATCCTGCTGCCGATGGCCCGGCCCGCCATCGCCACCGTCTCCGTGCTGGCCGTGGTCGGCAGCTGGAACAACTTCATGCTGCCACTGGTCGTGTTCAGCGAGGAGAGCAGCTGGACGCTGCCGCTGGGCATCCAGCAGTTCCAGGGCCAGTACGCCTCCGACACCGCCCGCATCCTGGCCTATCTCATCCTGGCCATGGTGCCCGCGCTCGGGTTCTACGCCATAGCGGAACGTCATCTGGTCGGTGGGCTCACCGCCGGTGCCACGAAGGGGTGATCAGTCTTCATGCTGCACGTGTCCGGAACCCATCTCGTCCGGGACGACGACACACCGGTACGCCTGCGGGGGGTGGGTCTCGGGGGCTGGATGAACATGGAGAACTTCATCACCGGCTATCCGGCGAACGAGTCCTCCATGCGGCACGCCGTGCGCTCCGTCCTCGGGGACGACCGGGCGGAGCTGTTCTTCGACCGGCTGCTGACCTCGTTCTTCACCGAACGGGACGCCGCTCTGCTGGCCGGGCTGGGCGTCAACTGTGTGCGCATCCCGGTCAACTACCGCCACTGGGAGTCCGACGACCGCCCGATGGAGATCGACGGGCGCGGCTTCCGTCACCTCGACCGGGTGATCGGGCTGCTGGGCGAGCACGGCGTCTACAGCGTGATCGACCTGCACGCGCTGCCCGGCTCCCAGAACCAGCACTGGCACTCCGACAACCCGACCCACGTGGCCGCCTTCTGGCAGCACCGGCACTTCCAGGACCGGGCGGTGCACCTGTGGGAGGTCATCGCGGACCACTATCGCGACCATCCGTGGGTGGCGGGATACAACCCGGTCAACGAGCCGGGTGACCTGACCGGCAAGGTGATCGGGCCGTTCTACGACCGCTTGGTGAAGGCGATCAGAGCCGCCGATCCGGGCCACATCCTGTTCCTGGACGGCAACACCTACTCCACCGATTTCTCGATTTTTCGGGAGGTATATGAGAACACGGTTTTTGTCCTCCATGACTACGCGCTGGCCGGGTTCGCCCACGGGGGCCCGTACCCGGGATACACGCGCGGCGAGTGGTGCGACAAGAACGAACTGGAGCGTACGTTCGCCAAACGCTCCCGCTTCCAGCGCGAGACCGGCACACCGCTGTGGGTGGGCGAGTTCGGCCCCGTCTACACCGGCGACCCGGCCGTGGACGCCCAGCGCTACCAGATCCTGCGCGACCAGCTCGACATCTACGACGGGCACGGGGCGGGCTGGTCGCTCTGGACGTACAAGGACGTGGGACTGCAGGGCCTGGTGCACGCCGCGGGAGCGTACCTGGACCGGTTCGGCCCCTTCATCGCCAAGAAGCGACGGCTCGGCGTGGACCGGTGGGGCTCGACCATGGAGGAGTCGGCGGACGAACTGGCCCCGCTGCACACCCTGATCGAGACGGAGTCCCCCCGCTGGGACCCGTACCCGTGGGGCGCCCGCTACCAGTCCGACGACCTGATCAGGCACATCCTCCTGGCCCAGGCGCTGCTGCCGGAGTACGCGGAGCTGTTCCGCGACCTCGGGGACGACGACCTGCTCGCCCTGGCCGACTCGTTCCTCCTGGAACGCTGCGTCCGCCGCGAACCCTTGCTCGACCTCCTGTCCACCAACCTCCAGCAGTAACTCGAACCACCCCGCGCGTCGCCCGCTTCGCCTGCCGCTTATCGGCGAAGCGGGCAGCGCGCATAGATGACACTATCTTGGTATCATCGAGTTATGCTCTACGGAACACCGAAGCTGACCGCCGCCGATCTCCATGTTCTCGAGGACATCGAAGAGATGCGGCACGACCTGCGCATACACCTCCGTCCGGAGGAGCAATGGACCAAACAGCTGCGGCGCAGCCTCACCGCCAGGGCCATCGTCGGCTCGAACACCATCGAGGGATATGCGGCCTCGGTCGACGACATGGAGGCGCTGATGGCCGGGGAGGCGCCGCTGGAGACCAGCGACGTGACACGGCGGGAGCTGGAGAACTACCAACGGGCGATGACCTACATCCAGGCGCTCTACGATGCCGGTGCCGAGTTCCGCTACGACCTCGGGCTGCTGAACGGTCTGCACTTCATGATGCAGGAGCCGCACAGGAGAAAACGGCCGGGCCGTCTCCGGCAGGGGCCGGTCTACATCACGAGCGTTGACGATCCGACCGTCGCCGCCTACACGGGGCCCGACCCCAGCGTGGTGGCCGGGCTCATGGACGAGCTCATCCGGTGGCTCAACGAAGGCGATCTGGACGCGCCGGTCCATGTCCGGGCCTCGATGGCGCACCTGAATCTCGTCATGATCCACCCCTGGGCCGACGGGAACGGACGTATGTCCAGGGCGCTGTCCACGCTGGTGTTCGCCAGGGAGGCGCTGCTGCCGCCGGAGTTCTCCTCCATCGAGGAGTGGCTGGGACGGGGGCAGAACACGTACTCCTACTACCAGATTCTGCAGGAGGTGGGCGGCCGGGGGTGGAGCCCGCACCGGTCGGCGCACGGGTGGATCAGGTTCTGCCTGCGCGCTCACCATCTGATGGCCCAGCAGGCCAGGCGCAGGGTCGATCTGCTGAGCCGGGCCTGGTCCGCCCTGTCGGAGGCGGCCGTGACCGACGGGCTGGACGAGCGGGCCGTCTTCGCCCTCCTTCCCGCCTTCTGGGCCTCGCGCGTACGGCGGACCGTGTACCAGCAGGACGCCGACCTCAGCCCGCAACAGGCCGTGCGGGACATCCGCGAGATGTGCCGGCTCGGCTGGCTGACACCGGAGGGGCAGGCGCGAGGCCGCTACTACGTCGCGGGGCCCGCCATGCGACCCGTCATGGAGGCGGTCAGGCAGTCGTCGCAACCCTACGACGATCCCTACCGCCGCAGGTGACGCCGGCCAGGACGGGATAACGCCTTTCGGTTTCGGCTGGGACCAAACCTTTCGGCTTCTCGGGGGCGTCCATAACGGGCGAGAGGAGTCGTCTTGGATCGCAATGACAGCTTCCGTGAGTTCGTCGCCGGCCATCAGCAAGCCCTGATGCGTACCGCGTACCTGCTCACGGGGGACGCCCACCAGGCCGAGGATCTGCTGCAGCACGTCCTGCTCAAGGTGCTCGGGCGCTGGGCGAGGCTCTCGCGCGTCGAGCATCCTGAGGCGTACGCGCGTAAGGCGCTGGTCAACCAGCACATCTCGTGGCGGCGGCGCCGGGTCAGGACGGAGCTCCCGACCGCCGACCCGCCGGAACGGCCGTACTCGAGCGAGGACTCGACCGTCGTCCGGCTCGTCATGCGCCAGGCGCTCATGCGGCTGCCACCCCGGCAGCGGGCGGTGATCGTGCTGCGGTACTACGAGGACCGGACCGAACGTGAGACCGCGGAGCTCATGAACTGTTCGGTCGGGACGGTGAAGAGCCAGGCGCACCAGGCCCTGGCCCGCCTGCGCACCCTGGCGCCCGAGCTCGCGCCGAAGCTCGCCGGGCTGGAGACCGAGGAGGCATTCCGATGACCTGGCTGCGGGACGTACTCGTCGATCTGGCCGACGACACGCCACAGGTGGACCTGGCCGAGCGGACGATCGCCCAGCGCGACCGCAGGAGGCGCACCACGATCTCGCTGCTCGCGGCGGCCATGGTCGTGGTCACCGCGCTGGGCGCGACCCTCGCCGTACGGCTGACGCCGCACGCCCCCGAACCCGCCACCTCCAAGGACGACCTGCCCGCGAGCGGGGTGGAACCGTTGAGCCACGCGTACAAGACCTTCTGTGAGCCGGCCGTCGGGAAGGCGCCGAAGGGCTGCCGGGACGGTGGCTGGCGGGTGGTCACCAGGAGCGGCAAGGCTTACTACGTGCGGGAGGCGCTGCCGAGCCTCGCGCCCGGCCGGACCGGTCTGCGGAACAGCCCGCTGGCGATCAGCCGGGACGGGAGCAAGATCGCTTACTACAGCCGGAAGGAACGCACCTTCCAGGTGCGGGACCTGGCCTCGGGCGCGAAGACGACCGCTCCGGTGGAGGTGCCGGTGAAGTGGCTGGGCAGCATCTCGTGGCTGATGTTGTCGGACGACGGCCGGTTCGTGGCCTTCAGCAAGGTCCCGGACTTCAAGGACCCCGCGCTGCTCATCGACATGCGCGACCGGGTCGTCCGCCGACTGCCGAACCGCTGGGTGCCCATCGGCCTGTCGCCGGACGGCGCCACGATCACGCTCGGGGAGTACTCGCCCAGCTCGCAGCTGCGCACGATCTCGAACCTGTGGCCGGCCACCTCGCCAGGCAACTCGACGTCGGTCATCCTGCCGAGGCGGTACGACTTCAGCCCGCTGGCTCCCGACGGGAAGACCGTGGCGGCGATCGAGAACCTCAGCACCGGGGAGAGGCCCTGCCGCCGTGGCGGTCTCGTGCTCCTCGACACGCTCACCGGCAAGAAGCGCAAGAGCACGGCCATCAGCGGTCTGGCCTCCGACGTCAGCCAGGTCTATCTGCGCACGTGGTTGAGCGCGGACGAGGTGACGGTGCTCACGACGTCCGTCCGGTGCAGGTCGGCTTCGGAGGTGCCGGACGACGAACCGGCGGTGATCGACGCACCGTACCTGACGATGAACACCTACGCGGTGAACGTCAGGAGCGGCAAGGCCAGGTGGCTGGCCGCCTACACCGCCCAGAGCGTCTTCGAGCTGGCCCTTCCCGGGCCTCCCGGGGCGATGTGACCGTCGGCCCGGCGCCGGGTGAGGTTGCCGTCATCAGCCGGCCATCACGCGGTGCGGGCCCGGCACATCCTTGGGCTGCCGGATCACGCGGTACCAGCCCTTCGGCAGCGAGATCGCCGCGTGCTCCTCGTGCACGAGCCGGCCGCCGACCGGCAGGTGCAGGAACCCGCGGGACAGCGTGCCGGGGCCGGGGATGGCATGGGCGTGGCCTGTCCCCTCGCCGTAGGACAGCACCAGCCGCCCGCGAGCGTCCCTGGGCTGGGAGAGCGACACGACGGGCGCGGTCTCCTCGGGGATGGGCATGAGCAGGATGTCGCCCTGGCGGTACATCGACCAACTACTCCTTCGGATCGAGTGATGATCGAAAGTTAGCGGCCCGCACCGACAATTCCCGCCCGGCGGCGTGATCGGGAGTGCGGGAGTCACACGGTCAGTGGTGACGGGTCCGGGAAGCGGCGGCGTGGGCGGTCAGGGGACGGGTGCGCGCAGGGGCGGCGCTGCCCGGTCAGCGGTGGCGGGCCCGGGAGGCGGCGGCGTGGGCGCGGTTGGCGCAGCGGGTCGAGCAGAACTGGCGCCGGCCCGGGCGGCTTCTGTCGACGAAGGCGTCCTGGCAGGGGCTCGCCGCGCACAGCCGCAGCCGGTCCCAGTCGCCCGCCGCGGCGAGGTCCAGCAGTTCCGTCACCGCCCGCACCGTCAACCGCTGACCGAGGGTGGCGGCCGGGGGGCCGGCGAGCCGCAGGACCGGCGTGCCGGCCGACTCCGCCACGACCGCGCGCATCGGCGCCTCCTCCACCCATCGCGCCAGGGCGCGCGCCCGCTGCGCCGGATCGCCGTCCAGGACCTCCCGCAACCGCGACCGCACGGCCCGCACCTCGTCCAGATCCGCCGGGCTCACCGGACCAGCACCGGGAACGGACTCCCTCGCCGTGCCCACCGGACCGGCCCCGGGATCGGGCTCCCTCGCCGTGCCCACCGACTCGGCATCGGGCTCGGAGTCGCCCAGCACGTCCGCAGGAACGGCGCGCGGCTCGGAGTCGCCCGGCACACCCACGAGGTCGGCATCCGGATCAGAGACGCCCGGCACGTCCGCAGGATCGGCGTCGGGATCCGAGTCGCCTGGTAGGGCAACGGGGTCGGAGAGCGCCGGCACGCCTAGTTCCATGCAGAAGCGGTGTAGGGAGGAAACGTCCGGTAGGCGTTCCGGGTCGTCCAGGTATTCGTCCCATGTGTTGGCCAGGTCGATCGTCACGAGGCCGGTCTCGGCGTACTGGCGCATTCGCTCTCCTCTTGCTAGCGTCAGGACTATGAACACTATAACCACTGACAGACGTCTGGTCGTCCTCGATGCCCCGTCCAACCTCGGTCTGCGCCCGCCGGCCCCCGACGTCGTCCCCGGGTGCTACAAGGCCCCGTGGGCGCTGCGGGACGCCGGGCTCGTGCGCCGGCTCGGCGCGGACGACGCGGGCGCGCTCGTCCCGCCCCGCTACGTGGCCACATGGAAGCCGGGCGACGGCGTGCGCAACGGGCCCGCCATCGCCGCCTACGCCCGCGCCCTGGCCGACCGGGTGAGCGGCATCAGGCGGGACGGCGGGTTCCCCGTTCTGCTCGGCGGCGACTGCTCGATCCTGCTCGGCCCCGCGCTGGCGCTGCGTGAAGCCGGCCGGTACGGGCTGGCGTACCTGGACGCGCACGCCGACTTCCGCCACCTGGGCAACTCCCCGCACGTCGGCTCGGCGGCCGGTGAGGATCTGGCGCTGGTCACCGGCCGGGGCGAGGACTACCTGACCGACATCGGCGGGCTGCGGCCGTACGTCAGGGACGAGGACGTGATCGTGCTGGGCGTACGGGACGAGGAGGACCTGCGGGACATCGCGGACAGCGGGCTGGCCTACGTCCCCGGAAGCCCCGGAAGCCCCGGCGGCGACCTGGCGATCGAGCGCGCCACGCAGGTGCTCGGCCGTGACGAGCTCGACGGGTTCTGGATCCACGTGGACGCGGACGTGCTCGACCCGTCCATCCTGCCCGCCGTCGACTCCCCCACCCCGGGCGGACTCGACGCCGCCCAGCTCACCGAGCTGCTGCGCGGGCTGCTGGCGCTGCCCGGAGCCGCCGGGCTGGAGGTGACGATCCTGGACCCCGACCTGGACGAGGACGGCAGTCAGGCCGCACTGCTGGCCGACATCCTGGTCGCCGCACTGACCGGAACCGGAAAGTGAAGCAGCACGTGCCGGTTCGCGACCAAGGCGGGCACGTACGGGTTCGTGACTAAGGCAGCACGTATGGGTTCGTGCTGGAGTGGCCGGCCGCGTTGGTGGCCGTGACCGGGGTCCAGGGGGCCGCGGGCGTGTAGGGGGCCCAGGCCGATTCGAGCCGGCCCCGTCCGTACCACTCCTGCCGCACCGCCACCCCCGCGAAGCTCAGCGTCCCCCCGCGCAGGTTGTGGCCCTCGACGAGGACCCCGGGCCGCCCGCCGAGCTCCTTCCGGTACGCGTTCACTATGATCGGCTGCTGCCACCCGGCCGCGATGTCGTCGGCCAGCGACGGCGTGTCGTAGCGGGACTGGCAGGTGAAGAACGGGTCCCACCCGTACGAGATGACCTTCGCGGCCTGCGGCCCCGCCGCCATGACCTGGAGGTCGAGCCGGCTCTTCGTGGTCCGCCCGCGCGGCGGCAGCGGGTCGAGCCGCCCGCACTCCCCGGGGGCGGGCGTGGGTTCGAAGCCCTCCACGTTCACCCAGAGCTCCACCCCGTCCGGCACCCGCCGCGCCGCCGCCTCGACGTAGTCGCCGGTGGAGCCGTGGTACGCCTCCGCGTTGCTCACCTCGCCCACGACCGGCACCAGCCGGGGCGCGACCTCGGCCCCGGCCTCATGCGGCGCGTACACCGGCACCTTGCCGGTGCCTCGCCCGTCCTGCACGGCGACCGCCATGGGCAGGCCGGCGCGGGTCGCCGCGATGTCCGCCAGCCCCTCCCCCGCCTGCGCGGGCGGGAAGCCGCGCCCCTTTCGCGCGTCGATGTACGGGCTGACCACCAGCTTCTTCCCCGGCAACGCGGCGGCGACCACCTTGTGCTGGGCCGCGTACAGCTCGATGATCGGATCGCGGCCGGACCGCGACCGCATGGCCAGCTCGAACGACTGGTACATCCCGCCGAAGGCGCTCAGCCCGCCGAACCGCCGCCCGTAGTCGGCCAGCACCCGCGCGGTGAAGGCGTTGAGCGCGGCGAGGTGGCCGAGGTCGGGCTCCCACGGCTTGGCCGCCCGCTGCGGCGCGGCGGGCAGGCCGGGGAAGACCGTCATCCCGTACGCGCTAGCCTCGCGCATCAGGTGGCCGAGCCCGTCGCCGTCGGTGGAGATCAGGACGAGGTCGTGCTCGGCGTCGGAGCAGGACCCGGCCAGCGAGAGCCGGTAGACGACCCGGTCGCCGGTCTCGAACCGCCGGTCGATCCCGGGGCAGCGGAGCAGGCCAGGCCCGAACTCCTCGCTGCTCGCGTACGAGTAGACCTGGCGGATCCGCTTGCCTGGCACCTCGGCGCACGGCCGGCCGTCGAGGAGACAGCCGTCGAAGCCGGGGTCCTGACCGGCGGTTAACCGGGGGCCGAAGGTGATCAGCGTGTCGCCGCCGATGGCGTGGACGGCCTCGACCATGCGCCGCGTGACGCACAGGTCGGCGCGCGGCATCACCCAGTAGCCGGTCACCGCGTAGGGGGCCGTGACGCGGGTGTCGCGGGCCGGGCACTCCTCCTCCGGCTCGACGTCTCGGGGGATGACCATGCCCGCCACGAAGGCGACCGCCACGACGAGCCACAGGATCCGCTGCACCCACGCCCCTTCCACGCCCCACCCAGCCTACGCATCGCACCCCCGGTGCGGGCCGCCCCGAGGTGATCGCGGACAATGACGGGAGGGGGTGGGACAGCATGCGTATCGACCTCAGCGGAAAGACCGCGCTGGTCACCGGCTCGACCCAGGGCATCGGGGCGGCCATCGCCACGGGGCTGGCCAGGGCCGGAGCCCGGGTGGGGATCAACGGCCGCAGCGAGCGGTCGGTGACGGCGGCGATCGAGCGGATCACCGGCGATCTAAAGGGCGAGGGGCCGGGCGCCGACCTGGTCGCCGCTCCCGGCGACGTCTCCTCTGACGAAGGCTGCGAGCAGGTGCTGGGCACGCTGCCGCAGGTGGACATCCTGGTCAACAACCTGGGCATCTTCGAGGCCAAGCCGCCGCTGGAGATCAGCGACGCCGAGTGGCGCCGCTTCTTCGAGGTCAACGTGCTGGCCGCGGTCCGCCTGACCCGCGCGTACCTGCCGGCGATGCGCGAGCGCGGCTGGGGCCGGATCCAATACATCGCCAGCGACTCGGCGATCGTCACGCCCGCCGAGATGATCCACTACGGCATGTCGAAGACGGCGCTGCTGGCGGTCTCCAGAGGCTTCGCCAAGGAGGCGGCGGGCAGCGGGGTCACGGTCAACTCGGTGATCGCGGGGCCGACGCACACGGGCGGCGTGGAGGAGTTCGTCTACCAGCTCGTGGACGAGCAGTTGCCCTGGGAGGAGGCGCAGCGGGAGTTCATGCGGCTGCATCGGCCGCAGTCGCTGATCCAGCGGCTGATCGAGCCCGAGGAGATCGCGAACATGGTGGTCTACCTCAGCTCGGCGCTCGCCTCCGCGACGACGGGCGGCGCGGTGCGGGTGGACGGCGGTTACGTGGACGCGATCCTGCCGTAGGTCGCGCTCCCCAGCGAAGGCGACCGGGCTCCCCGGGAAGGAATGCTCCGGCGTCTGAGCTCCCTCGGAGCGATTGCGTCTGGGGATGTGACGTCGGGTCGGGCGGTCAGCGGCGGTCGAGGCCGGACAGCTGCCAGGCCAGGCGCCGGCGTACGACGGGGAGGCGGCCGGCGAGCCGCAGCACCGCGTTGCGCAGCGGGCGCAGGGCGGCGTTCGCGGTGGCCAGCGAGGTCAGCCGGCTCGCCAGCCCGACGACCTTCTCCGCCACCGGCCGGCGCGCGCCCGCGTAGGCGTCGAGCAGGGAGCCGGGGCCGCCCGCCAGCACCCCGGCCAGCGCCTCGCCCAGCTTCACCGCGTCCTCGACGCCGAGGTTCATGCCCTGCCCGCCGGCCGGCGAGTGCACGTGCGCCGCGTCCCCGGCGAGCAGGACCCGGCCGTGCCGGTAGGTGTCGGCGATCCGGTGGTGCACCCGGAAGCGGGAGCCCCAGAGGACCTCCTTCACCACGGCGGGCTCGGCCTCGGGCCCGCGCGTGTCGAGCAGGCGCTGTACGAACGCCGCGTCGGGCTCGCGCGGGGCTTCCTCGATGGTGGCCACGATCCGGTGCAGCCCGTCGGGCAGCGGGGCGACGACCACCAGGCCGTCGGGCGAGAAGTACAGGATGACCTCGCCGTCCGGCACCCCGCCGCTCAGCCGCACGTCGGCCAGGGTGAACGACTCGGCGTACGTGCCGCCGCCGAAGCCGATGCCGGACTGCTCGCGCACGAGGCTGTGCATCCCGTCGGCCCCCACCAGGTAGGAGGCGCGCAGGGTGCGGCCGTCGCCGAAGGTGGCGGTGACGCCGGAGTCGTCCTGCTCGATCGCGGTCACCTGGACCGGCCGCAGCACCTTCCCGCCCAGCTCCTCCAGCCGGGCCAGCAGGAACGCCTCGGTGTCCGCCTGGGAGATCATCAGCGTGTACGGGTACCGCGTCGGCAGCCCCTCGAAGGGCACCGGCACCAGCAGCCGGTCGCGGTCGCGGATGGTGAAGCGCGGCGTGTGCACCCCGCGCGCGTCCAGGGCCTGGCTGACCCCGTACGGCTCCAGCAGCTCCAGCGTGCGCGGGTGCACGACGGCGGCCCTGGAGGTGTTCGCGCCCTCGGCCTGCCCGTCCACGATGACGACGTCGTGGCCGAGCTGGGTGAGGACGACGGCGGCGGTGAGCCCCACAGGGCCGGCGCCGACGACGAGCACGTCTGTGGCGATCATGGTTCCTCCTCGGATAGGCCAACATCTGTTGGCCAACACATGTTGACGGTAATCGGGGCACCCTGAGATGTCAACGCTTGTTGGCCAACGAGCGCTGACCAGACCACCACCCCCAGTCCCGCCCTATGCCGTCATGTCGCGAAATATCCCCCACCAACCGCGATGACCTGGCCGCGGGCCGCCACGGCGATAGCCGATGCCGTTCACGCCCTTCCCGACCTTGACAATGACGGAAAACATCTGTCACTCCGCTATCAAAGGCACCAGAACAAAGCTTTGCGCACACCTTGAAGTCATGTTAGAAGGGAGGGAAGCAGAGAGGACCGGGCACCGTGACGGTGATTCTCGACGGCATCTCCGTGCGCCGGCACGGGGAGACCTGGCTGGACGACGTCAATCTCGAATTAGCTCCAGGAATGACCACCGTCATCGGCCCGATGATGGCGGGAAAGACGACGCTGATGCGCGTCGCAGCAGGTTTGCTGGCCCCGGAAACAGGCCGGGTGACGGTCAACGGAAAAGACGTCACCGGAATATCGGTGCGAAAAAGATCGGTCGCCTTCGTCTATCAGCAATTCATCAATTACCCGTCGCTGACCGTCTACGAGAACATCGCCTCCCCGCTCCGCCTCGACTCCCGCTTCCGCCGCGACGGCGTCGACCGCCGGGTACGCGAGGTGGCCGAGCTCATGGGCCTCGCCGAGCTGCTGGGGCGCAGGCCGGCCGAGCTGTCCGGCGGGCAGCAGCAGCGCACCGCCATCGCCCGCGCCCTGGCCCGCCCCGTGGACCTGCTGCTGCTGGACGAGCCGCTGGCCAACCTGGACTTCAAGCTGCGCGAGCAGTTGCGCGCCGACCTGAAGGCCATGTTCGCCGATTCCGGCGGCGTCGTGCTCTGGTCCACCGCCGACCCGAACGAGGCGCTGACGTTCGCCGCGCCGACCGTGGTGCTGGGCGAGGGCAGGGTCCGGCACGTCGGGGACGTCGCCGACATGTACGCCCACCCGCCCACGCTGGCCGTGGCGGCCACGCTCAGCGATCCCCCGCTCAACCTGCTGCCGGGCGTCGTCCGCGACGGCCGCATCGAGGTGCTCGGCGCCTCACTCCCCGCGCCCCGCGCGCACGCCACCGGCCACGGGGTCGTCCTCGGCGTACGCCCCCACCAGGTCACGATCGGCCGGGCCCCGGACACCGCCGGCCCCGCCGCGCTGGAGCTGCCGGCCGAGATCAGGCTCGCCGAGGTGACCGGCAGCGCGACCTTCCTGCACCTGCTCCTCCAGGACGGCCACCACCTGGTCGCCCACCTGCCGGGCACCCAGCTGTTCACCCCCGGCGAGACCACGCTCGCGTACGTGGACCCCGCGCACGTCTTCGTCTTCGACCAGGCGGGCGAGGAGAAGGGCGCCGAGCAGGACGGCGGCCGGCTGCTCGGCACCAGCGCCGCGGAGGTGGACCTGCATGGCTGACATCCGGCTGGAGGGCGTCGGCCACAGTTACGACGGCGGCCGGACGTGGGCGCTGAAACCGATGACCTGGACCTGGCGCGGCGCCAGGGCGTACGCGCTGCTCGGCCCCAGCGGCTGCGGCAAGACCACACTCCTGAACATCATCTCCGGCCTGCTCACCCCCACGGTCGGCCGGATCTGGTTCGACGACCGCGAGGTGACCGGCGTGCCCACCGCGGGCCGCAACATCGCGCAGGTCTTCCAGTTCCCCGTCCTGTACGAGGAGATGTCGGTCTACGACAACCTCGCCTTCCCGCTGCGCAACCGCAAGGTGCCCAGGCAGGAGATCGACCGCCGCGTCCGCCAGGTGTCGGCGCTGCTCGGCCTGGACGAGGTGCTGCGCCGCCGCTCGCGACGGCTCGACCCGGGCCGGCAGCAGATCGTCAGCCTGGGCCGCGGCCTGGTGCGCCCCGAGGTGGCCGCGGTCCTGCTGGACGAGCCGCTCACCGTGGTGGATCCGGCGCTGAAGTGGACGCTGCGCAGCAAGCTGAAGGAGATCCACCGCGACACCGGCCACACGCTGGTCTACGTCACGCACGACCAGACGGAGGCGCTGACGTTCGCCGACGAGGTGGTGGTGCTCAACGACGGCGCGATCGTGCAGACGGGCGAGCCGGCGGAGCTGTTCCTGTCTCCGGCGCACGAGTTCGTGGGCCACTTCATCGGCTCCCCCGGCATGAACATGCTGCCCGCCGAGGTGACCGGCGACATCGTCCGCGTCGGCAAGAGCACGGCGGGCGCGGTCAAGGGCGACCTGCCTCCTGGCCCGGTGCGGATCGGGGTGCGCCCGGAGTTCGTCCGGATCGCCGGCGAACGTACCTCCCCCGGGGTGCCGGCCCGGGTGACGGGTACCGACCGGATGGGCGCGTACGACCTGGTCCACACCAGGGTCGGCGAGCATCAGATGATCGCCAAGACGGAGGCCGGCTCGTCCCACGAGCCGGGCGCGCTCGCGTTCCTGCACTTCCCCGCCGAGCGCACGTTCCTGTTCAGGGACCAGGTCAGGTGCGGCTCGCTCGCACCCCTGAACGGAAGGGGCGAGGAGTGAGCGAGCAGAGCACCGGCGCCGTCCAGGCGGACGAGCCGCGTCCCGCGCTGAAGCGCAAGGACAACCGGGCCTGGTGGCTGGTCCTGCCGGTCGTCGTGTCGGTGGCGTTCACGGCGGTGATCCCGCTGATGACCGTGGTCAACTTCTCGGTGCAGGACGTCTTCAGCCCGGTCGACCGGGTCTTCGTCGGCCTGGAGTGGTTCCGCTCGATCTCCAGGGACCCCGAGGTGCGCGCGGCGCTGGTGCGCACACTGCTGTTCTCGGCGCAGGTGCTGCTGCTGGAGATCCCGCTGGGCGTGGCGCTGGCGGTGGTGATGCCGCGCCGCGGCCTGGGGGTGTCGGTGGCGCTGGTGCTGGTCGCGTTGCCGCTGCTCATCCCGTGGAACGTGGTGGGCACGATCTGGCAGATCTTCGCCCGCGGCGACATCGGGCTCGGCGGCTGGACGATCAACAACGTGCTGGGCGTCAACTTCAACTACACGCTGGACTCCACGGACGCCTGGATCACGGTCCTGCTCATGGACGTGTGGCACTGGACGCCGCTGGTGGCGCTGCTGGCGTACGCGGGGCTGCGCTCGATCCCCGAGCCGTACTTCCAGGCCGCGCAGATCGACGCCGCCTCGGCGTGGGCCACGTTCCGGCACATCCAGCTGCCCAGGCTGCGCGGCGTGCTGACGATCGCGGTCCTGCTCCGGTTCATGGACAGCTTCATGATCTACACCGAGCCGTTCGTGGTGACCGGCGGCGGGCCGGGCAACGCGACCTCGTTCCTCAGCATCCTCCTGTCGAAGATCGCGGTCGGCCAGTTCGACGTGGGCCCGGCGGCGGCGTTCTCGCTGCTCTACTTCCTGCTCGTGCAGATCCTCTGTTACGTCTTCTTCACCGTGCTCACCAGGTCGGGGAGGTGAGGACCATGACCAGGACCACCGGCCGGCGGCTGCCCTGGGCGCGCACGGTCTTCTGGCTCTACGTGGCCACGCTCATGCTGCCGCTGCTGTGGATGTTCGGCATGTCGATCCGCCCGAACGAGGACATCCTCGGCAGCTTCTCGCTCGTCCCGCAGCGCGTGACGTTCGACAACTACGTCACCTTCTTCACCGACTCCTCGTGGTATTCGAGCTATCTGAACTCCATCGTCTACACCTCGTTGAACGCGGTCATGTCGCTCATCGTGGCGTTGCCCGCGGCCTACGCCTTCTCGCGTTTCCGGTTCGCCGGGGACAAGCATCTGTTCTTCTGGCTGCTGACCAATCGCATGGCCCCGCCCGCGGTTTTCCTGCTGCCGTTCTTCCAGATTTATCAGAGCGTCGGCCTGTTCGACACGCATCTGGGCGTGGCCATCGCGCACATGCTCTTCAACGTGCCGCTGGCGGTGTGGATCCTGGAAGGCTTCATGTCCGGCATTCCCCGGGAAATAGACGAGACCGCGGCGATCGACGGATATTCGCTGCCGCGTTTCTTCGTCAGGATATTTCTGCCGATGATCCGGTCCGCGATCGGCGTGACCGCGTTCTTCTGCTTCATGTTCAGCTGGGTCGAGCTGTTGATCGCCAGGACGATCACCTCGGTGAACGCGAAGCCGATCGCCGCGACGATGACGCGGACGGTGAGCGCGGCGGGTGTGGACTGGGGCCTGCTCGCGGCGGCGGGAGTGCTGACGATCGTGCCCGGCGCGATCGTGATCTGGTTCGTGCGCAACTACATCGCCAAGGGCTTCGCCCTGGGAAGGGTCTAGCCGTGCTCGACTGGATGGTCTGGACCGTCCCCACCGCCCTGGTGTTCGCCGGGCTGGTCGTGCTGCTGGCCGCGATGGCGGTCTGGGGCCGGATCTCCCCTCCCGTGGCCAGGCGGGGCTTCCTGCGGATCGAGACCGACCGGGGCGACCGGCTCTACATCGGGTTGATCAGCGCGGCCGTCGTCCTGGCCGGCTGGATCGCCGTCACCGACCTGTCCATGTGGCTCGCGCTCGGCTGCGCGCTGCTGGTGGCGCTCGTGATCGGCAGGTGGGGCTGACAGGTATTCGGGGCTGACAGGCATGTGAGGCCGACAGAAGAGGAGCGGAACGATGAGGCATCGGGCAGGCAGGTCCGCGGCCGCAGGTCTGACAGTGCTCGTCCTGTTAGCGGCAGGCTGCACCCAGGGCGCGGACAAGCCCACCAGCGACTTCAAGGAGGCCGACGGCAGGGCCGCGGCCCAGAGATGGGTGACGGAGCAGTTCACCCCGAGCACGCTGTCCAAGGAGCAGCAGCTCGCGGAGATGGACTGGTTCATCAAGGCCGCGGCGCCGTACCGGGGCATGCAGATCAACGTGGTCTCCGAGACCATCACCACGCACGAGTACGAGTCGCAGCAGCTCGCCAAGGCGTTCGCCGAGATCACCGGGATCAGGATCAAGCACGACCTGATCCAGGAGGGCGACGTCGTCGAGAAGCTGCAGACGCAGATCCAGGGCGACCAGAACATCTACGACGCCTACGTCAACGACTCCGACCTGATCGGCACCCACTCGCGCGGCGACTACGTGGTGCCGCTGTCGGACTACATGGCCGGCGAGGGCAAGAACGTCACCTCCCCCACGCTCGACCTGGACGACTTCATCGGGATCAGCTTCACCACCGGCCCGGACAAGAAGATCTACCAGCTCCCCGACCAGCAGTTCGCGAACCTCTACTGGTTCCGCTACGACTGGTTCACCGATCCGGAGATCAAGAAGCAGTTCAAGGCCGCGTACGGCTACGACCTCGGCGTCCCGGTCAACTGGGCGGCCTACGAGGACATCGCCGAGTTCTTCACCACCAAGGTCAACGGCGACGGCACCATCGACGGCAAGAAGGTCTACGGCCACATGGACTACGGCCGCAAGGACCCGTCGCTTGGCTGGCGCTTCACCGACGCCTGGCTGTCCATGGCGGGCAACGGCGACCCCGGCATCCCCAACGGCCTGCCGGTGGACGACTGGGGCATCAGGGTGGAGAACTGCCGCCCGGTCGGCTCCTCGGTGACCCGCGGCGGCGACACCAACGGCCCGGCCGCGGTCTACGCGCTCACCAAGTACGTGGACTGGCTGAAGAAGTACGCGCCCAGGGAAGCCGCGGGCATGAACTTCAGCGAGGCGGGCCCCGTCCCCGCCCAGGGCGCCGTCGCCCAGCAGATCTTCTGGTACACCTCGTTCACCGCCGACATGACCAAGGAGGGGCTGCCGGTCGTCAACGGCGACGGCACGCCCAAGTGGCGCATCGCGCCGAGCCCGCACGGCGCGTACTGGAAGGACGGCAACAAGCTGGGCTACCAGGACGCCGGCTCGTGGACGCTGCTGAAGAACACCCCGCAGGACCGCAGGGCCGCGGCCTGGCTGTACGCGCAGTTCGTCACGTCGAAGACGGTCTCGCTGAAGAAGTCGATCACCGGCCTGACCTTCATCCGCGAGTCGGACATCAAGAGCGACTACTTCGCCGACAACGCCGAGAAGTACGGCGGCCTGATCGAGTTCTACGGCTCGCCGGCCCGCGTGCAGTGGACGCCGACCGGCACGAACGTGCCCGACTACCCGAAGCTGGCGCAGCTGTGGTGGCAGAACGTGGCCACCGCCGTGACCGGTGAGACCACGCCGCAGCAGTCGATGGACAACCTGGCCAAGCAGCAGGACGACATCCTGGCCCGCCTGGAGCGCCTGTCGCGCGAGCGGCAGGGGTACGGCGGCCAGTGCGCGCCCAAGCTCAACCAGGAGCGCCCCGCCCAGTACTGGTTCGACCAGCCGGGCGCGCCCGCGCCGAAACTGGCCGACGAGCGCGGCAAGCCGGAGACGGTCGACTACGACAAGCTGATCGCCACCTGGAAGCAGGGGAACTGAGCGGACGACCGCCGCCCGTGGCAGGAACGGGCGGCGGTCAGCCCTTCAGGTGCTCGCCCAGCCAGTCGAAGGCCCGCTCCTGCATGGGCACGTCGAAGCTGTGCGGCACGTCGGCGAAGACCGCCGCGTAGGCCTCTGGAGCCTGCGCGTACCGGTCGCCGATGATGGTGTGGGCGCGGCGCATGCCGTCCTCGGGGAAGAGCTCGTCGCGCATGGCGTACTGGACCATGAGCGGCCGGGGGGCGCGCGCGGCCGCCAGGTCGGGGTAGTCGCCCAGCCGCGGCAGGCCGGGCGGCCACAACATCCAGGTGTGCTTCTCGACGTGCCCGCCGAGCATGTCCCGGAAGCAGGACATCATCGCGGCGATCACGACCGCTCTGATGCCGGGGTCGAACGCGCCGAGCAGCGCGGCCCTCAGCCCGCCGCCCGACAGGCCCGCGCAGCCGACCACGCTCACGTCGGGACGCGAGCGCAGGTAGGCCGCCGCCGCGAGGTCCTCGCCCGCCACGACGCCGGTGAACGAGGTGCCGAGCGCGGCGCAGTGCTTGGCCACGACGTGCTCGTGCTCCCTGGCGGCCCGGTCGTAGCGGTCGGCCTCGCTGAGCGGCCCGTCCGGGACGTCCAGCGGGAAGCGGCGGCTGCCCCACACGAACACGTCGTGGGCCAGCACCGCGAACCCGCGCCGGGCCAGCTCGCCGGCGAAGGCGCGCCCGCCGTAGATCTCCTCCCGCAGCCGCCGCACCTCGGGCGACGGCCCCTCGGGCCCGTCCGCGATCTTCTCCTTGCCGGCCCATTTCATCCCCGCGTGGCAGTGCAGCGCCACCACGCCGGGCAGCGGGCCATTCGCGCCCGCCGGCTTGAGCAGGTACGCGCGGGTGCGCGGCCCGAAGCCCACCGACCACGACAGCTCCTCGCCGTCCAGGCCGTCCGCGGTCCAGGTGCGCTCGACCCGCACGTCGGCCGCCACGAGGTCGAGCACCCCGGCGGCCTCGCGCGCCGCCGCGGCCAGCTCCGGCCCCGGCAGGCTGGGATAGAGGCCGAGCTGCGTGCGCGCGACCCCTTCCAGCTCAGCGAACACGCGTACCGCCGTCCGTGAGGTGCACGGGAGCCCCGGTACGGGCGGAGACGTTGGCCGCGTGGCCGGTCAGCACGCTACGGATGCCGTCGCGGTAGCCGGCCTGGCGGGCCAGCGGGTCGCCGTCGGGGCCGCGGAAGACGTCGTTCAGCAGCAGCCGGTCGCCGCCGCCGTGCCCGCCGGCCCCGGTCTCGATGGGCACCTCCTCCGGCTCGCTCCAGTGCCGGCGCAGCGTGAGCCGCTCCGAGGAGCCGGTCGCGTGCTCCTTGGCGGCCGCGCTCGGGTCGATGGCGGCGTGCTGGGGCGTCCACTCCCGCTCCACCACGTCCAGCTCCAGCCGCCCGGCCGTGCCGTTGAAGGCCACCCGGTAGCCCTCCCACGGGGAGTGGGCGTGCAGGGAGTAGGTCATGACGGCGCGGTTGGCGTAGCGGACCATCACCGACATGTTGTCGTCGATGTCGATGCCCTCGCCGAAGACGTCCTGGTCGCGGACGTAGCCGTCCTCGTGCTCGGCCTCCAGGTAGAGGCGCCGCAGCCGCTCGTCCTTGGAGATGTCCAGCAGGTACGGGTCCGTGCCCAGACCCGGCGCGCCCTGGGCCCGCTCCGGACGCTCGCCCAGACCGCGCTTCCTGGCGTTGTCGGCGCCGTAGAAACGCAGCCCGGTCTGCGCGAAGACCATCTCCGGCGCCGAGCCGAGCCACCAGTTCATCAGGTCGAAGTGGTGGGTGGACTTGTGCACCAGCAGCCCGCCGGAGTTGGCCCGGCCGCGGTGCCAGCGGCGGAAGTAGTCGGCGCCGTGGATGGTGTCCAGCATCCACTCGAAGTGCACCGAGGTCACCTCGCCGATCGCGCCCTCCATCAGCAGACGGCGCACGGCGGAGTTGCGCGGCGAGTAACGGTAGTTGAAGGTTACGATCAGCTTGCCGGAGCTGCGCTCGGCGGCCGCGGCGATGGCCGCGCAACCGTCGGCGTCGATCGTGAGCGGCTTCTCCACGATGACGTCCCGCCCGGCGTCGAGCGCCGCGCACACGTACGTGGCGTGCGTGGCGTCGACGGTGGTGACGATGACCGCGTCGGCGAGCTCGAGCGCCTTGCCGAACTCCGCGGGCGCGAAGCGTGGCACCTCATGACCGATCCGCTCGGCGTAGTAGTCCATGCGGGTTCGGTTCACGTCGCACAGGGCGACGATGGTGCCGGCGTCGCGCCACTCCCCGAGCAGCGCGTCGACGTACATCTGCGCGCGGTGCCCGAGCCCGACGAACGCGTACCTCATGCTTCTCCTATCAACCGGCGATGGAGGCGTTGGCCTCCGTGATGAACTTCTGCGCGGCGTCGTCGGGGGTCATCCGGCCGAACATGACCTCCTCGGAGTAGCGCGTGAGGATGTCCTCCATGGCGCTGGCGCCCTTCGGCGGCGCGGCGGGCGGGTCGGTGAGCTCGCCCTTGGCCTCGTCGAGGAAGGCCAGCGTCTTCTTGTCGGCGTCCGGCAGCTTGTCCTTGACCGCCGCGAGCACCTTGGAGCTGGCGGGCAGGCCGCGATCGCTCAGGATGATCGCGCCCGCCTCGGGGTCGTTGATCATGTAGTCGATGAACTTGGCCGCCTCGGCGGCGTGCTCGGACTTGGACGAGGCGCTGTAGAACATGGCCGGCTGCAGGAACATGCCGCCGGAGGTGGCGCCCTTGATCTTCGGCATCCGCAGCAGGTCGAGCTCCGAGCCCGAGGCCTTGGCCGCCGCGCCGAGCTGGTTGCTCCACCACATGCCCATCGCGCCGGTGTTGGTGCCGAGCAGCGACTGGTCGATGCTGGTGGCGCCGATCTCGGAGCTCTTGGCCGCGTCGGGCGCGCCCTTGCCCTTGATCAGGTTCTGCATGATCGACCACCATTCCTTGATGGTCTCCGGCGTCAGGCCGAGCTTGTTGCCCGCGTAGAACTGCTCGCCCTTCTGCGTGGCGTAGATCTGCAGGTAGGCCGGGTTCCAGCTGAGCTGCGTGCCGGTGATCTTGCCGCCGCTGCCGGAGGTGACCTTGTTGGACAGGGCGATGTAGTCGTCCCAGGTCCACTGCTTGTCGTCGGGCAGCTCCGCCTTGGCCTGCTCGACCAGCGACTTGTTGACCAGCAGCGAGAAGGCGTTGACGCCGGTGGGGATGGCGAACTGCTTGCCGTCGATGGCGCCGGTGGTCAGCACCTTCGCGTCGACGTCGGCGGTGTTGACCTTGCTGGCCAGGTCGGCCAGGGTGCCGCGCTCGGCGTACTCGCGCAGGCCGCGGATCTCCAGGCTCATGACGTCCGGCGCGTCGCTGCCGGCGACCTTCGTGGACAGCGTCTCGTAGTAGCTGGCCCAGTCCGAGAACTCGCCCTCGACGTCGATCGTCGGGTTCTTCGCCTCGAACTTCTTGATGGCCTCCTCGGTCATCTTCTGCCGCGCGTCGCTGCCCCAGTAGGAGAAGCGCAGCTTGATCTTGCCGTCGGCGGTCTCGCCGCCGCCGTCGCCGCCGCTGCCGCAGGCCGCGGTGACCGCCAGCACAGCGGTGGCGAGCAGGGCCGCCGACCACATCTTCTTGCCAGAGCTCACGGCTCTACCTCCTAGGGGGAATGTTCTCTGTTGGGGGGTGGACGAACTACTTCAGGCCCGTGGTCGCCACACCACGGATCAGGTATTTCTGGCCTGCCAGGAAGAACCCGAAGATGGGGCCGAGCGCGATGATCGACATGGCGAACATCGGGCCCCACGACGAGTCGCTGCTGGCGTCCAGGAACGTGCGCAACGCTACCGGTACGGTGAAATTATCGGGATTGTTGAGATACAGCAGCTGGCTGAGGAAGTCGTTCCACGTCCAGATGAACGTGAAGATCGCCGTGGTGGCCAGCGCCGGCATGCACAGCGGCATGACGACCCTGATGAAGATGCGCCAGTAGCCGGCGCCGTCGATCTCCGCCGCCTCGTCCAGCTCCCGCGGCAGCGTGCGGATGAACTGGACCATGAGGAAGATGAAGAACGCGTCGGTGGCCAGGATCTTGGGCATGACCAGCGGCCAGATCGTGTTGATCAGGTCGAGCTTCGAGAACATGATGTACTGCGGCACGATCGTCACGTGGTACGGCAGCATGATCGTACCGAGCATGATCGCGAACCAGAGCTTCTTCAGCGGGAAGTTCAGCCGGGCGAAGGCGTAGGCCGCCAGTGAGCAGGCCACCAGGTTCGCCACCACCGACAGCACGGTGATCACCGCGGAGTTCCACAGGTAGTAGCCGAAGGGGTGCTTGAGCGCGTACCAGCCCTCGGTGTAGTTCTCGGTCGTGACCTGGCTCGGCCACAGTCCCGGCTCACGGAAGATGAGCTCTTCCGGCTTGAGCGAACTGGAGATCATCCAGAGCAGCGGATAGAGCATGACCAGGCCGAAGCCGATCAGCAGAATGTGCTTGACCACGGGTCCGCCGTTGAGCGGGCGGAACAGCACCGGGATCGGCCTACTTCGTGTCGCCATAGAAGACCCAATACTTGGAAGCGAGGAAGTTCACCCCGGTCAGCCCGGCGATGATCAGCAGCAGGACCCAGGCCATCGCGGCGGCGTAGCCCATGTCGTAGTTCTTGAACCCCTGGAGATAGAGGTAGAGCGTGTAGAACAGGGTGGAGTCGGCCGGACCGCCCCTGCCGCCGCTCACGATGAACGCCTGGGTGAACGACTGGAACGACTTGATGAGCTCCAGCACGAGGTTGAAGAAGATGATCGGTGTCAGCAGCGGCAGCGTGATGGAGCGGAACTGGCGCAGCGCGCCGGCCCCGTCCACGGCGGCGGCCTCGTAGTAGCTGCTGGGGATCTGCCGCAGCCCGGCCAGGAAGATGATCATCGGCGCGCCGAACGTCCACACGTGCAGGAGGATCAGCGTGCCCAGCGCGTAGTCCGGGTGACCCACCCAGCCGGTCCCCTGGATGCCGAAGACCGACAGCACCGCGTTGACCAGGCCGTCGGCGCCGAAGACCTTGCGCCACAGGATCGCGATCGCGACGCTGCCGCCGAGCAGCGAGGGCAGGTAGAAGATCGAGCGGTAGATGGGCAGTCCGCGCAGCCCGCGGTCGAGCACCAGGGCCAGCGCGAGGGCGAAGGCCAGTTGCAGCGGCACCGAGACGATCACGTAGATCGTGGTCACCTGGAGCGAGTTCAGGAACCGCGGATCCTCGGTGAACATCTTGGTGTAGTTGTCGAGCCCGACCCACTTGGCCTCCTCCAGGAGGCTGTAGTCGGTGAACGACAGGTAGAGCGAGGCGAAGATCGGGCCGATCGTGATGACGAGCAGGCCGACGAACCAGGGCGCCAGGAAGAGATAGGCGGCCCGTGCCTCACGGCGGGACCGTTGCGTGGATCGGTGGCCGCCACCTGCCGGCCCGCTCGCCACCGAAACTTCAGTCATCACGGACCTTCCGGCAATAAGCGAATGGATAGCGCTTTCCTATAGCTGGCAGGAAAGTTCCGTCAACCCTTTGCAGACGTTACATAGCCGTTACCGATATATCGCGACCGCGTTTCCCCTGCTAGCACGCCCGTCCCGCCAATAAGTCAGATGAGTTACGATCCGATTTAGTACAACCGTTTGCAGAGCCCGCTATCGTGGAGCCGCGGTGGAGTCCCTGATGACGAGGCGGGTCTCCAGCGACGTGGTGGCCGTCACCTCCTGGATGAGCAGATCGACCGCCAGCCGCCCGGCGGCGGCCGTGGGCATGGCGACCGTGGTGAGCTTCGGCCGGTTCAGCCGCCCGGGAACGATATCGTCGATGCCCACCACGCTCACGTCCCCCGGCACGCTCAGCCCGAGGTCGCCGAGCCCCTCGATGAGGCCGATCGCGACCAGGTCGTTGTAGGCCAGCACGCCGGTCACCCCCGAGTCCCGCAGGCGGGCCGCCGCGGCGTACCCGCCGCGCTCGGTGGGCGCGTTGGGGCCGACGACGACGAGATCGACGCCCGGCACCTGCTCGGCGGCCGTGCGGATCTCGGCGCTCGTCCACGAGCCGGCCGGCCCCGACACCAGCGCGACCCGGGTGTGGCCGAGCCCGGCCAGGTGCTCGACCGCCAGCCTGGCGCCGTGACCCACGTCCATCAGCACGGTGGCCGCGCCGCGCAGCCGCCGGTTGATCACCACGAACGGCACCCGCTCGGCCAGCCGTTCGAGCGCCTTGTTGGACGAGCGCGGGCTGCACAGCACCACGCCGTCCACCTGCTTGGAGAACGCCTGCACCAGCTCCTCCTCCGCGGCCGGCTCCTCGTCGGTGTCGGCCACGAACAGGTGGTAGTCGCGCTGGCGGGCCGCCGCGTGGGCCGCCTTGATCAGCGGCGGGAAGAACGGGTTGGCGATGTCGGCCACGATCAGGCCGAGATTGTGGGTGCGCCCGGTCGTGAGCGCCCTGGCCGCCCGGTTGGGCCGGTACCCCAGTTCCTCGGCCACCGTGAGCACCCTGGAGCGGGTGGCGGCGTTCACCATGTGGGGCGCGGAGAAGGTCCGGGACACGGTCGACACATGGACCCCGGACGCTCTGGCCACATCACGAATCGTCACTGTCACGTCGCACACCCTAACGCAACCGCTTGCAGACACTGGGAAGTCGGTGAAAGCGCTTGCCGCCCGACCTCGCCGGGAACCCCCAGCTAGACGGCCGGTGACGAAATCACCTCTTGACGCCTCACCCTTGCTGACCCGAAGGTTTAGTGCAACTGTTTGCAGTCTTGAAGGAGCCCCTCACGGTGAGCAGAGTCCTCGTCACCGGAAGCGCAGGACGCCTCGGCCGCAGCGTGGTCAGCACGCTCGCGGCGGCCGGGCACGAGGTCATCGGCGTGGACCGCGCCCCGGGCACCCCGGCGGAGGCGGCCGTCACGTTACCGGCCGATCTCACCGACACGGGTGAGACGTTCGAGGTGATCGCCAGGTTCCGGCCGGAGTCGGTGATCCACCTCGCCGCGATCGCCACCCCGTTCAGTTACCCCGAATCGGTCATCTTCAAGGTCAACACCCGGCTCGCGTTCAACGTGTGCGAGGCGGCGGTGGCCCTGGGCGTGCCCGGCGTGGTGGTGGCCAGCAGTCCCACCGTCATGGGGTACGGCGCGCCGGGCGGCTGGGCGCCGCAGTACCTGCCGATCGATGAGGAACATCCTGTTCTGCCGTGGAACGCGTACAACCTGTCCAAGGTGACCGCCGAGCAGACGATGCGGGCCTTCGCCCGCGCGGGGAAGACCAAGCTGGCCGCGGTGCGGCCGTGCTTCGTGATCCCGCCCGAGGAGTGGGCGGGCGCGCCGACGCAGGCCGGTCACACGGTGCGGGAGCGGCTCGACCGGCCCGAGCTGGGCGGGGTGTCGCTGTTCAACTACATCGACTCGCGCGACGCCGCCGAGATGATCGGCGTGCTCAGCGAGGCGCTGCCCGAGCTGCCGAACGGCGAGATCTTCTTCGCCGGCGCCGCCGACGCGCTGGCCAGGAAGCCGCTGGCGGACCTGCTCCCCCAGGTCGTGCCCGGCACCGAGCCGTTCGCGGCCGGGCTCACCGGCACCGCGCCCGCCTTCTCGACCGCCAAGGCGGAGCGCCTGCTCGGCTGGCAGCCCAAGCGCAGCTGGCGCACCGAGCTGAAGGACGATTCCCCTCTCCTCGGGGCGGCCGACCCGCACAGCCACCCGTGAGGGGATTCGGCGGCACCTGTCCGGCCTCCCGCGAGGGTTCCATCGGCACATGTCCGACTTTCCGTCCCGCCCACAAGGCCGGGGTTTCTATTCTCAAGGAGATTCCGTGAATCTCAGCGGTGTGCTGTTCTTTCCCGTGACCCCCTTCGACGCCGGCGGCGCGCTCGCCGAGGAGGTGCTGGCCGAGCACGTGCGGCGGGGGATGGAGCACGGTCCGGGCGGCGTGTTCGCGGCCTGCGGCACGGGCGAGTTCTCCGCGCTGTCGGAGTCCGAGCACGCGCGGGCAGTGCGGGTGGCCACCGAGGTCGTGGCGGGCCGGGTGCCGGTGTTCGCGGGCGCGGGCGGGCCGCTCGGCGCCGCGCTGAACCAGGCGCGGGCCGCCAGGGAGGCCGGCGCGGACGGGCTGCTGCTGATGCCGCCGTACCTGGCCCAGGGGCCGGGGCACGGCTTCGAGGCGTACGTGCGGGCGGTGGCCGAGGTGCTGCCGGTGATCATCTACCAGCGCGGCTCGGTGGTGCTCGAACCGGAGGCCGCGGTCGCGCTGGCGGGTCTGCCCGGGGTGATCGGGCTCAAGGACGGCGTGGGCGACATCGACCGGATGCAGCGCATCGTGCTCGCCGTACGCGAGTCGTACCCGGACTTCCTGTTCTTCAACGGGCTGCCGACGGCCGAGCTGACCATGCCCGCCTACCGGGGCCTCGGGGTCGAGCTGTACTCCAGCGCGGTGTTCGCCTTCGCGCCCGAGATCGCCCTGGCCTACCTGAACGGCGAGGAGCGGCTGCTCACCGAGTTCTACGCCCCGCTCGTCCGCCTGCGCGGCAAGGTCCCCGGCTACCCCGTCTCGCTGGTCAAGGCCGGCGTCCGGCTGCGCGGCCTGGACGTGGGCGCCGTACGCCCGCCGCTGGTGGAGGTGAGCGGCGAGCACCTGGAGGAGCTGGAGGCGCTGATCAAGACCGGGCTGGAACGGGTGGCGTCATGACCATCGCGAACCTGCGCACCGAGCTGCGCACCGCGGCGCTGCCGCGTCCGTGGGGCGCGGACGTGCCGGCCAACCACGTGATCGTCACCCACGTCACGCTCGCCGACGGGCGGACCGGCACCGGGTTCTCGTGGACGCCGCAGATCGGCGCGCACGCGGTGCGGGCGCTGCTCGACCACGACCTGCGCGAGGCGCTGATCGGGCTGCCCGCCCACCCCGAGGTGGTGTGGGACCGCCTGTGGCGGCACCTGCGCGAGGCGGGCCCCGGCGGGATCACCACGGTCGCGCTGGCCGGCGTCGACCTGGCGCTGTGGGACCTGCGCTGCGGCGGCGAGGCGCTGCCCGACGTGCTCGGCCGCCGGCGCGACGAGCTGCCCGTGTACGGCAGCGGCGTCAACCTGCACTACTCGCTGGAGGAGCTGGTCGAGCAGGCCGGGCGCTGGGTCGCGGCCGGATACCGGGGCGTCAAGATCAAGGTGGGCCGGCCGGACCTGGCCGAGGACGTGGCCCGGGTGGCCGCGGTGCGCGCGGTGATCGGCCCCGACCGGCTGCTGATGATCGACGCGAACCAGCGCTGGGACCTGCACAGGGCGCGGCGGGCGCTGGCCGCGCTGCGCGAGTTCGACCCGCACTGGATCGAGGAGCCGCTGCCCGCCGACGACGTCGCCGGGCACGTGGAGCTGCGCCGCTCCGTCGACGTGCCGATCGCGGTGGGCGAGAACGTCTACACCACGTACGGCTTCCGCGACCTGCTGGCGGCGGGCGCGTGCGACGTGGTCCAGCCGAACGTGGTGCGGGTCGGCGGCATCACGCCGTTCCTGCGGATCGCGGAGCTGGCCAGGACCTACGACGTGCCGGTCTATCCGCACCTGCTGAGCGAGGTGTCGGGGCAGCTCGCCCTGGCCCTGCCGCTGCCGTCGATGGTGGAGGACGTGGAGGACGCCTCGTTCGGGCGGCTGGGGCTGCTGGCGGAGCCGTACCCGGTGGAGATCTCCGGCGGTGTGCTGCGGGCGAGCGGCGGGGCCGGGCTCGGGCTGAGGTGGTCGTCATGACGCCGGCGAAGGTCGTGCTGGCCGGAGCCCAGGGGCACGGGCAGCACCATCTGGGCATCCTGCGCGAGCTGAGCGGGCGCGGGCTGATCACGTTGGCCGGGATCTGCGACCTGCGGCCCGTGGCGGTGGACTTCGCCGCGCCGCCGCAGTCGTCCGACCTGGGCGAGCTGATCGCCAAGACGGGCGCGGAGTTCACCATCGTCTGCACGCCGATCGACACGCACGCCGACCTCGCGGTGACCGCGCTGCGGGCCGGCTCGCACGTGCTGCTGGAGAAGCCCCCGGCGCCGAGCCCCGGCGAGCACCGCAGGATCGCCGCGGCGGTCGCGGAGACCGGGCTGGCCTGCCAGGTCGGGTTCCAGTCGCTCGGTTCGACGGCCGTCCAGGCGCTGCGCGAGCTGATCGCGAGCGGCGCGCTCGGCCGGGTGCGCGGCATCGGCGGCGCGGGCGCCTGGGCGCGTCCCGCCTCCTACTTCACCCGCTCCCCCTGGGCGGGCCGGCGCCGGCTGAACGGCGTGGACGTGATGGACGGCGCGCTGACGAACCCGTTCGCGCACGCCGTCGCGACCGCGCTGGCCGTTTCCGACGCTCCGATCGCGGAGATCGAGACCGAGCTCTACCACGCGAACCCGATCGAGTCGGACGACACCTCCTGCCTGCGCGTCCGGCTGGAGGACGGGCTGACGATCACGATCGCGGTGACGTTGTGCGCGCCCGACGAGCAGCCGCGGCACGAGCCCTACGTGACCGTGCACGGCGACGCGGGCCACGCCACGCTTCACTACACGCAGGACCGGCTCACGGTGGAACGGGCGGACGGCTCGGTCACGACGACCACGTACGAGCGGACGGGCCTGCTGGAGAACCTCATCGACCACGCGCGCACGGGCGCGGAGCTGCTGGTGCCGCTGGCCGGCACCGAACGGTTCACCCGCGTGCTGGACGCGATCCGGCTGGCCCCTGAACCGGTGCCGATCCCCGAGCGGCACCAGATCGTGCACCGGGACGAGACGGGCGAGGTGACCGGCCGGGTGCTGCCCGGCGCGGTCGGGCTGACCGACCTCAGCGCCAGGGAGCTGGCGCTCTACTCGGAGCTGGGCGCGGCGTGGACGCGGGTGGAGCTGCTGGTGTCGGGCCGCGAGGTGGCCGCCTACGACTGGCGTCCGGACCTGCCCGCCACCGACTCGCCCCGCCCCTACCTGCACGGGGTGCGCACGCTCGGCGGCGTGGAGGTGAGCGAGGTCCGTCCTGAGGACCACGTGCACCACCTGGGCGTCGGCGTGGCGATCTCCGACCTCGGCGGGGCGAACTTCTGGGGCGGGCGCACGTACGTCAAGGACCAGGGGCCGGCCTGGCTGGCGGATCACGGCCGGCAGCGGCACGTGGCGTTCACCAGGCTGGAGGACGGCGGCTTCGCCGAGCAGGTCGAGTGGATCGGGCCGGCCGGCCTGATGGCCCGCGAGGAACGCACGGTCACGGCCCGCCCGGTCGGGACGGCCTGGACGCCGGACGCCGCGGAACCACCGGTGGGAGCCGCGTGGGCGCTGGACTTCGCGTTCACGCTCACCAACCTCACCGATGCCCCGCTGACGATCCAGAGCTCAGCCACCAAGGGCCGGGCGGGCGCCGGTTACGGCGGCTTCTTCTGGCGCGCCCCCGGCACCTCCCACGCCCGCACCACGCTCCCCGGCGACGAGCGGGCGGTGCACGGCAGCCGGGAGCCGTGGATCGCCCTGTCGGGCCGCACGCCGGAAGGCCGGGACTGGACGCTGATCTTCGTCCAGGCGGACGACGACCCGTGGTTCGTCCGGGTCGAGGAGTATCCGGGCGTGGGCCAGGCACTGGCCTGGGACACGCCGCTGGTCATGGAGGGCACGCTGACCCGGCGGGTGGTCACGGTCGTCGCGGACGGCAGGCTGAGCGCGGAGGAGGTGTCGGTACTCGCCGCCGATGTGAGGCTCTGAGGCGCGACGCCGGCATCCGGGCCCACCTGTCCACGCCGACCGCCTCCCCGCCGCCGTGGTTCGGGCAGCGCCACCCCGAGGCGCTGCCCGAGGACGCCGACGGACGCCGGCTGTGACCGGGCAGCCGGCAGGCGTTCTGCCCCAGCTCCCCCGTCTACCTGGACAAGGCGCCGGCCGGTCAAGGGCATGACGCTGGACGGCACGCCGGTGGACGGCTCACTGACGGTGCCGGCCGGGGCGGTCAGGATCGTGCGGGAGGCTCACTGATCACGTCCGCCTCCGCGGGGGTGGTCTTCGCCGACGTGCTGCGCAGCAGCCGGAGGGCGCCCCTGGACAGGGCCGTCAGGATGTCGGCGGCCTCGTCCAGGTCGGGGTAGCGCCCCTCCAGGTGCCCCATGGCCAGCGCGTTGGTGGCCGCGTTGATCCCCTCCGCGATCATCTCCAGCCGCCGCCGGTCGCGTTCGTCGTCGGCGGTGTAGCCGAGCGCGGCCAGGTCGGCGGCGTGGTGCTCGCGGTGGGCCGCCGCCGTGGCCACGGCGAAGTCGCGCAGCGAGGACGAGGGGTCGTACCTGGCTCTGAGCTGGATGCGCAGCAGCTCGGGATGGCGGCAGATGGCGACCAGCGGGATGCGGAACGTGTCGCGGTGCCGTTCGAGGTCGTCGGGGGCCTCGCGGGCCTTGCGGCGGGCCGCGCGCATGGCCTCGAACAGCCGCTCGCCGCCCTCGTCCGCGAGCACCCGCAGCAGCTCCTGCATGTCCTTGAAGTGCACGTAGAAGCTGGACTGCGCGATCCCGGCGGCCTTGGCGACCTTGACCGTGGACAGGCCCGCCTCGCCCTCCTCGTCCAGGATCGCCAGCGCGGCGCGGATGAGCCGGCGCCTGGTCAGATCCTTGGCCTCGCTTCTGGTCAGCCGTGTGTCCGTCATCGATCCCCTCCCCTCGTAACGATTCTCCCGCGGCACTTGTGCGGATTTTCACCGATAGTACTATCGGTGAAATTGCTCTCGGGGGATCAGCCGGGAGGAGGGCGTGAATGGGACGCTGGAGGACGGCGGCCACGTTGTTACTGGCCGCGACGGTGATGCTGGCCTGCAGCGGGCAACGACCGGTCGCGGGGCCGCCGCAGTCGGGCGCGCCCGCGACCGGGCCCGTACAGGGCGGACGCCTGGTGTACGCGCTCAGCGCGGACGCCAACGGGTTCAACCCGATCACCGACCAGTTCGCGGCACAGAGCTACAGCATGGCCGGCACGATCATCGAAGCGCTGGTGAGCGTGGACGCCGAGGGCGACTGGAAGCCGTACCTGGCCGAGTCGCTCACCCCGAACGACAAGTACGACGAATGGACCATCAAGGTCAGGTCGGGTATCTCCTTCTCCGACGGCATGTCCCTGACCGGTGACATCGTCAAGGCCAACCTGGAGGCGCAGAAGAAGTCGCCGCTGACCGCGGCCGTCTTCGTGCCGATCAAGTCGTTCGAGCTGGCCGACCCCATGACGGTCAAGGTCGTGCTGAACCAGCCGTGGGTGGCCTTCCCCTACTACCTGTCCACGCAGACCGGCATGATCGTCCCGCCGGCCTCGCTGAACGACCCCAAGGCGGCCAGCCTCAAGCCGGTCGGCACCGGACCGTTCATCTTCAAGGAGTACGTGCCGGACAACCGCATGGTCGTCACCCGCAACCCGCGCTACTGGCGTCAGGGCCTGCCGTACCTGGACGAGGTCGAGTTCAGGATCCTGCCCGACAGCCAGACCAGGGCGCAGACCCTCGAAGCGGGCGGCGTGGACGCCATCGGCACCTCCCGCGACGAGGACCTGACCAAGTTCGGCGCGCTGAAGGACGCCTACACCATCCACCGGGCGCAGGGCATGGCCGTGGCCGAGTACATGTTCCTGCTCAACACCGAGGTGGCCCCGCTCGACGACGTGCGGGTGCGCAAGGCCATGGCCCACGCCACCGACCGGAAAGCCGTCATCTCGACCCTGCGCGGCGGGCTGACCGAGCAGGCCGACGGCCCGTGGTCGAAGGACTCCAAGTGGTACACCCCGGGCGGCTATCCCGACTACGACCTGGCCAAGGCGTCCGCGCTGGTCAAGGAGGTCGAGGCGGAGAAGGGCCCGATCCGGTTCGAGCTGATCTCCACCCCCGACCCCAACACCATGCAGGGCGTCGAGCTGGCCCAGGACATGTGGCGCAAGGCCGGCATCGAGGTCTCGATCAAGCAGGCCGACCAGGCCGACCTGATCAACCGCGCCATCACCGGCAACTTCGCGGCCACCGTGTGGACGCAGTTCTCCGCCCAGGACCCCGACGGCGAGTACATCTGGATGCACCAGGGCTACGCCAAGCCCGTCGGCGACATCTCGCTCAACATGACCAGGCTCAAGGACGACGAGCTGAGCAAGGCCTTCGACGTCGGCCGGATGAACCCGGACGAGGCCGCGCGCAAGGCCGCGTACAAGACCGTGCAGGAACGGCTGCGCGAGCTGGTGCCCTACGTCTTCATCGACCATCTCAACACCGGGGCCATCGTGGCCAAGACCAAGGTGCGCGGCATCGGCGAGCACGTGCTGCCCGACGGCGGCAAGGGCCTGCCGCTGACCGGGTCGCCCATCCCGTACCACCCGTTCGGCCAGCTCTGGGTCAGCGAACGGTGATCGTCCTCCACCGGCTGATCCGGCTCCTGGTGGTGCTGGTCGTGGTGACCTTCCTCTCCTTCGTCCTGCTCAACCTGCTGCCCGGCGACCCGGTCACGCAGATCCTGGGCCTGTCGGCGACCGAGGAGGCCCGCGCCCAGCTCCGCCAGGAGCTCGGGCTGGACCAGCCGCTGCTGGTGCGCTATCTCGACTGGCTCGGCGGCCTGGCCACCGGCGACTTCGGCACCTCCTACATCACCCGGATGCCGGTCGGCTCCGAGCTGGCCGAGCGGCTGCCCGTCACGCTGGAACTGCTGGTCGCGGCGCAGGTCATCGCGCTCGGGCTGGCGATCCCCGTGGGCGTGGCCGCCGCCCGCCGCGCGGGCCGCGCGCTGGACCAGGCGCTCACCGCGCTCAGCTTCGCGCTGCTGTCCACGCCCGTGTTCGTGCTGGGCGTGCTGCTGATCCTCGTGTTCGCGGTCACCTGGCAGGTGGTGCCCGCGACCGGGTGGACGCCCATCTCCCTCGACCTCGGCTGGAACCTCACCTCGGTGATCCTGCCCGCCGTCACGCTGGGCGCCGGGCAACTGGCGGTGTACGCGCGGCTGCTCCGTACGGACCTGATCGCCACCCTCCAGGAGGACTACATCACGCTGGCGCGCGCCCGCGGCCTGTCCCCGCGCCGCATCCTGTGGCGGCACGCGCTGCGCCCCTCCGCGATCACCCTGATCACCGCCGTCGGCCTCAACCTGGGCGCGCTCATCGGCGGCACCGTGATCATCGAGACGCTCTTCGGCCTGCCCGGCGTCGGGCGGCTCATCGTCGACTCCATCTTTTCCCGCGACTACCTGACGGTTCAGGGAGGCGTCGTGCTGATCTCGGTCGGCTACGTGGTCGTCAACTTCACCGTGGACCTGGTGTACGCCGCCGTCGACCCCAGGATCAGGCGTGCGTAGGCGGCAAGGGCTCGGCTTCTGGCTGGCGCTCGGCTGGATCGGGCTGATCCTGCTCGCCGCGCTGCTGGCCGACCTGCTGCCGTTCGCCCGCTACGACGAGACGCTCGCCGGGCCGCCGCAGTCAGGTCCCAGCGCCGCGCACCCGTTCGGCACCGACGGCCTCGGCCGCGACGTGCTCAGCAGGGTCGTGTACGGCGCCCGCGTCTCCCTCGGCGTCGGCATCGGCGCCGTCCTGCTCGGCCTGGGCATCGGCGCCCCGCTCGGCATCCTGGCCGGCTACCGGCGCAAGGCCGCGGACGCGGTCATCATGGCGGTCAACGACGTGGCGCAGGCGTTCCCCGCACTGGTGTTCGCGCTGGCCGTGGTCGCCTTCGCCGGCGCCAACCTGCGTAACGTGCTGATCGTGCTCGGCGTGCTCGGCGTCCCCTCCTGGGTCCGCCTCATCAGGGGCGCCACCCTCACCTTCGCCGAGCGCGAGTTCGTGCTGGCCGCCCGCGTGCTCGGCACCCGTGACCGGCGCATCCTGTGGCGGGAGATCGTGCCGAACGTGGCGGTGCCGGCGGCGTCGTACGCGTTCATCGGCATGGCCGTGGTCGTCGTCGCCGAGGGCAGCCTGGCCTTCCTCGGCCTGTCCGTCCAGGCGCCCACCCCGACCTGGGGCGGGCTGATCAACGAGGGCCGCACGCTGATGGAGACCGCGCCGCACGTGGTGCTGGCGCCCTCGATCGCCATGTTCCTGACCGTGCTGTCGTTCAACCTGGTGGGCGACCGGCTGCGGTCGCTGACGGACGTCCGGGAGAGCGGCCTCGAACCGGTGCGCCAGGCCGCCCCCGCGCTGCCCGCCACCACGCACCCCGTCCGCGACGTCCTGCTCCAGGTCGAGGACCTGCGCACCCACTTCGTCACGCCGCGCGGCCTGGTCAAGGCGGTGGACGGGGTCTCCTTCACCCTGGAGCGCGGCCGGACGCTGGCCATCGTCGGCGAGTCGGGATCGGGCAAGTCCATGCTGATCCGCTCCATCCTGGGCCTGCTGCCCGGCACCTCGGTCCGGGGCGGGAACGTGTACCTGGCGGGCGACGACCTGACCTCCTACACCGCCGCCGAGATGCGCTCGGTGCTCGGACCGCGGCTCGGCACCGTGTTCCAGGACCCGATGACCGCGCTGAACCCGGTGCGCACCATCGGCACCCAGGTCATGGAGCCGCTGCGGGTGCACATGAGCCTGACCCGCAGGCAGGCCCGCGCGGAGGCGGCGAAGCTGCTGGCCTCCGTCGGCATCCCCGATCCCGTCCGGATCTTGCGCCGCTACCCGCACCAGCTCTCCGGCGGGATGCGGCAGCGGGTGACGATCGCGATGGCGCTGTCGTGCCGGCCCGACGTGCTGTTCGCGGACGAGCCCACCACCGCGCTCGACGTGACCATCCAGGACCAGGTGCTGCGGCTGCTGCACCGGCAGCGCGAGGAGCGGGACATGGCCGTGGTCCTGGTCAGCCACGACCTGTCCGTGGTGGCCAGGTGGGCGGACGAGGTGATCGTCATGTACGCCGGCAAGGTGGTCGAACGGGGGCCTGCGGCCGAGGTGTTCGCCCGGCCCCGGATGCCGTACACCGAGGCTCTGCTCCAGGCGGCGCCCCGGTTGACCGACCCCGTGCACCACCGGCTCCGGGTCATCCCCGGCCGGCCGCCCGACCTGGTGGACCTGCCCGAGGGGTGCGCGTTCCGGGCGCGGTGCGCGTACGCGGACGAACGCTGCGAGCGGGAGGCGCCGCCGCTGTTCGAGGACGGCCACGACCGTCGCCGTTATGCCTGCTGGCATCCGCGCACGCAGGCTCAGGACGGGACGGCGGCGGCGCCGTCCTCCGACGTCACGGATGTCGCGGAAGGGGCTGAGAGCGGTGGCCGGTAGCGGACGCGCTCAGCCGACGGCCGTGGCCGGCGGCGGAAGCGCTCACCTTACGGAAGGAGCTGACGGCGGTGGCCGGTAGCGGTAGCGCTCACCTGCGCCCTCGTGACGAGGTGCTGCTGCGGGTGGAGGATCTGGTCGTGGAGTTCCCCGCCGGCCGCGGCCGTACCGTCAGGGCGGTCTCGGGGGTGAGCTTCGACCTGGCGCGCGGCGAGACGCTGGGTATCGTCGGCGAGTCGGGCTGCGGCAAGTCCAGCGCGGCGCGGGCTCTCGTGCAGCTCCCGCCGCCCCGCTCGGGCTCCGTCCGGCTGGACGGTCTCGAACTGACCGAGCTGCGCGGCGAAGCCCTGCGCAGGACCCGCCGCCGCCTGCAGATGATCTTCCAGGACCCGATCTCCTCGCTCAACCCCCGCCGCCGCGTCCGCGAGATCGTCGGCGAGGGCCCGCGCGTGTGGGACCTGCCGGGCGACCGGGTGGACGAGGTGCTGGAGGCGGTCGGGCTGGATCCGGCGACGGCGGCGGTACGGCGGCCGCACGAGTTCTCCGGCGGGCAGTGCCAGCGCATCTCGATCGCCAGGGCGCTGATCCTCGATCCCGAGGTGGTGATCTGCGACGAGCCGGTGTCGGCGCTGGACGTCTCGGTGCAGGCCCAGATCCTCGGCCTGCTGGAGGACCTCAAGGACCGCTACCGGCTCACGCTCGTCTTCATCGCCCACGACCTGGCCGTGGTGAAGAACGTCAGTGACCGGATCATGGTGATGTACCTGGGCAAGGTGTGCGAGCTGGCGCCGAGCGCCGATCTGATCAGCCGGCCGGCGCATCCGTACACGCGGGCCCTGATCGCCTCCATCCCCGGCGGCGGCCTGGACCTCCCGCCCGCGGACCAGCTCATCAGTGGCGAGCCGCCGTCGCCGGTCAGCCCGCCGACGGGGTGCCGCTTCCGTACCCGCTGCCCGCGGGCGGCGGCGCGGTGCGCCGAGGAGGAGCCCAGGATCCGGCGGATCGGCGCGGACCACTGGCTCGCCTGCCACTACCCGGAGACACCACCTGCCCCCGCTTGATACAAGGAGTGAGCATGGCCATCGATTTCACCCTCTCCCCCGAGCACGAGGAGATCCGCAAGCGGGTCCGCGCCTTCATCCAGGGCACGGTCGTTCCCGCGATGGCGGAGGTGGGGGAGGGCGAGCGCGACGCGTACCTCCGCGCGATCTTCCACCTGCGCTCCCTCGCCAAGGCCGAGGGGCTCTGGCTGCCGCACATGCCGAAGGAGTGGGGCGGCATGGGCCTGGGGCACGTGGAGCTGGCCATGGTGCAGTCGGAGGCGGCCAAGACCCGGATCGGCCCGTGGGTGCTGAACTGTCAGGCGCCGGACGAGGGCAACATGCACACCCTGCTGCACTGGGCGGACGACGAGCAGAAGGAGAAGTACCTGCGTCCGCTGCTCGACGGCGTCCAGATGTCCTGCTTCGCCATGACCGAGCCCGAGGTGGCCGGCTCCGACCCCACGCTGATCCGTACGGAGGCGGTCCAGGACGGCGACGAGTGGGTGATCAACGGCCACAAATGGTTCATCTCCAACGCCCGCCGGGCCAGCTTCGCCATCCTCATCGCCAGGACGGAGCAGGACGTGCCGGAGGGGTCGCGCGGGGCCAACACCGCGTTCCTCGTCGACCTGCCCAATCCGGGCTGGAACGACGTGCGCGAGGTCGAGACCATGCACGGCTCCACCGGCCACAGCGAGATCGTCATCACCGACCTGCGCCTGCCCGGCACCGCCATCCTCGGCGGTCGCGGCAACGGGCACCGCCTGGGCCAGTACCGGCTCGGCCCGGCCCGCCTGGCCCATTGCATGCGCTGGATCTCGCAGGCGGAGACGGCCCTGGACATGATGGTCGACCGCGCGCTCAAGCGGTACAGCCACGGCTCGCTGCTGGCGGAGAAGCAGGGCATCCAGTGGCTGATCGCCGACTCGGCCATGGAGCTCTACCAGTGCAAGCTCATGGTCCTGCACGCCGCCTCCAAGATCGACAAGGGCGAGGACTTCCGTACGGAGGTGTCGATGGCCAAACACTTCGTGGCGAACAGCCTCAACCGCATCATCGACCGCGCGATCCAGGTGCACGGGGCCCTCGGCTACTCGACCGACACTCCGCTGGCCTCCATGTTCCAGCACGCCCGCTGGGCCCGCTTCGCCGACGGGGCCGACGAGATCCACCAGATGCGCATCGCGGAACGCACGATCGCCGCCTACCAGGCGACCGGCTCCACCAGCGCCGCCACCGGCGACCTCCCCCTCTGACCTGGGATGGGTCTTTTCTCCGGCACCGCCCCCTACTACGCCCGTTTCCGTCCCGGCTATCCGCAGGCATTCTTCTCCGACGTGGTCACCCGGTTCGCCCTGAACGGCACCGGCCGCTCCCTCGACCTCGGCTGCGGCACCGGCCAGCTGACCATCCCCCTGGCCGAGCACGTCGAGCAGGCGGTCGGCCTGGACCCCGACCCCGGCATGCTCGCCCAGGCGGCCCAGCAGGCTCGCGCGGCCGGAGCGCGCAACCTCACCTGGATCCAAGGGGACGCCGCCGATCTGGCGGGCGAGCTCGGGCGCTTCCGGCTGGTGACCATGGGACGGTCGTTCCACTGGACGGATCGTGAGCGGGTGCTGCGGGGGCTGACGGGGGTGGTGGAGGACGAGGGCGGGCTGGTGATCGCCAACGACGGCTGCATGGCGCTGGCGGCGGCTCCCTGGCAGGCGGTCATCGAAGACGTACAACACCGCTACCTGCCCCCCTCCTCGTACCCCCTCCAGAGCCCGAACCCGAGCTCCAGCTCCCGCCCCAGCACCGGCCTGAGCCCGAGCCCGGGTCCGAGCTCCAGCCCCATCCCCCGCCTCAGTCCCGGCCCCGGCCCCGGCCCCGGCTCCGGCTCCGGCTCCGGCCTCCGAACGCGCGACGAACTGCGGAGCAACGGTGGACGACGCCGTGCGACCGAGCCACAGAGCCCCCGCGCTCCGCGAACCTCAGCCGAGCCACAGACCGCCAGCGCGCCGCGAACCTCGGCCGGACGGCAGGACGTCGCAGGTCAGCAGCCTGAATCGCACGAGGAGTTGCTGGCCCGGTCCGCGTTCCGGGACGTCACCCCGGTGGTCCACGAGTTCGAGCGGATCTGGACCGTGGACCGGATCATCGGTTACCTGTACTCGACCTCGCTGCCCCTGCGCCGGCTGCTCGGCGACTGCCGCCCCGCCTTCGAACGCGACCTCACCACCGCGCTGCTGACGGCCGTCCCGACCGGCCGCTTCACCGAACCGGTCACCTTGAAGGTCCTCATAGCCCGCCGACCCCCCTGAGCCGACCAACCCGCGGAATTCCTGATCCGACCGACCCTCGAAACCCGCGGATCCGACCAACCCTCGAAGCTGCTGACCCGGCCGACGCGCGGAAGCACCGAGCCCCGAAGCCACCCGCCTTTCCAGAAAGCGGCACTCCCGGATCCCCGCTGCGGACACGGCTCAGCCCCCGGGCCGAGAACCGGGGGCTGGACGCTGGGGGCTGGGTCGTGAGGTGACGGTCAGGACTTGAGACCGGCGCAGGAGAGGTCCTTGGCCGGCAGGGTCCCCTTGGTCAGGAACGCGACGGTGGCCTGGTCGGCGCAGACCGAGCCGGTGCCGTAGGCGAAGTGCCCGCCGTGCTGGACACCGACGAAGCCGGCCCGGTCACCCAGCGCCTTACGCATCCCTCGGCCCGCCGCCCACGGCGTGGCGTTGTCGCGGCGGTTCTGCAGGATCAGCACGTTACGCGGACCGTGCGAGGTCACCTTGACCAGCGGCTCGATCGGCTTCTTCGACCAGAACGCGCACGGCAGGATGTTGTTCGGCATGCCGCCGCTCAACGGGTACTTCGCGCGGGCGGCCGCGGTGGCGGCGGCGTAGGAGTCCACGTCGCGCGACCAGGTGGTGTCCCCGCAGATCATGGCCAGAGCCATGGTGACCTGGTTGTCGGCCGGCACGCCCTTCGCGGGCGGGGTGTCGGCGAAGATCTGCCGGAGCACGGCGACGTCCGCGTCCGTCGGGGCCTTGCCGGCGGACAGACTGCCCACCGCCTTCCAGAACTGGGTGAGCGGAGCGAGCGTCTCGTTGTGCTGCAGCATCTGGTACGTGACAGCGCGCAGCAACCCGCCGTTGACCGTCACCGACGCGCCCGGCACCGTGGCCGGCTTCCGGTCCAGGCGGTCGGCCAGCGCGAGGAAGGAGTCGGTGACCTCCTCGACGGTGTCGCCCAGCCCGAGGGCGGCGTCGTTCGCCGCGGCGACGCGGGCGGCGTCGGGGAACCGGTCGTTCATGCCCTGGTTCCAGGTGTTCAGCATCTTCGCCCACACCTTGTCCGGGTCGACGTTGCCCTCCAGCACCATCCGGTCGGTGTTGCGGGGGAACAGCGAGGTGTAGACCGCGCCGAGGTAGGTGCCGAAGGACTGGCCCCAGTAGGAGATCTTCCGCACGCCGAGCGCCCGGCGGATGCGATCCATGTCACGAGCCGTGTTCGCACTGGTGAAGTACTGGAGCTTGGCCCCGACCTTGGCGCACTGCGCGGCGACGGCACGCGCGGTGGCGACGTTCTCCTTGATCGAGCCGCCGGCGCCGGGATAGGGGAACACGGTGAGCAGGCCGGCGGTGCCGGGCAGACCGCAACTCATCGGCGTGCTGTGGCCGACACCGCGCGGGTCGAACCCGATCAGATCGTACGAGTCCCGCACCTTCTTCGGCAGTGTGAGCGCCATCTGACCGGGCATGTCCAGCCCCTGCAACCCCGGGCCTCCCGGGTTGAACAGCAGGTTGCCGCGCTTCTTACCCGGCTTGGCGGTGGCGATCCTGGAGACCGCAACGGTGATGCTCTCCCCACCGGGGCGGCGATAGTCGAGAGGCACCTTGACGGTGCCGCAGGTCTGCCGGGGATCCCGCTTGGCGCCCGGCGCAAGCTCCGGACACTCACCCCACTTGATCGACTTCTGCACGTCACCGGCACTCACCTCGACCTCGGCGCTCGCCGGCTGCCCGCCGATGACCGCCCCTGCCGCCGCGACCGCGGCCAGGCTGCCGGCGATGACGATGCGTACCCGAATGCTGTTGCTCTCCATGATGCTGCCCTTCCGAAGCCCTGTAGTGCCGCGATCCCGATTCCCGTGACGGTGCGATCCGGCTTCCCGTGGTGTCGTGATCCGGATTCGCGGCCGACCGTGCTTGCCGGCCGCTGGTAAGGAAAAAGTAGGAGTCGAGGGCCCTGTCCCGAATCACCGCGCTGCGGACATTCCGTGTGGCTCACATGAGGGACAAACGCGGCAACATCGGCGATCGGAGATCGCTAGGCTCTGAGCCATGCCGGGGACCTTGGCCGGCGACCTCTTCCGCAGGTTGCTGAACGTCTGGCGCGTCTACGACGCCACGGTGTGGGATCGCTGGCTGGCCGCCGGCTTCACCGGGCTGGCGTTCGTACCGGCGCTGACGATCATGAGCGTCCAGTTCGGCGACCTGCCGGAACGTCCCGCCGACGCGTTCACGCTCGTGCTGATCCTGGCCCAGACGCTGCCGCTCGCCGTACGCACCCGGTGGCCCGCCGCGTGCCTGGCGATCAACGGCGCCGCCTTCGTGGTCCACGAGACGCTCGCCTACCCGATGCAGTTCGGCACCGTGACGATCTACGTCGCGCTGTACTCGGCGGGCGCGCACCAGGAGCGGTTCCGCCGCGCCATCACCGTCGTGTCGTCGGCCGCGTACGTCGTCCTGTGCGTCGCCATGCTCCTGCTCGGCTCACCGGGGACGCTGAGCGAGTTTCTGGTGTTCTACCTGCTGTTCGCCGCGTGCTGGATGGGCGGCGCCTTCGTCCGCGGGCAACGACTCCAGGAGGCCGAGCGCCGCCGGCTCGCCGCCGTGGCCGCGACCACCGCCGAGCGGGCGCGCATCGCGCGCGAGCTGCACGACGTGGTGACCCACCACGTCACCGGCATCGTCGTGCAGGCCGACGCCACCCAGTTCGTGGCCACGTCGCCGGACCGGGTGGTCACGGCACTGTCCACGATCGGCGGCTCCGGCCGCCGCGCCCTGGCCGAACTGCGCCACCTGCTGGACGTACTCGAGGCGACCGGAGAGTCGGCGTCCCCTGTCATGGGCAGCGTACGAGACCTGGTCGAACAGACCCGCAGCGGCGGCCAGCCGGTCGAACTGGTGGAGGACGGCGCCCAGCCCCCACTCCCGGTCGGCGTGAGCCTGGCCGTGTACCGCGTGGTCCAGGAGGGCCTGACGAACGCCGTCAAATACGCCGAAGGCAGCCCGACCACGGTGCGGGTCGGCTACCGGAACGACCACGTGGAGGTCGAGGTGACGAACGCCGCCGCCGCGGTATCGGTCGGCGCGAGAAGCGGCCTGTCCGGCGGCCGCGGCCTGCCCGGCCTCCGCAGCCGCATAGACGCCCTGGGCGGCGAGCTGACCGCAAGCGACCAACCCGACGGCGGTTTCCAACTCCGCGCGTCAATCCCCCTAAGCGACACCGAATGACCAGGACGCCCGCACCCGTCGCCGAATCACCACTGAGCCCGCAGTCGGTGTCGAATGACCATGATCCTGGTAAGCGTCGCCGAATGACCACGACGTCCACAGCCGGTGCCGGAAGACCAGCCCGCAGGCGGTGCCGAATGACCCCGACCCCCACAGGCGGTGCCGAATGACCATCCGCGTCATGATCTGCGAGGACCAGGAGATCGTCCGCACCGGCTACCAGACGGCGTTCGACGCACAGCCGGACATGACGGTGATCGGCGTGGCCGCCGACGGCCCGGCCGCGGTCGAGGCGGTCACCGCCCTGAAGCCCGACGTGGTGGTCATGGACATCCACATGCCCCTGATGGACGGCATCGAGGTGACGAGACGCATCGCCGGCCCCGGCATCATCGCACCGCCGAAGGTGCTGGTCGTGACCACGTTCAACGTCGACCAGTACGTCTACGACGCCCTGCGCGCCGGCGCCAGCGGCTTCCTGCTCAAGGACGCTCCCCTCCTGGAGCTGGTGAACGGCGTTCGCACCGTCGCCCGTGGCGAGTCACTGCTCTCCCCCACCGTGACCCGCACCCTCATCGGCCGCTTCGCCGACCGCCTCCGCCCCTCGACCCCTGCCGCCACCGAGGACCCCTTGGCCGTCCTGGCCCCCCGCGAACGCGAGGTGCTACGCCTGATCGCCCGCGGCCTGTCCAACGCCGAGATAGCCGCAGAACTGGTCATCAGCTTCGAGACCGTCCGCACGTACGTCTCCCGCATCCTCACCAAACTCGACCTACGCGACCGCGTCCAAGCCGTGGTCTTCGCCTACCGCACCGGCTTCGCCGACAACACAGAAACCTGACCAGGCGGACTTTCCTGCGACGCCGAGCCACTCATCGATCCCCACACGGCGAAGAGTGCACCCAACGCCATCCCAGCAGGCCGTCCCCTCAAACACTCATCTCCGGGGCGGGCAGCGGCACGATCTCACGCTCGTAGTAGGCCCGAAACTCCTCCCCCGCCGCGAACATCTTGTCCAGTTCCCCCCGGCAGGCCGCGATCACTTCCCGATCGTCGATCCGCCGCGCCCCGCTGTGCCGGCCCGACGCGTCGTACGTCACCTCGTACATGGCCACCGTCCCCAGCACGACCAACTCCGGCAGCCGGCGGCCGACCTCCTGCTCGGCCACCTCACCGGCGTCGAGCACCCGCACCTGCTCAGCAGCCGCCTCTCTCAGCGCGAGTACGTGCATCTCCCACTGCACGTACGGCGTGACGGGCTGCTCGACGATCCTGATCCGCCGCCGGGAGAACCGCTCGACCCGGCCCTCCCCCTCCCCCGCCACACCGCTCCGCCCATCGACCAGCTTCATCGACCGTTCCCAGTCGCCCTCCAGCATCGCGACCCAACTGGGCTCGTTCGGCTCCCGAAAGCTCTGCACCCGTTCAAGCTTCCAAAAAACGCCATCAATCTTCCGAAAATTAGGCCAGAAATCATCAAGATACTCATCCGCACCCAGCAGAACTCCCGGTATCTCATGAATCCGCTCAAGCATCAGAAATTTCCCCCCGAAACCAGCACGTCCACAATTCACCCCACCACGCCCATAATCATCGACCAGGACGCAGCAACAGCAACCCATCATCCCTGGTCATTCCCTACCTATCACCATGCCATCCCACTTACCGACTTTCCCCGGCTCAGCCCGGCGCGCCCCACTGTCCCCACCATCAAGCAACCCCAACAAGGCACCAGAAACCACCCCACAAAACCTGACAACTCAAGCCAAAATCCCCCAACCAGCCAATCCACCCGTCCCCGCAAGGAGATCAAGCAATCCAGCCCCCCTTCTTGGTGCTACGGCGGGCAGGGATAGGAGTCGTCCGACGGGCCACCCAGCGGAGACCAGGGCGGCAGACAAAAGCGTGACGACCGGCATCTCAGTACAGACACGGCCATCGGCACCAGACGGGGACGTACCAGTCACGGAGAGCGGAGAACACGACGCTGGGCACCGCAGTCGGCGAAGACGGCCGACCGGAGTGCAACAGGCCGGCGAGCCCGCACTCAGCCGGCAACGGACGGCCGCCATACGACACCACAGCGGACCCTGCCCTCGACCCGGAACGGACGATCAGCGAACAACACGACGGCGAATCCAGCCCTCAACCGACAACGAGCGGTTGGCGGGGAGCGGGGCGGTGGGGTAGGTAGCGGTGCAGGACAGGGTGCCAGCGGTTGGCGGGTAGGTCGCGGAGTGCGGCGACCGCCAGGCAGTATTTGCTCACGTTGACCGGACGCACCCCCAACCGGCGCAGCAGCGTGTCGACCATCGCCTTCCCGTCCGCCGACTTCGACTCCAGCAGGACCAGGTCGCCCCGAGCCGGAGTGCTGCGCGACCCGTCTCGGCACAGCAGGCTGGTGTCGCAGGTGAGGCGGGCCCCGCCGGACCGGTCGATGAGCGTCACCCGTCTGTAGTCGGTGGCCAGCACCGGCTCCAGCGTCTCGGGCATGATGAGGCGCATCTCGCTGAGGAGCGTGTCGCGGACGAAGTCGAGTGCCTCCTCCGTGAGCGTGCCGCTCGGCGTCCCGTCGTAGGGGATGCGGTGTTTGTCGGTGCTGCCTCGTGCGCCGCTGAGCTTGAGCTCCAGCCATCGGCCGCCCCCGTCGAGGTAGGTCCGGGTGCGGAGCTTGAACCTGCGTCGCCGGCCCTGGCGGTGCTGGCGGTAGGTGAGCAGGTCGGGGGTGTCGAAGTAGGTGGAGGTGTAGCGGAACTGCCGCCGCCCGGCGATCCGCAGCACACAGAGCCGATCCCCCGCTTCGGCCGCGAGCCGGGCCATGGTCGAGGCCGTCACGAGGTATTTGCGATCGACCCGGCTCATCAGCTCCGGCACCTCCTCCAGCCCGATCGGCGGCATACCGGCCGCGACCCCCGCCAGCAACGCATCGGCATACGACTCACCCATCACCGCACCCCCATCCGCACACGGCTCACACATCACCGCACCCCCGTGCACATACGCGCCTCACTCATCCCCGTGTCCCGGCTCGCGCCCTCGGTCCAGACGCCCGGCCCACCATCACCGCACCCCCGTCCGCACACCCGGCTTACTCATCAGGCACTCGACGTCTCAGGCACTCGACGTCGGGTCCGACGCCACTGTCAACGGCCTCACCCCGTATCCGACCCCACTCACACACGGCTCCCCCATCAGGCACGCGCCGTCGCGTCCAACCCCACCCCGCCATAAATGACCCAACCCCCGGCGTCCGATCCCCATGCACGCCCACAGCTCGCCCATCGGGCCCTCCCGTCGCGGCCCGGACTCCGCCATCAAGGCCGTCAAGGCCATCAACGAACCCCGTATCCCTGCACCCGACCCCCACCTTCGACGAACCCTCACCCAAGCTTCCGGCGCCCGTCCCATAAGCGGGGTCTCACCTCGACTCCAGCCCCCGTCCCCAGCAGCGGATCCTCACCTCCGGCGTCCAGCCCCGCCCCCATCGGCGGTTCCCCACCCCGGCATCCGGCTCCTGCCATCAACGGACCACCACTTGGCCGGCCGACCATCGCTCTCATCAGCGAACCCTTACCTTGGCGTTCGCGGCGGCGTAGCGGACGTCCACCACGGTCACGTCGCGGACGTAGTCGATCTGGGTGACCACGCAGTGGAGCACCCGGCCCCGCAACCGGCTCTCCAAGTCGAGCCGGAGGGCGTCCGGGTCGGTGTGCACCACGTCGAGGGTCACCACCTGGTGGCGGGTTCGGCCGAGGAGGCCGGGGTGGTCGGCGAGGTACATCACGCCCAGGAGCACACCGTTGAGCAGTAGTGCGGTCAGGGGCCAGGCGGCGGCGATGCCGTTGACCAGGCCGAGGACGATCGCGACGAAGTAGTAGGCGATCTCCTGCTGGGTGATCTCGCTCGATCGGAGCCGGATGATGGACAGCACGCCGAACAGGCCGAAGCCGACGGCGATGTCGACCCGCTGCACCAGCAGCAGCGACACGACGGCGAAGATGCCCACGTTGAGCGCCAGGTAGGCGAACAGCAGGTCACGCCGGTGGTGGCGCCGGTAGTAGAGACCGTAGGCGAGCGCGATGATCGCCACGAGGTCCATCGCGAGTCCGGTCAGCAAGGCCGCTCCTTCGGTAGTGCTCCCGGCCGGACACCTGCCGAGGGGTGGTGCCCTGGACAAGCTGCCGGCCGAGAGGGTGGTGCTCTCGGTGAAGAGCTTGGCGGGGCGGGGTGAGGCGGCGGTGAGGTGATGATTAGGAGACTCTCATTCGATAGCCGGTGCCGCGCACGGTCTCGATGCGGTCCGCGCCGATCTTGCGTCGCAGGTAACGCACGTAGACGTCGACCACGTTGGAGCCGGGGTCGAAGTCGAAGCCCCACACGTGGCTGAGCAGCTGCTCGCGGGTCAGCACCTGGTCGGGGTGGCGGCAGAAGATCTCCGCCAGCGCGAACTCCCTGGTGGACAGGTCCACGGCGCGCTCCCCGACGTAGACCCGCCTGGTCCGCAGGTCGAGGGACAGGTCCGCGACGCGCAGCACGGTCACCTCGGGCGTACGGTCGGCCCGCAGCCGCAGCCGTACCCTGGCCAGGAGCTCCTCGAAGGCGAAGGGCTTGGCGATGTAGTCGTCGGCGCCGCCCTCCAGGCCCGCCACCGTGTCGCTCACGCTGTCGCGCGCGGTCAGGATGATCACCGGGATGTTCACCATCGCGCCCCGCAGCCGCCGCAGCACCGTGAACCCGTCGCTCAGCGGCAGCCCGATGTCGAGGATGAGCAGATCGAACCCGCCCGCGCCGGCCAGGTCGTAGGCCGCCACCCCGTCGCCGACCACGGCCGTGACGAAGCCGTTGGCGCGCAGCCCCTTCTCCACGAAGGAGGCGATTCTGGCCTCGTCCTCGGCGATCAGGATCCGGTTCAATGCAGCCTCCACAACTCCCACATGGGAAGGGACATGACGAAGCAGGCGCCGCCGCCGGGAGCGTCCGTCACCGCGACGTTGCCTCCGTGCGCCTGGGCGATGGATCTGACGATGGCCAGGCCCAGGCCGGCCCCGTCGGGAGCGCCGTCGGGGACGCCGGTCCTGCTCGCGCCGCGGACGAACCGGCCGAAGATCCGTTCGCGCTCGGCGGGGGCGACGCCGGGGCCGCTGTCGCGTACCCACAGCTCGACCCGGCCGTCGCGGACGGCGGAGCCGACGGCGATCAGGTCGTCGTCGCCGGTGTGGCGCACGGCGTTGGCCACGAGTTGCATGAGCGCCTGCGTGAGCCGATGCCGGTCGGCGGGCAGACGGGCCTCGGCCACCTCGTCCACCCGCCAGCGGCGCGCGCCGAGCGCGCGGGCCTTGGCGACCACGCTGACCGTGAGATCGGCCAGCTCGACGTTGTCGAGCGTGAGGAAGCCCGGCTGCTCGGCCTTGGCCAGGATGAGCAGGTCGTCGACGATGCGGTTCATCCGGTCGAGCTCGTCGGTGACGAGCGCGAGGGTTTCGGCGCGTTCGTCGGGGTCGTCGCCCATGAGCTCCAGGTGGCCGCGAATGACGGTGATCGGGGTGCGCAGCTCGTGGCCGGCGTCGTCCATGAAGTGCCGCTGCACGACGAAGGCCTGTTCGAGCCGGTCGATCATGTGGTTGAACGTCCCCGCGAGCGCCGCCACGTCGTCGTCGCCGGGCACGTCGAGCCGGCGGGTGAGGTCGGTGGAGTCGCTGATCTGCTCCGCCGTCATCCGCACGAGCCGGACGGGCGCCAGCACCCGCCCCGCCACGAACCATCCGGCCGCCCCCGCCAGCCCCATCGCGGCCAGCGCGGACAGCCCGAGCACGCGTACGGCGTCGACGATCTCGGCGCGGTGCAGGTCGTAGAAGATCGCCACCACGAGATGCCCCCGGCGGGGATCGCCGGCCACGGTGACCGGGACGACGGCGTACTGGACCGTTCCCTGCGTGGTCTCCAGCTCGGCGCGGGCGACCCTGGTCGCGGTGGCCATCCGGGCGACCAGCGCATCGTCGCCGTCGATGGGGACGGGCGGCGCGATGAAGCTGGCCTTGCTGGCCTTGCCGTCGATGATGGTGAAGAAGGTCTCCCACCGGTCGGGGGCGTTGAGCCGGAGATAGCCGGTGAGCAGGTCGTCGACGTCGCTCACCCGCGCTCCGGACCCGGGGGCGAGCGCGCTGCCGGCGTAGATGCGCAGTTTGGCGACCTCGTTGCGCAGCTCGGCCGCGATCCGGTCGTCGAGCCGGGCGAGCAGGATCGTCCAGGTCGCGAAGATCGCCACCGACAGGGCGAGGCCGACGACAGTGAGCATCCAGCCCACGATCCGGGCCCGGGCGCTCACCCGCATGCGCCCGCCCCATCAGTCATCGCCGTCATCGTCGTCACCACCACCGTCGTCATCGTCGCCGCCCCCGGGTCTGGGCGCGGGCGGCTCGACCGGCTCGGCTCTCGATCTGCGCACCGTGGACCGCCCGGTCCTGCCCGCATCGTCCGAAGCCGTCGCCGAAGCCGTGGCCCTGGCGCCGCCCGAAGGCCGCGCGCTCCTTCCGTCCGCCGGAGCCGAGGACGAGGGCGAGGGCGAGGGCGAGGGCGACGGTGACGACGTCCCCGTACGCCGGCCCGACGAGGGAGACACCGACGGAGAGGGGGAGACCACGACCGGCCCGCCCAGGTCCGGCCCCACCTCGGCGGCCCGCACCAGCTGTATGGACATGAGCCCCGCCGCCGCCACCCCGAGACCGAGCAGGATCAACGCTCCCCGATGTTTCATGAGCATGACCCTGTCGTCCTTCGAGGAGACCACGCTGAGGCACAGATGAGAAACCTCTCATCTGAAAGCGCTCCACCGCAGTAGAATCATGTTCTAATCGCGCAGCAGCCGGCCCCGGCACGGAGGAGCGATCATGCTGGTACGGGACAAGGTCGTCGTCGTCACAGGAGCAGCAAGCGGCATCGGCCGCAGCCTGGCCCTCAGGTTCGCCGAGGAGGGCGCGGCCGGCGTGGTCGTCGCCGACCTGGACGAGGCGGGCGCCGCCGCGGTGGCCAAGGAGATCGGCGACAGAGCCGTCCCCGTACGCGCGGACGTCTCCAGAGAGTCCGACGTGGCCGCCCTGGTCGACACCCCGTTCGGCCCGGTGGACCTGTTCTGCTCCAACGCCGGCATCATCGACGGCCGCGGCCTGGACGCCACCGACCAGGACTGGAACAGCCTCTTCTCGGTCAACCTCATGTCCCACGTGTACGCCGCCCGCGCCGCCGTCCCCTCCATGGTCGCCCGCGGCGGCGGCTACCTGCTCAACACCTGCTCGGCCGCGGGTCTGCTCGGCTGCCCCGGCGACGCCCCGTACGCGGTCACAAAGGCGGCGGCGATCGCGTTCGCCGAGTGGGTGGCCGTTCACTACGCGACCCAGGGCGTCAAGGTCAGCGTCCTGTGCCCCCAGGGCGTGCGTACGGCGATGCTGGAGCACGGCATCGAGACCGATCACCCGACCGCGAAGGCGGTGCACGCCGCGGGAGCCATCCTCGATCCGGCCGACGTGGCCACGGCGGTCATCGACGGCCTGGCCGCCGAGCGCTTCCACATCTTCCCGCACCCCGAGGTCGCCGACATGGCCCGCCGCAAGGCCGAGGACCCGGACCGCTGGCTGGCCACCATGGCCCACTTCACCGCCGATCTGACCCGGTGAGGCCGTACCGGCACGACCTCACCGAACGTGACAGAAGTGACGTCTGTGGCGTTTGAGGTTGACAAGCCGGGTTAAGTTCTAAGGGATGAGCCTGTGGGAATACGTCGAGGATCGATGGGACCTCATCCTCTTCGAAACGGTCCAGCACGCCAGCATGGTGGCCCAATGCGTCCTGATAGCGGCCATTCTGGGCGTGCTCATCGGCGTGGCGGCCTACCGCCGTCCCAGACCGTCGGCGCTCGCCACGACCATCGCGGGCGTGCTGTTCACGATCCCGTCGCTGGCCCTGCTGGGCCTGCTGATCCCGCCGCTCGGCCTGGGCGTGGCGCCGAGCGTGACGGCGATCGTCGTGTACGCGCTGCTGCCCATCATCCGCAACACCATCGTCGGCCTGCAGGGCGTCGACCCCCTGCTGGTGGACGCGGCCCGCGGCATCGGCATGAGCCGCCGCCGGCTGCTGACCAGGATCGAGCTGCCGCTGGCCTGGCCGGTGATCCTCACCGGCATCAGAGTCTCCACACAGCTGGCCATGGGCATCGGCGCTGTCGCCGCCTACGTCTCGGGCCCGGGGCTGGGTGAGCAGATCTTCTCGGGCCTGGCCCGGCTGGGCGGCGCGAACGCGGTCAACTCCGCGCTGACGGGGACGATCGGGGTGGCGATCCTGGCGCTGCTCTTCGACGCCGCGTTCGTGCTGCTCGGCCGGTTCACCACCCCCGGCGAACGCCGGGCCGCGATGGGAGGCGCTCGTGGCTGACCAGCCCACCAGCGGCGTGCCGATCGAGCTGCGCAAGGTGACCAAGGCGTTCCCCGGCGGCGGCGAACCGGCCGTGCGCGAGCTCGACCTCGACATCCCGGCCGGCGAGATCGTCGTCCTGCTCGGCCCCTCCGGCTGCGGCAAGACCACGACCATGCGCATGATCAACCGCCTGATCGAGCCCACGTCGGGCGACATCCTCATCGGCGGCCAGAACTCCCGCGGCATCGACCCCGACCGGCTGCGCCGCCACATCGGCTACGTGATCCAGCAGGCCGGGCTGTTCCCCCACATGACCGTGGCGGCCAACATCGCGCAGGTGCCCAAGATGCTCGGCTGGGACAAGCAGCGCATCGCCGAGCGCGTGGACGAACTGCTCGAACTGGTCGGCCTGGAGCCCGGCACCTACCGCGACACCTACCCGCGCCGCCTGTCCGGCGGCCAGCAGCAGCGCGTCGGCGTGGCCAGGGCGCTGGCCGCCGACCCGCCCGTGCTGCTCATGGACGAGCCGTTCGGCGCCCTCGACCCCATCAGCCGCGAACGTCTCCAGGACGAGCTGCTCCGCCTCCAGGACGACCTGGCCAAGACGATCGTCTTCGTCACCCACGACGTGGACGAGGCGCTCAAGATCGGCGACCACATCGCGGTCATGCAGCGGCCGGGCCACATCGTGCAGTACGCCAGACCCGCCGAGATCCTCACCAACCCGGCGAACGACTACGTCGAGCAGTTCCTCGGCGCCGGCTCCTCCATGCGGCTGCTGCGCCTGACCAAGGTGGGCGACATCGAGCTCGACCAGGTCCTCTACGCCTCCGAGGACGCCGACGCGCAGGAGCTGCGGGCCGACATCGAACGCGACGGACGCGGCTACGCGCTGATCACCGACGGCATGCGCCGCCCGCTCCGATGGATCGGCCGGGACCATCTCGAAGGACGCGAGGGCCCGGTCGGCGCCACCGGCGACGCGATCACGGGCACCATCAGCCACCGCATGACCTTGCAGGACGCCCTGGAAGAGCTGCTCAACGCCGACACCGACAACGTCCCCGTGGTGGGCCGGCGGCAGGCGTACGCGGGCTCGCTCTCGCTGGCGACGGTGCAGAACGCGATCGCCGCGATCAAGGCCCGCGAGCGGGAGCGGCGGCTGCGCAGGGTCGAGGCGCAGTGACGGTCGACAGCGCCGCCGCCAGGGAGGCCACGACTCCAGAGCCGGAGATCGGCCGGTCGTGGCACGTCTTCCTGCCCCTGCTGGGCTACCTGGCCGTGGGCGTCGCGATGGTCGTCTACACGCAGCTGGCGCCGCTCGACAGCATCGAACGCGGCTCGCTCAACCTGCCGTTCCTGCTCCGCCGCACGTGGGAGCACATCCAGCTCGTCTTCTTCTCCACCGTGCTGGTGCTCCTGGTGGCGCTGCCGCTGGGCGTGCTGCTCACCCGGCGCGGCCTGCGCCGGGCGACGCCGTACGTGCTGGCCCTGGTCAACGTGGGGCAGGCGACCCCGGCGGTGGGGCTCGTGGTGCTGCTGGCGGTGGTGTTCCAGATCGGCTTCTGGACGGCGGTGGCGGCGTTGTTCGCCTACAGCCTGCTGCCGACGCTGCGCAACACGATGGTCGGCCTCGACCAGGTCGATCCGCGGCTGACCGACGCGGGGCGGGGCATCGGCATGTCGGCGGCGGGGGTGCTGTTCAAGGTGGAGCTGCCGATGGCGGCTCCGGTCATCCTGTCGGGCGTACGGACCACGCTGGTGCTGAACGTGGGCACGGCGGGCATCGCGGCGTTCATCGGCTCCGGCGGGCTCGGTGACCTGATCACCACGGGCGTGAGCACGCAGCGCAACCTGATCCTCGTCACCGGATGTGTGCTGATCGCCGTGCTGGCGCTCATCATCGACTGGCTGGGCGGTCTCGCCCAGCGCTACCTGGCGCCGAAGGGCCTATCATGAGGGCTCGCGCCGTCGTGATGGCCCTGCTGGTCGTGATCGTCGCGGTCACGGCGTGCGGGCTGCGCCCCGCGTCGTCGTTCGTGCCGCCGATCGAGCCGGGCAGCATCCGCCCGATCCCCTCGCTCGAAGGCGTCAAGGTGCGGGTGACGTCCAAGGAGTTCACCGAGCAGCTCGTGCTCGGCAAGATCGCCGTGGTCGCGCTCACCGCCGCCGGTGCGGACGTGACCGACCAGACGAACGTGCAGGGCAGCGTCAACGCCCGCACCTCGCTGACCCGCGGCGACGCCGACCTGATGTGGGAGTACACCGGCACCGGCTGGATCACCTACCTCGGCCAGACGGAGGCCATCCCCGACGCGGAGAAGCAGTACGAGGCCGTACGCGACCTCGACCTGCGCGAGAACGGCATCGTCTGGCTCCCGCCCGCCCCGCTGAACAACAGCTACTCGATGGGCGCCACCCGCGCCACGGCCGAGAAGTACGGTCTGAAGACGATCTCCGACATGACGAAGATCCCCGTCGCCCAGCGCACCTTCTGCGTCGACCACGAGACCTTCGGCCGCGACGACGGCTTCCTCGGCATGCTCAAGGGCTACGGCCTCGAGTACGGGAAGGACGTCCCCCGCAACAACGTGCGCCGCATGTCGACCGGCGTGCTCTACAACGCGATCGCGGCCGGCCAGTGCGCGCTCGGCATGATCACCACCACGGACGGCCGGATCGACGCGCTCAACCTGGTGCTGCTGGAGGACGACAAGCACTTCTTCCCGCAGTACAACGCGGCCGTGACCATCCGCAGCCAGGTGGCCGAGGCCCATCCGGAGATCGCCCGCATCTTCGCGCCCATCAGCGCCAAGCTCACCGACGACGTGATCAGGAAGCTCAACGCCCAGGTGGACGTGGACGGCGACGTGCCTGTGCTGGTCGCCCGCGACTGGCTGCGGTCGGAGGGTTTCGTCAGATAGCCGTCCGCTGGCGTTAGCCATACCCGATCAAGGGCAGGCCGGAGGGCATGTCGCAGACACCACCACCCCAGAGCCAGCCGTACCCGGGCCGGAGCGGCGAGATGTCGCCGCAGCCGCGTGACGAGATGCGCGACTACGCGGGCCGCGGCCTGCTGGACGGCAAGAAGGCCCTCGTCACTGGCGGTGACTCGGGCATCGGCCGGGCGGTCGCGGTGGCCTTCGCCAAGGAGGGGGCCGACGTCGCGATCGCGTACCTGAGCGAGCACGAGGACGCCGCCCACACCTCCTCGCTGATCGAGGCGGCCGGGCGGCGCTGCGTGCTGCTGCCGGGCGACCTCGGCGACCGCGCCCACTGCGCCTCGGTCGTCGAGCAGGCCGTCTCCGAGCTGGGCGGCCTGGACGTCCTGGTGAACAACGTGGCCTACCAGGAGCCGGTGGACGGCCTGGAGGAGTTGTCGGACGAGCAGTGGGAGCACACGTTCGCGGTCAACATCCACAGCTACTTCCGCGTCACGAAGGCCGCCCTCGCCCACATGGGCAAGGGCGGCGCGATCGTCAACACCTCGTCGATCAACGGCCTGCGCGGCAACAAGACCCTCATCGACTACTCCGCCACCAAGGGGGCGATCAACGCCTTCACCTACGCCATGGCGCAGAACCTGGTCGATCGCGGCATCCGGATCAACGCCGTCGCCCCGGGGCCGGTGTGGACGCCGCTGATCCCGGCCACCTTCCCCGAGGAGAAGGTGGAGTCGTTCGGCGAACAGGTGCCGATGGGGCGAGCCGCCGATCCCGACGAGATCGCCCCCTCGTACGTGTTCTTCGCCTCCAACCGGCTGTCGTCGTACTACACCGGCGAGGTCCTGGCCCCGATCGGCGGCGAGACCCTGCCGGGTTAGACCCGGCCCGAGTCCTTGATGGACACGATCGAGGCGGTCTGGAACCTCTTGTGTCCCTTGCCGTCGCCGCCGACCTTCGCGGTGTAGGTCTTGGTCGTCCAGCTGAGGCTGTACTTGATGGTGAGCTTGTGCCGGGTCTTGCACCGGTTGTGCCAGTAGACGGTCACCGAGGTGTTCCCGTCGCCCCAGGACCAGGCGAAACACCCGGCCACCCCCCGATGGACGTCCGCGGCGGCCGGAGCGGCGCCGAGCCCCGCTCCCAGGCCGGCGGCGACGACGGAGGCCGCGGCGACGACCGCCGCACGGTTGCGCAGACCGGCCATACGAGCACTGAAGGACATGAGAATCCCCTCTTCTGGTGGTCATGGGAACCCCGGCCGCTTGTCGCGCCGGGCACGACTGCCACGTTGCCACCAGAAGAGCGGCCCCTCAGCCGATCTTTGTCCAGGCCTCAGGCCGGCCCGGGTTTTCGGACATTGGACAATTCATCACTCCACGTAGAGGTTGCCGCCGAGCCTCCTGAACTCGGCCGCCTTCTCCTCGAACCCCGCCTGCCTGATGTCATGACTTATCCGCATCGAGCAGAACTTGGGCCCGCACATCGAGCAGAAGTGCGCGGTCTTGGCCGGCGCCGCCGGCAGCGTCTCGTCGTGGAAGGAGCGGGCGGTGTCGGGGTCGAGCGAGAGGTCGAACTGGTCCTCCCAGCGGAACTCGAAGCGCGCGTCGGACAGCGCGTCGTCCCACTCCTGCGCCCGCGGATGCCCCTTGGCCAGGTCGGCGGCATGAGCGGCGATCTTGTACGTGATCACGCCGGTCTTGACGTCGTCCTTGTCGGGCAGGCCGAGGTGCTCCTTGGGGGTGACGTAGCAGAGCATGGCGGTGCCGAACCAGCCGATCATGGCGGCCCCGATGCCCGAGGTGATGTGGTCGTAGCCGGGGGCGACGTCGGTCACCAGCGGGCCCAGGGTGTAGAAGGGCGCGTCGTCGCAGAGCTCGCGCTGCAGGTCGACGTTCTCCTTGATCTTGTGCATGGGCACGTGACCAGGCCCCTCGATCATCACCTGGACGTCGTGCTCGCGCGCGATGCCGGTCAGCTCCCCCAGCGTGCGCAGCTCGGCGAACTGGGCCTCGTCGTTGGCGTCGGCGATCGATCCGGGACGCAACCCGTCGCCGAGCGAGAACGACACGTCGTAGCGGGCCAGGATCTCGCACATCTCGGCGAAGTTCTCGTACAGGAAGCTCTCGCGGTGGTGCGCGAGGCACCAGGCCGCCATGATCGAGCCGCCGCGCGAGACGATCCCCGTCTTGCGTGTGGCGGTGAGCGGCACGTACGACAGCCGCACGCCCGCGTGCACGGTCACGTAGTCGACGCCCTGCTCGCACTGCTCGATCAGCGTGTCGCGGTAGACCTCCCACGACAGCAGCTCCGGCCGGCCCTTGACCTTCTCCAGCGCCTGGTAGATGGGCACGGTGCCGACCGGCACGGGCGAGTTGCGCAGGATCCACTCGCGGGTCTCGTGGATGTCGTCACCGGTCGACAGATCCATGATCGTGTCGGCGCCCCACCGGGTGGCCCAGGTCATCTTCTCGACCTCCTCCTCGATGGAGGAGGTGACGGCGGAGTTGCCGATATTCGCGTTGATCTTGACCAGGAACGCCCGGCCGATGATCATCGGCTCGGACTCGGGATGGTTGACGTTCGCCGGGATGATGGCCCGGCCCGCCGCGACCTCCTGCCGGACGAACTCGGAGCTCACCCCCTCGCGCACGGCCACGAACTCCATCTCCCTGGTCACCAGCCCGCGCCGGGCGCAGCCGACCTGCGTGACCGGCTCGCCCGCCGCGCGCCGCGCCTCGATCCACGACTCGCGCAGGCGCGGCAGCCCACGCCGCAGGTCGGGCTCGAAGGACGGGTCGGTGTAGGGGCCCGAGGTGTCGTACAACGTCACCGCCGAGCCGTCGGAGAGCCGGACCTGCCGCATCGGCACGCGGAGGTCACCGGAGTAGATCTTGGAAAAGCGCGCGCTGCTCATCGCGCAAACTCCCTTCGCCGGCATTACCCGGAGCAGGTTCTGGCGGTCGGCGGCTGTCAGCCGTCCTCTCAGCCCGGTCCACACCGGGCTCCCGCGTTGGACGGCGGTGATCGTACCCACGCCCGCCCCCACCCGAAACCTGGCGCCGAGGTTTGACGATCGCCCTGAGCGGTACGGTCCCCATCAGGGGGAACATGAAGAGATTCGCTGCTGTCGCAGGACTACTCGTCGTGATGGCCGCGTCCGGCGCCACCGCAGCCGCCGGAGACGGCATGGACCAGCACGAAGTCGGCCAGGAACAGTACGACACTCTCATCGCCCAGTGCCGCTACGCCGACACGGGCAAGGCCAAATGCCGGGCCGCGGTCAGGGAGATGTACCGCGTCGGCACCACCGACAGGCGACTCGACTGCCGCACCTACTCCGGCGTGACCGTCTGCGGCACGCTGCGGCTCAGCAAGTCCGAGCGCGCCTGCGTCCGTGACTCCCAAGCGAAGGGGATCTCTTTCCGCCGCGCAGAGGTCGAGTGCTACGCGCTGTCCTGAGGAGCTGAACCAGTGATCATCGTGGGGGTGGACGGCTCACGCGCCGGCCTGGAGGCCGCCGGCTGGGCCGCCGCCGAGGCCACGCTGCGCGGATCGCCGCTGACCGTGGCGCACGCCGTGCCCAAGTGGGTGTGCGAGGAGGACACCGTACGTTACGCCGAGGTCGCCCGGTGGATGCGCGAGGGCGCCGACACCGTGCTCGCGTCGGCCCGCGACCGGGTCCTGCGGGAGTCGCCGCAGGTCCCGGTGGAGGCCGTGCTGCTGCCGGGCGATCCCCGTACCGCGCTGATCAAGGCCTCCGAGGAGGCCGAGCTGCTGGTCGTGGGCAGCAGCGGCATCGGCGGCGTGCGCGGCCTGCTCGTCGGATCCGTCGCGTACGGCGTCGCGGCGCACACGCGGACGAACGTCGTCCTCGTCCACGAACGCCCCTCGCTCACCCGGGGCGAGATCGTCGCCGGCACCGACGGCTCGCCCAGCGCCGGGCGGGCCCTGGAGTTCGCCTTCACCGAGGCCGAGCTGCGCGGGGCCAGGCTGCGTGCCGTCTGGGCGTGGGCCTGGCCGCAGGCCGGCGGCTTCCCACCGGCCGACCGCGGCAGCGAGCAGGACACGCTGCGCCGGCTCAAGGAGTCGCTGACCGAGCACCGGGAGCGGCATCCCGGCGTCGAGGTGGTGGAGGAGGTCGTGCACGGCCATCCGGTCGAGGTGCTCCGCGAGGCGGCCGCCGGCGCCGACCTGCTGGTGGTGGGGTCGCGTGGTCATGGGCAGCTCGCGGGGATGCTGCTCGGCTCGATCAGCCAGGCCCTCCTGCACCACACGCCCTGCCCCGTCGCGGTGGTCCGCGGCTGAAACTTACATTTGTACCCCCAGGTCAGGCCTCTGTCCTGATCGTCACTCTTCCCGGCGCGCCACCCGCGGTCCTACGATCTGCGCGGGCTGACGACGGGAGAGCGGACGATGCGCAGGATCGGCTCCGTGCTGGCCGCGATGGTGGCGCTGGCCGCGGCGGCGTTGTTCGCCACCACGGCCACGGCGAGCGCCGCCCCCATCAGGATCATGCCTCTGGGCGACTCGATCACCGGCTCCCCCGGCTGCTGGCGCGCCCTGCTGTGGAACCGCCTCCAGAGCACCGGCCACACGAACGTGGACTTCGTCGGCACCCTGCCGCCCCAGGGCTGCGGGGTGGCGCACGACGGAGACAACGAGGGGCACGGCGGCTACCTGGCCACCAATGTGGCGAACCAGGGCCTGCTGACCGGCTGGCTCGCCGCCACCCGGCCCGACGTGGTGCTCATGCACTTCGGCACCAACGACGTGTGGAGCAACATCGCCCCCGCGACGATCCTCGACGCGTTCACCACGATGGTGAACCAGATGCGGGCGAGCAACCCGGCCATGAAGATCCTCGTCGCCAAGATCATCCCCATGAACCCCTCCAGCTGCGCCGACTGCGCCCAGCGTGCCGTGACCTTCAACAACGCCATCCCCGGCTGGGCCGCCGCCACGACCACCCCGCAGTCGCCGATCACGGTGGTGGACCAGTGGACGGGCTTCAGCACCGGCGGCGACACGTACGACGGGGTGCATCCGAACGCGGCGGGCGACCAGAAGATGTCCGACAAGTGGTACCCCGCTCTGGTGGAGGCCCTGGGCACCTCTGTCTCGCCGCCGCCCTCTGGAGGGTGCGCGGCCACGTACCAGGGCACCGGCCAGTGGCAGGGCGGCTTCCAGGGCGAGGTCACCGTCAGGAACACCGGCACCGCGCCGGTCAGCGCCTGGACGGTGACGTGGACGTTCGCCGACGGTCAGCGGATCACGCAGCTGTGGGGCGGGACGCTGAGCGCGAACGGGTCCTCGGTGACGGTACGGAACGCGGGGTGGAACGGGCAGCTCGCGCCGGGCGCGTCGACGGCGTTCGGCTTCCTCGCCTCCTGGACCGGCGCCAACACCGCCCCTGTGCCCAGCTGCACAGCCTGACCTCGAACTATGTGGCGGTGATGTTCGCCATCCTCGGGGCCGCCAGCCGCACATAATCATCGGTCGCCAACGCCACGGAACGATCGAGCCGCCCCGCGTTGAAGTACAACTCGGGCTGGTCCAGCAGGGACGGATCGGCGACCAGTTCGAGCCTGGGGTCGTAGCTGAACGGCAACACCGTCCCGCTCACGCTCCCCGCCAGCTCCTCGGCCTTCTCCTTGCCGGCGAAGGACACGTACGTGCCGTCGTGCAGCGCCTTGACGGCCTGCAGATCGAGCCGGGCGTCACCGGGAACGACGGCCAGCACGTGGCGCGTCTGCTTCTTGCCCACCTTGACCATCACGATCAGGCACTTGGCGGCCTGCGCCACATCGTGCCCGCGCAGGGCGCTGACCAGCTCGGTCCGCCCTTCGGGCGCGTGCTCGATCACCCGGTAGCGCGCCCCGCCGGCGTCCATGTCGGCGATCAGGCGCTCGTAGGCGCCGTTCGGCTCACCATTCACCGCTCAACAACTCCTTCGCCGCGGCGATCCGCTCCTCGTCGCGCTGGTAGAACACCCACTGCCTGATCTTGGTGCCGCGAACCAGCCCCGCCTTGGCCAGCACCTTGAGGTGCTCGCCGCAGGTCGGCTGGCTCACGCCCAGCTTCTCGGCGATGAACAGCGAACAGACGCCGTCCCGTACGAGATCGCCGTCGCGCTGCGGCGGGAAGTGACGCACGGGATCGCGCAACCACTCCAGGATCAGCAGCCGCTTGTCGTTGGCCAGCGCCTTGATCAGGTCCACATCCATCACTAAGCCATTATGGCAATTAGCTAATTACCTGTCTACTGAGGATGGCATCGAGAACCCTCAAGTGCTTCATGCGGAGGGAGCCGGGACAGGAGCCCCTTCACTGGCCTGCACCAACACGAACCCCTGCCCCCTGAACGCCAACTGCATGGCCTCCCCACTCCCCCGCCCGATCAAGGCCCCCACCTTCATCGTCCGGTTGATCCCGACCTCCAGCCCGGTGCTCCAGCACACGGCCGACTGCCCGTCGGCGAACGTCGGCATCCGCGCCACATCGAGCAACACCGGCGTCCCGTGCGTCGTCACCGCCACCCACCCGGTCCCGGCAACCGTCGTGTTGAACAGCCCTCCGGCCGCCACGCCGGCCCCCTGAACCCGCTTGATGTCCCACGTGAGCTGCGGCTGGAACGCCAGCAGGTTGCGCCCGTTGACCGTGAGCCCGTCGTTCTCCAGGAAGAACAGATGAATGTCATCGGCGTTGTCCGCCAGATACAGCAGCCCGTCGCCCCGTACCCGCATGAGCGAGGCGCCCTCCCCCGTCATGGCCTTCTTGAACAGCTTCCCGAGCCCGCCCGACCCCTCGTAGTCGAAGTCCATCTGCCCCTGAAAGGCCACCATGGACCCCTGCTTGGCCAGCACCTCGTGCGGAAGCTGAACCCGCAACATCTTGTGGTTCTCCAGGACGAAGCCCGGGGGGAGCTGCTGGGAGTCGAGGTTGTTGAAGATGGAGCTACGCACGTTGGCCGGCCTTTCGGGGAGAGGAGGCGATGCGGCCAGCGTACGAACAATCCACCAAGAACGCGCGCCCTCAACCCCCGCCCGCGCCACCCCACCAGCCCTCAACCCCGGCACGCGCCACCCGACCAGCCCTCAGCCACGGACAGCCGACACCCGACCGCCAAGACCGACTACCAGGGACCAGCAAGCTGGGCTCAGCTACGCCCCTGACCACCCCTCAAGGCCAGATCCCGCACGACCTCGATCAACTCAGCCGGATCGAACGGCTTGGTCAAGTACGCGTCCACCCCGATCCCCAGCCCCCGGGTCCGGTCATCGTCCTGAGCCCTGGCCGTGATGAGCACGACCTTGATGTGACTGGTGGCCTCCTCCGTACGCAACCGATGCGCCGTCGTCCACCCGTCCAGGAACGGCATCATCACATCGAGCGTGATCACATCAGGCATCACGTCGAGCACCCGATCCAGACAATCCTGCCCATCCGTGGCGGTAGACACCTCGAACCCCTCCAGGTTCAGGTTGACCGCGATGAGCTGCCGGATGACCTCATCGTCATCCACGACCAGTACTTTCCCAAGAACCTCGCCCACGGGCGCAAAGCTAACCTGTAGTGGGCCCGTCACGCCGGGTTTCGCCGGAAGTGTTCAAGGACCTTTATCTGGTGCCGAGCAGTGCCGGGATACTGATAGCCTTTCACTCGACGCGCCCCCTTAGCTCAGGGGATAGAGCACCGGCCTCCGGAGCCGGGTGCGTAGGTTCGAATCCTACAGGGGGCACTTGTGTGATGTCGCACGACATCGGAAACCCTCGAACCTACGGGTTCGGGGGTTTCGTCGTGTTGGGGTTTGCCTGAGGTTGGTAGTCGCGGGTGGGGT
>NZ_PVNG01000034.1 GCF_003001935.1 Nonomuraea fuscirosea | reverse complement strand
TGGGCTGGAGAGATGGGGTTCCAGTGGGGGTGGGGAGCGGGGAGCGGGGAGCGGGGAGCGGGGAGCGGGGAGCGGGGAAGGGCGACATTGGGGTTGGTCGTGGGTTGGGGGTCGGGGAGGTACGGCGGGGTGTGATGTGAGGTGGGGGTCGGGGAGGTACGGCGGGGTGTGATGTGGGGTGGGTGGAGGCGACAGGGGGTGGCTTGGCGAGTGGGTTTGGCAGCGATGACCAGGAACGATCCATGACCCTCCTTGACGCCCTTGTGGTCTCGTAATAGAACACGTTTCAGTACCGCGATACCAAGCGCTTGATCAAGAGGTGAACCCGCGTGCGCATAGACCTAGTCGACAGGGACCTTTACGCGACTTCAGGACCACCCCACGCCCAACTGGCCTGGCTTCGCGCGAACTCCCCCGTCCACTGGCACGAGGGCGAGCCGGGGTTCTGGGCCGTGACCCGCTACGACGACGTCGTACACGTGTCGCGGCACTCCGATCTCTTCTCCTCCCACCGTAAGCTCGCCCTCTTCGACGACCTGGAAGAGGACCAGATCGCGCTGCAGCGCCTCATGATGCTCAACCAGGACCCACCCGAGCACACGAGGCGGCGCGCCCTGGTCAACCGGGGCTTCACCCCGCGGACGATCGGCGCGCTCGAACAGCACATCCGCGACATCTGTGACGACCTCCTCGACAAGCTGACCGGCGAGATCGACTTCGTCACCGAAGTCGCCGCGCCCCTGCCCCTCTACGTGATCTGCGAGCTCCTCGGCGCTCCCGTGGCGGACCGCGACAAGCTGTTCAACTGGTCGAACCGCATGATCGGCGCACAGGACCCCGACTACGCCGCCAACCCCGAAGATGGGTCGGGGGCCGCCATGGAGGTCTACGCGTACGCCAACCAGCTCGCCGCGCAACGCAGGGCGAACCCGAAGAACGACATCGTCACCAAGCTCCTCCAGCCCACCGAGAACGGCGAGACCCTCGGCGAGGACGAGTTCGACCTTTTCATCCTCCTTCTGGTGGTCGCCGGCAACGAGACCACCCGCAACGCGGCCTCCGGCGGCATGCTCGCCCTCTTCGAGCACCCCGACCAGTGGGACCGTCTCCTCGCCGATCCCACGCTGGCGAAGACCGCCGCCGACGAGATCGTCCGCTGGGTCTCCCCCGTCAACCTCTTCCGTCGCACCTCCACGGCCGACCAGGTGCTGGGCGGGCAGGAGATCAAGGAGAACGACAAGGTCGTCGTCTTCTACGCCTCCGCCAACCGCGACGCCTCCGTCTTCCCCGACGGCGAGACCTTCGACATCGGCCGCGACCCCAACCCGCACATCGGCTTCGGTGGTGGGGGCGCCCACTTCTGCCTGGGCAACCACCTGGCCAAGCTGGAGCTCCGCATCCTGTTCGAGCAGCTGGCCCGCCGCCGCCCCCGCCTGCGGCAGACGGGCGAGGCACGGCGACTGCGCTCCAATTTCATCAACGGCATCAAGGAACTTCCTGTGACCATCAGCTGACGGTGGGGAAAGTCCCCGTGACCATCAGCCGATGGTCACGGCGACAGGGCGATGCTGATGACACGCCACGGGATTGCCGCTGGTATGTGGGCTGCGTAGTCGCCATACCGGACGTCGGTGTGGCATCGGTAGTAGTGCTGGAGGCGGGCGGCGCATCGGATGAGCATCACCCCGTGGCCCTTCCCACGGCGGTCGGCCTGCGTGATGTTTCGGGTTGGTGGTTCTGGTTGTTCGGCGATGGCTGTGGGCTTGGTGGCCCGGTGGGTGGAGTGCCCCGGCGTGGTGGGGCGGGTGGGTAAGCGGAAGCGGGAGCTGCGGCGGGCCGCGCGGATGCGGCTGAGGATGCGGTTGGTGCCGTGTGGGCCCGGGCGCCAGCCGCGCTCGATCAGGGCGTCGGCCACGTGGTGCAGCAGGTCGGCGACGTGGCCGGGGATGACGTCGCGCCGGACGGCGATCACCCGCCAGCCGCGCCGTCGCAGCTCCTCCCGGCGGTCCGCGTCACGCTGCTGGTCGGCGGCCGAGGTGTGGTGTTGCCGCCCGTCGTACTCGACCGCGACCTTGAACTCCTCCCAGCCCATGTCGAGATAGGCGAACCGGTCTTCGGCCAGCGCGACCCGGATCTGCGTGGTGGGTCTGGGGAGGCCGCCGTCGATGAGGAGAACCCTGAGCCAGCTCTCCCTCGGCGAGGCCGCTCCCCGGTCGGCGAGACTGAGCGTGTCGCGCAGGCGCCAGCTGTTGAGCGGGCGATGCCACAGGGCTGCCAGGTCGATGCCCTTGCGGGCGAACTGGTCGACGATGGCGACGGCCTCCATACGGGGCAACCAGCGGGCGCAGTCGAGGGCGGTGCGTTCCATGGTGGTGATCCGCACGCCCTTGTGGTCGGTGATGTCTTCGTCGGGGAGGGGTGCGAGGTAGGTGACGCAACCGGGGATCACGAGGTGGCCGGGGGCGATCAGCTCGACGGGCCAGTCGGCCTCGGGGGCGGGGAGGACCTGCAGGCCCCAGATGTGCGCCGCCGTCTGGCGGCAGGCCACGACCTGGGGTACGGCGCGGGTGATGCGGGCGGCGCGCCGGGTCAGGGACGGCGGTCCGGGGTTGGTGCTCGACGGTGGTGTCTCTTGCGGGTGTCCGGGGCTTGGCTGGTTCATGGCGTAAGGATGCGCCGGCGGAGGTGGGTGCGAGGGAGCCGAACGGGATTCTGTGGATAACGAAGATGTGTTCGAGACCAGGGGCGGCCGGCTTCTGATTCTGTGGTTGATTGTGCCGTTTCGCGCCTTAGGTGGGGCGGTAGGCAGGTGGGACTGTGGGGACCGCGGGGCCGCGGGGCGGTGGGGCCGCGGGGCGGTGGGGCCGCGGGGCGGTGGGGCCGCGGGGCGGTGGGGCGGTGGCGTAGGTGGTCAGGAGGGCCAAGGAGCCAAGCGGGCTGGAGAGAAACCGGGCCCGGGGAGAGGCGGCGGGCGCGGGCCAACGCCAAGCGGGCTTGGGACTGGGGCAGGCGGGTCGGCACGGGCTGAGCGGGGCCAAGCGATCCGAGCGGGTAAGCAAGTGAGGTGGGGGAGGGTTGACGGGTGGTTGGTGGTCGCGGTGAGAATGCCGGGGTGACGATCACCAGCTGGCTCGCCGTCGCCGGTCTCCTCCTGTGGCTGGGGTACGAGGTCATGCTGCGTCGCCGTAGCGATGCCGGCGCCGCGAGCTCGGACGGCCGCGGCGCCGATCGAGGTAGTACGTTGCTCTGGTCGTCGCCTACAACCTGGCCATCGTGCTGATCATCGTTCTGGGCCTGGCCGGAGTGGGGCGGATGCCCGTGGGCGTGCGCTGAATCGGGCTGGCGATGATGGCCGCCGGGCTCGGGTTACGGGCTCGGGTTACGGGCCTGGGGCATGAGCGTGCTCGGCCGGTTCTACACGCGTACCCTGCACGTCACCGGCGACCAGCGGGTGGTCACCGCCGGGCCGTATCGGCTGATCCGCCATCCCGGGTACGCCGGTAGCCTGCTCGTCTGGACGGGCTACTGCGTGGGCAGCGGGAACTGGATCGCTCTCGTGGTCGTCGCCGCGCTGATGTTCGCCGCTTACGGGTGGCGGATCCGGTCGGAGGAGCTGCTGCTGATCGACACCTTCGGGGAGGAGTACACGGCCTACCAGCGCCGCACCAACCGGCTCGTCCCGCTGGTGTATTGACCGACGAGTGCGGCGCCCCGAGCCTCCTCGCCGCCCAGGACGGACGCGGAAGGTCAGGGGTGCAGGCGGAGGCCCTTCATGACCTTGTCCACCCCGTTCCTCCCCCCGTGCACCGCCACCCCCACCAGATCCAGCTCCTCAGCCCGAACCCCCGCCACAGCCGCCCGGTTGTCCTCGTCGTGACCGGTCTTGAACATCTCCTCGATGTAGACGGCCACGTCCATCCCCCGCCCCATCGCCTTCTCGCGGACCCCGCGCAGCGCCTCCAGGTCCCCCTCGTACACCAGCACGGGCTGCCGGAACAACGCCAGGTACGTGTTCCCCGACGCGTCCTGGTAAGGCTCTCCGACGGCCCCGGCGACCCCGCCGGCCAGGCCGCCGGCGAGGAAGGCGGTGACGTTGAGTCGTTGCCAGGCGGCCAGGTCCGCGCGCACCACGATGGCGATCTTGGTATCGAAACGCATGGCCACCACCCTCCAGCGTCTCCCCCGGCCGGGTCTTGAACGCTCGTGCGGCTACGCCTGGAGGATCGGCCGCCAGTCGGGCACCTCGTGGAAGCGCCGCAGCTCGGCGAGGCCCGACAGGAACCCGCCCCACGCCGCGTGCGGAGGATTCGACTGGTCGAAACCGCTCTGCAACAGCGTCAGCCGCGTCTTGCCCGCAGACCCCTCCAGCTCCCACGTGGCGACGCCGGTCTCGCCCCAGTCGACGCTGAGCTTGCGGCCGGCTTCGAGTTCCAGGACCTTCGCGGGGTCGGGGTTGTTCTCGAAGCCGCCCATCGCGTACCGGCCGCCCACGAACGGCTCGATCTCGATGGGATAGCCGAACCACTTCGTCACCGTCTCCGACGAGGTGATCGACTCGAACACCGCCTCGGGCGAGGCGTCGATGGAGACCTCGACCCGCATCTCCGGCGAGGTGAAGTCCTGCATGGGCGTGGGCTCGCGGCCCTCCAGGTGCTCGCCGAGGATGGTCAGCACCTGGCACCAGTACGTCTGCAGCACGCCCCGGACGCTCTTGCCGGTGATGACGTCCTGGAAGTCGAAGTGCGTCTGCGACACGGTCACCACTGTGCGCCGTTCGTCCGTCTCGTCCGGCGCCAGCGTCAGCTCGGTGGTGGTCTCCTCGCCGTCGAGCAGCCAGGCGAAGCGCAGCGTGCGCTCGTCGGCGTGCAGCAGCCGCTGGTGCGGCGCGTCGCCCTCCGGCGTCGTACGCCCCCAGAACGCGAACCGCTCGGGCAGCTCCACCTCCACGTGCTCGGCCAGCCAGATCCGCAGGACGCCGGGGTCGGTCAGCGCCCGGCGCACCTCCTCGACGGGCGCCGGGATGTTGGCACGCACGATCAGGGGCTCAGTCATCGTCTCGTTCTCCTTGTGCGGGCTCGGCCTGGGGGTAGCAGGCGACGGCCAGTTTGAAGGCGTCGCCCTCGGCGCCGCCGTACCGGGTGAAAAGGTCCTGCAACGTGCTCTGCAGGTCGTTCAGGAACTCCTGCCGCTGCTCCGGACGTACGCGGATCTCTCCGGACACTCCGATGGACGGCAGCTCGGGCGCGGCCCTGTCGAGGGCCGCGATGTCGGCCTGGACCTCCTCCATGAGGTCGAGCAGATAGCCGAGGCTCAGCTCGTCGCGAACCTTGCGCAGCCCGATCCGGCCGACCAGGCGCGGCGACAGCCAGTACGACCGCGCCCCGGCCTGGTAGATGCCCTCGTGGATGCCGCGCACCCTGCGCTCGGAAACCTGGTCCACCAGCCCGGCCTCGACCAGCCGTTTGACGTGGTAGTAGACCCGCTGCGGCGTCTGGCCGAGCCGTTCGGCGACCTCGGAGCAGGTGCGCGGCTCGGCCAGTTGCCGCAGCACCTCCACGCGCTGCGGCTTGAGCAGGGCCTCGGCCTGCTCGATCTCTTCCAGATACAGGACGTCTCTCATCGCAAAAACAATCTTTTACGTAAAAAATCTGCTTGTCAATAGAGAATGGAGGCATGACGCATGACTGGTCCCGCTACTGGCGGTCGCCCGACCTGCCGATCGAGGCCATGCACGCCCACTTCGAGCGGCACGTCTACCACCGGCACAGCCACGAGACCTACTCGTTCGGGCTGACCGAGACCGGCGCGCAGTCGTTCAGCTGCCGGGGCGCCGCGCACACGAGCGCGGCGGGCATGGTCATGGCCTTCAACCCGGACGACCCCCACGACGGCCACGCCGCGGACGCGCTCGGCTTCACCTACCGGATCGTCCACCTCGGTCCGGAACTGGTGGCCGACGCGCTGGCGGACGCGACCGGCCGCCGTACGGGCCTGCCGCTCTTCGACTCCCCCGTGGTGGACGATCCGGCGCTGGCGTACGCACTACGCGCCCTGCACGCGGCCCTGCTCGACGGCGGCACGACGGCGACGGCGCTGCGCCGCGAGGAGCTGCTGACGGCCGCGGTCGCGGGCATCGTCGGACGAGCGGCCACCAAGAAGGCCGGAGACGCCGCAGACGCCGGGAAGCGGGCCGCGCCGAAGATGGCCAGGCGGGCCAGGCAGGCGCTGCACGATCGTCCGATGGACGACCTGACGATCGACGACCTGGCGCGTGAGTGCGGCGCCAGCCGTTACGCCGTCTACCGCGCCTTCCACGCCGAGTACGGCCTGCCGCCCAGCGACTACCAGCGCCAGCTCCGCCTCAGGAGGGCCCGCGCGCTGATCGCCGCGGGCGAACCGATCGGCGAGGTGGCGGCGGCCACGGGCTTCGCCGACCAGAGCCATCTGACGCGCTGGTTCACCCGCTGCTTCGGCCTCACCCCTGGCGCCTACCGCCGCGCCGCCCAGGAGTAGCGCCGTCCGGGAACAGCACAGGGAATGACGATCAGGGCCAGGAGCCTTCGTCGTGCGGGTCGCCGCCGTCGGTGAGCAGCCGCAGATCGGCTTCGACCATCATCGCCACCAGCTCGTCGAACGGCACCCGCGGCTCCCACCCCAGCTGCGCCCGCGCCTTCTTGGGATCGGCGCACAGCAGGTCCACCTCGGCCGGCCGGTGCAGCGCCTGGTCGGTCACCACATACCGCTCCCAGTCCAGCCCGGCGGCGGTGAAGGCCGCCTCCACCAGCTCCCTGACCGACTTCATCCGCCCGGTGCCGATCACGTAGTCCTCGGGCTTGCCGGCCCGCAGCATGAGGTGCATGGCCTTGACGTAGTCGCCGGCGTACCCCCAGTCGCGCCGCGCCTCCAGGTTCCCCAGCCGCAGCTCGGTGGCGAGGCCCAGCTTGATGCGGGCCACCCCGAGCGAGACCTTCCTGGTGACGAACTCGGCTCCGCGGCGCGGCGACTCGTGGTTGAACAGGATCCCGGACACGGCGTACATCCCGTACGACTCGCGGTAGTTCTGGGTCAGGAAGTGCCCGTACGCCTTGGCCACCCCGTACGGCGAGCGCGGGTGGAAGGCGGTGCGCTCGGTCTGCGGCGTCTCGCTGACCTGACCGAACATCTCAGAGGACGAAGCCTGATAAAAGCGGATCTGTCCAGAGGCGGCCCCGCCCCGCGACACGCCCGAGCACACCCGGATCGCCTCGAGCATCCGCAGCACGCCCATCCCGGTCACCTCGGCCGTGAGCTCGGCCTGCTCCCACGACATGGGCACGAAGGAGATCGCCCCCAGGTTGTACACCTCGTCGGGCTGCACCCGCTCCACCGCCGAGATCAGCGACCCCTGGTCCAGCAGGTCGCCGCGCACCACCCGGACCTCGGTGAGCAGCTTGCGCATCCGGGACACGCGCGGGTTCGCCTGTCCTCTGACCAGCCCCCACACCTCGTACCCCTGCTCCAGCAGGTGCTCCGCCAGATAGGAACCGTCCTGGCCGGTGATGCCGGTGATCAGAGCGCGCCTGGCCAAGGGGTCCTCCAACTTTCGCCTACCCCATCCCTTTGGGACGGGAATGTACAGCTAAGCGCCTAGATAGCACATCCACCGACATAGAACACGTTCCACCGAACCACGCTCGGTTACAGCAACGTCGCAGTTCGCACGGCCTGTGGCGGCCGTTGTGAACAATTCCACCCGATCTACCGAATGGTAGCCTTCTCGGACTAAGGTCATCTTTCACGGTACACGCCCGCCTCAGGGCCATACCGGCGGCGAAAGGGGTGTCCGTGGAGCGAAGGCTGCGGATCGCGCTTCTGTCCTACCGCAGCAAGCCCACCTGCGGCGGCCAGGGAGTCTATCTCCGCCACCTCAGCAGGGAGCTGGTCGCGCTCGGCCACCACGTCGAGGTGTTCTCCGGTCAGCCCTATCCCGAGCTGGACGAGGGCGTCGTCCTGCGGGAGGTGCCCAGTCTCGACCTCTACCGCGACGAAGACCCGTTCAGAACGCCCAAGCTGCGCGAATACCGCGACTGGATCGACTGGCTGGAAGTCGGCACCATGTGGACGGCCGGCTTCCCCGAGCCGCTGACCTTCACCCTGCGCGCCCACCGCGAGCTGAAGAAGCGCGTCGGCGACTTCGACGTCGTCCAGGACAACCAGACCCTCGGCTACGGCCTGCTCGGCATCCAGAAGCTGTTCCCCGTGGTCGGCACCATCCACCACCCCATCAGCGTGGACCGGCGGATCGAGCTCGAAGCCGCCAAGGGCGCGAAGAAGCTGACCATGCGCCGCTGGTACGGCTTCGTGAAGATGCAGTCCCGCGTCGCGCCCCGGCTGAGCCCCATCCTGACCGTCAGCGAGTCGTCGCTGGCCGACATCCACCGCGACTTCAACGTCCCGCAGGCCAACATGCGCCTGATCCCGCTGGGTGTGGACACCCGCTACTTCCACCCGCGCCCGGACAAGCCGAAGCGCAAGGGCTCGATGGTCGCCGTGGCCAGCGCGGACTCGCCCATGAAGGGCGTCGCGACGCTGCTGCGGGCCGTGGCCAAGCTGGCCACCGAGCGCGAGGTGCACCTCACGGTCGTCAGCAGGCCCACCCCGGGCGGCCCGACGGAGCAGCTCGTGCAGGAGCTGTCGCTGCAGGAGCAGGTGCGTTTCGTGCACGGCATCTCCGACGACGAGCTCGGCGAGCTGATCGCCACCTCCGAGATCTCGGTCGTGCCCTCGCTGTACGAGGGCTTCTCGCTGCCGGCCGTCGAGCACATGGCCTGCGGCACACCCCTGGTCGCCAGCCGTACGGGCGCGCTGCCCGAGGTCGTCGGCGACGCGGCCGTGCAGGTGCCGCCCGGCGACCCCGAGGAGTTGGCCGCGGCGCTGCGCCGCCTGCTGGACTCGCCCGAGGAGCGCGAGCGGGTGGGCCAGGCGGGATACGACCGGGTCATGGAGCGTTACACCTGGCACGTCGTGGCCAAGAAGACCGTCGAGGCGTACCACGAGGCCATCGAGAACCACAAAAGGAGAGGCTGACCAGTGCTGACCGTGGACTTCGCCCGGCTGCCCGTGGGCCCCGGCGTGCGCGTGCTCGACCTCGGCTGCGGCGGCGGCCGGCACGCGTTCGAGGTGCTGCGCAGGGGCGCGGACGTGATCGCGTTCGACATGGACCAGTCGGAGCTCGACGGCGTGGCGTCCATGTTCGCGGCGATGGACAAGGCGGGCGAGGTGCCCGTGGGCGCCACCGGCGAGATCGTCCAGGGCACCGCCCTGGACATGCCGTTCGAGGACGGCTCCTTCGACCGGGTCATCGCGGCCGAGGTGCTGGAGCACATCCCCGACGACATGGCGGCCATGCGGGAGATCTTCCGCGTGCTCAAGCCGGGCGGCACCGCCGCGATCACCGTGCCGAGCTTCCTGCCCGAGCGGATCTGCTGGGCGCTGGACGAGGACTACCACACGGCCCCCGGCGGTCACGTGCGCATCTACACGCTGGCCGAACTGTCGGCCAAGCTCAAGTCGATCGGGTTCACCATCGGCCCGCACCACCACGCCCACGGCCTGCACGCCCCCTACTGGTGGATCAAGTGCGCGGTCGGGGTCAACAACGACGAGCACCCGCTCGCGAAGGCGTACCACGAGCTGCTGGTCTGGGACATCATGAAGCGCCCGGCCGCGACCAGGATCGCCGAGAGCCTGCTCAATCCGCTCATCGGCAAGAGCGTGGTCCTCTACGTCCGCAAGCCATGATCTCCCGCGAGGAGGTCGTGAAGACCGCGCTGAGCATCGCGGCGATCCAGCAGGACGACGGCGGCGTGCCGTGGCCCGAGGGCCACGTCGACGCGTGGAACCACGTCGAGTGCCTGATGGCGATGACCGTGGCGGGGTTGGACGAGCCGGTACGCCGCGGCTACGCCTGGCTGGCCCGCCACCAGCGCCCCGACGGCTCCTGGCCGATGAAGCTGGCCGGCGGCGTGCCCACGGAGCTGGGCGGCGAGACCAACCACGCCGCCTACGTCGCCGCCGGGGTGTGGCACCACCACCTCGTCACCGGCGACCGGCGCCACACCGAGGAGAGCTGGCCGATGGTCAAGGCCGCGCTCGACTACGTGGCGGGGCTGCAGACCGAACGCGGCGAGATCGTCTGGGAGCGGGACGCGCGGGGCAGGCCATCCACGTACGCGCTGCTCACCGGCTGCTCCTCCATCCACCAGGGGCTGCGCTGCGGCGTGCTGCTCGCCGACCACCTGGGCGACCCGCAGCCGCACTGGGAGCTGGCCGCCGACCGGCTCGCGCACGTGCTCGCCGCCCACCCCGAGGCGTTCGCCGACAAGAGCCGCTACTCCATGGACTGGTACTACCCCGTCCTCGGCGGCGCGGTGCGCGGGCGGCAGGCGGTACAGCTGCTGGACCGCGAGTGGGCCACGTTCGTGGTGCCCGGCCTCGGCATCAGGTGCGTCTCCGACCAGCCGTGGGTCACGGGGGCCGAGACGTGCGAGCTGGTGCTGGCGCTCGACGCGCTGGGCGACAGGGAACGGGCGCTGACGCTGTTCCAGGACATGCAGCACCTGCGGCACGAGGACGGCTCGTACTGGACCGGCTGGCAGTTCGCCAACCGCAAGCACTTCCCGCACGAGCGCTCCGGCTACACCGCCGCCGCCACCGTGCTCGCCGCCGACGCCCTGGCCGGGTATTCGGCGGGGGCGGGGCTGTTCCGCGACATCGCCGGGACCTCCGTGTTCGATCCTGACGTGTGCGGGTGCGCCGGCGTACGCGTGCCGCCGCAGGCGGCCGAAGAGGGTCTCTGAGCGGCGCACAAGGGCTTTTGCCGGTTCTTTGCCGGGGACAACCGGTGCGCCGCCGTCGAACGGCGCATTGGGGTTACTAGCTTCGTGTCTGGCCGTACGAGGCGTCTTCGGGGGAAGCGTGGGCGACACGGGCACAACATCGTTCTTGGACCAGGTCAGGACCCATCCGGCGGCTGAGCCGCAGGTGTCGCGAGCCAGAGGATTGCGAAGGTTTCTGGCCAAGGATCCGCTGGAATCCGATCTGGGCCGGCGCAGGTTCCGGTCCAGAGGCGGGCCTTCGCGGATGGTCTTCACGAAGGCCGAGAGCTCGTACGTCTTCGGCTACAACGCGGTGATGTCACGCGAGACAGAGAAGATCGAGGAGATCCCGCACGAGCAGCGGCCCTTCGGCTACGAGGGAGCGGCCGCCGCCTGCACCGTACTCGACCTGCTCACCCTGACCCGGGGCCGGCGCCTTCACGAGCTACTGGCCGGCCCCGCCCAGCATCACCGCCACGCCGCCTACCTGGGTGCCGGCCGGGGGTACGCGCTCGTCCGGCTGCGCCCGGTGTGGGGCGCGCGCCGGGCCCATCCGCTGCTGCGCTGGCTGGCGGTGGACGGGTTCGGCTTCCAGCTCGCCCTGACCAGGACCGATCGCCTGGTGGGCGAGCGGACCATGCCCGACCTGCTCACCAGGGCCCACTGCGCGGTCTTCGACCAAGGGCTCGGGCGGCTGCTGTGGTACCACGACGGCGCCTCCCCCGACGACGCGGCCACGCGGATCGGCGGATTCCCGGCGCCGCGGCGGGCCGACCTGTGGAGCGGGGTCGGGTTCGCGGCCACGTACACGGGCGGGGCCGAGGCCGACGAGCTGTGGTGGCTGACCGAGCACGCCGGGGCCGACGGGTTCCGCGCGTACTTGGCCCAGGGGTGCGCCTTCGCGGTCGCCGCGCGGCTGCGTTCGGGAGAGCTGCCCGCCCAGGTGGCGCGAGCCGTGCCGATCCTGGCCGGGACCGACCCGGAGGAGGCGGCCGCGTGGACGGACCAGGCGCTCATCGCGCTCGGGCACGAGGCGCACACGCACGAGGACTTCCAGCGCTGGCAGTCGCAGATCCGCCGCTCATGGAACCGCCGCCACCGCTGCTGACGCCGCGCGAAAGCTCAGATGCCCGGCCCGACCCGCTCCAGCACCCGCAGCGACCCCGTCACCGACACCTCCTCGAACGCCCCGGACGCCAGCGCCCGCCGGTAGACCTGGAAGGGCGCCTGCCCGCCGTCGGCCGGATCGGGATAGATGTCGTGGAAGACCAGCGCCCCGCCCGTCATGACGTGCGGGGCCCAGCCCTCGTAGTCGCGCGTCACCGGCTCCTCGGAGTGGCCGCCGTCGATGAACAGCATGGCCAGCGGCGTGCTCCAGAGCGCGGCGACCCGTTCCGACCTCCCGACGACGGCGATCACCTCGTCCTCCAGGCCGGCCGCGGCGATCGTGGTCCTGAACGTCGGCAGGGAGTCCATCTTGCCGAAGCGCGGGTCGACCAGCGTCGGATCGTGGTGCGCCCAGCCCGGCTGGATCTCCTCGGAGCCGCGGTGGTGGTCGACGGTGACGACCACGGAGCCGCACTGCCGGGCCGCCGCGCCGAGGTAGACGGCGGACTTGCCGCAGTAGGTGCCGATCTCGCAGATGGGGCCGAGCTCGCCGTACCGGCAGGCCGTCTCGAACAGGGCCAGGCCCTCGTCCAGCGGCATGAATCCCTTGGCGTGCTTGGCCGCGTGCAGCAGCTCTGACGGCATCGACATAGGCATGCACCCTAGCCGAACCGAATAACATTCCGGCGAGCTCTTGCCGGGCCGTTCTGCAACCTGTTCTACTTGGCACGTGAATCAGCGCGCACGCATCGCCATGTCGGACGACGACGTCACCGCCTTCCTGGAGAGCTCGCGGAAGCTGCAGCTGGCCACCATCAACGCAGACGGCACCCCCCACCTCGTGACCATGTTCTACGGCCTCGCCGACGGGGACATCGCCTTCTGGACCTACGCGAAGGCGCAGAAGGCCCGCAATCTGTCCCGCGACCCCCGGGTGAGCTGCCTGGTCGAGACCGGCGACGACTACGACCAGCTGCGCGGCGTCCTGGTGTACGGCACCGCCCGCCGGGTCGACGACCGCGACCGCGTCATGGACATCGGCATGACCATCGCCCGCAGGATGACGCCCGGCGTCCCGGACGATCTGCTCCGTCCGTACGTGGAGAAGACCGGGCTCAAACGGGTTGCGTACGTCGTCGAGCGCACCAAAGTGGTCTCATGGGATCACAGGAGGCTCACATGAAGGTCAAGCTGGACGAGCTGGTCTGCGAAGCCAACGCCGTGTGCACGGGGCTCGCGCCGGAGGTGTTCGAGCTGGACGACGACGACCAGCTGCACATCCTGCTCCCGGAACCACCCCCCGAGTCGCAGGACCGCGTCCGCCACGCGGTCAGGTCCTGCCCGAAAGCCGCTCTGTCCCTCGAGGAATAGCCCAGGCACGAGGAGGAACCCCATGCGCGCCGCGATCCTGCACGCCGTAGGCAACGACAAGCTCGACATCCGCGATGACGTCACCCTGGCCCCGGTCGGGCCGACCGACGTACGCGTACGGATCAGAGCCACGGGCGTCTGCCACTCGGACCTGTCGGCCATGACCGGCGTGCTGCCGCAACCCGTGCCGCTCATCCCGGGCCACGAGGGCGCCGGCGAGGTGGTCGAGGTGGGCGAGCACGTCAGCTCCGTCAAACCCGGCGACCACGTGGTCATCTCCTGGCGGCCGGCCTGCCAGGAGTGCGAGCTGTGCGTGGGCGGGCAGCCGTACCTGTGCATGAAGTACGTCATCGAGTCCTTCTCCAAGGGCAACTTCCGCCTCGGCGGCGACGACGCGACGGTCTTCGGGATGGCCGGGTGCGGCACCTGGGCGGAGGAGATCATCGTGCCCTGGCAGGGCGCGATCAAGATCGACGAGGACGTGTCCTGGGAGGCGGCGGCCCTGATCGGCTGCGGCATCACGACCGGCGTGGGCGCCGCGATCAACACCGCGAAGGTGCGCCCCGGCTCCACGGTCGTGGTGATCGGCTGCGGCGGCGTCGGCCTGTCCGTCATCCAGGGCGCCCGCGTCTCCGGCGCCAGGACGATCCTCGCGGTGGACCCGCTGGAGTCCAAGCACGCGCTCGCCAAGAAGGTCGGGGCGACGCACGCGGTCACCCCGGAGCAGGTCCCGGAGGCGCTGAGCGAGCTCACCGGCGGCGGGGGCTTCGACTACGGCTTCGAGGTGGTCGGCAAGTCGGCCACGATCCAGAGCGCCTGGCAGCTCACCCGGGCGGGCGGCGACGTCATCGTGGTCGGGGCGGGCGCGATGGACGACATGGTGTCGATCTCGGCCTTCAGCCTCCTCTTCGAGGGCAAGAACCTGCTGTCCAGCCTGTACGGCGAGGCCGACGTCCGCCACGACTTCCCGTACTTCGCCAAGCTGCACAAGACCGGCCTGCTCGACCTGGAATCCATGATCAGCGCCCGCATCCGCCTCGCCGACCTCAACGACGCCGTAGCGGCCCTGCGCGGCGGCGAGGTCCTGCGCCAGATCGTCATCATGAACTGACCGGGCAAATGCCCCAAAAGCCAGCCGTTATCCTTTCACGCCGCCCCCGAGCGTGAAAGGATAACGACTATCCTTTCATCGCCGTGGCAGGGGTGAAAGGATAGTCGTCACTTCTGTGGCCGGGCTGGAACGATGCGGCCCGGCGGCGATTCGCGGGTGTCCCAGCGTGTGCTGGCCAAGCGGCGCTCTGTCAGCGTGAGCAGGTCGAAGACCTCACGCGCCAAGTACCCCCGCGTATTCCTCTCGACCTGCTTGGGGTGCAGGATGCCCGCCCCGGCGAGTTCCTCCAGCGCCTGCCTGGCGGCCGGGTGCGTCACCGAGAGCAGGCACTGCACGGTGCGTGCGGTCAGAAGCGGCGCAGCAGGGAGAAGGTGCAGCAGTCGCGCCACGGCCGAGTCGGCCCTGGGCACCGGTCGCGCCCCTTGCGACTCCCGGTATCGGTGATGCCGTCGCACCCACTCGGCGTTCAGTTCGTCGAGCTCGTCGGCGAATTTCCTGGCCTGCTCGACAGCGGTGTTCGCGGCCGCGAGAAACACCCGGAGCCACGCGTCCGTCCCGCGCTGTGCTTCGGCCGAACGAGAGGCCTTCCCATGCCGGTACGCGGTGAGCCCGTCGATGTAGGCGTCCGACCGGGTGAGCAGCACGAGGCTGATCGGCAGGATCGCATGGGGCGTCAGCCCGCGCCGGGTGAGAATCGTGTGCACCAGCGCCCTGCCCACCCTGCCGTTGCCGTCGGTGAACGGGTGGATCGTCTCGAACTGAGCGTGCGCCAGCGCCGCCTGGACGAGCGGAGCGTGTTCCGCCGTGTTGATGTACGACACGAGATCGTCCATCAGCGGCCGCACCAGCTCAGGCGGCGGAGGGACGAACTCGGCGTCCAGCGGATGCCAGTTGCCGCCACCCACCCAGTTCTGCACCTCGCGCAGTCCGTGATGCTTCTCGTCGGGAAGGAGGACGGTGTGCAGCGCGACGATGTCCGCCGTCGCCACCGTCTCGACGTTCACGAGATCGGTGACCGCCCGCCGGAGGGTCGTCACGTTGTTGGCGACCAGAGCGGCCGTGGTGGTGAACCCCTTGGACACCCCCGTCTCATGAGCGGCCAGCTCAGCCAGGGCCACCTGCTGCGGGGAGGTCTGAAGCCCTTCGATCCGCGAGGAGGCGATGGCCTCCGACCGGAGAAGAAACCGGGCGAGGCCCTCCAGCCCGTGGCCGGCGGAGTGCGCGGCGAGCTGTCGCACCAGACTTTCCGCCTGCGCCGCCTCCCTGGCGACCTCCGGCGACACGGCGACGGTTCCGCCTGTCAGCTGGTCGGGCACGTAAGGGCGATAGGTGCCCCCGCGCCGGTCTCGCTTGCTCGGGGCGTCCCACGCCGCGGACCACGACGCTTCACGATACTCCGCCACGGCGTTATCCTTTCACGCCGACCCCGAGCGTGAAAGGATAACGCGTATCCTTTCATTGCCGTGGCGGCGGTGAAAGGATAAGCAGAAAGGCATGCGCCCCCCGGCCCGAGGGGCCGAGGGGCGCAGAAACAGCCGTTTACGTGGTGGAGAAGGCCGCGTCGAAGGCGGTGGTCGGTGGGGTGATGGCGTTGAGGGTGCGGATGTAGGACAGCGCCTCCTTGGCCCCGTCCAGCCGGTCCATCCCCGCGTCCTCCCACTCGATCGAGATCGGCCCTTCGTACCCGATCGAGTTCAGCGCCCTGAAGCAGTCCTCCCACGGCACGTCGCCGCGGCCGGTCGAGACGAAGTCCCAGCCTCGGCGCATGTCCGCCCACGGCAGGTGCGAGGACAGGCGGCCCTTGCGGCCGTCGCCGACCCGGACCCGCGTGTCCTTGCAGTCCACGTGGTAGATGCGGTCCTTGAAGTCGAGGATGAACCCGACCGGGTCGATGTCCTGCCACACCATGTGCGAGGGGTCCCAGTTGAGGCCGAACGCCGGCCGGTGGCCGATGGCCTCCAGGGTGCGCACGGTGGTGTGGTAGTCGTAGGCGATCTCGCTCGGGTGCACCTCGTGCGCGAACCGCACCCCGACCTCGTCGAAGACGTCGAGGATCGGGTTCCAGCGGTCGGCGAAGTCCTGGTAGCCGGCGTCCACCATGGAGGCGGGCACCGGCGGGAACATCGCGACCGTGTGCCAGATCGACGACCCGGTGAAGCCCACCACGGTGTCCACGCCGAGCAGCGCGGCGGCGCGGGCGGTGTTCTTCAGGTCTTCGGCCGCCGCCTGGCGCACGGACTCGGGATCGCCCGAGCCCCAGATGCGCGCGGGCAGGATGGCCTTGTGCCGCTCGTCGATGGGATGGTCGCACACGGCCTGGCCCACGAGGTGGTTGGAGATCGTCCATACCTTCAGGCCGTGCTTGTCCAGCTGTGCGCGCTTCTGCTCTACGTATGACGGGTCCGACACGGCCTGGGCCACGTCGAAGTGGTCGCCCGAGCAGGCGATCTCCAGGCCGTCGTAGCCCCATTCGGCGGCCAGCCGGCAGACCTCCTCGAAGGGCAGGTCGGCCCACTGTCCGGTGAACAGTGTGACGGGTCTCATCAGTCCTCCACGTTCGTGTAGCGGCTGCCCTCAGCCGCGCTGCGCTCGACCGCCTCCAGTACACGCTGCACCCGCAGCCCGTCGGCGAACGAGGGCGTCGGGTCGGCTCCGGTGGCGACCGCTTCCAGGAAGTCCTTGATCTCGTGGGTGAACGTGTGCTCGTAGCCGAGGCCGTGGCCGGGCGGCCACCAGGCGCCGACGTACGGGTGGTCGGGCTCGGTGACCAGGATGCGCTCGAAGCCGCCGCCGTCGGCGCTGTACCAGAGCTCGTTCATCGCCTCGAAGTCGAAGGCCAGGCTGCCGCGCGAGCCGTTGATCTCGATGCGCATCGCGTTCTTGCGCCCGTAGGCGAAGCGGGTGGCCTCGAACGAGGCCACCGCGCCGCCCGACAGCCGGCCGATGAACAGCGCGGCGTCGTCGACGGTGACGGTGCCCCGGGCCGAGGAGCCGGTGGCTCCCAGCCCGGCCGACTCCGCCGCCAGCGGCCGGTCCTTGATGAACGTCTCCGTCAGCGCGGACACGCCCACCACGTTCTGGCCGGTGATGAACTGGGCGGCGTCCACGATGTGCGAGCCGATGTCGCCGAGCGCGCCGGCGCCCGCCTTGTCCTTCTGCAGCCGCCAGACCAGCGGGAACTCGGGATCGACGATCCAGTCCTGCAGGTACGCGGCGCGTACGTGCCTGATCTCGCCGATCCGGCCCTGCTCGACGTACCGGCGGGCGAGCGCGATCGCGGGCACCCGCCGGTAGTTGAAGGCCACCATGCTCTTGCCCGGCGCCGCGGCGGCGGCCGCCACCATGGCCTCGGCCTCGGCCACGGTGTTGGCCAGCGGCTTCTCGCAGAGGACGTGCTTGCCGGCCTGCAACGCGGCGATGGCGATCTCGGCGTGAGAGTCGCCCGGCGTGCAGATGTCCACGATCTGCACGTCGTCGCGCTTGACCAGCTCTCTCCAGTCGGTCTCGACGTCGTCCCAGCCGAGCTGCGCGGCGGCCGCCTCGGTGCGCTCCTTGGATCTGCCGGAGAGCACCGCCATGCGCGGTGCCAGCGGCAGGTCGAAGAAGGCGCCCACACTACGCCAGGCTTGGGAATGGACACGGCCCATGAAGGCGTAGCCGACCATGCCCACGCCGATGGTGGTTCTGTCTGACATGCAACCCCCGATCAGGATCAGGATTCGAAGCCGAGCGCCAGGTACTTCTCGACGTTGTCCTTGGTGATGGTCTCGGACGCGAGTGTGATCGACTGGGGAACCTGGTTCTCCACCAGATCACTCATGCCCTTCCCCTGTGCTATCAGACGCGCCAGCTTGATCGCCGAGGAGGCCATGGTCGGGCTGTACGTGACCGTAGCCTTGAGCACGGAGGTGCCCGACTGGATCTCCTTCATCGCGTTCAGCGAGCCGGCCCCGCCGACCATGATGAACTCGTCGCGGCTGGCCTCCTTGATCGCGGCGAGCACGCCCACGCCCTGGTCGTCGTCGTGGTTCCAGAGCGCGTCGATCTTCTTGTGCGCCTGCAGCAGCGAGGTGGCCACCTCGTTGCCGGTCTCGACGGTGAACTGGGCGTCCTGCTGGGCCGTGACCTTGAACCCGTAGGTCTTGAGCGCGTCGGCGAAGCCCTTGCTGCGGTCCTGGGTCAGGGGCAGCGTGGCGATGCCCTGGATCTCCACGATCACGGGGTTCGACACGTTCTTGCTCTTGAGCTCCGTGCCGATGTAGTGGCCGGCGGCCACGCCCATGCCGTAGTTGTCGCCGCCGATCCAGGTCCGGTAGGCGAGCTTGTCGGGGAAGATGCGGTCAAGGTTGATCACCGGGATGCCCGCCTCGGTGGCCTGCAGCGCGACCTGGTTGAGCTGCTGGCCGTCGTTGGGCAGGATCACCAGCGCGTTCACCTTGGCCGCGATCAGCGACTCGACCGCGGAGATCTGCTGGTTGATGTCGTTGGTGGGCTCGACGGGCTTGAACTCGATGTCGGAATACTGCTTGGCGGCACTTTCGGCGTTCTTGGCGATGGCCGCGATCCAGCCGTGGTCGGCGGCCGGGGCCGAGAACCCGATCACGACCTTGGTGCCCGGCTGGTCGTTGCCGCCGGTCGCCTGGGCCGGCGCCGGGGCCGCGCTCGACGGAGCGGCCGCGGGCTCGTTGCTGGTGCAGCCGGACGCTAAGAGAACGGCTCCGCCGAGACCGCCGACGAGGAATCCCCTGCGGGCGACGTTGTCACTCATGGTGCTCTCTCCTTCAGGTTCCGCCGCTGGAGAAGGACGGCGACGACGATGATCAGGCCCTTGGCGATCAGCTGGTCGCTGGTGTTGAGGCCGTTGAGGATGAACAGGTTGGTGATGAGGGTGAAGATCAGCAGGCCCAGGATGGAGCCCATGATCGTGCCTCGCCCTCCGGTGAGCAGCGTGCCGCCGATGATCACCGCGGCGATCGCGTCGAGCTCGTACAGGTCGCCGTGGGTGGACGAGCCCGTCGTGGTGCGCGCCATGATCAGGATGGCCGCGATGCCGCAGCACAGCCCGGACAGGGCGTAGAGCAGCATCGTGTGCCTGCGCACGTCGATGCCGGCCAGGCGGGCCGCCTCGGGGTTGCCGCCGACCGCGTACGTACGCCGCCCGAACGTCGTGCGGTTGAGCAGCACCCATCCGAGCACCACGACGAGGGCGAAGACGTAGACCAGCAGCGGGATGCCGGCCACGCGGGTGGTCGACAGGTCCACGAGGGCGGCGTTGTCGGACTGGATCAGCTGCGTCTTGCGGTCGGACATGCGCTGCGCCAGCCCGCGGGCGGCCACCAGCATGGCCAGCGTGGCGATGAACGGCACCAGCCGCCCGTAGGCGATCAGGATGCCGTTGACCAGCCCCGCCCCGGTGCCGACGAGGATCGCGCAGATCGCCATCACCACCGGCCCGTACGACTGCGTGGCCAGCGTCGTCGCCCACACCGAGGCCAGCGCCATGACGGCGCCCACCGACAGGTCGATGCCGCCGCCGATGATGACGAACGTGGCGCCGACCGTGATCACGCCGATGGTGGCCGCCAGCGACAGGATGCTGACCAGGTTGGAGGCGGTCGCGAAGTTGTCCGGCCGGGTGATCAACCCGACCACCACCAGCAGCGCCAGCGCGCCGAACAGGCCGAGGTGGCGCATCTCTCCGACGCCGCGGATCGACGGCAGTGACAGGGCGGCCGTCTTCCCCGGGGGCCGGTCCGTCGTGGGCTCGCTCATCACGCCGCCCTCCCATTCATGATCATGTCCAGTACGCGGTGCTCGTCCAGCCCTTCGGCCTCGCCCTCGTGGATGACGGTCCCTTCGCGCAGCACCAGCACCCGGTCCGCCAGGCCGAGCACCTCGGGCACCTCGCTGGAGACCAGGAGCACACCGATGCCCTGCTCGGCCAGGTCGTGGATGACCGCGTACAGCTCGGCCCTGGCGCCCACGTCCACGCCTCTGGTCGGCTCGTCCAGCAGGAGCAGCTTGGTGCCGCCGAGCAGCCAGCGGGCGAGCACGGCCTTCTGCTGGTTGCCGCCGGAGAGGGTGCGGATCGGGCGTTCCGGGTCGGGTGGCCGGATGTCGAGCAGTTCGGACAGGCGCTTGGCCTCGTCCAGCTCGCGCTTGCGGTCGATCCAGCCGAACTTGGAGAAGCCCGGCAGGGTGCCCAGCGTGATGTTGGCCGTCACGCTCTGGTCGAGGAGCAGGGCCTGGGCCTTGCGTTCCTCGGGGGCCAGGCCCATGCCGCGCTTGACCGTGCCGACGACGCCGCGGCGTGCCTGGCGGCCTTCGAGCAGGACGCGGCCCGAGGCGGGGCGGGCGCCGTACACGGCTTCGAGGATCTCCGAGCGGCCCGAGCCGACGAGCCCGGCCAGGCCGACGATCTCGCCCGCCCGTACCGAGAAGGAGACGTCGGCGAAGACGCCGGGCGAGGTGAGGTTCTCCACGCGGAGGACCTCCTCGCCCGGCTCACGGCCGCCTCTGGGCGGGAAGACGTACTCGACGTTCCGGCCCGTCATCAGGGAGACGATCTGCGTGGTCGGGGTCTCGCTGGCGGACAGGCCGACGGCGACCGTGCGGCCGTCCTTCAGCACCGTGACGCGGTCGCCGATCTCGCGGATCTCCTCCAGGCGGTGGGAGATGTAGACCACGGCCACACCCTGGGCGGTGAGCTCGCGGATGATGCGGAAGAGGTTGGCCACCTCGTCGTGCGCGAGGGCGGCGGACGGCTCGTCCATGATGATCAGGCGCGCGTCGTGCGAGAGCGCGCGGGCCATCGAGACGACCTGCTTGGCCGCCGGCGACAGCCGTCCGACCTCGGCCGACGGACGGATCTCCGGATGGCCCAGGCGTTCGAGCACCTCGCGCGCGGCGCGCCTGCCCTCGCCTCTGTTGACGAAGCCCAGGCGGGCGTGCTCGTGGCCGAGGAAGATGTTCTCGGCCACGGTGAGCCCGTCGACCAGGTCGAGTTCCTGGTAGATGGTGGCGAAGCCGAGTTTGATGGCGTCGATGGGACTCCCGGGACGTACTTCGCTCCCGTTGAACAAAATGGTGCCCTCGTCCGGCTGGTGAACTCCGGCGAGCACTTTGATCAGGGTGGATTTACCGGCGCCGTTCTGGCCGAGCAGGCAGTGCACCTCGCCCGCGCGTACGTCCAGATCGACCCCGTCCAGCGCGCGCACGCCGGGGAACTGCTTGACGATGCCCTTCATGACCAGCATCGGAGTCCCTTTCAGGCGTTGACGATGCGGTTGATGTTGTCGGGTGACAGGTAGTGCTCGATCGCTAGGATTCCGGCGCCGAGCGCGGCGGCGTTGATGCCGGTACGGCTCGGCGTGATGGACAGATGATGCGTGGCCAGCGGCAGCGATCTGCGGTAGACCGTCTCCCTGATCCCGGCCAGCAGATGCTCGTGCACCCGCGACAGCGCGCCGCCGATGACGATGACCTCGGGGTTGAAGAAGTTGACCAGGCCGGCCAGCACCTCGCCGATCAGCCGGCCGGCCTCCCTGACCAGGCGCAGCGCCTGCGTGTCGCCCGCCTGGACGAGCGCCACCACGTCGCCTCCCGACTCGGCGGACAGGCCGAGCTCGCTGAGGCGCCGCGCGATCGCGGCCCCACCGGCCACGGCTTCGAGGCAGGCGCTGTTGCCGCACCGGCAGCCGGCGTCGTCGTGACCGCTGACCCGGATGTGCCCGATGTCACCGGCCGAGCCCTGAGCGCCCCGGTGCAGCGTGCCCTCGGCGATGATGCCGCAGCCGATGCCGGTGCCGACCTTGACGAACAGCAGGTGACTGGCGCCCGGGAAGGCGTTGCGGTGCTCGCCCAGGGCCATCACGTTGACGTCGTTGTCCACCAGAACCTCGACGCCGCCGAAGTACTCGGGGACGGGGTAGTCGTTCCAGCCCGGCATGATCGGCGGGTTGTTCGGCCGTCCTGTGGCGAACTCCACCGGGCCCGGCACGCCGATCCCGATGGCCCGCAGCGCCGCGCGGGGCCGTCCGACCCGGTCGAGCAGGTGGTCGAGCCGCTGGTCCACGTGGGCGAGCACCGTCTCCGGGCCCTCCCCGATCAGCAGCCCGTCCTCGCACTCGGCCAGCACCTCGCCCGAGATGTCCATCAGCGCGACCCGGCAGTGCGTGGCGCCGAGGTCCACGCCGGCGAAGGCGTGCTCCTCGGTGTGCAGGCGCAGCTGGCGCGGCGGCCTTCCGCCGGTGGACTCGCCGCTCTCGGTCTCCTCGACCAGCCCGCGTTCGATCAGCGCGTCGACGCGCTGGGAGATCGTGGATCTGGCCAGGCCGGTCAGCTTCGCCAGATCGGAACGGGTGGTCGCGGAGCCCGCGCTGATCAGCGTCAGCACGTCGCCGGCGGAGCCCGGCAGGGGGGTCATGCCGCGACAATAAGATCACCGATGCGGCAAATCAAGAGTGATAATCGACCAAACCCGCCCAACTTCCGCCGAGGATCGAACAAAGGCGGGGTTCCAACCCGTTCGTATCGATATTTCCGACATCAGGCGGATGCGCGGAGCGCCGGTCCCTGTCAGAGGACCGGCGCCGGGAAACCGCGGCTTCACCTGCGGCGGAACCCGCCGCTACGGCATCTGGGGGTGGTCCGTGACCGCGCCGTTGTCAGAGCGTCGCGGCCCTGCGCCACGCTGTCAGCGCGGCGCGGACGCCGTACATCACGATCGGAGCACGTTGGACGGCCGCGGCCCGATCAGCCCGATCAGAGCAGCCGTGCCGTCAGAGCAGCGTCGCCGGAGGAGCGGTGCCGTCAGAGCATCGCCTTCATCGAGTCGCCGGCCGTCAGCACGTACGGCTGCTCGGCCATGACCGCCTCCCAGTTGGCCTCGATCGCCTCGGGCGTGACGTCGTCGGTCTTCCAGCCGGGCCCCTCGGCCACGAACACCCGCGCCACCCGGCCGGCGCCGACGGTGAAGACCTCGCCGCTCGTCTCGCACGACTCGTGCACCAGGTAGGCGACCAGCGCGCTGACCCGCTCGGGCGTGAACTTGGCCTCGAACTCGGCCGGCAGCAGCGCCTCCGTCATCCGGGTCCAGGCGACGGGGGCGATCGCGTTGGCCTTGATGCCGTTGCGCGCGCCCTCGATGCCGATCGTCTTGGTCAGGCCGACCAGGCCCATCTTGGCGGTGGAGTAGTTGGCCTGCCCGAAGTTGCCGAAGAGCCCGGCCGGGCTGGAGGTGTTGACGACGCGCCCGTAACCGGCCGCCTTCATCAGCGGGTAGGCGGCCTGGCTGACCAGGTAGGAGCCGCGTACGTGCACGGCCAGCACCGCGTCGAACTCCTCGACCGTCATCTTCCCGAACGACTTGTCGCGCAGGATGCCGGCGTTGTTGACGACGATGTCGACCTTGCCGTACGCGTCCACGGCCGCCTGGACGACCGCCCTGGCCCCTTCCGGCGTGGAGATGTCGTCGGCGTTGGCCACGGCCTGGCCGCCGTTCTTCGTGATGAGGTCGGCGACCTCGGCGGCCGGCCCCGTCGAGGCGCCCGTGCCGTCGAGCGCGCCGCCGAGGTCGTTGACGACGACCTTGGCGCCCCGCTCGGCCAGCATGAGGGCGTGGGATCTGCCGAGGCCGTGCCCGGCCCCCGTGATGATCGCGACCCTGTCATCGAACCGAAGCATCGAACCTCCCGCGCAGGAGAACAACATTCTAGTATGAGTACGATAACCGGCTCAGGGCCTCAGCCACAGGTCCGGTTCACCCGCCTGCCGCACTACCCGCCCCTTCGCCTCCAACCAGGCCAGGTGAGCCAGCGTCTCGTTGTTGGCCGAGCGCCGCATGAACGGCGGGATCGTCTCCCAGGGCCGCGACCAGGTCAACCGGGTGGCCACGTCCCAGCACGACGACGGCCCGGCCGCGCCCAGCACGTGCTCGATCTCGGCCAGCCGCTCGTCGTGGTGCGCCATCACGGTGTCCACCCGTTCGGCCAGTTCGAGGAAGCGGAACTCGTGCGCCGGCAGCACCTCGTCCACCTCCAGCTTGCGGACGGCGGCCAGCGAGTCGAGGTAGTCTGCCAGCGGGTTGGGCCCCGACTGGGGATGCACAGCCACGATCGGCGTGATCTTCGCCAGCACGTGGTCACCCGAGAACAGCACCTTGCGCTCGGGCGAGACGAAGCACAGGTGACCGGGTGAGTGGCCGGGCGTCCAGACGGCCCGCAGGTCCCAGCCGGGCAGGCCGAGCTCCTCGCCGTCCTCGACCAGCCGGTCCGGCCTGGCCATCGAGACCATGTGCCTGATCATCATGGACGCCCCGGCCAGCTCGTCCAGCGTCAGCTCGGGGACGCCGCAGCGCTGCAGCAGCGCCCGCTCGCGCTGCACGAGGGAGTCGATGGCCGCGTCGTCGTAGCGCTCGCGGACCAGGCGGGCGTCCGCGGGATGCAGCGCGATCCAGGCGCCGGAATTCTCGCGGACCCGTCCGGCCAGGCCGTAGTGGTCGGGGTGGATGTGGGTGACGAGCACGCCCTTGACGTCGGTGATCGCGTACCCGGCCACGCCCAGGCCCGCGACGAGCGCGTCGTACGCCTCGTCGGTGTTCCAGCCGGCGTCGATGATCGCCACGCCGTCGGGCAGTTCGAGGACGTAGACCAGCACGTACCGGAGGGGGTTGATCGGGATCGGCACCGGGACCGACCACACTCCCGGCCGGACCCGTTCGACGTCGGGGATGGTCCCGCCTACCCACGCCTCTCGCTGTGCCGCGTTCGAGGGTGTCACCACAAATTTCGCCACACGCCCGAATATAGTTCTGTGTCCGAATCGTGTTCTACTGGGGTCATGAAGCCGAGCCGCGAGTTCGACGCCGATGGCCGCTTCGTCCGGCAGCCCAACCGCTTCACGGATCGGCTCGGCCCTCCCGAGCCGGGCCGCTACCGGCTCTACGCCTCCTACGCCTGCCCGTGGGCCCAGCGGGTGCTGATCGTCCGCGCGCTGCTCGGCCTGGAGGACCTGCTGGACGTCACGATCGTGGACCCCATCAGGGACGAGAAGGGCTGGCGGGTCCCCGGCGGCGACCCCGAATACCTGTCGGAGCTCTATCACGCCACCGACCCCGGCTACACGGGCCGCTACACCGTTCCCTGCGTCTGGGACGAGCAGGACAAGCGGATCGTCACCAACGACTTCCCCCAGATCACCCTCGACCTGGAGACGTCATGGGGGACCTCCCCCGACCTCTATCCGGAACGCCTGCGCCCCGACATCGACATCATGAACGACCGCCTCTACCACGGCCTCAACAATGCGGTCTACGAGGCGGGCTTCTCCCGTGACCAGCAGGTGTACGAGGAGGCGGTCGCGCGGGTGTTCACCACCCTCGACCTGCTGGAGGTGCGCCTGGCCGGGTCGGACTTCCTCTTCGACACGCTCACCGACAGCGATGTGCGCCTCTACACGACCCTGGCCAGGTTCGACGTCGTCTATCACACGCACTTCAAGTGCTCGGTCCGCCGGCTGGCCGACTATCCGGCGCTCTGGGCGTACGCGCGCCGGTTGCATGCCATCCCGGCCTTCGGCGAAACCACCGACTTCGACCAGATCAAGCGTCATTACTACCTCACCCAGCCCGGCATCAACCCGAGCCGGATCGTGCCGGTAGGGCCTGATCTGGACTGGAGCCTGTGACCTCGGGGTCCGTGACCGCCTGATCGCCCGGCGGCAGGGGCATCCGGACGAACACCAGCACCGAGGCCAGCGCCACCGCCGCCGTGATCCCCCACGCCACCGGCAGCCCCGCCTGGGCGGCCAGGGCGCCGAGCGCGAGGTTGGCCGCGGCCCCGCCGCCTTGCAGGGACAGCGAACTGGTCGAGGTGACCGTGGTGCGCTCGGCCGCGGTGACCGCCCTGTGCGTCATCTCCAGGCACAGCACGCCCGCCACCGCGAGGCCCACGAAGAGCACCACGTAGGCCAGCCCAGCGCTCACCAGCCCCGCGACGCCGGCGAGGCCCGCCGTGGCGGCCAGCGCGGCGACGGAGAGCGCCGTCAGCACCGTGCCCGCGATGGCGCCCCTCGCGGAGCCGCCCGCCAGCCGCGCGGCGCGGGGCGCGAGCGAACTGCCCGCCGCGCTGCCGGCGAACCCGAGCGCCGCCACCACCGCGTAGGCCAGACTGCCGCTCTCCGCCGTGCCCGCCAGCTCGGCCAGCCGGCCGGGCGTGAGCAGCTCGATGCTGGTCAGGACGACGCCGGAGACGACGGCGGCGAGCATGAGCCGGCGCAGCACCGCGCCCCGCAGCGCGAGCCTGATGCCACCGGCCACCGTGGCCGGCACCTCGCGCAGGACACCGCCGAACGAGCGGCGCTCGTGGGCCGGCTCGGGCATCGCGAAGATCACCACAACCAGCAGCACCAGCGCCGCCACCGCGCCCACCAGGGGCGGCGCGGCCAGCGGGAAGATCAGCGAGGGCGGCACCAGGAGCGGCAGGGCGCCACCCGCCAGCACGCCCGCGCACAGGGCCACGGACTCCATCGCGCTGCCCCCGGCCAGGCCCGGCTTGAGGTCGGCGTCCCGGCCCTCGATGCCGTGCAGCGTGTCGACGTACCAGGAGGTGGCCGGGCCGCTGGACAGCGCCCTGGCCACGCCCTTCAGCACGCCGCAGGCCACGAACATCCAGAACGTCGTGGACACGCTGATCAGCGCGAGCGCCGCCACCGTGACCGCGGCCGAGGCGGCCAGCACCACGCGCCGCCCCACGACGTCGGCGAAGCCGCCCGTGGGCAGCTCCAGGCTCACGGCCACGAGCGAGAAGACGGTGACCACCAGGCCGATCTGGGCCAGGCCGAGCCCCCGCTCGGTCATCAGCAGCACCATGCTGGCCGCCATGAGCCCCACGGGCAGCCAGGTCAGGAAACTGACGAGCAGATAACGCCGGAACGCCGAACGCGCGGTCATGACCTCTCCTCCCTGGCCCGGGGGAAGCCCCCGACCCAGATCCGTACCTGCTCGATGTCGGGAGCGCCCGCGTGGCGGGCGATCAGCTCGCGCAGGACCTCGTCCGTCCGCGCCATGAACTCCGCCAGCCCGGCCGGGGGCAGCTCGGCGATGTGGTCGCTCAGGCCGGCCGTCTCCACCCACTCGGGAGACCACCCGGACTCGTCGAACTCCTGCACGATCTGCCCGAGCGCCTCGGCCTGCCACAGCCGCATGACCCTGATCACCTCGCGCCCCTCGGCGGTGTCGGCCATCTCCCTGCTGTTCCACGAGGTGTAGCGGTGGCGGGCCCGCCAGCGGCGCTCACGGCCGTCGCGCCGGTCGTCGTCCTCCTCGATGAAGCCGAACTTGAACAGCTCGCGCAGGTGGTAGCTGGTGGAGCCCGAACTCTCGCCCATCTTGCGGCCGAGCTCGCTCGCGGTGGCCGGCCCGTCGGCGCGCAGCAGCCCGAGCATCCGGGCTCGGAGCGGATGGGTGACCGCCCTGAGCACCTGCGGATCAGTGATCTTGTACGACTCCTGCATGCCACCGACGATAAACCGCAAAACGAATTTTGCAAAGTGGATTTTGCGGTTTCCGCTCCTGGGTTTCCCGCCTCCTAAACTGTGGGGATGCTCGACGACATCTGGGTGGACGACTCCGTCCTCGCGCTGCGACCCGACTTCGCGGTGCTGGTCATGACCGCACACGGCCTGAGCAACGGGCCCACCGACGACCGCACCCGGGCCTGGCTGGCCGAGGCCTCGGAGGCGGAGGTGCAGGCGGACAAGATCGACGCCTGGAAGGACGCCTACCGCGCCTTCGGCGCCAAGCCGCAGCGCACCCGGCCCTCGGTCGACGCGCTCACCCGCCGCATGCCGCTGCCGGAGATCAACCGCGCGGTCGACGCGTACAACTCGATCAGCGTCAAGCACGCGCTGCCCATCGGCGGCGAGGACCTCGACCGCTACGTCGGCCCGGCCCGGCTGGTCAGGGCCATCGGCGACGAGCCGTCGGAGGAGGCGCTCGGGCAGCCGGAGCCCGGCGAGGTGATCTGGCGCGACGACGCCGGCGTCACCTGCCGCCGGTGGAACTGGCGCCAGGTGGTGCGCACCCGCCTCACCGAGGAGACCACCAACGCGATCTTCCTGCTCGAACGGCTGGAGCCCATGTCGCTGGAGGAGCTCAAGCAGGCGGGCGAGGAGCTTGCGGACCTCCTGTCCGAGTTGTCCCCAGAGGTACGGATCACCAGCCGGTTGCTGTCCAGCGTGAAATAAACCTCAGGGCTGGACGTTGATACCAAAGAGTAATAAATGGCGCACAACCCGGATTGACTAGGCGAGCGTGACCTCTTCGCGCTGTCCTGAGAGGATCGTTCGAGGCGGCGCGGGCTCTTCGGCGCGCGTTGCCGGTCCGGGCGAGTAGCCTTGGACAGGTTCTCTAACATCAACGCCGATCTGCGGAAGAGGGCGATTTCCGCCGTGTCGTCTGAGTCGTCGCGGACAAACCCGCTGGCAAGCTTTGGTCAGAACGAGTGGCTTGTCGACGAGCTGTACCAGAAGTACCTCCAAGATCCTGAGTCTGTCGACAAGGCCTGGTGGAACTTCTTCGCTGACTACAACCCTGATTACGGACCGGGCCGAACCCCGGTCAGGGAGGCGGCGAACGGCACTGTCACCGCGCCGCCTCCACCGGCACCGGCCAAGGCCGCGCCCAAGGCGCAGCCCGCGGCCGAGAAGCCGAAGCAGCCGGCCACTCCGGTGCCCAAGGGCGCCGAAGAGGTCAAGCTGCGCGGCGCCGCCGCACGCACGGCCGCCAACATGGACCTGTCGCTGACGGTTCCGACGGCGACGAGCGTGCGGGCCATCCCGGCCAAGCTGCTCATCGACAACCGCATCGTGATCAACAATCACCTCAAGCGGGGTCGTGGCGGCAAGATCTCCTTCACCCATCTGATCGGCTTCGCGATCGTCAAGGCGCTGCGCGCCATGCCGGAGATGAACTACTCCTACGCGGAGATCGACGGCAAGCCGACCCTGGTCAAGCCCGAGCACGTCGGCTTCGGCCTGGCCATCGACGTGCAGAAGAGCAACGGCGACCGCCAGCTGCTCGTGCCCTCCATCAAGGGCGCCGAGGAGATGGACTTCCGCCAGTTCTGGGTCGCCTACGAAGAGGTCGTCCGCAAGGCTCGCTCCGGCAAGCTGGGCGTCGACGACTTCGCCGGCACCACGATCTCGCTGACCAACCCCGGCACGATCGGCACGGTCCACTCCGTTCCGCGCCTCATGCCCGGTCAGGGCACGATCATCGGCGTCGGCGCGATGGAATACCCGGCCGAATACCAGGGGGCCTCCCCCGACACGCTCTCGCGCCTGGCCGTCTCCAAGGTCATGACGCTGACCAGCACCTACGATCACCGGATCATCCAGGGCGCCCAGTCGGGCGACTTCCTGCGCCAGATCCACCGGCTGCTGCTCGGCGAGGACGGCTTCTACGACGAGATCTTCGAGGCGCTGCGGATCCCGTACGAGCCGGTCCGCTGGGTCCAGGACATCTCGGCCTCCCACGACGACGACGTGGCCAAATCCGCGCGCGTCATCGAGCTCATCCACGCCTACCGCGTGCGCGGGCACCTGATGGCCGAGACCGACCCGCTCGAATACAAGCAGCGCAAGCACCCCGACCTCGACATCCAGTCCCACGGCCTGACGCTGTGGGACCTGGAGCGCGAGTTCGCCACCGGCGGGTTCGGCGGCCGGCCGCTGATGAAGCTGCGCGAGATCCTGGGCGTGCTGCGTGACTCCTACTGCCGCACCGTCGGCATCGAGTACATGCACATCCAGAACCCCGAGGAGCGGGCCTGGATCCAGGCGCGGGTGGAGAAGCCGCACAAGTCGCCCGAGCGCGACGAGCAGCTCAACATCCTGTCGCGGCTCAATACCGCCGAGGCGTTCGAGACGTTCCTGCAGACGAAGTTCGTCGGCCAGAAGCGCTTCTCGCTGGAGGGCGGCGAGTCCCTGATCCCGCTGCTCGACTCGGTGATCAGCGACGCCGCCGACGAGGACCTCGACGAGGTCGTCATCGGCATGGCCCACCGCGGCCGCCTCAACGTGCTGGCCAACATCGTGGGCAAGTCCTACGCCCAGATCTTCGGCGAGTTCGAGGGCAACATCGACCCGCGCACCGCGCACGGCTCGGGCGACGTGAAGTACCACCTGGGCGCGAGCGGCGAGTTCACCGCGCCGAGCGGCAAGACCATCACCGCCTCCGTGGTCGCCAACCCCTCCCACCTGGAGGCCGTCGACCCGGTCCTCGAAGGCGTGGTCCGCGCCAAGCAGGACCTCCTGGAGCGCGGCGAGGAGGGCTTCACGGTCCTGCCGGTCCTCGTCCACGGTGACGCGGCCTTCGCCGGCCAGGGCGTCGTGGCCGAGACGCTCAACCTGTCGCAGCTGCGCGGCTACCGCACCGGCGGCACCGTGCACGTGGTGGTCAACAACCAGGTCGGCTTCACCACCTCGCCCGCCTCCTCCCGCTCCTCGGTCTACGCGACCGACGTGGCGCGGATGATCCAGGCGCCGATCTTCCACGTCAACGGCGACGACCCCGAGGCCGTGGTACGCGTGGGCGAGCTGGCCTACGAATACCGCCAGGCGTTCCGCAAGGACGTCGTCATCGACCTCATCTGCTACCGCCGCCGCGGCCACAACGAGGGCGACAACCCCGCCTTCACCCAGCCGCTGATGTACGACCTCATCGACGCCAAGCGCTCGACCCGCAAGCTCTACACCGAGGCCCTGATCGGCCGCGGCGACATCACGGTCGAAGAGGCCGAGCAGGCGCTGCGCGACTACCAGGCCAAGCTGGAGCAGGCGTTCACCGAGACCCGCGAGGCGGCGAAGAAGCCGCTGGAGGCGGGCGCGATGCGGGTGCCGCCGACCGAGGTCGTCAAGTGGTCCCACGAGGACACGCCGACCGCGATCAGCGACGAGACGCTCAAGCGCATCGTCGACACCCAGCTCAACCTGCCCGAGGGCTTCACGCCGCATCCCCGGCTCGCGCCGGTGCTGCAGCGCCGCGGCCAGAGCGTCGAGCAGGACGCGATCGACTGGGCGATGGGCGAGACGCTGGCGTTCGGCTCGCTGCTGATCGACGGCCACCCGGTGCGCCTGGTCGGCCAGGACTCCCGCCGCGGCACGTTCACCCAGCGGCACGCCGTTCTGGTGGACCGGATGACCGGCGCCGACCACACGCCGCTCAAGACGTTCAACCAGGGCACCACGAAGTTCTACGTCTACGACTCGCTGCTCAGCGAGTTCGCGGCGCTGGGCTTCGAGTACGGCTACAGCGTGGTCCGTCCCGACGCGCTGGTCCTCTGGGAGGCGCAGTTCGGCGACTTCGTCAACGGCGCCCAGACGATCATCGACGAGTTCATCTCGTCGGGCGAGCAGAAGTGGGGCCAGAAGTCCTCGGTCGTGCTGCTGCTGCCGCACGGTTTCGAGGGCCAGGGCCCCGACCACTCCTCGGCCCGCATCGAGCGCTTCCTCCAGGTCTGCGCGCTCGACAACATGACGGTCGCGCAGCCCACCACTCCGGCCAACTACTTCCACCTGCTGCGCTGGCAGGTGGAGTCGGAGCGGCACAAGCCGATGGTGGTCTTCACGCCCAAGTGGCTGCTGCGCCACAAGGCGGCCACGTCCAGGGCGGCCGACTTCACCTCGGGCACCTTCCAGCCGGTCCTCGGTGACACCACCGTCGATCCCGGCAAGGTGACCAAGGTCGTGCTCACCTCCGGCAAGCTCTACTACGAGCTGGCCGCGGCGCGCGACAAGTCGGGCCGCGACGACGTCGCCCTCGTGCGGCTGGAGCGGCTCTACCCGTTCCCGTCGGACGAGCTGGCGGCCGAGCTGGGGCGCTACGGGGACCAGGTCGAGCTGGTGTGGGCCCAGGACGAGCCGACCAACATGGGGCCGTGGCCGTACCTGACCCTCAAGCTGGCCGAGGACCCGGGGACGCTGGGCGGACGGACCGTGCGGCGCGTATCGCGCGCGGCCAACAGCTCGCCGGCCACGGGTTCGCACAACTCGCACGACACCGAGCTCGAAGAGATCCAGCAGCAGATCTTCGGCTGACCGGTCTGACCAGCGAGCCCCCGGTTCTCGCCGGGGGCTCGCTGCTTGTCCGGCCACACATCGCAGCCGGGCCCACAGATGGAAGGGGAACACGATGTACTTCACCGATCGGGGGATCGAGGAGCTGGTCGAACGGCGGGGCGAGGAAGAGGTCAGCCTGCTGTGGCTCGGGGAACGGCTGCGCGAGTTCGTCGACCTCAACCCGGAGTTCGAGACGCCGATCGAGCGCCTGGCCACCTGGCTGGCCCGCCTCGACGACGAGGACGACTGACCCTCCCTTGCGACGGGAGGCACGGTCGCGTCCGTACGGTTCGTCCCGCGATGGGGGCCGTGGCACCGTTCATAACGCGATACATCTTGAGTTTCCCTCGAACGCGACATATCGTGAAATGTAGTAGGAGCGTACCCACAACGAGAGGGCCGGCGGAGCATGCAGCAGTGGACGATCGAAGAGCCGGGGCAACTGACCTTCGGCGACGTGGACTCACTCGACGTGCGCATCGTCGCCGGCCGCCTCGACGTGCTGGCCAGCGACGGCCCACCCACCCTGGAGGTGGCCGAGTTCGACTCCGCCTCCCCGCTCCTGGTCACCTACGACGAGGCGAACAAAGAGCTCACCGTCGCCTATCGTGACCTCACCTGGGACGGCCTGCTCGGCTGGCTGCGCCGGGACAAGCGCAGAACGGTCCTGTCCATCACCGTGCCCAAGCACTGCCGGGTCAAGGCGGGCGTGGTGACCGCACCCGCGCTGGTGGCCGGGTTCGAGAAGGCGACCAACGTCAAGAGCGTCTCCGGCGACATCGTGCTCGACGGGGTCAGCGGCGATGTGGCCGCCAACACCGTCTCGGGCGCCGTGGAGAGCCGGGCGCTGGGCGGCGACCTGTCGTTCGTCAGCGTCTCGGGCGACCTGACCGTGGCCCACGGCACGCCACGCCGGCTGAAGGCCAACAGCGTCTCCGGCCGCATCACCGCCGATCTCTTCCTGCGTCCCACGGGTCACGTGACACTCAACAGTGTTTCCGGTGACATCCTGGTCAGGCTGCCCAAGAACGTGGAGGCGGACGTCAGCTTCAGATCCACCTCCGGCAGGCTGGTCAGCACCTTCGACGGACTGTCCAACACGAACAACCCCGGCTCCAAGACGCTGTCGGGACGGCTGGGTGGCGGCATGGCCTCGCTGTCGGCGATCACGGTCTCAGGCGAGGTCACGCTGCTCAAGGGAGAGAAGGAATGAGCCCTGTCTTCGGTCACGGCCGGCTCCGGCTGTACCTGCTCAAGCTGCTGGAGGAGAGCCCGCGCCACGGCTACGAGGTCATCCGGCTGCTGCAGGACCGCTTCCTCGGCGTCTACTCGCCCTCCCCCGGCACGATCTATCCGCGCCTGGCCCGCCTGGAGGAGGAGGGCCTCGTGACGCACGAGGTGGTCGAGGGCAAGAAGGTGTTCTCGATCACCGACAAGGGCCGCGAGGAGCTGAACGCCCGGCTCGACGAGCTCGACGACCTGGAGCAGGAGATCTCCGCCTCCGTGCGCGACATCGCCCGCGAGGTCAAGGAGGACGTCCGCGACACGGTCAAGTCGCTGCGCGACGAGCTGACCCGGATGGCCAAGGACGTGCGCACGGGCGCGGCCGAGGACACCAGGCGGATGCGCCAGAAGCAGAAAGAGGACATCAGGCGCCTGCGGGAGCAGCAGAAGCGGCAGTGGATGGAACACGCCACCCACTGGCAGGACGAGGGCGAGCGGCTCAGCGGCGAGTGGCGCCGGATCTGGTCGGAGGTCTGGGCGACGCTCGGCGGCCAACCGTCCGGCGGGCCGGCCAACCGGGCCGAACTGGACGCCGAGCTGGGCGAACTGCTGGCCGACTTCGTCGCCCAGGTCCGCGAGGAGGCGTCGCAGGCCCGGCTCACTCCGGAGCAGCTGAACGAGCTGCGTACGACGCTGCACGAGACCAGCCGCACCATCCACGACATCCTCGACCGCTGACCCCGTTCCGCCCGCACCCCCGCATCCAGGCGGAGCGAACCGGTGACCGCCGGGGCGAGCGTGAGCCGGAGGCCGCTGGGACGAGCGTGAGCGGTTGGCCGCCGGGGCGACGTGAGCCGGGGGCCGTCAAGCGGAGCGGAGCTGGTCGCGGCCGGCGCGACGGGAGCTCCGGGCGGCCTTGCGGGCGTGATAGGCGATGGGCATGTAACGCAGACGCTCAGGCAGGCGCGGGGTCAGCATGGCCACGGCGTGCCCGAGATGCCGCAGCCGCCGCTCCTCCCGGCCCGTCCACCGCAGCCCGAGCTTCCGTCGTACGGCGGAAGGCAGGGTGCCGACGGTGAGGAAATAGCTGAACTCCCCCGCCCCGGCCCCGACCGGCGTCCACAACCGGCGCAGCGGAGCGGGCAGCCCCGGCGGCGCCGGGGTGCCGCGCATGACCGAGAGCACGTCGAGCGCCGTCGGATGCGCCTCCAGCCGCTCGGCCACCATCCGGTCGAAGTAGCGCCAGAACCCGTCGAGGTCCTCGGGCAGCTCCCGCTCGGGCACCCGTAGGATCGCGCCGAGCTGCCGCGACTCGGCGTAGAAGCGCCGCTCCTGCTCGCGGGTGAACGGGGTGCCGAAATAGCGGTTGAGCACGATGAACCGCTCGAACAGCGACAGGTGCACCCAGGTCCACGCCTCGCCGTTCAGCGCGTGGTAGTGCCGGCCGCTCTCGTCCACTCCGCTGATCGGCTTGTGCAGCTCCCTGAGCCGCCGGCCCTCGGCCGGGCCGTCGGCGCCGCCGTACACCCATTTCTGCACGGACACCAGCGTGCGCTCCAGCCGCCCCCACGGATCGCTCTTGTACGTGGAGTGCTCGGCCACCGCCGCGCCGACCGCCGGATGCATGGTCTGGAGCACGAGCGCGCTGCCGGCCACGAGCAGGTTGCGGTATTCGCCGGTCGTGTCCCAGTGCATCGACCCGGGGCCGAAGGGCTCGATGTCCATCATGACAACCTCCCGGGTGACACCACCGCTTACCTCTTGTATCACCCGGAAGCGTCAGAAGTAACCCGTCACTTATTCAGACGGTGAAGACGATCTTGCCGAAGATCTCCCCCGACGCCATGGCGGCGAACCCGTCGCGCGCCTCGGCCAGCGGCAGCACCCGGTCGATCTCCGGCCGCAGCCCCGTCTGCTCCAGGAACACCGCCAGCCGCCCCAGCTGCTCCCGCGTCCCCATCGTGGAACCGACCACGGACAGCTGCAGGAAGAAGACCCGGTTCAGGTCGGCGGGCGGAACCGCGCCGCTGGTGGCGCCGGAGACGACGATGCGCCCGCCGGGCTTGAGCGACTTGAGCGAGTGGTCCCAGGTGGCCTGGCCGACGGTCTCCATGACCGCGTCCACCCGTTCCGGCAGCCGCGCGCCCGGCTCGAAGACCTGGTCGGCGCCGAGTTGCCGGGCCCGTTCCCGCTTGCTCTCCGAACGGCTGGTGGCCCAGATCCGGTATCCGGCGGCCCGGCCGAGCGCGATCACCGCGGTGGCCACGCCGCCGCCGGCGCCCTGCACCAGCACGGTGGAGCCGGGCTCCAGCCCGGCCTTGTCGAACAACATCCGGTACGCGGTCAGCCACGCCGTCGGCAGGCAGGCCGCGTGCTCGAAGCCTAGCGAGGCCGGCTTGGGCACCAGGTTGCGGCGCGGCACGGCCACCCGCTCGGCGAACGTGCCGTCATGCTGCTCGGACAGCAGTGTGCGCTTGGGATCGAGCGTCTCGTCGGCGCCGGTGCCGATCACGGAGTGCACGATGACCTCGTTGCCGTCCTCGTCCACCCCGGCGGCGTCGCAGCCGAGCACGATCGGCAGCCGGTCCTGCCGGATGCCGACGCCCTTGAGCGTCCACACGTCGTGATGGTTGAGCGCGGCAGCACGCACCGAAACGGTCGTCCACCCCTCAGGCGCCTCCGGCTCGGGGCGCTCACCCAGCGTCAGGCCGGCGAGCGGGTTGTCGGGATCGGTCTGTGTGGCGGTTACGGCGAACATGGCCGCACCCTACTTCAACCCGATCACCCCACCCCGCCCACACCCCGGACCCGCCCGCCCTCACCACCCATCAAACGCCCTCAACCCACCTCAGCTAGACACTCCCCCAACAGCCCCCGCCAACCCCGACTCCACTCCGACGCTTCCCAGCACCACTCGACCAAGTCCGGCCCCACCGGCACCACCCGCCCAGAGCCGTCGGACCCCGACTCCACCCAGCACTCCCTCGGCCCACCCGGCCACGCCCCGCACTACGGCACCACTCCACCGAGTCCTCCTAAACCCGACTCGACTCGACACCACCCGACACTCCCCAGCACCACCCGACCAAGCCCCGCTCCATCGGCACCGCCCGACCAAGCCCCGCTCCACTCGGCACCACCCGACCGAGTCCGCCGGACCCCGACTCCACTCGGCTTCCACCGCACCAACCCACCAAGCCCGGCCCCGTCGGCACCGCCCGCCCATGTCCGCTGTCGCCCAGCGCCATCCGCCTAACGCCCGACGGACTCGACGTCGCCCAGCAAAACCTTGGCAGGGCCCCAACACCACTCAGGCGAAGCACCCGACAGATTCCCGGCATCGCCCGGCGAGTGGGTGGGGTCATTTCACCGTGACCCGGATCCCCTCGATCGCCTTCTCTCTGAACTCCGTCGACCCCGTGACGGCGATCAGCATGTCGCCACGGCACACCGTGTCGGACGGACGGCCTCGGCCTTCGATGACCTCCGGCAACGCGCGGTGGCCGGCGCAGTCGGGGGTCGGGACGAGGGCCAGCATCTGGCCCGCCCCGCCGCCGAACCACAGCTGTGGCCCGACCGGATGGCCCTGGACCCGCTCCCCCGGTCGGGTCAGCCGGATGTCACGGCGGGCCGAAAGCACGAGGTAGCCCTCCTTGGTCACCCGTCCGCGCAGGTTGCGGGCCAGCGACATCCGCTGGTCGAAGGTCAGCCCCTCCCCCCGGTCGTACATCGCCAGCCGCCACGGCCCGAACTCGAACAGCAGCACCTGCCCGTAGAAGCCGCTGCCCGCCTGGCGCGGCCAGAGGGTCACGTTGGGGGCGTAGTTTCTGATTGGCTGCCCGCCACGGGTGACCTCCAGCTGACCGCCGTACGGGGCGACGAACTGGCGGAACCGTCCCTCGACCCACGCCCCCTGGAACGGCCGCAACCCCAGGGCGTCGAGATTCAGCTCGGCCGGATACCGCACCTCGGCCCGCACGCCGTGGGGGAACACCACCTGGATGACCTCGTCCCCCTGCTTGCGCACGGCGGGCGGGTTGACGATGTTGGGCGCGTTGTCGAGCCGGGTGAGCGATCTGATGGGCTCAGGGGTCGCGGTCGCGGCGGGAGACTCCGCCTCGGCTTCAGGGTCGGCGTCCCGGCTCACGAGCAGACCGATGACGGGGATGAGCAGGAGCGCCAGCACCACCAGCAGCACTGTCCACCGGCGGCGCCCACGCTCGCCTGCCTCGATGACGTCGAACTGTTCCGCCACGACGTTCCTAGCCGAGTCGGTGCCGGCTTGCGCCCTTGAACTCCAGTTCAGTTCAGGGGCGACCTCCAGCGCAAGCCCTCGAACTTGGCGAAATCCTGGTCGCAGGTCACGAATTCACAACCGTGCTCGATGGCGAGTGCGGCGAGATAGGCGTCGGGGATGAGATTGGCGGTGGCGCCGACCTGACGGCTGAGCCGAGTGAAGATCTCCCAGTGCCGGTCCTCGGCCGCGACCACCGACGCGTGCGGCTGGTTGCGATAGGCCGCGGCGAAGGTGAGGGCGTCTTCGAGCCGATCGGGTTTGAGGTAGATGCGCCGGTTGGTCACCATCCGGAGGAACCCGTTGACGACGAAGTCGCTCACGGCGTAGCTGGAGTCGCCGTTCACCATCTCGTCGACGATGGCCAGGCAGCGATCGTGGTCGGCGGATTCGCGCCGGAACGCGTTGACGAGGACGTTGGTGTCAGCGAGGAGCATCGAACGCCTCCGGGAGTCGCTCCGCGTCGCCCAGATCGTAGGCGATGTGCTCCAGCGTGTCGCCGGCGTCGAGCCTCTGCTGCACCCATGCGTGGTAGCCGGGCTCGCACGGGGAGGTGATCAACTCCACGCGGGGCCGCTGGGCCACCTCCGTGGAGCGGTTGAGCAGTTGTCGCAAGGCATCCTCCATGACCGAGGTGAGACTTCGTCCGTTTTTCGCCGCGTACGCCTTCGCCTCGTTGAGGAGCGTTTCGTCGATGCGCACCGTTGTCCTCCGCATGACTCCAGCGTCCGCCGCTGACATAAAAATGTCAACACCAGATAGTAGTCATCCGGTCACAGATTTGACTGCAAGTTTAAGTCACCAGGAGGCCACATTGACCTTCCCGTCGGTCGCCACCCGCACCTCCCGCCCCACCAGCTCCCGTTCCTCCGCCTCCGCGAGCAGGTCCGCCTCCTCCACCACCGCGTACGCCCGCCCTCCCGGCACCTCCACCACCAGGAACCCCTTCTCGGCCGCGCCGCCCGGCCCGTGCGCCACCGTGTAGCCGGCCACCTTCCCCACCCCTGAGTACGACGCCACGACCGGCACCTCCTCGGCCGTGTGCACCGGCGTCGCCCCGCCCAGCCGCCCGCCCGGCTCGCTCGACCACACCGCGTACGTGTGCTTGGTCAGGTGCATCCCCACCCCGGTGACCAGCCCGTGCCCCGACTGGGCGCGCAGCAGCCCCGCCATCGTCGCCGTCGAGTGCAGCACGTAGTCGCTGGCCGGCCCGCCCGCGTACGGCAGCCCGCCGGTGACCGTGAGCCCGCGCGGGTCCAGCGGGTCGAGCCCGATCGCGTCGCACGCCTGCCGCAGCGCGATCGCGAAACAGCTGTAGACGTCGAGCGCGTGCATGTCGTCCAGTCCGAGCCCGGCCCGTTCGAACGCGGCCCGCGCGGCGGCGGCGACGGCCGGCGATGAGCCGAGCGCGGGCCGCGCCGCCACCTCCCAGGTGTCCTCCGCGTACGCCCATCCGCGCAGGTAGACCCGCCGATCCTGAGGCACACCGAGCCGGTCGGCCAGCCGCGAGCTGGCCAGCACGACGGCCGCCGCCTGGTCCACCTCCAGCACGGCCACGGTGCTCCTGGTGTACGGCCAGCCGACGAAGCGGTCGAGCAGCTCGTCGGGGGTGCGCGCGACCCTGCGCCAGGCGTACGGGTTCGCCGCCGCAACCTCGGTCATCGGGGCCATGATGCGGGCCCGTTCGCGCATCTCGTCCTGGATGGCGAGCCCGACGGCCGCCCGCCGCGCCGTCTCCATGATCGGATAGGTGTGCACCGGGAGGAACAGCCCGTGCGCCAGCGCGGAGGGATGCGGCGGCCGCTCCCACCCGTACGGCGGCCGCGGATCGGCGGCGTGACTCCAGGGCGCGTGCTCGCCCGCCTTCCGGTACGCCCGCCGCGTGGCCAGCGCCTCGGCCCCCGCGACCAGCGCGGACTCCAGTTCGCCCGCCGCGATCCCGGCCGCCGCGGCGCCGATGAGCAGTTGCGGGGCCGTACCGCTGACCTTGGAGTAGACCTGGTGGCGCGGCGTGGCGCCGAGGCGTTCCGCGAGGCGGCCGACCGGCGCGTCGTACTGCCACGAGTCGGTGTGGACGATCTGGATCGAGTCGAGCCGCCCGACGGGCAGCCGCGCGTCGTCCGCGGCGGCGCGGGCGACCGACTCCCACAGATCCAGCGGTTCCGGGCCCGGCTGCTCGCGAATGGTGCGTTGGGCGATGCCAATGAGACAGGGCGTGCGAGGATCCATGCCGCCATCTAACCAGAACAACGTTCGGTTGATAAGGAGTGGCGCTTGATAATTGGCGTTACCGCTGTTGTCAGAGAAAATAAAACGCGGCCTCGACCTGCGGAAATGCTAATTCCGAATACATGCGAACTCGCTATTTCCATAACGGAACGGAACCGGCCCATGCTTTTTGGCGTCGTTTCCTGGCGGCCGGATCGGGCCGTTCATTAGCGTTCTCAACGTTTTCCTGGCCCACCGGGGCGCAGTCCCCCGCTCTGGGCCGCCGAAAGCTGAGAGGAGCTCCATGTATTCCCGAGCAAGGCGCATCGCGATCCCCCTCGCCGGCCTCGTGGCCATCGGACTGGCGGCGGGAATGGTCAGCGGCGGCGCGGCGAGCGCGACCGCACCCTCGGACGTCGTGTCCAGGAACTCGGCCACCCCTGCTGAGCAGGCGGTCCAGTTCTGGACGCCGGACCGCATCAAGCTGGCCACCGACTACGACGACGGCGTCGACCTGTCCACCAAGGGCGTCAAGGGCAGGAACGACTCCCCTGACGGTCCCGCAGGCTCCGTTCCGCCGATCGGCGCGGAGAAGACGAAGAGCAAGAAGAGCAAGCACGTCAACCTGCCCAACACGGTCGGCCGCGTGTTCTTCACGCTGCCCAAGGCCGACCCGCGCAACCCGAAGAACTGGCGCTACTGCTCGGCCAGTTCGGTGCAGAGCAAGTACCGCAACCTCGTGGCGACCTCCGCCCACTGCGTGTACGACACCAAGAAGAACACCTTCTACGACAACTGGATCTTCATCCCGTCCTACTGGGACGGCGACAAGGTCTGGGACGGCAAGGCTCCCTACGGCATCTACGCCGCCAAGACGTTCAACGCGCACGACGACTTCGTGGTGAAGGAGGACTACGACTACGACTACGCGTTCGTCAACGTCTTCAACGGCATCAAGGTCAAGTGGGAGAAGGTCGGCGGCAAGTGGAAGTGGACGGTCAAGAACGTCGGCCGGCTCGGTGACAACGTCGGTGGCCAGGGCTTCACCTGGAACCGGAGCACCAAGCTGAACGTGTTCTCCTTCGGCTACCCGGCGGGCGAGCACCCCGACGGCGACAAGCCGTTCACCGGCCGCACCATGAAGTACTGCTACGGCAAGACCAAGCCGATGCCCGAGGCCAGGAAGTACAACCTGCAGGAGCACATCGGCTTCAAGTGCTCCTTCACCGCCGGCGCGAGCGGCGGGCCGTTCATCTACAACTACAAGAGCGCGTCGCGCACCGGCTACCTGGTGGGCGTCAACAGCGTCGCGTGGGACACCGACGGCAACGACCGCTACGACCACATCTCGTCGCCGTACTTCAACACCGACACCTACAAGGTCTACAAGGCCGCCGCCAACCGCTGGACCGGCAACTGGCGCTGATCGAGCCTGAGCGAGCCTGCACCCGGGCCCCGGTTCCCCAGTGGATCCGGGGCCTTCCCTTGGGCCGGGAATGGGGCAGCGGCAACACAGCGGCAACGCGGCGGCGTCGCGGCGGCAACGTGGTGTGCGCCACTGGAACGATCCTGATCATGGCCGTGAATGCGCGCAATAGCGCGCCCGGACATACACTCAGCAACCCCGTCTGACCTGCTGTTATGCCAACTTGCTAATGATCATTAACGCGTATCGGGAGTGTTCGGCTGACAGTGTCCTTATAGTTCACGATGCACCCTTGATCAGGTAACGAATCTCTATCCAAGCTGCAATACCGTCTGTACATCTGGAAAAATCCACCCTTACGACCCCAAGAAAGGCGTATTTCATGATCCCCCGGGCCCGGCACCTGGCAGCGGCTGCGCTCAGCAGCGCGCTGCTGATGCTGCCCGCCCTCACGGGGACCGCCCACGCCGCCGCGTGGAACGCTCACAGCGCCACAGCAAGCGCCACGGCAAGCGCCGCCGCGCCCACCAGCAAGGTGTACGCCGTCCCGCTGGCCAGGACGCTCGCGGACGTGAAGCGGGTCGCGAACTACTGGAAGCCCGACCGCCTGAAGAAGAGCGACAGCTACACCCCGGCCACTCCCGGCGCCGCGGCCCCGGTGAGCACGTCCGGCGGCGCGGCCGCCCCGGCCACGCCCGTGGCCACCGTGCGGCGCTCGCTCGCCGCCCAGAGCGTCCCGCCCGTGCCGCCGCGCAAGGGCGCCGCGATGACCATGGGCAAGGTCTTCTTCCGGATCGGCGACAAGGAGTACTGGTGCTCCGCCAGCTCGATCGCCGCCAAGAACCGCAGCGTCGTCGCCACGGCCGCGCACTGCGCGTACGACTCGCGCCAGGCCAAGCCGGCCGACTACTGGATCTTCGTCCCCAACCCCGACGCCAACGGCGAGACGCCCGACGGCATCTACGTGGGCGCCTCGATCAGCCTGCACGAAGACTGGATCGGCAAGGCCGACTACGACTACGACTACGCGTTCGTGACCGTGAACCGCGGGTTCACCTGGGTCGCCAAGAACGGCGGCTACGTCATGCAGGACGTCGGCCGGCTCCAGGACAACGTGGGCGGGCTGGGGATCGAGCTGAACAGGAAGCCGGGCTCGTACACGGCCAGGCCCTTCGGCTACCCGGCGGGGGCGCAGCCCGACGGCACGCGCCCGTTCGACGGCAAGACGCTGCTGGAGTGCCCGGAGCGGAGCACCCGCTACACCGTGGCTCCGGGGCTCGACCTGCAGAAGGGCGTCGAGCTCCAGCCGTGCGACTTCAGCCACGGCGCCAGCGGCGGCCCCTGGGTGATCGGCTACGACAAGAACCGCAAGCTCGGCAGTCTGAACGGCGTCAACAGCCTGACCTGGAACAGGGACGCCAGGGACCGCTACGACGCGGTGTCGTCGCCCTACTTCGACACCACGACCGGTGAGGTCTACCGGCGGGCGGCGGCGCAGGCCACCGTGCCAAAAGTGACGTAAGTCATAGCAACCGGCTGATCACTTGGGGTGATCAGCGGCTTCTCCCTCTCGGCGGGATCACGGCCCACGCTCCCACTACTGACACGATCTCCCCGTTTGTCACACGAACCCCAACAACGCTGTAGGTTCCGGGCTGTCCATTTGCTGAATTCCGGAGGTGCACGAGGCGCCTCATGTCAGCGCAACCTGGAGTCACCTTGAAGCGAACCCTTCTTCCCGCCGGCGGCGCCCTCCTGGCGACCGGCCTGCTCGCCGCCGGTCTGTCCGGCACGGCGCAGGCCGGCGGCGGCGTCGCCCACGACCCGATGGCCCGCAACTCCTCCGACGCCGTCTCCGTCGCCTCCTTCTGGCTGGCCTCGAACGGCAAGGCGCTCCGGTCCGCGACGCAGTACACGTGGGACTCGAAAGAAGTGCGGAAGGTCGTCTCCAAGGGCGGCTACACCCCCGACGGCAAGCCCGGCCTCACGGCGCCGACCGGCGAGTCCAGATCCACCGGCTCGGCCCAGAACGTGAACCTGCCCAAGACCGTCGGCAAGGTCTTCTTCGTCGACAGCCACGGCAAGTACCGCTGGTGCTCGGCCACCTCCATCCAGTCGAACTACCGCAACCTGGTCGCCACGGCCGGCCACTGCGTGTACGACACCGACAGCAACGCCTCCACGCTGGACAAGTGGGTCTTCGTCCCCGGTTACTTCCAGGGCAAGACGCCGTGGGGCATCTACGTGGGCAAGCAGGCCTTCACCCACTACGACTTCGACACCTACGAGGACTACGACCGCGACTACGCGTTCGTCACCGTCTACAACGGCATCCAGTTCAACGGCGTCAAGCAGGTGAACCGCAAGGACTACCAGCGGTTCACCGGCCCGAAGCGGTCGTGGGGCGGCCGCCACTACATCCTGCTGTCCAAGGACGCGGGGCGGCTGGGCGACAACGTCGGCGGTCAGGGCTTCGCCTGGAACCAGCCCACGGGCAAGGCGGTGCGCGCGTTCGGCTACCCGTCGGCGCCGCACCCTGACGGCAACCGGCCCTACAGCGGCGTGACGCCGAAGCACTGCTACGGCAAGACCACGGCCAAGGCGGTGGGCGCGTCCTGGCTGAAGATCGAGGAGCACATCGGCCTCAAGTGCGCGGTGACCCCCGGCTTCGACGGCGGGCCCTGGCTGCTCGACTACAGCAACGCCAAGCGCCTCGGTTACGTGAACGGCGTCACGAGCACGTTCGCCGACCAGGACGGCAACGACCGGATCGACTACATCACCTCGCCGTACTTCGACGGTGAGACGGCCGGCGTCTACAACGCGGCCAAGAACGTCTGGTCGGGCAAGATCGTCGGCCCGAACGGGGAGCTGTACAAGTAAGTCACGCGCGCGAGCAGACGAGGGTCTCGGGTCTCACCGAGGCCCTCGTTCGCGTTTCCGGGGGTCCTGGAAGTCCGTGCGGGCCGACGAAAAGCGGCCGCCGGAGCCTGAATCTGAGCGTCTCCGACCGGTTCCTGAAGATCACCTGTGAGGATCGGGCCAACTTAGACGGGGCAGGCCCAAATCTGGTTCCTGTGATCTGAGTCACATACAAGCGATCACGCTGTGCGACGTCCGATTAACGGAACTTTCGTGCCGTAAGCGATAACCCGCTCACACCCTGCGTAAACGTAACTTTCGCATCACAGCGCGCGAAGATCTCTGACTGGTAACGGAAAGGTCACGGCGGTAAGGGGTCCTGCCGGATCCGCCAAAGCGGGTTCCACCTGCGGAGATCACCACGCTATGTTCCTTGCTATCCCTTTACTGACGCATGGGACGCATGTTGCGACCCACGACAGAGCAAGGAGCAGTTCCCTTGAAGCGCATCCTCATCCCCGCCGGTGGCGTGGTTCTGGCCACCGGCCTCCTGGCCGCCGGCCTCGCCGGTACGGCTTCGGCTGACACCGACGTCGCCAAGGACAACATGGCGACGACCGCTGCGAACGCGAAGGCCATCGCGGACTTCTGGGCGGAGAACAACGGCGCTGCCCTCAAGGCCGCCAAGGAGTCCAACGTCTGGGACAGCAAGACCGACGTCGCCAGGCTGCAGAGCAAGGGCGGCTACAGCTCTGACACCAAGCCCGGCACCACGGCGCCGATCGGCGAGGAGAAGAAGAGCACCGCCAAGACGCAGAACGTCAACATGCCGAAGACCATCGGCAAGGTGTTCTTCGTCAACAGCAAGGGCGAGAAGCGGTGGTGCTCCGCCACTTCGATCCAGTCGCAGTACCGCAACCTGGTCGCCACGGCCGGGCACTGCGTCTACGACACCGCCACCAACTCGGACGTCATGTCCAAGTGGGTCTTCGTCCCCGGTTACTACCAGGGCCGTGCTCCTTGGGGCATCTACGTCGGCAAGCAGGCCTTCACCCACTACGACTTCGACGTCTACGAGGACTACGACCGCGACTACGCGTTCGTCACCGTCTACAACGGCGTCAAGGTCGAGGGTGGCAAGGCCAAGCAGGTCTCCAAGGCCGAGTGGGACAAGTACCAGGGCATCAAGGACGCCAAGGACGTCGAGATCAGCCGCGAGGAGTTCCGCGCGGGCAAGCTCGACCCCACCCGGACCGAGGCCTACTGGGCCAAGCGCGGCTCGGCGCCTGAGGCGACCGGTCCCGACTACCCCGGCGCCGTCGTCGGCAAGGTCGAGGTCTCCGAGGGCCGCTACCAGCGCGCTCGCGTCGGCCAGGGCAACGGCCGCAAGTTCGGTGAGCCCATCACCGAGATCGTGACCGCCAACGAGGCCGCCGCCTACAAGGCCAAGCAGCGGGCGGACCGGAAGGAATACCCGGCGAAGGTCGAGAAGGACCGTCGCGGCAACTGGACGATCACCCACTTCTTCGTCCAGCAGTGGTACAAGCCCGGCACGGACACGAAGTTCTTCAAGACCGTCTTCTTCATCGTCGACGGTGCCTCCCTCGACGCTGGTCGCCTCGGCGACAACGTCGGCGGTCAGGGCTTCGCGTACAACCAGCCGACCGGCAAGGACGTCCGCGTGTTCGGCTACCCGGCCGGCGCGCACCCCGACGGCAACAAGAACTACACCGGCATCACGCCCAAGTGGTGCTACGGCAAGACCTCGAAGAAGCTTGTCGGCTCCGCCGCCAAGAAGATCGAGGAGCACGTCGCTCTCAAGTGCGCCATGACCGAGGGCGCCGACGGTGGCCCGTGGCTGTTCAAGTACAGCAACGCCAAGCGTCTCGGCTACGTGAACGGTGTCACCAGCACCTTCAACGACCAGGACAAGAACGGCCGCGTGGACTACATCTCGTCGCCGTACTTCGACGGCGAGACCAACACCGTCTACAAGGCCGCGGCCGCTTCGTGGTCCGGCAAGATCGTCTAAGTAGCGGTTCCGCGACCGGTCCCTGACCGTCCGTATAACTGTTGCGAGCGTGGGGCCCGGCATCCTGCCGGGCCCTTCTGCTTTTCTCCGGCGAAGTGAAGGCGTTTGGACGCATGGGGCGCCCATACGGTGCCATCAACTCGATGTGATCTGCGTCACACCGCTCAGCCGGGACGGATCAACGGGACGTCTCCGCACCCATGGTCACTTTGACAACATCCTTATGTTGATCAGGCCAAATGGTGACAACTGAAGCTTCACCCAGCTCCTGCGCATCAGCCTTTTAAACATCACAGAACGATCACGCCCGGCTTGTCGCGACTTTTCCTTTCAGATCGGCTACCCGAGCTCAAGATCGACACTGTATGTTCCTGGCTATCCCTTTACTGACGCATGGGACGCAAGAGGCGTTCCACGACAGCGCAAGGAGTTACCTTGAAGCGCATCCTCCTCCCGGCCGGTGGCGCCATTCTGGCCACTGGTCTCCTCGCTGCCGGTCTCGCCGGCACGGCGCAGGCTGACAACGTCATCGAGAACGCCGATCTCGCCAAGACGCAGGCCCAGGCCGAAGAGGTCGTGGAGTTCTGGACCAAGTCCAACAACGCCGCCCTCAAGGGCGCCGTGGCTTTCAGCCCCGACGTTCTCGAGGTCGAGAAGATCTCCCGCGGTGGTGGCTACAGCGCGGACACCAAGCCGGGGGTCACCGCGCCCATCGGCGAGGAGAAGAAGACCGCCGCCAAGACCCAGAACGTGAACCTGCCGAAGTCCATCGGTAAGGTCTTCTTCGAGGGTCGTGACGGCAAGCTCTACTGGTGCTCCGGCACCTCCATCCAGTCGCAGTACCGCAACCTGGTCGCCACCGCCGGCCACTGCGTCTACGACATCGCGGCGAACAAGGAAGTCGTGTCCCGCTGGGTCTTCGTGCCCGGCTACTACCAGGGCAAGACCCCGTTCGGTCTGTACGTGGGCAAGCAGGCGTTCACCCACTACGACTTCGAGGTCTACGAGGACTTCGACCGCGACTACGCCTTCGTCACGGTGTACGACGCCCTCGGCGGCTCCCTCAAGGAGCCCAAGAAGGTGTACTGGGACGAGTTCAGGCAGTACCGCGGCGAGAAGTTCGTCAAGGAAGTCCCGGTCAGCCGGGAAGAGGCTCGCAAGCGTCTCGACCCGCACAACAAGGACGTCTACGTCCTCAAGGGTGCGGTTCCGGACGAGGCTGTCGGCCCGAACTACCCCGGCGCCGAGGTCACCAAGGCTGAGGTCACGGGGAGCAAGTACTTCCAGGCTCGTTCCGGCCAGGGCCAGGGCCGCAAGTTCGGCGCCCCCGAGGTCGAGCAGGTCACGTACACCGAGGCCGTCGAGTACCTCAAGGGCCAGGGCTTCGACCCCGAGAAGCCGCTGAGCGACACCAACAAGCCCGTGCCGAACGACAAGTTCCCCGGCACGGTCAAGCTGGACCGTCGCGGCAACTCCACCATCACCCACTACTTCGTGCAGCTGTGGGTGAAGAAGGGCACCGAGCGCGGGTGGATCCGTAAGGACTTCTACACCGTCGTCTCGGGCCTGAAGAGCGGTGGCCGTCTCGGCGACAACGTCGGTGGCCAGGGCTTCGCGTGGAACCAGCCGACCGGCAAGTACGTCCGCACCTTCGGTTACCCGCAGGGTGCGCACCCGGACGGCAACAAGCCCTACACCGGTGTCACGCCGAAGTGGTGCTACGGCAAGACTGGCAAGAACGTCACCAAGGCCCCCGAGTTCAAGGTCGAGGAGCACATCTCCCTGAAGTGCGCCGTGACCGGTGGCTACGCGGGTGGCCCGTGGCTGCTCAAGTACAGCAACGCCAAGCGCCTCGGCTACGTCAACGGTGTGACCAGCCTGGTCATGGACAGCGACAAGAACAAGCGCTACGACACGATCACCTCGCCGTACTTCGACGGTGAGACGGCCGCGATCTACAGCGCTGCGTCCAAGTCGTGGTCCGGCAAGCTCGTCAAGTAGTTCTCAGCAGGACCAGAACGACGACCTAGTCATCGTTCGCATGCTTCACCCGAAGGGCTCGGCTGCCAGCCGGGCCCTTCGGCCTTTCTGCTGGAAATTGCGTGAAACCCCTTACTAGAGTGACCAATGGGTCGATAGGGTTTTTACACCCTTTTTGACAACTGTGGAGTCCTTCCTTGAAGCGCCTGCTCATCCCCCTCGCCGCTGTCGGCCTGAGCGCCGCCGTCCTCGCCCCGCCCGCCAACGCCGCGCCCAACTGGGCGACGGACAACCTCCTTCCGAAGCCGGCCGACGCCTACGGAGCGGCCGCTTTCTGGCTCGACTCGAACGGGGCCGCGCTCAAGAAGGCAACCCAGTACAACCTGGACTCCAAGCAGGTTCCGAAGCTCGTCAGCAGCGGGAGCAAGGGCGCCCCCGACGGCAAGCCCGGCATGACCGGCCCCACCACCACCGCCAAGGCCGGCGCCTCGAAGAACGTCAACCTGCCCAAGACCATCGGCAAGGTCTTCTTCCTCGACTCGAAGGGCCAGTACCGCTGGTGCTCGGCCACCTCGATCCAGTCGCGTAACCGCAACCTGGTGGCCACCGCCGGCCACTGCGTGTACGAGCACGGCGACGACGTCTACCAGAAGTGGATCTTCATCCCCGGCTACTACCAGGGCCGGGCCCCCTGGGGCGTCTATGTCGGCGCCTACGCCTTCACCGCCTACGACCTCGACACCTACGACGACTACGACGGCGACTACGCCTTCGTCGCGGTGCACAACGGCTTCATGCTGGGCGCCGAGAAGGAGGTCTCCTTCAAGGAGTTCAAGGACTTCGCCGGCGACAAGTGGGTCAAGCCGGGCGAGATCAGCGCGAGCGAGTTCCGCAAGTGCGTGCTCAACCTGGGCCAGTGCTGGTCCGTGGGCGCCAAGGACGCGCAGCTGGCCGGGCCCGACCACCCGGACGCCGTGGTGGAGAAGGTCGAGGTCTCCAAGCAGGCCTACGCCGCCGCCAGGACCGGCAGGGGGCAGGGCTTCAAGTTCGGCGAGCCGATCGTGGAGCACCTCACCAAGACGCAGTGGCAGGCTTACAAGGGCCCGGGCGACAAGGGCACCGGCCCTGACAAGCGCGGTAACTACACCGTCATCCACTACTACACCCAGAAGTGGGTGAAGCCGGGCACCGAGCGCAAGTACTACCAGGCTCACTACATCCTCGGCATCGCCAAGGACATGGGCCGGCTCGGCGACGTCGTCGGCGGTCAGGGCTTCTCCTGGAACCAGCCGCTCAACCAGCCGGTCACGGTCTTCGGTTACCCGAGCGCCCCGCACCCCGACGGCGACCGTCCCTTCAGCGGCGTCACGCCGAAGTGGTGCGCGGGCAAGACCGGCACGAAGAGCTGGCAGGTCAACACGTTCAGGGTCGAGACGCACCAGGTGCTCAAGTGCTCGATGACCCCGGGCGCCGACGGCGGCCCGTGGCTGCTCAAGTACAACAACGGCAAGCGCACCGGCTACGTCAACGGCGTGACCAGCATGTTCTACGACAACGACGAGAACGGCCGGATCGACTACATCAGCTCGGCCATCTTCGACGGCGAGACCGCCGACGTCTACAACAAGGCCAACTACGCGGCGACCAAGTCCGTCGTGGGCCCGAACGGCGAACTGCTCAAGTAGAACCGGCAGCTCGCGAGCAAGACCGGCAGGCCCGGGCCATCACGGCCCGGGCCTTTCCGGTTCCCCAGATCGTCCCGTACCACAGGACGCCAAGCCCGATCAGAGACGGCGCTGAGCCCGGTCACACCGCGCTGAGCTGCCGGGCGCGCTCGCGCAGCGCCATCACGGGCCGCTCGTGCTTGTACGGCTCCAGCCGCCGCCGCAGGTCGGCCGCGTAAGACCGCGACCTGGCCGACTGCAGCTCGCCCCCCAGAGCCAGCGCATCGGCCGCGGCCGTGCACGCCTCCTCCAGTTCCCCGCACTGCAGCAGCCCGGCGGCCAGCAGCGACAGGTTGAACATCCGGCCCCGGACGTAACGGGCGTCCATGTCGAGCGAGCGCCGCGCCTGGCGGACCACCCGCTCGCCCTCCCCCAGGTCGCGGAAGCAGTGGGCGAACTTCGCCGACAGGTAGGCCTCGTCGAAGTAGCTGAGCCACTTGGGCTCGTCGTCGGGCCTGCGCACGTCGAAGGCGCGCTCGGCCTCGTGCAGGCTGGCCCCGCAGGAGCGGCCGTCGCCCAGGCCGGCGTGCGCGTGCGCCTCCAGGACGTGCGCGGAGGCGAGGAGGGTGCGCACGCCCGCCTTGCGGGCCGCCATCTGCGCGGCCCTGGCCAGGTCGAGGGCGTGGGCCGGCTGGCCGATGTAGATGGCCTGGTGGGCCATCCCGGCCAGGATCTCGCCGCCCAGGGTCTGGTCGTCGGCGCCTCTGGCCAGGCGCAGGGCCTGGATCAGATAGCGCTGGGCGAGGCCGTGCTGCTCCATGTCATAGGCCATCCAGCCGGCCAGGCGGGTCAGCTCAGCGGCCGCGGAGGCGAGCTGCCTGCCGGTGCTCTGCCCGTACGCGCCGTTCTTGAGCAGCGGGGAGACGGCGGTGTCGAGGTACTTGACCACGGACGACCTGACCCGGCCGCTGCCGAACCGATTGTCGAGCTCACCGAAGGATCGGGTGACCTCGTGGATGGCGGCGACGTCGGCACGGCCCACCCGCCGTGATCCGATACCGCTCGGGCGCCCTTCAGCGGGCGATGTCAGCCAGCGTACGGCTCCGACGGAGCCTGCTCCTATCGCGAACGTCGAATCGATCAGGAATCTGCGTCTCTCTACATCGGCCCGCCACAGCGCCGTCACGGTCGCGATCCCCTCCTGCCACGTGTGCGTGAACTCCTGTCCGAGATCGAGGGGTGTGATGACGGCCGGCATGCCGAGGTCCTCGGCGGAGACCGGCCTGCCCAGACGCAGTGCGAAGATCTCGGTGAGCAGGCATGGCACCGGATCGCGTGGCCTCTGACCTCCGATCCAGCGCAGGACGGAGCTGTGGTCGTATTTGAGGCCTGGCGCGCCGCGTGCGACACCCAGCTCGTTGAGGCGCCTGGCCAATCCCTTATGAGAGAAACCCGCCTCCGCGATGAGGTGCTGCAGCAGTCGATTCGGCTCGCGTTCCATCGCTCTCCTCGTCACAGGAGTCGGCGCCCACATCATTACAGAGAGCTACAGTTATAGCACCTTGCGTAAAGGATTTATGCCAGTTCTCAAAGTCCACCCCAACTCCGTCCCATGCCGCCCGCCGCGCCGAGTATGTACGCACGGCACCTGCGCCCCTGGACGGAGACGTCACCTACCCATGGCCGGGACGGGTATTCCGAAAGCCCCTCAGAGCTGCGGCGAAGCGCGGAAATGGAGGAGCGGAGGCCGAAAGGGCCCCCGCTCATCGGGTGGATCAGGCGCGTGGGATCAGACGCGCGCGACGCCGTCGGCCACGGCCTGGGCGGCCACGGCGGCGATCACGGCGGGCGCCACGCGCTCGTCGAACGGGCTCGGGATGATGTACGTCGGCGAGACGTCGTCACCCACCACGTCCGCGAGCGCGGCGGCCGCGGCCACCTTCATGTTCTCGGTGATCGTGCTCGCCCGCACGTCGAGGGCGCCGCGGAAGACGCCGGGGAAGGCCAGCACGTTGTTGATCTGGTTGGGGAAGTCGGAGCGGCCGGTGGCGACGACGGCGGCGTGCTTGGCGGCCACGTCGGGGTGCACCTCGGGGGTGGGGTTGGACAGCGCGAACACGATGGAGTCGGCCGCCATGGCGGCGATGGCCTCCTCCGACACGGTCGAGCCCGACAGCCCGAGGAACAGGTCGGCGCCGACCAGGGCCTCCTCGGTCGAGCCGGTGTGGCCGGCCCGGTTGGTGTCGCGGGCCAGCGCCTGCTTGACCGGGTTGAGCCCGTCTCTGCCGTCGTAGATCATGCCCTTGGAGTCGGCGACGGCGATGTCGCCGATGCCCGCCTCCAGCAGGATGCGGGTGACGGCGACGCCGGACGCGCCGGCCCCGGCCACGACGGCCCGCAGGTCGCCGAGCGAGCGGCCGGTCACCCGGGCCGCGTTCTGCAGGGCGGCCAGCGCCACGATGGCGGTGCCGTGCTGGTCGTCGTGGAAGACCGGGATGTCGAGCAGGCCGCGCAGCCGCTCCTCGACCTCGAAGCAGCGGGGCGCGCTGATGTCTTCCAGGTTGATGCCGCCGAACGAGGGCGCGAGCCGGACCACGGTCTCGACCAGCGCGTCGACGTCGGTGCAGTCGAGGCAGATGGGGACGGCGTCGACGTTCGCGAACTCCTTGAACAGCAGCGCCTTGCCCTCCATCACGGGCATGGCCGCCGCGGGACCGATGTCGCCGAGGCCGAGCACGGCGGTGCCGTCGGAGACGACGGCGATCACCCTGGAGGCCCAGGTGTAGTCGTCGGCCAGGGCGGGATTGTCGGCGATGGCGGAGCAGACCCGGGCGACGCCGGGCGTGTAGGCGAGGGACAGGTCGTCCGCGTCGCGGACCTGCACGGTGGAGCGGATCTCGATCTTGCCTCCGCGGTGCAGCGCGAAGGCCGGGTCCTGATCGAGCGAATCGACGGAAGCAGAAGCGGGCGTGGCAGCCACAGCGACCCCTGGAGTCATTGGTAGCGGGAAGTAAACCTTCGGCTGACGTGCGCGAGCGGGCTGGCTTCTGTAGCTGCCAGGAACCCCTCGCCGAGCGTCTCGTGAGGGGGTTCGGGGGTCACCCGTCTCCCCATAGTGCCACATGGTGAGATGGTGTCGGGATCGGTGCGGTGTCGGGGCCGACGCCGTTCTGTTGACGCATCGTTAAACGCCCGATGACGGACCGCAGCAAAAGCCATTTAAACTGCACAAAACGCAAGTTTCGTGGCATTTCACTTCGAGGAGGCCGTCCATGGCCCTCAGTCCCCAGGGCCGCCGGGGTTACGCCGTCGGCGCGCTCGCTCTGACGGCTGTTCTCGCCCTGTCCGCGTGCGGCGGCGAGTCCAGCTCCAGCTCCGGCTCCGGCACCACCAGTGCCAGCGCCTCCGCAGCCGGCGGCAGCGGCGCCAAGCTGGTGCAGCCGGGCAAGCTCACGGTCTGCACGAACATCCCGTACGAGCCGTTCCAGTTCAAGGACGCCGACGGCAAGATCGTCGGGTTCGACGTGGACATCGTCGACCTGGCCGCGAAGAAGCTCGGCGTCGAGCAGAACATCGTCGACATCGACTTCGCCGTGATCAAGAGCGGCGCCGCGATGGCGGCCGGCAAGTGCGACGTCGCCGCGGCCGGCATGACCATCACTCCCGACCGGCAGAAGAACATCGACTTCTCCGCCCCCTACTTCGACGCCACGCAGGCCCTGCTGGCCAAGAAGGGCACGGGCGCGTCGTCGCTCGAGGACGTGAAGGCCAAGGGGCTCAAGCTGGGCGCCCAGGCCAGCACGACCGGCCTCGACTACGTCAAGAAGAACGGGTTCGACCCCACCGAGTACGCCGACTCCTCCAAGGAGCTGCTGGCCCTCCAGGCCGGCCAGGCCGACGTGATCGTGCAGGACCTGCCCGTGGTGCTCACCTGGCTGAAGAAGCCCGAGGTCGCCGAGAAGTTCGAGCTGATCGGCAGCCTCGACACCGGCGAGCAGTACGGCATCGGCCTGAAGAAGGGCGCCGACCCCGTCCTGCTGAAGACGATCAACGACGAGATCGCCAAGGCCAAGGCGGACGGCACGTACGAGCAGATCTTCGTGAAGTGGTTCGGCAAGAAGCCAGGCGAGCTGAGCTGACGCATGGCCGACCAGCCGAAGACGGCTGAGCCTGGCCGCGCCAGGCTCAGCCCCCGGAAGAAGCAGCAGGTCACCCGCGGCGTCCAGTACGTCGTGCTGGCCTTGGCGCTCGTGGCCGTCGTCCTGTACGCCGACTGGGGCAGCCTCGCCGAGAACTTCGCCAAGATCGACGTGGCGAAGGAGGCGCTGCCCGACCTGTTCACCGTCGCGTTGCGCAACACGATCATCTACACGGTGGGCGGGTTCCTCTTCGCGTTCGTGTTCGGGCTGCTGCTGGCCCTCATGCGGCTCTCGCAGGTCCTGCCGTACCGGTGGATCGCGGTCGTCTACATCGAGATCTTCCGCGGCCTGCCCGCGCTGCTGATCTTCCTGATGATCACGTTCCTGCCGCTGGCGCTGCCGGGCTTCCAGGTGCCCGGCGGCACGTACGGACAGGGCATACTCGGGCTCGGCCTGGTCGGCGCCGCCTATCAGGCGGAGGTCTTCCGCGCGGGCCTGCAGGCCGTGCCCAAGGGGCAGACGGAGGCCGCCAGGTCCCTGGGCATGTCCGCCACCAGGGCCCAGGTCACCGTGGTGATCCCGCAGGCGATCCGCATGGTCATCCCGCCGACCACCAACCAGTTCGTGTCCCTGCTCAAGGACTCGTCGCTGGTGCTGTTCCTCGGGGTGTCCGGCGAGTACGTCGAGCTGGCCAAGTTCGGCAACGACCTGGCCTCCCAGTTCGCCAACGCCACGCCCATCATGGTCGCCGGCATCACGTACCTGATCGTCACCATCCCGCTGGGTTATCTCGCCTCCCGGCTGGAGGGGCGAAAGGGGAGGACGCGATGACACACGCCATCGAGCTGCGCGACCTGCACAAGTACTTCGGCCAGAACCAGGTGCTCAAGGGCATCGACATGACCGTCGATCCGGGCCAGGTGGTCTGCGTCATCGGCCCCTCGGGGTCGGGCAAGTCCACCCTGCTGCGCTGCGTGAACCTGCTGGAGGAGCCGACCAGGGGCAAGGTGTTCGTCGAGGGCGTCGAGGTCACCGACCCCGACGTGGACATCGACGCCGTACGCCGCCGCATCGGCATGGTCTTCCAGCAGTTCAACCTGTTCCCGCACATGACGGCGCTGGAGAACGTCATGATCGCCCAGCGGCGGGTGCTGAAGCGGGGCAAGAAGGAGTCCGAGGTCGTCGCCAGGGAGAACCTGGCCAAGGTCGGCGTCGGAGCCAAGTGCGACGCCCTGCCCGGCCAGCTCTCGGGCGGCCAGCAGCAGCGCGTGGCGATCGCCAGGGCGCTGGCCATGAACCCCGACCTCATGCTCTTCGACGAGCCCACCTCGGCGCTCGACCCCGAGCTGGTCGGGGACGTGCTCACCGTCATGCGCAAGCTGGCGGAGGAGGGGATGACCATGCTGGTGGTCACCCACGAGATGGGCTTCGCGCGGGAGGTGGCCGACCGGGTGGTGTTCATGGACGGCGGGGTGGTCGTCGAGGACGGCGTGCCCGCCCAGGTGATCGGCGACCCGCGGCATGAGCGCACCCGCGCCTTCCTGCACCGCGTCCTGCATCCCGAGGGCTGAGCGTTCGGCCGGGGCGCCCGCATCGAACGCGGGCGCCCCGGCCGCCGCTCACCGGTATGCCGGAGCCCCGGCCGCCGGTATGCGGGTGTCCCGAGCCTCTGCCGCCTGTTTCGCCGGGCCGCCCCGCCTCTGCTGTAATGGACCGGGATGGACCTCACCTCTTACGCCGAGTGGGCGGTCCGGCTGGCCAACGATCCCGAGCCGCCGCCCGAGCTCAGGCGGCTGCGTGACGAGCTGGCCGGCGTGTTCGACGCGGCCGGCGACGACCGGGCCGTGGCCGCGCTGCTCAACGCGCTGCTCGTGCGCTATCCCGTACGCCACCAGCTCTCCGACCACGACGGCCCCTGGCACCTGCACCTGGCCGACGACCCGGCCGCGACCGCGGTGATGGGCCTGGCCGCGGTCGTCGCCGAGCTGGGCGTGGACCGGCTGGGCCGCTGCCGGGAGCCGCACTGCGGCCTGGCCTTCCTCGACACCTCATCCAACCGTTCCCGCCGCTACTGCTCGGCCCGCTGCGCCAGCCGGGCGAACGTGGCCGCCTTCCGCGCCCGCCGCAGGAACGACGCCCCTTAGCCGGCCCCCTGACGCCCCTCAGCCGATCCTCTGACGCCCCTGGCCGGTCCCCTGACGGTCCGTGGACGATCTCCGGAACCCTCCTGGGCGGCTCCCCGAACGTCCGCACAGGCCGCTCAGCGCTTCTTCCCGCCCCGCCGCCGCAGCGGCCAGTAACGCAGCACCACGCGGCCCACGACGTCCTCGACGGGCCCGAAGTCCCAGCTGTCCCGGCGCCCGCCGGCCCGCTGGTTGTCGCTCTCCAGCCACCACCCCTCCGCCCCGTGCCACCGGGCCCGTTTCACGATGAGCCGATCGGGATCGCCGGGCAGCCGGGCCACCACGACGTCGCCGGGACGCACCGCGGCGCCCCTGCGTACGAGCAGCCAGTCGCCCGGCACCAGCGCCGGGCGCATCGAGTCGCCCTCGACACGCACTCTCATCGGCCGCTACCCCCTAGTCCGCAGGTGTTGAGACACGAGTAAGGTCGGTTGTGGACCAAGATGATTCAGCATCCAGGAAGGATTTTCTGATGCTCGCACGACTGCTACGACCCAAGCATGTCGCTTCCGCCCACTGCGACCTGCCCTGCGGCGTCTACGACCCCGCTCAGGCCCGCATCGAGGCCGAGTCGGTCAAGGCGATCATGGAGAAGTACGCCGGCAACGAGGACCCGGTCTTCCGCGCCCGCGCCATCACCATCAAGGAAGAGCGCGCCGAGCTCGTCAAGCACCACCTCTGGGTGCTGTGGACCGACTACTTCAAGCCGCCGCACCTGGAGCAGTACCCGCAGCTGCACCAGCTCTTCTGGGACGCCACGAAGCTGGCCGGCGCGGCGGGCGCCAAGGGCACCGTCGACGTGGCCAAGGCCGAGGACCTTCTGGGCAAGATCGACGAAATCTCGAAGATCTTCTGGGAGACCAAGGCCGCCTAAAACGGCACATAAGGCTCTGCGTGGCGGCAGGCCGCGCAGAGCCTTTTCCGTTGATGGCGAGTCTGATTAGTCCAAGCACCGCTCAGGGGCGGTAAGTTGCAGTCAGCGTCGGATTCGCGAGGAGGAACGTGACCGAGGAAACCGAGACGCGCGCGGAAGGCGTGGCCGGCATCCGTGACGTGGTGAGCATCAGGCTCCCCGCGGCGAGTGCCTACCTGTCTGTGCTGCGTACGGCTACCGCCGGCCTGGCGGCGCGGCTTGACTTCACCCTGGACGAGATCGAGGACCTGCGGATCGCGGTCGACGAGGCCTGCGCGATGCTGCTCAGCGAGGCGGTGCCCGGCACCGACCTGACCGCGGAGTTCGAGCTCACCGGGCAGGAGATGCAGGTCAGGGTCGAGGTTGCCACCGTCGGCAGCTCCGCGCCCAAGCGTGACGACTTCGCCTGGATGGTGCTGACCGCCCTGGCCGACGACGTGGACGCCGTGACCGACTCTCCTGATCGCATGGCGATCGTCCTGCGTAAGCGCCGAGGCGCGGCCCACAGTGCGGCGGGGCCGGCGTGACGGAAAGGACTGGAGCCATGGCCACGAGCGAACACGCCGTGCCCGACAGGGTTCGCGCCCGCATGCTCTTCGCCGAGCTGGCCGAGCTGGGCCCCGAGGAGCCGCGCCGCCAGCGCATCAGGGATGAGCTGGTCGAGCTTCACCTTCCGCTGGTCGAATACCTGGCTCGCCGCTTCCGCAACAGGGGCGAGTGGCTCGACGACCTCACCCAGGTCGCGACCATCGGCCTGATCAAGTCGATCGACCGGTTCGACCTGGCGCGCGGGGTGGAGTTCTCCACCTACGCCACGCCCACCATCGTCGGTGAGATCAAGCGGCACTTCCGCGACAAGGGCTGGGCGGTCCGCGTGCCGCGCCGGCTCCAGGAGCTGAAGCTCTCGCTGACGAAGGCGATCAGCGACCTCTCGCAGCGCGAGGGCCGCGCGCCGACCGTGTCCGAGCTGGCCGCCTACCTGAAGATGACCGAGGAGGAGGTGCTCGAAGGGCTCGAGTCGGCCAACGCCTACTCCACGGTCTCCCTCGACGCGCCCGACTCCGGCGACGACGACGCCCCCGCGGTGTCCGACTCCCTCGGCATCGTGGACGAGTCGCTCGAAGGCGTCGAATATCGCGAATCGCTCAAACCGCTGCTCGAACGGCTGCCGCCGCGCGAGAAGCGCATCCTGCTGCTGCGGTTCTTCGGCAACATGACGCAGTCGCAGATCGCCACCGAGCTGGGCATCTCGCAGATGCACGTCTCGCGGCTGCTCGCCCGCACGCTGGCCCAGCTGCGCGAGGGCCTGACCGCGGACGACTAACCGTCGCCGTAGAGAGCATGGGTGGTGGGGGGCGCCAGCAGCGTCGCGAGTCCCGCCAGTGCCACCACGATCAGCGGGATGCCGAGCTGCGGCAGGTCCGACGTGATGAGCGTCCCGCCGACGGGGAGCATGAAGATCTGGGTCACCACGGCCGGCGACCTCCCCCACCGCTCCATCATGAACAGCCCGCCCCACGCCACCCAGAGCAGGCCGGCGCCGATCAGCAGCCCGAACACCGCCTCCGCCACGGCGGAGGTCATGTCGTCGGGCGTCCCGGTCAGGGTCTCCACCGCGACGAAGACGCCGAGCCCGAGCGCGACCAGACCCTCCACGGCGACTACCGCGGCGGCGATGAGCAGGGTAAGCGGGCGACCGTTCACGATCCGTACCCTACTCCCCGGGCCTGGCGGCGCGAGAAACGGGACGTTCGGCCGATAAGCCGGACAAGCTCACCGGCTACGCTGGCGATATGCGCGCCATGCTGCTGGTCAACCCCAAGGCCACCACCACGAACGCCCGTACCCGGGACGTGCTGATCCGCGCGCTCGGCGCGGCGGTGCGGCTCGCCGTCGAGGAGACCCGCTACCGCGGCCACGCCGCGGCGCTGGCCGCGACCGCGCGGGCCAAGGGTTACGACGTCGTCGCCGTGCTCGGCGGCGACGGGACGATCAACGAGACCGTCAACGGCCTGCTGAACCCGGTGAACGGCGACGCGACCCCGCTCAGGAACGAGCACGCCGACGACCCGAGCGCGGGCCGGCCGGCGCTCGTGGTCATCCCCGGCGGCAGCGCGAACGTCTTCGCCCGCGCGCTCGGCCTGCCGAACGACCCGACGGAGTCCACCGGAGTCGTGCTGGAGGCGCTCAGGGAGGGCCGACGCAGGACGGTGGGTTTGGGGCAGGCCCTCTGGGAGGACCAGTCACGATATTTCACCTTCTGCTCCGGGATGGGATACGACGCAGAGGTTGTACGGGCCGTGGAGGGCCTGCGGGGCACCGGCCGTAAAGCTACCCCCGCACGGTATGTGAACACGGCCCTGAGGCACTATCTGGCCACGGACAAGCGGCATCCCGCGATGACGGTGACCGGCCCCGGCATCCCGGCGGCCAGAGGCGTCTTCATGGCGATCATCTCCAACACCTCACCGTGGACGTACGTGGGCAGCAAGCCCGTCCGCCCCACCCCCTGGGCCAGCTTCGAGACCGGCCTCGACCTCCTGGGGCTGCGCCGGATGGGCCCGATGACCCTCGCCGGAGTCATCCGTCATATCCTTACGGAGAGTGACATTCTTCCGTCCGGCCGGAACCTCGTGCAGCTCCACGACGAGGCCGAGTTCACGCTCACCGCGGAGCGCCCGGTGGCCTTCCAGCTGGACGGCGACTACCTGGGCGAACGCGAGTCGGTAACTTTCCGGTCTACCCCGAACGCGTTACAAGTGCTGGTCTAGCTGGTTACATTCGGTCATTGTGTGACGCATCCGACATCCATAACCGCCAAAACTTCCCGTCAACCCCCTTGCGTGCACTCTCCGTGGCTGAAAAGCTCAGGGATGTCGGAAGGTAGGACCTTTAACACCCCGAGGTTCGCACCTGACCGTCCACGGGCAAGCCCGGTCCACACACGGAGCCGGGTCATTGTTCGCGCAAGTTAGTGAAACTCTTCACAAAGTAGCCGCGCGGAGCCGACCAGAGGCTCCATCTACTAAGGAGTGGACGCATGGACTGGCGCCACCGAGCTGCCTGCCGTGACGTGGACCCCGAGTTGTTCTTCCCGATCGGCAACACCGGCCCGGCACTCATGCAGATCGACGAGGCCAAGCAGGTCTGTCGTTCCTGCCCGGCCGTGGAAGCCTGCCTCAAGTGGGCGCTGGAGTCCGGTCAGGACGCCGGCGTCTGGGGCGGTCTGAGCGAGGACGAGCGTCGCGCGCTCAAGCGCCGCACCGCTCGCACCCGCGCCCGTCTCACGGCCTGATCCAACCACAACCGAACCGACGCGGGCGCACCGACCAGGCTGAACCGGCCCGGCCGGACGAGCAGCCCGGATCAACCTCTCCCCCGACGTACGGCGGCCCCGCGCGCGTGCGGCGCCGTCAGCCGGCCGGGAGCGGGATCGACAGCACGACCTCCGTGCCGCCCTCCAGGCGCGGCTCAATGGTGAGCCGCCCGGACAGCTCTCCCTCCACCAGCGTCCGCACGATCTGCAGCCCCAGGCTGGTCGAACTGTCGAGGTCGAAGCCGCTGGGCAGGCCGAGCCCGTCGTCCCAGACGGTCACGGTGAGCCGCTCAGCCGTGGGCTCCACCACCACCTCCAGCCGTTTGGGCCGCCCATGCTGCAACGCGTTCTGCAACAGCTCGGTCAGCGCCATCGCCAGCGGTGTGGCGATGAGCGAAGGCAGCACACCGAACACCCCCACCCGCCTGGGCGTCACGGCCACCTCGGGCGACGACACCTCACCGGCCATCGCGATCACGCGGTCGGCGATCTCGTCGAAGTCCACGAACTCCTCGGGCGCGTGAGACAGGGTCTCGTGCACGATGGCGATCGACCCCACCCGGCGTACCGCCTCCTCCAGCGCCTCGCGGCCCTCGGGCACCTGCAGCCGTCTGGCCTGCAGCCTGAGCAGGGCGGCGACGGTCTGCAGGTTGTTCTTGACCCGGTGGTGGATCTCGCGGATCGTGGCGTCCTTCGTCATCAGCTCGCGCTCGCGCCGGCGCAGCTCGGTCACGTCCCTGATGAGCACCAGCGCGCCGATCCGGCCGCCGCCGACGATCAGCGGGATGGCTCTGAGCTGCACGATCGTGCCGCCGGACTCGACCTCGGTCTCCTTGGCCGCGCGGCCACTCGCCACGATCATCAGGTCTTCGTTGATCGGCTCGTCCGAATAGCACAGCGCGGCGGTGACCCGGCCCAGCTCGGCGCCGACCAGGTCGGCGTGCAGTCCGAGCCGCCGGTACGCGGACAGCGCGTTGGGGGAGGCGTACGTCACCCGGCCGGCCCGGTCGAGCCTGAGCAGCCCGTCGCCGACGCGCGGCGAGCGCACCAGGATCGGCTCCTCGCCGGAGAACGGGAAGCGCCCCTCGGCCACCATCTGCGCCAGGTCCGAGGCGCTCTGCAGGTAGGTCAGCTCCAGCCGGGACGGGGTGCGGGCCGAGGACAGGTTGGTGGAGCGCTGGATGACCGCGAGGAAACGGGCCTCGCCGCCCTCGACGGCCCGGCGCACGGGGATCGTCTCCTCCCTGACGGGGACGCCGGTGGACCAGTCGGGATCGCCCTCGCGGCAGATGCGCCGCTCGTTCCAGGCCGTGTCGATGAGCTGGCGCTCGCCCTTGGCGGCCACGCTGCCGACGATGTCGTCGTGGTAGACGGTGGGGCCGGTCGTGGGGCGCATCTGGGCGATCGCGATCCAGCCGTTCTCGCCCAGCAGCGGCGCCCACAGGACGAGGTCGGCGAAGGACAGGTCGGCCAGCAACTGCCAGTCGGAGACCAGCGAGTGCAACCAGTCGAGATCCGCCTCGTCGAGCGCGGTGTGGCGGGCTACGAGGTCGCTGAGAGTCGGCACGACTGCATCATGCGTGCTTTTCCCCGCAACAACCAAACCGGCCCGCGCGTGGACCCCTCTCACCAGGGACGACGCGATCGTCCGGCGTCGCACACCGGCGCGGTGGCATGGTGAGCGCAGATACGACACTGTCCCACCTAGCTGGACTTTTCCCGAAATCTCATAATGTGAGAACCGTCACATCGCCAACGCCGTTCCGCGTCCGGGACGTGACTCTGAGCGGCGAGCCGGAGGTGATCCACACGGGCAGGTGGCCAAGCCGCGACACGACGCGCGAACCGGCCTCGGTTGCGATCGCGCACGCTGCTGTGGATATCCTTCACCATCAACCTGAGCTGCCCGGATCCGCGCGTGCCCGCACCCGTACGCGCACGGCGCCGGTCGGCTGTGCAAGCCCGCGGTTGACCACTCGGGCCAAAGTGAGTTCCGATGATCTCGCGGTGACCAGACACGCCCTCACCGCCGTGGCAGAAGTGAAGGTGAGAGCGTGAGCGACGACAGCCCCCGCGTACCGAAGTACTACGACGTGAAACGGGCCCTGCTCGAACTCACCAAGACCCTTCCGGCCGGCACGGCGCTGCCGCCCGAGCGCACGCTGGCCGTCCGGTTCGAGACCTCGCGCACCACCGTGCGGCAGGCGCTGACCGAGCTCGTGGTCGAGGGGCGGCTGCTGCGCATCCAGGGCAAGGGCACCTTCGTGGCGCAGCCCAAGGTCGCGCAGGTGCTGCAGCTGACGTCGTACATCGGGGATCTGCGCACGGCCGGCCTGGAGCCGGACACCAAGATACTGGAGATCGGCTACCTCACCGCGGACGAGGCGCTGGCGCGCCGCCTGGCCATCAACCCCGGCGGCCGCGTGCTGCGCATCCACCGCCTCAGGCTCGCCAACGGCGAGCCGGTCTCGATCGACACCACCCATCTGTCCGCCCGCCGCTTCCCCCGCCTGCGGCGCGAGCTGGAGGTGCACGCGTCCCTGTACGAGACGCTGCACAACGCCTACAACGTACGGCTGACGGACGCCGAGGAGATCATCGAGACCGTCCTGGCCACCCCCTACGACGCCAAGGCCCTGGGCGTGGACGTGGGCCTGCCGATGCTGCTGCTCACCCGGCATGCCTTCGACGCCGACGGCAACCCCGTCGAGTGGGCCCAGTCGCTCTACCGCGGCGACCGCTACAAGTTCGTCACCCGCCTTCGCCGTCCCTGACCGATCATGCTCCTACGCTGGGCACATGAGCATCATCGTGGTCACGGGCACCGGCGCGGGCGTGGGCAAGACCGTGGTCGCGGCCGCGCTGGCCGCCCTCACGCGGGCCCGCGGGTCCGCGGCGGCCGTGGTCAAACCCGCCCAGACCGGGGCGGCGGCCGGCGCGCCCGGTGACGTGGACGAGGTGATCCGGCTCTCCGGCATCGGCACCACCTTCGAGCTCGGCCGCTTCCCCGGCGCGCTCCCGCCCGCGGCGGCGGCCCGCGTCGCGGGGATCCCGCCGGTCTCGCTCGACGGAGCCGCCGAGCTGGTGCGGGAGCTGGCCGACAGCAACCGCCTGGTGGTCGTGGAGGGCACCGGCGGGCTGCTGGAACGTTACGACGACGACGGCGCCACCGTGGCCGACCTGGCCCGTACGCTGCGGGCGCAGGTGCTGGTCGTGGTGCGCGCGGGCGGCGACACCGTCGGCCACACCGCGCTCACCCTGGAGGCGCTCGCGCACCGGGGGCTCGACCTGGCCGGGATCGTCATCGGGAGCTGGCCTGACACGCCGGGGACGGCCGAGCGCAGCAGCCTGGCCGACCTGGAGATGCTGGCCGCGCGGCCGCTGGCGGGGGCGCTGCGGGAAGGGGCGGGCGGGCTGCGCGACCGGCAGGCGTTCGCCGAGGCGGCCCGCGAGGGGCTGGGGGCCACGCTCGGCGGCGCGTTCGACCCGGCGGCGTTCCGATCCCGCCACAGCCTCTGACCCGACCCCGACCCCGACCTCAACCCCGGAACCCGGAACCCGGAACCCAGAACCCGGAACCCGGAACCCGCGACCCGGAACCCGCGACCCGCGACCCGCGACCCGCGAGGATGGTAGGGCTAGCCCCACCATGGACCAGCACACCAGGCCCATTTCCCGTCCGCGCCCCCGGTCAATACCGTTGACGCCATGAAGGTCCCCCGCCCGTGGTCGGCGCGGGCGTGGCTCGACACGGCCCACGTGATGATCGGCTTCCCGGTCGGCGTGCTGCTCGGCGGGCTGACGCTCATCCTGGCCCCGGTCCCGCCCGTGCTGAAGCGGGCCGTGCCGGTGTTCACCGGCGTGCAGCGTTCCCGGTTCGACGCCTTCCAGCGCGCGCACATCCCGCCCGTGCGCTCCCCCAGGAGCTGGCGCAGCCCGGCCACGTGGCGGCAGATCGGCTACCACCTGCTGTCGCCGTTCGTGAGCCTGGCGGGGGCGTTCCTGGTGGCGGTGGTGTGGGGCGGCGCGATCGTGGGGCTGCTGGCGTTCCTGCCGGCGAAGGTGCAGCGGCCGCCGCTGGAATTCCTCTTCGACCTCAGGGACAACCGGGTCGTGGCCGTCTTCATGGCGATCGGGCTCTTCCTGCTGCTGCTCGCCCCGGTGCTGGCCCGCGGCATGGCGGCGCTCGACCTGTCGGTCGCCCGTACACTGCTCGGTCCCAGCCGCTCCGAGCTGGGGCAGCGGATCGAGACGCTGACCGAGAGCCGGGCCGGCGTCATCGACGCGGCCGACGCCGAACGCCGCAGGATCGAGCGCGACCTGCACGACGGCGCCCAGCAGCGGCTGGTCTCCCTGGCCATGAACCTGGGCCTGGCCAGGGCCACCCTGACCGACCTGCCCGACCCGGCCCGCGAGGCCATCGAGCAGGCCCACGAGGAGGCCAAGCAGGCGCTCAAGGAGCTGCGTGACTTCGTCCGCGGCCTGCATCCCGCCGTACTCAACGACCAGGGCCTGGACGCGGCGCTGTCCGGCGTCGCCGCCCGCGCCCCGTTCCCCGTCAGGCTCCGCGTCGACATCGAGCGGCGGACCACGCCGACCATCGAGGCGGTGGCGTTCTTCACCGTGTCGGAAGCCCTGACCAACATCGCCAAGCACGCGGCGGCCACGAAGGCGGAAGTGAGCGTGCGGCGCGAGCGCGACCGGCTGCACGTGCTCGTCTACGACGACGGCTGCGGCGGGGCCAGAATGGAGGGCGGCACCGGGCTGCGCGGCCTGGCCCAGCGGATCGACGCCGTCGACGGGTCGCTGCGCCTCTCCAGCCCGCTGGGCGGACCGACGACGATCGAGGTGGACTTGCCGTGCGAGTAGTGCTCGCCGAGGATTCCGTGCTGCTGCGCGAGGGCCTGATCCGGCTCCTGGACGCCGCCGGCATGGAGGTGGTCGCGGCCGTGGACGAGGCCGAGGGGCTGCTGAGAGCGGCCGAGGAGCACCGGCCCGAGCTGGTCGTCACCGACGTCAGGATGCCGCCCACGCACACCGACGAGGGCCTGCGGGCCGCGCTCGTGCTGCGCCGCCAGCAGCCGAAGCTGGCCGTCCTCGTGCTCTCCCAGTACGTCGAGGAACGCTACGCGGCCCAGCTGCTCGCCTCGGCCGCCACGGGCGGCGTGGGCTACCTGCTCAAGGACCGGGTGGCCGACGTGGCCGAGTTCATCGACGCGCTGCGCCGGGTGGCCTCGGGCGGCACCGCGCTCGATCCCGAGGTCGTGGCCCAGCTTCTGCTGCGCGGCAACAGCGACCCGCTCGAACGCCTGACGCCGCGGGAGCACGAGGTGCTCAGGCTGATGGCCGAGGGCCGCTCCAACGCCGGCATCGGGCAGGCCCTGGTGCTCAGCGAGGGCGCCGTGGGCAAGCACATCGGCAACATCTTCACCAAGCTCGACCTCCCGCCCGCCGAAGGCGATCACCGGCGGGTCCTGGCCGTGCTGCAGTTCCTCAAGATCAGGAGCCTGCCGTGAGAGCCGCGTGGCTGGCCGGCGGCGCCGTGGCGACCGTGATCGCGCTGGCCGTCTCCACGATCGGCATCTGGAACGGATTCGCCAGGGCCAGGGTGCCGACGGACTTCACCAGCAGGTCCATCCCGTTCGCCGACGGCCAGGTGCACATCAGCACGGGCCGGGGCCAGGTCAACCTGGACATCGTGGCGGGCCAGGCGGGCGAGCTGCGCATCGATCGGGAGCTGCACTGGTCGCGCGAACGGCCGACGGTCAGCGAGGAATGGGACGCGGTGACGGCGACGCTGCGGCTCGACGCCGTCTGCCCCGGCTCCGACCAGCCGGACGGCCCGCTGTGCGTGGCGAACTACATGCTGTCGGTGCCGCCGGAGACCGACGTGGAGGCCCGCACGGCCGGCGGCAGGCTCTCGGTCGACGAGCTGTTCTCCGACGTCCGGGTCACCTCGGTGGCCGGCGACGTCCGGCTCAACGCCATCTCCGGCGACGTCTGGGCCAGGACCGGCACGGGCGACGTCGAGGGCTCCGAGCTGTCCGGCAACACCGCCGACGTGGAGGTCGGCTCGGGCGACGTGCGGCTGATGTTCACCGCCGCGCCGTCGGAGGTCAAGGCCGTGGTGCGGACGAGCGGCGACGTCGCCCTCGACGTGCCCGGAGGCGTCTACGACGTGCAGGCCACCGGCGTCAACACCACGGTCGGCGTCAGGCGGAACCCCGCCGCCAAGAAGAAGATCGTCGCCGGCACGAGCGACGGCATGGTGACCATCTGCTGCCGTAGATGATCTTTACGGTGCTGAAGGTCTGTTTACTCTTGTGACTCATTGGTAAGTTCCCCGGCATGGAGTCTGCGAAGCACGCCGGTGACGCCGCCGTCGCCGTGTCCAAGGCCTATGGCGTCGAGACCATGTTCACCCTGTCGGGAGGGCATGTCTTCCCGCTCTACGACGGCGCGGTGCACGAGGACATGCGCATCCTCGACGTACGCCACGAGCAGAGTGCGGTCTTCGCCGCCGAGGCGACGGCCCGGCTGACCAGGAAACCCGGTCTGGCCGTGCTGACCGCCGGCCCCGGCATCACCAACGGCGTCAGCGGTGTCGCGACCGCCCACTTCAACGGCTCGCCCGTGGTCGTGCTCGGCGGCCGGGCGCCGCAGTCCCGCTGGGGCAGCGGCGCGCTGCAGGAGATGGACCATCCGCCGCTGCTCGACCCGATCACCAAGCTGGCGTTCACGGCGTCCGACGCCGAGTCGGTCGGCCAGGAGGTCGAGGTGGCCTTCCGCACGGCGACCGCCCCCCACCGCGGCCCGGTCTTCCTCGACGTCTACATGGACCACCTGTTCTCGCCGTCGCCGGCGCACGAGGTGCGTACGCAGAGCCCTTCCCCGCTCGAACCCGACCCCGAGTCCCTGGCGAGCATCGCGCGCCTGCTGGCCGAGGCCGAGCGGCCGGTGCTCGTCTACGGCTCCGACGTGTGGATGGACCGCGCCGAGGAGGCCGCCCGCGACTTCGCCGAGACGTGGCGGCTGCCGGTCATCCCCAACGGCCAGGGCCGCGGCATCCTGCCCTCGGGCCACGAGCTGCTCGTCACCAGGGCCCGCGGGCAGGCGTTCGCCCAGGCCGACCTGGTCATCGTGGTCGGCACGCCGCTCGACTTCCGGCTCGGCTACGGCTGGTTCGGCGGCAAGGAGGGCGCGCCGCTGGCCAGGGTGGTGCACATCGCCGACGCGCCCTCGCAGCTGACCACCCACATGCAGCCGGTCGCCTCCGCCGCCGGCGACCTGTCGGTGGTGTTCTGGAGTCTCGGCACGGCCTGCGGCGAGGCCGGGGTCAAGCCCGACGCGTACGCGTCCTGGGTGACGAAGCTGTCCGAGAGCGCGGCCGCGGCCATCGCCGGCGACGCCGACCTGCTCGCAGCCGACACCGACCCGATCCACCCCATGCGGATCTACGGCGAGCTGGGCAAGATCCTGGCCGAGGACGCCGTGGTGATCGGCGACGGCGGCGACTTCGTCTCCTACGCGGGCAAGTACGTCGAGCCGAAGCAGCCGGGCAACTGGCTCGACCCGGGCCCCTACGGCTGCCTCGGCACCGGCCTCGGCTACTCCATCGCCGCCCGCCTGGCCCGGCCGTCCTCGCAGGTGGTGCTGCTGCTCGGCGACGGCGCGGCCGGATTCTCGCTGATGGACGTCGACACCCTCGTCCGCCACCGGCTCCCCGTCGTGATGATCTGCGGCAACAACGGCATGTGGGGCCTGGAGAAGCACCCCATGCAGATGCTGTACGGCTACGACGTCGCGGCCGAGCTGCAGCCCCAGTGCCGCTACGACCAGGTCGTCACGGCCCTGGGCGGCGGGGGCGAGCTGGTCACCAAGCCGTCGGAGATCGGTCCCGCCCTGCGCAGGGCGTTCGACTCTGGCCTGCCGTACATGGTGAACATCGCCACCGACCCGCAGGTCGCCTACCCCCGCAACACGACGGGGGTCTGAGCCGGCCCTACTTGTTGGTGGTGGGCTTCGTCGTGGGCGTCGGGGTGGAGGTCTCCGGGGGCTCGTCCTCGGGGCAGGCGCTGTCGACGAGGAGGATCTCCACCGTCTTGCCCTCCTCCAGCGACACTCCGGCGTTCGGCGTGGTCTTCTGGATCCTGCCGCAGCGCCGGCCGTCGACGGTGGTGGTGCGGTCGTCGGTCCTCGACACGAAGCCCGCCGCCTCGATCATGCTCTGCGCCTCCAGGAAGCGCCTGCCGATCACGTTCGGCACCAGGATCTTCTTGACCGTCGGCGTGGCGCTGGGCGACTTGGAGGGCGACGGGCTGTTCGTCGGCGTCTTCGTCGGCGTCTTCGTCGGCGTCCTGGTCGGCTTGTCGGGCGTCGGCGTGGACCTCGGCGGGGTGCTGTGCCTGATCCGCGTCGGCGTGGGCTCGGGCTCTTCGGTGGGGGGCTTGCTGGGCTTCGGCGACCTGGTGGAGGGCTTCGGGTTGGCGATGTCGATGGTGCTGACGGTCGGCTCGGGAAGCCCCATGTTGGTGATGCCGGTCAGGGCCACCGCGGTGGCGCCGGCGCCGAGCACCACCGCCGCGGCGATGCCCGCGATGAGCCCGGTCCTGCGTGAGCCCTTGACCGCGGCGCGCCTGCTTCCGCCGCGCCGCTCGCTCAGGGTGGTGTCCTCGTGGGCCATCCTGGCGCCGGTCTGGTAGGCCGGATCGTGCGACCGGTCCCCGTGCTGCTGGTGATGCTGCTGGGAGTGCTGGTAGCCGTCGCGGGGCTGCGCCATGGTGGCGCCGGTGGCCGGCGGGGCGGCCGGCAGGTCGGGCACGGCGGGCATCTGCCCGTTGGCGATGGCCCGGGCGGCCTCGCTCATCGCCCTGGCGCTCGGGTAGCGCCTGGCCGGGTCCTTCGACAGGGCGATCTCCACCAGGCCGCGCACCGGCGGCGGGATGTCCTGCGGCAGGGGTGGCGGCGCCTCGCGGATGTGCTTCAGCGCGATCGTGACGGCGCTGTCACCGTCGAAGGGCCGCTGCCCCACGAGGCACTCGTACGCGACCACGCCGAGCGCGTAGATGTCCACCGCGGGCGTCACGGGGGCGCCCTCGGCCTGCTCGGGAGCGCAGTAGGCGGCGGTGCCGAGCACCATGCCGGCGTCCGTGAGCCGGTTGGCCACGTCGGAGCGGGCGATGCCGAAGTCGGTGAGCACGAGCGTGCCGTCGCGCTGCACGAGCAGGTTGCCCGGCTTGACGTCGCGGTGCACGATGCCCTGGTCGTGCACGGCCTGCAGCGCCGACGCGGCCTGCGCGATCAGCTCCATGGCCGGTTGCGGCGGGATGCGGCCGAGCCGGCCGAGCAGCCGGTCGAGCGGTTCGCCGTCGACGAACTTCATCACCAGGTAGACGGTGTCGCCGCTGACGCCGTAGTCGTAGACGTCGACCACGCCGGAGTGGTTGATCGTGGCCATCGCCCGCGCCTCCCCCTGGAAGCGAGCGACGAACCCGGGGTCCTCCATACGGCCTGGGAGCAGCACTTTGACGGCGACGGTGCGCGCGAGCACGATGTCCTCGCCGCGCCACACCTCACCCATGCCACCGGCGCCGATGCGGGTATCCAGTCGATACCGCCCCGCCAGCGTCGTCCCTTGGGCCACCATGATTCCCCCGCTACCCCCCTACGTCCGAAACCTCTCCCACCCCGCCGTTCTCAACAAAGCGAACTTGTGTCGCGGTGAGGTAACACAGTGGTCACGGAACTCAGAGAGTGTACGACTCACCTGTCCCACATGCCACTTAAATGCCTCAAGCCGTACAAAGCCTATCCTGGGGCCTTGGTGCCACACTTGTCCGCGTTTCCGATAAGTCAGCACCCGCCGGATCCGACGGCCCGCACCCTGTCGCCACCATAGGCTGATCCCATGACGCTCGTTCCCGGCCTGCGTGCCCAGCTGCTCATCATGGTCGAGATGGAGGACACCGCCAAGAAGCTCGGCAGCGGCGACGTGCCCGTGCTGGCCACGCCCCGGCTGCTCGCGCTGGCCGAGGCCGCCACCCTGCGGGCGATCGAGCGGCACCTCGCCCCGGGCGAGACGTCCGTCGGCACCCGGGTCGAGCTGGAGCACACCGCCGCCAGCCCGCTCGGCACCCACGTCCAGGTCGGCGTGGAGCTCACGGAGGTCGACGGCCGGCGGCTCGTCTTCGCCTTCGAGGCCCACGACCGGCGGACCGTGGTCGGCAAGGGCACGATGGAACGCGTCGTGGTCGACCGCGCCAGGTTCATGGCCCGCGCTACTCGATGACGGCGATCAGATCACCCTCCTGGATGACATCGCCCTCCGCCACCTTGAGCTGCGCCACCACACCGTCGTCCTCGGCGAGCACCGGGATCTCCATCTTCATGGACTCGAGGATGACCAGCGTGTCGCCGTCGGAGACGGTGTCTCCCTCCTTGACGACGACCTTCCAGACGTTCGCCACCATCTCAGCGCGTACCTCAGCCACCGGGACTCCCCTTCTTTCCGTGGTTCAACGGTCTCATGCGGTCCGGGCGCGCATCCGCGCGACCAGGCCGGTGTCGTAGTCGCCGGTGGTGAACTCCGCGTTCTCCAGCAGCTCGGCGCAGAACGGCAGATTGTTCTTCGGCCCCTCCACCGTGAACTCCGCCACAGCCTTGCGGCCCAGCTCCAGCGCCTCGGCCCGGTCGGAGCCGTAGACGCAGAGCTTGGCCATCAGCGGGTCGTAGAACGGCGTGACGGTGTTACCCGCCACGTAGCCCGAGTCGACCCGCACCCCGTCGCCGGACGGCTCGTCCCAGGCCGTGATCGTGCCCGGCCCCGGGAAGAACCGCTTCGGGTCCTCAGCGTAGACCCGGAACTCGATCGCGTGCCCGCTGGGTTCGGCCCGCACCTCGGGGCTCTCCCCCGCGGCGACCCGCAACTGCAGCTCGACCAGGTCGAGCCCGGTGACCAGCTCCGTGACCGGGTGCTCCACCTGCAGCCTGGTGTTCATCTCCAGGAACACGAAGTCCTGCTTGTCGGCGTCGACCAGGCACTCGACCGTGCCCGCGCCCAGGTAGCCGACGGCCTCGCCGACCCGCACCGCGGCGGCCAGCATGCGCTCGCGCAGCTCGGGGCTGATGCCGGGCGAAGGGGACTCCTCGACGACCTTCTGATGGCGGCGCTGCACCGAGCAGTCACGCTCGCCCAGCGCCACGACCCGGCCGCCGGGCAGGCCGAGGATCTGCACCTCGACGTGGCGGGCTCGCTCGATGTAGCGCTCGAGCAGCACCGCGGGGCCGTCCAGCGCGTCGCCGGAGAACCGCGCCGCCGCCCTGGCCGCCTGCTCGTACGCCTTCTGCAGCCCGTCGTCGTCGTGCGCCACGCTCATCCCGATGCCACCGCCGCCGCCCGCGGTCTTGACCATGACCGGGTAGCCGATGTTCTCGGCGGCCTTCAGCGCCAGCGACAGATCGGTGACCGGCTCGCGGGTGCCCGCGGCGACCGGCACGCCTGCGGCCTCCATCAGGTTCCTGGCGTTGATCTTGTCGCCCATCTTGTCGATGGCCTCGGGCGCCGGCCCGATCCAGACCATCCCGGCGTCGATCACGGCCCTGGCGAACGCGGCGTTCTCGGCGAGGAAGCCGTAACCGGGGTGGATCGCCCGCGCGCCGGTCGCGCGGGCCGCCTCCAGCACCTTCGCGACGTCGAGGTAGCTCTGCGCGGGGTTGGCCGGGCCGATCAGCACGGCCTCGTCGGCCTCGCGCACGAACGGCAGGTCGGCGTCGGCCTCGGAGTGAACCGCGATGGCACGCAGGCCCAGCCGCTTGACCGTACGGATGATCCGCCGCGCGATCTCCCCTCGGTTGGCGATCAGAACGGATCCGAGCGTCTCAGTAAGCACGCCGACCACCCTATGGCCGCCGGAGGCTTGACCCCTTTCCCCCGAAACCACCGATCCGGCGAGTTCGATCTGTAGAAACCCTACAAAGGTGAGCGTCCGTAAACACGACTGTCGCCCCCCGGACTGTAGGACCGGAACGCGCCCACCCCAGCACCGGGCCCGCTTGCGCCGTGGCTCCCGGAGTGTCGGCACCTGTGGTCCCGGGACGCCCGTTGCGCGTCCCGGTGCGCGGGCGTACCTCTCGTACGGCTTCAGACGTACTCGTACAGCCTCAGACTTACTCGTGCGGTCTCAGACGCGACCGCGGTCGATCACCCGGGCGAGCGCCTCGACCGCATGAGCATCGTACGCGCTGCCGGACGACAACCGGATCCGCTCCAGCGCCGCACCCCCGCGGTCGCGGTCGGTCGACGGCCCCACCAGGTCGTCGTAGGCGTTGGCCACCCGGATGATGCGGCTGGACAGCGGCGGGTCGTCGCTGATCGGGTCGCACTGCCGGCTGACCACCTCGGCCACCCGGTCCAGCACCCCGGTCTGCCTGATCACCTCGGCGCCCAGCTCGGCGATGCGGCGGGCCTGCTCGGGGTCGGTCAGCACGGTCGCGCCGCCCGGGATCGGGTCGCGCAGCGAGAGCTGGCCGATGTCGTGCATGAGCGCGGCGTACTCGAGTTCGAGCAGCTCGGGCTCGGCCATGCCCAGCTCTCTGCCGATGGCCACGGCCAGGCGGCTGACCCGGCGCGAGTGCCCCGGCTCGACGTAGCCGCCGACCTCGGTCACCCGCGACAGGGCGCGCACGGTCTGCAGGTAGGTGGCCCTGATGCCGGCGTATTTACGGAAGGCCACCTGCGTGACCAGCAGCGGCGCGGCGAACACCAGCAGCGCCACCAGGTCCATGCTGTGCGTGGCCAGCGCCAGCAGCACGCCGGACGAGGCCACCGCGGCCCCCAGCGGGAAGGCCATGTTGAGCTCGTCGCGTACGGCCACCCTGAACGCCGTGCGCACCTGCTCGGCCCGCAGCAGCGCGGCGATCAGCACGTCGATCAGCAGGGTGACCGCGATGAGCGACACCATCACCGCGAGCGCCGGCCACCACGTGCTGGTCGGCGGCTTGGTCAGCTCGTACAGGGTGCCGGCCAGCGGCCGGAAGGCGAAGGCGAGCAGCGAGCCGGTGAGCAGCCGCCTGGCCATCGCGTCGAGGCGGGGCGGCCGGCCCACCGCCAGGTGCGGCAGGGCGCCCGCGACCATGCCGACCGCGATCACGGCGACGACCTGCAACGCGGGGTGGGTGAGCGGATTCTGGCTGAGGTCGAGCAGCAGCGTGTAGCCGAGCGCGGCGGCGGCGCCGATCGGCGCCACCTCCCTGTTGCCCGGCATGGTGAGCCTGGCCAGCTCGCCGACGGCGATGAGCGCCCCGAACCCGACCGCGATCTGCGGGCGCTGCAGCCCGACGGCCGCGGTGTAGGTGACGCCGGCGAGCGCGACGAGGCCCGCCGCGCAGATGAGCAGCAGCTGGCCGGAGTCGAGCCGGCGCAGGACCGGGTGCCTGGATCGTTCGGCGCGCCTGACGCGCTCTGTGGTGATCATGGCCCGGTCACGACCTGGATGGGCATGGTCGGGTCGTCGTGGTCCTTGATCGGCGTCTCGGCGGCCTCGGGCGGCGGCGGATCGACCCGGCGCGGCGGCTGCCACGGCTCGTGCTCGAGCGCCCGGATGAAGGCCGCCACCATCACCGGGTCGAAGTGGGTGCCCGCGCTCTTGCGCAACTCGTCCACGGCCACCGGCACCGGCCGCGCGCCCCGGTAGGAGCGGTCGGAGGTCATCGAGTCGAACGCGTCGGCCACCGCGATCACCTTGGCGAACTCGGGGATCTCGTCACCGGCCAGCCCCATCGGGTAGCCGGTGCCGTCGTGGCGCTCGTGGTGGTGCATGATCCCGGCGTACGCCTCGTCGAGGAAGCCGATGCCGCGCACGATCTCCAGCCCGCGCATCGGATGGAGCTGGATCGCGGCGAACTCCTCCTCGGTGAGCGGCCCGTCCTTCTGCAGCACCTTGGTGGGCACGCCGAGCTTGCCGACGTCGTGCAGCATGCCCGCGTAGCGGATGGCGCGCACCCGTTCGAGCCCCATCCCGATCTCCTGCGCGATCATGGAGGAGGCGTGCGAGACGCGCGTGCAGTGGCCCCTGGTGTAGTAGTCCTTCGTCTCCACCGCCTGGCAGAGCGCCGCGATGGTGGCGTCGTAGGAGCGCTGCTGGGCGTGATACTGCCCGAACGCCCACCGCGCCACGAACAGCGGCAGCAGCACCAGCACCGCCGAGATCGACGCCACGGTGGCCCACAACCCGGCCACGAGCAGCCCGAACGTCCCGTATCCGAGGTAGGACAGCAGGAACTGGGCCATGCCCCGCACCGGCATCTCGGTGGCCCGCACGTGGGTGGCCAGCCCGATCATGGTCAGCGTGAGCGCGATGTTGAGCGGCACGAAGACGGCGGTGGCCGCAGCGTAGGGGCCGATGAGGTCGTCGAACGCGTTGACCTCGGGCACCCCGACCCGGCCGTCCAGCGCCTCGTAGACCCGCCCCGCGACGTAGCCGCAGATGGCGAACTGGGCCCCGTTGAACAGCCGCTTCACCAGCGGCAGCCCGGGCCGCACGCTGAAGACGGCGGTGAAGCCCACCAGCGCCGCGCCTTCCGGCCCGATCAGCACCACGGCCGCCAGCGAGGCGGAGAAGCTGACCGACACCGCGAACTGCTCCACGTTGAGCAGCGTCGGCATCGACTCGCACACCAGGAACAGCAGGGCGAGCACCAGGAGGATGTCGAGATCCTCCACGGCCACGGGCGTGCCGGAGACGAGCACGCCGCGTCCGATGAGAGCGGCCGCCGCACCGATCACGGCGACCAGATAGACCCTTGCGGGCCACGGCAGTTCACGCATTGCGGCCCCCCACGGTGTTCAGGTCCAGGACACCCCAGGAGGCACCGCTCCGCCGACCACCATGATCACCGGGGTGATCAGCACGATGGCCGTGAGCAGCCGGGCGACCATAACCTTCAACATCCACATGCCTCCACGTCGACTTGTGAGGTTCACGCTACAGAAGTCGGCGTGGACGCAAGGGCGGAGTCGGAAATCGCAAGCAAAGCGTAATCAAGCCACTACGTCATGCGACGATTCGCGGCCCATTCGACTGTTTTCTTCACTCCGGTCGGCAGGTCCGTACGCGGCTGCCAGCGCAGCCCGTCGTGGGCCGGCACCGGATCGACCGCCATCGCCGGCAGATCGCCGGGTCGCGGCGGCGCGAAGCCCGGTTTGTCCTGGGCGCCGGCCGCGTCGGCGATGAGCGAGTGCAGCCGCCGGTCGGTGGTCTGGATGCCGGTGCCGAGGTTGAACCTGCGGCCGTTGCCCTCCGCGCCGCACGCCCTGACGAAGCCGTCGACCACGTCGTCGATGAAGACGTAGTCCCGGGTCTGGGTGCCGTCGCCGTAGAGGACCGTGGGCGTGCCGTTGAGCAGCGCGTCGGTGAAGATCGCCACGACGCCCGCCTCGCCGTCGGGCGACTGCCGCGGGCCGTAGACGTTGGAGAGCACCAGCGTGGTGTATTCGAGACCGTAGAGCGCGCGGAAGGTGGCCAGGTAGATCTCGCCGCTGAGCTTCGAGGCCGCGTACGGCGAACGCGGGTCGGTCGCGGCGTCGGCCGGCACCGGAATGGTCGCGGGCCGCCCGTAGACGGCCACGGACGAGGCGAACACCACCTTGCGCGTACGCCCCTCGTGGGCCGCGGTCAACACCGCCGCGATGCCCTCCACGTTGAGCCTGGCGTCGTGCACCGGATCGGCCACGCTCTTGCGCACGCTGATCTGCGCGGCCAGGTGGCAGACCACCTCAGGCTGCAGCTCCGTCGCCAGCGCGACCAGCGCGGGATCGCGGATGTCCATCTCGTGCAGCGTGAAACGGTCCTGGCCCGCCGCGCCGGCCAGGTTTTCCCGCTTGCCGGTGGACAGGTCGTCGACCACGTGCACCTCGTGCCCGTCCGCCAGCAGACGATCGACGAGATTCGACCCGATGAACCCGGCACCCCCGGTGACCAACACGCGCATGGGGTGAATCTTAGTCGGCCAGCTCCGAACGCACTCGCGCGATGCGGGCCAGCACCTTGGAGCGCAGGTCCGCGGGAACGGGGTCGCAGCCGCAGTGTTTGGCCACCAGCGCCTTGACCGCCTTGTCCAGGTCGTATTCCTTCAGGCACGGGCTGCACTCGTCGAGATGAACCCGGATGTCGGTGACATCACCCTCGGTCAGCTCGCCGTCGAGATAGGCGTAGACCTTGTCGAGCACTTCGCGACAGTCGGTGTCGTGCGCGTTGCCACAGCTCATTTCGATCCCTCCGCCGGGACCAGGCCACGCTCGCGAGCATAATCCTCAAGGAGGCCCCGCAGCTGCCTGCGTCCCCTGTGCAACCTCGACATCACGGTCCCGATGGGGGTGCCCATGATGTCGGCGATCTCCTTATAGGGGAAGCCTTCGACGTCGGCCAGGTAGACCGCGATCCTGAACTCCTCGGGCAGAGCCGCCAGAGCCTGCTTGATGTCGCCGTCGGGAAGGTGCTCGAGCGCCTCCACCTCGGCCGACTTCAGGCCGCTCGACGTGTGGGACTCGGCCCTGGCGAGCTGCCAGTCCTCGATCTCCTCCGTGCCCGACTGCTTCGGCTCCCGCTGCTTCTTGCGGTAGCTGTTGATGAAGGTGTTGGTCAGGATCCGGTAGAGCCACGCCTTGAGATTCGTGCCCTGCTGGAACTGGTGGAAAGAAGCGAACGCCTTGGCGAAGGTCTCCTGGAGCAGGTCCTCCGCGTCCGCTGGATTTCGGGTCATCCGGAGCGCGGCGGAGTAGAGCTGCTCGAGATACGGCATGACGTCGCGCTCGAATCGCTCGCTTCGCTGCTCCAGCGTCTCCGCGCCTGTCGCGGGCACCGGACCCACCCCCCTAAGATCACCGGTGGCCGGCTGTGGCGGAACACCGTACTCAGGGGAGGATACCCGCTGGCCCGCGACCGGTCGGTCAGCGGGCTGGGGTTCGACCAATGTGAGCATGCTCGTCGCAACACGCCCGCGCCCTTGTCTGTTCCCGCAAGATAGAAGGTACGAAGGACCCGGTGCGGGGAACGTCATACGTACCGGCTGGTAGCCCTTTTTCCGGAACCCAGGAGTCGCGTGTGCTGCCCATTCCGGCCGAGGAACTGAACGGCTCAGGGACGCTCGGGCCGTACTGGACCTTCTACCGTGCCGTAGCCGCCGAACAACTCAACCGATGGCTCCCCGCCGACCCCTCCGTGATCCTCGACCTCTCCGGCGGACGCGGGCGCTGGTCCGGCCAGGCCGCCAGGGCGGGACACCGGGTGATCGAGGTGCTCGACTTCCGCAGGACCCTCGACGGCTCCCGGCTGCGCGACGCCGACCGGGTCCGCCACGTACGCGCCGACGACCTGTCCTTCCTGCCCGACGCGAGCGTGGACGCGGTGCTCGCGGAGGAGCGGGTGATGTCGATCGAGCTCATGGCCGAGTCGGCGATGAGCGACGTGGCCCGCGTGCTGCGCCCCGGCGGGCGGGCGCTCGTGTGCGTCGACTCGCTGGTGCTGGGCATGGCGATCCTGGCCGAGCAGGGGCAGTGGCAGCACCTGCGGCAGACCGGCGAGGTCATGCTCGTGCCGTGGCCCGACGGCAGCATCACGCGCTGCTTCAGCAGCGGCCAGCTGCGCGAGCTGCTGGCGGGCGCCGGGCTGGAGGTCGAGTGGATGCGGCCGCGCACGGTCCTGTCGCCGTCCACGGTGGACCACGTGCTCGGGTCGGACTCGCGCGCGCTCAACTACCTGGTGCGCACGGAGCTCGACGCCCACCCCGACGACGACGACACGGTCGGCATCCACCTGGTCGCCAGCGCCCGCAAAACCTGACCACCCACGCCGAACACCCACCACCCAACATGGCCGCCCTTCGGGCGCGCCCGTACTTTCGGGCGCGCCCGTACTTTCGAGCACGGCCGTACTTCGAGCACGGCCGGAGTTTGCACGTCCGCTCCCGAGCACTCATCCACCCGAGCCCAAGTGCCGTGCCGCCGTTCTTCGTGTCCGGCGGCTCGCACTTCGCGCTGGGCGGCTCGTGCGCCCTGGCCGCAGCGACCCTTGCCATCAGCCATCAAGCGCCAGGGGAGCCATCGGCCGTCAGCCGTTCGGCGTCAGGCGTCAGGCGTCAGGCGTCAGGGGAGCCATCGGTCGTCAGGCGTCAGGCGTCAGGCGTCGAACATCGGCCATCAGGCGTCGAGCATCAGCCATCGGGTCAAGCATCAGCGGCGGCGTTCCCGCTTGCCCTGGCACTGCACGCAGCGCGCGGCCTCAGGACGGGCCTCCAGGCGCCCCTCCGGCACCTGCCGGGCGCAGTCGACACATCTGCCGTACACCCCCTCCTCCACGCGCTTGATGGCCTCGACGACCGCCTGCCGCTGCGCCGTGGCCACGGTCAGCATGGCTTGCGCGCGGTCGTTGTCGGTCAGGTCGGAGCCGGCGTCCGCCGCGGAGTATTCGCGTACGGCGACGGGGTCGCCCCGCAGGACCCCAATCGAGCGGTCCAGCTCCACGAGCATGTCTTCCAGCCGCTCACGAGCGGTCGTGACGTCCACGAATCCGCACCTCCGGGTGAATGAGGGCAGCCCGCGGCAAGGACTCCCCGGATGTCCCGCCCGGTGCAATTAGGGGGCATTTTGGCGGTGACACCGAGTAAACGGATGCATCGCTTTCCTCACCGAATGCCCACTTAAAGCGCCTCTTACACCTTTAGAAAAGCGCGGTTTCCTCCTCCTCAGGTAGAGGTTTGATGAGGTCGGGGCCATTGTTCCGGACGTTGTTCACATCCGTGGAGACCGCGTACGCGGTGAGCCGCCCCGTTTCGGCCGGCACCAGCAGCCCGGCGGCCTGGGAGGTGTCGGTGAGCTTGGGGTCGAGCCACTCCGACCAGCGCTCACGCTCGATCATCATGGGCATCCTGTCGTGGATGCGGCCGAGCTGGTCCTCCGCGTCCGTGGTGATGACGGTGCAGGTGACCAGCCACTTGAGCGGGTCGTCGTCCTCGCGCGAGGGGTCCTTCCAGAACTCGTACAGACCCGCCATAGCCAGCACCCCGCCGTCGGCGGGATGGATGAAGTACGGCTGCTTCTTCTTCTTTTCTCCCTCGACGGGCATCCACTCGAAGTAGCCGTCCGCCGGCAGCAGGCACCTGCGCTTGGCGAACGCCTGCCGGAACGACGGTTTCTCCGCCAGCGTCTCGGCCCTGGCGTTGATCAACCGCGAGCCGATCGACGGGTCCTTGGCCCAGACCGGCACCAGCCCCCACTTCACCACCCGGAGCTGCCGCACCGCCCGCTCGGCCTCCTTGGGCACACGGCTCAGGACGGCGTAGACGTTCTTGGTCGGGGCGACGTTGTAGTCGGCGCCGAGCTCCTTGTCGGGCTCGGCGTCCTGCTCGACCTCGAACTCCTCAAGCAACTCGTGCTTCTTACGCGCCGACGCGTATCTACCGCACATGACCCCACACTGCCACGTCCAGCTTTCGATCGCATGTTTGGGCACGCCCCACCCGGTACGACGGAACGATGCCCACCTGGCGTATCGGACGACGTTCCGCCCTGCGTATTTGGACGACACCCTGCCCTGCGTATTTGGACGACATCCTGCCCTGCGCGCCGGACCGGGTCCCACCAGGCATACCGGACAACGCCCCTCCCGGTGCACCCAGGCGACGTCCCTCCCGGCGTACCGGACAACGCCCCACCCGGCATATCGGACGGCGTCCTACCAGGCGCGCCGAGCGACGTCCCTCCCGACGTACCGGACAACGTCACACCAGCCGCGCCGGCCCGGGGCACCCCGAGCACCCCGAGCACCCCGAGCACCCCGAGCACCCCGAGCACCCCGAGCACCCCGAGCACCCCGAGCACCGGAAGATGGTCCATTGACCCACCAGACGGCGCCCATCCGCCCTCTACCAACCGGCGGTCCACAGGCCGCAACAGCGCGGCAGTCGTTATCCACAGGCTGTGACCCCCGCACCGCCACGGCCAGTACTCTTTCACCATGCCCGCTCCGCACTGGCCCGCACCGGTGGCGGCCACTCCGGTCACCGCCACCGTCCCGCTGCCCGGCTCCAAGTCGGTGACCAACCGCGCGCTCCTCCTCGCGGCGCTCGCCGACGGCCCGGGGATCGTGCGCCAGGCGCTGCGCAGCCGCGACGCGGACCTCATGGCGTCGGCGCTGCGCTCGTTGGGCACGACGCTGACCCCGACCAGGGAGAGCGCGGCGGGGGTCGACTGGCACGTAACCCCCGGCCCGATCCGCGGCGGCGCCCACGTCGACGTCGGCCTCGCGGGCACGGTCATGCGCTTCGTCCCGCCGATGGCCGCGCTCGCCGACGGCCCCATCTCGTTCGACGGCGACCCGCATGCCCGCAAGCGCCCGATGGGCCCCATCCTCGACGCCCTGCGCGCGCTCGGAGCACGCATCGACAACGACGCCCTGCCGTTCACGATCAGCGGCCCGTTGACGGGCGGCGAGGTCGTCCTCGACGCGTCCGGCTCGTCGCAGTTCGTCTCGGGCCTGCTGCTGACGGCGGCCCGGTTCGAGAAGGGCGTCGAGATCCGCCATGTGGGCCCACCGGTCCCCTCCCAGCCTCACATCGAGATGACGATCGAGATGCTCAGAGCGGCCGGCGTGGCGGTCGACGACAGCGAGCCCGACGTGTGGCGGGTGGCGCCCGGCCCGATCGCGGCCAGAGACATGACGGTGGAGCCCGACCTGTCCAACGCGGCCCCGTTCCTGGCGGCGGCCCTGGTCACGAGCGGCACGGTGACGATCCCCGGCTGGCCCCTCACCACCACGCAAGCAGGCGACGCCCTCCGCGACCTCCTCACCCAGATGGGCGCCGAGGTAACCCGCGCCACCCCCACCCCGAGCCCGGAACCCACCGGCTCTTCCGACACGCCGACCCCGAAGATCACCCGCTCCACCGACACGCCGACCCCGGAGACCACCCCCTCCACCGGCACTCCAGACCCAAAGGTCACCCGCTTCACCGACACGCCGAGCCCGGAGGCCACCCGCTCCGCTGACTCGCCGTCCGCCATCGCGACCGGTCCGAGCCCGTCTTCTCCCGCCTCCCCCCATTCCTCCGCCGGTTCCAACACGGGTACGACTGCGGCCACCGGCTCCGGCGTCACCGACCTGGTGGTCAGGGGGACGGGCGTGATCACGGGCATCGACGCCGACCTGCACGAGGTGGGCGAGCTGACCCCGACGATCGCCGCCCTCGCCGCACTGGCGAGCACGCCCAGCCGCATCCGGGGCGTCGGTCACCTGCGCGGCCACGAGACCGACCGGCTGGCCGCGCTGGCCACGGAGATCAACCGACTCGGCGGCGACGCGGAGGAGACCGAGGACGGCCTGATCATCCGCCCCCGCCCCCTGCACGGCGGCACTTTCCACAGCTACGACGATCACCGCATGGCCACGGCCGGAGCGGTGATCGGCCTGGCCGTGCCCGGCGTCGAGGTGGAGAACATCGCGACCACCGCCAAGACCCTGCCGGAATTCGTCCAGATGTGGACGGCGATGCTGGACGCCCGATGAGTACCGCCTGCCCACGCCCGACCAGGGCCGACACCCGCCGGCCCACGAGCGCTGGTTTCACCCCGTACACGCCGGGCACAGCGGAAGAGGGCGGCGGCGCGTGAGACGGCGCTGCCCGCATGACGATGAAGAAACACACCAGCACGACACGGCCAGCACCGGCTCCGCGACTCGGCGATGTTCTGGGCGGGGAGAGCCCATCGAGAACTCTCTTCGCGGGCGCATGCCTGCGGAGCAGTCCGTGCCCAGCGCACCAGCCGAGCCTCCCCGTACACCACTATCGCCACCAGCGGGGGCATCACCCCCGCACCACCCATCACCCCCGGCGAACCATCGCTCCGCACCGCGACAGCGGCGACTCACTCTGCACCGCAACCGGCAGGGAGAGCGCACACCGCATCACGATCACCACCACCACCGCGGACTCGCCCCGCCCACCAACCAGCACCACCAAGGCAGGCTTTGCCCCGCCCACCAACCAGCACCACCAAGGCCGGTTCGCCGGGCCTACAGCCCAGCTCCACCACGGCCGGCTTGCCCCGCCTACAGGCCAGCGCCACCAACATGGACTGGCTCCGCCGCACAATCCATCACCACCACTGGCAAGGCTTGCCGCACCGGAGATCATCATCATCAGTGGCGTTGGCTTCATCCCGGCACCACCACTGATCACCACATAGACCGACTAATCACCACACAGAACGGCCAATCTCCCCATAGACCGGGCATAAGTCGACCACCGCCACCACTGAGTCGGTCATGACAGAGTCGGTCATCACGGGCCAACCAGCACCGAACCGGCCAGCACACTGAGAGGAAGCGAGCGCATGGGAGCAGACCGCTGAGCAAGCGGGAATACGACGAGGACGACGTACGGGTCAGGCCGGGCAAGGGCTCCAGGCCCCGGACCCGGATTCGTCCTGCGCACGAGGATGCCGTCGAGGGGTTCGTGGTGGCCGTCGACCGGGGCCGCTACACGACGCTGATCGAGCCGGAACGCCCGAAGGGCTCGGCCCAGAAGCGCAAGCCGCCCCAGCGCCGGCTCGTGGTCGCCATGAAGGCCCGCGAGCTCGGCCGTAAGGGCATCGTCGTGGGTGACAGGGTGGCGCTGGTAGGAGACGTCTCCGGGCGCCCCGACACCCTGGCCCGGGTAGTGAGGGTGGAGCCGCGCACGTCCATGCTGCGCCGCTCGGCCGACGACACCGAGGACACCGACGGCATCGAGCGCCCGGTCGTGGCCAACGCCGACCAGCTCGTCATCGTGACCGCCCTGGCCGACCCGCCGCCCAGGCCCCGGATGATCGACCGGATCCTGGTGGCCGCGTTCGACGCCGAAATCGACACCCTGCTCTGTCTCACCAAGTCCGACCTCGCTCCGCCCGACGAACTGGTGGCGCTGTACGAGCCGCTGGGCGTGGCACATGTGGTGGTGCACAAGGGCGGCTCGCTCGACGAGCTGCGCGACCACCTGACCGGGCACATCAGCGTTCTGGTCGGCCATTCGGGAGTCGGCAAGTCGACCCTGGTCAACGCCCTGGTCCCCGACGCGAACCGGGCCGTCTCCCAGGTCAACGCGGTCACCGGCCGCGGCCGCCACACGTCCACCTCGGCTGTGGCGCTGGAGCTGCCGGAAGGCGGATGGATCATCGACACCCCCGGCGTACGCAGCTTCGGCCTGGCCCACGTTTCGGTGGAGACGGTGCTGGCGGCGTTCCCCGACCTGAACGAGGGCACGGTCAACTGCCCGAAGGGCTGCACCCACCTGGGCGACGGCTGCGCACTGGACACACTGGTAGCGGAAGGCAAGGCCGACCCCACCCGCCTCAGGTCCCTACGCCGCCTCCTGTCCAGCCGCGACGGCACCCCGGACGACTCACCCACAACCCGCCGCGAGGCTGTATCAGACGAGATCTCCTGACCCTCCTCACGGACCGATCCGCCCCGAAGCGCCACGTGGTCATCCGCATAGCCCTACAGCCCGCTGACGCCGCCCGGCGAGACCTTCAGACGGGCCAGACAGCATGATGCGGTAGCGGCCGCAACCCCGCCACGCGCCACCCCGGTCCGGGGCGGATCCCCTGCCATCGCCACGTCCGCCCCGCAATCGGACGCCCGAGGATCGGCAGTCCGAAGCCGGCGGCTCGACGGTCGGTGATCGACGGCGATGATCGCGACGGTCGGTGGTCTCACGATCGAAGACTCCACAGTCGGCTGCCCATGATCGAGCCAGTGCTCCACGCTCGCACCAACTACCCCGCGATCGGATACCCCTCAGCCGGACACACACGCGAGCGATCCGGTACGCCACCGGCAGACACACAAAGCAGTCGATCCGCACCGGCCCACGAACCACGACAGGCGATCGGGGAGCACCGCTCGCAGACAACGCAGGCCCGCCAGACCGCGCCCACAGACGCGCAAAGCACTCGATCAGCACTGCCCGCAACCAGTGGGACGATCAAGTCACGCCTCCCCCAAACCGCGCAACGCGGTCAGGCCGCACCGCCGGCAGACCACGCAAGACGACCAGATCGCGCCGCCCACAGACGACGCAAGACGACCAAATCGCGCCACCCACAGACGACGCAAGACGACCAAATCGCGCCACCCACAGACGACGCAAGACGACCAAATCGCGCCACCCACAGACCACAGTGAGGCATTCAGGTCACGCCGCCCGACACCACCCAACGCGACCAACCCGCACCACCACCACCCACAAACCACGCGAGACGATCACGTAGCACCGCTCACACACCATGCAACGCGATCAGGTCGTCCCACCAGCAGCCGACCAGGTCACGCCGTCGGCGGACGGTTCGGGCGCAGGGTCCAGGTGACCGTCAGGTCCGCGACCAAGACCCCGTCCTCGTTCGTCAGCGACACCGCCACGTCGAACTCCGGCCGCTCCCCCGCATCCAACCTGCCCACAACCTCGTCCCGTTCCGCGAGCAGCCGGGCCTCGGCCCGGATTTCACCCGTGGCCACCTTCCGGTACGCGATGGTGGCCGTGGTGGGCAGTGGTGTGGCCCGGTTCAGCTGGTCGCCGAACAGGGACAGCACGGCGGCCCCGGACGCGGACTCGGCGAGGGTGAAGAGCACCCCGGCGTGCGGTCCACCCACGTGGTTACGCAGGTCCTCGCGGTCAGGAACGCGGCAAATCGCCCCACCTTCTCCCACCGAATCGAAAACCAGCCCCAAAGTGCGGGCAAAGGGGACCGTCTGCAGCAGGAGATCACCGATATCTGACGACATGCTGGACATGCTACTGGCCAGTAACTGGAAGGGGAGTTACCAGAAAAGGGGCGTCTGCGACTGATGCTCTGTATATCCGACACGGTAGCGTGGGCGATCGTGCAGGGTTACTCGGATGATCTTCGACTCGCTCACGTCATGGCGGACGCCGCCGATGACCTGACCATGCGACGGTTCAAGGCGGTCGACCTCAAGGTCGAGACCAAGCCGGACCTGACGCCGGTCAGCGACGCCGACCGCGCGGTGGAGGAGGCCATCCGGGGCACGCTGCGCCGCGCCCGGCCGCGTGACGCGGTCGTGGGCGAGGAGTTCGGCAAGACCGGATGGGGCGCCAGGTCATGGATCATCGACCCCATCGACGGGACCAAGAACTACGTCCGCGGCGTGCCCGTCTGGGCGACGCTGATCGCGCTCATGGAGTACGGCAAGGTCGTCGTCGGCCTGGTGTCGGCCCCCGCCCTCGGCCGGCGTTGGTGGGCGGCGGCCGAGGGCGGCGCGTGGACCGGCAAGAGCCTGACCAAGGCCACCCGCATGCGGGTCTCGTCCGTGTCGGACCTGGAGAACGCCTCGTTCTCGTACTCGAGCTTCGGCGGCTGGGAGAAGACCGGCAAGCTCGACAATTTCCTCGACCTGAGCCGCTCATGCTGGCGTACGCGGGCCTACGGCGACTTCTGGTCGCACATGATGGTCGCGGAGGGCTCGGTCGACCTGTCGGCCGAACCCGAGCTCTCCCCCTGGGACATGGCGGCTCTCACGGTCATCGTCGAGGAGGCCGGCGGCATCTGGACCGACGTCGCCGGCGTGAAGGGCCTGGAGGGCGGCAGCCTCGTCTGCACGAACGGCAGCCTGCACACCGAGGTCATCGACCGCCTCAACGGCACCATCGTCAAAAGCTAGCCACACGGGGGTGGAGTCGGTCACCCGTGCAGTACGTGACATGCGCTCAGCCGACGACCCACCACCGTGGCGGAACGCGGCCCGTGGTCAGTCACCGACCGACGGCCGCGCCCCCTCCGCGGTGGAACGACGGCCGGCCCGGGCCCGGATCTCCTTCGTGGCGGCGTTCAGCCGGCCCTCGTCCTTGATCGTCATGTTCCCCTCGTACGTCACCCCCTCCGGCGGATTCTCGTGCCCCACGGGATCGGCGTCCCAGATGTTCCCCCGAAAGACCACGTTCTCCAGCGGCGGCGCGACGTGCAGCACGGCCGTGTTGTCGGCCCGTACGACGACGTTCTCCTCCAGCGTCACCCAGCTGGCCCCGTAGTCGGCGTACAGCCCGAAGTTGTACGGCGTCCGCGTGTCCTCGATGACGTTCCCGAGCACCACGGCTCCCCCGGCCGCCGACTCCCCCTGCGGCCCGGACAGGTAGACGCCCCCGCCGTCGGCCAGCACCTCCATGGTGCTCACGGTCAGGTTGCGCAGGATCCGCGTCCCCTCGCCCGGCCCGGCCACGATCCCGCAGTGCGGCACCTTCGTGATCTCGTTGTGCTCGATGACACAACCGCGGGTCCCGGTGACGGCGATCCCCGGCGACCCGCTGTACTCCAGCCCCACCTCCCGCACCAGATTGCCCACGATCGCGGTCCCCCGGCTGCCGCTCACCACGACGCCTCCCGCGGACAGCGTGTCGAACGAACAGCCGCGCACCGTGAGCCCGTCACCTCCCGTGACCCCCAGCCCCGAGGCCCCGAGGCGGGTGAACCGGCAGCCCTCGATCCGCACGTCAGCGGTGTCCTCGAACGTCACACAGGCAGGGATCGTGACGGAAGCCGAAGGATACGTAACGGAAGCGCCCTCTCCGAGGTGTGCCGTCTCGACGCCGCCGCCCTCGTAAAAGCCGCTGCCGTGGTAGTGCGGGAAGCCCTCGGGCCGGCCCGGCCGCAACCATGTGGCGTCGGCGAACACCAGCCCCTCGAACGCCACCCCGCGCGCCCCCGCCACGCTCATCAGCGTCTCCAGGGCCGGCGCCACCACCCGCGTGCGCCCCGGATCCTCACCGGGAAGGGGCAGGTACAGCAGCACGTGCGCGCCCGGCCGCGACCGGTCGAGCACGAAGGTGCCCGGCTCGCGCAGGAAGGCGGGGTCGTTCTCGATCCGCGTGGGCAGGCCGGGCCCGGCGGAGGTGACGCCCTCCCAGGTGGAGTTGTACAGCTCGGCCGCCAGGCCGAAACCGGGCTGGGCCATGGTGATCACCGTCGAGTCCCCGTCGGCCGACGCCTCGGCCATGTTCAGGCGCGCCTCCGTCCAGGGGTAGACGCCCCGGTAGACGAACTCGGCGCCGCGCCAGGCGCGCGGCTCCGCGCTGTCGGTGACGTAGCCGGTCCCGGTCGCCACCGCCTCCCCGGGCAGACCGGGGACGGAGGCGCGCGGGACCCTGCGGCCGTCCGCGTAGAGCTGGCGGGTGTCCAAGTCGCCGACCTCCGCCCGCCAGACGCCGCCGCTCACCTGCCAGCCGGTGATGACCCGGCCGCCGCTGACGACGGCCTCCTCCTGCTCGGGCGTGCCGTATCCGTACGCACGATAGACGGTCCCGGAATCGGCCCCGGTGAGCTCGAACGGCCGGGCGAGCACGTGCGTCCCGCCTCTGAGGAGCACCACGGCCTCCCCACCCACCTGTCTGGCCGCGGCCCTGGCGCGTTCGAGCGTGGCGAACGGGCGCTCGGCGGAGCCGGGCCAGGAGTCGTCGCCCGCCGGCGCGACGTGGAAATGGAACAAGACAGCCACCCTTCCGTGTTTATGCCGTACACGAAGTAGTACACCATAAACTGAGACGGTGCCAATGACACGGGATCCGGACGACGGCGTCGAGCTGCTGTGGCGGGAGAAGGAGCACGAGCCCCGGCGCGGGCTGACCACGGGCCGGATCGTGCGCGCCGCGGTCGAGCTGGCCGACGCGGAAGGGCTGGAGGGCCTGTCCATGCGCAAGGTCGCCGACCGGCTCGGTTTCACCACCATGTCGCTCTACCGCCACGTACCCGGCCGTGAGCAGCTCATCGAGCTGATGCTCGACGAGGTGATGGGCGAGCATCCGCGGCCTCAGGAAGGGGAGGCCGGCTGGCGCACCCGGCTGGAGGCGGTCGCCAGGCAGGCCTGGGAGCTGCGCCGGCGACACCCCTGGATGGCCGAGGTACGCGGCACCCGCCACCTGCCGGGTCCCAACGGCGTCGCGCACTACGACCACATGCTCGCCGCTTTGGCCGGCACGTCGCTCAGGCCGCCGGAGGTGATCGCGGCGATCGCCCTGATCGGCCGCTTCGTGGACGCCGAGGCCCTGGTCCTGGTCGAGACCCAGCGTGAGGAGCGCCGCAGCGGCGTGTCCGAGCAGGAGTGGTGGGGCGCCCGCGAGTCCCTGTACGAGCGCCTCGACCGCTACCCCACCCTCACGCACCTGTGGGAGAACGGCGGCTGGGACCATCCGGAGGACTCCTTCGAGTTCGGCCTGGCCCGCGTCCTGGACGGCATCGAAGCCCTCGTGCACCAGCGTGACGAAACGCGTTACGAAATCTGCCAGGAATGCGGCACTCCACTGGAGCCCGCCCCCTCGGGCCGCCCCCGCGTCTACTGCTCGCGAGCCTGCCGCCAGCGCGCGTACCGCAACAGAAAAGGCTCCTGACCGCTCACAGCGCCAGCACCCGCCGCACCGCGTTCATCAAGCTCTCCCGATACCCGCCCCCGTACAGCACCACATGCACGAGCAGCGGATGCAGCTGATGCAGCGGCACCCGCTCCCGCCACCCCTCCGCCGGCGGCCACTCCTCGCGGTAGGCCCCCAGCATCCGATCCAGGTAGGGCAGCCCGAACAGGTCGAGCATGGCCAGGTCGGTCTCCCGGTGCCCGCCGTGCGCCGCGGGATCGATCAGCACCCCGCCCCCGCCCGACCACAGCACGTTCCCGCTCCACAGGTCACCGTGGATCCGGGCGGGCCCCTCCGCGGGCCCCGAGACCTCGGCCAGGCGGTCCACAACCCGCTCGACCAGCGCCACGTCCGCCGCGGGCAGCCGGGCCAGCCGCAGGAACGGCAGTACCCGCCGCTCCCCGTAGAAGGACGGCCAGTCAGAGGCGGGCGAATTGTCCATCGGCAGCTCGGCGATGAACCCCGGCCACGGCGCCCCGAAGCTCTCCGCCCCGGCACGATGCAACCGTGCCAGCGCCCGCCCGAACCGCTCGGCGGCCCCGGCGGACGGCGGCTCCTGGCGTACCCAGGACAGCACGAGCCGGTCGGGACCCACCTCGATCACCTCGGGCACGGCGATGGCCTCGCCCAGCCAGCGCAGCCCGGCGGCCTCCGCCGCGAAGACCTCGGACGCGGTCCCGTTCTTGGCGAACACCTCGCGCCCGTCGTCCAGCACGCCACGCCGGAGCCGCCACCCGTGCGACGCCCCGAGATCATCGGTGATCCGCATCAGCCGAGCTCCTCCGCGATGTGCTCGGCCACCCCCTCCGAGGCGTCCCGCACCAGCAAGAGCACCTCCTCGAACCCCTCACTGCCCCCGTAGTACGGATCCGGCACCTCGGCCCCCTCCTCCGCCGCCGGATCGAACGAGCGGAACAACCGCACCTCCACCCCGGCCGGAGCCAGCTTGCGCAGATTGGACAGGTTGTCCCGGTCCATCGCCAGAACGAGGTCGTACCGGTCGAACCAGTCCTTGGTGAACTGCCGGGCCCGGTGCGCCGACCCGTCGTAGCCGTTCCTGGTGAGGATCTCCAGAGCGCGCTCGTCCATGGGATCACCGGCGTGCCACCCGCCGGTCCCCGCGCTCTCGACGGTCACAAGCCCGCCCAGACCGCGGTTCTCGAGCGTCCGCCGCAGCACGACCTCGGCCATCGGCGAACGGCAGATGTTCCCCATGCACACCACGCATACGCGATAAGTCATAGCTCCCATCATGAGGGTGACCTGGTGCGTTCACCGAACGTTCACCCTCGTTGGGGGGTCTGAGTCACCTTCGCTGCATAGCTTTCGAGGCGACTAAGGACCAAGTGGGAGGACCCAACCGTGAAGTATGCAGGCCGGCTCGCCGCCGTCGCCGTCGTCGGCGCGCTCTCGCTCGCTGCGTGCGGCACAGACAACAATGCGGGAGCCGCGGGCACCAGCTCCGCCAGCGCGCCCGCCGCCGCGGGCAACGACAACGCTCTGAGCGGCTCGATCAACGCCGCGGGCTCCTCGGCCCAGGCCAACGCGATCACCGAGTGGACGAAGAACTTCACGGCCGCCAACCCCGGTGTCACCCTCAACTACCAGCCCAGCGGCTCGGGCGCGGGCGTGCAGGCGTTCATCCAGGGTACGGTCGCCTTCGCCGGCTCCGACTCGGCGCTGAAGGACGACGAGCCCGCGCAGGCCGACGCCCGGTGCAAGACCGGCAAGGCGATCAACATCCCCATGGTGACCGGCCCCGTCGCGGTCGTCTACAACCTGCCCGGCGTCGAAGGGCTGCAGCTGTCGCCCAAGACGCTCGGCGGCATCTTCAACAGCACGATCACCAAGTGGGACGACGCCGCCATCAAGGCCGACAACCCCGACGCGAAGCTGCCCGCCACCCCGATCCAGGCCTTCCACCGCTCGGACGAGTCGGGCACCAGCGACAACTTCACCAAGTTCCTCAAGGCCACCGCCGAGTGGCCGCACGAGCCGGCGAAGGCGTGGCCGGCCGAGGCCAAGGGCCAGGGCGCCAAGGGCTCCGACGGCATCGCCTCCTCGGTCAAGGACACCGAGGGCGCGATCAGCTACGTCGAGCTCTCCTACGCCGAGAACTCCTCGCTGCAGAAGGCGAAGGTGGCCAACGGCGCCGGCGAGTTCGTCGAGCTCACCCCGGAGAGCGCGGCCAAGACGGTCGAGTCCGCCGAGATCAAGGGCACCGGCAACGACCTCGCCCTGTCGATCGACTACGCCACCAAGACCGCGGGCGCCTACCCGATCGTCCTGGTGACGTACGAGATCACCTGCGAGAAGGGCCTGCCCGCCGAGGAGCAGCAGATCGTCAAGAGCTTCCTCACCTACACCGCCAGCGACGAGGGCCAGGCAGCGCTCAAGGAGCTGGGCTACGCCCCGCTCGCGGGCACACTGCTGACGAAGGTCCGGACCGCCGTCGAGGCGATCTCCTGACCACCCATGGCGACCAACGTACGCACCCGTGACGGCGGGCCGGCCACGAGCCGGTCCGCCTCGCGGCGCAGCCACGGTGAAGGCCTGTTCCGCTTCCTGGCCACGGGAGCGGGCGTCGTCCTGCTGGCGATCATGGCGGCCATCGCCGTGTTCCTCATCGGCGAGGCGATCCCGGCCCTGCGGGCCAACCAGGCGAACTTCTTCACGGAGCTCACCTGGGACCCCAACGGGCAACAGGTCTTCGGCATCGCCGCCCTGGCCTTCGGCACCGTGCTCAGCTCCGCGCTCGCGCTCGTCATCGCCACCCCGATCGCCGTCGGCGTGGCCCTGTTCATCTCGCACTACGCGCCGCGCAAACTGGCCGCGCCGCTCGGCTACCTGATCGACCTGCTCGCCGCCGTGCCCAGCGTCGTGTACGGACTGTGGGGCCTCGCGTTCCTGGTCCCGCTGATCAGGACGCCGTCGCAGTGGCTCAACGAGCACCTCGGCTGGTTCCCGCTGTTCGCCGGCGAAGGCGCCATCGGCGGCAAGACCATGGTCGCCGGATCGATCGTGCTGGCCATCATGATCCTGCCGATCATCGCCGCCATCTCCCGCGAGGTGTTCCTCCAAGCTCCCAAGATGAACGAGGAGGCGGCGCTCGCCCTCGGCGCCACCCGCTGGGAGATGATCAGGATGGCCGTGCTGCCGTTCGGCCGGCCGGGCGTCATCAGCGCCGCCATGCTCGGCCTCGGCCGCGCCATGGGCGAGACCATCGCGGTCGCGCTGATCTTCCCCGCCACGTTCGACATCACCTTCGAGATCCTCACCCCGCACGCCAACAGCATCGCCGCGAACATCGCCAACGGTTTCGGCGAGGCCACCCAGATCGGCCGGGGCGCGCTGATCGCCTCCGGCCTGGTGCTGTTCGTCATCACCCTGCTGGTCAACATGGGCGCGCGGCTGATCATCAACCGCCGCAAGGAGTACGCGAGGGCCGGCGCATGACCGCGATCCAACACATCTCCACCAGCCGCCGGATCAAGGACCGGGTCGTCCAGGGCCTGGTCTATCTGGCGTTCGCACTCGCCGTGGTGCCGCTCGTCTCGGTGCTCTGGCTGGTGATCTCCAATGGAATGTCCCGGTTCGACGTGGAGTTCCTCACCCACTCCATGAACGGCATCGGCGCCAGGGACGTCGGCGGCGGCGCCTACCACGCCATCGTCGGCACCCTCGAACAGGTCCTGCTCGCCTCGGTCATCTCGGTGCCGATCGGCCTGTTCACCGCCATCTACCTGGTCGAATACGGCAACAACGGCCGGCTCAGCCGAGCCATCAGCTTCTTCGTGGACGTCATGACCGGCGTCCCCTCCGTCGTCGCCGGCCTGTTCGTGCTGGCGTTCTGGATCCTGTTCCTCGGCTTCTCCTACTCCGGCTGGGCGGGCGCGCTCGCGCTGTCGATCCTGATGATGCCGACCGTGGTCAGGTCGGCCGAGGAGATGCTCCGGCTGGTGCCGGTCGACCTGCGCGAGGCCTCGTACGCGCTGGGCGTGCCCAAGTGGCGCACCATCCTGCGGGTGGTGCTGCCGACCGCGTTCACCGGCATCGTCACCGGCGTCATGCTGGCCGTGGCCCGCGTCGCGGGCGAGACGGCGCCGCTGCTGATGACGGTGTTCTTCACCAACTCCATCAACAACGACCCGTTCACCGGGCCGCAGATGGGCCTGCCGCTGTTCGTCTTCGACCAGGCGGCCCGCCCCAACGACACCGCCGTCGACCGGGCGTGGACCGGCGCCCTCACACTCATCCTGATCGTCATGCTGCTCAACCTGGTGGCGCGCCTGATCGCCTGGTGGCGCTCGCCCGCCAGGGGCCGATAGGGGGTTATCAGCACAATGTCCAAGCAGATCCAGGTCTCGGGTCTCGACGCGTACTACGGCTCGCACAAGGCGATCGAGGACGTGTCCATGACCATCGAACCCCGCTCGATCACCGCGTTCATCGGCCCGTCCGGATGCGGCAAGTCGACGTTCCTGCGCACGCTCAACCGCATGCACGAGGTGATCCCCGGCGCCCGCGTGGACGGCAAGGTGCTGCTCGACGGCGAGGACCTGTACGCCGGCACCGTCGAGCCCGTCTCCGTCCGCCGGATGATCGGCATGGTCTTCCAGCGCCCCAACCCGTTCCCGACGATGTCCATCTACGAGAACGTGGCCGCGGGCCTGCGCCTCAACGGCCGCGTCAGCAAGGCACAGACGGACGCCATCGTCGAGGAGTCGCTCAAGGGCGCCAACCTCTGGAACGAGGTCAAGGACCGCCTCAACAAGCCCGGCGCCGGCCTGTCCGGCGGACAGCAGCAGCGGCTCTGCATCGCCCGCGCCATCGCGGTCAAACCGCAGGTCCTGCTGATGGACGAGCCGTGCTCGGCCCTCGACCCCATCTCCACCCTGGCCATCGAGGACCTGATGGCCAAGCTCAAGGACGAGTTCACCATCGTCATCGTCACCCACAACATGCAGCAGGCGGCCCGCGTCAGCGACAGGACCGCGTTCTTCAACCTGGCCGAGCAGGGCAAACCCGGCAAGGTCATCGAGATGGACGAGACCTCCCGCATGTTCACCAACCCCTCGGAGAAGGCCACGGAGGACTACATCACGGGGCGCTTCGGCTGATGACCCGACAGCAGGCGGCATCCACGATGAACGGGGACACGAGGACCAAGCCCGTGCTGCTCATCGCCGACCCGGACAACTCGGTCGTGGAAGACGTGGCCACGGCTCTCGAACTGGAGGGCGTGGCCGTCACAGGGGCGCCCGACGGCGCACAAGGGCTGCTGCAGGCTGGAGCCCTCAGCCCGGACGTGGTACTCGTCTCGGCCATGCTGCCGGTCATCGACGCGGTCGAGTTCGTCCGCGCGGTACGGCTGGCGCGCGCCGTACCGGTGCTGCTCGGCGTCGGCGAGGGGCACGCCGAGCAGGCACTGCGCGCCCTCGCCGCCGGGGCGGCCGCCTGCGTCGCCAGGCCCTACCGGGCGCCGGAACTGCTGCCGTTCATCCAGGCCGCCTCCCCCGAGTCACGCAAGGTCCTGGCCGTCGGCGGGGTCGAGCTGGACATCCAGGCCTACCAGGTACGCGTGGCCGGGCGCGCCGTACACCTGCCGCTGCGCGAATTCGAGCTGCTCCAGTACCTGATGCGCAACGCCGACCGCACGGTCACCCGCGAACAGATCATGCGCCACGTCTGGCACGCCGCCGCCAACACCTCGACGAACACCATCGCCGTGCACGTCAAACGCCTGCGCGCACGCCTGGGCGACGAGGACGACCAGCTCATCCAGACCGTACGCGGCGTCGGCTACCGGCTGGTCACGCCGGGCAGTCACGGAAGTCACGCATGATCCGCTCCACCACGCCCTCGACCGTCGCTATGCCGGCCTCCACCTCGGGGCTGCCCTCGGTGAGCACGGCGAGCGCGTAGTCGCGCCCGTCGCCGTCCCTGATCAGCCCCACGCTGATCGTGGCCCAGCGCTTGGTGGAGACCCGCTTGAGCCAGCCGTTCTTCAACGCCGCCCGCTCCCCGTCGCAGGCGGCGGCGCTGACGCCCCAGTTCTGCCCGTCGACCACCTCGCCCATGAGCTTGCGCACGTGCGCGCGGTCACCCGCCCTGAGCGGGCTCTTACCGGACACCAGCGCCGTCATGAGCCTGACCTGGTCGTCGACGGACGTCCTGGTGATCCCCCAGCAGTAGAGATCGACGCACTGCCCCGGCACGCCCACCGTGTCCTTCAACCCGAGCCGCCTGCCCGCCCGGTTGAACCCCTCCGCCCCGCCGATCCGCGTCCACAACCGGTCCGCGGCGTGGTTGTCGCTGTAGCGGATCATCCTCTCCGCGTCCCGCTTCACCTCCGCCGGCAACCTCTTCCACGGGGTACGCAGCAGCAACGCCATGAGGATCTGTACCTTGGCCGTGCTGGCGGTGATCAGCCGTTCGCCGGCGTGATACCGGTACACCCGCCCGGTCGCCAGATCCTTCACCATGGCGCTGACCGGCCCCGGCCGTCCCCGCAGAAAGCGATCCAACCGCGCCGAGACCCGCTTGGCCGACACAGGCGACACGGCCTCCCTGCCGACACTCGCCACGACCGCATTGCCCTGACCGCCCGCATAAGCGTCGCCCAGGCCACCCACGCCAACCCTGCCCAGACCGCCCACGCCGATCTCGGCGAGGCTGCTGACGCCCAGCCCGGCGAGACCGCTCGCACCAAACCTGGCGAGACTTCCCGTACCCAACCTGGCGACCCCATTCCCGGCTGCCTTGCCTGGGCCCAGCTCTGACTTCTGTGCCGGACCCAGCTCGGATCCCGTCCCCGGACCCAGCTCGGATCCCGGTACCGCATGACGCGCCGCACCCGCCCTCTCGGGCCCCGACACCGCACCTCGCGTAGTTCTGGCCGCGCGAGGCATCGCTCTGGCCGTCTCGGACGCCGCACCAGGCGACGCTCCGGCTCTCTCGGGCGCCCCACCAGGCGGCGCTCCAACCTCGGCCACCGACCCTTGCGTGGCCCCAGCCCTGGGCACGGCGGCGACGCTGATCCCGGCCGGCTCCTGCGACCTGTTCCCCAGCGCCAGCGCCAGCGGCAGGACAAAGGCGAGCACGACGACCAGCCGCAGTACCGCCTTCGCCACAACCGTGACCACGTGATCATTATCACGACATCCACTGACACGCCGCTAGTGCGACGACAGCCCGTTCTCCCCAGCGAGCTGCCTCGGCCGAGGTCACCCCCACCCCTCGGAACAAATTCGTTGCACCGCGGGGCAGGCGCGATCACTGTGATGCCAAGCCGGCAATCGACGCCATGGACGGGCACCGGCTGGCTGTCGACGAGTTCGACACGCGGAGCTTCAACCTGCTCGTCGAGGTGAAGTCCCTCGACCTGGCGGCACGATCGCTCACCGAGTCCGGGCTGCCACTGCACGGTGTCCAGGAGAACCCCCTGATCGTCCAGGGCCTCATGCGAGCGCTGCGCGTCACCACGCTCGCACTGGAGTGGCCGGAGCAGCTCAAACCGGAACTCAACGCGTACCTCACGACACAGGGAGGGCTCGACCATCCGCTGTGATGGACAGGTGACGGCAGGATCACCGCCCGGCACTTCGCGGTGCTCAAAGCCAGGAAGGGGGTGCAAATCATCTGTTCGACGGGCCGGCGACCACATCCGACTGGTCGCAGCGAGACGCCGCGATGGCACGGAGGATCCTGGACGCGCACAGCGATCCGACGCTGATCCTCACGGGCAACCCGCATACCCAGACCTCAGTCACCGACTGGAACGCCGATGGGGGCGTACCTGGCGGCGGCGCGACCGGCGATGCGGAGCATCCAGATCGCCTACGGGACCGGAACCTTCTACAACTTCACGCCACGGCGCTCCGGCGGCCACATGGGAGGCCCAGGTCTCCGCAGCACCGAGAACGGCGAGTGATCGTGGGATTGCCCGTGTTCTCCGAAGCAACAGTGCCGCACCTGCTACGCGAGCGACACGACCACCAATCGGCCCCAGTTATCGGGCTCCGGGCTCCGGGCTCCGGGCTCCGGGCTCCGGGCTCCGGGCTCCGGGCTCCGGGCTCCGGGCTCCGGGCTCCGGGCTCCGGGCTCCGGGCTCCGGGCTCCGGGCTCCGGGCTCCGGGCTCCGACCAAGCTGCGTCATCGCCCGACTCTTCGTCAAGGTTCTGGCCGAGACCATGACCGGCCGACACAACGACCACACCGGCTATTGATCCCACAGCCATTGTCCGGAAATGCAAGAAGAGGGCCCCGACGCTGTGAAGCGTCGGAACCCTCTCCATGAAAGATTGTCCGGCGGTGACCTACTCTCCCACACCCTCCCGAGTGCAGTACCATCGGCGCAGAGAAGCTTAACTTCCGGGTTCGGAATGTAACC
>NZ_PVNG01000033.1 GCF_003001935.1 Nonomuraea fuscirosea | reverse complement strand
TTGCATGTGTTAAGCACGCCGCCAGCGTTCGTCCTGAGCCAGGATCAAACTCTCCAAACAATGTCTGGAAACAATCCCAACAAAAATCCATCAAGTACAAATGACTTGACGAGGTGTTGCATGAAAATCATGCACTGGCTTTTAACACACTGTTGAGTTCTCAAGAAACGGACGCGTACATCCGCACCGAAACCACTTCCGTGATCCCCGCTCGGAGGCGTTCACTCCGTTCGTTCTTCCGTTGTGTCTTAATTCTTTCAGCCGTTCAAGTCTCTGTCAAATTGACCGGACTCACTCGACCTGCGGGAATTAAGCTCTGCCCCCTTTCGGAGACAACCCCTCAAACTTACCAGCCGTTTCGAGTGGACGCGCACGCCGCACCGAAGTGGTGGTGTCTGGAGGTGGCCCCGAGTGAGTCCGGCGATCACGCCGTCCCCGTGGGACTGGTGAACTCTATGTACGCCTCCGGGAACCGTCAAATCGATGGTTCGCGCACCCGCCACGGGTAGGAACCGGGCGTGCCAGATCGATCCGTGCCCAGGGCGCTCACCATCCTGGTGGGCGCCGCCGCCGCGGTGGTCGTGCTCTTCGGGGTCCGTGAGGTGGCCTCCATCGCCGGCCCCGTCGTGCTGGCCCTCGTGCTGGTCATCGCCGTCTCACCGGTGCGGGCCCGGCTCAGCGGCTGGAACGCCCCCGCCTGGGTGCAGGTGGCGGTGCCGTTCCTCATCGTGGTGCTCGTGCTGCTGGCCATGGTCGCGATCCTCACCATCTCGGCCACCGAGCTCGCCGCGCTGCTGCCGTCCTACACCGACCAGTTCGCACGCCTCCTCGCGGACGCCCAGCACTGGGCCGTCACCCACGGGCTCAGCAACGACATGCTCAGCAAGGCCCTGGAGGCGTTCGATCCGGGGCGGGTCCTGGGCCTGGCGCAGTATCTGCTCGGCAGTCTGATCGGCGTGTTGTCCGCACTCTTCCTCATCGTGGTGCTGTTGCTGGCGATGTCGCTCGACGCGCCCGTGACCGCGCGCATTCTCGCCACCGGCGAAGGCGAACGGCCGCGGCTGGTGACGGCATTGGCCACGTTCGCCCACAAGACGAGGCGTTATCTGATCGTCTCCACTGTTTTCGGATTGATCAATGCGATTCTCGACATGGTCGCGCTTTCCCTGCTGGACGTGCCGCTGCCCTTGTTGTGGGGCGTGCTGGCGCTCATCGCGAATTACATCCCCAACATCGGATTCGTCATCGCGCTTCTGCCGCCGACGATGCTCGCCCTGCTGGACGGCGGAGTGCGGACGATGGTGCTCGTCATCGTGGCCTACATCGTCATCAACGTCGTCACGCAGTCGTTCATCCTGCCGAAATTCCTGGGGGACGCCGTCGGGCTGTCCACGACGATGACGTTCATCTCGCTGATCGTCTGGACTTTCGCCCTGGGGCCGCTCGGCGCGATTCTCGCCATTCCGCTGAGTCTGCTGACGCGGGCCCTGCTGATCGACAGCGACCCGAACGCGAAGTGGGTGCAGGGCCTGGTGTCGGGCAAACTCCCCAGCGCAGGGGCAGGCCACTGAGCGATGATTTCCTGCCGTGGCCGAGGTCCGTAACCTTCGACCGTTCCGCCGAGCCTGCCCGAGGAGCCCCGTGACCCACGACGAGAAGCCGTCCGATATGACGACCGGCCCCCGAGGCGTCTGGCCGCTGGTGCATGCCGAGCGGGCGGCCCTGGCGGCCGATCTGGCGGATCTGACCGAGGCGGAGTGGGCGACGCCGTCACTGTGCGCCGGGTTGAGCGTGCGGGAGGTGCTGGCGCATCTCACCTCGTCGGCGAGCCTGAACGGCGTCCGCTGGCTGGCCGGCGTGATCCGGTGCCGGTTCGACTTCGACAGGCAGGTGGCGATGCAGCTGGCCGAGGAGCTGGGCGCGACCGGGGCGGAGACGCACGCGAGGTTCCGCCGCGTCGTCACGAGCACGACCAAGCCGCCGCTTCCCGTCCTGGCGCTGCTGGGCGAGACGATCGTGCACGGCGAGGACATCCGGCGGCCGCTGGGCCTGCGCCGCGCCTACCCGATCGGGACCCTCACCCAAGTGGCCGAGTATTACCAGGGCTCCGACCTCGTCGTCGCGGCGAAGAGACGGATCGCCGGTCTGCGGCTCGTCGCCGACGACGGCCCGTTCGCCACTGGATCCGGACCGCTGGTGTCCGGCCCGACCCTGGCCTTGGTGATGACCACGACCGGGCGTTCGGCGTACTGCGACGAACTGGACGGGGACGGTGTCGAGATCCTGCGGGAGCGGCGCGACATGAGGTGAGCTCAGGCCCGAGGGAGCCGCGATCCGTCAGATGAGGCGGCTCAGCTGGACGCCGCTCAGGCGCTTGACGTCGTTGGCCAGGTGAGCCTGGTCGGCGAAGCCGGCTCTGACCGCCACCTCCGCCGGCGGGACGCCCGTACGGGCCAGTCGGAGCGCGCGCTGGAAGCGGACGACGCGCTGGAGGGTCTTGGGCGCGTAGCCGAACGAGGTCACGCTGCGCCGTTGCAGCTGGCGTTCGCTGTAGCCGAGGTCCCGGGCCACCTGGGAGACCGAGCGCCCGCTGCCGAGGGCCGCGGCCATGGCGTGCGCGGCGGGGTCGGCGGGAGCCGCCGCCAGGCGTCTGCCGACGGCGGCCCGCATGACGCCGAGCCGCGCCTCCGCCTCCGCGACGCGCACCGCCAGGGGGTCGGTGGCGGAGGCCGGCCGGCGCAGGACAGGCGGCGCGGGCGGACGGTCCGGCAGGCCGAAGCCGGGGCTCTGCGGACGCCATCGCGGCAGAGGAGTGGGCGGCGGGTCGGTCAGGTCGGTGAGCAGGGCCTCGTGCCCTGGCAGGTCGGTGAGCGGGACGCGCTGGTCGCGCAGCTCGTGGAGGGGGACGCCGAAGAAGCCGCCGACCGCGCCGGGCCGGAAGCGGATGCCGACGAGGGTCTCGCCCGGTGCGACCGACGCGGGCATGGGGCCGGTGTCGGGACCGGCCACGAAGAGGCCGGAGGCGCCCCAGATGAGGTCGACGCAGGCGTCGGGGACCACGAGCTGGGTGAACGACGCCTCGCTGATCCGGTGCCAGCCGCAGGCGATGCGGTCGGCGAGGCCGGGGCCGGGGTGCCGTTCGGCGTACATGCCACCAACGTACGTGAGCCCTCTGACAGAAACCGGGTCAGGCGGGGAGTCTTCCGTATGCGCGCAGCGTCTTGAGCCGCTCCATCGTGATGTGGCCGCCCCATTCGTGCTCCAGGAGAGGCGTCCACATCGCCCAGTTCGCCGTCCAACCCCCTTCCTCGGTCTGCGCGGCGAGGAGGGCGTCGAGGTGGGTGTCCAGGACGTCCTGCGGGAACAGCGGCAGCCGCAGCGGGGCGGGCGCGAAGTCCAGCGGGAAGTGCACGTGCCCGGACGCGGCCAGGTCGAAGGAGACGGCGGCGAGGAGGTCGTCGCGCACGCGCGCGAGCTCCGCCTCGGCCCGCTCCCGGTCGGGCACGCGGTCAAGGAACGTCACCACGGCGCCGGCCTGGTAGGCGCCGGGCTCCTTGAGCGCGGCGATCCGCGACCAGCAGAACTCGGTGGCGGGGGCCAGCCAGGGATGGTCGACGCCGTGCTCGTGCAGGAGCGCGGCGAGCGCGGCGGTGGGGACGAGGTCGCCGGGCGGGTCGTCGTCCGTCTGCCACCAGGGGGCGCGTGGCGTGTCCATGACGGACGGCAGCACCCACGGCACGCCGCCGTCGGAGGTGGTGATGGAGGCGAGGTAGTCGCAGGCGGCGGTGACCATGGGCGAGTCGAACGCGTCGATCTCGTCCAGGATCCAGAACGCCACCTCGACGGGTTCCGGCTGACTGCCCGCGCCGCGCAGGTCGGGCTCCAGCGCGTTGCCGAACCCGCCGTCGGCGTTCTGGTAGCCGCGCAGCGCGTCGAGCACGCGCTCGCGCGGCCCGCCGCGGAACATCGCCTCGAAGCGCAGCCGGTCGATGAGCCTTCCGTGCAGGAGCAGGTACTGCTCGGCGTGGTCGAGTACGTCCATGTCGGTATCTCTTTCTGAGGTGGGGTACGCCGCGAAGCTATCCGAGGGCCCACGCCGGGCGATTGTAGAAACCGGACGTGCTTTATTGCGTTGCCCGCCGGAAGAGGCCCTGCCTACAGTGACCGGCATGTCATGCACATTCTGCTCCTCGGTGTTCACCCGCATCCGCCACAGCCGGGCTCTGGCCCGCTAGCGGACGCGACGACCTGAGCTGAGCGTCCGCAGGCGCGCCCAGGGCCCTCCGAGACCGACGAATCTCGAGGACCCGGAAGGGCAGTGCTGTGGCGCAGAACTACGCGCACGGAAACTATTCACACACCCAGCGGAAACAGGTCAGGAACGGCGGCGGAGGCCGTACGCCCGCGGATCGGGCGCGGCGCACGCTGTCGCAGAACTTCCTGGCCGACGATCACGCCGTCGAGCTGATGATCAAGGCCGCCGCGCCCAGGGGGCTGGTGCTGGAGCCCGGCTCCGGCCCCGGTGTGCTCACCCTGGCGCTGGCCGGGGCGGGTGCGCGGGTGATCGGTTACGAGATCGATCCGCGGCTGGCCGGCCGGCTGGCCTCCCGTACCCGCAGCGATCCCCGGATCGAGGTGGTGCGGGGTGACTTCACGGCCGCGCGGGCGCCGCGTGAGCCGTTCGCGGTGGTGGGGAACATCCCCTACGCGATCACGTCGCGGATCGTGGACTGGTGCCTGCGGGCGCCGGCCCTGACCTCGGCGACGCTGCTCACGCAGCGGGAGTACGCCCGCAAGCGCTCCGGCGACTACGGCCGGTGGAGCCTGGTCACGGTGGAGTCGTGGCCGTGGTTCTCCTGGCGGCTCGGCGACACGATCGGCAGGCAGAGCTTCAGGCCGGTGCCGTCGGTGGACTCGGCGATCCTGCGCGTGGAGCGCAGGCCGCGGCCGCTGGTGTCCGGCGGCCACTCCTACCGGGAGCTGGTCGAGCTGGGCTTCGGCGGGGTGGGCGGCTCGGTGCGCGCCTCGCTGAGGCTCCGGTACGACGGCGTGGACGCCGCGCTGGCGGCGGCCGGGGTGGCCCGCGACGCCGTCGTGGGCCACGTCCACCCCGACCAGTGGGTCACGCTGTGGGGGCGCCTATGCCGGTGAGCTGATCTTGGTGGTGGCCGACCGGCCCACTGAGGCGGCCAGTCCTGGGACCGTCGCGACGCGGCGGCCCCAGGGCATGGCCAGCGCGAGGATCGGCAGCAGCACGATGGAGGCCCGCGACCAGTACGTGTGCTGCAGCCACCACCCGCCGCTGTCGAACTGCGTCATGACGAGGTAGCCGTAGCCGGCCCAGATCGAGCAGCCCAGGATGGCCGCCCAGGCCCACTTGGCCGGCCTGGCGACCAGGAACGGCATGAACCACAGCAGGTACTGGGCGCCCAGCCGGGGCGTCAGGACCATGAAGACGAGCAGGATCGCCGTGGTCATGTCGATCGGGTCGGCCCGCCGCCAGTAGACGATGACGAGGACGACGGCGGCGTAGATGAGGTTGGTGCCGAACGAGGCCAGCTCGGGCCGCAGGTCCCAGCTGCCGCCGGTGAACCACGGGGTCCAGCCCCATTCGCCGACGATGGGCCGGATGTCGCGGATGGTGTCGATGACCGCGGGGATCTGGTTGAGCGAGGTGCCGGCGAAGACCGGCAGCGTCACCAGGAAGAAGATCGGCAGCAGGCCGGTGGTGAACAGCGCGGCCACGCGGGCGCGCAGGCTGGGCAGGAGCAGCAGCATGCCGGGGATCAGCCAGATCGGCCAGCTCTTGGCGCACAGCGCCAGGCCCATCAGCACGCCGGCCAGCGCGCCGCGCCGCAACTGGGCGCGGTCGTCGTCGCCGGGCAGCAGGGCCCGGTGCAGCATGCCGCCGCGGCCGATCACGCGCGGGACGGAGCGCTTCACGCCGTACGCGGCCACGCCGGCGCGGACCTTGGCGACCACGTCGGTGACCATGCCGGGCCGGTCGGGGTCGCCGGGGCCGCGGGCGACGACGAACGCGGCCACGCCGAACACGAGCGCCACCGGCTCCACCTGGCCGTGCACGGAGGCGACGAGCACGGCGATCGGGTTGAGCGCGTACTGCAGGGCGCGCAGTGACGCCTTGGGCCCGCCGGCGAGCTTGGCGACCAGCGGGATGAGCACGATGTCGGCGACCACGGTGACCAGGCGCCCGGCGTATTCCCAGGGGATGCCCAGCCAGAGCAGGATGCCGTAGACGTAGGGGATGGTCGGCAGGAAATGCCAGCCGCCCTCGCTGGCCAGCACGGGGTCCTCGCCGCGCAGCACGGCCTCGCCCGCGGGCTTGAAGCTCTCCACGAAGTCGACGGGCTGCCAGGTGTCGATCGCCGAGGTGTACATGATGAGCACGCGTACGGCGACGCCCACGAGGATGGCGACGATCAGCGGAGGCCGCCAGTCACGCCACTGGGCGACGAGGGCGAGCGCGACACCGGCTACGAGGACGATCCCCGTGAGAGCTGCGTAATCCATGGCGGCATCTAGCCTGCCGTACCCCGGACACTGCCGCCACCAGGGCTATCCGATTCTTATCCCCGACATGCCGACACGTATCCCGATACGACATCACCGTCTGTGTTGAACTTTTTCCATGGGGGGATCGCAGGTCAACCAGGCACTGGTCAGGCTCTACTTCGAGGTGAGAGATGGGCTGCGCGACCCGGTCGCGGCCTGGGCGAAACTCACAGGGAACTCACAGCAATACCAGCGGGCCAGGGGCGAGAGACGGGTGCCGCTGGACGACGGCACGGCGGCGGAGCTGGCGGCGGCGGCGATCGTCTGCACCGCCACCCGGCACGGGCCCGAGCGGGTGGCGGCGCTGGCGACGTCGCCGCTGGCAGGGGTGGTGGGCGGGCTCGGCGGCGCGGTGCTGACCGAGCATCCGTGCGCGCCCGAGCAGGTGCTGGGCCCGTGCTACACGGGGCCGGGGGCCGACGACTGGGCGCGGGCGGCGTACGTGCTGCTCTGGGGGGAGAACAACCGGCTCGTCCGGACGGCGGGGACCCCGTGGGTGATCGCCGGGCGGTACAAGGGGCAGAAGGTGGTCGCGATCGGCACGCATCCGACGCGGCTGTCGGACGAGACGCTCGTGGTCCGGCCGGGCACGGACGGGGCGCTGGCCATGGCGATGGGGCATGTGCTGCTCAAGGAGTTCTTCCTGGACCGCACGCCGTTCGACGGGCACGCCATGGAGCGTACGGACCTGCCTTACCTGGTGCGGCTGCGCGGGCGGGAGGACGCGTACGTGCCGGGTGAGCTGACCGGCGGGGCGTGCGGGCGGCTCAGCGTGTACGGCGGTGAGGCGGTGGAGGTGCTGCTGCCGCGCTTCGACGACGGGCCCGGGGTGCTGCGGCGCGGCGTGCCGGTGCTGCGTGACGGGGACGACCTGGTGACGACGGTGTTCGACCTGCTGCTCGCGGTCTACGGGGTGGCGCGGCCCGGGCTGCCGGGGGTGTGGCCGGCCGGGTATGAGGACCGGGCGGAGCCGTACACGCCGGCCTGGCAGGAGGCGTACACGGGGGTGGCCGCGTCGCGGGCGCTGAAGACGGCGCGGGAGCTGGGGGTGACGGCGGAGAAGACCGGCGGGCGGTGCGTGATCGTGCCGGGGCGGCTGGAGACGCCGCACGCGGACACCGCCTACCGGGCGATGCTGGCCCTGCTGGTGCTCACCGGGTGCGGCGGCGGGTGGGCGCAGACGGGCGGGGCGGGGATCCCGCTGGTGCCGTACCTGTGCCTGCACGCGTGCGGCGAGGACCGTTCCGACGTGGGGGCGCTGAGCTGGGCGCTGGCGGAGGGGCTGTTCGCGCGCAGGACGGCGCGCTCGGTGCTGCTGGAGGCGGTGGCGGACGGCTGGCCGATGGCGCCGCCGCCCCGGGTGCTGGCGCTGCCGCGGCCGATCTATCCGCTGCCGCCGGAGGTGGACCTGCTCATCGGGCCGGACGAGCACTGCGACCTGTCGCCGCCGGAGCCCGGCCTGCTGGCCGAGGCGGTGGCCCGGCTGGCCGGGTCCCGCGCCCCGGCCGAACCGGGCGGGGCGCGGGAGGAGCGGCGGATGCGGCTGCTGGTGGACCACGCCTGGATGCACGAGTACGGCGAGGCGCTGCCCACCTACCGGCCGCCGGGGCTGGGCCTGCCGCTCAAGCCGACCCAGCTCGTCCGGTTCGGCTGAAACCCGGCTGAAGCCCGGCTGAAGCCCGGTGGAGAGCCCGGCTGAGGGCTCGGTTCGGAGCCCGGCTGGGAGCCGGGCTCGCGTCCGGGTCTCAGCCGAGTCTGTCCAGGTAGGCGCGGTGGCTGCGGGAGAACTCGGTCCCGTTGAACCGGTCCCAGTTGATCGACCAGGCCATCAGGCCGCGCAGGTCCGGGTAGACGCCGCGCGGCCGGTACGTCCCGCAGTTGCTCCCCTTGGTCAGGCAGTCGAGCGCCTTCTGCACCTCCGCGACGGTGGTGAACCCGTTGCCCGCGTTCACCGAGGCGGGCAGTCCGATGGCGACCTGGTCCTGACGCAGCGGCGGGAACCTGTTGGCCGCGTCGCCCATGATCGGGAAGCCGGCCAGCAGCATGTCCGTCATCGCCACGTGGAAGTCGTGCCCGCCCATCGTGTGGTACTGGTCGTCGAGGCCCCTGATCGGCCCCGAGTTGTAGTCCTGCACGTGGAGCAGGGTCAGGTCGTCGCGCATGGCGTGGATGACGGGCAGATAGGAGGCGGCCCTGCTGTCGGCCGCGCCGTTCGGCCCCGGGCCGTAGAACTGGTAGCCGAGCTGGACGAAGAACGTCTCGGGGGCCATGGTCAGCGTGAAGCGGGCGCCGTAGCGGCTCTTGAGCCTCTTGAGCGCGGCGATCAGGTTGACGACGACCGGCGTCGTGGGATTGGCGAGGTTGGTGTCGCCGGGGTCGAGGTGGAGGGAGTGGCCCTCGAAGTCGATGTCGAGGCCGTCGAGGCCGTACCTGTCGATGATCGCGCCGACGGACTCGACGAACTTGTCACGCGCGGCCGGGGTGGTGAGCTGGACCTGGCCGTTCTGGCCGCCGATCGAGATCAGCACCTTCTTGCCCCTGGCCTGCTTGGCCCTGATGGCGGCGATGAAGTCGGCCTCGGACTCGACGTTCGGGCACTCGGCGGCCGGGCACTGGCGGAACCTGATGTCACCCGAGGTGACGGAGGTGGGTTCGCCGAAGGCGAGGTTGATGACGTCCCATGCGTCGGGTACGTCGCTCATGCGCACGTAACCGGAGCCGTTGGCGAACGACGCGTGCAGGTAGCCCACGAGCACCCGCTTCGGCAGCCCGCCTCCCCCGCCGCCTCCCGCGGTCGTGGTGCCGCTCGCCTCGGAGCCGTAGGGCGAGCAGTTGCCCGCGGCGTCGCAGGCGCGGACCTTGAAGCGGTACGTGGTGGCGGCGGCCAGGCCGGTCGCCTGGTGGCTGGTGCCCGTGACGGCGACGGGGGCGGCGTTGCCGCGGGAGACCTCGTAGCGGGCCACGCCGACGTCGTCCGTCGAGGCGTTCCAGCTCAGGGAGAGGGAGGAGGAGGTGGCGCCGCCGACCGTCAGGTTGCCGGGAGTCGTCGGGGCCTGGGTGTCGGTCGTGCCGCCCGGGCCGTCGAGGACCACGTCGTCGGCCAGGTAGGGGCCCTGGCCGTACCAGCCGTTGAGGTGGATGGTGACCGACGTGACGCCGGCCCCGGTGGTGAAGGAGGTCTTGAGCTGGCCCCACTGGCCGCCGGGCGCGCCCCACGTGCTGGCGCTGACACCCGTTCCGGTGGCGCCGAGGAAGACGTAGTCGCCCTGCACCCACGCGGACAGCTGGTACGTCGTGCCCGGTCTGACCGTGACGACCTGCTGGCATCGGGCGAAGTCGCTGCCCTGCGGGGTCGCTCGGAGCGCCCGCGTGCCGCCGTGCACCGGCGCGGACACGGCCTGCGCGTCCGACGGGCAGGTCCAGCCGTTCAGACCGGACTCGAAGCCGGGGTTGGCCAGGATGTTCGCGGCCGCAGCCGGGGCGGCGGGCAGGACCGTCACGACTGTGGCGGGCAGGACGGTCAGAGCAGTGGCGAGCAGGACCGCTCGGAATCTCATGGAGGGTGTTCCTCACTGCGGCCCGCCCTCCGCGGGGAGGACGGGCCGCTCAGCGGGTCAGAAACCGGCGGTGGTGCGGGTGAACTCCCAGTCGGACTGGGCGATGCCGCTGCAGTGGGAGACGACTCCCCCGCCGGGGCAGGGCCGGTCGCGGTTGACCGCCCAGTAGGCGAGCCTGGTCAGTCCCCTCGCCCTGGCCCAGTCGCGGATCTGGGTCCAGGTGCCGGGCGTGGTCATCTCCTGCTGGTCGGACACGCCGTTCATGCCGGAGATGCCCATGTGCGCGTACGCCTGCGCGTCGTTCCAGCCGAACGCGCTCTTCAGTGCGTTCTTCAGGCCCTCGGAGGCGTTGACGGTGTCCTGGTAGATGTTCGGGCTGCCGAAGTCGAACGGCATGATCGTGTAGTTGTCGATCGGCACGCCGAGTGCCCTGGACTGGTTGATGAGCCTGATGCCGTGGTTGTTGGGACCCGTCCTGGAGGTGCCGAAGGTGACGACGACCTTGACGTTCGGGTTGTTCTGCTTGACGATCTTGAGCCCGTTCAGGATGCGGTCCTGGACGGTGTAGTTCTCGAACTCGTCGGTGTTCTCGATGTCGAAGTCCACGACGGCGGGGCCGACGGCGTTGATGACCTGCTGCACCGCGCCCGCGAACGCCTGCGGCGTGGAGCAGTTGGGGCCGAGCTTGTTGCCCTGCCAGCCGCCGAAGGAGATCTGGACGCTGCCGCCCTTCGACTTGATCGTGTTGATCGCCTGCTGGTCGGCGCCGCCGGTCAGCGGTCGGTTGCCGTCCCAGGCCGGGTTGCAGCCGCCGCTCGACAGGATGAACGCCATCGTGAACGACTTGACGCCGGTCGCGTCCATGACCGCGCCCGGGTTGGGCGGGTTGCCCCAGCCCATGTAGAGGTAGGGGGCGCCGGCCATCTTGGTGGGGTTGTCGCCGCCGCCCCCGCCGCCCGCGGAGGTGGTCGCGGTGACGGAGTTGCTGACGCCGGACAGGTTCCCCGCCGCGTCGCGGGCGCGGACCGTGTAGGTGTAGCCGGTGCTCGCGGCGCGGCCGGTGTCGGTGTACGACGTGCCGGTCACGGTCGTGACCAGGCTGCCGCCGCGGTAGACGTTGTAGCCGGTGACGCCGACGTTGTCGGAGGAGGCGTTCCAGGCCAGCGAGACGCTGCTGGAGGTGACGCCGGTCGAGCGCAGGTTGCCGGGCACGGACGGCGCCGAGGTGTCACCGCCGCCGCCGCCCGAGCCCTGCTTCCACAGGGCGGGCACGTTCGGCGGCTCCCAGCCGGGCTGGGAGGTGTGCGCCTGGAGGCACACGTAGTCGACGCCGTTGTAGGTGACGACCGCGCCGGTGGCGTAGGAGGTCCACGGGGCCCAGGCGGCGGCCAGCTGCTGGACATGCGCGGTGTCGCCGTACGCCGCGGGTGCGCCGGAGGCCAGGCCGGCGCCGGTCAGCGCGAGGGCCAGGCCGGTCGCCAGGGCGGTCAGTCTGCTGCGAAGTCTCATGGCATTCCCTGGAGGTGGGGCTTGACGGTGCGGGAGAAGTTCCAGTTGTTGCTGGCGTCCCAGTTGATGGACCAGGTCATCGCGCCCCTGATGCCGGGGTAGGCGCGCGGTGGCACGAAGGTCCCGCAACTGGTGCGCTTGGCCAGGCAGTCGAGCGCCTGGTTGACGAGCGACGGGGAGACGATGCCGCCGCCCGCGGCGCCGGGCCCGGCGGGCAGGCCGAGCGAGACCTGGTCGGGGCGCAGGCCGTTCTCCAGCTGGATGCAGGCCAGCGCGGTCATGAAGTTGACCGAGCCCTGCCCGTACGCCTGGGCCTGGTCGCAGCCGAGCATGGAGCCGGAGTTGTAGAACTGGGTGTGGACGACCGTGAGGATGTCCTTGATGGACAGGGCGAGCTTGAAGTACTCCATCCCGGTCGTCTGCATGTCGATGGTCTGCGGAGCCATCGTGATGATCAGGTCGGCGCCGGCCTTGGCGCGCAGCGACCGCAGGGCCTGGGCCATGTAGGTGGCGTTGAGGCCGTTCTCCAGGTCGATGTCCACGCCGTCGAAGCCGTACGAGCGCATGATCGCGTACACGGTGTCGGCGAACCTGGTCGCCGCCGCCGCGTCGGCCACCTGCACGCGCCCGGCCTCGCCGCCGACCGAGAGGATGACCTTCTTGCCGCGCTGGTGCAGGGCCTGCACGTCGGCCTTGAACTGGGCGTCGGTGTAGCCGCCGACCGCTGAGGCCAGCCCCGGGTCGACGGAGAAGACGACCTCTCCCGCCGTCGCGGTGGCCTCGCCGAACGCGACCGCGATGAGGTCGTACTCGTCGGGCACGGCGGAGAGCTTGAGCTCGACGGCCGGGTTGACGAAGTTGTGCCAGTAGCCGGTGAGGAAGTGCTTGGGCAGGGTTCCGCCGCCGCCGGTGCAGCCGGTGGTGGTGGCGGTGGCGTCCCGTCCCGGTGACTCGCCCTGGGCGTTGTACGCCTTGACCGTGTAGGTGTGGGTCTCGCAGGTGCCGAGCCCGCCGATCGTGGCGCTGGTGCCCGTGACCGTGGCCTTGACTGTCGTGCCTTCGTAGACGCGGTAGCCGGTCACCGTGCCGCTCGCGGCGCCCCAGCCGAGCGCGATGGAGTTGGCCGTCGCGGTGGCCGACGGCGTGCCCGGCGCTCCCGGTGCGCCCGGTGTGGAGCCGCCGCCCCCGCAGGCGGCGCCGTTCAGCGTGCAGCCGGTGACGCCGGGGAAGTTGCCGGGGGCGCCGTTGAAGCCGAAGCTCACGCTGGCGCCGGGAGCCAGCGGGGAGGCCCAGCTCGGGTTGGTGAACGTGTAGTGCTGTCCGCCGCGGGTCATGACCGCGTCCCACGCGGAGGGGATCGAGAAGCCCTGGGGGACGTCGAACTGGACGTTCCAGCCGCTCATGGGGGTGGTGGTGCCGTTGGTGACGGTGACTCTGCCCTCGAAGCCCGAGCCCCAGTCGGAGACCTTGGTGAAGGTGGCGGTGGCGGTGGCGGTGGCGGTGGCGGCCTGGGCCGGCAGGGCTTGGAGACAGAGTGCGGCGGTGGTGAGCGACAGGAGAATCGCGCGTAATCTCACGGGGTTCTTCCTTCGGGGGGTGTGCGTGCCGTACGGCTTGCACCGGGGGGTGAGAGCGCAAGCCGTACGGCACGGCCCGTGGAGGTGAACACGGGCCTTTCGGGGGGTGTCTGCGCGAGTAACCTTGCTGCGGATGTCAGGATTTGTCCGATTGAAGATTACTTTTAGGAAAGTTTACTAAGAGTTGCCGTGATCGTAGCTTTGACAGTCCGTCCTTACAAGACCCAAAAAGACTCCGCCGCACGGGACCGAAATCCCGTGCGGCGGAGTGGGTGATGCCGGGTGCTCCGGGTGCTCGTTCCGTTACGGCTGCTGGGTGATCCTGACGTCGTCCACGCCGGCCTCGACCAGGGAGGCGCCCGAGGCGTCGGCGGCGTCGATGACGATGCGGACGGTCTGGCCGGCGAACGCGTTCAGGCTCGCCGTGGCCGTGGCCCAGGCGCCGTTGCGGTTACTGGCCGCGCCGGCCTGGTTGAGCACGGTGGCCGTGGTGCTGCCCACGACGCGGACCCGGAGGTAGTCGGCGCTGCTCGAGTTCGAGCCGTGCGCCAGGTACCAGGAGAGCGACAGGTTCAGCGCGCCCGTCGAGGGGAGCGTGATCGGTGGCGACTGGATCGAGGTGACGCCGCCGTCGATGTCGTAGTCGCCCGCGGACGAGCCTGCCAGGCGGCCGGTGACCAGGTCGTTCGTGCCGCTGACCGTGGTGCCGAGCTGCTTGGCGCCGCTGGAGGTGGTCGCCGCGGGATCGCCGCGTTCCCACACGCCCGTGGTGGCCGTGTCGGCGCCGTTCGGGTCGACCGTCCAGCCGGTCGCCGTCTCGAACGTGTCGGAGTAGACGGTCACCGGCGGGGTGCCGGTGCCGCAGTACTGGGCCTCCTTGCCGATGATGCGGTAGACGCAGTCCGAGTACTCGAGGAAGCGCAGGACCGCCTCCCTGTTACGGGTCGTCTGGGGCACGACCTGCTCGTCCGGCGGGTAGAAGCCGGGGCTGGAACCGGTCGGGTACATCTCGAAGGTGAAGCTGAAGATCTTGTAGACGCCCCACAGCCAGTCGTCGATGGTGCCGTCGGTGATGTAGAGATCGCTGGCCTGCTGCGGCGTGTAGCTGTTGGTCGAGGCCATGTTCTGGCCCAGGGTGGCGTGGGCGTTGCGGTCGTCCGCGGTCAGGCCGGGCGCGGTGTCGTTGAAGGTGTAGCCGTAGGGCCACAGGACGAGTTCGCTGTAGGTGTGCCAGTCGATGTGCGCCTTGATCTGCTGGACGCCGCCGACCACCCGGCCGCGTACCCAGTCGGCCGCCGCCTTGACCTCGGGCGCCGACTCGGCGTTCGCGCCGCGGTAGGTCTCGCTGGAGGTCGATCCGGACGAGCCGCCGCAGCAGCCCCAGTTGTAGGCCCAGTTGCGGTTCAGGTCGGTGCCGACCGCCGAGGAGCCGGAATTGGGCTGGCGGTTCTTGCGCCAGGAGCGGTAGCTGCCGGTGGCGATGTCGTACTCGCCGCCGTCCGGGTTGAGGTCCGGCATGATCCAGATCTCCCTGGTGTTCACCAGGTTCGTGATCCGCGCGTCGGTGCCGTAGCCGTCGGCCAGCAGGCGCATGATGTAGAGCGCCATCTCGACCGTGAGGTGCTCGCGCGCGTGCTGGTGCGCGGTGAACAGCACCTCGGGCTCGTTCTCGTCGGTGCCCACGTTGTCGCTGATCTTGACCAGGCGCAACTGCCTGCCCTCGTACGAGGTGCCGTAGTTGCTCTGGCTGACAATGCCCGGATGGGCCGCGACGATGGCGTTGATCTCCGCGTTCATCTCGGCGTAGTTGTGGTACGCGGAGTCCGCCGGCGGGAAGTCAAACCCGTCGACGGACGGGGGTGTCGGGCGCGGCTCCTCCGACACCCGGTAGCCCAGCCGCCTGATCGCGGAGACCTCGGCTTCCGTGGCCGTGACCAGGACCGAGTCCTTGGCCACCTCTTCGATGGCGGCGCCGGTCGCCGCCACGGAGCTGCGCTGCTGCGCGTTCACCGGGCCCGCCACCCGGTACTGCTTGTTCGGCGGCGGCTCGGCGGCGGCGCCCGCCCCGGTCATGCCGGTCAGGCCGACCAGGCTGAGGGCTGCCAGCAGGATGACTAAACGGCGTTTCACCTCGTCCTCCCCAGGCGCTCGGGCTCGGGTGTCAACCGGCGCCTGAACGAAGAGTGATGACGTTGGTTGCCGTAGGAAAGGCCCAAATTTCTGGACATGTGTTGATCTGCGGGGCTATGGCCTGACAGCGGCTGACAGGTGCGTAACAGGCGGATGCCAGCGCGGCCCGGCACCGTAACCGGCATGAAGTACGCGATCGAAGCCGAAGGCCTGGTCAAAAGGTACGGCGGCAAGGCCGCCCTGGACGGCGTCGACCTGGCGGTCAGGACCGGCACGGTGCTCGGCGTCCTCGGGCCCAACGGCGCGGGCAAGACCACCGCCGTGCGCGTCCTGGCCACCCTCGTCGTCCCCGACGCCGGCCGGGCCGTGGTCGGGGGCCACGACGTCGTCCGCCGGCCTGCCAGGGTGCGCGAGCTGATCGGATTGACCGGCCAGTACGCCTCCGTGGACGAGCAGCTCACCGGCACCCAGAACCTGCTGCTCATCGGCCGCCTGCTCGGCCTGTCCAGAGCGGCGGCCAGAGCCAGAGCCGCGGCACTGCTGGCCCGCTTCGGCCTGGAGGAGGCGGCCGGCCGGCCCGTCGGCGGCTACTCGGGCGGCATGCGCCGCCGCGTCGACCTGGCCGCGAGCCTCGTCGGCGAGCCGCGGGTGCTGTTCCTCGACGAGCCCACCACCGGCCTGGACCCGCACGCCCGCGGCGAGCTGTGGGAGGTGGTCAAGGAGCTGACCGCGAGCGGGGTGACGGTGCTGCTGACCACCCAGTACCTGGAGGAGGCCGACCAGCTCGCCGACGACCTGCTCGTCATCGACCGGGGCCGGGTGGCCGCCTCGGGCACGCCCGCCGAGCTCAAGGCGCTGGCGGGCGGGCACCGGCTCGACGTCAGGCCGCTGCACGCCGCCGACCTGGAGAAGGCCGAGCGGGTCCTCGGCGTGCCGGCCGCCGGCGGTCTGCTGAGCGTCCCCGTGCACGATCTGGCCGTGCCGCCCGCCCTGCTGCGGCGGCTCGACGACGCGGGGGTGGTGCTCGCCGAGCACGCGCTGCGGCTGCCGTCCCTGGACGACGTCTTCCTCACCCTGACCGGAGAGCCGCGAACCCCGGCCGAAGAGACCCCCGCCCCGACCGGAGAGGGCCGAACACCGCGGATTCTGACTGGAGGGCCCAACTCCGACCGGAGAGACCCGGATTCTGACTGGAGAGTCCCGATGATCACCGCACTGTCCCAAGGGCTCACGCTGGCCTGGCGCAGCCTGATCCCGCTGAAGAACAACCCCGGGCAGTTCGCCGGACTGCTCTTCCAGCCCGTTTTCATGATCGTCATCTTCGTCTACCTGTTCGGCGGCGCGGCCGGCGGGGATCGGGCGGACGCGGTGGCGTACATGCTGCCCGGCGTCCTCGTCCAGGTGGCGCTGATGGCCACCATCAGCACCGGCATGAACCTGGCCACCGACATCGGCAACGGCGTGTTCGACCGGTTCAGGACGATGCCGATCGCCCGGTCCGCGCCGCTGACGGGCCGCGTCCTGGCCGACCTCCTCACGTTGCTCATCACGGTCGCGATGTCGCTGGCCGTCGGGTACGCCGTCGGCTTCCGCGTCACCACCGATCCGTTCAGCGCGCTGGCCGGGATCGGCCTCGTCCTGGTCATGGCCCTGGCGCTGAGCTGGGGCTCGGCCTGGATCGGGCTGGTGGCCAAGTCGGTCACCTCGATGCAGGGCATGGCCACCGCCGTCCTGCTGCCGCTCACGTTCGGCAGCAGCGCCTTCGTGCCCGCCGGCGACATGCCCGGCTGGCTGAGCTGGTGGATGGGCGCCAACCCGGTCTCGCACCTGGCCGGCGCCGTGCGCGGGCTCCTGGGCGGCGGGCTGGAGGCGGCCGACGTGGGGATCACGCTCGGCTGGACGGCGGCACTCCTCGTCCTCTTCGTCCCGCTCGCCCTCCGCGCCTATAACAGGCGGATCCGCTGATCAGCTCTCTGTTTCTGCAACAGGCGAATCCACTGATCAGCCCTTCGTGCCTGTAACACGCGGATCCGCTGATCAGCCCACCATCGCGGCCAGCTCCCGCTGGGACATGGCCGCGCCGTGGGCGAAGCACTCGGCGAAACGTGCCTCGCCCAGCGCGGCCCTGGCCGCGCGCGTCCCCTCGGCGGTCTCGGGCAGGTCGTCGGGCAGCTCGATCGCCGCCGCGGCCCCGAACAGCACCGCCGCTCGCTCCTGGTCGCCCCGTGCCTGCTCGGCCAGCCCGAACCCGGCCAGCACCGCCGACAGCAGCGGCCGGTCCTGGTCGCGCCGGCCGAGCGCCTTCAGGGCGGCGCGGTGCTGCTCCATGGCCGCCTCCACGTCGCCGCTCAGCGCCAGTGCCCGGCCGTAGGAGGTGTGCAACATGACGGTGAACGGCACGACCGGCACGACCTCGGGCAGCAGCTCGAACAGGCTCCGGTAGCGGGCCAGCGCCTCGTCCACGGCTCCGCGGCGGCAGGCGTGCAGGGCCTCGGTCTGGCCGAGCAGTAACCGCGCGTACGCGGCCGTCTCGCCGTCCACTCCCGCCCTGGCCCTGGCCAGGTCCGCGCCCGCCCCGTCCAGGTCGCCTCCCCTGGCGCGCAGGTCCGCCAGCCTGACCAGCGTGTAGATCGCCTCGTCGCCGCTGACCCACGCGCCGGTCAGCGACCGCGTACCGGCGATCAGGTCATCGGTCGGGGCTCCGCGGGACGCCCGCAGCTCGGCCAGGCCCAGCAGCGCCTCGTTCAGGCCCCAGCGGTCGCCGAGCTTCCTGAAGCCGGCCACCGCCCGTTCCAGCTTCTCCTCGGAACGCGCCGGGCCGCCGACCATGAGCGCCGAACTGGCCAGCCAGAGATCGTCGCCGGCCGCGTACGAGTCGAGCAGTTCGGTGGCGCGCTCGTCGAACCCGGCCATGGCCGCCGTGACGGCCCGGCCCAGCCGCAGCAGCGGATGCACGGGACCCTCCCGCTCCGCCGCCTCGATCAGCCGCTCGGTCGACTCCCACAGCTCGATCAGGCCGTCCCTGTCGTCGCTCAGCTCGCCGAGCCCGTCCACGCCGCAGGCGAACGCGCAGGCCGCGTACGCCTCGGCCAGGCCGGGCGGCGGCGTGTCACCCGCCAGCTCCAGCACCTGGGCGGCCCACGCCGCGCTCTCCCCGCGATAGCCGCACATCCACCAGTACCAGTTCAGCCCCGCGCACAGCCGCAGCGCCAGCTCGGTGTCCCGCACGTCGAGCGCCCAGCGCAGCGCCGCGGCGAAGTCGTCGCGCTCGGCGGCCAACCGCTCGACCCAGCCGATCTGCGCGTCCGTCCGCAGCTCGGGGGTGGCGCGCTCGACCAGGTCACGCAGGTACGCGGCATGCCGCCGCCGGTAGGCGCCCGCCTCGCCCGACTCCTCCAGCCGTTCGAGCGCGTAGGCCCTGATCGTCTCCAGCATCGAATAGCGACCCTCGGACGAGACCTGGACCAGCGACTTGTCCGCCAGCGCGCCCAGCACGCCGGCCGCTCCCGCGCACACCTGCTCGACGGCCTCCAGCGTCGCCCCGCCCGCGAACACGCCCAGCCGCCCGGCCAGCGCCCGTTCCTCGTCGTCGAGCAGTTCCCAGCTCCACTCGACCACGGCCCTCAGCGTCTGCTGGCGCGGCAGCGCGGTCCTGCTGCCGCCGGTGAGCAGCCGGAACCGGTCGTCGATCCGGTCGGCCAGCTGCCCGGGGGTCATGGTCCGCAGCCGCGCCGCCGCCAGTTCGATGGCCAGTGGCATCCCGTCCAGCCTGCGGCACAACGCCACCACGGCGGCCACGTTCGCCGCGTCGAGGGCGAACCCCGGCCTCGCGGCGGTGGCCCGGTCGAGCAGCAGCCTCACGGACGGGTACGCGCCGGCCGCCTCGGCATCGGCGCCGAGCGGCGGCGCTTCGAGCGGCGGCACCGGGGCCAGGTGCTCGCCGGGCACGCTCAACGGCTCCCTGCTGGTGGCCAGCACGCGCAGCTCCGGGCACTCCGTGAGCAGCCGCTCGGCCAGCACGGCGGCGGCCTCGACGAGGTGCTCGCAGTTGTCCAGAACGAGCAGTGCCCGCCGCCCCGCCAGCGTCGCGGCGACGGCCGCGACGGGGTCCTCCTCCACTGATCCCCCGTAGCGCGAGGGATCCTCCCGCAGGCCGAGCGCGCCCAGCAGCACCCCCGCCACGTCTTCCGGCTCGCCGGCCGAGGCCAGCTCCACCATCCACACACCGTCGAGCCCGCCGGCGCCCATCCGCAGCGCGACCTCGGTCGCCAGCCTGGTCTTTCCCGCTCCGCCCGGCCCGACGAGCGTCACCAGCCTGGCCTGGGTGAGCAGGCCGGACAACTGCTCCAGCTCCGTTTCCCGCCCGATCAGCCTGGTACGCGGAACCCGAACGTTGCCCGCACTCCCCACCACGCCACCCGCACGGACGGCCCTCGCCTGAACGTCTCCCCAACCGGCACCACCGAACGGCCCGACAACGGCTCCGGAGACGACGGCGAGGTGAGCGGCACGCAGCTCATCACCCGGATCGACCCCGAGCTCATCGGCCAGCGTCCGACGGGTCCGCTCGTACAGCTCCAGCGCTTCCGCCTGCCGTCCTGACGCGGCCAGCGCCCTCATGGCCAGCGCGCACAGCCGCTCGCGCAGCGGGTGCGCCGCCACCTCCGCGCTCAGGTCGACCGGCAGCCCTGCTGCCAGCCGCTGCCCGGCCCGCGTCTCGACGGCGGCCAGCCGCTCCTCCTCCAGCCGGGCGGCCACGTTCGCCAGCCGGGGCACGGCGAGCAGATCGGCCAGCGCGGGCCCCCGCCACAGCTCCAGCCCCTCCCCCGCCGTGCGCCGGAACAGCAGCGCGTCCACATCCTCGGCCCGCACGCTCAGCGCGTAACCACCCGGCCTGCTCTCCACCACGTCGTACGGCCGCAACGCCGCCCGCAGCCGCTTGACCAGCGTCTGCAACGCGTTGGGCCCGTTGACGGGCGGATCGTCCGGCCACAGGGTGTCGATCAGCCGCTCGGAGGTGACGGTGTGCCCGGCTTCGAGCGCCAGCACGGCCAGCAACGCCCGCAGTCGCAACCCTTTGACGACGATCGGCCCTCCGTCGCCCTCGACCTCCAGGGGGCCCAAGATGGATATCCGCACATGTCACATTCTGCCGTGCCACCTCCACCACCTGGCACGCGACTTTTTCTTACACCCGGTTGAATAATCCTTCCACTTGACCCTGCGGACGAACATGAGAACGACAAGAATTCGTCAAAAGGGCGCGCCGAATCGCGATAACGTCCCCGCATGCCAACCGCACAACACGAAGGGCTCCACCGCATATTTCGCGACAATCCGGAGCTATACACTCGCGCATTCGAGATGATCGATATTAAATTGCCCGTTCCGCAGGAGATCGCCGTCATAGATACGGACATGACGGAAATTCTCCCCATCGACCGGAAAGCCGACACGGTGGTGATGTTCCTCCTCGAACAGGAGGAAAGGCACATCATCATCACCGAGGCACAGCTCCGCGAAAGTGAGCAAAAGGTATCCTCCTGGGCCCACTACATCAGCTACGCGCACAGCAAGTACAAGTGTCCAGTGACACTCATGGTGACCTGCGCGGACACCGGAACGGCGACCTGGGCTCGTAAGGCACACCCCATCGGACTCGTGGACCACCCTTCCCTGGTCGTCAGCCCGATCGTGTTCGGTCCCGACAACGTCAAGGCGATCACCGACCCGGAGGAGGCGACCGAGAACGTGGTTCTGACCATGTTCTCAGCCTTCTGCCACGTAGAGTCGCCGGAGGTGAACGACATACTGAAGGCCCTGGACCACGCCCTGCACAAGATCGACCCGGAAACAGCCGGAGAGCTCGCCCTACAAACCGAAATAGGCCTAGGAAAGACCAAAGCCACACAGATCTGGAGGGACCTCGTGCAAGCAAGCGCCTACCGATTCAGGTCAGAGTCCGCACAAGAGTACATCGCCGAAGTCGAGGCCAAGGGGGAGGCAAAGGGCGAGGCGAAATCCATACTGAGGATCCTCGACAAGCGGGGCATCCCAACGGACCAGGCGTTCCGTGACAAAATTATGGAAACCACCGACATCGCCCTGCTCGAAGACTGGATCGATCGGGCCCTCGACGTCACCACCGCCGAAGACATCTTCGAGTAGCACCACCGGCCTGGATCAACGCCCCAACCGTGCCTGCCACCAGGCCCCCACCACGCCCCCTCCCATTGATCCAGGCCCCATCAGGCAGCAACGCACAAGACGGACCCGGAGGAACTTCGTGCACCCAGGCGCCTTCCTCTTCAGATCTGAGTCCGGACAGGTGTACCTCGCCGATGTTGTCGCCAGCGCCTTCGCAAGAGGCTATGCGAGGAGCTACACGAGATATTTTCCGGAGGATTACGAGAAGACTTATGCAGAAGGCTACGCGAGGGGCTATGCGGGATTCGTGCTGAGAGCCCTTGAGAAGCGGCGCATCCCCATCGATGAGCCCGTCCGTGACAAGATCATGAAAACCACCGACCTCGCCCTCCTCGAAGACTGGCTCACGCGTACCGTCCACGCCATCACGCTCGAAGAGGTCTTCGAGGAGGAGGCGCCAGACGGCACTCCCTCCCCCGACGTCACGAAGTAAGGACCTCCGCGAGGCGTTCGACCAGTTCGTCCGCGCCCGTCTCCATCGGGTGCCAGAGCACGTGGTCGGCGCCCAACTCCCGGGCCTGTACCAGGTCCCCGGCCACCTGCTCCGGTGAGCCGGTCAGCGGGGCGCGGTCGGTCAGGGGACGGTCCGTGACAGGGCCGTTGACCTGGAAGACCAGCGGGCCCGGACCCTTGCCGTACGCCTCCACGGCCTGCCTGGCCTGGTCCCAGTCGAACACCACCACCACGATCCCCATCCCGAGCGCCGCCGCGCGCTCGATCGCCGCCGGCGCCCCGACGCCGGCCAGCAGGGTGAGGCCGGACGGCGAGGGCTTCGGGCCGATGTCGGCCTCCGGGATCGAGTAGAAGCGGCCGGAGAAGCTCACCGGGTCAGGGCCCCAGCACGCCTGCATGGCCTGGACGTGCTCCGCGAAGCCGGCCCCGCGCCGCTTCACGGGTACCCCGGCCGCCTCGAACTCCTGCTCCATCCAGCCCTGCCCGAGCCCGATCATGGCCCGGCCGCCGCTGAGCCGGTCGAGGGTGGCCAGCCGCTTGGCCAGCACGACGGGGTTGTGGAACAGCGCGTCGACGACGCTCGTGCCGAGGCGGATCGTGCTGGTCCTGGCCGCCACGTACGCCAGCGTCTCCAGCGGATCGAGGACGCTGCCGTAGGAGTCGGGCAGCGGCACCGGCTGGTCCATGCCGAGCATGCGTGCCTGGGCGGGGCGCAGCAGCCGTTCGAAGGTCCATACCGCGCCGAGGCCCGCCTGCTCGGCCGTCTGCGCCACGCGGGCGATGTGCTCAGGGTCGACGTCGCCGCCGGTGACGGGGAGGCCCATTCCGAGATCCATTGCGTGCTCCTTTCCCTGTGTGCCCATGTTGACCGGTGGGCGGCAGGAAAGTCATCGCTCCTCACGCGCTACCGTGATTTGTCACCAGTTCTTCTGCGGGAGCAAGCGGCATGTTCTTCGGCATCATGGATTTCTGGGCCTACGTGGTCGGCGCTTTTCTGATCATCCTGCTGCCCGGCCCGAACTCCCTGTACGTCCTGTCCCTCGCCGCCCGGCGCGGCGTCCGTCAGGGATACCGTGCGGCGGCGGGCGTGTTCGTCGGGGACACCGTGCTGATGGTCCTGTCCGCCGCCGGGGCCGCGTCCCTCCTGCGGGCCAATCCGCCGTTGTTCGCGATCGTCAAGTACGCGGGCGCGGCGTACCTGGCCTGGATCGGGTTCCAGATGATCCGGGGGGCCTGGAGCGCCTGGCGGGCACTACCGGCCGCGGGGACGGAGGCGAAGGCGGGGGCGCAGGCGGCGACGGCCGACCAGGCTCAGGCCGCGGTGACCGAGGAGGAGCTCAGGGCACGGCCGTTCCGTAAGGCGCTGACGATCAGTCTGCTGAACCCGAAGGCGATCCTGTTCTTCGTCTCGTTCTTCGTCCAGTTCGTGGACCCGGCCTACGGCAACCCGGCGCTGTCGTTCCTCATCCTGGGCGCGGTCATCCAGATCTTCAGCTTCCTCTACCTGACGGCGCTCATCTTCGGCGGCACGTACCTGGCCCGGCAGTTCCGCCGTCACAGCCGGCTGAGCGCCGGGCTGACCTCCGGCGTGGGCGTCGTCTTCCTGGGATTCGGCGCGAAACTGGCCACCACGTCACTCGGATGAAAGACGCATTCAAGGCGTATCTGTTTTCGTGGAGACAGATGGAACGAGTCAAAAGAGGCAGTCCCACCTTCTCGCCTCGGGTACGGTAGGCCACCGGCGTGCTTCCCGGGACAACGGCGATGACGCCTCGGTGACATCCAGCCATCCATCTGGAAAGCCTGGTCCCCCGAAGCCCGGGTAGACGTCGATCGTCGGCCTATCTGCGGAGCAACCTTGAACCATCCACAGGTCACTCTTCCACGCCTCACCGCGCTCGCCCGGCAGGCCGCTCCCCGGCTGCTGGAGGGCGTGGTGGCCCCCCTCGCCGTGTTCTACCTCGCCATGGTCGTCCTCGGCTTCAAGTGGGCCCTCGCCCTGACCGTCGCCTGGGTCTACCTCGGGGTGGCCTGGCGGCTGGTCAGGCGGATCAAGGTGCCCGCCACGATGTACCTGGCCGCGTTCGCGATCACCATCAGGGCGGTCGTGGCGTTCTGGACCGGCACCTGGATGTGGTTCTTCATCCAGCCCGAGATGGGCACGATCTGCATCAGCATGGCCTTCCTCGCCTCCGTGCGGCTGAACCGGCCGCTGGTGCAGAAGCTGACGCTCGACTACATCCATCTGCCGTCGGCGGTGCTCAAGCACGAGCGGGTACGCAGGTTCTTCGCCAGGATCACGCTGCTGTGGGCGTTCGTGCTGCTGATGAACTCGACGCTGAGCATCTTCCTCGCGGTCTACGAGTCGCTGGGCGGCTCGCTGGCCGGCTTCATGATCATGCGTACGTCAGCGGTGGCCGTGATCAGCGGTGCTGCGATCACGTTCTCCGTGCTGGCGTTCAAGCGGCTGCTGCACCGGCTGCACGTCTCGCACGCCTGACCGTTCCACCAGCAGGAACGCCCCGCACATCCCCATGACCAGCCCGGTCAGCATGCCGAACAGGTCCACCAGGCCGCCCGCGCCGCCCGCCGAGAGCGGCCCGCCGACGGACTTGACGATCATCAGGTAGAGGCCCCAGCCGAACAGCGTGCCCGAGCCGAGCCAGACGAGCACGAGCGGCCGCCAGAACGGGCCGCCGCCGCGCCGCCGTACGACCGCCACGAGCGCGACGGCTCCGGCGATGGCGAGCAGCCCCTTCAGCCCTTCCTGGACGAGCACCGCCGCGTCCGCGCCGAACGCCTCCGCGAGCTTCGCCGCGCCGATCGCCACGGCCACCGGCAGCGCGCCCCAGGCGAGAACCTCCTGCAGCGGCCGGGTCGGGCTGGGGAAAGGCTGGTTCACGGCCGTGGTGAAGACGCCGGGCCAGCGGTCGCGCGAGTAGAGCACGAAGGCGATCATGAGGCCGACGGCCTGCCCCACGAACCCGCCGTAGACCATCATGTAGATCCACGGCGCGATGGGCCCGCCCCCGAAGACCTGCAGGCCGGAGATGACCGCGATGACGGGCGCGGCCACGGCCACCACCGACAGCAGGCCGATGCCCACCCAGAGCGGCAGCAGCACCAGCCAGGCGGGCAGCCGCAGGCCCCAGCGCATCGTGAACGACAGCGCCAGCAGCAGGGCCACGACGTCCATGCCGAAGGTCATCGCGTTCATCCCGACCATGGCCGGGTCGTTCATCAGGCCCGGCTCGCTCAGGCCGATGCTGCTGCCGGTCAGCCAGAGGATCTTGAGCGTGAGGTAGGGCAGCATGGCGGCGACCGCCACGATGGCGGCGGTGAGGCGGCCGATGCCCGGTCCGTGTGTGTTCATGCTCCGAGCCTCGTGTGAACGGCGGCCGGTTCCCTCACGACCGGTGGGGATCCTCCTCCCTCTCATGGGGGAGCTCATGCAGGAGGGTCACGGTCTCGTGCGGATGGGTCGCGGTCTCGTGCGGGAGAGTGACGGTCTCGTGCGGAAGGGTGACGGTCAGTTCGAAGCCGTCGCCGTACGGGCCGGCGGTGAGTGTGCCGCCGGACAGCCGTACGCGCTCGCGCAGCCCCGCCAGCCCCAGCCCGCCGGAGCGCGCCGTGGGCCTGGAGCGCGGCGGCTCGTTGCGGACGCGGATCCGGTGCGGGGAGAGCGTGACCTCGACCGCGGCTCCCGGGGCGTGCTTGGCGGCGTTGGTCAACCCCTCCTGGACGACGGCATGGACCAGGGCGGACGCGGACGGGTCCGTGGACCCGTGCAGGGTGATCGACATGCCGGAGTCCGCGGCGCGGCGTACCAGCTCGGAGACGTCCTCCCCCACCGGCGCGAGCGGCGCGGCGTCGGCGTCGTCACGCAGCAGCCCGATGATCTGGCGCAGCCGCTCCGTGGCGTCCGCCGCCGCGACGCGCAGCTCGCCCGCGGCCTTGACCTGGGCGGGCGCGAGGCCGGGGGCGAGCTCCAGGCCGGCGGCCCTGACGGCGATGAGGGCCAGGTCGTGGCCGAGTGAGTCGTGCATGTCGCGCGCGATCCTGGCCCGCTCGCGCAGCCTGGCCTGGGCCTCGCCGGACAGCCTGGCCTGCTGCCGCTGGTGCAGCAGCCGGCGGCGCAGCAGGCCGAACAGGTAGGGGACGAGGTAGGTGCCGGTCAGCGCGGTGACCATGGACACCCACAGCGCCAGGTCGCCGCCCTGGGTCAGCACGACGGCCACGCCGACCAGGGAGATGAGGCAGAACGCCACGAGGGCGGGCCAGAGCCGGACCATGCGCCGCCCGGTCAGGAACGCGTACCAGATCACCACCATCGACGACGGCAGCAGCGGGAAGATCTTGACGTTGCGCCGGGGCAGCAGCCAGCTCAGGTCCACGGTCGCGAACCCCTCGGTGAACCGCCACGGCCCCATCGGCAGCAGCAGCACCAGCGCGGCCAGCGGATAGCGCCGGCCGACGTAGACGGCCACCGCCGCCAGCCCCAGCCGGGGCACGGTCACCCGGGCGAACGCCGCCGCGTCGCGGTAGACGGGGTCGGGCCCCATCGCGATCACCAGGACGCAGAGCAGGACGAAGAGCAGCAGGTCGTAGCTCACCTGCTTGCGGTTCTGCCGGCGGGGGACGTGCGGACGCTTCACGCAACCGACGTTATCCGCGCGCCCGGGTACGCGGAGCCGCCGGAAGTCGGGTGCCACCCCTGACGAAAGTCAGGGTGGGGTGCGGACCACTGCCGAGGTAGGGCTAACCCCACCCGGAAACCGCCTACCTCCACTCCTGTTTCCGCCTGCGGAAACGGGTTTGATCGGTGGTGTCATCCGGAGGTCGCGGGCCCGCCCCTGACGAAAGTAGGGGGTGTCGCGTGCCGATCGTCCGATGTGCCGTGACCTGCGGAGTTTCTACCTTCATGGGGTACCGGCCCTGACCGGAGTAAGGGAAAGGGCCGCGTTCGACCGGGGGCATCCCCGATGTCCGCGGACCGCCCGCACCGAGACGCTGTGTGGGTGCCCTAAACGATCGGAGTACACACTCATGTCGCACGCCATCCTCGACCTGGTCGAGCAGGTGATGTCGTCACCGTGGTTGTACGTCGCGCTGTTCGCCCTGGCGTTGCTCGACGGGTTCTTCCCCATCGTGCCCGCCGAGACGTCGGTGATCACGGCCGGGGTGTTCGCCGCCACCGGCGAGACCAACCTGGCCCTGGTCATCGTGGTCGCGGCGCTCGGCGCGTTCGCCGGTGACCACATCTCGTACCTGATCGGCAACAGGTCGGCCGGCCGGCTGCGGGACAAGAAGGCGTTCATCTGGGCGCGCGGCGCCCTGGCGGAGCGGGGCGGGCTCGTCCTGGTCGTGGCCAGGTACATCCCCGGCGGACGCACCGCCACCACGCTCACCATGGGCGCGGTGAGGCATCCACTGCGCTCGTTCACCTTCTTCGACGCGATCGCGGCCGGCTCGTGGGCGGTGTACTCCGGGCTGATCGGCTTCTTCGGCGGGATGGCGTTCGAGAACGACCCGATCAAGGGGCTGCTGCTCGGCCTCGGCATCGCGCTGTCCGTCACCGCCGTGGTGGAGATCGTGCGCTGGGTGCGGAAACGACGCGCCGCCATCCAGGTTTCCCCGGAACGCCTTCCTGCGGACACGTCCGTTTGACCCTGCCTGGCAACCATCCGTCTGAAAGGAGTGCGCATGACTGTGCTGGCCGCGGTAATAGCCCTGGTCGGTTCGCTGTTCTTCGCGCTCGGGGCCGCGCTGCAGCAGTTCGAGGCGGCCGGCACCGCCAAGCCCGGACTGCTCGCCCTGCTCAGGAGGCCGCGCTGGCTGCTGGGCGGCGCGTCCATCCTGGCGGGTGGCGGCCTGCACATCGTCGCGCTCGGGCTCGGACCGCTGACCGTCGTCCAGCCGATGGGCGTGGCCAGCCTGCTGTTCGCGCTGCCTCTGGCCGCCGCGCTGCACGGCCGCCGGCCGGCGCGCAACGAGCTGGCCGCGGCCGGCGTGGTGGCGATCGGGCTGATCGGCCTGGTGCTGCTGGTGCCGGAGTCCGACGGCCCGACCCACCTCAGCCCGAACGGCGTGCTCACCCTGCTCGCCGTGGCCGGCATCGCGGCGGTGCTGCTGTGGGCGGGCTCGAAGGCCGCCTCGCCCGCGGGCCGGGCGGCGCTGCTGGCGACCAGCTCAGGCGTCCTGTACGGCGCCACCGCGACGCTCGTCCGCGTGCTGGTGGACGGCGGCTGGAACTGGTGGTACCTGCTGGCGCTGCCGGTCCCCGCCCTGCTGGCGCTGGTCATGCTCCAGCGGGCCTACGCCGTCGGGCACTTCGGCGTCTCCTTCGCCTCCCTGCAGATCACCGACCCCTTGACCGCAGTGGCGTTCGGCGCGCTGCTGCTGGGCGAGCCGCTGCCGACCGGGATCCTGCCGGTCCTGGCCGCCCTGCTCACCGCCGCGGGCACCGTGGCGCTGGCCAGGACCAGCCCACTGGAAGCACACCGAGAACCCGCCTGACCCCTGACCGACTCGATCATCAATCCCCCGGCTGTCCCCGCAGCCGCGACAGCAAGACCGGAGTAGACGACCATGGCCATGCCCCTCCACACCGTTTCCGACGTCGCCGCGCTCTCCCCGGCTCCCGAGCGCCCCCGCCGGATCCTGATCTCCACCGACACCTATCCCCCTGATGTGAACGGCGCCGCCTACTTCACCCACCGCCTGGCCACGGGCCTGGCCGCGCGCGGCAACGACGTGCACGTGGTCTGCCAGTCGGAGGCGGGCCCGGCCAGCGCCGACGTCGTGGACGGGGTCGTGGTGCACCGGCTGCGCTCGGCGCCGCTGCTGGTCCACCCGACCATGCGCGTCACCGTGCCGACCCGGCTCGACCGGCTCGTCGCCGACATCAACCCGGACGTGCTGCACACCCAGGGCCACTTCGTGGTCGGCCGGGCCGCCATCGCCGCCGCCCGCCGGGCCGGCGTGCCGGTCGTGGCGACGAACCACTTCATGCCCGACAACCTCTTCCAGTTCGCCCACATCCCCGAGAAGCTCAGGATCAAGGCAGGCCGGCTGGCCTGGCGCGACTTCAGCCGCGTCTTCAACCGGGCCGACCACATCACCACGCCCACCCCGCTGGCCGCGAGGCTCCTGTCCGACCAGGGCTTCGGGCGCGAGGTCGAGCCGGTGTCCTGCGGGATCGACCTGACCAGGTTCCACCCGCGCGCCGAGCCGAAGTCCTGGGCGCGCCGGATGTTCGACCTGCCCGACCGGCCCACGGTGCTGTTCGTCGGCCGGCTGGACGAGGAGAAGCGGCTGGACGAGCTGGTCCGCGCGCTGCCGCTGGTGCTCAACGAGACCGACGCGCAGGTGGCGCTGGTCGGCAAGGGCAACCAGCGCGACGAGCTGGAGCGGCTGGCGAGGAGCATCGGGGTGAGCGATCGGGTCTTCTTCCTCGGCTTCGTGCCCGACGAGAACATGTCGCAGGCGTTCTCCGCCGCCGACGTGTTCGCCATGCCGGGCGTCGCCGAGCTGCAGAGCATCGCCACGCTGGAGGCCATGGCCTCGGGGCTGCCCGTGGTCGCCGCCGACGCGATGGCGCTGCCGCACCTGGTGGACGGGAACGGCTACCTGTTCCAGCCCGGTGACGTGGTCGGGCTGGCCAGGCACCTGACCGCCGTCCTCGCCGACGACGGCCTGCGCGCCAGGCTCGGCAAGGCCAGCAGGGAGCTGGCGTTGACCCACGACGACCAGTCCTCGCTCGCCCGCTTCGAGCGGATCTACGACGAGGTGGCGCGATGACGCTCACGCGGAGCGTCTGGGTGACGCTGATCGGCACGATGGTGTCGGCGGGCGCGCTGGCCTACGCGCACGTGGCGCTGCCCAACCAGACGCTGCTCAGTGACTACGCGCTGGTCTCCGGCGGGCTGGCGCCCGTACTGATCGGGATGCTGGCACTCGCGGGAGCGTGCCTGAGCCTGGCGTACGGGCTGGCGATCGTGGACCCCGGGCGCACCGCGGCCACCCGCGTGCTGCTGCTGGCCGGAGCCTTCGGCCTGATGATGAGCGGCATCTTCCCCACCGACCCCGGCACCTCGCAGGTGGGCTCGTTGTCCGGCGAGATCCACCGCTGGTCGGCGGCGATCGTGTTCACCTCGCTGCCGGTCGCCGGCTGGGTCCTGGCCCGGGGCCGCTCCGCCGCCCCGAGGTGGAACGCGGTGCGCGCCATGAGCGTGGCCTCGGGGGTGGCGCTGGCGGTCTACCTGGCGGCCCATCCCGCCACGTTCACCTCGGCGCTGATCAACGGCGGCGCGTACTACGGGCTGCTGGAGCGCGGCATGGTGCTGGCCGAGATGGCGCTGCTCATGGCCATGGCGCTGGCGATCGGCGGCGGCAGGGGCGCCGCGCGGAACGCGGTCGCGCCTCCGGCCGCCACGGCGGCCGAGCGGAAGCGGCCGGAGAACCCGGAGCGGCCGGAGGGCCAGGAACGGCTCGCCGCCTGACGGCGGCACGCCGCCGTCGACGGAACCGCCTGCGTCGGCCGTCGGCCTTCAGCCGGCAGCCCCGGCCGCGGGACGTCCCCGCTCGGGCATACTTCGGCCGCCGTCGAAAGGACCAGGTCATAGCGTGAGTTCATGCTCATCACACGTCACGCAGAAGCCGAGGCGGTGCTCGCCGACACCAGGTACGTGCCGCCTCCCGTACGCCAGGACGGCGCGGAGGGGACGCTGGCCTGGCTGCGCGCCCACGTCTCGCGGTTCAGCACCGGCGAACCGCACGCGGAACGCCGCCGCGCCCTGACCGACCTGCTGGACGGGGTGGACCCGGCCGAGCTGCGCGAGCAGGCCAGGGCCATGACCGTACAGCGGCGCGGAGACTGGCGCGGCGTGCCCACAGATGTGCTGGGGACCGCGCTCGGGGTCGCCGACACCAGCGCCGTGCCGGCCGCCGCGGCCGGATACCTGTCGGGCGAGGAGAGCCCGCGGGCCGACGCCGCCGTCGCCGAGCTGCTGACGCAGGCCGGCCTGCCCGCGATCACGCTGCTGCTGCAGGGGTACGCCGCCACGGAGGGGCTCATCGGGAACGCCCTGGAGCGGGCCCGGCCCGGCGACGACGCCGACGCACTCCTGCACGAGACGCTGGCCTGGCACCCGCCGCTCACGGCCACCCGCAGGCTGGACACGCTCACCGGCGACGAGGTGACGATCGACCTGGTGACCGCCAACCGCGAGGCGCCCCACAGCCACCTGACCTTCGGTCACGGCGTGCGCCCGTGCCCCGCGCCCGCGCACGCGCTCGCCCTGGCGGCGGGCGTCCTGGAAGGGGTGCTCGGGTGAACTTCCACGACCTGCACCGTCCCGGCGACCCGCTGCTGCTGCCCAACGCCTGGGACTACGGCTCCGCCGCCTACCTGGCCGCGCAGGGTTTCCCGGCGATCGGCACGACCAGTCTCGGCGTGGCCGCCGTGCACGGCAAACCGGACGCGGCCGGCCGGACCAAGGCCGAGACGATCGAGCTGGCCGAGGCGATCAGCGGCCTGGGCGTCCTGGTGACCGTGGACATCGAGGGCGGGTTCAGCGACGATCCGGCGGAGGTCGCCGGCCTGGTCGCGTCGCTGGCCGCGCTCGGCGTCGCAGGCGTCAACCTGGAGGACGGCCGCCCCGACGGCACGCTGCGGCCCGTCGAGCTGCACCAGAGCATCATCGAGGCGGCCAAGGGGCACGGCGTGTTCGTCAACGCCCGGACGGACACGTGCTGGCTGCGTACCGGGGACACCTTGGAGCGCGTCCGCGCCTACGGGCACGCCGACGGGATCTTCGTGCCGGGGCTGAGCGATCTCCAGGAGATCGCCGAGATCGCGGCGAGCACGCCCCTGCCGCTGAACGTGCTCCACCAGCCGGACGGTCCCGGCCTGGCCCGGCTCGCGGAGGCCGGCGTGGCCAGGGTGAGCACCGGGTCGCTGCTCTACCGTGCCGCGTTGCGGGCGGGGCTCGCGGCGGCGCTGGACGTACGCGGGGAGCAGGCACCGCGCATGCCGACATATGCGGAGATCGCGGAGCTGTTGCCGCGATAATCGAGGAATGCGCTTCCAGATCCTCGGACCCACGACCGTGCTGGACGAGGACGGCGAGCCGGTCGCGCTCGGCGGTCCCCGCGTCCGCGCGCTGCTGGCGCTGCTCGCCCTGCACGCCGGCCGCGTCGTCGGCGCGGAGCAGCTCGTGAACGGCCTGTACGGCCCCACGCCCCCCGAGGGCGTGGCGAACGCGCTGCAGTCGCAGGTGTCCCGGCTGCGCCGGTCGCTGGGCAGGGATCTGGTGGAGTTCCACCCCGCCGGCTACCGGCTGGTGGCCGACCCGCAGGAGGTGGACGCGCGCAGGTTCGAGCTCCTGGTGTCCCAGGGCAGGAAGGCACTGGCCGGCGGGGACGCGGAGCGGGCGGCGGCGCTGCTGTGCGAGGCCCTGGAGCTGTGGCGGGGCGCGCCGCTGGCCGACGCCCCGCACGCGGGGGCCGCCGCCGCGGCCCTGGAGGAGCTGCGCCTGACCGCCACGGAGGACCGCCTGCAGGCGGACCTCGACCTGGGCCGGCATCGCGAGCTGGTGGCCGAGCTGAGCCAGCTCTCCGCCGCGCACCCGCTGCGCGAACGGCTGCGCGCCCAGCTCATGCGCGCCCTGTACGGCAGCGGCCGCCAGGCGGAGGCGCTGGCCGTCTACACGGACGCCAGGAAACTGCTGGACGAGGAGCTGGGCGTCGAACCGGGCGCCGAACTCGCGGCCGCCCACCTGGCCGTCCTACGCGCCGACCCCGCACTGGGCCCGGCCACGCCGCGAATCGAGACTCGACCGGACGGGACCGCGCCGGACGAAACCGTGCTGGACGAAACCGTGCTGGACGGGGCCGTGCCGGACGGGACGGCGTCGCAGGTGGAGGCGGCGCCGGTGCGGCAGCGGTCCAAGCAGGGGTCCAGGCAGGGGTTGCGGGCTCAGCTCACCAGCTTCGTCGGCCGGGCCGAGGAGCTCGGCCAGGTCAGCGCCAGGCTGCGGGCCGGGCGGCTGGTCACGCTGATCGGTCCGGGCGGCGCGGGCAAGACGCGGCTGGCGACCGAGGCCGCCGCCCAGGAGAGCGGCGACGTGTGCTTCGTGCCGCTCGCGCCCGTCTCCGACGCCGGCGGGGTGACGAACGCCGTGCTGGCCGCCCTCGACATCCGCGACGCGCTGCTGCACCACCCCGACCGGCCCGCCCTGGACCCTCTGTCCAGGCTGCTCACCGCACTGGCCGATCGCGAGCTGCTGATCGTGCTGGACAACTGCGAGCATCTCGTGGCGGCCACGGCCGAGCTGGCCGATCAGCTGCTGGCCGCCTGCCCCGGCCTGCGCGTGCTGGCGACCGGGCGGGAGGCCCTGGGCATCACGGGCGAGTCGATCCTGCCCGTGTCGCCTCTGAGCCTGCCGCCGCCTGAGGCGGGCAACCCGCTGGACTACGCGGCCGTGCGGCTGTTCGCCGACCGGGCCGCGGCCGTGCGGCCGGGCTTCGCCGTGGACGCGGGCAACGCCGGGCAGGTCGCGCACATCTGCCGGGCGCTCGACGGGCTGCCGCTGGCCATCGAGCTGGCCGCGGCCCGGCTGCGTACGCTGTCGCTCTCCGACGTCGCGGCCCGGCTGGACGACCGGTTCCGGCTGCTGACCCGCGGCAGCCGTACGGCGCTGCCCCGCCACCAGACCCTGCGCGCGGTCGTCGCGTGGAGCTGGGACCTGCTGGACGAGAGCGAGCAGCGGATGGCCGAGCGGCTGAGCGTGTTCGCGGGCGGCGCCCGGCCGGAAGCGGCGGAGCGGGTGTGCGGGCTGCCGGAGGAGGTGCTGTTCTCACTGGCGGAGAAGTCGCTGGTGGAGTTCGCCGACGGCCGGTTCCTGATGCTGGAGACGATCAGGGCGTTCTGCGCCGAACGGCTGGCGGAGTCGGGCGAGCAGGAGGCGGTCCGCGACGCGCACGCCGGCTACTACCTGGACCTGATGATGGAGGCCGACCCCCGGCTGCGCACCTCGGCGCAGATGGAGTGGCTGGCCCGGCTCGACGAGGAGAGCACCGACCTCGACGCGGCCGTGCGCTGGACCGTCGAGGCCCGGCGGCTGGAGCTGGGGCTGCAGCTCATGGCGCACAGCGCCTGCTACTGGTGGATGCGCGGCCACCGCCTCACCAGCGCGAACCTGGCCTTGGGGCTGCTGGCCGCGCTGGGCGAGACGCGTTTTCCCGGCCGCGAGGAGGAGTACGTCATGTGCGTCCTCATCACGGCCTGGTCGGGAGGCGCGGACGAGACCCTGCGGGCGCGCCTGAACGAGGCGAGCTGCCTGCTGCCGGTCACCCACCTGCCGATGCGGGTGGAGTTCCTGATGATGCTGCTGTCGATGTTCACCGGCCCGCCCGAGGATTTCGAGACCACGTACCACCTGCTGGAGACCGGGACCGAGCGGCTTCCGCCCTGGCAGGAGGCGCTGTCGTTCAGCGGCCAGGCGTTCGTGCTGCAGGTGCTGGGCCGAACGGAGGAGTCGCTGGCCAAGTTCGAGCGCAGCCTGGCCGCGTTCAAGGCGCTCGGGGAGCGCTGGGGCACGGTGCTGGTGGTGTCCGGGCTGGGCGCGCTGCGCCAGGCGCAGGGCGACTACCGGGCCGCGTACGCGCTGGCCGACGAGGCGCTCAGCACGGCGCTCGAACTGGACGCCACCACGGAGATCGCCGAGAGCCTGTGCCGCCGCGCCGACGCGCTGATCCACCTGGACGAGCCCGGCAGGGCGCAGGCCGACTACGCGCGGGCCGCCGAGCTGTCGCGCCGGAACGGCTCGATGGAGACGCTGGCCTGGGCCTGCCTGGGGCAGGGTGAGGCGGCGCTGGCCCGCGGCGAGCTCGACCGGGCCCGCGCGCTGCTGCTCCAGGCGCGCGAGGTGTGCCCGGACGGCTGGTTCAGCACCGAGGACACGCGCGAGCGCATCGCCGCCGGGCTGGCGGCGGTCAGCCGGGCGGTCAGCGAGCGGTAGGCCCTCGGTCAGCCGCCGCTCCGACAGTGGACGGCATGAAGAACAAATGGTCCAGCCTGGCCGTCGCCTGCCTGGCCACGCTGCTGCTCTCCCTCGACCTCACGGTCCTGCACCTGGCGCTGCCCCGCCTGGTGACGGATCTCGGCGCGAGCGCCACCCAATTGCTGTGGATCGGCGACATGTACGGCTTCGCACTGGCCGGCCTGCTCGTCACCATGGGCAACCTGGGCGACCGCATCGGCCGCAAGCGCCTGCTGCTCATCGGCACGGCCGCGTTCGGGGCCGCCTCGGCGGTCACCGCGTACGCGCCCACCCCCGAACTCCTGATCGCCGCCAGGGCGCTGCTAGGCGTGGCCGGCGCCACGATCATGCCCTCGACCCTGTCGATCGTGCGCAACGTGTTCACCGACCCGGGGGAGCGGACCGCGGCCGTCGGCATCTGGAGCGGCATGAGCGCCGCCGGCTTCGCCGTCGGACCCGTGGTGGGCGGCCTGCTGCTCGACCACTTCTGGTGGGGCTCGGTCTTCCTGATCAACGTGCCGATCATGGCGCTGGTGCTGGTCGGCGGCATCGCGGTGCTACCCGAGTCGCGCAACCCGCACGCGGGCCGGATCGACCTGGTCAGCGTGGCGCTGTCGTTCACCGGCGTGGTGACCACCGTCTACGCGATCAAGGAGGCCGCGCACCGGGGGCCGGAGCACGCCGACGTCCTGGGCGCGGGCGTGGCCGGGATCGTCCTGCTGGCGCTGTTCGTGTGGCGGCAGACCCGGCTGGCCGAGCCGCTGATCGACGTACGGCTGTTCGCGCGCAGGGCGTTCAGCGTCTCGATCCTGACGAACCTGCTGGCGATCTTCGCCATGTCGGCCATGATGCTGATGTTCGCGTGGTACCTGCAGCTCGTGCTCGGCTGGTCGCCGCTGCTGGCGGGGCTGGCCCAGCTGCCCGGCGGCCTGAGCGGCGCGGTGGGCGGCGTCCTGGCCGCCAGGCTCATCCAGCCGCTCGGCAGGAACGGCGTGGTCGCGCTCGGCCTGGCCATGAACGCGGGCTCGTTCCTCTACTACACGACGCTGGGCGCCGAGCTGAACTACCTCACGCTGCTGCCCATCTCGATCATCGGCGGCATGGGGGTCGGGTTCGCCTTCACCGTCAACAACGACAACGTCCTCGCCACCGCGCCGAGGCAGCGGGCGGGGGCCGCGGCGGCGGTGTCGGAGACGGCGTTCGAGCTGGGCGGGGCCCTCGGCATCGCGATCCTGGGCACGGTGCTGACCAGCGCCTACCGCTCCGGCCTCGACCTGCCCGCCGGGGTGCCGGGCGGAGCCGCCGCCGCCGAGTCGATCGCCGGTGCGGTGGGCGCCGCCGCCGCGCTGCCGGCCGAGCAGGCGGAGCGGCTGATCCGGGCGGCTCAGGCGGCCTTCATCGAGGGCATGCACCTGACCTCGTACGTGACGGCGGCCCTGCTGGCCGTGGTGGCGGTGCTCGCGCTGGCCGGGCTGCGCGGCGTGCCGAAGGTGATCCCCGAGGAGGTGCCGGCTGCCGAACGCCGCTGAGGATTGGTCGGGAAGGGTCAGGCGATGGGCTCGGTCGGGCAGGGGCGGGTGATCACCGGGGAGAGGTCGTCGAGGCGGGCGCCGATGAGGCGGGCGATGCCCTCGATGGTCTGGATCCCCGTCCCCTCCCCCGGCTGCCGATCCGTCTGCACCGACACCAGCAGCTCGCGCCCCGGCCCCGAGACCCGCCCGTAGCTCGTCACGGCCCACGTGTTGTGGATGAACGGCCGCGGCGTCCACCCGTTCTTCAGCGCCACCCGGTCCCCCGCCCTGGCGGCGGCGCTGACCCCCCACGCCTGGTCCTGCTGCACCCGTTCCATGAGCCCGAGCACCGTCCGCCGGTCGGCCGCGCTCAGCCCTCCGCCGCCCTTGACGAGCGCCCTCAGCAGGCGGATGCGGTCGGCGGGGCTGGTGGTGGTGCCGCCCCAGTACTTGCTCGGCCCCGGCGTGGTCTCCCTGAGCCCGATCCTGCGGTAGAACTCGCTCATCCCGCCGCCCGCGCCCACCCGTGACCAGAGCGCGTCGGCGGCGCTGTTGTCGCTCTCGGTGATCATGCGGGTGGCCAGGTCGAGTTCCCCTTCGCCGAGCCGGCCGTCCTTACGCGACAGCAGGGCCGCGAGGATGTCGACCTTGGCGCCGCTGGCGGTGATCAGGTCGTGCTCGTGCTCGCCCTGGCCCACCCTGATCCCGCTGACGAGGTCGAGTGCGCCGTAGACGATCCGCCCTGGGCGGCCGTGCACGTAGCGGGCGATGTCGCGTTCGAGCCGGGCGCGCGCGACAACTCCGGCCCTTTTGTCAGGAAATTTCAGCAAGCATCGGGCGACCTTGACCGGGGCCTGCACCGCGACGGACACCACCGGCGCCCGCTCCTGCCCGCACCCCGCCGTCACCAGCGTCACCACAAGGACCGGCCACAGCCACTCTCTACGCACGCGCGAACCCCCGTGATCTCGACGGGGGTCACCCGGATGATGCCCGGCAAGCTGCCCGACCCCATCTGACCAGGCGCTTTCCTGGTCAGATGTTCAGCACGACCTTGCCGAGCACGGCTCAGAGGTGCTCGGCCAGGAAGCCGGCGGTCGCCTCGACGGCCTGCCCGACGTACGGCTCGCGGTCGTAGAGGTCGATGTGCCGCTGGGCGTCCAGCCAGACGATCCGCTTCGGCTGGTCGAGCCGCTTGAACGCCTCCTCGGCCCCTTCCGGCGAGCAGAACCGGTCCACCACCCCGTGCACAATCAGCGCCGGCTTCGGTGACAGGAAGTCACTGCCCATGATGTTGTCCATGGTGAGCAGCTCCAGCACGCTGGCCCTGGTCACCTCGTTCGCCCAGAGCGGCGTGGCGCCGCGCTCGCTCCCGTAGTACGCGTACGGCTCGTCGCCCGGCATCGCGGCCTCCCCTCGCTCCGCCACGGCGGGCACGTACTCGACCGGCCCGCCGCGATCCTGCCGCTCGACCACCTCGGTCAGGGCCGCCAGCGCCTCCTGGTAGTCCATGCCGGACCGCATCGCGTACGGGTTGTTGTAGGCCCCGGCGATCCCGGCGAAGACCCGTACGCGGGGGTCGAAGGCGGCGAACTTCAGCGCGTAGCCACCGCCGAGACAGATGCCCACCACCCCGATCCGCTCCGCGTCCACCTCGGGCCGCGAGCGCAGGAACGACACCGCCGCCCGCAGGTCGTGCAGCTTGCCCTGGGGGTCCTCGTGCCGGCGCGGCCGCCCGTCCGAGTCGCCCCAGTTGCGGTGGTCGAAGGCCAGCGTGGCGTAGCCGCGCTCGGCCAGCCTGGCCGCGTAGAGCCCGGTCACCTGATCGCGCACTCCGGTGAACGGCCCGGTGAACACCAGCCCCGGCCACGGCCCCTGCCCGCCGGGCACCCGCAGGTCCCCGGCCAGCGTGAGGCCGTCGGCGTTGAAGTCAACTCTCATGCGCACAAGTGTGCTACGAGTCGAACCCGAGGCCCATCCGGTCGAGGGCGCGCAGCCACAGGTTGCGCCTGCCCTCGTGCTGGTCGGCCTGGGCGATCGACCAGCGGGTGAACTGGATGACCCCCGAACGCACCGGCTCGGGCGGGAACGGGATCGGCTTCTCCCGCACCATCCGCAGCCCCGTCCGCTCGGTGGGCTCGCCCGACAGCAGGTCGAGCATGACGTTCGCGCCGAACCGGGTGGCACCGACGCCCATGCCCGTGTAGCCGGCGGCGTAGACGAGCCGCCCGCCGTGCGCCTGCCCGTAGAAGGCGCTGAACCGGCTGCAGGTGTCGATCACGCCACCCCATCTGTGGGTGAAGCGCACGTCGGCGAGCTGCGGGAAGGTGTCGTAGAAGTGGCCCGCGAGCTTGACGAACGTCTCGTCGCGCTGCTCGTACTCGGCCTTGACCAGGCCGCCGTTGTAGTAGACGGCGTCGTAGCCGCCCCACAGGATCCGGTTGTCGTCGCTCAGCCGGTAGTAGTGGAACCGGTTGCCCGAGTCGCCGACGCCCTGCCGGTTGTGCCAGCCCACCGAGGCGAGCTGGTCGGCGGTCAGCGGCTCGGTCATCAGGGCGTAGTCGTACACCGGGACCACGAAGTGGCGCAGCCGGCGCAGCAGCGGCGGGAACACGCCGGTGCCCAGCGCCACCCGGCGGGCGGTCACCACCCCGTACGGCGTGCGCAGGCTGATCGTGCCGCCGTCGTCGCGCATCGAGCGGACGGGAGTGCGCTCGTGGACGCGGACGCCGAGCCGCAGGCAGGCCGCGCGCAGGCCCCAGGCCAGCCGGGCCGGGTCGAGCATGGCGCAGCCGCTGCGCTCCCAGAGCCCGGCCAGGTAGGTCGGCGAGCCGACCTCGGCCCGCACCTGATCCCGGTCCAGCGGCACGTAGTCGAGCCCCAGCTCCGAGATCAGGTCCAGGTGCTCGTTCAGGCTCTCGACCTGCCACGGCTCGGTGGCCACGTGCAGCTCGCCGGTGCGGTCGAACGAGCAGTCCACGCCGTAGCGGTCGAGGGTGCGCTCGATCTCGTCGAGGTTCTCCACGCCCATGCGTTCGAGCCGGTCGATCTCCTCCGGCCACCGCTCCAGCCCGTTGGCCAGGCCGTGGGTGAGCGTCGCCATGCAGAACCCGCCGTTGCGGCCGGTGGCGGCCCAGCCGATCCTGCGGCCTTCGAGCAGGACGACGTCGAGCGAGGGGTCGCGTTCCTTGGCCATCAGGGCGGTCCACAGCCCGGAGAAACCGCCGCCGACCACGACCAGGTCGGCGGTGGTGTTCGCGGTGAGCCGCGGTGTGGGCCCGGGTCTGGCCGGGCTGTCCAGCCAGTACGGCTTGCGCTCCGCGTCAGCCAGCGCCTTCAGCGGATCCACGAAATCCCACTTCCCTCGTTCTCAGGTGCGGCGGCGGGTGGCGACCGCGTTGGCGATCGCGATCAGCACGCCGATGCCGAAGATCAGCGTACCCATGACGTTGACCTGCGCCGGGATGCCCGTCTTGACCGCGCCGACGATCCACAGCGGGAACGTCACGGTCGAGCCGTTGACGAAGCTGGTCACCACGTAGTCGTCGACGGACAGCGCGAACGACAACATCGCGCCCGCCAGCACACCCGGCATGATCGCCGGCAGCGTCACCTGCCGGAACGTGCCCCAGGCCGTCGCCCCCAGGTCCCTGGCCGCCTCCTCCAGCGACGGGTCCAGCGTGACCACCCTGGCCCGTACGGTGACGACCACGAACGACAGCGAGAACAGCACGTGGGAGACGATGATCGTGTTGGCGTCGCGCGGCACGTTGCCGGAGACGAACAGCGACAGCAGCGAGGCGCCCATGACCAGCTCGGGCGTGGAGATGGCGGCGAAGACGAGGAAGTTCGTCACGCCCTTGCCGCGGAAGCGGTGCCGGCCGAGCGCCAGGCCCAGCATGGTGCCGATCACGACCGTGATGACCGTGCTGACCAGGGCGATGACCAGGGTGTTGCGCAGCGCCACGGTCAGGTCGGGGATGTCGAACAGCTCGCCGTACCAGCGCAGGGTGAAGCCCTGCCAGGTGGTGTTGGACTTGCTCCGCTTGTCGTTGAACCCGAACAGGATCATCACGGCGATCGGCGACGACAGCCAGACGATGACCAGCCAGGTGTAGAGGTGCAGCAGGCGGTCGCCGAACCGCGCGCCCCTCATCGGGCCGCCGCCTCAAGGACGTTCTCGGTGCCGAGCGCCCGCGCGTAGACGAAGATGCCGACGAGCAGCACCGCCATGAGCGTGAACGACAGCGCCGAGGCGGTCGGGTAGTCGAGGTTGGTCAGGTACTCGGTCTGGATGATGTTGCCGATCATCGTGTTGGAGGTGCCGCCGAGGATCGCCGCGTTGATCGGGTCGGCCGTCGCGGGCACGAACGTCATCAGCACCCCGGCGAAGACGCCCGGCAGCGACAGCGGCAGCACCACCCGGCGGAAGGCCGCCGCCCGGGTCGCGTACAGGTCCTGCGCCGCCTCCACCACCCTCGGGTCCACCCGTTCGAGCGCCACGTAGATCGGCAGGATCATGAACGGCAGGAAGTTGTACGTCAGCCCGCCGACCACGGCGAACGTGGTGGCCAGCACGTGGAAGTCGGCCGGCAGCAGCCCCCAGTCCTTCAGCGTGCCGAACAGGATGCCGTTGTCCGACAGCAGGAAGTTCCACGAGATCGTGCGCAGCACGAACGAGACGAAGAACGGCAGCAGCAGCAGGAAGAGGTAGACGGACTTGCGGTGCCCCGCCTTGAACGCGATCCAGTACGCCACCGGGTACCCGATGACCAGCATGGCCACCGTGGCGAGCCCGCCGTAGAGCAGCGAGCGCAGCAACTGGGGGCTGTAGGCGCCGATCGCGTCGGCGTAGTTGGAGAAGCTGAAGGTCATGGCGAAGCCGTCGATGGCGTTGCCGGTCTGCAGCGACACCGACGCCATCGCGGCCATGGGCACGACCAGGAAGATCGCCAGCCACATCCAGCTCGGCAGCGCGAGCAGGTAGGGGGTGAGCCGCCGCATCGCGCTAGGCCTGGGTGATGGACTGGAAGATCGGGTTGAACACCTGCTCCTGCTGGGTGGTGAGCTGGGTGTAGGAGCGCAGCTTGGCGTAGTCGGCCTCGGTGGGGAACATGAGCGGGCTGTCCACCATCTCCTCCAGAGCCTTCTTGGCCGCGCCCTTGGCCGTGCCCGCCTTCTCCCGCAGCAGGTCCTGCACGGCCGGGACGGGCGTCACGAACTGGATGAACTCGTCGAGCTCGGCGGCCACGGCCGGCTGGTAGAGGTAGTCCATCAGCATGAGGGCGTCGACCGGGTTGGCCGCGCCCTTGGGGATGAGCATGTTGTCGGTCCAGATCGTGCCGCCCTCTTCGGGCACGATGAACTTGACGGGTTCGCCGGCGAGCTGGCGCTGGAAGACGTCGCCCGACCAGGCCATGGTCAGCCAGATGTCGCCCTTGGACACCGCATCGATATACGACTGATCATAATATTTCCGGACAATTCCGGCGTCGCGTTGCGCCTTGAGCTTCTCGCCGGCCTTCTTCCAGTCGGCCTCGGTCGACTTCTCCGGATCGATGCCCAGCGCGATCATGCCGAAGTTGCCGATCTCCTGCGCGTCGGACATCATCCCGACCCGCCCCTTGTACTTGGCGTCGAACAGCGACTCGATGCTGGTGATGTCGTCTTTGACGTACTCGGTGTTGTACGCGATCCCGGTCACGCCCGACGTGTACGGAATCGTGTACTTGTTCCCGGGATCGTAGGCCCGCTCCTTGTACTTCTGCCCGGCGTTGGCCTGGAAGTTCGGCAGCTTCGACTGATCGAGCGCCACCACGTAACCCAGCTCGATCATGTGCTGGAGCTGGATGCCGTTGGTCATGACCACGATGTCGTAGCCCAGGGGCTGCCCGGCCCGCAGCACGGGGTCGGCCTTGCCGAAGAACTCGGCGTTCTCCTGGATGACCTCTTTGTACTCGTAGGAGATGCCGGTGTCCTTCTTGAACCGCTCCAGCGGTCCCTTGTCCTCCGGCATGTACTCCGGCCAGTTGGCGAAGACGACCTTGCCGTTCTTGGTCTGCTTGGCCCAGTAGTCCGCCACGGCGTCGGCCTTGGGCGGCGCCACCTTCTGCCCCTGCACGCCACAGGCGGCCAGGGCGAGACCGGCGGCGGACAAGCCGGTCAGCCTGAAGACGTCACGACGGGTGCGGGGCTGCGTCATTCCACGCATGAGGGGGTTCATGAGGGGGTGTCAACTTCCAATCACGTACGAGTGCTGTGCCCGCCACGACAACCACACGGAGTCGCCCCGCTCCGCCGTCGCCGTCGCGTCGTGCGCGTTCTGCTGGAAAACCGTCATCTCGGCCCCGTCGGCGAGACGCACGGCATAACTGTTGTAGGTGCCCAGATAGACGACTTCGGCCACGGTTCCGCGCACGGCGCTCGATTCGCGCGCGGGTTCCTCGGTGCCGATGGTGATCTTCTCCGGCCGTACGGTCACCGTCACCTCGCCGTCGTGACCTGGGACCAGCACCCGGCCGCCCGCGATCTTCAGCTCACCGCCGGTCGCGGCGCCGGTGAGCAGGTTGGAGGTGCCGATGAAGCCGGCCACGAAGGCGGTCGCGGGCCGTTCGTAGATCTCGTGCGGCCCGCCCAGCTGCTCGACCAGGCCGTCGTTCATGACGGCGATCCGGTCGCTCATGGTCAGCGCCTCGCTCTGGTCGTGCGTGACGTAGACGAAGGTGATGCCGACCTCGCGCTGGATGCGCTTGAGCTCGATCTGCATGGCCTGGCGCAGCTTGAGGTCGAGCGCCCCGAGCGGCTCGTCGAGCAGAAGCGCGCGCGGCCGGTTGACCAGCGCCCTGGCCAGGGCCACGCGCTGCTGCTGGCCGCCGGACATCTGGCGCGGCATGCGCTTCTCCCGGCCGGCCAGGTCGACGATCTCCAGCATCTCGCCGACCCTCCGCTTGACCTCCTCCTGTGGCGTCTTGCGCTGCTTGAGGCCGAAGGCGACGTTGTCCCAGACGCTCATGTGCGGGAAGAGCGCGTAGGACTGGAAGACCATGTTGACGTCGCGCTTGTTCGGCGGCACGTTCGTGACGTCCTGGCCGAGCAGGCGGACCAGGCCCTTCGAGGGCGCCTCGAAGCCGGCGATCATTCGCATGGTCGTGGTCTTGCCGCAACCGGACGGCCCGAGGAGGGAGAAGAACTCCCCCTCGGGGATGTCCAGGGTCACACCCTTGACCGCCTGGACGACCTCGCCATGCGAGTGGTACTCCTTGACGACGTCTTCAAGCTCGATCGCACTCAGCTCGGTCATCCCAGGGTCTTTCCTTCTTATTCGCCGATGTAGTGCATGACGTGCTTCACCCGGGTGTAGTCGTGCAGGCCGAACACCGACAGGTCCTTGCCGTACCCGGAGTGCTTGAAGCCGCCGTGCGGCATCTCCGAGACGAACGGGATGTGGGTGTTGACCCACACCACGCCGAATTCGAGCCGGTTCGACATGCGCATCGCGCGGCCGTGGTCGGAGGTCCACACCGAGCCGCTCAGGCCGTACTTCACGTCGTTGGCCTTGGCCAGCGCGTCGGCCTCGTCGGTGAACGTCTGGACGGTGATCACGGGGCCGAAGACCTCGTTCTGCACCATCTCGTCGTCCTGGCGCAGGCCGTCGACGATGGTCGGGGCGAAGAAGTAGCCCTTGTCGCCCACGCGGTGACCGCCGGTGAGGACCTTGGCGTGCGCGGGGACCCGCTCGACGAAGCCCTGCACCTTGGCGAGCTGGCTCTCGTTGTTGAGCGGACCGTAGAGGGCGTCCTCGTCGTCCAGGCCGCCGGTGACCGTGCCGGCCGCTGCCTCGGTGAGCGCGGCCACGAACTCGTCGTGCACGCTCTCCTGCACGAGCACCCGGCAGGCGGCCGTGCAGTCCTGGCCGGCGTTGTACAGGCCGGCGGTGGCGATGTCGGCGGCGGCCCTGCCCAGGTCCTTGACGTCCTCGAAGACCACGACCGGCGCCTTGCCGCCGAGCTCCAGGTGCACCCGCTTGAGGTCGTCGGCGGCGCTCTTGGCGACCGACATGCCAGCGCCGACCGAGCCCGTGATGGCCACCATCGCGGCCGTCGGATGGCTCACGACCAGGGCGCCGGTCTCGCGGTCGCCGGTGACGACGTTGAACACGCCCGCCGGCAGCACCTCGCCGATGATCTCGGCCAGCTTCAGCGTGGAGACGGGCGTGGTGTCGGACGGCTTGAGCACGATCGTGTTGCCCGCCGCCAGCGCGGGGGCGATCTTCCAGACCGCCATCATCATCGGGTAGTTCCACGGCGTGACCTGGCCGATGACGCCGATCGGCTCGTGCCTGATCACGCTGGTGTGCTCGGCCAGGAACTCGCCGGCCGTGGGGCCCTCCAGCGTGCGCGCCGCGCCCGCGAAGAAGCGGAAGTGGTCGGCGGCGATGGGAGTCTCGTCCTCGGCCATGCGAGCGCGCGGCTTGCCGGTGTTGCGGCACTCGGCGTCGTTGATCTCATCGGCTCGCGCGTCGATGGCGTCGGCCACCTTGAGCAGCAGATTGGCCCGCTCACCCGGGGTGGTCCCGCCCCACGCCTCGAACGCGGCCGCCGCGGCGGCGTAGGCGCTGTCGATGTCCTCGGGCCCGGAGACGGGAGCCTGGACGTAGGCCTCCCCCGTGCACGGATCGATGATGTCGGAGAACCGGCCGCTCTTGGCGTCCACGAACTCACCGTTGATGAAGTTCTGCAGACGGGGTGTCATGCGCCCTCCTGATGAGGTGGCTGAGATGCCGCGACTCTGACAGAGCGCCAGCATCCGGACAAGGGATTTCGTGGCGAAGATATCAAATTGCTACGAATTCGCTTGACAGACCACGGAGAACTGACAACATGTCGCACCAGGACGGCAACCCAGCGGGAACGCCCCCGTAACGCCGGACCAGTAGGAGGATTCCTCTCGATGACGACGCCGCCGCGCGTACGCAGAAACAGCGCCAGCACCGGCACCGTCGTGCTCGACGACCTGTCCAAGCAGATCATCGAGCAACTGCAGAACGACGGTCGGATGCCGTACGCGGCGATCGGGAAGGCGGTGGGCCTGTCGGAGGCGGCGGTCCGCCAGCGCGTCCAGCGCCTGCAGGACGCCGGCGTCATGCAGATCGTCGCCGTCACCGACCCGCTCACCCTGGGCTTCCCCCGCCAGGCCATGATCGGCGTCAACTGCGAGGGCGACCTCGAGTCGGTGGCGGACGAACTGTCGGCCATCGACGAGATCGACTACGTGGTGCTCACCGCCGGCTCCTTCGACGTGATCGTCGAGGTGGTGTGCGAGGGCGACGGGCACCTGCTGGAGATCCTCAGCAAGATCCGCGCCATCCCGGCCGTACGGGCCACCGAGTCGTTCGTGTACCTGAAACTACGCAAGCAGACGTATTCGTGGGGCACCCGCTAGAAGCGGATCCGACTGGAGAACGGCCCCTTCTCCGCCCTCCATCCGGGTGTGATGTCAGCCGACTCGGCTAACCGAAGACGTCCTCCACCGATTCGGCCTTCAAGGCTCGCCTGAGCCACTCGTCCAGGACTGCCTCGTCGCGACAGCCTATGACGTGCTCCCGCGTCTCTTCGGGCACGGCGATCCCCCGCGTGTCGAGGAGGTGGAGAACCGCCCGCGCCATGCCCTGCGCGATGAGGCTTTCGGCGTACTCGCCTTGATACGGATAGGTCATCGGACTTATGTCGCGATCCCTTTTTGTCTCACTCAGAGGAAGAGTTCCTCGACCGAGTCGCCCTTGAGAGCCCGCTCGAACCAGTTGTCGAGGGTCGGCTCGTCACGACACTCCATGACGCGCTCGCGCACATCATCGGGTACCGCATGTCCCCGCGAATCGAGGAGTTTGAGCAGCAACTCCGCTTTACCCTTGGCCTTGCCCTTAGCCTCCCCCTTAACCTCTCCCTCGGCGACGAGGCTTTCGGCGTATGCGCCCTGGTAGGGATAGGTCTTCGTGTCCATACCTCGGCCCCATTCTTCCTGAGCGTCACCTTCCAGTGACAGGGTGATGTATCGAGCGTACCGATAAGCGGTCTCTCGATCGATGGTGTCCAGTGCCGCTTGTACTGCAGCGGTGATTTCGTTGAATCGAGGATGCTCACTCTGCGTGACCACCGAGACGACCGCCAGCCCGATGTTCTCGGCCGCCTGGCGGGCGTCCGTGATCACCGGTGTGTTGCCTTCGTGGATGACCAGGGGCTTCAGGACCAGCCCTGGATGGCCGGTGGAGATGTCGCCGCTCGCCCACTTCGCGACCCTGCCCTTGGGGCAGATGACGACCAGGCAGGCCGGGCACTTCAGAGGATGGCGCCGTCGGCGCGGCAGACGCCGGGGTCGGCCTCCGAGAAGTCGGGCGAGGCGAGGCGTACCGCGCCCGACTTCGCGATCGGCAGATCGAACAGAGCCAGCGAGCGACGCGCCGTAATCATGCGGCTACATTACTACGTGCGTTCGATTCGTTACTCAGAGTTTACGGAACTGGATGGTCGCGATCTCCCAGGCGTCCAGCGGCAGCCGCACCTCCCCCTCCGTGATCTCGATCGGGTCGCCGGGGCGGCCGCGCAGGTCCGCGTGGCGGGCGGCCACGAGGTCGCCGGAGATGACGGCCTCGGTGGGGTTCGGGGTGGAGGCGACGACGCGGAGCTCGTGCCAGCCGTCGCGTTCGCGCAGCGAGGTCATCGTCACGCCGTGACCCATCACCGAGATCCCGGCCCCCGCCTCGGGCAGCGGCAGGAACGGCTCACCCTGGCCGGGCACCACCAGCAGGTCGTGCCGGAAGGACTCGGCCGCGGGCACGACCTCCTCCCACGAGCCTCCGTACGGCATCAGCGCCAGCTCCACCGTGCGCAGCCCGCGGGACTGGGCGGCGGGGGTCGGCAACTGCGGGCCGGCCGGCTCCGGACGCAGGACGTTGCGGTTGCGCGACAGGTAGCCGACCGAGCGGAGCAGTGTCAGGGCCAGCTCGGTGCCGCCGTCGATCACCTCGTACTCGGTCACGTGCTCCAGCAGCGCGGCCACGCCGCCCGCGGCCACCCAGGAGGAGGCGGGGAAGGTGGGCAGCGGTTCCTCGCCGCAGCCGCCCTCGGAGGTGAGCCCCCGGGTGACGACCGCGAACTGCCCTTCGGCGTGCGACTCGGTGGCCGTCTGCGGCAGCGGTATGTGCAGGCGTACGCGGTGGTCCTCGCAGCGGTTGTCGAACTCGACCCGCAGCCGCACGAACGGCTCGCCGGCGCGCAGCTCGACGCGGGTGTTGACGACGATCTCCTCGACCCTGGAGCTGCGCGTGATGGCGGGGATCTCCGGGCTGCCCGCCGAGATCTCCGCCGAGGCCGGCCAGTTGTAGACGCGCCGGACGTCGACCGCCGCGATCAGCGGCCCCGAGGTGACCGGCTCGATGGTGACCATCTCCGCCTCGACCACCTCCTGGTCTGCCAGCGGGGGCGCGTAGTTGTAGGTGTCGCCCACGTCGCCGCGGTTGACGATGCGCCCGGCGCCGGTGACGGTGGTGCCGTCCTCGCCGACCAGCGTCAGCGTGCCGTCGCGGGCGATCAGGACCCGGAGCAGCCCGTTGTCCAGCACCTCCTCGTCGCCGCGCACCGGCAGGGGCGCGGAGTCGGACCTGAGCCAGCAGGCCGGGTGGTGCTCGCGCAGGCTGTGGTCCTCCGGGACGCTGGGCGGCCCGTAGACCTGGTCGCGGGGCGCGGGGCGGACGCTCGTGTGGCCGAGCGGGGGGACCCCCACCAGGGCCGCGACGGTGCGCCGGGGCTCGGCCTCGATGCGGACGCGGGTCACGCCGTCGATGGAGCGGCGCAGTTCGTCCATGTCGACGAGCTCCGACGTCTCCCGCGCGACCTTGAACGTCAGCGTCCCGTCCTCGACCGACCAGGCGGTGATCTGCTGCCCGTACAGCTCGGTGCCGTGGACGAAGGTCAGCGCCGTGGCGGGGTCCATGGTCTCGTCGAGCAGCAGCGTGGAGGCGTACTCCAGCGGCTGCGTGGGCACGGGCCGGCCGGCCGGGTCGATCAGCGGGTCGCTGCCCGCCACGTCCACGACGACGACGCCCTGCCGGGCGGCCGGCGTCGGGTTGACGACGAGCGCCGCGTCGGACGGGACGGAGCGCGCCAGGCGGGCGGTCACCATGTCGCGCACGGCCTGGCCGAGGTGCTCGGCCTCGGCGACGCGGGCGGCGACCTGCTGGGCGGTGTCGTCGACGCCGCAGCCGGTCACGGAGTCGTGCCCGCTGGCGTCCACCAGCCGCCACCACGCCATGTCGAGGAAGCGACCGGGCCACTCCTCGCCCCAGAGGGCGGCCAGCGGCTCGGCGTAGCGCTCGACCATCCGCTCGGCCCGGCTCATGGCCTGCTTGACGTGGGCGCGGATGGAGATGACGCCGGGCAGGATGTTGGCCCTGGCGTGGGAGCGCAGCTCGCCGTGCACCTCCGGCAGGCCCTCGACGTCACCGCTGTACGCGCCGATGTAGCCGGACAGGGTGTCCATCCGGGCGTCGATGGCGGCGACCATGTCCGGCAGCCCGCGTACGGGGGCGGAGTGGTCGGTGCCGTACATGGCGAGCAGCGGCCCCTCGGGACCGTGCCAACCGCGCATGGTCGTGACGAAGGACTCCGCCCGCTCCTTCAGCCCTTCGGTGTCGGAGAACAGGTGGGCGCCGTTGCCGTAGCCGCCCGCGGGCAGGTACTGGGTGCGCAGCGCGGTGCCGTCGGGGGCGACCCAGGCGAAGGCGTCGGTGGTGACGGAGGACGGGACGCCGCGGTAGACGCAGGCGTGCAACAGCCCGGCCTTGCGCAGGATCTGCGGCATCTGGGCGGTGTGGCCGAACATGTCCGGCAGGTAGCCGACCGGCATGGCGCCGCCGAGCTTGTCCGCCCTGGCCATGCCGAGCTCCAGGTTGCGGATGATGTTCTCGCCCGAGCACAGGAACTCGTCGAGCAGGATCTGCCACGGGCCCACGGCCAGCCGCCCGGACTCCACCAGGGCGGCCAGGCGGTCGCGGTTCTCCGGGCGCACCTCCAGGTAGTCGTCCACGCAGGCGAGCTGCCCGTCGAGGGTGAAGTGGTAGGCGGGCTCGCGTTCCATCGTGTCGAGCACTTCGTCCATCAACGCCACCAGGCGCAGCCGGAAACGCTGGAAGGGTTCGTACCACTCCCGGTCCCAGTGCGTGTGCGGAACGACGACGATCTCCTTGCTCACGCTGCCTCCCCTCCAATGGGCAGATCATGCTGCACGGCGTAACGGGCCGCGATCCGCTGCGCCGTGACGATGTCCTCGAGCCCGCCACCCGCGTCGGTGAGGGGCGGCTTGCCATCGTTCACGTAAGCATGAAAGGCCGCGAGCTGTACTTCGAACGCCTCAGTCACCTCGCGCCAATGTGCCCTGCTCTCCGCGTCGGACACCACGGTCAGCGTGGTCGGCGCGTTCATCAGGTACGGCGAGGGGAAGACCAGTTCGAGGGAGCCGCGATCGTGGTGGATCGCCACGGTCTCGCGGTAGGCGGGATAGTCCTCCAGATAGTGCCAGCGCAGGGAGAACCTGCCCCGGACCGGCAGCGGCCCCGAGATCTCGATGGAGCCGGGGGCCGAACCCCACGTCTCGACGTACGAGATCTCCTGGGGTGAGCCGGTGAAGCGGCGCAGGAGCGACAGGTCGTGACAGATGGAGCCCAGCGCCACCCCGTACAGGTTCCTGACCGGTTCGGGGGCCGCCTCGCCGAGCGCCCGCGACACCAGTTCGTGCTCGGCCGCCCGCAGGGAGGCGAGCAGGTCCTGGTCCACGTCGCGTGCCTGGGTCAGGTTGGCGAAGGCGAGCTGCGACTCCCCGCTCGGGTGCAGCACGGTGACCTCGACCGCGCGGATCGCCTCGGGGCCGCCGAGCGCGGCCAGGGCCTCCTCGGCCCGGCGTACGGCGGGGTCGTACTGCTTCATGTAGCCGACCATGAGCCGCCCTTCCGGCAGCGCGGCCACCTCGGCCCTGGTCAGCGCGAGCGGCTTCTCGCAGAGCACGGCGTACCCGGCAGCCAGGGCCTTCCTGACGGTCTCGCCGTGCGAGCCAGAGGCCAGCACGACGACGGCCTCGAAGCCGCCGGCGGCGAGCAGGTCGTCCACCGACGTGTATCGTCCGGCGGCGCCCAGCCGGTCGCCCACGGCGTCGGCGAGCGTGCGCGACAGGTCGCAGACGGCGCTCACCTCGAACAGGTCACGCCGCCGCGACAGCAGCGGCACGTAGACCGCCTGGGTGACGGCCCCGCAACCCACAAGCGCGATTCTCAAAGTCCCAAGTCCTTCAGCATCTGACGGTTGGCCGCCTGGTCGGCGATGTTCTGGGCGACCGAGCGCCGGCCGGGCAGGGTGTCCTGCTCGATGATGATCCAGCCCTCGTAGTCGATCTCGTCCAGCGTGCGCACCACGGCGGGCAGGTCCAGCTCGCCCTCGCCGAGCCGGGCGAACCCGCCGCGGCCCATGAGCTCGCGCAGGTCCACGCCGTCGGCCAGGGCCTGGGCCAGGATCTTCGTGTCGCCGTCCTTGATGTGCACGTGGTCGACCCGGTCGGCCCAGGCGCGCAGGCACTCGACCGGGTCGCCCCCGGCCAGCAGGAGATGCCCGGTGTCGAGGCAGAGGTGCACGTCGGTGAGCTCCAGCAGGCGTTCGACGTCCTGCGGCGTCTCGATGTTCGTGCCGAGGTGGTGGTGGAAGGCGGGTTCGAACCCGCGCTCCCTGCACCGGTCGGTGGCCTCCTGGATGCGGGCGGCGTAGGCGGGCCAGTCGGAGGCGGCCAGTCCTGGAACGCTCCCGCCGGGCCGGGCGAAGCGCTCGGCCGAGGTGGAGCAGGCCAGCGTGGGCCGCGGCGGCAGGTCACCGGCGGGGGCGGCGGCGAACACGTCGAGCGCCGCCTCCAGCGCGGGCAGCCCGCTCGCGTAGGCGTCCGCGTCCTCGTAGCGCAGGTCCACCCAGCCGCCGGCCAGCAGCAGCCCGGCGCCGGCCAGCCGATCGGCCAGCTCGGAGCCGGTGCCCAGGTAGCCGATGGGCCCGGAGTCGATGCCCTCGTAGCCGGCGTCGGCCAGCGCGCGGACCATCTCGTCGGGGCCGAGCGGCGGCGGCGCGTCGCTCAGCTCGAAGACGCCGAAGCTCACGGGGGCGTTGGCGATTTTCCTCACGCGCATAGGGCGATCACCTCGTTCTCATAGGTTTCCAGCCGGTGCCGGCCGTCGATCGCCGGCAGCAGCGCGCGTTCGCCGCGCACCACCTGCCGGGTGCCGTCGGGGCGCACCAGCACCAGGCCGTCGGCGTCGAGGGCGAGCAGTTCGTCGCCCAGCCTGAGCAGCAGCGGCGCGTCGGGGCCGGCGGAGACGGCGGTGCGCCCGGCGCGCACGCCGTCGAGCACGGCGCCGGTGTCCTCGGCCAGCACCCACGTCGTGGGCGCGCCGGGCAGGCCGTCGTTGCCGTGCTTGTGGAAGTCGCTGCCGCCGATCACGATCAGGTCGTCGCGCCAGGCGTCCGCCCAGGCCAGCGGGGCGCCCCAGCGGCGATCCCACCAGCCGGAATGCCACACCTCGGCGATCGGAGGACGGCGGTCGATCGGCTGCAGCCAGGCGCAGTCGCCGCCGAGCGGATGGTTGATCGACATGAGGCCGCCCGCGCGCTCGGCGTGGTCGAGCCAGGAGTCGGGGCGCTCGCGGAAGTCGACCCAGCCGACGTCGCCGAACACGTTCGCGTGGCCGCGGTCGGTGGTGACCTCCTGGCCGGGGATGAGCGTGATGTCGCGGCCGGTCTTGGCCAGCCAGGGGTGGTGGCTGACCGTGTTGTGGTCGGTGACGGCCAGGAAGTCGAGGCCGCGCCCGTGGGCCAGCTCGGCCAGCTCGGGGATGGTCAGGCTGCCGTCGCTGTGCAGGGTGTGGGCGTGGAAGTCGCCGGCGTACCAGGTCAGGCCGTCCACGCCGGGGATGTCCCGGCGGGGCGGGCGCTCACCGTGCGGCGGCTCCTCGGCCACGGGCTCGGGCGGGGCGACGGGCTCGGCCGTGATCTCCAGGGTGTAGTCCAGCCCCTGCGCCGGGATCCGGTGCAGGCGCAGCCAGACGTGCCACGTGCCCGCCTCCGGCTCGCCCGGCAGGTAGCCGGGGGTGGCCCAGTCGCGGGTGATCGTGTACTCGTCGCGGGCGCCACCCGACCAGCCGCGGAAGCCGTCCGGCGCGCCGCACCCGAGGTCGAGCACCCCTTGCGACCTGTCGTACGACAGCTTCACGTGCACGGCGGCGGTCCCGGCCGGCACCTCGAACGGCACCTCGCGCAGGATCCGCTCCAGCCGGTCGTCCAGCGTCCAGTGGCCTCTCACACCAGTTCTCCGTCCAGGTAGACGAGGGCGCGGTCGCGCCTGGGCAGCGCGTATCCGTCGTCGCCCACGGCGGGCTCGCTGCCCTCGGGCACGACGGCCTGCACGTTCACGTCGTTGACGTCGAGGGTCACCAGGTGGGAGGCGCCCAGGTTCTCCACGATGGACACCTTCCCGCCCAGCGCGCCGTCAGCGGGCTCGGCCGAGTACGTCATGTACTCGGGACGCACGCCGTACACGATCTTCCCTCCGTCGGACAGCCGGCCCTCCGCCGCGGCCGGGACCGCGACCTTGCAGCCCGCCACTTCCAGCGTGTCACCTCGGACGACGCCGTCCAGGAGGTTCATCGGCGTGGAGCCGATGAAGCCGGCCACGAACGTGTTGGCCGGCCGCTGGAACACCTCGGCCGGCGTACCGATCTGCCGGATGTGCCCGGATTCCATGACCGCCATCCGGTCGGCCATGGCCAGGGCCTCGGCCTGGTCGTGGGTGACGAAGACGGTGGTGACGCCCAGCTCGCGCTGCAGCTTCTTGAGGAACGTACGCGCCTCCAGCCGCAGCCGCGCGTCCAGGTTGGACAGCGGCTCGTCGAACAGGAACGCCTGCGCCTGCGTGGCCATCACCCGGGCCAGTGCGACCCGCTGCTGTTGCCCGCCGGACAGCTGCCCGGGGCGCCGGTCCATGAGGTGTTCGAGCCCTAGCCGCGCCCCGACCTCGGCGGCCTTGTCGCGGCGGTCGTTCTTGGACACCTTCTTGATCCGCAGCGGGTAGGCGATGTTGTCCGTGACGTCCATGTGCGGGAACAGCGCGTAGTCCTGGAACACCATGGCCACGTCCCTGGCGCCCGGCTGCACGCCCGTCACGTCCCGGTCGCCGATGACCACGGCGCCGCCGGTGGCGGTCTCCAGCCCGGCGATCGTGCGCAGCAGCGTGGTCTTGCCGCAGCCGGAGGGGCCGAGCAGGGCGAAGAACTCGCCGTCGGGGATGACCAGGTCGAGCGCGTCGAGCGCTCTGACCCCGCCGGGGTAGACCTTGGTCAGCCCGCGTAGTTCGATGGCGGCCATTAACGCTTGATCCCTCCGTGGAAGCGGAAGCCGTACTTCTTGCTGACGAACAGGTACATGAGGACCACCGGGATCGAGTAGAGCAGCCCGAACGTGGACAACATGCTGAGGTTGGCCTGCCCGCCCTCGGTGTACAGCGTGTACGTGATCACCGCCGCCGGCTGCTTCTCCACGTCGCTCAGCAACAGGTACGGCATCAGGAAGTTGCCCCACACGTTGGCCACGGCCCAGACGGCGATGGTCGCGAGGCCGGGCCGCACCAGCGGCACCACCACGTCACGCACGATCTGCAGCGGCGAGGCCCCGAACACCCGGGCCGACTCCTCGTAGGACTTCGGCGTGGAGTCCATGAAGTCCTTCAGCATGAAGATCGCCGCGGGCAGCAGCCCGCCGGTGAGAATGAGGATCAGTCCGAACTGCGAGTCGATCAGGTTCAGCTCCACCGCGAGCTGGAACAGCGGAACCATCGCCGCCGTCCCGGTGATGATCGACGACAGCAGCAGCAACGCGTACAGCAGTGCGTCGCGGCCCGGCAGCCGCACCCGGCTGAGCGCGTACGCGGCCAGCGCCGCGAAGATCACGACCAGCACGGCGGTGCCGGCCGACAGCACGACCGAGTTCCACAGCGACGGCAGCGCGTACGGGTGCTCCAGCAACGCGGCGAAGTTGTCCCAGGTGAAGTCCGGCACCCGCACCTCGTACGTGGGGTCCGAGGTGAACGGCGCCGTCACCAGCCACAGCAGCGGCACGGTGAAGAAGGCCAGCAGCACCGCGATCAGCGTGTAGAACCCGATCCGGCCCAGGACGAAACGCGTCATTTCTTGCTCCGCAGCAGCCGCAGGTAGAACACCGCCACGACCAGGTTGATCAACAGGATGATCGTGGAGACGGCGGCGCCGTAGCCCAGTTCACCGCTCTGCAGCGCCACCTTGTACACGTGCACGGCGAGCACCTCGGACTTGCCGTCGGGGCCGCCCGCGGTGAGCAGGAACGGGCTGAAGTCGTTGAACGTCCACAGGCTGATCAGCAGCAGGTTGGTCAGGATGTGGCCTCTGATGTGCGGGAACACCACGTCCCTGAGCTGCTGCCAGCCGGAGGCGCCAGCCAGGCGGGCGCTCTCCAGGTGGGAGGGGGGCACGTTGCCGAGGGCGGCGCCGTACAACATCATCGAGAAGGCCGTGCCGCGCCAGGTGTTGAACACGATGATCGAGAGCATCGGGTGGTCGAGCAGCCAGGCGAAGCCGGGCAGGCCGAGCAGCGCGTTGAGCGTGCCGCCGTCGCGGTCGAGCAGCGCCACCCACAGGAACGACACGATCGCGCTGGGCAGGATCCAGGCCAGGATGACCAGGCCCTCGACCACGCGCTTGAGCGGGCCGCGCCGGTCGCGCAGCAGCCAGGCGATGGCGAAGCCGAGGCCGACCTGCCCGATGACGGCCGAGCCGAGCACGAACTGCACGGTCAGCCAGGTCGAGCTCCAGAACGTGGGGTTGGAGACCGCGTCGAGCAGGTTGTCCAGGCCGACGAACTGCGGCTCGGCGGCCGCGGTGCCGGTCAGGCGGTAGTTGGTGAGTCCGAGATAGAGCACCCAGAGCGCGGGGAAGACGAGGAAGACCGCGATGAGCAGCAGGGCCGGCGCCGCGAAGGCCCCGGCCCGCGCCTTGCCCAGGCCCGCCGCGTCAGAGCTGTAGCGGGGGGCCTGCGCCTCGTCCTCGGGCCGCGTCTCAGGAGGCGATGTTGCCTGCGCCACCGACGATTCCTTCGAGCTTCTTCTGGTAGTCGGCCGCGACCTGGTCGGGCGCGGTTCCGCCGACGACCGCCGCGGTCGCCTCCTGCAGCGCCACCGACACCTGCGGGTAGGCGGCGACCGGCGGCCGGTAGGCCGTCAGCGGCAGCACCTTCTCCGAGATGAACGTCAGCAGCGGCTCACCGGCGAGGATCTCCTTGTTGACGTCGCTGCGCGGCGTGATGCGCACATTGCCGTCCTTGGTCTCCTCCTTCAGCGCCTCCGGGGAGAGCATGAAGGTCAGCAGCTCGAAGGCTTCCTTCGGGTGCTTGGTGTTGGGGTTGACCGTCCGCAGCGCGCCGCCGGACATGCTGACGAAGTCCTGGCCGCGGATGCCCTTGCCGGGCTCCATGGCCGGGATCATGGCGTAGCCGACGACCTGGTCGCGGTCGGCCATCTTGGCCACGCCCGTCTTGGGGTTGACCACGCCGCGCCAGAAGTAGTCGCCCTCCATCAGGATGCCGATCTTGCCGTCGGCGAACTGCTGGAACGACTTGTCGCGGCCCTTGGCCTCCTGCTGGAGCTTGGGGTCGCCGAGGCCGCCGCCGTAGATCTTCTGGTAGAGGCCGAGCGCGTCCTTGAGCGGCTGGGAGGCGCCGCTCCACTTGCCGTCCTGCTGCACCTCGCCGCCCGCGCCGGCGAGCAGCGGCAGCACGCCCTGCATCGAGGTGGCCTCGCCCATGGCGGTGCCGGCGTTGATCTGGATCGGCACGGGCACGCCGGAGGACTTGAGCTTGGTGCCGGCGTCGAGGACCTCCTGCCAGCTCTTCGGCTGCCAGTCGGCGGGCAGCCCGGCCTTGGCGAACAGGGTCTTGTTGAAGTAGAGGACGCGGCCGTCGGTGCCGACGGGCAGGGCGTACTTCTTGCCGTTGAACTCGGTCATCCCCTGGACCGCCTCGGGGATCTGCGACCAGCCGTCCCAGCTGTCGGCCTCGGCCCCGGCCACCTCCGTCAGCGGCTTGATGTAGCCGGCCTCGGCGAACTCGCCGGCCCAGATGCTGTCGATGTCGATCACGTCCGCGCCCTTGCCGGACTTGAGGTCCAGGGAGAGCTTGGTCTTGTACTGCTCGTCGTCGACGCCGCTGGGAACGAACTTGACCGTGACGTCCTTGCCCTTCGCCTTCTGGGCCTCCTGGAACTTGGGGATGACCCAGTCGGCGATGAACTTCGCGGCCGCCTCGTTCTTGCCGCCCTGGATGGCGTTCTGGGCGATCGTCAGCTCGATCGCGTCACCGCCTCCCCCGGACGACGACTGGCCGCAGGCAGCGAGCCCCAGACCGGCCGCGGCGATGACCGCGACCACACCTACCGACCGTTTCCGCAGTGCCATGCAAACCCTCCGACGTGTGCTTTTGGGGAGGAAGCCAGAAGGTCCAATATGTCATGACATATATATGACGTAAAGACCTTGCCATAGGGCCCCCAGGCTGAGGACATCTGGCAACATAGCGGACATCCGAATGTCATGACAATATGCCATAGTAGCCACGCAAAGCTCGGGCCCCCTGGAGGTGCGTTGTACGACCTGATCACGTTCGGGCGCAGCGGCGTCGACGTCTATCCGCTCCAGACCGGCGTCGGCCTCGCCGACGTCGAGACCTTCGGGAAGTTCCTCGGCGGCAGTCCCACCAACGTCGCCGTCGCCGCCGCCCGCCACGGGCTCAGACCGGCGGTGATCACCGGAGTCGGAGCGGATCCGTTCGGAGACTACGTGCGCCGGGCCATCCGCGGCTTCGGCGTGGACGACGCCTTCGTGCACACCGTCGAAGGCCGTCCGACGCCCGTGACGTTCTGCGAGATCTTCCCGCCCGACCACTTCCCCATCTACTTCTATCGCGGCGAGCATCCGCCCGACCTGCAGATCTCCCCCGACCTGCTCGACCTCGACGCGATCCGCGCGACCGAGCTGTTCTGGTTCTCGCTGACCGGGCTGAGCCAGGAGCCGAGCGCCGCCGCCCACGCCGCCGCCCTGTCGGCGCGCACGTCCGGATGGACGGTGTTCGACCTCGACTACCGGGCCACGCTGTGGGAGTCGCGCGAGGCCGCGCACGAGGCCGCGCGCCGGGCCCTGCCGCAGGTGAACGTGGCGGTAGGCAACCTGGAGGAGGTCGAGGTCGCGGTCGGCGTACGCGATCCGGAGGCGGCCGCGCAGGCGCTGCTGGACGCCGGCGTACGCGTCGCGATCGTGAAAATGGGCCCCGAAGGGGTTTTCGCGCGTACCTCTGAGGAGAGCGCAGTGGTGGAGCCCATGGAGGTGAAGGTGGTCAACGGGATCGGCGCGGGAGACGCGTTCGGCGGAGCCATCTGCCTCGGGCTGCTGCGCGGCTGGCCGCTGGAGCGCACCCTGCGCTTCGCCAACGCGGCCGGCGCGTTCGTCGCGGCTCGCCTGGCCTGCGCCGACGCCATGCCGACGACCGCCGAGGTGGAGGATCTGCTGAACGGGGCCGGATCTTGAGCGACACGACACTGTCCGTGACCGACGCGCGGGCGACCGACTACGCGCGGCTCACGCACATCCGCGCCACCCGGCCGGAGGAGATCGCCGCGGCCGCGGCCCGCCGCGAGCGGCGCGGCCTGCCGGCCGAGGGCGAGCGGCTGCTGATCATCGCCGCCGACCATCCGGCCAGGGGCTCACTGGGCGTACGCGACCGGCCGCTGGCCATGGCCAGCCGCGTCGACCTGCTCGACCGGCTGCGGGTGGCGCTGTCCAGGCCGGGGGTGGACGGCATCCTGGCCTCCCCCGACGTCCTGGAGGACCTGCTGCTGCTCGGCGCGCTGGAGGGCAAGCTGGCCTTCGGCTCCATGAACAGGGGCGGTCTGCAGGGCTCGGTGTTCGAGATGGACGACCGGTTCACCGGCTTCGACGCCGACTCGATCGACGCCATGCGGCTCGACGGCGGCAAGATGTTGTGCCGCATCGACCCCTCCGACCACGCGACCGTGGCCACTCTGGAGTCGTGCGCCCAGGCGGTCACCGGCCTGGCCCGCAGGCGGCTGGTGGCCATGGTGGAGCCGTTCTGGTCGCTGCGCTCGGAGTCCGGCGTCGTCCGCAACGACCTGTCGCCCGACGCCGTGATCCGCTCCATCAGCATCGCCCAGGCCCTCGGCGTCACCTCCGCCTACACCTGGCTGAAGATCCCCGCCGTGGCCGAGATGGAGCGGGTGATGGCCGCGACCACGCTGCCCGCGCTGCTCCTCGGCGGTGACCCGCCCGACATCGACGCCGCCTACGCCGACTGGCACCGGGCGCTGGGCCTGCCCGGCGTCCGCGGCCTCGTGGTGGGGCGCGCCCTGCTCTACCCCCCGGACGACGACGTGGCGACCGCGGTGGACGGCGCCGCAGCCCTGGTGCGAGAGGCTGGAGCATGACCTATCTGCCCTACGGCAAGACCGCCGACGGCCCCTGGTCGGTGCGGATCACCCCGTCGCTGGCGGGCTGGACCTACTCGGGCCTGCGGGTCGCGGATCTGAGCGAGGCTCCGGTCACGTTCGACACCGGTGAGGAGGAGATGCTCGTCCTGCCGCTGGCCGGCTCGTGCACGGTCACCCTGCCCGATGACACGTTCGTGCTGACGGGCCGCGCCTCGGTCTTCGACGGCCCCTCCGATTTCGCCTATATCCCGATTTCTACGAAAATCACCGTGTCGGGCGCGGGACGCATCGCGTTCCCCTCCGCCCGCGCCACCCGGGCGCTGCCCCCGCGCTACGTCGCCGCAGCCGAGGTCTCCGTCGAGATCAGGGGGGCGGGCCGGGCCAGCCGCCAGGTCAACAACTTCTGCAGCCCCGACGCCTTCGACTGCGACAAGCTCATGGCCGTGGAGGTGCTCACCCCCGACGGCAACTGGTCCTCCTATCCGCCGCACAAGCACGACACCCCCAACCCGGGCGAGGCCGTGCTGGAGGAGATCTACTACTTCGAGGTCGGCGACCAGGGCATCGGCTACCAGCGCGTCTACTCCTCCGAGGGAGGCCAGATCGACACCCTCGCCGAGGTCTCATCCGGCGACGTGGTCCTCGTCCCTTACGGCTACCACGGTCCCTCCATGGCCGCCCCCGGCTACGACCTCTATTACCTCAACGTCCTGGCGGGCCCAGGGGAGCAGCGTTCGATGGCGTTCTGCGACGATCCCCGCCACGCCTGGATCCGCTCGTCCTGGGAGGCCCAGCCCATCGACCCCAGGCTGCCCTTCGGGAGGACATCGTGATCCGGCTGACCGTCGCGCAGGCCGTCGTGCGCTTCCTGGCCCACCAGTGGAGCGAACGCGACGGCGTCGAGCGCAGGTTCTTCGGCGGCTGCGTCGGCATCTTCGGCCACGGCAACGTGGCCGGCCTCGGCCAGGCGCTGGCCACCTCCGCCGAGGACCTGCCCTACCACCTCAGCCGCAACGAGCAGGCGATGGTGCACACCGCCGCCGCGTACGCCCGCGCCGGCAACCGGCTGACCACCCTGGCCTGCACCACCTCCATCGGCCCCGGCGCCACCAACATGATCACCGGCGCGGCCGGGGCGACCATCAACCGCCTGCCCGTGCTGCTGCTGCCCGGCGACATCTTCTCCACCCGCGTCGCCAGCCCGGTGCTGCAGGAGCTGGAGGACCAGCGCTCCTACGACATCTCGGTCAACGACTGCTTCAAGCCGGTCTCCCGCTTCTGGGACCGGATCAACCGCCCCGAGCAGCTGCCGTCCGCGCTGCTGGCCGCCATGCGGGTGCTCACCGACCCGGCCGAGACCGGCGCGGTGACGCTGGCGCTGCCGCAGGACGTTCAGGCGGAGGCGTTCGACTGGCCGGACGAGCTGTTCGCCGACCGCGTCTGGCACATCCCCAGGCCGCGCCCGGAACGCGCGGCTCTGGCGCGGGCCGCCGAGCTGATCAGGGCGGCCGAGCGGCCGCTGATCGTGGCCGGCGGCGGCGTGATCTACGGTGAGGCCACCGACGAGCTGCGCGCCTTCGCCGAGGCGCACGGCGTCCCCGTGGCCGAGACCCAGGCCGGCAAGGGCGCGCTGCCGCACGGTCATCCGCTCGCGCTGGGCGCCGTCGGCGCGACGGGCACCACGGCCGCCAACGCGCTGGCCCGCGAGGCCGACGTGATCATCGGCGTCGGCACCCGCTACAGCGACTTCACCACCGCCTCCCGGACGATCTTCGCCCCCTCCGCCCGGTTCGTGAACCTCAACATCACCGGCTTCGACGCCGCCAAGCTGTCGGGCCTGCAACTGGTCGCCGACGCCCGCGAAGGACTGGCCGACCTGACCGAGGCGTGCGCGGGCTGGGGCACGCCGGCCGCCTACCGGGAGCGGGCCGCCGAGCTGACCCGGGCCTGGGACTCCGCCGTTGACCGGGCGTACGCGGTGGAGGGCACCCCCATCCCGCAGTCCGCCGTGATCGGCGCGGTCAACGAGGCGGCGGGCGACGACGGCGTGGTGGTGTGCGCGGCCGGCTCGATGCCGGGCGACCTGCACAAACTCTGGCGGCCCAGCGGCCCCGGCTCCTACCACGTCGAGTACGGCTACTCCTGCATGGGTTACGAGATCGCCGGCGGCCTCGGCGTGAAGATGGCCCGCCCTGAGCGCGAGGTGTTCGTGCTGGTCGGCGACGGCTCCTACCTGATGATGGCCCAGGAGCTCGTCACCGCCGTCTCCGAGGGCGTCAAGCTCGTCGTCGTCCTGGTCGACAACTCCGGCTTCGCCTCCATCGGGCGCCTGTCGGAGAGCGTGGGCGCCGAGCGGCTCGGCACCGCCTACCAGCGGCACGACGGCGGTCCGCTGCCGGTCGATCTGGCGGCCAACGCGGCCAGTCTCGGCGCCACCGTGCTGCGTCCCGAGACGGTCGCCGACCTGCGCAAGGCGCTCGACGACGCACGTTCGGCTTCGGAGACCACGGTCGTCTACGTACGCACCGACCGGATGGCCGACGACGTGCCCTCCTCCGAGGCGTGGTGGGACGTGCCCGTGGCGCAGGTGGGGACGACCAGCGCCACCTACGCGGCGCGGGAGACGTACGAGGCCAGCAAGCGCTCCCAGCGTCCGCACCTGGCCCCGCCCGGCTGAGCAGGGTTGCCCCCGCTGACCTGGGGGAACTCCTCTGACCAGGCAGGATGGGGGGCAGGGGATGAGGCCGTGGCGGCTGCTCGGTTGGATCGCGGTCATCGCGGTGGTCCTCTTCTGCCTCCACCAGGTGCGGACGGTGGCCCTGTCGATCGTCATCGGCGTCTTCCTCACCGCCCTGCTCCGCCCGCCCGCCCGCTGGCTCCGCTCGCGCGGCCTGGGCGCGGCCCTCGCCACCACGATCGTCTTCGCCGGCGGGCTGCTGCTGGCCGGGGGCCTCGGCGCGCTGCTGGGGCCGCCCACCATCGCCAGCCTGTCCGAGCTGGGCGCCAGCCTCGGCACGGTGCTCGACGGCCTGCACGACCTGGCCCTCAGGTTCGGGCTCGACGACCGGCAACTGCTCGGCCAGGCCCGCGACTACCTGGCCGGGCAGGGCCGCCAGGTGGCCGGCGGCGCACTGGCCGGGGTCAAGACGGCGGGCGAGATCGTCGTCGGGGCCGTGCTGGCGGTGATCCTGTCCATCTACTTCGTGCACGGCGGCGACCGGCTCTTCCACTGGCTGCTCCAGCTCGCCCCCGCCGCCGCCAGGCCGCGCCTGGCCGAGACCGGCCGCCTCATCTACTCGGTGATCGGCCGCTACATCCGCGGCATCGCCGTCGTGGGCGCGGTCGACGGGTTCTTCATCGGGATCGCGCTGTGGATCCTCGGCGTGCCACTCGCGCTGCCGCTGGCGGTGCTGACGTTCATCGGCGCGTTCCTGCCGGTGGTGGGGGCGTTCCTGGCCGGGCTGCTGGCCGCCGTGGTGGCGCTCGTGGCCAAGGGCGTGTTCGTGGCGCTGATCGTGGTGGCTGTGACCGTGGCCGTGCAGCAGATCGAGGGGCACGTGCTGGCGCCGCAGATCTACGGCAAGGCCCTCGACCTGCCCGGCGCGGTCATCCTGGTGGCGATCGCGGTGGGCGGCGTGATCGCCGGCATCACGGGCGCCTTCCTGGCCGCCCCCGTGACCTCGGTGGTCGTCGCCCTCCTCCACCGCACCCGGCCCGCCTAGCCTCGCCGAACGCCCGCGTGGCTCAGCACAGGATCCGTGATGACCGTCATGATGGGATTCATGCGATGGGTAACGTTCGACGTTTTCGGAACACTGGTCGACTGGCGGCACGGCATCCGCACCGGCGTCGAGCTGGTCGCCCCGGGGAAGGGAGCGGAGGTGCTGGAGGCGTACGTCAGGCATGAGCGCGACGTCCAGAGCGAGTCGCCCACGATGCGCTACCGCCTGCTGACGGCCGAGGCGCTGCGCAGGGCGTGCGCGGAGGAGAAGGTCGAACTGGGCGCCGACGACGCCTCCGTGCTGGCCGCGACGCTGCCGTACTGGCCGGTGTTCCCCGAGGTCGGGGCCGAGCTGTCGGCGCTGCGCGAGGCCGGGTGGCGGCTGGGGCTGCTCACCAACTGCGACCGTGACCTGGTCGCCGAGACGCGGCGGCGGCTGGCGGTGCCGGTCGAGGCGGTGGTGACGGCCGAGGACGTGGGGGCCTACAAGCCGGCCACGGCGCACTTCGAGGCGTTCGGGCGCGCGTACGAGCCGGAGGTCTGGGTGCACGTGGCCCAGAGCTACTTCCACGACATGGTGCCCGCCCACCGGCTGGGGCTGCCCCGCGTCTGGATCAACCGGCAGGGGCAGCGGCCGGACGACGAGACGATCATCCAGCGCGCCCAGCCGGACCTGCGCGGCCTGCTCGAAGCCGTCGAGAACGCCTCCACGCCGGCAGGCTGAGCGGCTCAGGCGCGCTGCTCCAGGACATCGGCGATGCCCGCGAGGAAGGAGTCGACGTCCGCGATGAGGTAGCCGGACCTGAACAGCACGGTCGAGAACTTCGCCGCCCGCACCTCCTTGGCCGTCACCGGAAAGTCGGTCGTGCCGCGCAGCGTGGCCACGATCCGGTCGAGGAAGGCGTCGATCTCGTCCTCGTTGTAGCCGGTGCCCATGCGGCCGGGACGGAAGGCCACGCGCTCGACGCGCGCGGCCTGCGTCTCGAACCACTCTTCGCGGAGCATCTCGCCGGTCGGCTCGGCCATGGCCAGCCGTACGGGCCGCTTGGCCTGGGTCTCCAGGGCCACCACGAACGCCTCCAGGGCGAAGTCCACCGCGGTCTCCTGGTAGCCGCCGCGCTTGGCGCGGAACGTGGCGCCGCGTACCTCGTCGGCGGTGACGGGCTCCAAGGCGTGCGAGCCTCGGCCCAAGGTCGACTCGATCCGCCCGATCAGGGCGTCGACCTCGACGGGGTCATAGCCTGAACGCATGCCGATGACGCGTGGAAAGCGGTTCAAGCCTCTCTCCTCTTGAGACGTGAAGCTGGGGTGCCGCCTCTATTGTCGGACCTTTATCCCGGCCCTGCGACCCGACCTATACCGTTACAGGATCATGCGTCTATCCCGGGTCTCTTTCCGTTACCGAAGGCGTGAACCTTTCGTCATCGAAGACGTCGACGCCGACCTCGCCCCCGGCGACGTGATCGAGCTGACCGGCGTGAACGGAGCGGGCAAGTCCACCCTGCTCCGCCTGCTGGCGGGCCTGGCACGGCCCACCCGCGGCACCGTCTCCGGCCGCCCGGCGGTCGTCGGCTTCGCCCCCGACCGTTTCCCCACCGACCAGCCGTTCACGGTCACCGGTTATCTGCGGCACATGTCCCGCGTCCGCGGCCGCGCCCGCTGGGAGCCCTGGGCCGAACGCCTGAACATGGGCCGGCTGCTCGACACCCGGCTGCCCGACCTGTCGAAGGGCAGCGCGCACAAGGTGGGCCTGGTCCAGGCGCTGATGGCCGAGCCGGGGCTGCTGATCCTGGACGAGCCGTTCGCCGGCCTGGACGCCGACACCCGCTCGGCCCTGCCCGCGATCGCGACCGAGGTGGCGGCGCGCGGCGGCGTCGTCATCGCCAGCGACCACCAGGGCGGGCTGCGCGGCCTGCCCGGCCTGCGCCACTGGTCCGTGCTGGACGGCCACGTCACGGAGAGCGCGGTGGCTCCCCCGGAGCCCGAGGAACGCGGCCAGGCGACGGTGGCCGTCACCGTGCCCCTCGACGAACTGCCCCGGTTCCTGGCCGGCCTGCGCGACCAGGGTTATCCGGCCCGTGAGATCGAGGAGATCCGATGATCGCCCTGGCCGTCTTCCGGCTGGCCGCCTACATCCGCTCGCACCGGGTGCACCAGGCGCTGCTCCTCACCGTGGCCATGCTCGCGATCGTGCACGGCAACCGGGCGCCCCGGGGCGAGGAGGCCTCCGTGCTCACGGACGGCGCCATCCTCGTCCTCCCCGTCCTGGCCTGGGCGGCCAGGAGCCTGCTCGACACCGAGCCGGACCGTCAGCGGGAGATGTCGGCCGTCCAGGTCGGCGGGCGGGGCAAGGAGGTGGCCGCCGGGCTGCTCGCGGCGTTCGCCGCGACCGCCGTCCTCTCAGCGCTGGCCATGGCCTGGGCGCTGCTGCTCGGCATCACCGGCGCGCCGTCGCCCGGCCTGCTGACCGCCTCATTCCTGCTGTACGCGCTGTCGGCCCTGACCGGCACCGCACTCGGCGCCCTCACCAGCCGGGTCGTCCTGCCGTCGCCCGCCTTCTCGATCATGGCCCTGCTGCTCGGGTTCCTGGCGATGCTGCTGATCAGCGGCACGTCGCTCTACTGGCTCACGGTCCCGCTCATCTCCTGGATGAAGGCCGCGAACGCCGGCGAGCTCGTCGCCCAGCTGCCCGCGCTCGGCTCGATCTCGCTGGCCTGGTGCCTGATCGGCCTCGGCGCGTACGTGTGGCTCCGCCGCAGAACCTGACCCACTCGCACCGGCTCCGCCTCGGCCTCCGGCCGATCTTCACTCGGCCGGCGGCTATTCGGGCGGTGGTGATTCGGCGGCGGGTGCTTCGGCGGCGGTCATTCGGCGGTGGTGATTCGGCGGCGGGTGCTTCGGCGGCGGTTATTCGGCGGCGGCGAGCTGTCCGCAGGCGCCGTCGATCTCGCGTCCGCGGGTGTCCCTGACCGTCACCGGAACCCCGTGGAACTCCAGCCGCCGCACGAACGCCCGCTCGTCCTCCGGCCGCGACGCCGTCCACTTCGACCCGGGGGTCGGGTTGAGCGGGATCAGGTTGACGTGCACCAGCTTGTTCTTGACCAGCTTGCCGAGCAGGTCGGCCCGCCATTCCTGGTCGTTGACGTCCTTGATGAGCGCGTACTCGATCGAGACCCGCCGCTTGGTCCGCGCCGCGTACGCCCAGGCGGCGTCGAGGACCTCGGCCACCTTCCACCGCGTGTTGATCGGCACCAGCGTGTCGCGCAGCTCGTCGTCGGGCGCGTGCAGCGACAGCGCCAGCGTGACCGGCAGCCCCTCGTCGGCGAGCTTGCCGATCGCGGGCACCAGCCCGACCGTGGACACGGTGACCCCGCGCGCCGAGATGCCGAGCCCGTGCGGCGACGGCTCCACCATGCGGCGGACCGCGCCGATCACCTGCTTGTAGTTGGCCAGCGGCTCGCCCATGCCCATGAACACGACGTTGCTGACCCGCCCTGGCCCGCCGGGCACCTCGCCGGCGGCCAGCGCCCGCGCCCCGGAGACGACCTGCTCGACGATCTCGGCGGTGGACATGTTCCGGGTCAGTCCGGCCTGCCCCGTGGCGCAGAACGGGCAGTTCATGCCGCATCCGGCCTGCGACGACACGCACATCGTGACCCGATCGGGATAACGCATGAGCACCGACTCGACCAGCGCCCCGTCGAACAGCCGCCACAGCGTCTTGCGCGTGGTGCCCCCGTCGGTGGTCATCTCCCTGACCGGCGTGAGCAGATCGGGCAGCAGCGTGGACAACCTCTCCCTGGCCGCCGCGGGCAGGTCGGTCATCGCGTCGACGTCGGTGGTCAGCCGCTCGAAGTAGTGGCGCGAGAGCTGGTCGGCGCGGAAGGCCTTCTCGCCCAGCTCGGTGACCGCGGCCCGCCGGTCGGCCATCGACAGGTCGGCCAGGTGCCGGGCGGGCTTGGCCCGGCGCGGCGCGACGAAGGTGAGCTGGCCTGGAGGCTGGGACACGTTACTGCCTTTGCTTTGAGGGGTTGTCGACCAGGGTAATGAACGTTCGGATCGGAGGTGGCATTCCTGGTCACGTCATGGCTCGCGCGTTGGTCACCGCCCGATCTACAGTCATCTCGTATGGCGATTTTTCGGTCGGCATCTGGCGAGGGTGGCACCGAGGTCGTGCTCGCCGCCGGCAACCCGTACGGGAGCCGGACGCTCGTGGTCGAGCGGGACGAGGACTCCTCGGTAGCTTACCTGTGCTCACCCGACGGTGCGGTCCACGGCGCCGTCTGGCTGGCCAACCACCGCCCCGCCCCGGCCGTCGTCGACCTGGCGCGGATCAACGCCGGTCTGCCGCCGCTGATGCCCAGGCCCAACACCCTGCACCCCGGCGGCCGCCGCCCGCTCGGGCAGCTGAGCCCGCTGTGGTTCGAGGAGGGCGACGGCGTGGCGCTCTACGAGGACGACGATCTGCTCGCGGTCATCCCGGGCTGGGCCGACATGAACCGGGGCATGCCGGGGTACGCCCGCGACGCGGTGGGCGAGTCGCCGTTCGCGTGGGCGCTGTCGGAGGCGCTCGAAGGGCTGCGTCCCCGTATCTCCAACGCCAGGTCCTACTGGCGCTGGCGGCACAGCGAGGGGTCGTGGCCGTCGTTCCAGGAGTTCGTGATGGGGCACCTGGACCGGGTGCTGGGGCCGGCGGGCCGCTACTGGGACGCCAGCGGTGACCGGCTGCCCACCGTCGGCATCACCGAACGCCCTCCGGCGCACGACCGCGGCTTCACCGTGCTGTCCACGGTCGGGATGAGCTGCCAGCGCATGCCGACGGTGGAGCAGTGGATCGACAAGCCGGACGCGTACGCCAGGATCGAGCTGGCCGTGGCCACCCGTGAGGATCCGCGGGACGCGGCGCTGCTGCTGGTGTGGCTGTCGCAGTATCCGTGGCACTCGGTCACGTGGCTGGGCCACGGGCACACGGCTAAGTGGTATCACGAGCCTGCGACGTTCCCCCTGGGGCCGCAGTACTCGGGCGTCCTGATGCAGGCCAATCCACCCCACATGCCTGACATGTCAGGATTCGCGTTCGGCGGGGAGGCCGTACGGTGGCTCTGGCTCTCCCCCACCACCACAGCCACAGAAGCCCAGCACCCCTGACCCCCGCCGCCGTCAGAAGAAGATGGTCATCAACGCCCAGACCGGCACCAGCGTCGTCACCAGCGAGTCCAGCCGATCCATCAGCCCGCCGTGCCCCGGCAGGATCGTCCCCAGGTCCTTGATGCCGAGATCCCGCTTGATCATCGACTCGATCAGGTCGCCCACGGTCGCCAGCACCGCCGCCAGCGCGCCGATCAGCGCCCCCTGCCAGATGTCGCCGCCGAGCAGCCAGGTCACCAGCCAGGCGCCCACCGCCGTACACGCGACGATCGACCCGGCCAGCCCCTCCCAGGTCTTCTTCGGGCTGATCACCGTCAGCTGGTGCTTGCCGAACAGCACCCCCGCGATGTAGCCGCCGATGTCGCTCGCCACGGTCACCGCGATGAAGATCACCACGCGGTGGTCGCCGTCGCTCTCCTTCAGCAACAGCGCCACGAACGCGGCCAGCATCGCGGGATAGAGGAGCGTGAGCACCGACGCCGACGCGTCGCGTACGTAGCCGTCCGTGCCGTCGCTGAACATCCGCCAGATGAGCAGCACCAGCGCGGACAGCGCGAACGTGGCCAGCAACCAGACCGGTCCGCCCCAGTACGCCCCCGCGTGCATCGCGACCATGCCTGCCAGCACCGGCGCGGCCGGAACCTTGATGTCACGGGTGGCGAAGGCCTTGACCAGCTCCAGCACGCCCACGCCGACGGCCCCCGCCACCACCAGGAGGAACAGCTCCTTGATGGTGTAGACGGTGCCGATGACCAGCGCGCCCAGCACCACACCGACGGCGATCGCCGCGGGCAGGTTTCTTCCGGTACGGCTGCCGCCGCTCGAGCTGGTGCCAGCCGTACGTTCTTCCACTGAGTTCTCCAAGAGCCCACGGCCCCCGCCGTCGAAGCGAGGGCCGTAGTGCAGACCCGCTACGCTGCGGCGGCCCGTCCAACACGGTCCGCCCTGCGGCGGCCCGTCGCCGGCGCGGTCCGCCCTGCGGCGGCCGGTCGCGAACGTGGTCCGCCCTGCGGCGCGCCGCTCAGACTTCGAGCAGCTCGGTTTCCTTGTGCTTGAGCAGCTCGTCGATCTGGGCGACGTGCTTCTGGGTGAGATCGTCGAGCTCCTTCTCAGCCCGCCGGACCTCGTCCTCGCCCGCCTCGCCGTCCTTGATCATCTTGTCGAGGACTTCCTTGGCGGAGCGGCGGATGTTGCGTACCGACACCTTGGCGTGCTCGCCCTTGTTCCTGGCGACCTTGATGTACTCCTTGCGACGCTCCTCGGACAGCTCGGGGAACGTCACCCGGATCACCTGACCGTCGTCGGTGGGGTTGACGCCGAGGTCGGAGTCGCGGATGGCCCGCTCGATCGCGCTCATCGAGCCCTTGTCGTACGGCTGGATGATGACCATGCGCGCCTCGGGCACGTGGAACGACGCCAACTGCTGGATCGGCGTCGGCGTGCCGTAGTACTCAGCGTTGATCTTGTTGAACATCGAGGGGGTGACCCGGCCCGTACGGATGCTCGCGAAGTCCTCCTTCGCGACCGAAACGGCCTTGTCCATCTTCTCCTCGGCTTCGAGGAGGGTTTCGTCGATCACAGCGGCTCCCTGTCTTCTAGCTGGCGGTCTCGGGCTCGCTCCGTCATTTGCCTGCGGGACTAACCAGCGTGCCGATTTTCTCACCGCGCACCGCTCGCAGGATGTTGCCTTCGCCCATGAGGTCGAAGACGACGATCGGCAGGTCGTTGTCCTTGCACAGGCTGATCGCGGTGGCGTCCATGACCGCGAGGTCGCGCAGCAGCACCTCGCCGTAGTCGAGATGGTCGAACCTGACCGCGTCGGGGTTCTTGCGGGGATCGGAGTCGTAGATCCCGTCCACCTGCGTGCCCTTGAGCAGCGCTTCCGCGCCGATCTCCAGGGCCCGCTGGGACGCCGCGGTGTCGGTGGAGAAGTAGGGCGAGCCGAGCCCGGCACCGAAGATGACCACGCGCCCCTTCTCGAGGTGCCTGATCGCGCGGCGTGGCAGGAACGGCTCGGCCACCTGCTGCATGGTGATGGCGGTCTGCACGCGCGTCTCCACGCCCCGCCGCTCCAGGAAGTCCTGCAACGCCAGGCAGTTGATGACCGTGCCGAGCATCCCCATGTAGTCGGCCCTGGCGCGGTCGATGCCGCCCTGGGACAGGGTGGCGCCGCGGAACATGTTGCCACCGCCGACCACGACCGCGACCTGCACGCCCTCCTTGACCGCCTCGGCGATCGAATCGGCCAGGTGATCGACGATCACCGGATCGATGCCGAGGGGCTCGCTGCCGGCGAACGCCTCCCCTGACAGCTTCAGCATCACCCGCTTCCACCTGAGTGGACCCTGCGGGTTCGGAGATGGGGAAGCCGCCGTCCGTGTGGATTCGTGGGCTGACTCCCGGTGGTCCTGCACGGCGGCGGCCTCCTTCATTCGGCGGATCTGTGAGCTGGCAGCTTGCCTAAGCCTAAGCCTGACCGACCTTGAATCGGACAAAGCCCAGCACCTCGACGCCATTCTCTTCGGCGTACTTGCCCACGCTCTTCTTGTTGTCCTTGACGAAGGCCTGCTGCAGCAGCGTGAAGTCCTTGTACCAGCCGTTCACGCGACCCTCGACGATCTTGCCGATGGCGGCCTCGGGCTTGCCCTCCTCACGGGTCATCTCCTCGAAGAGCTTGCGCTCCTTCTCGACGACCTCGGCGGGCACGGACGCGGCCTTCAGGTACTGCGGAGCCATCGCGGCGGCGTGCTGCGCGACGTCCTTGGCGACCTCGGCGTTCGGCTTGTCCAGCTGGACCAGCACCCCGACCGCCGGCGGCAGCGCCGGGTCGGTCTTGTGCATGTACGCGCCGATGTAGCCGCCCTCCAGCACCGCGAAGCGCCGGATCTCGATCTTCTCACCCAGCGCGGCGTTGGCGGTGTCGAGGAGCTCCTTGACGGTCTTGCCGTCGACGGAGGACTCGAGCAGCGTCGCCACGTCGGCCGGCTTGCTCTCCAGGACGTGCGCGACGACCTGGGCGGCCAGCTCCTGGAAGCGCTCGCCCTTGGCCACGAAGTCCGTCTCGCAGTTGAGCTCGAGAAGCGCGGCAGCGGAGTCGCCGTCCTGCTTGAGCGCCACCAGGCCGTTGGACGCGGTACGGGCCTCACGCTTGCCCACGTCCTTGGCGCCCTTCAGGCGCAGCAGCTCGATGGCGCGGTCGAAGTCACCCTCGGACTCCTCCAGCGCCTTCTTGCAGTCCATCATGCCGGCAGCGGTGATCTCGCGAAGCCGCTTGACGTCGGCCATGTTCACGGAAGCCATTGCTCTTTTTCCTTGTGGGATTTCGTCGTCGTCATCGTGGATGGGGCAGGTGCCGGGATCCGGCCTCCCACCCTCTGTTCGTACGGCAGGCGTATGCCGTACGGGAGCCTTGCCTTACTCGGGGCCCGGGTCGGCCCGGCCTCGCTGCTGCTTCGCTCGGCATACTGCCCAGCCTCGCCTCGGCTTACCACCTCAGCTCAGCACCGCCTCACATCAGCCACAGAACCTGCGCGACCAACCACGGCCGACCACACAGAACGTGCGCAACCAACCTCGGCCGACCACACATCGTGCGCAACCAACCTCGGCCGACCACACATCCATGCGGAACCGACCACGGCCGATCACACAGAACGTGCAGGACCGACCGCGGCTGATCACGCAGAACGTGCGCGAACCAACCTCAGCCGACCGCACAACCTGCACCGACCTACTCTGGCCGACTGCAGACCCTGCGCGAACCGACCACCATCAGTCGCTCAGCTTCAGCACCCTCAGCCCTGGCCGACCTGTACTTCAGCCAACCTCAGCTTCGGCAGCCGCGGCCAAGCTCAGCCAACCCGGCTCTACCAGCGGCAGAACCTGAGCCAACCGACCTCGTACCGACACCAGCTTCGAACCGGCACCGACCTCGTACCGACACCAGCTTCGAACCGGCACCGGCCTTGAACCGACACCGACCCTGAAAGCCAGTGCCCGCCCTAAGCCGGCACCCGACTCGGAGCCGATGTGCCCCACCTTGAGCCAGCACTCCGGCCTTAAGCCGACATCCGACCTTGAGCCAGCACCCGACTCCGAGCGGGTTTCCCTGCCCCAAGCCGGCACCCGGCTCTAAGCCGACGTTCCGGCCCTAAGCCAGCACCCGACCTCGGACTGATGTCCCGACTCCAAGCCGACACCTGACCTTAGGCCGGTGTCCGCCCCTGAGCCGGCACCTGACCTTGAGCCGGTGTCCCGGCCTCAAGCCGACACTTGACCTTGGGTCGATGTCCCGGCCTGAGCCAGCACCTGACCTTGGGCCAGTGTCCGCCCCTGAGCCAGCGCCCGGCGCTAGACCGGTGCCCAACTCAAGCCGACACAACACCCGGCCTGGCCCGGCCCTCAGCCGACATCCAGCCTTAGCTGACATCCAGCCTTAGCGGACTCCAGCCTCAGCCCGGCGCTCCCAGCCTCAACCTCAGACCGGCACTCCCAGCCTCGGACCGGCGCCTGCCGACCTTCCGACCGGTAACCGTCCGTCCAAGAGGCCGGAAGCTTTCGCCTGCCAACCCGCATGCGTGCCCCGAAGAGGGCGGGGACGTCAGAAGTCGTGCCCCGCCCTGACCAAGGCCTCAGCTTCGGCCTCAGCCTCAGGCCTGCGGCTGCGCGTTCTCGCCCTCGGCGGCGGCCTCAGCCGGAGCCTCCTCGGCCGGAGCAGCCTCGGCGGCAACGGCCTCGGGAGCAGCGGCCTCAGCAGCGGGAGCCTCCTCGGCGGCCGCCTCAGGAGCAGCCGGCTCAGCCGGCGCGGCCTCGTCAGCCGCACGCTCAGGGGTGCCCTGCTCGATGAGCTCGCGCTCCCACTCGGCCAGCGGCTCGGCGGCGGCCGGCTTCTCGTCACCGCGAGCGGCGCCGGAGCGAGCCATCAGACCGGCCGCGACACCGTCGGCGACGACCCTGGTCAGCAGACCGACGGCGCGGATGGCGTCGTCGTTGCCCGGGATCGGGTAGTCGACCTCGTCGGGGTCGCAGTTGGTGTCGAGGATCGCGACGACAGGGATGCCAAGCTTCTTGGCCTCACTGATCGCGATGTGCTCCTTCTTGGTGTCGACGACCCACACCGCGCTGGGCACGCGACCCATGTCACGGATGCCGCCGAGCGTACGCTCGAGCTTGTCCTTCTCGCGACGGCGCATCAGGAGCTCCTTCTTGGTGAGCCCCGAGGCCGCGACGTTGTCGAAGTCGAGCTCCTCGAGCTCCTTCAGACGCTGCAGCCTCTTGTGCACGGTGGAGAAGTTGGTGAGCATGCCACCCAGCCAACGCTGGTTGACGTACGGCATGCCGACCCGCGCGGCCTGCTCGGAGATGGCCTCCTGAGCCTGCTTCTTCGTGCCGATGAAGAGAATCGTGCCGCCGTGGGCGACCGTCTCCTTCACGAAGTCGTAGGCCCGGTCGATGTACGACAGAGACTTCTGCAGGTCGATGATGTAAATGCCGTTGCGCTCGGTGAAGATGAAGCGCTTCATCTTCGGGTTCCAGCGCCGGGTCTGGTGCCCGAAGTGAACGCCACTCTCGAGCAGCTGTCGCATGGTGACGACGGGGGCCATGTTCTGGTCCTCCAGGTCTTGGCGCCCTGCGGATGGGCGCGGTTCTCGGTTATGCCGCAGCAGCACGTTGTCTGCCGCCCTGATGCCCCGAACCCGCTCCCGCCGGGCACATGGCCCGGACCGATGGCGCGGTCCGCAATGGGGCATGCGAAGTCGGCCTGTGGTCACAGGCCACCGAAAAGTCTACCTCCCACACCACCCCAGGCTGACCGTCTGCGGTCAACCAGACATTCCGCCCCTCCGCCACACCACCACTCATCAACCCCACCAGCCCCAAATCACCCACGCCAATCACAACGACCACCCCACCACACGGCCACACACACCGCCTCAACCCACAGCACCGCACCTCCACTCCACCCGTCCCACCCCACCCATAACGCCCCATCTCGCCACACAAGCCACACGACTCCCCCAGCCACACAACCCCCACCGCCCACTTCACTCACACCTCACCCACTCGACCCGCATTGCCCACTACACCCCTCATCCACAACGCTCACCTGCCACAAGTCACACGACTCACCTCACCCACAGGACCCGCACCGCCGGCACCGCCCACACGACCCACACCACCCGCCCAGGCACCTACGCATCCACACATCCACGCGGACCCTCACCCCTGCCCACAGTCCAGCCACCTCACCCGCCCTAACACGTCTAAGCAGAACCTACAGAGGCCCAATCAAACCCTTGATCGTCACCGCCTGCGGCCGAAGGCCGAACTCGGCGCGCCCCGGCTGCGGATGACGGAGCGTCCGCCACTGGTCGCCGTCGAGATCGACCTGCGCAGCCTAGACGACCCCGACCACCTGGCCGCGGAGTTCCTGGCCACGGCGATCCACCGCATGCTCGGCTGGGTCACCGGCCGGCGCATCGTTCTCCGCCCCTTTCTCCAGCCCGCCATAACCCCACCACATGCACCTTCACAACCACCTGTCCGCGCTCAAGCCTTGCCTCCTCACCTGCCCAGCCCCCTTATCCAACGGTCTTGCCGCCGACCAACAACCCGCCCCACCTCCCCAGCAGAAACCGCCCCCGCTACGTCCAACCTCCGACGACCACACTCAACCCCGCCAGCCGGCCAATCCGCTCGGCGAGCCACCGAACTGCACGACTCCAGCAACTTCACGACAGCGCGACTCCACAAGAGCGCGACTCCAACATCGATGAGTTTCACCCAGGTCGCCGGTCTGTCTTCATACACCGACCACCCACGCCGCAGGAGGCCATCATGACCGCCACCTACACCTTCGACGTCTTGACCAGCCTCGACGGCTTCGGTGCCGCCAGTGGCGACTGGACCGGCTACTGGGGCAAGCAAGGCCCCGAACTGCTCGACCACCGCCTCTCCCTGTACGAGGAGGAGCAGCGGATGGTCTTCGGGGCCAACACGTTCCGGGCGTTCACACAGATGCTGACCACGAGCACCGAGGAGTCCGAGGTCCGTGACCCTTGGGTGACCCGCATGACGAATCTGCCGGCGACCGTGGTGTCGACCACGCTGAAAGGCCCCCTCGACTGGCGCGACGCGACCTTGGTGAGCGGCGACGCCGTCGACATCGTCGCCCGGATGAAGGAGGAGTCCGAGGTGCCGTTGCGCTCGCACGGCAGCCTGTCGCTGAACCGGGCGCTGATGGCCGCCGGCCTGGTCGACCGCGTCCAGGTGACCATCTTCCCAGTGATCACCGGTCAGACCGGACTGGATCCGATCTTCCAAGGCGCGGCCGACTTCGACCTCGAACTCATCGAGAGCAGAACCCTCGACAGCCACACCCAAGAACTCATCTACCGCCCCACCCTGCACGCCTGACCCCACCTACAGACCTTCACCTTCCTCCAACAACCGACCCAACCCCGTTCCCCGACGTGCGAACCACGCAGCTATGGCACGCCCCCGGCCAGCCGACCGCCTCGCGATCAGTCGACAGTGATCGAACGCCTCGGGGCCCCGGAACTGCCGCGAACCCCGGCGCCGAACCGCCCAAAGAGCGAATTCTTACGAAATGTCACTCCGACCAGGACAATCGGAAAGCGACAGCTTGCCCCTCGCTCAACATGTGATCGTCAATCACCACAGGTAGCCACCCGTCAACGCCCCACTTTCAGCCCGTCCCTCCTCTCCGAGCACCCCCGGACGATCAACCCCCGCCGCCGCTACGAGACCGCCGCACTTGCCTGACCCCACAACCCTGGCGTCGTCAAAGTGGAACAACCTCATCCGCCGCCGACCGCGCCACTCACCCTCCCGCTGCAGCTGCGCTCCGCTCGTCCACCGTCGCGAGATCCCGGACGACGCCGTGGAAGACACCCGCGGTGCGCCGTTGCTGTCCCGGGGAGCACCCGTGGACCTGGGCGATCTATTCGGCCAGCTCGCCATCCGCACAGCACGCGGTCCAGGGGCGGCATCGCGGCGTGCGCGGTCCAGGGGCGGCATCGCGGCGTGCGTCAAAGGCAGCACGGGAGACTCCCAGCAACTCACACGCCCGCTTGACGCCGTGACCGCCCTGCTTCTCCGCCTCAATGAACGCCTCTTCGTCGCAATGAACGCTTCTTCGCCTCAATGAACGCTTAGCCTCGATGAACGGATGCACGCTCACCGGTTCTCCTTGGCGAAGAAGACCGTCGCCCGCTTGAGAACGTCGACATACTCACGCAGCCGCCGGGTCTCCCGCCGCAGCGCCGCCAACTCCTCCCGCTCGCTACTGGTCAGCCCCTCACGCCGCCCGGCATCAACCTCGGCCTGACGCACCCATTGCCGCACCACGGTCTCGGTCAGATCGAACTCCTTGACCACCTGCCCAACCGAGCGATCACCACGCAGGCACAACTCGACGATCTCGGCCTTGAACTCGGGCGTGAACGAACGGCGAGGACGCGCCTTCTTCCCATGCTCTCCGTCATGGACGCCCTTCCGCGGACGAACCCCTTGTCAACGGCATCTGAAAGGGACCCAGCGGGCGCTCGGGTTCTAGCGCTTGTCGCAACACACCTGATCTCGGATGCCCGTTGAAGCGGATCAAGCCCACACTCACCCATTCCCGCTGCATTCCCCACGCTCTGCCGAAGCCAGGCGCACCGTCCACCCCTTACACCCACACCCGCCTCTTACACCCACAGCCCACACCCACCCCTTACACCCCACACGAAGCCGCGTACCTCACTTACCTCCAGCCGCACCATGGTCTTCGGTGGGCAGCCCCGGCACCGCCCTAGCGACCACCGGGAACAGATTGACCTGAGCCTCAGCCACTCGGGCCCCCTTCGGTGCGACCCCTTCACGCCGGCGCTGCACCACGAAAGGTTCGATCAACTTCCCGATCTCCCGGTTCAACTGGGCAAGCTCCTCGGCATCGACCCTGATCCGGTAACGACCGAACAGGGTCGCATCACGCCACTCCTCGGGCTCCTGATCGATGTTCGCCAGCGCCCGTTCAGCCTCCTCATTGGCCTCCCGGCGGAACGCCGTGATCAACGTGACCTTGGCCTCCCGGACATCAGGCTGATCATCAGGCAGCACCCCCACGCTGACCGGCTTGCCCACCGCCTTCCAGAGCCGCTCCCTGCCATCCCCCCTCGGCGGTGCGTCCTCCACGAACCCGTACTTGGCCAGCATCCGCAGGTGATAACTGGCGGCGCTGGGAGTGATCCCCGCGATCTCCGCCACCTCGGTGGCGGTGGCGCTGCCCTCCACATTCAGCCTGTTGAGGATCATCAACCTCGCCGGATGAGCCAGCGCCCTCATCGCTTTGGGATCACTGAGCCCTTCACCGTGCCGCGTCATGTGCCAACGGTACTCAATATCGGACGTGAAGCATTGCTTTCATAACTGTGAAGGGATATCTTCATAATCATGAAGCGTTCCCTTCACAGTTTGGCCGACGCCGCCCCTACCCGCCAACCCCACTCGCATCAGCCTGGACATCATGAGGCCAGTAGCATCGCTGACCTCACCGACCCCCCCGCCACGGCTTCCGGATGCGCCGAGACCGGAGAAGCAGGCATTAGCCGACCCAGCCCTCCGACCACCGCTGAGATTGCTCCCCTGCCAACCCCCTTGAGAAAGCAACGCGACTATCGCCTGCTGTGGACCGCCCGAACGATCTCCATCACCGGCTCAGAAGTGTCGAAGCTGGCCATCCCACTGACCGCTGTCACCCTGTTGACCGCTTCCCCATCCCAGATGGGCATGTTGACCGCCGCCGCCTCGGTGCCCGCTCTCGCGTTCGGCCTCCAGTCGGGCGCCATCGCCGACCGGCTCACCCGTCATCGCCCGATGATGATCGCTTGCGAACTCGTCTCATGTGCAGCCGCAGTCACGATCCCGATCGCCTGGTTGCTCGGCGTACTGAACGTCGTCTGGCTGATCGTCGTGGCCCTCGTGATCGGTACGGCCGGCGTGCTCTTCAAAGCGGCGAACTTCCCCCACATCGCGGCCGTAGTCCCAACGGCCCAGCGCACCGAGGCGATGGCCGGCTTCCACGCCTCGTATTCCGTCGCATCAGTCAGCGGTCCCGGCTTGGCAGGCCTCCTGGTGCAGCTCCTCACGGCACCCTTGGCCGTACTGGCGGAAGCTCTGTCGTTCCTGACCTCGGCCCTACTGCTCCGCTCCATCCGAACCCCGGAGAAGAACACCGCCACGACCTCGCGAGGCATGTGGCAGGACGTCAGGGAAGGCCTGAAGGCCAGCGTCACCCATCCCATGCTCCGCGCGCTCCTGGGAGCAGGCGTCACGATCAACTTCTTCGCCATGGCGTACACGGCCGTCTACATGCTCTACATGCTGAACACGCTTGACATCCCCAAAAGCCTTATCGGTGTCCTCATCGCCCTGGGCGGCGCCGGCGGCCTGCTCGGCGCATGGGCAACGGCCCGCCTGTCCAAGCGCTATGGCGAGGACCGCGTCCTCCTCATCGCGGTGATCTTCTTCCCCATGGAGATCCTCACGGTGGGTCTGCTGAACGGCTCTCTTTGGTGGAAGATCTCGATCCTCGTCCTGACAGGCACGATCACCGGCGGCATCGTCGTCGCCTTCGCCACTTGCATGGGTGCGATCATCCTCCGGGAGACGTCCCCGGAGCTCCGTGGCCGGGTCAACGCCACCATGACCTTCGCCGTCCAAGGCGTACTGGCCTTGGGCGGCCTCGCCGGCGGTCTGGTCGCCGAACTCATCGGCTTGCGCCCTGTCATCCTCATCTGCGCCGCGGGCATCGCTCTGAGCACCATCTGGATCTGGACGTCACCTCTACGTCCGCACGGCGCCAACCATCGTCCCCGGACCACGTAACCGCAGCGTCATCAGGTGTAGCCCACGAACCACTTGATCGAGTCGACCCACCGTCCCGCAGCAGGCGTCCCCATCATGCCTCACCCTCACCATTCCGCAACCGCGTTATCCACAGGCACCCTTCCGCTGCGCCCTCTATCCACAGAACGACGTTCACCACCTCGCGACCCAAGGCAACCCCGCCAAACTCCCCGCATGAACGTCAACACGACCTGCCCCATCCCACCCGTCTCTCCGGCTTCCACCTCTCGCCCGCTGGCGCACGCTGATCCGCAACCACACCCTCACCCCCGAACGAGACCGGCACTGATCAGAGCCGCCATCGTGGCCACACTCATCTCCGCGACCCTGATCCTCCCCATCCTCACTCCCCCAGCCAGAGCCTCTCCGACCCCCTGGCGCTGGCCTCTGGACGGACACCCCAGGCTCGTGCGCCGCTTCACCCCACCTCCAGAGCCTTGGCTCGCCGGTCACCGAGGCATCGACCTGGCCGCCCCCGTATCCGCCCCCGTCATGGCCTCAGGCTCAGGCACGATCCGCTTCGCCGGCCCAGTCGCCGGAAAAGGCGTGATCGCCATAGACCATCCAGACGGCCTCCGTACGACCTACCTTCCCGTCACAGCATCCGTACGCCGCGGCCAACCCATCACAGCAGGTGCCAAGATCGGCACCCTCGAAGACTCGAAGACCCACTGCCCGGAGTCATGCCTGCACTGGGGCCTCCTCCGCGACACCCGCTACCTCAACCCTCTCGCCCTTCTAGGCCAAGCCCCCATCCGCCTCCTCCCTTTCTGGCCCCGATTCACGACCAGAACACATGACCCCCAGCATCCACCCCCAGCCCACATCATGCTTTCCCCGCTTACAGCACCCCCCTCGAACGCCCTCCCCCACTCAAAACCAGCCCCGCCCCCACACCCGCAAACACCGCTCCACCCCTCGGCAGCCTCACTCCCGCAATCCGCAGCACACCCCTCAACCCCAATTCCACAGGTAGGAACACCGCCCTTCCCACGCGGAACCCCAACCCAACCGCCATCGATAGATCCACCAACCCTGTTCCTGACCTCATCCCCCGCGACACCAGGCATCAGCCTCCTGACCATGGCACTCGCCCCGTTCATTCGCACCACCGTCCCAGCGAACACCACCCCCGGTACGACCACAGAGACGTTCCAGAACCCGGCCGCCCAAGCTGGCCACAACCACAACCACAACCACAACCACTGACACCGACACCGACACCGACACCGACACCGACACCGACACCGACACCGACAAGATCATTGCAACCGCCGCCACCAGCACCAGCGCCAGCGCGACCGTGAGCACAGATACGACCACCGCCGCGATCGTCAGCACCACCACAACGGCGACCACGAACGCCACCAGCACGAACGCCATCGCCACCACGTCCGGCGCTGACCTTGGCCTTGATCTTGGCCCTGGCCCTGGCCCTGGCCGCGACAGCATCAGTGACGGCTACGTCGAGAGCGAGGACGAGAGCGAGAGCGAGAGCGAGAGCGAGAGCGAGAGCGAGAGCGAGAGCGAGAGCGAGAGCGAGAGCGAGAGCGAGAGCGAGAGCGAGAGCGAGAGCGAGAGCGAGAGCGAGAGCGAGAGCGAGGGGGAGAGCGAGAGCGAGAGCGAGAGCGAGGGGGAGAGCGAGAGCGAGGGGGAGGGCGACAAAAGCGCTACCACCTCAGGAGAAGGCTCGCTACCCGCCAGCCATCGCCCCACATCCCCAATCCAATCCCTGCTGTACGCAGCCTCAACCCAGCTGATCTCTGCCTCCACAATCGGCGTCGGCGTACTTGTGGGAGCCGTGCTCCTCCTGCTCGCCACCGCCTTGCGCAGCACACACCGCATACGCAACAAGCGCCAAGTCAGAACGCCTCAGCACGGCCCGACGCGAGGTCAGCACCGTAAAGGACGACATCACCGCCGAAATGCAGCTCCCCGACGCCGCCTTCCTCCGAGCTGACCGACGAACCGCGCGACATCAACAGCCAGCACCCGCTCGATCGATGGCCCTTCGCCGCCTCTACAACCCCGTCCCTACCGGCCGACCGAAGGGCTGGTGAGATTAGAACGGCCACCCACTGACTGAGAGCACCTCGCGTCATCGCGTCAGCTGCTTTGAGCAGACTGGCCAAAGCGAGACGGTAGCCGTTACTCGCGCCTCGACCCGCGAGTCGTGGACCCACGTCGTATGGACGCACATCTACCCGCCCTCATCCCTGCCCGATCCATCGATCAAGCCCGAGGATGCGCCTGCCGATACGCCGCCCGCAGCCGTTCGATCGATACATGCGTGTAGATCTGGGTGGTGTTGAGGGACGCGTGCCCAAGCAGTTCCTGCACGCTGCGAAGGTCTGCGCCGCCTTCAAGAAGATGCGTCGCCGCACTGTGCCGCAACCCATGCGGCCCCAGATCGGGCGCGCCCTCTACTTGCGCCAGCCGCGCGTGCACCACTCGCCGTACGGTGCCCGCGTCGATACGCCCACCCCGAACTCCCAGGAAGAGGGCCGGCCCGCTTCCAGCCTTCATCCACAACGGCCGCCCATGGATGCACCACCGATCCAACGCGCGTAGAGCAGGAAGCCCGAACGGCACCGTACGCTCCTTGCGCCCTTTGCCCATCACCCTGACGACGTTCCGCTCACGGTCGACATCGTCAACGTCGAGCGCGCAAAGTTCACTCACCCGCACGCCCGTGGCGTACAACAACTCAAGAAGCGCCTGATCGCGCAGTTCCTTAGGGTCTCCGCTGGGGGTGGCATCCAGGGCTGCCTCCGCCTGCCGCTGATCGAGTACGGCGGGCAGCGGCCTGGGCGCCTTGGCGCTCCCCAGCAGCAGCCCCGGATCCGTCGACAACCAGCCGCGGCGATGGCAGTACGCGGTAAAGGTACGAGCGCAGGCCGTCTTCCGCGCCAGCGTGGCCCGCGCCTTTCCCGCCGCATGCTGCCCGGCCAGCCACTCCCTCAGCGCCCCGATATCGAGCCCTTCCAGCACCCCGTGCGTGTGATCGAGCAGGGAGTTGACGTCGGTCAAGTACGCCCGGACCGTGTGCGGCGAAAGATCACGCTCAAGCCGCAAATACCGCCCGAACTCGATCACCACGTCTTCCCTGTCCACGCCCACCTCGTCCACGCCCACATCACTCTCCGATCAAGGTCTGACCGCGTCCGTCCCCTCGAACGTCCACCGCACGCCACACCCACCGCCATTCAAGACGCTCACTCTTCCGGCCACTCGCCCACCCATACCCACCACACCTCCCACCTCCAAACCACGAACCCGCTCATGTCCGCCTCGCCACCCCGGCCCGTCCAAACCCACTCACCCTCCCCCATCTTCGTCGTAAATGCTCGCTTGACGGGGTCGACAAAGTAGGAGCCACCGATGTGCGTTCTGCCTTACCCGCGACCAGTCGGAAGCCACACTGTTGTTGCGGCCATCGTTCTGCTCTCCGGTCTCGTCAGGGCCCTCCAAGGGTCAAACGGTGGCCGTCACCATTTCACAGCTCCATGTTTGTGAGCAGGGCAAAGTGGTGCGCCACTTCCGTCGGCGCAACCCGTCGTGTGATGCCGTTGTCGCGCGCCGGGGTTGTATGAGTTGATCGCACGCCTTCACCGGGGGGAATTGGCCTGTCCCGGCAGCCCTGCATCGCCTGCACCGTTTTCTACGCCATCGGCCGAGGCTTCCTTCGCTGATGACGCAGGTCTTCAGCCTCCTGTTCGCGGGACTGCCTGGGCCTCACCTGGTACTCGGTGTTGTGCGTACGTGATCGCCCTCGTTGATGGGGCAACCCTGCTGCGGTTACGGGAAGTCCTCCGGGAAGGGTGGGAATTCCGCGGGGTCGGGCTCGGGGGCTGGGGGTGGTTCGAGGGTGCTGGAGTCGGGGGCTCTGCGGTACGCGGTTTGTTGTTTGCGGAGGCGCCAGCCCTTGGTGCTTCGTTCGACGTAGCCCGCGGCGGCCAGGCCGCCCAAGGCGCTCAACGCCGTGTCCAGGCCGACCCCGGCCGCCACCGCGATCGATGCCGGCCCTGCGCCGCCTCGGGTGGGTACCGCGTCCAGGACTCGTTTCGTCGACTCGTTGAGCTTGTCTCTGGGAACAGCGGGAGCTCTCGTCTGTGGTGTCAGGTCGTCGCCCAGCACGCCCACGAGCTCGATCATGTCCTCCGGTGAGGTGACACACACCGCCTTGCGTTCGCGGAGGAGTCTGTGGCAGCCGGCGGACATGCTCGACGTGATCGGCCCCGGCACCGCGCCGAGGTGTCTGGTGAGGGTCAGGGCGTGGGTGGCCGTGTTGAGGGCGCCGCTGCGGAGAGCCGCTTCGACGACCACCGTGCCTCGCGACAGGGCGGCTATCAGGCGGTTCCTGATGAGGAAGCGGGCTCGGGTCGGATGGACGCCGGGCGGGCACTCGCTGATCAGGACCCCCTGCTGCCCGACGGCCGCGAACAAAGCCTCGTGGCTGCTCGGATAGCAGACGTCCACACCACAGGCGAGGACCACGACCGTCGGCGCACCGGCGGCCAGCGCGCCCTTGTGCGCGGCTCCGTCCACACCGAACGCTCCGCCTGACACGACGGTCCAGCCCGACTCGCTCAAGCCGACGCCGAACTCCGCCGCGACGTGAGAACCGTATGACGTGGCGGCTCTGGCTCCTACTACGGCCACCGATTTGAGGCACGAGAAGCGGAGGTCCGCGGTGCCGTGAGCCCAGAGCGCCAGGGGACGGCCCGCTCCGAGCTGGTCCAGCTGCGTCGGCCACTCCGAGTCGCCCGGGATGATCAGCCTGGCTCCGAAACTCTTCCCCACCTCGACATCCGCTGCGGGGTTGGAGGCCGCCAGGCGGGCGTACCAGGTGTTCAGGCGTGCCGTGAGGTCGGGTGGGCGTTCTTGCTCGGCTTCTCGGGCGGTGAACTCCGGTGGCAGGGTCCGGGAGCGGATCGCCCTCACTGCCTGCTGGGCACCGTACTGGTCTACCAGGCGGCCCATCACGGGGTCGCCTACGTCGGCGGCTCGCATGAGGGCGGCTCGGGCTTCGGTCTCGCCTTGGGCTGTTGCAGCGATGATGACGGGGCCGACATGTTCATTTGTGTCGCTCGGGGCTCTCGCTTCTGCGGCGACGGCGACGGTGAGGGCGTTCTGAGGGGCTCCGGCATGTTCGGAAGGTCCCGGTGTTACCTGGTCCCCCGACGAGGTTTCATCGGACTCACAAAATCTGTCGATCTTGGACAATCCAGACTCTTCGGCGGTCAGGGCTGTCCCATTTGGGCGGCCGGGGTATGTAGCAGGCGTCCCGGTGCCGGTCGACGCCTCCCCTGTCCTGGACGTGCCGGAGGGCCTGGAGATGCTGGAGGGCCTGCACGGGCTAGACGAGCGAATCGGGCTAGAGGGCCTAGAGGTGCTAAAGGGGTTGGATGGGCTGGAAGGGCTGGAGGGGTTGTAAGGGCTGGAAGGGCCAGGTGCTTCCAGGGAACCGTAGATCCCTGGAGGAACAGTCGAAGTGGTAGGAGCCCTCCTGGTTTCGATCCGCCCGGGAGAGTGCGAGGGCCCGCTGTCGACTGTCCGGCTGTCGGCTGTGCCGCTGTCGTCCTGCGTTTGCGCGTGGTTCGCTGTCTCGCGGCTTTCCGACGCTGTCTCGATGCTGATCTCCATCACAGGCTTGGCCTCCCTGTTAGTCCCGGCTTCGCTGCAGGGTCTGGTCTCCTTCCAGGCCTCATACGGCAGAGGACTTCTGTCCGGACTTGGTCGCCCTCGGTGGATGTGACCGGTCCGGTGATGGCCGCGCCTGTGGGAGTGGGAGTGGCAGCCGCAGGAGTCGCAGGGCTGGCACGCATGACGTTTGTGAGGTGTTGAAGGGGCGCAACCGGTCTGACCGGCGTACCGGACGTGATTGGCACACCGGGTCCGACCGGCATAGAGGACCTGATTAGCGCACCGGGTCCGACCGGCATACAGGACATGCTTAGCGCACCGGGTCTGACTGGCTTACCGGACGTGACCGGCCTGCCAAATCCGACCGGCTTGCCGAGTCCGGCCGCCCTACCTGATGCGACCGGTGTAATGCGTGTGACGGGCCGGAAGTGCTCGGGGGGCGTCGTAGGTCCGGTGCGTGCCAGGGGTGAGAGGGGCGTGTTCTGGGTGGCAGCTTGGAGTGGCGCTGGGCGTTTGGTGATCATGGCAAAGCTCCGGGTTGCGGTTCGGGGCGGTACAGGACGTGCGGTGGGCACAGGTCGGGGCTTCGACCGGTCGCTAGGCGAAGTGCAGTCAGGGTTCCGGCCGGTCGCTGCGCAAGGTGCGATCAGGGGCACCCGGTCGTGAGCTGTACACGGTGCGGCCGGGAGCTCCGGCCGGTCACTGCGAAGTGCAGGCAGGGGCTCCGGCCGGTCACTGCGCAAGGCGCGGGCACGAACTCCGGGCGATCGCTGCGCAGAAGTGCAGGTAGAGGGTCCGGTCGTTCGCTGTGCAAAGTGCAGGCGTGGGCTCGGATGGTCGCTGCGCGGTGAATGGTTCGGCTTGGTCGGAGGTGTATGGCGCGGTGGGGTGTGTATGGCTTTGACGGCTCGCGTTGGCCCCGCCGGGACGGCGTGGAGTGCCCCGCCCCGGTTCAGGCGTCGGTTGTGTCGACTAGGACTGGTCTCAGCCTGGACCTGACCTTTCATATCGATGCTGCTTGCGGCGGGCTCTCTCGATCGGTCACTTGATCTACGTCGTGGAGCTGACTCGGACCGACGAGTGGGCAGGTGCAATCGTCGGTCGCGAGTGTGTAAGGGGGCCGCGTCCGATGGCGACGTCGTCGGCCCTGCTCGTGCGAGGCGAGGGCTTAGGAACTCTGCTTGTGTCCGAGATGGCGTCGTCTGCGGCTCCGCTCGTGCGAGATAGCGGCGCCTTCGGGTCCGCCCGTGCGAGATGGCGACGTCTCCGGGCTCGCTCATGCGGGCTCGCGGCGTCTCTGGGACCGCTCGTGCGAGATGGCGGCGTCTTCGGCGCTGCTCGTGCGAGATGGTGGCGTGCTCAGCCTTGCTGGTGCTGGAGGTTAGGACTCCACGCCCAGCCAGAAGCTGAGGGCGGCGTTGGTTTCGTCTTGGCTGGGGACGTCCTTGTCGGCCAGGTCGGCGAGGGTCCAGGCGACTCGGACGACGCGGTCGAGGCCGCGGGCGGTCAGGGTGCCTGAGTCGAGGCAGGACGTCATGGGGTGCATCGCTTCGGCGGACGGGCGGTAGTCGGCGTGGAGGACGGAGGACGGGATCTCGGCGTTCGAGCGCCACGGTGTGCCGGCCAGACGTTTGGCGGCACGTTCACGAGCCACCAGGACGCGTTCGGCCACCGTCTCGCTGGTCTCCACGAACTGACGGTCGGCCAGCAACTCGCGTCTGGTCGAGCGCGCGACCGTGACCTTCATGTCTATGCGGTCGAGCAGCGGGCCGGAGAGCCTGCCGAGGTAACGGCGGCGGGTCATGGGTGTGCATCTGCAGGTGCCTCCCTGGTCTTCGGCCTGGGCGCAGGGGCAGGGGTTCGCCGCCAGGATGAGCATGAACCTGGCGGGGAACGTGACCGAACCGGCGGATCTGGAGACGGTCACGCGGCCGGATTCGAGCGGCTGTCTCAGCGCGTCGAGGACATGGCGCGGGAACTCGGGCGCCTCGTCCATGAACAACACCCCGCGATGGGCCAGGGAGACGGCTCCTGGGCGGACGATCGTGCTGCCGCCGCCGATGATCGCGGCGGAGGTCGCCGTGTGGTGCGGGCTGACGAACGGTGGCCGGCTCATCATGGGGGCACTGGATGGCAGGGCTCCGGCGACCGAGTGGATGGCCGTGACCTCCAGGGCATGGTCGAGCTCCAGATTCGGCAGGAGGGTGGGGAGGCGCTCCGCGAGCATGGTCTTGCCGGTGCCGGGCGGGCCGAGCATCCAGAGGTTGTGGCCGCCGGCCGCGCAGACTTCGAGGGCTCGGCGGGCGACCGGCTGGCCCACGACGTCCGCCAGGTCGATGTTGTCGGGCTTGGCGGCGGGTTTGGGTGGCTCCGGGCACTCATCCGTCTCTGGTTTGGGCGGGTCGTCTCCCTTTCGCAGCCACTCCACGAGCTGCCGCAGGTGCGCGACGGGGACCACCTTCACGTCAGGCACCAGGACGGCCTCCGCGGAATTCGCCGCCGGGACCACGACCGTGACGTCTCCGTGCTTGGCCGCGCCCAGGACGGAGGGCAGCACGCCGCGTACCGCCCTAATTCGGCCGTCCAGGCCCAGCTCGCCGAGGAAGAACGGCTCCGCGATCCGTTCCGCGGGAACCACTCCGGCCGCGCCGAGGATGGCCATCGCGATGGCCAGGTCGAACTGCGATCCGCGCTTGGGGAGACTGGCCGGGAAGAGGCTGACGATGATGCGGGCGTCCGGCCAGGGATAGTTGCTGTTGACCATCGCTGATCTCACCCGGTCGCGGGCTTCGCTGAGTGCGGTGTCGGGGAGGCCGATGAGGTGGATGCCGGCCAGGCCGTTGCCCACGTCGGCCTCGACCTCCACCGTACGGCCCGTGACGCCCACCAGCGCCACACTGCGCGTGCGGGCCACGGCCACCTAGATCGCCCCCCGCACGTGACGCAGTGCGAAATCACCGGCGAAACGTTCGAGGGCGATCACGTCTACCCTGACCGCTTTGTACGTTTCGGTGCGCGTGGTCAGCCATTTGGCCGCGAGCATGCGCAGCCGGGCGAGTTTGGCGGGGCTGACCGACTCCAGGGCGGAGCCGTGTGATCTGCTCGATCGGGTTTTGACCTCCACCACGACGAGGTTGGAGCCGTCTTCCGCGATGATGTCGATCTCGCCGTGGCGGCAGCGCCAGTTGCGTTCGATCACCTTCATCCCCTCGGCCTCCAGGTAGGTCACCGCTACCTGCTCGCCGCGTTTGCCCAGCTCTTGCTTGCTCTCCGGTGTCATGTGCCGGCTCCGTCCGGTGGGTGGTGCGGGTGGGTCTGCGCACTGACCTTCGCGGATGCGGGGTGGTGGATGAGGGGCCGAACGGGGTTCTGGGGATAGGGGTGGAGGGAGGGGGAGAGCCTGTGGATAACGCGGGAGCGGGCCCCCATCTCCCATGTCCCGCCGAGTGGCTGCTTCTCGGTCCCGTGGAAGCGGGTGCTTCCCGTGATCCTCCTAGAGTCAGCGTCTCAAGATCACAGGCCGCGATGAGGGCGAGCGGCCCCGGTGAAGCAAGAAGCCCACCTCGCGGGAAGCACAGAGCCCACCTCGTGGGAAGCGTAAGCAGCTCAGAAAGTGCAGGACCCTCCCTGCCAGAGGGCCGAACGGCCGCGAAGAGCGGCAGGGGCCGCTCGCAGGAAGAGCGAGGGAATCCGGGAGGGCGCCGGGTTCGCCCGCAGGAAGAGCGAGCGGCACCCTCGGTAATCTCGTGGAAAGGGGGAGCGCTCTATTGAAAGCAAGGGCCGCCGTGCAGGGGATGAGCGGCCAGGCAAGTGCTGGGCCCACCTCAAGGGGAAGAGGCGACCTCCGTGAGGTCGAGCGCGGCTCGGATGACGCGGTCGTGGGTGAGAGCTTTCCGGCCCGACCGCCTGGAACGGTGAGAGCGGCCAGGGCCCCTCAAATGCGGCCGGTCTCGTGAAATGCGGGCGTGCCCGAGATGAGAGCGCGCCCTGAGATGGATGCGACCGCACTGCTGACAGGCGGGCATGCCCTGAGGTGCGGGCGCGGCAGGCGTGGGAGTGAACGGCCTTGTCAGCGGGCCGTAGCCGTGTACGTCCCAGGGCCGTGAGTCCATCGCCGGCTCAGGCCCCCAGCCTTCCCACGCGCCCCCTACCCCGAGAACCCCTCCTTGGGCATTTCCAGGTCCGCCTTGGCGAGCTCCTCCACGTTCACGTCCTTGAATGTCACGACCCGCACGTTCTTGACGAACCGCGCCGGCCGGTACATGTCCCACACCCAGGCGTCCTGCATCTTCACGTCGAAGAAGACGTCACCGTTCTCCGCGGTACGGACGTCGAGATCCACCGAGTTGGTCAGATAGAAGCGCCGTTCAGTCTCCACCACGTACGTGAACAAACCGACGACATCACGGTATTCGCGGTAAAGCTGCAGCTCCATCTCGGTTTCGTACTTTTCGAGATCCTCTGCGCTCATCGCGGTCCTCCTGTCGTACCGGTCCCCCGGTTCGCCTGGTCAGGCAACCCCGGCCCCCATTTCATTTTCACCCATCCCCCTCGCCACCGTGACGAAGGAGAAACGGTGATCAGGACACGGGCCATGCGTTTCCAGCGCCAGCCGGTGTCCTGGTGTGACATACCCCTTGTGTTCGGCGAAGCCGTACAGCGGGTAGCGCTCGTCGAGCGTGACCATGAGGCGATCCCTAGTCACCTTGGCCACGATCGACGCCGCCGCCACGCATGCGGCCACCTGGTCCCCCTTCCACACGGCCAGAGACGGCGCCGGTAGCCCCGGGACCGGGAAGCCGTCCGTCAGGATGTACTCCGGGTCACAGGGCAACTGTGCGACAGCTCGCCGCATTCCTGAAACGTTGCACTTGTGAAGACCTTTGGCGTCGATCTCCCCCGACGGGATGATCACTATGCCTACATGGGAGACGCGGATGATCTGCTCGTAGAGTCGTTCGCGCACCTGGGGGGTGAGAAGTTTGGAGTCTGCCAGGCCGTCGACCTGCTTGCGCAGGATGACGGCCGCGACCACCAGCGGCCCGGCGCACGCGCCGCGGCCGGCCTCGTCCACGCCCGCGATCGGGCTGAGGCCGCGGCGAGCGAGCGCCCGCTCATAGGCGTAGAGTCCGGAATCTCGCCGGACGACGCTCGGTCGAGGGCGGAACGCAACTGTCATGACACAGGCAGCGTACGCCCCATTCGCCGCAATCCGCGACCGGAAGCCGCGCCTACTTGACCTTGTCGAAGATGTCGGGACGGGAGAAAAGATAGCCCCGCGACAGCGGCCAGTAGCGGACCACGGCCGTGCCGATCACCGCGTCCACCGAGATGAAACCGCCTCCGGGCTCCTCCATGTGGGACCGGGAGTCGGCCGAGGCGCTGCGGTGGTCGCCCATCAGCCAGAGCTTTCCTGCGGGCACGGTGACGTCGAACTTATCGCCGGAAGCGAAATCGTTGGGATAGAGGTAGGAGGACTCGTCCAGGGCCGTACCGTTGACCGTGATGCGCTTCTGTTTGTCGCAGCACACCACCTTGTCGCCGCCGACACCGATGACCCTCTTGATCGTGTCCTCGCCGTTCCATCCCTTGAAGACGATGATGTCGCCGCGATCGGGCGCGCCCGCGAGCTTGTTGACGAAGACGCGATCGTTGATCAGCAGCGTCTTCTCCATCGACTCCGACGGGATGTAGAACGAGCCGACCACGAAGGCCTGCAGCAGCAGCGCGATGCCGACGCCCATGACGAGCAGCAGGACAGTCTCGCGGAAACTGCCCTTCTTCTTCTCTTTGCCCACGCCCTCCGCCTTCTTGGTGACGGCCATCAGCGCCTCTTCCGCAAGCGCCGACGAACCAGCACCAAGGGTACGGCCAGCCCGAACCCCGCGACCAGCGGCACCTGTTCGCCGAGGGCGTTGAGAGCGGGCTGCGCGAAGGTGTCGGGGATGTCGATCGAGGAGAACCGGTCGAACGGCCAGACGATCACGAACGCCCTGCCGATGACCTGCCCCACGGGAATGGAGCCGCCGCCAGGATCGCCGGTGTGCGAGCGGGAGTCGAGCGAGACCGAACGGTGGTCGCCCATCACCCACAGCCGGTTCTGCGGCACGGTGATGTCGAAGAACTTGTCGGACGGCACGTCACCCGGATAGAGATAACTCTCTTCCTCGATGGGTGTGCCGTTGACCGTGATGCGCCCCTTGGAGTCGCAACACTTGACGTGGTCGCCGCCGACGCCGATGACCCGCTTGATGTAGTCCTTCTCGCCGGGCACGATGCCGAACGCGGTGCCGACCCAGCGGAAGAACGCCGCGACGGGGTTGGACGGCTCCTCCAGCTCGAACTCCCCGTCCCAGGAATCGACTCCCGAGAACACCACCACGTCACCGCGCTCGATGTCACGGGTGTGGTAGACGAGCTTGTTGACCAGGACCCTGTCATTTGTCAGCAGGGTGTTCTCCATCGATTCCGACGGAATATAGAACGCCTGGACCACAAACGTCTTGATGATCAGGGCCAGCACCAGGGCGACTACCACGAGAACAGGAAGTTCTTTCCAGAACGACCCCTTCTTCTCATTCTTCTCGCCCTTGGCAGGCTGCTGAGTCTCTTCGGCGACCACGTCCACCTCGTCCTCGACAGGGCGGCGCACAGCGCCGTGCTCCTGGCTCTCGCTAGTCATCGCTGACGAGCCTAGATGATGACTAGGCTCGACAAGCCTCGACCGACGTTACACCCACGCACGAGTCGCTCCACATAAAGGAAACGGCCCTGTAAAGCCGAATGGCCCGCGCGATGCGCGGGCCATCGGTAAACGCCATGGTTACTTGGCGGCCGTCGTCTCACGCTTCTCGCGGATACGGGCGGCCTTACCACGCAGGTCGCGCATGTAGTAGAGCTTGGCGCGGCGGACGTCGCCACGGGTCACGAGCACGATCTTCTCGATGACCGGGCTGTGCACCGGGAAGGTGCGCTCGACGCCGACGCCGTAGCTGACCTTGCGGACCGTGAAGGTCTCGCGGGCGCCGCTGCCCTGCCTGCGCAGCACGAAGCCCTTGAACACCTGGACGCGGGACCGGTTGCCTTCGACGACGCGTACGTGAACCTCGAGGGTGTCACCGGGGCGGAAAGCCGGCACGTCGCCGCGCAGGGTCGCCTTCTCGAGCTCCTGGATCTTCGTGTGCATGAGAGTCTATTCCTCAAAGTTTCGCGGGCACGCGGAGGTCCACCCGGCCACACCCGAGTCGGGCGCGGCGACGGAAGCGGACACGCTTGCTGTCTCGTGGGGCCCGGGGTCGCTCATTCCCGGGCACGCAACACCGACCGCGGGATGGTCGGCAGCGATTCAGTTTGCCACATCTTTCCGGCGGACGCGAAACGACAGCTCGTCGAGGAGCTTCCTGTCGTGCTTGTCCAGCTTCGCGGGGTCGAGCGCCGCCGCGAGTTCAGGCCGATTTCGTACGGTACGCCGGATCGCTTCGTCCCGTCGCCACCGGGCGACATTTCCGTGATGTCCGGACAGCAGAACGGCGGGCACCTCGCGCCCCCGCCACACCGGCGGCTTGGTGTAGACCGGGCCTTCGACCAGATTCTCCATGGACCCGGGCGCGAACGAGTCGTCCACGACCGACTGGGCGTTGCCGAGCACGCCGGGCAGCAGCCTGCCGATCGCCTCCACCATGACCAGCACCGCCACCTCGCCGCCGGCCAGCACATAGTCGCCGATGCTGACCTCGTCCACGCGCAGCCGCCCGGAGTACTCCTCCATGACCCGCGAGTCGATGCCCTCGTAGCGCCCGCAGGCGAACAGCAGCCACGGCTCCTGCGCCAGCTCCTGCGCGAGCTCCTGACTGAACGGCCGGCCGCTCGGCGTCGGGACGATCATCCGCGGCAGGACGGGCGTTCCCGATGCGACCGTTGCCGACGCGCCTGTTCCCGGCTCGACCCCTGCCGGCTCGACCGTTCCCGGCTCGACCGTTCCCGGGGCATCCGTTCCCGGGGCGACCGGAGGTGGCACGACCGACCCGGGCGCGCTAGCCTGCGGCGTGGCGCGGGCCTCTCCCCCGTCGCGCCCCTCGTCCTCATCCGAGCCCTGAACGTGACCTCCGCCCCGGGCTCCGCCGGGGACCGCGCTCGCGCCGATGACCGCGTCGATGGCCTCGCCCCACACCTCCGGCTTCATGACCATGCCCGGACCCCCACCGTAAGGAGTGTCGTCCACGGTCCTGTGCACGTCGTACGCCCAGTCGCGCAACTGGTGCACGCGTACGTCGAGCGTGCCCCGCTCCCGCGCCTTGCCGATCAGCGAGACGTCGAGCGGCGCGAAGTACTCGGGAAAGATCGAGATGATGTCGAGCCGCATCACAGCAGCCCCTCAGGCGGATCGACGACCAGCCTGCCCGCCTCCAGGTCGACCTCGGGCACCAGCGCCCGGGCGAAGGGGATGAGGGCGTCCTCCTGGCCCTTGCGGCGTACCACGAGCAGGTCCTGGCCGTGGTGCAGCACGTCGTCCACCTGCCCGACCGGCTCGCCCGCGACGGTCACCACCTCGAGCCCGATGAGCTGGTGGTCGTGGAACTCGTCGGGGTCGTCGGACGGCGTCACCTCGTCCGAGTCGATGACCAGCATGGTGCCGCGCAGCGCCTCGGCGGTGTCGCGGTCGGTGACCCCTTCCAAAGACAGCAGCAGCGTGCCCTTGTGCCAGCGGCGGGCCGCGACGACGAGCGGACCCCGGTCCGGCGGATCGGTCCGGATCGCCGTACCGGCGGCGAAGCGCAGCTCCGGTTCGTCGGTGCGCACCTCCACGGTCACGTCACCGCGTATCCCGTGCGGGCGGCCTATCCGGCCGACGACCAGCTGCACCTGAACCTGCTTTCTGTAGCAACGCGGAGCGCCCCCATCGGAACGAGACCGATGAGGGCGCGAAAACCTACCTGACGCTAACGGACTGCTTCGTGCAGATCGAGCAAGTCGACCCGTACGTACTTCCCGTCGGCCAGGGCGTTCACGACCGTGCGCAGCGCCTTGGCGGTGCGCCCGCCGCGTCCGATGACCTTACCCAGGTCCTCGGGGTGCACCCGGACCTCCAGGACGCGCCCGCTGCGAATGCGGCGTGCGCGGACCCGGACATCGTCAGGATGTTCGACGATGCCCTTGACGAGGTGCTCGAGAGCCTCCTCGAGCACGTCAGGCCTCGCCCTCGGCCGGGGTCTCGGCGGGGGCCTCGGCCTCGTCCTTCTTCTTGGCCTTCTTCGGCGTGGTGGCGGCCGTGCCGGTGTCGCCACCGGACAGCGCCTCCTTGGCCGCGGCCTCGTAGAGGGCGTGACGGTCGGGCGCGGGCTCGGCGACCTTGAGCGGCGCAGGGGCGGGCTCGCCCTTGAACTTCTGCCAGTCACCGGTGAGCTTGAGCAGCTTGAGCACCGGCTCGGTCGGCTGCGCGCCGACACCCAGCCAGTAAGCGGCACGCTCGGCGTCGATCTCGATGCGCGAAGGGTCGTTCTTCGGGTGGTACAGGCCGATCTCTTCGATCGCCCGGCCGTCACGCTTGGTGCGGCTGTCGGCGACGACGATGCGGTACTGAGCGTTGCGGATCATGCCGAGCCGCTTGAGCTTGATCTTGACTGCCACGGGTGTGGTCTCTCCTGCATTCGAGCGTGGGTGAACGGCACCTCGCCGAGTGGGGCACGACGGGATGACGCTCCAGGGACAGGCGCGACCTGCGGGAGGTGAGAGGGCACCCGCCTGGTCACGATGTTCCAACATGTCATTGTGCCAGATCGACGGCACTACCCACGACTCGTCGACGACACCACACCGCAAAACTACGACAAGAACCACCACACCCCCAGACCCCGCGCCCGACCTACCAAGGCCATGTCCCCCACCGCAGTCCGTACAGGCCGGAAACGGCACTTCACCGCCAACCGGCGACCGGCGAGCGACCGCACCGCCGGCCGGGACAAAGAAGGGTCAAGTGGAGGTGACGGTCCGGATGGTAGGGCAGGCGTGCGCACAGGCGGGTGCGCGGGCGGGTGCGCGGGCGGGTGAGACCGGACTGGTCCAACGGGAGTGCGGGTGGGGCGGATGTGGAGACGGTGGGTCGGACGAACCGGGCGGGCGTGCAGGCAGGGCAAGGCGGCCGCGCGGGCGGGCCAGGTCGGGGGTGCGAGTGGGGGTGCCGGCTGAGTGGTGGAGCAACGAGTTCGCCGCGCATAGACGCCCCGGGCGAGGTGGCGGCTCACAGAGTGGTGACGGCCTGTGGAGCGGCGACAACCCCGCAGAGTGGTGACGGCCCATGGAGCATTGGCAGCCCCGTGGCGCGTTGGCAGCCCCGTGGCGCGTTGGCAGCCCCGTGGCGCGTTGGCAGCCCCGTGGAGCATTGGCAGCCCGCAGAGCGGTCTAGTAGCGGTGATCGCTTGGTCTGGTTTGCCGCGGGATGGCGAGTCGCCGGGCCCCAATGTCCGCCGCCCCGAGCGAGGTGCCCGGGGCGGCGGGTGGGTTACTTCTGGCCGGGGAGGCGGAGTTTGGAGGGGTCGAAGCCGGGCGGCAGCTCCATCCCCGGAGGCAGCTTGCCGCCCAGGTTGCCGAGCACGCCGCCCTGCTTGGGCGTCTCGTCCTCCGTGCGTTCCGCGGGAGCCTTGCCGAGGGCGGCCTTGCGCGGGTCGCCGCTGACGCGACGGCCCTTCTTGGCCTTCTTCTGGGCCTTGCCGGACTTGCCGCGGCCCCCCGGCATGCCGGGGATGCCCATGCCGCCCGCCATCCGCTTCATCATCTTCTGGGCTTCGAAGAAGCGGGTGATCAGGTTGCTCACGGCGCTGACGGTGACGCCGGAGCCGGCGGCGATGCGGGCGCGGCGGGAGCCGTTGATGATCTTGGGGTCCTGGCGTTCGCCGGGGGTCATCGAGCGGATGATGGCCGCGATGCGGTCGAGGTCGCGGTCGTCGATGGAGTTGATCTGGTCGCGCATCTGCCCCATGCCGGGCATCATGCCGAGCAGGTTTTTGATCGGCCCCATCTTCTGGACCATCATCATCTGCTCGAGGAAGTCCTCCAGCGTGAAGTTCTCGCCCGAGGTGAGCTTGCCGGCCATCTTGGCCGCCTGCTCCTCGTCGAACGTCTTCTGGGCCTGCTCGATCAGGGTGAGGATGTCACCCATGTCGAGGATGCGCGAGGCCATCCGGTCGGGGTGGAAAGCGTCGAAGTCCTCGAGCTTCTCGCCCGTGGAGGCGAACATGATCGGCCGGCCGGTGATGTGGCGGACCGACAGGGCGGCGCCGCCACGGGCGTCGCCGTCGAGCTTGGTCAGCACGACGCCGTCGAAGCCGACGCCCTCCATGAACGCCTGCGCCGTGGTGACGGCGTCCTGGCCGATCATGGCGTCGACCACGAACAGGACCTCGTCGGGCGAGACCGCGTCGCGGATGTCGGCGGCCTGCTTCATCATCTCCTGGTCGATGCCCAGGCGGCCGGCGGTGTCGATGATGACGATGTCGTGCTGCAGGCGGCGGGCCTCGTCGATGGAGCGGCGGGCCACCCCGATCGGGTCGCCGACGCCGTTGCCCGGCTCGGGCGCGTAGACGGCGACCTGGGCGCGCTCGCCCACGACCTGGAGTTGCTGGACGGCGTTGGGCCGCTGCAGGTCGGCGGCGACCAGCATGGGCGCGTGGCCCTGCTCGCGCAGCCACCGGGCGAGCTTGCCCGCGAGGGTCGTCTTGCCCGCGCCCTGGAGGCCCGCCAGCATGACGACGGTGGGCGGGGTCTTGGCGAAGCGGAGCCTGCGGGTCTCACCGCCGAGGATCCCGATCAGCTCGTCATTGACGATCTTGACGACCTGCTGCGCCGGATTCAGCGCCTGGGAGACCTCGGAACCGCGGGCGCGCTCCTTGACCTGGGCGACGAACGCCTTGACCACCGGCAACGCGACATCGGCCTCTAGCAGGGCGATGCGGATCTCGCGGGTGGTGGCGTCGATGTCGGCGTCGGACAGCCGCCCCTTGGATCGGAGGGAGGAGAAGACCGATGTCAGCCGGTCGGAAAGCGTCTCGAACACGTGGTTGGCCAGTCCTCGAAGCGAAAGTACGTCTAAGACTCCAGCCTATCCGGTCCGCTAGCCGCTCCAGCCTGGCACGGCCATCCTGACCGTGAGCGCGTGCTCGACCAGGTTGATCAGAGCGCTCTTGACCGAGTCCTTGGAGCGGGCGTCGAGCCGCACCATCGGGATGTGCGGCGCCAGCGTCAGGGCGTCGCGCACCTCGGAGTCGCTGTGCGGGTAGGAGCCGTCCCACCCGTTCACCCCCACGATGAACGGGAGCTGCGCCTCTTCGAAATAGTCGATGGCCGGGAAGCTGTCGGCCAGGCGGCGGGTGTCGACCAGCACGACCGCGCCGATGGCGCCGCGTACCAGGTCGTCCCACATGAACCAGAACCGGTGCTGCCCGGGCGTGCCGAACAGGTAGAGGATCAGGTCACGATCCAGGGAGACCCGGCCGAAGTCCATGGCGACGGTCGTGGTCGACTTCAGCGGCGTCATGCCCAGATCGTCGATCCCGGCGGAGGCATCGGTCATGACGGCCTCCGTGGTCAACGGCATGATCTCCGACACCGCGCCGACGAACGTCGTCTTGCCCACTCCGAAACCGCCGGCGACCACGATCTTGGTCGAGGTCAGACCGGGGCTAGAGCCTGCGAAGTCCACTTAGCACCCTTTCCAGCAGGTTGACGTCCGGCCTACCCGCTTCCAGCTGCGGTTGATGCACCCGAACCAGACCCTCGGCCGCCATGTCCGCGATCAGCACGCGCACCACCCCGAGCGGGATCCGCAGCAGGGCCGAGACCTCGGCCACGGATCTCACCTGGAGGCAGAGCTGGCTGATCGCTTTGTACTCGGGCGTGATGTGGGAGAACTCCCGGTGCTCGGCCGTCGCCGAGGACACCAGGGCCTCCATCGCCAGTTTGACCCGCGGCGCCGTCCGTCCGCCGGTCACGGCGTAGGGCCGTACCGGGGAGGCCGGGTCGGAGCTCGACGGCGGCGGAGGCGGCGGCTCCCAGCCGCCGCTGTTCCAGCCGCCGCTGTTCCACGTGGGATTCGACACCTACATCACCTGGTCTGGCTGGCGCGCAACTCCGCACGCACAGCCGGAGTCAGCACCTGACCGGCGCGATCCACCATCAGCGTCATCTGA
>NZ_PVNG01000032.1 GCF_003001935.1 Nonomuraea fuscirosea | reverse complement strand
AGCAGGGTTACCGGTGGAACCTCGACTACGAGGTGGACACGCACGGCAACGCCACCACGTACTGGTACACCCAGGAGAAGAACTACTACGGCCGGCACATGAAGCCCGAACAGGGCACCGTGTACGACCGCGCCGCCTACCTGACCCGCATCGACTACGGCTACCTGAAGGGCGAGCTGTTCACCAAGACGCCGGCCGCCCGCGTGGTGTTCGACGTCGCCGAGCGCTGCCTGCCCAGCGGCACCATCACCTGCGCGCCCGCCGAGCTGAAGAAGGAGACCGCGAGCCACTGGCCGGACGTCCCGTTCGACCAGATCTGCGACTCCGGGGTGAAGTGCACTGACCGGCTGGCGCCGACGTTCTTCACCCGCAAGCGCCTGACCAAGGTCACCACCCAGGTCCGCAACGCCGCCGGTCAGTACTACCCGGTGGACTCCTGGGCGCTGGCGCACCAGTTCCCCGCCTCCGGCGACGGCATGAGCCCGGCGCTGTGGCTGGCCTCGGTGCAGCAGACCGGTCACGTGGGCGGCACGATCTCGCTGCCCCCGGTGAAGTTCATCGGCGTGCAGCTGCCCAACCGGGTGGACTCCGACGAGGGCCGCGCCCCGCTGGTCAAGTGGCGGGTCCAGGCGATCGACAACGAGTCCGGCGGTGAGCTGCGGATCAACTACTCCGCGGCCGACTGCAAGCCGGGCGACGTTCCCGCGGCGGACAAGAACACCAGGCGGTGCTTCCCGCAGCGCTGGGCGCCGCCGAACGAGGCCGAGGTCACCGACTGGTTCCACAAGTACCTGGTCACCCAGACCGTCGAGGTGGACCGTGTGGCCGGTTCGCCGAACGTGGTCACCGACTACGAGTACCTGGACGGCGCCGGCTGGCACTACGCCGAGACCAACCTGGTCAAGCCCGAGCACCGCACGTGGGCCGACTACCGCGGCTTCGGCCGGGTCCGCGTCCGCGAGGGCGACGGGCAGGACACCACGCGCACGCTGACGGAGTTCCGCTTCTTCCGCGGCATGCACGGCGACAAGCAGGCCGACGGCTCCAAGCGCAACGTGCAGGTGGTCGACTCCGAGGGCGGCAAGCTCGACGACCTCGACCAGCTCGCCGGCTTCGAGCGCGAGGAGATCATGTACGAGGGCGACGGCGGGGCCATCGCCACCGCGACCGCGGAGGAGCCGTGGTCGGTCAAGACGGCCGAGTCCACCCAGGGCGGCATCACCAAGGCCGCGCACGTGGTCCAGCCGAAGTCCATGGTCACCCGTACCGCGATGACGGACGGCAAGTGGCGGCGTACCGGCGAGGAGCGCTCGTACGACGCCAAGGGCCTGCTCACCACGGTCGAGGAGAAGGGCGACCTGGCCAGCGCGGACGACGACCGGTGCATCCGCTACACCTACGCCCGCAACGACACCTCCTGGATGATCGACTACCCCAGCCGGGTCCAGAAGGTCGCCGCGAACTGCGACACCTCGGTGTCCACGCTGGCCGCCGGTGAGGTGCTGTCGGACGAGAAGGTCCAGTACGACGGCCAGGCCCACGGCCAGCCGCCGACCAAGGGAGACGTCACCTCCGTCCAGGAGCTCGTCTCCGCGGACGGTCAGACGATCAACGGCACCGTCCGCACCTTCGACGCCTACGGCCGCGAGACCAGCGAGACCGACCCCGTGGGCACCAAGTCCGTGACCACCTACAGCCCCGCCTCCGGCGCCCCGGCGACGGAGACCACGGAGACGAACGACCTCGGCCACACCGAGCGCACCCTGCTCGAACCGGCCTGGGGCGAGCCCGTCGCCGAGATCGACGCCAACAACCGCCGCGTCGACATGGAGTACGACGCGCTGGGTCGCCTGATCAAGGTCTGGCAGTCCGACCGGAGCAAGGCGTCCGGCCAGTCGCCCAGCACCGAGTACGCCTACACGACGCGGACCGACGGCCCGAGCTACGTCACCACCAAGACGTTGCGCGCGGACGGCGGCTACACCACCAGCTACGAGCTCTACGACGGCCTGATGCGCGAGCGCCAGACCCAGGAGCCGGCGCCCACGGACGACCAGACGCAGGACCCGGCACTGCGGGACGGCCGCACGATCACCGACACCTTCCACAACTCCCAGGGCGAGGAGTACAAGAAGAACACCGGCTACTTCGCCACCGGCACGCCCGCCACCGAACTGCTGGCGGTGGCCGACTCGGCCGTCCCCAACCAGGTCGTGTCGCTGTTCGACGGCACCGGCGAGGTCAACGCCGAGGTCTTCAAGGCCAAGGGCGCGGAGAAGTACCGGGTCTCGGCCAAGGAGGAGGGCGACCGGCTGCACGTCACCCCGCCCCCGGGAGGCACCGCGACCACCCGGATCGGTGACGCCGAGGACCGGCTGATCGAGCTGCGCCAGTACAAGGGCGCCACCCCGACCGGTGACTACGAGGCCACCAAGTACACCTACGACCACGCGGGACGCCTGTCCACGGTCACCGACCCGGCGGGCAACGTCTGGAAGCACCACTACGACCTGCGCGGCCGCGAGATCAGGACCGAGGACCCCGACAAGGGCGTCACGACCACGACGTACAACGACGCCGACGAGATCGTCACCACCACCGACTCGCGCGGCAAGACCCTCTGGTACGGCTACGACGCCCTGGGCCGCAAGACCCAGATGCGCGAGGGTTCGGCGAGCGGCACGCTGCTGGCCGAGTGGAAGTACGACGCGCTGGCCAAGGGCGAACTGCACGCCAGCACCCGGTACGTGGGCGGGCAGGCGTACACGGCGGAGATCAACACCATCGACGCCGACTACCGCGCCCTGCGCCAGACCGTCACCATCCCGGCCCGTGAGGGCAAGCTGGCCGGCACCTACCAGCTCAACACCCGCTACACGCTCGACGACCAGGTGCAGTCGGTCAGCTTCCCGGCGGGCGGCGGGCTGGCCGAGGAGCAGGTCGTCTACAGCTACGACGGGCTCAGCCAGCCGGTCAAGGTCACCGGCCTGTCGGCGTACGTGAGCGCGACCCGCTACTCCAAGATGGGAGAGATCCTCCAGTACGAGCTGGGTGAGGGCACCAAGAAGACCTGGATGACCTACACCCACGACGAGAGCACCCGTTACCTGACCGGCATGCGGCTCGACCGGGCCGGCGCGTCCGCCAGCGACCTGGACCTCGGCTACGCCTACGACGCGGCCGGCAACATCACCAAGATCGCCGACCGGGCCGCCCAGGACACGCAGTGCTTCAAGTACGACCATCTGCGCCGCCTGACCTCGGCGTGGACGGCCACGGACGACTGCGCCAGCGGTTCACCCCAGTCCGGCAAGATCGGCGGCGTGGCCCCGTACGCGGTCAGCTACGCCTACGACGCCACCGGCAACCGGACCAAGGAGACCAAGCACGCCTGGGGCGGCACGGCCGAGCAGGTGCGCACCTACACCTATCCCGCGGCGGGCGGCAAGCAGCCGCACGCGCTGCAGGCCGTCGGGGCGGACGTGTTCGCCTACGACGCGGCCGGCAACACCACCCGGCGCAAGGTCGGCACCGCCGACCAGAACCTGGTGTGGGACGCCGAGGGCAACCTGGAGTCGGTGACCGAGGCCGGCAAGACCACCTCGTTCGTCTACGACGCCGACGGCGACCGCCTGCTCCGCAAGACGCCGACGGACGCCACCCTCTTCATCGACGACATGGAGCTGCGCCTCGACTACGCCAAGGACGTCGTCGAGCAGACCCGCTACTACACCATCGGCGGCGAGGCCATCGCGGTCCGCACACCGGACGACCAGGTCTACTTCCTGGCGAGCGACCACCAGGGCACCGCGCAGGCCGCGGTGAACGCCGGCACGGGAGACGTCGCCGTCCGCAGGCAGACCCCGTTCGGTGAGGACCGGGGCACCGCGCCACCCTGGTGGCCGGGGCAACGCGGGTTCGTCGGCGGCACCAAGGACGCGACCACCGGACTCGTCCACCTGGGCGCCCGCGAGTACGACCCCAAGAACGGCCGCTTCCTGTCGGTCGACCCGATCATCGACGAGAGCGACCCGCAGCAGCTCAACGCCTACGCCTACGCCAGCAACAGCCCCGTCACCATGAGCGACCCCGACGGCCAGCTGGTCTGGTTCGTGGTCGGCATCGCGGCGCGGATCGCGGCCAGGGCCATCGCCAGGAAGCTGGCCCAGGCCGCCGCCAGACGGGCCGCCGCCGCGGCTGCCCGGCGGGCGGCGCTGGCCGCGGCCAGGCGCAGGGCCGCCGCGCTGGCCAGGAAGCGCGCCATCGAGGCGGCCAAGCGCAAGGCCGCCGCGGAGGCCAAGAAGAAGGCCGCGGCCGCGGCCAGGAAGAGAGCCGCGGAAGCCGCCAAGAAGAAGAGGGCGCTGGAGGCCAGGAAGAAGGCCGCACTGGCCAGGCAGCGGGCACGTGCCGCCGCGGCCAAGCGCAGGGCGGCGGCGGCACAACGCAGGGCCGCCGCGGCCAAGCGACGAGCCGCGGCCGCGCGCAGGGCCGTGACCAGGCGGGCGAGCAGGCCCAAGGTCAGGATCCGGCAGCGGCCCGCCGTCCGCCCGAGCAGCCGCAGGGCGGTCCAGCGCAACACCCCGGCCAAGGCCCGGCGCAACCCGCCGAGCCAGCAGAGCACCGGCCAGTCGCGCGGGCTGTCCGAGGCGCAGAAGCGCTCGATCGACGAGCAGTTGGGGAGGGTACGTCCCACGGGCAACCACCAGGGGACGGCCCGGAGCATGGCCGACGAGATGGCCGATCAGGGCACCGGATGGGGCCCGGCGTCGAAGCCGTACTCGTCGGACACTCCGTCCTCGAAGGCACCGACGATCCTCTGGCGCATCTGGCAGATCTTCCGGCCGCCGGCGGGCCCGTAACCGCCTCTGCCGTGTGACCGCAGCGTGACACGGTGCAGGCGCGATCGGTGAGAGAACGACGGAGCTCCCGTCCGGACGGTGCCGACCACCGTCCGGCACGGGAGCTCCGCCATGTCCGGCGACCGTCGCGGAGCTTGGCTGGCATCGGCTCGGTGAGGTGGGTGCGGCTCCACCTCGCGCGTCATCGTTCGAATCCCGAGTCGTACCATGAACCCGGTTCGGGCCCGCGTCCCAGCTCGCGCCCGCGTCCCGAGTCGTGGCCTCGGCCGCGTTCCGGATCGAGATGATCCTGAGGCGGCGTTTGTCGACCCGTCGATCTCCAACGTGGCGCGGTGATCCTCTTCAAGGACATACCAGTGCCCGGGTGTGTCCGGCGGCGCGAACTCCGGCGCTCCAGCCGCAGACGTGAGGTCGCGGGATCCCGCCGGGCGGTCGTCCCGATCGTCACGTGCCGGTCCGGATGGCAGTTCGTCACGCGATGCGGCATTCAGCGGCATGTCCGGCGCCGAGGAGCGGGAGGGATCGGCGACCGGCCTTCGCGGCGGGCGGCGAGACCCTCCGACGGTGACGGCGGCTTTGCTTTCCCGCTGCCGTTCTCACTCTGCTGCGCGGGGCCGGGAGAGAGCGCCGGCGAGTGGCGGGGGGCTGCTCATGTGCCGGAGGCTGTGCGGCGGCGGAGGGGGCGGATCCCCCAGCGGGTCGTCCTCCCGGCCTGGACCGTTCGTCTGGCTCAGGCCGTTCATGTGGCTCAGGCCGTTCGTCCGGCCCGGGGCGTTCGTGTGGCTCGGGCCGTTCGTGTGATCTGAACCGTTCGTGCGGGCCGTCGTCGTGGAACTCCGCCCAGCCGGTGCGGGCCTCCCGCTCGCCGGAAGGCCGCGGACCCGTGCGGGCCCGGTCCCCGGTGTCCGCCGTCCGCCGATCGCAATCGTCGACGCAGGCCCGCTCGTCCGGGGATCTCCCGCTGTCCCGGGCGCGGGGTCCACGGGTGTCTCTGGCCCATGTCCACCGTGGTCGTTCCCGGGTACGCGACCGAGCCTCCTCGGCCTGACGGGCCCGGCCGCGTGCGTACCGCAGGATGTGCTCGGTGAGCAGGCGGCTGAGGCGCCCGAGCCGCACCGCGCCGACGTTGAACCGCTACCGGACCCGGACCTTGTTGTGGAAGCCCATCGACACGCCGAACCGCCGGTAGAGCGACCGCAGGCCGGTGATTCTGGCCTCCCTGGCGAGACGCTCGGCTTCCCGCTCCAGTCGCGCCATGAGCGTGGCGATCGCCTCGTCGACGATGTCCCGCGCCACCCTGGCGGCGGCGGACCTGTCCGAGGGGTCCGCCAGCACGCGCCGCATCTTCTCCAGCCGCCTGCTCCCCAGGTGCAGTCTGTGGAGGCGGATGCTCAGACCGTCGACGAGCAGGGAGAAGGTGTTGCGCTGTAGGCCGGCGCACTCTCTGATCAGAATGATCTCCGGCTCTACGGCCGGCTGAGGAGTCTCCCTTTCCCTGGCCGCGTGTACCCGGGGGTGAGGGATGGCGGCCCGGGTCGCGTGCGGGGAGCAGGAACGCCTCCATCTCCCTGGCCTACGCCTCCCCGGCCTCCTGGGAGCGCTGCTTGAGCTCCGCCTCGTAGACGTGCCGGCGCCCGCCCATGAGCCGGTCGCGCACCTGGCGTTCGAGGTCGCGGAACGTCGTGTAGTAGCCGTCGTCGTACTCCTCGACGATCTGGAACGTCCAGCGTCCGGCCAGCACGTCCCGGCCGACCAGGTCGGCGGCCAGGCGCTGGGCCATGTCCTCGTGGCCGGCCTCGCGCAGCAGCTGGACGACCTCATCGGCGGTGGCGTGGGCGGAGCCGGTGAGCTGGTGGAAGGAGTAGAGGTGTCCCCGTGCGCGCTCGACCGTCTCCAGCGCCTCCGACAACATGCCGGCGGCCCGCACGGCACGGTCGTCGGCGCCGTCCGGGCGGCGGTGGTCCTGATCGGGTGTGTATGCCATGCGTCCGGCGTTACCCATCACCGTGGGGAAGATGCGCACGCCCGGCCCGATGCCTTCCCGGCGGGCAATCCCGAAACCGGGGAATGTCCCTCGCCCGCCCGATTCCCCTTCTTGGAAGGGCAGGCAAGAGAAATGACACAGAAGAACGCAACAAGAAACGCCGGAATTCACCGCTGGAGGCGAACGCGCTGATCAGCGCGGGAGGGTAGTCGTGTCAGAAGCTGAACGCGCCCAGGCCGATCCCGGCCGCCGGGTTGAGCCCCACCAGGCGCAGCGCGTCGTGCGGCACCCGTCGTCCGATGATCCGGGACAGGATCGCTCCCGCCGTGACCGGCCCGCCCGCCTGCCCGACGGCGGCACACGATGCGCCGGCGACCCGCCCGTCACCGGCTCCGAATCTGGGAAGCTCGCTTACCACATCGATATCCTGATCGCGCGAAACCCGGCCGGACAACTGCCGCACCTTGCCTGGCGACTTTATTGGGATATTTGACAGCCAGTTAGCTCATCAGTACTTATATAAGTACTGATACAATGAAATCATGACCGATCCCCATGTGCAAGATCCCACCGAGGAGAGCCTCTGGCGGCCGCTGCGCCAGTTGCAGGCCTCCATGGACGCCGACATCGCCCGGATCTACACCGGCGAACGCATCACGGGCCTCAAGCCGAGCTTCGTCATGGAGCTGCTCCGGCTGCACGCCCGAGGCCCGATGACCATCACCGAGCTGGCCGCGTCGGTCGGCCGGACCCATTCGGCGCTCAGCCAGAAGGTGGCCGCCATGCGTGACGCGGGCTGGGTCCACACCGTCGAGGGCGAGGACGCGCGCAGCAAGAAGGTGATGCTGACCGACCAGTCCCGCGCCGTCGTGGACCGCCTGGCGGCCGAGTGGCGGGCCACCGAGGCCGCCGTCGCCGAGATCGAGAGCGAGATCCCCTATCCGCTGTCGCGCGTCGTCACCGACATCGAGCGGGCCCTGGAGCGCAAGAGCTTCCACGACCGAATCGCGGAGAAGCTGGCGCAAGACCCCGCATGGGGCTGAGCGACCCCCAATGCGGACAGCGCCCGCCGGGCCTCACAGCCAGCCTAGGGCTGAAGCGTTCTCGTGTCGTGAGACCGAGTAGCTGAAGGCCGTCGGTGGGGTGGCTGCGGTGGTCGGTGGCGGCGGCGATGCCGGTCCAGCCGATTATGCGCGCCAGGCCGAGGGCCAAGTTGCGGAGGCTGGTCATGATGCGGGGTGCGGACGCGGGAGGCCTCTTAGGGTGGGTGACGTCGCGGATGTGGTGCAGGGCTTCGATGCTCCAGCGCCCTTGGATTAGGGCGGCGAGTTGAGTGTGGATGATCCGGCCTGGTGGGAGGCTGGTGATGGCGGTAGATCGCCATGATGGTGGTCATGCCGGTGCGGTGGTCGATGCAGCGGCGTGTGACCTGGATGGCCTGGGCGGCGTGGGGAAAGGACAGGTTGGGGCGGACGGTGGAGATCTTCATGTGGCGAATCTCGCGGCGGGCCGGGCAGACCGGCTTGGTCGGGTAGCTCGGGCCATACAGGAGATGAACCGGGTGATCTTTACGAGGAAGGTCGCTCCGCTGAGAACGGCGAGCAGGGATAACGCCGGCAGTGGGCCGAGTCGGTAGCGGTGTCCGCGACGGTGGCGCGGGTCGGGGATGGCATCCAAGACCTGGGCCAGGGTCAGCAGATCGGGCAGGTCCCCCAGCGGGTCGGCGACGGTGACGTGCTCCAAGATGCGGGCGAGCACGTCGATCGGGGATGATGGCAGACGAACGCGCCCCCTTTTCTTGATCGACTGGCGTGGACACCCAACGATCATCAGGGGTCGCGTTTGCCATCTTTACCCCGGAGTGCCCTCAACCGCCCGGCCTCAACGCGCCGCGCGTCCCATCACCCCGAGAATGCATCAGCCCTGGCCGTGCAGAAGGCGGGTTCCCCCCTTGGGTGAAGGATTGCGTCAAACTGACTGGCCTGCATCGGATCCGGCTGAGGCGATCAACCCCAGTGCCTGAGCTTTCAGGACAGTGCTGATGCGGTCGTTGGTGTTGAGCTTCTCATAGATGTGCTGGATGTGTTTTTCCACCGTGCTACGTGATATGTCAAGGCGACGACCTATTGCCGTAGCGATCAAACCAGTGCCCAAAAGATCGAGTACGGCACTCTCTCTATCAGTGAGCCGGATACCGGAGGCCTCGCCCATACAACCCGTGAAATGAACTGGTGTTTCTCGGTCGCCGTGGTCTCCGCCCGATCGTAGGGCGCAGATTCCGGCAAGAACGGATTGTAGTTGCTTGGCCATGCGCATATGTCGGCTGTCGAAGTCCGGGCCAGTGCGCATGAGCGCGAGAGCAGTGATGCGGTCTGCCGTGACGAGCAGCGGAATCGTGAGAATGCGAGGCACGCCAGCCCCAAGCCAACGCTGGTGGAGAGAGCCTTGGTCGGGCGTCGAGTCGATGACGTCGCTGAGTCGCAGGGGTACCGCTTGCTGGGCGTCACGATAGGCGAGGGTCAAGGGGTGATGGACGGCGATCTCGTGAAAGCTCCGTCCATGTCCCAGCGAGACCGCAGCTGGACTGGTGCCCCATCGCCGACTTCTGGCGTGCACCAGATCGATGGTCCCAGAGCCCACGACATCGACATCGAACAGCTCTCGAAGTCGAGCGCTCACCGCAGTCTCTGGGAAATCCGGGCCGACTCTTTCAAGGGCGATGGTCGCCAGTTCCAATAGGCTTCGATAGTCCCCAGCCGAAAGTCTAACCATGATCTTCGGCCTCCTCTCTCTCCCTCTTCAATCACTCCAAGCATCATACGAGCGGCATGTCAATACTCATTTTCCTCAGTATCGAAAGATTGGTGTCGTGTTCTACGGTAAGGACGCCGAGATCATTACTCGTCCAGCCAAAAAGGGAGGGTCTGTATGACGATTACGGGAGTCCAGAACGTGTTCAACGTCTTGGACGCAGACGTACTCTTCGTCAACCTGGAGAACTCCGGCAACAATCGCTTTATCCCGGCAGAGAGCTCGATCAACGTCGGCAACTGCTGGGTGCCATGGGCCACAAGCGAGCCTCAGCTGCTCGGGCATGCCCTCCTGATCGTGAACGCGGCCAACGAGGACGTCCTCTGGTACATCTGGCAGCGTCACGTTCCCGGGCAGGGCAACTTCGTGCGTGCCTCGAACAAGGGGTGGGACGACCCAGGAGAACCGCTGCGCGGTGAACCCGAAGCGGGGCACTCTATCAACCTCATGATCTTCGAGAACAGGGTCAAGGCGTCACGCCTCTGACTTGCCCAGCAAAAGCGTGTTATGTGGGTGATGGTCTGCACGAGATCCGTGATCAACGTGCGAGGGATCAACATGACTGCAGTCCTCCTCCTGGTTGAGCGCGAACTACTGCCGGGCCGCACCCACATCGCTTTCGGCGGTGATAGAACTGGTCGGGCTGCCGGATGGAAAGATGCCCCGGATTCTCGGGAGCCGGCGGTGTGACTAGGTGAGGATGTGCTCGATGAGCGCGGCCGATGCCGGAATCTGGGCGTCGTCGGGGACATAAGCGGGCCCGGCTCCAGCAGGTCGACCAGGGTGCGAATAGAACCCGGGCGTCACGTGAACCGTTTAAGGGCTACTGCTCTTGTATTGCTGGACTCTTGGGCTGCCGAGAGGCTTCCGTTTCTTGAGCCTTGTGCCCTTCCAGTACGGGTGGCCCCTTTGCCGTCGGATGAGCGGGCTGGTCGTCCGGCGAATGGGTCGCAAGGCCGGGCAACGCCCGCGCAGCACGAATCCAGGCCGAAGCGTCGGCCAAGCCAGCATCATGGTCAGATTCGTGTGGCCCGTCGCAAGGCCTACGTTGAGTTCCCGGAGCAAGCCCACATCACCGGCGAGCTTTACCACGGGCTCGGTGACGTCTACATGACCAGACGAGCAGATGAGGAAAGTCCAGGAGGTACGCACCGTTCTGCGGGATGATTACGATCCACTGAGTCGTTCTCAGTAACCGAAGATCGCGTTGTGTGATGCCGATATGGTCCACTCGTGCTCCCGGTACAGCAGCACGAGTGCGGCTCGGACGATCTGCCCGATGCGCCAGGGATCGAGGCTGACTCGGCGCAGGGCCTTGAAGGTGACGGTGAGCAGGGCGTTCGCGCCTTCGCCAACGCCGCGCAGGCCCCGCAGCACCTTGTTGTAGGTGTGCTGGTCGTCGCTGAGCCGGGCCTGGCCGCGCTTCTGCACCGGCACCCGGATTTCAACGGAGCGCTATGCGAGGTCACGCAAGGTGCCCCTGACGCACAGGTGCGCTTCAACCGTACCCACGAGGTGCTCCGTGACCGGGGCCTGGCGGGCGTTGTCCGGGAGTCGCAGGAGGCCGGCGGTGAACAAACCGCGAACAAGAAGGCCCGCATCGGGCAATAAGCGCCGACCCTCCTTCGAGAAAGGCGCCGGATGCATGACCCTTACCCCCACCCGTCGAGGCCGGTGGCGGCGGAGACGGACGACGCGTCGGTCATCGCCAAGTCGCGCGACGAGCCCGAGTGGTTCGCGGTGATCTTCGACCGGTACTTCACCGCCATCCACCGCTACGCCGCCGCCCGCCTCGGGCCCGCGGCCGCCGACGACGTGGCGGCGGAGACGTTCCTGATCGGCTTCGACCGGCGCGCCCGCTACGACCTGACCCACGCGCGGGCCAAAGCCTGGTTGTACGGCATCGCCACCAACCTCATCGCCCGCCACCGCCGCGACGAGTTGCGCCACTACCGGGCGCTCGGCCGCGCGGCCGGCCGCGACGACGTCGAGGGCCACGCCGAACAGGTCACGGACCGCGTCTCCGCCGAGCTGCTCCGCCCACGGCTGGCCCGCGGCCTCAAAGCGCTGTCCCAGCGGGACCGCGACGCGCTGATGCTCGTGGCCTGCGCCGATCTCAGCTACGCGGAGGCGGCCTTCGCCCTGGGCGTCCCGATCGGCACCGTCGGCTCGCGGGTGAACCGGGCCAGAGCCAAGCTCCGCAGGACGCTGGGTCACGTGGCGAAGGAGGCCTGAACCATGGAAGAACTGCGAGAGCTGCGCCGCCACCACGACGCGCAGCCGGAGCCCGCTCAGGCGACCGTCGACGCGGCCCGCGCCCGCCTGGACGCGCACATGCGCGACGGCCGGAGCCGCCGGGCCCGCGGGATCCGGCCGATGTGGGGGCTGAGCCTGGCCGGAGCGGCCGCCGCCGTCGTGGCCGTGGCCGTGGCGGTCGCCCCCGGCGCGGGCGTGGATCCGCGGCCCTCCCCGGCCCGGCCGTCCACCACCGCCGAGCTGCGGCTGCGGCCGGTGGCCGACGCGCAGGACGTGGCGGACAACGCGGCCCTGCTGGCCGGCGCCGAACCCGGATGGGCGCTCTCACCAACGCAGTGGGGTTATGTGAAGAGCGTGAGCGCCGTGACCCGTACGGACGCCGGGGAGTGGCTGCGCGGCCGTCCTGAGAAGACCGGCACCCACGAGCAGTGGCGGCGCCTCGACGACAAGGCGTTCGCCACCGTCGAGCAGGGCCGGCTCAAGGTGCACAAGGGGTCGGAGTTCGAGGTGACGTACCGCTACCTGCTCGCTCTCCCGACCGACGCCGGTCAGTTGCTGGCCCGCGTCTACGCGACGGTCGACGAGGAGGACGCGAGGAACCGCGCGTCGTTGCGGGAGCGCGCCCGGCAGCGGGCGGAGAGCGTGGGGAAGAGCCGGGAAGAGGCCAGGCGCATCGCCGCGGAGTCGGCGCCCGCTCTCACCCGCGTGGAGCGCGACAGGTGGGCGTTCCAGCTGATCGCGCTGGGGATGAGGGACGCCGCGCTGCCGCCCAGGCTGCGCGCCGCCATGTACGGCGCCCTCGCCGCGATCCCCGGCGTGCGGTACGAGGACACGGCGTCCGACCTGCTCAAGCGGCGCGGCGTCACCCTCTACCACGTCCTGGACGGATACCTGCGCGACGAGATCTTCATCGATCCGGAGACGTACGCGTACCTGGGCTACCGCACCATCGTGGTCAGGGACCACCGGGAGCCGACGTTCGGCGAGTGGCAGAAGGGGGAGATCCGCGACTGGAACGCGCTGGTCGAGGCCGCCGTCGTCCAGAAGGCCGGGCAACGCCCCGGCTGAGCGCCGCGTCCGGCGGGCCGGCTGCACGTCGGGCCAGGCGGGCCGGCTGAGCACCGGGGCCCGGCCGGCCGGCTGAATGCCGGGGCCCGGCCGGTGTGCCGTGCTGTGTGGCCTAGCATGCGGGCATGCAGACTGCTGCCGGTGTCGTGCTCGCGGGCGGGCGCTCCTCGCGGATGGGGCGGCCGAAGGCGTGGCTGGAATGGCATGGTTCGACGTTGCTGTACCGGGCCGCCGCGGTGGTGGGCAGGGCGGTCGACGGCCCGGTCGTCGTGGTGGCCGCGCCCGGGCAGGAGCTGCCGCCGTTGCCCTCGGGAGTGACGGTCGTGGAGGACCCCGTGGAGGGGCTGGGGCCCATGCAGGGGCTGGCCGTGGGGCTGGCGGCGGTGGCCGATCGGGCCGAGGTGGCGTTCGTGTGCTCCACCGACCTGCCCTTCCTGCATCCGGCCTTCGTCCGCCGGGTCCTGCGCGCCATGGACGGGGGAGCGGACGTCGCGCTGCCGGTCGCCCGCGGGTTCCGGCAGCCGCTGGCCGCCGGTTACCGGACCGCTCTGGCCGGACTGGTCACGGAGCTGCTGGCGGCGGGGGACCTGCGGCCGGGCATGCTCTTCAAGCACTGCGAGGCGGTCCAGCTGAACGACGGCGAGCTGCTGGCCGACAGCGGGCTCGCGCGGCACGACCCTGAGCTCGAGTCCGTGGTGAACGTCAACTCCCCCGAGGACTACGCGGCGGCCAGGGAACGGCCCCCGGCCGAGGTCACGGTGGAGTGCTTCGGCGCGCTGGCCAGGAACGGGAGCCACCGGCCGCGCACCGTCCCGGCCGCCACCCTCGGCGCCGCCGCGGCCGCGGCGGGGCTGACCCTGGACCGCCACGTGGTGGCCGCGCTCAACGGCGACCAGGTCACCAGGGACGGCGCCCTGCCGCTCGTGGCCGGGGACACGGTCTCCTTCCTGTCCGCCGACGCCGGCGGCTGAGAGCGCGAGCTGCCCCGGGAGGGTGGGCCAGGGGATCGTCTCCTCGTGGCGCGTCGTAGAGTCAGGACATGGCACCTGGCGGGTTCTTCGGCCAAGCGCTGCTCGTGGACGTCGCCGGCCGCGACGCGAGCGGTGCCCCCATCGCGCTGGACGAGCCGGTGCTGCGCTCCTACCTGGGCGGTGTGGGCCTGGGCACGTGGCTGCTGCACCGCCTGGCGCCACCCGGCGTCGACCCGCTGGCTCCCGAGGCGCCGCTGGCCTTCGTCTTCTCCTCGCTGGTCGGCACCCCGCTGACGACCAGCGCGAAGTTCGCGGTGGTGGCCAAGTCGCCGCTGACGGGGCTGCTGACCGACGCCCTGGCCTCCAGCCGGTTCGCCATCGCCGGCAAGCTGACCGGGCATGACGCGATCGTGATCCGCGGCCGTGCCGACGAGCTGTCGGTGCTGCTGATCGACGGCGGCGACGTACGGCTGGAGCCGGCGCCCGAGCTGGCCGGGCTGACCGCGGCGCAGGCCGAGACCGCGGCGAGAGAGCGCTTCGGCCGCAACTGGCGCAGCGCGGCCATCGGCCCGGCGGGGGAGCGGCAGGTGCGCTACGCCACCATCAGCCATGACGGCCGGCACGCGGGCAGGGGCGGCCTCGGCGCGGTGATGGGCGCGAAGAACATCAAGGCGGTGCTGGTCAGAGCCGCGGCCAAGGTGTCGGTGGCCGACCCGGCGGGAGTCCTCGCCGCCGCCCGCGACCTGCGCGAGCGCAGCTTCGGCCCGGCCACCGCGAAATACCGCGAGCTGGGCACGCTGGCCAACCTGCTGGCCTTCAACGCCGTCAGCACCCTGCCCACGCGCAACTTCACCGCGGCCACCTTCGAGGGCGCGCCCCGGCTGGCCGCCGAGGAGCTGCACGAGCTGCGCGGCGTGGCCCGCAACAGCTGCGCGTCATGCTCCATCGGCTGCGAGCACATCTACTCGCGCAAGGGTGGCGGCCAGCAGCGGATGGAGTACGAGAACGTCTTCGCGCTCGGCCCGTTGTGCGGCGTGTCCGACCCCGACGAGGTGTTCGCCGCCAGCGCCCGCTGCGACGAGCTGGGCATCGACACCATCTCGGCGGGCGGCACGATCGCCTGGGCCATGGAGTGCGTCGAGCGCGGCCTGCTCGACGAGCCGTGGCTGCGCTTCGGCGACGGCTCGGCCCTGATCCGCGCCCTGGACGCGATCGGGGAGCGGTCGCCGGGCCTGGGCGAGCTGCTGGCGCAGGGCTCACGCCGGGCCGCCGCCGTGGTCGGCGGCTCGTCGATCGACTTCGCGCCCCAGGTCAAGGGGCTGGAACTGCCCGGATACGAGCCGCGCAGCCTCCAGGCGATGGCGCTCGGCCTCGCGGTGAACGCCAGAGGAGCCGACCACAACCGGTCAGGAGCCTACGAGGCCGACCTGTCGGGCGAGCTCGACCGGCTGTCCGGCGGCGCGGCCCACGTCGCCGCCGCGGTCGGCACCGAGGACCGCGCCGCCGTCATGGACTCGATGATCCTGTGCAAGTTCCTGCGCGGCGTCTTCGACGACCCCTTCACGGAGTGGGCCGGGCTGCTCGCCCTGGTCACCGGCTGGCCGGTCGACGCGGCCGAGTTGCGCGAGACCGCCCGGCGGATCGTCCGGGCCAAGCGCGCGTTCAACCAGCGCGAGGGCGCCACCGCGGCCGACGACACGCTGCCGGCGCGGATGCTGGAGACGCCGCTGGAGCTCGGCTCAGGACGCCGGGCGGCGCTCGACGAGGGCCGCCTGCGCTCGATGGTGGCCGGTTACTACGCCGCCCGGGGCCTCGACGCCGAGGGGCGCGTCGCCCCGGCCGACCTCGCGGAACTCCTGCTCGACGGGTAGATGAGCCGTCGTGTCGTGGAACGGATCAGATGAGGGTAGAAGATCGGCCACCCGAAGGGGTACATTGCCTGACATAGTGTATGCCGTATTCAGTATGCCGAATTGCGGTGCTCTCATGATGAGGTTGAGATGACGACGATCGAGGAGCCGGCGACCGCCATACGGACCGTGACCGTCGAGATCGACGGCCGCGAGGTGAACGTGCCCGAGGGCACCACCATCTACGACGCCGCGAAGTCGGTGGACATCGACATCCCGGTGCTGTGCCACAACGAGCGGTACGACCCGGTCGGGGTGTGCCGCATGTGCGTGGTGGACACGGGCGGGCGGGCCTTCGCCGCCGCGTGCGTGCGCCCCTGCGAGGACGGCATGGAGGTCAGGACCAGCACCCCCGAGCTGGAACGCAACCGCGCCACGCTGACCGAGCTGCTGCTGTCCGACCAGCCGCCGCGCGAGGAAGACCCGAAACAGACGACCACCGGCGACAACCTGCTGCTCGACCTGGCCGACCGGTTCGACGTGGCCAAGGAGACGGCCGGCCTGCCGTGCGGCTCCGGCCGCGGCCTCGACACCTCCAACCCGGTCATCGCGGTCGACCACGACGCGTGCATCCTCTGCGACCGGTGCGTACGCGCCTGCGACGACATCCAGGGCAACGACGTCATCGGCCGCTCGGGCAAGGGCTACTCGACCACGATCTCCTTCGACCTCGACGACCCCATGGGCGCCAGCTCGTGCGTGACCTGCGGCGAGTGCGTGCAGGCCTGCCCCACCGGCGCCCTGACCAACAAAGCGATCAACGACGTCCCCATCAGGCCCCGCGAGGAGCTGGACGCGGTCGACACCGTGTGCCCGTACTGCGGCGTCGGCTGTGCGCTCACCTACTACGTCGACCGCGAGCGCGGCGCCATCGCCTTCGCCGAGGGCCGCGACCAGCCGGGCTCGCAGAGCCGGCTGTGCGTCAAGGGCCGCTACGGCTGGGACTACGCGGCCTCCCCGCAGCGGCTGACCGTGCCGCTGATCAGGGTCGACTCGTCCTATCCCAAGGGCCCGCTGTCGGCGGACGTGCGCGGCGACGGCCGCAACGACCGGGGGCGGGCCGGCGGCGGAGGCGGCCGGAGCGGCGGCGGGCGCGGCTCGGGGCTGAGCAAGAACCGCAAGGACGGCCGGCGCAAGCCCGGCGGCCTGGTCGACTACGACGAGGTGCTGCCGCACTTCCGCGAGGCCACCTGGGAGGAGGCGCTCGACCTCATCGCCCGGCGGCTGAAGGAGATCCACGCGGAGCAGGGCGCCGGCGCCATCGCCGGGTTCGGCTCGGCGAAGTGCTCCAACGAGGAGGCGTACCTCTTCCAGAAGCTGATCAGGGCCGGGTTCGGCACCAACAACGTCGACCACTGCACCCGGCTCTGCCACGCCTCGTCGGTGGCCGCGCTGTTCGAGGGGGTCGGCTCGGGCGCGGTCTCGACCACGTACGGCGACGTCGCCAACGCCGACGTCGTGATCATCACCGGCTCCAACCCGACGGCGAACCACCCCGTCGCCAGCTCCTTCTTCAAGCAGGCCCGCCGGCGCGGCACGAAGATCGTCTACGTCGATCCGCGCGCCAGCACCGTGTCCGAGCACGCCGACTACCACTGCCAGGTCAAGCCCGGCACCGACGTGGCGTTCTACAACGCGATCATGCACGAGGTGATCAGGCTCGGCCTGATCGACATGGACTTCATCAGGGCCCGCGTCTCCGGCTTCGAGGACCTGGTGCGCACGGTCGACGAATACCCGCCCGAGCGCGCCGCGCAGATCACCGGCGTCGACGCGGACCTGATCCGCGAGGTCGCGCGGGTCTGGGGCGAGGCCAAGGCCGGCGTCATCTACTGGGGCATGGGCATCTCCCAGCACACCACCGGCACCGACAACGCCCGCTGCCTGATCGCGCTCTGCTCGATCACCGGCAACGTGGGCCGGCCGGGCACCGGGCTGCACCCGCTGCGCGGGCAGAACAACGTCCAGGGCGCCTCCGACGCCGGGCTGATCCCGATGTTCTACCCCGACTACCAGGGCGTCGACCGGGACGGCACCCGGCGCAGGTTCGAGGAGGCGTGGGGCACCCGGCTCGACCCCGAACGCGGCCTGACCGTCACCGAGATCATCGGCTCGGTGCTGAAGCCGGGCGGGGTCCGCGGCATGTACATGCTGGGGGAGAACCCGTTCCTGTCCGACCCCAACATCAACAAGGTGCGCAAGGCGCTGTCGCAGCTGGACTTCCTGGTGGTCCAGGACATCTTCCTGACCGAGACCGCCGAGTTCGCCGACGTCATCCTGCCCGCGTCGTCGTACCTGGAGAAGGACGGCAGCTACACCAACACCGACCGGCGGGTGCAGCTCGGCCGCAAGGTGATGGACCCGCCGGGCCAGGCCAGGGTCGACTGGGAGATCATCCAGGACATCGCCCGGCGGATCGGGCTCGACTGGTCCTACTCCTCGGCCAGCGAGGTGTTCGACGAGATGGTGGCGCTGATGCCGTCGTACGCGAACCTGCGCCACGACAACCTGGGGCTGAGCGGAAAGCTCTACCCCAACGCCGACCCCGACCACTCCGACGGCACCGTGGTGCTGTTCGACGAGCGGTTCAACACCGACGACGGGCTCGCCCACCTGGTCCCGGCGCAGTGGCTGCCGGCCAAGGAGCTGCCCGACGCCGAGTTCCCGCTGGTGCTCAACACCGGCCGGCTGCTCGAACACTGGCACACCGGATCGATGACGCGGCGGTCGTACGCGCTCGACGCGATCTCGCCGATCGCCGAGGTCTACATGCATCCCAAGGACGCCGCCGACCGGGGCCTGTCGCACGGGCAGACGGCCCGCGTGCGCTCTCGGCGCGGCTCCATCGAACTGCAGGTCCGCGTCTCCCACCGGGAGCAGGTCGGCAACTGCTTCATCCCGTTCCACTTCCGTGAGGCGGCGGCGAACCTGCTGACCATCGACGAGATCGACCCCTTCGGCAAGATCCCCGAGTTCAAGTTCTGCGCGATCCAGGTCGAGGCGCCGGGCGGTCGGGAGGCCGAACCGCTCAGCACCGGACCTCTGAACGACATGGGAAGTGTCTGAATGACCCTGAGTTTCGAGGTGGGACGTCCGCGGGTCCCCGGCGTCGAGGCGCGGGCCGGCAAGTTCCCCGGCCCGTCGCTGATCCCGGCGCTCAACGCCATCCAGGCGCGGCTGGGCTGGCTGCCCCGGGAGGAGCTGGAGGAGCTGTCTCGCACCATGCGCAGGCCGCTCTACGAGATCCAGGGGCTCATCTCCTTCTATCCGCACTTCCGTACGACGGCGCCCGCCAAGGTGCAGGTCAGCGTGTGCCACGACCTGTCGTGCTGGCTGCGTTCCGCCGACGACCGGATCGCCGAGATCCGCGCCCGTTATGGCGACGACACCGAGATCGAGCTCAACGAGGTCTCCTGCCTGGGCCGCTGCGACAGCGCCCCGGCCGTGGCCGTCAACGAGCACCCGGCGCCGGCCGCCGGCGTCGACGCGCTCGTGGCCGCCGCCCGCGAGGCCGAGCTGGACGAGGCCGGCGTGACGGGGCGCGCCGAACCCTGGCCGAACGACCCGTACCCGGCCGGGTCCGGTCTCGCGTCCCGGTACGCCAGCCTGCGCGCGCTGCTGGCCGGCGAGGTGAGCGCCGAGAGTGTGGTCGCCACGCTGGAGGCCTCGGGGCTGCGCGGCATGGGCGGCGCCGGGTTCCCCACCGGCAGGAAGTGGGGCCTGGTCGCCGCCACCGACCCGGGCGGCGTCAAATACGCGATCTGCAACGCCGACGAGTCCGAGCCGGGCACGTTCAAGGACCGCCAGATCCTCACCGACCAGCCGCACCTGGTGATCGAGGGACTCCTGCTCGGCATGGCCGTGACCGGCGCCGAGCAGGGCTGGATCTTCATCAGGCACGAGTACGGCCCCGAGGAGCGGGTGCTGCGCGCGGAGCTCGCGGCCCTGCGCGAGGCGGGCGTGATCGGCGCGGACGCCTGCGGCAGCGGCCGCCGGCTGGAGGTCGACATCTTCGTCTCGCCCGGTGGCTACATCCTCGGCGAGGAGACCGCGCTGCTGGAGTGCATGGAGGGGCACCGCGGCGAGCCGCGCAACAAGCCGCCCTTCCCCGGCAACTACGGCCTGCACGGCCGCCCCACGCTGATCAACTCGGTGGAGACCTTCGCCGACGTGCCGGTGATCCTGCAACGCGGCGCCGAATGGTGGGCCGAGCAGGGCGAGGGCGACAGCGTCGGCTGGAAGTTCTTCGCCGTCTCCGGGCACGTCGAGCATCCCGGCGTCTACTGCGTGCCGATGGGCACCACGGTGCGCGCCCTGATCGACCTGGCCGGCGGCGTGCTCGGCGGCGCGCAGGTCGGGGCCGTGCAGCCGGGCGGCGCGTCCTCCAACTTCATCGGCCCCGACCGGCTGGACCTGGCGCTCGACTTCGGCACCCTCGCCGAGGCCGGCACCATGCTCGGCTCTGGCGCGCTGGTGGTGCTGGCCGAGGGCACCGACCTGCTGGCCGCCTCGACCAACGTGCTGCGCTTCTTCCGCAACGAGTCGTGCGGCAAGTGCGTGCCCTGCCGGGTCGGCTCCACCAAGGCGCACGAGCTGCTGCGGGAGACGCTGGACTCCGGGTCCGGCACTCTCGACGAGGCGCGCAAGGGCCGGATCCTGCAACTGGAGGAGACGATGCGCAAGACGTCCATCTGCGGGCTCGGGCAGGTGGCGCTGGGCCCGGTGGTGTCCGTGCTGGGGCTGGACAAGGGCGGCGCGGCGGCCCGGCCGCAGCCCCGTCCCGGCGGCTCGGCGGAGCAGCCGGACCGTTGAGCGGCAAGGAGTTCTTCACCGCCAGGACCCTCGCCGAGGTCCGCGAGGGGTTCCGGCCCGCCCGCCGGACGCCGGCCGAGCGCGTCCCGCTGGCGCGGGCGCTGCGCCGGGTGCCCGTCGCCGACGTCACCGCGCCCGCCGACCTGCCCGGCTTCGCCCGTTCCACCGTGGACGGCTTCGCGGTCGGGGCGGCGGACACCTACGGCGCCTCCGACGGGCTGCCGTCCTACCTCGACCTGCTCGGCGCGGTGCGGATGGGCGCCGAGCCCGACGTGGCCGTACGGCCGGGCGGGTGCGTCGCGATGCCGACCGGGGGAGTGATCCCGGCCGGCGCCGACGCGGTGGTGATGGTGGAGTACACCGCCGAGACGATGCCCGGCACGATCGAGGTGACCAGGCCCGTCGCGCCCGGCGCCGGCATCGTCCGCGCCGACGAGGACGTCGCGCGCGGCGGCGTCCTCGCACCCGCCGGCCGGCCGCTGCGCGCCCCCGACCTCGGCTTCCTCGCCGCCGCAGGGGTGAGCGAGGTCTCCGCGCACCGCCGCCCCCGGGTGGCGATCCTGTCCACCGGCGACGAGGTGGTGCCGCCCGGCACCGCCCGGCTCGCCGCCGGGCAGGTGCGCGACGCCACCGCCTCCGCGCTGGCCGGGCTGGTCGCCGACGCGGGCGGCGAGCCGTGGATCGCCGGCATCGTCCCCGACGAGCCCGGCGCGCTCAAGGACCGGCTGACCGCGGTGCTCCCCGAGTCCGACCTGGTCGTCGTCTCGGCCGGCTCGTCGGTCGGCGCGCGCGACGAGACCGCGGGCGCGGTCGCCGCGATCGGCGACGTCTGGTGCCACGGCATCGCCATCAAACCCGGCAAACCCACACTGCTGGCCGAGTGCTCCGGCGTGCCGCTCATCGGGCTGCCGGGCAACCCGCTGTCCGCCCTCGTGGTGTTCGGCCAGGTCGGCGTGCCGCTGCTGTGGCGCATCGCCGGCTGCGAGAACCCGCCGCCGCAGCCGGGCACCCGCGCCCGGCTCTCCCGCGACCTCGCCTCGGCGGCCGGCCGCCTCGACGTGGTCCAGGTCGCCGTACGCGACGGCGTGGCCGAGCCGATCTTCGGCCCGTCGGCGCTACTGTCGGTGCTGGCCCGCGCCGACGGTTACGTGATCGTGCCGGAACCGGCCACCGGGCTGGACGCGGGCACCGAGGTAGAGGTCACCCTGTACAGATGAGCGCTGAAAGTCCCTTCGTCTCCGACGTGCCCGCGGCACAGGCGCTCGCCGTCTGGCGCGAGGCCCGCGCCGCGGCCGGCTGCCCCGCCCGGGTCGATCCGGTCAGGATGCCGGTCGGGGCCGCCGTCGGCCGCGTCACCGCCGAGCCGGTGTGGGCGCTGCGGTCCTCGCCCGCCTTCGACGCCGCGGCCATGGACGGCATCGCGGTCCGCGCCACCGACACCGTCGGCGCGGCCGACACCACGCCGGTGCTGCTGGCCGCCGGCGACTTCGCCGTCGTCGACACCGGTGACCCGCTGCCCGAGGGGTACGACGCCGTGGTCATGCGCGAGCACGTCTACCGCACCCCGGACGGGGAGGCCGAGCTGCGGGCGGCCGTACCTCCGTACCAGCACGTCCGTTCCATCGGCGAGGACATCAGCGCCGGCGAGCTGCTGCTGCCCGAGGGACACCGGCTGCGCCCCGTCGACGTCGCCGCCTGCGCCGCGGCCGGGATCGTCGAGGTCGGCGTCCGCCGCGCGCCCCGCGTGGTGATCGTGCCGACCGGCGACGAGATCCGCCCGGTCGGCGCCGAGCTCGCTCCCGGTGACATCCTCGACACCAACTCGATGATGCTGGCCGCGCAGGCCAGGGAGGCGGGCTGCGAGGCTCGGGTCACGGAGATCGTCCCCGACGACCCGCAGGCCATCACCGCGATGCTCATGGAGGCGACCCGGGACGCCGACCTGGTCCTGCTCATCGCCGGCTCCAGCGCCGGACGTGACGACTACACCGCGCGCGTCGTCGCCGGGGCCGGCGTCGTCGCCGTCCACGGGGTCGCCGTGCGCCCCGGCCATCCCGTCGTCCTCGGCGCGGCCGGGCGGACGCCGGTGATCGGCGTCCCCGGCTATCCGGTGTCGGCGGCGCTCACCTTCGACATCTTCGCCGCGCCCGCGCTCGCCGAACTGGAGGGCGCCGCGCCGCGCGAACGCCCGTCCGCCACGGCGCACCTGGCCAGGAAGCTGCCGTCGGCCATCGGCATGGACGACTGGGTCCGCGTCCGCCTCGGCCGGGTCCGCGACCGCCTCGTGGCCACCCCGCTGCCCAGGGGCGCCGGCGTGCTCACCTCCCTCGTCCGCGCCGACGGCCTGCTCGTCGTCCCCTCAGGAGTGGAGGGCCACCACGCCGGGGAGCAGGTCCGGGTCGAACTGCTGCGCGGGCTGTCCGAGATCGGCCGGACCATCGTCGCCATCGGCTCGCACGACATGGTGCTCGACCTCGCCGCCTCCGCCCTGCGCGCCGCCGACCCGCTCATCACCCTGGCCTCGTCGAACGTCGGCTCCCTCGGCGGCCTGGTGGCCCTGCGCGACGGCCTCTGCCACGTGGCCGGCTCCCACCTGCTCGACCCGGCCACCGGCCGGTACACGCTGCCGTACGTGGACCGGCTGCTCGGCACGGACGCCGACGTCGCGGTGATCCGGCTGGTCCACCGCGACCAGGGCCTGATCGTCGCCCCCGGCAATCCGCTCGGCCTCACCGGCATCGAGGACCTCGCCAAACCCGACCTGCGTTACGTCAACCGGCAACGCGGCGCCGGCACCCGGGCCCTGCTCGACCACGAGCTGACCGGCCTCGGCATCGACCCGCGCGAGGTGTCCGGCTACTCCCGCGAAGAGCACACCCACCTCGCCGTGGCCGCGGCCGTGGCGGCCGGCCGCGCGGACGCCGGCCTCGGCATCCTCGCCGCCGCCCGCGCCTTCGGGCTCGACTTCGTGCCGGTGGCGCGGGAGCCGTACGACCTGGTGCTGCGTACCGGGACGCTGGGGGAGGAACTGCTGGCTCCGCTGTGGGAGCTGCTGGAACAGCCGGAGTTCCGCGCCGGGGTGGAGGCCCTGGGCGGCTACTCCTGCGCCGAAACAGGCCGCCGCGTCCGCTGACAGGAGCCGACGGGTCGCCGATGGGGCGATCCGTCAACCGGGTAGCCGCGGCTCTCAGCCGCGCGGGGCGTACATGATCACCAGAACACCCACCAGGCAGATCAACGCCCCGGCGACGTCCCAGCGATCGGGCCGGAAACCGTCCACGACCATGCCCCAGGCCAGGGACCCGACCACGAAGACACCGCCGTAGGCGGCCAGGATGCGGCCGAAGTTCGCGTCCGGCTGCAACGTGGCGACGAACCCGTACAGACCGAGCGCGACCACCCCGGCCCCGATCCACACCAGCCCGCGCTGCTCCCGCACCCCCTGCCAGACCAGCCACGCACCCCCGATCTCAGCGAGCGCCGCCAGCGCGAACAACAGCAGTGAGCGAACGATCGTCATGACAGGTGGCGCTCCAATGGCAGCTTACGATCAGGAACCGGAGCCGTGCCGGTCGGTCCCTCACTAATAAACATCACGGCGCTGACGTTGAGTGCGCTGCGTCCTCAGTTCACGGTGCAGCGCCTGCTCGGGCCCGAGGCGGCGAGAAGGGTGCCGATCGCGGTATCAACCCGTGGCCCCTTCGCCTCGTGACTGATGGCATGCCGTCAACGGGGCGGCATGCCGTCGAGGCAGAGGAGGGCCCTGTGCTCTGGGTGATCGAGGGGCAGCCGGACACCACGTACGACGGCAAGGAGACACTGCCCGATACCGTACAGGCGGATATCAACCACCTGGAAAGCAACGGCGCCGTGAAGTCGCACGTGAAGAGCCGGGACGTGTCGTATTCGCGAGAGCAGGCTGGAACGCCGTGCGCGCAGAAGCTGGAGAAGGGCGAGCCGATCTACGTTCTCGCCCACGCCGGGATAGGCGCCTCCGGGCCGTGGCTCGGGGGGATGGACTTCCCGACCTTCGCCGACAAGATGGTGCGGAAGTTCGGCAACCAGCTCAATGGACGGACCGTGTACGTCCTGGCGTGCTTCATCGGAGAGAAGGCGTACAAGCTGGCCGAGGCGCTCGCCGAGAAAGGTGCTGAGAACGTCAAGCTCTACGTGCCCAACAAGCTGATGTACATCAGCGCGGCCGGGATCCCTCACGTACTGAGTTCGAACCAGTCGTTTGAAGAGGGCAATGAGTACGTTGCCAAGTACGCGAACCAGCACAAGAAAATGAAGTTGTCGCTTCCGTGCGGCAAGGAGTGGAGCGGGGCCCGGGCCGCTGATGGGACCGGGACCGTCATTGCCGCGGGGGAGGTGGAAAAGGCGGTGATCGGCCATTTCGACCCGAGCGGTAGCGAAACCTGATAGACGTCGCCGGTCTCACGGAATCAGGCACCGTCAGGGCTTCCGTCTGGGTGCTGGGCCGGCGGGTGCCGGTGTGGGTGGGCTGGGTCGGTGGTGAAGTGGAGGCCCTTGGCGGCCAGGTGGTGTTCCAAGGCTTCGGGGCTCTGGTGGGCGAGGTCGGGGAGGAGGTAGTACTCCTCCAGGAGGGCGCGGGCGGTGTCGTCGTCGCTGACCGCGCAGTCCCAGATCACCTCGTCGCCCTCCACGGCGACGTCGAAGGCGAAGAAGGCGCAGCAGGCCTGCTCCCGGGCGGCCAGGTCGCGGACCCAGGCCGCCACACCCGGTTCGGCGTTCAGGCGGAAGCGGATGCCCTGAGTGGTGCGTTCGCGGCCGATGAGGTGCTCGGCGAACAGGTGGCGGTATTCGTCCAGGCGCTCCTGGGGTGTGTCGGGGGCGGTGGTCATGTCGCAGACGATCGGGGTGGAAGCGGGTGGGATGTCCATGATGGGCCCTCTCTGGTGGGGTCGCCGGCTCTCTTGTGATGCCGTCATCTGAACCGTAGAGTCTGGACTCAGGTCCAGAGTCAAGGGGTTACGGGTGAAGATCGGGCAGGTGGCTCACGAGGCCGGGGTGAGCGTGGACACGGTTCGCTTCTACGAGCGGCGCGGCATCGTGCCCGCCGCACGGCGCAGGCCCTCGGGCTACCGCGTCTTCGACGCCGCCGCGGTCGAACGCATCCGGATGGCCAAGAGCCTGCAGGAACTCGGGTTCACCCTGGACGAGATCGTCGACGCCCTGTCCGCCCACGACCGGGGTGGCGCCACCTGCGACAGCGAGCGCTGGCGGCTGGAGGCGGTGGTGGAGCGGATCGACGCCAGGATCGCCGAGCTGAGCAGGGCTCGGCGCGGCGCGGCTGAGACCCTGCGTGACTGCCGGGCCGGCCGATGCCGACTCGCCTATCCGCACGCTGACTGACGTAGCTGTGGGCTCGCCTATCAGGCACCCCGGCTGACATGGCTGTGGGCTCGCGTATCAGGCGCGCCGCCTGAAATACTCGTGCGCTGGCTGAAACCGCCCAAACTGCCGGAACCATCGATGGTCGCCGTCTGAAGGGCCCGGGCCGGGTTCGGCGTCTCGGGGGAAGGGGACAGGGGATGCGGGGGCCGCTGGTCGTCAAGCGGGCACTCGGCGAGCCGCCGCTCCTCCTGGCCGCGACGGTCTCGATCCTGCTGGCGACGACCACGCTGGTCGCGCTGACCATGTACGCCTCCTCCATCGCCGGCGCGGGCGTACGCAGGGCGCTGGAGACGGCCTCGTACCGGCAGACCACCACCACGATCAGCGCCCAGGTCGACGCCAGGACCTTCCCGACGTACGACCGGCTGGTCCGTGGTGAGCTCGCAGCGGCGTACGGGGCGGCGCCGGCGATCACCACGAGCCTGCGCTCCGACTCCTACGTCATGCCGGGGCAGGACGGTGAGGAACTGCCCGAGCTGCTGCGGTTCGGCAGCCACGACGGGCTCGACCGGCACGCGCGGCTGGTCGCGGGCAGGTGGCCGCGGGCCGGAGGGCAGAGCGTCGAGGCGGTGATCTCGGAGGCGGCGGCCGCGGCCACCGGGTTCAGGACCGGCTCCGAGCTCGCTCCCAAGGCGCGGCTCGACGGGCGTCCGGTCCAGGTCCGGGTGGTCGGCGTCTTCCGGCTCGACGACCCCGCCGAAGAACGCTGGGCCGGTGAGGAACTGCTGCGCCGGGGCGTGGAGCGCGGCGAGTACACCACGTACGGGCCGCTGATGGTGGCGAGCGAGACGTTCGTCGGGCGCTTCGCCACCGGCGTCAGGGCCGTCTGGGCGGCCGAGCCGGAGCTCGGCGCGCTGACGCCCGAGCGGCTGCGCCCGCTGGCCGAGGCGGTCGGCCGCGTGGGGGAGCGGCTGTCGAAGGCCGGCTGCGTGAGCTGCGTGACCGCCGGTGACCTGCCCGAGCTGCTCACCCAGCTCAGTACCGCCTCGCTGGTGGCTCGGTCGACCATGCTGATCCCGGTGCTGCAGGTGCTGGTGCTGGCGGCGTACGCGCTGATGCTGACCGCGCGGCTGCTGGCCGAGCACCGCCGGATGGAGGTGGCGCTGCTGCGTTCGCGCGGTGCGGGCACGATGCGGCTGGTGGCGCTGGCGGGCGGCGAGGCGTTGCTGGTCGCGCTGCCCTGTGCCCTCGTGGCGCCGTTCCTCGGGCCGCCGTTGCTCGCGCTGATCGGCCTGCTGCCCTGGATCAGGGCGTCGGGGGTGCGGCTGGAGCCGGTCGCGGACCTGGGCACGTTCCTCGTGTCGTGCGGGGTGGCGCTGGCCGCGGCCGTGCTGCTGGCGCTGCCGGCCGTGGCGGGCGCGCGGCGTACGTACGTGGAGGAGCAGACGGCGCGCGGGCGCGGCGGCCGGCGCGGCCTGATCCAGGGGGCGGGCGCGGACCTGGCGCTGCTGGCGGTGGCCGGGCTGGCGATCTGGCAGCTCCAGCGCTACGGCGCGCCGGTCACCGAGACGGCGGCGGGCGGGCTGGGCATCGACCCGCTGATCATCTCCGGGCCCGCGCTGGCCCTGCTCGCCGGCGGCTTACTGGGGCTGCGGCTGGTGCCGAGGGTGTCGAAACTGGCCGAACGGGTGACGTCCGGGCGGCCCACACTGGTCCCCGCGATGGGAGCCTGGCAGGTCAGCCGGCGGCCGCTCAAGTACGCCGGCCCCGCGCTGCTGCTCACCCTGGCCATCGCGATCGGCGTCGTCTCCATGGCCACCACCTCCACCTGGCAGGACTCGCAACGCGACCAGGCCGACCACCGCGCGTCGGCCGACCTGCGCCTGGCCGGGCCGGCCGAGGGGCCCGAGCTGGGGGCGCTCGGCCGGGGCACGGCGTTCACGGCGCTGCCCGGCGTCACCTCCGCCTCGCCCGCCTTCCGGGCGCAGACCGACGTCGGCGGCGAGAGCGCGTTGCTGCTCGCCCTGGACGCGAGCCGGCTCGGTGAGCTGTTCCGGCTGCGCCCCGATCTGTCGGAGCTGAGCGTGGCCGAGCTGGCGCGGGCGCTGCCCGGCGACCGGGCGGGCCGGCTGGAACTGCCGGGACGGCCGCGCACCCTCACCGTGCGGGTCGAGACCCGCGCCGCCGCGACGGGCCGGCTCGTGCTGTCGGACGCGCTGGGGGTCTGGCGCGACCTGCCGCTCGGCGAGCTGAAGTGGGGTCCCAACCTGGTCGAGGTCGATCTGGCCGCGCTGGCCGGGCGCGCCGGGCGGATCGCCTATCCGCTGTCGGTACGGGGTCTCGTGGCGGGCGAGCGGGCCGGGCCGAGGCTGACCGGGCTGAGCGCGGACGGGCAGGACGTGCCCGTGACCGGGGCCGTTTCGCGTCCCTACGGCGTCGTCACCTTCAACCGGCCGGCCGAGCCTGGGTCCTCGGGGGAGGGCAGGTCGGGGCGCTCGGGGGAGAGCGGGCCGGGGCGCTCGGGCAGGGGCGGGGCGTCGGGGGAGCCGGGGCCTCCAAGGGAGCGCGGCGAGCCCGGGCCGTTGCCCGTGGTGATCACGCCCGGCCTGGCCGCCACGCTCAAGCTGGACGCCGGCCGGAGCGGGACGGTCCGCCTGGCCGGCCGGGTCGTCCCAATCGTGGTGGCCGGGATCGTGACGAGCATGCCCACCGGCGCCCCCGGTCAGGAGGCCGTGCTCGCCGACTGGGAGACGCTGCAGGCGTACGAGCTGGCCGCCGCGCGGCCGTCCAGGCCCGCCACCGAATGGTGGCTCGCCGCGGCCGGCACCGCGCCCGCGCGGGAGCTTCTGCGCCGCAACCCCCAGTGGGACGTGACCGTGATCGACCGCCGGGAGCTGGCCGCCGAGCTGCGCGACGACCCGCTGGCCGGCGCGCTCCAGGGCGCGCTCACCCTGGGGTTCGCCGCCGCACTCGGGTTCGCGGTGCTCGGGTTCCTGGTGAACGCCGTCGTCGCGGCGCGGGAGCGGCGGGCCGAGTTCGCCGTGCTGCGGGCCCTGGGTGCCGGTTTCCGCCAGGTGTTCGGGATGCTGCTCACCGAGCAGGCGTTCGTCATCGGGCTGTCGCTCGCGGCCGGCACCGGGCTCGCCGTGCTCGTCGGCGGCCTGGTCGTCCCGCGCGTCGTCCTGACCGGGCAGGCGTCGGCGGTCACGCCCGGCGTGCTGTTCCACGTTCCGTGGGCCGCCGTCGCCGCGATGCTCGTCCTGGTCACGGCGGTGCTGGTCGCGATCGTCGCCGGGCTGGCCCGGCGCGTGTGGCGGGGACAGACGTTGGAGGAGCGGTGACGATCCCCCTGGGCGTACGGGCGCACGCGGGCACGTTCGCGCTGATCGCCGTGCTGACGGCGGTCGCCTGCCTGCTCCTCGCCGGGCTGCCCAGGACGATGCAGGGCTCGTTCGACCAGGCCCTGCGCCGGTCGCTGGCCGGAGCCCCCGCGGTGCGGGCCGACGTGGCCGTCACCGGCGCCCCGGTCCTGCCACCCGGCGAGCTGCGCTCACGGGAGCTGTTCGAGGACGGCGGCCGGCGCTGGCGCCGGCTCCTGCCCGAGGCGCTGCGGCCGCTGATCGGGCCCGGCGGCCACATCAGCGCCAAGACCTCCCGCACGCCCGTCGCCGGCGCGAGCGGGGTCCGTGCCTTCGCCAACCTCGGCTGGCTGTCCGACGCCGACCGGCGGGTGGAGTGGGTCGGCGGCCGCGCGCCCGGCAAGCCGTCCACGATGGAGTACGCGGGCAGCACGATCCCCGTCATCGAGGTGGGCGTCGTGGAGGAGGCGGTGGCCCGGATGGGGCTGCGCGTCGGCCGGACCCTGATGCTCGGCGAGAGCGTGCACACCGCCGCGAAGATCGTCGGCGTCTTCAAGGCCAGAGACCCGGCCGACCGCGCCTGGAGCCACGACGCCGACGTCCTGCACGTCACCAGGATCGTGCCGCTGGACGCGCCGGAGGAGCTGCACACCACGACGCTGATGTCGGACGACGGGCTCGGCGCGCTGACCAACAGGGAACGCACCCTGTCCTACCGCTGGGTCCTCCCCCTCGACGGGCGGGCCGCGAACGCGCTGGGCGTGCCGGGCGTCGAAGCCGCGCTCGCCGAGTTCGAACGGCAGGTGGACGTCCAGGGGACGGGCAGCATCACCTACCGGGTCGTCACCGGGCTGCCCGAGCTGCTGGCCGCCTTCCAGACGGCGCTGTCGGCCGCGCAGACCGTCATGTACCTGGTGCTCGGCGGCCTGTTCGCGGTCGCGCTCGGCGTGATCGCGCTGGGCGTGCGGCTGCTGACCGACCGGACGGAGCCCACGCTGGCCCTGGCGCGGGCGCGCGGCGCGTCGCTGCGGCAGGTGGCGGCGGCCGGGGCCGCGCTGACCGCGCTCGCGGTGGGGCCCGCGGCTCTGCTCGGGTACGCCCTGTCGTACCTGCTGCCGGGACCGGTGCCGCCGATCGTGCACGCCGGGCCGGCGGCCGTGGCCGTCGCCGCCGTGGCGTTCGCCGTGACGCGCGTGGTGCTCGCGCATCGCGCGCCGCTGAACGAGCGCCGGGCCGACCTGGTCGCCGCCCGGCCGTCCGCGCGGCGGCTGACGGTGGAGGCGCTGGTCGTCGTGCTCGCCCTGGCGGGGGCGTACCTGCTGCGGGCCAGAGGGCCGTCCGGCACCGCGCAGCAGGATCCGTTCCTGCTGCTGATCCCGGTCGCGCTGACCGTCGCGGCCGCGCTGATCACCTTGCGGTGTCATCCGTACCCGCTGCGGCTGTTCGTCCGGCTGGCCGCGCGGGGGCGGGCGGCCGTGCCGTTCCTCGGCCTGGCCAGGGCGGCCAGGGAGCGGTCCGCGGGCGCGCTGCCGGTGCTGATCCTGCTGCCCGCGCTGAGCCTGTCGGTGTTCGCCGCGGTGGTCCACGACGGGATCGGCACCACGCAGCAGGTGGCGTCCTGGCAGCGGGTGGGCGCGCCGATCAAGCTGACGTCGGAGGGGAACATCCCGGCCGACGCCGTCGATCGGGTGCGACGAGCGCCCGGTGTCGAGCAGGTGGCGCTCGCCCTGACCGGCCGGGTGCAGGTCAAGGCCACGGGGGAGTGGCCGTACGCCGTCGCCGTGGACCTCGCGGCGTGGCGGCGGGTCAATGCGGACGCGCCCATCGCGCTGCCTGAGCTGTCCTCGAAGAGCTCCGCGCTGCTCTCGCCCGCCCTGGACCGCCGGGGCCCGTTCGAGATCACCTGGTTGTCGCCGGTACGGCTGAACGCCCAAGGCGTGATCGACGCGGTGCCCGGGTTCTACTCCAGCGGGCAGTTCCTCCTCGTGTCGCAGGAGGTGCTGCCCTGGCCCGCGGCCGACACGCTGCTGATCAAGGGCGACATCACGCCCGCCGAGCTGGCCCGGCTGGTGCCGTCGGCCACCGTCGAGACGCAGGAGGCGGCGCTGGCCGAGATCAGGGCCGATCCGCTCACCGGCACGGTCCGCACCACGATGGTCGTGGTGACGGTGGCGCTGGGGGCGTACGCGCTGGTCGCGATCGTGCTGTCGCTGGTCGCCGGAGCCGCGGGGCGGGCCAGGACGGTCTCGCTGCTGCGTACGCTCGGGCTGTCCGACCGGCAGGCCCGGCGGCTGACCCTGCTGGAGCTGCTGCCCGTCGTCCTCGTCACCGCGCCGGTCGGCCTGGCCCTGGGCCTGAGTCTGCCGGCCGCGCTCGGGCCGGGCGTGGACATGTCCGCGTTCGCCGGCGGCCTGCCCGTCACCGAGCACCCGCCCGGCCTGCTCACACCCGTGGCGCTGGCGACCGGGCTGGGGTTGTGCGCCGTGCTCGGGGCGTACGCGCACACCGCCATGAGCCGCCGGCGCGCCCTCGACGCCGCCCTCCGCGTCGGCGACGCCTGAGCCGGGCCCTCCGCCCGGCCGGCGATGGGGACGGGCACCGGGGCGGCCGTCGTGGGCCGCCCCGGTCAGGGTGTCAGCGGACGCGGATGAAGACGGGGTTGGAGTAGAACCACAGGTCCTCCCACGGGCTCTCCTTCCCGTCGGCCTGCGGCTCCATCTCGTCCGTGCTGGTGCCGCGCACCCGCAGGTAGCTGTCCTGGCCCACGTCGCGCAGGGTGTGCCGGATGACGACCTCCTCGCCCTGGCGGCGCCAGTCGCCGGGACCGAAGCGGGCCACGACCTTCGTGGTGGGGTTGGTGGCGGCGTCGAGGTCCGAGCTCACGCCGGTGACCTGGCCCGTGATCAGGTCGACCCGCCGCACCTCGGGACGGTCGCCGTTGCCGTTCTTCCCGTCCAGGGGCCGGAAGCGGATCTCCACCTCGACGTCGGTGCGGCCCCGGCCGTTGACGACGAGCGTCTCGCTCACCGTGGCCCGGCGGCCCTGGTTGCTCGCGGTCACGTCGAGGGCGGTGATCAGGTCGCCGGTGGTCACGAAGATCCGGCCGCCCCGCAGGCCGTCCATGATGTCGCCGTAGTCCTGCCGCGCCGCCACGTACGTCTTGCTGTACTCGCCCGGCCAGAAGTCGGAGCCGCCCCTGGTCCAGTGCACGTGGGAGTCGGAGGTGGCGGTGATCCACCAGTGCCGTCCCTCGCCCAGCAGGGAGTCCCACAGCCCGCCGACGCGGGCGGTCATCTGGTCGAAACCGCCGTAGGTGGGGTGGTTGCCGTACCCGCCGCGGGCGCCGCCGTTCAGCGGTCCCGCCTGGTGGCCGGGGGCGCCCTCGAAGCCCACGTACACGTCGGGGGCGGCGTTGTTGCCGTTGCGGAACTCGCGCGGAGTGTCCTGCCCCCACACACCGAGCCCGGTCGCCGACCGGGACGCGTGGTGCGCGATCACCAGCGGCTTGCGGCCCATGCCACGGGCGGCCTTGAGGAACTCCACCATCTTGGCCTCGGTGTCGCGCCCCGGGTCGGCGGGGAAGGCGTCGTGCTTGGCGAAGCGGCTCTCCAGTTCGAACAGCTGCTGCGCCTCCCCGTCGTGGTGCGGGATCATCAAGGTGTGGTGGTCCAGCGCCGGCGCGTCGAACTCCATCCCCCAGAACTGCAGCACCTCCGGCACCAGCACCCGTGACCGCAGCAGGTCGGGATAGGCCTGCTCCAGGTTCACCTTCGAGTGCGTCGGGCCGCCGTGGTCGGTGCACATCGCCCAGGTCAGGCCGAAATGCTTGGCCATGATCGCGTTGGTGACGATGGGGTAGACCGCGTCCGCGCCCTTGTGGAAGGTCGGCGGGCTCGTCTTGGTGTCGAACTCGCCGCTGTACTCCGAGTGGACGTGGTGATCGCCCGCCCGCCACCTCCGGCCGGCGCCGCCGCCGCTGCCGAACGTACGCTCGTCGTCCGCCTGCGCCGGGGTGCCGCCGACCAGGGGAGCCGCCGCGGCCAGCGTCGCGCCGACACCGGCGTACTTGACCAGGCGGCGTCGGGAAAGCCCGGAGTGCTCGGTCTCCTCGGCCTTCTTGTTCCTCACAGTGCTGCCTTTCCTCCAGATAAGGGTGACAGCTGACAAACCTCCAATAGGGGCATGAACGCGACATGAATGGCCGCCGGAGCCGCCGCTAACACTGCGCTGCGCCTCGGCTCCGGGAGGTACGGGGCTAAGATCATCGCTGCCCCCCCGTGAGAAGGAGTCCCCCATGCACCGCAGACGTTTCCTGGCCCTCGCGGGCGCCGCCGGCCTCGGCGCCGCGACCGGACACGTCACCCCCGCCCAGGCCGCGAGCTTCCCCTATTACGACGCCGGCATTCCCGCCGAGGCACACGCCAAGCTGGGCGAACTGGCCCCGTACGGTGTCACCGCGCTCGCCTTCACCCCCTCGGGCGGCTGGGTCGTGGTCACCCAGGACGGCCGCTACTTCGCCCGCGGCATCCCCGACGCCTGCTTCACCGAGCTCGGCGCGCTCGCCGCCGCCGGCCGGAGGATCCACTGTGTGGCCTTCCCGCCCGAGGGCGGCGACCGCTGGGTGATCACCACCGACCGTGGCGTGACCGCGCGCGGTGTCACCGCGGCGTGCGAGCAGCGCATCGACGCCTTCTATGAGGCCGGCCAGCAGGTCGTGGACGTCGCCTTCCCGCCGGCCGGCGGCGACCGCTGGGTGGTGACCGCCTCCGCCGGCTATCACGCCAAGGGCGTGGACGACGAGTGTTACCAGATGATGCGCAACCTCACCCAGGGCGGCCGCCGCATCACCCGCGTCGCCTTCCCCCGCGCCGGTGGCTGGACGGTCGTGGCGCAGGACGAGTTCCACGCCCGAGGCGTCCCCGACGCGTGCTTCGACCGGATGAACACCCTCGCCGACGGTGGCTGGCAGGTGCACAACGTGGCCTTCGCCCCGTCCGGCGGGTGGGCGCTGGCCTCACGTGGCAAGGTGCCCGCGCTGCCCGCCGACAAGGCGCGCCAGGTCGAGAACGCGGTCGGCGGGTCGACGATCTGGCAGCGGATGAGCGCGTACAAGACGCCGGGGGTGGCCATCGCGGTGGTCACCGGCAACAAGATCGCCTGGTCGACCGGCTACGGCCGGCTGGAGGCGGGCGGCTCGGGCGCGGCTCATCCCGAGAGCGCGTTCCAGGCCGCGTCGATCAGCAAGGCCGTCACCGCGATCGGCGTCCTGCGGCTGCTCCAGACGCGCAAGATCGCGCTCGGCGCCGACGTCCGCCCCTACCTCGGCTGGACCCTGCCCCGCCGCTCCTGCGTCACCTCCACGGCGGCGCCCACGATAGACCGGCTGCTGACCCACCGGGCCGGCGTGATCGGGCGCGGCTCCACCACCCCGGCCGGCGCCTGCACCGGCTTCGACGCGGGCGGCGGCGGCTTCCCCGGGTACGGCCCCGACGCGACCGTTCCCACACTGCTGCAGGTCATGAACGGCGCGGGCAACACGCAGAAGATCGAGCTGAGCACCGCGCCGGGCGCCGAATACCACTACTCGGGCGCCGGTTTCGTGCTGCTGCAGCGGATGGTGGAGCAGCAGAGCGGCATGACGCTGGCCCAGTACATGCAGCAGGAGGTGCTGGCCCCGCTCGGCATGACCACCAGCTCGTACGCGCTCGCCCCCGCCTTCGAACTGGCCGCCGGCCACACCACCACCGGCACGGTGATCCCCGGCAGGCGCAACCGCTATCCGGAGTCGGCCGCCGCCGGCCTCTACACCAACGTGCTCGACCTGTGCCGCATGGTGTCCTGGCTCAACCGGGCCTACACCGCCTCCGGCGACATCACCGGCCCGCTCAGCAGGACCTCGGTCCGTACGCTGCTCAGCCAGGGGCCCCAGCCCGGCATGGGCCGCGGCCTGTTCATCGCCGGCGCGGGCACCGACCGCTTCTCCTACAACCACGACGGCTCCAACTACGGCTTCAAGTCCCTGTTCACCGGCTACCCGCGGCTCGGCGCCGGCTTCGCCATCCTGGCCAACGGCAGCAGCACGAGCCTGGTCACCGAGATCGCCGCCGCGGTCAAGAAGGTGTACGGCTGGCCCTGACCGGCCCAGGATCCGGCTCCCGGCCGGCCGGCCTCTTCCGTCCGGCCTCCGCGAGTGACGAGTCACACTCTCCGATTAGTTACGAACGCGACGGTATCATGTGATACTAACGGGAGAAGCCGCCGGCGGGACCGGACTCGATCACCACGGCCGGCGGCGGCACGGATCTCTCGCGGCCGCCCGGTCCAGGCCGAGGAACGGACCCGATCCGGCGCTCGTCGGGCGCCGCGGTGAGAGAGGCGGACCATGACCATCACCTGTCGCCGGGCTCAGCCTCCCCGGCTCACGACCCCGCTCGCCCTGGAGACGACCTCGGCGACGGCGGGTCTGCGCGCCCTGCCCCGCCCCGTGGCGGTCGTGGTCGGCGGCGGGGGAGTGCTCGGAGCCGCGCAGGTCGGCGTCGGGTACGCCCTGGAGCAGCGCGGCTTCGTCCCGGACCTGATCGTCGGAACCTCGGTCGGCGCGCTCAACGGAGCCATCGCCGCCGCCCACCCCGGGCAGGCCGCACCCTGGCTGGCCCGGGTGTGGACCCACGTCCGCCGCCGCGAGGTGTTCCCGCTCGGCTCCCTGCCCACCCGCGCCGGCCTGATCACCGACCGCGGCCTGCGCCGGCTGATCGCCAGGGCCGGGCTGCCCGCGCGGATCGAGCAACTGGCGCTGCCCTTCACCGCGGTGGCCATGGACCTGGCCACCGGCGAGCAGGCGCTGCTCGACCACGGCGACCTCGAGTCCGCGCTGCTGGCCAGCGCCGCCATCCCGGGCATCCTGCCGCCGGTCGATCGCGCGGGCCGCCGGCTCGTGGACGGCGGCGTGGTGGCCTTCGTCCCGGTACGGGCGGCGCTCCAGGCGGGGGCGGCCAGCGTGGTCGTGCTGTCGACCGGGCCGGAGAGCGGGGCGCCGCGCGCCGTCGTCCCGCCCCGGTGGGCCGGCGCCGTCGCGGCCAGGGCCGGCCAGTTGCTGCTGCGCCATCAGATCGAGCGCGACCTCGACGAGGTGTCGCGCCGGATCCCCACCGTCGTGGTGCCGACCGGCATCGAGACCTGGCCGGCCCCGTGGGACTTCGGCCAGGCCGAGCGGCTGATCGGCACCGCGTCCGCCGAGGCGGGCCGCTTCCTCGACGGGCTGCGCGTCAGCGGGCCCGGCCTCTACCGGGCCGGAACCACATCCACCCCCTCCGCCTCGGGAGCCGCCCGATGAGCACCATCGCGTTCCTGAACATCGCCCTGCACGGCCACGTCAACCCGACCCTGCCGCTCGCCGCCGAGCTCGTCCGCCGGGGTCACCGCGTCACCTGTCACACCTCGCCCGCGTTCGCGGAGGAGATCGAGGCCACCGGCGCGACCGTGCGTCTCTATCCCGGGGGCGACCAGCCGCTGCCCGACCCGCCGCTGCCGATCACGATGCTGGACGCGCTCGCCCGCGCCTGCGCCGGCCTGCTGCCCGCCGTGCTCGCCGACCTGCGCGGCATCGGGCCCGACCTGATCGTGCACGGCTCCGCCTGCCCGTGGGGCGCGGTCGCCGCCCGCGAGCTCCGGGTGCCGGCCGCGGCGTTGTTCACCACGTTCGCGTTCGACCGGAACACGCCGAGCCCCACCCGCGGCTCGGCGGACCTGCTGGCCTCCGCGCTGGCCAACCCCGGCGCCGCGCTGGGGTTCCTGCGCTCGCGGTGGGCGCTGCACCGCCGCCATCGGACGCGCGGGCTGCCGCTGCTCGACCTGGCGAACGTACGCGAGCCGCTCAACCTGGTCTTCACCTCCCGCGCGTTCCAGCCCGGCGCCGACGGCTTCGACCCGTCGTACCGGTTCGTCGGCCCGAGCGTCGGCGCGCGGCCCCTCGACCCGTCGTTCCCGGCCGACACCCTGCGGGCTCCCGTCTTGTACGCCTCCCTGGGCACGGTGTTCAACGCCGGCCCGCGGCTGCTGCGGACGTTCGCCGAGGCGCTGGCACCGCTGGGCGGCACCGTGGTCGTCTCCACCGGAGCGGTCGATCCGGCCGCGCTGGGCCCGCTGCCGGGCAACGTGCTGGCCCGGCGCTTCGTCCCGCAACCGGAGGTGCTGGAGCGCGCCGCGCTGTTCGTCACGCACGGCGGGATGAACAGCGTGAACGAGGCCATGTACGCCGGGGTGCCGATGCTGCTGGTCCCGCAGGGGGCCGACCAGCCGCTCGTGGCCCGGCGGGTGGTCGAGCTGGGGGCCGGCCTGTCGATCCGTACCGGGGAGGCCACCGCCGGCGCCGTGCAGGCCGTGGCACGCCGCCTGCTCGGCGAACCCCGCTTCCGCGAGGCCGCGGCCGCCCTGCGGGTGGCCCAGCACGAGGCCGGCGGCTACCTGCGTGCCGCCGACGAGATCGAGCGCCATCTGCGGCCGGCCGCCGGACCGGTTCCGGTGGGCGCGCGGCGGGAGCGCTGAGCGATGTCACCCGCCGTCGCCGTCCTGCTGCTGCTCGCCGGGCTGTCGGAGGCCGCCGGCCGCCTGCTGCCCCTGCTGGCCCGCCGGACCGGCACGTCGAGGCCCGGCGCGGTCCTGCTGCTGTTGACCGGGGCCGTCGTGGAGGGCTCCGTGTTCGCGCTCTGGCCCCTGACCGCCTCGGCCCTGGCCGGCCTGACGCAGCCCGCACCCCCGCCGGCCACCACCACACTGACCTGGACCCCGGCGCTGGCCGCCCCGCTCCTGCTCGCCGCCGTCCTCGCGTTCCCGCTGCTCGGCCCCCTGCTGCACCTGCTGCTCTTCGCCGCCGTCGGGGCCAGCCTGGTCGCCCCGCTCGCGGCCCTGACGGACCTGGGCTGGTGGACCGCCGCCGGTTGCGTGGCCGTCGCGGGAGTGGGGCTCGGCCTCGCCGTCGAAGCGGTCAGGCGCCTCGTGGCGTGGATCAGCAGGGAGGTGCCCGCATGATCGAGTTCCCGTTCCTCGTCCTGGTGTTCGGCGCGGTGCTGCTCGCCGAGGCCCTGCTGGCCCGGCACGAGGTGATGGCGTACACCGCCGGCTGGCGGAGACCCGCCTGCGAGCTCCCGTACGGCATGCCCCACGCCAGAGGCGCGGACCCCGACCGGCCGCCGGACGCCTACCTCGTCTACCTGGACGGCATCGGCAAACGCCGCTTCCACGACACGCGCGACGGCGGCCAGCTGGTCAAGGCCCTGATCGCCGGAGCGCCGGAGCTGCGGGTGCTGGGCCAGGTGCAGCCGTACTCGCCGCTGGCCGCCCCGCTCGCCGACCGCCCCCTGTGGGCGTGGCTGCGCCGCCGCGCCGGGCTGCTGCTGTTCCTGCACAACGTCATGCAGATCTTCGTCGCGGCCGACCACCGCTACCGCCCGCTGTACAACCGCGCCGTCGGCGGCCAGATCGCCGACCAGCTGCGCCTGGCGGGTTACCGGTCCGGCAGCGGCGTCCCCGTGGTGCTGCTCAGCTACAGCGGCGGCGCGCAGGTCGCCACGGGCGCGGTCGAGGAACTGCACGCGCGGCTGCGTCCCCCGCTCCTGCTGATCACCCTCGGCGGCTTCCACAACGGCGCCAACGACCTCACCCACGCCCGCCACCTGCACCGGCTCACCAGCGACGGCGACTGGATCGAACGGGTCTGCACCTGGATCTTCCCCCAGCGCTGGCGGCTGTTCCGCCGCAGCGGCTGGCACGCGGCCGTCCGCGCGGGCAAGATCACCGTGCACCGGCTCGACCCGGCCACCCACCTCGGACGGCGCAGTTACATCAGCCCGGCGGCCCTGCTGCCCGACGGCCGCAGCCACCTCGACCACACCGCCGACACCGTGATCGGCCTCATCCGGGACTTCACCCCTCGGCCAGGCGTTCGAACCGGGGGATTCGGGACAGATCACACGGCACCGTGACCCGGGCCGGCCCCTCGACCACGGCGCCGTCGTCGCCGCGCCAGCGCCCCGGCGGCAGGGCGACGATCCGCTCGGTGGCGCCCTGCGCCGTCACGGGTGCCACGACGAGGTCGGGGCCGAGGAAGAACTGGTCGGTCACGTCGTCCAGCCCGCTCGCGTGGTACGCCATCGGGCGCACGATCGGCTCGCCGGTCTTCGCGGCCTCGTCCACGAGCCCGAGGATGAGCGGCAGCACGGACTCCCGGACGGCGAGCGCGTCACGTACCGCGGCGAGGTGCTCGTCGTCCAGGACGCGGACGGGCAGGACCGAGAACTGCATCATCGGGCTGAGCGCGGCGATCTGGGCGTACCGGACGAAGAACTCCTGGTCGACCGCGCTCTGCCCGCCGACGGAACCGATCTCGCCGCCGCCGATCATGTCCGGGCAGACGAACGGATAGCCGATCATGCCCTGGGCCAGCATCTCAGGAACGAGCGACTCGATCCCGGCCGGGCCCCACAGGGCCGGCTTGTCCTGCAGCCGCTGCCCGAGCGGCTGCCCGCCCATCCGCCAGCAGGCGCGGAACTCGTTGAACGGATACCGCAGCCCCACCCGCGCCCACGCCTCGCACAGATCGACCGGCTCGGCGGGGGCGGCGGTGAGGTCGTCGGCCCGGTAGTCGCGGACGTCGCCGGCGTCGAACTTGAACCCGTCCACACCGGTCTCCTCGACGAGGGCGTCGAGCTGGTCCGTCATCCATCGGACGGCGGCCGGGTCGGTGAGGTCGAGGGTGGCGCTGAACCCGTTCCACCAGCGGCGGATCGCGGTCTCGCCGGTCCGGTCCCTGATGAGCAGGCCGCGCCCTTCCGCCTCGCGGAAGGCGGCGGAGTCGGGGCTGACGAACGGGACCACCCACAACATCACCCGGCAGCCCCACGCGTGCAACTGCTCGATCATCGCCGCCGGATCGGGGAAACGGGCCCGGTCGAACCGCCAGGTGCCGTAGTCGCACGCCCACGAGTCGTCGATCAGCACCACGCCCGGCGGCATCCCGCTCTCCAGCAGGTCACGGGCGAACCGCAGGACCGTCTCCTGCGTGGGCGTGTACGGATGCTCGATCCACGTGTTGTACTGCGGCCCGGAGAACAACTCCCGCGCGGGAGCACGCCCGGACGGCGGAATGAACCGGCGCGAGGCCGCCAGGAACGCCTCCCGCAACGACCCACCACCCCGGCCGACCAGGACGTCCCGCCCCGACAACCGCAGCAGGCCGTCCTCGAACGCGAACGCGAAGGGCCGCTCCGACCAGACCACCCGCCCACGCGTCGACACCAGCACCGGCCCGCTCTGATTGGACGGCGCGGCGTCGCGCGACCCGTGCCCCCGGGGCGAGCCGAGATCACGGGCGAACGACCCCGTCCCGAACGGCATCGACAGCCCGTCCTCGGCGGCGCCGCCCCACCACCCCTCACCGTCCTCCAGCACCAGCTCCAGCTCATCCCCTGACAACTCCGTGAACGACCCGGCCAGCGGACCGGACTCAGGGCGGGAGATCGTCATCAGCACCTCTTCTGCAGGCGGGCGGCCGTACGCGACCCGCGTCGTTCGCGCGGCGCCGACGTTAGCGGAAGCCCCCAGCGGCCACGGCAACCGGCCCCTCCCCACCACGATCGCAAACACTTCTTCGCGAAGAAGTCTTTGCGAAGAAGTGTTTGCGGTTTAGAGTCGGGTGCATGAGTGATCCCGACAGGAGCGTCGTCGTCCTCGACGCCAAGGGCCTGCGAGCCCTGGCCCATCCCGTACGCGTGCAGCTCGTCGATCTGCTGCGCAAGCACGGTCCGTCCACCGCCACCCGGCTGGCCGAGCGGCTCGGCGTGAACTCCGGGACGGCCAGTTACCACCTGCGCAGGCTCGGCGCGGCCGGGTTCGTGGAGGAGGACGCCGAGCGGGGCAACGCGCGGGAGCGGTGGTGGCGGTCGGTGCACCAGATCACCCGCCTGTCCGACGAGGAGCTGGCCAGGACGGAGCCGGAGGCGGTGCTGGCGTACATGCAGTCGATCGTGGCCCTGTACGGGCTGCGCGCCCAGCGGGCGGTGAACGAGATGCTGACCATGCCGGGGGAGTGGGGGAGCGTGCTCGACCTGAGCTCGTTCGCGCTGCGGCTGACGCCGGAGGAGGGGCTGCGGCTGCGGGGCGAGCTGGAAGAGGTGATCGCCCGCTACCGGCGTGACCTGCCCGGGGAGGACGGGCCCGAGGGATCGGCGCGGGTGTCGGTCATCACCCAGGTTCTGCCGGAACCGTCGTGACCGGCGGGCGGTTCCGGCCGCTGGCCGGGGTGCTGGCGGCCACGGCGGTGGCGCTGACCGGGACGCGGGTGTCGGCCATCGCCCTGCCCTGGTACGTGCTGGTCACCACCGGGAGCGCCGCCTGGACCGGGGTGGTGGCGTTCGCCGAGATGGTCCCGTACGTGCTGGTCAAGGCGTTGACCGGGCCGCTGGTCGACCGAGTGGGCCCGCGCCGGATCTCGCTGGCCGCCGACGTGGTGAGCGCGGTGGCGGCCGGGGCCGTCGTGCTGCTGGACGCGCTGGGCGCGCTGCCGATGGGCGCGCTGATCGCCCTCGTGGTGGTGATCGGCGCCGGGCGCGGGCCGGGGGACCTGGCCAAGGAGATCATGATCCCTGAGGCGGCCGGGCGGGCGGGGATGCCGCTGGAGCGGGCCACGGGGCTGATGGGGGTGACCGAGCGGCTGGCGCAGACCGTGGGGCCGGCCGCAGGGGGAGCGGTGGTCGGGCTGTTCGGGGCGCTGCCGAGCCTGGGGCTGAGCGCGGTCCTCTTCGCGCTCGGGTCGATGGTCGTGGGATTGGTGTTGCCGAGGGGGATGGGGCACAGCGCCGGTACGCCCGGGCCCGCTACCGGGAGCGACGAGGGGTACTGGCGGCGGTTCGGGGAGGGGATGGCCTTCCTGCGGGGCGAGCCGCTACTGCTCACCGTGATCGCCATGGTCTGCGTGACGAACCTGCTCGACGCCGCGTTCGGGCAGGTGCTCGGCCCGGTGTGGGCGAAGGAGAGCGGGCACGGGCCCGTCCTGCTCGGGTTGTGCGGCAGCGTGATGGGCCTGACGGCGGTCGGCGGGAGCCTGGTCGCGGCGGCGGTGGCGCACCGGTTGCCGCGCCGTCCGGTGCTCTTCGCGGCGTTCCTGATCGCGGGGCCGCCGAGGTTCCTGCTCCTGGCCTTCGACCTGCCCGTGGTGGCGATCGTGGCGGTGTTCGCGGTGGGCGGGTTCTGCGGCGGGTTCCTCAACCCGATCCTGGGGGCGGTCTCGTTCGAGCGGGTGCCGCGCCACCTGCTGGGCCGGGTGGGCGGGCTGCAGACCTCGCTCTCGTACGTCGGCGTCCCGCTGGGCGGGCTGCTGGCGGGGGCGGCGGTGACGGTGGCGGGGCTGGCCCCGGTGCTGCTGGCCTGCGGGGCCGCCTACGTGCTCGCCCTCGGCCTGACCGGCCTGCGCCCGGAGTGGCGGGAGATGGACCGCCTCCGCGCCGGCCCCGCGCCCGCCGGTCCCGCGACGGACGGCCCCGCTACCGCCGGCACCGCAACCGCCCGCCCCGCGACGGACGGCCCCGCCCCGGACGGGAGCGCCGGAGCCGAGGGGCGGGTCGGGGTCAGGGAGTGATCAGGCCCTGGGCCAGGTCGGCCGCCGTGGCCTCGGGGGAGCGGTGTTCGGGCGGGCCGTAGCCGCCGCCCCCGCCCGACTCGCACCGCAGCACGTCCCCCGCCCGTACGGGCGAAGCGTTCACCTTGAGCATCTCCCGTGCCCCGTCCGTGCCGGGGTTGAGCGTGACCCGCGGCGGAGCGCCCGCCGCGCCGCCCGCCAGCCCCCACGCCGGGGTGACCGACCGTTCGAACCACAGCGACAGCGACGTGTCGCCGCAGAACTCGTACTCGCGCACCACCCCGTCGCCGCCGCGCCACGTCCCGGCCCCGCCGGTACCGGGACGCACCTCGTAACGGGTGACGCGCACGGGGAACAGCGTCTCCAGCACCTCGATCGGCATGTCCCGCAGTGACCCGTTCACGTTGTTGATCAGGCAGCTCTCGCCGTCGCCGCCCTCCCACGCGCCCCACCCGCCGACCGTGGCCTCCTGGGAGACGTACAACTTCCCGGTACGCGGATCCGTCCCGGTGAACTGCACGATCATCGAGTCCCCGTACGAGGCCGCGGCCGCCTTGTCCGGCAGCACCGGCGCCAGCGCCTTGACCACCAGGTCGATGAGCAGCCCCAGATGCGAGTAGTAGTACTGGCAGGCGGCCGGCGACTCGGCGGCCAGCATCGAGCCGGGGCGCGTCAGCACCGACAGCGGCCGGAACGAGCCCCCGTTGAGCGGCACCTCGCCGGACACCAGCAGCTTGTACCCGACCCGCACCGCGGCCACCGCCTGCGCCGCCCCGCAGTTGACCGGCCCGAGCGCCTGGTCGGCGCAGTCGGTCAGGTCGACGTGCATCGACTCGCCCGACACCGTGACGCGCACGGTCACCGGCAGCGGGGTGTCCAGGTCGATGCCGTCGTTGTCGAGATGGCCGGACGCCTCGTAGACGCCGTCGGGGATGGCCGCGACGGCCGCCCGCTCCATGCGCTCGGTCTGGGCGAAGATCTCGTCACGGGCGGCCGTCACCGTCTCCAGGCCCCAGCGGCCGACGATCTCGCGCAGCCGCCGCTGCCCGGTCATGGCGCAGCTCACCTGGGCGCGCAGGTCGCCGAGCGTGGCGTGCGGGAAGCGCACGTTGCGCGCGATCACCTCGTGCAGGTCGCGGCAGGGCGCGCCGCCCGCGTACACCTTCACCGGGCCCATCCGCAGGCCCTCCTGGAAGATCGAGGTGGAGTCCATCGAGCCGCCGGGGTCCTTGGAGCCGACGTCCAGCCAGTGCGCCCGCGACGCGGCGAACCCGGCCAGCTCCCCGTCGCAGAAGATCGGCCCGTAGACGGTCACGTCGTTGAGGTGGGTGCCGCCGATGTAGGAGTCGTTGAGCACCCAGACGTCGCCCTCCTGCCAGACCTCCGGCCCGTACAGGCGCTCGGTCTCGCGGGTGCACACCTCCAGGTTGCCCAGGAAGATCGGCAGCCCGGACGACTGCCCGAGCACGTGGTGCTCGCGGTCGAGCAGCGCGACCGCACAGTCCTTGGCCTCGTAGATGACGGGGGTGTAGGAGCTGCGGATGAGGGTGGTGTTCATGTCCTCCGCCGCCTGCAGCAGCGCGCAGCGGATGATCTCGGTGGTGACGGGGTCGATCACTGGTTCACCTTCACGATGAGAAAGCCGTTGTCGTCCACGGTGACCAGGCAGCCGGGCGGCACGACCGTGGTCGCGGTCTCCTCCACCACGATCGCGGGCCCGGCCAGTTCGCCTTCCAGGGCGGAGCGGCGCAGCACGGGGGTGCGGTGCACGGCGCCGTCGAAGATCACATCCCGTACGTGCGGCTCCGCCTGCTCGGGGGCGCCGGGGGCGGGGGCGGCCGTACGGGGGAACGAGCCGAACCCGGTGCTGCGCAGCATGACGAACTCCACCGGCGCCTCGGGCGTGGCGTGCCCGTACCGGCTGGTGTGCGCCTCGGCGTAGCGGGCCGCGATCTCCGCCGCGAACCCGGGCCCGGCGGGTTCGGCCGCGTCGCGCAGCGGGATGGTGAGCGTGTAGTCCTGGCCCTCGTAACGCATGTCCACGGCGTGCTCCACCCGCCGCCGCGGCTCGGGCACGCCCTGACCGGCGAGCGCCTCGAACGCGTCCCGTTCCAGTTTCACGAGATTTCCGGACATGTCGGCACCGTCCAGCGTGTCCTGATGCCGGAAGTACGGATGCGTCAGATCCCTGCGCACGTCCGCCTCCAGCATCCCCCACGCCGAGAACGCCCCGGGAAAGCGCGGCACCACCACCTCGGAGATCCCCAGCTCACGCGCGATGAACACCGCGTGCATCGCCCCCGCGCCGCCGAACGCCACCAGCGCGAACTCGCGCGGCTCGACGCCGTGCTCCACCGTCAGCGTCCTGATCGCCTGCGCCATCCTGGCGTTGGCCACGTCGCAGACGCCCTCGGCCAGCCGCAGCGGATCCAGCCCCAGCTCCCCGGCCAGCTCCGCCACCGCGACCCCGGCCGCCTCGGCGTCCAGGGTCATCAGCCCGCCCGCGAACCAGGCCGGATCCACCCGCCCCAGCACCACGTTCGCATCCGTGACGGTCGCCCGGGTGCCGCCCCGGCCGTAGCAGGCGGGCCCGGGAACGGCCCCCGCCGACTCGGGGCCCACCCGCAGCGCGCCCGCCTCGGCGTAGGCGATGGACCCCCCGCCCGCGCCGATCGTGTGCAGGTTCACGACCGGCATCAGCACCGGATGACCCTCGATGCGCGCCTCCGCGCTGACGTCCGGACGCCCGTTCACGACCAGCGACACGTCGAACGACGTGCCGCCCATGTCCACGCAGATCGCGTTGTCCCGCCCGAGCAGCCGGGCCGCCGCGACCCCGCCCATCGTCCCGCCGACCGGCCCCGACAGCAGCGTCTGCAACGGCCGGCGCATCGCGTACGACGCGTTCACCAGCCCGCCCGACGACTGCATGACGTGCACCGGCACCGCCAGCCCCCGCTCGGCGAAGCGCCGCTCGATCCGGCCCAGATAACGGCGCACCACCGGCCCCGTGTACGCCTCCATCACCGCCGAGGAGGTCCGCTCGTACTCTCGCCACTCCCTGGCCACCTCGTGCGAGAGCACGACCAGCACGTCCTCGCCCAGCTCGGCCCGCAGGATCTCCCCGGCCCGCAGCTCGTGCGCCGGATCGGCGAAGGAGAACAGCAGGCACACCGCCACCGCGTCGAAACCCTCCGCGCGGGCCCGCCGCGCCGCCGCCCGCACCGCCTCCTCGTCCAGCGGCACGAGCTCCCGCCCCCGGTAGTCCAGCCGCCCGCCCGCCTCCATCACGTCCTGGCGCGGCACCAGCGGCGCCGGCTTGCGGTAACGCAGGTCGAACATGCGGTCCCGGTTGCCCCTGGCGATCTGGTAGACGTCCCTGGCCCCCCGGCTCGTCAGCAGCAGCACGCGGGCGCCCTTGCGTTCCAGCAGCGCGTTCAGGCCCTGCGTGGTGCCGTGCACGAAGAACGAGATGGCCGAGGGGTCGGCCACGACCCGCCCGAGCGCGGCGAACACTCCCTCCGCGAGATCCCCCGGCGTGGTGGGCGCCTTCGAGGCGGTGACGGCCCCCGACCGCTCGTCGTAGCAGACGACGTCGGTGAAGGTGCCGCCGATGTCCATGGCGACGCGACAAGTCATGCGCGCCACCGTATGCCGCCCGATCCCGGGCCCCGCTGTGCGTTCCGCACAACGCGACCCGCCCCGCAGTGCCGGTCGCAGGGGCCGGTCGCAGGGCCCGATCACAGGGGCCGATCACAGGGGCCGATCACAGGGGCCGATCACAGGGGCCGATCACAGGGGCCGATCACAGGGGCCGGTCGCAGGAGTCAGTACGACGCCGCGAACCGGGCGTCATCCCCCTCCCGGGGCAGCATCGCCGCGACCTCGCGCCGCAGGAGAGGATCCGCCTGGAACGCCTCCTCGATCGCCAGCCGCAACGCCGTCCGCCCGGCCTCGTCGTCCGGCTTGGCACCCGCCACCCGATCGATCAGATCTCTGGCACGGGCGTCCCCGCGCCCGAACACCCGCTGCAGGATGCGCGAGCCGCGGGCGGCGGGCGTGTCGGCGGCCAGCTCACCGGTCTTGGCCAGCACACCGGTGCCGAAGGCGTCGATCGCCGCCGCGGCATAGGGCATGACGTCATTCGCCGTTTCCATCAGTACCTCCCGAGGGGACCGGCGGCTTCAGCTGTCGGGGGAATCGGAAGCGGGAGGGCCGCCAAGGCCCGAGCGTGCAGTGACCCGCCAGATTCGGGCATCAGAGATCTCCGTTCATCGCGCACTGGATGTGTGACGCTGTTATAAGGATCGTGTGACTCGTCAGGTGCGCACCTTCCCGGTGCGGCGTATGAGCTCGGGTACCACGTCGTGCGGTGCCCGAGGTACCGCCGTCCCGTTCCGGGCGGCCGGGTGAAGGCCCGCTTGGAGGAGCTGATCTGCGTCAAGGCCGACGAGCACCGGTGGGAGATGGGGGCGCCCCAGGTGATGCCCGACCACGTGCACCTGTTCGCCGAGCCGTATCCGCAGAACTCGCCGTCGTATGTGGCCGGCCAGTTCAAAGGGTTCACCTCGCACCACCTGCGCGCCGAGTTCGGTGGTCTGCGTTCCCAGTTGCCCACGCTGTGGTCGCGGTCCTGCTTCGTGGCCACCGTCGGCGCCGTGTCCGCAGAGACGGTGCGGCGTCACATCGAGACGCGGTGTGAGCGGGCGCCCCAGGCGGGTGGCCGTGCGTAGGTCTTACAAGTTCCTCATGCGTCCGACCGCGCATCAGCAGGCCGCGCTCACCGCGTGCCTGGACGACCACCGCGCCCTGTACAACGCGGCGCTTTTGGAGCGGCGCGAGGCGTACAAGCGGTCCCAGGTGTCGATCCGGTACGGCGACCAGTCCGCCCAGCTCAAGGAGATCCGCGCCTACGACCCCGATCAGGCGCACTGGTCGTTCTCCTCCCAGCAGGCCACCCTGCGCCGCCTGGACAAGGCGTTCCGCGCGTTCTTCGACCGCGTCAAGGCCGGTCGCACTCCGGGCTTCCCGCGATTCAAGGGCCGGGGCTGGTTCGACACGGTCGAGTGGCCCGAGGACGGCGACGGCTGCCGGTGGAACTCCCAGCCCGAGCACCCGTCCGCCACGTTCGTCCGCCTTCAAGGCGTCGGGCATGTCCGCGTGCACCAGCACCGCCCGGTGCGGGGCCGGGTGAAGACGATCAGCGTAAAGCGGGAAGGCTCCCGCTGGTACGTCGTCCTGTCGTGCGACGACGTGCCCGCCGAGATCCTGCCCGCCACGGGTGCGGTCGTCGGCGTGGACATGGGCGTGGCGTCGTTCCTGACCACCTCGGACGGCGAGCAGGTCGGCAACCCGCGGCGCCTCGCGGCGTCCGCCGAGAAGCTGGCAGCCGCTCAGCAGGACCTCGCCCGTAAGAAGCGCGGGTCCAAGCGCCGCCGTAAGGCGGTCGCCCGCGTCGCAGCCCTGCACGGCAAGGTCCGGCGTCAACGGCTCGACGGCGCGCACAAGGTCGCGAACGCCCTGATCCGCCGCTACGACATGATCGTGCACGAGGACCTGCGGATCGCGAACATGACCAAGAGCCCAGCCCCGAAACCGGACGGGGAAGGCGGCTACCTGCCCAACCGCGCGGCGGCCAAGGCCGGACTGAACAACAGCATCCTGGACGCGGGCTGGGGGGTGTTCCTGGGCATCCTCGCGCACAAGGCTGAAAGCGCCGGTCGAGAGCTGATCTCCGTGGACCCCCGCAACACCTCCCGCACGTGCGCCCCATGCGGGCACGTGGCGAAAGAGAACCGCGCCACCCAAGCCGAGTTCGCCTGTACGGCGTGCGGCCACACCGCGCACGCCGACGTCAACGCGGCGATCAACATTCTCGGGGCAGGGCTTGCCCTTCGCGAAGCCGCAGCGGCATAGCGAGAAGCCGCCCTCTTCGGGGGGCGGAGGAGTCACGAGACCCTCCCTAAAGGTCCTGATGGATAGTCGGCATGCTAGCTCCCGGAGTGCCCCCGGCAACGGCATACCCTGTCGAATGTGTCTGCCCCGTACCTCACACTCACGACTGTCGTCGAGCACGAGACCGAGGCGCGGCGTTCGCGCTTCATCTGCGCCGTGGCCCCGGCCCGCACGGTCGAGGAGGCGGCGGCCTTCATCGCCGGCCGCCGCGCCGAGCACGCCGGCGCCACCCACAACTGCACCGCGTACGTGATCGGCGAGCGCGTCCAGAAGGGCGACGACGACGGCGAGCCCGGCGGCACGGCGGGCACGCCCATGGTGCAGGCGCTGGTGGGCCGGGGGTTCAGCGACGTGGTGGCGGTGGTGACGCGCTACTTCGGCGGCACCCTGCTGGGCGCGGGCGGGCTGGTGCGCGCCTACGGCGGGGCGGTGACCGAGACCCTCGACCGGGCCGAGCCCGTCCGGATGGTGCCGGCCAGGCTCGTGCACGTCGCGGTCGCGCACGACCAGGCCGGGCGGGTGGAGAACGACCTGCGCGCCTCCCGCCACGCGGTGCGCGAGGTGACGTACGCGGGGGAGGTCACCTTCGCGGTGGCGGTGGGGCTGGACGAGGTCGCGGCGTTCGCCGACTGGGTGGCCACGCTGACGGCCGGCCGGGCCCGCGTCACGCCGGGCGCCGACCTCCACGTACCCGCCTGACCTGCCTGACCTGCTGATCAGGGGCCCGCTTGATCAGGGGCCTGCCTGATCACGGGCCCGCCCGGCTCAGCCCTCCAGGGCGTACTGCATGACCCGGAACTTCGCCTGCGCCTCGGCCAGCTCGGCCGCCGGATCGGAGTCGCCCATGATGCCGCCCCCCGCGAACAGCCGGGCCCGACGCCCCTCGACCAGGCCCGAGCGCAGCGCGATGCCCCACTCGCCGTCGCCCCGGGCGTCGATCCAGCCCACGGGACCGGCGTAACCGGCCCGGTCCATGCCCTCCAGCTCGCGGATCACCTCGATCGCGGTGGGGGTCGGGGTGCCGCCGACGGCCGCCGTCGGGTGCATGGCCGCCACCACGTCCAGGACGGAGGCCCCGTCGGCCAGCCGTCCCGTGACGTGGCTGGCCAGGTGCTGCACATTGGGCAGGACCAGCAGTTCGGGCTCGTCGGGCGTGGTCAGCGAGGAGCACAGGGGCGACAGCGTCTGGCGTACGGAGGCGATCGCGCACTCGTGCTCGTGCCGGTCCTTCGTCGAGGCCAGCAGCGCCTTGCCGCGGGCGAGGTCGTCGGCCGCGCCGGTGCCGCGCGGCGTCGTCCCGGCCAGCACCAGCGACTCGATCTCCTGCCCCGTACGCCGGATCAGCAGCTCGGGCGTGGCCCCGACCAGTCCCGCGACCGAGAACGTGTAGCACTCGGGATAGCGCCGGGCCAGGCGGGTCAGCAGCAGCCGCACGTCGATCGGCCGCTCGGCGGTGGCGACCAGGTCGCGGGCCAGCACCACCTTCTCCAGCTCGCCCTCGCGGATGCGCTTGGCGGCGCGGGCCACGACGTGCTCCCACTCGGGCGCGCTCAGGCTGCCGTCGCCGTAGCTGATCCGGCCCGGGTCGCGGATCGGCGTGAACGACTCCAGCGGCGCGTCCCCGATGGTGGTCAGCCAGGCCTGGCCGTCACGGCGGGCCAGCACGGCGCGCGGGACCACGAGGACGGAGCCGTGGGCGTCCTCGTCGAAGGTGAAGCTGCCGAAGGCGACCGCGCCGGAGCCGGGAGCGCCCACGGCGTCGTCGACGTGCGCCTCACCGAGGACGCCGGCCAGCCACCGGCGGGCCCAGGCGAACCTGCCGGGGCCGGGAGGCACGGTCACGCGGGCGGCCTCACCCCATCCGACCAGGCCCTCGCCGTTCCTGATCCAGGCGTAGGGGGCCGTCCTGGGGAGGGAGGCCAGCAGGTCACCGGGGTCGCCGACAAGGGTGGTGCGAACCGGCAGCGGGCGGGTTGTTCCGAGCGCGACACTCACCCAAGACACTCTATGCGGGAACTGAACACGTTCGACTCGGACCCCCGTGAATGCGAGGTTACGGGCAACGAACCAGGAAAAAGCGGGATGCCGTTAGGTATTGGGTATCACCAGATTGCCTATGGCCTGTCAAGCGGGGATATGAAGTCGGTCCTGAACTGGCGGACCTTGCCGTGTAGCCATAGTGGCGGGGTGATCGGCTATCTACCTTGGTGGCCATGATCGTTCGCCTCGGGCCCGCGCTGGCCGCCGCCGTCGTCCTCGCCGCCTCGGTCCCGGCCCACGCCGCCGCTCCGGCGGAGCCCGTCCCCGAGATCATGGCCGCGCTCGGCGACTCCATCTCGGCCGGCTTCAACGCCTGCGGCTGGTACGTCTCCTGCACCGCCCGCTCCTGGTCCACCGGCGACCACGCCGCCGTCTCCAGCCACTACCTGCGCCTGTCGAAGCTGTCTGGAACGCTCCAGAAACACAATCTCACCTTCGCCGTCCCCGGCTCCACCAGCGCCGACCTGCTCGGCCAGGTACGCAAGGCGGTCGCCGCCAAGGCCGACTACGTCACGATCCTCATCGGCGCGGTCGACGCCTGCGCCCGCACCGAGCAGGCGATGACCCCGGTGGCCACCTACCGGCGCCGGCTGGACACCGCCCTGGCCGAGCTGCGCGCGGGGCTGCCGCGGGCCAGGGTGTTCGTGGCCAGCATCCCCGACGTGCGGCGGCTGTGGCAGGCCGGGCGGAGCAACCCGCTGGCCCGTACGTTCTGGCAGGTCGGCCGCATCTGCCAGAGCCTGCTGGTCCGGCCCACCTCCACCCGCAAAGCCGACACCGAGCGCCGGGCCAGGGTCCGGGCCAGGGTGATCGACTACAACCGGGCGGCGGCCGAGGCGTGCGCCGCGTACGGGACCGCCTGCCGCACCGACGGGGGAGCGGTCTTCGCCTACCCCTTCACCCTCGACCAGGTCAGCAAGTGGGACTACTTCCACCCCAACACGGCCGGGCAGCGGGTGCTGGCGGAGCAGACCTTCCGGCGCGGCTTCGACTGGATCGACCCGCGATAGCCGCGGCGGCTCAGCGGCACTGGGCCAGCATGGTCTTCTTGTCGGCCGGGGTGACGGGGACGTCGTACTTGAGCGCCACCTGCGCGAACCGGGTGACGTACGCGCACCTGATGCCCCGGCGCGGCGGCAGCCAGCCCGACGGCCCCGAGGCGTCCTTGTGCTCGTTCGCCTCGCCGTCCACGGGCAGCAGGTTGAGCGGGTCGTTGGCGAAGTCCAGCCGCTTCGTCATCGACCAGTGCCGCGACCCCATGCGCCACCCGTAGTTGAGCGGCACCACGTGGTCGACCTGCACCTCGGCGGCGTTGTCCTTGTGCCAGTGGATGAGCCGCCCGGTGTAGGGGTCGGTCAGCTCCATCGAGACGACCTCGCAGCTCGACCCCTTGCGGTACTTCACGTTCCGGCCGTCGCGGGCCAGCAGGTCGTCCCGGGTACGGCAGCCGTTGCGCGCGTACGGCACCCCGGTGGCGTCGTCGGCCCAGTTGCCCCCGTACCGGGTGCGCTGGTATCCGGTGTTGGGGCCGAAGCCTTTGACGCGCAGGCGTTTGATGAGGCCACGGGCCTCGCGCCTGTCGTCGGGGGAGGTGAGAGGGGCCAGACCCGGCAGCGTGCCGCTGATGTTGCCCAGGGGGCTGGCCGCGGTGGCCGGCGGGGTCTTGGCAGTGCCGATGAACGAGACGATGACGATGGCTCCGGCGAGGACGGCGACCGCGTCCTTGGTGCTCAAGCAGACCTCCGTGAGCTCCAGGTTGTCTAGAGAAATTCCCGGCATCGGCGCTTTTGACACGGGAAGGGTTGTGTGACTGATCATCTCACCGCGACGAGCGGACGGGACGGGCGAGCGCGCCAGGAGGGGCGGTGGGGGGCCGGGCGGAGTGCGTCCAGAGGGGCGGTGGGGCCGGGGGAGGGCGTCCTGAGGGGTGGTGCGGGGGCTCGGGGGAGTGCGTCGGGGGAGGTGGCGGACGGGGCTGGGGGAAGGTGTCCGTGGCGGCGGCGGTAGCCTGCGTCGTGTGACTGATCGTCCTGTCGACCCCGATGTCGATCTTCACGTTCCGGCGCAGCGGGCCGAGCCGCTCTTGCCGGTGCTCGCCGTGATCGCCCCCGGCGGCGCGCTCGGGGCGCTGGCCCGCCACGCCGTCCAGACCGCGCTGCCCACCGGCCCGGCCGGCTTCCCGTGGGCGACGTTCCTGGTCAACGTGTCCGGCTGCCTGCTCATCGGGGTGCTCATGGTGCTGATCACGGAGGTCCGCCCGGCCCACCGCCTGGTGCGGCCGTTCCTCGGGGTGGGGGTGCTGGGCGGGTACACGACGTTCTCGACGTACGCGGTGGACGTGCGGCGGACGGTCGAGGCGGGCGCGCCGCTCACCGGCCTGGCCTACCTGGTGGCCACGATGGTGGCGGCGGTGGCCGCAGTGGCGGCCGGCATGTGGCTGACCCGCCGCGCCGCCCGCCTCGTACCCGGGAACGGTGCCCGATGACGCTCGTGCTGATCGTGCTGGGAGCCGCGGTCGGAGCGCCGCTGCGGTACGTGGCGGACCGGGCGGTGCAGGCGCGGCACGACACGGTCTTCCCCTGGGGGACCCTCGCCGTGAACGTGAGCGGGTCGGCGGTGCTGGGGTTCCTGGCGGCGCTGCCGCTGGGTGACGGGGTGATGGCGCTGGCGGGCACGGGGTTCTGCGGGGCGCTGACGACGTACTCGACGCTGGGGTACGAGACGGTGCGGCTGATGGAGGAGGGGGCGCGCTTCCACGCGGTCGCCAACGCGGTGGCCAGCGTGGTGGCCGGGCTCGGCGCGGCCTTCTGCGGCGCCGCCCTCGCCCAGGCCCTGCTCTGAACGGCCCCTGCTCTGAACGGTCCCCTTTTGAACGGGCCCCCTTTTTGAACGGACCCGCTCTGAACGGACCTCCCTTTGAACGGAGCTCGCTCAGGTTTTGACGGGGAGAGTTACCGTGTAATCCAGTAATCATATTGGAGGTCACGGTGGCCGATCCCCTCGACGCCTACTCCCAGGTCGTGTCTTCCGTGGCCGCCGAGCTGCTGCCCAGGGTGGCCAGCGTGCGGGCCGGGCGGGGCAACGGTTCCGCCGTGGTGTTCACCGGCGACGGGTTCCTGCTGACCAACGCCCACGTGGTCGGCTACTCCAGGACCGGGACCGTCGCGTTCGCCGACGGCGTGTCCGGCGACTTCGAGGTGGTCGGGCGCGACCCCCTGTCCGACCTCGCCGTGATCAGGGCGCGCACCGCCACGCCGCCGCCCGCCGAGCTCGGCGACAGCGACGGGCTGGTGGTCGGCCAGCTCGTGGTGGCCGTGGGCAACCCGCTCGGGCTGACCGGCTCGGTGACGGCCGGCGTGGTGTCCGGGCTGGGGCGGTCGCTGCCCGCGCGCAGCGGCTCCGCCACCCGCCTGATCGAGGACGTCATCCAGACCGACGCCGCGCTCAACCCCGGCAACTCCGGCGGAGCGCTGGCCGACGCGCGGGCGCGGGTGGTCGGCATCAACACCGCCGTGGCCGGGATCGGGGTCGGGTTGGCCGTGCCGATGAACGCCACGACCCGCTCCATCATCGCCGCGCTGATCAGGGACGGCCGGGTCAGGCGGGCGTTCCTCGGCCTGGTGACCTCGCCAGCGCCGCTGCCCGAGCACCTGCGCGAGAGCACCGGGCAGAACGGCGCCCTGCGTGTGGTCGAGGTGGTGGCGGGATCGCCCGCGCACCGGGCCGGGCTGCGCGCCGGCGACCTGGTGCTGAGCGCCGGGCGTACCCCGGTGGGTGACGCGCAGAGCCTGCAGCGGCTGATGTTCGCCGACGCGATCGGACGGCCGCTGCCGATCACCGTGCACCGCAACGGCGCGCTGGTGGACGTGATCGCCGAGCCGGTGGAACTCACCGGCTCGGGCGTGTGATCCGGGCCTACCCGCTCGTCACGGGCACGGAGGCGCGAGCTGCTCCTGAGCCCGGGACGATTCCTGCGCGGAGGACTGTTCCTGGGCGGGGGACTGTTCCTCGGCGGGGGACGTCTGGGCCGGGGACTGTTCCCGCGCGGGGGACGCCGCGGCCTGTTCCTGCCGGGAGGACGCCTGGGCCGGATCCCCGTTCTTGCGCGCCGCGGCCCACGAGCCGTCGCGCCGCGCCAGCAGTTCCTCCAGCAGCGCGTCCCACTTCTTCCCGACGACGTCGGGGTCGTACTTGTGCGCCGTCTCCTGCGCCCGCGCCGCGAGGTCCCGGCGCAACTCCTCGTCCTCGATCACGCGGATGATCGCGGCGGCGAGATTGGCGTTGGTACGGGGCTTGACCAGCAGCCCGTCCACCCCGTTCTTGATCATTTCCTTGGGCCCGTGCGGGCTGTTGAAGCTGACGATGGCCAGCCCCTTCGCCATGGCCTCCAGGATCGTCATGGGGAAGCCCTCGTGCCGCGAGCTGAGCACGAAGATGGACGACTTCTCCAGCTCCCCGCCCACGTCGGTCGTCGGCCCCGGCAGTTCGACCTTGTCCTCGAGCCCCGCCTCGACGACCTGCCTGGCCAGGTTCTCCTCCTGCGGCCCCGCGCCGAAGATGCGCAGCTTCCAGTCGGGATGCGCGGCCGCGACGGTCTCCCAGGCGGTGATCAGCCGGTGGAAGCCCTTGATCCGGGTCATCCGGCCGACCGCGACGGCCACCTTGGCGTCGAGCTTGGACACCTCGCCCGTCATCGGCGGCACGGCGTTGGGGATGCGAATCAGCTTGCGCGGTTTCTTCGGCAGCGTCTCGCGGTAGTCGGCCAGATCGGCCTTGGTGAGGGTGACCAGGGCGTCCAGGCGGCGATATCGCCACTTGATCAGCTCCTGGATGGATTCGGCCTGAGTACGCAACGCCACATGTTCCTGCCCGATCGTGATCACGCCGGGCTGGGCTAATTGGGCGAGCGCGAGGTTGAGCCCCGGGCGGGTGGCCATGAGTACGCCGGTGTCCAGCGAGCGGATGTAACGCGCCAGCTTGAGGTCGGTCCAGAGGTTGAACCTGTGGTACGCCGACTCCTCCTTGGGGATGAGCCGGCTCGGCAGCTTCGACAACATCGCGCGCACCGGGTCGATGCCGGGATCGAGCCGATCGTCCAGGAAACGGAACTTCACCCGGGGATCGATGGGGAAGAACGGCGCCTCCGCCTCCTTCAGCACGCTGACGATCTCCACATCGTGCTCCTCGGCCAGGTAACTGGCCAGGTTGAACACGGTGCGGATGGTGCCCCCCATCCCGTTGGCGTGCAGCAGCAGGATGCGTACCCGCCGGATCGAGGGCGGCGGCGCCTCACGTCTCTTGCGCCGGTTGTACCCCCGATAGAGCCGGACCATCGCCGACTTGCCCTTGCGTGCCAGTGCGCGCACTTAACAGATCCCCTTTTCGCGGAAGAAGGCTCAACACACGTGGCCGGCGGGGAGGGCTCGCCTCACCACCGGCCTCATACCTGTTCGTCGGTGGAGCGCATGTGCTTTCATCCCCTGTGCGCTTACCCCACCTATGATCTTTAGACGCTCTGGGGATACTTAAGGTTGCATGCGCGGCCTGTGCCGATGATCAGGAGTATGCGGGGGATTGTCGGCCAGCAGGTCGAGCGCGACGTCGATCGCCCGTTCCAGCTGCGTGTCCACGCCCCTCGCGTAGTCCTGCGGGGTGATGTCCACCTCGATGTCGGGATCGGTGCCGTAGTTCTCCACCTGCCAGCCGACGTCGTCGAAGGCGAAGGAGAACTCCGGCTGCGTGGTGACCGTCCCGTCGGCCAGCCGGTGGCGCGGCCAGATGCCGATCACGCCGCCCCACGTGCGCCTGCCGACCAGCGGGCCGAGGCCGAGCAGCTTGAAGGTGTGGCTGAAGATGTCGCCGTCCGAGCCCGCCCACTCGTTCGTGACGGCCACGATCGGGCCGCGCGGCGACTCGGGCGGGTACGGCTCCGGATCGCCCCACCGCGGATAGTCGTAGCCCAGCCGCCGCCTGGCCAGCTTCTCCAGCAGCAGCGCCGAGACGTGGCCACCGCCGTTGAAGCGCACGTCCACGATCAGCGCGTGCCGGTCGTACTCGGCCAGGAAGCCCCGGTGGAACTCCCCGAACCCCTCGGCCCCCATGTCGGGCACGTGCAGATAGCCGACCCGGCCGCCGGAGCGCTCGTGGCACCGGGCGCGGTTGAGGTTCACCCAGTCGCGGTAGCGGGCCGGCCGTTCGTCGGCGAGGGCGCGTACCGTGACCGTGAACACCCGTTTCCCGCGCCGCAGCGTCAGCTCCACCTCCTCGCCCGCCTGGTTGACCAGCCGCTCGTTCGGGGTGGCCGCCACCCCGATCGGCGCGCCGTCGATGGCCAGCACGGCGTCACCGGGCCGCACGTCGAGGCCGAGCCGGTTCAGCGGCGAGGTGGCCTTCGGGTCCCACGGGTCGCCGGTCACGAGCGCGCCGATGCGGTAGACGCCGGCGCGATACTGCCAGTCCACGCCCAGCTTGCCCTGCGTGTAGTCGGGTCCCGGCCGGTACTCGCCGCCGCTCTCGAAGGCGTGGCTGGTGGCCAGTTCCCCGTGCAGCTCCCACAGCAGGTCGGAGAACTCACCACGGGTCGTCACCCGGTCCACCAGCGGCCGGTAGCGCTCGTACACGGCCGGCCAGTCCACGCCCGCCATGTCCTCGGTCCAGAAGTTCTCCAGCTGCAGCCGCCACGCCTCGCGGAACATCTGCCGCCACTCCGCCACCGGGCAGACCGACACCTTGACCCGCGACAGGTCGATCCAGCCGCTCTCCCGCCCGGGACTCTCCCCGTCGCCGGGCACCTCGCCCGCCTTGACCACCCGCAGCCGGCTCCCCGCCCGGTACAGCAGCGTCTTGTGGTCGCGGCCGAGCTCGAAGTCGTCCACGTCCTCGGCGAACAGCTCGTTCCGGCCGCCGGCGAAGTCGAACAGGTGCAGCGTGTCGTCCCCTTCGAGCGGGCTGGTCAGGATCAGCGCCTTGCCCTTCAGCCCCGCCACCCGCTCGTAACGGCCCTCGGGCAGCGGGAACGCGGTCACCCTGCGGGCCAGCCCGTCCACGTCCACGCGCAGCGGCTCCGGCTCGCCCTCCTCGTCGTCGTCCTTCGGCTCCTCCAGCGGGCGCGGCCGGGGCACGAACGGGTCCGGCGCGTCCGCGCGCAGCGCCACCGCGTACGGCCGGGTGCCCAGCGGGAAGCCCAGGTCGAACTGGAGCTGGTCGTAGACGGGGGAGAAGACGCGCTGGCCGATGAAGTACAGGTAGCGGCCCTCCGGGTCGAAGGCCGGCATCGAGTCCTTGAGCGCCGGCTCGCTGGCCGGGACCGTGCGGCCGGTCGCCGGATGGTGCAGCTTGATCGCGGTGGACCGGGAGCTCGACGGGCTCGCGTACGCCAGCCACTCGCCGTCGTGCGACCAGGCCGGATCCTCCGGCGGGCCGTGGGGATTGGCCTCCACCAGCTCCGAGCGGCCGGTGGCCAGGTCGAGCACGTGCAGCTCGTCGCGGTGGTTGACGACCGCCACCCGGTCGTGCGCGGGATCGGGGACCAGCTCGTTGACCCGCCCCAGCCGGGCCACCTCCGTGCCCTGGCCGCCCTCGCCGCCCTCCAGGACGACCAGCCGCTCCTCGTCGCCGTCGTCGCTGGCCGCCGCGATCAGCCGGACGCCGTCGTTCAGCCAGGTCAGGAAGCGGTAGCGGACACCGTCGGGACGGCCGTGCTGGCGTACGGGGCCCTCCCAGTCCGCCATCGCGTACGCCTTGCCGCGCGCCGTGATCGCCAGTGCGCTGCCGTCCGGGCTCAGCCTGGCGCTGTCGAGATAGTCGGCGGCCTCGACGAACCTGCGGTTGAGCTGCGTCCTGGAGCTGGCCAGCCGCACCTCCAGCCGCCGCGCCGGCTCGCCCGGCTCCAGCAGGAACAGCTCCGCGCCCGCGTGATAGACCAGGCGCTGCCCGTCGCCGGACAGGTTCCTGGCGTAGTAGTCGTCGTGATGGGTGAGCCGGCGCAGGTCTCCTCCGCCGGGGTCGCAGGAGTAGACGTTGCCGACGCCCTCGTGGTCGGAGATGAAGCACACCCGGCCGCCGCTCCAGCAGGGCGAGGCCAGGTTGCCCGGCAGCCTGATCAGCCGCCTGAACTCGCCGTCGCCGCGCGGGTCGATCCACAGGTCCCCGACCGTTCCACCCCGGTAGCGCTTCCAGCGGGCCGGGTCCGCGGTGTTGCGGCCGAGCACGATCATGCCAGCGGGTCCGTACGCGATCGAGTTCGCCGGTCCGTACGGCAGCCGCTCCGGCACCCCGCCCGGCGTCACCCGGTGCAGCCACTTGCGGCCCTCGAACGGCTGCGACTGGTCGCTGGCGTACAGGATGCGGCCTTCCGGGTCCCAGCCGGTCACCGTGCAGCGGGCGCCGTGGAACGTCAGCCGGCGGGCCGCGCCGCCGCCGGACGGCATCACGTACACCTCTTCAGGGCCTTCCTCGCGCCCCACGAACGCGAGCTGGTCGCCGCGCGGCGAGATGCGCGGATAGCCGGCCTCGGCCAGCCCCGCGGTCAGCCGGAAGGCCCGCCCGCCCAGGGCGGAGACCATCCACAGATCGTCCTCGGCGGCGAAGACCACCACGTCCTGGAAGACGGCCGGGAAGCGCAGGTAAGCCGACATGGAGCAGCTCCACGGTCGATCGGACGGCCGGGCCGCCGGCCACAGCCGTCCGATCAGGTCACCGGTCGGGCAGCCTCAGCGGGCTGCCCGGATGGTCACTCTTCGCCGGACGGCTTCTGGCTGTCCCGCTTCGTCTCCTTGGCCTGCCGGCTGGTCTTGATGGCCTGCTTCTTCGACTTGCCGGACTTGGAAGCGGGTTTCTTCTTCGTGTCAGCCATGGAATTCTCCCCCCGAATGGACGAGATGCCCCGTATTGGTGCACCACGGCCGTTAATACCCATCAAACGACGAAACCCGACATACCACCTTTCCGGCTCCCGAATAAGCGCCCCAGCGCGGCCTCACCCGCCCGACTCTTCACCCGTCCGACTCCGCGCACGGTCGACTCCGCGCACGGTCGACTCCGCGCAGGGTCGACTCCGCACGGTCGACTCCGCGTACGGCCGGATGGAGCCTCGAGCCGGAGATGTCTCGGGTCGGGGATCAGAGCAGGCGCAACTGCTCCGGCTCGGGTGTGGTCGCCGGGCGGCGGGACGGGGCGCGGCGGGCCGTCGCCGGGGTGCCCCGGCCGACCCCGTGGCGTTCGGCCAGCTCTCTGACCAGGCCCGTCACCCGCTGCTGGTAGGACTTGGGCGCGTAGGAGCCCCGCCCGTACAGCTCCAGATAGCGCGGCACCAGGCGCGGGTGCTCGCGCGAGAGCCAGCTCAGCCACCACTCCCTGGCCCCTGGACGCAGGTGCAGCACTATCGGGGCGATGTGGGTGGCGCCCGCCTCGGCGATCTCCTTGACCGTGCGGTCGAGCTGGGCGGGGGAGTCGGTCAGGTAGGGGAGGATCGGGGCCATCAGGACGCCGCAGGCGATGCCGTTGTCGTTGAGCGACGCGCACGTCTCCAGGCGGCGGCGCGGGTTGGGGGTGCCGGGCTCGACGGCGCGCCACATCTCCGGGTCCACGAAGCCGACCGAGACGTCGGCGCTGACGTCGGTCACGTCCGCGGCCTCGGTGAGCAGGTCGAGGTCGCGCAGGATCAGCGTGCCCTTGGTGAGGATGGAGAACGGGTTGGCGGCGTCGCGCAGCGCGGCCAGGATGCCGCGCATCAGCCGGTAGCGCCCCTCGGCGCGCTGGTAGCAGTCGACGTTGGTGCCCATGGCCACGTGGTGACCGCCCCAGCGCGGCGAGGTCAGCTCCTTGCGGGCCAGCTCGGCGGCGTTGACCTTGACCACGATCTTGGAGTCGAAGTCCGCTCCGGAATCCAAATCTAGATATTCATGCGTTTTTCGGGCAAAACAGTAAATGCACTTATGTGAGCAGCCGCGGTACGGGTTGATCGTGTACTCGAACGGGACCCGGCTGGCCTCGGGAACGCGGTTGATGATGGATCTGGCCCGGATCTCGTAGAAGGTCATCCCGGCGAAATCGGGTGTGTCGAACGTTCGGGTCACCGCGCCGCGGGCGAAGAGCGGCGCGGCCGGATCGTCCCGGCCGGACCCGGCCAGGCGCAGGTTGTCCCAGCGCATGCCATGATTAGAACAAAGGTTCGAGCATGATCGCAAACCGAAAAGAGGTGGCAATTACTGGGTCAGGCGGGGGCTAATGATCTTCAGGGTTGGGCAGAAAGACGCCACAGAGCTTGCGTTCCGGAGGTGCACCCATGGCCTGGTCGCAGGACGAGGAGCGAATGCTGGCCCAGATCGAGCAGCACCTCGTCGATGACGATCCCCGACTCGTCGCCCGGCTCGAGTCGTTCAACGAGCGGGTTCGTCGCAGCGAGGAGAGGTCGAAGGGGCAGCCGGGGCCGAGGCACCGGCCGCGCCGCTCGACGGTCATCATCGTCGTCAGCTGGTTGCTCATCGCCACGCTGGTCGCAACGCTGCTGGTCATGGTTCTCAGCCACGAGGCCGCCACGGCCCTGGCCTTGGCAGTCTCCTTCTGAACGCGGTACCGCCGGCGACGGCTTGAGAGCGGCCGGCCCGACGTACCCGAAGATCGTATCCGCGCGGTGAGCCGCGGCCCCAAACAGGTCCGCCACACCGGAAGCACTCCGGCCGCTGCCGATCACCGTGCACCGCAACGGCGCGCTGGTGGACGTCATCCCCGAGCCGATGGAAGTCACCGGCTCGGGTGGGTGATCCGGGCTTACCCGCTCGTCACGGGCGTTCGGGAAGGTTGTCGCGGTCGTTCGGGCATCAGATCGTGCCCTGCCGGATCCCCGCCGCGATGAGGTCGAGCATGTCGTCGACGCCGCGCTGGGACGCCTTCTCGTCGGCCGGTCCCGGCCAGGAGACGAACTCGTAGGTGAGGTCCACCCCGCCGGGGGCGTCGGACAGGGTCACGGTGACCAGCTCCCGCGGCTCCTGGAAGCGCAGGACCACCCGGTGCGGCGGGTCCACGTCGGCGTAGACGAAGCCGAAGGGGATCTCCGCGCCGTCCACGTCCGAGATCATGACCGCGTCGAGCCGCCCGCCCGGCCGGGCGTCGACCCGCATCCGGTCGGCGGGCGTGTGATAGCCGGGCACGACGAACCACTGTTCGAGCTTGCCCGGCTCGACGAAGGCCGCGAAGACCCGCTCGGCGCCGGCGCGCAGACGGCGCCGCACGGTGAACCCGCCGCCCGCCTCTCGTTGGGGTGTCTCAGGCATATGGCCGTGCTCCTTTCCAACCGGCTCCGCTCGCGATGGTGGCGCTCGGCCCGGCGTCGTTCGGCGTGGCTCCGGTTGGGGTGGCGCTCGGCCCGGCTTCCTGCGGGATGGTCGCGTTCGGCCCGGCTTCGCTCGGGGTGGTCACGCGCCGGGGTTGCGGAAGGTGAGGACGATGACGCCGGAGCCGAGCGTGCGGGTCGCGGTCAGTTCGAGCTTCTTGGTGAGGCCCTGGTGGAGGAGGAGATCGTCCGCGTCGCCGATCCCGGCCAGGTGGGGGTGCACCCACAGGTGGAGCTCGTCGAGCAGGTCCGCCCGCAGCAGGGCCTTGGCCACCGGGCCGTAGCCGTGCATCAGGATCGACCCGCCCTCCTCGGCGCGCAGCGCCCGGACCGCCTCGATCAGGTCTCCGCCGAGCACGCTGGTGTTGTGCCAGGCCGGCTCGCCGAGGGTGGTGGAGGCGACGTACTTCGGGATGGCGTTGATCGCGTCCGCGTACTTGTCGTCCCGTTCCGGCCAGGCGCCGGCGTACACCTCGTAGGTCTTGCGGCCCATCAGCATCGCGTCCGCGGCCTGGAGCTGCTCCAGCGCCAGCGCGCCCGACTCGTCGTCGACGTAGTCGAAGTGCCACTTGTCCATGTGGTTGACCACGCCGTCCAGGCTGACGAACGTGGAGCTGCTGATCGTTCCCATGCGGGTTCCTGTCTTGACATCGCGTCGAACCGACGCGGTTGCATGAAGGCGACATTCATCGGCGGGCCGGCCCGATCCGTGGCCGGGGGCATCAGCCCGTCCGAAGGCGAATCTGAGACGCCCGATCGTCCGAAGGGGCCGCGATCCTTCCCTGTCGGGATGCGGCCAGGCCGGGCTGTCCACCGGCCGCCTTCGCGGCACCCGTGGCAACCCGGGCGATGGCGTCGGGCGCGTGGAGCAGGCAGGTGAGGGGGAGCGGGGACCGTGGTCAGCGCTTCTTGGCGGTGAACGTCAGGTGGGTGACGCCGCTGGGCGTGGAGACCGCCTCGATGTGGTACGCCTCCTCCAGCGCCTCCAGGCCGTCCCAGAGCCGGACGCCGCGTCCGAGCAGGATCGGGACCTGGACGAGGTGCATCTGATCGACCAGCCCTTCGGCGACGAAGTCGCGGATGACGGAGGGGCCGCCGCCGAGGCGTACGTCCTGGCCGCCGGCCGCCTCCAGGGCGATCTTGAGCGCCTCGGCGGGCGGGGCGTCGAGGAAGTGGAACGTGGTGCCGCCGGCCATCTCGACGGAGGGCCGCGGCCGGTGGGTGAGCACGAAGACCGGCGTGTGGAAGGGCGGGTTCGGCCCCCACGCGCCCTTGTAGCCGGGATCGTCCTGCCAGCCGGGCGGGCCGAACTTGCCGGCGCCCATGATCTCGGCTCCGATGCCGGAGCTGTGCATCGTGGCGAACGCGTTGTCGGCGCCGACGCTCCCGCGCCGGACGCCGCCCATCTCGTGCCAGTAACGGGTGGCGAACATCCAGTCGTGGATGCGCTCGCCGGCGTGGCCGAACGCGGCGTCGGCGGACTGGCCCTCGCCGGTGCCGAAGCCGTCCAGCGAGATGGCGAAGTTGTGGACGCGGAGCTCACCCATGATCTTTCCCTTCTCCGTGCTCAGGACGTTCCGGCTCGGCCGTGAATCCGTCCAGGGCAGCGCGACATGTGGCACGAACGTGCCGTTTCCTTCTCCGAGGGAAACTGTTTCCCTCGGACACTGTGTATAGTAGATACAGTTATTCGGGGATGGCAAGAGGGAGTGTGGCGATGCCGGTGAACGAGGATCGGAAAGCGGTGGCCGAGCTGCTGTGGGGGTTGCGGAAACCGTCCAGCAGGGGCCCCAGGGCCGCCTTCGACCTGGATCAGGTGGCGGACACGGCGGTCAAGGTGGCCGACGCCGAGGGTCTGGAGGCGGTCTCCATGCAGCGCATCGCGGCCGAACTCGGTTTCACCAAGATGGCGCTGTACCGCTACGTCAAGGACAAGGCCGAACTCATCGCCGTCATGATCGAGGCGGCCGTCGGAGAGGCGCCCGAGCTGGGCGGGGTGACCGGGTGGCGGGCCAAGCTGGAGGAGTACGCGCGCGAGCTCTCCGCCGCCTGGCGGCTGCATCCCTGGCTGCCGTCCATCACCGCGGGCGACCGGGTGATGGGCCCGCGCGAGACCGCCTGGCCGGAGAGCGCCCTCGGTGCCCTGGCCGGCACCCCGCTGACCGAACGCGAACGCCTTGAGGCGATCATGCTGGTGTCCAACCACATCCGGGCCACCCACGCGGCCGCCACCCCCGGCACCCAGATCTGGACGGCGGGCGAGGCCGGCCCGGTCATGCGCGACCTGCTGCTCCGTAATGCCGACCGGTTCCCGCTGCTGGCCACCACTCAGGCCGTCCCCTCGCCTGCCACCACCCGGGAGTTCGGCCTGAACGCCATCCTCGACGGACTCGAACACGCCATCGCGCAACGCACCCCGGAGCACTGACCGGCCTGGCCGCCCTGATCGAGACGTCGTGCCGGCGGCGGGAGGGGCACCTCGCGGGAGGCTCGCACCCGCCGTACGGAAGATAAAGTGCCGAAGATGATCGAACGAGACATCCCGGTGGGCGCCGGACGCACGCTGCACGTCTACGACAGCGGGGAGAGCGGACGGCTGCCCGTCGTGTGGCACCACGGCACGCCGAACCTGGGCGCGCCGCCGGAGCCGCTCTTCGCCGCGGCCGACCGGCTCGGCCTGCGCTGGGTGTCCTTCGACCGGCCGGGGTACGGCGGCTCCGGCCCCGACCCCGGCCGCACCGTGGCCTCGGTCGCCCGCGACACGGCGGCGGTCGCGGACGCCCTCGGCCTCGGCCGGTTCGCCGTGGCCGGGTACTCAGGCGGCGGGACCTACGCGCTGGGATGTGCCGCTTGGCTGGGCGGGCGCGTCCAGGCGGTGCTGAGCCTGGCCGGCATCGCCCCGTACGGCGTGGAAGGGCTCGACTGGTTCGCGGGGATGGTCCCGTCCGGAGTGGCCGCGCTGGGCACGGCGGCGGCGGGCCGGGAGGTGCGCACGGCGCTGGCGACGTCCGGGTTCCGCTACGACTGCGAGTTCACCGAGGCGGACCTGGCGTTGTTCGAGGGGCCGTGGGGATGGCTGGGGAAGGTCTCGGAGCCCGCCCTCGACGCCGGACCGTACGGCCAGATCGACGACGACGTCTCCTACACCCACGCCTGGGGCTGCGACCCCGCCGTCATCGAGGCCCCGACGCTCCTCCTGCACGGCACCGAGGACCGCATCATCCCCGCCTCTCACGGGAAGTGGCTGGCGGCCCACTGCCCGAGCGCCGAACTGCGCCTCTGCGCGGGCGACAGCCACTTCACCATCGTCACCCACGCCGAATCCGGCCTGGACTGGCTCCGCCACCGGCTCTGACACCCGCCGGCGTGGTCACTGAAGCGCATCGGGGCCATTCCGCACCGGCCCGCGGATGCGCCATCATGATCACGTGCTTGATCACTACCGCGCCCTCTTCAGACGGTACCCGTGGCTCGCGGACAGCGCCTGCTGGACGGTGGTGCAGCCCTTCGACGACGAGCTGACGCCGGACGACCTCCTGTGGCGGCTGAACGGAGGCCGCGACCCGGAGGAACGCACCCTGGACCACCCCATGGAGACGGCCCTGGACGAGGACCTCACCATGCTCTACGTCTTCGAGGGCGACGGCGGGTACGGGTTCCTCGAGTGCCAGTACGGCCGCCCCCTGTCCGGCGAGCTCCTCCGCACGCTCAGCGAGGACGCTCGCGTGTGGACCACGTCATGGTCGGTCAACGGGGCCTCGACGATGTGTTGCGCGGGCGGCGGCAAGATCCAGGCGCAGATCTGGAACCACGTCCTCGGCGACCGGATCGACGAAGAGGGCGCGCCGGACGTCCTCGCGGACTTCCGCGCCATGCTCGACGACCTCGACCCCGAGGACTTCGACGGCAGACGCGCCACGGCGCTCGCCTTCATCGAGGCGGCCACCGGGGTCGGCATCGAGATCGACCGGTTGGACGGCGAGCAGACGACGGTGATCGTCCTCGACGATCCGGTCAACTGACCGCGCCATGCCCGGCTGAGGGGATGCCGGGCCCGTTTCGATAGCGTGATCTGGAGCCCCCACCGAAGGGGACCCAGGCAGTGAGGAAGATCGTCGATGGGCCGCCAGCATACGTACCAGACCGTCGTGACCTGGACCGGCGACAAGGGCACGGGCACCAGCGGCTACCGCGACTACGGCCGCGAGCACGAGCTGTCGGCCGAGGGCCCGCCCGCCATCCCGGGCAGCGCCGACCCCGCCTTCCGCGGCGACCCGGCGCGCTGGAACCCCGAACAGCTCCTGCTCGGCTCGCTCTCGCAGTGCCACATGCTCTGGTACCTGCACAAGTGCGCCATGGCCGGGGTGGTCGTCACCGCGTACGCCGACACGGCGACCGGCACCATGGCCGAGACCGCGGACGGAGGCCACTTCACCGAGGTGGTGCTCCACCCGGTGGTCACGGTGGCCACGCCCGAGATGACCGAGACCGCTCTCGCCCTGCACGCCGACGCCCACGAGTCCTGCTACATCGCCGCCTCGGTCAACTTCCCGGTCCGCCACGAACCGACCGTCCACCCGGCCGCCTGACCTCGCCGCCGGCGGTCGCCACCGCCGCGTCTAGCTCTCCTCGTCGGACGACCGTCGAGGGCGGGCGCGTACGTGCGCGCGTACCCCTTGCAGGCCGAACAGGATCAGCAGCTCGACCGCGCCGCCGTCCGCGCTTCCCAGCCAGTGCGGCAGTGACGTGTCGAACTCGGCGATCTCGCCGGCCGTCATCGTCAGGTCACGCTCGCCGAGCACCAGCCGCAGGCGGCCGCTGAGCACGTACAGCCACTCGAAGCCCTCGTGTGTCTGCGGGGTCGGTTCGAGCGGTTTTGGTCCGGCGGGGATGATCATCTTGAACGCCTGCGTGCTGCCGGGCCGCCGGGACAGCGGAACGAAGATCATCCCGTGCCGCCGCATCGGCTTCAGGTGGATCCGGGGGTCGCCTGTGCGCGGGGCGCCCACGAGGTCGTCCAGCGGGACGTCGTAGGTGCGGGCCAGCGGCAGCAGCAACTCCAGCGTCGCCCGGCGCTGGCCGCTCTCCAGCCGGGACAGCGTGCTCTCCGACACCCCCGTCGTGGCCGCGAGATCGGCCAGTGTGATCCCGCGAGCGCGACGCAGCGCCCGCAGCCGCGGTCCCACCGCGCCGAGCACCTTCTCTGTCCCCCCGTCCACGAGTCCATCTTGCCAGAACCGCAAGAAAGCGTGCCGATGTGGACGGGTCTGGCGAGACTGAGCGCGTTCCGACCTGGGCCAGTTCCGAAGGTTCCGATGAGCGCGGCCACCCGCCAGCAGAGGAGTTCCGATGAGCACCACCGACATGAGCACGTTCTGGGACGGCGTCTACGCGGCCCGGCCGGCCGCCACCGACCCGCGCCCCAACGACCGCCTCACCGAGACGGTGGCCGGCCTGCCGCCTGGTGACGCGCTGGACCTCGGCTGCGGTGACGGCGGTGACGCGCTGTGGCTGGCCCGCCAGGGGTGGCGCGTCACCGCCGTCGACATCTCGGCCGTCGCGGTCGAGCGGCTTGCCGGCCTCGCCCGTTCATCCGGCCTGGACGACCGGATCGTGACCGAACGTCATGCCCTGCACGAGTCCTTCCCGCAGGGCGAGTTCGACCTGATCTGCGCTCACTACCTGCACACCCCGTTCGACGTGGACCGGGCGACCGTCCTGCGCACGGCCGCGCACGCACTGCGTCCGGGCGGGCGGCTGTTGATCGTCGACCACGGCTCGACCATGCCGTGGTCATGGAACCAGGACCCCGACGTCCACCACCCGACTCCGCAGGAGGTCGCCGCCGGCATCGGGCTGGACCCGGCGGTGTGGACGATCGAGCGCGCCGACAAACCCCGCCGGATCGCGACCGGACCGGGCGGCCGCACCGCTGAGGTCACCGACCACGTCCTCCTCATCCGCCGTACAGCCTGACCCGTTCCCGTACGAAGGAGACCACCATGCCCGCCGCCTCCCGGCGCCGTCGTGACACCCCGCCGCCCCGTACCGGGGGCAGCGAGATCGAGGTCCTGCGCGGCTTCCTCGACTACCTGCGCGCCTCGATCGCCGCGAAGGTCGACGGTGCTCCGGAACCCCAGGTCCGCACGCCCGCCGTCCCGTCCGGCACGAACCTGCTCGGCCTGCTCAACCACCTCACCTTCGTCGAACGCGCCACGTTCCTCGGGGAGGAGGTCGACGGCTGGCAGGCCACGTTCCACGCCGCCCCGGCGGACAGCGTCGCCGACGTCGTCGGCCGCTACCGGGAGACGGTCGAGCGCGCGAACGACGTCCTCGACGGCTGCACCGACCTCGGCGCCCCGCTGCCCCGGCCGGGCCGTCCGGCACCCAGCGTCCGCTGGGCGCTCACCCACCTGATCGAGGAGACCGGCCGCCACGCCGGCCACGCGGACATCCTGCGCGAACTGATCGACGGCACCACCGGCCGCTGACCGAACACAGGGCCGTCTCCAGGGGAATTCGGCAGCATGGCGCCGCTTTCTCCGAGCGCCACCCATGAGGCCGGACCGCTGACCGGCCTGTCGCCGGTGGGTGCGTGAATGTCCTGGCGAACGCCGCAGGAAGAGTGCTGAACAGCGAGACTTTCCTGGTCGTCGCTTTCGGCACGCTTCCCGAGGACACCCATGACCTCCCGTCCATCTGGCTGGGCCTCTCGCTCCTGGCCGCTCATGCCGTACGCCGAGCGCGTGCAGGCGCACCGGTTGCCTGACCGTTGCTCGCGCATGGGACAGAGAGGGAAATGTCAGGACAGGGGGTTCTGATGGACGTGAAACACCAGCGAGCCGAGACCAACGGCGTCCGGCTCCACTACGTCACCGCCGGTGAGGGGCCGACAGTCCTGTGCCTGCACGGCTGGCCGGAGACGCACCGCGAGTATCTGATCCTCATGGAGCGGCTGGGCCACAAGTACCGTTTCATCGCCCCGGACCTGCGCGGATTCGCCGACAGCGACAAGCCGTTCAGCGGCTACGACCCCATGACGATCGCGGCCGACCTGCTAGGCCTGGCCGACGCCGAGCAGGCCCAGCGGTTCCACATCCTGAGTCACGACCTCGGCGGGCCGGCCTCCGTCGCCCTCGCCTACCTGGCGGCCGATCGCGCGCTGTCGCTGTCGGCGATCGAGACGCCGTTCTTCGGCCTCGACTACCCGGGCTACGTCGATCCCCGCGTGGCGTACTGGCACCTCGTCATGCACATGAACATGGACGTCACCCGCTTCCTCGTCGAGGGCCGCGAGGAGCAGTACCTGCGGCACTTCTTCCGCGACTTCGCCTACGACCCGACCGCGATGCCGGAGTCGGAGATCCAGGCGTACGTGACGCAACTGCGCCAGCCCGGCAATCTGCGCGCGAGCCTCAACTTGTACGGCTCCATCCCGGAGGCGGCCGAGCAGACGAGGCGGCTGACGGCGGACCGGCTCACCGTGCCGATGATGGCCTGGGGCGGCCGGTCGTCGTTCGGCGCCCACTGCGTCGACAGCGCCAAGGCCATCGCGGCGAACGCGCACGGCGGCGTCATCGAGGAGTGCGGTCACTGGGTGTTCCAGGAGCGGACCGACTTCATCTGCGCCGAACTCGACCGGTTCTGGTCCAGCGCCTGAGGCAAAGGGGCTTCGGTAACACCTTGCCGGACGAATACTCGCCGCCGTATACTCGCAGACGAGTATACGAAAATGATGGAGAGTGCGGCATGACCAAGCGGCGTCCGGTGAGCAACCTGCTGGCCCTGGCCGTGCTCACCGTCGCCGTCCAACGCCCGATGCACCCGTACGAGATGGCCTCCATCCTGCGTTCCCGTGGCAAGGACCAGGACATGCCCATCAAATGGGGCACCCTCTACACCGTCATCCGCAACCTCGACAAACACGGCCTGCTGGAGGCGGTGGAGAGCGGCCGGCAGGGCGCCCGCCCCGAGCGGACCGTCTACCGCGTCACAGAGGCGGGCCGCAGGGAGGCCGAGGACTGGACCCGCGAGCTGCTGTCCACCCCCCGGCGGGAGCCGTCCTCGTTCGAGGCGGGCCTGTCGGTGATGGGCGGCCTGACCCCCGACGAGGTGACGCCGCTGCTGCGGCGGCGGCTCGCGGCGCTGGAGGAGCGGATCGAGGCCGACCGGCGGGCGCTGGAGGAGCAGCGCGGCGAGCTGCCCAGGCTCTTCCTCATCGAGTCCGAGTACGCGCTGGCGATGCTGGAGGCGCAGGCCGGCTGGGTGCGTTCGCTGCTGGCGGAGCTGGCCGGCGGCACCTTCCCCGACCTGGACGCCTGGCGCGCCTTCCACCGCACCGGCCAGACGCCGCCCGTCCTCGAAGAACTGGCGGAAAGGGGCGCTACCGAGCAGTGAAAAGCCCGGCGGCGGTGCTGCAACACCACCGCCGGGAGACCTCGCGAACCGAAGAACCCGCGAAGCGGAGCCCCGGCCACGAGATGGCGGATCCCACGATAGCCGGGCTCGCTTCCCTCACCGAAACACTGGGAGCCCTCATGACCACGACCACCACCGGCACCGTCACGTCAGCCGACGGCACCGAGATCGGCTACCACGAGGTCGGGCGCGGCCCCGGCCTGGTGATCCTGCACGGCGCCATGCAGGCGGGACACAGCCAGATCGAGCTGGCCCAGGCCCTCGCCGACGCCTTCACCTGCTACCTGCCCGACCGCCGCGGACGGGGCCGCAGCGGTCCGGCCGGCCCCGGCTACGGCCTGCGGCGCGAGATCGAGGACCTGGAGGCACTGCTCGACGCCACGGGCGCGGCGTACGTCGCCGGCGTCAGTTCGGGCGCGATCATCACCCTGCGCACCCTGCTCGAACGCCCGGACGTCCGCAAGGCCGTCGTCTTCGAGCCACCGCTGTTCGAAGAGGCCGACGCCTTCCCCTCAGACTGCCTGCCGCGCCTGGACCGCGAGCTGGCCGCGGGCCGGACCGCGGCCGCGCTCGTCACCGGCATGAAGGCCGCCCGGCTGGGACCGCCGATCTTCAACGCCCTGCCGCGCCCGCTGCTCGAACTGCTCACGGGCCTGATGCTCAGGAGCCAGAAGGAGACCGGGGACGAGCCCTCGTTCGGCCGGCTGGCGCCGACGCTGCGCCAGGACCTGGAGCTGGCGGCGCGGGCCGCGGGAGACCTGGAGCTGTACCGTCCGATACAGGCCGAGGTGCTGCTGCTCGGCGGCACCAGAAGCCCCGCCTACCTGCGTACGGCGCTCGCCGGGCTGGAGCGGGTCCTGCCGCGCGCCCGCCACGTGCTCATGGACGGCCTCGACCACAGCGCCACCTCCAACGCCGCCCAGCGCGGCCGCCCCGAGCGGGTGGCCGCCGAGATCCGGCGCTTCCTCCATAACGCCTGAAATTTCACAGATGCTTGAGGAACGTCGCCGCCACGGGGGCGGCGACGGCCCCGCCGCCGCCCCCGCCCTCGACGACCACGGCGAACGCGACGTCCCCCTTGAACCCCATGAACCAGGCGTGCGACTCCAGCTTCTCGCCGGTGCCGTACTCGGCCGTCCCGGTCTTGCCGTGGGTGCCCGCGGGCAGGCCCGCCGACCTGGCGGTGCCCTTGGTCACCACGGCCGACATCATCGTGTGCAGCCCGGACTTCACCCGGCCGGGCAGCTCGCGTTCGTCGGCCTTCTGCTTGATCGAGGGCACCAGCGTCGGCGGACGCCAGGTGCCGTCGGCGATGGCCGCGGCGACGGAGGCCATCGTCAGCGGGCTGGCCGTGATCCTGGCCTGACCGAACGACTCGGCGGCCAGCTCGGCGCCCGACGTGGCCTTGGGGAAGCTGGGCTTGGCGGCGGGCACGCCGATGTTGAGCGGCTGGTTGAAGCCGACGTCCTCGGCCGCCTGGAGCAGTTTGTCGGCGCCCAGCTTCTGCTCGGCCAGCGGCGCGAAGGTCGTGTTGCACGAGTGGGCGAAGGAGTCGAGGAACGACAGGCTGCCGAACTCCTCCTTGTCGGAGTTGCGGATCTTGAGCCCGCCGACGGTGGCGTACATGGGGCAGGTCACCTTGTCCTCGGGCGACATCCCGGCCGCCAGCAGCCCGATCGCGGTGACCGCCTTGAACGTCGAGCCCGGCGGGTAGCGGCCGTCGAGCGCCCGGTTGAACCCGCCCACGTTGTTGACCACGGTCAGGATCCCGCCGGTCGAAGCCTTGATCGCGACCAGCGAGGCGGGCTTCTTGACGGTCTTGATCGCGGTCACGGCGGCGGCCTGCGCCTTGGGGTCGAGCGTGGTCTCGACCGGCTCGCCGTCGGCGCCCTCGATGGTCTTCAGCGTCTTGTCGCCGAGCCGGATCTCGGTCGCGGGCCGGCCGGCCAGCCGCTTCTGGAAGGTCTCCTGCAGCCCGCCGCGCCCCACCGCCTGCCCGACCTTGTAGGCCGAGCCCAGCTTGGCCACGTCCTTCTTGGTGGCCTTGTCGAGGTAGCCGACGAGCTGCTGGACCGACCCGCCGACCGCGCCGGTGTCGATGCGCTCGCCGGAGGCGTCGGTGATCTCGGCGCGGCCGGGCCAGCTGGTCTTGAGCGAGAACGCCGCTCCCTGCGTCATCGACGGGTGCAGTGTCGCAGGCTTCCAGTCGACCTTCCAGGTGCGGTCGGCCACCACCAGGCCGATCTCGCCCTCGTAGGTCCACTCGCCGAGGTTCTTCAGGTTGAGCGTGGCGGTGTAGGGGACGGTGGCGCGGCCGTCGCCCTCGGCGACCCGGCCCAGCTTGATCGCGGCCGACTCGACCGCGAGTGCGCTGCGCTGCTGGTCGTAGGCGTCCAGTTGCTGCGGCGTGGCCAGCTCGCGGGTCATGGCGCTCTTGTCGCCGGCCTGCCAGGCCGCGGCGAAGCGCTGCGCGGTCTCGGCCGGGGTGCCCCTGGTGTGCAGCACGTAGTAGGCCCCGCCGGCCGCGGCCCCCACCGCGAGCACGGTGGCGCCGGAAACGATCGCGATGGTACGGCCCCGTGCCACTGATCAGCCTCCCGTTTCCCGACGCCGGGTGTCCGTGCCCGGCGTCGCGCTATGACATGCCATTGGACGCCTTGTAACTGGCCGCGTAGGTCGGCACGTATTCCTGCCCCGACAGCCGCTGGATGGCCGCCATGATCTCGTCGGTCACCCGCCGCCGGTCGCGTGCCTTGGTGTGGTCGCCCTCGAACCGCATCGGCTCCCCGATCGTGATGCCGATGGAGGCGGGCCTGGGCACCTTCGCGCCCACGGGCAGCACCTTCTCGGTGCCGCGCAGCGCCACCGGCAGCACCGGCGCGCCGGTCTTCAGCGCCAGCCAGGCCACCCCGATCTTGCCGCGGTAGAGGCGGCCGTCGGGGGAGCGGGTGCCCTCGGGATGGATGCCGAACAGCTCGCCCCGCTCCAGCAGCGCGGCGGCGTCGTCGAGCATGGCCTGCGCGGCGTGCGCGCTCTCGCGGTCGATCGGCAGGCTGCCGCCCAGCCGCATGAAGAAGCTGGAGACGGGGTTGCCGGAGAAGTACTCGTTCTTCGCCGTGAACGTCACGTGGCGGGGCAGCAGCGCGGGCAGCAGGAACGAGTCGAGGATCGAGAGGTGGTTGACGGCCAGGATCGCGGGGCCGGTCCGCGGCACGTGCGCCGCGCCGGAGATGTGCGGCCGGCACATCGCGTTGGCGAGCGGCGCGGAGGCGAACTTGACCACTTCGTACAGCAACGAGCTCTCCTGATCATCGGGCGGGCGGCCACCCCACAATAAAGCAGGCGTCCCGCCGGTGCGGCGGGACGCCTGGGAAAGCTTTTAGGCCGATGTGGCGGTCGCCTCCTCGGCGAGGTGCACAACACGGCTCCAGCCGAACGGTATTCCGTGAAGGCGGTAATTTGCGGCCCGGGGGACACAGACCACATCGGCAATCTTGAGTTAAGCACACCGTCCGGCACGATAGGTAATCGCGGCTTCCGCTTTGAGCGTGGTTTCGACAGGTCGCGGGCCCTCAGGTCCTGGTCCAGTGCGGCTGGGCCACGTCGAAGACCCGTTGCTCGCGCCCCCGCAACGCCACCTCGGCGAACTGCCACAGGATGGCCCCCGTCGGCGCGTGGATCACGATGGAGGGCCCCAGCGGCATTTGCAGCAGCTCGCCCTTCCAGCGCGGCACCCCAGGCGCCAGGAAGCGTTCGACCGGCACCGCGTGCACCGAGGCCACCTCGCGCGGATCGGGCACCGGCTGCTGCCGGCCGCCGAACGCCACCACCGGCGTGATCACGAATCCCGAGTCGGTGACGAAGTCGTCGAGCAGCCCGGCCACCTCGACCCCGGTGACGCCGGTCTCCTCGGCCAGCTCGCGCAGCGCCGCCGCCTCGGGCCGCTCGCCGTCGTCGGCCCGCCCGCCCGGCAGCGCCCACTGCCCGGGATTGCGGCCGCGCGCGGCCCGCCTGATCACGATGACGTACGGGCCGCCCCCGGCGTCCTCCAGCACGCACACGGTGACGCCGGCCCGGCGCACGCCCCCGGCCGGCGGGACCTGCCGGCGGTCGAAGGCGGACAGACGGGCGGTGACCTGCTCGCGCAGCGCGTCGATGGGCGAAAGCACCCCTCAAGGATCGCACGCGGACCCGGCCGCGACTCCGGCCCCGCCGTACGTCAGCGTGGGACCAGCAGGATGCTGAGCATCGTGCCGGCGAGCATGGCCGCGCCCGCGGCGATGGCCGCCCAGCGCCCCAGGGGCTCGCCGCGAGTGTGGCCGACGATGCCCAGCACCACGCCCGCCAGGCCGAACAGCACCGGGATGTACAGGACGGCCACCACGGCGCAGACGAACCCGATGATCGACAGGACCTGGTCGCTCACCCGCGGCCGGCGCGCGGGAGACGGTGGGGGAGGCGGTGGGGGAGGCGGTGGGGGAGGCTGGGGCGGCGCGCCGGACTCGTCCGCGGGCGGGTCGTCGCCTGGGAGCGGGTCCTGCGGAGAGGTCACGGGCGGCTCCTTCCTGACGGTGAACCACATCACACACCGAACGGCAGGCCCTGTCGAGCCACGCGTTTCCGGCATCTGCCCATTTCAGGCGGCTGCCGCGGGCAGGCTGAGCTGCGGCGGCAGCGGGCGGGCGTGCACGACGTCGAGGCGGGAGACGGCCCGGGTGAGGGCCACGTACAGGCGGTTCAGGCCGCGCCGCTCCGCCTCGGCGATGGCGGCCGGCTCGGCCACGACGACGTGGTCGTACTCCAGGCCCTTGCACAGCGAGGCGGGCACGACGCTGAGCCGGCCGCTCACGTCCAGGCCGTCGTTCCACAGCGCGGACGTGAGCGCCTCCACCTCGGCGTCGGCCGCGATCACCCCGACCGAGCCCTCGAACGTCAGCGCGTCGCGCACCGCCGCGACCACACCCTCGCCCAGCCCGGCGACGCCCGTCACGCGCAGCCGGCCGTCCGTCCGGTACGAGCGCGTCGCCGGCACCTCCGCCTCCAGCGCCGCCAGCAGCGTGTTGGCCAGCTCCACCACCACCGCCGGCACCCGGAAACCGGTCGTGAGGGCGATCACCGCGCCGTCCGGCTTGCCGAGCAGCTCCATCCGCGGCGCCCACGAGGTGGCGGCCCACGGCGTGGTGCCCTGCGCCAGGTCGCCCAGCACGGTCAGCGAGCCGTGCTCGCTGCGCCTGGCCACGGCCCGGCACTCCATCGGCGACAGGTCCTGGGCCTCGTCCACGATGACGTGACCGTAGCCGCGCGGGCGCTCGATCAGGCCGGCGAGCTCGTCCAGCAGCACCAGGTCGGCCGCCGTCCACCGGGCGCTCCTCACACTGCGGGGCGGCCTGGCCCACGTGATCGCCGCGCGCTCGGCCTCGCTCAGCACGCCGCGCGCCGGGTCGGGGGCGTCGCCGGACGGGCCGCGCAGCACCTCGTACAGGACCTCCTGCGGCTTGACGGTGGGCCAGACGCCGTCCAGCCACGCGGTGACGCCGCGGCCGATGCGGCGCAGCCAGGCGGCGTTCGCCGTCGCGCCGCGGGACTCGGCCTGCCGGCGCACGGCCGCCACCACGCGGGCCCTGACCCGTTCGCGGCCCACGCCGTACGGGAGGGACTCGCGCCGGGTGTCGTCCACGATGCGGCGCAGCTCGTCCTCGGGCACGCGCCACCGGTAGGAGCCGTCGGCGACCGCGACCGGCCCGACCGGCTTGCCGACGCGGCCGTACAGGGCCCGGCGCAGCACCAGGGCCATGCGCGCGTCGTGCTTGACCAAGGCCGCCTCCTCCTCGTCGGCGGCCGTGACGGGGACCGTCCCGAGCAGCCGTTCCAGCGTGGTCTGCTCGACGTCCACCTCCCCGAGCGCGGGCAGGACGGCGGAGATGTAGCCGAGGAAGGCCCGGTTCGGGCCCAGCACCAGCACGCCGTCACGGCCGAGGCGGCGGCGGTGGGCGTAGAGCAGGTAGGCGGCCCGGTGCAGGCCGACGGCGGTCTTGCCGGTGCCGGGCGCGCCCTGGACGCAGATCGAGGCGTCCAGGTCCGCGCGTACGAGATCGTCCTGCTCGGGCTGGATGGTGGCGACGATGTCGCGCATCGGGCCGACGCGGGGCCGCTCGATCTCGGCGGCGAGGATCGTGCCCCCGCCCTCCTCACCGCGCGCGAGCCGTTCGTCCTCGAAGCTCGTCAAGGTGCCGTCCGACCAGCCGAAACGGCGGCGTACGGCGACACCGAGGGGGTCGCGGGCACTGGCCCGGTAGAACGCCCGCGCGACCGGCGCGCGCCAGTCGATCACCTCGGGCGGGCCGCCGTGCGCGCCGGTGATGTGCCGCCTGCCGATGTGGTACGCGCGCCCGTTGTGCTCGGCCGAGTCCGGCCCGAAGTCGAGCCGGCCGAAGAACGGCGGGCCGCCGGGCTCCTCGCTCAGCTCCGTGGCCAGGCTCTTGAGGTGGCGTCCCAGGCGTTCGGCGCTGTAGCGGTCGCCGGCCACGGTCTCACCGACGATCACGTTGTCCCGCGCGCCGTCCAGCATCCTGCGCAGGCCGGTCCTGCAGCGTTCGACGTGCTCGCGCTCCTCGTCGAGCGTTCCCATCACACCTCCAGAAACGTTAACCGGGTTAAGAGATTGACCAGGTTAACACTTTGGTAGAGTGCGTCCATGACGGGACTGCGGGAGCTGCAGCGGCGGCGTGTGCACGAGGCCATCTCGGCGGCGGCCATCCGGCTGTTCCTGGAGCGCGGCTTCGACGCGGTCCCCGTGACGGAGATCGCGGCGGCGGCGGGGGTCTCGAAGCCGACGCTGTTCAAGTACTTCCCGTCCAAGGAGGACCTGGTCCTGCACCGCATCGCCGACCACCTGGGGGAGTCGGCCCGGGTGGTGCGCGAGCGGGAGCCCGGCCGGAGTCCGCTGGAGGCGCTGCGCCGCCACTTCCTCGACCGGCTGGCCGCGCACGACCCCGTCACGGGGCTCAACGACCATCCGGAGGTGGTGGCGTACCACCGCCTGGTGTTCTCCACCGCGCCGAGCCTGCTGGCGCGGCTGCACCAGCACATGGCCCGCGACGAGGAGGCCCTGGCGGAAGCGTTGGCGGCGACTCATGACGACCTGACGGCCGCGCTGCTGGCCGGCCAGGTGATGGCCACGCAGCGGGTGCTGGCCCGCCGCAACTGGTCGATGCTCGCCGAGGGGCGCCCGATGGCCGAGGTGGAGCGGGAGGCGGTCCGCGCGGCCGGCCGGGCCTTCGCGATGTTGTCCGCCTGACCTTCGCGCGGCAGGCGTTTCACGTCTGGCGAACACCCGTGCCCGCCGAGTTTAACCAGGTGAGAGCGGGTGTAGTTGATACGCTGACGACCTCTTCACTAATTGCAAAAGTATGCAATTGGGGACAACGTGGGGTTGTCTTGACCCAAAAGGAGTGATCATGGGCGAACCTTTCATGCGTGCATGCAGTCACAGGATCGGCTCGAACGGTGACACAACGTGACCGCGGTGATCGCCGCGGGCTGGGGCCGCGTCCGCAACGTGCTGCCCGAACGCGCCGCGCTGGCCGCCATGCGCGAGCGTCCCCGCAACGACCTGCTGGCCGGGCTCACGGTGGCGATCGTCGCGCTGCCGCTGGCGCTCGGCTTCGGCATCTCCTCCGGCCTCGGCGCCAGCTCCGGCCTGGCCACCGCCGTGGTCGCCGGCTCGCTCGCCGCGCTGTTCGGCGGCTCGGCCCTGCAGGTGTCGGGCACCAGCGGCGCGATGACCGTCGTGCTCATGCCGATCATGAGCGCCCACGGGGCCGTCGGCGTCCTGACCGTCGGCCTGCTCGCCGGCCTGCTCCTCGTCGCCCTGGCCCTGGCGCGGGCCGGCCGCTACATGGCCCTGGTGCCCGCGCCCGTCGTCGCGGGCTTCACCGTCGGCATGGCCGGCGTCATCGGGCTGCAGCAGCTCCCGCACGCGCTCGGCGTCCCCGCCCACGACAGCGACAAGATCGCCGTCGTGGCCTGGCACGCCGTCATGGACTTCCTGTCCAGGCCGCACTGGTGGGCCATGTCCACCACGCTGACGGTCGCGGCGGTGCTGCTGGTGGTGGCGAGCGTACGGCCCGCCTGGCCGCTCTCGCTCGTCGTCGTGGCCGCCGTCACCCTCGTCGTGGAGCTGGCCGGGCTGCCGCTGGCCAGGATCGGCCACCTGCCCGCCGGGCTGCCCGCGCCGTCGCTGGCCTTCCTCGATCTCCAGGTGCTGTCGTCCCTGCTCGCCCCGGCCGTCGCCGTGGCCGCGCTGGCGGCGCTGGAGTCGCTGCTGTCGGCCGCCGTGGCCGACAACATGACCGGACGCCACCGGCACGACCCCGACAGGGAGCTGTTCGGCCAGGGCGTCGCCAACCTCGTCACCCCGATGTTCGGCGGCATGCCCGGCACCGGCGCCATCGTGCGCACCGCCGTCAACGTGCGCTCAGGCGCCCACTCCCGGCTCGCGGCACTGTCCCACGCCCTGATCCTGGGCGCCATCGTCTACCTGGCCGCCGGCCTCGTCGCCAAGATCCCGCTCGCCGCGCTGGCCGGCGTGCTGCTGGCCACGTCCGTGCGGATGGTGGAGAAGGACGCCGTACGCGCCATGTTCCGCAGCACCCGCGGCGACGGCCTGGTGCTCGTCCTGACCGCCGTCGCCACCCTCACCCTCGACACCGTCCTGGCCGTCATCCTCGGCCTGGTGGTGGCCGGAGCGCTGGCGTTGCGGGCGATCGCCCGCAACCTGCGCCTCCATCACGAGCCGCTGCGCCACGACCTGCAGCCGCAGCACACCGAGGACGAGCACGCGCTGCTCGCCGAGCACATCGTCACCTACCGGCTCGACGGGCCGCTGTTCTTCGCCGCCGCCCACCGGTTCCTGCGGGAGCTGTCGGACGTGACCGACGTGTCCGTCGTGGTGCTGCGGCTGCGCCGCGTCACCACCATCGACGCCAGCGGCGCCCGGGCCCTGGGTGACGCCATCACCCGGCTGGAGAAACGCGGGATCCTGGTGTACGTCTCCGGCATCCCCGACGACGGCCACCAGCCGCTGGAGGCGCTCGGCGTGATCGCCCGGCTGGTGCAGGCCGGACAGGTGTTCGCCACCACCGGCGCGGCCATCGAGGCCGCCCGCGAACGGCTGCACACCTCCGGCATCGTGCCCCGCCTGGCCGGCTGACCGGCTGACCGGCTCGCGCGGCGCGGCCGACCGCGCCGCGTGGGCCCCCGAGGTGCGGCCGACCGCGCCCGCGCGGGCCCCCGAGGCTCAGAAGGGGCCGGTGAGTTCGCCCAGCTTGTCGGTCAGCTCCAGATTCGCCGAATAGTCGACCGGCACCGCGATCACCGACACCACGTCATCGTCCAGCGCCTTGCGCAATGTCGGCAGCAGCTCGTCCGCGCTCGTGACCCGGTACCCCCGGGCCCCGAAGCTCTCGGCGTACTTGACGAAGTCGGGGTTGCCGAAGGCCACGTGGGAGTCGCGGCCGAGCTCCAGATCCATCTTCCACTCGATCAGCCCGTACGCGCCGTCCACCCACACCAGCACCACGAACGGGATCCGCTCCCGCACCGCCGTCTCCAGCTCCTGCGAGTTCATCAGGAACGCCCCGTCACCCGTCGCGGCCAGCACCTTGCGCCCGGGGAAGGCCAGCTTGGCGGCCAGCGCGCCCGGCACGGAGAACCCCATGGACGACAGCCCGTTGGAGACCAGCATCGTGTTGGGCTCGTAGGTGGGATACATGCGGGCCATCCACATCTTCACCGCGCCCGTGTCGGCCAGCACGATGTCCTCGCGCCCCATGGCCTCCCGGATGTCGGTCACCACCCGGCGCGGCGACAGCGGGAACCCGCCCTCCTCGCGCCCCTGCTCCAGCTCCTCCCGCAGCATGCGGCGGATCCGCTCTCCGGTGCCGTCCATCTCGAAGCGCCGGTCCACGGCTCCCGCCAGCGCGTCCAGCGAGCGCGAGATGTCCCCCTGCACGCCGACGGCGACCGGGTAGTGGTCGTCCACCTCGGCGGGGAACTGGTGCACATGGACGATCTTCTTGTCCCGCTTCGGGTTGATCTTGACCGGGTCGAACTCCTGCAGCTCGTACCCGACGGTGATGAGCACGTCGGCCTCGTCGAAGCCGAAGTTCACATAGTCGTGCCGCATGAACCCGACCGCGCCCAGCGCGTGCGAGTGATCGTCGGGAAACACGCCCTTGCCGTTGAACGTGGTCGCCACCGGCAGCCCCAGCCGCTCGGAGAAACGCACCAGCGCCTCGGACGCGCCCGCCCGGCTCGCGCCGTGCCCGGCCAGCACGATCGGCCGGCGGGCTCCGGCCAGCACCTCGGCCGCCCGCGCGACCTGCGAGGGCGACGGATCCTGCGGCCGGACCACGTTCACCGGCAGCGGATGCAACCCCTCCGGCAGCGGCGCCGACTCCACGTCCTCGGGAATGGCCAGGTAGACCGCGCCGGGCCGCTCGGTCTGAGCGGTCTTGAACGCCTTACGGATCAGCTCCGGCAACGCCTGCGCCGACGGCGCCAGCTCCGACCACTTCGTGATCGGCCGGAACAGCGACACCAGATCCACCACCTGGTGCGACTCCTTGTAGATCCGGTCGAGCCCGACCTGGGCCGTGATCGCCACGACCGGGGTGCTGTTGGTGGTGGCGTCGGCCACGCCCAGCTGCAGATTGATCGCACCGGGCCCGAGCGTGGCCGACGCCACCCCCGCCTTGCCGGTCAGCCGGCCGTACATCTCGGCCATGAACGCCGCGCCCTGCTCGTGACGTACGAGGACGTAGCGGATGGGGGAGTCGGTGAGCGCGTCGACGAAGTGGATATTCTCCTCGCCCGGGATGCCGAAGACGTACTCGACGCCTTCCGCCTCCAGAGCCTGCACGATGAGCCGGGCCGCACGGGCCTGCGCTGACATGCGAAACGCCTTCTTCCATGAACGACTGTTTCCCTGCAACCGCCGTGAGGCTGCCGTTCATTCCATAGTGCCACTGAGCTGCGGAAACCCTGTCGGCAGGCGTTGGCGCCCATGTGCTGACGTCGGCTCTCGAACGGCCCACAGACGGCCCACGGATGGTCCGTGGAGGGGGTCTCCCCTCCTGCGAGGGGTTGTCGCATCAGATGCACGAAGGCATTGGAGGCACAGCAGAACGCCCCAGTGTGGCCGCTCTGCGGCCCTTCCTTGATGAGGAGGTTAGCAACCTGTCGACGACGCGTGAATACTGGATCAGGCACACTTTCCGTGATCGGGCGAGCTCGTCACTTCAGGGGCTCTGGGCTCTGTCAAGATTCCCGGGCCGTTGAGCAACGTGTCATATGCCGCCATACCACGAGGATCCTTGCCTGACAGTGATGGTGGAGGTGAGCGCTTTCCGGCAAGGTCTGACCCATCGCCTGACTGACCTTGTGGTCCTCAACGGGATCTGTCGGCCCTGGCCGGGAGGCGCTCATGTGCACTCACCGGACGCGGCACCTGTGACTTCATAGGAGCCTGGCCAGAGGCCCCCCACTGTCTTGTCCGCGCTGCCCGGCTGGTGTGTGCCGCCCTGCCCTTCGGTCAAGACGACAGGATGATGATGACCTCCATTACACCTGACAACACACCAGTCAGCGAAGTCGCCGGCGGCGTGGACACCCACCAGGACACCCACACCGCAGCGGTCATCGACCCGGTCGGCCGGGTGCTCGGCACCGAGCAGTTCCCCGCCACCCCTGCCGGATATGCCGCCCTGCTGGCCTGGATGTGCATCTTCGGCCAGCCGATCCGGGTCGGGGTGGAAGGCACCGGCGCCTACGGAGCCGGGCTCACCCGGCTGCTGCAGGCCGAGCGCATCGCTGTGATCGAGATCGACCGGCCCTACCGCAAGGCCCGCCGCTTCCAGGGCAAGTCCGACCCGATCGACGCCATCGCCGCCGCCAAGGCCGCCCTGGCCGGCGACCGCACCGGCACCCCGAAACAGCGCGACGGCCGCATCGAAGCGCTCCGCACCCTGCGCATCGCCCGCCGCTCAGCCGTCGACCAGCGCGCCGACACCCAACGCCAGATCAAAACCCTGATCGTCACCGCCCCCGACACGCTACGCCTGCGCGGCCTGACGAGCACGAAACTCATCGCCACCTGCGCCGCCCTGACCCCCGACCGCGACCATGCCGCCGGCCCGCTCACCGCCACCCAGATCGCGCTGCGCTCCCTGGCCCTGCGCCACCAGCAGCTGACCGCCGAGATCGCCGACCTCGACGAACTCCTGCACACCCTGGTCACAGCGATCAACCCCGGCTGAGTGCCGCCCACGGCGTGGGCACCGACACCGCCGGGCAACTCCTGGTCACCGCCGGCGAAAACCACGACCGCATCCCCAGCGAAGCCGCCTTCGCCATGCTCCGCGGCGTCGCGCCGATCCCCGCCTCCTCCGCCAAGACCACCCGCCACCGCCTCAACCGCGGCGGCGACCGGCAAGCCAACGCCGCCCTCTACCGCGTCGTGCTATGCCGCCTGCGCTGGGACCCCCGCACCCGCGCCTACATGGAACGAGGCACCCAAGACGGCCTGACCAAGAAAGAGATCATCCGCTACGTCGCCCGCTAACTCAACGGGCTCATCACCACGACGGACGACCAAGAACGTCACGCTTGACATCCATAGGAGCATCCTCCTGTAGGTCACCGTGCGTGAGGGCCGCTCTGAGGGGTAGGCGCAGATGACTATTACCAGTACGACAAGGGAGGCGCCATGAGCGGCGTTCTTTCCTCCGCCACCAAGACTCCCGTTCAGCTGGCGGCGCTCATCGTCGGCGCCGTGTTCCTGCTGATCGGCATTCTCGGGTTCATCCCCGGCATCACCACCAATTACGGTCAGCTGCAGTTCGCCGGCCACGAGTCGGGCGCCATGCTGCTGGGCCTGTTCCAAGTGTCGGTCCTGCACAACATCGTCCACCTAGTGTTCGGGGTCGCCGGCGTCCTACTGGCCAGGACATGGGCGGGGGCACGCGGGTTCCTGCTCATCGGCGGCATCATCTACCTGGTGCTCTGGCTCTACGGGCTGTTCGTCCCGCACGGCGGCGGGGCCAACTTCGTCCCGTTCAACACGGCCGACAACTGGCTGCACCTGGTGCTGGGGGTCGTGATGATCGCGCTCGGGGCGATGGCGACGCGTGCGCGGCTCCAGCACCGCCTGGACACTCACTAGTGTTCTGCGCCTGCAGTTCGTCGGCAATATCGGGCGAGGGATTCGAGGATCTCTTCGGCGGTCTTCTTCCACACGGATGGCCGCGGGTCATTGTTCCACTGAGCGATCCAGTTCCGGATGTCCTTCTCCGGGGACTGGACGCTCTTGTGCACCCCGCGCCGGATCAGCTGGCCGGTCAGGAAGCCGAACCACCGCTCGACCTGGTTGATCCACGAGGAGCCGGTCGAAGTGAAGCGCATGTGGAAGCGGGGATGCCGGGCCAGCCACGCCTTGATCGCCGGCGTCTTGTGCGTGCCGTAGTTGGCGATCATCTCCCACGGCGCGCTCAGCCCTTGGCCTTGGATCAGTGAGCAGCTGAGCGATTGCACGATACGTGGCGTCGCGGACCGGGCTGGCCGACTCGGCTACCTGCACGATCGCTCACCTGACGGACTGCCCGGTGATGAGGGAGCTTTTCTGCTGTGCAGCTTCTGGCTGGTTGACAACCTCATTTCGCAAGGGCGGCTCGGACCGGCCGAGGACCTGTACACGTCACTGGGCGCCCACGCCAGCCCGCTCGGACTGCTGCCGGAGCAGATCGATCCATCGACGGGCACATTCATGGGCAACTTCCCCCAGGCGTTCAGCAATATCGGGATCATCGTCAGCGGCGTCAACCTGGCACGAGCGAAAGCGGGCACCACGGTATGATCAACCGGCTCATCGTCCTCGGCGCCACCGGCGACCTCAACGCCCGCTACCTGCTACCGGCCCTCGCCGCTCTGCGCGCGGGCGGACACCTCGCTGATCGATTCGAACCCATCTGCGCCGACCGGCGGAACTGGACCGAGGAGGAGTTCCGTCGCTGGGCGTCCGCCCAACTCGATCAGCATGCCGCGACGGAGCCTGCCGAGGTCAAGAAAGCGATCATCGACTCCGCCCGATACCGGCAGGTGGACGCCACCGAGGCCGCCGACATCGCCTCGCTCGTCGCCGGTGACGGGCCCGTCGCCGTCTACCTCGCCCTCCCACCGGCGATCTTTTCCGGTGCGGTCGCCGCCCTCGGCGCCGCGAATCTGCCGTCCGGTAGCCGGATCGTGCTGGAGAAGCCGTTCGGCGAAGACCTCGACAGCGCGGTGGAGCTGAACCGTCTGCTGACGGGGGTCATGTCCGAGCAGGAGGTGTTCCGCGTCGACCACTTCCTGGCCATGACGACCGTCCAGAACGTGCTCGGCAGCCGCCTGGCCAACCGCGTCCTGGAGCCCATCTGGAACAGCTCCCATATCGCCGAAGTCGAGATCGTTTCGCACGGAGTTTTGTTCCGTGGTGCCGCTGGCGTGACGCTGCGTGCTGGAGTTTCGTTGCGGGGTCGAACAGGGCCTCGTGGGCGTTGAGGGGGAGATCGAACCACAGCACGTGGAATCCGGGGCGCAATCCCAGCGGCCTGATCATGGCGGGAGGTCGCGCCAACGTTCGGCCGACGCCAGAGCGTCCAGGCTGATCCGCTCCAGGAACGCACCGCCTCTGGCCAGGCGGCGTCCCACGGGCGTGTCGAGCCCGAGCGCCTGCCCTGCCGCCTTCGTGATCTCCGCCGCCGCGAGCGTCTGCCGGGCGCTGATCATGGTCGAGTGGTACCAGGCGTCGTCGTCGACCACGTAGATGTCGCGGCGCCGCTGGGGATCACGTTCGCGCCTGATCAGCCCCTGCCGGGTCAGGTAGCCCACGGCCATGGAGATCGAGGCGGGACTGACGTTCAGCCGGCGCGACAGCTCGGCCGCGGTGAGCCGGCCGTCCTCGCTCAGCCACAGGCCGATGAGCACGCGCGCCACCATTTTCGGCAGGCCCATCCCGACCGCCATCTCGACGGCTCCCTCTGCCACTTCCAAGGCCGTGCGGTCCTGAGGTTCGGGGGAACGTGCCGGGATGCCGCGCCGTGCCCGCCGCGCTGCCGCCTGGTGCGCCCGCTCGGGGCGGTAGTCGCCGGGGCCGCCGTTGCGGCCGACCTCACGGCTGATGGTCGAAGTCGGCCGGCCCAGCCGCCTGGCGATCTCGGCGTACGAACGTCCTTCGGCAAGGCCGACCGCGATGCGCTGGCGGTCCTGCCGGGTCAACCTTCCTTCTAGCATGGTCCCAGTATTGCGTTCGGCTCCACACAATGCAACGAATCATTGCATTCAGCTGCACCGTCAACGCATCAATACATTTGCTTTGACCTGCACTTACACATATCGATTGATTGACGAAAATTCTGAAAGCAACGTAGCTTTTAAGCATGTCGAACGCGAACTATCGCGTGGAGCCGGTCATTTTGTCCCTGGACCGCGCACCCGCCTTCCCCTTCGATCCCGCGCCTTCGCTCACCACCCTGCGCGCGGAGCAGCCCATCGCTCGCCTGGCCGCGCCCGAGGGCGCGCCCGGCGTCTGGATGATCACCGGATACCATCTGGTCCGCCAGATCCTCGCCGACCCGCGCTTCAGCTCCCGCTACGAAATCCACTACCACCCCCTGGCCGGCGGCCACCTGCCGCCCGCCCCCGTCGGCGACCTGACCGGCATGGACGCACCCCAGCACACCCGCTTCCGCAAGCTGCTTGCCGGCAAGTTCACCGTCCGCAGGATGAACCTGCTCACCGAGCGGGTCACCGAGATCACCCGTGAGCGGCTCGACGTGATGGAGCGGCAGGGGCCGCCCGCCGACCTCGTCGAGGTCTTCACGCAGCCGGTGCCGGCGCTGATGATCTGCGAGCTGCTCGGCGTGCCGTACGAGGACCGCGACCGGTTCCAGAGCTCCACCCGAGCCCTGTCGGACGGCGGGACCGCCGAGGCGCAGTACGCCGCCTTCGCCGAGCTCGGCACCTACCTGCGGGAGCTCGCGCTCGCCAAGCGGGCCAAGCCGACCGACGACCTGCTCAGCGACCTGGCCACCGGCGGCGACCTGACCGACGAGGAGCTCGGCGGCGTGGCCGCGTTCCTGCTCGGCGCCGGGCTCGACACCACCGCCAACATGCTCGCGCTCGGCACCTTCGCCCTGCTGCGCAACCCGGCCCAGCTCGCCGCCCTGCGCGGCGACCCCGGCCTGGCCGTCGGCGCCGTGGAGGAGCTGCTGCGTTACCTGTCCGTCGCCGCCACCGGTATGCGCGGCGTGCTGGAGGACGTGGAGCTCGGCGGCAGGCAGCTCAAGGCGGGCGACACGGTCATCATCGCGATCAACGCCGCCAACCGGGACCCGACCAGGTTCCCCGACCCCGACGTGCTCGATCTGCGCCGCCCGGCCACCGGGCATCTGGCCTTCGGCCACGGCGTCCATCAGTGCCTCGGCCAGCAACTCGCCCGCATCGAGATGCGCGTCGCGTTTCCGGCACTGCTCATCCGCTTCCCGGCGCTGCGGCTCGCCGTACCGGCCGAAGAGCTGTCGCTGCGTACCGACCCCACGCAGGTGTACGGCGTGCACAGCCTGCCCGTCACCTGGGATCGGGGGTGAACGCGATGCGCCCCTTCGTCTCGGTGACGGGTCTGCGCAAGTCCTACGGCGCCCACCGCGTCCTGGACGGCATCGACCTCACCATCGCGCAGGGCACCGTCTTCTCCCTGCTCGGCCCCAACGGCGCGGGCAAGACCACCACGGTGCAGATCCTGTCCACCCTGATCAAGGCCAACGCGGGCGAGATCCGGGTGGCCGGGCACGACCTGGCCAAGGAACCCGACAAGGTGCGTGCCGCGATCGGCGTCACCGGCCAGTTCTCTGCGGTCGACAGCTTCCTCACCGGCGAGGAGAACCTGCGGCTCATGGCCGACCTGCTCCACCTCGGCCGCGCCAAGGGCCGCACGCGCGCCCGCGAACTGCTGGAGCGCTTCGACCTCACCGACGCCGCGCGCAAGCCCGCGGCCACCTACTCGGGCGGCATGCGCCGCCGGCTCGACCTCGCCATGACCGTGGTCGGCACGCCCCGGCTGATCTTCCTCGACGAACCGACCACGGGCCTGGACCCGCGCAGCCGCCGCACCATGTGGCAGATCGTCCGCGACCTCGTTCGCCAAGACGGCGTGACCATCTTCCTGACCACCCAGTACCTGGAGGAGGCCGACGAACTCGCCGACCGCATCGCGCTGCTCAGCCAGGGCCGGCTGGTGGCCGAGGGCTCCCCCGGGGAGCTCAAGCGCATGGTCCCCGGCGGCCATGTCGTCGTACGCTTCGCCGACCCCGACGGGTATCGCAGGGCGGCCTCTCACCTGAGGGTCACCTCGCGCGACGAGGAGTCCCTCACGGTGCAGATCCCCGGCACCGGCGTCAGCACGCTGCGCGAACTCCTGGAACGGCTCGACGGACAGGCCATCGACGTCGCTGAACTGTCGGTGCACACACCCGACCTGGACGACGTCTTCCTCGCCCTGACCGAGGAGTCCTCCCGATGAGAGCGATCACCGACTCTGCGACGATGCTGCGGCGCCAGATCAGGCACATGTGGCGTTACCCCACACTGATCCTCACCTACTCGGGCGTCCCGGTGGTGCTCCTGCTGCTGTTCGTCTACGTCCTCGGCGGCATCATGGGCACCGGGATCGGCGGCGACCGCGCCGTCTACGCCGCTTACATCACCCCCGGTATCATGATCATGACGGTCGCGAGCGCCGCGCAGGGGACAGCGATCTCGGTGGCCGTGGACATGACCGAGGGCATCGTCGCCAGGTTCAAGACCATGGACATCGCCCGCGTCTCCGTCCTCACCGGGCACGTGCTCGGCGCGCTGGTCCAGAACTTCATCGCGATCGCGGCGGTGACGCTGACGGCCCTGCTGATCGGCTTCCGCCCCGCCGCCTCCGCGCTGGACTGGCTCGGCGTGGTCGGCGTGCTGGCGATGTTCACCTTCGCCATCACCTGGCTGTCGGCCGCGCTGGGCATGGTCACCAAGAACGTGGCCACGGCCAGCAACCTGCCGATGCCGCTGATGCTGCTGCCGTTCCTGGGCAGCGGCGTGGTCCCGCCGGAGTCGATGCCGGGCCCGCTGCGCTGGTTCGCCGAACACCAGCCGTTCACACCGGTCATCGAAACCCTGCGCGCATTACTGGCCGGGCAGCCCGCGGGATCCAGCTTCGCGGCGGCGGCACTGTGGAGCGCGGCCATCGCGCTGGGCGGATACCTGTGGGCACGCAGGCTCTACAACCGATGAGGACAGACGTGTTCAAACGCATTCTTCCAGCACTTGGCCTGCTGGTTCTCGCGCCGCTGATCGGCGAGTACCTGCTCGGCAATATCGCCATCGACGCCCTACCGATGATCATCGGGGTGATTCCGCTGTACGGCGGTGGCGCGCTGCTGATCCGCGAGGTGGCCCGTCGGTGGCGGCTGGGGTGGCCGGGGATCATCCTGCTCGGGCTCGCCTACGCCGTGATCGAGGAGGGCCTGCTCACCCGGTCGCTGTTCGATCCCGACTATGCCGGCCTGCGGTTGCTCGGCTACGGGTTCATCCCGGCGCTGGGCATCGGCGCCTACTGGACCGTGTTCGTCCTGGCCATCCATGGGGTGTGGAGCATCACGGTGCCGATCTCGATGGTCGAGGCGGGCTCACGCCGTCCGGACACCCCCTGGCTCGACAAGGCCGGCCTCATCGGGTCAGCCGTCCTGTTCCTGCTGGGCGGCGCGGTGCCCATCGCCCTAGCCAGTCCGGCTGCCCTCTACCCGTTGTCGGCCGCTCAGATCACCTGGACGCTGATCACGGCCGTCTCCCTGATCATCGCCGCGTTCCTGTCCGCTCGATTCCGCCGCCCCCTCCTCCCGGCCACGCCGGCCAGCCCGTCGACCGTCTTCGCGATCACCATCGTGGCCGGGCTGGCGTTCTGGCTCCCCACTTTGCTCGCCATGGTGGGGATCAAGCTGGAGTCCGTCGTGCCCGCGTGGATCACGGTCGGCTTCTACCTCGCGCTCTACGCCACGATGACGCTGCTCGTCCTGCGCTGGTCCCGGCGCATGGGGTGGGGCCCCTGGCACAGGTTCGCCCTGGGCGCTGCCGGCCTGGTCACCTACGCCTGGCACGGCTTCCCGCAGCCGCCGAGTTTCCCAGCGCCCGCGCATGTGGACCTCATCGGCAACGCGGTCTTCGCGCTGGCCGCCCTCGGGCTGCTCGCCTTTGTGGTGGTACGGCTCCGCCGCACCGCTCCGCCAACTTGATCTTTAGCGTTGGCGCATGGGAAATCGCTCCAGATTCTTAAGGGCAAGCTCGGCTTGGCCTTGCCATCGTAGGAGGTGACCGGGGGCCGCACAGTGCTCCTCCTACGCCGAGACCGCCTTGTCGGAATTGAGGTGGCGATAGATCGTGGCGCGGCTGACGCCAAGCCGGTCGGCGATCTGCTGGACGGTGTAGCGGCGCTCGCCGTGATCGCCCTTCATCTCGTACAGCGCGCGGGCCATCTCCACCCCGTGGGCGTCCAGGACCGCCGGCCGCCCCCCGACGCGGCCGCGTGCTCGGGCCGAGGCCAGTCCTTCGAGGGTGCCCTCGACGATGAGTTCGCGGAGGAACTCGTCGAAGGCGCCGAACATGTGAAACTGCAGGCGTCCACCCGGTGTGGAAGTGTCGATGCCCTGCTTGAGCACCAAGAGATCGACCTCGCGCTCGCGGAGCTGCGCCGCCAAGTCCAACAGGTGGCGCAGCGAACGAGCGGCGCGCGACAGACGGGCGATGACGAAGGTGTCGCCAGGCCTGAGGTAGTCCAGCGCCTTGTCGAGCTCAGGGCGTCGATCGACCTTCCCCGATGCCTTGTCGACGAAGATTCGGTCGCAACCGGCCTCTGTGAGGGCGTCGCGCTGGCTGTCGGGGTTCTGGTCGCGGGTGGACACCCTGCCGTAGCCCAATGCCGTGTAGATAGCGATCTTGCTGGTAGCGTCGCTCGGTGATCTTGTCGGGTGATGCGGGCGGCCCGAGCACCGCGACGCTCGCGGGCACGCGAACACGCTCCCGGCCGGAATCAACTCCCTGCACACGACCCACACCCCAGGCCCTGCCGGAGCCCTCCGACGGCCCATCATCACCCGAGTCTGAACCCCGATCCCACTCTAGAAAAGACCACCAAGATCTTCAGGACACTCCTAGTCGCGGGAGCCCGAGCCGAGGGGCGGTGGGAAGCGAAGCACCCAGCGGCGCTGCCATGGGGTTTCGACGGCCCGGCGGTGGTGGTGCTCGCGGGTCCAGGCGACAGCGTCGGCCGGGTCGAGACCGGCCAGTATGGACAGACAGGCCACGACGGTGCCGGTGCGGCCGACGCCGCCCCCGCAGGCGACCTCCGCCGCGGCTCCCGCCCGCGCTCGCTCGTACAGCGCGCGGATCTGTCGCATGGCCGCGTCGCGGTCGCGGGGCAGCAGGAAGTCGGGCCACTGAATCCAGGAGTGCGGCCACCGCAGCTCGTCCTCGTGGCGGCGGCGGAGCCCGTCGGAGCCCAGGTAAAGGCCGAAATCGGGCCTGGGCCCCTCCGGCAGCGGATGGCGAAGGCCGCGGCCGCGGATCCAGGTGCCGTCGGGGAGCCGGAAGGCGCCTACGAGCGGCGGCCCGCCCAGCGGACGGGCGGCCGTACTGTCCATGGGGTCGTTCATGGGGATTCTCCTCGTGTCTTGCGTAAGGCGGGGTGGTGCCCTTCAGCCGGCGGCGCTGCCAAGTCGCCGCCGTTCGCGGTGGTTCGCGACATTGATCCGGTTGCCGCACACGTCGGGCGTGCAGTAGATGCGACGCCCCCCGCGGCTGATGTCGACGAACACCCCGCGGCAGCCCGGGGCGGCGCAGGCGCGGAACCGGTCGTGCCCGAGCGCCCGGACGGCGCCGAGCAATCCGATGCCGATGAGCGTGGCCAGCTCCTCGGCCAGCGGCGCGCCCGGCCTGGTCGGTACGTACCACTGCCATCGCCGGCTCGTATCGTGCTCCAGCACCGGCCGGAGCCCCGCCCGCCCGGCCAGTACGGCGCCGCCCGCGACGGCCTGGTCCTCCGTCTCGGTCTCCACGACGCCACGGACCTCCCGGCGCAGCAGGTGAACTTCGCGGACGTCGTCGTCGCTCGGCAGGCGCCCGTCCGCCACGGCGTCGAGCCGCAGCCCGTGCCCCGCGAGGAAGTCCGTCAACGCGTCCGGGGTCGGCAGAGCCTCGCCGTGCACAGTCGGGGAGGTGTTGGCCAGATCGCCGGCCAGAGTCGCCCCGACCGCGTAGTCGGTGATGGAGATCCGCACGCTTCACCTAGTTCCGGTAACCGAATAAATGGAACTATAACCCTTACATAAAATCCGTAGGGGCGGGAATGAGGCGCACGGCCGCTCAGAGGTGCGGAAAACCCCAGGTCCGGACGGGCGGGTGCCTCATTCCGCCGGGGTAGCGGCCCGGCCTACCGTGCCTGGTCATGATCGGAAAGTTGTTCGATGTGCCACGCCGGCTGCTGGCCGGTTCAGCAGCCCTGCTCGCCCTGGCCGCGGTGATCATGTTCACGGCCATGACGGACAGCACCATGCAACCCCTCCCGGCCACCGCCCCGGACGACCAGTTCAGCGCCGGGCGCGCGCTGGCTCACCTGAAGGAGTTCGCCGCCGTGCCACGGCCCATCGGCAGCCCGGCCGGCGACCAGGCCCGGGACTACCTGGCCGGGCAACTGCGCGCGGCAGGGCTCCAGGTCGAGATCCAGCGCTCGGTCGGTGCCCGTTCCGCGGCGGGGCTGGCGACGTTCGGCCAGGTCGACAACATCGTGGGCCGACTGCCGGGAACGGGCTCGACCGGCACCGTGCTCATCGCCGCGCACTACGACTCCGCGGCCATGGGACCGGGCGCCTCCGACGACGGCGCGGCAGTGGCCGCGATGCTGGAGACCGTCCGGGCGCTGCGCGGCGGTCCCGGCCCGCGTAACGACATCGTGCTGCTCATGTCGGACGGCGAGGAGGACGGCGTGCTCGGCGCCGAGGCCTTCGTCCGCGAACACCCCCTGGGCAAGGCCGGCGGCGTGCTGCTGAACTGGGAGGCCCGCGGGGTCAGCGGCCCCTCGCTGTTGTTCGAGACCTCCGCGAACAACGCCCGCCTGGTCGAGACCTTCGCGGGCGCCGTCCCCGCCCCGCGTGGCCACTCCGCCATGGTGGAGCTGTATCGGCTGCTGCCCAACAACACCGACTTCACCCCGCTGGCCAAGGCCGGCTTCACCGGCATGAACTTCGCCTACATCCAGCGCCCCTCGCTGTACCACACCGCGGGCGACTCCATCGCCAACCTCCACCCGGGGAGCCTGCAACACCACGGCAGCAACATGCTGGCGCTGGCGCGCACCTTCGGAGACACGGACCTGCGGACGCTGGCCTCCGATCACGACGTCACCTACTTCCGCGCGCTCGGCACCATGATCACCTACCCCGCAGGGCTCGTCTGGCCGCTGGCGGCGCTGGCCGCCGTCGCGGTGGCGGGCCTGGCGCTGCTGGCCCGCGTCAAGCGGTTGCTGAGCCTGCCCCGGCTGATCGCGGCGACGGTCTCGGCCGTGGTGCCGTTGGCGGCGTCGGCCGGGCTGGCGCAAGGGCTGTGGGAACTGCTGGTGTCCTGGCGGCCCGCCTACGACCTGATGGGCGGGCTGCTGCACCGGCCGCAGCCGTATCAGACGGCGATCGCGGTCCTATGCGCGCTGGCGGTCCTCGGCTGGTACCTGCTGCTGCGCCGCAGGCTGGGCCCGGCGGCGCTGACGGTCGGGGCGCTGACCTGGTTCGCCGGGCTGGGCCTGCTATGCGCCCAGGTCGCTCCAGGGACGTCCTTCCTGTTCGCCCTGCCGGCGCTGCTGGGCGCGGTCGGGTGGCTGGCCGTGGTCCTGCTCCGCACACCTGCCTGGGCACGGACGGTCGTGGCGATGCTGGGCCCGGTCACGGCCGCGATGCTGCTGCCGTCCCTGGCCGGGGACGTCTTCGACGGGATGGGGCTGGCGCTCGGCGGAGTGAGCGCGCTGGTGCTGGCCTTGTTCGGGCTGGTCGTCGTGCCGGTCGCGGAGTCGTTCCTGCCCGATCTGGCCGCCCGGCCGAAGCGAGCCACCGCCCTCGCGGTGCCCCTGACGGCCCTTCTCCTCACGGCAGGGCTGGTCGCGGCCGGGTTCGTGGTGGACGATTTCGACGCCGACCGGCCGCGGCGCACGCATCTGGCGTACGTCATGAACGCCGGCACCCGTACCGCCCACTGGGTCAGCGCCGACGCGGACCCGGCCCCGTGGACCAAGCGGTACGTGTCCGGCCATGACACCTCCGCGCTGCCCCCCGGGTACGCACGCGGCACGCTGTGGACCGGGCAGGCGCCGGCGATCGCCGCCGAGAGCCCGCGAGCCGACGTCCTCACCTACCGCGGGGACACCCTGAAACTGCGCGTGACCGCCGGGAAGGGCACGCGCTCGGTGACGCTACGGCTCGACCAGCCGATCACGCACGCCACCGCATCGGCCGGCCGGTTCGGGTCGGCGAGCGTGCCCGTCACCGGCACACGAGTCGGCACCTGGCCCACGGAGGTCCGCTTCCGCGGCATCCCCGCCTCGGGAGCCCTGATCACCATGCGCGTACCGGAGAAGGACCGGCTCCGCCTCACGGTGATCGCCGAGACCGACGGGCTCACCGCGGTACCGGGCTTCGTTCCTAGACCTCCTGATCTGGTCGCCGCCACCAGGGAGGACGGCGATCTCACCGCGGTCACGCGCAGCTACACCCTGACCAGGGACTCCCGGCGGGAGAAGACCGCGCTGGCCAAGCAGCCGGCTGGCCGCCGAACCTTCGAAGGACTGGAGCGTCGGCATTCATCAGTCTGATGACCGATCTTCTGGTCCTTGCTGCCCCAGCTGGACCGAGCTGCTGAACGAACTGGCTGGTTCTCTCGACGAATTACCCATGACGGTCACGACACGTGCCCAAGATCGAGGTTCGAGACGGCGTGTACGAGAGACTGAGCTCATGGTTCCGGAGACTCCCGCTGCCGCGGCGGCGCTGTCGGTGGTCAGGCGTTTCTGCTCACCCGCGCTGCTCAACCACTGCATCCGGTCCTACCTTTGGGGAGCGATGTACGGCGCAGTGCACCGCATCGCCTACGACGACGAGTTGTTCTACGTCTCGGCGCTGCTCCACGACATCGGGCTGACGGAGGCGTTCGACAGCCACACAGTGCCGTTCGAGGAGGCGGGAGGCCAGTTCGCCTGGGTCTTCGGTACGGCGGCCGGCTGGCCGGTGGAGCGAGCCGCCAGGGCCGAGGAGATCATCACGTTGCACATGCGCGAGGATGTGTCCGCGGCCGCCGACCCCGAGGCACACCTGCTGCAGGTCGCCACAAGCTGGGAGACCGTCGGGCGGCATGCCGGGCAGTTCCCGGCCGACGCACGCGCCGAGATGCTTGCCCGCTATCCCCGGTTGGGATTCGGCAGGGAGTTCCTGGCATCCTTCGAGGACCAGGCGAGACGTAAGCCGGGCAGCGCCGCCGCCGCCTCTGTGCGCAACGACCTCGCCGCCCGGAGCGCCGCCAACCCGCTCGAAGGGCCTTAGAGGGCGTTCCGTCACTCCCTACGAGCGTACGTGGATGACCGTCTTCCCCTTGCGTCGCTCGGTTGAGGTGAAGGTCGCGACCGCGTCGTCGAGGGACGCGACGGTTCCGATGTTCGTACGCAGCCGCCCGTCCCGGACTCGCCGCACGATCTCACCCAGCTGGGTGCGGTCGGCCTCGACCACGAAATCGATCGCCAGGCCGTCAGCGGGGCGGGCCTCGGCCGGGCCCACGACCGACACCAGCGTCCCGCCGGATCTGAGCAGAGCCGCGGAACTCCTCTGGACGTCGCCGCCGATGACATCGAAGACCAGATCGACGCCCCCGACGTCTTCCAGCGCGTCGTCGCCGAGGTCGACGAACTCGTGCGCGCCGAAGTCGAGCGCCTTCTCACGGTCGGCGGCGCGGCCGGTGCCGATGACGTAGGCGCCGGCCTCACGTGCGAGCTGGGTCACCATCGTCCCGACCGCTCCGGCCGCGCCATGGGCGAGGACGGTCTGGCCGGACTGAAGGTGGCCGTGCTGGAACAGCCCCTGCCACGCGGTCAGACCGGAGATGGGCAGGGACGCGCCTACCGTGAAGTCGACGTCGCCGGGCAGCGGTGCGAGGTTGCGTGCCTCGATCGCCACGTACTCCGCGAGGGTGCCGTCGCGGTGCCAGTCGGCGAGGCCGAACACCCGCTGACCGACCGACAGGCCCGTCGTGCCGTAGCCGAGGGCGGTGACCACTCCGGCCAGCTCGTGGCCGGGGATCGACGGTGTCCTGTCGCGGCCGGCACGATCGGTCCAGGTCGATGGCCACTCCATCTCTGTCGGGACGAAGCCCGACGCATGAATCCGCACGATGACGTCGTTGATCGCCGCCGGCGGCTCAGGCCGCTCCGTCAGCGTCATTCCGGCCGTTCCCGCGGCCTGGTCGGTCACCACAATGGCTTTCATTGAGATCGGCCCCTTACTCATATGAGCTCGTAGCGAAGGTCAGGCGCTCTGCCCGGGGCGCGGGTGCCAGGGCAGGCGGTTCTCCAGCTCCACCTCCAGCGAGAAGCTGAGGAAGGTCCGGACCACGACGATGAGTGCGAGCACGCCGACGCTCGCGAACGTCGGTGCGACGGCCACCGTGCGGATGATGTCCCCGGCGACGAGGAACTCCAGCCCCAGCAGGATCGCCCGGCCGAGCCCCTGCCGGTAGGCGCGGTAGGCGTCATGGAAGCGCGGCCGCCGCCGCGTGTCGAGGCCGAAGCGCGCCGTGGCGGCCAGCGCCCCCAGCGCGATGATGGCGACCCCGGCCAGGTCGACCGCCCGGCCGACCGCTTCGACCAGGTCGGCGAAATCCGCGTCCACGGCAGGACACTTGCCCGGGCACGAACCGGGATACGCCCACGCTGGATCCGCTCTTCGGTGAAGGACCGCGAAGAACCCATTTGTCAGGACCTGCGCAGGCTCATGGCAGGCGCCCTGAGCGCCACCGCGGCGGCGGGGATCATCTACTCGCCGCTCGGCCGGATCAGCGGCAGGGTTCGGACGTGATATATACACCCATAAAGGGATGAACAAAACTCATGTTCGGCGGAGGGCGCCCTCAGACGCGCTCCCGCCGGCGCTCATCGGCCGCGACGACGCCATGGCCGCGATGGTCGCCGCGGTGTCGGAACACGCCCTCGTGCTCGTCGAGGGAGAGTCGGGCATCGGCAAGTCCCGCCTGCTGGACGAGTGCCTGGCCGATCCCGGCTTACGCGGCCGTACCGTGCTGATGGCCGCCTGCCCGCCCCTGCGGGAACCGTTCCCGCTCGGCGCGGTGGTGGACGGACTGCGCGCCTTCCATGAGCGCCTGGGAGAGCTGGCGCTCAGCCCGCTCGCCGGTGCGCTGCGCACGCTGTTCCCCGAGTGGGCGTCGTGGCTGCCGCCGGCGCTGGAGGCGCTGCCCGATCCGCAGGAGACCCGCCACCGGCTCTTCCGCGCGCTCGGCGAGCTGATCGACGCGCTCGGAGTGGACGTGCTGGTGGTCGAGGACGCGCACTGGGCGGACGCGGCCACGCTCGACTGGCTGCTCACCCTCACCACCTCGCGTGGCGCCGCGCGCTCGATCGTGGTCACCTACCGGCCGCTGGAGGTCGGCGAGGGCTCGCCGCTGCTCCGCCTGACCTCGCGCCCGCCCAGGAACATGTCCTGGGAACGCATCGCGCTGGAACCGCTGGACGTGCCGCAGACCGGCGCCCTGGTGAAGTCGATGTTCGCGACCGCCGACGTGTCCGACCACTTCGCGGCCTTCCTGCACGAGCACACCGGCGGCATCCCGCTCGCGCTGGAGGAGACCGTACGCCTGCTGCGCGCCCGGCGCGACATCTTCCGGTCCGAGAGCGGCTGGCGCCGCCGTATCACCGAGGAGTTGCGCGTGCCGCCCACCGTGCGCGACTCCGTCCTCGAACGCGTGACCCGGCTCGACCCGCCCACCCGCGCCGTGCTGGAGGCCGCCGCCGTACTGGAGGCGCCCGCCGGCGAGGCGCTCATCGCGGCGGTCGCGGACCTCGACGAGGCAGCCGTCCAGGACGGCCTGGCCGGCGCGCTCGCTTCGGGCCTGCTGCGCGAGTCCGGCCGGGGTGCGTTCGGCTTCAATCATGTGCTGGCCTCGCGCGCGGTAGCCGAGGCGATCCCGATCCCGTCGCGCCGCCGGCTGCACCACCGCGCGGCCCTGGCCCTGCGCGAGGGCGAGCACCCTCCCGTCGTACGGCTGTGCCACCACTTCCGCGAGTCCGGCGACGTCGAGGAGTGGTGCCGCTACGCCGAGGCGGCGGCCGAACTCGCCATGGAGGCGGGGGACGGCCACACCACGGTCGTCATGATGCTGGACCTGCTGACCGCCGCCGACCATCCGGTGGAACGCCTGGTCCGCCTGGCCGGGCGGCTCGGCGCGGCCGTCTCCGTCACCGCCGAGCCGTTGCTGGGGCTGGGGGAGCGGGTGCGCGCCGCGCTGGAGGAGACGCTCGCGCGTCCCGGGCTGCCGGCCGGGGCCAGGGGAGAGCTCGGGCTGAGACTGGGGCGGCTCCGCTTCCACCTCGGCGAGTTCGAGGCCGCGATGGCCGGCCTGGAGGCCGCCATGCCGGACCTGGCGGACCGGCCCGACCTCGCCGTCCAGGCCATGCTCCTGCTGGCCAATCCGATGATCCGCGCCTGGCCGCGTGCCCGCCACCTGGAGTGGGCCGGCCGGGCGGAGCAGCTCTTCCCGCTGGTCGGCCTGCCGGTCGAGCGGGCCGCGTTCCTGTCCCACCACGCCGCGGCGCTGCTCTGTCTCGGCGAGGAGGACGGCTGGCGCGTGGCGCGCGCCCTTCCCGCCGACGGGGACAGCCGCCTGGAGCGCCAGGAGATCGCCCGGGGGCGGCTGATGGCCGGTCAGTTCTGTACGTTATGGGGCCGGCACGACGACGCCCGCGCCTATCTGGACTCCGCCGCGGCGCTGGTGGAACGGGTGGGCTACCGCCGGATCGAGGACGTGCTGAGGCTGGCGCGGGCGCACCTGGCCTGGCACGCCGGGCACTGGGACGGCCTGGACGACGTGGCGGCCGAGCTGGCCGGCTCGGAGACGGCCGACGAGGCGACCCGCCTGGAGGCCCGCATGCTCCTCGGCTGCCTGGACCTGGCGCGCGGCGTACCGCAGCGGGCCGAGCAGCGGCTGCGCGACGTCCTCGCCGCCAGCCTGGCGCGCGGGCACGCGGACCCGTTCATCTTCCCCGACGTGGCGCTGGCCCGGATCCTGCTCGCGCGCGGCGAGCCGGAGGCCGCGCTGGAGATCACCGAACCGCTGCTGGAGATGATCGCCCGCAAGGACGTGTGGCTGTGGGCCACGGAGCTGCTGCCGGTCCATCTGGACGCGCTGCCGGCGGTCGGGCGGACGGAGGAGCGGGCCGGCCTGGCGGCGGCCTTCGCCGCCGGGATGGCGGGGCGGGACGCTCCGGCCGTCGCCGCGGCGGTCGTGACCTGCCAGGCCATGGTCGCCGCCGACCCGGGAGAGGCGGCGGGCCTGTTCGCCCGGGCCGCGGCGATGTGGGCGGCACTGCCCCGCCCCTACGATGCGCTGCTCGCCGCCGAGCGCCAGGGCCGCCGCCTGCTCGACGCGGGCGAGCGCGAGCGGGCGCTGAAGGTGCTGGAGGAGAGCCAGCGGGAACTGGCCGCGCTGGGCGCGCGCTGGGACGCCGACCGGGTCGCCCACCTGCTGCGCGAGCAAGGGGTCGAGGTGGCCAGGCCGTGGCGCGGCGGGCGTAAGGGGTACGGCGACCGCCTGTCCCCGCGCGAGGTGGAGATCGTCCGTCTGGCGGCGCTCGGATGGACCAACAAGCGCATCGCGGAGAGCCTGACGCTGTCGCCGCGTACGGTGGAGCGCCACCTCAGCGCGGCCATGCGCAAGCTGTCGGTCACCACGCGCACCGCCCTGGTCACCACGGCCGCCGCCGACGGGCTGCTGGACGAGACACCGACATAGATGGCATTTACGCATTAATTGGGTGATTTCCCGACTCGCGACGTCGGCGGGTCCGCCTGATCATGATCTTCATGCCTAACGATCAACCGGACGTCGAGCCGGACCTCAAGCCGGATGCAGCGCCCGACAAGGGGCCCGACAAGGGGCCCGACGAGGCGCCCGACGAGGGGCCCGACGTCGAGCCGGATGCCGTTTCCGATGAGGGCCTCCTGAGCGAGGCGGCGCCCGACGGCGCACACGAGCCGCTGTGAACCAGCACGTCGTGCGCCTGCCGTACAGGCGCGGTCAGAAAGCGGGACAGACATGACAATCCACCACCGGTTAGGTTCCGCACGCCTCCTGGTCACGGCCGGCCTGGCGCTGACGCTGGCGGCGGGAGCCGTACCCGCCGCGGCCGCCCCGCCACTGGACCGCGCCCCCCACGCCACCGAACCCGCCACCACAGCGCCTGAGGCGAGCACCTCGACGGTGACCCTGCTGACCGGTGACCGCTTCCAGGTCGACATCGACGAGCGCGGCGGCCAGCAGGTCAGCAGGCTCCCCAGCGGCGGCCCGGCCGGAGGCACGTTCTCCCAGTTCACCCTCGGCGGCGACACCTACGTCGTGCCGTCAGAAGCGGTGCCCTACCTCGGCAAGACCATCGACCTGCGCCTGTTCAACGTCGGCTACCTGGTGCGGGCCAAGCTGGACGACGAGGGCAGCGCCACCCTCCCGGTCACCGTACGGGCCGGCCGTGCCCAGGCCGAGGCCCTGCCCGCCACCAGCGTCACCGCAGCCGCCGGCAGCGCGGCCACCGCGACGGTGACCAAGAAGGAGGCCCCGGCGCTCGGCAGGCTGCTGGCCGAGACCTGGCGCGCCGCGAAGGGCGACGCCGTCGGCACCCTGCCCGGAATCGAGCGGATCGAGCTGGCCGCCCCCGAGAGCGCTCCCGAGCCGCCGCCCTCGCCGCTGGCCACCGACAAGCCCACGGCCAAGGCGACGGGCGGGGAGCTGAGCTACCACATGCTGACCGTGGACTCCATCGCCAGGGACGGCACGCCCGGCACGATGATCGGAGCCGTCCAGAACGTCGGCGACGGAGCCCTGGCCACCTTCGCCTTCGCCTACCCGGGTGAGGGCAAGAAGTCGTTCATGGTGCCGGAAGGCACCTACAGCATCATGGCCAGCGTGCTCACCGCCCCGGCCACCGACCTCACGTCGGAGACGGCCCTGGTGATCGAGCCCGAGGTGCGGGTCGGCGCCGACACCAGCGTGGTGCTGGACGCCAGGAAGGCGGTCCGCTACCGGCCGGAGCTGGCCTCGCCGCCGCGGGCGCCGCTGATCCGCTCCGAATCCCTGTCGTTCGTCCGCACCAGCGCCGCGGGGGACGAGACGGGCATCGGCCCCTCGGGACTGCTCGCGGGCTTCATCTGGAAGACCTACTCCGACCCGGTCACCGGCAACCCCGACCTCTACGTCACCCCCACCAAGCGCGTCAAGAAGGGCGACTTCAAGTTCACGGGCTTCACGCTGCTGGCCGAGAACGCCGACTCGGGGCCCGAGATGGGCGCGACGTACAAGCTCGTGTTCGCCTACGGCGACGCCGTCCCGCGCAAACTGACGCCGGTCGTCAGGAAGTCGGAGCTGGCCACGGTGCGCTCCACGCTCTACAACACGGCCTCCGACGCCGCCTCGCCAGGACCGGTGACCAGGGGGTCCTTCGTGTTCCTGCCGTGGGGGTGGTCCGACGTGAACCACGGCTACCTGCCGGCCGCCGGTGACCGCGTCGACTACGTCTACAGCACCAGGCCAGGCGAGACGTACTGGCAGCACGTCATGGCCGCCGACACCAACGAGGTCATCCTCGGCGAGCGCCGCAAGCTGCGCCCCGGCCAGGAGATCAGGGAAGTGTGGAACCTCGGCCCCCGGACGCCGTCGGCGGCCGCCACCTACGTGCAGGAGACCCTGCTCGGCATCGGCGGCCCGAGCAGCAAGGTGGACGAACCGCTGCTGCAGGTGTGCCTGGCGTGCCGGCAGGGCTCGCTGGGCTCGGTCTACCTGAACGGCTTCGCCGACTCGGCGCCGCTGCACTCGACGTCGGAGGCGTACGCCGCGTCGCGGACCACGTTCTACCGGGACGGCGAGCTCGCCTTCGACCTGGGCGCCGGCGGCTACCGCCCCTACCGGCCCATGCCGCTGTCGCTGCCGCTGGCGCCGCGCCCGGCCGGCTACCGCCTGGTGTGGGACTTCGCCGCCCAGGGCAATCCCCAGTCGCCGAGCCGTACCGAGTGGACCTTCCGCAGCGGCCCGCGTGACGCCGCCGCCAGGCTGCCCCGTACCGTGCGGTGCGCCGACACCACGCGCCCATGCTCCTTCCTGCCGCTGCTGTTCGTGCACTGGAACCTGTCGCTCGACCTCGACTCCCGGGCCAGGGCCGGGCGGCGGTTCGACGTCGCGTTCCGGGTCTCGCGCCAGGAGCACCAGGCCCGGCCCACCGGCGTGCGGGCCACGGTCGAGGTGTCGTACGACGACGGCCAGACCTGGTCGGCTCCGAAGACCGCCACCGCCGGCCGCGACGGCACGTTCACCGCGCCGATCACGCATCCGGAGTACTCCGAGCCGGCCCGCTGGGTGTCGCTGCGGGTCAAGGCGCGGGCCGGTGACGGCAGCACCGTCACCCAGACCAACATCCGTGCCTACCGGCTCGCCGGCTGACCGGGAGACCTGACATGCGCACCCATCGATGGACGACGCTCGGGGGCGTGGCGGCGATGCTGCTCACCACGATCGCCCCGCTGACCCTCCTCACCACATCCGCCGCAGCCACCGCCGCGCCGCCCGCCACGAGCGCGGCCTGCCCCCGCGACGCCGAGGACACCGGGCCGGCGACGTGCCTCCTGCGCGCCGGCACGGGAGGCGGCGACCAGCCGCTGCCGCGTGTCACCGCCGGCCGCGGCCCGCTGACCGCCGGGGACCTCCAGGAGGCCTACCGGCTGCCCGCGGACTGGCTGGGCGGCGGCCAGAGCGTGGCCGTCGTCACCCCGTACGACAACCCCGCTGCCGGGGACGAACTGGCCGAGTACCGCGAGGCGAACGGCATGCCCCCGTGCGACGCCGACTTCCCGTGCTTCAAGAAGATCAACCAGCGGGGCGGCGACACACCGCCCGCCCCGAGTCCGGCCTGGGCGGTGCACAGCAGCGTCGGGCTGCAACTCGCCGCGGCGGCCTGCCCGAACTGCAAGCTCCTGCTGGTGCAGGCCGACGACCCTTCGCTGGCCAGCATGGCGGCGGCCGTGGACCAGGCCGCCGCACAGGGCGCCACCGCCGTCGTGCCCATGTGGGGCGTGACCGAGTACGACGGCCAGAACGCCCTGGCCGCTCACTTCGACCACGCGCCGACCACCGTCGTCGCCCCCTCCGGCCAGGGCTTCAACAACGGCGGCCGCCAGATCCTCCCCACCGCCTACCCGTCGGTGATCGCCGTCGGCGGCACCCAGCTCTACCGGGACCCCGCCACCACGCGCGGCTGGAACGAGTCCGTCTGGCGCGACACCGCCTCCGGCTGCTCGATGTACGTGACGCGTCCGGCCTGGCAGCCGGCCGGAGCGTGCGGCAGCCGGCGCACCGTGGCCGACGTCGCGGCGGTGGGCTCCGCCGACACCCCGGTCCAGGTCTACAGCACCAGCCTGGGCGGCTGGGGCACCGCCGCGGGCACCCCCGTAGCGGCGGCGTTCATCGCCGGCGTGTACGGCCTGGCCGGCACCGACTCGGTCACCCCGGCGGGCAAGCGGCTCTACGCCTCCGCCCAGTACCTGAACGACATCACCGCCGGAAGCAACGGCGCCTGCGGCGGCGGCAAGATCTGCACCGCCGCGCGCGGCTACGACGGGCCCAGTGGCATGGGCACCCCCAACGGCACCGGCGCCTTCTAGGAGGACCCTGATGCGAACACCACGATCTCCCCGCCGGCGCTTGCGCAGTGTCACTGTCAGGGCCACAGTGGCGGCCGGCCTGACCGCCCTGCTGAGCACCGCCGCCACCTCCGCAACGCAGGCTCCGGCCAGCGCCGGGACGGACTGCGTACCGGCCTGGACGATGCTCGACGCGCCCGCGAGCGAGGGCGTCGTCGACGTCGACGTGATCTCGCGTGACGACGTGCGTTTCTCGGAACAGCTCGAGGAGGGCGCCAGGTCGCTGCGCTGGAACGGCCGCGAGCTGGTCGAGAACGGCCCCCAGATCCCGGTGCCCGCGCGTACCGGGAGCCTCTTCCAGGTGGGCGCCGGCTCGTTCACCGCCGGCGGCGGCTGGTCGCTGGTCAGCCTGCACGGTTCCTTCCAGCCGGACGGGACGGGCGTGCTGGCCCGCCTCGACCGCGACCGCTGGACGCTCACCCCGGCGGGCGCGTCGCAGAGCCCGGAGGCCGGACCGTCCTGGCTGGCGGACGTCGCCACGGTGAACTCCTCCCAGGCATGGGCGGTGGGCCGCGTCGACGGGCCGGCCGGCGGCGCGCTCATCCAGCGCTGGGACGGCACGGAATGGACGAGCGTCGACCACCCCGCCGCCCGCCGCGCCGCCGCCGCCCTGACCTCGGTGAAGGCGGTGCCGGGCGGCGGCGTCTGGGCCGCCGGCTTCCAGAAGAACGAGCAGACGGGCTCGTACCAGCCGATGGTCCTGCACCACGACGGGACGGCCTGGGCCGACGTCGCGCTGCCGGACCCCGGCGCGGAAGGGATGCTGTACGCGCTCGACGCCTCCGGCCCCGACGACGTCTGGGTCTCCGGCATCTCCGGCAGCCAGAGCAGCCCGAGGCCGCTCCTGCTCCACTGGGACGGCCGGAGCTGGACCACCGTGCCCACGCCCGAGCCGGGCCCCTACGGCGGCGACATCTTCAAGCTGTACGCCCCCGCCCCCGGCCGGCTGTGGGCCCTCACCAACGACAGCAGCATGGGCGTCTTCCACGTGCAGCACTGGGACGGCTCCTCCTGGCAGGAGGCCAAGCCCCAGGGCGAGCAGCCGGAGGCGTTCGGCTTCATCTTCCACGACGTGGACGGCAGCGGCCCCGACGACGTGTGGGTGACCGGCACCTCCACCCGGACCGAGCCCTCCGACATCGGCTACCCGCAGCTGCTGCCGCGCCGCCTGATCGCCCACCTGAGCTGCGGGAGAAAGTGACATGAGAAACCCCCGTAAGTCATCCGCGCTGGCGTGCGCCCTGACCCTGCTGGCCACCGCCCTGTCGGGCGCCGTCCCCGCACACGCCGCGGCGGACGACCCCGTGATCGCGCCGGAGGTGCTGGCCAGTTTCGACGCGCGCGCCACCACGGACTTCTGGGTGCGCATGTCGGGCAAGGCCGACCTCGCCCCCGCCAAGAAGATCGCCGGCCGTACCGCCCGCGGCCGGGACGTGGTCGAACGGCTGCACGCCAGAGCCGACCGCGACCAGGAGCCGCTGCGCAAGCTGCTCAAGGCGGAGAAAGTGAAGTCCACGGCGTTCTGGGTCACCAACGCCGTCTACGTCAAGAACGCCTCCAAGGCGCTGGCCAAGAAGATCGCGAAGTTACCCGGGGTCGAGGAGATCCGCGCGCCCGTCACGTACACCATCCCCGAGCCGGTCCGGAGCACGCCCGCAGGGGCCGCCGCCGCGACGGGCCTCACCTGGGGCGTGTCCAACATCAACGCCGACGACGTGTGGGCGGGGACCGGTCGCCGCGGCGAGGACATCGTCATCGCCAACATCGACTCCGGCGTCCAGTACGACCACCCCGCCCTGGTCAAGAGCTACCGGGGCAGCAACGCGGACGGCACCTTCACCCACGATTACCACTGGTACGACCCGCTGCGCGAGTGCCCGAGCGACGCGCCGTGCGACAACAACTCCCACGGCACCCACACCATGGGCACCATGGCCGGCGACGACGGTCAGGGCAACCAGATCGGCGTCGCCCCGGGCGTGCGCTGGATCGCCGCCAAGGGCTGCACCACCGACCAATGCTCGGAGGAGGCCCTCGTCGCGTCCTCGCAGTGGATGCTCGCGCCCACCGATTCCAGCGGCGCCAACCCTGACGCGTCCAAGCGCCCGCACATCGTCAACAACTCGTGGGGCGCGAGCCTGACCACCCAGCCGTTCATGGAGGACATCCAGCTCGCCTGGGCGGCCTCCGGCATCATGGGCATCTGGTCCAACGGTAACGACGGCCCCGGCTGCCAGACGTCAGGATCGCCCGGCGGGCGCGTCATCAACTACTCGGTCGGCGCGTACGACGTCGACAACAAGATCGCGAGCTTCTCCAGCCGCGGTCCCGGCCAGGACGGCGAGATCAAGCCGAACATCTCCGCACCGGGCGTGAACGTCCGCTCCTCGGTGCCCGGCGGCGCCTACGCGTTCTACAACGGCACCTCGATGGCGGCGCCGCACGTCGCGGGAGCGGTCGCGCTGCTGTGGTCGGCCCGCCCCGAGTACGTACGCGACACCGCGGCCACCCGCCTGCTGCTCGACCTGTCGGCCATCGACACCGACGACACCAGCTGCGGCGGCACCGCGGCCGACAACGCCGTCTACGGCGAAGGCCGCCTCGACGCCCTGGCCCTGGTCGAGGCCGGAACGCGCGGCACCGCCAGGCTGTCGGGCACCGTCACGGACGCGACCACCGGCCGGCCGGTCGAGGGCGCCACCGTCACTCTTACCGGCCCGCTGACCCGCACCTCCACTCTCGGTGCCGACGGCGACTACCGCTACACCCTCGTCGCGGGGGAGTACCAGCTCAAGGCCGAGGCGTTCGGCTACCGGACCACGACGAAAACCGCCACCCTGGCCAGGGACGACACCCTCACCCTGGACGTCGCCCTGCCCCAGACCGAGCGGATCGACCTGACCGGCACCGTCTCCGACGCCTCCGGCCTCGGCCGCGGGCTCGCCGCGCGGATCACCGCCGACGACGGCAAGGGCCACACCTGGAACGCCGAGTCCGACCCCGGCACCGGCGCCTACACCCTGTCCCTGCTCCCTTCGATGACCTACACCCTCACCACCCGCGCCACCGAGCCCGGCTATGACCCGTCCGTCCAGCAGGTCACCATGGGTGAGACGGGCCGGCGACTCGACCTCGGCCTGACCGTCTCCCTGTCCTGCGTCGCCCGCGGCTACGAGGTGATCCGCGACGGCAGCACCGAGCCGTTCGACGCCGCCACGGCGCCCAAGGGCTGGACGGTCACCAACGTCGACCCCCGCATCCCCAAGTATGCCCACCAGCCCGGCTGGGTCTTCACCGACGCCGGCGGACGGGGCAACCACACCGGCGGCGCGGGCGGGTTCGCCATCGTCGACTCCCTGCACTCCGGCAAGGGCCACCTCCAGGACACCTACCTGACCAGCCCCTCCTACGACCTGACCGACCGGGCCTCGGCGACCCTGGAGTTCGCCCACGACCTGAAGCCGGCGGTCAACTCCACGACCGGCGTCGACCTCAGCGTGGACGGGGGCCGTACCTGGAAGACCGTGTGGTCGGCCAAGGGCTTCCCCGGCGCTCCGGGACCGGCCGTCCACGTCGTTCCGCTGCCGGACGCGGCCGGACAGGCCGACGTGCGGATTCGCCTCCACTACCGGGGCCAGTTGTCCGGCTGGTGGGCCGTCGACGACCTGTTCGTCGGCGACCGCACCTGCCGGCCCGCGGCGCCCTGACCCCACCCCCGCGCGCCGCTGCCCCCGGGACGGAACCGCCCGGGGGCAGCGGCTTGGTGGATCTCAGGCGCTCTGTTGGATGGACAGCTCGGTACGGGCCTCATAGCAGTGGCATGGTTCCTTCTGTTCGAGCGGCCGATATTCGGGAAAGGTCGCCTGTCCGCGTCCCACGACCCTGCCGGCGCCGTCGCGGATCACCGCGTCGATCGTCTGGCGTGAACGGTCGGTGGCATCTCCTGACAGCGGGACGAACACGACCGGAACGGGTGCGGCCAGCGCCGGCGTGGCGCGCATGACCGGCAGCTCGCCCTTCTCGCAGGCGCCGCGCGGGTCGCACGCTTCGTACGTGCGTCCCTGCACCGCGACCGTTCCCTCCATCAGGAGCCGCACGCCGCTCCCTCCGCACGGCCCGCACCGCACCTGGGCCGAGCAGGCCGCCAGCAGCGCGGCGGCTCCGGCGATCAGCAGGGCGGTGAGAGGTGAGGGCGGCGCGTACGGCATGTCGGCTCCGGAGGCAGGCTGGGCCGGGCGCGGCAAGAGCCGCGTGATCAAACCCGTGTCGTCAAGGATGAGGGTGCAGATGTCAGGCGGGTCGATATCGCAGGTCCACGGCCTGTGCGGGGTCCCCGTCGTGAATCCGGGCCCACCGGACCGGCTCGATACCGGGGCAGTCGAACAGCCGGACTCCGGCGCCGAGCATGACCGGCGCCAGATGCACACGGAACTCGTCGATCAGACCGCGCTCGACACATTGCCGGGCGATGTCCTGGCCGTGTATCTCGAGATCCTTGCCCTTCGCCGCGGCCAGCCCGATCGCGACCGCCTCGGCCACGTCGCAGGTGAGAAACGTGACGCCGGGGTCCGGGATCGCGTCCTCAGGATGGTGGGTCAGCACGAACACCGGGCCACTCCACGCGCCGCCGTACGGCTGCCTACTAGCCTGGCCGGGATGCCGCTCAGCGAGCGCGTCGTAGCCATGACGACCCCCCAGGACGGCACCCAGGGTCGCGATCGACTCATGATGGGTGTCGGGGCCGACCCTCACCCCGGACATCCAGTCCATCGAGTGTCCAGGGCCGGCCGCGAACCCGTCCAGCGACATCATCAGATGCCAGCGCACTTTGCCCATGGGAGGCTCCGTTCGTCTCGGTGTGCTGGTGCTGACCACCCGGCAGGCCGATACTCATCGGTGAGCGACCGGTTCAGCGCCACAGACGGTCGACGGCGGCGCCAAGGCGGCGGTCGATCCAGTGTGTCGCAGACCCGGCGAACGTATGTGGTCACCGCACTGGCGCTCCAGAAATCACGAGGGATACAAGTCGAAGCCCTGGAAGCCTTTCGACACGCCGGGAAATCCGGAGTGGTTCCCACCCGACAGCGGCCAGAATTCCGGCGATGCTGTCGCCGGATAATGCGATTTTTCCGGTTGCCGAACTATCGGATTTGCCGGAAGACCGCCCGGATGACGAGGGAGCGCCCGCTGTTCACCCGTTAGCTGACCACGGTCCTGCTTGCGGTCACTGCCTGTGGCGCCCCTCCATCATCATCACCGCAGGCTCAACCCGCCGCAGACGACCGCCCCGCCCAGAAGGCTCGTCTCCCTCAAACCGGAGAAAGACGCGAACTCCGGCGAGTCCGTCGTCGCCCACGGCGACCTGATCGCGATCAGCACACCGAACGAGCAGCCCGGGCGGAGCCGGCTACCTCGCCGAGAAGGGCTCGGTCAGCCGGCGAATCACGCAGGAGACCGCGGCGTGCCCGGCACCTCGGAACCCGGCGATCACTTCGGCGAGCACCTGGCCCTCGGCCCCTTGGTGTGACAGCCGCGAACCTCACCGGAGTACGGCTTCCGCCACCCCAGGACAAGAACGGCGAACCCTGCCGCAGCTTCGGCGAGAGCATGGCATACGTCCCTCATGCCGGACTGGCCGCCCTCTCGGCGGATTGCGGCCTGCTCCAGTTCTACGACCTCGGCCTCGACCCCACCCGCACAGTCGCGGCCCCGGCCCCGTCATGGGCGGGCGCCCTGAGCGCCTCAGGCGACGGACAGGTGGCCGCCCTGTGGAACGACGACAACGACCCGCCCCTGCTCCTGCCGTCCCCCAAGGACCCGGCCAAGGACCGCCGTATCTCCGGCGGCTACCTCAGGGACGCGATCCGAGGGGGGATCACGTTCAGCGGAACCCGGCTCGTGGTCGGCCTGGACTGGACCGCGGACCTGGCCATCATCGACCCCGCCACCGAAAGAGCCGAGCTCGAAGGCCGCCACCGGCCGGCTCTCCGTCGGGGCCGTCGCAGGCTGAGAGACGGATGAGCGTCGATGACGCTCCGATCACTGGCCGTTGACGGAAACCGGTAGCGACGCGACGCCGACCAGGTCGACCGGGACGAGTCGTTCGATGCCGTCGAGGACCCGGCTGAAGCCAGGCCCGAGGCGCCTAGGTCCGAGGCGCCTAGGTCCGAGGCGCTGCCCGCCGAACTCGCCCAAGCCGACGATGCTTCACCGCCCAGCGATCGCTCACCGGCTCCGCGCCGCGACAAGACTGGAGGGATGATGACACAACCCGCGGTGCCGACCTCACCGCTGCTGGAGCGCGTCCGCGCCGCCGTCATCGGCGACGACGAGGTGCTGGACGGCCCGTACGGCCCCCGCCGCATCGTCTACGCCGACTACACCGCCTCCGGAAGATCGCTGACCTTCATCGAGGACTTCATCCGCGACCACGTCCTGCCCCGGTACGCCAACACCCACACCGAGAGCTCGGGCACCGGCCTGCAGACCAGCCGCTTACGCGAGGAGGCCCGCCAGGCCGTGCACGAGGGCGTCGGCGCCGGACCGGACGACGTGGTGATCTTCTGCGGTTCGGGAGCTACCGCAGCGGTCAGCAAGCTGATCGGCATCCTGGAGCTGCGCACCCCCGGCCGGTACGAAGAGCGCCCGGTCGTGTTCGTCGGCCCGTACGAGCATCACTCGAACGAGCTGCCCTGGCGCGAGTCGATCGCCGAAACCGTCGCGATCGGGGAGGACCCGTCCGGCCACATCGACTGCGCGGACCTGCGCCGCCGGCTCGTCCAGTACGCCGACCGGCCGCTGCTCATCGGCAGTTTCTCGGCCGCCTCCAACGTCACCGGCATCCTGACCGACACCGACCGCGTCACCGGGCTGCTGCACGAGCACGGCGCGCTGTCGTTCTGGGACTACGCCGCGGCCGCGCCGTACGTGCCGATCCGCATGGCGGCCGGCGCGGGCGGTCACAAGGACGCGCTCTTCCTGTCGCCGCACAAGTTCGTCGGTGGCCCGCAGACGCCCGGTGTCCTGGTGGTGCGCCGGGAACTGATCCGCAACCGGGTGCCGACCGTCCCGGGCGGCGGCACGGTGCTGTTCGTGAGTCCGGCCGGGCACAGCTATCTCGACGACCCGGTCGCCAGGGAGGAGGGCGGCACGCCGGCGATCGTGGAGTCGATCCGCGCCGGGCTGGTGTTCCGGCTGAAGCAGGCGGTCGGCACCGACCTCATCCAGGCTCGCGAGGAACGGTTCTGGCAGCGTGCCCTGCGGCGCTGGGGGCGTAACCAGGACATCGAGATCCTCGGCGATGTGCGGGCCCGCCGCCTGCCCATCGTCTCGATCAGGCTCCGCACGTCCGGCGGGCTGTACCTGCACCACAACTACGTGGTGGCACTGCTGAACGACCTGTTCGGCATCCAGGCGCGCGGCGGCTGCTCCTGCGCCGGCCCGTACGGTCACCGCCTGCTCGACATCGACGCCGCCCACTCGCACGCCTACGAGCAGGAAGCCGAGGCGGGTTGCCAGGGCATCAAACCCGGCTGGGTGCGCGTCAACTTCAACTACTTCATCTCCGGTACGGTCTGCGACTACCTCATCGACGCCGTGGACCTCATCGCCCGCTACGGCCACCGGCTGCTGCCCGACTACCGCTTCGACGCCGCCACCGGGCTGTGGCGGCACCACGACGGCCCCACCGAGCCACCCCTGCATCTGAACGACCTGCGCTTCGACAGCCCCAGACCACCCACGGCCCACACGCCGGCCGGCGAGGACGCCCTGCCGAGCCAGCTGGAGCAGGCCCGCGCCGTCCTGGAGTCCCGCCGGAACGAGGTCGACCTGGCCCCGCCGGACCTGCCGGACGACTTCGAACGCCTGCGCTGGTTCCCACTGCCCCGGGCCTCAGCGTGATGTGTGGGCCTGTCCCCAGCGGCGGAACAGGCCGGGCGGCTCTCCCAGCAGGACTCGGGGAAGCCGCGCCGGCAGTGATCGAGACCGACTGATGCTGATCATGGCGGTGAAGCAGATGCCGGTCAGGATCAACAGAGGGTGCGCCCGCCCGGACCGGCAGAGCGCGCTCGCCAGACCCCTCCAGCACTAAAGGCTCGCTGCCATGCTTGGCCCGCCACCTGAGTGTTAGGGGAGCGCGCGGGCGGGGTCACCACTGGGTGGTGAGCAGTGTTTCCGCTTCGCGCGGTCGTCGGTGGAGCCGGTGAAGTCAGCGCGCAAGCCCAAGGCGTTGCTCAGGGCAGTGAGCGCGTTGAGTTCGGTGATCGGTCCTGCCCTGAGTTGCAGGGCCTGTCTGGCCGTCGTCACCGCCGTGGTGATCTCAGGTAACCAGCCGGTCCGTCTCACCGAGGTGGTCAGCGCCCCGGCCAGGTTGGCCACGAATCCCGCCTTGTCGGCGTCGCTCACCGTCGTCGCGATCGCCTGCCGGAAACACCGCAGCGCCTCGGCCAAATTTAGCTCGTCGCCGAAACGCGCATAACGCCTCTCCAGGTAGGCGCCGAGGGACGACATGCGGGTCGCGCGGGCAGCGGGACCCCCTTCCCAAGGCTACGGCGCGCCGTCCCAAAGCGATCGCCTCCTCGATGTCGCGCCTGTCGCCGCCAAGCTCGAAACGGGACATCAGGGAGTCGCCCAGGGCGGACAACATCAGGGACAGCGACTCCGATCGCCTGACCGTCTCGGCTGGTGACAACAGGGTGCCCGTCTGCCGCTGTCTGCAGCCCAGCAGGATGAGCCGGTTATCGATGTGCCGGGCGCGTGGGGGCTGCAGCCCGGTTCACCCTCACGGGCGTGAGGAGCAGGCCCGCGCGCTGGCCGTGGTGCACGATTCGTGGTTCACCCCACGTCCGTGGGGAGCGCGGTGTCGCCGCTGTTGTCGGCGCTGGCTTCTCCGGTTCACCCCATGTCTGCAGGGAGGACGATCAGCGAGCGTGCTGGCGAGACCTCGCGTCGGCTGAGGTTGCGGTGTAGGCGGCCTGCAGTATCCGGGTGCGCTCGTCCTGGATCTGACCGGCGGTGCCAAGATGAACCGAGGCCGCGCAGGACGCCCTCACCCCGAACTGATCGTCGCGGCCACCGTGGCGCCAAGCTCCCAGCAGGCGGCCAGATCATCCTTCTCCGGCGTCCCCAGCACCGTCACAGGCTGGTGAACTCGCTCCCACCCTAGCTCCGCGGCGATCGACTCCACACCCCCCGCCGTGTCACTGTTCCTATGGACGTACAGCGCGTACGACAGCCGCCGCGTCTCCTCCAAACAGGGATAGTAGATCGTGTCGAAGAAGTGCTTGAGCGCGCCATTCATGTCCCCGATGTTGACCGGCGTCCCCAGAACGACACCGTCAGCCTCGAACACATCGGCGACGGACGCCCGCGACGCCGCGCACGTCCGCACCTCTACCCCTTCGACCTCGTCGGTGGCAGCACCCTGCCGCACGGCGTCGAACAGCTCGTGCAGCGCGGGCGAGATGGTGCGATGCACGATCAACAGCCGCCGGACGTCATTCGACACGCCGCCGATCCTCTCACGGCGCCCCTGACCCGCCCGCTTGACCCCGTCAACACGGTCAAGTGTCGTATCGAGCGCCACCGGATCCTTCGGTGGATCGACGACGAGCACGACCACGTCGCGGCGAAGATCTCATCTGAATGGCGAAGCGCCAGCTCAGTGTAGGATTCATGGTTCCGCGTCCCGCCACACATTTCCCGTGTCCCGTTGCCAAGATCCCGGCACGCCTTGTGAAGCAATCGGGCTGGCGCCACCGAAATAGGTCGCGATGCCTGGGGACCGAAACCCGCCGAATCCCTTTTCTGGTTATCCCGCCTATAGATTTTCGCCCGCACAGGATGTTATTTGCCATGCATTGTTAGTTATGATTGTCGCGGGGTGGCGTGCGGCGTCGAGTTGCCGCGCGAAGTTGCGGGAGGGACGCCGAGTGGCACCGAATGAGCCGTGCGTGGCTGAATGCGCCGTGCCGGAAAACAGAAGAAAACTCCGACGATCGGCGTACGCAGGGGGCGTGGGCACAAGCAGGAAGGGCCGATGAACCCGCAGAATCCGGCGATCCGCTCCTACGCGCCTTTCATCTGGTTCGGTCTGGCCGCCGTCCTGGCATTCGTCTCCTTCTCTTGTGCCTCCAGTCTGGAGCCGCCGCAGGCGGCCGGGGCGACAACGGTCGTCACGGTCACTCCTTCCGCCGGGCAGGCGGTCCTGACGTCGCCGCCTCCTGCCGACCCGGCCGTCGTGCAATGGCCGTTCTTCCAGCCGGTCGGCGATCCTGCCGACAACCAGGATAAGAAGCGGTTCGACATCCTCAACGCCATGTCGTGTGAGCGCATCCGCAAGATCGGAGAGGAGCGTCCGGACAGCCTGCGCACCCTGTACGCCGGCCTGGCCGACGCCTGCGAGTCGGCGCTGCTGGTAAGGACCGACAGGTGGCAGGGCGCAGAACAGAGCCTGGCGACATACAAGAGCGTCGGCGCCGGCCCGGAGCCGACGTGTGCCGACAAGCAAGCCCTACGAATTCTGGAGAACCTGGTGGACGCCCACCGCCAGGCGGCGAATCAGCCCGTCAAAGTGATGAGGTTGTCCGCCCCGGAACCGCCGGACTGTTATTGAACTAAGGAGCGATGGTGCTGGACGGGGATGGAAGGCAACGGGCGTTTCCGTTTTACGTGGTTTGTGATGTTTCGCAGAGCATGTGGCATCCGGAACACAATATAGGCGTCCGCCAGGTACCGCTGGAACTGCTCGCGGAGGCGGTGCCACAACTCATCGGGAAAATACAACGCAAGCCCGCCGTCGCCGACGCCGCTTTTATGAGCGTCATCGGCTTTCACAGCTCGGTGGAGGAGGTGCTTCCGCTGACGCACTTAAACGACATCGTCGACCTGCGACCCTTCAAACGAGGAGCGCAGACCAATTACGCGGCCGCCTTCCAGTTCCTTTACGAGCGACTACGTGAGGACTGCGGCCGGCTCAGCAGGTCGCACCGGCTCAAACGGCCCGCGATCTTCTTCCTCACCGACGGCATCCCGTTCTACGGCTCGGAAGCACAACCGGAGCACGTATGGCGGGTGGCGCGAGATCGTCTCGTCGCCCTCGACGTCCTGCCGCAGATCATTGCCTTCGGGTTCGGTCAGGCACGTAGGAACGTGCTGTGCAAGGTGGCCACCACGCAGGGGAGCCGCCCTCTGGCCTTCATCGCCAAGGGCGGCATCGACGTGGCGGAGGTGCTGGGCGCGCTCATGAAGACCCTGTTCATCAGCATCAACGCCTCGGTCGAGACGGGCGAGCTGTCCGTCCGCACACCGGACAGCATGAGCTGGGCGTGTCCCGCGGCAGCTGGGTGAAGGCGGGAGGCGGAGGTCGGTGTCCATGATGCAGTTTCTACTCGCCGTCTTGAGCGGTGCGTGCGGGGCGATGGGCATGTACACGTTGAGGGAGGCCCAGCGGCAGGCTCCGCGGTCACCAGTGCCGCAGTACGCCGGCGCGGCACCGCAGTCCTCGGCCACGCGCCCGCCGGGGTGGGACCGCATGGCGCCGGGCCGGGAGGCGGCATCTCCCACGTGCCCACGGCCGGACGCCGCGGCACCGCGCCATGCGGGTGCCGGGCCGCGTTACGCGGGCAACAAGCCGAGCCCGATCGCGGTCCTGCTGCCGGTCCCGCCGCTCCTGGGGCATCCGAGCGTTCAGGCCGAGAGCGGCGGGATCGGCGGGGTCACCGTACGCGCCGCGAGCTGCCGCGGCCGTGAGCATATGGCCGAGGGGGAGTCACGGCAGGACGCCTTCGTGGTCGGCTCCTCCGCGGACGGGAGATGGTTGATTGCGGCCGTCGCCGACGGGGTGGGCACCACGTTCCACGCCGAATGCGCGGCGCAGACCGCGGTGGGCACCGTTGTCCGGGAGGTGGCTCGCCTGCTGAAGGGCAACCCCGCCGGCCCGCGTGATGACGACTGGAGTGCGGCCTTCGGCGCGGCGGCGGACGCGGTCAAGGAGCGGCGCGCGGACCTGTCGGCCTACGCCGGCGACGGCCGCCCGTGCAGCACCACGCTCGTGGCCCTGGTCGCACCCGTGCATCCGGGCTCCGGCGACCCCGTCTACTGTGCCGGCGTCGGTGACTCTCTCGCCTTCCGGCTAGGGGGCCGTACGCGGGAGTGGGAGGCGCTGCTGGTGCCCGACGCGTCGGGCACTGGCGGGATCAGCGACAACGTGACGTGGGCCTTGCCGTCCGGCCTGGATCACCTGCGCACCGCCGTCGTCAGGTGGGAGCGCGACGACGTGCTGTGCCTGGGGACCGACGGCTTCACTCACGCGCTTGGCCATGGCAGCCCGCTGCGGGACGAACTGGCGGCGGAATGGCGGACCCCGCCCGACATCATGACGTTCATCCGTGACGTGGACTACCATCGGGCCACGTTCAACGACGACCGCACGGTGGTGGGGCTGTGGCCGTCCTTCCACGACGGCCGGATGCCGTGATGGGGGAGGGCTCGGCGTACTTGCCGGAGCAGGTGTCACTGTCGGAGCTGGTGCTGCAACCAGGCCTGTCTGGCGTCGGCGGCCAGGCCATGCGCGTGGTCCGGTGCCTGGGGCCCGACGCCGAGGAGTATCTTTACAAGGAGTACACCGAGGAGGTGTGCGAGGGGCTGCGCCCCCAGCCTATGAAGGACCTGGTCTCCTGGCGGCGGCGACTCACCGTCGAGGAGCGGGCGGAGCTGGACCGCCGGTGCGCCTGGCCCATGGCGACCGTGGTGAACGGAGGGAAGATCCGCGGCATCCTGATCACGCCCGCGCCGGCCGACATGTATGAGGACGACCTGGGCGACCCCGAACCTCGCCACCTCGACGTGCTCGCCCGCAAACCCGACGTCGCCTTCCGGGTCGGCGCTCCCTACTACGAGAGCCCGGTGAAGCTCGCGGTCCTGGCCGTCTTCTTCGACACGATGCTGTGGCTGCACAGGCACGGCTACGCGATCGGAGACCTGCACCCGCACAACGCCCTGTTCTCCTTCGATGGGCTGGCCGGAGAGCCGCGGGTGCTGCTGATCGACTGCGACTCGTGTGTCCCGATGTCCGGCATCCCGGCATTTGCGCCGCAGGATCCGGAGATCTGGAAGATGCCCGGCCTTCAGTCCTTTGGCCCGCGCAGTGACCTGTACAAGTTCGGGTGGATGGTCGTGCGTTGTCTCCAGGAGAACCTCGAGAGCGTCTCCCTCCAGCGGCACACGCTGCTCGCCGTCATGCGCGGCTCGACGTACGAGCTGCTGAGCAGCATCTGCGCAGGCCAGGAAGTGCCGGGCGCCGCAGGGACGTTGCGCGGCAAGGCGGCGCTGTGGCGCTCGCTGATCTCCTCCCAAGCTCTCTACGTGCAGAACGACGACCACACGCGCGCATTCTGGCTCCCTCGCGCCGTGACACCCGACTCGCCGACCCGGCTCATGGGGCGGCCGCCCCCGACCGGTGCGCAGCCCTCTGCCTCCTCTCCCGCACCTGTCCCTTACCCCGTCCCGCCCCCCGCCCCCGTTCCGCCGCCGACGCCCTACCCTCACCCCAGATGGCAGCAGCCCGTGCAGCGGAAGTCGTCGTCCTCCGTCCTGCCCGTGGTCGTGCTGGTGGCGCTGGTGCTCGTGGTCATCCTGGTGATCCTGGCGGCGCAGTGAGGCGGCCGAAGTCGCCGGCCTGCAGGTCGCGTGCCGACGCGTCCGGCTCGCCCGCCCCGAACACGTAGACCTGCACCTTGGCTGGCCGGATCACCGCTCCCGACTCCGCGCGCAGACCCGGCATCAGCACGCCGGCGACAGCGCCGTGCCTCGCGGGATCGGCCGTCGGGATGGTGTGGTCGCCGACGTGCAGGCTGGGCACCAGCGGATCGTCCTCCTCCGGCCGGACGATCTCGACGCGCAGGCTCCGGATCGCGCTCAGCAGCCGTCGTCTCAGCTCGGGTGAGTCGACCGAGAAGGCGGCGTTCAGCAGATCGTCGGCGAGCTGGACGACGACGGTGTCTGCCAGGGGCAGCCGGTCGGTGGTGGCGTCGGCCTGGAGCAGGGCTGTGTCGCTGGTGCCGCCGCTGTCCGGCGGGTGGGTGATGGGCGGGTACGAACGCTCACGTGAGCGCAGCAGGTACCAGCAGGCGGTGGAGGCGAGCAGAGTGCCCACGACCGCGCCGATCAGCACTCCGGTCAGCAACACCTCGACGCTCCTCCTTGAGCTCCACCCGGTCGGCAACGCCGGTGCTTTCACCTTGCTGAGCGCGCCTCGTGGCGCTCAGAGGTCGCCGCCGCCCTGCAACTGCGTGATGGTTCCCTCGATCCGGCCGCTCGCGCCGCACCAGGGGCAGTGGAACAGGTAGCTCACCCCGTCCCAGCAGCCGAGCTTTTTGCACGAGTTGCACAGGACGACGCTGCCCGCGCCGCACGTGGGGCAGCCAGGATAGTCGTCGGCCATCTCGAAGGACCCCTCCGCGTGAGTCCGGTCGTAGCCCTCACGCTGAGCCATCCCGGGATTCACGGTGAAGGCCCAGGTTGCCAGCCAGAGCTTCCCGGGGTGCTCCTCCATGCGGATGCCGAAGGCCCGACTGGAATCGCGGGAACAGCGGCTCATCGAGATGATCACGTTCGGAATGGTCACGCGTCCTCCTCGATGCGGCCGCGTTCGGCGTCATCGACGGCCCGATGCGTACCGGTCTGATGCTGCGCACCGATCTGATGCGAGTCGGCCTGATGTGAACCGGCCCGATGTGCGGCGGCCGGGATGCCAGCCGGCCTGCAGAGGATGCCGACCGCGATGTCGTCGCCGCTGCCCCTCTCCGAGATGGTCTGCAGCCACTCGCTTAGGTGGTCGCTCACCGCCTCTAGACCGTCCGCCGCGATGATCTTCATCACGTCCGACGCGAACGACAGAAGGCCGCTGTCGTCGGCGTAGGAGTTCGCGAGGCCGTCCGTCGAGATCAGGACAAGCGGTGCGTGGGTCCCGGCGACATACGAGCGTAGCTCCTGGGCCGCGTCGGCCGAGCAGAGCGAGGTGGTGGCATTGCCGAGAAGGCGCGCGTCGGCCTGCAGCGGCTTGCCAGCGCGCCCCTGGGCGTCGACCACCACGATGTCGCCGTCGCCGATCTGCCAGAAGGTCATGAAGGTTTCGGTGGCGACGGCGGTCAGCAGCGTCGAGCCGTACGCCTGGTAGGGGTCGTCGACGACACGCGCGCGTGCCGCCGATCCCGACCTCTCCTCCAGCAGGTTGAGCTCATGCTCCTGGAACGGGTTGTCGGCGAGGGCTTCCTTGACCCTCTTGCGCCACTGCCGGACCAGCTGCCGACCAGCCTTCTCCTCCAGCAGGCGCTTGGCCGTGGACCAGTCGGCGCCCTTGGCCGCGAAAGCGATCAGCTCCTTGCTCAGCTCCTGCGACACCTCTACCGCCAGCCGTGCTCCCAGCGCGCTGCGGAAGCTGGTGGGACTGCCGTGGCCGTCGGCCACCGAGACCGCGACGGACAATCCCCACTCCATGGACGACCCCGGCGGAATGTCAGGTGTGGACGCGATCGCGTCCTGGTTCTCGCTGCCGGCGCGTACGTGGGAAGCGCCCCTCTGCTTCTTGACCAGCACCTGCCAGGTCACGGGACCGGTATCCCCTGGCGCCTCACCAGACATCGTCGCCGGGGTTCGGCGGGCCAGGCTGTGGCGGCGGCGGAACGGGAACGGGTGGCCTGCCCGGCTGCCCGTCATTGGACGGAGCGACCGGCATCGACGCGCTCTTCAGCACCGCCGTCGACACCCAGCGGATGAACTGGACGAGAGTGTGGGCGTTGTTCGCCTCCAGCGGCTTGATCTCTTGATGGCCGATGAACTTCGACAGCACCGCTAGGTCGGTGTCCTCGCCCATGCCGATCGCCAGCCGGACGGCGCGCTTGCCCCATGGTTCGTTCATGAGGTCCCTGAGGCCGGTCTCGAAGTCGTCGGTGGGATACCCGTCCGACACCAGCACCAGTACGGGAGGCAGTGCACGCGGTTCCATCGGGGGCATGCGCAGCTGCTCGGCCACCAGGGAAAGGGCCTTCCCCATGTCCGTGACCCCGTCGGCCGCGATGTCGGACCAAGAGAACTGCTCGACGGGCGTCGGCTGGGCGACGTGCCACCGCGCTCCAGTGGAAAAGGTGACGACGCGAACCAGCACCTCGGCGTTGGGATTATCGCTCGCGGTGTCTTTCATCGCGGGAAGAGCCTCTTTGATCGCGAAGTTGAGCCTTCCGATCTTCGTGCCCTCCATCGACCACGACGTGTCCAGGATCCAAATAAAGTGGAGAGGACGATTGGAGATCTTTCCCCCCGGTAAGTCGCTCATATCTACCGCATGGTAGGCGGGCCGGCATTGGCTCGCAAGGTCCCGCTTGCACAGATTATTTTGAGTCGGAATGCGGTAGGTACTTGTCGGAAAGCCTGGGGTGCGTATCCTTGAGTTGGGGCGGTAGGTTCCGCCGCTCGGGGGATTCCACAGCCGGAACGCTAGGCGGGGGTCACGTAATTTGGACGGCATTCTCGCGCCCGGGGACAAAGTGCGCGATGACGGTTCGAGCGAGCAGTACGAGATCGAGAATATGCTGGGCTTCGGCGGGCAGGGCGAGGTCTATCGCGCCCGCGTGAGCGGGCGGGCCGTGGCGGTGAAGTGGTATTTCCCCGAGTCCGCGACCGACGAGCAGCGCAGCATCCTCGCCAACCTCATCAAGTCCGGCTCTCCGGACAAGCGGTTCCTGTGGCCTACATCCCTGGTCAGCATGCCGGGAAGGCCCGGCTTCGGGTACGTGATGGGGCTGCGCGACGGCCGCTACGGCAACATCTCCGACCTACTGTCCAGGAAGATGAACACCACCTTCCGTGCGCTCGCGACCGCCGGAGTGCACCTGGCGGACGGGTTCTACCGTCTGCACGCGTTCGGATTGTGCTATCGGGACATATCACACAATAACGTCTTTCTGGATCCCCATTCGGGTGAAGTGCTCATTTGCGACAACGACAACGTCGGACCGAGTGACTCGCCCATCGGGATCGGCGGCACCATGCGCTACATGGCGCCGGAGGTGGTGCTCGGACATACGGCTCCGTCAGCTCACACGGATCTTTTCTCGCTGGCCGTACTGTTGTTCACCATCCTGATGAACCATCATCCGCTGGAAGGCAGACGCGAGGCCGATATCCACTGCTTCGACGAGACGGCGATGCGGAAAATATACGGCAGCGACCCGCTGTTCATCTGGGACCCGGGAGACACCGGCAACCGGCCCGAGCCCGGCTACCAGGACAACGCCATCATCTTCTGGGACATCTATCCCGAATTCTTGAAGATAATTTTCACCGAGGCGTTCACCAAAGGAATGACGTCCACTGGTGAGCGCGTCACCGAAGGACGCTGGCGCCGGGCGATGAGCCGGCTGAGGGACGCCATTTTCTACTGCGTCGGATGCGGCGAACAGAACATCTACGACATGGACCGGATCAGAGCCCACAACGGCGACGCCGGTCGCTGCTGGTCGTGCCACGGCCCGCTGCAGGTGCCGCCGCGCATGCGGATCGGGAAGGGCATCGTGATGCTCAACCACGACGCCCGGCTGTTCCACCACCACATCGACGACTCGAAGGGATACGACTTCTCCGCGTCCATGGCGGAGGTCGTCCAGCACCCCAACCGTCCCATGGTCTGGGGTCTGAAGAACCTCTCCACCGAGCACTGGGCCGCCTTCCCCAAGGACAGCACGCCCCAACAGGTCAACCCCGGCCAGAGTGTCACCCTGACCAGCGGCACCCGCGTCCACATCGGCGGCACCGAGTGCGAGATCCGCGTCTGACCCGCCTTCTGAACTTCGGCCAGATGATCGATCGGCTCGAGGGTGCCGTCCGCGAACGCGTACGCCGTGGTGGTGCCGATGGCGAAGCCGACGGGCAGTCGCACGACCAGCGATCAGTCACCATCTACCGAAGCGTAGTGGGCGATGGCAAGGAGAAGAGCGATCGTGCCGCCGACGGCGCCGCCACCAGTAAGAGCCTGCTGACAAAGGGATTTGGTGGCGGGGCCCGAGTCAGAAGAGTGCCGCGCAGTGGTCATCATTGGGCTGTTGACCCGTGAACAGGAGCGGGCTCCCGGTAGGTGAGGTGGTGTCTAAGCAGCTCAGCGGCCAGGAGCCCGTGGTTGTCTGTTTACACGCCTGTGGCTGTGAATGCCAGCGGTTGCGCCTCACCGGGGTGCGAATGTTGCGGCCGGGAACCGGCATATCCGTCGGATCTGACCGATGCCGAGTGGTCGGTGCTGAAGGGCGAGGCGCGGGGGGTGATGGCCCAGTTGGTCGCGGCCGCAGGCCGGCCGATGGTGCACGACCTGCGAGCGGTGCTGGACGGGATCGGCTATGTGACTCGCTATGGGATCGAGTGGCGGGCCCTGCCGGTCGACTTCCCGCCGCATGAGGCGGTGTATGCGTTCTTCCTGCGCTGGTCGCGGCGTGGTCTGCCGGAACGGCTGGCCGCACGGCTGCGCGTCCTGGCCGGGCGCCGCGAGCTACCGACGGTCGGCTGCGTCGACTCCCAGACCGTCAGGGCGGCTGAGATGGTCGGGGCGGCGGCCTGCGGGTACGACGCGGGCAAGAAGATGAAGGGGCAGAAACGGCACGTTGTGGTGGACACCCTCGGGCTGCTGTTGTGCGTGGTCGTCACCGCTGCGTCGATGCAGGACCGCGACGGCGCGCATCCGGTGCTGGCGCTGCTGCGTGAGAAGTTCTCCACCATCACGCTGGTCTGGGTCGACGGCGGCTACGCCGGACGACTGCAGGTCTGAGCTCGGCAGGTTCTCGGCCTGGCCGTCACGATCGTCAAGCACAGCGACGGCCTGCGCGGCTTTGTGGTGCTGCCCCGCCGGTGGGTGGTGGAAAGAACGTTCGCCTGGTTGGTCCGCTACCGCCGACTGGTGCGGATCTATGAACGCAAGCCCGCTCATCACGAGGCCATGATCTGGTAGGCCACCGTGCACCAGATGACCCGCCGCCTGACGCGCGAACTGGCGGGCCTGCCGCCCCCAAGCCGGTGGAGCGACCCGCCACCGCTACCGGTCCTGTCGAGCCCCGACCGGCGCGGCAAGGTCCTGCAACTCCTGGCCGCTCAGCCGTGGCGAGCCTGGCGGGGAAGTGAGTTGGCCCCCGTCCTCGGGATCGAGAACGTCAACAGCTTCCGCGTCCAACTGTCCCCCTGGTCCCATCAGGGTCGCGTCCTCGGAGCGGTGTAAACAGCTCGACGAGGTAAGTGCCGTGGATGGATCTTAGGCGGCCTCGGTTACGGGTGCCAAGGCCGGATCGTCGGTCTGGTGGAGCTGAGCGGGTGGGTGGAGCAGGGCCCGGCGGAGGTCGTGCAGGATGCGCAGGCCGTTGCTGGTTGTGGTGAAGCCGCGCCGGACGCGGGCGGCGCGATCGAGTACGGCCCATACGAGTGAGACGCAGCTGGTCTCGCCGGGGAAGCGGCCGATGACCTTAACGCGGCGGCGGGTCTCGCCGAAGGTGCGCTCGATGAAGTTGGAGTGCCGCACGCGCTTGTGGTGCTCGGTCGGGAAGCGCAAGTAGGTGGTCAGGCTCTGCCGGTCGGACAGCAGGCACTTGACCGCTGCTGGGTAGCGGGCGGCCCAGGTCTCGGCGAAGGCGTCGATGCGTTGCTGCACCCAGTCCACGAGCTGCTGGCCAGGCATGACGTCGTCGCCCATCTCGGTGAGGTCGAAGATCTGCCAATAGGCGGCCTTCACTTCGGCCTTGTCGCTGGCGCTGCCCTTGGCCAGCACATTGCGGGCGCGAGGAACAAGACACCTTTGGCGCAGCGAGGGCGCGAGGACCTGCTCGGCGGCGCTGATCAGGCCGGGCGCGCCGTCGGAGACGATCAGCAGCGGGGGGCGCAGGCCGCGAGCGACGAGGTCGGTCAGGAAGTCGTGCCAGCCGTCGGTGGATTCGGATCCGGCGACGGCCAGGCCGACGAAGACCGGCCTACCGGCGGTGGTGATGCCCCAGGCGGCCAGGATCGGCTCGGCCCGCTGCCCGTCGTGCATCTTGAAGTGCGAGGCGTCCAGGAACAGGTAGTCCAGCTCCACCGCGGCGAGGTCACGCCGGCACCAGGCGTCGTACTCGGCGACGATGGCCTGGCAGATGGTCGAGACCGTCGACTTGGACAGCGCGGCCTCCGGGCCGAGCGCGTCGGCCAGAGTTCCTTCGACGTCACGCGTCGACAGGCCGCGCACGAAGGAGGCGATCACGAGCGCCTCCAGCGCGTGGGTGCGGGTGATGCCGGTGCCGAACAGGCGGGAGGCGAATTTCTCGGTGGTGCCGCGCAGCTTCGGGCGGGCGATGGTGATCGGTCCTGAGGTGGTCTTGACGGTGGTCGGGCAGTGCCCGTTGCGATAACCGGGCCGCACCGGGCTCTCCTCACCGCCGCTGACGTCAGCGGTGACAGCGGCGGCGCGCTGGTAGAGGGCGCGGCCGAGGAAGGCATCCACCTCGGCTTCGACGGCGGTCTGGATGATCAAGCGGGCGCCGAGCCGGGCGACGTCCTCGATGACCTTGACCAGGTCATGATCGGAGGCGAACAGGGCATCGATCTCGGCGCGAATGGCCTGAACGGGCGGTAATGTGCGTGCTACGAGCGTAGGTCCTTGCGTAGTGCGAACTTTGGACGGTTCAGCACGGCAACCTACGCTCGTTCACATTTACACCGCATCTCGGACGCGACCTCCCATAAGGGCTTCATCAACAAGATCGGACCGGCTCGCTACAGGCCTATGCCCGCAAGCACTAAGCCTTTGTCAGCAGGCTCTTAGAGGGCGTTTGTTTTGAGTAGATTGCGGCTTATATCCTAGTAGGTGCCTCGCCAGGTTGGTGTTATTTCGTCCGTTATGCGCTTGGTCAAGTTG
>NZ_PVNG01000031.1 GCF_003001935.1 Nonomuraea fuscirosea | reverse complement strand
ACGGCAAGGTGTTCACGAAGTGGTACGGGGTGGACAAGGTCGGCGGTAAGAAGGGCTGGGTCTGGTTCGAGGTGTACCAGGGCGGTCACTGGAAGAAGTTCAACAAGTCCTGGGACGGCGAGGTCGTCGGCGCGTGGAGCGGCAAGGGTGTCAAGAAGGTCTACACCTTCACCTGCTGGGCCGGAAAGTTCGACAACTGCGGCAAGAAGTACCGCATCTACTGATCCGCCCGCACGAGGCCGGACCCCGGCGGCCTGACCAGTGCCAGCACGCTCAGCCCGAACATCAGCACACCCAGGGGAAGATGCACCGACGGCACGTGCGCGATGCCGAGCACGACCTGGGCGGAGGCGAGGGCGAGGAATCCGGCCGCGGGCCAGACCGGCCGGAGCGAGCCGCCGCCCGGCTTCCACGCCAGCACCGCGGCGAGCACGTACAGCAGCGACGACCCCCACATCACGCGAGCTCCGGCGCTGTGCAGCGTCTCCCCGTAGGGCGCGGTCAGCAGCAGCCCAGCGGAGACGGCCTGCAGGAAGATCGTCAGAGTCTGCAGCGCGATCGCGATCCGCAGGAGAGAGAAACGGCGCTGTGCCGTCGTGCGGGTGGCCATGTCAGGGTCCCCCTGTTCCGCCCCGTGGGGCCGTCGGTGGATAGGGTCTCACCTGCCTGACGACGTGGGCCCGCGAAAGGTAAGGCGACGGCATGGGGACGGCTGGGACCGGCGCCGACGAGACAGCCGACGAGCGGCGCCACCTGATCAACGTCGCCTACCGGCTGCTCGGTTCGGCGGCCGAGGCCGAGGACGCCGTGCAGGAGGCGTACACGCGCTGGTACGCCCTGCCACAGGAGCGGCGGCAGGAGATCACGAACCCCGGCGCCTGGCTGACGACGGTGACCAGCCGCATCTGCCTCGACGTGCTCGGCTCGGCGCGGGCCCGGCGGGAACGCTATGTCGGCGCGTGGCTGCCCGAGCCGCTGCCCGACCCCGCCGAGCGGGACCACGGCCACGGGGCCGACCCCGCCGACCAGCTGGTCATGAACGAATCGGTGACGACGGCCTTCCTCGTCGTCCTGGAGTCGATGACGCCCGCGGAACGGGTGGCGTTCGTGCTGCACGACGTCTTCCGTTACCCCTTCGCCGAGATCGCCGGCGTCCTCGGCCGCACCCCCGCCTCCTGCAAGCAACTGGCCTCCTCCGCCCGCAGACGGGTGGGCGTCACCAGGACCCCGGTGCCGCCGGCCACGCGGGCCGAGACGGTACGGCAGGTGAAGCGGGCCTGGGAGGCCAAGGACATCGCGGCCCTGGTCGACCTCCTCGACCCGGCCGCCGTGCTGACCGCCGACGGCGGCGGCCTGGCCGGCACGGTCCTGCACCCGGTCGAAGGCGGCACGCGCGTCGCCCGGTACCTGCTCGCCATCGCCGAGCGAAGTCCGGGCATCGAACTTCTGGAGCGATCCGTCAACGGCACGCCCGGCCTGGTGGCCCAGGTCGCCGGCACGGTCACGACCGTGGCCTCGTTCGACGTCGCCGACGGCCGCGTCACCCGCATCTGGGCCGTCCGCAACCCTGGCAAACTCCGCCCCTGGACTCGGCACGTAGCAGCCGGGGACGGGTGACAGGGCCGCCCGCTACCTCGAGGTGAGGTTGAGCGGGGTGGTGACGTGCAGGTTCCAGTCGAGGCCCGTCGGCTCGGCGTTGTGGTCGATCCAGGCGATCGCCGGATTCCCGTCGGCGTTGATCGTCATGGCCAGTCGTTCGCCGAAGCCGTTCCTGTTCTTGGCCACGGGGATGCTGGCGCAGCGGCTTCCGGTGCAGACGGCGAGCATGAGCCGCTGGTGCTCGCGGCTCTCGTACGCCACCAGCGGCCGCCCCGAGCGGTCCAGGGCCAGTGCCGGGATCGCGTGGTACTCGTCGCCGGCGCCCAGGGTGCGCACGTCGGCCTGGGCGCAGTCGGGGGTGCGGCAGTCGAGCAGCTTGTTCGCCTGGTCACGCGGGTCCCGGTAGGCGATGACCGGGCGGCCGTCCGGGCGCACCGCCAGGTCCAGGCCGAACGTCCAGGGCAGGTCGTCGAGGCTCGACGGCGCGGGTGGCACGGGCCTGGTCACGGTCGGCCGGTGGCAGGCGGCGTCCAGGCAGGAGATGACATGGATCTGGCCGTCGACGGCGTCGATCCGGGCGGCGACCGGACGGTCCCCCGGGCCGAGGGCGACGGCCAGGGTGTCGTGCGTGGCCGAATACAGGGTCGTCTCCAGCTGGGCGATCCGCCTGCGCTCCGGGTGCGCGCAGCTCGGGTCCGCGCAGAAGATGAAGGAGAGGACGTCGTGGGTCGGCCTGTCACCGCCCGCCGGATCCGCCTCGGCGTAGGCCACGACCGGGCCGCCGCCCTGCCGCACGGCCAGCGCCACCCCCACCCGCTCCGGCCGTGAGCGTGTCGTCGCGACGGCTCCGCTGCTCCGTACGCACCCGGTCGCCTCGCACGTGAGCAGTTCGAGCCTGGTGGAGGTCCAGGTGGTCAGCAGGAGGCGCCCGTCGGGCAGCCGGGTGCTGGCCGTGCCGGGCTCCCAGCGGGTGCCGGAACCGCGTGGTTCGGCCCACTCGAAACTCGTCCGCACGCACGAGGGGTCGGCGCAGGCCAGCAGGCTGGAGTCGTCCATGAAGCCGTCCATCACCACGATCAGGCCCGCGCCGCGTCCGGTGTGCAGGGCTTGCAGGTCGAAGGGGCGTAGCTCCGGCCGCCGCTCGTGGGCGAGGACGGGAAACTCCTGGGGTACCCAGGATTCCGTCACGTTCTTCTCGGCGAGCTCCGGCCACCCGAACGGGTTGATCAGGACGACTCCGCTGAACAGCAGCCCGGGGAGCAGCGCCATCGGCAGGAAGCCGAGCCTGACCGGGCTCGGGGGAGCGCCGTCGGGCAGGCCGTGCGTCAGGTCCGAGTCGTCCACCTCGGTACGCCAGGCCATGCAGTGCAGGAACTGGCGCGCGACCACGGCGGCCTGGAACGGCGTGACGGCCAGGGCTGACACGGTTCCGGCCAGGCCCCATCCGAGGGTCGTGAGCGGGCCGGGGAGCAGGGGGGGCCCGTGAGACAGGGCCCACGCCGCCGCGCCGGGAACGAGCACGACGCCGACGGCCAGCGTCGACGCGGTCCGCAGGAACCGCAGCCTGGTCAGCCGATACGCGCGGCCGATCGAGCTCAGCCCGCCGCAGCCGTGCAGCAGTACACCGGGTACGGCGAGCAGGCCGGGCAGCGCCGCGAACACGGCCACCACCAGCAGCACCTCGGCCTGCCACCGCCCATCGGTCGCCGTCAGCACGCCCGCCCTCGCCGCCCAGATCGCCCCGGACGCCAGGACGGCCACGCCGAGCAGCACGAGCAGGGACGGCAGCCGCCGCACCGTCGCCCGCAGCGCCTCGACCGGCGCCACCTGCCGGTCGAGCAGGTGACCCGCGGCGATGACCACCGTGGCGGGGAACACCACGAGCTGCCCCGCGAGCGCGACCACCGCCGCCACGACGATCCAGGTCGTCAGCGCGGCGTCGGAGGTTCCGACCAGCTGAAGCCGCTGGTCGGCCACCGTCGCCGAGCCGCCGGCCGTCGCCGTCAGCGCCAGCAGGGTCAGCGTGGCGAGCGGCACGTGCACCAGTACGCCGGGCAGCGCGAGCCGTACCAGGTGGCGTCCTGCGTCCAGGTAGCTCAGGAACGGTACGCGGTCGGCGCGTAACCGTTCGACGTGCTGCATCGAGGTCACCTGTTGAACGGTGACAGGGCATGTCGTGGGTTTTCTTGTCACTTGCCGGAAATGGTCTGGCCCGAGGTGGCCGCGCGACCGCCGATCACGTATGACCGACGTGCGTGCTCTACCGCAGCGTGAGCGGGGTGGTCACGACCAGGACCCACTCGTTCTCTCCGATGGCGTCGATCCAGCCGAGCACCGGCCGCTCGCGGTCGTCCAGTGCCATGGTCAGGCCGTGGTCGCCGTCGTGCCGGATCCGCGCGACCGGGGTCCGTGCGCAGCGCGTTCCCGTGCAGGTGGCGATGACGACCTGGGCGTGGTCGAGGTTCTGGTAGGCCACGAACGCGCGACCGTCCCGGCTCAGCGCCAGCGCCGGCTTCGAGTGGTGGTCGCCGGGTTCGGTGAGCGTCGCCGTGCCGGCCCGCGCGCAGGCGCGGTCGAGGCAGTCGAGCAGCTTCACGGCGTCGTTCTTCACGTCCCGGTAGACGATCAGCGGGCGGCCGTCGGCCCGGATCGCCAGGGCGGCGTGCGCCCGCTTCTCCCGGTCGGAGTAGCGGGGGAGCGACTCGTCCGGCAGCGGCCGGCCCGTCCTGGTACGGGTGCAGGCGGGGTCGTCGCAGGAGGTCACCACCATGGAACCGGTGTGGCGGTCGAAGGCGAGGACGACGGGCCGGTCGTCCGGGCCCACCGCGGCGACGAGTTGGCGCATGAATTCCGTCTCCTCGTTGCCGGGCAGCCGGGCGACCTCCTCGGTGCGCCGCCGGGCGCAGGCCGGATCGTCGCACGTGGTGACCGAGATCACCTCCGTGAAGCCGTCCTTCTCCTTCCACGTGGGGATCGGACGGAGCTGGGCGAGCAGCAGGCCGCCGCCGGGCCGGGCCGCCAGGGCGAGCACCCTGCTCCTGGCGGCCTGCGTCACCTTCGCGAGGGGCGGGTCGCCGGCCGCCGGGGCGCACGCCTCGGAGTCGCAGAGCATCAGCCTGAGCCGGGCGTTCCAGTTCTCGTCCCACACCCACTGGTACATGTCGTCGATCGCCCAGGTCGTCAGGGCGAGGCGGCCGTCCGCCAGCCGGGCGCCGGCCACCGGGTACTCGCCTTCCACGGCCTCCGGCTCGGCCCAGGTGAGCCGGGCCCGGGCGCAGCGGCTGTCCGCGCAGGTCAGCAGCTTCGCCGCTCGGGAGCCGTCCATGAGCATGACCATGCGCCCGCCCTGGCCGGCGTACATGGCGCGCAGTTCGGACCGTTCGAGCGTCGGTTTCGAGCGCCCGCCCTCCGTGGACACCGCGACGTCGGGCTCGCCCGACCTGCTCACGGTGATGACCGTCTCGGAGACCTCCAGCAGATCCAGCGGATTGACGAGTACGGCGCCGCCGTACAGCAGGCCGGGCAGCAGCAGCCCGGCGAGGAGCGGCACGGGCCTGATGGGGCGCGGCGCGCTCCCGGGCAGGCCGTCCACGATCGCGTCGAACTCGGCTGGCGCCCCCCTCTCGGTCAGGCGATGCAGGAACAGGCGGGCGATCACGGTCGCCTGGAACGGCACGCCGACGAGCGCCACGACGGAGGCCGCCCCGGCCCGCAGCAGCGGCGTGCCGGCCGCCGCCCAGCTCACCGCCTGCGTGGCCAGCACGGGGAAGAGCACGACGCCGAACGCCAGGGTGAACGCGGTCCCCCAGGTGGCGCCGCCCGCCAGCCGGTACGCGCGCAGGATCGGCCCCGTCGCGGACCGGCCCTCCAGCATCACGACCGCCACGGCCAGCAGGCACGGCATCGCCAGCAGGAACAGCACCGTCATCACGACGTAGGCCGCGATCTGCGCCCGCATCCCCACGAGGAGGGCGTACCAGACCGCCATGATCGCCGCGACCACGACCGCGCTCCGCAGGAGCAACGCCGCCATCGCGGGCAGGCGCCGGACCGTGATCCGCAACGCGTCCGAGGTGGAGACGTGCCTGCCGGTGAGCCGTCCGGCGGCGAGCAGCACCGTCGCGGGCAGCGCCACCACCAGCCCGGCCGTCGAGGCGACCAGCACCGCCGCCGACCACACCAGCACCGGCGGGCCTGGCGGGCCGATCAGGGCGAAACTGCCGTTGACCACCGCCGTCGAGGACTCGTCCACGACGAGGAGCAGCGCCGGCACCGCGAGCAGGACGAGCGGCGGAAAGATCAGCAGCACGGGTGGGAGCAGCCGCACCAGGTGCCGCGCGGCGGCGGCGTAGGCGAGCCAGAGCACGCCCAACCGCCGCATGTCGTACCGGGCGTCCTCGTGATCCGCCGTGACGGCGGGTCTCTCATCGGTCGGTCGGCTCATCGTCCCTCTCGGGCTGTTCGCCGGGATCACCGCGCGGCGCGCGACGATCGGGTCTGGTGGGGCCAGGGCAGGTTGAGCGGCACGGTGACGACCACTTCCGCGCCGGCGCTCTCGCCGGCGTCCGTCCACACGATCGCGGGCCGTCCCCGGGCGTCCAGCGTCATGGCCAGGGCGGGGCCGGGTCCGTGGCGCATGTTCCGTACCGGGGTGGTGACGCAGTCGAGTCCCGCACAGGTGGCGAGCATGAGGCGGCGGCCTTCGAGGTCCTGGTAGGCGATCAGCGCCCGCCCCGACCGGTCCAGGACCAGCGCGGGGGCGGCGTGCTCGGCTCCGGCGGGGGCGAGCGTGCGCGAGCCGGCCGCCGCGCAGTCCGGGGTACGGCAGTCCAGCAGCAGCACCGCGCCGTCGGCCGTACTGCGGTAGGCGATCAGCGGCCGGCCGTCCGCCCGTACGACCAGCGACGCCCCGGCCCGATCACCGTGCTCGCGGGACTCGTCGAAAAGCCGGTTGACCTCGCCCGGCTCCGCCGCGTCCAGGTCCGGCAGGATCGGGGGGACCGGCCGCCGCACCTGTACCCGCTCACAGGCCGGGTCCGCGCAGGAGATCACGTGCAGGGCGCCGGTCAGGCTGTCCAGGCGCGCGGCGACCGCGCGTCCGTCCGGCCCCATGGCGATGGCCAGGCTGTGCGGAGCCCGGACGAACGCCCGGGAATCCACCTGCGCGACCGCTTTCGTCCGTGGTCGCGTGCAGGCGACGTCGTCGCACACGACGAGCGAGAGCGTCTCCGTCGTCGACGGCCCGAGGTCGCCGGACGGCACCTCGGCGGCCTGGGCGAGCACCACGCCGCCGCCGGGGCGCGCGGCCAGGGCCAGGTTCAGGCGCGGGTACGGATCCCGCACCTGAGTGACGTACCGACCGCCCGGCGCCTCGGCGCAGCCGCGCCCGTCGCAGATCAGCAGCCGGGCCCGCCACCCGCGCCCGCGCACCGTCGGCTCCCACCGCACCAGCAGGAGCCGCCCGTCGGGCAGCCGGGTGGCGGCCGACGGCGGGCGGATGCCCTGGCGCAGCTCCTCATTCTGGCCGGTCCAGCGGTTCGACAGGCGCGTGCACCGGGCGTCGGAGCAGGTCAGCAGCTTGGATGCGGAGTCGAAACCGGAGTCGGTCAGCACCGTCACGCCCTCGCCGGGCCCGGCGAACGCGGCCCGCAGCTCCGTCGTGGACACGTGCGCCGAGCCTTCGTCGAAGTAGGCGGGATCGCGGGCGAGCACCTCCTGCGCGTACGTCTCGGCGACCTCCGGCCAGCCCAGCGGGTTGACCAGCACGGTGGCGCCGAACGCCAGCCCCGGCAGGAGCAGCGACGCCAGGACGGGCACGGGCCTGGCCGGACCGGGCGGCCCGGCGGGCAGCCGTTCGACGAGGTCGCCGAACGCGCCGGCGTCGCGGAGCGCGGCCAGGTGGTACAGGAACTGGCGGGCGACCAGCATGGCCTGGAACGGCACGATCAGCAGTGACAGGGCGAATCCCGCCGTACCGGACACGATCGTCAGGGCGGGACCGGTCAGACCGTCCACCCCCCGATCGAGCGCCCATGTGGCCAGCGCCGGCACCGCGACCGTGCCGATCAGCAGCGTGAACGCGGTCACGTGCATCCACCGGGCGCTCAGCCGGTACGCGCGCACGACGGCGGCCCAGGGCGAGCGGCCCTCCAGCACGACGCCCGGCACGGCCATCAGCGCGGGCATGGCGGCCAGGACCAGCACCGTCCCGGCGATCCCCATCCACACCGGCCCGAGCACCAGCAGCACCCCGAACGCGCCCGCAGCGACGGCCAGCACCAGGACGGCGAGCCCGGCCAGGGCGAGCAGGGCGGGCGCCCGCCGTGCCGCCGCCCGCAGCGCGGCCACCGGCGGCACCCGCCGGCCGAGCAGCCGTCCCGCGGCGATCATCACGACCGCGGGGAAGACCAGCACCGCCAGGACGAGCCAGGTGACCAGCACCACCGCCGCCCACACCGCCAGGGCGCCGGCGGGCACCGCCGTCAGCTCCGGCTCCTGGTCGACCACGATGACCTGGCCGTTCAGGGCGAGGATCAGGATCGGCGTGGCGAGCAGGCCCAGCGGCACGAGCACGAGCGCGCACGGCGCGAGCAGGGGCACCAGATGGCGGGCGGCGTCGCCGTAGCTCCGGCGCAGCACCCCGAAGCGCGCCAGCCGCTCCATGAGCTCGTCGCCTTCCACCCGCCCGACTGTGGCAGGGGTCCGATCAGGCCCGCCGTTCACCTGACGGAAAAGGTCTGGGCAGGATCCCGTACCGGCCGGCGCGTGCCGTGTGCCTAGCATGATTCACATGCATCGCAGTCGTGTGTACGCCTTCCTGATCGACACCCCCGCACCCGAGGCCGAGGCGGCCGCCGCCTTCTGGGCCGCGGCGCTGGGGGCCACCGCCCGCCCGCTGCCTTCGGAGGAGCAGTTCATCTCCCTGCACGGCGCCCTGCCCGAGGTCGCCCCGCACGTGGCCGTGCAGTCGGTCGACGACGCGCCCCGCATCCACGTGGACTTCGAGACCGACGACGTCGAGGCGGAGACCAGGCGCCTGATCGACCTGGGCGCGAGCGAGGTGGGGCGGTGGCAGGAGTGCCGCACGCTGCGCGCGCCCGGCGGCCATCTCCTGTGCGTGCTGCCCGTGGAGAGCGACGCCGCGCTGTTCGACGCGGAGGCCAGGACCTGGCCCTGAGCCCGTAGATCCGAGCCCACCGCGACGATCCGGACATTTCCCGCGAAGTGCCCGCTGAGTGTCCGGTTGCTGTCCTGGTTCGCTCGAAGATCGGCTCCCAGAATCATGCCGTGAACCTCCAGCGAACATTCCGCTTCTTATCCGTCATCACCCTCGCGTTGTCCCTGGCTGTCTCGTCGATCGTGCTCTGGGCGGGGGCGACCCCGGCCCAGGCGGTGCGGGGCGGGAGCCAGGTCGCCGACGGCACGTGGGGTTTCGTGGCGAAGGTGACCGTCGGTGAGTTGCACGGGTGCACCGGCGCCCTGGTCAGCTCGCAGTACGTGCTCACCGCCGCCAGCTGCCTCGCCGCCGCGGGGCAGTCCGTCTCGACCGGCGCGCCGACGCTGGCGACGACCGTGACGGTCGGCAGGACGGACCTGCTCGGCACGGGCGGGCGCGTGCTGCCCGTGGACTGGATCCACCCGCACCGCGACCGGGACGTGGCGCTGGTCCGGCTGGCCCTGCGGGTGATCGACGTCGCCCCGGTCAGGGTCAGCGCCACCGCCCCGGCCGAAGGGGACGCGTTGCAGGTCGCCGGCTTCGGCAGGACCGCGCAGGAGTGGGCGCCGCGCCGGCTGCACGCCGCGCCGGTCGTGGCCGGCACCGTGAGCGCCGGCTCGTTCGGCTGGACCGGCGCCGACGCGGGCGACGTGAGCGCGTGCCAGGGCGACGCGGGCGCGCCGGTCTTCCGTACCGGCGGCAGCGGCCCCGAGCTCGTCGGGCTCGGCATCGGCGCCGGGCAGGGCGGCTGCCTCGGCGCGGCCGAGGACGGGCCGCGCGGCGCCGACGCGGTGCGCGTGGACGACCTGGCGAACTGGGTCCGTCTGGTCGCGGGGGAGCCCACCGCGGATTTCGCCACGTACGGAGCCCAGGTGGAGGGCATCGGCGGCTATGACCTGAAAGACGCCCGGGATCAGGTGGTGGCCTTCGACTACGAGCACACGGGAAAGCTGGACCATCTGCTGCTGTACCGCCCGGGCGGGCAGCGCGTCTCCATCGTCAAGCGTGGCCCGGACGGCACCTACGTCCCGGTCCTCTCCTCGACCACGGGAATCGGCGGCTACGACCTGAAGAGCGCGGCCGACCGGATCATCGCCTTCGACTACGAGAGTTCCGGCAAGCTGGACCACCTGCTGCTGTACCGCCCTGGGGTCGGGACGGTGCACATACTCAAGCACGGCAGCGGGAACACGTTCACACCGGTCTACGCCTCGACCGACGCCGGGATCGGCGGCTACAACATGAAGGACGCCCGGGATCAGGTGGTGGCCTTCGACTACGAGCACACGGGAAAGCTCGACCATCTGCTGCTGTACCGTCCGGGCGCGGAGACGGTCTGGATCCTCAAGCACGGCGCGGGGAACTCGTTCAGCGCGGTGCTGAACAGGACGACCGGAATCGGCGGCTACGACCTGAAGAGCGCCGCCGACCGGATCATCGCCTACGACTACGACGGTTCGGGCAAGCCGGATCACCTGGTGGCCTACCGCCCGGGCACGGGAACCGTCTGGATCCTCAAGCACGGCACGGGGAACTCGTTCAGCGCGGTGTTCCACACCTCGGCCGGCATCGGCGGCTACAACCTGGAGGACGTGCGGGACCAGGTGGTCGCCTACGACTACGAGCACACGGGGAAGCTGGATCACCTGGTGCTGTACCGTCCGGGCGCGGCGACCGCCTGGATCCTCAAGCACGGCACGGGCAACGCGTTCAGCGCGGTGTTCCACAGCTCGGCCGGCATCGGCAGCTACGACCTGAAGAGCGCGGCCGACCGCATCATCGCCTGGGACCACCGCAGCTCCGGCGGGCAGGGCTTCCTGTTCCTCTACCGGCCGGGCAGCCAGATCGCGCAGGTGCTGGGCCGCTACTACGGGCCCGCGGTGCCGGCCAGGGTCACCATGCGGCCAGCCGTTCGCCCTGACTCCATCCTGGAGAAGTTCGCCTATCCCGTGACCTACCGGCACGAGTACGCCGGCACCTCCGGGCAGGCCGACTGGGGCACCCAGGCGGCCGAGGCGAAGAACTTCGAGCTGGTCTCCGGGAACGGCGGGATCATCTGGGTCTCGTGCACCGCGTCCCCGGAGAACGGGGTCGGCGTGATCAAGGTGTTCCCCGGCCTGCTGAACGGCGAGACCGAGATCGGCGAGCCGCATCTCGGCGTGACGGCGGTGTGCTTCAAGGTCCTCGCGCCCACGGGCTACGTGAAGATCCGCATCCCGAACGTCTACGAGGTCCAGGGCGACAGCCGTTCACCGGGAGCCGGTCACGACGTGGACGCGACCGTGGTGAACGTGGCCTCCGGCGCCGAGCGGACCAAGCGCGTCGAGCGGGACGAGAGCGAGCAGTTCGGACGTACGGATACGACCTGTGACGAGGGGCATCCCGACTATCCGGACAACTGCCGGGAGACCCTGCTGGAGCTGCGGGTCGTCAGCTGATCACCGGCCGGTCGGCTAGCCCGGCCGGCCTTTCCCTGCTCAAGCATCGACCGAAATGGTGGGAACGACGGCGATGAATGCGTTATGTAACAGGGCTCGCCGGCAGAAGGCCGGCGTCGTCGGAGTAGTGCTCTCGTTGCTCCTCATGGGCGCCCCGATCAGCGGGGTACGGGCCGCGACGACGGCGGACCCGCCGGCCTGCGAACGCCAGGTGGTCCTGGAGGCCTGGGTCACGGGCGGCGTGAACGTCCGCCCGGCCGCGGAGCAGGCGCTGCTCGGGGACGAGGCGGCGATCTGCGCCTTCCTCACCCAGTTGCCCCGTCTCGCGGCGCAGGACGAGCGCGAGCAGGCCGGCCGGATCAAGGCCCGCGGGGGACCCGAGGTGTCCGCCGCCGCCAACGCCGCGCTGATCGCGGACGCCCCCGATGCCGTGGCGAAGTTCCTGGACGGCGGCTGGGCCCGGGCCAGGGAGATCGACCTGCGCGCCAGCGTGAACGAGATGAAGGCGGCCGGTGGGCCGGAGGTCAAGGCCGCCGCGAACGCGGTGCTGCGCAACGGGTCCGCGGCGGAGCTCGGGACGTTCATCGAGTCGGGGTGGCGGGTGCCGTACCGGCTGGATCTGCGCGCGGTCGTCAACCGCGCGATGGCGGACGGCGGCCCCGAGGTGCAGGCCGCGGCGAACCGGGCGCTCCAGGACGGCAGCCAGGAGATGCAGGAGCGGTTCGTCGCCATCGACTGGGGGGTGGCCCAGGCCAGGGACAACGAGAACCAGACGCTGGACGACCTGCGGGCGAGCGCCGCTGAGGCGACGCGCCGGGCGGCCTTCGAGGCGATCTCCGCGGTGGCGCAGTCCGAGCGGGCGAAGGTGGAGTCCGAAGCGGCCCTGCGGGACGCGCAGGAGGCGCAGCGCCTCGCCGGGCTGGCCGGACGGGAGTCGGCGGAGGCCAGACGGCAGGCCCAGCGCGCCGCCGAGGCCGCCGACCGGGCCGCGGCGGCCTCCCGCGTCGCCGTACAGGCCGCGCGGGCGGCGGCCGACGCCGCACGGGCCGCCGCCGGGGCGGCGGGACGCGCGGCGACCGCGGCGGCGCGGGCGCACACGAAGTCCGACGAGGCGTGGGCGGCCGCGGCCCGGGCGGAGCTGAACGCGAACGCCGCCGACGAGGCCGCGGCGCACAACCGGACCATGCAGCAGATAGGCCCGCAGATCACCGCCTGGTTCTCGCCCATCAACCAGATCAACGACGTGACCCAGAAGGCGTACACCGCGATCGCCGCCGCCGACGCGGCGCGGGCCAACACCGAGGCCGCGGGGCGCGCGGCCGAGGCCGCCGGCCACTACGCGGGCGTGTCCAGCGCCGAGGCGCGGGCGGCGTTCGCCGCGGCCACGCGCGCGGGAGCGAGCGCGGAGCGGGCGAAGCGCGCGGTCGCGGAGACGGTCCGGCACGCGGACATCGCCAAGGACGCGGCCGGCAAGGCACGCGACGCCGCCACCCGCGCGGTGTCCTACGCCGAGCAGGCGGCCGCCGCCGCGGCGAGCGCGGCGAGTCACGCGGGCGGCGCCGTCAACGCGGCCCAACTGGCGACGGAGCACGCGAACAACGCCTACCGCGCGGCCGAGGACGCGTTACGGGCGGCCGAGACGGCGCAGGCCGTCTACACGGCGGCGCGCGCGGCCGACGACGAACGGCTCAAGAACGAGTACGAGCTCGAACTGTCCTTCGCCCGGCACATCGGCCAGCAGGCCGCCGAGGCCCGGCTGGGGGAGGCGCGCGGCTTCGGCGCGTCGATGCGGCGCTACCACACTCCCGAGATCGACGCCCTGATCGCCCAGGCCGCCGACCCTCAGGCCGATCCCGCCGTGGCGGCCGGCAAGGTACGGCAGGTGGCGCGCTACTTCGCGACCATCCCCGGCACGTGGACCAGCTCCGCCGCCCTGGCCGCGCTCGGTGCGGACGACCGCGTCCTCGCGATCGAGTTCGTCAGGAGCGGGCTCGCCGCCGCCGAGGAGCAGGACGACCGGACGACGCTGACCGGGCTCCTGGTCACCGGCAGCCCGGCCAGGAGAGCCGCCGGCCAGCGGGCGCTCGACGGCTCGTGGCAGGACGTCATCGCGTTCCTCGACGACCCGGCCTATCCCGAGCGGGCCGCTGAGGAACGCGAGGAGGTCGGCCGGATCCTGGCCGAGGCCCGCCGGGCCGGCCACGCGGAGACCGAGGCGGCGGCCAACCTCGCGCTGCGCTCCGACGACCCGGCCGACCTGACCAAGTTCCTGGAGGTCACGCACAACACCGCGTACGCGATCGACCTCAGGGCGCAGGTCACCGCGATAGCCGGGGACGACCAGTACGGGACCGAGGTCCGTAACGGCGCCCGGGTGGCCCTGGCCGGCCCGACGGCGATGCAGGCGGAGTTCCTGGAGGTGGACCGGCACCGCGCGGCGGAACGCGACCACGCGACCGCGACGCACAACTACATCGCCACGTCGCTGATGATCGAGACCTCGCAGATCGCGCAGCAGGCCGTCGAGTTCGCCCGCACCGCGCAGGCCGCGGCGGCGGAGGCGCGCGGCGCGGCGGAGGCGGCCGTCGGTTACGCGAACGACGCCGGCAAGGCGGCCGACCAGGCACGGACGTTCGCCACCCAGGCCGTCGCCCACGCCCGCGACGCCGCCGCGTCCGCGGAGAAGGCCGCGCAGGCGGTCCGCACCGCCGCCGCCGCGGCCAAGCAGGCGCAGCGGTCGGCCAGGGAGGCGTCTCTCTCGGCACGCTGGGCCCGCGCCTCGGCCGTCGCGGCGGCCAAGGACGCGAGCAGCGCCTTCGCCGCCTACGACGCCGCGTACGCCTCGGCGCTGCGGGCGAACAAGAGCGCGGCGGAAGCGGCCCAGATCGCCGCCGAGGTGTTCGAGCACTACCGCGATGAGGCGGAGAAGTATCTGAACTCGGTCAAGGGCGAGTGGTACGGCCACTGCAAGTGGGGCCCCGAGGACGGCCTGCCCGGCTACAACGACTGCAACGCGTACGTGGAGGAGATCCTCAACGACCCCAAGGGCCCGCTGCACGACCCGGAGGGTTACGCGAAGGAACGCGTCGAATACTGCAAGCGGCAGTTCGTCGGCAAGGCGCAGGACGCCTGCATGTCCCTCGTCCTCAGCCCGCTGTTCTACTTCGCCGCGCGGGGGATCGCCGACCAGGAGAGCGAGGCCCACCGGCTCGGCGAGGAGTACATGACCCTGACCGCGCTGGACCTGGTCAACGCCATGTCCCAGTACGGGACGGCCAGCGCGTGCAAGAACGGCTTCGGCAGCCACTGGAAGGGGACGGCCTGGAACTTCACGGACTGCTTCACCGGGATCATGGAGCTGACCGACGATCCCGACTGGAACCAGTACTCGCGCCAGTGGAAGGGGACCTTCGTCGAGTCCCTCGTCCCCGAGGAGCTCAGGTTCGCCGAGTACAACTCGATCCTGGGCCCGATGTACCTGCACGGGCACCTGTCCGACCGGACCATCCTGTCGGCCCTCTACGAGTCGAGCCTGGCGACGTCGCTGCGCCGGACGTTGCCGGTCGGCTGTGTCCTGGAGGGCGGGGAGTGCCCGTTCGCGGACACCGCGCAGCAGCTGCGGAACGTGAGCGAGTCGCTCAAGCAGACGAACAACCAGGGTTACATCGTCGACGGGTCGGGACGGCTGCTCGACGCGAGCGGCCTGCCCATCGCGAACCTGCCGCCGATCGACGACCTGGACAAGTGGGCGCGCTACACGGTCGAGAGCGGGCTGCACGACGACCTGGCGGCCCTGGAGAAGCGTCTCGCCCTGCTGTACGGGCAGGCGTTCGGGCTGCCGATCGCGCCCCCGGCCTGGCACCTTGAGACGCAGCTCGCCTACCGCGTCGCCACCCGGGAGGTGAAGCTGCGGGACGACACGCTCCGGCTCGTCATGAACAATCCGGGCGGATTCTGCGACGCGGTGCCGCCTGAGGGCACGGGGCCCGATCGGCAGCGGCAGGCCGTGGCCGGCTGCGTGCAGGCGGTCAAGATGTTGCTGCCGACCGGAACGACCATGACCATCTACTATCCCGACCCGGACAATCCGGCCGAACTCCTCGAAGTCACCGTGCGGGGCGTCGGCCGCTGGCTCGACTGAGTGGTCTCGCGCCACCGGCCGGAATCGTCAGGTTCCGGTCGGTGGCGCGCTCATCGCCGCCGCCAGGAACGTGATCGCCCACTGCTTGGCCGCCTCGCCCGCCACCGGTGGCAGCCCGGCCAGCCGGTTGTGCACCTCGACGCGGTCCACGGCCGTCACGGCGAGAATGCCCCGGATCCGGAACCACAACTCCTGCGGGGGCAGGTCGGGCAGGGCGCGGGTGAACGCCTCCAGGTAACGATCGCGGACCGCGTCCTCGGCCGGGCCGGTCCATGAGCGCACCTCCTCGGCCGGGTCGCTGAGGATCGTCACGATCAGCCGGGACGTCCGCGCGCCGCCCTCGTCCCCGGCCCGCATCTCGTCGTACATCGGCCCCACGAACGCCGCCACCAGCTCGGCGACCGGCGGGTCAGGGGTCCTGGCGAGCAGCCGGTCGAGCCCGGCGCACTGCGCGGCGTTGATCGGCTCGATCACGCGGCGGGCGACCGCGGCCAGCAGCTCCGCCTTCGAGCCGAAGTGGTAGGCGACGGCGGCCAGGTTCGCCCCGGCGAGATCGGTGATCGCGCGGACCGAGGTGCCGCGGTAGCCGCGTTCGGCGAAGAGGCGCTCGGCCGCGTCGAGAAGCTGGGTGCGGGTGTCGGGTGACGCCATGAGGACGTAGCATACAGTCGTTTGAATTAAACGAACGTTTGACTGAACCGCACGGAAGAGGGCCGCCATGAAACTGCTCGTCTACGGCGCCGGGGTCTGCGGCACCCTGCTCGCCGTCCGCATGCACGAGGCCGGGCACGACGTCGCGCTGCTCGCCAGGGGCGAACGCCTGGCCGACCTGCGCCGCCACGGCGTACGGATCGCCGAGCAGGACAGCCAGGACGTCAGGCGGGTGGAGGTGCCGGTGGTCGACCGCCCCGCCGGCGGCTACGACCTGATCGCCGTCGTCGTCCGCACCCACCAGGTGGACGCGGTGCTGGAGTCACTCGCGGACGTCGACGGCGACGTGCTGTTCATGCTCAACTGGGCGGCCGGCGCGCGGCCGCTGGGCGCGGTGATCGGCCACGAGCGGGTGCTGCTCGGCTTCCCCACCTCCGGCGGCACGATGGACGGCGACGTGGTCCGCTACCGAGCGGCCGGCCCGCTGACCCGCCTGGTCACGATGCCGATCGGCGAACCCGGCGGCCGGACCACCCCACGACTGGACCGGATCGTGCGCACGTTCCGCTCCGCCGGGGTCGGCGTCAAGGCCGAGCCGCGGATGGACGCCTGGCTGAAGACGCACGCCGCGTTCTCGGCGCCGCTCGGCCAGGCCGTGGACGCGGCGGGCGGCCCCCAGGCGCTGGCCGCCGATCCGGACGCGATCCGCGGCATGATCCGCCTCATGCGGCGGAACATGGCGGCCCTGCAGGGGCCGCCGGTGCCCCGCGCGATCGCCGCGTTGCTGACCCTGCCGGAAGGGCTGCTCGTGGCCGTGCTGCGGCGTTTCCTGCGCAGCCCGACGGCCGTGCACAGCGGGCTCAGCACCGCCTCGCCCGCGACGACCGCCGAACTCGACCGCCTGGCCGAGCAACTGCGGGCCGATGTCTGAGAGGGTGAGCCGGTGCGGATCGCGCTGCTCGGGCCGGTGCGCGTCCTCGACGACGACGCGCGCCGGGTCATGCTGGGCGGAGCGCGGTCGCGCGCGCTCGTGGCCCGGCTGGCGCTGGACGCCGGCCGGGCGGTGACCTCCGACGCGCTCATCGACGACCTGTGGGACGGCGCGCCGCCCGCCGACGCGGCCAACGCGCTGCAGGCCCTGGTGTCGCGGCTGCGCAAGGCATTGCGCGGGGTGGCCGTCGTGGAGTCGGTCCCCGGCGGCTACCGGCTGGCGGTCCTGGCGGCGGACGTGGACGCGCTCCGCTTCGAGGAACTGGCCGCGGGCGGCGGGCGCGAACTGGCGGCCGGGCGGGCGGAGGCCGCCGCCCGCCTGCTCGGCGAGGCGCTCGACCTGTGGTCGGGCCAGGCGCTGGCCGACCTGCCCGACCTGCCGTTCGCCGGCGCCGCCGCGCTGCGGCTGGCCGACCTGCGGATCCACGCCGCCGAGGACCGGTTCGACGCGGCACTGCGGCTGGGCCGGCACACCGAGGTCCTGGCCGAGCTGGAGGACGCGGGAACACGGCATCCGCTGCGGGAACGGCTGGCCGGCCTGCGGATGCGGGCCCTGTACGCGGCCGGCAGGCAGGCCGACGCGCTGGCCGCGTACGAGCGGACCCGGGCGGCGCTGGCCGAGGAACTGGGCGTCGACCCGTCGGCCGAGCTGCGGGAGACCCACCTCGCGATGCTCCGCGGCGAGTTCGCGGCGCCGGGGCGGGCGGCGCGCGGACGGCTGCCCGCGCGGCTGACCAGCTTCGTCGGGCGCGAAGAGGAGCTCGACCTGCTGGCCGGGCTGCTGGAGACGGCCCGGCTGGTCACCGTCGTCGGTCCCGGCGGGGCCGGCAAGACCCGGCTGGCCCTGGAGGCGGCGACCCGGCACCGGGCGCACGAGCGCGGCCGGGTCTGGTTCGTACCACTGGCCGGCGTGACGGCGCCGGAACGACGTCCCGGCGCGCCGGGCCGGGCGGCCGACGCAGTGCTCGGTGGGTCCGGGCGGCCGGTTGAGGCGGTGCTCGGTGGGTCCGAACGGTCGGCTGAGGCGGTGCTCGGCGCGTCAGAGCGGCCGGCCGACTCGGTGCACGGCGCGTCGGAGCGGCTGGCTGAGGCGGTGCTCGGCGCGGTCAGCTCCCGTGACTCCGGCCCGCCCGGGCAGCGGGCGGCCGGGCGGGCGGAGGATCCGGTGGAGCGGGTGGCCGACCTGCTCGGCGCGGGCGAGGCGGTGCTGGTGCTGGACAACTGCGAGCACCTGCTGGACGCCGCGGCCGGGTTCGGGCGGCGGCTGCTGGACCGCCTGCCGTACCTGACGATCCTGGCGACCAGCAGGGAGGCGCTGGCGGTCACCGGCGAGACGCTGTGCCGGCTGGCGCCGCTGGCGGAGCCGGCGGCGGTGCGGCTGTTCGTGGACCGGGCGAGGGCGGTGCGGCCCGACTTCGAGCTGGACGCGGACACGTCGGGGCCGGTGGCGGAGATCTGCCGCCGGCTGGACGGCCTGCCGCTCGCGCTGGAGCTGGCGGCGGCCAGGCTGCGCTCGATGCCGGTCGGGCAGATCGCTCGGCGGCTCGACGACCGCTTCCGGCTGCTCACGTCCGGCGACAGGGCCGCGTTGCCGCGCCAGCGCACGCTGGCCGCGGTGGTCGAATGGAGCTGGGAGCTGCTGAGCGAGCCGGAGCAGGCGCTGGCCCGGCGGATGTCGATCTTCCCGGACGAGGCCGGGGTCGCCGCCGTGGAAGCCGTCTGCGCCGACCCGGACGGCGACGGGCCGCTGCCGGCCGAGGACGTCGTCTACGTGCTCGGCTCGCTGGTCGAGAAGTCGATCGTGCAGGGCGACGGACGCTACCGGATGCTGGAGACGGTACGGGTCTTCGCGGCGGAACGGCTGCGCCAGGCCGGCGAGCGGGCGGCGACCTCCGCCCGGTTCGTCGCGTTCTTCCGGAACTTGATGGAGGAGCAGGAGCCGGTGCTGCTCACCGGCGCCCAGGTAGGCGCCAAGGACGTCATCGAGGGCGAATACGACAACCTGGTCTCCGCGCTGCGCGTGTCCATCGACGACGGCGACGCCGATTCCGCCTGGCGGCTGCTCGGCCCGCTCTGGCTCTACTGGAACGCCCGCTTCGACGCCCGCGCCGAGGCTTTCCTGGCCGAGGTGCTGGAGTTCGGCGACGCGCTGCCCGGCCAGGTCCTGGCCGCCTTCACCGCGATGCACCGGCTGGCCAACAACAGCGGGTCGCTGCCCGATCCGGCCGAGGCACGCGCGGTGATCGAGGACGTCCATCGCACAGGCGCGATCGACCGCTATCCGATGCTGGCCGTGATCGCGATCGCGCCCGCGTACTTCCTCGGCTTCGACGACCTGCTCGAACGCGAGCTGCCCCGGGCGATGCGGCACCCGCACCCGTGGGCCAGGGCGGCGGCCCACTGGGTGGACGCCTTCGTCCTGACCGACCGCGGCGACTGGCGCGGCGGAGCGGAGCGGCTGGCCGTCACGCTGGCCCTGTTCGAAGGCGTGGGCGACCGGTACGGGCTGGCGATGACGCTGATGAGCCTGGCGCGCGTGCACTCCGTCGAGGGCGACTACGGCACGGCCGTCGCCATGGCCGAGCGCGCCGTCGCCCTGGCCGCCGAGTTCAGCGCCGGCGAGGAGGTCATGTACCGCTCCTGGCTGGCCGGGCTGCGCATGCGGGGCGGTGACCAGGAGGGGGCGGCGGCGGACGTGGCGGCCGCGCGGCGGCGGGTGGTGCGGCGGGCGCAGCCGTACTCGGAGATCGAGTTGCTGCTGCGCCTGGCCGACCTGCACCGCCGCGGCGGCGAGGTGGACCGGGCCGAGCGGACGCTCGACCGGCTGGAGGCGTTCGCGCGGGAGATGTCGATCCCCGCGGAGGCCGCCGCGGGGCGGGTGGCCGCGGCCCGGCTGGCCGACCGGCTGGCGGACGGAGCGGCCGGGCGGGCCCGCGACCTGCTGCCCGCCGCGATCCTGGCGGCCTTCGCCGCACGGGACCCGGCGTCGGCGGCGGAGCACCTGGCCCGCCTGCTCCTGCTGGAGGGCGACCCGGCCGGCGCGGCGACCGCGCTCGGGACGAGCCAGGCCATTCGCGGCGTGTTCGACCGGGGCGAGCCGGAACTGCGCGACCTGGTGGCGGAGCTCACCGCGCGCGTCGGCGAGCAGGATTATCGTGCGGCGTATCGGAGGGGTGCGGAGATGCCCAGGCAGGAGGCGCTGAACCGGCTGGCCGAGCTGACCTGACAGCCGCGCGGGCGGCTCATCAGGTCGCTGTCAGGCTTCGCGGACATCGTGGGTGGCGTTCGGAAGAACCCTCACCCCCGGAAGGACCCCCATGTCCACCATGTCCGTCAACGTGAGCGCCCGGTCGCTGGCACCGGATCTCGCCCGCGGTTTCATGCTGCTGCTGATCGCGCTGGCGCACGCACCGGCCCTCGTCGCCGACTGGGACGCCGGGCCCGCCTGGCTGAACGGCGTCTTCAAGTTCGTCAAATCGCTGGTCGCCGACAACCAGGCGCGGGCGATGTTCGTCTTCCTGTTCGGCTACGGGCTGGGGCAGCTCGCCAGGCGGCAGACCGAGTGGAGCTCGTTCAAGGGGCTGCTGCGGCGCCGGGGGCTCTGGCTGACCGTCATCGGGTTCGCGAACACGGTCATCCTGGTGCCGATCGACATCGTCGCGGTGTACGGACTGACGCTGCTCGCCCTCGCGCCGATCGTCCGGGCCAGGGACTCGGTGCTGCTGTGGACGGCCGGCGCGACCCTGCTCCCGGCGACCCTGCTGCTGGCCTGGCAGAGCGCGAACGCGCTGATCGCGGCGGCGGCCGGCACGCCGGTCACCCTGGCCGCGTACATGGAGCCGAGCCTGGGCCTGCACCTGGTCGCCGCCATCCCGACCTGGCCGGTCGAGACCGCGGTGTCCACGATCATGGTGGTGCCTGGCATGCTGGCCGGCCTCTGGGCCGCCCGGCGCAGGATCCTCGACGAGCCGGAGCGGCACCTGACGCTGCTCCGCCGCGTCGCCCTGATCTGCCTGGGCGTCGCCGCCGCGGCCCGGATCCCCGCCGCGCTGATGCTGGCCGGGGCGTGGCCGGTCACCTCCGCCCCCGTGGCCTGGCTGGCCGCCTTCGCGCACGATCTGACCGGCTACGCCGGCGGCATCGGCCTGGCCGCCCTCGTCGGGCTCGTCGCGTACCGGATCGGCGGCGACCGCGGGCCCGTCACGCTGGCGCTGTCGGCGCTCGGGCAGCGGTCGCTGACCTTCTACCTCTTCCAGTCGGTGGTGTGGGTGGCGCTGTTCTACCCGTTCACGCTCGACCTGAGCGACGACCTGAGCCTGCCGGCCACCTTCGGCGTCGCGGTCGCGGTCTGGGGCGCGTCGATCCTGCTGGCCGACGTGATGCGCAGGACGGGCCATCGCGGGCCCGCCGAGATCCTGCTGCGCCGCCTCACCAACCGCTGATGTCCTTGACGGGTCACATCGGGAGGTGGCCACGGCGGACGCGCCAGTGGCGGCCGGCCTGCAGATGATCGACGATCGCGCGCTGGAGCACCGTACGGCGTGGCAGCTCGTCGAGCGGCGTGGTCAGCGTGCGGAACACGAACCGCTGCACCTCGATGTCGGCGTCGTTTCCCTCCTGCTCCTCGTCCGGCTCCAGCTCGAACCTGCGCTGGAACCTGACGATGTTGGAGTCCGCCGGCAGGTACTCCAGCAACTGCGGATCGAGCAGCCACGAGCCGCAGGAGAACGCCTGGTAGGGCCGGTCGGGGAAGTGGCGCGGGAAGAAGGCCCGCGCCTCGTCGAGCGAGGCGTCCACCGCCTCGGGGGTCATCGGCCCCGACTCGGGGATGTGCAGCTCGATGGCCTCGTCGTTGTGCTGGTGCTGCAGCCGGCCCAGCTCGTAGATGGTGCCGCGTGAGTGCAGGGTCAGCCAGCTCTGCATCACCGGCCAGCCCTCGCGGCGCATGCGCCGGTCGACCGCCAGGTTGCGGCCCAGATCCGCGAGGCTCGCCCACGACACGTCCGCGGCGATGCCGTGGTCGCGGTGGTATCTCAGGGCGTCGTCGACCAGGGCCAGGTACGCGTACACGTACAGATGCCGCCACGCGGGCCCCCGCTCACGGGGCAGCGACGGACCGGGCGACAGCCACTCATGACCGCCGACGTCGGCCCGGACCAGGGCGATCGACCGGTCGAGCAGCCAGCGCAGCTCGGGCGTCCACAGCGGGGAGCCCGGGCCGGGCCAGCCCTCCATGATCTCGGCCGCGTCGTCCGCCCGCACCGCCAGCCGTTCGAGCAGCGCCGGCGCATCGGCCTTGGCGGGCAACGGAGCCGACGGCCGGTCACCGGCGAGCCGGTGCACGCGCTCGACCTCTTCGACGGACACCCCGAGCCGGGCAGCGGTTTCGTGCAGATCCACGCGGTTGATCCTATTCGCCCCGATGCCACTCCGGACCTCCTGCCCCGCACCGTGAATGCTCTGTTCGTGATCTAGGTAAGGCATGCTGGGGCGCCTGGTCCAAGCGCGGTCGGGAGGCGGCGGTGGGGTGGCGTATCGCGGTTCTGGTCGGCCTTGGGCTGGCCGCGGTCCCGGCGCTGCCGGCGGCGGCGCCGGTCGGCGTGTCCTGCCTGATGACGGCGCCCTCCAGGGACAGGCTGGTCGACGCCTGGATCGCCGAGAACGCACCGACACCGACACCGACACCGACGCTGACGCCGACACCCACGCCTGAGATCACTCCCGAGTCCTGGGCCTACGGCGACGTGAAGGCGGGGGAGGGGCCGGCCCCCATAGGCGAGGAGCGCGTAACGACGGAAGACCTGGCGCGTTACCTGGTGCGGGTGAAGGGGTGCGGGTGAAGGGGTGCGACGACGCCTGACCCCACGACATCGTGCGAGCCTCGCGCGAATGTCGGAGCTCGCCGTTATCGTCGGCCGGCATGATCGACTCCCTGGACCCGGCGGCCGGCCCCGCCGCGCTTGAGGACGGCACCGTGATCGTCCCACCGGGCCGTGTCCGCCTGCTCGCCTGGACGATCGGCCGGCGCATCGCCTGGCCGGCCCACTGGGGCGACCTGACCGTCCACCCTGGCTAGGGTCCGTATTCCGTGGCGATGAGAGGTCCAAGCCCGTCGGCGGCCGACACCGGGCTATGGGGGCGGCTCACATTGACCGGCGTCCTGGGCCGGGTGAGCATGGCTCAACTTCAGCTTCGTGGGAGGTCTGATGGGACGGCGTTCGTGGACGCGGATGGTCGCGGCCCTCGCTTTATCGGCCGGTGCGCTGGTCACGACACCCGCGGCGGCGACCGCGACGGGATCGGTGACGCTGGAGGCCACCTACACCTCGGGCCTGGAGAACGGCTGGGCCCTCGTCGAGCGCTACAAGGACGATTCCACCGGGTTCCAGGCCGAGACGTACCCGTCCGACGGACGCGGCGATCAGAAGGGACAGACCAGGCGGCTCTTCGGCGACGTCGCCCGCCCGCACTCCTCGCGCTTCCTGCTGTACCACGCGCCGGGCTGGCAGACGGGCACCAAGACCACCCCCGTGCTGCTCGTGCACGGCGCCAACCAGACCGCCGACCTGGCCTGGGCCAACCCCAACGCGAGCGGCGCGTACGGCTGCGGCCAGGCCAGCTGCCCCACCACCGGCCTCATGCAGCACCTCGACGGCCGGGGCTACAAGGTCTTCGCGATCGGCTTCCCGCACATCACGGGGGACGGCCACTACTGGGCCGAGCAGATCCACGACGCCGTGGCCAGGATCCGGGCGAAGACCGGGGCCGCGCAGGTGGACGTGATCGGCTGGTCGAAGGGGGCGTTCAACGCGCGCATGTACGTCTCGTCGCTGCGCAAGTCCTGGGGCACGGCGTACGCGGGCGACGTCAGGAAGCTGATCCTCGTCGGCGGGCCGAACAAGGGCTTCGACTGGGGCTATCGGCACGGCTGGACCCACGATTTCGCGATATTTCCTGAATGCGGCGGCTCGCTGAACGCGCCCGCGCCGCACTCCCAGATGGTCTGCTACGCGCTGTGGCGCAACCACCCCGAGCTCAGCTACGAGGGCAACGCCTACCCCGGCTCCGACGACATGCTCTACCGCTGGGACGACGTCTACCCGCTGCCCGTCGCCGAGCAGGACTGGTACACCACCTACTACGGCGGCACCGGCTTCTACACGGCCGGCCGCGGCATCCAGTGGGCCATCGACCGGGGCTCCCTCGTCCAGCCCCTCATCAACGCGGGCACTGCGTCGAGCGTGCCGGTCTACCAGCTGTGCGGCAACATGCCGGACATGGCGCTGCTGCACAACGAGCACACGGGCCCGTCCGACGGCGCCGTCTTCGTGGCGAGCTGCACCGCGACCGACGGCATCGCCAACCGCGCCGCCACGGTGACCCTCCCGCTCAACCACCTCAAACTCGGCTGGTCCTCCAGCGCCATGTCCCAGCTCGCGACCTGGCTCGGCTGAACCTTTTCCACCCATCGCGCGACCGCGTGTCTGTTCACCCCTCCCGACCTCGTCATCACTGTGCCGGCCGCTCCTGCGGCCGGCACGATCACGAGGAGAGAAGATGGGCACGATCAGCGTTCTGGCGAACCTCAGCCTGGACGGCGTCATGCAGGGCCCGGGCCGGGCGGACGAGGACACCAGGGGCGGCTTCCGTCACGGCGGCTGGGGCATCGGGTACGCCGACGAGGTGATCGCCAAGTACGTCGGCGGCATGGACCCGGCCGCCGCGATGCTCTTCGGGCACCGCTCGTACGACGACATGCTCGGCCACCGGACCTCGGTGACCGACCCGAACCCGTTCACCGAGGCGCTGGTCAACGCGCCCCAGTACGTCACCTCCCGCCGGCCCGGCACCGACCTCGCCTACCTCTCCCTGCACGCGGCGGGCCTGGTGGACGAGTGCGTCCTGCTGATCCACCCGGCCGTGCTCGGCTCGGGCACGCGGTTGTTCGGCGCGGGAGAACGTACGGACCTGGCCTTGCAGGAGACGATCACCACCACGACCGGCGTGCTGATCGCGCGCTACCTGACCAGCTGAAGAGGAAGAATCCAGACATGCGGTACATGTTGTTGTTCCATTACGGCGAGGCCACCGAGGAGTCGATCGGGGCGGAGGCGATGGCCGAGGGCATGCGGGCCATGGCCGCCTACGCCGCCACCCTGGAGCAGGCCGAGATCCTGGTCAGCGGCCAGGTGCTGCAGCCGTCGTCCAGCTCGACCACGCTCACGCTGGTGGACGGGGAGCCGCGGATCCAGGACGGCCCGTTCGCCGACACGAAGGAGCAGCTCGGGGGCGTGATCGTCATCGACGTCCCGGACCTGGACACCGCCCTGGACTGGGCCCGCCAGGCCCCGCCACTGTCGTGGGGCACCGTCGAGATCCGCCCCGGCGCCGTACACACGGAGGCCGGGACCTGGGTTCCATCGTCATGATCGGCGGGAACGGGCTGTGCCCGAGGCCGTGTCGCCGCGACCCGGTAGACGTCATGACCGGTGAGACGTCATGACCGGTGAGGCGACATGACCGGTGAGAAGGCCGCACATCAGGTCGCCGAACGCACCGCCCGAGCCTCGTACGGCCGGCTGCTCGCCCTCCTGGCCGCGCCGACCGGCGACGTAGAACTCGCCGAGGACACCCTGGCGCACGCCTTCGAACAGGCCCTGACCACCTGGCCCCGCGACGGCGTACCGGACAATCCCGACGGCTGGCTGCTGACGGTGGCCCGCAACCGGCAGCGCGACCTGTGGAAATCCGCCGCCCACCGCCGCAACCAGCCACTGGAGGCGACCACCGGCGCCGTTCACCCACTGAACGACCTCGACCCGGACGGGATCCCGGACCGCCGCCTGGCCCTGCTGTTCGTCTGCGCCCACCCGGCCATCGCCGCCAACGTCCGCACCCCGCTGATGTTGCAGGCCGTGCTCGGGTTCGACTCCGCCCAGATCGCGCACGCCTTCGCCGTGCCCGCAGGGGCGATGTCGCAACGCCTGGTACGAGCCAAGCGCCGGATCAGGGACGCCAAGATCCCCTTCGTCGTCCCCGGCCGGCAGGCCATGCCCGAGCGACTGCCCCCGGTCCTCGAAGCTGTGTACGGCTGCTACGCCCTGGCCTTCCCCGAGAGAGGCGAGGCGGCATCACTCGCCGGCGAGGCCCGCTACCTGGCCGTCACGACCGCGACCCTGCTCGGCGACGAACCCGAGGCCTGGGCCCTGGCCGCACTCCTCACCCTCGCCTCGGCCCGCGCCACACCTCCCGGCGACCGCTACCTCCCCCTGCACGCCCAGAATCCCCACGAATGGGACCACCACCTCATAGCCGAGGGCGAGTCCTACCTCCGCCGAGCCGCCCGCCCCGGCCAAGCCCCCGGCCGCTTCCAACTGGAGGCCGCCATCCAGTCCGTCCACTGCGACCGCGCCCGCACCGGCACCACCGACGACAACGCCCTGTGCACCCTCTACACCGCCCTGGTGGCGATCGCACCGAGCCTGGGCAGCCGGGTGGCCCACGCCGCCGTCATCGGCCGCACCCGCGCACCCGGAACGGGCCTGTCACTCCTGGAGTCACTGCCCGTCGAACGCGAACGTTTCCAGCCCTACCACGCAGCCCGCGCCGACCTCTTGACCCGCCTCGGCCACCACCGGCAAGCAGCCACGGCCTACACCCGAGCCTCCGCCCTCACCACAGACCCAGCCGCCCGAGCCTTCCTCGAAGACCGCGCTCAGACGGAGATCGACTCTGGATGACGTGACCGCGCCTTCAGGAGATCCGGTAGGCAGCAGCGCCGTCGTGCAGGAACCGGGCGCGTCCGCGTCCGTCACAGCCCACCAGAGACAGGACCTGGTGGCCCCCGGATTTCGGCTCGGCGGTGATGATCGAGCTGTCGTTCAGGCGGACGACCTCGACACGCTTCCCAGGCCCGCCAAGAAGAGTCGCGGCGATGTCGTTGCGCGGGTGATGGCTGAGGAACGCGCGGTCGTGCTCGCTGGTGAGGGTGAAGTCGTACAACGTGGAGCGGTAGGTGCCGCACATCCGGTCCGCGTCGATCCGGGTCGGGTTCGAGGGCGGCACGGGCAGCGGCGCCGTCTCGACACCGGCGAGGTCCTTGAGCACCGAGGCCAAGATCTCGTACGCCAGCGGCTCGCCGCCCGAACTGTTGGTCAGTACGGCCACCGCCACGCCCGCCGACGGAACGACACGAAGGAAGGCCTTCTGCCCTTTGGAGACGCCGGTATGGCCGACCACCCCGTCCTGGTAGAGCATCCAGCCGAGCCCCCAGCCGATGACCCCGCCACCGAAGTCCGGAACGGAGCCGACCTGAGGTTCACGCAGCGCCGCCAGCGCGGGATCGGTGAGATGCAGGCGGACGAACTCCAGCAACTCGCGTGCGCTGATCGCGAAGTGGGAGCCGCTGGGAGCGGAATAGTAGGAAACCGCCCACGTCGTAGTGGGAACGACCCCTCCGCCCGTATGGACATGGCCGACGGCGGCGCGGTGCAGAATCGCCTCGTAGGCGTCGAAGGCGGCGGTGCCCAGGCCCAGTGGCATCACCAGACGTTCGCGGAGCACGTCATGGAAGGGCTTGCCGCGTAACACCTCCACGAGCCTGCCGAGGATCACGTACCCGCTGTTGGAGTAGGAGAGGATGGTGCCAGGCGGGAAGAGGTGGTCGGCCTCGGCGAGGGTGGCGACGAACCTCTCGATCGCGTCGTCGTTACGACCGGTGTCGATGAAGTGGTTGCCGTCGATCCCACCGGTGTGGGTGAGCAGGTGGCGGGCGGTCAGGGACGCGGTGGCGGCCGGATCGTTCAGCTGGAAGCCGGGCAGGTAGTCGCGAACGGGGCGGTCGAGATCCAGCACGCCATCGCCGGCCAGTTGCTGGATCAGCGTCGCCGTCCAGATCTTGGTGATCGAGCCGACCTTGAACACCGAGTCGGTCGTGACCTCGACCCGGGTACGCAGACTCAGCACACCCGCAGCCTCGTCGCGAATCTCCCCATCGGCCAGCACGGCGACCTGCGCACCCGGCACGTCGTACTTGTCGACAAGCTCACCCAAATCCCATCCCACCGCACCAGGCTAGTGCCGCCGATCGTCCGGAAGCCGTGTGATGGAGATCATGTCCTGCGCCGCGAACCCGCGGCGGTCGTACGGGCGAAAGCTGGCGAACCGCAACGCAGGGACGGGAGCGTGATGTGGCAGCCGAAGAATCCGGCAGGGCGGACGACGCCTTTTGATCCGGCGATCATCCCTGGAGCTGGCGGGTGATGGAGGGGTCGGTGATGGCGGTGTCGTTCGCCAGCAGGAACGCCTTGCTGAGGATGAGCGCCAGCCGCCCGTCCTCCTCGAACGGCAGGAACAACCCCGGCTGGGGGCCGCGGGCGGAGACGATGCACAGGTAGGCGTCGTTGGGCTCCATCAGGATGTTCGCCGACCCCAGATGGATCTTGTACGTGCGCAGATCACCCCGTACCACCAGATGTCGATCGGTGAGGGAGCACCGGTCGGCGATGGCCGTGCGCCCGATCAGGCGGGACAGCGCGTCCCTGCGCACCTCGGCGGAGGGCGGCAGGGGCGCGAACGGGCCGGCCTGCCAGTAGTCGCGCAGCCGGTCGGGCCCCTGGCCGGTCCACTCGGGATCGGTCGCGATCGAGGCCACGGCCACGAACAGATCGATGTCCCGCATGGCCTCGCTGAACACCAGCGGCGGCACCTCCGTCAGCGGCGCGTCGTGCCACGTCCCGCCGGCCATCCGCTGAAAGCGGGCGCGGCCGATCTCGGCGTAGTCGTCACCGGACAGATAGTGCTCCAGCGACGCCCGCCACCCTCCGCCCGCCATGACGCGGTGCGCGTCGCAGTCCTCCTCCCAGTGGCCCTGGAACTTGGACTGCCAGCCCCGGTCCTTGAACAGCGCCCGCAACCGGCGATAGTGCACCACGTGCCCCTCGAAGCGGCCGGACCAGTGGCCGGCCGCCTCCTCCGCGGGGGTGAGCAGGTAGATCTCGCGAAAGGCCTGCTTGAACGGCTGCCGCAGCTCCTTGCCCTGCACCACCTCCCGCCAGCCGCGTACGTCGGCCACGGACGCGCGGGCCGGATGCCACAGCCGCACCGGTAGGTCGGGCACGTTCAGCCCCAGCTCGGCGCGCCACACGCCGGGGGAGACCTCGAACTCCCAGATCAGCCGCTCAGTGACCGGATGGCCGTCGAGCCGCCGGTATGGCGCGGCCGTGTCGCCGGTGTAGCCGGCCTCCAGCGCCCGGCCGAGGGTCGCCTGCTGCTGCTGGGTCAGCTTGGCCAGCTCGCGCAGCCGCTTGACCTCGTCGGGGTACTCCCGCCTGACCGCAGCCGGGACCGATTTGAGCTTCTTGTCCCCGTGCCACCACGACAGCTCGACCCCGTCGTCGGTCGAGATCACCGCCGTGTGCTCGCCGAACGTCTCGCGTACCCGCCCGTCGGGGATCCTGAACGCCACCTCCAGCCGATCCGCCAGAGCCGGCTCCATGCGCTTGAACTTGCGGTCGAGCTGCATCGGCACCCCGCCGTGCCGGGTGATGCGGCGGGCGGTGCGCAGCGCGGAGATCGCCTCGGGCGTCGGATACTGCTCCGCCGCGCGGGCGATCTCGAACAGCAACGCCTGCGAGGGCAGGGTCTTGGCCTGAGTGGGGGCCACCGCGATCCCGCGTACGAGCTCGTCCAGCAGCTCGGGCAGCCAGGTCTCGTCGCGGAAGAGCGCCAGCCGCACTGCCCTGCCGAGCACCCGCTTCTCGCCGTCGTCGAACGCCTTCTCCGCGCGGTACGGGATCTCGCCCGCGTGGATCGCCGCGACGCGGTCGCGCGCCGTCTCCAGCGCCGTACGGGCGAAGCCCAGGTATCCGGGCAGCCCGGCGAGCCAGGCGGGCAGGCTGGGCACCGGCTCGGAAAAACGTTCGGCCTCACCGAACAGCGCCCTGAGCTCCACGTCCCAGCTGAGCAGCAGGTCCATCTCGGCGACCGCGATCGGCCCGCATCCCTCGGCGAGCACGGCGCGCACGTCGGCGTCCAGGCCCGCCAGCCCGGCCGCCACCAGCACGGGAAGACGGCCGTAGGCGTGTCTCCTGACCTCCTCCAGCAGGAATCCGACCAGCTCGCGGGCCGGCTCGACCAGCCGCTTCCTGGCCCGCTCGTCGAGCGCGTAGTACGAGGTGGGAGCCATGATCGCCCCGCTGCCCAGCCCGGCGAAGCCGACGCTCAGCCGGGAGGCCCCCGGCCAGTGCGTGGGATCGTTCGCGGTGCCGGTGATCAGGTGCAGCAGGCGCTGCGCGAGCGGGGACAGCACGTTGTCGAGCACGCTCATCTCAGCCACCGACCAGCGGGACGAGCTTGACGAACGACACGACGGGATCGGCGGCCAGATCGATCAGCACGTCCAGATCCTCGATCTGCCGGTCGCCGACCAGCAGCAGGAAGCCGTTGCGGGCGAACGCGGCCTCGGTGGCGTCGGCCTGCCGCTCCCAGTCGAGCCGGCGCGCGGTGCGTAAGCGGTAGCCGTTCAGCTCGGCCTCGGCGTCGGTCGGCTTGACCAGGCCCCGGAAGTGCGCCGTGGGGGAGGCGTTGTGCCGGGCCACCTCCTCGCGCACGCGCAGCCGTACCAGCTCCCTGGCCGAGATCAGGTCGGGCAGGCCGGGCACGGAGAACTCCTCCAACGCCCGCCCGGTCGCGGACTCGTCGCGAAACGTCACCGATGCCATCGGCCATCCTCTTGTCGTGGAGATCAGGTACCGGCCTCATCTATAGCAGCGGCGAACGACAGATCTCCGAGGACGAGCTCACCGGCGCACGCGGTAACGCAGGTGCAGCACCCGGTTCCCCTGGATCACCACGTGGGGGTCCTCCAGCAGGTGCTGCCCGCCGACCGAGCCGAAGTAGCGCTTGCCCGATCCGAACACCACGGGCACCACGTCCATGGCCACCTCGTCGACCAGCCCCGCGGCCAGCATCTGGCCGCCGACGTCCCCGGCGGCGACCTCGACCGTACGCTCGCCCGCGAGCTCCCGCGCCTTCGCCATGGCGGCCGCTACGCCGTCGGCGAAGTGGAACGGCGCCTCGGGGTCCCAGCCCTCGGGGCTCGGCCGGTGCGTCACCACGACCACGTGGGCGATCCCGCTCGGCGGCTGGCCGCCCCAGCCGTCCGTCAGGTCGAAGACGTGGCGGCCGGCGATCGTCACGCCGATCTCGTCCCAGTACGGGCGGGTGTAGTCGTACGACGCCTGAGACACCTTGGCCTGCCCGCTCTCGTCCAGCGGGACGTCACCGTTGGACAGCCACTCGAACAGCGGCCCGACCTGGTCGTTCCGGTCGGCGATGAAGCCGTCGACCGACACCGAGCTGTACATGACCACCTTGCCCACGAGCTCTCTCCTCTTCGTCGGGGAGTGCTCATCCTGGCCCGCCGGAGGGCGCCGGCTCTTGTAAGAAATCAATCGGCCGGCAGCGGCCAGCCCTCCAGCACGTGGCCGGGATGCTCACGCAGGAACCGCCGCCGGATCTCCAGGTACCGGGTCGGCGTGAGCCCCGTGAACGCCCGGAACTCGTGCCCGAAGTGCGCCTGGTCGAAGTAGCCCGCCCGCCCGGCGAGCTCGGACCAGTCGACCGCCCGCGCGGGATCGATCGAGAGCAGAGTGCTGGCGAAGCGGTAGGTGCGGGCCAGCCGCTTCGGCGTGACACCGACGAGAGCCTTGAACCGCTGTGCCAGATAGGTGCTGCTGACCCCGGCGGCCTCACTCAGATCCCCGATCGCCACCGTGCCTCCCGTCGCCACGATGACGCCGCTCACGTGCCGGACCAGCTCCAGCCCGCTGGTCTCGTCGAGCCGCCGCAGCGACAGCCCGCCGGTCGCGGTGAGCCGTAGCCCGCCGGTTCCGGTGAGCCGCCGCCGCAGCTCACTCTCCAGCAGCGTCAGCATCTCGCCCGGCCCGGCCGCCAGGGCCAGCCGCTCGCGCAGCTCGGCGACGGCGGCCCGCCCCCAGATCTGCTCCACCGTCACCGGCAGGTCCCGCAGCTCCGCCGCGGGCATCCCCAGGAACGGCGCCAGCCCCCACGGCTTGAAGTGCACCCCCACCGACCTGGTGCCCGGCGGGTAACCGAACTCGAAGGCGCGGGTGGGCATGGTGATCACGCAACCGTCGTCGTACCCGTCCGTCCCGGCGCCGGCGCGGATGCGGAACGGCGGCCCGAGGTTGAGCACGAACAACGCCGCCGGCATCGGCGGCAACCGCAGCCGGGGGTACGGCGGAGTGCCCTCCAGGTAGTAGAGGTCGTCGATCAGCCCGTCCAGCGGCGGCCGCGGCACCAGGGACACGTACTGCACACGCCCCAGCATCGCCGACCCACGCGCGAACGCACACCCTCCGACTCCTTGCGGCCACCGCCGCCCATGCGGGACGCTCCAGCCAACGCTCGCCGGAAGGAGGCCGCCCCGTGAGGCGACCATCCGCAGTCGTCGCCCTCCTCGTCGCGGTCGCGGGTACGACGGCCTGCACCCCGGACGCACCCGAGGCCACCCGGCCCGCACCGTGTCCCTCGGACAAGGCGTGCCATGCCGTCATCGGCACCGACCCGGCCATCGTCGTGTATCGCGGAGAGTTCTACTCCAACCTGATGCCGTTGACGGCGCGGCTGGAATGGCTGGAGGAGGAGCGATGCCTGGTGGTCACGAGGCAGGAAACCGATCGGCAGGACAGGACGCTGATTCCGCTGTGGCCCGAGGGCACGAAGCCGGCCCGGGCTGCGGACGGTCGGCGGGGCGTCGAGATTCCCCAGGTCGGAGGGGTTTTCGAGGGTACGTTGATCGAGGCGGGCGGCTCGAACTTTCCGCCCGTTCTGAAGCCGCCCATCCCCAGGATCTCCACGTTCACCGAGCCGCCCGGCGCGTGCACCGCCCACGACGGCTACTTCGTCGTCGACCCGTACGAGGTCGAACCCCAGGAGGGGTGAGTCGCGGTCCGGCGTGCTCAGGGAGGATCACGTCAGATCATCGCGAAACTGCCGGTAAGGCTCGCCTGGCATGTAGCGGCGCCACTCCTCTTCGGTCAGGTTCCGGGTCAGACGGGCCCGAGCCTGCTCGACGAGTGCTTCCGCGCTCACCTCCCACACCTTGACGAGGTTGTCCTCGCCGCAGCTCACCAGCCGCGCACCGTCGGGTGTGAAGGTCAGCGCCCGTACTGCTCCGTCGTGCTCGAAGCGGTGCATCTCATGTCCAGTGGCAAGATCCCATACGTGCACCGTGCGCTTGTCGCCGCCGCCGGCCAGGAGGGTGCCGTCAGGACTGTACGTGAGCACCCGAACCTGGCCGTCATGGGAAAGGCGGAGAATCTGCTGCTCGGTCGTCAGGTCCCAGATGCCCACCGTCCCGTCCGGGCTCGCCGTGGCCAGCCGGGTGCCGTGCGGTGCGAACGCCATGGCCCGCATCGGAGGCCAGTGCGCGAAACGATGCCCGACGTCACCAGTGGCCAGATCCCAGAGCCGCACGCCCTGCCTGTCGCCGGCCGCGGCCAGGGATTTGCCGTCCGTGGCCCAGGCCAGTGCCCACACCGAACCGTGGGAGAAGTGGTGCCTCACCTGCTGGGCGGCCACGTCCCAGACCCGTACGATCCGGTCCGCGCTGCCGCTGGCAAGGTAGGAGCCGTCCGGGGAGTAGGCCAGAACCCATACCGGGTGGTTGTGAGTGAGCCTGGTGACCTCCCGCTTCGTCTCCAGGTCCCACACCCGCACCGTCCTGTCGTCGCCGCCCGTGGCGAGGTGGGATCCGCCGGGCGCGTAGGACACCGCCCGGACGCTCCGGTGGGCGAAGCTGCCGATCTCCTTCCCGGTGAGCAGGTCCCATTGCCGTGCCGTCCCGTCGGCACCCGCGGTCGCCACACAGGCTCTCTCCGGCGCGGCCGCGACAGCACGTACGCCGACATGAGTGAAGCTGCGTGACACCTGCTGGACGCTCAGGTCCCACACCCGTACCCGTCCGTCGTCACCACCGCTCGTCAGCCGGGCGCCATCCAGTGACCAGCGGACCGTCCGCACCGTGTCATGGGTGAGACGGTGCAGCTCCCGTCCGGTCGCCAGCTGCCATACCCGTATCCTCCGGTCCGCGCCGGCAGCGGCCAGAGTCTCGCCGTCCGGTGAGTAGGCGACCGACAAGACGGCCGCGTCGTGTGGGTAGCGGTGAGTCACCCGCTCGGTTTCGAGATCCCAGACGAGTGCCGTGCCGTCGGCGCAGGCGGTGGCCAAGCTGTTGCCGTCCGGCGCGAACGCGACCGCCGACACCGCGTCGTCGTGCCCGAACCGGTGAATCAACCGGGTGCCGGCCACGCTCCAGACGCGTGCTTGCCCGTCTTCGCCTCCGCTGGCCACCCATGCCCCATCAGAGCTGTACGCGACGGTGCGGACCGCACGGTGGCTGAAGTGCCGGGTCACCCGGCGGGAGGTCAGATGCCAGATCCGCAGGGTCCCGTCGGCGCCGCCGGTCACCAGGCTTTCTCCGTCCGGCGCGTACGCGATCGTCCACACGGCGTCATCGTGAGTGAGGTGATGCAGCTCTCGTCCGGTCGTCGAGTCCCACACGCGGACCGTCTTGTCCGAGCCTGCGCCGGCCAGATGAACTCCGTCGGGCGAGAGGGCCAGCGCCCGCACGCCGTGATGCTCGAACGCGTGAAGCTCCCGCCTGGTGGCCACGTCCCAGACGCGGATCGTCCCGTCCTTGCCGCAGGTGGCCAGCATGGTCCCGTCCGGCGCGCAGGCCAGTGATCGGACGCCGGCAGGATGAGACAGCTGCGCGAGCAGGACTCTGGACCCGCTGATCCGTTCTTGCAGGGCTTGCTGGCCTTCAGGCGTGATCATCCGGCGTAATGAGCACATGCCGAGCAGGAGGCCGTCCACCGACGTCCTGGCGACATTCGCCCGGGCGGCCAGCTGGAGCGCCTCTGTCAGTCTGACCAACCTCCTGGCGCGTTCCTCCTCAGCCCGCTGCCGGCTGAGACTTTCGTCGATGAACGCGCGAAGCGGGCCGACATCGTCCGGATAGGACGCGATCATCTCCCCGGCACGGGCGAGCACCGGCCCGCGCAGCAGCATGCTGGGATCTTGCCCGGTGTCCAGCCAGGCCTGCTTGGCGAGGGCTGTGTTGTGCTTCCATTCGCGAAGGTCGCTGTCCTGTTCGAGCCAGTCCCTGAGTCGTCCCCAATCGCGCAGCAGCGCCTCGTGAGTGACCTGGACGGTCGGTTCTCCGGCGAGGTCACGGTGCGAGATCACCACCAAGCGGTCCTTCTCAAGCAGTCGCACCACCGGCCGGTCGCCCGGCCGCAGCTCGCTCCAGCTCGCGCTTCGCGCCACGTCGGGCGTGCCCGGCAGCACCAGACTGGTGAGGATGCGCCGGGCCGCGGCCCGTTCGGTGGGCGGTAGCAGCTCCACTCTGTCGTCGGCGTATCGCGTCAGAGCCCTGATGCCGCCTATCCGTTCATAGGACTCCAGCGACAGTTCACGATCGCGCTGCTGTTCCCACATTTGTGTCATCGCGAACTGCAGCAGCGGGAGCTCGGCCGGACGACCGCGGAAGTCGGCGCACAGCCGGTCGACGAGCGATCGCCTGATGGTGATGGGCGGCGCTACCGGCCCGGTGATGGCCTCGCGCAACTCCGCGTCCGACATCGAATGGAGAGTGCGGGCATGGTGCTGCAGATAGGGGCCGAGATCCCGATGCGAGGTGATGAGCTGGCCGAAGAAGTCGTCGCGGATGCTCATGGCGACCACCAGATCCGGCCGCCCGCCGTCGCCGGCCTCCGTCACCAGCTCGGCGAGCAGGTTGAGGAACTGCTCGTAGACGTGACGATCACGTGCTCGGGCATGCGTGATGAGCTGCTCGCCCTGGTCCATGACGACGACAAGACGCTCCAGCCCCAGGTCCTCGATCAGCCGCCGGCCGCAACGACGCAGCCCGCCCGAGCCCAGCAACCGCTCCCACTCCGCGAGCGGTGAGGAGGAGGAGGCGAACGCGCGGGCCAGCGCCCGCATCGGTTGCTCCCCTGGCGTCATGGTGACGGCCGTGATCCCGCCCTGGTCCTTCAGCCGGGGCACCAGTCCGGCCTCGATGACCGAGGACTTGCCGCTGCCTGAAGGTCCCATCACGACGACGAGAGGGAGACGCATGGCGTCGTCCACCAGCTCCTCGACGAACCTTCGGCGGCCGAAGAACAGCTCACGATCTTCTTCGCCGAACGCCCGCAGCCCTTTGTACGGGCATGGCGGCGGCCGGAACAACACCTCGGGCCAGGCCGCGACCAGGACCGCGGGGCTGAGAACGTACACGTCCTCACGCCCGACCGCCTGCAGCATGCCCAGGACCTGACCGGTCGCGCGGGACCAGACCGGTCCACCGCTGAATCCCGGCCGGATCGCGAAGACGCCCCGGATCTCCTGATCCACCTGATAGCGGGCGGCGTCCACCAGTCCCATGAGCCGTCCGGAGACGTGACCGTTCGTGGGCCGGTTCGGGGAGGGGCCCCATGCCTGCACCTCCTCCGCGTCGTCCCCCTCGTCAGCCAGAGTCATCGGTCCGGCGCCACCTGGCATCGCCTCGGCCAGCGTCAGCCCGCACACGTCGGTGTACTCGAAGCGTCCGCCCCGCTCGGGGTGCCAGGCGGTGACGTGAGCGAAGCGTACGGCCTCGCCATCGGCGAAGGGGTAGCGCAGCAGCACCCGTTTGTCGGGGCGGGAAGAGTCCTGTTCAGCTCTGCCCAGGGCGCTGTTCACCACGTGCGCGCAGGTCAGCACCTGCCGATCGCCGGCCAGGAAGCCAAGACCGACGGGAGTGTCGTCGTGCCGGCTGAGTATCTCCACGATGCCTCGTTCAGGGCGCATCGTCCCTCCACGTGGCCCTCACCGTGAAGGACGCCTCCGCCGTCCCTTTCGTGAAAAGCACGCCGAACTCGCCACCGAGTGTCAGCCCGAACTCGACCTCGATCTCATGAGGCGCCTTGAGCTGCGCGCGCAGTTTGCCCAGAATGACGTCGATGGCGGGCCCTATTCGATCGAACGCCTCAGCCAGCGTCCAGGGCGCCTCGGCCAATCTCCCCCCGCTCGATGCCAGAGTGATCCCCGGCCCGGGCTCGATCTCGGCCTCGATGAAGTGCTCCTGTCCATTCGCGGCGCCGATCGGTATACGCACCCGTAACGCGTCCATGGCTCGCCCTTCTGCCTCTTGCTGACGATAAGCCAGAAAGGGGCGCTCTGGCTCCCCCCGCTGAGCTCACTTGCCGCCGTCGGGCGGTGTCAGGAAGTCCTGCAGTTCGCGGTGCCGGAACTGGTACGTCGCCCCGCTGACCCGCAGCAGCCGGGCCTCGCAGGCCCAGTCGAGGAAGGCCCACAGGCGCAGCGGCAGCAGGTGCCGCATGGCCGCCACGACCAGGCCGATCATCGTGCGCGCCCAGGCGACCGCGCCGAAGGCCAGGCCGAACGTCACCCCGCCGACGAGCGCGCACACCAGTGACTCCACGACGCCGGTGTTCATGATGAACACCAGGAAGGCGGCGACCCCGCCGGTGAGGCCGAAGGCGAGGCCGATCAGGGGGTTGCGGTGCAGGGCCTCGCGCGGGTGGGCCAGCTCGGCGTCCCTGCTCCAGCCGCCTGTGGCGATCTTGAAGACGACCCCCAGCGCGAAGGCGAGGACGAAGGAGCCGGCCACCCCCGCCGCCAGCGGCAGCGGGCCCGCGTGGGCCAGCCGCAGGGGCGCGAGGCCGGTGAGGGCGCCGCACAGCCCGAAGCCGAGCAGGGTGAACGGCTCCGCGCGGACCACCTCGGAGACGGTCATCCGCTCCGCGCCCCTGCGCCCGGCCGCCGTCAGCCCGATGACCGCCCCGAGCACCAGCCCGCCGGTGCCGCCCGCGGTGACGGCGAAGCCGGGCCCGAAGGCCCTGCCGCCGGTGAGCATGAGCCCGGCCAGGCCGCCGAGCACCCCGACGGGCGTTCCGGCCAGGGCGCCGAGCAGGCCGCCGATCACCCGTCGCCGCCGGGGGACCTCGCTGCGCCCGCCGGCGGCGGCCGGCCAGGGCGACAGCGACAGGCCGGTGGCCAGGCTCACCCAGCTCACCATGAGGGTCAGGGTGAGCAACCGCTCGGCGCCGGTCCCGGCGACGCCGGCCGCCGACCCCGTCCAGAACGCCAGCATCGCGACGCACGCGAAGAGCACGCAGGCCAGGCAGTGCACGATCAGCACGATCCGCCGCCCACCGATCGGCCAGAGCAGGTGCGGGACGATGTCGATCGCCGTCAGTCCCGGCGGCGGCCGGTCCGCCTCGGCTCCCCGCGCGGCCTGCCGGCGCAGGTGCCCGGCCAGCAGCACGAGCCACGACCGCACCTGATCCGGCTGGTACGCGGCCCCCTGCGCGGTGCGGGGTGTGAGCACGGTCGCCGCCGGCACGTACGCCTCCAGCAGTCTCCTGACGATCCGCGCCGCCCCCTCACCGCTGTCGAGTCCCGGCTCTACCCGCAGCAGTTTGTCCGGATCGGCGCCGGACTCCACGGCGGTCACGGTCAGCACCAGCCGCCACGGCGTGGAGAGCGCGGCGTGCACCGCCTTGCCGGCCGGCCCGGACAGCGCCTCGTGCACGGCCTCGCGCTTCGAGGCGTGCGGGTGCCCGTCCGGCCAGCGGGCCCGCAGGTACGCGCCGATCTGCTGGTCTGTCAGGGCGTGCAGGTGGATCTGCGCGGCGTCGGCGAGCCCGGCCCCGGCTTCGCGCAGTTCGGCATGCCGGTCGGCGCGGCAGGTCACGACGACCGCGCCGGGACGCCGGCCGGACAGGTCGCTGTAGCGGTTGAGCTCGGCCAGCAGCCCGATCGCCCGGCGTGGCGGGCCCCAGCCCGGCTCGGGGTCCAACTCGTCCAGCCCGTCCACCACCGGCAGCACCCGGCGATCACGGACGAGCCGCTGCGCGTCCCCGGCCGCCAGCCCGAAGTCCTGCGCCAGTTGCTCGGCCAGCCAGGTCTCGAACGGCCTGCCGAGGGTCCAGCGGGCCGCGTTCAGCCGTACCGGAACCGGTTGCCCCTGGTCGAGGCGGCCGGCCAGGACGGGCTCCAGCAGTTGCAGCACCAGCTCGATCGCCAGCACCGTCTTGCCCGCCCCCGACTCGCCGACGACCAGCAGGCGGCGCGGACTGAGGCCGCCGAAGAACCGGCCGATCGTGTGCAGGTCATGGGTGGTCTCGGCGGGGTCGCCGTACCGGCTGAAGGAGAGCGCCGCGAGGTTGTAGCCGCCGAGCAGCCCCTTGCGGGCCCGGTCCTCCTCGCGGAGCACGCGGCGGATCAGCAGCTCCACCGCGGGGTCGGGCGTGGTGGCAGGCAGCTCAGGAGGCGGTACGACAGCGGGGGCGGACGGTTCGGCCAGGGCCGTTCTGGCCGCGCGCCAGCGTTCGAGCTCGCCGGGGATCAGCTCGGCCGGATAATCGCAGTAGCGGAAGCAGGCGGTGACGAAGGCCCGGACGAAGTCCCAGCGCGGCAGCCGGTCGGTCTGCCGCAGCACGTGCGAGACCGTGCTCTTCGGCAGCGTGTCGACCGTGGCCCCGTCGGCGGCCGTGGTCTGGCCGCCGAGCGCACGCAGCCTGCTCAGGGACGGCTCGCCCGCCCACTGCTTGAGCCGGACCAGCGCCCCGACGAAGTCCGCGGTGCCGCCCGCCCCGGTGGGGTCCGGCGGCCGGGGACGCTCCTCGATCATCCCTCTCCCGCCCGTACCAGAGACCAGACGAACTCGTTCCCGCGCCGGCCGTCGCGGCAGCGGCCCTCCAGTGTCTGCACGTGCCGCGACTCCATCAGGAAGTTGCGCGCCTCGTCGGCCTCCACCAGGTCACGGCCGACCGCGATGGGCACGAACCCGTGGCGCGGGATGTAGACCCAGCGGCCCCGGTCCCAGTCGTAGGGGTCGAACCAGCGGTGCCGGACCGTCCCGGACACGCTCACCTCCGGCCCGTCCCTGGTCAGCACGAACGACCCCTGCGAGCGCAGCAGGCTCATCCTGCTGACGTAGAACAGCTCCGTACCGATGAAGGCGTTGATCCGCGCGTCCCAGTAGTCGTGCAGCCAGCTCGACTCTCCCTCCCGGAGCTGCCGGGCGCTCCGGATGAGCTGGCCTTCGAAGCGGCGCTGGTTCTTGCGCTCGGCCTTCCTGATCACCTTGAACGAGCGCAGCCACCGCCGCGACATCGTCCGCGACGCGCCCGCGCCGTCCATGAAGTGCTCCAGGAAGTCGGACGCGATCGGATGGTAGTCGCGGCCGCCCTCGACGATCGAACGGAACAACGCGACCAGCTCCGGGACCGGCCTGCCTGTCCGCCGCCGTAAGCCTCGCAGGAACATCCTCGTCGTCTCCGTGGTCGGTTCAGGGTCGAGCTCAGGGGCACGTCTGGCGGTACTCCTCCTGGGGCACGAGATTCTCCCACTCCTCGCGGGTGAGGGAGCGGCCCGCGTTGGCGCACGCCGCGGCCACCAGGTCAGGAGGCGTGCGGACGTTCCACAGCCGCGCGGTCCTGTCTCCCGACGCCGTGGCGACGGTCGTCCCGTCGCGGCCGTAGGCGAGGTCGGTCACGCCTTTGTCGTGGCCGGTCATCGGGGAGCCGAGCCGCCGGTAGGTCAGCAGGTCCCAGAGCTGCACCTCGCCGTTGGTGAGCCCGGTGGCCAGGATCTTCCCGTCGGGGCTGAAGCCGAGCGCGGTCGCCATGCCCTCCTCGGCGATCAGGCCGATGCCGACCGCGCGCCGGCGCGGCACGTCCCACAGCCGCACGCTGCTGTCGTACGCCGTCACGGCCAGCCGCGTGCCGTCGGGGCTGAAGGCCAGGTCGTTGACGAATCCGCCGTGCGCCTTGAACGTCGGTCCGGGCCGCTCCGCACCGGTGGCGACGTCGAAGAAGCGGATCCGGTTGTCGAAGCCCGCGGTCGCCACGATCGTGCCGTCGGGGCTGAGCGCCATCGCGGTGATGACGTCGGTCGCGTCGCGTACGGTGATGCGCGGCCCGAAGTCCCTGCCGCTCGCGAGATCCCAGAACACGAGCGACTTGTCCCGCTGGGCGGCGACGAACCTGCCGTCGGAGCTGATCCTGGCGTGGTGCAGCGACTTCTCGTGCGCGATCTCGCGGCGGGTCTCGACGTCCCAGAGCCGGATCCCGTCCAGGCCCTCCGACAGGAGCTTGCGCCCGTCGGGGGTGAACGCGAGCTGGTACGCGGCCGACCTGCGCGCGGTCACGGGACGCAGCGGCGGGCCGAGGGGGCGCTGGCGGGCCGCGTCCCACAGCTGCAGGTCGGGGCTCTTCTCGTCGGCGACGCCGGTGACCAGGATCCGCCCGTCCGGGCTCAGCGCGACGGCCCCCGAGGCCGGCACCCGGGTCCCCTTCTGCTGGAGCGTCCGCGGGTCGGCCAGCCGGACCACGCCGTCGTCGCTGGCGGCGGCCAGCACCGTCCCGTCCGGGCTGAACGTGATGTCGTCCACCGCGGCGTAGTTGTCGGACAGCGCGAACAGCTGCTCCCTGGTGGCCGTGTCCCACAGCACGGTGCGCCCGCTGTCGCCGCCGGTGGCGATCCTGGTGCCGTCCGGGCTGAACGCGATCGAGTGGTAGCCGGCGGTGCGGTCCTTGAGCCGCCCCTTCTGCTCGCGCGTGGCCACGTCCCACACCCGGCCGGTACGGTCCCAGCTCACGGTGGCCAGCGTCGACCCGTCCGGGCTGATGGCGACATCCGTGAGAGCCTGCGTGTGCCCGGTGAAGGGCTTGCCGAGCTGCCGGGACGTGGCGGTGTCCCACAGCCGCGCGGTCTTGTCCTCCCCGGCGGTGGCCAGGATCTTCCCGTCCTTGCCGTACGTGATGCCGAAGACGGCCTTCCCGTGCGGCCGGCCCATGGGAGCCCCGTGCGGGCGGCGCGTGGCCACGTCCCACTGCTGGACCACGCCCTTGCTGTCGCCGGTCGCCAGCGTCCTGCCGTCCGGGTTGAACGCGATCGCGTTGACGACCCCGCCGGCCTTCAGTTCGGGGCCGAGCTCGCGGCGGGTGACCACGTCGTAGAACCGGACGGTGCTGAGGCACGCCGTGGCCAGCGTCCGGCCGTCATGGCTGAAGGCCAGCCGCACGCTCGAACAGTCGTACTTCGCCCGCGTGATCGGCGCGCCGAGCTGCCGCCGCGTCGCCGCGTCCCACAGCCGCGCCGTCCCGTCGTCGCTGCCCGTCGCGATGAGCGCGCCGTCCGGGCTGAACTCCACCGCATTGACGCCTCGCTCGTGCCCGGTCAGGGTCCCTCTGCCGGTACGGGTGGCCGCGGTCAGCACCCGGTTGCGGGCCTCATCGGTGGGCGCGATCCGCCACGCCGCCACGGCCATCATCGAGGCCAGGGCGGTGTCGCCGGTGACCTCGCTCAGCACCGCGAGCTGGCGGGAGCTGGCCAGGCCGCGCTGCCGGTTCGCGGTGTCCGCCGCGCTGACGGCGGCGCCGGCCGCGATCAGGGCGATCACCGACAGCGCCGCCAGGCCCGACATGACGAGCCGGCGGCGCCGGTGCACCCGCCGCGCCTCCCGCTCGGAGGCCGTGACGAAGCTGTCCACGGTGGCGCCGGGCGAGGGGAAGCTGTCGGGGTCGCGCTCCCAGCGGGGGCGGCTGTCCTGGACCGCCAGCAGCCGGGGGCCCCGGTAGAGGAAGGCGGGGTCGCGGTGGTTGTCCGCCCACTGCGCCGCGGCCTCCACGAGCCCGTCGTACACCGTCTGCGCGGCCAGGTCCGGTTCGAGCCACTGCCGGAGAGCCGGCCAGGCCGTCAGGAGGGCGTCGTGGGCGATCTCGGCGCTGTCCTCGTGCAGGGTGAGCAGGCGGCGGTCGGCGAACGCGGACAGCAGCGCCGCCGTGCGTTCCCTCGTGTCATGGACGGACGCGGCGGTGTGCAGCTCGGACAGCGTCGCGCGGCGCCGCGCCACCCGGCCGCCCGCGGTGATCGTGGTCATCCGGCGGAAGATCCGCAGCGCGGCCTTGCGGTCGTCCGGCCGCAGCGCGTCGAGGACCTCATCGGCCGTACGCCGTACGGAGTCGCGCACCCGGCCGGAGTCCTCGTACCCGCGGACCGTCAGCGTGTCCTTCTCGCGCCGTTCCCAGGTGTTGCGCAACGCCTGGGAGAGCAGGGGCAGGGCACCGGCCTCGTACCGGTCGCCGGCGCCCAGCTCCGCCAGAATGATCTCCACCAGCCCTGGTTCGAGCCGCAGGCCCGCCGTGGCCGCCGGGCCGGTGATGGCCAGCCGCAGGTCCGGCTCCGTCATCGGCTCGACGATGACCTGACCGTCCTGGATCGCCTCGGCGAACTGCGGGTAGGCGGCGCACCGGTCCCAGTAGTCGGCGCGCACCCCGACGATCACGGCGGCGCCGTCCCGGCCCCGCGCCAGGGCGTGCAGCGTCCGGACGAACGCCTGCCGCTCCCGCTCGTCGCTCACCAGGGTGAACAGCTCCTCGAACTGGTCCACCACCAGCACACACCGCCCGTTGAGCGCGTCGGCCGGAGCGTGGCGTAATCGCGAGGCCGTCGTCTCGGCCGTGCCGCCGAACTGCCGCACCCACGCGGCGGTGAGCGTGCCGAACGGATCCGCGCCCGGTGTCACCAGCAGCCGCGGCCAGTCCCGCGACCCGGGCAGCGGCGCCATCCCCTCCGCCAGCGCCGGCAGCAGCCCCGCGCGCAGCAGCGACGACTTGCCCACCCCCGAGGCGCCCGAGACGAGCAGGACGGACCCGTGCCGGCCCAGCCGGCCGGCCAGGCGCTCCAGGAGGCTCCGGGTCGCCCGCGTCCGTCCGAAGAACAGCTCCGCCTTCGTGCTCTCGAACGGGACCAGCCCTTGGTAGGGGCACACGTCATGAGATCGGCCGCCCCCGCCTCGCTCGCCCATGGCGCTCATTCTGGCCAATGACCCGCACACCCTCAATCATCTTTGCGCGCGATGCCTGGCTCGCCCCTCCCGTCCGATTCCGTCCAATGCCGTCCGAACGGTGGCCTGAACAGGCGGGACGCGGTTTCGATGGTCAGGAACGACGGGGGATACGTCGTGAGCCAGGCCGACGAGGAGAACGGGGGTGTCGGATCCATGTATCCCGGTGCCGGGATGTCGATGGGGGAACTGCTGCGCACGTGGCGACGGCGGGCGCTGCTGACGCAGGAACAACTCGCCGAACGGGCCGGTCTGAATGTCAGGACGGTGCGCCGGCTGGAGAACGACGGGCTGCTCCGGCCGCGGACCACCTCGGTCCTGCTGCTGGCCAAGGCCCTGGACCTGGACGGGGCCGAACGGGCGGCCCTGAACGCGGTCGCCCGGGACCGCCCGGCCGACCACGCTGCCCACCGCCCCGCCGGCCACGCTGCCGACGCACGCCCGTGGACCGTCCCGCGTCAGCTGCCCGCCGACGTCGCCGTGCCCGGCATACGGGAGCGCGAGGCGGCCTTCGTGGCGAGCCGCACCACTCAGGCGGTCGTCTTCGTCACCGGTATGGCCGGGACGGGCAAGACGGTGCTGGCCGTGCACGCCGCCCACCGCCTGGCCCCCCACTTCCCCGACGGCCAGCTCTTCGTGGACCTGCACGGCCACGCCCAGGCGACCGCGCCGGTGGATCCGGGCGACGCGCTCGCCCGCGTGCTCCGCACCCTGGGCGTCCCCGCCGAGCACATCCCGTGGCACCTGGACGACCGCGCCGCGCTGTACCGCAGCGTCCTGGCCGACCGCAGGCTGCTGATCGTCCTGGACGACGCCGCCGACGAACACCAGCTCCACCCGCTCCTGCCCGCGACGCCCGGCTGCCGGGTGATCGTGACCAGCCGCCACCGCCTGACCTGCCCCGGCGACGCCCGCGTCCTGTCCCTGGACACGTTGCCCCTGACCGAGGCGGTCGCCCTGTTCGCCCGCACCGCCGGCTGCGCCCTCGACGCCACCTCCGGCGGCGACCCGGCCGTCACTTCCGCCTGCGCCCCGGAGACGCCTCCTGACGTCCTGGCCGAGATCGTCCGCCGCTGCGGCCTGCTGCCCCTGGCGATCCGGCTCGCCGCCGCCCGCCTCCAGGCCCACCCCTCGTGGAACGCCCGCCACCTCCTCGACCGCCTGACCACCGACCGCCTCGCCGAACTGGCGGCCGGTCACCAGAGCGTCACCGGCGCACTCAACCGCTCCTACGAACGCCTGCCCCCCGACCAGCAGCGGGCCTACCGCCTCCTGGGCGCGGCCCCCCACTCGTCCTTCACCCTCGGCACCGCAGCCGTCCTGCTGAACACGACCCCGGCCCGGGCGAGCCGGCTGCTGGACCACCTCGTGCACGCCCACCTCCTCCAGGAGCCGGCCCCTGGCCGCTACCGGCTGCACGACCTGGTCCACGCGCACGCCTCGACCCTGCGGCCACCGCACGGCGCCAGACCCGCCGTCCGCGTCCGCTGCCGCACCGCCTCCCTGACGTAGCGGCCGGCTAGAACAGGTCGTGGGCGGGCCAGACGGAGACGGACCGGTAGACGTCCCACATCATCGCGTCCAGGTCGACGTTGGCGCCGTTGGCCGCGGCCGCCCAGCAGAACTCGTTCGCGGTACGTACGACGAGCGCCTCGGTGCCCGGGGTGTAGCGGCCGTTGTGCCACCAGTTGCCGGCGTTGTTGACGTTCCAGCCGAGCCCGTAAGAGGGACTGGCCGCCGACGGCGTGGTCATGGTGCTGACCGTGTCGCGGCGCAGCAGGTCGGGAACGGTGGGGAAGCCGTCGGCGCGCACCGCGAACCGGACGACGTCCACCGGCGAGCCCAGCCAGCCGCCGTGCGCGTCCGCGCGCCGCACCGGGAGGGCGTACGGGTCGCCGGAGCCGTAGTAGACGACCTCGTCGGGCCGCCGCTCGGCGAGCGTGTCGCCGGCGAGGTACATGTTGCCGCTCCCGACGGGCTTCAACACGTCCTGCCGGACCTGGTCGACGTAACTCTGCCCGGTCACCTGCTCGATGATCCGTCCGAGCAGGCAGTAGCCGAAGTTGGAGTACATGTGCCTGGTGCCGGGCGCGAACTGCAGCGGCCGCTTGTCCAGCACCCACGTGATCAGTTGTGCCTGGTTCATGGTGAGGTTGGTGAACATCGGGTCGGTGCCGTCGCTCGGCCAGCCTCCTGAGGTGTGCTCCAGCAGGTGCCGCAGCGTGATCGCCCGCAGGTCCGCGCGGTACGGCTGGGTGCCGTACCGCGTGCCCAGAAGGGCGCCGGGCCCGAAGACGTGCTGGTCGAGCGCCAGGCGGCCGGACTCGACGAGCCGCATGACCGCGACCGCCGTGATCGGCTTAGAGAGGCTGGCGATCCGCATGACGTGCCGTTCGGTGAGCTGTTCGCCGGTGTCCCGCCTGGCCAGGCCGTACCCCTTGGCGAAGACCAGCGCGCCGCGGCGCGCGATCGCCAGCGAGACGCCGGCGACGCCCGAGGCGGTCAGGTGCCGGTTGACGGCGGCGTCGACGCGGGAGAAGTCGTTGGTGCTCTCGCTCACCCAGATCGCGGCGAAGCGCGGCAGGCCGTACCCGCTCACCTTGACCGGCCGGTAGCCGCGGCGCACGTGATCGTCGTCGGCGGCCTGATAGGCGGCGGAGTCGAGATCGTGCCCGGCCGACCAGACGGGCCCGTCGCCCTGCTCGAAGATCGCCGCGAACAGCTCGGTGCCGCCCACCACGTATCCACTGACGTGAACCGGGCGGAAACCCTGGTTCGCGAGGCCGGTGAACTCGGCCTGGTACTGGGCGGCGGTGAGGTTGTGCCGTTCCACCCAGGCGGGCCCCTGCGTCTGCTCCCAGATCGCGGCGAAGCGCGCCCACCCGCCGACCTGGTACCCGTTCACGAGCACGAGCCGGTAGCCGAGGGCGAGCAGGCGGTCGAACTCGGCCTGGTATTCGGCCGAGGTGAGGTCGTGGCGGGCCACCCAGGGCGGGCCGCCGGTCTGCTCCCAGATCGCCGCGAAGTGCGGCTCCCCGCCGAGCTCGAACCCGCTCACCACGACCGGGCGATATCCCAGGGCGGTGACACGGGTGAACTCCGCCTTGTACCGCTCTGTGGTGAGCCCGTGCCTGGCGATCTGTGGCGGGCCGGGCGCCTGCTCCCAGATCCCCGCGTATCGGGCCCGGCCGCCGACGGTGTAGCCGTCGACGTGCGTGGGGCGGTAGCCCAGCCCCACCAGCCGGTCCCATTCCGCCTGGAACTGCTCGGCGGTCAGGTCGTGCCGCGCCACGCACGCGAACGGCCCCGCCGCCGCGGTCCGTACGCCGCGACCCAGCCCCGCCAGATCGAGACCGAGCAGCGCGCCGAGCCCGGCGGCCGCGTGCAGCACCTCGCGCCGGCTGCGGGGCACTAAGGGAGACGTCATGGTCGACCCCTCGAAAGGTGTTGGATAATCCAACGATGAGGTCGCCGACCAGGGCTGGGCAAGCCTGAGCAGACCATGACTGAACCGATCGTGCCCGCCCCGGACCACGAACCCCTCTCGGTCCAGAGTCACGGACAGAGCTGGCTCGCGTCCTGGCACCCCGCCGGCGACCCTCCGCCGGGCAGACCCCACGGATCCGCCGGAGTCTGCCTGACCGACGCCGATGAGCTGGTCCTGATCAGCCACGACGGCGAGCACTGGGGCTTCCCGGCAGGACGCCCGGAAGGGGAGGAGACCTACGAGGAGACGCTGCGCCGCGAGATGTGGGAGGAGGCGTGCGTCACGGTCACCGCGGCGCGGCTGCTCGGCTACGTCCGCAGCGAGTGCGTCCGCGGGCACGAGCGGGGACTGGTCCTGGTACGCGCGTTCTGGCGGGCGGCGACACTGCCGCACCCGTGGGAGCCGCGGTTCGAGATCAGGCACCGGCGCCTGGTCCCCGCCGCCGACGCCCGCCACCACGTCCGCGACCCCAACGTCGTGAACAGGCGGTTCGACCACCGGGCCCTCGCCGAGGCGGGCCTGCTGTGAGGGAGATCGCGATCAGCCGGCCACGGTGAGGACGAGCTTGCCCCGGGTACGGCCGGCCTCGCCCCGGGTGTGCGCCGCGCCGGCCTGGTCGAGCGGGAAGGTCTCCTCCACCTCGACGGCGACCTGACCTTCGTCGATCAGGCCGGCGATCGTGGCCAGCGCGGGGCCGTCCGGCTCGACCAGGAACGGGGTGACGCGCACGTCGGCCGTCCCGGCGGCCTGGGCCAGCTCGGAGGAGATCCCGCCGGGGACGGCGACCAGCAGGCCACCGGCACGCAGGGTCTGGAGCGAACGGGTGCCGGTCCGGTCCTGCCCGTCGCCCACCAGGTCGATGACGACGTCCACGTCCTCGACGGCCTGCTCGAAGGGGGTGGCCGTGTAGTCGATGACCTCCTCGGCGCCGAGCTCCTTGAGCCAGGGGTGACGGGCGGCACCGGCGGTGGCGATCACGTGGGCGCCCAGGTGCCGGGCGAACTGGACCGCGAAGTGACCCACCCCGCCGGCCGCGGCCGTGATCAGGACGCGCTGCCCGGCTTGTACGCGGGCGGTGTCGACCAGGGCCTGCCAGGCGGTCAGCGCCGCCAGCGGCACGGCGGCCGCGTGCACGTGGTCGAGGGTGGCCGGCTTGCGGGCCCACTGGCGGGCCGGCGCGGTCACGTACTCGGCGTAGGCGCCGGCGGCCCGCGGGAACCAGGGCATGGAGTAGACCTCGTCCCCGGGCGCGAGCGTGGTGACGCCGAAGCCGACCTCCTCGACGACGCCGGAGACGTCCCAGCCCAGGATCAGCGGGAACGTCTGCAGCCCCGCCATGCCGTGACCCACGCGGGTCTTCCAGTCCACCGGGTTGACCCCGGCGGCATGCACCCGTACCAGCACCTCGGTCGGCAGCGGCTCGGGGCGCGCGACGTCCTGCACGGTCAGCACGTCCGGCCCGCCGAACTCCTCAATGGTGACGGCTCGCATCATCTCATCTCACCTTTCTCCCGCCGGGACGTTCCTCGGTCCCGGCAGAAGCAAGACTGGCCTGCGTTCGTGGAGGCGGGTGAGTGGCCGGAGAGTCATCCATCGTACTATTCCAGCCATGCCGCATCGTGTCGCCGTACTCGCCCTCGACGGAGTCCTGCCGCTGGACCTGGGCATCCCGGCCCGGGTGTTCAACGAGGCCTGCGAACCGGACGGGACCCGGCTGTACTCCGTCACCACCTGCTCCCTCGGCGGCCGGCCGGTCCGCACGCACGAGGACTACCGCCTCGTCGTCGACCACGACGAGTCGGCGCTGGAGAGCGCCGACACCGTCGTCCTCGCCACCCAGGAGCCCGGCGAGCACCTGCTCGCGACCGGCGCGATCCCCGAGGAGGTCGCCGCGGCACTGGCCCGCATCGGGCCGCGCACCCGCATCGTCAGCCTGTGCACCTCCGCCTTCCTGCTCGCCGCGGCCGGTCTGCTGAACGGCCGGCGGGCCACCACGCACTGGGCGCTGTGCGACGCGCTGGCACGGCTGTTCCCCGAGGTCGAGGTCGATCCGGACGTGCTGTTCGTCGACAACGGACGCATCCTGACCTCCGCCGGCGGCGCGGCCGGCATCGACCTGTGCCTGCATCTGGTCCGCCTCGACCACGGCGCGGCGGTGGCCTCGGCCGCCGCGCGGCGCTGCGTGGTGGCGCCGTGGCGCGAGGGCGGGCAGGCGCAGTTCATCGAGCACCCGGTCCCGCCGGACACCGACCGCTCCACCTCGGCGACCCGGCAGTGGGCGCTGGACCGGCTGGCCGAGCCGATCACGCTGGAGGACATGGCCCGGCACGCGCACATGAGCGTGCGTACGTTCACCCGGCGCTTCCGCGGCGAGGTGGGCAGCAGCCCGCTGAAGTGGCTGGCGCGGCGGCGGCTGGCGCACGCGCGGCTGCTGCTGGAGTCCACCGACCTGCCCGTCGCCCGGATCGCCGCCGCCTGCGGCTTCGGCGACCCGGTCGCGCTGCGGAAGCACTTCTACACGTACGTGGGCCTGTCACCCCTGGCCTACCGCCGCGCCCACCACGCACCGGAGCCGGCGGGGGCACGGGCTTCGGAACCGCAGACGGCACGCGCGCCGGAGCCGATGACGGCACGTTGACCCCGTACCGTCATCGGCTTTCACCTGCTGTGAGCCGGCCTGCTACGGCCGGTAGGCGTCGTTGACGTCCACCGGGGCCGCGCCCGCGGCGGTACCCCCGCCGGGGATGTGGATCGTGCCGCCCACCGCGACGGCCGCGGTCCCGTGCCGGGGCACCGGCATCGGCGCCAGGCGCACCCACCGGTCACGCGCCGTGTCGTACGCCTCGGCCTCGGAGAACACCGTGTTCGGGTTCGTCCCGTCGTGCCGTCCCTCGCCGCCGAACGTGTAGATCCGGCCGCCCACGGCCGCGGCGGCGATCCCGCCCCGGGCCGTCGGCATCGGCGCCCGCTCCGACCAGCGGCGCGAGCGCAGGTCGAGCGCGTACACGGTGTCACGCACGTTGACCTGCCCCCGGTCGCGCCCGCCGAGCACGTAGAAGGTCGAGCCGACGACGGCGCCGCCGACGTGGTCGCGCGCCTGCGGCAGGCTCGGCAGGCTCTCCCACCGGCCGGTCACGACGTCGTACGACGACACGAGGTCCACCGTGTCCTGGAGACCCCCGGGGCCGGGCGTCAGTGTGCGCATGCCGCCCGCGAGATAGATCTTCGTCCCGCGTACGCCCATCGCGGCGCTGCCCCGCTCCAGACCGGCGGGCATCGGCGGCAGCGGCGTCCACCGGCCGGTACGCGGGTCGTACACGAAGCTGTCCCGCACCGCCTGCCACGACGCGCCGCCGGACAGCCCGCCGAGCACGTAGATCCGGCCGCCGACGGTCACCACGTTGGGATGGTTCATCACGACGGGCAGCGGGGCCGCCTCCGACCAGGTGTCGCGCCGGGTGTCGTACACCTCCACCCGCCCGGTCGTCACGACACCACCGGCCGGGTCGGGGACGATGCCGCCCAGCAGGTAGACCCGGTGACCGACCGCGGCGACACTGTGCTCCTGCCGCGGCCCGCCACCGATCGCCGCCCGCCGCGACCACCCCTTCCCGTAGACCGGATCGGCCGCCGCAGCGGTCGTCGCAGGGGTCGTCGCAGGGGTCGTCGTGGGCGTCGGATGGCTGGGATGCGCGTACGCGGGCAGACCGGGGCCCGCCACCAGTGCGGCACCGAGGAACAGGGCGATACCACGTCTCATGATTCTCCTCACCTTCGTCCGTACGGGATCTTCATCAGGGCACGAGCACGAGCTTCCCCGTGACCGCCCCGCCTTCGACGGCCTCGTGCGCCTTGGCCACCTCGGCCAGCGACCACACCTGATCGACGTGCACGGTGAGCCGCCCTTCCCCGGCCAGCGACGTCAGCCGGGCGAGATCAGGAGCGGACGAATGCACGACAAGGACGGCATGCCGGATGCCGAGCCCGGCGACCAGCTCCGGCGTGACCCCCGTGTCCTGCGGATAGGCGCTGACCAGCACCCCACCCGGGCGAACGACGCGTGCCGACCGGTCACCGTCCGAGCCGCCGACCAGATCGAGCACCACATCGACCGGCTCGACCTCGGTGAAGTCGCGGGCCCGATAATCGACCGGCTCGTCCACACCGAGCCGGCGCAGCAGCTCATGCCTCCCCGCGCTCGCCGTGGCGACGACATGAGCACCCCGGGCCTTGGCGATCTGTACGGCGAGATGCCCGACACCGCCGGCCGCACGATGCACCAGCACCCGCTGCCCTGGCTCGACCCGGGCCAGACCGACGAGACCCTGCCAGGCGGTGAGACCGGCCATCGGCAGCCCCGCCGCCTGCTCGACACTCAGCCCCGTGGGTCTGGCCACGATCTCGTTGACCGACGCGAGCACGTACTCGGCATAGGTGTTGCCCGCGCCCGGCATGGCGAGCAGTCCGAGCACCTCGTCGCCTTCGGAGAACGCGGACACGCCGGGGCCGACGGCCTCGACGACGCCGGCGACGTCCCAGCCGAGCGTGAACGGCGGCTCGCCGAGCAGCGGCAGGGCGCCCGAGCGTACGTGCACGTCGACCGGATTGACCCCGATCGCCCCGGTCGCGATGAGCACCTGCCCGAAGCCCGGCTCCGGCCGCTCGACCTCGGCGAGTTCGAGCACGCCCGGCCCGCCGAGCGCGCGCTGAATGATGACACGCATGAGGAGCCCTCCTGCTAGGGGTAACGGCTTCCCGTTCACGCTCGCCCGAAGTCCGCCCGCCCACCAGGGCTGAGCTCACCCAGGGGTCAGCACCCCCTGGCTACGACTTGCCGCCAGGAGTCACCATGGAAGGGTGAACCTCCCCGAACTGGCCGCGTTCCTGAAGACCCGCCGCGCCCGCGTCCGGCCGTCCGACGTCGGCCTGCCCACCGGCCCCCGGCGCCGGGTGCCCGGGCTGCGCCGCGAGGAGGTCGCCCAGCTCGCGAGCCTGTCGGCGGACTACTACACGGAGCTGGAACGCGGCCGCGGCGTCCAGCCCTCGGCCCAGACCCTGGCCGCACTCGCCCGCGCGCTACGCCTGGAGGGCGATGAACGCGACCACCTGTTCCACCTCGCGGGCCGCCCCGTCCCGGCGGCACACGGCCCGATCGCGCACGTCCAGCCGGCCATGCTCGCCATGCTCGACCGCCTCGCCACCACACCGGCGATGATCATCACCGACCTGCACGAGACCCTGGCCCAGAACGACCTGGCCGCCGCCCTGATCGGCCGCCACCCGATGCGGACCGGCCCGCAGGCCGGCTACGTCTACCGCTGGTTCACCGACCCCGCCGCCCGCACGCTCTACCCCCCGGACGAACACCCGCACCACTCCCGCGTCTTCGTCTCCGACCTGCGCGCGGTCGCCGCCCGCCGCGGCCGCGACCCCCACGTCCTGCGCCTGGTGGCCACCCTGCGACGCCGCAGCACCGAGTTCGCGACCCTGTGGGACGACCACCGGGTGGCCCTCCGCCGAGCCGACCACAAGCGCCTGGTGCACCCGACGCTGGGCATCATCGAGGTCGACTGCCACAGCCTCTTCAGCGAGGACGGCCGCCAACGCCTCCTGTGGTTCACCGCGCCGGCCGGCACCCGAGGGGCGGCCCAGCTGGAACTCCTGTCCGTCATCGGCACCCAGGACATGAGCCTCGACGCCAGTCGAGCCCTGGGACCCGCGGGCTCCTGACAACGTCTCACCGCAGGTCACTGCCCCGGCCGGTCCGTGCGTTGATTGTCCAGCGCCTCTCGCCCTCGCTGGACAACCAGTGGGCCTCCTACAACAGGAGACGTCACCCACCGACCTGACGCAGGAAGGACAGCCCATGCTTCCGACCTTCGCTGGAACTGCCGCGGATCGAAAAAGCTCTCGCCCGACGCGACGAAGCCCGCCCGGTGCAAGAAGAAGAACTGATCCTCAGGTCGTCGCCGTCAGCTCGGACCCAGGACGGGAACGATGGTGAGAGGGCACGTCGGAAGCGTGCTGAGGATCGTGTTCACCGCGGAGGATCTCGCGCTCACCCGCGTCGCTCCCCGGACCGACCTGATGTGGGAGATGGTGGGCAGCCTGCACCGCCTGCAGTCCCGCGACGGCGGGGCAGCGCTGACCTCCTGGCGGCGGCAGGCGCTGCCCCGGCTGACCGGGAGCGGCCTGCTGCCGTCCGTACGCACCACGCTGCTGCCGCTCGCTCCCCGGGGCCCGTACTTCCCCGACTTCCTCACCCCGATCCAGGCCCAGCTGGGAGACACGGCCGCGTTCCAGGCGCTGTCGGACACCCCTCGGCAACGTCTCCGGCGTGAGATGGACATCCTGCGCCGCAGCAGCGGCCTGCCCTCGGCGAACCTGGACGAGCTCGCCCGCGGCGACCCGGCAGCCATGCGCCGGTTCGTCCGGGTCGTCACCGATTACTGCCGCGCCGTACTCACCCCTCACTGGCCCGAAGTGGACCGCGCACTGGCCACCGAACGTGCCGTCATGCACCGCCACCTGCTCAGAGGCGGCGCCGAACAGCTGCTCGGCCACCTGACTCCGACGATGCGCTGGCGTCCTCCCGTGCTGGAGGTCGACTACCCGGCGGGAGCCGGCCGGGAGATCCACCTGCGCGGACGCGGGCTGACCCTCATCCCGTCGTACTTCTGCCGGGCGAACCCCGTCGCACTGGTGGACCCGGCCCTGCCGCCCGTACTCGCCTACCCCTCGCCCCGCCAGACCGTACAGAACACCACCGGAGGTGACGCTCTGGCGGCGCTGCTGGGCCGGAAACGAGCCGAGCTCCTGACCCTCGTCGACCGGATGCCAGGCTGCACCACCAGCGAACTGGCCGCCAGAACGGGCATCTCGATGTCGACGGCCAGCGAGCACGCGCACGTCCTGCGCCGGGCCGGCCTGATCGTCAGCATCCGGCGCGCCAACCTGATGCTGCACCACACCACCCGGCTGGGCGCCGACCTGCTCGCCGGCGCACCGGGTGCGAAGGCCGCGCATTCCCGCAGGCGGGAGCCGGACGTACGTTGACGTGCGTCTTTCGGTCCCCAACGAAACAGTCTTACCGCGATCACGGGCGCTGACTGATTCTGGCTGCGGCAGGACATCCCCTCGGCAGGACCTCAGAAGGAGGGCCATTGCGTACGAGCAGCGTGTCCGGCGGCATCGTGCTCATGGCCCTCACCGCCGTACTGGCAGCCCTGCCGACCGCCGGCTGCGGCCCCGCGCCCGTCACGGGACCGCAACCGGCGCGGCTGCTCGCCGTCTCCCACGGGGGCGCCGTGCTCTACGCACCCGAGACGGGGCTGCTCACCGGTTACGGCCGTTCGGGCACTCAGGTCTGGCAGGACCGCGACGCCGCCGCGTACGGGGTCGAGGTCACCTGCCTGGCCGAGTGCCCGGACGCCGTCGTCTCGCAGATCCCCACCGAGGAGGCGCCGCCGCTGCGGCCGTTCCTGCTCAGCGGGACGGGACGGGCGCCGTTCCCGGTCTCGCCGGCCGCGCACGCGCACGTGCTGTCCGCCCGATCCGCCGGGGACGCGGTGGTGGAGGAGACGGACGACGCGGGCCGCACCTGGATCCGGGTGGTGCGCCCGGACGGCTCCGAGCGGCTGCCGGTCACGCACCGGGGGTTCCGATGGGTCGAGTCCACGGACGGGACCGCCGCCTTCGCCTACCCGTGGAAGACCGGCGCGCCCCAGGACCACCTGCTCAGGTTCGCCCGCGACGCGAACGGCTGGCGGCGTACGGAACGGGGACCGTCCCTGGCGGAGACCTGCGTGGCCGTCGCCATCGCGCTCAAGGGCGAGTGCGTGACCGGCGGCCGGGCGGCGGCGGTCGTCACCCGGACGGCCACCATCGGAGGGCGCTTCCACACGACCGTGACCGGGCTGCGCGCGGACGGAGGAACGGCCTGGCGTCGTGACTTCGTCGCGGAGACGGGCGTCACCGCTCATCCGAGCGACGACGTCATCGGCTTCGCCGACGGGGGCACGTTCACGGCGCTCGACACCGCCGGCGACATCGCCTGGACGAAGGACGGCGTCCTGACCGCCCGCTTCACCGCAGGAGGGGAGCTGGTCACCCTGACCCAGAACGGCCGGGTCGAGTGGCACCCCGCCGGAACGAACTAAACCAACCGGAGGAGAACCACCATGAAGAGAATCATCGGCGGAATCGCGACCACCTCGCTCGTCGTGGCGACCACCATCCTGGCCACCACGACGGCGGCGCACGCGGCCAGCACCAGCGGCTCGTGCAGCGTGGGCAACGGCTGGAGCGCGAGCGGCGGCTTCAACTACACCAACTCGGGCACCAACCACAGCGTCTCCAGTTACTTCTGGAACATCAACGGTCAGTCGGGCTCGACCCAGAACGACGTCTACGGCGAGATCCGCCGGGACCAGACCGGGCCGGACTCGTCGCTGTGGTCCTTCTCGACGACCAACGCCCGCAACGGCTCCGGATCCGTGGGCGTCAACAGGACCTGGCCGACCAACTACGCGCTGTTCGCCCAGACCAGGATCGTCTTCGACCGGAACAACGCCAGCGACCCCTCCTGCACGGCCACCTCGGGCCGCGTCTGACCGGCCGACGAACCCCCCCGCGCGACGGAACCTCCCTCCCGCCGCGCGGGGACTTACTGCCGCTCGATCCACAGCCCCGCCCATCGCGGCTCGCCCTCCTGCCCACCGCCAGGGTGCAAACTCGTCTCCCTCCGAGCGAGTTGACGTACTATATATTGATTATAAGGAGCGTTAACTCAAAACAGCAGAGGAGTGCCGGCATGGAGTTCACCGTTCTGGGAGGGCTCGGCGGGATCGGGTTCGTGCTCGTAGGAGTCGTCATCAACGCCATCTACCTCCGCTCCGGCCTCCCCCTCCCGACCTCCGGCAAGGGTCTGGACGCGACCACCGACTCGTACAACGGAATCGCGGACGCCCTGAAGAAGCCGTCGGTGCTCGTGCCGCTGACCTGGCTGTGCCTCACGCTCTTCGCCGCCGGACTCCTCTCCGTGCTGTGGCGCGGAAACGGAGATCAGGGCGCGTGGGCGCTGGTGGGCTTCGCCGGCGTGCTGCTGCAGAACGCCACGTTCACCTGCGTCGAGGCACTGCGCTTCGGCATGGCAACGGCCGCCCGCCACGGACGCGGCGAGATGGCCGGCCTGTGGGGGATGAGCAACGTACTGTTCGGCTTCAACCAGGCATTCCTGGCCATGGCCCTGCTCGGCTTCACCGCCGCCGGGGTCAGCGCCGGCCTCGTCCCCGTCTGGCAGGCGGGCCTGGGATACGTCAGCGCCGCCCTGCTCCTGCTGTCCGCGCTCGCCGCCCCGTACAACGTCGAAGGCGGCAACCGTCTCGGGCTGGCCGGGCTGATCGGCTGGCTGGGCTGGATCACCTGGATCGTCGCCTACAGCGTCTCCCTGCTGCTGCGATAGCGTCACTCAGCATGAGCGCAGAGGGGACCCGTCGCCGCTACGACTCGCTGCGCCGTACGGCGCAGGCGATGGAGACCCGCGCCGAGATCGCCCAGGCCGCGCGCCGCCTCTTCGTCGCGCGCGGGTGGACGGCGACGACGGTACGCGACGTCGCACGCGAGGCGGGCGTCTCCGTGCCGACGGTCTACTCGGTGTACGGCAACAAGGCCGGCCTGACCCGGGCCCTGGCGGACGCCGTCGGCCTGTCCGCCGACCCCTCGCGCCAACTCGCCGAACTGGAGGCCCCGGGGGCCACGCCCGAGCAGCAGTTGGCCGTGATGGCGGCCTTCGACCGGCGGCTGTACGAAGACGCCGGAGACATCATCGTCCCGCTCCGCGAAGCCGCCCGTACGGAACCCGAACTGGCCGCCCTCTACCGCGACAGCCGCGCCCGCGCCGCCGAGACCCGCGTGGCGGTGTTCTCCTCGTGGTCGGCCGGCACCCTCCGCCCGGGCCTGGACGTGCCGACCGCCGCCGACATCTACGCGGCCATCTGCAACATCGACGTCTACACCACCCTCACCGCCGAACGCGGCTGGCCCCCGGACCGCGTCGAACGCTGGTGGGCCGAAGCCCTGCCCCGCGAACTCCTGAACCTCTGACGACGCGCCCCCGGCCTGCCCCCACTCGCGATTGAGCCGACGCCATGGCCGGGGCTTGACTCCTGGAGCCCCCGCCTTCATGATCGCATTGCATCGAACTCATGTTCCCATACGCACTTCCAGGAGGACACGTGCGCTTACCGAAACGCGGTGCCGGCTCATCAGTGACGCGCCGCCTGCTCGCCCTCAGCGGAGCCTTAGCCGTGGCGGCCGGCCTGCTCACCTCACTCGCGCCGGCCGCCTCAGCCGCCGACTCCACGACCGACCTCGGCGTGCTCATGCCGTCCGTCGCATCGCGAAGCGGTGTCGTAGCCGCTGGCGGCGGCAAGGTCTTCGTCTCCGCGAACACCCGGATCATCGTCGCGGACACCCGGGGCGTGCTCACCGGCAGCATCACCGGTCTGTCCGCCGCGGCCGGCCTGGCCCTGAGCCCCGAGGGCACCCGCCTGTACGCCGCGCTGGGCGGTTCGCACCAGGTGGCCGAAGTCGACACCGCCGACCTCACCATCATCCGGCGCATCGACCTGACCGCCTACCCGTGCCCGGTGAACCTGTCGCTGTCCGGCAGCCGGTTGTGGGTCGGCCACGGCTGCTACCGCGAGACCGGAGGCGGCGTCATCGGTCTCGACCTGTCAGCGCCGGTGCCGGTGCCCGTCCCCATCGACGCCGACACGTTCGACGCACCCCGGGTCGCCGTCGCAGGGGACACACTGGCGGTGGCCAACACCTCCGCCGAGTCGTCCGACCTGCTGATATACGACGTCAGCGACACCCCCGCCACCCTGCGCGGCACAATCGAGAGCCACCCGAACGACCAGGGTCTCCCGAACGGCCTCGCGCTGACGCCCGACGGCTCGACCGTCATCTCCGTGGCTGCCGACACCCACCAGCTCGCCGCCTGGGACACCACCAGCCTGGCCAAGGTCCGCGACTACGCCACGGAAGCGGCAGACTCCCCGGCGGCCGTCGCGATCAGCCCGGACGGCGCCCACATCGCAGGCGGCTGGAAGAGCGCCTTCACCCTGTACGGCACTCCCACGGCGACGACGCTGCACCAGACCACCCCACCGGCGGCCCATTCCCTCGGGAGTCTCGCCTTCTCCGGGGCCGACGTCTTCGGCGTGCTGCGGGGAAACAATGACAAGCGGCTCCGGCTGTGGCGGCTGCACGGGGTGACCCTCCCATCGTCCAAGCTGACCTTGACGGGGCCGTCCAGGGCGACCGCGTACGAGGAGTTCACCCTGACAGGACGCCTCACGCTGAGCGACGGTTCGGCCCCTGGCGTACAGACGCTCACCGTGACCCGTAGGTCGCCTATAAGCGGCAGTCCTGTGACACCACTTCCGGATGTGACGACCGCGGCAGATGGAACGTTCACCATCACAGACACACAACCGCCCACCAAGGTCACGTATGACGTGCTCTGGAACGGCAGCACAGATCACCGATGGAGCAAGGCCCACAGGACCATATCCATCACTCTGCCCCCTTCGTCGCTGACCCTGTCCGGCCCGTCAGAAGGGTCCGTCGGCGAACAACTCCAGTTCAGCGGCGTGCTGAAGGCCGGCGACCGGGTCTTCCCGTCGACCACCACGCTCAAGGTGCACCGCGCGCTCGCCCGCGCCGACCTGACCCAGCTGTTCGAGCTGACGCCCGCTCCTGACGGCTCTTTCAGCTTCACCGACACCCCCACCGGGCCGGGTGAGTACACCTACGCCGTCGAGTGGGAAGGCGACACCTCCCATCGGGGAACCTGGGTCGAACGCGACGTCACGGTCCTGGAGCAGCAGGAATAGCTGACGAGCTCCTGCGGTGGGTGGCCGGAGCGCTCAGACCGCACCGCGCCACCTGCCGCATCGCGTACGACGGCCTGCCCGGTCCCGGCCTCGGATCGCTGAGCCGATACGGTCACTCACCAGACTGCTTCAACCCGTGCTGAAAGGCCGCGCCGTGACCATTGTGACCGCAGACCTCTACGACGAGCGGGGCGAGCAGTTCGACTCCTGCGACCTCCAGCTCTCCCAGTACGGCGGCCGCCGCGCCTTCTCCGGCACGGTCGCCACCGTCCGCTGCCATGAGGACAACGTCCTGCTCAGGTCGGCTCTGGAGCAGCCCGGCGAGGGACGCGTCCTGGTGGTCGACGGCGGCGGCTCCCTGCACACCGCCCTCATGGGCGACGTCATCGCGGGCCTCGCCGTCACCAACGGCTGGGCGGGTGTGATCATCAACGGTGCGGTACGAGACGTCGCCGCCCTGCGTGAACTGGACCTGGGCATCAAGGCACTGGGCTCCAACCCCCGCAAGAGCGCCAAAACGGGAGCCGGCGAACGCGACGTCCCGGTCACTTTCGGCGGCGCCACCTTCCGCTCCGGAGCCGAACTGTTCAGCGACGACGACGGCATCCTCGTGACCCGCGCCTGACCATGACACAGGCGTACGAGAGGAAACCCATGACCCACGTCCTGCTCACCGGATTCGAGCCCTTCGACGGCGCCGGCGTCAACCCGTCGTGGCAGGCGGTGCAGCGCGTCGCGACCACCCCGCCGGACGGGTCATCGCTCACGACGGCGATGCTGCCGGTGGTCTTCCACGACGCCATCGCCCGGCTGCGCGCGGCCGTAGAGGAGTCCGGCGCCGACGTCGTCATCTGCGTCGGCCAGGCGGGTGGAAGGCCGGGCATCTCGGTCGAACGCATCGCCATCAACCTCGACGACGCCCGCATCCCCGACAACAAGGGCACCCAGCCCGTGGACGAGCCCGTCGTCGCGGACGGCCCGGCGGCGTACTTCTCCACCCTCCCGGTGAAGGCCTGCGTGGCGGCCGTCCGCGAGGCCGGCCTGCCGGCGTCCGTCTCGCACACGGCGGGCACGTTCGTCTGCAACCACGTCTTCTACGGCCTGATGCACCTCATCGCGTCCGGCCGGCCAGGGGTACGCGGAGGCTTCGTCCACGTCCCGTACCTGCCCGAACAGGTCCCGGACGGCGACAAGCCGTCGATGCCCGTCGGGTCGATAGCGCAGGCCCTGACCGCGATCGTGTCCGCGGCGGCCACCACGACCTCAGACCTGAAGGAAACCGGCGGCTCCCTCCACTGACCCGGCCTCCGTCCGGGCTGAGGTGTCCAGAGGTCGGCCAGATGAGTCGTGCACCCCAGCTCGACGTGAGCGGGGCGCCAGAGCAGGACGTTCACCCCGGCGTCCTCGGTTGGTTACCTCGGCCGCAGGACTACGGAGTGGAGTCGCCAGTGCTCCCGGGCCTGGTGTCGTCGTCATCGCCGGCCGGCTGTTCGTTGACCTGCTCGCCTTCGGAGTCGTCCTCGGCGAGGCCATCAGGTGGAGACGCGTCCGCAGGCTCGAAGAGGGCTTCCAGCGACCCGGGCGAGGCGGACGACTTGAACGGCGGGCTCCAGGCGGCGGTCGCCTCAGGGTCGGCGCCGGAGTCGTGCGCAGGCGAATCGGTTCCAGGACGAGGATCTTCCGCACCGGATGGCGCGCTGTCCTGTTTGTCGAGGGCGATGACGTTGTCGAGGGCTTCGAGAAGTTGCCGCGTCCACGGGTTCTCCTCCCCGGGAGCTCTGGCGGGGAGGGGAGCCGGAGCCGGAGGCACGGGTTCGACGTATTCCGGGGTGGCCAGGCGCGTCCGCCGGGACCTGGCGACGAGCACCGCGAGCCCGGCCAGCAGGGCGAGCAGGAGCAGCACAGCCGAGGTGACCGTCGTCGTGGTGGACAATCCCCACTGCTGACTGGACGCCGCGGTGTTGACGTGCGCGGGGACGGCGCTGGAAGTGGTGGTGCTGGACGCCGGCGGCGAGGCGGCGGCACCCTCGTCGGCTTCGACCTCCGGCGTGGCCGCCGTGCTCTCGTCGACTGCGGCCTCCGGCGCGGGCGAAGGAGAGGTGTCCTCTGCCACTGCTGAAGTGGAGGTGGCAGACGGCTCGGCTTCGTCGCCGGTCGAAGCGGCCGGTGACTCCGATGCCGTGGCGGTGTCCACTGGGGAGGGGGCTTCGGAGGCCGTAGCGGTCTCTGTCGGCGATGACGAGTCGGATGCCGTAGGAGTGGGTGAGGCTGACTCGGATGCCGTGGGGGTGGGAGTGGCTGAGGGGGACTCGGACGTCGTGGGGGTGGGGGAGGACGAGTCCGACGTCGTGGGGGTCGGGGTGGATGACGACGTCGCAGTGGGGGTCGGTGAGCCCGAAGTAGGTTGCGGCGTAGTCGTGCCGTCAGGTCCGTCCGACGTTGAGGTGGGAGTGGCCTCTGGCGTCTCGGACGGTGGCGTGCTTTCGGACGGCGGCGTGTCGTCCGAGCCATGAGTCGACCCTGGCACGGGCCGGGTCGCCACGGCCGACGGGTGGGCACCTCCTTGGTGGTGATGCGAGCCACCCTGATGAGACCCGTTCGGGTTCCCACCGCTCTGGCTGTCGCCGCCTCGATCCGGGGTCTGCGAGGTGTACGGCTCCTCCGGAGAGCCTTGGCCCAGCTCTTGAGACCCCGAGCCCCTCCCATGCGGGCTCTGGTAGCCGCCTTGAGCATCCTGGGAGTCGTTCGCATTGGTATGCGGCCCATCGTGAGGTCCGCCCGCCGGTGGGCCCGCATGGTCCTCATGGTCCTGCGAATCGCCGATCTCCGCATCGTCCTGATCGCCGGGAGGCCGGTGGCCCTGCTGATCCTTGGCAACGTACGGACTGGAGTGCGTCAGGGGCGTAAGGGCGCCAGGTTCTGCCTCGGCAGTCTGATGCCACGAGGTCAAGAAAAAGGCCGAGTCGATGAACTTCTGGATCTCTGGCGTCATGGAAGCGGGGGACCTCCCTGGACGAGGCCGGATTCAACCATGCAGACCATGACAAAAGTGACGATGAAGGACTGATAGGTCTAAACCGGAAGCCTGTGGGTGGAGCGAGCGTACCTGACGTCCTCGCAGGCCAAGTGCTCAAGCAGGCGTGATCGACAGCTCTGCCGGGAGTGAACCCCAAGCCAGAGAAGCGCTGCCGCTAACTCGGTCAGCGCGAACAATGGGAAAAGATCTACCAAAGCCGCCTCTGAGCAGCGGCCGGAATCCTACTTCGGCACGACTATGGAGCCCTTGCCGGGCTTGGTGGTGATCAGTTCCCGGCCCCTGAGGTCCTCCATCGCCTTGCGTACGGTGACGCGGGCGACGTCGAACTCCTCCTGAAGCTTCACCTCCGAGATCAAGGTGAGCGGCGGATAGGTGCCGTCGTCGATGCGTTCTGCGACGACGTTCGCTATCTGCTCCCACTTGTAGAGCCTGGGGTCCCACTCGATCACAGGACGACCATACGTGTTAGTGGACTTTCCGACATAGAACAGGCATGGCTAAGAAGTCTATAGACAGTATGGGACAGGTTAAGCTAGGTTGAGCGGTGTGGCGTTGGTGAGCGCCAGTCCCCAGCTCCTCCGGCTGCGGCTTGTGTGGTGCGCTCCAGGTCGCCGCCTATGGAGGCGCGCGAAGCGACTGAGATGGCTCCTCGCTCACCAACGCCTGTTCATCGATAGCGATCTTCGCGGGGCGCCGTGGGGATCGCTCGTCAGGAAGGACGGTGAGTTCCTGTGGCCGATGATGACGATGTCCACCGCACGCACCCCGCTCCGCCCGGTCCGGACGCTGTGCGGCTCCAGTGGAGGCCGGTCGAGCGTCGTCCGGATCCAGTTCATGTCCGGAGATGCACCTGCGAGTGCTTGCCGCTGGTCTTTGAGGACTGCCGGGCCGGAGGGACGGGGTTCATCCGGCGGTACGACCGGTCCGTCGAGCCGTGGGTCATCGAGGAGAGCCCGCGGGTGAAGGTCGGCGAGGCGGAAACGCTGTGGTGCCGGCTCATCAGCGGGCAAGTGAGATAAGCCGCCGCCACCGCTCCAGGCGGTCACCGAAAACCTCCCCTACTCCTGACGCCACGGCCCCCTGGCGCCAGGAGAGAAGCACTGTCCGGAAATACCTGCATACCCGCACAAGGAGGATCAGTTCGATGCTTACGAGCACCAGGCGAGACGACCAGTCGGCCCTCGACCTCATCACCCACTCCCCGGACGGAGAATCGCGCGGAACCCCCTTCCGGGCCGGCGACTTCTTCCCCATGTCGCCGACCAAGCACATCCTGTCGGCCGTCGGCACCCCGGCCGGTGAAGCGCGGCCGTGGGGCCTGCGTCACCTCGTCGCGCCGACACCGGTCGCCTCCGGGAACCACGGAGGCAACGGCAGCAACGAGTCCAGCGAGACGACCAGTGACGGGAACGGCCCCAACGAGGAGAAGGTCAAGGACTGACGTGACGCACACCGTCCTGATCATCACTGACGACGCCGACACCGCGGCCGAACGCGTCGCGGCCGAGCTGACCGGCCGCGGGGTTCCCGTCGTCACTCTGGACACCGCCGACTTCCCGGCACACGTCTCGATGGCGGCTCACATCGAGACGGGCCGCCGCGGTTGGTCAGGCATCGTCGGTACGGTACGCGGCGAGCTCGACCTGGCCTGCGTGGGCGCGATCTACAGCAGGCGTCCGACCCAGTTCCGGATGGACGAGCGGATGTCGTCCCCGGAACGCGCCTTCGCCTACGCGGAGGCGCGTTACGGGTTCGGCGGGGTGCTGGCCGCGCTGCGGCAGAGCGGCTGCCTGTGGGTCAACGATCCGATGGCCGCGATGCGGGCCGAGTACAAGCCGATCCAGCTGGTCACGGCGGCTCGCGTCGGGCTGAACGTACCGAAGACGATCATCACGAACGATCCTCAGGAAGCGCACGCGTGGGCGAAGGAGCTCGGCGAGCCGTTCGTCTACAAGGCGGTCGGTGGCATCTGGCACGCGGACGAGGGCCAGGTGCGGGTCATCTACACCAAGCCCCTCGATGACCCTGATGCGCTGCTCGATCCGGCCATGGCTCGTACCGCGCAACTGTTCCAGGAGTGGGTCGACAAGGCGTACGAGGTGCGGGCGCTCGTGATCGGCGCCCAGGTGCTCGCGGTGCGCATCGACAGTGCCAGCGAGCAGGGCACGATCGACTGGCGCAGCGACTACGACTCCCTCACGTACGAGCGCGTCGACCTTCCCACCGAGATCAGTGATCGGCTGGTGGAGCTGCACGACCAGCTGAACCTGGTGTACGGCGCCGCCGACCTGATCTGCGACCCGCAGGGCCGCTACCACTTCCTGGAGACCAACCAGAGCGGGGAGTGGGGCTGGCTCAACCAGCGGGCGGGCCTGCCCGTGCCGGAGGCGCTGGCGGACATCCTGCAACGGGGCCCGGCATGGGCACGGTGACGCCCCCGGACGGCCTCACGTTCGACGACCTGATCGCGAGACTGGCCGCCCACCTGCGCACCCGAGGCTCGCTGACGGACGAGAGCTGGGAGGACGCGCTTCGAGCGGTGCCCAGGCACCTGTTCGCTCCCGCCGCGGCGTGGTTCAACTCGAACCATGCCGGCGCGCCGCGGGGCAGGTTCGCCGTCGACGAGGACCCGATGGGCTGGTGGACGGCCGTGTACGCCGACACCTCCATCATCCTGCAGACCGACGACGGGGCCGGCGACCCGCTCAGCGGCAAGGGCCTCTTCTCGTCGTCGGTCTCGGCTCCCGGCATCGTGTTCCCCTTCCTGGAACTGCTGGCTCCGCAGAAGGGGGATCGCATCCTGGAGATCGGTACGGGCTCCGGCTGGACGGCAGGTCTGCTGTCGTGGGCTGCCGGAGCGAACGGTGTCGTCTCCATCGAGGTGGATCCTGAGGTGGCGGCTCGGGCCGCGGCCAATCTCGGCGAGGCCGGATTCGCCCCGCAGCTGGTGGTCGGCGACGGAACCGAAGGCCGGTCCGAGCGGGCCTCGTTCGATCGGGTGCACGTGACCGTGGGAGTGTCCGACATCCCGATGGCCTGGATCGAGCAGACCAGGCCGGGCGGCGTCATCGTGCTGCCCTGGCACGCCGGCGGCCTGGTCGGCCACCGACTACGCCTGAAGGTGCTGAACGAGACCACGGCGGTCGGCTGCTTCCACGGCACGGCCAGCTACATGATGCTGCGCGACCAGCGCTACAACACCAGATGGACCAGCCATCACCACGAGGCCGCACACCGTTCCACGACGAAGCTCCACCCTCGTACTTTCTGGAACATGGACCTGGGGGCGCAACTGCTGTGCCATGCCCTGGTCCCTCGTGTCGGCTGGCACGACGTCAGCGAGGACGGGGCGGACTCCCTGCTCCTGTACGAGCTGGACGACCACACCGGCGAAGGCGCTTGGGCGGCCTGCGACCGGAGGCCTGAGGCGGCTGAGGGGGAGGTGACGCAGTACGGTGAGCGGCGGCTCTGGGATGAGTTGTCGTCCGCCTATCGGCAGTGGGTCTCGCTCGGCAGTCCCGGTTACGACCGGTTCGGGCTGACGGTCGATCCGTCCGGTACCCATCTGTGGCTTGATCGCCCCAGCGCCCGGAAGTGGCGGGTGCGGACCTGACGAGCACCGAGGCCCGCGCTCCGGCTGACTGCCATGCCAGTTTGCGCCCCGGTACGCGGGCCGCTCTGTGGGTTCAGTACAGGCTGCGGTGGTACGTCAGGTATCGCCGATCGACCTGGTGACCGGGAACGGGCCGCAGGGTGCCCATCGTCTTGCCGGTGAGCTGGTTGATCAGATGTCCAGCCGGTGACCTGCGGACGGTGCCCGGGGAGCTGGGTCAGGCTGTTATGGCCGACAGACTGATGTCACGCTGCGTGCTGGATATCTAGAGTTCGATATATGGCAGATGGTCCCCGGATGACCTTGCAGACGATGCTGGTGCTGCAAGTACTGCTGTCCGATCCAGCCCAGCGTCGTTACGGCCTGGAGTTGTGTGAGAAGACCTGCCAGCATCCCGGTACGGTTTACCCGATCTTGGCCCGGTTGGAGCGCGAGTTCGGCTGGCTGGAGCGTCACGAGGAAGCTCCGGCCGATCACTTGGCTGAGGGACGCCGGGCTCGCCACTACTACCTGCTGACCGACGAAGGCGCGGTGAAGGCGCGTGCCGCTCTCGACCGAGCCGAGCGGTCACGCGCGCTCAGGTGATCCGGCTGGTGGGCTGGGTGGCCCTAGAAATCGCACGGAGAGCCCCGGCGATGCGGTCGTCGGCTTGATGACTGTGCCTCCCGTTCTCCACACCGGTGTCAGTTACGCCCGAGCGAACAACTGGATGCGCATTCAGAGACGCTGCCGCTGAAATCGGCGCCGCGCCTGCATGGCCGGTACGACGACGAGCAGCGCGACGTGCCACCAGAACAGTCCGTCGAGCACCACCTTCAACCAGTCGACGCTCTTCTCCAGCGCTGCTGGATCGGACCTGATCGCATCGATCGCGGCCATATTGTCGGCGGTGGCGTAACTGTCCAGCCATGCCCAGGGATAGCCCAGTCCGCGATGGTAGCCGTACATGCAGCACACGTCCTCGCGCACCACCAGCATGCTGAGGAACAGCCCGGCAAGCGTCAGCGCCGTGGTGGCCAGCCAGCTGATCCGGCCCACGCGGCGTGCGGTGACAGCGACCCACACCAGCAGCGCGCCGCCCAGGCAGAGCGCCGTGCCGAACGCGACGTAGTGGGGCTGCGCCCCGGATTGCAACAGTGCGGCAGCGCCGACGAGGACGCTTGCCACGCCGAAGAGACCCCATGCCCATAAGTGCATGCCGCTCAGCATGTCAGGCGGCGCGCCGCCCGTGGGTCGCTGATCCAGAAGTCAGCCGTACGCTGCCTGTCGCATGGCGCGGAGCCCTTCGGCGAGTGTGTCCAGGCCTGGTGGGAACGCGACTTGTGGCGCCCACGGGATGTCCGCCGTGTCCTGCCGGCAGGTCAGGATGCCTCCGATGATCGCGGCCACCGTGTCGGTGTCCCCGCCGAGGCCGACCGCGTACCGCATGGCTTCGATCGGTTCGTCGTGAAGGTGGAGTACGTGGAGGATCGCGCCCAGCGTGTCCGCGACGTCCAGGGAGACTCCGCCGGGCGGGGGCTGCCATGGCGTGGGGAAGGAGACACCGAAGTGATCCAGTTCCTCCCGGGCAACGGTGATCAGCTCCTCGCCGGGACAACCTTCGAGCGCCCACGATCCCATGGCCGCCACAGCGCAGGCGGCGGCGACGGCGCGGGGGTCGGCGTGGGTGGTCTTGGTCATGCGTACGGCCAGTTCGCGGCGGCGTTCGGCTTCGATGGCCGGCAGAGCCCAGCCGATGGGCAGCACCCGCATCATGGCGCCGTTGGTCGATCCGCCGTCGGCGACCGCGGAACCGGTGGTCGCGAACCGCTGCACGGCTCTGCGCGTGGTGGGGCCGGCTCCGCGCATCGTCGGGAGGGCCGCGGTCAGGGCCTGGAGGAAGGCCAGTTCTGAGCCGCCGGTGTCGATCAGGTTGCGGGCGAGCAGGATGAGTTGTTCGGTGTCGTCCGACGTACTGCCGAGCGGCCAGTCTCCTCGGGTGGTGAGCGTTTCGGTCAGGCGGATGTCCTGCGGACGCTTGCCCTCCCAGGGGACGCCGAAAGCGTCCCCGCAGCAGAAGCCGGTGAGGCCGTTGCGGATGCGACGTGCGGGTGGCGGGACCGCCTGGTCAGGGAACAGTTGGGTGAGGACGCCGAAGCCGCTCCGCGCGATGGCGCGGCGGCCGCGGTCGGCGTACCGGACGCGCTCGCGACCGTCCGTGAGGCGGGCCAGAGAGAGGCAGGCGGCGGCGACGTCGTACGGGGTGCCGTGGTGCTCGAACTCCCGCAACGCCTGGACGGTCAGCTGCCGGGCCTTCGTGTGGTCGCCGTCGGCCCGGTGGACGTCGGCTTCACTGTGGGTGATTCTCGCCGCGAGCAGGCCGTCGCCGAGGTCTCGGGCCATGCGGCCGGCCTCGGCCAGGGTTTGGACGGCTTCCTGGGTTTGGACGGCTTCCTGTTCCAGACCCAGACCGCATCGGGCCTTGCCGAGACCGTGAAGGGACTGGGCGATCCCGCGGGCGTCCTTTGCGGCTCTGCGGATGGCGAGGGCTTCTGTCTGGCTGGTCAGCGCGGTTTCCCAGGCTCCGGCGGCCTCGGCGATCAGTGCCGCGTCCTGGAACAGGCCGGCGTGCAGGGCCTGATCGCGCTGGTGGACGGGACGGGCGGCGACGTCGCTAAGCGCCTGACTGATCAGCGTGTCCGCGCGTTCCGTGTTGCCGGAGAAATACTCGATCTCGCCGAGGAGCTTGAGCCAGGGCGCCTGTTCGGTGGTGGTGTTCAGGCCCTCGGTGGCGTGCTCGCGACCTGCGGCGAAACGGCCCCGGTACAGCTCGATCTCGGCCAGGCGGAACAGGAAGTCCCCTCGGGCGTCCTCGTCCGTGAGCGCCAGCGCGGAGTGGGCCAGGTGCTCGGCGTGGTCGAAGTCGCCACTGCAGAAGGCGACCTCGGCACGTACGAGGACGGCGTACGGGGAGCTGAAGGGGAGACCCTCGATGAGGGCTTCGGCGTGGGCCCGGTTGCCGAGACCGAGATGGGCTCTGGCCACCCGGTACAGGCAGCGGCCCTTGCCCTCGTCGCTGTCGATGGGCAGGTCGTGGAGGAGGTTGGTCAGGGTGCGGCAGCGGTCGAAGCGGCCGGTGGCGAGGCTGCGGTCCATGAGCGCGATCCAGGCGGCCACGCCCTGGTCGGGGTCGAGGTGGCTCAGGTGGTACGCGGCCTCCAGCTCGGCGGTGAACTCCTGGCTTGCGGCGTAGTGCCTGGCCAGGACGTCGTGGGCCTGGCGTACCTCGTCCGGGCGGACGTGTTGCAGGGATCGGCGCAGGATGGGGTGCACGGTGTACGCGCCCGACCCGCCGGCCGTACCGCCTCGTAGCGGTGAGATGAAGGAGAAGGCCGTCAGCTTGTCGAAGGCGCTGCGGTCGCAGGGGAAGCCGAGCGCTTCGCCGAGGTGGTGGAACGTGTCGGCGGTGAAGGAACGGCAGGCGCTGACGGCCAGGATGCCGTATTCGGCTTCGGTGGGCAGCCTGCGGGCGAGGTCGTGTTCCCTGCTCTCGATCAGCGTTCCGAAGTCTCCGGGGCTGAGCCGGGGGCCGACGGCCAGCGCCACGTCCGCGCACAGGCCGAGGACGTAAGGATGCACCTCGTCCGGGGTGGTGGAGGCGTAGGTGACGAGTGCCGTCCGCATGGCTGGATCCGTGACGCCGGCCAGAGTGAGGTACTGGGTCGCATCGGCGGTGGTCAGGTGGCCGACCAGGCGGTGATCGACGTACTGCTCGGGGATGGGGAAGACCGGAGCGGACGGCCACGGCGGGCGGGTGCGGCCCGCCACGACGGCGACGATGCCGGCTCCCAGGTCGAGCTGGCCCAGCAGGCAGCGCAGCCACTCGTCGCGTATCGGCTTGTCGGCGTGGAACAGGTCGTCCGTGTCGCCGTAGAACGCATCGTGGGTGTCGAAGAGCAGCACGATCCGGTCGTGCTCGGCGGCGGCGTCGTTGAGGTCCTTGGCGAACAGCTGCGGCAGCTCATACAGAAGCTCAGGCTCAGGGACGAGGGCCAGAATGTGGTCGGCGTCTTCTTGGGAGAGACGGCGTCGCACTCGTCGGCGGGTGAAGGTCTCGTCCATGCGAGAGGTGAGCAGATGCTGGCCGCCGCGCAGGATCGGCAGGATCAGTAAGGCGTCGGCGATGTCGAGCGCGATGCCGACCTCGCTGCTCGGGAACAGCTCGCGGATCCGGTGGGTGAGATCAAAGCCCAGTTTGTGCAGGTACGTGATGGCGGCGAAGTCGAAGCGTGGGGTGGCGATGCCGTAGTGGGCAAGCTGGTGTTTCAGCATGAACAGCGCCGAGAACGCCTCCAGCGGCCGGTCATCACCCGCCGGCCGGGCACCGAAGTCGATCCTGGCCACGGGCACGCTGCGGCCGTGCTCGGCGAGACGGTCGAGCAGCTCGGCATCGGGGGTGTCGCTGATGTCCGGCCAGCGGTCCGTCCGGAGGCAGGCCCGGGTTTCCAGGTGGCGGAGGAGCAGGGACTTGCCGGTGCCGTCGGGGCCGTGGAGGTAGAGGATCCGGTCTGGGGGAGGGTCGTCGTTGATGAGGGTGACGATGTGGCGGGTCAGCTTGAAGCGGTTGACGAACCGGTCGAGCGAGCGGTCGTGCGTGACGACTGAACGGGGGGTGCCCTCTTGGGAGTTGGGCACGGTCAGCTCTGTACGGATGTGAGTAGCAATGTGGTGTCCCGCCTCAGGTAGACGAGTGATGCAACGGGGTTGCATGGCCCAGGTCTGATTACGCGAGCCGTTCCGAACTTTTTACACCGCGGTGCGGAACGTTTCCATCAGGTTGGCCCAATCCCTCGCCTGCATTCCAGGAACGCACACTACAAAGATCGATCAATCTGGTCAGTCTCATCCCTGAGAGGAATATGTCGCACATCGAAGGTTGGGGCGGAAACGCCTACGTCGGAGCCGTCGCAGCATATGTCCCTTTTGCCGATCAGGTATTACGCGGCCTCAGGCGTGCAGTTGTGTGCCTTCCCGTACCGGTCCCGAGCTATGTGAAGCAAGTCAGTGAGGTCCTTGACTACGTTCCGCTCCTTCGCGACCTGTGAAAGCGACGTGCCCATCCAAGGCTGATTCTTGCCGCACCGGAACAGTATGAAGGCGACGTATGGCTTGCTCCTGGGAATCCCTCCCGTGTACGCGATCAAACCCTTTCCGAGATCAGTAGGAAGCTCCGACAGCCGCGTTGATCCGAAATTCTTACGCGCGAGGCCGAGCGCTTCTTCTCCGCCGTTGATGGACCAGTTGAGCGAGAACCTGCTGTACTCGTTCCTCAGCGAACACCCACCATGTGAGGCCAGAGCACCCCACTTGCTCTCCTCCAGAGGCATGGTGAGACCGCTGATGGCGCGAACCCCTTGCTGCGGTATGACTTCGCACCAGTAAGGGGCGGCGTCGATGACAGGCGTCGCCTCGGGGCTCTTCTGAGGAGGGGCCGCGGCAGGCTCCGGCGTGCACCCTGCGCTGAGCGCCAACGTAAGGGTCATCCCGATGATGAGCAGAGCGCTTTTCGGCATGTCAGTAACCCCGAATGATGCCAAGATGGTCGTGGACGTCGAAGGCTGCGCTGTTGTCCATGTCCAGTCGGACCTTTTGGGTTCTCGACTCGATCTCGAAATGAAGTCGCGCCCACTCGATGAAGGCGTCATACGCCGCTGGATCAGCGATGATCTCGTCCAATGGCTTGAAGGCAGGTGGGTCATCGTCTGTAGCGAAGGGCGCGCCCTTCATCTCCGCGCGTGCCTGATCGCTCAACTTGCCGTGCGCCAGGGCAGCGCCAGCGATCATCTGTTCGATCATCCACATGGTCATCCCGCGCTCGGTGCTCGCCCGGTTGAGGGCCTCGTCCATGCTGAGGCCTCCTCTTATCAATTGTTCAGCCATCAGTGCCGACAGTTTCTCGAATGCCGCCGGTGTCAGCTTGTCGTGTGCTTTGTCGCCGAGGAACCCGAACCGCGTGGCGAGCTTGCCGACTGGCCCGGTCAATTCGCCCAGCACTCCGCTTACCATGCTCTTCACCTCCGCCCTGGCCTGCTCATCGCTCTTCGCCTGCGCCAGCAGAACCAGTCGTCGGGTTTCGAGCAGGTGTCCCATGAAACGTGCTTCAGGAGGGAGCAGATTTTCGATACTCCTGCCGCCGTCCCGCCTGTAGGACTCCTGGATCTTCACCATCATCCTCTGGGCTTCCGCTCCGATCAGCGCCTTCGACGCGCCTTCGTGGCGTGCTGCGAAGAGCAGCAGGCGGTCCATGTCGGCTCTGCTGATGTCCTTGATCTCGGGATGGCGATCATCGAAGACGCCGAAGATCTGATCGATGTGAGCAGCCATGACGACACCCACAGGACCGCTGAGGAAGGACAGCCGTTCCAGCTTCGCCGGATCCTTGACTTCGAGCCTGCCGTCCGCGCCTGCTGCGAAGACGCCGTCCAGTTCCTTCTTGAGGATGACGAGCGCATCATTCGTGTACTTGAGTGATTCCTTGTCCTTGCCGCTCAACGCCTTCTGCAACAGAGCGGCGAAGGGGGCGTGGTTCCCGGTCTTGTTGAAGCCGTCCAGTCGGTCGGTGAGCAGGTACTCCATGATGGACTTCTTCCAGCCCTTGGGGGTGTGGAAGAGCAACGCCTGCGCCGCCGGCAGAGAGTACTGCGCCGCCTGCGAAAGGTCATCGATGACGCTCGCCTTGATCGGCTCTCCTGGCTGCCCCATACGTGGTCCGCCGGGTTGCATGCTGTCACTGATTCCGAGGACGGTGGCCAGGTCCATGCTGTTGGCGTAGGGAGTTCGCGAATCGGACAGCTCCTTCTGGTGCACGACCGCATCTCTGCCGACCACTTCCATGAACCGTTCGGAGAAAGGCGGCTTGCCGTCGCCGGCCCTCCAGATCAGCGCCTGAGCCTGGTAGCCGACGTAGGTCACTTCGAGCGCCTTGTGCTCCGCCCGCCCTTCCTTGACCAACTGATCCAGGTAGGCCTCTCCCATGAAGGCCTCGTCCTGGGGATCGGTGCCCTTCGCCAGTGCGGTGGACAGCAGCTTCATGACCTGCTGGACCTGCTTCACCTGCTGGGGGTCACGTGTCGAAGTGACATTGGCGCGAACTTGCAGTCCCAGTGCAGCCGGGAGCTCGGTGATGCCCTTGGCTCCCAGCCCGGCGAGCAAGGCCTTGACGAAGTCCGGGTCATCGACCCTGCCCGCGTACCTCTGCAATTCCGCCATGGCCTTTGCGTCACCACGGCCGGCGGCGATCGCCGCCTTGGCGGCCAGCGCGCCGTCAAGCTGGCCCTGGGCCTGGCGGAGCGAGTCCGGCACCGCGATGAGGGATCCTGTCCCTATGGACGCTCCAAGGGTGATTTTGTGGCGTTCTATCTCGCGGACGATGCGTTGCCGTTTGCGGAGGTCTTCAGCTTCCTGGCCGACCTGGGCGGCGAGTTTTCTGATGCGCTCCGCGAGAGTGGTGTCGAGGCCCGCGCTCGTAAGCTCCCCGTGCAACTGGGCAGCGAGCTCTTCCATTTGCCTGGCGACCGCCGTGTGCCGGGCGACGAGGGTGTCGAACTCCGGCAGCTTGACCCCACTGAAGCTCATCTCGTCTTCACCAGTTCATCCCTGGCCAAGGCGACGGCCTGAGCGAGCAGCGCACGCAGCTCACGCTGGCAGTTGTGCACCGACTGCCCGAAGCGGTCGCCCGTCGGCCCCACCCATGCTTCGGCTTCCATGAGCTGGCAGGAGGCATGCAGAGCCCACCAGTTGTCGTCGGACAGCTTCTGGATGCGTTGCACCGCTGCCTGCATGAGCTCGCGATCAGGACCAGGCATGCCGATCTCCTCGTGCAACTGTCAAGGGCCCCAACTGACGATAACCTCACCCGAGCTGATTGCCCCGCCAACCAACCGATTCGCAATTCTTGCTGGGGAATCGATCCCAACAGCGGGTTCCGTGCGTACACCTACAAAGAGCTAAGCGACCGGCTGGAAGTCGGCCTCAAGAATGGCTCCAGCACCAGTTTGAGCGCAGCCTCGACTCTCTGGCCTGCGATCGCGGGAAATTCGGCCCCAGGTCTTCTCGATTTCGCGACGGCCCTTGATCATTTGACCGACTTTTCCGGTTTGACCACCAGCGCCACCGCGTCAGCTTCGAACGCGGGTCCGCGGTTCGGCCAGAGGAGACGCTAGTTTTATGGCTGCGCACGGCTACTGGCCTGATCTGTCCTAAACTGTCAGCAATGATCGCTACAGTACGGATCGCACCACCCTTCGCCCCCGTCCGCTACGTCGGCCGTCGTTCCGAAGGAGCGCTCCTGTGGCGTTGCGTTGTCTGTACCAGGGCAGTGCCGGTGAACTTGCCGAGGTCATCGCCCAAGGTCATCTGGTCGAGGAACTGCGCCGACGCTTCGTCGCGATGCACGGAGCCAGGCCGCGAGAGAGCGAGAGCGCCTCGTGGGGCGGCAGCATCCCTACCGTCGTCGACCTGCTGATCGGGGCCGGTCTGCGTGACGTGCAGGTGCTGGTCGAGTGGGCTCACTGCGGCTCCACTGCTTGAGCTCGATCACGACATAGGAGTCTTCGCCGGTTCGCGGATGCACGCTTAGGTTCTCGACAGACAGCCGCAGCGCTGTCACAGATGTCCCCCAAGGGCAGCACGAGAATACCCGTGCGGGTAGGGGCCTATCCGCTCCGGCCGGAGCCGTACGAATGCGGAAGCCCGTCGGGCCGCATCGCTTGGTCGCCCAAGGAGTAGCGGGGGGCGTCGTCTCTGGGGAACCGCAGTTAGTACACCAGCATGGTGCTCGTCATGCGGCACCTTGGCTGCAGGATCGTCCGGCACTCCGCGATCACCGGCACGCCAGACACATCCGGCTGGGCGACGTACCGTACGGACCGGCTCACAAAAAATTTTACCTAGCCTTCATTCCCAGTAACGTGCAGCCATTGCCCCAGCTTTATCCCTACTTGGGCTATTTCGCCCGCGCATCTCTGGGCGGAAGAACACACCCCGTGGAGGAAAACACGCCGAAGTTCGGGAGAGAAATTCACACCCGCCGTGGCTTGTGCGTCCGCACTCGTCCAGACGTATGTCACTGTGCTCATCAACAGGCCCGGCGTCGTCAAAAGGCCGACCCGGGATCCCCTATCTCACCTGGTAAGGGAAGGATGTGCGTGAACTCAGAAGCACGGTTCCTCGAGCTGATGCAACGCATCGGGACGCTTGAGACGAACACCCGCGCCGGCGCGGACACCACCGCGATCGGCTTCCTTCTGGTGCTGAACGAGCTCGCCGAACTCCGCGCCGAGATCGCCAACCAGCGCACCGAGGTGCGACAGGACTCCGCCGCCCTCGGCGATGAACTCGGCGGCCTCCGCTGGCACATGCATGACCATTTCACCGCTCTACATCGTGAAAACCTGAATTGGCTTATCACACTCCAACGACTCATCAACCTCGCCAGACAGGAAGCAACCCACAACTAAACACATAGGCCTGGTCTGAAACCGTTCAGACCAGGCCTTTCTGAAAGATCGCCCCTTTCATCGCCTGACGAACGACGGCCTTTGTCTGGTCGAGACCGGCCACGGCACCGACAGCATCTTCGCCTGGCGTTACGGCTACGTCCCGCCTGGGCGGCGCTCGGCCTGGGTCAGTCGGGTTGAGGCTCCTCGTAAGGGATGCGGTTCAGGTGCAGGATTTCGCCCAGCGTGCCCCACTCGTCACCGCCGAGCTTGGTTAGCGGCCGTAGCCGCCCGGCGTCGGGGCGGCCGTTGAGGAGGTACTCCTCGTGCACCGCCGCGAAAAAGACCCGGCCGAACACAAGGGTGGAGTTTCCCATGCGCAAGGTGGTGTGGGAACGGCATTCCAGGACGACGGGAGCGGCGGCCACACGGGAGGGCCGCACGCAGCGGCTGGGTTCCCGCTCGATGCCGGCGGTGTTGAACTCGCTGACGGTCCGGGGAAAGTCGGTGGCAGTGTCGCGGATCAGGTGCAGCATCGGCTCGGGGGAGAAGTTGACCACGAACTCGCCGGTGTCCTCGACGTTGCGCAGCGAGTCCTTGCGGCCGATCGACGTGAACTGCACGATCGGCGGGTCGGTACTGGCGATGCTGAAAAACGAATGCGGGGCGAGGTTCTCCACCGCTCCATCGGGGGTGATGGTGGAGACCCAGGCGATCGGGCGGGGAACAACGACCGATGTCAGGAACCGGTAGAAAGCCGTTGGGCCTACCGCTGCGGGATCGAAGTCGACGCGCATGGCATCCAGTATCCATGCGATCACTGTTCGTATCGGATCGGCGCGCAGGAAGACGGTCCGCGCGTGGGACAGCGCTATGGGCGACGGGTGCCCGCGCTGGGGCAGGGGCAGTGCCTGCGGTTCGCAATCCGGTGTTCGTGCAGATTCGTCCGGCGCGGTCCCGGCGGATGCAGACGGCATGACGGCATATCCGCCGGGACGGGTTGCTCAGGTCAGAAGTATTTCGAGGTGAGGTCGGTGGTGGGCCAGGAGGACACCTTCACCTTGTTCATGTCGTCGTCGATCGTGTCGTAGTCGAGCGTGCCGCTCTCCTCGCGCCGGTTGAACAGGACGGCGTAGCTGAAGCCGTTCTGGAGCCGGGCGAGGTAGGTGAACGTGCCCGGCATCGAGCCGTTGTGCCAGGTGTTGAGGTGGCCGGTCACCTGGCGGCACCACCAGCCGCCGCCGTACCAGGAGCCGTACTCGTTGACGCCGGTCTCCGGCTTGGCCACCAGTTTGGCGATCGAGGCCGAGCTGAGCACGGTGCCCGGCCGGTCGAAGGCGAGGGTCCAGCGGACCAGGTCCACGGCGGAGGCCAGCCAGCCGCCGTTGGCGTCCTGGTTGGGCATGTTGAAGCCGCCGTAGGGGTACGGGACGGTGGTGCCGGAAGTGTCCAGGACTGTCTTGTTCGTGTACTGGGACTCGTAGGCGACTTCGCCGGGTGCGGCGTCGCTCCTGAGGCTTGCGCCGAGTCGCATGCGGGTGATGCCGAGTGGTTTGAGCAGCTTGGTCTTGATGTACGTCTCGTAGGGCTGCCCCGAGGCCTTTTCGATGATGCGACCGAGCAGGAGGTAGCCGTAGTTGCTGTAGACCATCTTGGTGCCCGGGGCGTGGTCGAGGGGGCGGGCGGTGGCGTACCGGATGATGTCGTCGTGCCCGATCGGCAGCGGTACGTCGAGCGCGGCCGAGATGGTGTGGTCGAGCCAGAGCTGGTCCTTGGAGACGTCGCGGTCCCAGCCGCCGAGGTGCTGCATGAGGCGGAGTACGGTGACCTGCTCCATCCGGGCGTCGGCCGGGGTGAGGCCGAGCAGCTGGGTGACCTTGGCCGACAGACTCAGTTTGCCGTCCTGCACGAGGCGCATGATGGCGGCCGAGGTGATGTTCTTGCTCAGGCTGGCGATGCGGAACAGCGACGTCGGGGAGGGTACGACCGGCGCCCTGGAGTAGTCGTCGTAGGTGTAACCGCGTGCGAGCAGGATCTTGCCGCTCTTCATGATGGCCAGCTGGGCGGCCCTGATCCGGCGGTCCAGGACGAACTTCTTGACCGCGTTGTCGTATCCCGCCAGCTGCGTCGGTGCGGTGCCCGACGTGCGTACGACAGGGGTTGGTGGCGCCGCCTGGGCCGGTCGCGCGGCGATCAGCGTCGCCGGTGCTGCCGCGAGAAGGGCTCTGCGGGAAAGGCCGGTCACTTATGCCCCTTAGGTCACATCCGATACGTGGGTCACACATCTTACGGATGTCATGGTCTTGGGCGAAGCGGATCGGGGCGGGGTGGCAGGCGGCGTAGCGGGCAGTCGCACCCATGCTTCTGCGGGGTCTCCGGGGGCTTCGCTGCGGCTCGGGTCTCGCTGAGTCGTTTCGAGATAACCTGGTCAGAACGATGCCGTGGCGAATGTGACAGTAGTCGTTCGTCGGTCTGGCCGGATGCTGTGCTTCCGATACTGGATTCTCAGACCTGCGCTGTGGCCTGAATGTGACGGAGAGTTTCTCCTCGTTGTAGGTCGCGATGCCGGATCATGTCTTCTCGTGAAATCAAGGGATCAAACGGGCAGGCGACTCCATTCGGCATCGCCGAAGGCCACAACATCGCTACGGCAGCCCATCAGCGGCTTGGTTCTGCTTGTTACGTTGGGCGGTCTGCTCGGTTGTACTCCGACGGAGGAACGGCCGCCGAGCCTCCAGATGGCGGCCAGGAAACCGGTCGTGCACGCTGAGTTCTCAGTTTCTCCGGAAGACGCGGGGCCAAGAAATCCGCTCTACCGGACGTCTCGTATCGCCAGTACGAAGTGCGAGTTACCCCGTCTGCGGGATGACGATTGGGACTCGATGCGACGCTACATGAAGAGCATGAGTGGCTGCCTCGATCGGATATGGGCGAAGCAGTTCGCCAAGATGCGTAAGACCTACAAAGCGCCTGAGCGTCGATTTCTGAAGGCGCGGATCAGCGTCAAAGCCTGTGCTGGGAAGATGCCCGCACCAGGCGCACACGGCACCTACTGCCCGGCCAACAAGACGTATTACGTACTCGCCGAGCCCGACACCTGGGGTTCCTGGAACGGGATGTGGGCCGCGCATCTCGTCGCCCACGAGCACGCTCATTACATCCAGCACCTGGCCGGCATTCTGGAATACCTGAGTGAGGTCCAGGCCGATGCGGCGAACAAGGACGAGGAGGCGCTGGCCGAGAACAGGAACGAGGACCAGGCGGGCTGCTTCGCCGCGGTCGCGCTGCGAGCGACCCGCGCCACCTTGCCGTCATGGTCCGAATTCATGGTGATGTACAAGAGGGAGAAGGACCTCAAGGCGTACGGGGCGTGGCTGGATCGTGGGTTCGGTAGCGGGCGACTCGACTCCTGCAACACGTGGACTGCCCCGCGGAAGAGCATCGGATAGGCGACACCGGGCGCCTCGGCCCGCCACGGCGGGCCGTCGCGTGCGGCTGCTGGGTGCGGGGGCTCACCGTACGAGCTTGACTATCTTGCTCGAATACACCCCCACCGACCAGCGGGTCTGGCGGTTGGGGTGGCCTCCGCGCATCCGTACCTTGCCCGAGATGGTGATCTTCGTGCCCTTGGGGACCTTCTCGCTCCACAGCAGCGCGTTCGTGTCGTCCAGAGTCCGGTGACCGCAGACCCGTTCCCCTTGGGAGGGTTCGTCGCCGATCCGGTACGAGATGGAGAGCCGATCCGCCAGATCGCCCGTACAGAGGTGATCGATGCCGAAGTAGCCGCCCGGACTCGTGACCGTCAGCGCGAAGGACGACTTGCGCGGCCACACCCCCGACGCCTGGCCGGCCAGCTTGAGGGTCTCCCGTCTGGCGGGAAAGGCCTCGACCGGGTCCGGTTCGACCGGCCGGGCCGGCGGCGTGTACTCGTAGACCGCCAAGGGCCAGTCGGTGGGCTGTAAGAATGTGCGGGTCGGGCATGCTTCGTCCTTCTTAGGGACGCAGCCCCCATCGGTGATGTCGAACGTGATCGTGACCTGCTCGGCCCCCTTGGGCGCGCTGACCGAGCCCAGGACCATCCCCGTTCCCTGCCTGGTCAGGCACTGCTGGAACCCGTTGCTGGACGGCTCGCCGTTCACGATGACCCGCGGTCTCGCCAGGTCGGCGGGGTTGCCCTCTGGGCACAGCGCGGCCACCTCCAACGGCTTGCCCGAGACCGGGACCGTGAGCGACGCCTTCTTCTCTCCCTTCGACTTCGCCTTGAGCGTGGCCGAGGCCAGACGGCGGTAGGCGGAGCCGTCGCCCGAGGTGAACCGGGGCGGCAGCTCGGCCGCCGGCTGGACGGCCGTCGTCGTCTCGCGTGGCGGGACGGCCGAACCGGGAAGGAGGAACGCGGGGATGAGGACGCCGGCGGCGGTGAGCAGGGTCACCCCTGTCACAGCGAAGGCGCGGCGGCGGTTGTCGTCGCGGATGCGCCGTTCGAGCTGGGCGATGCGCCGATGGTTGTCCGGCACGTCGGCGCTCATGTCGTCGAACAGATCACGCAGCTTGCGCAGGGCCGGCGTCATCGCCGCTCTCCTTCCGTACGGGACGCCACCGCCGTCGGCGCGACCTCGGGGTCGATGCGCAACTTGGCCAGCGCCTTGCTGCTCTGGCTTTTGACAGTGCCGATGGAGCAGTTCAGGATCTCGGCCACGACGGATTCGGGCAGGTCCTCGAAGTAGCGCAGCACCAGGACCGCCCGCTGGCGGGGCGGCAGGCGGCCCAGCGCCGCCCAGAGCACCGCCCGCTCGTCGGTCATGCCGATCTCGTCGTCCGGTACGACGGTTTCCGGCGGCGCGTCTGTCGGCAGCTCGCGCCGCCATAACCGGCGCCGCCAGGACAAATGCGTGTTGACCAGGACCCGGGACACGTAGGCGTCCGGGTGCTCACCCACGCGGCCCCAGGCCCGCCACACGCGTACCAGCGCGGTCTGCAGCAGGTCCTCGGCCTGCGTCCAATCACGGCAGAGCAGGTACGCGGTTCGTAACAGCCGTGGCGAGCGCGCCTCGACAAATGCCACGAAATCCGCCTTGTCTCGCATCAGCCGTGCCCTTCCCGTCGTACCGGCTCCCGTTATGACCCGCTGGAGCCCGCCAACGGTTGCCCGGCAGGCGGTCAGACCTGTGCCTGGCCGCCGTCGACGAACCATTCGGCGCCGTTGACGAAGCTGGAAGCGTCCGAGGCGAGGAACGTCGCCACGGCGGCGATCTCGTCCGGGTTGGCGATTCTGCCGAGCGGCACCACCGAGGCGAGCCGGCGGTACTCCGGGCCTGCGGCTCCGGCCAGGCCAGGGGTTTCGGTCGGGCCGGGGCTCAGGACGTTCACCCGGAACTTCCGTTCCTGCGCGCTGAGTGCCCAGCTGCGCACCAGGTTGCGTACCGCCGCCTTCGACGCGCCGTAGATCTCCAGGCCAGGGCCGGCGCGCAGAGAGTTGGTGGATCCGATCACGACGATCGAGGCGCCGTCCGACAGCAGCGGCAGTGCCTTCTGGACGGTGAAGATCGTGCCTTTCACGTTCGTGCCGAAGGTGGCGTCGACGGCTTCCTCGGTGATCTCACCGAGGCGCTGCGGGACGGCGCTGCCGGCGTTGGCGATCAGCACGTCGATGCGGCCGGCCTGCTCGCGTACGACCGAGTAGAGGTGGTCGAGGTCGGTCTGTACGGAGACGTCGGCCCGCACACCGGTGGCCGCCGGTCCGATCTCGGCGACGGCCGCGTCGAGCGGCTCCTGGCGGCGGCCCGTCAGGAACACCCGCGCTCCCTCCGCGGCGAACTGCTTGGCGATGGCCAGCCCGATGCCGCTGTTGGCTCCGGTGACCACCGCTACCTTGCCGGCGAGTACGTCCGTCATGATGCCCCCGATGCTGAGTTCTTAACTGGTTCGTCCAGAACGCTAATCGTTCTGGACGAGTGAGTCAAGAATGGGTAGGCTGTGTTCATGGCGCGTCCCAGGAAGTTCGACGAGCAGCAGGTGCTGGACACCGCTCGGGAGCGGTTCTGGTCGGGCGGGTACGCCGCCACCCGCATGGACGACATCGCCGAGGCGACGGGGCTCGGCAAGGGCAGCCTGTACGGGGCGTTCGGCGGGAAGCAGGAGCTGTTCCACCGCGTGTTCGACGACTACTGCGGTGCCGTCGTCGACGGTGTGAGCAAGCAGTTGTGCGGCGGTGACGCGGACGCCTACGCGCGGCTGTCCGCCCACGTGCACGCGGTGGCGGCCGCGACCGCCGCGGACACCGCCCGCCGCGGCTGCCTGCTGGCCAAGGGCACCGCCGAACTGGCCGAACACGACGAAACAGTGGCACAGCGGGCACACACCACCATCGAGGCACTGCGGGCGTTGCTGGAGGACGACATCGCCGCCTGCCAGCGCAACGGCGACATCGACGCGGACGCGGATCCGGGAAGGCTGGCCGCGCTGGTGCTCGCCGTCCTGCGCGGCATCGAGGCGCTGGGCAAGGCGGGAGCGAGCGAGGAGACGCTGACCGGCATAGCCGCGACGGCCCTCGCCGTACTGCCCCGCCCGCCGGGCGCCGACCGCGGTTAGAAACCGCAGGTCAGGGGGACAGGGTCAACAGTGCCTCCGCTTCGGTGGCGAAGTGTCGCGCGATGATCCAGGTGGGCGAGGGTTGCAGTCATGCGGGGGTTGGCGGCGCTGGTGCGCGACCTGGCGGCACGTACGCCGGACAGCCGCGAGCCTCGATGGCCTCGCACCGCGCCTCCGGAGGTGACGGCGTCGGCTGGGTGCTGAAGCGGACCGACCGGCTGCTCCGGCCGGCGACCGCCCTGTTCCTGGTGCTGCCGCTGGTGTCACTGGCCGCGATGGCGGCCGGGGTGAACAGCCAACTGGTCGGGCTGACCGTGGTGGGCCCGTACCCGGTCGCCATGGTCGGGCACAACACGGCTCCGCCGACCCTGGCGCTCGCCATCACGCAGATCGCCTTGATCCTGGCTCTCACACCCGCGGCCAACCGGTGGCTTCGCCGGACCGGCCCGTGGCGCGTGGTCGTCGCAGTCAACGCGGTCATCCTGACCGTGTTCCTCTGGCACATGACGGCGGCGGCGATCGCGGCCGCACTGCTGTATCCGACCGGGGTGCTGCGGCAGCCGCCGCCGCAGTCCGCGGCGTGGGTGCTGTGGCGGGCGCCGTGGATAGCGGTTTGCATCCTCGCCCTCGTTGTCCTGGTCGCGCTCTTCGCGCGGATCGAACTGCGCGGGACAAGGCCGCGTTCCGTCGAACGCGATCTGTGGCGTGACGGCGCGACCGTAGGCGGATCGGTCGCCGTGGTGGCCGGGCTGCTCCTCGTCGCCGTGGCCGGCCCCGGCTACCACGGCCCGACCGGGCTCCCTTGGCGCGGGGGTGCTCTTGTACCTGTGCGGCGCCGCTGTGCTGCGCGTCGCACGACGTCGCTCATCGCCTGCGGCCAGGTGAACGGCACCCGTACCCCATCCAAGATCATCCCCACGGCGGCGCGGGACGGATCAGAGTAGTGTGAGGTGATGGATCGGCGCATCTTTGGCGTGGAGACCGAATACGGCGTCACCTGCACGTTCCGCGGCCAGCGCAGGCTGTCCCCGGACGAGGTGGCCCGATACCTGTTTCGTGGGGTCGTGTCCTGGGGCCGGTCGAGCAACGTGTTCCTGCGTAACGGCGCCCGCCTCTACCTGGACGTCGGCAGTCACCCCGAGTACGCCACCCCCGAGTGCGACAACCTGGTCGAGCTGGTCACGCACGACAAGGCGGGGGAACGCATCCTGGAGGGCCTGCGGGTGGACGCCGAGAGGCGGCTGCGCGAGGAGGGCATCTCCGGCGAGGTCTACCTGTTCAAGAACAACACCGACTCGGCCGGCAACTCGTACGGCTGCCACGAGAACTACTGTGTGGGCCGGCACGGCGAGTTCGGGGCGCTGGCCGACGTGCTGATCCCGTTCCTGGTCACCCGGCAGCTCATCTGCGGGGCGGGCAAGGTGCTGCAGACGCCGCGCGGCGCCGTCTACTGCGTGTCGCAGCGCGCCGAGCACATCTGGGAGAGCGTGTCGTCCGCGACCACCCGGTCCCGGCCGATCATCAACACCCGCGACGAGCCGCACGGCGACGCAGAACGGTTCCGCCGCCTGCACGTGATCGTCGGCGACGCGAACATGAGCGAGGCCACGATGCTGCTCAAGGTCGGCGCGACCGACCTGGTGCTGCGCATGGTCGAGGCCGGGGTCGTGATGCGCGACCTGAGCCTGGAGAACCCGATCCGGGCGATCCGTGAGGTCTCCCACGACATGACCGGGCGGCGGCGGGTCCGGCTGGCGAACGGACGGGAGGCGTCGGCCCTGGAGATCCAGCAGGACTACCTGGGCAAGGCGATGGACTTCGTGGACCGGCACGGCGGCGACCCGATCACCCACCGGGTGCTGGACCTGTGGGAACGCACTTTGCGCGCGGTGGAGACCGGTGACCTGGGGCTGGTGTCCCGCGAGATCGACTGGGTCATCAAGTACCAGCTGATCGAGCGTTATCGCAAGAAGTACGATCTGCCGCTGTCGTCTCCGCGAGTGTCGCAGCTCGACCTGGCCTACCATGACGTGCATCGCAATCGGGGGCTGTTCTACCTGCTGCAGCGGCGCGGGGCCGTGGAGCGGGTGGCCGCCGACATCAAGATCTTCGAGGCGAAGTCGGTGCCGCCGCAGACCACACGGGCGCGGCTGCGGGGAGAGTTCATCCGCAAGGCGCAGGAGAAGCGGCGCGACTTCACCGTGGACTGGGTCCACCTGAAGCTGAACGATCAGGCGCAGCGGACCGTGCTGTGCAAGGACCCGTTCCGGAGCGTGGACGAGCGGGTGGACAAGCTCATCGCGGACATGTGACCAGGCTGGCTATGAACGTGGGGAACGAGCACCAGTTCGTCACGTGTTCCAGTGTGCTGAGAAACACTCACCCATCAGGGCGGAAGAGAGAGTTCGGCAGTAGCGGGGGCGGATCGTCGCGGCGGACGCCGGCGGGCAATGCGTACTCCGCGGGCACGAGTCGCCGATCGTCGTGGCAGGCCAGGTACGTCCACACATCCGCGGCCAGCGGCACCACCGCGTCTGCGTCGCACGGCCACAGCTCACCGGCCAGCGGCACCACCGCGTCTGCGTCGCACGGCCACAGCTCACCGGTCTGCGGATGCCGTGGCACCAAGGCGATCTCCGCGGTTGCGGGCAGGCCGGGGCCCGGCGAGGCCGGCCGTCTCCAGGGTCCACCGCGTACGTCCCTGGCTCCAACAGACCGGAGAGCAGGTCATGGCCGTACTTCTGGCAGGCGTGATCGGGAAGCACCACCCGCGCAGTCACCACGGCACCGCACCCCGCACAAGCGAAGACGACCAAGCAACCTCCCTCGCCGGAACATTGCCATCATCGTGGCATAAATGTCGCTTCAGAGTTCGGCCCTGCTGAGGACCGCTGTGGCTCGGAACCGTCTCCACCCTTTGCGCAGATTGCCACAATTCCACCACGGTCCCCGATTTCACTACTTGTAGATAGGGCTCCCCAGGGCCATGAACCGAAGGAATGGCATTCGGCAGGTGCAGGTCCACGCGACCTATGCTCACGGAGCATCTCGTTCCCGATACTAAAACGATCTTTACTTTTAGCTTCTCCTTATGTGATGATCAAGCCGTTTTGGTACCTTCGTTCGAAGGGTTACGAATGAACAGAAGCCGATTAGCGCCCGGTTTATCCAACCGGGCGCGCCGCCGCGCTGCCCTGATCGCGGCTCTGACACTGCCGCTCTCGCTCATGAACGCTCCGGCGATCGCCCAGGGGCCTGCACCACTCCATGCCGTGGCAGCCGAGACGGTAGCCGGCACCACGGATCCGACACTCGAAGCGGCCTGGGACCAAGCGGCCAAGATCGGCAAGCCCGTCGAAGTGCCGTCCCGGTTCACCGAGACGATGAAGGTCTGGGCGAACCCGGATGGCAAGAACATGCGAGCCGAGATGCACACCCGGCCCGTCCAGCTCAAGAACCAGATCAACGGCGCCTGGGAACCCATCGACCCCCGCATCGTCACCCGCGACGGCAAGCTGCAGGCCGCCCGGGTCAAGACCCCGCTGACCTTCGGCGCTCGCGGCGCCAAGCACCTGGTCTCCGCTGCCGAGGAGCACGGCGAGATCGGCCTGGGGGTGACCCGGGCGTTGCCGGAGCCCAAGGTTTCCGGCAACGCGGTGACATACCCCGACGCCGTCGCGCCGGGCGCGGACCTGGTGGTGCTGGCTCAAGCCGACGGTTTCATCTCCCAGGTGGTCTTCCGGCAGCGGCCGACCGGCCCGGTCACCGTGCGGCTGCCGCTCACCCTGCCCGCGGGCACCGCCTTCGGCAAGACGCCGCAGGGGCTGCCGCAGCTCAAAGATGCCAAGGGTGCGGCCGAGGCCGCGCCGGTCGTGCTGACCGCGACGGACGCCAAGGTCGAGACCGCTCCTGAGCAGGGCCGTACCTCCTCCGTCAAAGCGCGGGTCGAGACCACCGGCAAGACCTCGGAGCTGGTGTTCACTCCGGACGAGACGTTCCTGGCCGACCCTGCGGTGACCTACCCGGTGACGGTCGCCGCTTCCTCCATCTGGTTCGGTGGCGGTGCCCCCGACGACGCCTGGGTCAGCAGGAACGATCCCGCCAACAACAACGCCGCCGCCGGGTACCTGCGCGCGGGCACCACCTCCACCAGCGCGGACGTCGCCCGCGTGTACCTGAAGTTCAACACCAGTGACCCGGCGCTGCAGGGCGCCACCGTCAACGACGCGGACCTGCGGATCTGGAACTACAAGTCCGGCGGCCCGAACGGGCAGCTGTGCGGGGAGAACGTGGGTGCCGGTATCCGGGCCTCACGGGTCACCTCCGCATGGACCCTCACAGGCTCCCCCTTCGAAACCCTGGACTGGACCAACCAGCCCACCAGCACCGCTCCCGAGACGGTGAACGAGGCCGGCTACAACTACGACGCCGACCCCGGCACCTGGTGCGCCAAGGACGAGGAACTCTTCTACGAAGTCACCGCCATGACCCGCGCCTGGATCGAACAAGGCGCGACCAACCACGGGATCGTGCTGAAGGCCGCCAGCGAGACCGCCGCGATCAACTGGCGCCAGTACTACTCCAGCCAGTTCGGCGGCGGCGAACCTTACCCCGGCTACCGCCACCCACCCGCCCTCATCATCGACTACGAACCCGGGCAGTTGGTGGAGACCGGCTTCGTCACGGACCGGACTCTACCTGACGACTTCACACCGTCGGATGTCGCCGCTGAGTTGGCCGACTCAGCCGCACCAGAGGTGGTCGACACCACGATAGAACGCGAGCGTGCCATAGCCAGAGAAACCCAGATCGGTGCGCTCAATGGGATCACCGAGCCGATGGAATACGCTCCGGACGGCATCGATCCCGCCGAGCCCGACCCGGGCACGCCCACGCCTCCGCCAACGCCGGCAGCGCCGGCGGCCACGAATCTGCGCGCCGAGCCGGTGACGGTCATCGATGGGGCCCCTGTCATCACCTCCCTCACCCCGAAGCTCCTGGCCCAGCCATTCGATGCAGAGGATCGTCCGTCGCAGGTCGATTTCGAGCTCGCACACGACCCGGCGCACGGCGCACAGGGAAGCGGAACCATCTGGTCTGCCCAGCACGACAACGTCGCCAACGGCGGACAGGCGCAGGTCGAGGTTCCGGCTGGGACGCTGACGGACGGCTGGTACGTGCAGGCCCGTGTCCGCGCGACAGCCGGTGGAGTGGTCGGCGGCTGGTCGGAGTGGCAGAACTTCCTGGTCGATCTCTCACCCACGACTCCGACGCCGAGCGAGGGCCTGGTGGCGTCCTATGGCCTGAACGAGGGCTCGGGCACGAGCGTGGCCGACTCCTCCGGGAACGACAACGCCGGCGCCGGCACTGGCACCGCCTGGGTCAACGGCAAGTACGGCAAGGCGCTGTCGTTCGACGGTTCGTCCAGCATGGTCACGGTCGCGGACGCCCCGTCGCTGCGGTTGACGACCGGGATGACGTTGTCGGCGTGGGTCAATCCGGTCACGGTGACCGGCACGCCGTGGAAGAGCGTGATCACCAAGGAGCTGAACGCCGACGGGGCCTCCTACGCGCTGTACGCCGCCAACGGTGACGCGGTTCCGTCCGGCTGGGTGCAGACCGATCCGGCGACCCCGTGGACGGCTGAGGGAACCTCGCCGTTGCCGGTGAACGCCTGGAGCCACCTGGCCCTCACCTACGACGGCACCACTCTGCGCTTGTTCGTCAACGGCCAGCAGGTCGGCCATACCGCAATGAGCGGCAGCCTGCACGACGACGGCCACCCGCTGCGCATCGGCGGCAACACCGTCTGGCGGGAGTACTTCAGCGGCCTGATCGACGAGGTGCGCGTCTACGACCGCGCCCAGAGCGCCGCCGAGATCCAGACCGACATGACCACCCCGATCGGCCAGGCGGCGCCGCCGGACACGCAGGCGCCGACCGCACCCGGCTCGCTCGCCGCTACCGGCGGCACCGGCAGCGCGCAGCTCACCTGGACGGCCTCGACCGACAACGTGGGCGTGACCGGCTACCGGATCCACCGCGCCACGACGCCGGGCTTCACCCCGTCGGACGCCAACCAGGTCGGCTCCGTGCCGGCCACCACGTTCACCGACGCGGGCCTGGCGGCCGGGACGTACTACTACCGGGTGCGCGCCACCGACGCGGCCGGCAATCTCGGCCCGTCCTCCACCGAGGTCTCGGCCACCGTCACCGTCCCACCGGCCAACCCGGGCCTGGTGGCCGCGTACGGCATGGAAGAGGGCACCGGCACGACCGTGGGCGACTCCTCCGGGCAGAGCAACACCGGAGCCGCCACCGACACCGCCTGGGCACCGGCAGGCAAGCACGGCAAGGCCCTGTCCTTCGACGGCGCCTCCAGCTGGGTCACCGTTCCGCACGCCCAGTCGCTGCGGCTGACGAACGCGCTGACACTCTCGGCGTGGGTCAACCCGGCGACAGCGGCCGGCTGGCGCACCGTGCTGATGAAGGAGAACGGCTCAGGCGCTTCCTACGGGCTGTACGCGGCCGCCGACGGTGGGCCCCTGGGCTGGCTGCAGAACGCCAGCGGCTCCAAGTCGGTGGTAGGCGATGATCCGCTGCCGCTCAATCAATGGAGCCACCTGGCCGTCACCTACAACGGCACGATTATCACCCTGTACCTGAACGGCACCCAGATCGACCAGACGCCCATGACGGGCAACCTCGCCGACAGCGGCGGTGTACTACGCCTCGGCGGCAACGACGTCTGGGAGGACGAGTTCTACAGCGGCCTGATCGACGAGGTACGCGTCTACAACCGCGTCCAGACCGCCGCCGAGATCCAGGCCGACATGAACACCCCCGTCGGGGCCGCCTCGACGAGCAGTGCGGTCCAGCGCCGGAGCGCCGCCGCCGGCCCCGCTGGGATCGCGAAGCTGACGGTCGACGACAGCCGCCCGGTGGCCGGCGTCACCGTCGCCTCCACCCTCACCCCACGGCTGACCACCTGGCTGCCCGCCAGGCGCGACGGCGAGGCGAAGGTGGACGTGGAGATCGCCCGCCCGCCCACCAAGTCCGGCAAGACAGCGAAGGTGACCACGGACAAGCTGCTGATCTGGTCAGGACAGACCACCGCGAAGCCTGGCGATTCCCGGGTCACCCTGCGTGTCCCCAAGGGCCGACTCCAGGCTGGAGAGAGAGTGAGATGGCGAGCCCGTGTCACCGGCACCGGTGACAGAGGCACTTGGAGCGGCTGGCAGTCGCTCTCCATCCAAGAGCGGGCTTCCGATGGGCACGAGCCGCAGGCTTCCGAGGCGCGGAAGCCGCAGGTCTCGGCGGCGCTGGACCCGTACACTCCCAACCCGATCCTCAACGTCAATGAGTGCATCAAATACCCGGCCAGCGGGTACGCCAACGAGTTTCTGGGAGAAGATCACAAACCATACGGATTCGTAAAGAACAGATTCACCTGGTGCAAGTGGGGTTGGGGATGGCGATACGCCGGACCGAGCCAAAGTGTGGTGACGGACAAGATGCGATTCAGGTACACCCTGATCGGGCAGACCTTCCAGGGCAGCCGAGACATCGCCATCCGGCTCAACATCGACGGCTGGCAAAACGTCCAGGGGTCGTACTTCGCCACGGCGGACGCCACGGCCAAGCTGCGTTTCGGCCTCAACTTCAAAGCTCCGTGCCAGAGCAAATACAACCCGGCAGCGATAGACCCGGTGTTTGGGCACAGCCAGACACACCTGTGGTGGAAGAACAACCCGGAGGTCTGGTTCTGGCTCACCGCTCCCAAGCCGGGGGCGTCGCCGACGAATCCTGATTTCCTCGGTACCTGCGAGATATCGCCCTGGATCCAGTACGAGACGCTTCCCGACCCTCGCGTTCGCGGGATCAGCAGGCCCTGGCGTCAGCCCTTGGTAGCGGCTCGGGACAGCAACGGTAAGGCTATCGCGTACGGGGTCAGGTGCGACACCGCGCGAAAGATGAAAGGCACGAGTGGGTGCGTGTTCTCTCGAGTCACCCCATGGCTTCAGTTCGCGAAGAGTGACGCGGCCGTATGGGTGAGTAAGGGCCCGCAATACCGATGGCTGCTGGAGTCATGGGAGCACTTCGACACGGCCGAGAAGAGACCGCACCTCACGATCCCGCACCATGACGGCAAGAGCTTCCCCGGTTTCTCCAAGAAACGACCACTGCATAGAATCGTCGATGACGCGAGGATCCGGGAACAGAGACAGGCCTCAACGACAATGTGCCGGTGGGGCTGGCCGAATCCAGACGACCGAGAAGGCCTCAGCTGCGACGAATACCCCTTCGCCTCGACCAAGGAAGGCGCACTGTCGGGCGGGCCCATATCTGTTGACATGATCCCCGTCGCGGACAACACCGGCTTCGGTCTGTACGTGCTAGGGCCGTGGTACGAGAAGGAGCGAATCATCTACGACGACGAGTTCTATCTGAAGATCGTCGAACAGGCTCCGCCCCGCGACTTCTGAGAAGTCCCCGACCCAAGATGAGATGACCGGGGCCGGCTGCGTCCGGCCCCGGTTTCTCCTGCTTCAACTGCCGTCGGGCCAGAACTGCAGGAGAAAGATCTCGGCGTCGTAGTCCTCGCTGCCCAACTCGAAGTACTCGACATCCTCAGGCTCCAACGCGATCTCACGAGCCGACAACCTGACCTGCCAGCACGCGTCGCGCGCGCCCAGGTCGATCTCGAGCGGGCTTGCCACTTGGTCGTCATCTTCGAGACGAACGACTCCTGAGGTCGTCCGGAACCGGACGATGATCTGTTTGTCCCAGACATCGGCGGCCGTGAGTGGCGGCTCGGCGGTCCAGACTTCGAAGACGAACCTGCCTCTGATCAGTTCCAGCACATCGTCGCGCCGCACGATCGTCTCTATGACCATCAGGTTCTGGGTGGTGGAGCACAGTTCTCCGCCCAGGAGTCGCGCGTCCTCTGTGTCGATGGTCGGGCCGTCGGCGTCGGTGAGGAGGTAGCGTCCGTAACTGCGCCGGAAGGTGTCTTCGACGGTGCGTAGTAACTCGGCCATAGAAATCTATGCTGTCATGCCATCCCTGGACGACCGCACGTTTCCAGGACGAGCCGGAGAGCACCGGACATCACCGTACTTCGACCGGCCACGACAAGCCGGCGACGTCCGGGACCGGTCGTGAGCGCTCAGGCCGGTGAAGGGATCGCCGGTCCCGGCCGCGATCGTCACCCATCTGGACCCATTGAGCTCCCGCTGAAGGCCCGAGGCGAGCAACGCATCTTCCGCCGGACGCGATATCTCGATGAGCAGAACCGGGGGAACGGCGCTCGTCCATGGGGAGGCAGGAGTGCGCATCCACTTCACCCGCGCTGATTTGGCGCGCACACACCTGGCGCACGGGGCAGACGTCATGTGGGAGGTGATCAACAGCCTGCAGGCGCTGCAGGGCACCTATGGCAGGAACGCCCTGACCGGATGGCGGCGCGCCGTCCGTCATGCCCTGCACCACGACGGCCTGGCCCGGCCTGTCCGCCAACGCCTGTTCCCGCTCGCGCCTGACGCCGCCTACTATCCCGATCTGCTCACGCCCCCTGAGGGCACGCTCGGCCTGAACGAGGCCGTCGAGGTGATCCTCAGTACGCCCCGGCGGCGGCTGCGCACCGAGTTCGCCCTGCTGGCAGGCCATGCCGGCGCCGGCGCGTGGCTGGTTGACCTGGGCATGGGCCGGACGGCCGCGTTGCGCGAGTTAGGAGACCTGCTGCACGCGTACCATCGTCTCTCGATCGCGCCGATCTGGTCGGTGATCCGGGCCTGCGCGGACAGCGACCTGGCGCTGCGCTGGCAAACCCTGCTCGACGGCGGCGTCGACGCCCTGCTCGGCGGCTTCCACCCGATGATGCGCTGGCAGCCGCCGGTGCTGCATGTCTTGTCCCACCCCTCGGACAGAGAAATCCACTTAGGGGGACGCGGCCTGACGCTGATCCCGTCCTACTTCTGCCGCAAGCACCCCGTGACCATCTTCGACTCCGCCCTGCCACAGGTCGTGGTTTATCCCATGAGCCACACGCCGGGACCGTCCCATCGTGGCCCTGGCTTGGAACGACTGCTAGGAGAGACCCGGGCCGCGGTGCTGCGAGCCGTGGGCGGTGGCGGCACCACGGGGAAACTGGCCAAGCGCGTCGGCGTCTCACCTGCCACGATCAGCCACCACACCGCGATCCTGCGCGACGCGGGTCTTGTCATCACCCGCCGTGAGGCCGCCACCGCCGTACACACCCTCACCCTGCTGGGCCTGGCCCTTCTGCCGAGCCAGGAGGTCAGTAGGGCGCGGTGCACATGATCAGCCACGGCGGCTCAGCCGACCACGAGGTCGACACGCACGCCTTGATCCGCACGCCCGCGTCGTCCCACTGCCAGCCCCAACTGTAGGGCCGGGAGCCGTACGGGATCTCCCGCGAGACCCCGCGCGTCTCCTCGTAGCCGTCGCTGTAGACCTGCTTCAGAGAGATGTAGTAGTTCTGCGTCTTGCCGCCGTAGATACGGCCCCAGACCGTGCGGCAGTACGGGCTGTAGCGCAGTTGCAGTGTCAGGCTGTGCGCGGAGTTGGCGACGGACTTAGGCGTGGTGGCGTCGTCCGCGCAGACCTGGTAGGGCGACACCGCGAACGAGGACGGGTCGGTCCCGTTACAGGTGCTGCCGCAGTACCAGGCCGTCCGGGGGATGTCTGGATCATCCGCCCAGGCAGCGGACGGCCAGACGATCAGGATCGTGAGCACGGGAGTCAGGATGGTGGCGAGCACCGCTCTCATGTACCGCATGGAGATACCTCCTCAGGCCGCCGGATGCGACGGGCCCACTCTCGCCGCCGGCCGCCGACCCGCCTAGAGGATTTCGACCGACGTCGAATTCCGCAGGTGATAGGCGTCCGCGAAGGTCCTCAGAACGCCAATGCCCACCACAACTGCAGCCGCGCTATCAGGAGGCGACAGGTGGCTTTTGACGTGTTCGTCAGGGCAGTGCTCTACTGCCTGCCATGACGACCCTGACGAACCTTCAGCCCGCCCCTGTCATAGACGAGACCGCCCGGCTGCTCACCGAGCACTACGTTTTCCCCGAGATAGCCGAACAAGTCGCCGACCTGCTGCGACGACGCCTCGCCGAGGGCGCCTACGACGTTGACGGCGCCGAGGAGCTCGCCCGTCTGGTCACCGCAGACCTGCAGTCCGTCAACGACGACAAACACCTGAGGCTGAAGTACCACGCCGACCCGGTGTCTCCCGGAGAGGGCGCGGCGACCTTGGAGTCCATCCGCCGGGATTTCGACACCTCGCTGGGTGGCGCGCCCCGGGTGGAGTTGCTCGACGGAGGGGTCGCCGTGGTGAAGCTGGCGCCGATGCTGTTCCCGCTGGACTGGACCGCCGAACCGCTGACCGCCGCGCTCACCCTAGACTCCCGCGCCCGGGCGCTGATCGTGGACCTTCGCGACAACCGGGGCGGCGACCCGGACACCGTCGCCTTCGTCTGCAGCCACCTCCTGGACGAGCGCACCCACCTCAACACCATGTACTGGCGCAGTGGCGACCGCACCGAGCAGTCCTGGAGCCTGCCCCACGTCCCCGGCGCACGTTTCGGTGGCAGTAAACCGTTGTACGTGCTGTCCAGCGACCGTACCTTCTCCGCCGCCGAGGAACTGGCCTACGACCTGCAGCAACTCGGCCGCGCCGTCGTCGTCGGCGAGCCCACCCGCGGCGGCGCGCACCCGTGCAAGGGCTGGACCGTGCACCCCCACCTGGAAGCCACCGTCCCCACCGGCCGCGCCATCAACCCCGTCTCGGGCACGAACTGGGAGGGCACCGGCGTGCAGCCGGACGTCCCTTGCCCGGCCGCGAAGTCCCTCGACCAGGCCCACGAACTGGCCCTCGCCCGACTGGTGGGCTGAAGCCGCTCGGCGGCTTCCGTCGAGGCCATGATCCAGGGCACTAGCCACGGCGCAGGATCGTTCTGCCACGCCCAGCCCGGCGGCGTCGTACGCGCTTCCTCATGCCTCGATCACGAGGTCCGGGCGACCGTTTCGGCCTGGGCATCAGGTGGGCGAGAGACCGCGTGATGGTGCTTCGCGGTCGCCGGCGACACAGAGCTATGACAGGTGGGCTCCGTGAGGTGCGGAGCCGTACAGTGCCTGGTCGACCAGGCGCTCCACGAGCGACTCGTCGAAGGGCACCCGCAACACCAGTAACCGGTGATAACAGGCCCCCCAGAGCTGATCCACGATGATGTCCAGGTCCGCGTCCTCCCGCAACTGCCCCTGCCGCACAGCAACGCGCAGCCGTTCCCGGGCGAGTGCGCGCCGCGGCAGCGCGTAACTCTCCGACCAGGCCCGGGCCAGGCCCGGGTCGAGCTGGGCCGCGCCGAGCAGTTCGCTGACGGGCTTCTCCGCGCCTTCCTCCTTCAGATAGCGGACGAACGCCGTGAGCTGGGCGATCAGATCGGCACGTATGTCACCGGTGTCGGGGAACTCCAGCGTCCGCCGGCTCAGGGCGAAGTACGCCTCGGCCGCGAGCACGCCCGGCGACGGCCACCACTTGTACAGGGTCGTCTTGCTCGAACCGGCCTCCACCGCGACCCGGTCGAACGTCACCGCCTGCATGCCGTCCTGCAGCAGGATGCGCCCGGCCGCCGCGAGCACCGCGGCGCGCACTTCAGCGGCCGGCCGGCGGCCCCGGCCGCGCCGAGCGGCAGTCTCCTCGGACATCCCCACCCCTTTTATGGACGACTTGTTCATTTCAGTGCTATCGTCGTATGTGGACGACTTGTTCATATCTTATCGGAGGAGACTCTGACATGGCGAACAACACAGAACGCGTCGCGCTGGTCACCGGCGGGTCCGGCGGCATCGGCAGGGCGAGCGCGGAACGGCTGGCCGCCGACGGTTTCGCCGTCGTCGTGCACTACGCGGGCGGCAGGGACCGCGCCGAGGAGACGGCGAAGGCGGTCACGCGCGCCGGGGGCCGCGCCGTCGTCGCGGGCGGGGACGTGGCGGACGAGACGGCGATGGCCGCCGTGTTCGACGTCGCGGAGCAGGAGTTCGGCGGGCTCGACGTGCTCGTTCACACCGCGGGCATCATGCCGCTCGCGCCCGTCGCGCAGATGGACCTCGACACCTTCGACCGCGTCCAGCGCACCAACGTCCGCGGGACGTTCGTCGTCGACCAGCTCGCCGCCCGGCGCCTGCGCGCAGGGGGAGCGATCATCAACTTCTCCACCTCGGTCACCCGGCTGCAGCTGCCGAACTACGGCGCCTACGCCGCGTCCAAGGGCGCCGCGGAGGCACTGACGCTGATCCTCGCCCGCGAGCTGCGCGGCCGGGACATCACGGTCAACGCCGTGGCGCCCGGTCCGACCGCGACGCCGCTGTTCTTCGAGGGCAAGAGCCAGGAGGTCATCGACCGTACCGCCGCGATGAACCCGATGGAACGGCTCGGCACCCCGGAGGACATCGCCGAGGTCGTCGCCTTCCTCGCCGGGCCCGGACGCTGGGTCAACGGCCAGGTCCTGTACGCCAACGGCGGAGCGGCGTGAGAGGGGAGCCTGACATGCCCATCGTGCTGATCACCGGCGCGGCCACCGGCATCGGGCGCCTGACGGCCGAGACCCTGGCCGCGGCGGGGCACACCGTCTACGCGACGATGCGCGACCCCGAGGGCCGCGACGCCGCCGCCGCGGCCGAGCTCGCGGCCCTCGCCCGCGACACCGGCCGGGACCTGCGGGTCGCCGCGCTCGACGTGACGTCGCAGGCCTCGGCCGATGATGCCGTACGGCACATCCTCGCGGACGCGGGCGGCCTGGACGCCGTCGTGCACAACGCCGGGCACCTGTACCTCGGCTACGTCGAGGCGTTCACCGACGACGACCTGGCCCGGCTCCTCGACGTCAACACGGTCGGGGCGCACCGGGTCAACCGGGCGGTGCTGCCGTACCTGCGCCAGAACCGTTCCGGCACCCTCGTCTACGTCGGCAGCACCATCCTCGTGACCACACCGCCCTTCCTCGGCCCCTACGTGGCCTCGAAGGCGGCGTTCGACGCGCTCGCCGTGGTGACGTCGTACGAGGTGTCGCAGTTCGGCATCGAGACCTCGATCGTGATGCCCGGCGCGATCACGCAGGGCACGCAGCACTTCGCGAACGCCTCGAAGGCCACGGACGAGCGCGTGGCCGCGCAGTACGCCGCACTCGACCCGCTCGTCGAACGGACCCACGACGCGCACGAGCAGCTCTTCGCGCCGGGGACGACCGCCGACCCGCGGGACGTGGCGGAGGAGATCCGGCGCATCCTGTCCCTCCCGGCCGGGGACAAACCGTTCCGTTCCGTGGTGGACGCCGCCCGTGCCGGGGCCGACCACGTCATGGCCTTCAGCGACCTGACGCGGGAGGCGTTCGTACGGCGCCTGGGCTTCGCCGAGACGCTGGAGCTCAAGCGATGAGCGGGCGCGCGTTACGGCGGGCGGCGTTGATAGGGGTCGCCCTCGCGCTCAGCGGATGTTCGGCCCCGGCGGCCGAGCCGCAGGCGGCGCCGTCACCCACAGCCACCCCGAGCGCCGGCGCGGTCGCGACCCTCGGCCGGCCGGTCGAGCTGGCCACCGAGCTGGAGGCGCCCTGGGGGCTCACCTTCCTCCCTGACGGCTCGGCGCTCGTCTCCGAGCGGATCTCCGGCGAGATCGTACGCGTCCCTGCTCAGGGCGGCACCCCGCGGACGGTCGGCGTCGTCCCCGGGGTGCACGTGAGCTCGGAGGGCGGGCTGCTCGGCATCGCCGCCTCCCCGGCATTCGCCGCCGACCGTACGGTCTTCGCCTTCGTCTCCGGGCAGGACGGCAACCGCATCGTCGCGCTCACCATCGCCGCCGACTTCGGCTCCCTCGCCGTCGGCCGGGTGCTGCTCGACGGCATCCAGACCGCCGACCGGCACCACGGCGGCCGCATCGCCGTCGGGCCGGACGGGCACCTGTGGATCGGCACGGGCGACGCCTTCGAGCCCGAGAACGCCGCCACCCCCGACTCGCTCAACGGCAAGATCCTGCGCATCGCGGTGGACGGCTCCGTCCCCGAGGACAATCCGGGATCGTCGGCCATCTACTCCAGCGGTCACCGCAACGTCCAGGGCATCACGTTCGGTCCCGACGGCACCCCCTACGCGTCGGAGCTCGGCCACCGGACGTGGGACGAGGTCAACGTCCTGCGCGCGGGCGCCGACTACGGCTGGCCGGCCACCGAGGGCACCGCCGGCTCGACGGGCGAGCCCCCGATCGCCACCATCCACCCGGACGAGGCCAGCCCGTCCGGCCTCGCGTACGCCGAGGGGTCGCTGTGGATCGGCGCCCTGGGCGGCCGGCGGCTCTGGCAACTTCCGGTCGAGCGCGGCACCGCGACGGGCGCCCCCATCGACCACTTCACCGGCGCGTACGGCCGGATCCGTACCGTCGAAGTGGCCCCCGACGGGGCCCTGTGGCTGATCACGTCGAACACCGACCGCGCGACCTGGGGCGGCACGGACCCGCGCCCGGGCGACGACCGGATTCTCCGGGTAGAGGTGAACAAGGCCTGACACCGTTCCGAAGAGCGCCGACACACTGTTCGTGACCGAATCGCGACGACAGGCCCCCGAGCAGGCCACGCTCGACGCCAGATGGCTAAGTTGCCGGCTTGTGGAGCCTTTCGGGCGCTGATTCCGCAGGTGGTGTCGTGTGGCGTCTGCTCGGCCGGTCTTTGGGCCGCTGCCGGAAGGGGGCGAGCGTGGCGCGCACGATGTCGGCGGCTCCCCAGTCGGGGTCGAACTGGGCGATCACTGCCAGGTGCTGGCGCAGTTGGAGGATGGGCATGCGTTCGCGCCAGCCGCGGTCGAGCCCGGTCAGTTCGGCGTACAGCTCGAAGAGCACGTGCGCCTCGGGCGGCGGTGCCGTCGTCCACAAGTGGGCCAGGTCGACCTCGGCCCATGTGTACGAAACGGCCGGATCGATCAGCGCGGGCCGCCCGCCGGGGGTGGCCATGACATTCTGCGCCCACAGGTCGCCGTGCGTCAGGCACGCGGGCCTGACCGGCAGGAGCTCGGGCAGCCGGTCGCACAGCCGTTCGAGTGCCGCTCGGTCCGCGGCGTCGAGCGTTTCCCAGACGCGCGGCTCGCTGAGCCAGCGCAGGAGGCGACGCTGGGCGAAGAACTCGTATCCGTCGCCGTTCCAGGTGTTGACCTGCCGGCGACGGCCGAGCCAGTTGTCGCGGTGCCATCCGAATCGGGGGTGCCGCGTGCTGGTGTGCAGGTGGGCGAGCGCGTGAGCGAACTGCTCCCAGAAGGCCTCGGTCGCCGGCCGGGGTTGCAGCGTGGACAGCACGAGCAGGTCGCGGTCGGCGAGGATGACTTCGGGCGTGACGACGCCGCCCGCCTCGCGCAGTACGGTGAGCCCTTCGGCCTCCGCGGCGAAGACATCGTCCGACGGCGGCTCGCCGAACGCCTTGACGAACACCGACGTGCCGTCGCCGCGGCGCGCGAGCCCTGCGGTCGCGGCGAGGCCTCCAGCGACTGGTTCGACTGCGGCGATGTCGGTCAGACCGATCGCGTGCAGGCGTTCGAGCAAGAAGGACGTCGCGTCAATCACGGGTGCGCTCTTTTCTGCTGGTCACGTGTCCTGGGTATCAGTGCCGAGCCGGCGGTGGCACGCTGCCGGGGCGATCACCGGGTTTCCGGCCGGCCGATTCGGCTCCGGTGGGTCGCTGATCGGGTGCGTCGCCGGTATTCGGTGGGGGTCAGGCCGACCAGGGTACGGAAGCGGCGGGCGAAGTACGTCGGGTCGGGCCAGCCGACGGCGGCGCCCACCCGGGCGGTCGGCAAGGTCGTGTGGGCCAGGAGTGTGGCGGCGCGTTCGGCTCGCAGGCGGGCCAGGTAGCGCAGCGGCGTCAGGCCGACGTGCCGGACGAACAGCCGGCCGAGGTGGTCGGGGTCCAGGTTGACCGCTCGGGCGAGATCGTCCAACCGCCACGGATGGGCGGGTTCCGCCTCGAAGCGGGCGATGGTGGCGGCGACCGCGGGGGAGACGGCGGGTTCGGGCGCCTCCTGCACGAGGTCGCGGCCGTCGGCCAGGATGCCGAGGACGGTGACCAGCCGGCCCAGCACCCGGCCAGGGCGGCCCCGATCAGCCCCGAGGTCCCGTTCGAGCAGGGCGATCTCGGCGATGGCCTCCTCGGCGGCAGCGGGGTCGACGGTCGTGACCGCGACGCCGTGCGTACCGGATGCCACCGGATCGGTCCACAACATCGCGCGCAGCATCGGGATGCCGTACAGGAGCGCCAGTTCGGCCCGCAACGCCTGGGCGGACAGGCAGCAGTTGGCGACGGTCAGGCCGGCGCAGTCCCGGAACCCGTGCCAGGCACCGGGGCGCAGCACGATGACCTGCCCGAGCCGCAGCGGGCGTTCGCCCTGGCTGGTCAGGTGCCGCCCGTCGCCGGGTCCGATCACGGCGATCTCGAGGAAGTCGTGCGCGTGCGGCTCGATGCCGAGGTCCAGGTGGTGGACGCCGGCCAGGACGGGGCTTCCGGCGAACAGCGCGTGCTCGTGCAGGGTGGCGGGCATGTCGGGATCGTACGACTACGCGTCGGGATCGGCCTAGCCCCGCGCGGCCTGCCACGACGACGCTTGGAGTGTTCGACGGCGACAACCTTGGAGGTCAGTGATGACGATCGAGCACTCCGTCAGCGACGTCGACGCGGACGGCCGGGTGCCGGAGGAGCTGGTGGCGGCCTACCGTGAGTATGGTTTCGTCCGAGTACGCGGCGTCCTCGAACCCGGCCGGATCGAGCGCTTCCGAGCCGGCGCGGCGGCGTTCCTGGCGGCGCATCGCACGGAGAGCCTGGAGCGGCAGGGCGTCTTCAGCCAGCTCGTCAACGTCTGGCAACGCGACCGGACGCTGCGCGAGCTCACGTTCGACCACCGGCTCGGCCGGATCGCCGAACAGCTCGCCGGGTTCCCGCTCCGGCTCTGGCACGACCAGATGCTGGTCAAGGAGCCGCACAACAACGCCGCCACGGAGTTTCACCAGGACCGCCCGTACTGGCCGCACGCGGCTGACCGACTGCCGCTGTCGGCGTGGATCGCGCTGGTCGACGTGCCGCCGGAGCGGGGCTGCATGACCTTCCTGCCCAGCACCCAGGATCGCACCGGCCTGCGCCCGCAGGACCTCCACCACGAGGAGGACCTGTTCGAGACGGACCCGTCGCTGCGCTGGATCCCGCGCGTCACCGTGCCGCTCCGGGCCGGAGACTGCACCTTCCACAGCGGCTACACCGGCCACATGGCGCTGCCCAACCGCACCGACCAGGCCCGGTTCGCGCACGTCGTCATCTACATGGACGAGGAGACCCGCTATGGCGGGACCTCGCATGTCGTGACCGATCCGCTCGGACTCGCCGTGGGCGATCGGCTGGACGGTGCCACCTTTCCCCGTCCCTGGGCTTAGATCCTCCATCACATGAGCAGGGCAGGTCAGGTCAGGTCAGTTCCAGGGCCACCTCCAGGCGCAGGTACGCGTCGATCCAGGTCTGCTCGACCGCCGAGTCCAGGTCCTTGGACCGCGACGTCGCGAACGCCGTGACGGCCTGGGCGATGCGATGGAGCCCGAGCGTGGTCAGCCGGCGCGCGGCGGTGCCGAGGCGGGCGTCGTAGGTCGGCGGCAGGTGGGACAGGCCGTGGTGGGCCGCTTCCGCGAGCAGTGCGCGGGTGTCGATCAGTACGGCCGTCAGCGGGTCGTGCCGGTCGTCCTCGGCGACCGCGAGCGGGCCGCCGCCGACGGCGGGACGCAGGTCGGGTACGACGACCCGGCCGCCGGCGGCCAGGCCGATGGGGTCGATGACGACACCACCGGCGGTACGGCCCACCACTCCGCTGACGAAACGCAGCTCGCCCTCCTCCCCGGCGAGCACGGCGGCCAGCGCGTCGAGTCGGCCGGGAGCGGCAGCGGTGTGGGTGGCGGTGACGGTGGCGAAGTTGCCCGCCTGGTCGGCGACGAGGGCGTCGAGCCGCTGGTCGCCGGCCGCGTACGTCATGGACACCACCTCGGAGACGGCGACGACGCGTACCAGCTCCGCCTCGACGCGCGGGCGGATGGGCCGCAGCGTGAGAGCGTCGAGTTCGCGGCCGAGCGCGGCGAGGTCGGTCACCACCAGGGACGGCGAGAGCTCACCCCACTCGCCCCGCGACGCGCTGACCGTCGTCCTGGAGATCCGCCCGGTGGCCAGCCGCACGGTACGGCTGGCGCTGCGGACGGCGGATTCCGTGACGAGGTTGCCCGTGGCCAGGGCGGCCAGCGTGGAGCCGGCGACGCGTCGCCGTGCCAAGGCGTCGTCGCCGTCGCCGTCCCATTCGCGGCGGAGCACCAGGACCATCGCGCTGTCGCTGTGGGCCAGGTAGATCTCGGCGATCCGCCGGTCGCCGAGGCCGCGGATCCGGCAGCCGAGGCTGTCCAGCCGGGCCCGGCGCAGCGGGGTCTCGGCGGCCTCGGCGGTGCCGAGCACGCTGCTGCGGAGGGTGGCGCCGGGGCGGGTCACGGCCCGGTGCCGGGCGTGCAGCTCGGCGAGGTGGCTCGCGAGTTGCTCGGGACGGTAGTGGGCGCCGCGCTCGCGGTAGGCGGCGAGCTGCTCGGCGAGGTCGCCGACGGCCAGCAGCGGCCAGCGCGATCCGGCGGCGTCGAGCTGTCGCTGTACGTCGGCGATGGTGACGTCGAATCCCTGACCGAGGTGCGCCGCGCCTTCGCGCAGGACCGTGCCGGCCAGCCCCAGGGCCCGCTCCAGCCCGGATCCGGTGGCCGTTCCCGCTTCGCCGCCGACGTCGACCCGTACCTCCCGTACCCCCGGATGCAGCTCGTCGGCCACCCGGAACGCCCACACGGCGAGCGCGATGACGTCGTCGCGGCTGCCCGCGACGGCGTCGGTGTGGACGAAGCCGAGGTCGCCGGGGATCAGGAACCGTACGGTCGCGGTGGCGAGCTCGACCTGCGGCGCGGGATCGGTGGGGGTGGCGCGGCGGACCCGGGCGGTATATCCGGCTTCTTCGGTACGGCGGGCGGCGGTCATCAGGCGGGCGCCGATCCTGGCGGTCAGCTCGTCGTCGCTCACCCGCCCAGGCGACCATTCGCCGACCTCAGCAGACGGTCCAGCGTCGGTCTCGGCGTGCCGACGTTGGTACGCGAGCACGACCCCGACGACATGCCGGCACACCCCGGCAGCACCGCACGTGCACCGCGCCGATTCGAGCCCGCCGACCGGCAGACTCGCGCTCGGTCCGCCCGCGAAGTCCCCGTGCACGGTCCCATCAGCGTCGGTACGCAGCTCCGGTGCGGCCTCCTTGCCCGCTCGCTTCACCAGCCCCCGGTTGGTGAGCGCGGCGAGAGCATCCGTGGTGAGCCCGAGCAGATCCGTCCTCATCGGCCCACATGCTCCGCGACGAAGGACGCCAGCTCCCCGGGAGTCATAGCCCCCACGTACGCCCCGACATCGGCCAGGCGCTGCCCGAGCTCCCGGTCATAGGCGGGATCGGCCTGCTCGTCGAGGGCGGCCAGGCCGAGCACCTTGCTGCCCTGCTCGACCAGGTCACGCACGATCCGTACCAGCCGATGCGCATCACCCCCCTCGTAGAAGTCCGAGATCAGCACGACGATGGCCCGCCGCGGCCGGTCCACCAGCCCGGCGCCGTACGAAGCCGCGCGGGCGATGTCGGTGCCGCCGCCGAGCTGGACCTTCATCAGCAGTTCCACGGGATCGTCCACGTCGGAGGTCAGGTCCACCACGTCGGTGTCGAAGGCGACCAGGTGGGTGCGTACGCCGGGCAGGCCCCACAGGCAGGCCGCGGTGACCGCCGAGTGGATCACCGAGTCGGTCATCGAGCCGGACTGGTCGACGAGCAGGATCACCTGCCACTGTTCTAGGTGGCGGCGGGTGCGGGTGAAGAACAGCGGGTTCTCGATCACGACCTTGCCGGTGTCCGGCTGGTAGTGGCCGAGGTTGGCGCGCAGGGTCCTGACCATGTCGAAGTTGCGCGCCAGCCGCAGCCGGCCCGGCCGCCGTACCTTGGCGCCCGAGAAGGCGCTGCGCACCTCGGTGGCGAGCTTGTCCATGAGCTGCCGGACGACCTGCTCCACGATGCGCCTGGCCAGCCGCAGCACCTGCGGGTTCATCAGGTGTTTGGTGTGCAGGACCGCCTTGAGCAGGGCCGGGTTGGGCTCGATGCGCGCGAGCACGTCGGGGTCGGTGACGAGGTCATGGATCTCGTAGCGTTCGATCGCGTCGCGTTGCAGGCGTTCGATGGTCTCCTTGGGGAACAGGCGGGTGATGTCGTCGAGCCAGTCGAAGGTGGTCAGGCTCGACGGGTCGCTCCCTGCCTGGCGCCGTACGCCGCGTTTGCGCAGGTCCTCGTCGCGGCCGTACAGCCACTCCATGGCGGCGTCGCGGCCGGCGGCCTCCTCGCCGAGCTGCCCGCCGCCGAGGCAGGGGCCGCCGGCCTCGCCGAGCAGCAGGCGCCACCGTACGAGGGTGGGGTCGGTCATATCAGTCCTTCCCGGCGCAGTGCCGCGTCGACGCGGCTGTCCAGTGCCATCCCCGCGGCCACCAGTTCCGGCGCCGCCTCCAGGCGGGTCAGGTCCCACGCGGACCCGCCGGAGCGCAGCTCGACCAGGCGGGTGGCGATGAGGTGCCGCTCGCGCGGCGGGAAGTAGCCGAACGCCTGGCGCAACGCCGGCAGGGCCACCAGGAAGTCCTGGTCGCTCATCGCCGCGACCAGCTCGTCGAGCAGCTCCAGCATGCCGCCGGTGTGCAGGACCTCCTCCCGGGCGAGCGCGAACAGCCCGGCCAGCCAGTCGCCGGCCGACGCGGGGACGAACGCGCCGCGTACCGCCCAGGCCGGGTCCGTGGCGGCGGCACCGCGCAGGGACCAGCCCAGCCCGAGTGAGGCTCCGCGCAGGTCGGGCGGCGCGTCCTGGCAGGCGGCGACACGGTCGGCGACGCCCAGCGCCGCGTCCACGTCGAGGCCGAGCGGCGGGCCGGCGTGCCTGAGCGCGTCGCGTACGGCGGCCATGGCGCCGATGCGCCGCGGATCGGCGGGTACGGCCCCGCCACGCACGCCTTCGGCCAGCCACAACGCCCGCAGGGTGGCGGCCCGGACGACGGCGCCCGAAGTGGTGCTGCCCCTGGTGCCGAACAGGTCGTCGTGACGCCACATCGCCAGGGTGACGGCGAGGGTGCGGCCCAGCGCGCCCAGGTCGGCCGCCGCGGCGACCACCCGCGCGAGGTCGTCCAGCACCCGCCCCGCCAGCTCGCCGATGCCGCACAGCGCGGCGTCGAACAGCACGTCGGCGAGCTGGTCCAGGCCGGCGGCCCTGATCCGCCCGGCGAGGACGGAGGCCGCCGCCTCCTGCGGGTCCACGCCGTACCCGCCGGCCTCGATCAGGGCGGGCAGGCGGTCGTCGGTCTCGGTCAGGGTCCACTCCTCGACCAGCTCGGCGCCGCCCTCGGGGCGGGGCCCCGAGGTGCGGACCACGCCCGGGATGCCCAGGACGCGCAGCCGGTGCAGGAAACGGCTGCGCTCGCGACCGGTCTGCCCGCCGAGGTCGAGCCGTTCGTCGCCGGGGCCGCCCAGCTCGGCGAGCACCGCGTGGACCAGCGGCGGCAGCGGGGTCGAAGGGTGCAGACGGCCGGTCTGGTCACCGCTGAGCGCCGCGATCATCTCCACGACGACCGGATGGGAGCCCGCCTGGAGACGTCCGCGGGACGCCCAGGGCAGTGGGGTCTCGATCGCCTCGCTGACCAGTGCCGTGGCCAGGCCGTCGAGCACGTCGACCCGGGCCGGATGCGGGTGGCCGCGCATCAGCGCGATCCCGTCGGCGGCGGCGCGCGCGGCGATCAGGTCGGCGGTGGACACCGGCTGGCGCCTGGCGCGCAGCCTGGCCGTCCCCGCCTCGGTGAGCCTGCGGGCGGCGCCGTCGGGGCCGTGCTCCCACAGGTCCTGGTAGTAGCCGGGTGACGGCATGCCCGACTGGTAACCGTCGAAGGCGTCCAGCCGGCGGAACGAGTACGGCACCAGGTAGCTACCGACCACCGCCCCCTCGGGCGGTCGCGGCACCTCAGGCCAGCTCCGCTCGCCCCGCGAGGCCAGCCGGATCAGCGCGGGACGGTGGAAGCCGCCCGTGACCACGACCACCGGCCGCTCGCCCGCCTCCCAGGCGGCCGCGCGGATCCATCCAGCCATGTACGCCTCGCGCGCCGCGTCGTCAGGACCGGTCTCGGTGTCGCCGCGGACCAGGTCGAAGTAGGTGTTCAGCCGTTCGGCCAGCCCGGCGGCCGGTTCGATCTCGAACAGGTGGTCCCACAACGCGTCCACGTTGTCCACGGCGAAGGCGCGGCAGAGCCGTCCGGTCACCTCGTCGTAGCGGGCCTCGGCGTCGGCGTACCGGTTGCTGAGGTCCGCCAGCGCGGGATGCCAGGCGGGCAGGTCGATGAAGCGCAGCTCGGCGCCGGTCTCGCGGCCCGCGGTCAGCGCCGCCCACTCAGGGGAGTAGTCGCACAGCGGTGTCCACGAACCGTGGCGCCGCTCGTCGTCGCGGTAGCTGGTGTGGACGGCGATCGGCAGCTCGTGGCCGAGCAGGAGCTCGTCCATCCGGTGGTTCATGTCCGAAGGGCCTTCGACCAGCACGTACGCGGGCCGTACGGCATGGATGGTGTCGGCGACCAGCCGGGCGCAGGCGGGACTGTGGTGCCGCACGCCGAGGAAGACGACCGTCATCGCTCAGCCCGGCAGCAGGTGGCGGGCCTCGTACAGGGCCTGCCACTGGTCGCCGTGCCGCCTGCGCTCCAGGTACCTGCGCAGTTTGGCCAGATCCTCCGGGTTGTCCTTGGCGGCCGTACCGGCGAGGCAGGAGACCAGGTCGGCCGCGGTGCCCGGCTCGCCGCGCAGGAACCAGCCGCGCAGCCCGACGGCGTGGGCGACCGAGACGGCCTCCGCGGTGCTCATCACCCCCGACAGCCGGTCGGTGGCGTCGCCGCGCGCCGTCTGCCCCTGGCGCAGCTCGCGGAAGGCGGTGACCAGCACCTCCAGCACGTCGCGGCGCGGCGGCGCGCTGACGCCCGAGCGTTGGAGCAGCGCCCCCGCCTCCGCCTCCACCAGCGCCAGCTCGGTGTCGAAGTCGGCGATCGGGAAGACGGTCTCGAAGTTGAAGCGGCGCTTGAGCGCGGCGCTCATCTCGTTGACACCGCGGTCGCGGGTGTTGGCGGTGGCGATGACGGTGAAACCCTCCTGCGCGAACACCATCGACTCGGGACCGCTCAGCTCCGGTACGGCGAGCACCCGGTCCGACAGCGGTGACAGCAGGCAGTCCTGCACCTCCAGCGGGCACCGGGTGATCTCCTCGAAACGCACCACCTTGCCCTCGGCCATGCCGCGCAGCAGCGGCGCGGCCACCAGCGACCGGGTGGAGGGGCCCTCGGCCACCAGCAGCGCGTAGTTCCAGGAGTACTTGATCTGGTCTTCGGTGGTGGCCGCGCCGCCCTGGATGGTGAGCGTCGATGCGCCGCTCACGGCCGCGGCGAGCAGCTCGGACAGCAGCGACTTCGCCGTGCCCGGCTCGCCCACCAGCATCAGGCCGCGGTTGGTCGCGAGCGTCACCAGGGACCGGTCGATCAGCGAGGGATCACCCACGAACTTGCGGCTGATGCCCAGCGTCTCGTCCCCGAGGACGAAACGGCGGGCGGCCCGCAGGCTGAGCGCCCAGCCGGGCGGCCGGTCGTCGGTGTCGTGCTCGCGCAGCCTGGCCAGCTCGCCGGCGTAGCGGATCTCGGCCGGGGGCCGCTGGGCGTGTTCGTTCATCGGGCGATGTCCCTCAGCTCACGCAGGATCTCGGAGGTGGTGATCGGATCGAGGCCGTCGAGCCCCAGCTCCACCAGGGTCTGCTCGTCGGCGAAGTCGGGGTCGCCGATCACGATGCCCGGATCGAGCCCGATCGTGATGGTCCTGCCGCCGGGCACGTCCCGCTCGATCCAGCCCTGCCAGCCGGCGTCCTGCGGCGTGCCGCGCCGCCAGCCGCGCCGCTCCAGGCCGATCACCGCCCGGGTGGGGATCTTCGCGGCCTCGATCTCGGCCACCAGCGCCGGGTCCGGCTCGTACGTCTCCCTGCCGAGCTGCGGGAACGGCTGCAGGATCTCGTAGTCGGCGAACACCTCGGACCAGGCGGCCAGCTCCTCGCCCAGCTCCAGCGGATGCACCACGCCGACGAGGGCGTTCTCCGGCAACGTCAGGGTCTCGTCCTCGGCGTCGGCGAAGCTGCGGTCCTCGGCCACCCGCAGGGTGCCCGTGAGCTTGCCCGACGGGTCGTACAGGCCCCAGACGAGCCGCCGTACGATGTGCCAGAGCAGCGGATGACCGGCCAGCAGCCTGGCGAAGTCGCCGACGCTCCAGCGACGCCGGTTCACCATGGCCTGCTCCAGGCGGTGGATGGCGTCCCCCGCCACGGAGCGCACGTCCTTCTTCAGCCCGGCGAAGCGCCGGTGGGCGGCGGGCGCGAGCTCAGGATCGTCGTTGACGCCCGGCTTGGGCAGGTTCTTCAGCCGCTTGCCCGAGGCGTCGGCCACGTACGGCTTGAGCTGCTCGTCGAAGCCCACCACGAACCGCCTGCGGCCGTAGTCGAGGGTCAGGCTGCCGTCGGCGGACAGCCCGAAGTCGGGCACCAGCCGGTCGGCCAGCTCCTGCGGCGTCAGGCCGAGCCCGGCGGCGACCTCGTCCATCTTCAGCCTGGCCTGGTTCTTCAGCCCGCTGAACTTGACCTTCTCGGCGATGCCGTACAGGTGCATCAGCGCGACCTCGGAACCGATGGAGGCCAGCAGGTCCAGCCCGGCGACCGCGCGCGCGTGCCCGCCCTCGCCCGGCCAGGTCCTGATCAGCGGGGTCAGCCGCCGTACGGTCTCGTCGTCGCCGAGCAGCGCCTGCGCGTCCATCACCCAGCGCTCCTTCGACGGGTAGCCGGCCGCCTGCCAGCGCTGGAACAGCGTCCAGGCGAAGTCGGCCAGGCTGCGCCCGTCGCAGGCCTCCTTTACCAGGGCGAGCCCGGCGTAGGGGGCGCCCGGCTTGGAGATCGCCAGCATCGTCATCACGTGGCGATGCGCCTCGGGAGGCAGCGCGCCCGCGTCGCCGCGCAGGTGGATCGGGGTCATGATCGCGACCTCCGTCCACTCGGGCAGTACGGGGATCTTCGCGGGCGTCACGTCGAGCGGATCGGCCACGAGCAGGCCGGCGACCGCGGCCTCGGCGGCGGCTCCGTACCCGGCGGCGGCCTCCGCCACGGCGTCGCGATGGCCGCCCGCGACCAGCGCCGCCAGCGCCTGCTCGGCCCGGAGCCTGGCCGTGCCGGGCTGCCCGAGAGCCGCCGGGATCAGCGCCCTGGCGGCCGCTCCCGGGTGGCGGTTCAGCCAGGCCAGCGCGGTGGCGCGGACGGACTTCAGCCGGCTCAGCCAGTCGGCCATCAGCACGGCGACCTCCGGCGCCGCGACCGGCAGCAGCGACGCGGCGACCGAGCTGGGACCGCGCCGGGCGCTGTCGAGCACCATGGGCAGCGCCGCCAGTTCGAACCTGGCCAATACCCTCGGCATCCAGTCGCCCGCCCCCCACAGATCGCCAGGACGCCACTCCCCGAGCAGCGGCGCGGCCAGGTCGTCGGGCCCGGCGACGAACAGGGCGATCTCGTCGGACCAGTAGCCGTCGCGGCCCTCGGCGATCTGGCGGGCGATGTCCTTCCAGCTCCGGCGCCAGGACCGATCCCACGAACCGTCATCCGCCCGCGAACGCCAGTTGTCCTGCTCGCCCGGCGCCCACACGAGGGCCGGTGCGTCGGCGCACACCAGGCCGTTCACCACGACCGTCTTGCGCTCCTTGTGCTCACGGGTCCAGGGCGGGCTGACCAGCACCTCGGGCAGGGCCTCCGGCGGAGCGACGGCGACGGTCGCGGCGGTCGCGATCTCCTTGATGCGCTCGCCGGCCTCGCCCACCAGGTCGGGATGGGCCGCCACGTGGGTGCGTAGCAGCAGGTCCACGATCTTGCCGCCGTACTCGGGCAGGAGCCGCATCGCGCGGCGGGGGAAGCGGGCGGCCGCGCGCAGGAAGGCCGGCTGCACGTACTTCTGCTCGATGCGGTCGAGCAGCGCCCGCATCGCCGTCTCGTACGGCAGGTCGGCGAGCAGGTCCAGCAGCCGCTTCCTGCCGTCCGCACCGGAGGCCTGGTCCACCCAAACGGTCAGCAGCGGCACGGCCGCCTCGCCCATGGCGTCGACGACCGTGGCGGGCAGGGCGACGGAGTCCCCGATGTAGTGACCCCGCACCTGGCCCATGATCGGCTCGGCGTGCTCCGGCGCGCTGATGGCGGCGATCAGGCGGTGGCCGAGCTGGGGGAGGACCTGACTCACCTCGGCGCAGTCGGCCGCGACCCAGCCGGTCTCGGTGGGCGCCAGGTAGGAGGCCGCCACACGGTGGTGCAGCCCGCGTTCGCGGCTCACCGCCAGCGCCGCGACGACCTCGGCGTACGCGGCGTCGGACGCGACGGCCAGCACGGCGCGGACCCGGCGTCGATCTGCCCCGTGGGACTCCAGTGGTCGGGGACCTCGCCGTCGTCCAGCCGCCGGACCACCCAGGCGTCCTCGTCGTAGACGTGATTCAGCGAGGCCAGCTCGGTCACGGCCACCGCCGCGAACACGGGGCCGCGTTCGATCAGCCAGGTGTCGGCGAACAGGTCCAGGATCGCGCTCTCGTTCCACGGCAGCAGCCCGGCCACCGCCATGGCGACCACCGCCGCGCCCAGGGGCGTGCTGTCGGGCTCTCCTGCCAGGTACGCCTCAGCCCCGGCCGCCAGCTCCCTTTCCCGGCACTTCGCCACCGTGTCGGCGAGCACTTTCCGGCGATTGTCCAGCTCGGCGGCCAGTTTCGCCGGCGCGCTCGCGTCCGGCGGCGGCACGGAGACCTTCGCTCCGCCTCGGCGGGGGTGGAGCACACGCAACCAGGCGGGCGGAAACGTCAGCCGGTTTTCGTCCTCGGCGCTACCGGCGACGACGGGTGACTTCGCCACCTGTGGCGAGGAGGTCGTCTCCGTGTAGCCCTTGCGTAACTTCTCCGCCACCAGCTTCTCCGCGGCCGTCGTCGCGGCGGCATCCGAGCCGAACGACTTGACCTGCGCCTGACCGGCCGCCCCCAGCCGCCCATACCGGATATGCAGCTCCGCGCCGTCCTGACGCACTTCCCAGAACTTGGCCGAACCTCCGCCGACGAACGTCAACGCACGCTCCACGCCCATCCCGATACCTCCACCCTGCATCCCGCCAGCTCTTGATCGACAGCGGCGAGTATGGCGCGACCGACCGACAAACTTGCACAGAACCAGATCAGGGATCGTTCGCCGGGAGCGGCCTCGGGCGGCACGAACCAAACGTCGCGACCGCCTGTCCAACAGGGCATGGCGAGGGGAGGGCCTCCATGACCGTCGGAGTGCTGATCACCGGGTTCATGGCCGTGGCGCTGACGATGACCGGCGTCCAACCGGCGAGCGCGAAGGAGCCGGACACGCTCACCACGAACGTGCGGGCCGCGGAGCCGAAACAGTGGCCGACCGTGTTCCCCGGCTGGTCAAAGCAGGACCTCGCCACACCATCACCCACTGGTCGGATCGCCGTCTACGACCTGCTGGGAAAGCTACGCAGGTACTACACCGGGGTCGGTCTGGTCAGTGGGTCGAGACTTTACCTGCGACTACTTTTCGATTGCGATTAATTACAATTAGTGACATGATGCGGCGTAGTGATCGGAAGGGAGAAGCGACGTTGCGCTGTGTGACCGCCTCGATGATGCGAACAAGGTGGCCGTGGAGTGCCGGACGACGATCGGCCGGACGATTCTCCCGCAGGCCGGGCCGAAGCGTGGATGCGTACTCGATTCGGTGTTCTTCGGCTTCATTGAGCGGGCCACATTCTGCTACGGCCCGGACGTCGACCCTGAGGGCGGCTCGCTGCGCTGGTGTAATTCGGCACGCGTTTTCTGAGCCCCAGGCCCTTTCGTGGAGGAGGTGCGGGTGTGCTGACGGGAGCCGCTTCCCGTGGACTGCCGCAGTGGTCGCGCCGGCGCAGCCCGGGGCTTGCGGCGCTCGCTGTGCTGCTGGTGCTCGGGGGTGCGCTGGCCACGGCTCTGTTGGTGAAGCGGGCGGAGGAGCGTACGTCTGTCGTCCGTGTTAGCGGGCGGGTCGGCGCCGGTCAGCCTTTCGGCAGTGGCGTGTTGCAGGAGGCGCGGATCGCCGATGATGGGGCCGCGTATTGGCCGTGGTCGCAGCGTGATCAGGTGGCGAGGGGCGTGGCGACGGTGACGGTGCTGCCGGGGACGTTGCTCACCCGTCCGATGGTGGCGGGTGGAGCGGTCGCAGGGAGGCCGGTCAGGGTAGGGCTGTCACTCAGGCCGGGCCAGGCCCCTTATGACCTGCAACGAGGGGAACGGGTGCAACTCATCCACGTCCCCGGCCGCAGGAACGGTTCCGACGGGCCGGTGGTCGTCGCGGAGGAGGCGGTGATCGACAGCGTGAGCTACAGATCCGGATCAGCCGACCAGGCCACGGTCATCGTCGACAGCGTCGTGGCGCCCATGGTCGCTGCCCACGCCGTCAGCGGCGAGATCGCCATCGCCGCCATACGCGCCCAACCCTGATAACGGAGAGTCCGAGGAGCGCCGTCGCGATGTGGTGACACCGACGACTACGCCGTCCAGGACAGTCCACCCCCGCTCTGGACTCGCGTACGGAAGATGAGCAAGGGCTTCACCGAGGACCCGTGCCGTCAGCAAGGCATGACCGCGGTCGGGTCACCGAGCGAATCACCCGGTGCGGCCCGGCGAACCGCCCGCGACGACAACCGCCCAGCCCGCCGCCGTCGTGGCGGCGATGAGCAGAGCCAGTGCGCCCAGCGTCTGTCCGTCGGGGTGAATCAGCGCCTGACCACGCACCGCCTGCCACGTCACCAGCACGATCAGCCCCGCGTACGCCGCTGCGGCCACGATCATCAGACCCGCCCGGATCCGCTCGTCACGCAGCCGGGCGACCCGGCCGGCCAGGAGCCCGAGTACCAGCGCCACGACCAGCATGACCTGCAGTCCATGCAGGCCGACGAAGTGCGGGATGCGCAGGTCGCCGCCGACCGTGCTCCAGCCGGTCAGCGGCAGCCCGGGACCGCCGTCCGGGACGCCCACGTTGTGCCGAGCGCCCAGGGGGATCGCATGCCCGGCCGCGTCCACCGCCGTCCACACCTCGCTGGACCGCGCCGGTATCCAGAACCCGAGTCCGATCCCCGCGACGACGAAAGCCAGCCCCGCGCGAATCGCCCACGTGAGCACCCGATCGCCGACCCGCTGGAAGATCAGCAGCCCGGCGAGAACGAAGTTCGCCAGCATGAGTAGTTGCACACCCACGCCGAAGATCAACGAGATGCCGTCGGTGAACGGGTCGTCCGCCTGGTTGAAATGGCTGAACGTGCCACGCGCCGCCTGCACCACGACGACGCCGACGTCGACCATCCCGGTGACGGCCAGCAACGTCGCCATCCACCAGGTCCAGCGACTCGCCCGGTGCGGCAGCGTCAGCATCCAGGCCAGGGTGAGGCCGTACACGATGAACGACACCGCGAACTTCAGCGGCTTCCCCCAGACCGGCGCGCCGAGCAGCACCCGGTCGTCGACGACCATGCCCACGGCCGAGACGACCAGCAGCAGCACCATCGAGGCGACCATCAGCAGGAGCGGGCGGTGCAGGCGCCGGACCGGCGTACGCACGGGCTCGAGAACCTCGGACATCGGCACGCCCTTTCCAGCGAAAGCCGCCACGGAGGAACAGCCCCAACGGTAGAAATCGACCCGCTTCCGCCCCACCCCGACGACCCCCCCAACCAGGGGACGGCCAGCCCTCCCACAGGCGGTAGGGCCAGCCGTACCAAGAGGTCCGGTTGATAGATCGAGCAGGTGCCCGACGGCGCTGACGGCCTGATGGCGAGACGGTGACCCTGGAGGATGGGACGCTTGGAGCGCGCGTACCTGGTTCGGGCCCGATGAGGCCGAGGAGTTCGAGGCCGCTAAGGATCTGCTGGTTCGGCGGTGGGTCGCCTGGGCGGAGGAGCGCGGGCAGTCGGTCGCCAACGCCCTTGAGGTGTCGGCCCTGCTGGGCACCGGCGAGGACCGCCTGACCGTCCGCAGCGCCACCGATCTGCCGCAGCTCAACTTGCTGCTCGCCGGGGCCAGGAAGCTGCGCCTGACCCGCATCAGCAAGGGCCGGCTCCTCCGCGTGCCAAAGCGGCGCCGTTGCTGCGCGACCCGGAGGCGCTGTGGCGGCGCGCGTTCGAGGTGCTGCCGGAGCTGGGCCAGGTGGTCACCATGCCCGTCGCGACGTGGCGGCCCGAGCCCGTTCCGGCAGAGGTCTTCGACGAGATCCTGCCGGACGTGCTCACACCATTGGCGGGCTGGACGAGATGCCGGTGATCCGGCTTGAAGAGACGGTGTGGCTGGCCTGCCAGGAGTACTTCGTCCTCGACCAGGAGGACGACCGCCTGCGCGATTTCTGGCGCCGCGAGGCCGCCCGGGACCTGGCGCGCATGTTCGAGGTCCTGTCCGACCTCGGAGCCGTGGAGCTCACCCGCGGCCCCGCCGACCCCCTCTACACGAGCGACCTCGACCACGACGACCAGCTCTTGCCGCCGGACGCGGTCGAACGCCTGCGCACCGCCCTCGCCGAACCCGACCTCCCGCTGGTCCGCCTCACCCCGCTCGGCGTGCGCGGCGTCCGCGAACGCCTCCTCGCCGAGGGCCGCGACGCTCCCCTCCTCGGCGAACTGGCCACCGCCCCGCTGGCCGAGCTGCTGGGGGTGCTCGCCCAGCACTATCCGCCGGAGGACGCCGTCGCGGAGCTCCGGGGGTGGCTGGCCCGGCCGGGGCAGGACCTCGAGAGGCTGCTGCAGGCCGTGCGGGACTGCCCGTTCCGTACGTGGGCCGGGGCGATGCTGCGCGTGCTGGCCGACGCCCTTCCCCCCGAACGGCGGCTGCTGCACGACCTGCGTCACGACCCGGTCCTCGGCCCCGTCGTGTGGACGCAGCTCATCGAGGCCGGGAAGCTGGAGCCCGGGCCGTTGAGTGAGCGGGAGAACCTGCTGATGGGGGCGGAGAGCTTCCTGTCGGTGCTGGAGCTCACGGGGCCTGAGGGGCTGGTCGAGCAGCTCAAGAGGATGGGGGGCGGAGACCCGTCCGAGTTCGTCGAGGCGATCCTGGCCTCGGGGCACCCTGATGTCGTGGGATTGCGGGAGCTACGCGAGCTGGTGGCCGAGCCGCTCCGCAGGACCGCCCGCCATCCCCTCCGCCTCGTCCCCACCCGGCCGCCGGGAGCCCGGGGCCGCCGGAAGAAGCGCAAGCGCTGAAGCGTGCTCGGCCGGGCGTGGGGCCCTCCCGATCTTCTAGGCCGCAGGCCGGAACCGGGCTTTCAGCAGGGTGACGCCGACGATGTCCGGAGTGAAGTCCTCGTGGGCCAGCGCCTTGCGATGGATGCTCACCCGCCAGAGCGTGTCCCGCCGGCCCAGGTCGAACTCCTCGCCGTAGGTCGTGTCGCCGTCGTAGTCGCTCAGGGCGCACACTCTTCCGGACGCGAAACGTACGTCTCCGGACCAGGTACGGTCCCAGGCATCGAGTGGTGGCGGCTGCCCGTTCCAGAGCTCGTACTTGATCAGACAGCGCTCGCTTCGCCGCTCGTTGATCGCGATCGCGTTCTCGCCCGCGTTGATCCACCCTCCAGGGTCGATGTCGTCAACGCCGGGCCCAGCGGCACCCGCAGAACCGAGTGCGCGTTTAGGCGTTCGGGTCCCAATCTGCGAGCAGTTTCATCGGCTCGGGGTCGCCGATGGTCTCCAGATCGTCGAGCGGGACACGTGCGTAGAAGTAGAGGACCAGTTCGCTCGCCGCACCTCGCATCACCATGTCGCCCGGCTCCGCGTCGGCGGTGAGGTCGTCACAGCGGACGCCGAAGGCGTTCAGGGTCAGGCGCCAGGAGCGGCCCTCGGTCGCGTGCAGGTCGATGGTCGCCGGCTTGAACGGCCAGGGGACGGTCGTCGCCGCGACGGTCGTCAGGAACTCGTCGACGCCCTCGACCGCGACGTCCGCCGGCAGCGGCTGCTCGGTCCCCTGAGCGAGCTGGGCGTCATACGTGTGGACGGCGATCTCCTGGATCTGGTGCCGGGCCACGGCTCCGCTGGTCTCCGGGGCCTGCGAGCGGCCCCACCAGGTCCAGCAGCCGCGGTCCGGGCCGGCCTCGCGCATCGCGTCGAGCATGAGCTCGGTCGACTCGGCGAGCCAGGCGTCCAGGGCTTCGCGATCGCGCGGCGCGGTCGGGGCCCCCTTCGGGTCAGTCTTCGCCGGGGGTTGAGCGCCCGGGCCCGCCGCGACGATGGCGGCCTGGCGGCGGCGCCCGTCACCGAGGTGCTGCGCCAGCTCGCGGAGCGTCCAACCCGGGCAGGTCGGAACCTGGACGTCAAGGTCGGAGGCGGACGCGATCGCGGCGCGGAACGCGGCCGAGCGGTCCTCGATCAGCCGCAGGACCTCGGGGAGCTCCAAGATGTTTCGCACCTCGGTTGTCTATCACGGTGCTCGGGGCACCATGCACCTGGCCAGGGCGTTACGCGCCACGCCCAGGCTGTTGGCGATCTCTCTGACCGGAAAGGCCTGCATACCCGGCTCAACTCCATGATCAAGGCGCTATCGTCCAGGTCGAATCGGCAAAGTCGGTCATGCCTTGGGGGCTCGAAAACGTGATCGCTGCCAGTCGTGTCGCCTGTTATCGGGTGTCAGCCTTTTCGGTGTGGTCGACGATTGCCGCGATGGCCAGGTCCCAGAGTTCTCGTGGCGGTTGTTGATGCCCGGCGCCGGGGAGGGGGACCAGCCGCGCGCCGGGGATCTCGGCGGCGAGGGCTCGGCCATGCTCCAGGGGGAACATCGGGTCGGTGGTGCCGTGCAGGACCAGGGTGGGGGCGGTGATCTGGTCGAGCCGGAAACCAGTCGGGGTGTCGTCGTCGAGGACGAAATGGTTGGTCATCGAGGCGGCCATGTCCCGGGTTCGATCGACCTCCTGGGCGGCGAGCCGCCGGTAGCGCGGCTCGTCGAACCCGAGGCTTCCCGCGTACGGCCGTTCCACTTCGACCCGATAAGCCACCACCGCGTCCCGGTCGGTCCAGTCGGGCTCGGGTCCAGGGTCGGTGAACGTGGCCATCACCTGTGGCCTCGGCGGTGGGAGCCCGCGATCGTGCGCGGCCGGGACGACGGGGCTGGTCGAGGCCAGGCACAAGGTGCTCACCCGTTCGGCGTGTTCAAGCGCGATGCGCTGGGCGATGCCGCCTCCCATCGACAGCCCGACCACGTGCGCGCGGCCCACTCCCAGGGCGTCCAGGATGCGCAGCGGGTCGGTGGTCAGATCGTAGGCGGTGTACGACGGCCGTCCTGGCGGCGAGCCGGCCGACCGGCCGGTGTCGCGGTGGTCGTAACGCACGACCTGGCGACCCGCCTCGGCGAGCCTGGTGCAGAACTCCTCTTCCCACCAGATCATCGACTGTGCTCCGCCGGCGATCAGCAACACGGTGGCATCGGCCGGGACGCCGAACGCCTCGTAGCACAGGTCTGTCCCGTCGATGGTGATCGTCTGCTCGGTCATGGTGCGATTCTCCTGGTCATGGTGGGCCGGGCGCTGGTGGGTGGGCCGCCGCCGACGACCTGGCTCACCATGAGGAGGATCAGGCCCCACCTCCGCACCCTTCGGAGGTTCGACGGGAGCGTCATGACGTTGACCTTTCAGAGGGACCGGAGTGGGCCGGAGCGGGAAGGGGCCGGATCGTCAGGAAGCGGGTTCCTCCTGGAAGGCACGTACCTCGACCCTGCTGCGCAGCGCCCGCGAGACCTGCTTGGCCCATTCGATCGCGACGTCGTCGTTCTCGGCCTCTATGATCCAGAAACCGCCGAGGTACTCCTTGGCCTCGATGGAGGGGCCCGGTGTGAGGACGGGGCCGTCGCCGGAGTAGTCCACCGTGATCGCCGTCGACGGCGGCTGCAGGCCTCCAGCGGACACGAACGCGCCCGCCTCATGAAGCGCGGTGTTGAACGCTTCGACCGCGGCGATCACTTCCGCCAGCTCCGCGGGATCCATGCCCTCCATCGTCGGCTCCTCGGCGGAGTCGTGGGGGAGGCTCAGAAAGTAGTTCGTCATGGTTGTCTCCTCGTTCATGCTCTGGATGGTGACTTCGAGCGTCGCGGCCGGCGACCGCTGTCTGAACGTTAGAAGGGCGCTTCTCGGCGACGCATCGGTCATCGTTACCGGCGTCCGGGAGACCGATGACTGGCGTCGGCCACCACGCGGCTACTTGCCCGGCTCGCCGGCAGCGGGCTCGACGAGGTCGGTCAGCTCGGCGCGGCCGGTGACGCCGAGTTTCGGGTACGCCTTGTAGAGGTGGTGGCCGACGGTCCGTGGGCTGAGGAACAGCTGCGCGGCGATCTCCTTGTTCGTGTGACCGGTGGCGGCCAGCCGTACGACCTGCAGTTCCTGCGGGGTCAGCAGGGTGAGCGGACCGCCGCGCCGAGGCTCGTCGCCCCGCTCGCCGAAGGCGGCCAACTCGCCGCGTGCACGCTCGGCCCAGAGCCCCGCGCCGAGGCGCTCGAACACGGTCACCGCCGCCTAGATGGGCGCGGGCCTCGGTACGGCGGCGCCGGCGGCGCAGCCACTCGCCGTACACCAGCTGGGTACGGGCGCGCTCATAGGAGCCGCCGTGCCGCTCATGGAGCCGCAGCGCCTCGGTGTACAGCGCGTCGGCGTCGCCGTCGCCGGCCAGCAAGGCCCGGCAGCGCAGGGCGAGCCCGGTGGCGACCGGGCGGTCGACGTGCTCCGCCCAATGGCAGAACGCCGCCAGCGGCCCCTCGGCGCGATCCGGCATGCCGCCGCGTACGGCTGCTTCCACCAGATCCGGCACCGCCCTGATCAGCAGGTCGCGGCTCGCAGGACCCTGGGACACTCGTTCGAGCCGTTCGAACGCCTCCCCGAACCGCCGGGCGGAGAGGTCGAGCATGCCGAGACCCCAGGCCGCGATCTCGGCGTTGACCCGGTGCCGGACCCGGGCGCGCGGGAGCACCTCCTCGGCGAGAGCCCGGCAGCGTGCCTCGTCACCCGCCACGGCGTGCAACCACACCTCCACCGACCGGTGCGCCAGGCTCTCGGTCGTGTTCCCGAGTTCGTCGCTCACGGACGCGCCTTCCGCCACGCACGCGCGGGCGTCCGCGAACTCGCCGCGGAACAGCCGCGCCACCGCGAGCACGTTCAGGGTGTACGGGATCCACCCCAGCGCCCCGCCGGCCCGTACCTCGGCCAGCATGTCCTCGGCCTCGGCGATGACTTCGTCGTCGTCCGCGATCATGAGCCCGCCGAACCCGGCCGTGATGCGATGAGTCAGGTGGTTCGCGCCGCCGCGGGTGGCGGTGTACAGATCGCGCATCGGGCCGACGGCCAGCTCCGGACGTCCGGCGAAGAGCTCCGCCCACCCGAGCAGGGCGGCGACGACAGGCGGCCAATCGTCCGGCGGGGTGAACCCGCGCATCAGATCCGCCGCACGCCGCAGGACATCGTGTGCGGCTCCGTGCCGGGCGGCGTGCGCGGCCTCGTACAGGGTGAGCGCGGCGCGCTCCGGATCGGTGTCGCACACCAACGCGGCGGCTTCGATCGTCAGCTCCGCATCGGCCCGTGGTGAGGTGCGTTCGTACTCCACGGCGCCACGGGTGTAGATGGCCGCGGCCCGGACGCCGGGGTCGGTGGTGAGCGAGAGCGCTTCCGCCGCCAGCCGGGCGGCGCGGTCGGCCTTGCCGGCATCGAACGCGGCCTGGCCGGCCCGGGCGATCCGCCGGGCCTTCAGCTCCCGGTCGGGACTGAGCCGGCCGGCTCGGTCGTAGGCGGCGGACATCGCCATCGCGCCGCCCCGGTGCCAGGCCCGCTCCGCCGCCCCTTCCAGTTCCGCGGCCACGGCCTCGTCAGGGGCAGTCGTGGCGGCGGCGAGGTGCCAGGCCCGGCGGTCGGCATCAGCGTCCGAGCGCAGCGCCTCGGCGTACGCGCGATGCACCTCGATCCGCCGCTGCAGCGGCGCGTCCTGGTAGGCGGCCGCCCTGACCAGAGGGTGGCGGAACGTGATCCGATCGTCGATCCAGACCAGGCGGTCGCGTTCGGCGGGAGCCAGGTCGCCCGCGGTGCCACCGAGGGATTCGATCACCTGCAGGATCGTCGTCAGCGGCGCCGCCATGTCGGCCGCCGCCACCACAAGCGCACGTTGGGTGGGGTCGGGAAGCCCTGCGATCTGGTGGCGGAACGTCTCCTGTACGCGGCGGGGCACCGGCAGCGGGCCGACCTGCTCGGCCGGACCGGCTCCGTCGGCATCGTTCGCCGCGAGCCGCGACGACCCGAGCTCGATGATCGCCAGGGGATTTCCGCCGGACTCCGCGAGGACCCGGGCCCGCACCGGTTCGACGAGTTCCGGCGCGTGGTCGCCGAGCAGCCGGGCGGCATCGGGCGCGCCGAGGCCTGACAGGTCCATGACCTCGACGCCGGCGATGTCGAACGGCATCGACGTCTCGCGTACCGCGAAAAGCATCGCGATCGGGTCGGCCACGAAGCGACGGGCCGCGAACAGCAGCGCCTCCACGGAACCCTGGTCGAGCCACTGCAGGTCATCGACCACGCACAGCAGCGGGCCACCATCGGCCAGATCAGCGAGCAACGACAGGGTGCCGGCGGAGATCAGGAATCGGTTGGCCTCATCCCCCTCTGACAGGCCGAAGGCGCGACGCAGCGCCCTGGCCTGGGGCGCGGGGAGGGCGTCCAACCGATCAAGGTGCGGGAACAAGAGCTGGTGCAGGCCGCCGTAAGCCAGCTCGGAGTCGGACTCGACCCCTGCCCCGCGGACCACGCGCATGCCACCTTCGGCTTCGGCGATCGACACGGCGTGGTCGAGAAGAACCGATTTCCCGATGCCCGCCGCGCCCCGCAGAGCCAGGGCGCCGCTGCGTTCTTGGCGCGCATCTGCCAGCAGGCCTTGAATCCGCGCTCGCTCGACCTCCCTGCCCACCAGTGACATTCGTCGCTCCTACGTCAAGCCGCTGCCGCGAGTGTGGTGCAGAAAGGTCATCAGGTGTGGGCGCTCGTCCCGGGTGGGAGGCGTATCGGTTCGTCGCGTCATCGCGAGGAGTTTCTCGCAGCTCGGAAGGGGTGTCGAGTCAGTAATGAGCGGGACTTTCTGTCGGTAACGTCCCGCGGAGTGGTCTGGTTCGGCTCTCTGTGTGCGGCTCTGACGGTTCCGACTGTGCCGTCATCAGTTCGCTTAACGTGTCCTGTCTCGCTTGATGGTTGACGCTCCGGCCTCGATGCAGTCGTACAACAGCCGGCCCCGTCAGGCCCCTCCGAGTAGGCGTCGTACGTTGCGTCCAGCATCGGCGGGCCGTGGCACTCGTCGGGAGTGCCACAGCCGATGCAGGTTGTCTGCATCAGGCGCTACCTCCGACGGCGGTAGCTAAGATCTTCTGTTGTGAGCGAGAGGCCTTAGATGAGCGCACTCGCGTGGGCAGCGGCCTGGAAGTCGTGATCGACTCGACAGCGGGGACTGTTGACCTTCATCCGGCCTTTGGGCATGCTCTCGACCTGTTGAGCACGCTGAACGAGGTCATCAGAGCGGTGAGAATCGCTCAGCAAATCAAGGAGCGTGTGGGAGCACTCGAAGAACTCCCCGCCGAGGTGGACACCTTCAGCAGGGAGGTGATCGAACTTCTTGAGCTGATGGTCTATCGGGAGTCGGTCGGAGTGGTTTCCCGGGGAAACGTCCACCTGCGCTCCATCTCCATGAACTCTCCGCTCACGCTGGAGCTGGTAACCACGGGTGCCGGGAGCGCCGGCGTGATCTCCGCGGTTGTGTATCTGTTCAGGAACCCGGACAAGATCGGCTCGTGTGATAGAAAGCAGTGGCTCGATCGCGACAGTCGGTGCTTGTTATCTGGGGCTTACCTCGGGAAAACGCCTTCAAGGTCCTCCCCCGTATGTCCCCAAGACGCTGTCCTACGGCTGCATACGGGTGCCTTCGGCGACCTATCAAGGGTCTGGAAAGCAGAAAACCTGCGGCAGAGAAACCGCAGGTCAGAAGCCAAAACACCTGGTCGAGATGTGTGCCCCCGGCAGGATTCGAACCTGCGGCACCCGCTTTAGGAGAGTGGTGGCGACTCCGTTCGTTCTAGTGGTTTGACCTGCATGGATAGTCAGACCTGCCCGTCCATGGTCCAAGATCATCCCTCGTATGTCCCCGACTCGCCGAAGGAGCCATTGCTGAGAAGATCTGTCAGCAGCCTCGAAGAAAGGGTGCAAGAACGTTAATGACTTGCCCAGATGATAGATAACTTCCCATCGTGTGGAAGTCCAGTGGGCTGATTCTGACCTCGGCGTGGTGATCGACCGGAAATCGGTCGCCTAGCCGGCGTGGCACGGCCACCAGATCGCCAACGTCGGCAAGGTTGATCCACTGACTAACGCCAGAGGGCTTGTCGCCGAGCTGATCGATCGGTTGTGGCTCCAGGAGATCGAAGATAGCGCCGGGAAGTCCCAGCGGAGAACCAAGCGTGACAAGGCAGTCGACCTTGAGATCGTCGTGGTGGTGTAGAGCCTCGTACGCGACGACCGAGCCCAAGGAATGCGCGAGGAGAACCGAGGGGCGATGGGTGCGTACGGCCTCTGCCACGGCGGTGCGGGCCGCTTCACGAGAGGCCGGGACATGCAAGTAGCTGTGCGCCTCACGCGCGAGCGCGATGGCGATGCGGAAGAGCACAGTGGAATTCACTCTGCGTCGGCGGGCGATCCAGTCCAGCATCTGCCGGATGGGCATGGTCGCGAGACCCTGCAGTTCGGGCGGCGTCGGTGCCGCCAGCACAATGAGCCAGGCGGTGACGACAGCCTGCTCTCCAGCACTGAGGTCCTCCAGCCTCCCGGGATCACCCTGGGCATCGGCTCTTGTAAGCCTGTCCGCATAGTAGGCGACTTGCAGGTGCGGCACCTCCGCGGTTGACAGCCCTGCCGAGGAGAACCCCGCCTGCAGTTTCGGCTGCCAGATCTGGGCGAGCTCGTCTGCAGCCTCCTCGCGGGACCTGCCGGCACGCAGGTTGAAGATTCCATGGACCACGACGATGTTCATCAGCCTGACCTTCCGATGCCCGGACGTTCCTTGAGGGTGAAGACGTGGTAGAGCGGGAGCTTCCGCCAGCGGCCGCCATCGATGTCTGGGACACTAATCTCGAACTCGCCAGGCTCCAGATCGATGAGGTCGAATCCCTCGGGCTCAAGCCTCTGGGCGACCAGATGCCGCAGATGGCGTGGCGACTCGTGCATGTCGGCCGAGGGGATGCTCATCTCCCAATTGGCTGGCTCTCCTGCCATCCAGGATTCCCAAGTCTGCAGGTCCCAGGCATTAGCCTCCGGACCTGAACTAAGAATCTCACCTGGGAACCAAGAAAGGACATGCGTCAAGCTAACCCCGCCGGTCGCCGCGTCAGGAGATACCCGGTCGCTCCAGTCCAGCGCAGCCACATCCGACCAAGAGCTCGCGATGATGCCCGTGCTGTGAGCTACAACCCGCGATGGCGTGTAGGGAAGGTGCACAGGCGGACCGATTTCCTCTCCCGTTTCGGCATCCCAGACATGAACGGTGTGGGCCGCATGACCGTTAGTCACGAGGCGAATCTTGCCATCGACAATTGAGACACCTGCCGTGGTCAATCCTCTGGGCGCATCATCGATGTGACCTCTGAGAATGCCCTCCACTGGGTCCCAAACCTCGATTCGTCCGGTCTCATCCTGAGTGATCACGGAAAGTTCGGGACCGTCATCGGAACAAGTAAGGACTCTGCGATCAGGATCATTTTCGAATAGGATCTGGTGTGGGGCGGTCAAATCATCGAGGGACCAGACCCGCACGACGGAATCAGCAAATGTCGCGAGGAGCATGAGCGGAGAACTGCCCCTGGTAAAGCTGAAACCGGTGGCCTCCCGGGCATTGCCTTCCAGAAATCCTAGATGACGCCATTCACCGTCTGCGATAAGCCAGAGGTCGATGTTGCCATCAGCGCTGCCCACGACAGCCAGCGCTCCAGAGTCGTACGCTGCGAGACCCAGCGCCGTGACCGAGAGCTGAGGATCGATGGAGGCAAGATGGTACCCGCCCACGACGTCATAAAGATCCAGCCCCTCCTCAGCCGTGGCGGTGAGGGCCAAGAGCTCACTGCCGACCACTGCGACTGCGGTGTGAGAGGCCTGTCCTAGACCGAGGAGCTCGGCCAACTCGGCACCCGTCTCGATATCCCAGGCCTTGACGGTCACGGGACGAGTCGAAACAGCGACGGCCACCTCACGATCCAAGAAGCACGTGATGAACAGGGTGGTGCCGCGGCCCAAGAGCCCGGGCCAGGGGACGAGGTCGAGGTCCCACACTCGGACGTATCCGTCCTCGTGGGCGGTCACCGCCATACGGACGTCGCCGACTCGGACGATGTCCGCCTCCACGAGATCTCGCTTGGGTGCCGGGATAACGTCAGATGCAGCTGCCCCACCGGTTCCTTCGCCGCGTGATGCCAAGGCGTTGCGAGCTCGACTAACCCCCTCGACGACTCGGACGAACTCCCCGAGTACTGGCACGACTCGAAAGCCTCTATCGTACGGTTCTAGTCGGTAGAGCAACTTATCCTCTTCACTGATTCGAACGGATCCGTTCCAACCTCCTTCGATGATGATCGGCCTGGTGTCCAGAATCCCCAAGGAAGGGGGAGTATCTTCATCGTTCTGGACGTCCTCCGGTGCGCCGAAAACACACCTCAGTTGCACGTATTCGTCATTGACTGGCGCTGAACAGGCCAGAGAAGTGACTGGAGCCCTCTCACCGGATTCCTGGACATCGAGCCGGTCAAAGCTGTTACTGGTCACTCCGATCACGCTGATTGTGCCATCCATGTGCCCAGCGAGAAACACGGATGAATCAAGCTCGCGGGCCGGCGCCAGTGCCGTCACATCCGTGCCCGGGAGCGGCGCGCGAGCTCCGATGCTTCCTGTACCAACGTCGATCATTACGGCCAGGCGGTCCGCTCCGTATGAGATGACCTTGGCTTCTCCTTGGACCTCGACGACCACGAGGTGTTGGACACCGCCTTCGTGAACGTCCGGCAAAAGATATCTTTGTCGGCCGTCGTCGTGCAGGGAATCCCAAGCTTGAATGGAGCCGTCCGCGCCACCGATGAGCGCGATCGCGGTGTCGTCGCACTCCGCAATTGCGACGGTGGTCGGCCGGGTGTCGAGCTTCCCGAGACAAGCTGTCATGCCCGTGGGCGTGTTGTCAGTTGACCACCGGATGGAGAGCACAGGGGCCTCATCGCGGAGGACGGCGTCCAAATGGCGCGCCACCGCAAGCCCACCACAGCGCACCAAATCTAGTTGCAGGGACTGGTCGTGGATCTTGGAGGGGACATGCCTAACGAAGGGACGTAGCGCGCGGGCGACCCGACGAGCGCTTCGGGATGTTGCCTTGGGGAGTTGTTCAAGTGTGCCTGTCGCGACCTGAAGGAACCGGGGATCCAGGAGAAGCCTGTCGATTGTGCCTGAGTTGCCTGTCGCGACAGCATGATCGAGCGCATGAGCCTGAAGGTATGGGGGTGCTACGTCCCACCTGTAGACGAAGCCATCCGCCTCCCTCTCTGTGGGGACTGTGGACATGAGCTGAGCAAACAATCGGGCGAGCGACGAGTCATCTCGGAAGTAATCGGTGAGGCTTTGGTGGAAGAAGTTGTAGAGCCGTCGTCCTCCGGCATCAACGTGTGTTCGCAGATAGAATGCGGCGGACTCCAGCGCGTCACGTACGTCTTCCAGCGTAGGCCCATGGAACGAATTGACGGGTATGAACGCTTTCGTGGCAACGTGCACTAGGTCTAGGGGCATGCCCTGCCCCATTCCACTGGCCACCGCGGTCATGATGAGACGCAACCATGGTTGTCTCGCTTCCAGCGGTTCCAACTGAAGGTTAAGCATGGCGGGGAGGTCGCGTGGGATCTGTATAACTGCGGTAGCCGCGTCCAGAGGCGACCGCATGCCAAGATGGCTCGCATAAAGGGTGGCTAGGAGGTGGCCCCCCGTGTAACGGCCGGTAACAAGCTCGGCCGCCACAGCATGCGCGACCGATTCTCTGCTGTCCTCAATCGAGTAGCCGGGCGACAGAGCCAGGACGTTCGAAAAGTATTGAGCAAGGTCTTTGGCTCGGGAACTCCTGACGCTCGCGGCAGAGCCCTCGGCCAGGTCCAGACAGAGGAGAGCCGCGCCCGCCCAGCGCGCGAGTTCGCCGAACTGGTCCCACCAAGGGCGGACACCCGCCATAATGCGGAACGCCGGACGCCCATCCTCTCGTTCCGCTCGAAGCAGTCGCGCTAGTACTCGGTTGACCAGCGTCTCGCCATCGATCGACTCGTCGATGGCATCTATCACGACGATGACCGGCTCGGCCAAACCAGTTGCCTTCTCGATGAGCCGCTCGAGAGAGTCGTTTGATTGCAACCCGGCGGATCCTTTCCTTATCCGGTCAAGTTGCGAGTGGAGCGAGTCTACGACCTGTTCTGCCGTCCGTTGGCGGGCGTGAACGCCGACGAGAGTGGGATACCTCCGCCGCGGATGCAGCTCGGAGGGCACTCGGCTCAGTACGGGAAGACTCAACGGCTGCAGACTCGGATGAGCCAACCAGACTGTCACACCGATCAGCGCGGATTTCCCGGCGCCGGGCTCTCCGGTTACGACCAGCACGCGCTCTTCGCTCTCCAGCCAGTCTCGGATACGGGTCAGCTCGCTGGCCCGGCCAGTGAAGAAGCAGCCAGACAGACCCGTCCCCCAGGACGGGACTCCCGCAGCCTTGGTGAGGAAATGTTCCAGATCGAACGCGGCGTCGAACTCCGAGGCAATGTCTGTCAGGGCTATGTTGAGTCGCGGACGCAGACGGCCGGCCGGGTTAGCGCTGTACGCGGGGTTCACAAAGAACGGAGGAGGCGTGACCGAGGCCGCGAGCTTTGGGCTGTGAATGACGGTCGGCACATAGCCTTGGTTATCGTCCAGGCGTGCAAGTTCCTGAGATATCTGCTGAGCCACCGTCTCCAGGGGGATGTTACGCACTGCAGGAGATAGGTCCCAGTGCCCTCTCCGCAGAAGGTCGATCGCCCGTCCAGCCGCTCGGGTGAAGCGCGCGCCGTAAGTTCTCTCGTCGTCCGCGCAGGCAGCGATGATCCACGCTCGTCGCTCCTGCTCCCGGATTCCCTGAACCAGCTGATAGGCCGCAGCTTGGCCTCCTCCGCACACGTCGAGCATAAACAGCACGGGAGGGGCACCTGAGGTGTGCTCTACCTCGTCGAGCCAGCTGTTGAGGTGGATCGTTGTGGCTGGCACCGATCCGGACCTACTGTCCCAAACGGGTAGATATAACGTGGAACCCATCCGGAGGCCATGACCAGCAAAGTGGAAGACTACTGGCTCGTCTGAAGGGCCTGAGAGAAGAGTTCGCCAGCAGGCCTCAAGCTGCCCCTTCGTGGCATTGAGGAGAACGGTTTCCACACGTACTCCGTCAAGTCTCTCGAACGACGCGGAGAGCTGACGCAGGGCAGGGTCGATGGACGACAATGCGCCAAACCCTTGGTTCGCGGTTGGATCACCTTCCTCCCGAGGAGACTCTTCGAATGAACTAGCACCTGCCAGCACTACTCGGACCATTGGAGCTCCAGATCCCAGGACATCGTCCCAGCGCGTGCCCCCCGCATGGGACGCCTCTGAGACTAAGGAAAATTAAGCCCCGCGCATACGTGAAGCAAGGCAGCAGAAAGAGTTCTCCCAACGCCCGCTGTAGGAGAGCGTGGACAATGTGGCGTGACCAACGGCTTTGAGCTGCAGGGATGTCAGAAGCGGTCGTAGCATCTCACTTGATCACCCGTGTATGTCCCCCATTCGTGACGCTGACTTGATCGACTCCGTGAGACCTGTGGATCACCCGGATCAGTCGAGTCCGTGAACCAGGCGCGCGCGAATATGGACGTCGTAGGCAAGCCGATGGAGCGAGAGCGAATGATCACGGGCCTCCTGGCTGCCGGCAGACAGGAAGGTGGCTGAGATCCCGATGAGATGGGCGCTGCCCAGGCAAGCCGCATCAAGAGCCAGCCCCAGCATCTCGGGGGAGATCTCATTTGCGTGAAGAGTACCTCCCTGGAAGCGGGCCATGTGGAGGTGGCCAATCGGCGTACTGTGCGTGACTTGGCTCAACAGTGAGTACGCCACGTTCAGCCAGCCTGGCTCGGGATAGGGCTCCCCCATGATCTCTAGCATCTTCTCGATGGGAGGCATCGGCTTGCGGCCTCTGGAGATGCTGTCGTACGGAGTGATTACGGTGACGTTGGACGGGAGGGCTAGAAGCCTCTCAGCTTTAGCGCGTGCGACACCGTCCCCGGAGAGCTCATCAAGAACCTTCTTGCGCCTGGCCCGTTGCTCCTCGAAGAATTGGGTGAAGTGGTGCCTGATTTCGTCCTCTGTCCTACCTTCGACCATCCATTTGAATCGTGCGGCCTCTTCGAGGAGCATGCGTGCGGCGAAGACCGCGATTACTGCGCTCCCTGGCTGGTCGTATGTCGACATGACCGCTTGCAGGGAGGAGTGAGCACCACCATAGGTTAGGATGCTGGCCACGTTAACTGGCCGGTCCTCTTGCCATGGGTCGGCTGCCCAGCTTCTCGCTGCATCGTAGTACTGTTCCGCTGCCTCGATCACCTTGTCGGCTGAGTTGACGTCGGGTAGAAGATCGTCGGGAGACAGCAAGGCGGTGGGCCGAAGAAGGGGGGCAGGCCGTGGGCTGCTACTTTGGCGGCGCGCCGCTGCCCTGGGCTTTTTGGGGGCACGCAGACCATGAATGACGGTAGCCGCATTGACGATTTCGGTGGTTAACCGCAAGGTCTCCATAAGGAAGGAGCGTTGTGGCACCTCATCTGGGCAGCTCTCGGGTATAGCTCGGCTGACCCCTATCAACGTAAGCGTGACCCCAACGGCTGCAACCTGCATGTAGAGCGCTTCGTGGTCAGGACGTAGATCGTGACCTATGCCGCCTCTTTCCGTGAAGCTGCTCTGCGTGCCGAGGAGATTGCCATGGCCGGCATGCGCGAGGACCATGACGGCTCCACGCAATCCGGCGAGGTCGATAAGGCCGCGAGCCGCGTCCAGTAGTTCGTCCTGAGCCACATGGATGGGGCGGACACCGCTGAGGAAGGCATTTAGAAGCGTCGCCTGGTCCGGAACGGCAGGCGCGCGAAGCCACATCTCGGATGAACCGGTCAAATCTGTCACGCCAAGTATCGGCGCGAACCAGCGTGGCAGAATGGGGCAAGAAGCGTGGTTCCACTCGAGCGTCACGCACACGCGGTTGCGCTCTTCGAGCATGCTGCCTAGCAGAGCGAAGCGCCTATTCGCTGGATCGTCACCGATCCAGAGCCATCGCAACCCGTCGTCGAAAAAGCTACGTGCAAGGGAGCCGAGTACGGTTCCACCGAATCCGGCACCGATCATTGACTCAGCGCAGTCGTACCGCTGCCGTGCAAACGGAAACGCGCATTCCGCAAGGAACTGGTCGCTGGGTCCCCAGAAGTGGAAATCGACCGGTAGCTCGTCGAGGTGCAATCGAAGGGCGCGAGTGGCGGCGCGCAGATGGAGTGTCTCGGGACTGGATATCCGTCCATCCGGACGCGAGGCATCGCTGGTGTCGTCCTTGCGCAACTGCCATCACCCACCTCAACACTGATGCGCTGTATGCATTCAGTCTGCACACCCGTTCGCCAACAACCACCTATCCGGCAGCCACGGAGTCTGTAGTCGCGGATCCCAAAGAGAGAACCGGCCGCAGCCTTCTGAGGGGCTTTGCAGGTACATCTCTCCCCTAGGTGCTGGTCATCATGAAGTCGGTCATAAAGGTAGGGAATACCCACGGCTGCTCCAGGTTCTGCACCTCAGCATCAGGGACCGCTGCCAAGACCCGTCGAAGAGCTTCCCGCTGGAACAGCAGTATCAAAGCATCGATGGCAGTCTTTCGCGGGCTCTGTCCGGCGTTACGGGCTGCGGTCACCAGCAGACCTCGGGTAGGCCCGAACATAGTCTGGATCCACTCGTTCAGCGTCTCCACAGAGTTGCGTGCGGCTAGAGCAGCTTCGACACGGTCGCACAGGTCCACTGCCCATACAGGCAGATGAGCGGCGATCTGCCATGCTTGGAGAAGATCGGGGAGAGACGTCGCCTCTGCGAGTTGAAGAAAGATCTCGTTCAAGCTGCCAGCAGGGAGGAAAGCGAGACCATTCTCAGGCGTCAACAGCTGTGCTGCCTCCTGCTCGCTGCCTGGCCAGCAGAGCTCCAAGTCTTCCGCGACCGGTGCTGGCACCCCCAGGGGAGCCAGACTCCGAGCCAACGTCCCCATATAGCCCACGTCCAGACTCTCGGCGCCGTCGATCGCCGCTATCGTGCTGGCGTACACCCAATCCCGCCGCGTCACGCGCTCCGCCTGCACGAGCGGGGCCTGGCGGTCGAACTGAGCGAGAACGGCCTGTGTCACTTCGTCGACGCTGACTCCCGCAGCCTCCAAGAGCGCCGTTAGAGCGGCGTCGATGCGCCTAATTCGCGCTGGTACGGGGTCGCTACGATCGTGCTTAGCTGCATAGGCATCCGCTACGTCCTCCGCGGACCCTCCAGGTAGGACGTTTTCGGGAGATAGAAGCTTACCGGCTTCAGCGAACGCCTTCCGGACAACTGCCTCTGGCACTGGCAGTCCCTCACCGAATGCCATGAGCGCCAGATCACCAGGCCGCTTACCTGGGCCAGCGTGCCGGCCAAGCCAGACCACCATCTCATGCGCACCTGGCGAGGGCGCGGACGTCCTTCCACGGCCCCGGCCCAGCGAACGCACCTCATTTGGCTGCAGGAGTCCATCGGCCCGCCAGCGTTCCAATTGGCGGGCAGACACGGCAACTCCTTGGGCGGCGGCGTGGTTGACGAGCTCGCGGTCGGCTGAGGAAGGCGGGGTACGTGGCATGTGGTCAGGGTAGAGATTGAACCCCCCGAGCTTGACGGCAACGTGGGAAACGCCTGGTGCTCCACTTGGTCCATCGCGCCGCCCATGACGGCGGAGCCTCATCAGAAACGGAGCACTTGTATGTTTTGCCCTGCTAGGTCCGACCGTCTCGACCTTCCCTCCATGCCCATGGCGATCGTTGTTGTCATCGAGACGCTACCGCTACTGCTCCTGGTCGTCGTCCTCTCCCCGGCGTTGCTGATCGGCCCCCTCCTCCCAGGGAGGCAGGAGTTCACACTTCGACTATTGGCCGCTATGCAGCGATGGAACTGCCGCCGGCTCGCGTCCGGCAAAAGGCCCAAGTAACGCCTGTCCCTTTCCTCGACAGATAGCCGCAGCGTCGTCACCGATCGGCTCCCCGCACGAGACACCTCGTGGAGGGGGCCGATCCGCTCCCGCGCAAGCCAAACGAGTGTGGAAGCCGGTCGGGTCGCATCACGCGTTGCCAGGAGAGTAATGGCGCCCCATCCGGCAGAACCGAGGAAGTCCAGCTGCCCAAGGAGTATCACCGACTAAGGGATGAAGAGGGTCAGCCCAGGAGGTACGAGGGGTGCTGGCTATTGAGTTGGAATTCCCTCGAAGCATGAGAAAGCAATAGTCACGGAAGGCCGTAGCGACTGCGGTCTTGAGGGGTGAGCGGCGGCAAGGGGAAACCGCTGGCTTGGTGCATAAGCGGCTCAGCGTCATCGGGCAATGTCCATGTGCGGATGGTGTTGTCTCCGGCGATGAGGGTGAGCTGTCGTTCGTCGGCGGACCAGGTCAGATCGAGAAGGCTACTGTCGGTGGCGTCCAAGACCGCCACTGCCTTTCCCGTGACCGGAGACCACAGACGGACGGTGTTGTCGGCGGCGGAGGCAAGAAAGGTGCCTGTGGATGACCAGGCGAGCAGTTGTACGGCGGCTTCGTGACCGAGGCAGCTGTGCGTGAGGTCGCCGGTCTGCGTATCCCAGAGGCGGACCTGCCCGTCTTCGGTGCCGACGGCGAGAAGCCCGCCGGCTGGCGACCATGCCAGGGCGGTTGTGCGCTGCCGAGGGTATTCGATCGATAGTGCGATGTCGCCTGTATGAGCGGCCCAGATGCGCATGGTATTGGCGCCGTCGCTGGCTGCGATCTTTGAGCCATCCGGTGACCAGGCGACCGGGCCGGAATGGGGGTCGATTCGCGCCATCGTTGCCGCAGGACGCCCCGTGTCCATGTCCCAGACCAGGAGCTGACTGTCTTCCGCCAGCCACCAGTCATGACTCGAGGTCGCTAAGTAGCGTCCATCAGGCGACCAGGCCATTTCGCTCAACATCGACTGCTCATAGTGCAGGCGGCGCTCGCAGAGCGCGGTGTAGCTGTTCCAGATCTCGACGCTGTCTCGGGCCAGCGCCACCCTCTGGGAGTCGGAGGCCCAGGTTACCTGTCGGTGGTCGACGTCCTCGTCGCCGGTGAGTTGCCGCACATCCAGGGACTCTTGGTCGGGAGAGCCGAGTGCGAGGTAGACCTGGCCCGGGTCGAATCCCCAGGCGACGATTGCTCGGGAGTGGTCGGGCGACCATGACGCTGCCCTTATTCGGGCGCTCAAGGTGGGGAAGATCTCGTCATTGTCGATATCCCAGATGAATGCCTTGCTTCCGAACTCTGCGCAGAAAGCAAGAAAACGGCTATCAGGAGACCAGGAGAGAGACGTGAAATGCTCATCTTCCATGGGCTTGCGCCGGAGGACGTTGCCTTGGTCGTCCCAGAGCTCAATGAGGCCCTCCATGAGCCGACCGGTATCGTCGTCGGACATGCGCTCGAATTCCGCCATCGACAGGTTCAAGTGGCGTGGCTGTATGGCGACTGCGAGGAAGCGGCCGTCAGGTGACCAGGCGACAGCGCTCGCCGGTTTGGACCACCACGAGTGGACGTCGTGGCCGGTGTCCGCCTTGATGATCCTGACGCGCATGTTGCGGCGTCTCTTGGGGCGCTCCGCCACGAGAAGTGATCGGCTGTCCGGGCTCCATGCGACGATGTCGCAGGGCCGGTCCACGCTGATGCTCAGCGTCCCCTGGTCGGTAGAGAGATCGATCACCAGAAGCTGCTCGTCGCCGAGAACGGCGAGTCTTGACTGGTCTGGAGCCCAGGAGAGGCGCTGGGCGTATGGAGCCGGGATGGTCCGACCCGGTAGCTTGCCGTCTTCGGAGGCGGTGGTGCGGAGATTCCATATGAGGATGTCCTTGTACTCGACCTGACCGGCGAGGAGATTCCCGTCAGCGGACCACTCGCACTTCTCCAAGTCCATCGACGTGAGTGGGTCTGGAGCGCTATGACCGAGTTCGCGGATGTTCTCCATGTCCCAGAGCGACGAAGAACTGTCCCTATTCTCGGTGATGGCCCGTGAACCGTTGATGGACAATTTGGCGCCTTGGAGCCGTCCGCCCGCTTTGTCGTGCGGAAGTGTTTTGTACTTGATGCGGTTTCCGTGAAGGTCCCATGTGCATATGGATGCATCGCGAGAAATGGACATCAGCCCTGATCCGTCAGGGAGCCATGCGAGCGAGAGGATGCGGTCGCTGTGGCCGATCGGGAAACGGGTGAGGGCGGGGCGGGCCATCAGGCCCCACAAGGCCAGCACTGCTTCCTCCGACGGGGACAACTCCTCCACGGCTGCCTTGGCCAGTGCGATGGCGAGCGGGCGGTCCTGGTCCCGAATGGTCTGAGCTCGTTCGGCGACGGCGCTCGCCTGCAGAGATACGTCGATCTTCGCGTCGTCATGTGAGGCTTCGAGGTATGCCTGGACCGTTTCCGACTCGGGAAAGATGCTGAGGAGCTCGGTAGCCTCGCGCAGCACTTGTCCGCGGAGGAGATCGTCCTGCGATCTTCCTGACGCCGCCCACTCTTCTGCTCGGAGCCTGAGGATCTTCAAGCGTCGCAGCTCGTCGGCGGAATCTGCGATGAGGCGCTGGAAACGGTCCCACTGCCGGATAAGGGCATCGTGCGCCAGCTCGAGGCGGTTGCCGTTGTCGACGTCCACGATCAGGCGGGCAGCGCGGAACTCCTCTGCCATGGTCTGGGATGTCTCGCTGAGGTCTTGGCGTGCCACCGACTGGCGTACAGGCTCGCGGTCGCCCCAGATGACGAAGCGAAGCAACGTCCTGTTTATCTCCTCGTTGCTGTAGACGACACGAAGTCCTTGGTGCACCTCTTCGGCGTGCCTGGTGATGGCGCCGACCACTCGTCCGGCTCGGTTGAACGCATCGGCCGTGATGACGCCGTCCTGCCCGAAATCTGTATGGAGGCGCTCAAGAAGATGGCTCAGCAGTGGCAGGGCGTCGCCGACCGTGGCCTCAGCGAGCATCTGATCGAGCACCTGATCCTCGATCACCAATCCGGCCGCGGCGGCAGGCTTGACGACGATGTCGCGAAGCTTCTGATCATCCAGTGGATTGATGCTGAACGGTCGGGCGAAGAGAGGACCGTGCTCGTGCTGGTCGAACTCCGAGAGCGCCTCCGGCCTGAGGGCTGCCACGACGTGAAGTGCCGGGTCGGAAGACAAGGCCGCATGGAGCAGGCTCAAGAAGAGGCTTCGTTCTGGCGGGGAGGTGAGCGTCACCAGCTCTTCGAACTGGTCGATCACAAGGAGGGTCCGATCACCCCCGCGGCGGGAGGCCGCGAGGGCGGAGAGAAGAGCGTCGAGCCGGGGCTCGGCCGTCAGCTTGTCGTCAAGCCGGCTCGCCTCTTCGCGCAGTAGCCGGGCCGTACGAGCGACGACCTGGGCGTGGGGAAGTCCGGACGTGGGCTCTCTTCGCGTCAGGCATTCGGCGAGTGCCGTGAACGGGCTGGAACCGGGGTGGATCGACCCGAGGACGGACCAACGGGATGAAAGGCTCGGTATGAGGCCCGCATGGATCAGGGAAGACTTTCCGCTGCCGGAGGGACCCACCACCGGTATGAAGCGCAGCGACGGATTCACGCCCGATTTGGTGAGTCTCGCGACGATGCGGGCAACCTCGGTGTCGCGGCCAAAGAATACCTTGGCGCGGTCGGCCGTGAAAGGGGAAAGGCCGGCATATGGGCTGCCCGGTCCTTGCCACAGGATGCGCCGTTTCTCCCGCAGGCGCCCGATCGCCTCATGGGCAAGAGCAGCAGAAACGCCTAGGACCAGCCATACAGGCGCATAGCGATCGATGAGAGGTAAGGGTTCCGGCCAAGTTTCCGGGTTGGCGGTGACCAAGTTCGTGCCAAATCCGAAGACCAGCCCTAGGAAGAGGGATCGTACCTCCAGCCGCGTACGTGATTTCCCACCCACGGTGTCCTCCACTGCCTTCCCGTATATGCAACGTACCAGCTCAGTCTCGCTCGACCAGTGCTCGTGGCGTTCTCTGGTTCTGTCCGCTCGTCGGCCGAGTCCGCACGCGGGATATTCCTTCACCTTTGGCCTGGCCAAAGTGGCGGCGCGTCGTGCAGGGACTATAGCCATCGGGTGACGCTGAAGGCCCGCCGCTCGCCACGGACCTTGGTCAGCACGCCTACGATCGGTTGCGCCAAGCAGGCAACGAGGACGACAAGGCCCGCGAGCTGGCCGGAAGGTAGTGACAGCCGCGATGTATTGGCTGGTTTGCTTGTCCCTGAGAGCGGCAACGGAGTCGGGTTTGTGATCGGAAGTTTCCAGGAGTACTGGCGCAACCATTGGTCACTCGCGTCCGGACGGCTGCTTATCGACAGCGAAGGGCTCCGAGAACATCCTGAGCTTGCTCAGGAGTAAGCGGATTTGCCCACTTGGCTGTTGGGCGTCTGGTCAGCGCTGAAGTGCGGTCTGGTCAACCTTGCTCCCCGTGACGCCGACCACCTCGCCGCATTGATCAAAACAAAGCTAAAAAGATGCAATACCGTCACGGCCTGCTGAACGGCTTCACCGCCGCCACCGTTCCGACGCTCGATAACCCCTAATTTTCGCCTTGCACCTCGGAGCACTCGCTGGGTTTCGTAGGAAAGCGACCTGCTCAGCCACCATTCTAGTCGTTTCCGGATAGTGAATTTTCCTATGCGAACTAGATTGCTCAATGTAGCGCTTAAGTAAGACGCGCCAGAGGCAATGGTACGGCCATGGCGATACATCGAACCTATATTCGATAAGCTCTGCTATTTGTGAGGCTTGTGTGCCTTGTATGGAAACTGAGGAGTTGAGACCGCTTCTCTCGTGCATCTTGCGACGACTTCGCCTGCCGATAAGAGTGGTTGCAGAACGGATGGGCTTTGGGTAAAACCGAGATGGCGAACATGGCTAGCATCACCACTTGGCCCAACAAGGAGAGGTCAACTATGGCCCTCGGGTTCAGGGGTAATAACCATTGGCGCGACATGTCTGAGTATCTTGTTCATATTACACAGCGCCAGTCGTTCTTTCGAATTATTGAAGACGGCATGCTTTTGGCTGTGAGACCCTTTGGGGCTGCTCGGAACATAAAAGGCTTGGGTGACAGTCAAAGATCGGTTTGTATGAGCGAAATTCCACTTGACTACCTGTATCGTCTTATTGGACGACGTGGCGAGTATGGCATCGGCTTCAAGAAGCACGTAGTGACCAGGAGCGGTGGAGCTCCAGTTTGGTATCTGCGGAAAGAGGGTGCCGTTGCCAACAATTTCCGAAAGCTTGTCGAGCGGGCAACGCGAGAAAGAACGGCAATTGATCCAAATGATCCCATATGGCTGGCGACTCCCTATGTTGACTATCCGGGAGACTATGGAGATAGAAGATATGAATTTGAATGGGAGCGCGAATGGCGCGTGTCTGGAGGGGTGCCACTTGAAGTAGCGCCCGGCTTAGTTTCCTTCCTGTTTGCGCCAGAGGCCGATCATGCACGTCTTGCTCAATCGTGGGCCGATGATGGTCTGCCGGCACTGATAGACGCTAAATGGCCGATGGGAAAGATACAGCGTGTACTGGCCGACAGCGAGCTGTAGATCGCCTCTTACTCGCTCGACAGCGCTGTCCTGAGCGTGGGGAAGCTGACCGGCCAGCTGCCCCGTCGTAACATGCAGACTTCCGCGAGGTTCTGATGGCCGAAATCAAGGGCGACCTTTCGGGCAGGGCCAAGACCGAACGGCACGCCGCCGCCCGGCTGTCCTAGGTGGCCGAGCGACAGCTGTTGCACCCCAACTTCATCCCGCTGTCTGAGGTTCGCCGTCTGCGGGCTGACCTGCTACCGGGGGTGGACGTGGGCGCCTCCTGCTCAGCCGAGAAGCAACGCGCTGATTGCTGTCGATCAGTCCGTTATCGGCCAGGAACGGGCGGTCCATGGGTGAACCCATACGGTCGCTACTACAGACGGGCTTCGTTCGACTCGGCGGAGCGCCGCCAGCACGTCAAGCCTGATACTGGAGCCCAGCTGTTGTGGTAGTTGGGCAGGGGGTCCCGCCCGACATGCCGAACAATCGAAACGCTCTGCCGGGCCTAGCTGGCGCGCGGGTAGGCTGCTGCATTTCAGACAGCGGTCACTGAGCTGACGTCACCTCGTCAAGCCACAGCCGACGGCTGAACCCGCCGCGCTTGTCCCGCTTGTGACGTGCCGCCTCCTGGACCTGCTCGTCGGAGAATCCAAGTGTTTCAGTGAGGGCCGCCAGCACCTCATAGATGTCAGCCAGTTCCCCTAGACGATCACCTGACTCTGCTTCACGCAGCTCTTCGGCCTCTTCCACAAGCTTGGCTGTCAGAGCGGGGACCAGCTCCGACTCACCAAGGACGCGAACTTTGGCCGTCCGACCCTCTGCCTCGATGATCTCCGGGATCCGATTACGGACCAGCTTGCCGTAGGTGATCGTCTGTTGCTGGTCCAAAATGTCGCCCTCCTGGTCAATACTGCTCGTATGGATTACCGACGCGGCGTGGTCACCGGTGAAAGCGTATGGCGTGCCATTGTTTTGTACGGCGTCAACTCGGCAACCTACAAGTTCGCCTTCGGTGCGACACTGCTTGAAATCGCCGCCACCGGTCGTAACCATGTCACGCTCGAGGATCTCGCGCCACAGTACGCGGAGCTGCTGTGCCGAGCGCTGCAACGGCAACCCCGGCAGGGTACCGCCGTACGCAGCAAGTTCCTGGATGCCTGCCGCGCATTCAACGCCGGCGAACTCGACCGTGACACGCTGCACCGGCGAACCGCCCAGCTGGGCTTCAACAACGTTATCGACGCGTTTCCGCAGCTCGGTGGCCAACAGGCGCCGGTCCGCTACTACGAAGACCAGCGAAAGCACTCCGCCACTCCAGGCCTCGTGCTGCGTGACGAGCTGCTTGAACTCGCCAGTTCGGTACATGCTCAGGACCTCGACGCCGAGACCACTGCACGCTGGCGGCTGGTGGAGACGGCTTGGGCGACCGGCATATCCAACGCCGTACTCGCCCCCTCCCTGGTCTACGACTCTGTAACCCAGCACCTGGTGCTTAAGACCAAGCAGCGCCGTAAAAGCGTCACCGGGGTTGTTGCTGCTCTCAGCGGATATCAAGACGGCCGATGCGCCTACTGCAACGAGGGCATGGCGCAGGGGGACAGTGCCGGGCCGATTGTTGAGCACGTTCTGCCATGGAAGCTGCTTACCCGCCGTTGGCGCGGGCCTGATGTCGACGCTATCTGGAACCTTGTTCTGTCATGCTGGCCCTGCAACCAGGCGAAGCGGGACCGAGCACCCCACGAGACGTGGATGCCGTGGCTGGAACAGCGTAACAACGACCTCATCGAATCGCGTCATCCGCTGCGCGAAGTACTCATGGCCCAGACCGGCGAAACCGCGGCTGCCCGACACGCCACTCTCAAGCTCGCCTACCAAAGGGCGACAGAACTACTTCCGGCTGTTTGGGCACCACCAGCAGGCGCCCACATCACGTAGGCCCAGTCCACACGTAAGTCAGGCGATCCACGTATGCGATTGGGCCTGCCTATGACGTACTGACGGTGTGTCGCTACATCCGGCCCTGTCCTGCATTGACCGAGTTAGTCGATGTGGTGGCACGTTTCCGTTTGCGGGCAGCGCACAGGCCGCCCAGGGGGAATCCACTACTGGGCGTGCGGCCGCGGATCACAGGTTCGCAACCATGCGGGTGGCGAGCGCATCACTGATCGACGGGCAGCGCTAGGTCTCGCTGGGGATCAGAGATGAGAGGAACTCGCGGAGCTTTGGGTCTACTGCGTAGAGCATGGTGCCCCGCATGCCACGAGTGAGCAGGACCTTGTACACGTTGCGGACCAGCTGATCGAAGTCTGCGTCTGACACAGTTCGCTTGCTCTTGAACGCAGGATCCCGGTTGTACTCGCGTACCGTGACCAGTCGTCCGTCCTGAACGCTGAGGTCTGGACCGAGGATTACGCCGGACCAGTCGTACTCGAATCCTTGAGCGGTGTAAACGCATCCGACCTGATCGAAGCCGTTTGGTTCAGTGGCCCACAACATGCTGGGCGGGGCATCTCCGACGGCGCGGTCCTTCTTGACGTTCCATGGCCGTGACCAATCGCCGATGACGACGTCGTACACTAGGGAGTCGTCGGGACGCGGATCGCTCCATGGCCAGCAGTAGCCGGCGGTCAGGCGGGCTGTCCCTGGCTTGACGCGCAAGGCGGTCTCGAGCTCCTGGGGTGAGTGCACGAGCCGGACGTCGAAGTCGTCGCCACCCCACGGTGTCGGGTCGCCGTCTGTAAGACCGAGTAGGCGAAGAACCCACTGCTCGTAGATGCGGCTGCCGCCGCACCTGAACTGCTCGTCCAGAGACACCCGGCTAATCTCGTAGCCCTGCGATCGAGCATAGGTCTCGATGGCGTGTACTGTCCCGATCTCACCGGGCCGTACGACCTGATGCTCGTCGAGGAGGAACACTGGGACGCGGGCGGCGGCCATGAGTTCGTCCAACTGGCTGCGGCCGGTGCGCTTGGCTGCCGGAGTGAAGCGATTGGTCGAATTTACACGTATCCGGTGCGCCTCATCACAAATCAGCACGTCAAGGCCATTCCGCTCAGCCTCGGTGAAACTGTTGAAGTACATGAAGAGGTTCTTGATCCGGGTACTCCCACGTCCGGGGTAGCGGCGCATGGTCTGAGTAAAGGATTGGGAGCCGGTCGCGTGCAGCGCAGTTCTGCCTTGGCGGTAGAGCTCGCCCAGCAGAGAAAGGGCGATCACGCTCTTGCCGCTACCCGGGCCACCCGTGACGATGACCACTTGCTTGAAGTCGGACCTCCGGGCTTTCTCGATCGCACGCATGACGAGTTCGTAGGCAACCTGCTGCTCGTCCAGCAGAGTGAACTGCTCCTGCTCGCGGATCTCGCTGGCCGCATGCGCCATGAGCTGCTTGCTCGGAGCGACTGAACTCTCCAAAAGCCGATCAGCGGCTTCGGCGCCTGGCTTGTCAGCCAACCGCTCACGCAGGTATCGATGAAAGTCGCCACGGCGCTGCTTGGTGAAGAGCCGGCCGTGTTCGTCAGGCACCTGGTTACGTAGGCCATCTATGTCGAGCTCCATGGCGTTGTGGAGGTAGGCGACGCCATGGACAGCCAGTGGTTTGTCCCGGAGCACGCCGAGGAAGTCGCACATGTACTCGCAGTACCTGCGAACCTGCTCCGCGGGGTGGAGGATCTCACGGCCCGGCATACCTTCGACGAGGACGAGGTGCTCGCCCTGCTCGGATGGCTCGGCACGGCTCCACTGTTTGAGTTCCACGACCACGTAGGAGTCGTCCCCGGTCTTAGGGTGAACGCCAGCCAGTACTACGTCCACTCGTTTGCTGGTCAGAGGCAGCTTGTACTCAACCAGCATCTCGACTTTCGTCAGACCGGCATCGGCTAGATCCCGGGCAAGCGCCGGAACGCTACGTTCCCACGCTCGAACCTCGGACGGGGAGGGGCCCCGCCCAGTGGTCATCCGCACATGTTCGGCGATCACCTGAGCCAGCACAGTCTCGTTGGGTGAGGCCAGCAGACTCTCAACCGACAGCCGTAACGCCGTCACAGACTTCCCCCAGGCAGCACGACGCGAGACAGGTCGTGCGGGTGGGGGCGTATCCGTCCTGGCGCTTCGCCAGTGAATGCGGAAGCCCGTCGGGCCGCAACAGAAGGTCGTGAAGAGGTTACAACAATACAGCCGAGACTGGAGAACTGCGCTGATGACCGGACGCGCACCTAATGAGCATGGCCATGCCCCTACTCGTTGGGCAGTAGAGGTACACCTAGTTCGGCGAATAGACGGTTGGTGTTGAGGTCCTCTGAGAACAGTACAGCTCCGCGCATGCCACGCGTAGCGAGCACCCTATAGGTATTGCGGACAAGCTCCGCAAAATGCGGAGCACGGTTGACCATAGGATCTTTGTTGGCCTGGTCGTCAGCCCGCCAGCCCTGTGGTGTCCAAGTGAGATCTCGGCCGAAGATCACACCGGCGTAGTCGTACTCGAATCCTTGTGCGGTGTATATACACCCTATCTGTTCAAATCCTGCAGGATCGGTGGCCCATAGACTCGAAGACGGAATGCCGTTAACCTTACGTTCCGCTGAGGAATTCCAAGGCCTTCTCCATGAACCGATTGTGATGTCGTTAACCAGGGTGCCGTCCGAGCGTGGCTTGCTCCATGGCCAGCAGTATCCAGCCGCGATCCTTGCGCTCTTGCCTGCGGAGATCTTGTGTCGTAGGTAGTTCTCCATCGCATCGGGAGTGCGAGCTACATACAATTCAAAGGTGTCGAGCGGTTCCCAGCGTTGAGGGCCCTGGTCGGTACCTAGACCGAGGAGTTGTTCGATCCAGGTGACGTATTCGGGACAGCCGCCGCATCGAAATTGATGCCGAAGGTCGATCTGGTGCACGTTCAGTTTCATATATCGAGCTGCCTTTTTGATCAGCTCTGTTGATCCTACCTCTCCTCGGCGTACCACCTGATGTTCGTCTAGCAAGAAGACCGGGACATGCGCCGCGTTAATCAGTTCTGCTACTTGTGGTCTATCTGCCGGACGGGCTTGGGGATCGTCATGAAGGCTTCTTTTTCGAGATGTGTGGCGGATTCTGTGTGCTTCGTCGCAAATCAATACGTCTATGTCGTTAGGTGTGGCATGGGTATAGCTGTTGAAGTAGGAGAAGCTATGGCGAGCCCTCCGATCCAGCCGCTCAACGTTGTCACGCAGTGTCTGCGTGAAGGATCTACTCCCGGTGGCATGAACTGCGCGTACTCCCTGCCGGTTGAGGGCACCGAGCAGCTCCACTGCTATTACGCTCTTTCCAGTCCCCGGTCCACCTACGATTAGAACGACTTCCTTCGGAGCGCCTTGTTTGCTCGCTGCCACGGCCCTGCGTACGTAGTCGTAAGCTTCGCGCTGTTCGTCTAGCAAGGTGAATACAGAGCGACGACAGACGCTTTCGCTCACCACTGCCATCAGCCCTCCGGTTGGACTGACCGGGGCTTCAAGGAGCTCGGCAGCGTATACGTCAGCTCGCTCAGGGGATAGGATTGTATGCAAATCTCTTTTGAAAGCCGCTCGGTGATCTGCTCCGTACCACCGGATGTAACTCTGATCGTAGGAAATATTAAGGAGGGAGGGTCTGATTTCATAGAGGGTTTCAGTGGAAGCCTCGTGCATATTCACTATGGAATGCACCTGAGCTGATTGGGCTACCAAAGATATGTAGTCGAGCAAGACCTGACGATAGCCCCAGGCTTGAGTGATTGGATGTAATCGCGGATTGGAGCCCGGCGCACCAGCTACGTTAACCATGTCGGAGTATTTGTCGCGATAGATGCGTGACCATTGCTTGTTTTCTACTACCACTATCGACATTTGACCGCTCTGTGGATAGGAGCCGACCAGCAAAAGGTCCATACGTACATCTGTGATGGGCGCCTTGAATTCAATCAGAACCTGAACGTCTGCCAGGTTGGCTTCGGCTAAAAGGCTGATTACATTAGGTATACTATTTCTCCATGATCGCACTTCGCTGTCGCTAGGTTTGCCTCCAAACAGATCTCTGAAGCGTCCTGTGAGCTCTTGGATGAGCTGATTGTTGGCTATAAGCTCAGCGATATGGCCGGCGGTCCCCTGATACAAGCAGTGAGAAGTCATTCGACTTGCCCTCGTTCAAAAAGGTAAGGTTTTTAGCAGCGGGGCCTGTGACTGGTGTGTAGAGGGAAACTCGTGTCCCTGTTAAGCGGGTAGGTCGCTTCGGTATGCGTGGGATCTGTGCCAGGAGTAGTAGCGCTCACGCTCATGGTTCCACCAGGTAGTGACGCGGCCTTTTAGGTGTCGTTCAACGTGCTCTCTAACGCTTTGGCCGTTGAGTGCCGCTTTGCTGATCCAAATATCTCCGCCTGGGCCCACCGTGACGTACCCATGTTCGTACAGGGCGTCACATCCGAGGATGCAATTGAGCATTGCGATATTTCCAAGGTCTCGCCGCTCTTCTTCTGAGCATGCGGCGCGCTTCTTGATGTGTGCAGCCACCAGAAAGCGCCTTTCGAACGTCCGCCCGCAGAGAGCGCATTGACCAGTTAGGCCAGGTAGTAGCAGCCGCTTGAGCTTCGCTTGCTCACGACGACTAGCGCTAGAAACCATTCGGTCCAGCTCGCCGGTGAACGGTATCCCCTCTGGCGCTAGGTCTGTATGTTCTAGCTTACTGTTTACAGGTACATCTCCGATGTCTACCTGAGCAATATCAATGAGTCTTTCCGCGTCTGCACCCTCGACAATGTAGGGATTCTGGACGAAAAATTTTGGTCCAAGAGCTGTGACGCAATCTCTTACCTCTTCGATTGTGATATGGCAGCCTTTGAGGTCGTCGAGAGAATACATGTACTCCCATGTTTGCCCGTCGTCGTCATTTCCCCATAGTAGGCTAGCCAATTGTGCGTTGCGAAAGAGGTGAGTTATTAGTCCGCCGAGATAGAGGCGCTTCTGGCCATAGAAGAACACGTAGTCGCCGGGCCGCAACTTGCTATACTTGCCGACATTCACGTTTCTCTTGCCCGGAGTGACGCCCCACATGGGAGCAGCGCCGGTGGGGTAGAGGGGAAGAAGGAGGTCCAGATTCGAACCGAGTAGGGAGCTGTAGGTAGCGAGGTCGACAGGGCGCTGGATGGTGTCTTCATAGTGTCGGCGTACGGAGGCTGTCGCTAAGCTGGCTGGCTGCATCATGACTCGCATACATCCTGCTTTCTATACACAAACTGGACATAAGGTGCACACGTGAAATAGTGCTTGAATCTTAGCGATCAAACTGAAGGGTACAAAACATCCGCAAGCGATGCGTACCATCGCTGCTGACTCTGGGCATGCCACGAGGGCGTATGTCGCGTATCGAACTGCAGAGCTGGGGGTAGCTGGACTGTTAGAGCTGCTCATCGTCAGTAGAGCGATGCGCGCACTGGATGAGAAACGAGTCACGGTGGAGGCTGTTACCTATGAGCTGCACCGCCGGAGGCAACGATGAACGCCGTTGAACTGTTAGAGCCCACCAAGCTGTGGCGAGCCTCTGAGGTGCTAACGCAACCAAGTCCGGTGCCGGCGGCGCCTGGCGTTTACGGCTGGTACTTCGAGCAAGCGCCTGACCCACGTCTGCCCCGCAACCAGCTGCTTTATGTTGGCATGGCCCCCCGTCGTATGACGGTCCGGGCCAGCAAGCAGAACCTTCGCAGTAGGGTGCGCTACCACTACCGTGGCAACGCCGAGGGGTCGACCTTGCGGCTCACCTTGGGCTGTCTGCTGGGGCTCGAGCTGCGACGAGTTGGCAGCGGAAAACGGCTGACCTTCGGACTAGTCGGCGAGCGAGAGCTCACTGCATGGATGGCAGAATATGCCCGGGTGTGCTGGATGCAGCACGACGAGCCCTGGGCAGCAGAATCAGAGCTGATTGCCCAGCTAGATCTGCCTCTCAATCTTGACCAGAACCGGCATCACACCTTTTATCCATATCTGAGGAATCTTCGATCCTCCGCGCGGGCGCGAGCCCGGAGTCTGCCCGTCGGCTCCTGACGATTCCAAAGCGTGGCCGCCGCACTACACCTCCGCGGCGGCATTCGCTTCTACTTGCCGGTAAGACCAGGGAGGAGCCTCGAAGCAGGCAACGCACTCGGGGCCGTTGGCAGTACTTGTGCTGGCCATCCGGGCCGTCGAGGCAGTCGCGAGACCTGTGGCATGTGCCAGTGAGTACAGCCCCACCCGAACACCTCAAGCCTTTTTGACGGTAGGGGTTGATAGATATGGTGCGAGATCAACTGCTAGAGAGGGTCGAACAGGATGCCTGCATGGGTGTTGGTGTGTAACCCGGCGAAGTTTGATCTTGTGGGCATGCGAAGAGATGGCAAGAAACCTCAGGACTGGACGATCGGCCGGTACCGCGGCGAGATTTCTCCGGGAGAACCCTTCGCGCTGTGGCTGACAGGCTCCTCCGGAGGGATTGCCGCCATCGGGGAGATCGCAGGCGCTCCATACGAAGCGAACGACTCGGCTGATGCTGACTACTGGACTGATCCCCCAACTGGACAGCGATGGGTCGTTCCCATTCTCATCACTAGCTGGGTAGAGCCTGTCCTGCCGCGCGATACGGTCAGGGGCGACGGTCTGCTAGCCGGCGCTACGCTGCTCACCCAACCGTTTGCCTCCAACCCGCATCGCCTATCTGAGACTCAGTGGCACCGTCTCATGACCTTGGTGACCCAATCCGGACAGTCTCTCGTGACGAAGGACTCAGACCAGTGGCAGCTGGAGCCAGGCCATAAGATCCGCCGCGTTGAGCTGCACGAACGCTATGGAGGGAGCGGGCAAGGTGGCATCTCACCCTCTCGCAGCACCCCCAACATCCTCATCTTCACGGACCCTAGTTCTGGCCATGAGCACGGGTACTACGACGAGTGGGCTGAAGACGGCACCTTCCACTACACGGGAGAAGGGCAAGCTGGCGACCAGGCCTTCGTCCGCGGTAACAAGGCCATTCGTGACCATGTCCAGGACGGGCGCGCTCTACGACTGTTCGAGGGGTCACGAGGAGAGGTTCGCTATGTGGGCGAGTTCGTACTTGATCCGACCACACCATGGTCGTATGGACGAGCTCCCGAAACAGGTGGCGGCCCTGAACGTCAGGTCATCCGCTTCCACATGCTCCGCATTGGCACCCCCGTCCTGCGGCCGGAAGTCCCTGTAGGAGTTGGGTATCGCGAAGCAGATGAAGATGTCGTCCCCGTACCCACTACGCCGGTGCCCAACACTGAGCTCAACGGCCGTAACCTTCGCGCACACCGACGACTGCAGAACTTACTTGCGTCCGAACTACGGGCTCGTGGCATAGAGCCACTATCCCCGGGGCCAGCTGATCCCGATTTCGACCTTGCTTGGCACCCCGATGCCAACTGCCTCACGGTGTGCGAGATCAAGTCGCTGACACGCGCCAATGAGATCAACCAGCTAAGGCTAGGCCTTGGTCAGGTCCTCGACTATGTCGACCAACTAGGACACCGCGCCGAAAGGGTTCTGGGGGTCTTGTGGATCGAGCGCGAGCCATCCGACGATCGCTGGATCGCACTGTGCCAGAGGGCCGGTATCCGCCTCGCGTGGCCGGGCTTGGAGCAAGAGATCACGCGCCTGAAGAAGTGAGTTTCACGTCGTTCCCGCTGCGGGCTGGTCCCGAGTCGCAGATGAACCCGTCAGGGATTGATAGAGAGGCTCTGCCCCCTCTAGGAGGGGTACTGAAAGTAGGCGACCGCTAAGGCTGCACGTCGGCAGCAAACTGCAGCAGGTGCCGCGGCTCCCTTTGTGTCCTGCCTGGGTTAGGCAAGGAGCTGTCGAAACGCCTCGGTGAGCACTGCAGCGGCACTTGCGAGGACAACCAAAGCACCAGCACAGCCACTGGTTCGCTTGCCAGCGGCCCGATGTGGCTGTCGAGCAGAAGCCGAGCTCTGAGGCTGGAGCGTGACGCGAGTGGTGTGATCGGTACGCCGGGACTCGTCCCAGTCCTGGTAACGATCGACGAACAGAGCTCGATATTCGGCCGTGCTGAGCTCTCGGGGCCGCCAAGCCTCATGCCACTCCGGGCGCTGCCTCAAGTCCTGTTGACGTTGCTCTGCGCTGAGCTGCTCGGCCAGCTCCTGACCACGCGCGTTAGCGAACAGGCCAGCGCGGGTCGTCTCGACTTCCTTCTCGAGGAGCTGCATCGCTTCGCCAGACGAGAGAATCGTTATCCTGGCGGCTGTCGCCTTCTGGAGCCGAGGGTCGTCACCCGCAGGCGAGTCTGCTACCACTAGGCTTACGGTCTTGGTCACGTTCGCCGCCACAGTGGCGCCGTGAGTAGAGGCGAAGTCCATGACCTCCGCAACTCCTGGGGCGTCTCCTACCGGAAGCAGTCGCCACCCCTTGAGCGGTCCGTTTCTGCGCGCGCGATCGGCTGCTGCGGCCTGCTCGAGGTCTCCGATCAAATGCGTCGCCGCTAGCTCCCTGGCAGCGCGCTGGAGTTCCTTAAGTTCGGCGGTGGTGACAACACCATCGGCCTCTGCCCTAGTTCGGACGTTCGCCAGGAAACTTTCATGGACTTGACGAGCAGTTAGCTGAGTGAGACCAGCACGAGCAGCCAGAAGGGCCAGTTGCTGAGCCTCTTCTCCGACAATGCGGCCATCGGCAAGAGCGTGCCCCAGCATCGCCTGGTAGTCAGTGACACCCTGGGGCTGCGGTGCAGGTGGTTGTGCCATCAGTGGAAGCCGGGCTGTGAGTGAGGCCAGCCAACCTTCTGTCCCCTTACGCAGGCCCGCAGCGCGTGGAGCAATCACGCCGGTACGAGGATATGGCGGTAATGCCACCGGCGTCGGTCCTCTCCAGGACAGGCGCTGCGGAGCTTGGGTGATGACCCTGGCGAGCATGTTGGCCAGTGTGCGGGCGTCGCCCAGTGCAGAATGAGATGCAGCAGGCCACTCGCCGGTGATCAGGTTGGCAACATCGTCGAGGCGATAGCCGTACCGATCCAATTGGACCCTCGTCATGACAAGCGTGCACAGGCCAGGGATGTCGCGCAGGTTGATGCCTAACCGCCCATATTCTGCGGTGAGGAACTTGTCTTCGTAGTCGAGGTTATGGCTGACTATGATTGCGTTGCTCAGATATGCGAGTACGTCGCCGGCGATCTGTTGGAAGGTGGGGGCGCCCTTGACGACAGCGTTCGTGATGCCGTGATACTCGTCGTTGGCGATGCGTATCCCCGGGTCGACGAGGGTGGAGTACTCGTCCAGGACTACGCCGTCGCCGCGCATGCGTACGATCCCGATCTCGCAGACGCGTGATCCCTTGTTTGGGTAGAGACCGGTCGTTTCGAGGTCGATCGCGGCGAACGTGAGGTTCCGCGGATCGATTCCTTGGTTCCGTGTGAGTTGCCCATGAACGAACATGACAGAACCTCCAGAGAATCGCCCTGCGAGCGAGCAGAATGACATCTCTTTCCAATTGATGCAATGCATCTCCCGGGATTGCAGCAAGCTCGTTGTTCTCGTGCAAGGCAAAGCGGCTGAAAGTCGGACACCGTGTGGCCTGTGTCTCGACGATGCCAGACAGTCCACACCGAGCTGTGCTGGGGCGTCAGGTCGACGTCGGCCATGGGGTCGTGGAGGACGAGCACGAAGTAGCTCACTCTTTGGTCGACCACGAAATGATGACTGACTGACTAACCCGCAATCGTGTCATCCAGGGTCTAGAAGGCATTCCCCGTCGTGAGCCCTAAGGCCGCACGCCACTGTGCTTCGGGGGCGCCGCAATGAAGTCTCTGCAGGTCAGAGAAGGTACGAGGGCGTCCAAGGTCATACAGGTTGCATCATGCCCATCGCCAGTATAGCATGCTTATACCCATACGGGGTATTGGTATAAGGGCTCAAGGGGTGAGAGTGCCATGGATTAGTTAGTTAGTTAGTAGGCGGTTAATTGCTGGTTGGCGTACGCAGCGGCCACCTCGGCAAGCAGGGGGCTAGCCGTGCCGGCTCGACTGCGGTTGTGGGTCGCCGCTGTAGCGTCCGGACTGCTGGCGGTTGAGTGAGGGAAGCTGATATTTTACCCTTCGATGGACACCTAAAATATGGAGGTAACGTGGAGGGCGACTGGGAACTTCGTCCTGGCGACACCTGCGTTCGTCGAGACCTACACGAGAAGTACGGCGGTCGCCGGCAGGGGGGCATCGGCCCCTCACGGGTTACGCCGAACGTGCTTCTCTTCACTGATCCCCATAAGGGACATCAGCACGGCTACTACGACGGCTGGGGTGACGACGGTTGCTACCACTACGCAGGCGAAGGCCAGATCGGTGATCAGAAGATGACCCAGGGCAATCTGGCTGTCCTCAATCATCGACACGACGGTCGCGCTCTGCGCCTCTTCCGTGCTGTTCCCCAAGGAGTGCAGTACATCGGGCGCTTCGAGGTCGATGAACAGCACCCCTTCTACGTGACCGACGCCCCTGAGACCAACGACGGGCCTATCCGCAGCGTGTTCATGTTTCGCCTGCGCCCGGTAGACGCTGCGCTGACGGACGGCGCCCGCATCCCCCGCACGCCATCGGCAGCGCCCACCGTCAGAGAAGTGCCCCCCGAAGAGCAGCGCAGCGAACAGTCCGTTATCGACCCCGGTCGCGCCCCCTACGAAGCGGAGCGGCGGGAAGCCACGCTGGTTCGCGCGTACGTCGACTACATGGGCTCACAAGGCCACGCTCTGCACCGCCACCAGATCACCCCCGCAGAGGAGAACAAGCCGCTCTACACCGACCTTTACGACCCTGATCGCAAGGAGCTCATCGAAGCGAAGGGGACTGTCGCCCGCGAAGCCGTAAGAATGGCCATCGGCCAACTCCTGGACTACCGCCGCTACGTGGACGTCGAATGCATGGCACTGCTCGTGCCCTCCCGTCCCAGAGTGGACCTCATGGACCTCTGCCGTTCTCTGGACATCGACGTCATCTGGCCTGAGGACACGATATGGCGCCGCGCATCCACCTACGAGCCCGACAAGACACACGCTTCGAACCCATGACATAGCCCGAGGTCGGCGCCTACCCGCGCCCTCGCAACGTCCGTCACACCTGGCAACAGCCTTGTTGGCCGATGCTCCCCGCGGGGATCGACCAACCTCGGCCCGCGGTCGATCCCCTCGACCACAACAACCCGGGCCGGAGAAAGGACATCGTGGCTGCCAACAGGCGACGACGGCGCCGGGATCTGCCGGGTCGCTACGAGTGGGGGCCGCTCATCTTCCGAGCGATCCTCATCGTGGTGGACTGGTTCGTGAACGGCAACGGGTCCAAGTAGGCACCGCCTCCTTGGACCCGTGATCCAGCAAGAGCCCCCGTCAGGTTTGGCCATCCGCCGGGGGCTTCTTGTTGCCCTCCACTCTACGAAGTGCACCCCAAAACCGCACCTCAGGCGAACCGCGACCGTCCGCTTTTCAGGCGGACCGATCACCCTGCTCGGTAGATCGAGACAGTGGTCAGGCGCGTGTAGACGGTGGCGCGGATGAGTCGGTGTGTGAGGACGTTGCTGTCAGCGCTGCTGTCACCTCAGCCATGGGCACCCGGTGGCAAGGCCCGACGAAGGAGGGCCTTGCCGGCGATCGCCCCAGCCTGTACGACGGGTACCGGAGTCCGCGATCGTCACGGCCTCAGCCACCGTGCCGCCTTCTGAATCGTAGCCAGTTCGAGATCGTCCGCGGGAGTCCACCGGTGCAACAAGCACCTGGTCAGCGGTCCCTCTGCCTCGACCAGCTTCCAATGAGGTACAGCGGTGTCCAGGGACGTGTTACGTAGCGAGGTGGTTAGCAGAGCGCTGTTCGGTGCCTGCTCGTCGCTGGAACGTCGGAATTTCAAGCGATAAGGCAGGACCGCTGATCTCGAGCCACGAACCCGCGCGAGCCCGCAGACCTTGTTGCGAGTCGTAGGGTGTGTTGGCCGTCGAGAGGTCAGTCGGGTGCGGGCCCTAGAAGTGTCGCACTCAGCCGTAACCTAGTAGGCGACAGACCTCTAAGGAGGAAAACCTTGACCCCGAGGACCAAGGTGACGATCAACAAGCAGGGCATCGCGAGGATGGCGCGCGAAATCCAGAAGGAATTCGACAAACACCCGATCACGGTAGCGATCAACGTTGATGAACCAGACCTGCCGACCGGCTTCGCTGTACAAGGTCACACCACAATCAACTACGGGCCTGTGATCCACGGGAGCGCTGACAGCGCCCAGTTGGCCTGGAACAACAGCGGCACGGTCAACCAAGCGCAAAACTTCGGCGAGCAGCAGATTGCCCCAGGGTTCGAGCTGCTGGCGCAGGCGCTGATCAGTACCCGCGAAGGACTGACGGGCCTTGGTCTTGCCGACGAGGACTTGGCGGACGCGCAAACCGCGGCAGATGATGCGCTGGCCGAGGTCACCCAGTCTGAACCGGATCGTGGCAAGCTGCGCCGCGCGGTGGCTGCACTGAAGGGTCTGCTCGCCCCCATCGCGACCGGACTAACGGCTGGCGCAAGCGAGGGCGCGCAAGGCTTCGCGCGTACAGCAATTGAACAGCTCGGGAGTCACATCTGAATCGACACCTGTCGGCATGTCTATGACGGGGCGGCACGCTGGCATGCCCCAGAAGAGCGAACCTGGCCCCGGCTGAAGCCGGGGCCAGGTCAGGGAGAGCCCTTCCGACTACCTGCTTGCAAACGGGAGCCAGTCACCAGCTGGACAGGCATCCGCCCTGCTCAGGCGTGTGGTGGCGGGCGTCAGCATGAGGCGCTGTGCGGCCCTGTTGCTGTAATGCTCTGCTGTACAGCAAACCACCTCGTCAGCGGTCCTCATTTTTCGCCCGATGCCCGCGATCCGGTAGAACTGCTGGCCTTCCGCTTTCAGGCGGAACAAGCACCCTGCTCGGCTGATGGCGGCCGTGGTCAGGCGCATGGTAACGATGGCACGGATGTGTCCGGATGTGGGACGCTGCTGTCACCTCAGCCCTCGTCACTCGGTGGCAAGGTCCGACGGAGGAGGGCCTTGCCGGCGATCGCCCCAGCCCTTACGACGGGCACCGAAGTCCGCGATCGTCACGGCCTCAGCCCTCTGCGACAGGGGTGTGCCCTCACCGCATAGCGTTGATGTGCAGCACAGGCCCCGGCTCCGTCCGGCTCATGCCACGACGGGAAGAAAAGCCAAGAGGTTCAGGGCGAGTGAAGAGAGTACATGCCGGCAACCAGGGCTGTGGATCTGCCTAGCCCGTTTAGTTGATGAACTGCTATCAAAATTTCTATTATCACAAGCATGAGACACTCACCCCATGTTGATGTTGGCCAACGATACGGTCACTGGCTAGTACTCCGCCACATCAGGGGAGCCGTCTGGCTATGTCAATGTCGCTGCGGAACCGAAAGAAGACAATACGCCTCCAGTCTTCTGCACCTTAAAACACTGTCATGCGGCTGCTGGAGAAAACGAAATGTCCCGAAACCAGGAGATCAAATTGGGGAGTGGCTCATCCTTTCCTATGACGGACCCCCAAACCGTATGGCATGGTGTCGCTGCAGTTGTGGAGTAGAAAAATCGGTCGATATCTATACACTAGGAAAAGACAGTATGTCATGCGGTCATGCACGTCGCATCACATACACTGGAAATCCCGACACCAAACGGTGCTCTAAGTGCCTGGAAGAAAAGCTGAGGGTAGAGTTCAATCGAGACAGTTCTTCGGGCGACGGCCTAAAGGTTTGGTGTAAGAACTGCTCAAGTGCCTACTATCGGGCGAACCGAGAGAGAATCCTAAGTCGCGGCCGTCTCCTATACAGGTTCGATCGTGAGCGGAAAATCGCCAAGACTCGTGCCTATCATCTGGCTAATAGGGATTGGAGTCGTCGAGTCCATCGTGATTACCACCAGAAGCACCGCGCAGAGGCGTACCGCAGATATGTGGAACGGGGTAAGGATCCTGAAATCCGTGCCAGGCGAAGGGAGGCTTCTCGACGTTCGGAGTCCCGTCGTAGGGCTCTGAAGAAACTCGGTGCAGCAGACTTCATCACACGCACGGCGATAGAAAAGCTCAACGTTATGCAGTCCGGTTGCTGCTGGGTCTGTGAGCGGAGGTTCGAAGAACACAGGCTGAAGATACATCTCGACCACTTCAAGCCACTTGCAGCCGGTGGCCCGCATCGCTTAAGCAATCTCGTATTGATGTGCTCTACCTGTAATATCAGGAAGAACTCGCGTTGGCCATTCACTGAAGAGATGCGCTTGCAGCTTCGGCACGAGGTCTTAGCCGCGGCTATCGAATAGTATAAAAAGCTGAGCACTAGACAAAGGGCGTCATTGCATACGCACGCTTACACGTTTCATCCAGATACTTGCAACCCGATCATGCTGTTGACCAGGTCCTGCATCAGTTCAGGCGCCGACCGACCGGATGCTGCCATTGATAATTCGTCCAAGGACCCCGTGACATAGCGTGCACGCCTCGGATTAAGAAGAGTGATCCTTCTTATCTGAGATTTCGAGGCATATAGCATGGCTGAATAGGTCAGGACTTGCCGGAAATCCAGAGCGCGAAACTGTCTCGTTACTGCCTTGACTTCAACGAGGTTGTCTTCTATCAAGATATCCGCACGCGCAGAATCAACTATCCCGCAACCGGGTATCGCCGGAAAGAAGACGAGTGTTGCTTGTTGTCCGAGATACTTATTGATGACAACGCTCAGATTCTTGACGTCTTGCCATTCGATCGGAGTTAGCGCGTAGCTCTCGACATGTCCTCGTGGGAGCATAGAGATAAAAGAGCGCGCATCATCCTCAAGACTATAGGAGTTGAACGACTGCGGCGAGTACCCAGCAGCGGTCAGTCGGAAGGCAGTTTCTGATATCAAAGCTCTTCGAGCCGGCCTGCCCGTGCTTGCTGGAGCGCTACCGAGGGAATTCTGTTGGGAGTTCGACCAGCGCACCACCTGCTCAAGCGTGGGTGCTACATGGCGCCACAGTGAGGCATGATTAGCGAAATCATTGACGGAGATCAAATTGGCACCTTCCAATCCCCGGCGCCATTTCGCTTCGATGCTGCCCAGTCTCGAACCACTAGGTCGAATGGCCGTAGCGCTGACTTGTTTCCATCGCGCCAATGCTTTCCTTCATCTCCAAGGTAATACGAACCGATTACGAACGCTCGTTTGACCCAGGGGTGAAAGTTGTGGAAGTAGTTTTTCTGATCACTGAGCCAATACGCCGCTTGCCAGCGCGCCATAGTCAGCATGATATCGCGTTGAATAATTGGAGCAATGCCGCTTCCGTAGCCATGTTGTGCGCCGTAGAGGCGAACTAGCGTGTGCTCGTTTTCTGTGGAGCGCGAGCTAGCCAGCACTCTGATGATATATGAAAGATTAAGCTCGATTCTCGCAATGTGAGACTCGTCAATAAGCTGGCGAACTTTGCGGTGGACCTGGAGAGTGAAATCCTGATTGGATGTGCTGTCTAGAGCGTCTCGGATTGCCAGCATGACTTGTGGCACAACAGGAGCAAGAGTTTCTATATTCTCCAGCAGAGACAGAATTGCTTGCTCGCGAGGCTCTTCATCCATGAACTTGAGAGCATTTACGAGTCGACGTGTCAGCGCTGCATGGATGCGGCCCTTTGTCAACTCCGATCGTAATAGGCCCAGGATGTCAAACTGACTAAGCTGCGCTTTGAGCTTCTCGTAGTCTTCTACAGCTGTCGTCGAGTACGGATCGAAGTGTATGTGAAGGCCTAGAAATCGTACTGCACTTCCGGGAGGTGGATTAGGCGGATCAAGAACCGATAGGTACTCGGTTGACGTCATGATCCTTGTCTTGCTCTTCTGGAGCGACAATCCTTCATTGCGGAGCAGCTTCTCAGACAAGAATCCCAGAATTCTATATGCCTTCTGCAAGTCGTTTACGAAGAACCGGTAGTCGTCCGCGTATCTGCAGAAAGGTCCGATTTCTGGAGAAGCCATCAGGAGATAGTCGACCCGACTCAGGACAAGCTCGGCCAACAGTCGTGCTGCTGGACCTCCTACTGGCAGCCCATAAGACGTGCCGTTTGAGATCGTACCCAGAATATGCATAACCTGTGGAGCTTTATTTTTCCCCGGGTCGGCGTTCTGTAGCGCGTTTTCTAGGCGGTGATGATAAATGCGCGAATAGAAGTCTGCGATGTCGACAGTCACAACATATCCGTGAGACTCGGCTAGACTTCTAGTGCGATCCTGAAAGTTCTTCCAACCATCTTTACTGAACAAACTGGAACTTCTCGGCCGATAGCGATAAGAGAATACTGTCTTTGCGTCTTCGGGTATTCTCTGCTGTTCGATGTCACTCGCCATGGATATGACCAGGCTGAGAAGATAGGCGTTCCACATTGGATCGATTTGTGTTGCCCAGCGGAATCCCGTGTAGCCGACTGGGGCAAGTGTCGAGTAGCTATGAAGCCCGTCGGTATTTATGTATTCACGAAACTTCGGGGGAATTTGCTTCAGTAGCGTAATGACATCGTCGGTTCGGTCATGCATTACGTGGTTCTCGATAGGAAACGGAAACACATCTGTGTCTCCCCACTTCCCGATATTCTCCACTGCTCGCCGGAACGAACCGTCATCTACCAGAGCCACTGCGTACCTCCGGTGAGAGATGATACGGGCTTGGACGCCTTTCGGGACAGGAGTTTCCATGCCGAAGAAGACTTCTCGCGCGTTGGCTCATGCCTCATGGGCGGGCAGCACTGGCCGCGACCGGCCGAAGAGCCGCAGCGCGGCCAGTGACTGCCCGCCGCGTGGCAGGTCGCCGCAGGCGGGCTGCCCTTGAAGTCGTAGAGAAAGTTCTCATCCGTCGGGTCATGATGGCCATTGTGTTGTCCCGGGACATGCTTGACGGATGAGTCCCAGGACATGGGCGACAGGTGCTGTTTTCGGCCAGTCTGTCGTGCGTCGTTGCGGCGTCGT
>NZ_PVNG01000030.1 GCF_003001935.1 Nonomuraea fuscirosea | reverse complement strand
GGTTACATTCCGAACCCGGAAGTTAAGCTTCTCTGCGCCGATGGTACTGCACTCGGGAGGGTGTGGGAGAGTAGGTCACCGCCGGACAATCTTTCATGGAGAGGGTTCCGACGCTTCACAGCGTCGGGGCCCTCTTCTTGCATTTCCGGACCCTTTTTGGCCTCCTCCATCTGAGTCACAAGGAGGACGCGCCCAAGTTCTCCGACATGGATTGTTGGGACCTCGTAGGTGGCGACCCTGATCCCAGCCGGCTCCTGTGACCTGATCACCGGCACCAGCGGCAGGGCCAGGCGAGCGCGACGACGAGTCGCAGCATCTCCTTCGCCACACCAGCGGCCAGGTGATCATTATCACGGTCCCGCACTGACGCTGCACGCATAGGTCACCTGAACTTCCTTTACCTGCCCCTTCACTTATCGGCAGGCGGATCTGCCTCGACATCCCCTAAGGACGGCCCTTCCCAGACCGTCCCCTCGGGGCAGCCCTTGAAGAGATCCGCACCCAGACCCTTCCCTGGGGACGGCCCAAGCCCAGCCCTGCCCTTGGAACAGCCTTGCCTAGACGCTCCTGGGGGCGGCTGTGTCGAGGGGCTTGGGCAATCGACGGCCGGCCAAGCGGCCGCGAACGGCGTCAGACGACCTATCGAGCCGCAGCTACGCTGAGCTCTTCATGCGTGGATGCCGGCCATGATGAAAAGCCGGATGTCGACGTACATATCTCTGATGCTGGCGTTGACCGTTCATATGGGTGGGTTTCCCGACCGTCATATGGCGAGTGGCAGATGTCGGCGGGATTGCTCGGGGAGTGAGCGGAAATCGAAGGCAGGGCTCGGCTGTTGCGTGCCGGCGAGGTGCATGGGAGCGCGGTCTTGCTTGTCCGGGTTTGGGCATTGTCGATATCCCGGTTGGACAGGCTCGTGGACGTTCCACGGCTTGCTAGGCTGGAGGCACACCGGGCCACCCCCACGGGTGGCCTTCGTCGCGTAAGGCCCAGGGTGGGCGGCGACCAGCCACGGTGGACCGTCGTTGAGAGTCCGCTGGGTGAGCCAACGAAATGGACCAGAAGTGAACAGAGATAACGGACCGGACGGCGGACAGCGCGGGGGCGGCGAGCACGAGGACAAGCGCTCGGGCGGAGGTGACAGGAGCGGCGGCTACGGCTCCCGCGGGCGAGACTCCGGCGGGGACCGTCCGTTCCGTTCCGGCGAAGGGTCGCGGTCCTACAACCGCGGCGACAGAGGGCCCAGGCGGGACGACTCCAGGGACGACCGCCCGGCACGCCGTGACGGCGACGAGCGCCGTACGTACCGCGATCGGGATGATCGCGGGCCGCGCCGCGAAGGCGGCTATCAGGACCGGGGTCCGCGCCGTGAGGGCGGCTACCGCGACAACCGCGCCCCCCGGCGCGACGGTGATGACCGCGGACCTCGCGGTGACGATCGCCGTACCTATCGGGACAGGGATGATCGTGGTCCTCGTCGTGAGGGTGGCTACGGTGATCGGCGTGAGGGTGGTTACGGTCCTCGTCGCGAGGGGGGCGGGTTCCAGGATCGTGGACCCCGTCGTGAGGGTGGTTACCAGGATCGCGGGCCGCGTCGTGAGGGCGGGTTCCGTGATGATCGCGGGCCTCGTGGTGCCGGCGGTGGGCGTGACGATCGCGGACCGCGGCGCGAGGGTGGGTTCCAGGATCGCGGACCCCGTCGCGAGGGCGGCGGCTTCCAGGATCGTGGACCTCGCCGTGAGGGTGGTTACCAGGACCGCGGACCTCGCCGTGAGGGCGGGTTCCGTGACGATCGCGGGCCGCGCCGTGAGGGCGGCTACCGTGACGACCGTGGGGACCGGGGCCCACGCGGCGAAGGCGGCGGTTACGGCGCCCGTCGTGAGGGTGGGTTCCAGGATCGCGGACCCCGTCGCGAGGGCGGCGGTTACCAGGACCGTGGGCCGCGCCGCGAAGACGACGGACGTCGTACCTATCGGGACAGGGATGATCGTGGTCCTCGTCGTGAGGGTGGCTACGGTGATCGGCGTGAGGGTGGTTACGGTCCTCGTCGTGAAGGCGGCGGGTTCCAGGATCGTGGACCCCGCCGTGAGGGTGGTTACCAGGATCGCGGGCCGCGTCGTGAGGGCGGGTTCCGTGATGATCGCGGGCCTCGTGGTGCCGGCGGTGGGCGTGACGATCGCGGACCGCGGCGCGAGGGTGGGTTCCAGGATCGCGGACCCCGTCGCGAGGGCGGCGGCTTCCAGGATCGTGGACCTCGCCGTGAGGGTGGTTACCAGGACCGCGGACCTCGCCGTGAAGGTGGCTTCCGTGACGATCGCGGGCCGCGCCGTGAGGGCGGCTACGGCGGACGTCGCGAGGGCTACTCCGACCGGCGCGAGGGTGGCTACCGCGACCGGCGCGAAGGCGGTTTCGGCGGTGACCGGGACAGGGACCAGCGGGACTCCAGGCCGTTCTCGCGGGATGACCGTGATGAGCGTTCCGGTACACGGGCCCGGTACGGCCGGCCGGACCGGGACGGCGAGGCCGCTCCGCAGCGCGAGAAGCTGCCCGAGATGGCTCCCGACATCACCGTCGACGAGCTCGACAAGGAAGTCCTCGAGGAACTGCGTTCCCTCCCCGGCGACCTGGCCGACCTCGTCGGCCGGCACCTGGTCGCCGCCGAGCGCGCGCTCGAAGAGGACGATCCCGATCAGGCACACGAGCACACCAAGGTGGCGCGCAGGTTCGCGGCTCGCATCGGCGTCGTACGGGAGGCAGCGGGCATCGTCGCCTACCGGGCCGGACACTTCTCGGAGGCGCTGAGCGACCTGCGGGCGGCCAGGCGGATGACGGGTTCGGAGGCGTACCTGGCGGTCATGGCCGACTGCGAGCGCGGTCTCGGTCGTCCCGAGCGGGCCATCGACCTCGTACGTTCGCCCGAGGCCGAGCGTCTCGACCGCGACGGGCGCATCGAGCTGACCATCGTCGAGTCCGGCGCCCGCCGGGACCTCGGCCAGCACGACGCAGCCGTGATCACCCTGCAGCGCCTTCCCGAGCTGCGCGACCCGCAGCCCAAGCCGTGGTCGGCGCGGCTGGCCTTCGCGTACGCGGACGCGCTGGCCGACGCCGGGCACCAGGAGGCGGCCACCGAGTGGTTCGGCCGCGCGATGGCGTTCGACGAGGACGGCGAGACGGACGCGGCCGAGCGATACGCGGAGCTGACCGGGGCCGTCATCGAGGACGTCGAGGAGGACTACGACGAGGAGGCCGGGCTGGACGGCGCGGCCGACGACTCGGACGACCTCGACGAGGACTTCGACGGAGACGACGTCTCTGAGGTCTCGGCTGAGGTGGACGAGGACGAAAACGACGACGAGGACGGTGTCGATGACGCCGCTGCTCTCGCCGAGGCCGGCGACCTTCTGGCGTCTGGTGACGTTCTGGACGAAGCGCCGGAACGGGACGATTCCGTCGTCGTACCGGCGGTCGAGGACTCCGCGTCCGAGGCCGAGCCGGTCGAGTCTCAGACCCCGGCGGTCGAGGACCAGGCCGGTGTCGTGCAGGGTGGATCCACCGTTGCTGAGGTCGGTGCCGATGCACAGCAGGCTGGCGTAGAGCCTGAGGCGGCGCAAACCGTACCTGACGACTCTGCGGAGCCCGTTGACCAGGGGCCGGAGGCTGACCCTGCTCGCGGTCAGGAGCCCGAGGTTGACACGGCTCGACAGGACAAGGCGGAGAAGGCGTCGGAGCCGACCGAGCCGCCGGGGATCACGCCGGCGTTCATCGAGCCGAACTTCGGCGACGTGCTCGACGACTCCAACGAGGCGTCCACGGACAAGCCCAAGAACGACTGACTCATACTCCACACACCGCCTCCTCTGGATTTGCCGGGGGAGGCGGTGTCGTGTGAGCCATGGGAAATCGTCCGTCCGGCTCTGCTCGGCGGTGGATCGTCGGGGCGGAACCCATTCGTGAGCTGCGGATTCGTCCGATGAAACAGAGACCTTGGGTCGCCGTGCGATGTGGCTCCTGCCCGCCCGTGGCAGAGATGCGGTGTGGTGAGCGCGAAGCGACCGCGCGTTCGAGATGACGAACTGGACGACCTGGATGCTCGCCTCGGCTGACGTCGCCGGTGGGCCGAGTGCTGCACGGGTGGCCTCAACCGCGTAGGCGCGAACGACCGCATCGGCGGACGATCGCACAGACACGCGCGACCGAACGGGCGCGCACGACCATGGGCCTGAAGCCAGACGTGCCCAGCCACCGTATGGGCGCTCACCATCGCCGTGGGGTGTCCCCGCGCCTCGGAGCTTTCAGTGCCGAAAGGCCATTTGACAGGGCGGCCTGGTCCACGGCCATCGCGTCGTTTCTCCCCTGCGTGTTACTTGGCGCTGTCACACAGAGACTCACGCGATGGCCACCTTCGTTGAAGGCGCCGCACCGATGAGGGCCGGTTCTACACCACTCGACGGGACGTGACCCTACGCCTTCCGCCGGGATGTAACGCGCTGGAATCGCGACTCAGACGGAGGCGTCGAACTATGACGGCAGCCTGACGCATTCGGCTTACTGGAGTGGCTATCGGCCGGGGTGGCGTGACGGCGATGGCAGGCGAGGCAGTCGAGCTGCGGCGGTGGCGTGGTGTGAGGGCGGCTGGACGACGATCCCACGGCGGGGCGTCAGCCGGAGGGCGTGACGGCGATGGCAGGTCGATGCGATCGAGCTGCGGTGGCGGCCGTGGTGCGAGGGCAGGCCGGATGGCCGACGCCGCAGTGGCCGCGTGGCTGCTGGCCGGATCTGCGGAGATGACGAGATCGCGACGGCATGCGGATGCGATCGAAATGCGGCGACAGCCTTGGCGACGACGGGCCGACACGACAGCTTTCACGGCGGTGGCATGGAATGCCAACGGGCGTGACGGAATCGCGACGGCACACTGACCCGACGAAGCCTGCGGCAGCGGCGCCGAGCATGACGGCGGGCTGCCGGCATGACCCGAGGCCCCCAGCGGTGGCATGGCCGTCAGCCGGGGCCAAAGGATCTGCATCCGCTGTCGCGGCGCGATGGAATCACTACGGTCGTGATGTCGTCGCGCGTTCGCCTTAGCCCTCGCGTTCTCGAAGTGGGCTCATGGTGAGGTGCGGTCGAGCCAGTGCAAGATCCCCGCGACGTTCGACGCGGCGCCGTTCAACAGCTCGAACTGCTCCGCCGTGGCCTCATCGGCGGTCAGCGCGCTGTAGCGCTCCTTGGTGCGGTCCCTGACCATGGCGACGGCGTGGTCCAGGTCCAGGCCCTCCGACCGGGCCTGCTGCGTGAGATCCACCCAGACCCGGAGCTCTTCCGCAGACCGTTCAAGCGTCTCCTGAACCGCCTCGACCGGCCCGTAGTGGCTGAACAGTAACCTCTGCGGCCCAAGTGCCTCGAACAGGGCGATCGAGTCGAGCGCGGTCTTCAGGTCGAAGTCCGGCGGAGGGGTCGCGGGGCGCAGGTCTCCGGTTTCGGGCAGATAGACGCCGGCCGCGTCCCCGACGTACAGGTCGCCGGTGGCGGAGTCGACGAGGCCGACGTGGTGCTTGGCGTGGCCGGGGGAGTAGTGGCTGCTCAGCGTGCGCCCGTTGCCCAGGTCGATGGCGCCGGTGTCGCCGAGGGCGAGGATGCGTTCGGCTTCGGTGGGAGCCAGCTCGCCGAAGAGGGTGTCGAGCTTGTCGCCCCAGACCATGCGGGCGCTGGCCATGAGCCGGGACGGCTCGGCGAGGTGGCGTGCGCCCTTCTCGTGTACGACGACCTGCGCGGACGGGAAGAACCTGGCCATGTCGCCCACTCCGCCGGCGTGGTCGAGGTGGATGTGGGTCACGACGACGGTGGCCAGGTCGTCGGGGCCGACGCCCAGTGAGGCGATCGCGTCGCGCACCACGGGGGCCGAGGTCGAGGTGCCCGTCTCCACCAGGCAGGGCCGGTCGCTCAGGATGAGGTAGCCCGCCGTGATGCCCGCATATCCAGCCATTCTGGTGTCGATCTCATAGACGTCGCCGCCAAGCGCGGTGATGTTGTCCACAGGCACTCCTGATCGTCCAGCCGTTATCCCCAGAACGGCGTTCGGGCCGCTCCGGCGTCCCCTCATCGTAGAGAGTGATCCTCACCAGAGCACCGATAGGAGGACGACCGTGGATCGAAACGAAGTCTTGCTGGTGGGGAGACTGTCAGCGCCGGTCGAGGATCACCCGTTGCCGAGCGGCGACACCGTGTCGAAGTGGCGCATCATCGTGCGCCGCCGACGTCACAGACGCGGCGCCGCCCTCACGGACAGCGTTCCGTGCGTCACGTTCAACCCGGAGACCGCCGCCGTGGTCCGCGCACTCAAACCCCGCGACTACATCGAGGTGACGGGGTCGTTCCGTTGCCGCGTCTTCGGCCCCTCGGCCGCCAAGATCTGGCGGTACGAGGTGGAGGTGAGCTCCGCCAGACCCTACGAGGCGGAGCTGACAGAGCCCGCCGATCCGGTCGGCGACGGCGGCGTGGGCAGTCTCGCCGTCCTGATCCCCCGGCAGGTCCCCTACCTGGCGCCTGCCGTCTGACCGGAGGGAGCCCGCAGCGCGGGACGGCAGAGCATGCACTTCGTCGGCGGCCCGGCACTCAGTCGATCGCGAACGTGCGCAGGACCAGGCCGGTTCTCGGTTTGGGGCCGAAGGAGGTGGACTTGCGGGGCACGCGTTCGCCGCCGGCGGCCACCGCCAGCACGTCCTCGATCGCTAGCGGCCTGAGGATCACGGCGGTGCCGCCCGTGCGTACGGCGAGCCGGGCCGCGGCGTCGGTGTCGTGGTGGACGATGCGCACGGTCCGGTCGTTGTCGCGCATGCCCCACACCACGGGCAGGACGAACTCGGTGAGGATGGAGGTGTTGAGCGAGTTCCACCGGTCGGAGTGATCGGGCGGCATGGCGCGGGCCAGCCGCACCGGATCCGGGTCGGTGAGCAGCCTCGAGCCTCCCTCGCCGGCCAACAGGAAGGCGGGCTCCGGCACGCTGTCCAGCGCGGCCAGGCCGCTCGCCAGGTCGTCGTAGTACCGCACCTGCCAGAAGCTCCGCGCCCGCTCGGTGGCCTCGCTGAGGGGGAGGCCCGGGATCACGCGGTGGATGGCCTTGAGGTCGGGCGGGTACGCGGCGCTGTCCACGAGCAGCGCCAGCCCGAAGTCCCACGGCCCAGCCCGTCCCGCGCCGGGATTGCCCGCGTTGGTTTGGGCTTGGCCGGGGTCGCCTGCGCTGGCGCGGGCCCCGCTTGAGTTGCCTGCGTTGGTACGGACTTGGCTGGGTTTGCCGGTGCTGGCGCGGACCTTGTTGGGGTCGCTCGCGGTGATTTGAGCTTGGCCGGGTTCGTTTGTGCTGGCGTGGGCCTCACTGGGGTTGTCTGCGTTGCTTTGGGATCGGCTGGGTTCGTCTGTGCTGGCGTGGGCCTTGCTGGGGTCGGCTGCGGGGGTGCGGGCTTCGCCGGTGTTGTCAGGGTCGGTAGGGGTTTGGCTGAGGTTGCCTGCGTTGGTGTCGGCCTTGCTGGATTCGCCTGCGCTGGTATGGCCCTCGCTGGGGCTGCTGGTGTCGGGGAGGCTTGTGCTGGGGGTGCTGATGCCGGGCTCGCGGGCGGTGGCGTGTTCCTGGCGTTGCAGGACGCGGTACGTGGCGTAGCGGTGGTGGCCGTCGGCGATCAGGGCCTGGCGGTGGTGGAGGTCGGCGTTGATCGCGGCGATCTCCACCGGGTCCGTGATGGCCCAGAGGCGGTGGGTCAGGCCGTCTTCGGTATGGGCGGTCACCAGCGGGCGTCGCTTGGCGGCCACCTCGTCCACCAGGGCAGTGGCGGTGCCGCTGCCGCCCTCGTACAGCAGGAAGATGGGCTCGAGGTTGGCCTGGGTGGTGCTCATGAGGGCGAGGCGGTCCGCGACGGGGCCTGGCATGACGTCCTCGTGCGGCAGGATGATGCGCTGCGCGGGGTCGGCCAGGCCGACGTCTCCGATCAGGCCTCGCTGGAAGACATCGGGGCCGCTCTGCTCGTAGACGTACAGTGCCGGTACCTCGTCCGGGACCAGCACGCCTTCCGCCAGCCATGCTTTGAGCGTTCTCCCGGCCTCGGCGTAACGGGCTTCGACTGGTACCTCGCCGGTTGGAGATGACGCGTCCGGCCGGAAGTGGGGCGGGGCTCCGGGTTCTGTGAGCTGGTGGGTGGCTGCTGCGTCGTCGGTGCTCGGTGAGGTCTGTGAGGTCTGTGAGGTCTGTGAGGTCTGTGAGGTCTGTGAGGTCTGTGAGGTCGGTGAGGTCGGTGAGGTCGGTGAGGTCGTGTCCGTTGTGTTGTGGGGCGGTGTGCTGGGTTGTGAGGCGTGATCGGCGGTAGGCGACGACTGGGTGGCGGTCGGAGAGGCCACGTCCGGCCGGAGATGGGTTGAGGTTTCAGGTTTTGAGGGCTGGTGGGTGGCTGGTGTGTCGTCGGTGGTCGGTGAGGTCGGTGAGGTCGGTGAGGTCGGTGAGGTCGGTGAGGTCGGCGAGGTGGGTGAGGTCTTGTCCGTTGTGTTGTGGGGCGGTGTGCTGGGCGCCGAGGGGTTGTCGGCAGTGGGTGAGGGGTCGGTGGTGAGGGAGGCTGCGGCTGGGCGGTGAGCGGGTGGGGCGGGCGGTTCCGAGGCGTGGTGGGCCGTGGACGAGGAGTCGCTGGGAGTGGAGCAGGGAAGGATGAGGCGTACGACGTTGTTCGGGTGAGAGTCCAGGAGGGCCTCGACGTCGGCGTCGGAGATCAGGTCGTACGGCGGGGAGGTCACCTTGGCGGGATCTTCGACAGCGAAACGCACGCCCCGGAAGGGCCGTAGCACCAGGCCGTCCGGCACCGGCAGTTCAGGAGTCCCCATACCGGGCATGCTGCCATAAGTGCTCAAACCTTCCGGAAGTCGCCCCATGGTCGCAGTCGTGCCCGTTCCGCGTCAGGGCGGAGCGGGGGAAGCCGTACAGCGATGAAGGAGTCCCCACACATGGCTCACGAGGGAAACGTTCATGATGAGAACCCAGGCGCCCCCCTGGGTGGTGTTTACGACTGGTATCAGCGTGGCGTCCGCTTGCTGAAAGAGGGGAGCCCGGCGGCCGCCGCGGCGCTGCTCGAACGGGCCGCCGCCGCGGAGCCCGAATCGCGCAGCATTCTTGAGGCGCTGGCCCGGGCGCAGTTCAACTCCCGGCAGTATGCCGAGGCGGCGGCCAGCTTCCGGCAGATCGTGGATGCGAACCCGGCCGAGGATTACGCCTATTTCGGGCTTGGGCTGGCGTTGTGGCGGACGGGGGATGTGGAAGGGGCGCAGGAACCGCTGGCGATCGCGGTGGCCATGCGACCGGATGAGCGGCATTATGTGTCGGCTTTGAAGAGCGTGCGGGCGACGTTGCGCGCACGACGGGAGATGTGATCGCCGGCCCGGCCACCTGCCCGCCATAAGTCCTCAACGCTTTTGTGAATCGGATTTGTGAGTTGGGTTACGGCCTCCTTTCGTCCGTACCTCTCCTCGCCTTCAGGCTGTTTCTTCGGCTGGGCTGTTGTTTCGTTCGGGCGCCCTTGTCGTTCGAAGCGTTCTCTGGTCCGGCTGCTCTTTCGATCGGGCTCGTCTGTTGCGGCGGGGTCGGCGAATTCGTTCAGGATGGATCTGCCGGCCGGCTGATGGCTTTCTGCGGGTGTGGTGTCAGGCGGTGTGGCGGTCGGCGTTGGCGGTTATGGCAGCTTGGTAGTAGGCGGCCAGGCCGGGGGCTGTGGCGTCGATGGAGGCGGTGAAGCGGGGGTCGCTGACGTACATGTCGCCGAGCCCGCGGTGGATCTCGTACGTGCACTCGTAGCACCAGCGGGTGATATGGGCCCGATGCTCCTCCGCCAGGTTCATGGCGGTCTCCCCGTCCGCCGGTGCGCCCGAGCGCATCGCGTCCGCCATCCGCGAACTGATGTCGCCCGCCTCCGCCATGAAGCGCTGCCAGTCCTGCTTCGTGTACGCCGACGAGCGCCGCATGGCGTCCGTCCAGGACTGGGTACCGCCCCAGCGCTGCTCGGCCTCGGCCGCGTGGTCGTCGGGGTCGAAGCCGCCGAACAGCTCGGCGCGCTCCTGCGGGGTCAGGTCGAGTGGTGCGGACATGGTCATCCCTTCCTCAGGTGAATATGAGGAGGACGCTAAAGTCTCACGCAGCGTGAGAGTCAAACGGGAAGAGGCCCTGTGCTGATCGACGGCTATGACACCCTGCTGCTCGACCTCGACGGCGTGGTCTATCTCGGCAGCCACGCGGTGCCCGGAGCGCCGGAGGCGCTGGAGGAGGCTCAGCGGCGCGGCGCCCGGCTGGCGTACGTGACCAACAACGCCTCCCGTACCCCGTCCGCCATCGCCGCGCACCTGCGCGAGCTGGGCGCGCCCGCCGAGGCCGGTGACGTGGTGACCTCGGCGCAGGCCGCCGCCCGGCTGATCGCCGAGCGGGTTCCGCCCGGCGCGAACGTGCTCGTGGTCGGCGGCTCGGGACTGCGCCTGGCCGTGCGCGATCAGGGGCTGCGGCCCGTCTCGACGGCCGCCGCATCGCCGGCCGCCGTGGTGCAGGGGATCGCCCCGGGCCTGTCGTACGGGCTGCTGTCGGAAGGCGCGCTCGCGGTGCGGCACGGGGCGCTGTTCGTGGCGTCGAACGGCGACAGCACGATGCCGACCCAGCGCGGCGAGCTGCCGGGGAACGGCGCGATGGTACGAGTGATCGCCGCCTCCACCGGCGTCGAACCCGTCTACGCGGGCAAGCCGGAGCCGCCGCTGCACCGGGAGTCGATGATTCGTACGGGGGCGCGCAGGCCGCTCGTCGTCGGGGACCGGCTCGACACCGACATCGAAGGGGCGACCAACGCCGGAGTGGAGAGCCTGCTGGTCCTGACCGGGGTCGCCACGCCCGCGGATGCGCTGACGGCTGAACCCAGGCACCGGCCCACGTACGTGGGAGAGGATCTGGGGGCGCTGCTGCGACCGTATCCCGAGGTGCGCGACGGCGCCTGCGGAGGATGGCGGGCCCGGTGGCGGGACGGGGCGCTGTTCCTGGAGGGCGAGGGCAGCCGGATCGACGGGCTGAGGGCCGCCTGCGACGCCGCCTGGGCGGCGGCCGGTGCTGGGCGGGCGGAGGAGGATGCGGTCAAACCGGTGCTGGACCGCATCGGCTGAGGGTTCAGGTGTGGCTGGCCTGTGCGGTCGGCTGGAGCCATTGCCTGTGTGCCCGGTCGGTGGCGGCACTCCGCGCGGTCCTTTGGCGCCAGGGCCTGCGCGGCCTGCTGGTCCTGGCGACTGGGTGGCTGGCTGCTGCTCGCGGCCTGTGCGACCGATCGGTGCTCGTGGCCTGTGTGGTCCGCTGGTGCCAGGGCCTGCGTAGCCTGGTGGTCCTGGCCGGCTGAAGGTGTGGTGGGGTCAGAGGAGTCTGCGGAGGCGTAGGAGGTCGCCGAAGCTGGCGTCGATCTTCACTCGTCCTCCGAGTAGCGCGCGGGCCAGGTCCAACTCGCCGTCGACCAGGGCGATCAAGTCGTCGCTCACGATCGTGAGCTTGACGTCGGCGGACTTGCCGTCCGCGGGTGGTTGCTCGGTGAACGGGTCCAGCCCCCCGTGGTGCAGCCGCCCGTAGAAGATCACGTCGAGGTCGGACACCCGGCAGCTGACCGTGCGCTCGACCACGTGCTTGGCCCGGTCCGCCTCGTCGATCTCGTCGAACTGGGCCACGAGCTTGGTCAGTGCCGCCCGGCAGTCCTCGACGCTTGCCATGATGCGTATCCTTTCTTCCCTTTGCGGACGGTAGCGTTCCACATCACTAGCACCCCCGTATGGGCTTCAACGTGTGACACGCCTGCCAAGGTCCCGGCAGCTCCCGGGAGGCGTTACGGTCGAGTCATGAGTGAGCTGCCGGAGGAGACCGGCGACGAGCGGGTCGACGCCATCGTGGCGCGCCTCGGCGGGCTGGGCGAGCTGCCCGTGAACGAGCACGTCGCGCTCTTCGACGAGGCGTTCTCAGGGCTTGAGAGTACGCTCGCCGCAGTGGATGAGCCGACGGCCGGCCAGGGGCAGCTGTCGCCGGACGGTGGACGGCCCCTGCCGAGCGGGCCGACGCCAGGTGGATCGATGCCAGGCGGTCCGACGTCAGGCGGGCTGGCGCAGGGCGGGCGGATGCCGGGTGAGCCGGGGCAGAGCGGTCCGATGCCAGGTGGGCCGGTGCAGGGTGGGCGGATGCCGGGTGAGCAGCACTCGCCGAGCGAGCGGCCGCGGCCCGGTGGATGGTTGCCGGGTGAGCGGGCCGTGGGACGCCCGTGAGCCGCAGGATCCGGCTCGACAGCGAGCTCGTACGCCGCGGCATGGCCAGATCGCGCGAACAGGCCGTCCAGCTCATCGAGGCCGGCCGGGTCAGCGTCGGCGGCCAGCGGGCCCAGAAGGCGGCCACCCAGGTCGACACCGCCTCCGCCATCGTCGTAACGACCTCCGACGACGACGGTCCCGACTACGTTTCGCGCGGAGCGCACAAGCTGCTCGGCGCGCTGGACACGTTCGAGAATCTGAAGGTGGAGGGCCGCCGCTGCCTCGACGCGGGCGCCTCCACCGGCGGGTTCACCGACGTGCTGCTGCGCCGCGGCGCCGCCCACGTGCTGGCGGTGGACGTCGGCTACGGGCAGCTGGCCTGGTCGTTGCGCAACGACGAGCGGGTGACCGTCATGGAGCGGGTCAACGTGCGCGACCTCACCCCCGAGATGGTCGGCGAGGAGCCGCCCACGCTGGTGGTGGGCGATCTGTCGTTCATCTCGCTGCGGCTCGTGCTGCCCGCGCTGGCGGCGGTGGCCGCGCCCAGGGCGGATTTCGTGATGCTGGTGAAACCCCAGTTCGAAGTGGGCAAGGATCTGGTCGGGGCGGGCGGGGTCGTGCGCGATCCCGGGCTGCGGGCGCGTTCGGTCCGCGACGCCGCGGCCAAGGCGACGGAGCTGGGGCTGAGTGTGCGCGGCGTGACCGCGAGCCCGCTGCCGGGACCGTCAGGAAATGTGGAATATCTGCTCTGGCTGGGCAAGGGGGAAGGCGAGCCTCAGGTCGCCGACCTCGACGCCGAGATCGAGCGGGCCGTCGCGGAAGGGCCGCAATGAATCGGACCGTGCTGGTCGCCGTGCACACCGGGCGCGGCGCCGCCATCGACAGCGCCCGGTTGGTGATCAACCGGCTGGTCGACGCGGGCATCAACGTCAAGGTGCTGGACGCCGAGGCCGGCGAGATCGGCTGCGGCGGGGCCGAGGCGGTGCCCGCGGACGCGGGCGCGGCCAAGGACGCCGAGGTCATGATCGTGCTCGGCGGCGACGGGTCGCTGCTGCGCGCCGCCGAGCTGGCCAGGCCCGCCGGCACGCCGCTGCTGGGCGTCAACCTCGGCCATGTCGGGTTCCTGGCCGAGGCCGAGGTCGCCGACCTCGCCGCGGCCGTCGACAGCGTCGTGGCCGGCCGGTACGACGTCGAGGAGCGGATGACCATCGATGTTCTCGCCCGGCAGAACGGCCGCGTGCTGGCCGACACCTGGGCGCTCAACGAGGTCACCGTCGAGAAGCAGGAACGCATGCTGGAGGTCGTCGCGGAGATCGACGGGCGGCCGCTGTCCAGGTGGGGCTGCGACGGGGTGATCTGTGCCACTCCGACGGGTTCGACCGCCTATGCCTTCTCCGCCGGCGGCCCCGTCGTCTGGCCGGAGGTCGAGGCGCTGCTCATGGTGCCCATCAGCGCGCACGCGCTGTTCGCCAAGCCGCTGGTGGTCTCCCCGCGCTCGACGCTGGCCGTCGAGATCCTGCCCGACACCCCTGGCGGCGTCCTGTGGTGCGACGGGCGCCGCAGGTTCGAGCTGCCGTCCGGGACGCGGATCGAGGTCCGCAGGGGCGCCGAGCCCGTACGGCTGGCGCGGCTGCACGGGGTGGAGAGCACCGGCGCGCCGTTCACCGACAGGCTGGTCGCCAAGTTCGAGCTTCCTGTCCAGGGGTGGCGCGGAAGGGTTCGCCCCTGAGTGAATGGCCTGAGTGAATGGAAGGCGGAGCGCGTAGGATCACGTGGGCATGATGAAACGCCTCCGGCGGCGTCGGACACGGCAGTGAACGGGAGTGGGCAGTGCGACCAAGGGTCGAGGAGGTCCGCATCCAGGGGCTCGGCGTCATCGACGAGGCCGTGCTCGAGCTTTCGCCTGGCTTCAACGTGGTCACCGGTGAGACGGGTGCGGGCAAGACGATGGTCGTCACCGGGCTCGGGCTGCTGTTCGGCGGCCGGGCCGACCCGTCGCGCGTGCGGCCGGGAGCCGACCGGGCCTCGGTGGAGGGCACGCTCGTCATCGAGCCGGGCGGGCGCGTCGCCCAGCAGGTCGAGGACATCGGCGGCGCGGCCGAGGACGGCGAGCTGATCATCTCCCGCACCGTCTCGGCCGAGGGCAGGTCCAGGGCCTGGCTCGGCGGGCGCACGGTGCCCGTGGGCACGCTCACCTACCTGGCCGACGACCTGGTCGCCGTGCACGGGCAGATGGACCAGCAGCGGCTGCTGCAGCCGGCCAGGCAGCGGGCGGCGCTCGACCGTTACGCCGGCGACGAGCTGGTCAAGCCGCTGCGGGCCTACTCGCAGGCGTACAAACGGCACAAGAAGGTGGGCGCGCAGCTCGAAGAGTTGACCACCAGGGCCAGGGAGCGGGCGCAGGAGGCCGACCTGCTGCGCTTCGGCCTCGACGAGGTCGAGAAGGTCGATCCCAAGCCGGGCGAGGACGTCGAGCTGCGCGGCGAGGAGGAGCGGCTCTCGCACGCCGACGCGCTGCGCAGCGCCGCGACCACCGCCCACACGGCGCTGCTCGGCGACCCGATGGAGGCCGCCGGCGGCCCGCACGACGTGATCTCGCTGCTGGGCGAGGCCAAGGCGGCCGTGGAGGCCGTGCGTGACTTCGACACCCAGCTCGCGGGGGTGGCCGACCGGCTGGCCGAGGCGGGCTACCTGATCTCCGACGTGGCCACCGACCTGGCGGCGTACGCGGAGTCGATCGAGGCCGATCCGGCGCGGCTGGCCGCCGTCCAGGAACGCCGGTCGGTGCTGTCGAGCCTGATCCGCAAATACGCCGAGGACAGCGCGGGAGTGCTGGCGTGGGCGCAGCAGTCGGCCGCGCGCCTGGCCGAGCTGGAGGGCGACGACGAGCGCATCGGCGAGCTGACGCGCGAATACGAGGAGCTCACCGCCCGGCTCACCGACCTTGCCGACGAGCTCACCGCCGTGCGTGAGGCCGCCGCCGAGCGGTTCGGCCAGGCCGTGACCGACGAGCTGACCGCGCTGGCCATGCCGCACGCCAGGGTCGTGGTCCAGCTGACCCAGAGCGCGGAGTTCGGTCCCGAGGGCCGGGACGAGGTGGAGCTGCGGATGGCCGCTCATCCGGCCGCGCCGCCGCTGCCGCTCAACAAGGGCGCCTCGGGCGGTGAGCTGAGCCGGGTGATGCTCGCCATCGAGGTGGTCTTCGCCGGTGCCGATCCGGTGCCGACCTTCGTGTTCGACGAGGTCGACGCGGGCGTCGGCGGCAAGGCCGCGGTCGAGATCGGGCGCCGGCTGGCCCGGCTCGCCCGCACCGCGCAGGTGATCGTCGTCACGCACCTGCCGCAGGTCGCGGCCTTCGCCGACCAGCATCTCGTGGTCGAGAAGGCGAGCGACGGCAGCGTCGTGCGCAGCGGCGTCGTCACGCTCAACCACGAGGGCCGGGTACGCGAGCTGTCCCGGATGCTGGCCGGGCTGGAGGACTCCGAGCTCGGCCGGGCGCACGCGGAAGAACTCCTCGGGCTGGCGGCGGCCGACAGGTGATCCTGGGTGACATAGCGGACACGCCGCGTCATGCGTGGCCCCCGCGCTGTTTCCCTCTGGCAGGATGGTCTTGATGAAGGTTCCGGGAAGCAGAATGCCGGGCCTCCGCGGGAGGAAGGTCGGAGACCTTCCCGGTGTAACGGCAGTGGCGAGAATCGACCGGCGGACCAAGAGGCTGACAAAACGCCTCCAGCCCGGGGAAATAGCGATTATCGACCATGTTGACGTTGACCGGGTCAGCGCGGAGGCTCTCGTCGCATGCGGTGCTTCGGCCGTGGTCAACGTGGCCAGCGGTATCAGCGGGCGCTATCCCAACCTGGGGCCTCAGATTCTGCTCGACGCGGGGGTGCCGTTCGTCGACAACGCCAACCAGGAGTTGTTCGAACGGGTCAAGGACGGTGATGTCGTACGGGTCTGCGACGGCGTCGTCTACCTCGACGACGACGTGGTCGGCAAGGGCGAGGCGCAGACCCCTGAGGCCGTCGAGGCGGCCATGGCCGAGGCGCGGGCCGGGCTGGCCGTGCAGATCGAGGCCTTCGCCGTCAACACGATGGAATACGTCCGCGGTGAGGGCAAGCTGCTCATCGACGGTGTGGGCGTGCCCGAGATCCGCACGCCCATGGAGGGCAGGCACGCCCTCATCGTGGTGCGCGGATATCACTACAAGGAAGACATCGCCACCCTGCGCCCCTACATCCGCGAATACCGCCCGGTCCTCGTCGGGGTCGACGGCGGGGCCGACGCGCTGCTGGAGGCCGGCTACCTGCCCGACGTGATCGTCGGCGACTTCGACTCGGTCTCCACCAAGGCGCTGACCTGCGGCGCCGAGCTCGTCGTGCACGCCTACCGCGACGGCAGGGCGCCCGGCCTGGAGCGGGTGCACCAGCTCGGCAGGGAAGCGGTCATCTTCCCCGCCACCGGCACCAGCGAGGACATCGCGATGCTGCTGGCCGACGACAAGGGCGCCGAACTGATCGTCGCGGTCGGCACCCACGGCACCCTGGAGGAGTTCCTCGACAAGGGCCGCTCCGGCATGGCCAGCACCTTCCTCACCCGGCTGATCATCGGCAGCAAGCTCATCGACGCCAAGGGCGTCAGCAGGCTCTACCGCAGCCGCATCACCACGTCCCAGCTGCTCCTGCTCGTGATCACGGCGCTGATCACCATGGGGGTCGCGCTCTTCCTGTCGCCGCTCGGCCAGACCTGGCTCAACGGCCTGCAGGACGTCTGGAACGCATTCATCTTCTGGTTGGTCGGACTCTTCTCGTGATCGATTTTCGCTACCACCTCGTCTCCATCGTCGCGATCTTCCTGGCCCTCGCGGTCGGGATCGTGCTCGGCACCACGCTGCTGCAGGAGCCGGCGGTCAAGTCGGCCCAGGAGCTGACGGCCCAGCTCACCAAGACGAAGGAGGAGCTGCGGGCCCAGATCGACACGCTGCAGGGCCGCGAGGCGGGCAACGACAGCTTCATCACCTCCGTGACGCCCGACCTCGTCTCGGGAGACCTGGCCGGTCAGCGGGTGCTGCTGATCGAGACGCCGGGCTCCGGCAGCGCCGCGCGCGAGTCCGTGCAGCAGGTGCTCGACCAGGCCGGGGCGGAGATCTCCGGCCGGGTCACGCTGACCGAGAAGTTCCTCGACCCCAAGGGCAGAGGCGTGCTCGACGGCCTGGTCAACCAGCTCAAGCCGGTTAACATGGTCTTCCCGGCCACCACCACCAGCTGGGACCGGGCCGCCACGCTGCTGGCCTCCGCCCTGGTCACGACCGACCAGACGCAGAGCGGCACCCCCAACACCGCCGCCGCCGACGTCGTCAGCACGTTCGAGACCGGTGGCCTGCTCAGCACCGAGGGCGAGGTGACCAAGCGGGCCACGCTCGCGGTGATGTTCGCGCCGGAGAAGGTGTACGAAGGGGAGAGCGCCGAGACCCAGGCGGGCGCGCTCGTCTCCGTCGCCGACGGCTTCGACGTCGGCGGCATGGGCACGGTGCTGACCGGGATGGCCGCCACCACGGCCCTGCCCGGCGACGCGATCAGCGCCGTACGCGACGAGGGCGAGGTGTCCAAGCGCGTGTCCACGGTCGACACCGTCGACATGCCCCTCGGGCGCGTCGTGATCGTCTATTCTCTCCGCGAACAGCTGGCCGGGCGCGCCGGTCAGTACGGCGTGGGCAAGGGGGCCTCGGCCGCCATGCCCGTGGAGACGTCCGCCACTCCGTCCCCCACCGCAACGTCAGGGAGCTGACCATGCCAGCCAGCCGGGCCCGTGGCCTGCTGTACGCCCTCGCCGGCGCCGCGATCGGCGCCGCCGCGGCGCGGGCCGCCTACGCGGCGTTCACCCGCAACCGGCCCGCCGACCTGAGCGGCCGCTGGACCAGGAAGAACCACCGCGGCGAGCCCATCACGCTGCTCGAAGGCCCCGCGTTCGTGGCCGGCTCCAGCGCCGCCGCCGCGCTCGCGCCCGGCCTGACCCCGCGCGTACGCGCCGCCGCGCTGCTGGCCGGAGCCGGCAGCGGCGCACTCGGCGCCTACGACGACCTCTACGGCACCACCTCCTCCAAGGGCTTCAAGGGCCACCTCAGCGCGCTGGGCCGCGGCGAGGTCACCAGCGGAGCCGTCAAGATCCTCGGCATCGGCGCCACCGGCCTCGGCGCCGCCGCCCTCGTCTCGCAGGGCCCCGCCGACACCCTGGTCAACGGCGCCACCATCGCCGGCACCGCGAACCTGGCCAACCTCTTCGACCTGCGCCCCGGCCGCGCCATCAAGGTGGCCCTGCTGACCGGTGGCCCGCTGCTGGCCGCCTCGCTCCTGCGCGGCTCGCCCGCCGCGGCGGCGCTGGCCGCCGTGCCGCTGGGCGCCGCCGCCGCGCTGCTGCCCGACGACCTCGGCGAGCGCGCGATGCTCGGCGACGCCGGCGCCAACGCCCTGGGCGCGCTGCTCGGGCTCGCCGCCGTCACTCAGCTCGGCCGGCCCGGCCGCTACGTCCTGCTGGGCACGGTCGTGGCGCTGACCGCGGCCGCGGAGAAGGTCAGCTTCACCAAGGTCATCGCGGGCAACCCGGTGCTCCACCGGATCGACATGCTCGGCCGCCGCCCGGCCGACGCCGTGTGACCCGGCCGGCGCGATTGTCGGTCCGGCCTGCCAGGATGTCTGCGTACGCGTGATCGGCGGCGGGGTCATCGGCGGCGGGGCTGAGGAGGCCGGGTGGGCATGGTGACGGCGCGGGGCGTCGCGGGCGGGGCGATGCTCATCGGAGCCATCACGGTGCTGGCGCGCGTCGTGGGCTTCGCCAAGCAGTACGCCTTCGCCAGGACCGTCGGCACCAACTGCCTGTCCACCGCCTACATGACGGCCAACCAGATCCCCAACATCGTCTTCGAGGTGGTCGTCGGCGGCGCGCTGGCCGGGATGGTCGTCCCCGTGCTGGCCGGCGACCTGTCGCGCGAGCGGGCGGGGCGGATCGGCTCGGCGCTGCTCACCTGGGTGGTCGTCGTGCTCGTCCCGCTGAGCGCGCTCATGGCGCTGCTGGCCGGGCCGGTCATCGGGCTCTTCGTCGGCGCCGCGGTGGACGGCTGCCAGGACACCTCGGCCGTGGCCGCCGTGGCCGCCCGGATGCTGGTCGTCTTCGCCCCCCAGATCCCGCTCTACGGCGTGGCCGCCGTCCTCTACGGCGTGCTGCAGTCGCACAAGCGCTTCGCCGGGCCCGCCGTCGCGCCCCTGGTCTCCAGCATCGTGGTCATCGTCGCCTACCTGCTGTTCGTGCCGCTCAGCGGCGGCGTGGCCGATCCGGCGACGCTGCCCGAGCCGGCCGAGCTGGCGCTGTCGGTGGGAACCAGCCTTGGAGTGCTGGCGCTGGTGCTGACCGTGCTCGGGCCCGTGGCGCGGCTCGGGCTGCGCTGGCGGCCCACCTTACGGTTCCCCGACGGCGTGGCCGGGCGGGTGCGCAGGCTCGCCCTGGCGGGCATCGCCGCGCTGCTCGCCCAGCAGGCGGCCATGATCGTGGTGCTGGTGCTGTCGAACAAGGCGATCGGCAACGGCGCCATCGCCGTCTACAACTACGCGTGGGCTATCTATCTGGTGCCGTACGCCGTGCTGGCCGTGCCCATCGCCACCAGCGCGTTCCCCCGGCTGTCCGCGCAGGCGGGCGATCCGGCGGCCTTCGCGGCGCTCTCGGCCCGCACGACCAGGGCCGTGGTGCTGGTGTCCGGCTTGGCCGCCGGAGTGCTGGCCGCCGCGTCCGGCCCCGGGGCGATGGTCTTCCTGGTGGACAAGAGCGACGTGCCTCCCGCCGAGCTGGCGGCGGCGATCGCGCTGTTCGCGCCGGGACTGGTGGGATACGGGCTCATCGCCCATCTCAGCCGGGTGCTCTACGCGGCCGGCCACGGGCGGGCGGCCGCCACCGGCACCGTGGCCGGGTGGTGCGTGGTCATGGTGGCCCAGGTCGGGTTCGTGCTCGTGCTGCCCGAGGAGTGGGAGATCGGCGGGATGGCGCTCGGCATGAGCGTCGGCATGACCGTGGGCGGGGCGTCGCTGCTCGCCTCCGTGGTCCGGGCGCGGGGGCGCCCGGCCGCGGCCGGGCTGGGCAGGGCCGTGGGGGCGGCGCTGGCCGGTGGGGTGCTGGGGTGGCTCGCCGGGGCCGGCGTGGTGGGGTGGCTCGGGGCGAGCGGCCTGTGGCCGAACGTGGCCGCCGCCGCCCTGGCCGCCGTCGTGGCGCTGGCCGTCGGCGCCGCGGTCGTGGCGGTGGTGGACCGGGCGGACGCTGACGCGGTGGTCGGCATGCTGCGGCGGGGCGGTCCGGGCTGAGCATGGGACGTTGCCGCAGGGGCCGGCTGAGCACGGTGATCCGGGCAGGGGCGTGCGCTGTGGGTGCGCTGCGGATCGGGGAGGCCGGATGGGTCGCTGCGGGGCGGTCAGGCCGGAGGGCTCTCTGTGGGGCGGGAAGGCCAAAGGGCTCGCTGTGGGGCGGCCAGGGGCGCGGGGGATCGATCGGGCCGGACAGGGGCTGTTTGCGCGACAGGTCCGGCGGTCGGTTGGTATGGGTAGGGGTGCGGCGGTGGGTCAGCTTGACGGCCGATCGGTGTGGATAAGGCCAGTGGTTTGGGTCGGGCCGAGCGGGCGAGTTGTCGGTTCGCTCAGGGTGTCTGGTGGTTGGTGTGCTCAAGGTGGCAAAGCGGACAGGCTGGACAGGGCGGACAGGGTGGTTGGCTCGTTCGGGGCGGGCGGGCGGACGGTCGTCGGTTGGTTCGGGGCAAGCGGTCGTTGGCATTTCGGGGCGGGCGGACGTTGGTCGGTTGGTTCGGGGCAGGCGGTCGTTGGCTTTCTCGGGGTGGGTGGGTTGTCGGTTGGTTTCGGATGGAGTGAGTGGGCGGTGGTTGGGTTGGGAGCGGTGAAATGAGGAGGGAGCGGGTTGTGCGGGTGGCTTTCGTGCTGGGCACCACGACCGGTGGTACGGGGCGGCATGTTCTGACGTTGGTGGAGGAGCTCGTACGCCGGGGACACCAGGTCGTCGTGATCGGGCCCAGGAGTGTTGAGGAGCAGTTCGCCTTCGGCGGTGCGGGGGCCGGGTTCGTGGAGGTGGCCGTCTCCGATCGGCCGCACCCGGTGAACGACCTGCGGGCTGTGCTGGCCGTGAGGCGGCTGACCAAGGGGGCCGACGTGGTCCACGCCCATGGGTTGCGGGCGGGGGCGCTGGCCGGGCTGGCGCGGCGGGGGGCCGTGGTGACGTTGCACAACGCGCTCACCGCGGGCGGGTTCGTCGGTCTGGCCTACGGGGTGCTGGAGCGGATCGTGGCCCGGCGGGCGGGGCGTGTGCTGGTCGTCTCGCCCGACCTGGGGCAGCGGATGACCGGGCTCGGCGCCCGCGACGTGCGGGCCGCTCTGGTGACGGCGCCGGTGCCCCGGCCGCCGAAGCGTACGCCGCGGGAGGTCAGGGAGGAACTGGGCGCGGGCGAGCGGCCGATTCTGCTCACCGTCGCGAGACTGGCCCAGCAGAAGGGTCTGGAGACGCTGCTCGACGTCGCCGCCGGGCCGTGGCGCGACGCCCGGCCGCTGTTCGTGGTGGCGGGGGAGGGGCCGTTGCGCGGAGAGTTGCGGCGCAGGATCGACGCGGAAGGGCTGCCCGTCACGCTGCTGGGTCACCGCGAGGACGTGCCCGATCTGCTCGGCGCCGCCCTGGCCCTGGTGATGCCGAGCCGGTGGGAGGGGCAGCCGCTCACGCTGAGGGAGGCGCTCATGACGGGGACGCCGGCCATCGCCTCGAATGTGGGCGGCATTCCGGAAATCTTGGGAGATGCCGGAATCATGGTTCCGTACGGCGACGTCGAGGGGTTGCGCGCGGCCGTACAGGAGCTGCTGTCCAGCCCGCGAGCTGCGGAAACGCTGGCCGAGGCGGCCACGCGGCGGGGCGGGGAGATGCCGGATGACGACGACGTCGTCGAGAGTGTGCTGGCCGCGTACCAGAAGTGAGTGAGGGGGATGGTTAGGCGGGCCCGATCCGTTCTCATATACTGCCTGGGTTAGGGAGGGGAGTATCCCTTCGCGACAGCCTCGTCATCACGGTGCAGCCCCACTCCACGGGGCCCCCGGGGCTGCCGGTCCGCAGATTTCGGCGGGCGGGAGAGACCTCCGGCAATGAAGCGTGCATGCTGCCGGAGGGTCTGAGTGACTGAACCCCTGTGGGCCTGGATCGCCGTGATCGGTGGTCTGTTGGTCGTCATCGCCATCGACTTGTGGATCGTCGACCGTGGGGAAGCCCGCGAATTCTCCATGCGGCAGGCCGGATACTGGGTGACGTTCTACGTCGCCCTCGCGGCCGCCTTCGCCGTGTTGTTGTGGAACACCTCCGGAGCCGACCGGGCCGGCGAGTTCGTCGCCGGTTACATCACCGAATACAGCCTGAGCATCGACAACCTGTTCATCTTCTTCATCATCATGAGCCGGTTCGCCGTTCCCAAGCTTTACCAGCACAAGGTGCTGCTCGTCGGCATCCTGCTCGCGCTCGTGATGCGCGGCGCGTTCATCGCGCTCGGCGCCGCGGCGCTCGAGCGGTTCGGCTGGCTGTTCTACGTCTTCGGCGCCTTCCTCGTCTACACGGGGATCAACATCGTCCGCCAGCACCTGAAGGGCGAGGAGGAGGAGTTCAAGGAGAACATCCTGCTCCGCTGGGTGCGCAGGGCCTTCCCCACCACCGAGGGCTACGTCGGCTCGAAGGTCACCGTGCGCATCGACGGCAGGCGCATGGTCACCCCGATGCTCATCGTGATGGTCGCCATCGGCAGCACCGACCTGTTGTTCGCCCTCGACTCGATTCCGGCGATCTTCGGGCTCACCAAGGACCCCTTCATCGTCTTCACGGCCAACGCGTTCGCCCTGATGGGGCTGCGTCAGCTCTACTTCCTCCTCGGCGGCCTGCTGCAGCGGCTCGTGTACATCAGCTATGGTTTGGCGTTCATCCTGGGGTTCATCGGGGTTAAGCTCGTATTGGAGGCGTTGCACTCCAGCCATGTCTCCTGGGCGCCCGAAATTCCCATCTGGGTGTCGCTCTCGGTCATCGGCGCCACCATGGTCATCACCACTGTGGCGAGCCTGATCAAGGCCCGCATGGACGCGCGCAAGGGCGAGCAGACGCACTCGGAGCAGGTCTAGCGAAATGGGCTTCGAGGCGCTTTGCTTGTGTAGTTGTGCCGTGTCATAGTTGCTCGTTCTGTAACATCACGGCAAAGCGCCCAGTCCAGTCACCACCAAAGGTTGTTCGTGTCAGACGATTCTGCAAGCCCGAGCCGTGTGAGGCTCGCGCGAGGGGTCTCCCCGTGGCTTCTCCCGACGGCGGCCACGGCGGCCGTCACCGTTCTGCTGACGCGCCGGAACCGGCGATGGGCGCTCGCGGCGGTGCCGCTGAGCGCGCTCACCGGGGGCATGCTCTGGTTCTTCCGCGATCCCGACCGCACTCCCGGCCACGGCCGTGTCCTGTCGCCGGCCGACGGCGTGGTGCAGAGCATCGACCCGTGGCCGGACGGCCGCACCAGGGTCGCGATCTTCATGAACCCGCTGAACGTGCACGTCAACCGTGCCCCTCTTGCGGGAAATGTCACCTCCGTGCAGCATGTGGCAGGTGGGTTCCTGCCGGCGTTCAATAAGGACAGCGACCAGAACGAGCGCGTGGTGTGGCATTTCGAGACCGCGCTGGGCGACATCGAGATGGTGCAGATCGCGGGCGCGGTGGCGCGCAGGATCGTGCCGTATCTGAGCGCCGGGGCGAAGGTGGAGCAGGCCGAGCGGATCGGTCTCATCAGACTCGGCTCGCGGGTCGACCTCTACCTGCCCGAAGGGATCACTCCCGCGGTGTCCGTGGGTGACAAGACGGTTGCGGGGGTGACCAGAATTGACCACGGCTGACGCCGGCAGCTGGCAGGCGGACGAGGAAGAACCGCGCGGTCCCGTGGGCAAGGCGTTCCGCCTGTCCGCCGCCGACTCCCTCTCCCTGGGCAACGCCGTCTGCGGGTTCCTCGCGGTGTGCGTCCTCGCCTACTCCGCCATCCAGCAGCTCCAGGTCGACGGCGGGCGATTCACCCCCGAGCCCAGCTACTTCGCCACCGCCATCGTGCTGCTGCTCATCGGCGCGACGTGCGACCTGTTCGACGGGCTCGTGGCGCGGCGCTTCCGCGCCTCCGCGATGGGGGCCGAGCTGGACAACCTGGCCGACGTCATCAGCTTCGGGTTCGCGCCCGCGTTCATGGTGGTGATCTGGGGCGGATTCACGCCGCAGGTACCGTTCACCGCGGTGCTCGCGGCGGCGGCGGCCGTGCTGGTCGCCGGGGTCGTCCGGCTGGCCAGGTTCGCCTGCGTCAAGACCAAGAGCGGCGACTTCATGGGGCTGCCCATCCCGATGGGCGCCATGACCGTGATCTCCATCGTGCTGCTCTTCCAGCCGAGCGTCTGGTCGCTGGCGGCCGTGCTCGGCGTGGCCTGGCTGATGGTCAGCCGGATCGAATACCCCAAGCCGAAGGGGCAGCTCGCCGCGGTCGTCCTCGGCTGGATCATGGTGAACGTGGCGTTCCTCACCGTGTGGGTCGCCTGGCCCCAGGGCGGGGACCTGCCGATCAAGATCGGGGCGAGCATGCAGATCGCGCTCGTCGCCGCGATTCCGCTGCGGGTGCTGTTCTACAAGCGCGAGCAGCGTAAGGAAGCCGCCCGGATTCGCATCGGCCACTGATGCGGCACTGACGGGATTTTTCGTCTTACTTCGGCTTTGATGGAGCCATGTCGGCTACGCCGCGCGAGCACACGCGCACGTACTATCTCGGCAAGCTGGCCACGGAGCTGGAAGAGCGCGGGCTGACCGCCCTGCTGCGGAGTCATCCGCCCGCGCTGCGCATCAGCCATCCCGACACGTTCATGCTGGCCGAGACCGTGGACTGTGTGCCGCTCTCCGGCGGATGGTTCTACCGCTGGTCGTGGGGCGAGCTCGTCGGCCTGGCCGACGAGCCCGCTCTCGCGGCGGCGCGGATCGAGCGCGTGCTGGCCGCGCGTCCGTGACCTGTTCGCGTGTGGCCGCCCGCCCGTGATGTAGCCCCGGGCGTGACCTGTTCACGTGCGGCTGCCCGCCCGTGATGGAGCCCCGAATGTCGGCCGCGTCCGTGACGTAGCCCTCGGGCGTGGGCCGCGCGCCCGAGGGCTACGTCACGGCGCCGGCCGCGCGGTCGTGGTCTACCAGCCTCTGGCGCGCCACTCGGGGAGGGAAGGACGCTCGGCGCCCAGGGTGGTGTCCTTGCCGTGGCCCGGATAGACCCAGGTCTCGTCGGGCAGGCGGTCGAAGATGCGCTCCACCACGTCGTTGAAGAGCTGGTCGAACCGCTCGGGGTCCTTGTTGGTGTTGCCGACGCCGCCGGGGAACAGGGAGTCGCCGGTGAACAGGTGGTGACCGGCCTCGCCGCCGTCGTAGAGCACGGCGATCGAGCCGGGCGTGTGACCGCGCAGGTGGATGACCTCAAGGGTGACCTCGCCGACCGTGATCGTGTCGCCGTGCTCGACCGTGCGGTGTACGGGCAGCGGGAGCGCGGGCGCGTCGAGCGGATGGGCCACCAGCCGGGCGCCGGTCACCTTGGCCACCTGCTCCAGCGCCTGCCAGTGGTCGCCGTGCTGATGGGTGGTGACGATCGTGCCCACCGGCTGCTCGCCCATCAGCGCGAGCAGGCGGTCCGCGTCGGCGGCGGCGTCGATGAGCAGGCCCTCGCCGGTCTCGGTGCAGCGCAGCAGGTAGGCGTTGTTGTCGTACGGGCCGACGGCGAGCTTGGAGACCGTCAGTGCGGGCAGCTCGCGCACGTCGGCGGGACCGCCGACCTGAACGTCGCCTGTGTACGTCATGGATAGTCCTTCGGGGGCGTCGCGGGCAGATCAGCGGGGGCGGGCATCGTCAGCCACGGCGGCGGTGGTGGAAGACCCGCGCCTCCGGGGCCTGGCAAGAACGACTGCCCCACGGGCAACAGACTAACGCCCTCACCGCTGGAGCGGCCGGTGAGCCAGGCCAGCATGTCGCGTGGCGTGCCCGCGACCGCCGGCCCGTCCCCGAGGCCACGCCACCGGGCGACGACCTCGGGCTTACCGGGACACCGGTGAGAGGACGGGGAGAGGAGGACGATCTCGCTCACCGTGCCGTGGTCGTGGGGCCAGCTGGCGCGGCAGTCGTGCAGTTCGCGGCGGACGAACGGGTCCGGCCAGTCGTCCGGGCCGTAGCCGGCGGCGAGGTCCACGTGGTGGAAGCCGACCTCGCGCAGGCGGCGTACCAGGACGTACCAGGCGGGATGGGGCGGCGGGCGCATGCCCTCGACCCGCGCGGACCAGGCGCGGTCCGGCAGGTCGCGGACGGCGGCGGCGAAGCGGGCGGCGCCGTCCTCCAGTTGAGTCAGGTGCAGGGCGGCCGGCCGGGCGGCGTGGGCCTCGATGGCGGCCGCCCGGGACTCGTACGAGCTGTATTGAGGGGTGCGGACCCCGGTCCTCGCCCAGGTCAGCAGGCTGATGTAGGAGTCGGCGTTGGCGGCGAGGTGGGCCAGGACGTGTCCCCTGGTCCAGCCGGGCAGAAGGGAGGGGGCGCGGACGTCGGCGTCGGAGAGGGAGGCGGCCGTGGCCAGCAACTGGTTGGTCGCCGAGGCCAGCTCGGCCCGCAGCGCCGCGAGGACGGTCATGTCTAGATATTTCATCATCTATCGTGTCTGGGGTGGGCAGGGCATAAAACCCCAGGTCAAGCGGTTGTATCGGGAAGGACTCCTGCCTAGGCGGGAGATGGCCGTAACCTGTGAGAGACGGATTTTCGACTGGCCGAGGATCGGGCCGCCGGAAATTGTCGGAGCCCCCGTCTACCATCGCCCGTTGGACCTATCCGCCTTTCGACTTCCGGGATCGCCGTGGCAGACCGCCTGATCGTGCGTGGTGCACGAGAACACAACCTCAAGGACGTCTCGCTGGATCTGCCGCGGGACTCGCTGATCGTCTTTACCGGCCTGTCCGGCTCGGGCAAGTCGAGCCTGGCCTTCGACACGATCTTCGCTGAGGGCCAGCGGCGCTATGTCGAGTCGCTGTCGGCCTACGCCCGCCAGTTCCTCGGCCAGATGGACAAGCCCGACGTCGACTTCATCGAGGGTCTGTCGCCGGCGGTCTCCATCGACCAGAAGGCCACCAGCAAGAACCCGCGCTCGACCGTCGGCACGATCACCGAGGTCTACGACTACCTGAGGCTGCTGTGGGCGCGCATCGGCAAGCCCCACTGCCCGGTGTGCGCGCGCCCGATCGCCAGGCAGACGCCGCAGCAGATCGTCGACCGGGTGATGGACCTGGAGGAGGGCACCAGGTTCCAGGTGCTCGCGCCGGTCGTCAGGGGCCGCAAGGGCGAATACGCCGAGCTGTTCCGCGAGCTGCAGACCAAGGGCTTCGCCAGGGCCAGGGTCGACGGCACGGTCGTGCGGCTGGAGGAGCCGCCGACGCTGAAGAAGTACGAGAAGCACGACATCGAGGTCATCGTCGACCGCCTGTCGGTCAAGGACACGGCACGGCGCAGGCTCACCGACTCGGTCGAGACGGCGCTGCAGCTGTCCGGCGGCACGATCACGCTCGAGTTCGTCGACCTGGCCGAAGACGACCCCAACCGCGAGCGCTTCTACTCCGAGCACCTCTACTGCCCCTACGACGACCTGTCGTTCGAGGAGATGGAGCCGCGCTCGTTCTCCTTCAACTCGCCGTTCGGCGCCTGCCCGGAGTGCACCGGTCTCGGCACCAAGATGGAGGTCGACCCCGACCTGGTGGTGCCCGACCCCGAGCGTGAGCTCGGCGACGGCGCGATCCACCCGTGGTCCGGCGGCCACACCAGCGAATACTTCTCCAGGCTGATCGAGGCGCTCGGCCACGCGGTCGGGTTCACCCTCGAGACGCCGTGGGAGAAACTGCCGAAGAAGGCGCAGAAGTCGCTGCTGTACGGCCACGACGAGCAGGTCCACGTCCGCTACAGCAACCGCTACGGCCGCCAGCGCTCCTACTACACCACCTTCGACGGCGTCATCCCGTGGGTGCAGCGCCGGCACGCCGAGGCCGAGAGCGACTCGGCCCGCGAGCGGTTCGAAGGCTACATGCGCGAGATCCCCTGCCCGGCCTGCAAGGGGGCCAGGCTCAAGCCGGTCACCCTGGCGGTGACCGTGGCCGGCAAGTCGATCGCCGAGGTCGCGGCCATGTCGATCGGCGAGTGCGCCAAGTTCCTGGCCGCGCTCAAGCTGTCCGACCGCGACATGCACATCGCCGAGCGGGTGGTCAAGGAGATCAACGCCCGCATGGGCTTCCTGCTCGACGTCGGCCTCGACTACCTGACCATGGACCGCGCCGCCGCCACGCTCGCGGGTGGCGAGGCGCAGCGCATCAGGCTGGCCACGCAGATCGGCTCCGGCCTGGTCGGCGTGCTCTACGTGCTCGACGAGCCGTCCATCGGCCTGCACCAGCGCGACAACATGCGCCTGCTGGACACGCTGGTCAGGCTGCGCGACATGGGCAACACGCTGATCGTGGTCGAGCACGACGAGGACACGATCGCGGCGGCCGACTGGGTGGTCGACATCGGGCCCGGCGCGGGCGAGCACGGCGGCCAGGTCGTCGTCTCCGGCACCGTCCAGGACCTCCTGTCCAGCGAGGAGTCCATGACGGGCGCCTACCTGTCCGGGCGCAGGAGCATCCCGATCCCCGCCAAGCGCCGCAAGCGCGACAAGAAGCGGCAGATCACGGTCAAGGGGGCGCGCGAGCACAACCTCAAGGGCGTCGACATCGAGTTCCCGCTGGGGATGTTCACCGCGGTCACCGGTGTGTCGGGGTCGGGCAAGTCGACGCTGGTCAACGACATCCTCTACAACGCCCTGGCCAAGGAGCTCAACGGGGCGCGCACGGTGCCGGGGCGTCACTCGCGGATCAACGGCATGGACCAGGTCGACAAGGTCGTCCACGTCGACCAGTCGCCGATCGGCCGCACCCCGCGTTCCAACCCGGCGACCTACACCGGCGTCTTCGACCACGTGCGCAAGCTGTTCGCGGCCACGGCCGAGGCCAAGGTGCGCGGCTACCAGCCCGGACGGTTCAGCTTCAACGTCAAGGGCGGGCGCTGCGAGGCGTGCGCCGGCGACGGCACCATCAAGATCGAGATGAACTTCCTGCCCGACGTCTACGTCCCCTGCGAGGTGTGCCACGGCGCCCGCTACAACCGGGAGACGCTGGAGGTGCACTACAAGGGCAAGACGATCGCCGAGGTGCTCGACATGCCGATCGAGGAGGCCCTGGGCTTCTTCGACGCCATCCCCGCGATCAAGCGCCACCTGCAGACGCTCAACGACGTGGGGCTCGGCTACGTACGGCTCGGGCAGCCGGCCACCACGCTGTCCGGCGGCGAGGCGCAGCGGGTCAAGCTGGCCTCCGAGCTGCAGCGGCGGCAGACCGGGCGGACCATCTACGTCCTCGACGAGCCGACCACCGGCCTGCACTTCGAGGACATCAGGCGGCTGCTCGGCGTGCTGGGGCGGCTGGTCGACGGCGGCAACAGCGTGATCGTCATCGAGCACAACCTCGACGTCATCAAGACCGCCGACTGGATCATCGACATGGGGCCCGAGGGCGGCTCGCGCGGCGGCACGCTCGTGGCCAGCGGCACGCCCGAGGAGGTCGCGCTGGTGGACGAGAGCCACACGGGCCGCTTCCTGCGCAAGATCCTCGCGTTCTGACCCCGATGGTCCCGCCCGCCGAACAGCCGGCGAGCGGGACCATCGGGGCTAAGCGGCTTCGCGCACGGTGCTCGGGCGGCGCGGCGATCGAGGGCGCGGTGTTCGGTACCGGGTTTCGGATGTTACGTGGCGGCTTTGGGTGCGGTGTTCGGTTTTCGGTGTTACGCGGTGCGGCGGGCGCGGGCGCGGCGCTTGGCGGCGTCGCCGCGTTCCAGCCACCACTCGGCCACCAGCAGCGGCAGCACCCAGCCCAGCCAGGTCGCCAGCCCCGACACCGTGGCGACCATCAGTTCGACGTCGCCGTGGAAGGTCGTCTCCAGCTGCGGCTCCAGCAGGATCACGAACAGCACGCTGTAGAGCCGGTTCGTGATGATGGACATCGTGAGCGCGAAGCTGCGGATCATCCACCGGCGGTGGTCGACGAACCTGCGCTGCCTGGCCATCCGCCACCCGGCCACCGTGACGCCCAGCCAGAGCAGCGCCAGCGTGACGTCACTGGCCCGCGTCACCGGCCCGTACGGCGTCGCCACACCCACCACCAGACCCAGCACGCCGGCCGGCAGGCAGCCGCCGAACACGTACACGCGGCCGATCAGCCGGTGCGCCCGCGGATAGCGGGCGCGGAACCACGGCCAGATCTGCAGGCAGCACGTGATCATCGCGATCGAGCCGAACACCACGTGCAGCGAGAGCATCACGAAGTGCGGCGGGAAGAAGTCGGGAGCGGGAACGCGCGACCGCGCCGGATCCAGCGACAGGTACGGCGGCAGCGAGAAGGCGATGAACGCGACCGCCACCACCATCAGCGGCGCCACCCACGGCCGGCGCCACCACCGGGGCCGGGACACCTGAGCGGAGGGGGCAGCGGGACGTGGAGTCGTAGTCGTCATGCAGGCAGCCTGGGGCGGGCCGCTGACCGCCGGCTTACCACCCGCTGACCGGACCGGCGGGTCCCGTCAATAGGGTGGGGTTCTGGGTCGAGACCGCAGCTCCGGGGGCGGACGCAGGAGCGCGGGCACAGACGAACACACGAACGGGGGTGGAGCCATGTCCGGAAACGGGGCGGAGCGTCGGGAGGTGCCGGGCGCGACCAGAACCGCCGGGAACGGGGCGGGGCGTCGGGAGGTGCCGGGCGCGACCGGGACTGCCGGGAACGGGTTGGGGCGCCGGGAACTGCTGGGCGCGACCGGGGTCGCCGCGTGCGGGCTGGCGGCACTGACCGCCTGCGGCTCGGAAGGGGTGCAGGCCAAGCCGAGCCTGAAGGGAAAGGTCCTGGCCAAGACCGCGGACGTGCCCGTCGGCGGCGGCAAGCTGATCGAGGACCTCAAGATCGTGGTGACGCAGCCGGCGCAGGGCGTCTACAAGGCCTACAGCTCGGTGTGCACGCACAAGGGCTGCCAGGTCGGCACGCCCGCGGACAACGTCATCAGATGCGCCTGCCACGGCAGCGAGTTCGCCGCCGACACCGGGCAGGCCACCAAGGGGCCCGCGAGCGCGCCGCTGACCTCGTTCAAGGTGAAGGTCGAAGGCGACGGGATCGTGGTCGCCTAACCGGTAATAGTGCGTGGTCGCCCGGATTGACCTCAGGCACGCTGAACCGGCGCCAGGGCGCTGGCCGTACCTGAAGTGAAAGACAATCTGGGAGGACACACCATGACGGAAACGACGCGCCGGACAGTGGTGTTCGGCGCCGGGAGCGCAGGGCTCGCGGCGGTTCTGACGGCCTGTGCCAGCTACGGCTCGCCGACGACAGAAGTGAACGAGGAGCCGGCCGCCGAAGAGCCGTCGTCCGACGCACCGAAGAAGAAGAAGGCGGACTCCAAGCCGAAGGCGCTGGCGGACGTCAGCGACATCCCGGAGGGAGGCGGGAAGGTCTTCGAGAAGCAGAAGATCGTCGTGACGCAGCCGACCGCGGGGGAGTTCAAGTGCTTCACGGCGGTCTGCACCCACCAGGGCTGCCTGGTGGCCACGGTCTCGAACAAGACGATCAACTGCCCGTGCCACGGCAGCAAGTTCAGCATCGAGGACGGCTCGGTGTCGGCCGGTCCGGCGGGTGACCCGCTGGAGGAGAAGCAGATCGAGGTCGACGGCGACAAGATTAGACTCGCCTGAGTTTCGTCTCATGAATTTCTCACCTGTGTACGTTTGGGTGAGCGCATGGCAGATGACCTTCAGAGCCGCAGGGCGGTGTTCGCAAGCGTCGGCGCGGGTGGCCTGGCGCTTGCGATCAGCGCGTGCAGCGGCGGCGGCACCGATACGACGGCGAACACCACCCCCGACGCGGGCACACCCGAGTCCAGCGCGCCCCAGTCCGGAGCACCGGAGTCCAGCGCGCCGGCGGCCGATGGCGGTGGCGCGCTGGCCAAGACGGCCGACATCCCCGTGGGCGGAGGCACGGTCTTCAAGGATCAGAAGATCGTGGTGACGCAGCCGACCGAGGGCGAGTTCAAAGCGTTCAGCGCGCTCTGCACGCACAAGGGCTGCCCGGTCGGCTCCGTCGAGGAGGGCGCGATCGTGTGCCCGTGCCACGGGAGCAAGTTCGCCATCGCCGACGGCTCCGTCACCGGCGGCCCGGCCGACAAGCCGCTGGCGGCCCAGGAGATCAAGGTCGACGGCGACCAGATCATGCTGGCATAGCCGGACGATTCGTGGCGTGCCCGCCGTACCATCACGAAGAGTACGGCGGGCAACCTTGTCGGTGGGGGCTACTAGGCTGGCAGCGTGGTCAGATCAACGGGCAGCACCTTGAGTTTCCGGCCCAAGCCGGGGTCGATCCCCGAGTCCCCAGGGGTCTACCGGTTCAGGGACACGCACGGCCGGGTGATCTACGTCGGCAAGGCCAAGAGCCTGCGCCAGCGGCTCAACTCCTACTTCGCCGACTTCTCCGCGCTGCATCCGCGCACGCAGTCGATGCTGACCACGGCCGCCGACGTCGACTGGACGGTCGTCGGCACCGAGGTGGAGGCGCTGCAGCTCGAATACTCCTGGATCAAGGAGTTCGACCCGCGCTTCAACGTCAAGTACCGCGACGACAAGTCCTACCCCTACCTCGCGGTGACCATGGGCGACGACTTCCCGCGCGTGCAGGTCATGCGCGGCGCCAAGCGCAAGGGCACCCGCTACTTCGGCCCCTACTCCCACGCCTGGGCCATCCGCGAGACCGTCGACCTGCTGCTGCGCGTCTTCCCCGTGCGCACGTGCAGCGCCGGGGTGTTCAAGCGGGCCGGGCAGATCGGCCGGCCGTGCCTGCTCGGCTACATCGACAAGTGCTCGGCGCCCTGCGTCGGCCGGGTCACCCCCGACGAGCACCGCGACCTGGCCGAAGACTTCTGCGACTTCATGGCCGGCAACACCACCCGCTTCATCAGGCGGCTGGAGAAGGAGATGCGCGAGGCCGCCGCCGAGCAGGAATACGAGCGGGCGGCCCGGCTGCGCGACGACATCCAGGCGTTGCAGCGGGCGCTGGAGAAGCAGGCGGTCGTGCTCGGGGAGGGCACCGACGCCGACGTCATCGCGCTGGCCGAAGATCCGCTGGAGGCCGCCGTACAGGTCTTCTACGTACGCGGCGGACGCATCCGCGGCCAGCGCGGCTGGGTCGTCGACAAGGTCGAGGAGACCACGCCGGGCGAGCTGGTCGAGCAGTTCCTGCTGCAGATGTACGGCGAGGCCAGCCCCGACTCGCTGCCCCGAGAGGTGCTCGTCCCGCACCTGCCGCCCGACGCCGAGGCCGTCGCCGAGCTGCTGACCGAGCAGCGGCGCTCCCGCGTCGAGGTGCGCGTGCCGCAGCGCGGCGACAAGAAGTCGCTGATGGAGACCGTCGAGCGCAACGCCAAGGAGTCCCTCGCGCAGCACAAGATCCGCCGCGCCAGCGACCTGACCACCCGCAGCAAGGCGCTGCAGGAGATCGCCGACGCGCTCGACCTCGACCAGGCGCCGCTGCGCGTCGAGTGCTACGACGTCTCCCACCTGCAGGGCGAGAACGTCGTGGCGTCGATGGTGGTCTTCGAGGACGGCCTGGCCCGCAAGAGCGAATACCGGCGTTTCGCCGTCAAGACCAAGGAGGGCGACGTCGCCTCGATCCACGAGGTGATCATGCGCCGGTTCCGCCGCTACCTGGAGGAACGCTCCGCGACCGGCGAGCTGGCCCCCGACGACGACGCCGGCGCCGGGCCGATCGACCCGGAGACGGGCAAGCCGCGCAAGTTCGCCTACCCGCCCAACCTCGTCGTCGTCGACGGCGCCGGCCCGCAGGCGGCCGCCGCGCAGCGGGCCCTCGACGAGCTCGGCATCGACGACGTGGCCGTGTGCGGTCTGGCCAAGCGGCTGGAGGAGGTGTGGCTGCCCGGCGACGACCAGCCGGTGATCATGCCTCGTTCAAGCGAGGGTCTCTACCTGCTGCAACGGGTGCGTGACGAGGCACACAGGTTCGCCATCACCTACCATCGTTCCAAGAGGTCAAAGACGGTGAAGGAGAGCGCGCTCGACGGTGTGCCCGGCCTGGGGCCGGCGCGCAGGCAGGCGCTGCTCAAACACTTCGGCTCCGTGAAAAAGCTACGCGAGGCCACTGCCGACGAAATCTGCGCGGTTCCCGGCATCGGCCCGTCCATCGCCGAGGTCATCGTGTCGACGCTGAAGGGAGAGTCACCTTGATCTCGCCAGGATGCCAGGGTGTCCACGCCGGGGAGGCGTACGGTCCGGTCCGTCATGGCCGGGTTCCGTCGAAACCATCGATCGCCCCTGACGGGGTGACCCGATGAGCGACGCACGGGGTGGCGCGGGGGTCGCCCGCGACGAGGCGCGAAACGGGGCGGGTTCCGCCCGCGGCGAAGCGGTGGGCGACGGGCGCGGTGGCGCGGGCATCGCCCGCGAAGCGCGCGGAGCCGGTTCCGCCCGGGATGACGCGATGAGCGCCGGGCCGGCGTTCGTCATCGTCACCGGCATGTCCGGGGCCGGGCGCAGCACCGCCGCCAAGGCGCTGGAGGATCTGGGCTGGTTCGTCATCGACAACCTGCCGCCGGGGCTGCTGTTCGCGATGGCCGAGGAGGCGGGCAAGGTCAAGCTCGCCGCCGACAAGGTGGCCGCCGTCGTCGACGTGCGCAGCCTGGCCTTCACCACCGACCTCAACGCGGCCATCGAGGAGCTCGAAGGGCGCGGCGTACGCGTGCGGGTGGTGTTCCTGGAGGCCAGCGACGAGGAGCTGGTGCGCAGGTTCGAGAACGTCCGCAGGCCGCATCCCCTCCAGGGCGAGGGGCGGCTGGTCGACGGGATCACCCGCGAACGCGGCATCCTGCGGGAGGTGCGCGCCAACGCCGACCTGGTCATCGACACCTCCTCGCACAACGTCCACGACCTGCGCAACAAGATCGTCGCCTACTTCGGCGGGGAGGACCGTCCCGGGCTGCGGCTCAACGTCGTGTCCTTCGGCTTCAAGTACGGGCTGCCCGTCGACGCCGACCTCGTGGTCGACTGCCGGTTCCTGCCCAACCCGCACTGGGTGCCCGAGCTGCGGCCGATGAACGGCCTCGACTCCGCCGTCAGCGACTACGTCCTCGGCCAGCCGGGGGCCAAGGAGTTCCTCGACGCCTACGAGGAGGTCCTCCAGGTGGTCGCGGCCGGATACGCGCGCGAGGGCAAGAGCTATGCGACGCTTGCGGTGGGATGCACGGGCGGCAAGCATCGCAGCGTCGCGATGGCCGAGCAGGTCGCCGCCCGCCTGCGCGACCGCGGGATGGAGGTCCAGGTGAGTCACCGGGATGTGGGGCGGGAGTGACCGATGACGACGTCGAAGCCGCTCCGCCGGATCTCGTAGGGGACGCTGGGCCCGGGCCGGGCCTGGACGGGCGCGGTCATGAGGGTCCGCAGCGGGTGGCCGCCGGGCCGGAGGAAGACGTGCCCCGTGGCGCCGCTTCCGACGGTGCGGGGTCCGACCGTGGTGTTCCGGGCCATGGTGGCGTGGACAGTGGCGTTCCGGTAGGTGGTGTCCCGGAACGTGGGGCTGTCCATGGCGGCGTTTCGCGCGGTGGTGTGTTCGGCGGCGCCCCTTCCGATGGTGGCGTGGCCGACGGTGAGTCTTCTGAACGTGGTTCCGTGGCCGGAGTGGGTACGGCTGCCGTCGGCGGGGTCGCGGACGGTCAGGACGTGGCCGGCGTGGTCGCGCGGGAGGAGCGGGGCGGCGGCGTGGGTGACGCGGGTGGGCGGGAGGAAGAGCGTGAGGTTCGCGACGGGGGTGTGGGCGCGCCGTGGCACGGCGGGTTCGGGCCGCCGGTCGTCGCGCTCGGCGGCGGGCACGGCCTGTACGCGTCCCTGTCGGCCTTACGGATGGTCACCGACCGGTTGACCGCCGTGGTGACCGTCGCCGACGACGGCGGGTCCAGCGGACGGTTGCGCCGGGAGCTCGGTGTGCTGCCGCCCGGCGACCTGCGCATGGCGCTGGCCGCCCTGTGCGGCGACGACGAGTGGGGCAGCACCTGGAGCGAGGTGGTGCAGCACCGCTTCCGCAGCGAGGGCGACCTGCACGGGCACGCCGTCGGCAACCTGCTCATCGTGGCCCTGTGGGAGCTGCTCGGCGACCCCGTGGCCGGGCTCGACTGGGTCGGGCGGCTGCTCGGCGCGCACGGCCGGGTGCTGCCGATGGCCTCCGTACCGCTCGACATCGTGGCGGAGGTCGAGCTCGACGGCGTCACCTCGACCGTACGCGGGCAGGTGGCGTGCGCCCTGACGCCCGGCCGCGTGCAGGCGATCTCCCTCGTGCCCGAGGACCCGCCGGCGCGGCCGGAGGCCGTGGCCGCGGTGCTGGAGGCCGACTGGGTGGTGTTCGGGCCCGGATCGTGGTTCACCAGCGTGCTGCCGCACCTCAAGGTGCCCGAGCTGGCCAGGGCCCTGCACGCGACCAGGGCCAAGCGGCTCGTCACGCTCAACCTCGCCCCCCAGCCGGGCGAGACCGACGACTTCTCCCCCCAGCAGCATCTGGAGGTGCTCAGACAGCACGCACCCGGCCTGTCGATCGACGTCGTGCTCGCCGACACCGGTGTCGTGGACGATCCCGACGCCCTGGAGAAGGCGGCGGCGGCGTTCGGCGCCCGGCTCGTCATGGCCGACGTGGCCGCCGCGGACGGCTCCGCGAGGCATGACCCACGACGTCTTGCCTCCGTCCTGGACGAGATTTTCCTCCAGAAGCGTTGATCCTGGTCGGCGTGGCGCGAAGGTGCGAGAGACTCAAAGGAGCCGGTCTGAATGGGGGAGAGGACTAACGCATGGCGATGACAGGTGTGGTGAAAGACGAACTGAGCCGCCTGCCGGTGCTCAAGCCGTGCTGCCGAAAGGCGGAGGTTTCGACGCTGCTGCGGTTCGCCAGCGGCCTGCACCTGGTGGGCGGCCGGATCGTGATAGAGGCCGAACTCGACACCAACGCCACCGCACGGCGGCTGATCAAGGACATAGGCGAGGTCTTCGGGCACAAGGCGGAGGTGCTCGTGCTCGCGCCCGCCGGGTTGCGCAAGGGCTCGCGCTACGTCGTACGCGTCTACCGCGACGGTGAGGCGCTGGCCCGCCAGACGGGCCTCATCGACAACCACGGCCGCCCGGTGCGCGGGCTGCCGCGTCAGGTCGTGGCGGGGGCCGCGTGCGACGCGGAGGCCGCCTGGCGGGGGGCGTTCCTGGCGCACGGCTCGCTCACCGAGCCGGGGCGCTCGATGTCGCTCGAGGTCACCTGCCCGGGGCCGGAGGCGGCGCTGGCGCTGGTGGGCTCGGCACGGCGGCTGAAGATCCACGCCAAGGCGCGCGAGGTGCGCGGCGTGGACCGGGTGGTGGTGCGCGACGGTGACGCGATCAGCGCGCTGCTCACCCGGCTCGGGGCGCACGACAGCGTGCTGGCCTGGGAGGAGCGGCGGATGCGGCGCGAGGTGCGCGCCACCGCCAACCGCCTGGCCAACTTCGACGACGCCAACCTGCGGCGCTCCGCCAGGGCGGCGGTCGCGGCGGGGGCGCGGGTGCAGCGGGCGCTGGAGATCCTCGGGGACGAGGCTCCCGAGCACCTGGTCGTGGCCGGGCGGCTGCGGGTGGAGCACAAGCAGGCGTCGCTGGAGGAGCTGGGGCAGATCGCCGACCCGCCGCTGACCAAGGACGCGATCGCCGGACGGATCCGGCGGTTGCTGGCGATGGCCGACAAACGAGCCTCCGATCTGGGGATCCCCAACACTGAGGCCAATCTCACAGTGGACATGCTCGCGCCGTGACCTGAGCCGTGGCGGTCAGGCGGCTGCTTTCGCGTGTCAGGCGCATGTCGTACGCGGGCGACCGGGGGGTGCCCGGATGCGCCGCACGCGAGGGTGGCCGTCCTCGTCTGGGTGAAAGGCCGGACGGGGATGAAACGCGTCGTGGTCAGTCCTTGACCGGGTTGCGGGGGGTGAAGAGTTCGGCCGTGGACTTCGGGGTGGGCTGCTGGGCGGGTTCGAACGGGGCCCGGTACTCCGGCTCCTTCGTCTCCTCGGCCTCCGCCGCGTCCTCCTCGGCCCGCTGAGCCCGCTGGGCCCGCCGTACGCGCGTCACCCGCAGCGTGAGCAGGGCGAACGCGGCCACGGCTGCCACGGCGACGTACAGCCAGGCGGACCACGTCTCCGCGAGCGGCCCCCGGTACAGCGCCAGCGCGTCCTGGAGGCCGGTGTTGAAGTTGGTCATGTCGATGTCGCCCAGATCGGCGGGGGCCGGTTCGGGCGCGGGGCCGCGCAGGGCGGCGCCGTACAGGATGGAGGAGCCCGTGATCTGACCGGCCGCGACCGCGCCGCCCGCGAACAGCGCCGCGAACGGGAGCAGGACGAGGGAGCGCGGGCGTACGGCGCCCATCGCGAGAGCGACCAGTGCGGCGATCACGAGCGACAGGCCCAGCAGGACCGGATGGCCGCCCCAGAACGTGATGACGGCGGCCGGCAGGCTCTGCTGGAACAGCACGACCATCCCCATGCCGGCCGCGCATACGAGCGCGGCGAGCAGCCCTGCGATGAGTCCGGACAGTAGGCCGGACCGCTTATGTGACATCTCAGCCCCCAGAGAATGCACGAATTTACTCCGACGAGTCGGGCACTTTACTCGAACCTCTCAAAACGTGTCGCCAGAACGGTGATTCACAGGGCGGGACCTGAAGTGGTCTAAACCAATTTGGGTCCGATAGGGTTCGTGGTTGAGGATCCAGCCCGCCATCTGTTCGAGGAGATCGGTTCCCGTGAGCATTCGCGTAGGCGTCAACGGCTTCGGCCGCATCGGTCGCAACTTCTGGCGCGCTGTCGCCGCCAGCGGCAAGGACATCGAGATCGTCGCGGTCAACGACCTGACCGACAACGCGACGCTCGCCCACCTGCTGAAGTACGACAGCATCCTCGGCCGCCTGCCCTACGAGGTCAAGGCGACCAGTGACGAGATCACCGTTGACGGCAAGGCCATCAAGGTCTTCGCGGAGCGTGACCCGGGCAAGCTGCCCTGGGGTGACCTCGGCGTGGACGTGGTGGTGGAGTCGACCGGCCTGTTCACCGACGCCAACAAGGCGCGGGTGCACGCCGACAACGGTGCCAAGAAGGTGATCATCTCCGCCCCGGCGAAGAACGAGGACGTCACCCTCGTGCTGGGCGTCAACGACGGCGCGTACGACCCGGCCAGCCACACGATCATCTCCAACGCCTCCTGCACCACCAACTGCCTGGCGCCGATGGCCAAGGTCCTGCACGACTCCTTCACCATCGAGAAGGGGCTGATGACCACCATCCACGCCTACACGCAGGACCAGAACCTCCAGGACGGCCCGCACAAGGACCTGCGCCGCGCCCGCGCCGCCGCGCTCAACGTGGTGCCCACCTCGACCGGCGCCGCCAAGGCCATCGGCCTGGTGCTGCCCGAGCTCAAGGGCAAGCTCGACGGGTTCGCCATGCGCGTGCCGATCCCCACGGGCTCGGCCACCGACCTGACCGTCGACGTCAGCCGCGACGTCACCGTCGATGAGGTCAACGCCGCGGTCAAGGCCGCCGCCGAGGGCCCGCTCAAGGGCATCATCAGCTACACCGAGGACGAGATCGTCTCCTCCGACATCGTCACCGACCCGGCCTCCTGCATCTTCGACTCGGGCCTGACCAAGGTCATCGGCAACCAGGTCAAGGTCGTCGGCTGGTACGACAACGAGTGGGGCTACTCCAACCGCCTCGCCGACCTGGTCGAGCTCGTCGGCCGCGGTCTGTGAGCAGAGGTCCGGACCGCCGCTTTACCACGGGAGCATGAGCATGCGCACGCTCGACGATCTCGACGTGAAGGGGCGGCGCGTGCTCGTGCGCGCCGACCTCAACGTCCCCCTCGACGGGGAGACGATCACCGACGACGGCCGCATCCGGGCGTCGGTGCCGACGATCAGCACCCTGCTCGAGCGGGGCGCCAAGGTCGTCGTCTGCGCCCATCTGGGCAGGCCCAAGGGCAAGGTCAACCCGGAATACTCGCTCGCGCCCGTGGCCGCGCGGCTCGGTGAGCTGCTCGGCCAGGACGTGGCCTTCGCCTCCGACGTGGTCGGCGACAGCGCGCGGAGCACGGTCGAGGCACTCCAGGACGGCCAGGTGGCCCTGCTGGAGAACCTGCGCTACGAGCCGGGCGAGGAGTCCAAGGACGACGCCGTCCGCGGTGAGTTCGCGGCCAGGCTGGCCGGGCTGGCCGAGCTCTACGTGGGCGACGGCTTCGGCGCGGTGCACCGCAGGCACGCCAGCGTCTACGACGTGCCCAGGCTGCTGCCGCACGCCGCCGGCGGGCTGGTCGTGGCCGAGGTCGAGGTGCTGCGCAAGCTGACCGAGAGCCCCGAGCGGCCCTACGTGGTGGTGCTCGGCGGGGCCAAGGTCTCCGACAAGCTCGGCGTCATCGCCAACCTGCTGACCAAGGTCGACCGGCTGCTCGTCGGCGGCGGCATGGCCTACACCTTCCTCAAGGCCCAGGGCCACGAGGTGGGTAGGTCGCTGCTCCAGGAGGACCAGCTCGACCAGGTGCGGGGCTTCCTCGACGAGGCCGCGCGGCGGGGCGTCGAGCTCGTGCTGCCCGTCGACGTGCTGGCGGCGGTCACCTTCGCCGCCGACGCCGAGCACGACGTGGTCGAGGCCACGGCCATCCCGGCCGACCGGGAGGGGCTCGACATCGGGCCGAAGACGCGCGAGCTGTTCGCCGCCAAGCTGGCCGACGCGAGGACGGTGTTCTGGAACGGGCCGATGGGCGTGTTCGAGTTCGAGGCGTTCTCCGGCGGCACCAGGGCGGTGGCCGAGGCGCTGATCGCCGGCGACGCCTTCACCGTGGTGGGCGGCGGCGACTCGGCGGCGGCCGTACGCAAGCTGGAGCTCTCCGAGGACGGCTTCTCGCACATCTCCACCGGTGGCGGCGCCAGCCTCGAATACCTGGAGGGCAAGACCCTCCCCGGACTCGCGGCCCTGGAGGACTGAACGGTGCAGCGCAAGCCGCTCATCGCCGGCAACTGGAAGATGAACCTCAACCACTTCGAGGCCATCGCACTCGTCCAGAAGCTGGCCTTCGCGCTCAACGACAAGGACTTCGACAAGGTCGAGGTCGCCGTCCTGCCGCCCTTCACCGACCTGCGCAGCGTCCAGACCCTGGTCGACGGCGACAAGCTCAGGATCGTCTACGGCGCCCAGGACCTGTCCGAGCACGACGGCGGCGCCTACACCGGCGAGGTGTCGGGCGCCATGCTGGCCAAGCTCGGCTGCACCTTCGTCACGGTGGGCCACTCCGAGCGCCGTCAACACCACGGCGAGGACGACGAACTGGTCAACGGCAAGGTCCAGGCGGCCTACCGGCACTCGCTGACCCCGATCCTGTGCGTCGGAGAGGGCCTTCCGGTACGTCAAGCGGGGGGCCACATCGCGCACTGTTTGGGCCAACTCGACGGGGCGCTGCGCAAAATCACCGCCGAGCAGGCAAAATCGATAGTGGTGGCCTACGAACCGGTGTGGGCGATCGGCACCGGAGAGGTGGCCACCCCGGAGGACGCCCAGGAGGTCTGCGGAGCGCTGCGGGTCAGACTCGCCGAGCTCTACGACACCGAAGTGGCCTCCGCGATCCGTATCCTTTACGGTGGCTCGGTCAAGTCAGGGAACGTCGCCGGCATCATGGCTCAGCCGGATGTCGACGGCGCGCTCGTGGGTGGCGCCAGCATCGACGCCGGAGAGTTCGCGAAGATCTGCCGATTCTCCGATATGCCTGCCAACTGAGCCGTTCTGGGGGTGCGACTTGACATCAGGTCGTACCCTCAAGAGGCAAGTTTGAATCGTCACGCGTAACAGAGCACTGAAGGAACAGGCATACCGTGGTACTCGGAATCTCCATCGCCCTCATCCTGGCGAGCCTTCTCATGATCCTGCTCGTTCTGCTCCACAAGGGCAAGGGCGGTGGCCTGTCTGACATGTTCGGCGGCGGCTTCTCGTCGAACTTCGGTGGTTCCTCGGTGGTGGAGCGTAACCTCGACCGGCTGACCGTCATCACCGGCACGGTCTGGTTCGTCTGCATCATCGCTCTCGGCCTGCTCATGAGGCCGTGAGCTAGCAAGTCAACGCGTGACAGTGATTCTCCCCCCGTGTCTGTACGCGGGGCGATCGAGCGAGGAGTTCATCCGTGGGTAGTGGCAACGCGATCCGTGGCAGCCGAGTCGGCGCCGGCCCGATGGGGGAGGCCGAGCGTGGCGAGGCGGCTCCGAGAGTGCGGGTCTCGTTCTGGTGCGCCAACATGCACGAGACGCGCCCCAGCTTCGCCAGCGACGCGGCGGTGCCCGAAACGTGGGACTGCCCGCGTTGTGGCCTCCCGGCCGGACAGGACGAGGAGGCGCCGCCTGCCCCGCCGAAGAACGAGCCGTACAAGACGCATCTGGCCTACGTGAAGGAGCGCCGGAGCGACAAGGACGGCAAGGCGATCCTGGAGGAAGCACTGGAGCGCCTGCGCAACAACAAGTCCCCCTGGTAGTGGTGGCGGACGGAGAGGGGCCCCGGGCGGTTGCCCAGGGCCCCTTCGCCATGTCCGCCCCGGCGCGGCCGTCCGTCAGCTCTCGTGGACCGGTTCGCCGTCCACGAACGTCATGCGCACGCGGGTCGTCCAGATCTCGCCCGGCGGCAGCGCGAACGGGTCGCGGTCCAGCACCACCAGGTCGGCGGGACGGCCCGGCTCGATGACGCCGGCGGGGGAGCGGTTGATCCAGGCCGAGCCCGCCGTGTACGCGCTCATGGCCGTGGCCAGGTCCATCCGCTGGCCGGGCAGGAACGGCGTCTGCGCCGTCGGGTAACCCGCGTGCAGCGAGCCGCCGGGCTCGGTGCGGTTGACCGCCACGTGCATGCCCTGCAGCGGGTCGGCGTCGGAGACCGGCCAGTCGCTGCCGGCGCAGAGGCGGGCCCCGGTGGCGACCAGATCCGCGAACGGGTACTGCCAGGACGAACGCGGCTCGCCCAGGTACGGCAGCGTCAGCTCGTCCATCTGGGCGTGATGCGTGGCCCACAGCGGCTGCAGGTTGGCGGTGACGCCCAGGGCGGCGAAGCGCGGCACGTCGGAGGGCTCGATGATCTGCAGGTGGGCGATGTGGTGCCGGTTGGCCGGATCGGTGCCCTCGAAGGCGTCCAGCGCCTCGCGCACCGCCCGTTCGCCGATGGCGTGCACGTGCACCTGGAATCCGAGCCGGTCGAGCTCGGCGACGCACTCCCGCAGCAGGGCCGGATCCACGTACGACAGCCCCGTGCCCCCGCACAGGCAGTAGGGCTCCAGGGTGGCGGCGGTGAAGTTCTCCGTGATGCCGTCCTGCATGATCTTGACCGAGGTGGCGCGGAACCGGTCCAGGCCCTCGGCCTCGGCGCGCCGCGCCACCAGCTCCTCGACCTGCTCGAGCCCGCGCGTCCTGTCCCACCACAGCGCCCCCACGACCCGCGCCCGCAGCGTCCCCGAGCGGGCCGCGGCCAGGTAGGCGGGCAGCTGGTCCACCGAGCCCGCGTAGGAGCCCACGATGGCGTCCTGCCAGCCGGTGATGCCCAGCGAGAACAGGTGCCGCTGCGCGTCCGCCAGCGCGTCCTGGAGGTCCTGGGCCGTCGGACGGGGCGTGAGCAGGCCGACCAGGTCCATCGCGCCCTCGTGCAGGACGCCGGTCGGCGTGCCGCCGGCGTCGCGCTCGATGCGGCCGTCGGCGGGGTCGGGCGTGTCGCGGGTGATGCCGGCCCGTTCGAGCGCGCGGGTGTTGACCCAGGCGGCGTGGTGGTCGCGCTGGATCAGGTAGGCGGGGCGGTCGAGGAAGTCGATCTGTTCGCGGTGCGGCAATCCACCCGAAAAGGCCGACATGTCCCAGCCGCCGCCATCAATCCACTCTTTATCAAGATTTTTCGCCGCATAGTCGGCGATCTTTTCTCTGTACGCGTCCAGCCCGTAATTGTCGGACAAATCGCACTTAGCGCGTTCAAGTCCCGCCTGGATGGGATGGATGTGCGCGTCGGTGAAACCGGGCACCAGCAGCCCGCCGTCGAGATCCACCGTCTCGCCGGCCCGCGGCGCCGGGTCCCCTTCCGCGCCGACGGCGGCGATCACGCCGTCCCGCACCAGCACGGATCCGGCCACCACGCCCTCGGGGGTGAAGACGCGACCGCCTCGGAAGAGGATGCTCATGGATGTTCCCTTCTACGCCTCGCGCCCTATTGTCAGTGGCCGGTGATCAGATCGGCGAAGCGGGCCAGTGCGGAGGTGCGCGGCATCGTCCGCTCGCGGTGGTCGGCCATCCGGTAGAGGCGGTACATCGCGTGCACGCCCGCCCAGCGCAGCGGCTCCGGCTCCCAGCGGCGCACCCGCCGGCCCACCCACGGCAGCGACGTCAGCTCCGTCTCCTCGCCGAGGATCAGGTCGCGCAGCGTGCGCCCGGCCAGGTTCGTGGTGGTCACGCCGTGGCCGGTGTAGCCGCCCGCCCAGCCCAGCCCGGTGGCGGGGTCCACATGGACGGTCGAGCACCAGTCGCGCGGCACCGCCAGCACGCCCGACCAGGCGTGCGCGACCGAGGAGGAGCGGGCGGCGGGGAAGAAGCCGGTCAGCAGGCGCCACAGGGCCTCGACGGTCCACTCGTGGGTGTGGCCGCGGGCGTCGACGCGTGAACCGTACAGGTAGGGCCGGCCGCGCCCGCCGAAGGCGATCCGGTCGTCGGCCGTCCGCTGGGCGTACATGTAGTAGTGGGCCATGTCGCCGAGCAGCTCCGCGCCCTGCCAGCCGACCTCGTCCCAGAACGAGGCGGGAAGAGGCTCGGTGACGATCATCGAGCTGTTCATCGGCAGCCACTGCCTGCGCAGACCGCGCAGCCGGGCCGTGAAGCCCTCGGTCGCGCGGATCACGTGGCCGGCCGTCACCGTGCCGTACGGGGTTCGCGCCTGGTGCGGGGCGATGGAGGTCACCGGGGTGCGCTCGTAGATGGGCACGCCCATCTCGCGTACCGTCCCGGCCAGGCCGCGGGCCAGCTTGGCCGGCTGGATCCTGGCGCAGTGGGGGCTCCAGGAGGCCGCCAGAGCCCCGGAGACGCGTACGCGCTCCGCCGGGTCCACCAGGCGCAGATCGGCCTCCTCGATGCCCCAGGAGCGGGCGGAGGCCACCGTCTCGCGCAGCCGGGCGGCCTGGGCGGGGGTGCGGGCGACGTTCAGCACGCCGCCCTTGACCAGGTCGCAGTCGATGGACTCCCGCTCGCAGACCGCGATGACCTCGTCGATGGAGTCGTACATGGCGCGCTGGAGCCGCCGCGCGCCCTCGCCGTAGCGCTCGTGCGAGCCGGCCAGGTCGCCGGTGAGCCAGCCGCCGTTGCGTCCCGAGGCGCCGAACCCGGCGAACTCCTGCTCCAGCACCACCACGTTCAGCGACGGGCGGGCCCGCTTGAGGTAGTAGGCGGTCCACAGGCCCGTGTAGCCGGCGCCGACGATGGCCACGTCGGCCCGCAGATCGCCGTCGAGCCGCGGACCGGCGGCGGGCAGCCCGGAGGACCGGTACCAGAAGGAGACGTCGCCGTTCACGAACCCGGCCGACAAAGGGACACTCATAGCGACATATCCTCCTATATCGGGATAAGTCGGCGCATCATGCGACGAAATACGCAATGTAAACACGTCGGTAGCGGCCGTGTAACAGCCGCGCGGCATGCTCGTGCCCATGGGATTCCTGCGCATCCGAACGACGGTGGACGAGCGACCCGGCCGGCTGGCCTCGCTGGCCTCGGCCCTGGCCGACCGGGGCGGCAACATCCTCGGCCTGAGCGTACAGTCCGACACCGACGGCACCGTCGACGAGTTCGTCGCCGACATCCCGGCCAGCGCCGAGACCGTGCGCGAGGCCCTGGAGGCGGCCGGGGGCCGCCGCGTCGAGGTGGTGCCCGCCACCGCCCACGAGCTGACCGACGAGCCCACCCGGGCGCTACTGCTGGCCTCCAGGCTGCGCACGATGCCCTGGCGGCTGCCGGAGCTGCTGGCCGAGCTGCTGCGCGCGGACGACGCCCGGTGGATCTATGGTGAGCCCGTGAGTGATCTTCCCGACCCGACCCAGCTCGTCGTCCCCGTCGCGCCCAGGCGCGCCGTCCGCCTGCGCCGCTCCGAGCTGCCCTTCACGCTGACCGAGGCGGCCAGGGCGGCCTCCTTCGCCCGGCTGGCCCAGCCCGCGACGGAGCCGGCCACGGCCGAGCGCGCGATCAAGCTCGCCGACGGCGCGGAGGTGACGGTGCGCCCGCTCACCTCGATCTACCGCGAGGCCGTGCGCGACCTGCACGACAGGTGCTCGCCCGAGTCGCGCAGGTTCCGCTACTTCACCTCCATGCCGGCGCTGCCGCCGCGCGCGTTCGACAAGCTCTGCGACAGGAGCAGGGGATACTCACTGGTCGCCGGGCACGACGGGCAGGTGGTGGGCATGGCCAACCTCATGTTCACCCCCGACCCGGGCATCGCGGAGATGGCCTTCCTGGTCGAGGACCGCTGGCAGGGGCGCGGTCTGGGCACGGCGATGGCCAGAATGCTCGTACGGGCGGCCCGCGACCTGGGCTACGCCGAGGTCAGGGCGACCATGCTGTCGGACAACGCGCGGATGCGCCGGCTGCTGATCGCGCTGGGCGCCGGCCTCGCCTACACCGAGGACCCGGGGGTGATGGAGGCGAGACTGCCGGTCGGCGCACTGGCCACGGCCTAGGCTCGCCGTAGCCGGGCTCGCGCTGGACTCGGCCCAGGCTCGCGCCGTCCTGGATCGGGCTCGCCTCCGCCGGCCGGGCACGCGCCGGTCTCAGCCCAGGCCGGCCCCAGCCAGGCGGTCTCAGCCCTGGCCGGCCTCGTCGTCGCCGAGCCGGCCGGGCGGCTCCTGCTGCTGGATGCCGAGGTGGCGTTCGATGCGGGCGAGGCTCTCCTGGATCTGGGTGAGCCGCTCGCTCAGCACGGAGCCGCCGGCGAAGAACATCTCGGTGGGGCGCTCCTTGGGGCCGCGGCCCACCCGGTCGAGCACGCGCTGGCGCACGTCCACCAGGTCGGCGCCGGCGTCCGCGAGCGCCTGGGCGGCCAGCCCCTCGCCCTCCCTGATCAGCCCGAGCAGGATGTGCTCGGTGCCGATGTAGTTGTGCCGCAGCTGCAGCGCCTCGCGCAGGGACAGCTCCAGGACCTTCTTGGCGCGTGGTGTGAACGGGATGTGCCCGCTGGGGGCCTTGCTGCCGTGGCCGGCCTCGCGCTCGACGAACGCGCGTACGTGCTCGATCTCCACGCCGCAGCTGTCGAGCACCAGCGAGGCGAGCCCTTCACCTTCGTGGATGAGGCCGAGCAGCACGTGTTCCGTGCCGATGTAGTTGTGGCTCATCATCCGCGCCTCCTCCTGAGCGAGGACGACGACCCTGCGCGCACGGTCGGTGAAGCGTTCGAACACCGGATGCCTCCGTTCGGCTGGGGCTGCCTCCACTATGCGCTAGAAACCCGGCCATGTGGGGTATTTGTCCTGTGTGGATCTTGACGAGGTGGCCGACCGCCTGTATGCGTTGCCGCCGTCCGAGTTCACCGCCGCGCGCACGGCGGAGGCCCGCGCGGCCAAGGACGCGGGGGATGTACGGCTCTCGCGCGACATCGCGAAACTCCGCCGGCCGACGGTCTCCGCCTGGGCGGTGAACCGGCTGGCCCGCGAGCATCCCGCCGAGCTCGCCGAACTCCTCGACGTGGGGGAGAGCCTGCGCGCGGCCTGGGAACGTCAGGACGCGGGCGAGCTGGCCGAGCTGACCCGGCGGCGGGGCGAGGTGACCGGGAAGGCGGGCCGGCTCGCACGGGAGGGCGCGGGCCTGTCGGCCGCCGCGGGGACCGAGGTGGACCAGACGCTGGACGCGGCCGTCGTGGACGCGGGCGCGGCCGAGGAGGTGCGCCGCGGGCGGCTCGACAAGCCGCTGCGCTTCAGCGGCTTCGCCCCCGCCCCCGTCCCGCGCGGCCGCCCTGCCGCCGCCAAGGGGAAACGCGGGGGCACCGAGGACACGGAGCAGGCTCGGGCGGAGGAGGCCGAAAGGCGCGCGGCGGCCGAGGCCAGGAAGGCCGAGGAGCGGCGCGAGGCCGAGGCGGCGCACCGCGAGTGGCGCGAGGCCCTGGACGCGGTCGAGAAGGAGCACGGCGAGCGCGCGGAGAAGGTGGCGCGGCTGGAGCAGAAGCTGGCCAAGGCGCGCAAGAAGCTGGAGGACAGCACCCAGCGGCTGGAGGTGACACGGCGCGAGGAGCGACACGCCCGCCTGCGGCTGGAGCGCTAGCGTGCGCCCTGCGGCACGCGTGGACGTTCGGCTGCGATGTACGGCACATGCGCGTTCCCCGTGATCATGGAACGACTGGGCGTCCGCCCGTGATCTACGGGACGTCCGGAACGTCTAGTCTTTGATCTACGAGACGGTTCCGCATGTTTGGAGCGCCGATGACCGCCTGGACCCCAGCCTCCATGCCCGACCTGAGCGGAAAGTCGGCCGTCGTGACCGGAGCCAACAGCGGCATCGGGTTCCCCACCGCGCTGGAGCTGGCCCGGCACGGCGCGCATGTCGTCGTGGCGGCGCGTGACCGGGGCAGGGGCGAGGAGGCGGTGGCGCGGATCCTGCGGGAGGTGCCCGGGGCCCAGGTCGAGTACGGGCGGCTGGACCTCGCAGACCTGTCCTCGGTCAGGGAGTTCGCCGCGGGCGTGCGCGAGCTCGACCTGCTGATCAACAACGCCGGCATCGCCATGGTCCCCAAGGGGACGACCAAGGACGGCTTCGAGATGCAGTTCGGCACCAACCACCTGGGGCACTTCGCGCTCACCGGGCTGCTGCTGCCGCTGCTGGCCGCCGCTCCAGGCGCCCGGGTCGTGACCGTGTCCAGCGACGCGCACAACGCGGGCCGGATCGACTTCGACGATCTGGGCCTGGAGCGCCGCTACGGGCGCATGGCCGCGTACGGGCGCTCCAAGCTCGCCAACGTGCTGTTCGCGCTGGAACTGCAGCGGCGGGCGGACAAGGCGGGGGTCGGCCTGCTCAGCACGGTGACCCACCCCGGTGCGACGGCCACCCGGATCGTCAAGGTGGGGCCGTTGCAGCCGCTGGTGGGGCTGCTGCTGAAGCCGGCCGCGGCGGGGGCCGTCCCGTCGCTGTACGCCGCTACCTCGCCCGACGTACGCGGCGGCGAGTTCTTCGGCCCCAAGGCCAAGCCGCTCGTCCCGTCGGAGCGGGCCGGCTCCGAGGAACTGGCCGCGCGCCTGTGGGAGGTGTCGGCCGAGCTGACGGGCGTGCGGTACGAAGCGCTCGCCGGCCGCTGAAGGGCCGGGAACGTCGTGTCTGAGCGGCGCGCAGGCGGGACGGGCGGGGCGTCTCAGCGGTGCGCGCAGGCGAGGTGGGCGCAGACCGGGAAACCCTCCTCCTCGTACGGCGCCGCCAGCAGCAGGTAGCCGGCCCTGATCCGCTCGACGACCTCCGGCGGCTGACGGCCGATGACGGCGAACCGGGGCCCGCCCGCCCGCACGATGTCCGTCCACCAGGCCGCCAGGCCGGCCCGGTGCCGCCATCTGACGTCTACCACGGAGGCCTGCCTGAGACCGGCCTCCGTCAGCAGGGCGGTGAAGCGCTCGGGCGTGTCGTGGGCGGTGAAGGAGCGGGCCGGCGGCTCGTAGGGGACCCCGGCGGCGGCGATGGCGTCGGCGAAGACGCCGGTGGCCGTCATCTCGTCCGACTTCCACCAGGTCAGGCCGATCGCGCCGCCCGGCCGCAGGACGCGGCGCAGCTCACGGAGCGCCTCGGCGGCGTCGGGCACGTGATTGATGATGAAATTTCCCGCTATCACGTCAAACTGCTGATCCGCGAACGGCAGCTCAGGAAGCGCGGCCGGCCGTACCGTCGCGGCCGGATGACGGCGGGCGGTCAGCGTGACCATGCCGGGATCGGCGTCGACGGCCGTCACCTCGGCGCCGATCGCCAGCGCCGCCGCGGTCACCACCCCGGTGCCGCAACCCACGTCGAGCAGGCGCGAGCCGCGGCTCGCCGCCACGCGGGCGAGGAGGGGGCCGACGGTGTAAGAGCTGAGGCGGGCGAAGCCGCGCTCGTAGGCTTCGGCGTCCGTCACGGGGCTCAGCCTAGCTCAGCCGGAGAACCTGACAAATGAATGTGAGATTAGCCGCCAAAGCCTGTCTTTCCGGGAAACGCCGCCCCTATGGTCGTCGGCATGACCCTTGACGCCTTCATCGACGCCCTGCCCAAGGTCGAACTGCACGTGCACCTGGTGGGCTCGGCCTCGGTGCCCACCGTGCTGGAGCTGTCGCGCCGCCACCCGGGCAGCGAGGTGCCCACCTCGGAGGAGGAGCTGCGCCGCTTCTACACCTTCACCGACTTCCCCCACTTCGCCCGCGTCTACGGGGCCGTCAACTCCCTGGTACGCGAGCCCGAGGACGTGGCCACGCTCGTCCTCGGCCTGGCCCGCGACCTCGTCCCGCAAGGCGTCAGGTACGCCGAACTGCAGGTCACCCCGTACGCGCACCACCTGGTCGGCCTGCCCATGCACGCCGTCACCGAGGCGCTGGACCTGGCTTCCAGCCGCTCGCTCAGCGAGTACGGGGTGGAGATGGCCTACATCTTCGACATCCCCGGCGAGTACGGCGAGGAGGCGGCGAACGTGACCGTGGAGCACGCTCTGAAAGAACCTCCCGCCGCGCTGGTAGGTTTCGGCATCGGCGGGATCGAGCAGGAACGCCGCAAATACCGCGACGCCTACCGTTCGGCATTCTCGGCCGCCCGCGCGGCGGGCCTGCACAGCGTGCCCCACGGCGGGGAGATGAGCGGCCCCGAGACGATCTGGGAGGTCATCGACGGCTACGGCGCCGAGCGCGTCGGCCACGGCATCAGCTGCCTGTCCGATCCGCGCCTGGTGGCGTACCTGCGCGAGACGCAGTTGCCGCTGGACGTGTGCCCGACCTCCAACGTGTGCACGGGCCAGGTCGCCCGCATCGAGGACCATCCGCTGCCCCGGCTGCTGGAGGAGGGGCTGTTCGTCACGCTCAACAGCGACGACCCGCCGATGTTCGCCACGACGACGGCCGCGGAGTACCGGGCGGTGGCGCGGGCGTTCGGGTTCGGGCAGGAACAGCTGGCGGCCTTCGCGCGGAACGGGGTGCGGGCGTCGTACCTGAGCGAGGAGCGCAAGCGGCTGCTCATCGACGAGATCGACGCGCTGACCGGCCAGGAGGCCGCGCAGAATCCGGGCGCGTAGGAGGACCGGCCAGCGGAATCCGGCCGCGTAGAAGGGCCGCCACAGGGCTGATCCCGGCCGGTCGCCGAGGGTCGGCCCTGTGGCGGCCCTCCGGCCGCCGTGACCCGTTACGGGGAGGCGATGCGGCCCAGGCCCGGCGGGATCTTGCCGGCCGCCGCCCGGTCCAGCAGGAACAGCGTCCGCCCCCGCCCCCTGGCCCCCGCCGCGGGCACCTGGAACGGCCCGGACTTCGACAGGGCCAGCCGGACCGCGCCCGACTTCTCCTCACCGGCCGCCACCACCCACACCTCGCGCGAGGCCTGGATGGCGGGCAGCGTCAGCGAGATGCGCGTGGGCGGCGGCTTCGGCGAGCCGTGCACCGCCACCACCGGGCGCGTGTCGTAGAGCGCGGGCAGGCCGGGGAACAGCGACGCGACGTGCGCGTCGGGGCCCATGCCGAGCAGCATCACGTCGAAGTTCGGGACCGGCCCGTGGTCCTCGGGCCTGGCGGCCTTGCGCAGCTCGGCGGCGTAGGCGTCGGCGGACTCCTCGGCCGTCATGCCCGAGTCGGGACCGCGCATGACGTGGACCCGCTCGGGGTCCACGTCCACGTGGTCGAGCAGCGCCTCGCGGGCGCCGGTCTCGTTGCGCTCCTTGTCGCCCGAGGGGACGAACCGCTCGTCTCCCCACCACACGTCCAGGCGCCGCCAGTCGACGGCGTCCCTGGCGGGGGTGGCGGCGATGGCGGCCAGCGTGGCCGTGCCGACCGTGCCGCCCGTCAGGACGATCGAGGCCGACCCCTTGGCCGACTGCACGTCGACCAGGCGGGTGATGATCCGCGCCGCCACGGCCTTGGCCAGGACGTCCGCGTTGCGGTGCACGACGATGCCGGGAACGCTCACGGTCGCCATCCCTTGAACTGTCGTCATCCCTTGTACGTCCTCGCGAACCGCTTGACGGCGGTCTCGTAGATCTCGTCGGTGTCGAGCCTGCGCAGCTCCTCGGCCATCAGCTCCGAGGTCTGCCGCCTGGCCAGCGCCACGTTGCGGTCGGGCTGGCCGGGACGCGACAGCTTGGCCAGCCGGGCGTCGGTCCTGACCACGGCGAGCTCGCCGTCGGCCAGCTGCAGCCGCACGGCGGTCAGGCCGGGACCGGCGGACTCGGCGACCTTCATGCTCGCGCCCAGCCGCTCCGACAGCCACGCGGCCAGCAGCGGCGCGCTCGGATGGCCGGCGGAGGCCTCCACCACGCCCTTGCGCACCTTGCCCACCGGCTGGTCGAACGCGGCCGCCAGCAGGCTGCGCCACGGCGTCAGCCGGGCCCAGGCCAGGTCGGTGTCACCACGGGCGTACCCCTTGGCCCTGATCACCAGCGACTTGACACCGCCGTCGTCGAAGCCCTTGGCGTCGGTGATGCGCCGCTGCGCCAGCGCCCCGATCGCGTCCTTGGAGGGCACGTCGGGGGCCGCGCCCGGCCACCACGCGACCACCGGGGTGTCGGGCAGCAGCAGCGGGCTGACCACGGAGTCGGCGTGCTCGGTGAGCTCGCCGTACAGGCGCAGCACCACGACCTCGCCGGGCGTGTTCTCGCCGATCCGCAGCTCGGCGTCGAGCCTGATCGGCTCGTCCTCCTCGCGCTTGATCACGACGATGATGCGCGACGGGTGCTCGCGGGCCGCCTCGGTGGCCGCGCGCAGCGCGTCGTACTGGTGCCGCTCCTCGCTGACCACGACGAGCGTCAGCACCATGCCGATGGCCGGCGCGCCCATCTGGTGCCGCAGGTGCATGAACTGGGCGGAGATCTTTCCGGCCGTGGTGTCCGTCAGCATGAACGTGGTCATCAGAGCCTCCTCCACACCCGGCCGTCACGGGCCATCATCGCGTCGGCCGACTCGGGCCCCCACGATCCTGACTCGTAGCCCTCGGGCTGGCCCTGCGTGGCCCAGAACTCCTCGATCGGGTCGAGGATCTTCCACGACAGCTCCACCTCCCGCTGGTGCGGGAAGAGCGGCGGATCGCCGATCATCACGTCCAGCAGCAGCCGCTCGTACGCCTCCGGAGACGACTCCAGGAACGACTCCCCGTAGGCGAAGTCCATCGAGACGTCGCGGACCTCCATCTGCGTGCCCGGCACCTTCGAGCCGAAGCGCACCGTGATGCCCTCGTCCGGCTGGACCCGCACGACCAGGGCGTTCTGGCCCAGGATCTCGGTGTCGTCGGCGCTGAAGGGCAGGTGCGGCGCCCGCTGGAACACCACGGCCACCTCCGTCACCCGGCGGCCCAGGCGCTTGCCCGTGCGCAGGTAGAACGGCACGCCGGCCCAGCGCCGGTTGGCGATCTCCAGCTTGATGGCGGCGTAGGTCTCGGTCTTGGACTCGGCCGAGATGCCGTCCTCCTGGAGGTAGCCGACCACCTTCTCGCCGCCCTGCCAGCCCGCGGAGTACTGGCCGCGGGCCGTGTTGAGGCCCAGGTCGGCCGGCAGCCGCACGGCCTTGAGCACCTTCTCCTTCTCCCGCCGCAGCGCCGAGGCGTCGAAGGAGGTCGGGTCCTCCATGGCGACGAGGGCGAGCAACTGGAGCAGGTGGTTCTGGATCACGTCGCGGGCCGCGCCGATGCCGTCGTAGTAGCCGGCCCGGCCGCCGATGCCGATGTCCTCGGCCATCGTGATCTGCACGTGGTCGACGAAGCTGCGGTTCCAGATGGGCTCGTAGAGGTTGTTGGCGAACCTCAGCGCCATGATGTTCTGGACGGTCTCCTTGCCCAGGTAGTGGTCGATCCTGAAGATCGAGCTCTCCGGGAAGGCCGAGGTGGTGATCTCGTTCAGCTGGTGCGCGGACTGCAGGTCGTGACCGAACGGCTTCTCGATGACCACCCGCCGCCACGAGCCGTCGGGCGCGTCGGACAATCCGGTCCGCTTGAGCTGCTCCACCACCACCGGGAAGAACTTCGGCGGCACGGACAGGTAGAAAGCGTAGTTTCCGCCCGTGCCCCTGGTCTCGTCGATCTCGGCCAAGGCCATGGCCAGCGCGTCGAACGCCCCGTCGTCCGAGAATTCGCCCGGAACGAAGTGGATGCCCTCACGCAGCTGCTTCCAGACCTCCTCGCGGAAGGGCGTCCTGGCGTGGGCCTTGACGGCGTCGTGCGTCAACTGGGCGAAGTCCTGGTCCTTCCAATCCCGCCGGGCGAACCCGACCAGGGAGAATCCGGGCGGCAACAGCCCCCGGTTGCCCAGGTCGTAGATCGCCGGCAGCAGCTTGCGCTTGGCCAGGTCCCCCGTCACGCCGAACAACACCATCACACATGGTCCCGCCACCCGGGGCAGCCGCTTGTCGCGCGGGTCGCGCAGCGGGTTGGCGGCTGCCACCTCCATGGTGGTGGCGGTGCCCGCGACGGCGGCCGCCACGGTGGCGGCCTCCTCCGCGGGTGCTGCCGGGTCTGTCATCTCAAGCCTCCTGTGCGGCTGCGAGCAAACGCGCGACTCCGGCCGCGCGGTCGGTCAAGTGCAGGCGTACGGCCGGACGCCCGCGGGTCTCCAGCGCCCCCAGGTCGCCGAGCGCCTGCGCGAGCTGGAGCCGGCCCAGCGTGTACGGTCTGCCCGGCACGGCGACGTCCTCGGTCACCGCCCCGGTGATCTGCAGGAACACCCCGTTCTGCGGGCCGCCCTTGTGGTATTGCCCGGTCGAGTGCAGGAATCGCGGCCCCCACCCGAACGTGACCGGCCGCTCGGTGCGCAGCGCGAGCAGCGCCCGCAGCGTGGCCGGGTCGGCCATCATCCAGGCGTCGGTCATCTGCTCGAAGTCGGCCCCGTCGGGCACCGGCGCGTCGAAGGCCGCCAGCCGGTCGAGGTAGGCGGTGATCGCCAGGTAGCCGTCATCGGGGACCGCGTCCAGCAGCTCGGCGAACAGGCCGGGCAGGTCCTTGGCCGTCACCGGCCCGTACGCCTCGACCGGGCCGTCCGCGAACGCGGGAGCGTCGGTCGGCAGATCGGGCAGGGCCAGCAGGGCGGCGGTGTTCTCCTTCGACTCGGCCACGTTCGGCTGGTCGAAGGGGTCGATGCCGAGCAGCGTCCCGGCGATGGCGACGGCGTACTCCCAGACGAGGAACTGCGCGCCGAGCGGCCCGTCCACGCGGACGTCGCCGACGTCGGACTCGATCGCCACGACCAGCTCGTCATCCGTCCCGGCCGGGTCGGCGGCCACGACAGGCAGGATCCCCCTGCCCTGCTTGCCGGTGGACTCGGCGACGAGCTGCTCGATCCAGTCGGGCAGCCCGGTGATGGCCGAGAGCTGGTCCTCGAGAATCAGCTTGTCCCGGCCGGCCAGGGCCGCGCCGGCGAGCGCCGCGCCCAGGTCGAGGCCGGGGTTGCCGCTGTCGAGCGACAACAGCGGCAGCACCTCTTCCGCGTCGTCGAGCAGCCGCTCCACGTCCGCCCCCGCCAGCGCGGCGGGCACCAGCCCGAACGCCGACAGCGCGGAGTAGCGGCCGCCCACGCCATGAGGGGCGAGCACCAGGTCGTAACCGGCCGCCACGGCCCGTCGCTCCAGCGGCGAGCCAGGGTCGGTGACGACCACGACGCGGCCGGCGGGCGCGAGGCCCGCCTCGGCGAAGAGCCGCTCGTAGATCCGCAGGTGGCAGTCGGTCTCCACGGTCGAGCCGCTCTTGCTCGACACCACCAGGACCGTCGACTCCAGCCCCTCCGCCAGCGCCCGGCGCACCTGCCCTGGATCGCTCGTGTCCAGCACCGTGAGCGGCACGTCGGCGGTGTCGCAGATGACCTGCGCCGCCAGCGAGGAGCCGCCCATCCCGGCCAGGACCACGTTCGTCAGGCCCGCGGCGCGGGCCCGGCCCGCGAGCTCGCCCAGGACGGGCAGCAGCTCGCGGGAGGAGCGGGGCAGCGTCAGCCAGCCGAGCCTGACCGCCGCCTCCGCCTCGGCGTCCTCACCCCACAACGTGGGGTCGCCGGCGGCGAGCCGCGCGGGCACGCCGTCGGCGACGAGGCGCCCCGCGGCGGAGGAGGCGGCCGAGGCCACCCCCTCCTCGCGGTAAGAGACCTCCATCACGGAACCAGGTTCTTGCTGACGCTCTCGAGCAGCTCGTTCCAGGACGCCTCGAACTTCTCCACGCCCTCCTCCTCCAGGACCCGCACCACGTCGTCGTAGTCGACGCCGGCGTCCTTCAGCGCGGCCATGGTGTTCCAGGCCTGCTCGTAGAAGGGGCGCACGGTGTCGCCGGTGACGTTGGCGTGGTCGGCCGTGGCGTCGAGCGTCTTCTCCGGCATCGTGTTGACGGTGCCGGGCGCGACGAGCTGGTCGACGTAGAGGGTGTCGGAGTATTCGGGGTTCTTGACCCCGGTCGAGGCCCACAGCGGCCGCTGCGGGCGCGCGCCGGCGGCGCGCAGGCGCTGCCAGCGCTCGGAGTTGACGACGTCCTCGAACGCCGCGTACGCCAGGCGCGCGTTGGCCACGCCCGCCTTGCCCTTGAGCTCCGGCTTGCCGAGCTGGTCGAGCCGCTTGTCGATCTCGGTGTCGACGCGGCTGACGAAGAAGGAGGCCACCGACTCGATCGAGGCCAGGTCGAGGCCCTTGGCCTGGGCCGCCTCCAGGCCGGTCAGCCAGGCGTCCATGACCGCGCGGTAGCGCTCCAGGGAGAAGATCAGCGTGACGTTGACGCTGATGCCCTCGGAGATCGCCTGCGTGATCGCGGGCAGCCCCTCCAGCGTGGCCGGGATCTTGATCAGCAGGTTGGGCCGGTCGACCAGCCACCACAGCGCGCGGGCCTCGGCGATCGTCTTCTCGCTCTCGCGGGCCAGGCGCGGGTCCACCTCCAGCGACACGCGGCCGTCCACGCCGCCGCTGGCGTCGTAGACCGGGCGCAGCACGTCGGCGGCCCAGCGGATGTCGTAGGTGGTGATGGCGCGTACGGCCTCACCCACGTCGACGCCGCGTACGGCCAGGTCGTGCAGCTGGGTGTCGTAGGCGTCGCCCTTGCTCAGCGCGCCGGCGAAGATCGTCGGGTTGGAGGTCACCCCGACGACGTTCTTCTCCTTGATCAGCTGGTCGAGGTTGCCCGTGCGCAGGCGCTCGCGGCTGATGTCGTCGAGCCAGATGGCAACGCCCTGGCCGGACAGCTTGTTGAGGTTCTCGCTCATGATCTTTCTCAGTTTCCCGTCGTCTCGCCCTTGTCCTGACCCAGCTTGGCCAGGCTCGCCTTGGCCGCGGCCGCCACGCGCTCCGCCGTCAGTCCGAACTGCTCGTACAGAGTCCTGTACGGGGCGGAGGCACCGAAGTGTTCGAGACTGACCACTTCACCGCACTCGCCGACGTAGGCGTGCCAGCCGAGCGCGATGCCCGCCTCGACCGCTACGCGAGCCCGGATCGACGAGGGCAGAACCGTCTGCCTGTATGCGGAATCCTGCCCGTTGAACCACTCGACACACGGCATGGACACCACTCGCGTGGGTATTCCCTGAGACTCCAGGATGTCGCGGCCGTTGACCGCGATCTCCACCTCGCTGCCGGTGGCGATGAGGATGACCCTCGGCTGGCCGTCGGACGCCTCGCGCAGCACGTAACCGCCGCGGGCCACGCCGTCGGCGCTCGTGCCCTCGTAGACCGGCAGGTTCTGCCGGGTCAGCGCCAGCGCGGCGGGCCGGTCGGTGTGCTCCAGCACGGCCTTCCAGGCGTAGGCGGTCTCGTTGGCGTCGGCCGGGCGCACCACGTCGAGCCCGGGGATCGCGCGCAGCGCCCACAGGTGCTCGATCGGCTGGTGGGTCGGGCCGTCCTCGCCGAGGCCGATGGAGTCGTGCGTCCACACGTACGTGACCGGCAGCTTCATCAGCGCGGCCAGGCGCACCGAGGGACGCATGTAGTCGGAGAAGACCAGGAACGTGCCGCCGTAGGGGCGGGTGCCGCCGTGCAGCGCGATGCCGTTGAGAATGGCGCCCATGGCGTGCTCACGGATGCCGAAGTGCAGCGTGCGGCCGTAACGGTTGCCCGGGAACGCCTTGGTCTGGAACTCCTCGGGGATGAAGGACGGCTCGCCCTTCATCGTGGTGTTGTTGGACTCGGCCAGGTCGGCCGAGCCGCCCCACAGCTCGGGCAGCACCGGCGCGAGCGCGTTGAGCACCTCGCCCGAGGCCTTGCGGGTGGCGACCGAGGAGCCCTTCTCGAACGACGGCAGCGCCGTGGCCCAGCCGGCCGGCAGCTCCCGGTGGGAGATGCGGTCGAGCTCGGCGGCGCGCTCGGGGTTGGCCAGGCGCCACTCGGCGTAGGTCTTCTCCCACTCGGCGTGCTCGGCGCGGCCGCGCTGGGCGACGCCGCGGACGTGGTCGAGCACCTCGGCCGGCACGTCGAAGGTCTTGGCCGGGTCCATGCCCAGCACCTGCTTGGTGGCGGCGACCTCGGCCTCGCCCAGGGCGGAGCCGTGGACCTTGCCGGTGTTCTGCTTGTTGGGCGCCGGCCAGCCGATGATCGTGCGCAGCCGGATGAACGACGGGCGGTCGGTCTCGGCCTTGGCCGCCTCAAGGGCTTCGTACAGGGCCGGGACGTCCTCGGCGTAGTCGCCGGTGACGGTCCAGTCGACGCTCTCGGTGTGCCAGCCGTAGGCCTGGTAGCGCGCGACCACGTCCTCGGACTTCGCGATCTGCGTGTCGTCCTCGATGGAGATGTGGTTGTCGTCCCAGACGACGATGAGGTTGCCCAGCTTCTGGTGGCCGGCGATCGAGCTGGCCTCGTGGCTGATGCCCTCCTCGATGTCGCCGTCGCTGACGAAGCACCAGATGCGGTGGTCGAACGGCGAGGCGCCCTGCGCGGCGTCGGGGTCGAACAGGCCGCGCTCGCGGCGGGCCGCGATCGCCATGCCGACCGCGTTGCCCAGGCCCTGGCCCAGCGGGCCCGTCGTCGTCTCCACGCCGGCCGTGTGGCCGTGCTCGGGGTGGCCGGGCGTCAGGCTGTCCCACTGGCGCAGCCGCCGCAGGTCGTCGAGCGTCAGCCCGTAGCCGGACAGGTAGAGCTGGATGTAGAGCGTCAGGCTGGAATGGCCGCACGACAGGACGAAACGGTCGCGGCCGATCCAGCCGGGATCGGTCGGGTCGTGGCGCATCACGCGCTGGAACAGCAGGTATGCGGCGGGGGCCAGGCTCATGGCGGTGCCGGGATGACCCGAGCCCGCCTTCTCCACTGCGTCCATCGCCAGGGCTCGAACGACGTCGACCGCCTGCTTGTCCAGGTCGGTCCATTCAAGGGCTGGCACGAGTTCGGTGCTCAAGTGCTCGATCTCCGGAATCTAGTTGTCGTGGTGGTGCCGGTCGGCTTTCCCGCCCCGCGGCCGACCGTCTTCGGCGGCCCGCCGCTGGTTGTGCGGCCCGCGCCTACACGGGACCCTAACCGAGTGGAGATGGCGATCGATTCCCATTCCACCCGCGCGTGTCCATGTACGGCGCAAGCCCCCCATTGGCCGGACCGGCCGACCCTGCGACTACAGTTTGGTTGTTCGCAGGGGCGTCACGGCGCCCGCCCATGGATCCGCTCTTATCAGAGGTTACGCGTTGACTCCGCACAGGCTGGAAGCGCCTTGACGGTGCTGACCAACAGGCAGGCGACGGCCCCTTCACCGCAGGTGGAGGCGCCGCGCTCGATAGGCATGACCATCAAGGCCTACATCGCGCTCACCAAGCCGCGGATCATCGAGTTGCTGCTGATCACGACGCTGCCGGTGATGTTCCTCGCCGCGGGCGGCCTGCCGCCGCTGTGGACGTCGATCGCGGTCATGGTCTTCGGCACCCTGTCGGCGGGCAGCGCCAACGCGCTCAACTGCTACGTGGACCGCGACATCGACCAGAAGATGCGCCGCACCCGCCGCAGGCCGCTGGCCAGGCACCAGGTCTCGCCCCGCGGCGCGCTGATCTTCGGCATCGTGCTGGGCGTGCTGTCCACCATCGGCCTCTGGGCGACCACCAACTGGCTGGCCGCGGTGCTGTCGCTCGCGGCGATCCTGTTCTACGTGCTGGTCTACTCGATGATCCTCAAGCGGCGCACGGCCCAGAACATCGTGTGGGGCGGCATCGCGGGCTGCATGCCGGTGATGATCGGCTGGGCCGGCATCACCGAGCGGCTCGACTGGGCGCCGCTGGTGCTCTTCGGCGTGGTGTTCTTCTGGACGCCGCCGCACACCTGGACGCTGGCCATGCGCTACAAGGAGGACTACGCGGCGGCCAAGGTGCCGATGTTGCCGGTGGTGGCCACCGAGCGGCGGGTCGTGCTGGAGTCCATCGCCTACACCTGGGCCACCGTGCTGTGCTCGCTGGCGCTGTGGCCGGTGGCGGGCACCACGCCGTTCTACGCGATCGTGGCCGCCGTGCTGGGCGCGATGTGCCTGTGGGAGGTGCACCGCCTGCTCGCCCGGCTCAACGCCGGCAAGACGGGCGTCGACCTGCGGCCGATGCGCTTCTTCCACTGGTCCAATGCCTACCTGGCGCTGCTGTTCCTGGCCGTGGCGATCGATCCGCTGCTGGCCTGAGCCTCTCGTCCTGCCCACCGCCCGGCCGTTGCGCCGGGCTTTTCCTCTTTCGTATCATGCACATATGAATAGCTCTTCAGGTGTTGTGGCGGCGCTGGACGGGTGCGTCGTGCCGGAGCCGGACGCGGCCAGGGTCGCGGCCACCAGGGACCGGCTCGTGACGCCTGACGAGGCCACCCGGCTGGCCGAGCTGTTCCGCCTGCTCGGCGACCCCACGCGGGCCCGGCTGCTGTACGCGCTGCTGGAGGCGGGGGAGCTGTGCGTGTGCGACCTGGCCGACGCCGTCGAGGTGACCGACACCGCCGTCTCCCACGCGCTGCGCCTGCTGCGCACGGCCGGCATCGTGGCCAGCCGCAGAGCCGGGCGCATGATCTACTACCGGTTGGCGGACGCTCACGTCCGCATGCTCCTCGACCTGAGCCGGGAGCATCTGAAGGAGACCGGATGAGCGGCGATCACGGGCCCGATCAGACCCGCGGGGGCGGGCACAGTCATGGGCACGGTCATGGGCACGGCCATGCGCTGAGCGCGGACGCCGACCGGCGTTACCTCCTCGGCGCGCTGGCGCTGATCCTCGGCTACATGGCGGTCGAGGTGGTCGCCGGTGTGGTCGCCAACTCGATCGCGCTGATCTCCGACGCCGCCCACATGCTCACCGACGCCAGCGCCATCGCGCTGGCCCTGATCGCGATGCGCATCGCCGCCAGGCCGGCGAAGGGGGCCTACACCTTCGGCTACAAGCGGGCCGAGATCCTCTCCGCACAGATCAACGGGGTGACGCTGCTGCTGCTGGTGGCGTACTTCGTCTACGAGGGCGTGCGCAGGCTGCTGGAGCCGCCCGAGGTGCACGGCCCGATCGTGGTCGTCACCGCCGTCGCGGGCATCGCGGTCAACGCGCTGGCCGCCTGGCTGCTGTCCAGGGCGAACCGGCGCAGCCTCAACGTCGAGGGCGCCTTCCAGCACGTGCTCAACGACATGTACGCCTTCATCGCCACCGCCGTGGCCGGCCTCGTGGTCTGGCTGACCGGCTTCCGCCAGGCCGACACGATCGCCGCCCTGGTCGTGGCCGCCCTCATGCTCAAGGCAGGGTGGGGGCTGCTGCGCGACTCCGGCCGGGTGCTGCTCCAGGCCGCGCCCAGCGACCTGGACCCCGACGAGATCGGCCGGGTGCTGGCCGCCGACGCGGACGTGGAGGAGATCCACGACCTGCATGTCTGGACGGTGACGAGTGGCTATCCGACCCTGTCGGCCCACGTGATCGTGGCCAGGGGCTCCGACTGCCACCGGGTGCGCACCCGGCTCGCGGACCTGCTGCACGAACGGTTCGCGATCGGGCACACGACACTCCAGGTCGACCACGGGATTCCCGGCCTCGACCGGCACTGCGAGGACCCGCACGGACCCCGGCACTCTGATCCGTTAAGGTCACCGTATGGCGACCCGTGATCCACGCTGGGTGTTGAAGGACCGCCCGTCGTTCGCGTTGATCATCGGGCTGGTCCTCACCGGCATCTGCGCTCTGGTCTCGTTCTCCTTCGACGTCTTCAACGGCGCTCCGGTGCAGTTCTTCATCGCCCTCGCCCTCGCCCTGGCGCCGGTTCCGCTGCTGCTCGCGGCGGTGCTGGCGCTGGACCGGATGGAGCCGGAGCCGCGCAGCAACCTGATCTTCGCCTTCGCGTGGGGCGCGGGCGTCGCAGTGCTCGTCGCCGGTGTGATCAACTCGCTCAACCTGCACTACATCATCGACACCGCCCAGCTGTCGGAGGCCAGCGCGCGCAACATCGCGGCCACGTTCGGCGCGCCCGTGGTGGAGGAGACGATGAAGGGCCTGGTGCTGCTGGGCCTGCTCAGGTTCCGCCGGGCCGAGCTGGACGGGCCGACCGACGGCGTCATCTACGCCAGCATGGTCGGCCTCGGCTTCGCCATGAGCGAGAACGTCAGCTACTACCTCGGCGCGCTGTCCACCTCCGGCGTCAAGGGGCTGGCCGTCACGGTGGTGCTGCGCGGCATCCTGTCGCCGCTGGCGCATCCGCTGTTCACCTCGATGATCGGGGTCGGCGTGGCGTACGCGGCCCAGCGGAGCGGGCCCGAGCGGGTGAGCTACGTGCTGGCCGGCTGGTCGGGGGCGATGATCCTGCACGGGCTGTGGAACGGCCTGGCCTCCTACGGCGGCTTCCCCGGGCTCGTCGTGGCCTATCTGGTGCTGCTGGTCGTCCTGGTCGTGCTCATCGGCGTGGTCTTCAAGGACCGGCGGCGCATCGTGGCGCTCATCCAGCGGTATCTGCCGCCGTACGAGCCGACCAAGCTCGTCACCCAGGCCGACGTCTACATGCTCTCGGCCTTCTCCCGGCGCCGCCAGGCCCGGCAGTGGGCCCGCGCCTACGGCGGCAAGCGGGGGGTGCGCGCGATGCGCGACTACCAGCTCGCCGCCACCGAGCTGGGGCTGCTGCACGAGCGGGCGGCCCGGCACATGGTCGACGAGCACGACTTCCACGAGGAGCAGCGGGCGCTGCTGGAGTGCATGAGCACGGCGCGGGCCGACTTCCCCGTGCCCTCGATGCACACCAGGTCGGTGGCTCGCGGCTCACCCCCGCCCGGCTACGCGCCCGGCGCCCCTGGCGCGCCGGGCTGACCGGGGGCGGGGCACGAGCGGGGCGGACTTATTTCGCGAAACGGGCGTCGCGCGGGGTGGGGGAGTGGCGGACGTACCACCGCATATCCCCGCACATCACCTCAGACGGCGGCGGTCGCCTCGGTGGCCTCGGTGGGGGAGGGGCTGACCGGGGCGGGCTCGCCGTCGCGGACACGCAGCGAGGTGACGACCCGCAGGGCGGCGATCCAGACCAGCGTCGAGCCCAGGACGTGCAGCAGCACCAGCGCGGCCGGCACGGCCAGGAACCACTGGGTGTAGCCGATCACGCCCTGCAGCAGCTCCACCCCGAGCAGCGCCAGCGCCGCCCGCCTGGCGGGCCTCGGCGCGTTGGTCACGTGCAGGGCGAACAGCAGCGCGAACGTCAGCCCCACCACCAGGTAGGCCAGGTCGGCGTGGAAGCGGGCCACGGCCTCGATGTCGAGGTCGAAGCGCGAGGCCATCTCGTCGCCCGAGTGCGGCCCCGTGCCGCTGACCACGACCCCGGCCACGAGCAGCGCGAACGCCGCGGCCAGCAGCACGTGACCGAGCCTGCGGATGTCGCGGTGGGTCACCCGGCGCAGGGGGCCGTCGCCCTCGCCCGCGCGCGCGTACAGCAGCCAGCAGACGGCGATCAGGCCGCTGGAGATCAGGTAGTGGGTGCCGACGGTGAACGGGTTGAGCATCGTGTTGACGACCAGCCCGCCCCACAGCGCCTGGGCCACGATGCCGGCCGGCTGCAGCCAGGCCAGGCGTACCAGCGAGACCCGGCGCGGGGCCAGCCGCAGCGCGGCCAGCACGCACGCGACGCCGACCGCGAGCACCAGGAAGGTCAGCAGCCGGTTGCCGAACTCCACGGCCATGTTGAGCGGCGACACCTCGGGGTGCGCCACCGGCACGAAGCTGTCGGGCGTGCACCTCGGCCAGGTCGGGCAGCCGAGCCCGGAGGCGGTGACGCGCACGCCCGCCCCGGTCACCGTGATCCCCGCGTTGACCACCACGGACGCCAGCGCCCAACCGCGCAGCGAGCGAGTCGTGGGTGCCCAGAAGGACAGCAGGAAACGCACGAAGAGGTTGGAGTTGTCCGTGGGTAGCTTCACGTCATCGATGGTAGGGGCCGGGCCCACCGGTCCCGCCACCGGGAACAGGCTTCTCAAGACCTCAAGGTATGTGACATATTACTGAGAGGAGGTGGTGATGTCCGACGTGATCGTCGTCGGCGCCGGAGTCGTGGGCGCGGCCTGCGCCTACTACGCCGCGCGCGCGGGCCTCGACGTGACCGTGGTCGACCGCGGGCCCGTGGCGGGCGGCACGACGGGCTCGGGCGAGGGCAACATCCTGGTGTCCGACAAGGAACCGGGGCCCGAGCTGGAGCTGGCCGTGCTGTCGAACCGGCTGTGGCGCACGCTCGCCGAGCCGGGCGGGTTCGAGTTCGAGGCCAAGGGCGGGCTGGTCGTCGCCGAGACCGAGGACGTGCAGCGGCAGCTCACCGGGCTGGCCGCCGAGCAGGGCGTGGAGTACGCGCTCGTGGGGGCGTCCGAGTTGCGCGACCATGAGCCGCACCTGGCCGGGGGGCTGGCCGGCGGCGTCTACTACCCGCAGGACGCGCAGGTGCAGCCCATGCTGGCCGCCGCCACCCTGCTCCGGCGCGGCGCCGACGACTACGGGCACGGCAACGGGCACGGCAACGGGCACGGCTACGGGGACGACTACGGCCGCGACAACGAGCGCGGCCACGGGCGCGACAACGGGCATGGCACCGTGCGGCTGCGTCTCGGTGTCGAGGTCACCGGCTTCCTTCGCTCCGGTGAGCGGGTGACGGGTGTGCGCACCTCTCAGGGAGACGTCCTCGGTGACGCCGTCGTGAACGCGGCCGGCACCTGGGGCGGGCAGATCGCCGCGCTCGCGGGCGCTCACCTGCCGATCCTGCCCAGGCGTGGGTTCATCCTCGTCACCGAGCCGCTGCGTGAGCCGCTCATCCGGCACAAGGTCTACACCGCCGCCTACGTGACGAACGTGGCCAGCGACTCCGCCGGCCTGGAGACCTCGGCCGTCGTGGAGGGCACGCCCGCGGGGACCGTGCTCATCGGGGCCAGCAGGGAGCGGGTCGGGTTCGACCGGACGACGTCGGTGCCCGTCCTGTCGCGGCTGGCCGCCCAGGCCGTCGCGCTCTTCCCCGCGCTGCGCGAGGTCCGGGCCATCAGGTCGTACTGCGGCTTCCGGCCGTACTGCCCCGACCACCTGCCCGTCATCGGGGCCGATCCGCGCGTGCCCGGGCTGTACCACGCGTGCGGGCACGAGGGGGCCGGCATCGGGCTCGCCCCGGCCACCGGACACCTCCTGGCCCAGCTGCTCACCGGCGAACAGCCCGACCTGGACCTGACCCCCTTCCGCCCGGACCGCTTCACCGAGGAGACTTCGTGACCCCCCTCACCCCGGCGGAGGCAATCGTGGCCTGCCCTGCCCCGGCGGAGGAGCCCAATGTGACCCGCCACGTTCCAGGGGAGGACGTGTGACCTTTCACATCACCGTCGACGGGCGCAGCGTTCCCGTCGTGCCGGGCCAGACGATCGGCGCGGCGCTGCACGCGGCCGGCGTGAAGTCGTGGCGCACCACCCGGTTCGGCGGGCGGCCGCGCGGGCTGTTCTGCGGGATCGGGGTCTGCTTCGACTGCCTGATCTCGGTCAACGGGCGGGCGCCTGAACGGGCGTGCCTGCTGGAGGCCGCACCGGGAGACGAGGTGACGACGGCGTGACGCACGACCCCGCGACCGGCCCTGAGACTGGGAGCGCGACCAACCCTGTGACCGGCCCTGTGACCGGCCCTGTGACCGGCCCTGTGACCGGCCCTGTGACCGGCCCTGTGAGCGGCCCTGTGAGCGGCCCTGTGACTGACCGTGTGACCGATTCCGTGACGTACGACCTCGTGGTGGTCGGCGGCGGGCCCGCCGGTGTGGCGGGCGCGCTGACGGCGGCGCTGGCCGGGCTGAGCGTGGCACTGGTGGACTCCGGGCCGCGGCTCGGCGGCCAGTACTTCCGGCACGCACCCGTGCCCAAGGAAGGGCCCGAGCCGGGGGCCGGGCTCGCCCGGTTCCTGCGGCAGGCCGACGCCCTCACCGCCCGCGCCGACGTGCTGTCACGGCACCAGGTCTGGAACGTCTCCCGCGACCCGGACGGCAGCCTGACCGTCCACTGCCTGACCAGCGCACCGGCCCCATCACCCCATCCGGCGAGCTCCGGCGGCGTGGGTGCCGGCGGGGAGCGGGCCGTGGTGTTGCGGGGGCGGCGGTTGTTGATCGCCACCGGGGCGCATGACCGGCCGTTGCCGTTCCCGGGCTGGGATCTGCCTGGGGTGCTCACCGCCGGTGGTGCGCAGGCGTTGCTCAAGGGGGGCGGGGTTCTGGCGGGGCGGCGGGTCGTCGTCTCCGGCACCGGGCCCTTCCTGCTGCCGGTGGCCACCGCGCTGGCCGGGGCGGGGGCGCGGGTGCTCGGTGTGTACGAGGCCAACGGCGGGCTCGGGCTGGCCCGGCATCCGCTGCTCGCCCTGGGCAAGGCCGGCGAGGCGGCGGGGTACGCGGCCGCGCTGGCCCGGCACCGGGTGCCGTACCGCACCCGTCAGGCGGTGATCGCCGCCCACGGGGACACCGAGGTGGAGGCCGTGACCGTGGCCCGCCTCGACGCCGGCTGGAACGTTCTCGCCACCCGCGTCGTCCGCTGCGACGCCCTGGCCGTCGGCTACGGGTTCGTCCCGCAGATCGAGCTCGGGACCCAGCTCGGCTGCGCGACCAGGCACGACGTGGACGGCAGCCCCGTACTGGCCGTGGACGCGACGCTGCGCACGAGCGTCCCCGGTGTGTGGGCCGCCGGCGAACCCGTAGGTGTGGGCGGATGGCGGCTGGCCGAACTGGAGGGCCGCCTCGCGGGCCGCGCCATCGCCGAGGACGCGAGGCTCAGCCTGGGCCGTGGTGTCAGCGCCGAGGATGTGGGTCTGGGCCGTGGTGCCGTCTCCGGGGACGCCGGTCCGGGTCGTGGTGTCGGGGCCCGGGGTGCGGGTTCGGGTCGCCGGGGTCCGGACGGTGTGCTTGCTCGGCGTAGGGAGCGGTGGCGGGCTTTCGGGGAGGCGTTGCAGCGGGCCTATCCCGTCCGGCCCGGCTGGCAGGGGTGGTTGCGGGACGACACGATCGTGTGCCGGTGTGAGGAGGTGCCGCTGGCGCGTGTACGCGAGGCGCAGCGGCTCGGTGCCACCGACGCGCGTTCGATCAAGCTCCTGGCCCGTCCCGGCATGGGGTGGTGCCAGGGCCGCATCTGTGGCTACGCCGTCTCCTGCCTGGCCGGCGAGCCGCCCCAGCCGCCCCGCCGCCCCGTCGCCCAGCCCGTCACCCTCGGCGCGCTCGCCACGATCGAGGCCCCCGGCACCCCGCACCCCGGCCCCGACGGCGACGGCCCCCGAAGCGACGGCCCCCGAAGCGACGGCCCCCGAAGCGACGGCCTCGGCACCGGCGGCCCACACGGCGACGGCCCACACGGCGACGGCCCACACGGCGACGGCCCACACGGCGACGGCCCACACGACGACGGCCCACACGACGGCGGGCCCCGCGACGGCCGGCCTCACGACGGCGGGCGCCATGGCGGCGCCGGCGAACACTCCGCTCACTGACCCCCGCGACATGGAGGACTTCCCGATGGACAACCGCAGCAAGCCCTGGCACGGCGTCATGGTGGCCACCGCGCTGCCCCTGCGCGAGGACCGGTCGGTCGACTACGACGCCTACGCCGAGCACTGCCGGTGGCTGGTCGCCAACGGCTGTGACGGTGTCGTGCCGAACGGGTCGCTCGGCGAGTACCAGACGCTCACCCCGCAGGAGCGCACGAAGGTGATCGAGACCGCGGTCGAGGTCGTCGGCGGGCCGGCCGTCATGGCCGGGGCGGGCGCGTACGGCGCCGCCGAGTCGCGCCGCTGGGCCGAGCAGGCGGGCGAGGCCGGCTGCGGCTCGGTGCTGCTGCTGCCGCCGAACGCCTACCGCGCCGACGAGCGCTCGGTCGTCGAGCACTACCGGGAGGTCGCCAAGGCGGGCGTGCCGGTCGTGGCCTACAACAACCCCCACGACACCAAGGTGGACCTCACCCCGGCGCTGCTGGCCAGGCTGCACGAGGAGGGGCTGATCGTGGCGGTCAAGGAGTTCACCGGGGACGTACGCCGCGCGTACGAGATCGCCGAGCTGGTACCCGGCCTCGACCTGCTGATCGGCTCCGACGACGTGCTGCTCGAACTGGCCCTGGCCGGAGCGGTGGGCTGGATCGCCGGCTACCCCAACGCGCTGCCCGCCTCCAGCGTCGCGCTCTACCGCGCCGCGGTCGCCGGCGACCTGGAGACGGCGCTGCCGCTCTACCGGGCCCTGCACCCGCTGCTGCGCTGGGACTCCAAGACCGAGTTCGTCCAGGCCATCAAGCTGTCCATGGACGTCGCCGGCCGGCACGGCGGCCCGTGCCGGCAGCCCCGGCAGCCGCTGAGCGGCGAGCAGGAGGCTATCGTGCGGGCGGCGACCGAGAAGGCACTGGCAGAAGGGCTGCGATGAGGACCAAGCGCGTTTTCCACGCCGTCGACTCCCACACCGAGGGCATGCCGACCCGCGTCGTCACCGGCGGCATCGGCGTGATCCCGGGCAAGAGCATGGCCGAGCGGCGCGTGTACTTCCGCGACCACCTCGATCACATCCGCACCCTGCTGATGACCGAGCCGCGCGGCCACTCGGCCATGAGCGGCGCCATCCTGCAGCCGCCGACCAGGCCGGACGCGGACTACGGCGTGCTGTTCATCGAGGTGTCGGGGCTGCTGCCGATGTGCGGCCACGGCACCATCGGCGTGGCGACCGTGCTGGTGGAGACCGGCATGGTCGAGGTCGTCGAGCCGGTCACGACCGTGCGCCTGGAGGTGCCCGCCGGGCTCGTCGAGGTGGACGTCGAGGTCGAGGACGGCATGGCCATGTCCGTGACGCTGCGCAACGTGCCCTCCTACTGCGACCGGCTGGACGCCTCGGTGAGCGTGCCGGGGTTCGGGGAGATCCCGTACGACCTCGCGTACGGCGGCAACTTCTACGCCGTCGTCGACCTGGACCGCTACGGCCTGCCGTTCGACCGCAAGGCCAAGAACGAGATCATCGCGGCCGGCCTGGCCACCATGGAGGCGATCAACGCCGCCGACGAGCCCGTCCACCGCGAGGACGACCGCATCCGCGGCTGCCACCACGTCTACTTCACCGCGCCCGGCTCCGACGCGCACCACTCGCGGCACGCCATGGCCATCCACCCCGGCTGGTTCGACCGCTCGCCCTGCGGCACCGGCACCAGCGCCCGCATGGCGCAGCTGCACGCCCGCGGCGAGCTGCCGATCGGCCGCGACTTCGTGAACGAGTCGTTCATCGGCACCCGGTTCATCGGCCGGGTACTGGAGGAGACCGAGGTGGGCGGGCGGCCCGCCGTCCTGCCCTCGATCACCGGGCGGGCCTGGATCACCGGCACCGCCCAGTACTTCCTCGACCCGCGTGACCCGTTCCCCGCCGGATTCGAGCTGTGAGGGGGCGGCCCTGATGAGCACGCCGATCACCGGGCCGATCACCGGGCCGATCACGACGGTCGACTACCACACGGCCGGTGAGCCGTTCCGGATCGTGACCGGCGGGGTGCCGGAGATCGCCGGCTCCGACGTGCTCGCGCGCCGGAGCACGGCGATGGCCGAGCTCGACGACGTGCGGCGGCTGCTGTGTCACGAGCCGCGCGGGCACGCCGACATGTACGGCTGCTTCCTGGTCCCGCCGGACGACCCGGGCGCGCGGTTCGGCGCGCTGTTCTGGCACAAGGACGGCTTCTCCACCGCCTGCGGGCACGGCACGATCGCACTCGGCGTGTACGCCGTGCGGGAGGGCCTGGTCGAGGCCGCCCCCGACAGCGTGACCGAGGTGGTCGTCGACGTGCCGTCGGGCCGGGTCAAGGCCCGGGTGCGCACGTCGGGCGGCCGGGTCGAGTCCGTGACCTTCGTCAACGTGCCCTCGTACGTCGTCGCCCGCGGCGTGCCCGTGGCCGGGACCACCGTGGACGTCGCGTACGGCGGCGCCATCTACGCCTCCCTGCCCGCCTCGGCCGTCGGGCTGTCGGTCGAGCCCCACCACCTGGACGCCCTCATCGGCCACGCCCGCCGGATCAAGGCGGAGCTCGCCGCTCATCCGGCCGCCAGGCATCCGGACGACGAGCGGCTGTCCGGCGTGTACGGGGTGATCTTCCACGACGAGCTGCCCGACGATGGTGGCGATGGCGGTGGCGGTGGCGATGGCGGGGTCAGGCGGCAGCGGAACGTCACCGTGTTCGCCGACGGTGAGGTGGACCGCTCGCCCTGCGGCTCGGGCACCGCGGCCAGGATGGCCCTGCTGCACGACGAGGGCAAGACGGGCGAGCTCATCCACCTGAGCATCGTGGGCAGCGTCTTCACCGCGCGTGTCGCGGAGGAGACCGATCGAGGAGTGGTCGTGGAGATCGACGGCATGGCGTACCGGACGGGGCGGCACACCTTCGAGCTCGACCCCGCCGATCCGTTCCCAACCGGGTTCACGCTGCGATGAGCGGCCTGCCGTACCTGGACGCGGCCACCCTGGAGCGGCTGGTGCCGATGGGACGGGCCGTCACCGTCCTGGAGGAGGCGCTGCGCGCCGGCCTCGACCCCGAGGCCACGCCGCAGCGGCCGGTCGTGGACGTGCCCGCCGGGCAACTGCTGCTCATGCCCGCCGCCACCCGCCGGTACGCCGGCGTCAAGGCGGTCAGCATCGCGCCCGCGAACCCGGAGCGCGGGCTGCCCCGCATCCAGGGGACGTACCTGCTGTTCGACGGCGACACCCTGACCCCGCTGGCGGCCATGGACGGGATCGCGCTCACCTCGCTGCGCACGCCCGCCGTCTCCGCCCTGGCCGTGCGGCACCTGGCGGAGCCGGGGGCGCGGCGGCTGGTGGTGTTCGGCAGCGGGCCGCAGGCGTACGGGCACGTGCTGGCACTGCGGGAGGTGCGGCCGGTCAAGGACGTCACCGTGGTCGGGCGGGACGCCGGACGGGCGGAGGCGCTGGCCGCCCGCTGCCGCGCCCTGGGCCTGACCGCGCGCGCCCTCACCAACCCCGCGAACGACCCCACAACTCCCGCGGGCCGCACAAGCCCCAGCCCCACGACGTCCGCTCAAGCGACCGAAGACGGCAGGTCAGGGCCGGACGAGCAGGTGGCGCGGCCGCTGACGGAGGGGCTGGCGGAAGCGCTGGCGCAGGCCGATCTCGTCGCCTGCTGCACCACCGCGAGGCGACCGCTGTTCCCCGGTAAGCTCACCCGCGACGGCGCCACCGTCGTCGCGGTCGGCTCGCACGAGCCCGGCGCCCGCGAGCTCGACGGCGACCTCGTCGCGCGGGCCACCGTGGTCGTCGAGGCCAGGGCGGCCGCCCTGGAGGAGGCCGGAGACGTCATCATCCCGATGAGCCGGGGTACGATCTCCTCCCGCCATCTCGCCGGAAACCTCGCCGACCTGATCACCGGACAGGTGATCATCGGCCCGGGGCCGCGCGTGTTCAAGAGCACGGGCATGGCGTGGGAGGACCTCGTGGTCGCGGCTGCCGCATACGAGGCGTGGACGTAGACGCTTACGCGGCGTGAACAGAGAGGATGGGCGGATGGCTGCCGAGGACCGGCTCGACCTGCCGATGGTGGGGGAGCGGCAGAGCCTGCGCGAGCAGGTCGCGCACGCGCTGCGGGCGGCGCTGATCACGGGGGAGATGCGGCCGGGGGTCGTCTACTCGGCGCCGGTGCTGGCCGCCCAGTTCGGCGTCTCGGCCACGCCCGTCCGTGAGGCGATGCTCGACCTGGCCAAGGAGGGCCTGGTCGAGGCGGTGCGCAACAAGGGCTTCCGGGTCACCGAGCTGTCCGACCGCGACCTCGACGAGCTCACCGAGATCCGCCAGCTCATCGAGGTGCCCACGGTGGCCAGGCTGGCCGACAGCTCGCGGGCGGAGGAGTTCGAGCGGCTGCGGCCCATCGCCGAGGAGATCGTCGCGGCCAGCGAACGCGGCGACCTGCTCGCGTACGTGGACGCCGACCTGCGCTTCCACGTCGAGCTGCTGTCGCTGTGCGGCAACGCCCACCTGGTGTCGGTGGTGCGCGACCTGCGCAACAGGGCCAGGCTCTACGGCCTGTCGCAGTTGTCGGAACGCGGCACGCTGGGCGGCTCGGCCAGGGAGCACCTCGAACTGCTCGACGCGCTCAGCCGCGGCGACAGCGAGGCGGTCGGCACCCTCATGGCCGAGCACATCGGACATGTCAGGGGCATCTGGGCCGAGCACTGACCGCCGGCCGGGCGGCGCGAGTTCCGACATTCGGGGATCAGACGCTCCCCTCAGGCGGTAATCTCATTTGCGGGCCGACCGGGCAAACGCCTCAGCGCGATCGCCGTCGGCTCGCCATCTCGTCCCCGTCGGACCGGCCACCATGCCGCTCCGGTGGTGGCATCCGCCTGGTCAAGCGGACACCCGCACTCCGCTGACCTTCGCGGGCTCGGCACACCCCGCCCACCGAGGCCGAGCCCTCCGCCGCGCGCCCGGGACCCCATCCAACGGGCGCGCGGCGGCCGCGCTTTCCGGCCGTCCCGCGCTATTTCACCCGCCGGGCGGCCCGCGTCGAGCCGAGGCTGGCGGCCACGATGCAGATGATCGCCGCCCACTGCTGCACGTGCAGCAGCTCGCTCAGCAGCAGCACCCCGATTAGCGCCGCCACGGCCGGTTCGAGGCTCATCAGGATGCCGAACACGTGCTTGGGCATCCGCCGCAGCGCCTGCAACTCCAGCGAGTAGGGGATCACCGACGACAGCAGCCCCACGCCCAGCCCGATCAGCAGCAGCTCGGGCCGCAGCAGCTCGGCACCGCCGGTCGTGGCCCCGACCGGGGCGATCACCACCGCCGAGACGATCATCGCGAACGAGAGCCCGGTCGTGCCGGGGAAACGCCGCCCGGCGGCGGCCGACAGCAGGATGTAGGCGGCCCACCCCAGGGCGGCCAGCACGGCGAACCCGATGCCGGCCCACTGCACCGTGGCCGACCCGCCCCACGGGGCCAGCAGCGCGACCCCGGCCGCCGCCAGGCCGACCCACACCAGGTCGACCCGCCGCCGCGACGCCGCGACCGCCACACCCAGCGGCCCGAGGAACTCGATGGCCACCGCGATCCCCATGGGCAGCCGCGACAGGGCCTCGTAGAAGGACAGGTTCATCAGGGCCAGCGTCAGGCCGAAGCCGAGGCCCACCGCCCAGTCGCGCCACGCCAGCCCCTTCAGCCTGGGTCTGGCGAACGCCCCCATGATGAGCGCCCCCGCCGTGATGCGCAGGAACACCACCGCGCTCGGCGGCAGCGCCGCGAACAGCTCCTTGGCGAACCCGGCGCCCAGCTGCACGGAGAAGATCGCCAGCACCACCAGCCCGCTGGGCGGGATGGAGTCGGCCGCGCTGCGCAGCAGGCTGCCCGGCCTGGGCAGGCCGGAGCCGCGGTCGTACGGGTCGTCGAGGGCGAAGGCGGTCACAGGACTCCTCTGGCGGATGCGAGGGGGCAACCGTCAGAGCTTACTCGGGCCCGCCGACATTCCCGTTTTGCGGCTGTACTACTGTTGATCGGGTCATTCATCCAGGCCAACGAACCGTGGACCCATGACGACCCCCGCTCCTCCCGTGAGTCTCGTCCGCCCGCCCCTGCCCCTGTCGGTGGCCGCGTTCATCAGCAGCTTCGACCGCTTCGCGGTGAGCCCGATGCTCGTGCTCATCGCCGACGATCTCGGCGTCTCCCTGTCGGGCGCGGTGGCCGCCGCGAGCGGCTACTACCTCGCGTACGGGCTGACCCAGCCGCTGTGGGGGCTGCTGTCCGACCGGCTCGGACGCGTGCGGGTCATGCGCTGGGCGCTGTTCGGCGCCGCCGTGGCCGGGGCGGTCTCGGCGCTGATGCCCGTGCTGGCGACGCTCGTGGTGGCCAGGGTCGTGACCGGCGCCTGCTTCGGCGCGGTCATCCCGACGGGGCTGACGTACGTGGGCGACACCGTACGCGCCGAGGTGCGCCAGCGGGCGCTCACCGACCTCATGGCCGCGGCCGCGCTCGGCACCGCGCTGGCCACCGGGCTCGGCGGGGTCGTCGCCGGTCTGGTGAACTGGCGGGTGGCCTTCACCGTGCCCGCCGTCTTCGCGCTGATCTGCGCGGTCGCGCTGCGCGCGCTGCCCGAGCCGCCCCGCCACGAAGGGAACGACGGCCGGGGCGTGGGCGGCTACCTGGGGGCGGTGCTGCGGCAGCGGTGGGCGCTGCTGGTGTTCGCGCTCGCCTTCACCGAGGGGGCGATCATGCTCGGCGCCATGCCGTTCCTGGCTCCCGCGCTGCAGCACACCGGCCTCGCCGCTGCCGTGGCCGGCCTGGCCATCACCGCGTACGGGCTGGGCCTGTGGGCCTTCGCCAAGCTGGTCAAGCACCTGTCCGGCCGCTGGCCCGTACCGCTGCTGATGGTCGTGGGCGGCGCGCAGCTCTGCGTGGGCTTCGCGATCGTGACGGTGAACGTCAGCGTGCCGTCCGTGGCCGTCACCGCGCTGCTGCTGGGCGGCGGCTGGTCGTTCCTGCACTCCTCGTTGCAGACCTGGGCCACCTCGGTCGTGCCCGAGGCCAGGGGGACGACGATCGCGTTCTTCGCCTGTTCCCTGTTCGTGGGCAGCGCGGTCGCCTCGTGGGCGGCCGGGCCGCTGGCCGAGGACGGGCGCTACGCGCTGCTGTTCGGCCTGGCCGCGGTAGCGGCGATCCCGCTGACCGCCGCGGCCGCGCTCGGCCGCCGCCGCTACGGCGCCCTGCGCGCCGCCCGCCCGGAACCCCAGCCCGAGTAGCCCGCACCGCCGGCGCCCGCGTACCCGAGCGCCCGCGTACCCGAGCGGCCGGGTCGCGCCAGCGGGCCGGCTCACTCCCAGCGGAAGGTGCGGGAGACCAGCGCCAGGGACAGCGCCGCCCACACGACCAGCACGACCACGGAGGCGAGCGGAAGCGCGGCGCCCTGGGAGAGCACGGCGCGCAGCCCGCCGGTGAGCGCGGAGATGGGCAGCGCCTCCAGGACCGGCCGCAGCCCCTCGGGGAACTTCGTCAGCGGGAACATCACCCCGCCCGCCCCCAGCAGCACCAGGTAGACCAGGTTGGCGCCGGCCAGCGTGGCCTCGGCGCGCAGGGTGCCCGCCATGAGCAGCCCCAGCCCGCTGAAGGCCGCCGTGCCCAGCACGATCAGCAGCGCGGCGGCCAGGAACGATCCCTGCGGCCGCCAGCCCAGCGCCAGCCCCACGGCCACGATGATGACCGCCTGGACCGCCTCCACGCCGACGACCGCCGTCGTCTTGGCGAGCATGAGCCCGCTCCTGGACAGCGGTGTGGCGCCCAGCCGCTTGAGCACGCCGTAACGGCGCTCGAACCCGGTCGCGATGGCCTGCCCGGTGAAGGCGGTGGACATGACCGCCAGCGCCAGCACGCCGGGGACCAGGAAGTCGGCCCGCCGCCCGCCGCCGACGTCGATCAGCGGCGCCAGCGAGAAGCCGGTCAGCAGCAGCACGGGGATGACCAGGGTCAGCAGGAGCTGCTCGCCGTTGCGCAGCATCGCGCGGATCTCCGCGCCCGCCTGCGCCAGCACCATGCGCCCGAACGGCGCCGCGCCGGGCGCGGGCGTGAGGTCCAGCGTGGTCATCGCGACTCCCGGCGGGTAGATGGCAGGAACCGGTCGAGCGTGGTCATCGCGGCTCCCCGGCGGGTGGGTGGCAGGGACCGGCCCGGCGTGGTCATCGCAGCTCCCTGCCGGTCAGTTCGAGGAAGACGTCTTCGAGGGTGCGCCGTTCGATGCGCAGGTCGTCGGCGGTGACGCCCTCGGCCGCGCACCAGGCCGTCACCGTGGCCAGCAGCTCGGGCCCCACCTGACCCTCGATGATGTAGTGGCCGGAGGGCGACTCCTTGGCCGCGCTGCCCGCGGGCAGCGCGTTGAGCAGCTCTTCCAGGCCCAGCCCCGGCCTGGCCCTGAACCGGAGCTGGCGCTCGGCCCCGGTCAGCGAGGCGGGGCTGCCCTCGGCCACCACGCGCCCCCTGTCGATGATCACCACGTGGTCGGCCAGGCGCTCGGCCTCGTCCATGTGGTGCGTGGTCAGCACCACCGACACGCCCGCCTGGCGCAGCTCGGCCACCAGCTCCCAGCAGGCGTGCCTGGCCTGCGGGTCGAGGCCCGCCGTCGGCTCGTCGAGGAAGACCAGCTCGGGCCGGCCGACGACGGCCGCCGCCAGCGAGAGCCGCTGCTGCTGACCGCCGGACAGCCGCCGGTAGGGGGTGCGGGCGTGGTCGGTGAGGCCCAGCCGGGCCAGCAGCGCCGCGGTGTCGAGCGGGCCGGCGTAGAAGCGCGAGACCAGCCGCAGCCACTCGGCGCAGCGCATCGCCGGGGGCACGCCGCCCGCCTGCAGCATCACGCCCACCCGCGCGCGCAGCTCGGGCCGCGTGGGGGACAGGCCGAGCACTCTGACCGTGCCCGCGTCGGCGGTGCGGAAGCCCTCGCAGATCTCCACCGTGGACGTCTTGCCCGCGCCGTTGGGGCCGAGCACCGCGGTGACCGCTCCGCGTTCGGCCCGCAGCGTGAGGCCGTCGACGGCGGTGCTGCCGCCGTAGCGTTTGACCAGGTCGACGATCTCGACGGCTGGGGAGTCCATGCCACGAGTTTAGGGACTCCGTCCGACGGTTCCGGCGTCAGGTGAGCATGACCGCATGGGCCGGGCGTCATCTCCCGCCGAGCACGGCAGATCCGGAAATATCTGATAACCGGGAATTAGGAGGACCGGAACGGGGTTGGATCCCTCGGCCCTCGTGGGCCACAGGTCTGCGAGGGAAAGGGGTTCACGCATGTCCGTGGCAGAAGCCACGCCCGCAGCCATGTCCACCGTCTCCACCGTCGAGGGGGAGCACAAGCGCCGCCGCGGCCTGCTGCTGCTGATCCTCGGAGCGCTGTCGGCGATCGGGCCGCTCTCCATCGACATGTACCTCCCCGCGTTGCCGGCCATCACCTCCGAGATGCTCAGCGCGCCCGCGCAGGTCCAGCTCACGCTCACCGCCTGCCTCATCGGCGTCTCCGTGGGGCAGATCATCGCCGGTCCCCTCAGCGACGTGCGCGGGCGGCGGGTGCCGCTGATGGTGGGCGTGGCCGGGTTCATGCTCGCCTCGCTGCTGTGCGCGTTCGCCCCCTCGGTGCCGATGCTCATCGCCTTCCGCCTGCTCCAGGGCATGCTGGGCGGCGCCGCGCTGGTCATCGTGCGGGCCGTCGTGCGCGACCTGTACGACGGGGCCGCCATCGCCCGCATCTTCGCCACGCTGATGCTCGTCAGCGGCCTGGCACCGATCCTGGCCCCGATCGCCGGGGCGCAGCTGCTCGCGTTCACCTCGTGGCGGGGCGTGTTCGTCGCGCTCAGCATCGCGGGGGTCGTGCTGCTGCTGGCGGTGTTGTCGGGCGTACGCGAGACGCTGCCCCCCGCCGCGCGGGAGAGCGGCGGGCTCGCGCACACCGCGCGCACGTTCTGGCAACTGCTGCGCGACCGCACGTTCATGGGCTACGCCCTCACCGGCGGGCTGGCGTTCGGCGCCATGTTCGGCTACATCTCGGGCTCGCCGTTCGTGCTCCAGGAGGTGTACGGCGCCACGCCCCAGCAGTACTCGCTCATCTTCGGCCTCAACGCCCTGGCCCTGACCGGCACCGCCCAGCTCGGCGGCCGCCTGTCGGGACGGGTGCCGCCCGTCCTGCTGGTCCGCGTCGGGCTCGGCGTCGGCCTGACCGGCGCGGTCCTGCTGATGGCCGCCGCGCTGGCGGGTCTCGGCCTGTGGGGCATCGTGGCCGGGCTCTTCGTCCTCATGCTGGGCCAGGGCCTGACCCTGCCCGGCACCGGCGCGCTGGCCCTGGGCTCCCAGCCCGCGCACGTCGCGGGCAGCGCCTCGGCCCTGACGGGGGTGCTGCAGTTCGCGCTGGGCGCCGCCGCGGCCCCGCTGGTCGGACTTGCCGGATCCGGCACCGCCGTGCCCATGGCGTGTGTCATGCTCGGGCTCATCCTGTGCTCGGTGCTCACGTTCACCTTCCTGAGCCGGGCAAAAGTTAGGTAAGGCTACCCTGCGTGACAAATTCCATTCCCGCCCCTGCTCGGATCCGTTTGGAAAGCGGGAAGGAATTACGGCACACTGATGTTGTGAAAAACATGCCCACGATGGAGCCAGGCCACGAGCGCGGCACCCGCGCCCGCGTCGCCAGGCTGATTCTTGAGCATGGTCCCGTCGCGGCCGCGGCACTCGGCGAGCGGCTCGGGCTCACGCCCGCCGCCGTCCGGCGTCACCTCGACGCGCTGCTGGCCGACGGGATGATCGAGCCTCGTACGGTACGCCCCCGCGGGCAACGCGGGCGCGGACGGCCCGCCAAGCTGTTCGCGATCACCGACGCGGGGCGGAGTGCTTTCGAGCACGCCTATGACGACCTGGCCGGGAGCGCGCTGCGTTTCCTGGCCGAGCGCATGGGAGAGCAAGCCGTGGCCGACTTCGCCCGCGAGCAGGTGTCGAGCCTGCTGGAGCGGCTGGAGCCGGCCATGCGGGCGGTGCCGGCGGACCAGCGCGTGCAGGTGCTGGCGCAGGCGCTGTCGGCGGAGGGGTATGCCGCCTCGGCCAGCAAGGCCAAGTCCGGCGGCGACCAGCTCTGCCAGCACCACTGCCCGGTGGCGCACGCGGCCGCGGAGTTCCCGCAGCTGTGTGAGGCCGAGACGGAGGCGTTCGCGCAGCTGCTCGGCACGCCGGTGCAGCGCCTGGCCACGATCGCCCACGGCGACGGGGTGTGCACGACGCACGTGTCGCCGCAGTCGCTGAGCGATTCCGCACATAGAGACAAGAGCAAGGAGACCGGAAGGTGACTGTCACCGACCGCCCGGAGCTGGAAGGCCTCGGGAATTACAAGTTCGGCTGGGCCGACCCGGATGCCGCGGGCGCGGCGGCCAAGCGAGGCCTGTCCGAGGAGGTCGTCCGCAACATCTCCGGACTCAAGAACGAGCCGGAATGGATGCTCGACCTTCGCCTGAAGGGCCTCCGCCTGTTCGACAGGAAGCCGCTGCCGACCTGGGGTTCCGACCTCACCGCCATCGACTTCGACAACATCAAGTACTTCGTGCGCTCGACCGAGAAGCAGGCCGCTTCCTGGGACGAGCTGCCCGCCGACATCAAGAACACCTACGACAAGCTCGGCATCCCCGAGGCGGAGAAGCAGCGCCTCATCGCCGGCGTCGCCGCCCAGTACGAGTCGGAGGTCGTCTACCACAAGATCCGTGAGGACCTTGAGGAGAAGGGCGTCATCTTCGTCGACACCGACACGGGCCTGAAGGAGCACGAGGAGCTCTTCAAGGAGTACTTCGGCTCGGTGATCCCGGTGGGCGACAACAAGTTCGCCGCGCTCAACACCTCCGTGTGGTCCGGTGGCTCGTTCATCTACGTGCCGCCGAACGTCGAGGTCGAGATCCCGCTGCAGGCCTACTTCCGGATCAACACCGAGAACATGGGCCAGTTCGAGCGGACGCTGATCATCGTCGACGAGAACAGCTACGTGCATTACGTCGAGGGCTGCACCGCGCCGATCTACTCCTCCGACTCGCTGCACAGCGCGGTCGTCGAGATCATCGTGAAGAAGAACGCCCGCTGCCGTTACACGACCATTCAGAACTGGTCCAACAACGTCTACAACCTGGTCACCAAGCGCGCCGTCGCCTACGAGGGCGCGACCATGGAGTGGATCGACGGCAACATCGGCTCCAAGGTCACGATGAAGTACCCGGCCGTCTACCTCATGGGCGAGCACGCCAAGGGCGAGACCCTGAGCGTCGCGTTCGCCGGCGAGGGCCAGCACCAGGACGCCGGCTCCAAGATGGTGCACCTGGCGCCCAACACCAGCTCCAGCGTCATCTCCAAGTCGGTGGCGCGCGGCGGCGGCCGCACCTCCTACCGCGGTCTCGTGCAGATCGAGGAGGGCGCCCACGGCAGCGCCAGCACCGTCAAGTGCGACGCGCTGCTGGTCGACCAGATCAGCCGCTCCGACACCTACCCCTACGTCGACGTCCGCGAGGACGACGTCTCGATGGGTCACGAGGCCACGGTCTCCAAGGTCAGCGAGGACCAGCTCTTCTACCTCATGAGCCGCGGCCTCGACGAGGACGAGGCGATGGCGATGATCGTGCGCGGCTTCGTCGAGCCGATCGCGCGTGAGCTGCCCATGGAGTACGCGCTCGAGCTCAACCGGCTGATCGAGCTGCAGATGGAAGGAGCCGTCGGCTGATGGGCCTGAACGAGAAGCCCCTGTCGACCCTGCACGAGAAGGCGTCCTACGACCTGGCCGACTTCGACGTCCCGACCGGGCGCGAGGAGGCGTGGCGCTTCACGCCGCTGGCCCGCCTGAAGGGCCTGCACAACGGCAAGGCCGAGGCCGCCGGGCACGTCCGGGTCGACGTCGAGGCCGCACCCGAGGTCACCGTCGAGACGGTCGGCCGCGACGACGCCCGCGTGGGCAAGTCGTTCATGCCGGCCGACCGGGTCAGCGCCCAGGCGTGGAACAGCTTCGAGAAGGCCACCGTGATCACGGTGCCGCGCGAGGCCGTCACCTCCAAGCCCACCGTGCTCACGCTGACCGGCACCGGCGACGGCGCCGCCTACGGCCACATCGTGGTCAAGGTCGAGCCGATGGCCGAGGCCGTGCTCGTGCTCGACCACAAGGGCAGCGCCGTCTACGCCGACAACATCGAGTTCGTCGTCGGCGACGGCGCCAGCCTCAGGGTCGTCAGCCTCCAGGACTGGGACGACGACGCCGTGCACGTCTCCTCCCACCACGCCTCGCTGGCCAAGGACGCGACGTTCCGCAGCTTCGTGGTGACGTTCGGCGGCGACCTCGTCCGCCTGTCGCCCAGCGTCACCTACACCGCCCCCGGCGGCGACGCCGACATGTCGGGCGTCTACTTCGTCGACGCCGGCCAGCACCTGGAGCACCGCCTCCTGGTCGACCACTCGCAGCCCAACTGCAAGAGCAACGTCGACTACCGCGGCGCCCTCCAGGGCGACCGGGCGCACGCCGTCTGGATCGGCGACGTGATCATCAGGGTCGAGGCCGAGGGCACCGACACGTACGAGCTCAACCGCAACCTCATCCTCACCGACGGCGCCCGCGCCGACTCGGTGCCCAACCTGGAGATCCTCACCGGCGAGGTCGCCGGAGCGGGGCACGCCTCCGCCTCCGGCCGGCTCGACGACGAGCACATCTTCTACCTCCAGGCCCGCGGCATCCCCTACGACGAGGCCCGCCGCCTGGTCGTGCGGGGCTTCCTCGGCCAGCTCATCGAGAAGATCCAGATCGACGAGATCCGCGAGCGCGTCATGAACGCCCTGGAGGCGGAGCTCAACACCGCCGAGTCCGTCGCCGAGGCGGCCGAGCCCGTCGCGGAGACCGTTCGATGAGCTTCGAGAAGGTGTGCAAGGTCGAGGACATCCCCGAAGGGGGCGTCCTCGGTGTCGAGGTCGGCGCGGACGAGACGCCGGTGGCGCTGGTCCGCAGGGGCGAAGAGGTCTTCGCCCTGCACGACGTCTGCTCCCACGCCGAGGTCAAGCTCAGCGAGGGGGAGGTCTACGACGGCACCCTGGAGTGCTGGCTGCACGGCTCGTGCTTCGACATCCAGACCGGCAAGCCCACCGGGCCGCCCGCGACCCAGCCCGTGAACGTCTACACAGTCAAGATCGACGGCGATGACGTGCTCGTCTCGCTCTCGAAGGAGTCCTAAGCACATGTCCACCCTAGAGATTCGTGACCTGCAGGTCGCCGTCGAGGACAAGGAAATCCTGCGCGGCGTCAACCTGACCGTCCAGGCCGGGCAGACCCACGCCATCATGGGCCCCAACGGCTCGGGCAAGTCGACCCTCGCCTACGCCATCGCCGGCCACCCGAAGTACACCGTCACCGGCGGCCAGGTGCTGCTCGACGGCGTCGACCTGCTGGAGCTGTCCGTCGACGAGCGGGCCCGCGCCGGTCTGTTCCTGGCCATGCAGTACCCCGTCGAGGTCCCCGGCGTGTCCGTGTCGAACTTCCTGCGCTCGGCCGTCACCGCCGTCCGCGGCGAGGCGCCCAAGCTGCGCGAGTTCGCCAAGGACCTCAAGGGCGGCATGGACGCCCTGTCCATCGACCCCGCCTTCGCCCAGCGCAACCTCAACGAGGGCTTCTCCGGCGGCGAGAAGAAGCGCCACGAGATCCTCCAGATGGAGCTGCTCAAGCCGAAGATCGCGGTGCTCGACGAGACCGACTCCGGCCTCGACGTCGACGCGCTGCGCGTGGTCTCCGAGGGCATCAACCGCTTCCGCGCCTCCGGCGACACCGGCGTGCTGCTGATCACGCACTACACCCGCATCCTGCGCTACGTGAAGCCCGACTTCGTGCACGTCTTCGCGGCCGGCCGGATCGTCGAGCAGGGCGGGCCCGAACTGGCCGACAAGCTCGAGGCCGAGGGCTACGAGCAGTACACGAAGGCGTCTGCATGACTTCACACAGCTTCGATGTGGAGAAGATCAGGGAAGACTTCCCGATCTTCTCCCGCGAGCTGCCCGACGGGCGTCCGCTCGTCTATCTCGACTCGGGCAACTCCTCACAGAAGCCCAACCAGGTCATCGAGACCATGCGGGAGCACCTGGCGCTGCACTACAGCAACGTCGGGCGCGCCATGCACGTGCTCGGCGCCGAGTCGACCGACGCCTACGAGAACGCCCGCGACAAGATCGCGGGCTTCGTCGGGGCGCCGTCGCGCGACGAGGTGATCTTCACCAAGAACGCCTCCGAGGCGCTCAACCTGCTCGCCTACTCCTTCGGCAACCCGGTCAACACCGATCCGCGCTTCACCCTCGGCCCCGGTGACGAGATCGTCATCTCCGAGATGGAGCACCACTCCAACATCGTGCCGTGGCAGCTGCTCGCGCAGCGCACCGGCGCGACGCTGAAGTGGTTCGGCGTCACCGACGACGGGCGGCTCGACTACACGCCCGAGCTCATCACCGAGCGGACGAAGATCGTCTCGATCGCGCACCAGTCCAACGTGCTGGGCACCGTCAACCCGGTGGCCGAGGTGGCCGCGCGGGCCCGTGAGGCAGGCGCGCTGGTCGCGCTCGACGCCTCCCAGTCCGTGCCGCACCACCCGGTCGACGTGACCGCGCTGGGCGCCGACTTCGTGGCCTTCACCGGCCACAAGATGGTCGGCCCCTCCGGCATCGGCGTGCTGTGGGGGCGCGGCGAGCTGCTGGAGGCCATGCCGCCGTTCCTGGGCGGGGGCGAGATGATCGAGGCGGTCTGGATGGACCGCTCGACGTACGCGCCGATCCCGCACAAGTTCGAGGCGGGCACGCCGCCGATCGTCGAGGCCATCGGGCTCGGCGCGGCGGTCGACTACCTCACCGAGGTCGGCATGGAGGCCGTCGAGGCGCACGAGCGCACGCTGACGGCCTACGCGCTCGACGCCCTGCGCGAGGTGCCCACCCTGCGCGTCATCGGCCCCGAGACGCTCGAAGGGCGCGGGGGCACGGTGTCGTTCACGCTGGAGGGCATCCACCCGCACGACGTCGGGCAGATCCTGGACGACCAGTTCGGGGTCGCCGTACGCGTCGGGCACCACTGCGCGCGCCCGCTGCACCTGCGCTTCGGAATACCCGCGACCACGCGGGCGTCGTTCTACCTGTACAACACCACGGGCGAGATCGACGCCCTGGTGCGCGGCCTCCATCACGTTCAGAAGGTGTTCGCATAGCCATGATCGGCGAGTCGATGTACCAGGAGCTGATCCTGGAGCACTACAAGCACCCGCAGGGGCGCGGGCTTCGTGAGCCGTACGACGCCGAGGTTCACCACGTGAACCCGACGTGCGGCGACGAGATCACGCTCAGGGTCAAGGTGGGCGACGCGGGCAAGGTTCTGGACGTCTCCTACGAAGGTCAGGGCTGCTCGATCAGCCAGGCCGCCGCGTCGGTGCTGCACGAGCTGGCCACCGGCGCCACGGTCGCCGAGACGCTCTCCGTGGTCGACGAGTTCACCCGGCTCATGCAGGGCCGGGGGAAGGTCGAGGCCGACGAGGAGGTCCTCGGCGACGCGGTCGCGTTCGCGGGCGTGGCCAAGTTCCCGGCGCGTGTTAAATGTGCGTTGCTTTCGTGGATGGCGTACAAGGACGCTGTTGTGAGGAGTGCTGCCGAATGAGCAAGCCTGTGGAGACCCCGACCGGCTACGACGGTGACGCGACCGCCGAAGAGGTCATGGAGGCGCTCAAGGACGTCGTCGACCCCGAGCTCGGCATCAACGTCGTCGACCTGGGCCTGATCTACGGGCTCAACCTCGACCCGTCCGACGGCGGGCAGCCCGTGGCCACCATCGACATGACGCTGACCAGCGCGGCCTGCCCGCTGACCGACGTCATCGAGGACCAGGCCCACTCGGCGCTCGACGGCATGGTCTCGGATGTGAAGATCAACTGGGTCTGGCTGCCGCCGTGGGGCCCTGACAAGATCACCGACGAGGGGCGCGAGCAACTGCGTATGCTAGGCTTCAACGTCTGATCTTTTCCGCTGTCACGGCTGGCGTAAATCGTCAGCCGTTTCAGCGTGCCATAGCGGGTTCCGGAAAGTCCGTGCCCCTGGCCGGGGAATATCCGATAATATCCCCGGCGTTGGAAAACAGGAACACCTGACGTCTCATCGCGCGTCACGCATCGCCTGCGGCCGGTGCCGGGTGTGCCCCCTCATTTTCATCCCGCCCTCATGGCGGGCGCCCTGAACGTGTGCGGCCAGGAGCCGCACGTCCCGGCTCGTCCTTTCGCAGAAGTGACGCGCCACTTCGACGGAAAGGCACGAATTTCGTGACCATGCTTGACGCTGTCATGCCCACGATCGGCGAAACCTCCCCTGAGACGAACGCCGAGACCAACGCTGGGCCGGGCCCGTCCGAGTTCGAGCTGCTGGGCCTGCCCAAGCCGCTCCTCAACGGACTGGCCAAGCTGGGCTTCGACAGCCCGTTCCCCATTCAGAGCGCGACGATCCCCGACGTGCTCGCCGGCCACGACGTCCTCGGGCGCGGCCAGACCGGCTCGGGCAAGACCCTCGCCTTCGGCCTGCCCACCATGGCGCGCATCGCCGGTGTGCGGCCCGCCCCCGGGCGTCCGCACGCGATGATCCTCGTGCCCACCCGCGAGCTCGCCCTCCAGGTGCACGACGCTCTCGAGCCCCTCGGGCGCGGCCTCGGGCTGCGTATGAAGGTCATCGTCGGCGGCATGTCCATGGGCAAGCAGATCGAGGCGCTGCGCCGCGGCGTCGACATCGTGATCGCCACCCCCGGCCGCCTGGGCGACCTCATCCGCCAGGGTGAGTGCTCGCTCGGCGACGTCGAGGTCAGCGTCCTCGACGAGGCCGACCACATGTGCGACCTCGGCTTCTTCCCCGTCGTCACCGACCTGCTCGCGCAGACCCCGGCCGACGGCCAGCGGCTGCTGTTCTCGGCCACGCTCGACGGCGACGTCGACAAGCTGGTGCAGCGCTTCCTCAAGGACCCGATCACCCACTCCGTGGCCCCGGCGACCTCGCCGGTCGACACCATGGAGCACCACGTGATGCAGGTGTCGCGCGACGACAAGTTCGACGTCACGGCCGAGATCGCCAACCGCGAGGGCCGTACGATCATCTTCGTCCGCACCCAGCACGGCGTGGACCGGCTGTGCAAGCAACTGGCCAGGGTCGGCGTCAAGGCGGGCGGCCTGCACGGCGGCAAGCGCCAGAACCAGCGCACCCGCATCCTCGCCGAGTTCCGTGAGGGCTCCGTCAACGTGCTCGTCTGCACCGACGTCGCGGCCCGCGGCATCCACGTGGACAACATCAGCCTGGTGCTGCACGTGGACCCGCCGCAGGACCACAAGAGCTACCTGCACCGGGGCGGCCGCACGGCCCGCGCCGGCGAGAAGGGCACGGTCGTCACGCTGGTGCTGCCCAACGAGCGCCGTTCGACCGACGCCCTCACCCGCCGCGCCGGGATCCACCCGTTCCGGCTCAAGGCCACGCCCGGCCACCCTCGCCTCGCCGAGGTGACCGGGTCCCGCACGCCGAGCGGCGAGGCCGTTCCCGTGTGGGAGCCCGACGTCCGCAAGCCGCTGCGCCCGCGCCGCGAGGGCGGCTCGTCCGAGCGCAGGGGCAGGGGGCGGGGCCGCCGGGATTTCGACGGTGAGCGCCGCCCGCGCCGGCACGACGACGGCGAGCGCTCGTTCGGCCCCGGCTCCGGCGACGACCGCCGTCCGCGCCGGCACGAGGACGGCGACCGCCCGTTCGCGTCCGGTGACGACCGGCGTCCGCGCCGGCACGACGACGAGCGTCCCTTCACCTCCGGCGACGACCGGCGTCCGCGCCGGCACGGCGAGGGTGAGCGGCCGTTCGGGCGTACGCAGGAGCAGCGCCCGATCGGCGACGACCGCCGCCGTGACAGCCGGCCCGCTCGGGGCGGCTACCGCTCCGACGACCGCCCGTTCCGGCAGGACGACCGCGGGCAGCGCAGCGGCGGTGGCGGCTACCGGTCCGACGACCGGGGCGGCCGTTACGCCTCCGACCGTGGCCGGCCGTTCTCGGCCGACCGCGAGCGCGGGGTGCGCTCCGACGACCGCGCGCCGCGTGACGGCTACCGCTCCGGCGGTGGCGGCGGGCGTCCGGACGACCGTGGCAACGGTGGTTTCCGCCGTAACTCGGGGCGTCGCTTCGAGCGCTGACCGCGCCTGACACCGCGACATACCGCGACATTTCACGACACTGCCCGCTGTGCCTTTCTCAGGTGCGGCGGGCAGTGCCGTTTCCGGCCGGGTGCTCGCGTCGTCCCCCTGTCATCCCCACCGTCTCGCCCACCGTCTCGCACGTCGTCTCGCACCGTCGTCTTGTGGCGTCTCGCGTGGCGGACGCGGGGCGGCGTCACCCCATGACGCAGACTAGGCTTATCAGGCACGCAGCCGACCGACGAGAGAGATCATGAAGACCTTCGAAGAGCTGTTCGCCGAGCTGTCCGAGAAGGCCCGGACCCGGCCCGCGGGCTCGGGCACCGTGGCCGCGCTCGACGCCGGCGTCCATGCCATCGGCAAGAAGGTCGTCGAGGAGGCCGCCGAGAGCTGGATGGCGGCCGAGCACGAGTCAGACGACAGGGCCGCCGAGGAGATCTCGCAACTCCTCTACCACGTTCAGGTGCTCATGATCGCCAAGGGCATCGGCCTCGACCAGGTCTACAAGCATCTCTAGGGCGCCCAGGCGCCCGGCACCCGGGAGATGACGGAAGCGAGACACGTAAGGACCTGACATGCTGCGTCTGGCAGTACCCAACAAGGGCGCGCTCAGCGAGGCCGCCCAGAGCATGCTGAAAGAGGCGGGCTACCGCTCGCGCCGCGACAGCAAGGAACTCGTCCTGGTCGACGAGGCCAACGGCTGCGAGCTGTTCTTCCTGCGCCCCCGCGACATCGCCGTCTACGTCGGCGAGGGCACCCTCGACGTGGGCATCACCGGCCGCGACATGCTGGTCGACTCCGGCGCCCCGGTCGAGGAGATCATGCCGCTCGGCTTCGGCGACTCCACGTTCCGGCTGGCCACCACGGCCGGCGCGATGACGTCGGTGGCCGACCTCAACGGCCGGAGCATCGCCACCTCCTACGCGGGACTGCTCGAGAAATACCTCTCCGACCAGGGCGTCGACGCCCGCGTCATCAAGCTCGACGGAGCCGTCGAGACCGCCATCCGGCTCGGCGTCGCCGACGCCGTGGCCGACGTGGTCGAGACCGGCACCACGCTGCGCAACGTCGGCCTGGAGGTCTTCGGCGAGCCGATCATGCGCTCGGAGGCGGTGCTGATCAGGCGGCAGGGCGTGCCCGACACCCAGGGCGTCGAGCAGCTCGTACGCCGCTTCCAGGGCGTCGTGCACGCCCGCGACTACGTGATGATGGACTACGACATCCGGGCCGAGCGCATCGAGGAGGCCATCGCGCTCACCCCCGGCATGGAGGGGCCCACCGTCTCGCCGCTGCACCGTGAGGGCTGGGTCGCGGTGCGGGCCATGGTCCGGCGCAAGGGCCACCAGCAGGTGATGGACAAGCTCTGGGACATCGGCGGGCGCGCCATCCTGGTCACCGACATCTACGCCTGCCGCCTCTGACAACGCTCCGGCGGGGCGGGTGATCTGACAAATGTCATGGTCAACGGCGGAGGGATCGCACTGATGCCGGCCGCCCGCCCCGCCATAGCGTTCGAGGTATGCGATCCACCTCCAACGCGGTCGAGTTCGATCACGTCAGCAAGCACTACGGGGCCGTGCTCGCCGTCGACGACCTCTCGCTCAGCATCGAGCCCGGCACGACGGTGGCCCTGCTGGGGCCCAACGGCGCCGGCAAGTCGACCTCCATCAACCTGCTGCTCGGTCTCCTGCTGCCCTCGTCGGGCGCGGTCCGCGTACACGGCGGCACTCCGGCCGAGGCGGTCAGGGCCGGCCAGATGGGGGCCATGCTGCAGAACGGCGCGCTCATCCCCGAGCTGACCGTCAAGGAGCTCATCGACCTCGTCCGCCGGCTCTACCCCGACCCGCTCGCCCTCGACGAGCTGCTCAGCCTCGCCGACCTGACCGAGCTGGCCGGGCGGCGGGCCGGCAGGCTGTCCGGCGGGCAGGCCCAGCGGGTCAGGTTCGCCCTGGCCGTCGCGGGCGCGCCCAGAATCCTGCTGCTCGACGAGCCCACCGCGGCCATGGACGTGGAGTCCAGGCTGCGGTTCTGGGCGAGCATGCACGACTACGCGGCCGGCGGCAGGACCGTGCTGTTCGCCACCCACCAGATGGAGGAGGCCGACGAGCACTCCGACCGGGTGATCGTCATCGCCAGGGGACGGCTGGCCGCCGACGGCACCGCCGCCCAGATCAAGGCCGACGCCGGCGGCCAGGCCGTCAGCTTCGTCCTCGGCGAGCAGCCCGCGGCCGGCCTGGACCGGCTGCCCGGCGTCACCGCCGTGGAGGTCGCCGGCGGCACGGCCACCCTGCACACCTCCGACCCCGACGCCACCCTCGACGGGCTGTATCGGGGCACCGCGCTCGACGTACGCGGCCTCACCCTCACCGGCGCCGACCTCGAAGCCGCCTTCCTCCAGCTCACCCGGGAGTCCCGATGATCCACTTCGCCAGGGCCGACATCGTGCGCATGCTGCGCAACCGGCGCTACCTCGTCTTCGTGGTCGCCTTCCCCGTCGCGCTGTACCTGATCAACGCCAACATCTACGGCGACGAGACCGCCGGCTCCGGGCTCGGCTACAACGTGATCCTCATGGTGTCGATGGCCGCCTACGGCGCGCTGGCCTCGTCCATGATGAGCTCGGCCGTGCCGCTGGCCACCGAGCGGCAGTCCGGCTGGCTGCGCCAGCTCCAGATCACCCCGCTGCCGTCCTGGGCCGTCATCGTGGCCAAGATCAGCACCGCGCTGGCGCTCGTCCTGCCCTCGCTGCTGCTGGTGAGCGTGGCGGCGGTGGTGCAGCAGGGCGTGTCGCTGCCGCCCGGCCGGTGGGTGGCGCTGCTGCCGGCCATGTGGCTGGGCACCGTGCCGTTCATCGCGCTGGGGCTCGCCCTCGGCTCGGCGCTGTCCGCCGACGCGGCCCAGCCGGCCTCGATGGTGTGCATGTTCGCCCTGGCCATCGCCGGAGGGCTGTGGTTCCCGCCGGAGATCTTCGGCGCCACGATGAAGACCGTCGCCGAGCTCACGCCCTCCTTCCACTACGCGAGCCTCGGGTGGAGCCTGGCCGGCGGGCACGGGGTGGACGCGATGGACGTGCTGGTCGTGGCCGGGTGGGCGGTCGTCCTGGGCGGGGCGGCGGCCTACCTCTACCGGCGCGCTACCGTACGAGGGTGAGCTTCGCCGACAGGATCACCTTCGGGCGGGCCGACGGGGGCGCCTCGCGCGGGAGGCGGCTGCTGGGCACGTCCGCCGGGATGGTCTACCTGGTCTTCCCGATCGCGGAGATCGTCACCGGCGCGCTCACCGGAGCGCGGGCCGTCTGGGCGGGGTTGCTGCTCGTCGCGTTCGTCGCGTCGTTCCTGGGCACGGTGCTCAGCTCCAGGAGCTTCCTGGAGCGCAGCCGCTGGACCTATCCGCTGCTCGCGCTCACCACCGTGCTCGGGATGACCGGCGCGCTCGTCTTCGCCGGCTCCTGGATGAGCCTGCCGGTCTACAGCGTCGTGCTGTACGGGTTCGCGCTGCCGGCCCTGTGGGCGCTCGGGGGCATGGCGCTGAGCCTGCTGACGATCCTGGCCGCGGGGTTCATCACCGGCAGCACGCCCGAGACCGTCATCGTCCTCGGCATGCAGGTAGTGACCCTCGGCGTGCTGTTCATCAGCGTCCGCAACACCAGAACGCTGACCGTCGAGCTGCATCGCGCCCAGGACGAGGTGGCCCGGCTGGCCGCCGCCGAGGAGCGGCTGCGCATCGCCCGCGACCTGCACGACCTGCTCGGGCACAGCCTGTCGCTGATCGTGCTCAAGAGCGAGCTGGCCGGGCGGCTGGCCGAACGGTCGCCGCGGGTGCTCCAGGAGATCGGGGACATCGAGTCGGTCGCCAGGAAGGCGCTGGTCGAGGTGCGCGAGGCGGTCACCGGCTACCGGCAGCGCAGCCTGGCCGAAGAGCTCGACAACGCGAGGACCGTGCTGGCGGCGGCCGGCGTACGCGCGGAGGTCCGCACCACGGGCCGGCTGCCCGGCACCGAAACCCGGGACACGAGCCTGGGCGTGGGCACGCCGGCCGAACCGCCCGCCGAACCGCCCGCCGAACCGCCCGCCGAACCGCCCGCCGAACCGCTCGACGGGCTGCTCGGCTGGATCGTGCGCGAGGGCACCACCAACGTCGTACGGCACGCGCGGGCCACCCGGTGCGAGATCAGGCTGACGTACGGGGGCACGCACGCCATGCTGGAGATCGTGGACGACGGGAAGGACGGCACCGGCCCCTACACGCCGGGGAGCGGCCTGAGCGGGCTGTCCGAGCGGGTGACGAGCGCGGGGGGCACGGTCATGGCCGGCCCCGAGCCGGCCGGTGGCCACGCGCTCCGCGTACGGATCCCGGCCGGGGCGGACGCGTGACGTGGGTACGGATTCCGGCCGTGACGAAGGCGGGCGCATGATCCGGGTGCTGCTGGCCGAGGATCAGGGCATGATCCGTGGTGCGCTGGCCTCGCTCCTGGGTCTGGAGCCCGACATCGAGGTCGCCGGCGAGGCCGCGGACGGTGACGAGGCGCTGGCCGTCGCGGTCAAGGTGCGGCCCGACGTCGCGCTGCTCGACATCGAGATGCCCGGCGCCGACGGGCTCACCGCCTGCGCGAAGATCACCGAACGGGTGCCGGCGTGCCGGGTGATGATCCTGACCACCTTCGGACGGCCCGGCTACCTGCGCACCGCCATGGAGGCCGGGGCGGTGGCGTTCCTGGTCAAGGACAGTCCGGCCAGGGAGCTGGCGGCGGCCATCCGGCGGGTGCACGCGGGGGAGCGGGTGATCGATCCCGGACTGGCCGCGGCCGCACTCAGCGCCGGGCCCAACCCGCTGTCGCCGCGCGAGCGCGACGTGCTGGCCGCGGCGGCCGACGGCTCGACGATCGTCGACATCGCGGCCCGGCTGCACCTGTCGGAGGGCACGGTCCGCAACTACCTGTCCGCGGCGATCCAGAAGACCCGGGCCCGCAACCGCATCGAGGCCGTCCAACGAGCCAGAACCCAGGGCTGGCTCTGACCTCCGCGACCGAATGGCGGCTGCGCGGCCGATGAGGGGTGGGGGTCGGTGGGGTTGGTGGGCGATGTGCATGGGTGGAGTGGCTGTGTGCTCGGGTCCGGGCCGTCGTCCACGACCTCGCAGCGCAGCGGATGCGGTGGTTGCGCGTCTGGTCAGTAGCGGAGTTCGGCCAGGACGGCGTAGTGGTCGGAGCCCGGGTACGGGCCGTTGCCCACGACCTCGCAGCGCACCGGATGTCCCGCGCCGCCGGCTCGCGGCCAGGCGCTGAGGACGTAGTCGAAGCGGCGTGGCGGATACAGGCCGGGCCGCGCCCATGGGTTGGCGTCGGACCAGGTGTGACCCGGGCCGCCGTCGCCGGCCACCTCCCACGCGTCGTAGAAGACCACGCCGGGGGTCGGCGGCACGGTGCGGCCGGTCAGCATCCTGATCTCGTCGCTGTCGGGCCCGGCGTTGAAGTCGCCGCAGACCAGCGCGGGACGCCGGCGTGAGGCGACCTCGCCGACGAACGCGGTCAGCGCCCGTACCTGCTCCTGCCGCGCCCCCGACTCGTCCAGCCGGTACGCGCCGATGATGACGCTGAAGACCTGTAACGGGCCGCGCGGGCCGGCCAGCTCGCAGAACAGCGCGCTGCCGGGGAGGTCACCGCCCGGCAGGCGGCCCTCCTCCCGCCGCGTGATCGGCCAGCGCGACAACACCGCACACGCGGCCCCCTCCGCGGTCACGTGTTCGTAGCCGAGTGTCTGGCCTGCCCACTCCTGCAGCGTGACCACGTCGGGGTCGTGTTCGCGCACCACCTTCTCGATCACCTTCGCCCGGCGCGCGTACGGGCCGGACTTGCCCCACACGTTCCAGGTCAGCACCCGGACGTGGGTGCCGATCAGCGGCCCGTACGGCTCGGCCTCGTTCATACCAGCTCCTCCACCGCCTTGATCGCCAGATCGACCTGCTCGGGCGTCGTCACGATGCTCGTGCCGAAACGCAGCAGCGAGTGGCTGTACGGGGTCACGCTGGTGAGCACCTTCTTCGCGCGCAGCCGTTCCACCGCCTGGAGCGGCTGCATGCCGGTGATCGCGCAGCAGACCAGCCCCGCCGACAGCTCCGGCGCCTGCGGCGTGGCCAGCGTGACGTGGGAGATCCCGGCCAGCCCGGCCTTCAGCCTGGTGGCCAGCTCCTGGGTGCGCTGCTGGACGCGGTCCTTGCCGATCCCCATCATGAACGCGAACGCCTGCGGCATCGCCCACCGGTGCTCGAACGCCTTGTAGCCGCCGGGCGTGACCAGATCCGCCGTGCTGGCCGTCGGCTCGCCGCCCAGTTGCCAGGCGTTGAACGCCGCCGCGCTGAAGCTGGGCACGATCGGGGCCACCGGCTCCCAGTCGCGGCCCCACACGATGCCCGTGCCGCGCGGCCCGAACAGCCACTTGTGCGTACCGCTGGCCAGGAAGTCACAGCCCAGATCCGCCACGCCGTCGGCCATGGCGCCGAACCCATGCACCCCGTCCACGCACAGCAGCACCCGGTCGTGCTCGTCGCGGCCCCGGTTCACCTCGGCCAGCATGTCGGCGACGGCCCGCACCGGCACGCGCACGCCCGTGCTCGAATGCACCCAGGTGATCGCCACCACACGGGTGCGCGGGCCCAGCCCTTCCTTGATCGCCGACACCATGCGGTCGGCCGAGGCACGGGCCGGGTCCTCGTACAGTTCGACCTTGCGGATCTTCGCGCCCGTGCGCGCGGCCATCAGGCGCAGGCCCTCGTGGGTGGCCAGGAAGTCGTGCTCGGTGGTCAGCACGTCCTGGCCGGGGCGCAGGCCGAGACCGGAGTAGAGCAGGCCGAGGCCCATCGTGGTGCTGTCGGTCAGCGCGATCCCGCCCGGTTCGGCGCCCAGGTAGCGGGCGGCGGCCTCGCGTACCGTCGTGTCGGGGAACTCGCCGCCGGGCGGGGTGTACTCGGGGTCGGCGTCCAGGGCGTCGCGGTGCGTCGCGATCGCCTGCCGGACCGGCGCCGGGGCGGGCGCCAGCACGAACGCGGCGAAGTGCGCGGCGGCCGGGTCGAGGGCGAACTGGGCTCTGACGGACGCCCAGTCGGCCGGGTCGAAGGCCGTGGCGGCCGGTCTCGGCTTGGGGGAGTCCGCCGTGCACGCCGCGACCCCGGACAACACTCCGGCGCCGAGCAGGGTCCGTCTGTTCAGCATGATTACTTCCTATCCCGGCCGCCCCGCCCTTGTCAGCCGCGGATCGCGGTCGCACGGCACGGGAGTGGTGGAGATCGTCAGGCGCGGATCGCGCTCACCTGTCTGATCAGGTCCGAGACGCGGACGATGCCGAGGCAGCGGTTCAGCTCGTCGGTGACCACCAGGTCGTCGTAGACGCGGGCCGCGTCCCGGCCGGCCGCCTGCATGGCCGCTATCGCCGGGGTGGTGCGCGGGACCGTACGCGGCGGGTCGGCCAGGCGCTGAGCGGGCTTCGAGCCGTGCAGGGCGTGGCCGTACCGGGCCGCGAACGACAGCAGGAACCGGCTGCGGTCCAGACTGCCCTTGGGCCGCTGGAACTCGTCCACCAGGATGACGCTGGTGATCGTCGGCTCGTGCCCGAAGGCCGCCACCGCCTCCTCCGCCTTCGCCTCAGCGGGCAGGGTCACGGCCGGCAGCAGCATCTCCTGCACGCGAGGGCCGAGCATGACGGTGGCGGGCGACTCGTCCGCGACCGGTAGCGGCACGCGTACCTTGCCGTCTGGGCCTGGCGCGAGCAGGGGGCCGTGCGCGAGCCGTACGCCCAGGCCGCGGAGCACCGCCACCTGTGCCTCGCGCCGCACGTCCGGCGCCAGCACGTGCGCGCCGACGTCGCGCGCCAGCGACGCCACCGCCCGCACCACCGCGGTCGCCCGGTGATCCGCCGGGACGCGCGCCACCACGTCGGGATCGAGGGCCAGCACGTACGGGGCCGTCTCCGCGACCAGGTCGAGCGCCGGGCCCGCTGAGCCCACGCCGGCGAGGCCGAGCAGGTAGCCGATCGTACGAAGGCCGTCGAGACCCACCTTGAGCAGCGGCCTGTCCTGCTCCTGGCACGTTCCGGTGAGCAGGAGGATGGCCTCGCGCGGATGCCGGCCCGCCCTTCTCAGCGCCTCGTGCAGGGGAGCCAGCGTGCCGGCGCCCGGCAGCACCGTGCGTACCGGCAGCTCGATGATCATGGGCAGGGGCGCCGCCCTGAGCGAGCCGGTGGGGTCCACGGTGGCGGGGTGCGCGATGACGGCACCGGTATCGAGGTCCACCAGGGGACTGGTGAGCAGGGAGGACACGTACAGATGGTGCTCCCGTCGCTCGCGTACCAGAAGGCTCACGAAACAGAATTAACCGACATTTCGGTTAGGGTTCCCGCTACGGCGGCCTGCCACCGGCCCCGGGACGGGTGATGGTCGGCGGTCGCCGGGCACGGCGTCTCGCGCGGGCGCGTGCGTACGAGCGTCCGTCATGGTCCGTGGCGCGTGCGACGCCCGTCGGGTCTCCTTGCGCGGGTAAGCGCGACGGTGTCCGTCACGGTCCATGGTGCGTGCGACGCGTGTCAGGTCTCTTTGTGCGGGTGAGTGCGACGGTGTCCGTCACGGTCTTGTGGCGCGGGTGCGTGTGACGAGCGCCGGTCACGAGCTCCAAGGCGCGGGGGCGTGCGATGAGGGCCGTCACGGGTTAGGTCACGGGAGCGTGCCGTGGGCGTCTCTTGCGAGCGCGTGTGAGAGACGCTCGTCGACTAGTGCGTGAAGGCGTTGGCTAAGGTTCGGGGATGAGCGCGCGTCCGGCGAGGGGTGGCGGTCGGTGGGTGACAGTGCCGCCGGAGCGTCTGCATCCGTGGATCGACGGGTTCGCCGGGCGGCACGGGCCCTTCTCCGCGACCGGTGACGAACGGGCGGTGCGGTTGGTGGCCGCCGACGGCGCGGTGGCCGAGCTGCAGGTGCCCTTCCCGCCCATGACGCCGCCCGGCCCGCCGCACGTCACCCGCCTCGTCACGCACGCTCGCGCCGAGCGGCGGGTCGGGGTGTTCCTGGTGCGGCTCGGCGGCTACGCGGCGGGCGTCTTCCAGGGCGGCGCGCTGGTGGCCTCCAAGGTCGGCTCGCGGCTGGTGCAGGGACGTACGGCGGCGGGCGGGTGGTCGCAGCAGCGCTTCGCCAGGCGGCGGCGCAACCAGGCGGCCCAGGCGTACGACGACGCGGTGGAGACGGCGGTCCGGGTGCTGACCCCGCACCTGGAGCTGCTGGACGGGGTGATGTTCGGCGGCGACCGCAGGGCGGTGGATGCCTTGAGGCCGGACCGGCGGCTTGCGCCGCTGCTGGCGCTGGAGCGGGAGCCGTTCCTGGTGGTGCCCGATCCCCGGTTGACCGTCCTGCGCGATACACCCGCTTTGTTCCGTGCGGTACGCATCCGCGTCGTCGACCCCGCGTGACGGTCTCCTCAGCGCACCCACCCCTTCCACCCTTGGCGCGCCGCGTCGGTGGGAAGATGTACGAAGGGGCCCGGCGCAACGCGTACGGTGACTCGCCTGCCCGTGCGCCTGGGCAAACGTGCAACCGGGTGAGAACCGATGGTCGCCGTCCTCGTAGGCGGGGTCCAGAGAAGCCCAGCTCGTGCGCGGGTTCAGGAAAAGCCCAGCTCGTACGGGAGCTCAGGAGAAGGCGGCGGCATGGTCGGCGAGGAAGTCGGCCAGGGTGCGCGGGGCTCGGCCGGTCACGTCCCGGACCGTCGTCGTGACCGGCGCCCAGCTGCCGTCGCCGGTCTGCGCCTGCAACTCGGCCAGGTCGAGCGCGAGCGGCTGCGGCAGGCCCTGGCGCTCCAGGCGGGCGGCCAGTTCAGGGACGGACAGGTCCACGTACCGTGCCGTACGGCCCAGAGCCTTGCCGACCTCGGCGGCGATCTCGGCGTGCGACAGGGCCTCGGGGCCGGTCAGCACGTACGCGCGGCCGGGGCCGACGGGCGAGGTCAGCAGGGCGGCGGCCACATCGGCGATGTCGCGGGCGTCGACGTAGCTGATCCGGCCGGGACCGTACGCGCCGTACATGGTGCCGCCGGCGAAGTCCCCCGGCAGGTTCTGCATGAAGCCGCTCGGCTGGAGGACGGCCCACGGCACCCCGGACTGCCTGAGGTGGGCGTCGATCAGGCCGTGCATGCCCAGGCCGAGCCTGCCGCCGGGGGCGGCGTCCCGTACCGACACCGTGACGATCTGCGCGACGCCCGCTTCGGCGGCCAGGTCGATGACGGCGCGGTGGGCGTCCACGACGCCGGGCCAGAGGGAGCTGTTGAGGAAGAGCCGGTCGCCGGGCGAGAGCAGCGCGCCGATAGTCGCGGGGTCGTCGAGGTCGGCGAGCGCGTACGGACTGCCGAGGTCGTCGGCGGGGCGGCGGACGGCCGACAGCACCTCGTGGCCGCTCAGCCCCGTGAGGAGCGCGCGCCCGATGGAGCCGGTCGCGCCGGTGACCACGATCATCAGGGAACCTCCGCATAAGTGGAATCTCGTATTCCGGTTATGCGGACGGTACACTAACCGGAATCTGATCGTCCACTTGGAGGTCGTACGTGCGCGCGGACGCCAGGCGCAACCTGGGCAAGATCGTCGAGGCGGCGGCCGAAGTCGTGGCCGAGCGCGGCGTCGGCGCGCCCATGGAGGCCATCGCCAAACGCGCCGGCGTCGGCGTCGGCACGCTCTACCGGCGCTTCCCCGACCGCGACGCGCTGATCGCGGCGGTCGGCGACCACTACATCCACACGATGGCGGACGCGCTCGACGCCGCCGACCGCGGCTCCGCCGACGCCTGGAGCGCGATCTGGGACTTCGTCTGCTGGGTCGCGGAGCCGGGCCGGGCTGCGCTCTCCACCGCGCTGGCCGTGCTGCCGGACGAGGTGATCGCGCGGCGTGCCGAGTTCGCGCGGGTACGGGCGCGGTGGGAGGAGCGGTTCGACCAGGTCGTACGCCGGGCGCAGGCCGAGGGGACGATGCGCCGGGACGTCGGCGTACAGGATCTGATCCACCTGCTGAACGTCTTCACCTGCCACCCCGAGGACCTGCCCGCGCCGGTGGCCGCCGACCCGGGCCGCTACCTGCGGCTGATGCTCGACGGGATGAAGGCCGGAGCGGCCACCCCCGCACCGAGTCGTTGAGACGATTCAAAAAAATCTTGAATGCCGCTATGATGAGCCGAAGTCCCGGTGAACCGCCGTCTGCGGTACGCCGTATCCAGCGTGTCCTGCCCCCTTCCGGCGCTCCTTCCGGCGTCCCGGGCGGCGGATCCCGCATTTTCAGCAGCACGGCCTCGTGAGGATCGATGGCGACCAGGAACATCAAGGAGGTCGCGCAGCTGGCGCGCGTCTCAGTGGGCACGGTGAGCAATGTGCTCAACCGCCCGGAGATCGTGTCCCCGGCCACGCGGGAACGCGTCTTCGAAGCGATCAAGAAACTCGGGTTCGTCCGCAACGAGGTGGCCCGCCACCTGCGGGTGGGCCGCAGCAGGACGGTCGGGCTCGTCGTGCTCGACGTGTCCAACCCGTTCTTCGTGGACGTGGCCCAGGGCGCCGAAGCGGTGGCCGACGACCACGACACCATGGTGGTGCTCTGCAACAGCGCTGGCGACCCCGGCCGCGAACGACGCCACCTCGACCAGCTCGAACAGCAACGAGTGATGGGCATACTGATCACCCCGGTCGAGATGGAGACCCCCTGGCTGGAGGAGCTGATCGCCCGCGGCACCCCCGTGGTGCTGGTCGACAGCCCCGCGACCGGGCTCCAGTGCTCGGTGGCCGTCGACGACCGGCTCGGCGGGCAGATCGCCGGCGCGCACCTCATCGAACGCGGGCACCGGCGGATCATGTTCGTGGGCGGGCCGCCGTCCATCAAACAGGTGGCCGACCGGCACGCGGGCGTGACCAGCGCCGTCGCCGCCGCCGGCGGCGCCGTCGAGCTGCTCACCTCCACCGCGCCCACCCTGACCGTGGCCGAGGGCCGCGCGATCGGCGAACGCGTCGCCGCCCTGCCCGCCGACGAACGCCCGACCGCCGCCTTCTGCGCCAACGACATGATGGCGCTCGGCTTCTTACAGGCGATGGCGTCCCACGGGCTGCGCGTGCCCGAGGACCTGGCCATCATCGGGTACGACGACATCGACTTCGCCGCCGCGGCGGCCGTACCGCTGTCGTCGGTGCGCCAGCCGCGGGAGCTCCTTGGGCGTACGGCGATCGACCTGCTGCTGGAGGAGGTGGCCGAGCCGGAACAGCACCGGCATCGGCAGGTCATCTTCCAGCCCGACCTGGTGATCCGAGAATCCAGCGCCTACCGCCGCTGACCTTGGAGCGCTGTCGGGGTGTCGGCCCTCTGCGTTCTGTCCCAGTTGCCCGATGCCATGGGTGCATGTTCGCCCGGGTGAACGAGGTGTGTCGGTCGCCGTACGCGTTGCGCCGGGCCCCTCCGTCCACCTTCCCGCCGACGCGGCGCGCCAAGGGCGTGGAGGGGGTGGGTGTGCTGCGGGTGCGGTGAGGTGTGGGGACGTCTGGCGTGGTGGCGTGCCGGCGTGGGCAAAGACGGCCGGGCAGGGGGCGGGGAGGCTGGGCGTGTCGAGGGTGTGCTGGGGCGGTGAGGGATGGGCTGGTGTGCCCAGAGCTCCCTCGCTCCATGTCGTCTGCAGCGTGGTGTTGGGTCACATGTTTGCGCAGGTGAAGGGGTGTACTGGTCGCCGTACGCGTTGCGCCGGGCCCCTCCGTCCATCGTCTCGCCGATGCGGCGCGCCAGGGACATGGGTGGGGGTCGGGGATGCTGAGGGGGTGCGGAAGGGCGGGCGTGCTCAGGGGTGCGGGGTCAGGGATGGCGGGTGGGCTGGTCGCCGTTCGTGTTGCGCCGGGCCCCTCCGTACGCCTTTCCGCCGACGCGGCGCGCCAAGGGTGCGGGAAGAGGTGGGGGTGCGGAGAGTGTGCTGGCGTGGGGGAACGGCTGGCGTGGTGGCGTGCTGGCTGGGGACGGGTGGGTCGAAGCGTGGGAAGGCTTGGTCGCTTCCTCGGTACGTCCGTCCGTCTCGCTGCCCTGGCACACCCCCAGCGCGCAGACCGTCGGCACACACCCCCTGGCACGCATCCCCCGGCGCATCCGTCCGTCTCGCGGCCCCGGCACACCGCCGGTCCCCACACTCCCCGGCACGTGCATTCCGAGCACGTCCGTTCCGAGCGCATCCGTCCGTCTCGCGGCCCCGGCACACCGCCGGTCCCCACACCCCCTGGCACGTCCGTCCCGAGCACGTCCGTCCCGAGCACGTCCGTCCCGAGCACGTCCGTCCCGAGCACGTCCGTCCCGAGCACGTCCGCCTCTTCGCACACTTGGCGCGCCGCGGCGGCGAGGAGGTGTACGGAGGGGCCCGGCGCAATGCGGGCGGCGGCCAGGGTGCCCGTTCACCTGGGCAGATGCGCAACACGCCGGCACGGACCCGCAGGGCGGGGCAGTCCTTGCCGTGCCAGCTCGGCCGTTCTCTCCCGGAAGCGCGCAGCCGGGTGGGTGTACTACGTTCGGCGGCACAGTCGAGCAGGAGGAGCTGACGTGGGTGAGATCTACCGCAACCCCCTCGCCACCCCCGACGACCTCGCCGGGTTCCGGATGGAGGGGGACGGGGCGGTGTCGTTTCCGCAGGGGCGGATGCGGCTCGAGAGCCGGCGGGCGGCGGCCGAGGGGCAGGCGGCGAATCTGGTGCTGTGGTGTCCTGAGGAGTTTCCCGACGGTGTGCGGATCGAGTGGGAGTTCTGGCCGGTCAGGGAGCCGGGGCTGGCGATCATGTTCTTCCACGCCCGGGGCCGGAACGGTGAGGATCTGTTCGATCCGGGCCTGAGCGTGCGCGACGGCCCCTACGAGCAGTACCACCACGGCGACATCGACGCCTACCACGTGTCCTACTTCCGCCGCATGTGGGCCTCCGAGCGGGCCCTGCACACCTGCAACCTGCGCAAGAGTCACGGGTTCCACCTGGTCGCCCAGGGGCCGGATCCGTTGCCGGGGGTGCTGGACGCCGACGGGCCCTATGCGGTGCGGCTGGAGGTCAAGGGGGGAGCGGTGAGCTTCGCAATCAACGATTTGGTCTCGTTCCGGTGGCGGGACGACGGCTCTATCGGCGGTTCCGCCCTGGCAGGAGGCAAGATCGGGTTCAGGCAGATGGCTCCGCTGATCGGAGAGTACGCAAATCTCCGCGTGTCCCGTCATTGACTTTGAGTCGATTCAACACTAATTTCGCACCAACCGCCGTTCACTCGCTTGTAACTGGGCAGGAACCACGGTGCAATACTCCACCCCCGTATCCGTGCACATGCCACGAGAAGGTGGTGCCGGATGAACCATCCCGCCATGTCGATCAGGTTTCAAGCTGCCTGCTCAGAGCTCATCTGGGCGGTCCGGCTGAACCTCGCCTGGCTTGCCTTCACGCTCGCGGGAGGTGTGGTTCTGGGGGTCGGGCCCGCCACCGTGGCCGGCTACACGCTGGCCCGGCGGCATGCTCGTAATGAAACGTTTCATGTTTGGCGAGAATTCTGGACCGTCTACCGGCGGGAGTTCGCCCGGGCCTCGTTGCTGGTCCTGCCGGGGGCGGTGGCCGCCGTCGTGCTGATCGGCAACTACCTCTACTTCTCCGCCCTCGGGCCCGGCATGGGGGCGCCGAGGATCGCGACCTTCGTGGCCCTCATCGCACTGGCGGGTGTGGGGGCGTACGTGGGGCCGCTCTACGCGCACTACGACCTGCCGCTGCGGGCCTACTGGCCCAAGGCGGCGCAGCTAGCGCTGATGCGTCCGGCTTCGTCCGTGCTGTTGCTGCTAGCGCTCTCAGCCATCGCCTTCGCGACCTCGGTGGCGCCGATCCTGGCGCCGATGATCAGCTTCGGCGCGTGGATCTATCTCAATACGTGGCTCTGCCTGCGCTTCTTCGAGGAGAACGAGGCGCGCCTGCATTCGAAAGGGAACTCATGAGCGCATCCCGTCGCCGTCGGCTTCTTGCCGGTGTGTTAACGCTAACGGCCGCTCTCACCGCCTCGGCCTGCTCGGGCGGTGGCGACGCGCCTCAGTCCGATCCGAACACGATCACGTTCATGTCGAAGCTGTTCGGCACGGCTCCCGAGCCGACCGGCGAGATGCAGCAGGCCATCGAGAAGTTCCTCGGCAAGAAGATCAAGGTCACCTGGGTCCCCAACGCCGAGTACACCGAGAAGATCAACGTCACCCTGGCCTCGGACAACATCCCGCAGGTCGTGGTGGTCGACCCGCACCTGCCGGCGTTCGTCAAGTCGGCGGAGGCGGGGGCGTTCTGGGACCTGACCGACAAGCTGGACAAGTACCCGAACCTGAAGCCGGCCGACGCGCGCACGGCGCTCAACTCCTCCATCAACGGCAAGATCTACGGCCTCTACCGGATGCGGCCCCTGCTGCGCTCGGCGATCGTCATCCGCAAGGACTGGCTGAAGAAGGTCGGGCTGGAGGAGCCGAAGACGATCGAGGACTTCTACCAGGTCGCCAAGGCGTTCACGGAGAAGGACCCCGACGGCAACGGCAAGAAGGACACCTACGGCCTGATCATCCCGAAGTGGCCGGGCAACTACGCCAGCGCCAGCCCGTACGACGTGATCGAGACCTGGTTCGGCGCCCCCAACGGCTACGGCGAGCGTAATGGCAAGGTCGTGCCCGGGTTCGACACGCCGGAGTTCCTCGAGGCCAACAGGTGGCTGAAGAAGATGGTCGACGAGGGCATGGTCAACCCCGACTTCGCCACCCTCGACTCGGCCAAGTGGAACGAGCCGTTCCACCAGGGCAAGGGCGGCATGATCATCGACGTCAACATCCGCTCCCGCCAGGTCCTCGACCTGTTCAGGGAGGAGGGTGACAAGAACTACGGCGACAAGGTCGCCATGGTCGGCAACCTGGCCAAGGCCGACGGTCAGAAGTACTCCTACCCGTTCACCGGCTACGCCGACTCGCTGGCGATCTCCAAGCAGAGCGTGCGGACCGAGGCCGAGCTGGACAACGTGCTGAAGACGCTGGACAAGCTGGCCACCAAGGAGGGCCAGGTCCTGCTCCAGAACGGCATCGAGGGCCGCAACTTCAAGGTCGACAACGGCGACACCGCCACGCTGATCAACGAGGACGACCCCGCGGTGGTGACCGTCCAGGACAACGTGGACGACGCCTTCATCCAGCTCAGCACGAAGGGCACGGTCGACATCGGCGGCATCGCCTACCAGCGGGTCCCGCCGGGTGAGCCGTACCGGAACATGGTCGCACTGCAGAAGGAGCTGATGGAGGAGGACCTCAAGACGGCCGTGCACAACGTGGCGCTGCCCGTCGTGGCCCCCACGCAGGTCCAGCGGGGCCCGCAGATCGACACGATCGTCTCCGACGCCCGGGTGAAGTTCCTGTCGGGCGCCATCACGGAGGAGCAGCTCAAGGGCGAGATCAAGCGCTGGTACGACGGCGGCGGGACGCAGATCGTGGCCGAGATCAACGACCTGCTCAGCAAACTGCCCAAGTAGTCACCGACCGCTCGCCTGAGGGGCCCGGGCACATCCGCCGGGCCCCTCATACGAAAGGAGGCCGCTGTGGCCACCGACCTGGCGACGCCTCCCTCGAAGGCGGCGCCCAAGGCGAAGAAGCGCCGGGCCGACAAGGTCCCGCTGCGCACGGCGGTGCTGCGCTACCGCTGGCTCTACCTGATGCTCGTGCCGGGCCTGGCGTACTTCGTCCTCTTCAAGTACCTGCCGATGTACGGCGTGACCATCGCCTTCCAGGACTTCGTGCCGTTCCTCGGCTATTCGGGCAGCCCCTGGGTCGGCCTGAAGCACTTCGAGGAGCTGTTCGCAGGACCCGACTTCGGCCGGCTGATGTTCAACACGCTCTTCCTGGCGCTGCTGCACATCGTCGTCGTCTTCCCCGCGCCGATCATCGTCGCGCTGCTGCTGAACGAGCTGCGCCTGAACATCCTCAAGCGCTCGATCCAGTCGCTCATCTACATCCCGCACTTCCTGTCCTGGACGATCGTCGCGTCGCTGACGTACGTGCTGTTCGCGGCGGACTTCGGCGTGCTGTCCGGCTGGATGCGCGACCTCCTGGGCGACACCGCGAAGATCGACTACATGGCGCAGGAGGAGTGGTTCCGGCCGCTGATCATCCTGCAGCAGCTGTGGAAGATGACCGGCTGGGGCACGATCATCTACCTGGCCGCGCTGGCCGGGGTCGACCCCAACCTGTACGAGGCCGCCCGCATGGACGGCGCGGGCCGCTTCCGCCAGCTCTGGCACGTGACGCTGCCCGCGATCCGCCCGACGGTCGTCGTCATGGCGATCCTGGCCTCGGGCAACCTGCTGGACACCGGCTTCGAGCAGATCTGGCTGATGACCACGTCGCTGAACCGCTCGGTGGCCGACGTGTTCGACACCTACGTCTACTACGCCGGCATCCAGAACGGCGCGATCAGCTACTCCACCGCCGTCGGCCTGTTCAAGGGCGTGGCCGGCGTCATCCTGATCTTCGGCTCCAACTGGCTGGCCAAGCGTCTCGGCCAGCGGGGACTGTTCTGAGGAGGCCGGACATGTCCACCATGACCGAGACCAAGAAGCCGGCCAAGCTCAAGGTCGACAACAACGGCTCGCTCGGCAGCCGCGTGTTCGACGCGCTCAACGTCATCGTGCTCGTCGCGCTGGCGCTGATCACGGTGCTGCCCCTGCTGTACGTGCTGGCCGGCTCGCTCGCCAACGAGGCCGAGATCTCCACCCGGCCGTTCTTCCTGTGGCCGCACAAGATCGTCACGGAGGCGTACGAGTACATCTTCGCCACCCCCACCTTCGTCCGCGCCCTGGTCACGACCGTGGTCGTGACGGCGGTCGGCATGGTGGTGCAGGTGCTGCTGACCTTCACCATGGCCTACCCCCTGGCCAAGCGGTACCTGCCGGGCCGCACGCTGGTGCTCAACCTGGTCATCTTCACGATGGTCTTCTCCGGCGGCATGATCCCCACCTACCTGGTGGTGCGCGACCTCGGGCTGCTCGACAGCTACTGGGCGCTGATCCTGCCGCTGGCGATCAACCCGTTCTACCTGATCATCGTCAAGAGCTTCTTCCAGGAGCTGCCGCAGGCGCTGGAGGAGGCGGCGCGGATCGACGGCTGCAACGAGATGGGCGTCTTCTTCAAGATCGTGCTGCCGCTGTCGAAGCCGATCATCGCGACGTTCTCGCTGTTCTACGCGGTGGCGATCTGGAACGACTACATGTCGCCGCTGCTCTACCTCAGCGACCCGAACAAGTGGACGCTGCAGATCCTCGTCCGCCAGCTCACCAACACCGACGCCGCGGCGGCGCTCTCCCAGATGGACCGGACCTGGGTGCCGCCCGAGCAGGGACTGAAGTTCGCGGTCGTCGTCATCGCGACGCTGCCGATCCTGTTCTTCTACCCGTTCCTGCAGAAGCACTTCGCCAAGGGCGTGCTGATCGGGGGCGTCAAGGAGTGACCGTGCTGCTGGCCGGGGACTCGACGGTCGCGTCCTGCCCGGCGCACGAGGCGCCGATGTCCGGGTGGGGCGCGCAGCTCGGGGCGTACGTCGGCGTTCCCGTCCGCAACTTCGCCAAGGGCGGCGCCACCACGGCAAGCCACCGGGCGGAGGGGCTCTGGGCGGCGCTCGTGCGCGAGATCGTCCCCGGCGACGTCGTCGTGCTCCAGTTCGGGCACAACGACCAGAAGGAGCCGGAGCTGCCCTACCGCGACAACCTGCGCGCCTTCGTCGGGGAGGCGCGCGCGGCGGGCGCGCTCGCGGTGCTGTGCACGCCGGTGCAGCGGCGCAGGTTCGACGGCGCGCGGCTGGTCCCGACGCACGGCGGCTACCCGGATCAGGTGCGCGCGCTGGCCGCCGCCGGGGGCGTGCCGCTGATCGACCTGACCGCCGCCACCACCGAGCTGTACGAACGGCTCGGCCCCGAGGGCTCGAAGGCCCTGTTCACCCACTTCCCGCCGGGGGCGCACCCGCTCTACCCCGAGGGCGTGGCCGACGACACCCACTTCTGCTTCCGCGGCGCCGACGAGGTGGCCGCGATCGTCGCCGAGCGATTGAAGGAACTCGCATGACCGTACTGCGCTGGCTGGACCGTCCCGGAGACCAAGGAGTGACCTGGGGCGTCCCGTGGCCACGCGGCGCGGTCGAGCGGGACACGCCGTTCGCGCTGTCGGACGCCGAGGGGCGCCCGGTGCCCGTGCAGAGCTGGGTCACCGCCACCTGGCCCGACGGCTCGGTCAAGTGGTCCGCCCACGCCGCCGGCGCGGGACCGCACTCCGAGCACTACCGGCTTGAACCCGCCGCACAGGCCGCTGATCTTGGCGAGAACGCCGTCACCGTGACCCGGCGGGACGGCGACCTGATCGTCGGCACCGGCGTCGTCACCTGGACGATCGGCGGCGGCACGGTCGCCCGCTCGATCTCGCGCGGGAGCCGCGAGATCGCCAGGAACGTGCGCCTGGTCAGCCTGCGCCAGAGTGAGCCCACCCCCGAGGAGGACGGCCACGTCGCCAGGGAACGGTCCGCCGGCGTCGTCGAGAGCGTCACCGTCGAGCAGGACGGCCCGCTGCGCGCCGTGGTCCGGCTGGAGGGCCGGCACGGCGACTGGCTGCCCTTCACCGTCCGGCTCTACTTCTACGCCGGCGCCGAACAGGTGCGGATCCTGCACACCTTCGTCTGGGACGGCGACCCCGAGCGCGACTTCCTGGCCGGGCTCGGCCTCAGCGCGGACGTCGTCATGCGCGACGAGCCGCACGACCGGCACGTGCGCCTGGCCGGGAGCGACGGCTTCCTGACCGAGGCCGTACGCGGGCTGACCGGCCTGCGCCGCGACCCCGGCGAGGCCGCGCGCCGCGCCCAGGTCGAGGGCCGCCCGGCCGGCGAGCTGGACCCCGAGGTCGCCAGGCGGCTGCACCTCATCCCCACCTGGGGCGACTACACCCTCGACCAGAGCTCCGCCGACGGCTACACGCTGCGCAAGCGCACCAAGGAGGGGCACGGCTGGGTGACGATCCCGGCCGGCACCCGCTCGGCCGGGTACGGCTACGTCGGCGGTGTCAGCGGCGGCCTCGGCTTCGGGCTGCGCGACTTCTGGCGGCTGCACCCCACCCGCCTGGACGTCAGGAACGCGGCCACCGACGTGGCCACCGTCACGATCTGGCTCTGGTCGCCGTCAGCCCCGGCCATGGACCTGCGCTTCTACCACGACGGCATGGGCCAGGACACCTTCGAGGAGCAGCTCGAAGGGCTGGAGATCACGTACGAGGACTACGAGCCGGGGTTCGGCGATCCGCGGGGCATCGCGCGTACGCACGAGCTGAGCCTGCGCGCCCACGACGCCACACCCACGGCGGACGAGCTGGCCGCGCACGCCGCCGCCGTGAACGCGCCCGCGCTGCTCGCCGCGAGCCCCGAGCGCGTGCGAGAGGCGGACGTGTTCGGCGTGTGGGGCCTGCCCGACCGCTCCACGCCCGCGCACGCCGAGATCGAGGACCGGCTGGACTTCCTGTTCGACCTGTACGAACGCGAACGCGAGCAGCGCCGCTGGTACGGGTTCTGGGACTACGGCGACGTCATGCACACCTACGACTCCGACCGGCACACCTGGCGTTACGACGTCGGCGGCTACGCCTGGGACAACTCGGAGCTGTCGCCCGACCTGTGGCTGTGGCTGCAGTATCTGCGCACGGGACGGGCCGACGTCTTCCGCTTCGCCGAGGCCATGTGCCGCCACACCGGCGAGGTGGACGTCTATCACCTCGGCCGGTGGAAGGGCCTGGGCAGCCGGCACAACGTGCAGCACTGGGGCTGCAGCTGCAAGCAGCTGCGCATCTCCAACGCCGCCTACCGGCGCTTCTACTACTACCTGACGGCCGACGAGCGCACCGGCGACCTCATGGACGAGCTCAGCGTCCCCGAGGAGACGTTCCTGGCCATCGACCCGCTGCGCAAGGTGCGCGAGGACGTCTACACCCCGGACCGCTCGGCGCTGTCCGTCGGGCTCGGCACCGACTGGGGCTCGCTGGCGGCGGCCTGGCTGACCCGGTGGGAGCGGCACGGGGACGAGCGGGCCAGGGACCGGCTGCTCGGCACGATGGCCGGCATCGGGGCGATGCCGCGCCGCTTCCTCACCGGCGAGGGGCGGCTGGATCTGGACACCGGCCGGTTCGACACGAGCCGTGACCAGATCTCGATCTCGCATCTGTCGTCGCTGTTCGGGCTGCCGGAGATGTGCGCGGAGCTGATCGCGCTCGACCTGGACGTTCCCGGGTTCGAGCGGGCCTGGCTGGAGTACTGCCGCCTCTACCTCGCCCCGCCGGAGCAGCAGGAGGCGGAGACCGGGCGGCGGCTGAGCGGCATCTCGCTGATCCAGGCGCACAGCCGGCTGACGGCGTACGCGGCGGCGCGCACCGACGACGCCGAGCTGGCCGCCTGGGCGTGGCGCAAGTTCCGCCTGGGGGAGGGCGACCAGCTCAACCGCAACCCGCTGCAACACCAGGAGAACTGGGAGCTGACCCTGGTGGACGGGCCGCGGGTGCCGCACCCGGTGCACGAGGCGCCGTTCGTCAGCACCAACAGCGCCGCGCAGTACGGACTGGCCGCCATCCACAACCTGGTGCTGATCGGCAAGCACCTCACGGCACGTTAAGGAGAGGTGGGGCCCCTTCCAGGGGCCCTACACTGATCGGTATGCATGCTCCCGATTGACCGGCGTCGCACGCCCAATCCTCGTTTCCTAGCTCGGGAGTGTACCGGTCACCATGATCATTGCGAATGATATCGAGCTGCGCGCGGGCGCGCGCCTGCTCATCGAGAAAGCCACCTTCCGGGTCAACCCCGGTGACAAGATCGGGCTCGTCGGCCGCAACGGCGCGGGCAAGACGACGCTGACCAAGGTGCTGGCGGGCGAGGGCCTGCCCGCCGCGGGCAGCGTCACCACCACCGGCAGCGTCGGCTACCTGCCCCAGGACCCGCGCACCGGCGACCTCCAGGTGCTGGCCCGCGACCGGATCCTGTCCGCGCGCGGGCTCGACGAGGTCATCCGCAAGCTGCGCGAGGCGGAGGTGGGCATGTCCTCCGCCGACGAGCGCACCCGGGAGAAGGCCGTGCGGCGCTACGGCCGGCTCGAAGATCAGATGCACGTGCTGGGCGGCTACGCGGCGGAGTCGGAGGCGGCCTCCATCGCCTCCAGTCTCGGCCTGCCCGACCGAGTGCTCGGGCAGCCCTTGCAAACGCTTTCCGGCGGTCAGCGCAGGCGCGTGGAATTGGCGCGAATTCTTTTCAGCGGAGCGGAAACTCTCCTTCTCGACGAGCCGACAAACCACCTAGATGCGGACTCAATCGGCTGGCTTCGCGATTTTTTGCGCAGTCATCAGGGTGGCTTGGTGATCATCAGCCACGACGTCGACCTTCTTGAAGCCACGGTCAACAAGGTCCTGCACCTGGACGCCAACCGGTCCGTGATCGATCACTACAACGTCGGCTGGAACGCCTACCTGGCCCAGCGCGAGACCGACGAGAAGCGCAGGAAGCGCGAGCGGGCCAACGCCGAGAAGCAGGCGGGGGCGCTGCTGGCGCAGGCCGACAAGATGCGGGCCAAGGCGACCAAGGCCAAGGCCGCCCAGGACATGATGCGGCGCGCGCACCGGCTGCTGTCCGGCACCGAGGAGGAGCGCAAGGGCGACAAGGTGGCGCGGCTGCGCTTCCCCGACCCCCAGCCCTGCGGCCGCACCCCGCTCATGGCCGAGGGCCTGTCCAAGACCTACGGGTCGCTGGAGGTCTTCACCGACGTCGACGTGGCCATCGACCGAGGTCACAGGGTCGTCATCCTCGGGCTCAACGGCGCGGGCAAGACCACGCTGCTGCGCCTGCTGGGCGGGATCGAGCAGCCCGACACGGGTGCGCTGCGCCCCGGCCACGGCCTCAAGATCGGCTACTACGCCCAGGAGCACGAGACCCTGGACCCCGGCAGGACCCTGCTGGAGAACATGCGCTCGGCCGGCGGCGGGTTCACCGACACCGAGTTGCGCAAGGTGCTCGGCTCGTTCCTGTTCACCGGGGACGACGTCGACAAGCCCGCCGGGGTGCTGTCCGGCGGCGAGAAGACCCGGCTGGCGCTGGCCATGCTGGTGCTCTCCAGCGCCAACGTGCTGCTGCTCGACGAGCCCACGAACAACCTCGACCCGGTCAGCAGGGAGCAGGTCCTCAACGCTCTGAGGTCGTATTCAGGAGCAATCGTCCTAGTCACCCACGACGAGGGTGCCGTTGACGCCCTGTCACCGGATAGGGTGATCTTGCTACCTGACGGAACTGAAGACGCATGGAGCGCCGAATTTTCCGATCTTGTGGCACTTGCCTGATCTTAATTTGAGTGGGTACGGATCTTTTCCCGTGGAGTAGGTAGCCGATCCCGCTGAAATGACTGATCATGGCGGAGTAACGCTGCGGAAGTCCGGCACTACAGGAGGTACTCGTGGCCGAGACACTGAAGAAGGGCACCCGGGTCACCGGGGCCGACCGGGAAAAACTGGCCGGCGATCTCAAGAAGCGCTACGCCGCGGGCGAAAGCATCCGCGCCCTGGCCGCTTCGACCGGTCGGTCTTACGGGTTCATCCACCGCATCCTCAGCGAGTCCGGTGTGACTCTGCGCGGACGCGGCGGGGCGACCCGAGGCAAGTCCAAGCGCTGACGGCCGCCTCGGAACGTGCGACCGCAGCCGCCCGTCCCTAGTCAGCCGCCGTCGCGCCCGGGCCAGAATCATATTCTGTAAGCTCGGGCGCGACGGTCAGCACTCCGGACAAGGGAGCGGGCGATGGCGGAAGCGCAGGCGCGACAGCGCGGGGGGAATACGGACGACGGCTCTGCCTCGGCGCAGAACGGGGTCCGTTACGAGGTGGACGGTGAGATAGCGACGATCACGCTGGACCGGCCGGAAAAGCGCAACGCACAGACGTTCGCGACATGGTCGGAACTGGCTCGCATCGGCGAGAACCTGCCCGAGCAGGTACGCGTCGTCGTCGTGAAAGGTGAGGGACCGTCCTTCTCGGCAGGCATAGACCTGCGAACGTTCACATCTGAGGGGGTGCCCGGACAGGGCTCGTTCAGCTCGGTGGCCGCAGACGGGGACACCGGCTTCGAGCAGCGCATCAGACAGGCCCAAGCGGGGTTCCTGTGGCTGCGCCGCCCGGAGATCGTTTCCATCGCCGCAGTGCAGGGGCACGCGATCGGTGCGGGATTCCAGCTCGCGCTCGCCTGTGACCTGCGGATCGTGGCCGAAGACGTTTCGTTCTGCATGAAAGAGCCCGCACTGGGCCTGGTGCCCGACCTGACGGGGACCAAGCCCCTGGTCGAGCTGGTGGGCCTGGCCAAGGCGATCGACATCTGCCTGACCGCCAGGACCGTGCACGCAGAAGAGGCCATGCGCATCGGCCTCGCGGAGAGAGTGGTCGCCGGGGGCGACCTGGACCAAGCGGTGAAGGACAAGGCCGCGCAGCTGCTGTCGACGAACCGGGACGCGGCTGTGGCGACCAAGCGGCTCCTCCAGGGGGCGCAGGCACGCACCCTGGAGGAGCAGAGTGTGGCCGAGGGGATCGAGCAGGCGGCACGCATCAAGGCACTCTTCGGCCGGTCGGGCTGAGCCGCGGCTCAGCGCTTCGGGCCGGACCGGTGGTGATTCGCGGCTTGACGGCCGGTTCGGTGCTTCTGGGGGCAGTCGGGCTGATTCGTCACTCAGGCGCCGGCGCTGCCGGCCGGTCGTGAGGGGCTGTGCGGCCCCTGGGCCGCCGGTCGGGCCCGCCGACGGGTACGACTGACAACGGGGCGGGAAAACGGCTCAGCGTGCCTCAGAGCGCCGCGCGGAGAAGGGGGCTTCCCGGAGCGAGTTTCGCGGTGAGCGGAGCCGGGAATCACCGAGCGTCCCGGCGACGCTGTCCCGTGCGGAGGAAGGGGGATCTCCCGCATGGCGATGATGGGTGGGGGCTTCGGCCCGAGCATGATGGCGTCCCTGCGGCGCGACGGCTCGGTCACCAAGCAGCGGCTGCGGCCGGGCACCGTGCGGCGCATCGCGGGCTACGCGCGCCCGTACACCAGGCAGATCGCCGCGTTCCTCGCGCTCGTCGTGGCCGGCGCGGTGATCGTGGTCGCCAACCCGCTGCTGATGAAGGCGATCATCGACGACGGCATCCTGCCCAAGAGGCCGGGCGTGATCGTCTGGCTGGCCGTGGCCATCGCCGCGCTCGCGCTGGTCGACGCCGGGCTGACGCTGGCGCAGCGCTGGTTCTCCGCCCGCATCGGCGAGGGCCTCATCTACGACCTGCGCACCGAGGTGTTCGACCACGTGCAGCGCATGCCGGTGGCGTTCTTCATGCGCGCCCAGACCGGCGCGCTGGTCAGCCGGCTCAACACCGACGTCATCGGCGCCCAGCGCGCCCTGACCAGCACGCTGTCCTCGGTCGTCGCCAACGTGGTCAGCCTGGTCCTGGTGCTCGGCGCCATGCTGGCGCTGTCGTGGCAGGTCACCCTGGTCGCGCTGGTGCTGCTGCCGATCTTCATCGTGCCCGCGAAATACGTCGGCCGCCGCATGTCGGCGCTGACCCGCGAGCAGATGCAGCTCGACGCCGAGATGAGCTCGGTCACCACCGAGCGCTTCAACGTGGCGGGCGCGACGGTCGCCAAGCTCTACGGCAGGCCGGAGGACGACGCCGCCGTCTTCGGCGCCCGCGCCGCCCGGGTGCGCGACGTGGGCGTGACCGTCGGCATGTACGGCACCGTCTTCCGCGTCGCGCTCGGCCTGATCGCGGCGCTGGCCACCGCCCTCGTCTACGGCATCGGCGGCGTCCTGTCCGTCTCCGGCGCCTTCGAGCTCGGCACCCTGGTGGCGCTGGCCGCCCTGCTCATGCGCCTCTACGGTCCGCTCACCTCGCTGTCCAACGTGCACGTCGACGTGATGACCGCGCTCGTGAGCTTCGACCGCGTCTTCGAGATCCTCGACCTCAAGCCCATGGTCGCCGAGCGGCCCGGCGCCGTGCCGGTGCCCGCGGGCCCGGTCACGATCGAGTTCGACGACGTGCGCTTCCGCTACCCGGCCGCCGAGGAGGTCTCGCTGGCCTCGCTGGAGTCGGTGGCCAGGCAGGACTCCGGGCCGTCCCACCCGGTGCTGGAGGGCGTGTCCTTCACGGCGCGGCCGGGGCAGCTCATCGCGCTGGTCGGGCACAGCGGCGCGGGCAAGACCACGATCACCTCGCTGGTGTCGCGGCTCTACGACGTCAACGAGGGCGCGGTCAGGATCAACGGGCTCGACGTGCGCGAGGCCACGCTCGGCTCGCTGCGCGACACCGTCGGCGTGGTCATGCAGGACGCCCACCTCTACCACGACACGATCGGCGCCAACCTGCGTTACGCCAGGCCGGAGGCGAGCGACGAGGAGATCTGGCAGGCGCTCGGCGCGGCGCAGATCGGCGAGCTCATCGCCGGCCTGCCCGACGGTCTCGAGACCGTGGTGGGCGACCGCGGCTACCGGCTGTCCGGCGGCGAGAAGCAGCGGCTGGCGCTGGCCAGGCTGCTGCTGAAGGCGCCCAGGGTGGTCGTGCTCGACGAGGCCACCGCCCACCTCGACTCGGAGTCCGAGGCCGCGGTGCAGGTGGCGCTGAAGACGGCACTGGAGGGCCGCACGTCGCTGGTCATCGCGCACCGGCTCTCGACGATCAGGGAGGCCGACGAGATCCTCGTCGTCCACGACGGCCGGATCGCCGAGCGCGGCCGGCACGAGGAGCTGCTGGCGCGCGGCGGGCTCTACGCCGAGCTCTACCGCACCCAGTTCAGTTCTTCCGGTAGCCCAGCCGCCTGAGCTCCTCCCTGGCCACCTTCTCCACCAGCTCCAGGTCCTCGCGGCGCAGCCGGGTCCGCCAGGCGCCGATCTTGGGCACGGCGGTGTCGTACATGACGACCTTCGACACCCGCGTCTCCAGGAACTCCGCGAGCGTCGCCACGGCCTGGGGCGGCGTGCCGACCAGGTCCTCGTAGCGCACAGTCAGCAGCTGCGGCCCGGGCAGCGTGCGGCGCAGCTCGGCGCTCAGCCGCACCGCGCCGCGCCAGCGCAGCGCGCTCTTGCCCGCCGCCGGCATCGTCTTCCAGCGCTGCAGGTGCTCATCCTTGTTGACGCCGAGGAACGCGTTGGGGAACTCGGTCTGCTCCGCCACCATGGCCGGCTTGAACCAGGCCAGGCACGCCGGATCGGCCAGCATGTCGGCCACCACGTCCCTGCCGTCGCGGATGAGCTGGATGAAACGGGCGTCGGGGAAGGCCTGGAGCAGCACGGGCACGCTGTAGAGCAGGTCGGGGCTGCCGTCGGCGAAGCGGGTGACGTCGCTCGCGGACACGCACGGGCCCGTCCCGGTGACGCCGCCCGCGTCCCGGCACGACTCGGCGCACTCGCCGCACGAGCGGGGCAGCACCTGCCACGACTCGGACAGCGCGTCGCGCAGGACGCGCACGGCGCCGGACGTACGGGCGATGGACGGCTTGCGGGCGAAGGCGTAGACCACGTGCGCCACGCTCGCGCGGCCCATCGTCACGTGGAAACCCGGAGAGCGTTTCAAGGCACGGGCCAGCAGGTCCGCGCCGGAGTGCGGCGCTCCGATCAGAAAGACCGGGCGGCGGACCTTGATGCCGTTGACCACGAGGATGTGGGGCGGAAGTCGCATACGAGAGGTAAGTGTGACACCGTTTGCCAGGTGAACGAGCCAAGGATGGTGTCCGTCCTCACCGGCGCGGGCGTCTCCACCGACTCCGGGATCCCCGACTTCCGCGGCCCCCAAGGCGTGTGGACCAGGAATCCGCAGGCCGAGGCCGACGCGACCATCGACCGCTACCTCGCCGACCCGGACGTCAGGCGGGCCTCGTGGCGGGCCAGACTCGATCACGCCGCCTGGGACGCCAGGCCGAACGCCGCCCACCTGGCGCTGGTCGAGCTGGAGCGCGCGGGGCTGCTGCGGGCCCTCGTCACGCAGAACATCGACGAGCTGCACCAGCGCGCCGGGTCCTCGCCGGAGAAGGTGATCGAGATCCACGGCACCATGCGTCGCGCCGAGTGCCTGTCCTGCGAGCTGATCACGCCCATGGAAGAGGTGCTCGCCCGGGTTGCGGCCGGCGAGGACGACCCGCCCTGCCCGCGCTGCGGCGGCGTCCAGAAGGCCAACACGATCTCCTTCGGGCAGTCGCTCAAGCCCGAGGTGATCCGGGCCGCGCAGCGCGCCGCCCGCACCTGCGACGTGTTCCTGGCCGTGGGCACCTCGCTGACCGTGCATCCCGCCGCCGGGCTGTGCGGCGAGGCGCTGGACGCCGGCGCCACCCTGGTGATCGTCAACGCCCAGCCCACCCCCTATGACCCCTTCGCCGACCGGGTGATCAACGAACCGATCGGCCAGGCACTACCCGCGCTCGTCAAGGAGCTGATCGATGCGGCAAGGTGACACCGTAGCCATCGTCGCCCCCTCGGGGCCGCCCAACGCCGTCCTGCTCAGGCGGGGCGTCCGGCGTCTGGAGGAGCTGGGCCTGAAGGTGGTGGTGGGCGCGCACGTCCTCGACCGTCAGGGCCTCGACTACCTCGCGGGCGACGACGCCGACCGGGCCGCCGACCTGCAGTCCGCCTGGTGCGACCCGGCCGTGACCGGGGTCTTCTGCTGCCGGGGCGGCTACGGGGCCGGGCGGCTGCTCGGCCTGCTCGACTGGGACGCCATGCGCGCGGCCGGGCCCAAGGTGCTGCTCGGGTCGAGCGACATCACGGCGCTGCACAACGCGTTCGCGATCGAGCTGGGCGTGGCGACGCTGCACGGGCCGATGGCCGCCTGCGACGTCATCGCCGGCGACGAGGCCGGGCCCGAGCCGCTGACCTGGGAGAGCATGGGGCAGGCGCTGTTCGGTCCCGCGCCGCTCGTGCGGGGTGACCGGGTGCTTTCGCCGGGACGCGCCGAAGGGGTGCTCCGCGGCGGTAACCTGTCGCTGCTCGCCTCGATGTGCGGCACGCGCTGGCAGCCGTCGTTCGCCGACGGGATCGCGTTCCTCGAAGACGTGGGGGAGGAGCCGTACCGGATCGATCGCATGCTCACCCAGCTGCTGCAGGCGGGGGTGTTCGACGGCGTGCGCGGGATCGCGCTCGGGTCGTGGGTCGGCTGCGGGGACCCGTACCCGGTGCTGGAGGACCGGCTGGCCTCGCTCGGGGTGCCGGTGGTGGCCGGGTTGCCGGTGGGGCACGGGTCGCCACAGATGAGCGTGTGGCTGAATGCACTTGGTGTTATCGATACCGAATCGTGCTCGCTGGCCGGTTCGATCCGGAACGGGGAGCAGGCAAGGTAGGGGGGACGAATCAGACAGAAGGGGACATGACGCGTGAACTTGTTCAGGCGTGAGCCCTCGCGACGGCCCGTCGAAGACGTCGATCTCGACTCGCTGCTCGCACTGGTCGCGGAGTCCCTCGGATTTTCCTTCGAGTTCGCCCAGGACGGCTCCTCCGTGACGTTGACGGGGGCACCGGACGGGTCCGCAGATGGGCCCGGAGGTGGGCCCAGAAGTCGGCGCGGCGAAGGGCTCGGGGACGGCGAGATGGTCGTCCGGCTGACCGGGCTGCGGCGCGAGGCCGGGCGCAGGGCCAGGGAGGACTGGCCGATGCTGGTCTCCGAGCACCTCGGCCACGCCGTGGCCACCGCCGGCGACCGGCTCGACGTGTGCGACCTGAAGCAGGCCCGGCCGCTGCTGCGGCTGCGGGTGGAGGCCGTGGACGAGGTGCCCGACCTGACCCGCGTCGTCGGCCGCCACCTCAACGCCGACGTGGTCGAGCTGCTCACCGTGGGGTCCAGGGCCGTGCGGCCCGAGGAGGCCGGCTGCTGGCCGGTGCCCACCGGGCGGGCGATCGAGCTGGCCGTGGCGAACGTCCGCGAGCGGGAGCGCCTGAGCAGCGAGAGCATCGAGCTGACCGGCACGCCGGTGACCCGGCTGACCGCGCCGAGCCCGTCCGCCGCCACGCATCTGCGCTGGCTGGGCGACTATCTGCCGGTGCCGGCGGACGGCGTGCTGGTGGTGCTGCCCGACCCGTACACGCTGCTGCTGCATCCCGTGGACGGGATCGGCGTGGTGCGGGCCATCGAGCGGCTGCGGGTGCACGCGGCGCGCACGGACGGGCTCAGCCCGCAGGTGTACTGGTGGCACGACGAGCGGCTGACGCTCATCAGGGCCGACATCGTCGCCCAGGGCGGGCAGACCAGGCTGGTCGTGGCGCCCCCGCCCGACTTCGCCCGCGTCCTGGCCCGCCTGGCGGTCTGAGCTCCCTTCGGAGGGGGTGGCCCTCCGAAGGGAGCGGTGCGTCAGCTTCTGCTGACGTAGTCGCGCAGGTGGACGGCCGTCAGCGAGGTGCCGTCGGCCACCAGCTCGGCGGGGGTTCCGGTGAAGACGACCTGGCCGCCGTCGTGACCCGCGCCGGGCCCCAGGTCCACGATCCAGTCGGCGTGGGCCATGACGGCCTGGTGGTGCTCGATCACGATGACCGTGTTGCCGTCCTCGACCAGGCGGTCGAGCAGGGACAGGAGCTGGTCGACGTCGGCCAGGTGCAGGCCCGTGGTGGGCTCGTCCAGCACGTACGTGGTCCCGTTCTTCGCCATGTTGACGGCCAGCTTGAGCCGCTGCCGCTCGCCGCCCGACAGCGTGGTGAGCGGCTGCCCGAGCCCCAGGTAGCCGAGGCCGACCGCGACCAGCCGGTCGAGGATGACCCCGGCCTGGCCGGTGCGGAAGAAGTCGCGCGCCTCGGAGATCGGCATCTCCAGCACTTCGCTGATGTTCTTGCCCCGCAGCTCGTACGTCAGCACCTCAGGCGTGAAGCGCCTGCCCTCGCACTGCTCGCACACCGAGGACACCCCGGCCATCATGACCAGGTCGGTGTAGATGAGCCCGATGCCCTTGCAGCCCGGGCAGGCCCCTTCCGAGTTGGCGCTGAACAGGCCCGGCTTTACCCCGTTGGCCTTGGCGAAGGCCGCGCGGATCGGGTCGAGCACGCCGGTGTAGGTGGCCGGGTTGCTCCTGCGCGAGCCGCGGATCGGCGACTGGTCGGCCACCACCACGCCGTCCCGCCCGGCGACGTGCCCGTGGATCAGCGAGCTCTTGCCCGACCCCGCCACTCCGGTGACCACGGTCAGCACGCCGAGCGGGAGGTCCACGCTCACGTCACGCAGGTTGTGCAGATTGGCGTTCCTGATCGGCAGCCAGCCGGACGGCGTGCGGATCCGCTCGCGCAGCCCGACCCGGTGGTCGAGGTAGCGGCCGGTCAGCGTCTCCGAGCGGCGCAGGCCGTGCAGGTTGCCCGAGTAGCAGACCTCGCCGCCGGCCGTGCCCGCGCCGGGGCCGAGGTCCACCACGTGGTCGGCGATCGCGATGGTCTCCGGCTTGTGCTCGACCACGAGCACGGTGTTGCCCGTGTCGCACAACGCCAGCAGCAGCCGGTTCATCCGCTGGATGTCGTGCGGGTGCAGGCCGGCCGTGGGCTCGTCGAAGACGTACGTGACGTCGGTGAGGCTGGAGTTGAGATGGCGCACCATCTTCACCCGCTGCGCCTCGCCGCCCGACAGCGTGGCGGACTCCCGGTCGAGGCTGAGGTAGCCCAGCCCGATCTCCACCAGCGAGTCGAGAGTCGAGCGCAGCCCCTCCAGCACGGGGCCGACGTTCGGGCTGTCGATGCCGCGGACGAAGTCGGCCAGGTCGTTGATCTGCATGGCCGAGCAGTCGGCGATGTTGTGGCCCTGGATCCTGGCCGACAGGGCGGCCTCGTTGAGCCGCGCGCCACCGCAGGCGGTGCAGGTGGCCTGCGTGATGGCCCGGTCGGCGAACGCCCGCGCCGCCGACTGCATCGACTCCCTGTCCTTGCCCAGGTAGGAGCGCTTGACCCGGGGGATGAGGCCCTCGTAGGTGAAGTTGCTGTTGCCGTACTTGAGCTTGGTGGCGGGCTTGTACAGCAGGTCGTCCCACTGCTGGGCGGTGAAGTCCGTCAGCTTGACGGCCGGGTCGAACAGGCCGGAGCCCGCCACCACCTGCCAGGACCAGCTGTCGACGGCGAACCCGGGCAGCTTGATCGCGCCCTCGTTGAGCGACAGCTTCCTGTCGACGACCGCGTCCACGTCCACCTCGGACGTCCTGCCCAGCCCCTCGCAGGCGGGGCACATGCCCTCGGCCATGTTGAAGCTGAAGGCGGAGGCGGTGCCGACGTGCGGCTCGGCGGCGCGGCTGAAGATGATGCGCAGCATGGTGTGCGCGTCGGTCGCGGTGCCCACGGTGGAGCGGGCGTTGGCGCCCATGCGCTCCTGGTCCACGATGATCGCCGCGCTCAGGTTGTGCAGCGCGTCGACGTCGGGACGTGACAGGCTCGGCATGAAGCCCTGGACGAACGCGGTGTACGTCTCGTCGATCAGCCGCCTGGACTCGGCCGCGATCGTGTCGAAGACGAGGGAGGACTTGCCGGAGCCGGACACTCCGGTGAAGACGGTGAGCCGTCGCTTGGGGATGTCGAGGGAGACGCCCTTGAGGTTGTTCTCCCTGGCGCCGCGGACCTGGATGTGGTCATGGCTGTCCGCGGCGGTGTGATCGCGGGGCTGGACGGTGCTTGCCTGCTGGCTGGAGAGCACGGAACCCTTCCATCGTCGGCCGACTTTTTATGGCGTAAGGAAATAGCCGAGACAGCTTACACCGATGACGCGGGCGGGGGATCCAGCCTTCCCCCGCCCGCGGTTCACGCCGAGAGCGGATTGACCGCCCGGTGGTGCAGGCCGATCACGGGGATCTCGTGCAGGCTGCCCGAGTACAGGAACTGCGTCATGCCGATCAGCAGCCGGCGCACGTCGTCCTGGGGACGCACGACCAGGCGCAGGAACTGGCTGGTCGTGCCCAGCTTGTTGCCGCACTCGCGGACGTACACGCCGTGCTCGGTGAGCAGGTGGTCGCGCAGCGGCACCCCGTCATGGCCCGGCGGCAGCTTGACCAGCAGGAAGTTGCCCTGCGAGGCGTAGACCGACAGCCCCGGCATGGTGCTGAGCTGCTGGAACATCGCCCGCCTGTCGGCGTTGAGCCGCTTGAGGCTCTCGTCGTACTCGCCCATGAACTGGCGCATCATGAACACGACGACCTCGGCGAAGGAGTTGAGGTTCCACTTCGGCAGCGCGTCCCGTACCCGGGCGGCCAGGGCGGGGTTGGCCACCATGTAGCCGAAGCGGATGCCGTGCAGGCCGAAGTTCTTGCCGAGGCTGCGCAGCACGATCACGTTCGGCCGCACCGCGGCCTCCGCGGCCACGCCCGGGTAGGGCTCGGCGTCCACGAAGTCGCCGAACGACTCGTCCACGATCACCAGGTCGAGGTCGATGAGCTGGTCGAGCAGGTACAGGACCTCGTGCTTGGGCAGGTAGCCGCCGTCGGGGTTGTTCGGGTTGCAGATCACCGCCACGCGGGAGCCGCGCATGCGGACGAACGACACGAAGTCATCCACGTCGAGGGCGAAGTTGCGGCTCTCCATCAGCGGATACATGTCCACCCGCTTGCCGGTCTCCAGCGGCTGGTCGGTCCAGCGGCCGAAGGTGGGGATCGGCACCGCCAGGCTCTCGCGTACCAGCAGGTGGTCGATCCAGGTGATCAGCTCCGTCGAGCCGTTGCCCATCGCGACGGTCTTGGGATGGAGCCCGAGCGTGGAGCAGAGCTCCTCGGTGATCGTGCCCGCGTCGCTCGGATAGAACTTGAGGATCGTCTCCAGGTTTCTCCCGAGGTGCTCGAAGATCTCCGGTGTGGGGAAATACGGGTTGCAAGGGATGCAGAAGTCCACCGGGGCGCGCTCTCCCGTCGAGCTGCGCATGAGTGAGAAGTACGACGGGCTGTGCGCTTGTGCCCGCAAGAGACTGAGCTCCACGACACCTCCATGGACCACGTGTCCGATGTGTCTAGGTACGCGCCGATGGAGCGGGTGGTTCAGCGGGCCCTCCCGCGCTATCCGGGAGGCGGTTCCGGCCTGCGGAGCGTGAGGATCGCGATGTCGTCGCGCGGCGCGGTCCTGGTGAACTGCCGCAGATCGGCGCCGAGCACGGCCGCGAGCGCGCCGGGCGGGGACGGGGCCCACTCGCGCAGCCGCTCCTCCAGCGGGTAGAAGGCGCCGTGCGGGTCGCGCGCCTCGGTGACGCCGTCGGTGCACAGCAGCATCGTCGCGCCCCTGGGAAAGGCGAACCGGGTGATCCGGCGCGGCTCGTCCGTCAGCGACGCCACGCCGAGCGGCACGTCGGGCTCGCCCAGGTCGGCCTGCCAGGCGTCGCCGTGCCGGATGACGAAGGGCGCGATGTGGCCGCAGTTGACCGCCTCGACCGCCGGATCGTCGCCGAGCTCGTGGCCGATGTCGAGCACCAGGGCGGTGACCAGCCGTTCGGGCTCGCCGGTGTGGGCGGCGAAGAAGTTCTGCCTGATGACGGAGTTCTCCATGGCGGCCACGACGCCGGTGAGGGTCTCCTCCCGGTAGGCCGCCTCCCTGAACGATCCGAGCACCGCCAGCGCCGTGCCGATCGCGGGCAGCCCCTTGCCCTGGACGTCGGCGATGAGCACGCGGGTGCCGTTCCTGGAGGGGGCGACCTCGTACATGTCGCCGCCCACCATCGTGTCCTCCTCCACCGGCTGGTAGAGGCCGTCCACCAGCACGTCCGCGGTCCGCAGCGGCAGCGGGCGGACGATCTGCCGCTGGAGTGCGGCGGCGGCGGAGCGCAGCCGGTGCACCTCCTCCTCGCGCCGCACGCGGAAGCGGCAGCCGACCACGCTCACCACCCCGAACAGCGCGGTGAACCCGGCGGCCAGCGCGATGTCGTCCCACGCGCCGCGCAGGTAGGCGCCGGTGACGACCTCCACGCAGACCACCCAGACGGAGGCGACGGCGGTCTGCCACACCGCGCCGAGCCCCGAGACGATCGCCGGCAGGAAGATCAGCAGCGGGAACAGCCGGACCGCCGTGCCCGTGGTCAGGTCGAGCACCACGATCACCAGGGTGACCAGGACCAGTCCTACGAAGAACACCGGCGCGCGCAGGCGCCGTCCCTCCCCGCTCCGCCGCTCCGTGCGCAGCACGTCTTCCGTCACCCGCTCACCTCCCATGCTCCTCGCGCTCGTGTCACCTTCTATCAGCCTGTTTCGCCGTTCCCGCGCGCTGGCACGCGCCTTTGACCCCACCTTGCCCCGGCGTGAAGGAGAACGCGCCGGCGTCATTTCGCATGGGGGTGCGAAAAAGGAGGTCGCGGTCGTCGCGGTAATGGCGTTAATTCGCCGATGCTGAATTCGTTCCCTGTGCTTCTCCGTGGGTTTCGGGTGTCTTCTTCATGTTGATCTAGGCAGATGATAGCTCTCCGTACTGCAAGGATCCGGTTCTTGGCTACAGAAGGTGAGCAGAGCTGTCCATTATGACGAGTCTTGTTCGGATTTAACGTAAATTTTCTCCTGGGGCGGCGGGCTCTTATTTTCTTCTCATCCGGAAACTCATTGACAGAGAATAACGATCTTGTAAATATCTGAGTTGGGGCGGGGTGCGGGAATTCGGGCCACGAAAGGGAGCTGTTCCATATGGGCATCGAACACGACTGGACCCTGCTGCCGGCCGTGGTCGTCCGCAGCGCCGGGTTTCCGTGGGAGCTCGTCCTGTCCCTCGCCCATCCGAGGGCGGCGGGGGCGGCCGCGGCGGTCGTCCGGCTGGAGCGCAGGGCACTCGGCCTGCTCGCCGGCGCGCCCGGCGCGCGGACCGGCGGCCACCGGGAGCGGGACGGGCGGCTGCCGGGCGGCCTGCGCGGACGCCTGCGCACCCTGCGCCCGCTGCCGGCCGGCACACCGGGGCCCGACGGGTGGGTGGCGGCGTGGAACGAGGTGACCGGGCTGCTGGAGGAGGCCCGGCTCACCCTCGCCGGCCTCGCCTCCTCGGACGCGGCGCTGGCCAGGACGGCCGTGGCCGGGCTCATGGGCGACGAACGTTTCCTCGACGCGCTCGTGTGCGACGAGCCGGCCCTCTACCGCGACCTGCGGCGCGGGGCGAAGGGCGGCAGGACCCGCCGGCAGCTCGCCGCCCGCCTCCAGCGGCTGGCGGCCTCGTGCGAGACGACCGGCTGCTACGGGCCCATCGGCTACGGCACCGTCGAGCCCGGTGCCGCCGGCGGCTACACCTGGAAGGGGCACCGCGAGCTCACGCGACGGGTGGCCTACCCGGCCGCGCGGGTGACCGAGGCGCTGCAGCAGCGCCTCCTGGCCGACCCCGGCCTGGTGGCCGGGCTGGTGCCACGGCGGACGACCTGGACGGGGGAGGCGCACGACGGGGCCGCCTTCGCCGCCCACTGCGACGGGCGCCGCACACTGGCCGAGATCGCCGAGGAGACCGGCACGGGCATGGAACGGGCTTCGGCGGCGCTGGCCGTGGCGGTCCGGCGCGGCCTGCTCACCCACGACCTCTGCCCGCCCGCCACCGTCTGCGACCCCTTGAGCTGGCTACGCGACCGCCTGGCCGCCAAGGGCCTGCGCCCCGGCCGCCTTTCGGCGGTGAAGGGCTTCCGCCGCGCGCTCGCCTCGGGCGCGGACGTCTGCGAATGCGGCCTCACCGCCGACCCGTCCCCCGACGGCCGAGCCACCACGAGACCATGGGGCGCCCCGGCCTCTGGCGGCCGAGGTGCCACGGGCGGGCGGAGGCCCGTCGGGGGTGATGCCGGATGTTCTGCGGACGGGCCGGTTTCCGGCGTTCGGGGTGCTGCGGGCTCTGCGGGTGGCCGAGGGGCTGACGCCGCTGGTGCCGTGGATTCCGTGGACGGGGCGGGGGCTGATGCTGGTGGGGAGGGGGCCGGTGCGCGGGGGGTGCGCGGGCGGGGGTTCGTGGTGCCGGCGGATGTGCCCGTACAGCGGGAACGGGTTCTCATCGGTGGCCGGCCAGGGGGTGAACCGCCGCCGGCGCGGCGCGTCGAGGAGATCAGCGAGCTGCTCGGGCAGTACCCGGCAGCCTCGCCGGACGTGAAGCTGGCCGTACAGCGCCGGATCGAGACGCTGACCGGCGCCGGCCGGCGCGACGAACGGCCGGTGGTGCACGAGGCCGCCGCCGGCACGCTGCGGGTCACCGCCGGTGGCGGGCTGGCGGCCGACCTGCGCGGCCGGGTGCCCCGGGTGCTCGACCTGCTCGCCGAGGAGGCCGAGCTGACCAGGACGCGCACCAACCGGCTGGTGGCAGGGCGGCTCGGCGCGGGCACGTTCGAGCTGGCCGAGGCGCTGCGGGCGACCGGCGACCTGCGGATCGACCACAGCGACAGGCTCTCCCGGCGCATCGCCGCCCTCGTGCGCGACGAGCCGGCCGGGGTCCGCTCGCTCGACCTCGCCGGTCTGCTCGACGAACCCGTCCCGCCCGCCGTCCCCGTGCTCTGCTCGGCCGATGTCATGGTCGCCGCCGCCTCGCTGGAGGCGTACGAGGAAGGAGTCACCCCGCTGATCCTCGACCGGCTGCACGACTCGGTCCTGCTCACGCCGTGGGCGGCGCAGTTCCACGAGGACGGCGCGGCCTGCCTGGCCGGGCGCGACGCGGAGATCAGGAGGGCGCTGTCCGGCTGCACCGTGCTGAACGTCATCAGCCACCGCTCCGGCGGCGCGCCGCCGACCGAGCTGCCCGGCCCCGTGCTGGAGCTCGGCGGCGCGACCGCCGATCCTGGGCGGCGGCGGATCGGGCTCGACGAGCTGTACGTCCACAGCGACGGCCGGCGCGCGATCCTGTACGCCAAGGGCACGAAGGAGCCGCTGCTGCTGCACAACGGCGAGCACGACACCGCCCTGCACACGGCACTCGCCCTGCCCAGAATCCGCCTGCCCCGGCTCGGCGACCTGCCCCGCGTGCCTCGGCTGACCTGGGACAACGTCGTCATCTCGCGGCGGCGCTGGCAGGTGGGACGGGCCTCGTTCGAAGCGCTCGGCCTGGCCGACGACGACCGGGGGCTGCTGGTGGCGGCGGCCCGGCTGCGGCAGGTCCACGATCTGCCCGCCGCCTTCTACGCCCGTTCAGGACGGGACCGCGAGCCCTTCTACGTCGACACGCGCTCGCCCGCGCTGCTCGAAGGGCTGGCCCGGCTGGCGTCGGCGACCGATCGCGTCACGATGACGGAGGTGCTGCCGGGGCCGGACGAGTGCTGGCTGCGGGACGGCGACCAGCGGTTCGCCGCCGAACTGCGCTGCGTGTACCTGCGCCCGGCCGGCGACGCCTCCAACGGTCACGCCGGTCACGCACGTTCGACTGCCTTCACCGGTTCCCCGGCCGACACTTCCACCGGCTCTCCGGCTGGCGTTCCCGCCGACCCGCCGAACGGGCGCGCCTCGCAGGCGGCCGGTGGTGCCAGGTCGCGGTCGGCGCACCCCTACCCCTGGCCCGGGGCGGACGGCTGAAGGACTCGCCCGTAAGTTCCCCGGCGCCGTGCCCCTACCCCCGGACGACGCCGCTGCTCGACCCGAGGCCCGACCCCGCGGACACCGGTGATCCCCTTGAGAACCCGGTGCCGGCGACCGCCGGTCCTCACGGGTGAGCGGAAAAGCGGTTGCCGGGGTGCGGAGGAGGCTGGTGTAATCCCGGGCTGAAGCAGTTCAGCACCCCGAGGAGGCCCGCGATGCGGGAAGCGTTCATGTTCCCCCAGCTCAGCGAATCCTCCTATGCAAAGGGCATGACGCTTCTTGAGACCGTCCGACTCCAGGACCTCATCCTCTGACCTCTCCCTCCTCCGCCTCCTGCGCCCCGGACGGCGGCAAAGCGCCGCGCTGGCCGCGGCCGTCGCCGCGGCGACCGCGCTGCCGCTGGCCGCGCCGCAGATCACCAGGCGCTTCGTCGACGACGCCATCGCCGGCGCGAGCATCCGCCACCTGACACTGATCGCGCTCGGCTACCTCGGGCTCGCCGCCGGAGGCCAGGCGGCCCGCATGCTGACCGCGTGGCTGGCCAGCCGGCTCGCCTGGGACGGCGCCAACCGCCTGCGCGAGCGGCTCACCGAGCACACACTCGGCCTCGACCTGGCCTTCCACGGCCGGCACACCCCCGGCGAGCTGATCGAGCGGGTGGACGGCGACGTCGTCGCGGTCGGCGACTTCGTGGTGGCGTTCCTGCTCGACGTCGTGGCCGGCGTGCTGCTGCTGGCCGGCGTGGTCGCCGTCGTCTTCACCGTCGACTGGCGCATCGGGGCCGTGCTGCTGGCGTACTGCCTGCTCATCGGGTACGGCATGGTCAGGGCGCAGCGCCTGGCCGTCCCCTCGGCGGCCGGCTCCCGCGCCGCGAACGCGACCCTGATGGGCGTACTCGAGGAGCGCCTCGCGGGCGCCGAGGATCTGCGGGCCAACGGCGCGGGCGAGCACACCGTACGCCGGTTCCACCAGACGAGCGCAGCCGTCCTGCGCGCCGAGCGGCACGACGCCCGCATCGGCACCACCCTGCTGGCGGGCACCTCGGTGGCCTTCGCCGCCGGGACCGCGATCATGCTTGCGCTGGCGGCCTGGACCATGGAGACCGGGGCGCTCACGGTGGGCACCGCCGTGCTGCTCTTCCAGTACACACTCATGGTGCGAGCGCCGTTCGAGCGGCTGATCGACCAGATCAGGCAGTACCAGGCGGCCCTGGCCGGGCTGTCCCGCATCGCGGGACTGCTGGCCGAGCGCCCGTCGCTGATCCCCGGCACCCGGCCGCTGCCCGCCACCGGGCCGCTAGGCCTGCGCCTCGACGGCGTCGGGTTCTCCTACCCCGGCGACGACGAGCAGGTGCTGTCCGGGATCGACCTCACGCTCGCGCCCGGGGAGACGCTCGGCCTGGTCGGGCGGACCGGCAGCGGCAAGACCACGCTGGGCCGGCTCGTCCTGCGCCTGCACGACCCGGTCGAGGGGACCGTGCTAGTCGGCGGCCTGGACCTGCGCGAGGCCGACCCGCGGTCGCTGCGGGCCAGGATCGGCGTGGTCACCCAGGACGTCCAGCTCTTCGCGGCCAGCGTCAGGGACAACCTCACGCTGTTCCGGCCCTCCCCAGGGGACGAACGGCTGCGCGCGGCGCTCGCCGCGGCCGGGCTCGGGGAATGGGCGGACGCGCTGCCCGACGGGCTCGACACCGAGCTGCGTACCGTGTCCGCCGGGCAGGCGCAGCTCCTCGCGTTCGCCCGCGCGTTCCTCGCCGATCCCGGGCTCGTCGTGCTGGACGAGGCGTCCAGCCGGCTCGACCCGGCCACCGAGCGCCGCATCGAGGACGGCGTCGCCCGGCTGCTGCGCGGCCGGACCGGCGTGATCATCGCGCACCGCCTGTCGTCCCTCGCCAGGGTGGACAAGATCGCGGTGCTCGACCACGGCAAGATCGTCGAGTACGGCCGCCGCGCCGACCTCGCCGCAGACCCGCACAGCCGCTTCGGCCGGCTGCTGGACCTGGCGGGGGTGAGCCGATGAGGCCGGTGACGCGGGTGGCCACCCGGCTGGCCACGTTCGACCTGCGCCGGTACGTGATCGGAGCGCTGCTGTGGCTGCCGGTCCACGTGATCCCGCTGGCCGGCGGGCTCGTCCTGCGCGAGGTCTTCGATCGGATCAGCGGCCATCAGCCGGCCGCCCTGGAGGCGACGCTGTGGTGGTGCGCCGCTTTCGTGGGGGTCGAGGTCGTGCGCGGGGTGGTGATCACGGTCGCGTGGACGTACGGCGTCTACTGGTGGACCGCCGCCGCGACCCTGCTGCGCGGGAACGTCCTGCGCTCCGTCCTCACCGCGCGCGGCCCCGCCGCCGCCCGGCTGCCGCACTCCTCCGGCGAGTCCGTGGCACGGATGCGCGACGACGTGGCCGACGCGGTGGACTTCACCGACGAGAGCGTCAGCCTGGCGGGCACCACGCTGTTCGCCCTGGCCGCCGTGCCGATCATGGCCGCGGTCGATCCCCTCGTCACGTTCGTGCTGGTGCTGCCGATGATCGCGGTCGGCGTGCTGAGCAGGACGATGCGGCGGACGATCGCGCGGCTGCACCGGCGGGCCCGGCTGCTCGGGGCGGCCGTGACCGCGTACGTGGGGGAGGTGTTCGGCGGCGTACTGGCGATCAAGACCGCCGGCGCCGAGGACGCGGCGCTGGAGCGGCTGCGCGAGCACAACCGGCGGCGGCGCGACGCCGCCGTCAGGGACCGGATGGCGACCGACCTGCTCGACGCGGCGACCACCACGACCGTCGAGCTCAGCATCGGGCTCGTCCTGCTGCTCGCCGCGCCCGCCATGCGCGGCGGCGACTTCACCGTGGGCGACCTCGCGCTGTTCACCAGCTACATCGGCTGGCTCACCGCGCTGCCCCGGTCGATCGGCACCCTCCTCTACCGGCTGCCGCAGGCCGCGGTCGCGACCGAGCGGCTCAGCGCGATGATGGCGCCGCACGAGGACGCCGCCGACCTGGTCAAGGGCACCGACGTGTGGCTGCGTCGCGACCCGCCGCCCGCCGCGACCCCGCCGCCGCACGCCGACCGGCTGCGCGTGTTCGAGGCGCGCGGGGTGAGCGTGCGCGGGGTGCTGCACGACGTCGGGCTGCGCGTCGAGCGGGGCTCGTTCACGGTCGTGACCGGGGCCGTGGGGGCGGGCAAGACGACCCTGGTACGCGCCCTGCTCGGGCTGCTGCCGCTGGACGAGGGCACGATCTCGTGGAACGGCGTCCCGGTCGAGGATCCGGGCACGTTTCTCGTCCCCGGGCGGACGGCGTACGCGGGCCAGGTCCCACGGCTATTCTCCGCTGAACTCGGCGAGAACCTGCTCCTCGGCCGGGCCGGGGACGCCCGGCGGGCGCTGGAGCTGGCGGCCTTCGAGCAGGACCTGGCCGAGATGCCCGCCGGGCTGGACACGCTCGTCGGGCCGCGCGGGATGCGGCTGTCCGGCGGGCAGGCGCAGCGGGTCAGCGCCGCCCGCGCCCTCGTACGAGATCCGGACCTGCTGGTCGTGGACGACCTGTCGTCGGCGCTGGACGTCGAGACGGAGCGGCTGCTGTGGCAGCGGATCGCCCGGAACGGCCCGGAGACCGTGCTGGTCGTCTCCCACCGGCAGGCCGCCCTCGAACGCGCCGACCAGGTGATCGTCCTGGACCGGGGGCGGGTCGCCGGGCGGGGGCCGCTGGCCGAACTGCTGGAGACGTGCCCGGAGATGCGACGGCTCTGGCACGCCGAGCTGATCGCGGAGGCGGAGGAACGAACGGGCGACTGACCCTCGGGCGACGTGACCCGTGGACGGCTGATCCACGGATGGCTGTTCTGCGGACGATGGAACCACGGACCGCCGGGGCACGGGCTGCTCGGGATGTGGGCCGTTCGAGATGTGGGGTGGTGGACGAGGTTGTCGGTGGGAGGGGGCACCATGGATCTGTGACAACAAGCATCACGCCGAGCATGACCGGGGTCGCGGAGCTGGTCGAGCTGGTCTCCAGGGGTCGGGTGGCCGTGCTCAGCGGGGCCGGGCTGTCGACCGAGTCGGGGATTCCCGACTACCGGGGGCCGACAGGGCGGGCCAGGCGGGCGGAGCCGATGACGTACCAGCGCTTCGTGGGCAGTGCCGAGGCGCGGCGGCGCTACTGGGCGCGCAGTCACGTCGGCTGGCGGCAGATCGGCCTGGCTCAGCCCAACGACGGTCACCGGGCGGTGGCCGAGCTGGAGCGGCGCGGGCTGCTGGCCGGCATCGTCACCCAGAACGTGGACGGCCTGCACCAGGCGGCCGGCGCCCGCCAGGTGATCGAATTGCATGGTGGGCTCGACCGTGTCGTGTGCCTGTCCTGCCGCGAGCGCACGCCGCGCGCCGAGCTGGAGCGGCGCCTGCGCGCGGCCAACCCGGACTGGGAGGCGGCGGCCGGCCAGATCAACCCCGACGGTGACGCCGTGCTGACCGACGCCCAGGTGGCCACGTTCCGCGTGGTCGACTGCACGGGCTGCGGCGGGCTGCTCAAGCCGGACGTCGTCTTCTTCGGGGAGAACGTGCCGGGGCCGCGCGTCGACGAGTGTTTCGCGGTCGTGGGCGGGGCGCGGGTGCTGCTGGTGCTCGGGTCGTCGCTGGCGATCAGGTCGGGGCTGCGGTTCGTGAGCCGGGCGGCGGCGCTCGGCATCCCCATCGCGATCGTCAACCAGGGCCCGACCGGCGCCGACGCCGACGCCACGCTCACCGTGGACGCCCCACTGGGCCCGACCCTGACCCACCTCACGACCCAGCTCACGACCCCCACCTGACCGGCTCCACGGCGGGGTCGCGGCCACGAGGCCGTGGGGCTGGTGGTGGTGCGGAGGGGTGGCACCGGGGTGTCGAGGCCAGGGGAGAATGGGGGCATGGCTCCTCGTGCGTGTCCTTGCGGTCTGCCCGGTACCTACCAGGACTGCTGTGGCAGGCTTCATCGCGGTGAGGCTGCTGCCGCCACCGCCGAGCAGCTCATGCGGTCACGGTTCAGCGCGTTCGCGGTCGGGGACGAGGCCTACCTGCTGCGCAGCTGGCTGCCGTCCGCTCGACCGGCGGGGGCCGTACAGGATCGGCGGGTGAAGTGGACGCGGCTGGAGGTGCTGGACAGCAGCGGGGGCAGTGTCGTGCACACCGAGGGCACCGTGCGCTTCCGCGCCCACTACCTCGACCGCGGCCGGCCGGGGGAGATGGAGGAGAACAGCAGGTTCGTCCGGTACGAGGGCCGCTGGGTCTACGCGGGTGCCCTGTAGCGCCTCACTGCCTGGGACCCGCCGGGGCGTGACTTGCTGTGGTCGTCTGGGTGTCATGGCCTGCGGCGGCCGTTGTGTCACGGTGTGCGGTGTCCGGGCGGCAGGGTATGCGGCTGGGCGGGCTTTACGGTTTGCGGCCGACGGCTCCTACGAAGGTGTGGTAGGTGATGCCGGGTTCTGCGCGGTCGTTGGTGTCGGGGTGCCATTCCGGTAGGGGGACGAGGCCGGGTTCCACCAGGTCCAGACCTTCGAAGTAGGTCAGGATCTCCTCGGTGGTGCGCCAGCGGCCCGTGCCCAGGGTTTCGTTGAAGATCTTCTCGGCTGCGTACGCCTGCTTGGAGACCTCGGGAAGGGCCGCGCCGGGGTTGTGGAAGCAGGAGACGGCCAGGTGGCTGCCCGGTGCCAGGCGGGCCATCAAGGCGCGGATGATCCCGGCCGGGTCGTCGTCGTCGGCCAGATGGTGCAGGATCGCGAACATGAGCAGGCCCACCGGCTGCTCGAAGTCGATGACCCGCCGGATCTTCGGATGGTCCAGGATCCGGTCCGCCTCGCGTACGTCGGCTTCGACGACCGTAGTGGTGTCGTTCACGGCGAGCAGGGCGCGGGCGTGGACCAGGACGGTCGGGTCGTGGTCGACGTAGACGACGCGGGTGTTCGCGGCGGCCGACTGGGCGATCTCGTGCACGTTGCCCTGGGTGGGCAGGCCGGAGCCGAGGTCGACGAACTGGCGGATGCCGGCCTCGGCGGCCAGGTAGCGGACCACGCGCCCGAGGAACTCGCGGTTGGCGCGCCCGGATTCGCGGGCGTCGGGGGCGATCTCGAGTGCCTTCTGCGCCATCAGGCGGTCGGCCTCGTAGTTGTCCTTGCCACCGAGCATGTAGTCGTAGACGCGGGAGACGTTGGGCTTGGTGGTGTCGATGCCCGCCGGGCCCCGCTCCCGCTCGTTGTCGGCCACTGTGGCTCCTTCGGGGAACGTCAGCTCGCATGATCGTACTGCCGGAAAGTGCGGAAATTTCGGGAAATGGGGGTGGGATAAGCGTGGGTCATTAGAGCACGAAAGCGTAGGCGCGGGAAGGGATCGCGACGCTCGCCCTCCGATCCGCCCGAGTGGGGGGCGAGATCGTGATTGGGGTGGGGGAGAGCCCGTGATTGGGGCGGGGAGAGGGCCCGTGATTGGAGTGGGGAAGAGGACCCGGTGGAGTGGGCGACGGGGTGGGGGAGAGGGCGCGACGAGGGTGGAGAAGGGCCCGGTGGAGTGGGAAAAGGGACGCGACGGGGACGGGGACCAGGGAAAGGGTGCGACCGGATGGGAAAGGGACGCGACGGAGCGGGGGAAAGGGTGTGGCGGGGGGGGGGAGGGGGCGCGACGGGGGTGTGAGGTGGTCAGGCGGAGGCGCGGATCACCAGTTCGGTCGGCAGGATCACCGGGTCCACCTGCTCGGCCCCGTCGATGAGTTCCAGCAGCAGCCGCAGCGTCGCCTGTGCCATCTCGGCCAGCGGCTGGCGGATCGTGGTCAGCGGCGGATGGGTCGAGAGCGCCACCGAGGAGTCGTCGAAGCCGCCCACCGCCACGTCGTCCGGCACCCGCCGCCCGGCCGCCCGCAGCGCCGCCAGGGCACCGGCGGCCATCAGGTCGGAGGCCACGAAGACGGCGTCGATGTCGGGCGTGCGCGCCAGCAGCTCCGTCATCGCCCGCTCGCCGCTGGCCTGCGTCCAGTCGCCGTGGGCGATCAGTTTGGAGGTGGCCCGGCGGCCGAGGACGTCGGTGAAGCCCTCCAGGCGCTGGATGCCGCCCGGCGTGTCCATCGGGCCGGTGATCATGGCGATGCGCCGGCGGCCGAGCCCGACGAAGTACTCGGTCATCTGACGGGCGCCGAGCCGGTCGTCCGCGGTGGCGTACGGGATGACGTTCTCGCGGCCGATGACGGCGCCGCAGGAGACGGCGGGCGGGCCGCTCTGCAGCGCGTCGAGCAGGGGGTCGCCCGCGTGCGTGGAGACGAGCAGCACCCCGTCGGCGTGGCCGCCGCGCACGTAGCGCACCACGCGCTCGCGGTCGGCCTCGTCGCCCGCCATCATCATCACCAGCGACAGGTCGTGCTCGGCCAGCATCCGGATCGCCACCCGGATCAGCGTGCTGTAGTTGGGGTCCTCGAACAGCTTCTCGTGCGGCTCCGACATGACCATGACGACGGAGCCCGTGCGCTGGGTGACCAGGCTGCGGGCGGCGCGGTTGACCGTGTAACCGGTCTCGGAGATGGCCCGCTCGATGGCCACCCGCGCCTTCGGGCTGACGTACTTGTCGCCGTTGAGCAGGCGGGACACCGTGCCGCGGGACACGCCCGCGGCGGCGGCGACATCATGGATGGTAGGGCGCTTCACTTGACGGCTCCGGAAGACAGGTCGGTCTTCCAGTATCGCTGCATCGTGAGGAAGAGCGCGATCAACGGCACGATCGACAGGAAGGCGCCGGTCAGGATCAGGTTGTACAGGGTGGGCTGGTTCGCGCCCGCCGCCAGCAGCGTGTAGAGGCCGACCGTGAGCGGGAACTTGCCGTCGTCGCCGAGCATGATGAACGGCAGCAGGAAGTTGTTCCAGATGGCCACGAACTGGAACAGGAAGATCGTCACCATGCCCGGCACCATGAGCGGCATGGCCACCCGCCGCAGCAGGTGCCACTCGCCGGCGCCGTCGATGCGCCCCGCCTCCAGCAGGGAGTCGGGGATCGCCGCGGCGGCGTAGATGCGGGCCAGATAGATGCTGTACGGGTGCAGGATCTGCGGCAGCAGCACGGCCCAGTGGCTGTCGGCCAGGCCGATCTTGGAGAAGAGCAGGTACTGCGGGATCGCCAGCACCACGGCGGGCACCAGGATGCCGCCGATGAGCAGGTTGAAGATGACGTTCCGGCCGGGGAAACGGTATTTGGCCAGCGCGTACCCGGAGACCGCCGAGACCGCGGTCGACAGCAGCGCGCCCCCGCCCGCGTACAGCAGCGTGTTGCCCGCCCAGAGCCAGAACACCCCGTCCCGGTAGGCGAACAGCTCCCCGACGTTGTCGAAGAAGCCGGTGCCGAAGGAGAGCGTCGAGGTGCTGAACAGCTCGCCGGGCGACTTGGTCGCCGCGATCAGCACCCAGGCCACGGGGAACAGGCAGTAGAGCGCCCCGACCAGCAGCAGCGCGGTCGGCGCCAGCCCGGCCGGCCCCCTGGAGCCGGCGCGGGCGCGGCGGCGGTGTGCGGTGGCGGCGGTGACCGTGGCCATCAACCCTCCCCGAAGGCGCGGTTGCGGACCACGCGCAGGAACCCGAACGACAGGACGAGCGAGATCGCCGCGATGACGATCGAGGTGGCGGCGGCCGAGTACAGGTCGCCGGTGACGAAGGCGTCGCGGTAGACCTTCATGAGCGGGCTCCACGTGGAGCTGATCGTGTTGGTCAGCGGGCGCAGGGTGGTGGGCTCGGTGAACACCTGGATGGTCGCGATGATCGAGAACACGGTGGTCAGGATGATCGCCGGCGTCAGGATCGGGATCTTGACCCGGACGGCGATCTGGAACTCGGAGGCGCCGTCGAGGCGGGCGGCCTCGTACAGGTCGCGGGGGATGGCGCGCAGCGTGGTGTAGAGCACGAGCATGTTGAAGCCCACCCCGCCCCACACCGCCACGTTCGCCATGGAATAGGTGATGGTGCTCGCGCCCAGCAGGTCGACGTCCAGGACCTCCCGGATCGGGCTGAGCGAGGGCAGGTAGAGGAAGCCCCAGAGCAGGGTGGCCGCCACGCCCGGCACCGCGTACGGCAGGAAGATCGCGATCCGGGAGAAGCGGGCCAGCCGCACCCGCGCCGAGTCCAGCAGCAGCGCGAACAGCAGCGCCAGCCCCAGCATCACGGCCAGCACGAGCGCGCCGTAGCCGAGCACCCGCAGCCAGCCCTGCCACAGCTCGGCGTCGGCCAGGGCGGCGGCGAAGTTGTCGAACCCGACGAACACCTCCGTGCGCGCCCCCCGGCCCAGCCCCAGCCCGGAGACCTTGGTCCTGCGCATCGCCAGGTAGACGGTGTAGCCGATCGGCACCGCGAGGAACAGGGTGAACAGCACGATCGCGGGCGTCAGGAAGAGGTACGGCCACATGCCCCTCTGCGAGCGCTTCATGACGCGAGCTGGAAGCCGGCCTTGCGCATGTCGGCGACCGTGGCGTCCTGCATGGATTGGATCGCGGAGCTGAACGGCGTGCCCGACTGCAGCGCCTTGTCGAAGCCGTCCTTGAAGGCGTTGTACGTCACGCCGACGTTGGGCCCGAAGGTGAAGCCGCGGGCGCCGGCGGAGACGGTGGCGGCCTGCTGCCAGAAGTCGGGCTGGTTGGCGAAGTAGTCGGGGGCCGCGCCGAGCGCCGACTGGGCCTTGGTCGCGGCCGGGTAGATCGCGGCCTCCTTGACCAGCAGCTCGATGGCGGCGGGGTCGGTGTTGAGCCAGGTGGCGAACTGGGTGGCGGCGGCCTTGTTCGGCGTCTTGGCCGAGACGGCCGTGGACGAGCCGCCCCAGAAGCCGCTGAAGCTCTCGCCCGCGTTCCACTGCGGCAGCGGCGCGACGGCCCACTTGCCCTTGCCCTTGGGGGCGTTGCTGGACAGCACGCCCGGCGCCCAGACGGCGGACGGCCAGGTCAGCAGCTTGCCGTCGTTGAGCGCCTTGTTCCATTCGGGGGTGAAGAACGGCATGTCGTCGATGACGCCCTCCTTCACCAGGCCGCCCCAGTAGTCGGCGACCTTCTTGGTGGGCTCGTCGGCGATGGCGACCTTCCACGACTCGCCGTCGATCGACCACCACTGCGCCCCGGCCTGCTGGGCCAGCCCTGTGAACGCTCCCGGATCCTTGCTGGAGAACGTGCCGAGGTAGGCCTTCGGATCCTTCTTGCGCAGCTGCCTGGCCGCCTCGCCGTACTCCTGCCACGTCGCCGGCACCTTGAGCCCGTGCTTGTCGAACAGGTCCTTGCGGTAGAAGAGCATCATCGGGCCGCTGTCCTGCGGGATGCCGTAGACGGCGTCGGTGCCCAGCGTCACCAGCTTCCACAGGCCCTCGGTGAACTCGCCCTTGATCGCGTCGGTCTCGGCCTTGACGTCGGCGACCGCGTCGGCGGCGATGAAGGACGGGAGGTGCTGGTACTCGGCCTGCACCAGGTCAGGGGGATTTCCCGCCTTCGCGGCGGTGAGGTACTTGGCCGCCGCGTCGTCGCCGCCGGCCTGCTTGCTGACCGTCACCTGGATGTCCGGGTGGTCCTTGTTCCAGACGGCGGCGATCTTGTCCATGTTCGGGGCCCACGCCCAGTACGTGAGCTTCACCGGCCCCTGGGGGGCGGCCGCAGGGCTCCGCGCCGCCCCGGTGCTCTCGGCGGCGGGCTCACCCGACCCGCAGCCGGCGAGGGCGGCCGTGAGGACGACGGCCAGGGCTGCTCCAAGGCGGTTGGCGCGCATTGCGTACCTCCAGATGGTTCTGTGAACGTGCACAGAGTGGAACAGCCCGGAAACACCCGTCAAGGGGTCGTTACGTTCTCGTTAATGTCCTGGAGGGTCCGCCTATCGGAGGAAATTTCCGCCTGCTAGTTCCCCACGCCGTCGAGTGAGCCATACTGTGCACGTTCACAGAAGTTTTCCAAGGGGGATGGATGTATCCGGAGCGTCCTGCCGGAATCGCCTATGGCGGCGACTACAACCCGGAGCAGTGGCCGCGCGAGGTCCTGGAAGAGGACGTGTCCCTGATGCGCGAGGCCGGGGTCAACCTGGTCAGCCTCGGCATGTTCTCGTGGGCGCTGATGGAGCCCGAGCGGGGGCGCTACGCGTTCGGCTGGCTGGACGAGGTCATCGACCGGCTGCACCGCGCCGGCGTGGCCGTCGACCTGGCCACCCCGACCGCGGCCCCGCCCGCCTGGCTGGTGGCCGAGCACCCCGACGTGCTGCCGGTGACCAGGGAGGGCCTGCGGATCGGGTTCGGCGGCAGGCAGAGCGCGTGCTCCAGCGCCCCCGCCTTCCTGGAGGCGACCGCGCGGCTGGTGCGGGCGGTGGGCGAGCACTACCGGGGCCACCCCGCCGTGGTCATGTGGCACGTGCACAACGAGTACGGCGCGCCGCTCGGCGAGTGCTACTGCGAGCACAGCGTGGCCGCCTGGCGGAGCTGGCTCGAAGCCACCTACCAGGAGATCTCCGCGCTGAACGAGGCGTGGGGCGGCACGTTCTGGGGCCAGACCTACACCGACTGGTCCCAGATCGACGCCCCCCGCGCCAACCACACGGTCGTCAACCCGGCCCAGCGGCTCGACTACGCCCGCTTCAGCGACGGTCAGCACCGCGCGCACTACGCGCTCCAGCGCGACATCCTGCGCGAGGTGGCCCCCGGCGTGCCGGTGACCACGAACTTCGCCGGCACCGTCAACTGCAAGTCCACCGACCTGTGGCAGTGGGCCCGCGAGCTGGACGTGATCGCCAACGACCACTACCTCCAGGCCGAGCGGCCGGACAACCACATCGACCTGGCCATGTCCGCCGATCTGGCCAGGTCCGTGGCGGGCGGCGAGCCGTGGATGCTGATGGAGCACTCGGCCGGCGCGGTCAACTGGCAGCCGCGCAACCTCGCCAAGCGGCCGGGGGAGATGCGCCGCAACAGCCTCGCGCATGTGGCGCGCGGCTCGGACAGCGTGCTGTTCTTCCAGTTCAGGGCCTCGCGGTTCGGGGCGGAGAAGTTCCACTCCGGGATGGTGCCGCACGCGGGCGCGGACTCCGCGCAGTGGCGCGAGGTGGTCCGGCTGGGCGCCGACCTGCGTCGGCTGGCCGGGGTGCGAGGGAGCCGGGTCCGGGCCGAGGTCGCGATCGTCTGGGACTGGGAGTCGTACTGGGCGCTGGAGCTGGAGTGGCGGCCGTCGGTGGACCTGACGTTCAGGGAGCGGGTGGACGCCTTCTACGAGGCGTTGTGGCGGGAGCACGTCACGGTGGACTTCGTCCACCCTTCCGCTGATATTTCGGGGTATCGGGTGGTGGTCGCGCCCAGCTCGTACCTGCTGACCGAGGCCTCCGCCAAGAACCTGCACCGGTACGTGGAAGCGGGCGGCAACCTGCTGGTGTCGTACTTCTCCGGCATCGTGGACGAGCACGACGCCATCCACCCCGGCGCCCACCCGGGGGCGCTGCGCGAGCTGCTCGGCCTGTCGATCGAGGAGTTCCACCCCCTGCGCGCGGACGAGACGGTGGAGCTGACCGGCGGCGGCGCCGCCCGGATCTGGTCGGAACGGGTCCGCCCCGCGGGCGCGACCACGCTGCGCGGCTTCGCCTCGGGACCCGACGCCGGCCACCCCGCCTTCACCCGGCACGACCTGGGCGCGGGCGCCGCCTGGTACCTAGCCACCGCCCCCCTCACCGGCCTGCGCGACCTGCTCGCCCAGGTGCTCGGCCACGCGGGCGTCTCCCGCCCGCACGGTCTCCCCGACACCCTCGAACTGGTGCGCAGGGGCGACCACCTCTTCCTGATCAACCACGGCGACCAGGCCGTCACGGTCGAGGGGGTGAGCGGCGTGAACGTGTTCGACGGCGTACGGCACGACGGGCCGGTCACCGTCGCGGCCGGAGAGGTCATGGTCGTCGTGCCGACCCCCCAACCCTAGGGAGACCCGATGAAACGCATGCTCACCGCCCTGCTGTTACTCGTCGCCCTGGCCGCCTTCCCGGCCGCGCCCGCCGCCGCCCAGACGGGGCCCCAGACAGTGCCTCAGACGGGGCCCCAGACGGGGCCCGGCCGGCTTCCGATCAGGGGCGCCGACGTCTCCAGCCTGGCCAAGTCGGAGGCGTACGGCGGCGTCTACCGCGACGCCCGCGGGCGCAGGGGCGACGCGCTGGCCATCCTGTCCAAGGCCGGGCTCAACTACATGCGGCTCAAGGTCTGGGTGAACCCGGCCGACGGCTACAACACCAAGGCCAGGGTGCTGGCCATGGCCAGGCGGATCAAGGCACACGGCATGCGCCTGCTCGTCGACTTCCACTACTCCGACACCTGGGCCGACCCGGGCAAGCAGTTCAAGCCCGCCGCCTGGGAGGCGCTGCCCTTCGACGAGCTCAGGCAGGCCCTCTCCGACCACACCTTCGACGTGCTCGACGCGCTGCGCCGCCAGGGCACCACGGCCGACATGGTGCAGATCGGCAACGAGATCAACGGCGGCCTGCTCTGGCCCGACGGCTCCAACGCCGACTGGCCGAAGACGGCCGCGCTGCTCAACGCCGGCTACGACGCCGTCAAGCGGGTGTCCAGGAAGACCCAGGTCGTGCTGCACCTGGCCGACGGCGGCGACAACGGGCTCTACCGGTGGTGGTTCGACAACGCGCGGGCCCACGGCATCCGGCACGACGTGATCGGCATGTCGTACTACGCCTTCTGGCACGGCACGCCGGAGAGCTTCCAGGCCAACATCGACGACGTGGCCGTCCGGTACGGCAAGCCCGTGGTCGTGGTCGAGACCGCCTACCCGTTCACCACCGGCGACGACGACGGCTGGCCGAACATCATCACCGCCGCCGAGCCCTACCCCGGCTACCCGGCGACCCCGCAGGGGCAGGCGGCGATGCTGGCCAAGGTGGCCGACATCGTCCGCGCCGTGCCGAACGGCCTGGGCCTGGGCCTGTTCACCTGGGAGGCCACCTGGACGGGCGTCCAGGGCAACGGCTGGGATCCGGCCGACCCGGCGTCGGGCAACGGCTGGGAGAACCAGGCCCTGTTCGGCTACGACGACCGGGCGCTCCCGGCGATGACGGTCCTCGGCCGCCGCTGATCGCGGCCCCGCCCAGGGGGTCGCCACGCCGATCGGGGCATGATGGCCGCATGACGATCTCAGCAGACGAGCTGCTCACCACGACCAGAAGTGTCCGCAAGCGTCTCGACCTGACCCGACCGGTCCCGCTGGAGCTGGTCAGGGAGTGCCTGGAGATCGCCCTCCAGGCGCCCACCGGAGGCAACTCGCAGGGCTGGCACTGGGTCGTGGTCACCGACGCGGACAAGCGCGCGGCCATCGGCGACTACTATCAGCGCTCCTGGCGCCGCTACTACGAGTCGGGCGGCTCGGCCCGGCGGCTGTTCGAGGACGATCCGGTACGGGCGGCGACCCAGCAGCGGGTCTCCGACAGCGCCGGCCACCTCGCCGAGCACATGGGCGAGGTGCCGGTGCTGGTGATCGGCTGCATCAGCGTGCCCGGCCTGCCGCAGGGCAACCAGGCCGGGCTGTGGGGCTCGCTGCTCCCGGCCGCCTGGAGCTACATGCTGGCCGCCCGCTCCCGCGGCCTGGGCACCGCGTGGACGTCGCTGCACCTGGCGTACGAGAGCGAGATCGCCGAGCTGCTCGGCATCCCCGGCGACGTCCGGCAGGGCGTGCTCATCCCCACCGCGTACTACACCGGCGAGACCTTCGGCCCCGCCAAGCGCCAGCCGCTGGACGAGGTCCTTCACGTCGATCACTGGTAAACGCCCGCGCGGTGGGGGCAGAGTGGACTCCTGTACCTGATGTGAGGAGGGCCCCCTGTGAACTCTTTGCCGCTGCTGCCGACGTCCCTGGTCGGCAGCTACGCCCAGCCCGAATGGCTGATCGACCGCGCCCGGCTGGCCGGCCGGTTCCCGCCGCGCGTGCGGGCCGCCGAGCTGTGGCGGATCCCGCCCGACCGGCTCGCCCAGGCCCAGGACGACGCCACCGAGCTGGCGATCAGGGCGCAGGAGCGGGCCGGGCTGGACATCCTCACCGACGGGGAGATCCGGCGCGAGAGCTACTCCAACCACTTCGCCACCGCATTGGAGGGACTCGACCTCGACAACCCGGGCACGGCGCTCGACCGCAGCGGGCATCCCAACCCGGTGCCGCGCATCGCCGGGCCGATCCGCAGGCCCCGCCCGGTCGAGGTCGACGACCTGCGGTTCCTGCGCGCCCACACCGACCGGGTGGTGAAGATGACGGTGCCGGGGCCGTTCACGATGAGCCAGCAGGCGCAGAACGACCACTACCCCGACGCCGAGGCGGCCGCGATGGACTACGCGGCGGCGGTCAACGCCGAGATCCGCGACCTGTTCGCCGCCGGGGCCGACATCGTGCAGATCGACGAGCCGTACATGCAGGCCAGGCCGGAGGCGGCGCGGGCCTACGGTCTGGCGGCGCTGAACGCGGCGCTCGACGGGATCACCGGGATGACGGCGGTGCACATCTGCTTCGGGTACGCGGCGATCATCCACGAGCGGCCCGAGGCGTACTCGTTCCTGCCCGAGCTGGCCGGCTGCCCGGTCCGGCAGGTGTCGATCGAGACCGCGCAGTCGGGTCTCGACCTCGGCGTGCTGTCGGATCTGAAGGACAAGACGGTCATCCTCGGCGTGATCGACCTGTCCACGCCGGAGGTGGAGCCGGTGGAGGTGGTGGCGGGGCGGGTGCGCAAGGCGTTCTCGTGGACGTCTCCCGAGCGGATCGTCATCGCCACCGACTGCGGGATGAAGTACCTGCCGAGGGAGTCGGCCGAGGGCAAGATGCGGGCCATGGCGGGCGCGGCCCGGCTGCTGAGGGACGAACTGGGCGTGTCCTGAAATTTCCTGATACTTCGCGCGCGGGTCGGGGCGGCCCCATTAGGATCATGGCGCCAACGCCCCGAACCGTCGCAAGGAGCTCCCCGTGCCCGAGAGCGAGCAGGAAAGCGCGCCCCGCGGGATCGACACCAGCAAGCCGAGCGTCGCCCGTGTCTACGACTACATCCTCGGCGGCAAGGACAACTACGCCAGCGACCGCCACGTGGCGGCCGCGATGCTGGAGATCGCGCCGGACGCGCCGCAGGCGGCCGCGTCCAACCGCCACTTCCTGCGCCGCACGGTCCGCCACCTGGCCGGCGAGGTGGGCATCCGCCAGTTCCTCGACATCGGCTCCGGGCTGCCCACGCAGGGCAACGTGCACGAGGTCGCCCAGTCCGTCGCCCCCGGGGCGCACGTCGTGTACGTCGACAACGACCCCATCGTGCTCGCCCACGGCCGGGCCCTGCTCGCCGTGGACGAGACCACCACGATCATCGAGGCCGACGCCCGCGAGCCGGAACGCATCCTGGACGACCCGCGGACCCGCGACCTGATCGACTTCACCCAGCCGGTCGGGCTGCTGCTGTTCGGCATCCTGCACCACATGTCGGACGCGGAGGACCCGGCCGGCGTCGCGGCCCGCCTCATCCGGCCGCTCGCTCCCGGCAGCCACGTGGTGATCTCGCACTTCCAGAACCCCGGCCAGGCCCACCCCGAGGTGGCGGAGCAGGCCGTCAGCGCCGAGCGGGTGTTCAACGAGCACCTGGGCACGGGCCGGTGGCGCACCCGCGAGGAGATTCTCGCCTTCTTCGACGGTCTCGAACTGCTGGAGCCCGGCCTGGTGCCGCTGCCGGAGTGGCGTCCCGAGCCGGACGAGGAACTGCCCGAGCTCGGGATCACCTATCACACCTTCGCCGGAGGCGTGGGCCGCAAGCCGTAGCCCCCTCGCGCCGGGCCGGCCCAGTGGATCAGCGCAGTAGGTCAGCCCAGTAGGTCAGCCCGGCAGCTTGTTGGCGGCGACCACATCGCGGTACCAGTGGGCGCTGTCCTTCCAGCTCCGATCCAGCGTGTCGCGGTCCACGCGGACGATGCCGAACCGCTTGGCGTACCCGTGGGCCCACTCGAAGTTGTCCATCAGCGACCACACGAAGTACCCCCGCACGTCCGCCCCGCCCGCGATGGCCTCGCTCACGGCGCTCAGGTGGCGGTGCAGGTAGTCGACGCGGTCGGCGTCGTGCACGAGCCCGTCGGAGGAGACGGGGTCGGGGAAGGCGGCGCCGTTCTCGGTGATCATCGTGGGCAGGTCCGGGTAGTCGCGGTGCAGCCGCAGCAGCAGCTCGGTCAGCCCGGTCTCGTCGATGTTCCAGCCCATCTCGGTGTACGGCCCCGGCTGCTGGACGAACTCGACGTCCTCGCACGCGATCCACGGCGACGCGGCCCCGTCCTGGTGCCCGTCGGCGGTCTCCCTGGCGCTCGAACCGTCCCAGGCGCGTACCAGAGTGGGGTTGTAGTAGTTGACGCCGAGCACGTCCAGCGGCTGGCAGGCGGTGGCCTCGTCGCCGTCGCGGACGAACGACCAGTCGGTCACCGCGGCGGTGTCGGCGATCAGGTCGCGCGGGTAGGCGCCCTCCAGCATCGGGCCGAGGAAGGCCCGGTTGGCCAGCCCGTCCGCGCGGCGGACCGCGTCGGCGTCCCGATCGGAGACGCCGCGCACGTGGTGCAGGTTGAGGGTGACGGACATCTGCGCGTCCTTGGCCGCGGTCGAGCGCAGCGCCTGGACGGCCAGGCCGTGGCCCAGGTTCAGGTGGTGCACGGCGGCCAGCGCGGCGGCGGGGTCGGTCCTGGCCGGGGCGTGCACGCCGGAGGCGTAACCCAGGTAGGCCGAGCACCACGGCTCGTTCAGCGTGATCCACGTCCGCACGCGGTCGCCCAGCGCCTCGCCCATGAGGCGGGCGTACTCGCCGAAGCGGGCCGCGGTGTCGCGCTCGGGCCAGCCGCCCGCGTCCTCCAGCTCCTGCGGCAGGTCCCAGTGGTAGAGCGTGGCCACCGGGGCGATGTCCCTGGCCAGCAGCCCGTCCACCAGCCGCTGGTAGAAGTCCAGGCCGGGCGCGTTCACCGCGCCGCGGCCGCCCGGCTGCACGCGCGGCCAGGAGATGGAGAAGCGGTAGGCCCCGACGCCGAGCGCGCCGAGCAGGTCGAGGTCCTCCTCCAGCCGATGGTAGTGGTCGCAGGCCACGTCACCGGTGTCGCCGTGCGCCACCAGGCCCGGCGTGTGGGAGAAGGTGTCCCAGACGGACGGCCCGCGGCCGTCCTCGTTCCAGGCTCCCTCGACCTGGTAGGCGGCGGTGGCGGTGCCCCACACGAAGTTCTCGGGGAAGGCGGTCATGTCACTCCTTGGCGCTGAGGCTGATCTCGATGTGGTCGGTCCCGGGCGCCGCGGCGGCGTGTGTCCCGGCGTGGCGCAGGTTCCAGGGGGCGGGAGCGCCCTCGATACGGCGGGCGCGCAGGCGCGAGCCGGCCCGGGACACCTCGAACACGGCCGCGGGGCGGCCGTCGGGTGCGGGAACGGTGACGGTGGCGACCTCGCCGTCGGCGAGCTCGTAGGCGGTGAGGGTGACGCCGCCGGCGTAGTCGTAGTCGGGCCGGTCGTCGCGGGCGCCGGTCGCGATCACCGCGCCCGGCCGGACCAGCAGCGGCAGGCTGTCGAACCCGTGCCGCTCGGTCCGCCACCCCGGCCCGGTGACGCGCTCCCCGTCGAGCAGCCGGGTCCACGTGCCCGCGGGCACGTAGTAGGAGACCTCGCCCTCCGCCGACAGCACCGGCGCCACCAGCAGGTCCGGGCCGAGCAGGTACTGGGCGTCCAGGTGGGAGCAGGCCGGGTCATCGGGGAAGGCCAGCGGCATCGCCCGCATCATCGGCAGGCCCTCCTCGGTGGCCTGCACGGCGGCGCCGTACAGGTAGGGCATCAGCCGCGCCTTCAGCCGGGTGAAGGCGCGCAGCACGTCCACCGACTCCTCGTCGAACAGCCACGGCACCCGGTAGGAGCCGCTCCCGTGCAGCCGGCTGTGCGAGGACAGCAGCCCGAACGCCACCCACCGCTTGAACACGGCCGGGTCGGGACGGCCCTCGAAGCCGCCGATGTCGTGGCTCCAGAAGCCGAATCCGCCCAGGCCCAGCGACAGCCCGCCGCGCAGCGACTCGGCCATCGCCTCGAACGTGGACTCGCAGTCGCCGCCCCAGTGCACCGGCAGCCGCTGCCCGCCGACCGTGGCCGAGCGCGCGAACAGCACCGCCTCGGCGGCGCCGCGCCGCTCGGCCAGCACGTCGTGGACGGTCTGGTTGTAGATCAGGCTGTAGTAGTTGTGCATCCGCTCCGGGTCGGAGCCGTCGGCGTAGGCGACGTCGGTCGGGATGCGCTCGCCGAAGTCGGTCTTGAACGCGTCCACCCCCATGTCGAGGAGCCCTCGCAGTTTGCCCGCGTACCACTCGCGGGCGGCGGGCGAGGTGAAGTCCACCAGGGCCCGGCCCGCCTGCCAGTGGTCATCCTGCCAGACCGTGCCGTCCGGCCGGCGCAGCAGGTGCCCCGCCGCCGCCCCTTCGTCGAACAGCGCCGACGCCTGCGCGATGTACGGGTTGATCCACACGCACACGCGCAGCCCGCGCTCCTTGAGCCGGCGCAGCATCCCCTCGGGGTCGGGGAAGACCTCGGGGTCCCACTCGAAGTCGCACCACCGGTACCGCCGCATCCAGAAGCAGTCGAAGTGGAAGACGCTGAGCGGCAGGTCCCGCTCGGCCATCCCGTCCACGAACGACGTCACCGTGGCCTCGTCGTAGTCGGTGGTGAACGAGGTGGACAGCCACAGCCCGAACGACCAGGCGGGCGGCAGCGCGGGCCGGCCGGTCAGCGCGGTGTAGCGGCGCAGGACGTCGGCGGGCGTCGGCCCGTACACGACGAGGTACTCCAGGTCGTGGCCCTCGACGCTGAACTGCACCCGTGACACGCTCTCCGACCCGACCTCGAACGACACCCGGCCGGGATGGTTGACGAACACCCCGTAGCCCCGGTCGGTCAGGTAGAAGGGCACGTTCTTGTAGGCGATCTCGCTGCTGGTGCCGCCGTCCTCGTTCCAGATGTCGACGGACTGGCCGTTGCGCACGAGGGGGCCGAAGCGCTCGCCGAGGCCGTAGACGAGCTCGCCGGCGCTCAGCCGCAGCTGCTCGACCATGAAGTGACGGGAGTCCTGGTCGTGCATGACGCCCAGGCTCTTGCCCGCGCTGCGGGTCAGCTCGCGTCCGCCGGCGCTGAAGGACAGGTCCCAGGGCGCGTCCCGGCCGGCGCGGACGGTGAGGGCGCCGCTGGTCAGGCTCGCCCGTTCGGTGTCCACGGAGATCTCGACGCCGGGGTGGTCGTCCCGCACCTCGAACACGGGGGCGGCGGGCACCGATCCGGCCAGGTGCGTCACGCGGACGCGGACGACGTCCGGCATCGGCGCGGACAGGTCCACCCGCAGGACCGGCCCGTCGATGGTGTTGCCGCGGCGGAGGATCTCCCTGGTCGGGGCGAGGATCCGGAGCGATTCCGGCTCGGCCGTCACGTCGTGCGCGCTGGTGGCGTAGTCGGCCCGGACTCCTGGACGCATCCGCCAGTAGCCGTCTTTGAACTTCATCTCGATCCGTTCTCGTGTCAGGGCCGGCGGCGCAGCGCGGCGACCGCGCGGGGGGCGAGCGTGACGGCCTCCCGCGCGGGCGTGCCGGTCAGCAGGTCCTCGGCCGCGTCCTGGACCGGCACCCGTACGGTGGTGGCGCCGTGGTTCAGCAGGAACAGGACCTCGCCCCGGCGCACGGCCTCGACGCCGGGCGGCAGGTCCGGCACCGCTCCCTCCACGCCCGCGTCGGCCAGCACCCGCGCGGCGAGGGCGCCGAGGGCGGCGGGCTCGGGCATGGTGCCCACGTACCAGGCGACGCCGTCGTTCCCGGCGCGGTGGCGGGTGACGGCGGGGCGGCCCGCGAGGTCGCCCTCGGTGAACTCGGCCACCACCTCGGCGCCCTCGGCGCGCAGCAGCTCGGTCCACGTGCTCGCGGTGAACTCGGCGCCGCCGCTCCACCGGCAGCGCACCGGCCGGTCGTCCGGCGCGGGCAGCCACTCCTCGCCGGCGGCGCCCAGCACCTCGCGCAGCGGCGCTGGGAAGGGCCCGGTGCGCACGTGCCCGCGCGGATCGACCACCCCGGAGAACGGCCCGACCACCAGCACGCCGCCGCCGCGCACGTACGCCGACAGCGCCCGCGCGTCCTCGTCCGCGACGAGGAACAGGTTCGGCACCACCACCAGCGCGTACGACGACAGGTCCGCCGACGGCGGCACCACGTCCACGCTCACCCCGCGCTCGAAGAACGGCACGTAGTAGGCGAGCAGCTGGTCCACGGCGTTGAGCCGGTCGCTGGGCCGCCCGCGCTCCTCCAGCGCCCACCAGTTCTCCCAGCCGAACACCATCGCCACCCGCGCCGGCACCGGCTCGCCCGCCAGCCCGGCCAGCCCGCGTAGTTCCTGCCCGTGCGCGCGCACCTCGGCGTGCAGCCGCGTGTCCGCGCCCGCGTGCGGCACCATCGCGGCGTGGAAGCGCTCGGCGCCGAAGCGCGAGGCCCGCCACTGGAAGTAGCACAGCCCGTCCGCGCCGCGGGCGACCGCCTGCAGCGACTCCAGCCGGAACTGGCCGGGCGGCTTGGGCAGGTTGTGCGGACGCCAGTTGACGGCGCTGGTCGACTGCTCCATCAGCATCCAGGGCCGTCCGCCCGCCAGGCCGCGCATGAGGTCGTGGGTGAGCGCCGTCCTGGCGGGGGACAGGGGGTCGCCCGGCTCCGGATACCAGTCGTTGGCGACCACGTCCTCCTGCGCCGCGAACGACCAGTAGTCCGCCCGCTTGAAGAACCCCATGAAGTTCGTCGTGACCGGAATGCCGGGCGTGCGCTCCCGCAGCACGTCGCGTTCGGCGCGGAAGTGGCCGAGCAGCGCGTCCGAGCTGAACCGCCACCAGTCGAGCCGCTGCGACGGATTGACGATGTACGGGGCCCGCCGCGGCGGCAGGACCTCCGCCCAGTCGCCGTATCCCTGGCTCCAGAACGTGGTGCCCCACGCCTCGTTGAGCGTGCCGAGATCGCCGTACCGCGCCCGCAGCCAGCCGCGGAACGCCTCGGCCGACACGTCGCAGTGGCAGACCTCGCCCAGTTCGTTGCCCACGTGCCACAGCGCCAGCGCCGGATGGCCGGCGTACCGGTCGGCCAGCGCGCCGGCGATGGCCAGGGCCCGCTCGCGGTAGACGGGGGAGGAGGGGCAGAACTGGTTGCGCGAGCCGTACCAGAGACGGTGCCCGCCCTCGTCCACCGGCAGCGTCTCCGGCCACCGGTGCCCCAGCCAGGGCGGCGGTGAGGCGGTCGGGGTGGCCAGGTCGACCGCGATGCCGTTCGCGGCCATCAGGTCGAGCACCCGGTCCAGCCAGCCGAAGTCGTGCCGGCCCGGCTCGGGCTCCAGCCGGGCCCAGCTGAACACCCCGACCGTGACCAGGTTGACCCCGGCCGCCCGCATCAGCTCGGCGTCCTCGGCCCAGACCTCCTCCGGCCACTGCTCCGGGTTGTAGTCACCGCCGAACAGCAGCCCGCGCCCCTCGGTGAGCGTGTGCATGCCCAGCCGTTCCGTCATGAACCCATTCCCCCTGTTTCCTTCCGCGCCGTACTGTCCCGTGGCGGCCCTGAGCTGTCCCCGGGCACCAGCCGGCAGGGCATGAGCCGTCCCTGTGGCGGCACGTCGCCCCGCAACCGGTCGATGAGCATCCGCGCCCCCAGCCGGCCGAGCTCGGCGCTGGGCGGCTCCATCGTGGTCAGCCGGGGGTGGAACATCTCGGCGACCCTGGCCGAGGAGAGCACCAGCATCAGCGTCAGATCGCGGGGGATGCGCCAGCCGCGCCGCGCCACGGCCGCGATCACGCCGACCGCGGCGTGGTCGTCCATCACGGCCAGCGCCGTCACGTCCGGATGCGCCTCGATCAGCCGCTCGAACGCCTGCCCGCCCTCCTCGGCCGAGCCGGGGCGGTAGTCGTCCACGTACGCCAGGCCCGCGGCGCGGGCGGCGGCGGCGAACTCCTCGCCCGCCCTGATCGCGGGGCCGTACTGGGCCGCGTACGTGCCGGTCGAGAGGTTGAAGAAGGCCAGCTTGCGATGCCCGAGCCCGGCCAGGTGCGCCACGGCGTCCCCGGCGGTGGCGGCGAAGTCGATGTCGGCGTGGTCGATCGGGCCCGGCTCGCGGGTCCGCCCGATCATGCTGAACGGCACCCCGGCCTCCAGCAGGAACTCCACCCGCGCGTCGTCGAGGCTGACCTCCATCAGCACCACGCCGTCCACCAGCCCGAGGCCGGTGAGGTGACGCAGCTCCTCGATCGGGTCGCCGGTCTCGGGCGACAGCAGCAGGTGGTAGCCCAGCTCGCCGGCCGCCTCGGCCGCCGCTGTGGCGAACCGCATCTCGGTCAGCCCGAAACCGCTGTGCGGGGCGGGGAACAGCAGCGCCAGGATGCGGGTGCGCTTGCTCTGCAGGCCGCGGGCCAGCAGGTTGGGGCGGTAACCGAGCTCCGCCGCGGCCTGCCGTACGCGCTGCCTGGTCGCCTCCGCCACCGGGCGGGTGCCGTTGAGCGCGGCGGACGCGGTGCTGACCGCGACCTGGGCGCGCGAGGCCACGTCACGTATCGAGGGCAAGGAGACTCCGGGAGGCGGCCGATATCGGGGGTCGAAACGTTTCGCATCACGCTAAAGTCCGCTTTGTGGGGATGTCAATGGCGGAAATACGGCCGACCGGAAAAGGGGATCCCCGAGCGGACGCCAGGCGTCGGGACGCCGGAGGCCGGGCGGATGATGGCGTGGGGGCGTGGGGGCGTGGGGGCGTGGGGGCGTGGGGGCCTCAGGGCGTCAGGGCGCTGTGGGATCGGGGTGGATGATCCGGATGCGGGCTCCGGCGTCGTCGCGGCCCAGCAGCGCGACGAGGTCCGCGGTGCCGCCGGGCCCGTCGCCGGTCTTCCCGTCCCAGACGACGACCGCCCGCGGCCGCTCGTCCAGCGCGTACGCCTCCTCGGCCATCCACGCGTTGACCAGGACGAACACCTCGTCGCCCACCGCCGCCCCAGTCGGCAGGACCTCCACCTCCGCCCGCGCCCGCACCTCCTCGAACCGCGCGTGCCAGCCGGTCCCGGGCAGGTCGACCGACCGGCGGGCGAACTCGGCCGGCGGCAGCGCCAGGCACAGCCGCACCGCCGCGCCCCGCTCCAGGGCCAGCCCGGCGCCGATGAGGTCGGCGCCGCGCGCGCCGCCGCAGATCACGGTCGTTCCCGGCCCGACCTCCCACGCGTCGAGGACCTCGCCCATCGCGGCCGTCACGGCCTCGACGCGGTGCTGCGGGAAGCGCGGCGGGACGCGGCCGGGGCGGTCCACCAGATGGCCGCCCACGACCAGGACTCGCCTCACTCCCGTCCCAGAGCGCGGAACGACTTCAGCACGCCGCGCAGGCCCGCCCTGACCCTGCGCCGTTTCTGCAACGACAAGCTGAGCTCCAGATCTCGGATGGTCGTCTTCAGTTGCTTGTCGGTTATGCCCCGTCTGCGGATCTGTGCCGCCAGATCGCGCGCCAGTTCCACGTCCCCCTTGTCGAACGCCGCCCCCAGCCTGGTGGGCAGGGCCCAATCGTCCCAGGGCCGGTGCTCGACCCCGGCCTGACACGCGGCTAGGACGATCGTCGCGACCTCGGCCGCCCGCTCCTCGTCGCCCCTGCCGCCGCGCAGCCGGTAGAGCCGGGGCAGGTTGGAGGCCGGGTAGTAGTCGTTCAGGTCGAGGGTCATGCCCCGTTCGTAGGCCGCGATGGCCTGGTCCAGGTAGTCGCGCGACGTCTCGCCCGCCGACTCGTGCATGAGGTCCTTGTACCTGCCGCCGAGCAGCCCCATGCGCTCGGACGACGGGCCCACCCGCTCGATGAGCCGCTCCAGCGCGGCGGCCGACTCCGCCGCCTTGCCGGTCCTGGCCAGCGCGAGCTGCCTGCGCTCGATCACCGGCGGATGCCGCTGCAGCGCGTCGGGCAGCGTGTCGATGTAGGCGAGCACGTCCTCCCATTCGAGGTGGTCCTCGATCAGCCGGAGCAGCTTCAGCACCACGGACTCGCGGATGACCGGCTGGGCGCCGAAACGGGAGACCAGCGCGCGCGTCTTCTCCTGGCGCTGCCGCCGGTCCGAGGTGAGCTGGATGGCCCGGACGTCGGCCTGGAAGTCCGAGAGCATGTTGACCGCCGTGGTGAACGGCGTCAGCTGGGCGCCGTCGGAGACCTGCGGATAGCCGGGCAGCGCCTCGAACACCGGCGAAGTCCCCGACAGCTGCTCGCGCAGCCGCTTGCGCATGTGCTCCCTCGCCGCCGCCGCGGCCTGCTCGCCGCAGTCGCCGTCCGCCAGCGGGTACGCCAGCCGCCGGATCTGGTTCAGGTCGAACACCGGCTCGGCCCAGGCAGCCGCCACCAGGACGCAGCCGATCCGCTGCGCCGCGTGGCGCACCCCCACTTCGTAGTACACGTTCGAGTTCGGCAGCGAGACGTCCGCCATCACGACGTCCGCCAGGGCCAGCCGCTGGATCATCTGCACGATGACCAGCGCCCCGAGATCGCTGTCGGCCCTGATCGCCCGGTAGCCGAGCTCCGTGAGCAGCGGCTCGTGCACCCGCTCCCACAACAAGTCGAAGTCCACCACCGCGGGAACGCCGTCGTCCACCCGCCCGGTGGGTTTCCTGCCGAACGGCATCACCATGAATGCCACGGAGTTGCTCATCGCCTGCCCTCCCTGCGCTTGACGCGTCATTGCGTACGGATGCCGGGACCGGAGGGGTCAGGGCCGCTCCGGCGCGGCCGGCCCGGCATCCGGCGGGGTGCCCTCCTGCCTCTGGAGCATCAGCTGGCCCCATCGGCCGTTCTCCGTGCGGAAGATCCGCTCGATCCGTTCGACCCGCTCCTCCACGCCCGCCCCTGGTCCGGCGGCCTGCCAGTCGAGTGCCGCCGCGCGGAGGTTGCCCGCCGTGTCGCCGTACAGTTTGCGCAGCTGGGCGAAGCCGATCAGGGCCTCGAACGCCGTCACCGCGCCCGCCAGCGCGGCCAGGACGGCGGCGGCGACGCCGCAGGCCGCCCGTCCCGTGCCCGTGCTGAACTGGCCCGCCACGCCGAGCAGCGCCGACAGCAGCAGCAGCGTGTTGCGGACCAGGATCGACTGGTGGTGGGCGCGGTCGTACTCGCGCTCGCGCGCCTCGTAGAACGCCCGCTGGTCGTCGACGCGCAATTCGCGGTAGAACGCGCGGAACTGCGCGTCCCTGTCGCCGGCCCCACGGCGTCCGGGCTCATCGGGCTCAACGGGCTCATCGGGCTCATCACGCTCATCGGGCTCAACGGGTTCGCCGGTGCGCTGGTCGCTCATCCCGGCTCCCGTTCCGGCTCCTCGCCCGCCTCGATCGCGAGCACGGCGCGGCCGAGCGCGAGCTCCCTGTCCTCACCCGCGAACGCGCCCGTCCTGGCCAGATAGCCGAAGTACAGCGCCCGCAGCCGCTCCGCCCTGGCCCTGGCCGCGAGGTAGCGGTCGAGGGTCTCGCTCTCCCTGGCGTACCTGGTGCTGGTGGCCAGCGCGACCCCGATCACCGTGACCAGCACGGCGGGCCAGTGCTGGTCGGGCAGCACGGCCTGCAGCCCGCCCAGGCCCGTGATCATGGCCGAGCCGAGCAGGATCAGGACCTGCTGGCGGCGGTAGCGGTTCTGGTCGCGCAGCGCCTCGGCGTCGTACCGCTCGAAGACCGGGGTCAGCTCGCGGTCGAGGACCTCGAAGTCGGCGGTCAGCGCGGGATAGCCGGCCCTCCGGCCGGCCGGGATCACCGGCGCGGAGGCGGCCGGGGCACGCAGCGCGGGGAACCGCGCGAGCAGCGGCGGAGGTCTCACCATGTACCTCCCGCTACGGAGGGAGACGGCGTGATTGCAGACGCAATGTATGGGAAATCGGGGGGCCCGACAATGGCGCCGCCGCTACCTGACCGCATCCGGCCGCGCACGCCGGGTGTCGGCCCCCCGGTGACCCGCCCGCACGCCGGGTGCCGCTCCCGGTGACCCGCCCGCGCGCCGGTGACCGGCCCGGGTGGAGGGTGCCCGGGCCGGTCCCTTCCCGGTGGGTCAGTAGACGTACGGCCAGCCGGCCGAGTCCCAGCCGATCAGGTTCACGCCGAGCTTGGCCGTGCCGTTGTCCTGGCCGTCGTAGTAGTGGTAGACGAGCAGGTCGCCGTCCACGTCGGACATGACGCTCTGGCCGCCGGGCCCGATGTAGCGGCCGTGCGTCTCCAGCACCGTCGTGCCGCCGCCGGACAACATCGGCGTGCCGGAGCGGTCGGCGTACGGGCCGGTGGGGCTGGACGAGCGGCCGACCTTGATCTTGTACGTGCTGGAGGTGCCCGCGCAGCACCGGTCGTAGGAGGCGAACAGGTAGTAGTAGCCGCCGTGCCGGACGATGTCGGGCGCCTCGACGGCGTACGGGGAGTCGGGCCGGGTGGCCAGATGGTAGAGCGTCCGGTCGGAGGAGTGGCGCTTGCCGGTCGAGGGTTCGAGCCGGATCATCCGGATCCCCGTCCAGTACGAGCCGAAGCTCAGCCACCACCGTCCCGAGGAGTCGACCAGGAGGTTGGGGTCGATGGCGTTGTGGTCGGAGCTCGTGGTGCTCGCGTAGACGACGCCCTGGTCGCTCCAGGAGCCGGGCTGGCCGGTCGAGCTGGTGGCCAGGCCGATGGCGGAGTGGTTGGAGCCGAAGCTGGAGACCGCGTAGTACATGAGGTACCTCCCGCCCTGCTGGGAGATGTCGGGCGCCCACGGGTCGTTGCCCGAGGAGTACGTCCGCCACCACGACGGCGGCGTGCGGAAGGCCGAGCCGGCCCGGGTGAAGGCGACGCGGTCGGTGGAGGTGCGCGCCTCCAGGTAGCCGTGCGTGGAGTAGAGCACGTAGTTGGACGAGGTGCGGATCATCGTGGGGTCGTGCACCAGGACGTCGCCGGTGACCCGGCCGGGGTTGGGATAGGCGAGCCCGGCGCCCGCGAGCGAGGCGGCGAGCGCGAGCACGGTCACGGGGGCGGCGACGAGACGGGATAGGCGACGCAAGGGTCCTCCTCGGATCGGGGGGGCCGCCGCACCTGCCGGACGCTGCGCCGTCGCGTCGTGGGAAATGTAGGCATGCGCTTTCCCGGCCGTCAATCCCGGCGTGCGAAGTGGTGAAACTTACATCGGCCGGCGAATCGGCCGTGGCCGCGCTGAACTGCGGCGACACCAAGCCCTTGCCACGACGGTCTTGACAGGCCTTGTCAGCCCTCATACGTTCAGGCCGTTTCCGCATCCGATGTTAGCGCTAACATCGGCACCCGCAGGAAGCTGCGCCGCGCCATCCCACCCGGCCGGACCGCCGTCCGGCCGGTTCCCACCGTGCCGGTCCCACGATGCCGATCACCAGCAGGCCGGTCACCAGCGGAAGGAGGTCACCTCACGACCCGATACCAGAGGTTCGTGGCGTGCGGCACGTGGTCGACGCGGAGCCGTTCCAGCCTGACGTCCGTCCCGCCGGGACGGTCGAACAGGCGCACGCCGTCGCCCAGCAGCACCGGAGCCACGATCGTGAGGACCTCGTCCAGCACGCCCGCCTCCAGGCACTGCCGGGCGACGTCGGCGCCGAGCACGTTGACGTACTTGCCGCCGGCCGCCTCCTTGGCCGCCGCGACGGCCCGCGCCAGGTCGCCGACGAAGGTGACGCCCGGGACCGGCGAGCCGGGGGCGCGGTGGGTCAGCACGAACTGGGGACCCTCCCAGCCGCCGCCGAACGCCTTGCCCTCCTTCTCGGTGCCCCGGTGCGGGTCGTCACCGCCGAACGTGCGCCGCCCCACCAGCAGCGCGCCGATCTCGCCGATCAGCTCGTCCACCAGCGGGTTCGGCCCCAGGTGCGGGGTCAGCCAGGACATGTCGCCACCGGGCCCGGCGATGAAGCCGTCGGCCGACATGGTCACCGAGTACAGCAGTCTGCTCATGATCCACCTCTCCGTTCAAGGTGTGGACGGCGGAGAGCGGCGGAACTCATCGGTGCGGCGGCGCGGTGGAGCCGCGCTGGATCAGCTCGATCGGGCCCGCCAGCACCTCGGCGATCGTGTCATCCGGTTTCATGCTGCCCAGCAGGGTCACGCCGCGCCGGCCCAGCTCCGCCAGCGGCATCCGTACCGTGGTGAGCGCCGGATGGAGATAGCCGGCCAGCTCGAAATCGTGCACGGCCACGATGGAGACGTCCCGGGGGATCTCCAGCCCGGCCGTGCGTACGGCCTGCATCGCCCCGATCGCCGAGGCCACGTTCGCGACGAACACCGCCGTCGGCGGCTCCGGATCGGCCAGCAGCCGGGCCATCGCCGCCGCGCCGCCCGCCGGGGTGTAGTCGGCCGCCACGATCGGGCCCTCCGGCAGGCCCGCGTCGCCCATGGCCGCCGAGTAGCCGGCCGACCTGCGCGCCGCCGTGTCGGACCGCGACGGTCCGGCCAGGTGGGCGATGCGGCGGTGGCCGAGGAGCACGAGGTGCTCCACCGCGAGCGCGGCGGCCCGCCGGTCGTCGAGGATGACGTACCGCTTGACGCTCCCGCTGCGGTTGTTGAGCATCAGCCACGGGATCGCGGACCGGTCGAGCTGGGCGATGAGTGAGGAGTCGTCGCCCGCCCCCGCCAGCAGCAGCCCGTCGATGCGGCCCTGCCCGATCCGGTCCATGTACTCGCCCAGCCCCGCGCCCGTCGCGCTGCCCGTCACGATCACGTACCCCTGGGCCGCCGCCTCCGCCTCCGCGCCCTTGATGATCTCGGCGTGGACGGGGTTGGCGAAGTCGGGGATGAACAGCCCGAACATGTGCGCCCGCGACGTGCGCAGGCTGCGCGCGGCCACGTTGGGCCGGTACCCCAGCTCCTCGATCGCCGCCAGCACCCGCTCCCGCGTCTCCGGCCGGATGTTGAGCGTCGGGTCCTTGTTGACGACGCGCGAGACGACGGCCCGGTCCACCCTCGCGATCGCGGCCACGTCGGCGAGCGTCACCCGCGTGCGCATCATGCCGCCGATCCCGGCCGCCGGCTCTCGCCGGCCGATAGGGTCGCTGCTCGCGGCGGTCGCGGAGGGCGGCGAGCCGGCGACGTCCGGCGCCGACAATCTCGGCACGCTGCGCCTGCTCGACGCGCTCTACCGGTCGATGGACGGCCCTTGATCGCGCCCTCGGTGCCGTCGACGCGGAAGGAGGCCTCCGGGTCGCCGGTGCGGTTCTCGTGGGTGGCGTGCACCAGCGCGCGCACGTCGCCGGGGAAGACCAGCGTGCTGATCGTCCGCGTCTCGCCCTTGGCGGCCTGGCCCGGCGTGCGGCTGCCGGTGCAGAGGACGACCTCGGGGTCGCCGAGGATCGAGCGGATCGCGTCCAGGTGGTGGATGGAGTGGTAGACGATCTCCAGCCGGTCGGTGGCGACCAGCCAGTCCCACGCGCTCCAGTCGGTGCAGATGTTCACGGTGAACGTCATCGCCGTCGGCTCGCCGATCCAGCCGGCGCGCACCATGGCGCGGGTGGCGGCGATGCCCTCGTCGAAGCGGAGCTGCTGGTTGACCACGATGTCGACGACGGCGGCCCGCTCGTCGGCCAGCAACTCCTCCAGCGACGCGTACGTCCTCGGCACCCCGTGCCGGGCGGCCACCTCCGCGGCCCGCCCGGCGTCGAGGTCGAACAGCCCGGTCACCTCCAGCCCGGCCTGCCGGTAGGCGGGCAGGTGGGCCACGTCCACGATGGCCCCCGCTCCGACCACGGCGACCGGCAGGCGGTGCGCCGGCGGGATCGTCAGGTCGGCGGCGGCCGCGATGGGGGCGAAGACGTCGATCAAGCGGCCATTTCCCCGATCCGGTAGAAGCGCGTCGCGGTGCCGCCGAGCACCTGCGCCTTCCCGGCCTCGTCCAGCCCGGAGAGCGCCGCCCGCGTCTCCCGCCACACCCGCGCGTAGTCGCCGGCCAGCGTCGCCACCGGCCAGTCCGAGCCGAACATGAGCCGGTCCGGCCCGAACAGCTCCACCGCGTGCTCCACGTACGGCCGCAGATCCTCGCCCGTCCAGTCCGGCGCGGCCGCGGTGTTCAGCCCCGAGACCTTGGCGTACACGCCGGGGCACGCCGCCGCGCGGGCCAGCAGCGACGCCCAGGGCTCCCAGCCCTTCTCCCTGATCGGCGGCTTGGCCAGATGGTCGATCACCATCCGCAGCCCCGGCACCCGCTCGGCCAGCACCGGAACGTGCTCCAGGTGCCGGGGCAGCACCGCCACCACGTCGAACGGCAGGTCCGCGGCGGCCAGCAGCCGCAGGCCCTCGATCACCGTGTCCTGGAGCAGCCAGTCGGGGTCGGGCTCGTCGTGGATGAGGTGCCTGATCCCGGCGAACTTCGGATGACGCCGGTACCGCTCCAGCGCCCCGGCCGCCGCCTCCGGCCGCGTCAGCGGCACCCAGCCCACCACCGCGCCGACGACGTCGTACGCGTCGGCCTGGGCGAGCATGGCGCCGGTGTCGGCGGCGGAGTCCATCGACTGCACCAGGACCGTGCGGTCCACCCCCGCCGCGGCGAGCTGGGGGAGGAGCTCCTCCGGCTCGAACGTGCGGAAGATCGGCCCGGACTCCGGGGTCAGCCACGGGTACGAGCCCGTCTCCAGGTTCCAGAAGTGCTGGTGGGCGTCGACGACGGCCATGCAGGTGATCCTTCCGGAGATCAATCGTTTGAGCGTCACAAGGTAGCAGGAGGTTGCACGAGTTCCAGCGTGATCTCCCTTGGTCGTTCAAACGATTGACCGGAATCCAACAGGCGGCTTCCGAAACGAACAAGGGGCCAGTCAATCGCGTTTTATCGGGAAATATCGTCATCGGTCGTCGTCCAGCCGAGCTCGGCGTAGAAGGCCGCGCGGGCGCGGGCGAACGCCGTCCGGTCGAGCACCGCGCCCTGGTGGGGGCCCTGGGCGACCGGCTCCTCGTGCAGGCGGGCCGGCAGCTCCTCGTCCAGGCCGTCCGGCTGCTCGCGCAGGGCGTACGCGCGCATCCCGTCCAGCCGCGCCTGCCCGGCCGCCAGCAGATCCGCCGGCGTGAACTCCGTCCCCAGCACCGCCGTGACCAGGGCGGTGAGCCGGTCGATGGTCAGCGGCCTGGTCGGCGAGGAGGCGAAGACGCAGAGGTTGAGCGCGTCGAGCCCGCTCCACAACCGCAGCAGCCGCGCGCTGCGCCGCCCCCGCTCCTCGTCCAGCTCGCCCGCGGGCGCGGGGGCGGCGCCCACTTTGGCGGCCTCGGGGAAGCTGTAGTGCAGGCCGGCGACCGGGTCGAAATCGAGGTCGTGCTCCAGGGCGTCGTAACGCGGGCCGCCGGGGGCGAGCGCGTAGCCGAGGCCGATGCCGGGCTGGGGGCGCGGGTCGAAGCAGGGCACTTCGGCGTCCTTCACCGTGATCGCGTACCGCCCGGCGCGCGGTCCGAGCCGCCTGGCCGCCCGCGCCGAGCCCTCCGCCAGCAGGTCGCCGAGCGCGCCCGAGCGGGTGGCCACGTCCTCGATCAGCTCCGCCACCGCCGCCGCGTCGCCGAAGGCGGGGCCGTCCGGCAGCAGGCCGTGCGCGGCGCACTCCATGGCGAACGCGATCGTCCCGCCGAGGGAGACGACGTCGAGGCCGAGGTCGTTGCAGCGGGCGTTGGCGGCGAGCACGGCGTCGAGGTCGTCGATGCCGAGGTTCCAGCCCAGCGACAGGAACGCCTCCTGCCCGAGGCCGCCCGTGCGCCGTTCGGCGGCCGACGGGGGCGCGTACACCTTGAGGCAGTCGTTCGGGCAGCCCGTGCAGGCGCCCGAGGTGGCGACCGCCCGGCCGGCGTAGTCATCCGCCGACGGGACGCGCAGCCCCGGCGTGCCCGTCTCCGAGAAGTTGCGGACCGAGGCGTAGCCGGGGTCGAGCGGGCCGTCCGCCCACCCCGCGAACCCCGGCAGCCCCGCCTGGAGCGCCGCCAGTGGATTCGTGACCAGGGACTCCCGGTAAGAGGCGGCCAGCGCGGCCACCGCCGCCGGGTCCGCCACCTCGGCGGGCGCGTCGCCGGCGCACACGATCGCCTTGAGGTTCTTGGCGCCGAAGACCGCGCCGAGGCCGTAGCGCCCGGCGGCGAAGGCGAGGTCGGTGACCACGCTCGCGTACCGGACCAGGTTCTCACCAGCCGGGCCGATCGCCGCCACGTGGGCGCGCTCGCCGTGCCGGGCCCGCAGCGCGTCGGTCGTGGCGGCCACGCCCAGCCCGCGCAGCTCTCCGGCGTCGTGCAGCGTCACCTCGCCGTCCTCGACCAGCAGGTACGACAGCCGCTCCGCCCGCCCCAGCACGGCCAGCGCCTTCGCCCCCGCCGCCCGCATCCCCGCCGCGAACGGCCCCAGCGCGTGCGCCTCCCCGGCCACCCCGGTCAACGGCGACTTGGCCAGGAACACGGCCTTGGCCAGCCCGGGGGCCGCGGTCCCGCCCAGCATTCCGGCCGCCACGTACAGGAGTGTCTCCGGATCGTACGGATCCAGCCCCGGCGCCGTCCGCTCCTCCATCAACCGCAGCCCCAGAACGGTCCCGCCATAGTGCCCCTTCTCCCGGGTGCGATCTTCCTTCTCCACGTTTCCACTGGTCAGATCCACGATGAACGGCACGGCGAAGCCTCCTGGAGCCGGAAAGGGGACCGAAGCGGCACAACATCACACATCACACGACAGGCGCAACCTCCGCCACCGGGGCGGCGGAAACGACGCCGGAGATCGCGACTTTTACCTCTTGTCAACATAAGTCGGCTGATGTTCGAAGTAAGGTAGGCGCATGGCAAGCGGCGCCAACGGCCAGGGCGTAGGGGCGGGGGCGCTGCTGGCGATCCTGCGGGACGGGCGGGCCCGCACCCGCGGCGAGCTGGCCCGGCTGACGGGACTGTCCAGATCCACGGTCACCCAGCGGCTGGACGGCCTGATCGATCAGCGGTGGGTCGTGGCCGGCGAGGACTCGATCTCCTCGGGAGGACGGCCGGCCGGGGTCTTCGCCTTCAACGGCGGCGCCCGCGCCGTGTTCGCCGCCGACCTCGGCGCCACCCACGCCCGGCTGGCCGTCCTCGACCTGTCCATGAACGTGCTGGCCGAGCGGGCCGCCGAACTGCCCGTCGAGCAGGGGCCTGAGCGCACCCTGTGCCAGGTCGCCGACGTCCTGAGCGACCTGCTGGCCACCACGGGCCTGGATCCCGCGCAGGTGTGCGGCGTCGGCGTCGGTCTGCCCGGCCCCGTCGAGCACGGCTCGGGCCGCCCGGTCAACCCGCCGATCATGCCGGGCTGGGACGGCTTCGCGGTACCCGAATGGCTCCAGGGCAGGCTCGGCGCGCCCGTCCTGGTCGACAACGACGTGAACATCATGGCCCTGGGCGAGCACTGGGCCGCCGGACCCGCCGTGGACCCGCTGATCTACGTCAAGATCGGCACCGGCATCGGCTCCGGGATCGTCTCCGGCGGCCGGCTGCACCGGGGCGCGCAGGGCGCGGCCGGGGACGTCGGCCACATCCGCGTCACCGGGTCGCTGGCCCCGTGCAGGTGCGGCAACGCCGGCTGCCTTGAGGCGGTAGCGGGCGGCGCGTCCATGGCGGCGGCGCTGCGCGCGGCCGGGATCGAGGCGGCCGGCAGCAGGGACGTGGTGGCGCTGATGCGCGCGGGCGACCTCACCGCCACCCGGCTGGTCCGGCAGGCCGGGCGCGAGGTCGGCGCGGTGATGGCCTCCATCGTCAACTTCTTCAACCCCTCCGTCATCGTGCTCGGCGGCGACGTGGCCGAGGCGGGGGAGCAGGTGCTGGCGGGCGTACGGGAGACGATCTACAGCCGGTCGCTGCCGCTGGCCACGCAGCATCTCGCGATCAGGGCCAGCGAACTGGGCGACCGGGCCGGGATCGTCGGCGCGGCGGTCATGGTCGCCGAGCACGTCCTCGCCCCGTCCGCCATCGACCGCCAGATCGCCGGCTGACCGCCGACCGGCGGATCGCCGGCCGACCACCTCCCGCCACCGCGATCGTCCGCCCTCGGCCCCGGCCGACCGCCTCCCGCCACCGCGATCGTCCGCCCTCGGCCCCGGCCGACCGCCTCCCGCCACCGCGATCGTCCGCCCTCGGCCCCGGCCGACCGCCTCCCGCCACCGCGATCGTCCGCCCTCGGCCCCGGCCGACCGCCTCCCGCCACCGCGTTCGTCCGGCCTCGGCGTCAGTGGACCGTCCCCCACCACCTCGATCGGCGGATCCCTTCCTCCACCGCTGGGACCCGACGGGCGGCCGGGGAGGCCCATTCGTGGGGAGAATCGAGGGACAAAAGGGATGATCTATGATCTTGTGGGCAGGGTGAGCGGTGATGTCCACCCTCGACCTCCTCCTGGCCCTGGGCGGCGCCGCGGCCTTGCTCGCCGCGATCCTGCCCGAGGTGCTCGCCCGCCGCCCCCTGTCGCTGCCCCTGGTGTACCTCGTGGCCGGCCTGCTGCTGTTCACGCTGCCCATCGGCCTGCCGGAACCCGACCCGATCGCCCACCGCACGGCGCTGGAGCACATCACCGAGCTGTGCGTCGTCATCTCCCTCATGGGCGCGGGCCTGGCCATCAACCGCCCTGCGGGTCGGCGCCGCTGGTCCACGACGTGGCGGCTGCTCGTCCTGGCCATGCCGCTGACCGTGGCCGGCGTCGCGGTCGCGGCCATGGCCCTGCCCGGCTGGCCGATCGCCGCCGCGCTCCTGCTCGGGGCCGTGCTGGCGCCCACGGACCCGGTGCTCGCCTCGGACGTGCACGTCGGCGAGCCCGTGGACGCCGAGAACGCCGACGACGAGGTCCGCTTCGCCCTCACCTCGGAGGCCGGGCTCAACGACGGGATGGCCTTCCCCATCGTGTACGCCGCCATCGCGGTCGCGGGCGCGGCGGGAGCCGGCCGGCTGGGGGAGTGGGCCCTGCTGGACGTCCTGTACCGGACCGCGGCCGGCCTCGTCCTCGGCCTGCTGATCGGCCGCCTGCTCGGGCGGCTGTTCTTCCGCGCCAGCTCCGACGGGCTGCGGCTGTCGGAGCGCCGTGACGGCTTCGTCGCGCTGGCCGCCACGCTCCTCGCGTACGGGGTGACGGAGCTCGCCCACGGGTACGGCTTCGTCGCCGTCTTCGTCACCGCGTGCGCCATCAGGGGCGCCGAGCGCGGGCACGGCTACAACAACGTGCTGCACGGCTTCGTCGAGCAGATCGAACGGCTGCTCACCGCCTGGCTGCTGCTCCTGCTCGGCGGCTTCGTCGCCACCGGCGGCCTGGCCGCGCTCACCTGGCGCGGCGCCGCCGTCGGGCTCCTGCTGCTGCTGGTGATCCGGCCGCTGACCGGCTGGCTGGTCCAGTGGCGCGGACGGGCGGGGCCGAGGGAGCGGCTGGCGATCTCGTTCTTCGGCATCCGGGGGATCGGGTCGCTGTTCTATCTCGCGTACGCGCTGGGCCAGGCCGACTTCGGGGTGCCGGCCGAGGAGCTGTGGGCGGTGACCGGCTTCACCGTCATGGTCTCGGTCGTCCTGCACGGCGTCACCGCCACCCCGGTGATGAACCACGTCGACGCCATCCGCGACGGCGCCTCAGACGCGTCCCGGACTCCAGACGATGCCGCAGAACCGGCCCAGACCCCGGACGGCGCTTCAGCCCCGGCCCCGGACAGTGCCCCGGCCCCGGACAGTGCCCGGGCCCCGGACAGTGCCCCGGCCCCCCGGACTCCAGACAGTGCCTCAGGGGCGGCCCAGGCTCCACAACCGTAACGAGCCGTCCTCGTCGGCCCCGGCGACGACCGGGTTGCCGTCCTGCTCCGTCACGGCCAGCCGGCGGATCGCGCCGCCCTCGCCCGCGCCCAGCACGCCGATGACGTCACCGTCGCGCAGGTCCCACACACGGACGAAGCTCTCGCCGCCCGCCGGGGCGTGCGCCACGGCCGCGACGGGCACCTTGCCGGCCACTCCGACGGCCAGGGCGGTGGCGAACCGGTCATCGGGACTCCGGCGGCTGAACGACCACCGCTTCCTGCGCTTGCCGGTGGTCAGGTCGTACACGCGCAGGGTGGCGTCCAGGTGGGTGGACACGAGGACCGGCCTGCCGTTCATCTCGCCGCAGGCCAGGTGCTCGATGCCGCCGATCTCGCCGGTGGTGAACGTACGCAGCATCCCCGCGGTGGACAGGCGCCACACCCTGATCCGCTCGCCGCCGTCGCCCGTGACGAGCACGTCGTCCTTGCCCACCCGCCCGAAGGCCATCCCGCGGATCCCCTGGAAGTGCACGGTGATGGGCGCGCCGATCCGCTTGCCCGTGGAGACGTCCCACAGCCGCACGACGCTGTGCAGGTCCTTCATGCCGTCGTACTTCTGCGACACCGCGTACGCCCGGCCCGCCACCATGACGCCGATGACGGGGTCGCTCACCCGGTGGCTCGCCAGGCTCTCGCCCGCCAGGCCCCACAGCCGCATCCTCCCGTCGGAGTGCCCCGACGCCGCCACCGTCCTGCCCTTCAAGCTGCCCACGGCCACCGCCGCCACCGACCCGCCACCGTCTCCGAGCCGCACGGGCGCCGCGCCCGGGTCCCATCCGAAGACGAGCCCCTTGTCGGTCCCGCAGACCACGACTCCCTCCGCGGCGGCCAGCGCGGCCGCCCCGCCCACGCGACCGCCCGGCAGCGGCGTCAGATCGGTGACCGGCGTCCCGAACGGCTCAGGGGACACCGCTTGACTGGCACCGACCGTGGGAGTCGCGTCACCCACCGGAGTGGCATCCCCGGACGGTGAGGCGGTGCCGCCCTCACTCGGACTGGGCGAGCCCTGAGCGGGTGAGCCCGCAACCGGCGTCGCCCCACCCGACGGCACACCACCGACGGGCTCCCGCCGCCCACTCCCAGCCCGCCACACAGCGAACGCCGACCCCCCGAGCGCAACCGCAGCGGCACCCCCACCGATCAACACCCGCCGGCTAACCCCCACCCGCCCACCCCGCGCCCCCACCCCGACCTCGGCCCCGCCACCGCCACCCGGCCCACCACCGACTCCAGGCCCGCCTCCGACCTCGGCCCCGCCACCGACTCGGGGCGCGCCACCGGCCTCCGGATCTCGAAAGACGCCGTGCCCGTCACTCACGTCAAGCCCGCCACCGACGCCGGCCCCGCCCTGCTGCTCGGCGGTATCCGACGCGCTGCGGGCCGCGGGCCCGTTCGTGTGGAGTGGGTCGCCGTTGAGCGGTGCGACGGCGTGCGGAGGGGTGCCGGGTGCGCCCGGTTCGTCGTTGAGCGGGGAGCCGCCGGTGGATGGGATGCCGTCCACCGAGGGGGTGTCACCGTTGCCGGGGGTGGTGAGGCCGGCTTGGCGGATCAGGTTGCGGAGGAGGTCCGCGGGGGCGGGGCGGGCGGCAGGGTCCTTGGCCAGGCAGTCCGCGATCAGGCCCGCCAGATGGTCCGGCACTCCCCGCAGGTCGGGGGTCTCGTTCAGGATCGCGTTCATGACGACGACCATCGTGTCCCCGGCGAACGCCGCCCGCCCCGTGGCCGCGTACACCATCGAGCCCGCCCAGCTGAACAGGTCCGAGGCGGGCCCGACGCGCTCCCCGCGGAACTGCTCGGGCGACATGTACGCCGGCGTCCCCAGCACCCCCGACGTGCGGGTCGTGGCGTCGAGGGCCTTGGCGATGCCGAAGTCGATGACGATCGGCCCGTCCGGCCCCATCAGGACGTTGGCCGGTTTGAAGTCGCGGTGCACGATCCCGGCCTGGTGGATCGCGGCCAGCGCCGTCAGCGTCGAGATCGCCAGCCGGTCCAAGGCCCCGCCCGACCGCGGCCCCGAGGTGCGGACGAGCGCGTGCAGGGTCTCGCCGGGGACGTACTCGCTGACGATGTACGGCCGCTCGTCCAGCATCCCGACGTCCAGCACGGCCGCCGTGCAGAACGCGGCCACCCGCCGTGCCGCCTCCACCTCGCGCAGGAACCCGCGCGCCATGGCGGCGTCCTGCGCCAGGTGGCTGTGCAGCAGCTTGACCGCGACGTCACGCCCGGACTCGGACACGCCCCGGTAGACGACGCCCTGCCCGCCCGATCCGAGCACGCCGACGAGGCGGTAGGCGCCGACCCGCTCGGGGTCCGCCGGCCGGAGCGGGCGCGTTCCCGTCATGCGTCTCCTCTTTCCCCCCGAACCAGGACGGACCCCTACGAGAAACGCGTAAGAGCACCGTTCACCGCAACTCCGGACAGTTTCTCAAAAAGCGCACGTGCCGGAGGGCCGACGTGCCGTTTCGCGCCCGGTACCACGCGCCCGGCCGCGACACGTCGGCCCGCGAAGGTGCGGGACGCGGCGCCGTACCGGGTAGGTTGCCTGTCCATGGAGGCACCCCCGAAGCAACCGCGACCCCGCCGCCGCGGCCCGGCGCTCGCCACCGCCGCCGCGAACCTCGCCGTGCTCGTCGCCGCCGCGGCCTGCGGGACCCCGGCCGCGAGCGCCCCGGCGGAACGGCCGCCCGCCGCTTCCCCCACCGGCTCCTCAGGAGGCACCGCGGGTGACGCGACCACGCAGGCCGACGATCTCCCCGAGCCCGGCGCGAAGATCCCCGGGAGCGCCGCGCGCCTGGCCACCGCCCTGAAGGAGACCACCGCCGGGCTGAACGACGCCATCGACGCCTGGACGAAGAGCGGCCGCACGGCCAAGGGCGGCCCGCCGCGCGACGTCGAGCTGCTCGCGCTCTACCAGCAGCGCCTCTACCGCTACGCCGCCCGCCACCCCGACCTCGCCTCCCGCGCCTTCGCCCGTCTGCCCGCCGCCCTGGCCGCCCAGGCCAGGGACAACACCGGCGCGATCCGCGAACTGCTCGCCCTGGCCAAGCCCATCAAGCCCTCCGCCGTGTTCAAGACGCAGCGGGCCCGCCCCGCCGGGGAACTGCTCGGCTACTTCAAGAAGGCCGAGCGCCGCTTCGGGGTGGAGTGGGAGGTGCTGGCGGCGGTGATGTTCGCGGAGACGAAGTTCGGGCGGGTCAGGTCCGACAGCTACGTCGGCGCGCAGGGGCCGATGCAGTTCATGCCCGCGACCTGGAAGGCGTACGGGCTCGGCGGAAACGTGCAGAACCCGCGCGACGCCGTCATGGGGGCGGCCAACTACCTCAAGGCCACCGGCGCCCCCCGCGACTACCAGCGGGCCCTGCACGCCTACAACCCGTCCCGCGCGTACGTGAACGCGATCCTCAAGCACTCCCGCCAGATCAAACGCGACCCGCGTGCCTACTACGCGTACTACAGCTGGCAGGTGTTCGTGCTCACCACGGCCGGTGAACGCCGCCTGACCGGCCCCTGAGCCCGGCCCTTGAGATCGGCCCCTGAGATCGGGCCGTCCCGCCGGAAGGAGGGACGGCCCGCGGCGGCTCAGAAGTCGTACTCGTCGATGTTGGACTTGTCGAAGGTGAACGGCGGGCCGAGGATGATCTCGCCGTCGGCCCCGATCGTCCGCTCGCCCAGCTTCCCGGCGGTGAACGTCTCGCCCTCGGCGCCGGTGATCTGCCCGGAGGCGAGGGCGGCGGCGGCGTACGCGGCCAGGTAACCCAGGTCCTTCGGGTTCCACAGCGCGAACTTCGCCACGGTGCCGTCCTTGACGAACTTGCGCATCTGGTTCGGGGTGCCGAGACCGGTCAGGGTGACCTTGCCCTTGTACTTGGAGCTGGAGATGTAGCGGGCGGCGGCCGAGACGCCGACGGTGGTGGGCGAGATGATGCCCTTCAGGTCGGGGTAGGCCGCGAGCAGGCCCTGGGTCTGCTGGAAGGACTTCTGGTCGTCGTCGTCACCGTAGGCGATCTTGACCAGCTTCATCTTGGCGTACTCGGGCTTCTTCAGCTCGTCCTGCATGAACTCGATCCAGGTGTTCTGGTTCGTGGCGTTGGCGGTCGCCGACAGGATCGCGATCTCGCCCTCGCCGCCGATCAGCTCCGACAGCAGCTGCACCTGGCTGCGGCCCACGTCCTCGGAACTGGCCTGGTTGATGAAGATGTCGCGGCACTCCTTGCTCGTGTCGGAGTCGTACGCGACGATCTTGATGCCCTTCTGGCGGGCCTGCTCCAGCGGGCCGCACACGGCGTTGGGGTCGTTGGCCGCGATGAGGATGGCGTCCTGGCCCTGCTGGGCGAGGGTGTTGATGTAGGAGACCTGCGAGGAGGCCGACGCGTCGGACGGGCCGACCTCCTTGGCCTCGCCCTTGAACTCCTTGGCCGCCTCGATGCCGGCGTCGTCGACGATGGTCTCGTACGGGTTGTTGATCTGCTTGGGCAGGAAGGCCAGCTTGAGTCCCTCCTTCAGCGGCGCGCCCGGGTTCGCGGAGGCCGGGGCGGACGCGGAGGCGGAGGCGGCGGGCGCCTGGCTGGCCACCGACTCCTTCGTGGTGCCGCCGCAGGCGGTCAGGCTGAGAGCGAGCGCGCCGGCCGTGGCCGTGAGCCAGGCGCGGGCGAATCGTGATCTTCTGCTCACTGGGGGCGAACCTTTCCGGGGGAGTGGCGGGGGATACGGGAACAGCACAGGGGATCAGGCGGGCGACCTGGCGGGGGCCGCCTGTCTTCGCGCGCGGGCCCGGCGGACGATCGAGATCAGCCGGGGCGTGAGCACCGAGACGAT
>NZ_PVNG01000029.1 GCF_003001935.1 Nonomuraea fuscirosea | reverse complement strand
TGGTGACCCGCCAGTACTCGCCGTTGTTGTCGCCGTTCGTGGCACCGGTCAGCAGCTCGATCCTGGTGCCGTCGTCCCGCTTCGGCCGCCACTGCTTGGTGGTGGCGTCCTTGACCAGCTCGACCGACGAGTCGCCCAGCGACATGGTGGCGTTGTCCTGGTCCCAGCACAGGTCGCCGGTCTTCTTGCCGTCGATCATGCACGACTTGTAGCGGCGCTCGATGTAGCCGCTGGGGTTGAGCTCGAAGCCCTCGCCCGCCCAGGACGCCTGGTTGTTGGTGGAGGCGGTGCGGCCGTCCACGCTCTGCGAGGAGTAGCCGAGCGACACCCCCGGCTCCTCGCCGCCCAGGGACGGGGGCGTGCGCATCTCGTAGCCCCAGGTGAAGTCACCCGACTGGGTGCCGACGCTCCAGTCGGACGAGGCCGACAGGGAGGTGGCGGCGTGGTCGCCGGACGGGCCCGAGGCCGCCGCGGTCAGCGCGTACAGGCCGCCGGTCTGGACCTCGGCGCTCACCGTGCCGGTCTTGGCGTTGTTCTCGCTCTTCACCGGCTCGGGCGCGGCGCAGCCGGGCGCGCCGGTGAGCGCGCACTCCTCCAGTTTGACCAGCCGGAGCCGGGAGCCGTAGTCACCGCCGTAGGCGTGACGGAAGCCGGAGTAGTCCACCTCCACCTGCGTCTTGACCGGCTTGGCCGCGGCCGTGGCCGCCACGCCCTGGCCCGGGGTGATCCGCATGGCCAGGCCGAGCAGGTCGCTGTCGAGCAGTTCGACGCCGATGGGGGTCGCCGCCTGGGCCGTCTTGGCGCTGCTCCGCGCCAGCTGCACCGGGAAACCGGCCGCCAGGGTGGCGGCGGCGGAGCCGCCGAGCTCCGCCTTCTGCGCTCTGGGCCAGCTGACTTCCGGTGGCGCCTTCCACGCCTGCTGGGCGGCGGGATCGGCCATCGGCGGCTTGACGGGGACCTTCCCGCCCGTCACCGGGGCCTCCTTCTACGTGGCCGGCGCCGAGCGCGGCGCCGCGTAGGCGGGCATGGCGTAGGCCATCTCCACCATCAGGACGACCGCGAGGACGGGAGCGAGTCTGCGTGGCCAGCGCGATTCCGGCTTGGCCTCGTCTCTCGCGAAGCGATTCCAGGACGCGTCCGGATGGTCCGGTTCCTGAGGGGATTGCCGAAGGCCGTTCCATCGGGGGTCCGGCAGCTCTAACTCACTCGGCTGATCCATCTAGCTCCTCCAGGGGGTGTGCGGGGCGGCCGGCCGAGCGGGCTGTGCGGTGCTCAGCCGGTCAACGAGGGCGCGCGGACCCGGTGGGTCACGCTGGATGAGGAGGCGATCTCTGCGGTGCGGCCGGCCCCTTCCGCCGGCATGACGGGCTCGACGTCCGGCGGACGAGCCGCCGTCCGGGCGTCCTGAGCTGGGGTTATGCCCGGGAAACGGACACCCGGGCATGATCCACGATTTTCGCTCGATGATCGAATCATCGCCGCGAACACCCGCCGGTTCTGACTTTTGCTCTTTCTGCTCAAAAAATTTTCAGTGTATAGACATCGCTGTAAATTTTCGCCGGACCGGCGCCGCCGGGCCGGTCAGCCCGCCGATCGGCGTCCGACCAGCCCGTCCACCGGCGTCCGATCAGCCGGTCGACCGGCGTTCGATGAGCTCGGCCGGTAGGCGGGTGCTGGTACGGGGACGATCCGGCTCGGCGATCCGGCGCAGCAGCAGATCGACCGCGGCCGTGCCCGCCTCGTCGGCCGGCAGCCTGATCGTGGTCAGGGGCGGCTGGATGTAGGCCGCGAACGGGTGGTCGCCGTACCCGAGCACGCGCACGTCGTCGGGCACCGTCAGGCCGCACTCCCTGATGGCCCGGTAGGCGCCGAGCGCGAAGTAGTCGTTCGCCGTGATCAGCAGGTCGGGATGGTTGTCCCGGGTGATCAGGTTGGCCGCCAGCGCGTACGCGTCGTCGGGCCGCCACGGCTGGGTGGCCCCGCTCGTCCTGTGGGTGGGCACCTTGAGCACGAGCGCCTGCTCGCGGGCGATGCCCAGCCGGTCGAGGGCGCGCCGGAAGCCCGCGATCCTGGCCGCGACCGTGCTGATGCGCAGGTCCTCCTCCAGCAGCCAGATCCGCCGGACGCCGGGACCGGCCGACCGGACCACCGCGTCGGCGATGGCCGACTCCGCGTCGATGCCGACGAAGTCCAGGCCGCGGCCCGGGATGTCGCGGCTGAGCTGCACGACCGGGATGCCGGCCTCGCTCAGGCCGTCCCACACGTCGCTGCTGAGCTCGGTGGCGACGCCCAGCACGCCGTCCACGCCGAAGCGCAGGAGCTGCTGGACCGCGCGTTCCTCGTTCTCGGCCGAGTCCTCGGTGACGAGGAGCAGCACGGAGTAGCCGGCCGCGCGGCACTCCCGTTCGACGGCCGAGATCAGCGCGGCGTAGAAGGGGTTGGACGGGTTGGTGATGACCAGGCCGACGACCATGGTCCGGCCGGACACCAGCGAGCGGGCGTGACTGTTGGGGACGTACCCGAGCCGCTTGGCCTCGGCGCTGACCAGCGCCCTGGTGGCCTCGCTGACCTGGTCTTTCCCGGCCAGCGCACGCGAGACGGTGTTCGCCGACAGGCCCAGCCGGTCGGCCACATCGCGTAGCGTCACCCGTTGCGAACGTGCCATCCCGTCATCCTCCGGCTCAGCTCTTGCCCACCAAGTAGATCCGCAGTCTGGCAGCAGGGGCGTCGTCACCGGAAACCCGGCAGCGCACCCGCAGCCACTGGCCGAAGCCGGTGACGAGCCAGCTCGTCATCCCGGGCGTCTCCACGCGGACCGGCGGCGTGTCGGCCGGGCACCAGGTCAGGCCGTCCGGCGAGATCTCCGTGGTCAGCTCCAGCGTGCCGGTCAGCTCGTGCGCCTGGACGAAGAAGCGCGCCTCGCCGGCCCACGGGAGCTCGTACGGCTCGGTGGCGAGCTCGTCGCGCACGAGCGCGGAGCGTTCGAGGACCGCGGTCATGGTCGATCGCATCGTCGTCACCAATCCACCGAGATGAGCACGGAGTCGAGGAAGAGGAAGTTGCGGATGCCGGCGTGGGTCCGGACGGAGAAGTAGAAGTTGAGCAGGTTGTCCAGGGTGCTGTAGCGGTCGGGGTAGACCGGCACGGGGACGTCGCTCATGTCCATGACCCGGTCGTTGAGGCGCAGCTCCACGTTCTTACGGGTGCGAGTGTCGATGTCCCAGCGCAGGTAGTGCCAGTTGATCTTGGTGGGCACCTCGTTGACGCACAGTTCGAGGGGCTCGTCGAAGGTGCGCCAGTCGTCCGGGTCGGGGGCGGTGAAGTCGGCCGCGTACGGCAGCGCGAACTTGCCCTCCTGGTGGTCGCGCGGCGTCGGCTCGGGCACCACCGGATACATCCACCGCTGGGTCATCTCGCCCGCCAGGTTCGTGTTCTGGTAGCGGATCACGTTGTGGTAGCGCACGCCGTTGTCGGCGCAGATGTCGGTGGCCACGGTGAACGCCCCGAACTGCGACTCCGAGGGGTGCCGGTTGCCGTCCCAGGCCACGCTGGCGGGCAGCTCGTGGCCGACGGTCGCCTCGGCCTTGAACGCGAAGTACGTCTCGATGCGCACGCGGCCCCGCCCGGCCATGGTGAGCCGGCGGATGCCGGTGGCCGTGTGACCCCTGTGCGGGCGGGTGGCCAGCTTCAGCGCGTACTTGCCGCTCAGCGTGCCGTGCGTGCCGACGTCGAAGAACGAGCAGTTGGACAGCTGCGGCGGCCGGAAGTCGCGCATATGCTCGTCGACCGTGCCGAGGTCACCGCTGCCGTCGTAGTTGCCGATCAGCTCGGTCCAGCCGTGGGTGGTGGAGTCGAAGCGGTCGAAGCAGAGGATCCGGCCGAGCGGGTCGTACTTCGACAGGCCGGCGTCGATGACCGGCGCTGCGCGTTCCATGCGTGGTCCTCTCTCATTAACGTTCACGTGAACAGCGGGATCGACGGAACTCTTGACCTGTTGAACAGGACACTCGTAGTGTAACGCCCACATTAACGTTAATGGTCCGATTGGTAATGAGGCAATCGGCACGTTGTGATGAGGGAGTTGAACGATGACGCTGCGGGTCAGCCGGGCCACGATCGCCTCCACCGTGGGCACCGCGCTCGAGTGGTACGACTTCTCGCTGTACGGCACCGCCGCGGCGCTGGTCCTGCCCCTGGTGTTCTTCCCGTCCGGGGACCCGGTGGCGGCGACCCTGTCCTCGCTCGCCACCTTCGCCGTCGGGTTCTTCGCCCGGCCGGTCGGCGGCATCGTCATCGGCGTGCTCGGCGACCGCGTCGGCCGCAGGACGATGTTGTTCGTCACCCTGCTCCTCATGGCGGCGGCGTCCACGCTGATCGGCCTGCTGCCCTCCTACGCCGCCATCGGCCCGGCCGCGCCGATCATGCTCGTTGCGCTGCGGGTCGTGCAGGGACTCGGCGCGGGCGGCGAGTACGCCGGAGCCATGCTGATGTCGGCCGAGCACGCCGAGACCAGGTCGCGCGGGCTGAACGCCAGCGCGCCGACCCTCGGCAACGCGGTCGGCTCACTGGTCGCGACCGGCGTCTTCTTCCTCGTCTCCGCGCTCATGTCGCACGAGGACTTCATCGCGTACGGCTGGCGCATCCCGTTCCTGCTCAGCGTCCTGGTCGGTGTGGGCGGCGTGATCGTGCGGCTGAAGGTCTCCGACACCCCCGAGTTCCGCGAGGCCAAGGACAGCGGCGGCCACGCGCCGGCTCCGCTGCGGGCGCTGTTCGCCACCTCCGGCCGCAAGATCGTGCCGGGCATGCTCATCAGCGTCGCGCCGAACGTGATCAGCTATCTGCCGTCCGTCTACGCGCTGACGTACCTGACCACGCACGTGCACGCCCCGTCGTGGATCGGCCTGACCGCCGTGGTGATCGCCAACCTGGTCAAGCTGGTCACCGTGCCGATCGCGGGCCTGCTGTGCGACCGGTACGGGCGCCGCCCGGTGATGGTGGCCGGCTCGGTCTCGGCGGCGGTGCTGTTTTACCCGTTCTTCTTCATGCTCGACACCGGCACGCCCGTGGTGATCTGGGCCGCCTTCGTGATGATCTTCACGCTCTGCAACGACCTGACGCTCGCCTCGCAGGCCACGATGATGTCGGAGCTGTTCGACGTACGGCACCGCTACACCGGCGTCACCTTCACCCGGGAGATCACCGGCGCCGTGGTCGGCGGCTGCATCCCCTTCGTGGCGGCCTGGCTGGACGACTGGTCCGGCGGGCAGCTCTGGCCCATCGTGGTGGTGTCGGGGCTGCTGTGCCTGCTGTCGGCGCTCGGCACCCGCTTCATCTCCGAGCCCGCCCACCTGCGCCGCACCGCGCCGGCGCCGAGCGGCAGCCCGGCAGCGTAACGGCGGCTAACGCACCTCCTGAGCGGGGCGGTGGCGGACCTGGTCCGCCGCCGTCCCGTCGTCGTTCCCGGGAAGGCGGGGGCTGATCCCCTGGACGGCCAGGGCGAGCAGCCGGTGCGCCTCGGCGACCGGGTCGGGGTGGCGCTCCGTGGCCAGCGCGATGCCCGTGACCAGCGCGACGAGGTCGGCGACCGTCACGTCCTGCCCCACCGCGCCGGCCTTCGCCGCGTTGCGCACCAGCGGCTCGACCGCTCCGCCGATCTGGGCCGCGCAGGCGTTCGCGTGATCGGCCCCGGCCTGGCCGTCGGGGACCAGCACGTCGGCCATCCCCCGCGCGGAGGCGGCGTACGTGGTGAGCGCGCCCAGCCACTCCAGCAACGCCGCCCGCGCGTCGGCCGCCCCCTCCAGCTCCCCGGCGCGGGCGCACAGCGCCTCGACCCGTTCGTGGAAGACCGCCTGCAACATCGCCCGCCGGCCGGGGAAGTGCCGCCGCACGGTGGCCGAGCCGACTCCCGCGACGCGGGCGATCTGTTCCAGGGAGGCTTCCGCGCCGTGCGCGGCCACCTCGGCCTCGGCCACGGCGAGGATGCGCGCGTAGTTGCGCTGGGCGTCCGCACGCCTGACGGTCATGGCGTCATCTCCGAACTTGCTAACTGGCGGGGGCCTCCGTATCGTACCAATCCGTAAACGGCGGGCCCCGCCGTTTCGTTTCCCGGAGGAGAACCATGTCCGCACAATCCGCACCCGCCCTGGTCATCGGCAGCACCGGCCTGCAAGGCGGCGCCACCGCCCGCGCCCTGCTCGCGGCCGGCGTCCCCGTACGGGCGCTGGTCCGCGACCCCGCCGGCGACCGGGCGAAGGCCGTCGAGGCGCTCGGCGCCGAACTGGTGCGAGGCGACCTCGACGACCGCGACTCGCTCAAGAAGGCGGCCGAGGGAGCTCGCGCCGTCTTCTCCGTCCAGATGCCCGACATGAACGGGCGCGCCTTCGAAGGCGAGGTGGAGCAGGCCGTCAACCTGATCGAGGCGGCGCGGGCCGCCGGCGTGCCGCACTTCGTGCACACCTCCGTCTCCGGAGCCGGCCAGCACACCAGCTGGGTCAAGGACGACTGGGCCTGGATGGAGCCCTACTACACCGCGAAGGCCGGCATCCAGGACCGGGTGCGGGAGGCGGGCTTCGAGCGCTGGACGATCCTCAAGCCGGCCTTCTTCATGGAGAACATCCGCCCCTCCGTGCGGATCCTGTTCCCCCGAGGGGTCGAGAACGGGCTGGTGACCCTGCTGAAGCCCACCACCGAGCTCCGTCTCATCGCCGTGCACGACATCGGCGTGGCGGCGGCCACGGCCATCACCGAGCCCGAGCGGTTCGACCGGGTCGAATTGGAGCTGGCCGGCGACATCCAGTCGATGACGGCCATCGCCGAGATCCTCTCCCGCCACCTGGGCGTCGAGCTGACCGCGCCCGACATGACCCCGGAGGAGGCGGTCGCGGCGGGGATGCCCGACATGGGCTTCGGGCAGGCGAACGCCAACCACCGCAGTCAGCCCGCTCGTCCGGAGTACGCGCGGGCCCTCGGACTGCCTCTTACGACGTTCGAGGAGTGGGCCCGGCGGAATCTGCGGCCCGGTTCCTGACCGGTTCCGGCCGTCTCCTGACGTCCTCGAAGAAGCCAGCGACCAGGTCGGCGGTGCTCACGTCCTGGTTGGTCCTGCCGATCACGGCGGGCCCCTTGGCGGGGCCGGGGATGGTGTGGCCGCCGCCGTGCACCGTGTAGAGCACCACCGGCGGCCGCCCCTCCTGCCGGTGCTCGGTGCGTTCGACCGTCGTCCGGCCAGTGGAGCCGGGCCGGTGCGGCAGCGTCGTGCTGACGGGTTCGGCGGTGATGCCGTTGCGGGCGGCGAAGTAGGCCGCGGTCCGCGGCATCGACAGGCTCTGCCCGCCGACCTTGAACACGGTCCGCACCCACCAGCTCGGCCGGCCGCCCTCGTACCGGATGATCGGGTCCTTCGTGCCGTGGACCAGCAGCACCGGCATCGGCACGGGCGGCGCGCCGGCCAGCAGGAAGTCCTCCGGCGCGGGCATGGTGGCCGCGATCACCGCCGCTCCCGCGATCAGCTCCGGCGCCTCGTGGGCCAGCCGCATCACCATCTGCCCGCCGTTGGAGTAGCCCACCGCGAAGACCCGCCCCGGGTCGATCCGGTGGCTGACGGTCAGCTCGCCGATCAGCGCCCGGGTGAACGCGACGTCGTCCACGTTCTCCAGCCTGGCCGGGAACGCGCTGGAGCGGCGGGCGTCGTTCCAGTTCCCCTTGTGGCCGTCGGGATAGACGACCACCGCCGAGCCGCGCTCCGCCGGCGCGTCGAAGGCGCCGCCGGTGAACGCCCGGTGCTTGGCCCCCGTCTGCCGGGACCCGTGGAAGATCAGGTAGAGGGCGCGTGCGTCCGCGCCGTCCCGCGGTCCGACCACGGTGTAGGTGCGCGGCCTGCCGCCCGCCTCGATGGTGTGCCGGGTCATCCGGTCCTGCCTTTCCTGTCGTGTCGTGCGGGCGGTCAGCCGAAGAAGCCGATGAGGGTGCGGGCGGTCCACCGGGGCGCCTCTTCCGGCAGGAAGTGACCCGCGTCCGGCGCCAGCGCGCCGGTCACGTCGTCCGCGACCTTCCGCATGACCTGCTCGACCGCGGCGCCCGAGCCGCGCTCCCCCGCGGCGGCCAGCACGGGGATGGTCAGCGGTGTACGCGCCAGGTCGGCGATCTGCGCCACCGACTCCTCCGCCCGGTAGAAGGCGAAGCTGGCGCGCAGCGCCGCGGGGTCGCGCAGCGCGTCGACGTAGACGTCCACCGCGTGCGGCGGGATCGCGTCCGGCGTGGCCGCCTTCGAGGCGAACTGGTGGCCGAAGTAGATCTCCTCCCGTCCGGCCACCATCCGCTCGTTGATGTCCCGCAGCCGGTTGAAGACGAAGTGCCAGAGGTACTCGTTGAGGGCGGGCTCCATGAGTAGCGGCGGCATCGGCGACAGGCCCGGGAGGATGGCCTCCGCCACGGCGAGCCGGGTGACCCGGTCACGGTGGCCGGCGGCGAGCGCGTACCCGACGATCATGCCCAGGTCATGGCCGGCGACGGCGAAGCGCTCATGCCCGAGGGCGGTCATCAGCCCGGCCATGTCGGCGGCCAGCGTCACCGGGTCGTAGCCGGTGGCGGGCTTGTCGCTGGCGCCGACGCCGCGCACGTCGGCCGCGACGACCGTGAAGTGCTCGGCGAGGGCCGGCATCACCAGCCGCCAGCCGTACCAGAACTGCGGCCAGGCGGGCAGCAGCAGCAACGCCGGGCCGCGCCCGCCGGTCACCGCGTGCAGGGTCAGCCCGTCGACCTCGGCGGTCCGGCTGGTGAAGGTGCCGGTGAAGCCGTCGGGCAGATGGGGAACGTCGGTCACGGTGAAGGGCACAGGAGTCTCCAGAAGCGTCGGCAGTGGTCGCTTCCGAAGAAGCGGATGACATATCCGTTTCACCGTAACACAAGCGGATGAGTCATCCGGTTATGCTGGTGACCATGACCACCGCCCCGCTGCGCAAGGACGCCGCCCGCAACTGGCACCGCATCGTCGAGGTGGGCCGCCGGTTCGTGGACGAGGGGACGCCGATCCAGCTCAACGACGTCGCGCGGGCCGCCTCGGTCGGGGTGGCCACCGTCTACCGCCACTTCCCCACCCCGGAGGCGCTGGTCGAGACCGTCGCCATCCCCGGCTTCGAGGCGCTGCTCGGGCAGGCCGAACGGGCGCTGGCCGGCGACGACCCCTACGCGGGGCTGCGCGACTTCCTGTACGCCTCCGTCGACGCGCTGCTCGCCGACGCCTCGCTCTCCCCGGTGTTCGCCGCGCCCGTGAACGTCCTGCCGCACACGGCCGAGCTGAAGCGACGGCTGGCCGACCTGTCCGGGCGGATCCTGGACCGGGCGCGCGCGGCGGGCGCCGTCGATCCCGGCGTGACGCAGGATCATGTGGTGCCGCTGATGTGCGGGGTGGTGTACGCGGCGTCCGTGCACCCCGCCGCGTGCGCCGAGGACCGCGCGGCGGCGGGCCGCCGCTTCCTCACCGTCATGCTGGAAGGACTCCGCGTCCGCGCGAGCTGACCGCTCCCGGTCCGGCTTCCGCGACCACCCCGGCCGGCTCGCCGGCTTCTCCGCGTCGCGCGACCACTCCGGCCGGTTGCCGTCCGGCGTCGCGCGACCGCCGGCGGGCCTGGCGATCGTTTAGCTCACGGTCTTCTTGACACGTGATCATGCAGGCTCGCATACTCCCTTCCAAGCTCTTCGAAAAGCTTTTTCCTTTCTCTCCCCGCCCGTTGGGCCTTACCTTTTCCCGGGTTTATCAGACTCGGTCTCCCGCATTCAGGCGCAGCATTCTCGGACACGCAGGGAGTGACCTTTCGACATGCCTTCGAAAGCGCTGGGACGCACCGCACGACGGGGGCTCGCCACCGCCGCCGTGCTGGGGTTGATACTGACGACGAACGCCAATCCGGCGTTCGCCCACTGGAACGGAACCGGCCAGGACATCGCCAGCATTCATCTCCGCCCCTACAGTTACAACAGCGCGTGGCAGACGCCGATGAACAAGGCGCTGTCCAATTGGAACGCCACGTCCAGCCCGGCCAACTTCTACAAGAACTCGAATTCGGGCTCCACCATCACGGCGAAGTCGTACAGCAACACCTGGTACGGGCTCTACCAGCGGTGCGGCGGCATGTGCATGTACATCAAGCTGAATTCCCGCACCATCAACCGGGACGCCTCGAACTTCGCCAACTTCGTCACCAGCACGCTCGTCCACGAGTTCGGGCACGCGCTGAACCTCGCGCACAACTCGGGCACGTCGATCATGAACACGAGCCGCAACCGCAACTCGATGACGAAACCCCAGCCGCACGATGTCAGCGACGTCAACGCCTATTACTAAAGGAGGCCGTCCGGTGCTACGACGTCTCGGCGCGCTCGTCCTGACCGCGCTCTTCGTGACCGCGTGCTCGTCCCACGACGAACCCGTGCTCTACCGTGCCGACTATCCCCAGTACGAGAGCGCCGGCGCGCTCTTCGACAAGGCGAGCCTGGTCGTCGAGGCCCGGATCGTCGGAGCGCCGCGTTACCTGCAGGAGGTGACGGCGCCCGACCCCACGACGACGGACCCGCAGCTCAACCCCGAGGCCGGGGCTCCCGCCGAGGTGGCCGCCGATCAGCCCGAGCCGCCGCCCACGGTCATCACCGTCTCCACCGCCCAGGTGCTGAAGGTGTTCAAGGGCGAGGCCGAGGTGGGTCAGACCATCGAGGTCAAGGAGCTCGGCGGAGTCTTCGACGGCGTCACCTATGAGGAGGAGCACACCAGCGGGCTGAAGCAGGACAGCGGTTACGTCCTGTTCCTGGAGACCTTCCCCGACTCTCCGGCGGCACTGCTCAATCCCGTGCAGGCCAAATATCCGCTGGACGCCTCGAACAATCCGGCGCCGCTGCCGGAGAACACCATCAAAGTGACGCGGGCCGAGCTGGAGACGATGTCCTGACCGGTCTGTTCGTGCCGGGAGCCCGTAGGCGTACGGGCCCCCGGCATTCACGCCGTCGGCAGCCCGACCGCGTTGGGCGCGTCGGCCTCGAAGTATTCCGTGGTCGCGTAGGGGCCGGCGTGGTCCTCGAAGAAACGCCTGACGGCGTCGATCGAGTCGTGGACGATGACGTTCACCGCCTTGGTGCCGTCGGTGCTCGCCACGGCCATCGTCCATCGGGCGCCTTGGGGAAGCCGGCCGTGCGCCATTTTGACGGATTCCCAGAAGCCGTCGCCGTCGGAAACGCTGGAGACGGCCATGACGTGCACGGTGGCGCCTTTCTCGTCGATTCTCGGATGAACGCGGCAGTTGAGGTGGAGGTAGCGGGCAGCGCCGTTCTCCATCTCGTAGAGGGCCAAGGTCTGCGGGTCTTCCAGGGGGTCGTCGGAGAGCATGAGGAAATGGGTGTCGCTGATCGGCAGCAGCTCATGGTCGAGCTGGTCCGGTTTGCCGAGGAGTCGTGCCTCCATGGGATCCAGGGTGTGTTTCAGGTGGAGTCTTCCGTCTTCCGCCGTCACGTCGTAGCGGGTGCCGGGGCGTTCGTAGGAGCCCTCGTACCTGGACAGGTCGAGCACCAGAGCCGGGTCCGGCTCCGGCAGGCCGGGGATCGTGGCCGCGCCGAGGGCGGACAGGATCTCGCCGAACACCTTGCGGTAGAAGCTGTCGCGGGGCCCGGCGTTCGCCAGCATCGCGACGGCGAGGCCCGGCTCCGGCAGGATCCGCAGCCGGGCGCTCTGACTGACCGCGCTGCCGTCGTGGGCGTAGACGGTCTGGCCGTGCCAGTCGCAGACGATGAGACCGAGCGCCCATTCCGGCCCGAACGTGTACGGGTCGGGTACGGGGACCCGTGACCCCTTCATCTCGCGGATGGCGTCCGGGGAGACGATGGCGGTCCCGTTCGGCGCCCTGCCCTCGTTGAGGAAGACGTGCGCCATCGTGAGCAGGTCCGCCACCGTCGTGCTGATGTTGCCGCCGGGGCCGAAGGCGCGCGGCAGGTGGGTCAGCGGTGAGCGGACGGGCCCCTCTTCGAGGGACCTGATCAGGTAGCCGGTCGCGGCCAGGTCCTGGTCCACGTGCTCGGGCCTGGTGCTCGTCGAGGTCAGCCCCAGCGGGCCGAACAGGCGGTCCCGCATGATGTCGTCCCACCGCCTGCCGTCGCTCACCTCCATGATGCGGGCGAGGATCGCGTAGCCGAGGGCCGGGCTGTAGCCGTGCGTGTGGCCCAGAGGGTGGACCTGCCGCGCGTCGGCGATGTTCGCCACCATGCGCTCGTACACGTCGTCGTCCTCGCCCGGATCTCCGTAGCCCTCCTCGATGCCGCTGGTGTGGTTGAGGAGGTGGCGGGGCGTGACCCGGGCCGTGGTCTCGGGGTCGGCGACGCGGAAGCCGGGCAGGTAGGTCCGCACGGGCTCGTCGAGGGCGACCTTCCCCTCGTCGACGAGTCGCATGAAGGCGAGGGCGGTCCAGGTCTTCGACACGGAGCCGCACTGGTAGACGGTGCCGGTGGTCGCGGGCTCCCGCGTGGCGACGTTCCTGACGCCGAGCGCGAAATCGGTGATCTGCCCGTCTTGGAGGACGCCGATCGTGGCGCTCGGGATGCGGTATTCGGCCAGCAACTCCGCGATGCGGGCTCGCATCAGGGGCACGTCCAGCGGTTGTGTCATCAGGGGGTTCCTTCGTCCGCCGCGAATCTTTCCAGGCGAGTGAAGGCTACGTAGCGTTTCAGATCTCGTCAATTAATCTGCGGCCATATATGGCGTTGAACTGGCTTCTCTCGCGGAATCGTTGCAACAACAGTGACGGGAAACGCAATTCACGCCGGATGATCGTTGCAATGTACTGTGGGTGAACGCACCCGTGAACCGAACCGGCAGAGGATGAGTCGATGCCCGGAGGCAGGCTGACCCACGACGATCGCCGGCGGATCGCGAGCTGGCTGGCCGAAGGGCTCGGATACGCCGAGATCGCCCGGCGCCTCGGCCGGCCCACCTCCACGATCAGCCGCGAGGTGGCACGCAACCGCGCCCCCGGTGGCTACCTCGCCGACCGCGCCCAGCAGGTCGCGGGCCGGCGTGCCCGCCGCCGCAGGCCGGCTCAGGACGGCGAGCCACCGGCCGGGGAGGAGGCGTCCGTACGCGAGTTCGTGGAACGGTTCGCGGCCCTGCTGGCCGGGACCGGCCTGCCCCGGATGCCCGCGCGCGTGTTCTCCTGCCTGCTCACCGCGGAGGCCGGCAACCTGACCTCCGCCGAGCTCGTCCGCCGGCTGAAGGTCAGCCCCGCGTCGGTGTCCAAGGCGGTCGGCTACCTCGAAGGGATGGAGCTGGTCAGGCGCACCCGCGACTCCGGCCGCCGGGAGCGGTACGTCATCGACGACGACGTCTGGCTCCGCGCGTTCGAAGCCGACACCGGGGCGCACGGCGAGGTGGCGGCGGCCGCGCGGCACGGGATCGAGATCTTCGGCGCCGGCACGCCCGCCGGCGCCCGGCTGGGGCGGATGGCGGGGTTCTTCGCCTGGATCCACGAGCAGATGCACGGCAGCGACCTCACCGACGCCGCCGTGCAGGACGGGCTGACGGTGCTGGCCGCGCTGGTGCACGCCGCCCGCCCTCTCACCGTGGCCGACCTCGCCGCCGCGCTCGGCTGGCCGGCCCGGCGGGCGGCCGGCGCCCTGGACGCGATCAGCCGCCGGCCGGCCCTCTCCGACCCGCTCGCCGTGGCGAGGACCGGGCGCGGCGCGTACGCCGTCGCTCCGAGACCTGACCGCCTGAGCTCCGCCCAGCGTGACGCGCTGACCGCCGGTGCGCGCTCACGCCGGGACAAGCCGGACGAACCCCTGCAGAGTTAGCCCTTGATCGGCGCGGGACGCCCGAACCAGGCCACAGGTTCACTTGCGCTCAACCAAGAAAGCTTGATTGTGGCAAGCGGGGTGGCTCGTCACGCATTCGCCTCCGTGAACCTAATTTCGGTGATGACGCATCTCTTCGGAGCCGAGGGAATCCCGTGCTGCATCACATCCTGGAGGACGGCCGCGCGCCGACCGCCACCGGTCTCGTCCCGGCTGTCGGCCTGGCCGTGCACGCCACCGCCAGGCCACTCGCACACGGGCACGAGCGATGTCTGCCGGCGCAGGGGGGCCGGCGCGAGGTGTAGCCGGCTTCCACACCGGCATCGGTACCGGCATCGGCCGGGGCGCGACGACCCACGAGGGACCAGCCGGCGACGCCGTCTCGGGCAGTGATGCGGATCCATCCTGCCGCGCGATCCGAGGCGTCTCCGCACGAGGAACCGCCGCCGTCCGGCCCGCCACCGTGCGACACAGCCGGGTGACGCCACCGTGCGCCGCCCCTGGTGACGTCGCCGGGGGATGTGGCCGTCCCGCCGCGTCAGCGGCTGCGCGGGCGAACCGACCGAGTGACCGGCTCCGGCCGGCCCTTCGCCGAGCCGTCGTCGCGGCACGCCGTACCGGCCTGACCTGCCCGCGCTCCTACCCGAGCGGGCGGGCCCGCTCGGACTGGGCGTCATGTCGTGAGCGTCCCGCGCCCGCCTGAAGGCGGCACCGGCGCGAGCGCGCGGGCATCGGCCCGCGGGCGGATCGGGCCGACCGATCAAGCGTTGACCTGGTCGAACTAGCTATTCCGGAGAATCAGTGGCTGTAAGTATCAGGGCCGGCCGCCAGATCGCCTGGCGGGCCGGAGCCCAGAGGGCGGGGCATCGGCGGGCTGTCCAGCCGCTCGGCCTGGTGGGCGTGGACGCGGTGTGCATGACGTTCGCCACGGCCGGCGCCGGACCGGACCTGCGCCGGATCGCCGTCGCCGGGATCGTCGTGCTGGCGCTGAACGGCGCCGGCCGGGTCTACCAGCCGCGGGTCGTGCCCTCCTGCCTCGATCGCGGCCTCTGGCTGGCGGGATCAGGGCTGGTGAGCGTCCTGGTGGCGTTCTGGGGTGCGGCGTCGCTGGTCGAGGTCACGCTGTCCGCGGGGCTGTTCACCTTCCTCGCGGTCTGCGGCAGGAGCGTCCTGTGCCTGGCGGTCCGCAGGGCGCGCGAGCGCGGCAGGTCCGCGCCCACGCTGGTGGTCGGCGCGGGCGCGCACGGTCACCGGCTCGCGGACCTCCTGCTGACCCATCCTGAGCACGGGCTGCTGCCGGTGGGCTTCCTGGACGAGGGCTCGGGAGAGAGCCGGTGCGTGCCCGTACTCGGCGGGCTGAGCGACGTCACCGACATCGTGCAGACCCATGGGGTGCGCGCGGTGGTCATCGCGGGGGCGGTCCGGCAGTCGTTCGCGCGGACGGCGCGGGCGCTCGGCTGCGAGGTGTATCTCGCGCCCGACCCGGGCGACGTGATCGTCGACTTCGTCGCGCTGCGGGAGCACGTGCGCAGCTTCCCGCTGCTGCGCATGCGTCCGGAGGCGCAGCGGCGGGCCACCTGGCCGGTGAAGCGGGTGCTCGACGTCGCGGTGGCGCTGACCGGGCTCGTCCTGACCGCGCCGATCCTCGCGCTCTGCGCCATGATGGTGCGCTCGGAGGTCGGCCCGAAGCTGCTGTTCAGGCAGCAGCGGGTGGGGCTCGGGGGCGGGCCGATCGAGCTGCTCAAGCTCAGGACGATGCGGCCGGCCGACCCGCACGAGTCGGCGACGCTGTGGAGCATCGCCGACGACCACCGGGTCGGCCCCGTCGGCAGGTCGCTGCGCAGGACGTCGGCCGACGAGCTGCCGCAGCTGTGGAACGTGCTCCAGGGCAGCATGAGCATCGTCGGCCCGCGTCCGGAACGCCCTCATTTCGTGGAGCAGTTCTCCCGCACGATCCCCGGCTACGAGCTGCGGCACCGGCTGCCGGTCGGGCTCACCGGCTGGGCCCAGATCCACGGGCTGCGGGGTGACACCTCGATCGAGGACCGCGCCCGCTTCGACAACTTCTACGTGGACGGCTGGTCCCTCCGGTCCGACATCAAGATCATGATGCGGACGATGTGGTGCCTGGTGCGCCGGAGCGGGAGCTAGCGGTGCGCGTCCGCCTCCGGCCCAGCCTGCTCGCCGCCGCGCTGGTGCTGCTGACGTGCCTGCCCGCCGGCCACGAGGAGCCGTCCTCCGGCGTGCGGCCGACGGCCGCCGACGTGATGTCGCTCGTGCTGGCGGTGGCGGCGGTCGCCGTCCTGCTGTCCCGTCCGGCGGCGGAGCGGCTGCCGGCCCGCGTCCTGGTGTTCGCGCCGGTCGCGGCGGCGGCCGGTGTCTCGTTGCTGGCCTGCGCCGACGTGCTGGCCGGTGTGCCGGGTTATGCCAGGTACGTCCAGGTCTTCGTGGTCATTCCGCTGGCCGTGCTGGTGGCGGTGCGCGACCGTACGGACATGCTGATCGTGGGCGGGGCCCTGGTCGCGGCGGCCGCCACGCAGGGCCTGGTCGGCTGCGTCCAGGCGGTCACCGGCACCGGGGCGTCGTACGCGGGCGAGCAGGTGCGGGCCGTCGGCACCTTCGGCGCGCCGGACGTGATGGGCATGGCCAGCGTGGTCAGCTTCGGGGCGATCGTGCTGCTGGGGACCGGGCTGACCCTGCGGGGCCGGCGCCGCGCCGCCGCCCTGACCGCGGCGGCGCTGCTCTGCGTGCCGCTCGCCCTGTCGCTCAGCCGCGGCACCTGGCTCGCGCTGGCCGCCGCGGGCCTGGTCGTGCTCTTCCTGCACAGCCGGGTGCTCGCCGCCCGGGTGGTGCTGGCCGGCACGGCGGCGGCGATTGTGCTGGCGCTCGGCGTCGGCACGGGGGCGGACCCGCTGGGGCGGCGGCTGGACTCGGTCGCCTCCTCCGTGTCGCAGCCCGACCAGTCGCTGCGCGATCGGTACAGCCTGTGGCGGACCGCCGTGGACATCTGGCTGGAGCACCCGGTGACGGGGGCGGGTCCGCGCGGCTTCGCGCGGTTGCGCGACACGTACGCGCCGATCGAGCTGTCCAGCGGGAGCGACACCGAGGACCCGGTGCACGGCTTCGAGCGCCGGCCCCTGCTGTCGCCGCACAACATGTACCTGCTGACGCTCAGCGAGCAGGGGCTGCTCGGGCTGGCCGCGCTGGCCGGATGCCTGGGGTCGCTGGCGTGGTGGGCGGTGCGGGAACGCTCGCTCGTCGCGGCCGGCCTGCTGACCTGGCAGCTCGTCGACTTCTGTTACGGCGACATCGGCGGCGCTCCCACGCTGGTCATGTCCGTGGCGCTGGGCCTGGCCCTGTCGCTCGTCACCCGCCGCGAGACGTCCCTGTTCTCCGGCGCGCGGGTGGATGCCGGCGTCGGCGGTGGTCGGCGATGACGGCGACGGCCACCCCTCGGGCGGCGAAGGCCGTCGGCGTCACCGCCGTGCTCGTCGGGCTCGGATCCGGGCTCGGGTTCGTCCGGGATCTGACACTGGGGACGACCTTCGGCGCCGACGCCGAGACCGACGCGTTCCTCGTCGCCTGGACGATCCCCGAGACCGCCGCTCCGCTGCTGATCGAAGGGGCGATGGCGTTCGTGCTGGTCCCCCTGTTCAGCCGGGCGCTGGAGGCGGGCGACGACCTGCGCAAGCTGGTGTCGGCCACGATGCCGGCGCTGTGCCTCGCCCTGGCGGCGCTGAGCGCGGTGACCGCGGCGGGCGCGCCGTGGCTGGTCGGCGTGCTCGCCCCCGGCATCCCCCGGGCCGATCTCGCCGTCGGCTGCATGCGCCTGACCTCGATGACCATCCTGACGTTCGGGCTGGCCGGCTACCTGAGCGCGGCCCTGCGCGCGCAGCACACGTTCGCGCCGCCGGCCGCCATCTACCTCGCCTACAACGCGGGGATCGTCGGCTGCGTATGGGCGCTGAGCGGTCAGGGCGCGTTCGGGGCGGCGGTCGGCGTGGCCGTGGGCGGCGTCGCCATGGTGGCCGTCCAGGCCCCGGCGTTCGCGCTGCGCCTCGGCCGGTCCCGCCGAGCTCCCGGCGACGGGCCCGCCGGCGGGGTGGCGTTGTCGTGGGGGGTGTTCGTGCCGGTCGCGGTGTTCACGCTGGCCCGCCAGTGCCAGGTCTTCATCGAGCGGTACGTCGGCTCGTCCCTGCCGGCGGGCTCGATCTCGCACCTCAACTACGGGCAGAAGCTGTCCCAGGTCGCGATGGTCGTGTCGCTGATCGCGGCGACGGTGAGCTTCCCGCGCCTGGCCCGCGCCATCGCCGCCGGCGACGGCGCGGCGGCCCGCCGGACGCTGCTCGCCGACCTGGTCGCCGCCGCCGCGATCGTGCTGCTCGCCACGGCGGTGCTGCTGGTCTGCGCCCGGGACGTCGTCACCGTCCTGCTGCGGTACGGCGCGTTCACCGAGGCCGACGCCGCGGCCACCGCGGGGATCATGCGGGTGTACGTGCTGGGGCTGCTCGGTCAGGCGGTGGTCGGCGTCGTGTGCCGCGCGTACTTCTGCGCCGCGCGCGCCTCCTGGTACCCGGCCGTGGCGATGGCGGCGGGGCTGGCCGTGATGGCGGTGCTGGCCCGGCCCTCGTGGGGCGTCACGGGGATCGCCGCCGCCAACGCGGCCGGGATCACGGTGACCGCCGTGCTGCTGCTCGTCCGGGTGCGTACCCGGATCGTCGCGCTGCCGCTGCGCGACTCCGCCGGGCCGGTCGGCCTGCTGCTGCTGTCGGCGACGGTCGCGGCGGCGGCCGGCTGGGCGGCGCGGGCCGCGCTGGCGGGCCTGCCGCAGCCGGTCGTCCTGGCCCTGACGGGCGCCGCGATCACCGCCGTCTTCTGCGCCGTGGCGGTGAGCACCGGGGCCCTGACCACGCTCACCCACCCCTCCGGAGACACCCGATGGACCAGATTGCGAGGTGGCGCGTGACCACCATGCCGCTCGTGCTCATGTACCACTCCGTGGAGCGGTACGACAGCGACCCGTTCCGCGTCACCGTCTCCCCCGGCCGCTTCGCCCGGCAGCTGGGCTGGCTGGCCCGGCAGGGCCTGACCGGCGTCTCGATGCGCGAGCTGCTGCGCCGCCACGCCGAGGGGACCGCGCGCGGCCTGGTCGGGCTGACGTTCGACGACGGGTACGACGACTTCCTCGGCGAGGTCGTCCCCCTGCTGCTCAAGCACCGGTTCACCGCGACGGTGTTCGTGGTGTCCGAGCTGCTCGGCGGGCACAACGGCTGGGACGCCGGCGGCCCGCGCAAACGGCTCATGGACGAGGACGGCGTGCGCCGGGCGGCGAGCCTGGGCATGGAGATCGGGTCGCACTCGGCCGGGCACCGCTCGCTGGCGGGCCTGAGCGAGGCCGAGCTCCGTCACGAGGTCACCGCCAGCAAGGCCACGCTGGAGCGGGTGCTCGGCGACGAGGTGAGCGGATTCTGCTACCCGTACGGGCACGCCACCGCCCGGGAGGTGAACGCCGTCCGCGCGGCCGGGTACGGCTACGCCTGCGCGATCTGGCGCAGCCCGCTCAACGGCAGGCACCTGCTGCCCAGGACCTACGTCGGGGAGCGCGACGGCGGCCTGCGGCTGAGCGTCAAGCGGGTCCGCCACCGGGTCAGGTGGGGGCGGTGAAGGTCCTGCACGTCATCACCGGGCTGGCGGCGGGCGGCGCCGAGCAGCAGTTGCGCGTCCTGCTGCCCCGGCTGCGGGCCCGGTGCGAGGTGGCGGTGCTGACCGGGCGCGGGGTGCTGGCCGACGCCATCGAGCGCGACGGCCTGCCCGTGCACCGGATCGGCATGCGCGGCAACACGGACCTGCGGGCCGTGGGACGGCTGGCCCGGCTCATGCGCGGGCGGCGCTACGACGTGGTGCACACCCATCTGTACCGGGCCTGCGTGTACGGCAGGCTGGCGGCGCGGCTGGCCAACGTGCCGGCCATCGTGGCCACGGAGCACTCGATCGGGCACGAGCACATCGAGGGCCGCAGGCTCACCCGCCCGGTCAGGGCGCTCTACCTGGCCAGCGAGCTGCTCGGGCACGCGACCGTGGCCGTGTCGCCGACGGTCGCGGAACGGCTGTCGCTCTGGGGCGTGCCCCGCTCGCGCATCGTGGTGATCCCGAACGGCGTCGACGGCGCGGCCTTCGGCTTCGACGCTGAGCTGCGCCGCCGTACCAGGGAGCGCCTCGGCCTGGACCCGCGTGCCTTCGTGGTCGGCGGGATCGGCCGGCTGGAGCCCGGCAAACGCTTCGACGTGCTGGTGGAGGCGGTGTCGGCGCTCGGCGGGGCGGTGCTGCTGCTGGCCGGCACCGGGTCGTGCGAGCCGCGGCTGCGCCGGCTGGCCCGCGACGCGGGCGCGGAGGACCGGGTGATCTTCGCCGGCGAGTCCACCGATGTGCCCGCCCTGCTGTCGGCGATGGACGTGCTGGCCGCGCCCTCGGCGGAGGAGGCGTTCGGCCTGGCGGTGGTCGAGGCGCTGGCCGCCGGCCTGCCTGTCCTGTACGGCGCCTGCCCGGCCGTCGAGGACCTGCCGCCGGGCGCGGCGCCGGGCGCGAGACGGGTCGCGCCGGACCGGCTGGCCGCCGAGCTGGCCGAGCTGGCCGCCCGGCCGCCGGAACGGCTCCCGCCGCCCGAGGCCGTCCGCTGCTACGACGTCCGCCACCAGGCGGACCGGCTGGAGTCGCTGTATCTGCGCCTGCTGGGCGCGGCACCCGAGGAGGAGAAACGATGAACTGGACCCCGGCCCGCCTCACGGGCCCGCTGTCGCGCTGGTGGCTGCCGTTGTCGCTGACGACGGGGCTGCTCGGCGGCCTCGCGTACACCCTGGCCGGGCAGGCCGTCTACACCTCGGACGCGTACGTCGTCGTGGTGGCGGGCGGCGAGGCGACGCGGGCGGGCGACTACGCCGCCGCCTACGCCCGGGTGGCGGCGCAGCCCGGCGTGCTCGGCGTCGCCGCGGCCGACCTGGACGGCCTGAGCGTGGCCGCCTCGCCCGACGCCCCGCTGATCCGCCTCACCGCGGCGGCCCCGACCGCGGCGGAGGCCGCCGGCCGGGCCGACCGGCTGGCGACCGCGCTGATCGCGTACGCCGGCACCCACGCCAGCGACACCCACGTGCGGCTGGCCCCCTTCGCCGGCGCCTCCTCCCCCAGCCGTCCCTCCGCGCCCGTGCCGCTGGTCAACCTGGCCGTCGGCGGCTGCGCCGCGGTCCTCGCAGGCGGCCTGCTCCGGCTGGCCGCGCCGCCGGCCCGCCGCCGCGCCGTACGTGAGCAGATGCCCGAGCCGGTCGGGGCGAACGCGTGAGCGCCGCGCCGTCGCGGACCTCGCGCGCGGGGCTGACGGTGCAGGTGGTCAGGGAGGACGGCGACCTGGCCGCGCTGTCCGCCGACTGGACGGACCTGTATGCCCGCAGCTCGGCCGCCACGCCGTTCCAGTCCTACGGCTGGCTGTGCTCCTGGTGGCGGGCGTACGGGACCCCTGGACGGCTGCGCGTGTTCCTGGCCCGGCGGGGCGGGCGGCTGGTGGCGGCGGCGCCGTTCCTGCTGGAGCGTCGCGGCGGCTGCCGGGTGCTGACCCCCGTCGGCGCGGGCCAGGCCGACTTCACCGACATCGTCGTGGACGACCTCGAAGGCGACGCGGGCCTGCGCGAGCTGCGCGCCGGGATGCTCGCCCAGCCGGGCTGGGACGTGATGGACCTGCCCGAGGCGCGGCCGGGCGCGACCGTGCGCAGGCTGGCCGAGCTGTGGGAGGGCCGGGCCTGGTCGCTGCCCGCGTCCACCTGCCTGCAACTGCCCGGTCAGCCGATCGAGCAGGTGCTGGCCGGGCTGAACAGCCGCCGGGGGCACCGGCTGCGGCACGCGCTGCGCAAGATCGACGCGCTGGACGCGCAGGCGGTCACGGTCGGGGCGGACCAGGTCGAGGGGTCGGTGGCCGAGCTGCTGCGCCTGCACGCCATGCAGTGGGAGAGCCGGGCCATCAACGTCCAGCACACCGAGCGGCGCTTCCGCGACCATCTGGCCAGGGCGGTGCGCACGCTGGTGGTGGAGAACCAGGCCACGCTGACGGAGTACCGGGTCCGCGGGCGGCTGATGGCCTGCGACTTCGTGCTGGTCGGCAAGGACTTCGTGGGCGGCTACCTGTACGGGGCCCATCCCGACCTGCGGTCCGAGGCCGACGTGCTGACGATGTTGCTGCGGCACAACCTGGCGCTCACCCATCGGCTGGGCCGGCCCGTGCTCAGCCTGCTGCGCGGCGACGAGCCGTACAAGACGAAGTTCGGCTGCGAGGCGGTGGTGAACCAGCGGGTGATGCTCGGGCGCGGGCTGCGCGCCGCCGCCTACGCCGCGACCGCGAACGCGCGCGCGACCGGCCGGGAGCTGGTCAAGCGGCGCTGCCCGCGGCTGGCGCGGAAGGTGGCGGCATGGCAGTGAGGCCGGGCGTCCTGCACGTCACGCAGCCGGTGGACGGCGGGGTCGGGGCGTACGTGGCCACGGCCGCCGCCGACCAGATCCGGCGGGGCTGGCGGGTCGCGGTGGCCTGCCCTCCTTCCGGGTGGCTCGCCGGCGAGCTCGCGGGCGCCGGCGTGCCGTGCCTGCCGTGGGCGGCGGGCCGGGCACCCGGGCCGGGCGATCTGGCGCGGGCGGCGGGGCTGGCCGGGATCGTCCGGCGGTTCGCCCCCGACGTCGTGCACCTGCACTCGTCCAAGGCCGGGCTGGTGGGCAGGGGCGTGATCAGGGGCCGGGTGCCGACGCTCTTCCAGCCGCACGGCTGGTCGTGGCTCACGGCCGGCGGCCCCGTGGCCGCCGCCGCGCTCGCCTGGGAGCGGCGGGCCGCGCGCTGGGCCGACCGGGTGATCTGCGTGGGCGCCGGCGAGGCGGACCTGGCCTACCGGCACGGCGTACGCGGGCGCATCGTGGTGGTCCGCAACGGCGTCGACCTGCGTCGTTTCCCGCCCGCCTGCCCGCGCGAGCGGGCGGCGGCCCGCGTCCGCCACGGGATCGGCGAGCGGACGCCGCTGGCCGTCTGCGTCGGCCGGGTCTCGCGTCAGAAGGGGCAGGAGGTGCTGCTGGCGGCGTGGGAGCGGGTGACCGACCGCGACGACCGGGCCCGGCTGGCGATCGTCGGCGACGGCCCGCTGCTGCCCGCCCTGCGGTCGCGCGGCGGGCCGCGCGTTCACCTCGCCGGCGGCGTGAGCGACGTCAGGTCCTGGTACGCGGCGGCCGACGTGGTCGTGCTGCCGTCGCTCTGGGAGGGGCTGCCGCTGACGGCGCTGGAGGCGCTGGCGACGGGACGGTCGCTGGTCGCCTCGGCGGTGCCGGGACTGACGGAGGTGGTGACCGGAGCGACCGGCGCGCTGGTCCCGCCGGGGGACGCGGGGGCGCTGGCGGAGGCGCTGCTGGCCAGGCTCGGGCAGCCCGCGCTGACGGCGGCCGAGGGTGCGGCCGCGGCGGCGCTGGCCGGCGGCTTCGACGTGGACAGGTCGCTGGACGAGCTCGCCGCGCACACGCTGGAGGTGCTGGGCACGGGCGAAGGCACCGGGGCGGGGGCGGCGCGCAGCCGGTCGCGGAACACCTTCGACGAGCGCGGGTTGGCCCCGCACTGCCAGACGCCGTGGGGACAGTAATCGGAGATCGAGTGATAGGCCACGTTGTGACTGCCGATCCAGTCGAGCATCCGCCGGACGTAGGCGGAGCGGTCGCCTCTGCGGAACAGCCCCCACTCGGGGAAGGAGAGGGGCTTGCCGTGCCGCGCCGCGAACTCCGCCTGGGCACGCAGGCCGTACGGCTGTTTGACGTAGTCGGCGAACCCGCGGCCGGGCCCCTGGTCGTAGCTGTCCATGCCGATGATGTCGACCACGTCGTCACCCGGGTAGCACTCCGTCCACGGGATGGCGTCGTGCCCGCGGCTGGGCGCGAAGTCGAAGCGGAAGCGCTGGCCGGGCATCGAGCGCATGGCGGCCACGATGCGCCGCCAGTAGCCCTTCCACGCCGGCGGGTCGGGCGCGCACCGGCTGGAGTAGGTGGTGCCGTTCATCTCCCAGCCGAGGACGATGATCGTGTCGCCGGCGCCGGAGGAGACCAGCTTCCAGGCGAGCCGGCGGAAGTGGTGGTCGTGCTCGCCGCGCGCCCCTTCGCTGAGCCGCCGCGCCACGACGCTGTCGGGCAGCCCGGCCTCGTTGGGGGCGACCATCGGCACGTTCAGCGCCAGGACCCGGCCGGGGCGGGCGGCCCGCCAGCGGGTCCAGGGCTCCAGGACGAACGGGGCGCCCGCGATGGCGTCCCAGCGGTCGCCGGGCAGGTACGTGCGCCCGACCGTCACCGTGTTGCGCAGCCACGACTCGAAGCCGGGCAGGTTCTGCGGGCCGCGCCGGTCGGAGGAGAGGAAGACGCCCAGCGCCGCCGGTGGGCTCTGCGGTGGGCTCTGCGGTGGGCCCTGTGGCGGGGGGCTCGCTGGAGGGCTCTGCGGCGCGGGGCTGTGCGGCGGGGGGCTCTGCGCCGGGTCGGCGGACGGCGTGCCCAGGCCGAGCGTCGTGCCCGCCATCGTCCCCGCGACGATGGCCATCGCACAGTGCCGATAGCCCTTCCTGATCACCGTCGCGGTGTCACCTCGCGTTTCCTCCATATAAGGCAGGTAGCCGCAAACCGGATATTCAACTCGCGATTTGCCCGATCCATGGCTTTTCCTGGAAGAGCAGGACGTTCACCATGCTTGATCGCACCGTTCCGGCGCTCGTGCTGCGGATCGACGACAACGTCTTCCACCACGGCACTCTCGGCGCCATCCGGTCCCTCGGCAGGGCCGGCGTCGAGGTGCACGGGCTCATCGACGACCGGCGTACCCCTGCCTCCCGCTCCCGCTACCTGGCGCGCTCGCACGCCTGGCCGCGCGACCGGGACGTCATCCGCGCGCTCCGGCAGGTCGGCGACCGCATCGGCCGCCGCTCGGTGCTGCTCGCGATGGACGACGCCGCCGCCATCGCGGTGGCCGAGCACGCGGCCGACCTGCGCTCCCACTTCCTGCTGCCCGGCCAGGCGCCCGGGTTGCCGCGCGTGCTCGCCGACAAGCGCCTGCTGGCCCGCCTGTGCTCCGCACTCGGGATCCCGCAGCCGGAGTCGCGGGTGATCACCGGCGAGCGCGACGCCGCCGCGGCCGTGGCCGACTTCGGCCTGCCACTGGTCGCCAAGTGGGCGCGGCCCTGGCTGCTGCCCGCGGGCCACGGGCTGCGCAACACCAGCCTGGTGCGGCAGGCCAAGCACGTGCTGCCGCTGCTGCGGCACCTGCCGGGCAACGACCTGCTGTTCCAGCGCTTCGTGCCGGGCGGGCGGCACTCGGACTGGTTCTTCCACGGCTACTTCGACGAGAACTCGCGCTGCCTGTACGGCGGGGCGGGCCGCAAGGAACGCTCGTACCCGCGCGGCGCGGGCCTGACCACCTACGGCCGCTGGCTGCCCAACCCGGCCGTCGAGCGGATCGCCCGCGACCTGGCCGCGACGCTCGGCTACCGCGGCGTGCTGGACATCGACTTCCGGCACGACCCGGCCACGGACGCCTACCAGCTGCTCGACTTCAACCCCCGGCTCGGCGCCCAGTTCCGGCTGTTCACCGACTCCAGTGGCCTGGACCTGGTACGGGTCGCGCACCTGCACCTCTCCGGCCGGGCGGCGGCGCCGGGGCGGGCCGGGCACGGGCGGACGTACGTGGTGGAGAACTACGACCTGCTCACCGCCGGTCCCGGCTGCCTGCGCGCCCTGTGCTCCGGCGACGAGCTGGCCTGGCTCTCCCCCGACGACCTGCGACCCTTCGTGGCCATGGGCGGGCGGACGGTGCAGCGCGGCCTCGACCGGATCACCCGGTCACCGAGACGGCGAAGGAAGAGAACATGGGAACCCCGATGATCGACGTGGCGATCGTGGGAGCGGGCCCGTACGGCCTCTCCGTGGCGGCGCACGCGCTGCCGGCCGGGCTGGACGCCCGGGTGTTCGGCCGGCCGATGCACGCCTGGGAGCGGCACATGCCCAGGGGCATGCTGCTGAAGTCCGAGGCGGACGCCTCCCACCTCGCCGACCCGGCGCGGCGCTTCGGCCTCGACGCCTTCCACCGCCACGCCTACGGCGAGCCGGTGCCCGTCGAGCGGTTCGCCGCCTACGGCCGGTGGTTCCAGGCACGGGCGGTGGGCTCGGCCCTGGAGGAGCAGGAGGTGGCCTCCGTCGGCCTGGACGGCGGCCGGTTCGCCGTGACCCTGGCGTCAGGGGAGGTGGTCCCGGCCAGGACGGCGGTGCTCGCGCTGGGCTTCCTGCCGTTCGCCTACCGGCCGCGTTCCCTGGCCGCGCTGCCGCCCGAGGTGTGCACGCACAGCTCCGACCACGCCGATCTGAGCGCCTTCGCCGGCCGGGAGGTGACCGTGGTGGGCGCGGGGCAGTCCGCCCTGGAGACCGCGACGCTGCTGGCCGAGGCGGGCGCGAGCGTCCGCGTCCTCGCCCGTACGGACGCGCTGGCCTGGAACGACGTCCCCGCGCGGCGGCGCTCGACGCTGGCGCGCCTGCGCGAGCCCCGCTCCGCGCTCGGCAGCGGGTGGCCCTCCGTCGCCTGGTCGCGGCTGCCCGGCGCGGTCCGGCACCTGCCGGCTGCGGCCCGCGGCCACATCGTGCGCACCACGCTCGGGCCCGCCGGCTCGTGGTGGCTGCGCGAGCGGTTCGACGGGGCCGTCACGGTGACGCTGGGCACCCGGCTGATGGCCGGCGAGCACCGCGACGGGGTGCGGCTGCAGCTCCGGGACGCCACGGGCGCGCGGACGACCATGGTCACCGAGCACGTCATCGCCGCCACCGGATACCGGGTGGACGTCGGCAGGATCGGCGTCCTCAGCGAGGACCTGCGCCGCGCGGTGGCGTCATCGGGGCCGGGCCCCCGGCTCAGCCGGACCTTCGAGACGTCCGTCGCGGGACTGCATCTCGTCGGGCTGGCGGCGGCGCCGACGTTCGGGCCGGCCATGCGGTTCGTGTGCGGCTGCGACTTCGCCGCCCGCCGGGTGACCAGCGGGCTCGTCGGCCGCCTGCGCGCACCGTCACGGACCACCACCAGGCACAACTGAACCAGCAACACGGGGGAAAGAATGATCTGTCGCACCATGGTGGCCTGCGCGGCCACCACCTTCCTGAGCCTCCCGGGCATGGTCACCGGCGCGCATGCCGAGAACACCTTCCCGAGCGTCCCGGCCGCCATCACCGGCACTCATGCCGGGAACGCGTCCTCGTCCTTCACCAACTCGGTCACCGCCGCCGTGGGCCGGACGCCCTCCGGGGTGCGGGTGACCGTGACCAAGACCATGATCGGCAAGTCCCGGGTGGCCTCGGCCAAGGTCCTGCCCGCCGACCCGGCGGCTCCCGACGACGAATACCTCATCCCGGCCAACGCCAAGACGACGGCCGGGTTCGTCGACCTCTACGAGCACTTCGCGGCCCGGCCCGGCGCCTGGAGTGACGTCGCCACCCTGACGTTCACCTTCTCCAGGCCCGTACGCGATCCTCACCTGCACGTCTTCGGCACCGGCGGCTCCTCGGGCGACGCCGGCGACCACGACGACTACTGGCCCGCCATCGAGCTGACCGGCGGCACCCCGGCCAGGCCCGCCTTCGCCCGCGTGGCCGGCTTCCCCGGCTACCGGACCACCGCGACCGCCATCGAGCCGGAATGGACGTATCCCACCGGCTCGACCACCTGCGGCGTGGTCTACGCGTGCGGGACGGTCAAGGTGAGCGGCATCGTCAGCTCGTTCACCGTCAAGCTGCGCGCCCATGACGACCGCCAGGGGAAGGGCGGGCCGACCCCGCAGTTGTGGGCCGCCTTCAAGCTCTCCCTGGCCGAGGACGACTCCGACGCCCCCGCCTCCTACGGCGCCGCCTCCCACGCGATCACCCGCTCGTCCCTCGGACGGACGGTGACCGCCGACCACACCGACGCGGTCAGCATGACGCCGCGCGCCCTGCCCGCCGGCACCGACGCCGACGACGCCGTGACCGTTCCGCGGGCGCGCATCGCACCCACCGGCAAGGCCTACACGCTGGCCGTCCCCGTACGGGCCGGGTCCCCGTCGCGGCTGAACGGCTGGATCGACTTCGACCGGAACGGCCGCTTCGACGCCGTGGAGCGCGCCACCGCCAGGGTCAGGGCGTCCGCCACCACCGCCACGCTGCGCTGGACCGTTCCGCAGCCGCTGCACACCGGCGTCACCTGGATGCGGCTGCGGCTCGCCACGCAGGGCGCGGTGACGGCGTCGCCGACCGGGTGGGCGGACAGCGGCGAGGTCGAGGACCACCAGATCGAACTCGCCCGCCACTGCCCGTGCACGAACTGACCTCGCGGGTCACGACTCCGGGCCGGTCACGGTTCCGGCGGCTCCTCGGCGTGGGGCCGGACGACCGCGACCGGGCAGGTCACGTGGTGCAGCACGCCGTGGCTGACCGAGCCGAGCACGGCCGAGGCGAGGCCGCCGAGCCCGCGTGAGCCCACGACGACGAGGTCGGCCGTCCGGCCGGCCTCGATGAGCGCGGTGATCGGGTGAGCGCACACCTGCTCGTCGGTGATGACGATGCCGGGGTCGCGCTCACGCCGGCCCGCGATCCGCTCGGCCACGCGGTGGAACTGCGCGGCCATGATGTCCTCTATGAGGCCGTCGTAGGGCACGGCGTAGGGGGCGGCGTACGCGGAGAACAGCGGCAGCTGCCAGGCGTACACCACATGCAGTTGTGATCCGCGGGCGCGGGCCTGCTCGACGGCGTAGTCCAGGGCGACCTCGGCGTGTTCGGACCCGTCGTAGCCGGCCACGACGCGGTCGTACCACAGCGGGGTCGGCGCGCGGACGATCACGACGGGCCCGGTGGCGTGCCCGGCCACGGCCAGGCCGACGGAGCCGAGCAGCATCCCGGCGAACCCGCCGCGCCCGCGGCTGCCCAGCACCACGCTGTCCGCCGAGTGCGACTCGGCGAGCAGGGCCCTGACGACGTCGCCGCCGAGCAGGTCGCCGCTCACCTCGACGTCGCGGGTGAGCTCCCGCGCGCGGCGGACGGCCGCCTCCAGGATGTCGGTGCAGGACGCGGTGCTCTCGTCGTGGACGCGTGGCTCGCACACGTTCGCGTCGTGAACCTGCGGCTCGCACACGTGCACGACGCGCAGCGCGGTTCCGCGCCGCTGGGCGTCCACCGCGGCCCACTCCACCGCCGCGGTCGCCGGGGCCGACCCGTCCACCGCGGCGACGACGTGACCCTTCATCAGCGCGCTCCCTCAAAGAGCCGATCCCCTCTCTCTCCATCATCACCCCGCCGGCTCCCCCTATGCCGACAAACAGGACACTCTTCCGTTGAGCCTGATCTATCCGACAAAAGGGTTATTTCTGGCATTGCAGGAGAAGCTGGCCCGCCTCCCAGACCGGGCATTCCAAAGGATTCCTTGACATCCGTTCCTCGCCGAGCCGATGATTCCAAGCATGTCTTTGGAATCCTGGAGGGAACGGCCGCGGCAGGTCCTGGACGACCCTGCCGCCCTGCGCGCGTTCGCCCACCCCGTCCGCCTGGCCCTGCACGAGCTGCTGATGCGGGCCGGCGCGATGACCGCCGCAGACGCCGCCCGCGAGGTCGGCGTCAGCCAGGCGCTGGCCTCCTACCATCTACGGCAACTCGCCCGATACGGCTTGGTGGAGCAGGCAGAGGCCCGCGACGAGCGGGAACGTCCGTGGAAGGCGACGTCGCTGACCCAGAGCTGGTCCGACACCGGCGCCAACCCGGAAACGTCGGCCGCCCGCGGCCTGCTGGAGCAGGTCATGGCCGAACGGGCGCTGGGCCGGCTGGCCGAATGGCAGGAACGTCGCGCGGACGAGCCGGACGCCTGGCGGAACGCCGGCGGGATCGGCAACTCCTACCTCTACGTCACCCCTGAAGAGCTCGCCGCGCTGGACGACGCGGTCGGCCGCCTGCTGGAGCCGCTGATGGCGCGAATCGCCGACCCGTCCGAACGACCGGAGGGCGCCAGACCCGTCCTGCTCACCACCCTCACCATCCCACTCCGCACCACCGGAACCGGTGACTGACCCCGGCCACGCCGCCCCGCACCACGGCGAAGAAGCAGCGCGGACCGCGGCCACCGCGCAGGACAGGGGGGAAGTGCCAGGACCCGCTACAAGCGCTCCGCGGGACGCGGCAGCACTGGAGCGGGCCACAACGCCGCAGGTCGCGGACGGTTCGGGCGAGCCGCTGGAGCGGTCTGTGGGTGGGATTCGGGACCTGCTCGGGGCGAATCGGGACTACCGGCGGCTGCTCTCGGCCGGGCTGATCTCGCAGACCGGCGACTGGGTCGTCAGCACCGGCCTGGCCTACCACGTCTACGTGCTCACCGGCTCCACCCTGTCCAGCGCCGCGATGCTGCTGGCGGGCCGGTTACCGGACGTCCTGCTCGGCTCGGCGGCCGGCGTGCTCGCCGACCGGTGGGACCGGCGCAGGCTGCTGGTGATCGCGGACGTGCTGCTCGCGCTCGGGCTGCTGCCGCTGCTGGCGGTACGCGAGCCGGGCCAGGCCTGGATCGTCTACGGCGTCGCCCTGTGGACGGGCGTGGTCAGCACGGTCCTGTTTCCCGCCCAGAAGGCCCTCGTGCCGCAGATCGTGTCGTCCACGCAGCTCCTCAGGGCCAACGCGCTGCAGGGGCAGACCGGCCAGGCCGCCCGGCTGCTGGGCGCGCTGGTGGGCGGGGCCGCGGTGGGCGCGGGCGGGCTGGCCGCCGTCGTCTGGATCGGCGTGGCCGGCTTCGTGGTCTCCGCGCTGCTGCTGTCCGGTCTGCGCGGGCCCGGCCGTGCTCCGGCCGCGACGACGACGATCGGCGGGCAGTGGGTGTCGGGGCTGCGGCTGGCCGGCTCCGACCGTGGGGTGCGCCTGCTGGTCACGTACATGGTGATCACAGGGCTGGGCGAGGGCGTCTTCGCGACGCTCGCGGCGCCTTTCGTGGCCGACGTGCTGGACGGGTCGGCGGACGCGTACGGGCTGTTCCTGTCGGCGCAGGCGGTCGGCGGGATCGCCGGCGGCCTGCTGATCGCCGCCCGCCTCGGCGACGTCACCCCTCGGGTGCTGTTCGGGTGGGGAACGGTCGTCTTCGGCCTGGCCGACCTGGCGCTTTTCACCTATCCGCTCATGACGCGGGAGTTGTGGCCCGCCTTCGCACTGATCGCCCTGGCCGGGCTGCCCGCCGCGGCGGCGATGGCGGGGCTGACCACGTATGCCCAGACGGTGACCGGCGGCGACCGGCTGGGCGCGGTCTTCGGGCTGCTCGCCAGCGCGCATGCCGCGACGTCACTGCTCGGGATGGCGCTGGCGGGCCTACTCGGGAACCGGCTCGGCATCGTCCCGATGCTCTGCCTGCACGCCGGCGGCCTGATCACGGCCGGCACGCTCGTCGTGGCGGCGACACGTCGTTCCTCCCGGCGACCCTGACCCACGTTCAGCAACGCGGCCGCCCTGCGCCGTCACCGGCCCTTAATGCCTTCGTCCCTCGTCAACATTCTCCGTTTGCCCTCTGTTTAACATCCAACGTTGGACGTAGGATGTCCCATCTCAGAGCTCCTCCTGGCGAAAGGGCGAAGACATGCACGAGGGGTATCCCCCGGAGGGCCGTACCGGGCGCTCATGGCGGTGCCGGGCGGGCGCCGTCACGATGCTCGCGGGCTTACTCACCGGCGCGTCCGTCGCGCCGGCGGCCGCGGCGCCGACGCCGGCCCCCGCGACGCCGACCGTGACGGCATCCACGACAACGCCGGCGACTACGCCATCGACGGCCACTGAGACGACACCGGCCGAGGCTCCCGAGACGGGTGCGCGTGGCGGCGGCGCGCCGTTCGCCGACGAGCAGGTCCTCTACCAGCAGGGCGACTTCGGGTACGCCTGCTTCAGGATCCCCGCCGTCGTACGGGCCGCGAACGGCATGGTCCTGGCCTTCGCCGAGGGACGGGTGAAGGACTGCGGCGACGACGAGGACATCGACCTGGTGCTGCGTCGCTCCGCCGACGGCGGGCGGACCTGGGGCCCGCTGCAGGTGGTCTCGGAGGGCAACGGGACGACCCACGGCAATCCGGTGCCGATCGTGGACCGGCGTACCGGGCGGGTCGTGCTGGTGAGCACCCACAACGGCGCGGAGCCGTGCCCGAACGGCTGCGACCGCGACCCCTGGGTCCAGTACAGCGACGACCACGGCGCGACCTGGTCGGCCGCCAGGGAGATGACCGAGGGCAAGCGCCCCGAGTGGAACTTCTGGTACGCCACCGGCCCGATGCACGGCATCCAGCTCGAACGCGGCCCGCACGCCGGCCGCCTGGTCGTCGGCGCCAGTTACGAGAGCTGGGACCGGGTCGGCGCGCACGCCTACGGCACGCACCTGCTCTACAGCGACGACAGCGGCGTGACGTGGCACATCGGCGCCGAGACGTCCTACGACGACGGCTCGATCATCGCCCAGGAGGTCACCGTCGTCGAGCTCAACGACGGACGGATCTACGCCTCGGGCCGGGAGCGCGGCACCGCCAAGGGCAACCGGGCGTACGCGATCAGCGGCGACGGCGGCGAGAGCTGGGACGGGCCGATCCGCACCATGCCGGCGCTGGCGACGACCGACGTGCAGGGTTCGCTGGCGCGCTTCAGTGACCGGCGCGTCCTGTTCTCCTCGCCCATGCACCCGGGCGCGAGGGAGGCGATGGGGATCCGGTCGTCCTACGACGAGGGCCGCCGCTTCGAGACGTGGGACGAGGGCAAGGTCTTCCACTGGGGGCCGTCGGCGTACTCGGACATGGTGCGGCTGGACGGCGACGAGGCGGCGCTGATGTACGAGGCCGGCGCGGTCACGCCGTACGAGCAGATCCGGTTCACCCGGTTCAACGAGGCGTACCTGGAGACGCCGAACGGCACCCCGCCCGGCATCCCCGGCCCGCCCGCGCCCGGCCCGACGACACCGGACGTTTCGCCGGCCCGCAACCCGGCCTACGTCCGCGGCGGCGCGCAGCCGGCCGAAGGGCGCTTCGGGAAGGGGCTCGCCCTCGACCGGGTGGACGATCGGGTGGAGGTGCCGTTCGACGACTCCATCGACCTCGGCGCGCAGGACTTCACGCTGACCACCTGGATCCGCTACGCGGAGACGGCCGGATCGCACGCGATCCTCTGGTTCCACCGGGTGGACCGGGGCACCAACCCGCCGGGGCTGTGGCTGCGGGCCGAGCCGGCCAGCAATCGCATCAGGGCGGTCCTGTCCGTGGACCGGTTCGACGTGACCGTGCAGTCGCCGGGCGCGTACAACGACGGGCAGTGGCACTTCGTCGCGCTCCAGCGGGCGAACGGCGAGCTCAGGCTCTCGGTGGACGGCGCACAGGTGTCGTCGGCGCCGGTGCCCGGCGGGTCGCTGACCCTCGGCAAGGAACTCGGGCTCGACGGGATCCACATCGGGCAGCGACTGGACGGCGCGGACCGATTCCGCGGCACGCTCGACGAGGTACGCGTCTACCGGCGCGCCCTCTCCGGCGCCGAGCTGGACCTGATCAGGCAGCGCAACCTGCCCATCGGCGGCCGGCTGGGCCTGCGGCTCCCGTTCGACACCGTCAACTGAGAACCAGCGCGAGCTGGGAAACGGCGGTAGCTGGGAAACGGCGGCGACAGACCGGCGGCATCGGCTGAGGAGCGACGTCAGCTGAGCGACACGAAGGCGACACGAAGGCGCTGGCGCCCGCGGAACCCGCGGGCGCCGCGCCTTCGCGGTCGTGAGCCGCCGCCCTCCCGCACTCGCACCGTCGCCGCGCCTTCGCACGACGATCGTCAGGCGACACCCGGCGGCCTGGACATCCCATGTCCGGTACGAGCGCGAACGGGCGGCGTTCCCCCGATGGCCCGCCCGTGTAGTCGGCGTAAACTCTTCCGCACCGCCTGGCCTTCCGGGACCTGGAGGTGGGATGTTCGACACAAGGTCTTGGACGAGCCTGGAGGCAGCATGCCCACGCGTGACGGCGCGTCGCTTCAGGAGCGCATCGTCGCCCTGATCCACGAACGCGGGCTGGCCCCCGGGTCCCCCATGCCCACCGAAGTGCAGCTGATGGACCTGCTCGGGGCGAGCCGCAACAGCGTCCGCGAGGCCGTGCGGGCGCTGCGCGCGCTGGGCATCGTCGAGATCCGCCACGGACATGGGACGTTCGTCGGGCACGCCTCGCTCGACGTCCTCACGCCGTCGCTCGCCTTCCAGGTGCGTTCGGGACCAGGCGGCGGGATCCAGGCGCTGCGCGACCTGGTCGAGGTCCGCGAACTGCTGGAGACCGGGCTGATCGGGCAGGTGGCCAAGAGCGCCAGCGTCACCCGGCTGGCCGCGCTGGACGCCCTGGTCAACGGCATGGACAGGGACCGGGAGGCGGACCGGGCGTTCCACGCGCTGCTGTACGAGTCGAGCGGCAACGAGCTGGTGCTGCAGCTGATCGGCCTGTTCTGGGACGTCTACCACGAGGTCGAGCCGACGCTGGACCCGCCGGAGGAGCGGACCGCGGAGATCGTCGCGAACCACCGCAGGATCGTGGCGGCGCTGCGCGCCCGGGACGCCGAGGCCGCCAGGGAGGCGATGCGGCTGCACTTCCGCGATGTCAAGGCCCGCATCGCACGGGCGAAGACCGGGACCGAGGAACCGGCGGACAGCCCTTGCCGCTGAGATCCGGGCGCCATCGGTGCGGGCCAGCGGGCTGGACCCGGCGACGGCCCTACGCCACCCGGCCGGGTGGGCGACACGCTGAGCCAGGTACTGTCTGTGCCTGCATCCGCCCTGGTCCCCGGGCTGACACTGTCTCTATGACGACAAACACTCAGCTCGCACCCATCGGCCTGCTCACCGGCAAGGTGGTGTTCATCACCGGCGCCAGCCGCGGCATCGGTGCCGCGGCGGCCCGGCTCTTCGCCGCCGAGGGCGCCGCGGTCGTGCTCGCCGCCCGCGGCGAAGACGCACTTCGGGCGATCGTCGACGACATCCGCGCGAAGGGAGGTGTCGCCGACGCCGTCCCGCTCGACCTGGCCGACCGCGAGAGCGTCCGCGCGGCGGTCGCGCGCGTGGAGGAGCTGCACGGACGGCTCGACGGCGCGTTCAACAACGGGGCCGCGATCCAGCAGCCGGGACCGCTGGACACGACCAGCGAGGACGACATCGACGAGCAGTTCGCGGTCAACTTCCGCGCCCACTGGACCGCCATGAACGCCGAGGCCGCCCTCATGCGGCGGAGCGGTGGCGGGGCGATCGTGAACACCTCCAGCATCGGCAGCCGCCGCGCGAACCCGGCCCTGCCCGCGTACGGGGCGATGAAGCGCGCGCTCAACAGCATCACCGAGACCGCCGCGGTGACCTGGGGGCCTGACGGCATCCGGGTCAACGGCATCACGCCGGGCGGCACCGCCACGGAGATGATCGACACGTGGGAGGCGGCGACTCCCGGCGTCATCGACCGGGTGACGTCCTCGATCCCGCTCGGACGCATGGCCGAGCCTCGCGAGATCGCCGAGGCGGCCGCGTGGCTGCTCAGCGACCGCGCCTCGATGGTGACCGGGGCCATCCTCCCGGTGGACGGCGGCGCCGGCGCCTGAGAACGGGCGGCTCGGGCGGAAAGGCCGGCATTCGGGGGACGATGCCGGCGTTCGGGGGCTGTGCGCGGAAAGTGGACCTTCAGGGGCGGTACGCGGAAGGTCGGCGTTCGGGGCCGGTGGGCGGGTCGTACGGGATAGCCTGGGGCGTGATCGTTTCGAGGTGGCGGGGGTGCCGGTGACGGGCTCCCGGGTGTTGGGCGTGGACGGCCAGGGGCGTATCGGCGAGCATCAGGTCGAACGGCTCCTCGGCGAGGGCGGTCAGGGCGCGGTCTACCTGGCCAGATCGCCCGTCGGCGGGCACGTCGCGATCAAGGTGCTGCACGAGCGGCTCGCCGGCGATCCGGAGGTCCGGCGCCGGTTCCTGCGCGAGGCGGAGGTCGCCGCCAGCGTCGCGCCGTTCTGCACGGCGCGGGTGATGGGCACCGGGATGCTGGGCGAGCGGCCGTACATCGTCAGCGAGTACGTTCAGGGCCCGTCGCTCGACGAGCTGGTCAAGCGGGACGGGCCGCGCGTCGGCGGCGGGCTGGACCGGCTGGCGATCAGTACGCTGACCGCCCTCGCCTCGATCCATCGCGCCGGGATCGTGCACCGCGACTTCAAGCCGGCCAACGTGATCCTCGGCCCCGAGGGACCGGTCGTGATCGACTTCGGCATCGCCAGGACCCTCGACACCATGACCACCACCAACCACGTGGCCGGGACGCCCGCGTACATGTCGCCCGAGCAGCTCGGCGACCGGCCGCTCACGCTCGCCTCGGACATGTTCTCGTGGGCCGCCACGATGGTGTTCGCGGCGACCGGGCGCAGGGCCTTCACCGGCTCGAACGTGCCCGCGGTGATGCATTCCGTCCTGCACGGCCCGCCCGATCTGTCCGGGGTGCCCGAGCCGCTGCGCACGATGGTGGCCGCCTGCCTGGCCAAGGACCCGGCCGACCGCCCCGCCGCCGACCACCTGCTGCGCAACCTCACCGCCGGCGACGTACGCGCCGCCGCCGCGTCCCCGGAGACCGCGTCTCCGAGCAGTGCGCACCTCGGCACCGAGCACACACTTGTGGAGGGCATGCGGCCGCCGGCCGCGTCCGCCGTCCCCACCGCGCCCGCGGGCCTCGACGGGGCGAAGGCGCGGCGCGAGCGTTCGCGCCGGTTGCCGCTCGCGGCCGCGGCCGTGGCGGTGGCGCTGGCCGTGACGGCGGGCGTGCTGCTCGTGCCCTCCTGGACGGCCGCCAACCAGGGCGAAGGAAAGAAGGCCGCCCCGCTGGTGATCGGCGGCAGAACGTACGCGACGGTCGACGTGACCGACGGCTTCGACACCGCCCAGACCGGCTACGACCGCTACCAGCCCTTCGGCACCGAGGCGCTGCCGGTGATCAAGGCGGCGGGCGGCAGGCTCAGCGGCACGAGCCAGGGCCCGTTCTTCGGCTGGTTCGCCCTGCCGGGGGCGCCGTCCTCCGGCGACACGGTCAGCCTGGTCACCCTGGGCGCGATGGCGGGCACCGGCGAGCCCGAGGACAGCGTCTTCGTCGGCCGGGTGAAGGACGCGGGCACGTACGTCGGCGCCTGGTACAACAACACCCGCAAGGAGAGCGGCATCGACGTGCGGATGGGTGGCGAGTTCCGGCACGGGAGCAACAGCGCCGACCTGTCGCTCGTGCCCGGTGACCGCCTGGCCCTGGTGCTGTCGGGCGGCAGCACGATCACCTCGTACGCCGAGACCGGCGGCACCTGGCGGAAGCTGAACACCGTCTCCGTGGACCTGCCGGGCACGGCGGAGGAGCGGGCGCGCTGGCGTCACGGCTTCGCCCTGCGCGGCACGACCGGCACCATCACCCTGGACGCCGCCGAGGGACGCACCGCCGCCGGCTGACCCGGCGGACCGGCGGCGACCGACCGGCAGCGGATGGCCGGCGGATGGCCGACGCCGGCGCGCGGGCCGGGGTCAGCCCTTCGAGCCGGTGAAGGCGATGCCGGCGACGAGATGCCGTTGCAGGACCACGAACAGCGCGATCACGGGCAGGGAGGCCACGACGGATCCGGCGAAGAGGATCGGGAAGTTGGTCTGGAACTGCCCCCGCAGCGAGGCGAGCCCGGCCGACAACGTCATCATCTCGGGGTCGGTGTTGACCACCAGCGGCCACAGCAGGCTGCTCCACGACCACATGACGGTCAGCAGGCCCAGCGCCAGCAGGCCCGGCCGGACCAGGGGCAGCATGATGTGCCAGTAGATCTGCAGCGGGTTGGCCCCGTCGAGGCGCGCGGCCTCGTCCAGTTCCCTGGGCAGGCTGAGGAAGAACTGCCGGAGCAGGAACGTGCCGAAGGCTCCGAAGACGCCCGGCGCGATCAGCGCCTGGAGGGTGTCGAGCCAGCCGAGCTCCTGCATGATCTCGTAGCGGGGGATGATGAACAGTTCTCCTGGCACCATGAGCACGGCCAGGAACAGCAGGAAGACGGCGCCCCGGCCGGGGAAGCGCAGCCGGGCGAAGGCGTAGGCGGCCAGCGAGCAGAGCAGCAGCTGTCCGGCGGTGACGGCCGCGCTGACCGCGACGGTGTTGAGGAACTGCCTGGCCAGCGGCACCGAGCGGAAGGCGTCGGCGAAGTTCGACCACTGCCAGGAGGGCGTGAACTTCGGCGGCACGCGCAGCGACTCGGGCAGGGTCTGCAGCGACACCACGACCTGCCAGGCGAAGGGCGCGAGCATGAGCAGCGCGCCCGCGGCCAGCAGCACGTGGGCCGGCCAGGTTCTGGGCCTATTCATGGTGCACCCACCTCTTCTGCAGCCTGAACTGGATCGCGGTCAGCACGAGGATCAGCCCGAGCAGCAGGACGGCGATCGCCGCGGCGAGCCCGCGCTGGTTGTACACGAAGCCTTTCTCGAAGAACAGGTAGACGATCGTGCGGCTGCCGCTCAGCGCCGGGCTCTTCAGGTCGATTATGAGGAAGACCAGGTCGAAGACCTGCAAGGCGTTGATCATGGTGATCACGATGACGAAGAAGGTGGTCGGTGTGAGCAGCGGGAGCGTGATGTGGAAGAACTGCCGCAGCCGTCCGGCGCCGTCGATCGAGGCCGCCTCGTAGTAGGGGCGCGGGATGCCCTGCAGTCCCGCCAGGAACAGCACGGCGTTGTAGCCGACGGTGCTCCAGACGCCGACGACGGCGATCGCGTAGATGGCGAAGTCGGGGTCGCCCACCCAGTAGGGCCCGTCGATCCCCACCTCGCTCAGCAGGTAGTTGATCGCGCCGAAGTCGCCGTTGAAAAGGTAGCGCCAGGTCAGGCCCACGGCGGCGGGCATGGTGACGACCGGCAGGAAGTACAGGGTCCGGTAGAGACCCAGGCCCCGCAGTCCCGGCACGTTGAGCAGGGCCGCGATCACGATGGCCAGCGGAACTCCCGCCAGCACCAGCACCGCGTACAGCAGAGTGTTACCGAGCGCGCCGAGCGTCTCCTCATCGCCGAGCAGTTCGGTGAAGTTGGCCGTCCCCACCCAGGTGTGGCCGCCGAAGACGCCGGACTCGGTGAAGCTGAGATAGATCGTCTGAACGATGGGCCACAGGTAGAAGACGGCCAGGCCCAGCGCCATGGGGGCGATGAGCAGGTAACCCCATGCCCACTCGCGCGTGGAGTGCATCCGTTACTCCTCGGCCAGGATCTCGTTCATCCGCGTCGCGATCTCCTTGGCGACGTCGGCGACCGGCCGCTTGCCCGACCAGGCGTCGGCGAGCAGCTTGTTCTGGACGTCCTGCCACCGCGCGGTGTTGAGCGTGGCCGGGTAGGGCACGCCGTGCGGCATGGAGGCGTCGTAGGTCTCCTTCAGGTGGAAGGAGGGAAACGCCGCGAACCAGCCGTCCTGTGTCCCGGGGCGGACCGACAGGGCGCCGCCCCCGCTGTCGCTGAGGATCTTCTGGGCCTGATCGGAGGAGACGAATTCGGCGAAGGCCGCCGCCTCGCGCGGGTGCTCGCTCTTGGCCGAGACGGAGTTGGCCAGGCCGAGCAGGATGACGGCCTCTCGTGCGGGGCCCTTGGGCAGCGGGGCCACGTCGACCCGCGCGCGCATCTCGGGGTCGGCCCAGTAGGTGGAGGCGAACCAGACGCCGCCGTAGTACATGCCGTACTTGCCGGACTGGAAGAGCTGAATGGGGTCGGTGTCGGTGTAGACCTCGGCGACGGGGGCGAGCTTGTCCTCGATCAGGCCGGTCCAGAACTCCAGGCCCTGGATGGAGGCGGGGTCGTCGAAGCCGCTCTTCCCGCCGTCCGGCGAGAGCACGTGGCCGCCGGCCTGGATCATCGTGTTGTAGAAGCCGCCCTGGTCCCACATCGGGGCCAGGATGCCGAACTGCTGTTTCGCCGGGTCGGTCAGTTTCTTGGCCGCGGCTTTGACGTCGTCCCAGGTCCAGTCCGCGGTCGGGTACGCCACACCGGCCGCGTCGAAGATCTTCTTGTCGTACCAGAGGGCCGGGATGCTCACGTTGTGCGGCAGCGCGTACAGCTTGCCGTCGTGGCGGTAGCCGTTCACGACCGCCTCGGGCAGGCCCGCCGCCTTGGACCCGTCGAGCGGGGCGATGACGCCGCCGTCGGCGTACAGGCGGACGTTGAGGCTGTTCATCCAGAAGACGTCGGGGGCGGCGCCGCCTGAGGCGGCCGTCTGGAGCTTGGTCCAGTACTGTTCCCACGGAGTGATCTCCAGCTTGACCGTCACCTTCGGGTTGGCCTGCTGGAAGGCGGCGATGATCTTCTCGGCGGCGGCCTGGTCGTTCTTGTCCCAGATGGCGTAGCTGATGGTGGCCTTGCCGTCGGCGGCCGGTTCCGCTGAGGCGCCGCAACCGGCCGTGAGCACGGTCAGGCCGAGCAGTCCGGCCAGGGGGAGGCGAAAACGCATGGGGTTCTCCAGGTTGGGGGGGGTGGGTCAGGAGCGCAGGTTCGCGGTCCAGGCGGCGAGCTTGCCGTCGATCTCCGCCCTGGTCCGGGGGTGGCCGGGGGCGTCGGGACGTCGCTGCCAGGGATGCGGGCCGGCGGCCGGGCGATATTCCACGCCCAGCGCGTCGAGCCGCTTCTCGTGCACGGCGAGCCGGGCGAGGAAGTCCTCGAAGTCACGCTCGCCGCTCCAGACCGCCTCGGCGAAGGCGGCCAGGCGGGGGAAGGCCATGTAGTCGAGCAGGCGGGGCGAGTCGATGTGCTCGGTCCACAACGCCGCCTGGGCGCCGAGGATCCGGTCGCGCTCCGCGCCGGTGAGGCCGGCGGGGAACGGGTCGAAGGCGTGCACCGCCCGGAGGGACGTCACGCTGCCGATGGGCACCGGCTCCTGCTCGCCCTCGGCCTGGCGGAAGTCCAGGTAGGTCTCGGTGAAGGGCTGGACGACCACGTCGTGGCCGGCTCGCGCGGCCATTGCCGCGCAGGTGTCGCCGCGCCAGGCGGCCACGGTGACTCCCGGCGGCAGGCCACCTTCCATGAGCTCGTCCCAGCCGAGCGGCTTGCGTCCCCTGGTCAGCAGGAAGTCGGTGAAGTGCCGCATCAGCCAGGTCTGCAGCTCGTCGGCGTCGCGCAGGCCCAGTTCGCGGATGCGTTCCTTGGCGGGGACGCTCTCGTTCCACTGGGTCTTGGGGACCTCGTCGCCGCCGACGCACACGTACCGGCCGGGGAAGAGCTCCAGGACCTCCTCCAGGACGTCGGTGAAGAAGGCGATCGTGCTGTCGGCGACGTTGAGCACGTTCTCGCCGACGCCCCATTCGGTACGCACGTCCAGCGGGGTCTCGAGATTGCCGAGCTCCGGGTAGGCGGCGATGGCGGCCTGGGTGTGGCCCGGCAGGTCGATCTCCGGGACGATCGTGACGAACCGGTCGGCGGCGTAGGAGACGATCTCCCGGATGTCGTCCTGGCTGTAGTGGCCGCCGTGCGGGCGCCCGTCGGAACGGCGGTTCCGCGCGGCTCCCAGCGGCGACTCGCGCCGCCAGGAGCCGACCTCCGTCAGCCTGGGGTACTTCCTGATCTCCAGCCGCCAGCCCTGGTCGTCGGTCAGGTGCAGGTGCAGGACGTTGAGCTTGTGCGCGGCCAGCAGGTCGATGTAGCGCAGGAGGTCGTTCTTGGGCAGGAAGTGGCGGGCCACGTCGATGAGACAGCCGCGCCAGCCGTGGCGGGGGGCGTCGGCGATCGTGGCGGCGGGGAGAGTCCATGTCCGGGTCCCCGTGCGTCCTTTGCGGAACGCGGCGGGGCCGAGGAACTGCCGCAGCGTCTGCGCCCCGTAGAAGGCGCCCGCCGCGGCCGTGGCCTCGACGAGCACAGACTCCGCCGTGATCGTGAACCGGTACTCCTCCGGCCCCAGCCCACCGGTCAGGCGGAACTCGATCCCGCCCGGCCCTTCGGGCAACGGCAGGCCGGTGGCCGGCTGAAGAGTCTCGCGCAGCCAGGCCGCGGCCCTGGCCAGCGGCGGATCGGCGGTCAGCGGGGTCGCGGCGGTCATGGTGAAGCGGCCCTCGGCCGGGGTGAGGCGGGACGGGGCGGGGATCGCCGCCAAGGGACGTGCCGGATTCGTCGTCACCGAGTGTGCACCGTCCGGATCTCGCGGGCCCGCTCGGCGGCCCCATCGGCGACGGTTGTGGTCATGGTCATTCCGCTCCCCGACTTATGGTGGAGTCCATAGATAGTCACGGATCAGCTCTTGCAGTCAAGACCCTTCGTACCGGATGATCCAGCTAGCGGAATCGCTTCGGATCGAAGATAATGCGGAGACCGACATTAGTAAGGAGCGACCTGTGCAGGTCAGCGGCGGTGACCTTCAGCGGCTGCGTCAGCTGAACTCGCTGGGCAGCATCCGCGCCCTGCGTGAGGCTTCCGGCCCGCTCACAGTGAGCGAGCTCGCGGCGCGCACCGGGCTGTCACGCAACTCCGTCATCGACGTCATCACCGGCCTGCACGAATGCGGCTGGATCGCCGAAGTGGAGCCCGCTCCCGGCGGGATGGGCCGGCCCGCCAAGCGCTACCGCTTCCGCGCCGACGCCGGTCACGTGCTCGGCATCGACATAGGAGTGCACAAGGTCCTCGCCGTGATCACCGACCTGGCCGGCCGGACCGTCTCCAGCGGCCGGGTCGCGGTCGACCCGCACGCCGCCCGGCCCGAGCGCCTGGAGGCGGTGTGGCGGGCCGTCGACGCCGCGCTCGTCGCCTCGGGCCTGAGCGGGACCGACCTGTGGGGCGTCGCCGTCGGCAGCATCGGCGTCGTCAACCGGGAGGGCACGGTCACCCGCGTCGAATCCCTGCCCGACTGGCCAGGGGTCGACCTGGCCGGCCACCTCGGGCAGCGGCTGTCCTGCCCGATCACGGTCGAGAACGACAGCAAGCTGGCCGCTCTCGCCGAGCAGCGGCTGGGCGTCGCGGCGGGCGTCAGCGACCTGGTCTACCTGCACGCCGGCCGCCGGTCCGGGGCCGCGCTCATCCTCGGCGGCCGCCTGCACCACGGCTTCGGCGGCGCCACCGGCGAGGTCGGCCTCATGGAGATGACCGGCTGGCGCACCATGGCCACAGACCTGGAGAACTCTCCCGCCGCCCGGGACGCCCCGCCCGAGGACGCCGCCAGGGTGGTCTTCACGGCCGCCCGCGCCGGCGATCCCGCCGCCCTGGCGGCCGTCGACGCCTACGCCCACCATCTCGCGCTCGGCACGGCCGCCATGGTCCTGACTCTGGACCCCGAACTGGTCGTCCTCGGCGGCGGTTTCTCCCGCTCGGCCGATGTCCTGCTGCCCGCCCTCCGGCGCGCCCTCGAACCCCACTGCCTGCGCGTCCCCGACATCCGGCCCTCGACGCTGGGCGAGGAATGCGCCGCACTCGGCGCGGCCTGCCTGGCGCTGACCCACGTGGACGAGCACTTCTTCTCGCCCGACGGTTCGATCTCCCGCCCCTCGGCGCCCCGACGCCTCGTCTGACACACCCCCCTCGCAGAAAGAGACGCCCATGCGCGGATCAGCCGTCCCTCCCCTGGCCGCCGCGGTTCTGGCCCTGACCGGCCTGCTCGCCCCGGTCTCCGCCGCCGCGGACCCCATCGCCTATCGCCCGCCCGTTCCCAGGCCCGCCGCGTACCAGCTGGACTGCGACGGCGACGGGCCGGGCAGCACCTGCACGGTGCTCGCCACCGGCAGGCCGAGCCCGGGCCACGTGGAGGAGTTCGCCATCACCGTCAGGAGCGGCGAGCAGGTGTGGGCCCGCGACACCCTCTACAGCCGGGACGGGCACGCGCGCAGCCGCCCGTTCGTGCTGCCCGAGCAGGACGTGACGGTCAGGGCGCTGGTGACCTCGCTGCCCGAGAGGCGTGCGGGCACGCCGCTGCGGCTGATGTCGTGGAACCTCTTCGTCGGCGGCACGATCAACGGCCAGGAGAAGACGGGCGAGAACCTCAGGCAGATGATCGAGTACCTCAACGACGTCGATCCCGACGTCCTGTTCGTCATCGAGGGCTACGGCTCGGGGCAGAAGATCCTCGACGGCCTGAACGCCGGGCGGCCGGCGGATGACCGGTTCACCGGCGTGCGGCTCACCAGGCCGGAGGACTACAGCGCCAACGGCGACAACCTGTGGCTCTACACGAAGCTCAAGGTCGAGAAGGTCTATCCGCGCTACGCCGACGCGGACATCTCCTCGTTCAACCTCGGCGGTGCCCGGCTGGGCCTGCCGGACGGCCGGCATGTCCACGCCTTCAGCATGTGGACCTGGCACGAGATCTCCGCCAACTGGGACGTGCACGAGGCGGCCGTGCAGAACCTCTACGGCCGGCCGCGGACGAAGACCGACGCCCAGCTCCTCGACGACGACCGCTTCCGTCGCGTCGCCATGGGCAGAGCCATCCTCGACAAGGCCCTGCCGTCCTTCATCGGCGACGACGACGCACCCGTGCTCATGGGTGGCGACCTCAACGCCTGGCCGTACCTGGACTGGACCGAGCAGTTCAGGAACGCGCGCGGGCACGCGGGGATGGTGCTGCCGTGGCCGCTGACCAAGATGTACGCCGACGCCGGCTTCGTCGACACCTTCCGCCACGCCAACCCCGACGCCGGACGGTATCCGGGCCGCACGTGGAGCTCGCTCAGCGGTTACCGCTCCGCGCCGGCCCGCATCGACTACATCTTCGCCCGCGGCGCCGTCCGCGTCCTCGGCTCCCGCATCGACGACCGCCGCCTGCCCGCCCACCAGGGCAGCGCCCTCGACCAGACCTACCCGTTCTACTCCGACCACAGCTCGGTCGTCACCGACGTGGTGATCCGCGGCAACGGAACGGGGCCCGACCGTCCGGTGGTCAGCGAGGAGCCCGAGCACGCCCCCGGCGTCTGGCCCGCCACCCCGGCCGGAACCCGGATCCCGCCGGCCGAGCTGAGCGCGACGGCGACCACCTTCAAGCCCGGTGCCGGCGAACCGTCCAGGGCGGTCGACGGCGACGTCACGACCGACTACCACTCCGACCATCCCGAGATCGCGCCGCAGCCGCACTTCGTCACGGTCGACCTCGGGCGGGTCAGGAAGCTGTCCGCGGTCCGGTTCCAGCCCAAGCTGGGCTACGACATGAACGGCACCGTGCTCAAGGGCGTGGTGCAGGTGAGTGACGACGGGACGACCTTCAGGGATGTCGAGCGGGTGGAGTGGCCGCGCATGACGGCGCCGAACGACGTCGACATGAAGGGCGTCCCGGCCAGGTACGTGCGGCTGCGCGTGGACTACGGCATGGGCGGCGCCTCCTCGCTCGCCGAGATCATCCCGTACGAGAAGTCCTGACGATGCCCGACGCCGGTCCCCGCGGCGGCCGGGCGCCATGCGGCATATGCCCAGGTGCAAGAGGGTAAGGAGATCTCAGACTTCCGGTCGGCACCGCCGGCGCCGTCCGCCCGCTTCCCCCGAAGGCCAGTTGTCGTCGTGCCAGAGGGGACCCGTTCGGATGACCGTACAGAAGCAGCGTGCGGACGTGCCGCCGCCCAGCCCGCCAGCGCGGCCGGAGCGCGCGGGCCGGCTGATCGTCAGCTGGCTGACGTCGACCGACCACAAGGTGATCGGCTACCTGTACCTGATCACCTCCTACTGTTTCTTCACGCTGGCCGGCCTGATGGCCCTGGTGATCCGCAGCGAGCTGGCCCATCCCGGTCTGGCGCTGGTGAGCAACGAGCAGTACAACCAGTTGTTCACCATGCACGGCACGATCATGATGCTGCTGTTCGCCACCCCGTTGTTCGCGGGGTTCGCCAACGTGGTGATGCCGCTGCAGATCGGCTCGCCGGACGTGGCCTTTCCCCGGCTCAACGCGGTCAGCTACTGGTTGTTCCTGTTCGGCGGGCTGATGGTGGTCACCGGGTTCGTCAGCTCCGCCGGGGCGGCCAGTTTCGGCTGGACCGGTTACACGCCGCTGTCGCACGCGACCTTCTCGCCCGGCGTCGGAGGGGACCTGTGGATCATGGGGCTGGCGCTGTCGGGCCTGGGCACGATCCTCGGCTCGGTCAACTTCGTCACCACGATCATCTGCATGCGGGCGCCGGGCATGACCATGTTCCGGATGTCGATCTTCACCTGGAACGTGCTGCTGACCAGCGTGCTCGTGCTGATGGCGTTCCCGGTGCTGGCGGCGGCGCTGCTGGCACTGGAGGCCGACCGCAAGCTCGGCACGCACATCTACGACCCCGAGAACGGCGGGGCGATGTTGTGGCAGCACCTGTTCTGGTTCTTCGGCCATCCTGAGGTGTACATCATCGCGCTGCCGTTCTTCGGCATCGTCACCGAGGTCATCCCGGTCTTCAGCCGCAAACCGGTCTTCGGCTACATCGGGCTGGTCGGGGCCACCATCGCCATCGCCGGGCTGTCGATGACGGTGTGGGCGCACCACCTGTTCGCCACCGGGCAGGTGCTGCTGCCCTTCTTCTCGTTCATGACGTTCCTCATCGCGGTGCCGACCGGGGTGAAGTTCTTCAACTGGATCGGCACGATGTGGCGCGGGCATCTGACGTTCCAGACGCCGATGATGTTCGCGATCGGGTTTCTCGTCACCTTCCTGCTCGGCGGGCTGACCGGCGTCATTCTCGGTTCGCCGCCGCTGGACTTCCACCTGCACGACTCGTACTTCGTCGTCGCGCATTTCCATTACGTGGTCTTCGGCACGGTGGTGTTCGCGATGTTCTCCGGATTCTATTTCTGGTGGCCGAAGATGACCGGCAAGATGCTGAACGACACCATCGGCCAGTGGCATTTCTGGCTGCTGTTCATCGGGTTCCACACCACGTTCCTGATCCAGCACTGGATCGGCGCGCTCGGCATGCCGCGCCGCTACGCCGACTACAGCCCCGCCGACGGCTTCACCCTGCTCAACCAGATCTCGTCCGTCGGGGCGTTCATCCTGGGCGCCTCGACGCTGCCGTTCCTCTACAACGTCTGGTACACGTGGCGTCACGGGAAGAAGGTCACCATCGACGACCCCTGGGGCTTCAGCAATTCCCTGGAATGGGCCACCTCGTGCCCGCCGCCCCGGCACAACTTCACCAGCATGCCGCGCATCCGTTCGGAACGGCCCGCCTTCGACATCCACTATCCGCACAGCAGGGCCGGCGCCGCCGAACTGGACTGAGCACGAGGACGCTCGCCCGGTGCCGATCAATGTGGTGGAATGGCGCTCGGAACGACCTCTCGCACGGCACGGGGCGGCGCGACGACGGCGTCGGTGCCGGCCGGAAAGGCAGCGTCCATGTCCAGCGCGCAGTTGTACGACACCATCGGAGCCTCCTACACCGTCACCCGGCGTACCGAACCGCGCATCGCGGCGCAGATCGAGGCCGCGCTCGGCGACGCCAGGACCGTGCTGAACGTCGGGGCCGGCACCGGCTCCTACGAGCCTTCCGACCGTTACGTCCTCGCGGTCGAACCGTCGGCGCTCATGCGCTCGCAGCGCCGCCCCGGCGCGGCGCCCTGCCTGATCGGGTCGGCCGAGCGGCTGCCGTTCGACGACGGGTCCTTCGACGCCGCGATGTCCGTCGCCTCCATCCACCACTGGCCCGACCCGATCGCGGGCCTGCGCGAACTGCGCCGGGTCGCCCGCCGGGTGGTGGTGTTCACGCACGACACCACCGAGGCCGGCTGGCTGCACCGGTTCTGGCTCACCCGCGACTACCTGCCCGAGGTCGGGGACCTGGTGTCCGGCCGGCCCTCGATCACCGAACTGGCCGACGCGATCGGCGCCAGGACGGAGCCGGTGCCCATCCCGTGGGACTGCGCCGACGGCTTCTTCGAGGCCTACTGGCGCCGGCCGGAGGCGTACCTGGACGAGCAGGTCCGCCGCGGAACCTCGGTCTGGACCAAGGTCGGGCCGCAGGCCGAACAGCGCGCGGTGCACGCCCTCCGCACCGACCTCGCCTCAGGCCGCTGGGCCGCCCGCAACGCCGACCTCACCGACCTCGACACGGCCGAACTCGGCCTCCGCCTCCTGATCGCCTGACGGGGCTGCGGGCGGGGTCAGGTGAGGGGCTGCTCCTCGGTGGGGCAGGTGCCGGGCCACAGCGGGTCGTCGGCGTCCGTGGCGAGGTGTTCCTCGTACATCGCCAGTTTGAGGGAGACCAGGTCGAGGCAGCGGTGCAGTTCCTCTATCTGGTCGGTGATGTGCTCGCGGTGGTGGCGCAGGAGGGCGTGGCGGGCTCGCATCGTCCGTGTTCCCTCGCGCACCAGCGCCGCGTACTCGCGGATGGCGGGCAGCGGCATGCCGGAGGCGCGGAGTCTGGTGCACAGGTGGAGCCAGCGCAGGTCGTTCTCGCTGTAGACGCGCTGCCCGCCGACCCGGCGCACGGGGGTGGCGAAGAGGCCCTCCTTCTCGTAGAAGCGCAGGGTGTGCACGCTGAGGCCGGTGCGTTCCGCGGCCTGGCCGATGGTGAAGGACGTGGACGGCATGTGCCCAAGACTAGGGGTTTGCCCTAGAGCCGGCTCTAGGGCCTACGAACGTCCTGGGGCCGGCCATGCTCGTCCGGTCCGCGATCCAGGCGCTCCGGCAGCCGTCCGGCGTGGACGTCGACACGGTGGTCGTCCGCCCCCTCGGCCGGCCGGTCTGACCAACGTCAACACGTCGGCGGTCCGCCCGCTCGGCCGGCCCCGCGCCGCCGCGTCACCCGGCCGTGGCGATGCCGTTGAGCAGTGCCAGCTCCTCCTCGCTCAGCCGCAGGCCGCCCGCGGCGATGTTCTCCTCCAGGTGGGTACGGTCGCCGGTGCCGGGGATGGCGAGGACGTGGTCGCCGCGGTGCAGGGTCCAGGCGAGCCGGACCTGCGCCGGGGTCGCGCCGTGGGCCGCGGCGACCTTGGCGACCTCGCTCTCGCCGGTCGTGTCGTGCCCGGCGGCGCCGGGGAGGCCACCGGGCACGGCGGCCGCGACGGCGAAGAAGGGCACGAAGGCGATGCCGTGCCGGCCGCACAGGTCGACCAGGGCGTCGTCCTGCCGGTCCGTCAGGCCGTACCGGTTCTGCACGCAGACCACCGGCGCGATCTCCATCGCCTCGGCCAGCTGCTCCGCCCCAATGTTGGAGATGCCGAGATGCCGGATCAGTCCCGCCTCGCGCAGTTCGGCGAGCGCGCCGAAGTGCTCGGCCACGGAGCCGGCCTCCCTCTCCAGCCCGGCGCCCCAGCGCAGGTTGACGACGTCGAGGCAGTCGAGCCCGAGCTGGCGGATGTTCTCCTCGACCTGGGAGCGCAGCTGGTCCGGCCGCGCGTACTCGAACGCGCCGTCACGGGACCGGCCCGCCCCCACCTTCGTGGTGATGACCAGCTCGTCGGGGTACGGCTGCAGCGCCGTGCTGATCAGCTCGTTGACCGAGCGGGTGGGCAGGAAGTAGAAGGCCGCGGTGTCGATGTGGTCGACGCCGAGCTCGATGGCGCGGCGCAGCAGGGCGACGGAGTCGGCGCGGTCCCTGGGCCGCTCGTCCCAGGGCATGCCGGCCAGGCGCATCGCGCCGTACCCGATCCGGTTGACGGTGCGGTCGCCGAGACGCCAGGTGCCCGCCGCGGCGGCGGACGGGGTGCTGTTCAGGTTGCTGTCGATCGTCATGAGTCCAGCCTGCGGGCAGCGCTCGCCACCCGTACGGGAATGGCAACAAGCTGCCGGGCCGCCCACGGCGCGGACGGCTGAGGCAGAATCAGTGGTGTGCTGACGAGCGACGAACTCACGCGCGTGAGCGAGACGGTCACGATCGTGTACGGCGAAGAGGAGCTGTTCCGGCGGGCGGGACATCTGTTCACGGCCGCCACCGACTTCGCCTGCGCGGCCGACGGCCTGGCCGGCTGGATGACCGACCACCGGGCGGACACGCTCGCCGCGGCGACGGAGAGCCACGTGCGCGGCATGCGCGTCCGCAAGCTCTACCGGCCCGAGCTGCTGCTCAACTCGGCGTCCGCGCGCGAGCTGGCGCGGCGCCGCGACGAGTTCGGCGCGCAGATCCGCATCACCACCGAGGAGATCAACGAGACGGTCGTCCTCGACCGCCGGGTGGTGATCCTGGCGGGCGACCTCAAGGCCGGCCGGCGCGGCTACAGCGTGATCAGTCAGCCGGAGATCGTCCAGGGGGTGATGTCGCTGTTCGAGACGGCCTGGCGGTCGGCGACCGACCTCGCGGTCTACGACGCCCAGGTGGCCGAGATCCGCGAGCTCGCGCCCTCGGTGCTCGACCTGCTCAGCGAGGGGGTCAAGGACGAGGCGGCCGCCCGCAGGCTCGGCCTGGGCGTGCGCACCTACCGGCGCCGGGTGGCCGAGCTGATGGCCGCGCTCGGTGCCGAGTCGCGGTTCCAGGCCGGCGTACGGGCCCGCGAGCTCGGCCTGGTGTAGCCCGGCATACCGGCGGCATACCGGCGTCTCCTAGGCTGACGCGCGCTCGTTCACGATCATGCCGAAGGAAGTCTTGTGTCCCGTCTCGCGTTCTCAGGGCTCATCGCCGTGCTGCTGTCCCTACTCCCCGGTGTGGCTCGGGCCGAGACCCCCGCCGTGGTGGGGACCGCGGGGAACCTCATCCGCGAGGCACAACCGCGGGCCGACGGGATCAGGCACGTCGACTCCAAGGCGATGATCGCGGGGTTGACGGCGCTCAACGCCAACACGTACGTCTACCCGATGGCCGGCGACAACGTGCACTGGGACGACCTGCGCCGCGAGTTCCTGCCGGCGGCGGCCGCCGCCGGGATCGACGTCTGGGTGCTGGTGTACTCGCCGAGCCAGGCGGTCTGCTGCGTCTCCCGGCCGTACAAGCACGATTACGTGACCTGGGCCCGCGAGATCGCCACCGCCTCCAAAAGCCATCCGAACCTGACCGGCTGGACCGTGGACGACTACGGCTACGATCTCAAGACGTTCACGCCGGCGTACGTCAAGCAGATGACCGCGGCCGCCGAGGCGGTCAACCCGTCGCTGAAGTTCGTCCCCACCGTCTACTACGGCCAGTTCACCGACGCGTTCATCGCCGAGCAGATCCCGCTGCTGGACGGAGTCGTCTTCCCCTTCAGGGACGAGCCGCATCGGGACACCTCGTGGACGTGGAGCCTGTCGTACCAGGTCAAGCAGCTCGCGAAGCGGCTTCCCGGCACGGACGTCTACCTGATGCCGTACGCCCACCCGCTCAGCCACGCTGCCCAGAAGCCGACGGTCGCCTACGTCGAGGCCGTCACCAGGAAGTCCCTGGAGCACGTCCGCGCCGGGGAACTCGCCGGGGTCGTGCAGTACAAGCTGCCCTTCCTCGCCGCCGACGCCGGCTGGACGCGTCCGCCGACCGACAACCTGGCCCGCACCGGCGACGGGCGGCTGAGCTTCGTCGTCCAGACGAAGACCGCCACCGAGGCGGGCATGTCGTGCGGCGCGAGCCGGCAGGTCAAGCTGACGTCCGGCGCGGCCAAGCGGAGCGTGAGCTTCTGGCACCGGGACGGCCGGGGCGCCGGGCACCCCGCCGGATACCACGTCAAGCAGCTGCTGCTCAACGGCCGGGTGGTGTGGCAGCGGGACGTCACCGCCGACGGCACCGCCTGGCAGCGGGTCACGGTCGACCTGACGGCCGCGCTCGCCGGGGCGACGAGCGCGACGCTGGAGTGGCGGCTGTACGAGCGCAAGGGCGTGAGCGACTACTTCGTCGACGCCGGTGTGGACGACATCGTGGCCACGGGCCTGCAGCTGAGCGACCCCGGCGTGGAGAACGCGGCCGTGTGGACCGCGGGCCTGGTCAGGAAGGGCGGTCCGGTCTACTGTTCCGCCCAGGTGTACCACCAGGACTACGGCGCCGAGCTCGGCGCGCGGCTGGCCGGGCTGTACGCCGCCGCGTAGCCGTACAGGATCCCCGCCCGGATCGGGACGCGAGCGGCTTGCGTCTCAAGTTGCTTGAGGTAGCACAGTGGCATCCATGAGCGACCATGAGCTGTACCCCATCGGCGACGCCGCCCGCCGCAGCGGGCTGAGCGTGAGCGCCGTCCGGTTCTACGCCGACGCCGGCCTCATCGAGCCCACCAGGCTGAACGAGGCCGGCCACCGGATGTACGACATCCAGGCCATCGCCCGGCTGGAGCTCGTCCGCACCCTGCGTGAGCTGGACACCGACCTGGCCGAGATCCGCCGCCTGCTCGACGGCGGCACGACCCTGCACGACCTGCTCACGACGCACCTCGGGATCGTCGAGCGCCAGGAGCGCACCCTGCGGGCCAGGCGGGCGGTGCTCAGGACGCTGATCAAGCAGGGCGGCACGACCGCTCAGGCCGATCTGATGCACAAGCTCGTCTCGATGACGGACGAGGAACGCGAGCGGACCATCGACGACTTCTGGACCGAGGTCGGCGCGAATCTCGACGTCCCCGACGGTTTCGTGGACCGGTTGCGGGCGATGCGCCCCGTCCTGCCGGCGGATCCGACGGCCGCCCAGCTCGAAGCCTGGATCGAGCTGGCCGACCTGGTGTCGGACCCGGCGTTCCGCGGCGCGGTCCGCACCTACCTGCGGGACACGTACGCGGCGCCGGAGGCCAGGACGCTGGCGACCGAGCCGTTCCAGGAGTTCATGCACGGGAGCGGGGCCGCGCTCATGGAGGAGCTGCTCGCGGCGCACCGTGCGGGCGAGTCGCCCCTGTCCGGCCGCGTGCAGCGGACGGTCACCCTCTTCCTGGAGGCGGTCACCGCGCTGTCCGGCACGCCGCTCACGGCCGAGGCCCGTGACCGGATGGCCGACGGTTACCGGCAGATTCCCGGCATCCTCCGTCAGCTGGACGAGGAGGACGCCGCCGCCGGCGGGCCCGGCTACGGCGACACCCACGGCCGGTACCTGGCCCTGGTGGCGGCGATCAACGGAACCACCGGGCAGGAGCACGACCCCATCCCCTACGTCTGGATCGCCGACGCCATGCAGGCCGTCCAGCCCGCGTGATCCGGAGGCGCGGGTCAGCGGGTCACCGGCTGCCTCAGGATCGTCCTGGGCTCGGGATCGGTGAACGCGGTCAGGTAGATCTCGTGGTGCGGGCCGTTGCGGGCGAAACCGTGCTCGGCCATGAACGCGTCCATCACGTCGAGCGACGCCTTCTCCTCGTCGTAGGGGCCTTCGTGCAGCAGCTCGACGCACTCGCCCTCGGTGAAGGTGACCACCTGCACGCGGTCCACGGCCGCGCAGGACGCGCGGGCCCGTTCACGCGCCGACTCGGCCGCCCCCGGCTCGGGCGTGGCGGGCAGCGGCAGCAGCAGGTGCCAGCGCCACTGGTCGCGCGGCACCTCCAGCGGCTGCCGGGAGGTGTCCTCCACCCACCACCGGCCTTCCAGCGGGCTCGCGGCGCCGCCCATCGCGGCGGCCACGGCGTACAGCGCGCCGATGGCGGAGACGTGCTCGGCGCCGCCGGGCTCGCCCATGCCGGTCACGTTCAGGCAGGTGACGGGGCCGCAGTGGACCACGCGCGGGGTCATCGTTCCTCCAGGGGGATCATCAGGTGGGTGATCAGCCGGTCGGGCGGGGTGGTGGCCGGGTCGGACACGTACACCTCGCGGATCGGGCCGCGGACGGGACACAGCCGCTCGGCGCACCACGACAGCAGCGCGTGCGCGGTCAGCCCGACCTGGTCGTACGGGCCGACGTGGGTGGCTCGGGCGAACCGGCCGCCCGGCAGCACGTCGAGCTCGGCCCCCGGCACCGGCTCCTCGCTGACCAGCGCGACGGTGACGGGAACGGGCTCGCCGAAGTCGAGCGGGAACAGGCCGATGAGCTCGGGAGCGGCGGCGGGCGCCGCCGCGGCCAGCAGGCCGGCGACGGCGGCCGAGGTGGCCCGGCCGATGTCGGACGAGTCCGCCGCCGTGGTGGTGATCACCGCCACCCGCCGCGCCGACTCCGTGACCACCGTGACGGGGGCGGACGGCAGCCCTTCCGCCATCACGCGCTCCAGGGCGCCCAGCGTCGACCGGCGCCTGGCCAGCTCGGCCTCCAGCCGTTCGTGCACCCCTTCCAGTACGCCGGAGCTGCCGGACAACACCTGCGCGATGACGGCGAGCGGCACGTCGAGCGAGCGCAGCAGCCCGATCGACAGCGCGTCGCGCGCCTGCTGGGGCCGGTAGTAGCGGTAGCCGGTGTGCTCGTCCACGTACGCGGGCACCAGCAGCCCGAGCTCGGCGTAGTGCCGCAGTTGCTTGACGCTCAGCCGGCCGAGCCTGGCGAACTGCCCGATCGGCAGCAGGTCCTCGTCCATGCCCCCAGCATGGCGTCTCCCTCGGAGGGAGAGTCCAGCCTGGCTGTCGCATCGCTCCCGTACGTCCCGCTTGCTTATAACCTGTGACGTCATCGGACAGCGAGACGGGACGGCGATGAGCGGATCGGCGGCGGAGCTCTGCACCACCAAGGCGGACATCGCCTACCTGCGGGTCAAGGAGCTGATCCTGTCCGGGACGCTGGCTCCTGGGTCGGTGATCGCCCAGGCCCGGCTCGCCCGTGACATCGGCATCAGCACCACTCCCCTGCGTGAGGCGCTGCGCCGGCTCAAGAGCGAGGGGCTGGTGGAGCTCGACGCCCACCGGGACGCCCGTGTGGCGCCCCTGTCCGCCGAGGAGGCCCGCGACCTGCTGGAGCTGCGCCGCAGCCTCGATCCGCTGGCCGTCTCGCTGGCCGCGGAGCGGCGTACCAGGGCCGACATCGCCGCCATGCGCGCCGCCCACGAGGGTTTGGCGCCGCTGCCCGGCGACCCGGCCGGCGAGCGGTTCGCCGCCCACCGGGCGTTCCACGCCGCCCTCTTCGCCGCCTCGCACAACGACCTGCTCGTCCAGTCGCTCGACGGCCTGTGGGACAAGTCCGACCGCTACCGCCGCCTCGCCCTGGCGTCGGGACGCGACCAGCGGGACCGCGACCGTACGGCCGCCGAGCACGAATCCCTGCTGGAGTACGTGATCGCCGGGGACGCCGACGCGGCGGCGGCCGTCATGCGCGAGCACGTCGACACCAGCCTCGGCGCCCAGGCCGCCCGGCGCCTGCACCGGGCCGCGGCGAGCCCCGCCGGCCAGGAGAGGGACGGCGTCAGGCCCGGCAGCTGATCTCCATGCCGTCCTCCACCGGGAACTCGACGGTGACGTAGCCGTTTCCCGGGTCGCGGACGTAGGCCAGATAATCGGCCATGCTCGTGAAGCTGCTGTCGTCGGCGGCGACGAGAGCGCCGGGGGCGAGGCGGTCTTCGAGCAGCCGCAGCACCGGCAGGCAGAGGTCCTTCCAGCCGTCGAGCAGCAGCAGGCCGATGGGCCCCCGGATGCCGGCCAGGGTCTCGAGCGCGTCGCCCGCCAGGACCGTCACGTGCCCGGCCAGGCCGGCCCGCTCCAGGTTCGCGCGCGCGGCCTCGACCTTGACCTGACTGAGCTCGGTCGTCCACACGTGGCCGGCGCCGTTGTCGGCGACCGCGGCGGCCAGGTGGATGGTGGAGATGCCGTACGAGGTGCCGAACTCGACGATCGTCTCGGGGCGGCCGTGGCGGGCGAGCGTGTAGAGCAGCCGGCCGGCCGGCTTGGAGATCGGCATGTACTCCCCCGCCAGCGCGTCGGCCCGCTGTCTCGCCGACGCCTCGGCGATGGGGATGTCCAGCGGCCACGGCGCGGGATCGGCCTCTTCCCGGTCGGCGGCGGCGAAGAGCCGGTCGAGCACGGCGGCGGTCTCGGGTGTGCTGAGTGTGTTCATGACCGCTACCGTAGACGCACCGTTGCGTCTAGGCAAGGTGATAGGCTGAGGCGATCGACGGAAGGGAACCCGATGGGCGCTGACGCCGGCGGCACCACCGACAATCGCCGCGCCACCACGGCCAGACACACCGGCAACCGGCACGGCCGCAGCGAAGAGGCCCGCCAGAGCGTGCTGGAGGCGGCCGACGACCTGCTCGTGGAGGTCGGCTACACCCGGCTGACCATCGAGGGGATCGCCGAGCGCGCGGGCGTGGCCAAGCAGACGATCTACCGCTGGTGGCCGTCGAAGAACGACATCCTGATGGACGCGTTCGTCCAGGACGCCGCCGAGGACCTCATCCCGGCGGACACCGCCGACCTGCGGCGGGACCTGCGCGCCCATGCCCGGAAGGTCGCCCTCTTCCTGACGAAGTCCGACGCCGGCGCGGTCTTCCGCGCGCTCACCGCGCAGGCCCAGCACGACTCCGTGCTCGCCGCGCGGCTGCGTGCCGAGCACCTCGGGAAGCAGCGCCGCTACGACCGGCTCCCCTTCGAGCGCGCGGTCACCCGTGGCGCGCTCGATCCGGGCGCCGACCTCGATCTCGCCGTGGACCAGGTCATGGGGCCCGTCTACTACCGCGTCCTGGTCACCGGCCAGAGCGTGCCGGAGGAGTTCACCGACACGCTCGTGGACGCCGTGCTCGACCGGCTCACCGGCGCCTGACCCGCATCCGGCACCGCTGCGGGCTACTTCGGTGGTCGTGGCGGGGCGGGCGCGGCCTGGAGGTAGGCCAGGACCGCCATGACGCGCCGGTTGTGGTCGTCGGACGGAGGCAGCCCGAGCTTGGCGAAGATGTTGTTCGTGTGCTTGCCGATCGCCTTGTCGGTGACCTGGAAGCGGGCGGCGATGGCCAGGTTGGACATGCCCTCCGCCATGAGCGTGAGCACCTCACGCTCCCTGACGGTCAGGGCGGCCAGCGGCTCGTCGCGGACGTGCCGGGTCAGCAGCTGCGAGACCACCTCGGGATCCATCGCGGTGCCGCCCGCGGCCACCTGGCGGACCGCGTCGACGAACCGGCCGACGTCGCCGATCCGGTCCTTCAGCAGGTAGCCCACCCCGCCGGAGCGGTCGGACAGCAGTTCCCTGGCGTACAGCTGCTCCACGTACTGCGACAGGATCAGCACGGGCAGGCCGGGGACCCGGCGGCGGGCCTCCAGGGCGGCGCGCAGCCCTTCGTCGGTGAAGCCGGGCGGCAGCCGTACGTCGATCACGGACACGTCAGGGCGGTGCCTGACCAGCGCGTTGAGCAGCATGGGGCCGTTGTCGACGGCCTCGACCACGGTGCAGCCGTGCGCCGTCAGCAGGCGTACCAGACCGTCCCGCAGGAGGGCGAGATCTTCGGCTATGACAACGCGCACGGGACCTCCATGGTCAGCTCGGTGGGTCCGCCCGGTGGGCTGCTCACGGTGAGCGCGCCGTCGAAGGCGGACAGGCGGTCCTCGATGCCCCGCACGCCGGTGCCGCCGGCCGGGCGGACCCCGCCGCGGCCGTCGTCGCCCACGGTCAGGCGGAGCACGCCGCCGGTGTGCCGCAGCCGGATCCAGGCGCGGGAGGCGCCGCTGTGCCTGGCCGCGTTGGTCAGCGCCTCGGCGGCGGCGAAGTAGACGGCCGACTCGACCGGCGGCTGCGGGCGGCCGGGCAGGTCGAGGTCGACCTCCACGGGCATGGGGCACGACAGCGCGGAGGCCTCGATGGCGCCGGACAGCCCGCGATCGGCCAAGACCGGCGGATGGATGCCGCGTACCAGATCACGCAGGTCCGTCAGGGCCTGACCGGCCAGCTCCCGCGCCTCGTCGATCATCCGGGCCAGCTCGTCCGGGTCGCGGGAGCCGCCGGCCAGGCCCAGGTGCATGCGGACGGCGATGAGCTTGGCCTGGGCGCCGTCGTGCAGGTCGCGTTCGATGCGGCGCACCTCGGCCGCGTGGGCGTCGGCCACCGCGGCCCGGGACGCGGTCAGCTGCCGGATCCGCGCGTCCGGTTCCTGGCCGCCGTCCAGCAGCGCTCGCGCCAGCCGCGCCTGGCCGGTGCGGAACAGCGGAACGGCGGCGATCACGAGCGCCGCGATGGCCACGGTGGACAGGCTGAGGGCGAACGTGTTCAGGACGCTCGTCTCGGCCGGTTTCAGGCGGAAGAAGACGTATTCCAGCGCGGCCAGCATCGCCGCCAGCGCCGCCACCGGAGCGGGGCCCGTGACACCGTGGACGGCCAGCCACGCCAGTTCGCGCCACGCCGGCCTGTGACCCTGAGTCTCGTGCCCGCCGAGCACCCCTCCCGCCCAGCGGCGCTGGAAGGCGGCCAGGCGGTGGACGAGGGCGAGCACGAAGCCGAGCGGCGCCCGGCCGATACGGCCCAGCGGCACCAGGACGCCGCTCACCGGCACCAGGCAGAGCAGCGCCAGCGCCGCCAGGCCGGTGACGGCGTTCAGTCCCAGCGCCCCCAGCCCGGCCACCCCGTTCCGCACGGACCTCCTCAGCCCGCCGGACGCGGGTCGTCTTCCCCTCACGGCTGCCAGTCTGCCGTGCTCGCGAGGTGAAGACGGTAGGGCCAGGCCCACCCTCCGGGGTGGCCGATTCCCACCCCGGAGGGTGGGCCGGCGCCCATGGGAACCGGCTCTCCGGCGCGCGAGGCTGGCCGGGCTCGATCGGAACGAGCCGATCGAGCCCGGCCGGACGAAGGGGACGCGGTGTGATCGAAGTGAGGAATCTGACCATGAGGTACGGGGGCCGGCTCGCTGTGGACGACCTGACGTTCACGGTGGAACCAGGGTTGGTCACCGGGTTCCTCGGCCCGAACGGCGCGGGCAAGTCCACGACCATGCGCGCCGTGCTCGGCCTGGAGCCGCCCAGCAGGGGCGAGGCGCTGGTGAACGGCCGCCCGTACGCCTCGATCCCCCGTCCCATGCGGTCGATGGGAGCGCTGCTCGACGCGGGAGCGGTGCACGGGGGCCGCAGTGCGTACGCGCACCTGGCCTGCCTGGCCCGCAGCAACGGCATCGGCCGCGCCCGCGTGGCCGCCGTCCTCGACCAGGTCGGCCTGGCGGACGTGGCCGGCGCGAAGATCAGCGGGTTCTCCCTGGGCATGCGTCAGCGCCTGGGGATCGGCACGGCGCTGCTCGGCGATCCCGGCGTGCTGATGCTGGACGAGCCGCTGAACGGGCTGGATCCCGAGGGCATCCGCTGGCTCCGCGACCTGCTGCGTACGTTGGCGAACCAGGGCCGTACCGTGCTGCTGTCCAGCCATCTGATGAACGAGACGGCGCTGACCGCCGACCACGTCGTCGTCATCGGGCAGGGCCGGCTGATCGCCGACACCTCCGTGACCGCCCTGGCCACGCACTTCCGTGGTGACGTGCTGGTCCGCGCGTCCCACCCGGAACGGCTCGCCTCCGTCCTGCGCGCGCACGGGGCGGCGGTGACGGACGAGGACGACGGCGCCCTGTCCGTGCGCGACCTGGACGCGGCGGGGATCGGCGCGCTCGCGTTGTCCGCCGGGATCGCCCTGGCGGAGCTGACGCCGCGCGGCGCGTCCCTGGAGGAGGCGTTCATGCGGCTCACCCAGGACAGCACCGAATACAGGACCACGAGCATGACGGCGGGTACGGCGGCGGGCACGGGCTCGGGGACGGCTCCCGGCCCGGCGGCGCGCACGAGCTCGGGGACGGCCCCGGGTTCGGCCGCGGGCGCGACCGGCGCGAAGGAGGCCGTGCGATGATCGACGTGATCGTCTCCGAGTGGATGAAGCTGCGCTCGCTCCGCTCCAACCTCTATCTGCTGGCCTGCTCGGTGGCGGCCGTCCTGGCCTGCGCCGGGATCGCGTTCATGATCGGCCGCGGGTTCGACCACCAGACGGCGGCCGAGCAGCCGGCCTTCCCCGGCAACGGGGACGGTCTCGGCAACGGCATCGCGGTCGCCTACTTCGTGTTCGCCCTGCTGGGCGCCCTGGCGATCACCTCCGAGTACGGCACCACGATGATCTGGACGAGCCTGGTGGCCGTGCCGCGCCGGCAGTTGCTCCTGCTGGCGAAGGTGCCGGGGCTGGCCGCGGTCGCGCTGGTGGCGGGGCAGGTCCTGGCGTTCGCCATGCACGCCGTCTCCATGGCGGTGCTCGGCGACCGGGCCGGGCAGCTGCTCCGCGACGGGGTGACGCTGGGCACGCCGCTCTCCGAGCCGGGCGTGCTCGCCTCGGTGATCGCCGCCGGGCTGTCGATGGCCGCGGTCGCGCTGATCGGGCTGGGCGTCGGGGCCGCGGTCCGTTCGACGCCGGGGGCTCTGGTGGTGCTGACCGTGATCATCGTGGTGCTGCCGGTGGTGGCCAAGACGCTGCCGATGCCGCTGCGCGCGCAGGCCGGCTCATTCATGATCGAGAATCTGCCCCTGCAGATCGCCGGGACCGGCGGCGGGACCCTGCCGCCCGTCGCGGCCGCCGGGCTGCTGGTCGCGTACGTGATCGCCGCTCTGACGGCGGGCGCCGCGCGGATCGCGACGACCGGGCGGCGGATCAAGGCGGTGGCGATCGGCGTGGCCGCGACCCTCCTGGTCTCGGCGGTGCCCGCCGTCGCGGCCGGCCCGCCGGATTCCGGCCGGTCGACGCTGGCCTGGGCGGACTGCGCGGACGAGGAACTCGTCAAGGAGATGCGCTGCGCCTCGATCGACGTACCGGTGAACTGGGCCCGGCCGTCAGGACGGAAGATCGGCCTGACGGTGGCGCTGCTGCCGGCCACCGGCGCCCAGCGCCGGACGGGCACGGTGTTCGCCATCCCCGGCGGCCCCGGCGGCTCGGGCGTGGAGGACCTGAGCGCGAACGCGGGCAGCTTCGCCGAGCTGCGCGACCACTTCGACGTGGTCAGCGTCGAGCCGCGCAACACCGTCGACAAGGGTGTGCTGTCGTTCGACTGCCTCTTCTCCGGTCCGTGGATCACCTGGCCCGACAACCCCCGGGAGTGGGCCGAGCTGGGGCGGCGCAACCGGGCCGCGGCGCAGCGCTGCCGCGCCGCCGACCCCGAGTTCTTCGACCACATGGACTCCGCCTCCGTGGCGCGGGACATGGAGGCGATCCGCGTCGCGCTGGGCGAGGAGCAGCTGAGCTTCATCGCCAACTCCTACGGCGGCAGGCCCGGGATCGACTACTCCCGGCTGTTCCCCGGCCGGGTGCGCGCCATGGTGTTCGACGGTGCGATGGACCCGTTCATGGACCGCGCGGTGGGCCGGCGCCCCCACGAGGAGGCCTTCACCCGCTTCGCCGCCTGGTGCGCGGCGAACACCACCTGCGCGCTACACGGCCAGGACGTGGGCGCGGTCTGGCGGGCGCTGGTGGCGCGGGCCGACCGCACCCCCGTGCCGGTCAGGGGCGAGCCGGCGAAGGCGGCCTACAGCGGGCTCGACATCAAGCAGGCCGCCGCCCCCAGCGTCATCGAGCCGGGCCCGGCGCCGGAGTTCCCGCGGTGGACCCAGCTCGCCGAGGCGATCAAGCGGGCCGCCGACGGTGATGCCTCCGGGTTCGCCGATTACGTACGGCAGAGCACGAAAAGCCCGAAGGTTCCCTCGGCCACCGGGATGAACATGACCCACTGCCTCGACGGCATCGTCTTCGATGACTACGAGGAGTACCGAGCCAAGCGCCGCGAGGGCGAGCGCCTGCTGCCGAACCTCGCCGGGATCGAGCTCTGGCACCCGCTCGGCTGCGTCGGCTGGCCGACCCCCGTCACCAACCCGCCCGCGCCGCTGCCCGCCGGGAAACTGCCGCCCTACCTGGGCGTCGGCTCCTGGACGGACTTCGGCCGGTCGGCGGACATCGTCCGGCGGGTGCCGGGCTCGGCCGCGGTCCAGTACCTCTCGACCGGCCACGGCCTGTACAACGCCGGCAATTCCTGCATCATCGCCCACGTCAACCGCTACCTGATCAGCCTGCGGCTGCCCGCTCCCGGCACGGTGTGCCGCCCGCCCGCCACCTGAGTGTGGCGTATTCCGAGGTGACATCGGGATGAAGCCGCGATGAAGCCCCGGCGTGGTGTCATGAGGACCGGCGGGGCCGGCGTGCTGCGGAAGTCGGCCGGCCCCGGCCGAAGCCACGGCGGCTTCCGACGGTAAGGCGGGCGGTTTCTCCATCGGCCCCGGGTATTGTGCCGATCCGTACTACTTCCCCGAAGGTCAGTGGATGCCGTACGGCTGAGTCACCCCAGCCCGGCGTCGTGCACGATGAGGGCCAGCTGAACGCGGTTGTCCAGGTCCGCCTTGGTGAGAATGCGGGAGATGTAGCCCTTCACGGTGCCCACGCTCATGTGCAGCTCACCCGCGATCACCGCGTTCGGCTTGCCCTGGCCGACCGCCAGCGCCACCTCGCGCTCCCGCTCGCTCAGCCGCTCCAGCACCTTGCGGGCGTCGCCACGCCGCCGGTCCTCCTCCTCGGGCAGGAGGTGGGCGATCAGCCTGCGCGTGACGCTCGGCGACAGGATCGGCTCTCCGGCCACGACCTTCCGTACGGCGTCCACGATGCCCTCCGGCGGGGTGTCCTTGAGCAGGAACCCGCTCGCCCCCGACCGCAGCGCCCTGAACACCAGCTCGTCGGCGTCGAACGTGGTGAGCACCACCACCTCGGGCGCCCCCGCCCGCGCCCGCAGCCGCCGGGTCGCCTCGATGCCGTCGAGGCCGTTCATCCGGATGTCCATGAGCACGACGTCGGGCCCGTGCTCGGCCACCGCTCCCTCCACCTCGCCGCCGTCGGCCACGGCGCCGACGACGTGCAGGTCGGGGGCGCCTTTGAGCATCAGCGTCAGACCGGCCCGCACGAGGGCGTCGTCGTCGACGATCAGCACCCGGATCGGCGCACTCGGGTCGGCTCTCACCCGGATCATGTTAATCCTTACCGCGACCCGGCCACGCCCTCACCGCAACCGTCCCTTCACCCACAGCCACATCCGTACCGCAACCACGTCCCGCACTCGCCCCGCCCTCACCACGCCCACGCCCTCACCACGCCCTCACCACGCCCTCACCACGCCCTCACCACGCCCTCACCACGCCGCAGCCATCACCGCGGCCACGGCAGCCGGGCCGCCAGCCGGAATTCGCCGTCCGCCGTCTCGCCGCACTCCAGCCGCCCACCGGCCAGCGTCGCCCGCTCCGCCAGCCCGACCAGCCCCGTCCCGCCGCCGCTCCCCGACAACCCGGCCGGCCTCGTCTCGGCCTCGCTCCCTGACAACCCAGCCAGCCCTGTTCCAGCCGGCCCTGCCTCAGCCGAGCCCGGCCCCACACCGCTGTCGGCCGTCGCGCCCGATCCCGCCGGCCCTGGCCGCGCACCGCTCTCCCCCAGCGCGCCCGACCCCACCGGCTCCGCCCCCCGACCGTCTCCCGTCAGGGCAGCCGGTCCGCCCGGCAGCGGGTTGCGTACCTCGACCACCAGCTCGCCTTCCCCCGCACCCCCCACCACCACCGTGACGGGCTGACCGGGCGCGTGCTTGCGCGCGTTCGTGAGCCCCTCCTGCACGATCCGGTACGCGGCGCGGCCCACCACGTCCGGCGCCTCGGACAGACGTACCCCGTGATCACGCAGCTCGACCCGCATCCCGGCCCGCCGCGACTCCTCCACCAGCGCCCCGAGATCCATCCCCTGATCCATCGGCGCCCCGGCGTCCGACGAGGAGCCCGGATCGCGCAGGACCGAGATGACGGCACGCAACTCCTCCAGCGCCAGCCGGGCGCTGAAGCGGATCACCCCAGCCGTCTCCGCGACCTCGCCCGCCGTGGCGTCCGGGTTGAACTCCAGCGCCCCCGCGTGCACCGCCAGCAGCGACAGCCGGTGGGCGAGCACGTCGTGCATCTCCCTGGCGATCCCGAGCCGTTCGGCGCGGCGCGCCTCCTCGGCGCGCAGCCGCTGCTCGGCCTCGGCCCGGCGGGCCCGCTCGGCCAGCGACAGCAGCAGCTCCCTGCGGGTACGCGCGAGCATCCCCCACGCGGTCACCGCGGCTCCGAACAGCACGCCGACCAGCGCCCACACGGGGTACGGCGCGAGCCCGGGCGGCCGCACCGCGAACCTGACCAGCGTCGCCACCACCCCCGCGGCCCCCATCATGATCGCCACGCGCGGCCGCCGGTAGAGGGCGGCGAGCAGCGCGGCGATCCCAGCGGCCACCGACGCGGAGGCGGCGGGCACCGACACGGCGATCACCACCAGCCCCGCGGCCACGGGCCACCTCCGGCACAGCCACACCCCCGCGCAGGCCACCACGCCGCCCACCAGGTCGGCGACCAGATGCCAGCCGGGAGCGCCCGCCAGATCCCCCAGGACCACCGCCACCGCCGCGGCGAACGCCGGCACGAACCCGGCCAGGCCCACCATCCAGCCGGGCCGCGGCCTCATCCCGCCGATCCGCACTTCATCCGCGCTGGTCAGGAACACAACCGCCGATCGTAGCCCGCCCCGAAGCCCCGCGTAAGCAACCAAGGTCACCCATGGACCACGACCAAAGCCACCAGCCATGGCATCCAAAGCACCTGAACAAGCAACCAACGGCTGCCACAGTCCGGACGCCCGTCAGCAGAGACGAACCCCCGGCCCCCGCCACGCTGTCCGCATGCCCCCGGGCAGCCCGAAGCGCGGCCGGCACACCGCGGGCTGGTGCTCCCGCGCGCCGACACCCCCGCGGAAAACCTCGTCCAGAAATTTCCCGAAAAAACCATGCGCGGGATGTACAGAACGCCACCACGGCACCGACCTACCTACGAAGCAAGCCACAAAGGCCGAAAAGAACCAGGAGCCGAGACATGCGTAAGATCATTCACTGGGTGCACACCTCGATCGACGGCCACATCGACGGCCCGAACGGCGAGTTCGACTGGCCCGTGATGGGCGAGGAGCTGTCAGCCTACTCCGAGACGCTGAGCAACCGTTCCGACACCTTCCTGTACGGGCGCGGCGTCTGGGAGGGCATGGCGGCCTTCTGGCCGGAGGCCGAGTCGATGTCGGACCACCCCCACGTGCTCAAGTTCGCCCCGCTCTGGCGCAGCACCCCCAAGATCGTCTTCTCCCGGACGCTGGAGAAGGCCGACTGGGCCGAGCGGGTCATCGGCGAGCACGACTTCGCCGAGCAGGTCGCCGAGCTGAAGCGCCAGGACGGCAAGGACCTGCTGCTGACCGGCGGCTCCGGCCTGGCCGCCGCGCTCACCGAGCACGGCCTGATCGACGAGTACCACATCGCGGTGCACCCGCTCGTGCTGGGCGGCGGCCGGCCGCTGTTCGTCCCGCGCGCCGACCGGCTGGGCCTGCGGCTGGTGGAGTCGCGGGTCTGCGACGGTCAGGTGGTGGTGATGCGGTACGACCGCGACGCCGCCGCCCAATAAGCTCGGCGGCATGGACACCCCCATCCTCGTCCTGAACACCGGCTCCTCCTCCGTCAAGTACGAGCTCGTCGACCCGGGCACCCGCGGCCGCGCGGCCAAGGGCCTGATCGAACGCATCGGGCAGGAGCGGGGACGGCTCACGCACCGCAACGGGGACGACCCCCCGTACGTTCGTGACCGTCCCTTCCCCGGTCACGGGGAGGCGCTGGACGCGATGATGGAGGCGTTCGCCGCCGCCGGCCCCGATCTGGCGCCGGTAGCGGTCGGACACCGGGTGGTCCACGGCGGCGACCGCTTCACCGGAGCGGCCCTCATCGACGACGACGTCATCGCCGCCATCGAGGAGCTGTCACCCCTCGCACCCCTGCACAACCCGGTCAACCTGACCGGCATCCGGCTGGCCCGCAAGGTCTTCCCCGACGTCCCGCAGGTGGCCGTGTTCGACACCGCGTTCCACCTCACGCTGCCGCCGGAGGCGTACACGTACGCCGTGCCCCGCGACTGGCGCGACCGGCTCGGCGTGCGCCGCTACGGCTTCCACGGCACCTCGTACGCCTACGTCTCCCGCCGCGCCGCCGCCCTCCTCGGCCGCGACCTGGCCGCCCTCGACCTGATCGTCCTGCACCTCGGCAACGGCGCCAGCGCCACCGCGATCTCCGGCGGCCGCAGCGTCGACACCTCCATGGGCCTGACCCCGCTGGAGGGCCTCGTCATGGGCACCCGCTCGGGCGACGTGGACCCCGCACTCGGCGGCTACCTCGCCCGTACGGACGGCATGGACGCCCAGCAGGTGGAACACGCCCTCACCCACGACAGCGGCCTGCTCGCACTCGCGGGTTCCAGCGACATGCGCACGATCCGCGCCCGCGACGACGCCGAGGCCAGGCTCGCCCTCGACGTCTACACCCGCCGCATCCGCAAGTACGTCGGCGCCTACTACGCCCTCCTCGGCCGCGTCGACGCGATCGTCTTCACCGGCGGCATCGGCGAGAACGACCCCCTTACCCGCGCCGCCGCGCTCAAGGGCCTCGACCGACTCGGCATCACCGTGGACACCGAACTCAACGAGTCGGAGCACCGGGGCGAACGCCCGGTGTCACCACCCACCGCCGAGGTGCCCGTCCTGGTCATCCCCACCGACGAGGAGCAGGAAATCGCACACCAGACTCTGACCCTGCTGACCTGAACGATGCCGGCAGGGTTCCCCTTTTCACGAGGGACACAAGCGGACGCCACCGTATGACAGGCACTCAGGGGTTTCTTGACATTAGCCGGAAATCATCGCCTTGAATGCCACGCTTCACTGATCCATGAGCGGCATGCCGGTCAGGGCACCAGAATGTTGATCAGGACGCCGACCGGGACCGAGGCTGCCACGCCCAAGGCGAAGAACAGCCACTGCTTGCGCCCCTCCGCCCGGATGGTTGCCTTCGTCTCGCCCACAAGGATCTGCTGGATTCTCTGGGCCTGTTGTTCGTTCAGCTCTAGAAGCCGCTGCTGCTCCTTGGCGCGTGTAAGGAGCACATCGCGAGCAGCCTGTTGCGTTTCGAGTTCACGACGAAGATCCTCCATCACCAGCCCAGCTTCGGCGAAGGCTTTGTTGACTGCGGCGATCCGGTCAGGAATGCTCGTGGAGCCAACGCCTGCCGCTGCCAAGCGGAGCTTCTCGGCTCGGTGGTTTGCTTCGACTGCGGATTTGTATGCCAGGTAGGCGACCCCAACGAGACGACGCCGATAAGCAACTGGATGAGGATGTCAAGCACGGCTCCCATTGGAGCGTGCTACAAGGGTGAAAAGTCGGTGACGTAATCAAATTGCGCCGTTGATAACCAACCTTGCCGATCGCTCGCCCACGGTGAGCTTCTCGATCACGGCTCGGCGGTCGGCGTCAGTCAGGTACGTCTCCGACTCGGCGCGGAGTCTTCACAAGCTCCAGCGAGATGACCTCAGGGCGCAAGAAGGGGCCCGGCGGGACAGGCGGATAGAAAGCCTGCACCGAACCCCTGCGGGTATCCCTCCAAATAACCTTCCGTCCAGTATGGGTCTCCCTCCATACCCACAGGCAAGGTGCCTGACGGAGGATCTACTTCAACGACCATGCACCGCACTTTTCTAGCCCGCTGCGCCCCTTCGGGGTAACCGGTACGGTAACCGGCCTTTCGACCTTCTTCGCGAGAAGGCGATGTGGAGGGCTCTACCGAACCAGTGCTGGGCACGCCGGGGTCCCAAGGGGTAATGGCAAGGGCATCGGTGCTTCCCATTGCAAGGATCGAACTGATTACCGTTACCATGATGATTTTTCGGGTGCCTTGATTCATGACACCTCCTGGCTAAGGTTCCTTGATGGAGCTTCTACTCGACCCAGCCCCGGAGAGCCGTGCCACGGGCCCCTCCCGAGCCCAGCTCTCCCGAGGCGGTGCGTCTGGACTACCGTCGCTGAACGGTGAAGTCGGCGGAGGCGATGATGTGCTCGGCTTGCCGGTATTGGATAGTTATTTTGCCTATTGGAGCGTTTTCCATAACTCGGAATGTCAAGTTAGGAATGGCTCCGACATCGTCTGCTTTGGTGCTGTCAGGGCCGCTTAGCCCTGGATGGGAGATTGTGATGGGGAGGTTGGGTAGGAAAAGATTTCCCCAGACCGTCACCTCGGTTCCCGCAGGCCCGGTGTCGTAATCAAGGCCGATGTATGGGTCCTGCCTGATAGAATTGCTGGCCGCAGGAGCGACAACTCCTGTCACCAGAGCTACCGAAGCCACCAGCGTCATGATGGCGTGCCTAACTGCATGACTTTGCCACACGAGAGCGCCTCCCATACGCGAGTAGGCTGGTCTACCAGTCATTATCTCCGTATCGTCGCTGCCCTTAGCTTCGGACCCCTTCACCTATTAGGCTCGACAGTTCCATCGTCATCGCCGTTCTCGGAATCGTCCAGACATTTGACGCAAAACATGTATTACTGGTTCTTCGTGAAGAGCTGGATGGGCAAGCTGTCTGGCGCGGGAACGGCTCCGTACAAGCGACGTGTCAGTCGCCTGGGCGGCTGTGACGGCGGCCGTGGCGACCTTCGGCTGCGTGCCCCGCCTCATCGTCCGCCGTCATGTCCGCTCTTCCGCGACCAGCCGCGAGGGCGTGAACGCGGCCGACAGGGCCCAGCGGCCGGGGCCGAGGATGGCGATGAGGAGGAAGCCCCAGCAGAACAGCGCGGCCTTCTCGCCGCCGTTCTCGATCGGGAACAGCGCCTGCGGCTGGTGGACGACGAAGTAGGCGTACGCCATGGTGCCGGAGCAGACGATGGCGGCGGCGCGGGCGGCGAGGCCAAGCAGGACGAGGATGCCGCCGACCAGTTGGATGACGGCCGCCCACCAGCCCGGCCACTGCCCGAAGGCGGGCGCCTGGCCCTGGGGTCCGCCCAGCACCTCGAAGAGCGTCGCCGCGCCGTGACAGGCGAACAGCAGCCCGATCACGATCCGGTACAGCGCCAGGAACAGCCCTTGATCCTTGAACAGGGAATCCACGAAGGCGGCCTTTCTACGGGGGTTCACGTGGTGGACCGGGCGTCGGCGACGCTGCGAACGCCGGTGATCTGCCGTGCGACTTTTGGGAGCGCTCCCAAAAGCAAGGGTCTCCGCCGCCCGGTCCGACCGTCAACGCCTCACCCATCCCAGCGAACCCCGTCCGACGGCCGGCACACGCCTCACATGGCGGAACACCTCGGCCGCCGGCCCGCCGATGCTTGAAATTTTCATCAAATCCCCCCGTGAAGCCCTCACGATCGAGGTGTCACGAAAGAGCTCGGAGGAGACGCGCCTCGTTGTCAGCCGTCGGTGTCGACCGGCGGGGCGTCGGTCACCTGGGCGGCCGTGACGGCGACCGTGGTGACGATGTCGGCCACCGTGGCGCCGCGGGACAGGTCGTTGACCGGCTTGCGCAGACCCTGCAGCACCGGCCCCACGGCCACCGCGCCGGCGCTGCGCTGGACGCCCTTGTAGAGGTTGTTGCCGGTGTTCAGGTCGGGCACCACGAAGACCGTGGCGCGGCCGGCCACCTGACTGTCGGGCATCTTGGTTCTGGCCACGGCGGGGTCGACCGCGGCGTCGTACTGGATCGGCCCCTCCACCTGGAGGTCGGGGCGGAGGTCGCGGACCAGGTCGGTGGCGGCGCGGACCTTGTCGACGTCGGCGCCCGCGCCGGAGGCTCCCGTCGAGTACGACAGCATGGCGATCCTGGGATCGACGCCGAACAGCGCGGCGGTGCCGGCCGAGGCGATCGCGATGCCGGCCAGCTGCTCGGCGGTCGGGTCGGGGTTGACCGCGCAGTCGCCGTAGACGAGCACCCGGTCGGCCAGGCACATGAAGAACACGCTGGAGACCAGACCCAGGCGCAGGATCTCGAACGCGGGCCTGATCGTGTGCGCGGTGGTGTGCGCCGCGCCCGACACCATGCCGTCGGCCATGCCGGTGTGCACCATCAGCGTGCCGAAGTAGGACACGTCGGTGACGGTGTCGCGGGCCAGCTCGACGGTCATCCCCCGGTGTGCCCTGACCGCCGCGTACTCGCGGGCGAACCGCTCGCGCAGCTCCGCGTCGAAGGGGCTGAGCACCCGGGCCGCGTCCAGGTCGAGGCCGAGCTGGGCGGCCCGGGTCCTGATGCGTGCCTCGTCGCCGAGCAACGTCAGCTCGGCCACGCCGCGGCGCAGCAGGGTGTCGGCCGCGCGCAGGATCCGCGGCTCCTCGCCCTCGGGCAGCACGATGCGCCGGCGGCGGGCCCGTGCCCGGTCCAGGAGCTCGTACTCGAACATGAGCGGCGTGACGACGTCGGTCTTGGCGATGTCGAGGCGGTCGAGCAGCAGCGGCCCGTCCACATGCTCTTCGAAGACCCGCAGCGCCGTGTCGATCTTCCCACCGGCCTCCGGCGTGAACCGGCCCTCCACCGCCGACAGGCGGGTGGCGGTGTCGAAGGTGTCGTGGTCGGTCGCGATCACCGGCAGCGGGATCACCATGCCGCGCAGCAGCCGGTCGACGGAGGGAGGCAACTCGCTCCCGCCCGTCAGCAGCACCGCCGACAGGGCGGGGAAGCCCGCCGTGGTGTGCGCCGCGATCAGCCCCGGCAGCAGCGCGGCGGCCCGGTCGGACGGGATGATCACGGTGGCGCCCTCGGTGAGGCGGTCCAGGATGCTGGGCAGCGACATCGCGCCCACCATGAGGGCGCTCGCCTCGCGTCCGAGGCCGTCGCGTTCGCCCAGGAAGAACCGGCCGTCGCAGGCGTCGAGCAGGTCGGTCACCGTCGGGGCGCGCAGGGAGGGGGTCTCCGGCAGGACGAACACCGGCGTCGGATGCTCGATCGGCAGCGGCCCCGGCGCGTCCGCCCGGGTGACGACGACCGCGAGCTCGCCGGCGTGGTGGTGCGCCAGCTCCCTGGACGACAGCTCGACCGCGGCGGCGATCTGGGCGGCCGTCCTGTTCCTGCCGCTCACCACGTTGACCACGGGAGTGCCCAGGTCGGCGGCCAGCCTGGCGTTGAACCCGAACTCCGTCGGCGCCCCCACGTCGGTGTAGTCGGTGCCGATCACCACCACCGCGTCACACCGTCCGGCCAGGGCGCGGAAGCGGGCCACGACGTCGCCCGCGGCCCGCTCGACGTCGGCGTGCACGTCGTCGTAGGTGACGCCCGCGCACGCCTCGTAGGGCAGGGCCAGCTGGAACCTGCTCCGGACGGTGTTGATCAGGGCGTCCTCGCGGCCGGCCCGCACCACCGGCCGGAACACGCCCACGGTCTCCACCTGCCGGGACAGCAGTTCGACCAGGCCCAGGGCCACGGTTCCCTTGTTGCTCTCCGCCTCACCGGCGGCGACGTACACGGCACGCGTCATGCCCCTCATTCTCCGGGACCCCGGCGGCACGAACGTCAGCAGGCACCGGAAGCGGACGGCACCGCGGCGAAGTGCGTCTTGTGAGAGGACCGGTCGGCGCGGTAGAAACGGGCGACCACACTTCACCGCACCCGATCCGGCCACGCCCGTTCGAGAGAGCGCTCTCTCGAACGGGCGTGAACCCACCAGTCCCCCTGTGAAAGACGGACCGAATGGCAACGACGATACCCCAGCCATCCCGTGGCAGGCGGCCGCGCATCGGCCTCACGCTGATGACCGCCGTCCTGATCTCCTCCTTATCGGCGGGTACGAGCCCGGCCGGCGCCGCCTCACCGCCGCACGCCACCCCGGACCTCGGCCAGAACGTCACCGTCTTCGACCCCGGCATGCCGGTCGCCGACATCCAGGCCGTCCTCGACGCCGCGCACGCCGCCCAGGTCGACGACGAGATGGGCGTCAACCGCCACGCGTACCTGTTCAAGCCCGGCACGTACGGCACCGCCGAGCAGCCGTTGCAGATCAAGGTCGGGTACTACACGGAGATCGCCGGCCTGGGCGCCTCCCCCACCGACGTCGTCATCAACGGCAAGGTCGAGGTCTACAACCGCTGCCTGGCGGACGGCGGCACCGCCAACTGCCTCGCGCTGGTCAACTTCTGGCGCACCCTGTCCAACCTGTCGATCAACGTGAACGCGGCCGGGCAGGACGGCTGCCGTTCGTCGGCCAACTTCTGGGCCGTCTCGCAGGCGGTGTCACTGCGCCGGCTCGACGTCACCGGCGGCACCCTGTCGCTGATGGACTACTGCACCGCCGGCCCGCAGTACGCCAGCGGCGGCTTCATCGCCGACTCCAGGCTGCCCGCCGTCACGAACGGCTCGCAGCAGCAGTGGCTGACCCGTAACAGCGAGGTCGCCGGCTGGTCGAACGGCGTGTGGAACCAGGTCTTCTCGGGCGTCGTCGGCGCGCCGGACGAGGCCGGCTTCCCGGACCCGCCGTACACCACGCTCGACACCACGCCGCTCAGCCGCGAGAAGCCCTACCTGTACGTGGACGCGCGGGGCCGGTACAACGTGCGGGTGCCCGCCGCCAGGAGGAACACGCGCGGCGTCTCATGGGCGGCCGGCCTGACGCCCGGGCGTACGCTGCCGATCAGCGACTTCCACGTCGCCAGGCCGTCCGACTCGGCGCAGGACATCAACCGGCAGCTGGCCCGCGGCAAGAACCTGCTGCTCACCCCCGGCGTGTACGACATCGCGCGCAGCATCGAGATCCGGCGCCCCGACACGGTCGTCCTCGGGCTCGGCCACGCCACGCTGACCGCCTCCCGCGGCTCGACCCCGATCGACGTCGCGGACGTCCCCGGCGTCGTCATCGCGGGCGTGACCATCGACGCCGGCCCGCGCAAGTCACCGGTGCTGCTGCGGGTGGGCGCCAAGCACGGGCACCGCCACGGCTCGCCGGCGAACCAGTCGAGCCCGTCGAACCCCACGACCCTCTCGGACGTGTACTTCCGCGTCGGCGGCCCGCACGCCGGCAGCACGGACGTCGCGCTGGAGGTGAACAGCGACCACGTGCTCATCGACCACACCTGGGTGTGGCGGGCCGACCACGGGGTCGAGGGCTTCACCGACACGCAGCGCTGGAACACCAACCTGGGCCGCAACGGCGCCGTCGTCAACGGCGACCACGTGACCGCGACGGGACTGTTCGTCGAGCACTTCCAGCAGTACAACACGATCTGGAACGGCGACGACGGCACCACGATCCTGTACCAGAACGAACTGCCGTACGACCCGCCGACGCAGGCCGACTGGATGAACGGCGCGGTAGAGGGCTGGGCCGGCTACAAGGTCGGCGACCGCGTCAGAAAGCACCGCCTGTACGGGGCGGGGGTCTACGTCTTCAACCAGAACAACCCGCAGATCCACACGGAGAACGGCTTCGAGGTGCCACGCCGGCCGGGAGTGCGGCTGCACCACATCATGACCGTCAACCTGAGCGCCGGAGTCATCGACCACGTCGTCAACGGTGACGGCGAAGCGGCCGACACCACCAAGGTCGGCGCCCCGGTGTACGTCACCGACTACCCGGCACCCTAGAGCCCGGGTGAGAGAGCGGCGGCTGGGGGACCACACGTCCCCCAGCGCCTTCTTTGGAGAAGCGGTCACGGCCGCCTCACTGGTCGCAGGCGTGTGGTGCAGACTTACAAGGCGTGCACCCAGGCGTCGGTGATGTGGCAGCCGTTCGCCGCGCCGCTGACCGAGGACTCGGGTCCGACCCACTGGTCCTGCGCCTTGTACACGACGGGACCGTGGATCTCCCTCGTATAGGGCCAGTGCGCCGAGGCGCAGGAAACCCGTACCTGATAGGAACCGAATCCGCTGTTGCAGCTGCCGGCTCCCACATTGTTCGCGATATATGCCCCGCAGTCCCACACCTCGGCGTGCGCGGGTGCGGCTGCGAGCATGCCCGCGGTCGACAGGGCCATGGCCATCGAGGCGGCGAGCACAGTTTTTCGGACGAGCTTCATCTTTTCCTTTTCTCAGCTCCGGGAATTCACGTGCAGAGCCGATGGTACGGAGCGCCGGAATCTCCGGATATCCGGTGAACGCATTCTCTGTTGCGCGATCCGGATGGCCGGCTTCCGCCCCGTGACCACGCGAAGGCCGGCCCGCCACCATGAAGGTGACGGGCCGGCCGGGTCATGCGGGGGGCGGCGGTTTACCAGTGGCCGCCCTTGTGGAGCTGGCCGCGGACCGCGCCGTCGGGGAACTTGGCGGTGTGCAGGTTCGCGTACCAGTTCTTCGGGTTCTTCTTGATGCCCTTGAGCAGGCTGCTCTTGACGTGGACGGAGCCGAAGCTGGTGTTGCCGCGGATGCGGCCGTTGGACAGAAGGTCGATGACGACGGGGCCGTTCACGCCCGCCTTGCCCCGGTGGATGTGGAAGGCGGTGGGCCTGCCGGTGTTCTTCCACTGGACGAAGTAGTAGAAGCGGTTGCCGTGAATGCGGAACTTGGCGACCGCCACCCCGTCGCGGTCGTTCACCTTCTTGCCCGGCTCACGTACCTCGTTCCGGCCCAGGAGGCCGGCGGCGAAGTAGTACTTCCGCGCGAAGCCGGCCGACGCGGCCGCGCCGGTGGCGCCGGTCGTGCTGACCGAAGTGTGCGTGTGGCCGTGCGCGGGCCGGCTCGCGGCGGAGGCGGGGCCGGCGATCATCGCGCCCGCCGCCACCGTGAGCACCGCCGCCGTCGCGGCCGACCGGGCCGCGCGCAGCCGCGCCGCTCGCCCCTTGCTCAGGCTCTGAGACTTGTTCATCGTGTTCCTTCCACCCGTCTTTCGCGGCACTTGGTGGCCGCGTTCAGAAGGTACGGATCACCGGGGTGGGCGTTCTGCGTAGAATGACGCAGATGACTTATGTGTGATCGGCATCACCAAGGCGGCGACCCAGGAACGTCCGGTCAGCTCGCGGCGCGGTCGCCCACCGGGCGGCGGCGCAGGAGCGGGTCGGTCAGCGGCGCGGGGCTCCAGAGGCCGACCGGGTGGTAGACGTCGGTGCCGGGCGGCACGAGCTCGTCGATCCGGTCGAGCACGGCGTCGTCGAGCACCAGTGAGGAGCCCTTCAGCAGGCCCTCCAGCTGCTCCATCGTGCGCGGGCCGAGGATGACCGAGGTGACCGCCGGATGGGCCGCGACGAAGGCGACGGCCAGCTCCGGCAGGGTGCTGCCGAGCTCGTCCGCCAGCTTCACCAGCTCCTCGACGACCTCCAACTTGGCCGCGTTCACCGGGATGGACGGGTCGAAGCGCTCCGGCGCCCGCGCGGCGCGGCCCCGCGTCAGGTCCATCTGCCGCCCCTTGCGGTAGCGGCCGGTCAGGAACCCCCAGCCCAGCGGGCTGTAGGTGAGCACGCCCAGGCCGAGCCGCTGCGCCGTGGGCAGCACGTCGCCCTCGATGCCGCGGGCCAGGATGTTGTACGGCGGCTGCTCGGTGCGGAACCGGTACAGGCCGCGCTGTCTGGCGACGTGGTACGCCTCCACCGTCTCGTGCGCGGGGAAGGCCGAGCTGCCGAACGCGCGGATCTTGCCCTGCCGCACCAGATCGGTCAGCGCGGAGAGGGTCTCCTCGATGTCGGTCCGATGGTCGAACCGGTGGATCTGGTAGAGGTCGATCCAGTCCGTCCGCAGCCGCTTGAGGCTGGCCTCGACCGCGCGCACGATCCAGCGCCGCGAGTTGCCGCCCCTGTTGGGCCCCTCCCCCATCGGGAAGTGCACCTTCGTGGCCAGGACCACCTCGTCCCGCCGCCCCTGCAGCGCCTTGCCGACGATCTCCTCGGACTCGCCCGCCGAGTACATGTCGGCGGTGTCGACGAAGTTGATCCCGTGGTCGAGGGCGGTGTGGATGATCCGGATGCTGTCGTCGTGGTCGGGGTTGCCGGCCGCGCCGAACATCATCGTGCCCAGGCAGTGGGTGCTGACCTCGATGCCGGTGCCGCCGAGAACGCGATATCTCATGCCTCGGAACCGTAGAATCTAGAGCGGGCTCTAAGTCAAACTGGCGGCATGTCAGGGTTGAGCATCGGCCAGGTCGCCGAACGCACGGGGCTGAGCGTCCACACTCTCCGCTTCTACGAGCGGGAGGGTCTGCTGACCCAGCCGGTACGCCGGGGCGTCGCCGGGCACCGGGTCTACGACGAGGACGACATCGGCTGGCTCGACGTGTGCATCCGGCTGCGCGCCTCCGGCATGCCCCTGACCGACATCCGGCGTTACACCGAGCTCGTCCGGGCCGGCCAGGGCAACGAGGTCGAACGGCTGGAGGTGCTGCGCGCGCACCGGGAACGGGTGCTCGCCCAGATGCACGACCTCGACGAGTGCCTCAAGCTGATCACCGAGAAGGTGGCCGTGTACGAGGGGCGGCTGGGGCTGCGGGACGACCTCCGGAAATGTACGCCCTGACAGTCAGGCGCGGACCACGGCCACGGGGCAGCTCGCGTGGTGCAGGACGCCGCGGCTGACCGAGCCGAGCAGCGCCGACCGTACCGCGCCGTGCCCGCGTGAGCCCACGACGAGCAGGTCGGCCTGTTCCGCGACCCGGTTCAGCGCGTCGACCGGATGCGCGGACCGCACGTCCTCGACCACCTTCACCTGCGGGTGGTCGCGGGTGAGCGACCGCAGCCGGTCGCGGACGACCTGGTGCTGCGCCGTACGGACCTCGTCCATGTCGTAGACCGCCTCGGGATCGAGCGCGAGCGCCGGCAGTTGCCAGGCGTGCACCACGCGCAGCGTCGCACCGCGCAGCCGCGCCTGGTCGAACGCGTAGGCCAGGGCGGGCTCGCACTCCGGCGAGTCGTCCACCCCCGCCACGACCTCGCCGTGCTCCTGGCGCGGCTCGGCCCGGACCACCACGACGGGGCAGTGCGTCTGCCCGGCCACGTCCGTGCTCACCGAGCCCAGCAGCGCACCGGCGAACCCGCCCCGGCCGCGGCTGCCGACGACCAGCTCGGCGGCGTCCCCGGCCTGCTCGCGCAGCACCTCGGCGGGCGCGCCCTCCACCTCCTTGGTGCTGACCCGCACGGACGGCTGCCGTTCGCGGGCCAGTTCCTCCGCCTCGCGCAGGATCCGCTGCCCCTCGCTGAGCAGCGCGCCGGGCAGGGCGGCGCCGGGGCGCCGGCCGACCAGGTACCACGAGGTGTCCATCACGTGCACGATCCGCAAGGGCAGGCTCATCCGGGCGGCGTCGTCCGCCGCCCACTCCACGGCCGCCCGTGACGGCGCCGAGCCGTCCGCTCCCACGATGATCACGGTGTCCTCCCTCTGTCAGCTCCATCCGACCGCGTTTGACGCTCTTGGTCCAGAGCCCGGGTCGCCGACACGCGGGGCGAAGCGGAACGCCGAAGCTGAGGGCGGGTCGCCTACCGGGGACGTACCACCGCGACCGGGCAGGTCACGTGGTGCAGCACACCGTGGCTGACGGAGCCGAGCACCGCCGAGACCAGGCCGCCGTACCCGCGCGAGCCGACCACGACCAGGTCCGCCGTGGACCCTTCCGCCGCGAGGACGCTCACGGGGTGCCCGGAGACGGTCTCACAGGTGATCTCGACGTCGGGGTGCTTCTCCCGCCACCGCTCCACGCTCTCGGACACCGCCCCTGACTCCTCCCGGTAGACGTCCACGAGCAGGGTGTTGTACGCGGTGGCCTGCGGCGAGAAGACGGGCGTCTGCCAGGCGTGCACGACGTGCAACGGCACGCCGCGGACGCGCGCCTGCTCGACGGCGTACTCCATGGCCGCCTCGGAGTGCGGTGAGCGGTCGTACCCGATGACCACGCGCCCGTACGACCGCGCGGGACGGCCGTGGACGACCACGACCGGGCCGGCGGCGTGGCCGGCGACGGCCGTGCTGACCGAGCCGATCACCATGCCGGTGAAGCCGCCGAGCCCTCTGCTGCCCACGACCACGGTGTCCGCGCCGGCGGACTCGGCGATCAGGACGTCCCGCACGTTGCCGGGCAGCGCCCGGGTGGCCACCTCGACGCCGGGGGCGGTGCCGCGCGCCCGGTCGGCCGCGATGGCCAGCGGGCCCGAGGGGTCGTCGGCGTCGTAGCCGTCGTAGGGACGTTCCTCGTACACGTGCACCAGGCGCAGGCTCAGACCTCTGCGCCCGGCCTCGGCCGCCGCCCATTCCACCGCTGCCGCCGACGGGAGCGATCCGTCCACTCCTACGACGATGGGTCGGGTCATCGCGCACCTCCACTGCTCTCGGGCCTGTGCCCTCAGCTTCGCCCGGCGGGACGGGGCGGCGCCCGGGGACAAGGTCCCGCGCGTCAGTGCCTTTGGTCCTCAATCCACCCAGAAGGCAGCGCGAGCCTGTGTCCCGGCGCTGGGATGGCGGGTTTCCGCAGGGAAGACGGAGGCGGACCGCAATGGTGGCGGGCCCCGGGCGTGGCTAGCTTCGTCGGATGCTCATCAACGTGCTCGCCGCGATCAGCCTTGCCCTGACCCCCGCCCTCCCCCGCCGTCGCCAGCGCCGGCGTCCGTGGACGCGTTCGTCGCGCGCTACCGGGAGGCGACCGGGCTGCCGGGCGCGGCGGTCGCGATCGTCAAGGGTACGGAGGTCGTCCACGTCGCGGGGTACGGCCACACCTCGACCGGCGAGCCGGTGACGGCGGACACGCCCATGGCCGTCGCCTCCGTCAGCAAGTCCTTCACCTCGCTGGCCGTGATGCAGCTGGTCGAGCAGGGGCGGGTCGAGCTCGACCGGCCGGTGCGCGGCTATCTGCCGGAGTTCACCATGGCGGATCCCCGCGCCGCCGCGATCACCGTACGGCAGCTGCTCGACCAGACCTCCGGCATGGCCGACACCACGTTCCGCGAGAAGAGCCTGCCCCAGCCGAAGACGCTGAAGGGCTCCGTGGCCCGGCTCAGGACGGCGAAGCTCGCCGCCGCGCCGGGCGCCGTCTTCAGCTACCACAACACCAACTTCCAGGTCGCCGCCCGCCTGGTCGAGGTGGTGAGCGGCGAGCCGTTCGCGTCCTACCTGCGCGCCCACGTGTTCACCCCGCTCGGCATGAACTCCAGCACCACGATCGACCGCGAACGCGACCTGCCCGCCCGTGCGCGCGGCCACCTGGTCGTCCTCGGCCGGGCCGTCGCCCTGCCCGAGCCGCCCGGGTTCGGCAACGGCTCGGGCGGCGTGGTCAGCACCGCCGGCGACATGGCCCGGTGGCTGATCGCGCAGAACGGCGGCGTCCTGAGTCCCGCGAGCATGAAGGAGCTGCGCACCCCCTCACGCGCGAACAAGAGGTACGCCCTCGGCTGGTTCCTCGGCCGGACCCCGCACGGCGCCCCCACCGTGCACCATGGCGGCGACCTGTTCACCTCCACCGCCGACCAGCTGCTCATGCCCGGATCCGGGTACGGCGTCGCCGTCATGGCGAACACCGGCATGACCCACTCCGACGCCCACGCCCTGATGGACGGCCTGGTCGCGCTGATCGAGGGAGACACGCCGCGGGTGCCGTCCGCGCCGCCGTACCTGCCGGTCGATCTGGTGTTCCTGCTGCTGACCTTGGTGACCGCCGGGCTGGCGGTGCGCGGTGTGGCGCGTTCCCGGCGCTGGGCCGGGAGGTGCACCGGGTGGCGGCGGGTGCGGCTGGTGATCTGGCTGGCGCCGCTGGCGCTGTGCCTGTCGGCCGCGCCGGTCTTCCGCGTGCTGGCCCGCGGCGGCGACATCATGTGGATCCAGGTGGTCTACCTGTACCCCACGTTCATGGTCTGGCTGGTGACGGCCGCGGTCGCCGGCACGGTGGTGGCCGGGACGCGGCTCGGCTGGTCCTTCGCCCGGCGGCCAGGGAGCGCGGGCCGGACCGGGCGAGTCTGACTTTGGGCCTTGCGCGGTGGCAGCTCCATCGTTAATCCTTAGGAAACTTTCCTATGAAATCCGAGGAGTGGCGCACGTGCGAAGGATCCTGATCCTGCCGGCCGTCTTATCACTGGTCTGGGGGCTGCTCGCGGTGCTGCTGCCGTCCGCGGCGAACGCCGCCGCCTGCGCGACGGCGTGGAACGCCGGGGCGGTCTACACCGGCGGCGCGGTCGCGTCGCACAACGGGCACAACTGGACCGCCAAGTGGTGGACCCAGAACGAGACCCCGGGCAGCGCCGACGTCTGGGGCGACCAGGGCTCCTGCACGGGAGGCGGCAGCGGCGGGACGGCCTGCTCCTACCCGAACTGGGTGGCCGGGCAGTTCTACGCCGTCGGCAGCATCGTCCGCTACACCGACGGCAACCACTACATCGCCGTCCACGAGAACCCCGGCTACGACCCGGTGATCAGCCACTGGTACTGGGACCCCTACACCTGCTCCGGCGGCCCCACGAACCCGCCCGACCCGTCGGGCTTCGTGGTCGGCCAGGCCCAGTTCGACCAGATGTTCCCCGGCCGCAACTCCTTCTACACCTACAGCGGCCTGGTCTCGGCCCTGAGCGCCTTCCCCGCGTTCGCCAAGACGGGCAGTGACACCGTCAAGAAGCAGGAGGCGGCCGCGTTCCTGGCCAACGTCGGTCACGAGACCGGCGGGCTGGTGCACATCGTCGAGCAGAACACCGCGAACTACCCGCACTACTGCGACCCGAACCAGTCGTACGGGTGCCCGGCCGGGCAGGCCGCCTACTACGGCCGCGGCCCCATCCAGCTGAGCTGGAACTTCAACTACAAGGCGGCCGGCGACGCGCTCGGCCTGCCGCTGCTGACCAACCCCTGGCTGGTGCAACAGGACGCGGCCGTGGCCTGGAAGACCGCCCTGTGGTACTGGATGACGCAGAACGGCCCCGGCACCATGACGGCGCACAACGCGATGGTCAACGGCCGCGGCTTCGGCGAGACCATCCGCAGCATCAACGGCAGCATCGAGTGCAACGGCGGCAACCCCGCCCAGGTGCAGAGCCGGATCAACTCCTACCAGCGCTTCGCCCAGATCCTGGGCGTCTCCCCCGGCGGCAACCTCAGCTGCTGACGGGCCAGTCCCGCCGCTCCGCGCGTGCGCGGAGCGGCGCTTCCCCGGGCTCTGCCCCGCGCCTCCCGCATGCGGATACGGGCATCACATGTAGGTACGGGCGGACCAGAGCTCGGGGAAGACCACCCGGGCCATGCTGCGTTCGAGCCAGGCCAGCCCGTTGGAGCCGCCGCTGCCCGGCTTGGCGCCCATCGCCCTGCGCACGGCCGCCACGTGCTGGTAACGCCAGTCGCCGAACCGCTCGGAGACCTCGGCCAGCGCGTCACCGAGCGCCCGCAGCCCGTCCCCGCCCACTGCGTCACCCTCCAGGTCCGCCGCGGCGTCGTCCTGGTAGACGCGCACCCAGGCGCGCTCGACCGCCTCGTGGGGCTCGTACTCCGCGCCGAAGTCCCGGCCGAGCACGGCCGCCGGCAGGTCGTGGCCGCGCCGGGCGAGCAGCGCGGTGGCGGCGTCCCAGACGCTGGGCTCGTCGAACGCGCGCCGCAGCGCCTCCTCCCGCGCGCCGCCCCTGAACGGCCGCAGCAGCGCCTCGCTCTTCAGCCCCAGCCGGAACTCCACCAGCCGGTACATGCCCGACTGCAGCCCCGACGCCTCCCCGAGCCGGTCGCGGAAGCTGTTGAAGTCGGCGGGCGTCATCCAGCGCAGGCCGAGCCAGCCGGCGTTCGCCGCCTCCAGGTGCAGGGCGGTGCGGCGCAGCGCCGCGACCGCGTCCCGTACCCGGTCCGCCCGCAGCGACTCCCTCGCGGCGAGCAACTCGTGGGCGACGAGGTTGAAGTACAGCTCCATCACCTGCGTGATGACCAGGAACGACATCTCGCCCGGGGCGTCGGTCAGCGGCCGTTGCAGGTCGTGCAGGACGTCGGTGCGGACGTAGGCGTCGTAGGGGATCTCCCGCTCGAACTCGAGGGTCGGCAGCCCGCCGCTCATGCGGGCCCGCTCGGCCCGCTCGGCCGCCGAGACGGGGCGTACCCGTCCTGTCGTCTTCATCGCGCCGCGCTCCCTTCGTTGTGTCGGCGTGTGTCGGCACCTCATGATGGTGCGGCGACAGCACTCCAAGGAATGCCGTCCGAACGGCCTTCGCCGTGGATCGGTTCATGTTCGTCATCCATCTCGGGCATGCTGTTTCCGAACGAAAGGAGCCGCTGGTGGACGCCATGGACTGGGAGTTGCTGCGTGAGCTGCAGGAGAACGCGCGGCTGTCGTTCAACGAGTTGTCGCGCCGGGTGCACCTGTCGCCGCCGGCCGTGGCCGAACGGGTCCGGCGGCTGGAGGAGGCGGGGGTGATCACCGGCTACCACGCCACGGTGGACCCGGCCCGGGCCGGCTGGACGGTGTCCGCGTTCGTGCAGCTCACCTGTTACGGGCCGACCTGCGTGCTGCGCGATCCCGAGGTGGCGACCTGGCCTGAGGTCAGGGAGATCCACCGGGTGACCGGCGACGTGTGCAGCATCCTGAAGATCGCCGTGCCGTCGATGGCGGCGTTCGAGCGGCTGATCGACCGGCTCGCCGCCTACGGCAAGCCGTCGAGCACGATGATCTTCTCCAGCCCGCTCGCCCACCGCCCCATCACCGCCGCGCCGGACTGAGGCGGGTGGCCGGGAGGAGCTCCGGCCACCCGCGTCCGGTCAGTCCAGGGGCATCACGGTGAAGGCGAACCCGGTGCTCACCGTGCGGCGCAGCGCAAAGTCGCCTTTGACGCGGCGCCGCACGTCGTTCCTGCTGAGGCCGAGGCCCCGCGCGATGAGCCGGTCAGGACGCACCGGCACCGGATCGTCGAAGCCGACCTCCACCCGCACCGGCCACGGCTCGTCGAGCGGCACCGGGGTGAGGGCCAGCCGCCAGGCCCCGCTCCAGTCGAGGGTGTAGCGGTTGCGCTTGGCGAACGCCGGATCGAACAGCGTGGACACCACCAGTTCGGGATCGTTGGCGTGGTAGCGGTCGAGCGCGGCCGGATCGACCGTCCTGACCGGCACCCGCTCGTGCACGGTGAGCTTGCTCGTCCGGTCGCAGGACACGCAGCGGACCAGCAGCCACACGTCCAGCACCTTGCCCTGGGCGTTGATCCGGAACCTGCCCTCGCCGGTGGTGGCCGACTCGGACGGGCAGTCGACGCAGCGCGTCGACAGCAGGGGCAGCCTGGTCCGGCGGACGACCCAGGGCAGCACGATATGAGGTTGTGAAGACATGATCTCTCAAGACCTGACACGAGGCCGGTTACGCGCGGCCTCAGACGCTGAACGACCGGGCGCACGCGGGCAGCCCGGCGGAGCCGGCCACCCGGGCCGGCTGGAAGAGAGCGGAAGTACGTGTCAGGTCTGGCGAGCAGGCGGGGTCACGCGGTTGATGTCCTCTGTCCTCACGATGGCGGGCCGCAGGCAACCTATGGGAACACCGGCGCGGGGCTCAACCGGTTTTCGGCCGCGCCCGGGACGCTCAGCGCCTTGAGGCGAAGGCGTTCGCGGGGGCGGCCAGGCGTTCTCGGGGGGCGGTCAGGTGTCGAGGGTGCGGAGGGTGGCGGCGAGGCCGTCGGCGGTGAGGCGGTGCAGGCCGTCGGTGACCAGGTCACGGAAGACCCGGTCGTCCCTCAGGTCGGGACCGAAGATCTCCTCGATCGCCAGCAGGCGCTCCACGGTGGCCGCGGCGCCGGCGTGCGGGTCGCCGGTGAGCCGGTCGGCCAGGGGGTCGTCCAGCTCGCGCGCCGTCGTGACGTACCGCATCCAGCCCGCCACCGCCAGCGCGATCAAGCGGGGCTCGTGCCCGGCGGCCAGCCGCTCGCGGGCCGGGTCGAGCAGGCGTTGGGGCAGTTTCTGCGAGCCGTCGGCCGCGATCTGCGTGACGCGGTGCCGCAGGCCGGGGTTGGCGAACCTGGTCAGCAGCGACCGCTTGTATCCGGCCAGGTCGAACGCGTCGAGCCCGTGCAGGGTGGGCGAGAGGTCCTCGTCCATGAGCCGGCGCAGGTATCCGGCGAACGCGGCGTCGCCCACCGCCTCGGACACGTGCTCCGCGCCCGACAGGTAGGCGATGGCCGAGTGGCTGCCGTTGAGCAGGCGCAGCTTCATCCGCTCGTACGGCCGGACGTCCCCGACCAGCAGCGCGCCCGCCCGGTCCCAGGCCGGGCGGTCACCGGCGAAGTCGTCCTCGATCACCCACTGCGTGAACGGCTCCGTGACCACCGCGCCGAGGTCGCGCACGCCGAGCCTGGCCTCCATGTCGTCCAGGTCGGCGGGGGTGGTAGCGGGGACGATGCGGTCGACCATGCTCGCCGGGAAGGTGACGTTCTGCTCGGCCCACCTCAGCAGCGGCGGCTCGCACAGCTCGGTGACGAGCGCGGCGAGGGTCGCGCCGTTGCCGGGCAGGTTGTCGCAGGAGACGACGGTGAGCGGGCCGGCGTCGGCGGCGGCCCGGGCACGCAGCCCGGCCACCAGCCGCCCGATCGCGGTGGGCGGCCCGTCCGGCCTCGGGGCGCGGCGGTAACCCTTCTCCGTGATGGTCAGCGTGACGACCGCCGTCTGCGGGGCGGCCAGGCGGGCGGCGAGGTCGTCGCCCGGGACCAGCACCTCGCGTACGGACCCGATCACGCGGACGTCGTCCCCGGCGCGCACGCCGTACAGGCAGTCCTGCGGGCGCAGCAGGCCGGCCACGGCGGTGCTGCGCTGGCTTGCCCCGCAGACGCCCCACCGGTCGTCGCCGGTCGCGGCCATGGCCTGCTCGGTGTAGACGGCCTGGTGCGCCCGATGGAAGGCGCCGATGCCCAGGTGCACGACGCCGGTGGCGCGCGGCTCGGCGAGCGGGCGCGCCTCGGCTGCGACCCTGGACAGGGTGGCACGGCTGAGCCTCACCACCGGGGCACGCTCCCTTCCACGAGCTGCCGGGCGACGATCCCGGTGAGCTTCACTGGTAGGCCTCCACGTCGGCGAAGAGCGTACAGGCCGGGTGGGTGCGCAGGACCGAGGCGGGGCAGCGCTCGGAGATCGGCCCGTCGAGCGCGGCGGCGAGCGCCGCCCGCTTGTTCCGGCCCGGCACGGTGGCGACCAGCGTGCGCCCGGCCATCAGGGTGGGCACGGTCAGCGTGACCGCCCGCGCGGGCACGTCGGCGAGGGTGGCGAAGCAGCCGTCGCTGACCTGCTGCGTACGGCAGGCGTCGTCGAGCTCGACCACCTTGACCGCGAGGGGGTCGGCGAAGTCGGCCACGGGAGGGTCGTTGAAGGCCAGGTGGCCGTTGTCGCCGATGCCGAGGCAGACCAGGTCGATCGGGCCCTGGCCGAGCAGCCCGGCGTAGCGGGCGCTCTCCGCCTCCGGGTCGTCGCCGGGGTCGATCACGTGGACGGCGCCGGGGCGTACCGCGTCCCAGAGCTCTTCGCGCAGGAAGCGGCCGAAGCGCTGGGGGGCGTCGGCGGGCAGGCCGATGTACTCGTCCATGTGGAAGACGGTGACCCTGGACCAGTCGATCCCGGCGGCGGCGCGCAGGCCGGCCAGCGTCTCCCGCTGCGAGGGCGCGGCCGCGAAGACGGCGCTGGCCGCGCCGCGCGCGGCCAGCGCCGAGCGCAGTGCCTCGGCCGCGACCCGCGCGGCTGCGGCGCCGGCCGCCGGCCGGTCGCGGTAGATCCGGGCTTCGAGGTTGCCGGCGGTCCGTTCGATCACGGGGCCGGTGTTGGTGGCCGTCACGGCTGCTCCCCTGGTGCTCCGGCTGCGTGGAGCTCGACGATCTGCATGAGGTTTCTGGCGATGTGGTACGGATCCTTGACCGGCAGGGCGACGACCTCGTCGAGCGGGGCGCCGGTCCGGTCCCTGATCTGGATCCACTCGGCGCCCTCGGCCCCTCCGGGGAAGGTGCGCAGCGTGTAGTCCCAGACGCGCTCGAACCAGCGGGCCGCCTCCCGGTCGCCGTAACGCTCGGCCGCCAGGCGGGTGGCGTACGCGGCCTCGGTGTGCACCCACCACAGCTTGGTGGACCAAGTCCGCGTGACCAGGTCCTCGTACGGGCCCCCGTACGGCCGGCCGGAGACGTCCACGTAGCGGAACAGCCCGCCGTGCTCGTCGTCCCATCCGACCCGGCACAGCGCGGACACGGAGGCGAGCAGGCCGGCCTGGTCGCCGGTCTCGCCGAGCAGTTCGCCGGCCTCCAGCGCCATCCAGATCCCCTCCAGCGCGTGGCCGGGGGTGCGGTGCCGGGCGAGGATCGTGTCACGCAGGCCGGGGTCGGGCACGAACGTCTCGGTGAACAGCCCGCCGTCCTCCCGGTGCGCGAGCATGGCCCGGCGCGCGGCCCGCAGTTCCCCCAGGTCGGCCTTCGCGCCGGGCCCGGCCAGGTGCGCGCGGGCCTGGTCGAGCCGGGCGTTGAGCACGATCATGCGCGCGCCGAACCCCGAACAGCCGGGCGGCAGCGGGTACGGCGGCGTCGGCGGGTCGCCCGCTTCCACGTCGTCCGCGACCCGCTGGACGATCCGGTCGATCACCGGCAGGTGCTCGGGCGAGCCGGTGGCCACGGTGAGCTCGGACAGCCCCATGGCGACGAAGGCGTCGGCGTAGACGCTGCGCCGCACGGGCAGCGGCAGGCCGTCCTCGCCGAGCGCGGGCCCGCCTCTCTCGTCCAGGACGTACGCGCAACTGCCGTCGGGGCGGACGGCGTGGGCGAGGAGGAAGGACGCGCCGCGCTCGGCGAGCCGGACGAGGGCGGCGGCGTCGGCGGTGAGCAGGCCGCGCTCGGCGAGCCTGGCGGCGCGGGCCAGCAGCCACACGAACCGGCCCTGCGACCAGGTGAACTTGTCCGTCGACAGGCGCCGCCGGCCCCGGTTGTCGAAGCAGGTGTAGAACCCGCCGTGCTCGGTGTCGATGCCGTGGTCGAGCCAGAAGGGGAGGATGACGTCTTCGAGTTGCCCGCGGGCGACCCGCTCCGGCTGCTCCGAACTCATACCGTCCTTTCACCGGGCCTGTTCGCCGAGGAATAATGAAAGCGATTGCATGGATTCTGGCTTCGCTAGAGTACTTCGGTCAACCCCGGTCGAGCCCACCCCCCGAGGAGCGTGCCGTGAGCAAGCCGACGATCTACTCGATCGCCCAGCGGTGCGGCGTCTCCGCCGCCACGGTCTCGCGCGCCTTCAACCGCCCCGAGCTGGTCAGCGCGCCGGTCAGGGAGCAGATCATGGCCGCCGCCCGCGAGCTGGGCTACCAGCCGAGCTCCGCCGCGCGCGGTCTGGTCACCGGGCGGGCCGAGATGATCGGGCTGGTCGTGCCCGACATCACCAACCCGTTCTTCCCGCTGCTCGTCCGCGCGATCCAGCGCACCGCCGAACGGATGGGCAGCTCGGTCATGCTGATCGACGCGGAGGAGAGCGCGGCGGCGGAGGTGCGCCACGTCGCCCAGCTGCGCAGCCGGGTCGACGGGGTGATCGTGGCCTCGCCGCGCTCGTCGTCGGCGGCGCTGCGCGAGGCGGCGCGGGGCCTGCCGTGCGTGCTGCTCAACCGGCCGCTGCGCGAGCTGTCCTCGGTGATCTGCGACAACACCAGCGCGCTCTTCGACGCGGGCGAGCATCTGCACAAGCACGGCCATCGCTCGTTCGCGCTGCTCGCGGGGCCGAGCGCGTCGTGGGCGGCGGCCCGGCGCTCGCAGGCGATCCGCAGGTGGGCGCGGGGACGCGGGGTGGAGCTGATCGAGCTCGGCCCGTTCCGCGCCACGTTCAAGGGCGGAAGGCAGGCCGGCGCCGCGCTGCTCGCGACCGATGCCACGGCGGCCTTCGCGTTCGACGACCTGACCGCGTGCGGGGTGCTGGCCGAGCTGGCCGGCCGGGGCGTCTCCGTGCCCGGCGAGCGCAGCGTCGTCGGGTGTGACGACGTGCTGCTCGCCAGGACCGTGACGCCGAGCCTGACGACGGTGACCGCGCCGATGGACGATCTCGGGGCGACCGCCGTGCAGGTGCTGACCAGGCAGATCGAGACGCCCGGCGGGCCGGCCGAGCACGTCGCGCTGCCCGGCGTGTTCGTCGCGCGCGACTCCACGGGGCCGCGTTCCACCTCTTGACCGGGCTTCTGTCTTGGTCTTGAATGCCTGCAATCGCTTTCATCGGTCATGAGGGAGCCTGCAGGTGCAAAACGGACGGCACGTGTCGCTCATGCGAACGTACGCCGAACAGGTCGCGGGCCTGATCGGCCGGATCGAGACCGAGGAGGCCGACGCCGTCGGGGCGGCGGCCACGCTCATCGCCGACCACCTCACCGGGCACCAGGACGCGGAGCGACTGATCTACGTCTACGGCCCCGGAGGGCATTCGAACCTGGCCGCGCAGGAGGTGTTCTTCCGCGCCGGCGGCCTGGTGAACGTCAGCGCGATCCTCGACGAGGGCACGCTGCTGTCCGGCGGCGCGCTGCGCTCGATGGCCATCGAACGCACTCCCGGCTACGGCCGCGTGGTCATCGAGGACAACCGGCTCGGCGCGGGTGACCTGCTCGTCCTGGTCAACGCGTACGGCATCAACGCCGCGCTCATCGACGCGGCCCTGACCGCCCGCGAACGCGGCGTCACCCTCATCGGCGTCTCCTCCAGGGAGCACGCCGACAGGACCGCGCCCGATCATCCGGCCAGGCACCCGACCAGGCGCAACCTGCACGACCTGGTGGACCTGCACATCGACACGAAGGTGCCGGTCGGTGACGCCGTGCTGGAGATCGAAGGGGTGCCCGAGCGGGTGGGCGCGATCTCGACGTTCGCCAACGCGTACGCGCTCAACGTGCTCATGGCGGCGGCCATCGCCGAACTGGCCGGGCGCGGCGCCGTCCCCGAGATCTGGCGCAGCGGGAACGCGCCGGACGGCGACGAGCGCAACGCGCTCTTCCAGGACCGTTTCCGCGGGCGGGTGCGATGGCTGTGACGCTGCTGGCCGGGGCCGCGGTCGCGGACATCACGCCGCCGGTCGGCGGCTCGCTGGCCGGTTACGCCGCCCGGCGGTCGCCGTCGGCGGCGGTGCACGATCCGCTGCTCGCCACCGCCGTGGCGGTCTCCGACGGCGCGGCCACGTCCGTCGTGATCTGCGCCGACCTCATCGCGCTCGACCCCGACACGGTACGAAACGTCGCCGCCGACCTGCACGAGCGCACCGGGATCCCGGCCGAGGCGGTGGCCGTGGCGGTCACCCACACCCACGCCGGGCCCGCCGTGACCAGGGGCGGCATCGGCGGTGTCGCCGATCCCGCCTACGTCGCGCACGCCCGCGCGCGGCTGGCCGACGCCGGGGCCGCCGCGCTCGCCGCGCTGACGCCCGCCGTGATGCGCCGGGGCCACGGCACGCTGCACGGCGTCGCGCACAACCGGCGCGGCGCGGCCCTCACCGATCCGGCGGTCCCCGTCGTCCGGCTGGAGCGCGAGAACGGCGAGCCGATCGCCACCGTGTTCTCCCACGCCTGCCACCCGGTGACGCTCGGCCCCGACAACCTGAGCGTCACCGCGGACTGGCCCGGCTACGCGCGGCGGCACGTCGAGTCCGCGATCGGCGGCGTGGCCCTGTTCCTCCAGGGTTGCTGCGGCCAGCTCAACACCGGGCACGCCGCGGTCGACAGCCTGCGGCCCGGGGCCGGGTCGCTGCCCGGCCGCACGTTCGAGGCCGCGCGCGGGAACGGGACCCTGGTCGGGCAGGCCGTGCTCGACGCCGGCACGCGAGCGGTCACGGGGCCGGTGTCGGCGGCCGCCGCGCCCGTCGCCCTGCCCGTCGGGGACCCGCTCACCCCTGCCGAGCTGCGTACGCTGGCCGGCGAACCCGGCGGGATCTGGGCCGGCTGGGCCCGCGTCCAGCTCCGCGACCCCGGGCCTGCGGCGGTCGAGGTGCAGGTGGCCGTGCACCGGTGGGCCGGCGTGCCGCTGGTGTTCCTGCCCGGCGAGCCCTTCGTCGAGTTCGCCCTGGAGCTGCGCGCCGCGCTGGGCGATCCCGGGCTGCTGGTCGCCGGGTACACCGGCGGCGTGCCCGGCTACCTGCCCTATCCGGAGTCGCATTACGGGGCCGGCGGGTACGAGATCGAGGAGGCTCACCGCGCCTACGGGCTGCGGGCCGCGTTCACGCCCGAGGCGGGTCGCCTGGTCATGGCCGCCGCCAGGGAACTGCTCGGGGAGGCGGGATGAGCATCGAGGGCGAGCGTTCCGTACCCGTCGAGGGCCGCCTGACGAACGGACGTCCCGTGCACGTCGAGGGCCGTCTCACGGATGGGCGTTCCGTACGGGTCGAGCTGGAGGGGTCGCGGATCGCCGCCGTCACCGACGTCGGCGGCGCGTCCGACGCGCTCATCCTGCCCGGGCTGGTGGACCTCCAGGTGAACGGATACGGCGGGCTCGACTTCAACGCCCCCGACCTATCGCCCGGCGACGTCTCCGACCTGGTACGCGAGCTGTGGCGGCGCGGCACCACCACACTGTGCCCCACGATCATCACCGCCCCGGAAGCGGCCATCCTGCGCAACCTGCGTGTGATCGCGGCCGCCCGCGAGGCCGACCCGCTGGTCCGGCACGCCATTCCCGCCGTGCACGTGGAGGGCCCGTACCTGGCGGCCGAGGACGGGCCGCGCGGCGCGCACGACGCCCGCCACCTGCGCGACCCCGACCTCGCCGAGTTCGCGCGCTGGCAGGAGGCGGCCGGCGGGCTGGTGCGGATCGTCACGCTGGCCCCCGAACGGCCCGGCGCCGCCGGCTACATCGCCGGCCTCGCCCGGCAGGGCGTCATCGCCTCCATCGGCCACACCGCGGCCACCCCCGCCGACATCGAGGCCGCCGTACGGGCGGGCGCCCGGCTCTCCACCCACCTGGGCAACGGCGCCCACACCATGATCCGCCGGCATCCCAACCACCTCTGGGCGCAGCTGGCCGAGGACCGGCTCGCCGCGACGTTCATCGCGGACGGGCACCACCTGCCCGCCGACACCTTCACCGTGATGCTGCGCGCCAAGGGGGTGGGCCGTTCGCTGCTGGTCAGCGACTCCGTCGCGATGGCAGGCCGCGCGCCCGGCGACTACACGACCCCGGTCGGCGGGCGGGTCACCGTCCGGCGGGACGGCCGGGTGACGCTGCCCGGCGGCGAACTGCTGGCCGGGTCGGGCAGCTCACTGCTCGAGTGCCTCGCCTGGGCGGTCACGCGGACCGAGGTGGACCTCGGCACCGCCGTACGGCTGGCCGCGGCGAACCCGTCCCGGCTGCTCGGCCTCGACCGGGGCCGCGTCGAGCCCGGCGCGCCCGCCGACCTCATCGTCACCACCCCCGACCTGTCCTCCGTCCTGCACACCTTCGTGAACGGATTCCCCGTCCACCCCTCCTGACCTGCACCTTTTGACCGCATCCTTCCTCCCTACTGCCATCCGCACCCCGTACCGCTCCCCCGCTCCCCCACCCCCGACCTGGGAGATCTCATGGGCTTTCTCGACTGGCTAGTGATCTGCGGCTACTTCGTCGTGATGATCGCCATCGGCGTCTGGGCGAAATCCCGCATCCGCGACGCCCGGGACTTCTTCACCGCCGGCGGCAAGATGCCCTGGTGGCTGTCCGGCATCTCCCACCACATGTCGGGCTACAGCTCCGCGGTCTTCGTCGGGTACGCGGCCATCGCGTACACCGCCGGTTTCACCCTGTACGTCTGGTGGGCGATCGGCATCACGTTCGCCATGGTGATCGGGTCGTTCCTGTTCGCGCCGCGCTGGCCACGGCTGCGGCAGCGGCTCGGGATCATCTCGCCGCTGGAGTACCTGGCCACCCGCTACAACGTGCCGGCGCAGCAGGTGCTGGCATGGAGCGGCACCGCGCTCAAGGTCTTCGACGTGGGCGCCAAGTGGGCGGCGACCGCGCTGCTGCTGCAGGTGTTCGCGGGCGTGCCGATCGCCTGGGGCGTCCTGCTCACCGGCGGGGTCACGCTCATCTACTCGACGATCGGCGGGCTGTGGGCCGACGCGCTCACCGACCTCGGCCAGTTCGTCATCCAGCTCGTCGCCGGGATCACCATGTTCGTCGCCGTGCTCGCCCAGCTCGGCGGGGTGACGGCGATCTGGACACTGTGGGACCGGCTGCCCGAAGGGCACGGCCAGCCGTTCAACGACAAGTACACCGTGGGCTTCGTCCTGGTCTACCTGCTGATCAACACGCTGTCGTACAACGGCGGCACCTGGAACCTGGCTCAGCGCTTCATCGCCGCGCCCACCGGTGCCTCGGCCAGACGGGCCGCGCTGTTCTCGGCGGCGCTCTACCTCTTCTGGCCGCTCGTGCTGTTCTTCCCCATGTGGGCCGCGCCGATCCTGCTGCCCGGCCTGTCCGAACCCGACCAGTCGTACGCGCTGCTGACCCAGCAGTTGCTGCCCGGCGGGCTCATCGGCCTGGTGCTCGCCGGGATGTTCGCGCACACGATGGCGATGACGTCGTCCGACGCCAACGCGATCTCCTCGGTCGTGATCAGGGACATCATCCCGTCGGTGTGGAAGCGGGCCGGCCGGCTCTCGTCCCAGTCGGAGCTGCTGGCAGGGCGGGTGTCGACGTTCCTGTTCATCGCGCTGTCGATGGGCATCGCGCTCACCGCGGACAGTTTCGGCGGCGTGCTCGGCCTGCTGATCCTCTGGTTCGGTGCGCTCGTGGGGCCGATCGCCATCCCGATGCTGCTCGGCATGCTGCCGGCCTTCCGCCGCTGCGGCCCGGCGGCGGCGATCGGGTCGTGGGCGGCTGGGCTGGTGGTCTTCGCCCTGGTGAAGTACGTCTTCCCGGGCCAGACGCAGACCGTCGAGGTGGCGGCGCCGGTGCTGACCTCGCTGGCGGTGTTCGTCCTCGTCGGCCTCGCCGCCCCGGCCCGCGACCCCGAGGCCGACGCCCTGATCGATTCCCTGAACACCGAACACCCGGAAACCGCCGACGCCCCCTGACCCTCCGCCGTCCGGGCGGGCCGGCACCGGCACCAAGGCCGGCCAGGACGGGGCCGACGAGGCCGACGTGCGGGTAGGCACCGACGCCGGGACCGGCAGGGCGGGGCCGAACGGGGCCGAGGGCGTATTTGTCATACCTGCCGCGTACCGTGCCCACCATGACGAATGCGCACGCGCCGCTCGACGGCGAGCGATGGCAGCCTGGAGATCTTGTCGTCGACGCCGGCGGCGCTCTGTTCACGCGCGCCGGCGCTTTTGACGATCACGAACGAGGTCTGCCATGGGGGCGTCCGGGTGGGGTGACCCGCCGGGACGACGGTGGCGTTCATGTGCCCGAAGGCGTGGTGCCGGAGTCGGTGCCCGTCCGGCCCCTGACGTTGTTGCTCCGCGACGGACGCCCGGCCTTGCCCGCCGTACCGGCCGATCCCGCGGCGGTCCTGGGCACCCAGGCCCGGCAGACCGCGACCGCGGCCGGCGTCGGCGGCCTGTTCCTGGCCGCCACCGCGTTCGACCCCGACGGCGGAGGCGACACCAGGGCGGCCAAACTGCGCGCGGAGCTGCTCGATCACGTCGTGGTGGTGGACAACGCGGAGGAGCTGGCGGCGATGTTCGGCGGTGTGGCGGACGGTCTGCTGGTGGCGCTGGCGGATTGGCATGCGCGCAGCGTCGGGGAGAGCGCCTGAGTGCTGCCGTGACCTGCTGGTTCTCACAGGGCGGGCAAGTCGGAGGAATTGTCGGTGGCGTCCTGGACAGTGACAGGTATGACCGAGTCGCCAGTGAGCCATGCCGTGACCCACCCCGCCAACACCGATCCCCCACCCGAGCCGGCCCCGGACGGGACGAGAGGCCGCCCGCCCGAGACCATGGGAAGGGCACCTGAGCCCGACGAGATGCGCCACCATTCGCCCGGAACCCCGGGCAGGGCTGCTGCGGAGCCGGATGGGGCAAGCCACCGTCCATATGAGACCGCAGGTCGGGCTTTTGCCGAGCCGGACAGGACGAGCTCCCGTCCGCCCGAAACCCCAAGCAGGACTTTCGCAGAGCCGACGGGGTTGAGCCGCGCGTTCCCCGAGCCGCCTGGAAGGACGCCCGCGGAGCTGGACGAGACGAGACCCCGTTCGACGGAGACCATCGGAAGGGCTCCGGCAGGGCCGAGCGGGGCAAGGAGCCGTTCGATGGAGACCATCGGGAGGGCTCCGGTTGAGCCGGACGGGGTGAGGGCCCGTTCGCCTGAGACGGCGGGAAGGGCTCCCGAGGAAGCCGAACAGCCGCTCACCTGTCCCCGCTGCCACGGCGTGATCGTCGGCGCGCAGACCTCCGCCTACACGACCGCCCGTGCGCGCCTGATCGTCACCAACGGATATTGCCAGGGCGACTGTGCGGGGCGCGATGCCTGAGCCGCGCGGACCGGCGGCGGGAGGTGCCGCGCCTTCTCGATGATCAGAGGCGGCGCGGACGTCCGGTCAGGTGGCGGTGTGCCCGTGCCGCAAAGTGCGGTCAAGTGGTGGTGAGTCTGCGACCGGGGTGCGGTCAGGTGGTGGTCGGTCCGCGGCCGGGGGTGGGGTCGAGTGACCCTGGGCCGCGGCCGAGGGTGCGGTCGAGGGCGATGCGGGTGAGCCAGCCCAGGCCGGCCGTGAAGAGGGGTGGCCAGACGATCGGCCCGAAGCTGTAGCCGACCAGCACCGCGAGCGGGATCCACACCCGGTTCACGGCCTGGTACAGCACGCCCGGCGGGCGGACGCCGGCGAGCCTGGTCAGGTCGGGGAACGCGAAGAACAGCAGCGCGGCGGCCGTGGTGGGCAGGCCGTACTTCTGGCTCTCGAAGACGGCGAACGCGGCGAGGAAGAGCGTGAGAGCGCCCCAGGCGATCCGCCTGACCACGCCGCCCACGCCGGAAGCGGGCGTGGACGCGGCCTCGGGAGGTTCGGTGGTCACGCGTACAAAGTACCGCCAGGGTGGATCATCCGGACGGCGTACCCGTGGGGACCGCGCACACGACCGTGGCCGGCGACCCCGCCCGGATGGGACGGGGCAGGGACGCCGGCCGGACGGGGGCGGGGCAGGGGACGCCGGTCGTAGGGGGTGGGTCAGGGAGCCGGGGTGCCGTAGACGCTGACTTCGGTGAGGTGGAAGGAGAGGTTGGCGGTGTTGTGGGTGCCGACCACGCGGACGTACCGGGCGCTGGCCTCGGTGGTCATGGTGTCGCCGGCGTCCGTCGCGGCGCGGGGGCCGCGCCGGCCGCCGAGGGTGTACCAGGTGGTGCCGTCGAGGCTGCCCTCCAGGCGGTATTCGTAGTGGCGTCCGCCGCTGACATAGTTGCGGACGTTGACGCGGGAGATGTCGTCGACCTCTCCGAGGTCGACCTGCCACCAGGTGGTGTCCCAGTTCATCTGAGAGGCGAAGTACGGGGAGTTGGCGCGGTTGCCGTCGTTGGCGTATGCGGGGCCTCGGCTGGGCTCCGAGCTGAGCGCCGTGACCGGTTTGCGGAGGCTGCGCAGGGTGTCGCCTGAGCTGTCACGCGCGGTGGACGACGCCGGTACGGGCTCGGTCAGCACCGAGATCGCCTGCCGGCCGGTCTGACGGGTGGCCGCGCTGACGAACACCCCGACGTCGAGTGCGGCGGCTCCCGCGCCCGGTACGGCGGCCGAGCCGACCACGGTCCAGTTCTGGCCGTCTGTGCCGCACGAGCCGGTCAGTCGGTCGCCCGACCTGCCGATGCGCACCCGTACGGGCGGCGTGAACCCGCCCGCCTCCGCGCTGGAGTCGAGCCGGCCGTCTCCGTCGGAGTCCCAGCTGAACAGGCAGCCGTGACCCGGGGTGACGGCGATGTTGGCGTAGCCGGTGGCTCCCGGGGTGGCCAGGTCGTCGCTCACCACGAGCCCGGAGCGGCTGTACTCGGCGGCGCCGTCCTGGACGAGCACGGTGCTCTGGAGTTGCTGCCCGTCGGCCAGGACGTCCGGGCGGTAGGCGGCGGCCAGTTCGTTGGTCTCCCGCCACAGGTCCGCCCCACCCGCCGCGATCGCCACCCCGTCGCCGGTGGTGGCGAACTCGGCCTGCGTGTTGCTCATCGTCCGGTAGGAGGAGGGCACGGTCCCGGCGATCAGCAGGCCGGCCGAGGCCGTGTCGCGCCGTGTCCCGCCGGACTGCCGGTCGGATCCGGTCGATCGCCAGTCGGCGGTGACGTACAGCTTCGGGGTCGTGCCCGGGGTCTCGGCGGCGGGCACGGTGACCGTCCAGGTCGTGGTGAACGTGCCGCCGGCGGCGACGCGGTCGGCGCGGGCCGGGGAGGTGGCCCGCACCCGGTATCCCCGCGGAACCTCCAACCCGAGCGTCACCCGCCCGGTGGGCCGCAACGTGTTGGCGTTGCGGAACGTGGCCGTCACCCGTACGTTCTCACCCGCCTTGACTCCCCTGCGGTCGGCCTCGACGCTCACCGCGCCGTCCGGCAGCGCGGCCGCCTCGCCCGCCAGAGCATAGGCGTCGCCGCGCGGCTCGGCGGCGAGCTTGGTGCCGGCCCTGGACCAGTCCTCGGCCACGGCCCGCCAGTCGATCGGCTCGGGGTAGTCGGCGCCCGAGCGCAGCGCCGCCTTCAGGCTGTCGAAGAACAGCTGCCAGCGTTTCGCGTAGTACTGCCCGACCAGGCCGTTCATCTCCCTGCGGGCGTAGTCCTGCAGGTCGGAGCCGGCCGCCCAGAGCGTCACCAGCGACTTGAGGTTGTAGTCCAGGGTCGCCGCCTCGGCCGGGGTCGCGGCCTGGCGGCGGGCCTCCTTCTGCCACACGCCGAGCAGGAAGTTCTCGTCGGTGCCCAGCAGCCGGTCCATCAGCCGGATGCCGTCCATCCACTGGCCGGTGAGGCGTTCGAAGCGGTCGAGGTCCCTGGCCCGGTAGGCGGCGCGGATCTCGGGCAGCCGCAGCCTGCTGTGGTTGGCCAGCACCTGGCGGGCGACGTCCACGAGGTCGTAGCGGTAGGCGCCCGAGCCGCGCAGCCGCCGGTCGACCTGGAGCAGCTCGTCGAGGGCCCGGTCGAAGGCGGCGATGTCGTACTGCAGGGGGTAGCCGGTGTTCGCCAGGCCGGGCTGGTCGTCGTACAGGCCGGTGACGTGGCGGGTGTCGGCGGCGGCGGGCCAGCTGTAGACGGTGTCGAGCAGGATCCGCCAGGCCGCCTTGGCGTGCGGGTCGTCGCGGCCGTACCGGGCGGTGGCGTAGTCGTCGAACCAGCGGGGCATGTCGGCGCGGCCGTCCTGCCACGGCAGGTCGGTGAAGAACGCGAGCGCCGCCGGGTTGTTGTCGATGGCCTCCGGCATCAGCGCGATGCCGTTCATGGCCGTGCCCTGCTTCTCCCGCCAGGCGTGGAACTTCTCGTTCCACACGGTGAGCCGGGCGCCGAGGTTGACGTGCCCGCCGAAGTTCCAGATGGTGCCGAACGCGTATCCGGTGCCGAAGAAGTCCTTGTCACGGTCGGTGACGCCGGACTCCTCGCTGATGCCGTCGACGATGAACATCTTGCCCCGGTCGATCGCCTGGAGCGTCGCGGGCAGCGGGTTGTTCTGCCAGCCGAGGATCGCCCAAAGGGCGTCGGGGTGGGCGGTGTTCAGCGCGCGCTGCACGGCCTGCGAGGCCCGCGCGACGTCGACCTTGCCGGGCGTGCCGCCCTCGTGCAGCAGGTCCATCTTGTACATCGCGCTGGGGCCGAACAGCTCGGTCTGGACCCGGTAGAACGTGGCCGCGACGCGTTCGAAGATCGGGTCGGTCGGGTCGAGCCAGTGGGGGCGTTCGAGCTTGTTCCAGGTCCCCTGCGGGACGGTGTTGGCGGCCGGGTTGTGCGCCTTGAAGTCGGTCGGCACCGTGCCGAAGTAGCCCGGCAGCACGGGGACCATGCCCAGCGAACGCAGCCGGTCGGCCATCTTGCGGCCGAGGTCGATCCGCTGGTCGATGAGGTGCTGGGAGACGGGGCCGTCGGTGCAGCACATGTTCTGCAGCAGCCACCAGGCCTGGTGGCCCGGCTGCGGGATCCACGCCCGCATCTCCGCGTCGGTGTAGCCGAACTCGGTGAACGTGCGCTGGTAGACCGCCTCCTGGCCCTCGTACACGAGCACTTCGTTGATCCCGTGCAGCGCGAGGACGTCGATCCGGCGCTGCCACTCCTGCCAGCTCAGGTACGGGCCCGCGTAGCCCTGGTTGGTGTCGTTGAGCGCGAAGCGGTGATCCACCGAGGAGTCCCTGGCCAGGCGCGACGCGGGGAGCGGGAGGCGGTGCGGCAGGTCGGTCTGGGAGCCGTTGATCGCGATGTCGGCGTGGGCCACGTGGCGCAGGTAGTGGCCGAAGCCGGTGAGCTGGACGGCGGGGGTCGTGCCGGCGACGACGAGACGGCCGCGCTCGGCGTACACCTCGAACCTGTCCTTGCCTGTGCCCTTGTCGATCGTGCGCAGGGTGACCTGGGCGGCGCGCGGGGCGCCGATCAGCCGCTCCAGGGCCTGCGCCGCCGGGCCGCCTGTGCTGCCTGACCCGCCTCCGCCGCCGGGGCGTTCGGAGGAGGTGGCGGGAGGCGAGGTGGGTGGCGCGGGCGTGGCGGCGACGGCGGCCGGTGGGGAGACGAACGGGGCGGCGAGCACCGTGAGCAGAACGGCGAGCGCCGCCGCCAGACGGTGTCGTAAGCGGTATAGGGGACTCTGTGGGGGGCGGGAGTGGGGCATGATGACGGCCACCTCTGGTGAGCAAAAGTCCGATATGTAAGGACTTTTCGTAAAATCGCTGCGGAAAGATACTCAGCTGCAGTCCGCCCGAGGTCAAGATCTGTGGGGAAACGGATGGTCGAGGGGTGCGCATGCAGCAGGAGAGGCCGCCGGGGACGCCGGTGCTGCGGAGGATGAACCGGGCAGCGGTGCTCGACGCGATCCGGCGGCAGGCGCCCGAGCCCGTACGGGTGGCCGAACTCGCCCGGCTGACCGAGCTCACCCGCCCGACGGTCGCCCAGGCCGTGGAGGACCTGCTGGCCGCCGGCTGGTTACGGCAGCACGCGCCGCGACCGGCCGCGGTGGGCCGGCCGGCCACCCGGTTCTCGCTGAACGGCCGGGCCGCGCCCGTCCTGGGCCTGGACGTCGGCCCGCACACCGTGGCGGCGGCCGTCGCCGACCTGGCCGGCGAGCGCCTCGCCGAGGTCCGCCGACCGGTCGGGCACGGCGACGCCCGGCATCTGCTCCAGGCGGTGGACGAGGCGGCGCAGGAGGCGCTGGCGACCGCCGGTCTGGCCACCGACCAGGTCAAGGCCGTCACCGCGGCCACCCCTGGCATCGTCGAGGCGGGCACCGGCCGCGTCCTGTTCGCGCCGAGCGTGCCGGGCTGGTCGGAGATCGACCTCGCCGGCCGGCTGCGGGACCGGTTCCGGTGCGCGGTCACGGTGGAGAACGACGCCGACCTCGCCGCCCTGGCGGCCGCCCGGCGGCACACCGACGCGGGCACCCTGCTCGCGGTCCAGTGGGGCGAACGGCTCGGGGCCGGCGTCGTCATCGACGGCCGCCTGCACCGGGGCGCGGGCCAGGCCGGCGAGATCGGCTTCATCCGTCCCTCCGGTCAGACCGGCAGTGGCGGGGACGGCGATGGGCGGGGGCCGCTGGAGCGGGCGATCGGAGCCGAGGCGATCGTCGGCCTGGCCCGTCGCCACGCTGCCGGGCGACCGGGGTCGGGTCTGGCCGAGGTGACGGACGCGGCCGCCGTCTTCACGGCCGCCGCGGCGGGTGACGTGCTCGCCGCCGAGGTCGTCGACCGGGTCGCCGCCGTCTTCGCCGAGGCGGTCGCGCCCGCCGTCCTGGTGCTGTCGCCGCACGCGATCGTGATCGGCGGCGGCATCGCCCGGGCCGGCACGGTCCTGCTGGAGGCGATCGTCGGACACCTCGAAGGGCTGACGCTCACGGCGCCCCGGGTGGAGCTGTCGGAGCTGGCCGAGGGCACGGTGCTCACCGGCGCGATCCAGATGGCGCTGGACGAGGTGTGGCGACACGCCCTCGCCACCTGCTGACCGCGCCGGGCCGCCGGTGAGGGGCGGGTCGCAGCGGGCGGCTGGGTGAGGGAGACCCAGCCGCAGGTGACAGTCCGGTCACGGACGGGGGGCCGGGTGAGGGAGGTCCGGCCGGTGCCGGGTCAGCAGTAGCGGGCAGGGGCGATGCGGTCCATCACGCCGCCGAACCGGCCGCGATAGTTGGAGCTGTAGTCGCCACCGGAGGCCAGCCGTTTGGCCCGCCAGTTCCATTCGGTGTCGGCGGTGTCGACGAAGCAGGCCCCGCTCGTGGCCACGAACGACCCGACGTTGTCGGCGTGCGTGCCGCCGATGAACCGGTTGCCGTTGGCCTCCCACCAGGTGTAGACGGCACCCGTGTAGTTGGCCCCCGTCCACAGGCACACGTGGGCGTGGCAGGCCGGGACGGCCGCCTGGGCGGGAGCGGCGGGCGCGGCCACGACGGCGGCGGCGAGGACCGGAGCGAGGAGCAGGCTGACGGATTTCATGGGGGATTCCTTTCGCTGACTGCGTGGACATCCCGCACGCTATACGCAACGTGATCGAACGAACACGTTAGGTTAGCCACTTCTTACTTCAAGGCCTGAATCAGATCGGGCCCAGCGCGATCTGTGCAGGTGAGGGCGCATCCTGCCCTGCCGCGCCACGAGAAGGAGGCCGTATGCGATCATCCCGCCGTACGGAGTGGACCCGGGTCATGCCCCTTACCGCTGGTCGGCCCGCGGCCGGCGAAAACGCCTGGCCGTCCCGTCGCGGCGGTGGTTTGATGCGCGGATGGAGATCTCCCAGGAGGTACGGGCCGACGATCCGTGGCCCGGATACTTCGCCGGCCGGGGCCACCCGGGAGCTCTCCGGATCGGCTCCGGCGCCGAGGGCGTCGTCTACCGGCTCGGCCTGGGCCGGGTCGCCAAGGTGTGGGCCGGTCGGCCGCCGATCGAGCTCACCCGCCGGGTGTACGCGGACCTCGCGCGGCACCGGCTGCCGTTCGCCACCCCGGAGATCTTCGAGGTGGTGGAGCACGAGGGCGTGCTGGTGACGTACGAGCGCGAACTGCCCGGCGTCCCGATGGGCCGCGACCACCCCGAGGAGCAGTTCGGGCGGGAGCTGCCCGCCCACCACGCGGACGCGCTGCTCACCGTGCTGCGCGGGCTGGCCTCCGTGCCGGGCACGGACGCGATGCGCCGGCTGACGTTCCAGGGCGACGACCGCCCGCTGTGGCAGGGGCACGACCGCTTCCAGGACGCGCTCGCGGCCCTGGTCGGCCGGGCGGTGGCCCGCAACGGCGACGCGCTCGCCGCCCTGGTCGAGCGGACGGCGGGCCGGCCCGGCGCCGCACCGGGCTCGCGGGCGCCGGACTTCGGCGCGGGCGTCAAGCGCACGCTGGACGCGCTGCGGTCGCTGCCCACCGGCCCGGTCACCGCGATCCACGGCGATCTGGTCCCGCCCAACATCCACGTCGACGCCGCCGGCCGGCCGGTCGCGGTGCTCGACTTCGGCTTCTGTACGACCGCGGGCGACCCGGCGTTCGAGGCGGCGGTCACCGCGGCCTTCTGGGACATGTACGGCCCGTACGCCGAGGAGCACGCCACGGAGCTCACCCGGCTCTTCGCCGACCGGCTCGGCCACCCGCAGGAGACCCTCGCCGTCTACCAGGCCGTGTACGCCCTGATCAGCTACGACCTGTTCGGCATGGGCGCCGACGACGGCCACCTCCGCTGGTGCGCGGCGCTGCTGCGGCGCAATCCCGTGTTCACCGCCTCCTGATCAAGGGCGCTCAGCTCTCGGGCAGGACCTCGCGCAGCAGGCGGCGGACACCGGGGCGCGGCTGCCACTCCCGCGGGTAGCCGAGCGACACCTCCTCGAAGCGGACCCCGTCGTACCAGGTGACGCGCGGGATGTGCAGGTGGCCGTAGATCATGGCGGCGGTCGGGTGACGGCGGTGCCAGTCCCTGGTGGCCGTGGTGCCGCACCACTGCGCGAACTCGGGGTAGCGCAGGACGTCGGTCGGCTCGCGGACGAGGGGATAGTGGTTGACGAACACCAGCGGCACGTCGTCGTCCAGCTCCGCCAGCCGCCGCTCGGTCAGCTCCACGCGGGCGCGGCACCAGGCGTCGCGGGTCGGGTACGGGTCGGGGTGCAGGACGTATTCGTCGGTGCAGACCACGCCGGTGCTGTGGGCGTAGGCCAGCGCGCTCTCCTTGGTGTGGTGACCCTCGGGCAGGAACGTGTAGTCGTACAGGAGGAAGAGCGGCACGATCCGCACCGGCCCGCCCGCGCCCTCCCACAGCGGGTAGTCGTCCTCGGGGGTGATGACGCCGAGGTCGCGGCAGATGCTCACCAGGTGCTCGTAGCGGGCCACGCCGCGCAGCCCGTCGGGTTCGCCGGGCCTGGCCCACAGCTCGTGGTTGCCCGGCACCCACACGACGCGCTCGAAGCGCCCGGCCAGCAGGCGCAGCGTCCACGTGATGTCGGTCAGCCGCTCACCGATGTCGCCCGCCACCAGCAGCCAGTCGCCGGGGGTCAGGGGTTTCAGCGCTTCGACGACGGCTCTGTTCTCGGGATAGGCGACGTGCAGGTCGCTGACCGCCAGCAGCTTGGCGTCCGTACGGGGAGCGGGCACCGGGTGTCTCCTCTTCCGGGGATGGCCTCTACGAGCATGCCATGATCAGCTCAGCATCACATGGCAGGCGAGCTGGAGCGCCAGCCGGGTGGCGGCGTCGTCGAGGTCGAAGCCCGCCGATCTGATGCGGTCGAGACGGGTGGTGATCGTGTTGCGGTGGACGCCCAGCCGCTCGGCCGCCTTCAGCGCGCCGCCCTCGTCCAGGACGGCGGCCAGCGTCTCCAGCAGCGTGCCGTCCCTGTCGATCTCCAGCAGCGGGCGCAGCACGACGGCCGCCGGCGCGCGCAGGACGCCGGTGGGCAGGGCGCCGAGCAGCTCGGCCGGGCCCATCCGGTCGGCCCGCACCACGCTGCCCTCCCCCGCCACGTACGCAGCCGCCTCCGCGCCCAGCAGCGACTCCCCCACCGCCGGGAGTCCGTCGACCTGCGCGCCGACGCCTCCCGCGCACGGCCACGGCAGCGTACGCAGGCAGTGGTGGAGGCGTTCCGCCAGCTCCTCCGGACCGGACGCGGACCAGCCCGCCCACCCCTCACCCCTGACCAGCACCGGCACCTGACCGAGCGCGCCGGTCACCAGCGCCTGCACCAGCGACGCGTCGGCGGCCGGCGTGAGCGGGCGGAGCTGGTAGGCGGCGATCGGGCCGCCGACCGGCCAGCCCAGCGCGGTCGCCGCCACCCGCGCCTCGCCGAAATCGCCAGAATCGCCGGGCTTGCCGGACCCGCTGCGCTCGCCGATCTCGCCGGACTTGCCGGACTTGCCGGACCCGCCTGCCTCGCTCATCTGGCTGCCGATCAGACGTTCGGCGAGTGCGGACTGGAGGGCGAAGTCGCGCGCGGCGGTCAGGCTCTCCTGCGCCGTCCAGGCGGTCAGCGGCGCCACCGCCAGGCCCAGTACCGTACGCACGACCGCCGGCCAGCCCGGCGACCGCGACGACCCGCCGGCCACCAGGGTGCCCAGCACACCGCCCTCCCGGTCGGGCACCGTCACCTCGGCCGACCAGCGCCCGGCCGCGGCGTCGCGGCGGCCCGCCAGGGGCCGGCCGTAGCGGTCGAGGAAGGCCACCGACGTGCCGGGCAGCTCGGCGTTCAGCACCCCGAGCACCCGCCGCGCCGACGCTCCCGCCTCGGCCAGCCGGGTGGCGCAGCGGGCGACGAGCTGGGTACGGGCCGCGTCGGGACGGGAGGCGGCCGAGGCCACCCGGACGGCGACGATCAGCGGGTCCTCGTCCACGAAGATCAGGGTCACGCCGAGCCGTTCCGCCAGCACCTCGCCCGACCCCTCGCTCAGCCCGCCCGCCGGCGCGATCACGCACGCCGCCGCCTGTTCCCAGGCCCGGCGCATGGCCATCTCCACCGCCCAGCCGCCGCCGGCCGCCGTGCCGATCAGCACCACCGCCGTGTGCGGGGCGACCGTGGCGAACACCGACAGCTCGTCCACGATCCGCACGCCGCGCACGGGGTTCTCGCCCCCGCCGTACATGCGCGCGCCGGCCAGCGGCCCCGCGTCGACCAGCTCGGCCACCGTGACCGGCGCCTCCCACCCGGACGCCCGCACCGCGCTCATCACAGCGGGAGGCCGAACGCGCGGGGGCCGCCCAGGGCCAGGCCCCGCTCCGTGTGCCACACCGGTGCCGCGCTGACCACCATGATGTCCACCTCCAGGCCCGGCTCGGCCTTGTCCACGTCCACGACCATCCCGTCGCCGGTCGAGATCATGCAGATCTGGTCCGGGACCGTCGCCACCACCGCCCCGTCGGCCAGGGCCAGGACGATCTCGTTGTGCGCCTCCAGCCGTACCAGCCGCCCCAGTCCCTCCGACTCACGCAGCACGATGCTGGACGGAAGGGACGGCAACGACGGCAGGGCCGGCGGCCCCGGGTCGGCGCCGTGCCCGGTGCTTCCCTCGACGCTCATGATCCGGGCCCGGCACAACGTGCGCACCCCGTACGGCGCCGCCGCCGACCGGGGCACGCCCGGCTCGCCCGCCCGCATGAGCAGGCTCACCGTCTCCGGCACCAGCACCCGCGTCAGCTCGCCCGCCGTCATCGGATAGCACGCCGCCACCGCCCAGCCGCCGACCGACAGCACCACGGGACGCAGCAGCTCCTCCACCCGGCCGGCCGCCGTCTCCAGCAGCACCAGCTCGCCCGATCCGCCCGCCAGCGCCAGCGGTGCCGGGCTGATCCCGCCCAGCGTGTACGTGGTCTGCTCCACCAGCGGGAACACCCGCCCGGTGCCGTCTCCGTCCACCAGCGGCACCCCCAGGGCGGCCGCCGCGATCAGCGGGATGAGCGCGTTCTCCGCCGCCAGGTTGAGTCCCACGACCGCGCCCGCCCGCTCGCCCAGCCGGCGCTCCAGCGCGCGTACGGCCCGCTCAGGCTCGTCGCCGGCGGGCAGTTGCTCGCCCAGGGCCGTCGTCGAGCCGACCAGGCTGACCGCCACGCAGCGCGTCTCCGGCGCCGGCTCGTCCGCCCGCACCAGCTCGACGCCGCGCCCGAGCACCGAGCGGGCCCAGTCGAGCGCCAGGTTGTACGACGACTCCGCGGCCCCCGTCGCGAACACCCGTGACCCCGCCGACAGCCGGTCGAGCCCGCCGCGGTCGATCAGCCGGCCCATGGCCGCCCGTCCGCCGTCACGCGCACCCGGTACAGCCCGTCCGGCAGGTACGACAGCGGGTTCACCGTGGTCTCCGTGATCGTCGCCGCGCCCGGGGCCGCCCCGGCGCTGACCGCCCGGGTCAGCGCCTCGTCCCTGGCGTCCTGGAGCGCCCGGTCCAGCTCGGCCCGGCCGCGCGCCTGCACGATCCGCTCGACCTGCGCCCGCGGCCGCCCGAGCGCCGCCCCGTACGCGGCGACCACCCCGTCCGACACCCCGTCCGACACCCCGTCCGACACCCCGTCCGACACCCCGTCTGACCCCTCCCCGCCGCCCGACTCCACCCCGCCGAAACCCCCGCCGGGACCGCCGGGACCTCCGCCCGAATCCCCGCCGCTGGACGCCGGCCCGCCGAATTCCCCTCCACCTGGACCGCCGCCGGAGCGGAGCCGTTCGAGTGCCGCGCGCCCGTGGGCCAGGCTCGCCGTCGCCCCCAGGTCGCAGGCCAGCGGATACCGCCGGAAGTAGTGCGCCGACACCACCCCGCTGTCCGACCTGGCGAAGTACACCGGCACCCCGGGCAGCTCGCCGGCCACCTCGTCGGCGATCCGCCCCGCCGCCGGCCCGAGCGCCGCGTTGCGGATCGCCTCCGTCTCCCGTTCGCGCAGCCCGGGATGCCCGAACTCGTACGACAACGTGATGCGCGCCCCCGGCACCTCCGCCGCGATGATCGCCGCCACGGCCAGCTCGTGATCGGTCAGCATCGGCGACCCGGTCGCCGTCACCGCGAAGTCCATCAGCCCGCACGTGCCCGCGAACCGGCGCACCGCCTCGGTGTCCAGTGGCGCGAGCGGCCGGCCCGTCACGCTGTGGCCGCCGCGCACGATGGTGGCGACCCCCGGCCCGGCGGCCGGGCGCAGCGCTTCTGGGCACGGCCCGCCGACCCGGACGGCCGCGACCGCCGCCAGAGGCGCCCCGCTCAGGTCCACCGCCACGAAGGCCCGCTCGGCCGTACGGGCCGCGGTGCGGGGCACCGGCCAGGTGGGCGTGCCGTCACTGACCGCCACCATCGGCGGCGGTGACTCCCCGAGGGCGACGCCGAGGATCACTCCAGCTCGCGTCCTTCCGTCTCCGGCAGCGGCACCGCCAGCAGCGCCGTGGCGACCATGAACGCATTGATGATCAGCATGGTAGCGGTGAAGCCCGTGGCGTTCGCGAGCAGCGCGCCCACCGCCGAAGGCGCGACGGTGGTGGCGACGAGCTGCGCGGCCGTGGCCCACGAGTAGCCGGTGCCGCGCAGCGCGGTGGGGTAGAACTCGCCGTTCCAGGTGTTCCAGACGCCCCACGCGCCCAGGCTGAAGAACGACAGGACGAAGTTGCCCAGGTACAGCCCGGTCATGGAGTCGGCGGTGGCGAACCAGAGCCCGCCCAGCGCCGCCGCGACCACGTACACGAGGAAGACCTTCTTGCGGCCGAACCGGCCGGTCAGGAAGGAGGCGCTGACGTACCCGGGGATCATCATCAGGGCGCTCAGCGCGGCGAAGCCGAGCGAGGCCGACAGCGTCAGCCCCTTCTCCTGCAGCAGCGTCGGCAGCCACGTCTGCAGGCCCCAGTAGCCCCAGTTGAAGACGAAGTTCAGCAGCAGCATGACGACGGTGATGCGGGCCAGCCCGCCCTTGAAGAGGTCCAGCGGCCGGCCCGCGCGGCCGCGCGCCACCGTGAACGTGGCCTGCGCGTCCGGGCTGCCCAGCGAGCGCAGCACCGCCCGCGCCTCCTCCTGCCGGCCGCGCCCGGCCAGCCAGTACGGCGACTCCGGCACCCACGCCCTGATCGCGAACGCCCACAGCCCCGCCGCCGCGCTGGCGACCACGACCACGTGCCAGCCCAGATCGCCGAGTGTCACCGACGCCCCGATCGCGGCCAGCATGCCGATCGGCCAGCCGATCGACAGGTAGACGGCGGCCCGCCCCCGGTGCCGGGTCGGCAGCAGTTCGAGGAAGAAGGGGAACGTGATCGTGTAGACGCCGGCCAGCGCCAGCCCCGAGACCACCCGCAGCGCCACCAGCACCTCCGCGTTCGGGGCGAACGCGGAGGCGAGCGCGACGATCCCGTACGCCAGCAGCGACCAGAACGCCGTGGGCCTGCGTCCGAGCCGGTCGGCCACCGGCCCCCACACCAGCACGCCGGGGATCATGCCGAACGCGACCGCCGACAGCACCAGGCCGACGCCCGCCTCGTCGATGCCCAGCTCGGCGCCGAGGTCGCCGGAGACGTAGACGAGGGCGAGCTGCTCCCACGACTCGATGACGAACGCGATGAACAGCGCGAGCGCGATGAGCACGTGCCGGCGGGTGAACGGCATGCGGTCGAACGCCTGGCCGATGGGCATCGTGCCGGAGTCGATGGCGGTCATGGCTGCTCCTCGGAGGGGGCGGAATCTGGGCCGCACCCTACGGCGGGCCCGCGGCGGCGCCCCTGTGCGGAGCGCCCGGCCCGGCCTCCCGCCCTGTGCGGCCCGCCCTGCTCCCCCGCGCGGCCGCCCTCTCCCCGCGGGGCCGCCCCGTCCCAGCGAGGCCTGTCCCAGCGAGGCCTGTCCCGGCGGGGCCGCCCTGACCGGCCCGGGGTCCTGCCCCAGGCCGGTGCAGGGCGCGGGGTAATAACGGTCCCAGCGGGGCGAGCCGCCTCGCCGCCCGCTCGGGCACGGTGGTCATGGCGATCCCCCGATCACTCGGCGCACACCTGCCTTGAGGTGTTCCTGCCTGAAGTGCCGTCCAGGGGATCGCCCGAACACGTCAAATGTCGGCCAAGGTCACTCGCGTTCGAGCTCGTGGGCCAGTTCCTCCAGCTCTGCCCCGCCCGCCATGAGCGCGGTCAGCTCCTGCGTGGTGATGTCGGCCTTGGCGTACTCGCCCACGCTCGTACCCCGGTTGAGCAGCAGGAACCGGTCCCCCACCGGGTAGGCGTGGTGGGGGTTGTGGGTGATGAAGACCACGCCGAGCCCCCGGTCGCGGGCGCGGGCGATGTAGCGCAGGACCACGCCCGCCTGCTTGACGCCGAGCGCCGACGTGGGCTCGTCGAGGATGAGGACCCGGGCGCCGAAGTGCACGGCCCTGGCGATGGCCACCGACTGGCGCTCGCCGCCCGACAGCGTGCCGACCGGCTGGTCCACGTCGCGGATGTCGATGCCCATCGCGCGCAGCTCCTCCCTGGCCACCCGCCTGGCCTTGGCCACGTCGAAGGCCAGGCCCTTACGCGGCTCGGAGCCGAGGAAGAAGTTCCGCCAGACGGACATGAGCGGGATCATCGCCAGGTCCTGGTAGACGGTGGCGATGCCGCGGTCGAGCGCGTCGCGGGGACTGGACAGGCGCACCTCCTGCCCGTCCACCAGGTAGCTGCCGGCGTCGTGCTGGTGCACTCCGGACAGGATCTTGATGAGCGTGGACTTGCCCGCGCCGTTGTCGCCGAGCACGCAGGTGACTTGCCCGGCCGCGACGCCCATCGACACGTCCCGCAGCGCCAGCACCGAGCCGAACGTCTTGCCGATGCCCCTGGTCTCCAGGATCAATGCTTCACCTCCTCGGCGTACCGCCTGACCAGGCGGTTGGCCAGCGTCGCCAGCAGCAGCATCCCGCCCAGGAAGAACTTGAACCAGTCGGCGTCCCAGCCCAGGAAGACGATGCCCTTGTCGGCCATGCCGAAGATGACCGCGCCGATGGCGGCCCCGATGGCGGAGCCGTACCCGCCGGTGAGCAGGCAGCCGCCGATCACGGCGGCGATGATGTAGATGAACTCCTGCCCGATGCCGATGTTGGCCTGCACGGACGTGTAGCGCAGCGCCAGGATCGAGCCGACCAGCCAGGCGGCGAACGCCGTGGTCATGAACAGCGCGATCTTCGTACGGGCCGCGGGCACGCCCACCGCCCGCGCGGCCTGCTCGTTGCCGCCCACCGCGAAGATCCAGTTGCCCGCCCTCGACCGCATGAGCACCCACGTGGCCACGGCCGTCACCAGGATCCACCACAGGATGGCGATCCGGAACGAGGTGCCGCCGATCTCGATCGTGCCGGCCAGCACGGCGCTCGCGCCCTCGAACCCCTCGGCCCGGCGCAGCCCGCTGACCTGCACCGTCCCGGTGATGGCCTTGGTGACGCCGAGGTTGACGCCCTGCAGCATGAGGAACGTGCCCAGCGTCACGATGAAGCTGGGCAGCCTCGTCCTGGTCACGATCAGCCCGTTGGCCAGCCCGACGGCCAGCGCGACCACCAGCCCGGCCAGCATGGCCAGCCAGACGTTGAACCCGAACCGGGTGGCCAGCGTCACCAGGATCAGCCCGCTGGTGCCCGTGAGCACGCCCGCCGACAGGTCGAACTCCCCGCCGATCATCAGCAGCGCCACCGCGACCGCCATGATGCCGAGCGTGGCGGCCGGGTCGAGCCAGTTGGCGATGCCGGCCGGCGAGCGGAAGACCGGGGACTGTGCGGAGAAGAAGACGAACACCACCACGAGCCCGACGACCGCGCCGAGCTCCGGCCTGATGAGCAGGCGCCGGGCCATCCCGACGTCGGCGACCCGCTCATCCGCCGTCATCGTCATCGTGTGCCCGCCTCGGCCAGCTGGGCCACCTGCGCGGCGTTGTCCTTGGTGACGAAGCCGGGCCCGGTGTTGACGGGCAGGCCGCCGCCGACGGTGTTGAGGTTGGCCTTGTACAGGTTGAGGAAGGTGATCGGCAGGTAGCCCTGGAGGTACTGCTGCTGGTCCACCGCGAAGAGGATCTCGCCGTCGTTGATCGCGGTGACCACGTCGGCCGACAGGTCGAACGTGGCCAGCTTCGCCTGCGAGCCGGCGTCCTTGATCGCGTCCCTGGCGGCCACGGCGACGGCCGGGTTGAGCGCCAGCACGCCGTTGACCGCCTGGTCGGACTGGAGCTTGGCGGTGACCTTCGAGGTGACGTCGGCCAGGTTGCTCACGTCCACCTGCAGCCGTTCGACCGTGCCGCCCAGGGTCTCCTCGGCGCCCTTGCAGCGCTGGTCGAGGCCGACGTTGCCGGCCTCGTGGATGACGCACAGCAGTTTGCTGACGCCGGCCGTCTTGAGCTGCTCGCCGGCGCCGCGCCCGGCCACGTCCTCCGACTGGCCGACGTGGGTGATCGCGCCCAGCGCCTTGGAGGAGTCGGCGCCCGAGTTGATGGTGACGACGGGGATCTTGGCCGCGACGGCCTTGCCGATGGCCTCCTTCAGCGCGTCGGGGTTGGCCAGGGAGACCACGATGCCGTCCACCTTCTCGGAGACGGCCTGGTCGATGAGCTGCGACTGTTTGGCCGGGTCACCGTCGCCCTGGTACGTCACGCTCACGCCGTACTGCTTGCCGGCGGCCTCCGCGCCGTTCTTGACCACGTCCCAGAAGGAGTCGCCGGGGGCTCCGTGGGTGATCACGGCGAAGTCGCCCCCGCCTCCGGAGGCGGGGGCGGCGGCGGAGGTCGCGGGAGGGGCGCTCTGCCCGCTCTGACCTCCCGAGGATGAGCAGCCGGTCAGGGCCAGCGCGCCCAGCAGGGCCAGCACGATCGGGGTACGTCTCACAGGACACCTCCAAGACCAACGAGCTAGCCCTGGTTGTACCTCAATGTCATCTCTTTGTATAGACATGCTGACCTATGCCCGTCACGACCACCGATGCCCCGGTGAACGTGCCGTGTGTGCTTACCTAGCCGCGCCTCCCGCCCTTGTAACCCCGGCAGCCCCTTCCGTCACAACCCGGCGACGGCCGCGCAGGGCGGTTCCGATCGTGCCCCGGCAGGGCGGTGAACGTGATGACGCGGGGTAGGATGCACTCCCCCCTGCAGCTTTCTCACAACGGCGCGGTGAGCCATTTTCGCTGACACGACCACGGCGGGCGATCACGCCCACGTCCCGCCGGCGTACCGGCTCCGGCCATGAACGCCGCCCGGCGCTGGGCCGGCCGGATGGCGGCGGGCTGGAAGCGGGCGAGGAGCCGGCACGGCTGGCTGGATCACACGGTGCGCGCCCTGATCCGCTACGACAAGTCCGACGCCGGCCGGCTCTCGGCCGCCCTCACCTACTACTCCTTCTTCGCCACGTTCGCCCTGGCCCTGCTCGGCTTCGCCATCCTCAGCCACTTCCTGGACTATCCGCCGGCGCTGGCCCAGGTGCAGCGCTACTTGAGCGACACCTTCCCGCGCCTCGACGTGCGGGCGCTGCGCGACGCCGGCGGGACGGCCGGGGCGGTGGCCTGCGTGGTGCTGCCGCTGACGGGCCTGTTCTGGATGGACACGCTGCGCTCGGCGACCAGGGCCATCTGGCGGCTGGAGGAGTATCCGGGCAACTTCTTCCTGCGTCAGGTCATCGACCTGGGCGTGGTGGCGGGGCTCGGGGTGCTGCTGTCGCTGTCGCTCAGCGTCGCCTTCGCCGCCGAATGGGTGCTGACCTGGATCGCGGTCAACACCGTCGGCGTGGAGGCCACCCCCGCCCGCGGGGTGCTGTCGGTGGCGGCGTTCGTGCTGGGCATCGGCGTCAACATGCTGCTGGCCATGGCGCTGCTGACCGCGCCCCCGCGGCTGCACCTGCCGCTGCGCCGGGTGGTCGGGCCGGCCCTCGTCATCACGATCGGCCTGGAGATCCTCAAGACCGTCGGCCAGGCCCTGCTCAACATCACCGCCTCCAACCCCGCCTACCAGGTCGTGGCCGGAGCGGTGGCGATGCTGCTCTTCCTCAAGGTGCTCAACCAGCTCATCCTGTTCGCCACGGCGCTGGCGGCCACCAGCCTTACCGGCGACGTCAGGGATCTGGCCGACCGCCCCGGCTGAACCCCGGGACGGCCGGTGCCGGACATCGGCGGTGACGTGTCCACGGGGGCGGCGTAACGTGAGGTGGTGGCAGACGATCTCGAGGTCCAGCGGGCCCTCACAGACCTCAACCTGGCGATCAAGGTCCTCCAGCAGTCTCCGGCGGACCTGCGGACGAAACGGCGTGCCGTCAAACGGGTGATGTGGGCGGCGTGGCGGGTGCAGCGCAGGTTGAAGCGGATCCGGCGGCGGCGCGACGAACGGGCACGGGAGCCGGCCGCCTAGCGGCACTCCCGTCGAGAAGAAGGGTGACGGCCGATGCGTTCCCCCCTCGCGGTCGTCCTGGCCGCCGCGATGTGCGTGGTTTTGCCCCCGTCCGCCGCGTCGGCGACCCCCGGCGACCGGCCCTTACCGGGGTACACCATCGACAACCCGCCCCTGGCTCCGGCGCTCGTGGGCGGCCGGCCCAGCCGGGTCCACCAGGGCGTGCACGAGCACGCCGCCTTCACCGCCGAGGTGCCGCCGCGCTGGAACGGCGACCTGGTGATGTGGGCGCACGGTTACCGCGGCGACACGCGGGTGCTCACCGTGGACGAGCCCGCCTACGGGCTGCGGCAGCGGCTGCTCGACCAGGGCTACGCCTGGGCCGCCTCCTCCTACTACGCCAACGGGTACGACGTGCGCTCGGGCGTGCTCAGCACGCACGCGCTCACCGAACGCTTCGCGCGGACGGTGGGCCGGCCGCGCCGGACGTACCTCATGGGCGTGTCGATGGGCGGTCACGTCACCGCCCGCTCCATCGAGCAGTACCCCGGCCGGTACGCCGCCGCGCTGCCCATGTGCGGGGTGCTCGGCGACCACGAGCTGTTCGACTTCTTCCTCGACTTCCACCTCGTCGCGCAGGACCTGGCCGACGTGCCCGCCTATCCGATCCCGGCCGACTACACGACCTCGGTCGTGCCCCGGATCAAGGAGCGGCTGGGGCTCACCGGCGGGGCCGATCCGTCCGGTGAGCTCGGCGGGCAGTTCCGCTCGATCGTCGTCGGCCTCGGCGGCGGGGAGCGTCCCGGGGCCGCGGCGGCGTTCGCGTACTGGCAGGACTTCCTGTTCGGGCTGGCCGGGCCGGACGAGGGCGGCGGCCTGGCGGAGGAGCCCGGCAGGGTGGCGACCAACCGCGGCACCGTCTACCGGCCCGCCACGCCCGTGAACGTCAACGCGACCGTCCAGCGGGTGGATCCGGCGGATCCGGTGGCCCGCCGCACGCGGGCGCTGACCGCGGTGCCCGCCGTCTCGGGCCGGATCGACGTGCCCGTGCTGTCGCTGCACGGCCTGGGCGACAACTTCGTGCCGTTCTCGATGGAGCAGTACTATCGCGCCGACGTGGCCGCGCACGGCCGGTCCGGGCTGCTGGTGCAGCGGGCGATCCGCACGGCGGGGCACTGCGAGTTCAGCGCGGCCGAGGCCGGCGCGGCCTGGGACGACCTCGTACGCTGGCAGCGCACCGGCCGGCGGCCCGCGGGCGACGACGTGACCACCCCCGCCACGCTGGCCGCCCCCGCCTACGGCTGCCGCTTCACCGACGCCACCGCCTACCCCACCGGCACCCGGGCGCTCTACACGCCCTGTCCCACCTGATCGGCCGACGCCGCCACCGCCGCGCGGCGGAGACGAGGCCGCCCGGCCGCGGATCGTTCCGGCGGTCAGGGCTTGAGCACGACCTTGGTGCACTCGTCCTGTTTGTGCTTGAACATCTCGAAGGCGCGTGGCGCGTCGGCCAGCGGCAGCGTGTGCGAGACGACGAGGCTCGGGTCGATCGCGCCCTCGCGGATCCGGCCCAGCAGCGGTTCCAGGTAGCGCTGGACGTGACACTGCCCGGTCCGGATGGTCAGCGACCGGTTCATCACCGAACCCATCGGGAACTTGTCCACCATGCCGCCGTAGACGCCGATGACGGAGACGACGCCGCCGTTGCGGCAGGCCATGATGGCCTCGCGCAGCGCGTACGGCCGGTCGGTCTCCAGGCGGGTGGCCTGTTTGGCGCGGTCGTAGGCGTACATGGCGGGCGTGGGGTGGTGCGCCTCCATGCCGACGGCGTCGACACAGGCGTCCGGGCCGCGCCCGCCGGTCATGTCGCGCAGCGCGTCCAGCACGTCGGCCTGGCTGTAGTCGAGGACCTCAGCGCCGAGTCCCTGGGCCTTCCTGAGCCGGTAGCCGTAGCGGTCGACGCAGATGACCCGCTCGGCTCCCAGCAGGAAGGCGCTGGCCACGGCGAGCAGCCCCACGGCTCCCGCGCCCCAGACGGCGATCGTGTCGCCGGGCTTGATGTCGCACATGTCGGCGCCCATGAAGCCCGTCGGCAGGACGTCGGAAAGGAACAGCACCTTCTCGTCCGGCAGGTCGTCCTCGATCTTGATCGGGCCGACGTCGGCGAACGGCACGCGCGCGTACTCGGCCTGCCCGCCGGCGAAACCGCCCAGCATGTGGGAGTAGCCGAAGATGCCGGCCGGGCTGTGGCCCATGAGCTTCTCGGCCATGCCGGCGTTGGGATTGGAATTCTCGCAGAGCGAGTAGAGGTCCGCCTCGCAGGCGAAGCAGGCGCCGCAGGCGATCGGGAACGGCACGACCACGCGATCGCCGGCCTTGAGCTTCGTCACCGCCGGACCGACCTCGACGACCTCGCCCATGAACTCGTGGCCGAGGATGTCGCCTCGCTTGACGGTCGGGATGTAGCCGTCCAGCAGATGGAGGTCGGAGCCGCAGATCGCCGTGGACGAGACGCGCACGATGGCGTCGCGGGCGTTGAGGATGCGCGGGTCGGGGACGTCCCTGACCTCGACGGTGTTGCGACCGGCGAAACAGTTGGCCTTCATGGCCGGCCTCCCACGGGCTGGGCGGGGCGCTGCCCGCGCTGGCGGACGGCGTAGGTGCCCTCGGGGCTGCCCTCCGAGCGCAGCACCTCGCCGGTCTCCATGATCTGCTTGAAGCGGCGCAGGTCGTCGCGGATCTGCTGCTCGGGATGCTCGCCGATGAGCCGCGCGACGGCGGCGCCGAGCACGCCGCCCGGCATGCCGAAGCGCAGGACGACGTCCACGACCGTGCCGCGGCCTCCTGGCCCGTCGGTGAAGGTGACGGCGCCGCCGGCCTCGACGCCGGAGCCGCGCGCCGAACCCCACACGAGGTGCTCGCCGGCCCGCTCGTCCGTGATCTCGGCCTCCCAGACGAGGCCCTTGGCCTGCCAGCGCGAGCGGCGCTCGTCGAGCTCGCGCACCGACTCCAGGTGGATCATGAACGCCGGCAGGTTCTCCAGGTCCCGCCAGAACCGGTAGACCTCGTCCCTGGGCCGGTTGACCGTGATCGAGGCCCGCACTTCCGCAGGGCCCTGCGGCCGCCTGCGGGCGCCGGCGGCGCACACGGTGTCGAGCGCGGTGAGGGCGCTCACCACCGCCAGCGCGGCGCCCGCCCGGCGGCGCCGGGCGCCCTCGCGGTTCCGCATCGCCCCGCCGAGCAGGGCCAGGTCCATCGTGTCGCCCGCGACCCTCGTCCACGCCCACTGAGCGGGGCTGCGGCCGCCCAGCAGCATGGCCGCGTGCAGCAGCTCACGCCCGCCCACCAGCCGGGTGATCGTCGCGGCGGCCGGGGCGTCGTCCAGGCCGCTCAGGCGGGTGATCGTGCGGGGCATCGTCAGTTGCGCCGCTCCCAACGCGAGACTGACCCACCCGAGCGCGCGGGCGTACTTGTCGGTGTGCATACGTCGTCCTCATGATCGTCGTCGCTTGGGCTGTACGACCCGTCGTCAGGGCAATACGTTGCGTGGCATATGTGTCGGCCTGAACCCGATTGCCCCGGAATGGCGGCCCATAACAAGGAGCGGGCGGCGGGAGAAGATGTACGGCGCGCGCTTCCGGCGGTCACCAGCTCCACATGCCCACCCTGACCGGCACCCCGGGCGAGGCGTGCAGCGCGGGCCGCCCCGCGGGAGCCGGCAGGCCCGCGGCCTGGACCAGATTCTGGTCCAGGCCGTCGAGATGGGCGTGGTGCAGCGGCCACGGCGGGTGTTCCACCCGCGCGGCGGCCAGCCGTCCGGCCACGATGCTGAACAGCCGGAACCGGGCGGTCAGGAAGTGGGCGAGCTCGTCGCGTTCCCGCTCCAGCAGCGGCACGCCGATCTCGACCCGCGCGTCGCACCGCGCACCCGCCGGCCCCGGCAGTCGCCGGCGGCACCGGTAGTCAGTGCGGCCGTTCCTCGCCTCCACCGACATTCCGGACCAGAAGTAGGGCAGCCCGTAGCCGGCCCGGCCACCGAGTGTGGCGGGCAGGCGGCCGGCGTCCAGGGAGAAGAACCAGATGCCGGTACGTCCTCGCGCGTCCCGTACATAGGTGCGCAGGTTCGTCTCGGGGAACGTGGACAGCCACGGCAGCGCGGGGGTGCCCGGCACCCGTACCCCGCGCATGAGGAACGGAGTGAGCCCCACCCAGGCCGCGCCGTCGAAGCTCTCCACCGACAGCTGCGCGGGCAGCAGCGCCTGCACCTGCTCCGGCCGGTAGCGCCAGTGGACGAACGTCATCCGCTCCCACCGGTGGTACATCACCGGAAGCCCGACACGGGGCGACGGTGGAGCTCTCATCCCGCCCACCTGCCCCTCGTCCGCCCCGGCAATCCGGCGCGGACGAGGCCCCGGCTCCGGGCGTCAGTCGCGTGAGGTCTTCGCGGGCGGGCCCGATCTGGCGTGCTCGCCGTCGTGGTGCCCGTCGTGCTCGCCGTCCAGGGGGATCTTCTCCCCGCCGTAGGCGCGGCTCATCTTGAGGCGGAGCCGGCCGAGCGGGCCCCTGGCGGTCTTCGGCGGGACGCCGGCCCCGTCCTGGGTGCTGCCCGGCAGCATCGGCACCGGGGTCTTGCCCTCCAGGTGGGCTTCGATGTCCTCCGATGGCGCCGCGTGGATCTCGACGAACTCGCCGTGCGGCAGGCGCTTGATCACGCCCGACTCGACGCCGTGGCCGATCGTGGCGGCGTCGGAGCGCTGCAGGCCCAGGCACATCCGGTAGGTGATCAGGTAGGCGAGGGCCGGGCCGAGGAAGATCAGCACCCGCCCGATGTACGTCGTCCAGTTGAGGCTGACGTGGAAGTTGGCCGCGATCAGGTCGTTGGCGCCCATCAGCCAGAGCAGGCCGTAGAAGGTGATGGCGGTGATGCCGATCGCGGTGCGGTGCGGGTTGTTGCGCGGGCGGTCGGCGATGTGGTGCTCGCGCCGGTCGCCGGTGACCCACTGTTCCAGGAACGGGAAGAGCACCAGCCCGGTGATGATCAGCCCCAGGGGCAGCAGCGCCGGGATGAGCACGCTCAGCGGCACCGTGCCGGCGTGGGCGGTGCCGAAGAGGTTGATCTCCCAGGACGGCATGAGCCGCAGCGAGCCTTCCAGGAAGCCCATGTACCAGTCCGGCTGGGAGCCGGCGGAGATGTCGGCCGGGGTGTAGGGGCCGAACAGCCAGATCGGGTTGATCTGGGTGAAGGTCGCGAGCCCGGCCGTGACGGCGGCCGTGAACATCAGGTACGCCCCCGACTTGGCCATGAAGGCCGGCAGCAGCGGGGCGCCCACCACGTTCTTCTCCGTGCGCCCCTTGCCCGGCATCTGCGTGTGCTTCTGCACCCACATCAGCACGAGGTGCGCGGTGATCAGCGCCAGCAGGATGCCCGGGATCAGCAGGATGTGCAGCGTGAAGAAGCGCGGGATGACGTCCTCGCCGGGATACTCGCCGCCGAAGAGGAAGAACGACAGGTACGTGCCGATCAGCGGGATCGACAGCAGCACGCCCTGGGTGATGCGCAGGCCCGCGCCCGACAGCAGGTCGTCGGGCAGCGAGTAGCCGGTGAGCCCCTCGAACAGCGACAGCGCGAACAGCGCGATGCCGATCAGCCAGTTGATCTCGCGCGGTCTGCGGTAGGCGCCGGTGAAGAAGATCCGCAGCATGTGCACGACCAGGCCGGCGGTGAACAGCAGCGCGGCCCAGTGGTGGATCTGCCGGATCAGCAGGCCGCCGCGCACGTCGAAGCTGATCCGCAGCGCCGAGGCGTACGCGTCGGACATCTCCACGCCTTGGAGCGGAGCGTACGAGCCGTCGTACACCACGTGCCCCATGCCCGGCTCGAACCAGAAGGTGAGGAACGTTCCAGTCAGCAGCAGGATGATGAACGAGTAGAGCGCGATCTCGCCCAGCAGGAACGTCCAGTGGTCCGGGAAGATCTTGCGCAGGTTGCGCTTGAAGAAGCCGGCCGCCCCCAGGCGGTCGTCGAGATACCTGCTCGGCCCGCTGATGAATCTCGGCGGTGTGCTCATGCGTGACCTTCCGCGCGACGGCCCCGCGGCTCGGACAACCCCCCTTGTCAGAGCCGCGAACCGGCGTTTCCCGTGCGTGCTGAGATGGCGATGATCACCGGGACGCCGCCTCCCGGGCGGGGAGGCGGGTCGGGGCCGGCTGGGTCAGCGGTTGGCGGCCAGGCTGTGGACCGGGTGCTCGCCCTCGGTCTGCAGCCGGTACTCGTGACCGGAGACGGCCCGGTTGTCGTCGATGACCCGCTCCGAGGGGGCCACTTCGCCGCCCATGAGGGCTTCCTGCATCTTCTCGAAGCGTTCGTGGGCCTCCTGCACGTAACCGGTGCCCAGCGTGGTGATGTCGATCTGGGTGGACAGCAGCTCACGCAGATAGGCCTTGTTCGGCTCGAACGTCACCGGCGCCGGCAGCTCCGGCGCGCAGACCTGCTCCGGGTCGCGGCCGTCGAGCCGCTTGAACAGCTCGGCGGCCAGGCGCAGGTGCTCCAGCTCCATGTTCAGGTGCAGCTCCCAGATCGCCTTGACCTTGGGGTCGGACTCGGTCTCCATGAACGAGTGGTACAGGTAGCACTCGTTGTACTCGTGGTTGAGCAGCATCTCCCACCAGCTCTCGCCCGGGTCGACCAGCGACTCGTAGTGGGTGACGTGCTCCTCCTCGATCAGCCCGATCTCCTGGTACAGCTGCCGGGCGATCGGCTCCATCGCGGTCGGGCCGACGTTCATGTAGAAGTTCATCGTCTGCTGCTCGGCCGACATGATCGTCAGCGCGTGCAGCTTGGAGATCGGCGCCGTGCTGGAGCGGTCGTAGGGCTCGCGCACGTTGTCGATGGGGTTGCGGTGATGCAGGTACGTCGGCCGGCCCGGCATCACCTCGGTCAGCCCGTCGACGATCTTCTCCGCCTTGCGGTGCTCGATCATCTCGTACAGGTTGGCGTACCGGTAGAGGTGGTCGAAGTCCTCCAGCACGCCGAACTGGTAGGCCTGCTTGAGGTAGGAGTCCGGCTCCATCCGCGCCACCCAGGCGGTCAGGTCGACGGCCACCTGCTCGTAGGCGATCGTGGTCTCCAGCACCGAGGACACCCCGGGCAGCAGCCAGTTGACCACCTTCTGCTGCTGCGCCTCGATGTAGCGCACCCGGGCCAGTTGCTGCTTGATCTCCAGATCCGGGCAGTGGCGGGCCAGGTGGTGGCTGAACATGATCGCCTCCACCTCGATCCCGTTCATCGTGATGATCCGGCACCTGGTGTACGGATCGGCGTGATCGGGATCGATCGGGACGACGTTCAGCTCGCGCCAGTTCCGTAGCTGCTTGTCCAGCGGGATGCCTCGTTCCCGCAACGGATTGAAGGTCATGTGCATGCGCTCCTTCGCGCTCGTCCGGAAAACCGCGGTCCGCCCGCCTACCCGAGACTTCCCGGACGAACCTCTGCCCGCTCTCGCCGAAAGCTCCGCATTCGGTAAGGATCACGGCATGCCCCGGTTTCCGCCCGGTTCCGCTCATGGGTGCACGCGGAGTCCGAGCGGGCGCGGGAGACGGGCCTGAGCGCGGGCATCGGTGCCAGGGCGTGGCTCGGCGCGGGCACGCGCGGCGGCGCGGGAGCGCGGGCGCCGCCGGCGGACAGGACCAGGAGCACGGCCAGCGCGGCCAGGGCGAGGGCCAGCAGCAGCACGCAACAGAGCTCGCGCCAGGTGGTGTGGGCGGCGTAGCGTTGCGCCCCTGTCCGGCGGCAGGCGGCGTTGAGCGACTCGATGCGGCGGACGAAGGCACGGTCGCCGCGGCGGAGTTCCTGTTCGATCTCGCCCAGGATCCGGCGTTCGCGGTCCGACAGGTCCATCGCCCGGCACCCGCGTCAGCTGAACGAGGGGGACGGCGGCCGGTCGCCGGGTCTGGTCGTCGTCACATCAGGCTCCGTCCCATCAGGCCCAGTCGTATCGGGCTCAATCCGATCGGGCTCAGTCCGATCAGGCTCGGTCACCGGCGACGAACGGGGGTGAGGGCACGGATCATCATCGATCAGTGCGTTCTCCTCACCGGGATGAATGCTGCATACCCAGCGATCCCGGGTTCATCCCCTGGGCCCGCCCTGCCCTGTGCGCGTGCGGCGGTCAGGCGGCTTCCGCGCTGAGTGCCCGCGCCACGGGGCGGCGGGCCGCCAGGCGGGCGGGCAGGGCGGTGAGCGCGGCCGTGGCCACGAGGGTCGCGAGCACCGCCGCGAGCAGCCAGGACGAGGGCGCCTGCACCGCGTTCCTGGCGGCGAAGAGGGAGAGCAGGCCGTCGCCCAGCGGGACGCCGAGGACGGCGCCGGGCAGGGTGGGCAGGAGCTGCGCGGCCGACAGCCCGGCCGTGATCTGGCCGGGGGTGGCGCCGAGCGTGCGCGCGACGGCCATGTTCGCCTCGGCCTCCATGGCGGTGGTCCAGGTGAACGTGACGGTGTTCACCACGGCGAGCGTGATGAGCAGGACGGCGACGGCGAGCATGAGCCGGCGGTCGTGCTCGCCCCGCAGGTTGGGCAGGACGGAGGAGCCGCCCAGGCCGTACCCCCGCTCCGTCTGGGCGTGGAGGGTGAGCAGGGCGACGATCGCGATCACTGTGGTGGCGGTGGAGCACGCCTGCAGCACGGCGCGGCCCGGCCGGCGGGCGGTCAGCCGCAGCCCGAGCAGGAGCGGCGTGGGCAGCAGCGCGGACAGCGCGGTGAGCCGGGGACGGTGGCGGGGCCGATGGGCGGTGGCGGTCAGCGCCGTGACGGTCGCCGTGCGCCTGGCCCGCAGCGTCGGGCGCAGCGTGGACAGCACCGCCACCGCCACGGCGAGCAGCGTCGCGGTGACGACGGCGGCGGTGCCCGGCCCGGCCGCGTCGCCGATCCGGCTGTCGGTGGGGCTGGCGATGGCGGGCACGCTCAGCTGGGCGATCAGCAGCCCCAGCGCGTCGCCGGCCAGCGCCAGGGCCAGGTATTCGGTGAGCAGCACGGTGGCGATCAGGCCGGGGCCGGCGCCGACGGCCTTGAGCAGCCCGGCCCTGCGTGTCTGCTCGGCGGCGCGCCCGGCGGCCAGCGCCGCCACCCCGGTGATCGCCAGGAAGCCGATCAGCCAGCTTCCGACGATGAGGATCGGCTGGCTGTCCTTGAGCAGGTTCAGATCCTGGGCGGCGGTGAACCGCCAGGAGCGGAAGGTGAGCCGCAGATCGGGGTCGCGGTGGGCCTCGCGGAAGGCGTCGGCGCGGGCGGGGTCGCGCAGCGCGAGGTCGAGGGCGACGGTCACCGGCAGGTCATGGGCCGAGGCCAGCGCCTTGGCGTCCGGCCGGGTCATCCAGGCCAGGCCGCTGTAGTCGCTGCCCGCGCCGCCGGGGCCGATCTGGGCCGCGCCGGGGTAGACGGAGGTGGCCGCGGTGACGGCGATCCCGACGACGGGGTACGAGCGGCCGGCGATGGTGACGCGGTCGCCGACGCCGACGCCGAGCGCGGTGGCGAAGCCGCGTTCGAGTACGGTGCCGCCGGGGCGTACCCAGTGGCCCGAGGTCGTGAGCGGGCGGTTGACCGCGCCCGGCTTCTCGGCGAAGCCGTGCACCACCACGTTGGAGGTGCGGCCGTGCACGGCCAGGTCGGCGTAGACGATGCGGTAGGGGCCGTGGTGGGCGGTGACCTCGGGGGCCCGCGCCAGGGAGGACAGGGCCGAGGTCGCGGCGGGACCCGGCTCGCCGGAGAGCACCACCACGTCCGGTCCGGCAGTGGCCGCGCGGGTCTGCTCGTACAGCGCGTCGCTGACGCCGTTCAGCGACAGGCCGAGGGCCATCGTGGCGGTGGCCACGGTCACCGCGAGCAGCAGCATCGCCGCCTGGAGCCGGTGCCGGCGCACGTCGGCCAGGACCAGGCGCGGGACGAGCACGAGGGAGCCCATGACGTTCAGTCCCCCAGCCCGATCAGCCCGCCGAGCCCGCGCGGGCGGGCGGCGGCCATCCTGAGGTCGTCGACGAACATCCCGTCGCGCATCGAGATCAGCCGGTCCGCCGTGGCGGCCACCCGCTCGTCGTGGGTGACGATCACGAACGTCTGCCCGGCGGACCGCAGCTCCCCGAAGATCCGCAGCACGTCGTGGGTGGCCGCGGTGTCGAGGTTGCCGGTGGGCTCGTCGGCCAGGACGACCAGGGGATCGTTGACCAGGGCGCGGGCGACGGCGACCCGCTGGCGCTGCCCGCCCGACAGCTGGGAGGGCAGGTGCCGGGCGCGGGCGGTGAGCCCGACCTGGTCCAGCAGCCGTCCCGCGCGCCGTCTGGCCTGGCGGCGCGAGCGGCCGGCCAGCAGCGCGGGGAGTTCCACGTTCTCGGCCGCGGTCAGCTCCTCCATCAGGTGGAAGCCCTGGAAGACGAATCCCACCGACCGGCGGCGCATGCGCGCCAGGGCTCGTTCGCTCAGCGTGTCGATGCGCCGCCCGGCCAGCCACACCTCGCCGCCGTCGGGCCGCTCCAGGCCGCCCAGCAGGTGCAGCAGTGTGGACTTGCCGCAGCCGCTGGGGCCCATGACCGCGAGCGTCTGCCCCTGGGGCACCTCCAGGTCGATCTCGTCGACCGCGCGGACCCCGCCGTGCCCCTGACCGTGCTGCTTCACCAGGCCGCGGGTCACGACCGCGGCGGCACTCGACCCGTTCATCCACCCTCGATCTCGTCGTCGGCCCTGGACCAGGCCCGTTCGCAGGCGTCCAGCCAGCGCAGGTCGGCGCGCAGCCGGAGCATGACCCCTTCCAGCAGCAGCCCGGCCCCCGGCCCCGCCGGCCCTGATTCCGCCGGTCCTGGTTCCGCCGGTCCTGGTTCCGCCGGTTCGGCCAGCGCCGCCTGCTGCGCCTCGCGCAGGCGGCGCAGCAGCTCGCGGCGCTGCGCCGCGATCAGTTCCACCGGGTCGGCCAGCCGTCCCGCCGCGGCGGCGGCGAGCTTGAGATGGAACTCCGCCAGGTCGGGTTTCGGCCAGCCCACCTCGGCCAGCCAGGCGGTCACCCGCTGCTGCCCGGCCGGGGTCAGCGCGTGGACCTTGCGCTCGGGCCGCTCGGGCAGGCCGTCCTCGCGCTCGGAGGTCACCAGGCCCGCTCGCTCCAGCCGGGCCAGCGTGACGTAGATCTGCCCCCGGTTCATCGACTCGCCCAGCGGGCCGAGGCTGCGCCGCAGCCGCGCGTGCAGCTCGTAGCCGTGCGACGGCTCCTTGGCGAGCATCGCCAGCACCGCGTCCTGCATGACACCCCCTAACGGTTGGCCAATAGATAGCGGTTACCCATAGAAAGTGTCAAAACAGAGTGAAGTGGAACGCTCCAAGAAGCCCTCAGGCGGGCGGCCACTGCCGCAGGGACAGGTCGGCCACCGACTGGAGCTCCTCGCGGGCGGCGCCGCCGGCGGCCTGGACGGCGATGCCGTTGGCCACGGTCATGAGGTAGCGGGCGAGCAGCCCCGGATCGGACCCGGCGGGCAGGTCGCCCTCGTCCACGGCCCGCTGGAACCGTTCCCTGAGCAGCGCGACGCCGTTGTCGCGCCAGGCCGCCAGCGTGTCGCGGGCGGCCCGCCCCGGCTCGCCCGCCGCCAGCGAACCCTGGACGCCGAAGCAGCCGGCGGGACAGTCGGGACGGGTGGTGGCCTCGACCGCGCCGCCGAGGAACGCGGCGGCGACCTGCCGCGCGGCCGGCTGCTCCAGGGCCCGGAAGACGTACGCGGCGGGGCCGTCGCTGTAGCGCCGCAGGGCCAGGTGGAACAGGTCCTCCTTGCTGCCGAAGGCGGCGTACATGCTGGTGCGGCTGATGCCCATGGCCCTGGTCAGGTCGGTGAGGCTGGCGCCCTCGTAACCCTGCGCCCAGAAGACGCGCATGGCCCGGTCGAGCGCCTCGTCCGGGTCGAAGCCGCGTGGCCGGCCGATCGGCGCCTTCCCCTGCGTTTCCATGCGGCCGAGTCTACCGCTTTTTGTACCGGACGGTGCGGAACTGCTATCGTCGCATTCCGTACCGATCGATGCATAAATCTGATGAGGTGAAAGCCATGGGACAGCTGGAGAACAAGACCGCCGTCGTCACCGGCGGCGGCACGGGCATCGGCCTGGCCGCGGCCCGGCGACTGGCGGCCGAGGGCGCGCACGTGTTCATCACCGGGCGCAGGAAGACCGTCCTCGACGCGGTGGTGGAGAGCCTGGGCCCGGCGGCGGTGACGGCCGTGCCCGGCGACATCGCGGCGCCGGGCGACCTGGACCGGCTCTACGCCGCCGTCGCGGACCGGGGCCGGGGCCTGGACGTGCTGTTCGCCAACGCCGCCGCCGCCTCGTTCGCGACCCTGGAGCAGACCACCGGGGAGCACCTGGACCGGATCTTCTCCGCCAACGTCCGCGGCACCCTGTTCACGGTGCAGAAGGCGCTGCCGCTGCTCAACGACGGCGCGTCGGTGATACTCAACTCCTCGGTCCGGGCCGGCGACGGCGTCGCGGCGTTCGGCGCGTACGCGGCATCCAAGGCGGCCATCCGCTCCTTCGCCAGGACCTGGGCCAACGAGCTCAAGGACCGCGGCATCCGGGTCAACGCGATCTCCCCCGGCACCATCGACACCCCCGGGCTCGACGGCGTGGCCGGCGGGGACGCCGGCGCCAAGGCGCGGTTCACCAAGGCCGTCCCGCTCGGCCGGATCGGCCGCCCGGAGGAGGTCGCCAATGTGGTGGCCTTCCTCGCCTCCGACCAGTCCGCCTTCTTCCTCGGCGCCGACCTGGTCGTGGACGGTGGTGAGGTGCACCTCTAGCATTACCTCACCTGAAATTGACGAATCCTCTTTCCTGTAACATAGTTCGGGCGTACTCTCGACAGTGACGGTGAAAGGCCGTCCGCATCAAGCCGACCTACTCCCCCAGGGACCCCTCATGCCCGTCAACCTCGCACTCGCCGACATGCTGAGGGCAGCGGCCATGCCTACCGCGCTCAGCGTGACCTGCCACCCCTCCCCCGTCGGTGTGCTCGTCACCGTGGCGGGTGAGATCGACGCCACCAACGCCGACCGCCTGGAGTCCGCCATCGCCGGCGCGCTGCGGCCCGGCCGGCCGCTGATCCTGGATCTGCACGGGGTCACCTTCATGGACAGCAGTGGGCTGCACGTGCTGCTGCGGGTGCGGGCCGAGGTCCTGGCGGGGGCGGGCAGCCTGCACCTAGTCTCCGTACAGGAGCGGCCGGCCCGGCTCCTCCGGATCACCGGCGTCTGGGACACCCTGGACATCCACGACAGCGTGGCGGAGGCCGTCGCCGCGCTCGTCCCGCCCCTGGCCGCCGACCTCGCCTGAGCCCTTCGCGCTCGACCTGGCCTGAGCCCCTCGCGCCGGTGGCCTTCATGCCTCGTCCAGGCCGGTGCAGTGGGCGATCGTCGCGTCGTCCGGCCGGACCGCGTGACGGGCCTCCGCCCGCCGGACGCGGCGGATGATCTCAGCGGGCCCGCTCGACGCCAGGACGGCCAGGACCTCCGGCCAGCCGATCGACTCAAGCTCGCCGGCGATGCGGGCGGCGCCGTTGCTGAGCAGGACGGCGCCGGACAGCTCCGAGATCGGACGGCTCCCGGTGACCGCCTCGCCGGCCGCCCGCGGGTCGTCCTTGGCCAGCCAGAAACCACCCGGCGCGTTCCGGTGGGCGCGCAGTTCGCCCAATATCCGCTGGTATTCGTCGGTTCCCTGGCCCGCGACCTCCAGGGCGGGCACGTACGAGCGGCTGATGACCACCTCGCGCGGGTCGGTGACGACGACCGGGGCGCCGTCCGCCCGGTCGAGCACGAGATAGCAGTCGCCGAGCACCAGATGATCGAGGACGCCGCCGGACACGCGCAGCATGGCGACGGTCGCCGACGGGCCGATGGGGTCGGCGACGTCGCAGGTGACGCGGTGGGCGTCCGTCACCCGCTCGATGGCCTCGGCGAGCAGGTCGCGCAGGTCGCGGCCCGGCCCTGGCGCGAGGAGGGCGAGGAGGGCGCCGCCCAGGCGGGAGGCGTACCAGGCGACGCCGTGACGGCAGGTCGCCTCCCCGCCGGGGATGCCGGCGCCGTCGACCAGCACCGCTCCGGCCGGGACCGCGCCGGTGAAGTCCTCGTTGACGCGGCCGGCCCGCGCCGCGACGCTCGTCATCGACACCCGCATGCCCACCACTCTCCCACCGCTCGACGAACGGACCATCGGTGCAGGCCGTCGCCGGCGGTCAGCCGAGCATGCCGACGACGTACGCGCCCGGCACCAGCGCGACGGTGAGGGCGACGGCCCACCAGCGAGGGGCCGGGCCGTTGCGCAGCAGCCCGAGCCCGAAGGGCACCAGGGCGGCGGCGAGCCCGGCCAGGGCGAGCAGCGAGATCGGATCGCTGCTGCCCTTCAGCACGCCCAGCGGCAGCGCGCACCCCAGCGCCAGCGCCCCGCACCTGGCCACGCCGAGCGGGCCCGCGCCGAACACCCTGGCGCGGAAGGCGCCGGCGGCGAGCACGATCCAGCCGGCCATGATGCAGACGGAGGCCGCCTTGAAGACGTGGAAGGCGCCGTAGGTGTCCGCGACGGCCCGCCGCGCCGCCTCCAGCCCGAGTTCGTCCACCAGCTGGAACGCCAGGTGGCTCACGCCGGCGTGGAAGATCCGCCCGAACAGCCCGAGCACGACCAGCGTGGCGCCCCACCCGGCCCAGCCGGGACGCGTCACGGCGATGCGCCGGGCCAGCGCCGTGACGGCCGGCCAGAGCAGCACCACGCCGGCGGCGAACAGCCCGTACGACACGGCCATCCGTCCCGGATCGGCGGCGTAGGCGGCGAGCTGGCCGGGGAAGAAGTCGTCCGCGCCGATCCGGGTGAGGACCGCCGCGATGAGCAGCAGGGGCCCCAGCACCGCGCCGGCGCCTTCGACCCAACGGCCGGGAATCGAACGTGTGTCTGTCATGCCGACCATCCAAGTGCCGGCCGGGCCCGCGCACACGGGCGCGCGGGCGAGACCTGGAGGTACACCTGGCACTACCACGGCGCCTCACCTGGGGATGTTTGGGCCGTTTCGACGGGGTAGGCACCGTGGTTTGCCCACGCGGCCGGAGCGGCTTAGGCCCACGGCATCCACCTCCGGGATGTCCGCGACTCGCCGGGCGTCCCGGTACGACCACTCGAGGAGGAATTCCGATGTCGGCACTCGCTCGACGTCCGCTCAGGAAGATCGTCAACGCGAGCGCATGCACTCTCCTGTTCGCCACCGCCGCGATCGGCCTCACCGCGGCCCCGGCGTGGTGACGCTCAAGTCCGCCTGGCACGGCCGGGCCACGTTCACGCGGCGGCCACGGCGGCCCGCTGGCCGAGGGCGCCCGCGACAGCTGGGGCAACTGCCGCTGACCATGGGTCTGAGCCTGGACGGGGTCTCCCCGGGTTTCCACCGTCCAGGCGGAGAGCCGTCAGCGCTTGGGGGCGGGAGGCAGGCGGAGGCCTCCCTTCTCCGGGTCCAGTTTCGTGGTCACCGCCGACCTGGGCGGCGCCTTGATGGACACCCTGGCGCCCCAGCCGGAGTAGGTGGTCTTCATCCCGGTCGCGCTCATGCCGACCTTCGCACTGGCCAGCTTGGTGGTCAGCGTACGGGGCAGGCCGGACCGGCTCACCACGAGCGTCCAGTGCACCTTGACGCCGGCGGCGAGCTGCCACCACAGGGTGTCCCTGGTCCACGCCGAGACGCGGCGCAAGTCCTTGACGCTCATGCTGCCCGTGTACGTCGTCCCCTTACGGGTGGAACGGGCCAGCAGCGCCTTGAGGGTGCTCGGCTCGGCGGCGTTGACGAAGTCGCCGTACATGGCGGTCATGCCGCACGTCCAGCCCGGCGACTGCTTGAACCAGGATCTGCCCTCGGGCAGGGCCGCGCCGACGGGGCCGCCCTTGACGTAGGAGGTGCGGCCGACGCGCAGGGTGCGCTCCGGCTTGGTGAGCGCCGCGGCCTGGCCGCCGTCGTCCTGTTCCGCGCCGTCGCCGCCGGGCACGCTCAGCTTGCCGGTGAGGTCGGAGGCGGCGATGCCGCGCCGGTCGAACTGCACCCGCCCGGAGCGGGCCAGGGTGGAGGGCGACCTGCCGACGGTCTTCTGCTTGAGCGTCACGCCTCTGCCGGGCGAGAGCTGGGCGCGCAGGGCGGCGAGCGGGTCTTTGGGGGCGGCCAGCGCCGGCGTGCCGGTCGCCAGGACGACGCCGCCGGCGACGATGCATAAGATCACGTGTTTCACGGCGATGATCATGCTGGTCCCAGATCACGACGGGACGACGCTCCACGTCACGGCGACCGGCCGCGCTCGCCAAGGGGGCCTTCTCAGGAAACCGAGATTTACATGCAATTTTGTCTGATTTGTGGTGCTTATCGCTAATTTGAGATGTGTACGGCGATTTTCGCATCCGCAATGATCCGACACCGGAGCGTGGTCGTCGGCTTCGGGTGACCTCCCGCGGGATGTCACTTCACGCAGAGGGGAAGTCCCATGGCGAAGCTTCTGTTCGTGATGACCGGTACGGCGTACTGGACGCTCAAGGACGGCACCAGGCACGCGACGGGATACTGGGCCGAGGAGTTCGCGGCCCCGTACCGTGCGCTCACCGATGCCGGGCACGAGATCGTGGTCGCCACTCCGGGCGGGGTGGTGCCGTACGTGGACATGATGAGCCTGCGGCCCGACATGGCCGGCGGCGCGCAGGCGGCACTCGACCTGGAGGAGACGATCCGCTCGGCGGAGGTGCTGCGGCGGCCGCTCAGGCTGCCCGACGTCCGGCTGGACGACTACGACGCCGTCTACCTGCCCGGCGGCCACGGCCCCATGGAGGACCTGTGGCAGGACGCGGACGCCGGCCGGCTGCTGACGGCGGCGCTTGCCTCCGGCAGGCCGCTGGCCATCGTCTGCCACGCCCCGGCCGCGATGCTGGCCACCCGGATCCACGGCCGGTCGCCGTTCGCCGGCCGCCGGGTGACCGGGTTCACCAACGAGGAGGAGAACGCGGTCGGGCTGGCGCCGAAGGCGCGCTGGCTGCTGGAGGACGAACTCGTCGCCCTCGGCGTGGACTTCGCCAAGGGCGAGATGTGGCAGCCGTACACGGTGGTCGACGGCAACCTGTTCACCGGGCAGAACCCCGCCTCGGCGGCGGAACTGGCCGGGCGGCTGCTCAAGGTGCTGTGAGCCGCCGCTGAGCGCCGCCGACCGGCCGCCGCCGCTATCCGTCCGTCCTGGCCTGCCGGGTGCGCTGGTAGTGCCGGCGGGCCTTCATGCGGTTGCCGCAGCCGGCCATCGAGCACCAGCGGGCGTTGTTCGGCCTGCTGTGGTCGATCAGGAAGAGCCGGCACTCGTCGTTGGCGCAGGCGCGCAGCCGTCCCGGGCCGGAGACGCGCAGCGCGTCCCAGGTCAGCACGGCGCGTGCCGCCGCGACGCGGCCCTCCGGCAGTCGCTGGGTCCACGCGATCCCCTCCTCGCCGAGCGAGGCCAGGCGCAGCACGCCCTCGACGAAGCGCGCGAGCGCGGCCGGGGGCGCGTCGCCGCGTACGACGTCCTGGAGCACCCCGCGGGCGTCGCGCGCGGCGCGCCACTCCTCCGCCGAGGCCGGCTGACCGTGCTCGGCGAGCCAGCGCAGCCCGTCGTCGCGGTCGGCCAGCAGGTCGGACGGCTGCCCGTCGTGCACGGGCGTGGTGTTCAGCAGGTCGAGCAGCAGCTTCTCGTCGACATCGAGCTCCATGACAAACCTAACCTCCAAAGTCTGTTTGACAGGTTACACCAAGCCGTGCTTTGGTCTAACCATCAAAACGAGTCGTAGGAGTTAGACATGACTGCCGTTCACCATCGCTACGCCACCGTCCAGGGCCGGCGGCTGTTCTACCGGGAGGCCGGTTCCGCGGACGCGCCGGCCGTCGTGCTCCTGCACGGCTACCCGACCAGCTCGTTCATGTTCCGCCACCTGATTCCGGCGCTCGCCGACCGTTATCACGTCATCGCTCCCGACCACCTCGGGTTCGGGCTGTCGGACGCCCCGCCGGCCGACGAGTTCGACTACACCTTCGACGCCCTCACCGGCCTCACCGCCGGCCTGCTCGACCAGCTGGGCGTGCGGCGCTACGCCGTCTACGTGCAGGACTACGGCGCCCCGATCGGCTGGCGGCTGGCCCTGGCCGACCCTGAGGCCGTCACGGCGATCATCACGCAGAACGGCAACGGGTACGACGCCGGCTTCGTGCCGGGCTTCTGGCAGACCGTGTGGGACTACCACCGGGAGCAGACGCCCGAGACCGAGCGCGCGATCCGCACCGCGCTGAGCCTCGACGCCATCCGCTGGCAGTACCTCACCGGCGTCCCGGACGAGAGCCTGGTCAGCCCCGACACCTGGCACCACGATCACGCGCTGGTGTCCCGTCCCGGCAACGACGCGATCCAGCTCGCGCTGTTCCGCGACTACGCGACCAACCCGCCGCTGTACAAGGAGCTGCACGCCTACCTGCGGGCGAACCAGCCGCCGCTGCTCGCCGTGTGGGGCAGGGGCGATGAGATCTTCGGGCCGGACGGGGCCCGCGCGTTCTCCCAGGACGTCCCGAACGCGGAGATCCACCTGCTGGACGGCGGGCACTTCCTGCTGGAGAGCGCGGGCGACGAGGTGGCAGGCCTGATCCGCGACTTCCTGGCCCGCGCGACGAGCGCCCGCTGACGCGGGCGTTCGATGCCTGATCCGTCCGGTGTCACCTCGGCCTCCGCGACCCGCCGCGCGGGGCGGTCGCGGGGTCAGTTTCCGGCCGGGCGTTCCCGTTCGTACGCGGCGTTGATACGCAGCGCCTCGGCGAGCTGGTCCTCCAGGATGATGATCCGGCAGGCGGCCTCGACGGGTGTGCCCTGGTCGACGAGCTCCCTGGCGCGGGCCGCCAGGCGCAGCTGGTAGCGGGAGTAGCGGCGGTGGCCGCCGCTTGAGCGTCTCGGCTCGATCAGTTTGGCGGCGCCCAGGGCCCGCAGGAACGTCGGGGTGACGCCGAGCATCTCCGCCGCCGCGCCCATGCTGTAGGCGGGGTAGTCGTCATCGTCGAACCGGTCCTCGGCGCTGGGCGCACCGCTGAGACCGTCATCGTCGGCGCCGGCGGGCGAAGCCTGCATGGCGCCGGGTATGTGCCCTTGACCCATAAATACCTTTCTTCACACCAACAGGGGGCCCCGGCGCCATGTGCGCCGGGGCCCCGAAGAGGTTCAACACCATCTACCGGCCTGGGGCCGGCTTGTTGTCATCCGCATCCGCCGCCCTGTTCGGCGGCGATGCGGGGATCGCGGATGCGTGACCGTAGACCACCTTCCAATCCTGTGGAACTGCGGTACCCGTGCGGCGAACGTCAGCCGGCGACGGGCGATCCTTCGATGGCGTTCAACACTCCCTTCCCTATTCCTCTGGACGTGACGTCCACTTACATCAACGGCAGCGCGTCCACGATCTGGGCCCTTACCAACCGCGCTGGCCCTTCACGTCCGACCTTCTGCCTGACCCAACTGACTTCATCCTCATTCCGGGCAGTTCATCGTGTTGCCGGTGTTTCCGCTGCCCGGTGGATCCGTTCCTTGCGATGTCAGAAACTCTAGTACCCGAGCGCGCGAATGTCTACTACGGCGAACACAGATTTTCATCTCCGCCCGTCGCAGCCTTCATCCGCCGCACGATCTCGGGCGATAGGTTCTGCCCCGATCATCACGGTCGAGGACTGGGAACGGTGTCGATGGGCTCCGACGAGACGGTGACAGCGCGGTCGGTCGCGGACGGTGTCCTGCCGCTGCGTCCGGGCGTGCCGCTCGGCCAGGCCACGTACTTCCATCGGGCGCTGCGGCGGTTCGGTGGCGGGCACGAGTTCGTCGTCTATCCGCGGGAAGGACACGTGATCCGGGAACGCCGGCACCAGATCGACGTGCTGGAACGCACCCGCGCCTAGTTGACCGGTGGCTCGCCGGCCCGCTCCCACACCAGGGCGAAAAACGCGTTGCCCCCGATAGCTCTCGAAACGTAGAGTCTTGCGCTCGTGATCTCAGTGGTGGAGCGAGTCCTGCCGGCTCGATTGGGGACGGGATTCCGATGGTTGCTGGCGTCGAGCTGGCTGACGAATCTCGGTGACGGAGTCGCGGCCGCGGCGGGCCCGCTGCTGATCGCGTCGCTGACCCGCGACCCGCTGCTGATCTCGCTGTCGGCGCTGGTCAGCTGGGGGCCGCCGCTGCTGTTCGGCCTGTACGCGGGCGTCCTGTCCGACCGGTACGACCGGCGCAAGATCGTGATCATCGCGAACGTGGCACGCGCCCTGGTGCTGGCGGCCCTCGTCGCGCTCATGGTGACCGGCACCGTGACGGTGGCGACGGCACTGGTGGCCCTCTCGCTGCGGTCCATCGCCGAGGTGTTCGCCGACAACACGACGAGCACGCTGACGCCCACGCTGGTGGACAGGGACGATCTCGTCATCGCCAACGCCCGCCTGGGCACCGGGTTCATCACGCTCAACCAGCTGGCCGGCCCGCCGCTCGGCGCGGCGCTGTTCGGGCTGGGCGTGACCTGGCCGTTCGCCGGGCAGTTGCTGCTGGTGCTGGCCGGGATCGTGCTGGTCTTCCGGATCACCCTGCCGCCGCGGGTCCGGCCGGACGGCGATCAGGCGCCCAACGCCGTCCGGGAGCTGATCGCCGGGTTCAAGTGGACCATCCGGCACGCCGCCGTCCGTACGCTGGCGCTGACCATCCTGATCTTCAACTTCACGTTCGGCGCGGCCTGGTCGGTGCTCGTCCTCTACACCCAGGAGCAGCTCGGCCTCGGCGCCGTGGGTTTCGGCCTGATGACCACCATCGGCGGGATCGGCGGCCTGATCGGCACCGGTCTGTACGGGTACATCACCCGCAAGGTGAGCCTCGGCGCCCTGATGCGGATCGGACTCGTCATCGAGACGCTCACCCACCTCGGCCTGGCCCTGACGCATTCGCCGTGGGTGGCCGGCGGGATCTTCCTGGTCTTCGGCGCGCACGCGTTCATCTGGGGCACGACCTCGGTCACCATCCGCCAGCGTGCGGTTCCCAGTGAGCTGCAGGGGCGGGTGGGCAGCGTCAACACCGTCTGTGTCTACGCCGGTCTGGTGGTCGGCTCGCTGATCGGCGGCACCCTGGCCACGGCATTCGGGGTGGCGGCGCCGTTCTGGTTCGCCTTCGCCGGGTCCGCGGTGTTCGTGGTGCTGTTGTGGCGGCAGCTCATGCACATCGCCCACGACTGAGCCCGCCGGGAGCTGGTCCGCCCTATGTGCGGACTTGGTACGAAATTGCAGGAAACGTCGGGCAAGATCGCTACGCTGCCCCCATGGACCGCGCCATCGCCGCCGTCGCGGTGCTCGTGCTGCTCGCGGGTCTGGCCGGCGGCCAGGAGGATCCGCGCGTCCCGTACCGGCCGTATGACGCGAGCTGCCCCGCCTGGACGGAGCGAGAGCGGGGGTTCGGCGACACGCGGGCGGAGCATCGGGAGCGCGCCTTCCTCTGTCTGGTACGGGACGCGGGCGGCCCCATGTTCCCCGCCGTCAAGTCGGACGCGGAGCTGCTCGCGTACGGCAGGAGATTGTGCGCCCTGCCGTACTGGCGGCTGACCGAGGACTGGCTGCGCAGCGAGGACCGGACGATCAACCTGCGCGGGCTGGAGGAGGCCCTCGTCTTCCTGTGCCCCGATGCCATCAGGGGCCCGGACCAGGAGCCTTCCGACGACCATATGGTGAAGGCGAACGCCGAGTACTACGCCGCGAGCAACGCCACCTGCCGTGACCCCTGGCCCAGGACGCGGGGCCGCAGGCAGGGAACGGCCGCGGTGTTCACGTCCGAGGGCGGCGTCTACCACATCACCGACCGCGATGACCCGTACGCCGAGCCCAGAACCGGGCGGACCCACGGGCTGATCACCGCCGAGGGAACCGGGGTGAGCGTCGACACGATCCTCCAGGGGAACGTCTGCGTGACCGTCAAGGCGTTTGACCACGCTCCGCCGCTGCGGCTCAAGGGGTGGACGGAGGTGGCCGAAGTCGGGGTCACCAGCCGGACCGGCCGCCTGGTCATGCCCACCGTGGATCCGGGCGGCATGGAGGGCGCCGGGCGGCCCCTGCCCAACCTGGCGATCGAGGGGCCGGGCCGCTACCGGGTGCGGGTCTACGCACGGGCCGAGGAGAACTTCCGCACCATCCTGCCCACCGAGTGGCACCTGGTCGTGGTCCATCCCGGACGGTCGAGGAAGGCGATCGTCCATCGGACCCGCGACTGACGTACAGCGCCGCCTCCCCTGGCGCCCGAACGGCGCCGACCTCGAAGCCCCGGGATCAGCCGGAGGCGGTGGAAGGGCCCGTGTGATCGAGCTCCGCCCGCAACTGCCCGAGCCACTCCGTGCCCAGCCGCCGCCCGTCAGGGAACTGGTCGGCGCGGTCCCAGCGCCACGCCGTGATCATCGCCAGGACGAGGATCCGGCACTGGCGCAGCAGCTCCCGATCCACGTCCGGATAGTGCTCGCCGACCTCCTCGGGCTGATGCGCGAGGTCGAACTCGACCGGCCCGCGGCAGCACGTCTCGAAGTCGATGAACAGCAGCCCGTCCTTCGTGCTGAGCACGTTGCCGGGGTGCGGCTCGCCGTGCAGGAACTGCTCGGGGGCGCCGCGCTCGGTGATCGTCCGCCTCAGGTCGCGCAACGCGCCGGCGAGGACTTCGCGGTCGTCGTCGCCGAGCGCCGGGGAACGGTCGCGGTCCGCCACCAGGACCTGGGCCTCCTCGATCCGTTCCGTGAAGCGTCGCGCCGGGATGTCCGCCGCGCGCATGCCGGCGTGCAGCCGCGCGAGCGCGTCGGCGACCTCGGCCGCTGGGACGTCGCCGGACCCCACGGGCTCGTAGTAGGTCCACAGCGTGATCACGAAGCCGTCGCGTTCGTGGACGCGCGGCTCGGCCCGCGGCTCCAGTGCGGCCACCGGGCTGCCGCATTCGCCGAGCCGCCGCGCCACCTCGATCTCGAACGAGGCCATCGTCCCCTCGGCCGCGGGCGCCACCCTGGCCAGGACGTCACAGGGCAGCAGGCGCAGGGCGAGCTTGTTCGAGTCGTGCAGGACGATCGCGTCGTCCGCCGCCAGTCCGAGTGACGATGCGGTCGCCATGGCCGCGGCCATCGCCCGTTCGCGCTCCGCTGCCTGCATCGCCACCTGTCCCCTCTTCCGTACGCACCGTGCGCACGACAGGGGATTCTCCGAGATCGTCCACCCGCCCGGCAACCGGATATCCGCCCGGAGCCTTCGTACATAGAGACCGAACGTTCTATCCGGTATAGTGTTCGCATGGGGCGAAGTGAACCGCTGAGCCGGACCTCCGAAGCGCGGTCGCGGCTGCTCGCGACGGCGACCAGGATCTTCTACACCGAGGGCATCCACTCGGTCGGCATCGACCGGATCGTCACGGAAGCGCAGGTGACCAGGGCGACCCTCTATCGGCATTTTCCCGGCAAGGAAGAGCTCGTCCTCTCCTACCTCGACGGCGTCGACCAGGCGATCCGCGGCCAGGTGAACGGGGCTCTGGCCGAGGGGCGGCCGGCCGGGGAGAGCCTGCTGGCCATCGGCCGGTCCATCGCCGGTGACATCCGGTCCCCCGGATTCCGCGGCTGTGCCTTCCTCAACGCCGCGGCCGAATACCCCGACCCCGCGCATCCCGCCCACCAGGCGGTTCTCGCTCACCGCCAGTGGTTCCTCGAAACCGTCACCGGGCTGCTGGAGCAGGCCGGCCACACGCCGCCCGAGCCCGCCGGCCGGCACTTTGTCATGCTCCGGGACGGCGCCATGGCGGCCGGCTGCCTCTTCGACCCGGAGCTGATCGGCGAGACCTTCCTGCACGGGGTCGACGGGCTCCTGCGCAACCCCGCCGGCGTGCGCGGCGAACGCGGCCCAGTAGCCGATCATCCGCTCGGACAGGGCCTGTTGCACCGGGCTGAGCGTGATGGAGGTGGTCTCGATGTCGAAGAGCAGGGGCAGCTCCGCGCCGTGATCGGCGCCGCCGGGACGACCCTTGGGGAACTGGGTGGCCGAAGAAGCCGAAGACGCCGAGCCGGGAGTTGACCGTCACCACGATCACGCCACCGGTCTCCGCCATGCGGCGGGCGTCCAAGTAGCCGCCGGCACCGGAGCTGAACGCCCCTCCGTGCAGGTAGACCATGACCGGCCGCCGCCGGGCGCCGCCGGGCGCCGTTGTCGCGGGCGACGCCTCGCACCCGCCCCAGCCTGGTACGCACCACCGGGCCGTCCGCGCGCGTGGCCGACGACGAGGCCGCGGGCGTGGCCGGGTGAGCTGGCGGGTGAGCTGGCCGACGACGAGGCCGGTGAGGTGGCCGATGAGGTGGTCGGTGGGGTGGCCGCGCACGCCGACATGATCAGCGACAGCGGCAACATTGCGGTCATCGCCCGGGCCATCGGGGTGGCAGGCAGGCGGATCATGAGGCGAGCCAGGTCTTCAGCAGTCGTGCCCAGGTGCGGTTGTTCGTGGTTTCCAAGATTCGCCGGTGGTCGGTCATCAGGTAGATCTCGCCGTGCGAGACGGTGTCGAGGATCAGCGGCCTGCCGGAGTTCAGCAGTCCGCCCACGAAACGTCCGTACAGGTCGGTGTACTCGTTCCACACCGAGGTCACCTCGCGGAGGCGCAGGACGAGATCGGCCCGGCCGTCCCAGCCGCCTATCGCGAGACGGTCGCCGTACAGCGTCACCTGACCGTTGCGCGGGAACAGGACGCGCTGATCGTCCCCGGCCGCCATCCGAGCGCCTCGGCCGCGCCCGCTCAGCTCTGCGGCGGTGGACCCGGCGTATCTGCCCTGCGCCAGTGGCGTGCTCTGTTCGCTCATGACACCCAGGTTCTCGGCCGGTCCCGGCGTGCCGCAGTGGGCCGAAGTAGTCGAGGGGCGCGACTTTGGCCGGAGCCGGGGCCGGGTTTTCGGGTATCGGGGCAGGGTAGGCGGTCCGCCATGAGATTCGGGGGCTGGGACGTCAGACCGCTGGGCGGCTGGACGGGCTGCCTGATCATGATCGTCATCTCGGTGGTGCTGTCGATCCTGCTGACGGTCATCATCAACCTGCTTCTCTGAACGCAGGTCGCGGGCGTGCTCGTTCTGGCCGGGCTGCTGGTGGTGGTGGCTCTGCGCCGCCGGGACCCGGTCATCGGGTCGGTGGAGCGGGCTCCCGGGCCGTGGCCGGTGCTCGGCTACTCCCTGGCGGCGGGGCGGTGTTCTGGCTCGCGGCCGTCGAGCTCGACGCGCTCGGCGCGTGGCCGGTCACCGTCGTGTACGCCGTGGTGTGCGTTCTGGTGACCCGGTGGTCGCGGCGTACCGGCTGAGGTCAGGCGCAGGTGTTCGCGCCGGCGGCGGGTGGTGTGCTCACCTATGCCTGGCACGGGTTCCCGCAGCCGCCCGCCGTACCGGTGGACGCGGCGCTCGACCTGGCCGGCAACACCGCCTTCGCCGTGGCCGCCGTCGGCCTGCTGGTCGTGCCCGCCCTGCGCCTGCGACCGGCCCGGGTCGTGAGTGACCCGTCCGAAAGCCGCGAGCGACCCGTCCCGGAAGTCGTGGGTGGCCCGTCCGGAGGCCGTGGGTGACGGGCCTCCGGACGTCAGGGTCACCGGTCAGAGCGCCAGCAGGTCGAATCCGCCGTCGGCCAGGCGGCCCGTGTTGGTGTCGTACACGTTGACGGTGATCGTGTTGTGGTGGTCGCAGGTCGCGGACGGGTTGCGGTAGGCGATGTGCGGCAGGCGCCGCGGGTCGCGCGGCGTGAGCTGGATGAGCGCGTCGGGCGCCTCCACCGAGTGGGCGAGCTGGACGCAGTACCGGCCGGTGGCCGCCAGCCACGACCTGACGACGTTCGTGCCCTTGTTCAGGCTGCCGTCGGCGTTGACGATGGCGGCGGCGCTGTCGTAGAACGTCGCCGGGCGCTGGTGCGCGCCACTCTGCTCGGCGTGCGCGGGCGAAACCGCTGCCGCGATGAGGCTGGCGACCGTCAGGGCGAAGGCCCCTGACACAGTACGACGAAGCATGAAAATTCCTTTCGATCGGGCCCTTACAGGGAGCAAGATTGAAAGTAATTCCGCATTCGACAGCACGCCGCGCGCCACCCCGGCAGGGACAATCAAGAAACTTTGATCGATCGAACCCGAACCCGTGACCGCGTGACGAGCGCCGCATCCGGCCCTGGTCACCGCCGGAAAAGCATGGAGAAATGCACCACCGAACCGCCGAGCCACCGGAAATGGTGGCCTTTACCGCGAAAGGCGGATAGACGGCCGGACGGCTGAAGATCTTATGGCCAAATCCCTTTCCCGCGACCCGCTTCGGCCGTAGCGTCAACGGTGACGGCGTCGCCGACGTCACCATGAGGCCGGCCTACTGTGGGGATCGCTCGTGTTCATCTCTCTCGCGCACTCGTCGATCAGCTGAACGCCCGCGACGAGACCTCCATGTCTCCTCCCTTCGGTGTCCGCTGCCGCTCGCTGGCCGCCGGCGCCCTGATCGTCGTGTCGGGCGAGCTCGACGCCACCAACGTCGGCCGGCTCGAGTCCTTCATCAGCCGGGAGCGGCGGCGCGGCCGTCCCCTGATCCTCGATCTGGCCGGGCTGACGTTCATGGACAGCATGGGCCTGCAGGTGCTGCTGCTGGTGCACGCCGACATCCGCCGGGAGGGCGGCACGCTGCACCTGGCCGCCGTCCAGGATCTTCCGGCGCGGATCCTGCAGCTCACCGGCGTGTGGGACGCCCTGAACATCCACGCCGACGTGACGGAGGCCGTCGCGGCCGTACGCGACCTCGAAGCCGGCTCGAAACGGCTGCGGTCGTAGCCGGGCCGGGAACGCGATCGTCACCTGATGCCCGGCGCGAGCGTGCTGTGGGACAGTGTCGTGCACTGACGACAAGATCGAAAGGTGCGTGCTGTGGCAGTCCCCCTCGCCGCGTTCCTGCTGGCCTCGTTACTCACCGCCCCGTCGGCCGCGCTGCCCGCGTGCCCGCAGATCTTCGGGCACGGCGGCTACCCCACCGGCGCCGACGCCTGGGAACGGGACCAGATCCGCCAGCCCAACAACCCGGCCGCCATCCGCCAGTACAAGGCGTGGGGCGCGGCGGGCGTCGAGGCCGACCTGCAGCTCACCAGGGACGGCACCAAGGCCGTCATGTGGCACAACACCTCGACCTGGGGGTTGACCGGCACGAAGAAGAACATCACCGAGATCTGGTGGGCCAGCGGCGACACCCGGCTCGACGGGCGCACCATCACGCGCGGCCCGTTCGAGGGCGAAAGGGTGCACACGTTCCGTCAGTGGCTGGCCGCGATGAGGTCGGCCGGCATGATCGGGATGGTGGAGGTCAAGCCGGAGGGCAAGCAGTCGCTGTTCCACGCGGACGCCGCGATCAAGGCGCGGGCCTGGGCCGAGGTGCTCGACCCCGTCAGGGAGAACTACCGGTCGCAGGAGATCATCCTGTATTCCCACGACAGCGGCGTCTCCGCCGAGCTGCGGCGGCGGGTGACCGCCGCGGGCATGACGCAGGTGCTGAGCGGCGGCCCCGTCTGGCCCGACGTCACCAAGTGGGAGGAGCCGCCGCCCTCCTGGCGGCTGAACGAGAGCGCGTGGAACCAGGCGCTCCAGAGCGGCGCCAAGCGGATGGCCACCGACTACCCGTCCCAGCTCCGCTCGTGGCTCGTGGGCAAGTGCCAGTGATCGCCTGGCCGGGCGGCGAGCAGGCGCGCGGACACTGACCCGGCCCTGGCCCGGCTCTGGCCCGGCTCGGCTCTGGCGCGGCACGCCCGCGCGGCCGGGCTCAGGCCGTCGGCGCGTCGGGGCCGCCGTCGAAGACCGCCGTGACGAGCTGCCGCTTCACCTGCTCCATCGCCTCGGCCATGGCGACCCAGTCCACCTGGGAGTCCCCGAACGTCAGCGAGCCGGTCATGGTCCTGCTGCCGTCGGGCGTGGCGTACATGAGCGTCGCCCAGCCCCAGAAGCCGCCGTTGTGCTGGACGATCGTGCCTCCGCCGTCCGTGCGCTCCACGAACACCCCGAGGCCGTAGCCCATGGTGGGGTCCGGCGTGCACATCTCGGCCAGCAGCGGCGCCGGCAGCAGCCGGCCGCCCATCAGCGCCGAGAAGAACGTGTGCAGGTCCTGGGTGGTCGAGATCATGTCGCCGGCGGCGGAGATCCACGAGGGGTTGAAGCGGGTGGTGTCGGCCACGTGCCAGCCGTCGCCGTCCTCGTACGGGTAGTAGCCGTGCGCGTGCGGCTCGGGGAGCTCCGGCGAGTCCTCGGGCACCACGGTGCCGCTCAGCCCGAGCGGCTCCAGGATGCGCCGCCGCATCTCCTCCCCGTACGGGCGGCCGGCGACCTGCTCGATCAGCAGCCTGGCCAGCACGTAGTTGGTGTTGGAGTAGCTCCAGCGCGTTCCCGGCTCGAACCTGGCCGGCTGGGACAGCGCCATCCGTACCAGCTCTTCCGGCCGATAGGTCCGGTCCCGGTTGTCCAGCCACTCCTTGCCCACGCCGGCCACGCCGCCGGCCAGCTGCGTCCCGTCCGGGGAGAACTCGCCGGTGAAGTTGAACAGGCCGCTGGTGTGCTGGAGCAGCATCCGCACCGTGATCCGCGGGTCCAGCTCGAACTCGGGCAGGCGGCCGGCCACCGGGGTGTCCAGCCCGATCCTGTCCTCGGCGACCAGCTGCAGCATCAGGGCGGCGGTGAAGGTCTTGGTGACGCTGCCGATCCTGAAGTGACCGTCGATCGGCGGAGTTGCGCTCCCGCCCAGCTCGCTCACGCCTGCGCTGCCGGCCCAGTGACCGCGCTCGTCGTGCACACGCAGCTGCACGCCGGCGAAACCGTAGTCGACGAACGACTCGATCGCCTTGCGCAGGTCCGGGCGGTCCTGTGCGGCGGCGGTGTTCTCGACGGTACGAAGGGACTCGTTCATGATCAATCCTTGTCTCAGCGGAAGAGATGTTCAGCGCGGACGGGAAGCGTGGCCGCGCCCCGGCCCTGCGAGCGGCCCCGTGGCGGCGGCCTGCGATCAGCGTGGGCCCTGACCTAAGGTCAAGGTCAACCGCCTCGCGCTCCGGCCCTCGGCGACGGCGCGATCAGCCGGGTGGAAACGGGCTATTCTCGACCCTGTGACCTGCCGCGACCCGTACTCGATGGCCCGCTGATGACCGGCGGGCTCACCATCGGCCAGGCGGCCGCGTTCGCCGGCGTCACGATCAAGACGGTGCGGCACTATCACCGGCTCGGCCTGGTCGCCGAGCCGGAACGCGACGGTTCCGGCTACCGGCGCTACCGGTCGGCCGACCTGCTCCGGCTGGTCCAGGCCCGCACCCTGGCCGGGGCGGGGGTGCCGCTGGCCGAGATCGGCGACCTGCTCGACGCCGATCCCGTACGGTTCACCGCCGCGCTGGACGACGTGGACCGGCGGCTCACCGAACGCATCGAGGACCTGATCGCGCGCCGCGACACGCTGCGCCGGCTCGACCAGGGCGACCGGGCCCTGCTGCCCGACCGGGCCTGCGCGCTCCTCGACCGGCTGACCGCCCTCGGCTTCGCCGCCGACTACGTGGACACGCAGCGCGAGGCCATGGTGCTGACGCGGGCGCTGATCCCGGAGATCCTCGACAGCTTCCTGTCCCGGCTCGAGGACTGGCTCGGCGATCCCGAGTTCGTCGAGCTGACCAAGCAGGGCTGGGACGCGAAATCCTGGGATCCCGAGGACCCGCGGATCGAGGAGCTGGCGGCCGCGATGGCGGGCCGGCTGCTGGCCGATCCCGCGCGGCTGGCGATGCCCGCCGAGGTGCGGCGGCGGCCCGACGCGGACGCCCGGTACGGGGTGATCGACCACCACGGGGAGGACCGGGAGCCGTCCCTCGCCCGGCTGAACACGCTGATCGAGGCGCACCTGCGCGCGGCCGGCGTGGACGTTCCGCGCCCTCCGCACCAGTAGGCGGCCGCGGAGCAGCCGGCAGTGGCCTCGGAGCGGCCGGCGGTGGCCTCGATACGATGGCGGGGTGATGATGTCCGCCGGCGAGACTCCCGCCCCCGCACCGCTGCGCCTGACGTCGTCCACGGCCGGCGACATCGCCGTGATCACCGTGGAGGGAGTGCTGGACGCCACCACCCGCCAGCAGTTCGCCGACCACCTCGACCAGGCCGGCACCTCCATCATCCTCGACCTCGCCGGCGCCGTCTTCATGGACTCCCGCGCCCTCGGCCTGATCATCCACCACTGGCAGGCCAGCCAGGCCGCCGGCGGCAAGTTCGCCCTCATCGGCGTCGACTACCGCCGCGCGAAGATCATGTGGATCACCGGCCTGGCCAAGGTCCTGCCCCTCTACGACGACCTCGACGCAGCACTCGCCGCCCTCGCCTGACCGGAGCGAGCGGCGTCCGCCACCTCGCGAGTGACTGCATACTGTTGCCATGAAAACACTCACAGTGATCGCCGCCGGCGCTCTCGCCATCCTGTTCACGTCGGCGGCTCCGGTCGACACCCGCTCCCTCAAGCGGCCCGCCCTCTGCTCGGTCACCTCCCTGGCGGTGGGTGAGCTGGTCGACAGTTGCCGTCTGGTGAAGTCGGCCGGTCTCTGACCGGAGGGGCCGAGGTGCGGCGCCGGCTCCGCTCAGCGCGATGAGCGGAGCCGGCCGGCGTCCGCACGGCCCGTACGGTGCCCAGCCGGACGGGCGGCGGGGCGTCTGAGGGGGACGGGTCCGGGCGGCGCGGCAGGACTTTCGCATCAGGGGAATCGCGGGCATGAGCTGCGAGGCAGCGGCGGTAATTCGGGTGACATTTCCCACTTCATGCCTCATCGTTGGGCGCGGCCGATGAGTTTTGTCGGTGGGGCCGGTCAGTCTGTACATGACGACCACTTCTTGTGAAACCGAAGCCCGGCTCCCCGGCGACCACCGGTTCTCCCCCGACGACCCCGAACGAGGTTCCGTGACCATCTCAGAGCTCGACTCACCCGCCAAGCCCGCGGCCGCCGCGTCCGGCCGCACGCCGCCCGTGATCCGGCTGCTGGTGCTGGCCACGTTCGTGGTCATCCTCAACGAGACGATCATGATCAACGCCATCCCCGGGCTGATGGCGGCGTTGCACATCACCGAGCAGACCGCGCAGTGGCTTTCCACCGCTTTCATGCTGACCATGGCCGCGGTCATCCCGATCACCGGCTGGTTCCTCCAGCGGGTGTCCACCCGGGCCGCCTACGCCACCGCGATGGGGCTGTTCCTGCTCGGCACCGCGCTGGCCATGGCGGCGCCGTCGTTCGCCGTGCTGCTGGTCGCCCGGATCGTCCAGGCGTCCGGGACGGCCGTGATGATGCCGCTGCTGATGACCACCCTGATGCGCGTGGTGCCCGAGGAGGACCGCGGCCGGGTGATGGGCAACGTCACCCTGGCCATGTCGGTCGCGCCCGCGATGGGCCCGACGGTCTCCGGCGTGATCCTGCAGTTCGGGTCCTGGCGCCTGCTGTTCGCCGCGGTGCTGCCCATCGCCGCCCTGATCGCGTGGGGCGGCCTGAAGCGGCTGGAGAATGTCGGCGAGACCGAGCGCGGCAGCATCGACTGGTTCAGCGTGGTGACGGCCGCGGCCGGTTTCGGCGGCCTGGTCTACGGGCTCAGCCGGTTCGAGGGCGGCGACGCCGGCGTGGCCGTCGCGATCGTGGTGGGCGGGCTGGTCACCATCCTCGGCTTCGTCCTGCGCCAGCTCTGGCTGCAGAAGCACGGCGTGCCGCTGCTCGACCTGCGCACGCTGCGCCAGCGCACCTACACCGTCTCGCTGATCCTCCTGTCGGTGGCCTTCATGGCGATGCTCGGCTCGATGATCCTGCTGCCGCTCTACCTGCAGAGCCTGCGCGGGCTCAGCGCCCTGGAGACCGGGCTCCTGGTGATGCCGGGCGGCCTGGCGATGGGGCTGCTCGGCCCGACGGTCGGCCGCCTGTTCGACCGGTTCGGCGGCCGGGTGCTGGTGGTGCCCGGCGCGATCGGCATCATGCTCGCGCTCACCGGCTTCACCCAGGTATCGATGACGATGCCGTTCTGGCAGATCCTCGGCCTGCACGCGCTGCTGATGGTGAGCCTGGCCGCGACCTTCACCCCCGTCTTCACCCTCGGGCTCGGCGCGGTCCCGCCGCGGCTCTACTCCCACGGCAGCTCGATCCTGAGCACGCTGCAGCAGGTGGCGGCGGCCTTCGGCACCGCGCTCGTGATCACCGTGATGAGCGCGCGAGCCGAGGCCCTGACCGCCGCCGGAGTCAGCGAGGGCCTGGCCGACCTGGGCGGCATGCGGCTGGCGTTCATCATCGGCGCGGCGCTGTCCGTGGCCGTGGTCGTCGCCGCCCTGCTCCTTCCGGCCCGCGCGCCCGACACCGGCGAGCACGACGGCCCCGCCTGGCCCGCCCACTGATCCGGCGAGCACTCCCCCGCGGTCTTCGCACCGGCCGTCACCGCCACTCCAGGGCGGTGGCGGCCGTCGTCGTTCAGCGGCGCACGAGGGTGCCGGGTGCTGGGCCGGTACGCCAGGGCAACCGGCAGCGGTGCCACGTCCGGGCGCCCGTGTTTGACTTGCCGCATGGATCAGCGCCGGTACTTGGACCTCATCGAGCTGGACTACGCGCGGCTGCGCGACACCGCCACCCGTGACCTCGCCGCCCCGGTGCCCCGCTGCCCCGGGTGGACCACCGCCGACCTGCTCAAGCATGTCGGCGACACGTTCCTGCACAAGGTCGAGACGATGCGCCGCGGCGCCTGGCCGAAGCCCTGGCCACCCGAGCCGGATCCGAACGGGCCGGCGGCGTACCTGAACCGCGCCATGGCCGAGCTGCGTGGCGAGCTCGCCTCCCGGCCGCCGGAGGAGCAGGCGCTGACGTGGTACGACCCCGACCAGACCGTCGGCTTCTGGGCCCGCAGGATGGCGCTGGAGACGGCGGTGCACCGGGTGGACGCCGAGCTGGCGGCCGGCGAACCCATCATGCCGATCCCGGCCGACCTGGCGGTGGACGGCATCGACGAGATCCTCGTGACCTTCCTCGCCTTCGCCTCCCGCCAGTGGCCGGAGGACTTCGGCGATGCCCTGGCCGGCGCGGACGGGCGCACGGTGTCGATCACAACGGGAGCGAACGGCTGGCTCGTCCGCCTGGCCGCCTCGGGCGTCGAGGTCGCCGGGGACGACGCGCCGGGAGAGGCGTCGATCTCGGGCGCGCCCCAGGATGTGCTGCTGTGGCTGTGGCGGCGGGCGGACGACGCGACGCTGACCTTCGACGGCGATCCAGGACTGGTGCGACGGCTGCGCGACCTGCTGAAGGAGGCGACGCAGTAGGTCGGACGCCCGGTTCCGTTCTCACGCGGGTCCGCCGACGGTGGCCGGCGGCGTTGCGGGCGGTTTGCGTGGTGCTGCGAATGTCTTGGTGCCGCGAATTTCTTGGTGCCGCGATGGACAGGGCGCGGGTTGGCGTCGAGATTGGTCGGCAGGCGCCGTCCTCTTCCGGGCGGCGCCGATCGGACGATGTGAGGAGCGCGCATGAGGATCGTGGAGCTCGCCTCGGTGGACGGGTACATCGCCTTCGACCTTGACTGCCCGACCAGCGCGGGCGGCACCCGGCTGGCCCCCGACGTGACCCCCGGCGAGGCGGGGCTGCTCGCGCGGGCGATGACGTACAAGCTGGCCGTGCTGGGCGAACGGATCGGCGGCGCCAAGGCGGTGCTGCGGGCCGAGCCCGCGGACCGGGAGGCCACTGTGGCCCGCTACTGCCGGGAGATCACCCCGCTGGTCGAGAAGGGGGACTTCCTGACGGCTTCCGACCTGGGCACCCGTACGCAGGACTTCGCGCCGCTGCCCGGTTACCGTCCCGACGCGGTGATGCATCAGGAGGTCGGCGGCGAGCTGGTGGACACGATGGTGACCGGGCTGGGGGTGGTGGTCGCGGCGGAGACGGCGCTCGGCGGCCTGGACGGGCGGACGCTCGCGGTCGAGGGGTTCGGCAAGGTGGGCGGCGCCGTCGTGCGGGAGGCCGTGCGGCGGGGCGCGCGGATCGTGGCGCTGTCGACGCTGCGCGGGTGCGTGACCGACCCGGCGGGGCTGGACGTGGCCGCTCTGGAGGACCTGCGGGCCGAGCACGGCGACGCCTGCGTGGAGCGGCTCGGGCTGCCCGTGCATCCGGCCGAGGCACTGTACGAGGTGGCGGCGGACGTGCTCGTGCCCGGCGCGCGCACCGGCACCCTGACCGCCGGGCGAGCCGCCGGGGTCCGCGCCCGTGTCGTCGCCCCGGCGGCGAACGTCCCGTACACGGACGGCGGCCTGCGTACGCTGCGGGAGCGTGGCGTCATGACGCTGGCGGACTTCGTCTGCGGGGCCGGCGCCACGATCGGCTACCTCTCGGAACGCACCCGTGAGGTCACCGACGCCGCCTCCGCCCGGGCCCTGGTGGAGAAGCGGGTCGCCGGGCTCACCAGCACGGCGCTTGAGCATCCTGACGGGCCGTTCGCGGGTTCGTGCGCCGTGGCCGAGGGCTTCCTCGCCACCTGGCGCGCCCCTGACGGCCTCCCCGACGGCCCACCCCTCGCCCCCGAACCCGCCCTCCGCTAAGACACGCCACTCGGCGGGCCGGCGCGGCAGGGCGTCTCACCCCACCACTCTCCGCACCGGCGCGCCGGCTGACCGTTTCTGTCGCTCCCGGCTGGCACCATGCCGGCATGATCGCGACTGCCGCCGACTACGCCTGGTTCACCTTCCGCCGGTTCACCTACGACGAATACACCGATCTGCGGGAGGCGTACTGCTTCACCCTCGTTCGCGGCCTGACACCGGAGCAGGTCATCACCCGGACCGGGGCCGAGGCCTACGACTTTCCGCCGATGGGGCTCAAGGAGCTGATCAGGACAGCGTTCTCCAGCTCCGGCAGACCCGATTCCGGTTACGGCCATTTCTTCGGGGTGGTCGCCGTCGATGACTGGGCGTTCATCGTCGAACCCAACGGCTTCATGGGCGTATGCCCGGACATCGCCGGGCGGCTGTCGGCGGGCACCCGGCTGGTCTCCCATCTCCTCAATGTCAACGGAGTGGAGGACTTCCTCTGGATGGAAGACGGCCGCGAGCGCCTGGCCTTGGAGTCGAGCTGTGCGGAGTCGCGCCCCATTCGCCGTGACCAGCGCTTTCAGGGGCGGTTTACGCGGTAGTGGAGGTGGGTGACGTCGGGCGCGGTCAGCTGGCGGACCTGCTCCAGCTCGACGACCTCGGCCGGCAGGTGGTCGAAGAGGCGGCGGCCCGCCCCCAGCAGGACCGGAACGACGTGCAGCTCCATCTCGTCCAGTTCCCCGGCCCGCAGCAGGGCCTGCGCCGCCCCGGCCCCGTGCACCAGCACGGTCCCGTCGCCGGCGGCGGCGCGGGCCTGGGCGGCGCATTCGGCGGCGTCGGTGACGTAGCGGACGCTGCCGGGCGGCGCCTCGTCGGGCACGTCGTGGGTCAGGACGAAGATCGGTACGCCGTCGTGGTGGTCGCCCTGCCAGCGGCCGGCCAGCTCGTACGTACGACGTCCGGCGATGACCGCCCGGGTGGCCATCGCCTCGGCGTACACCTCCCCGCTCGGCCCCGGGTCGTTGCGCCGATCGAGCCAGTTGAACAGCCGGAACCCGCCGATGCCCATCGGCGCGTCCACGCTGTCGTCGGGCCCGGCCACGTAGCCGTCCAGCGACACGGTCATGTAGAGGACGATCTTGGCCATGGGTTCGTTCCCTTCGGGGGGTGCGGGATGTCACCCATACTGACCTACCGGACGGGGAGAACTCATCGGTCCGCGGGCGGCGGCTCCCCGGTCGTCATGCGGTGCCGTACGTCGAGGGTGAGCTTTTCGAGGAGGGTCGCGAGCGTGGCCCGTTCCGCCGCGCTCAACCCCGTGACCAGGGAGGCCTCGCGGCCGAGCACCGAGTCGACGGAGCGTTCGATGAGCGCGTGCCCCTCGTCCGTCAGCGAGACCGCGACGCTCCTGCGGCCCGTCTCGCCGGGGCCGCGGCGGATCAGGCCGGCGCGCTCGGCCCTGGCCACGCGCTGCGAGATCGCTCCTGCCGTCACCAGGGCGCGCGCGGCCAGTTGACGGGTGCTCAGCCGGTACGGCGGGCCGGAGCGGCGGATCACGGAGAGCAGGTCGAGCGTGGCCGCGTCGATGCCGGCGGCGCGCAGCACGCGGGCGCGGTCGTCGGCGAACATCTTCGCCAGCCGCCAGATGGGCGTCACGATCTCGATGGAGTCCGTCGGGGTGCCGGGGCGCTCGCGCTGCCAGGCCGCGGCGATCTCCGCGGGAGTGGCCGGGGTGTCCGCCATCGGGTGCGCCTCCTATATGTTTAGGTCTAAACGTAGCAGGAGCAGGGGGAAAAGATGGGCAGGACCGTTCTCGTCACCGGTGGGACCAGCGGCATCGGCCGGGCCACCGCCGCGCGATTCGCCGCCGACGGCGCCGACGTCGTCATCACCGGCCGCCGGCCGGAGACCGTCGAGCCCGCCGCAGCGGAGCTGGGGGTGCGCGGGCTGGCCTGCGACGCCACCCGTCCCGGCGAGGTCGCCGCGCTGGCAGAGGAGCTGGGCGGCAGGCTCGACGTACTGGTCAACGCCGCGGGCGGGCTGCCGCCCGTTCCCGCGGCCGGGACGCCGCCGCTGGAGGCGCTCGCGCAGGAGCTGACCGCCAGCGTGGCCGCCAACGTGCTCACCGCGGCCCTCACCACGACCGCCGTCCGCGACCGGCTCGCGTCCGGTGGCACGGTGGTCAGCATCGGGTCGATCGGCGCGGAACGCCGGGGCGGCTCCTACGGCGCCGCCAAGGCCGCGCTCGCCGCCTGGAATCTCACGCTCGCCGCCGAGATGGGGCCCCGGGACGTCACCTGCAACGTCATCTCCTCCGGATACGTCGCCGACACGAACTTCTTCCGCGGCGCGATGACGGAGGAACGCCACCAAGCGCTGGTGGAGGAGACGCTGCTCAAGCGGCCCGGCACGCCGGGCGACATCGCCGAGACCGTCTTCTTCCTCGCCTCCCCCGGCGCGCGGCACATCACCGGCCAGACCATCCACGTGAACGGCGGCGCGTTCACCACCCGGTGAGCGGGCCCCTGGAACGGAACTCCGCCGACCAGGGGACGCCGCCGGCTAAGGGGGGCGGCGCCGGCCAAAAGGGTCCCAGCTCACTTGCCGCGCATCACGGCCGGCTCGTGGCGGCGCAGCATGCGGGCCACCAGGAAGGCGCAGACGACCGCGAGGGTGGCCAGCGCGCTCATGTCCAGGATCCACGTGCCGAAGTCCTGGCTCCACAGTGGGTCCGGCGGGTCCTGGATGTGCGGGATGAGCTGCCCCACGTCGAGCGTGGCCGCCAGCGCGGCGAGCGCCCAGCGCGCCGGTACGAGCCACGACAGCTGCTCCATCACCGGCTTGTCGTCCAGGTGCACCAGCGCCCCGCAGAAGACCAGTTGCACCAGGGTGACGAGGACGAGCAAGGGCATGGTGGTCTCGCTGGTCTTGGCCAGCGCGGAGATGAGCAGCCCCACGGTCATCGCGGTGAACGACAGCAGCGCGACGGCGAGCGAGAGCTCGATCATCGGCGCCGTGAACACGCCCGTGTCGTACGTCTTGACGTTCAGCATCGCCACGTACGTCAGCACCACGCCCTGCGCCACGGTGATCAGGCCGAGGACGAGCATCTTGGAGCAGAGATAGGCCGAGCGGGACAGCCCGACCGCCCGTTCTCGCTGGTAGATGGCGCGTTCCTTGACCAGTTCGCGCACGGCGTTGGCGGAGCCGGTCAGGCAGCCGCCGATGCACAGGATCAGCAGCAGGTTCGCCGAGTTGCCGTTGCTGTTCGGCGGGCCCATGAGGTTGCCGGTGGGGACGACGCGGGCCAGCAGGCCCATCACGATGGGCAGCGCGACGGTGATGCCGAGGAAGAGGCGGTCGGCCACGATGCCGCGGCAGTAGCGGCGGACCAGCGTGCTGAGCTGCTCCGGCCAGCTCTGCTGCTTCGGCGGCAGCTCGCGCTGGACGGGCTGCTGGGCCGCGACCGGCTGGATCAGGTCGGCCGCGATGTACTGCCGGTACTCCGGGGACCGCGCGTACTCGCCGGCCCAGTCCCTGGCCGGGTCGTCGAAGGCGATGAACACGTCCGCCCAGTCGGTGAAGCCGAGGAACGGCAGCGCCTCGTCGGGCGGGCCGAAGTAGGCGATCTTCCCGCCGGGGGCCATCACGAGGAGCCGGTCGCAGATGTCCAGGTTGGCGACGCTGTGGGTGACGACGGCGACGGTACGGCCCTCGTCGGCCAGGCCGCGCAGCATCTGCATCACCGACTTGTCCAGCCCCGGGTCCAGGCCGGAGGTGGGCTCGTCGAGGAAGAGCAGGGACGGCTTGGTCAGCAGTTCGAGGGCGACGCTGACGCGCTTGCGCTGGCCGCCGGACAGCGACGAGATGCGGTTGTCCTTGCGGTTGGCCAGGCCGAGCTGCTGGAGCACCTCGTCGACGCGGGCCTTGCGCTCGTGCTGCCGGGTGTCGTCGGGGAAGCGCAGCTCGGCGGCGTAGATGAGGGCGCGGCGGACGGTGAGCTGGCTGTGCAGGATGTCGTCCTGCGGCACGAGGCCGATGCGGGAGCGCAGCTCGGCGTAGTCGCGGTAGAGGTCGCGCCCGTCGTACGTGACGACGCCCTGGTCGGCGGGGCGCAGGCCGGTGAGGGCGCGCAGCAGGGTGGACTTGCCCGAGCCGCTGGGGCCGATCACGGCCAGCAGGCACTTCTCGCCCACCGGGAACGACACGTGGTCGAGCAGCACCTTGCCGTCCCCCACGGTGACGGTGAGGTCGTGGGCCTGGAGGCAGACCTCGCCCGTGTCGGCGTACTCCATGAGCGTGTCGCCCACGAGCTGGAACGACGAGGGGCCGATGCCGATGAGGTCGTCGGGCGTGACGCGGGCCCGCTGGACGCGCTGTCCGTTGACGTAGGTGCCCATCCTGCTGCCCACGTCGACGATCTCGTGGCCGCCGGCGTCGATGCGCAGCTCGGCGTGCCGCCGCGACACCCTCAGGTCGGTGAGGACGATGTCGTTCTCGGGCGCCCGGCCGATGCTGACGACCTGCGCCCCGCCGAGGTCCCTGACCGTGGCCGGCTGACGCCACTGTCCGGAACGGGGCAGGCGGAGCGTCGGCGTGGGCCCGGCGCCGCCCGGCCGCGCGGGCCCTGAGAAGGGCGCGGCCAGCCGGAGCGTGGGTGTGGGCGTGGCCATGGGCACGGCACCGCCCGGCTGCGCGGGCTGCCGGCCGGACACGTACGGCGCGGGCCGGGGCGGAGGAACGGGCGCCGGCGCGGACGCGGGCGGAGGGACGGCGGCGGGCGCGGACGCGGGCGGAGGCGGGGTCCAGGCGGCCGGTCGCCACGGGGTCGCCTGCGGCGGGGGCGCGGTCGGGGCCGAGGTGGGGGCGCGGAAGGTGATGGTGCCGCCGTCCGTCGGGTGGCCGAGGTCGATCCTGCTGCCCGGGGCGACGACGACCCGCTGCACCCGCCGGCCGCCCAGATAGGTGCCGCCGCGGCTGCCCACGTCCTCCAGCATCCACTGGCCGCCCTCGAACCGCAGCTCGGCATGCGTCCGTGAGACCCGCTCGTCGCTGACGACGACGTCCGACCTCGGGTCGCGGCCCAGCCGGTACGCCCGGCCGGGATCGAGGGTCACGGACACGCCATGGCCTTCGACGACAAGCTGCGTCACGGAAGCGCCTTTCTCACGGAGAACCAGAGGCGACGATAGCCCCGAACAGCCGACCGTAGACAGACTTTTCCCACGAAGAAGGACGTTTCAAAAATGCTCGTACCGACGGCGGGAGGCGGGCGGGCCCTCCGACCTGGCCGGAGACGCCCGGCGTACACTCGCCGGAGAGATCACCGACTGGAACGGGCACGCGCATGACCGCTACCACCGACGCCGTCCTGGCCGGGCTCGACGACGCCACGTGCGACGAGCTCGCCGGCCTCTACCGTGACCTGCACCGCCACCCCGAGCTGTCCTTCCAGGAGGAGCGCACGGCGGGCGTCGCCGCCGACCGGCTGCGCGCGGCCGGGTTCGAGGTGCGCACCGGGGTCGGGGGCACGGGCGTCGTGGGCGTGCTGCGCAACGGCGACGGGCCCGCGGTGGTGCTGCGCGCCGACATGGACGGGCTGCCGGTGGCCGAGGCGACCGGCCTGCCGTACGCGAGCACCGCGACCACCCAGGACGCCGAGGGCCGGCGGGTGCCGCTCATGCACGCCTGCGGCCACGACGTGCACGTGACCTGCCTGGCGGGCGCGGCCGCCGCGCTGGCCGCGGGGCGCGAGCGGTGGCGGGGCACGCTGGTGGCGGTGTTCCAGCCGGCGGAGGAGGTGGCGGGCGGGGCGCGGGCCATGGTGGACGACGGGCTGCTCGACCTGATCGGCCGCCCCGACGTCGTGCTCGGCCAGCACGTCTTCCCGCGGCCGGCGGGCAAGGTGCTGGTCAGCCCGGGCGAGGTCATGGCCGCCGCCGACAGCCTGGAGATCCGCCTGTACGGCCGGGGCGGCCACGGCTCGCAGCCCGAGCACACGGTGGACCCGGTGGTGCTGGCGGCGGCCACCGTGATGCGGCTGCAGACCGTCGTCTCGCGCGAGGTGTCGCCGTTCGAGCGGGCCGTGCTGACCGTGGCCCAGATCCACGCGGGTCACAAGGAGAACGTCATCGCCGACGAGGCGAGCATCACCGTCAACCTCCGCTCGTTCTCGCCCGAGGTCAGGCGCAGGCTGCTGGACGGGGTGGAGCGGGTGGTGCGCGCCGAGGCCGCGGCGTCGGGGGCGCCCCGCCCGCCCGAGCTGCGCACCCTCAACTCCTTCCCGCTGACCGTGAACGATCCGGGCGCCGCCGCCGTCGTCCGGCAGGCGTTCACCGCCCGGTTCGGGGCGGAGCGGGTGACGGATCTGGCGCCGCTGATGGGCAGCGAGGACTTCGGCGTCATCGGCGCCGAGGCCGGAGCGCCCTCGGTCTTCTGGGGGCTGGGCTGCGCCGACCCTGAGACGTACGAGCGGGCGGTGCGGGAGGACCGGCTGGCCGAGGACGTGCCGGGCAACCACTCCCCCGCGTTCGCGCCGGTGATCTCGCCGACGCTGCGCATGGGCGCCGAGGCGCTGGTCACGGCGGCACTGGCCTGGCTCACACCCGGCGACCCGGCCTGACCCTCCCGGCCCGGCGCGCCGCACCCGGACCGGCCCGGCGCGCCGCACCCCGAACTTGCCCGGCGCCACGCTTCCGGACCCCGCCTCGATCCACGGCCGGGGTGATCGGAGCACGGGGGTATCGTCCCGTGTTGTGGCAGCTGAGAGCACGAAGCCGGTCGAATACCGGCAGGGCAGATTCCGCACCCCGCCAGGCGCGACCGAGGTTCTCCTCGTCCGGCACGGCGAGTCCGAGCCCGCCCGCCCCGACCGCCCGTTCGCCCTGGTGGACGGCCAAGGCGATCCGGAGCTCGCGCCCGAGGGCCACGAGCACGCGCGCCAGGTGGGCCGGCGGCTGGCGACCGAGCGCGTGGACGCGATCTACGTGAGCCCGCTGCGGCGTACGTCCCAGACGGCCGCGCCGCTGGCCGCCCGGCTCGGCCTGACGCCGGTGGTGGATCCGGACTTGCGCGAGGTGCATCTCGGCGAGTGGGAGGGCGGGCTGTTCCGGCGCCTGGTCGCGGAGGGGCATCCGACCGCGAAACGCATGGCGGCCGAGGAGCGCTGGGACGTGATCCCGGGCGCCGAGCCGGCCGCGGACTTCTCCGACCGGGTGCGCAAGGCGCTCGGCAGGCTGGCCGCCGCCCACCCCGGCCGGCGGATCGTGGTCGTCACCCACGGCGGCGTGATCGCCGAGGCGCTGGCGGCGGCCACGGGGTCGCGGCCGTTCGCGTTCCTGGGCGCGGACAACGGGTCGGTGTCACATCTGGTGCTGACCGAGGCCCGGTGGATCCTGCGGCGCTTCAACGACACCGCGCACCTCGACCCCGCCTTCTCCACCACGGCCGCGCTGCCCACCTGACGCCTCGATCAGCAGGCGGTGCGACTCCAGCAGCCCTTCGGGCAGGTCGCCGGGGGCGCACCAGCGGGCCTCCAGGATCTCCGTCGGGTTGAGCCGCAGGGTGCCGCCGCCAGCGTAGCGGGCCTCGTACGCCACGTCCACCCGCAGCTGGAACCCGCTCCTGAGCTGCACCAGCCTGCCGACGGTGACCTCCAGCCCGGTCTCCTCCCGCACCTCGCGGGCGACCGTCTGCTCGAACGTCTCCCCGCGCTTCGCCCCGCCCGTCGGCAGCCCCCACGGCCGCCGCTCGGTCCAGAAGCGGTGCCGCAGCAGCAGCACGTTGCCGTCAGGGTCGCGGACGACGCCGGTCACCCCGATCATGAACGTGGCCTGGGACAGGTAGAGCAGCCGCCATCGCAGCCGCGCGCCGAGGACGTGCCAGAGCCGGGCGAGCAGCCGCCTCACCGCCCGCTCCCCCGGCGGGCGCGGGCCGTCAGTCCCACCAGCCCTCGACCACCTCGACGTCCTCGCTCTCGATGGCGCCGTGCCACACCGGGTCACGCAGCAGCCGCGCCTCCCATGATCGTACGACGCCGTCCGGACCTTCGACCGCGTCCTCGCGGGACGGGTGCAGGAACAGTTCACTGGTTCCCTCGGGCAGGGCGGCGAGCCGGCGGAGGTAGTCGTCCCTGAGCGTCTCGTACGTGCCCAGTTCGGCGGCTGTACGGCGGTTGGTGGCGATCGTCTCCGGGATGGCCACACCCAGCGCGTCGGCGTGGGCGACGGCGCGCTCGTGCGCCGCCGCGAACGGCGGCGGGAGCGGCCCGCCGAAATACGGCTCGGGGTCGCGGGGCAGCCGGAAGGCCAGGCCGTGGCGCGCGCACCATTCGAGCGTCTCGGCCAGCCACGACCTGCCGTGCAGGCCGTACAGGGTGCCGGCGTGGGAGTCGGCCGCCACGGGCGCGAGGTCGCGCTCGCGCATCCAGCGCAGCTGCGCCTCCGCCTCCTCCATGACGTCGGGAGCCTCGCCGCGCGCGCCGAGGACCATCGGGTCGGCGCTGAGGGTCCCGTCCTGATCGGCGAGGCTGCCGGTGACGGCGAGCGGCTGCCAGCGCGGGAGGCCGCGCTCGCTGGTGAGGGTCACGTGCAGCCGGGGCAGCACGCCGAGCTCCCTGACCTGCTTCGCGGCCGCCTCCGCGACCGGTGAGACGCAGATGAGCGTGGTCGCGGAGACGTGCCCCTCGGCCAGCAGCGCGGCGATGACCTCCGTGGTCCCCTGCTCACGGCCGAGGTCGTCGGCCGTGATGACGAGCCGGCGGCTCATAGAGGCCGCTCCGCGGCCGGTCCCGCAGGCTCCGGACGCTCCTCGGCCGGTCCCGCGGGCTCTGGACGCTCCCCGGGCGGTCCCGCGGCCTCGTCCATCGTCCCCTCCACAGAGCCGTTCATCGGCCCGTCGCCGGGGCCCGGGTCAGGCGGCGGGACCGGGTCGGTCGCCTCGGGCGGCGTCTCGATCGGGACCGAGACGATCCGCGCCGCGATCGCGCCGATCGCCGTCAGCACGAACGGATACACGCACAGGTACATCCGGAACGCGAGCCCCGGGTCGGCGCCGGGGTCGGCGCCCGAGTTGTAGCCGAAGAACACCCCCAGCGAGGTGAGCGCGAGCCCGGTCACGATCCCGTTGAGCCGCCCGAAGAAGCCGAACGCCGACAGGAAGAGCCCTTCGCGGTGCTCCCCGTTGCGGGCCGCGTCCGCGTCCAGGACACGCGCGACGATCAGGTCGTTCGTCGCCAGCATGCCCGACCAGCCGGCGCCGACGAGCATGCCCGCCGCGATCGCGGTGACCAGGCCGGTGGCGAAGAACAGGGCGGCGAAGCCGGCCGCGAGCACCGCGAAGGCGATCCGCCAGGCCCACAGCGCGCCCCGGCGGGCGACCAGCCGGGTCCACACGACGAGGCCGCCCGCGGTGACGAGGATGACGATGCCCTGGAGGTAGAGGGCGTTCACGACCGGGAGCCCGAGCGAGTAGCGCACGTACAGCTGGATGCCCGACAACACCAGCGCCATGGCGATGCCGTAGCAGGCGCCGATGAGCCCGACCGACCAGAACATCGGGTTGCGCACGATCGACCACAGGCTAGGCAGCAGCCGCGGCCGCTCGCGCGTGGAGTAGCGCGGCCGCTCGCGCGCGCTGAGCGCCATGAACGCGATCACGACGAGCGCGACCGCGCCGTAGATGATCGCCGTGGTGCGGAAGCCCTCGGTGGACTCCTCGGTGCCGAACACGCTCGTCGTGAGCAGCGGGGTGACCGCCAGCGAGAGCACGAGCGCCACCAGCTGGAAGCCCTGGCGCAGGCCGTTGGCGACCGCGCGGTCGCGCTCGCGCGGGTAGAGCTCGGGCAGCAGCGCGCCGTAGTTGGCGTTGATCATCGAGTCGAAGGCCTCGCACAGGATCGCGAACACCGCGAACCACAGCACGAGCCCCATGCCTCGCAGCGAGGACGGCGCGGAGAAGAACGCGATCATGCAGGCCACCAGCATCGGCGCGCCGACGAGCAGCCACGGGCGGCGCCGGCCGAAGCGGCTGCGGGTGCGGTCGGACAGATGGCCGAGCAGCGGGTTGTCGACCGCGTCGATGACCGCGTAGATCACCATGACCACGCCGTAGGCTCGTACGTCGAGCCCGAGGATGTCGACGTAGTAAAGGATCATCGATCCTTTGATCATGTTGATCGGGATGGAGGTGCCCAGCATCCCGATGGCGTAGCGCCACGCGGGGGTCCGCCCCGGGGCGGGGGTCGTACGGGGCTCGGACACGCGATCACTACCTTTCCCTGAGCTTCCCTGAGCCGGGGGCGGGGGCGTCAGCTCGCCCAGGACTCCGTGCCCGTGGTGACCGGGCCGCCGGTCTTGGCGGACTCGCCGATGGCGAGCCCGATGAGGTGGTCCTGGCAGGCCTCGGCCAGCGGGTACGGCGCCGGCCCCTCCTGCCGTGCCCAGGCGCCCGTGCGTTCGAGCAGGTCCGCGACCGCGATGTCGTCGTCGGACAGGCCCGACCCGGCGAACGGGTTGCGATAGACCACCCGCCCGTCGAAGCTGATGTGCCGCAGGTCGCGCGCCTCCAGGTCGAGGTCCACGCCGGTGTCGCGGCGGATCAGCCGTGACTCCACCGGCGTGACCGGGTCGGCCAGCCGGACCACCCGGTCGTCGGCCAGCTCACCGGTCGAGCCGCGCACGACGATGCGCCGCGACAGCAGCGGGTTCCACCACTGGTTGTCGGTGAAGTCGTACAGGCCCATCCGGCCGCCGAAGCCGATCGTGGCGATGGTGGTGGACATCTGGCGGGGCGTGCCGTTCCCGCGCCAGCCGGCGGAGGTCAGCGGGTCGGCCAGCGGCGCCTCGAACGCTCCCGCGCGGACCTCGGCGGGCTCGAACCCGACGCCGAGCAGGCCGCGGATCATCGACACCGCGTGGTAGAGGTGCGTGGAGGAGACCTGGACCGAGGTCGGCTCGCCGATCACGCCGTCGCGCACGATCGCCAGCCGGGCCGCGTGCCCGGGCATCAGCAGGTACTGCTCGGCCACCTGCACCAGCCCGGTGCCGCCGACGTCGGCCCACAGCGAGCGCAGCCCGGCCAGGTCGGGCGCGGGCGGCGTCTCGGCGAGCACGGGCAGCCCGAGCGCGGCCACCTCGCGGACGGCGCCCGGCATCGCGTCCCAGGTCACCGCCGCGGCGAGGTAGTCGGGCCGCTCGTGAGCGAGCAACTCGCCGATCGAGCCGAAGGCCGGCACGCCCCACTCCGCGGTGATCGCGGCGCCCCGGCCGGTGCTGCGGGTCACGATGCCGGCCACCCGCAGCCGGTCCGGCATCGCCTTCGCCAGCCGCAGGAAGAACCGGGTCCGCCGCCCGCTGCCGATCACACCGAACGTCGTGGTCATCGAAGCCGGACCTCCCTGGGGGAACGCTGGAACGATTCCGCGTGGGGCGAAACCGGCAACAGCGTACTTCGCCGGAGATCAGGACGGGAGGGAGGGGACGTGACGGGTCACAAGGTGCGGCGGAAGTCCCGCACCTTCGTCCAGACCGCCTTGTGCTCCGCCCGGCGCACGGTCCCGGTCTCCTTCGCGTTGACGGCGCCTGCTCGCCGTTCTCGGCGATCAGCACCTCGTACTGCTGGGGTCCAGGACGTACCAGATGTCGGACTCGCGGATGGCGGCGTCGAACGCGAACCCGTTCCACAGCGCGTCGTCGAGCGGCTGACGCATCGGGTCGTCCTCGTCGAGGGCCTGTCTCGGCTCGTCCTCGTCCATGTCGCTACTCTCGCCCGACTCCTTCGCCTTCTCCGCCTCGGCCTGCTGATCCAGCGCCTCACGCTTCGTCTGCGTGAAGACGATGGTGAACTGTTTCTCGTCCAGGTTCTTCGGTTTGCCCCTTCTGGGCAGCGACGCGCGGGTCTTGGGCGGCGTCTTCACCTCGACATCGGATCCCGGCTCCGGCGGCCATGGGGTCGGAGGCCGCCCCGGGACGTTAAATACGTTGCGCCCGCACGAGTGGCCGAGCAGCATCAAGATCGGACGCTGCGAAGGGGAACCCATGAACACGGTCCTGCTCGACACGATCCGCCACAACACCTGGGCGACCGGACGGCTCATCGAGTTCTGCCGGGATCAGCGGCTCTCGGCGGAGCAGCTGGAGGTGCGCGGGGTCGGCACGTTCGGCGGCATCCGCTCGACGTTGCGGCACATCGTCGACGCCGACGGGAGCTACGTGCGGCGCCTGGCCGCGACCGAGATCCCCTGGGTGGACGACGAGCGCGAGGCCGACCTGGACGAGCTGCGGAAACGGGCGTCGGAGGCCGCGCGGCTGTGGGAGAAGGTGCTGGCCCGGCCGATCGACGTCGAGGCCGTGCTCGTCATCGACGAGGGCACGCGCGAGACCCGCACGGGCATCTTCCTGGCCCAGGCCGTCAACCACGCCAACCACCACCGCGAGCAGGTCTGCGCCATCCTGACCGGCCTCGGCATCCAGCCGCCCGACATCCAGGCCTGGGAGTACGCCTGGGACACCGGGCGCATCTGGGACCGTCCCTCCGGCTCGTAGCCATCCGGGGCCGCAGAGACGACTATGTGAATACGGCGGAGCTGATCCGCGAGCCGCCGAGCGCGACGACCAGGAGCAGGCGAACGGCCATCGGAGGCCTCATGACGACGCGACCCCCGCGCGTGATCATCGCAGGAGCCGGCATCGCCGGGCTGACGGCGGCCCTGAGCCTGCACGCGGCCGGCATCACGGACGTGACCGTCCACGAGGCGGTGGCGGAGCCGCATCCGCTCGGGGTCGGCATCAACATCCTCCCGCACGCCGTGCGCGAACTCATCGAGCTCGGCCTGGGCGAGCGGCTGGCCGCGATCGGCGTGGCGACCGCCGACCTGACCTTCCTCACCCACCGCGGGCAGCGGATCTGGTCCGAGCCGCGCGGGCTGCGGGCCGGCTACCGGTGGCCGCAGTACTCGATCCATCGCGGCCGGCTGCAGATGATGCTGCTGGAGGCGGTACGCGAGCGCCTCGGCCCGGAGTCGGTCGTCCTCGGCTCCCCCGTCACCGGCCTCGACCATGACGCCGACCTGCTCGTCGGCGCCGACGGCATCCGCTCCAGCGTCAGGCAGGCCCTGTTCCCCGGCGAGGGCGAGCCGGTGCCGGGCGGCGACGTGCTGTGGCGCGGCACCACGTACGCCAAGCCGTTCCTGACCGGCGGCTCCATGCTGATGATCGGCGACAGCACGCAGAAGCTGGTCATCTACCCCGTCGCGCCGCCCGGCGACGACGGCACCCAGCTGATCAACTGGGCCGTCCAGCACCGGGCGCGGGTCGAGGGCGTGCCCACGGGCGACTGGAACCAGCCCGTCGAGGTGGAGCGCGTGCTGCCCCACGTGCGCGGCTGGCACTGTGACGAGCTGGACGTGCAGGCGCTCATCGAGGGCGCGGAGCAGGTGTTCCAGTACCCGCTGGTCGACCGTGACCCGTTACCCCGCTGGTCGGCGGAGCGGGTGACGCTGATGGGCGACGCGGCGCACCCGATGTACCCGACCGGCTCCAACGGCGGCACCCAGGCCGTCATCGACGCCCGCGTCCTGGCGTACGCGCTGGCCCACGGCCTGGGCCTGGAGTTCTACGAGGAGCAGCGCCGGCCGGTCACGAACAACATCGTGCTGGCCAACCGGAAGGACGGGCCCGAGGTCATCCTGCGGCTGGCCTGCGAACGCGCCCCCGGCGGCTTCGCCGACGTCGAGCAGGTCCTGCCGCTGGCCGAGCGCGAGGAGATCGCCCTGCGCTACAAGCAGCTGGCCGGTTTCGAGCCCGCCACCCTGAACGCCCGCCGCAGCTGGACGGTGCACCCGTAACCCCTCCCCTGAGCTTCGGTGATCGAACCGCGCGGGCGGGCGCCGCGTATCCCCTGCCGTAACGCAGGCGCCTTTTCAACGAGCGGGAAGAGAGCCACGCCCATGTCTGATGCCACCGTCACCCGGATCGCGATCAAGGACGTGACCCCGGACGTCTCCAGCGCGATGAGCGCGCTGCACGAGGCGGCCCTGGCCGCGGCGCGGGCCGCCGGCATCGAGCCGGAGTTGCTGCAGCTGGTCAGGATCCGCGCGTCCCAGATCAACGGTTGCTCCCTCTCGCTCACCCGGCACCTCCGGGACGCGCGCGCCATGGGCCAGAGTGAGCAGCGCATCCGCGACGTGCGGGCCTGGCGCAACAGCAAGGTGCTCACTCCCCGGGAGCGGGCCGCCTTGTCGCTGACGGAGGCGATCACGCTGGTCTTCGCCGGTCAGGTGCCGAACTCGGTGTACGCCGAGGCGGCGAGCCTCTTCGACGAGACCCAGCTGGCGGCGCTGATCTGGGCCGCGACGGTGATCAACACGCACAACCGGATCGCGATCACCACCCGGCTGGAGGGCAGCGGCGCGCCACCGATCGCGGCCGCCGGATAAACCGTGTGTCCTCGGGCGGCGTCCCGGGCCATGGCCGGGACGCCGCTTCCTGGCGCGTCAGCCGTACACGCCGAACTCCCACAGTGAGTAGCCGTACGCGGTGCCGCGCCGGGTGAGGTTCAGCCGGACGTAGCGGGCGGAGGCGTTCAGCGCGATCTCGTCGAAGCCGCCGTCACCGCTCGCGGTGCTGTACGCGGTCGTCCAGCCGGCCCCGTCGGCCGAGGTCTGCACCTCGTACGCGGCGCCGTAGGCGTCCTCCCAGCCGAGCTGGACGTGCTTGATCGCGGCGGTCCGCCCCAGGTCCACCTGGATCCACTGCGGATCGGCCCACTCGCTGGCCCAGCGGGTGGTGAAGCTGCCGTCGGTGGCCCGGTCGGGGGTGAACGGGCCGCCGTCGCCGTTCGCCTGGTAGGTCGAGGCGCTGGTGGGCCGGCCCCTGGCCAGGTCGGTGCCCGGGACGACCGGCGGCACCACGCGGAACGAGCGCTGCTCGATGCCGGCGTTGCCGTGGCCGTCGTAGGCGTAGACGTACACCTTCCACACGCCCATCCGCTCCGGCGCCGTCACCGCGAACGTGCCCGGGCCCGTCTCGGTGAAGCGCGCCTGGGTCAGGCCGCGGTTGCCGGTGATGTGCTTGTCGCCGACCATGACGTTGTAGCGGATCAGGTCGCCGTCCGGGTCGGACGCGGCGACCTCGACGGCGAACTCCTTGCCCGCTTGCACGGCGGTCTGTGAGCCGACCGTCATCGAGGTGATCGCCGGTGGTGTGTTGCCGGTGGCCTGGCCGGTGTAGGCGCGTTTGAGCGCGTGGTAGCCCTGCCGGCGCCAGCCCCCGGTCGTGGTGTTGAGCCAGACGCCGCCGAAGTCGTTCTCCAGGCCGTAGTGGAACTCGGTGGCGCCGAGCGCGACGCCGGCGTGGCCCGTGACGGCGTTCCAGCTCGCCAGGTACATGTCCCGTTTCTCCAGGTCGCCCGGCTCGTCGGGCACGCCGTTGACGTCGTCCGGGACCTCCCACTCGCCGTCGGGTCCCGCCTCGGTGACGATGTACGGCCGGGTGTGCCCGCCGGCGATCCAGTCCTGCCTGACGGTGTGGATGGCGCCGTAGGAGTTGACCGCCAGCAGGTCGAGCGCCGGGGCGTGCGCCTTGTAGTAGGTCCAGGCGTGCGTGTAGGCGTCGGTCGAGGTGACCGGGTGGTTCGGGTCGGCGGCGTGGATCGCCTGCGCCACCTCGTCGACGAATTTCGCGTAGGCGACCCGCCGCTGCTCGACCACGTCGGCCGGCAGGCCGTGGTCCTGCATGGTGAGGATCACCTCGTTGCCGACGTCCCACATCAGCACGCCCTGGCGGTTCTTCAGCGCGTTGACGCGGGCCACGATCTCGTTCTTCACGCTCGTCTTGTACGCGGTGTCATTGACGTAGTCGGCGCCCTGGTTCAGCCAGTGCCCGACGATGACCTTGACGCCGTGCCGGGCCGCGGTGTCCAGCAGCGCGGCGGTGTGCGCGTCGTCGACGCCCCAGGTGCGGATCGTGTTGACCCCCATGGCCTTCAGGTCGCGCACGTACCCGTCGGCCGCGGCCTGCGGCGGGCCGTAGGTCACCCCCTTGATCAGGTACGGCGAGCCGTTCACGGTCAGCCGCCAGTCGCCCGGCGAGCCGGTCACCCGCACGACGCTCGGCCCGGCGGGGACGGGCGGGTCGCTCATCTCGGCGGGGACGGAGCCGGCCTGCCGGGAGACCGCGACCCAGTCCACACTGAGCTCGCCGCCGGAGGTGGTGGCGGCGGTGGGCGTGGTGAGGCCGGCCAGGGCGTTCGGCAGCGAGCCGCCGACGGCCAGGTCGAGGCGGAGGTAGAAGCCGTGGTGCACGGCGGCCTTCCAGGCGGCCACGCCGACCTGGCTCTCGCGGACGACCCAGGTCTGCCTGCCGTCGAGGTAGAAGCGGATCTCCTCGTCGGTCTTCGTCCGGTCGACGATCTGCGTGTACTCGTGGTAGCCGGTGCGGCAGCCGGCGCAACTGGCGAAGCCGCTGGTGCGGCCGTTGTACTCGTTGCACACGCCGTCGGGGGCGGTGCCGCAGTGCAGGGTGTTGGCGAGCTGGTCACGGCCGTTGACTGCGGTCATGATGTCGGTCTCGCCGATGCCCGGCCAGTTCGTGTGGTCGCCGCGGAAGGCGGCGCCGGTCGCCCGGAAGCCGGGCCAGTAGCCGAGCCCGTTCGCGACGTCCGGCTGTTTGATCATCGCGCTGAACCTCAGCAGCTCGCCCGGCCTCGGCTCGAAGTCGGCGCGCCGGGTCTCGATCCGGCCGGAGGTCCAGCGGCCCGCGCCGTCCCTGATCGCCTTGATGGTCAGGCGGCCGTCGCCGAGGTGCACGTTGGCCGGCGCGTCGGTCATGGTCTCGACCTCGCCGGTGCCCCAGTCGGCCGGGCCGCCGGGGTAGGAGGTGCCGGTGCGCGGGATCCAGTTCGCGGCCGACGGCGGGCTGCCGGCCGGGCCGGTGAAGTCGTCCCGCCAGACCTCGCTCCACGTGCCCGGGTCTGTTCCGGTTTCGCCATAGATTTGCATCTCCCAGAGGGAGTAGCCGTAGCCGGTCGCGCGGGCGGTGCCGTACATGCGAACGTGGCGTCCGGTGGCGGTGAGGTCGATGGTCTGGGTCCCGCCGGTGCCGGCGGTGGTGGTGTGGGCGTCGGTCCAGGTGGCGCCGTCGTTCGAGGTCTGGATCCTGAACGCGGTGGCGTACGCGCTCTCCCAGGTCAGCACGACGCGGCTGATGCGGGCGGAGGCGCCCAGATCGACCCGCAACCACTGCGGATCGCTGAACGAGCTGGACCACCGGGTGCCGGTCAGATCCCCGTCGAACGCGGCCGCCGCGGCGTAGGCGGCCCCTTCCTGCGAGGAGGCGGTCGCCGGACGGCCCTGGGACAGCAGGCTGTCGGCCGCCGCCGGAGCGGGGAAGCCCAGCAGGGACACGATCAGGCCCGCCAGGGCGACGGCGACCGCCGTCAACCGGCGCGGGCCCGGACTGCGAGTGGGGTGCACGAGCTCTCCTACCGACGGGGGGTGCCGGGCCGCGGGCACGGCTCAGGTGGGAGAGCGCTCTCCGTAGTGGAGAGTCCTCCCGCCCGGCCACGGAGTCAAGACCCATTTCTTCACCGGAGTGAAACACCCTGCTCATCCACCGGAAACGCGGCAGGCCAGGACACCCGCGGGCCCTCCCCCGCTTGACAACGGGTCACCGCGACGGTCACTCTTTTGGAGAGCGCTCTCCTACGTGTCGTGCCCGACCCGTCGGAGGAGAGACCCATGCCCCCTTCCCGCAGTCCCGCCACGTTCCCTCTCAGAGCGTTGTGCGTCGCACTCGCCGCCGTGGCCGCGCTGGTCGCGGCCGGCCTGACCACGCTCGTCCCCGCCTCCGCCGCCGACGGCCTGCTCTCGCAGGGGCGGCCGGCGACCGCCTCCTCCGTCGAGGGCACGGGTTACAGCGCCGGCGCCGCCGTGGACGGCAGCACCACTACGCGCTGGTCGAGCGCCGTCGCCGATCCGCAGTGGCTGCGGGTGGACCTCGGCGCCCCCGCCGCCATCAGCCGTGTCGTGCTCATCTGGGAGAGCGCGTACGCCACCGCGTTCAGGATCCAGACCTCGAACGACGGCACCAGCTGGACCGACGCCTACGCCACCACCACCGGCACCGGCGGGACCCAGACCATCGACCTCACCGCCACCGGACGCCACGTCCGCATGTACGGCACCAGCAGAGCCACCGGCTACGGCTACTCCCTGTGGGAGATGCGCGTCTACGGCACCGGCGGCTCGCCTGCCACGCCGAGGCCCAGCCCGACGTACACCGACGAGGTGACCCACCACGAGTTCCAGGCCAACTGCTCGTGGACGGCGAACCGGCCCGACGACCCCATCGTCTATCCCGGCCTGCCCGGCGCCTCGCACATGCACACGTTCGTCGGGAACCGGACCACCCATGCGGGCAGCACGGCCGCCTCGCTGCTCGGCGGCGGCACCTCGTGCACCAATCCGCACGACCGGTCGGCGTACTGGTTCCCCAGCTTCTACAAGGGCGACCAGCTGATCCAGCCGACCGGCGACCAGGTCATCTACTACAAGTCGGGCATCCTGGAGTACTGGCGGGTGCAGCCGTTCCCGCAGGGCCTGCGCTTCGTCGTCGGCAGCCCGTACGCGAGCCTGGAGGAGTTCCGCGACGCGCCCGGCGCCGTGGAGGGCTTCGAATGCGGCGACCTGTCGCGCAGCTGGGACATCCCCCGCTCGTGCGCGACCGGCACCCAGGTCAACGTCCGCTACCAGGCACCGAGCTGCTGGGACGGGGTCAACCTGGACAGCGCAGACCACAAGAGCCACATGGCCTACCCCGTCGGCGGCTACTGCCCGGCCGGGCATCCGGTGGCGGTGCCGATGCTGGAGTTCAAGATCGCCTTCCCGGCGGACGGCGACCTGTCCCAGGCCCGGCTGTCCAGCGGGCGCGGCTACACCTGGCACTACGACTTCTTCAACGCCTGGGACGACCCGGCGATCCTCGACGCGCTGGTGACCCACTGCATCAACGGCGGCCTCCAGTGCAACCCGCGCGGCTACGACCTGTACAAACCGCATCGCGGCGCCGCGCTGACCGAGGACTTCCAGCTTCCCCGGCCATGAGAGGAGAGTTTGGAGAGCGCTCTCCGAGCGCTGTGCTATAAAGGGCGGATGAGGCAAGATCCCTCGCCGTCATCAGGCTCGTCCATCACTCTGGAAGACGTGGCCCGCGCGGCGGGAGTCTCGCGGTCCACGGTCTCCCGGGTGATCAACGGCATCCGCAACGTCGACCCGGCGATCCAGGAGACCGTCCGGCGGGCCATCGCCACCACCGGCTACGTGCCCAACCACGCCGCCCGTTCCCTCGTCACCCGGCGCACCGGCGCGATCGCGCTCGTCGTCTCGGGGGCGGGCAGCGAGGGCGCCGACGCCCCCTTTCCCGGCCAGGTCTTCGCCGACCCGTTCTTCGGCCGCGTCGTCGGCGGCATCGTGAGTTTCCTGCGGCCCCGGGGCATCCATCCGATCCTGATGTTCGCCGAGACCGCCGAGATCCACGCCCAGGTCCTCACCCACCTGCGCCACGGCAACGCCGACGGGGCGCTGCTGGTCTCCACCCACGCGGCCGACCCGCTGCCCCGGCTGCTGGTCGAGGCGCGGGTACCGGCCGTGCTGTTCGCCAGGCCGGCCGAGCCGATCCCGATCAGCTACGTCGACGTCGACCATCGGGCCGGGGCCAAGCTCGCCGCCGACCACCTCGTCGCCCGCGGCCGCCGCCGCGTCGCGACCGTCTCCGGCCCGCTCGACGTGCCGGCCGGGCAGTCCCGGCTGACCGGCTTCCTGGACGCGATGGCCGCCCACGGCCACGCCTACGTGCCCCACGCCGAGGGCGGCTTCACCCATCACAGCGGCGAGGCGGCCATGGAGCGGCTGCTGACCGAGCAGCCCGGTCTCGACGGCGTGTTCGTGGCCAACGACCTGATGGCCCAGGGCGCGCTGGTCGCCCTGCGCCACCACGGGCGCCGGGTGCCCGAGGACGTGGCCGTGGTCGGCTTCGACGACAGCAGCGCGGCGACCGCGTGCCGGCCGCCGCTCACCACCGTCCGCCATCCGGTGGAGGACATGGCCGGGGAGATGGCGCGGATGTTGCTGGCCCACATCGAACAGCCCGGACGACCGGCCACCTCGAAGATCTTCGACCCCGTCCTCGTCGTCCGCGACTCCGCCTGACCCGCCCTCCCAGAGCTCGCCGCCGGGTTCTCCGGAACGGCGGGCCGCGCGCGCCGGGGATCCGGGAGAGCGAGCGCCGGGCGGAGGGCGGGTCGCTAGACTTGGCGATCTTCGTTGACGACGGGAGCGCTCCCTTGAGACTGGAGATCAGGTGCCTCGGGCCCTGGGAGGTCGAGGCGGACGGCGAACCGGTGCAGATCGCCGGGGCCCGGCGGGTGGGGGTGCTGGCCCGGCTCGCGCTGGCCGCGGGGCGGTCCGTAGCCGCCGAGCGGCTGCTGTCCGACGTGTGGGAGAGCAGCTCCGCCGCGACCGCGGGCAAGCAGGTGCACATCGTGATCTCCAAGCTCCGTGAGGCGTTCGCCGCCCACGGCGGCGCGGAGCTCATCGAGACCGTGCCCGGCGGCTACCGGCTGGCGATGGAGCCCGACCACGTGGACGCGCACGCCTTCACCAGCCTGGCCGGGCGGGCCAGGGCCGCTCACGCCGGAGGCTCCCTCGCCACCGCGGACGCGTTGTTCCGCGGGGCGCTCGGGCTGTGGCGCGGCACGGCGCTGGCCGAGGTGGACGCGACCTGGGCGCGGATCGAGTCCGACCGGCTGGAGGCGGAGCGGCTGGCCGTCCTGGAGGACCACGCCGACCTGCGCCTGTCCGCCGGTGAGCACCGCGCCCTGGCCGGCGAACTCGCCGCGTACGTCAGCACGCACCCGCTGCGGGAACGGCCGGCCGCCCAGCTCATGCTCGCCCTGTACCGCGACGGCCGGGCGCCCGAGGCGCTCGAGGTCTACCAGCGCCTGCGCCGGATCATGGTCGAGGAACTGGGCGTCGAGCCCGGCACCGAGATCCGCGAGCTCCAGCAGGCCGTACTCGTCAAGGATCCCGAGCTCGACCTGCCACCGGAGCACCGGGCCGAGCCGGGCCGGCCCGTCGCACCCGCCGAACTGCCCGCCGGCACCCAGGCGTTCACGGCGCGGGCGGCCGAGATCGAACGGCTCAGAGCCGACCTGACCGGCGACTCCGGAACCGAGCAGCCGGGATCGGGCCCGACCGGCGGCTTCAAGGCCGAGCCGCCGGGAACGGCCCTGACCGGCGCCACCCGGGGCGAGCCGCCGAGGACCGGTGCGGCGGGTGGGGGTGCGGTCACCGTGATCAGCGGGCCGGGCGGCATCGGCAAGTCCGCCCTCGCCGTCCACGTCGCCCACACCGTCGCCAGGCGTTTCACCGACGGCGTCATCTACGTCGACCTGCACGGATCCACCGCCGGGCTCACCCCCTTGACGCCCGTCGAAGCCCTCCGCCACCTGCTGCGCTCCCTGGGCCTGGACGGCACCGCCGTTCCCGTGGACGCCGAGGAGGCCGCCGCCCGCTACCGCTCGCTCACGGCGGCGGGTCACCTGCTGGTGATCCTGGACAACGCCCGCGACGCCCGCCAGGTCCGCTCGCTGCTGCCCGCGGGGCCGGGCTGCCGCGTCCTGGTCACCAGCCGCGATCCGCTGGTCACCCTGGACAACGCCCGGCACCTGCGGCTCGGCCGGCTCGACGACACCGAAGCCGTCGCGCTGCTCGCCCGGGTCGCCGGAGCCGGCCGGGTGGAGGCCGAGCCGGAGGCGGCGCTGGAGATCGCCCGGCTCTGCGGCGGTTTCCCGCTCGCCCTGCGCATCATGGGAGCCCGCCTGGCGGCCCGGCCCGACTGGTCGCCGGCCGATCTCGCGGTCCGGCTGGCCGACGCCACCCGGCGGCTCGACCTGCTGGAGTACGCCGACCTGGCCGTACGCGCCAGTATCGCGGTCAGCCACGAGCAGTTGCGCGAGGAACCAGGAAGGCGGGACGCGGCGCGGCTGCTCGCCCTGCTGGGGCTGGTGGACCTGCCCACGCACACCCTGGCCACCACCGCCGCGCTGACGGACTGGACCGAGCGCCGCGCCGAAACAGCACTGGAGCACCTGACGGACGCCCGCCTGCTCGAACCCGCCGAATCCGGCCGTTACCGGATGCACGACCTGGTCCGGCTGTACGCCCGCGAGCAGCAGGTCCCCGACGACGACCGGGCGGGCGCGGCCGGCCGTGTGCTGGACCACTACCTGGCCACCGCGCAGCAGGCGTGCACGCTGCTCTTCGGCGGCGGTGTGGTCAACGGCATGGTTCCCACCGAGCGGCCCGGGGAGGAACTTACCACGCTGGCGGACGCCAACGACTGGGTGCGGCGCGAGCGGGACAACCTCCTGGCCACGGCACGGCAGGCGGCGCGCGACGCCCACTCCCCGGCGGCGAACCTCGCGAACGCCATCATCTGGCTGTTCGAGCGCCGGGGCTGGTTCCCCGAGCTCATCGAGGTGACCGAGGAGGCGCTGCGACTGACCGAGGAAGAGCAGGACTGGACGGCCCGCGCCTACCTGTTGCAGGGGCTCGGCGGCATCCACCAGCAACTCGGGCGCTTCCGGACGGGGGTGACCCACCTGGAGGAGGGGCTGGCCTGCTGGGACCGGGCGGGGCAGCCGGACAACAAGGCGGGGATACTCAACGACCTCGGCGTCACCTACACCGTGATGGGCCGCTACGACGACGCGCACGCCGCGCTGGAAGCCGCCCTCGCCATCATCGAACGCACGAAGCGTAAGGATCGCGAGTCCTACGTGCGCAACAACCGGGTGCACGTCTTCTACCGTCAGGGAAGACACGAGGAGGCCGTGAGCGAGGCGCGGCACGCCCTGGCCCTGACGGAGGAATCGGGCGACACCGGCGACCTCGGCATCGCCAACGACTCCTTGGCCGACGCCTACCGGGCCTGCGGGATGCTGTCCGATGCCGTCGGGAAGTACCGGCGGGCGATCGAACTCCAGCGCACGGCCGGCTTCGCGGTGGGCACCGCGGTGTCCTGCTGGTGGCTCGGCCACACGCTGTACGACCTCGGGCGGCACGAGGAGGCCAGGGAGTCCTGGCAGGAGTCGCTGGAGATCCTGCGCGAGGCGCGCCTGCTCACCCCGGCCGAGGTGGCGGGTTACCTCGCCCAGCCGATCCCGGACACGCCCGTGCCGATCAGGAACCAGCTGTGACCGCGCGCGGCCACGACGACGTACCGGACGATGTCCTGCGGGAACGGCTGCGCCACGTCCACTGGATCGGCGGCGGCAGCGGGGCCGGCAAGTCCACCGTGGCCCGCCGCCTCGCCGGCCGTCACGGGATGCGCGTGTACGACACCGACGCGGCCATGCCCGATCATGCCCGCCGCCTGCCCGCGGACCGGGCTCCGCACCTGGGCCGGTTCGCCGCCATGGACATGGACGAGCGCTGGGTGACCAGGAGCCCGGCCGAGATGCTGGACACCTTCCACTGGTACCACGGCGAAGGGTTCGAGCTGATCGTCGAGGACCTGCTCACCCTGCCCGCCGACCGCCCGGTGCTCGCCGAGGGCTTCCGGCTGCTCCCGGCCCTGGTCCGGCCACTGCTCGCCGACGTCGATCAGGCGGCGTGGCTGCTGCCGACGCCCGCTTTCCGCCGGGCGGTGTTCGACGGCCGCGGCGGGCCGGACTGGAGCTTCCTGGCCAGGACCGGCGATCCGCGGCGGGCGCTGCGGAACGTGCTGGAGCGCGACGCGCTGTTCACCGACCGGCTCGCCGGGCAGATCCGGCGCCTGGGGTTGCACGGGATCGAGGTCGCGGTCGGCGACGCCGAGGACGACCTCGTCCGGCGGGTGGCCGTGACGTTCGGCCTGGAGCGCTAGAGGGCTCCCGCGCCACCGCCCGTCCTCCGCCGCCCGTCCTCCGCCGCCCGTCCTCCGCCGCCCGTTCCCGCCGCCCGTTCCCCATGCGTGCCGCCACTGCCCGTTCCCCACCGCGCGCTTCGCCGGTCGGCGCGTCAACGGCGCCCGCTCCGCCGATCCGGCGTGCTAACTTGGTCGTATGACCAACTTGGCCGATCGACCAACTTCGTCGCGAGGCGACCGGCGACGCGAGCAACTGGTGCTCACCGGCATCGCGCTGCTGGGCCAGGAAGGATGGCCGGGAGTCACCACGCGCGCCGTGGCCGAGCGGGCGGGCACCAACCCGGGGCTGATCCACTACCACTTCGGCGGGCTGGCCGGGCTGCACGCCGCGATCTTCCGCCGGGCCACCGACCTGGTCATCAGCCCGCTGCTCGCCGAGCTGCTCGGCGTCGAGGACGAACGGGCGGCGCTGCGCATGATGCGTGACACGCTGCCGCACGCGAGCGGCGACGAGCGGACGACCCGCCTGGCCGCGGAGCTGATCGTGGGAGCCACCCGCGACCCCGCGCTCGGCGCGGTGCTGCGCGACGAGCTGCGTCTGGTGCGCGCCCAGGTGGCCGACCGGCTCGGCCTGCTGCACCCCGGCTGGCCCGCTGCCCGGCGGGAGGGCGCGGCCACCCTGATCGTCGCCGCGATCGACGGGCTGATGCTGCACCGCATGGTCGACGCGGACCTGCCCATGGACCAGGCGCTGTCCGCGGCGGAAGACCTGCTGGGGGACGACGCCCCCTGAGGCCATCCCCCATCCCCCCCCCCCCCCCCCCCCCCCCCCCCCCCCCCCCCCCCCCCCCCCCCCCCCCCCCCC
>NZ_PVNG01000028.1 GCF_003001935.1 Nonomuraea fuscirosea | reverse complement strand
CGAGATCGCCCAGGAGTTCGGCATCTCCCAGATGCACGTCTCCCGCATCCTGCGCGCCGTCCTCACCCAGCTCCGCACCGCCCTCACCGACTGACGACGGGACCTTCTTCCCGCGGACGGGGCCGGGGGCCGCGAACAGGGTTCGCGGCCCTCGGTTCGGCGGACGGCACGGATACGCGCGGCCGGCCTCGGCGGACGGCATGCTTCTGTCGGGGCCGGGTGCGAGGATGCGGGGCATGACTGACTGGGACCCGAAAACGGATCTGCGCCACTACCTGCAGACCGTGCGCGAGGCACTGTTGTGGAAGCTGGACGGCCTGTCGGAATACGACGTCCGCCGGCCGTTGACGCCCACCGGCACCAACCTGCTGGGGCTGGTCAAACATCTGGCCGGGGTGGAGGCGGGCTACTTCGGCGACATCTTCGGCAGGCCGTTCGCCGAGCCGATGCCGTGGATGGAGGACGACGCCGAGCCCAACGAGGACCTGTGGGCGACCCCTGAGGAGTCGCGCGAGGACATCATCGGGCTCTACCGCCGGGTGTGGGCGCACGCCGACGCGACGTTCGACGCGCTGCCGCTCGACCACGTGGGCGAGGTGCCGTGGTGGCCGGAGGAGCGGCGGCGGGTGACGCTGCACCGGATCCTGGTCCACGTGATCGCCGAGACCAACCGGCACGCCGGCCACGCGGACATCGTGCGGGAGCTCATCGACGGCTCGGCGGGGCTGCGGCAGGGCGTCGACAACCTGCCGCGGGTCGGCGAGGAGTGGTGGGCGGAGCATCACGACCGGGTCGAACGCGCGGCCCGGGAGGCCGGCCAGGCACCGGCTCGGTAGCCGCTGCTCGGCCGCCGTAATGGATAGGGCCGGAAGCCGCAGAAGAGCTCATGCCGCACCGCCTCCTGTGTCGCCACGTGCGGCGGGACCTCAATGGTGCGGAGGCTAGGAGGGGGCGGGCTCTTCAACTTGTGGTGTGCCGTCGAGGGGGATGCCGCGCACGCTGAGCAGCATGAGCAGGGCGCAGCCGCCGGTGAGGGCGATGTCGGCGACGTTGCCCACGAACAGCCCGCCGTAGTCGATGAAGTCGACGACGTGGCCGTGGGCGAAGCCGGGCGGGCGGAAGAGCCGGTCGAGCAGATGGGAGCCGGCGCCGCCGAGCAGCGCGCCCAGCACGACGGTCCACGCCGACGAGCGCAGCCGCCTGCCGACGTACAGGATGCCGATCACCGCGGCGGCGGTCGCGAGGGTGAACACCCACGTCACGCCCTCGCCGATGGAGAACGCCGCCCCAGGGTTGAGCAGCAGACGTAGCTGGATCACCTGGGGGACGACCGTGACACGTTCACCGTCCGCGAGCGCCGAGACCGCCCAGAACTTGGAGGACTGGTCGACGGCGAGCACCACGGCGGCGAGTACGAGCATCCACCCGTACCGCCGCATCCCGCGTCCTGTCGCCTGTGCAGTGTGTTCGTCCGGCACCCGTTACCTCGCCATCACGTCCGTCTGCGCACGAATCTACCGAAAGCATGCCGCCGTCACGCCGGATGCCGTCCCGCATTTCCCTAGCCGGGTCATGACGTGTCCGGCGGGAAGCGGGGTTGTGTCCGCGGTCCGGAGACGTGCTGTGATCAAGGGGTAGGTACCGAGCCGGCAGCAGCCGGACGACGGCGGGAGCCACAGGCCGGTGTCCCCAAAATGGCAATGTCCGGCCCAGGAGTAGGACATGCCCCGCGCGTCGCTGCTGACGGCTTTGCCCGGGTATGCCATCGTGGCTGCTTCAGCAGCGCCCCCGAGGGTCCGCCGTCGGGCCGTCACCGGCCTCCGGCGCTTCGCACATCACGCTCACGACCAGGTCGCGGTCCCAGTACTGCACCCTGGCCGCAGGCATGCACGGGCGCGGGAACCCACACACCCACCACGGGGCGCGCCCGCGCCCGACCATGAGGAAGGCTGGCCAGCGCAAGCATGACCGGCAGGCGACCAACCCCGACCAGCACCACCAGACGCGACCGTGGCAAGCGGCGCGCGGCGCGCCTGAGCGGTGCGCAGATCACCGGCGGCGGCCTGGCCGCACTCACCGCCGCGGTCACGGCCTCGTACCTCGGGGTGACCGGCACGGTGATCGGCGCGGCCGTGATGAGCGTGGCCACCACGGTGGGAACCGAGTTCTACGCCCATCTCCTGCGCCGCACCGGCCACAGGGTCAAGCAACACACCGTGCCCAGCCGCCGGACCCGCCCAGCCCGGCACGGCACTCCGGCCGGTGATGACGCTCCGGCTCGGGCAGGCGATGACCCGGCGGGTCACGAGGCTCGGGCAGACGAAGATCCGGTATGCGGTGCTCCAGCGGGCGGCGGCCTCATCGGCGGCGGGCCTGTGGGTGAAGGGCAGGCGGATGGGACGTCGGTGGCAGGGCCGGCGGCCGGGGGCGGTGGATGGTCGCACGGGTTGCGGGGGCGGCTGGGTTGGCTGCGGGTCGGGGCGGTGCTCGCGCTCGTGTTCACGGTCAGCTTCGGTGGCGTCCTCATCTACCAGGCGTTCAGCGGGCAGATGGCGGCTGATCAGGGGGACGGCACGAGCGCGAAGAAGGCGGGCACGGGCAAGCGTCACGGTCCTGACCGGGACCGGCGCGCAGCCCGCAGGCCACAGCAGTACCTCCCGACGCAGTCTGGACAGCCCGCCACACCGTCACCCACCGGCCCGTCCGGGTCGCCCGCTGCGGCCACCGCTTCACCCACCGGCCCAGCCATCGGTACGACGACCGGGCCGGACGGTGGCACGGCCGACGGCGCAGGCGGCGACCTCCAAGAGGGCGCGGGCATCGGTGGAGACGGCGGCACAGGCGGCGCGGTGAACGGCACCGCCGCGCCGCCGGACGGCCCGGCGTCTGGAGCGTCCGCTCCACCGCCCGGCTCATCCACTGCCGCCCCGCTCGAAGCACCGGAGGCCGCACTGCCGGACACCATGCCCTCCGCCTCGGCCGCCCCCGGACGACCCCACACGGGGAACTCGCCGGCCCCCACCCGGCCTTCGGGCGAGGACACGGTAAGCCGCCACCGGTGACTGAGGGTCCGTCCGGGGATCTGGCCGGTGCGTGGCGAGCGGGGAGAGGTCATGGGTGTCGTTCGATGAAAGGGGTGAGCAGGCCGGGGAGTGCGATTTCGGCCAGGGTCAGGCCCTCGTTCACCGAGACGTCGCGGACCCGGTAGATGCCGTCGCCCGCCGCCGTGGTGGCTCCCAGGGTGAGCAGGCCGGTGCGGCGCTGGAACGGTGAGCGGGTGATGTTCCAGCCGATGACCCCGTCCCGCCGCAGGACGACGGTGCGGCGGGCGAACGCCCCGTACGAGGTGACGAGGTAACGGCCACGGACGGCGTGCCCGAGCGAGTGGTAGGCCGAGCGGGCCAGGGCCGTCAGGACGGGCACCAGGACCAGGCCGGTGATCGCGCCGGTGGTGACGAGCCCGGGCCCGAGCCACAGCCCGAGCCCGGCGGGGATCGCGGCGATCAGCACCGAGGCCGTCAGCGCCTGGCCGGCCCGCCTGCGCCGGGCGACACGAGGATGAGCGGCCAGCTCCCGCCGCCCCAGCAACTCCCGCCCGTCCAGCAGCTCCCGCCCGGCCGGATCGGTGGGAGGCAGGATCTGTGCGGCGACGGCGAGCGCTTCGGCGCGGGGGACGGCCGGGGTCAGGACGCGGCGCCGGCGGTTCTCGTCGCGGTCGCCGAGGCCGGTGGTGACCGCGTTCAGTCTGGCGCCGCCGGCCCAGCGCAGCGGCAGGGGCTCCACCAGCTCCAGGCCACGCAGCCGGTGCTCCTCCATGCTCACCGACCGGGTGGCCAGCAGGCCGCGGCGGACGCGCAGGACACCGCCTTCGGCGCGCCGCAGCTCGTACCCGCTCCAGTTCTCGATGAACGTGAGCGTCGAGGAGGCCACCCCGAGGGCGACGACGGCGAGCACGGTCACCAGGACGCCGAACCAGAGCGGGACCGAGCCGAAGCGGCGCACGAGGTCCTGGACGACCCCGAGGTCGAGCGGGTCGATCTTCATCTCGTGCAGGGTGCGGTAGACGGTCCCGGCGGCGGCCAGGACGCTGCCGACGCCCCAGACGGTGAGCGGGGCGTAACGCAGCCACGACCGGTCCAGCTCGCTGATGACGCCGTCGCTGTCCGCGGCGTGCCCGCTCTCGCGTCCTTCGAGGATCAGGCGGCGCAGCTCGGCGGCCTGGCCCTTGGTGACGCCGTCCAGCCGGACCGCGCGGCGGGCCGCGGCGCCCTGCCCGCCGGTGTCGAGCCTGAGCGTGGTCAGGCCGAACAGGCGGTGCACCGGATGGGCGGTCACGTCGATGCCGCGGACGCGGACCAGCGGGATCGAGTGCCGGCTGCGGAAGAGCAGGCCGGCGCTGACCTCGAACCGGTCGCCGGTGATCCGGTAGTGGGTGGTCGCCAGCCGCGACAGCCCGATGCCGCCGACGATCAGGCCGGTGAGGAGGAGTGAGCCGAGGGTGATGAGGATCTGCAGGTTCGTCTCGCCGCCGGTGACGAGCAGGCTGAGCGCGAACAGGGCCGCCGGGGTGAGCGGGGCGCTCAGGCTGACCAGCACGAGCCGCCCGCTCAGCCGTCCCGCGTGGTCGCGCGGCGCGGTCCGCGTGAGAGTGGAGGTCATGAGGCGTCTCCCGGTACGGCCTGGGTCCGGCCGGCCAGGTAGGCCACCAGCTCGTCCGCCACCTTCGCGTCGAGCCCCTTGATGCTGACCGCCGAGGACGAGGCGGTCGTCACGGTGATGCCCGACAGCCCGAAGAGCTGCTGCAGCGGCCCGCGCAGCGTGTCGACGCTCTGGACCCGCGACAGCGGGACGACCCGCCACTGCTGCCACAGCCAGCCGGAGGCCGTGTAGACGGCGTCGCCGGTGACCTCCCAGCGGTGCACCCGGTAGCGCCAGAGCGGCATCACGGCCAAGTAGAGCAGCCCGGGCACCAGCGAGCCCAGGGTGAACCACATGAACAGCTCCCGCGTGGGCGGGATGCTCGCCCACAGGATCCCGAAGGTGAGGGGCAGCGGCAGGGCGAACACCGCCGCCTGCGCGCTCCACCAGCCGATCGCCCGCCCCTCGACGCGGTTGCGCGGCGGCCTGAGCCTGACGTTGTCCATGACGTCGCCTGTCCTCGGATGGCTTGTCATCGGATGGCTTGTCACTGGATCGCCTGTCCTAGGATCGCTTGTCATCGGGTCACGGACACCGGCACGGCGGCGGTGGCGTTGAGCCTGCGCATCTTGGTCACGAGCACCGTGGTGCGGGCGAGCACCATGGCCAGGGACATGAAGACGAAGGCGTTGGCGTAGGTGTCGGCGCCGCTGACCTGGTACTCGACGGAGAAGCGGACCAGGCCCTCGGCGAACCAGTGCTCGGCCCCGTACGCGAACACGATCCGCCCCAGGGACAGCACGATCCACACCAGCGCGTAGCCGAGCCCGCCCGTCGTGTAGAGCTCGCCCGACGGGCGCCGGTGGGCGGGCAGCAGCGAGCCGGCGATCAGCCCGCAGATGATCCCCGTGCCGATGCCCACGAGCTGCAGCGACAGGTCGTTCCCCTGCGTCGGGAACGAGTGGACGAAGACGGGGATGATGACGGCGACGACGATCACCGAGCGCAGCAGCCGCGTCCTGGTGATGCGGCGCCGGCCGAGGTCGGTGGCCAGGATGACGAGGAGGATGGTTCCGCTCGCTATGAGGGCAGCAAGAAACTGACTCATCAGGGGGTTACTCCGGATCGTGAGTGGGGATGTCCCGTGCGGCTTGGCGCTTCGCACGTTCTCTTCGGCGCTTTCCACGCTAGAGACGGCGCTCCCGCCCGGAGACGACCGAACGGTGGGTCCGGCTGTCAACCGATCAGTGGACACGGACGTTTCCGTGGTACGACTGTTGCCGTGCGTGTACGACCTGACACCGGAGCGAGCGGCGACGAGCCCCCCGCCACCGAGCCGCGTACCGGCTGGTTCGGCCTGTGGGACGGCTTCTTCGCCGTCTCCTACCTGCTCACGGCGGTGCTGCTGTTCTTCTCCGGCGGCCCCACGGCCGCCCAGGCCGCCGCGATCGGCGCGCTGACCCTGATCGTGCCGTGGTACGCGGGGCTCGGCCGCGGGCTGATGACCGGCCAGGCGTACGGACGGAAAAACCTCATCTTCGCGGCCGGGCTGGTGGCGCTGTTCTGCCTCACCACGTGGTTCGGCCTCATCAGCTCCTTCTCCTTGTACGCCGTCGCCCCCATGCTGATCATGACCCTGCCGATGAGGCAGGCCGTCGGCTGGCTCGCGGTGGCCAACCTGTTCCCCGTGCTGGTGACCTGGATCAGGAGCGAGGAGCTGGGCATCCCGCCTTGGAGTGCGCTGCCCCTCTCGCTGCTGAGCTACGCGCTGTCGATCCTGCTCGGCGTCTGGATCAAGCGGGTGACCCGGCAGAGCAGGGAGCGCGCCGAGCTGATCGAGGAGCTGCGCCGCACCCAGGAGCGGGTGGCTCGGCTCTCCCACGAGGCGGGCATCTCGGCCGAGCGCGAACGGCTCGCCAGGGAGATCCACGACACCCTCGCCCAGGGTCTGACCAGCATCATCAGCCTGGTCCAGGCGGCGGAGTCGAACGTGCGCGACGCGCCGGACCAGGCGAGCGGGCACCTGTCGCGGGCCGGGCAGGTGGCCAGGGAGTCCCTCGCCGAGGCCCGCGAGTTCGTCGCCGCCCTGACCCCGCCCACCCTGCGCGGCGGCTCCCTCGTGCAGGCCGTGCGCAGGCAGGCCGACGGTCTGGTCGCCGACACCGGGCTCGACGTGCGCACGTCGGTGCGGGGCGAGGAGGAGCCGCTGCCGATGCCGGTCAACGTCGTGCTGCTGCGCTCGATGCAGGAGGCGGTCGCGAACGTGCGCAGGCACGCCGCGGGGGCGCGCGCGGTGGACGTGGTGATGACGTTCGAACAGGACGCCGTACGCCTGCTCGTCCGCGACGACGGCGAGGGCTTCACCCCGGAGGGCGACCACGACGGCTACGGGCTGCGCGGCATGCGGGCCAGGGTGGCGGAGATCAACGGCACGGTGAGCGTCGGCAGCCGCCCCGGCGGCGGCACCGCCGTCGAGGTGCGCGTACCCGTGACGTCGGCTGGAACGGCGGGCGAGAAGCGTGTTCCCGTGACGGCGGCGGCTGGAACGGCGGGCGAGGAGCGGGCGCGTGGCTGAGGCGGGACCGATCACCATCCTGGTGGCCGACGACCATCCGGTGGTCCGCGAGGGGCTCATCGCCATGCTGGAGTCCGCCGCCGGCATCACCGTCGTCGGTGAGGCGGGCTCGGGGGAGGAGGCGGTCGCCAGGGCGCCGGTGCTGCGGCCCGACGTCGTCCTGCTCGACCTGCGCATGGGCGGCGTGGACGGCGTCGCCGCCACCGGGCACATCCGGCGCGAGCTGCCGGACGCCAAGGTCGTCATCGTGACCACGTACGAGGACGACACCGACATCCTGCGCGCCGTGGAGGCGGGCGCGGCCGGCTACCTGCTCAAGGGCAGCTCACGGCAGGAGCTGATCGACGCGGTCCGCGCCGCCGCGCGCGGGGAGACCGTGCTCACCCCCTCCCTGGCCGGCAAGCTCTTCCGCGCGCGGACGCCCGAGCCGGCCGCGCTGTCCGAGCGTGAGTGCGCGGTGCTGCGGCTGGTCGGCCAGGGGCTGACGAACGCCGAGATCGGCGGCCGGCTGTTCATCAGCGAGGCGACGGTCAAGACGTACCTGCTGCGTTCGTTCAAGAAGCTCGGCGTCTCCGACCGCACCGCCGCCGTCATGACCGCCGTCGAACGCGGTCTGCTGTCCTGATCCGAGTGTTTCCGCCGCGTCGCGGGGGATGAGGATCACGGGGGGCTGTGGCCAGGGGGAGGTCACGATGGGTGGTGGTCTCGGTGCCGGCGCCGGCTGCGGCGACGGGCCGGCCTTCGAGATGCTGGATCCGGCGCCGGTGGGCGTGGCGGTGACGCGCGGCCCTGAGCACCGGCTGATCTACTTGAACCGCATGTGCCGGTCCCAGCTGGGCGATCCCGAGCTGGGCAGCCCGTTCCCGTGCGCCTTCACGTCGCCGACGCGGGAGCGCTTCTGGCGGCTGTGCGACCAGGTGTTCAGGACCGGCGAGTCCGTCGTGCTCACCGTCGTCCCCTTGAAAACGGAAGCGCCGCCCGACCGGGTCCCGAGCCAGGACCAGTGCCAGAACCCGACCCAAGATCAGGGTCAGGACCAGGGCCAGGACCAGGGCTCGACTCGGGATCAGGAGCGGTTCTTCACCTGCAGTCTGTCGCGGATCTCGTTCGAGCCCGGCGATCACGGCGTGCTGGTGATGGCCATGGAGGTCACCGAGCAGATCGCCGCCGCCCGGCAGGTCCAGGCCATCGCCGACGAACGCCGCCGGATCCTGCGGCGCTACCAGAGCCTGATCCAGGTCAGCGCGCAGATCATCTGGGTCGCGGGGCCCGGAGGCGACCCGATCGAGCCGAGCCCCAGCTGGGAACGGGTGACCGGGCAGCCGTGGGAGGAGTTCCGCGGCAACGGCTGGCTGCGGATGGTGCACCCCGACGACCAGGCCGAGGTCCTGCGTACGTGGCAGGACGCCCTCGACAGCAGGGCGCAGTCGTACGACAACGTCTGCCGGCTGCGTGTCGCCGACGGCGGCTACCGGCACTTCCGGGTGCGGGCCGTGCCCGTCTACGAGCACGGCCGGCTGGTGGAATGGGTCGGGAGCTGCAGCGACGTCGAGCGGCAATGGCAGGAACGACGCTCCCAGGACCTGCTCGACCGGGCCGCCGCGGCCATGGGGGAGCTGTCGAGCCTGCCCGACATGCTGCGCGCTCTGGCCGAGGTGATCGTGCCGGAGCTGGCCGACGGGTGCGGCATCCACCTGATCACCGACATGTCCGGCGCCGATCGCGGGGGGCCGCTGCTGGTCGAGCGGGTCGCGGCCGCCGTACGTCCCGGGCTGCCCATGATGACCCCGTACGGGCAGGAGCAGGTGCGGCCCGAGAACAAGCTCGTGCAGGCCGTCCGGCAGCGGCGCCCGTTGCTGGCGACGTTCGCGCCGGGCAACCCGCCGCCGGACCTCGCCCCCTCGGGAGCGCAGCGGTGGGTGGCGGAGAACGACGTCAACGGCATGCTCATCGTGCCCGTCGTCGTCGACGGCGCGGTCCCGGCCGTGGTCACGACGCTGACCTGCGGGAACCGTCCGCCGCTCGATCAGGCCGACATCGCGCTGCTCACCCAGATGTTCGACCACGCGCACGACGCCCTGAGCAGCGCCATCCGCTTCCAGCGGGCCCAGCAGATCGCGCTGGCCCTGCAGCACAGCCTGCTCGCCGAGCCGCCCCTCCTTCCCGGACTGCGCATCGCCGCCCGCTACCGGGCCAGCCCGGCCGCCGCCGAGGTGGGCGGCGACTGGTACGACTCCTTCGTCCTGCCCGACGGCGCCCCCGTCATCGCCATCGGCGACGTCGCCGGCCACGACCTCGCCGCCGCCGTCGAGATGAGCCAGCTCCGCAACATGCTGCGCGCCCTGGCGATGGACCGCTGGGGGCCGCCGGGCGAGATCCTCACCCGGCTCAACAAGGTGATGTCGGCCCTGTCCGGCGAGGTCACGGCCACCTGCGTGCTCGCCCGCGTCGAGGAGACCGGCGGCGGTCACCGGCTCCACTACGCCGTCGCCGGTCACCCGCCACCCCTGCTCGTCACGTACGAGGGAACGGCGCGTTTCCTCGACGACCCGACCGGCTCCCTGCTCGGCATCGGCGACGTGTTCGACTGCCCCTCGTCAACGGTGCCGCTGCCGCCGGGCAGCACCCTGCTCCTCTACACCGACGGCCTGATCGAACGGATGGGCGAACACCTGGACCTGGGACTGGAACGACTGCGCGAACTGGCGCAGACACTCGCCCGCGAACCCGTGGACGCCTTCTGCGACCGCTTGCTCAGCGGACTCCCGACGACCGGCCTCGACGACATCGCCGTCCTGGCCCTACGCCGACCAGGACCCGACTGACCCCGGATCGCCCGCGAGACCGACCCGAACCCTCCCACAGGCAGACGTCGAACCGCCCGAATGACTCATGCGGCACCTTTCCCGGGCGCGGACGCTGGACCGTTCGACATCTCAGGCGGGACCTTTCCCGAGTGCTGACGCTGGACCGTTCGACATCTCAGGCGGGACTCTTCCCGAGTGCTGACGCTGGATCGTTCGGACGTCTCAGGCGGGATCTCTCCGTAGGTCGGCGCGGGACCGTCTGGGAGATTGGTGCTGGGTCGGCCGTGCTAGGGCTTGAGGACTATCTTGCCGCGGGTGTGTCGCTGTTCCAGGTCGCGGTAGGCGTCCTGGACCCGGTCCAGCGGGTACGTGGCGGCGATCGGGATCTCCAGCCGGCCCGTGCGGATGAGTTCGGTCAGCTCGGCCAGCACCTCGGCCGTGGCCGCCGCGGCGCTGCCCTCGTTCTTGACCCCGTAACGCTCGACCGCGGCGACGTCGATGATGGTGTCGATCCGGTCGGGGCTCACCCCGAGCTCGATCGCCAGGTCCACGTAGCCGCTGCCGAAGTTGTCGATGAAGGCGTCGACGTGCCCGGCCGCGGCCTTGATCCGGGCGGCGACCCCCTCGCCGTACGTGACCGGCACGGCCCCGCGCTCGCGCAGCCACTGGTGGTTGCGCTCGCTCGCCAGCCCGATCACCGTGGCGCCGGCCTCGACCGCGAGCTGCGTCGCGATCGTCCCGACTCCGCCGGCGGCCCCCGCGATGACCACCGTGTCGCCGGAACGCAGGCCGACCGCCCGCACCTCCGCCACCGCCGTCGTGCCCGCGACGTACAGCGAGCCCGCCTGCTCCCACGACACCTCAGGCGGCCGCCGGACCAGGTCGGACGCCTGCACCACGACGTATTCGGCATGGCTGGCCCGGTTGTCGGTGAAGCCGAGCACCTCGTCGCCCGCCACGAAGGCCTCCACCCCGCCGCCGGTCGCCACGACCACCCCGGCCAGGTCGCTGCCCTGCCCGGACGGGAACGTGGACGGCCAGACGTCGCGGAACACCCCGAGGCGGACCGCCGCCTCACCCGGATTGATCCCGGCGGCCACCACCTTCACCAGGACCTGCCCGGGACCCGGCACCGGCCGCTCCACCTCGGCGATCCGCAGCACCTCGATCCCGCCGAAGTCGTCGAACCGGACCGCTCGCATCGTCTCGACCGTCATCTCGACCTCCCTGACCTGTTGTTCTAACTCCGGGTGACCTGGTGAAACCCGGTTCGGGACTCACCTTGCCAAGCGTTGACGAGAGGCGGAATCGGACAGGTCTCCCTAGGATCCACGCTCCTAGGCTGAGCGGTCGGCCGGGCCCCGCGGCCGCGCCATCATGGACGCATGGACATGGACCGGGCCCAGCTCGCCGACTTCCTGCGCCGGGCGCGCGAGCGGCTGCGTCCCCAGGAGGTGGGGTTGCCGGCCGGGCCGCGCCGCCGTACGCCCGGCCTGCGCCGCGAGGAGGTCTCGCAGCTCGCGGGCATGTCGGCCGACTACTACATGCGCCTCGAACAGGCCCGCAGCCCGCAACCCTCGCTGCAGATCCTGGCCGCGCTGGCCCGCGGGCTGCGGCTGACCGACGACGAGCGCGACCACCTCTACCTGCTGTCCGGCCACCGGCCGCCGAGCGGCCCGCTGGCCCACGACCACGTCAGTCCCGGTCTGCTCTACCTCCTCGACCAGCTCACCGAGACCCCGGCCCACATCACCAACGACCTCGGCGACCTGCTCGCCCGCAACCAGATGGCCGAGGCGCTGCTGGGCTGCATCTGCTCGATCCGCGAGCAGGACCGCAACTTCGTCTGGCGGTGGTTCACCGACCCGGCGATGAGCCAGGCCTACGATCCGGAGGAACGCGCCGCGCTCAGCCGGGACCACGTCGCCGACCTGCGCGCCTCCTACGCCCGCCGGGGCGGCGACGAGCCCTCCGCCCGCCTGGTCGCCCGCCTGCGCGCCACGAGCGAGGAGTTCACCCGGCTGTGGGACCTGCACGAGGTGGCGGTACGACGCGTCAGCCGGATGCGGGTCGCCCACGCCGCCGTCGGCGCGATCGAGCTGCACTGCGAGACCCTGCTCAGCCCCGCCGAGGATCAGCGGCTCGTCATCTACACGCCGGTTCCGGGGACGTCCGCCATCGAGCACCTGAGCCTGCTCCGCGTCCTCGCGCACAACGACTTCGTCCCCGCTGCCCCGGCCCGCCGCTGAACGCCGCTGAATGCCGGTTCGACCGCCGCTGAACGCCCGTTCGACCGTCGTCCGATCGCCGATGGAGGGCTCGGCGGCGGCGAATGCGGTTCGGCCGACGCTCGACCACGGCTGAACGCCGTTCGCCCCGCGCTGAAGGCGAACGGCCGTCGTTTCCGTGCCGGGGGATGCCGCTTGACCGCCACTGACCGGTTTGGGGTGAACTCCGGTCGCCGGTCGCGCGTATCCCAGGTACGCGGCGACTGCACGGCGGGCCGCCGCGTGCGACGGTGTGGTCCCTGACGACGTGGCGGTTTCCTGATGGCAGTTTCCGCACGGCTGTACGCCGTACTCGCGGTGGGCTCGGGCGTTCTGGTGCTGGTGGCGGCGCTGCGGTTCGGGGGAGGTGCCGGGGTGCCGCCGATCGCCGGGCTGCCGGCCGCCGGACCGCTGACCGACTGGGGCCTGCCGCTGGCGCGGTTCGCGCACGAACTGTGCGCGGTGGCGTGCGTGGGGACCGCGCTGGCGGCCGTACTGGCTCCGGCGGTCTCGCCCGAGTCGGCGCGCTGCCTGCGCGCGGCCGGATGGTGGGCACTCGGATGGGCGTTCGCCGGCTTGCTGGGCTACGTGCTCACGCTGTCCAGCTTCATCCCGATGCCGGTGGCGGACCTGCTCGCGGCCCCCGGCCTGCTCAGCGTCGGCACGGACCTGCCGCAGACGCGGGCCCTGCTGGTGGTGACGGCGGTGACGTTCGTGGTGGCGGTGGCGACGATGGCGCCGCGGCTGCCGAGGTGGATCCCGGTGGTGGTCGCGGTCTGCGGGCTGCTGCCGCCCGCGTACGTCGGCCACGCCGCCTCGGCGGGCGATCACGACCTGGCCGTGTCCGCGCTGATGGCGCACCTGGTGCCGATGGCATTGTGGGTCGGCGGCCTGGGCGCGGTGCTGGTCTACTTCCGCCGCTCCGGCGATCTGCCGGTGGTGCTGCCGAGGTTCAGCACGATCGCTTTGTGCTGCTTCGCGGCGGTGGCGTTCTCCGGCGCGGTCAGCGGCTGGGTGCGGCTGAACGCCCTCTCCGACCTGTGGCGGAGTCCGTACGGGCTGCTTCTGCTGGCCAAAATCGCCGCCCTGGCGGTGCTCGGCTGGTTCGGCTGGGTCCACCGGCGCAGGACCGTGGCGGGCGTCGCCGATCGCGGGGTACGCCGTACCTTCGTCCGGCTGGCGGCGGGTGAGCTGGGCGTGATGGCGGTGGCGATGGGCCTCGGCGTCGGCCTGGCCAGGACTCCGCCGCCGCCGGGCGGTGAGGGCGGCGGGCACGCGCATCCCCTGCTGGAGTACACGCTGGCCCCGTTCTCCCCCGGCGCGCTGATCGGCGAGTGGCGGCCGGACGTGCTGATCGTGCTGCTGCTGGCGCTGCCCGCCGTCGCCTATGCGCTCGGCGTGCGCAGGGTGGCCGCGTGGCCCTTCAGCCGCACGATCGCCTGGTACGCGGGGCTCGGCCTGGCCGCGCCGGCGCTGCTCGGCGGGGTGGCCGGTTACGCCAGGGCGATGCTGCCCGCGCAGGCGCTCCAGCACGTCGCGCTGGCCGTGGCGGTGCCACTGTTGCTCTGCCTCGGCGCTCCACTGACCCTGGCGAGCCGGGCCACCTCGCCGGCGTCCCGGTTCGGCGCCCTCGGATCGACTGAGTCCCGGTCCGGTGCTCTCGGATCGCCTGAGTCCCGGTCCGGCGGCCCGGGTTCGCCCGCCTTCGGGCGGCGCCTGACCGGGCCCGTCCTCCTGGCCGCCTATCCGCTGCTCTTCCTGCTCCTGTACGGGACGGACTGGCTGGCGTGGTCGCTGACCGGGTACGCCCCGCATCTGGTCACCGAACTGCTCTTCCTCGGCGTCGGCCTGGTGACGTCATGGGTGCTGACCGGTGTCGATCCGCTGCCCAGGCCGTTCGCGCGGGGCGAGCGGATGCGGCTGCTGGGGGTGGTGGCCGGGACGCATGTGGCGGTGGGGGCGTACCTGATGCTGGGGCCGCCGGTCGCGGCGGACTGGCTCGTGCAGACCGCCCCGCCCGGCGCGCCGGACCTGCTCACCGGCCAGCGGGTGGCGGCGGCCGTGTTCCTGATCGTGCCCCTGCTGACCCTCGCGCCCCTGGCCCTGCGCCTGGCCAGACGGCGACCGGCCGCGCGATGGCCCTGGTCCCACGTCCGCGTCGCCGACGTGAGCGCCGAGGTGACCACCGACGTGAGCGCAGACGTAAGCACCGACACGGGCACCGACGGGAGCGGTGAGAGAAGCGCCGACGTGAGCGCCGGCCGTGTGCAGGGTCGTGTCGTGCGGGACGACCCCGTGTCGCTCACGGACGGGGCGCTGCTCCTTGATAGAGGCCGGCGACGGCCGCCAGCACCCGCTCACGGGCGACGCCCCCCGGGGTGACGCCGGTGAGCACGTAGGCGGCCAGCCCTTCGGCCAGCGCCACGAGCGACAGCGCGGCCCCGTGCGGGTCGATGGCCGCGGGGATGCGCCCCGCCCGCTGGTCCCGCTCGACGAGGCCGGCCATGTCGCGGTGGAAGGCGGCGTACAGGACGCGCAGCCGGGCGGCGATGGCCTCGTCGGCGAAGGCGAAGGCGTGGAAGGACTGTCGGACCCGCATGTGGGCCTCGGTCGTGGCGTCGTACGGGATGAGCTCGGTGAGCACGGTGGTCAGGACCAGCCGCGGCTCGGCGGCGCCGAGGTCGGAGCCGACCCGCTGCCGGATGCGGGCGCTGGACAGATGGTTGCCGCGTTCGAAGGCCGCTTCGACGAGCTGCCGTTTGGCCGGGAAGTAGTGCTGCACCCGGCCGGGCGAGATGCCGGCCTGGGCGGCCACCTCGGTCAGGGAGACGGCCGCCAGGCCGCGTTCGGCGACGATGGCGAGCACGGCGTCCGCGATCTCGGCGCGCCGCTGCGCGTGGTGCGCGCCGGGCCCCCGTGTACGCCGCTCAGCCGGCTGTTCCGCCACTCCGCCACCTTCTCGATAAGACCACACCGGATTGCCCGTTCAGTGTAGTGGTTGTGACCCGCGATCCCCGCCCTCGTCGGCGATCCGGCCGCCGGCCCCGCGCGGAGACCTATGTGACCTGAGGGGCTGCGGACGACGAGCGATACGGACGGGACCAGGCGACCGAGAAGACTTCGCATAAGCTGACAAATGGGATAGCGGGGGGAGGGGTCGCATGCTGCCTGAGGTGCGCGGATGGTTGGGACGCCGTACTTCTACCGCCGGAGACTGGCCGCTGCGGGACCTGGTGGCCGCCAAAGGGGACAGCACGGTCAGCGTGGTGCTTCCCGCCCGCGACGAGCGGGAGACCGTGGGGGAGATCGTGGGAATCATCCTCCGGGACCTCGGCGCGCTGGTCGACGAGGTCGTCGTCATCGACTCACGTTCCACCGACGACACCGCGCGCGTGGCCGCGCGGGCCGGGGCCACGGTGCACGCGCAGGACGAGATCCTGCCGCGGCTCAAGCCGCTCGACGGCAAGGGGGAGGCGTTGTGGAAGTCGCTGGCCGTCACATCGGGGGACGTGCTGGTGTTCGCCGACGCCGACATCAGGAACTTCCGTGCCTCGCTGGTCGCGGGGGTGCTCGGCCCACTGCTGGCCGATCCCACGATCGTCTACGCCAAGGGGTGCTATGACCGTCCGCTGAACGGCGCCCCCGACGGCGGCGGGCGGGTCACCGAGCTCGTCGCCCGGCCGCTGATCAACCTGCACTGGCCTCAGCTGGCCGGCTTCGTGCAGCCGCTCGCGGGGGAATACGCCGGCCGGCGCTCCGCCCTGGAACGCGTACCGTTCCTCACCGGTTACGGCGTCGAACTCGGCCTGCTCATCGACCTGCTGGAGCTGGCGGGGCTGGACGCGTTCGCCCAGGTGGACCTGGGATCGCGCGAGCACGCGCCGCAGTCCACCGAGGCGCTCGGAGGCATGGCCGCGCAGATCATGCTCGCCGCCTGGTCGCGGCTCGACCGGCAGGGGAAGATCGCCGCGCTGGGCGAGCCCTCCGTGCGGCTGGCGCAGTTCAGGAGAGGCCAGGAGGGGTACGACGTGCGCACGCGGGACGTCGGCATCGGCGAACGCCCGCCCATGCTCACCCTCGACGAGTGACCGGCCGCTAAGGTGTTACCACCGGTAACGTCTCGGATCGAGGAGTGCGGCGCGATGACGGGGTTCTGCCCGGAGCTCAGTGACAACGTGGTCGAGGTACGCGACTGGGTGCACACGTTCGCCCGCGACGTGATCCGCCCCGCGGGCGCGGAATGGGACGAACGCGAGGAGACGCCCTGGCCGGTCATCCAGGAGGCGGCCAAGATCGGGCTCTACTCCCTCGACTTCTTCGCCACCCAGTGGTTCGAGCAGAGCGGCCTGGCGCTGCCCGTGGCGTTCGAGGAACTCTTCTGGGGCGACGCCGGCATCGGCCTGTCGATCACCGGCACCGGCCTGGCCGCCGCGGCCCTCGCCTCCAACGGCACCCCCGAGCAGATGGGGGAGTGGCTGCCGCAGATGTTCGGCACGGAGAACGACGTCAAGCTGGGCGCGTTCTGCGCCTCCGAACCCGACGCCGGCTCCGACGTCGGCGCCATCCGCACCCGTGCCGTCCCCGACGGGTCCGACTGGGTGCTCAACGGCGTCAAGACCTGGGCCACGAACGGCGGCATCGCCGACGTCCACGTGGTCGTCGCCTCGGTGGACCCCTCGCTCGGCACCAGGGGCCAGGCCTCCTTCATCGTCCCGCCGGGCACGCCGGGACTGTCGATGGGGCAGAAATTCCGCAAACACGGCATCCGCGCCTCCCACACGGCCGAGGTGGTGCTGAACGACGTGCGCGTGCCCGGCGAGTGCCTGCTGGGCGGCAGGGACAAGCTGGAGGCCAGGCTGGCCCGCGTACGCAACGGGGAGCGGGCGGGGGAGCAGGCCGCGATGCGCACGTTCGAGACCACCCGCCCGTCGGTGGCCGCGATGGCGGTCGGGATCGCCCGGGCCGGCTTCGAGTACGCCAGGGACTACGCCCGCGAACGCGAGCAGTTCGGCCGCAAGATCGGCGCCAACCAGGCCATCGCCTTCCTCCTCGCCGAGATGGCCACCCGCGTGGACGTGGCCCGCCTGCTGACCTGGCGCGCCGCCTGGATGGCCCGCAACGGCAGGCAGTTCGAGCAGGCGGAGGGCTCGATGTCGAAACTGGTCGCGGGGGAGACGGCGGTGTGGGTGACCGAACAGGCCATCCAGATTCTGGGCGGCGCCGGCTACACCAGGGAGCACCCGGTGGAACGTTTCCACCGCGACGCCAAGATCTTCACCATCTTCGAAGGAACGTCGGAGATCCAGCGGCTCATCATCGGCCGCGCCGTCACCGGCCTGCCCGTCCGCTGACAATTGCGCATGTCACAGGGGCGGCATACCCACACGGCCATCATGTGCGATACGCCACCCCTCGCCACTTCGCAGACCTCAGGTCTGTTTCGTGGGTTACCGGGTCCTCGGAAGTGCGGATCAATGGCTTCGCGGACGCGGATGTGCGACGAAGGCAGCATGTGCGCGTTGTCGCGCGGTGAGTACCGTCGCCGGCCCTGGGCGTCCTTCACCGGCTCGGGGATGACTCTGATTCCTATTCAAGCTACAAGAGCGCTATTAAGTCATTCGCCTCGTAAGCGCCTTCTTGAACCTTGCTCTCGAAGGGCCACTCGTCCGGGTTCGTCCACCGACTGCTGGAGGAGGTCGGAGTACCGCTCCGGCCGCGGGGGCGACAACCAGGGGCCGACCCCGCGGCCGCGAGGTGCTCAATTCAAGTAGTGCCGTCTCATCGCGGCACACCACCCCACCTCAGCCGGGCCGGCCTTCTCACTCGCCCCCGTCTCCGCCGTCACCGAAGCCCCCGTCTCCGCTTCTTCCGCCTCCGTCATATCCAGCGCCTCTGTGGCTGCCTGCACTCCCGCCTTGGCCGGTACTACCGCCCGGAAGGTCACGAAACACGTACGCGATGAGCAGGTAGGCCAGAAAGATTCCCAGGGAGAGGCCCCAGAGGCCGTCCGCGTCCCGGGTGACCGTCAAAACAAGGACGAAAGATCCCATGAACGCAAGGATGACTTTCGTATGCAGGCGCACGATGACCTCTATCTTGCTGGGGACCCCAAGTCTTTCTTTCGGGAAGTGACGAAGTCAACACACCCCACTTCGGCGCAGACGAGGAGTCGTCACGTGGACCGTTTCGAAGACGTGGCGAAGCCGCATGAAGGAGAACTCCGAGTGGTCACCCCATCGTGGGACCGGTGAGCTCTGTATCGCTCATCAAGGAAGAGGAAGCGCGTGTCCGGGTCGTCGTCGGTCTTCGAGTGAGCGTTCGAGGATCACGCCGTCCCCGGGCGGCTCGTCTCAACGCGGGCTACATCTGGTAGGACTCGCGTAGCGACGATGACGGCGAGAGCTGGTCCGGTCGGTCGGTCGGTGGCAGGTCCTGGAGCTTTTGACGTAGCTGAGGAAGGCGGCGATGTCCGCCCAATCACCCAGCACCTCAGTCATCAAGGTGAAGACGGCGACGGCGACGGCCAGCACACGCACGGCTCTCGTGCACCGGTCACCTCCCGCGTGCTCCTCAGCCGGCTCGGTGTAGGCCTACGGGGCGGCTCGGGCATGTCCGGCTCGGCAGGCAGCCCGGCGGGATTGCCACGCGCTTTCATGGCGATGCGGAGCAGCTGTTCTGCTTTCTGTCTGTCGCCGGCGACAGGGAGCAATCGCTGCCACAGCCGCAACACGGTGACGAGTGTGCGCGTGGACCCGGCACGGGCACGCCGGGATGGTGACCACTGCTGCGGCCAGTGCCCCGGCGAGTCCGCTCGGGACCTCTCCAGGTATGGGGAGCGAGACCTCGCGACCAGACTCGAGGCAGTGCGACCGGATGGTGATCATGTCCGCGGAGCCCGCCTACCGTGCCTCATACAGGTCCGCTCAAACTACTGGTGCGGGAATTCGCGGTCTGCTGCGAGAAGGGTGAGAGATGCCTTGTCCTCGCTCGACGTGACGCCCGGCGGACCTCCCTCATGGACCTTGGGGTTCGCCGGGCGCCGCTACCTGAGGGATCTGGTGGCGAGGGCGTCGAAGTCGCGGTCCGGGAGGGTGCGGTCTAGTTCGAGGAGTTTGTCCGCCAGCCAGCCGACGGCGTAGCGGGTCCGGGGCTTGTCGGCCTCGATGGCTTCGCGGATGGTGGTCGCGACGAGGTCCGGGTCGGAGGCCGGAGCGTCGGCGGTGGTCTGGGCCTCGGCCTTCTGGGCCATCTTCTCGGCCATCGGGCCGTAGGCGGTCGAGCCGGAGATCTCCCGCAGGTCCTGGGCGGTATGGTCCTCGAAGTCGGTTCTGATGATGCCGGGCTGGATGATCACGACGTCGATGCCGAACGGTTCCACCTCCATCCGGAGGGTGTCGGAGTACGCCTCCAGCGCGTGCTTCGAGGCGTAGTACCAGCAGCCGAGCGGCAGGGAGATCTCGCCGCCGACGGACGACACGTTGACGATCGTGCCCGACCCCCGCGCGCGCATGTGCGGCAGGGCGAGCTGGGTCAGCCGGGCCGGGGCGAACACGTTGACCTCGAACAGGTCGCGGGCGCGGGGCAGCGGGACGTCCTCGGCGGCCCCGTGCAGGACGGTGCCGGCGTTGTTGATCAGGACGTCGAGCCTGCCCTGCTCCTCGACGACGGTGCGGACGGCCCGCTCCAGGTCCTCCGGCTCGCGGGCGTCCATGGGGAGGGCGTGGCCGCCGGCGTCGCGGAGGGCGTCCATCGCCGGGACGCGTCTGGCCGCGCCGTACACGGTGTGGCCGGCCCGCAGGAGTTCGAGCGCCGTGGCCTTGCCGATGCCGGACGAGGCTCCGGTGACGAGGATGACTTTCATGAGCGATTCTCCTTGTGTGCCGGTACGTCCCACGTGACGGGGAGGCGGTGCACGCCGTAGATCAGCATGTCCTCGCGCATGGGGATCTCCTCCGGCGGTACGGCCAGGCGCAGGGAGGGGAAGCGGTCGAGCAGGGCGGGGATGGCGACCTGCATCTCGACCCGGGCGAGCTGCTGGCCGAGGCACTGATGGATGCCGTGGCCGAAGGCGACGTGCGCGGACGTGGGGCGGTGGAGGTCGAGCGTGCCGGGGTCGGGGAAGTGCTTCGGGTCGCGGTTGGCGGCCGGGACGGAGACGGTGACCGACTGGCCGGCCTTGATCAGCGTGCCGCCGAGCTCGACGTCCTCCAGGGCGGCCCGCACCGTGGCGGGGATGATGCTCAGGTAGCGGAGCAGCTCCTCGACGGCATTGCCGGCGAGGGCGGGGTCCGAGCGCAGGGCGGCGAGCTGCCCGGGGTGGCTCAGCAGGGCGAAGACGCCGGTGGCGATCATGTTCGCGGTGGTGTCGAAGCCCGCGCCGGTCAGTACGCCGCCGATGACCGCCAGCTCGTCGTCGGTCAGGTCACCGCCGCTGACCAGCCCGCCGAGCAGGTCGTCCGTGGGCCGCTCGCGCTTGGCGCGGATGAGATCGAGCATGAGGGCCTGCATCCTGCCGAAGGCGGCCGCCTTCTCGCCGGCGGGCACGTCCAGGCGGCCGAGGACGCTCATCGCGCGGACGAACTCGTCCTGGTCACCCGCGGGAACGCCGAGCAGCTCGCAGATCACCAGCCCGGGAAGGGGGCCCGAGAACGTTTCCACCAGGTCGGCGGGAGGGCCGTGCCGCTCCATCGCGGTCAGCAGCTCGGCGGCGATCTCCTCGATCCGGGTGGTCCACCGGCGCATCCGGCGGATGGTGAACTGGCCGGTGAGCAGCCGGCGGTAGCGGGTGTGCTCGGGCGGGTCCATCGCGGTGAAGGCCCCTGGCGGCGCCGGTTGCGGCTCGGCGTCGAGCGAGGCTCCCGGCAGCGGAAAGTGGACGAGCTCGGCCCGATGACTGAAGCGCGGGTCGGCCAGCACCTCGCGGACCAGGGCGTGCTCGGTCACCAGCCAGCCCTCGTGACCGTCCGGGTAGGTCATCGGCGCCACGGGCCGTTCGGCGCGCAGCCGCGCGAGCTCTTCCGGCGGATCGAAGGGGCAGGCCTCGGCGTGCTGGACCAGCAGTCTCGGCAGTTCTGATGGATCGGACATGTCACTCCTCGGGTGGGTACGCCGTGCGAGCGGCGTCCTGCCCGGCGGCACTCGCACGGCCGATGCAAGCCATTAAGCATCACGACGTGTAAAAGTACAAGCCGTGTAAAAATTTCTGCCGTGTAAGATGTGTCACCGTGGAGGAGACGCGACGGGCGCGCAAGAAACGCCAGACCAGGGAGCTGCTGGTCCGTACGGCCTTCAGGCTGTTCAAGGAGCAGGGGTACGAGCAGACCACCATCGCGCAGATCAGTGCAGAGGCGGACATAGCAACCAAGACCTTCTTCAACTACTTCTCCGGCAAGGAGGACGTGGTCTTCACCGACGCCGAGCGCTACTACGAGCTGACCCTGTCCGTGATCGAAGGGCGCCGGCCCGGCGAACGCATGGGCGACCTGCTGCTGCGGACCTGCGAGCTGTCCCTGTCGGCCGGATACCTGGCCGAGGGGCCGATGGCGGGCGACCGTGAGCTGACGGACGTCTACCGCAATCTGCTCGCCACCGTTCCCAGCGTCCAGGCCAAGGGCCTGCACGTGCTGTTCGACCTGCAGCGCAGGATCGCCGACGCGTTCGTCGCCGCGTTTCCCGACGAGATCGACTGGATGACGGCGCTGGCCGCGGTGGGCGCGATGACGGGCTCCGTGGGGGCGCTCGGGCTGGTCAGCATGGAGATGGGGCAGTCGGACGAGGAGTTGCTGGCCACGATGCGGCGTGCGATCGACCTCGTCATGCGCGGGCTCGGCACGCTATGACGCGACGCCGCGGTCGAGCTGCACGACTCGATTCCGGTCAAGCGGCCCCGGTCAAGCGGCCCCGGTCAAGCGGCCCCGGTCAAGCGGCCCCGGTCAAGCGGACGGCGCAAGTGGACGGCGCAAGTGGACGGCGCAAGCGTCGACATGATGCTCGGCCTGCCCGCGCGGGCCGTCGTAAAATGGCCGCGCGGGCTCCGCGAGGCGCGCCTGTGCAGGCTGAGCGCGAAGGCGGCAGACACATGGCTGATCCGTACCCGGCATACGCGAGGCTCCGCGACCGCGGCGCCGTGCACCGCGTCAGCACCCCGTTCGGCGGCGACGCCTACCTGATCACCAGGTACGCCGAGGCCCGCGCCGCGCTCAACGACCCGCGCCTGTCCAAGCATCCGAAGAACGCGCCCGCCTTCCTGCGCGAGGCCGGGCTGATCACCGGCGACGCCGGGCCGCTCGGCGTCAACATGCTCTCCTCCGACCCGCCCGACCACACCCGCCTGCGCCGGGTGATCGGCGGGGCCTTCACCGCCAGGCGGGTGCTGGCCCTGCGCCCGCGCATCCAGCGGATCGCGGACGACCTCCTCGCCGCCCTGCCGGAAGACGAGGAGGCCGACCTGATCGAGGGGTTCGCCTTCCCACTGCCGATCACGGTGATCAGCGAGATGCTCGGCGTTCCCGTCTCCGATCGCGATCGGTTCCGTACGTGGAGCCGCGCCCTGATCACCACCTCGTCGGCCCCCGAGCTCAGGCGGCGGCGGGAGGCCGGCGCCGCGGCGCTCACCGGCTACCTGTCCGGCCTGGTCGCCGAGCGCAGGAAACACATGGACATGGAGCTCGCGAGCGAGGCGCAGCCCGACCTGATCAGCGCCCTGATCCTGGCCGCCGACCGGCAGGGCGAGCTGGACGAGGCCGAACTGCTCGGCATGCTCATGCTGCTGCTCGTGGCCGGGCACGAGACCACGGTCAACCTCATCGGCAACGGCACCCTGGCCCTGCTGCGCGCCCCCGAGGTGCTCGGCGCTCTCGTCGCCGATCCCGGGCTGGTGCCTGCGGCGGTGGAGGAGCTGCTCCGTTACGACGGGCCGGTCGAGCGGGCCACGTTGCGCACCGCCGTCGAGGACGTCGACGTGGACGGCGTCACCGTCCCCGCCGGCAGCCTGGTCGTGGTCGCCCTGGCCTGCGCCGACCGTGACCCCGCCCGGTTCGACCGGCCCGACGAGCTCGACCTGGCCAGGCGGGACAACCAGCACCTCGCCTTCGGGTACGGGCTGCACTTCTGCCTCGGCGCGCCGCTGGCCAGGCTGGAGGGCACGATCGCGTTCACCTCGCTGCTCGGCCGCTTCCCCGGGATCCGGCTCGCCCGCCCGCCGGAACAGCTCCGGTGGTGCGAGCAGAGCGCGATGATGATCCTGCGCGGCCTGGAAGCCCTTCCCGTCATCCTGCGCGCGGATCCGCCGGCACCGGCTGGGGCGGCGGGTCGCCCACGTACCGGGCCGACGGCCTGATGATCTTGCTGTCCTCCGCCTGCTCCAGGATGTTCGCGCTCCATCCGACGGTCCGCGCGGCGGCGAACGTCGGCGTGAACATCGAGCGCGGGATGCCGCAGATCTCCATCACCACCCCCGCGTAGAACTCCACGTTGGTGTGCAGCTCGCGGCCCGGCTTGAGCTCGGCCAGGATGTCGACCACCCGCCGTTCCACCTCGTGCGCGAAGTCCACCAGGTCGCCGCCGAATCCCTTGGCGATGCCGGACAACATCCGCGAGCGCGGGTCCTCCGTACGGTAGACCGGATGCCCGAACCCCATGATGCGATCGCCCGCGAGGACGCGTTCGCGCACCCAGGCGTCGATGCGATCGGGGCTGCCGATCGCGTCCAGGGTGTCCAGGGCGCGGCTCGGCGCGCCGCCGTGGAGCGGTCCCGACAGCGCGCCGAGCGCTCCCGCCACGCACGACGCCAGGTCCGCGCCCGTGGAGGCGATCACCCGCGCGGTGAACGTGGAGGCGTTGAAGCCGTGGTCGACGGTGGAGATCAGGTACTGCTCGACGGCCCTGGCATGGTCGGGGGAGGGCACCCGGCCGGTCAGCATGTAGAGGTAGTTGGCCGCGTGACCCAGGTCGTCGCGCGGCTCGACCGGCTCCAGCCCGTCGGCCAGCCGGTGCAGCGCGGTGAGCAACGTGGGCATCAGGGCGGTGACGAACAGGGCGTCGTCCAGGCGTTCGCCGGGGTCGAGGTCGTACAGCGGCCGCATGCCGCGCACCGCGCCCGCGGCCGAGATGGCGCTGCGCACGTTGTCCAACTGGCCGCCCCGCCCCGACGCGGCCAGGGCGGGCAACAGGGGGCGCAGGGCGTCCGGCACGCGCCGCAGCGGCAGCGTGCGTCCGGCGAAGCGCTCGCGCTCCTCCCCGGACGGCAGCGTCCCGAGCAGCATCAGGTGCCACACGTCCTCGAACGTGCGTCGCTCCGCCAGGTCGATCGCCGAGTACTGGCGATAGTGGTAAAAGCCTTCGCGCCCCCGTACGTCGCTCAGGCGCGTCTCGGTGACGACCACGCCCTTGAGCCCTCTGGGTACGTCCACGGACGCCGGATCGGTAGTCATGCTGGGGTCCTCCTTCATCCCAGGAACCCTCCAATCCACGTGGCCGACTGTCAACGTTGATTTTCGTCCATGTGGAGTTTCTTGACAGCCAGGTGTGCTGCCGAAAGGCTTTGGCCTTCGGCACGACTCAGTGGGGGAGCGCTGGTTGATGAGGCACACCGAACTGAAGGACTTCTGGGAGCGCCGCCTCGAGTCCGACTGGACCGAGAGCGGGGTCGGCTACAAGCAGCTCGGGCGGGCGTTCAACTCGTACATGTACCTGGTGCGAGGCGAGGTCTTCCGGCGTGAGGTGGGCCGGCTCGGGCTCGACCTGGCCGCCGCGAAGGTCCTCGACGTCGGCTCGGGCACCGGCTTCTACCTGCGCCAGTGGCGGGCGCTCGGCGCCCGGTCGATCACGGGAGCCGACCTCACCAAGGCCGCCGTCGAGCGCCTGAGCGCCCGCTTCCCCGACTCCGAGATCCTCCAGCTCGACCTCGCCGACCCCGGCGACCTGATCGAACCCGGCTCGTACGACGCGGTCTCGGCCATGGACATGCTGTTCCACATCACCGACGACGAGCGCTACCGCGCGGCGCTGCGCACGCTCGGGCGGGCCACGAAGCCGGGCGGCGTCCTCGTCCTGTCGGAGAACTTCCTGCACCGGCCCGAGCAGCGCGGCGACCACCAGGTCAACCACACGCTGCCGTGGATCACCACGGCGCTCGGCGAGGCCGGCTTCGACGTCGTCCGGCGCGCGCCCATGCTCGTGCTGATGAACGCCCAGGTGGACGCCAACCCCGTGTGGCGCAAGCTGTGGGGCGGCTTCCTGCGCGGCGTCACGCTCACCGAGGCCACCGGCCGGGTGGCCGGGGCGCTGCTGTCGCCGGTGGAGCGGCGGCTCGTGCGCGTCGTCCGCGAGAGCCCCACGACGGAGCTGATGATCTGCCGCCGCCGCTGAGACGACGAACAGAGCCCGCGTCACGGTGAACGGGGCCCGCGTCACGTGAACAGAGCCCGCGTCACGGTTGACGCGTGACCCAGATGGTTACGATATCTCTCACACGATTGTTGACAATCTGAGTGAGGGAACGTGTCCACAGACGCGGGAACGGTCCTTGACGCGATCCGCGAGGGGATCATGCGGGGCGATTTCGTGCCCGATCAGCGGCTCGTGGAAGCCGACCTGTCCGAGCGCTTCTCCGCGAGCAGGAGTTCCGTGCGCTCCGCGCTGCTGCAACTGGCCAACGAGGGCCTGGTGGAGCGGGTGCAGAACCGCGGCGCGCGGGTGCGGGCGGTCTCCCTGGACGAGGCCGTCGAGATCACCGAGGTGCGCATGGTGGTCGAGGGGCTGTGCGCGGCCAAGGCGGCCGGTCGGGTCACCCCTGACGCGGTCGCGGAGCTGCGCGAGATCGGCGCTCTCATGTCCGAAGCGGTGCGGTCGGGCGACGTGCTCGGCTATTCGGAGCTCAACCAGCTGCTGCACCGCCGCGTCCGCGAGCTGAGCGGCCAGTCCATCGCGGGCCGGGTGCTGGAACGGCTGCGCGGCCAGGTCGTCCGCCACCAGTTCCGGCTGTCCATGCAGCGCGGCCGCCCGGCCAGGTCGCTGGGCGAGCATCTGGCCATCATCGACGCCATCTGCGCGGGGGATCCGGGCGCGGCCGAACGGGCGGCCCGCCGCCATCTGCGCAGCGTGATCGCGGCGCTGCGCGATTCTCAAGACTGATCGCCCTTGACGGTTGTCGCCCATATTGTTAACAATCTGTTTCAGCAAACAGATCGTGGGAGACCTGCATGCCGGACCACCCCCAGCCCTCCGCGCGAGCACGTGACCTCGTCGCGGACGCCTACGACATCCACATCCACGTCGCACCGGATGTGATGCGCAGGCGGATCGACGACCTGACGCTCGCGGCGCGCTTCGCCGAGGTCGGGCTCGCCGGCTTCGTGCTCAAGTCCCATTACGTGCCCACCGCGGAACGGGCCGAGGTCGTGCGGGCCGCGGTGCCCGGCTTCGACGCCGTCGGGGCGATCACGCTGAACGCCTCCGTCGGCGGCATGAACCCCATCGCCGTCGAGATCGCCGCCAGAGGCGGCGCCCGATTCGTCTGGCTGCCCACCGTGGACAGCGCCAACCAGCGGGCCTGCACCGCGAGCGACCCCGAGGGCGCCACGCCGCCCATGTGGGCCAGGCTCCAGGACGACCTGCGGGAGGCCGGGATGGCGGCCGACCCCGTGGACGTGCTGGGGCCGGACGGGACGGTGCTGGAGCGGGTCAGGCAGGTGCTGCGGCTGATCGCCCAGCACGACCTGACCCTCGCCACCGGCCACCTCAGCGCCGACGAGATCGACGCGGTGGTCGCCGCCGCCGTGGCCGAGGGCGTACGCCGCATCGTGATCACCCATCCCGAGTTCACCTCACAGCGGGTGGCGATCGACCGCCAGCGCGCCCTGGCCGCCCAGGGCGCCCTGCTCGAACGCTGCTTCACCACCCCGCACTCCGGCAAGGTCACCTGGCGGACCTGGTTCGAGCACATCGACGCCGTGGGCCCCGAGTACTCCGTGCTCTCCAGCGACCTCGGCCAGCCTTTCAACCCGCCCGTGGAGGACGGCCTGGCCCTGCTGGCCGACCGGCTGCTCGCCGAGGGCTTCACCGACAAGGACGTACGCACCATGGCCGTGGACAACTCCCGCCTGCTGGCGGGCCCCCGATGAGCGACACCGTGACCAGCGAGACCGTGATCGAGGTCAGCGGGCTCGGCAAGCAGTTCGTCAAGGACGCCGTCGGCATCGTGGCACTGCGCGACTTCGACCTCACGATCGCGCAGGGCAGCTTCGTCACCGTGCTCGGCCGCAGCGGCTGCGGCAAGTCCACCATGCTCAACCTGCTCGCCGGCCTCACCACGCCGACCTCGGGCACGGTCTCCTACCGCGGCCGGCCGGTCGCGGGGCCGCGGACCGAGGTGGGCTACCTGACCCAGTCCGACACCCTCATGCCGTGGCGCAGCGTGCACAAGAACGTCGAGCTGCCCCTGGAGATCGCGGGCGTTCCCGCGCAGCGACGCACGGAACACGCGGCCGAGCTGATCGGGAAGGTCGGCCTCGAAGGCTTCGAACGGCACTACCCGCGCGAACTGTCCGGCGGGATGCGCCGCCGGGTCAGCCTGGCCAGGATGCTCGCGGGCGATCCTGAGACGCTGCTCATGGACGAGCCGTTCGGCGCCCTCGACGCCCAGCTCCGCGGCGAGCTGCAGGCCGAGCTGCTCCGGCTGTGGGCGGACGGCGGCCAGACGGTGGTGTTCGTGACCCACGACATCGAGGAGGCCCTGCTGCTCGGCGACCGGGTCGTGGTGCTCGGCCCGGTCGGCCGCATCGTGCTCGACCGTCCCATCGACCTGCCCCGGCCCAGGGACGCCGACGAACTCAGGATCGACCCGGAGTTCGTCGCCCTGCACCGGGAGCTCACCGCCGCGCTGCGGGAGGGAGCCCGATGACCGCGATCCAGACCGTGCGGCTCGACCGGAGCTGGTGGGGACGGCACGGCGGCACCGCCACGGTGTGGTCGCTGCGAGCGCTGCTGGTGGTGGCGCTGCTGGTCGTGTGGGAGCTGACGGCCGAGCGGTGGTTCGACATCACCTTCACCAGCAAGCCCAGCGACATCTGGACCCGCCTGGTCCAGTGGCACCAGGACGGGACGCTGTGGTCCAACACCTGGATCACCGTCCAGGAGGTGGTCTACGGCTTCCTGCTCGGAGCCGCCGCCGGCGCGCTGACCGGCTTCGTGCTGGCCTCCGCACGGGCCTTCTACCAGGTGCTCGACCCGTTCATCATGGCGCTGTACGCCATTCCGAAGGTCGCACTCGCGCCGCTGTTCATCGTCTGGTTCGGCATCGGCATGAGCATGAAGGTGCTGCTGGCCGCCGCGACCGTGTTCTTCCTCGTCTTCCTCAACGTCGCCGCGGGCGTGCGCGAAGTGGACCGCGGCCTGATCGACGCCGTACGGCTGATGGGCGGCGGCCGGCGCGACATCCTGGTCAAGGTCGTCGTCCCGTCGTCCATGACCGGGCTGCTCACCGGGCTCAAGGTGGCCATCCCGTACGCGCTCATCGGCGCCGTGATCGGCGAGCTGGTGGCCTCCAACCGGGGCCTGGGCTACCTGATCAACGACGCCGCCGCGCAGTTCGACACCGCCGGCGTGTTCGCCACGCTCGTTGTCCTGAGCGTGATCGCGGCGCTGCTCAACCTGGTCGTCGGGCTGCTCGACCGGCGGGCCAGCCGGTGGAAGCCGCTGGGAGAGGAGCGGTGAGCCGGGCCGGGACCCGCCGCCCCCGTCCGGCCGCCCTGAGCGCGCTGATCGTCGCCGCGCTCCTGCTGGCCGTGACCGGCTGCGCGCAACGCAGCTCGACCACGCCGCCCGGCGTCCTGAACGTCGGCCAGATCAGCAACTCGCTCGCGTTCTTCCCGCTGTTCGTGGCCGAGCAGAAGGGTTACTTCGCCGAGGAGGGCGTCAAGCTCGGCGAGCGGCCCCGGCTCGGCACCGGGGCCAAGGTCGCCGCGGCCCTCAAGTCGGGCAGCATCGACCTCGGCGCCGGAGTGATGACCGACGCGCTCAACCTGGCCAGGATCGACGACAAGGGCCGGCTGGTGGCCAACCTGGTCGACCGCTACTACGTGGACGTCGTGGTCGGCGCCTCCTTCGCCGGCGCGAGCCCGTCCGACCCGCTCGACCAGCGCATCCGCGCCCTGCGCGGCAAGAAGATCGGCATCACCGGGCCGGGCAGCGGGACCGAGGCGCTGGTGACGTACCTGTTCGCCAAGGCCGGGATGAACTCCGCGACGGACAGCGAACTCGTCAACCTCGGCAGCACCGCCGCCGCCGCGCTGGGCGCGCTCAAGGGGGGACGGGTGGACGCGCTCGCCTTCTTCCAGCCGATCGCCCAGCAGGCCACGGCGGCCGGCATCGGCGTGCGCTTCATCTCGCCCGCCGCGGGCGACGTGCCGGGGCTGGAGCGGACCTCGCACGGCGTCGTGTTCACCACGCAGCGGATCATCGACAAGAAGCCCAAGGAGGTCGCCGCCTTCCAGAACGCGCTCGGCCGCGCCCAGCGCTTCATCCACCAGGCCGACACCGGCGAGATCATCCGGCTGCTCGGCCTCTACCTCAAGGGCATCGACCCGAAGGCGCTGACCGAGCTGCCCGCGCTCATGCGGAGCGAGATCCCGGAGAGCATCGGCTTCTCGCGCTCGTCCTTCGACACCGCCATCGGCTTCCACCGGGTGACCGGGCTGGTCAAGCATCTGCCGTCGTACGAGCAGATCGTGCCGCCCGCGCTGCGGACGAACGCCACCTGACCCGCTGGGGCGGGCTCCCCCTCCTGCCCGCCCCAGCCTCCGCCTTTCGCCCGCCTCCGCTGAACCTTCCGCGCTGTCGCGGAAAGCCAGAGAAAGCCTTTTCCTCCGTACGGTGCCCCGTAGGGACAACGTCAACGGAGGATAAAGTAGGGGTGGCGAGGGATGGGGAAAGCGGAGGAAAAATGGGGAAATTGGAGCGGCACGTCACGATCACCGACGTCGCGGCGCTGGCCGGGGTGTCGGTGGGCACGGCCTCCAAGGCCCTCAACGGGCGCGGATCGCTGCGCGAGGAGACCAGGGCGCGGGTCAGGGAGGCGGCCAGGCAGCTCAACTTCGAGGTGAACGCGGGTGCGCGCAGCCTGCACTCGGGCCGGACGTACACCGTGGGCATGATCACCACGGACACGATCGGGCGGTTCAGCATCCCCGTGCTCATGGGCGCGGAGGACGCGCTGGGGGCGGGGCAGATGTCGGTGTTCCTGTGCGACGGGCGCGACGACCCGATCAGGGAGCAATACCACGTCAAGACGCTGATCGGCCGCCGCGTGGACGGCATCATCGTCACCGGCCGCCGCACCGAGGCGCGCGCGCCGATCTCCCCGGCCCTGCCCGTCCCCGTCGTGTACGCCTACATCGGCTCGGCCGACCCCGACGACTGCTCCGTGGTGCCGGACGAGGCGGGCGGGGCGCGCAAGGCGGTCGAGCACCTGCTGGCCGTCGGCCGCACCCGCGTCGCGCAGATCACCGGTCCGGAGCACCATCACTCCGCCCGGGTCAGGGCCGGCGCGGCGGCCGAGCGGCTGGCGGAGTCGGGGCTCGCGCCCGCGGGGCCGACCCTGTTCGGGGCGTGGAGCGAGGTGTGGGGGCGGCAGGCGATCGGGATGCTGCTGGCCGGCGGGGCGGACTTCGACGCCGTCTTCTGCGGCAGCGACCAGATCGCCCGCGGCGTGGCCGACGCGCTGCGCTCGGTGGGGCGGCGGGTGCCCGAGGACGTGGCGCTGGTCGGATTCGACAACTGGGGCGTGATGGTGGAGGGCTCGCAGCCACCGCTGACCAGCGTGGACATGAACCTGGAAGGGCTGGGCAGGACGGCGGCGGAGATGCTGCTGGCCGCGATCAACGGCTCGCCGTCGCCGGGGCGGCACGCCCGCCCCTGCCACCTGGTGGTCCGGGAGTCGACCGCGGTGCCGCTGGTGCCCGGCGCCGCCTGACGGCGTCCCTTCGTCGTCGTGCTGCCCGACGCGCATTTCGGCATGACCGAAACACGTCACGGGCGTCGTGTCACGGGCGTCGTGTCACGGGCTGTGGGTCACGGGCGGTGGAGCAGGAGCATCGCGGCGTCGTCGTGCAGCGGGCCGCCGGTGTGCTGCACCAGGTCCATCCGCAGCGAGTCGAGCGCCTCCTGCGGATCGTCGCGGCCCAGCAGCCACGCCCGCTCCGTCAGCGGGTAGAACTCGCCGGCCGCGTTCCTGGCCTCGATCACCCCGTCGGTGAAGAACAGGACGCGGTCGCCGGAGCCGAACGGGATCCGCTGCGGCTTCGGGGCCGAGGTCTCGAACACGCCCAGGCCGAGGGGCAGCCCCTGCTCGGTCGGCTCGGGAGCGTGCAGCTCGCCGTCGCTCAGGATCAGCAGCGGCGCGGGATGGCCGAAGTTGACCAGCGACATCTCCTTGTCGTGGATCTCCGCGATGATCGCGGTGACGAACTGCTCACCGCCTAAGTGCCTGGCCAGGCTCGCCTCCAGGCGGTCGCCGATGTCACCCAGGTCGGCCTCGTCGTAGGCGGCCTCGCGGAAGGCGCCCAGCACCCACGCCGCCGTCTCGACCGCCGCCAGGCCCTTGCCCTGCACGTCGCCGATCAGCAGCCGGACACCCTGCGGGGTCGTGACGACCTCGTACAGGTCGCCGCCGATCCGCGCCTCGGCCGCCGCGGAGGTGTACGACAGCGCCACCCGCAGGTCGCCCGCCCGCCGCGGCACCGGCCGCAGCAGCACGCGCTGGGCGGCCTCGGCGACCTGCCGCACGCTGGCCAGCTCGCGCTCGCGCTGCAGGCGCAGCCGGCTGGCCAGCATGCTCGCCGCCGTGACTCCGGCGATGGAGATGAGGGTGAGATTGTTGGTCCAGGTGAACAACAGGCCGTTGTAGATCGCCATGGGCACGCAGACGGCCAGCGCCACCGCTCCGACGGCGGCCGTGCGCCGTACGCCGCCCGACACCGACGCGAAGGCCGGGCCCAGCGTGAGCAGCGGCAGGAAGACGAGGCTCTGGCCGGCGAGCAGATCGGCCAGGGTGACACCCAGCATGACGATGAACGGCAGCCAGCGCAGGACCCGCAGAGACGACCTCATCCCACCCCCGTACGGACTTCACGCGCTGTTGACATACCAGCATCGCGCAGGACCCGTCCGGTTCTCAAGCGGGACAGTTCCAGGTTTCCTGTGTATTCGGGCCGCCAGAAATATACCCCTTTTCAGCAGAAAGCCGCAGAATCGTGTCCGTGCAGGTACGTAGCGTGAAATTGTACTGGAATTCTACTTACGCGCATTTCACCGCGCCGCGCTAGATTCGAGTCGTCGGGAAATCGGGCCGTCGAAAGGGGACGTCAAGTGGCGTTGGCCAATACTGGTATGCGGCGTTTACTCGCGGATTCAGGTGAACCGCGCGGCTGGGTCTCTCCCCGGACCGACCTCGTGACGGCGGTGCTGGGCATCTGGTTCGGCGTCGGGTTGATGATCGACGCGTGGGCGCACACCAACCTCACCGAGCTGGAGACGTTCTTCACGCCGTGGCACGCGGTGTTCTACACGGGGTTCGCCGTGGTCTCGGGCTGGATCTTCTGGCAGGTGTGGCGTGGGGTGCGCGCCGGACGGCAGGGGCCGGCGGCCGTGCCGAACGGATATCTGGCCGGGCTGGTGGCGATTCCCGCGTTCGCCGCCTTCGGATTCGTGGACATGATGTGGCACACGATCCTCGGCATCGAGACAAATCTGGATATCCTGTTCAGTCCTTCGCACCTCGGCCTTATCGTGACAATGCTCATCATCATCACGACACCGCTCCGCTCGGCCTGGAACGCCCCTGACATGGGCGCCGCGCCGTCACTCGGACGCCTGCTCCCCGCGCTGATCGGGCTCGGTTTCGCCACGGCGCTGGTGTGGCTCTTCCTCTCGTACGGCGACGCCATGCAGTACGGGCCGCAGCGCATCGTCGAGAACTTCTCCGCCACCGACAACGGGGGCGCCGCCCGGCTCGCGTCCGCGCTGGTCATCACCAACGTCATCACGCTCACCCCCGTGCTGTTCCTCGTCCGCCGCTGGCGGCTCCCGTTCGGCGCGGTGACCGTCCTGTACGCGCTGAGCGTCCTCATGCCCGGCGCGCAGACGGAGTTCAGCAACCTGCCGATCCTGCTCGCGTTCGTGGCCGGCGGGCTGGTGAGCGACCTGCTGATCCTCCGGCTGCGCCCGTCGGCCGCGCGCCGGGGCGCCTACTGGGCCTTCGCCGGGCTGTCGGCCCTCGCCACCTGGTCGCTCTACTTCGCGGTCGCCTCGGTGGCGGGCGGCGGCCTGCCCGCCGTACCGGAGCTGTGGACCGGCGCGCCGGTCGTGGCCGGGCTGATCGGGCTGGCACTCGGAGCCCTGTTCCTGCCCAACGCGCTCCCCGATACGCGCCCCGATCCGGACGTGACAGCGGACCGCCAGGTGCTCGCCGACTCCAGCGCATCCACTGGCTCCACCGCGTCCCCTGACTCCGGCGTGCTCGCCCGTACCAACGCGCTCGACGACCCCGAGCGGGCATGATCCGACGGCTCCGAGCGGCGGCGATCCTGGTGCTGTGCCTCGTCGCCGTGCTGGTCGTGGGCGCCGCCGTTCCCGCCGCGGCGCACAACGTCACGGCGGGGGCGGATCTGCGGATCGCCCAGACGATCGCCGGCGCCGAGGTCACGGTGGTGATCAAGGGGACGCCGCGCGTGCCGGGGCCGCTGCGGATCGGGGTCGTCGCGTACCAGCCGGTCGCCGCGCTGCCGGTCGGCCTGGAGGTGCGTTCGGTCGAGGACGGGCGGACCGTGACCGGCACGGCGCGGGCGGCGGCGCGTGATCCGCAGTACGCGCGGCTCCAGGTGGACCGGACCGGACCGTACGAGCTGAGGCTGAGCGCGGGGAACGAGGTCGCCGTGATCCCGTTCCGCGTCCTCGTGGACCGCGGTTCCGCGGGCGATTTCCTGATCTACGGCGGCCTGTTCGTGGCCGGGCTGCTGCTGGCAGGCGGCCTGCTCACCGGGGCGCTGGCCCGGCGGGGCGCGGCGATGCTGCTGGCGGCGGGGGCCGCGGCCGGGGTGACGGTCGCCGTCATGGTCATCGTGTTCGAACCCTGGATGCCGCCTCCCGTTCCCGACGGCGCCGCTCCTGAGGCGTCCTCGTCCGAGGCGGGGGTGGCGGCGGGCGGGCGGCCGTACGCGCAGGCGCGGGTGGCGACGGTACCGGCCCGGCCTGAGGCCGGGGAGGAGTTCACGCTGCGGATCGACCTCGTGGACGGCTCCACCGGGCGTCCCGTGGACGACCTCGCCGTGCACCATGAGGCGCTCGCGCACGTGGTCGTGACCAGCGAGGACGGCCGCTACTTCCGCCACCTGCACCCTCTGCGCACGGCGCCGGGGCGGCTGGAGGTCAGGATGCGCGCCGACCGCCCGGGCCGCTACCTGGCCCATACCGAGCTGGAACGGGAGAACTCAGGCGGCCAACTCACCTCCGCGACCGTCACGGTGGGCGGCGAGGCCCCTGCGCCGGAGACACAGTCATCGGACCCGGCCACCTCGGACCCGGCTGGGGCGGGTGCCGGGGGCGTGGGTGCCGTGCCGCGGGTGCGGCCCGGCACTCCGGTGGCGGGGCGTCCGGCGACGATCGAGCTGGACACCCCCGCAGGGGTACGGTCCTGGCTCGGCATGGCCGGTCACCTGCTCATCCGCAGCCAGGACGGCGCCTTCTCCGGCCACGTCCACGAGATGGGCACCCCGGGCTCCCGGCTGCGCTTCACCTTCAGCTTCCCGCAGGCCGGCCGCTACCTGGCCTGGGCCCAGTACGCCACCGGGGAGGGCGTCGTCACCGTGCCCTTCGCCGTGGACGTGACGGCGTCGGAGGCCACGCGATGAGCGGGAAGCGGGCTCTGGCGGCCGTGGCGCTCGTGGTCGTCGCCGTGACGCTGTTCGTCGTGGGGCGGAGCATGGCGGCCGAGCCGCTGCGTCTGACGACCACGGGCACGCGCTACGCCGTCACCGTACTGATCGAGGATCCGGCGCCCGGGCGCGTCACCGCTGAGGTCGAGGTGACCTCGGGCGACGCCGACACCGTGACCCTGTCGGCGGTGATGGCCGACATGGGGCACTCGACGCCCGAGGTCGCCGCACGCGAACGGGAGCCCGGCCGTTTCCTGGCCGAGGGGGAGCTGTTCGCGATGAGCGGCGTGTGGGAGCTGTCGATCCGCCTCGACGGCCCGGCCGGCGAGGAACAGCTCGCCGTCAAGGCCCTGATTCCCGCCTGATCCCCGCTCCGAGAAGAGCCGCCGCGGCCGCTTCGTCCCGTTCGAGGGGCGGGGCGGCCGTCGTCGTCCGGAGCGCCGGCGTTCAGTCGTTCCCCTGCCAGGGGTTGACAGGACGGCCCTCGCCTTTAATTATTATTCCTACTTGTATAGTAGGAATGGTAGGAAAGGGGAGATCGTGCGGGCACTCATCCTGCTCGGGCTGGTCGGTCTCGCGGCCCAGCTGGTCGACGGCAGCCTAGGCATGGCCTACGGCGTCACCTCGACCACGCTGCTGCTGGCCATCGGCACCAACGCGGCGGCGGCATCCGCCACCGTCCACCTCGCCGAAATCGGCACCACGCTCGCATCGGGCATCTCCCACTGGCGCTTCGGCAACGTGGACTGGAAGGTCGTCGCCAAGATCGGCATCCCGGGGGCCGTGGGCGCGTTCGCCGGCGCGACGTTCCTGTCGAGCCTGTCCACCGACGTCGCCGCCCCGGTCATGTCGATCATCCTGCTCGCCCTGGGCGTCTACATCCTCATCCGCTTCACCGCCTTCGGCCTGCCGCGCGGCAACCTGGGCAAGCCGCTGCGCCGGCGCTTCCTGGCGCCGCTCGGCCTGCTGGCCGGCTTCGTGGACGCCACCGGCGGCGGTGGCTGGGGCCCCGTCGGCACCCCGGCCATCCTGGCCAGCGGGCGCATGGCCCCGCGCAAGGTGATCGGCTCGATCGACGCCAGCGAGTTCCTCGTCGCCATCGCGGCCAGCGTCGGCTTCTTCGTCGGCATCGGCTCGGAGAACATCAACTTCTCCTGGGTGGCCGTGCTGCTGCTCGGCGGCGTCATCGCCGCGCCGATCGCCGCCTGGCTGGTCCGGCACATCCCGCCGCGCATCCTCGGCTCGGCCGTCGGCGGCGTCATCGTGCTGACGAACGTGCGCACGCTGCTGCGCAGCGACTGGATCGACGCCTCCACCGGCGTCCAGACGGTGGCGTACATCATCATCGCCGTCATCTGGGCGGCGGCCATCGCCTACTCGGTCCGTGAGTACCGCCGTGACAAGGCCAACGAGTCCGTCGAGGCGGTGGAGAGCGAGTTGCGCGAGCGCGGTTCAGAGGAGGAGACGGCCTCCGCCTGAAGCCCGCCGCCGATGAGAATCTCCGCTCGTACCCAGTACGCCCTAGGCGCCATGCTCGCCCTGGCCGTGGCCGACCGTCCGGTGCACGCCGAGCGGATCGCCGTCACGCAGGAGATCCCGCGCCGCTTCTGCGACAACATCCTGCTCCAACTACGCCGGGCGGGCCTGATCCGCAGCCAGCGGGGCCCCGACGGGGGCTACTGGCTGGCCCGCCCGGCCGGGCAGATCGCGCTCGCCGACGTCATCCGCGTCACCGAGGGCGCGGAACCGCCCGCCCGTCCCTTCTCCCCGGCCGCCGCGCCGCTGGCCGAGATCTGGGACCGGCTGCGCAGCCACGAGAACGCGCTGCTCAGCGAGATCACCCTGGCCGACGTCATCGCCGCCGGCGACCCGAGATCGCCGGCCGACGCCTCGAAGGACGGCGGCTTCCGGCCGTCGCCCAACGGATTGCTGGATGGTGGCCCGCGATCGACCGGCAACGGTTCGGCGGCCGTCGGCCGGGAAGCCCGGTGAAGAGTTCCGGTCGTTGACGGACGCCGTGCCCCCGAGGTGCTGGCAAGCTGGTCCCGTGGCTTTTCGGGTGCGCGAGTTCGAGCTGGCGCTGATGCACCGCATGCAGGACCTCAACGCCGGCAAGGTGGAGGAGGCGCTGCACGGCATGAGCGCCTCCCGCGCCGAGCTGCGCGCCGCCCACGCCCACTGGACGCGGCTGGCCCACGCCCCGAGGGCGCCGAAGGGGGCCGCGGCGCTGCGGATGGCGCTGGGGGCGCCGCCGTACCGGGGGAGCAGGCCCGCGGGCAGTCTGACCTGCGACGTCCTGCGCTGGCCGCTGCCGAGCTGGCCGGGCCTGGCGTTCGAGGCCCTGCTCGGCCCGGGCGGCGAGGTGTGGAACCAGTGGTTCGTCCGCCCGGAAGGCCCGATGACGGTCGCGTTCACGGACCTGACGCCGTGGGCGTGCGTCGTGGGCGACCTCGGCGCGAGCTTCCCCGGCGCCGTCCAGATCGAGGGCCCCGCCCCGCACCACTGGACGGTCGACTTCCCCCACGACGGCCGCACGTACCGCGCCCGTTTCGTGTACGGGCTGATCCAGCGCCTGGAATGAGACGCCCGGGCCCTCACCCGACCGTGAGTGAGGACCTGGGGCAGGCCGGGAGGTGCCGCGTCAGCGCGGGCGCTTCACGTTCAGCAGCGCCCGGTACGCCGGCTTGGGCGCGAGGTTCTCGTCGAGCAGGCAGGCCGAGCCCTCACCCTCGAACCAGCCGGGCACCCACGAGTGCCGGTCGGTGTAACCCCACACGGTGAACTCGCGGCACGCGCGGACACTGAGGCAGTCGGACAGCGCCCGGCTGTAGTACGTGGCCTGGGTGGCCAGCTTCTCCGGCGTCACGGGCAGCACCATGCGCACGTCCAGCTCGGTGACCGCCACTTCGAGGCCCAGGTCGGCGAAGCGGCGCATCACGTTCGCCCAGTCGCCGGGGTAGTCGTACTGGATGCCGAGGTGGCCCTGGAAGCCGGCTCCGTGGATCGGCACCCCCTGCGCCCGCAGTTCCTTGACCAGGGCCAGGGTCGTCTCGATCTTGGGGGCGTTCCACTCCAGGTTGTAGTCGTTGATGTAGAGCTTGGCGTGCGGGTCGGCCTTGTGCGCCCAGCGGAAGGCGTCGGCGATGTAGCCGGGGCCGAGGTGGGTCAGCCACAGGGTCTGCCGCATCGTGCCGTCTTCCTCCACGACCTCGTTCACCACGTCCCAGGCCCGGATCTTGCCCTTGTAGCGGCGTACCTGGGTGGTGATGTGGTCGCGCAGGATCTTCCTGAGCTCGGTGGCGTCGATCGAGCCGTCGGCCACGCCGCTGGTCAGCCAGGCGGGCAGCTGGTTGTGCCAGACGAGGGTGTGGCCGCGTACCTGCTGGTGGTTGCGGCGCGCGTTCTCGACCAGCGTGTCGGCGTCGGCCCAGGTGAACACCCCGCGCTCCGGCTCGACGGACTCCCACTTCATCGCGTTCTCCGCGGTGACGTGGCTGAACTCGCGGTTGAGCACCTTGCGGTAGTCGGACTCCGCGCGCAGGGCGGCGATGTCGACGGCAGAGCCGATCTTGACGCCGGTCTGCTGCGCGAGCTGCCGCAGGTCGCGCGGTGGGCGCGGATGGGCGGACGCGGGCAGGGCCGGGGTGGCGAGGACGAGCGCTAAAGCGAGGACCAGGAGCTTCACCGTGTTACCTCCGATGCCGGAGCCGGGGGGTGCCAGACGAGCGACGACACGCGACCGAAAGTTTCGGTGGTGTGTCGATAATTTCACCGGCTGCCGGAACCGTAAGCGCTGTCCGGACAGGTCGTCAACCTCCGGGCAAGGACGAATCGCCGGACGCCGCCGGGTCGATCGGACGAGCACCCGGGATCGAGCTCGCATCGCTCAGGCGAGCAGTCAAGATCGACCATGCGTCGCTCAGACGGGCGCCCAGGATCGACCAGCGTCGCTCAGACGAGGACCAGGATCGCCACGCCGAGCGTGAAGTCGAGCACCGCGCAGAACTCCGCCAGCGACCGCGTCACCACCTGGTTCGCCCGCCAGACGATGACGTCCTGCACGGCGTGGCCGATGAGGGCGGCGGCGACGAGATAACTTCCCGCGACCGGCGACAGGGACACCGCCACGACGGCGGCGCCGCCGAAGAGCAGCATGGCGGGCAGTTGCAGAGCCGTCAGCGGCGGCCGCCGCGCCACGCCGCCGGCCAGGGCCAGCACGGCGACGCACACTCCGCCTCCCACCAGTGCGGGCCACGGCTCCGCGTCGAGCAGCCGCAGCACCGCCACGCCCGCCACGCACGCGCCGAACAGCGGCCAGACCACGGCAGGCCGGCCGAGCAGCGCGGTGCCCAGGTAGATGAGCGCGGCCAGGAACACGATGAGCGCCTGCGGGCGGCCGTCGTTCAGGCCGAAGGCGTTCTGTGCCATGACCGCCAGCCCCAGCCAGGTGGGCCAGCGGTGGGCGACGCCGAGCAGCACGCGGATCGGCAGCGGTCGCTCGGGGGCGGCGGTGGGCGCGGCTGAGGGTGATATGTCGCTCATACAGACGACTGTCAGGTACGGCCGCGCCGGCCGCCGAGCCGCGGGAAACACCAGGTCCGCAATCTTGGGCATCCTGTCCGCCCGGCCCTTGCCCTCGAATACTTAGGGCCCGACCCGAACCTCGCCTGTCGTCGCAGGACTCGTGAGTGCTCACCGAGCATCGGGGGCGCTCTGATGATAGATCATTGACACTATCAACCCATCTTTCCTGCCGTTTGATCCGGTATGGAGGAGGCGCATGACGAGCCGGCAGGCCACGGTTCCCGTGCGGACGGCGGCGGGACGGGCGTGCCGTCATCGGCGTCGACGAGCGATGTGCCGTATCCGAGGCCGCGTGATCGTGCCCGTCCCGAACTCGCCGCGCTCCGTGCCGATCTGCCGGAGCGGCTCGGCGTCCCCCGTCCCACCCCGCCGAGGAGTCCACCCCATGAGCCGCCGTCGTTCCCTGGTCGCCGTCGTTTCGCTCGTCACGCTGCTCGCCCCCCTGACCACCGCCTGCGCGGCGGGGGAGGGCGACAGCACCGCGACGTCCTCCGCGCGGCGGCTGCGCCTCGACTACGCCTACTCCAACCCGCTCAGCCTCGTCGTACGAAGGCAGCGCTGGCTGGAGACCGAGCTGAGAGGCACCATGATCACCTGGGTGCTGTCGGCGGGCAGCAACAAGGCCGACGAGAACCTGCGCGCCGAGACCATCGACGTCGGCTCCACGGCGGGCGCCGCGGCGTTGCAGGCGCGGGCGAACGGGACCCCGATCAAGACCATCGGCGTCTACGCCCGGCCGGAGTGGACGGCGCTCGTGGTCCCCAAGGATTCCGACGTCACCAAGGTGACCCAGCTCAAGGGCAGGAAGATCGCCGCCACCAAGGGCACGGACCCGTACTTCTTCCTGCTCCAGGCCCTCCAGGAGGCCGGGCTGAAGGGCACGGACGTCGAGGTCGTCGACCTCCAGCACGCGGACGGCAGGACGGCGCTGGAACGCGGCGACGTGGACGCCTGGGCGGGGCTGGACCCGCTGATGGCGCAGAGCCAGGTGGACGCCGGCACCAAGCTCGTCTACCGGAACCCGGCCTTCAACTCCTACGGCTTCCTCAACGCCAGGGAGAAGTTCCTCACCCACCAGCCCGAGCTGGCGCGGAAGGTGATCGACGTCTACGAGCGCGCCCGCGTGTGGATCGGCGAGCATCCCGACGAGGCGGTGGAGCTGCTGGCGTCCGAGGCCGAGCTCGCCCCCGAGGTGGCCGCGGTGGTGCTGAAGGAGCGGACGGAGGTCGAGGTCGGCCCGGTTCCCGGCGACGAGCAGCGAGCGGTGCTGGAACGCATCCTGCCGACGCTGGTACGCGAGGGTCAGGTCCCTTCCGAGCAGGAGGCGAGGACGGCCCTGGACAGCCTGTTCGCGCCGGACTTCCGTTGACGGTGGTGGCCGCCTGAGACGCGGCGGGGGTCTGGTGCTGGGTGCGGCGGTCGGGTTGTCCGCGCCGGTACGGGCCCTGCTGGCGCCCACCGTGGCGGCCCTGCGCGCGGTGCCCTCGCCGGCCTGACCCCGCTCGCCCTACCGGCCCGCTCCGCTCACCTGCTCCGCCTGCCCGCCTCCGGCGCGCGTCCGTCGCCACGGGGCCTGGTAGGCCCACTGCCAGGCCAGTTCGATCGGCCCGCGGTCGAAGCGGCGCAGCCACAGCGACGACAGGGTCATGAACAGCACGCAGATCCCGGCCCAGGCGACCGGCACCCACCAGGGCCGCAGCCCGTCCAGGCGGGTGGCCAGGCCCAGGCCCCAGCCGTAGCAGAGCGCGCCGGCGACCAGGTTCTGGAAGACGTAGCACGACAGGGCCGTCCGGCCGACGTTGGTGAAGCCGCGGCGCAGCAGGCCCGGCGCGCTCCGCATCCGCAGCACGATCGAGGTGATCAGCGCCAGCAGGCCCAGCGAGACCAGCGGCGCCACGAGGTAGCGGTCCACCATGAACCAGGCGGGCCCGGCGAAGGAGGTGAGCAGGTTCAGCGGCACCCCGGCGCCGATCCCGGCGGCGATCAGCCGGCCGCGCAGCCGCGCGCCGCGTTCCTCGAAGACGCCGGCGCGCATCAGCCGCGCGCCGAGCAGGAACAGCACGATGCCGAGCGGCACGATGAAGAGCAGCTCCGCGCGGAAGATCGCGGCATGTCGCAGGCGCAGCTCCACCTGCTCCAGCCAGCCGGACGGGTGCGCGGCCGCCGTGCCGCCGCCCGCCGGCATCGTCATGAGCAGCGCGGTGAGCAGGCCCACCATGGCCAGGAGCAGCGTCCCGGCCGCGACCATCCAGGCCGTGACGACGCGTTCGCTCCGCCCGATCAGGTACGCCACGATCATCGAGGTGATCGCGTACCCCATGAGCACGTCGAACTCGAAGATCAGCACGTAGTGCAGGATCCCCTCGGCCAGCAGCAGCGTGGCCCGCCAGAGGTAGCGGCCCGGCCACGTCAGGCCCCTGCGCACCGCGCTTCGGTACTGCAGTTCGAGCCCGACGCCGAACAGCAGCGTCAGCAGCCCGAGGAACTTGCCGTTGGACAGGAACCGCAGGAACGTCTCCACCCCGCCGGCGTCCGCGCCGAAGCCCAGGAGTGCCCCGGGGCCGCCGGGGTCGGTGAAGATCCAGATGTTGGTGCCCAGCGTGCCCGCGATGGCCACGCCGCGCAGAAGGTCGAGTGCGCCGATACGTCTGTCCACACCCTCAAGCGTGCTGGCGCGCGGGCCCGTTCTGATCGTCCCCAGGAGCGAAATGGGCGGTACATCGATCGATGTACCGCCCCGATACTTCGGTCACCCCCGTCGGGTCAGGACTCGACGCCCGACTCCTTCGCGGCCCGCTCGATGGTGGCCAGTTCGTCGTCGGTGAAGTCGAGCCGGTCCACCGCGGCCACGTTCGCCTCCAGCTGCTCGGGGCTGGAGGCCCCCACCAGCACCGAGGTGATCCGCGGGTCGCGCAGCGCCCACGCCAGCGCGAGCTGGGCCACCGTCTGCCCGCGCGCGCTCGCCAGGTCGGCCAGCGCCCGGACGAACGTCAGCACCTGCGGCGTCACCCGGTCCGGCGTCAGGAAGCGGCCCTCGGCGGCGCGCGAGTCGGCCGGGATGCCGTTCAGGTAACGGTCGGTGAGCAGGCCCTGCGCCAGCGGCGAGTACACCACGCAGCCCATGCCCTCCTGTTCGAGCACGCCCAGCAGCGCGTCCTCGATGCCCCGGTTCAGCAGCGAGTACGACGGCTGGTGCACCAGGAGCGGCGTGCCGAGCCCGCGCAGCAGGCGGGCGGCCTCGGCGGTGCGCTCGGGGGAGAAGTTGGAGACGCCGACGTAGAGGACGCGGCCGGTGCGGACCATGTGGTCGAGCGTGGCGACCTGCTCCTCCAGCGGGGTCTCCTCGTCGTCGCGATGCAGGTAGAAGACGTCCACGTAGTCGAGGCCGAGCCGGGCCAGCGAGCGGTCCAGCGTGGCCAGCAGGTGCTTGCGCGAGTTGCCCTTGCCGTACGGGCCGTCCCACATGGGGTTGCTGCCCTTGGTGGTCACCACGGCCTCGTCGCGCAGCGACCGCGGGAAGAGCTGCCCGAACGCGGTCTCGGCGGCGCCGATCGGCGGGCCGTACCGGTCGGCGATGTCGAAGTGGGTGATGCCGAGATCGAGCGCCTTGTGCAGGATCGCGCGCTGGCTCTCGAGCGGCTTGGCCTCGCCGAAGTTGTGCCACAGGCCGAGCGAGACGGCGGGGAGGAGCAGTCCGCTGCGGCCGCACCTCCGGTACGGCTGGCGTTCGTAGTCCACGGGGGTGACCTTCCGCAAAGATCGCAATGAAACGTTTTACGGAGCACAGTCAATCATCTTCTTCCTCCTTCCGGGCGGCCGGTCCCCGGCACAGACCGGTACGAAGTGGGCCGGCGGCCTGCAGTGGGCATGACCATGGATGGACTGGAGGGCTGCATGAACGAGATCTCCCCAGCACGGTTCTACCGGGACAACGGCTACGCGCTGGTCAGGGGGCTGATCAGCGCCGATGAGGCAAGGGCCTACCGCGAGGAGTGTCACGCGCTCCTGGCGCGGCTGCGCCCCTCCGACCCCACCTGGGGCAGCGCGCGGCGGATCGCCGGCGGCGGCACCGAGCTGCGGCACTGCCACGACGCCCAGTTCTACTCGGCCGCGTTCGCCCGGCTCATCGTCGACCCGCGCTTCACCGACGTGGCGGCGGAGCTGATCGGATCGGGCAACGTCCAGCTCCACCACACCAAGATCTTCGTCAAGCCGGCGGAGAAGGGCTCGCCGTTCCCGATGCACCAGGACGCCGCCCACTTCCCGCACACCCGGCACACGGTCGGCGCGGCCATCTTCCACTTCGACGACGCGCCCGAGGAGAAGGGCTGCGTACGCGTCGTGCCGGGCAGCCACCGGCAGGGCCCGCTGCCGCACGTCGAGGAGGGCGGCTGGCACCTGCCTCCGTCGAGCTGGCCGCTGGAGGAGGCGGTGCCGGTCGAGGCGCGGGCGGGTGACGTGCTGTTCCTCGACTACCTGACCGTGCACGGGTCGGGGGTGAACCGGTCGGACGAGGCCCGTACGACGCTGCTGGTGCAGTTCCGCGACCCCGAGGACCTGCCCGCCGACGACGTGCACCGCTCACGCGGGCAGGGGATGATGCTGCGCGGCGTCGACCCGCTGGCCGGCTCCCGGGGATGATCCGCCGCCAGGATCGCGGCTCCGGCGGCGGTCGGAGGACGGCACGGGACCGGCATCGGGCCGGCGGCGGTCAGGGGGTGGCGCGGAATCGGTCGGCGTGTTCCCGTGCCCACTGGGCGAAGGTTCGCGCGGGTGTGCCGGTGACGTCCTCGACGGTGGGCAGGACCACGCCGGCGGCCTCGGGCGGGCTCGTGGCCAGCTGGATGCCGAACTCCACATAGTCCTCGTCGTATCCGTAGCCGCGCAGCCGGGCGCGCTCCGCCTTCTCGTCGAGCTGCACGAATGCGATCTCCTGCCCGGTGGCCTCGGCGATGATCCGGACGCGTTCCGCCGGGGTGAGGGCCTCCGGCCCGGTGAGCGGGTAGCTCCGTCCCTCGTGGCCCTCATGGGTGAGCGCGGTGGCGGCCACGGCGGCGATGTCTGCCTCGTGCACCATCGCGCTGGGGAAGCCGGCGAACATGGACGCGCTGCCCTGGGAACGGATCTCGTCGGCCCATTCGAGCGCGTTGGCCATGAACTCCACCGGCCGCAGCAGGGTCCAGGGGATCGGGCCGGCCTCCAGGGCGCTCTCGACGCTGGTCGGCGACCAGCCGCCGAGGACCGTGGCCCGGATGACGCCGTGGCGGGCGGCGAGGTCGATGAGCTCGGAGCCGTTGGTCAGGTCCTGGTCGCCGCCGAAGGTGATCAGGTGCACCGCCTCGACCCCGTCGAACGCCGCTCCGAGCGTGGCGGCGTCGGCGAGCTCACCGGCCACCACCTCGACGCCGGCCGGGAGATCGGCCTTGGCGGGGGTGCGGGAGAGCGCGCGGACGTGGTGCCCGTCCTGGTGGAGTCGCGTGACGAGGTGCCGCCCGACCTGGCCGGTCGCTCCGGTGACGAGAATGCGCATGTGCGTGGGTCCTTTCGTACGGGGGTGATCAATGCGTGGCGGCGCGCAGGGCGCGCAGCCCGAGGAGGAAGCCGAGGACGGCGGTCGTGCCGGCGGCGAGGAATCCGTAGCCGACCTCGGGGGTCGTGATCCGTCCGGCGAAGAGGTCGCGTTCGGCCTCGACGACGTGGGTGAGCGGGTTGAACCGGGCGAGGACGCGCATCCAGGCCGGCCCCTCGTCGAGGGGGAGCAGCATCCCGGACAGGATCATCAGCGGGAAGAGCACCGTCTGGTGCACGGTCCAGAACATCCAGTCCTGCTCGCGTACGGCGATGGCCAGCGCGTAGCTGAGCGACCCGATCCCGACGCCGAGCACGCCCAGGAGCAGCAGTCCGAGGACGCCGCCGCCGGCGTGGGGGCGGAACCCGAACGGGACCATGACCAGGACGACCACGACGGCCTGGACGACGAGCGGCACGAACTCCTTGAGCGCGCGGCCGACGAACAGCGACGAGCGCGCCAGCGGCGTGACCAGGAGGCGTTCGTGCGAGCCGTCCTGGAGGTCGTACTGGAGGTTCGATCCGGTCCCCGCCGTGCCGAAGAGCGAGATCATCACGAGGATCCCCGGGACGAACCACGCCCACGGGTGCGCGGTCCCCGGCGTCGTGCCGGACACGACCAGCGGCCCGAAGAGGAGCAGGAAGAACAGCGGCTGGATCAGCCCGACGACCAGGGAGAACGGGTCCGCGGCCACGGGACGCAGCTCGCGGGTCGTCACGATGAGGACGTCGCCGGCGAGACCACGTCGGCGCGGTGGGCTGACGGCGCTCACGCGGCCTGCCCGGGGACCCGGTCGCCGCCCTCGACGCCGGTGGCCGGCCCCCCGCGGTCTTCCGCGCAGGTGGTCGGTCCTTCGCGGTCTTCGGCGCAGGTGGTCGGTCCTTCGCGGTCCTTGACGCCGGTGACGGGACCTCCGCGCTCCTCGGCGCCGGTGGCCGGGTCTTCGCCGACGTCGCGCAGGCTCCGGCCGGTGAGTTCGAGGAACACGTCGTCGAGCGTGGGAAGCCGGGTGTCGGCCGCGACCACCGTGATCCCCTGGTCCCGGGCGGCGACGATCGCGCTCGGCAGCGCCGCGCGGCCGTCGGCGGCCCGTCCGGTGACCACGGCGCCCCGCCGGGTCACCGTCCCGACGCCGTCCATCGCCGCGACGAGCCCGCGCAGGCGCTCGGCGGAGGCGGGATCGGCGGTCTCCAGGGTCAGCCGGTCCCCGGCGTGACGCTGTTTGAGCTGGGCCGGCGTGCCGTCGGCGATGACCCGCCCGTGATCGACGACGACGATCCGATCCGCCCGCCGATCGGCCTCCTCCAGGTAGTGGGTGCTGAAGACGACGGTCGTGCCGCCGCGGCGCCGCATCCCGATGATGTGCTCCCAGAGGTTGTCGCGGTTCTGCGGGTCGAGGCCCGTCGTCGGCTCGTCCAGGAACAGCAGCTCCGGGAGGTGCACCAGCCCGATCGCCAGGTCGAGGCGGCGCCGCTGACCGCCGCTCATCGCCTGCGTCCTGCGCCGCGCCAGCCGTTCCAGGCCGAGCGCCGCGAGCAGTTCGGCGGCTCTGGCGCGGGCCGCGGCCCGGTCGAGGCCGTGGATGCGGCCCTGGGTGACGACCTCGTCCACGGCCCGCTGGGCGTGCCCGGCGCCGTGGCCCTGGCCGACGTAGCCGATGCGCTCGCGCACCTGCGGCGCCTGGGTCCGTACGTCGAAGCCGGCGACGCGCGCGGTCCCGCCCGTGGGCGGGAGCAGCGTCGAGAGCATCCGCATGAGCGTGCTCTTGCCCGCGCCGTTGGGGCCGAGGACGGCGACCGTCTCCTCGCGCGCCACGGAGAGGTCGATGCCCCGGACGGCGCGGACCTCCTCGCCGCCGGGGGCCCGGAAGGTCCGGGAGAGATGGGAAGTGCTGATCATGTACGCTCCGCTTCCGTTGTCGGTGGCGGCTCCCATCCTCGGCGGGCTTGTGGCCGCTATATGTCCGCAAGGGGATCTAGATTGGGCGCATGTCGACCGGCACCCGCGCCCTCGAACTCCTCGGCCTGCTGCAGAACCGGCGCCACTGGCCCAGCCCTGAGCTCGCGCGCCGCCTCGGCGTCAGCCAGCGCACGCTCCGCCGCGACATCGACAGCCTCCAGGAGCTCGGCTATCCGATCACCGCCACGCGCGGCACCGGCGGCGGCTACCAGCTCAGCCCGGGCGCCTCGCTCCCGCCGCTGGTCGTCAGCGAGGACGAGGCCGCCGCCATCGTCATGGGGCTGCAGGTGATCACCTCCGGGCCCTTCCCCGCGTCGGCCGACGCCGCGCTGAGCGCCATGGCCAAGATCGTCCAGGTGCTTCCCGTACGGATCCGGCGCCGCATCGACAGCCTGCGCGCCGTCGCCGTCCCGGCACGGAACCCCGAGGCGCGCGCGGGCGGCGCCGATGTCGCCTCGCTGACCACGCTCGCCCTGGCCTGCCGCGACGCGGAGACGGTGGAGTTCGCCTACCGCACCCGCACCGGCGGGACCGCGGCCAGGACGGTCTGCCCGCACCACGTCGTCCGCGTCGACGGCCGCCTGTACCTGCTCGCCTGGGACCTCGACCGGGCCGGCTGGCGCACCTTCCGCGTCGACCGCGTCGGCGACGTGAGCCGCACCGGCACGACGTTCGCCCGCCGCCCGCTGCCCGGCGACGATCCCGTCGCGTACGTGCGCGCCCGGATCAGGGCGACGCCGACCAGGTATCTCGTCCGCGCCACGGTCCAGGCCCCGGCCGGACGGGTGCGGAAGGAGATCGCGCACTACGGCACGGTGGAACCCCTCGACGACACCTCGTGCCGGGTGGAGATCCCCACCGACTCCCTCGACTGGGCCACCTTCTGCATCGGCGCGATCGAGGCCCCCGTCGTGATCCACGGCCCGCCGGAAGCCGTCGCCTACATGCGCGCCTGGGGCCGGCGCCTCACCGACGGCACCCGGCGGCCCCCGCTCGACGATCTCAGGGGGCCGGGATCGTGATGCTTCCGTTACCCGGCGCCGCGTATCGCCGCCGCCGATCCGCTCTCGTACGCCACAGAGGCCAGAACGGAGGCGGTGCAATTGACCATCGACTACATCTCCGAGCCCTACCGGCACGGCGGGGGCGAGCCCTTCGGGCCGTCCTGGCAGGGCGTCAACCTTCCCCGCGAGATCCTCGACCGGCACGGCGCCAAGGTGCTCGACCCGTGGGCCGTCGGCCTGGACCCGGGCGAGACCCGTCCCGACTCCACCGTCTACCGCACGGACGTGCTGCTGATCCCCGGTCAGCTGCTCCGCAACGACGAGCTCACCGACTGGATCGACGGGGCACTGGACGAGGTCGGGCTGAGACTGTCGCGGGCCAGCATCGACCGCGCCCGCGACCGGGACCTCGGCGCCGGGACCGTCTGGATGCCCGCCGTCCTGGAGATCGCCCCGGACCGCCGGGACGTCGTGGCGGACGCCTGGCCCGCGCTCAGGGCCGTGCGCAGGCGGCTCGCCGCGGAGTCCGGCACCGACCAGGCCATCAGGGACGGCGTCGCCCAGATCTCGCTCGACCACCTGTTCGTCGGCTCGGCCACGAGCGGGATCGGCTCGCTCGGCCTCGGCGGCGAGCCCGCCACCAGCGGCCACGCCGTCACCGACGAGCCGGGCACGGGGGCACGCCCCGGATACGGCCGCGTCCCCCTGACCGTGGTCGCCGGGCCGCCGCGCCGCCGCACGCTCGAAGAGCTCGGCGGGCGCAGGATCACCGTGGTCACCCTCGACACCGGCGTGGCCGCGCACCCCTGGTTCCTGCCGGTCACCGACCCCGACGCGTTCCTCACCGTCGACCCGGACGGGCAGCAGCTCATCGAGGACACCCACCCCGCCTACGCGGGCCGCGACATCGCCAGGCTCGTCGGCTACGAGGACCTCGGCCACCTGCCCAACCCGCTGATCGGCACGCTCAACTCGCACACCGGCCACGGCCTCATGCTGGCCGGCCTCATCGCCCAGATCGCGCCGGACGCCCGCGTCCTTTCGTACAAGGTCATGCACAGCGACGGCGTGGTGCCGGAGGAGGCCGTGCACGCGGCGCTCGACCGCCTGCTCGCGCTGATGGACGAGGGCCGGAACATCGACGTGCTGTGCTGCTCCTTCGGCGGGTTCGCCGAGACCGGCGACGCGGCGATGCAGGCGCTGTTCGACAAGGTCAACCAGCTGCGGGCGCGCGGCGTCATCGTGGTCAACGCGGCCGGCAACTACGCCACCACCCGGCCGTTCTACCTCGCCGCCCTCTCCGAGACGGCCGTGCCGGGCCCGCCGGTCGCGCCCATGCTCGGCGTGGCCGCCAAGAACCCCGACGGCACGATCGCCATCTTCAGCAACGACCATCCGGCCGTACGCTGGCGCGCCCCCGGCGCGATGGTCGTCAGCACCTTCCCGCCCCAGTTCGGCGGCGCCCAGAGCGCGCTGCTCGCCACGGGGGAGCGGGCCTCGCTCGACTGCGACGCCGTGGGGCCGTTCTGCGGCTGGAGCGGCACCTCGTTCGCCGCCCCGATCGTCGCGGGCGTCATCGCCGCCGAGCTGACCAGGACCATCGGGCAGGTGGGCGTCGATCCCGTCGAGCGGGCCAGGGCCGTCATCGACCGGATGATCGAGGACAAGGTGGCCCGGCCGGAAGTCGTGCGCATCTGATGGCCGGCGACCCCGCGACAGACCACGCCCCCACCGCCGGCTCCCGCGCCGCCGCGGCCTCCGCTGCCGGTTCCCGTGCTGCCGCCGCTCCCACCGCCGGCTCCCGCGCTGGCGGGGCCCCCGCCGGCGGCTCCCGCGCCGCCGGCTCCCGTGTCTCCGCCGCCGGGGCCGAGCGGCGCGCCCGGCTCGCCGAGTGGCTGGTGGCGGCCAGGCAGGGCGACAGCGCCGCGCTCGACGCCATCGTGGCCGAGCTCACGCCCGTGCTCTGGCACACCGCGCGGAGCCAGGGCCTCACCCGGCAGGCCGCCGAGGACGTCGTCCAGACGACCTGGCTCATCCTGCTGCGCCGCCTGGACACCATCGCCGCGCCGGGCGCGCTCATCGAATGGCTGGTCACCACGGCCCGGCGCGAGGCGTGGCGGGCCGGCGCCGCCTCCCGCAAGGACGACCTGCCCGGCGACGACGTGTTCGACGACCTGCCCGACGGCGTGCTGACCCCCGACGAGCTGCTCGTGGACGACGAGCGGCGCCGGGCGCTCTGGCAGGCGGTCGAGAGCCTGCCGAAGAGGTGCGCGGAGCTGCTCAGGATCGTCGCCTTCGTGCCGCGCCCGCACTACGACGCGGTGGCCGCCGCGCTGGACATGCCGCTGGGCAGCATCGGGCCCACGCGCGGCCGGTGCTTCGCGAAACTGCGGGTCCTGCTCGCGAAGGATCCGGATTGGAGTCCCCGATGAACACGGCCGAGGGGAGCAGCTCTCCCCATCTCACCCCCGAGGACCAGGTGCTCGCCGCGGAGATCGCGGACGTCTACCGCATGATCGACCCCGTTCCCGCGACCCTGGTCGAACGCCTGCGGTTCGCGCTGGCCCTGGAGTCGGCGGACTTCGCCGTGCTGCGGCCGTTCGAGGAGGCCGGGCTGCCGTCGGGCGTGCGCGGCGGCGAGGACAGCCGCACGATCACCTTCGACAGCGAGATCCTCACCATCATGATCAGCGTGAGCGCGCGCGACGACCACGCCGTACGGGTGGACGGCTGGCTGGCGCCGCCCGGCGAGCACCTGGTCGAGCTGCGCACCGGGGGAGGCGCGCAGCAGGTGCGGGCGGACGACCAGGGCAGGTTCGTCCTGGACGTGGTGCCGAGAGGACTGTCGCAACTCGTGGTGCGCCAGGGACTTGATGATCCGGCGCGGGCGACGATACTGGCGGTGACTCCCTCACTCATCCTCTGACCCCCGCGAGGTCCGATTGCGTGACCACGAGCCGGTGACCGAGCTGCGCGAGCGGGTGGAACGCCTGCACAGGCTCAGCGTCGAGGCGACCGACGACGGCCGCCCGGCGCTGGCGGCCCGCAGGCTGCGCCAGGGCCTCCGGCTGCTCGGCTGGGACGCCGTCACCACCCCCGAGGAGCATCACGACGGGCTGCTCGCGCGGCTGCTGACCAGCCTCGCCCACGCCGAGGCCGAGCAGGGCCGCACCATGCTCGGGATGGAGCTGCTCGACGAGGCCCAGCGCCGCGCGCCCGACGGCGAGGAGGCCATCGTGCACGCCCAGCGCGGCCTGCTGCACCTGCGCCTGGGGTCGAACGCCGAAGCCCTGCGGGAGCTGGACATCGCCGCTCCGCGGCTGCTCGGCGGCGACCCCGTCGAGCTGGCCAGGGTGCTGCTCAACCGGTCGGTCATCCACCTCATGACCGGCAGCGTCCGGCAGGCCAGGGACGACGCCCGCAGGAGCGCCCAGCTCGCCCAGGCCCACGGACACTCGGTGATCGCGGCCAAGGCCCTGCACAACGACGGCTACTGCGACCTGCTGCTCGGAGACGTGCCGGCGGCGCTCGGGGTCTTCGCCCGGGTGGAGGAGCTCTACCGCGACCTGAACCCCGGCTTCCTGCCCGTGCTGGCGCTCGACCGGGCGCGGGCGCTGCTCGCGGTGGGCCTGACCGACGAGGCGGGCCGCACGCTCGACCGGGCCGCGGACGGGTTCCGCAGGCAGCGCCTCATGCAGGACTACGCCGAGGCGGAGCTGGCCAGAGCCCAGTGCGCGCTCGACGCGGGCCGGCACGACGAGGCCCGCGACCGGGCCAGGCAGGCGGAGACCCACTTCCGGCGCAGGGGCAGCACGGCGTGGGCGCTGCGCGCGGCGCTCATGCGGCTGCGCGCGGAGCTGGCCCTGGGGAAGGCACCCGGCTCGGTGGCCCGGCGCGCGGGCGACCTCGCGGCGCGGTTCGCGGAGCTGGACATGCGCGACGACGCGGAGATGGCCCGCCTGGTCGCGATCCGGGCCCTGGTGGCGGCGGGCACCGTGCCCGCCACGACCGCCGGGGCCAGGGGTGGGCCGCTCGGGGTGCGGCTCATGCGGCAGCTGGCGGAGGCCGAGCTGGCCGGGGCGCAGGGGCGGCGCGGGCCGGCGCTGCGCAAGGTGCGCTCGGGGCTGGCGCTCATCGACTCCCACCGGGGCCGGCTGGGCAGCCTCGACATGCTCACCGGCGTCGCCGCCCTCGGCGCGGACCTGGCCGCCCACGGCCTCAGGGCGGCCCTCGACGGCGGCCCGCCGCGCCAGGTGTTCGCCTGGTCGGAGCGGTGCCGGGCGCAGGCGTTCCGGTACCGCCCGCCCCGCGCCCCGCAGGACCCCCAGACCGCCGAAGCGCTGGCCGAGCTGCGCCAGCTGGCCCAGCGGATGCACACCGACGAGGCCGCGGGCCGCCGCCGGCCGGCGCTGCGCAGGCGCTGCCTGGAGCTGGAGCAGGTGATCAGGGAGCGCGGCTGGCAACTGCCCGGCGTCGGCGAGCGGCTGGCCCCCGCCCCGGCCCCGGACGTCGAGGCGGCGCTGGCGGAGGACGATCTCGCCCTCGTCAGCCTGCTGAACGTGGACGGCGCACTGCTGGCGCTCGTCCTCGTCCGCGGGCGGTGCCACCTGCACCGGCTGAGCGCGTACGAACCGGTCGCCGAGGCCGCGAGACGGCTGGCCGGCGACCTCAACGCCCAGGCGGGACGCGCCCTGCGGCCCGCGCTGAAGGAGGTCATCGAGGCGTCGGTCCGGCGGCAGCTCGGCGTCATCGCCGGCGCGCTGGAGGCGCCCCTGCGGCAGGCGCTGTCCCGGGCCAGGGGGATCGTGCTCGTCCCGACCATGGGCCTGTCGGCCGTGCCCTGGGGCCTGCTGCCCGGCCTGACCGGCACGCCGCTGGTGGTGGCCCCGTCCGCGCTGGTGTGGCTGGCGGCCAGGCGGGCCGGCGACCCGTACGACGGCGGTCCTCCCGTCCTGGTCGCCGGGCCCGACCTGGAGCACGCCGAGCGGGAGGTCGAGCGGCTCGGCGTCGTCCACCCGAAGGCCCTGCGGCTCAGCGGCGAGCGGGCCACCGTGTCGGCCACGCTCGCGGCACTCGACGGCGCGCCGTTCGCCCACTTCGCCGTGCACGGCCACCACGAGCGCGAGAACGTGCTCTTCTCCCGCCTCGACCTGGCCGACGGCCCGCTCATGGCGCACGACCTGCAGAGCCTGCACCGGGCGCCGGGACACGTGGTGCTGTCGGCCTGCGACGTCGGGCAGGCCGTGGTCAGGCCCGGCGACGAGCTGCTCGGCTTCACCGCCGCGCTGCTCCACCTCGGCACCTCCACCGTCGTCTCCAGCATCACCCGCGTGCCCGACCAGGTGGCCGAGCGGGTCATGCTGGCCTACCACCAGGGCGTGGCCGACGGAGCCCGCCCCGCCGACGCGCTCGCGACCGCCTCGGCCGCCGAACCCGCCGCCACCTTCGTCTGCTTCGGCGCCGGCTGAACACCCCCCCGGCGGGTCAGGGGGTAACGCGGCGGGCGTGCCCGGGTATGAAGAGGGCGGCGATTCCCTTCGTCCCCCCGGCTGCGGAACGAGGTTAGATGAAGGAAACGACCTCCATCAGGTCCTCCGTCATGGCGGCGTTCGGGGTGCTGGCGCTGCTGTCGCTGGTCCTGGGCTACGCGGGGCTGCGCGCCTACCTCGCGGACCAGCCGCAGGTCTCCTTCCTCGACCTCGTCTACTACGACCTCCAGCTCTTCGTCATCGACAGCACGCCGCTCGGCGAGGGCGGCCCGCTGCCGTGGCCGCTGGAGATCGCCAGGTTCACCGCCCCCGCGGTCACCGTCTACGCGCTGATCGAGACCGTACGGCTGCTGCTGAGCAGCGAGGTGCGCCGGCTCAGGGCACGGGAGGCGAGCCGGCACGCGATCGTGTGCGGCACGGGGGCGCTGGGCCAGGCCCTGACCCAGCGGCTGCGCGAGGAGGGCCGCAAGGTCGTCGTCATCGGCACCGGGGGCGGCGACCTGCCGCGCGGCCCGGGCGTCCTGCACGTCACCGGGGACGCCACCGACCCGCTCGTGCTGCGGGCGGCCGGCGCGAGCCGGGCCAGGACGGTCTACGCCTGCGAGGACGACGCCACCGTCAACGTGGCCATCGCCGCGACCGTCCACGGCATGAACCCGCCCGCCCCGGTCGCGGCGTACGCGCACGTCCCCGACCCCCGGCTGTGCGCCGCGCTGCGGGCCCGCCGGCTGGGCGTGAGCGAGCCGCGGGACCACCGGCTCGACTTCTTCAACCTCGACGAGCTGGCCGTCCGGGTGCTGCTGGCGCGCGACCCGGTCGAGCAGCCCCGGCCGGTGCTGCTGCTGGGACTGAAGACGTTCGGCGCGGCCCTGCTCGTCGAGCTGGCCAGGCGGTGGCGGCTGCTCGCCCCGCCGCCCGGCACCCGCCTGCCCGTACGGGTGATCGCGCCGGAGGCGGATTCCGAGGTGGCGGCCGTGTGCCGCACGTACCCGTTCGTGGCCGAGAACTGCGCGCTGACCTGCGAGAACGCCGGCGTCGACGACCTGCGGGACCTCCTCGACGCGGGCAGGGAGCACCCCCAGCGGGTGTACGTGTGCTACGCCGACGACCACCTGGCCCTGACCGCCACGCTGACCGTCGCCCCGCTGTGGACGGGCGCGCCCGTGGTCGTCCGGGTGAGCCGGCGGCGGATGTTCGGCGAGGTGTTCCGCGACGGCCGGCTGATGGAGGACCTGGCCGGGTCCCTCCAGATCTTCGCCGTCACCGAGGAAGCGGGGAAACCGGACTTGATCGACGAGGACGTGATCGAACGCATCGCGCGGGCGATCCACGACAGGTACGTGCTCGCGTGCGTCCAGCGGGGAGACACGCCCGGCGGCAACGCCTCCATGGTCCCGTACGAGGAACTCAGCGAGGCCAAGAAGGGGCAGAACCGCGACCAGGCCGCCCACATCGGCGCCAAGCTCGCGGCCGTCGGCTGCGTGCCGGCGCCGAGCACCGAGGCGCCGCACACGTTCGCGTTCACCGGGGACGAGGTGGAGCGGCTGGCCCGGATGGAGCACACGCGCTGGATGCGGTACCTCACCGACCGGGGATGGACGCACGGCCCCGAGCGCGACGACGACGCCCTGCGCCATCCCGACCTGCTCGACTGGGAGTACCTGTCCGAGCAGGCCCGCGACAAGGACAGGGAGGCCGTCGCGCAACTCCCCGACATCCTCCAGGACGCCGGCTTCCGCATCGTCAGACTCCCCACGAGCACAGGCCCCTGACCCGGGCGGCGGGGGTCAGGAGGGGAGCAGGCGGCGTTGCTCCTCCTCCACGACCTGGCGGGCCAGCGACTGCTCCGACACGTCCACCGCGTCGCCGGAGGACTCGGCCAGGTCGCTGCGCCTGGCGTAGGCGTCGAACAGCTTCGACTTGCGCCGCAGGATGTCCAGCATGCGCTGGTCGACCGAGTCCACGCTGAGCAGCCGGTGCACCTGCACCCGGCGTACCTGCCCCATCCGGTGCGCCCGGCCCGCCGCCTGCGTCTCCATGCTCGGCTTGACCTGCGGCTCGCACAGGATCACGACCGACGCCGCCTGCAGGTTGAGGCCGACCCCGCCCGCCTGCACCTGGCTGAGCAGCACCGCGTGCCCGGCGGCGGCCGAGAAGTCGTCCACCACCTGCTGCCGCCGCGCCGCCGCCAGGTCACCGGACAGCGGCCCGTGCGTCCGCCCGTCCAGCGCGTCGCCCACGGCCGCCAGCACCGCCCTGAAGTAGGAGAACACCACCACCTTCAGCCCGTTGGCCTCGGCGTCCTCGACCAGTTCGAGCAGGCGCTTGAGCTTGGCCGAGGTGGCCGGCTCGGCGTACGCGGCGCGCCGCATGGCCATGAAGTTGCCCGCAGTCACCGCCCGCCGGTAGGCCTCGAAGTCGGCCCCGCTGAACTCCACCCACTCGTCGGCCTCCACCCGCTCGGGCAGCTCCGACAGCACGTCCTGCTGGTTGCGCCGCAGGTAGACGGGCGCGACCGCCTTGCGGAACGCCTGCGCCCCCGCCACCACGTCACTGCTGCGCAGCCCGGCCGCCAGCTCGGGCCGCAGGTAACCGATCAGCGTACGGAACTCCTCGACCCGGTTCTCCATCGGCGTCCCGGTCAGGAACAGCACCCGCCGCGCCCGCCCGCACCACGCGGCGACCGCCCGCGAGCGCCTGGTCTCCGGGTTCTTGACGTAGTGCGCCTCGTCCACGACCAGCATGCCCACCTCGGGCAGCCCCTCCGCACCGCTCGTCGTGCCCGGCTCCAAGCGGTGCAGGCCGTCCAGGGTGACCACGGCGACGCCGCCCACGCGGGTCCACTCCCGCAGGGCGGCGAGCCGGTCGGGCCCGTGCAGCGGGTACGCGCCCAGCGTGCTGCGCGTCTCGATCTCGCGTACCCAGTTGATCAGTACGCTCGCCGGGCAGGCCACCAGGAAGTGCGTCTCCCCGCCCGCCCGCAGGTGCGCCAGCGCCGCGATGGCCTCGATCGACTTGCCCAGCCCCATCTCGTCGCCGATGATCACGCGTTCCTGCGCGAGCGCGAACCGCGCCCCGAACGCCTGGTAGCCGCGCAGCGACACGCGCCGGTGACGGTCGTCGAGCGGCTGCGCCGCGACCTTGGCGGCCAGGTCGTCGGGCAGCAGCCCCTGCTCACGCCCGATCGGCTCCCCGGCCATCTCCGCCAGTAAGCCGAAATATTCGGGTGAACGGGACTCGAAGTCCGCCCACGCCTCGAAGTCCCGCGCCGCGGGCCGCAGCAGGTCGGTGGTGACCTGCGTGAGCAGCAGCCGCTCCCCGAACCCGGCCAGCAGCTCCTCGATCGCCGCCACCGCCTCGCGCGCCCGCCGGCGCCGCCGGGGGAGGGTGAGCGCCATCCGCAGCCGGCTGCGCGCCGGGCGCGCCTCGGCCAGCAGCGGCTCCAGCCGCCCGGCCAGGTCGCGGGCGGCGTCGAGGGCGCGCGGCAGCTCGGGGCCCACGTTCACCAGGCGGTGCAGGGCGATCACGAGCTCGGTGGTGTGGTGGTCGGGCTCGTCCACGTCGAGCCGCAGGCTCGCGGCCTCGGCGGCGGCCTGCTCGATCTGCCGGGCGGCCGCGTGGATCTGCCCCGCCGTGCGCGCGCCGATCCCCGGCAGCAGCTGCAGCTGGTACGGCGTCGTCTCCAGCACCTGCCGTACCGTCGTGTATCCGGCCTTCTCCAGCGTGCCGACGCGCAGCCGCCCGTCGGTCACGTCCTTCAGCCGGGAGACGGGCACGGCCTCCAGCCCGGCCCTGGCCAGGTCGCGGCGGAGCGCGTCGAGCGCGTGCGCGGCCTGCGCGCGCACCGAGCCGTGCTCGTCGAGCAGCGCGCGTGCGTCGGCCAGCAGCCGGTCCGCCTCACGGAAGTCCACCGGATCAAGCATGCCCCAGCCGGGGCGCCGCACGAAATCCCCGGCCACCCTGTCAGGTGACATGTACGCCGATGAGGCAGGTGTCGTCGTCGGTGTCGGAGTTGCAGTGGGTGAGCAGGTCGTCGAGGCGGTGGTCGAGGGTGGCCGCCGGCCGTCTGGCGATGTCCAGCAGCCGGTCCTGGGCGTGCCGCAGGTTGTGGTCGCGCCGCTCGATCAGGCCGTCGGTGTACATGAGCAGCGTGTCGCCGGCCTGTACCTGCACCTGCCTCTCCTCGTACCGGGCGTCCGTGAACGCCCCCAGCAGCGGCCCCTTGACCAGCGCCAGCTCCGCCCCGTCGCCCTCGCGCAACAGGATGGGCGGCAGGTGCCCGGCCCTGGCCCAGCGCAGGGTCCTGGTCGGCGGGTCGTACAGGCCGCAGACGGCGGTGGCGGTCATCCGGTCGGCGAGGTGGTGGGCGACCTGGTTGAGCCAGGACAGGAGCTGGGCGGGGCCGGCCCCGGTGGCGGCCAGGCCGCGCAGCGCGTTGCGCAGGACGACCATGCCCGTGGCCGCCTCCACGCCGTGCCCGGCCACGTCGCCCACCGACAGCAGCACCTGCCGGGAGGGGAGCGCGACCGCGTCGTACCAGTCGCCGCCGACCAGGTGCTCCTTCTGCGCGGGCCGGTAGCGGACGGCGATGCGCAGGCCGAGCGAGTCGATCCGGCCGTGCGAGGGCGGCATGATGGCCTGCTGCAGCTGCAGGGCCAGCCGGTCGCGCGCGGCGGACTGCTCCTCGGTGTGGGCGAGCTGGTCGCGGGTGACGGCCAGCGCGACCTCCGTCCAGTGCTGGGAGGAGATGTCCTGGTACGCCCCCCGGACCGCCATCAGCCGCCTGTCCGGCCCGAAGACCGGCTCGGCCACCACCCGCATGTGCCGGGCCACCCCGTCGGGACGCTGCAGCCGGAACGCCGTGGCCGCGAAGCGCCGGTGGTGCAGCACCGTGCGCAGGAAGCGGCCCAGCGCGACCTCGTCGTCGGGGTGGGCGTGGTCGCGCAGGCGTTCCAGCGGGATGGGCGGGTCGCCGGGCGCGAGGCCGTACAGGGAGTAGAGCTGGGCGTTCCAGGTGATCTGCCCGGTGAGCGCGTTCTCCTCGAAGCCGCCGATGCGGCCCAGCCGCTGCGCGTGCTCCAGCAGCCCGGCCAGCCGGGCGTCCTCGTCGTGCTCGCGCCACACCAGCAGCAGGCTGTCGCCGTGGCGGGTGATGCTGACGTCGGCCACGCCGGTCGTGGTCAGGCCGAACGGCATCCGCTCCGCGCGGAACGGCTCGCCGGTGGCGTGGACGTGCTCCAGCCGCGCGAACAGGCCCTCCGCGGCCGGCGGGCAGGCCTCCAGCAGCCGCGCGCCGGGCATCAGCGGGTACGCCTCCAGCAGCAGCCCGTCACCGGCGGTGATCCGCTCGTTGACGTGCCGGACCAGGAAGTCGGCCGGCTCGCCCTCCGCGTCCAGGTGCGCCCGCAGCACCAGGGCCGGATCGGGCAGTGTGTCGGCCAGGTCCACGATCTCGGTCTGGGCGGGTGTGGCGGGCGCGTGGGCCGCGTACGGGGCGTCCAGCGTGTGCGCGCACAACTCGGCCAGGGCCTCGATCTGCCGCTCGATCCTGGGCGGCCGCGGCGGCAGGTCGTGCGGCCAGCAGATCTCCAGCACGCCGAGCTGCCGCCCGGCCGCGGTCATGGGCACGGTGACCCGGCCGCCGGCGGAGGCGGGGCGGCCGATGGCGGGCAGGCCGGAGTCGGGATGCCAGATCATCCGCCGCTCGGTCAGCGACCGCCCGGCCGGGGTGAGCACGCCGGGCGGCACGTGCCGCCACCGCCGGGCCTCCTCGGCCGTGAAACCGGCGTAGCCGGCCAGGGTGAGGGCGCCGCCGGGCTCGGTCGCCCACACCGCCACCGCCGTGGCCCCGAGCGGGGCGAGCGCGTGCTCCAGGAGCCCGGCGGCCGCCGCCTGGGTGTCGGGGGCGCCGAGTGCCGCGCTCTCGGCCACGCGCAGCCGTACCGCGGCCTGGGGATCCGCCGCGCCGGCCGCGCCGATGCGGTCGCCGGCCACCGCGCGCAGCACGTCGGCGGCGACCTCCAGCCGTGACACGCCCGCCTTGGCGGCGAGCGTGGCCAGCTGCCCGGCCGCCTGCGCGGGCCCGCAGCCGAGCCGCTCGACGAGGACGCCCGTGGCCAGCTCGATCAGCGCGCGGTCGTCGGCCTCGCGCCGGGCCCGCTCGGCCTCGCGCCGCAGCCGCTCGACGGTGGCCACCAGCCGCTCCAGACCGCGCTCGTCCGGGGCGGGGTGGGGGTGGCCCGTCATCGGGACGGGTCCATCCAGTGCTGGATGCGTTCGATGAGATGGTCGGCGTCGACCGGTTTGGTGACGTAGTCGCTGGCCCCCGCCGCCAGGCTCTTCTCCTGGTCGCCCGGCATCGCCTTGGCGGTGACCGCGATGATGGGCAGGTCGGCGTACTGCGGCATGGCTCTGATCGTCTCGGTGGCCGTGTAGCCGTCCATCTCCGGCATCATGACGTCCATCAGGATCAGGTCGGTCTCCTGGTGGGCGGTCAGCGTGTCGATGCCCTTGCGGCCGTTCTCGGCGTGCAGCACGTTGATGCCGTGGATCTCCAGCATGCTGGTGAGCGCATAGAGATTGCGGGCGTCGTCGTCCACGACCAGGACCGTGCGGCCGGCCAGGGTGTTGTCGATCTCCCGGCCCGCCGCCGCGGCCACGGTGCCGGTCCTGACCAGGGGCAGCACGTCGCCGGGCTGGTTCGCGGTCAGGTGCAGGGCGATCCGCTCGCGCAGCTCGTCGAGGCTCGACAGCAGCTCCAGCGGCTGGTTGGCCAGGCCGACCTCCTGCTGCGGGTGGGAGCGCCAGTTGTTGTAGGCCAGCACGGGCACGCCGTGCAGGCGCGCGTCCCCGTCCATCACCTCCAGCAGCCGATATGCCGACATGTCGGGCATGTCGAGATTGATGACGATGCAGTGGCAGGTCTCCCCGGTCAGCAGCAACCGGCCCGCCTCCTCCGCCCCGGCGGCCGTCACCACCTCCAGGGAACCGCCGAGATGGTGCGCGCTCGCCAGATCGCCCACGACGCTCTCGGTCACCAGGGACAGCAGCCCGTGCCGCCGCTCCTCGATGACCAGCAGCCGCCGCGCCGGCATCGGCGCCCCCTCCGCGAGCTGCGCGTCCTGCCCCCTCTCCGCGGGCACCACGTCCACCTGGGCGTCGAACCCGGGCCGCGCCACCGGGAGATACAGCGAGAACACGCTGCCCTGCCCCGGCGTGCTGTGCACCGTGATGGCCCCGCCCAGCAGGTACGCGATCTCGCGGCAGATCGACAGGCCCAGCCCCGTGCCGCCGTACTTGCGGCTGGTGGTGCCGTCCGCCTGCTGGAACGCCCCGAAGATCACCTCAAGCTGCTGCTCCGGGATGCCCACGCCGGTGTCGATCACCCGCAGCGCGATCGCCGGCCCGTTCGGGCGCACCGACGCCGGCAGCTCGCTGGCGGCGGCCGGCTCGATGCGCAGCTCCACGCTGCCCGTCTCGGTGAACTTGACCGCGTTCGAGAGCAGGTTGCGCAGCACCTGGCGCAGCCGCGAGTCGTCGGTGAGCAGCTCGGCGGGCACGTTCGGCGCGGTGGTGACGCGGAAGTCGAGGCTCTTCTGCCCGGTCATGGGCCGGAACGTGGCCTCGACGTAGTCGAGCAGCTGCGGCAGCTGCACCCACTCGGGATTGATGTCCATCTTGCCCGCCTCGACCTTGGACAGGTCGAGGATGTCGTTGATCAGCTGCAGCAGGTCCGAGCCGGCCGAGTGGATGATCCCGGCGTACTCGACCTGCTTGGGCGTCAGGTTGCGGGTGTGGTTCTGCGCCAGCAGCTGGGCCAGGATGAGCAGCGAGTTGAGCGGCGTGCGCAGCTCGTGGCTCATGTTCGCCAGGAACTCGCTCTTGTACGTGGACGCCAGCGACAACTGGTGCGCCCGGTCCTCCAGCTCCTGCCTGGCCTGCTCGATCTCCAGGTTCTTGGTCTCGATGTCCTGGTTCTGCCGCACCAGCAGCGTGGCCTTCTCCTCCAGTTCGGCGTTGGAGCGTTGCAGCTCCTCCTGCTGCTGCTGCAACTCCTCCGAACGGGCCTGCAGCTCCACGGCCAGTCGCTGCGACTCCTTGAGCAGCTCGTCGGTGCGCACGTTGGCCACGATCGTGTTGAGGTTGACGCCGATCGTCTCCATGAGCTGGTCGAGGAAGGCCCGGTGCACCGGCGTGAACGCCTGCACCGACGCCAGCTCGATCACGCCGAGCACCTGCTCCTCCACCACGATGGGCAGCACGATCACCGACGTGGGCGCCGTCCGGCCGAGCCCGGAGGAGATCGTGATGTAGCCGGGCGGCAGATCGGTCATCGCGATCGTCCTGCGGCTGCGTGCCGCCTGCCCGACCAGCGCCTCGCCCAGCTTGAACCGGGCCGGGCGATCGGGGGCCACCGGGTAGCCGTACGCGCTGATGAGCTGCAGCTCGCTCTCCTCGGCCAGGAAGAACGCGCCGTACTGGGCCGCGACCAGCGGCGCCAGCTCGTTCATCACCAGCTCGGCCACGGCGGCCAGGTCGCGGTGCCCCTGCATCAGCCCGGACATGCGGGCCAGGTTGGACTTGAGCCAGTCCTGCTGCTCGTTGGCGCTGGTCGTCTCGCGCAGGGACTTCACCATCGAGTTGATGTTGTCCTTCAGGTCCGCCAGCTCGCCCTCGGCGTCCACGGTGATGGACCTGGTCAGGTCGCCGGAGGTGACGGCGCTGGTCACCTCGGCGATGGCGCGGACCTGGCGGGTCAGGTTGCCCGCCAGCTCGTTGACGTTCTCCGTCAGCCGCTTCCACGTGCCGGACACGCCCTCGACCTCGGCCTGGCCGCCGAGCCTGCCCTCGCTGCCCACCTCGCGGGCCACCCGGGTGACCTCGGCGGCGAACGACGACAGCTGGTCCACCATCGTGTTGATCGTGGTCTTGAGTTCGAGGATCTCGCCGCGGGCGTCCACGTCGATCTTGCGGGTCAGGTCGCCGCGGGCCACGGCCGTGGTGACCTGGGCGATGCTGCGCACCTGGTTGGTCAGGTTGTCGGCCATCGAGTTGACGTTGTCGGTGAGGTTCTTCCACGTGCCGGCCACGTTGGGGACCCGCGCCTGGCCGCCGAGCTGCCCCTCGGTGCCGACCTCGCGGGCCACCCGGGTGACCTCGTCGGCGAACGCGCCGAGCGTGTCGACCATGGTGTTGATCGTCTGGGCCAGCGCCGCGACCTCGCCCTTCGCCTCGACCGTGATCTTCTGCGACAGGTCGCCGCGGGCCACGGCGGTGGCCACCTGGGCGATGCTGCGCACCTGGTTGGTCAGGTTGGAGGCCATGACGTTGACGTTCTCCGTCAGGTCCTTCCAGGTGCCGGACACACCCCTGACCGTGGCCTGGCCGCCCAGGTTGCCCTCGGTGCCGACCTCGCGGGCCACCCGGGTGACCTCGTCGGCGAACGACGACAGCTGGTCCACCATCGTGTTCAGGGTGTTCTTCAGCTCCAGGATCTCGCCCCGCGCCGACACCGTGATGCGCTGCGACAGGTCGCCGCGGGCCACGGCGGTGGCCACCTGCGAGATGTTGCGCACCTGGTCGGTGAGGTTGCCGGCCATGAAGTTCACCGAGTCGGTCAGCGCGCGCCAGGTGCCGGCCACGCCCTTCACGTCGGCCTGGCCGCCTAACTGGCCCTCGGTGCCGACCTCGCGGGCCACCCGGGTGACCTCGTCGGCGAACGACGACAGCTGGTCCACCATCGTGTTGACGGTGTTCTTCAGCTCCAGGATCTCGCCGCGCGCGTGCACGGTGATCTTCTGCGACAGATCTCCCTTGGCCACGGCCGTGGTGACCTGGGCGATGCTGCGTACCTGGTCGGTCAGGTTGCCCGCCATGGCGTTGACGGACTCGGTGAGGTCCTTCCAGGTGCCGGACACCGCCGGCACGTCGGCCTGCCCGCCGAGCCGCCCGTCCGTGCCGACCTCCCGCGCCACCCTGGTCACCTCGGAGGTGAACAGCGAGAGCTGGTCGACCATGCCGTTGAAGACCGAGGCGATCTCGCCGAGCAGCCCGTCGGCGTCGTCGGGGAGCCTGGTGCGGAAGTCGCCGTCCCTGACGGCGGTCAGCCCGGCCAGCAGCCGGCGCAGCTCCGGTTCCTCGCCGGCCTCGCCTGAGCCTCTGGGGCGCTTGACCCGTGCCGGCGGACGGGACGAGCCGACGCTGGGATCGCTCATCGAATCTCCTTGAGCAACGCGGAAAGGTGCTGCGGGGCGGAACGTCTGCGCGATGCGTAAGACCTCAAGAGGAATCCTCCTCGGCGGGCGATCGGCGATGAAGCAGAGCTCCTCTCCCCGGAGGGAGAGGATCGATACCGGACCTCCGTGCCTGAGTTGCTCAGGTAGCGGAGAGAGTAGCCGGACGTGCCTGCCGCGCGCGCTAGCCGCGAGTTGTCATCTATCTATCACAGGACGTGTACGGGTGGTGAGAACACTCTCACCCTGCCTGGCGCGGCCGTGCCCTTCCGCCCGCACAGTCGTTGCACGGCTTCGCGGGGCGCGGTCAGTGGGAGGGTTGCGAGGAAGGGGTGGCGGCGGCCACGGCCTGCTCGACCGTGTCGTGCATCGGCAGGTGCGCCACCACGCCGGTGATCTCGAAGAGCCGGGACGGCAGCGGCTGCACGCCGGCCAGGTGCACGGCCCCGCCAAGCCTGAGGCACTCGGTGGCGCACACCAGCAGGACGTGCAGGCCCGAGCTGTCCATGAACGGCACCCGTGCCAGGTCGAACACCAGGGTCTCGGCCGGGCTCCGCCTGACCTCGCGCAGATAACCTTCGAGCTGCGCCCGGTTCGTGGCGTCCATCTCGCCGGTCACGACGATCACGGTCACCTCGGGCAGGTGCTGGTGAGCCAGCGTCAGGGACGGCATCGGCGGGGTCACCGGTCTTGCCGGGGTAATGCGACCATCAACGAAGGATAGACCGCCGGACTCGCCGGCGATATCCCACATTCGTGCGTCCTGTCAGGTCCGGTCGGGCCGGCTGTCGTAGGTCGTGTCAGGCCGGGTCAGGCCGGATGTCGCGCCGCAGGAAGCGGCCGGCTCCCGGGCGGTGCCCGGACGGGACCTCGCTTCAGCGTGAGCGGTCGCCGGCGGGCGCGAGCAGCGACAACATCGTGGTGGCCAGCACGTGCCCGACCTCCTCCGGCTTCAGCCGGCCCGCCTCCCGCTCCTGCGCGGCGCCGCGGATGATCGCGAAGAAGGTGGTCACCAGCCACGGCAACGGCAGGTCGTGCCGGAAGTCCCCGTCGCGCCTGCCGCGCTCGATGAGCCGCCGCACCCCACGCAGCGGGCGCTCGCGATGCTCCCTGTCCTTCTCCGTGGCCGGTGCCGGGTCCACGGCCACGAACAGGCGGCGATGCCGGTCGAGCACCTCCCACGCCGACCGGAGCAGCCCGGCCATCGCCTCCGGGGCGGGCGCCGCGTCGATGCACTCGTGCTCCAGCACGGCGTCCGCCAGGTCCGCCGCCCGGTCGAGCACGGCGTCGACCAGCGCCTCCCGTGACGGGAAGTGGCGGTGGAGCACGGCCAGGCTCACGCCGGCCGCCGTGGCGACGTCGGCCGGGCCGGCGGCGGGATCGGCGCTGAGCAGCCGGGCGCCGGCTTCGAGGATCGCGGCGACGTCCCGCTCGGCGTCCGCGCGCCGGGCGGGTACGGGCTGACATGCCACGGTCGTCACCATGTGACCAGCCTACGACCCCGTCAGGACCTGTTTCCGCAGGCACCACCCCTGACCGGCGCACGTTCTCCCGAGGGCCGTGACCAGGGGAGCCGGTGGCGCGCCTTCGTCAGAGCAGCAGCGCCCGGTCGAGCAGGGACTGCAGGGTCACCGCCCCGATCAGGCGATCGTCCTCCACCACCGCCACCAGCGGGCTGTGCGTGCGCGCCATCAGCGCCGCCAGCTCCAGCACGGTCGCCCCCGGGTCCGCCACCGGCAGCTCGCGCCGCCGCTCGGGCAGGCACTCCCGGACGCTCTTGCCGCCGAGCCGGTGCAGGAACCGGTCCGCGTGTGCCTCGTCCACCACCCGCGCCAGCGCCGGATCGTCCTGGCAGTACGCCGGCACCGCCAGCCGCAGCACCTGCGTGCCGGGCAGGATGCTGTGCGGCCGGCCGTCGTCGTCCACCAGGATGAGGCCCGGCAGATCCTGGTCGGCCAGCAGCTTGGCGGCCTCCAGCGCAGGGGTGCCGAGAGTGACCGTCGGGAACTCGACGGCGAGATCGCGTGCGCGCATCAGTGATCCTCCGCGGGTCAGCCTAGCCAACCGCCGCGCCCGGCGCTCCCGGCCAGGCCCAGGCGAGGTCGTCGACCGCCAGGAACGTCTCATCCGCCACCGCCGCGGGGGTCGTCCCGGTGAACGCCATGACGTCCCGGTGCAGGTGGGACTGGTCGGCGTAACCGGCCTCCGCCGCGACGGCGGCCGCGGGCTCGCCGGCGACCAGGCGGTGCGCGGCCTCGTCGAAGCGGACCAGCTTGACGGCCCGCTTCGGGGCCAGCCCGAGCTGGGACCTGAACCTGGACCACAGGCGCTTACGGCTCCACCCGACCTCGTCCGCCAGCCCCTCCACCCGGAGCAGGCCGTGACGGTCCACGATGCGCCGCCAGGCCCAGGCCACCTCCGGGTCCACCGGCGGCCCGTACTCGCGGCGGCGGGTGATCAGCGCTTCGGTCAGCGCGAAGCGCTCCGGCCACGACGCGGCCTCGCTCAGCCGTTCCCTGATCAACGGCACGTCCCGGCCCCACAGGTCGTCGAGGGCGACCGGGGCGTCGTCGAGCTCGGCGGGGGAGACGCCGAGGACCGCCTGGGCGATGACGGGCGACAGGCGCACCTGCACGCACTCGACGTTCTCGCCGCGCGCCCGTACCGTGCCTCCTGAGCCGAAGCCGGGCCCGGCGACGAGGCTGCCCCGCTGCCGCCGCCCGGCGGCGCACTCCACCACGGAGGTGCCGGCGCCGAAGTCGAGCAGCAGCGTCACGGCCGGGTGCGGGACCATCCTGAGCGTGTGGAGGTCACCGACGCGGAACCCGGCCATGGTGACGCCGGCCACCCGGCTGGACCGGCGCGGGCGCGCGACCCCCCACTCCGCCGCACCGTGCACGAACCTACGCACCAGGCCATGCTACGTGAGCCGGGCGAAGGGAACATTCGTTCAAGACGCCGCCGCCCAACGGCGGCCACAGTGACGCCGTGACTCTTCACCACGAACCGCACGCGACGGAAAGCCTGCTCCTGCCCCTGGACGGCGGTGACGTCCACGTGTGCCAGGACGGCCCGCGTGAGGCCCCCGCGCTCCTGCTCATCCACGGATCCGCGTCCTCGGCCCGGTCGTGGGACGCGCTGGTCCCGCTGCTGACCGGATCCCACCGCGTCATCAGGATCGACCTGCTCGGGCACGGCCGGTCGGCGAAACCGGCCGGTGACCACTACGCGCTGCCCGGCCAGGCGCGCCGGGTCGCCGCCGCGATGGACCTGCTCGGCGTCCGGCGGGCGGTGGTGGCCGGCCACTCCAGCGGGGGCGTGGCCGCCACCGCCCTCGCCGAGCTGCGGCCCGGCCTGGTGACCGCGCTCGTCCTGATCAACACGGGACCGGGGCTGGACGCGTTCATCGCCTCGGAGCAGGCCGCGATCAGCCCCGGGACGTAGCCGCCGGCCGACGAGGAGATCCGCCGGTTCGCGCGCACCGGGTTCAGCCGCCCCGGCTACCGGATCCCGGACGAGCTCCTGGACGAGGTGCGCGCCATGACCCACCACAGCCTCACCGCGACGATGCGGGCCACCGGCGAGTACCTGGCGGCGCGGGCGCTCCCCGAGCGGCTGGCGGAGCTGGGCAAGCCGCTCCTGGTGCTCTTCGGGGCGGACGACCGCAGGTGGCGGTCCGCCTCGGCCGACCGCTACCGCGTCGTCCCCGGCGCGACGGTGGAGCTGCTGCCCGGTCTCGGGCACTCGCCCATCCTGGAGGACCCGCCGCGTACGGCCGCGCCCCTCCTGGCCTTCACCGCCCGCCGGTGATCGTCCTCAGGGCAGCTCGGCGAAGCGTTCGACCTGCTCGGTCCGCCCCGAGACCAGGACGATGTCGCCGTAGGTCAGCTCCGTGTCGGCCGTCGCGTACGTGAAGTCCTCGCCGGGCGGCTTCACCGCCACGATCGTGACGCCGTACTTGCGGCGCAGGTTGGAGCGGCCCAGCGGCACCCCCACGTACTCCTTCGGCGGGCGGGTCTTGGCCAGGGCGAAGCTCTCGTCCACCTGCATGTAGTCGAGCAGCCGCCCGCTGACCAGGTGGGCCACCCGCTCGCCCATGTCGTGCTCGGGGAAGACGACGTGGTGGGCGCCGATGCGGCTCAGGATGCGGCCGTGCTGGGTGCTGATCGCCTTGGCCCAGATGTCGTTGATCTCCAGCTCGGCCAGCAGCGACGTGGTCAGGATGCTGGCCTCGATGTCGCTGCCGACGGCCACGACCGCCTGGTAGAAGTCGGGGACGCCGAGCTGGCGCAGCGCCTCCATGTCGGTGGCGTCGGCGGTGGCGATCTGGGTGATGTGACCGGCCAGGCTCTGCGTGATCTTCGGCCGGTGGTCGATGGCCAGGACCTCGGTGCCGCGCCGGGTGAGCTCCAGGGCCAGCGACGTGCCGAACCGGCCCAGCCCGATGACGACCACCGGGTCGCCCTTGTACTCAACCAACGATGACTCGCTCCTCGGGTAGTTCGTAGTGTCGTGCGCGCGTGTTGAGGGCCAGCGCGGAGCCCAGCGTGAGCGGGCCGATCCGGCCGATGAACATGAGCACGACCAGCAGCAGGTGGCCGGCCGTGCCGAGGCTCGCGGTGATGCCGGTGGTCATGCCGGCCGTGCCGAACGCGGAGATCACCTCGAAGAGCACCACGTCGAGGCCGTGCGGGGTGAGGGCGAGCAGCAGGTAGGTGGCCAGGCCCACGAGCGCCACGCCCAGCGTCGTGATGGTGACGGCCTGGCGCTGGGTGGTGTCCGGCAGCCTGCGGCGGCCGACGTTGACCCGGCTCTCGCCGCGCATCTCCGCCCACACGACGAAGGCCAGCAGCCCGATCGTGGTCACCTTGATGCCGCCCGCTGTGCCCGCGCTGCCGCCGCCGATGAACATCAGCAGGTCGGTGGCCAGCCAGCTCGACGGGTACAGCTGCGTGATGTCGAGGGTGTTGAACCCGGCCGAGCGTGGCATGACGGCGGTGAAGAACGCCGCCAGCACCTTGCCCGGATCGTCGAGCCGTCCGAGCGTCCCCGGGTTGCTCCACTCGGTGGCCAGGAAGACCCCGGTGCCGAGCAGCAGCAGGGCCAGGCTCGTGCCCAGCGTGATCCTGGTCAGCACGGACCACGTGCGCGGCCGCCGCCAGGCGCGGGCCAGCTCGAACACGACGGGGAAGCCGAGCCCGCCGACGATGCAGGCGAACGCGACGGTCAGGCAGATCCACGGGTCCGCGACGAACCGGACCAGGCTGTCCGGCCAGAGCGCGAAGCCGGCGTTGTTGAACGCGCTGACCGCGTGGAAGGCGCCCAGGTAGAGGGCGCGGCCGAACGGCTCGCCGTACCCGATGAGGAAGCGCGCGGCCAGGACGGCGGCGGCGACGCTCTCGCACAGCAGGCTGAACAGCACCACCTTGCGCACGACCCGGCGCACGTCGCCCATGCTCAGCGCCTTGGTCTCGGCCTGGGCCGCGATCCTGGCCCGCAGTCCTAACCGGCCCGACACGAGCAGGGTGAACAGGGTGGCCAGCGTCATGATGCCGAGACCGCCCACCTGGACCAGCCCGGCGATCACCACCTCGCCGAACGCCGACCAGTGCGTCTCGGTGTCGACGACGGCCAGCCCGGTCACGCACACGGCCGAGGTCGAGGTGAACAGCGCGGCCATCCAGCCGGCCGGCTCGCCGGACGCGGTCGCGACCGGCAGCGTGAGCAGGAGCGTGCCGGCCGCGATGACCAGGCCGAACCCGGCCACGACGACCTGGGCCGGGTGCTGGAAGCGGAAGCTGAACGGCAGGCGCACGCTCACCACCGCGCCGTCCGGCGGCTGCGGCCCCGGCGCCGGCTTCGGCAACGGCCACACATTGTGAACGCCTCCCCAGGCAGCGGACCGGCAGTCGATGCCGACCGTACTTCCCGGCGTGCCGCGCACTACCGTAACAGGCCCCGCCGCCACCAGCGCACCTACGCCTCCTTGACGGAGAAACGACGGATCCCTACGGGAAACATACGCGCCCCGAGCTGGGGCGTTCACTTGAGCGGGTCGTGGCCCCAGTTCATCAGCGAGTAGCGCCAGTGGGTGTCCTTCACGTCGCCGGAGGGGCGCTGGGCCAGGTGCCGATGCACGTAGCCGATCACCTTGCGCATGTGGGCGTAGTCCTCTTCGGTCCGGTCGGACGCCTTCCCCTGCAGCAGCTTGACGATCTTGCGGCCGGACTCGTGGCCCACGGACTCGCCGCCGCCGTCCTTCTGGCCGACGGACTTCGACTCGTCCGTGTCCAGCCAGCGTTCGATCTCCTTCGCGGTCATGTTCACGACCTCGCCGAACTCGGCCGCGACCGCCTCGCCGTCGTCGCTCACTTGCCGCCCTTCCGCAGGGCGGACGGCTTGTGCACGGCCTTCTTGCCGCTCTTCTCGCTGCGCACGACGTACTGGGGGTCGTCGGGCGAGGCGGCGACCTCGCGGCCCGCCTCGTGCTGCCGCTCGGTCAGCTTCTTCTCGACCTTGCCCTTGGCGGTGGAGCCATGGCTGCGCCAGGTGACCTCGTCGCCCGGCTTCGGCTCCTTCTTCTTCGTCATGCCGACCCGGGCTACCCGGCGCCCCGCCCCGTAGCCGCCACCTGCCGTTTCTTTACGCTTCACCGCCGTCGGCGGCGTACGCCGCTCAGCTGAGCGCGCCGAAGAACGCGCGCAGCTCCGCGACCAGCACCTCCGGCGTCTCCAGGGCCGCGAAGTGGCCGCCGTGCCCGAACTCCGTCCAGCGCACCACGTTGTGCTGCCGTTCGGCCAGCGGCCGCACCGAGAAGTCCGTCGGGAACACCGCCACGGCCGTCGGCACGCTCCCGCGCTCGACCGGCCGCCACATGCCCGGATCGGTGAAACGCTCGAAGTACGTGTGCGCCGACGAACCCGCCGTCCCCGTGAACCAGTAGACGCTCACGTCGGCCAGGATCCGATCCCGGTCCACGGCGTCCTCGGGCAGCTCGGCGGCCTTGTCCGTCCAGTCCTTGAACTTCTCCACGATCCAGGCCAGTTGCCCGGCGGGGGAGTCGTGCAGCGCGGCGGCGAGGGTCTGCGGGCGGGTGCCCTGCAGCCGCATGTACGCGCCGAGCCGCTCCTGCCACTCCTCCATCCCGGCCAGCCGGGCCCGCTCGGTCTCGGTCAGCGCGCCCATCACCGCCGGGTCGCCGGTGGGGAAGGTCAGCAGCGCGTTGACGTGCACGCCGATGACGTGGTCCGGCGCGGCCCGCCCGATCAGCGGCGCGATGAAGGCCGAGACGTCGCCGCCCTGGACGCCGTACCGGTCGTAGCCCAGCCGGTCCATCAGCGTGGCCAGAGCGGCGGCCGTGCGGCCGTCGGTCCAGCCGGTGCCGGGCAGCGGCCCGGAGAAGCCGTAGCCGGGCAGCGACGGGATCACCAGGTGGAAGGCGGGCGCGGCGGCGTCACCGCCGTGCGCGGCCGGGTCGGTGAGCGGGCCGATCAGGTCGAGGAACTCGATCACGCCGCCCGGCCAGCCGTGCAGGAGCAGCAGCGGGGTGGCGTCCGGCACGGCCGAGCGCACGTGCAGGAAGTGCACGTCCGCGCCGTCGACGGTGGTGACGAACTGCGGGTACGCGTTCAGCGCCGCCTCCTGGGCGCGCCAGTCGAAGCCGTCGGCCCAGTACGCGGCCAGGTCGTGCAGGTAGCTCGCGGGCACGCCGCGCTCCCAGCCGGCGCCGGGCAGGTCGGGAGCCCAGCGGGTGCGCCGGAGCCGGTCGCGCAGGTCGTCCAGCTCCGCCTGCGGGATCTCGATGCGGTACGGGCGGATCTGGGAGGTGCTGTCGCTCTTCGTCATGTCATCGACGATAGAAACGATTGGTGTCAGCTTCTGGCACCGATTCGACGGCGGAATCGTGGTCCCGCCAAAGGCCGTCGGGGTCGCGGTCTTGCACCGATGCCACGGAATCGGTGTCAGCCTCTGGCATCGATGCCAGGGCAGAATCGGGAGCATGCTGGAGACCTCCGCGCGGCTGCTGCGCCTGCTGTCCCTGCTGCAGTCGCGTACGGACTGGACCGGCGCCGAGCTGGCCGGCCGGCTCCAGGTCGGGCTGCGTACCGTGCGGCGCGACATCGACCGGCTGCGCGAGCTCGGCTACCCCGTGGACGCCACCCCCGGCGTGGCCGGCGGCTACCGGCTTGGGCCCGGCGCCGCGCTGCCGCCGCTGCTGCTCGACGACGAGGAGGCGGTCGCCGTGGCCATCAGCCTGCGCACGGCCGCCACCGGCAGCGTCGCGGGCCTGGAGGAGGGCGCGCTGCGGGCGCTGGCCAAGCTGCGGCAGGTGCTGCCGTCGCGGCTGCGGCACCGGGTGAGCGCCTTCCAGGCCGCCACCGTGCCGCTGGCGGGAGCCGCCGCGCCCGCCGTCGGCGCCGACCTCCTGGCGGACCTGGCCGCCGCCTGCCGCGACCGGCGCCGGCAGCGGCTGCGCTACCGGGGTCGCGACGGGGTCACGGAGCGGGAGGTGGAGCCGCACCGGCTCGTGCACACGCCGTGGCGCTGGTACCTGCTCGCCTGGGACACCGGCAAGGACGACTGGCGCACGTTCCGGGTGGACCGGATCGAGGGGCCGCTGAGCCTGCCCGGAGCCCGGTTCACGCCCCGGCCGCTGCCGCAGGACGACGTGGCCGCGTACGTGTCGCGCTCCATCACCTCCGCCCCCTACCGCTACCAGGCCCGCATCCTCTTCCACGCGCCCCTGGCGGCGGTCGCGCCGCGCACCTCGCCCGGGGCGGGCCGGCTGGAGGCCGTGGACGCGCACACGTGCCGGTTCCTGGCCGGCTCCGACTCGCTCGACGACCTGGCCGTCTACGTCGCGACGAAGGGCTTCGACTTCGAGGTCCTGGAGCCGCCGGAGCTGGTGCCGGTGCTCCGCGCCCTCTCCGACCGCCTCAGCCGCGCCGCCGGACCGGAGGAACGGTGAGGCGGCCTAGCGGGGGTGCCCAGTGAGGCGGTCGAAAGAGGCGTCTCAGTGAGGCGATGCGGTGGGGTCGCCGCCCGGAGAAATGACACGAAGTCGTGGCCCGTTTTGTGGGACGGTGAGGGTCATGTCCGACGAGCTCCCCCTGCCCATGACCGTGGCCGAGGCGATCGCCGCCGAGCGATCCGGCCGGCGTCTCAAGTACCTCTGCTTCTGGGGTCACCGGCCCGCCCGCGACGGAGGCGTCGGGGCCGGCTGCCTGAGTCAGTGGTGGCCGGTGACCTTCACCGAGGACGGGCACACGTTCGCCTCGGCCGAGCACTACATGATGGCGCACAAGGCCTGGCTGTTCGGGGACGAGGCGACCGCGGCCGCGATCCTGGCCGCCGGCAGCCCGGGCGAGGCCAAGGCGCTCGGCCGCGGCGTACGGGGCTTCGACGAGGCGGTGTGGGAGGACCGGCGCTTCGCCATCGTGGTGCGCGGGAACGCGGCCAAGTTCGGGCAGCACCCGCAGCTGGCCGCCTACCTGCTCGGGACGGCCGGCCGTGTCCTGGTGGAGTCCAGCCCGCTGGACCGGGTGTGGGGGATCGGCCTGGCCGCCACCGACGAACGCGCCACCACGCCGTCCGCCTGGAAGGGCCTCAACCTCCTCGGCTTCGCCCTCATGGCCACCCGCACCGCCCTCACCGCCGACCACGCCCGCTGACCCCCGCGTGACCGGGCCGGTCGTCAGGACGGGAAGCGCAGGTGGGCCGGGGGGACGTGGTCGGTCAGCCACACGCCGTTCGCGCTGCGCCGGAACGTGTGCCCGTCCCTGTGCATGTCACCCGCGGCCACCACCAGCACCACGGGAACGCCGCGCCGTGCCCCCACCCGGATGGCCGTCTCCCGGTCGGGCGACAGGTGCACGTGGTGCCGGCTCATCGGACGCAGCCCCTCCGCCCTGATCGCCGGCAGGAAGCGGCCGACGGTGCCGTGGTAGAGCACCTCGGGCGGCTCGACGGCGGGCAGCCCGAGGTCCACCGGCACCGAGTGCCCCTGACTGGCTCTGATGCGGCCGCCCTCGATCGTGTAGCGCCGCTTGTCGTTGGCCGCGACGACCTCCCGCAGCTCCTCCGGCGTGATCGCGAAGCCGTGCTCGGTGGCGGCGCGCAGCAGCTCGTCCACCTCCGCCCAGCCGCCCTCGTCGAGGGTGAGGCCGATGCGCCGCGGATCGTGCCGCAGGTGCCTGGCGAGATATTTGGAGATGCGGATCATGCGCGGTTCGTCCATCACCGGCCATGCTGCCGTGCCGGAGACGACCCCGCCAACCGGATAACCGGAGAACCCGCCGCCGGGTCCGGTCAGGCGTCGAGGGCCGAGGCGAGGCGGCGGGCGAGGCCGGTGTTGCGGCGGTGGCCGAGGCGGTGCACCGCCAGCTCCAGCGCCTCGCGCTGCCCCACCAGCACCACCCACGCCTTGGCCCGCGTCACCAGCGTGTAGAGCAGCTTGCGGCGCAGCATGACGCCGCCGGACTCGGCCACGATCGGCGCCACCACGAACGGGTATTCGCTGCCCTGCGACCGGTGCACGCTGATCGCGTAGGCGTGGGTCAGGTCGTCGAGCTCGTCGAAGGAGTAGCTCACGCTCTCGCCGTCGTCGGTGCGGAGCTCGACCACGCGCTCCTCGCGCACCACGGCCGTCACCGTGGCGGTCTCGCCGTTGAAGACGCCCTTGTCGTAGTTGTTGCGGATCGGCATGACCCGGTCGCCCACCCGGAACACCGAGGACCCCGACCAGTGCTCGGGCTTGTCGTCGGCGGCCGGGTTGAGCTGGTCCTGGATGAGCCGGCCGAGCGCGGTGGCGCCGGTGTCGCCCTTGCGCATCGGGCACAGCACCTGCACCTGCCCCGGATCGACGTTCTGCTTGCGCGGGATCGCCACCATCGCCAGGTGCGCCACCCGCCGCGCCACCTGCTCGGGGTCGTCGAGCTCCTCGAACCAGAACCCGCCCCCGCCCGGGGTCGAAGGCAGCCGGCCGGTCCTGATGCGGTGGGCGGCGTCGATGATGCCGCTGCCGCCCGCCTGCCGGAAGACGTGGGTGAGCTGGACCCGGGGCAGCGCCGGCACCCGCAGCAGGTCGGCCAGGACGTCGCCCGGGCCGATGCTGGGCAGCTGGTCGCTGTCACCGATGAGGAGCAGATGGCTGCCGGGCCGGACGGCGGCGGTCAGCCGGGTGGCGAGGTGCAGGTCGAGCATGGACGCCTCGTCGACCACGATCAGGTCGGCCTGCGCGGGCAGCTCGTCGAAGAGCGTCTCGGGGTCGGGGTCGGGCTGCTGGGCGAGCATGCGGTGCACGGTCATCGCGGGCAGCCCGGTCAGCTCCGACAGCCGCTTGGCGGCCTTGCCCGTGGGAGCGGTGAGCGTCACCGTGCCGCCCGCCGCGCGCACGGTGGTCGCGATGGACTTGACCGTGTGGCTCTTGCCGCAGCCAGGACCGCCGGTGATGATCGAGACGGTGCTGGTCAGGGCCATGGTGAGGGCGGCCCGCTGGTCCTCGTGCAGGCCCGGGTCCTCGCGGTAGGAGCGCAGCGGCAGCGTCGAGCGGGCCTCCATGAGCGCGGTGAGCTGGGCGGTGAGCGCCACCTCGCGGCTGTGCACGTGTTTCAGGTACGCCACCACCTGGCCGGGCTGGTCCGGGGCCGCCTCCACGACCAGCCGCCGCTCGGCCGCCAGCGCGTCGACCATCGGCCGCACCAGCTCCTGGTCCTGCTCGATCAGCTCGGCCGCCTCCCTGACCAGCGTGGCGACCGGGACGAAGCAGTGGCCGTCGCGGCTGCCGGCCGCCTCCAGCCGGTCGAGCAGCGCCGCCTTGACCCGCTGCGGGCTGCGTTCGGGCACCCCGGCCTGCAGGGCGATCCGGTCGGCGACCCGGAAGGCGACGCCCCTGACCCGCCCGATGAGCCGGTAGGGGTCGGTGGTCAGGACCTCGTCGGCGTCCTGCCCGAACACCTGGTAGATCTTGGCCGCGAGCAGCGGGCTGACGCCGAGCCCCTGCAACGTCACCATCAGCGCGGCGATGGCCTTCTGCTCCTGCCACGCCTCGACGATCTGCCCCTGCCGCAGCGGCCCGATGTTGACCACCTCGGTGAGCCGCTCGGGCTCGCCGTCGATGACCTTGAGCGTGGCCTCGCCGAAATGGTCGACGATCGCGTACGCCAGCCTGGGCCCGATGCCCCTGATCAGCCCCGAGCCCAGGTAGATGCGGATGGCCCGGACCGACGACGGCGTCACCCGCTCGCACCCGGTGACCGCGAACCGCCGCCCGAACCGCGCGTGCCTGCTCCAGTCGCCGAACAGCCGCAGCGTCTCGCCCGGCTGCACCCCGGCCAGCGCCCGCCCGGTGGCCACGAAGTCGGGCTCGCCGTCGGCGCTCATGCGCGCGACGGTGTATTCGTCGTCACGGACGTAGACGAGCTGCTCGACGGACGCCTCCACACGGGAGATCCAACCATTCGCGACCGACAAACGGCGCAACCGGCCGCGGGAACATCGCTGGCGGCGAACGGCTCACCCGGCGGCGAACGGCTCACCCGGTGGCCGGACCGCTCACCCGGCGGCGGACGGCTCACCCCGCCGTCGGGAACATCTCCGGCTCGTCGTCCTCGGCGAGGGCGCGCAGGCATTCGCGGGCCAGTTGCAGCTCCTCGCGTACCTGCACCACCAGGACGGGCACGCCGCCGTCGCTGACCGGCCCGTCGTCGGAACGGTTGCCCAGCACCGGCGGGAGCACGCCGAGCAGCCCCAGCCGCCGGCACACCGCCTCGCGCACCTCGGGCTGGTTCCAGCCGATCTCCCCGGTGAACACCAGCGCGTCGATCCGCCCGAGCGAGGTGGCCGCGGCGGCGATCTCCCGGCTCGCCCGGTGGGCGAAGACCCGCAGCGCCAGCCCGGCCGCCTCGTCGCCGTCCCGCTCGGCGGCCACCAGCTCGCGGGTGTCCCCCGAGCGCCCGTCCGACAGCCCGAGCAGCCCCGAGTGGCGTTCCAGGCCGTCGGCCAGCTCCTCGGCCGTGAGCCCGCCGTAGCGCAGCAGCCAGAGCAGCATCCCGGGATCCACGCTGCCCGAGCGCTTGCTCATGGGCAGGCCCTCCAGCGGCGTGAACCCCATCGAGGTGTCCAGGCTGCGCCCGCCCGACAGCGCGCACACCGAGCAGCCGCCGCCCAGATGCGTCAGCACCAGGTCCAGTTCGGCCACCGGGCGGCCGAGCAGCTCGGCCACCCGGTCGGCGGCCCAGGCGTAGGAGAGCCCGTGGAAGCCGTACCGGCGCAGGCCGTGCCGCTCTCGCCACTCGCGCGGCAGCGGGTAGACGGCGGCCTCCTCCGGCAGCCCGGCGTGGAAGGCCGTGTCGGGACAGATCACCTGCGGCACCGCGGGCAGCTGCTCGCGGGCCGCCTCGATCAGCGCCAGCGCCGGCGGCAGGTGCAGCGGCGCCAGGCCGGTCAGGCCGCGCAGCGCGCGCACCGTCTCGTCGTCGGCGACCACGGGAGCGGGGACGACGTCGCCGCCGTGCACCACCCGGTGCGCCACCGCCCTGACGTCGCGGTCGAAGTGCCCGCCGAGGAAGTCCGACAGCTTCTCCCCGGCCGAGCCGGGGTCGACGGCGCGCTCGGAGCGGGCGCTGTCGATCACGCACCCGCCCTGTACGAGATCGAGGCGCAGGCTCGACGACCCGGCGTTGACGGTGAGCACCGCCGCCGACTCCGTCACCTGCTCGTCCATGGCCAGGACCATGCCCGCCCGGCTACCCCCGACCGCCCCAGCAAAACGGGCATCTTTGGACGAACGGTCACATGTTTTGCCGCACTCATGGGTTGTCTCGTCGTCAGGTCGGGTAGTCGAGCGCCATGGAGATCACCCTGCGGGTGAACGGCGTGCCGCGCAAGGCGGACGTGGACCCGCGAATGTCGCTGCTCGACCTGCTCCGCGAACGACTCGGCCTCATCGGCGCCAAGAAGGGCTGCGACCACGGCCAGTGCGGCGCCTGCACGGTGCTGATCGACGGCCGCCGGGCCAACTCCTGCCTGGCGCTGGCCGTGGCGGTGGACGACCGCGACATCACCACCGTCGAAGGGCTGGCCGACGGCGACGAGCTGCACCCGCTGCAGGCGGCCTTCATCGAGCACGACGCCTTCCAGTGCGGCTACTGCACGCCGGGCCAGCTCTGCTCGGCCGAGGGGATGCTGGGAGAGCCGGGCCCGAGCGCGATCACCGAGGACCTCCTGACCGACCCGGGGCTGACGCCCGACGAGATCAGGGAACGCATGAGCGGCAACCTGTGCCGGTGCGGCGCGTACGTCAACATCGTCACCGCGATCGGCGAGGTGGCCCGGTGAAGCCCTTCGAGTACGCCCGCGCCGCCAGCCCCGCCGAGGCCGTGCGCGGCTTCGCCCCCGGCACCATGTACCTGGGCGGCGGCACCAACCTCGTGGACCTGATGAAGCTGGGCGTCGCCGAGCCGGAACGGCTGCTCGACGTCAGCCGCCTGCCGCTCGACGCGATCGAGCAGACGGACGGCGACCGCGTCCGCGTCGGCGCCACCGTGCGCAACACCGACCTGGCGGCCCACCCCGTCATCAGGAGCCGCTACCCGATGCTGGCCAGGGCGGTGCTGGCGGGGGCCTCCGGCCAGGTGCGCAACGTCGCGACCGTCGGCGGCAACCTGCTCCAGCGCACCCGCTGCACCTACTTCCAGGACGTCAGCAGGCCGTGCAACAAGCGCCGCCCCGGCTCCGGCTGCCCCGCCATCGAGGGCGACCACGCCGGCCTGGCCGTGCTCGGCGCGTCCGACGCCTGCGTGGCCACCCACCCCTCCGACATGGCCGTCGCCCTGGCCGCGCTCGGCGCGGACGTCCACGTCACCGGGCCCGGCGGCGACCGGATCATCCCCATGCCCGGCCTGCACCGGCTGCCCGGCGACGAGCCCGAGCGCGACACCGTGCTCGAACCCGGTGACCTGATCACCGCGGTGGAGCTGCCGCCGCCGCCCCCGGGCGCCTCGCACTACCGGAAGGTGCGCGAGCGGTCGTCGTTCGCGTTCGCGCTGGTGTCCGTCGCCGCCGTGCTCGACGTGCGCGACGGCGCCGTGGCCGGCTGCCGGATCGCGCTCGGCGGCGTGGCGCACGTGCCGTGGCGGGCCGAGCGCGCGGAACAGGCCCTCATCGGCGGCCCGGCGACCGGGGAGGCGTTCCTCCAGGCCGCCGAGACCGAGCTGGAGCAGGCGGGCCCGCTGCCGCGCAACGCCTACAAGGTGCCGCTGGCCCGCAACCTGATCGTCGCCACGCTGGAGGAGCTCGCACCGTGAACCGCATCGAGGGCCGCGTCAAGGTCACGGGGCTGGCCACGTACGCGGCCGAATACCCGGCCGAGGGCGTCGCCTACGCCTGCGCCGTCCAGTCCCGGATCGCCAAGGGCCGGATCAAGCGCGTCGACGGCGGGCCCGCGCTGGAATCGCCCGGCGTGCTGGCCGTGCTGTCCTGCGAGGACCCGCCGCGCATGTCCGAGGACGCCGATCCTGAGCTGGCCCTGTTCCAGCACCGCGAGGTCGCCTACCGCGGGCAGATCGTCGCGGCCGTCGTCGCCGACACCTACGAGAACGCCCGCGCCGCCGCCGCGGCCGTCCGCGTCGACTACGACCCCGACGACCACGACGTCACCCTGAGCGCCGACCATCCCGGCCTCTACAAGCCCGACGTCGTCAACCCGGGCTTCCCCACCGACACGGGCAAGGGCGACGTCGAGGCGGGCCTGGCCGCGGCCGCGACCACCGTCGAGGTCACCTACGAGACGCCCGTCCTGCACAACAACCCGATGGAGCCGCACGCCGCGCTGGCCTACTGGGACGCGGAGGGCAGGTTGCTGGTGTACGACACCGCGCAGGGCACCTCGACCAGCCGCGACATGATCGCCACGGCCCTGGGCCTGCCACCGGACCGGGTCCGCGTGGTCTCCAGGCACGTGGGCGGCGGGTTCGGCTCGAAGGGCACCACCCGGCCGCAGGCGGTGCTGGCCGCGCTGGCCGCCAGGGTGGTGGGCCGCCCGGTCAAGATCGCGCTCACCCGGCAGCAGATGTTCGACGTCACCGGCTACCGCACGCCCACCATCCAGCGGCTGCGGCTCGGCGCGGACGCCCAGGGCCGGCTCACGGCGCTGGAGCACGTGGCGTACGAGCAGAGCTCCACCCTGATCGAGTTCGCCGAGCAGACCACCGTGCCCGGGCGGGTCATGTACGCCACCCCCGCGCTGCGCACCGCGCACCGGCTGGTCCGGCTGGACGTGGCCACGCCGTCGTGGATGCGCGCCCCGGGGGAGTGCCCCGGCATGTACGCGCTGGAGTCGGCCATGGACGAGCTGGCCTACGCGGCCGGCCTGGACCCGGTCGAGCTGCGGATCGTCAACGACGCGGAGACCGAGCCCGGCACCGGCCTGCCGTTCAGCTCCCGCGACCTGGTCGGCTGCCTGCGCGAGGGCGCCCGCCGGTTCGGCTGGGAGCGCCGCGACCCGGCGCCGGGGATCAGGCGCGAGGGGGAGTGGCTGGTCGGGACCGGCGTGGCCGCCTCCACGTACCCGGCCAGGCGCAGCCCGTGCCAGGCCGTGGCGACCGTCCGGGACGGCGACTTCCTCGTCCAGGTGGCCGCCGCCGACATCGGCACCGGCGCGCGCACGGCGCTGACCAGGATCGCCGCGGACACGCTGGAGGTGTCGCCGGAGCGGGTGCACGTCGAGCTGGGCGACAGCGACCTGCCGCGGGCGCCGGTGGCGGGCGGGTCCATGGGCACGGCCTCGTGGGGCTCGGCCGTCGTGCGCGCCTGCGAGGAGCTGAAGCGCGACGGCAAGGAGGGCCGGGCCGACACCACCGAGGAGATCAAGGGCGACGCCGAGCTGGCCAGGCACGCCTTCGGCGCGCAGTTCGCCGAGGTGCGGGTCAGCTCGGTGACCGGCGAGATCCGCGTCGCGCGCCTGCTCGGCGTCTTCGCCGCCGGGCGGATCGTGGATCCGACGCTGGCCAGGTCGCAGTTCATCGGCGGGATGACGATGGGCCTGGGCATGGCGCTGATGGAGGAGACGCTCACCGACGCGGAGTTCGGCGGCTTCCTGCACCGCGACCTGGCCCAGTACCACGTCCCCGTCTGCGCCGACGTGCGGGACGTGGAGGCGGTCTGGCTGGACGAGCGCGACGGCGAGCTCAACCCGATGGGCAGCAAGGGCATCGGCGAGATCGGCATCGTCGGGACGGCCGCCGCGATCGGCAACGCCGTCTTCCATGCCACCGGCCACCGGGTGCGCGAGCTTCCGATCACTCCGGCGAAGGTTCTCATGCCGAGGTTTTAGCCCTCTTTGGCAGAGAAGAGGAAGTCTCTCGTGGAAGGCGGGAGGCGGCGTTGAAGAACGAGTCGGATCAGGAGCGCGCGGATCGTAATTTCGTCGAGCTGCTCCAGGGCGCCAGGGTCGCGGTCACCGGTGTGCAGGTGCTGTTCGCGTTCCTGCTCACCGTGCCCTTCTCCACCGGGTTCGCCCGGATGGACCAGGCCGACCGGTGGCTCTACTTCGCGGCGCTGCTCAGCGCCGCGGTCGCGTCGATCTGCTACATCGCGCCGACGGCGCAGCACCGCGTGCTGTTCCGGCAGGGGCGCAAGGAGACGCTGGTACGCCGGTCCAACCTGTACGGCATCGCCGGGGCGCTCGCGCTGATGGTGTCGATGACCACGTCGACCATGTTCGTCATCGACTACCTGTTCGAGGCGACGCTGGCCTGGGTCACCGCGGGGCTGCTGGCCGCGTTCGCGCTGTGGACGTGGTTCGGCCAGGCCGCCCTGGACCGGCAGGACGGCTCCGGCGACGGGCCCGCGGGCGACGCCCCCGACGACGAGGGCCGGTCCGAGGACGCCGGTTCGCTCGACCGGCGGGGCTGACCCCGCCCGGGGCTCAGTCCGCGGCCGGCAGCTCGGTGTCGTCGTCGGACGACTCCCGCGAGTAGGCCGCCCGCCCGATCATGTACGCCGCCACCGGCACGGTGACCACCTGGGAGATCGCGACCAGCAGCAGCGGCCCGGCGGTCGACCAGGTGGGCCGGTGCAGCCACATGGCCAGCAGCACCAGCAGCACGCCGAGCACCTGTGGCTTGGTGCCGGCGTGCATGCGGTTCAGCGTGTTGTGGAAGCGCACCAGGCCGACCCCGGCCGACAGTGCCAGCAGCGCGCCCGCCAGCAGGCAGGCCGCCGCGGCCACGTCCAGCGCGCTCATCGCGTCATCACCGTGACATTCACCGTGACCTTCACCGGACCTTCACCGGGACCTTCACCGGGACACTCATCGGGACCTCCCCGCGAAGAATCTGGCCAGCGACACCGACCCGACGAACCCCAGCAGCGACAGCACCAGCAGGATCGGCAGGTCCGAGTAGTCATCCCTGGCCACCGCGAACGCCCCGACGCCGCACATCGACAGCGACGTGAACACGTCCAGGGACACCGCCCGGTCCAGCATCGAGGGCCCGCGCGCCACCCGGTAGAGCGAGGCCGCCGCCCCGGCCCCCAGCAGGACGAGCGTCACCGCGTACACCGACGTCATTCCAGCTCCTTCCGGTCCCTCCGGGTGCCGAACGCGGCCACGACGCGTGACTCCAGCCGGGTCACGTCCGCCCGCACGGCGTCCGCGACGTCGCCGGGACGCCCCAGCACGTGCAGCATCAGCGCCCTCGGGTAGGCCTCCAGCACCAGGCTGCCGGGCACGGTCGACAGCGCCACCATGATGATCACCGTCATGGCCTCGGACGACGTGCGCAGCGGCACCAGCACCAGCTGCGCCGGCGGCCGGCCGGGATGCGCCACCCAGAACACCACCCGCACGGTCGAGATCACCATGTCCCAGCCGAACCAGAGCAGGAACCGCACCAGCCCCACCGGATGGATCCGGATGCCCGGATCGAGGACAGGCAGCGGCAGCAGCCACGTCACCACCAGCCCGGTCACCACCCCGCCCAGCACGTTGCCGGCCGACAGGTCGCCCCACAACGTCACCCACACCAGCGCCAGCCAGGCCACCAGCGCCAGCGGCACCCGCCGCCCGAAGAGCCGCACCGTCGTCAGAACCCGCCGCTTCACGGACGCCTCCCCCCAACCCGCCGCTTCACGAACGCCTCCCCGCGACCCGCCGCCTCACGGGTGCCTCCCCAGAACCGCCGAGATGTACGGCTCGCGCGCCATCAGCTCCGCCGCCGCCCGCTGCGCCAGCGCCGACAGCGGCCCGGCCAGCACCGTGAACGACAGCCCCAGCGTGACCAGCGCCGCCACCGACAGCGGCAGCGCGGCGGGCATCGCGGTCGTGGTCACCACCGGGTCCTCGCCGGTGCCCTCCTCGCTCTCCACGACCCGGCCCATGCGGTCGGCCCGGGGGCCGCGCCAGAACGCCTTGCCCCACACCTTCGCGACCGCGTACAGCGTGAGCAGGCTCGTCACCAGGCCGGCCGCCACCAGCGTGACCGGCAGCCACCCGCCGTCGGCCAGCCCCGCCTGCACCAGCATGAGCTTGCCCAGGAAGCCCGACATCGGCGGGATGCCCGACAGGTTCATCGCCGGGACGAAGAACAGCACGGCGATCAGCGGCGCCGCCCGCATCAGCCCGCCCAGCCGGGTTACCGACGTGGTGCCGGTGCGCCGCTCGACCATCCCCACCACCAGGAACAGGCTCGTCTGCACGGTGATGTGGTGCACCACGTAGAAGACGGCCCCGGCCAGCCCGGCCACCGTGGACAGGGCGACGCCGAACACCATGTAGCCGATGTGGCTGACCAGCGTGAAGGAGAGCATCCGTTTCATGTCGGTCTGCGCCACCGCGCCCAGCACCCCGGTCAGCATGGTCGCCAGCGCCACCCACATCAGCAGCGTCGAGACCGGCCCACTGGGGAACAGCAGCGCCTCCAGCCGGATGATCGAGTACACGCCGACCTTGGTGAGCAGCCCGGCGAACACGGCCGTGGCCGGGGCGGGCGCGGTCGGGTAGGAGTCGGGCAGCCACGCCGACATGGGGAAGATCGCCGCCTTGATCGCGAACGCCAGCAGCAGCGTCAGCTCCACCATCAGCTTCACCTGCTCGGGCAGCGTGGCGAAGCGCTCGGCGAGCTGCGCCATCGACAGCGTCCCCGTGGCGCCGTAGGTGATGGCCAGCGCGATCAGGAACAACATCGACGAGGCCAGCGCCATGAGCGTGTACGTGGCCCCCGCCCGGATCCTGGCCTCGGTGCCGCCGAAGGTGAGCAGCACGTACGAACCGCTCAGCAGCAGCTCGAACGCCACGAACAGGTTGAACAGGTCCCCCGACAGGAACGCGTCCGCCACCCCCGCCACCATCACCAGGAACGCCGGATGGAAGATCGCCATCGGCGCGTCGTGCTCCTGCTCGTCGTAGGAGTTGGCCACCGAGTACGCCATCACGCACAGCGTCACCGCCGACGACACCACCAGCACCAGCGTGGAGAGCCGGTCGGCGACCAGGCAGATCCCGACCGGGGCCGCCCAGCCGCCCAGGTCGGTCACCAGCGGGCCGCTCGTGTCGGCCGCGACCAGCAGCAGCACCGAGACGGCGAGCGAGAGGCCGAGCGTGACGAGGCTGATGAGCGACTGCAGCCGGCGCAGCCGCCCGCCGATCGCCAGCTTCACCCCCGCCGCCAGCAGCGGCAGCAGCACGGGCACGCAGACCAGGCTGGAAAGGGGCACCGGACCGTCCATGGGTCAGTCGTCGCCCTCCAGTTCGGGGTCCTGCGCGAGCGCCTGCCGCTCCCGCTCCTCCCTGATGGCCGTCCGCATCTGCTTGCGCGCCTCCTTCTGGCGCGCCTTGAGCTGCTTGAACAGCTCCTTCTCCCGGCCCGCCTGCCGGGCCCGCCTGCGCTCGTACTCCTCGCGCAGCTGCTCGATGCGTTCCAGGTTCGACAGGGCGCCCGTGTCGTCGCGCAGCCCGGCCTCCTCCAGGCGCAGCTGCAGCTCCTCCTCCGGCAGGCCCTGCTCGCGCAGCCGGGTGGCCCACTGTTCGAGCTCGTTGTGCACCCGGGAGATGCGCCGCTCCAGGTCGGCCTCCTCCAGCCGCTCCCGCTCGGCCTGCTCGGCCTCCAGGTTCGCCAGCTCGGCCCGCTGCTCGACGACCAGCCGCCGGTAGGCGTCGCGCCGCGCGCGGACGGCGTCGCCCAGCTCGCCGCGCCTGAGGCGCAGCCGCACCCAGCGGTCCTCGGTGTCGTCCTGGACCTCGTCGCTGCCGGTGAGCTGCCAGGAGCGGTGCACCATGGCCAGCAGGAACGCGGTCACGCCCAGCGTGATCACGATGGCGGTGAGCACCATGGCCTGCGGCAGCGGATCGGCCATGCCGGGCCGGCCGACGAAGGGCGGGCCGCCCGCGTCGCCGCCCGAGGTGACGATGAGCAGGTTGACCCCGTTGCCCAGCACGATGACGCCGGCCAGGACGCGGACCAGGCTCCGTTCCAGCAGCAGCGTCACCCCGACGGTGATCATGACGCAGCAGGCGGCGAAGGGCAGCAGCGAGACGCTGTTCACGGGATCTCCTCCGCGGTCACGGGGTCTCCTCCGCGTCGATCTGCCGGTCCAGCTCCGCGCCCAGGCCGCGCAGGACGTCCTGGACCATGCCGACGATGGACACGTACACGCCGAGGTCGAACAGCAGGCCGGTGGACAGGTGCACGTGCCCCAGCAGCGGCACGCTCACGTCCGTGGCCAGCATCTCCAGTGCCGCCCGCCCGAACAGCAGCCCGATCAGCGCCGTGCCGGCCGACAGCGTCAGCCCGGCGCCCATCAGCACGCCCGCGTGCGCCGGCACGGCCACGGCCAGCTCGTTCCTGCCGCCCGCCAGGTAGCGCACGGTGATCGCCAGCCCGGCCACGATGCCGCCGGCGAACCCGCCGCCGACGCCGCTGTGCCCGATGAACAGCAGGAACACCGACAGTGTGAGCACGGTGTGGAACGTCAGCCTGGCCACCACCTCCAGCGCCAGCGCCCGCTGCCCGCGCGGCAGCGTGGCCGCCAGCCAGTGGGGACGCTCCTCGGTGCGGTGCCCGGCCAGACTCCGCTCGATGGCGAACGTCCTGCGCCGCAGGAACACCATGCTCGTCACGCCCAGGGTCAGCACGATGACCACCGCGCTCTCGCCCAGCGTGTCCCACGCCCGGATGTCGAGGATGATGGCGCTGACGATGTTGCGGGCGCCGGACTCCCTGGCCGCCTCCTCCATCAGCGCGCCGACCGGCTCGGTGCCCCGCGCGGCCATGGCCACCATGCCGCCTCCCGAGGCCACCACGCCCACCGCCAGCCCCAGCGCCAGCCTGACCGCCACCGGCACCCGCCCTCTGACGGGCTGGATCGGCAGCCGCCGCAGCACCAGGGCGAACACCACCAGGCTCAGCGTCTCGGCCAGGAACTGGGTCAGCGCCAGGTCGGGGGAGCCGTGGGCGAGGAACAGCAGGGCGGTGCCGTAGCCGGTGAGGCCGACGACGAGGGCGAGGAGCACGTACGCGCGAGAGAACAGGGCCAGCACGGCGGCGGCGGCCAGCAGCGCCACGACGATCGGCTGCTCAGGGCGCTGCCAGGCCACGATCGGCACGTCCACGTGGGGCGCGCCGCCGTAGACGACGGAGAACAGCCCGACCCCGACCGCCGCCAGCAGCGTCAGCATCAGGTAGTCGGGCACGGATCCGCGCTGGATGAAACCGGTGAGCTGGATGGCGAAGCGGTCCAGCCGGCGTACGGCCAGCCAGAAGAGCTGGCCGGAGTCGGCCACGTGCAGCGCCGCCCCCGCCCGTGCCACCGGCGCCCTGGTCAGGAAGAGCAGCACGCCGGCGGCCAGCGCCAGCGCGGACAGCAGCAGCGCGGGTGTGAAGCCGCTCCACAGCGCGAGATGGGAGTGATGGCCCGCTTCGCGGAACGTGTCCGTGTAGCCGGACATCGCGCCGGCGTACCAGGAGGTCAGCGGGGCGAGCACCAGCCCCAGCACGGCGAGCAGCGCGGCGGGGCCCGACATGGCCGCCGGCGTCGGGTGCATCGGGCGCGGCGGCACGCCGGGCTTGGCGGCGAACGCCCCCCACAGGAAGCGCAGTGTGTACGCGGCCGTCAGCGCCGAGCCCGCCACCACGCCCACCAGCGCCGGCGAGCCCATCAGCGACTCCAGCGCCGCCTCTTTCCCGGCGAACCCCGCCAGCGGCGGCAGTCCCGCCATCGACGCGCCCGCCAGCACCGCCGCCGCGCACACCCACGGCATCGCCCGCCCGGCTCCGCTCAGCTCGCGCAGGTCCCGGGTGCCGGCCGCGTGGTCGACGATGCCCACCACCAGGAACAGTGCCGCCTTGAACAGCGCGTGCGCCAGCAGCATGCCCACGCCGGCCAGCGCCGCGCCCCTGGTGCCCGCCCCGAACAGCAGCACCAGGAAGCCGAGCTGACTGACCGTCCCGTAGGCCAGCAGCCGTTTCAGGTCGTTCTCGCGCAGCGCCCGCCAGCCGCCCAGCAGCATCGTCACCACGCCGAGCGGCACCGCGACCGCCCGCCACAGCGTCAGGTCGCCGTACGCGGGACCGAGCCTGGCCAGCAGGTACACCCCGGCCTTCACCATGGCCGCCGCGTGCAGGTACGCCGACACCGGCGTGGGCGCGGCCATCGCGGCCGGCAGCCACGTGCTGAACGGGAAGATCGCCGACTTCGACAGCGCGCCCACCAGCACCAGCACCACGGCGGCCGGAGCGAGGCCGGGAGGGCTGGCCACGATCTCCGAGATCCGGTACGTCCCCGCCGCCTGCCCGAGCAGCACGAACCCGGCCAGCATGGCCAGCCCGCCGAGCGTGGTGACCGTCAGCGCCTTCATCGCGGCCTGCCTGCTCGGCCGGCTCTGCGGGTCGGAGCCGATGAGCAGGTAGGAGAAGACCGTGGTCAGCTCCCAGAACACGTACAGCAGCAGCAGGTTGTCGGCGGTGACCAGCCCCAGCATCGACCCGGCGAAGGCCACCATCACGCCGCCGTAGCGGCCGAGCCCCTCGTCGCCCTCGGGGAAGTAGCGGGCGCTGTAGCAGAGGACGAGCACGCCGACGCCGGTCACCAGCGCCGTCATCAGCAGCGCCAGGGGGTCGACGCGGAAGGAGAGCTCCAGGCCCGCCACCGGCGCCCACGGGGTGCTCTCGCGGGCGGGCAGCCCGCGCCACCCCGTCCAGCCCGCGTACGCGAATCCGGCCGCCGGAGGCAGCGCCAGCAGTGCGAAGGAGGCCCGGCCCAGGCGGACGACCAGCCAGGGAGCACAGGCCGCGGCGACCGCGTGCAGAATCAGCAGCGACTCGACAGGCTGCAGGGGACCCACGGGCTCCTCGGGCTCTCGGGCGGGAATTTCGGGTTACGTCCGCCCAATCTCTCCCGCCACGCCACCGCGGCCACGCAGGCGCGGCCGGGATTGACCCGAACGTCACCAGTCCCACACCGAGGGGTGGAACTGGTGCCGCCGGCCCCTAAGCCTTCTCGTTCGTGCAGGTGCTCGGTTTCGGCGCCACCGCCGTGATGAGGTACCGGTCCACCTTGGCGTCCAGGCACGCCGAGCCGGTGGCGTAGCCGGTGTGGCCGTCGGCGTCGTTGGTCAGCAGCACGCCCTTCGACAGCTGCCCGGCCAGCGCCTTGGCCAGCTTGTACGGCGTCGCCGGATCACGCGTGGTGCCCACGACCACGATCGGCGGCGCGCCGTCGGCCGTCACCTTCTTCGGGTAACGGGTGCCCTTGACCGGCCAGTACGGGCACGGCTCCTCGGGATGGTCGACGCAGTTGACGGCCATGAGGGCGTCGAGGCTGTTGTCGTACCTGCCGTCCGGCATGCGCCCGTTGTAGCCGTCCGCCAGCAGCAGCAGCTTGGTGCCGTCGCCGCTCTCGTACGCCTTCGCCAGCGCCCGCCGCAGCAGCGGCCAGCTGGAGGCCTGGTACATGGCGGCGTTCACCGCGGTGCGCACGATGGCCTCGTTGACCTGCCTGCCGTCGTGGTCGTTGCGCAGCGGCGACTCGTCGGCCCGCCGGTAGAGCTCGTCGAGCTGCTTCATCGCCGCCTTGACGGTGTGCACCCGGAACGGGCAGTCCTTGGACCTGAAGCAGTCGCGCAGGAACGACTTCGTCGCCACGTCGAACCCGCGGTCCTGGTCGGCGTAGAAGTCCGCGGCGGGCTGCGAGGGGTCCTCGGCGCCGTCCAGCACCATCGTCCTGATGCGCTTCGGGAACAGGTCGGCGTAGATCGAGCCGAGGTAGGTCCCGTACGAGAAGCCCAGGTAGTTCAGCCGCTGGTCGCCCAGCGCGGAACGCAGCACGTCCATGTCCTTGGCCACGTCCACGGTGCCCACATGGGACAGCAGCGCCTTGCCCGAGTGCGCCAGGCAGGACTTGGCGAACACCTTGTCCCACTTGTCCGCCCGCTTGGCCTCGGCGCGGTTGTCCGGGGTGGGGTCGAGCGCGAGGTAGGTGTCCTGCCTGACGGTGTCCAGGCAGCGCACCGGCGAGGAGCCGCCGACGCCCCGCGGATCGAAGCTGACGATGTCGAACCGCTCCCGCACGGCCGGCGAGACCGTGGCCCCGCTGCCCTTCAGCGCGTCCACGCCCGAGCCGCCCGGGCCGCCGAAGTTGAGCACGAGCGAGCCGATCTTCTTGCCGGTGGCGGGCAGACGGGTCAGCGCGATCTTGATCTTCTTGCCGTCCGGCTTGGCGTAATCGAGCGGCACCGTCACGTCCGCGCATTCGTAACCGTCGCCGCAGGCGGTCCAGGCCGGTCGCTGCTGATAGTAAGCGCCAAGCCCGCCGGGCTCCGCGGCCTTGACCGGGCAGGCGGGGCCCGCCACGGCGAGCAGGCCCGCGACCGCGGGCGTCATGACTTTGCTTAGAATTCGCATACTCAGACATGGGTAGGCAAACGATTCGACGACCTTTATAGGCAACGGAAAAGATCCATCGCAAGTGCCATCAGATCGTTTAGGGCGCGCATTTGCCCAGGTGCGCGGCGGGGAAAGGGATAGCGATTTTAGTAAAGAAATTCGCGCCGCCCGGCCCTTTTCCCCGCCCTGCTCACCAGGCCATCGGGCCCCTCCGGTCACGGAAGACCCCGGTGGGACCGTCCTTCCCGATGGTGGCCAGTTCGACGATCGCGTCGGTCCCCTCGGTCACCGTCTGCGGTCCCCTGTGCGCGTTGAAGTCGGTCGCGGTGTAGCCCGGGTCGGCCGCGTTCACCTTCACGTCGGGCAGGGCCTTGGCGTACTGCGTCGTCAGCATGGTCACGGCGGACTTCGACGGCGAGTAGAGCGGCTCGACGGCCTTCGACTCCGGGCGCGCGGGGTCCTGCGTGGCGGCGAACGACCCCATGCCGCTGGACACGTTGACGATGACCGGGTTCGCCGACCGGCGCAGCAACGGGAGGAACGCGTGCGTCACCCGGACGATTCCCACCACGTTGACCTCCAGCACCTCCCTGGCGTCGGCGGCGGTGATCCGGTCGGCGGGCTTGTGCGTCCCGTGCACGCCCGCGTTGTTGACGAGGACGTCGATGTGGCCCTCGTGCGCTTCGATGTCGGCGGCGGCCGCGGCCACCGAGCTGTCGTCGGTCACATCGATCTGGACGAAACGGGCGCCGAGCGCGTCGGCGGCGGCCCGGCCGCGCTCCGGGTCGCGGGCGCCGACGAGGACCGTGTGCCCGGCCTCGATCAGGCGGCGGGCGGTCTCGTACCCGAGTGACTTGTTGGCTCCGGTGATGAACGTCGTGGTCATGCCTCCACTCTCGGCCGGTGGCGAGCGGGCGGGCCAGTGCCCTGCGCGACGGTGGGTCGGCCAGTACCAGGCAGGACGGCGGGGCGGGGAGGCATGATGGAGGATGTGGACGAGACCTTGGGAACGGCGCTGCGCCGCTGGCGCGACCGCCTCTCTCCGGCCGACGTCGGGCGGATCGCGCGGGCCGGGCGGCGCGCGGCCGGGCTGCGCCGCGAGGAGCTGGCCGAGCTGGCCGGCCTGTCGGTCGACTACGTCGTACGGCTGGAGCAGGGCCGTGCCACGCACCCGTCGGCGCAGGTCGTCGCGAGCCTGGCCAGGGCGCTGCAACTGGAGCCCGCAGAACGCGACCACGCCTACCGGCTGGCCGGCCTGCTGCCGCCGCGCGACGGGACGATCTCCACGCACGTTCCCGCCGGGGTACAGCGGATGGTGGCCCGCCTCGGGGAGTTCCCCGTGGGCGTCTTCAGCGCCGACTGGACCCTGCTGTCCTGGACGCCCGCGTGGGCGGTGCTGATCGGCGATCCCGCCGCGCGCTCACCGGCCGAGCGGAACCTGGTGCGGGCGGTCTTCGCCACCGGGCCGCGCGGGCTGGCCTCCTGGCCCGTGCTGAACGACGGTGACGGGCTCAACCGCGCGCTCGTCGCCGACCTGCGTACCGCGCTCGTCGACCACCCGGCCGACCGCGGCCTGACCGACCTCATCGCCGAGTTGCGGGTCGGCAGCGCGGAGTTCGCCCGGCTGTGGGACGAGGGCGCGGTCGGCCGGCACGTCTCCGCCCGCAAGGTCATCGTGCATCCCCAGGTCGGCGAGGTGACGTGCGACTGCGACGTGCTCACCGTCCCCGGGTGCGAGGTCCGGCTCGTCCTCTACACGGTGGCGGCGGGCTCGGCCGACGCGGAGAAGCTGGAGTTCCTGCGGGTCACCAACGGCCTGTCCGCCGACGGCTCCGCACCTTCGCTGCGCGGCCCGTTCCCCACGCCGTGACCCGGCCGCCTGGTCAAGCGGCGGTGACGGCGGGGGTCGTCGGACGCATCCTGGTGTAGAGGAACAGGGCGAGCCCGCCCAGAATGGCCACCAGCCCCAGGATCGACAGCCCCAGCGTGTACGTCCCCGTGGCCGCCAGCAGCGCGCCCACCAGGGCCCCCGCCACGACGCCGCCCCCGCCGGCCCCGAAACCGTTGATGATGCCCGTCGCCGGGCCCACCACGTGCGCGGGCAGGTCGGTCACCGCGATCGCCCAGATGTTCGGCGTGTACGCGGCGGTGAAATAGCCCAGCCCGAGGCAGATCAGCGAGAACTGCGCCACCGGCGACCCGGTCAGCGCCACGCACGCCAGCAGCACGCCTCCCACCACCAGGCCGGAGACCGCGATCGGCCCGCGCCGCCCCGTACGGTCGCCGAGGAGCATCATCGGCACCGTGAGCACCAGCGAGACGAGGTACGGCGCGGCCGACAGCAGCCCGTTCACGCTCGGCGCGAACCCGAACGTCGGCACGATCAGCGGGATGTACAGCGTGATGCCCCAGAACAGCATGCCGTTGGCGAAGTAGCTGAAGACGAGCAGCAGGAAGCGCCCGCCGCCGAAGGCCGCGAACGTGAGCCGCCCGCCCGCCCCGCCGCCGCGTTCCGCCGGGGTGGCGCGAGTGGTGGTCCCGGGCGCGGCCGGCAGGAAGCGGGCGTAGAGCGGCAGGACGACGAGCAGGCCGATCGCGCCGAGCGCCCAGAACATCGGCCGCCAGCCGAACGACGCCTCGATCGGGGTCAGCAGGAAGAACCCGAGCGCCAGCGCGAGATACTGCCCGTAGTACTGGATCATGGCGCTGGCCCGGGTCATCTCCCGCTCGTCGAACCAGGCCTTGGCCATCCTGAACTGCTGCGGCCAGTAGACCCCCTCGAACACGCCGACGCCCACGCGCAGCGCGACGAGCACGCCCACGGAGTCGGTGAACCCGATGAGCAGCGTGCACAGTGAGTAGCCCGCGACCGTGACGAGCAGGATCCACTTGGCGTCCACGCGGGCGGTGAGGAAGCCGCCGAGGAAGTTCGAGATCAGATATCCGACCAGGAACGCCGTCAACGCCAGGCTCGACGTGGCGGCGAAGCCGTCGCCGGCGAAGCCGAGGTCGGTGCTGATGTTCTTGATCCCGATCGACAGGTTCGAACGGTCGAGGTAGGCGACGAACAGGCCGACGAGCAGCAGCCCGCTGATGCGCAACCACTTGTGCGGAAGCGAGGGGACGGTGGCGGGAAGGGGGTGCGGGGTGGAACGCTGATCCGATGGCACGGGGTCTTCCTTAGAGCTGGAACTGTGGTGGTGGTCAGGCCCGGTACGCCTCGATCACCGAACGGTCGATCTCGATGCCGAGCCCGGGACCATGGGGCACGGACATCACCGGCCCGATCTCCAGGTCCGACAGGGTCTGGCGGAACGAGTTGGGCGCCTGGTCGAGCTCGATGACCGGCGGCGTGCGCCCCAGCGAAGGAGTCACCACCGGCAGCGCGGTGGCCAGGTGCAGCCCGGCCGCCACCGTGATCGCCGACCCCCACACGTGCGGCAGCGTCGGGATGCCGTGGACGCTCGCCATGCCGGCGATCAGCAGCGTCTCGCGCAGCCCGCCGCAGGCCGTGGCGTCGGGCTGGAGCAGGTCCACCGCCCGCGACTCGATCAGCTCGGCGAAGCCCCACCGGGTGAACGCCGACTCGCCGCCCGCGATGGGCACCGCTGTGGCCGCCCGCAGCTCGCGGTAGCCGGCCAGGTCCTCGGGGATGACCGGCTCCTCGAAGAACCACAGCCCGTCGGACTCGGTCTCGCGGGCGAACGCCAGCGCCTCCGCCGTCGTGTAGCCGCGGTTGGCGTCGGCGGCCAGGCGCACGCCGGGGCCGAGCGCGGCGCGTACGCGGTGCACGCGCTCGACGTCGGAGCGCAGGTCGGCGCCGACCTTCATCTTGACGTGGCGGTAGCCCTGGTCGAGGAGGTGACGCGCCTCCGCCTCCAGGTCGCCGGCCCACTCGCCGTCGTAGTAGAACGCGGAGGCGTAGGACTCGAACGAGGCGGGCGCCCGGCCGCCGAGCAGCCGGTGCACCGGCTGGCCGAGCGCCTTGCCGACGGCGTCCCACAGGGCGATCTCGATGCCGGAGACGGCGGCGATCGGCACCCCCGCGCGGCCCCACTCGCGGCTGCGGTTGTACATCGACTCCCACAGGGCCACGTGCTCGAACGCGTCCGCCCCGATCAGGAGCGGGGCGAAGACCGTCTCGATCAGCGCCCGGCTGCCCTCGGCCGGGCCGAAGCACTCGCCCCACCCGGTGACGCCCTCGTCGGTCACGATCTCGACGAGGCAGCTGGAGCGCGCCTCCCAGTGCCACTGGGACATGCCGAACGGCGTCCGCAACCGCTCGGTGACGACGTGCGTCTCCACCCGGTCGATCTTCATGACCTCTCCTCGTTCGTGTCCGGCGCGGCGGTCTTCGTGTCCGACCCGGTGACCTGCGTAGCCGGCCCGGCGGTCTTCATGGCCGGTGCGGCGATCTTCGTGGACGGTGCGGCGACGGAGCCGCGCCGGATCAGCGTGCTCGGCACCACCCGCGGGCCGGGGGCGACGCTCTCGCCCGCGGCCAGGTCGAGCAGGAGCCGCCCGGCCAGGGCGCCCATCTCCTCCACCGGCTGGTCGATCACGGAGATGGGCGGGCGGTGCAGCGTCATCCAGCCGGCGTCGGTGAACCCCACCACCGAGACGTCCTCGGGGCAGCGCAGACCGGCCGCCATGATCGCGCTGACGATCCCCTCGGTGACGAGCGCGTTGAACCCGACCATCGCGGTCGGGCCCGTCGCGGTTGGATTCGTCGCGGCCGGGCCCATTGCGGCCGGGCCTGGTCGCGTGCCGAGCAGCTCGCCGGCCGCGGCCTGCGCGCCCGCCCTGGTCCCGTCGGTGTGCCGGACGATCCCGCGCCGCCCGGGGTGCCGGGCCAGCGCCTGGTGGAAGCCCTCCTCGCGGGCGCGGGCGGTGGAGGCCTGCTCCGGGCCGGAGATCAGGGCGAGCTCCGTGTGCCCGTGCGCGATCAGCTCCTCCGCCGCCGCCCTGACGGACTCCCGCTCGTCGGTGACGACGGCGGGCACGGGCAGGCCGTCCAGCACCCGGCTGACGCTCACCACGTGCCCGTACGCCGGCAGGTCCGCCGCGCTCAGCGAGCTGCCCACCGACGGGACGATGACCAGCCCCGTCGGCCGGTACGAGCGCAGCAGCTCCAGCTGGCGGCGCTCGATGCGGGCGTCGTCGTCGCAGTTCATCAGCATCAGCGAGTAGCCGCTGCCGGACAGCCGGCGCTCGATGGCGCGGTGCAGCCGGGCGTAGAAGGGGTTGCCGATGTCGGCCACCAGCACCCCGACCATCGGGGTACGGGAGGCGCGCAGGCTCCGGCCGACCGCGTTGGGCCGGTAACCCTGCGCCTCGATCGCGGCCAGCACGGCGGCCCTGGTCTTCTCACTGACCTGGCCGGTCCCGTTGAGGACCCGCGACACCGTCTGGGCGCTCACCCCGACCGCCCGCGCGACCGTGTAGATCGTCGCCTTCGCTTCCGCCACCGTCCGGCTACTCTCCGCGCTGTTATCGATAACTGTGGACAAAACCGCACGTTACCCCGTCGCGGGACGGAGCGACAAGCCCCATCCCGAACCCGGCCAGATCGCCCCCCGGCGTTCCCATGCGAGCGCCGAACGCCCGTGATCTGCTCGCAAACAGCGGTCCCGCCGCCGGTCTCTCCCGCTACGGTGGCGTCCGGACAATCGTGCGGCGAGGGGAGCGGGGCGATGGCGGAGCCGCCACGGGTGCCGCCGGAGATGTTCCGGTTCACCACCACCGAGCGGGCCGACCTGCACACGGCGGTCCTGCACGCCTTCGGCGAGGCCGGCGAACGGCTCGAAACGGCCCTGACGGTCGAGCAGGTCCGCGAACGGCTGCGCGAGTCGGGATGGTACGCCCCGGTACGCGAGCAGGAGCTGGCCGCCACGCTCAAGCAGCTCGCGGGCTGGGGCCTGCTCGACGTGATCTTCAACCACGCCGGCAGCTTCGCCACCGCCGAGGAGTACGAGCGCAAGAACCTGCACTACTCGCTGACCAGGCGGGGCGAGGCGGCGGTCGCGGGCGTCCGGCACGCCATGGCCGCGCTGGAGTCGGCCGGCGCGCTGCAGACGGCTGTGCTCGACGCCATCGCCGACCGGCTGCGCGAGCTGGACGCCCTGCTGCGCGACCCCGACCCCGGCCGTGACCGGCGCATCTTCACCGCGCTCCAGGAGCTGGAAGGCCACCTCGAAGGGCTGCGCGGCAACACCCAGCGCTTCAACGGCGAGCTGCAGCGGCTGCTGCGCGTCGAGGGCGCCGACCTGGCCACGTTCCACGAGGTCAAGGCGGCCACGGTGGCCTACCTCCAGGAGTTCGTGACCAACCTGGAGCAGCGCGGCGACGCCGTCGCGGCCGGCGTGCGGGCCGTGGCCGGCCACGGCGTCGGCGTGCTGCACGCCCGCGCGCTCGACGGCGCCGACCTGCCCAGGGTTCCGGGGGCCGACCACGCCACCCCGTGGCTGGCCGCGAGACGGGCCAGGTGGGAGGGGCTGCGGCAGTGGTTCGCGCCCGAGGAGGGGTCCGCCGACCCCCGGCCGCGCGTGCGGCAACTGCACGACGTGGCGCGGCGGGCCATCGTCTCGCTGCTCCAGGTGCTCGACCGGATCACCGACTCGCGCCGCCGCTCCTCCAGCGCCGCCGCCGACTTCCGTACGCTGGCCCGCTGGTTCGCCGCCGCGCCCGGCGAGCAGGACGCGCACCGGCTGTGGGAGGCGGCCTTCGGGCTCGGCTCGGCCCGCCATGCCCACCTCGGGCACGCTGACGCCGAGCTGATCCCGGCCGGGGTGCCCTGGGCGCGGGCCGCGCCGGTGGAGGTGTCGGCGCTGCTGCGCTCGCGCGGCCGTACCGAACGGATGGGCCGGACCGGCCGGGTGCGCGACGTGGCGGCGCTGCGGGCCCAGCGCAGGGCGCTGGCCGGACGGGAGCGGGCCGAGCTGGAGGCCGCCTGGGCGGCGCTGGTCACGACCGGCGCGATGCGGCTGTCGCGGATGGGCGACCTCGACCACGACACGTTCGGCCGGCTGCTCGACCTGCTCGGCCGGGCCCTGGCCGAGCGGCCCGACTCCACCGGCTTCCGGCGGGCCGTCACCTCCGACGGCCGGGTCGAGATCGTGCTGCGAGCGCCCGACGACGGCGCGGTGGCGGTGCTGCGCACGCCCGCGGGCTGGTTCAGGGGGCCCGACTACCTCATCGACGTGCGTTCCCTGGGCGAGGCGCGCGGCGGCGCGGGCCTGCGCGGGCGGGCGGCGGGCGAATGAGCAGCCTGGCCAACCAGCTCGTCCGGGCCGAGAAGGAGGAGATCGCCCGCGCGATCAGGACCCTGCTCGGCCGCCCGCTGGTGTCCCGGCACGACGACCCGGCCGCGTTCGACCTCATCAGGAAGCGGCGTCAGCCGCTGATCCAGTGGTTCGACTACTTCTGCGGCTGGCGGCTGGTCGTGGAGCCGCGCCAGGGGTACGCCCGGCTGGTCAAGGTCAAGACCGAGCCCGGCGCCACCCGGCCGGCGCGCCGCCGCCGTACCACCAGGGCGCCCTTCGACCGCCGCCGCTACACACTGCTCTGCCTGTGCGCGGCCGAACTGCTCACCTCGCCGGTCACCACGATCGGGATGCTGGCCCAGCGGGTCGTGCAGGCGGCGGCGGTGGAGGACGGGGTGCCCGCGTTCGACCCGGTCAGGAGCGAGGAGCGGGCCGCGTTCGTGGACGCGCTCAAGCTGCTTGAGCACTACGGTGCGCTCACCGCCATGGACGGCGCCACCGACGCCTACCTGGACGACGAGGAGGCCAAGGTGCTCTACCGGGTGGACACCACCCGCGTGATCCGCCTCCTGGCCGCCCCGGTCCCGCCCTCCCGTGTGGCCGCCACGCTGGAGGGCGGGCCTCCGGCGGCGAGCGCCGGACCGGCAGGGGAGCGGCCGGCAGGGGAGCGGCCGGCAGGGGAGCGGCCGGCAGGGGAGCGGCCGGTGGGGGAGGGGTCGCCTGTGACGGCGGCGCTGACGTTCGAGGCGCGTTACGGGGGCGACGAGCCGACCGCCACGCAGCGCAATCTCTGGGCCCGCCACTCGCTCATCCGCCGCCTGCTCGACGAGCCCGTCGTCCACCGCGACGAGCTCACCCCCGACCAGGCCGCCTACGCCGACTCCCTCACCGGCCGCCGCCTGCTGCGCCGCGCCGCCGGGGAGGCCGGGTTCGTGCTGGAGGAACGCGCCGAGGGCTTCCTGCTCATCGACCCCGACGGCATCGCCACCGACACCCGCTTCCCCGACGACGGCAGCCACGCCAAGGTCGCCGCCCTCCTCATGCTCGACCTGCTCGTCACCTCCGGCCCCGTCACCGACGCCAGGCTCGACGCCGAGGCGGCCGGGCTGCTGCGCCGTTTCCCCCAGTGGGCCAAGGCGTACCAGTCCGACGGGGGCGGGCCGCGGCTGGCCGCCGACGCGCTGGAGGTGCTCACGTCGTTCGGGCTCGCCCGCCGCGCCGGGGGCCGGATCGCCGCCCTGCCCGCCGCCGCCCGCTACCGCAACCGTCCGCAGAACTCCGGCCTCCAGCTTCAGGCTTCGCACGTACAGGAGGAAGTTTGACGGTCACCGAGCTCACCCCGTCGCGCCCCGCGCACGGGATGGACGCCCGCTGGACTCCCGTACGCGCCGGGATCCTCAACGTGTGGCGCTACTACGACGAGGTGTTCGAGTTCCACCGGGGGCGGCTGCTGCTGCGCGGGCCCAACGGCAGCGGCAAGTCCAAGGTGCTGGAGCTGCTGCTGCCGTACGTGCTGGACGCCAGCCTCAAGCCGAGCCGGCTGTCCACGTTCGGCGGCACCGAGCGCACCATGCACTGGAACCTCATGGGCGACGGCGCCGGCGGCGCCACCCGGGTCGGCTACGTGTGGCTGGAGTTCCGGCACGCCGACGGCCGCTGGTTCACCTGCGGCGCCCGGCTGCAGGCCACCGTCCACACCAAGAACGTCACCGCCACCTACTTCACCACCGAGGCCCGCGTCGGCGCCCCCGACGGCGTCAGTCTCAGCGGCGAGGCCGGCCAGCCGCTGACCAAGGCGCAGCTCGCCGACGAGCTGGACGGCTGTGGAACGGTCCACGAATCGGCCGCCTCCTATCGAACCGCTGTACGCCGGACCCTCTACCCCGGGCTCAACGAGCAGCGCTACGACTCCCTGCTCACCGCGCTCCGCCAGCTCCGCACGCCCAAGTTGTCCGAGCGGCTCGATCCGGGGCTGCTGTCGGAGCTGCTGTCCAGCGCGCTGCCGCCGCTGGGCGAGGGCGAGATCCACGAGATCGCCGAGGGGTTCGAACGGCTCGACCGCCGGCGCGAGGAGCTGCGGCTGCTCGACCGCGACGTGGAGGAGGCCGACCGGCTGGCCGTCCGGCAGCGCGGCTACGCCCAGCGGGTTCTGCGGGCCGCCGCCCACGCCGTCACCTCCGCCGGCCACACCCTGGAGACGCTCGCCGCCGAGGTCAGGGCCAGGCGCGACGGGCTCAAGGAGGCCGAACGGGAGCTCGATGCCACGACGCTGCGGCTGGGGGAGGAGGAGGCCCAGGAGCTGGCCCTGGCCGCGCAGATCGACGGGCTTAAGGAGAGCGAGGCGTACCGGACGGGCGGCGACCTGCACCGGCTGCGCACCGAGGCACGCGCCGCGCACGAACTGGCCGCCCGCCTGCGCGACCAGGCCGGCCAGGCGGCCCGTGCCGTGACGGCCAAGCAGGAGCTGTCGGCCCGCGCCGCCGGCACGGCCCGCGCCGCCGCGGCCCTGGCCGACCGCGCCCGCGCGGAGGCCCGCCACGCGGCCGAACGCGCCGGCCTGCTCAGCGTCCACGAGGAAACCGAACGAACGGTCACCGACGCCACCCCGACCCTTCACCAGGACGACCCCACCCAGCCCGCGCCCGCCGACCCCGCGTCCGGTGGTCTGGCGTCGGGCGCCCCCGCATTCGGCGCCCTCGCGTCCTCCGCCCCCGCCTCCGGCGCGCCCGCGTCTTCCGACTCCGGGTCCGGCGCGCCCGCGTTCGGCGGTCATGCGAGTGGTGGCCCGGTCTCCGGGGCCGGCGGTGGCGGGCCCGCTGATCGGGTGTCCGGCGGTCGGGTGCCGGACAGTGATGAGGCTGTGCGGCGGGCGCGGGAGTTGTTGCGGGCCGCCGTCACCAGCCGGGCCGCGCAGATCAGGGACGTCAGGGCGGGGGCCGTCCGGCACGACGAGGCCGTCAGGCGTCGTACCGCCGCCGAGCACGAGCGCGACCAGGCCCGCGACGACCTGGCCGCCGCCCAGGAGGCGCACGAGAAGGCCGGGCGCCGGTGTGAGGAACGCGCCCGCGATCTGGCCGCCGCCCTGGCCGACTGGGCGGGCGGCTGCGCGCAGCTCCAGCTCGATCCCGGTACGCTCGCCGGGCTGGCCACCGACTTCGGGCGGGCCGACGACCTGGTCGGCACCGCCAGGACGATGGCCGCCGTCGAGCTGACCACCCGCGAGCAGCACGTCACGAGCCGGCGCGCCGGGCTGCTCACCGAGCGCGCCGAGCTGGCCAAGGAGCGCGAGAGCCTCACCGACCAGGCCGTACTGGAGCCGCCCGCCCCGCACGCTCGCGCCACCGCCACCAGACCGGGACGCCCGGGCACCCCGCTGTGGCGGGCCATCGCGTTCAGGTCGGGGCTCGACCCCGTCGCCCAGGCCGGGCTGGAGGCCGCACTGGAGGCGTCGGGCCTGCTCGACCTGTGGCTGCGCCCCGACGGCGGGTTCGACGCCGGCGAGCACGACGCGTTCGCCGTGGCCGCGCTGTCCAGGCCCGCGCCCGGCTACAGCCTGGCGCACGTGCTGTTCACCGAGGCCGACTCGCCGGTGTCCGCGGACACCGTGCTGGCCGGGATCGCGTTCGCGCCCACCGCGATCGGCGTCGACCATCCCGCCGTCATCGGCGCGGACGGCACCTGGCGGCTGGGCCCCGCGACGGGCCGCTGGGTCAAGCCCGAGCCCTCCTACATCGGCGCCACCGCTCGCGAGCGGGCCAGGCGCCGCCGCGTCGCCGAGCTCGACGACCGGCTCGGCGAGCTCGCCGGGCGGATCGCCGAGTGCGACCACCTGCTCGCCGTCATCGAGGCCGACCGCGACACGCTGACCGCCGAGCTGCGGCGCAGGCCCGACCGGACGCCGTACGCCGACGCGCTTCAGGACCTCGACGGCGCGGTAGGCAAGGTCGCGCTGCTGGAGGACCGGCTCCGGGCCGGCGAGCAGCGCCTGCGCGAGCGCGAGCAGGACGTCGGCCGGTCGCTGCGCCACCTCACCGAGCTGGCCGACCGGCATGCCCTGCCCGCCGCGCCGCCCGCGCTGGACAACCTGGAGGAGGCGCTGCGCGGCACCGAGACGACCGGCACCGTCTGGCACGACCGCCGCGCCGACGCCCGCGCCGCGCGGGAACGCGCCGAGCAGGCCGAGGCGACGGCGGGCGAGTACGAACGCCTGGCCGTCCAGGCGGTCGAACGGGCCGAGGAGGCCGCCGCCGCCGCGATGGTGCTGGCCGAACGACTGTCCGCGATCGAATCCGCCATCAAGCCGGGCATCGATCGCGCGACCGGCTCCGCCGACGGCTCAGGACACGGATCTGGGGACACGTCGGACATCGATCGCGAGGACGGGGCCGGGCAGGCGCACGTACTGGAGCGGCTGCGCGAGGCCCAGGGCGCTCACCAGGCGTGCCGTCGCCTGATCAAGTCGATCAACGACGGCCTGGCGAAGCTGAACGCCGAGCTCGGCCGGCTCAGGGGCGAGCTCGGCACCGCCGAGGACCGGCACGCCGAGGCCAGGCGGGAGCGCGACGAGGTGTCCGGGCGCTTCCGCCGCCTGGCGGCCGGGCACCTGCCGGTGGACGCCGGGGTGACGATCGAGCTGGCGCCGGAGGCCGGGACACGGGCGGTGCTGGAGGCGGCCAGGGCGGTGGCCGAGCAGCTGGCGGCCGTCCCGTACGAGCACAAGAACGTCAGGGAGGCCGAGACGCGGCTGCAGGACGCCTTCCACCACGCCAGGGAGATCCTGGCCGGTCGCGCGGACCTGGAGCTGGCCCCGGAGGAGGACGTGCAGGTGCTCACCGCCACCGTCAGCGGCGTGCGGGCCGGCGCCGCCGCGCTCAGCCAGGTGCTGCGCGAGGAGCGCGACGAGCGGCGCACCGACATCACGGAGGCCGAGCGGGACCTGTTCGACCGCACGCTGGCCGGCGACACGCGGCGGCACCTGGCCGACCGGATCAGGCAGGCGACCGCGCTGGTCGAGAGCATGAACCAGCGCCTCGAACGCGTCCGCACCGCCTCCCGGGTGGCGGTGCGGCTGGTGTGGCAGGTGGACCCTGCCCAGGCGCCCGGCACCCGCGCCGCCCGCGACCTGCTGCTGCGCGACCCCGCCGGGCTGAGCGAGGCCGACAAGGAGGCCCTGTACGTCTTCTTCATGGACCGCGTGGAGGAGGCGCGGGCCGACGACTCCTCGGCGAGCTGGGAGGACCAGCTGATGAAGGTGCTCGACTACACGGCCTGGCACCGGTTCGTGGTCCGGCTCGACCGCGGCGACGGGCAGGGCTGGCAGGAGCTGACCAGGAAGCTGCACGGGGCGCTGTCGGGCGGGGAGAAGGCGATCGCGCTGCACCTGCCGCTGTTCGCCGCCGTGGCCGCGCACTATCAGACCGATCCCGGATGCCCGCGGTTCATCCTGCTGGACGAGGTGTTCGTCGGGGTGGACAGGACGAACCGGGGGCAGGTGTTCGACCTGCTGGTGGACCTGGGGCTGGACCTGGTGCTCACCTCCGACCACGAGTGGTGCGAGTACCGGGAGCTGGACGGGATCGCGATCCATCAGCTCATCACGGGCGACGGCGACGACGCGGTGACGACCGCCCGTTTCGTCTGGAACGGCTACCGCACGGTGCCGGGCGACTGACGTCGTCCGTAGTGGTCTCGGACGGTGCCGGGCGACTGACGTCGTCCGTGGTCCCGGTGCGGGATCGACGCAGGGGGACGGTTATCGGGCAGGGCCGGACGACCGACGTCCGGTCAGTCGGTCGCGCCAGGGCGGGTCGGCCCCGGGGACCGAGCACGTCAGCGCCGCCACCTCGGCCGCGAACGTGGCCGCCGCCACGGCGGTCTCCAGGTCGAGGGCGTCGAGGCGGCCCCCGAGCAGGCCCCGCGCCTCCAGGTCGTGCAGCAGCCCGGCGGTGAACGCGTCCCCCGCGCCGACCGTGTCCACGACCCGCACCCGCGGCGCCGGCACCTCGGCCCGTTCGCCGTCCAGGGAGATCAGCGCGCCCGCCGCGCCCTTGGTGACGACGACGAGGCGGGCGCCGGCGGCGTGCCAGGTGTCGCAGGCCCGCTCGTACGGCACGCCGGGGAGCAGGAAGTCCACGTCGTCGGTGCTGAGCTTGAGGATGTCGCTCCACGCGCACCAGCGCTCCACCCGGTAGTCGTCCCTGGTGGCGAAGCCGGGACGGACGTTGGGATCGATCGAGACCGTGGCGCGGGAGCGCACGGCGCGGGCGAACTCCTCCACCGCCTCGCCACCCGGCCGCCTGACCAGCGCCAGCGAGCCGGTGTGCAGGCAGGAGGCCGGGCCGAGCCGGTCGCCGTCCAGCTCGTCCGGGGTCCAGCCCCAGTCGGCGGTGCCGTCGGCGTAGAAGGTGTAGACCGCCCGGCCGTCGGCGTCGAGCGCGGCGACCGCCAGCGTGCTCAGCTCGCCGGCCGCGACGGCCGCCGACAGGTCCACCCCCGAGGAGGTCAGGTGCGCCCGGAACAGGTCGCCGAAGACGTCATGGGAGAGCCGGCCCAGGAACCGGGCGGCGGTCCCCAGCCGAGCCAGCGCCACCGCCGTGTTCGCCGGCCCGCCACCAGGCAACACCCGCAGCGCCATCCCCACCGGCCTGGCGCCCGGTCCGCTCGCCGGTCCGCTCGCCGGCCCGTCCTCTGGTCCGCCGGCGGGCCCGTTCTCCGACCCGCCTGTCCGCCCGCCCGCCGGCCCGTCGGACGGGCGGACAGGCGGGTCGGCGGGGCGGTGGTCGGTGAAGGCGTCGGCGACGCACTCGCCCAGGACAGCGATCATGGTCCGGCCTGCCTCTCGCCGCCTGTTGCCGATTCGTTACGGCACAAGGGCATTGACGTTTCCCGGATCGAAGCTCATCATCGCAGCACAGCCGATGTCAACGATGACATATGTCAACGATGACATTGAATCCCCCCTGTTAGGAACCGCAATGAACGCGAAGCTTCCTGCCGGAATCCTGGTCACCGTGCTGCTCGTCGCCGGCTGCGGCGGCGGCGGAGGAGGGGGCACGCAGAGCGCCTCCGCCACCAAGGTCGGCCTGATCACCAAGACCGAGACCAACCCGTTCTTCGTCAAGATGAAGGAAGGCGCGCAGAAGGCCGCCCAGGCCGGCGGCCTGGAGCTGATGAGCGCCGCGGGCAAGTTCGACGGCGACAACGCCAGCCAGATCACCGCGATCGAGAACATGGTCGCCGCCGGGGTGAAGGGCATCCTCATCACCCCGAGCGACACCAAGGCCATCGTCCCGGCGATCAAGAAGGCGCGCGACGCGGGCGTCCTCGTGATCGCCCTCGACACCCCCACCGAGCCGCAGGACGCCACCGACGCGCTGTTCGCCACCGACAACTTCAAGGCCGGCGAGCTGATCGGCCAGTACGCCAAGGCCGCCATGGCCGGCGAACCCGCCAAGATCGCCACCCTCGACCTGGCCCCCGGCATCACCGTCGGGCAGCTCAGGCACGACGGCTTCCTCAAGGGGTTCGGCGTCCAGGAGGGCGACCCGTCGATCGTCTGCTCCCAGGACACCCGCGGTGACCAGGCCAAGGGCCAGACCGCCATGGAGAACTGCCTGCAGAAGGCCCCCGACATCAACCTCGTCTACACCATCAACGAGCCGGCCGCGCTCGGCGCGCACACCGCGCTGAAGGCCAAGGGCCGCGACAAGGACGTGCTCGTCGTCTCCGTCGACGGCGGCTGCACCGGCACCAAGGCCGTGCAGTCCGGCCAGATCGCCGCCACCAGCCAGCAGTACCCGCTGAAGATGGCCGAGGAGGGCGTCAAGGCCGTGGCCACGTTCGCCAAGAGCGGCCAGAAGGCCAGCGGCTACACCGACACCGGCGTCACGCTCATCACCGACAAGGCCGTCACCGGCGTCGACGCCGAGGACACCGCCTTCGGCCTGGCCAACTGCTGGGGCTGAGCATGGCCGTGACGCAAGCGACGACCCACGCGACGCTGCCGCGCCGCCTGGCCGCCACCCCGGTCGCGGGCCCGCTGGTGGCGCTCCTGCTGGCCTGCCTGTTCTTCGGCGTGAACAGCGGCCAGTTCTTCACCGGCCCCAACTTCTCGCTGATCATCCAGCAGGTCATGGTGGTCGGCACGCTGGCCATCGGGCAGACCCTGATCATCCTGACCGCGGGCATCGACCTCGCCTGCGGCGCGATCATGGCCTTCGGCGGGATCGTGATGACCAAGCTGGCCGTGGACACCGGCCTGCCGCCCGTGCTCGCGCTGGCCGCCGGGCTCGCCGTCTGCGCCGGGTTCGGGCTGGTCAACGGGCTGCTGGTGACGCGGATCTCGCTGCCGCCGTTCATCGTGACGCTGGGCATGCTGAACGTGGTCTTCGCCCTGACGCACATCTACTCCGACGAGCAGACGGTGACCGAGCTGCCCGCGCTGCTGACGGTGCTCGGGCAGACGTTCCAGGTCGGCCAGACGAACGTCACCTACGGCTCGCTGCTGACGATCCTGCTGTTCGTGCTGTTCGCGTACCTGCTCGGCTCCACCGCGTGGGGCCGGCACGTGTACGCGCTGGGCAACAGCCCGGAGGTGGCCCGCCTGACCGGCATCAGGACCGGCCGCCTGACCGTCGGCGTCTACACGGTGGCCGGCCTCGTCTACGGCATCGCCGCTCTCCTCCTGGTCAGCCGGACCGGCGTCGGCGACCCCCAGGCCGGCCAGACCGACAACCTGGACAGCATCACCGCGGTCGTGCTCGGCGGCACCAGCCTGTTCGGCGGCCGGGGCCTGGTCCTGGGGACGCTCGTCGGGGCGCTCATCGTGGGCGTCTTCCGCAACGGGCTGCAGCTCATGGGCGTACCGTCGATCTACCAGACGCTCATCACGGGCATCCTGGTGATCCTCGCGGTCACCGTCGACCAGCTCTCCCGCAGGAGGAACCGATGACGAGCCCGCCTACGCCGATCCTCCAGGCGCGCGGCCTGGTCAAGCGCTACGGTCACGTCACCGCGCTCGACGGCGCGGACTTCGACCTCATGCCCGGCGAGGTGCTGGCGGTCATCGGCGACAACGGCGCCGGCAAGACCAGCCTGATCAAGGCGCTGACCGGCGCGCTGCAGCCCGACTCGGGCGAGATCCGGCTGGACGGTGAGCCGGTGCGCTTCCGCGACCCCCTCGACGCGCGCCGGCACGGGATCGAGACCGTCTACCAGGACCTGGCCATCGCGGCCTCGCTCGACATCGCGACGAACATGTTCCTGGGCCGGGAGGTGCGCAAACCCGGCCTGCTCGGCACGGTCTTCCGGATGCTCGACAAGAAACGCATGCGGGAGGAGTCGGCCCGGCACATGGCCGAGCTCAAGATCGGGCTGCGCTCGCTCACCCAGCCGGTCGAGTCGCTGTCCGGCGGGCAGCGGCAGGGCGTGGCCGTGGCCAGGGCGGTGGCGTGGGCCACGAACGTCGTGGTCATGGACGAGCCCACGGCGGCGCTCGGCGTCAAGGAGTCCGGCCAGGTGCTCGACCTCATCCGGCAGGTCCGCGACCGGGGCACCCCGGTGGTGCTGATCAGCCACAACATGCCGCACGTGTTCGAGATCGCCGACCGCGTCCACGTGCAGCGCCTGGGCCGCAGGGTCGCCGAGCTCAGCCCGCGCGACCACAGCATGGCCGAGGTGGTGGCCATCATGACCGGCGCGCTGCAGCTGTCGGACGGGAAGTCCGTGGTCCACGACGAGGACGCGGCGAAGGCGATCGGCCTGTAACGGGATCTAGGTTGACATCCTCTCCCCGCTAAAGGAGGGAGAGTCCCACGGTCGCCCATGGGTCTTCCTGCTTCACCGCCGGTCGCCCGCCCGAGAGGGGTCTCGTTGAGGTCTTACACCGGCTCCACAGGCGTTTCAGTTCTCCGCCAGCCCGGCGGCGAGCACGTTCTGGGCCGCGTTCACATCCCGGTCATGGAGCGCGCCGCAGGCACACTGCCACATCCGGACGTTCAGCGGCATCTTCTCTTGCACGCAGCCGCACACGGAGCACAGTTCGCTGGAGGGGAACCAGCGGTCCACCGCCACCAGCGTGCGCCCGTACCAGCGCGCTTTGTACTCCAGCATCGACCGCAACTGCCGCCAGCCCGCGTCGGAGACGGCGCGGGCCAGCGAGTGATCGCGAACCATGCTGCGGACGGTCAGGTCTTCCACGGCGATCACTTGGTTCTCGCGAACAAGCCGTGTGGTGACCTTGTGCAGATGATCTCTTCTCCGGTCGGCGATCCGGGCGTACGCCTTCGCTACCTTCAGGCGGGCCTCGGCCCGGTTGTTCGAGCCTTTCTCCTTGCGGGACAGCGCCCGCTGGGCTTTGGCCAGCTTGCGCCGGTCGCGGCGCTCGTGCCGGGGGTTGACGATCTTCTCGCCGGTGGACAGGGCGGCCAGCGCGGTGATGCCCGCGTCCACGCCCACCGCCTGCTGCACTGGAGCGAGCAGGGCGATCGTCTCCTCCACCAGGATCGACACGAACCAGCGCCCCGCAGCGTCCTTCGACACCGTCACCGTGGACGGCTGCGCGCCTTCCGGCAGCGAACGCGACCACACGATCGCCAGCGGGGCGTCCATCTTTGCCAGCGTCAACTCCCCATCCCGCCAGTGGAAGGCAGAGCGGGTGTATTCCGCCGACGCCCGCGACTTCTTACGGGACTTGAAGACCGGGTACTTCGCCCGCTTGGCGAAGAAGTTCGCAAACCCAGCCTGCAGATGGCGCAACGCCTGCTGCAAGGGCACACACGACACCTCGCGCAGGAAGCCGAACTCGCCGCTGTGCTTCCACGCCGTGAGCATCGCCGACGACTCCGCATAGGAGACCCGCTTGCCCTCCAGAGCGTAGGCGCGGGTGCGCTCTTCGAGGGCTTTGTTGTAGACGAAGCGGACGCAGCCGAACGTCCGGGCAAGCTGCGAGGTCTGCTCGGGGGTGGGGTGGAAGCGGTACTTGTAGGCCCGCTTCACGATCTGCGCCATGCCTGGCATCCTATCGAACGATCAAGGAAAATTCGCTTTTGTGTTCGATATGCCGGTTCGGCTGTCGGCGAATCGCCTGTTCCTGCCCTGCTCCGCAGGAGTCCGATTCCTCCCCCGCCTCAAGGCGGGGGTTTCTTCGGAGGCTTCTGATGAGCCGAATGCGGCGTCCGACGATGACAGACGTGGCACGCGAGGTCGGAGTCACCGCCAAGACCGTCTCCCGGGTGCTCAACGACGAGGGCCCGGTCGCCGTCGAGACGCGTGAGCGCGTCCTGGCGGCGGTCATGCGGCTCGGCTACCAGCCCAACCTGATGGCCCGCAACACCCGGGTGGGCGCGCGCGACGCCGCGATCGGCCTGGTCATCCCCGAGATGGGCAACCCGTTCTTCGGCACGGTCGCGGGCGGCGTCGAGAGCGCCGTACGGGCGCGCGGGCTCACGCTCATCGTCGGCTCCTCCGACGAGACGGCCGGGCTGGAGCAGTCGCTGATCGCCACGTTCCTGGCCCGCCGGGTGAGCGCCCTCATGGTCGTCCCCGCCGCCGGCGGCGACCATCGCCACCTGCGCTCGGAACGGGTGGCCGGGCTGCCGATCGTCTTCCTCGACCGGCCGGCCGCCGGCCTGACCGCGGACTGCGTGGTCAGCGCCAACCGGGAGGGCTCCAGGGCCGGCGTCGCCCATCTGATCGGGTACGGCCACCGCAGGATCGGCTTCGTCGGCGACGTGCCCGCCACCCTCTACACCCGGCGCGAACGCCTCCAGGGTTACCGCGACGCCCTGGAGGCGGCCGGCCTGCCGTTCGACCGGTCGCTCGTGGACACCGGGCACGACATGGAGGCCGCCGCCCGCGCCACCCTCCGGCTGCTGGCCCTGGCCGACCCGCCGACCGCGCTGTTCGCCGGGAACAACTTCGCCTCCATGGGGGCGGTGCTGGCGCTGGCGCGGGCCGGGCGCAAGGACGTCGCGCTCGTCGGCTTCGACGACCTGCCGCTGGCCGAGGTCCTGGACCCGCCGCTGACGGTGGTCGCCCAGGACCCGGCGGCGGTGGGGGCCGCGGCGGCGGACCTGGTGCTGTCCCGGCTGGACGGCGACCGCTCCCGCGCCCGCCGCGTGGTCGTCCCCACCCGCCTGCTCACCCGCGGCTCCGGCGAGCTTCCGCCCCCCGGGGCCGCTCCGCCCGCCGTGGGGGTGAGCGCGGGACCGGGATGAGACGCCTGTCGTGGGGGATTCAGCGGGGGATTCAAGAGGGTCGGTTGGCTGAGGCGGTCAGGTGCAGGTGTAGGTGGCCGGGAGCCGGGTGTCGCCGGTCGGGCGGGTGGCCTGGAGGCCGAAGGTGGTGCTCTGGCCTGGGGTGAGGGCGCCGTTGTGCGTGGTGTTCCCGGCCGTGACGGTCTGGCCGGAGGTGGTCAGGACGGCGTTCCACGAGCCGGTGACCGTGTGGCCCGCGGGCAGCGTGAACGTCACCGTCCATCCCGTCGTCGCGGTGGTGCCCGTGTTGGTGACCGTGACCGGCTGGACGACGTAGCCCGTGCCCCACTGGGACTGGACGGACGCCGTCGCCGTGCAGCCGCCCGAGGGACCGCCGCCGCCGGTGGTGGTGACCGTGACCGTGGCGGAGACCGGTGACACGTTGCCGGCCGCGTCGCGGGCGCGGACCTGGTAGCGGTAGGCGGTGCCGGCGCTCAGCCCCGTGTCGGTGTGCGTGGTGGCCGCCGAGGTGCCCACCTGGGTGAAGGCCCCGCCGGAGGTGCCGGGGGCGCGCAGCACGTCGTAGCCGGTCACGCCCACGTCGTCGGTGGCGGCGGTCCAGGTCAGGGTGGCCGTGGTGGCGGTCGTGCCGGTGACGGCCAGGCCGCCGGGCGCGGTGGGCGCGGCGGTGTCGGTGCCGCCGGCGGCCGGCGGGACGCGGATGATCCGGTCGTCCTGGGCGACCGGGGTGCCGCGGCCGTCGCGGTTGCTGGTCGCCACCCAGAGCCAGCCGTCGGGCCCGGCCGCGACCGCGCGCAGCCGGCCGTACTGAGAGGTGAACTCGGCCTGTGGCGTGCCCGGCGTGCCGGCGCCGGTCAGCGGCACCGTCCACAGGCGCTGCCCGCGCAGGGCCGCCGCGAACAGCGTGTCGTTCGCGTACGCGAGCCCGCTCGGCGAGGACTGCGCGGTCGGCCAGGTGACGATCGGGCGGCGGAAGTTCGTGTTGCCGCAGTCGCCCTCGCAGGAAGGCCAGCCGTAGTTGCCGCCCGCGACGATCTGGTTGATCTCGTCCCAGGTGTTCTGGCCGAACTCGGTGGCGTACATCCGGCCCTGCGCGTCCCAGGCCAGGCCCTGTACGTTGCGGTGGCCGTAGCTCCAGACGCGGGAGCCGGGGAACGGGTTGTCCGAGGGGACACCGCCGGTGGGCGTCATGCGCAGGATCTTCCCGGCCGGGCTGGCCAGGTTCTGGGCGTTGGCGGTGTTACCGGCGTCGCCGGTGCCCGCGTACAGCATGCCGTCGGGGCCGAACGCGATGCGGCCGCCGTCGTGGATCGTCGCGCTCGGCACCCCGGAGAAGAGCACCGTCTGCGTCTGCGGGGCGCTCAGCTGGAACCTGATCAGCCGGTTGTCGCCGCTGGTGCTGGTGAAGTACGCGTACACCCAGCCGTCCTGCGCGTAGCCGGGGGAGACCGCGAGGCCGAGCAGCCCGCTCTCGCCCGACGCGCTGACCCCGCTGATCGTGGCGACGGCGGCGGGCGCCTGGCCGGGACGCACGCGCATGACGCGCCCGGTGTTCCGTTCGGAGACCAGCGCGCTGCCGTCGGGCAGGAACGCCATCGCCCACGGCACCTGGAGACCCGTGACGGAGACCTCCGCCCTGGAGAAGTCGAAGCCGCCCAGGGCGTGGGCGGCCGGGACGTGGATGCCCAGCGCGAGCAGCATCACGATCAGGGCCGGGACGACTCTCGCGCGCATGACGGACTCCTTGACCGGGCCACCGGGCGGATGTCAGCACCGTACGCGCATCGGTCACCGCATCACAATCCGCCCGGCCGCCCGGCTCCGGAGACATCGGGCGATCTGCGGTGATCGTCGGCGGCGACCACCGGCCCGCTGAAACTTTCACCACCGAGACCGTCGAAGGTCACGGCCCGAACCCGTCGAGGTCATGCCGCGGGCCGTTGAGATCACCCGCCCAGGTGGTGACGTGCACCGGTCGGGCGGTCGCAGGTCCCGGTCGGACGGGGTGGTCCCGGGCCGGCTGGTCCCGGGCCGGGTGGTCCCGGATCGCGTGGTCCCGGACCAGGCCGGACGTGTCGGGGGCGCCGGTGGCGTCAGGAGTCGCGGAGGCCGGCGAACAGGTCTTCCTCGTGGGCGGGTGCGTCGACCTTGCTCAGCACCCGCTCGAACGCCTCGTGCGCGAACGCCTGCATGCGCACGTCCTCCGCCATGCGCAGCAGGAAGATGTTGTCGCCCTGGCTCTCGTGCGCCTGCAGCGCCTTCAGCTTGCGCTCGACGTAGGGGGCGACGTCGACGACGCTCGTCACGCGCTCGTCGGGGGTGCCGAAGTCGCCGGAGGGATCGAAGTCGCCGACGTCGACGCCGCTCTCCTTCATCAGCTCGAACATGCGCATGATCGACGACCTGGGGATGGCGGTGTAGTAGAACTTGTCGGGGATGCCGCTGCGCTCGACGGCGGCCACCGTGACGCGATGGGTCTGCACGTGGTCGGGGTGACCGTAGCCGCCCCCGCCGGTCTCGTCGTAGGTGACCACGACCTGGGGCCGGTAGTGCTCCATCAGCGCGGCCAGCCGGGCCGCGGCGCTCTCCACCGGGACGTTGGCGAAGGCGTCGGGATGGCCGTTGGCCTCCCAGCCCTCCATGCCCGAGTCGCGGTAGCCGAGCAGCTCCAGGTGCTCGACGGCCAGGTGGCCCACGGACTCGCGCAGCTCCTCCAGCCGCTTCGCGGCCACCGCCGCGTCGTCGTGACCGGGCTCGCCCGGCTTGACGCCGTTCCGGTCGTCGCCCTGCTCACCGTTGGTGCAGGTGACCAGCACGGTGCGCACGCCCTCTTCGGCGTAGCGGGCCAGGATGCCGCCCGTGGTCAGGCATTCGTCGTCGGGGTGGGCGTGCACGACCATCAGGGTGAGTTGCCGGTTCATGTCCGGAAACACTACTCGCCGGGTCCGACAAGCGAGCGCCCCGCCGGTGGGATCGCTATCCGGGGGAGCCGGCGATCCGGCCCCCGCCCGCCGCGAGCTCCCGTGCCCGCGTGCGCGCCACGGCCGCCGCCGCGCCGTCGCCGATCGCGTCGGCCAGCGAGGCCTGCTTGAGCCAGTTGTACGGGCTGCACGGCCGCACGCTGATCCGCTCGCTCACCAGCACCCTGGCCACGTCGCGCCGCCCCGCCCGCAGGGCCGCCTCCAGCAGCGTGCGCTGCACGGCGTCGCGCTGCGCGTGGCTGCCGCCGAACTCGCCGACCCGGTGCCTGATCGGATGCAGCAGCTCCACCACCGCCTCGTAGTCGCCCCGCCCGAACGCCACGATCGCCCGGCACACCGGCAGCCCGACCCGCAGCGTCATGGCGTGGTTGGTGACGCCGGGACGCGGCCGCGCCACGTACGCCTCCCGCCCCGTGATCAGCCGCTCGGCCTCCGTGATCCGCCCCGCCCCCACGTACGACATCACCGCGTGCATGTCGTTGAAGGCGTAGAACGGCTCGCCCATCCGCGGCGGCCACGCCTCGGCCAGGACCCGCCAGCGTTCCGGCTGCTCTGAGCCCTCCAGGTGCAGCCGCCACAGCAGCGCGGCGGCGTCGAGCAGCTCCATGCAGGACTGCCCGTCGGCGAGCACCGCGTCGTAGATCGCCAGCACCCGCCGCTCGTCGCCACTCTCCAGCGCGTACAGGCAGTAGTGCCACCAGCTGTGCACGTTGAAGAACGTCCCGGTGGACCAGTCGCCCATCCGGGCGTCGAGGTAGCGCAGGCCCTCGCCGAAGCGCCCCTGCATCTCGTAGGTGTGCACCACCGCGTGGATGCCCCACACGTCGCGCGGGTCGAGCTCCACCGCCCGCAGGCCGACCTCCTCGGACCGGTCGTAGTGGCCCGCCTCCTCCAGACCGAAGGCGTACATGCCGAGCAGGTGACCGAAGTGACGATCGTCCTCGTGCCAGGCGTTCAGCGCGCCGCCGATCCGGTCGCGCAGCATGCGGGCGTCGCCGGTGAAGAAGTCGATCTGGTGGCCGGCGGCCAGCGCCAGCGCGTCGCGCGGATGCTCGGCCGCGATGCCGGCCAGCAGCTCGCCGCAGGTCAGGTAGTCGCCGCCGAACAGCACCCGCACGGCCGCCACGTGCGCGCGCTCACGCGGCAGCAGCGAGGTGGCGTCGATCCTGCGCAGGAACGCCTCGAACCGGACCCGGGCCGTGCGCGCGTCCTCGACCTCGGTGGTCAGCAGCCCGAGGTAGGCCGCCAGCACGTTGCCCATCGGGAAGTCGGGAGACTCGGCCAGCGCGGCCCCCGACTCGGCGTCCACCTCGGCCCGGAACCGCAGCAACTCGTCGATCGCCCGGTCGTAGTGCCGCACCGCCGCGGCGCCCGCACCCGTCATGGCCAGGCCGTGCTGATCGCAGCTCACCGCCCCACTGTAACCGGGCCGCCGTGACCAGCGGGAAGACCTGCGGAAACAGGTGTGCCACGCCTAGACGCCCCGTTCCAGGGCACTCGGGACCGGCAACGAATGAGCGTTCTCTTGGGAGGAAGCGTGAACACAGCGGAACAGGCGGGTCGCGAGGCGAAGGCCGCCACGCGGCGCGCGACCTCCAGCCGGCCCATGGCCGTGCTGACCCGGGTGGGCCTGGCCTGCCGCGGCGTGCTGTACGCGTTGATCGGCGTGGTGGCCCTGCAGATCGCCACCGGCGACGGCTCGCAGCAGGCCGACAAGGCGGGTGCGATCACCACGCTGGCCGGGCTGCCGTTCGGGGCCGTCATCCTGTGGGTGATGACGGCCGGATTCGTCGCGCTGGCGCTCTGGCAGGCGTCGGAGGCGCTGTTCGGCTCCGGCAAGGCACTCGAGAAGGGTGAGGCGGTCGCCCGGGTCGTGGTGTACGGGCTGCTCGTCTTCACCCTGATCAGCGTGCTGACCACGCACAAGGCGAAGTCCGACGACCAGAAGTCGCAGGACCTGACGGCCAAGCTGCTGGAGCTGCCCGGCGGGCAGATCATCGTGGGCGCGGTCGGGCTCGGCCTGATCGCGCTGGGCGTCTACTGGATCCACCGGGGCGTGACGAAGGGCTTCAAGGAGGAGCTGGAGCTCGGCCGCATGTCGCCGCGTGCCAGGACGATCATGGAACGGCTCGGCGTCGGCGGCTACGTGGCCAGGGGCGTGATCGCCGGGCTGGCCGGCGTCCTCGTCGTCCAGGCGGCGCTCACGTACGACCCGGACAAGGCGGGCGGCATCGACGCGACGCTGCGCGAGTTCGCCGAGACGCCGGTCGGGCCGTGGCTGCTGGTCGTGGTGGCGCTCGGGCTGCTGCTGTTCGCCGGCTACTGCTTCGGCGAGTCCCGCTGGCGCCGCACCTGATCAGCGACCGCTCAGGCCGAGTGCCGGGCCACCACCGCGCGGCCCATGGCCGGGTCGTCGCAGAAGGCGCCGTCGATCCCCAGCTCGACCAGCCGCGACAGCCACCCCATGACGTCCCCGGTGGCCCGCGGATAGGCCGGGCTGGCCGGATCGCCGAGCCGGTGGTCGGCGGGAAGCTGGGAGTTCTCGTTACGCACCGTCCAGACGTGCACGTCGAGCCGCGCGCGGTGCGCGTCCGCGACCAGTGTCGTGGGCTCCAGCGTCCGGCCGGCCGCGTCCACGGGGACGACCCGCCGCGTGTCCACGCCGATCCCGTCGGCGTAGCGGGCCACCTCACGCAGCCCCTCGGGCGTGACCATGTCGTCGTAGGTCCGCGTGCCGCCGGCGGCCACCCAGTCGTAGGGCGCCCCGCCGGCGCTGATGAGCTGGATCAGCGGCAGCCGCGTCCGGCCGCTCAGCTCACGCAGGTTGGCGGTCTCGAACGACTGGATGTACGCCTTCCGCACCCGGTGCCGGCCCAGCACGTCGAGCAGCGGCTCCTCCAGCGACAGGCCGATGGAGTCGAAGTAGGTCGGATGCTTGGTCTCGGGGTAGACGCCGACGCCGTGCGCGACGGCCAGCCGCACGACCTCCTCGAACGTCGGGATCTGCGCCAGCCCGTCGAACGCCGTGTTGTCCGGCCGCAGGTCGGGCACGCGCTCCTTGGCCCGCAGCGTCTTCAGCTCGGCCAGCGTGAAGTCCTCGGTGAACCAGCCGGTGACCGGCCGCCCGTCCACGGTCTTGGTGGTGCGCAGTCCGGCGAACTCGGGCCTGGCGGCCACGTCGGTCGTGCCGGAGATCTCGTTCTCGTGCCGGGCCACCAGCACGTGGTCCTTGGTGGAGACGAGGTCGGGCTCGATGTAGTCGGCGCCCATCGCGATGGCCGCCTCGTACGACAGGAGCGTGTGCTCGGGCCGGTGGGCGCTGGCGCCCCGGTGGCCGATCACGAGCGGGGCGTGGCCGCGGCGCTCGGCCGTGGCGGGAGAGGTCTGGGTCAGCACGACCGCGACGCTACCGCCGGCCAGGACCCCGGCCAGCACGCTCGCGAGCAACCTGCGCATCGTCATGACGCGCACGGTAGCCCCGCCAGGTGGACGGCGGGTCACGGCCGGGGTAACGGACGCGGTCGCCCGCGGCGAGGGCGTCACGTCCGGCCGGGGGAGCGGACGCCGTCGCCCGCGGCGGGGCCGTCACCTCCGCCGGCCGGGGGAGCGGCCCCGGAGGGCCGCTCGGGTTGGTCGATCGGGTTGGTCGATCGGGCGGGTCAGAGGTCGGTGGCGATGATGTGCTCGATGTTGCGTTCGGCCAGCGCCGTGATCGTGACGAACGGGTTGACGGTGGTGTTGCCGGGGATCAGCGCCCCGTCGATGACGTACAGCCCCGGGTACGCCGTCAGCCGCCCGTAGTTGTCGGTCGCCCGGTTCAGCACCGCGCCGCCGAGCGGATGGTAGGTCAGGTGGTCGCCCCAGATCTTGTAGACGCCGAACAGGTCGGTCCGGTAGATCGTCCCCTCCTTGGCGTTGATCCGGTCGAAGATCGTCTTGGCCATGTCGATCGACGGCTGTTTCCACGCCGTCTGCCAGTTCAGCTCCACCTTGTTCGCGCTCGCGTTCCAGGAGAACTGCGCGCGATGCGGGTTGTTGGTGATGGACAGATAGAACGAGGCCCACGTCTCGATGCCGGTCGGCAGCGGCGCCACCTCGGCGAACGCGCCCCCCGCGGCCCAGTTGTCGATGCCGCAGCACGGGATGGCCGACTGGAGCGAGCCCGTCGGGTCCCATAAGTGGTTGGCCCGGCCGCACATGACGTTGCCGTTGTCGCCCCAGCCCTTGCTGACCTCCCCGCTGAGGTTGGGCAGCACACCGGTGGCCTTGAGCTTGACCAGCAGCTTGCTGGTGCCGACGCTGCCGGCGGCGAAGAACACCCGGTCGGCGGTGACGGTCTTGGTGGCGATCGTGTTCCCGGAGGTGTCGAGCTGCTCCATGGTCACCGTGTACCGGCCGCCCGACGCCGGCGCGACCGAGGTGACCCGGTGCAGCGGCGAGACGGTGACCCGGCCCGTGGCCTTGGCCTGGGCGAGGTAGGTCTTCTGCAGCGACTTCTTGCCGTGGTTGTTGCCGTAGAGGATCTCGCCGGCCAGGGCGGACTTCGGGACGGTGCCGGCCTCCTCCGCCTTCATGTAGTCCCAGTCGTACACGTCGGGCACGAACACGAACGGGAAGTTCGAGCGCTGGGCGTGCTTACGGCCGACGCGGCCGTACTGGTAGTAGGCCGTGCTGTCGAACCAGGCCGGGTCGATGGTGCCGACGCCGAGGCCGGCGTTGGCGCGCGGGTAGTAGACGTCGTACATCTCGTTCGCGTTCACCGACGGCAGCACGGAGGCGAAGTTCGCCCGTTTCGGGGTGACCGCCATGCCGCCGTTCACCAGCGAGCCGCCGCCGACGCCGCGGCCCTGGTAGACGGTGATGCCGCCGAACTCCTCCGCGTCCAGGACCCCGGTGTGGCGGGGGATGTCACGGTCGATGGGGAAGCCGAGGAAGTAGTTGAGCGGGGCCTTGGTCCTCGTGCGCAGCCAGTAGGAGCGGTAGTCGGGCTCGCGCGTGTTGCAGAAGATCTTGCCGTCGGTGCCGGGGGTGTCCCAGGCCATGCCCATCTCGATCATGTGGACGTCCACGCCCGCCTGGGCCAGGCGCAGGGCGGCGACGGCGCCGCCGTACCCGGTGCCGATGACCAGGGCGGGGACCTGCGCGCCCGAGGCGATGGCGCGGGCGGCGGGGGCGTGCACCCCGAGGGCGGCGGCGCCCAGCAGGGTGCCGGTCCCGGCGATGAAACCGCGGCGGGAGAGCTCGTTCTGACTCATCTGGCCGGCCTCACTCTCGGCTCGGGTACGGGCGAAGCGCCGCTGGGCAACTGGCACACGGTGTCCAGGCCCAGGACGTGGTTGAGCCGGCCGAACGCCAGCCACGAGCCGATGCTCATGCTCAGCTCCACGATCTCCAGCTGGCTGTAGTGCGCGGTCATCCGGTCCCAGAACTCCTCGTCGAGGTTGTGGGGGTCCAGGGTGTACCGCTCGGCGTACTCGGCGGCCAGCCGGGTGCGCTCGTCGAAGTCGCCGGTCGTGCGCCAGTGCGTCACGGCGTCGGCGAAGCTCTCCTCGACCTTGACGCCGTCGCGTTCCGTCCGCCAGTCCAGGCAGAACGCGCAGCCGTTGATCTGCGCGACGCGCAGCCTGGCCGCCTCGAACTCGCGCAGGCCGAGGGTCGTGTGGGTGTAGACCGACAGGGAGAAGCGCGAGGCGGCCGGGCCGATCCCGGGCACCATCTCGCCCCACACGTACGCGATGGCGTCCTTGCCCTCCGGTATGTCGATCTTCATGACCGTCTCCTTCCGAGCTTGCCGGTGGCGGGACGCAGGGGCACGTCGAGTGCGTCGTACAGTCCTGGCGGGGCCTGGTCCAGCCAGTCGATGGCGCCGACCAGCCGGCCGACGGCGGTCGCGTTGCCGCCCGCCGAGCGGTTGCCGTCCTCGTCCGCGGCCTCGACGGTGACCTCGATGCGCGGCCGGCCCTCGATGATCACCCGGTGCGCGCCCACGCCGTCCGGCGGGAGCGGCCAGTCGGGCGCGCAGGACGGGTGGATGCGGGTGACGTGCTCGATCACGATCAGCGCCTCCCCGTCCACGACGCCCTGCACCTCGAACCGCACCGCGCCCTGGGTGCCCGCCTCGAACGCGCCCATCGAGGCGGTGGTCACGGTGGCGTCGAGCTCGCGGCGATGAACGCTCTCGCGGATCTCGTCCAGCTCGACGTCCAGGGCTCTGGCCATGAGCCGGATCTGGCCGCCCCACACCATGGACGGCACGGTCGGCGCGATCATCGGCGGTTCGTAGTCCATCGGCTGGCCCATGCCGACCAGGTAGCGGACCGCGTCGGGCTGGTCGTAGGTGGAGTAGTCGAAGATCTCCTGGCAGCGTACGGCGTCCACGGTGGTCGCCAGCCCGCTGACCAGCAGCGGCAGCACGTCGTTGCCCCAGCCGGGGTCGACGCCGGAGACGAACAGCGAGCCGCCGCCCTCCTTGACGGCGGCCAGCACGGGCTCGCGCATGTCGGGCGGGGCGCTGCGGTGGTCGTAGAGGGCGTACAGGGAGGGCGTCACGACCACGGCGCCGGCGCGCACGGCCGTGACGATGTCGGCCAGGGCCTCGGCCGGGCGGATGTCGCCCGAGGCGGCGTACACGACGGCCCTGGGGCCGGTCGCCAGCACCGCCTCGGGATCGCCGGTGGCCGAAACGCCGAGGTGGCGGCCGAGGCCGGCCAGGTCGCCGGCGTCGCGGCCGAGCTTGGCCGGGTCGTGGACGAGGACGGCGGTCAGTTCGAGCGCCGGATGGGCTTCGACGGCGCGGATGGCGGCGCGGCCGATGTTGCCGGTACCCCAGACGATCGTGGACACCATGGGCGGAGCGTAGCAAGCGCTTGGTTTGTTGCCTAGAGGTTTCCCTGCCTTCACTACGGCCCTGACGCGTAGTCACTTTCTCACTTTTCGTGGCGGATCCAGGCCGCGTCCGGCAAGCTGCTGTTCACCGAGGCGGCAAGGTGGGCGAGCCGGACAGGTGAGGGCCATGACGATGGGTGGGCGGCACAGCGGGAATCTGCCGCCGGAGACGACCAGCCTGGTGGGCCGCCGCGGAGAGCTGGCCCGCATCCGCCGGTTATGCCGCGAGTTCCGCATGGTGACGCTGACCGGGGTGGGCGGGGTTGGCAAGAGCCGGCTCGCGCTGCGCGCCGCCGCCCTCATGCGGCCCGGGTTCGCCGACGGGGCCTGGCTCGTGCCGCTCTCGGCGCTGGACCAGGGGGCGCTGGTGCCGTACTCGATCGCCGAGTCGCTGCCCCTGGCCGACCAGACCACCCGGCCGATGCTGGAGGTGCTGACCGAATACCTCGGCGACCGGCACCTGCTGCTCGTGCTGGACACCTGCGAGCACCTCATCGAGGACTGCGCCAGGACGGCCCGCGAACTGCTCGTCGCCGCCCCCCGGCTGTCGATCCTGGCCACCAGCCGCCGCCCGCTGGGCGTGCCGGACGAGCAGGTGCTCATCATCGACCCGCTGCCCGTCCCCGACGACGACGGCGAAGGCCCGCAGGAGGCGGTCCGGCTGCTCACCGAGCGCGCCGCGGCCACCGTGCCCGGCTTCGCCGTCGGCGACGGCGACCGGACCGAGCTGGCCCGCCTGTGCCGGCGGCTCGAAGGGCTGCCCCTGGCGATCGAGCTGGCCGCGGCCCGGCTGCGCGAGCTGGCCCCGGCCGAGCTGGCCGCGCGGCTGGACGACCGGTTCGAGCTGCTCGGCGACACCGAGGACGAGGTGCTCGACGCCGACCCGCCCTGGCATCAGGCGCTGCGCACCGCGATCGGCTGGAGTCACCAGCTGTGCACCCCCGAGGAGCGGCTGCTGTGGGCGCGGACCTCGGTGTTCGCGGGCAGCTTCGACGACCAGGCCGCCATGGACGTCTGCGCCGACGAGCTGCTGCCCGCCGCCGACATCGTCGGCCTGCTGGCCGGGCTGGCCGACAAGTCGATCCTCATCTGGGCGCCGACCGGCGGCGGCGAACGCTACCGGATGCTGGACACCATCCGCGAGTACGGCGCCATCTGGCTGCGCGCCCTCGGCGAGCAGGACGAGCTGCGCCGCCGCCACCGCGACTTCTATCTCGACCTGGCCCGCCGCGGCGACGCCTCCTGGCTGGGGCCCGAGCAGATCGACTGGAACGACCGCACCACCGTCGAGCACGACAACCTGCGCACCGCCCTCGACCACAGTCTCAGCACCCCGGACGACCACAGCGCGCTCGAGTTCGCCGCCGCGCTCTGGTTCTTCTGGTACCCCTGCGGCTTCCTGCGCGAGGGCCAGCACTACCTGGAACGTGCCCTGCGCCTCGACACCGAGCCCAGCGCGGTGCGCAACCGCGCCCTGTGGGTGTGCAGCCTGACCCTCGTCGTGCAGGGCGACGCCACCGCCGGCATGGCCTGGGCCGCCGAGTGCGCGGGCGCGGCCGAGCGGCTCGGCGACACCGAGGCGGCGCTGGCCGCGCAGGCCATGGTCATGGCGGCGGCCACGATCAGAGGAGACCTGGCGCTCGCGCTGGCCCTGGCCGACAGCCTGCTGGCCGTGCACCGGCCCGAGCACGGGCTGAGCCTGCCCAGCCTCCTGGCCCGCCTCGGCCAGTGCCACGTGCACACCGCCGAGGGCCGCGTCGAGGAGGCGGTCAAGGTGCTGGAGGAGATGTGCGCCGAGTGCGACAAGCGCGGCGAACGGTGGATGCGCGCCTACGCCGACCTCTTCCGCGCCCAGGCCGAGCTCACGCTGGGCCGCTTCGAGGAAGCGCAGACGCACGCGCGGGCGGCGCTGGAGGTCAAGTATCGGCTGCACGACAGCGTCGGCATCGCGCTCGCCCTCGACGTGCTGGCCTGCGCCGCCGCCGCGTCGGGGCAGGGCGCGTCCGCCGCCCGCCGGCTGGGGCTGGCCCAGCACGTGTGGGACACCATCGGGCGGGCGCAGCTCGGCATCCACGAGTGGGTCAGCGCCCGCGAGAAGTGCGAACGGCAGGCGCGGGCGGCGATCGGCGACCAGGAATACCGCGACGCGTTCCTGACCGGCTACGGGACCGGGCTGGAGTCCGGGATCTTCAGCGCCCTCGACCCCGGCCCGCTCGACCCGTCCTCCTCGCCCCCGTCCCGCCCGGCCCAGGAGCACTGACCGCGGTCCTCAGGGGGCCGACCGGTGCCGGCGGCCGTCCGGCCGTCCGGCCGTCTGCCTGACCGTCAGCCCGCCGTCCGTCAGCCCGCCGTCCGTCAGTCTGCTGTCCGCGCGGTCCTCGCCGCGTCGGCGCGGGCCGCCGCCTCGAAGAGCAGCGGCTCGTCGCCCCGACGGCAGACGAACTGCAGGCCGACCGGCAGGCCGTCCACCGTCCCCGCAGGGACGGTCAGCGCCGGGAAGCCGAGCACGTTCCAGGGGCTGGTCAGCGCGAGCAGCGCCGGCCGCACCGCGACGGAGCGCCCGTCCACCTCCATCTCGCGCGCGCCGACGGGCGGCGCGACGATCGGCACGGCCGGCAGCGCGAGCACGTCGTGCCGCTCGAACAGCGCCCCCACCGTGCCGGCCAGCCGCCGCCTGGCCTCCAACGCGCGGACGTAGCGCCAGCCGGGCAGCTCGGCGGCGGCGCGCAGGCGTTCGAGCACCTCGGCGTCGAACAGCTCGGGCGCCCGCTCCAGCCGCTCGGCGTGCACGGCGGCGGTCTCGCAGCTCTGGATGGCCAGGTACGTCTCCCTGAGCTCCGCCGCGACCTCCTCGGACAGCCGCACCTCGGCGGAGGCCCCCGACGCGGCTCGTACGGTCCGCGTCACCCGGGGATCGCCGTCGAAGACGGCACCGGGATCGAGCCACGCCACCCGCACGGGCTCCGTTCCCTCCCTGCCCGGCCCGCCGCCGTCCCCGGCCAGGTGGCGGTAGGCGATCAGGCAGTCGTCGGGGGTGCCCGCGAGCACGCCCACGTGGTCGAGCGTCGTCGAGAGCGGGAACACGCCGTCCGCCGGGATCGCGTCGTACGCCGGCTTGAACCCGGCGATCCCGCACACGGCCGCCGGGATGCGGACGGAGCCGCCCGTGTCCGTGCCGAGCGCCAGCGGCACCATGCCCGCCGCGACGGCCGCCCCGCTGCCGCCGCTGGAGCCGCCCGACATGCGTTCCGGGTCCCACGGGTTGCGCGAGGGGCCGGTGGCGGAGCGGTCGCCGGTCGGCCCGTACGCGAACTCGTGCGTGGTGGTCTTGCCCACGACGACCGCGCCCGCCTCCCGCAGCGCCGTCACGCAGGCCGCGTCGGCGTCCGGGACGTATCCGGCGAAGTGCCGCGAACCCATGGTCGCCGGCACCCCCGCCACCATGATCATGTCCTTCACCGCGACCGGCAGCCCGTGCAGCGGCCCCCGGTCGGCGCCCCCTGACAGCTCCTCGTCGGCCCGGCGCGCGGCCTCGAGCGCCCCGCCGGCGTCCACGGTGACGAACGCGTTCAGCGCCGGATCGAGCACGGCGACGGCGCCGAGCGCCTGCTCGACCAGATCGACGGAGGTGGTCTTCCGGTCGCGCAGCTCCCGGGCGAGGTCGGTGACGGTACGGCCGGTGAAGGGTCCCTGGGGAATCGGCATGGACCCTTTTCTACACATCACCCCGGTCCCCGCACCAACGGCTCCCCTCTGGACCGCCGGTCCGCACCACATCACTCCGGCCCTCGCACCGACGGATCCGATCCGGACCGCCGGTCCGCATCTCACCCGGACCGGGCACCGACGGAGACGGGCAGGGTGGCCGGTCCGCACATCACTCCGGCCCCCGCGCCGACGGAGACGGGGCGGGGGCCGGGGGAGCGCTAGCATCGGCGGATGCCCGAGGTGCCCTCCCTCCTCCGCCGTGCGCTGCGCTGGTCGCGCCGGATCGCCGCCGTCCTGATCAGCTTCTGCGCGGTCGTCGGCGCCGTGCGCCTGATCGCCCCCGCCACGCCGGGCGGCCCCGCGGGCGAGCCGCCGGGGGTGCGGCGGCAGCTCGCGTTCCTGCGCGGCGCCCTGGACGCCGGCGCCGCCGGGGACGCGCAGGCGCTGTTCCCCGAGGGCTACTTCTTCCTGCACGTCCTGTACGGCCTGACCTGGGTCGAGCTGGGCCTGCGCGTCCCGGGCGAGACCAGGGCCGAGGCGCTGCGGGAGGCGCGGTGGGCGCTGGAACGCCTGGACACCCCGCCGGGCCGCGCCCCGTTCAGCGCCGACCTCGTCCCCGAGTACGGCGTCTTCTACCGGGGCTGGTGCAACTGGCTGCGCGGCGGCGTGCTGAGCCTCCAGCCGGCCGGGCGGCGGGACGCGGGGGAGTCGCGCCGCTTCGCCGCGGACTCGGCCGCGCTGGCCGAGGCGTTCGACGCCTCCCCGTCGCCGTACCTGGAGGCCTACCCCGGCCAGGCCTGGCCGGTGGACTCCACCGTGGCGATGGCCTCGCTGCGCCTGCACGACACCCTGGAGCCGCCCCGCCACGCCGCGACCGTCGCGCGCTGGCTGGAGCTGGTGCGGGAGCGGCTGGACCCGAGCACCGGGCTGCTGCCGCACCGCGCCGCGCCCGGCACCGGCGAGCCGGAGGAGGTGGCCAGGGGCAGCTCGCAGAGCATGATCCAGCGCTTCCTGCCCGACATCGACCCCGGCTTCGCCGCCGGGCAGTACCTGCGCTTCCGCGACCGCTACGTCGTCACCCCGCTCGGCCTCGGCCCGGCCGTGCGGGAGTACCCCTCGGGCATGGACGGCCCCGGCGACGTCGACTCCGGGCCGCTGCCGCTGGGCGTGAGCCTGTCGGCCACGGCGGTCACCCTGGGCGCCGCCCAGGTCCACGGCGACGCCGCCCTGGCCGGGGCGCTGGCCCGCTATGGCGAGCTGGCCGGCCTGCCCGTCGGCACCCCGTGGACCAAGCGGTACGCCTTCGGGCTGATGCCGATCGGCGACGCGTTCCTCGCCTGGTCGAAGACCGCCCGGCCGTGGACGGCCACGGGACCCCTGGAGCCGCCGCCGGCGAGCGTCCCGTGGTGGTGGCGGCTGCCCCTGCTGGCGCTGCTCGCCGTGCTCGGCGCCGCGCCCTGGCTCCCGGCGTTGCGACGCCGGGCCAGGGCGGCCCGCTGAGACCCGGCGCTCAGCGCCGGCGACGCTGTTCCCCGGTCAGACGCTGTTCCCCGGTCAGACGCTGTTCCCCGGCCAGCGGACGGGGACGCGCTCGGCCGGGTCAGACGGCGAGGGCGGGCTTGGCCGGGCGGCGGGTGCCCGGCCTGCTCAGGCGGTGGGCCAGCCGGTCCAGCGCCATGTTGATGACGATGAAGATGGCCGCGATGAGGATCGCCGCCGGGATCACGTTCGAGAAGTTCGCCGCGATCCCGTTCAGGCCGCGGTCCACCAGCTCGTCGTAACCCACGATCAGCCCGAGCGCCGAGTCCTTCAGCAGCACCACGAACTGGCTGATCAGCGCCGGCAGCATCGTCTTGAGCGCCTGCGGCAGCAGGACCAGGCGCATCACCTGCCCCTTGCGCATGCCGACCGCGTACGCCGCCTCCCGCTGCCCTCTCGGCAGGCTGAGCACGCCGGCGCGGACGATCTCGGCGATCACCGAGCCGTTGTAGAGGGTCAGCCCGAACACCACCGCCGCGAAGGCCGAGACGTTCACGCCGATGAGCGCGTACGAGCCGAAGAAGGCGAAGAAGATCAGCAGCAGCAGCGGCACGGACCGGAAGAACTCCACCACCACGGCCGCCGGCACCCGCACCCACGCGTGCTCCGACAGCCGGGCGGTGGCGAAGACGAGCCCGAAGATCCCGGCCAGCACCACCCCGGCGACGGCCGCCGCCAGCGTCCCGGCCAGACCGGGCAGGATGAACGTGGCCCACACGTCCGCCCGCAGCAGCGGCGCCCACTTCGCCGCCGCCCACTGCTCCTTCTCCTCGAAGCGCACGTAGACGACGTACGCCAGGGCCAGCAGCACGAGCGCGACGACACCCGTCAGCACCCGGTTGCGCCGCACGCCGCGCGGTCCCGCGACCTCGTACAGGTTCGCGTAGGTCATCGGGTCACCGCCATCCGCTTCGACAGCCAGCCGAACGCCAGCCCCATGGGCAGGCAGAGCAGCACGAAACCGGCGGCGAAGCCGAGGAAGATCTCGATGACCTGGTCCCCGTACGTCTCGACCAGCTCCCGCATCCGCACCGACGCCTCCGCGACCCCCACCACCAGCGCGATCGTGGTGTTCTTGGTCAGCGCGATGAGGATGCTGCCCAGCGGCGCCACCACCGCGCGGAACGCCTGCGGCAGCGTGATCAGCGCCAGCGTCCTGACGAAGCCCAGCCCCAGCGAGCGGGCCGCCTCCGCCTGCCCGACGGGCACCGTGTTCAGCCCCGAGCGCAGCGCCTCGCAGACGAACGCCGAAGTGTAGGCGGTCAGCCCGATGACGGCGAGCCAGAAGTTGTTGGTCGCGATGTCGTCGGACAGCTCAAGCCCGAGGTTCGCCCCGAGCCCCAGGCCGGTGAACAGCAGCACCAGCGTCAGGGGCGTGTTGCGGGCCACGGTCACGTACGCGGTCGCGGCGGCGCGCAGGGAGCCCAGCGGGGCCACCCGCATGGCGGTCAGCAGCGTGCCCAGCACCAGAGAGCCGAGCGCGCTGACCGCCGTCAGCCGGACCGTCATCCAGAAGGCGGCCAGAACGGTGCCGCCCTCGGTCAGCAACGCGTCCATGGGCCTCAGTACCGTTCGAGCTGCGGGGCCTGGGAGACGGTGAAGCCGGAGGAGCCCACGCTGGCCTGCAGCGCCTTGGTCCAGCTGCCGTCGGCGAACATCTTCTCCAGGGCGTCGTTGACCGCCTTGCGGCCGTTCGTGTCGTCCTTCTTCATCCCGATGCCGTACTTCTCGGTGCTGAACGGCTCGCCGACCACCTTGAGCTTGCCCGCGTGCTGCGCGGCGTAGCCGGCCAGGATGACGTTGTCGGTGGTGAGGGCGTCGAGCTGGCCGCCGAGCACGCGGTCCACGCAGGCCGAGTAGGTCCGCTCCTCCTGCAGCTGCACCTCCTTGGCGTACTCGGTCTTGACCTTCTGCGCCGGGGTCGAGCCGGCGACCGAGCACAGCTTCTTGCCGTTCAGCGCCTCGGGGCCGGTCAGCGCGGCGTCGTCGGCCCGTACCAGCAGGGCCTGGCCGGCCACGAAGTACGGCCCCGCGAACGACACCTTCTGCTTCCTCGCGTCGGTGATCGAGTACGTGGCCACCACCATGTCCACCTGGCCCTGCTCGATGAACGCCTCCCGGTTGGCCGTCACGGTCTCCTTGAAGGTGATCCCGGACGGCTCGACCCCGAGCTGCTTGGCCACGTACGTGGCGACCTCGACGTCGAACCCGGTGAAGCTCCCGTCGGGCGTGCGCAGGCCGAGCCCCGGCTGGTCGGCCTTCACGCCGATGACCAGCTTCTTCTCGGTCTTGGCCTTGTCCACGATCGAGGCGTAGGCGTCCTGGCCGCCTCCACACCCGGTGGCGGTCACGGCGACCACGGCGAACACGGCGTAAAGGGATCTGCCGAACATGACACTCCTTAGTGGGTGAGGATCTTGGCGAGGAAGGACTGGGCGCGGTCGCTGCTCGGCGCGCCGAAGAAGGCGCTGGGGGCGCCCTGCTCGACGATCTCGCCCTCGGCCATGAAGACGACCCGGTCGGCCGCCCGGCGGGCGAAGCCCATCTCGTGGGTGACGACGACCATCGTCATGCCCTCGCGGGCCAGCGTGGTCATGACGTCGAGCACCTCGTTGACCATCTCGGGGTCCAGCGCCGAGGTGGGCTCGTCGAACAGGATCGCCTTCGGGTCCATCGCGAGGGCCCTGGCGATGGCCACCCGCTGCTGCTGCCCGCCCGAGAGCTGGGCGGGCAGCTTGTCCGCCTGGGCGCCGATGCCGACCCGGTCGAGCAGCTCACGGGCCTTGCGCACGGCCTGCTCCCTCGGCCGTTTCAGCACGTGGACCTGCCCGAGGACGACGTTGTCCAGGACGGTCTTGTGCGCGAAGAGATTGAAGGACTGGAACACCATGCCGACCTCGGCGCGCAGCCTGGCCAGCTCCCTGCCCTCCGACGGCAGCGGAGTGCCGTCGAGGGTGATCGTGCCGGAGTCGATGGTCTCCAGCCGGTTGATCGCCCGGCAGAGGGTGGACTTGCCCGCCCCGGACGGGCCGATGATCACGACGACCTCGCCCTGCCGGACCGTCAGGTTCACGTCCCGGAGCACGTGATGGTCGCCGAATCTCTTGTTGACCTGGTCCAGGACGATCAGGTCCGACTGGGACATGCGCCACGCTCCTCGTCTCGGTCAGCGTTGGCGTAACCGTAGGAGCCGCATGTTCCGCGGAAAGGCTTGTGATCGTTTAGGTTGCTTGTGCTCGTTTAGCTCAGCAGTTGGCGGGCCTGGACGGGCCGGCGGTGTTACCGTGAACGCCGATGGTGGCCATGAAGCCGCGGTCCCACTGCCCGTCGCGCAGCCAGCGGCAGATCAGGCCGTTGAGGTAGTCGCGGAAGGCCGTGTCCTGTTTGCGCACGCCCATCCCGTACGGCTCGCGCCCGAACGGCTTGCGTACCAGGCGCAGCGTGTCGGGATGCTGGGCCAGCAGGCCGAGCAGGATGGTGTCGTCGGTGCTGAGCGCGTCCACCCGCCCGGAGATGAGGGCGGGGATGCAGATGCTGTAGGCGTCGACGATCTCCAGCTTGGCGGTCGGCACCTGCTCGCGCAGCCGGTCCACCGAGGTGGAGCCCTTGGCCGTGCAGACCGTCTTGCCGCCCAGGTCGGTCACCTGGTTGATGGTGGAGTCACCCATCCTGACCAGCAGGTCCTGCCCCGCGTAGTAGTACGGGTCGGTGAAGGAGACCAGCTCGGCGCGGGCCGGGGTGATCGAGTAGGTGGCGATGACGAGGTCCACCACGCCCTGGGTGATGAAGTTCTCGCGCTCGCGGGAGACGGTCTCGACGAAGCGGATGTTGCGCTCGCTGCCGGTGAGGTCCTTGGCCAGCAGCCGCGCGATCTCCGCGTCGAAGCCGGTGATCCGGCCGCTGGCCGGGTCCTTGTAGCCGAACATCGGCTGGTCGAACTTGGTGCCCACGGTCAGCACGCCGCGCTGCTTGATCCGCGCCATCGTGGACTCCGCGGCGAACGCGTCCGCCTCGCCGCAGCCCGTCGCGAGCACGCAGAGCAGCACCGCCGCCAGCACCACCCGCAACCCGCGCCGCGCCGTCCCGCTCATCGGGCCGTTCCGCGGGCTGCTCATCGGGCTGATCATCGGACGCGGTACCGGTGCTGCGGGCGCCCGGTCTCCCCGTACTTCGGGCGGCCCTCGACCAGCCCGCGATCGGCCAGGTGCTCCAGGTAGCGGCGGGCGGTGGCCCGGCTGACGCCGACCATCCCGGCCAGCTCGTGCGCCGAGGCGTCCTCCTCGACCTCGGCCAGCGCGTCCAGGATCTTCTGCTCGGTGGCCGGCGAGATGCTCTTCGGCCGGGTGCCCTGGTCGAGGTGGAGCGAGCGGAAGAGGCGGTCGATCTCCTGCTGCTCGGCGAACCGGCCGCCGCCGTCGAGCTGCTCGGCGGTGGCCGCGTACCGCAGCAGGGTCTGCTCCAGCGTGCCGGCCCTGGTCGGCTTGACCAGGTAGTAGAGGGCGCCGCGCTGAATGGCCGCCCGTACGGTCGCCGACTCCTTGCGGCTGGAGACGACGATGATGTCGGCGGGGGGCTGTTCCGGCCGGCGCAGCCGGTGCGCCACCTCTAAGCCGGGCATATCCGGAAGGTGCAGATCGAGCAGGATCAGCCGGGGCGCGAAGCGGCCGGCGGCGGCCAGCGCCGCGTGGCCGGTGTGGGCGATGCCCACCACCCTGAAGCCCAGCACCCGGTTCACCTGCGCGTGCAGCGCCGCCGTGACGACCGGATCATCGTCCACGATGAGTACGGTGATGTCCCTGGGCTCAGGCATCGCCACGCTCCTCGTCCAAGCAGTAGATTCTTGCAGCTTAGGCGTGTTTTATTACAAAAGATCGACTTTTGCTCGTTCTGCTCATCCGGATCCGGCGTGCCCGCCGGTTACCTCCTACTCTGTACCCGAACGGCTGGGGGGAGGGACGGACGCCCGTGCGGTGGTTGTTCGCGGTGACGGCCCTGTGGACGCTCCTGGGCCTGCTGCCACTGGCGGCGCTGACGTCGTCCAGCATCTCGCTGTCCGAAGGCGCCGTGCGCGACGAGGTCAGCAACCGGGTCAGGACCACGGCATCCGTCAGCAGGGTCGTGGTGGACCAGCAGATGAGCTCGCTCAAACAGCTCGTCACCGCCTTCGCGCAGCGCCCCGAGGTACGCGACTCCGTCGGCGACGCCACGCCGACGACCCTGCGCGACTGGCTGGGCCAGCTGGAACGGATGCGCGACGGTGTCAGCGGGCTCATGCTGATCTCCCCCGAGGGCGGCATGCTCGGCGCCGAACCCCCGAGCGCGCTGCCCCAGGACATCACCAGCACCGACTGGTACCGCGCCGTGCGCGACGGCCGCCAGGCCCACGTCTCCCAGGCGTACACGCCCACGATGGGCGACGTGTCCAGGGCGGTCGCCGTGGCCGCGCCCATCATGAGCGCCGACGGCGTGCGCATGTTCGGCATGCTCGCCCTCGTCTACAGCCTGGACGCGATCAAGGCCTTCGCCGAGGAGGCCGCCAACGCGCAGGACATCCGGCTGCTCATCACCGACAAGGCCGGCGTGCTCGTCGCCGACCCCGGCAGGCAGGTGTACGCGCTCACCTCCCTGCGCGAGGACTTCCGGGTGGACGCCGCGCTGGCCGGGCAGGCGTGGAGCGGCATGTACCGCGGCATCGACGGCCTGGTCATGTCGGCCTCCGAGCCCATCCCGAGCATCGGCTGGACGGTCACCGCCGAGGTCTCCGCCGCCGAGGCCCTGGCTTCGGCCGACAAGCTGCGGACCAACGTGCTCACCGTCGCCGCCCTGCTCGCCCTGCTCATCCTCATCGGCCTCGGCCTGCAGATCCACTCCACCCGCGGCCGCCGCCGGGCCCAGGCCACCCTCGCCAGGTACGCCGCCGAACTGGCCTCCGCCAGGGACGACGCGCTCAGCGCCTCCAACGCCAAGTCCGAGTTCGTGGCCAAGATCAGCCACGAGATCCGCACCCCGATCAACGGCGTGCTCGGCATGAACTCCCTGCTCATGGGCACCCGCCTGGACGAGGAGCAGCGTTACTACGCCACCACCGCCCAGGAGTCGGCGCACAACGTGCTGCGCCTGCTCGACGACTTCCTCGACCTGTCCAGGATCGAGGCCGGCCACCTCCAGGTCGACGCCGTGGCCTTCGACCTGCCCCGCCTGTGCGACGAGGTCGTGGCGCCGTTCGCGCCGCACGCGTACGAGCAGGGGCTCTGGCTCACGCTCCGGCTCGACGAGAACGTCCCGAGCCAGGTGTCCGGCGACCCCGCCCGGCTGCGCCAGGTGCTGACCAACCTCGTCGGCAACGCGCTCAAGTTCACCTTCCAGGGCGGCGTGGACCTGCGGGTCACCCTCGACGAGGGCGAGCCGGGCCAGGAACGGGTGACGCTCAGGTTCGCCGTGGCCGACACCGGGATCGGGGTCGGCCCCAACGACCGGGAGCGGGTGTTCGGCGTCTTCCGCCAGGTGGACTCGCCGATCACGCGCAGGACCGGCGGCAGCGGCCTGGGCCTGGCCATCAGCCGGCAGCTCGTCGAGCTCATGGGCGGCAGCATCGGGCTGGACAGCGTGGAGGGCGTGGGCAGCCGCTTCTGGGCCACGCTGCCGCTCGACGTCGTGACGTGGGCGGAGCCGGGGGCGCACACCCTGGAGGGACGGCGCGCGCTCGTCGCCGACTCGCGGCCCGAGGACCGTACGCTGGCCGCGCGCTACCTGGCCCAGGCCGGGGCCGAGGTCGAGGAGACCAGGGACCAGGAGCAGGCCCTGGCCCGGCTGCGGTCGGCCGCGGCGGCGGGGGAGCCGTACGAGCTGGCGGTCGTCGCCCTCGACCTGGGCACGACGCAGGACGCCGCACCGGGCGGCCCGATGAGCACGTCATCGGAGCTTTCGCCGGGGGTGGATCCGGGCTCGCCGCGGTCACTCGCCCACGCCATCCTCACCGACCCGCTGCTCCAGGCCACCAGCGTCATCGTGGTCGTCACCCCCGGCCGCTCCGGCTTCGCCTGGCCGGCTCCGGCCGGCGAGCGGGCCGTGCAGTCGATCACCCGGCCGCTCAGCCGCCGCCGCCTGGTCGCCGCCGTGGAGAACGCCCTGGGCACCGCCGAGTCCCCCGGCGACCATCCGGCGGGCCAGAACGGCAGCCCGGCCGCCGCCGCCAGGATCCTCGTGGCCGAGGACGACGAGGTGAGCCGCCAGGTGGCGATGCTCGTCCTCGGTCAGGCCGGGCACGAGGTCGAGGTGGTCGACGACGGCGCGCAGGCCGTGCGTGCCGTGCTCGACGGCGGCTACGAACTGGTCTTCATGGACTGCCAGCTGCCCGTGCTCGACGGCCTGGCCGCCACCGCCGAGATCAGGGGCCGCGAGGAGGTGCACACGCCGATCATCGCGATGACCGCCGCCGCCATGCCCGACGACCGGATCAGGTGCCTCGAAGCCGGCATGGACGACCACCTGGCCAAGCCCGTGGACTGGCCGCGCGTGCTGGCCCGCATCCCGGAGTGGACGGCCTCGGCCGGGCTGCCGCCCGAGCTGGCCGGGCTGTCCCAGGAGGCGCTGGCGGACGTGGCGCGGGCCTATCTGGCCACCGCGACGCGGACGTTCGACGAGCTCAGGCAGGCCGTACGCGACGGCGACCGGGCGGCCGCCACGGCGCTCGCGCACCGGCTCAGAGGCGCCTGCGCCACGGTCGGCGCGGTCAGGGAGGCGGAGCTGTGCCGGCGCGTCGAGGACCTGTCCGCGTCGGGGGCCGCCGTGGACGAGGACCTGCTGGAGGAGCTCGGCGGCCTGCTCAGCGACATCCCCGAATGGATGAGCGCGGCCCACTCCTGAGGCGGGAACCGCCCGCCCCATCACGGGGACGCGCCTGGTTTTACGGTTTTCCGCCATCGAGGTCGGCGGGCCGCCCCCATGGTCCCCGCCGCGCCGGGCTCCTAGCGTGGGGCGGCGTGATCAGTCTGCGGGGTTTGACCAAACGATACGGCGACCGTCTCGCCGTCGACGACCTGTCCCTCGACCTGAGACCGGGCACGGTGACCGGCTTCCTGGGGCCGAACGGAGCGGGGAAGTCGACCACGATGCGCCTCGTCCTCGGCCTCGACCGGCCCAGCGCCGGCACCGCGCTCGTCGGCGGAGTCCCGTACCAGCGGCTCAGGAATCCCCTGCGCACGGTCGGCGCGCTGCTCGACGCGCGCGCCGTGCACCCCGGCCGCAGCGGCCGTGCCCACCTGGTGGCGCTGGCGCGCAGCAACGGGATCGCGCGGCGGCGGGTCGGCGAGGTGCTGGAGACCGTCGGCCTGGCCGGCGCGGCGGGCAAGCGGGCCGGGACGCTGTCGCTGGGCATGAGCCAGCGCCTCGGGATCGCCGCGGCGCTGCTGGGCGACCCGGAAGTGCTGATGTTCGACGAACCCGTCAACGGGCTCGACCCGGACGGCGTGCGGTGGGTGCGCGGGCTCATGCGGTCGCTGGCCGGCGAGGGGCGCACGGTGTTCGTCTCCAGCCACCTGATGAGCGAGATGCAGCTCACCGCCGACCACCTCGTGGTGATCGGCAGGGGCCGGCTCATCGCGGACGCGCCGCTCGCCGACGTCATCGCGGGCAGCTCGCTGACGGCCGTGCTGATCCGGACCCCGCACGCGGACGCCCTCGCCGACCGGCTGCGCGCCGCCGGGATCGCGGTGGACCGGCTCGGCGAGAACGAGCTGGAGGCCACCGGCGCCCCCGTCGAACGCGTCGGCGACCTGGCCCACGAGGCCGGGATCCGGCTGCACGAACTGCGGACCAGACAGGCGTCCCTGGAACAGGCCTACCAGGAGCTGACCGCGGACAGCGTCGAGTACGGAGCGGGCCGATGAACGGGCGGACGCTGGGGCAGGCGTCCGAGCCGTCGGAGGCGACGGCGCGGACGTCGGGGCAGGAGTCCGGGCGACCGGGGGCGATGGCGCGGGCGTTGTGGCAGGCGGCCGGGGCGGAGTGGGCGAAGGTGTGGTCGGTCAGGTCCACATGGTGGTGCCTGGCCTGCGCGCTCGCGCTCACCGTGCTGACCGCCGTCACGCTGGGCGGGGCCGCCGCCACCGACGCCCTGCGCGACGGCGCGGCCGGCGTGCGCGTCACGGCCAGCGAGCCCGTGGTCTCGGCCACGTCGTTCGTGCAGTTCGCCCTGGTGGCCCTGGCCATGCTGACGATCACCGCCGAGTACGCCTCCGGCGGCATCCGCGTCACCCTCCAGGCCACGCCCGTGCGCGGCGTGGTGCTGGCGGCCAAGGCGCTGGTGGTCGCGCCCGTCATGTTCGCGGCCGGAGTCCTGTCCGGGGCGGTGGCTACGGCGGCGGTGTACCTGCTGCTGTCCATCGACGTGTTCGGCGGCCTGGTCGCGCTGCCCGCCGCCGACGTCGCGTTCGACCTGCTGGGCACCGGCGTGTACTACGCCTTCGCAGGGGTGCTGACACTGGGCGCCGGCGCGGCCGTGCGCAGCGCGGCGGGCACCCTGACCGTGGTGTTCATGCTGCTCATGGGCCTGCCGCTGCTGCTGCTGATGACCGGCGGCCAGGTGGCGGTGGACGCCTCGATGCGGCTGCCGATGTTCGCCGGGCTGGCGTTCATGGGCAGCACCGGCAATCTGACCGGCGGGCCGATCCCGTACCCGGCGGGGGAGGGGCTGGCATGGCTGGTGGCCTGGACGGCGGCGGCGCTGGTGGCGGGCCTGGTCGTGCTGCGCCGCCGCGACGCCTAGACTTCACGCCCGTGTGGGGCGGGCAGATCGCGCGGATGGCGGCCGGGGTCCTCGTCGGGACGGCTCTCGGCCTCGCCGAGCTGGCCTTCCTGTGCGCGGCGGCGCCCGCGTCCCTCGTCCCCGCGCTGCGTCCCGCCCTCGCCCGCGGCCGCGCCCGCCTCACCGCCCTGGAACGCGCCCGCCTGTCCCGCTGGCTCGACCTGGACCCGAGCCACCTCGGCACGCGTTCGCGGGGGACTGACGGGGCGGCGGACCTGGTCCAGGACCAGGGCACGCGGGACGGCGGGTACACGTTCCTGGCCGCCCGCGCCGCCCTGGCCCTCCTCGGCGGGTACGTCTGCGCGTCCACGCTGTTCCTCGCCTGCCTGCTCCTGGCCGGCGGCGCCTGGGACCTGATCAGGGACAGCACGGAGCCCGTTCCGCTGAACCTGCCCGGCGTCAAGCTCGTGACCAGCAGCGGCATCGTCGGCCTCACCACGGGAGCGGCCCTGCTGGCCGTGCTCGTCCTCATGGTCGCGGCCCTGGCGGCCCTGGAGCGCCGCCTGGCGGCCCGCTTCCTCGGGCCGGGCGGCCGGGAGCTGATGCGCAGGCGCATCGCCGAGCTGACCGCGACCCGTTCCGGCATCGTCAGAGCGGTGGACGACGAGCGGCGCAGGATCGAGCGCGACCTGCACGACGGCGTGCAGCAGCGCGGCGTGGCCCTGGCCATGCTGCTCGGCCGCGCCCGCCACAGCGTCGCCCCCGACCGGACCGCCGAGCTGGTCGACCAGGCCTACACCGAGGCCCGCCAGCTCCTCGACGAGCTGCGCAGCGTGGCCTGGCGGGTCTACCCGACCGCGCTCGACGAGCTCGGCCTGCGCGCCGCGCTGGCCGGCGTGGCCGAGCGGTCGGGCGTCCCCGTCACCGTGCACCATCAGCTGAGCGGCCGCCTCGCCTCCGAGGTCGAGACGGCCCTGTACTTCGTCGCCCGTGAGGCCATCACCAACGCGGTCAAGCACGCCGGCGCGCATGACATCCTGGTGGTCCTGAGCGAGGACGAGCGGACGGTGAGCGTGGCGATCTCCGACGACGGCGCGGGCGGCGCCGACGCCTCGGGCGGCGGGCTGTCCGGCCTGGCCCGGCGCGTGCTGGCGCTCGACGGGACGTTCACCGTGGACAGCCCGCCCGGCGGCCCCACACGGATCGCCGCCACGCTGCCGAAGGCGCCGCCGTGCGGGTGATCCTGGCCGACGACTCGGTGCTGCTGCGCGAGGGCCTGACCCGGCTGCTCGACGACGCCGGGCACGAGGTGGTCGCCGCCGTCGGCGACGCGCCCGCGCTGCTCGACGCCGTCGGCCGGCACCGTCCCGACGTGGCCGTGGTCGACGTGCGCATGCCGCCCACGCACAAGGACGAGGGGCTGCGGGCGGCGCTGGAGATCCGCGAGCGGCTGCCCGGGGTCGGCGTGCTCGTCCTGTCGCAGTACGTCGAGCAGCACTACGCCGCCAGGCTCCTGGCCGGGTCCACCGAAGGGCTCGGCTACCTGCTCAAGGACCGGGTCTCCGAGGTCGGCGACTTCCTCGACTCGCTGGAAGGGGTCCGCGCCGGTGGCACCGCGTTCGACCCCGAGGTGGTGCGCCAGCTGCTGGCCCGCACCACCCGAGCCGACCCGCTGAGCCGGCTCAGCCCGCGCGAGGGGGAGGTGCTGCGGCTGCTCGCCCAGGGGTTCGTCAACGCCGCCGTCGCCGAACGCCTGCACGTCTCGCTCAGCACGGTCGAGAAGCACGTCAACGCGATCATGGAGAAGCTCGACCTGCCCCGCGACCCCGGCTACAGCCGCCGCGTGCTGGCGATCCTGCGCTATCTGGAAAGCTGAGTGATCCCCTTCCCGCGGCACGTCACGGATTGCCCGGCAGGCCGCCGGGTAAGGGAGGACACTCGACTCGTACGACACAGGGGGGAAGGACCCACATCATGACCGTCATGCTCTCCGACGGCCGCCCGATGCCGCGCCTGGGGCTCGGCACCTATCCCATGCGCGACGCGGAGGCCCGCCAGGCGGTGTCCCACGCGATCTCGCTGGGCTACCGCCTGATCGACACCGCCGCCGCCTACGGCAACGAGGCCGACGTCGGCGCCGCCGTCGCGGACGCGCCCGTGGGCCGCGAGGAGCTGTTCGTCACCACGAAGCTGCGCGGCTCCCACCACGGCTACGACGCGGCCATGCGCGGCTTCGAGGAGAGCCGGGCCCGCCTCGGCCTCGACTACGTGGACCTGCTCCTCATCCACTGGCCGCTGCCCGGCCGCGACCTCTACGTGGACACCTGGCGGGCCTTCGCCCACCTGCGTGATCAGGGGCTGGTGCGCTCGATCGGCGTGTCCAACTTCACCCCAGCCCAGATCGGCCGGCTGGCCGACGAGACGGGCGTGCTGCCGGTCGTCAACCAGGTCGAGATGCATCCCGGCTTCCCCCAGCACGAGCTGCGCGCCTTCCACGCCGAGCACGGCATCGTGACCGAGTCGTGGAGCCCGCTCGGCGCAAGCAGCAAGCTGCTCGACGAGCCCGCCGTCACCGACCTGGCCTTCGCGCGCGGCCGTACCCCGGCCCAGGTGGTGCTGCGCTGGCACGTGCAGGGGGGCGCGGTGCCCATCCCGAAGTCGGGCGATCCCGAACGGATGCGGCAGAACTTCGAGGTGTTCGACTTCAGCCTGTCACCGGAGGAGACGGCCCGCCTCGACACCCTGAACGGCGGCCGCCTCGGCGGCGACCCCGACCACCACGTCGAACTCTGACCATCCCCGCCCTGTCGGGCGACCGTTCAGAACGCGGTGTGGGCGAGCCAGTGCTCCAGCACCGCCCGGTCCCCGGTGACGGCGCGGGCCGGCAGCCGACGTGCGAACACCAGCATGCACTCGGCCGTCGTCCCCGACACGACCACGTCACCGTCACGGTCGCCGCGCTCCCACCGCACCCCTTCGGGCGTTCTGGTGATCACCCAGCCGTCCACCCCGTCCGGGCGGATCACCAGCCGCTCGCCCCGGCCGCGCAGGGCGGCCAGCCTCGGCAGGAACGCCTCCGCCGCCTCCGTCGCCGCGATCAGCTGCAGGCTCTCGGTGAGCACCTCGGCGGCCACATCGCCGGCGATCCCGTACGCGGCGCCGGTCGTCAGCGCCGCGTCGTAGTGGTGGACCGCGGTGTCGCACATCATCCGGCGCATCCAGAACGCCGTGGGCACCGGCCCTGCCATCGACCACACTTCAGTCTCCGCCCCGGCGTCCCGCACGGCCGCGATCAGCTCCTCGGCGCCGCCCAGAAGCCAGTCCTCCCATGCCGCCGGCTGATCGTGGTCGGCCTCGGCCGGATCGGGGACGGCCGAAGGGCCGCCTTCGCGGACGATGCCCGCCGCCCACCGGTCGGCCTGCCCGATGTGCCCGACCAGGCGGGCCAGCCGCCATTCCGGGCAGGTGGGCACCTTCGCCTCGGGATCGCCCCCTGCCACCGCGCCGGCGAGCCCGGTGGTCACCTCCCGCAGCCCTTCCACCAGCCGCGCGTAGTCCAGCGTCATCATGACGAGATCTCCTCTCCACGGATACGGCGGTAGCGTAAGAACTCCAGTCCAGTGGAGGTTCAAGTGCTTTCGCGCGACGAGACGCTCGGGATCGGGGATCTGGCCCGGCTCACCGGCGTCCCCGTGCGGACGATCCGCTTCTACTGCGACGAGGGGATCATCGCCTCCGTACGCAGCACCGGGGGGCACCGCAGGTTCGACCGGACGGCCGTGGAGCGGCTGGGCCTGGTCAAGCGGCTGCGCGGGCTGGGGCTCGGGCTGACCGCGATCTGCCACGTGCTCACCGGCGAGCGTTCCGTCGGCGAGGCCGTCGCCGCCGAGCGGGCCGCGCTCGACCTGCGGCTCGCGGAGCTGGCCTGGCGGCGCGCCCGGCTGCGGGCCGTCGAGGAGGCCGACCCGGCCGACCGGGCGGCCAGGCTCGCGCTGCTGGCCGGCGTGGCGGACGCGGCCGCCGCGCGGGAGGCGCTGCTGCGGTTCTGGCGGTGGCAGATGGTCTCGCCGGTCTCCGACGCGACCCTCGCCCCGTTCCTGGCCATGGCCGCGCCCCCGCCGCCGCCGGATCCGACGCCGCCGCAGGTGATCGCGTACGCGGAACTGGTCGCCCTGGCCGGGGACCGCTCCCTGACCGGCGACCTGCGCGCCAGGGCCGTGGCGCACGCCAGGGAGATCGGCAGCGAGGACGACCTCATGCACGGCGTCGGCGAGGCGATCACCCTGGCCGCGCCGCTCGTGCTCGCCGGCGAGGCACCGCGCCCGGGACCCGAACTGGACCGCTTCGTCCAGGCACACGCCACGGTCAGGGGCCGCACCGACACCCCGTCCTTCCGCCGCCGCCTCCTCACGATCGTCGAACCCGACCGCGACCCACGCGTCCGCCGCTACTGGCAACTCGTGGGCGAGGTCAGCGGCGAACAGGCCACGATCGGCGCTTTGCTCGGCTGGCTGACCGACTCGCTGGAACGCTCTGTCGGATGAAGCCGGTTCCCGCTCGGTGGTCAACCGCTCGGAGAACGGGCTCCGGCCGGACCCGGGTCGGTGGTCAGCTGGTCGGGGTTCGCTGGTTCTCCTGGGTTCTCGTCCTGGCGTCGTGCGCCGCTGGGGCGGGTGAGGTCGGGCGGCGGGTGGTCAGGAGGACGATGAGGGCGGCCAGCAGCAGCCAGGCCGAGGTCATGACGATCAGCCAGGTCCAGCCCGCGTGCCCGTACACGACGGCGCCGGCCGTGCCGCCCGCGCCGCTGCCCAGGTAGTAGAAGAGGGTGTAGAGCCCGGCGGCCCTGCCCCTGGTGGACGGGGGCGCGTCGGCGGTGACCCAGGCGTTGGCTACGGCGTGGGCGGCGAAGAATCCGGCGGTCAGCACGGCGAACCCGGCCACCACCACGGGCAGCGACGCCGACACGGTCAGCACGGAGCCCGCCGTCGTGACGGCCAGCGCGGTGACCAGCGCCGTCCTCCGGCCGAGGCGGGCCGTCAGACGTCCGGCGGCGGCCGAGGAGGCGGTGCCCATGGCGTACGACAGGAAGACCAGGGAGGCGGCGGCCGGGGCCAGCGACAGGGGAGGCGCGGCCAGCCGGAACCCGGCCGCGTTGTACAGCGCCACGAAGGCCCCCATCCCCAGCGCCCCCACCACCACCGGCACCACCAGCGTCACCCGCACTCCGGTACCCGCCCGTGCCCCGGTGTCCGCCGGCGCGGCGGCTCGCCGGGATCCCGCTGTACGGGGGTCGCGGGGCAGGGTGGTGGCGGTGAAGAGGGCGCAGGCCAGGGAGACGGCCGCTACCGCCGCGAGGGCTCCGTGCCAGCCCAAAGGTTCGGCGGCGAAGCCGGCGCCGAGGCGGCCGAGCATGCCGCCGACGGAGTTGCCGGCGATCATGGCCCCTACCGCTCCGGCCAGCCGGGCCGTACCGAGCGCGTCCGCCAGGTACGCCGCCGCCACCCCCGCGAACCCGGCGATGGCCACCCCCTGCACCGCCCGCATCCCCAGCAGCACGGGGAAGGACGGCGCCAGCGGCAGCAGCAGGCCGATGAGCGCCGACAGCACGACCGACCAGACGATCACCCGGCGCCGGCCCACCGCCCCGGCGAACCAGGCCAGGGGCAGCACCGCCACGGCGAGTGCAGCGGTGGCCACCCCGATGGCCAAGGAGGCGGTGCCGGGATCGAGCCCGTACGCGGAGGCGAGCTGAGGAAGGACGGGCTGCGGCGCGTACAGCAGGGCGAACGACGACAGCCCGGCCGCCGCCACGGCCATGCTGACCCGCCGCGTGCCGACGGTGGCGGAGGAGGAGGCTTCGAGAACTACCACCCCACAAACGCTAAGCAAGGCTAATAAATACGTCTAATGCAGAAATAGGCGATAATTCATACTGTGATGGATGAATCGGATGACCAGCTGGCGGCAAGCCTCGCCCCCGTGCTAGCGCTGCTGGCCGCCGTAGGCGAGACCGGCCACGTGACCCGCGCCGCCGAGCTGCTCGGCATCCCCCAGCCCACGGCCAGCCGCCGTCTGGCCGGACTGGCGGACCTGGTCGGCACCCCGCTGGTGCTGCCCGCCGGCCGCGGCATCCGCCTGACCAGGGCAGGACGTACCCTGGCCGCCGCCTCCACCAGAGCCCTGGCCGTCGTGACCGCCGCCGCCCGTGAGGTGCGCGAGGACATCGACCCGGGCAGCGGCCGCATCGTGCTCGGCTTCCTGCACCTGCTCGGCCGCACCCTGGTGCCCTCCCTCATCGGCGGCTTCCGCGAGCGCAACCCGGACATCCGGTTCAGCCTGGCGCAGGGGTCGCGGCAGGACATGCTGCGGGCGCTGCGCGAGGGCGAGATCGACCTGGTGTTCGTCGGCCCCATGCCGCTGGACGATCCCGACCTGGCCAGCCGCCCGCTCGCCGACCAGGAGATGGTCCTGACGGCGCCCTCGTCCCACCGCCTGGCGGGCCGGCGCCGGGTGCGGGCGGAGGAGCTGGCGGGGGAGGAGCTGGTGACGCTGGAACACGGGTACGGCGTGCGCCAGATCACCGACAGCCTGTGCGCGGCGGCCGGGTTCGAGCCGCGGATCGCGTTCGAGGGGCAGGAGACGGAGACCGTGCGCGGCCTGGTGGCGGCCGGGCTGGGCGTGGCCGTCCTGCCCCGCTCCGAGCAGCCGCCGGCCGGGGGTGTGGTGGAGATCCCGCTGGATCCGCCGGTGTCGAGGACGATCGGGGTGAGCTGGCCGGTGGGTGAACGGCTCACCCCGGCCGCGCGCTCGTTCCGCGACCACGTCTGCTCGGGCCTGACCGACTTCGGCCCCGGCTTCCGCCCCCACGCCTCCTGAACGCCGCACGCCGCTTCCGAACGTCGCCAGCGAGCCGGGACGCCGCCGCGCCGGTAACGCCACACCTCGCGGGGAAGGCCGCCCACCCGCGTCGGCAACGCACGTCGTTCGGGACGGCCTGCCTCCGCCAGGCTCAGGGGCACCCCCGCATGCGGGCGCCCGACCCTCGCTCGCAGGACCTCGGCCCCCGCCCGGAAAGTTCTACAGAACCTTGACGCGGCACGCGTTGGTTGTTGAACTTGAGGCATGACCGGACAGCCAGAGGTGTCCTTCGACACCGATCCCGGCAGATACCGTCATCTCAGGCTTGAGTTCGACGGCGACGTCGCCAGGATCGTGCTGGCGGTCGACGAGGGCGCCGGCATCGTCCCGGGCTACGACCTCAAGCTCAACTCCTACGACCTCGGGGTCGACATCGAGCTGCACGACGCCGTCCAGCGGCTGCGCTTCGAGCACCCCGAGGTCCGCGTGGTCGTCCTCACCGGCAGCCTGGACCGGGTGTTCTGCGCGGGCGCGAACATCCGCATGCTGGCCCAGTCGTCCCACCCGTGGAAGGTGAACTTCTGCAAGTTCACCAACGAGACCCGCAACGCCATCGAGGACGCCACCGCCTGCTCGGGCCAGACCTACCTGGCCGCGGTCAACGGCACCGCGGCGGGCGGCGGCTACGAGCTCGCCCTCGCCTGCGAGCGGATCATCCTGGTCGACGACGGCTCCACGGCGGTGTCCCTGCCGGAGGTGCCGCTGCTCGGCGTGCTGCCCGGCACCGGCGGCCTGACCCGGCTGACCGACAAGCGCGGCGTGCGCAAGGACCTGGCCGACGTGTTCGCCACCCGCAGCGAGGGCGTGCGCGGCAGGACGGCGGTGGCCTGGCGGCTGGTCGACGAGGCGGTGCCGCGCAGCCGGTTCGAGCAGACCGTACGGAAGCGCGCGAAGGAGGCGGCCGCCCGCTCGGCCCGCCCCGACGGCGCCCGGCCGGTCGAGCTGCCGCCGCTGCGCCCCGACGGCTACGCCTACTCCACGGTCACGGCGGTGCCGGAGGAGCACCAGGTCACGATCACCGTACGCGGCCCCGAGGCGGGCGACGACGGCTGGCTGCTGCGCATGACCAGGGAACTGGACGACCTGATCCTGCGCCTGCGGACGAACGAGCCGGAGCTCGGCACCTGGGTGATCAGGACCGAGGGCGACATCGACGCGGTCCTGGCCGCCGAGCCGGGCACCGACGCCTGGCCGCACGGCGAGATCAGGCACTACCTGAAGCGCACGCTCAAACGCCTCGACGTCACCAGCCGCAGCCTCATCGCGCTGATCGAGCCGGGCAGCTGCTTCGCCGGCCCGCTGCTGGAGCTGGCCCTGGCCTGCGACCGCCAGTACATGCAGGACGACCCGGACCGGCCGGCCGAGATCGAGCTCTCGCACGCCAACTTCGGCGACTATCCCATGGGCAACGGCCTGTCGCGGCTGGCCGCCCGCTTCCACGCCGAGCCCGGCCGGGTGGCCGCGCTGGAGAAGGAGCAGGGCCGGCGCCTCGGCCCGGCCGAGGCGCTGGAGCTGGGGCTGGTGACGTTCGCGCCGGACGACCTCGACTGGGACGACGAGGTACGCCTGGCGCTGGAGGAACGCGCCGCGCTCAGCCCCGACGCGCTCACCGGCATGGAGGCCAGCCTGCGCTTCGCCGGCCCCGAGACCATGGAGACCAAGATCTTCGCCCGCCTGGCCGCCTGGCAGAACTGGATCTTCACCCGCCCGAACGCCTCGGGCCCCGAGGGCGCGCTGCGCAGCTACGGTACCGGCCGGCGCCCCGTCTACGACCGTGAGCGAGCATGACCAGCCGACCGGAGGCGAGCTTGACATGGGCATCGACTACACCGAGCGGATCCCGAACAACGTCGACCTGGCCGAGGACCGGCGGCTGAAGCGGGCGCTGGAGTCGTGGCAGCCGCGTTTCCTGCAGTGGTGGGCGGAGATGGGCCCGGCGCTGCCCACCCAGGACGTCTACCTGCGCACCGCCGTCGCCGTCGGCCGTGAGGGCTGGGCGCACTTCGACCACGTACCGCTGCCCGAGTACCGCTGGGGCATCTTCCTGGCCGAGCGCGACACCGACCGGCGGGTCGCCTTCGGCCAGCACAAGGGACAGCCGGTCTGGCAGCAGGTGCCCGGCGAGTACCGCGCCGACCTGCAGCGGCTCATCGTCATCCAGGGCGACACCGAGCCGGCCAGCGTCGAGCAGCAGCGCCGCCTCGGGCTGAGCGCTCCCTCCCTGTACGACCTGCGCAACCTCTTCCAGGTCAACGTGGAGGAGGGCCGGCACCTGTGGGCGATGGTCTACCTGCTGCACGCCTACTTCGGCCGGTCGGGCCGGGACGAGGCCGAGGCGCTGCTGCTGCGCAACTCGGGCAGCGAGGACTCGCCGCGCATCCTGGGCGCCTTCAACGAGGAGACGCCGGACTGGCTGTCGTTCTTCATGTTCACCTACTTCACCGACCGCGACGGCAAGTACCAGCTCGGCACGCTCAAGGAGTCGGCGTTCGACCCGCTCAGCCGTACCTGCGAGTTCATGCTCAAGGAGGAGGCCCACCACATGTTCGTGGGCACCACGGGCGTGGACCGGGTGGTGGAGCGGACGGCGCAGCTCATGCGCGAGCACGACGACGAAGATGTCCGGAAATATGGTGGCATCCCGTTGAACGTCATCCAGAAGTACATCAACTTCCACTACAGCGTGAGCCTCGACCTGTTCGGCGGAGAGACCTCCACCAACGTGGCGAACTACTACACGGCCGGGCTGAAGGGGCGCTGGCAGGAGGAGCGCCGCAAGGACGACCACCTGCTCACCGAGGCCGTCGCCGTGGTGCCGCGGATCGAGGACGGCCGCCTGGCCGAGGCCCGGCTGCCCGCGCTGACGGCGCTCAACGCCGACCTGCGCGGCGAGTACGTGGCCGACTGCGTCACCGGCGTGAACCGGTGGAACCGCATCCTCGTCTCCCACGGCCTCGACCCCGTCCTCTACCTGCCGCACGTGGGCTTCAACCGCAAGGTGGGCGCGTTCGCCGGCCACCACGTCTCCCCGGACGGGCGGGTGCTCGCCGAGCTCGACTGGGAGGCCGCCGCCGGCCGCTGGCTGCCGGCCGCCGAGGACAAGACGCACGTGCTGTCGCTGATGCGGCCCGTCTACGAGCCGGGGAAGATCGCCGCCTGGGTCGCGCCGCCGCGCTCGGGCATCAACGGCCGGCCCTTCGACTACGAGTACGTGCACCTTTGAGCTCTACAAGTCATTGACGAGCTACCGATCCTGTGTAGAAGATTCAGTCACGATCGCCCGCCTGCGGATGGGGACGGCCATGACGTCCGAATCGTTCAACGCCAGCGTCTTTCTCACCGACCGCCAGGTCGAGGCCGGCCGGGGCGACCACGTCGCCGTCACCGGCCCGGCGGGCACGCTGACCTACGCCCAGCTCGCCACCCGCACGGCCGAGCTGGCCACCGGGCTGGCCCGCCTGGGGATCAGGCCGGAGGAGCGGGTCCTGCTCGTCATGTCCGACCGGCCGGAGACCGTGATCACCATCCTGGCCGTCATGCGGATGGGCGCGGTCGCGGTGCCGGTGTCCACGATGTACAACGGGACGGAGCTGGGCGCGCTCATCAGGGACGCGCGGGCCAGGACTGTCGTGGCCACGCCGGAGTTCGAACCGGTCGTCCGCACGGCCCTGACGCAGACCCCCGAGGTGACGACACTCATCCTGACCGGCGACACCGGCGAGGGCGCCGAGACCCGAGAGGCGCGTGACCCCGGCCGCTCCTGGACCGAGGTGCTGGCCTCGGGCCGGCCGGCGGGGCCCGCGTACGAGAGCTGGCGCGACTCACCCGCCCTGTGGCTCTACACCTCCGGCACCACCGGAGCCCCCAAGGCCGCCATGCACCGCCACGGCGCGATCAGGGACGTCTACGAGACCTACGGCCGCCAGGTGCTCGGCATCCGCCCGGACGACCGGTGCCTGTCGGTGGCGCGGCTGTTCTTCGCGTACGGCATCGGCAACTCCATGTTCTTCCCCCTGGCCGCCGGCGCGACCGCCGTCCTCGACCCGGCCCGCCCCACCCCCGCCGGCGTGGCCGCCCTGGTGGCGGCCGAGCGGCCGACGCTGTTCTTCGCCGGCCCCACCTTCTACGCCGCGCTGCTCGCCGCCGGCATCCCCGATGACGCCTTCGCCTCCGTACGGCTGGGTGTCTCGGCGGGAGAGGCGCTGCCGGCCGAGATCCTGCGCCGCTTCACCGGCCGCTTCGGCGTGGAGATCATCGACGGCCTCGGCTCCACCGAGGCGCTGCACATCTTCATCTCCAACGCGCCGGGCCAGGTGCGGCCGGGCACCTCGGGGACGGTCGTGCCCGGCTACGAGGCCAGGCTCCTCGACGACCACGGCGTCCCCGTCGAGGACGGCAGGCCGGGCCACCTGCTCGTCCGCGGCGACTCGATCGCCACCGGCTACTGGTGCCGCACGGCCACCACCCGCCAGGTCTTCCAGGGCGAGTGGCTGCGCACCGGCGACACCTATGTCCGCGAGCAGGACGGCTCCTACCGCTGCCTCGGCCGCTCCAACGACATGATCAAGGCGGGCGGGATCTGGGTGTCGCCGATGGAGGTCGAGGACCGGCTGCTGCGGCACGAGTCGGTCGGCGAGTGCGCGGTCGTGGCCTACATCGACGGCGAGGGGCTGGAGAAGCCGGTGGCCTGCGTGGTGCCCGCCCCCGGCCGCCAGGTGGACGCCGGCGAGCTCATCGGCTTCTGCCGCGACGGTCTGGCCTCGTTCAAACGGCCGCGCGAGGTGCTGGTGCTGGACGAGCTGCCCAAGACGGCGACCGGCAAGATCCAGCGCGTGGTGGTCCGCCGCATCGCCGCCGACCTCCTGGGCCAGCAGTAGCCGGCCGGACGGCGGTCAGGCGGCCGCCCGCGTCCGGTAGACGGTGATGGCGAACGGCCGCGGCGAGGAGGCGTAGACCTGCTCGTTCAGCCGCGCCAGCGACCCGTGCGCGTCCAGGTAGCCGTGCAGCCGGTCGGACTCCGGCCACGGATGGACCGCCACCAGCACCCCGCCGGGCGCGAGCAGTTCGCTCAGCCGCGACGACGCCAGCCGCAGCCGCTCCTCGCGCCCCAGGTAGTAGAGCGTCTCGGAACAGAACACCAGGTCGAAGCGGTCCTGCGGCCGGTGGGTGAGCAGGTCGGCGCGGACGAAGCGCACGTGCCCGTTCTGCGGCACGCGCGCCCGCGCCCGCGTCAGCGCCCGTTCGGACAGATCCACTCCGACGATCTCCGCCTCCGGGTACGCCGCCGCCAGCGCGAGCGTGAACACCCCCTCGCTGCACCCGACCTCGATGATCCGCCGGTACGGCCCCGGCGGCAGGTGCTTGAGCGTGACCAGGTACTTCTGCTGCTCGTAGTCGTCGGTCGCGAGCCGCCACGGGTCGGGGATCCGGTGCCGCCAGTCGAAGTAGCGGCGCAGGACCAGCCCCTGCCCCTTCGCCGACAGCAGGGACAGCGCGCGGAAGAGCGCGCGGTGCATGAGCTCGGGCAGGCGTGGCATGCGGCCCCTCCCGGTCGGGACGCAAAGGAGAGGTCCCTGGGCTTTGAGATGAAGTCGTCGCCGAGAGGGGATGCCCGTTATCAGGCCGGATAACGCCTGGTCAGCGGTATGCCATGAGCATATTTCACGACATCGACTCGCGGAGCTCGCGTTTGAGGACCTTGCCGGAGGCGTTCTTCGGCAGCGCGTCCACGAACACCACCCGCTTGGGCGTCTTGAACGGCGCCAGCCGCCCGCGCAGGAACCCGGTCAGCTCACCGGCCGTCAGCCCCGCACCCTCCCGCAGCACCACCGCGGCCGTCACCGCCTCGATCCACTTCTCGTCCGGCACCCCGAACACCGCCGCCTCCGCGACGGCCGGATGCTGGTAGATGGCCTCCTCGACCTCGCGGCTGGCCACGTTCTCACCACCCGACTTGATCATGTCCTTCTTCCTGTCCACCACCGACAGGTAGCCGTCGCCGTCCATGACGCCCAGGTCGCCGCTGTGGAACCAGCCGCCGCGGAACGCCTCCGCCGTCTTGTCCGGGTCGTTCCAGTAGCCGAGCATCGCGTGCGGGCTGCGGTGCACGATCTCGCCCACCACGCCGGGCGGCACCGGCCGGTCCTGGTCGTCGACGATCCGCGTCTCCACGTTCAGCGCGGGACGCCCGGCCGAGCCGAGCCGGGTCAGCTGCTCGTCCGGGCCGAGGATCGTGGCGACGGGCGCCATCTCCGTCTGGCCGTAGAAGTTGAACAGGCGCACGTCGGGCAGCCGCGCGGCGATCTCCTTCAGCACCTCCACGGGCATGATCGAGGCGCCGTAGTAGCCCTTGCGCAGTGACGACAGGTCCCTGCGGTCGAAGTCGGGGTGACGCAGCAGCGAGATCCAGACCGTGGGCGGGCAGAACAGCTTCGTGGCCCGCTCGCCCTCGATGGTGGCCAGGATGGCCGCCGGGCTCGCCCCCGGCAGCACGATGTTGGTCGCGCCGAGATAGACGCCCGGCGTCAGGAAGCAGTGCAGCTGCGCGCAGTGGTAGAGGGGCAGGGCGTGCACCTCGACGTCGTCGTGGCGCATCTCGCCGTCGATCACGCAGGTGACGTACTGGGCGATCAGGCTGCGGCTGGACAGCGTGGCGCCCTTCGGCCGGGACTCCGTGCCGCTGGTGTACATGAGCTGGATCGGCTCGTCGTCGCCGATCTCCACCGTCACCTCCGTCGCGTCGTCGTGCTCCGACCAGGCGCTGAACGGCTCCCACCCGTCGGCGCCCGCGCCGATCACGCCGCGCACGCGTACGTCGTCCGTGACCGCCGCGGCGGCCACCGGCAGCAGCGCGTCCTCCACCAGCATCCCGCTCGCCCCGGAATGCTCAAGGATGTACGCCACCTCCTCGGCCCCCAGCATGAAGTTGACCGGCACGGAGATCGCCCCCAGCCGCGCCAGCGCGAAGTACGCCACCACGAACGCGTGGTTGTTGTGGCTCAGGACGGCGAACCTGTCGCCCTTGCCCACACCCCGCGCGGCCAGCGCGTTGGCCGTCCTGTTCACCACGGCGTCGAGCTCGGCGTAGCTCTGCCGCAGGTCGCCGTAGACGACGGCGGTCTTGGCCGGGTAGCGGGCGGCAGAGCGCCGCAGGAGGTCACCGATGGCGTGCTGGCGTGTCATCCGGGCACCCTTCGTCAGAACGATGTTCGGGTGATCCTAACCCGTGGCCCGCGTCAGTCCAGAGGGTCGCCCGGGATCGCCTCGTAGTGATCGAGCAGCCGCCGGGCGAGGCCGTCGTCGTGGCGCAGCGGCAGGCCGTCCACCTGCCCGACCGTCATCACGCCCCAGGAGTTGCAGAGGAAGACCAGGTCGAATCCGGTCAGATCGGCCACCTTGAGCGGACGCCGCACCTGCGGCACGTCCATGCGTTCCAGCAGCCGCATCGTGATGCCGCGCAACATCGGCGCGTCCGGCCAGACCAGCCGGCCGTCCGCGAAGCCGCCCAGGTTCGTGATCGAGCCCTCGCTGATCAGGCCGTCGCCGGTGGTCAGCAGCGCCTCGCCGAACCCGTCGCGGGCCGCCGCCCGGTTGATGTGGGCCTGCTGGAAGCCGCCCGCCTGCTTGATGTGCGGCAGGTAACGCTGGTAGACCACCGACCTGACGCTCAGCGGCCCCGCCAGCGGTGCGTGGGGCGGGCCCGAACTGGCGACGACGTGCGGGGGGTCGCCGTCCAGCACGTAGACGCGCACGCTCGCGTCCCGTACGTCGCCGCCCAGCACGGTGCGGACGGAGGCGAGCACCGCCGCCCGGTCGATCCCGCCGCCGAACAGCTCGCGGGAGGCCGCGTCGAGCCGGTCGAGGTGCAGGCCGAGCCCGCGCACCCGGCGATCCCTGACCTGCATGGCGGTGAAGTGGCCGTAGCGGGCCTCCAGCAGCAGGCGCGCCTCCGCGCCCACGAGCCGCCCGTCGAGAGTGGTGCGTCCGGTCATGACGATCCACTCTACGGACCTCCGCACCGAGAGCCTCAGGTGCCTTCCGCCCGCATCACGGTGTACGGGGCCAGCTCGCCCAGCCCGCGCACCGACAACCGGTTGACCTCGCGCAGCCGGAAGGCCCGGTCGCCCTCCAGCTCCTCGGCCAGCTGCGGATCGGCCAGGATCGTGCCGGGCAGGGACAGCGCGGTCAGCCGGCTGGCCAGGTTGACCGTGGTGCCGAACACGTCGCCCATCCGCCAGATCACCGGCCCGGAGGCCAGCCCCACCCGCAGCTCCGGCATGTCCTTGCCGCGCGCGTGCGTCTCCACCAGCCGCAGCGCGATCTCGGCGGCCACGTGCGCCTTGTCGGAGACGAACAGCACCGAGTCGCCCAGCGTCTTGACCACCCGCCCGCCGGAGGAGGTGACGATGTCGGCCGAGCGCCCCTCGAACCTGTCGATCAGCCGGGCCAGCTCGCCGCCGGTGATCTGCCGGCTCAGCCGGGTGAACGCGACCAGGTCGGCGAACCCGACGGCCAGGCGTACGGCGCTCATGTCCTGGACGGCGATGCGCCCGGCCGCGGCGGCGAGCTGGCGCTGCCAGGCGTAGACCAGCAGCCGGGCCAGGTCGGGCACCACCCGCTCGGCCCGCCTGCGCCAGGCCCGCGGCCGCTCCGCCAGCGGCACCCCGGCCTGGTCGAGCTCCTCGACGCCCAGCTCGGCGTGCGACTCGGCGAGCCGGGTCGTGGCCCGGCCGAGCGAGCGCGCGAGGAGCAGCACGTGCTCCTCGTCGTAGACGCCCGAGGTCACCATGCCGACGAGCGTCCTGAGCGCCTCGACGTCGGAGTCGGTGAACTCGACCGCCTCGTCGGGCACGTTGGGGAAGCCCAGAGCGCGCCAGAACCGCCGCGCCCGGTAGACCGGCACCCCCGCCATGTCGGCGACCTGGTGACTGGTGTACCGGCGCGGCTCACGCAGGAACGCCTCGGTGAGCCCGCTCATGAGCCCGTCCGTGAGACCGCCCATCGCCCCGCCCGCCGATCCGTTCGCGGGCCCGCCCACCGGTCCGTCTGCCGGTCCGTCTGCCGGTCCGTCTGCCGGTCCGCCGCCCGGCCCCCCGGCCGGTTCGTCCCCGTACACCGCCGCCACCTCGGCAAGATAACACCCTGTGCGCCAGATCACTCCAGCAAGGCACGCAAGGCGCCTCTTTCTCTTTCCGGTACGTACCCGGCGTAGTAGTCGTACATCGCTTTTCTCGACAATCTGGCGGCGAGCGGCCCGTCACCGGCACGCATGGCGGCCACCACGTCCTCGTGGTTCCTGATGCTGCGCCGCATCAGCGCGCCCCGGTCCGGCTCGTCCGTGATCCGGCCGGCGATCAGCTTCAGCACGATCGAGCGCACCACGTCGGTGCAGATCTCGATCAGCTTGTTGCCGCTCGCGCGCGCCACGGCGTCGTGGAAGGCCAGGTCGGCCGCACCGAAGGAGTCCGCGCCCTCGTCACCGGCTTCCCCCGCGTCCAGCGCCGCGCGCATCGCCGCGACCGCCGCGTACATCTCGGCCAGCTGCTCCTCGGTGCGCAGGCGCGCCGCCAGCAGGATGGCCGCGGAGTCCAGCACCATCCTGAACTGCACCAGCTCGGCCAGCGACAGCTCCTCCACCCGGGCGAGCGTGGTCATCGACTTGTGTAATGCGGCGGGCGTGAACGGCAGCACCTCCGCGCCGTTCGGATCGCCGGGCCGCGACCGCACCAGGCCGCGCGCCTGCAGCACCCGCAGCGCCTCGCGTACGGTCGAGCGGCTGACGGAGAACTGCACCATCAGCTCGCGCTCGCTCGGCAACCGCCCGCCCGGCGTCAGCGCGCCGCTCTCGATGGCCTCCTCGACCTGCTCCACGACCCGCTCGTAAGCGCGCACGGCACGCACCGGCTCGAAGCGCGGTCCACCCATGCAAGCCCCCTTGACCCGAGCCGCCACCGACTGGCAATGTGCAGAGCCTACTGGTCCGACCAGTGCACTAGCCAGGAGGCTGTAAGACATGAGGCGAATCGGCATCTGGATCGCCGCCGGCGGTCTCCTGCTGGCCACCGCCGCCTGCGGCGGCGGATCGGGGAACGGGAGCGCCGGCACCGGCGGCACCCCCAAGGCCCAGTCGCTGTCCGTCGGATTCGTGGCCGAGCCGGCGAATCTCGACTTCACCTCGACCGAGGGCGCGGCCATCCCGCAGGCGCTGCTCGTCAACGTCTACGAGGGCCTGGTCAAGCTCGACCAGAACGGCGAGATCGTACCCCTGCTCGCCGAGAAGTGGGACGTCTCGCCCGACCGCAAGACCTACACGTTCACGCTGCGCGAGAACGTGAAGTTCAGCGGCGGCGCGCCGTTCACCGCCGACGACGTGACGTTCTCCCTCGACCGGGTCAAGTCGGACTGGAAGCTCAAGATCAAGTCGCAGCTCGACGTCATCGACAAGGTCGAGAAGAAGGACGACTCGACCGCCGTCGTCACGCTCAAGCGGCCCAGCAACGGCTTCCTCTACTCGATGGCCACCAGGCTCGGCGCCATGTTCAGCCGCACCGGCGTGGCCGACCTGGCCAACAAGCCCGTCGGCACCGGCCCCTACGTGCTGAGCTCGTGGCGCCGCGGCGACTCCATCCAGCTCGCCGCCAACCCCTCCTACTGGGGCACGAAACCGCCGCTGGGCGCCATCACGCTGAAGTACTTCAAGGACGCCACGGCGATGAACAACGCGCTGCTGACCGGCGGCATCGACGTCATCTCCAGCGTGCAGGCGCCCGAGTCGCTGCAGCAGTTCGCCGACCCCGGCCGGTTCGAGACCGTCGAGGGCACCACGAACGGCGAGGTCGTGCTGTCGATGAACAACGGCCGCCCGCCGTTCGACGACAAGGCCGTGCGCCAGGCGGTCAGGCACGCCATCGACCACAAGGCGCTGCTCGACACCGCCTGGGCCGGGCGCGGGCAGCTCATCGGCTCGATGACGGCGCCCACCGACCCCTGGTACGAGGACCGCACCGGCGACTACCCCTACGACCCGGCCAAGGCCAAGCAGCTGCTCGGCGGCAAGACGTACAACGTCAAGATGCGCATCCCCAACCTCCCGTACGCGGTCAACAGCGCCCAGGTCGTCAAGTCGCAGCTGGCGCAGGTGGGGATCAACGCCGAGATCGAGCCGCTGGAGTTCCCGGCCCGCTGGCTGGACCAGGTGTTCACCAAGGGCGACTACGACCTGTCGATCATCAACCACGTCGAACCCCGCGACATGGGGATTTTTGCCGATAAGTCGTACTACTTCCGCTACGACAACCCGGAGTTCGGCAAGCTCCTCGCCGCCGCCGACGAGGGCACCGAGCAGGAGCAGACCGACGACCTCAAGCAGGCCGCCAAGCTCCTGTCCGACGACGCCGCGGCCGACTGGCTCTTCCTCTTCCCCAACCTCATCGTGGCGAAGAAGGGCGTCACCGGGCTGCCGAAGAACGCCATCGCGGAGTCCTTCGACTTCACCGCGCTCGCCAAACAGTGATCCTCTACCTGCTCAAAAGGCTCGCCGTCCTGCTCGCGAGCACCGCCGTGGCCGCGGTGGCGGTGTTCGCGTTCATGGCCGTGCTGCCCGGCGACCCCGCCGAGATCGCGCTCGGCGTCAACGCCACCCCCGACGCGGTGGCCGAGCTGCGCAAGCAGTTCGGCACCGACCGGCCCGCCGTCGCGCAGTTCCTCGACTGGGCCGGCGGCCTGCTCCAGGGCGACTTCGGCACCTCCTACGTGACCAGTTCCCCCATCGGGCCGCAGATCGGCGACCGGCTCGGCGTCACGCTCGTGCTCGTGCTCGGCGGCATGGTGGTGGCGCTGGTGCTGGCGGTGCCGCTGGGCACGTTCGCCGCCGTACGGCACCGCGACCCGCTCGGCGCGGCGATCAGCGCGGCCAGCCAGCTCGGCATCGCCATCCCGGCCTTCCTGGCCGGCATCCTGCTCGTCTTCGTCTTCGCGGTGCAGGCCCAGGCGCTGCCGTCCGGCGGCTACGTGCCGATCGCGGAGAGCCCGGGTGAGTGGCTGCGCAGCCTGCTGCTGCCCTGGCTGTCGCTCGGGCTCGTCCAGGGCGCGGTGCTCACCCGCTACGTGCGCAGCGCCGTGCTCGACGTCATGCGCGAGGACTACCTGCGCACCGCCCGCGCCAAGGGACGGGGCAGCACCGGCGCGCTGTGGCGGCACGGGCTGCGCAACGCCTCGATCCCCGTCGTCACCGTGCTCGGCCTGCAACTGGCCACCCTGCTGATCGGCGCGGTCGTCGTCGAGCGCGTCTTCGTCATCCCCGGGCTCGGCGACCTGCTGCTCAACGGCGTCGCCGGGCGTGATCTGCTGCTCGTCCAAGGCGTGGTGATGGTCCTGGTGGCCGCCGTACTGCTGATCAACTTCGTGGTGGACGTGACCTACCACCTGCTCGACCCGAGGCTGCGATGAGCCGCCGGACCTCCGCGAAGGCGAACCGCGGCCGGATGAACGCCGGGCTGCTCGCCGGCGGCGCGCTCGTCGCGCTCGTCGTGCTCACGGCGCTGGTCTCGTTCTTCTGGACCCCGCACGACCCCACCCTCGTGGACGCCGCCGGCAAGCTGCGCGAACCCGGCGGCGGCTACCTGCTCGGGGCCGACAAGTTCGGCCGCGACACCTTCAGCCAGCTCATGGTCGGCGCCCGCACCACCCTCTACGTCGGCGTCGTCGCGGTCGGCATCGCCGCCGCGCTCGGCGTCCCGCTCGGAATGGCCGCCGGGATGACGCCGCGCGGCTGGCTGTCCGAGCTGATCATGCGGGTCAACGATCTCGTGTTCGCCTTCCCCGCGCTGCTGCTGGCCGTCATGCTCGGCGCCGTGTACGGGGCCGGCACGCTCACCGCGATGATCGCCATCGGCGTCGCCACCGTGCCCGCGTTCGCCCGCGTGGCCCGCGCCGCCACACTCCAGGTCATGGTGACCGACTACATCCTGGCCGCCAGGGCCGCCGGACGCCGCCGCGGCGCCATCGCCCTGCGCCACGTGCTGCCGAACATCGGCTCCATGCTCATCGTGCAGGCGTCGGTGTCGTTCGCGATCGCCATCCTGGCCGAGGCGGCGCTGTCGTTCCTCGGCTTCGGCACCCGCCCGCCGACCCCGTCGTGGGGCCGGATGTTGCAGGAGTCGCAGGAACTGCTCTTCTCCACCCCGCGCCTGGCCCTGTGGCCGGGCATCGCCATTGCCCTCGCGGTGCTGGGCTTCAACCTGCTCGGCGACGGCCTGCGCGACTTCCTCGACCCCAAGCTCAGGAGGATCCGTGCTGAGCGTTGAGGGCCTGACCGTCCGCGCGGACGCCACCGACCTCGTCCACGACGTCTCCTTCGCCATCGCGCCCGGCGAGCGGGTCGGCCTGATCGGCGAGTCCGGGTCGGGCAAGTCGCTGACCGCCCTGTCGCTCATGGGCCTGCTCCCCGAAGGCGTCACCGCCGCCGGCCGGGCCAGGCTCGGCGAGCGCGACCTGGTCGGCGTGCCGGAGAGCCGGATCAAGGGCCTGCGCGGCGACGAGCTGTCCATGGTCTTCCAGGAGCCCATGACCGCGCTCAACCCGCTCATGCGGATCGGCGCCCAGGTCACCGAGGTCATGACCCTGCACGGCCGCTCCCGCCAGGAGGCCAGGGCGCGCTCGGCCGAGCTGCTCGAACGCGTCCGCCTGCCCGAACCCGCCCAGATCGCCCGCGCGTACCCGCACCAGCTCTCCGGCGGCCAGCGCCAGCGCGTCATGCTGGCCATCGCCCTGGCCAACGAGCCCCGGCTGCTCATCTGCGACGAGCCCACCACCGCGCTCGACGTCACCGTGCAGAAACAGATGCTGGAGCTGATCGCCGAGGTCGCGCCCGCGCTGCTGTTCATCACCCACGACCTCGCCGTCGTCGCCTCCGTCTGCGAGCGGGTCCTGGTCATGTACGGCGGCCGCGTCGTCGAGTCCGGCCCCATCCGCGAGGTCTTCACCCGCCCCCGCCACCGCTACACCCAAGGGCTGCTGGCCGCCTCGAAACTCACCCCGCGCGGCACCCGCCTGCCCGTCATCGAGGGCGGCGTCCCCGCGGCCGGGCGCTTCCCCGGCGGCTGCGTGTTCAGGAACCGCTGCCCGCACGCCACCCCCGAGTGCGAGACGCCTCCGGCGCTGACAGGAGACGGCCATGCCTTCGCATGCTGGCACCCAGCCGACTGACGCCCTGATAACAGCGGAGCGGCTGAACCGCGTCTACCACCGCCCCCGCACCTCACTGACCAGGCCGGGCGCCGCCGTCCACGCCCTGCGCGACGTCTCCCTGACCGTGCGGCGCGGCGAACGCCACGGCATCGTCGGCGAGTCGGGGTCGGGCAAGTCCACCCTGCTGCGCCTGCTGTGCGCGCTCGACCAGCCCACCAGCGGCTCCATCCGCTTCGACGGCCAGGAGATCACCGGCCGTCCGGAACGGCGGCTGCGCTTCCTGCGCGAGAACCTGCAGATCGTCTTCCAGGACCCGATGAGCTCGCTCGACCCGCGCATGCGCGTGCGCGACCTCGTCGCCGAGCCGCTGACCGCGCTCGGCCTGCCGGTCGGCGACCGGGTCGCGGAGCTGCTCGACGCGGTCGGCCTGCCCGCCGAGGCGGCCGGCCGCTACCCGCACCAGTTCTCCGGCGGGCAGCGGCAGCGCATCGCCATCGCCCGCGCGCTCGCGCCCCGGCCGAAGGTGCTGGTCGCCGACGAGCCGGTCAGCGCACTGGACGTCTCCGTCCGCGGGCAGATACTCAACCTGCTGGCCGACCTCGTCGACGAGCTGGGGCTCACCCTCGTGTTCGTCTCCCACGACCTGTCCGTGGTGCGGCACGTGTGCGAGACCGTGTCCGTCATGCGCCAGGGGGAGATCGTGGAAGGGGGCCTGGTGGACGACGTCTGGGCCGAGCCCGCCCACCCGTACACGCGGGAGCTGCTGGCGGCCGTACCGACTCTGGAGGGGTTTGCATGATCGACGTCGATGCCGATGGAGTGGTGGAGTTCACCCGGGCGCTGGTGCGCGTGCCCAGCACCAACGACCCCGCGCGCGGGCGCAGCGAGCGGCCCGCCGCCGAGCTGGTCGAGGCCAAGATGCGCGAGTGGGGCTGGGAACCGGTCGTGTACGAGGCCGCGCCCGGCCGGCCGAACGTGGTGGCCGTGGTCGAGGGCGGCGGCGGAGATGGCCCGACCCTCATGTTCGAGGGCCACACCGACGTGGTGACCGAGGGCGACCTGTCCGCCTGGACCGTGGACCCGTTCGGCGGGGAGATCCGCGACGGCAGGCTGTGGGGGCGGGGCAGCGCCGACATGAAGTCCGGCCTGGCCGCCACCCTCTACGCCACCCGCGCGCTCCAGCTCGCTGGACCGTTCCCCGGGCGGATCAAGGTGTGCGCGCTGGCCGACGAGGAGGGCCTGATGATCGGCGCCCACCACTTCGTCTCCTCCGGTCTGACCGCCGGCGTCGACGGCGCCATCGTGGCCGAGCCCGAGGCGGGCGAGATCTGCGCCGTCGCCAAGGGCGCGCTGCGGCTGCGGGTGGACCTGACCGGCAAGATGGCGCACGGCGCGATGCCCCAGCACGGCCGCAACCCCATCCAGGCCGCCGGATCGCTGCTGGTCGCGCTGCGTACGCTGCAGGAGGAACTGCAGGCCCGCCATCCCGCGCACGAGCACCTCGGCGAGGTGTACGTGACCCCGACCGTGCTGCGGGCCGGCACCGAGGAGCAGGTCAACGTCATTCCCGCGGTCGCCTCGGTCTTCGTGGACGTGCGCACCGTCCCCGGCGCCGAGCACAAGGAGATCGCCGACCGGGTGGCCGCGCTGGCCGGCGGGGACGGAGTCACCGCCGAGGTGTCCGTGCTGGTGGACCGGCCGCCGGTGGACGTCCCCGTGACCGACCCGGTCGTGGCCGCGCTGGCCGCCGCCCACCGGACGGTGACGGGGCAGGAGCCGGTGTACGGCGGCGTGCCCGGCTCGACCGACGGGACCGTGCTGACGCACTGGGGCGGCATCCCGTCCGTCGTGTACGGGCCCGGCGGCAAGTGGATCGCGCACCAGGCGGACGAGTACGTGGAGATCGACGAGATCGTGCGCTGCACCCGGGTGTTCGCCGAGGCGGCCCGCCGCTTCCTGACCGGCGACCACTGATGCGGGCCGGGCCGACGAACTCCCTGATCGACGTCGCGGGGCTCCGGGTGGGGCACGCGCACCGGGTCGGCGGCGGCTACCGCACCGGCACCACCGTCGTCCTCGCGCCCTCCGACGGGGCCGTCGCGGGCGTGGACGTGCGCGGGGCCGCCCCGGGGACGCGGGAGACCGAGCTGCTCGACCCGCGCAACCTGGTGGAACGGGTGCACGCGGTGGTGCTGTCGGGCGGCAGCTCGTTCGGGCTGGGGGCGGCCTGCGGGGTGATGGACCGGCTCGCGGACGCGGGGGCGGGGTATCCGGTGGCGGCGGGCGCGGTCCCGATCGTCCCGGCCGCCGTCATCTTCGACCTGGGCCGCGGCGGCGCCTTCCGCGCCACCCCCGATGCCGACCTGGGCGCCGCCGCCTACGACGCCGCCTGCGGCTCTCGTGTCCCTGGCGCGCCCGATGCCGGGACGTCGTTCTCCCAAGGGACGGCGTCGGCGGCGGCGAGCGGGTCCGTCGGGGCCGGGACCGGGGCGGTGGCGGGCGGGCTGGCCGGAGGCGTGGGGACGGCGAGCGTCGTCCTGCCCGACGGCACGACCGTGGCCGCGCTGGCCGTCGTCAACCCCGCCGGCTCGGTCCTGGACCCCCGGGACGCCACCCTGGCCGGCGTCAGGTACGGGCTGCCGGGCGAGTTCGGCCATCTCCGGCCGCCCGACGCGCGCGAGGCGCAGGCGTGGCGGCCCGAGAAGGCGCCCGCCTTCAACACCACGATCGGCGTCGCCGCCACCGACCTGACCCTCACCAAGGCCCAGTGCGGCAAGCTCGCCGCCGTCGCGCACGACGGCCTGGCCAGGGCGATCAGGCCGGCCCACACCATGACCGACGGCGACACCATCTTCGGCCTGGCCACCTGCGCGCGTCCCGTCCCCGGCCACGACGCCTTCCAGGACGTCCTGGCGGTGGCGGCGGACGTGTTCAGCCGGGCCGTCGCGCACGCCGTCCTGGCCGCCACCGGCCGCGAGGGCGCGCCCGCTTACCTCGACGTGTTCCCGAGCGCCCGGCGGAGACGGCCATGACCGCAGACCGTCCCGGCCCCGACGAGAAGACCACCACCCGCGGGACCACCACCCGCGGGAACGCCGCCCGCGAGAGCGCCACCCACGAGCCTTTGGAGGCCGCCATGAAACAGAACTGGCCCGGCGGGCTGCCCGTCGGCGGGGGATGGGTGGAGACCGCCGCCACCACCGACGTGATCTTCCCCTACGACGGCTCCACGGTGGCCGCCGCCCCGCTCGGCACGCCCGAGCACGCGCGGCAGGCCCTCGACGAGGCGCTCGCCGCCGCCCCCGCCATGGCCGCCCTGCCCTCGCACGCCCGCCGCACCGCCCTCATGGCCGCGCACGACGCCGTCGCGGCCAGCCGGGAGGAGTTCGAGCGGCTGCTGGTGCTCGAAACCGGCAAACCGCTGGTGGACTGCCGGGTCGAGGTGGCCAGGACGCTCGTCACGCTCGCCACGGCCGCCGAGGAGGTGGCCCGGCTGCACGGCGAGACCGTCCCGCTGGACCTGTTGCCCGCCGGCGAGGGCCTGATCGGCTTCTGGACGCGGCGGCCCGTCGGCGTCGTCGTCGGCATCACCGGCTTCAACTACCCGCTCCTCCTGGCCGCGCACAAGATCGCCCCGGCCGTCGCCGCCGGCTGCCCCGTGATCGTCAAGCCGGCCCCGGCCACCCCGCTGGCCACCCTCTGGCTGGTGCACCTGCTGCGCTCGTCCGGCGTCCTGCCGCCGGCCGCCGTCCAGCTCGTCACCGGCGACGTCGAGGTCGGCCGGACGCTCGTCGAGGACCGGCGGATCGGCGCTGTCTCCTTCACCGGCTCGGCCGCCGCCGGCCACGCCATCGCCCGCTCCGCCGCCCCGACCAAGGTGCTGCTGGAGCTCGGCTCGAACGCGGCCCTCATCGTGGCCGCCGACGCCGACCTGGAGGCCGCCGCCGACGCCGTCGTGCGCGGCGGCTACTACGCCTCGGGCCAGGCGTGCATCGCGGTGCAGCGGGTGCTGGTCGAGGAGCCCGTACGCGAGGAGTTCCTGTCCCTGCTGGCCGACCGCGTCAAGGGCGTGACGACCGGCGACCCGCGCCTGCCCGGGACCCGCGTCGCGCCGCTCATCGACGAGGCCGCCACCGACCGCGTCCTCGCCTGGATCGAGGGGTCCGGGGCCGAGGTGGTGACCGGCGGGCACCGCGACGGCCGGGCCATCGCGCCGACCGTCCTGTCCGGCGTGCCGGACGGGGCCGCCGCCTGGGACGAGGAGATCTTCGGTCCCGTCGTGTGCGTGCGCCCGGTGCCCGACCTCGACGCGGCCTTCGCCGCGGTCAACCGCTCACGGTACGGCCTGCACGCCTCCGTCTTCACCCGCTCGCTGGCCACGGCCTTCGCGGCGATCGAACGCATCGACGCCGGGGGCGTGGTGGTGAACGAGGTGCCGGGCTTCAGGGCCGACAACATGCCGTACGGGGGCGTCAAGGACTCGGGCATCGGCCGCGAGGGCCCCCGGTTCGCCATCGAGGAACTCACCGTCACCAAGATGGCCATCATCCGCCCCTGACCCCCGCCCGGCCGGAAGGTGGCCGGTGGGGCCGGGCAGGGGCCGGGCACGCCCCAGGAGGCGGTCGGACCCGGGGTCAGTTCGGTGGGTCGAAGCGGCCGTCCACGGCCGTCCAGCCGCCGTCCACGTACAGGACGGAGCCGGTGACGAAGCTGGCCGCCTCGCTCGCCAGGTAGACCACCGCGCCGGCCATCTCGTCCGCCCTGGCCCACCGGCCGAGAGGGGACTTGGCCGAGTACGCCGCGTACCAGCCGGCATCGTCCTGGATCTGCCGGGTCAGCGGCGTCTCCACCACACCCGGCGCGATGGCGTTGACCCGGACCCCGTGCGGCCCGAACTCGGCCGCGGCCGTGCGCAGCAGCTGCACCAGCCCGGCCTTCGTGGCCGAGTAGACGCTCTGGCCCGGCTCGGTGACCGAGGCCCGGATCGAGGCGAAGCCGATGATCGATCCGCGTCCCCGCTCGACCATGCCCGCCCCGAACGCGCGTACCACGTCGAACGAGGCCCGCAGGTTCAGCGCCACCACCCGGTCGAACTCCTCGCCGGTGTAGTCGAGCAGCCGCTTGCGCACGTTCGTGGCCGCCGTGAACACGAGCACGTCGGCCGGCTGCTCCGCGGCGAGCGCGCGCACCGCCTCGGCGTCCAGCACGTCGACCAGCCGGGCGTCCCCGCCGCAGCCGTCGGCGGTCTCCTTGGCGGCCTCCAGGTTCCGGTCCGCGCACACCACGGAGGCGCCGTGGGCGGCCAGCGCCAGCGCCGACTCCCTGCCGATCCCGCTTCCCGCCCCGATCACCACGGCCCGCCGCCCATCCAGGCGGAACAGCGCGTCATATCCCATACGAGGCACCCTAGCGACTGGTCCGACCAGTGCACCAGGTTGGGCCGCCGATCAGCTGCGCGCGGCCTCCCATGCGGAGCGCAGCAGCTCGTACTCCACCTCTCCCTGCTCCGAGCCCTCGATCGGGTCGGGCCAGTCGACCTGGAACGTGCGCGCGAAGCGCAGCCCGCACTTCTCCATCACCCGCCGCGACCCGAGGTTGACCGCCATCGTCTGGGCGAACACCCGCCCGGCGCCCAGCTCGGCGAACGCCTTGTCGATCAACGCGACCGATCCCTCGGTCGCGAACCCCCGCCCCCAGGCCTCCTTGCGCAGCCGATAGCCCAGTTCGAGCTCATCGGGCGGCCGGCCCTCGACCGTCCGCAGGTGGAACCAGCCGAGGAACCGGCCGGCCGGCTTCTCCAGGGCGGCGAAGAACCCGCCGGCGATGAGACGCGGCAGGACGCGCTCGTCGATCACCTCCCGCGGCGTCGGCGCGCCGCCGTTGAGGTAGCGCATGACGTCGGGGTCGTTGTCGAGGGCGAACAGGTCGTCGGCGTCGGACTCGGTGAAACGGCGCAGAATCAGCCGCTCGGTCTCCAGATACACGTGCACCGGCGGCACGTTAGCCCAGGCGGTGGGCACACTCGAACGCTTTTCCTCCGCCGGTGACCACGATCAGCCGCCGGTGAGTTCCCGCGACAGCTCGCGCAGCCGGGCCCGCGCCGCCGGGTCGTACGCCTGCCGCATCGCCCGCGCGGGCCGCGTCCCGTCGAAGAAGCCCCCGGACACCTCGTCCAGCTCCGGAGCGGTCACCAGCCGCGCGGTCGCCTCGACCCCCTCGCGCAGCTCGCTCAGGGCCGGCACGGGCACCATCTTGGTCGGCATGTACGTCGCCGGATGCAGCGCGTTCGCGGTGACCCCCGTGCCCGCCAGCTCTTCGGCCAGGTCGACGGTGAACATCACCTGCGCCAGCTTGCTCTGCCCGTACGCCCGCACCCCGCTGTACCCCTCGCGCAGCATCACGTCGTCGAAGTCGATCGGCGCCTGGCCCAGGCTGCTGACGTTGACGATCCTGGACGGCGCCGCCGCCCGCAGCACCGGCAGCAGCAGCCGGGTGAGCAGGAAGCCCGCCAGATAGTTGACCGCGAACCGCAGCTCGTGCCCGTCGGCGCTCTCCTGGCGTGCCTCGCCGCCGGGGACGGTGGTGCCGATGCCCGCGTTGTTGACCAGCGTGTCGAGCTCTTGGTGCTCGGCGGCGACGGCGGCGGCCAGCTCACGTACCCGGTCGAGCGAGGACAGGTCCGCGCGGTACCAGTGCAGCCGCGCCCCGGGGACGCCGGCCCTGATCTCCGCCATCGTGGCCCGGCCGCGTTCGTCGTCGCGGCCGTGCACGAGAACGGTCGCGCCCCGGCCCGCGAGGTCGGCGGCCAGCCCCCGGCCGAGGCCGTCGGTCGCGCCCGTGACGAGGATCGTCCGCTCTTCCATGGGCCTCATGCCCACCTCCCATCACCGGTGTCCGACGCTACCCCTTCCGCCGGCCGGCACCTCCGCCTCCACCGTCGTGCGCGCGTGCCGGCGGCTGGGGTTCGGCGGCTACCAGGAGCTGAAGATCGCCGCCGCCAGGCAGGCGCCGCGCGAGGCCGAGCCGGCGGCCGACGCCGCGTACCGGCGGCGGGGAGGACCTCGTCTTCGGCATGGAGGCCGTCGCCGGCCGCCTGGCCCACCTGACCATCGTCGACACGCTGTCCATGCTCGTGCTCGAACGGGGCGGGCGGCGGGCCCGGCGGGCGGTGTCCGCCTCCGCCGAGGTCACGGCCGGTCACAGCTATTGAGGGGGACGATGACCGATCAGGAGTTCACCATTGGAGGCGAGCTGCGGCGGGAGGGCAAGATCCGGCACATCGGGCTGGACGCGGTCACGGCGGATGAGCTGGAGCGGGCGCTGGAGATCACCGAGATCGCCTCCGTCCAGAACCGCTACAACGTGCTCGACCGGGAGTCCGAGCCGGTGCTCCGGCTGTGCGAGGAACGCGGGCCGGCCTTCCTGGAGCTCACCCCCGACGACCTGTCCGCCCTGGACCGCCTCCACTGAGCGCCCGGCCCTTCCCGGGTACGACCGTCCCGCAGAGCTTGTAAGGCGGCTTGCACAATTTCTGTAAGGTGGCTTACGATCGGGCGATGATCAACTCGGATCGGCCCCCGTACGAGGACCTGGAGGCGCGCTTCGGCGCCCCCGTCGGCGTGGAGGAGGCCCGCGGCCGGTGGGGCTCGCTCGTGGACGCCGCCACCAACGGCGCGACCGTCCTCATCACCCGCGAACGCTGGGAGTGGGCCGCGCTGGTCCCGCTGTCGCACCTGTCCGGGCTGCTCAGCGGACTGCCGGTGCTGTCGCTGTCGGCCGCCCGGTCCAAGCTGGGCGAGCTGGTCCGCCAGGCCGTCGGGCCGCACGACGAGCCCGTGCTGCTGACCCGCCACCGCACCCCCGTCGTCGCGCTGGTCGCGGCCAGGCGCCTGCTCGGCGCGGCCGGCGCCCGGCCGCCGGTGGCCGAGCGGCTGCTGGCCGCGGACGCCACGATCACCCTGGCCCGCGACGCCCGCGACGGGATCACCGCCATCGCCCGCGACCGCGACGGCAACGTGCTCGCGGCCGGCTCCGGCGACGGCATCGCCCAGGCCCTGCGGTCGCTGGGCGACTGACCGCTCCGTCCCGCGAAGCGGTGGGGGAGTCAGCGGGGTGCCACCGGGTGCAGGTGGCCGAGGTCGAGCGGGGGCGGGGGCGGCAAGGGGGCGGTGCGCCCGGCCTCGAAGGACTGCAGCAGGTAGGCCACCAGCCTGCGCGAAGAAGCCGCCGCGGCCTCGCCGGCGTCGGCGGTGACGCCGCAGACGGCCTTGAGCAGCAGCACCAGATCGGCCGAGTCGAAGTCGGCCCGCAGCCGCCCGGCCTCCTTGGCCCGCCGTACCAGCTCGGCGAAGCGCCGTTCCGCGTGCGCCCGCGTGTGCTCGTAGCCGGTCGCGGCGGGGAACGCCGTCATGAACGCCGTGGCGAACCCCCGGTCGGCGAGCTGCATCGCGCAGATCTTCTCGATCGCCGTGGTGAAGCCCCGCCACGGGTCGGGGTCGGCGAGCGCGTCGTCCACGGTGGACGCGCAGGCCGTGAGCTGGTCGGCGAAGACCTCGACGACCAGCGACTCGCGTGAGGGGAAGCGCCGGTAGAGCGTCGCCACGCCGACGCCCGCGCGCCGCGCGATGGCCGCCATCGGCACGTCCAGCCCGCGCGTGGCGAACGCCTCCCGCGCCGCACCGAGGATCCGCTCGCGGTTGTGCCGCGCGTCGGCCCGCAGGTCGGGGCCCGGCCCGTCCTGCGGAGGCACCCGCAGATCGGCGTGTACGGCCGCGCGCAGTTCGGCCCGATCCGTGCCACGTTCGAGCTCTATCCGAGAGGGATGACCAGGCATGTTTCTCACATTAGCCTAAGTGGAGCACCCCGTCCGTTTGCCGCGTTAGCGTCACTGGTGACGATTCCGGCAGAGGGGATAAGAAGGACAATGGACGAGATGCGCGCGGCCCTCTACGACAGGTACGGCCCCCCTGAGGTGCTTTACGAGGGCAGGCGCCCCATGCCGTCACCCGCGCCCGGCGAAGTGCTCGTCAAGGTGCACGCCACCAGCGTGAACGGCGGTGAGCTGCACGGCCGCGCGGGCCGGCTGCGGATGCTGACGGACCTGATGCAGCGCGGCTTCCCCAAGCTCGTGGGCATCGACTTCGCCGGCGAGGTCGTCGCCGTGCGCTCGAAACAGCCGGGCCCCGCCGTGGGCGACCGGGTCTGGGGCGCGCTGTCGCGCACCTTCGGCAGCACCGCCGAGTACGTGGCCGTACGCCCGCGCCGGCTCTCCCTCGCCCCGGCCGGCATGGACCTGGTCGAGGCGGCGGCCCTGCCCGTGGGCACGACCGCGGTCACGGCGCTGCGCGACAAGGCCAGGCTGCGTCCCGGCGAGCGACTGCTGGTGATCGGCGGGGCCGGCGGCGTCGGGAACGTCGCGGTCCAGCTGGGCAAGCACCTCGGCGCCCACGTCACCGCGCTGGCCTCGGCCGGGACGCTGGACTTCGTCCGCGAGATCGGCGCGGACGAGGCATACGACTACGCGGTCACCGGCCCGGCCGATCTGGGCCCGTTCGACGTCGTACTGGACACCAGGGGTGTGGCGCAGGAGCCCTTCCGCCGCCTGCTGACGCCGGGCGGGCGCATGGTGGCGATCGCCTTCGACCTCGGCCGGCCCGTGGTGTCGCTGTCGTACGTGCTGGCCTCCGCCGTGTTCGGCTCCCGGCGGGTGCGCTTCTTCAGCGGCGACCCCACTCACCGCGACTTCGCCGATCTGACCCGTTATGTGGAAAAGGACGCAATACGTCCGCTTGTGCACGCGGTATACCCGCTCTCCGATATCGCCGGCGCGCACCGGGCGCTGGAGGCCGGGGGAGTGCGCGGGAAGATCGTCGTCCGCATCGCCTGACCCACCGCTCCTCCGGACTGGCCAGGCTTCTCGAAAACGCCCGACCTGCGGCGAAACCTCCCTTCCCGCAGAAAATTGGAGTCCCATGTCGAGAGCAGTTTGACGGAAAGTGAGGAAGTATGGTCGTCTCGTGACCTATGTTTCTGATGGGATGAATTAACCAGGTCCGGGGGAGAACGCTACATGCCGCACGCCCTCCTGCGCGTGCTCGCTTCGACGACGATTGCCGGCGCCGCCCTCGTGGCTCTGCCGCCGGTCGGAGCGCAGGCCGGGCCCGTACCGGCACATACTCAGCCCGTACGGGCGCAGGCCGCCCAGAAGGCGCGGCCCGTGCCCGCGGTACGGGAGCCGGCCCCCGCCGTCGTCACCGTGCCGCGGCAGAACTCGCTCGCGCTGCGCCCCGTCGCGAACGGCGCGGCCGGCCAGAACGGCACGGTCGGCCCCGCCACGCCCGAGGTGACCACGCCGGCCGGCCCGGGGCTCGTCAACGAGATCACCGCGGCCGCCGTCGCCGTCCAGGAAGGGCAGGGGCTCGGCAGGCAGGCGCCGAAGCCGGGCGACATGCTGCCGGACACCTCTCAGGCCGCGACGCTGGGGCTGAGCAAACCCCTGGCCGCGATCGCGAAGTCGTTCGAGCCGCTCGGGCAGGCCGTGCCCGGGCTGACCTACCGGCTCTGCGTCGAGAGCGAGACGGTGCCCGTCTCCTGCTCGATCAGGCAGCCGGTCGGCCTGCCGGTGGCCGCCGACGTGACCGGCGACGGCAAGCCCGACCTGGCCGCCGACCTGGTGCCCACCGCAGATCCCGGCGGAGGCTCGGTCGGGCTGCGGTTCGCCGTCAGGCGGCTCGGCGAGGAGAACCTGAAGGCGCAGGTCTGGGCCGAGTACGACGGCAAGGTCTCGGTCGGATTCGACGGCCTGCGCCGCGGCACCTCGCTGTCGGCCTCCGACAAGGGCACGTTCACGATGGACTCGACCGGCAAGCGGGTCAAGGCCGTCGTCGAGCGCAAGGAGCCGGGACAGTCCGCGGCCATGGTCGCCGGCCTGACCGGCCGCAGCGCCGTGAGCATGCGCCAGACCCCGGCCACCACCCGGCTCACCGTGAACGCCGCCCTCGACACGCGCGCCCTCGACGTCGCCGCCTCCGCGCCCGCCAAGCTGGAGGCGGTCGCCGTGCGCGGCGGCCGCCTCACCCACGCCGTGCTCGACCGCATGGGCACCAGCGCGAAAGTGCGCCTGGCGCACGGCGAGGTCCGCTTCGCCAGCCCGACCGCCATCGCCCACGCCCGGGTCGACGACCTCGACTACCGCGACGGCCAGCTGAACCGGGTGATGCGGGCCGAGCTCGAGCGCCTCCCGCGCACCTTCACCGCGAAGTACGTCGCCGGAGGCGGCAAGCAGAGCCTGGCCGTCGCGGCGGGCGCGGGTCGCGCGGGCGCCGGCGCGGCGAGCATGCTCTTCTACGACCGGGCCGCCGCCAAGACCGTGCTCAAGGCGGAGCTGAGCGAGCTGCCCGCCAGGGTGAGCCTGGTCAACGACCCCGAGCGGCACCAGATCACCCAGTCGTCCAGCTCGCCCATCGGCAGGTTCGCCGCCGTGCTGCAGCGCAACGGGGGTGCCGTCGCCACCCCGCGCGGCGGCCACGTCACCATGATCAAGGACGGCTCCGCCATCGGCGTGTCGGGGCTGGTGTCGGGACTGTCCGGGTTCGACGTCACGTACGGGGCCGCGCCGCACGCCCATCTGAAGACGGACTCCAGCGGGCGCTCGTTCGTCGGCGCGGCCGTCATCGACCGCACCCACGTGGCCGGCCTGGAGATCAGCAACACGCCCGGGGAGGTGGACGTGACACTCGACCCGTCCGCCAGGAAGGCCGCCTACCAGGCCAGCGGCACGATCAAGCGGGTGCGGGCCACGTACACGAACCTCAAGTCTGGTCCCACCATCGACGGCACCCTGCTCGGCGTGCGCGACGACGTGAAGGCGTCGTGGGAGCTGGGCGAGCGTGCGACGGTCAAGGTCAGCACGTCCGCGAAGCTCGCCGAGATGGCGATTTATGCCAATAAAGCGCACGTGACGCGGGTGGGCGGCGAGGACCTGACCGCCACCGTCGAAGGCGTGCGCAAGCGCGCCGAACTCGTCGCCGACACCAAGGCCAGGACGCTGACCTGGACCTCCGACGCCCCCGTCGCCAAGGTGTCGGCGCTGGCCCGGGTCAAGCTGGGCGACCGGTACGCCAGGGCCGCCGCCGAGGTCACCGGCGTGCCCGCCAGGTTCGACGCCTCCTGGGACCCGGCCGGCTACCGCTTCCGCGGCCTGTCGGGGCCGGTCAAGACGGCCGAACTGGCGTTCACCAACCACGACGGCGCCAAGTCGCCGACCGGGCCGCACCTGGCGGCCCACTACGACCAGGGCACGGGCGACCTCGACGCCAGCGTCCTGGTCAACGGGCTCTCGCACGTCGAGTTCAGCCCGGCCGCGCAGGGGTTCAGCGCCGACTTCCGCTCGGCCAAGCAGATCATCGCCGTGGACGCCGACGTCGTCCGGGGCGACGACCGCTTCGGCCTGCTCGGCACGGTCGGCCCCGTACCCGGACGCCTGTCCGTCACCTCGGCCGACGGCAAGCTCTCCTACGCGGGCTCGCGCCTGGACGTCCGCGCCCGCGCCTGGCTCGGCAAGAAGGCCGCGCTCGCCCGCATGCAGGCCGCGCCCGCCGTGCCCGGCGGCGTGTCGCTGGTGGACGGCGGCTGCGCCGCCGGATCGCCCGGCTGCGCGCAGGGCCCCTTCTGCCTGGCCCAGCGCGGCTGCTTCGGCCTGCAGGGGTACGTGGACGTGACCGGCCTGCCCGACCAGGTCACGGTGGACCTCACCGGCCGCACGCTGGCGTTCTCCGGATTCCGGCCCAAGCGGCCCGACCTCGGCGTCTACCTGTCCAGCAGCGTCCTGTCGCCCGTGCCGATCAAGGCCAGGGCCACCCTGACCGGGCTGCCGGCCGAGATCACCTCGATGGCGATCGGGCCGTTCGGGGTGGGGCAGGGCAACACCGTGCAGGCCGCGTACCGGATCGAGCCGCCCGCCACGCTCGGCTCCCTCGACCTGCACGCCGAGGCGGCCGGGTTGCGCGGCCACGTCGCCGTCGACCCGGTGCCCGCGCAGGTGGCACTCCAAGGCGCCTACGGGGCCAAGACCCGCATCCGCGTCAGCAACTCCGCCCCCGTCAAGCACCTCACCGCCAAGGTCACCCTGCCCGGCAAGGGCACCGGCGAACTGCGCTTCGGCGACGTGCCCGCCGTCTTCGGCGTGGACGCCGACGCCTCGTCCGCCGCTCTGAAGGTGCCGGCCGTCACGTACAAGGCGGAGGGCGGCGCCAGCACGCTCGACGGCTACTTCGGCGTCGAGGGCGGTCTGGTGGACCCGTCGGGGCGGCTGGGCGACGTGGCGTTCGCGGTAAAGGACCTGGCCGCCGACACCACGGTCAGGCTCAACCCCGACCACACCCTCGACCTGGTCTCCAGGCCCGTCCCCACGGGCCGCATCACGCTGCGCGCCGGGCTCACCATGGACCCGGTCGCCCCGCAGGGCATCGCGGTGAGCAAGGAGGTCCCGTACACCAAGGGCTTCCTCACCTACCACGTCGGCGGGCGGTTCGGGCTCGCCAAGAGCTCGATCGAGGACGTCGCGGTGAGCATCAGGCGCGTGTCATGGCTGCGGATCAGACCGGGCAAGGTGCCCTTCGGCGTGAAGGCGCCCGCGGCCGTCGGCTACCTCGCCCCCGGCTTCGAGGGGAACTACGGCACCGTCAAGATCTCCGCCAAGGGCGTCAACCTGCGGCCCGACGTCGAACTCGACGTCAAGCTGAGCAGGGAGGTCGGCGACGACGTCTTCCGCGAAGCCGTCCGGATCGGCCCCGCCACCTCTCTCGCCCTGCGCCGCTACGACCAGCGCATGCGCAGGATCGGGGCCAAGCAGGAGATCAAGGCGGCCGGGATCAGCCTGGCCTGCGTGACCGTGGACGCCAAACCCGGCTTCGCGGCCGGCACCGGCGGCAACACGATCACGCTGCGCGGCGCTGACGGGCCCCAGATGGTCTCCCTGCTGGATCCGGGCGGGCAGGTGCCCGACTACGCGGTGGACCTGCTGACGCACTTCATGAGCCCGTTCCCGGGGTCGGAGTGGAAGGTGGCGGGCACCAAGGCCGGCTCCTGCGGCCCCGGCGCCGACTCCAAGACCGGCAGCAGGTCCGACGCCCGGTAGCTCGCACAGTCCTCTTCCGCATGTGCCGCGGTCCCGTGAGACGGGACCGCGGCATCGTGCTGCGCCGCGACACGGAACAGTTGGAAAAGAATTCAGTCAAGAAGGGTTAGGGCGCCGGGTCGAGGGAAGGGCAGGCAACTTCAAGAACGTCGAACGTGAGGAGGAGCCGTAGTGCTCACCCTGACCGAAAACGCCGCCCAGGCGATCCGTGACTTGACCGCGACCGCGCCCGAGCCCTCTCAGAGCGGGATCCGCATCTCGTCGCAGGGAGAGGGCGCGAGTTCGCTCACCCTGACCCTGGCCACCGCCCCGGAACCGGCCGACGCGGTGGTCGAGACGGGAGGCGCGCGGGTCTACCTCGACCCTGTGGCGGCGACCGTACTGGACGACAAGGCCCTCGACGCGGGAGCCGACGACCAGGGGAGCGTCTCCTTCCTGGTGACCGAGCAGACCGCCTGACGCGGCTCCCGCCGTGCCGCGGCCCACGGGGGCTGTGGCACGGCGGGGACTCCGCTCAGCCGCCGGGCAGAAGCCTGGCGGAGACTCCGCTCAGCCGCCGGGCAGAAGCCTGGTGGGGACTCCGCTCAACCGCCGGGCAGAAGTCTGGCGGAGACCCTGCTCAGCGCCGGCCAGGAGGTCGAGCGGGGGAGCCGGCCGGCTCATCCGCCGGACAGCAGCTTGTGCAGATAACGCACCTGCTCCTCCGACTGGTAGCCGCCACCGCCCTCGTGGTTGTTCCACGGCCACACCGTGATCTCCTTGGGCCCCTGCCAGTGGTTGTAGGCGGCGAACACCGTGGACGGCGGGCAGATGTCGTCCATCAGCGCGACCGAGTACAACGCGGGCACGGTGCCGCGGGCGGCGAAGTTGACCCCGTCGAAGTAGCTCAGCGTGCGGAACACCTGGTCGGCGGTGTCGCGCCGGGTGGACAGATAACGGACCAGCTCCTGGTACGGGTCGCGCCCCGTGATCTCGACCGCCCGCCGGAAGTGCGACAGGAACGGCACGTCGATCAGCGCCGCCTTGACGCCCGGGTGCAGCGCGGCCGCCGCCTGCGAGATGGCCCCGCCCTGGCTGCCGCCCGACGTCACGATGCGGGAGGCGTCCACGGCCGGATGCTCCGCCGCCGCGTCCACGGCCCTGACGGCGTCGGTGAACACGCGACGGTAGTAGTAGTCGGCCGGATCCAGGATGCCGCGGGTCATCATGCCGGGGGCCTGCGGCCCGGCGCTGCCGTGGGGGTCGCCGGTGGCTCCGGGGCTGCCGACGTTCGCGCCGCCGTGGCCGCGGGTCTCCATGACGAACACCGCGTACCCCGCCGCGGGCCACATCAGATGGTCCTTCGGGAAACCGCGCCCGCCGCTGTAGCCGATGTAGTGCATCACGCACGGAACCGGCCCCTCCGCGCCGCGCGGCAGCAGGAACCAGCCGTTGATCCGGTGACCGCCCCAACCGGCGAACGACACGTCGTACACGTCCACGCCGGTGAACGGCAGGTCATAGGGGACGTACTCGGCGGCCAGGTCGAACTCCCTGGCCTCGGCCAGGGTGGCGGACCAGAACGCGTCGAAGTCGGCGGGCTCGTCGCGGTCGGGCAGGTAGCTGCGGAGCTGGTCGAGGGGCAGGTCGAACAGTGGCACGGTGGTACTCCAGCCTTGTAGATAGGGATGCTGCCATTTCATCCCATAGCGCCGGAAAGCGCTATCCCGCCATCCGCTTCCGCTGAAAGCGTGATATCTGGGTAGACGTCGCCGCGTGACTGACCATGTGATCGAGGTGGCGTACTCCCACCTGTATCCCGGCCTGATCCTCGACGCCCCGGCGGACGCCGCCGACTTCCTGGTGCTGTTCGGCGACGACTCGGAGTCCCGGGCCCAGCTGCTGCGCGACTCCACGGGGCGGCCGGTGCTGCGGATGGGCGGCTACATGACGGCCAAGGGGACGGTGATCGACGAGCGGGTGTGGACCGTACGCGAAACCGTCCAACGAGGCAACCGCGTCCGCCTCCGCCTCGGCCGCTCCCTCCCCTAACCCCCGAACCCTCCCTGACTTCCGGCTCCCGCCCCTGACTTCCGGCTCCCGCCCCTGACTTCCGGCTCCCGCCCCCCGCCCCCCGACCCCCGACC
>NZ_PVNG01000027.1 GCF_003001935.1 Nonomuraea fuscirosea | reverse complement strand
CTTCCAGTGACCGCCCTGGTACACCTCGAACCAGACCCAGCCCTTCTTACCGCCGACCTTGTCCACCCCGTACCACTTCGTGAACACCTTGCCGTGCGACTCCCACGTCTTGCCGAACGTGTACGCCTTGTGGTCACTGGAGAAGAACTTCCCCCAGTTCGTCCCCGTGTGCGTGGTCGTGGTGGTGCTGGCCTGAGCCGCGGCCGGGCTCAGCGCCAGACCGGTCAGAGCCATCGAACCGGCCAGCGCCGCGATCGCGAAGGTCTTACGCATTTCGGGTTCCTCCCCTTGTCCGTTCCGCCGGGGTGCTCCGGCAAGACAGACACTACGGAGACGCCACCCGATCATCTGTGGACGAATCCACACACCACATGTGATCGCCGCCACATCGCGTAGACCCTGCTCAGAAGTGCTCCTTGCGGATGAGCCCGTGCACGCCGGTGGTGCGATCGACCACCTGGGAGATCTCGAAGTCGGTGGCGGCCGACAGGTAGGCGTAGGCGACGGCGCGGTCCATCCCCTGGTCGTGCTCCAGGAAGTCGAGGGCGTTGACGACGGCGCGGCGCATGGCCACGTCCAGGTCGTTCACCTGGCCGTTCCTGGAGCCGTCCGGGTCGGACAGGCCGATCGGCAGCCAGGCGTGCGCCGTCTCGCCGAAGGGGTAGCGGAAGGCGACAGAAGGGGCGTCCCCCGAGCCCTTCTTGCACACCGTCAAACGGAACGTGGCGCGCAGGGATCCCTCCATCGCCGTCAGCGCCACCTCGCCGCCGCCCATCGCGTGGTGGGGGTCGCCGGTGTAGAAGAGCGCGCCCTCGGTGAAGACCGGCAGGTAGAAGGTGGCGCCCGCGCCGAGGTGGCTGATGTCGATGTTGCCGCCGCCCAGAGTGGGCGGAATGCTGTTGAGCAGCGGATCGGTCGGCCGGTCGGACTCGGCGAACGCGACGCCCATCATCCCCATGAACGGCTTCAGCGGGAACGTCACCTCCTTGCCCCGCATGCCGCGCTTGAGCACGCCGCTGGCCACGCCCTTGCGACCGCGCCGGACCGGGGTGAAGACCGAGACGTTCCCGTACCTGAGCGGATCCCCGGTGGAGCGGCCGTCGGTGGCCACGGGCGGCATGACCTCCGCCGGCGTGATGCCGTCGGGGGCGCCGCCGTTCGCCTGCCGGGCCAGCGCGCCCTTGCCGTGGCGGCTGGACACCACCCCGTACGGGACGCGCGGCAGCATGGAGAGCATCTCGACCTTGAGCACGTCGCCCGGCCGCGCGCCGGCCACGTGGATCGGGCCCGTCACGACATGCGGGCCGTCGAGGTCGAAGTCCCTGGGCGTGCGGTCGTAGTCGCGGGCGATGGCGATGGCGTCCTGGAGCACGTCCGATCGGGCCACGCCGTGCCGGGCGAAGTAGGCGACGGGGTCGCGGCCCTGGTCCTCCAGGATGCCCTCGTGCGAGACCGTGTCGACGGTGACGGTGTCGCCGGACCTGACCCGCAGCACGGGTTCGCTGCCCAGCGCGGGCACGTACCCCCACGTGACCTGCTCCACCGTGGACGGGAGGTAGTGCCGGCCGTGGATCGGCCCCTTGCGGGGCTGGAGGATCTCCTTCGGCAGCGTCGGGGTGGCGGCGGCCCGTCCGGCGCCGGCCAGCGACGCGCCGCCCGCGCCGGTCAGGGCCGCCGCCACGCGCAGGAAGTTCCGTCGTCCGTACGTCTGCGACACGCTCATGACTCTCCTCGCGGGGTCGAACGGGGGCGGGGTGACACCGATCATGTAGGACGTCTGTTACGTCCCCGTTTCGGATCGGGTGTTCCTCGCGTCAGGAGTGGAAGGATCGAAGCCACGTCCGTAATGAAAGGCATGTGTCATGGCTCCCAGCATCGCGACCGCCCGCCGCGTCGAACTGCCCGAACTGCTTGACTTCCTCCGCCCCCGCCACCACGGCCTGCTGTCCACCACGCGCGCGGACGGCCGGCCGCAGCTCTCGCCGGTCTCCTGCGGCGTCGACCAGGAGGGCAGGATCGTCGTCTCGACCTACCCCGACCGGGCCAAGGCGGTCAACGCCCGCCGGGACGACCGCGCCTCGATCTGCGTCCTGTCCGACGACTGGAACGGGCCGTACGTGCAGGTGGACGCGCGTGCGGAGGTGCTGGACATGCCCGACGCGCTCGAACCGCTGGTGGACTACTACCGCTGCATCGCCGGCGAGCACCCCGACTGGGACGAGTACCGCGAGGCCATGCGCCGCCAGGACAAGTCCCTGATCCGGCTGCACATCGACCGCTGGGGCCCGATCGCGACCGGCGGCTTCCCGGCCCGCCTGGCCTCCGACGACTGACCCCTGTAATCAGCCCCGGTCAGCGGGTAGGCGTACGAGGGCGGTTCCACCAGAGGGAGAGCGACAGGGCGGCGACGACGAAGAGCGCGCCGCCGGCCGCGAAGGCGGCGGCGGTGTCGACCCGCCGGTTGACGACGCTGAAGCTGCCCGGCAGGGCTTCGAGCGCGGTCTTGAGCTCGTCGGCGTTCTCGGCGCGGTGGTAGGCGCCGCCGGTGGTCTGGGCGATCTGCTTGAGCGCGGGCTCGTCGATCATGCGGATGTTGCGTCCGCCCCGGTCGAAGCCGCCGCCACCGCCCCAGCCGCCGCCCCACCCGCCGAAGCCGCGGCCGTCGAACTGGGTGTTCTCGCAGACCATGGGAGCCGGAGTCGTGGTGCCGAAGCCGATGGGGTAGACGCGGACGCGGCGCAGGGCCGCCTCCTGGGCGGCGGTCTGCGGGTCCACGCCCTGGGTGTTGGCGCCGTCGGTGAGCACGATGATCGCGGCGGCGGCGTGGCCCTCGCCCGAGCCGGGATCGGGGCTCGCGCCGGTGGGGGCGACGGACGGATCGACCTCCGCGATGGCGTCGAGCGAGGCCAGCATGGCCTGGCCGATCGCGGTGCCGCGGCCGACGGTGAGGTTGTCCAGCGCCTCGGTCAGCGCGTCGGTGTCGTCGGTGGGCGGGACGAGCAGGCCGGCGCTGCCCGAGAAGGTGACCAGGCCGATGCGCGGCCCGCCCTCCAGGGACTCGATGAAGTCGGTGGCAGCCTTCTTGGCGGCGGTCAGCCGGTTCGGGTCCACGTCCGTGGAGCACATGGAGCCCGAGGTGTCGAGCGCGAGCAGGATCGTCGCCGCCGTCTGCGGCACCGGGACCGACGCCTGCGGCCGCGCGGCCCCGACCGCGAGCAGGGCGAGCCCGGTGACGAACAACGCGGGCGGGATCTTGCGGATCCACCGCGTCCGGCCGGGCAGCGCGCTGCGGACGAGGGCGATCGAGGTGACCCGGACGGCGGCGCGCCGCCGGCGGCGCAGCGCCCACCAGCGGATGCCCAGGATCAGCGGGATGATCAGGATGGACAGCAGGGCCCACGGCCATGAGAACGTCATGTCAGATCACCCGTCCTGACCGGAGCACGGTGAGCGCCGCTCCCGCGGTGAGCAGTGCGAGGGCGAGCCCGATCAGCCCGCCGGCGAGGGGCAGCGGCTCGTCGGAGACGGTGAGCCGCAGGTCGATCGTGCCGGCGATCCCGTCGAGCCGCGCGGTGTCGGTGGCGGGGTGGTACTCGCCGCCGGTGGTCTGCGCGATCAGCGTGAGCGTGTCCTCGTCGAGCGAGGTCTGCAGGTTGTAGCCGTCCACCTTGACCGCGGTGCCCGCCGTGGTGCCGACGCCGACGGTGTGGATGTGCACGCCCGCCTGCTGGGCCAGGGTCGCGACCTTCTCTACGTCGTTGCCCTGGTTCTGGCCGTCGGAGAAGATCACGATCGTGGCGGACGGCCAGTAGCCGAGGTCGGGCGGCGGGGCGCCGTCGCGGCCGAGGGCGGCCTGCTTGCCGGTGATCGCCGTCAGCGAGGCCGTGATGGCCGCTCCCAGCGAGGTGCCGCCGGTGACCTTCAGCCGGTCGATGGCCTTGAGCGCGACGGAGTGGTCGGCGTCGGGGCGGGCGGTGGTGAGCGCGCCCCGTTCGAACGCGACGACCCCGATGTCGACGCTGTCCGGCTGCGCCGCCACGAACGCGCGGGCGGCCCGCTGCGCGCCCGCCAGCCGGGTGGGCGCGACGTCGTCGGCGCCCATGCTGTTGGAGACGTCGATGGCCAGGATGACGGTGCCCGCCGCTCGCGGGACCGGCACCATGGCCGCGGGTCCCGCCGTGGCGATGGCGAGCACGGCGACGCCGGCGATGGTCAGGCCGACTCCTAGGTACGCCCGGCGTCCCCCGGGCACGACCAGGCCGGCCGCGGCGAGCGCGGTCCTCCTGCGGCGGGCCGAGACGACGGCGGCCCAGGCGAGCGCGGCCGTGACCAGCAGCCCGAGGATCAGCAGCAGCGGAGCGGACCACGTCATGAAGCCTCCCCCGCGGACACGACCGGCCCTCTGATCAGCACAGTGATCAACACAGTGATCAGCACAGACATGTCAGGCCCGGTCATGACGTCCGCTTCCCGGTTCTGGCGACGACCTCGACGAGCGCCTCCCCGAGGTCGCGGTCGGTGTCGATGCGGTGGACGGGCACCCCGGCCCGGCGCATGCCCGCCGTCAGCCGGGCGTCGCGGGCGTCCACGGCGGCGCGGAACCGTACCTGGAGCAAGGGGTCGGCGGAGTCGACGACGAGCTGCTCGCCCGTCTCGGCGTCCTCGACCACGATCAGCCCGGCCTCGGGCAGCACGTCGTCGGCGGTGTCCACGATGCGCAGCGCGACCACCTCGTGCCGGCGGGCCAGCCGCTGCAGGGAGCGCTCCCAGTCGCCCTCGCCGATGAAGTCCGACAGCACGACGACGAGCGCGCGCCGGCGCGCGAGCCGTCCGGCCGCGTCGATCATCTCCGCCAGGTCGGTGGTGCTGCCGCCGCGCGTCCCCGACGTGCGCTGGAGCTCGGCGGCGATCCGCAGCGCGTGCCGCCGCGAGGTGCCTGGCGGCACGACGCGCACCATCCCCGTGTCGAACAGCACGGCGCCGACGCGGTTGCCGCCCCGCCCGAACAGCCGGGTCAGGACGAGCGTGAGCTCGGCGAGCACGTCGTGCTTGCCGCGCCCCGGCCGGCCCGCCCCCATGGAGGCCGAGCGGTCGAGCACCAGCCACACGGTCAGCTCACGGTCCTCGGTGAAGACGCGCAGGTGCGGCTCGTCCAGCCGGGCGGTGACGTTCCAGTCGATGTGGCGGGCGTCGTCGCCCTCGGTGTACGGCCGCAGCCCGGTGAAGTCGATCCCGGTGCCGCGGTACGTCGTCCTGTGGGCCCCCTGGAGCCGGCCGTCGAGTCTGCGGACGACCTTCCACTCCAGGCGGAGCAGCAGTTTCTCTGGGGCGGTGGCCATGGCGGCTCAGCGGTTCTGCAGGACGACGTCGGGCGCCCTGACGGCCCCGAGCACCCTGGTGATGATCGTGTCGGGGTCGACGTCGTCGGCCAGGGCCTCGTACGACAGCACCAGGCGGTGCCGCAGCACGTCGAGCGCGAGCTCGGCCAGGTCGTGCGGCAGGACGTAGTCGCGCCCGCGCAGGAACGCCAGCGCCCGAGCCCCGGTGACGAGCGCGATGGAGGCCCGCGGGCTCGCCCCGTAGGTGACGTACCGCTCCAGCTCGCCGAGCCCGGCGGTCGCGGGGGAACGGGTCACGCCGACCAGCCGGACCGCGTAGTCGACGATGGCCGGATCGACGTACACCTGCCGGGCCCGCGCCCGCATGGCGATCAGGCCCTCGGGCGTCACCATCGGCTGCGGCGGCTCCGGCGGGCGCAGCGCCCTGGCCACGATCGCCTGCTCCTCGGCCTGCGCCGGATAGTCGACGACCACCTTCATCATGAAACGGTCGACCTGCGCCTCGGGCAGCGGGTAGGTGCCCTCCGACTCGATCGGGTTCTCCGTCGCCATGACCAGGAACGGCTCCGGCACCTTGAACGTCTCGCGGCCGATCGTCACCTGGTGCTCCTGCATCACCTCCAGCAGGGCGCTCTGCACCTTGGCGGGGGCGCGGTTGATCTCGTCGGCCAGCAGCAGGTTGGCGAACACGGGGCCCAGCTCGGTCCTGAACTCCCCGGAGTGCTGGTGGTAGACCCGGGTGCCGACGAGGTCGGCGGGCACCAGGTCGGGGGTGAACTGGACCCGCTGGAAGCTGCCGGACATCGCGGCGGCCAGCGACCTGACCGCGAGCGTCTTGGCCAGGCCGGGCACGCCCTCGACCAGCAGGTGGCCGTCCGCGATCAGGGCCACGGCCATGCGCTCCAGCAGCACGTCCTGTCCGACGATGGTGCGTTTGACCTCGAACAGCACCTGTTCGAGCGGGTGATCGGCCTGGTTGGTCGAGGTCATGCGGTGTTCCCTCTCGTCGGTCAAATCAGCGGCCCGTCGCCGGGCGGGCCGTCGCCGTCGGTGCCTCCGCCCAGGGCCACGCCGATCGGCACGGCGAACGCGATGCCGGCGAAGGCCTCGTCGCCTCCCGGGTCGGCGATCGAGACGACGATGCCGACGACCAGGCCACGGGCGTCCAGGAGCGGGCCGCCCGAGCTGCCCGGGTTGACGGAGGCGTCGAACTGGATGAGCCCCTTGAGGTCGCCGTCCTCGGCGGTCCTGTCGGCGGTGCGGTTGAGGCCCGAGACGACGCCGGTGGAGACGCTGTAGGTGAGGCCAAGGGGGTTGCCGATGGCGACGACGGGCGCGCCCACGCTCACGCCGCCGCCGAGCGTCGCGGGGACGACGATCTCGGGGAGCTTGGCTGGCTTGAGGGTGGCGACGTCGAGCTTGGGGTTCGAGGACGAGACCGCGGCCTTGGCCTTGGTGCCGTCGGCGAACGTCAGGTTCACGTCCTTCGCGCCGTCGATGACGTGGTGCGCGGTCAGGATCGTGCCGTCGTCGGCCGCGATCACCCCGGTCCCGAGCGACCGGCCGGCCTGGATGACCACCACCGACGGCCCGACCAGCTTGAACACGTCCGGCACCGTGAGCGTCGCGGTGGGCGTCGGCGTGGGGCTCGGCCTGGGCGCGGATCCCTCGACCTGCCCGCCGCGGCCGCCCAGCCAGTACGCCAGCACCGCCACGAGGACGAGCGCGGCGATCGCGGCGCCCCCGACGGCGAAGCGCCGGGCTCGCCCGGCCACGGCTCCCCGATCTGCCAGAGCCTCGGCCGCACCGGTTTCCTGCGGCGCGTGCCCCATCGCCCCATAGTCATAAATTTATGTTGAAAGTGCTACAAACTTCGCCTGAGAACTTCATGAGAACCGCGTCCGCGCAGCTCAACGGGGTCGGCGCTACACGACCATGGCCAGATAACCAGCGAGCTCGTCGGCCGACGAGGTGGAGATACCGACATGGCCGTCAGGCCGGATCAGCGTGTACCGCTCCCCTCCGTACGGCTCCGCCACCCGGTACGCGCGCACCTCCGGCGCCGACCCGTTCCAGGACTCGGCCGACAGCAGCGTGAAGTGCGCGCCTCTGAGCAGGTCGAACATGCGTGCCTCCGTCCCGTCCGCCAGCCGCACCCGGCCGTCGGGGACGCGGTCGCCGCCGTGCCCGGCCAGGGAGCCGCCCCGGTAGGAGAGCGACAGCTGGTAGGTCTCCTCGTCCCGTTTGACCGACTTCTTGTCGTGCAGGTCCGTACTGAGGCCGAGCATCCGGGCGGCGACGGGCCGCCGCTCCTCCTCGTAGGTGTCCAGCAGTTCCTCCGGCGCCCCCGCCAGCACCCGGGCCAGCTTCCAGCCCAGGTTGTACGCGTCCTGCACCCCGGTGTTGAGCCCCTGCCCGCCGGCCGGCGAGTGCACGTGGGCCGCGTCGCCGGCCAGGAAGACACGGCCCGAGCGGTAGCGGTCGGCGAGGCGGATGTTCACCCGGTACAGGGACGACCACAGCAGCTCGGTCAGCCGGACCCCGCGCAGCATCGACCGCTCGGCGAACAGCCGCTGGTACCAGGCCAGCGTGTCCTCGGGGACCACCCCCGGCCTGAGCGGGGCGAGGAGCTGGAAGGTGTCGGTGCCGGCCATCGGGTACAGGGCCACGAAACCCCTGCCCGGCCGCGCCCAGGCGTGGATGTGGTCGCGGCCGAGCCCTTCCGCCCGCACGTCGGCCAGCGCGGCGCGTTCCTCCTCGCGGGTCTCGCCGGTGAAGCCGATGCCGAGCGACTTGCGTACCGGGCTCTTGCCGCCGTCCGCGGCGACCAGGTAGCGCGCCCTGACCGTCTCCCCCGTGCCCAGCGTGGCGCGCACCCCGTGGGCGTCCTGCTCGACGCCGGTCAGCGCGGTGCCGTACTCCACCTTCCCGCCCAGCTCCGCCAGGCGTTCGCGCAGCACCGCCTCCGTACGCCACTGCGGGTGCATCATCACGGTCGGGTACGGGACCGCGTCCGTCGGCCGGGCGGGCCTGTGCATACGGGTCTGCCACACCGGCACCCGGCCCAGCCGGAACCGCAGCGGCGGGTACGGCGTCGCCACGCCGAGAACGCGGCCGATCACGCCGAGGTCGTCGAAGACCTCCTGCGTACGCGGCTGCAGGCCCTTGCCCTTGGACCCTCCGGAGGGCTGCGCGGCCTGCTCGACGACGCGGCAGGAGACGCCGCGGCGGGCCAGGTCCACGGCAAGGGTGAGGCCGGTGGGACCGGCGCCGGCGACGATGACGTCCATGGTGGGTTCACTCATGAAAGGGACGGTGTCAGGCCGCTCTGCCGGATCGCTGTCAGCCGCTGCCGGGCGCTGTCAGCTGCGGATTCTCCCCCGGCGGCGACGGGCCTCCGGCAACCGGCTCGGGACCTCCCCGGAGCGTGTTAGAAAGGCTCATTGTCCGATGATGAGGTGTGCCGAGTGATTGACGATGTTCTCCGTGCCATGGCTGAGAAGATCACCGATGCGGCACCTCCGGGTTGGCGGCGCGCCGAGGTGCGGGGATACGCCACCGGCGACGGCGGATCCGGGCACCACGGCTTCCGGTTCGACCCGGCGGGAGACGGCGGCGACATCGACCTGCATCCGCAGCTGTCCGCCGTGCACACCCACTACGGAGCCAGCGGCGACCATCTGTCGATCGAGCTGACCGTCGAGGCCAGGGGCCGGTTCGAGGCGGTGGTCAGCGAGTCGCTGGTGCGCGAGGACGACCGCGGCTTCCTGTACGTGCTGCGCCCCGGCGTCCTCCCGCCCGATCCCGGCACCTACCAGCCGGGCCCGTCGATGGCCACCCCGGCGGGCAATGCGCAGGAGGCCGTCGCCCTGCTCGGCGCGTACCTGCGCGGACGCGACCGCGCGCTGCGGGGCAAGGACACCTACGCGCCCCCGCCGGCGCTGCCCGAACACCACCGCCGGTGGCTGGAGGCGCGGCTGCAGGTCCCGCTCCCCGACGACCTCCAGGCCCTGTACGCCCACGTGGACGGCGACGGGGGCGAGGGACTGCTGGCCGACCACCACTGGTTCGGCCTCGAACGCCTAGAGAAGCTCAGCCGCCCGGAGAACCGCACGTGGGCGGCGGGCCGCTCCTGGCGGCACCACCTGCGCCGGCCGCTGGTCACCAGCACCGGCGGCCCGCCGCTGGCCGTGCGCCGCGCCGCGGACCATCCGCACTGGATCCCGTTCGCCACCGACCCCCAGGGCGACTTCCTGGCCGTGGACCTGGCGCCCGGCCCCGGCGGACGCCCGGGCCAGGTGATCCGCATGGGCAGGCACCACGACGACGGCCCCGTCTACGTCGCCGACTCGGTCACCGGCCTGCTGCGCCGGCACGTCAAGGCGCTGCGGGCGGGCTCGTACGAGGTGGGGCAGGGCCGCCGGATCCGGATCGACATCGACGGCCAGGACGAGCCCGAGGCCGACAAGCCGGACGAACTCACGATCGCCGGCGCCGACGCCGCCTCCATGCGGGGCCTGCACCAGCACGTCCAGAAGCTCCACATCCGCAACGCCCCCTGGGCCGACTTCGCCCCAGTGCGCGGGGCGCCGATGTTGTGGCAGGTGAACGTCGAGAACTGCCCCGGCGCCGACCTGGCCCCGCTCCAGGACACCCCGGTGGAGCTGCTCGACCTGGCCATGGACCGGATCGACCTGGCGCCGCTGGCCGAGCACGCCACGCTGCGCTTCCTGACCCTGCGCACCAGCCGTCCGGTGGACCTGGGGCCGCTGCTGTCGTGCCCGCGTCTGTACGCGCTCGACCTGTCCGAGGCGTCCGCGATCCGCGACCTCAGCGTGCTGTCCGAGCTGAAGGACCTGCTCTATCTGCGGTTGCGGCGCGGTCAGTGGGAGGAGTTGTGGGAGCGGTCCGGGCATCCGCCGGGGCTGGCGGCGGCGGGCCTCGCCGCCGAGCCGCCACGGGAGAAGGGCTGGTGGTGGTCGGGCGAGCACGCGGTCGAGCCGTCGTTGCGGACGGTCGCCGGGTGGGTGGCCGACCTGGCGGGCGACTCGACGGACGTCCGGCTCGTCAAGGGCCGGCTCTCCCGGCGGCGCAGACGGTCTTTCTGACGAGGCGTATGCTGGTGGGCGGCGCTTTCAGGGCGCCCCCGGTCCGCGGGAAGGGCCAAGCCCACCTGATGATCCTCGCTCGACCCGGCCCGACCTCTTTTCCGGCCTGAGCATGCGGACGGCAGGCCAGACGGAAAGGAGGCCATCGTGCCCGCCCATCGGCTGCCCGACAACCCCAGCCTCGAACGGCTCCGCAAGCAGGCCAAGACGCTCCTGCGCCAGGTGCAGGCCGGCGCCCCCGAGGCGCGCGGGCTGGTCGCCGAGTTCCATCCCCGGCCGCCGCATCCGTTCAGACTGTCGGACGCGCAGCTGGTCACGGCCCGGATGTACGGGTTCGCGAGCTGGCCCCGGCTGAAGGAGCACCTCGGCGCCGTCGAACGCTACACCCGCTCACCGCATCGCGTCACGCCCCGGGCGGAGCCGCCGGAGGAGTTCCTGCGGCTGGCCTGTCTCACGTACGGGGCCGACCATCCCGGACGTACCGGTGAGGCGGCGCTGCTGCTGGCCCGGCAGCCCGAGCTCGCCACCGCGAACGTCTTCACCATGGCCGCCACCGGCTCGGCCGACGCCCTGGCCGCGACGCTCGACGACGACCCGGGGCTCGCGCGGACGCAGGGCGGGCCGTTCGGCTGGGAGCCGTTGCTGTACCTCACCTACGCCCGCCTGCCCGCCACCTCGGGGCGGTACGTGGCGGCGGCCCGGGTGCTGCTCGGCCACGGCGCCGACCCGAACGCCGGTTTCCTGTGGGACGGCCTGACCTCCCCCTTCACCGCGCTGACCGGCGCGTTCGGCGGCGGCGAGCAGGATCAGCCGCCGCACCCCGAAGCGCTCGCCCTGGCCAGGCTGCTGCTGGAGGCCGGCGCCGACCCCAACGACAGCCAGACCCTCTACAACCTGGGCCTCGGTGGCTCCTTCACCGACGACACCGCGCACCTGCGGCTGCTGCTGGAGTTCGGGCTCGGGAAGGGCGGGAACGGGCCGTGGCACGCCCGGCTGGGGCCCACCCTGGGGTCGCCGCGCCTGCTGCTGCGGGAGGAACTGGCCACGGCGGCACTGCGCGGAGGGCCACGGCGGGTCCGGCTGCTGCTCGCGCACGGGGCCGAGGTGGACGGGATCGGCGGGCATCCGGTGTTCGGGGGGCGGACTCCGTACGAGCTGGCGCTGCTGAACGGGCACACCGAGGTGGCGGAACTCCTCGCCGCGGCGGGAGCGTCGGCGGTGCCGGCGGAGATGGACGCGTTCACCGCCGCCTGCATGCGCGCCGACGCCGCCGCGGTGGCCGCGCTCGGCCCGGACGTGCGGGCCCGGGCCCTCGCCCGGCACCCCGACCTGATCAACCGCGCCGCCGGGCAACGCAAACCCGCCGCGGTACGCCTGCTGGCCGGCCTCGGCTTCGACGTGAACCACCCGCACGGAGGCACCCCGCTGCACGCGGCCGCCTGGAACGACGACGTGGAGACCGCCAGTACCCTGCTAGAACTGGGCGCCGACCCCACGCTCAAGGACAGCCGGCACGAAGCCACCCCGCTCGGCTGGGCGGAGTACGGCGGCAAGGAACGCGTGGCCGCCTATCTACGCGACACGACCCTCCTCTAGTCCTCGCGGTGCGCCATCGTCATCGACTCACTGATCGGTTCTCCCCGAGGGGGACGGAGAGTCCTTCCTCGGCCGCCAGCACCTCACCGCCGAACTCCTCCCGGGCGGCGGCCACGGAGGCGGCCCGGTCGTTGCCCGGCCAGAAGTGGGTGAGCATCAACCGGCGTGCGCCCGCGCGGCGGGCCCAGTGACCGGCCTCCGTGGAGGCCAGCAGATTGCGGACGGGGCGGCCGGCCTCGCCGTCGCGGTCGGTGGCCTCGACGATGAACAGGTCGGCGTCGCGCCCGAGTTCGGCGAGCGCGGGAGCCGGACCGGTGTCGCCGGTGTAGGCCAGGACGACACCGTCGGCCTCCAGGCGGACGCCGGCGTTGGGCACGTAGTGCGGCAGCGACAGTCCGGTGAGGGCGAACGGCCCCACCCGGTGACTGCCAGGTAACGGACGCACGTCGAAGACCGCGTGGAGGTCGACGTCGGGCTCCAGCCCGCTGATCCGGTCGAGCACGCCCGGCGGGCAGTACAGCGGCAGCCGTGGGCCACCGGGGTCGCCGTAGAACCGCATCCGGAACAACCCGTGCAGGTCGATGCAGTGGTCGGGGTGCTCGTGGGTGACGACGACAGCGTCCACCGCGCCGTCCGGCCAGTGCGCGAGCAGCCGCGGCAGCGTGGCGTAGCCCAGGTCGAGCAGCAGCCGGTAACCGTCCCAGTCCACCGCGAACCCGCTGCAGGCACGGCCCGGCTCGGGAAACGCACCGCAACTGCCGAGGACGGTCACTTGGCGCATCCGTACAGGATGCCAGTTCCCCTCAACGAATCGCCCGATCAGGGGCCGCGCGGACGGCCTCGCGGCGCGACCTGAGGTCGGCGAGCACGGCGTCGGCGGCACGGCGGCCGGAGACCAGGGCGCCCTGCTGCGAGCCGGTGTCGCGGTGGTCGCCGCACACGTACATCCCGCTGCTCAGACGCACGGGCCTGCGCAGCGGGTGCGGCGGCGGCATCGCGGGCAGCGCCGCCGCGATCGGGTACGTGGCAATGTGCTCCCAGCCGGAGGTGTCGCCGTAGATCTCGTCCAGACGCCGCCGGACCGGCTCCTCGTCGGTGATCAGCCCCAGCACCGACGTGGACACCAGCGCCCGCCCGTCGGCCGAGTACTCGGGGGCGGCATCGGTGAGGACCAGGGTGTCGGTGATCATCCCGGTCGCGTCGATGATCTGGATCGGCTCACCCAGGGGCGAACGCGGGGCCGCATGGTAGAAGGTGGTCACCGCCCGCATCGGCGGCACCTCGATCTCGCTCAACAGCTCACCCGCCGCCCCGGGATCCGCCGCCACGACCACGGCCCGCGCCTCGACCGTGGCCCCGTCCGCGAGCCGGACACCGTCGGCCGCGACTTCGCTCACGCGGGCGCCCAGGGTGATGGTGTCTGCGGGCAGCCGGTCGGCGAGCTGGCGCGGGATCTGTCCCATGCCCAGCGCCGGCACCCCGATGGTGCCGCGGGCGAACGAGCGCCAGAACAGGTGGAAGACCCGGCTGGAGGTCTCCAGGTCACGTTCGAGCAGCACGCCGGCGAGGAAGGGCCGCATCAGGCAGTCGATCATCTTCTCGGACATGCCCCAGGCGCGCAGTTCCTCGTCGGTACGCCGTTCGCGCCCGCCGCGCAGCCGGGAAGCGGGCGCGGCGAGGTCGCGTGCCGTGACCGTGCCGAGCACGGCGGTGTCGCGCATCGTCCCGACCCCGGACAGCGGCCCGCTCAGCGCGTGCCTGGGGTGCCGCCAGGGCAGCATCACCCTGGCCCGGGCGGTGCTCCCCTGCACGATCATCCCCGAGGCGAACGGCCGCAGGTCGAGCGCGCCGATGTCGAGGACGTGGCGGGCCTCGGGGTAGGCGGTGTTGAACACCTGGTAACCCCGGTCGAGCCGGAAGCCGTCGACGACGTCCGTACGCACCCGGCCGCCGACGTCGTCGGACGCCTCCAGCACCCGTACCGGCACACCGGCCTCGTGCAGCCGCAGCGCGCAGGCCAGCCCCGCCATGCCCGCGCCGACCACGATGACGGGCGCGCGTGTTCCCCGATCACTGTCCATGCCTGCGCCCTACCCGCGTCCACGCAGCTCAGACGTACCCCTGCGAACCGGACGGTGGCCTGGGGAAGCACCCGTCCTTCGGAGATGAACCGTCGTCGCGTACCGGCGATCTGAGGGGCCGGATTGTCGGTGCGGGACGACATGATGGACCCATGACCGAGACACCCCCCATCACCACCCTGGCTGACGACACGGCCTACGCCGAGGCCGTCCAGCTGGCCGTCGACTCGGCCGCCGCCTACTACGCGGACGGCACCTCGACCCTCGACGACGACGCCTACGACCGGCTGGTCCGCGGGATCCAGGCGTACGAGGAGGAGCACCCCGAGTCGGTGCTGCCGTCGTCGCCGACCGGCAAGGTGGCCGGCGGGGCTGTGGTGGGCGACGTGCCGCACACCGTGCCCATGCTGAGCCTGGACAACGTGTTCGGCGCCGAGCAGCTGGCCGACTGGGCGGCGGGGCTGGAGCGCCGGCTCGGCCGGCCCGTCACGGTGTGGAGCGTGGAGCCGAAGCTCGACGGCCTGGCCATCTCGGCCCGCTACCGGCACGGCCGCCTGGCCCAACTGGTCACTCGCGGTGACGGCACCGCCGGCGAGGACGTCTCGCACGCCATCGGCACCATCGTCGGCCTCCCCGACCGGCTGACCGACGCGGTCACGGTGGAGCTGCGCGGCGAGGTGATGATGACCGCGTCGCAGTTCGAGGACGCGTGCGCCAAGCGGCAGGCGCACGACGGCACCACGTTCGCCAACCCGCGCAGCGCCGCCGCCGGCACGCTGCGCGCGCAGGACCGCCCTTATGTGTGCGAGCTGACCTTCTTCGGCTACGGCGTGCTGCCGTCGCCCGGAGACGACTCCGAGCCGGCCACCCGGCTGCGCGAGCTGCCGCACAGCCAGGTCATGGAGTGGGTGGCCACGCAGGGCGTGCAGACGACGGCCGTCACGCCGGTGGCGGGCATCGTGGCCGAGACGCTGGAGCGGGTGCAGGAGCGCGTCGGGGAGATCGCCGGCCTGCGGGCCACGCTGCCGTTCGGCATCGACGGCATCGTGATCAAGTGCGACCTCGCGACCGACCAGGCCGAGGCCGGGTTCAGCTCCCGCGCGCCCCGCTGGGCCATCGCCTACAAGCTGCCCGCCACCGAGAAGATCACCAAACTGCTCCGTGTGGAGTGGAACACCGGCCGCACCGGCATCATCGCGCCGCGCGCCGTGCTGGAGCCGGTCGAGCTCGACGGCAGCACCGTCACCTACGCCACTCTGCACAACGTCGCCGACATCACCCGGCGCGGCCTGATGCTCGGCGACAGCGTGACCGTCTACAAGGCGGGCGACGTGATCCCGCGGGTCGAGGCGCCGGTGGTGCACCTGCGCACGGGCGACGAGCAGCCGATCGCGATCCCGCAGGTCTGCCCGTCCTGCGGCGACGCCATCGACACCTCCCAGGAGCGGTGGCGGTGCGTGCGCGGGCGCGGCTGCCGGGCGATCGCGTCCATCACGTACGCGGTCGGCCGCGACACCCTCGACATCGAGGGCCTGGCCGAAAACCGCATCCAGCAGATGCTCGACACCGGCCTGATCGCCGACTTCGCCGACCTGTTCTTCCTGACCAAGGAGCAACTGCTCGGGCTGGAGCGCATGGGCGAGACCAGCAGCGACAACCTGATCGCGGCCATCGAGCAGGCGAAGACGCGCCCGCTCAGCAGGGTGTTCGCGGCCCTCGGGGTGCGCGGCACGGGCCGTTCGATGAGCCGCCGCGTCGCCCGCCACTTCGCCACCATGGACGCCATCCGGGCCGCCGACGCCGAGGCGATCCAGCAGGTGGAGGGCATGGGCCCGGAGAAGGCGCCGGTCGTGGTGGACGAGCTGATCGAGCTCGCGCCGCTGATCGACAAGCTGGTCCGAGCCGGCGTCAACATGACCGAACCCGGCGCCACCCCGCCCTCGGCCGAGCCCCAGGAGCCGTCGGCCGACCTCCCCCTGGTCTCGATGTCGGTGGTCGTCACCGGCACGATGACCGGCCCTCTGGCCCAGCTCTCCCGCAACGAGGTCAACGAACTGATCGAGCGAGCCGGCGGCAAGGCCAGCTCCAGCGTCTCGGCGAAGACGTCCCTGCTGGTGGCCGGCGAGAAGGCCGGCTCCAAGCGTACGAAGGCGGAGAGCCTGGGGGTGCGCATCGTCAGCCCGGAGGAGTTCGCGGAGCAGGTGAACGCCTTCCTGACGAACGACGACGCCAACGTGTAACCCTTCTCCGGCTTCTCCCTCCCCTCATCGCAAATACCTGAAATTCCCTCGCAAAAAGAGCCGGACTGAAATACCGCGGGCCGTGTGCTCTTGGGCACGGATTCTGTCGGTGCCGTCGTTCATAATCGCCAGCGAGACCGACCTTCAGGGAGGGATTAATGGCGAGGCGACCGGGACGCTCAGGCCGTTCGGGGCGATCAGGGCACCGCAGACGCCGGCGTAAGACCGGTGGCAACGAGGGGTTGTGGCTGCTCGGCATCGGCGTCACGGCCATCGCGATCACCGCCGTGGTCAAATACGTCTCGGAAAACCCGGGCTGGGCCACGACCATCGCCCTCCTTACGGTCGCGGCCCTTTGCGGCGCCCTTTTCTTGCGATATCGGGTCATCCAAGCCCGTCGCATGAAATTCCTGGCGGCCAACACCGAATTGGCCAAGGTCGACCTCATGACCGGCCCCCAATTCGAGCACCTGATAGCCGAACGCATGACCGCCGACGGCTTCCGCCGCGTCCAGCAACGGGGAGGCAAGGGCGACGGCGGCGTCGACATCACCGCCACCGCCCCCGGAGGGAAGCCGTACGCCATCCAGTGCAAGCGCTACAGCGGCAACGTCGGTGCCCCGGAGGTCCGCAACTTCCTCGGCGCCCTCGCCAACACCTTCGCCGGCCACACCGGCGTCCTCGTCACCTCAGGCCACCTCACCCGGCAGGCCCGCGAGGAAGCACTCAACGCCCGCCAGCCCCTGCTGCTCGTCGAACGCGACCGCCTGGCCGACTGGCTCCTCGGCACCCTCACCCTCCTCCCCCGCCGCCCCCTGCCTTTGGTCGAAGGCGAGGAGCCGGCCGGCTGACCCCGGCCCGCCCGGCGACGTCCCGCCGGGCGGTGGCTACCTCCGATTCGCCCGCCCTTCCCGCCGCCGCCCGAAGGAACCGGCCGAGTCGACCGGCCGAACCGAGCACCGCCTTCACCAGATGTCTGCCGGGCCAATTGATGATCGACTCGGCGGGGGCAGCTCCGTTAATCTTGGGCGTTTCGATCTTCCCCCTCTGCTCCTCCCCTGCCTCAGGAACCGCCCGTGCCTCGCCATGCCCTCGCTCGGATCGTCGTCGCCGTCTTCGCCGCTCTGGTCGTCGCGGGGACTGTGCTGGCCGTGGTGTCCGGAGACACCCGGCTCGTCGTCCTGCTCGTCTACCGGGTGTTCGTCGATCCGGTGGAGGAACTCGACGCGGACCTGCTGGTACTGCTGGTCGGGGTGGGGTTGGCGCAGGCCTGGGGGCTGGCGCAGATCCTGCCTGGACGGCGGAGCGGCGGGACGACGAGCAGGCACGCGCCGCCCGTCGCCGCTGCCCGAGCACCCGGCGACGGCGAGGGGAGCGAGGGCGGCCGGAGTGACGAGACCCGCCGAAGCCGCGATCAGCTGCTGCTGCGGGCGGCCCTGTACGCCCTGATGGCGATCGAGCTGACCGGCCATCTGCCTTGGCCCGACGACCTGCCCAAGGCCGTCGCGCGCATCGCGGTCGTCGTGCTCCTCTACCGGGTGATGAGCACCGTCTCCCGGACGCTGCGACTGGTCGCGCTGGTGGCGGGGCTGTACCGGCCGATCCTGGCACTTGTCGCGATGGCGCTGGACCTGTTCGGGGTCGCGCGCGACGCCCTTCCGCCGGGAGGCAGCCTGGCGTGGGTGGTGTGGATGGCGCTGATCGTGGTGGCGCAGGCCAGGGACGGCCGGTGGGGGCGGACGACGCTGTGGGCGGGGGCGGTGATCGCCGCAGGGCCGTTCCTCCTGCCGCTGGTCACCTACCCGATCACCCAGACCGCCGTCATCTACGAGGCGAGCCGGATGCTCCTGGACGTCTTCACCGTGGTGTGGCTCGGCCGGTCCGCGATCGAGGTCTCACGCTCGCCCAGGGCTCCGCGACCGCGCGTGATGGGTACGTTCCGGTGGCGGCCGTGGGAAGTGGTCGCGGTCGGGCTGCCGTTGCTGCCGGCCTCGGTCAACTGGACGAACGGCGTCTTCCTGTGGCTCGGATCCCAGGGGGCGATCGCCTCGTGGTTCGCGAGAACCGGGTGGTACTTGCAGGAACTCTGGCTGCTGATCTCCCTCGCCGGATCCGGCGGTGCGGCGGCCCTGGTGCTGGCTGTCGTGCTCCGGCACAGAAGAGCCGGTGGCGAGGGCCGGGGAAGGCTGCGCCAGGGGGTCGTCGCGGCGTTGTCGCTGGCGGCGGTCGCTGGGGTGGTGGAGGCGGTCACCGGGAAGGACAGGCCCGCGCCGCCGTACGATGGTGTCCGGATATTTCCGGAACAGTTGCTCGACTCCGCACCAGGCATCTCCCCGCTCTGGCACAGCGCCGCCTTCACCGGATCCGCCCTCATCCTGCTCTTCCTGTACGGCGAACGACCCCGTCCACGGAAGCCGTATCAGGTGGCCATGGCGAGCCTGGCCACGGTCGCGCTGCTGGCCCTGGTGCCGGCGGCGGACCACACACCCGGCCGTACCACGACGAGAAGCGAGTGTGAGAACCCCTCGGAGGCGACCGGCGAGCGGGCCTTCGTCTGCGCCGTGCGGAGGCTGGACGCCCCGCCGTTCCGTCCGAGCATGCCCGACCAGCGGCTGATCGCGTACGGGCACCGCATGTGCGGCGTCTACACCCGCGGCGACGCGCTTGAGGCGGCGACCTTCAAGCTGACGTACGGCGTCCATCCGCGCGAGCAGAAGTACCTCCTGGGGGACATCTGCCCGAAGGTCGCGGCGGAGTTCGACGCGGCGGTGGCCGAGGAAGAGGCCGAGATAGCGGCATGGAACGCCGAGCAGCAGGCCATGTGCGACCAGGCTCCCCGCCACCGGCCGAGGATCAAGCCGGTCCGGGCCGTCAGGGAGAAGAAACCGGTGTGGACGGAGTTGTCGCTGGAGGCGTTCGACGAGGAGGCTTACCTGGACGACGACGTCGTGTGGCAGGCCAAGGAGGGTGACCTGGTGGTCACCGCACCCGGCCGCCTCGCCATCCTCGTCAACACCGAATCACGCATGTGCGTCACCACCGAGACCTACGACCGCCGCCCGCCCGCCGAGACGAAGGGCTGGGATCACGTCGTCGAAGCCGGGTACGAAAGCCGCGACGGCACACTCATCCTCGGCGACTTCCTGTCCGGCGTCACGCTCCCCGACCTGGCCTCACGCGGCAAAGGCCACTACCGCGTCCGCGTCCACTACGCCTGGCTGTCCTGGAAGGGCCGGCAGCAGGCCGGCCAGCGACTGCTCATCATGGCCTACCCGGGGCGCGGCGACAGGGTGATCGTCCACCGCAAGCCATGACCACGTCCTGGGATCGCGGCTACGTCCGGGCCGAAAGCTTGTCGAGATCGTCGGCGCACGGTCTCATGGACCGCGTACGAGCGGTGTCGCCGAGGTGAGCGGAGCAGGCATGGACGGACCCATCGAGAGGGCCAGGCTGTCCTACGAGCGTGCTGTCTTCGCCGGCGAGGTCGGCGGGCTGGCAGCGGCGGAGCGGGAACTGGACAAGGTCGAGGCCGATCTCGCCCTGGCCAGGGGACGGATCCTGCACGCGCGGTTCTTCGACGACCGGCGCGAAGAACCGCGTGAGCTGGAGCTGTTCGAGCGGGCCACCCGCCTGTACCGGACGCTGGGCGACGCGGCGGGCGAGGCGGAGTCGGTGTTCTGGGAGGGCTGTTTCCACCAGGTCGTACGGAGCGACCCCGGCCGCGCCGTTCCCCTCCTTGAGCAGGCGTACGAGCTGGCCACGGCGGCGGGCGACCCGTACACCCGGTCGGAAGCCCTCCGGCATTTGGGGATCGCCGACCATGCCGCTGGCCGGCTGGACTCCGCGCGAGAGCGTCTGGAGGCGGCGGCACGGCAACGCCGGGAGATCGGGTTGCCGGCCGGTGCCGCCGCCGACCAGGTGGGGCTGATCTACATCGCCGCCGCGCAGGGCCGGTGGGACGACGCGGTGGCGCTGGCCACTGAGGCGTACGCCACCGCCGAGGCGTGCGGGGCCCACCGCATCATGCGGCAGGTCACGGAGGCACGTGACCACGTCATGGCGCAGAAGGTCGATCATGGCGAGACCCGCGATCAGCGCGCGCCTTGAGCCGCCGCAACTACGCTGCTACCAACTCGCCGCTGGAACGTCGCTGTCGCTGGCTCAAGGCTCCTGGTCACCGGACAGCGGCCTACTGACCGATGACAACTCAGGACTTGGCGCAGAGGGCCGCGTCGAGGGCGGATTCGATGTGGTCGCGGGCCTCCTGGGTTTCCGGGAGGTGGGTGACGGCGATGGCGGCGGCGCGGCCGTCGTCGGTGGCGGCGTTCGTGGTGTAGTAGCCCGGGATGGCGCCCCCGTGCCCCCAAGCCGTGCCCCCGCAGGACAGCTTGACGGCGATGAGGCCGAGGCCGTATCTGCCGCCGGGGCCCAGCTCGGGCGCCTTGACCGTGGTGCGCATCTGCTTGAGCTGCGCGGGCTTGAGCAGCTTGCCGTCGAGCAGGGCGGAGAAGAAGCGGTTGAGGTCGCCGGGGGTGGAGATCATCTGCCCGGCGGTCCAGGCCTGGGACGGCTCGTACGTGGTGACGTCGGTACGCGGCTTGGCCGGGTCGTCGCGGTGGTAGCCCTTGGCGTGCGGCGTGCGCAGGGTCTGGTCGCCGACGTTCGGGAAGTAGGTGTGGGTCAGGCCGATCCGGTCGATGGTCCGCTTGGTGATCTCCTCGATCGCGGGACGGCCGGTGACCTTCTCGATGATGAGGCCGGCGACGATGTAGTTCGTGTTGGTGTAGACCCATTTGGTGCCGGGCGCGAACTGGGCCTTGTTCTTCAGCGCCAGGTCGAGCAGTTCGCGCGGCTGGAAGTAGACGTGCTGGTAGGGCAGGGCGCCCTTGGCCAGGAAGTCGGTGTATTCGGGCAGGCCGCTGGTGTGCTGGAGGAGCTGGCGCACGGTGATGCGGCGGCCGTCGACGCCCTTGCCGCGCAGCAGGCCGGGCAGGTACGTGTCGACCGGCCGGTCCAGCTTGACCTTGCCCTCGCCCACCAGCTGCAGCAGGGTCACGGCGGTGAAGGTCTTGGTGTTGCTGCCGATCCGCACGTACCCGTCGACCGGCACCTCGTCGCCCGCCGTGTAGTCGGTCATCTTGCCGTGGCGGTCCTGGACCGACGCCTGCACGGCGGGGAACTTGTCCTTGCCGACCAGGTCGTCCAGCACGTCCTGGAACGGGGCCGAAGTGGCTTCGGCCTGCGCGGGGGCGATGGCCGGGCCGTAGAGGACGGCGAGGGCCAGGGCGGAGACGCCGGTCCACCGGCGAGTACGTACGGTGATCATGCGGTCAAATCTACGGAAACTCCCGGCAGGTCATCGATCCCGCTGCCGGGAGATCCTTGGGTAGTGCCAGCTATACCAGCAGCGCGAGAACGGCCTGGGTGAACTCGTCCGTGCCGGCCGTCCCGCCCAGGTCGCGGGTGCGTACGTCGCCCTTGGCCAGCACGGTCGCGATGGCGGCCACGATCTGCTCCGCCGCTTCGCCGTGCCCCAGGTGGTCCAGCATCATGGCGGCCGACCAGATGGCCCCGATCGGGTTGGCCACCCCTTGTCCGGCGATGTCGGGAGCCGAGCCGTGCACGGGCTCGAACATCGACGGGTATTCACGCTCCGGGTTGAGGTTGGCCGACGGCGCGATGCCGATGCTGCCCGTCACCGCCGCCGCCAGGTCGCTGAGGATGTCGCCGAACAGGTTGGAGCCCACGATCACGTCGAACCGGCCCGGCTCCAGCACCAGCTTGGCGCAGAGCGCGTCGATGTGCTCCTGGTCCCAGCGCACGCCGGGGTGCTCGGCCGCCCGTTCCTGGACCAGTTCGTCCCAGAACGGCAGCGTGTGCACGATGCCGTTGGACTTGGTGGCGGAGGTCAGGTATCCCCTGCGGCGGCCGGCGAGCCCGAAGGCGTAGTCGAGCACCCGCGTCACCCCGGTCCTGGTGAACACCGCCTCCTGCACGGCCATCTCGTCGGGGAAGCCGCGGTTCATCCGGCCGCCGATCTCGCTGTACTCGCCCTCGGTGTTCTCCCTGACGACCACGAGGTCGATGTCAGTGGCGCGTACGGGGGCCTCGATGCCGTCGAACAGACGTACCGGGCGAAGGTTCACATACTGCCGGAAAGCACGGCGAATCGGGATGAGCAGCCCCCAGAGAGAGACGTGGTCGGGCACGCCGGGGAAGCCGACCGCGCCGAGGAAGACGGCGTCGAAGCCGCGCAACCGCTCCAGGCCGTCGGCCGGCATCATCGAGCCCTCGCGCAGGTAGCGCTCGCACGACCAGTCGAACTCGGTCAGCCGGAGTTCGAACCCGTGCCGCCGGCCGGCGGCCCGCGCCACCTCCAGGGCCGCCGGGGTGACTTCGAGCCCGATGCCGTCTCCGGGGATCACGGCGATGTCATGCGTCGTCATGGGTCCGATTCAAGCGGTGGACGGAGCGTACGTCCAAGATGAGCCCCCGATCCGATCTATAGGCCGCGCCTATAAGCGCGAGCCGTCGCCAGGAACGCGGTGGCGGCCGGGGTGAGCCAGCTCTGCCTGCTGACCATGGCCAGGTGCAGCGAGGCCGGCGGGTCGAGGTCGAAGACGAGCGCGCCCGCCCGCTCCGCCAGCGTCCGCCACGCCTCGGCCAGCACGCCGACGCCCACGCCCTTGAGCACCAGCGGCAGGAACGACTCCCGGTGCTCCGACTCGACCGCGATCGACACCTCCACGCCCGACGCGCGGATCTCCTCCACCAGGCGGCGCAGGCCGGTGCCGTGCTCGCCGACGATCAGACGCTGGCCGGCCAGGCGTTCGCGGGGCAGCGTGGGGGCCGGTTCGAAGGGGCCGTCCGGCGCGGCGACGAGCACGAAGCGCTGCTCCTCGACAGGGTGCAGGCGCACGTCGGAGACCGTGGGCAGCTCCCAGGCCGACAGCAGGCCGAGCTCCGTGACGCCCGTGCGTACCGACTCGATCACCGCCTGCGGCACCGGCGCGTCCCGCACGACGACCCGCACGTCCGGGTGCAGGCGGCGGAAGCGGTCGATCATGCTGCTCAGCGGCTCCACGGCCGGCGACGGCATCGCGGCGATGGCGACGCTGCCGCGCACCATCCCCTCGACGGCGGCCACGCTGGCCCTGGCCACCTCCATGCTGCGGACGACCTGCCTGGCCGGCTCGATCAGCGCCCGTCCCGCGTCGGTGAGCACCACGCGCCTGCCGACGCGGTGGAAGAGCAGGCTGCCCAGGTCCTTCTCCAGCGCCTTGATCGCCTGCGAGAGCGAGGGCTGCGCCATGAACAGCGCCCGCGCGCCCTTGCTGAAACCCCCGTGGTCGACGACGGCGAGGAAGTATTCGAGCTGCCGGACGTCCACACGTTGCTCCGCTCCCATAGGCCCGACCTATCGATGACCTTAGCTCGTCGAACCTCCGCACCGCCTTCCGCATCCCGACCCGACTGCGCGCGGAGACGTCGCCGTGACGATCGGCTCAGGGCTCCCTGGAACGCAGGAACGCCTCCAGAGCCGCACGGACGGCCGCCCGCGTCGGCTCCAGGTCGATGCCGTGATCGCGCAGGAACGTGCTGGACCTGTCACGCAGCAGGCCCAGCAGCATGTGCTCGGTGCCGACGTAGTTGTGCTGCAGCTCGGCCGTCTCGGCCAGCGTGGCCGTCAGGACGCGTCGAGCCTCGGGCCCGATGGGGATCGTCGCCGTCGTCTCCGAGCCGGCGGTCAGGCCGCGGGCGAGTTCGACGCGGAGGGCGGACGGATCCACCCCCTGAGCGGCGATGGCGCGTACGGCCAGCGTCTCGGGATCGTCGAGGATGGCGAGCAGCAGGTGATCCGCGCCGACGGCGGGCTGTTCCAGGCGACGAGCGTGGGCCTCGGCCCGTTCGAGCGTCTGCTTGGCGCGGGCCGTGTAGCGGTCGAACGCCCCCGACTGCGCGAGGTCGGCGACGGTGAGACTGGACCAGCGGCGGCCGTAACGCTGCTGGGCGGCCTGGCGGCTGATGCCGAGGTGGTCGCCGATGTCGGACCACGAGCAGCCTTCGGCCCTGGCCAGCTCGACCAGGTAGCCGAGCAGCCGGTCACCGATGCCCTGCAGATCGGACAGCACCCCTTCGGCCACGGTGAGGCGGCTGAGGGGGTCGGCGGTGGGGTCGCGCTCTTCGACGATCGACAGCAGGGCGGTGAGGTCGGGTAGCTCGGGCACCGTACCATTATGCCGTCAATGCTCGCCTTGACATTGTGCGAGTGTCAAGGCAAGCATTGACGCATGGACATCGATGGCTTGGCCGAGGCGCTGGACGCGTTCGTGCCGGAGATCATGGATCACTGCGGCACGCCGGGGCTCTCGATCGCGGTGGGCGTCGGCACGGAGGTGGCGCTGACCAGGGCGTACGGGCACTCCGACCTGGCCACCGGCCGCCCCATGACCACGGACACGATCGGCCCCACGGGCTCGGACGCCAAGGCGTACACCGGCGTGGCCGCCCTGCAGCTCGTGGAGCGGGGCCTGATCGGGCTGGACGACCCGATCGAGAAGCACCTGCCGATCGTCAACCCGCACGGCCCGCGCCCGATCACGCTGCGCGACCTGCTGACCCACCGCAGCGGGCTGGGCATCAACCTGGGCAATTTCGACCGTGTGCCGCCTCCGCCGCTGGAGGAGCACCTGCGGCGGGTGTTCGCGGCCGGGCGATCGGACGCGTACGGGGGCGCGCTGACGCCGTTCTGGGCTGGGCCGGTGGGGGCCGCGTACCAGTACAGCAACGTCGGGATCGCCGTGGTCGGACGGCTCGTCGAGCTGCTGAACCCTGAGGGCTTCTCTTTCTCGGAGTACGTACGCGAGCACGTGTTCGCGCCACTGGGCATGTCGTCGACCGTCTTCCCCAGGGCGCAACATCCCGACTTCGTCCCGGCCGAGCTGCTCGCACGCCGTTCGACCGGGTACGCGACCCTGCCGGGCCTGCGCCTGCCGCTCCCCCAGCTCTACGCGGGCGACTACCCGGCGGGGTCCGCGCTGAGCACGCCGTCCGACCACGCCAGATTCGTGCTCGCCCTGCTCGGCGGCGGAGGCGGCGTACTGTCGCCCGGCACCGCCCGGCAGATGATCACGGCACAGGCGCCCGGCGGCACCCTCACCGGGCCGAGCCAGGACACCTCGATCGGCTTCGTCTTCAACGTCTTCGACGGCTCGGGCGGCTCGGGCGGCTTCGGGGGCGGGCACCCCTATATCGGGCACGGCGGCGAGTACCCGTGGGGTTGGAGCCACTTCACCCGCGGCTGGACCGAGGACCGGATCGCGCTGGTGATCGCCGCGAACCAGCTGGACCTCGGCGACTTCGGCACCTCCGACCGCCCCAGCCACGCGGCCGCCCGGCTGATCGCCGAGATCGTCACCGCCTGGGTACACGGAGCCGACCCCCGCCGCCGCCACGCCCAGGACGGCCTCAGCTACCTGGCCGGGCTGCTGACCGGCGACCGACTCACCACCCGGCTCGGCATCACCACCCGTCCTACCGCTGAAGAGTTGGCCGGAATCGCGGAAGGCGCGGTCGTGGCCCCCGGCGTTCCGTGGGATGCGCGGGCGTTCCGCGAGGCCGCCGGACAGGTACGGATGACGGATCATCCGCTGCGCGACAACGCCGAGCTCGTCCGCCGCGAACTGCCCGCACACGAGCTGGAGCTGCTCAAACGGCAGTTGGGCGTGCCGGGGCTCGGGGCGTTCTGGCAGGGGGAAGGCGTACGACGTGACGCCTGACGAGCACGGCGAGCCGGCGTCTGAGGGGTGGGACGAGACGACCGGTGACGGGCACAGAGGACCCGCAGCCGAGGAGTGGAGCGGGCCGGCCATTGAGGATCACGGCGGGACGGCGGCTGAGGCGTTGTCGATCGCGGTGTCGGCCGGAGTGCCCGCCTTGCTGTGGGGCAGCCCCGGCACCGGCAAGACGTCCGCCGTCCTGTCCCTGGCCGAGTCCCTGAACTGGCCGATCGAGGTCGTCATCGGCTCGATCAGGGAGCCGAGCGACTTCGCCGGCCTGCCGGTGATCGCCGACGGCACGATGCGGCTGGCACCACCCGCATGGGCCCAACGCCTGGCCACCGCCGGTCACGGCCTCCTCTTCCTAGACGAGCTCACCACCGCTCCTCCAGCCGTACAGGCGGCGATGCTCCGGGTGGTGCTGGAACGGACGGTCGGCGACCTACGCCTGCCCGACAAAGTACGCATCGTGGCAGCCGCGAACCCACCCGAGGAGGCCGCCGACGGCTGGGACCTGGCCGCACCGCTGGCCAACCGCCTCGTCCACCTCGACTGGCCGGTGGACGGCAGGCGGATCGCCCGGGGGCTGGCCATCGGATTCCCCCGCCCGCCGCTGTCCGGGTTCGAACGACCGGCCTCGCCCGAGGAGGTCGCGCGGGCACGGGCGGTCGTGGCGGCGTTCCTGGAGGTACGGCCCACGCTGGCGATCCAGGTCCCCTCGGGCGACGCCGCCGGCAAGGGCTGGCCCAGCCCCCGCTCCTGGGAGGCCGCCGCCCGCCTGCTCGCCGCCTGCCGGTCCGCCGCCGCGTCGTCCGAGGTGCTGGCCGTGCTCGTGGCGGGGGCCGTCGGGGAGGGAGCGGCACTGGAGTTCCTGTCCTGGCTGGAACGCCTCGACCTGCCCGACCCGATGGCGGTGCTCGCCGACCCGGACGCGTTCGAGCTGCCCAGACGCGGCGACCGGGCCTTCGCCGTACTGACGTCGGTGGTGGCGGTCGCGGTGGCCGACGGCAGCGGCGACCTGTGGGACGCCGCCTGGCGCGTGATCGCCAAGGCCGCCAGAACCGCCCCCGACGTCGCCACCCTGGCCGCCCGCGCCCTCGCCCAGCACCGCCCGCCCGGGGCACGACTGCCCATGGCCCTGCTGGAACTGACACCGATCCTGCGCGCAGCCGGACTGCTCCATGAATGAGCCACTGTCCCCCGAGCTGTGGGACAAATGGGCAGCGGCCCGAGTATGGGCCGTGGCACGAGCACCGTACCTGAGCGGAGCACTGCTGGCCCTGGACCCGATCGTGGTGCCCGGCGAGATCAGGCGTTTCCCCGTCGACACGGCCTGGCATGTGTACGTCGGGGCGAAGGAGCTGGAACGACGCAGCGTCCCCGAAGTGGGCTTCTGGCTGATCCACCAGACCGGCCACCTGCTACGGGACCACGCCCGCCGCTACCCGGGCACGAACGAACGCCTGGAACGCCGGAACTGGAACCTGGCAGCCGACGCGGAGATCAACGACGACCTCACCGACCTGCCACTACCACCGGACGCGATCACCCCAGCACGCCTGGAACTGCCAGAAGGCTGGACCGCCGAGCAGTACCACCAGGCTCTATCCGTACGAGTGCAGGAAGGCGACCGCCTCCGCGACGAACAGCCGGTGGACTGCGGGAGCGGCTGTGACGGTCAGCCCAGGCCGTGGCAGACCGACAGACCCGGGCTGTCCGCCACCGGCGCCCGGCTCACCGCGCTCGACACCGCCCGCCGCATCCGCGAACGCCTCGACGCCCGCGACGACATTCCCGCCGGTTGGCTCCGCTGGGCCGACCAGGTGCTCGAACCCACCATCAACTGGCGACGCCACCTGTCCACCACCATCCGCCACGGCCTGGCCCAGGCAGCGGGCCGGGTGGACTACACCTACCGCACCCCGTCACGCAGGGCCGCCGCACTCCCCGGCATCGTGCTGCCGAGCCTGCACCGCCCGGCCCCATCGGTCACCGTGCTGATCGACACTTCAGGCTCGATCACCGAGGGCATGCTCGGACAGGCGTTGGCCGAGGTGACCGGCGTGCTGCGGGCCGTCGGCGTCGGACGGCGCAAGGTGACGGTGATCTCCTGTGACGCGCAGGCGTACCGCCCCCAGACCCTCGCCCGGATCACCGACCTACGACTCGGCGGCGGCGGAGGGACCGACCTCCGAGCCGGATTCGAGGCAGCACAAGCATCGGGACCACCGCCGGACCTGATCATCGCACTCACCGACGGACGCACCCCGTGGCCCGACCGTCCTCCCACCCGAAGCCGGGTCGTCGTCGGTCTGCTCGACAAGGGCGGGCAGGCGCCTGCCTGGGCGCGAACCGTACAGATCGGAGGAGAATGACCCAGCACTTCGACCCGGCGCCCTACCGCGCGGCCGGAATCCCCGACGACGAGGGCCACCGCTGGTGGGACTGGCGACTCACAGCGGGCCAAGCCTCCGCGTGGCGACGGGCCGGAATCACCGACCCCGCACTCGCCACGCAGTGGACCACCGCCCGCATCACCCCAGAACGCATCGCCACCTGCCGCGCCGCCGGACTCGGCCCAGCAGAGGCACTGCTCTGGCACGAGTACGAGTTCGCCCTGGACGAAGCGCTGACGTACCGGGAGAAGGGGTTCACCCCGGACCAGGCGTTCGACGTGAAACACGGCCGCGAGCCACGCCAGACGGACGACCCGACCGCGCCCGGCGACGCGTTCACCAGCCTGATGTCCTTCGGCACCGACGACCCGCGAGACCGCGCCCAGCGCTTCATCCGCCGCGCGGGCAACGCCGGAGCGCTGGTCATGTACAGCTACATCGACGCCGACTGGGTGGACGACGAAGCCATCGCCTGGGCCGGGTACGGCATCGACGCCTCCACCGCACGCATGTGGCAGGAACTCGGCCTCCGACCGGCCGAGGCGCGCCGCTACATCCAGCGCGGCCTCACCCCGATGGCGGTCGCCCGCGAGTGGTGGCAGGCCGGCATCCCGTACGAGGAGACCGCGTCCTGGGCAGGCGCCGGCCTCACCGCCCAGGAAGCCGTCGACCAACGCGCCAAGGGAGTCACCGCCGAACAGGCCGAAACCCTCCGCGCCCTACGCGACGACTGCTGACCTCCGCGCCGTCAACGAGACATCACGTGCCCACCCACACCGCCGCGCGCCACGCGTCAATCCCCGTGCGGCAGTCGGGCCGCAACGGCTGGGGCCGGCTCACCAGGCCGGGTCTGCTCGACGGCGTGATGCAGCGCGCTGATGAAAGCCGTCGTCGCCGGCGGATCCGGCGGTTCGCCATAAGTAGCGAGATAGACCCGCCGCCGGAAGTCAGGCAGCACACTGACCTCGATCCCAGGCGCGTGGTGCGTGCGCAACGTCAGCCCCGGCATGGTCGTCACCCCCATGCCCGCCGCGACCAGCGCCTGCTGAACAATGGTGTCGTCGGTGATGTACGCGATCGACGGAACGAACCCGACCTTGGCGCACGCCTCAAGGAAGTCACGGCGGCAGTTCTCACACCCTGCGATCCAGTCGGCGTCACGATGACCTTCCAGCGTCTGGCCAGATTCGAGGCTGAGCAGATACATCGGGTCGTCGAACAGCAGCGTCGCGCGAACGTCGTCCGGAGCCGCGTCGTCGTATCGGAAGCCGACCGCGACATCGACCTCCCCGGCCCGCAGCAGATCGAGCGCCACCCGCGGATGGGCCTCGACCAGGTGCAGCTCGATGCCGGGATGCTCACGGCGCAGGGTGCCCGCCGCATGCGGCACCAGCGCCGCGAGCGCCGACTGAAACCCGGCCACCCGGACCCGCCCGGTACGCAGACCCACCATGGCGGACAGTTCCGTAGCCGCGGTGTCGACCCGCCCGACGATCTCGGCGGCGCGACGGGCGAGGTGTTCTCCCTCGGGGGTGAGCCGGATGCCCCGGCCGACCCGCTGGACGAGCTTGGCCCCGGTCTCGGCTTCCAGCCTGGCCAGATGACGGCTGACCGCGGGCTGGGAGTAGTTCAGCTGCTTGGCGGCCTTGGTGACCGAACCCTGCGCGGCGATGGCCGCGAGCACCCTCAACCTCGGGATATCCAGCATACATACAGAGTACGCATGAATTAACCCCAATATTGTCATTAGACGTATAAGTCGCCGCTTGGGACCCTTAACAGGACGCACCCCCTCGCAAGAGAAGGCGGCCATGACCCAGACCCTGGCAACCCTCACCGACCTCGTCGCCGCCGTACGCCAGGCGGTCGACGTACGAACCGACTGGACGAAAACCGCGGAACTGGTCGCCGACGAGCTCCGCACCCACCTCCCGGGCCCCGAACTCCTGACCCCCGGCCAGCGCCTCGGCGAGCCCGACCGCGTCGCCGGCCACCTCCTGCACGTCGAGCCCGACGGCGCGTTCTCCATCCTCAGCCTGGTCTGGCGCCCCGGACAGACCACCCGCATCCACGACCACATCACCTGGTGCGTCGTGGGCGTGCTGTCGGGCGTCGAGCACGAGGAACTGTTCGACGAAGCCCTCAATCCCATCGGCGCGCGAGACACCCCGCCCGGCGAGGTCAGCGGCTTCGCGCCGCCCGGCGACATCCACCGCATCCGCAACATCGGCGACGAGATCGCCATCAGCCTGCACATCTACGGCACCGACATCTCGCGCGTGGGCTCCAGCGCCCGCCGCTACTACAACTGAAAGGTCAGCTCATGGACCAGCACGCCATCGACGAGGTACTGAACCGCCCGCTCAGCCAGGAGCTGCTCGCCCGCGACCTGGCCAGGCTGGCGTTCGTCGCGCTGGACGGCACCCCCAGGGCGATCCCGATCGGCATCGTCTGGAACGGCACGGAGATCGTCATGTGCACCGCGACCAACGCCCGCAAACTGCCGGCACTGCGCCGCAACCCCGCGGTCGCGCTGACGATCGACACGGAGTCACATCCGCCGAGGGTCCTGCTCCTCCGCGGCAACGCGGAGCTGGACGTCGTCGAGGGCATCCCGGAGGAGTACCTCCAGTGGAACGGCACGTACGAGATGACGCCGGAGCAGCGGACCGAGTGGGAGGTGGGCGTGAAGGCGCTCTACGACGGCATGGTCCGGATCGTGGTGAAGCCGACCTGGGCCAAGCTGATCGACTTCGAGACCACGCTCCCCACCGCCATCGCGGAACTCATGCAACGACAGCAGGAACGCCAGAACACCTGAACCCGACCCCACCACCCCGGAAGGACCATCATGGAGAACACTGACCCCCGCACTGGGCGCGGGACGGTCCAGCGGTTGGACAACGTCGCCATGGTCGTCAACGACCTCCCGGCCGCCAAAGCGTTCTTCGCCGAGCTCGGGCTGGAGCTGGAAGGCGAGGCGACACTCGAGGACAGCGCGGTGGATCGCATCGTAGGACTCAAGGGGGTTCGAACGGACGTCGCGATGATGCGCACCCCGGATGGTCACGGCCGGCTCGAACTGACCAAGTACCACACGCCGTCCAGCCCGGCCGGCGACCCGCACGCGCCGCCGAACACGCTGGGCACCCAGCGCGTCATGTTCGCCGTCGAGGACATGGACGACATCCTCGACCGCCTGCGGCCGCACGGAGCCGAACTCGTCGGTGAGCTGGTGCCCTTCGCGAACAGCCACCGCCTCTGCTACCTCCGCGGCCCGGCGGGCATCATCGTCGCACTCGCCGAACAGACCGGATGATCCCCTCCCACGAGTCGCTTCGCACCACCCCGGGCGGGGCGTCGACCAGCGCGCCAGAGGCGTCACCGCCGAACAGGCGAAACCCTCCGTGCCCTGCGTGACGACACCTGACCCAGCGGGCGGGCCTGACCGCGGATGTGCGGCTCGCCCTTGCGGACCGGCAGGCGCACGTCCACCAGTCGAAGGACGTCATGAGGTATACTGGTGGTACCGAGGCTTTTTCGAACGTTGGCATTCAGGTCCGCGTCGCCCCCGGCGAACCACCACCGGCTCCTTCGGGGGCCTGGACAGGTCAGGCGACCATGACGCCGACGATTCTTTCTCAAGCCGCACCACTCAGCTCCGCCTCGTCCGCGATTCCTCGGGTCGATTCCGCGCTACGGCTCAGTCTCCGCCCGGCGCCGAACCGGCTGACCGTGGTGGACGGGGCCTGGTGGCCCTTCTCCTCTGACGCCGCCGCCGAACTGCCCGGCCTCATCGCCGCCGTGGACCGGCTGCTGGACCGGGTCACGCTCCGCGTCGGCCTGCATGGCGACGTGTGGCAGAACATCCCGCGCCGCATCCCGGCGCGCGGGCGTCAGGTTCGTGTCGGCTGGTTCCGCCACTCCGACCCGCGGGTGATCACTCTCAGCTTCGGCACCGGCGAGCCGGTCGTTCTGCTGATCGTCCCTTCGGGCACCGCCGCCGGCGCCGCCGAGGCCACGCTCAAGCTCACCACCCAGGACATAGCCGGCTTGAGCATCGACGCCATCCTCACCCTCGCGCAGCTGCCCGCCGACCGCGCTCCACGTGCGGCGGCCGACAACTCGGCCCGCTGGGAGAACGAGGGCGGGTCGGTCACCGGGCGGGCGACGCAGCCATCCGTGGAACGGCCGACGACGTCGCCATGACCCCGGTGCCGCCTGCCGGCCGGATCGAGCGGCTCTGATACCCGCCCGTAATGGCGGCGGGCCGATCTTCGGCCGGCAGGCATCTCATCGTTTTCCGGCTTCTCCCGTGAGGAGAACTTCCATGACTGTCATCGACACCGCCTCGCTCGCCGGGGTGAGCGCCTCGGCGCCGACCCTCGTGCATCTGTCTGGGGACATCGACATCTTCACCACAGCCCGGCTGCGCCAGCGGCTGATCGACGCCCTCGGTGACAGCACCGGCCTGCTCGTCCTGGATCTGTCCCAGGTCACCTTCTGCGGGGCCGGCGGGCTGGGCGTGCTGGTCGGCGTGCAAAGCCGTGCGAGGGCCCAAGGCATCACGCTGGCCCTGACCGGCGTTCCCCCGCGCGTCACCCGGCTGCTGCTCATCACCGGGCTGGACCGCCACTTCCCGAGCACGGGATGACCGGCCTGCCGACCCGCATTCCCCCTGATCCGAACCCTGCCCCGAACCCTGATCCGAGCCCTGACCCGCCGCCCCTCAACCCGAACTGACCGGAACAAAGCCGGTCCCCGCACGGTAGTTGGGCGACTGGTGCCGGAAGTAGGTGTTGTAGACCTGGCAGTAGCGACCACCTCGGGCCAGCAACGTGGCGTGATCCCCCTCCTCCACGATCTGCCCGTGATCGAGCACGATGATCCGATCGACATGCTCGATCGTGGACAATCGATGCGCGATCACAATCGAGGTCCGCCCGGCCAGCACCACGTCCAGCCCCTCCTGGATCTGCGCCTCGGTCAGCGGATCGACGCTGGCCGTAGCCTCGTCCAGCACCACGATCGCCGGATCCTGGATGAGCAGCCGGGCGAGCGCGACGAGCTGCCGCTGCCCCATTGAGAGGGCGCGCCCGTGCTCGCCGACGTCGGTGGTCAGACCGTTGGGCAGCGCCTCGATCCAGTCACCACCGCCGACCGCCGACGCGGCGGCCAGCACCTCGTCATCGGTGGCCTCCGGCCGCGGATAGCGGATGTTGTCCGCGACCGTGCCGCTGAACAGGAACGGAGCCTGCGGCACCGCGCCGATCTGCCGCCGGTAGGAGGCCAGGTCGAGGGTACGGATGTCACGCCCGTCGATCAGCAGGCGGCCTTCCTGGAACTCGTAGAAGCGGGTGATCAGCTTGCTCAGCGTCGACTTGCCCGCCCCGGTATGCCCGACGAGCGCGACACTCTCACCCGCCTCGATCCGCAGATCGAAGTCACGCAGAACAGAATGCGCGGCATCGTATCCGAACGTGACCCCCTCGAACTCGATCCGCCCGGCCAACTCCCCGGCCGGCTGCGAGTCGCTCTGCACCACCCGAGGCGGAGCGTCGATCAGCGCGAAGACCCGTTCCGCGGCTGACAGGCCCTGCTGGAACTGCGACCAGAACGCGGCGATGGACGTCAGCGGCATCCAGAAGAGCGCGATCCCTTGCAGGAACAGGTACCAGTCACCCGCCGACAGCCCACGGGTCAGCACCGCCGAGCCACCGAGATACACGAGGGCGACCGTGGCCAGCCCGGCCACGAAGAAGAGCACGGGGAAGATGCCGGAGAAGACGAAGCCCTGCCGCAAGGTCACCTGGTAGCTCTGCTGGTTGATCGGCCGGAACTCGTCGTAGACCTGCTGCTCCTGGCGGAAGTTCTTGGCCACGGCGATGCCGCCCATGGTCTCCTGCAGATTGGCGTTGACCCGGCTCAACGACCGCTGCGCACGCCGGGTGCTGGCCCTGGCCAGGCGCCGGAACAGCAGCGCCAGACCCACCACGATCGGCACCACGAGCAGCGTGAGCAGAGCCAGCTCGACACTGCGCACGAACAGCAGCACCGTCACGAACAACACCATCAGCACCTGACTGATCAAATCCATGGTCAGAGAGGAGACGGTGGCGAAGTCGTCGGTGTCGGAGGTCACCCGGCTGACGATCCGCCCGGACGGCGTCTCGTCGTAGAACGACATGTCACGTTCAAGCACGGCATCGAACGCATCCTCGCGCAGCTGCAGCACCACGTCGCCGGTGACCCTGGAGCTGAACCACTGGCGGACGAAGTTGAACACCCATCCGAGCCCGCCGGCGAGCAGCACCCCCACCACGAACATCCACCCGACCTGGCCGATCGTGCCATCGGCGACGGCGTCCACGACGTAGCTGACCAGCAGCGGCATCGCCGCGTTGCTCAGCGAGGCGGCCACGATCATGCCGGCGACCAGGAACATCGCCCCGGCCTTGGGCCGGAAGTAGGTGACGATCCGGCGCAGCAGGTCGCGGTCGTTGTAGGTACGGTCGTAGTCCTCGGCGTCGAGGCCGTCCATGATGAAGCCCATCAGCGAGCACCTCCCTGCTCACTCGCCAGAATCGTGGCGCCGTCGTCAGGCGATACGCCGTTCTGCGACCCGGCACCCGCTTCCCGCCCCGCGCCGACCTCGCCCGGCCGCCCGACGCCGACCTCCGCCCCTACCTGACCCGGTCGGCCGACGCCGGCCTCCGCCTCCACACCGGCCTCGTCGTAGTGGGAGAAGATCCGCCGATAGAGACGACTTCGTTCGATCAGCTCATCATGCGTGCCACAGTCGACCAGCTCCCCCCGCCGCAACAACAGCACCTTGTCCGCCCACCGGATCTGGGAGAGCCGATGGGTGATCAGCAAGGTGGTACGCCCGTCGAGGATGCGCCCGATGGCCTGCTGGATCTTGTCCTCGGTCGCGGAGTCGATGGCACTGGTGGAGTCGTCCAGCACGAGGATCGCCGGATCGGTCAGCAACGCCCGCGCGATGGCCAGCCGCTGCCGCTGCCCGCCGGACAACGTGACGCCGCGCTCACCGATCACCGTGTCGTAGCCGTCGTCGAGCTCGCTCACGAACTCGGCGGCCTGGGCATCCTCCGCGGCCCTGATCACGGCCTCGCGGTCGGCCCGCTGGCCGAGGCTGAAGGCGATGTTCTCGGCGACCGAGCGGGAGAAGAGCACGATGTCCTGCTCGATCGTGGAGATCTGGGAACGCAGCGAGTCGAGGTCCCAGTCGCGTACGTCGACGCCGTCGACCAGGATGCGCCCCGAGGTGACGTCGTAGATGCGTGGCACCAGCTTCGTCAGCGTGCTCTTGCCCGACCCCGTCTCCCCCACGATCGCCACGGTCTCGCCCGGTTTGACGGTGAACGACAGCCCGCGCACCGCCGGCTCGCCGCCGTCGTCGTAGCCGAACGTGACGTCGTCGAAGACGATCTCGCCGGTGATCGGCGCGGCGTGACCGTCGTCGCGCTGCTGCAGCTCGGTGTCGGAGGTGACGATGTCGAGGATCCGGCGCGCGGAGGCGATGCCGATCTGGACCAGGGAGAAGGTGAAGATGGACATCTGGGTCGGGAAGCCCAGCATGACCACCAGCCCCATGAACGCCACCAGGTCACCGACCGAGATCGCGCCGGTGCTCTGCAGGTAGAGACCGTGCCACAGCGCGCCGGCGACCGTGCCCGCGAACAGCAACGTCGGCAGATAACGTGCCTGCACCAGCCCGTTGCGGACGAACGAATCACGGTAGAGACGCGCGTACGAGCGGAACCGCCTGCGCTCCTGCCCCTCCTGCGCCATCACCTTGATCACCTCGATGCCGCGCACGGCCTGGCTAAGCCCGGCGTTGAGATCGCCGAACTGCTCACGCATGCCGGTCGCCACCGGGTTGAGCTGGCGCATGTAGTGCCACAGCGCGGCGACGAAGAAGACCGCGAAGACGCCGGGCACCAGCAGCAGCCTCGGGTCGATCGCGGCGATGAAGAACAGCGGCACGATCCCGGTCAGCCCCGAGTCCACGATGAGGTCGATGCCCGGCGTGACCATGATCGACAGTTGCCTGATGTCGTTGGCGGCGCGCGCCATCAGGTCGCCGACGCGCTGCCGGTTGTGGAAGGTCTGGCTCTTGCCGAGCAGGCTCACGTAGAGCTCGTCGCGCGCGTCCCGTTCGAGCCGCTTGGCCAGCACCTCGCTCGACAGCCGCGCGACGACGTCGGTCAGCCCGCGCGCCACGATGACGACCACCAGGATCAGCGCAATGAACCCCAGCACGGAGCCCGCGTCGCCGCGGCCGCCGAGCACCGCGTCGAAGGCCGCGCCGGTGAGCGGCGGCACCGCGGCGTTGAGCACGATCATGACGAGCGAGCCACCGAGGAAGCCCAGCAGATAGACCGGATGACTGCGCAGATGGGACCAGAGCCAGCGCACCGGGCCACGCCGGTCGTAGCGTTGGCCGGAGACGGAGAACTCCGAGCTGTTGCCGGTCACGACCGTGGCCTCCCCGATCAGGCAGTGAGTGGGCTTCGAAACTGTTTTCTATCACCGGGGTCCGACAGTTTCCCACCGCATTTCCGCACGACCGGACCGCCCCCCGCCGGAACGGCCGAGCCCTCAGACCGACCCGAATGCACATCAGGCCGACCTGAAACGCACCCTCAAACCGCCCTCAACAGACCGATCCCACCGCCCCGACCCCCAGCCGGCCCACGTCACTTCCACCCCACACCAACGATTACCGTACGTCACCGACCAGTCCCTGCACGTACCCGCGGATCACTTACCGCGACCCGCCACCCCTCAAACCCGACCGACGTCAGGCGCCCTCCTTCCACCCCACCGGCACCAAATTCACATCGAACTCGATCTCCTCGTACGGAACCTCCATCCCCCACCCCTCCGTACGCGCCCGCGGACGACGAACAAGCTCCTCCTTCACCGCGTAAGCCGCATCGGACCCCAGATAGGGATCCCCCGCCAGAAACACATGCGTGACCAACGGCCGATGCCCTTCGGCGGCAACCCGATAGTGCAGGTGGGCAGGCCGCATCGGATGCCGCCCGATGCCCCGCAGCAGCACACCCCCCGTCCCATCAGTAGGAACGGGATAACTACTCGGCCGAATCGTCCGGAACCAGTACCGCCCATCGTCATCGGCCGTGAACACCCCACGCAGATTGCCGAGCTCCTGAGCGTCATCCTGACTGTCGTACAGGCCGGCATCACTGGCCTGCCACACCTCCACGCTCGCCCCGGCGAGCGGCGTACCGTCACAGTCGAACACCCGCCCGTGCACCACGGTGGGCACCCCACGCTCCCGCTCGGGCCCATCACTGACCCAATCGCCCAGCTCCCGCACAGGAGCAGGCGAGTGGAACGGCCCCTCCACAGACGACGGCGTCATGTTCGCCGGCCCGACGTGATTGACGTCGTCCACAGCACTGGTCAGCCCGAGCATGTCGGACACCAGGATGAACTCGTTGCGATCGGGCGTGCACATCCTCCCCGTCTCAACGAGGAACGAAATCCCCGCCAGCCACTCCTCCGGCGTCGGCCGCACCTCCTCGACGAAGGCGTGCAGATGACTGACGAGCGCGGAGACCAACTCGTTGACCCGAGGATCGGGCCCATCGATCTGATCCAGCACCTGACGCAGCAGCGGGTTCGCATCCATACCTGGAGTCTCCCGCCGTCCGCTCCCCAAAGGAAGCCGGACATGGGCGCCACCGCCTCCATGTCTAGGCAACCATGCGCGCCGAACTTTGAGCATGGGCGGACCTGGTGACCGGACAGCAAGCTTCAGAGTGCTGTAATCGCCTCTCTCAAGGCCGAGCGGAAGGAATCCTGGCGGTACCCATGCAGGGAAACCGATTTGCTCAACTAACGCAGGAAGTTAACATCACACGCTGCATCGTCGACTGGAAGAATAGTAGAAGATGCGACGACGCGAGATATCTTTATAACGGCTACAAACAACAGGCCTTGAATGACTCCGAGGCGTCAGCCATACAGAAAAGCGCATCCTCAAGCCCGAGAAGATCTCTCCCCGGGGCTCAACAGTTTTCCATGGATCCATTATGTGCCGGCAAATGGCCCTAACTAGCCGACCCGGTTGGCGGCAGTTCGTCCCTTATTCCAGCTCTCAACCACCATCTGATAGCACTGGCTCTCGCGTGATCCAGTGCCGCTGTTGTTGTAGCCACCATTAGAAGCCCTAGTCAAAGCTTCAGAGCGCCAGCGGGCTGCCATCCCTCTCTTGAGCATCCTCTTAGCGAGTTCATCGTCATCGATGCCATCCCCATGACGGCTCAGGAAGATCGCCAAGCCTCCGAGGATCACGCCGTCCCATGACTCCTTATCCCGACCCCAGGCGGCTTCGACCACTTTCAGAGTGCGATCCAATACCTCTGGCCCATGTTGCTTCGTAATCCGCAACACAGCAGATACCGCACCTACGCTGTTCGTCGAACTTGAGCCTAGGTTAAGGCTATGACTCTTCAGAACCCGATCGACGTTCACACAGAGCTCGTCTCCTGCCGTCAGACCGACTCTGTATTCGTCCAGCGTGCTGACCTTCGCTGATTCGCGGTTCTTGATGAGAAAGAGAGTTGCCTCTTGCTGCTGAGTCAGACCATAGTGAATCTCCGCCTGTATCGTACGGAGCCCCCTCAGCCTGCAAGCTTCCGTACGATGCATGCCATCGACAACGTATCGTGTCCCATCAGAGCGCTCAGACACCACAATCGAACCAAGGGCATCTACGATCAAACCGTCGGCGATGCTTTTCGCCCGTGCAAGGTTAAGCCCGCGCTGTGCTTCCCCATCGACCCGCAGCGAGTCGAGCTCGACCTGAACGCCGTAGTCTACGCGGTGGTCTGGCAAGATGTACTGAAAACGAGACTTGGCCACTGAAGTGGAGCCCTCCAACCTGTAAGTCTTTCGACGATCTAGAGCTTGCTGGAACTTGAGCTAGAAGTATCCCCAGGGGAGCTTAGAGGTGGCGGAACGCTTTTCAGGAACTGAGTGGCTACCTTCTCACTCGTCGTGGAGACCGTCCTGCGAGCCGTACCGCACTGCTCATCCCAGCGCAGCACCGGATGCTCCTGTCGCTTTCTACGATCGGTCATCTCACTCTTGCCTCTCTGGTCGGCTACGGAAGCAAGACAGCCCACCAGAACTGCCAGAACTAGCACAGCGAGCCACGCCAAACCGTTGTACTTCCATTCAGTAGCCAGATTCACCGCGACACCAACCGCAGCCGTGGCGACGGCACCCCACACGGTCCACGAGTTCAGCCGCATATCTGATTACCTACTCAAGAGGGGCATCCGGCAGAAGCCTGTCCTGCGCCCGCACAGAGGCACCTTCAGGCTCTAGTGGTTCGTACCCTAGCGTTGCTCACGCGACGCCACAACCGGAACATACGGCAGATTCGCCCCAGAGGATCGGCAAGGACACCCAGCCACACATATCTTCCCAGGTCACCGCCAAGTGAGCCTCAGTTGCCGTCTCCATGCCGGGTGCGTATGGCTAGACACGTACCTGAGAGAAGGGCCGTCGTGCGACACACCTGAACGGGAACCCTGAGAGGTGGGCAGATAAGGACGATGAGCAGGAGGCTCGATCTGCTACCGCCAGATGACTATCCTGCAGCAGTCGCCAAGACGGCGAAGCGGATTAACCCCGGCAAGCGCGACAACTAGGCGTGACTCTTGTTTGATAACAGCGAGATAACGTATAGCGGAGCTTGGGGCCGATCTCCGGTTTGTGCGGCCCGAAGCTCCGCATCACTACGTTGCCCTGGCAACATCAGGAGCCAAGGGGTTGCGATCGCCATCGCCAGCCGTGAGTTCCTTCCGCAGAACTAGCGACAGGGCGCCAGGGAACTAGCGTCGGCCTGCCGCCCGCTCGTTCCCACCCACCTAATCGATGCCAGGGAACGCCTCCTTGATGATGTTGAGCAGCAGAGCCGCTCTCTCTCGATCCAGCTGAAGCGTCTGGCTCACCTTCTTCTCCGACTGCCTACCATCCGAGCCGTACGTGCTCAGCTGCAAGTAGTTACCATCTGCTCCGGCGATCAGCTGGTAGCCGCATTCCACCTCAGTCGGATGCGGGCGGCCGCTCTGATGCGTCTTGAAGAACTCCGTCACGCGCGCCATTCGACCTCCTATGCGGGTACATGCAGAGGAAGGAACGACATGCGCTAGCCTGCGGTTCCGCATCTCTGCGAATACGGTTAATTTTCTGTATCCCCCACTTCGCTAGGCCGGCTTACGAAGGTGCCTTTGCCTAGCACCGAGTAGAGAGTGCCGTCCGCGAGCAGGGCGTTCAGCGCTCGTCGGGCTGTCCCCTTGGACACGCCCAACTCAACCGCCAGTCGTGGCTCGCCGGGAACGGGCATGCCAGGCCGGTACACCCCATCGGCGATCCTGCGCCTGATCTCATTCGCCACCGCCTGCCAGCGAAGCTCGTCGGGCTTGAAGTCCATAAAGGTAACGATAGGAACCCAAAGGTTCCTCTACCTTCCCGGAGGTACCTAGGGGGACCCCTAGGCATGACTGGGAAGGTTGACGTAACCTGCAGACATGGAGCAAACACGCGGCGATGACTTCGCGCCTCCCGACCCCGTCCCTCGCTTCGTCGCTCGTCTGCAGGCACCGTGTGGTCTCTCTACGCGAGCAGACGCACCATCCGCCTTCGGAACGTTGAGATCGAGAGACGAAGATCGTCACCAGGCAGGCGAGAGGAGGACTGTGAAGACCTTTACCGTGACCGTCGCCGGTACTGAGCGTTTCGATGGTGAGGCGCCCTACACATGGGTTTTGGCGGCTTCCGATATGGCCGACGCGATCAGCAGGGCCACGGCTTACCACGCGCTATCTCAGGAGGAACGGTTGTGCGATCTGGAGATCGACTACCTTCGCACCTTTGAAGGCGTTCCTCCTACCAAATGTGGCTACCACTGGAACGATCTGCGAGCTGAGGAGCCTCGTGGCGCTGGTGCGTGACAGCGCTCATGTCATCACCACGAGCGGCTGGATCGCCACCTGCACCTGGGTCTGACCGCGTCCGGACGAGCGGAGTCATCGATTCTCAGGCCAGGCGTCCTTGGGCGCGACGAAGGTGCCACGCCCCTGAATCGTGGCCACCCAGCCCTCCCCTCTCAGCACTTCCTAGTTCGTCGTACGGAGCCGCGCGCGATGCCGTGCTCCTGTTGCAGCGAGCTCTCGGAGGGCACCAGCCGGCGCTCTTCCAAGTCACCGGCCTTGATGCGTCCCCTGATGATCTGCGCCAGTTGCTCGTAGATCGGTGTGGGGTCGAGCTGATCAATTGTCACGTGACAACACGGTAAGGACGTTCTGCCAGGACTGCACGTTGGATGCGGGACGTACGTGCTGGTTCGAAGGACGTGTTCATCGAAGTAGACAGGCCCGCCCCAGCGGTGGAAGCGCCGAGACGGGCCCTTGATCGGACGTGGAGGTCCGACCCATGGGAAACACAACCACAGAAGTTCGGTTCACGCCCCTGCTCGTGGCGGAAGTGCGGGCCGTGTTGGAGAGGCACGGATATCGGCTGCCGGATGAAGGCGATCACGTGCGGGGGCTCATCGTGGCGCGGGTCGACTTGGCGCTCAGGAACCTCGTCGAGATCTTCGAAGGGAGAACCTGGTGAGCGCCTCCGACGAGGTCCCGGACTATCACGGATGGCATGTTCAGCCGCCCCGACCTGACCATGCCCTGGTGGCCTGGTACGAGCCGCATCGGCGGGCGCCGCACATCCGGGTCTCCGCTCACACCTGCGGCTGTCAGGTGACCGTGTACGAGCTGTGTGCAGCCGGTGGGCAGGGCTTCGTCCGGCGTACGGATCGCGAGACGAAGACCGTGCACGAGACCGCCTGGATGGCGACCGCTGCCGCGAGGCGGATCTTCGAGCTGATTCTGAGCGGGAGGACTGCGTGACAGGGCGCGGCGGGCGATCCACTGGTTCGTCCGCCGCGCCTATGTCGCTTGGGTCGTCCTGCCGGCCAGGACTGTGAGATTCCCCCTCATCGGGGTGCTGGTCACCAAGCCAGGAGGTCTCCCTCTGGCTCGGGGACGACGCCGTAGTGGTAGGTGGCCTGCTCCAGCAGGTGCGGGGTCAGTTTGATGCCGGTGAGGTGTTCGGCCAGGAGGAACATCGGGCCTTCGTGGGGGTCGGCGGAGTCGGGGTAGCGGGTGTCGAGGTCGCGCATCATCGGTACGAGTTCGTCGGGGACCGGCTGCATGTAGCCCTCCTGGGCGATGAAGCGAAGCGGAGGTCGCCGTCCTCCAGCCAGTAGAAGTAGTCGAGGGCCTTGACGTCGAGGCAGTAGTGGGAAACGAGGCGGGTGCCGGCGGATAAGCGGGTGATGACGCTGCTGGTGAGGCCGAGCACCGTGTGCATCTCGACGATCATCGTCCAGTTGCCGATGGATGTGATGCCAAGGCTCGCTCCGGACGAGCCGGGGACGGTGTCATACAGATCGTGGAACGACGCCGAGGCGAAATCCTCAGGACGGCCGCCGAGTTCGAGGATCACCTGCTCCGGTGTGAGGCCTCGGACGTAGGTGATGCAGCCGCCTGTTTCGGCGAGGGATTCGTAGTCGTTGTCTGGTGTCATTTCGGCATGGTGGCAGGTGGGCCTGACAGAAACGGCGCTGGTCAGGGGGTCTGGATGAGGGCGCTCAGGGGTGTGGTGGGGAGGGCGATCCAGCCTTCGGCGGCTGCGGTTCGCGAGTGTTCCGGGGGTGGGGTGGTTGTGAGGCCGAGGGCGGCGGCGCGGGCGGCCAGGGCGCAGATGACGGCGTCGGTGGCGTCGGCGGAGGTGCGGCAGAGGGGCTCGTGGTCGGCCAGGTCTAGCCAGGGGGCTGCTTCCTTGAGGCGGTCTACGAGCAGGCCCAGTTCTGTGGGGCGTTTGTAGCGGTTGTGCGGGAGGTTCCAGAGTTTGAGGGTGGCGGCCGGGTAGACCTCCACGGCCGCGCCCGTCCCGCGGCGGTCCACCGGGTGGCCCTGGGCGGCGAGGGTTGAGAGGAGGGCGGCGCACCGCATCGTGGTGTGGCCGATGCGGTCGGCTGAGGCGCTCAGGGGGCGGCGGCCGGTTCGGGCCTCCACTGCCTGGTCCGTGACGCGGTGGGTCAGGTCGTGGCGCCACACCAGGCCGGGCACGCCCTGGGGCACTGGGACGGCGCCTGTTCGGTGGGCGGTGATGAAGTCAATGAACTTGACCGGCCAGCCGAAGGGGCAGTCGATGCCGGTCTTGGTAGCTGTGGTGATGGCTTCGAGGAGTAGGTCGTCTTTTGCGCCGAGTTCGAGGCGGGTGAGGTGGGCGCGGCCGGTTGTCCAGGTGAGCCAGGCCACGGCTGTGCGGGGCGGTTCTGCGGCGAGGTCGATGCCTGCTGTCAGCACCTCTCAAGGGTAGAGACGCCGGTTGTGGTTCAGGGGGTGACGGCCCGTCGTAGGTCGAGGTCTGAGGTACGGCGGTCGAGGGGTGGGGATCTGGCCTAGCCCACGACGCGTGCGGGGCCTACACCGCAGGTCCATGGCTCAATGCCTGGGCCGCGCGCCAGTAGCCGGTAAATCGAAGGTCTGGCGGTCGGAAGGGGGCCAGGGGCAGAGCCGGGGTTCCATGGCCCAGGCCGGGGGTCCGGGGGCCGGGAGGCCCCCGGCAAGGGGGTGTGGGGGAGCTCGGCTCCCCCACCAAGCGCAGCCCGCAGCCCCCAGGTGCGAAGCGCCCCCTGCGGAGGACCAAGCAGTTAGGGCTGAGGCGGGACGGGGCCCAGGTCCGGTGGCCGTTGGTTCCGGGGTGGGGAAGATCGGGGGTGGCATGCTGAGGTGATGGACATCGCTGACTTCTGGTTCGATCCCTCCTGCCCCTACACCTGGCTGACCTCGCGCTGGTTGCTGCAGGTGCGGGAGGTGCGGCCGGTCGAGGTGCGCTGGCATCTGATGAGCCTGTCGGTGCTCAACGAAGGCCGCGACGACGATCCGGAAGGGGATCCGGAGGGCTATCTCTGGGTCCCCGTACGCGTCTGCGCGGCCACCCTGCGCGAGCACGGCCAGGAAGCGCTCGGCCGGCTGTACACCGCCCTGTGGACGACCGGCACCGGAGACTGGCTCGGCGACCTGCGGACGGCGCTGGCCACGGCCGGGCTGCCGGTCGAGCTGGCCGAGGCGGGGATGAGTACCGCGTACGACGGCGACGTGCGGGCCTCGCACGCCGAGGGCATGGCCCTGATCGGTGGCGACCATGTGGGCACCCCGATCGTGGCGGTCACCCGGGGCGGCGGCGAACGGGTGGTGTTCTTCGGTCCGGTCGTCTCGCGCCTCCCGACCGGTGAGCAGGCGGGCCGGCTGTGGGACGGGACGCTGCTGGTGGCGGGCACTGCGGGGTTCCATGAGCTGAAGGGCAGGCCCCACGAGCAGCCGCAGATCTAGGGCCTGTACTGAGTTGAGATCAGAAGAGAACTCTCGCCGACGCCGGATACGGACAGCTCTTCCTGATCTGATGTACCCGGAGCCCCGCCGTACGGCGGGGCCCCTTCTCTCTGGCCGGCGATCAGCGTCCCGAAGCCGGGCGGACACAGTGTCAGCCGAGGACCGTCGCCGAGCGCCCCTCGTCCACGGTGTACGCACCCGCGGAGATCGCCCCGAGACTCGCCGGCTTGAGGGTCAGCGAGACGACGCCGCCGGGCAGCACGCGCGCATTCTCGTCCACGGTCGTGAACGTCGCGGGCGTCGATCCGTCCGGGAACAGGCGCTTCCCCGCCCCGACGACGACTGGGAACTGGAGCAGCCGGTAGAGGTCGACAAGTCCTGCCTGATGCAGCGTCTGCACCAGCTTCCAGCTACCGTGAACCTGGAGCTCCATACCGGGAAGCTCCTTGAGGCGGCGTATCTCGTCGACCAGTTCACCGCGCAGGACAGTCGTCGGGCTCCAGTCGGCTTCCTCGTCGGACAGCGTCGAGCTGACGACATACTTCGGCAGCGTGTTGAGCTTGGTGGCGATCAGGTCGTCAGGTTCGGTGACCTTCGGCCAATACCCACCGAGCAGATCGAAGCTCGTGCGGCCGAAGAGGAAGGCGTCGGCCGCACGAAACCAGCTCTCGACAACGTCGTTTGTGTGCGCCGAGGCGTGCGGAACGAGCCACCCGCCGCGGTCGAAGCCGTCGGAGCGGTCCTCGTCGGGGGCTCCGGGCCCTTGCATGACGCCGTCGAGACTGATGAAGGTGTTGACGCTGAGCAGCACGATTCTCCCCCGGGGATTCGGGTCGCGGACAGCCGGCCAGGGCTGACCGGCAGGCAGACGCTAGCTCCCGGGCCCAGGGTGAGTCTTGTACAGGAACGACATCGCGGCATGGTCGCCGCCCTCCCGCAGCTCGCGCGCGGTGCGCCCTACGTAGCGACGTAGCGCATGTGCGAGGTGGGCCTGATCGAAGTACCCGAGCGCCTCGACGACAGCGCGCCAATCGTGGCCGTCGCGCAGCATCGTGGCCGCGGCGTTCGCGCGGTCGATCTGCGTCACGGCGGTTTGCGACAGTCCGGTGATCGCACGGTATCGACGCTGGAGGGTACGCGGGGTGGGGCCGGCCTCGGGATGCCCGGCGACGTCCTCCTCGTCCCCGAGGCGCAATCGCACCAGCAGGCCCGCGTCCAGCAGTCGCCGGATGAAGCATTCGACGTTCTCGTACGTCGGCGCCTCCCAGTCCTCGCCGCCGATGACGACTCTGCCCGAGTCCGTCACTGGGAACGGCACGGACCCGTCGATGATCGAGGCTGCCGGATGTGGCCGAAGAACCGTACCGAGCGCGAATCGGATCCCGAGGAACTCGGTGTACGGCGGGACCGGTGCGCTGGTCGCCTTGGTCTCCGGCCCGCGCAGGCTGGCGAGCAGGCATCCCTGCGTCCGCGAAAGGATCAGATGCGAGCAGGTGCGCGCTGCGGATGTCATCGTGTCATCGGCGCCGCTGCTGGTGCGCCACACCCGGTCGACGATGCTCACGTCGATCTCGGTGCCGCGATGCTCGAACCGCAGGGCCATGATCTCCTCGGTCTTCAGAATCTGCTCGGGGCTCCCCTCAAGGATAAAGACACACGTCAGGGGTCTAGGGAGCTCACTGAGGGCGATGGGTTCGCATGCATGGGTGATCTAGTGGTGGGGCCGGTTCCACGGCTCAGGCCGGGGGTCCGGGGGCCAGGCCCGGGGTCCGGGGGCCAGGCCGGGGGTCCGGGGGTCAGGCCGGGGGTCCGGGGGCCGGGAGGCCCCCGGCTAGGGGGTGTGGGGGAGCTTGGCTCCCCCACAAGGCGCAGCCCGGAGCCCCGTGGCGCGGAGCGCCGCCATGTGGAGGACCGAGCAGTTGGAGGTGGGGCTCGGGTTAACGCGCTTACTCAGGGTGATGGGTTTGGGTGAATGGGTGATCTGGCGTGGTGGGGCGGGCTATCTTGGGTGCCTCGTGGCATCCGTACCGCCGGAACGAGAGCGCTGACACCCCTTATGGACGAGCATGTCATCAGCATCGGGTGGGTTGACGCACCCGACGAGATCGCCTTTCACGACTATGCCGAAGGGACCTACAACTCCTTCTCCTGCAGTTGCGGGCTGCCGCTGGCCGATCGGGACGCCGCTGCCAGGCATGCCGGTGAGTACGGGCGGTGCGTGATGTGTCTGGGCACCGGGGAAATCTCCATCAATCCTCGCGACAAGGGTGGTTGCGGGAGTTGTGGTGGGTCGGGGCGGGCCGAGCCGGGGGCCGGAGCGGAGGCGGGGAAGGGCCCGGTCATGGTGCATGCGCGGGTGACCGAGGGCTTCATCCGGGAGGTGGCGGAGTTGCTGCCTGAGGAGTTCGGGCTCACCGATGTGGTGGCGGTGCTGGAAGGGCAGATGCCGCCGGGGAGTGGCGGGGTCGAGGCGGTGCTGTCCGTGGCGGCGGGGCTGATCCGGTATCTGGAGGTCCGGGGGGAGATCGTGTTGTGTACGGCGCCCGATTTTCTGCCGGGGGATGGGGTGGAGCAGCGGTACGACGATCCCCGTTGGATTCGCGTCCCACGGTGAAGCTCGGCCCCGGTAGGGGTTCCGGTGACGCTTAAGCAGCCCTCAGACGACGCCGTGTGGGTGGTGTGCGGGTCGCTGAGCGCTGGTTGATAGGTTGCGCGCGTGACGATCACGGCGTGGGTGGCGGTGGCCGTCTTTCTGGGCGCGTACACGCTGATCGCCACCGAAAAGGTGCACCGCGTGGCAGCGGCGCTCGGCGGGGCGGGGATCATGTTGCTGATCCACGCCACCGACGCCGGCTCCGCGTTCTTCGACGAGCGATCCGGCATCGACTGGAACGTGATCTTCCTGCTGCTCGGCATGATGGTCATCGTCGGCGTGCTGAAGCAGACCGGGGTGTTCGAGTTTCTGGCCATCTGGGCGGCCAAGCGGGCCAGGGGGCGGCCGTACCGGCTGATGGTGCTGCTGGTGGTGATCACCGCGAGCGCGTCGGCGCTGCTGGACAACGTGACGACCGTGCTGCTGATCGCGCCGGTGACGTTCCTGGTGTGTGAACGGCTGGCGCTGCCGGTGGCGCCGTACCTGATCGCCGAGGCGATGGCGTCGAACATCGGCGGCGCGTCCACGCTGGTCGGCGATCCGCCGAACATCATCATCGCCAGCCGCGGCGGCCTGACCTTCAACGACTTCCTCGTGCACCTGGCGCCGCTGATCGTGGTGCTGATGGTGGTGTTCGCGGTGTTGTGCCGGTGGTTGTTCAGGAAGTCGTTCAAGTACGACCCCGAGCTGGCCGCCGAGATCATGACGCTGAACGAGCGCGAGGCCATCGCGGACCGGCGGCTGCTGTGGCAGTCGCTGGCCGTGCTGGCGCTGGTGATGGCGGCGTTCGTGCTGCATCCCGTGCTGCACCACGAGCCGAGCGTGGTCGCGTTGCTGGGCGCCGGCGTGCTGGTGGCCGCGACGAAGGTGACGACCGAGGACGCCATCCGCGAGGTGGAGTGGCCGACGCTGGTGTTCTTCGCCGGGCTGTTCGTCATGGTGGGGGCGCTGGTGGAGACCGGCGTCATCGGCGAGCTCTCGAAGGCGGCGGCGGAGGCGACGCAGGGGCAGCTCGGGCTGGCGACGATGTCGCTGCTGTGGGCCTCGACGGGGCTGTCCGCGGTGATCGACAACATCCCGTACGTGGCCACGATGAGCCCCATCGTCGCCGACCTCGTGCAGGCCAACGGCGGCGGCGAGCACGCCCAGGTGCTCTGGTGGGCCCTGGCGATCGGGGCCGACCTGGGCGGGAACGCGACGGCGGTGGGGGCGGCGGCCAACGTGGTGGTCATCGGCATCGCCGCCCGTAACGGCACGCCCATCTCCTTCTGGCAGTTCACCCGTTATGGGCTGGTGGTCACGTTCGTCACCGTGGCGTTGTCGACGCCTTATCTGTGGCTCAGATATCTCACCTGAGCGGCAGGACGTCCACGCCGTGGTCCGACTCCGGGCGGGTGCCGAAGATGCGCCGCTCCGACTCCGTGATCCGCACGTCGTTGATGCTGGCCTCCCTGCGCCGCATCAGTCCCGCCTCGTCGAACTCCCACTGCTCGTTCCCGTAGCTACGCCACCATTGCCCCGATGCGTCGTGGCACTCGTACTGGAACCGCACCGCGATGCGGTTCCCGAGCACGCCCCACAGTTCCTTCCGCAGCGCGTAGTCGAGCTCCCTGTCCCACTTGCGCCGCAGGAACGCCCTGACCGCGTCGCGGCCGGTCACGAACTCGTCGCGGTTGCGCCAGACCGTGTCCTCCGTGTACGCCATCGCGACCTTGTCGGGGTCGCGGGTGTTCCAGGCGTCCTCGGCAGCCTGGACCTTGAGCCGGGCGCTTTCCTCGGTGAACGGCGGGAACGGCGGACGTGACATGACGGGTGCCTCCTCGACGAGCCTCGACACAGCAGCCTAGAGCTACAGCAGCTTGTCGAGCGTGATCGGCAGGTCCGCCACGCGCTTGCCGGTCGCGTGCCGCACGGCGTTGGCCACGGCCGCGGCGACCCCCGTGATGCCCACCTCCCCGATCCCGCGCAGGCCCAGGGGCATGTTCGGGTCCGGTTCGTTCAGCCACTCCACGTCGATGTGCGGGACGTCGGCGTGCACCGGCAGGTGGTACTCCGACAGGCTCGGGTTGACGACACGGCCGTTGCGCGGGTCGATCAGAGTGTGCTCCGACAGCGCCATGCCGAGGCCCATCACGATCCCGCCGCGCAGCTGGCTGGCCGCCGTCCTCGCGTTGATGATCGTGCCGGCGTCGAAGACGCCGAGCCAGCGCGACACCCGTACCTCCATGGTGTCGGGGTCGACCCGCACCTCGCAGAAGTGCGCCCCGGTCGCCGCCTTCACCCACTTCCTGCGCTCGCGCAGGAACTTGGCCATGAAGGCCAGCGTGCTCCCCTTGACCTCGGCCTCCACGTGGTCGCGACCGGCGGCGGAGAGGAGCTCCTTGTAGGTGAGGCCGCGGCCCCCCGCGTAGAGGCCGCCGTCGCGGGCCTGTACGTCGGCGGGACGGGTGCCGCGCAGGGGTGAGCCGGGTGCGCGGCGGGCCAGGCCGGTCAGCGTGCGCTTGAGCTTGGCGCAGGCGGCCAGCACGCCCGCCGCGGCGGTCGCGGTCTGCATCGAGCCGCCCGCCTGCGGGCCCGGCGGCAGGTCGGAATCGCCGTACTCCACGCGTACCTGCTCCAGCGGCACGCCCATCTCGTCGGCGGCGATCTGCGCCTGTACGGTCGCCGTCCCCATGCCCATCTCGTGCAGCCCGCAGCGCACCACGAGCGTGCCGGCGGCCTCCAGCCGCACGGTCACGCTCGCCATCATCTGCAGCGACGGGTGGTAGGCCGTGGCCACCCCCATGCCGACCAGCCATTTCCCGTCGCGCATGGCACCGGCCCGCGGGTCGCGCGCGTGCCAGCCGAAGCGTTCGGCCCCCAGCGCGTACGCCTCCCGCAGCCGCCGCCCCGAGAACTCCTGCCCGCCCAGCGGATCACGCTCGGGCTCGTTGCGCATGCGCAGCTCGATCGGGTCCATGCCCAGTTTCCAGGCCAGCTCGTCCACGGCCGACTCCATCGCGAAGGTGCCGATGGACTCGCCTGGAGCCCGCATGAACGTGTTGGCCAGCAGGTCGAGCTGGACCACGTTCTGCTGCAGGTGGATGTTGGGCGCGGCGTAGAGGTGCCGGGAGCCGGCGGTGATCTGCTCCCCCGAGCCGCCGGTGCGGCCGGTCCTGGACACGCTGGTGTGGATCAGCGCGGTCAGCCGGCCGTCGGCCTCCGCGCCCAGGGCGACCCGCTGCGTGCTGGCGGTGCGTCCGCCGACCGTGTGGTAGACGCTCTCGCGGGTGAGCGCCAGCCGTACGGCGCGGCCGGTGACCCGTGCGGCCAGTACGGCGAGCAGCGTGCCCGCCCAGACCGAGCCTTTCCCCCCGAAACCACCGCCGACGTAGGGCGACAGGATCCTGATCCCCTTCTCCGGCACGCCGAACCGCAGGGCCAGGTGCCGGCGCGTCCAAGGGATGTTCTGGGTGCCCTCGTGCAGGGTCAGCCGGTCGCCGTCCCAGACCGCGGTGCTGGCGTGCGGCTCGATCGCGTTGTGACTCTGCGGCGGCGTCGAGAAGGTCAGGTCGACCGCGTACGGCGCGGCGGCCAGCGCGGCCGGCGCGTCCCCCTTGTTCGCCGAGGCCTCGGAGATCAGGCTGCTCTTCTGCGGGACGGCATGGTGCTTCTCCGCCTCGAAGTCGGTCGCGGCGGGCAGCTCCTGGTACGCCGGCCGCACCAGCGAAGCCGCGTACCGGGCGGTCTCGGGCGTCTCGGCGACCACGACGGCGATCGGCTGGCCGTTCCAGTGCACCTCGTCGGTGCCCAGGTAGTTGACCGACGTGCCGGCCACCATCGAGCTGAGGTCGAGGACGCTGGGCTTGGGCGGCGGTTTCATGGCCGGGGTGCTCTCGTGGGTGAGCACGTCGATGACGCCGCGCACCGCCCGCGCCGCCGCCGTGTCGATGGCGGTGATCCGGCCCCTGGGGATGGTGGCGTGCACGAGCGCGGCGTAGGCCAGGTCGGGGTAGGAGTACTCGGCGGCGAAGCGGGCCTCGCCCGTGGTCTTGGCGGGGCCGTCGATCCGGTCGACCGCGCGGCCGACGTACTTGGTCGCGTCGGTCGTCGCCGGCTCGGCCTCGGCGTACTTGATGCTCATCGCACGGCCCCTTCCTGGCTCAGCTCGCGCAGCGTGGCCACGATCGTGGCGGTGGCGAGGGAGGTCTTGAACGCGTTGCCGTCGCGGACGCTCGCCGCGGCCAGTTCGGCCTCGGCCGCGCGCCGGAACGCCGCCTCGTCGGCCGGGCCTCCGGTCAGCAGCCGCTCGGCCTCGCGGGCGCGCCAGGGTTTGGGGGCGATGCCGCCGAGCGCCAGCCGGGCCAGCGTCACCGTGCCGTCGCTCACCTCCAGCGCGGCGGCGACCGAGACCAGGGCGAACGCGTACGAGGCCCGGTCGCGGACCTTGCGGTAGCGGGAGTCGGCCGGGGCCGGCGGCAGCTCGACGGCGGTGATGAGCTCGCCGGGGGCCAGGTCGGTCTCGATCTCAGGGGTGTCGCCAGGGAGGCGGTGCAGGTCGGTCACCGGGACGCGGCGGGTGCCGCCGGTGCCGCGTACCTCGACGACGGCGTCCAGGGCGGCCAGCGCCACGCACATGTCGGAGGGGTGGGTGGCGATGCAGCTGTCGCTGACGCCCAGAATCGCGCAGCTCCGGTTGAATCCGTCGAGCGCGTCGCAGCCGCTGCCCGGCTCGCGCTTGTTGCAGGCGGAGGTGGTGTCGTAGAAGTAGAGGCAGCGGGTGCGCTGGAGCAGGTTGCCGCCCACGGTGGCCATGTTGCGCAGCTGGCCGGAGGCGCCCGACAGCAGCGCCTGCGACAGCACCGGGTAGCGGTCGCGCACCCGCGGGTCGGCGGCCAGGGCGCTGTTGCGGACGAGGGCGCCGATGCGCAGCCCGCCGTCCGGCAGGTCCTCCACGGTGTCGAAGGGCAGCCCGGTGACGTCCACGACGGTCTGGGGCTGCTCGATGCCCTCGCGCATCAGGTCGACCAGGTTGGTGCCACCGCCGAGGAACTTGGCGCCCGGCTCGGTGGCGGCGGCGTGCAGGGCGGCCTCGACGTCGGCCGGCTTGACGTAGGCGAACGGTTTCACCGGGCCACTTCCATGATCGCGTCCACGATGCCGTTGTAGGCGCCGCAGCGGCACAGGTTGCCGCTCATCCGCTCCCTGACCTCGTCCTCGGTGAGCGCACCCGAGCCACCGGCCGCGCTGGGCATGCCGGCCGCGTGCTCGGCCAGCATGCCGATGGCCGAGCAGATCTGGCCGGAGGTGCAGTAGCCGCACTGGAGGCCGTCGTTGCGGACGAACGCCTCCTGCAGCGGATGGTCCACGCCCTCGATCGTGGTGATCTCCTGGCCGTCGTACTGGACGGCCAGGGCCAGGCAGGAGTTGATCCGCACGCCGTCGGCCAGCACCGTGCAGGCGCCGCAGGCGCCCTGGTCGCAACCCTTCTTCGGCCCGGTCACGCCGAGGCGTTCGCGCAGCGCGTCGAGCAGGCTCACCCATGGCTCGACGTCGAGCGCGGCGACGTCGCCGTTCACCTTCATCCTGATCTCGGTCACTCGCCATCTCTTTTCTGTGCCGGTGTAGTCGGGACGCTAACAGAACACCGTACCCTTAACAAGTGAACGGCGTACCGTTAAGTACCCCAGTATGCTGGGACGGACATGACGAGGGCGGCATTTCGCCGGGCCAGGCGGCCCGAGCACAAGCAGCAGCGGCGCGAGGCGATCCTCGACGCCGCCCGCGAGCTGGCCCGCACCTCCGGCGTGCGCAACGTCAGCCTGGGCGCGGTCGCCGAGGCCGTCGGGCTGGTGAAGTCCAACATCGTGCGCTATTTCGGCACCCGCGAGGAGATCTACCTGGAGCTGGCCGGCGAAGAATGGCGGCAGTGGGCCGACACCGCCACTCCGCGCCTGCGCGCGGCCGCCGGCGCGGGCGAGGCGGTGACCGTGCTGGCTGAGACGATCACGGACCGGCCGCTGCTCTGCGACCTGCTCGGGCACACCTCCACCAGCCTCGAACACAACGTCTCCGTCGAGGCCGCCCGCGCGTTCAAGCGCGCGGTCATCACCATCGTCACCGAGCTGGGCGCCGAGGTCGCGGCCGTGACCGACCTGACCGAGCGCGAGGGCTTGGAGCTGGTCGCCGCCGCCAGCAGCCTGGCCGGCATGCTCTATCCGGCATCCAACCCGCCGGCCACACTGGTCCAGGTCTACGCCGAGGATCCCGAGCTGGCCGCCCTCTGCCCGGTGCTGCTGCCCACGCTCGTCCGCGCGCTCAGGGCCCTGGCGGCGGGCCTGCCGACGCTCAGGGACGAGCCGTCCACCCTCAGGGGCGAGCCGCCGGCCCGCAGAGGTGAGCCGCCGGCCCGCACCGACGAGCCGGTGAAGTGAAACTTTCACCCCGGTCCAGGCGTTCCTGACCGTCCTCGGCTGACTTTCTGGACGTCGCCGCCGATTCCGCAGAGCATGTGCCCGTGCAGGACCTAACCGGTTAATGGCAGTAGAAGGGCACCCTCATGACCCACCGACTCGGGCTCGCCGCGGCGGCGCTCCTGTCGCTCCTCGTCTCGATGCTCGCCTCCATGCTCATCACCCCGGACACCGCGCACGCCGCCGTCGGGTTACGGGTCAGTGGCACGAGAATCGTGGAGGCCAACGGGAACGCGTTCGTCATGCGCGGCGTCAGCCACGCGCACACCTGGTACACCGGCCAGACCGGCTCGTTCGCCGACATCAAGGCCCTGCGCGCCAACACCGTGCGCGTGGTGCTGAGCGGCGGCCGGTGGCCGGCCAACGGGGCGGCCGACGTGGCCAACGTCGTCTCGCTGTGCCGGCAGAACCGGTTAATATGCGTGCTCGAAAACCACGACACCACCGGGTACGGCGAGCAGAGCGGGGCGTACTCGCTGGACCAGGCCGTCGACTACTGGAGCAGCGTCAAGAGCGCCCTCACCGGCACGGAAGACTTCATCATCGTCAACATCGGCAACGAGCCGATCGGCAACAACAACGCCTCCTCCTGGACCGCCGCGACCACCGGCGCGATCGGCCGGATGCGCGCCCTCGGCTTCCAGCACCTGCTCATGGTGGACGCGCCCAACTGGGGTCAGGACTGGCAGTTCACCATGCGCGACAACGCCCAGGCCGTCGCCGCCGCCGACCCGCAGCACAACACCGTCTTCTCCATCCACATGTACGGCGTCTTCGACACCGCCGCCGAGATCAACGCCTACCTGAACGCCTTCCAGAGCGCCGGCCTGCCGCTGGTCATCGGGGAGTTCGGGCACAACCACTCGGACGGCGACCCCGACGAGGACACGATCATGGCGCAGGCGCAGTCGCGCGGCCTCGGCTACATCGGCTGGTCGTGGAGCGGGAACGGCGGCGGCGTCGAATACCTCGACATGGTCACGAACTTCGACGCCGCCAGCCTGACCTCGTGGGGGCAGCGCATCTTCAACGGCGCGAACGGCATCGCCGCGACCTCGCGTGAGGCCACGTTCTTCGGCGGCGGCACCCCCGACACCACCGCCCCGACCACGCCCGGCATCCCGTCGGCATCCGGCGTGACCGCCACCGGGGCCACCCTGACCTGGACGGCCAGCACGGACGCGGGCGGGTCGGGACTGGCCGGGTACGACGTCTACCGCGAGCAGGGCAGCACCGACACACTGCTCGGGCAGAGCGCCACCCCCTCGATCGCCCTCACCGGGCTGAGCCCCGCCACGAGGTACGAGGTCTACGTCCGTGCCCGCGACGGAGCCGGCAACGTGTCGGGCAACTCGGCCACCACGGCGTTCACCACCACGTCCGGCGGAGGCGGCGGCGGCTGCACGGCCACCGGGTCGGTGCAGAGCCAGTGGGGCGACGGGTACGTGGTGCAGGCCACGGTCACCAACACCGGCACCGCCCCGGTCACCGGCTGGACGGTCACCTTCACGCTGCCGTCCGGGCACACGATCGCCGGCTCGTGGAACGCCACGCTGACGACCAGCGGGCAGACCGTGACGGCCCGGAACGCGGGCTACAACGGCAACCTGGGCGCGGGCGGCTCGACCGGCTTCGGCTTCCAGGTCACCCGCCCCGGCGGCACCGCCACCGTGAGCTCGTACACCTGCGCCGTCTCCTGACGTACACCTGCGCCGTCTCCTGACCGGCCCATCCGCCTCCCGGAGTGTCAGGACACCCCGGGAGGTGAGGTGGAGTCGCGGATGACGAGCCGGCACGGCAGGGTGTGCACGCCCGGAGTGGCCTTGCCGTCGATGGCCGCGAACAGGTGCTGCGCCGCCGTCCGCCCCAGCACCTCCAGGTTCATGTCCACGGTCGTCAGCGCGGGCCGCGTCTCGGTGGACAGCACCTCCCAGTTGTCGTAACCCACCACGGCGACGTCGTCGGGCACCCGCCGGCCCCGCTCACGCACCGCCTCGACGAATCCGGCCGCGATCTGGTCGCTGCCGCAGAACACCGCGTCGATCTCCGGCTCGGCCATGAGCAGCATCTCCGCCGCGTGCCGCCCCCACCGCTGCGACCACACCCCGGACAGCGTCCGCCCCGCCTGGGCGACGCCGGCCTCGGCCAGCGCCTGGCGGAAGCCCTCCTCGCGGTCGCGGGCCGCCTTGTAGTCGCCGGGCCCGGTGACGTGGGCGATCCGCCGCCGGCCGAGTGCCAGCAGGTGATTGACGGCCGTCGCCGCCGCCCCGACGTCGTCGGGCACGAACGACACGTCGGCCGGGTCCTCCGACGGCCCGTACGCGTAGACGACGGGCACCGGCAGGTCCTTGCTGATCGACGGCCGCGGGTCGGTGCTCTCGCCCACCACGATCAGCCCGTCGACCCGCCGCGACAGCAGCGCCCTGATGTGGTGCTGCTCCCTGATCGCGTCGCCGCGCGCGTCGCAGAGCAGCACGGCCATCTCCCCCGCCCCGAACGCGTCCTCGGCGCCGAGCAGCACGGGGATGCCGAACCGGCCGACGCTGTCGGAGGTGAGCAGCCCCACGGTCCGCGTCTGCCCGGACAGCAGCCCTCTGGCCAGGGCGTTCGGCTGGAAGGAGAGCTCGGCCGCGGCGGCGAGCACCCGCTCGCGCGTGGCCGCGCGCACGTCCTGGCGCCCGTTGAGCGCCTTGGAGGCCGTGGCGATCGACACCCCCGCCAGCGAGGCCACATCGTTGATGGTCGCCCGCTTAACCGCCATATGTCGAAACCCTTTTCGGTGAATGGTGAACCACTGAGCACCTTAGCACCCATTGACAGGGCCTCTTGTTTCTTCTACGTTTCCGAAAACCTTTAAGTCCAGGAGCACATCATGAGACGAAGGCTGGCCGGGATCTCCCTCCTAGGTGTGTTAGCGCTCACAGCCGCAGCTTGCGGCGGCGGAGGCGGCGGAGGCGGCGCCACGCCCGCGGACGGTCCCGTGACGATCACCATGTGGACCCGCGCGGCCACCCAGACGCAGACCGAGCGCCTGGTCCAGGCCTACAACAGCAGCCACAAGAACCAGGTCAAGCTCACGGTCATCCCGACCGACAACTACCAGCCGCGCATCGCGGCGGCGGCCGGGGCCAAGCAGTTGCCGGACGTCTTCGCGGCCGACGTCATCTTCGTCCCGAACTACACCTCCCAGGGCCTGTTCATGGACGTCACCGACCGGATCGCGGCGCTGCCGTACAAGGACAAGCTCGCCCCCTCGCACATGAAGCTCGGCACGCTGGACGGCAAGCAGTACACGCTCCCGCACACCCTGGACCTGTCCGTCTGGTTCTGGAACAAGGACCTGTACGAGAAGGCCGGCCTCGACCCCGAGCAGGGGCCGAAGACGCTGAAGGAGTTCGCCCGGCACGCCACCACCATCCACGACAAGCTGGGCGAGGACGGCAAGGTCCACGGCACCTTCTTCGGCGGCAACTGCGGCGGCTGCTACGTCTTCACCTTCTGGCCGTCGGTCTGGGCCGCGGGCGCGCAGGTGATGAACGACGACGGCACGGCCTCGCTCAACGACCAGCCGGTCATGACCGAGGTGTTCCGGATCTGGCGCGAGCTGTACGAGAAGAAGGCCACCGGACCGACCGCCAAGGAGGAGCAGGGCCCGACCTGGACCGGCTTCTTCCCCAAGGGCGAGATCGGCGTCATGCCGATGCCCTCGACCACGCTCGGCCTGATGCCCAAGGAGATGAAGATCGGCGTCACCCCGATCGCGGGCCCCGACGGCGGCGAGTCCACGTTCGTCGGCGGCGACTCGGTGGGCATCTCCGCCACCAGCGAGCACGCCGACGCCGCCTGGGAGTTCCTGTCCTGGACAGTCTCCGACGACGCCCAGATCGAGGTCATGGCCAAGAACAAGGACGTGCTCGCGCGCACCGACCTGGCCGGCAACAAGTACTCCGCCGAGGACCCGCGGGTGGTGCTGATCAACTCGCTGGTGGCCAAGGGCCAGACGCCGTACGCGCTGCGCTTCGGCCAGACCTACAACGACCCGCAGGGCCCGTGGCTGCGCCTGGCCCGTGAGGCGGTGTTCGGCGACGCGGCGAAGGTCGCGCAGCTGAACGCCGAGATCACGAAGTCGCTGCAGCAATGACGCTGACGGTCACGAGATCCGGGCGGGCGGCACACGCGGCGCCGCCCGCCCGGTGGCGCGGCAGGAAGGTGCAGGGCTGGCTGTACGCGGCCCCGACGGCGGTCATCGTGGGCGTGCTGTTCCTCGCACCCCTCGTGCTGGTCGTCTGGATGTCGCTCAACCGCTGGCCGCTGCTCGGCCCGGCCACCTTCAACGCCCCGGACAACTACCTCAAGATCGCCGACAATCCACTGTTCGTGGACGCGGTCGTGTTCACGCTCAAGTACACGGTGATCACCACGGTCCTGCTGTCGGGCGTGGCGCTCGGGCTGGCGCTGCTGGTGCAGGAGCGCAGGCCCGGCATCGCCTTCTTCAGGACCGCGTTCTTCCTGCCCGGCGCGGTCGGCTTCGCGGCGGCGGGCCTGCTGTTCTACGGGATGCTGAACAACGACTTCGGCCCCATCGACCCCATGCTCCAGGCGCTCGGCATCACCGGTGAGCCGGTGAAGTGGATCGGCACCCCGAACATGGCGCTGTTCTCCACGATCACGCTGGTGCTGTGGCGCTTCGCCGGGTTCAACATGCTCATCCTGCTGACCGGCCTGCAGGCGATCCCGACCGAGGTGTACGAGGCCGCGAGGAGCGACGGGGCCAACCGGTGGCAGATCTTCACCAAGATCACGCTGCCGCTGCTGCGCCCGACGCTGGCGCTGATGCTGATCCTCAGCGTCACCGGCTCGCTGCTGGCCTTCGACCAGTTCTTCGTCTTCACCAACGGCGGCCCGGACAACAGCACGGTCTCCATGGTCATGGTCGTCTACCGCGACGCCTTCTTCCGCTTCGACCTCGGCGGCGCGGCGGCCCTGTCGGTCGTGCTGCTCGCGGCCCTGGTCGGGCTCAACACGCTGATGATGAGGAGGCTGCGGTGAGCCGCTACCTCACGCTGTCCGCGCTGGCGGTGCTGTTCCTGTTCCCGCTGGCGTGGAGCGGCTACGCGTCGCTGGAGGAGCCGTCCAACTACCTGGAGATGGCCGGGTTCGGCGAGGGTCTGGACACGTACGCGACCAACAGCGTGCTGGTGTCCGTCATGACGGTGGGCGGCACGCTCGTCGTCTCGGCGCTCGGCGGCTACGGGTTCGCCCGGTTCGACTTCCCGGGCAAGAACCTGCTGTTCCTGGCCACGCTGGCGATCCTCATGGTGCCGTACGCGACGATCCTGATCCCGCTCTACGTCCTGCTCGGCTACCTCGGCCTGCAGAACTCCCTGGTCGGGCTGTCGCTGGTGTTCGTGATGTTCCAGCTCCCGTTCGCGCTGTTCATGATGCGCAACGCGTTCGAGGCGCTGCCGCGCGAGCTGGAGGAGGCCGCGCTGGTGGACGGGTGCGGCACGTTCCGCGCCTTCTCCAGGGTGCTGCTGGCCGCCGTGCGGCCGGCGCTGATCACGGTGGGGCTGTTCGCCTTCCTCGCCTCGTGGAACGACTTCTTCGCCCCGCTCATCCTGCTCAACGACGGCTCGTCGTTCACGCTGCCGGTGGCCGTGGTCAGCATGACGCAGCACACGTTCGGCGCCGTCGACTACGGCATGCTCCAGGCCGGCGTCATGGTCATGGCCCTCCCCTGCCTCATCCTCTTCATCGTGCTGCAGCGCCACTACGTGCGCGGATTCATGTCAGGAGCTCTGCGTGGCTAATCCCGTCCTGCCCTCATCGGGCGTCCTGTCCCCCATCGGCCTCGACGCGGTACGCCTCTCGCCCGGCTTCTGGGGCGACCGGGCCGCGCTCAACCGCGAGGTCACGATCGACCACTGCCGGGAATGGGAGGAACGAGAAGGCTGGATCGGCAACTTCAGGGGCGAGCGGCCCCGCAGGGGGCGGGAGTTCAGCGACTCCGAGATATACAAGCTGCTCGAAGCCATGGCCTGGGCCGGCCATCCCGGGCTGCCCGCACTGGCCGAGACGGTGGCGCAGGCCCAGGAGGGCGACGGTTACCTCAACACGCGCTGGTCCGGCAGCCGCTACACCGACTTCGAGTGGGGTCACGAGCTCTACTGCTACGGCCACCTCATCCAGGCGGGCGTGGCCCGGCTGCGCACGCACGGCGAGGATCTGCTGACGGAGGTGGTCGTCAAGGCCGCCGACCACGTGTGCCGCCGCTTCATGAACGGCACCGAGACCTGCGGCCACCCCGTGATCGAGATGGCGCTGGTCGAGCTCTACCGGACCACCGGCACCGAACGCTACCTGGAGATGGCCCGCCGCTTCGTCGACCGTCGCGGGCTGCCCGCCCTGGCCGACATCCCCTTCGGCCGCGGCTACTACCAGGACGACGTGCCGGTCAGGCAGGCTCAGGTGTTCCGCGGGCACGTCGTACGCGCGCTCTACCTGGCCTCCGGCGTGGTGGACGTGGCGATCGAGACGGGGGACCAGGAGCTGCTGAAGGCGGTCGAGTCCCAGTGGGAGCGGACGGTCGCGCGGCGGACCCACCTGACCGGCGGCATGGGCTCGAGGCATGCCGACGAGTCGTACGGCGAGGACTACGAGCTGCCGCCGGACCGGGCCTACAACGAGACCTGCGCCAGCATCGCCTCCGTCATGCTGGCGCACCGGCTGCTGCTGGCCACCGGCGACGTCCGCTACGCCGACCTGACCGAGCGCACGCTCTACAACATGCTCGCGACCGGCGTGGCGCTGGACGGCCGCTCGTTCTTCTACGCCAACCCGCTGCAGGTACGGGTGCCGGCGGTGCCGCACGACGGCGTCAACCACGCGGCGGAGGGCGGGCTGCGTTCGCCCTGGTTCGACGTGTCCTGCTGCCCGAACAACATCGCCCGCACGCTGGCGTCCCTGCCCGCCTACCTGGCCGCCGGGACCGGCGACGGGATCGTGCTGCACCACTTCACGCCGTCGGAGATCCGGCACGGGCGGCTGGCGGTGCGGGTGGAGACCGGCTACCCGTGGACCGGCTCGGTGCGGGTGCGGGTGCTGGAGGACGGCGCGGGCCGCATCGGCCTGCGCGTCCCCGCCTGGGCGGCGGACGCGACGCTGGCCCGCGTGCCCGTCTCCGCCCAGGACGCGCCGCTGCCCGAGGGGCCGGTCGTGCGGCCGGTGAGTCCCGGGTACGTGCACGCCGACGGGCCGTGGCGGGCCGGCGACGAGCTCCGGCTTGAACTGCCGATGCGGCCGCGGTGGACGTTCCCCGATCGGCGGATCGACGCGCTGCGGGGCAGCGCGGCGGTCGAGCGGGGACCGCTGGTCTACTGCGCGGAGTCGGTGGCCGACGAGCCGCCGCTGGGCGATCTGACGGTCCGCGCCGAGCCGCCGGTGGAGCGGCCGGCGGGTGACGGGGCCGAGGGGGTGGTCGAGTTGGAGGTGGCCGCCTCGCTCGGCGGCTCCGGCTCCAAGGACGGGTGGCCGTACGGGGCGGCGGATGCTCCGGGGGACGGCGGTGACGTGCGGTTGCGGCTGATTCCCTACCACCGGTGGGGGAACCGGGGGCCGGCGACCATGCGCGTCTGGCTGCCGACAAGGTAGTCGGGTAGCGCCTATTCTGTCCTGGCCCCGCCCGTTTCGCGGGGCCAGGACGGACGGGTACGCCGGGCTCGGGCGGGGAAGGCGGAGGGCAGCACGATGGCCGAACTCGCCGACACGACAGACGACCCCGGGCGCGCACGGCGGATGAGTGGTGCGGCCGTGGTGGCGGCCATCATGGCCGTGGCCTCCCCGGTGCTGGGGCTGGCCACGATCCTGGTCTGGCTCGGTCTGCCCGCCGAGTGGGCTCCCACAAAAACGGTCAGCCCGCAGTCCGCCGTCGTCTTCACCTTCCCGGCGGTCGGCGCGTTCCTCATCTACCACCGGCCCCGCCTGAACATGGCCTGGCTCATGTGCGCGGGCGGGCTGGCCGCCGGGATCAGCGACGTGTCCAGCGCGCTCATGTTCCGCGCCGCCGCCGGCGGCGAGCTCGCCCTGGCCGGCTGGTTGCGGGTGCCGACGCAGCTCGGCTGGGCGGTGTGCGGGCTGGCGCTGACGATGGTACTGCCGCTGTACTCGCCGGACGGCCGGCTGCCCTCCCCGCGCTGGCGGCCCGCGCTGTGGCTGGGCTGCCTGTCGATCACGGCCGCGACCGTGCACAACCTGTTCCGGATGACGCCGCCCCGCGAGGGGTACCCGTACCCGGAGGTCATCCCCAGCCCGCTGGGGATTCCCGCGCTGGCGCCGTACATGGAGAGCGTGAACGTCGTCGGCTGGGCCGGCATCTACACGGCGATGGCGCTGTCGGCGCTGTCGCTGCTGACCCGGATGCGGCGGGCCGATCCGGCCACCCGACGGCAGATCGGCTGGCCGCTGTTCGCCTTCGCCGGCTACATCGTCTTCCTGGTCCTGGCCGCGATCTGGCCGGTGTTCATGTGGCCGGCCATTGTGTGGGCGGCGGCGATCCCGTTCGCGGTGGCGTTCTCGGTCATGCGGTACCGGCTCTACGGGATCGACACCGTCGTCAGCCGGGCCCTTGTCGCGGCCGGCCTGGTGATCGTGGTCAGCGCCGTCTACTTCGGCGCGGGCGCGCTGTCCGGGCTAGTCGTCTCCGGCTACGACCAGGTGGCCGGGATCACCGCCGCGCTGTTCGCGGGCGCGTTCTTCCAGCCGCTGCGCCGCGCCCTGCAACGGGTCGTGGACCTGCTGCTGTACGGCGCGGTGGGCGACCCGGGCGTGCTGGCCGGGCGGCTGACCCAGGCCGTGCGCCGGGGTGATCCGGCCGAGGCGCTGACCTCGGTGGTCAGCGTGCTGCGCGACGGGCTCGCGGTCGAGGGCGTGGCGGTGGAGGTGGCCGACGGCGAGCCCCGCTACGTCGAGAGCGGGCGCGTCGGGCCGGCCGCGCGCGAGGTGCCGCTGGTCTGGCACGGGACCCGCGTCGGCCGCCTGCTCGTCGGCCCGCCGGGGCCGCGCCGCTTCCCCGCCGCGCACAACGAGCGCGTCCTGGCCACGCTCACCCCGTACGCGGCGGACGTGGCGCACGCCGTGCGGATGGCCGCCGACCTGCAACGTTCGCGGGAACGCATCCTGACGGCCAGGGAGGAGGAGCGCCGCCGCCTGCGCCGCGACCTGCACGACGGCCTCGGCCAGACCCTGTCGGCGATGGCCATGACCATCAACATGGCCCGCCTGAGCCTCAAGAGCTCCCCCGAGGCCGCCGACGAGCTGCTGCGCGAGCTGCACACCGGCATGGGCGCCGTCACCAGCGACATCCGCGAGCTCGTGTACGGCCTGCGCCCGCCCGCGCTCGACGACCTGGGGCTGGCCGGCGCGATCCGGGACCTGGCCGGCCGGTCGTCCTCAGGCGTCGAGGCCGAGGTGGAGATCGGCGGCGACCTGTCCGACCTGCCGGCGGCCGTGGAGGTGGCGGTCTACCGCATCGTCCAGGAGGCCCTGACCAACATCCGCAGGCACGCGGGCGCGTCGCGGGCCATGATCGCCGTGCACCGGGAGGAGGGGGTGCTGCGGATGCTGATCGGCGACGACGGCCGGGGGCTGCCCGAGTCGCACCGGGCGGGCGTGGGGCTCGGCTCGATGCGCGAGCGGGCCGCCGAGCTCGGCGGCATCTGCGTGGTGACCGGCGAGCCGGGCGCGGGCACCCGGGTCGAGGTCGCGCTCCCCCTCACCTCCACGCCACCGGTGATAATCCGCTAATCCGGATTAGCGCTGCGGGAACTCTTGACACCATGCGGCCGCGCAGCGAACAATTCCAGGCATCGCCCCGCGCTAATGCGCATTAGCTAGGATCACCGCATGCCTCCCCCAGTCCCGTCACGACGCCTGACCCAGCGCGACATCGCCCGGCTGGCCGGTGTCAGCCAGACCACCGTCTCCCTGGTGCTCAACAACCGCGCCGACGCCGAGTCCCGCATCCCCGCCGAGACCCGGGACCGCGTGCTGCGGGTGATCCAGGAGACCGGCTACGTCGCCGACCCGGCGGCCCGCAGGCTGGCGGCAGGGCGCAACCGCATCCTCGGCGTCTTCACCTACGAGCCCGTCTTCCCCAGCGCGACCGGCGACTTCTTCCACCCGTTCCTGATCGGCATCGAGGAGTGCGCGGAGCAGCGCGGCTGCGACCTGCTGCTGTTCACCAGCGCGCCCACGGTCGACGGGCGCAAGCGCGTCTACCACCAGGACCACCGGCTCCGGCTGGCCGACGGGTGCGTGCTGCTGGGCCGCGAGCTGGACCGCGAGGACCTGGCCAGGCTGGTGGCCGAGGACTACCCGTTCGTGTCGGTGGGCCGCCGCGACGACGCGGGCGGCACGGTGCCGTACGTCGGTGCCGACTATCCGGCCGCCGTCGGCGAGCTGGTCGCGCGGACGCGGGCGATGGGCCACGAGCGCGTCGCCTATCTCGGCCACGGCCGCGGCCCCGAGTCGTACGTGGACCGCTACCGCGGCTACGCCGAGTCCGTGCCCGAGCCGCTGCGGCTCGACCCGGGCGAACCCGCGGAGATGGCCGAGCGGGTGCTGGCCGCGGGCGTGACGGCGGTGCTGGCCGAGGAGTATGCCGACGGCGTCGCCCTGACCGACGTGCTGGGCCGGCGCGGCGTCTCCGTCCCCGGCGACCTGTCGGTGCTCACGCTGGGCGATCCGACCCGGCCCGCGCCCACCGACGTCGACTTCACCGGCTTCCGCATCCCGCGCAGGGAGATGGGACGCCAGGCGGTGGAGGACCTGACCGAGCTGGTCGAGGGCGGTTCACCCGTCCAGCGGCTGCTGCCGTGCGAGTACACCGAGGGCGCCACGCTGGCGCCCGTACGCAGATGAAAGGACCGGATTTGCGCGAGTCGAGCACCGAGGTGCTGATCGTCGGGGGCGGCCTCGGAGGGGTCGCCGCGGCGCTGGCCGCCCTGCGGGCCGGCCGGAAGGTGGTGCTGACCGAGGAGTACGACTGGCTCGGCGGCCAGCTGACCAGCCAGGCCGTCCCGCCGGACGAGCACACGTGGGTCGAGCGGTTCGGCGTGACCGCGAGTTACCGGGCGCTGCGCGACGGCATCCGCGACTACTACCGGCGTCACTACCCGCTGACCGAGGCCGCCCGCGCATGGGGTGAGCTCAATCCCGGCGCGGGCCACGTGAGCCCGCTCTGTCACGAGCCGCGGGTGGCGGTGGCGGTGCTGGAGGCCATGCTGGCCCCCTACCGGGGCGGCGGGCGGCTGACCGTGCTGCAGCCGTACCGGCCGGTCGGGGCGGAGGTCGACGGCGACCGGGTGACGGCCGTGCGGCTGGCGCACCGCGACGATCCCGGCGACGAGATCTGGGTCGCCGCGCCGTACATGCTGGACGCCACCGAGACCGGCGAGCTGCTGCCGCTCACCGGCACCGAGTACGTCACCGGCTTCGAGTCGCAGGCCGACACCGGCGAGCCCAGCGCCCCCGCCACCGCCCAGCCGATGAACATGCAGGCCGTGTCCGTCTGTTTCGCCCTCGACCACGTGGACGGCGACCACACGATCGACCGGCCGGAGCGCTACGACTTCTGGCGGGCGTACCAGCCGGAGTTCTGGGGCGGGCCGATGCTCGGCTGGCGCAGCCCCAACCCGCGCACGCTGGAGATCTCCGAGCGTTCCTTCACCCCCAACCCCGGCGACGACGCGCTGCGGGTCCGCGCCGACCAGCGGCGCAACCCCGGCGACGGCAACCTGTGGACCTTCCGCAGGATCGCCGCCCGCGACCTGTTCGCGCCGGGCGCGTACGCCAGCGACATCACCCTGGTCAACTGGCCGATGATCGACTACATGGAGGGCCCGGTCATCGACGTGCCCGACGCGGCCGAGCATCTGGCGGCGGCGCGCGAGCTGTCGAGGTCGGTGCTCTACTGGCTGCAGACCGAGGCGCCCCGCCCCGACGGCGGCACCGGGTGGCCGGGGCTGCGGCTGCGCGGCGACGTGACGGGCTCGGCCGACGGCCTGGCCCAGGCCCCGTACGTACGGGAGTCGCGCCGGATCCTGGGCGAGTACACGATCGTCGAGCAGGACCTGTCGATGGCCGTGCGCGGCGACAAGGGCGCCGCCCGCTACGCCGACTCGGTCGGCATCGGCATGTACCGGATCGACCTGCACCCCTCGACCGGCGGCGACAACTACCTGGACGTGCCGAGCAGCCCGTTCGAGCTGCCCCTCGGCGCGCTGCTCCCCCGCCGCGTGCACAACCTGCTGCCCGCCGGCAAGAACCTGGCCACCACCCACATCACCAACGGCTGCTACCGCCTGCACCCGGTCGAGTGGAACATCGGGGAGGCCGCGGGCGCGCTGGCCGCGTTCTGCCTCGACCGGTCCACGGCCCCGCACGCCGTGCGGGCCGACCCCGCCCTGCTCGCCGACTTCCAGGAACGCCTGGAGGAGCAGGGCGTCGAACTCCACTGGCCGGACGTGTCCGGCTACTGATCCCCCCTTTGTTAGGAGCGCCGATGCGCATCACCATGGCCGCCGCCGGGCTTGCGGGACTGCTCGTCCTGACCGCCTGTGGCTCGGGCGCCGAGCCCGCCGCCACCGGCCCCGCCACGCTGCGAATGACGATCTGGACCGGCAACGCCGAACACCTGTCCCTGCTCAACTCGATCGCCGACGAGTACAAGAAGACGCACCAGGACGTGGCGGCGATCAAGTTCGACACGCTGCCGATCGAGAACTACACGACGACCCTGACCACGCAGATCGCCGGCGGCAACGCCCCCGACCTGGCCTGGATCCTGGAGAACTCCGCGCCCGACTTCGTCGGCTCCGGCGCCCTCGCGCCGCTGGACAACCTGGTCCAGCCGGAGCAGCTCGCGCCCGCAACGACGAAGCTGTGGCAGCAGGAGGGCAAGCTCTACGCCTACCCGTTCTCCACCTCGCCCTTCGGTGTCTTCGTCAACCTCGACCTGCTGAAGCAGGCCGGGCAGAAGCCGCCCAAGGCGGGCTGGACGTGGGAGCAGGCCGTCGCGGCGGCCGCCGCCGTGAACAAGGAGAGCGGCAAGGCCGGCCTGGTGGTGCGCGACTTCGACTACAAGGGCTGGGACAACCTGGCCACCGTGTGGGGCGGCTGGGGCGCCGAGGCGTGGAGCGAGGACGGCAAGACCTGCGGCTTCGCCAAGCCGGAGATGGTCGAGGCGATGACCTTCCTGCACAAGGCGATCTTCACCGACAAGGCGCTGCCCGCGCCCGGCACCACCGCCGACTTCTTCGCCGGTGAGGCCGGGATGACGATCACCCAGATCTCGCGCGCCTCGCTGCTCAAGGACGCCACCTTCAAGTGGGACCTGATCCCGCTGCCCACCGGCCCGAAGGGCGCCTACAGCGTCATCGGCCAGGCCGGCATCGGCGTCATCAAGAAGAGCCCGAACGCCGCCAAGGCCGCCGACTTCCTGTCGTTCCTCTCCAACCCCGACAACTCCGCCAAGCTCGGCCAGTACTTCCCGCCGCCGCGCACCCAGCTGCTCACCGCCGAAAGCCTGGGCAAGAGCAACCCGCTGCTCAAGCCCGAGCAGCTCCAGCAGGTCGTCATCGACGGCATCTCCACCGGCCGGGTCAAGCCCAGCCACGCCGGGCAGGCCGAGCTGGCGCAGACCGTGCGGGCCCAGCTCGACCAGCTCTGGCAGCCGGGCGCGGACGTGACGAAGACGCTGGCCGGGGTGTGCACCGCGATCCAGCCGATGCTGGCCAAGTGATGCCCGACCGTACGACGTGGTGGACGGCGAGCCGCAGGGACCACCTGGTGGGGTACGCCTTCGTGGCCCCCCAGCTGCTCGGGAGCCTGCTGTTCGTCTTCCTCCCGCTCGGCCTGGTGCTCTACTACAGCCTGCACGAGTGGAACGTGCTGGCCGACACGTTCGAGTTCGTCGGCGGCGAGAACTACCGGCAGCTGCTCGCCGACCCCAACGTGCCCAAGGTGCTGGGCGCCACCGCGCTGTTCTCCGTCGGTCTGGTGGTGTTCAACCTGTCGCTGGCCATGCTGCTGGCGGTGCTGCTCAACCAGCGGCTGCGCGGCACGGTGGTGTTCAGGACGCTGTTCTTCTCGCCGGTGGTGGTCTCGCTGGTCGCCTGGACGATCGTGTGGGGCTTCCTGCTCCAGTCGAACGGCGGCGTCAACGCCCTGCTCCAGACCGTGGGCGTCGAGGGGCCCAACTGGCTGCGTACAGGGACGGGGGCGATGGTGTCCGTGATCGGCGTCCAGGTGTTCAAGAACGTCGGGCTCAACATGGTGCTGTTCCTGGCCGCGCTGCAGGGCGTGCCCAAGGAGCTGTACGAGGCCGCCAGGATGGACGGGGCCGGGGCGTGGACCAGGTTCGCCCGGATCACGCTGCCCATGATCAGCCCGACCGTGCTGCTCACCTCGATCATCACGGTGGCCGGGTCGCTGCAGGTGTTCGCCCAGATCGCGGTGCTCACCCAGGGCGGTCCTGGCACCTCCACGACCGTGCTGGTCTACTACCTCTACCAGCAGGCCTTCCAGTTCCACCACTTCGGTTACGGCGCCACGCTGTCGGTGCTGCTCTTCGTGATCGTGCTCGCCCTCACCGTGCTGCAGTGGCGGATGCGCAGGAGGTGGGTGTTCCTTGAGGCGTAAGACCCTCCTGTACGGCGTGCTGTGCGTCCTGTGCGTGCCCTTCGTCTTCCCGACCTGGTGGATGGTCACCTCGTCGCTGAAGCCGGTGAGCGACATCTTCGCCTTCCCGCCCTCGCTGCTGCCCGGCCGGCCGCAGCTGGAGGCGTACCGGCAGGTGTTCGAGCTGCAGCCGTTCGCCCAGCAGTACTGGAACAGCCTCTACATCGCCGCCGTCGTCACCGTCGGCACGTTGGCGGTGTCGTCGCTGGCCGGATGGGCGTTCGCGCGCATCCGCTTCCGCGGCTCGAACGCGTTGTTCCTGGTCATCCTGGTCGGCCTGCTGATCCCCAGCGAGGTCACGATCGTGCCGTTGTTCCGGCTGTTCCACTCGGCCGGGCTGACCGACACGCACTGGCCGCTGATCCTCATCCCGATCCTGGGCGCGCCGAGCGTGCTGGCCACGTTCATCATGCGGCAGTTCTTCCTGGCGCTGCCGAAGGAGCTGGACGAGGCGGCGGCGGTCGACGGGCTGGGGCGGCTGGCCACGTTCTGGCGGATCGGGCTGCCGCTGGCCAGGCCGGCGGTCGGCGCGGTGGCCATCTTCACGTTCCTGCATAGCTGGAACCTCTACCTGGAGCCGATCGTGTTCCTGTCCACGCCGGAACGGTTCACGCTGCCGCAGGCGCTGACCCAGTTCGTGGACGCCTACGGCGGGCCGATGTGGAACGTGCAGCTGGCCGCGGCCTCGCTGACCGCGCTGCCGGTGCTGGTGGTGTTCGTGGTGGCGCAGAAGCAGTTCGTGGAAGGACTGGCACATACGGGACTCAAGGGGTGATTTCCTAGAGGTATGCCTGATCTCGTGGTCGACGGGGGCGACAAGCTCTGCGTGCAGCTGCTCCTCGAACTGCGCGCCCACGTGCGCGCGGCCGGTCCCGGCGCGGTGATCCACCTGATCGCCGCCGATCCGGCCGCGCCCGTGGACCTGCCCGCGTGGTGCCACCTGACCGGGCACACCTATCTCGGCCCCGTCGAAGGGGCGGAGCGGGCCACCTACGCCCTGCGCGTGGCCCCGGCCGCCAAGGAGACCCGGGAATCGAAACCCTGGCACACGGCTTAAGCGGTTAATATCAAACGGTGAAACGCCCCACCATCGCCGACATCGCCAGCCGGGCTGGAGTGTCCAAGGTCGCGGTCTCCTACGCGCTCAACGGGCAGCCCGGGGTGTCGGAGGCGACGCGGGCCAGGATCGTCGCCATCGCCGACGAGATCGGCTGGCGTCCCAACAGCGCGGCCAGGGCGCTCAACGGCGCCCGCGCCAACTGCGTCGGCCTCGCGCTGTGCCGGCCCGCCCGCATCCTGGGCGTCGAACCCTTCTTCATGGAGCTGATCAGCGGCATCGAGGGCGTGCTCGCCGACCGCTCCTACGCGCTGCTGCTCCAGGTGGTCACCAGCCACCAGCAGGAGAGCGAGGTCTACCGGCACTGGTGGGGCGAGAGCCGCATCGACGGCGTCTTCCTCGTCGACCTGCACTACTCCGACTCCCGGGTGAGCGAGCTGGAGCGGCTCGGCATGCCGGTCGTGGTCATCGGCCATCCGTCGGAGTCGGGCTCGCTGTCGGCCGTCTGGTCCGACGACGGCGAGGCCGTCCGCGAGACCGTCGGCTACCTGGTGGCGCTCGGCCACCGGCGCATCGCCCGGGTGGCCGGGCTGCCCGAGCTGGTCCACACGACCGTCCGCGACCAGGCGTTCGCGCAGGCGTGCGCGGGCATCGGCGAGCACGCCGTCGAGCACGTCATCGTGCACACCGACTACACCGGCGAGGAGGGCGCCCGGGCCACCAGGCGGCTGCTCAGCTCGCCCGACCGGCCCACCGCCATCATCTACGACAACGACATCATGGCCGTGGCGGGCCTGTCGGTGGCCCAGGAGATGCGGGTGGACGTGCCGCGCGACCTGTCCATCGTGGCCTGGGACGATTCGCCGCTGTCGCAGGTCGTCCGGCCGCCGCTGACCGCGCTCACCCGGGACATCCCGGCGTACGGGGCGCACGCGGCGCAGCGCCTGCTCGCGCTGATCGCCGGCGAGAGCGTGCCCCCCTTCGAGGACCAGGCCGCCATCCTCACCCCTCGCGGCAGCACCGGCCCCGCCCACACCGGCGCGTAGCCTCCGGGCGCGCAGCACCGCGGCTCTCGGTTCCTGGACGCCGTCCCCGGCGGGCGCGGGAACTCGCGGCGCGTGTCCGGGGCGGGGGCGGCGGCTGGCAGACCGCGGCTCCTGGCCCGGACACGCGCCGCCCCCTCCTTCGCGGCGTCAAGCCCTTCGGGAGCCGTCCCGGCGTCCCCCGCGCGAGACGGCTCCAGATGTACCCGAGTGCCACATGCCTGCTTCGCGTACGCCCGTACCTAAATGAGATGGGAAATCCAGCGAATTGTGACCTGGCGGCCAGGTCTTGACAAATTTTTTTGTCGGCAACTACTGTCGACACCATGAGCAACGTCACGTCCGCGGACGGCACCCGCATCGCCTACACCCGCGCCGGCTCCGGCCCGGCGGTCGTCCTCGTGGACGGCGCGCTCAGCCACCGCGCGCAGAGCATCAACGCCGGCCTGGCCACCGCCCTGGCCGCGCACTTCACCGTCTACACCTACGACCGGCGCGGCCGGGGCGAGAGCGGCGACACCCTGCCCTCCATGCCCTTCGCTCCTGAGCGCGAGGTCGAGGACCTGGCCGCGCTCGTCGCCGAGGCCGGCGGCCCCGTGCGCCTCTACGGCACCTCGTCCGGCGCCGCCCTCGCCCTGGCCGCCGCCGACAGCGGGGTCCCGGTCGAGCGGCTGGCCCTGTACGAGCCGCCGTTCATCGTGGACGCCACCCGGCCACCCATTCCCGATGACTATCTGCGCACGCTGGACGACCTGGTCGCCGCCGACCGGCGCGCCGACGCGGTGCGTTACTTCATGCGCAGGGGCGTCGGGCTGCCCGGGTTCGTCGTGGCCATGATGCGGTTCATGCCCGCCTGGTCCACGCTCAAGGCGCTGGCGCACACGCTGCCCTACGACGCGGCGTTCGTCGCGCCGTACGAGCACGGCGCGCCCTATCCCGCCGCCGACTGGGCCTCGGTCAAGGTGCCCACGCTGGTCATGGACGGCGGCAAGAGCCAGGTCTGGATCAGGAACGCGGCCCGCGCGCTGGCGGAGCACCTGCCCGAGGCCACCTACCGCACGCTCGAAGGGCAGACCCACATCGTCAAGCCGGAGGCGCTGGCGCCCGTACTGGAGGGATTCTTCCGATGAGGTTCCGCACCACGATCGAGCTGAACGGCAAGACCGCGACGGGGTTCGAGGTCCCGGCCGCCGTCGTCGAGGAGTTCGGCGCGGGCAAGCGGCCGCCCGTGACCGTCACGGTCAACGGCCACACCTACCGCAGCACGGTGGCTTCGATGGGCGGCCGGTTCCTGCTGCCGCTCAGCGCGGAGAACCGGGAGGCCGCCGGGGTGGCGGCGGGCGACGAGGTCGAGGTGGAGCTGGCCGCCGACACCGCGCCGAGGGAGGTCGAGGTGCCCGCCGACCTGGCGGACGCGCTCGACGCCGCGCCGGAGGCCAAGGCGTTCTTCGAGAGCCTGTCGTACTCGGGCAAGCGGCGTTACGTGCTGGCCGTCGAGGCCGCCAAGAAGCCGGAGACCCGGCAGCGGCGCATCGCCGACACGGTCACCAAACTCGCCGCCGGCCTCCGCTGAGCCGCGCGGCCGGCTGACGTAAGGCGGCCGCGCCAATCCCGGCGGGCACGGGGCGTACGACGGCTGTGCGAATCTCGGCGGGCACGGACGTACGGTGGCCGTGCGAATCCCGGCGGACACGGACGTACGGTGGCCGCGCGAATGCCGCACGGGGCGGGTTTCAGGTGCGTAAGGCCCGGCCAGGCGGGTAGGCGGCCTGGCATGAGTGCAGGGTTCGAGGGTTTCGACACCGACATGTTGTGGGACGAGTTCCATCGTGTGGTCAACATGAGCTCCGAGGAACTTCGGGCCCACCTGCTCGCCGACGCGTCCGACGAGGAGGGGTTCCCTCCTGACCCGGATCTGGGCATCGACGAGCTGGGGCGCGCCGTTCTGCATGTCCTGCGCAAGCGGAAGGGCGACCTGACCAAGGTCGACCTCGACGTGATGCGGCAGGTCGTGGAGCGCGTCGAGACCATGGGCGACCGTACGGACGACGGCTCGCGACGCGAGCTGATGTCCGTCGGACACGATCCGCTGAGAGGTTAGACCGATGGTCGAGCCCCTTCCGTGGATCGAGGGATACGTGCGGGCGTGGAACTCCAACGATCCCGACGACATCGCCGCCCTGTTCACCGAGAACGCGGTCTATTACACCGAGCCGTACAGCTCGCCCTGGCAGGGGCGTGACGAGATCGTCGCGCAATGGCTGGGACGGCAGGACAAACCTGGCGAGGCCACTTTCGAGTGGCATCCGGTGTGCGTGACGGACGACCTGAGCGTCATCCAAGGAGTCACGACATATCCGGATAAGACGTACAGCAACCTCTGGGTGATCCGCTTCGCTTCCGATGGGCGATGCCGGGAATTCACCGAATGGTGGATGCGGCACGATGCCAAGTGATGCAATGGGCCGAACCGTCTTCACCCGAGGAGATCCGTTGAGAGACAACCTCGACCTCGCCGCGAGCGCCCAGGAACTGGCCGACGCCGCCCCGACGGGATCGATCGACCGCGCCGCCGCCTCGTCGGTGGCGATCACGCTTGCCACCACCCGTGACATCTCCGACGCCAGGAAGACCCTGGACGGGCTCTCGCCCGAGGAGGTCAGGCAGGCGGCGCTGCAACTGTTCGACCGGCTCTCCTCGGCCTGACCCGCCCGACCGCTTCTCCTCGGACCGGCACCACCTGCAACCGGCCGCGCCACCAGCCCGCCGACCGGCGTCACCGGCACGGGCTCTTCCGGCGCGGGCTCTTCCGGCGCGGGCTCTTTCAGCACGGACCACTCAACGCTGCCCAACTGTCGCGCCGGCTGTCTTCGCGCTGCCCGTTTTCGCGCTGCCCGTTTCGCGGCCCCCACCGACCTTCATGGCCGGGCGAGGAAGGCCCGGACGTCGGAGGCCAGGGTGGTCAGTTGCTGCCCGGCCTCGATCCAGGTGGTCGCGGAGACCTCCCACGTCGCTTCCATACCGAGACCGGGACGCATGCTCCAGCCCAGTTCGACGTGACCGCCGAGTCCATCGGCCGTGGCCTCGACGGAGAAGACGGTCTCGTCGTCGTCGATCCGCCGCCCGCTGAGCCGGATCGCCACCGCGGGGTCCCGCGAACAGCGAACCAGCACGTCGGACGGCCTGCCCTGGCCCTCGTGACCTTCGTAGCCCACGCGAGCAGGATAGTCAGCGCTCAGTGCGTGGGAGTGTGGCCCAGGCGGGCTCGCATGGCCTGGCGGGCGTACGTGGCGGCTCGGGGGTCACGGTGGAGCTGGACGGCGTGGTTGAGCGCCATGGCCAGGCCCAGGAGTTCGAAGGCGAGGAGACCGGGCTCCGTGTCCTCGGGGAGATCTCCCGCGGCCACCGCTCTGCGGATCTCCTTGCCGAGACGGTCGCGCCAGGCGTCGAACCGTGACTCGACCGCGTCCCGCACCGGGCCCGGACGGCCGTCGAACTCGTGCGCGGCGGCCGTGAAGAAGCAACCGCCGGGGAAGACCTGACGCTCCAGGTAGGAGATCCACGCCTCGCAGAGCACCCGCAACCGGGTCAGGCCGGGCGTGGCCGAGCGGGCGGGCTCCCAGACCTCGGCGCGGAAGATCTCGTCGGCGCGGCCCAGGACCGCGAGCTGGAGTGCTTCTTTGGAGCCGAAGTGCCCGAGCACGCCTGACTTGCTCATGGCCAGTTCGGCGGCGAGGCGGCCGATGGTCAGCCCTTCGAGCCCGTCGTTGGAGGCGATGGCCACCGAGCGGTCGAGGATGGCCGCACGCGTGCCGAGGGCCTCGGCCACGGACCTGCGCGGGCTCATCCGAGCTCGCTTCCGGGCAGCGGTTGCCTGCGGCCGGTGTGCCGGTGGGTGAGCGGGGTCATGGGGTCAGGGTAGCGGGCCTCGGTGGATTAGCGTACGAACGGTCGGTTGCTATAGTCCGCAATATGAATGGATCACGGCTTGTCGCGACTGGTCACTATCAACCGGCAAAAGTCCTGACGAATGATGATCTGGCGGCCATGGTGGACACCAGCGACGAGTGGATCACCAGGCGGGTCGGGATCCGTACCAGGCACGTGGCCGCTGACGGCGAGAGCGTGGCGGACCTGGCCACGCACGCCGCCGCCAAAGCGCTGGCCGGCAGCGGGCTGGAGCCGTCCGCGATCGATCTCGTGCTGATCGCCACCTGCACCCAGACCGAACGCGCCCCCAACGTCGCCTCCCACGTCGCGGGGCGGCTCGGCGTGCCGGAGGCCGCGCTGATGGACGTCGGCGTCTCCTGCTCCGGGTTCACGCACGCCCTCGCCCAGGCCGACCACGCCATCCGCGCGGGCGCGGCGACGAACGCGCTGGTCGTGGGGGCGGACAAGATGACCGCCGTGACCGACTGGACCGACCGGACGACGTGCGTGCTGACCGGCGACGGCGCCGGGGCCGCCGTGGTGAGCGCGGTGGGCGCGGCCGAGGAGCCGGGGATCGGGCCCGTCGTGTGGGGTTCCGCGCCGGAGCTGGGGACCGCCGTACGGATCGAGGGGACGCCCACCCGCTTCTCCCAGGACGGCCAGTCGGTCTACCGCTGGGCCACCACGCGGCTGCCCGAGCTCGCCCGGCGGGCGTGCGAGCGCGGCGGCGTACGGCCGGAGGCACTGGCGGCGGTGGTGCTGCACCAGGCGAACCTGCGCATCATCGAGCCCATCGCGCAGAAGCTCGGCGCGGTGAACGCGATCGTCGCCCGTGACGTGGTCGAGTCGGGCAACACCTCGGCCGCGAGCGTGCCGCTGGCGCTGGCCAAGCTGCTGGAGCGGGGCGAGGTGGCGAAGGGTGCGCCGATGTTGCTGTTCGGCTTCGGCGGGAACCTGTCCTACGCGGGCATGATCGTGCGCTGCCCCTGAGGATGGACTCAGGGGCCGGCGGCGGGCGGGTCGGCTGACGGGCGCGGCCGGCTCAGGTGGGCGACCAGTTTCTCGATCTGCTGGGCGTAGTGGTCGGTGACCTCGGGCGCGGCCGGGTCCTGGTCCCAGACGGCGCGGACGAGCCGGGGAAACGAGATGCCCGCCGCCGCCATCGCGAAGAGCGCCACCAGGAGCGCGCCCGGGTCGAGGTCGGCGGGGAACTCGCCGGCCTCCTGGCGGCGGCGCAACTGCTCCAGGTCGCGCCGCACATCGGCGACGAACGCCGGGTCGGGTGCCGTGTCGTCGGTGAGGCCCTGCCAGAGCATCAGCCGGCCGTAGTCGCGGCGGTCGGCGTTGGCGCGGACGTAGGAGGCGGCCAGCTCGCCGAGTGAGGCCGACGGGTCGGCGAAGGCACTCTCCTCGGCCTGCCAGCGGGTGTTGAGGGCCTGGTAGAGCCCCTCCTTTCCGCCGAAATAGTACGAAATAAGCTGCTTGTTCACCCCGGCCCTGGTCGCGATCTCGCTCACCCGCGCCCCCGCGAACCCCTTCGCCGCGAACTCCTCCAGCGCCGCCTGCAGAATCCGGGCCTTCGTGCGCTCGGGGTCGCGCTGCCTCTCCTCCGGTGCTCGCCTCATGCCCGCCAGCTTATCATCCATCTGTTTGGTTGACAGTTTCATCCGCTTGGTTGATAGTCGGAGGCATGACGACGCAGACGAAGCACATCGCGATCATCGGCGGCGGGGTCGGCGGGCTCTGCCTGGCCCAAGGACTGCGCAAGGCGGGGCTCGACGTGACCGTCTACGAGCGCGACCGGACCCCGTCCGACCGGCTCCAGGGCTACCGCGTGCACATCGACCCGCACGGCGCCCGCGCCCTGCACGACTGCCTGCCCGCACCGCTGTGGCAGGCCTTCCTGGACACCACCGGACGAGGCGGGCAGGACTTCGGCTTCCTCACCGAGCGGCTGCGCACGCTGGCGCTGCTGGAGACGCCGGCCGCCGCGGACGCGGCCGACGACCACCACTCCGTCAGCCGCATCACGCTCAGGCAGGTGCTGCTGTCCGGCCTGGACGACGTCGTACGGTTCGGGAAGACGTACGAGCGCTACGAGCGGCTGCCAGACGGGCGGGTGCGGCTGTTCTTCGCCGACGGCACCGACGCGACGGCCGACATCGTGGTCGCCGCGGACGGCGGCAACTCCCGGGTGCGCAAGCAGTACCTGCCGCACGCCGAGCGGGTGGACACCGGGATCACCACCCTGGCCGGCAAGTTCCCGCTGACGGCGGAGACCAGGAAGCTGCTCACGCCCCGGCTGGTCGAAGGACCCAACAACGTGATCCCGCCCCAGGGGATGGGGTTCTTCACCGCCCCGCACGACCTGGGCGCGGCTACCGCCCGCGACGACGGGATCGGCGGGACCGAGCAGGAGGGCGCGCTGATGGACAACGCCGGCAGCTACATCCTGTGGGCGTTCGGCGCGACGTCAGGACGGTTCCCCTCGAACCTCTCCGGGATGACGGGCGAGCAGCTCAAGGCCACCGTGGCGGACATGATCGCGTCCTGGCATCCCGACCTGCGCAGGCTGGTCGACCTGTCCCACCCGGACACGGTCACGCTGCTGCCGATCCGTACCTCGATCCCGATCGAGCCCTGGCCGGCCAGCACGATCACCCTGCTCGGCGACGCCATCCACAGCATGACGCCGATGCGCGGCATCGGCGCCAACACCGCGCTGCGCGACGCGCGCCTGCTCTGCGCCGCTCTGACCGCCGGCCTGACCATCGGCGGCGACCCCGTCGCGGCCATCGCCCGCTACGAGGCGGAGATGCGGGAGTACGGCTTCGCCGCCGTGCGCGACTCGCTGCGCTCGGCCGAGCAGTTCATCGGGGACAACCGGGCGGCGCGGGCCGGGTTCAAGACGTTCCTGCGGGTGGTGCAGCACGTCCCCGCGCTCAAGGCCAAGGTGTTCTCCTAGGTCGGCTGTTGCGCGGAGCGGGCCTGGCGAAGAATGTGGAGGCATGCCAGGCGTCGACACGCTGGACGGTCTGCTCAAGGCCGTCGCCGAATTCCGTACGGACGACTACGAACTGCGGGCCGAGCAGGGCGCGCTCGACCGCGCCAGGCGCTCGATCGAGGAGTCGGGGCTGCTGCTGCTCGGCGAGGTGCACGGCGTCAGGGAGAACCCGTTGATCATCGGCGCGCTCATGCGCGCGCTCGGGCTGACCCACCTGGCCCTCGAATGGCCCGGAGACCTCAAGCACCAGCTCGACGTCTATCTGAGCGAGGGTACGGGGCTGGACCACCCGCTGTGGTGGCTCGGCGACGGGCGCGTCACCGCCGGGCACCTCGCGATGCTCAAGGCCATCCCCGGACTGTCGATCACGCTGTTCGACGGGGGCATGTTCACCGGCGACTGGTCGCAGCGGGACGCCCTGATGGCCGAGCGGGTGCTGACGGCGCACCTGGAGCCGGCGCTGGTCGTGGCCGGTCACGCCCACGCGCTCACCTCGCCGACGGAGCTCGGCCTGCCCATGGGGGCGTGCCTGGCCAGCGCGCGGCCGTCGCTGGAGAGCGTGCGGATCGACTACGGCACCGGCGGCTACTACGCCATCGAACCACGCCAGACCAGGGGCTACTCCGCGCCGGACGGACTGCGGGTGGTGGACGGGGAGCTGGTCGTGGGGCTGCCCGTGTTCCACGAGGCCACGGTGCCGCACCTGCCGGTCGAGCTGCTACGGGAGCGCCTCGGGCTCTGACCGTCTCCCGCTGAGGCGGGCACACGCCCGCCCCCGGCGGGGCGGGCGCGGGCCTGGGGCGGCCGGGGGCGGGGTGGTGGCGTGGCGGTTACTGTGGACTCGGCGTGCGGTCGTGGAGGGCGGATGCGGGTCGGGATCCTGGGGCCCCTGCGGGTGGCGGGCGGCGAGATCGGCGGCGCCCGGGTACGCGTCCTGCTGGTACGGCTGGCGCTCGACCCCGGCCGCGTGGTGACCGCCGATCGCCTGATCGACGACCTGTGGCCGGACGACGCGCCCGCGCATCCGACGGCGGCGCTGCAGTCGCTGGTGTCCAGGGCGCGCAGGGAGGCTCCCGGGCTGATCTCCTCCCATCCGGCCGGTTACCTGCTCGACGTGCCGCCCGGCGAGGTGGACGCGTGGGCGTTCGAACGGCTGGCCCGCGACGGCGAGGCTGGGCGGGCGCTGGCGCTGTGGCGGGGCCCGGCGCTGGCCGACGCGGCGGAGCTGCCGTTCGCGGCGGGGCCGGCGGCGCGGCTGGAGGAACTGCGGCTGACGACCCTGGCCACCCGCATCGCCACCGACCTCACCACCCTGCAGAGCACCGGCCGGAACGGCTTCCCGGACGCCGGCCTCGACGCCCTCCGGGTGACCGGCCGGAACCGTTCTCCGGACGCCGGCCTCTATGCCGTCGGTGATCAGGGTGCGGCCGAGCCGGTGACCGGCCTGGATGGGCTGGTGGCCGAGCTGGAAGGGCTGGTGGCGGCGCATCCGTTGCGGGAGCCGTTCCACGCCCTGCTCATGCGCGCCCTGACCGCCGGCGGCAGGCGGGCCGGGGCGCTGACCGTGTTCGAGCGGATCAGGACGGCCCTGGCGACGGAGCTGGGCGTCGATCCCGGGCCCGAGCTGCGGGAGGCGCACCTGGCGGCACTGCGCGACGACGAGCCGGCCGCCGGCGGCAACCTGCCCGCACGGCTCACGAGCTTCGTCGGCCGCTCGGAGGACGTCGCCCAGGTCACCCGGCAACTCGGCACGGCCAGACTGGTCACGCTGGTGGGCCCCGGCGGCGCCGGAAAGACACGCCTGGCCGTGGAGGTGGCCGCGTCGCTGGAAACGGGCGCGGAACTGGGAGCAGGCGCGGGACCGAGGGCGGGTGCGGGGCCGGGCGTTCCTGGTGGTGTGTGGTTGGTCGAGTTGGCCGCTGTCACCGGGGTGCGGGCCGCGTTGGAGGCGGTGTTCAGGACCACCGACCTGGTCCCGACGCTGCGCGGCCGCGCGCCCCTGATCGTGCTGGACAACTGCGAGCACCTGATCGACGAGGCCGCGCGGGTGGCGCGGTGGCTGCTGTCCGAGGTGGCGGGGCTGCGGATCCTGGCCACCAGCAGGGAGCCGCTGGACATCCCCGGCGAGCGCCTGCACCAGGTCCTCCCGCTGCCCGAGCAGCCGGCACGGGAGCTGCTCAGGGACCGGGCCGCCGCCGCCCGGCCGGGGCTGCGGCTGGACGACGCGGACGCGGCGCGGATCTGCCGCGAGCTGGACGGCATCCCGCTGGCCATCGAGCTGGCCGCCGCCCGCCTGCGCACGATGCCGGTCCCGGTGCTGGTGGAGCAGCTCGGCGACCGGCTGGCCTTCCGTGGCGGGCGCACGTCGGAGCCGCGTCACCGCACGCTGCGCGCGGTCATCGACTGGAGCTGGAACCTGCTCTCGGAGCGCGAACGCGAGCTGCTACGGGGCCTGACGGTCTTCTCCGGCGGCGCCACGTACGAGGCCGTCGCGAAGATCTGCGGCGGTGACCTCGACCTGCTCTCCTCGCTGGTGGACAAGTCGCTCATCGCGTTCACCGGCGACCGCTACACGATGCTGGAGACGATCAGGCGGTACGCCGCCGCCGACCTCCCCGGACTGCGCCGGGCCCACGCCCGCTACTACACCGAGCTGGCCGAGACGGCGGAGCCGCACCTGCGGACCGGCGCGCAGCTCACCTGGCTGGCCGTGCTGGACGCGGAGCAGGGCAATCTGGACGCGGCGCTGCGCCACACCGACGACCCGCTGCGGGCCGTGCTGCCGCGCTTCTGGCCGTGGATCATGCGCGGCCGGCGCCGCGAGATCACCGAGCGGAGCGCCGAGGTGCTGGCCAGGGTAGGCGACACGCCGCCGCCGGGACGGGAGCTGGCGTACGGGCTGTGCCTGGCGGCGACGGGCGGCGGGCTGAACGAGGCGGTGCGCGCGTCCGACCATCCGGCCGCGCTGAACGCGTGGGCGCTGGCCACCGTGATGGAACCGCCCGAGGACGTGGTGGAGCTGACCGAGCGGGGCGTGACCGAGCTGCGCGGGCATCCCGACCCGTGGACCCGGTCGACGGCGCTGCTGGTCGGCGGCATCGTCCGGTTCGAGTACGGGACGGTGGCCGGTGCGGAGGATCTGCTGGAGCCGGCGCTGGCCGGGTTCAGGGCCACCGGCGACCGGTGGGGGCAGTGGGCGGCGCTCTACTGGCTGTCGCTGGTGGCGGAGAACCGGGGCGACTTCGCGGCGGCCGTCGCGCTGGGCGAGGAGCCCGAGCGGGCGGCGGCCGAGCTGTCGGGGCTGGAGACGCCGCTGGGGCCGATGACGTTCCTGCTGCGGCTCGGGCAGCTCAAGGTCAGGGCGGGCGACCACGTGGGCGCGGCGGAGACGCTGGCGCGGGCCTGGACGGCCGCCGTGCGCTCGGAGGACCAGGGCTTCATGGCCCGGGTCATGCACGCCAGGGGCGAGCTGGCCCGACGCACAGGTGACCGCGATGAGGCGGCACGGCTGCTGGAGGCGGCGCTGGCGATGGAGGCGGAGGTGTCCACGCAGTGCCGGGCGTTCATGCACGTCGAGCTGGCCAGGGTGAGCCGTGCGCCGGCCGGGCCGCTGCGGCGGGCGCTGGAGCTGATGGCCGGCTGCTCCGACCGGACGGCGCGGGCCACCGTGCTGGAGGGCGTGGCCGAGCACCTGGAACCACGGCCGGCGGCCCGGCTGCTGGGCGCCGCGCGGGCGCTGCGCGGCATCGGCGAGTCCGCCGACCCGTACGTACGCCGCCTGACCCGCCGGTGCGAACAGGCACTGGGCCCCGACAGATTGCAGGCGGCGCTGCGGGAGGGACCGGCGCTGCCTGAGCCCGAGAAATACGCGCTGAGCGCGCTCGCGTCGGCGGCGGTCGAGCGCTGACGTTCTCGGGCCGATCGGTGGGGTAGGTCACGCGGTCACTCGATGTTCTTCCAGTTTGGCGGCTGATACGCCATGGTTAGGGCAACTTGCACCGCGAGGTAAGGAGAGCAGTGGCCAGTCCAGGCACGATCGACACTCGAGGCAGTGACTTCGCCCGACTAGCCCATCGCATCACGGAGGCCGGTCTGCTCGACCGGCGTCCCGTCTACTACGCCGTACGCATGACCATCGCGGCCCTCGTCTACCTCGGCTGCTGGGCGTTGTTCGCCTGGGTGGGCGACTCCTGGCTGCAACTTCTCGTCGCGGTCCTGATGGCCGTGGTGTTCACGCAACTCGGCTTTCTCGCCCACGACCTGGGGCACCGGCAGGTCTTCAGGACCAGACGGCCGAGCGACATCGCCGGCCTGATCATCGGGAACTTCGGCGTGGGGCTCGGCTGGGGCTGGTGGAACACCAAGCACAACCGCCACCACGCCAATCCCAACCACGAGGACCACGATCCCGACGTCTCCCCCGCCGTGATCGTCTGGTCCCAGGAGCAGGCGGCGAACAGCAATGGCTTGCCGCGATTTATCGCGAAATATCAAGCCTTCTGGTTCTTCCCGCTGCTCACGCTCGAAGCCTGGCACCTGCACATCGCCAGCTTCAAGGCGCTGCTCAACCCGGCCGCCAAGCGCCGCCGCCTGGAGCTGACGCTCCTGGTCACCCACTTCGTCCTCTACTTCGGCCTGGTCTTCACCATCCTGCCGTTCGGCAAGGCGCTGCTCTTCCTGCTCGTGCACCAGGGACTCTTCGGGCTCTACCTCGGCTGCACGTTCGCCCCCAACCACAAGGGCATGCCGGTGCTGACCAAGGAGGACAAGCTCGACTTCCTCCGCAAGCAGGTGCTGACCTCGCGCAACGTGCGCGGCAACCTGTTCACCGACGTGGCGCTCGGCCAGCTCAACTACCAGATCGAGCACCATCTGTTCCCGCACATGCCGGCGCCGAACCTGCGCCGGGCCCAGCCGATCGTGGAGCGCTACTGCGCCGAGATCGGCGTCGACTATCTCCAGACCCGGCTGCTCACGTCGTACGGGCAGGCGTTGAGCCATCTGCACGAGGTCGGCGCGAACCTCCGGCAACGCTGAAAGTCACAGCCCCGGCAACGCTGAACGCGGAACTCCGGCAACGCGGAACTCCGGCAACGCCGAACCATGCGGGGCGCCCCTACCGGGCGCCCTCTTCCTCCAGGCGCTGGATCAGGGCGTCGCGGCGGCGTTCGAGCCCGGCGATCAGCTCGACCTGCTCGTCCGCCTGGCTGATCATCGCCGAGATCTCCACCTGGTCGGTGGCGCCGATGTCGCGGATCTGGTCGCGGACTTCCTGGTTCTCGGCGCGCAGCCGGGCCAGATCCTCTTCGACCTGCCGGAGTTCGTCCTTGGTGCTCATGCACCGGCTCTACCCAGGATGTGCGCTGCCAATTACCCCGTCATATGCGGATATGTAGACAATAGGAGTCATGAGCAGGCCGTCGACCAGCACGATCGTGACGTCCGTGACGATCGCCGTCGCGCTGATCGGCACCCTGGCGTCCTACGCCTTCTTCCCGCGCGTCAACCCGCTGAACGCGCTCGACCTCGTCCTGCCGCTGACCGCCGCCTGCGGGCTGCTGGTGCGGGAACGCTTCCCCGTCGCGGCGCTGATCGTCGTGGCGGCGTCGGTGGTCGCCTACTACCCGTGGGCCACGGTCGACGGGCCGATCCTCGTGCTGCTGTTCGTCTGCCTCTACTCCGCCGCCGACCTGGGGCACCTGACCGCGGCCATCGCCACCGGCGGCGCCTCGCTGCTGGCCATGGGGATCGGCGAGAGCGGCGGCGTCCGGCACGTGGACGACAGCCTGTTCCTGATGATCGCCGGGTGGGTGGTGGCCGCCATCGCGTTCGGCGGCGTCACCCGCAACCGCCGCGCGTACCTGGAGGAGGCCAGGCAGCACGCGCTGGACGCCGTACGCAGCAAGGAGGAGGAGGCCAGGCGGCGGGCCGGCGAGGAGCGGCTGCGGATCGCCAGGGAGCTGCACGACGTCCTGGGCCACAACATCTCCATGATCAACGTGCAGGCCGCCGCGGCGCTGCACGGGCTCAAGAAGCGGCCGGAAGAGGCCGAGACGGCGCTGCGGACGATCAAGGACACCAGCAAGGAGACGCTGCGCGAACTGCGGACCACGCTGGGCGTGCTGCGCCAGGTGGACGAGGACGCGCCGACCACTCCCCCCGACAGCCTGGCCCGGGTCGAGGCGCTGGTGCGTGACTCTGGCCTGGACGTGCGCACCGAGCTGTCCGGGCCGCTCGACGCGCTGCCCACCGAGGTGGACCTGGCCGCCGCCCGCATCGTCAGGGAGGCGCTGACGAACGTCTCGCGCCACTCCGGCACCGACCGGGCCACGCTCCGGCTCACCAGCGCGTCCGGGCACGTCGAGATCGAGGTCGACGACGAGGGCCCCGGCGCCGCATACGACGAGGGCAGCGGCTTCGGCGTGCAGGGCATGCGCGAGCGCGCCGCCGCGCTCGGCGGCACCCTGGTCGCGGGCCCGCGACCCGAGGGCGGCTGGCGCGTCGCCGCCCGCCTGCCGCTGAACCTGCCCACGAACCTGCCGCTGAACCTGCCGACGAACCTGCCGACGAACGGGGCTCGATGATCCGCGTACTGCTCGCCGACGACCAGACCCTGGTCCGTGCCGGCTTCCGGTCCATCCTCAGCGACGAGGAGGACATCGAGGTGGTGGCCGAGGCCGCCAACGGCGCGCAGGCCGTCGCCGGGGCCCGCGAGCACCGGCCCGACGTGGTCCTCATGGACATCCGGATGCCCGAGCTCGACGGCCTGGAGGCCACCCGCCGCATCGCCGGGGACCCGGCGCTCGACGGCGTCCGGGTGATCATCCTGACCACGTTCGACCTGGACGACTACGTGTACGGGGCGCTGCGCGCGGGCGCGGCCGGGTTCCTGGTCAAGGACACCGAGCCGGCCGAGCTGATCCACGCGGTCAGGGTCGTGGCCAGGGGCGACGCGCTGATCGCCCCGTCGATCACGCGCCGGCTGATCGCCGAGTTCGCCGGCCGGGTCAAGCGCCCCGAGCCGGGACCGCGGCTCAACGCGCTCACCGAGCGGGAGCGCGAGGTCATGACGCTGGTGGCGGCGGGCCTGTCCAACGACGAGATCGCGGCCAAGCTGGTGCTCAGCCCGGCCACGGCGAAGACGCACGTCAGCCGGATCATGACCAAGCTGTCCGTGCGGGACCGGGCGCAGCTCGTGGTCATCGCGTACGAGGCCGGCATGATCACCCCGGGCTGGCTCACCCCCGGAGCGTGATCACCCCCGGCCCTGCTTACCTCCTGAGTGGTACGCCGGGCCGGCCCATGCCACCCGGGATGTACGCCGGGTGCCCGCCCGGGCATGACGCGGCGCGCGGTGTCCTGCCCGGAGGCTCGGAGCATGGATACCCTGGACCTCGCCCGCCTGCAGTTCGCCCTCACGGCGGGCGCGCACTTCCTGTTCGTGGCGCTGACGCTCGGCCTGGCGACGATCGTGGCGGTCATCCAGACCCGGGCCACGTTCGGCGGCAACCCGGTGCACCTGCGGATGACGCGGTTCTGGGGCCAGCTCTATTTGATCAACTACGCGATGGGCATCGTCACCGGTCTCGTGATGGAGTTCCAGCTCGGGCTGTCGTGGAGCGGGCTGACGAACTACGCCGGCGACGTGTTCGGCTCGGCGCTGGCGATCGAGACGCTGGCGGCGTTCTTCGTCGAGTCCACGTTCCTGGGCCTGTGGATCTTCGGCTGGAACCGGCTGAACCGGTGGGCGCACCTGGCGGTGATCTGGGTGGTGACGCTGACGGCGTACGCGTCGGCGTTCTTCATCATGACCGCCAACGGCTTCCTGCAGAACCCGGTCGGCCACGTGCTGGAGGGCGACCGGCTCAGGCTGACGGACTTCGGCGCCATGGTGGCCAACCCGGCGGCGCAGCTCGCGTTCTGGCACGTGCTGGTGGGCGGGCTGATCACCGGGGCGTTCTTCGTCGCCGGGGTGAGCGCGTACCACCTGTGCCGGCGCACGCCCGAGCAGGACGTCTTCCGCAAGTCGCTGCGGATCGGGATCGGCCTGGCGCTGCCGGCCGTCTTCATGAACGCGGTGTTCGGCGGGATCTCGTTCCAGACCCTGCAGCCCGCCAAGACCGCCGCCTGGACGAACGACGCCGGCCGGCTGGCGGAGGCGCAGGCCGAGATGGTGGCCCGGTTCGGGCCGGGTGACTATCTGCCGCCCGTGGGGTGGGTGCAGGCGGGCGGCATCACGATGCTGACGTTGTTCGCGGTCATGCTGGCCGTGGCCGGGCTGAGCTTCCTGCTCATGCTGTTCCGGCCGGTGGTGCGCGGGTTCCGGCTCTGGCACTGGCTGCTCGTCCTGATGATCCCGGTCCCGTTCGTGACCATGCTGAGCGGCTGGATCTTCCGGGAGATGGGCCGCCAGCCGTGGGCCGTGTACGGGCTGCTGCGCACCTCGGAGGCCATGTCACCGGTGACGCCCGGCCAGATGCGCTTCTCCCTGATCGCGTTCTGCGCGACGTTCGCCGTGCTCATCGCGGTCAACACCTGGCTGCTGGCCAGGCAGGCCCGGCGCGGGCCCGGCGCGGTGGCGCTGGGCGACCGGCCGGCCGACGCCCCCGTCCCCGTCCCTTCGTTCTAGAACCGGAGCCGATCATGGAGATCCTGATCCTGGCCTTCTTCGTCCTCGGTTACCTGGTGCTGGCCGGCGCCGACATCGGGGTGGGCATGGCGCTGCCGTACCTCGGCCGCTCGCCCGCGGAGCGGCGCGAGGTGATCGCCGCCATCGCGCCGTTCTTCCTGGGCAACGAGGTGTGGCTGGTGGCCGCGGCCGGAGTGCTGGCCGGGCTGTTCCCCCGGTTGGAGGGTGAGCTGCTGCACGGCAACTACCCGGTCGTGGTGACGCTGCTGGTGGCGTGGGTGGTGCGCGACATGGGGCTGTGGCTGCGCGGGCGGGTGCCGGGGGCGCGCTGGCAGGCGTTCTGGGACGGCGCGATCGTGGCCGGGAGCTGGGGGCTGGCGCTGAGCTGGGGCACGCTGCTGGCCCACGTGCTGCTCGGCATCCGGGGGCCGGCGGCGGCGCTGCCCGCGCTGGTGCCGGCCGCGCTGTTCGGCACGCACGGGCTGACGTTCGCGGCGCTGCGGCTGCGCGGAACGCTGCGCGAGCGGGCCGCCGTGCTGTCGGGCGGGGCCGGGGAGTGGCGCACGTACGCGCTGACGTCGGCGGCGCTCGTGGTGGTGGGGGTGCTGGCCGGGCTCCGGCTGCCACTGGAGCCCGGCTCGGCGGGGCCGCTGCTGGTGCCGGTCGTCCTCACCCTGCTCCCGTTCCTGGTGGCCGCCCAGGCGTGGGTGTGGTGGACGTTCCGGCACCGCGTGAGCGGGCCCTCCTACCTCTAGAAGAGCGGCTGGCCGTCCCTGGTCAGCTTCCAGTTGGACGCGGCGAAGTCCGCCGGGTCGATGGTGCCCTGCGCGGTGGCGTACTCGATCAGCGCCTGCCTGATCTCCACCTGGGCGTTGTAGAGGACCGGGGCCGTGGTCACGTGCGGGAAGCTGCCGCCGCCCGACTGGCGGTAGTTGTTGATCGCGACGACGAACTCCTTGTCGGCCGGGAGCGGCGCGCCCTCGTAGCTCAGGTCGGCGATGCGCTGCCCGGCCGGCTTGGCCACGTCGATGTCGTACGACACCCCGGAGAGCTGGTCGTAGTTGTAGTCGGGGGTGTTGTTCGCGTTCGTCAGCGTGGCCGGGTCCACGGGGGCGCCGGGGGCGAGCTGGTTGAAGTACTTGGCGGAGTACTCCAGGTAGTCCTTGATCTGCGCGCCGGTCAGCTTCACCGCCAGCAGCGTGTTGTCGTAGACGTACAGACCGGCCACGTCCCTGACCCGGATGTCACCGGCGGGGAAGACGGCGCTGCGGCTGAACGGCGCGGCGATCGAGAGCACCGGCAGCGTGTTGTCCGGCAGCGCCTTCTTCACCGTCTCGACCTGGACGTGCTGGATGTAGTCGAGGATCGGCGTGTCCTTGTACGGCGACTCCGTGGCCGGCAGCTCCTGCGCCGACTGGGCGACGACCTTGTTGACGTAGCCGATCGTGGTGTCGTGCTGCGGCTTGAGCAGCCGGACGATCTTCGGGTCCTCCGCGACGGTGTTCGTGTTGAGCGTGGTGGCGGACTTGCCGGTGACCGTCCACCTGCCGCGCTGCTTGGCGAGCTGGAAGTCGAGCACCGACAGGCGCTGGCCCCACTTGCTCGGCTCGGTCAGCAGCACCTGCTCGCCGGTCGCCTTGTTGGTCACGAACCTCTGCGCGACCTCGTTGTGCGCGTGCCCGAACAGCACCGCGTCGATGCCCGGCACCTGCTCGGCCACCATCGCTGAGGCGTTCTCCACCGGCAGGTCGCCGCCGTAGGAGGACAGGCCGCTGTCGCCCGCGTGCGCGGTGACGACGACCACGTCCGCGCCGAGGCCGCGGATGACCGGCACCCACTTCCTGGCCGTGTCGACCAGGTCGGTGAAGCGCAGCCTGCCCTCGACGTTGGCCTTGTCCCAGATGGCCACACCCGGGTTGGTCAGGCCGAGCACGCCCACCTTGATCGGCTTGTCGCCCTTGACCTTCATCGTCTTGATCACGAACGGCTGGTACGCCGGCAGCCCCGTCCTGTCGCGGACGGCGTTCGCGCCCAGCACGGGGGCCTTCATCTGCTTGATCCAGGTGGCCAGCAGCGGCAGCCCGTAGTTGAACTCGTGGTTGCCCAGCGTCACGGCGTCATAGCCGATGGCGTTCATGGCCTTGGCCATCGGGTGGGTCCTGCCGGTCTCGGTGATCGGCTCGACCTTGGCGTAGTAGTACGCCAGCGGGGTGCCCTGAATGGTGTCACCCGAGTCGAACAGCAGCGTACGATCCGCTCCGCGCTCGGCCCTGATCCGGTTGACCAGCGAGGACACCTTGGCCAGGCCGACGGCGTTGCCCTGGCTGTCGGTGTAGGCGCCGTCCTTGAAGTAGTCCCAGTTGAGCACGTTCGCGTGGAGGTCGGACGTGCCCATGACCGTGACCGTGACCGTCTTGGCCGGTGGGCCGGCCTGCGCGGGGGGCGCCACCAGGGCCAGCGCGCACAGCGCGGCGGCTCCGGTGAGGGCGAGCTTCTTGGTCTGCATGCTGCTGGAGAGTAATCTCGACAAATTACTCATTGATTACGAAAGATGCTGATCAAGCTCACCCTGCCCGGAGCTCATCGCGACCGGAACTCACCGCGACCAGGACTCACCGTGCCTTCACCGACGCGTCCTCGGGGGCGACGTCCGGATGCGAGGCGCGCAGCCAGCGGCAGCCGTGCGGTTCCATCGTGATCCGCACCACGCCTCCGTCCGGCACCTCGGTGGTCCCGTCCACCAGTAGATCGGTGAGCCGGTAGCCGCCGAGGCCGTCCAGCCGCAGCTCCGCCTCCCGCGCCGTGTCGCTGAGGTTGTGCGCGACCACCACCGTGGCCCCGTCGGCGTCGCAGCGGTGCGCGAAGACGGCCGGCTCGCCCGTGTCCAGCACCGTGGACTCGCCCCACGCCAGCTCGGGGCACTCGCGGTAGCGCTCGATCAGCAACTGGAACCAGCGCAACAGCGAGTCGGTGTCGCGTTTCTGGTCGGCCACGTTCACCCGCTCGGGGCCGAACGCGCCCTCGGGCACGGCCCGGGCCGGCTTGACCCGGCTGAACCCGCCGTCGCGCGACCACTGCATGGGGACGCGGACCGCCATCCGGCCCTCCGCCTTCAGGTTCTCCCCCAGCCCGATCTCCTCGCCGTAGAAGATCACGGGCGTGCCGGGCAGCGAGAACAGCAGGCTGTAGGCCATCTTGATCCGCCGCAGGTCACCCCCGAGCATGGTCGGCAGGCGGCGGCGCAGCCCGCGCCCGAAGATCTGCATGTCCTCGCTCGGCCCGAAGGCCTGGAAGATCTCCTGCCGCTCGTCCTCGGTCAGCTTGTCCAGCGTCAGCTCGTCGTGGTTGCGCAGGAACACGGCCCACTGGGAGTCCTTGGGCGGCTTCGGCCGCTCGCGCAGGGCCTCCGCCAGCGCCCCCGCGTCGCAGCGGGCCAGCGACAGCCAGGCCTTCTGCATCCCGATGAAGTCGAAGCACATCGTGATCTGGTCGCCGAGCCCGTCGCCGAAGTAGGCGACGAGGTCCTTGTAGGCCACGTTCACCTCGCCGAGCAGGATCGACCCGCCCATCCGCCGGGTCATGAACGCCCGCAGGTCCGCCAGGAACTCGTGCGGCTCGGCCAGCTTCGGATCGACGTTCTCGATCAGGAACGGCACCGCGTCCACCCGGAAGCCCGACAGCCCCAGCTCCATCCAGAAGCCCAGGACGCGCGCGATCTCGTCCCTGACCGCGGGGTTGGCCACGTTCAGGTCCGGCTGGTGCCGATAGAAGCTGTGCAGGTAGTACTGGCCCGAGCCCTTGTCGTACTCCCAGATGCTGTCCTCCTTGTCGGGGAAGACGACCTGGTCGGGGTTGTCCGGTTCTGGGGTGTCGGACCAGACGTACCAGTCGCGGAGCGGCGAGTCCTTGCTCGACCGGGCCTCCTTGAACCAGGGATGCTTGTCGGAGGTGTGGTTGACCACGAGGTCGGCGATGACCCGGAGGCCGCGGTCGTGGGCGGTGCGCATGAACTCCACGAAGTCGCCCAGCGTGCCGAGCCGCGGATCGACGCTGTAGAAGTCGGTGATGTCGTAGCCGTCGTCCTTGTTGGGGGTGGGGAAGAACGGCATCAGCCACAGGCAGGTCACGCCGAGCCCGGCGAGATAGTCGATCTGCTGCGTCAGGCCGCGGAAGTCGCCCACGCCGTCGTCGTTGCCGTCCTTGAACGTCTCCACGTCCAGGCAGTAGACGACGGCATTTTTCCACCAGACGTCGGAGGTGTACGTCAGTCGCATCCACTCCCGCTACCCCCGGCGGGGCCGGTCATGACAGCGTGCGGACGGCCGCTTCGAGCAGTTGCCAGAACCCCTCGACGTCCACGCCGGTGGCCACCCGCGCGTTGGGCTCGCGGCCGAGCTTGCCGAGCAGGTCGACGCTAGTCGCGCCGGCCGTCTCGGTGCCGTGCAGTTCGACGTCGATCCTGGTCTCGACCGTGGTCAGCAGCTCCGGCCGGGCGACCAGGGCCATCGCGACGGGGTCGTGCAGCGGGCCGGCCGGCATGCCCTGGTCGCGCTCGTACGTGGAGTTGAAGAAGGTGAGCAGTTCGACGCCGAAGGCGGCCGTCCTGGTGCCGGCCGCGCCGATCCTGGCGACCACCCCGGGTGTGACGAGGACCTGGTGGGTGACGTTCAGGCCGATCATGGTGAACGGCAGCCCCGAGCCGAGCACGACGGCGACCGCCTCGGGGTCGGTCCAGGCGTTGAACTCCGCGTACGGGGTGATGTTGCCGCGCCCGGTCGACCCGCCCATCCAGACCACCTCCCTGACCAGGGGAAGCCGCTCGGGATGGGCCCGGACGAACAGGGCGATATTCGTCAGCGGGCCGGTGGCCACGATCGTCACCGGTTCGCCGGCCGCGTCGAGGACGTCCCTGATCAGCTCGACCGCCGTGCGCGGATCTTCGTCCACGGCCGGCTCGGGCAGCTCGGGGCCGCCGAGCGCGTTGGCCCCGTGGATCGACTCGGCCGGCGTCAGCACCCGGACCAGCGGGCCGGCGGCGCCGGGCGCGATCGGCACCCCCGTGATGCCGGCCAGCCCGGTCACCACCCTGGCGTTGTAGGTGGTGTGGCTGAGCAGGCCGTTGCCGCCGACGGTGGTGATGGCGCGCAGGTCGATCTCCGGGTCGCCGGCCGCCAGCCAGATCGCGAAGACGTCGTCGTGCCCGGGGTCGCAGTCCAGGATGACCGGTTTCGGCATCCGCCCATGTTATAGACCAGTTTGCGGTGGAACACTGCGGGCGGTCGGCGGGCCTGTGGATCAGCCCGGCCGAGGCCGGTCAGCGGGCCAGGACCGCCTGCCGGGCGCGCAGGGCGATCTCCAGCTCGAACCTGATGTCGGGGTCGGTGAGCTGGTCGCCGTACAACTCCTCCAGCTGGCGCAGCCGGTAACGCACGGTCTGCGGATGCACGTGCAGCTTGGCCGCCACCTCGCCCGCGCCCCTGCCGTGCCGCAGCCAGGCCAGCAGCGTCTCCGCCAGCCGGTCCTGCTGCGTGGGCCGCAGGTGGGCCAAGGGCGCGAGCCGTACCTCGGCCAGCGCACTGACCAGCTCCTCGTCCTTGAACACCACCAGCGTGGCCATGTGGTCCTCGCACCGCAGCAAACCCCTGGGCAGCACGCCGCGCCGGGACAGCTCCAGCGCCTCGCCCGCCCACCGCAGCGAGGTCGCGGCCGAGGTCAGCGGGACGGCGGGGCCGATGGCCGCGTGATGGCCGCGCAGGGCGTGCTCCAGCGTCTGGGCCTGGCCGGGGCCGGCCGGGTCGGGCACCAGCAGGCACGGCGCCGGCCGCTGGTGGCCGGTCAGCACGTCGGGTGGCAGCGGAGGCAGGCGGCGGGCGCCGTGCTGCTCGTCCAGCGCCACGCAGGCGACGGTCCTCGGCAACCGCCAGCCGGCGGCCTTGGCCAGGTCGGCGATGGCCTCCTGACCGGCGGGCGGCCGGCTGAGCAGCAGGTCGAGCAGGCGGCTCCGGCGGCGTTCCATCTCGCCCGCCTCGTGCGCCCTGGCGTACTCGAAGCCCTCGGCGGCGGCGTCGGCGAGCTGGTCGAGGTAGACGAAGATGGCGTCGCCGAGGCCGTACAGGCACTGCGGCGACAGCCCGAGCGGGCCGGCCAGCTCGGTGAGCCGCCGCCAGCCGACCCGGGCGCCGAGCCGCATCGCCGCCTGGAGCGGCTCCAGATTGCGTCCTTCCGCCGCCTCCCCCTTGCCCAGCATGCGGAACGGCTCGGGGTCCCAGGGTGCGCCGGGGTCTTCGAGGCGGTCGAGGAAGCCGTCGATGGCCTGCTCGACCGCCGTTCGCACGACTTTGACGTAGATCTCGTCCGAGGGCCGGGCGTATTCGGGGATGCGGGTCCTGATCTCCTCGATCACCTCATCGCAGACCCGGCCGATGCCCGACCTGAGCGTTCTGACGATCTCCGCGGGGATGCGGCTTTCGCTGACGTCACTCCTGATGGCCATCGTCCCTCCTGTCGCCATTGTGACCCAGGCAACAGAAGAATGTGAAGCAAGTGCTTGTTTTTTGTCACTTCTGGAGGAAGGCGCCGAACTCGTCGATGTCGATCAGCCCGTCACCGTCCTTGTCGAGCTTCTGCACGCCCGCCTGCGCCGCCTCCAGCGTCACGGGCTGGCCGAGCACCTCCATCAGCCGGACGAGCTCGACCGCCGAGATGCGGCCGTCCTTGTCGGCGTCGATCAGTTCGAAGGTGGTCGCGTAGTCGCTCATGGTCACCCTTCCCGCTTGATCCGATATCGCGTCAGACCTTAGTCGTGACTTGTCGTAGCGCGTCAATGAATGCCAGTACTTGCGGGCTGGCATCCCCTTCGCGCCAGGCAATGGCGAGTTCCCCAGGAGGCAGCCCCGTAACGGGCCGGTAGGTCATTCCCGGCCGGTCGTACAACATCGCGTTCCCCTTCGCCACCAGGACGACGCCGAGTCCGCTGGTCACGGCCTCGAACACCTCCTCGGGCGTGTTGGCGGTCACCCCGATCACCGGTTCGTCCTCCCGCGCGTCGAGCGCGAGCCAGAAGTCCCGCAGCGGCCCGGCGGCCGGGGGCAGCGCGATGAACGGCTCGTCGCGCAGCTCCGCGAACGGGACCTCCGCCAGCCCGGCCAGCCGGTGATCGGCCGGCATGGCCACCCCGCGCTCCTCCCTGGCCAGCACGTACGTCCGCAGCCCCGCCGGCACCGGCAGCCAGATGAAGGCCACGTCGGAGGTCCCGTCGGCCAGCCCGCCGCTGGGGTCGTCCCATCCGACCAGCCGCAGCGACACCTCCCACCCCGGCATCGCCGTACGGAAGCGCCGCAGCGCCTCCTGCTGCAGCCCCCTGCCCACGGCGGTCTGCATCCCGATCACCAGCGTGCCGGTGGGCGCCGCCGCCCGCGCCCGCTCCACCCCGGCGCCCCAGCGTTCCAGCAGGTCGCGGGCCGCCGGCAGCAGCGCCGCGCCCTGCCTGGTGAGCACCACCCCGCTCGGCACCCGGTCGAACAGCCGGAACCCGAGCTGCCGCTCCAGCACCCTGAGCTGCTTGGACAGCGCGGGCTGGGAGACGAACAGCCGCTCGGCGGCCCGCGTCACGTTCAGGTCGTCGGCCACCGCGACGAAGTACCGCAACTCCCGCAGATGCACGTCCATAGCCATCGGTTATAGCAAAAGGTCTTGGACTCGGCGGCGGTTCCGGCGGCACGATCGAGCGCATGAAGACACGCGTACTCGGAAATCTTGAAGTCCCCGCCATCGGCTTCGGCGCGATGGTGCTCTCTCCCGGGGTGTACGGCGAGATCGACGACACCCGCGCCGAGGCCGCGCTCAAGGCGGCGCTGGACGCCGGCGGCACCCACGTGGACACCAGTGACGCCTACGGGTCTGACGGCCACAACGAACGCCTGGTCGGCCGGGCGATCAAGGGCCGCAGGGACGAGGTGGTGGTCGCGACCAAGTTCGGCCTGGCGATCCCGGACGGTGAGCCGAGCCGGTCCTATCCCGTCGGCTACGCCTTCGGCGAGTTGCGGGTGAACGCCGAGCCGCGCCTGGTGCGCGGCTACGCCGAGCGCAGCCTGCGCAACCTGGACACCGACGTGATCGACCTCTACTACGCCCACTACCCCGACCCCGGCGTCCCCATCGAGGAGACCGCCGGCGCGATGGCGGAGCTGGTCCGCGACGGGCTGGTCAGGCATCTCGGCCTGTCCAACGTCAGCGCCGGGCAACTGCGGGCGGCGCACGCGGTGCACCCGGTGACGGCCGTGCAGAACGAGTGGTCGATGTGGCGGCCCGTGGACGCCGACCTGCTGGCCACGGCCCGCGAGCTGGGCGTCGGGATCGTGGCCTGGAGCCCGCTCGGCAACGGCTTCCTCACCGGTACGGTGCAGGCGCTCGGCGAGGGCGACTTCCGGCACAACGCGCCCCGCTTCTCGGCCGAGAACCTGGCGGGCAACAACGACCGTTACGCCCCGATCAGGTCCCTGGCCACGCACCTCGGCCTCACCCCGGCCCAGCTCGCCCTTGCCTGGCTGCTGCACCAGGACGAGCACGTGGTGACCATCCCGGGCAGCCGCACCCCCGCGCACATCGAGGAGAACCTGGCCGCCGCCGACCTGACCCTGCACCCGGACACGCTGGCCAGGATCGACGAGGCGCTGCGCGGGTTCGAGGTGAGCGGCGGGACGCTGCTGTAGCGGACCGGCCGGCTCACGGTCGTGAGCGCATCGACCAGTGGGAGCCGGCCGGCGACGCGTACGTGGTCAGAGGCTGCCGGCCGGGCGGCCGCGGACGAGGGTGGCGAGCCAGACCGTGGCGAGGGCGGCGTACACGGCGAGCAGGGCGACCACCGGCTGCGCGACGATCATGGAGACGGCGGCGGCCAGGGCGAGCAGGCCGGTCCAGCCGTACAGGATCGCCCGCCCGCGCGGCGAGCCGGTGTGCGCGGCCTCCTGCAGCGGCGTGACCAGCGCCATCGCCGCCACGCCCGCCGTGCCGACCGGCTCGGCGCCGAGCCCGATGCCCAGCCCGAGCAGGAGCCCGCCGGCCGCCAGCAGGCCCCAGCACGCCACCGCCACCCGGGCCTCGGCGCCCTCGAACAGCAGCCTGGTCGCCTTGGCGCGGGCCAGCCGCAACGTGGTCCACGCCTCGGCGATCCAGGCCACCCAGTGCAGCACCGCGACGAGGATGAAGACCAGGATGACGGGCGGGACGGCGGGCAGCAGGAAGATCAGCCGCCGGCCGCCGGTGAACCGGCCGCGCAGCCGCGAGAGCACCCGGTAGAGCGGGTTGCGCTGCTTGAGCGCCGCCACCAGGTAGTCCCTGGCGGCGCCGAAGCCGGGATCGAGGCGGAGCACCTCACGGAACGACTCCGCCGCCCGCCTGGGCTCCCCGAACCTGAGCGCCGCCCGCCCCTGCACGAAGTGCGCGGTGGCGTCCTCGGGATCGAGCTGTACGGCGTGCGCGGCGGCGGCCGTCGCCTGCCCGCCGTCGCCCAGGTTGGTGCAGGCCAGCGAGAACAGGCTGACCAGGTCGCGGTCCTGCGGATCGATGCCGAGCCCCTGCCGGGCCGCGCCGGCCATCAGCTCCCACTCGCCGCACAGCATGTGCACGCGGGCCAGCACCTCCCAGTTCGGGACGTGCTGGGGTTCCAGGCGCAGGGCCTCGCGGGCGGCGGTCATCGCCGGCTCCGGCAGCCGGGCGCGGTAGTAGACCTGGGCGGCGGCGTACTGGGGGAACCACTGGTCCGGCCCGAGCCGTACCGCCTCCTGGGCCGCCTCGACGGCCTCGCCCGCCTGGCCCTGCTGGATCAGGGCGATGCCCAGCAGCGCGTGCCCGGAGACGTGCTCGGGCTCCTGGGCGAGCAGGCCACGCAGCTCACGCTCGGCGTCGGCCGGGCGGCGGAGCCGGATCAGCGTGCGCGCCCGCTCGACCGGATCGGCGACCGTCACCACGTGCCTTCCCCGGCGCGGCCGAGATCGAGGCCGGGGCCGGGGCCGGGGCCGACCACGGTCACCACTTGCCCTTCACCCAGGGCATCAGCTCGTCCCAGGCGCCCGAGTCGTTGGCGTGCAGCACGTAGTTGCGGGCGGTCGCCATCCACTCGCGTACCGCCGTCGGGCGCAGCGTCTGGGCCGCGGCCAGCAGGTCCTGGGTGGACAGCGGGATGGGGCGGCCCGCGCTGATCGACTGCTGCAGCTTGGCCTCGACCGCCCGGTCCACCAGGCCCTTGAGGTCGGCGCCGACGAAGTGCTCGGTCACCCGCGCCACCGCGTCGAAGTCCATCTCGGCCAGCGGCTTGTCCCGGCACAGGATGCGCAGGATGGCCGCGCGGGCGGCGGCGTCCGGCGGCGGCACGAACACCGGCTGGTCGAGGCGGCCCGGGCGGCGGAAGGCGGCGTCCACGTACCAGGGGACGTTCGTGGCCGCCAGCACCAGGACGCCCTCGTTGGCGCTCTGGTCGACGCCATCCAGCTCGGCCAGGAACTGGTTGACCAGCTGCCTGGTCTGCGCGTGACGCATGTCGGAGCGGCGGCCGGCCAGCGCGTCCACCTCGTCGAAGAACAGCACGCAGGGGCGGTTGCGGCGGGCCAGGTCGAACGTGGCGTGCAGGTTGCGCTCGCTGGAGCCGACGTACATGTCGAGGATGTCCGCCAGGCCGACGTTGACGAACGCCGCGCCCAGCTCGCCCGCGGCCGCTCTGGCCAGGTGCGTCTTCCCCGCTCCCGGCGGGCCGTACAGCAGGACGCCGCCGCCGGCGCGCTTGCCGTACGCGGCGTAGAGCTCGGGCTGCTGGAGCGGGAGCAGGAGCTTGATCCGCAGCGCCTCCTTCACCGTCTCCATGCCGGCGACGTCGGCGAACGTCACACCGGAACGCTCGACCTCGGCCGTGGAACTGTTCGCCGGGGTGGCGGGTATGGGAGGCGGCGCGGCGGCCGGGGGTGGCCACGGGCTGCCGGGGCCGCCCGGGGTCAGGCGGCCGGCCAGGTCGGGATCGGCCAGGGAGGCGTCCCTGCTGATCGCCTCGAAGTACCGGTAGGCGGCCCGGCCCATGTCGCCCTCGCCCATGAGGGCCCTGGCCGCGAGGATGCCCAGCCTGGGCGGGTAGCCGGGCTCGGCCAGCAGCGGTTCGAGCGCGGCCAGCGCGGGTCCGTGCGCGCTCTGCCGGACGAACGCCTCTGCCAGGCCGGCGATGATGTCGGGGTGCTTGGGCGCGAGCACGAGTACGGCGCGGAATTCGGCCTCGGCCTCGGCGAGGTACCCCTTGGCCAGGAGCTGCCCGGCGAGGTGCTGACGCAGGGGGAGGTTGTCCGGAGACAGGCGCGCCGCCTCCCGGAGGGCCTGAAGGCCGGCATCGTCCGACACGCGCCGTTCCCTTCTGTCGCGATTTCGGTTCTGTCGAGTTACGCAAGATACCGAAATATCGCCCTACCTGCCGTTCTTCCGATCCACGCGCGCACCGATCCACAAGCGCACGGATCCGCGGGCGCGGGGAGGCGCCGCACGACGGACGGGCCGGCGCCGCACGGCGGCCCCGGCCCGCGTCATCCCGCTTCGCAGGAGAAGACTCCTACGGGACGTCGAACGTCTTGCGGTTGTTCGCCCCGATGACCTCGATCCCCTTGGTGCCGAGGATGCCGTCGAGCGGCAGCGACACCGTGTAGGGCGCCGTGGCGGGCAGCCCGATGCCCGACAGCGAGCCGACGACCTCGATCCCCCAGTACTCCGGCTGCTTGATGTAGATCAGCGGCGAGAGCGAGACCTTCATGTTGAGGTAGGGCTTGGTGCCGCTGACGATCAGGATGAACGTCCTGGGCACGATGCCCGGCACGACCCTCGCCTCCTCGAAGTCGATCAGCCGCACGGACGCGGCCGGCGGGTTCTCGGCGAAGTTCTCGGTCATGGTGGATCCCCCTTCGTGAGATGGACATGAACCCCCGAAGGTCACGGCCGGAAGCTGCCTGCCGCCGTCCGTGACCTCGCGGGTTCGAAACTCTCACGCACCTTGGGGACGGGCAACGACCACTCCGGACGGTTACGGGACCCTGGCGGCGAAGTCATGCCCGAGGGGGGTTCACACCTTCCTGAACACCACCAGTTCACTGCGATAGTCAGGTCCGATCGGCTCCCACGCGGCGGGCCTGATGCCGGCGGCCATGAGGGTGGCGCCGTACCAGAGCGAGCCGTCCCGCTCCAGCTCGTACCGGGCCTCCGGGTCGAGTCCAGTCAGCCGCAGGAGCCGCGGGGCGCGCTTGGCGTTGCCGAGCGGGTTGTAGACGAGCACCGCCACCTGGTCGCCGTGCACGTACTGGACCGCCGACCGCTCGGCTCCCGGCGTGCCCGCCAGGCGGTACTGCCGGCCGTGCTGCACGGTCGCGCGCACGTGCTTGTACTGGGCGATCAGCTCGGCGGCCGCCTCCAGCTCGCCGGAGGTCCACTCCGCCAGGTTCCCGCCGATGCCGAGCACGCCCGCCATGGCCACGTGGAAGCGGTAGCGCAGCGGCATCGTGCGCCGGGTGGTCGGGTTGGGCGTGTCGGTGACCCAGGCGGACATGGCGCCGGCCGGGTAGAGCTGGGAGAAACCGTGCTGGATGTGCTGCCGGTCGCGGGCGTCGGTGTTGTCGGACGGCCACACCTCGTCGGTGTAGCGCAGGATCCCGAGGTCGACCCGCCCGCCGCCGCCCGAGCAGGACTCGATCCGCAGGCCGGGGTGGCGTTCGCGGAGCCGGGCCATGACCTCGTAGACGCCGCGCGTGTGCTCGATCCAGATCCGGTCCTGCGACTGCTCCTTCTCCGGCCAGCCCGCCTGGGTGAACGGGCGGTTCATGTCCCACTTGAGGTAGTCGAGATCGAGTTCGGTGACGAGCCCGTCGAGCCAGCCGACCGCCCACTCGCGTACGTCCTCGCGGGCGAAGTTGAGCACGAGCTGCTGGCGCTTCTCGTCCCTGCGGCGGTGCTCCAGGTGCAGGGCCCAGTCGGGATGGGCGCGGTAGAGCTCGCTCTCCTTGCTCAGCCCCTCGGGCTCGACCCACAGCCCGGTGCTCATGCCGAGGTCGCGGATGCCGTCGAACATGGAGCGCAGCCCCTCGGGGAAACGCTCGCGGTGCGGGAACCAGTCGCCCAGCGAGGTGGTGTCGTCGTCGCGCCGGCCGAACCAGCCGTCGTCCATCACGAACAGCTCGACGCCGATCGAGGCGGCCGTCTTGGCCAGCGCCAGCTGGTGCGCCTCGGTGACGGCGAACGTGGTCGCCTCCCACGAGTTGTAGAGCACCGGCCGTTCCTCGGCGGGGGTGGGCAGCACGTGCCGGCGGGCGTACTCGTGCCAGGCCCTGCTGGCCGCGCCGAACCCGCCGTCGGTGTAGAGGCCCAGGACGGGCGGCGTGACCAGCTCCTCGCCGGGCGCGAGCGTCCAGCGCACGCCGTCGTGGCCGAAGCCGCCCGAGACGCTCACCCCGCCCTCGGGGCGGTGCGTGGTGGTCAGCCGCCAGCTTCCGCTCCAGGCCAGGGCGAGACCCCAGACCTCGCCGTGCTCCTCGGTCGTCTCCCCCGCGTCGATCATGATCCACGGGTTCGCGATGTGGCTGGTGATGCCCTGGCGGCTGGTGAAGACCAGCTCGCCGACCGGCAGCGGGCCGCGCTGGAGCTGGGACTCCTCGGCCCACGCGCCGAAGACGCCGCTGTAGCGGTAGGCGTCGGCGTCGGGGACGAACCAGTTGCCCGAGTCGAGCCGGGTGACGGCGGCGTCGGTGCCGGTCCGCACGGTGGTCCAGCGTTCGATGACGTCGGTGTCGGCGCGCACCCGTACGGACAGCACGACCTCGAACGGGTGGTGGGCGTCGGCCAGCACCAGGTCCAGCCGCTCGGCCCCGTCGCCCTCGTCGCGGACCTCGGACCGGACGAAGCGCAGCTCCAGCGATCGCACGTGGCCGAAGGCGACCTGGAGGGACGGCGCCCCCCAGCGCTTGCCGCCGTCCACCGGCAGCAGTTCCTCGATCTCCGACGGCGTGGAGAAGCTGGAGACGTGCCGCCGCGGCAGGTCGGTCACCTGGCGGGCGGCCTCAGGTCCGAGCCGCGGCCCCCAGTAGGTCTGCCGCGGCGCGGCCTCACCGGTTTCCGGGTCGATCACCACGCCTATGACGTACGTGGAGCCGGGCGTGGTGAGCGCCCAGTGTTGATCGTCGAGCGGAATTACAGGCATCGGCGTCCCCCCGAGGCTGCTGGATCGATCAGGCCGCTGGAGACTAACCCGCTTTAGTGCACTCGGTCAATGAAAGCTGGGGACATCAACCGCCCCATACCGACTGTTCGTGATCTGTGCCACCCATTTACTTGACAGTATGAACATATAACCCCAACCATGGGGCCGTGTTCTCACACACCGAGACCGAGTCTGTGCGGCTCACCGACGCCATGCGATCGGTGTTCGTCGAGCTGCTCGTGCACGGCCCCCTGTCGAGGGCGGAGGCGGCGCGGCGGCTCGCCCTGTCGCCGTCCGCGCTCACCAAGCTGACCAAGCCGTTACTCGAAGCGGGCTACCTGCTGGAGGCGGCCGGCGAGGGCCCGGCGACCGTCGGGCGGCCCTCCCAGCCGTTGCAGGTGGACGCCTCGCGCATGTCGTTCGTCGGGATCAAGCTGACCGCCGACGAGCTGTTCGCCGTACGCACCGACCTGGCCGCCACCGTACAGGCGGAGACGTCGAGGCCGCTCGCGGACCACGAGATCGACCACGTGCTCGGCCAGATCGCCGAGGTGATCGAGGAGCTGGCCGAGCCCGGCCGGCCCCTGTCGGCCGTCGGGATAAGCCTGGCCGGCATCGCCAGTCCCAGCGACCCCGTCGTGCACACCTCCCCGTTCCTCGGCTGGAGCAAGCTCCCGCTGGCCACGCTGGTGGAGCGGGCCGTGTCCGTGCCCACGGTGCTGGACAACGACGTCCGGGCGCTGACGGCCGTGCAGCAGTGGTTCGGCGAAGGCGTGGGCCACTCGTCGTTCGCGCTGGTCACGGTCGGAGCCGGGATCGGCTGCGGGCTCGTCGTCGGCGACCGGCTGGTCACCGGGCAGTCCGGCGCCACCGGGCTGGTCGGCCACCTCCAGATCGACGACCGCGGGCCCATGTGCGAGCGCGGCCACCGAGGCTGCGCCCGCGCGTACGCCACCTCCCCCTCCATCCGCCGCTCGATCGCCGCCACGCTCGACCGGCCCGAGCTCACCTTCGACGACTGCCTGAGCCTGGCTGCCGACGGCCACCCCGTCGCGCGCCGCGTGATCGACGAGGCCGGGGCCGCCCTCGGCCAGGTGGTCGCCACCGTCGCCAACCTCACGGGCCCCGAGCTGGTCGTCCTGTCCGGCGAGTCGGTCCACATGTACGACGTCTGCGCCGGCGCGTTCCACGCCGCGCTGGCCCGGCACACCCACTGGACGGCCACTCCCGTACGGGTGGCCGTCAAGCCCTTCGCCTTCAACGAATGGGCCAGGGGAGCGGCCGTCACCGCTCTCCAGCATCTGCTGCTGCACCGCTGATCTACCGCCGGCGGGCACCTGGAGGTCTGATGACCAGTGATACCGTCCGCGCCGCCCCCCGCGCCACGCCTGGGACAGTGCCCGACCCTCCGCCTCGCTCACTCCGACAACGCCTGGGCGATCTGCCCGTCGCGATCATGTTCGTCCTGCCCGCGACCATCGGCTTCGCCGTCTTCTACCTCTGGCCCGCGCTGCGCGGCGCCTACCTGAGCCTGACCAAGTTCAACGTCCTCACCCCGCCGACCTTCATCGGGCTGGAGAACTACGAGCGGCTCTTCGGCGACCGCCTGTTCTGGAACGCGCTGAAGGTCACCGCCGAGTACGTGGTGCTCAACATCGTCACCCAGACCGTGGCCGCGATGCTGCTGGCCGTGCTGATGTACCGGCTGACCAAGTCGATGGTCGTCCGCGGCGTCGTGCTGCTGCCGTACCTGGTCGCCAACGTGGTCGTCGCGCTCGTCTGGTACTGGATGCTCGACTTCCAGATCGGCGTGGTCAACAACATGATCGAGTGGCTGGGCCTGGACCGGGTGGCGTTCTTCGGCTCCGACTGGGCCATCCCGACCATCGCCGGGATCAACACCTGGCGGCACACCGGCTACACGGCGCTGCTCATCTTCGCCGGCCTGCAGATGATCCCGCCCAGCGTGTACGAGGCCGCCTCCATCGACGGGGCCTCGGAGTGGAAGACGTTCTGGCGGGTCACGCTGCCGCTGCTGCGCCCGGTCATGGCGCTGGTCATGGTGCTCAGCGTCATCGGCTCGTTCCAGGTCTTCGACACCATCGCCGTCACCACGGCGGGCGGGCCGATCAACGCCACCCGGGTCATCTACTTCTACATCTACGACATGGCCTTCAACCGGTTCAACTTCGGTTACGCCGCCGCGCTGTCGTCCGTGCTGTTCGTGCTGCTCGCCGGGATCGCCTATCTCCAGTTGCGCCTCTCGCGGGCGGGCGAGTCGGATCTGAGGGGGTCGTGATGGGCTCGATCCGCTGGGGGCGGGTGGCCGGGTGGGCCGTGCTCGTCGTGGTCATGCTGGTGACGCTGTTCCCGTTCTACTGGATGTTGCGTACGTCCTTCTCCAACACCCGCGCGCTGGCCGGCGGCGCCTCCGACCTGCTGCCGGTGGACTTCACGCTCGGGGCCTACCGCCGGGTGCTGGGTCTGTCGACCACGGCCGAGGCGATCGCCGAGGGCGGGTCGAGCGGCACCGTCAGCTTCTGGCTCTACCTGCGCAACTCGATCGTCGTCTCCACCGTGACCACGCTCGGCCAGGTCTTCTTCAGCTCGATGGCCGCCTACGCCTTCTCCCGGCTGCGCTGGCCCGGCAGGAACGCGCTGTTCACCGTCTTCGTCACCGCGCTCATGGTGCCGCCGATCTTCACCACGCTGCCCAACTTCGTGCTGGTCAAGGATCTGGGGCTGCTCAACACCTATCTCGGCATCGTCCTGCCGCACCTGCTCATGACGCCGTTCGCGGTGTTCTTCCTGCGCCAGTTCTTCCTCGGCATCAACGCCAGCGTCGAGGAGGCCGCGCGCATCGACGGGGCCGGGCACGTGCGCACGTTCTTCCGCATCGTGCTGCCCATGAGCAAGGGCCCCATCGCCACGCTGGCCATCCTCACCTACATCACCAGCTGGAACGACTACTTCTGGCCGCTGCTGGTGGGCAAGGCGGAGAACGTCCGGGTGCTCACCGTCGCGCTGGGCATCTTCCGCTCCCAGACGCCGCAGGGCAGCCCCGACTGGGCCGGGCTCATGGCCGCCACCCTCTTCGCGGCGCTGCCGATCATGGTGCTGTTCGCCGTGCTCGGCCGCCGGGTCATCGACTCCATCGGCTACACCGGCGTCAAGTGAGCGCCGTCCCCCCACACCACGGAAGGTTGATGTTGTGATGAAGCGTTCTCTCGCCGTCGCCGGAGCGGCGGTGCTGCTGCTGACCGGCTGCGGCACCTCGGGATCGTCGGAGCCGGCGGCCGCCGGCGGCGCCGCCACGATCGACTACTGGCTCTGGGACGTCGGCCAGCAGCCGCAGTACCAGGCCTGCGCCGACGCCTTCCACAAGGCGAACCCGCAGTACACCGTCAAGATCACCCAGTACGGCTGGGACGACTACTGGAACACGCTGACCACCGCCTTCGTCTCCGGCACCGCCCCCGACGTCTTCACCGGCCACCTTTCGCGCTACCCGGAGTTCGCCGCCCAGGGCCAGCTCATGCCCCTCGACGACTTCGTCGCCAAGGACAAGGTGGACCTGTCGATCTACCAGGACGGCCTGGCCGACCTGTGGGTCACCAAGGACGGCAAGCGCTACGGGCTGCCCAAGGACTTCGACACCGTGGCCGTCATCTACAACACGGAGAAGCTCAAGGAAGCCGGCATCAAGCCGGAGGAGATGGCCGAGCTCTCCTGGAACCCGCAGGACGGCGGCACGTACGAGAAGGTCATCGCCCACCTCACCGTGGACAAGAACGGCAAGCGCGGCGACGAGCCCGGCTTCGACAAGACGAAGGTCGCCACCTACGGCATCGGCTCGAACGGCAGCGGCGCCGGCTTCGGGCAGACCGAGTGGAGCATGTACACGATGAGCAACGGCTGGCAGTACGGGGACCAGAACCCGTGGCCGACCAAGTTCAACTACGCCGACCCGAAGTTCAAGGAGACCATCAAGTGGTTCACCGGGCTCATCGACAAGGGCTACATGCCGAGCCTGGACATCGTGAACTCGGGCGTCGGGATGATCGACGCGTACGGGGCGGGCAAGTACGCCATGGTCACCGAGGGCAGCTGGAACACCAAGACCTTCTTCTCCCTCAAGGACGTCAAGTCGGCCATCGCCCCCACGCCGATCGGCCCGACCGGTAAGCGCGCGAGCCTGCTGAACGGCCTGGCCGACAACATCACGGCGGGCACCGACAACCCGGAGGCGTCCTGGGCCTGGGTGAAGTTCCTCGCCTCGCCGGCCTGCCAGGAGGAGATCGTGGCCAAGGAGGCCACCGTGTTCCCGGCCATCAAGACCGCGACGGTCAAGGCGGAGAAGGCCTTCGCCGAGGCCGGCATCGACGTCAAGCCGTTCACCATCCACGTGGACGAGAAGACCACCCACCTGGCGCCGATCGCCGAGCACTGGGCCGACATCACAGCCACGATGACCGAGACCATGGACTCGATCTTCTCCTTCAAGAGCGACGTCAACGCGCTCGACCAGGCCAACGCCACCGTCAACGGCCTGTTCGGCTGACGCGCCCGCTCCCCGGGACACGCGCCGGCTCCCCGGGACAGGCGAAGGGGCCGGGCGCCGCTCTCCGAGCGGTGTCCCGGCCCCTCGCCGTAAGTCGGGTCGAGCAGGGTCAGGCGGCGTGCAGGTACACCTGCCCGAAGACCTCGGAGAGGTTCTTCAGGTCGGTGGCCAGGTCCACCTCGGGGTTGGCCGGGTCGTAGACGGTGGCCAGGCGGGCCCGGATCGAGCCGAGCTTCTTGAGCTGGTCCCAGGTCGCGCTGGCGGCCCACTTCTCGCCGTACACCCGGTTGACCTGCCCCTGGTCGTTCTGCCAGCGGCTCCACAAGGTGACCGTCTCGGCCGCGTCGTCCTGGAGCGGGGCGGCGATCCGCTCGGTGATGGCCTTGGTCGCCTGCTCCTCGGTGAGCTGCCCGGCGGTGAAGGCGGCGTCCTCGGCGGCGATCTGGGCGTAGGCGTCCCAGGCGCGGGCCCGGACCTGGATCCACTGGTTGCGCTGCGCCTCGGCGGCGTCGATCTTCCAGGTGGCGTACTCGGTGGCCAGGTGGCCGCTGTCCAGGGCGAGCTGATCGATCGAGCCCTTGCTCAGCCAGGCGCCGATGCGCTCGGGGTCGAGCAGCGGGTACTTCTTGGTCAGCTCGGCCTTGCAGGCGTCGTTCGAGCCGCAGCCGAGCACCGGCACCACCGTGTGCGCGCTCAGCTTCTTGCCCGGCAGCAGCGTGCGCAGCGCGGCCGTGGTCTCGGCGACGAACGCGTCCAGCTCGTCGGCGGTGGCGAACGTCTGGTCGTAGCCGAGCTGGGAGGTGAACCTGACCCCCACGACGCCGGGCTGCGCGACGGCCAGCGCGGCGACCTTCTTGGCCGCCTCGTCGAGCTTGCCGGCCTTGTAGTCGTCGGCGAGCTCGGTCTCGATCCAGATCCGCATGCCCGTCGGCGCGACGACCTTCGTGGCCTTGCCGGTCGGCGTCTCCAGGGCGGAGGCCCGCTCGGCGGCGCTGATGCCGTTGCCGTCGACGAAGCACTGCTCGCCGTTCTGGCACTCGGGCGTGCCACCGTCCTCGGCGCCGGGGACGTCGGGGTCGCCCGCCTCGTGGGCCTCGCCGTCGCCCTCCAGACCCTCGGTCGGGCACTCGGTGCCCGGGGCGCTGCAGTCGATCGTGAGCGGGTCCTGCGGGTCGGCGCCCTTCAGGTTCTCACCGTCGTTGTCGAGCCAGAAGTGGGCGATCTCCAGGGCCTCTTCAGGAGTGGCCATCCAGGTGCAGACGACGTAGGCCGGGGTGTCGGCCGCCATGAGGTCGTTGCAGCTCCTGTCGTCGTCCTCCGACCACGCGGGAACGCCGATGCCGAGGAGCGAGAGGGTGAGTCCGATGATGAAGACCTGCCGTAGCCGCCGTCTCATGGCACCTTACTTCCAGGGGGTGATCGTGGGCATATGCACACTATCCGCACGATCAACAACGTTCAATGAGATCCGCCCCGTTCTTCACGCCGTCCTCGACGCGAAGTAGCCGTCTCAGTTGCGCGGCTTTTTCTTGATATTTCGCGCCATGATGAACAACGGCCGTCTTTTCGGCGAACAACCCATTCACTCGTCGACCTTCGCCCACGTCCATCCGCCGTCCGGACCGGGCCGCACCACCCGCGCCGGGCTCTCCTTGATCCGCACCCATCCGGGACGGGCGGCCGGACGCGCGGGCGGGGGCGACGGCGTGGGTTTCGGCGGGGCGGGGAGCGGGGTGGGTCGGCGGAGCTCGACCCGGCGGTGAAAGCGCCGCCACGACCACCGGTTCGCCCCGACCAGCAGCCGCATCGACGCGGGCACGAGCAGCATCCTGACCAGGGTGGCGTCCACCACGACGGCCACGAACAGGCCCGCCCCGAGCAGCTTCACGATCGTGACCTCGGCGGTGCAGAAGGCTCCGGCCACGACGAGCGGCGGCAGCGCCGCGCCGGTGATGACGCCGCCGCTCTGCCGCAGGCCCGCCGCCACGGCCGCCGTGTCGTCCCCGGTACGCAGCCACTCGGCCCGCACCCGGGACAGCAGGAACAGCTCGTGGTTCATCGACAGCCCGAACACCACGGCCAGGATCAGCACGGCCACGGTCGCCTCGACGGCCCCGGTGGGGGTGAACCCGAGCACCGAGGCCAGGTTGCCGTCCTGGAACGCCCACACGATCACCCCGAACGAGGCCCCGATGGACAGCACGCTCAGCAGCAGCGCCATGACGGGCAGCACCAGCGACCCGAACGCGGCGAACAGCAGCACCACCACGACCGAGCCGGCCACCAGCGCCGCCCACGGCAGCCGGGCCGCCGAGCCGTCCTGGAGGTCCAGCCGCTCCGCGGTGGAGCCGCCGACCACCACCCGCCGGATGTCCGGCTCCGGCGTCATGGCTCTGATCGCCCGGACGAGGGCTCCGGCCTGGTCGGACAGGGGATCCAGGTCGTGCCGCACGGCCAGCCGCACCGCGCCGTTCGCCCGCGACACCCCGGTCACCTCGACCGCCGTGACGTGCGGCAGCCGCTTCAGCCGGGCGGCGAAGGGCCGCACGTCGGCGGCGCTGACCGGCGGCTGCCAGTCCGCGAGCGATTCCGGCTCGTCGGGCTCGCCGGTGGAGGTGCGCGCGACCAGGACGTGCACGTCGATCGGCGTCATGACGTTCCTGGCGAAGTCCCGATCGATGGTCTCGGCGACCCGGCGTCCCTCGGAGGCGACCGGCAGCCCCCGATGGTCCGCCTCCCCGAACCTGACGTGCGCCGACGGCAGCGCCAGCATGACCAGCACGACGCTCACCCCTACCAGGCACACCACCGGCCGCCGCGTCACGCTCGACGCCACGCCATGCCACGGCCCGCCCTCACCTCGCCCGAGGCCGGGGGCCAGGCGCAACGCGTTCACCCGCGACCCGAGCACGCCCAGCGAAGCAGGCAGCACGAACAGCGCCGCCACGGTCGCGGCCAGGGTCACGGCCGCCGCCCCGAGCCCGATCGAGCGCAGGAACGGCTGCGGGAACACCAGCAGCCCGAGCAGCGCCCCGGCCACCGTCAGGCCGGAGAGCGCGACGGTGCTCCCGGCCGTGGCCATCGTGCGCACGACGGCCTGCTCGGTGCTCGCGCCGTCCGCGACGGCCTCCCTGAACGCCTTGAGCACCACCGACGAGTAGGGGACGGCCAGGACGAACCCGAGCAGCGCGACGACGCTCAGTGCGAAGACGGAGACCTCGGTCACCCCGGTGAGCAGCCGCAACACCACCAGGGCGCCGAGCTCCGCGAGCACCCATACGACCAGCGGCAGCCCGGCCGCCACCAGCCCGCCGCACACGAGCACGAGCAGCACCAGCAGCACCGGCACGGCGACGGCCCCGGCGCGGACGAGGTCGGCCGCGATCCGGTCGGCCAGCTCCGCGCGCAGCGGCACCGCGCCGCCGACGGAGACGCGCAGGTTGTGGACGTCCCTGAGCTGCGCGGCGACGGCGGCGTAGGCGCGCCGCTGGTCGCCCTTGAGGGTGATCACCGCGTACGTCGCGTGCCCGTCCGCGGAGACCATCTTCTTCGACCGGCTCGTCCAGTACGTGACCATCGCGCGCACGTGCCCGGCCGGCAGCGCCCGCAGCGAGTCGTGCACCGCCCGCTTGTACCGGGGGTCGCGCACCTTGACGGTGGGATGCCGGTAGAGGACCACCACGTCGGGGGTGTGGCCGCCGTACCAGTCGTCGTTCCAGCCGGCGGAGACGGTGGAGTCGGCGCGCGGGTCCTCGAACCCGCCGTCCGCCATCCGCCCGAACAGCTCCATCCCCAGCGGCACGACGAGCACGGCCACCGCCAGGGTCAGCGCGAGCAGCGTCCAGCGACCCCGGTGGACGAAGCGGCCCGCCGTCTCGAGCATGCCTGGTCGTCCCCTCGCCGTCAGCAGCGACCTAGCAAATTACGGGAGATGCGGGTTCGATTCTTGCGAAACCCCGCACACATTCCGCAACCGGTCTTGTCGCCGGGGTGACAATAAATATGCGCACGACAAAGGGCCGGGCCATGCGGCAAGATGGCGGGGTTTGGCCACTTTCAGGGGGTTTGCGCCGATGCATGACATCCTCGGCGATCTCGGGCTGCTCCGGGACCGGCGGTTCGCACTACTGCTGACGGCGCGGACGATCTCCGTCCTCGGGTCGGCCTTCGCCCCCGTGGCGCTCGCCTTCGGCATCCTCGACCTGCCCGGGGCCACCGCCTCGACGCTGTCCGTGGTGCTCACCGCGGAGGCGGTGCCGATGATCGCGTTCACGCTGGTCGGCGGCGTGATCGCGGACCGGCTGCCGCGCCAGCGGGTGATGACGGCCGGCGAGGTCCTGATGGCGGCGGCCTTCTTCGCGCTGGCGGTGATGCTGCTCACCGGCTGGACCCCGCTGCCCGCGCTGGCCACGGCGGCGGCGATCGCGGGCGTGGCCACGGCGGTCACGTTCCCCGCGCTGACCGGGATCATCCCCGAGGTCGTCCCGCGCGACCGGCTGCAGAGCGGCAACGCGCTGCTCGGCCTGGGCGCGAACGCCTCACGGGTGGCTGGCGCCGTGCTGGGCGGCGCCACCGTGGTGCTGTTCGGCGGCGGCTGGGCGCTGATGATCAGCAGTGCGTTGTTCGCGGTGGCGGGCGCGCTGATCGCGTTGCTGCGGCTGAAGCCGGGCGAGCGGCCCCGCGCCGAGTCCCACTCCGTGCTGGCCGACCTGCGGGACGGCTGGCGGGAGTTCAGCTCGCGGCAGTGGATCTGGGTGGTGGTCGCGCAGTTCTCGCTGATGGTCATGGCCATCCAGGCCGGGCACGGCGTGCTCGGCCCGCTGATGGCGAAGGAGACCCTGGGCGGCCCCGCGGCCTGGTCGGCGTTCCTGACCGGCGAGGCCGTCGGGACGATCGTCGGCGTGCTGGTGTCGCTGCGGGTGCGGCCACGCCGGCCGATCCTGGTGGCGGTGCTGCTCTGCCTGCCGACCGCGCTCCCGTACGTGCTGCTCGGGGTCGACGCGCCGCTCTGGGCGATCGTCGGCGGGGCGTTCGTGCTCGGCGTCTGCTTCGACGTGTTCGGCGTGCTGTGGCAGACCACGATGCAGCGGGAGATCCCGGCGGAGGCGCTGTCGCGGGTCAGCTCGTACGACGTACTGGGCTCGCTGATGTTCGGCCCGATCGGGCTGCTGCTGGCCGGACCGGCGGCGGCGCTGTTCGGCACCGAGGAGTCGCTGCTCGGCTGCGCCGTCATCGTCGTGGTGTCCACGCTGGCCGCGCTGCTCTCCCCCGGGGTGCGGAACCTGCGCGCCCCCGTGGCCCCCGCTCAGGCCGACCTGAAGTAGGCGCCGGCCCTGGGCTGGAACATCAGGGTCAGCGCCCCCAGCACGGCCACGATGTGCAGGATCCTGCTGGCCGCGAAGACCCAGGCCATCGCGTCGGCCCCGGACACGGCCGCGGCGATCGAGCCGCCGTCCAGCAGCCACCGCACCGGCTCGATCACCAGCGAGAGCGTGCCGAAGACGCCGAGCGTACCCGCGAGCGCCCAGCGGGCCCAGTTCGCCCCGGCCTTCAGCCGGAGCGCGAGGAAGATCGCCCCGGCGAACACGGCCAGCCGGAACCCGGCGCCCGGCAGCAGGTCCATCACCGCCGTGCCCTCGGTCAACTGCTCGCCGATCATCAGCGCGGCCTCGAACGCGCCGAACGCGACCGCCGAGAGCCAGAGCATGGCGGCGGCGTGCACGACGGGCGGCGGCGCGGGTGCGGTCGCGGGCTCGCGGGCTTCGGTGAGGGTGGTCATGGAGTGCTTCATGGGGACAAGTCTCCGCCGCGCACCTGGCCCGGATCATGCCCGCCGTCCCCCCAGTCCAGGTGGGGAGAGCCCTACCGGGGCCGGCCGCTGGTCCGCAGCTCACGTGCGGGGGTGCGCTCGTGCGGGCCGAAGCGCGGCTCCGGCTCGTACGCGCCGTCCAGCACGCCCGCCACGTAGCCGGCCAGCGCGGGGGCGTGCTTGAAGCCGTGCCCCGAGTCGCCGCCCAGCAGCCACACCCCTGGCGCCGTCTCGGCCAGCAGCCATTCGGCGTCGGGGGTGAGCGCGTACTGGCCGACCTGGGTGAACAGCACCGGCGCCTGGGCCAGCGAGGGGAACCGCCGGCGCAGATAGGTCCTGGCCTGCTCGACGCCGGCCGGGTCCACGACGCGTTCGCCGTGCTCGGGCTCGTACGGCGGGCCCTCCCCGTCGGTGCTCGCCTTCATGCCCACGCCGTCCACGTCGCCGTGCCCGTAGGCCGCGGCCCCGTGGTCCACCCAGGCCGGCGTCTCGGGCAGCGACCACGCGGGCGGCACCGCGAAGTGCAGCGTGTCCTGCTTCGTCACGGTCATCGGCAGCCCGTCGAACAGCGCGGGCAACCAGGCGCCGCACGCCCAGACCACCCGGTCGGCGTGCTGCCGCTCGCCGTCGATCTCCACCGCGCTCAGGTGGGAGCCGGTCTGCTCGTCCCGTACGGGCAGGGCCCGCGCCCTGACCAGCCGGACCCCTGCGTCGCGGGCCAGTGCGGCCGTCACCTGGGTGGCCCGGCGGGCCCTGATCACGCCCGCGTACGGCTCTCTGAGCAGGAAGCTGAGGTCGTCGCCGCGGAAGTCGGGGAAGAACCGGCCGCCGTCCGCCGGGTCCAGCACCTCACACTCGATGTCCAGATTTTTCAGGACCTGGGCGCTGGTGTGCTCCCACCCGTCCGGCGTGCCGGCGAACCAGATCATGCCCGCCTCCAGATACAGCTCCTCCCCGGCCCGCTCCTCCAGCCGCCGCCAGCCGTCCCGCGCCTGCCAGGCGAGCCGGGTGTACCACTCGTCGCCGCCGTGCGCGCAGCGCAGCAGCCGGGTCTCGCCCGCGCTGGCCTGCCGTAGGTGGCCCGGCCGGTGCTGCTCGACCAGCGTCACCCGCCAGCCGTCGTCGGCCAGCCGCAGCGCCAGTGATGACCCCCAAATGCCCGCTCCGACCACGATGACCGATTTCATGGAACCACGGTGACCGGAAACCCCGCCTCACCGCAAGAGACCTCAGATCTGTCACACGATGATGAGGCGGACGACGACACCCGCGCAGTTGCCCGCCACGCAGATCCGCACCGGCACCTCGCTGATGCCCGCCACCACCGGGACCCCGCCCACGTGGCCGTCGGGGCCGATGCTCACGCCGCCGGGCACCTTCTCGACGTCGGTCACCGTGAAGGTGGGCACCACCCCCGAGGGCCCGCCGTTGATGCCGATCTCGCCGTCGAGCGGCGTGCCCACCTTGCCGGGGAAGGTCAGCTCACGCGGCTCCCACGGCTCGTTGGCCAGCACCACGAGCGTCAGGTTGTGCGCCTGGCACGACCGGTCCATGCAGAGCTGGACCGGCGCGACGAACGTGCCGGGACGCTGCGGCCTGCCGGACAGGCGGCCACCGGCGTCGACCCTGACCCCGACGGCGAGATAGGCGGCGCGGAAGGTGACGCCTTTGGCGATCGGCAGCAGCTGCTGCCGCACCTCGATGCCCTGGGTGACGTAGAAGGTGTCCTCGACCAGGGCGCGCTCCGGCCGCGCGAGCGGCGTCTGGTACGCCATGGGCGTGGTGATGGAGGACATGGCGGGAGAAAAGGCGCATATTGCCACTCCGGCCAGCAGGAGCACCCACCAATGCCGCATCGTCACCCCCCGGCGGTTCTACGCCCATACCTACCCCCCTAACCGCGCGGCGTCACTACATAATCGGTCGCATGGCCGCCGAATCCGCTCAGACCCTCGAACGCGGGCTCCGCCTGCTCCGCCTGCTCGCCGACGGCAAGGGCGGCCGCACGCCGACCGAGCTGAGCGCCGAGCTATCGCTGAGCCGGCCCGTGGTGTACCGGCTGCTGACCACGCTGCTGGACGCGGGCTTCGTGCGCAGGGACGCCGAGGGCCGGGTGCACCTCGGGTTCGGCGTGCTGGCGCTGGCCCAGGCCGTGCAGCCGCTACTGCGGGCGGCGGCGGTCCCGACGCTTCGGCGGCTGGCCGAGCAGGTGGGCGCGACCGCGCACCTGACCGTGGCCGAGGGCGACGACGGGCTGGCCGTGGCGGTGGTGGAGCCGTCCTGGACCGACATGCACGTGGCCTACCGGGAGGGTTCGCGCCATCCGCTGGCCAGGGGCGCGGCCGGGCGGGCGATCCTGGCCCTGCGCGCGGGCAGCCACGATTACTTCGTCACGGAGGGGCAGTTGCAGGAGGGTGCGCGTGGCGTCGCCGCGCCGGTCACCGGGCTGCCGTGGCTGGAGGCGTCGGTGGGGGTGGTGACGTTCGGGCCGCTGGAGGAGTCCACGGGCCCGGCGGTGGTGGCCGCCGCCGCCGAACTGGCCGCCGTGCTGGGTTGACATCTCCCGGCGGATGGCGGACGGTGGCTCACATATAGAGGACACTTCCGTCCGATAACCGGACAGATGTGGAGGGGGCCGGGATGCCGTACTACCGGGTCGTGGGAGAGGTGCCGCGCAAGCGGCACGTGCAGTTCAGACGGCCGGACGGCGGTCTCTACGCCGAGGAGCTGATGGGCGAGGAGGGCTTCTCGTCCGACTCCTCGCTGCTCTACCACCGGCACCTGCCCACGGCGATCGTCAAGGCCGAGGCGGTCACACCCATCGGGGAGACGCGCCTTGAGCCCAACCTGCCGCTCTCCCCCCGCCACTTCCGCACCCAGGAGCTCTCCAGCGCCGGCGACCTGGTCTCCGGCCGCATGCCGCTGGCGGGCAACGCCGACGTCCGGCTGTCGTACGCCACCAGCGATCAGCCGAGCGAGCTCTACCGCAACTCCATGGGCGACGAATGCGTCTACGTCCAGCGCGGCCGGGTGCGCTTCGAGTCCACCTACGGCGTGATCGAGGCCGGCGAGGGCGACTACGTCGTCGTCCCGACCGGCACCATCCACCGGTGGGTGCCCGACGGGACCGTCAACGTGCTGGCCATCGAGGCGGCCGGGCACATCAGGCCGCCCAAGCGCTACCTGTCGCAGCACGGGCAGTTCCTGGAGCACGCCCCCTACTGCGAGCGCGACCTGCGGGCGCCGGCCGAGCCGTTCACGGTCGAGGGCGAGGAGGTGCCGGTCCTGGTCCGCACGCGCGGCGGCCTGACCAGGCTCGTCTACCGTCACCATCCGTTCGACGTGGTGGGCTGGGACGGCTGCCTCTATCCGTTCGCGTTCAACATCGACGACTTCGAGCCGATCGTGAAGCGCACGCACGCGCCGCCGCCGGTGCACCAGACGTTCGAGGGGCCCGGGTTCGTGGTGTGCTCCTTCTGCCCCCGGCCGCTCGACTACCATCCGGAGGCCGTGCCGATCCCGTACAACCATCACAACGTCGACTCCGACGAGTTCATGTTCTACGTGGGCGGCGACTACTCGGCCCGTCAGGGCTCCGGCATCGGCGTCGGCTCGATCTCGCTGCATCCGGCCGGGTTCACCCACGGGCCGCAGCCGGGGGCGGTGGAGGCGGTGATCGAGGCGGTCTCGCGCGGCGTCACCACGACGAGCGAGGTGGCCGTCATGGTCGACACGTTCCGCCCGCTCGACCTCGGCGGCAGCGCGCTGGCCTGCGAGGATCCCGGCTACGCGTGGACGTGGGCGCGATCATGACCCTCTACGCCGATCTGGTGGACGACGCGGGCCTGTTCCCGCCGACGTCTCTGCACATGGACGAGGCCCTGGCCCGCAACCGGCGCGATCTGGAGCAGGGCCACCCGGTGCTGACGCACCGCTTCCTGTGCCCGGCCGGCCGGCTCGACCGGCTGCGCGGCATGGACTACCTGCCTCAGCGCATCGGGCTGATCTGCGACATGGACGAACTGCCCGACTTCGGCGACCTGCCCGTGGACTACGTCGAGACGAAGCTGCCGCCCGACATGTCGGTCGAGGAGCTGGCCGCGCGGCTGGATCTGCCGGACGGCGTGCGGCTCTGGGCCGAGGTCCCCGCGCGCAAGACGTCCATGGAGGTGCCCGAGGGCGCCGGCCTGAAGGTGCGCTGCGGCGGTGCGACGGGCGAGGAGTTCCCGCCGGTCGAGCACCTCGGGCAGTTCATCAGGTCCTGCGTGGAGAACGGGATCCCGTTCAAGGCCTCCGCCGGGCTGCACCACGCCGTACGCCACTTCGACCCCTCGCTCGGCGTCGACCGGCACGGCTTCCTCAACCTGGTGCTGGCCGTCTGCGAGGCCGTCGAGGGCCGCGACCCCGCGCCCGTCCTGCGCACCACCGACGTCGGCCACCTCGTCCGGCTGTCCACGGCCGTGCGCGAGGAGACCGCCAGGCGGGCCAGGCGGCTGCTGGTGAGCTACGGCTCGTGCAACACCACCGCGCCCCTGGACGACCTGCGCTCGCTCGGACTGGTCGAGGAGGACTCATGAGCTGGGGAGTGGACAACCTGCCCTACGGCGTCTTCTCCCGCCCAGGGCAGCGCCCCAGGGTCGGCGTGCGCTACGGCGACAAGGTGCTCGACCTGGCCGCCGCGCTGCACGACGAGGTCTTCGCCGCGTCCTCGCTCAACCCGTTCATGGCGCGGGGCCGCGCGGCCTGGCACGACACCAGGACCCTGATCCAGAACAAGCTCACCGGCGACGTGTCGGTCACCGAACGGCACCTGATCCCGCTCGACCAGGTGCGCCTGCACCTGCCGTTCGAGGTGGCCGACTACGTCGACTTCTACTGCTCTCTCGAGCACGCGAGCAACATCGGCCGGATCCTGCGCCCCGGCTCGGAGCCGCTGCAGCCGAACTGGCGCCACCTGCCCGTCGGCTACCACGGCAGGGCGGGCACGGTCGTGGTGTCGGGCACGCCGGTCAGGCGCCCCCACGGGCAACTCGGGCCGGGCTCCTTCGGGCCGAGCGGGAAGCTCGACATCGAGGCGGAGCTGGGGTTCGTGGTGGGCGTGCCGTCCGCCATGGGGTCGCCGGCGGGGGCGTTCGAGGACCACGTGTTCGGGGTGACCCTGCTCAACGACTGGAGCGCGCGCGACATCCAGGCCTTCGAGTACGTGCCGCTGGGGCCGTTCCTGGGCAAGTCGTTCGCCACCTCGATCTCCCCGTGGATCACGCCGCTGGAGGCGCTGCCCCGGATTCCCGGCCCGGTCCAGGAGCCCGAGCCGGCCGCCTACCTGCGCCGGCGGGCGGACTGGGGGCTGGACGTCTCCTTGGAGGTGCTGCTGAACGGGGAGGTGGTGGCGCGGCCCCCGTACTCGGCCATGTACTGGACGCCGGACCAGATGCTCGCCCACCTGACGGTGAACGGCGCCTCGCTGCGTACGGGAGACCTGTTCGCCAGCGGCACGATCTCCGGCGCCGAGCCGGGCGAGCGCGGCTCGCTCATGGAGCTGACCTGGAACGGGACCGAGCCGGTGAAGCTGGCGGGCGGCGAGACCCGGGGCTTCCTGGAGGACGGCGACACGGTCGTCATCCGCGCCACCGCCGGTGACCTGACATTGGGCGAGGTGTCGGGATCCGTCGGATAAGTGACTCGACGTGCTTGTGTGATGACTCACCGCTACCCTGGGACCTCCCCTTCCCTCGGAAAGCAGGAGTCACATGCGCCGCGCCGTGATGTTCTGTGTCGCCTTTGTCCTGGCCTGTGGCGGTTGTAGTTCCGTCACGGCCGAGACCCCTTCGGCGCCTCCCGTCGTGCGGGTGTGGCCGCCGTTCGGCAGCAAGCACGCGCGGCCCGATCGCGGCCTGCTGGTCAGCGCGCAGGGCGGCACGCTCAGCCAGGTCCTGGTCTACCAGGGCGGGGAGCCGGTGCCGGGGCGGCTCGACGAGTCGCGGACGACGTGGCGCACCGACTGGACGCTCAAGCCCGCCACCGAATACACGATCACCGCCACCGCCGGGCGCGAAGGGGCGCCCGCCACCGTGGCCATGGGCCGGGTCCGCACCCGCGCCGCCGTCAGGACGTTCCAGGTGGCCGCGACCGCGCCCCTGCCGGGCGAGACCGTCGGCGCCGGCATGCCGATCGTGATCGACTTCGACACGCCCGTCGAGGACCGGGCGGCGGTCGAGCGCGCGCTGGAGGTCACCACGCAGACGCCGGTCGAAGGCGCCTGGCGGTGGATCAGCGACACGCAGGTGGTCTACCGCACCCGGCGGTTCTGGCCGGCCAGGCAGCGGGTCACGGTCAGCGCCCACCTGGCCGGCGTGCGCGCGGGCGCCGGCCTCTACGGCGCCGCCGACTCCACCTTCTCCTTCACCGTCGGCCGCCGGCAGACCAGCCTGATCGACGCGAAGACCCACCAGATGCTGGTCAGCCGCGACGGGCAGATCGTGCAGCGCATGGCCATCAGCGCCGGCATGGCCACCACCCACGAATACACCACGACCAGCGGCGTCCACCTGACCATGGACAAGGGAAACCCGGTCCGCATGGTCTCCCCCGGCCGGGAGAAAGGCGACCCCGGCTATTACGACATGATGATCGACCACGCGGTGCGCATTTCCAACAGCGGCGAATACGTGCACGCCAAGGACAACGTGTGGGCGCAGGGCCGGGCCAATGTCAGTCACGGTTGCATCAATTCCCGGCCCGACCAGGCCGCCTGGTTCTACGCCACATCGCTGCGCGGCGACCCCGTCACCATCACCGGCACCGACCGGTCGCTCGAATGGAACAACGGGTGGGGTTTCTGGCAACTGCCGTGGGAGAAATGGCGGCTGGGAAGCGCGCTGGCGGAAACCGGCCCAGCGGGCGGCGGGGTGCCGAAGCGCTGAAATCGGCATTACGGTAGAGGAGGGGGGAACCTTCGGCGAGCTCAGGCCCGTTACCCCTTATAGGAGGGCCGGATATGGATGAATGGATCATCTGGGTAATCCTCGCAGTCGTCCTGGGCGTGGCTGAGATATTCACGCTCACGGCCTCGCTCGGCCTCCTGGGTGTCGCGGCGCTGCTGACCGCCGCCACCGCTGCCATCGGATTGCCCGTTCCCCTGCAACTGATCTTCTTCGCCGTCTCCTCGGCGGCCGGCCTGCTGGTGCTCAGGCCGATCGCGATGCGCCATATCAAACATCCGCCGCTGCAGCGGTTCGGCGTCGAAGCACTCGTGGGTAAGCCCGCTTACGTCGTGGCGGAAGTGACGGGCCGCGACGGCCGCGTGCGCATCGGGGGAGAGGAATGGTCGGCGCGCGCCTACGACGAGACCCTCGTGATCCCCACAGGGGCGACCGTCGACGTCATCGAGATCGAGGGGGCTACCGCCCTCGTGTATCCCCGGGAGTGACCCATGGATCCGCTGTTGCTGGTCGGACTGTTCGTCATACTTTTCGCCGTCATGACCCTGTTGAAGGCCGTACGCATCGTGCCGCAGGCCCGTGCCCGCAACGTCGAGCGCCTCGGCCGCTACCACCGCACGCTCAAGCCGGGCCTCAACTTCGTCATCCCCTACATCGACCGCGTCCACCCCATGATGGATCTGCGTGAGCAGGTCGTCTCCTTCCGCCCCCAGCCGGTCATCACCGAGGACAACCTGGTCGTCGAGATCGACACCGTCCTCTACTTCCAGGTCACCGACCCGCGAGCGGCGGCGTACGAGATCGCGAACTACATCACCGGTGTCGAGCAGCTGACCGTCACCACACTACGCAACGTGGTCGGCTCCATGGACCTGGAGAAGACGCTGACCTCCCGCGACACCATCAACAGCCAGCTGCGCGGCGTCCTCGACGAGGCCACCGGCAAGTGGGGGCTGCGCGTCAACCGCGTCGAGATCAAGGCGATCGACCCGCCGAAAACGATCAAAGACGCCATGGAGAAGCAGATGAGGGCCGAGCGTGACAAGCGCGCGGCCATCCTGAACGCCGAAGGCCAGCGGCAGTCGCAGATCCTCACCGCCGAGGGCGACAAGCAGAGCCGCATCCTGCGCGCCGAGGGCCAGCGCACGGCCGCCATCCTGGAGGCCGAGGGCCAGTCGCGGGCCATCGACCAGGTCTTCCAGGCGGTGCACCGCAACGACCCCGACCCGAAGCTGCTCGCCTACCAGTACCTCCAGGTGCTGCCGCAGCTCGCGCAGGGCGACGGCAACACGTTCTGGGTGATCCCCAGCGAGGTCACCTCCGCGCTGCAGGGCGTCTCCAAGGCGTTCACCGAGGCCCTGCCCCGTTCGGCCGCCACGCGGGACGAGATGCCCGAGACCTCCGCGGCGGACGAGGAGGTGGCCAAGGCATCCGAGGCGGCGGCCGAGGCGGTCGCCGACGCCCAGGAGGCGGAGAGCCCGAACGGGCCCCGGCAGCTCACCCAGCGGAACGAGGAGCCGTCGCCGTTCCCCGGCCTGGACCGGAACCCGACGGAGGCCGATCGCTGACCGTCCTCCGGCGTTCGCCGGCCTGCCGTTCCCGGCGGGTTCCGGCCGTCTCATCGGCGGCCGGGACCCGCCGGAACGCTTTCCCGCCGCCTTCTCCGCCGTCCTCCCGCCGTCCTCCCGCCGTTCTCCCCGCCGCTTTTCCCGCTTTCCCGCGCCGTGGCGCGGCCGCCTGCCACGTGCCTGCCGCGTGAAGCGGAGCTGTGGGGGCACTTAAGAACTCCTCGATGGACACGTCCCGGGTCCTGCGGGCATGGTGCGTTAGGTTCTTAAGGGGGAAGTGAGGCCATGAAAGCGCTGGTCAAGGAGCGGGCCGAACCCGGGTTGTGGCTGACGGACGTGCCGGAGCCCGAGCTGGGGCCCGGCGAGGTGAAGATCCGGGTGCTGCGCACCGGGATCTGCGGCACCGACCTGCACATCCGCAAGTTCGACGACTGGGCCAGGCACACGCTGGAGCTGCCGCTCGTCGTCGGGCACGAGTTCTCCGGGCACGTGGTCGAGGTGGCGCCGGGCGTCGAGGACATCTCCGTCGGCGACCTCGTCAGCGGCGAGGGTCACCTCGTGTGCGGCAAGTGCCGCAACTGCATGGCCGGCCGCCGGCACCTGTGCCGCAACACGGTCGGCCTCGGGGTCAACAGGAACGGCGCCTTCGCCGAATTCGTCACGCTGCCCGCCTCCAACGTCTGGGTGCACCGCGTGCCCGTCCACCCCGACATCGCCGCCCTGTTCGACCCGTTCGGCAACGCCGTGCACACCGCGCTGTCGTTCCCGCTGGTCGGCGAGGACGTGCTGATCACCGGCGCGGGCCCGATCGGCCTGATGGCGGCGGCCGTGGCCACCCACGTCGGCGCGCGCAACGTGATGATCACCGACGTCAGCGACGAGCGGCTCGACCTGGCCGGCAAGCTCGGCGTCTCCCTGGCCGTCAACGTCTCCAGGTCCTCGATCGCCGAAGGCATGCGGCAGCTCCACCTGCGCGAGGGCTTCGACGTGGGGCTGGAGATGTCCGGCAATCCGACGGCCGTGCGCGACATGCTCGCGAGCATGACCCACGGCGGGAAGATCGCCATGCTCGGACTGCCGGCCGAGGAGTTCGCCGTGGACTGGTCGACCGTGGTCACCTCCATGATCACGATCAAGGGGGTCTACGGCCGCGAGATGTACGAGACCTGGTACAACATGTCCGTCCTGCTGGAGAAGGGCCTCGACCTCTCCCCCGTGATCACCGACCGGTTCTCGTACCGGGACTTCGACGCCGCCTTCGAGACGGCGGCCGGCGGCAGGACGGGCAAGGTCATCCTCGACTGGAGCGACGCGTCCAGCTCGGGGGAAACCGGCGGCGAGCCGGCCGGAGCCACCACGAACAGGAGCGCCTGATGTTCACGAACGTGCGCGAGCAGCTGCGTACGACGCTCGACGAGATCACCGAGGCCGGGCTGCTCAAGCCCGAGCGCGTCATCTCCACCCCGCAGAGCTCCCAGGTGAGCGTGGCCGGCCGCGAGGTGCTCAACTTCTGCGCCAACAACTACCTGGGCCTGGCCGACGACCCGACCGTGGTCGAGGCGGCCAAGCAGGCGCTCGACCGGTGGGGCTTCGGCATGGCCTCCGTACGCTTCATCTGCGGCACCCAGGAGGTGCACAAGGAACTGGAGTCGCGCCTGTCGGACTTCCTCGGCATGGAGGACACCGTCCTCTACAGCTCCTGCTTCGACGCCAACGGCGGCGTGTTCGAGACCCTGCTCGACGCCCAGGACGCGGTGATCTCCGACGCGCTCAACCACGCCAGCATCATCGACGGCATCCGCCTGTCCAAGGCCCAGCGCTTCCGCTACGCCAACCGCGACATGGCCGAGCTGGAGGCCCGGCTGAAGGAGGCGTCGGAGGCGCGGCGGCGGCTGATCGTGACCGACGGCGTGTTCTCCATGGACGGATATCTGGCGCCGTTGCGGGAGATCTGCGACCTGGCCGACCAGTACGACGCCATGGTCATGGTCGACGACTCCCACGCCGTCGGCTTCGTCGGCCTGACCGGCCGCGGCACGCCCGAACTGCACGGTGTCACCGACCGGATCGACATCATCACCGGCACGCTGGGCAAGGCGCTGGGCGGGGCCAGCGGCGGCTACGTCGCCGCCCGCACGGAGATCTGCGAGCTGCTGCGCCAGCGCTCGCGCCCCTACCTGTTCTCCAACTCCCTCGCCCCCGTCATCGCCTCCGCGTCGCTGCGCATTCTCGACCTGCTGGAGACCTCCAGCGAGGCCAGGGAACGGCTGCGCGCCAACACCGCCCGCTTCCGCGACGGGATGACCGCGGCCGGCTTCGACATCCTGCCCGGCGACCACCCGATCGTGCCGGTCATGATCGGTGACGCCGCCGAGGCGGGGGCCATGGCCGAACGCCTGCTCGACCTGGGCATCTACGTGATCGGCTTCTCCTACCCCGTCGTACCGCACGGCCAGGCCAGGATCAGGGTGCAACTGTCGGCCGCGCACTCCGAGCAGGACGTCGAGCGCGCACTCCAGGCGTTCGCCCAAGCCCGGGGCTGAGCTCCAGGCGCTCCCGCAAGCTCGGGGGCTGAGTATCCTCGCTCGCGTGATAGACACGCGGCGACTGCGCACGCTGCGCGCGGTGGCCGACCACGGCACGGTCACCGCCGCCGCGGCGGCGCTGCACCTGACGCCCTCCGCCGTGTCCCAGCAGCTCGCCGCGCTGGAGCACGAGGTGGGCCACCGCCTGCTCACCCGCGACGGGCGCGGCGTGCACCTCACCGCGGTGGGCAAGATCATGGTGGCGCACGCCAACGAGGTCCTGGCCCAGCTCGAACGCGCCGAGGCCGAGGTGGCCGCGTACACGACGGGCGCGGCCGGCGAGGTGACCGTGGCCTGCTTCGCCACCGCGATCAGCGCCGTGCTCTCCCCCGCCATCGCCGCCCTCCGCCACGACGCCCCCGGCCTGCGCGTCCGCGTCCACGACGCCGAGGGCGACCACGGCCTGCTCATGCTGCTCGACGAGCGCGCCGACCTGACCATCGCGGTCGAATACCGCGGCGCCCCCGACGCCGCCGACCGCCGCCTGTCCCGCCATCCCCTGTACGCCGAGCCGTTCGACCTGGTGCTCCCCCGCGATCATCCACTGGCCGGCTCGGCGACCCTCGTCTCACTCGCCACCGAGACCTGGATCGGCCCCCATCCCGGCAACCCCGTGCACGACGTGATCACGTTCGCCTGCCAGCAGGCCGGATTCACGCCCGACCTGGTCCACTGCTCCGACGACTTCCGCGCCGTGGTCGCCCTGGTCGGGGCGGGTGCCGGGGTGGCGCTGGTGCCACGGCTGGCGCTCCGGGACATGGCGCTGCCGGGGGTCGTGGTGCGGCACACGCCGGGCCCTGAACGCCGCGTCTTCGCCGCCGTACGACGGGGCTCCGACGCCCACCCCCTCCTGCGCCCGCTCCTCGCGGCCCTCCGCGAAGTGGCCGGATCCCTCGGAACGGGCTGAAACACTCCGCCCATATCCGGACATCTCCTCGGGTGTGTTCGCCGATCGGAAGGACCAATCCATGGGCCCCCTGAACCCGAGCAACGTCGGTGCCCGGCGACTGGCACGTGGACGGCGGCTTCCTCACCGAGCCCGGCGTGGCCACCCTCTCGATCTCGGAGACGCCGATGCCGGCGGAGGACATCACGTTCCAGAACGAGAAGTCGATGAGAACGTACGGCTGCCCGATCGGGTGATCTCCGGAGGTAGCCTGCGGCGGTGACCCGCGACGGATCCGGCGGCCTCCCCCACCGCAGGCTGCTCGGCCTGCCCGGCGTCGCGGCGCAGGCCGTGCTCGGGTTCCTGGCGCAGCTCACGCAGCAGGTGGCGCCGGTCGGGCTGGTGCTCGTCGCGCAGCGCGCGAGCGGCTCCCTCGCCCTCGCCGGACTGACGGCGGCGGCGTTCTCCGTCGGGGCGGGCATGGGCCGGCCCGTGCTGGGACGCCTCATGGACCGCCACGGTCCCCGTCCGGTGCTGGCCGCCACGGCCCTCCTGCACGTGGCGGCGCTGCTGGCGCTGGTCGGCTACGCCCAGCCCGGCCGGCCGCAGTGGCCCATGGTGGCGCTGGCCTGGATCGTCGGGGTCGCGCTGCCGCCGATCTCCGTCAGCATGCGGCTCGAATGGGGCCGCAGGACGCCCGCCGAGGGGCGTACCGCCGCCTACAGCCTCGTCTTCCTGGTCCAGGAGCTGGCCATGCTGGCCGGGCCGCTGCTGTTCGGCCTGCTGATCGCGGTGGCCTCGGCCTCGCTGGCGCTGGGCGCGGTCGCGGCGGCGGCCGGGGCGGGCACGCTGGCCTACGCCCGGGCGCTGCGGACCGGCTCGGCCGTCTCCGCACGGGGCCGGAGACGGGTGTTCGCCGACCGCGGCATGTTCGTGCTGCTGCCGGTGGTGCTGCTGCTGGGCGGCTTCATCGGAGCGGTGCAGGTGGGGGTGCCCGCGCTGGCCGCCGCCCGCGGCCTGCCCGCCGCGACCGGGCCGCTGGTGGCGGCGCTGTCGGTGGGCGGCATCACCGGCGCCATGGTGTACGGCTCCCGGCGATGGCGCTCGGCGGTCCCGGCCCGGCTCGCGGCCCTGCTGCTCGCCCTCGGCCTCCCCCTGACGCCCCTGGCCCTGCTCGGCACTCCGGCGTCGGGGTCGCTGCTGTGGATGGGGCTGTTCTGGGCGGCCCTGTTCGCCGCCGGGCTGGCGCTGACCCCGGCGCTGACGACGTCCTCCCTGCTGGTGGACGTGTACGCGCCGGACGCGCAGGCGGAGGCGTTCGGCTGGGTCTCGACGGCCATCGGCACGGGCGGCGCGACCGGCGCGGCGGTCGCCGGAGTGGCCGGCGACCGGTTCGGCCCCACGGCCCCCTTCCTCACCGCCGCCGCCTTCGCCCTGATCGGAGCGGCCCTGGCCCTGGCGCTCCTCAGACGCCTTTGAACGCCGTCACGTTTCTCAGGCGCCCATGAACGCCGTCACCGTCCGACGCTGACTCTGGCCCGAGTGCTCTCAGGTTCTGCCGCGGGCCAGGTCCAGGGTCTCGGCGAAGCGGGCGTACACCGCCAGCTCCGTCTCCACGGGCCCCAGCACGTACTCCCGCCCGACCTGTCCGATCGCCGCACGCAGAGCCTTGGCCGTACGGCGGGCCCGGCGCCGGCCGCCCGCCCAGGCCGCCAGCCGCGACAGCAGGGCGATCACCACGCCCGCCAGCGCCCCGCCCACCAGCAGCGCCGTCGGCCACGGCACCACGCCCACGGTCGGCAGCGGCGGCTGGGGCAGGCGCAGGTAGTCCATCGCGAACAGCCCGCCCAGCCACAGGACGCCGGCCAGCATGGTCGCGAACACCAGCCACTGCAGCACGTTCACGGCCCGCCACCACCGGGGCCGCCTCGTGGCTCCGGCGGAGGTCGTGGCCACCGCCCGGTCCACCGCGTCCGTCAGCTCGCCGGCGCGCGACCTGCCCGCCTCACGTACCGACGCCGCCCACGGCCCCGGCAGTCCGGCCGCGGCCACCTCGCCGACGTCCCTGATCGCGGTCTCGACCTGCGCCCGCTGCACGGCCGAAGCCGCCGGTACGGAGGTGCGCCCGACGATCTGCCGGTCCTCCCGATCCCGCCGGTCGCGCTCCCTGCCCGCCCCGTCGAGCGTCCTGTCCCGCCCGTCGAGCTTCGTGCTCTGCCGGTCGAGCTTCCGGTCCTGTCGTCCGCGCTTCCCGTTCAGCCGGTCGTGCGGGATGCCGCCGATGCGGAGTCGGCGCAGCGGGTCGGGCCGCAGCCTTCTGATCCAGCGGGTGAGCGGCCATCCGGTGGCGACCACGGCCCGATGCCGATGCCCCTTGGCCACGGCCTGGACGACCAGCGGCACCCCGGCCGCCGTGCTGAGCGCCCCGGTGAGCGCCCGTTCCGCCCCTTGCATCCGCTTTGTGGCCGCGACGGGCTCCCCCCGCGCCTCGGGCGGGGCGAGGTGGTCGGCGGCGGCCGTGATGTCGGCGGCCAGGCGGGCCGACCAGGACGCGCGTTCCGCGACCCGCTCACGCAGCAGCGAGCGCAACTCCCGCACGCCCTCCCCCGTACGGGCCGAGACAGCGAGGACGGGGACGCCGGCCAGCCCGTCCTCGTCCAGCAGCCGGCGCAGGTCGGCCAGGCACCGCTCCACGGCCGGGACGGGCAGGCGGTCGACCTGGTTGAGCACGACCAGCATCACGTCCCGGTGCCCGGCCAGCGGGCGCAGGTAGCGCTCGTGCAGCGCGGCGTCGGCGTACTTCTGCGGGTCCACCACCCAGATCAGCAGATCGACCTGCTCCACCAGCCGATCCACCTCCAGCCGGTGTGACAGGCGGATGGAGTCGTGGTCGGGCAGATCAAGCAACACCAACCCGGACAGATCAGCCCCAGCGTCGGTGCCGGTGCGGGGGCCGGCGTGGTCCGCGTGGCCGTCGGCCGCATGACGTTTCGGTACGTCCAGCCAGTCGAGCAGCGGCCCCGCGCCGTCCCCGTCCCACAGCGCCGCCTGGGCGGCCGAGGTCGTGGGCCTGGTGACGCCCACGTCGGCCAGGTCCTGCCCGGCCAGCGCGTTGTAGAGCGAGGACTTGCCGCTGCCGGTGGCTCCGGCCAGCGCGGCGACGGTGTGCTCGATGGACAGCTCACGACGTACGCCGGCACGGTCGGCGACGGCCCGCGCGCCGGACACGACCTGCTCGGGCAGCCGCCCCTCCGCCAGGTCGGCGGCCTCCCGCAACGCGGCCAGCCGGGAGTCCAGCGACGGCCCCTCCTTACGCCGCAGCAGCTTCACGACCTCTCCCCCAGCCCGTCCCGGTCCCCGGCCCGCCGCGCGTCCGGTCCAGGTCTGGCGGGCGGCTCCGTCCCGGGCGCGTCCAGGTGCGGCGCGGGCAGTTCCGCCGTCGTGGCCGTGCCCGCGTCGGCGGAACTATCCGCGTCGCCAGTCGTGCCCGTGTCGCCGGCCGTGCCCGTGTCGCCGGCCGTGCCCGTGTCGCCGGCCGTGCTGGGGAGTTCGGCGCGGTGGTCGCGGATGCGCCGCGCCGCCGCGCGGAGCCCGTCCGCCGTGCCGCGGGGCGGCTCCATGCTCTCCAGCTGGGTCAGGAACCGCCCGGACTCCTCGTCCAGCAGCCCCCGCACCCGTTCCCGCAGATCCTCCCTGGCCCGCACGGTCAGCGTCCGTACGGCCTGGTCGCCGAAGACGGCCTCAAGGAGTTTCTGCGACAGCACGCTGGTCCCGCCCGCGATCCCCACCTCGATCCCGGTCAGCCCGCCGGTGGAGGCGAAGACGGCCAGCATGAGCAGCAGCCCGGCCCCGTTCACGCCGAAGGAGGCCACCCTGGCGGTGGTGCGCCGTTCGGCTCCTTCCTCGCGTACGAGATCGAGCACGTATTCCTGCCACCCCCGCACCGCCGCCTCGGCCCGCTTGCCCAGGTCGGCCGAGGCCCGGCCGAGGCGGGCGGACTCGACGGCGCCCAGCCGGTCGAGCAGCCCCGGCCCGCCCGGCGCGGCCGACCACCCCTCCAGGGCGCGCTCGGCGGCCCCGTCGGCGGCGCCCCTGATCAGCGCCTCCACCCCGCTCTCCAGCGCGTCCCTGAGCTGCGCCTCGGGCACCCGCCCGGTGAAGAAGCCGACGATGCGGTCACGCAGCCAGCCGACGCGGCTCTCCAGGGAGCGCATGAGGTCGCCGGTGCCGATGAAGTCCTGCCAGCGCGCCAGCACCTCGCCGCGCAGCAGCGAGCCGTCACGCATGCCCTCGTCGAAGTCGGCCATCCCGCCCGCGTACGCACCCGCCACGATCGAGCGCAGCCCGTCGAACGCGGTCTGCTGGCGTTCGACGGCATCGGCCAGCGACGGCACCCGGACGGCCAGGCTGTCGAGCGCCCCTGACAGCGTCTGGCGGACGACGCGCGACCTCTCGGCGGCGTCCGAGGCCAGCCCGGTCAGCCAGGTGGAGATGGGCTCGACGGAGGAGGCGGGCAGCCGGGCCTTCTCGTCGGGCAGCGCGGCCTCGGGCACGGTGAACAGCCGGGTGCCTTCGAGACCGTTCTCGGCGAGCAGCCTGGTCAGGTCGCGGCTTACGGGCTCGACGGCCTCGGGCGGGGCGCGGTCGAGGACGACGGCCAGGGCGGTGCTGCGTTCGCGGGCCGAGCGCAGGAAGCCCCACGGCACCTCGTCGGCGTAGCGGGCGGCGGTCGTGACGAACAGCCACAGATCGGCGGCTGCCAGCAGCTGGGCGGCGAGTTCCCGGTTGGCGGTCACCACGGAGTCGATGTCGGGCGCGTCGAGCAGGGCGAGCCCCGCGCCCAGCGCCGGCGAGTCCACCACGCGCAGCGCGCCGGGGCCGCCGCCGGTGGCGCGGGACAGGCCCGGCAGCACGTTCTGGCCCAGGAACCAGGGCCGGTCGGCCGGGCTGACCACGAGGGTCGGCACCAGCGTGGTGGGCCGCAGCACGCCCGGCTCGGCCACGTCGGCCCCGACCAGCGAGTTGACCAGGGTGGACTTGCCCGCCCCGGTCGAACCGCCGACGACGGCGAGCAGCGGCGCGTCCAAGGCCCGCAGCCTGGGCAGCAGGTAGTCGTCGAGCTGCCCGGTCAGCTCGCGCAGCGCGCGCCTGTCGGCCTCCGCCTCGCCGACGGCCAGCGGGAACAGCTCCCGCTCCAGCGGTCGCCGCAGCGACTCGAGCGCGCCCAGCAGGTCCATGCTGTCAAACTAACCGGGCGGCGGCTCTCTAAGCACGTAACCGACGCTGCGCAGGGTGTGGATGAGCCGCGGCTCGACATCGTCGACCTTGCGTCTGAGGTAGGAGACGTACGACTCGACCACGCCCGCGTCGCCGCCGAAGTCGTAGTTCCACACGTGGTCGAGGATCTGCGCCTTCGACAGCACGCGCCCGGCGTTGACCATGAAGTAGTGCAGCAGCTTGAACTCGGTCGGCGACAGGCGCACCTGACGGCCGCCGCGCCAGACCTCGCGGGCGTCCTCGTCCAGCTCCAGGTCGGCCACCTTGAGCCGGCTGGCGGGCGCGGACTCGCCGCGCGTACGCCGCAGCACCGCCCTGATCCTGGCCTGGACCTCCTCCAGGCTGAACGGCTTGGTCACGTAGTCGTCCCCGACCCGCAGCCCGGTGATCTTGTCCTCGGTGGCCTCGCGGGCGGTCAGGAAGAGCACGGGCGCGTCGATCCGCCTGGCCACCTCGAACCCGTCCAGGTCGGGCAGCATCACGTCGAGCACCACCAGGTCGGGAGAGGTCCTTACGGCCACTTCGACGGCCTCCTCGCCGTCGGCGGCGGTCAGGACCTCGAACCCGGAGAAGCGCAGGCTGGCGGAGAGCAGATCCCTGATGCTGGGCTCGTCGTCCACCACCATGATCAACGCCTCGGGTTTCGTCACCTACTTAGAGTGACGCAGCAGCCTGAGGGTTAGCTGAAGGCTCACTCCAAGGCGAGTGGGAGTTCGACCCGGAAGGTCGAGCCGGCCTCAGGCGAGCTCTCCACGGTGACGGTGCCGTCGTGGGCCTGGACGAGGGCCTGCACGATGGCCAGGCCGAGCCCGCTGCCCCGGTCCTCGGCCGAGCGGCGGCGCGAGCGGGCGGAGTCGGCCCGGTAGAAGCGCTCGAAGACGTGCTCGATCTGCTCGGGCGTCAGGCCGGGACCGTGGTCGACGACCTCGACGAAGAGCTTGTCGCCGCTCGTCCCCGTGCGCACGATGATCGGGGAGCCGGGGTCGGTGTGCACGAGGGCGTTGGTGACGAGGTTGCTGATGACCTGGCGCAGGCGTACCTCGTCGCCGGAGACGATCAGGGCCGTGCCGCCGACCACGTCGAGCTTGATCGTCCGGTCGGGCGCGATGATCCGGGCATCCTGTACGGCGTCCGCCGCCAGCGCCAGCATGTCCACCGGCTGCATCCGCAGCGGCCGCTGCTGGTCCACCCTGGCCAGCAGCAGCAGGTCGTCCACCAGCACGCTCATCCGGCCGGCGGCCTGCTCCACGCGCTGCATCAGCTCGACGGGGTCGGCGCCCGGGTTCTGCCTGGCGTACTCGGCGAAGCCGCGGATGGAGGTCAGCGGGGTGCGCAGTTCGTGCGAGGCGTCGCCGACGAACTGGCGCATGCGGTCCTCGGAGCGCCGGGCCGCCTCCTCGGAGGCCGACCTGGCCGCGAACGCGCTCTCGATCTGGGCCAGCATCCCGTTCAGCGACCTGGCCAGGCCGCCCACCTCGGTGCGCGGGTCGCCGTCCGGCACCCGCCGGCCCAGCTCACCGGCGGCGATGGCCTCGGCCGTACGTTCGATCTGGCCGAGCGGCCGCATGCTGTGCCGGACGATCGTGACGCCGGCCACGGCCAGGATGAGCAGGATCCCGCCGCCGCCGAGCAGCTCGATGAGCACTAACCGCCGGGTGATCGCGTCGACCTCCTCCAGGTCCACCGCGACCACCAGCGTGCGCCACCTGTCCACGGTCTCCAGCACCCGCCACTCGCCGGGGCCGCTCATGGCGGGCGCGGTGTAGGCCTCGGTGCCGGGCGACGTCGACAGGACCGGCTTCGGCTTGGCGTCCACGTCCCGGTCGGTCAGCATCGGCACGAAGTCGCTGTTCGGCTCCTTGACCAGGGCGATGGCGTCGGACTCGATGAGGATCGGCCGTTCGGCCGTCTCCCTGTCCTTCCGCCAGTCGCTCCTGACCTTCTTCTCCATCCGCGCGCTGAGCAGGTGGAGCTGGCTGTCCACCCGGTCGATCAGGTAGCCGTGCAGCACGGACACGCTCACCAGGCCGATGAAGAACATGCCGAAACCGAGCAGGGTCAGCATCGACGCGATCAGCTTGATCCGCAGCGGCAGGCCGCGCATCAGGGACTCGGTGGCAGACGCAGGACATAGCCGACACCCCGCAGGGTGTGGATGAGCCGCGGGCTCCGGTTGTCGATCTTCCGGCGGAGCACGGACACGTACGACTCGACGATCCCCACCTCGCCGCGGAAGTCGTAGTCCCAGACGTGGTCGAGGATCTGCGGCTTGGACAGGACGCGGCCGGCGTTCGTCATGAAGTAACGCAGCAGCTTGAACTCGGTCGGCGACAACGCCACGGCGTTGCCGCCGCGCCACACCTCGTGGCTCTCCTCGTCCAGCTCGATGTCGGCGAACGTGAGCCTGGGCGGCGCCGCTGGTGAGTCCCCGCTGGTCCTTCGCAGCACGGCGTGGATCCTGGCGACCACCTCCTCCAGGCTGAACGGCTTGGTCACGTAGTCGTCGCCGCCGAGCGTCAGCCCGCGGATCTTGTCCTCCGTCTCGTCACGCGCGGTGAGGAAGACCACAGGGGTGTGCACCCCGCCGCCGCGCATCCGCCTGACGATCTCGAAACCGTCGAGGTCGGGCAGCATGACGTCGAGCACGACGAGGTCGGGGCGGTGCCGTTGCACCGAGGCCACGGCGTCGAGGCCGCTCTTCGCCGTGGACACGTCGAAACCCGCGAACCTGAGGCTCGCGGCGAGGAGTTCGAGGATGTTCGGGTCGTCCTCGACTATCAGCAGGCGTGATTCCATCACCTCCAAGGATGCCCTCATCGGACGAGTGCTGGGACAATTCCGGCGATATGCCGGGCTATGGCCAGGCTTGAGGTGGCCGCGGGCGAGGGCGCGTTGCGGACGAGGACGACCTTGCCGTGCACGTCCACAACGAAGTCGTCGAGCAGACGGCCGTCGCGGGCCACGGCCTGCGCGCGTACGCCGCCCGGAGCCCGTTCCAGGTCAGCGGCGGTGAGCTCGGGCACGTAGCGGCGGGCGTCGCCGACGAACGCGCTCTTCAAGAGCGAGCCGCGGACCTCTCTCAGGCCCGTCCGCCAGTGGGAGCGGGCCATGCGCAGGGTGCCCGGCCAGCCGAGAATTTGCCCGATATTACGGAAATTTCGCCATCTGTAGCCTTCGTAGGCGAGGGCGAGCACCGCGTTCGGCCCCACCAGCACCCGCCCGTCGACCTGCCGCGTCAGATGCACGCCGAGGAACGGGTAACGCGGATCAGGCACCGGATAGACCAGCCCCCGCACGAGGTCTCGCGCCGCTCCCTTGAGCGCGTAGAACTCTCCTCTGAACGGGACGATCCGCACGTCCCCCGGCGCCCCCGCCATCCTGGCCACCGCGTCGGTGCCCAGCCCGCCGCACACCACCAGCTGGTCGAAGACGTGCCCGCGCCGGCCCGCCAGCACCTCGACCCGGCCCGCCCGCTCCCTGATCGCCCTGACCGGATGCCCCAGCCGGACGGACCCGCCCAGCTCGGCCACGTCCAGCGCGAGCCGCCGCGCGACGGCGGGGAAGTCGCAGATCGCGGTGTACGGCGAGTGCACGGCGCCGACGCCGACCGCGTGCGGCTCGATCTCGCGCAGCGCCAGCGCGTCCAGCTCGGCGATGCCGGGCACGCCGTTGGCCCGCGCCCGCTCGGCCAGCGCGCTCAGGCGGGGCCGCTCGGCCCGCGTGCTCGCGATCACCAGCTTGCCCACCTCCTGGTAGGCCACCCCGTGCGCGGCGCAGTACTCCTTGAGCAGCGCCACGCCCTCCCGGCACAGCCTGGCCTTCAGCGAGCCCGGCGGGTAATAGATCCCCGCGTGCACGACGCCGCTGTTGTGCCCGGTCTGGTGGGCGCCGACGCGCCCCTCCTTCTCCAGCACGGTGACCTCGGCGCCCCTGACGGTGGCCAGCTCCCGCGCCACGGCCAGACCGACGATGCCCGCGCCCACGACTCCGATCTTCTCCCTCACACCTCCGATTTTCCGGCCATCCGCCCATGACCGCCATATCCCCGGAGAGCCGGTCGAGCGGGCTCAACCGTGTGCCGGGGAAAGTTCGCGAACCGCGGCGACCAGCTCGGGCATCGTCCCGACGGCGCGGTGCGGTTCTCGTCCGGCGGCAGGCTCGGGGTGGGCGTCGGTGTCGTCGCTGCGGAAGAGCACCGTCCTCATCCCCAGCGAACGCGCGGGAGCGAGATTGACCGGCCGGTCGTCCACGAACACCACCTCCCCAGGAGCGACGCCCAGCGCACCGAGCACCGCCTCGTACGCCTCCTCGTCAGGTTTGCGGGCGCGCAGATCCGAGCTGACGAACCACCGCCGGACCCGCCGTTCCAGGCCGAAACGGCGGCGGACGAGCGCGGACCACGCCGCCGCGTCGTTGCTCAGGCAGGCGAGCTCCAGACCGTCGCCCGCCAGTTCGGCGAGAGCCTCCTGAGCGCCCTCGGTGAGCCGGTGCTCCCGGCAGTAGTCCTCGTCCCTCTCCTCCGGCAGCCCGGCCGCCGTCCAGAACTGCCCGGTCGTGATGCGCCCGAGCGTGACCGACCGGTAGGCGGCCCGGATCTCGGCCTCGGTCCGCTCGCAGCCACGGGCCCGCAGGTAGGGGATCAGCACCCGGCCCTGAACATCGCCGTACCGGTACAGGACTCCCATCGCGTCAAGGACGATCACACGGGGCATCACTTCATCATGCCCGGCGGGCCCACAGCCCGGAATCGAACGTGAGTACGATGGTCTCATGTATCTGCCGCCGGAGTGGCCGCCGGAGGTCCGGCCGCCCAGCGTGCCCGACTGGGAGACCACGGCCGTGGCCTGGCTGCTGGACGCGGTGCCGCCCGACTACCGGGCGTACGAGGTGCTCAGGCGACACCCCGTGGCGCTGGCCGCCATGGCCCGCCACCACGTCACCTCGGCCGTCGAGGCCGCGCGCGCCGGCTACCGGGGGGCGGCCGTCGACCTCAAGGGTCACCTGCCGCCGCACGCCATCGAGGCGGTGCTCGACACCTACCGGCAGGAGGGGCCGCGGCTGGTGCGGCTGGCGCGTTCGATCGAGGTGGTCGAACGCGCACTGAGAGGCGACCTGTTCACCGCCACCATGCGCCGCCCCTGACCGGGCGACCTGCTCACCGCCGCCATGCGCCGCCTCTGGCCAGCGCGCTCTCTCGTGACCAGCGCGCTCTCTCTTGCGGGTCAGCGGGTGCGGCGGGCCAGGAAGGTGATCACTCCGATGGCGGCCGCGGCGGCGGCCAGCCAGATGAGCACGTCCGTGACCGTCAGCCCGCCGCCCCCCGAGTCCGCCTGCGCGGCGACGGGCGAGCCGCTCTCCTCACGCTCCTCCGCCCTGGACGAGCTGGACGGGCTGGGCGTGGCGGTGGGACGCGCCCGGTCGGGAAGCGGCACGCGGTAGACCGGGCTGCCGGGCCCCTCCGAGCCGGTGAGCAGCGCCTTCCCGTCGGCCGTGTACGCGATCGACTCCGCCTGCTTCAGATCCGGCATCGTCACCTTGGCGATCGTCTCGCCCGACGGCTTGAACAGGGTGGCGGAGAAGTAGGTGCGCACGACGTAGGAAGAGCCGTCGGGCGCGTAGGCGGCGTCCGTGGCCATGATGGGCGCGCCACCGACCTTGCGCAGCACGTTCACCTTGTCGCTGCGCAGCTTCTTCGGCGCCGCGTAGACCGAGCCGGCGAACTCCTTGGAGACCACGTAGAGCCGCCCGGTCACCGGGTTGATCATGACGCCTTCGGCGTTGCGGGCGCCGTCGGCGTACCGGAAGCGGTAGCGGACCGCGGGCAGCGTGGCGTCCCTGAGCGTATGCGGCTCGGTCACCTTGTAGACCGAGACGTTCGGCCACGCGCCGTCCAGGTTGTCGCCGATGTCGGCGAACCAGAGCACCCCCCGGCCGGTCGCCGGGTCCTTGGTGGCGGCCATGGCCTCCCAGTCGCGCGCCTCGGCGCCGCGTACCTGGAAGGTGGCCCGCGTACGTCCCCGGCCGTCCACGGCGTAGAAGGTGGGCGCGGCGGCGCTGTCGTTGTGGGTGTAGTAGACGCCGTCGTGCGTCGGCGACACCGCGAGCCCGCTCGACTCCGTGATCCGCGGATCCTTGAAGACGAACAACTTCTCCGTGCCGTCGTCGTCCGCCGCGAAGGCGGGCGCGGCGGGCAGCAGGAAAAGAGCCGCGACGGCGGCGAGCACCCTGGTCACGAAGTCCCCCACGCCGCCATCATGCCCCACGCACCGCCTCGGGCCCGCCTTCCAACGGCGTGGCGTCCATCTGCTCGTTGCGGCGCGAACGGCCACTCATGCCCACGCGGCTGCCAGGCTGATCCGGATGTCGGCCATGGTGCGGATGATCTCCCGTTTGGCCGCGACGTCGGCGTCATCGCCGACGCCGGCCATCAGGCGCTGGGTGAGACGGTGTACGCGGTGGATGTCACGAGCGGCCGGGTGCGGCAGGGGGTTTCGTACACGTATCGGGCGTGGGCGGGTGAACTGTCCCTGCCGGGGTTCTAGGCTCGCCCAGTTTGGCGCTGTGGCGGCGGAAACCGGTGCCCTGCAGCACGACCAGGAGCCCGTTGGCCACCGCCATGGCCGCCCACAGGCCGGTGACGCCCCAGGTCCCGGCCACGGGCACGGCGGCCAGGAGCAGCAGGCCGTACCCGATCGCGAGGAACATCAGACTGGACGACGAGCGCTTGAGCGCGGTGAGGCCGGTGCCCTGCACGGCCTGCGCCGCGTCGAGCGCGGAGGCCAGCAGCATCAGCGGCAGCAGCCCGAGCACCCGGTCCCGGACGGCGGCGTCGTCGCTGAACAGCACCAGAAGATTTTCCCCGAACCCGAGCAGCAGACCGGCCACCACAAGCGTCCCTGTTATGGCGAGCAGAACCGCGCCGCGATGGGCCCGCCGGGCCCCGGCGGTGTCGGTGGCGCGCGCCACGTCGGGCAACGCGGCCGAGGCGATGGACAGGGAGGTCACCATGATGAAGCCGGTGAGCGTGGTCAGCACCGCGTGGGCGGCGGTGTCGCGGGTGCCGGTGGTGCTCGCGGCGAGGGTGACCACGCCCAGCACGGCGAATTTGATCAGCACGGTGCCGGCCAGCGGGATGCTGACCTTCGCCAGGGTGATGATCTCGCGGATCCTGGGCCTGGCCTGGCCGATCGCCCGGCCGAGCGCCCGGCGCAGGCTGAGGGCGGCCACCACCGCCGACACCACGCCCGCGGTCACCCAGGCCACGCCGACCCCGGTCAGCCCCAGCGCCGGCACCAGCACGGCGCTCAGCCCGCCCAGCAGCGCCGCGAACGACAGGGTCGGCCACATCACGCTCCCGCCGCGCCCGAGCGCGACCAGGATGGTGGTGGCGCCGCCGGTGGAGGCGAAGACGAGCAGATACACCGCCAGCAAATACGGCAGCGCCCCCATCTCCGCCACCACCTCGCCGGGCACCCCGGTGGCCCCGGCGAGCAGCGGCACGCAGGCGACGGCCGTGGCGCCGACCAGCCCGGTGGTCATGCTCAGCCAGCGGGCGTCCCTGATCACGGGCACCGCCGCCGCCGGATCGTCCCGGTACGGCGCGACGAACGGCCCGAGACCGCGCAGCGAGCCCTGCACGGCCGTGCTGGCAGGATTGAGCACGGCGGTCACCACCGCGAAGGCCGCCAGCGTGACCGTGGCATGGTTACCGAGCACCGAGGTGACCACGAGCGAGCCGAGCTGACCGGTGATCATGGCGAGAAAGAGCGGCACGGCGGCGCGAAGCAGGGCGATCATCGCGACCGATGATGCGCCCGTCAGGCGCCGGTGTCGACCGAGTTCACGAATCCACCCTCTGGCCTGGAGTGCACTCCAGCTATTTAGGGTGAAGTCATGGACTACGTCAATCTCGGACGCAGCGGCCTCCTGGTGAGCCCGCTCAGCCTCGGCACCATGAACTTCGGCCCGCGTACCACGGAGGAAGACTCCTTCGCGATCATGGACCGGGCTCACGAGCTGGGGCTGAACTTCTTCGACACGGCGAACGTCTATGGGGGCCAGAAGGGCGCGGGGATCACCGAGAACATCCTCGGCCGGTGGTTCGCCCAGGGCGGCGGGCGGCGTGAGAAGACGGTCCTCGCGACCAAGGTCTACGGCGACATGGGCGACTGGCCCAACGAACGCCGGCTGTCCGCCCTCAACATCCGCCGGGCCTGCGACGCTTCGCTGAAGCGGATGCAGACCGACTACATCGACATCTACCAGGCCCATCACGTCGACCGGGACACCCCGTTCGAGGAGTTCTGGGAGGCCATGGAGGTCCTGCGGCAGCAGGGCAAGATCATTTACGTGGGTTCGTCCAACTTCGCGGGCTGGCACATCGCCAAGGCCCAGGAGACGGCGGCCCGCCGCAACTTCACCGGCCTGATCAGCGAGCAGTCCCACTACAACCTGCTCACCCGGGCTCCCGAGCTCGAAGTGCTGCCCGCGTGCGAGGACTACGGCCTCGGCGTCATCCCGTGGAGCCCGCTGGCCGGCGGCCTGCTCGGCGGCGTGCTGCGCAAGATCGACAAGGGCCGCTCGGCCGCCGACAACATGGTCAAGCAGCTCGAACGGCACCGCGACAAGATCGAGCAGTGGGAGAAGTTCTGCGACGAGCTCAACGAGGACCCGGCCAACGTGGCCCTGGCCTGGTTGCTCAAGCAGCGCGCCGTCGCCGCCCCGATCATCGGGCCGCGCACGATGGAACAACTCGAAGGCAGCCTGCGCGCCCTGGAGATCGACCTCGACGAGGCCGCCCTGGCCCGCATCGACGAAATCTTCCCGGGCCACCGCACGGCCCCCGAGGACTACGCCTGGTAACACCGCATCCCGAGGCCCGGCCGTTCTCCACCGGGCCTCGGCTTGTGGCCTCGGCTTGCCAGGGCGGTGCATAAGCGCGGCCGTACGGGGCTGTGCATGCGGTTCGACAGTGACGGCGCAACCGCTACCAGCGGGTGCGGCGCATACCAGCGTGGTGCGTGCGGCCTGGCATAGGCGATACGGCTTTGCCAGGCTGGCGCGACCATTGCGGGGCAGTGCGTGCGACCCGACCAAGGCGCTTAGGCCCCGTTAGGGCGGCGCTATGGCATCAGGGCGCAGCATGCGGCCCGACCCAGGTGGCGCGGCCCTACCAGCGGGTGCCGCCGTACTGGGGAGGTGTATGCGCCTCGACAAAGCGGCCCGGCCTACCAGCAGGTGCGAACGCACCGGAAAAGTGCGTGCAGCCCGACAAAGGCGATACGGCCCGGCTTGAGCGGCGCTATCGCATCACGGAGAAGCGTGCGGCCCGACAAAGGCGGCGCGGCCCCACAGCGGGTGCCGCCGTACAAAGGCCGACAAGGGCGATGTGGCCGCATCAGGGCGGTGCGTGCGGGTCCCATACAAGGGCAGCGCGGTCGTAGCCGTGGGCGCGGTCGTAGCAGGGCGGAGCGGGTAGCCCGACCTAGGCGGGCGGCCGTACCGGAGCGGGTGGCCTCATCAAGGCTGTGCGGCCTTAGCGGAGGGTGCGGCGGGGAAGGTGGGGCGGACGATCAGGCCGGGACCGGCCGGGTCACCCGGGCACCTCACGCCTTTGGTCGCCAGGCACCTCGCAGCTCAAGGGGGCCGGACGCCGCACACCTCAGTCACCCCGATGCCTCACAGCTCAAGAGGGCCGGACGCCGCACACCTCAGGCCACCCGGACGCCGCGCACCTCAGGCCACCCGGACGCCGCGCACCTCAGGCCACCCGGACGCCGCGCACCTCAGGCCACCCGGATGCCGCGTACCTCAGGTTGGCTGGGCGGCTCAGCTCAGCCAGGCGCCGATGATCACGATCAGCAGGAGGAGGCCGAGCACGATGGGCAGCAGCCAGGGGCGAGGACGATCCACGACCTGGAGCCTAGCCCCGCTCGGCGGGTGCGAGCGCCCATTCGGCGAGTGACTCGTACCTCACCTGTGGCCCGGCATGGCTCCGGACCAGGTGAACGTGCTCGGCCCGCCAGACGGAGCCGCTGAACCCGGCCAGCGACTCGACCAGGTCGCGGAGATCGAGCTCCGTCTTGGCCCTGGCCAGGGTGAGGTGCGGGTGGAAACGCTTGTCGTCCGTCTGGGACGCCCCCGCCCGGCGCGCACCCGCCTTGACGGAGTCGGCCAGTCTGGTCATGGGGTCGCCGGTGACGCCCGCCCAGAAGACCCGCGCCCGGCGTACGGAGGAGAAGGCGCCGAAGCGGTCGAACGACAGCTCCGGCGCAGGGTGGCGAGCCACGGCCCGGGCCAGGCGCGTCTCCAGCTCAGGCAGCACCCCCTCGGGCACATCACCGAAGAACCCCAGCGTGATGTGCCAGGTCGCACGGTCAGGCCAGCGCAGGCCCGGCACCTGCCCGACGTGGGGGGCGATGGCGTGGGAGAGCTCGTCCAACACCTCATCAGGCGGCACCAAAGCCGCGAACAACCTCATGCCGGCGGTGCCGGAGGAGTCGTGAAGAGCTTCATGTCATGCGATTCTGCCCCGGCCTCGCCTCACCCGTCACACCGGCTCCCACCGCCGGTCCGCCAAGCCCCGAAGCTCCGAACCCCGAAGCGTCGAGCCCCGTAGCTCCAAGCCCACCGCCGTGCCTTATACGCCGGTCACGTCCCGTCGTCTGCTTGGAGCTCGTCGCCCCCGCCCAAGGTCGTCGGCTTAGCCTAGGAGCGTCGTCACGCTTCGGAGCTCGTCGCCGTCCCCATACCCGTCGCCGTTCTCATGCTCGTCGCTGTTCCCATGCCCGTCGCCCGACGTCGAAGCTGCAGGCGCCGTTACGCGAACCCGTCGCCGTGCTTCGCCGCCCGTCCTCAGACGTCGGCTGCCCCGGAGGGGGTCGCCCTACGTCGGCCGCTTCGGAGCTCGTCGCCCCATGGTCAAGGGTGTCGCCAGAGCTTCGCGGTGTGAATGACTCATGCCACCGCGAGCGCCGGCCTGCCCACCCGTGAGCTGATCAGCCGTGTCACCACCACGGCCAGTCCCGTGCCGACGAGCACCAGGGCGCCGGACAGGATCACGCCCATCCGCGGCCCGCCCATTTCGGACAGCCAGCCGATCAGCGGTGCCCCGAGGGGAGCTCCGCCGGTGAAGACCAGCATGTAGATGCCCATGACCCGGCCCCGCATCTCAGGCGACGTGGCGATCTGGACGCTGGCGTTGGCCGCCGTGTTGATGGTGATCAAGGCGATCCCGGTGGGAATCAGCAGCAGCAGGTAAACGGGGTAGAACGGTGCGATCCCGGTCAGGATCTGGAACAGCCCGAACCCGATCGCCCCCGAGAAGAGCACCTTCCGCGACAGCCGCGCCCGCCGGGCCGCGAGCAGCGCGCCGCCGAACGCTCCCACCGCGAACATGCTGGAGGCCAGTCCGAACGAGGACGCCCCGGCCGCGAACACCTCGCGGGCCATGAGCGCGATCGACATCGAGAACGACTGCGAGAACATCGACACGAACGCGATCAGCAGCACCGGCATCAGCAGTTCCTCGTGCCGGAGCACGTACCGGAGTCCTTCGCGCAGTTGGCCCTTGGCCCTGGGCACCGGCTCGGAGAGGTTCAGCTCGGCCTTGCGCATGAAGACCAGGCTGGAGATGACTCCGCCGAAGGTCAGGGCGTTGATCAGGAACAGCGGCCCCGTGCCGCCCAGGACGTAGATCAGCACGCCGGCGAGCGCCGGGCCGAGCACGCGGGCGAGGTTGAAGATGGAGCTGTTCAGGGCGATCGCGTTGGGCAGGTCCTGGCGGCCGACCATCTCGACCACGAACGCCTGCCGCGTCGGCACCTCCACACAGGAGATCATGCCGAGCAGGAACGCCATGACGTACACGTGCCAGACCTGGGCGGTGCCCGTCATCGTCAGCAGGCCGATGGTCAGCGCGAGGCCGGCCATGAGCGACTGGGCGGTGATGAGGATCGGGCGCTTGGGGTAGCGGTCGGCGAGCACGCCGCCGAACATCCCGAAGAGCAGCATCGGCAGGAACTGCAGCGCGGTCGCCGTACCGAGGGCGCTCGCGCTGCCGTGGGTGAGGTCGAGGATCAGCCAGTCCTGGGCGGTGCGCTGCAGCCAGGTGCCGACGTTGGACACCGCGCCGCCCGCGCTGAACATGCGGTAGTTACGAATCCTGAGCGACCGGAACATCCCGGTCTTGGGTTCTTCAGGCTCTATATCCTGCTGAGCTTCTCCAGCAGCGGCGCCGCCTGCCTGAGGATCGCTCTCTCTTCCGGAGACAGCTCCTTCAGGCGTTGCGTCAGCCACGCTTCCTTGCGGCGTCGCTCCTCCTTCAGCAACTTCTCGGCGGCCTCGGTCACCGAGACGGTCACCTGCCGCCGGTCGGTCGGATGCGGGCTGCGGGCGACCAGGCCGCGTTCCTCTAGCGCGGCGATCACGCGGGTCATCGAGGGCGGTTGCACCTTCTCGAGCTCGGCCAATTCGCCGGGGGTTATCCCGGAATGCCGTTCCACCGCGGCGAGCGTCGCGAACTGCGTGGGAGTCAGTGTGTGCGCTGCCGCCTGTCGTCGTAGGCGTCGGTTCAGCCTTGCGAGTGAAACGCGCAGGGCTGAAGCGAGACCCGCGTCGCTGCGCAGGTCCATCTTGGGCTGGGGTTTGGTTAGCATGAGTCATTACCTTTGCTAACTATACGGCATGGTGGGATATTTCCGTACAGAACGTTCGTCTGATCCCTTGATACCTCGAAGCCGCCCCGCCTGCGCGGGACGGCCTCGATCGATCTCGACGGGCTTCGACCGGATCGACATACGGGACGTGCCGACCGGATCGACGGGCTGCGGCCGGATCGTCAGATGCCGAGCGCCGCCCTGATCGGGCCGATCGCGAAGTAGAGCGCGAAGAGGAAGGCCACGCCCCACAGCAGCGGGTGGATCTCCCGCGCCTTACCGCGAACCACCTTGATCAGCACGTACGTGATGAAGCCCGCGCCGATGCCGTTGGAGATCGAGTACGTGAACGGCATGAGCACCACGGTGAGGAACGCCGGTACGGCGATCTCGAAGTCGGTCCAGTCGATGTCCTTGACCGCGGTCATCATCATGAACCCGACCAGCACCAGCGCCGGGGCGGCGGCCTCGTACGGGACCACCTCGACCAGCGGCGCGAAGAAGATGGCCAGCAGGAACAGCAGCCCGGTGACCACGCTGGCGAGGCCAGTGCGAGCGCCCTCGCCGACACCGGCCGCCGACTCGATGTAGGTGGTGTTCGACGAGACGGAGCCCGCGCCGCCCGCCGCCGCGCCGAGCGAGTCGATGAGCAGGATCTGCTTGGTACGCGGCAGCGTCCCGTCCTCCTGCACCAGGTCGGCCTGCCGCCCGACGCCCACGATGGTGCCCATGGTGTCGAAGAAGTCCGTGATCAGCAGCGTGAACACGAACAGCCCGGCGAGCAGCACGTCCACGCGGACGAACCCGCCGAACGGGTCGAACTCGGTGAAGAGCACGAGCGGGTTGTGGAAGCCGAGGATCTGGTCCGGCACGGTGGGCACGTTGAGCTGGAAGCCGCCGGGGTTGTCGGCCGAGGCCCGGCCCACCTTGGCCAGCAGTTCGACGATGACGGCCAGGATCGTGGTGCCGGCGATGCCGATGAGGATGGCGCCCTTGACCTTGCGCGCCACCATCGCGGCCGTGGCCAGCAGCCCGACGATGAACACGAAGATCGGCCACGACGTGAGGTTGCCGCCGATGCCCAGCTCCAGCGGCGTGCCGCCGCCCTTGCGCACGAATCCGGCGTCCACGAAGCCGATCAGCGCGATGAACAGCCCGATGCCCACGCTGATGGCGGTCTTGAGCTGGGCCGGGATGGCGTGGAACACGGCCGTCCGCAACCCGGTCAGCACCAGGATCGTGATGAGGACGCCTTCGAGGAAGACCAGACCCATGGCCTCCTCCCAGGTCATCACGGAGGCGATGCTGAAAGTGACGAAGGCGTTCAGGCCGAGCCCGGCCGCCATCGCGAAGGGCACCCTGCCGACGACCCCCATGAGGATCGACAGCACACCGGCCACGAAGGCCGTGCCCGCGGCGACGAGCGGCACGTTGGCCACCGTGCCGTCACCGATGAACTCACCGGTGACATCTTTGCCGTTCGCCAGGATCAGAGGGTTGAGTACCACGATGTAGGCCATCGTGAAGAACGTGGCCAAGCCTCCCCGTACCTCACGGGAGACGGTCGAACCTCGTGCGGAGATCGCGAAGAAACGATCGATTGCGTTACGTGTGTCGCTCACGACGCGAAGGGTGACAGTAGGTGGTGAACTGCGAAAAGAGCCAGTGATGAGATCGAGACCCGATTGGAAGCTAGGCTGGACAACGTGAAGCAGCAGTGGCATCCCGATCCGGAGCCCATCGAGACCAACGACACCGCCGCCGTCGCCATCGGCACGGCCGCCTGGGCCGTCGCGCTGGTCGCCCTGCTGATCTTCCGCCCCGCCCCGGAGAACTCGTGGTGGATCTGGACCTGCGTGGCCGGCATCGGCTTCGGCCTGCTCGGCCTCTGGTACATCCGGCGCCCCAGAAACGGCTGATCACCAGAACCGCGTTGACTTCCGCTCCGTACGAGAGCTGACATTCGTCATCTCCGGCTGTTCGCCGAAGTCATCTACAAGTGGTGTTTCCGCCCACTACATCGGCATATGCCTGGCATCTCATCCTTGATGCATGAAGAAGCCCATAGTGACCCTCCTCCTGGGAGCCGCGGTCCTCACCGCCTGCGGCACCGCCGGCCCTTCAGCACCCGCGGGCGACAGCGCGAAGCCCACGGCCACCAGCGCAGGCACGAGCACGGGCACGGGCACAGTGGCCTGGGGCGCGTGCACCGACCTCGTCGGGCCCGACGGCAAGCCGGCCACCCCAGCCGCGGGCGTCGAGTGCGGCAAGCTCCCGGTCCCCCTCGACTACGCCAAGCCCGACGGCGACAAGATCGACCTGGCGCTCATCCGGATCAAGGCCACCGGCGAGCGCGCCGGCTCGCTCGTCTTCAACTTCGGCGGCCCCGGCGGCTCGGGCGTGGACACGCTGGCCATGGCCGCCACGGCCTTCGCCAGTCTGGGCAAGAGCTATGACCTGGTCAGCTTCGACCCCCGCGGCGTCGACCGCAGCTCGGGCGTCACGTGCGGCGACGAGATCGAGGAGTTGCTGACCGCCGACCTCGACGCCGACCAGGACGCGCTGGCCAAGGAGTACGCCGACGCCTGCGCGAAGGACTCCGGCAAGGTCCTCCCGCACGTCGGCACCGTCAACGCGGCCAAAGACCTCGACGTCCTGCGGGCCGCGCTCGGCGACGAGCAGCTCAACTACTTCGGCTTGTCGTACGGCACCCACCTCGGCGCCGTCTACGCCACCCACTTCCCCAAGAACGTCGGCCGCTTCGTCCTGGACGGCGCCTTCGACCCGACCGTGACGTTCGAGGAGCGGGCCGTCATCCAGGCGACCGGCTTCGACCAGGCGTTCGCGGCGTTCGCCAAGGACTGCGTGGCCAAGGGCTGCGACCTGGGCGCCGACCCGGCGGCCGTGGAGAAGACGATCGAGGACTTCGTCGACGGGCTCAAGACCAAGCCGATCAAGGTCGGGGACCGCGAACTCACCTACGGCCTGGGCCAGCTGGCCGTCATCACGCCGCTGTACGCGCAGCAGACGTGGCCGATGCTGGAGCAGGCGACCGCCGCCGCGATCAAGGGCAACGGCACCATCCTGCTCGCCCTGGCCGACGCCTACACCGGGCGCAGGGCGGACGGGACGTACTCGACGATGATGACGAGCCTGACGGCGATCAACTGCGCGGACAACACCGAGCGGCCGACCGCCGCCCACACCGCCCGGGTCAACGAGAAGGTGAAGAAGATCTTCCCGATCCTCTCCTTCGACGGGGCCACCGGGACGTGCGCCCACTGGCCGGTGCCCGGGGACGACGCGGCCAAGCGCATCGACGCCACCGGCTCGGCGCCCATCGTGGTCATCGGCGGCAAGGGCGACCCCGCCACGCCGTACCAGTGGGCCGGCAAGCTGATCAACCAGCTCAAGACGGGCGTCCTGGTCACCTACGAGGGCGAGGGCCACGGCGCCTATCTGACCGGCAACGGCTGCGTCATGAAGACGGTGGACGCCTACCTGGTGGAGGGCAAGGTCCCGGCGAACGGCACCACCTGCGCCGCCTGACCGGCGCCGCACGACGTACCGGGGAGGCCACACGGGGGCGCCTCCCCGGCTCCGCGCTCAGGACAGGTCGGCCTCGGCGAGCAGGAGGGGCACCGAGCTCGGGTCGCGCAGCAGCGCCGCCACCGCGAGCCGGTCGTTCCACTGCCCGGTGGCCCAGGCGAGCCCTCTGGCCAGCCCGTCGACCCCGGTGCAGTGCACGGAGCCCTCGAAGAACCGCCAGGCGCACTCCACCCCGTCGACCAGCAACTTCTCATGCTCCACGTACGTGCCCGGCGCGGTCGGCAGCAGCGACCTGACCTCGGCGGGCACGTCACGCCGGACCCCCTCCGAAGTGACCTCGCCCGAGGTGAGCTCACCGGCGAGCGGCAGGTCGAGCAGCTCGGACAGCGACTCGGCCAGGTCGTAGGAGGCCAGCACCAGCGGCCGGTCCTGGACCAGTTGCAGCAGGTCGGGCGCCTCCACCACGACGGCGTCGTCCGCGGCGGCGACCACGATGGCCCCTTCGAGCACGGCCCGCACCCGCGACGGCGGCGCGACCCGCGACGGGTCCACGGCGGCCAGCGCGGTCCACAGGGCACGGAGCTGGGCCCGGTCGACCTCGATGGACTCGTCGGCCATCAGGTCGAGGAGCTCTTCCGGGCCGCCGTGGGAGGCCAGCAGCTCGGCCAGCGTCGTACGGACCCCGAGCATCGACAGCGCGGCCTCGTCGAGACCGGCGGGCGCGTCGGCGTAGAGGCCCTGCAGCAGCGGGTCGGCCCCGGGAAGGCGCAGCTCCAGCGGCTTGCGCCCGCCCAGCACGGCGTGGCCGGCCAGCCACCAGGCGGTGTAGGACGGCACCTCCACGCCCTCGACGCGCAGCGGATGGAGCGCGGCCCGCAGCGGCGGCGTGGTCAGCAGCCGGAGCGCGGCCGGCCAGTCGGCCACCAGCTCCAGATCGCGCACCGCCAGGAACTCGGGCACCAGCGGCGGCACGTCGAGCTCGGGCAGCAGGTCGAGCACGTGGTCGAGCCAGTCGGCCTCGCCGTCGAGGTCGTGGTCGCAGTCGTCGGGGTCGAGCAGCACGTCGGGCTCGTGCACGACGGCGAACCCGTCGAGCACCCCGGCCGCCGCCAGCACCCGCGCGCCGTAAGCCTCCTCCAGCTCGGACGCGGCCACCCCGAGATGCGTGTCGGCCTCCAGCAGCCCGGCCAGCGCCCCCTCGGCCAGCATGAGCTCACCGGCCGGGTAGAGCTCGCCGTCGCTGCCGCGCAGGGCCAGCTCGGCCAGCCACGGCGCCTCGCCGGGCGCCAGCCCGGACGCCTCCACCAGGGACAGCACGGCCCGCGCCACCGGCTCGGGGTCGGGGCTGTCGAGCGACTCCGCCACGGCGGCCTTGGTCAGCGGGTCGTCGAGCACGGTCCGCGGCGTGGCCTCGGCCGCGCCGAGCCGCAGCAGCGCGGGATGGGCCGCCTCGGGGTGCACGATGCGCAGCCCGAGCGGGGACAGGTCGAGCTCGGCCCCGCCGTCGGTCAGGATCAGCGTGCCGCGCGGGCCGCGGACGAGCCGGCCGTCGGTCAGCGGCACCGGCAGCGCGCCCAGCGACTCGGGGTCGTCGGCCGGCAGGACCTGGTAGAGCGCGCGCCACCAGGACGGCTCGCGAGCCTCGGCGGCCTCACCGGACAGCAGGTCGACGACGTCGGCCAGCTCCACCCGGCGCACGCCGAGCGCGGTCATGGCGGGGTGGCGGGCGGGCCAGCCGGCGGGCAGCAGGCCGGGTACGAAGCCGGCCACGGTGTCGAGCAGCTCGGCCGAGGCGGAGGCCACGACGGCCGCCTCGCGGCCCGGCACGACCCAGCCGTCGCCGTCGGGCTCGGGGGCGGGCTGCTCGACCTGCCACTCCGCGTCGGGCTCGTAGACCCGTTCGTCGGCGAAGGAGGGCGTCTGCACGACGGGGGCGGGCGCGGACAGGGCGGGCAGCAGCGGCGTGCCGGGCAGGCGCTGCAGCACGGCCCTGCGTACGCGGGCGTCGAGCTCGCCCTTGCCCATCAGCGAGGGCACCAGGTCGAGCAGCTTGGACGTGCGGGGCAGCTCGCGCAGCAGCCGGACGTAGGCGTCGGCGGCCCGCTCGACCAGGAAGTCGGTGAGCGGCCCCTTGGCCACGTGACGCCGGTCGGTGGCCATCGGGAACGAGGCGATGAGCAGCGCGGGCAGGTCGATGGGCTCGTCGCTGGGCGTCGGGGCGTGCACCACGGGCGGCACGGAGGCGGGCAGCGCGCCCGGCTCGCCGGTGCCGGTCACCGGAACGGCCCAGCGCAGCGACCAGAAGGGACGGGCCCGCTCTTCCGTGGGCCGGTCGGCGAAGAGCCTGCCGACCTCCTCGGGGGTGAACACCCCGGAGTCGGACACCACGTGCCAGCCGTCGGCGGCCACCGCGCGGGTGGAGCCGTCGACGTCGATCTCGATGCTCTCCAGCGCGGGCAGGCCGAGCAGCAGCGCGGGACCGGCCTCGGCCAGCATGCGCCGGACCGCCTCGACGCTCGCCTGGTCGCGCAGCGGGAGCCGGACGAGGGTGTCGAAGCCGTCGGGGATGTCGATGAGGGGCGGCTCGTCGAAGGGCAGCCGCAGCAGCGGCACGTGCCCGCCCCGGTCGGCCAGCTCGCCCGCCAGCGCGGGCAGCTCGGCCACGATGGCCGCGGTCTCCGTACGGGACCAGCGCACGGCGGGGGCCCCGCGCGAGCCGATCGAGGGCGAGTCGCAGACCGACACGACCGCCGCGAACCCGACGCCGAACCTGCCCGCCGCGCCGGCCTCGTCACGCTTGCCCGAGGCGCGCAGCGTGGACAGGCTCTCCACGCCGGTGGCGTCGAGCGGGGCGCCGGTGTTGGCGGCCGTCAGCACGTCACCGCGCAAGGTCAGCCGCAACACCCCTGGCACGCCCGCCCGCAGCGCCGCGTCGGCGGCATTCTGCGCCAGCTCGACGATCAGCCGATCGCGGTAGCCGCCGAGCGCGAAGTCCTCCTCCGCGTTGGCGTCTTCGCGGAACCGGGCGGGCGAGGCCGTCCACGCCGAGAGGACGGCTGCGCGCAACCGGTCAGTGCCGTAGGTGTCGCTCATCGATCACGATCCTGGTCGAGGGTAGGGGGCCACCGTAGGTTAGCGGCCCGCACCGACACTGAGGCTCGGGAACGCCCGAGCACTCAGGCTCAGGAATGCCCGAGCTCCTCGGAGGCGGATTCGTCGACCGAGCCGGCCTCCTCCTCCATCAGGTCGTAGCCCAGGTCGTCGAGGATCGGGATGGCCTGCTCCACCGGCGGCGGCAGCACCGCGGCCTCGGAATGGGCGCCGCAGCCGTGATCGGCGGCGACGACCTTGCCGTCGTCGGGCGCGTACTCGTTGGCGCAGACCCCGAACGACAACCGGAGCTCACCCGCGAGCAACCAGTAGAAGCCGCAGGTGGAGCACTGCGCGGGAGCGGCGTGTGCGATCGGTGTGTGCGGCCCGTGCTCGCCCGCGTGCCAGCGTCTGGCAGCACGGTCTCTGCCAATGGCCGAGAGCACACGGGCCCGGCCCAGGCCGTACTCGAAAACCATCTGTCTGTCGGTGTCGTCGTCGACTTCGGTGAAGCCCGGCGCCAGCCGGTCGTCGTCGTCCGCGGTCGGCAGCAGATCGCCCACGCCCAGGTCGCCCGGACGCAGCCGCTCGCTCCACGGCAGCCACTCGGGCGCCAGCAACGCGCCGGTGCCGGGCAGCAGGACGGCCTCGCTGACGGTGACCTTCTTCGCCCGCGAGGCCCGGGTCACCGTGACCGCCCAGCGCCAGCCGCGATAAGCGCGGTCGAGGCAGGCGAAGTAGTGGGTGACGATCCGGTCGCCTTCGCTTTCGTAGCCGAGGTGCTCGCCGGGCTCGCCCGGCCGCGCCAGCTCCTCGGCCGCGGCGCGAGCCAGATCGACCGCGGCGACACAGGCCTGGTCGGGAGCGGAGACGCGGGCCCGGGTGCGGCTCATCGGGCCGGCTCCGCCGAAAGGTGCTGTTCGCTCACACTTCATTCTCACCCATCCCGGGACGTGCGGGGGCCCACAACGGCGGATCCGGCTCAGAGATCGCCCGCGAATCGGGTAAGACTGGTAGGCGTGGAGGGTGGCTGGGGCCGGGCACGGGAGGTCTCGCGGCGGATGGCGCGCGGCGCCGCCGACGCGGGCCGCGCCACCGTGCGTGCGGGCAGGGTCACGGCGAGCGGCACCGCGCGGGCGGGCAAGGCCACCGCGAGCGGCGCCAGGAAGGTGGGCCAGGCCACCCGCCGGCTCACGTACGCCAACGGCGCCGGCCGCACCGGGCTCGGCCGGTTGATCGAGCTGTCGGCGGGCAACAGCGCCGGTGACGCGCTCGTCACGGTGGCGCTGGCCAGCACGGTCTTCTTCGGGGTGCCCGTCGGCGAGGCACGCGGCTCCGTGGCCCTCTACCTGGTCATCACGATGTTGCCGTTCGCGCTGCTGGCGCCGTTCGTGGGGCCGATCCTCGACCGGTTCAGGTCGGGGCGGCGCTACGTGATGGCGGGCACGCTGTTCGGGCGGGGGCTGCTGTGCTTCGCCATGGCGGCCGCTGTGGGGCCCGGTGACCTGCCGACGCTGTTCATCGGGGCGCTGGGCGTGCTGGTGCTGTCGAAGTCGTACAACGTGTCGCGGGCGGCGATCATGCCGAGCGTGCTGCCCGCCGACATCGGGCTCGTCTCGGCGAACGCGCGGGTGGCGCTGTTCACGCTGGTCGCGGCTGGGGTCGGGGTGCCGGTCGGCGCGGGGCTGACCGCCGTCGTCGGCAGCGCGGTGGTGCTGCGGGTGGCGATGGTGGCCTTCCTGCTGCTGGGCGTCGCCGCCGTACGCCTGCCGCGCCACATCGACTCGCCCGACCTGGAGGAGGAGGGCGCGCCGCCGCGCTGGCGCACCCTGCTCAAGGTGGGCCCGGCGGTGGCCGAGGCCGTCTGGGCGAACCTGGCGCTGCGCGTCTTCTCCGGCTTCCTGCTGTTCTTCCTGCTGTTCCTGGTGCAGGACGAGGCGGTGCCGTGGCTGGCGGCCGCCGAGCCGTGGGCGCGCGACCCGTTCTTCGACATCCCCAAGACGATCGCGCTGCTGGCGGGCGCGGCCGGGCTGGGCGGCCTGGTGGGCGCCGCGGTCGCGAACTGGACCCGCAACAACTCACCGCAGCTCATCGTGCTGGTCACGCTGGCGGTGACCGCGGTGACGGCCGTCGTCACGGCCGTCTTCTTCGGGGTGTGGACCGCGCTGGCGATCGCCCTCGTCACGGCGTTCGCCCAGGAGCTGGGCAAGCTGGCGCTCGACGCGATCGTGCAGCGGGAGATCGGCGAGGAGGTGCGCTCGTCCACGTTCGGCGTGGTCGAGGCGGTGCTCCAGCTGGCCTGGGTGTTCGGCGGGCTGGTGGGCCTGGTGCTCTCGCTCACGCGGAGCAGCACGGCCGGGCTGGTCGCGCTGGCCGTCGCGCTCACCGCGGCGCTCGGCTGGCTGCTGGTCTCGCGCAGAGGCCGCGTACGCGAGACCGAACGCAAACTACGCCGCCAACGAGCCGAAGCCTCCCCCGGCCCCCAGCCCGACACCCAGCCCGATCCCCGGCCTGACGCACAGCCCGACGAGCGGCCCGACCCGCGGCCAGATCCCCGGCCCGACCACCGGCCCGACCACCGGACCGACCACCGGCCCGGGCCCGGTGAGCAGCGCGGCACGGTGGATCCCACCAAGCCGCTCACCAACCCGCACGGCTGAGCGGGAACGGCGGGTCAGGCGTCGAGGTCGTCCGCGACCGCCCTGAGCACCTGCGCGATCTTCTTGGCGTGCGCCGCGTCCGGGTGCTTGCCGCGCTGGTAGGAGGTGGACACACCGTCGAGCAACTTGATCAGGTCTTCGACGATGACCACCATCTCGTCCGGCTTCTTCCGCTTGCCCTTGGGCTTGGTCTTGGCCAGCGTCGGCGGCTGCTCCAGGATCCTGACGGAGAGCGCCTGCTGGCCCCGACGGCCCTCGGCCACGCCGAACTCGACCTTCTGGCCGGGCTTGAGCGGGCCCGCACCTGTGGGCAGCGCGGATGAATGCACGAAGACCTCACCGCCGTCGTCGCGGGTGAGGAAGCCGAATCCCTTGTCGGCGTCGTACCACTTGACCTTGCCACTCGGCACAGGAGGACCTCGTTCAAACAGTCGAAAGGAGGACGGATGGATGTAGGTTATGCCCCGCGACGCGCCAGGGCGACCGGGTAAATGCGGTGCATTTACCGGAGTTCATGATGCTCGCGCCATGTGCTGAACCAGGCGGCGAATTCGGTCAGGTCGCCCAACGTCACATCAGCTCCGTGATCACGCAGCTCTCCCACCGTGTAAGGGCCGGTCGCGACAGTCACGCTCACGGCGCCGCCGGCGCGTGCGGCCTCGATGTCGGCGACATGGTCACCAACATAAGCCGCCGCGCCGAAGCGCGCGAGTGCCGATCCCTTGGCCGCCGCGAAAAGCGAGCCGACCACTTCGTCCACGTCCAGCCCCAGCACCTTGAGGGTGCCGGCGGCGTCGCGGGGGTTCTTGCCGGTCACCACGATGACCCGGCCGCCGGCCGCGCGCACCGCTTCGACCGCCTCGTACGCGCCCGCCATCGCCGTGTGACTCGGCACCCCCATTTCCGGATATATCTCTCGATAGAGGTCGGCGGCTGCCTCGACCTCCTCAGCGGGCAGCCAGTTGGCCAGCTCCATCTCCAGCGGCGGCCCCAGTCGCCGTACGATCGCCGCGCTGTCGAATGGCACGCCCAAACGCACGGCCAGCTCGTCGAATACGGCCGCTATGCCCGATCGCGTGTCCGCCAATGTCATGTCAAGGTCGAATCCCACCGAAGTCATCACCAGAGCAGGATCCCAAACCTCCCCCTACCCCGCGTAACGGGCCTTGTTCTGAGAGCATGGGAATGGGAAGAAAGGAATTACTTATCGGAGAGGAGTGGCCGTGACCGACACCCCCCAGCCGCCGCACAGCGGAGACCGGCTCGTCGCCTCCTCGGCCCCACCCCGGTCGCAAGCCCAGGCACAACCCCGGCCGGAGCCCAGGCCGCACCGCCCGGCCCGCCCCGGCGGGCCCGTGCTGACGGTGTGGCAGCGCGTCGTGGGCGCGCTCGTCTACCTGGTACGGCTGGCCAGCAGGGTCGCCGCGCTGGCTCTGGTGCTCCACGCGGTCTTCACGGTGTTCAGCGCCAACCCGGCCAACGTCTGGTACCGGTTCGTCGAGACGCTCGCCGCGACGCTCTCCCTCGGGCTGGCCAACCTCTTCAGGTTCGCCGATCCGCACTTGACCACCATCGTCAACTACGGCCTGGCCGCGGTGGTCTGGTTGATCATCGGTTCCGCCCTGGCGAGCCTGATCCGGCGCGCTGCTCCATAACGACTACTCTCCTTACGGAGGTATCAGCACAGACATGACCAGATCGACACGTGAGCGGATCATCGATGAGTCCCTGCGGCTGTTCGCCGAGCGGGGCTACGCCGCCACGTCGGTGGCCGAGATCGAAGCCGCCTCCGGGCTCTCGCCCGGCGCCGGAGGGCTCTACCGGCATTTCAAGTCCAAGTACGAGGTGCTGGCCGCGGCCATCAACGAGCACGCCAGCCGGACCCGGATCCAGGTGGCCGAGAGCCTGGCCGAGCTGAGCACCATGGAGGCCTCGGTCGACCTGGAGGAACGCCTGTCCCACGTGTGCCGCGCCGGGCTGGCGAAGGTGCGCGAGGAGTCGGAGCTGACCCGGGTCTTCTTCCGCGACCTGAGCCAGTTCCCCGAGCTGGTCACGGTCGTCCGCGAGGGGCTGCTCCAGCCCATGTTCGACGCCATCGTCACCTGGTTCAAGGCCCAGCCCGAATACCACGACGCCCAGCTCGACTGGGCGGGCATCTCGACCGTGCTCGGGGGCTCGGTGGTGCACTACCGGCTCTTCCAGGAGACCGTGGGCGAGCTGCCGGGGCACGCGGAGAAGGACCAGTTCGTGGCCGCCTGGGTGCGGCTGGCCGTCGGGCTGCTCCCCAGCCCCAGACCCGCGCCGGTCAGTTGACGTCGAGCAGGCGGTAGGCCAGCCACAGCACGCCGGCGCCCGTACCGATCATGAACATGGTGCCGCTGACGTCGAAGAACTGCGTGACGAACGCCTCCATCCCGGCCTCGATCCCCACGCGCAGGCCGCCGATGAGCACACCGCCCACGGCGTAGCCGAGCAGCGGCGCGCCGGCGCCGACGAACCGGTCGCGTACGTTCCAGGCGTCGCTGAACAGCACCATCACCGCGCCCACGGCCCACACCACCAGGGGGATCTGGAAGATCGCCACCGCCGGCAGGTGGAACGGCACCAGCAGCGCCGCCAGCACCAGGATCACGAGCGCGGCCGTGTCGCGCGGGTACTCCTTGACGATGGTCCTGGCGTCCCTGCCGCCGGTGGCCATCGGGTTGGCGCTGGACATGGCCGCCCTGCGCAGCCCGGCGAACGGCAGCCCCATGCCCTGACGCCGGTCGAGGCTGTCCTGGGCGATCCCGCGGTAGGCCCGCACCCCGGGCGGCGCCTCCTCGCCGTCCACGGCCGGTAGGGGCCGCGTGGCTCCCCCACCCGCACCAGCACCATCGGAAGGCCCACTGACCGGCCCACTGACCGGCCTCGTGACGGCCCCGGTCCCCGCCGTCCTAGGGCCCGTCGTCCCAGGGCCCGCCGTCCCAGAGCCCGCCGTTCCCAGGCTCGTCCCCGCGCCACCCCCGGACGCCCGCGCGCCCACGCCGGCCGGGTCCCGCGCGGTGGCGACGCCCGCCTCGGCCAGCCGGCGCGCCTCGCGCTCGACGAGCGCGACCGGATCGCCGAACCTGGCCAGCACCTTGGCCACCTGGCGGGCGTTCTGGCTGCCGCCCCGCTCGACCTCGATCCTGGCCCGCAGCCGTCTGGCGAAGTCGAGCCGCTGGTCAGCCCTGAGCACGCCGTGGGCCGCGTCGGCGGCTTTCGAGACGTAGTTCAGCACCAATTGGTCCGCGCGCTCTATCACGCCTAGCCATGCTGCCCCAATCAGGGGGGACATACCATGGCAACGATGGAGTTCACGGAGTGGATCAGGGGACGCACCGACGCACAGCTGCGGGCGCTCGTCTCCGCGCGGCCAGAGCTGATCACTCCGGTGCCCGCGCATCTGGAAGGTCTCGCCTCACGAGCGGGCAGCCCGTCGGCGATCGGCCGCGTGCTCGACCGGCTCGACCGGTTCACGCTGGCGGTCGTGGAGACGCTGGCGGTACGCGACGGCCCGGTGACGAAGGACGAGCTGCGCGAGCTCATCCGGGCGGCGCTGGCGGGCGCCGATCCGGCGAACGCCCTGGCGACCGGTGAGGCGGGCAGCGCCGACCCCGAGCCGGCGCTGTCGGCCGCCCTCGACCGGCTGTACGACCTGGCGCTCGTCTACGGCCCCGACGACGCGCTCGACCTCGGCCCCGGCGTACGCAAGCTGCTCGACGACCCGGCCGGGCTGGGCCCGCGCGCCGTGGACGCGTTCCGGCACCACGCACCGGAGCAGCTCGACGAGATGGCCGACGACGTCGCGCCCGGCACCACGGGCTCCGGCAAGGAGCGGCTGGCGGCGGCGCTGGCCCGGCCGGCCGCGCTGATCGAGCAGGTCTCGCCGGAGGCCAGGGGCGCGCTCGACCAGCTCGTCTGGGGCCCGCCCACCGGCCGCGTGCCCAACGCCAGGCGCGAGGTGAGCGTGGCCTCGGCCCGTTCGCCCATCGAGGAGCTGCTGGCGCGCGGCCTGCTGGCGGCCACCGGCGAGGAGACCGTGGCGCTGCCCCGCGAGGTGGGGCTCCACCTGCGCGGCGGCCGGGTGCACCGCGACCTGCTGGCCGTGCCGCCGCCGCTGGAGGGGGCCGCGCGCGATCCCGAGCTGGCCGACCGTACGGCGGCCGGGCAGGCGTTCTCGTTCGTCAGGTCCGTGGAGGAGCTGTGCGAGCGGTGGAGCGTCGAGCCGCCTGGCGTGCTGCGTACCGGAGGGCTGGGCGTGCGCGACCTGAAGCGCACGGCGGGTGAGCTGGACCTGCCCGAGTGGGTGACCGCGCTGGTGATCGAGGTCGCGCACGCGGCCGGGCTGGTCGCCGCGGGCGGCGGGGTGGACGGCGAGTGGCTGCCGACCTCCGGCTACGACCTGTGGCGGGTCAGGGGCACGGCCGACCGGTGGACGGCGCTGGCGCTCACCTGGCTGTCCATGGACCGCGTGCCCGGCCTGGTCGGTGACCGGGACGAGCGTGACAGGCCGCTGAACGCCCTGCACGCCGACCTGCGCCGCGCGTCCGCGCCCGGCATCAGGGCGGCCACACTGGGCGTGCTCGCGTCGGCTCCGGGCCTGGCGCCCGCGCGGGACGCCGTGCTCGAACGGCTGGCGTGGGAGCAGCCACGCCGCAGGGGGCCGCTGCGCGAGCAGCTGACCGACTTCGCGCTGCGGGAGGCCGAGCAGGTGGGCGTGACCGGGCTGGGCGCGCTGTCCACGCACGGGCGGGCGCTCGTCGAGGGCGGCGACGCGGCCTCCGTGCTCGCCCCGCTGCTGCCTGAGCCGGTCGATCACGTGCTGCTCCAGGCCGACCTGACCGCCGTCGCGCCAGGCCCGCTGACCAGCGAGCTCAACCGCTGGATGACACTCACCGCCGACATCGAGTCGAAGGGCGGGGCCACGGTCTACCGGTTCAGCGAGGGCTCGATCCGGCGCGCGCTCGACGCGGGGCACGGCGGCGAGGAGCTGGTCTCCATGCTGGCCAGGCACTCGGCCACGCCGGTGCCGCAGGCGCTGTCCTACCTGGTGACCGACGTGGCCAGGCGGCACGGGCGGATCAGGGTGGGCACCACGAGCGCGTACATCCGCTGCGACGATCCGGCGCTGCTCGACCAGATCACCGCCGACCGCCGCTCGTCCGCGCTGCGCCTGCGCCGGCTCGCGCCGACCGTGATCGCCTCGCGCTCGCCGCGGGCGGCGCTGGTCGACTCGCTGCGGGCCATGGGGTACGCCCCGGTGGCCGAGTCGCTGGACGGCGACGTGATCATCTCCCAGCTGGAGAGCCGCCGCACCGAGGGCCTCGCCCCGGTCCGCGCGGTCGCCTCGCCCAACGGCCTCGACCCCGAGGTCGCGGCGGCGGCCGTACGCGCGCTGCGGGCCGGCGACGCGGCGCACCTGGCCCGGCGTGAGCCCGTGGACGCGCCCGCCGGCCAGGTGCCGCGCGGGCCCGCCACCGCCACGATCTCGGCCCTCCAGGAGGCGATCAAACAGGGTGTACGGGTGTGGATCGGCTATCTCGACTCCCAGGGCAACGCCACCTCGCGCATCCTGGAGCCGGCCAGGATGGAGGGCGGCTACCTGACCGCGTACGACGAGACCAGGGCCGCCGTCCACCGCTTCGCCCTGCACCGCATCACCGGCGTCTCCGGCCTCTGACCAGCGACGGCGGGGAGGCCCGAGAGAGCCGGCGGCGAGACCCGAGAGGGTCGGCGGCGAGACGGGAGAGGGCCGGCGGTGAGACGGGACCTGCCGAGCGTCCGGGTCAGCCGTGCGGCACGGCCGTGAACGACTGGGCCAGTGACTGGCGCGCCACCGCCGCGGCGGGCCCACCGGCCGACTCCAGCCGCCGCAGCTGCCGGTCGGAGTCGGCCGGATAGCGGACCGACAGCCCGCCGCCCAGCGCCAGGGCCGCCGTCGTGGCCCTGATGTCCGCGGGATCCGCCGCCCAGTGCAGCGCGACCCCGAGCGCCCCGGGAGCGAGGGTGTCGTCGGCGCACATGTACGACAGCACGTTGGCCGCCGCCACCCGCTCGGCCGCGCTCCCCTGCCCCCAGACCTCCAGGAACTCCTGGCGCACCTCCTTCGGCGAGTGCCGGGCCAGCAGCGCCACCCCCTCCGCGGCGCGTACCTGGACCGCGGCCCCCTGCCCGGGCAGCGACAGCACCCAGGCGCGCAACGGCTGCCACAGCCAGAACCCGTAGCGCGTGACCAGCTCGCCCAGCACCCGCCCGCGCTGGTGGGCGGCGCGGAAGCCGGTGAGCCCGCCCTCGACGCCGATCAGCGGCCCGGACGCGGGCCGGTGGCCCTGCTCCTCGCACAGCTTCTCCAGCCGGGCGAGCTGCCGTTCGTAGACGGTCCCGGTCAGCCGGTGCGTGAACGCCAGCGCCGCCACGGCCAGCACGTCGCGCACGGGCGGCTTGGTGTCGAACCAGGCCGCCACTTCGTCACCGGCGGGCTCATCGCCCCGGGTCAGGCGGGTGGCCAGGCGCACGACCTCGGCGGGGGTGGCCAGGGTCAGCGCCAGGTCCCTGGCCCCGCTCACCTCGTCGCCGCCGAGCCCCGCGCGCCGGTCGAACGAGCTCAGGCACAGGTCGAACAGCTCACCGCGGTCCGGCACGGCCCACCGCTGCTCCACCTCGACCGCCTGGGAGAGCTCGCCGCCCCTGGTGACGACCAGGTAGGAGCCGAGTTCGGCCAGCTTGCGAGCCAGGTTGACCAGCTCGGTGCGGTCGGTGCTGGGCGTGATCCAGTCGTGCAGCAGGTAGGCCCGGCCCGGCTCGTAGTCGATGCCGCACAGCAGCTCGCCGGCCCGCGCCGCCGGGGACAGCACGGTGATCGTGCTCTCGGCCAGCGACATGCGCGACAGGAGCGCGAGCCCGCCTAATCGCCGGCCCGTCTCCTCCTCGCCGACGAGGACGAGCAGATGGCGGGTGGTCAGCCGGCGCACGGCCTCGGGGAAGCAGCCCGGCTCCAGGTAGGGGGAGAGCAGCGCGTCGGCCCGCCTCCGGCTGAGGTCTCCCGTGGCCGGACCGGCCACGGTACGCACATGGTCACCGACTGTTCTCAGACTTCCGGTGAGCGTTATGTTGTCGAGGTCGATCTCGCCCGGCTCAGGCGTTTCGGTCACGAAAGTCACCTCGGGATTAACGGGGAAGTTTTCTACAGGAAGCTTTCCTGCCCAACAAGTTTCTTCATTCACGTACAACAGGTCGCACAGCGTCACCACGACCAGCCCGACCTGCGGAAACGGTCACACGGTCAGGTCGAAACCGATACGCGGGACGAACCTTTCCTCATCACTCAAGACCTCACGGTCCTCAGATCTTCCACCATTACACGATCCCGGCCAAACTGAAAACACAAATGACACCGAACGCGGATTAATACTCATTTACGGGCTACATGAAGACCGTCCACAATGACTAGTCAAGGCGGAGGAGGCTTGACTGCGCCTCATCACTCGCATCAGGTTGGGCATGTGACCGAGCAAACGCTGGGCCGTCTGGCCGAGGAGTCCTGGAACCGTTTCGACGACCACGACTCGGTGTTCTACGAGGGCGTCTGGCATCGCAGTCACACGCTCGCCGAGCGGGCGCGCCGGATGTGCGGCGGATTGGCCGAGGCGGGGATCCGGCCCGGCGACCGCGTCGCCGTGATGATGGCCAACTCCCCCGAGGTGCCGCTCATCTACCAGGCGGTGTGGGCGGCGGGCGCGGTGGTGACGCCGGTGGTGTTCCTCGTGGGTCCGGAGGAACTGCGGCACATCCTGCTCGACAGCGGCGCCCGCGCGATCGTCACCTCGCCCGAACTGGCCGACACGGTACGAGCCGCCAACGTGGACATCCCCATATATGTGGACACGGTGGAGCTGGAACAGGCGACCGGACGCGGCCCCGTGACCAGGTCTCCCGGTGACCTGGCCGCCCTGATGTACACCGGCGGCACCACGGGCCGGGCCAAGGGCGTCATGCTCAGCCACCGCGGCCTGTGGCAGGTCGCCAAGGACGCCTTCGAGCTGTCCCGCCAGGAGGGCCTGAACCGCGCGCTGATCCCCGTGCCGCTGTCGCACGCGTACGGGCTGATCGTCACCGTCGCCTCGATGCACGCCACCGAGCCGCAGCAGGCCGTGCTCATGCGCTGGTTCGACCCGAAGGCGTTCCTCGCGCTGGCCGCCGAGCACCGCGTCCAGTACGGCAGCGTCGTCCCCACCATGATCCACCTGCTGCTCGCCGAGCCGCTCGACGAGCACCCGCTGCCCGACCTGGCCTTCCTCACCTGCGGCGCGGCGCCGCTCGGGCGGGAGGCGCTGGCGGAGTTCGAGCGCAGGATGCCGGGCACGCAGATCCTGGAGGGCTACGGCCTGACCGAGACGAGCGCGGTCACCACCTTCAACCCGCCCGGCCGGCGCCGGGCCGGCAGCGTCGGCCTGCCGCTGGCCGGCTACTCGATCACCATCCGCGACGGCGACGGCGAGGCGATGGAGACGGGGGACGTCGGCGAGATCTGCGTCTCGGGCGAGTCGCTGATGCTCGGCTACTGGGGCGAGCACGAGCCCGACCCCGAGGGCACGGCGCTGGTCGGCGCGGAGCTGCGCACCGGGGACATCGGCTGCGTGGACGACGACGGCTACCTCTACATCGTGGACAGGAAGAAGGATCTGATCATCAGGGGCGGCTTCAACGTCTTCCCGCGCGACGTGGAGGACGCGCTCAACCGGCATCCGGACGTCGTGCTGTCGGGCGTCGTGGGCCGCCGCGACCCGCGCCTCGGGGAGGAGGTCGTGGCGTTCGTACAGCTCAGGGAGGGCGCTGAGGTGACGGCCGAGGAGCTGATCGCGTGGGCGCGCGAACGGGTGGGGCGGGTGAAGTATCCCCGCGAGGTGCGCTTCGTCGACTCCGTCCCGGTGACGAGCGTGCTCAAGCTGGACCGGAAGGCGCTGCGGGAAAGGCTCGGCTGAGCGGCCCTCGAACGCCACGGTGATGTCGCGCGAGCGACGCCCGGAGGCCATGGCGATCCCGCACAACGTGCCCGGAGGCCCCGTGGTCTCGCACATCGGGTCAGGCCCCGGCCAATTCCGTGATAAGTGTTGACCTGTCTGGAGGTGAACATGAGTCAGGAAAACCCGTCGGGCTATCCGTACCAGCCCTACGGCGCCCCCTACGGCGACCAGCCGCCCCCGCAGTACGGCTACGGCTACGGCACGCCTCCCCCGAGCAACAACGGCCCCAACGCCAACGCCATCGTCTCCCTCGTGCTCAACCTGCTCGCGGTCGTCTCGTGCTGCAACATCCTCGGCATCCCCGGCGCGATCCTGGCCGGCCTGGCCCTCGGCCGGGCCAACACCGACCCGCGCTCGGCCCGCAGCATGGTGATGTGGAGCTGGATCCTGTTCGGCGCGGGCTTCGTGCTCACCATCGGCGGCTTCGTCATCCTCGGGGTCAGCGGCGCGTTCGACGACTGAGCCGGGCCCGACCGGCCCCGGGCCGTCATCGTGGACTAATCCTGGCTCCACCGTTGTTGGAGAGGGGAAGCGGGGAAGCCGGGATCACGAGACGATGGTCCTGTCGCGCCGAGCCCCGTCTGAACCCCACGGAGAAATGCCAGTGAGCGATGGACCGCTGATCGTCCAGTCGGACAAGACGCTGCTGCTCGAGGTCGACCACGAAAGGGCCGACGCCTGCCGGAAGGCGATCGCCCCGTTCGCCGAGCTCGAACGCGCTCCAGAACACGTGCACACCTACCGCGTCACCCCGCTGGCGCTGTGGAACGCGCGCGCCGCGGGCCACGACGCCGAGCAGGTCATCGACGCGCTCATCGGCTTCAGCCGCTATCCGGTGCCCCACGCGCTGCTCGTGGACATCGCCGAGACCATGGCCCGCTACGGCCGGCTCCGGCTGGAGAAGGACCCGGTCCACGGCCTGACCCTCACCTCCACCGACCGGGCCGTGCTCGAAGAGGTGCTGCGCTCGAAGAAGATCCAGCCGATGCTGGGCGAGCGGATCGGCGCCGACTCCGTCGCCGTGCACCCGAGCGACCGCGGCAACGTCAAGCAGGCGCTGCTCAAGCTCGGCTGGCCCGCCGAGGACCTGGCCGGCTACGTCGACGGCGAGCAGCATCCGATCAAGCTGCTGCAGGACGGCTGGGAGCTGCGCCCCTACCAGCGCGAGGCGGCCGAGGCGTTCTGGAACGGCGGCTCGGGCGTGGTCGTGCTGCCCTGCGGGGCGGGCAAGACCATCGTCGGCGCGGCCGCCATGGCCCACGCCGAGGCCACCACGCTCATCATGGTCACCAACACGGTCTCGGCCCACCAGTGGAAGACCGAGCTGCTCAAGCGCACGTCCCTGACCGAGGACGAGATCGGCGAATACTCCGGCACCAAGAAGGAGATCCGCCCGGTCACCATCGCGACCTACCAGGTGATGACCACCCGGCGCAAAGGCGTCTACAGCCATCTGGAGCTGTTCGACGCCCGCGACTGGGGCCTGATCGTCTACGACGAGGTGCACCTGCTGCCCGCGCCGATCTTCCGGATGACCGCCGACCTCCAGGCGCGCCGGCGGGTCGGGCTGACCGCGACGCTGGTGCGCGAGGACGGGCGCGAGGGCGACGTGTTCTCGCTGATCGGTCCCAAGCGCTACGACGCGCCCTGGAAGGAGATGGAGAATCAGGGCTGGATCGCGCCGGCCGACTGTGTCGAGGTGCGCGTGACGCTGACGGACGAGGAACGGCTGGCGTACGCGATGGCCGAGTCCGACGAGCGCTACCGCTTCTGCGCCACCACGCCGTCCAAGACGCACGTGACCGAGGCGCTGGTCCGGCGGCACCTGGGCGAGCAGGTGCTGGTCATCGGCCAGTACATCGACCAGCTCGACGAGCTCGGCGAGCACCTCAACGCGCCGGTCATCAAGGGCGAGACCCGGGTCAAGGAGCGCGAACGCCTCTATCAGGCCTTCCGCGACAAGGAGATCCAGGTGCTGGTGGTGTCGAAGGTGGCCAACTTCTCCATCGACCTGCCGGAGGCCGCCATCGCGATCCAGGTGTCGGGCACGTTCGGTTCACGCCAGGAGGAGGCGCAGCGGCTCGGGCGGGTGCTGCGGCCCAAGGCCGACGGCGGGGGCGCGCGGTTCTACACGGTGGTCAGCAGGGACACGGTGGACCAGGAGTTCGCCGCGCACCGGCAGCGGTTCCTGGCCGAGCAGGGGTACGCGTACCAGATCATCGACGCCGACGACGTGCTCGGCGGGGTCTAGAGACAGTGATGCCCGGCCGCTCGCCCGAGCGGCCGGGCACTTCCGCGTGGTGTCATGTCCACGAGACTCCGCGGGCCGACGACATTCGAACCACCCCCCTCACCTGCGTACTATCACGCCGCCTGCGACATACCCCCATGATCCGACAAACCCACCTGAAATGCCCGATTTTTTCGGTGTTCCCAGGTTGGTTACGAACGTACGGATCTGTGGTAATTCGCGCAAGCTCAGCACGCACAAACATGCCCCCTCAGCGCACCCTTCAGCGCACCAGGAGGCCCCCGAGGAAGAGCACGCCCTCCGCGACGACCCACGCCAGCACGCCGGCGCCCATCAGCCGGGCGAACGCCTGGGGATCGTGCCGGGGCCACGGGAACAGCCAGGCGGCCACCGTGCAGCAGGCGGCCAGCACGGCGAACAGCCCGGAGACGGCGGAGACCGTGGACAGGCGCTGCGAGCACAGTGAGGCGGCCTCCCCGCCCGCGCAGAACGCCTGCGCCCCCCACCCGGCGAACACCGACAGCGCCCACAGCGCGGCGAGCAGGAAGCTCGCGATCGTGGGGATGACCGGGGAGAAACGAAGCTGGACCCGCACCACCTCCTGTGCGTACCCAGACCGCCGCCGGTAAATGCTTTGGAGTCATGCCGGAGTCGCCGTTAAACTGGTCGATTCGCTGCCTTGACCACCTCCGAAAACCGACAAGGAGGCATTTCCGCATGCCCGCACACCAGCTGGCACCCGACATACCCCCCGACGCACCCGATGGCGCACCCACCGACGTGCTCGCCTCGGAGCAGGCGCACCTGGCCGAGTCCAGGGCCGCGCTGAAGGCCATGCGCGCCCACGCGCAGTCCCTGTCCGCCGACGCGGCCGGCGACTGGGTGTCGCAGCAGATCCTCCAGTCGCTGCTCGACCAGCGCGTCGCGGCCCTGGCCGACCATCCGGACACGCCGCTGTTCTTCGGCCGCCTCGACCGCGCCGGGGGCGACGACCTGCCCGGCACGATCTACGTCGGCCGCCGCCACGTCCACGACGGCGGCAGCAAGCCGCTGGTCATCGACTGGCGCGCCCCGGTGTCCCGCGCGTTCTACCAGGCCAGCCCGGCCGACCCGATGGGCGTCGTACGCCGGCGCCGCTTCGGCTACCACGGCGGCGCGCTCACCGCGTTCGAGGACGAGCCGCTCGGCGAGGGCGGCGAGATCGGCCCGTCGAAGATCCTCACCGAGGAGATCGAACGGCCGCGCACCGGCCCCATGCGCGACATCGTCGCCACCATCCAGCCCGACCAGGACGAGATCGTCCGCGCCACGCTGGCCCAGACCGTGTGCGTGCAGGGCGCGCCCGGCACCGGGAAGACCGCCGTCGGCCTGCACCGCGCCGCCTATCTGCTGTTCACCCATCGCGAGCGGCTGGCCAGGTCCGGCGTCATGATCGTCGGCCCCAACCGGGCCTTCCTGTCCTACATCTCCTCGGTGCTGCCCGCGCTCGGCGAGGTCAAGGTCGACCAGACCACGGTGGCGGGCCTGCTCGGCGAGCACGCGGCGCCCGAGGACCCGCTGGTGGCCGCGGTGAAGGGCGACGCCAGGATGGCGCCGGTGCTGGAAAGCGCGCTCTGGCTGCACATCGTGAAGCCGGAGGACGGCCTGGTGTTCACCAAGGGCGCCTACCGCCACCGGGTGGCCGACTACGAGGTCCGCGAGATCGTGGCCTCCCTGCGCGGCACCACCCGCTACAACCCCGGCCGGGCGGCCCTGGCGCAGCGGCTGGCGCACATGGTGCTGGTCAGGATGGAGCAGCGCGGCGAGTCGCCCGACGACCGGGTGCAGGACGCGGTGGCCAGGTCGAAGCCGGTCAAGCAGCTCGTGGACGCCGTCTGGCCCAAGCTGACGCCCGAGCAGGTGCTGTTCCGGCTGCTGTCCGATCCCGACTTCCTCGGCCGGGCCGTCAAGGCGGCCAAGTCGGATCTGTCGCCGGAGGAGCAGGAGCTGCTGATCTGGCGCAAGCCGTACCGGAGCTGGAAGTCGGCGAAGTGGTCCGCCGCGGACGCCGCGCTCCTCGACGAGCTGGGCGACCTCATGGAGCGCACGCCGTCGCTCGGTCACCTCGTGGTGGACGAGGCCCAGGACCTGTCCGAGATGCAGCTGCGGGCGCTCGGCCGGCGCTGCCGCAACGGCTCGGCCACCGTGCTGGGCGACCTCGCCCAGGGCACCACGCCGTGGTCGACCACCTCGTGGGAGTCGGTGCTGCGCCACCTGGGGCAGCGCGAGGGCGAGGTGACGGAGCTGACGCTCGGCTTCCGCGTGCCGCGCGAGGTGCTCGACTACGCCGCCAGGCTGCTCCCGTCCATCGCCCCCGCCCTGGCCGCGCCGCGCTCGCTGCGCCCCGGCCTCGGCTCGCTCACCGTCAGCAAGGGCGGTTCCGTGGCGCGGGCCGCAGGGGAGGCGCTGGCCAAGGAGGGCTCGATCGGCGTGATCGTCCCCGACGCGCTGGTCGACGAGGTGTCGCGGGCCCTGGCGGAGCTCCCCCACGCCGTGCTCGACCCCGACGCCGCGCAGGAGCACCGCCTGCTGATCGTGCCCGCCACCCTGGCCAAGGGTCTGGAGTACGACCACGTCATCGTGGTCGAGCCGGCCGACATCGTCGCCGCCGAGCCCAGGGGCCTGGCCCGGCTGTACGTCGTGCTGACCCGTGCGGTGACCTCGCTGACGGTCCTGCACGACAAGGCGCTCCCGGCGCAGCTGACGGCGTGAGAGCGGCGGGCACGGCCGCTTCTAGGATGGCTGGGCAAGCAGCTCTCAACCTAGGAGGATGCCGTGCCCGCACCGCTTCCACACGAACACCTGCCGTCGGTTCCCGCGCTCACGGTCGAGAGTGACGACCTCCAGGACGGCGCGAGGCTCGCCGACCTCCACGTCTTCAACGACTGGGGCATGACCGGCGGGAACCAGTCGCCCCACCTGCGCTGGTCCGGCGCCCCCGAGGGCACCCTGAGCTACGCCGTCACCTGCTACGACCCCGACGCCCCCACGGGCAGCGGCTTCTGGCACTGGGTGCTGTTCGACCTGCCCGCCTCGGTGACGGAGCTGCCCGCGGGCGCGGGCAGCGCGCCCGACTTCAAGGGCCTGCCCGAGGGGGCGGCGCACGCGCGCAACGACTACGGCACGAAGGCGTACGGCGGCGCGGCCCCGCCTCCCGGCGACCCGCACCGCTACGTCTTCACGGTCCACGCGCTCGGGGTCGACCGGCTGGGCGTCGACGGTGACGCCAGCCCGGCCGTGGTGGGCTTCAACATCACCGCCAACACCCTGGCCCGCGGCCACATCGTCGCCCTCTACGGCGTCTGACCGCGTCAGGAGACGCCGAAGCGCCCCGCCGCGACGGCGGGGCGCTTCGTGTCGGCGACCGCGGTCAGTCGGTCAGCGGGGTCTGGGCGCAGGCCATGAGCTGCGGCAGCAGCGCGTCCAGCACCGTGAGCCCGGTCCGCGAATTGGGCAGGCACAGCGGCCCCTTCAGCTCACGCAGCAGGGGGATGTCGGTCAGCGACAGGGAGCGCTGCTCGGCGAAGGCCGGGGCGGCCGGCGCGGTGGTGGCGGCGACGAGGGCCAGGGCGGCGATGCCGAAAATGCGCTTGCTGCGGGAAAACATCCTCTTACTCCTTTGTGCAGGCGGTGTGGTGGCACCACCCTTCCTCACTTGGAGTAGTCGAGCAATTGTGAAACGTAATGGCAGTCAAACAAAACAAGAGCGGCCCGGAAAAGCCCGGACCGCTCTTCGTTCTTACGACGAGAAAAGACCTAGAAGTCCATGTCGCCGCCGCCGGGCATGCCGGCCGGCGCAGCGGGGGTCTTCTCGGGCTTCTCGGCGATGACGGCCTCGGTGGTGAGGAAGAGCGCCGCGATGGAAGCGGCGTTCTGCAGCGCGGAGCGCGTCACCTTGGCCGGGTCGAGGATGCCCACCTCGAACATGTTGACGTACTCGCCGGTCGCCGCGTTGAGGCCCTCACCCGGGGTGAGGTTGCGCACGCGCTCGACCACGACGCCGCCCTCGAGGCCGGCGTTGACCGCGATCTGCTTGAGGGGCTCCTCGAGCGCCTTCTTCACGATCGCCGCACCGGTGGCCTCGTCGCCCGCCAGCTCCAGCTTGTCGAAGGCCTTGGCGCCGGCCTGCAGCAGAGCCACACCACCGCCGGGGACGATGCCCTCCTCGACGGCCGCCTTGGCGTTGCGCACGGCGTCCTCGATGCGGTGCTTGCGCTCCTTGAGCTCGACCTCGGTCGCGGCGCCGGCCTTGATCACGGCCACGCCGCCGGCCAGCTTGGCCAGGCGCTCCTGCAGCTTCTCGCGGTCGTAGTCGGAGTCGGTGCGGTCGATCTCGGCCCGGATCTCGTTGACCCGGCCCGCGATCTGCTCGGCGTCACCGGCGCCGTCGACGATCGTGGTCTCGTCCTTGGTCACGACCACCTTGCGGGCGCGGCCCAGCAGGTCGAGGGTGGCGGTCTCGAGCTTGAGGCCGACCTCCTCGGCGATGACCTGACCACCGGTCAGGATCGCGATGTCGTTGAGCATGGCCTTGCGGCGGTCGCCGAAGCCCGGGGCCTTGACCGCGACCGAGCGGAACAGGCCGCGGATCTTGTTGACGACCAGGGTGGCCAGGGCCTCGCCCTCGACGTCCTCGGCGATGATCAGCAGCGGCTTGCCGGACTGCACGACCTTGTCGAGCAGCGGCAGCAGGTCCTTGTTGGCCGAGACCTTGCTGTTGACGATCAGGATGTACGGGTCTTCGAGCACGGCCTCCATGCGGTCGGAGTCGGTCACGAAGTACATCGACGTCATGCCCTTGTCGAAGCGCATGCCCTCGGTGAGCTCGAGCTCGAGGCCGAAGGTGTTGCTCTCCTCGACGGTGATGACGCCTTCCTTGCCGACCTTGTCCATCGCCTCGGCGATGAGCGAGCCGATCTCGGGGTCGGCGGCGGAGATGGAGGCGGTGGAGGCGATCTGCTCCTTGGTCTCCACATCCTTGGCCAGCTTGGAGAGCTCCTCGCTGACGCGCTCGACGGCCGCCTCGATGCCCTTCTTCAGGGCCATCGGGTTGGCGCCGGCGGCGACATTGCGCAGACCCTCGCGCACCAGCGCCTGGGCGAGCACGGTGGCGGTGGTGGTGCCGTCACCCGCGACGTCGTCGGTCTTCTTGGCGACTTCCTTGACCAGCTCGGCGCCGATCTTCTCCCAAGGGTCCTCGAGCTCGATCTCCTTGGCGATGGACACACCGTCGTTGGTGATCGTGGGAGCGCCCCACTTCTTCTCCAGCACGACGTTGCGGCCCTTGGGACCCAAGGTCACCTTGACGGCGTCGGCGAGCTGGTTCATACCGCGCTCGAGACCGCGCCGGGCGTCCTCGTCAAACGCGATCATCTTGGCTGCCATAAGGCTAGACCTCCCAGATGCAGGGTGGCTTGTCGTGGACCGAGCCGACGCCCGCGACGGCATGGGCCCGCATCTCCGTTCGGCAGACCCCATCGTCTCGATCCGATGTTGGCACTCTGCTGCACAGAGTGCCAACGAACTGTTTAGCACTCTACCCTGCCGAGTGCAAGCGAACGCACCCGCGCCCGGTGTTCATCCCCAGGTCAGAAGTCAGTACGGCGAGCCGCCCGAAGCAGCCCGCCGTACGCGAGTCGACGATTGAGGGGGGTGACGGTTCGCACGGACTGCGCTGCCGTGCGAGCCCGCCCGGTGCATACCAGTGATGTGACCTCAGACCGTGCGGACGGACTCCGCCTGCGGCCCCTTCTGGCCCTGCGTGATCTCGAACTCGACACGCTGACCCTGTTCGAGAGAGCGGTACCCGTCCATCATGATCGCTGAGTAATGGACGAATACATCCTTACCACCGTCTACCGCGATGAAGCCGTAGCCCTTGTCCGCGTTGAACCACTTGACGGTGCCCTGCGCCACTTCCGACTCCTCTTACTGGTCTCTCAGATCTCGCCCATTCCTCCGCGAGGCCTGTAATCGTCTGACATAACTTGAAAATCAGGCAGACGATCGCCCTCGACCATACCTGTGGCACGGGGTTTGGCAACAGAGTCAATCTGCAAACCAGGTATTTCTTCGCAGCGAACCTCGTACAACGTTGAATTAGCCCAGGAAAAGCAGAAGGCGCCCACAAGGGGCGCCTTCAACGGTCGGGGTTCGCGCGGCGCTCAGCCGCCGGCGACCGCGGGGATGATGGAGATCTGGGTGCCCTCTGGGGCGGGAGTGTCGAGACCCTCGGCGAAACGGACGTCCTCTTCCCCAACATAAACGTTGACGAAACGTCGAATCTTGCCCGATTCATCCAGAATTCTCGCGCCGATGCCGGGGTAGTCGGAGTCCAGCTTGGCGAGTACGTCACGAAGAGTCGCGCCTTCGCCACTCACTTCGGCGTTGCCCCCGGTGTAGGTGCGCAGAATGGTGGGAATCCGCACAGAAACGCTCATGGTAAATGTCGCCTTTCCTGGTTGTCAGACAGTCGCGCGGAACGCGTCGAGGGAGGGCCGGATGACGGCCGTGGGCGCGGCGTCGTCGCTGATGGCGTCGAGCGTCTTGAGCCCGTCGCCGGTGTTCAGCACCACGGTCTCGGCCTCGGGATCGAGCCTGCCGCTCTCGGCCAGCTTCTTCAGCACGCCCACGGTCACCCCGCCCGCGGTCTCGGCGAAGATGCCCTCGGTGGAGGCGAGCAGCTTGATGGCGGCCACGATCTCGGCGTCCGTGACGTCTTCGACGCCCCCTCCGGTGCGTCGTGCGATGTCCAGCACGTAGGGACCGTCGGCCGGGTTGCCGATGGCCAGCGACTTGGCGATGGTGTCGGGCTTGACCGGCTGGACGACGTCGTGACCGGCCTTGTACGCGGCCGACACCGGCGAGCAGCCTTCGGCCTGCGCCCCGAAGATCTTGTAGGGCGTGTCCTCGACCAGCCCCAGCCGGATGAGCTCCTTGAAGCCCTTGTCGATCTTGGTGAGCTGCGAGCCCGAGGCGATGGGGATGACGATCTGCTCGGGCAGCCGCCAGCCGAGCTGCTCGGCGATCTCGTACGCGAGCGTCTTGGAGCCCTCGGCGTAGTAGGGCCGCAGGTTGACGTTGACGAAGCCCCACTTGTCGCCCATGGGGTCGCCGATCAGCTCGGAACAGAACCGGTTGACCTCGTCGTAGGTGCCGTCGATCGCGATCAGCCGCCCGCCGAACACGCGGGCCATGGCGATCTTCGCGGCTTCGAGGTCGGCCGGGATGAACACGCAGGCGTCGAGCCCGGCCCGCGCCGCGGCGGCGGTCACCGCGCCCGCGAGGTTGCCCGTGGAGGAGCAGGAAAGGGTGTGGAAGCCGAAGTTGCGGGCCGCCTCGACGGCCATCGCGACCACGCGGTCCTTGAAGGAGTGGGTGGGGTTTCCCGAGTCGTCCTTCACGTGCAGGGATTTGAGCCCGAGCGCCTTGCCGAGGTTTCCGGCCTTGACCAATTTGGTCCAGCCGGGGTTCATATTCGGCTTTTCGGTCACGTCCGTCGGAACGGGGAGGAGTGCCCGGTAACGCCAGATGTTGGCCGGACCGGACTCGATCTGCGCCCGGGTCACCGTGCCGAAGTCGTAGGCCGCCTCAAGCGGCCCGAAACACTCCAGACAGGCGAAACTGGGACCCAGGGGGTAACGCGCGCCGCACTCGCGGCAGGACAGACCGACAGCAGGACCAAAGTCGAGCGACATGAAGCGAGGCCTTCCCTCATCTTCGCCCACGGCCACCTTGACCGCGAACCGGAATTGGCACCTAGTCCCGGTCGGCCTCGCCAGGTCGCGAGTCGAAAGCCGGGAGGGTTGCCGGGGCTTCGCAGGGCCGGTCCCTCCACCCCTCTGGATGAGCAATATGAAGTTGTTGAACTGGACTCTACCCGCTCAAGTGGCCGAAACTTCCACCCGTCTCATCATGTGGGACGGGCGGTCTCAGCGATAGTCCTCGCCCAGGACGCCCTGGACGTACTTGCGTGCCTGGTGGATGCGGGACTTCGCGGTGCCGAGCGGAATGCCGAGCTGCTCGGCCACCTCGTTGTAGTCGAGCTGGACGATGTCGCGCAGCACCAGCGCCTGCGCCAGGTCGGGCTTGTCGGCCTCCAGCGCCTCCATCGCGTCGAGCAGGTCGAGCCGCGAGCCCGCGATCACGCTGACCCGCCGCACGTCCGGCTTCTGCATGGGCAGCTCGTCCGAGCTCTGCTCGGCCGCCCTGCGCTTGAGCGTCCGGTATGTCGTCCGCGCGCAGTTGGCGGTCACGATGTGCAGCCAGGTGCTGAACCTGGCCCGCCCCTCGAAACGCCCGATGTTGCGCGCCACGGCCAGCAACGTATCTTGCGAGGCCTCTTCCGCATCCTGGTGATAGGGGAGGATCCGGGCGCAGTGGCGCATCACATCAGGCTCGATCCGCGCCAGGAGCTCGCCAAGTGCGCGATGGTCTCCTCCGGCCGCGGAGCGGGCGAGTTCCTCGGTTAGCTCATCAAGCGCCATAGATGGGATCCTATGTTTGTGATCGATGGGAGCCTAGTTGACTTCCTCGCCCCTCCGCACGCGAGATGCCGCGGTCCGCGCGTCAATCCCGCGACTCGTGACCGAGGATGTCCATGAACAGCGTCCTGCTCGCCTCCAACAGAGGCCCGGTCTCCTTCACCGTCTCCGACGACGGTGAGCTGACCATGAGGCGCGGCGGCGGCGGCCTGGTCTCGGGCCTGTCGGGCGTGGCCAAGGACGACGGCGTGCTGTGGATCTGCGCCGCGCTGTCCGACGGCGACCGCAGCGCCGTGCGCCTGGCCGCCGGCGGCCGCATCGACCAGGCCGGCTACGACACCGGCCCGCTGCGGATGCTCGACATCGCGCCCGCCGTCTTCCACCGCGCCTACAACGCCGTGGCCAACTCCACCCTGTGGTTCGTCAACCATCTGCTCTACGACATCCCCAACACGCCCAACTTCGGCACCAGGTTCGAGCGCGAGTGGGAGTCCTACCGCGACTACAACGGCGCGTTCGCGCTGGCGCTGGCCGAGGAGGCCGGCCACGGCGCCCGCGTGATGGTGCAGGACTACCACCTGACGCTGACCCCCGCCATGCTCCGCGCCGAACGGCCCGACCTGCGCATCGCCCACTTCAGCCACACGCCGTGGGCGCCGCCCGAATACTTCTCCCTGCTGCCCGACGAGGTGGCGCGCGAGGTCCTGGAGGGCATCCTGGGGGCCGATCACGCCGGGTTCCTCACCGACCGATGGGCGCAGGCGTTCATGGACTGCTGCGAGCGCCTGCTGGGCGCGGAGGCCGACCGCGTCGGGCGCAGCGTCACCCACGAGGGCCGCACCACCCGCATCGGGGTGCAGAGCCTCGGCGTGGACGGCTCGGCGCTGTGGGAGCGGGCCTGCGAGCCCGACGTCGAGTCCCACATGACCGCGCTCAGGGAGCAGGTGGGCGACCGCAGGCTGATCGTCCGCATCGACCGCACCGAGCTGTCGAAGAACATCGTCCGCGGCCTGATCGCCTACCGCGAGTTCCTGGCCGCCCATCCCGAGTGGCACGGCCGCGTCGTCCACCTCGCCTTCGCCTATCCCAGCCGGCACGACCTGCCCGAATACCGCGAATACACCGCGTCGGTGCAGCGCCGCGCCCAGGAGATCGAGGACGAGTACGCCACCGACGACTGGGACCCGCTGATCCTCAACGTCAACGACGACTACCCGCGTTCGCTGGCCGCGTACCGGATGGCCGACGTGCTGCTCGTCAACCCCATCCGCGACGGCATGAACCTGGTCGCCAAGGAGGGGCCGGTCCTGTCCGAGCGGTGCGCGCTGGTGCTGTCGCGGGAGGCGGGGGCGGCGGCCGAGCTGGGCCAGCACGCGCTCCTGGTCAACCCGTACGACATCAGCGGCACGGCCGCGGCTCTGCACGACGCGCTGGTCATGCCGGAGGACGAGCGGCGCATGCGCCGCGACAAGCTGCACGCCGCCGCGACCGCCCTGCCGCCGCAGAAGTGGTTCGCCGCCCAGCTCGACGCCCTGACCTGACCCGGCTCGACGCCCTGACCTGACCCGGCGCCGCCGCCCTGACCCGGGCCGGTTCCGGGCGCTGACCTACTATGGGAGGGCGATCCCCTCACCGATCGGGAGGCTGCCGGGTGAGCATGGTCTTACCGCCCATCCGGCTGATCCGAGATCGCCCGACCTGGCTCATCTACCTCCAGCTCAGCGCGTTCGCCACCTACATGTACGGCCTGAGCGCCGCCCTGCCGCTGCTCCGCGCCGACCTGCGCGTCCCGGCCACCGTGGCGGGCCTGCACGGCACCGCCATGGCCGCGGGCACGATCGCGGCCGGGCTGCTACTGCCGGCGCTCACCCGCAGGTTCGGCCGGCGCGCGACGACCTGGATCGGCCTGGCCGGGATGAACGCCGGCCTGCTCATGATCGTCCCCGCCGACGCCCTGCCGCTGACCATGCTCGGGTACGGCGTCTCCGGCGGGTTCAGCGCGATCATGCTCTACACCGCCATGGCCGCGCTCAGCGACCACCACGGCCCGGCGGGACCGGCCGCGATCAGCGAGGCCAACGCCGTCGGCGTGGTGGTGGGCATGGGGATGACGTTCTGCCTCAGCGTGGTCGCCCAGACCGCGTTCGGCTGGCGGGCGGCGCTGCTGGTCACGCCGGTCGTGAGCGTGCTGCTGGCGCTGTTCATGGGCCGCGTCTGGCCCCCGCCGCCGCCCGGCTCGCACCAGGCCGCCGGGGCCGCCGGGGCCGCTGTGGGCGCGAAGACGGAGGCCGGTCCGGGCGGGAGCCCGGAGCGGGCGGCCAGTGCGGGCGGGGGCGCGGAGGCGGTGGGCAGGCCGGGGTGGGGGTTCCATCTGGCGGGGCTCGTGCTGTTCTGCTGCGTGGCGATGGAGTTCACGTTCAACCTGTGGGCCGCCGACCTGTTCGCCGGCCGTACGGGACTCAGCGCGGCCGCGGCGGCCACGGGGCTGACCGCGTTCGTGGGCGGGCTGGCGGCCGGCCGGTTCGCCGGGGCGCAACTGGCGCTGCGCCTGCCCACGGTGCCGCTGTTCGTGGGGGCGCTGGCGGTGGCGTTCGCGGGCTGGCTGCTGTTCTGGCTGAGCACCCACCCGGCACTCTCCTACGCCGGGCTGGTGGTCTGCGGGCTCGGCGCCTCGCTGCACTTCCCGCTGGCGCTGTCGGGGCTGATCGCCGGCGCGGGCGGCCGGGCCGACCTGGCGGCCGCGGCCTCGCCGATCTGGGCGGGAGCCGCCATCGCGGCCGGCCCGCTCGCGCTCGGCGCGCTCGCCGACGGCTTCGGCACCTGGAAGGCGTTCCTCCTGGTGCCGGTGCTCATCGGCCTGGCCGTGGCCGGGGTGCTCAGTTCCAGTCGGCGTTCCTGAGCGCGGCGGACAGGCCCGGCGTGCTCCACTGGTCGACGACGAGGATCCTGGTCTTCGGCAGGTACCACTCGCGCTGTGTGTAGCGCGACTTCACCTTGCCGTTCGCGTACGAGACGCAGCTCGCCCGCCACTCGCGGTAGGCCGCCTTGTGCCCGGGACCGAACTGGCGCAGGCCCTTGACCTTGGCCGAGCCGAGGATCTGCCCCCACTTGCCGTTGCTCGGACACTGCTGCACGTCGGTCGCGGGGTAGAACGGCCTGGTCCCGTCGTAGGCGTGGAAGAGCTCATTGCCGTGCTTGATGGCCTTGGGGCCGAGCACCCAGAAGCCGCGGCAGCCGGGGGTGCCGTAACCGCCGGAGGGCTTGGCGCAGCTGCCGGTGACCACGTGGATCCAGTCGGGGCTGACCCGGTGCACCGCCCACTTGATCGGCAGATGGAGCGTCAGCCCGCCCCTGAGCTTGAGGGGCTGAGTGGACGCGCCGCTGGTGGCGTTCGCGGCGTGCGTGCCGCTGGTGGCGTACGCGGGGAAAGGTGCGGCCAGGAGGGCGATCGCGGTCAGGGTCGCGACGGCGAGATGACGCTTGGACATGGGACCGACCCTAGGGAGCGCGACTTGCAGCCCGATCACGAACGACTGAACGCCGACCCCAGCTCACGCAGCAGCGCCACCACACCCTGCGGCCCGTCCACCACGATGTCGGCCCGTTCGGCCAGCGCCGTCACCTCGGCGGAGCCGCTGCACACGGTCACCCCGGGCAGCCCCGAGGCGCGTACGGCGTCGAACGCGGCCAGATCGCCCAGGTCGTCACCGACGAACATCACCGATCTCGCCGCCTTCTCGGCCAGGAACAGGCTCAGCGCGTGTCCCTTGTCCATGCCGGGCGGCCGCAGCTCCAGCACCATGCGTCCCGGCTCGATCACCAGGTCGTGCTTCGCGGCCAGCTTGGCCAGCGGCTCGCGCAGCACGGCCAGCGCGCCCTCGGGGTCGGGGCTGCGCCTGGTGTGCACGGCCACGGCCCGGCCCTTGTCCTCGATGACGACGCCCGGCAGATCGAGCGTGCCGAGCAGCAGTTGCAGCTCCGCCTCGGCCCTGGGCACCCCTGGCGGGGGCGGGGGCGCGGAGACGCGGCCGTCCTCCCAGCGTTCGAAGCCGTAGTGCCCGAGCACGACCAGCCCCTCCACGTCGGCCAGGCCGGGGCCGAGCTCCAGCGCGGTGGCCGCGGGCCTGCCGGTCACGACGACCACCGCGAGGACGTGAGCGCCCAGGTCGGCGAGTACTTCGGGCGCTTCCGGGTGGATCACGGCCTCGGCCGGATCGGGCACGATCGGCGACAGTGTGCCGTCGAAGTCGAGCCCGATCACGGCGCCCGCCGGATCACGCAAGATCGCTTCGATTCCAGGGATGTTCTTCACGCGCCTGCCGTACCCAGCCGGTCAGGGGCGCATGCCAAACCTTCTGGCGGCGCGCTCGCGCTGGCGGGTGGAGCGTAGCCGGCGCAGCCTCTTGACCAGCATGGGGTCCTGCTCCAGTGCCTCCGGCCGGTCGATCAGCTCGCTGAGCAGCTGGTAGTAGCGCGTGGCGGAGAAACCGAAGCTCTCCTTGATGGCCTGCTCCTTCGCGCCCGCGTAGCGCCACCATTGGCGCTCGAAGGCGAGGAGCTCGATGTCGCGTTGTGAGAGGGGTTGTCGGGACGGTTCCTGGGCAGCATTGTCACCGCTGAGCGGTGCTCCCATGGTGTCCTCCTCGAAAGGGGCGAGCGTCGGTCACGTCGCTCGCACGCGGCCCGAGGCCATCGTAATGTGCCGAGTGCGGCCGTTCACGGCGGATTGGCGGCTGTTCACGGCGGATTGCGGGACGTACAGTCACCAAATGTGACCTCTGTCATCACGCTCCTCACCGATTACGGGCTCGAAGACGGTTACGTGGCGGCCTGTCATGGGGTGATCGCCGGCATCGCTCCCGAGGCCCGCGTGATCGACGTGTGCCACCTGATCCCCTCCGGCGACGTACGGCGCGGAGCGGCGGTCCTGGCCCAGACGATCCCCTATCTGCCGCAGGGCATCCACATCGGCGCGGTCGATCCGGGCGCGGGCGGGGCCAGGCGGGCGGTGGCCGTGGAGGCGGGCGGCCGGGTGTTCATCGGCCCCGACAACGGGCTGCTGTCGTGGGCGGTGCACGCCAGCGGCGGGGCGGTGGCGGCGTACGAGATCAGCAACTCCGCGCACTTCCTGCATCCGGTCTCGCCCACCTTCCACGGGCGCGACGTGTTCGCGCCGGTCGCGGGGCGGCTGTTCGGCGGGCTGCGCACCGCGGACCTGGGGCCCGAGGTGCCGCTGGGCAGGCTGGTCTCGCTGCCCGAGCCGACGTCGCAGCTGCGCGATGGCTCGGTGGAGGGCGAGGTGGTCTCGGTGGACCGGTACGGCAACACGCAGCTGTCGATCGCGGCCGGCGACCTTCAGGCGCTGGGTGTGCGGGTGGGTGACACGCTGGGGGTGTGGCTGGGGCGGCGGCAGCTCGCGCTTCCCTTCCGTGAGACGTACGCGGCGGTGCCGCCGGGGGAACTGGTCGCGTTCGCGGACTCGGCCGGGCTGATCGCCATCGCGATCAACTGCGGCGACGCGGCCCAGCGGCTGGGGCTCCCACCTGGGGCACATGTCCGACTTTCGCCCACACCGTAGGCGGAAAGCCATAGATCGGAATTACTCCGCGTATCGGTCTGTTTACCGAAGCGTCGGAATGTCTGAACGCTCTCGTGTCAGAATGCGGAACAGATCGGAGGTCCCTCCCCTCCCGTTCGAGGTTGACATGTTCCATTTGTCCCTTGTGCTGTTGTCCATCATGGCCGCGGTCTGGCCCTCACCGGTGCCGACCGTCTCAGAGCGCTGGCACGCGTGGCCGGTCGCCCGGGTCTTCCCCGACTCGGTGCCCGGCTCCAGCCCTTCGGGGGCGCGGGTCACGTACGTGCTGGCCGGAGTCGCCCCCGAGGCGCCCTGCCGGCGCGCCTTCCAGCCCGCCGCCGTACGTTCGAGTTGCCGCACGGCCTTACGCGCCACGTACGCGGACAGCACCCGCACCTTCGTCGTCACCGTCGGCATCGCCGTCCTCGCCAACCGCACGACCACCGCCACCGACCCGGGGGCTCGGCAGGTTGGCGGACCGGCCGCCGACCCGGACGCCGGACAGGCCGCTGGATCGACCGCCGACCCGGGAACCGGGCAGGATGGCAGGCCAGCCGCCGACCCGGACGCCCGACAGGACGGCAGGTCAGCCGCCGACCCGAGCGCCGGGCAAGCCGTCGGGTCCTCCGCCGACCTGGGATTCGGTCTCGCGGCCGGACCCTCGGCCGATCTCGCGGCCGGGTCTTGGGCCGGGACCTCGGCCGGTGTGGTGGCCGGGTCCGTCGCCGATCTCGGAGTCGTTCTCGCCGACGCGGGGCGGCCCGCGACGGTGCGGCCGGTGGCCTTCCCCGGCGGAGCGGCCGAGCGGTTCGGCGATCGGCAGTACTTCACCGGCGTCGTGGTCGACTCCGACGAGCGCTATGTGGTGGCCACGGCCGCCGGATACGCCGACGGGCGGACGTACCGGCCGGGCGACGGCGCCGTGGCCCGGCTGCGCCACGCGGCCCGGCAACTGGCGACGGTCCTGCACCAGGCGCTGACCCGATGAGGCGGCTCATCGTCCCGACGCTGCTGACCGGCCTGGCGGCCGTCATCGCCGTCCCCGGCACCGCCGCCCACGCGACCAGCACCACCGACAGAGCGAGCACCGCCGACACGACCAGCACCGCCCACACAACCGGCACCACCGGCAGAGCAGGCACCGTCCACGCGACCAGCACAACCCACACAAGCGGCACCACTCTCACAACCGGCACCATCGGCGGGGCCGGCACCACCGACGCGACCGGGGCGGCGAGCGTTGCCGGGGTGGCGGATGTGGTGGATGACGTCGGGGATCTGGGGGAGGCGGCGCGGGCCGGGCAGTGGCAGTTGGGCACGTTGCGGCTGCCCGAGGCGTGGCGGCTGAGCAAGGGCGAGGGCGTCGTGGTGGCCGTCCTGGACACCGGCGTGAACGCGCACCACCCCGACCTGCGCGGCGCCGTCATCGAGGGCCCCGACCTGACCGGCACGGGCGACCGGCCGTGGGGCCCGCACGGCACCGCCATGGCCAGCCTGATCGCGGGCCGCGGTCACGGCGACGGCAGCGGGATCATGGGCGTGGCCCCGGCCGCCACGGTGCTGTCGGTGCGGGTGACGCTGGAGAACGGCGACCCCCGGCGCGGCAGGCAGCTCTCCGGCTGGCGCGACGCGCTGGCCAGGGGCATCCGGTACGCGGCCGACCACGGCGCCGACGTCATCAGCATGTCGCTCGGCGGCGGCAGCGGCGCGTGGGAGGGGTACGCGGCGGAGGAGGAGGCCGTCCAGCACGCGATCAGCAAGGGAGCGGTGCTGGTGGCCTCCTCGGGCAACGACGGGGCCACCGCCAACAGGAAGAACTTCCCCGCCGCCTATCCGGGGGTGATCGCGGTGGGCGCGGTCGACCGGCGGATGAAGGTGGCCCGGTTCTCCAACAAGCAGGACTACGTCTCGGTGGTGGCGCCCGGCACGCAGATCGTCACGGCCGACGCGGGCACCTCATACGTGGTCGGTGACGGCACGAGTTCGGCCGCCGCCATGGTCGCGGGCATCGCGGCGCTGATCAGCTCGGCGCATCCCGACATGTCTCCCTACCACGTGCGCCGGGCCATCGAGCTGGGCACCGGGCGGCGGCCGTCGGGCGGCTACAGCCCCGCCTACGGGCACGGCGTGGTCGACGCGCTGCTCGCCCTGCGGACGGCGGACCGGCTGGCGATGCCGGTCACGGCCATGGCCGGCCCAGGGCCGTACTTCGGCGACGGGCCCGTGCCGGCCACCCGGATGCCGGTGGTGGGCGGCATGCTGATGCTGATGGCGGTGATGTCGGCACGGGTGGTGCTGCGCCGCCGGGGACGGCGAAGGGATGTAACCTAGCAAGCGCTTGTGTGATACTCCGGCTATGACGTACGCCATCGACGGCTGGTTCGCCATCGAGGAAGAGGGCGTCCGCCTGCTGGGCACCCGGTGCCCGGCCTGCGGAACGGTCTGCTTCCCGCCACGGCACGACTCGTGCCCCGATCCCCGGTGCACGAGCACGGACATGGAGGTGTTCCGGCTGCCTCGGCGCGGGCGCGTCTGGTCGTACACCAACGCCTGCTACCCGCCGCCGGCGCCGTACGTGGCCGCGCAGCCGTACGAGCCGGTCACACTGGCCGCGGTCGAGCTCGACGAGGTCGGGATCGTGGTGCTCGGGCAGGTCAAGGGCCTGACGGTGGACGAGCTCACGGTCGGCATGGAACTGGAGCTGACCTCTGGCCCCCTGGCCGACGGCCCGCTCGTGTGGATGTGGGGGCGAGCGTCATGAGGGGCACACCGCTGGAGGCGAGCGTCATGAGGCCCGTGACAGAGCCGCACCGCTGGAGGCGAGCGTCGTGAGCGTGGTCGTGATGGGCACCGGGATGCACCCGTGGGGCAAGTGGGGCCGCCCGTTCCTCGACTACGGCGTGGCCGCCGCCCGCGAGGCGCTCAAGGACGCCGGCCTGGCCTGGACGGACGTGCAGTTCGTGGTCGGCGCGGACACCATCAGGAACGGCTACCCGGGCTTCGTCTCCGGTGCCTCCTACGCCAAGGCGCTGGGCTGGTCGGGTGCCAGGGTCGCCTCCTGCTACGCGGCCTGCGCGTCGGGCGCCCAGGCGCTGGACATCGCCCGCGCCAGGATCCTGGCCGGGCTGTGCGACGTCGCCCTCGTGATCGGCGCGGACGCGACCCCGAAGGGCTTCTTCAAACCGGTCGGCGGCGACCGCCCCGACGACCCCGACTGGCTGCGCTTCCGCCTCCTGGGCGCCACGAACCCCGCCTACTTCGCCCTCTACGCCCGCCGCCGGATGGCCGTGCACGGCTCGACGCCGGCGGACTTCGCCGCCGTCAAGGTCAAGAACGCGCTGGCGGGCTCGCTCAACCCGATGGCCCGCTACCGCGAGCGGGTCACCGCCGAGCAGGTGCTGGCCTCCCCCATGGTGGCCGACCCGCTGCACCTGATGGACATCTGCGCCACCTCGGACGGCGGCGCGGCGGTGGTCCTGGCCTCGGAGGGGTACGCCCGCCGCCACGGCGGCACCCTGGTACGCCTGGCCGCCGTCTCCACGGTAACGCCGACCTTCCCGAACACGGTGCTGGAGCTGCCCGACTTCGCCACGGACTCCCGCGTCACCGAGCCCCCGCCCGGCCACCGGCCCTTCAGGGCCGCGATCGCGCACGCGGCCTACGAGGAGGCGGGCCTGGGCCCGCAGGACGTGTCGCTGGCCGAGGTCTACGACCTGTCCACGGCGCTGGAGCTGGACTGGATGGAGGACGTCGGCCTCTGCCCGCCCGGCGAGGCGGACAAGCTGCTCCGCGACGGCCAGACCGCCCTGGGCGGCCGCATCCCGGTCAACCCGTCGGGCGGCCTGGCCTCGTTCGGCGAGGCGATCCCGGCTCAGGCCATCGCCCAGCTCTGCGAGCTGACCGCCCAGCTGAGCGGCCGGGCGGGGCCGCGCCAGGTGGAGAACGCCCGCGTCGGCCTGGCGGCCAACCAGGGCCTGTTCGGCCACGGCTCAGCGATCATCGCCACCCGCTGAGCCCCGGAACGTGGTCCGGCTTCTGAACCACGTCACGGGGCCCACAGGGCGCCGTGACGGCGGCCCGCCACTGACGGGTTCAGACAGCGTCTCCCTGGAGGGCCATCAGCCACGTGCGGCGTCTGGGGCAACCCGGCGCCGCCGTAACAGATGGACCCTCCAGAAAAGAGATCAGCCTACGTGCACCACATCGTGGGTTTCGGCGAAATGGCAGGCGCTTTCGTGCGCCGTGCCCGGCCGGATCTGCAGCAGCGGCTCCTCCTCCGCGCAGATCTCCTGCGCCTTCCAGCACCGCGTGCGGAACCGGCACCCACTCGGCGGGTTGGCGGGCGACGGCGGGTCGCCCTGGAGGATGATCCGCTCCCGCTGCTCCCGGCCCTCGGGGTCGGGCACCGGCACCGCCGACAGCAGCGCCTGCGTGTACGGATGCGCCGGCCGGTCGTAGATCTCCGTGTCCTTGCCCAGCTCCACGAACTTGCCCAGGTACATCACGCCGACCCGGTCGGAGATGTGGCGCACCACCGACAGGTCGTGGGCGATGAAGATGTAGGCCAGGTTGAACTCGTTCTGCAGCCGTTCGAGCAGGTTGATGACCTGCGCCTGGATCGACACGTCGAGCGCGGAGACCGGCTCGTCGCAGACGATGATCTCCGGCTGCAGCGCCAGCCCGCGGGCGATGCCGATGCGCTGCCGCTGCCCGCCGGAGAACTGGTGCGGGTAGCGGTTGATGTGGTCGGGGTTGAGTCCGACCACCTCCAGCAACTCCTGCACCTTCGTGCGCCGGTCGCCCTTGGGGGCGACCTCCGTGTGGATCTCGTACGGCTCGCCGATGATGTCGCCGACGGTCATCCGGGGGTTCAGCGAGGTGTACGGGTCCTGCATCACCATCTGGATGTTGCGCCGCATGCGCTTGAGCTCGCCACCCCTGGCCTTGGCGATGTCCCGGCCGTCGATCTTGACCGAGCCCGAGGTGGGCCGCTCCAGCGCCATCAGCACCTTGGCGAGGGTGGACTTGCCGCAGCCCGACTCGCCCACGATGCCCAGCGTCTCGCCCCTGTTCAGGTCGAACGAGACGCCGTCGACGGCCTTGATCGCGCCGATCTGCTTCTTGAAGACGATGCCCTGCGTCAGCGGGAAGTGCTTGACCAGGTCGCGCACCTCGAGAATGCGATCACTGCCGCTCGCCATCGAGGACCTCCCTCCAGTAGTGGCAGGCGCTGCTGCGCACGCCGCTGATCTCGTAGAGCGGGGGGGCGTCGGTCACGCAGTTGTCCTGCCGGTACGGGCACCGCGGGTTGAACGAGCAGCCCGACGGCAGGTCCAGCAGGTTGGGCGGCAGACCCTTGATCGCGTACAGTTCCTGGCCCTTGAGGTCGACCCTGGGGATCGAGTCCAGCAGGCCCTTCGTGTACGGATGCGCGGGCGCCTTGTAGATGTCGTACACGGGGGCGTTCTCCACGATGCGCCCCGCGTACATGACCGCGATCTTGTCGGCCACGTCGGCCACGACACCGAGGTCGTGGGTGATGAGGATCAGGCCCATCTGGCTCTCGCGTTGCAGGTCGGCCAGCAGTTCCATGATCTGCGCCTGGACGGTCACGTCCAGCGCCGTGGTCGGCTCGTCCGCGATCAGCACCTCGGGGTCCAGCGCGATCGACATGGCGATCATGATGCGCTGGCGCATGCCCCCGGAGAACTGGTGCGGATAGTCGTGCACGCGCTGCCTGGCGGCCGGGATGCGGACCCGGTCCATCAGCTCGACGGCCTTCTTCATGCCGTCGGCCTTGGACATGCCCCGGTGCACCCGGAACATCTCGCTGATCTGCCAGCCCACGGTGAAGACCGGGTTGAGGGCGGAGAGCGCGTCCTGGAAGATCATCGCGATCCGCTGCCCGCGCACCTGCGTGCGGGCGTCCTCCGACAGCTTGAGCAGGTCGGTGCCCCTGAAGCGGATCTCCCCCTTGGGGATGACCGCCGGCGGCATGTCGAGGATGCCCATGATGGCCTGGGCCGTCACGGACTTGCCCGAGCCCGACTCGCCCAGCACGGCGAGGGTCTCACCCGCGCCGACCGTGTAGCTCACGCCGTTGACCGCGCGCACGACGCCCGCGCGGGTCTGGAACTCCACGTGCAGGTTGTCGACGGCGAGCAGCGGCCCGTCGCCCGGCCCTCCCTCGGCGGGCAACGCGTCCGGAGTCGTCTTCGTCACTTTGATCCTCCCTCCTACCTGAGCTTCGGATCGAGCGCGTCGCGCACGGCGTCGCCCATCATGATGAACGCCAGCACGGTGACGCACAGGAACACGGCCGGGAAGATCAGCGGCAGCGGCGCCTCCAGGAACCTGTCGCGCGCGTCGGCGATCATCAGGCCCCAGGAGATGTCCGGCGACAGCACGCCGACACCCAGGAAGGACAGCGCGGCCTCGGCCGCGATGAACCCGCCCAGGTTGATCGTGGCCACGACGATGACCGGGGCCACCGAGTTGGGCAGCAGGTGGCGGAACATGATCCGGCCCGCTCCCGCGCCCAGTGCCCTGGCCGCGACCACGAAGTCCTGGCTCTTCGCCGTGATCACGGCCGCTCGCATGATGCGGTACGTCATCGGCCAGCCGAGCACCGCCAGCGCGATGATGACCAGCAGGATGCTGTTGGCCCGGCCGCGGAACGTGGCCGCGATCAGCAGGGCGCCCAGGATCGGGGGGATGGCGAAGAAGACCTCGGTGAGCCGCGAGGAGACCGAGTCGACCAGGCCGCTCTTGTAGCCGGCGACGATGCCGAACAGCCCGCCCACGAGCGTGGTGATGATCGTGGTCAGCACGCCGATCACGATGGAGTTGCGGGCCCCGTAGATCGTCCTGGCGTAGACGTCGCAGCCCAGGTTGTCGCGGCCGAACAGGTGGCCCGCGCTGGGCCCCTGCCGCGCCGTGGACAGGTCGCACGTCCTGGCGTTGAACGGGTCGACCGAGGTGAACAGCTGCGGCCAGAACGACATGACCAGCAGGATCAGGATGATGACCACCGACAGGATGAACATCGGCCGGCGTCTGAGGTCGTACCAGGCGTCGGTCCACAGGCTCGCGGGCTTGCCGCCCTTGGCCTGCTTGTGCTTGCCCTGGCGGTGCGGCGCGGGCGCGGTCACCGTGTCCGAGACCATGGTCTGCGTCTCCGGGAGTCCCGGCCCGACCGGCGGGGTTGGGTTACTCATAGCGGATCCTCGGGTCTAGCACGGCGTACAACAAGTCGACGACCAGGTTGGCCAGGATGTAGACCAGCACCAGTACGGTGACGATACCGACGACGACGGGTTGTTCGCGCAGGTACACCGACGTGAAGAGCTGGTTTCCGATCCCCTGGAGATTGAAGATCGTCTCGGTGATCACCGCGCCGCCCATCAGGTTGCCGAGGTCGGCGCCCAGATAGGTGACCAGCGGGATCAGCGCGTTGCGCAGGCCGTGCCTGCCGACGACCCGGCGTCTGGACAGGCCCTTGGCCGTGGCCGTGCGGATGTAGTCCGCCCTCAGCGTCTCCGCCAGGCTCGTCCTGGTGAGCCTGGTCAGGTACGCGATGGACGTCCCCGCGAGCACGAAGCCGGGCAGCAGGTAGCTGCGCCAGCCCGCGAACGTGCCCGCCACGGGGAAGATGTCCGCTCCGGTCCACTGTTTGAGTTTCACACCCAGCAGGAGCTGCAGCACGAAACCGGTCACCAGCGTGGGCACCGAGATCAGCAGCAGCGTCGAGGCCAGGATCATGGTGTCGGTGGCCTTGCCGCGGCGCAGCGCCGCCCACAGGCCCAGGCCGACGCCGATGACGGCCTCCATGGTCAGGGCGGTCAGCGCGAGGTTCAGCGTGATCTGGAACTTGCCGGCCATGATCTGGGACACCGGGATGTCGGCGAAGTTCACGCCGAAGTCACCGCGGAAGAGGACGCCGCTGATGTAGTACCAGTACTGCAGCAGCAGCGGATCGTTGAGGTGGTACTGCTCGCGCAGCACCTCGGCGATCGCGGGGTCCGGGCGCTTGTCCCCGAACAGTGCCGCGATGGGGTCTCCGGGCAGTGCGAAGACGATGCAGAAGATGAGTAGCGTGGCGCCGAGCAGGACGGGTATCGCCTGGATCAGTCGCCTAATGACATATCGGCCCATTCAAGCCCTCCGGTACACACTTGGAGGCAGCCCCCAGAGTCCGTGGTTTACCCGGCTCGAGTGGCTGCCTCCAAGTTCAGCCATCCGACGGGTGGACGGCGGGAGCCGCCGTCCACCTGGCGAATGACGTCAGGCCTTCTCGATGTCAGCCCAGTTGATCTGGTTGAGCAGGTTGAGCTTGACGTTCTTGACCTTCGTCGAGTGCCCGAAGTTGCTCCGGTAGAAGTAGACCGGGATGTACGGAAGGTCCTTGAGCAGGATGTCGTCGGCCTGCTGGTAGAACTTCAGGCCCTCGGCCGAGTCGGTGGCCTGGTCGCCCTTGGCCACCAGCTCGTCGAAGTCCTTGTTGGAGTAGCCGCCGTAGTTGGAGCCGGTGCCGATGGCGCCGGTGCCGAAGATCGGGGTCAGGTAGTTCTCGGCCGCCGGGTAGTCGATCGCCCAGCCCATCCGGAACAGGCCCTTGTACTCCTTGGAGTCCAGAGCGTCCAGGATGCCCTGGAACTTCTCGAACGGCTTCGGAGTGACCTCGATGCCCAGGTTGGCGCGCAGGTTGTTGGCGACGGCCTCGATCCACTCCTTGTGGCCGCCGTCGTTGTTGTAGCCGAGCTCGATGGTCTTCGGACCGCCGGCGGCCTCGTACAGCTTCTTGGCCTCGGCCGGGTTGTACGTGCACGCCTCGCACGCGCCCTGGCGGTAGCCGGGGATGGCCGGGTTGATGAAGTCGTCGGCCGGCGAACGGGTGCCGGAGAAGACCGTGTCCGTGATCGTCTTGCGGTCGATGGCCATCGAGATGGCCTTGCGCACGTCGACGTTCTGGAAGTCCTTGTTGTACTTCAGCGGGGTGCCGATGTAGCCGATGGAGGCGTCGGGCTCGTCGAAGTACCGGTCACCGAGCACCTGCTTGGCCGTCGAGATGGCCGTGGCCGGCAGCGAGTCGTGGATGTCCAGGTTCTCGGCCTGCAGGTCGTTCCAGGCGGTCTCGGAGCTGGTGTAGACCTTGAACTGGAGCTTGGTCCAGCCCGTGGGCTTCTTTCCGGGGAACTTGTCGTAGACCGACAGCTCGATGGTCGGGTCGGTGCCCTTCTTGTAGGGCTTGTCCAGCTTGAACAGGCCCTGGCCGATCGGCTGCTCGCCGAAGGCCTGGGTCACCTTGCCATCGGGGCCGATGGCCGACTTCGGCATGGGGTAGAAGGCGGTGTAGCCCAGCATCGTCTTGAACTGGGAGAACGGTGCCGCGAGGGTGACCTCGAGCGTGGAGTCGTCGACGACCTTGAGACCCTTCATCTCCTTGGCCGACGGCGTCTTGCCCTCACCCGGGTGCACGTCCTCGTACCCGTCGACGCGACCGAAGAAGTAGGACGAGCTCATGGCGTTGTCCTGGAGGGCGGCGAAGTTCCACGCGCGCGCGTAGTCCGCTGCGGTGACCGGCGTGCCATCGTGCCACGTGTAGCCGGACTTCAGCTTGATCGTCCAGACCTTGCTGTCCGTCGTGGTGATCGACTCGGCGGCCTCTTCGACCGGCTGCTTGTTCTCGTCGTAACGTACGAGCGGCGAGAACACCGCGGCGAGGACCTCAGAGCCCTCGGTCTCGGTCGTGTTCTGGGGGTTCAGGAGCTCCTGGGGCTCACCGATCTCCATGCGGACCGGCGTCTCCCCGCCGCCCGCGGCAGTGCCGCCGCTGTCCGAGGCACCGCCGCCACACGCGGCAACCGCGAGGGCGAGCAGCGCGGTACCGGCGACGATCCGTGCGCCCTTAGTAACACGCATGGTGAAAGAATTCCTCCCTCTACAGGTGGGCGCCAAGCGCTGAGCTGCGGTGATCCGGAGCAGCCTGACGGGGGGTTCCTGGTATCCCCCCGGATTTGGCTGACATGGTCAAACCAGCCGACGCCCTGCCAGTCGATCGCGACTATCCCTTACTACTTGCCACCAGGGAGTCTCTGGCGCATTGCAGTTCGGTCACACGTGTGCCTATCCACCGTCACGGGCATTCAGCCCAGAAACGTACAAACAGCCCAAACAACGATAGAGGGTAGAGCCCGGACGTGAACAGTCGATGAAAAATACCCCCTACACGACGGTGGTCGCGCCCTTGCCACCACACCCCGCCTCCCTGGGCTACGGTTGAGCAGGTCTTGACGACGCCTTGGAACCCGGCGTCGCCAAGCCCCGTCCAACAGACTGTCGCCGACCCGCGTGACAGGCACTCCACCGACCGGGATCCAATAGAGTCCTTGCCATGAGCCAGCCGGAATCCGCTGTAGCGGACGCCCAGGCGGGCGGCCGAAGCGGGCAGGAGCCGCTGGCCAAGCTCGCCAAGAGATACGGGCTTCGCCGTGCCATCGCACGGCCGAGGTTTCCTGTCTACCTGCGCCAGCTGTGGCAGCGGCGTCATTTCATCCTGACGTACGCGACCTCACGCAACGTCACGAAATACTCCAACTCCGCGCTGGGCCAGCTGTGGCAGGTGCTGACGCCCCTGCTCAACGCCGGCATCTACTTCCTGATGTTCGGCCTCATCCTGGGCGGCAACAAGAACATCGACAACTACCCGGCCTTCCTGCTGACCGGGATGTTCATCTTCACCTTCACGCAGCGCACGGTCACCGCGGGCGCGAAGTCGATCTCCGGCAACCTGTCGATGATCAGGGCACTTCACTTCCCCAGGGCGTCGCTGCCGCTGGCCTACACGATCCAGGAGCTGCAGCAACTCGCCATCTCCATGGGCGTGCTGCTCGCGCTCGTGGTGGCCACCCAGGAGTGGCCCACGTGGTATTGGCTCATGATCCCCGTGGTGCTCCTGCTGCAGACGATGTTCAACGTCGGCGCCGGACTGGTGGTCGCCCGGCTCGGCGCCACGATGCGCGACCTCAACCAGTTGCTGCCGTTCATCACCCGCACGTGGCTCTACGCCTCGGGCGTCTTCTTCTCGATCCAGGACAAGGTCGTCGACGCCGCGCAGCTGCCCCAGTGGGTGGCCAACGTGATGTATCTCAACCCGGCGGCCTCCTTCATCGAGTGGATGCGCGAGATCCTCATCGCCACCCACAACCCGGAGTACGGCCACCACCCGCCTCCGATGGTGTGGATGTCTTGCGTATTCTGGGCGGTGTTCGCACTCGGCTTCGGCTTCTGGTTCTTCTGGCGGTCCGAGGAGAGGTACGGGCGTGGCTGAACTGACCAAGGAGCTGTCACAGGTGAAGGGCGACAAGCCCGCCGTCCCCGGCAAGGATGTCAGAGTGCATCCCAACCCGGAGCCCCCGGGCAAGCGGCCCCTCGACGTACCCACGGGCACTCCCACCGTCATCGTCGACGACCTCCACATCGTCTACCGCGTCTACGGCGCCGCCTCGGACAACGAGAAGGGCAACGCGGTCAACGCCCTCACGCGCATCCTGAAGCGCCAGGGGCGGCCGCAGATGAAAGAGGTCCACGCGGTCAAGGGCGTGACCTTCGTGGCCTACCATGGCGACGCCATCGGCATCGTGGGCCGCAACGGCTCGGGCAAGTCCACGCTGCTGCGCGCCATCGCGGGCCTGCTGCCGCCGCACGAGGGCGCCGTCTACACCGACGGCCAGCCCTCGCTGCTCGGCGTCAACGCGGCCCTCATGCGCGAGCTGACCGGCGAGCGCAACATCGTCCTCGGCTGTTACGCCATGGGCATGACGCCCGCCGAGGTCAGGGAGAAATACCAGGAGATCGTCGACTTCTCCGGCATCGACGAGTTCGTCCAGCTACCCATGTCGACCTACTCCTCCGGCATGGGCGCCCGCCTGCGCTTCGCCATCTCCTCGGCCAAGACCCACGACGTCCTGCTCATCGACGAGGCCCTGGCCACCGGCGACCGCGAGTTCCGCAAGAAGAGCGAGGGGCGCATCCGCCAGATCCGCGAGTCGGCCGGCACCGTCTTCCTGGTCGCCCACGACCTGCGCGTCATCGAGGAGACCTGCAACCGGGTCATCTGGCTGCACAAGGGCAAGATCAAAATGGACGGCGACCCGAAAGAGGTCATCGCCGCCTACAACAAGGGCTGATCGACCAGCGGGGCGGCTCACGTCGGACTTCATCCGCCACCGCCGGCCTGTCAGCAGGGCGGCTCACGTCGGACGTCACCCACCACCGCCGGCCCGTCATCCGTGCCGGCGGCCGGGCCCGTCGCGGGCCTGGAGCCGGTCCACCGCCTCGACCACGGGCGCCGCACCGTCCTCCGCCGAGACCCCGGCCGAGAGAGCCCGGGCCCGCTCCCCGTAGCCCGGGTCGGTGACCGCCGCGGTGAGCGCGGCGGCCAGCCGCGCGGGCGTCAGGCGGCGGAACGGGATCGCGGCCGAGGCCACACCGAGTGCCGTCAGCCTGGACGCCCAGAACGGCTGGTCGTTCATGACCGGCACGGCCACCGCGGGCACCCCCGCCCGCACCCCACTTCCGGTGGTGCCACCGCCGCAGTGGTGGGCGACGGCGGCCATCCGGGGGAACAGCCAGTCGTGCGGCACGTCGCCGACCCCCAGCACGTCGTCGGAGAGGAGCCCCCGGACACCGGTCTGCAACACGCCGCGCAGCCCGGCCCGCCGCAACGCGTCCACGGCCAGCGCGGTGTACTGCTCGGCCCGCGTACCGGCCAGGCTGCCGAAACCGACGAAGACCGGTGCGGGCCCCGACGCCAGGAAGTCGCGCAGCACCGGGTCCGGCTGCCAGCCCCGCGGCCGTGGCGGCCACCAGTAACCGGTGATCTCCAGCCCCGGCCGCCAGTCGGCCGGGCGCGGCAGCACCAGCGGGCTGACCCCGTGGAAGACCGGCCAGCGCGTGCTCTCCCTGCGCCGGTAGAGGGCGCGCGGGGTCATCGGGGGCAGGCCCAGCCGGGCCCGCATCCTCACGCCCAGCCCGGCCAGCAGCGGGCCCGCGGCGGGCACCTCGAACGCCAGCCGCGCCGCCCTGCGGTTCCCCCACCGGCCGAGCGAGCGCCGGAGCAGGCTCATGACCGGCGGGAAGTCCCCGGTGGGATCGACCGGCTGCAGATGCACGCCCATGCTCGGCACCCCCATCGCCTCGGCGACGTGACAGGCGGGCGCGCCCGCCACGCCGAGCAGGAGCACGTCGGCCTCCCGCTCGCGCAGCCCGGCCAGGCCTTCGACGAGCTGCTCGCTGTAGTCCCTGAAGGCGCTGATGGAGATGCGGCCGGTCAGAGCGGTGAGCGGGTCCCCCGGAAGCGTGACGCACGCCAGGCCCGCATCGGGCACCAGCTCCGCGTAGGGTTCGTGCGCGGCGATCGTCACCTCGTGCCCGGCCTCGCGTAACCGCACCCCGAGGCCCGCGTACGGCGCCACGTCCCCACGCGTACCGATCCCGATGATCAGAACTTTTGTTGTCATACAGTCGCATGATAAAAGAACATGCCGGTTTTTACCATGCACCCGCATGAGAAAGCGACGGAACATGCCGAAGATCGTCGACCACGACGCCCGGCGTCGGCACATCGCCGAGGCCGTGCACCGCGTCATCCACGCCAGGGGCATGGAGAGCGTCAGCCTGAGGGAGGTCGCCGCCGAGGCCGGCATGTCGATGGGGGCGGTGCAGTACTACGTCACGACGAAGGACCAGATGCTGCTGCTGGCACTGGAGCGCATCGCGATCTGGATCGGCGAACGGGTGGCGGCCGTCGCCGCGGACCGGACCACCCCGCTCGACGTGCTGCGCGCGGCCATCCTGGAGCTGCTGCCGCTGGACGAGGAGCGCCGCTACCTCAACCGGATCGGGCTGGCGTTCCAGGCGAGCTCGGTCGTGTCCGAGGACCAGGCGGCCGCGATGCGGGCGGGCTACGCGGCCCTGCTGGCGCTCCTCACCGACCAGATCAGCGCCGCCCAGAGCGCCGGCCAACTCGCCGCCCACCTGGAGGCCGCCAAGGAGGCGAGCCTCCTCTACGCCTTCGCCCTGGGCATCGTCAACCCCACCCTGGTCGGCCACTACACCCCGGACGACGTCGCGGCGCTGCTCGATCACCATCTCTCGCGCCTTCGCGCGGAGTGATCCAGTGGCGCGCCGCCACCACGCGAGCCCCGCTCTCCTCCAGTTCGATCTTGTGTACGAAACTCCCGCGACCCGAGGGGCAAAAGACTGACACCGAGCCTGCCGTTCCGATAGGATTCGAACGTCAATTCGATCCGAGGAACGGTGATGGAGTGGGGGCTCGCGATGGCAGAGCTTTCGGCCGCGATTGACCACCTGGCCACCGAGGAGGTGTCCGAGATCCCGAGGATGCAGCTCGCCGAGCAGCTTCTCGAGCTGCACTGGCAGATGGCCCGCCTGCAGGCCCAGATAGCCCGCCGCACAGGCGTCCGCCTCCCCTGACCCGTCTCCCCTGACTCGCCACGCCTTCAGAGCCGCCACGACGCCCCGGGAAGACCCCCCACGCCCCGAGGCCGAACCACCGCCCCTCGCGCCTTCCACGGCCACCACAGCCACCCTGAACCCGCGCCCAGGACGGCGAGACGAAGGAAGGGCACGTCCCCGTACAACGAAAAGCGCCGCCAACCACAAGGGGTTGGCGGCGTGGGGCGGCGCCGCTGCCCTGCAGTAGCGGCGCCCGCGCCCTGGCCGTGGGCGCGTCCGCCCAGGCCCGTGATGAGGCGGCCCGCTCTCGCGGGAGCCTCGCAACCGTCGCGCGTCAGTGTCCCGGGCGCCCGGCACCTCATGGGAGCCCCGGCGACCTGCCGCGTCAGTGTGGCAGCATCCCGATGCGGGACCCGCCGTCAGGGAACAGCTGGGGCACGCGAGCGGGCCGCCACGTCGCCGGCGGGTCCGGTGCCCGGGCGTCGGCACCTAGGACGCCCGCGAACCGTACTGCCGGGCTCGGGCCGGCCTCGCTCATCAGCGCCTCCGTCGCGGTCTTAGTCGCGAACCCAGCGGTCCCGCACCGAGCTCGTCAGCGCGTCGGTGGTCCAGCCGAGGGCGGTGATGACGTCGCTGTAGGAACCGGCGGCCCTGGTCCCGCGGGCCTGGACGAAGCCCGCGCCCTCCTCGACGAGCGGGGCGAGGTCGTCCATGGCGGCGGCCTGGGAGGTCGCGGGCAGCGCCTCGACGACCGGCGCCATCTCGGCGGGCGCGACGTGCCCGATCATCGGGGCCAGCCCGCCGCCGGTGGCGTTCGGCAGGGCGCGCTGCGCGGCCTGGCCGAGACCGCCGAGGACGAGGTCGGCCGACAGGGACTGGAAGCCCTTGGTGGTGCCGGCCATGACGGTGCCGCTGTCGGAGGCCGGCAGCAGGCTGGTGGCGTGCAACTGGGTCACCGCGCCCCCTGCGGGCGACCCGAGCAGGCCGGTGATCGCGCTCTGCGCGGACGTGCCGGTGGCCGCGGCCTCGCCGCGACCCTGCTTGCCCGCCTTGACCGAGGGCGTCGCCGGCTGCGCCATGCGGGCCGCGCCCGACAGGACGGGCAGCGAGCCGGTGAGGCTGCTGCCGGTGGTGAGCGGGAAGCCGCCGACGATGGGCGACAGCTCGGGCAGCGGGCCACCGTCCTGGGTGATGTCCTCGAAGCCGTTCGCCGAGATGCCCTGCTCGGCCTGGTTCTCGGCGGCGGCGTCGAGCTCCGCCTCCGTCATCTGGGTGGGCGGCTTGGCGGCGGACTTGGCCTTGAGGCCGTCCAGCAGGCCGCCCAGCAGACCCTTGCCGGCCAGGCCGCTCAGGAGGCCGCCCAGCGGGCTGCCGGCTGCGGCGGTGCCCGCCCCCTGGCCGTCGATGGGAGCGTACCTGGCGATGCTGTATTGAACTTCGGCCTGCGCGGGCACGGCCATCGCCGCCGCGGCCAGACCGAATGCTGTGACGGCCATAGCCGTCTTGACTACTCGATTCATGATTGCCTTCCCGGCTCGTGATCGATCGCTCTCGAATGCGGTGGAAATGCGAATCGATAACCCCCGTATGCCGTGGCGTGCGCGCTATGGGCACCACACGAAGCGTGCCGCTACGGCTGAGCTACGCCAGCAGTTCTATCACTCGCGTTGATCGGCCGCAGGCGCATGAATCCCCATGTAGCAGGGGTTTGCAGGCCGGTTACCGAGTAAAGGGGGAGCGTTGAGCGGAGAGACAAACCGGGAAATAGGAGGGCCTTGTTTCGATATTGTGCGCACGCGCGTGAACACGCGCGTGCGCACGGAGGACGCCCCCCGCCGGCCCGCGAACAAAGGGTCGCGTAAAAAAGTCGCGGGCCGGGGGTGCGTTTCTTTCCGATCGCGGTGGACGCGCGCGACCGGTCAGGCGGGAAGGAGCGCTTCGGCCGGCTCGAACGGAAAACGGTCGGCGAAGGCCGGGCGCAGATCCGTCAGCCAGACCGCGGACGGGTCGTAGCGCGCGAAGAACGGCCGGCCCACCAGCGACGGGTCGCGGGCCTGGATGAAGTGGAGCATGAAGACCTGCTCCCCGGCGATCTCCGTGACGCCGTCGACGCACACCTTGCCCGGCGTGGCCGACATCGAGGGCCCGCGCACCGTGCGGCACAGCCCCGAGACGGACGAGTATGCCTCCCTGAAGATCTCGTACCCGCGGGCCAGCGGCACCGCGAAGTAGTCCTGGGGCCCGGTGTCACGCTCGATGAACATGTAGTACGGGATCATCCCCATCCGGTGCTGCCGCCGCCACATGCCCGACCACACGGCCGGATCGTCGTTGATCGACCTGATCAGCGGCGCCTGGGTCCTGATCGTGGCCCCGCTGCCGAGGATGCGCTTGACGGCCGACTCGACCAGCGGCGACTCCAGCTCGCGCGGGTGGGAGAAGTGGGCCATGAACGCGAGGTTCTTGCCCGCCTCCACCACTTCCTCGAACAGGCGCAACGTGGCGTCGGCGTCGGGGTCGGTGGTGAACCGCTGCGGCCAGTAGGCCAGCGCCTTGGTGCCGATCCTGATGGATTCGAGCTGCTCCAGTTCGAGCAGCGGCTCCATGTAGCGCCTGATCACGGGCTCACCCATGATCATCGCGTCGCCGCCGGTGATCAGCACGCTGGTGACCTCGGGATGGCGGCGGACGTAGTCGACCATCTGGCCGATGTCGTCGGAGGCGAACTTCAGGTCCGCGTCGCCGACGAACTGCGCCCACCTGAAGCAGTAGGTGCAGTAGGCGTGACAGGTCTGCCCCTGTTTGGGGAAGATCAGCACGGTCTCCGGATATTTATGCTGCAACCCGGGGACGGGCTCGTCGCCGATCCTCGGGACGTTGAGTTCCTTCTGACCCGCGGGATGCGGGTTGAGCTGGGCGCGAACGCGGTTCGCCTCGGCCTGGATCTCGGAGTTCGGGGCCTCGGCCTTCAGCAGGTCGGCCAGCCTGGCCACGTCTTCCGCGGGCAGCATGTCCGCCTGCGGGAAGACCAGCCGGTATATGGGGTCGTCGGTCGCGGCAGACCAATCTATGAGTTCATCGACGACGTAGGCGTTCGTCCGGAAGGGCAGCACCGTGGCGACCGCGCGGACCTTGAGCCGCTCGTCGTCACCCAGCCCTGCACGCCGCAGAAGCTCGTCAAGGTGCTTGGACGTGTACGCCTTGAAGCGTCGGGTGCCTGCCTGGTTCAAGATCACTAGGCCTTTCCCATCTTTTTTGTTCGATCGGGTGTAAACCTCACGACCCTGTCGCGCGTCTACGGTCCTTAATACCCGGACGCGCCCAGCGGCGTCACCGGTTCCGCTGGGCTCCAAGTTTTCCTTGAGGTTCGGGACACTCGCGACATATCGCGATCCGGCATAAACTCCTATACCGTGACCAACGATCCGCAGCTTCGCGCTTCCGACGCCGACCGCGACCGCGTGGCCGCGGTGCTCGGCGAGGCGCTCGCCACAGGAAGACTGACCAGCGTCGAGCACGCCGACCGCCTCGACGTGGCCTACACGGCCAAGACCGTCGGCGAGCTCGTCCCCCTCACCCGGGACCTGCCCGAGGTGTCCGCCTCCAGCCCGCCCGCCGGCATCGAACGGCAGGTCATCGACTCGAAGTTCAGCAAGATGGTGCGCAAGGGCCACTGGGTGGCCTCCAGGCACGTCAAGCTGTCGGCCAGGTTCGGCGCGCTCATCATCGACCTGTCCGAGGCCGTGCTGCCGGGCCGCGAGATCACCGTCGAGACGGACGCGCGGTTCAGCAAGGTGATCGTGCGCGTGCCGGACGACGCCAACGTGATCGACGAGGGCAACTCGATCTTCGGCAAGCGCAACGTGACGGGCGGGTCCCAGGGCGACGGGCCGCTGATCCGGGTGACCGGGTCGTCGAAGTTCTCCAAGGTGATCGTCACCCGCGGCAAGGACGACTGGAACCTGCACTAGCGGACGGCCGGCGCGAAGCCCCGGACCCGGCGCGCCGCCTGGACCGGACCCAGGACCGGCCCGCCGCCGGCCCGGACATGACTGGAACGTGCCCTCCAGGGAACCAACAGGGCCTACCCGCCGGTTAACCTGGCACCTGCCTCGCCTGCGATGCGGACATACCGAGCCCGCGTACCGGCCAAGCCGTGACGGCGGGCTCGATGCCGTACGAGGTGATCAGTGTCCGACAGCAGGCCCATCGCGCTCGACGCCATGGGCGGCGACCACGCACCCCACGAGATCGTGGCGGGCGCCGTGCACGCCGTACGCGAACGCGGCCTGGCCGTCGTCCTCGTCGGCTCCCCGCGCGTGCTCTACGAGGCGCTCGCCGACCACGACGCCACCAAGGAGGTCCCGATCGTCCGGGCCGAGGAGGCCCTGGCGATGGACGAGGGCGCGCTGGCCAGCCTGCGCCGCCCCCGTTCCAGCATCGCCGTCGCCTGCCACCTCGTCCGCCGCGGCGACGCCGCCGCGGTCGTGTCCGCCGGATCGACCGCGGGCATCGTGGCCACCGGCAAGCTCCGGCTCAAGGGCCAGCAGGGCGTGCTCAGACCGGCCATCGCCGTCGCGCTGCCCACGCTGCCCGCCCCCACCGTGCTCCTGGACGCCGGCGCCAACGCCGAGGTCAAGCCGGAGATGCTGGTGCAGTTCGCGCACCTCGGCGCCACGTACGCCGAGCTCGCCCACGGCATCCAGGACCCCAAGGTGGGCCTGCTCACGATCGGCAGCGAGGCGGAGAAGGGCAACAAGCTCGTCAAACGCGCCCACGAGCTGCTGCAGGGCTCCCCCGGCATCCAGTTCGCCGGCAACGTCGAGGGCCACGACCTGCTCACCGGCAAGGTCGACGTGATCACCACCGACGGCTTCACCGGCAACGTGGCGCTCAAGACCATGGAGGGCGCGGTCCGCTACGCGTTCACCGAGCTGCGGGAGAGCATCGGCGACAGCAGGGTGGCCCGGCTCGGCGCCGCCATGCAGCGCTCCCGCATCCGCGGCCTGCGCCGCCGCCTCGACGCCGAGGAGCACGGAGGAGCCGTCCTGCTCGGCCTCAACGGCACCGTCGTCATCGCCCACGGCGCCTCCAGGGCGCAGGGCATCAGCGCGGCCTGCCGCCTCGCCGCCGACCTGGCGCACACAGGCGTGGTGCCGGCCATCGGAGAGACGGCCGCATCCCTAAGTCGCTCCCACAGATTGTGGTGAAGGCTTAGTGTGTGAGTCCGATCCACAGAAACGGGGGGTTATGTGGACGGGCTTACCTTGACCGCGCCCGGGCTGACGTCCGCCCAGGTGGCGGGGGCGAAGGCCAACCACGTGCCACGCCGGTCGAGCAGGTCGCTGAGCGCGATTCTCCGGGCGAACGTCTTCACCCTGTTCAACCTGGTCATTGGCGTCCTGTGGGCACTCATCCTGATCTTCGGCGAGTGGCAGGACGGCGCGTTCGGGCTGGTCATCGTGGCCAACGCGCTGATCGGCATCATCCAGGAGGTGCGCGCCAAACGCACGCTCGACAAGCTCGCGGTGATCAACGAGGCTCCCGTACGCGTGCGCCGCGACGGTGTGGAACGCCAGGTCAGCCCCCGTGACGTGGTGCTGGGCGACCTCATCCTGCTCGGTCCCGGCGATCGGCTGCTGGTCGACGGCGAGGTCATCCACGCGGAGGGGCTGGAGGTGGACGAGTCGCTGCTCACCGGCGAGGCCGATCCCGTGCACAAACAGCCGGGCGAGCAGGTCCTGTCGGGCAGCTTCGCGGTGGCGGGCTCGGGGGCGTTCGTCGCCACCAAGGTCGGCACCGACGCGTACGCCGTGCGCCTGGCCGAGGAGGCCAGCCGGTTCCACCTCGCCCACTCCGAGCTGCGCGCCGGCGTCGCGAACTTCATCAAGTACATCACCTGGCTGGTCATCCCCATCGGCGCGCTGCTGATCTACAGCCAGCTGCGCAACTCGGCCGACCTCGGCACCGCCATCACCGGCGCGGTCGCGGGCATCGTCACCATGATCCCCGAGGGGCTGGTGCTGACGACCTCCATCGCGTTCGCGGTCGGCGTCGTACGCCTGGGCCGGCGCAGGTGCCTGGTCCAGGAGCTGCCCGCGATCGAGGGCCTGGCCAGGGTGGACGTGCTCTGCCTGGACAAGACCGGCACCCTCACCGCGGCCGGCATGGACCTCGACCAGGTCCTCCCCGCCCACCCCGACGGGTCCGCACCCGCTGCCCTTCCTCGGCCCGACGGCCACCCGATCGATCCCGCGCTCGCCGCCGCCCTGGCCAAGCCCGACGGCCAGCCGATCGACGCCGCGCTCGCCGCCCTGGCCCACCTCGACAGCCGGCCGAACGCCACCGCCGAGGCCATCAGGGCCGCCCACCCCTCCGCCGACGGCTGGACGGCCGGCGCGACCGTGCCGTTCTCCTCGGCGCGCAAGTGGAGCGGGGCCGACTTCGGCGAGCACGGCACCTGGGTGCTGGGCGCGCCCGACGTGCTGCTCCAGGGCGGCGACTGCTACGACAGGGCCGCCGAGCTGGCCGCCACGGGAACCCGCGTCCTGGTGCTGTGCCGCGCCACCGACCCGGCCGCCCTCACGGACACCGCGAGCACGCTCCCCGCCGGCCCCCTGCTCCCCGTCGCGCTCGTCACGTTCAAGCAGCGCATCAGGCCGGACGCCCGCGACACCCTGCGCTACTTCGCCCAGCAGAACGTCAACCTCAAGATCATCTCGGGTGACAACACCCAGGCGGTCTCGGCCATCGCGACCGGACTCGGCATCCCCGGCGGCGAACGCGCCATCGACGCCAGGACACTCCCGCACGACGACCCGGACAAACTCGGCGAAATACTCGACAGCCACACCGTCTTCGGCCGGGTCACCCCGCGCCAGAAGCGGGAGTTCGTGACGGCGCTGCAGTCGCGCGGCCACACGGTCGCCATGACCGGCGACGGCGTCAACGACGTGCTCGCGCTCAAGGACGCCGACCTCGGCATCGCGATGGGCGCGGGCAGCCCGGCCACCAAGGCGGTCGCGCAGGTGGTGCTGCTCGACGACAAGTTCGCCACGCTGCCCCACGTCGTGGGCGAGGGCCGGCGGGTGCTGGCCAACATCGAACGGGTCGCCAACCTGTTCCTCACCAAGACCTTCTACGCGATCGTGCTGTCGCTGCTGGTCGGGGTGGCCGGGGTCGCGTTCCCGTTCGCGCCGCGCCACTCGACCCTGACCAACGCCCTGGTCATCGGCATCCCGGCGTTCTTCCTCGCGCTCGCCCCCACCCTTGAGCGCGCCGAGCCCGGGTTCGTGCCCCGTGTGCTGCGCTTCGCCGTACCGGCCGGAGTGCTGTGCGCGCTGGCCGTGCTGCTGTCGTTCTGGGCCGCGCACAACGGCGCCTCCTCCCTCCTGGAGGACCAGACCGCCGCCGTGATCACGCTCTTCCTCACCACCTGGTGGGTCCTCGTCCTGACCGCCAGGCCGCTCAACTGGTGGCGGGCGGCCATGGTCGCGGCCATGGCGGTGCTCTTCTGCGTCGGCCTGTCCCTGCCCTTCATCAGGGAGTTCTTCGCCCTCGAACCCGGCGACCCGAGCAACGATCTGATCGCCGTCGGCATCTCGGTCGTGGCCGCTTTTCTGATAAGCGTGTCGGTCAAGCTCGCCGGTACCCTTAGACCATGACCGACCCGCAGATTGTGCTCACCGAGCGCGTCCAGCAGGCGCTGGCCCGCGCGTTCGGCCCGGAGCACGCCGACGCAGACCCGCTGATCCGGCCCTCCCAGTTCGCCGACTTCCAGGCGAACGTCGCGATGAGCCTGGCCAAGCGTCTGCGACGGAGCCCGCGGGAGGTCGCCGAGGCGATCAGGGCGGAGCTGTCCGACTTCCCCGGCACGATCGAGGTCAGCGGCCCCGGCTTCCTCAACATCACCCTCGCCGACTCCTTCATCGAGTCCGAGGCCCGGGGGATGCTGGCCGACCCACGCCTCGGCGTCGGCACGATCACGCCGTCGCAGACCGTCGTGATCGACTACTCCGCGCCCAACGCGGCCAAGGAGATGCACGTCGGCCACCTGCGCACGACGATCGTCGGCGACTCCCTGGCCCGCCTGCACGAGCACCTGGGCAACACCGTCATCAGGCAGAACCACCTGGGCGACTGGGGCACCCCGTTCGGCATGCTCATCGAGCACCTGCTCGACATCGGCGAGCAGGCCGCGGTCGCCCAGCTCGAAGCCGGCCAGGGCACCGAGTTCTACCAGGCGGCGCGGAGCAAGTTCGACAGCGACGAGGACTTCAAGACGCGCGCGCGGACGCGGGTCTCCACCCTGCAGTCGGGCGACCCCGACACGCTGCGGCTCTGGCACGTGTTCATGGACGCCACCGTGCGCTTCTTCAACAAGGTCTACGACCTGCTCGGCGTCACGCTGACCGACACCGACATCGCCGGCGAGAGCATGTACAACCCGATGCTCCAGAAGACCTGCGACGACCTCGAGGCGTCGGGCACGGCGGAGATGAGCGAGGGCGCGCTGTGCGTCTTCCCGCCCGGCTTCACCGGCTCCGACGACAAGCCGCTGCCGCTCATCATCAGGAAGAGCGACGGCGGCTACGGCTACGCCACCACCGACCTGGCGGCCATCCGCTACCGCGTGCACGACCTCAAGGCCGACCGCATCCTCTACGTCGTCGGCAACGAGCAGGCGCTGCACTTCCAGATGGTGTTCGCGGCGGCCCGGCTGGCCGGCTGGCTGCCCGACACGGTCGACGCCGAGCACGTGCGCATCGGCATGATGCTGGGCAAGGACGGCCGGCGGTTCAAGACCCGCTCCGGCGAGTCGGTCAAGCTGATGGACCTGCTCCAGGAGGCCGTCGACCGCGCCGCCCGGCTGATCGAGGACCGCGGCTACGACGAGGCCCTCAAGCGGGAGATCGCCCACGCCGTCGGCATGGCCGCGGTGAAATACGCCGACCTGTCCGTCAGCCACGACAGCGAATACGTCTTCGACCTCGACCGCATGGTGGCCACGACCGGCAACACCGGCCCCTACATGCAGTACGCGACGGCCCGCATCCGCTCCATCTTCCGCAAGGCGGGCATCGAGCCGGGCGAGGCGAACGCCCCGATCGTGCTGGCCGCCCCGGCCGAACGCGCGCTCGGCCTCCACCTGCTGGGCTTCGGCGAGCTCGTCACCCAGGTCACCGCCGCCTCCGAGCCGCACCGGCTGTGCGCGTTCCTCTTCCAGACGGCCAGCCTGCTGAGCACGTTCTACGAGGAGTGCCCGGTCGTCAAGGAAGGCGTCGACCCCGAGACGAGAGACCAGCGGCTGGCCCTGTGCGCGCTGACGTTGCGCGTCCTGGAGACCGGGCTCGACCTTCTGGGCGTCCCTGTCCCCGAGCGTATGTAACAGGCAGTTGACTCAAAGTCTCCCGTTCCGTCATGGGCGCGCCTCCACCCGGTTGGCGCGCCCATGCGGTTACGCTTTACGCGGTCATGAACTGAGGCCGAATTGGGGGAGTTCTCTGCCTTGAGCACGGACCTGACTGCGAGCCCCCCAGCAGCGACCGAGTTGCATCGCTATGCCGAGGCGCTGCTGGCGCACCTCGCCGCCAAGGGCACCGCGCCTCCTGCCGCACCGAGCTTCCGCGACGTATCCGGCTACTGGCTGCCCCCTGCCGTCCAGGCGCTGGTCGCCATCCTGTCCGGCGACGACCCGCTGGAGCACCTGAGCAAGGCGGCCGGCCGCGACGAGCAACAGACCGCCCTCTTCCTCTGCCTGGCGCTGGCGGTGTCCGGGCAGGGCAGCCGCATCCACGCCTCCTGGCTCGGCACCGCCTTCGGCGAACTGTCCCTCGACCGCCCCGTCACCCACGGCCAGCGCTCGCTCTGGCTGGCCGCCGCCCGGGGGGCGTACGGCCCCGCCGGCAAGATCTTCGTGCTGCGCAAACTCGACGCGCTGGCCATCCAGGACCGCGCCGACCCGCAGGAGTGGGTGCAGGCGCTCGTGCCCGGCGAACCCGCCGTCGTCGTGCCGCCGTCGCTGGTCGACTTCCCCGAGATGGCCGAGATCCCCGAACTCGCCAGGCCCGCCGTGGCCGCCGCCCGCCTGGCCAGGCTGCGCGGCCGCTGCGCGGAAATCACCTCGGCCCGGCAGGCCGAACACGACTCCGCCGCCCCGCTCGACAACAGCTCCAACAGCCCCGCCGCCGCCTGGGCCGAGAACGAGCCGCTGGCCGTCCTGCGCTCGCTGATCGGCCTGGGCGGACCGGCCGGGCCGATGGCCTCACTCAGCACCTACCTGCTCGACGACCTGCGCCCCGGCGCCGACCCGCATCTCGCGGCCATCGCCCTGCACGTCGCCGCGCCCATCCTGCGCGCCGTGGCCGAAGAACTCGAAGCCGACAGCCGCCTCGACCCGCCGGAAACGCTGACCGTGCCGCTGCTCGGCCACCGCATCCTCCTGCGCCCCGAGGGCCCCGACCAGGATTCCCTGGCGGCGGCGGAGGAGTCGATCGTCACCGACGGCATGGTGCCCCGCGGCCGCCCGTGGGCCGCCGTGGTGCTCACCGTCGCCGGCGTGGCCTGCCTCGTCGGCGCGGTCCTCGCCGCCCGCCTGCTCGCCGCGGCCGCCGTCGCCATGATCGGCCTGGCCGCCTGGCAGCTCTGGCAGCGCCGCAAACTCGCCGAGGCGGACGCCCGCTACGTGGCCTCCCAGGTCAACGAGCTGAAGGAGCTGGCAGAGGGGGCCGTCTGGGCGCTGCACGCGTACGCCCGCGAGTCGGACGCCCGAGCCAAGCAGGCCGCCGAAGACGCCGCCGAACTCACCCTCCTCATCCGCCGCGGCCCCCGCGCCGCCCACTGACGTAAGCCCGCGAAGTCCTCGGCCCGGCCACACACCCAGCAAGCCGGCACCCGCCCCAACAGACCCCGCCAAGACGGAACCCGCCGAAACAGCTTCCGCCGAAACAGGGACGGCCCGCGCCAGAATCCGCCGGAACCAAACCGCCGGACAAACCCGCTAGGGCCGTTGCCGGCGCACCTGACCGCTCAGCCCACGAACAGCCGGCACTATGCCGAACCGCCCTATGCCGGGCAGCCCTTGAACACGTGCTTCGATCGGAGGCCGGCCGCAGGTAGAAGACGAGCGGAGGGGGATAAGACGAGGATCATCTGGCGGTCAGCACAGCCTCCCTACATATGCGCGATCAGGTGGTCTCGATCTCCACGTGAGCCGGCGCGAGCAGGAAGACGCGCTCGGCGATGCGCTCGATCCGCCCCTCACACCCGAAAGCCAGCCCTGCGGCGAAATCGACCATCCTCGTCGCCTCGGACATCGACATGCCCGTAACGTCCATGATCACCGTTTGCCCGTCACGGAAATGCTGACCGATCAACGGCGCGTCGTTGTACTTGAGCGGCTGGACCATCACGATCCGCGACGAGTCGACGTTCGCGCGCCACCGCCGGGCGGCCCGCTCGGTCGCGGGGACGTACTCGTCCTCGTAGTGCTCGTCGTCGTCATAGCCCTCGTCGTAGTGATCGACCCCGCTCAGGCCAAGGTAGCTCACCACCTTGCGCACTGCCCCCATCGGCTTGTCCTTTCCTCAGGAACTCACCGTAATCGGCACGTCCCTACACATTGGACGGTAACCGACGATTCCGCATTCGCCACGCGACACGCCCAGCCCTAATTCCATTTTGTACGGCTTGCAGCCTGGTTGCAGCTGGATATCCGCCCCCCGTATACCCTGAGCCACATGCTCCTCTTCACCGTCGATGCCTTCACCGACACAGCTTTCAAGGGTAATCCCGCGGCGGTCTGCCTGCTGGACACTCCGGTTACTGAGCGGTGGATGCAGAGCGTAGCCAACGAGATGAGCCTCTCCGAGACCGCTTTCCTGCTCGGAGATTCGCTGCGCTGGTTCACCCCGACGGTGGAAGTCACGCTCTGTGGCCATGCCACGCTGGCGACCGCACACGTCCTCTATTCGACCGGTGCGGCGACGGGACAGCTGGAATTCAGCACGGCGAGCGGGATCCTTACCGTGAATCGGCGCACCGACGGCATGATCACAATGGATTTCCCGGCCAAGCAGGTGACCCCTGTCCCCGTTCCCGACGGCCTGGAGAAAGCGCTCGGGGCCACTCCGGTGCGGGTCGGAAAAAGCGCGCTCGACCTGCTGGTCGAGGTGGACTCGGCGGAAACCGTACGCACCCTTGGCCCCGATATCGAAGCCCTGGCCGCCGTGGACGCGAGAGGCGTCATCGTCACCGCTCCCGGCGAGGACACCGACTTCGTCTCCCGCTTCTTCGCCCCGAACGTGGGCGTCAACGAGGACCCGGTGACGGGCTCGGCCCACTGCGCCCTGGCGCCGTACTGGTCGGCCCGCCTCGGCCGCACCTCCCTGACCGGCGCCCAGCTGTCGGCGCGGGGCGGCACCGTACACGTCCGCCATGACGGCGACCGCGTCCACCTCGCCGGCCACGCCGTCACCGTGATGTCCGGCACGCTGCACCTCTGACCCTCGCCTCTCCCGGAAGTTCGCACTTGTCCCTCTGCCACCAAAACCACGAAGTAGTCCCGAAACCTCACCACAACCACCCAAACCCCAACCCACCCCAGCACCCGGCCCCCCGACCCACAGCCCCCTGCCCACACCCACCCCACACCAGATCCCATCCCCGCGCCCCAGACACCCCCTGAGCCCCGCCCCCACATGGCCAGCGCCCAGCCACCCAGCCAGCCACCGCCACCCCTCCCACGTAACGCCTCCGGCTGCCCACCCCTCACCCCATGCTCGGAACCTGGCCGACTGCCGCCGGCGACCCCGCGTACCCGCCACCGACGACGCGACCCGCCCCACCCCGGCAGCGGCACGACCTCCAAAAACCCGGCCACCAATCGACGCGCACAGACGGACACGAACCACCCGACGCCCGTCGACCTCCCCCACAACGCCACGCCTGCCACCGGCCCCGGCGATGAACGTCGACTCGCAGCAGACGCCCGTGGCATCGGCCTCCACGTCGAACGCCGACACCAGCCCTCCCACACCGAAGGCCACCGAGGCGTAACACTCCAACCGCCCAGGCGCAGTCAACCCGCGCACACAAACACAAAGCCAGAAGCGTTCGTCAACCGACGTGATCATGAAGCCATGTTGGCAGGCCCCACCGACATATTCCCCTACGCCGAGACTGATCCCGAAATTCTCCAGAAACAGCTCCGGCCGCAACGAGGACACCACCGAGCGAGTCGAACCATATCCGCTGGTGAACCATCGCAGAACGCCCGGTGGAGAGCGACCGCAGAAGCACCATTGTTTGTTCAGACCATCCCGAAGTCGTAGATAGCCGTCTCGGAGAGGTGGTCGTTGCAGGGCGACCAGGTCATGGAGCCGTTGAACTCGGAGGCCACAACACAGCCCATGGCGGAACGGTTGCGCTAATCAGCCGGGTCGAACGCTAACGGCCGACCACCCCGCTGCTACCACCCACCCTCGCTACTACCACTGTCGCCGCTGATGGCGGGCCGCCCCCACTGATCCTGACCGCCCCTGCTTCCACGGTTGCCAGCCAGCGAGACAATCGGCCAGTTCGGGACTCATGCAGCGGAAGCCGCGTAAACGCCATGTTCTGCGATGTGCTGTAGTGCGACTCTCCCATACGGGCAAGCGAGCATGACCGCCCGAAAGGAGTCTCATTGTCGAGCCCCGGCGAGAACACCGATGAGGCCCTCACCGGCCATGTCATCCACGCCGCTGCCCCAGGACATCGACAGCCGAACCCGCCGACCAAGTCGAGTTGGAGTCCCGACCGGGTCCGCCCCAGCACCACTGACGCTCCCGGACAAGACCCGCGGCCGACTCGACCCCAGACGCGACATGTTGAACGGCGCCACGACCGACGGCAAGCAACGGCACATCCCCGCACCGCCCGCCAGCGAGCACCGAAGCCGACAGCCACCGACCGGGCCTCGCACAAACGCGCTCACGATCCCAGACCAGCCCCGCACCGGCCCGATACTCAGACGCGACACACCGAGCCGTCCCACAAGCGGCAGCAAACTCCGGCGATCCCCGCACAGCCCAACAGCGAGCACCAGGACGACACCCGCCGACCAGGTACATGCCAGCCGAGCTGACGACCCGGCCCGGGCGCCAAGTCGGCACGACCTCAAGACACGGCGCCCTGAGCTGTACTAAGACCGACGGCAGCAACGGCCAAGTCCCCGCACCGCCCATCGATGAGCATCAGGCGCGCAGCCGGCGACCGGGCCTCGCCCCAACGCGCTGACGATCCCGGACCAGACCCGCAGCCGACTCGACCCAGACCACGGCACGCTTAGCTGCGCCACGACCGACGGCAACCAACAGCACATCCCCGCACAGCCCAGCAGCGAGCACCAGAGCCGACAGCCGCCAACCAGGTACGTGCCAGCCGAGCTGACAGGCTTAGACCGGGCCCCAAGCCAGCCCTACCTCAAGACGCGACACACTGAGCTGTGCACTGAGCGTGGCAAACACCGGCACGTCCCCGCACCACCCAGCGGCAAGCACCAGGCCCACACCCGCCGACCGGGCCTCGCGCCAACACGCTGACGCTCTCAGACTAGGTTCGCAGCCGGCCCGATACTCAGACGCGACACGCTAGACCGTCCCACGACCGGCAGCAACTCCGGCGCATCCCCGCACAGCCCAGCGGCAAGCACCAGAGCCGACAGCCCGCGGGCCGGGTACGCGTCAGCGGCGCTGACGATCCCCTGGACTGGGACCGCGGCCAGCCCGATCCCAGACCTGGACACGCTGAGTTGTGCCACGACCGACGGGAACCAACGGCGCATCCCCGCACAGCCCAGCAGCGAGCATCAGAGCCGACAAGCCACCGACCAGGTAAGTGCCGGCCGAGCTGACGGCCTCAGACCGGGCCCCGAGCCGGTCCGCCCCCAGACGCGACGCGCTGAGCTGTGCCGTGAGCGTGACAAACTCCGGCACGTCCCCGCGCTGCCCGGCGATGAGCACCAGGGGCCGGCAGCCACTATTGCTGTTCATATGCCAAGTGCCGCATGGTCTACAGCCCGCTGCGGGAACGCCGAGGGCATGACTGGCGCACTCAGGTCGTACAGCACACAGACCGCGCACCATATGCCAGGAGCCGCGCACCCCACCGCGGCGCTTCGCCCCAATCACGCAGCAGAAGCCGTCTATCGGCTGACGTTTGCTCCATCGCGGTGCGGCGACCTGGACCCGCCAGAGGAAGCCGTCTCTTGGCTGATGCCTGTCCACCGGCGGGTTCCCAGACCCGGACTCGTCAGTGGATGCCGTTGGTCAGCTAACGCCTGCTCTATCGCAGTGCTTCGGCCCGGACCCGCCAGTGGATACCGTTGGTCAGCTGGTGCTTGCTCCATCGCAGTGCGCCGACGCGACCCGCCAGCGGATGCCCGCTCCATTGCGACGACCAGCCAGGGCCGAAGCTTACTGGTCGTAGTAGTTCCCACCGCGCTTGCTGCGCATCGGTGACGGAGAATCGCCACGTCACCGGTTGGGTGTTCATGAGGTCGCCGTTGTTCAAGTTCTTCTTGGTCTTTGATCCCTTGGGCGGACACCTCTGCTCATCCGGTAACGACCCGACGTCGGCCGCACGACCCCTCACAGCAGGTCCGCCCTGGCAGCAGAGCGTCCTCAGGTACACCCTCGGCGAGGCCCACCCGAGCCCTCACAGGCCGGCAGCCCGCCAAGCTGCCCCGAAAGGCTGCACGGCGGCAGGACACCCAGAAAAGGTCCGGAAATGCAAGAAGAGGGCCCCGACGCTGTGAAGCGTCGGAACCCTCTCCAAGAAAGATTGTCCGGCGGTGACCTACTCTCCCACACCCTCCCGAGTGCAGTACCATCGGCGCAGAGAAGCTTAACTTCCGGGTTCGGAATGTAACC
>NZ_PVNG01000026.1 GCF_003001935.1 Nonomuraea fuscirosea | reverse complement strand
GGTTACATTCCGAACCCGGAAGTTAAGCTTCTCTGCGCCGATGGTACTGCACTCGGGAGGGTGTGGGAGAGTAGGTCACCGCCGGACAATCTTTCAAGGGGAGGGTTCCGACGCTTCACAGCGTCGGGGCCCTCTTCTTGCATTTCCGGACCTTTTCTGGGCGTTCTGCCGCCGTGCAGCCTTTCGGGGCAGCTTGGCGGGCTGCCGGCCTGTGAGGGATCGGGTGGGCCTCCCTGGGAGCGTTCCTGAGGAGGTTCTGCTCCCAGGGCATGCCCCGCTGTGAGGGCTTCTTGGCCGGCTGTGGGTGGGGGAGAGGTTCGCCCCGCGTACGGACTGGTGATGACGGTCAGTAGGGTTGAGGGGTGGATTATCGTGCGGTAGAACGCGCGATCCTGGATCGTGGCGTCGAGTGGGATTTCGAGCCGACGCTCGATCGGATCGCGGCCCTTCTTGACCTGCTCGGCTCGCCGCAGCGGGCGTACCCGGTCATACACATCGCCGGCACCAACGGCAAGACGAGCACGGCGCGGCTCACCGAGGCGCTGCTGAAGGAGCGCAACCTGCGGGTGGGGCGGTTCACCAGCCCGCACCTGGTCTCGATGCGTGAGCGCATCACCGTGGACGGAGAGCCGCTGAGCGAGGAGCGGTTCGCGCAGGTCTACGAGGAGATCATTCCCTATGTCGACCTGACCGACCAGCAGGGGCGGCGGATCCAGTTCTTCGAGCTGCTGACGGCCATGGCGTTCGCGGCGTTCGCCGACAGCCCGGTCGACGTCGCCGTCGTCGAGACCGGCATGGGCGGCTCCTGGGACGCGACCAACGTGGCCGACGGCACCGTGTCGGTCATCACGCCCATCTCGCTCGACCACACCGACCGGCTCGGCCCTGACCTGCCCAGCATCGCCACGGAGAAGTCGGGCATCATCAAGCCCGGCGCGACGGCGGTGTTCGCGCAGCAGGAGCTCGCCGCGGCCGAGGTGCTGATGCGGCGCGCGGCCGAGGTCGGCGCGGTCGTCGCCCGTGAGGGGCTGGAGTTCGGGGTGCTCAACCGCGAGGTCGCGATCGGCGGGCAACTGCTGTCGCTCCGCGGGCTCAAGGGTGTTTACGACGACGTCTACCTGCCGCTGTACGGCGCCCACCAGGCGAGCAACGCGGTCTGCGCGCTGGCCGCGGTCGAGGCGCTGACCGGAGGCGACGACCCGCTCGACGTCGAGCTGGTCCGCCAGGCGTTCGCGCAGGCGTCCTCGCCCGGGCGGATGGAGGTCGTGCGGCGCACCCCCACGGTGGTGATCGACGCCGCGCACAACCCCGGCGGCATGCAGGCGTCCCTCGACGGGCTGCACGAGGCGTTCGACTTCGCCAAGGTGATCGGCGTGGTCGGTGTCATGCGCGACAAGGACGTCGAAGGGCTGCTCGAGCTGCTGGAGCCGATCCTCGACGAGATCGTCGTCACGCGGAACTCCTCGCCCAGGTCGTTGTCCGCCGAGGAACTCGCGGCCCTGGCCGAGCCGCTCTTCGGCGAGGACCGCGTGCACGTGGTCGAGCGGCTCGACGACGCCATCGACCGGGCGATCGGGATCGCCGACGCCGAGGGCGAGTTCAGCGGCACCGGCGTGCTCATCACCGGGTCCGTCGTCACGGCCGGCGACGCCCGGCAACTGCTGAAGGCGGATGGCGCATGATGGACTTCGAGGTCACCCCGGGCATGCGCCGGCTCGGCGCGAGCGTGCTCGGCATGGAGGCCATCGTGGCCGGCCTCATCACCCCCGTGGCGATCAGCGTGGGCGGGGTCGAGCCTGGGCTCGCCGTGGCGGTCGGCATCGGTCTGCTCGTGCTGTGCGTGGTCGCCGCGGGCATGCTCAAGCGGCCTGTCGGGTACGTCGTCGGCAGCGTCGTACAGGTCCTGGCGATCGCCACGGGCTTCCTCGTGCCGACCATGTTCTTCCTCGGCGTGATCTTCGCCGCGCTGTGGATCACGGCGATTATCGTAGCTCGCCGTGTCGAGGGCGCTACTACCCGCTAAAGTCGGCCTACATGGCCGTCCCCCCGATTCAACGGCCGCCGCATCAGGCGCGCCTCAGTAACTCCTGGCTGCTCGACATCGTCCTCGGGCTGCTGGTCGTGGCGTCGCTGCCGCTGGCGGTCGTCTCGATCCCCAACACGCTCTCCGTGGTCGCCAGGCTGCTGCCCGACGACCTCGACCAGGCCGGGCTCATGCGGACGAACGGGCTCTCGCTGCCCGCGCTGATGCTGACCGTCCCGCTCGTGGCCGCCGCGCTGCGCCGTGTTCCCGCGCCCCACCTGCTGCTCGGCGGGCTGGTGCTGGTGGCGCTGTCCGAGGCGGCCGGCGGTTACGCGGGCTCCGAGTTCTTCGTCGGCGTCGTCCGCGTGCTGCGCGGCGTCGGCGCGGGCGTCATCCTGGCCGCCACGCTGGCGGCGGTGTGGCACCGGGCCGCCGTCCTGCGGGCGCTGTGGGCGGGCATGTTCGGGCTGAGCCTGCTCACGGCTCAGGCACTGGCGTTGTGGCCGCTCGACGCGGTGAGCAGCTGGCGGGTCACGCTGCAGCCGTACCCGCTGGTGACCGGCGTCGCGCTCGGGCTGGCGGCGGTTCACCTCGTCGCGTGGACGCTGGGCGGGCGGTCCGCCGGGCCCGTGCCGAGCGTCAGGGAACGCGGGCGGCTGCTGCTGACGGCCGTGCCCGCGGCGGGCATCGCGGCGCTGGCGATCAGCACGGCGACCGAGGGCTGGCGAGCCGTTCCCGTCATGGTGCTGGCGGTGGTCGCGATCCTGGGTCTGCTCGCGCTGGCCTCGATCGGCTCCTCCGAGAGCCGTACCTCGGCGTACACGATGGTGGCGGTCGGCGCGGTGCTGCTGCCCAGCGCCGCGCAGGTGACGCTGGTGGAGATGGGCGGGCTCGGCGGGCCGGGGCTGCGAGGGCTGTGGGTGCCGTACGCGGTGGCCGGGGTGCTCGCGATCGTGGCGGCGGTGGCCGTGCGGTTGTTCGCGCAGGGCGTGGGGCGCCGGGTGGCGTCGCTGGGGCTGCTGGCCATGGTGGCCGGGCTCTGCTCGGTGCGGCTTGTGGTGCCCGCCGCCGACGGGATGGTGCTGACGGTGCCGTTCAGCCTGCTCGCGGCGGGTGCGGCGGTGGCGGTGACGGCGGCCCTGCAAGGGGTCGGGGCCGGTGCGGCGATGTCCGGGCTGTCGCTGGGCTGCGCGGGGGTGCTGGCGGGCTTCCTGCTCGGCGCCGGGGTGCAGATGGCGATGCTGGACGGCGTGCGGTCGGCGCAGGAACTCGTCGACAGTTTCGTGGGGGCGCTGCACTGGTGGGCGCTGGCCGGTGGGTTCCTGCTGGTGATGATCATCGTGCTGGCGGCCGTGATGGCCCGTCGCCCTGGGCGCGGGGTTCTGGTCGATGAGCCGGAGGGGCCGGGGACGCCGCCGGACGTTCCCTGCGCGGGGCTGCCTCCCGCGGACGTGCTGCTCGTACGGGGAGCCGATCAGGCGGGGCCGGACGGTGACGGGACGGTGCGGTCTGATGGCGACGACGACCCGTCCACCGTGGCGATCCCGCGGGTCGGTGCGGTGATGGCCGGGCAGATCGTGGAGCCGGTGGCGGGGGCGGGTGGTGTGACGCCCGCGGTGCCGCCGCAGGGGCAGTCGCCCGAGGACGCCGGTTCCGCGTAGCCTTCCGGCTTCTGCGTGGCTTCCGACGGTCGTGTGGCTTGCGGCTCCGCTTAGGCTTCCAGCGTACGGAAGCTAGGGCGAGGGCTCGGGACGGTAAGCTGAGGGCCCTGCTACAGCGACGTGCGGGCGCGTGCCCCGCGAAGCGTCCTCGCGGCCAGGCCGGTGCCTGCCGCCGTGACCCCACCATGTTCGAAGGAGAACTCCAAGTGTCCGAGCGCACTCTTGTCCTGATCAAGCCCGACGGGGTTAAGCGCGGCCTCATCGGTGACGTGATCGCCCGTGTGGAGCGCAAGGGCCTCAAGGTCGTGGCGATGGACCTGCGCACCCTCGACGCCGACACCGCCAAGGCCCACTACGCCGAGCACTCCGAGCGGCCGTTCTTCGGTGAGCTCGTCGAGTTCATCACCTCGGGGCCGCTCGTCGCCCTGGTGCTGGAGGGCCCGCGCGCCGTCGAGGCCTTCCGCGCGCTGGCCGGCGCCACCGACCCGGTGAAGTCGGCGCCCGGCACGATCCGCGGCGACCACGCCCTCGAGATCGGCGAGAACGTCGTCCACGGCTCCGACTCGCCCGAGTCGGCCGCCAGGGAGATCAAGATCTTCTTCCCGGACAGGTTCTAGTCGCCTCCGGCCCCTTCGCGCCCGCGCAGCTTCGGCTGTGCGGGCGCGCTTGTTTTTCTGTCGGTCCTTTCTCGTAGGGTTCCGGGGTGGGCTCGCGCGGATTTCCTGGTCAGTGGCCGCGATTCTTGAACCGCTTTTTGTCGGGGGCTTGCCGTAGGGTTTCTTTGGATTGGATGTTGGATCGTTCCAGCGCGCTGTCGGATGTTGTGGTGCAATCCGGGCAAAATTGCGGTTGAGCTAGGGGCTGGAGATTTTTGACGGGCGCGATGGCTCATTGCGCGCATCGGTGGGTACGTCACGTTACGATTCGAATTCGATCCGTAGTCATTCGCGAACGACGTTACGGAGGGCTCCGTTCCCCATGGGCAGCAAGCTCGCGTTCCTCGGCCGTGACATGGCGGTCGACCTTGGCACCGCCAACACGTTGGTCTACGTGCGTGGCCGCGGCATCGTACTCAATGAGCCGTCAGTCGTCGCGATCAACACCGTGACCGGCAAGATCGTGGCGGTCGGCATCGAGGCCAAGCGGATGATCGGTCGCACGCCTGGCAATATCATCGCGATCCGGCCGTTGAAGGACGGCGTGATCGCCGATTTCGACGTCACCGAACGGATGTTGCGATATTTCATCCAAAGGGTGCATCGACGGCGTCATTTCGCCAAGCCGCGCATCATCATCGCCGTACCCAGTGGCATCACCAGCGTCGAGCAGCGGGCGGTGAAAGAGGCCGGATACCAGGCGGGAGCCAGGCGGGTCTACATCGTCGAAGAGCCGATGGCCGCCGCCATCGGGGCCGGGCTGCCGGTGCACGAGCCGACCGGCAACATGGTGGTCGACATCGGCGGCGGCACCACCGAGGTGGCGATCATCTCGATGGGCGGCGTCGTGACGAGCCAGTCCATCAGGATCGGCGGTGACGAGCTCGACCAGGCCGTGATCGCGTTCGCCAAGAAGGAATACTCGCTGATGCTCGGCGAGCGCACGGCCGAGGAGATCAAGATCGCCATCGGCTCGGCGTGCCCGTTCGGTGAGGAGTCGCACGCGGAGGTTCGCGGGCGTGACCTGGTCAGCGGGCTGCCCAAGACCATCATCGTGTCGAGCGAGGAGATCAGGAAGGCCACCGAGGAGCCGGTCAACGCCATCGTCGATGCCGTCAAGACCACGCTCGACAAGTGCCCGCCCGAGCTGTCCGGCGACATCATGGACCGCGGCATCGCGCTGACCGGTGGCGGCGCCCTGCTCAAGGGGCTGGGCGAGCGGGTCAAGGCCGAGACGGGCATGCCGGTCCACCTGGTCGACAACGCGCTCGACTCCGTCGCCATCGGCTCCGGCAAGTGCGCCGAGGAGTTCGAGGCACTCCAGCAGGTGCTGGTGCCGGAGTCGCGGCACTGATGAGAGATTCGCGCCGTGCTCGGCTGATCCTGGGAGTGCTGCTCGCCGCCGCACTGGTCATCCTGACCGTCGACCACCGCACCGGCGAGAGCTCGCCGCTGCGCCCGCTGCGTGCGGCCGGGGCCTACCTGTTCGGCACGGCGGAGCAGTTCGGCAGCGGTGTGGTGCGCCCGGTGGGCGGGTTCGTGCACGCGATCCTGACCGCGCCGGCCGCCAAGCAGCGCATCGAGGCGCTCAAGGAGGAGAACGCCGAGCTCCGGGCCGGCCTGCTGGCCGGGAAGCTCGACGCCGACCGGGCCAAGCAGCTCAAGCAGCTGCTCGGGCTGGCCGGGACCGGGGGATACAAGGTGGTCACCGGCAACGTGATCGCGCGGCGGGGGCAGCCGGGGTTCGAGGACGCGGTGCAGATCGACGTCGGCACCAACGACGGGGTGCGGTCCGAGATGACCGTGCTCAACGGAGACGGGCTGGTCGGCCGGGTGCTGCACGCGTCGTCCCGCACCTCGACCGTGGTGCTGCTGAGTGATCCGGCCTCGGCCGCGGGGGCGCGGCTGGAAGGCGGCAAGGAGATCGGCGTCGTCCACGGGGTGGGGGAGCACGGCCGGCTCGTGCAGTTCCGGCTGCTCGACTCCACGGCGTCGCTGAGCAGGGGCGGACGGATCGTCAGCTTCGGCTCGCAGCACGGGCGGCCGTACGTGCCCGGGGTGCCCATCGGGGTGATCGAACGGGTGGAGTCCACGCCTGGAGAGCTGACGCGGATCGCGTACGCGCGGCCGTACGCGGACCTGACGGCGCTCGACGCGGTCGGCGTGGTGGTGGAAGCGCCCAAGCGGGACCCGCGTGACGCGGTGCTGCCGGCCAAGGAGCGGGCGCGGTGATCGGCAGCCGGGACGGTCGCGCGCGGTGGGCCGGGGGCGTCGGGGCGGGGAGCGGTGGTCGCGCGAGGCCGGACGGTCTATCGAGGCGGAGAAGTGGCCGGGGGTGGCGTGACCAGGTACGGCGGAGTGGTCGGGTGCGGTGTGACCAGGTACGGCGGGGTGGTCGGGTGGGGTGTGACCAGGTACGGCGGGGTGGTCGGGTGGGGCGTGAGCAAGTGCTGCGGGGCGGTCGGGTGGGGCGGGAGCAGTTGACGTGGGGCGACGGGGTCGGGCGGGTTCGGGTGGGGTCCGCGGGTTGGGCTTGGTGGGGGTGTCCGGGTGGTGACGTGGGGCGGTTTTCCGCGTGTGGGGAGGGGGCGGCGTGATCGGCGGGGTTTCCGTGGTGCTGGCGCTGCTGGCTCAGGTGATGCTCGTCAACCGGGTGTCGCTGCCCGCCGGGGGCGCGCCTGATCTCGTGCTGCTCGCCGTCATCGGGGCGTCGCTGGTCCGGGGGCCGTCGTCCGGGGCCGTGCTGGGGTTCTGCACGGGGCTGCTGGTCGACGTCATGCCGCCCTCGGCGCACCTCGTGGGCCAGTACGCGTTCGTCCTGGCGCTGGCCGGCTACGTCGCCGGGCGCGGGGCGGGAGGGCCGGTCACCACCGTCGTGCTGTGTGTGCTGATGGCGCCTCTGCTGGCCGCGGCCGTGGGCGGGCTGATCGGTGATCCGCGGGTGACGCTGTCCACCCTGACCGAACAGGTGCCGGTCACGATCGTCTACACGTTGCTGGTGTCGCCGATCGTGATCTGGCTGACCACGCGCGGCAGACAGGCGAGGTTCTCGACATGATCAGGATGCGCGCCAGGCTGCTGGTGCTCCACGTACTCGTGCTGACGCTGCTCGTCGTGCTGGCCGTGCGCCTGTGGCAGGTGCAGGTGGTGCGCGGGCAGGAGTTCGTGACGCGGGCCACCGAGACCAGGACGAGGGCGGTCATCGTGCCGGCGGTCCGGGGTCAGATCCTCGACTCCAAGGGCCGGCCGCTGGTGCGCAACAAGACCGCTCTGGTGGTGTCCGTCGACAGGACCCGGCTGTCGCGGATGAAGGACGGCGGCGTCAAGGTGCTGACCAAGCTGTCCCAGGTGCTCGGGCGACCGGTGGCCGATCTGCAGCAGCGCATCACGCCCTGCGGTCCCGGGGTGGGCAAGCCGTGCTGGACGGGGTCGCCGTACCAGCCGGTTCCGCTGGACGAGAAGGTGGACACGCGCGAGGCGTTGCAGATCCTGGAGCGGCAGGAGGAGTTCCCCGGGGTGACCGCGGAGATCCACTCCGTCAGGCAGTATCCCGGCGGCAGGGCCGGGGCGCAGATGCTCGGCTACCTGCAACCCGTCACCGAGGCTGAACTGGAGAAGCGGGAAGGGCTGAAGGCCAGCTTCTCCGGGGTCGACCTGGCCGGGCGCGACGGGCTCGAATACGTCTACGACGACGCGCTGCGAGGCAAGGCCGGGCTGCGCAGGGTGCAGGTCGATCGGATGGGCAAGGCGCTCGGCGTCGAGGAGCAGATCACCCCGATCCCCGGCGACCACCTGGTGACCAGCATCGACTCGCGGGTGCAGATGGTTGTCGAGAAGGCGCTGGCGAAGGCGATGAAGTCCGCGCCCGGCGCCGACGGTGGGGCCGCGGTGGTGCTCGACGCGCGTACGGGGCGGGTCGTGGCCCTGTCCAGTGCGCCCAACTACGACCCCGAGATCTGGGCGGGCGGCATCTCGGCGCGCGGCTACCAGTGGCTGCTGTCGGAAAAGTCCGGCAAGCCGCTCGTGTCGCGGGCGATCAACGGCCAGTTCGCGCCGGGCTCGACGTTCAAGGTCTCGTCGGTGTCGGCGATGTTGCGCGCGGGCTATCCGCTCAACGGGACGTACTCGTGCCCCGGCTCCTACAACGTGGGCGGCCGGGCCTTCAACAACTTCCGCGGCATCGCGCTGGGCACGCTCAGCCTGCACACGGCGCTGGTCAAGTCGTGCGACACGATCTTCTACCGGGCCGCGTACGAGCAGTACGTCAAGGACGGCGGGCGGACGCCGAAGAAACCGCCCAAGGAGATCTTCGCCAACATGGCCAGGGCCTTCGGGTTCGGCAGCCCGACCGGGGTCGACCTGCCCGGCGAGTCGGCCGGCCGCATCCCCGACCGAGCCTGGAAGAAGGACCTGTGGAACAGGACGAGCGCGATCAACTGCGAGCGCTCCCGCAAGGGCTACCCGGAGGTCAAGGACAAGGCGCGGGCCGAGTTCCTCAAGCGGCTGGCGCTGGAGAACTGCACCGAGGGCTTCCTGCTGCGGCCCGGTGACTCCGCCAACTTCTCCATCGGGCAGGGCGACGTGCTCGTCACGCCCATGCAGCTGGCCAGGGCCTACATGGCGCTGGTGAGTGACGGCAAGGTGCGCAGCCCGCGCATCGGGTGGGCGCAGGTGCGGCCTGACGGCAAGGTGGTCAGGAAGATTCCGGTGCCGGTGGTGGGGAAGCTGCCGCTCAGCGAGAAGGAGCGCCTCTACATCAAGAACGCGCTCAGTCAAGTAGCTGCGGACGGCACGGCGGCCGGGGCCTTCGCCGGGTTCCCGATGAACAAGGTACGGGTGGGCGGCAAGACCGGCACCGCGGAGGTATGGGGCAAGAAGGACACCTCGTGGTTCGCGTCGTTCGCGCCGACGAAGAACCCGCAGTACGTGGTGGTCGCGATGGTGTCGCAGGGCGGCATGGGCGCGCAGACGGCGGCTCCGGCCGTACGGGAGATCTACGAGGGGATCTACGGGATCAAACGCAAGCCCGCGGTGCCGGGCGGGCGGTTGAGCACCCGGCTTCCGGAGTTCGCCCCTGACGGAACGGTGGCCGGAGGATGAGCGGGCGCGGGCGGCCGGTCGCCGCGGACGTGGTGGGGCTTGGGTGTGGTCGGTCGGTCGTCGCTGACGTCGCTGACGTCGCTGACGTCGCTGACGTCTCTGAGGTCTCTGGCGTGGCTGGCGTGGCTGGCGTGGCGGAAGGCGAGCGTGGGCGGTCGGCCGTCGCGAGAGTGGCGGAAGGCGGGCGTGGGCGGTCGGCCGTCGTGAGAGTGGTGGGAGGCGGGCGTGGGGGATCGGCCGTCGCGGATGTGACGCGACGTGGGCGTGGGTGGGGGCGGTCGGGTGGCGCGGACTTGACGGGAGGTGGCCGGTGAACGTGCGTACGGTGGCCGTACGGCGGCCCTCGCTGTTTCGTCGGATGGCTCGCGAGAACTCGACGGTGCGGCGGCTCGACGGGCTGATGCTCGTCGCGGTGGCGGGGCTGTGTGTGATCGGCACGCTGCTGGTGTGGTCGTCCACCAGGACCTGGGCGCCGGGCGCGACGGGGCTGGTCAAGAAGCACATGCTCAACGAGGCCATCGGTCTCGTGCTGTGCGGGCTCGTGGCCATGGTGGACCATCGGGCGATGCGGGCGTACGCACCGGTGGTGTTCCTGCTGTCGGTGGTGGGCCTGGTGCTGGTCATCACCCCGCTGGGCGCGACGATCAACGGGTCGCACTCGTGGATCCTGCTCGGCGGCGGGTTCGCGGTGCAGCCGTCCGAGTTCGCCAAGGTGGGGCTGCTGCTCATCATCGCGATGTTGCTGGCCCAGCCGGCCGAGGGGACCGATCGGCCACGGGCGCTGGACGTGACGCTCGCGCTGTTCGCCGCCGCGCTCACCATCGGCCTGGTCATGCTCCAGCCCGACCTGGGGACGGCCATGGTGCTGGCGGTGATCACGGCCGCCGGGCTGATCATCGCGGGCGTGCGCAAGCGGCTGATCGGAGCGCTGACGCTGGTGGCGTGCGCCGGGATGTTCTCGGTGTTCTATTTCCAGATGCTGGAGCCGTACCAGGTGGCGCGGTTCACCGCGTTCGTCGACCCGAGCGTGGATCCGCGCGGGGTGGGCTACAACAGCACGCAATCGATGATCGCGATCGGCTCGGGACAGCTCCTGGGCAAGGGGCTGCTCGGAGGCGGGCAGACGACCGGCCGGTTCGTGCCCGAGCAGCACACGGACTTCATCTTCACGGTGGCGGGCGAGGAATTCGGCTTCCTGGGGTCGGTCACGGTGGTGCTGCTGCTCGGGGTGGTGCTGCTGCGCGGGCTGAAGATCGCCAGACAGTGCGAGGACAGGTTCGGGACGCTGGTGGCGGGCACGATCGTGTGCTGGTTCGCGTTCCAGACGTTCATCAATGTCGGGATGACGATCGGGATCATGCCGATCACGGGGTTGCCACTCCCATTCGTGTCCTACGGGGGCACCGCCACGTTCGCGAACTTGATCGCGGTCGGGCTGCTGCAGGCCATCAGGGTGCGAAGACAGTCGTTCGAGTGACGAGGCAGGTCCTTGGCGCCGTCCTGAGGTGATGCCGGTCGTCGGTGTCGGTGGGGAAGCTCGCGGTGACGCCTGCCGAGGTCCGTGAGGATGCCTGCGTGGACGCTTGTCGCGGTGTCGGTGAGGACGTCTGCGGGGTTCGGCGTGGTGTCGGTGGTGACGTCTGCGGGGTTCGGCTTGGCGTCGGTGGTTCGGCGTGGTGTCGGTGAGGGAGTCCGTGAGGTCCCGCGTGGCAGTGGTGAGGGAGTCCGTGAGGTCCCGCGTGGCAGTGGTGAGGGCGTCTGCTGGGCGGTTGCCGGGTGTCTGTCCCGCGACGCCTGCCGTGGCGCCTTTGGGGGCGCTTCTTGCGGTGTCGGTGAGGTCGTCTACTCGTCTAAGGGGGCTGATGTCGCTGAGGGTGCCTGCCGTGGGAGCTTGCTGCGGGTCTTAGGGCGGCGCTTGTTGTGGTGTCTGCAAGAGCGTCTGGGGGCCGGGGTGGCTGGTGTGGGGGTATCGGTGGGGGAGTTGGTTGGGTGCTTGTCCGGCGACGGCCTGCCATGGATGCTGACGGGGCGCTTGGGGCGGGGTTTGTAGGCGCGTTGCGGCGGGACTGGCGTGGAGTCGATGAGGCGTCTGCTACGGGATCGCGATAGTGCCCGTCGTGACGTCCGGACGTGACGCGTGCGAGGACGATGGGTGCGGACTGGGGACCTCTGTCGCAGGTTCGGCGTGCTGAGAGGACGTGTGGTGATTTAGAGCCTCTGCAGGGGCGTGGTGGCTTCCTGGGGTGGAAGTAGTGCGCTCTGAATGGGTTGGAGAAGGTAGGCGTTCTGTGTGGGTTTGGGGTGAGAGGGAGGAGGCCCGGAGGGGAGGGGTGGAAGGCGTTCCGAGGTGTGTGGAGGGACGGCGTTTCCGAGGTGGGTTGGACGTGGAGGGCAGGGACGAGAGGCATTCCGGGGGAGAGATGGGTTTCCTGGGTGGGGTGAGGGGCGGGTTCTGAGGTGGTGGTGCTGGGATGGGCTGGAGAGATGGGGTTCCAGTGGGGGTGGGGACGGGTTCTGAGGTGGAGGGACAGCTGCCGGGGGTGGATGGAGGCCTGGGTGGAGGTGGGGGACGGGTTTCGGGGGGTGCGGGGTGAAGGGATGGGCTTCGGGTGAGGTGGTGGGACGGAGGGATGGGCTTCGGGTGGGGTGGTGGGACGGAGGTGGTCTGGTAGGAGCTGGGGCGGTGTGGTGGTCGGGGACGTGTCACCGTCTGATCGCCGCTACGCTGGAGCGTATGTCTGTCGAGTCGATTTTTCCCCGCCTGGAAGCGCTGCTGCCCAAGGTGCAGAAGCCCATCCAGTACGTCGGAGGTGAGCTCAACTCGACCGTCAAGGACTGGGATTCCGCCGACGTGCGCTGGGCGTTGATGTATCCGGACGCCTACGAGGTCGGGCTGCCGAACCAGGGTGTGGCGATCCTCTACGAGATCCTCAACGAGCTGCCCGCCACGCTGGCCGAACGGACCTATGCGGTTTGGCCCGATCTGGAGGCTCTGATGCGGGCCGAGGGGGTTCCGCAGTTCACGGTCGACGCGCATCGGCCGGTGCGGGCCTTCGACGTGCTGGGGGTGTCGTTCTCGACCGAGCTCGGCTACACCAACATGCTGACCGCGCTCGACCTGGCCGGCATTCCGTTGCCGGCCGTGGATCGCGGTGAGGACGACCCGATCGTGCTCGCGGGTGGCCACGCGGCCTTCAACCCCGAGCCGATCGCCGACTTCCTCGACGCGGCCGTGCTCGGTGACGGGGAGCAGATCTCCATCGCCATCAGCGAGGTCGTCCGTGAGTGGAAGGCGGAGGGCCGGCCGGGCGGTCGCGACGAGCTGCTGATGCGGCTCGCCGAGTCCGGCGGGGTCTACGTGCCGAAGTTCTACGACGTCGACTACCACCCCGACGGCCGCATCAAGCGGGTCGCGCCCAACCGGGCCGACGTGCCGTGGCGGGTGCACAAGCACACGGTGATGGACCTCGACGAGTGGCCCTATCCGAAGAAGCCGCTGGTGCCGCTGGCCGAGACGGTGCACGAGCGGTTCAGCGTGGAGATCTTCCGCGGCTGTACGCGCGGCTGCCGGTTCTGCCAGGCGGGCATGATCACGCGTCCGGTGCGTGAGCGGTCGATCACCACGATCGGGGCGATGGTCGAGAACGGCATCAAGGAGTCCGGCTTCAACGAGGTCGGGTTGCTGTCGCTGTCGTCCGCCGACCACTCCGAGATCGGCGACGTGGCCAAGGGGCTGGCCGACCGGTACGAGGGCACCAACACCTCGCTGTCGCTGCCCTCGACCAGGGTCGACGCGTTCAACATCGACCTGGCCAACGAGTTCTCCAGGAACGGCAGGCGCTCGGGGCTGACGTTCGCGCCCGAGGGCGGGTCGGAGCGCATGCGCAAGGTGATCAACAAGATGGTCACCGAGGAAGACCTGATCCGTACCGTCTCCACCGCCTATTCGCAGGGGTGGCGGCAGGTCAAGCTCTACTTCATGTGCGGGCTTCCCACCGAGGAGGACGAAGACGTCCTCGGCATCGCCGACCTGGCCAAGAAGGTCATCCAGGCGGGCCGTGAGGCGACCGGCAGCCGCGACATCCGCTGCACGGTCTCCATCGGCGGCTTCGTGCCCAAGCCGCACACCCCGTTCCAGTGGGCCGGGCAGGCCGACCACGAGACCGTCGACCGGCGGCTCAAGGCGCTGCGCGACTCGCTCAGAGGCGACAAGCAGTACGGCCGGGCGATCGGTTTCCGCTATCACGACGGCAAGCCGTCCATCGTCGAGGGCCTGCTGTCGCGCGGCGACCGCAGGGTCGGCGCCGTGATCAGAGCCGTCTGGGAGGACGGCGGCCGGTTCGACGGCTGGAGCGAGCACTTCTCCTACGAACGCTGGATGTCGGCGGCGGAGAAGGCGGGCGTCGACGTCGGCTGGTACACCACGCGCGAGCGCGAGGAGAACGAGATTCTGCCCTGGGACCACCTCGACGCCGGGCTCGACCGCGAATGGTTGTGGCAGGACTGGCAGGAGGCCGTCTCCGGCGCTGAGGTCGAGGACTGCCGCTGGACTCCGTGCTACGACTGCGGCGTATGCCCGACCATGGGCACGGAAATTCAGATCGGCCCGACGGGGCGGAAACTCCTTCCTCTTACGGTGGTCTAGCGCGCTCAGTGGGCGAGCCGTGTCACGGCGTACACGTTCATACGCCGGAGCGGCTTATCCTGAGACGAAGGAACTCTTACAAGGGAAGGACGACAAGCTCTGAAACCTGTTCCCGAAGGGCCCCCGCCCGCGCCTACGGTGCAGCGCCTGCGTGTGCGTTACGCCAAGCGCGGCCGCCTGCGCTTCACCAGCCACCGCGACATCTCGCGAGCCGTTGAGAGAGCGGTTCGCCGTGCCGGCATTCCGGTGGCCTACAGCGCGGGTTTCTCGCCCCACCCGAAGATCTCCTACGCGGGCGCGGCGCCGACCGGTGTCGCCAGCGAAGCCGAATACCTCGAGATCGGTGTAACCACGCCGTGCAACCCCGGCCAGGTCAGACAGGACCTGGACGAGTCGTTGCCGCCTGGGCTCGATGTGCTCGACGTTGTGGAGGCGGGTCCGGGGGGGCTGGCCGACCGCTTGGAGGTCTCCGAGTGGGAGGTGCGGCTGCCCGGTGCCGATCGCGAGCTCGCCGAGGTGGCGGCGGAGAAGTTTCTCGCGGCGGGCACGGTGGAAGTCGAGCGCCTGACCAAGAAGGGTCTGCGCCGCTTCGACGCGCGGGAGGCCGTACTCGGGCTCACGGTTTCCGAGGGAACAGACAGAACCGCAGCTCAAGTGCGAGGAGAGCCGTGTGTCATACTGCGCATGGTTGTTCGGCACATGACGCCTGCCGTTCGACCCGACGATGTGCTCACAGGGCTGCGCCTTGTGGCCGACTTCGCGCCGCCGGTTCCCCCCGAGGTGACCAGGCTGGCGCAGGGGCCGCTCGACGCCAGCACCGGTGCGCTTGCCGACCCGCTCGACCTGGACCGCGACATCACGCGCGGCGGCGAGGCGGGACCGGCGGGTGAGCACGTCGCCGGTTAAGGACATGCCCGGCGCGAGCCGGGCACGACTGCTGACAGGACTTGGCGCCGGCGCTTCCGTCTCGGGAGAGCCGGCGGACAACGAGACACGAGGGCTCCTGCGCGGCGCGGTGACGCGCCCGGGAGCTGACGGGAGAACGCCCGCATGCTCGACAACGAGCCCAACGCCGGGGCCACTGGCCCTGACGGGGAGACAATTGAACAGCCAGAGGTGACGAAGCGTCGCCGCTCCGCCAGCCGCCCCGCGGGTCCTCCGCCGGAGCTGCCCGAGGAGCCGGCTTCCGTTCCGGTCACGGTCGCGGCGGCGCAGACGGCGCCGTCGGTGGCCGAGGTGCGGCCGGTGCAGCGCACCGCGGCTCAGAGAGCCGCGGGTGAGCCCGCCGCCGCCACTACTCATGCCGATACCGTTGATGGCGGTACGGCCGCCGCGGCGCCGGTTTCCGCCGGCGCGGGGGCCGGTGACGTGATCGATGCCGGTACGAGTCCGGCTGGTGCGGTTTCCGGCGGTGTGCCGGACGCAAGCGGCGTGACGCCGGTGGAGAGCCCGGCCGAGGCCGCCATGGCCGACGCCGTCGGTGAGGCCGTCGGTGAGACCGCGGCCGAGAAGCCGAAGCGGGCCACGCGGACGCGGTCCACCGCCACGACGACGCGGCGGCGTACGACGAAGAAGACGGCCGAAGCGGAGGCTGAGGCTGAGGCGGCTGCTCCGGGAGCGCTCCCGGAGGGTGAGCCCGCCGCGGAGGAGCCCGTGAAGCGGCGCAGGACCCGCAAGAAGGCGGATGAGACGGTCGCGCCCGCCGCCGAGGCGGAGGCCGGTGCGCTTGCCGGTGAGGCCGGTGACGAGGCGGGGGAGCGCGACGTGCGTTCCGGCGCGCCCGGCCGTGACGAGGCGTCCTCCGGTGTGAGTGCGGCGGCGCAGGCCGCCGGTGCCGCGGACGGCACGGACGCGGGAGGCCAGGACGGCGGCGCGGGCGAAAGCGCTACCGGCGGGCGCGCGGGCCGGGCCGGTCGCTCGCGTCGGCGGGCCGGCGCCGAGGCCGCTTCAGAGGCGGCTGCCGAAGCCGCTGCTGAGGCCGCTTCCGGCGGGGACGTGGAGGTCTCCGGTGACAAGGCGGCGCAGGGCGGGGCCGATGAGGCCGACGACGACATCATGGAGATCCTGCCCGAGGACGAGCCGCTCGACGACGAGCCCGCCGGCGAGGATCTGGACGAGGACAACGTGCGCCCCAGCCTGCTCGCCGACCCGTTCGGGATGACCGCCCGCAGGCAGGACGAGCCGGGAGCCGCCTTCCAGCGGCCGGCCGCCATCTTCGCGCCGCTGTTCCAGGCGCCCGACCCCAGCAAGGCCAAGCCCGCCGTCACCCGTAAGGCAGAGGCGGCGCAGCCCGTCGCCGAGCCCGAGGCCGAGGAGGCCGAGGAGCCGGTCGACGAGATGCCGGCCGAGGAGGAGACCGACCTCGACACCTCCGACGAGCAGGAGGAGGAAGAGGGCGGCAGCCGCCGCCGGCGCCGCCGCAGGGGCGGCAGGGGCCGCGGCAAGGCGCGCGAGCGGGACGACGCCGAGGACGGCGAGGAGTCCGACGAGGACGACTCCGACGAGCAGGGTGAAGAGGCGCAGGAAGAGGAGGCCACCTCCTCGCGCCGCCGGCGCCGCCGTCGCCGCAGGGGCGGTGACGAGGGCTCCGAGCCCGCCAGCGACGACCCGCCGAACACGGTGGTGCGCATCCGCGCGCCGCGTTCGGGCCGTTCGGCCTCGCTCGACACCGCGACCGACGGCGTGCAGAGCGTGCGCGGCTCGACCCGGCTGGAGGCGAAGAAGCAGCGCCGCCGCGAGGGTCGCGAGCTCGGCCGCAGGCGCCCGCCGATCATCACCGAGTCGGAGTTCCTGGCCCGCCGCGAGTCCGTCGACCGCATGATGGTCGTGCGGCGGGTCGGCGACCGTACGCAGATCGCGGTGCTGGAGGACGGCGTGCTCGTCGAGCACTACGTCAACCGCGAGGCCAGCCAGTCCTACGTCGGGAACGTCTATCTCGGCAAGGTGCAGAACGTGCTGCCCTCGATGGAGGCGGCGTTCGTCGACATCGGCAAGGGCAGGAACGCCGTCCTGTACGCCGGTGAGGTGAACTTCGACACCGCCGGGCTGGAGGGTCAGCCGAAGCGGATCGAGTCGGCGCTGAAGTCGGGCCAGTCGGTGCTCGTGCAGGTCACGAAGGACCCGATCGGCCACAAGGGCGCCCGCCTGACCTCGCAGATCAGCCTGCCGGGACGCTACCTGGTCTACGTGCCCGACGGGTCGATGACCGGCATCAGCCGCAAGCTGCCCGACAAGGAACGTACCCGGCTGAAGAGCATCCTGAAGAAGGTCATGCCGGAGAACGCCGGCGTGATCGTGCGCACCGCGGCCGAGGGCGCCTCCGAGGACGAGCTGGCCCGCGACGTGGCCCGGCTGTCGGCGCAGTGGGAGAACATCCAGAAGAAGGCCAAGTCGGCCAGCCCGCCGGAGCTGCTGTCCGCCGAGCCCGACCTGACCATCCGGGTCGTGCGCGACGTGTTCAACGAGGACTTCACGAACCTGGTCGTGCAGGGCGACGACGCCTGGGAGACGGTGGACGAGTACGTCAAGTACGTCGCGCCGCACCTGGCCGAGCGCCTGTCGAAGTGGGACGACGGGGAGCACGGCGACGTGTTCGCCTCGTACCGGATCGACGAGCAGCTGAGCAAGGCGATGGAGCGCAAGGTGTGGCTGCCCAGCGGCGGCTCGCTGGTGATCGACCGTACCGAGGCGATGACCGTCGTCGACGTCAACACCGGCAAGTTCACCGGCCAGGGCGGCAACCTGGAGGAGACCGTCACCAGGAACAACCTGGAGGCGGCCGAGGAGATCGTGCGCCAGCTGCGGCTGCGCGACATCGGCGGCATCATCGTCATCGACTTCATCGACATGGTGCTGGAGTCCAACCGCGACCTGGTGCTGCGGCGGATGCTGGAGTGCCTGGCCCGCGACAGGACCAAGCACCAGGTGGCCGAGGTCACCTCGCTGGGCCTGGTCCAGATGACGCGTAAGCGGGTCGGTCAGGGGCTGCTGGAGGCGTTCTCGACGCCGTGTGACTGCTGCAACGGGCGCGGCCTGCTCGTTTCCACCGAGCCGGTGGAGAGCAAGCCGGAGCCGCGCGGTACGCAGGGCAAGATGGCGGTCGAGAAGGCGGTGGCGGACAAGGTTTCCGCGGCCAAGGACTCCGCCGGCCGTGATACCGTGACCGGTGCGCTTGAAGACGTCCCGGCCGAGGACGACCAGGCAAGCCAGACTTCCGGCAGAGGGCGGAGACGCTCCCGCCGAGCCAAGTCGGCCGACTAACCTCGGCTGACTTCCGACGATCCGTCCGGTTCGCCGGGGCACCGTTCATCCGGTACCCTGGTGAATCGGTGCGTCAGGTGACGTGCCCTGTTGGCGCGCTTACTCGGTTCGTCGGGTTTCAGACAGGCCGAATGATAGGCGCAGCATTCGGCGGCCACCTCCGATGAGGTAGCTGATGTTCGAACAGCAACAGTGAGTCAGTAGAAGGGTTCCGCGGTGTACGCGATCGTTCGTTGCGGCGGCAGGCAGCAGAAGGTCTCCGTCGGTGACGTCCTCGAGGTGGACAAGGTCGCCGGCGAGGTCGGCTCTTCGGTATCGCTGCCGACGGTGCTCGTCGTCAACGACGGCGATGTGACCACGGAGGCGGGCAAGTTCACGGTCAACGCCGAGATCCTCGGTGAGACCAAGGGCCCGAAGATCCGCATTCTCAAGTACAAGAACAAGACCGGTTACAAGAAGCGCCAGGGTCACCGCCAGCGGTACACCCAGGTGAAGATCACCGGTATCGAGCAGGCCTGAACGGGAGTTTGAGAGATGGCACACAAGAAGGGCGCGTCGTCCACCCGGAACGGTCGTGACTCCAACGCCCAGCGTCTGGGCGTCAAGCGCTTCGGTGGTCAGCTGGTCAACGCGGGCGAGATCATCGTCCGCCAGCGTGGCACCCACTTCCACCCCGGTGACAACGTCGGCCGCGGTGGCGATGACACGCTGTTCGCGCTGGCCGCGGGTCACGTGCAGTTCGGTGTCAAGCGCGGCCGCAGGGCCGTGAGCATCGTCCCCGTCGCCGCCGAGTAGGTTCTTCCTGCTCTTCGGCCTCGGGCTCGTCGCTTCAGGGGTGGATCGATCCGTTCGGATGCGATCCACCCCTTGGTGTTTCCCGGGCCGGTCGGCGATGGGTTGTCAGACATGAGAGGCCCCTGGTGGGGCGATGGAGGAATGCGGGATGCCGGACTTTGTGGACCAGGTGGTCCTTCACATCAAGGCCGGTGACGGGGGGAACGGGTGCGCCTCCATCCACCGGGAGAAGTTCAAGCCGCTCGGCGGGCCCGACGGGGGCGATGGCGGGCGCGGGGGCGACGTGATCCTCGAGGTTGATCCCAACACCGCGACCCTGCTCGACTACCATCACCGGCCGCACAGGAAGGCCCCGAACGGCAAGCAGGGGCAGGGCTCCAACCGCGACGGCGCCAACGGTGAGGACGTGGTCCTGGCCGTGCCCAACGGCACCCTGGTGAAGGACTCCGCCACCGGTGAGGTGCTGGTCGACCTGGTGGGGGCGGGCACCCGCTACGTGATCGCCGAGGGCGGGCACGGCGGGCTCGGCAACGCGGCGCTGGCCACCACCAAGCGGAAGGCGCCCGGGTTCGCGCTGCTCGGCGAGCCGGGCGACGAGCTCGACGTCATGCTGGAGCTCAAGAGCGTCGCGGACGTGGCGCTGGTCGGCTTCCCCAGCGCGGGCAAGAGCTCGCTGATCGCGGCGCTGAGCGCGGCCAAGCCGAAGATCGCCGACTATCCGTTCACCACCCTGATCCCCAACCTGGGCGTGGTGACGGCGGGCGACAACGTGTTCACCGTGGCCGACGTCCCCGGGCTGATCCCGGGCGCGTCCGAGGGCAAGGGGCTCGGGCACGAGTTCCTGCGGCACGTCGAACGGTGCGACATGCTCGTGCACGTCATCGACTGCGCCACCATGGAGCCGGGCCGCGACCCGGTCACCGACTACGAGGTGATCGAGGCGGAGCTGCGCGCGTACGGGAAGCTGGAGGACCGGCCGCGGCTGGTCGTGCTGAACAAGGCCGACGTGCCCGACGCGCGGGAGCTGGCCGAGATGGTCGCGCCGGAGTTCGAGGCGCGGGGGCTGAAGGTGTTCACGATCTCGGCGGCCACGCGTGACGGGCTGCGGGAGCTGTCGTACGCGATGGGCGAATGGGTGGCGGCGGCGCGGGCCAACAAGCCCGTCGAGGAGCCGACCCGGCTGGTCATCAGGCCCAAGCAGCTCGGCGCGGCCGGGTTCAAGGTGCGCCGGGTCAACGACAACCTGTTCCAGATCACCGGGGAGAAGCCGGAGCGGTGGATCAGGCAGACCGACTTCAGCAACGACGAGGCGGTGGGTTACCTCGGTGACCGGCTCGAACGGCTCGGGGTCGAGGTCGAGCTGGCCAAGCTCGGCGCCAAGGCCGGGGCCGAGGTGGTCATCGGGCCCATGGAGGGCGGTTACGTCTTCGACTGGCAGCCCACGCTGAGCGCCGAGACGGTGCGGCAGGGGCCGCGCGGGTCGGACAACCGGCTGGGGTAGGCGGAGAGACGCGGCGGGTCTCGCGAGCCCCGCCGACAGCCGGTCTCGCGGGTCCGACGACCGGTCGGACGTGACGGTCCGAGGGTCGGACGACCAGCCGGACGTGACGGTCCTGCGGGTGGCGTGTCAGCGGGTGGAGGAAGTTACGCGGACGGCGCAGCCAAGATCGTCGGCTGGTAGCGAGGCGCGTTCGGGGAGCGGATAGGCTGCCAGACGTGCGGGAACAGATCAGCTCAGCGTCGAAGGTCGTCGTCAAGGTCGGCTCCTCCTCGCTCACCACCCCTCAGGGCATGATCGACGTGGATCGCGTCGACGCCCTGGTCGACGTGCTGGCGGCGCGGCGCCGTACCGGGACGCAGATCGTCCTGGTCTCCTCGGGAGCGATCGCGGCGGGCCTCGGCCCGCTCGGGCTGAGCGCGCGACCGCGCGACCTGGCGACCCAGCAGGCCGCCGCCTCCGTCGGGCAGGGCGTGCTGGTGGCCCGCTACACCTCCTCCTTCGCCCGCTACTCGCTGCGCGTGGGGCAGGTGCTGCTGACCGCCGACGACATGATGCGGCGCGCCCACCACGCCAACGCCCAGCGCACGCTCGCGCGGCTGCTGGAGCTGGGCATCGTGCCGATCGTCAACGAGAACGACACCGTGGCCACCGACGAGATCCGCTTCGGCGACAACGACCGGCTGGCGGCGCTGGTGGCGCACCTCATCCACGCCGACGCGCTGGTGCTGCTGTCCGACGTCGACGCGCTCTACGACGGCCCGCCCAGCCGCAGCGGCTCGCGCCGGCTGGCCGAGATCCGCGGCCCGGAGGACCTGGTCGGGGTCGAGCTGGGCAAGAACGGCGCGGCGGTCGGCACCGGCGGCATGGTGACCAAGGTGCAGGCGGCCAGGATCGCCACCGGCGCCGGCGTGCCCGTGGTGCTCACCGCGGCCGCGCACGCCGCCCAGGCGCTGGGCGGGGCCGACGTCGGCACCTACTTCCACCCCGGGGGGCGCCATCCGGGCACGCGCCTGCTCTGGCTCGCGCACGCCACCACCGGGCGCGGCCGGCTGCACCTCGACGAAGGCGCGGTGGAGGCCATCGTGGGGCGGCGCAAGTCGCTGCTGCCCGCCGGGGTGACGTCGGTGGAGGGCGAGTTCGCGGCGGGCGATCCGGTCGACCTGTGCGGCCCGCAGGGGCTCGTGGTGGCCCGCGGCCTGGTGAACTTCGACGCCGTCGAGATCCCCGGCCTGCTGGGGCGCTCGACGAGGGAGCTGGCGAGCACGCTCGGTCCGGAATACGAACGCGAGCTCATCCACCGCGACGACATCGTCATACTGGAAGCCCACAACTGAACGCCCGACGAGGGCCCGCCCCGCTCCCGGCCGGCGCACGCGGAGGAGCGGGACGACCATGGTGATGAGGGAAGAGCGATGAGCACAGAGTTCTTGAAGGTCGCCCAGGCGGCGCGAGAGGCCGCCGCCGAGCTGGCCCCGCTGCCGCGGGCGCCCAAGGACCGGGCGTTGCGGGCGATCGCCGACGCCCTGGTCGCCCACACGTCCCAGATCGTCGCGGCCAACGCCGAGGACGTCGAACGGGCCAGGGCCCAGGGCACGTCCGAGGCCATGGTCGACCGGCTGCGGCTCGACGAGGCCAGGGTAGCCGCCATCGCCGACGCCGTACGCGAGGTGGCCGACCTGCCCGACCCGGTCGGCGAGGTCGTGCGCGGCTCGACGCTGCCCAACGGGCTGGAGCTGCGCCAGATCAGGGTGCCGCTGGGCGTGATCGGCATCATCTACGAAGGCCGCCCCAACGTCACCGTCGACGCCGCCGCGCTCTGCCTCAAGAGCGGCAACGCGGCGCTGCTGCGCGGCTCGTCCAGCGCCTACTCCTCCAACACCGCCCTCGTCCGCATCATGCAGGAGGCCCTGGAGGGCACCGAGGTGCCGGCCGGGGCCGTCCAGCTCGTGCCCGGCCGCAGCCGCGACTCCGTCAAGGAGCTCATGCGGGCCAGAGGGCTGGTCGACGTGCTGATCCCGCGCGGCGGCGCGTCCCTGATCAACTCGGTGGTCGAGGAGTCCACGGTGCCGGTGATCGAGACCGGCGTCGGCAACTGCCACGTCTACGTGGACGCCGAGGCGGACGTCGACCTGGCCGTGCAGATCCTGCTCAACTCCAAGGCGCAGCGGCCGTCGGTGTGCAACGCCGCCGAGACGTTCCTGGTGCACGAGGACGTCGCCGCCGCGTTCGTGCCGAAGGCCCTGGAGGCGCTGCGCGAAGCGGGCGTGACCGTGCACGGCGACGAGCGGATCGCCGCCCACGGGCCCGGCGTCGTGCCCGTGACCGAGGACGACTTCTACGCCGAATACCTCTCGCTCGACATCGCCGCCGCCGTCGTCGGCTCCCTGGAGGAGGCCGTGGCCCACATCAGGCGCTACGGCTCCGCCCACACCGAGGCCATCGTCACCCGTTCGCAGCGAGCCGCCCGCAGGTTCGTCACGCTCGTCGACTCGGCGGCCGTGGCGGTCAACGCCTCCACCAGGTTCACCGACGGCGGCGAGTTCGGGTTCGGGGCGGAGATCGGCATCTCGACGCAGAAGCTGCACTCGCGTGGCCCGATGGGGCTGCCCGAGCTCACCTCGACCAAGTGGATCTATACGGGTGAGGGGCATTTGCGCACGTCAGAGGGTACGGTGGTGGCCGGTTAGTCGGCGTGTCGGCCTGACCGGCGCCGTGCGCCGTAGGTTGACTGGGGGCCATGGAAATCGTCGTCGCCCTCGTCTTCTCCGTGGTGGTGCTGTTCGGCGCCGATCGGCTGCTGCTCTGGCTGGAGCGCCGGGGCCACGTCAACTGGCGCAGGAAGGGCCGTCGCCGGCTGTCGGAGGAGCCCACCGCCCGGCTGGACAGCATGCTCACCGATCACACTCGCGGATAATCCATCGGCGTGCCTCAAGCGGCAACTCGCGTACCGGCGCTAGGGTTGTGTCCCTTATGGCTGCGCCGGGCGGGGAGGGACGGTGAGCAAGCTCGGCAAGGTCGGGCCGTACACCCTGATCGAGCGGCTCGGCCGCGGCGGCATGGGTGAGGTCTACCTCGCCAGCGCCCGCCGTGGCGAGCAGGTCGCTCTCAAGGTCCTGCACGACCTGGCCGAGGACGAGACCTCACGCATCCGGCTGGAGCGTGAGGTGCGCGCGCTGCGCAGGGTCGAGAGCCCGTACGTCGCCAAGGTCCTCGACGCGGACCTGGACGGCGCCCGGCCGTACCTGGTCATGGAGCACATCGAGGGCGTGACGCTGCTCGACCAGGTGCGCCAGAGCGGCCCCCTCGACGTGGCCGGGCTCGTCGACATGGCCCAGGGCATCGCCGCCGCGCTCGCCATCATCCACGCGGCCGGGGTCGTCCACCGTGACCTCAAACCGGGCAACATCATCATGGGCGGCCAGGGGCCGGTGCTGATCGACTTCGGCATCGCCCAGGTGCTCGACGCGACCCGGCTCACCATGACCGGCACGTTCCTCGGCACGCCCGGCTACACCGCGCCGGAGATCTTCGCCGACGAGCACGTCGACTCGCCGGCAGACGTGCACGCCTGGGCGGCCACGGTGGCGTTCGCGGCGACCGGGCGGCCGACGTTCGGGCGCGGCACGGCCGAGGCGCAGATGTACGCGGTGCTGAACGGGCAGGCCGACCTCAAGGGCGTGCCGGTGGAACTGCTGCCGCTGGTACGCGCCGCGCTCAACCGGGAGCCGGGCAAGCGGCCGACGGCGGCGCTGCTGGCCGACCGGCTGTCCAGGCTGGCCAGGGCCACCAACGCGACCGAGACGGAGCCGCCGGCGGGCGGAGGGCGCGCCGATGCGGCGGAGGAGGCCGGCAACGCACGCGGGCGTGCCGCGGAGGAGCCGGCCTCGGCGCGCGGTGAGGCCAAGGCGCGTAGCCGGCCCAACGCGGTGCCGGCCGAGGGGAAGGTGCCGCCGCCGCGTGGGCGTACCGGTGGCCGGACCGCACCCGACGGTGTTGGACGTACCGGCGGCAGGGTCGCTTCCGAGGGGACCGGGCGTACCGGTGGCCGGACCGCTCCTGACGCCGCTGGGCGTACCGGCGGCAGGGTCGCTCCCGACGCTGCTGGACGGGCTGGCGGCAGGGCTGCTCAGGAGGGTAGCGGGCGAACCAGTGGCCGGGCCGCGCCGGAAGGCACGGGGCGTGGCGCCGGGAGCCGGGGTGCGGCCGACGGCAAGGGTTCGGTGCCGGCTCGCAGCCGGGCCGAGGGCAAAGTGCCGGTGCCGCGCGGGCGGGCGGGCGGCGAGGCGAAGAACACCGGGCCTCGGGCCAAGATGGTCGCCTCGCGCCAGCGTACGGCCGCGGCCGTACGGAGCCGGACGGCCGCCGTCAAGCCGCAGGACAGGCGCGGCACCGGGCTGCGCGGGCAGTCGGCCACGACCCTGCCCGCGGGCAACGGCGCGCTGCTGCTGCTCGCGGTGCTGGCCGTGCCGTGCGTGGTGGCCTCGGTCATCTGGCCGATCGCCTCCATCGCGATCACGACCGTGTTCGTGGTGCTGACCAGGACGTTGTGGATGGGGCACTGGATGGTGCGCAAGCGCGGCTCCCGGCGTACCCGGGTGACGCTGCGCGTGCTGTCCTTCCCCGTCGCGCTGACCGGGGCGGCGGCGACCGCCGTCGTGTGGCCGGGCGTGCCCGTCGCGGTGGCCGCGGGCGGAGCGCTCTGGGCCACCGGCGGCGGGCAGATCGACGCCGACTGGTGGCAGCAGGCCGCGCCCGTGACGGTGGCGGGCGTGGTGTTCGGGATGTTGTGCGGTGGTATCACCGGGCGCGAGATCGAACGGATCGGGCAGCGGCTGCCTGATCTGCGCAGGGAAGGGTTGCGGGCGCTGGCGGTGCTGGGCGGGTTCGTCGCCTTGTGCGCGGCCGCCGTACGCGCCATCGCGCTGCTGCTCTGACCTGCTGTACGCGCCCGTGATGCTTCAGCTCTGGCCTGCGGATCGCGGGGGTTTTCCGCGGCCCGCCGCCGCGTGCGGCGGGCCGGCGCGGCGATCAAGTGGATCGGCCGCGCGTGGCGATCCGGCTAGCCCTGGCCGCCGTCGCGGCGGGAGAAGCGGTTGAAGATGCGCTCGCCCGCGTTGACCGCGCCCTCGGCCACGTCGCGCAGGACGCCGATGAACGGGTCCTGCGACTGGGACCAGGACGCGCGGTAGGACTCGGCCGCCGCCTTGATCTCGTCGGTGACCCTGGCGTTGGGGTCGTCCTCCCTGCGCGGGTAGTCGCCGCCGATGATCCGCTCGTACTCGCCGCTGCGCTGCCACTTGTCCAGCTCCGCGACACGCACGACCGCGAACGGGTGGGTGGTGCCGAGAAGGTTGAGGACCTTGAGGAAGCCGTCGCGAAGGTCGCCCGCGGTGTCGTATTCCTGGTACTGCTCCAGGAACGCCTCGATGTTCATCTCGTGGGTGTAGTCGCCGCCGGCCAGCTTCATCAGCGCGCGCTTGGCCGCCTCGGGGTCCTGCCCCGTGAGCAGGCCGCCGCGGTCGGAGGACAGCTCGGACTTGCGGTACCACTCCTCCAGGCCCGCGACGATCGCGCGCAGGCCGATGTAGCCGAGCGGGATCCAGGCGACGCGGGCGGCGAGGCGGGTGAGGATGTCGAGCATCGTCCGGTAGACCGCGTGCCCCGACAGGATGTGCGAGGTCTCGTGGCCGATGACGAAGCGCTGCTCCTCCTCGTTCATGAGGTTGAGCAGGCCGGTGGTCACGACGATGAACGGGTCGTCGAAGCCGATGGCCTTGGCCTGGACCTGCGGGTCCTGCTGGACGTAGATCTCGGGGATCCGGTGCAGGTCGAGCGTGTAGGCGGCGTCGCGCCCCATGTCGTAGAGGGAGCGGAACTGGGTCTCGCTGACGCGCACCGCCGAGGCCAGGTACATCAGGCGCAGGCGGCGCTCGCTGACGAGACCGGACATCTGCTTGAGAACCGTGTCGAACCCACTCAACTTACGCAGAGCGACCAGGGCGGACCGGTCTGCGGGGTGTTCGTAGGCTCGGGACGAGATGCCGGGCAGTTGGACGCGGTTGCGGTCCGGGGTGGTCGTCATGCCCGGCATGCTACGTCCGCAACTGAAGTGATGCGCGGTCATCACGAAGGGGGGTCCCATCATGTTGTGATACAGCCCCCGCGTAAGGTCCGTTTCATGATGAACGCGCCTGGTGTGCAGGGGAAGCGGCGAGTGGGTGTGATGGGTGGGACTTTCGACCCCATCCACCACGGGCACCTCGTCGCCGCCAGCGAGGTGGCTCACCACTTTCAACTCGACGAGGTCGTTTTCGTACCGACCGGACGGCCGTACCAGAAGTCCGGGCGTGAGGTGTCGGCGCCGGAGGACCGCTATCTGATGACGGTCATCGCGACCGCGTCGAACCCCCGGTTCTCCGTCAGCAGGGTGGATGTGGATCGGCCGGGGCCGACGTTCACGATCGACACATTGCGGGATATCGCGGAAATCTACGGACCTGCGGTCGACCTGTACTTCATCACCGGCGCCGACGCGCTCGGCGCGATACTCGGCTGGCAGGAGGCCGACGAGCTCTTCGAGCTCGCGCATTTCGTCGGCTGTACGCGTCCCGGGCACACCCTGCACGACCCTGGCCTGCCGGAAGGCCGCGTGACGTTGCTGGAAATCCCCGCGCTGGCCATTTCCTCGTCAGAGTGCCGTCAGCGGGTGGCAAAGGGCGAGCCCATTTGGTATCTGGTGCCCGATGGAATCGTCCAGTACATCAACAAACGCGGCCTCTATCAGGGAGGCTGAACAAGCCTGTCGTGGCGTAGGTGAGGGGTTTCGGGCTGGAAGGGTACCCTCAACATATGGGCATGCTGCCGACACAGGAGGACAGACCCGCATCGTGACCGCATCTGACAGATCCGTCCAGCTCGTGCGCATCGCCGCGGAAGCCGCGGCCGACAAGCTGGCCGATGACATCCTCGCGTACGACGTGAGCGAACAGCTCGTCATCACCGACGCCTTCCTGCTCTGCTCCGCCACCAACGACCGCCAGGTCCGCGCCATCGTCGACGAGATCGAGGAGCGGCTGCGCACCGAGGCCGACGCCAAGCCCGTCCGCCGTGAGGGCGAGCGCGAAGGGCGCTGGGTGCTGCTCGACTACATCGACATCGTCGTGCACGTCCAGCACGAAGAAGACCGTACCTTCTACGCGCTCGAGCGCCTGTGGAAGGACTGCCCGGCCATCGCGCTGCCGGAGAGCGTCCTGCAGGCCAACCTCCAGCGGGCGCGCGCGTGAGCGAACCGACCATCACCGGACCCGGTAGTGACACTCATCCGGATTTCGAGCGTCCCGGCGAGGAATCTGCATGAGTAAGAGGATCGTGTGTCTGCGTCACGGGCAGACACTGTGGAACGTCGAGCAGCGATTCCAAGGTCACTCCGACATCCCCCTCGACGAAACCGGCGTCGCGCAGGCCGCGAGGGCGGCCTCGCTGCTCGCCTCGCTCCGGCCCACCCTGATCGTCTCCTCCGACCTGCAGCGGGCCAACGACACCGCGCTGGCGCTGGGGCGCATCGTCGGGCTGGAGGTGGCCGTCGACAAGGACTTCCGCGAGCGCGGCGGAGGTCAGTGGGAGGGGCTCACGCGCGAGGAGATCGCCGCGCGCTGGCCCCACGAGTACGCGGCGTGGGAGGCGCCGGACGGCGAACCCGTCACCGACGTGGCCGGAAGGGTGGCCGGCGCGATGCGCCGCTGGGCCTCTCGGCTCGACGACGACGGGCTGCTGGTCGTGGCCTCACACGGGGCCGCGCTGCGGCTCGGGATCTGCGAACTGCTCGGGCTGCCCGAGGAGCTGTGGCCGGCGCTGGGCGGGCTGGGCAACTGCTCCTGGTCTGTGCTGCATGAAGGGCGCAGAGGGTGGCGGCTGCTGGAGCACAACGCCGGCACCCTGCCGGAGCCGGTGCACAGCGACGACAAGCCCGAAGCCGAGGTCTGAGCGCGGTTCGTACGGCTCGGGGGCCGTACGGGCTTCCGCGCCGCTACGACCCCTGCTTCCGTCGCTTTCTCTGGCGTTCTCGGGCAGTGCCGTCCCGCTCCCGTGTGGTTGTCTGGCTGTCGTGGTGCCGGGGCGGGCGATTAGGTGAATCGGGGCGGATGGCTATATGCTCTCGGAGCGCCGCAACGGGTGGACTCGAAGCGGTGACCAGGGGCTATGGCGCAGTTGGTAGCGCGCCTCCATGGCATGGAGGAGGTCTGGGGTTCGAATCCCCATAGCTCCACAAAACGAACCGCCTCTGCCTGGTGACGGGCAGGGGCGGTTCTGTTTGTTCGAGGACGTATGGGGCCTCGAATGGGCTTGAGCGTTGGTAGTTGTCCGCGTTCGCGGCCCCCGGGGTCACGGTGTGCCAGCGGGTCCCGAGAGGGGGCCTGGGCGGTCGACGCGATCGTCGGCCTGCGGATCCGGTAAGTCGGCGATGCCGATCAAGACACGGGCATCGGCGAATGTCGCGCTGGTGTGCCCTCCGCTGGGCTGCGCTGGCTGACCGTCCTGCGGGTGTGCGACGTGGGCTTCGACGCCGGACGCTCACCGTCGCCCAGGCCGCTCCGCGAGGACCGCGCGTAGAGAAGCTGCGGAGGGTGGGGCCCAGGCTCGCACGCTGCCTCTCACAGCCCTGGATGTGCTGCAGCGGCGGAAGCGAAGGGCGGGCCGAAGTCGGGCCTGCTGTTGGTTCCGCCCTCCTCTGGTACGGCGGGCAGCCGGCACCCTGGGGTAGCTGTTCCGGCGCTGGGCCGTCGGCGTCACACCCCGTGCCCGTCTGGACGGCGCCGGGCCTCGTGGTCACACCCCGTGCCCGTCTGGACGGCGCCGGGCCTCGTGGTCACACCTCGTGCCCGTCTGGATGGAGCCGGGCCTCGTGGTCACACCTCGTGCCGTCTGGACGGCGCCGGGCCTCGTGCGCGTCTGCGTGGCGCTGGGCCGTCGGCACCACGCCCCGTGCCTATCTGGATGGTGCTGGGCCTGATGCCCGGCTGGACGGGGTCGGGTCTGGTGCTCACCTGGACGGCGCCGTACCTTGTGCCCGTCTGGACGGCACTCGTGCTCATCTGGACGGGACGGCTTCGACGCCGCTATCTGTGGCTGTCCGGGCGTGTTCGTTGTCGGCGGTCAGTTTCGCCGCAATACCTGTATCCATAAAACGCAATCGATCGGACGTTCACTGGATATTGCCGTCGGCGGCCTGACATTAATCTCCCTCTGGGGGCGGGGACGGGCGTGGGAAACAGGATGGCCTCTGCGCGGAGAGTGCCGATTCATTGGCCTGCGCTTTTCTCGGTTCGATGAGTGCTGGTCGGCGGTGTCTGCTGTGAGCAGCAAGGACGCAGGGCCGGATTCAGCGCCATGGGATCACGTCGCATGGTTGCCGCGACGCGACGGGCGTCCTCACCCCATGGCAAGGCGTGTGCGCAGTTGGAAACAAGAATGGGGAGTGTGTCATGTCTGTCAGGATTTGCAGGGTGAAGCCGGTGAAGGTGACCAGTCTGCCGACGGACAAGTGAGGTGGGGTGTTTCCGATGGAGGCCGTCCGTTCTCCGTCGGAAACACTCCGACCGTCAGATCGGATCCGGGCTCGCTGAAGAACGCTTGCGAGGGTGGGTGGCCGGATGGGGATCATCCTGAAGGTGGCCGCCAGAGATCCAGGCTGATGGCTATGGCGGTCCTGGTTGGTGGTCACGTCAGCGGGGTGACGCCCTTGCCTGCGAGTTGGTCGGCAGAGCTGGTGTGCTCATGCCGCCGTCCACTTGGTGGTCAAGGGTTCAGGGCCAGGTCCCGTGGCGGCTTAGTGGCACCCTCAGCGCCGGGCACAATGCCGGGTCCGGTGCCGGGTTCAGTGCCCGGTCCGATGCCGGGCACAGTGCCCGATCCGGCGTCCGGTCCAGCGCCGGGCGCAATCCCCCGTCCAGTGCTGGGTCCGGTGCTGGGTTCATTGTCGGGCTCAGCGGCGGGGCCAGCTCTTTCAAGTGTGGCGATTGCTGGAATGAGGCCACAGGGTTCATAGGTGGGGTTCATTGGGGCTCGGTGGTGGGGGCTCAGCTTTATTCAAGCGTGGCGAGGTGGGGTGAGCTCGTTCAGGGTTGCTGCTTTGATGGGGGCGGGCTTGGTGCCCGCCCTTTCTGGTTTTCGTGGTGGTCAGGAGAAGACGACTGACCTGAGGAAGAGCCTGTCGGAACCCCTGCCGCCGGGGCGGAGCGAGTAGTAGGGGCCGGAGCAGTCGGGGCCCATGAAGAGGGTGGCGGTGGAGTCGGTGTCGTTGCGTGGGGTGTGGGCGCTGTCGTCGGAGTAGCGGATCTCAGGGATGTCGATGCACGCGCCGCTCCTCGGGTTGTGCAGGTGGCCGGTGTCTGTGCCGTACGAGGCGGGGAAGCTGTAGGCGAACGTGCCGGTGGCCGCGACGGCCGGGAAGCATGGCGCCAGGGTCAGGGTGAGGGCGGCGAGAGCGGTGGTGGCGGTGCGAGTGATCATGTGGCTCGTCCCTTCGGTGGTGCGGAGGCTTGGACGAGCCCACATCCTATGGCTACTGAGAGTAACTGTGCTGCTACTGAGACGTGGTCAGCGGCCCTTTTCGTAGACGAGCAGGCCTCGGGACAGGTGTAGGGGTACGAGGATCAGCTCGACCAGGAGGGCCTTCCAGGCGTAGTAGAGGTTCACGGCCTTGTTGAGGTAGACGAAGGGCAGGTTGAGCAGGACCCTGCCTACAGGGAGGCGGCGGCGTTTGGCCGCGTAGAAGAGGATCGGCACGGTGAGGAGCAGTTCGCCGCCCGCCCACCAGGCGAGCGTGCGGGTCGGCGGCTCGTGCAGCGCCAGGGTGAGGACCAGCGGGGTCGCCCACCACAGCGGGGCCAGGACGATTTCCAGCAGGGCGATGACGATCCAGGTGGCGAGCATGGGCTTGTGGACGAGCAGGCGCGGGAGGTGGAGGCGGACGTTCTGCATGAAGCCGGCCATCCAGCGCCAGACCTGCTTGCGGAGGTAGGTGAGGCTCTCCGGGTCGGCGGCCCAGGCGACGGCGCCGGAGACGTAGACCGCTCGGTGGCCGGCGCCCTGCTGGCTCCAGGTGTAGTCCATGTCCTCGACGATGGTGCGCTCGGGGAAGCCGCCGGATTCGGTGAGGGTCGTGCGTCTGAACGCCGAGCAGCAGCCTGAGCAGACCATGGGACTGTTCGCGAGTTGCTGGATCGGCCGGTGCCAGTGGAAGCCGAAGAGGTATTCGGTGGATCTGCCTCGCTCCCATGGTGTGCGGGCGAACCTCGTCTGTACGTTGCCCGCCGCCACGTTGACGGCCGGGTCGGCGAAGGCGGGCTTGATGCGCTCGATGTAGTCGGGGGCGAGGACGGTGTCGGCGTCCACGGCCAGGATCAGGTCGGTGTCGCAGTGGGGGAGCGCGTGGTTCTGGGCCCTGGCCTTGCTGCCCAGGTTGTGCGGTGGGCGGAGCACTGTGACGCCGTAGGAGGCGGCGATCTCGCCTGTGCGGTCGGTCGAGCCGTCGTCCACCACGATGATCTTCTCTGGTGGGGTCGACTGGGCCTGGATGGAGCGCAAGGTGGCGGGTAGGCCCTGCTCCTCGTTGTGGGCGGGGACGATGACGGTGAGGGTGAGGGTCAGCGGGGCGGCGCCGACGGCGGGGTCTGTCGCGTGTACGGCTTGTGCCGGATGACCAGGTTGTGCGGGTTGTGCGGATTGTGCGGATTGTGTCGCTGGTGTTTGTCGGTTTGGTGATGGCTCGGTGGTTGGCAGAGTCTGTGTGATCGGCCGGGGCTGTGGGATCGGCCGCGGCTGCGGGATCGGCTGGGTTTCTGTGATCGGCATGGTCTGGGGGATTGGCAAGGGCTGCGGGGTTGGCAAGGTCGGTGGGATGGACAGGCTTGATGGGAGCTGCGGGGTCGGTAGGGGCGGGGGTGGCGTGGTGGGCGGGGGTTGGGCGCTCATCTGTCGCGACGCCTCCTCAGCTTGGGCGCGATCAGGGCGATCAGCGCTACTGCTGCGTAGATGAGCAGACTGAAGCCGAGTGTGGGCGGGCCTCCGGGCATCCTCGTGTCTCCCTTGTCGTGATGGGACGGCGTGGTGCCGCCGTGCGGGTATGAGGATGCACTTCGGTGGTCGGGTTGGATGGGGCCGAATCGGGTTCTGTGGATCGAGGGTCTGCGGGGGCTGTCGCCTGTGGACAGCGGGTGCCGGGGTGGCAGGCGGTGGAGGGATCGAGGGTGGGCGGTCAGTCATCTGGTGGTGGCGTGGGTGGCCGCGTGGGGTGATGACTGGGGAGGTTCAGAGCCGGGTGAGGTGGCGAGGTCCGGGATAGCGGCGTATGAGTAACGCCTGGGGTGCCACCGCGGGCGCGTTGAGCGGAGGTCGGGGTGATGGGTTGGGGAGCGACGGCGGTAGGGGCTTGCGGCGGTGTGGTGGGTGGGTGGTCGGGGTGATGCAGCGTGAAGGAGTGACGGCTGCGGGGGCGTCACAGTGGGCGCGGTGAGCGGGGAAGGGGAGTTGGGAGGCGTAGGGCTGGAGTGGGTGGACGGTGCAGGCCGTCGGTTAGGGCAGTGGTCCGCTTTGTGGGCCGGGGCCTCGTAGCCGGTTAGGGTGCGCTGGGTGGTGGGTGGATGAGCTTGTTGCGCATCGTCGGCATGGCTGGGGCGACAGGGCTGAGTGGGCGGGAGCGGCGTTGGTCTGCTGGATGTGACCGGGCGTGACCTCGCGGGCGCTTCCCAGTTGGGTGGTGGCGCTGGGGATCCCCTGCGGACCGCGACTTTTCGGGCGTCTCTGTGCGGGCGTCTGTATGCGGACATCCCATGTGGACGGCTTCGTGTGGCTGGTAGCTGGTGGCTGTTGGGGGTCCTGCGGATCGTGACTCTTCGGGTGTCTGAGTGCGGACGGCTCCGTGTGGCGGGTAGCTCTTCGGGGGCCCCGCAGAGCGCAACTCTTCGGGTGTCTGCGTGCGGGTGTCTGCGGGCGGGCGCTTCTGTGTGGGTGGTAGCTCTTCAGGGGGTTGCGTGTGGAGGGCGGCTCTTCGGGTGTGCTCGTGCGGGCGGCTTCGTGGGGGTGGGGGTCTTTGGGTTGCCCCGGGTGGGTGGTTGCTGGTTGTGGGTGGGAAGGGTGAGGGCCGGGCCGCAAATGCGGCCCGGCCCTTTTTGGGTGGGTCAGTGTTGGACGGCTCGGTGGTGGGCTGCTCTGCTGGATGGGAGGGCGGTCAGGCTCAGGGCGACCGTGAGGACGCCGATGACCCAGGACGTCCACGACGCCCCCTGGCCCTGGGTGTACGTGATGGCCCACGGTGCGATGAAGAGCAGGACGCCCCACAGGGCGTTGAGCCATTCCGTGGCCACGGCGCCCGGGCCGGCGAGGGCGGCGATGGACGTGAGCACGATGAGGGCGCCCAGCACGATCAGTGAGGGGGCGGCGCCCGAGGCGCCGGCGACCCAGATCGGGGAGAGTGCCGCGTAGAGGCCGGCGACCAGGGTTGCCCAGTCCTGCCAGCGTGACCATGCCTTCATGAGGACCTCCGCGTGTGGCTTATGCGAGAGGCTGGCCTTTTGGTCAGTCGATCAGGTGAAACTCCCTGGGAGGGGTGGTGATTCCCGGGTTCGTGCGGTGGCGTGCGATTGCGTGGTGTGAGGTGCGCCACAGCGTTTGTGCGGAGCTGGGACAGGGGCAACCATCCATAGATACCGCAGACGAAAACAATTTTCTAGATGTCCGACTTGTTAGAAAATTTCTTCCGAAATCTCCTTGACCTGGGGGTTGACGGTGGGAAAGCTGTGGCGGGAGTGCCGAAAGGTGAAAGGACCGCTCCCCTCATGGTCACCGTCCGCCCCTTCCAGTCCGGCGATGAGACCGCGCTGGTCGACGCCTGGAACCGCAGCATGCCCGCCGACCCCACGACGGCCGGCTGGTTCAGGGACTGCGTGCTGCTCGACCCCAACTTCGACCCCGAGGGCCTGCGTGTGGCCGTGGCCGGGGACGACGTGGTGGGCTGCGCGTACGCCGTCCGCCGCCTGATCCCCTTAGCGCCGGGCACCGACCTGGAGCCGGACACCGGCTGGATCCCGTTCTTCTTCGTCGTCCCCGAGCACCGCGGCGGCGGGCTGGGGCGGCGGCTGGTGGGTGAGGCGGTGGAGTTCCTGGAGCGCCTCGGCCGGACGAAGGTGGACTTCTCGTCGTACACCCCCAACTACGTCCTGCCGGGCGCGGACGCCGAGCTCTATCCGGACGGCCACCGGCTGCTGGAGGAGCTCGGGTTCAGGACGCTCTACTCGCCGGTCGCCATGGATCGCGCCCTCGTCGGCTACCGGACGCCGCGCGAGGTGCACGAGCTGCTGCGCGAGCGTGAGCGCGAGGGGTACGTCTTCCGCAGTCCCGAGGTCGGTGAGCTGCCCGAGCTGATCCGGTTCGCGGCCGACGCCTTCAACCCCGACTGGGGGGAGGCGATCCGGCAGCATCGCGATCCCGAACGCATCGTGATCGCGAAAAAGGAGCACATAGTCGGCTTCGCCTTGTACGCGGCCTATCGCGGCATCCCCGAGCGCTTCGGCCCCTTCGGCGTCGACCCGGGCCAGCGCGGCACCGGCCTCGGGAAGATCCTGCTCCATCTCACCATGACCCGGATGCGCGCCGAAGGGCTGCATTCGTCCTGGTTCCTGTGGACCGGCGCCACCAGCCCGGCCGGCCACCTCTACGCCAAGGCGGGCTACGAGATCACCAGAAAGTTCCACGTGATGAGGCGATCCGCATGACACACGTTCTCGCCATCGGGGCCCACGCGGGCGACCTCGATCTGACCGCGGGCGCCGTGCTCGCCCAGCACGTCCTGCGCGGCGACCGGGCGACGCTGCTGCACCTGACGCTCGGCGAGCGCGGCCATCCGCGCATGACCGTGGCCGACTACGCCAAGCAGAAGCGCGAGGAGGCCGAGACGTTCGCCGAGCGGATCGGCGCCGGCGTCAGGTTCCTCGACTACGAGGACGGCCTGCTGCCCGAGGACGACGAGACCAAGATGCGGGTCGGCGACATCATCAGGGAGCTGCGCCCCGACGTGATCCTGACGCACTGGAGCGCCTCCATCCACAAGGACCACGCGCGTACGCACCGGATCGTCGAGGACGCCCGCTTCTACGGCGGCCTGAAGACGCTGGAGCGCGAGCATCCGGCCTACTGGGCGAGCGAGCTCTACTACGCCGACAACTGGGAGGACGCCGAGGGCTACGCGCCCGACGTGTTCGTCGAGCTGAGTGAGGAGGCGTACGAGCTGTGGTCGCAGGCGATCACCGGCTACGCCTACGCCAGGGGTGAGACCTACGGCTTCCCGTACGTGGACTACTACCGCGCGCTGACGATCGTGCGCGGTGCGCCGGCCGGGTTCGGCCGCGCCCAGGCCTTCGCCGCCCCGAAGGGGTCGCGGCAGCTGCGCACGAAGTACTTCGGAAAGGGGCCCTCCGCATGAGACGGCGCGAGATGAGACGGCCGGTGGGACGGGTCGCGGTGGTGCTGGCCGCGCTGGTGCTGGCCGGGTGCTCGGGCGGCGGCGGCGGTGGCGGCGGTGGTGGCACCGCCGAGGCGGACGCGCCGCCGCTGGTGATCCACGCCGTGGACGCGGGCACGTTCCAGGAGGACTTCAACCCGTACCACCTCGAAGGCGTGAACTTCGGGACCAGCGGGATGATCCACGAGACCCTCATGTACTTCAACAAGCTGAAGCCGGGGGAGATCACGCCCTGGCTGGCGCTGGACCACAAGTGGTCGAACAAGGGCAAGTCGGTGACGTTCACGCTGCGGCAGAACGTGAAGTGGTCAGACGGGCAGCCGTTCACCGCCGACGACGTGGCCTTCACGTTCCAGATGCTGAAGAAGTATCCGCAGCTCAACAGGAACGCGCTGGAGATCGAGGAAGCCGAGGCGCTGGCGCCCGACAAGGTGCGGGTGGACTTCGGCAACACCTCCTACGCCAAGCTGTTCAACATCGCCGGCAACTCGCCCATCGTGCCCAAGCACGTGTGGGAGAAGGAGAAGGACCCGTCCACCTTCACCAACCCCAAGCCGGTCGGTACGGGCCCGTACACGCTGTCGAAGTTCTCGGCCCAGCTGTACGAGCTGGTCAAGAACCCGTCCTACTGGCAGCCGGGCAAGCCCGAGGTGCCGGTGCTGCGCTTCCCCGCGTACACGGCCAACGCCCTCCAGACGGCGCTGCAGCAGGGTGAGGTGGACTGGGCGGGCGCGTTCGTGCCGGACATCGAGAAGATCTACGTGCAGGGCAAGCCGGAGCAGAACAAGTTCTTCTTCCCGCCCGAGGGCGTGGTGACGCTGCTGCCGAACCTGACCAATCCGGTGCTGGCCAAGCCCGAGGTGCGCGCGGCCATGAGCCTGGCGATCGACCGGGACAAGATCGTCCGGGTGGCCGAGCGGGGGTACACGAAGGTCGCGCATCCGACCGGCGTGCCGATGCCGGGTGGGGAGGCGTACATCCCGCCCGAATACCGCGCGCTCTCCTACAAGATGGACATCGAGAAGGCCAAGGAGCTGCTCAAGGGCGTGGACCCGGCACAGCTGAAGTTCACCCTGCTGGTGCCCTCGCCGTTCACCGACTGGGTGAACGCCGCGCAGCTCATCCGCGAGGACCTGGCCAAGATCGGCATCACCGTCGAGACCAGGGGCGTGGCGTTCCAGGACTGGGTGTCCAAGGTCGGCAAGGGCAACTACGACCTGTCGATCAGGGCCACCGCGGCCGGGCCGACGCCGTACTTCCAGATGCGCTCGATGCTCTTCGGCGGGCTGGCCGAGCCCGTGGGCGAGGCCGCCACCGGCAACTACCAGCGGTGGAAGGACGCCGAGACCGACAAGCTGATCGACGCGTACGCCGCCACCGAGGACGAGACCGAGCAGCAGGAGGCCACCCAGGGCCTGGGCAAGATCATGGTGGAGAAGATGCCCACGCTGCCGCTGTTCTACAGCCCGTCGTGGGCGCAGTACCGGACGAACAAGTACGTGGGCTGGCCGTCCGAGCAGGACCCGTACGCGATGCCGTCGCCCTACACCTCGCCCGACGCGGCCGTGGTGCTGCTGCACCTGAAACCGGCCGGCAAGTGAGGTTCCTGGCCAGGCGGCTCGGCTTCTACCTCCTGACGGCCTGGGCCGCCATCACGCTCAACTTCCTGATCCCCCGGCTCATGCCGGGGGACCCGGTGGAGCTGCTGGTGGCCCGGATGAAGGGAAACGTCGACCCGGCCGCCATCGACGCGATGCGCAGGGCGTTCGGCATCAGCGACGCGAGCCTGTGGCAGCAGTACCTGAACTATCTGGGCAATCTGGCGCACGGCGAGCTGGGCCGCTCGATCACGTTCTTCCCCACCGAGGTCTCCACGGTGATCGCCGACAGCCTGCCGTGGACGGTCGGGCTCGTCGGCGTGGCCACGCTGATCAGCTACCTGATCGGCACCGCGCTCGGCGTGATCATGGCGTGGAAGCGCGGCACCTGGCTGGACGGCGTGCTGCCCGCGGCCACGTTCATGCACGCGGTGCCCTACTTCTGGGTGGCGCTGGCGCTGGTGTTCGTCTTCGGGGTGACGTTGCAGTGGTTCCCGGTCAGCCGGGCGTACGGGCTGGACGTGATGCCGGAGCTGAGCGGTGAGTTCGCGCAGAGCGTGCTCTACCACGCGGCGCTGCCTGCGGTCACGATCGTGCTGGCCTCGATGGCCGACCGGATCCTCGGCATGCGCAACGTCATGGTGACCACGCTCGGCGAGGACTACGTGGTGATGGCCGAGGCCAAGGGGCTGACCTCGCGCCGGGTCATGTGGTCCTACGCCGCCCGCAACGCGATCCTGCCGAACATCACCAGCTTCGCGCTCTCGCTCGGCTTCGTGGTGGGTGGCTCGGTGCTGACGGAGATCGTCTTCTCCTACCCTGGTATCGGATCGATGCTGCTCAAGGGCGTGGAGAACGAGGACTTCCCGCTCATGCAGGGCATCTTCCTCGTCATCTCGCTGGCCGTGCTCGTCGCGAACTTCCTGGCCGACCTGGCGTACGTGGTGCTCGACCCCCGGACCAGGCAGGAGTCGGAATGAAGATCAAGATCGGGGCCGGGATCCTCGTCTTCTTCGCGCTGATGGCGATCTTCGGGCCGCTGCTCATCGGCGCCGATCCCGCCGCCACCAGCGAGGACGGGCTGCAGGGCCCGTCGGCGCAGCACTGGCTCGGCACCACGCAGACCGGGCAGGACATCCTCGTCCAGATCGTGTACGGCGCCCGCATCTCGCTCGGCGTCGGCGTGCTGTCGGCGCTCATCGCCACGGTGCTGGCCGTCGCGGTCGGCCTGGTCGGCGGCTACGTCGGCGGCGCCGTGGACGAGGCGCTGTCGGTGCTGACCAACATCTTCCTCGTGCTGCCCGCCCTGCCGCTGATCATCGTGCTGGCCGGCTACCTGCCGCAGCGCGGCGTCGCCTCGGTCGCCGTGGTGATCGCGGTGACCGGCTGGGCCTGGGGCGCCCGGGTGCTGCGCGCCCAGACCCTCTCGGTACGCCGGCGCGACTTCGTCCAGGCCGCCAGGGCGAGCGGGGAGGGGCCGCTGCGGATCGTCTTCTACGAGATCCTGCCGGTCCTGCTGCCCGTCATCGCCACCAGCTTCCTGGCCACCGTGGTCGCGGCGATCCTGGCCGAGGCCGGGCTCTCGTTCCTGGGCCTGGCCGACCTGTCCACCGTGAGCTGGGGCAGCATGCTGTACTTCGCGCAGAACGGGCAGGCGCTGCTCATCGGGGCCTGGTGGTGGTTCATCCCGCCCGGCCTGTGCATCGCGCTCATCGGCACCGGCCTGGCCCTGGTGAACTTCGGCATCGACGAGATCGCCAACCCGCGGCTGCGCACGATCAAGGCCCCCAGGAAGGCACGCGCATGAACGTCCTGGAGATCCGCGACCTCGGCGTGGACTACCTGTCCGGCACGGGAGCCGTGCACGCGGTGTCCGGCGTCTCGCTCGACCTGCGCCGCGGCGAGATCCTGGGCCTGGCCGGCGAGAGCGGCAGCGGCAAGTCCACGCTGGCCAACGCCGTCGCCCGGCTGCTGCGCCCGCCCGCCTCGATCACGTCCGGGTCGGTCGTCTACCGGCGCCAGGACGGCTCGGCCGTGGACGTGCTCGGCCTCGGCAGGAACGATTTGCGTGCCTTCCGCTGGAAGGAGCTGGCGGTCGTCTTCCAGAGCGCCATGAACTCCCTCAACCCGGTCATCACCGTGGGCGCCCAGATCGACGACGTGCTGCGCATCCACGCGCCCCGCATGTCGCGCGCCGAGCGCACCGAGCGGTCGGTGGAGCTGCTGCAGCGCGTCGGTATCAGCGCCGACCGCCGCCGCTCCTATCCGCACGAGCTGTCCGGGGGCATGCGCCAGCGCGCCGCCATCGCCATCGCGCTCGCGCTCAACCCCGAGATCATCATCATGGACGAGCCGACGACCGCGCTCGACGTGGTGGTGCAGCGCGACATCCTGGCCGAGATCAAGGCGCTGCGTGAGGAGTACGGCTTCGCGGTCGTCTTCATCACCCACGACCTGTCGTTGCTCATGGAGATCTCCGACCGGATCGCCATCATGTACGCGGGCCGGGTCGTGGAGACCGGGACGGCCAAGGCGTTGCACCGGACGCCGCGGCATCCGTACACGCTGGGGCTGTTGCGCTCGTTCCCGCGCCTGCGCGGGGCGCGCGAGGAGCTGCTCGGCATCCCCGGCACGCCGCCGGACCTGCGCTCGCCGCCGCCCGGCTGCGCCTTCCACCCCAGGTGCGCGATGGCGTTCGACGCATGCTCGCGGACGCTGCCCGTGCTCACGTCGGAGGCGGACGGCGAGGTCGCGTGCCTGCTCAACGACGGGAGGGGAGTGTCATGAACATCCTGGAGGGGCGCGACCTCACCAAGCACTTCACCGCCGCCCGCGGTCCGCGCGGCCGCTTCGGCAAGCGGCCGCCGGTGCGGGCGGTGGAGGACGTCTCGATCGCGCTGCGGGCCGGCGCGGTGACGGCGCTGGTCGGCGAGTCCGGCTGCGGCAAGAGCACGGTCGCGCGGCTGCTGGCCCAGGTCTATCCGCCCACGTCCGGCGAGGTGCTGCTGCGCGGCGAGCCGGTACGCGCCCATCGCGGCGCCGCCTTCAGGGAGTACCGGCGTCAGGTCCAGCTCATCTTCCAGGACCCCTTCGCCTCACTGAACCCCTTCCACCGGGTCCGCTACCACCTGGCCAGGCCGCTGCGCCTGCACGGGCACGCCCGTACCGACGCCGAGGAGCGCGAGCAGGTCGCCGAGCTGCTGGAGCGCGTCAGCCTGACGCCGGTCGAGCAGTTCATGGACAAGATGCCGCACGAACTGTCCGGCGGGCAGCGGCAGCGGGTGGCGATCGCGCGGGCGCTCGCGGTGCGGCCCGTCGCGCTGATCGCCGACGAGCCCGTCTCGATGCTGGACGTGTCCATCAGGCTCGGCGTGCTGCGGCTGCTGGAGGGACTGGCCAGGGAGAACGATCTGGCACTGCTCTACATCACGCACGACATCGCCAGCGCCCGCTACTTCGCCGAGGACATCACGGTCATGTACGCGGGGCGGCTGATCGAGAGCGGGCCGAGCGAGGAGCTGACGCAGTCGCCGCGGCATCCGTACACGCGGCTGCTGCTGGAGTCGGCGCCGGATCCCGACCGGGTGGCGGCGCCGGAGGGACGGCGGCACGGTGAGCCGCCCAGCCTGATCGACCCGCCGGGCGGGTGCCGGTTCCATCCGCGCTGCCCGGTGGCGCTGCCGGTGTGCTCGACCGAGGTGCCGGGGCGCACGGAGCTGGGCGAGGGGCACTGGACGCACTGCTGGCAGGCCGAGGCGACGCTTGCCCGGTGAGCCGCCCGGGAGTGCTCAGGACGCGCGGTGATGCCGCCGGAGGGCACGGGCTGCGCTTCAGGAGGCGCGGTAGCGTTCGGCCAGCTCGCCGGTCGTCGCGGCCATCTGGCGGCGCAGCTCGTCCGGGGCGAGCACCTCGGCGTCCGTGCCCAGCCGCAGGAACTCGCCCGTCGCGTGCTCGATCGACTCGATCGGCACCGTGACCAGCGTCCAGCCCTGCTCGTCCGGCCCCCGCGCGCTCTCCCGCGCCGCCTCCACCACGCCCGGCGTCATGAGGTCGGCCAGGCGCTGCATGCCGCGCGGCGACAACCGCACCTCCGCCTGGCCCCACCTCAGCCTGCTCTCGAACGCGGCCAGGTAGTCACGCCAGTACGCGGCCAGGTCGAACCCCTCCGGCCGGGTGAACGTCTCGGGCAGCGGATGCAGGTCGAGGATCTGGGAGACGCGGTAGGTGCGTACCTGCTCGCCCGAGCGCGCCACCAGATACCACCGCCCGGCCTTGACCACCAGCCCGTACGGCTCCAGCCGCCGCTCCACCTCCTGCGGCGCCTTCCACCGCCGGTAACGCACCTGCACCCGCCGCTCGTTCCAGACGGCGTCGGCCACGGCGGGCAGGTAGGTGACCGGCTCCCGGTCGCGGTACCAGGTGGGCGCGTCGAGGTGGAAGCGCTCCTGGATACGGCCGGCCCGGTCGCGCAGCTCGACCGGGAGCGCGGCCATCAGCTTGAGCTGCGCGGCGGTCACCACCGCGCCCAGCCCCAGCTCGGCCGCGGGCCCCGGCAGGCCGGCCAGGAACAGCGACTCGGCCTCGTCGGCGGTCAGGCCGGTGAGCCTGGTGCGGTAGCCGTCGAGGAGCTGGTATCCGCCCTTCGGGCCGGCGTCGCCGTAGAGCGGGATGCCGGCGGAGTGGAGGGATTCGACGTCGCGGTAGATGGTGCGGACGGAGACCTCCAGCCGGTCGGCCAGCTCCTGCGCGGTCATCCGGCCGCGCGTCTGCAGGAGCAGCAGGACCGAGACCAGGCGCGAAGCTCGCATATCACTGACACTACCTGTCAGTGACCCTGCCATACGGTCTCAGCCATGAACGACTTCGACTTTTTCGCCGGCCGCTGGAACGTCGTCAACCGCCGGCTGCTCAAGCCTCTGTCCGGCAGCGCGGAATGGGACGAGTTCCCCGGCGTCTGCACGGCCAGCAGGCACTTCGGCGGCGCGGCCAGCTTCGACGAGATCGAGTTCCCGACCAAGGGCAGCAGCGGGATGACCGTGCGCCTGCGCGACGTGGACAGCGGGCTGTGGTCCATCTACTGGGCCAGCAGCGCGACCGGCGTCCTCGACACCCGGCCGATGGTGGGCGCGTTCGAGGGGGGCCGGGGCGAGTTCTACGGGGAGGAGACCTGCGAGGGCCGGCCGGTGCGCTGCCGCTTCGTCTGGACGGTCGGCGAAGGCGCCGGCACCGCCCGCTGGGAGCAGGCGTTCTCGGAGGACGACGGGCGGACCTGGGAGACGAACTGGACGATGGACTTCACCCGCGCGTGACGCCCAGCGCGCCGTACGCCAGCGCCACGGCGTCGGCGTTGCCGCGCACCCACAGGATCACGCCCACGGCCACGGCCGCGATGAGCAGCAGGATGCCGCCGACCAGGATCACCCACCACCATCCGGACCGCGCCGGCTTCGCCTCGTAGAGGGGCACGTCGGGCAGCATGTCCGGCGTGTACGGCAGCCGCTGCGTGTAGGGCGCCTCAGGAGGGCCCTGGTCGGACGGCTGACCTGGATGGGGGTAGCGGTGCCGGACCGTCTGGTCGGGATCCGGCCGGCGGGGCTGCTCTGGCGTCATGACTCCCTCAGGCACGCTGCGGAGTGTCTGATACGCCAACATTGTCACACGCCTGGGCGCGGTGTCTCCCGGCGGTACGACTTCCGCGTCAGCCGTGGGCGGGCGGCTGCCCCTCACCGAACGGCGGCCGCTGCTGGGGCTGCCAGCCGGGCTGCTGCGGCGGCGCCTGCGGGTAGCCGTGCTGCGGACCTTGCTGGTAGCCCTGCTGCCACTCGGGCTGCTGCTGCCAGCCCTGCTGAGCGTGCTGGGCGGCCTGCTGCGGCGGGTTCCTGCGGGCGATCACCGCGAAGATCAGCAGCCCCGTGCCGCTCACCTGGATGAGCAGGGACACCAGGGTCATCACCAGCGCGATCGGCCCGTACTGGGCGAAGCCGAGGGAACGGACCAGTTCGGGGGCCATGAGGATGTACACGCCGTTGATCACCACCCCCACGAGCAGCACGACACACCCGATCATGCCGAGCACGCTCCCCCGGCCGTGCTCCGCCCGGCGGGTCGCCATCAGAATGGCGCCGCCGAGCAGCAACAGGACCATCACGATCATCGTGATGATGTTGATGACGTTGGACAGGGTGGACATCAAGGGGAGCTCCAGCGGTTAGACGGGCAACGCGAAGACGCTACGCGGATTGGCGCTGTTGTTCCACCGCGCGGGTGATCGAGGCGAGGTCGTGGCCGCCCTCGTAGCGTACGCCGTTGATGAAGAGGGTCGGCGTGCCGCGCACGCCGCTCGCGCGGCCCGACTCCTCGTCCACCGCGATCCTGGCCACCCGCTGGGGGATCTCCTCCCACGGCTCCACGTCCAGCTGGGCCGCGTAGCGTTCGAGGTCGGCGTCGGTGAGGAAGCGCTGGTTGTCGTAGAGGAGGTCGTGCATCTCCCAGAACGTGCCGCGGGCCGCGGCGGCCTCGGCCACGATGGCGGCGGAGGCGGCGTGCGGATGCAGGGTGCGCAGCGGGAAGTGCCGGAACACCAGCCGCACGTCCGGGTTCTTACGCAGGATCTCCGCCAGGATCGGGTGCAGCCGGCCGCAGTAGGGGCACTCGAAGTCGCCGTACTCGACGATCGTCACCCGGGCCTTCGCCGGCCCGCGCACGTGGTCGCCGGGGCCGACCGGCACGGTCAGCGTGTTCGGCAGCTCCTCGGCGGGCTCGGCGTCGGGTGGCGCGCACACCCCGCCGCGGTCCCACGCCATCCGGAAGATCACCCAGCCCAGTACGGCGGCCAGCAGCGACCCGGCCAGGATCCCGATCTTCGCCTGGTCGTGCAGGGCCGCGTCGTCGAAGGCCAGGTCCACGATGAACAGCGCCACCGTGAACCCGATCCCCGACACGGCCGCCCCGCCGAACAGCTGCCCCCACACCAGGTTCCCCGGCAGGACGCCCCAGCCGAGGCGCAGCGGCAGCCAGGTGCCGAGCCAGATCCCGACGAACTTGCCCACCAGCAGCCCCAGTGCCACGCCGATGGCGACGGGCGAGGTGGCGGCGGCGCGCAGGGTCTCGCCGTTGAGGGTCACGCCGGCGTTGGCCAGCGCGAAGACGGGCACGATCACGTAGCTGCTCCACGGATGCAGCCGCAGTTGCAGGCGTTCGTTCACGGAGACGGCCCGCTGCACGCGCCGGGCGGCTTCCCTGGCCGCCTGCGCGCTGGGCTCGCTGGTGAACCCCTGGACGGCCTCCCCGGCCAGCAGCAGCTTGTGGTCGGTGGGCGCGTACACGAAGACGAGGATGCCGAGCGCGATGCCGACCAGCGTCGGATGGATCCCGCTCTCCAGCGTGGCCACCCACAGCGCGAACCCCAGCACGATGTACGCCGGCGCCCGCCAGATCTTCAGCCACCGCAGCGTCAGGATGGCCGCCAGCAGCACCGCCGCGGTGAGCAGGGCGGGCACGGACAGGCTGGCGGTGTAGAAGAGCGCGATGATCATGATGGCGAGCACGTCGTCCACGATCGCCAGCGTCAGCAGGAACGCCCGCAGCGGATCGGGACAGCGCGCCCCCACCACGGCGAGCACGCCCAGGACGAACGCGGTGTCGGTGGCGATCGGCACACCCCACCCGCCGGCCCCGGGACCGCCGAAGTTCAGCAGCAGGTAGACGCCGGCCGGCACCAGCATGCCGCCGAACGCCGCCACGGCCGGCACCGCGATCAGCCGACGGTCCCTGAGCTGGCCGAGCCGCACCTCGTAGGAGACCTCCAGCCCGATGAGGAAGAAGAACACGGACATGAGGCCGTCGTTGACCCAGTGCCGCAGGTCCAGCGAGAACGACGCGTCGCCGAAGGAGATCCCCATGGGGGTGTGCCAGAACGCCTCGTAGGTCTCGCTCCACGGCGAGTTGGCCCACAGCAGGGCCAGCACGGTCGCCACGAGCAGCACGCTCGTGCTGCCGGCCTCGGTCCTCAGGAACGCCCGCAACATGACAGATCTCCCCCTAAGGTGTCGATATTACGGCTGGTCAGGCACTTGTCCGTCGGGGCGTCCCCTTGATCGCCCGGTGCGCCGGACCGTCCAGATCGCGAACGCCGTCACCAGGGCCGAGCGTGACCGGCAGCGCGGCGACGTCCGTGACGGGCGGCTCGATGACCAGGGTCGCCTTCAGCGGCGCGGCGGAGCGGCGGACCTGGTCGCCCTTGTTGCTCACCTCGACCACGAAGCGGCCGGCCGGCCAGAGCTCCAGGCCCGCGCCGATGACCGCGCTGGCGCCCGCCCGAGGCCGTCGCGCCGATCCGCATTCCGGCGTACGCGGTGGCGCCGGCGGGAGCAGCGCGGGCGAGCGCGGCCGGAGGAAGGATCAAGGGCGTCAAGGCGGGCAATACGACCGGGAGCGACCGGGGCATGCACCCAAGTATTGATCAATCCGTCAGCTGAAAAACAGATGGACGGCCGCGTCTCTCGCCAGCAGGAACCCGACGATCGCCATTCCCCAGCTCACCATCGAGGCCGAGTGCTTGGTGAGCCAGGCCCGCAGCCGCTCCAGCTTCGGTTCCAGCCGGCCGCCGGCCATCCCGCGCAGCGCCATGAGCACGAGCGTCGGCACGATCATGACCAGCACGTACGCCGCCAGCACCGGCACCCACTGGGCCGTCGTCAGCCCGGAGGTCGTCATGAGGCCGATCGCCGCCAGGTACGGCACCATCGTGGCCACCTCCAGCACCCCGGCGGTCAGCCCCAGCAGCACCATCGTCCGCGGCCCGCCGACGCGGCGCTCGAACGTGCGCTCCGGCCGGCCCCGCTTGGCCCGCCACTTCGGATCGAACCGGTAGCTGAGCGCGAACAGCCCCACCCCGGCGGCGAGCTCCACCACCCGCACCGGCCGGCTGTCCAGCAGGTCGCCGAAGGCGTCCATGGCCGCGGCCAGCCCCAGCATGAGCGCCACGCCCACCAGGGAGTAGAAGACCACCACGGTGGCCAGGTAGGTCAGCAACCGGGATCCGCGCGACCTGTCCGCGGCCAGCAGCAGGTAGACGGGGATGCCGAGGGTGCCGAAGCTGGTGCTGTCGACCACCGCCAGCGCCGCGAGGGTGAGCAGCAGTGCGATCGTCATGGGGAAATCATGCTGAACGCGGCCCCGCGCCCGCCTCCTCCGGCGGGCTGAACCGGGCGTACATCCTTCTGCTCACCCTCGCAGGCGGTGCTACAGACTGCGCAGGTAGGCCAGTGACGGCGCGAAGAAGTACTCGCCGCCCTTCATCGTGACCGTCTGGGCCACCTGAGCGTGCGGGGGCGACATCTCCGGCTTGCCCCACACCTTGGGGAAGGTGACCTTCAGGTCCCGGACACCCTGCCCGATGACCGGATCGTGGCCGGTCCCCGGGATCTCGAAGTCGGGGGAGTCGGCCCAGGACTCCTGGGTGAACTCGAACTGGCTGAGCAGGCTGCTGTTGAACGCCATGAACAGCAGGCCCACCTCACCGGTCGGGCGCACCTCCGGCGGCGAGTCGTCCGACGGGTCGTCGGCGCGGTCGCCGTACGTCTGCCCGCGCCTGGCCATGATCACCTCACGCCCGAACGAGCGCGGGTTGGTCTTCCTGACGTGACCGCTGAACGGGCACTTGGAGCCGTCGTCGGCGTCGAAGGTGAAGTCGTTGACCACCGGCCCGCCGTTCCCGCCGGGCTTGAGCGTCAGCGGAGTGCCGTCCTTGAAGCGGCCGACGAGCATGGCGCCCGCCCGGTCGCGGTCGGCGCCCTTCAGCCCGAGGCTGTCGGCCAGGTCCCGTTCGATCTCCTTGAACGCCCGCACGTTCTGCTCCAGCTTCCTGAAGACCAGGTAGCTGCCGTGGTGCCGGGACGGGTCCGGCGCGAACGGGTCCGGCACCAGGACGTTGCTCAGCGGGAACGCCGGGTCCCAGTGCTGCTTCGGCTCCCTGTCCACCTCGTCCTTCAGGAACAGCGGCTGGCTGCGGCCGTCCACGTAGCCGAAGTGCTCGATGCCGTCGCCGGCGGGGTTGCGCATGCCGTGACCGCTCTCCTCGCCGAGCAGCCTGGCGCTGCTCGGCAGCTCGCCCAGGATCTCGGCGCGCAGCCTGGCCACCGGCTCGGGCTCGGCGTCGCCGATCAGGACGACGGCGTGGATCTCCCGCTGGTAGGCGCGCTCCCACTCCTCCACCGGCGGGTCGCCGGCCCGCGCGATCCGCCGCTTCATGCCGTCGCGGAAGACCTCGTCGTCGAACCTGCGCACGTCCTCGACCGGGTGGCCGAGGTCGCGGTAGCCGGCCTTGCTGATGCCGATCCCCACGTACGGGGTGCCGCGGCCGCGGCCGGCGGCGAAATCGCGCACCTCTTCCAGATGCCGGCGCGCCGACTTCATCTTCGTGGTCGCGATGCCGCGAAGAAAGGCCCTGCCCTCGGCCACGTCGTTGAACCGGACGAACAGCAGGGTCATGTGCTCGCGCACATGCGCGCGCAGGATGTTCGGCTGCAGATTGTCGAGCATCGCCTTGGTGTCCGCGTCGAGCGTGGCCGAATCCCAGGCCAGGGGTCGTTCATTGTTCAGGTCGACAGGCACTGCCGTGTCCTTTCCCCGTTTCCCGTTAGAAATCGGGCCCCCTTACGCGTCACGGAGAATACACATTTCCGTCGATTCGACGCGCCCAGTCTGTACGACTCGTGAGCGGGCGGGAAAGTTTCCCGGTATCCGGTCAGCCTGATTTCCCGTTCAGCGGACGGTGAACGCGGTACGCGCCACTCCGCCGTTCGCGCAGCGTACGGTCACGGCGTGGGTGCCGGGACGCCGCACCCGCACGTTCGCCGACCAGGAGGCGGTGGCCGCGGCGGGCCGGTAGGCGACCGGGGAGAAGGCGTTGGAGGAGACGTTCCGCACCTGGGAGCCGCCGCACACGGCCGTCACCCGCACCCGCGCACCGGCCCTGGCCGTGGCAGGGGAGACGCCGACGCCCGCGTTGATCGTGACGGGGGACGTGCCGCCGCCGGGAGCGGGGGAGCTGGGCCCAGTGGTGGGCCCAGTGGTGGGACGCGTGGTGGGACGCGTGGTGGGCCGACCGGTGGGGGCGGTCGTGGGCGTCGGCTTGGGGGTCGCGGTCGGGGTGCCGGTCGGCGTGGGGGCGGGGGAGGGGTTGCTCTGCCCGAAAAGCACGTCCGAGCAGGAGTAGAACGCCTCGGGGCTGTCGCTGCGCTGCCAGATCGCGTAGATCAGGTGGCGTCCCTGCCGGGAGGGGAGCTTGGCCGTCATGGTGTAGAAGCCGTCGACGACCGTGGGGTTCGCGACGTGGAACGGCTTGGCCTCCAGGTCCGACCACTTCAGCGGGGCGGACGGGTCGTAGCCGTCCCTGGTCATGTACAGCTCGAAGGAGCCCTTGTGCGGGGCGGTGGCGCGGTACCTGAAGGTGTGCGTGGCGCCGGCGGTCATGCTCGTCGCCGGCCAGTCGGCCCGCGCCTGGTCGAAGCCGCGGTACTTGTCGCGGCCCGCGCTGCACAGCCTGCCGTCCGGGATGATCTGGCGGTGCCTTCCGGCCGCGTCGGCGATGTTGACCTCGTTCCAGTCGTAGAGGGGCTGCGTGCCGCCGATCGCCACGGCCTGCTTGCAGGCGGCCGACTTCGGGTTCTCCGGGCCCTCGCTGTAGCAGACCATGGTGCGGCTGGGCGGGTTGCTCATGGTGCCGTGGGCGGAGGCCGTGCCGGGGGCGACGGCGAGCACGAGGAGCGTGGGGGCGGCCAGGGTGGCGGCGGCGAGCGCCTTGCGGGTGATCTGCATGCAGATCACCTTGGAACACGAGAAACCCCGAAATATCGGGGTTAAGCCTCCTTTAAGGCTGACTTAGAGAGCTTTTCAGTGTGGGTGGCGGTACGCAGCCACACCTGCACCTCGGCCCCGCCCATCGGCGAACGGTCCAGCCGCAGCACCCCGCCGGTCGACTCCGCCAGCCGCCGCGCGATGTCCAGGCCCAGCCCGGTGGACCCGCTCCCGCTGGCGCCCCGCTCCAGCGCCGTCTCCGGGTCCGCGATGCCCGGCCCCGCGTCGGCGACCAGAATGCCGATCGCGTCCCGGCCCTCGTGCAGCGTGACGCCGAACGCCGTCCCCTCCGGCGTGTGCCGGAACACGTTCCCGAGCAGCGCGTCCACCGCCGCCGTCAGCTCGCCCGCCGGTACGGGCGCCCGCACCGGGAGCGTGGCCCCGGCGAGCTGCCACGGCCGCCCCTGGTCCTCGGCCAGCGCCGACCAGAACGCCAGCCGCTCGCGCAGCACCTCGGCGGCGTCGCACGAGCGGGCCGCGCGCTTGGGCCGTCTGGCCGCCGAGATGATCGTGGTCACCTCGCCCTCCAGCCGGGCCAGCGCCTGCCTGCTCGGCTCCGCCTGCGGCCCGAGCTGGTCCAGGCTGAGCTTGAGCGCGGTCAGCGGCGTACGCAGCCGGTGCGACAGGTCGGCGGCCAGCTCCCGCTCGGCCGCGAGCAGGTGGGTGACCCGGTTGGCCATGGCGTTGAACGCGGTGGCCGCCGCCTTGAGCTCGGGCGGGCCGTCGGGGTAGATGCGCTCGCTCAGGTCGCCGTCGCCGAGCGCGGTGGCGGCGGTGCCCAGGCGGCGCGCGGCGCGGACGACCCTGGCCCCGAGCCGGTCGCCGACCACCACCGAGCCGAGCACCAGCACCACGGCCACCCCGGTCAGCACCGCCCACGAGGCGTAGACGCCCCGGTCGAGGTCGTCGGCGGGCACGAACACCTCGATCACCGCGCCCCGGTCGCCGTCCAGCACCACGGGGCGCAGCAGCACGTAGCCGCCGGTCAGCTCCGCCGTGCTCGCCCTGCTCCCCGCGGCGGCCTCGGCCACCTGCGCGGCCGGCGCCCTGGTCGTGCCCACCATGGCGCCGCCCCCGACGTGGACGGCGAGCAGGCCGCGCCGCCCCGCATCGGTGCGCGCCATCGCGTGCGCGAGGTCGTCGCTCCTTGTCGTCAGCGCCAGCACCGGCACCAGCGCGGACACCTGCCGCTCGGCGGCGGCCACGGCCCTGCTCTGCGCCGTCTCCCTGACGATCAGGGCCAGCGGCACCAGGAAGGCCAGCGCGACCATCGAGGTGACGGCCACCATGAGCATCGCCAGCGTCCGCCTCATCGAACCCCTCGCCCGTGTTCCACGGGGGCGGCGCCCCTCATTGGGGCGCCGACAGCATGAAGCCGACCCCGCGCACGGTGTGCAGGTAGCGGGGCCGCGCGGCGCTCTCGCCGAGCTTGCGCCGCAGCCACGACAGGTGCACGTCGATCGTCTGGTCGTCGCCGTAGGTCAGCTGCCAGACCTCGGCCAGCAGCTCCTTGCGGCTGACGACCCGGTCGGCGCGGGCGGCCAGGTAGGCGAGCAGGTCGAACTCGCGCCTGGTCAGCGCGAGCGGGCCGCCGTCGAGCGCGGCCGCGCGCCGGTCCACGTCCACCACCAGGCCGCCGACCTGGAGCGTGCGCGGCTCGGGCGCGGACCTGGCCCGGCGCAAAACGGCGTCCAGCCGGGCGCTGAGGTGGTCGCCGGAGAACGGCTTGACGAGGTAGTCGTCGGCGCCCGCGCGCAGCAGCCGGACGATCTCGCTCTCGTCGTCGCGGGCGGTGGCCACGATGACCGGGACGTCGGAGATGCCGCGCACCATGCGCAGCGCCTCGGAGCCGTCCAGGTCCGGCAGGCCCAGGTCCAGGATGACGGCGTCGGGGGGAGCCTGCGAGATCTCCCTGAGCGCGTCGAGTGCGCATCCCGCGCTGCGGACGACGTGCTGCCGCCGGCCCAGCTCGTGAATCATCGCCGATCTGACGAATTCATCGTCTTCGACTACGAGAACCGTCGCCATGCGCACCAACCGTACTGGGGGCGTACATAATGCGTCTCATGCGTCGAGCAATGAGATATGCCGCTATCTGGTGCGGTGCCACCGCGGTCGCGGTGTCGGTCTCGTGGTTCGGCGTGCGGGGTGTGCTGCGTAATGAGTTCGCGGACGAGGTGAACGTCGAGCCGTTTCTCGCCCAAACGCTCGCGGCGGACAAGGACGATTCATCGCCGGCTCCTCGTCGTACGACGAAGAAACCAACTCCGACGAAATCCCCCAGAACGGACTCCGCGCCGCCTCCCACGGAAACCCGGGCGCCGACCCCTGCTGCTACGCCTTCCGTGAAGCGGAGCACGACGCCGCCGAAACCGGTGCGCACTTCCGCTCCCAGCCCCACACCGACCGCTCCCAGCCCCACGCCGACCGCCGGTGAGGACCTCAGGGTGGTGAAAGTGAAGGGCGGCGAGGTGGCGTTCACGCTCGGTCCCGAAGGCTGCCGCCTGGTCTCGGCCACCCCCGTCAGCGGCTACACCGCCAAGGTGGCCCGCGCCGAGGGCTGGATCCGGGTGGACCTGGCCAAGGGCGAGCACGGCACCGGCGTGTTCTGCATCAGCCACGAACAGCGCACCGACACCTGGGAGTACTGATGCGGAGCAGGCGCTGGAGCCGGTCGAGCGGCACCCAGGACACGCTCCTGCGCGCGGCCAGGGACGTCTTCCTGGCCAAGGGGTACGCCGAGGCCACGGTCGCCGACATCGTGGCGGCGTCCGGGATCAGCGTCGGCAGCCTCTACCACCACTTCGGCGGCAAACCGGGACTCTTCCTGGCGTTGTGGGAGCAGTTCATGCGCGGCCAGGAGGAACGCACCTCCCGGGCGGCCAAGGCGGCGGAGGACGCGGGCGAGCGCTTCATAGCGGGGGCCAGGGCCTACCTGGAGGGCTCGTGGGAGCAGCGCGACGTGGCCAGGCTGTTCCTGGAGAGCGACGGGCCGGCCGAGTTCACCGTCCTGCGCAGGCAGCGCGGCTGGAACTGGATCGGCGGCAACAAGCGGCTGCTCGGCCTGGCGGACACGCGGGAGAGCCACGTGCTCGTCGTCCTGCTGACCACGATGATGGCCGAGGCGGGCCGCGAGGTGGCCGCGTGCGAGTCGGAGCACGACGCCGAGGTCACCATCGACGAGGCGATCCGGCTGGTGAGACGGCTGCTGCCTACGTCTCCCGATGTAGGCGGGGCGTCTCCCCAGAGCTGATTCCCCGGCCCGCGCGGGATGCGACCGTGGGGGCATGGACGCACTCCGCAGGGCGCTGGGCGGGCTCTCGCTGCTGTACGCGCTGACCTTCGCCACGTTCGCGCTGCTGCACGCCGGGATCGGGCTCGGCCCCCTGCGCGAGCCGGTGATCGTGCCGGCCGCGATCGTCGAGACCCTGTGCGCCGCGGCCATGCTCGCCGGTGCGTACGGCGCGCTGGCCGACCGGCCGGCGGCCTGGGACCGGCTGCTCTACGCCCACGCGACGGCGCTGGGCGGGGTGCTGCTGGGCATGCTGGCGCAGGCGTTCGGCCCGGGCGGCGGGACGACGCTGCTCACCTGGTATCACAGCACGATGGCATTCGTGCTGACAGCCGGCCTGGCGGGCGCGTTCTACGTCTCCAGGGTGCGCAGGTAGGCGGCGGCCTCGGCGAGCCGGTCCTCGGTGAAGACGCGGATGCCGTGCTGCTCCAGCAGCGCCGTCGTGACGCCCTGACCAGGCGTCCGCCGCCCCTGGAAGGAGCCGTCGTAGATCGACGACGCGCCGCACGAGGGGCTGCCCTCCTTCAGCACCGCCATCCGCACGCCGTGGGTACGGGCGACGGCGAGCGCTCCGCGCGCGCCCGACACGAACGCGGCCGTCACGTCGGACCCGTCGCTCGCCAGCACCCGGGCGGCGCCGGACAGGACCGCCGCCCCGCCCGCCCCGCCCTCGATCTCGGCGGCGGGCCGGGGGATCGGCAGCCCGCCCTCCACCTCCGGGCAGTACGGCACCAGCCGCCCCTCCTCCCGCCACGTGGCGAGCCAGGCGTCGGAGCTGGTCTTGGCGCGGCCGTCGTAACGCACCTTGCGACCCATCAGACAGGCGCTGACGAGGATTCTCTGCACGTCTTCGATCCTATGAGCGCGATCGGCAGCAGTGAGACGGCGGTCAGCGCCGCCACCACCCAGAACGCGTACGCGAACGGCCGGGCCACCCCCGCCGTGGTGAGCAGTTGCAGCAGCCCGGCCAGCACCGCCACCCCGAAGGGCGAGGCCAGGCGGACCGCGATCGTGCTCAGCGTGGTGGCGGCCGGGATCGCGTCACGTTCCAGCGTTCTGAACGCCGCCGTCATCAGCGACGTGGACACCAGCCCGTGTCCCAGCCCGAGCACGAACATCGGCGCCGGCCCCCCGCCGAGCAGCACGAACGCCACGATGCCCGCCACCGCAACGACCACGCCGGCCGCCCCCGCGCCGCGCGGCCCCCTGCTGTCGCTCAGCTTGCCCGCGAGCGGCATCGTGATCGCCGCGCCGATCCCCATCGGCGCCAGCAGCAGCCCGGCGTCCAGCGCGGTCCCGCCCTGGGCGAGCTGGCTGTAGAGCGGCACGAGCACGGTGAAGCCGAACAGCGCGGCCGAGTAGCACACGAGCGCGCCGACCGCCGCCGCGAACGTGCGGTCGCCGAACAGCCGCAGGTCCAGCAGCGTCCCCCGGCCGCGCAGCGCCCGCACCGTGAACACCACCGTCAGCGCCGCCCCGAGCCAGAGCGCCGGATGCAGGACCGAGGCCCCGTTGCCCACCTCCGACAGCCCGTAGACCAGACCGGCCAGCCCGGGGGAGAGCAGCGCCAGGCCGAGCACGTCGAGCCCCCGCGCGCTCGCGCCCTGATCGCGGGGCAGCAGGACGAAGGCGGCCACCAGCGCCACCGCGCAGACCGGCACGTTGACCAGGAACAGCCACCGCCAGCCGAGACCGGCCACGATCAGCCCGCCGAGCGGCGGCCCCAGCACCGGCACCAGCATCGCCGGCATGGAGATCATCGCCATCGCCCGGCCCATCCGCTCCTTGCCCGCCGCCTGGGCCAGCATCGCCTGGCCGACCGGCAGCAGCAGGCCCCCGCCCAGCCCCTGCACGGCGCGGAAGACGACCAGGCTCCAGACCGACCACGACGCGGCGGCGAGCGCGGAGCCGGCGATGAACAGCACGAGCGAGACCAGCCAGACCTTCCTCGTGCCGAACCTGCCCATGGCCCATCCGGTGACCGGGACCGTCATCGACAGCGCCAGCAGGTAGCCGGTGACCGCCCACTGCATGGTCGCGAGCGTGGTGCCGAAGTCGCGGGCGAGGGTGCTCAGGGCGACGTTGACGATCGTGGTGTCGAGCATCGTCATCACGACGCCCAGGAGGACGACGAGGCTCGTGGCCCAGAGGAGGCTTCGTACGCTGTCTCGCATGTCGTACACCGTATCACTTTCGTACGCTGTCTAGACTCGGGGCTGTGAGCTCCATCTGGTCGCGGCCCTCGCCGCCCCGCCGCCCGGTCCTGACCAGGGAGGCGATCGTGGCCACCGCCGTCGCCCTGGCCGACGCGGAAGGGCTGGACGCGGTCTCCATCAGGCGTGTGGCGGCCGAGCTGGGCGCGCGGGCGATGACGCTGTACTCCTACATCGAGCGCAAGGAGGACCTGCTGGCCCTGATGCTCGACGAGATCAGCGCCGAGGTGCTGGTCGCCGAGCCGCTGCCGGCGGACTGGCGGGAGGCGCTGCTGCTGTTCGCCCGGCGGGAGCGCGAGCTGGTCCGGCGGCACCCCTGGCGGGTGGACCTGGTGCACCAGCGGGTGGCCGTGGGCCCCAACGGGCTGCGGCACGTGGAGCAGAAGCTGGCGGCGTTCGACGGGCTGGAGATCGACCGGCTGACGGCGTGGCGGTTCCTGGCGGTGTTCAACGACTACATGACGGGGTTCGTGATCAGGGAGGCGGTGGAGCGGGCGGCGCCGAGGGAGCAGGGGATCGACGACGCCGAGCGGGCCGCGGTGGCTGAGCCGTACATCAGGGAACTGGTCGACGGCGGTGAGCTGGCGCGGCTGGCGCCGATGATCGAGCAGGGCGTGCCGGGGGCGGACGACAACTTCGAGCGCGGGCTGGGCTGGGTGCTGGACGGGATCGAGCGCCACCTGCACAGGTGACGACCGTGGATTGAGGTTTCGAGGCGGCGGTCCTCAGGGGCGGTGGTCCTCAGGGGCAGCCGCGTTCGGCGGCGGCCTTTCCCGGAGGCGGCGGGGGTGGGCGATAGCCTTACCCCCGATGAACACCACCGTCTCCACGATCGTCATCGCCGGCGCGCTGCTGCTGATGCTGGCGAGCCTGATCGTCGCGATCCGCAACCGGCCGATGGGCATGGTGCTGCTGGTCGGCTTCGCCCTGCTGGAGGTGGCCGTCCTGGTGCAGGCGGGCTTCGTGATCGCGGCCGTGGCAGGCGGCGCGGGGCCGGACGACAAGGCCACGCTGTTCGGATACATCGGCGGCCAGGTGCTGATCCCGCCCGCCGGGGTGTTCCTGGCCCTGGCCGAGCGGAGCAGGTGGGGGCCCGCGATCCTGACCGTGGCCGGGTTCGCCATCGCGGTGATGACGGCCCGGCTGCTGCAGATCTGGCAGGGGACGGCGTGACGGGTTCGATCGGCACCGGGCCCGGACGGGCGCTGATCGCGGTCTACGGGCTGTTCGCCCTGGCGGCCGGGGCGCGGGCGGCCGTGCAGATCGCGAGCAGGTTCGGCGAGGCGCCGCTGGCGTACTCGCTGTCGGCGTTCGCGGCGATCGTCTACATCCTGCTCACGGTCGCGCTCTGGCGCGGGGCGCGCCGGCTCGCGCTGATGTCACTCGGCATCGAACTGGGCGGCGTTCTCCTCATCGGTACGGCGAGCCTGGTGGATCCGGCCGCTTTTCCCGACGAAACCGTGTGGTCGGCGTACGGCAAGGGTTACCTGTTCATCCCCCTCGTCCTGCCTCTCGTGGGCCTGTACTGGCTGTGGCGCAGGCGTTAACGCGCCATCCGCATGGGCAGTGACTGAACCCATGAGCACGATCGAACACTCCGAAGATGTCAACGTCCCCGTTCGCGTCGCCTACAACCAGTGGACGCAGTTCGAGGGTTTCCCCGAGTTCATGGAGGGAGTGGAGTCGGTCAAACAGATCGGTGACACCCGTACGGCATGGGTGGCGGAGATCGCGGGTGTGCGCCGCGAATTCGAGGCCGAGATCACCGAGCAGCACCCCGACGAGCGGGTCGCCTGGCGCAGCAACGACAAGCCGCATCACGCGGGCGTGGTGACCTTCCACCGCCTCGACGAGAACACGACCAGGGTCACGCTCCAGATGGAGTACGACCCGGACGGCTTCATCGAGACGGCGGGCGACTGGCTGCAGCTCGTCCGCATGCGGGTCGTCGGTGACCTCAAGCGGTTCAAGACGTTCATCGAGTCGCGGGGCGGCGAGAGCGGCGCCTGGCGCGGCGACGTGCCTGGCCCGCACCAGGAGGGCTCGCACCAGCAGGGCTCGCATCAGCACGGCTCCGGCCTCGGCGAGGGCGACAGGCCCGTGCCGCCCGGCACCGTGGGCGGCGGCGACCCCCGGCCCGGCGGAACGCTTCCGCCTCCCGGGCCCGCGGTTCCCGGCGCCCCCGGCCCGGCGGCCCCCGGCGCTCCCGGGTCCGTGCCTCCTGGCGGCCAGCCGCCGGAGGGCCCCCGCCCCGTCATGTAGCTCCCGACATGCGGGCCCCTCATGGGGCCCGTCGTCGAGGGCTCTCGTGCAGGCCCCCTGAGCAGGCCCCCTGAGCGAACCCGTTGGGGGCCCGGTTTGCGGGTCCGTCCTGCAAGCCCGTCCTGCAGGCCCGTGCTGCAGGCCCGTGCTGCAGGGCTGCCGGCCACGGGTTCCGCGGTGTCCCGAGCGGGCGTCGCGGGACCGTGGAAGACCCCCGGAACGCGATCCGGGGGTCTTTTCATGCCATGACCAGGAATAAACGCGTATTTCGGTCCTGTTAAGGTGGTTATTCATCCCATGACTTGATGAGTGGAGGACCTTCCCAGCATGACCGTGCTCGCCCAAGAGTCCCGAGGCAGAACCGCCCCTTTGGCCTGGCTGCTCGTGCTGGGAATCGTGCTCGCCGCGCTCAACCTGCGCACCGCCGTCACCAGCGTCGGCCCGCTGCTCGATCAGCTCGCCGGCGCGCTCGGCATGTCGAGCGTCGGCACGGGACTGCTCACCACACTACCCGTGCTGGCCTTCGCCAGTGTCGGGGCCATCACCCCGAGCCTGGCCAGGCGGCTCGGCGAGCACCGTCTGCTGTTGCTGGCCCTGGTCACGCTGGGCGTGGGCCTGCTGGTCAGGTCGATGGTCGGCTCGGCCCCGGTGTTCCTGCTGAGCAGCGCGGTCGCGCTGTCCGGCGGGGCCGTCGGCAACGTGCTCATCCCGACGCTCATCAAGCGCCACTTCCCGGCCCGTACCGGGATCATGACCACCGTCTACACCACGGCCCTGGCGGCGGGCACCATGCTGGCCGCCGCCGCGACCGTGCCGATCGAGCGCGCGTCGGGGGACTGGCACATCGCGCTCGGCGTGTGGGCGGCGCTGGCCGCCGTCGCCGTCATTCCGTGGCTTGCGCTGCTGCGCAGTGAGCCGGAGCGGGACAGAGGCGGCCGGGACGTGGGCATGCGCCGGATGGTCGGGAGCAGGCTCGCCTGGATGGTGGCGATCTACTTCGGCACGCAGTCGATGATCGCGTACATCATGTTCGGCTGGCTCGCCTCGATTCTCACCGACAACGGCTACAGCACCTCGCAGGCCGGGCTGATCCTCGGCGTGTTCACCGCGCTGAGCATCCCCGTCTCGATCCTCGTGCCGCTGGTCGCCTCGCGCTTCCGCGATCAGCGTCCCGCCGTGGTGGGGCTCGTCGCGTTCTACGCGGTCGGCTTCGCCGGGCTGTGGTTCGCCCCGGCCTCCACGGCGATGGTCTGGGTGGTGTTCGTGGCCATCGGGATGGGCTCGTTCCCGCTGGCGCTGATGATGCTGGCGCTGCGCACCCGTACGCCGGAGGCCACGGCGGCGCTGTCGGCGTTCGGCCAGAGCGCCGGTTACCTCATCTCGGGCGCGGGGCCGCTGCTGGTCGGCGTGCTGCGGGAGGCGACCGGCGGGTGGGCGGTGCCGTACGCGATGATCTTCGTCGTGCTGTTCGCGCAGCTCCTCACCGGCCTGTACGCGGGCCGCGACCGCTACCTGGAGGACGAACGGAGACCGGCTGGAACAATGACCGGGTGAAATCCACCGTCGTCACCTTCCCCAGCGGCCTGACCAGCGGCCGCTCCACGATCGCCGGGATCGTGCCGGTGGGGGACCGGCACGGTCTCGTCGTCGCCGAGACGCCGTTCCATCCCCTCGACCACACCTGGCCCGACCAGCCCGCAGACCGGGGCACGATCGGGGGCCTGCCGGTCGTCGACTGCGTGACAGGGGCCCAGTCGAACACCGGCGAGGTCTTCCTCGGCGCCGACATTCCGGTACGGAGAGGCGCCGAGGGCTGGGCGTGGCTGGTCGTCCACGTGAGCGAGGAGCCGCTGCCCGAAGGGGCGGAGGCGGACCTGGCCGTGGACCCGGCCTACCGGGCGGCGCTCTCGGCGGGTCACACCGCCTGCCATCTGGCGGCGCTCGCGCTCAACGCCGCGCTGGCCGGCCGCTGGCGCAAGGAGGTGCGGCCCGACTCGCTCGGCCGTCCCGACTTCGACCAGGCCGCGATCACCTCCTCGCGGATCGTGCCCGGCGGCAGCGTCGACGTCTACCGCCTGGGCAAGTCGCTGCGCAAGAAGGGCTTCTCGGCCGAGGACCTCGATCCCGCCGAGGTCGCCGGTCAGGTCAACGAGCGGTTGCAGGCGTGGGTGGCGGCCGGCGCGCCGGTCCGGCTGGAGGTGCCGGGGCCCGAGCTCACGGCCCGCAGGACCTGGCACTGCGCGCTGCCGGAGGGCGAGGCGTCCATCCCGTGCGGCGGCACCCACGTGAGCCGGACGTCGGAGCTGGCCGGGGTCGAGGTCTCCCTCGCGTACGCGCCGGAGGAGTCGGCCCTCACCATGCGGACCACCGTGCACGCCCGGGTGAGGTGATCGCTCTGTCAGCATCTGTTGACAAGCGGGTGCTTGTCAGCACATGCTGACACCATGGAAGTCACGGAGCTGGCCGAGGCGGCGGCGGGAAACGATCCCGGCACGGGTCTGGCGGCGGTGGCCGCGCTCAGGGCCCTGCTGGAGGAGCTGGAGGCGGTGCACGTGTCCAGCGCCCGCGCCCAGGGCTGGTCGTGGGAGCAGATCGCCGACGCGCTCGGGGTGCGCCGCCAGTCGGCGCACCGCAAGCACGCCCGGCGGACGGGGAGGTAGAAGCATGTTCGCCAGGTTCACCCAGGACGCCCGCCGGGCCGTGGTCAGGGCCGGGATCCACGCCCTCGACGCCGGCCGGCCCACGCTCGACGCCGGTCTGATGCTGCTGGGGGTGGCCGAGACCCGGCCGTTCTCGCTGAGTTCCTTCACCGCCACGGCGGACGGCGTGCGCGAACGCGTCGGTCTCGGCGACGCGCGGGCCCTGCTCGCCACGCTGGGCATCGACCTCGATGAGGTACGCCGCCGCACCAGGGCCGGCACGGACGACCCCGGACGGTGGACCCTGCGCCGCTCGGCCCTGCGTCCCCTCCGCGTCACCCTGTACGGGCCGCTGGGGGAGATCCCGCTCGCCATGCACGCCAGGAAGGTGATCGAGGTGGCGCAGTGGCGGCCGGGGCCGGTCACGGGGGAGCGGCTGCTGTGGGGCCTGCTGGCCGACCAGCGCAACGGCGCCGCCCGGATCCTCCACGAGACCGGCGTGGACCTGCGGGAACTGGCCCGCGAGGCACAGATCCCCATCCACCGCGCCGCCTAGGTGGACGGGTCGTCGCCGGGCGGGACCGGTTGCAGGTGGGCGATCTTCTCCGGGTTGGCGATCAGGTAGATCGTCTCGATCCGGCCGTCCACCACCAGCAGCGTCATGACGGTGACCACGCGCCCGCCGGCCGAGACGGTCATGGAGGGCGCGTTGTTCAGCATCGCCACCCCGAACGACAGATCGTGGATGTCCGCCATGCCGATCGAGGTCATGAAACGGGCGATGTTCACCGGGGAGCTGATCGACATCAGGTAGCGGCTGACGTTGTCGGAGCCGGTGATGACCCGCAGCGCCGCCCTGGCCTTGCCGCCGCCGTCGGAGACGATGTTCACCTGGTCGGACAGCAGTTCGATCAGCCCGTCGACGTCGCCGACGGTGGCGGCCCTGATGAACCGCTCGGTGATCCGCCGCCGCTCCTCCTGGTCCACCTCGAAGCGGGGCCGCTTGTCGCGCACGTGGTCGCGCGCCCGCCGCGCGAGCTGCCTGGTGGCCGGCTCGGCCCGTCCGATGATCTCCGCGATCTCGGCGAACGGCAGGTCGAACGCCTCCCGCAGCACGAACACCGCCCGTTCGAGCGGCGACAACGTCTCCAGCACCACCATCAGCGCCATCTCTACGGAGTCGGCCAGCTCGGCGTGCTCGGCGGCGTCGGGGGTGGTGCCGATGGGCTCGGGCAGCCACGGCCCCACGTACGACTCGCGCCGCGACCTGGCCCAGCGCAGCCGGTCGATGGCCAGCCGCGAGGTCACCCTGATCAGGTACGCCTTGGGATCGTCGACGCCCGCCTCGTCCACCTTCGACCAGCGCAACCACGCCTCCTGCACCACATCCTCGGCGTCGGCGACGCTGCCGAGGATGCGGTAGGCGACTCCGGTCAGCAGGCTTCGATGGTCGTCAAAGGTCGGCATAACTCCTAAGACGTATCATGCGGCTTTCGGCGTGACACGAGCGGTGCCGATCTCCGTTACACTTGTTGATCGCAAGGGGCTATGGCGCAGTTGGTAGCGCGCCTCCATGGCATGGAGGAGGTCTGGGGTTCGAATCCCCATAGCTCCACTCCCCTTCACACGACGGCGGTGCCCATCCCGGGCGCCGCCGTTTCGCTTCGGCGCCTCACTCGCCGAGGACGGCCAGGTAGTGCGGGTTGCGCATGATCCCGAGGACGTTCCCGAACGGGTCCACCACCGACGCCGTGACGAAACCCTCGCCGTCGCCCTGGTGCGTGATCGGCTGATACTCCTTCGCACCCATGCTCAGCAGCCGCTCGAAGGTGGCGTCGAGGTCGTCCACGTGCCAGTGCATGACCGCGCCCGCGGGCCGGTCCGTGGCACCGGGCGGGGCGTACCGGCTGTCGATCAGGCCGAACTCGTGCTGGTAGTCGCCCAGGCGGAACTCGGCGTAGCCGGGCTTGCGGTAATAGGGCTCGACGCCGAGGAACTCGGTGTACCAGGCCGTGGCGGCCTCCAGGTCGGCGGCCCAGAAGGTCAGGGTGGCGAATCCGCGGAGCATCTCGGTTTCCTCTCGTCCGGCGGTCTGTCCGGTGGTTCGAGACGATGATGCGCCTTCAAAGTGCTCATCGAATGACTACTTTTTCCGGAAGAATGGCGGGCATGCGAGCCGATCGACTGGTGGCCGCCCTGCTGCTCATGCAGGCGCGCGGCCGGGTGACCGCGGCGGAACTGGCCGAGGAGCTGGAGGTGTCCGTCGCGACCGCGCGCCGAGATCTCGAAGCGCTGTCCACGGCAGGCATCCCCGTCTATCCGCAGGCGGGCAGGGGCGGCGGCTGGTCGCTGCTGGGCGGCGCGCGGACCGACCTCAGCGGGCTCACCGCGCACGAGGCGCAGGCGCTGTTCCTGCTCGCCGGACCGGCCGCGCCCGCCGCCCCCGAGGTCAGGTCCGCGCTGCGCAAACTGCTGCGCGCGCTGCCCCAGACGTTCAGGGCGGACGCCGAGGCGGCGGCGAGCGCGGTGGTCGTCGATCCCTTGCGCTGGGGCGAACCGGAGAAGGAACGGCCCGCGCTGGTGCGCGTCCTCCAGGACGCTGTCGTGCGGCGGCGCAAGGTCAGGCTCGCGTACGAGGGCCGGTCGGGGGGAGGGCCCAGGGGCGGGAACGGGGGCGCGCAGGAGGGCCGGTCCGGGCACGGGTCCTCGGGTGGGGCCGGCGGCCGGGAGCGGGCCGAGCGGCTGGTCGAGCCGTGGGGGCTCGTGGCCAAGGACGAGGTCTGGTATCTGCTGGCCGGGACCGAGCGCGGCCGGCGTACGTTCCGGGTGGACCGGATCGGCGGGGCGGTGGTGACGGAGCTGGAGTTCGAGCGGCCGGACGACTTCGCCCTCGCGCGGGAGTGGGAGGAGGTCGTCGCCGAGATGGAGCGGCGGCGTTCGACGGTCTCGGCGACCGTGCTCATCTCCGCCAGGTTCCTGCCCGTCCTGAGCCACCACTTCGGGCGTCACTGCGAGGTCGCCGGGGAGGAGGCGGACGGCCGGGTCAGGGTGCGGGTGGCCGCCCCCATGCCGCTGACGATCGCCGAGCAGCTGGCCGGGTGGGGCGCGCGGGTCGAGGTCGTGGAGCCGGAGACGGTCAGGGCCGAGCTGGCCAGGATCGGCGCCGAACTGGTCGAGCGCAACCGCCCCCGAGACGACTCGGGCGGGTGAAAGGGGACGGGCCGGAGGGTTTCCCCTCCGGCCCGTTCTATCTCAAGCGGTCAGCGACCGCCGAGGGTCCTGCGCCAGTGGAAGCCGCCGGGCAGGTTGACCGTCAAGGTCCGCCGCCCGTCCGCCGCCCGCGTCACCCGGAACAGCCGGTTGCCCCAGCTGTGTCCGACACCGCGGCGCGACAGGTTCAGCCGTAACGGACCGACCTTGATCGACTTGCGATAGCTCCAACCCATCGCTTTCCTCCAGAGATCGCGAGGAGGTCCCGCTACCCCGGAGACGGCGCGTCTACCGTTTTTCTCGCGATTCAGTAAGGTCCGTGATACCGGCGGGAGCCGAAGGTCTTACCTACGTGGAAGCCGCCCGGCAGCCGCACGGTCACGTGGCGGCGGCCGTCGGGGGTGGCCGAGACGTGGAAGCGCCGGTTGCCGAAGCTGGAGCCGACACCGTGCCGCGACAGGTTGATCCGGAACGGCCCGACCTTGATTGACTTGCGGTAGTGCCAGCCCATGTCGCTCCTCCGCCATGCGTGCGTTCACCGGGAAGAACGTCCGGGACGACGGCCGGGTTCCCGGCGCCGGTGACACGCCGTCACGGTCCGGCGCCCGGCGATCTCACGTGCGGTTGGGACTCCCGGCGTACGGTGGTGGGCAGGCTGGACAGGAGGGACCCACCTGATGATCGTGATCGCGCATCTGAGCGACGTCCACATCGGCGCCACAGCTGAGAGCGCCGGGCGTTGCGACGCCGTCATGCGGTATCTGGACGCGCTGCCCGGCGACCTGGACGCGGTCCTCGTCACCGGCGACATCGCCGACCACGGGCTGCCCGCCGAGTACGAGGCCGCCGCCAAACTGCTCACCTCGCGCCATCCGATCGTGATCGGTCCCGGCAACCACGACCGCAGGCCGGAGTTCCGCCGCTTCCTGCTCGGCGAGGAGCCTGCGGGGGGTCCGGCGGAAGGGCCGGTCAACCAGGTGCTGCACACCGGCAGGGCGGTCTACGCGATGTGCGACTCGTCCATCCCCGGCCGCGACGACGGTCACCTCGACGACGAGACCCTCGACTGGCTGGAGGGCGTGCTGGACGGCGCGGACCAGCCGGTGTTCGTGGCCTTCCACCATCCGCCGGTGACGCTGCAGAGCCCGCCGATCGACGCCATCAGGCTGCACGAGACCGGGCGGCTCGAACGGCTGCTGGCCGGTCGCGCCGGGGTGCCCGCCGTGCTGGTGGGTCACTCCCACATGGCCGCCGCCACCACGTTCGCCGGCCGGCCGCTGCTGGTGGGCGGGGGTGTGGTGTCCACGCTGAAGCTGCCGTGGGAGGGCGCCGTCAGCTTCGCCACCGGCATCTCCTACGACCAGCCGCCGATGCTCGCCTTCCACGTGCTCGACGACGACGGCCGGCTGACCACCCACTACCGCGTCGTCGCCTAGCCATGTCGGTGTCCGGGGCGGGCCGGTGAAGGGCCCGCCCCGGGCGTCGTCAGCGTTCGGTGAGCTCGATGAACGTCACCGAATAGGCCGGGAAGTCGTAGCTGAAGGCCGAGGAGAAGCCGTCCACCTGCCGCCGCCGCGGCGCGACCCGTTCCGGCTCGGCGATCGAGTTCATGTCCGACGGCGAGCCGGTCAGCGAGGTCACCGTGGCGGCCGGCCGGAACCGCGCGGAGCCGAGGTCCACCCGGGCGCGCACCGCCGTGTCCTGCGCGTTGACGACCTTGACCGTCACGTTCCGCCCGTCCCTGGACACCACCTGGTACAGCGGCTCCACCCGTGAGCTGTCCACGAACTCGTTGACCTTCTCCCCGTCCAGCCAGGTCGTGATCGTGCGCCCGCTGACCTGGACCTTCAGGCGGTAGTCGCGGCCCGTCTCGACGGTGTGCGAAGAGGTGGCGATGGAGGCCTTGCCGCCGTTGACCGCCTTCTCGACGGCGGACTGCGTGTTGCCCCAGCCGCCGACGTTCCACCAGTAGAAGTCGCCGGTGCCGCGCACCCCGAACATCACCAGGAAGCCCTCCGCGCCGGCCGTCTTGCGGGCGGTCACCTCCATCGTGTAGTCCGACCAGCCGGCCTCGCCCGCCGTCGATCTGGCGTCCTCGATCTGGGCGCTCTGCTCGTAGCCGCCGTCCCGCACGGCCCAGGTGCCCGGGCCGGGCGTCCAGCCGGCGGCGCCGGCGGAGAAGTCCTCGGACAGCAGCACGGTCCCGTCCGCCGCGGTCACCTTGACGTCGTCGTAGCGGACCGCGGTGTTCCACGCGCCCAGCCCGACGCCGCCGCTGATGTCGTCGACCGGCCTGACCTCGCCCTCGAACGTGCTCGGCACCACCCGCTCGCCGGCGTTCGTGGCGAACAGGCGCTGGACGTGGTAGCTCGGCGAGCCGTACGCCTGGTCGTTGTCGAACCAGATGAGGTCCGGCGTCCAGTCCACGTAGTCGACGTTGGCCAGCAGCGGCGCGTACGACGCCAGCCGCACCACGTCGGAGTTGCGCTCCAGCCCCGTCATGTACGCGGCCTCGGACAGCGCGTTGAAGAACGTGTTGCCCCTGGAGGCGTACTCGCCCACGAACACCTGGGGCCCTTCGCGGTCGTAGGAGTCGTAGCGGCGGGTGTTGGACAGGAACCAGTCGGTGTTGTTGTAGTAGTGCTCGTCGACCAGGTCGGCCTTCTGGTCACGGGCGAACTGCCACATCCGGTCGAACCAGGCGCCCTGCGACGTCTGACCCGAGTTACTGATGATCTTGACCTTCGGATACCTGGCCCTGATCGCGTCGGCGAACTTGGGATAGTTCGCGAAGAACTCCGGATAGATCTCCTCGTTCCCGAGCCCGATGTACTCCAGCCCGAACGGCTTCGGATGCCCGAGCTCCGCCCGCTTCCCGCCCCAGACGGAGGTGACCGGCCCGTTGGCGAACTCGATCAGGTCCAGCGTGTCCTGTACCCATCGGGCCAGCTTCGCCTCGTCGGTCAGCGGCCGGTTCTCGCCGCACCCGTTCACGCCCACCGACAGCACCGGCAGCGCCTTGGCCCCGATGTCCTCGGCGAACTGGAAGTACTCGAAGAAGCCGATGCCGTAGCTCTGGTTGTAGCCCCAGAAATTGGCGTTCGCCGGCCGCTCCTCGACCGGGCCGATGGTCTCCTTCCACTGGTAGATGCGGCGCCGGTCCTGGTTCGCGGAGTACGGCTCGTACGTGCCGACGTTGGTCACGCAGCCGCCGGGGAAGCGCAGGAACCGCGGCTCCAGCTCGGCGATCATCTTGGCCAGGTCGGTCCGCATGCCGTGCCCCTTGAAGGTGTCACGGGGGAACAGCGAGACCATGTCGAGGTCCGTCCGCCCGGCGGGCGCCCGCACGACCAGCCGGCCGGCGTCGGTGCCGCCCGAGGCGGTGAACGACGCCCGGTACCTGGCCCAGCCGCCGGCCCTGACCCGCAGCGTGGCCCGGCCGAGCACCGTGCCGCCGTCCTCGACCGTGACCGTCAGCGTGGCGGCCTGGGCCCGCCTGGCCCACAGCGACAGGTCGTAGCGCGCGCCCTTCCGCAGCGGCAGGCCGCGGTTGAAGCCGGCGTTGGCCGCCCCGGCCGTGCCGTCGCCGGTCACGTCCAGCCGCAGGTAGTTGCGGTTGGCGGCGTTCAGCGGCTGCTCGCCGGTGACGGTCAGGGCCGCGGTGGCGCCGCGCTCGACCTTGCTCCACGCGGTAAGCCCGGTGTAGGAGCTCTCGTCGGTGGCGTTGAACTCGAACGAGCGGTTCTGCACCAGCTCGGCGTAGAGCCCGCCGTCGGCGGCGTGGTTGATGTCCTCGTAGAAGACGCCGTACAGGTCGGGGCTGACCTTCGTGCCCTTCGCCCGCGTGTCCACGGTCAGCTCGCCCGAGGTGTAGCCCTCGATCCGGAACTTGGCCGCGTCCGCGCCCATGACGAGTCTCCCGCCGGAGACCGAGACGTTCCCGCCGCCCGAGGACACGGTGACCTTGCCGCCGCCGGCGTCCTTGAGCTGGAAGATCGAGCCGCGCGCGCTCAGCCGGACCGTGGCCGACGCCTCCAGGTACCGGCCGCTCGCCACGTCCTTGAGCTTGACTCCCGCGCCGCTGGACTCGGCAGTGAGGGCCAGGCCGGTCATCGGCGCCTCGGCCGAGGCCCGCACCGTCCCGGAACGGTCGGCGGACAGGTACGGCCGCGCCGCCGCCCGCAGCGTGAACGTGCCCTCGGGCACCACGGGCCCGCCCTCGGCCGCCTTGATCGCGAGGTAGTCGAACGCGACCCGCATGGACGTGCCGTTCTGCGCCGACAGCCCGAAGAGCCCGACCTGCCCCACCGTGAGCCGGGCGGTCATCCTGGACGCCTGCGCCCACGCCGAGCCGTCCCAGTAGGAGGAGACGAACTCGTCGCCGGTTCTGGTCAGCTTGACGATCTCGGCGGCGGAGCCGGGCCTGGCCGCGAAGGCCGAGGTGAAGGCCGCGCCGACCTCGGTGGCCGTCTCGATCACCGGCCCACCGGCGAACCCGACGTGCGCCGGCCCCGCCCGGACGTAGTTGTCCCAGTCCTGCCAGGCCAGCAGTCCCGCGCTCTGGAAGTCGAGCGCGACCGGCGCGCTGAGCTTGGTGACGATCTCGAAGTCGCCGTCGGGCACGTCCACGAGGAAGAGGTTCCTGGCGTTGTTGGTGCCCTGGTGGGTGTCGCCGGTCAGCGTGTCGAGCCGCAACGCGCCGTCCGACAGGCTGTAGCGGGAGTCGTCCGGTGAGAGCACCGTCCAGTCCGCGCCGAGCGTGGTGCCGTCGAACTGGTCGACGACGGCGCCGTCCGGGATCGGCTCCGCGAGCGCGGACGCCACAGCGGAAGCCGGGGCCGAGGCCGGCGGGGATGGCGGCGGGGATGGCGGCGGGGATGGCGGCGGCGCCACCAGTGACCCCGCGACGAGCAGCGCGGACAGGACGATTCGCGACATGAGTGGGGGGCTCCTCAACTGTTGTTAGCGTTAACAAAGAAGTGAGCGTTAACAACGGCGATTCGCGACAAGTTAAGGACCACGCGCGGGCCCCGTCAAGAGGCCCTCCGTGTAACCCGACCGTAATCCGGCGGACCCTTGACGGGACGGGTTGTTAGCGTTCACAGTCGGGGCCAAGCCAGGAAGGGAGCATGGCCGTGGGATCCACCCTGGGGCGCCGCCTGCCGGTCATGGCCGATGTGGCCAAGGAGGCCGGCGTGTCGCATCAGACGGTTTCACGCGTGCTCAACGATCATCCGAACGTACGCAGCGAGACCCGCACCCGGGTGCTCCAGGCGATCGACAAGCTCGGCTACCGCCGTAACCTCGTCGCCCGCGCCCTGGTCACCAAGCACTCCAGGACGCTCGGCGTGGTCAGCTTCGACACCACGCTGTACGGCCCGGCCAGCACCGTCTACGGCATCGAGCAGGCGGCCAGGGCGGCCGGCTACTTCGTCAGCATCGTCAGCCTCAAGTCGATCGACAGGGCGGGCGTGCGCGACGCCCTCGACTATCTGGCCGACCAGGGCGTGGACGGCATCGTGGTGGTCGCGCCGCAGCGCTCGGCCGCCTGTGCCCTGGACGACCTGCCGCTCGGCGTCCCGACGGTGGCCGTCGAGGGCGGGGAGGCGGGCGGGGTGCCGGTGGTCAGCGTGGACCAGGTCGAGGGAGGCAGGCTCGCCACCGAGCACCTGCTCTCGCTCGGCCACGAGACGGTCTGGCACGTCAGCGGTCCCTCCGACTGGCTGGAGGCCGAAGGTCGCGTGGCCGGCTGGCGGGCCGCGCTGGAGCAGGCGGGCCGCGAGGCCCCGCGCCCGCTCGCCGGGGATTGGAGCCCTCGTTCCGGATACGAGGCGGGGCGCAGCCTGGCGAGCATGAGGAACGTCACCGCGGTCTTCGTCGCCAACGACCAGATGGCGCTCGGCGTGCTGCGGGCGTTCACCGAGCAGGGGGTGAGAGTGCCCGAGCGGGTGAGTGTGGTCGGTTTCGACGACATCCCCGAGTCGGAGTTCTTCTCGCCGCCGCTCACGACCATCAGACAGGACTTCGGCGCGGTGGGCAGACACAGCATCGAGGTTCTCGTACGGCAGCTCGAAGGCGGTCCGCAGGAGCGGGAGCGACTCGTGGTGCCGCCGGTGTTCGTCGCCAGGGCCAGCACGGCCTGGGCCTGACGCCGTAACGGAAGGCAGGACGCGCTGGCGCCCGACCAGGGTTGTTAGCGTTCACACCCAGAGAGGAACCCCCCACGTGTTAAAGAGGATCTCGGCGTTGGTGCTGGCCGGGCTCACCGCCCTGGCGGTGACGTCCTGTGGCAGTGGCAGTGGCGGTACCACGAGCGCGAGCAGCGGTGGCGGCGACAGCACGGTCACGATGGGCTTCTCCCAGGTCGGCGCGGAGAGCGGCTGGCGGACCGCGAACACCAAGTCCGTGCAGGAGTCGGCCAAGACCGCGGGCATCACACTCAAGTTCTCCGACGCCCAGCAGAAGCAGGAGAACCAGATCAAGGCCATCCGCTCCTTCATCCAGCAGCGGGTGGACGTCATCGCCTTCTCGCCGGTGGTGGAGTCGGGCTGGGACCCGGTGCTCAAGGAGGCCCAGAACGCGAAGATCCCGGTCATCCTGACCGACCGCGCGGTGGACTCCAAGGACACGACCCTCTACAAGACCTTCCTCGGCTCGGACTTCATCGAGGAGGGCAAGAAGGCCGGTCAGTGGCTGGTCGAGGAGTACAAGGACTCGACGGACAAGGTGAACATCGTCGAACTCCAGGGCACCACGGGCTCGGCTCCCGCCAACGACCGCAAGGCCGGCTTCCAGGAGGTCATCGGGGCGGACACGAAGTTCCAGATCGTCGCCACGCAGACCGGTGACTTCACCCGGGCCAAGGGCAAGGAGGTCATGGAGGCGTTCCTGAAGTCGACCCCGGACATCGACGTGCTCTACGCCCACAACGACGACATGGGTCTGGGCGCGATCGAGGCCATCGAGGGCGCGGGCAAGGTGCCCGGCAAGGACATCAAGATCATCACGGTGGACGCGGTCAAGGACGGCATGCAGGCGCTCGCCGACGGGAAGATCAACTTCATCGTCGAGTGCTCCCCGCTGCTCGGCCCGCAGCTCATGGACCTGGCCAAGAAGGTCGTCAAGGGCGAGGAGGTGCCGGCCCGCGTGGTGACCGAGGAGACCACGTTCACCCAGGACCAGGCCAAGCAGGCCCTCCCCAGCCGCCAGTACTGAGCAGAGACAGGGATAGCGAATGGATGTGCCTGTGCCGGTCTTGACCATGCGGGGGATCGGTAAACAGTTTCCGGGCGTGAAGGCCCTGGACGGTGTGGACCTGCGGCTGCTGCCCGGTGAGGTGCACGCGCTCATGGGAGAGAACGGCGCGGGCAAGTCCACCCTCATCAAGGTGCTCACCGGCGTGCACCCGGCCGACGCGGGCACGATCGAGCTGGCCGGCGCGCCGGTCGCGTTCGGCAGCCCGCTGGAGGCGCAGCAGGCCGGGATCAGCACCGTCTACCAGGAGGTCAACCTCTGCACGAACCTCTCGGTGGCGGAGAACATCCTGCTCGGCCGCGAGCCGCGCCGCTGGGGGCGGATCGACTGGAAGCGGATGCGGGCCAGGGCGGGCGAGCTGCTGTCGCGGCTGGAGCTGAGCCTGGACGTGTCGGCGCCGCTGTCGACGTACTCGCTGGCCATCCAGCAGATGGTGGCCATCGCGCGGGCGATCGACGTGGACGCGCGGGTGCTGATCCTGGACGAGCCGACCTCCAGCCTGGACGCCGACGAGGTGCTGCAGCTGTTCCGGGTGATGCGGCGGCTGAAGGAGGAGGGCATCGCGATCCTGTTCGTCTCGCACTTCCTCGACCAGGTGTACGAGATCTCCGACCGGATGACGATCCTGCGCAACGGCCGGCTCGTGGGCGAGTTCATGACGGAGCGGCTGCCGCAGGTCGAGCTGGTCGCCAAGATGATCGGCCAGGAGCTGGCGGCGCTGGAACGGCTGCACGGCGAGGCCAAGGTGTTCGACCGGCCGCTGATCGAGGCGCGCGGCCTCGGCCGGGCCGGTGCGATCGAGCCGTTCAGCCTGACCGTGCACGAGGGCGAGGTGGTGGGCCTGGCGGGACTGCTGGGCTCGGGCCGTACGGAGATCGCGCGGTTGTTGTTCGGCGCCGACCACGCCGGCACGGGCGAGATCACGGTGAGCGGCTCGCCGGCGTCGTTACGCACGCCGCGCGCGGCCATGACGCACAAGATCGCGTTCTGCTCGGAGAACCGCAAGGAGGACGGGCTCATCCCCGACCTGACCGTGCGCGAGAACATCATCCTGGCCCTCCAGGCCACCAGAGGCTGGACCAGGCCGGTTCCGCGCGAGCAGCAGGACGAGCTGGTCGGCCGCTACATCAAGGCGCTGAAGATCAGCCCGCCCAACCCCGAGCACCTGGTGCGCAACCTGAGCGGCGGCAACCAGCAGAAGGTGGTGCTGGCCAGGTGGCTGATCCTGGAGCCCAGGCTGCTCATCCTCGACGAGCCCACCCGGGGCATCGACGTCGGGGCGAAGACGGAGATCCAGCGGCTGGTGGCGGAGCTGTCGGACGGCGGCGTGGCGGTGCTGTTCATCTCCGCCGAGCTGGAGGAGGTGCTGCGGCTCAGCCACAAGGTCGAGGTGCTGCGCGACCGGCGCCTCGTCGCCGAGCTGCCCAACGACGAGGCGCTGACCAGCGACGTGCTGATGGAGACGATCGCGAGCGGAGGTCGGGCGGAATGACGGCGAGCGGAGGGCGTGCCTCATGAGGCGTCTGCTGTGGCCGGTGGTGGTGCTGGTCCTGTTGCTGGCCCTGAACGTGTTCTTCTCACCCGGCTTCTTCTCGATCCAGGTGCGCGACGGGCACCTGTACGGCAGCCTGATCGACATCCTGCGCTTCGGCGCCCCGCTGATCCTGGTCTCGCTCGGGATGACGCTGGTCATCGCGACCGGGGGCATCGACCTGTCGGTGGGATCGGTGGTGGCGATCTCGGGCGCGCTGGCGTGCCTGCAGATCAGCCAGGGCGCGAGCCTGTTCACCGCCGTGGCGCTGGCGCTGGGCCTGAGCCTGGTGCTGGGGGCGTGGAACGGCTTCCTGGTCGCCGGCATCGGGATCCAGCCGATCATCGCCACCCTCATCCTCATGGTGGCCGGCCGCGGGCTGGCGCAGCTCATCACCGACGGCCAGATCATCACCGTCAACAGCCCGGCGTACAAGGTGATCGGCGGCGGCTACTGGCTGACCGTGCCGTTCGGCATCCTGATCGTGCTGGCGGTGCTGGCCGTCACCGCGTTCCTGACCAGGCGGCTGGCGCTGGGCATGCTGATCGAGTCGGTCGGCGGCAACGCCGAGGCGAGCCGGCTGGCCGGCATCAGGGCGCGCGGGATCATCATCATGGTGTACGCGTTCGCCGCGCTGTGCGCGGGCGTGGCCGGGTTGATGATCAGCTCGAACGTCTCCAGCGCCGACGGCAACAACGCCGGCCTGTGGATCGAGCTGGACGCGATCCTGGCCGTGGTGATCGGCGGCACGGCGCTGTCCGGCGGGCGGTTCTCGCTCGGCGGAACGGTGCTGGGCGCGCTCATCATCCAGACCCTGACCACGACGATCTACTCGATCGGCGTGCCGCCGGAGACCACGCTGCTGTTCAAGGCGCTGGTGGTCACGGCGGTGTGCCTCATCCAGTCCCCGTCCTTCCGCGCGAAGGCGTTGCGAAGGAGAGGCCGGGCCGCCGTGCCGGGCCCGGCGTCCGAGGAGAAGGTGCGGGTGAGCCTGTGAGCACGCTGACGCTGGGCGGCCGGACGGCGGTGCCGGCCAAGTATCTGCCGGTGCTGGTGACCGGCTGCCTGTTCGTGGCCATGTTCGCCGTCGGCGGGTTCCGCTACGAGGGGTTCGCCAGCGGGCAGGTGATCCTCAACGTCTTCATCGACAACGCCTTCCTGCTGGTGGTGGCGGTCGGGATGACGTTCGTGATCCTGACCGGCGGCATCGACCTGTCGGTGGGGTCGGTGGTGGCGCTGTCCACCATGATCTCGGCCAGCCTGATGGAGGGGCCGGGGTGGCCGCCGTACCTGGTGATCCCGCTGGTGCTGGCCATCGGGTCGGGGCTGGGGCTGGTGATGGGTTACATCGTGCACGCCTTCGACATCCAGCCGTTCATCGTGACGCTGGCGGGGATGTTCCTGGCGCGGGGGCTGTGCTACACGATCGGCACCGACTCGATCCCGATCCGCGACCCGACGTTCACGGCGTTCGCGCAGACCAGGATCGATCTGTTCGCCGATCTGTGGATCTCCCCGAGCGTGGTCATCGCGGTGGTGGTCGTGGTGGTGGCGGCGTACGTGCTGCACTACACCCGCTTCGGCCGCTCGGTCTACGCGGCCGGCGGCAGCGAGCAGTCGGCGTTGCTCATGGGGCTGCCCGTGGGCCGGACCAAGATCACCGTCTACACGGTGAGCGGGTTCTGCTCGGCGCTCGGCGGGGTGCTGCTGTCGTTCTACATGCTCTCCGGTTACGGCCTGCACGCCGCGGGCATGGAGCTGGACGCGATCGCGGCGGTGGTCATCGGCGGGACCCTGCTGACCGGCGGCAGCGGCTTCCTGTTCGGGACCGTGCTCGGCGTGCTCGTGCTCGGCCTGATCCAGACGATCATCATCTTCGAAGGGACACTCCTGTCTTGGTGGACCAAGATCTTCATCGGAATGTTGTTGTTCGTCTTCATCCTGCTGCAGCGCCTGTTCTCGGCCCGTTCACGGCGCTGACCTGCGCGAAAGTTACTTGAAAGTTTCCGTCGGGTTATGGTTGAACGTTGACACAGTCGTTGTTAGCGATAACAATCAGGCTGAACCGGGTGTGAACTTTGTTCTGATTCGTCACGTTCTGTGATCGAAAATCCTTCGCTATACCGGCAGGCGCCACGTCCAGCGCCGCCGCGACCCCCATGGAAAGGGATGCACATGAGGTTGGGACGGATCGGGGGCGTGGTGTCAGCCATCGCGCTCGCCGCGACCATGACGGCCTGTGGCTCCAGCACCAAGACCGTGGACGCCGAGGCTTCGAGCTCGGCCGCCGCCGGCAACGCGGGGGCTCTGATCGGCGTCACGATGCCCACGAAGTCCTCCGAGCGCTGGATCCATGACGGCGACAACGTCAAGAAGCAGCTGGAGCAGCTCGGTTACAAGGTCGACCTCCAGTACGCGGAGAACGACATCCCGACGCAGGCCAACCAGATCGAGAACCAGATCACCAAGGGCGCCAAGCTCCTGATCATCGCCTCGATCGACGGCACCGCGATCACCTCGCAGCTGCAGCAGGCCGCCGATGCCAAGATCCCGGTCATCGCCTACGACCGGCTGATCCGCAACAGCCCGAACGTCGACTACTACGCCACCTTCGACAACTTCAAGGTCGGCGTGCAGCAGGCCAGCTCGCTGCTCAAGGGCCTCGGCGTCGATGACGGCAAGAAGGGCCCGTTCAACGTCGAGCTCTTCGGCGGCTCGCCCGACGACAACAACGCCACCTTCTTCTGGAACGGCGCCATGTCGATCCTGCAGCCGAAGATCGACGACGGCACCCTGGTGATCAAGAGCGGCCAGACCGACTTCAAGCAGGCCGCCATCCTCCGGTGGGACCCCGCCACCGCGCAGAAGCGCATGGAGGACATCATCACCAAGACCTACACCGGCAGCACCAAGGTCGACGGCGTGCTGTCGCCGTACGACGGCCTGTCCATCGGCATCCTGTCGGCGCTGAAGAGCTCCGGCTACGGCAAGCCGTACCCGATCGTGACCGGCCAGGACGCCGAGCTGCAGTCGGTGAAGTCGATCATCTCCGACGAGCAGTACTCCACCATCTTCAAGGACACCCGCAAGCTCGCCGAGCAGACGGTGAAGATGGCCGACGCCGTGCTCAAGGGCGGCCAGCCCGAGGTGAACAACACCAAGGACTACGAGAACGGCAACAAGGTCGTCCCCTCGTACCTGCTCGACCCGGTGATCGTGGACAAGAGCAACTACAAGGACGTCATCATCGGCGGCAACTACTACACCGAGGACCAGCTCAAGTAAGGGCCCGCCCCGGGGACGCAGACCGCGTTCCCGGGGTTCTCCCTGAGCGAGGGGCATATGACCGAGCACATCTTGCGGATGAGCGGGATCACGAAGACGTTCCCCGGCGTGAAGGCGCTGCAGGACGTCAACCTGTCGGTCCGGCGCGGTGAGATCCACGCCATCTGCGGCGAGAACGGCGCCGGCAAGTCGACGCTGATGAAGGTGCTGTCCGGGGTCTACCCGCACGGCGACTACGAGGGCGAGATCCTCTTCGAGGGCAAGCGCTGCGAGTTCGGCGGCATCCGCGACAGCGAGCACGCCGGCATCGTCATCATCCACCAGGAGCTGGCGCTCAGCCCGCAGCTGTCGATCGCGGAGAACATCTTCCTCGGCAACGAGCGCGCCAGGCGCGGCGTCATCGACTGGAACCGCACCAACTACGAGGCCGCCGCGCTGATGAAGCGGGTGGGGCTGCAGGAGAACCCGACGACCACGATCGCCGACATCGGCGTGGGCAAGCAGCAGCTCGTCGAGATCGCCAAGGCGCTGTCGAAGGAGGTGCGGCTGCTCATCCTCGACGAGCCGACGGCCGCGCTCAACGACGACGACTCGGCGCACCTGCTCGACCTGCTGCGCGGGCTGCGGGACGAGGGCATCACCTGCGTGATCATCTCGCACAAGCTCAACGAGGTGATCGCCATCGCCGACTCCGTCACGATCATCCGTGACGGCCGCACGATCGAGACGCTGGACATGGCCGGCGACCACGTCACGGAGGACCGCATCATCTCCGGCATGGTCGGCCGCGCCCTCGACAACCGCTTCCCGCCGCACGAGCCGACCATCGGCGACGAGGCGCTGCGGATCGAGGACTGGACCGTCTACAGCCCGAGCCAGCCCGGCCGCAAGGTCGTCGACAACGCCTCGCTCACGCTGCGGCGCGGCGAGATCGTCGGGCTGGCGGGGCTGATGGGCGCCGGGCGCACCGAGCTGGCCATGAGCGTCTTCGGCCGCGCGTGGGGCGTGCACATCTCCGGCAAGCTCTTCAAGGACGGCAAGCCGATCGACGTCCGCAACGTGCAGGACGCGATCAGGCACGGCATCGCGTACGCCACCGAGGACCGCAAACGCTACGGGCTCAACCTCATCGAGGACATCAAGCGCAACATCAGCGCGGCCGGGCTGACCGGCCTGTCCAAGCGCGGCTGGGTCAACGAGAACGAGGAATACCGGGTCGCCGAGCAGTTCCACAAGAGCATGAACATCAAGGCTCCCGGCGTGGACAGCGTCGTCGGCAAGCTGAGCGGCGGCAACCAGCAGAAGGTCGTGCTGTCGAAGTGGATCCTCACCGAGCCGGACGTCCTCATCCTCGACGAGCCCACGCGCGGCATCGACGTCGGCGCCAAGTACGAGATCTACACGATCATCAACCGGCTGGCCGACCAGGGCAAGGCCGTACTGGTGATCTCTTCCGAGCTGCCTGAGCTGCTCGGCCTGTGCGACCGCATCTACACGCTCTCGGAAGGTCGCATCACCGGCGAGGTTCCCCGCCAGGAGGCCACCCAGGAAAGCCTCATGCATCTCATGACCAAGGGACAGGAGTAGCTTCGATGAGCAGCATCAGCCCCGCCGACGTCGCGGTCGGCACCACGGGCGACGGGGGAGGGCCGCGGCAGCCGGGCCGGGTGTCTCTGGGCGGCATCTCGCTCAACCTGCGATCCAGCGGCATCTACATCGCCTTCGCGCTGATCATCGTGCTGTTCTCGGTGCTGACGGACGGCGCGCTGCTCACGCCGCAGAACATCTCGAACATCATCGTCCAGAACTCCTACGTCCTGATCCTCGCGATCGGGATGATCCTGATCATCATCGCCGGGCACATCGACCTGTCGGTCGGCTCGGTGGTGGCGGTCACGGGAGCGCTGGCCGCGGTGCTCATGGTCAACATGGGCTGGCCGTGGCCGCTGGCCCTGCTCGCCACGCTGGTGGCCGGCGCCCTGATCGGGGCCTGGCAGGGCTACTGGATCGCCTACTTCGGCATCCCGGCCTTCATCGTGACGCTGGCCGGCATGCTGCTGTTCCGCGCGCTGACCCTCACCGTCCTGGGCAACCAGGGCATCGGCCCGTTCCCCGACCAGGTCCGTACGCTGGCCAACGGCTTCACCAACGGCTATCTCGGCAACGTCGGCCTCGGCCCGCTCGGCGGCGCCGACCTGTTCAGCCTGCTGATCGGCGTCGTCGCCATCGCCGGCATGGTCGCGGCCCAGTGGCGCACCAGGGGTGCCCGCAAGGGCTACGGCCAGTCGGTCGAGCCGATGGCGCTGTTCGTGCTGAAGATGGCGGCCGGCGCCGCGCTGATCCTCTTCCTGGTCGTGCAGCTGGCCCGGTTCAAGAACCTGCCGTGGGTGCTGGTGCTGCTGGCGATCCTCGTGCTGGCGTACTCGCTGATGGCCAACCGCACGGTCTTCGGCCGGCAGATCTACGCCATCGGCGGCAACCTCCAGGCGGCGGTCATGTCCGGCGTGAAGGTCAAGTCGGTGGTCTTCTGGATCTTCGTCAACATGGGCGTGCTGTCGGCCATCGCCGGCATCATCTTCGCCGGCCGGCTCAACCAGGCGGGCCCGACGGCGGGTAACGCGTTCGAGCTGGACGCCATCGCGGCGGCCTTCATCGGCGGCGCGGCCGTGCAGGGCGGCGTCGGCAAGGTCGTGGGCGCCATCACCGGTGGTCTGATCATGGCGGTCATCAACAACGGCATGTCCCTGATCGGCTCGCCCAGCGAGCGGGTCATGCTCGTCAAGGGCGCGGTGCTGCTGGCGGCGGTCGCGTTCGACGTGTGGACCAAGCGCAGGGCAGGCGCCGCCCGCTAGGTAGGATCCCGGAAGCTCCGGTGATCGGGAGCTCCAGCGAAAGGAGAGACCGTGACGACCCCCAAGCGCCGCCTGCCGGTCATGGCCGACGTGGCCAAGGAGGCGGGCGTGTCGCATCAGACGGTCTCCCGGGTGCTCAACGACCACCCGAACGTCAGGGCCGACACCCGCGCGAGGGTGGAGGCGGCGATCTCGCGGCTGGGCTACCGGCGCAACCTGGTAGCCCGCGCCCTGGTCACCAAGCGCTCCAGGACGCTCGGCGTGGTCAGCTTCGACACCACGCTGTACGGCCCCGCCAGCACCATCTACGGCATCGAGCAGGCGGCCAGGACCGCGGGCTACTTCGTCAGCATCGTCAGCCTGAAGTCGCTCGACACGAACAGCGTGCGCGACGCCATCGACTACCTCGCCGAGCAGGGGGTGGACGGCGTGGTGGTGGTCGCGCCGCAGCGCTCGGCCGGGCGCGCCCTGGAGAACCTGCCCGTCGGCATGCCGGCCGTGGCGGTCGAGGGCACGCACCGCGCCGACGTGTCCGTGGTGTGCATCGACCAGATGGAGGGCGCCAGGCTGGCCGTACGGCACCTGCTCGACCAGGGCCACGAGACGGTCTGGCACGTCAGCGGCCCGGCCGACTGGCTGGAGACCGAGGGCCGGCTGGAGGGCTGGCGCGCGGCGCTGATCGAGGCGGGCCGGCCGGTGCCCGAGCCGCTGGCCGGTGACTGGAGCCCGCGGGCCGGTTACGAGGCCGGCATGAGCCTGGCCGCGATGGACGACGTCACGGCCGTCTTCGCGGCCAACGACCAGATGGCGCTGGGCGTGCTGCGGGCCCTGTCGGAGAAGGGCGTGCCCGTTCCCGGGCGGATCAGCGTGGTCGGTTTCGACGACATCCCCGAGTCGGAGTTCTTCTCGCCGCCGCTGACCACGGTCAGGCAGGATTTCGACGTGGTGGGCCGGCACTGCATCGAGGTGCTGCTGCGGCAGATCGACGTGGGGCCCACCGCGTACGAGCGGCTGGTCGTGCGGCCCAGCTTCGTGGTGCGGTCGAGCACCGCCGCGGTCAGTAGATGATGGGCATGCCCCCGGACAACCCTGGAGTTCAATGTGAACGCTAACACCTACGTGGTCGGAGTGGACTTCGGCACGCTCTCAGGGCGGGCCGTCGTCGTCCGCGTGAGCGACGGCGCCGAGCTGGGCAGTGCCGTCCACGAGTACGCGCACCGCGTCATGGAGCAGACGCTCCCCACCGGCGAGCGGCTCGGCCCCGACTGGGCCCTGCAGTCGCCCCAGGACTGGATCGACGTGCTGCGGACCGCCGTCCCCGAGGCGATCGCCGCCGCGGGCGTGCGGCCGGAGGAGGTGGTCGGCATCGGCACCGACTTCACCGCCTGCACCGTCATGCCGACCAGGGCCGACGGCACGCCGCTGAGCGACGAGACGCCCGGCGAGCCGCACGCCTGGCCCAAGTTGTGGAAGCACCACGCCGCCCAGCCGCACGCCGACCGGATCAACGAGCTGGCCGCGCGCAGGGGCGAGAGCTGGCTGCCGCGCTACGGCGGCAAGATCTCCTCCGAGTGGGAGTTCGCCAAGGGTCTTCAGCTGCTGGAGGAGGCCCCCGAGGTGTACGCCAGGGCCGAGCGCTGGATCGAGGCCGCCGACTGGATCATCTGGCAGCTCACCGGCGTCGAGAGCCGCAACATCTGCACCGTCGGCTACAAGGGCGTCTTCCAGGACGGGAGTTACCCGTCGGAGGAGTTCCTGGCCGAGCTGAACCCCGGCTTCGCCGGTTTCGTCGGCAAGCTGGCCACCGGCCAGGTCGGCGACGAGGCCGGCGGCGTCCGGCTGGCCGCGCTCGGCGATCTGGCCGGGCGCCTGACCGCGCGGGCGGCCGCCTGGACCGGCCTGCCCGAGGGCGTCGCCGTCGCCGTCGGCAACGTGGACGCGCACGTCACGGCCGCCGCCGCGGACGCCGTCAGGCCCGGCCAGATGGTGGCCATCATGGGCACCTCCACCTGCCACATCATGCCCAGCGACCAGCTCGCCGAGGTGCCCGGCATGTGCGGCGTGGTCCGCGACGGCATCGTGCCGGGCCTGTGGGGCTACGAGGCCGGGCAGTCCGCGGTCGGCGACATCTTCGCCTGGTACGTCGACAACTTCGGCGCCGACGGCCACGAGCGGCTCACCGCGCTGGCCGCGAAGCAGCCCGTCGGCGGGCACGGCCTGGTCGCGCTCGACTGGTTCGGCGGCAACCGCTCGGTGCTGGTCGACCACAACCTGTCCGGCGTGATCGTCGGCCAGACCCTGCAGACCAGGCCCGAGGACGTCTACCGGGCGCTCATCGAGTCCACCGCGTACGGCGCGCGCATGATCGTGGAGACGTTCGAGAAGTCGGGCGTGCCGGTCGAGGAGTTCGTCGTCGCCGGAGGGCTGCTGAAGAACCCCTTCCTCATGCAGGTCTACGCCGACGTGCTGCGCCGGCCGCTGTCGGTCATCGGCTCGGACCAGGGGCCCGCGCTCGGCTCGGCCATCCACGCCGCCGTGGCCGCCGGGGCCTACTCCTCCATCGAGGAGGCCGCCGCGGCGATGGGCAAGCGCACCGAGAACGCGTACGTGCCGGACCAGGCCCGCGCCGACGCCTACGACCGGCTCTACGCCGAGTACCGCAGGCTCCACGACTTCTTCGGAGACGGAAAGATGCTGCACGCGCTGCGCGCGATCAGGAACGAGGCACACACGTCATGACCATGAGAGAGATCGTCGCCGGCCTGCACGCGGAGCTGGTCCGCTACAACCTGGTGGCCTGGACGGCGGGCAACGTCTCCGGGCGGATCCCCGGCGAGGACCTGTTCGTCATCAAGCCGTCGGGAGTCTCCTACGACGAGCTGACGCCCGCGAACATGGTCGTGTGCGACCTCGACGGCAATCTGGTGGAGGGCGAGCACTCGCCGTCCAGCGACACCGCCGCGCACGCCTACGTCTACCGCAACATGCCCGACGTGGGCGGCGTCGTGCACACCCACTCCACCTACGCCTCGGCCTGGGCCGCCCGCGGCGAGGCCATCCCGTGCGTGCTGACCGCGATGGCCGACGAGTTCGGCGGTGAGATCCCGATCGGGCCCTTCGCCCTCATCGGCGACGACTCGATCGGGCAGGGCATCGTCGAGACGCTCAAGGGCCACCGCTCCAAGGCCGTGCTCATGCAGAACCACGGGGTGTTCAGCATCGGCAAGGACGCCAGGGCGGCGGTCAAGGCCGCCGTGATGTGCGAGGACGTGGCGCGTACGGTGCACGTGGCCCGTCAGCTCGGCGAGCCGCTGCCCATCCCGCAGGACGACATCGACCGCCTGTACGACCGCTATCAGAACGTCTACGGACAGAGGAGCCCGCGTTGAACATCTGGTTTCTGACCGGCAGCCAGGGACTGTACGGCGAGGACACGCTGCGCCAGGTGGCCGAGCAGTCGCAGCGCATCGCCGAGCAGCTGCCCATGCCGGTGGAGTGGAAGCCCGTCCTGACCGACGCCGCGGCCATCCGGCGGATCATGCTCGAAGCCAACGCGGACGACGAGTGCGCCGGCGTGATCGCGTGGATGCACACCTTCTCCCCGGCCAAGATGTGGATCGCCGGGCTCGACGCGCTGCGCAAGCCGCTGCTGCACCTGCACACGCAGGCCAACGTCGAGCTGCCGTGGGCCAGCATCGACATGGACTTCATGAACCTGAACCAGGCCGCGCACGGCGACCGCGAGTTCGGGCACATCCAGACCCGGCTCGGCGTGCCGCGCAAGACCGTGGCCGGGCACGTGAGCGACCCGGCCGTGGGCGAGCGCATCCTGACCTGGCTGCGCGCGGCCAAGGGGCTGGCGGAGGTGCGCACGCTCAAGCTGGCCCGCTTCGGCGACAACATGCGCGACGTGGCGGTCACCGAGGGCGACAAGGTGGAGGCGCAGCTGCGCTTCGGCGTCTCGGTCAACACCTACGGCGTCAACGACCTGGTCGAGGCGGTGGACGCGGCCTCGGACGCCGACGTGACGGCGCTGGTCAAGGAGTACGCCGAGCAGTACACCGTGGCCCCCGAGCTGCTCGGCGAGCGCAACGACTCGCTGCGCTACGCGGCCAGGATCGAGCTGGGCCTGCGCGCGTTCCTGGAGGCTGGCGGCTTCAAGGCGTTCACCACGAACTTCGAGGACCTCGGCGGGCTGCGCCAGCTGCCCGGCCTGGCCGTGCAGCGGCTCATGGCCGACGGCTACGGCTTCGGCGGCGAGGGCGACTGGAAGACGTCGGTGCTGTTGCGCACCCTGAAGGCCATGCCTGACACTGGGGCGGACGGCGGCACCTCGTTCATGGAGGACTACACCTACGACATGACGCCGGGCCAGGAGCTCATCCTCGGCGCCCACATGCTGGAGGTGTGCCCGTCCATCGCGTCCGGCACGCCGTCGTGCGAGATCCACCCCCTCGGCATCGGCGGCAGGGAGGACCCGGTCCGGCTCGTGTTCGACGCCGAGCCGGGCCCCGGCGTCGTGGTCGGCCTGGCCGACATGGGCGACCGGTTCCGGCTCGTCGCCAACGAGATCGACGTGGTGACGCCGCCGCAGCCGCTGCCCAAGCTGCCGGTGGCCCGCGCGGTGTGGCGGCCGCGCCCCAACCTGCGCACCTCCACCGAGTCGTGGCTGACCGCCGGGGCCCCGCACCACACGGTGCTGTCCAAGGCCGTCGGCCGGGATGAGCTGACCGACCTGGCCGACATGCTGGGCGTGGAGCTGGTGGTCATCGACTCGGCCACCACGACCGAGCGCTTCGCCAAGGAGCTGCGCTGGAATCAGGCGTACTACCGCCTGGCGCAGGGCTTCTAGAGCAGGGCTTCTAGGACCGTCCCCGGTCCGCCCCCGGGCGGGCCGGGCGGGCGAGGTTGTGAAAAGGTAAGGCCGTGACGCTGACGAACTGGGCTGGAAACACCACATTTCAGGCACGTGAAGTCCACCATCCGACCTCGCTCGACGAGCTTCGGCGACTCGTCGCCGCCAGTCCCCGGGTGCGGGCGCTGGGAAGCGGACACTCCTTCAACCACGTCGCCGACACCACCGGCGACCTCGTCGTGCTCGACCGGATGCCGGACCTGGTGGAGATCGACGGCGCGGCGGCCACGGTGCGGGTCGGGGCGCGCATGACGTACGCGCGGCTCGCGCCGCTGCTGCACGAGGCCGGCTTCGCGCTGGCGAACATGGCCTCGCTGCCGCACATCTCCGTGGCCGGCTCCGTCGCGACCGGCACGCACGGCTCGGGGCCGGCCATCCCCGGCCTGGCCGCCGCCGTGTCCGGGATCGACCTGGTCACCGCCGACGGCTCCACGCTGTCGCTCACCCGCGAGGACGCCGACTTCGCCGGCGCGGTGGTGGCCGTCGGCGCGCTCGGCGTCGTCACGTCGCTCACGCTCGACCTGGTGCCCGCCTTCGACCTGCGCCAGTACGTCCGCGTGGGCCTGTCAGCCGACGCCCTCGGCGAGTTCGAGGCGATCATGTCGAGCGGCTACAGCGTCAGCCTCTTCACCGACTTCCGCGACACCCGCGTCTGGCTGAAGCGCGCGGACGAGCTGACCGACCCCGGCTGGTACGGCACCACCCCGGCCGAGGCCCCCCAGCACCCGCTCCCGGACATGCCGGCCGACAGCTGCACCGCGCAACTGGGCGTGCCGGGCCCGTGGTACGAGCGGCTGCCGCACTTCCGCGCCGACTTCCCGCCCAGCGGCGCCGGCGACGAACTGCAGTCCGAGCTGCTGCTGCCCAGGGAGCACGCGGTCAAGGCGCTGCGCGAGCTGTGGGCGATCGGTGATCGGATCCGCCCGGTGCTGCAGATCTCCGAGATCCGCACGGTCGCCGCCGACGACCTGTGGCTCAGCCCCTTCAGGGGCCGCGACAGCGTGGCCGTGCACTTCACCTGGGTCAAGGACGTCGCCGCCGTGCTGCCGGTGCTGGACCTGGTGGAGCGGACGCTGGCGCCGTTCGACCCGCGGCCGCACTGGGGCAAGCTGTTCACCCGCTGGCCCGAGTGCCCGGACGACTTCCGCGCGCTGGTGCGCCGCCTCGACCCGGCGGGCAAGTTCGGCGGCGAGTTCACCCGGGTACTGCTGGGGGAGTAGGGCGTGGCCGGGGGCTTGCTCCCCCCGGCGTAGCCGCTCACCGGTCCGGGGGACGATGTGCCGGGCCCGCCCGTCGGCGATCGTGTAGGGCATGACCGATCACCCGTTCAGGTTCGGCGCGGTCGCCGGACAAGCCCCCGACGCCGGCGCGTGGACCGGCCTGGCCCGCCGGGCCGAGAGCCTCGGCTACGCGACCCTGCTGGTGCCCGACACGCTGGGCACGCTGTCGCCGTTCACGGCCGCGGCCGTCGCCGCCACGGCCACGACGACCCTGCGCGTCGGCACGTACGTGCTGAGCGCCCCCAATCGCACCCCCGCCGCCGTGGCGTGGGAGTGCGCCACCCTGCACACGCTCACCGGCGGCCGGTTCGAGCTGGGCCTGGGCGCCGGGCGGCCGGACGCCGAGCGCGACGCGGCCACGCTGGGCGTCCGCTTCGGCACCCCCGGCCAGCGCGTCGAGCGGCTCGCCGCGACCATCGACGCGGTCGAGGACGTGCCGATCCTGGTGGCCGCCTCCGGCACCAGGCTGCTGCGGCTGGCCGCGCGCAAGGCCGACACGGTCGCGCTCGGCGTGCCGCCGCAGTACACCGAGGAGCAGGTCGCGGCCAAGGTGGACGAGCTGTACGAACTGGCCGGCGACCGCTTCCACGACCTGGAGCTCGGCATGAACCTGGCCTGCGCCGCGACCGCGCCGCCCGAGTGGGCGCTGCGCAGGTTCGGCCGCACCGGCACCGGGATCCTCACCGGCACCCCCGAGGAGATGGCCGACACGCTGCGGCGGCGCAGGGACCGGCTGGGCATCTCCTACGTCTCGGTGAACGCGCAGTTCCTGGAGGACTTCGCGCCCGTCGTGAAACGGCTCGCCGGTACCTGACACGCCCTGACAGGTACGGCTGCCACGCTGGTCCCATGACCGCAAAGGGAACCTTCGACACCGCCAACTGGACGCCCCAGCCGCCCTTCGACGACCGGGACGGGGTCACCCTCGGGCTCGTGACCCTGGACAAGACCTGGCACGGCGACCTGACCGGCACCAGCGTCGTCACCATGCTGATCGCCACCACCCCGGTCGAGGAGTCACGCTCCTACGTGGCGATCGAGCGCGTCGAAGGAACCCTCGACGGGCGCAGGGGCAGCTTCGTCGTCCAGCACGACGCCACGGCCGACGAGGGGGAGCGGTCGCTGCGCATCCGGGTGGTCGCCGACTCGGCGACGGGGGAGCTGCGCGGTCTCCGGGGTGAGATCGGCATCGTCGTCGCCCCCGACGGAGGTCACTCCTACACCTTCGACTACACCCTCTGACGCGGGGCGGCCCGGAGGACGACAATCCTCCTATGCCGAAGAGTCACTGGGCATGGGGGCCCGAGCCCGCCGAGCCCGAATTACGGGAGATCGCCCGGCTGTTCACCGAACACACGGGCCTGGGGGAACCGGACGCGTGGGAGCGGCCCGTGCCGTTCTCGCCGGGGCTCGTGCCCGCCTCCCGGGTGCCGGTGCCCGCGCTGCCGTTCTGCACGGCCGATCCGTACGAGCGGGCCGTGCGCACCTACGGACAGGCCTACCGCGACCTGATCCGCGCCTACCGGGGCGACTTCGCCAACGCCCCCGACCTGGTGGCGCTGCCGCGCGACGAGGACGAGATCGCGCGGCTCCTGGAATGGGCCAGCGGCCAGGGCGTGGCCGTCGTGCCCAGGGGCGGCGGCACGAGCGTCGTCGGCGGCGTCGAGGCGCGCTTCGACGGCCCCTCGCTCTGCCTGGACCTCGGCCGGATGAACCGCGTCCTGGAGGTGGACCGCGAGTCCCAGGCGGCCCTGGTGGAGGCGGGCGCGACCGGGCCGGAGATCAACGCGGGGCTGCCCGGCGGGCTGCAACTGCGCTTCTTCCCGCAGTCGTACGAGTTCTCCACGCTGGGCGGCTGGATCGCGACCAGGGCCGGCGGCCACTTCGCCACGCTGCACACCCACATCGACGACCTGGTCGAGTCCATCCGGGCCAGCACCCCCGCCGGGATGTGGGAGTCGCGCCGGCTGCCCGGCTCGGGAGCGGGCCCGTCGCCCGACCGCTGGCTGCTCGGCTCGGAGGGCGCGCTCGGCGTGATCACCCGCGCCTGGGTCCGCGTCCACCGGCGGCCGGTGCACAAGGTCTCGGTGCCGGTGCGCTTCGCCGAGTGGGTGGCGGGGGTGGCGGCCGTGCACGACCTCGCCCAGTCGGGTCTGCACCCCGCCAACTGCCGGCTGCTCGACGCCCGCGAGGCCGCGCTGACCTCCGGCGGTGACGGACGGCACGCCCTGCTCATCGTCGGCTTCGAGTCGGCCGTGCATCCCGTGGACGCCTGGATGTCGCGGGCACTGGAGATCGTCTCGTGGCACGGCGGCGTGGCCGGGGCGGCACGCCAGGACCAGAGCCAGGACCAGAGCCAGGACCAGGTGTGGAAGGGGGCCTTCACCCGGATGCCGTACCTGCGCAACGCCTATCCGGGCCTCGGCGTGATCGCCGAGACCATCGAGACGGCCGTCACCTGGGACCGCTTCCCCGCCCTGCACGAGGCCGTCATGGCGGAGGGCGAGGCCGGGACGACGACCTGCCGGCTGGCCTTCGCCTACCCCGACGGGCCCGCGCCGTACTACACGATCATCGTGCCCGCGGAGAAGGGCGCCGAGCTGGAGCAGTGGGACGACCTCAAGCGCCGCGTCTCCGAGACGGTGCTGCGCATGGGCGGCACGATCACCCACCACCACGCGGTGGGCCGCGACCACCGGCCCTTCTACGACCGGCAGCGGCCCGACCCGTTCGCGCTGGCGCTCAAGGCGGCCAAGACCGCGCTCGACCCTCAGGGCGTGCTGAACCCGGGGGTGCTCATCTGAGGGCGGAAGCGGCGCGGCGGGGTGTGGATGTCGAACCGCAGGCTGGGCTGGGCCAGCACCGAGTGCGGCCGGCTGTCCTCGGTGATCAGGCCGAGGCGCTCGAAGACGGGGAACCTGGCCTCCGTCGCCGTCAGGTGGCGCGGCCGCATCACCGGGTGCCAGATGCTGTAGGTGCCGACCAGCCCGTCCCTGCGCCGGTACCAGCCCAGGGTGGGGTGGGTGAGCCGTTCGAGCCAGTCCTGCTCGCCGGTGAACCCGTCGAGCAGGACTGGTTCCGGCGATTCGGTCGCCGCGCAGCGGGCGTCGCCGGCCGTCAGCCGCCACCGGGCGGGCGCGGCGTCCCAGTCGGCCTCGACGCGGATGCGGTCGCGGCGCCACGGCATGCCCCACAGGTGCTGGGGGATCGCCACCACGGGATGGTCGAGCGCCGTGCCGAAGAACCAGACGCCGGGCCGGCCGAACGCCGTGACGTAGGCCCGGTAGTTGATCTGCCCGCAGTCGATGCCCACCTGGGGCAGGAACCGGAAGTGGAAGTCGCGGTCGGTGAAGGCCACGGCCGAGACCAGGGCGCCGGGTCCGTCCGCGAAGGTCATCTCCATCGGCTCGAACCCCCTCGGCAGGTGTGCGGCCAGGGCGGCGGCCTCCACCCGGTAGCTGACGATGGCGAAGTCGTCGAGGTCGGTGGCCGCGTGGTACCAGCGCGGGCGCGGGCGGGGGGTGCCGGCGAAGGTCATGAAGGCCACCGTACGACCCGCCGGGGCCGCTCGCGCGCCTCCGCGTTCTCGGGAAGGGTGCGCGTCCGGCCGGTCATGCCAGTGTCTTGCTGGAGAGTCGTCCGTAGACGGCGGCGAAGAGGGCCGCCAGCAGGGCCGCCGCCGCGGCGACGGCGAAGCTCCAGCCGGCGCCGCCGGTCGACAGGACCATCGCGCCCACGGCGCCGGCCACGCTGCCGCCCATCACCCTGACCAGGGCGTTCACGCCGCCGGCCGCGGCGGTCTTGGCGGGTTCCACGTGTTCGACGGCCATCGTGCCGAGCGCCGCGTAGCCGAGGCCCATGCCCAGGCCGAGTACGGTCGCGGCGCCGTACAGGGCGGGGCTGGAGGGGCCGGACAGCGCCAGCCACAGCGTGGCGGCCGCCACCAGCGCCGAGCCGCCCGCGACGAGGGCGGAGGCGGTGAACCGGCGCATCAGCAGGCCCGCCAGTAGCGAGACCACGAGCATCAGCACCGTCGTCGGCAGCAGGTAGATCCCGACCTGCAGCACCGAGGCCCCGAGCGCGCCCTGGGCCAGCGCCGAGACCGTGGTGAGCGCCGCGAACAGGGCGAACCCCAGCAGGAACGACGCCACGGTCGCCCCCACCGTCCCCCGGTGCAGCAGCATGGGGATCTCGATCAGCGGCGCCGCGGTGCGCCGGGCGGTCACCACCCACAGGGCGGCGACCAGCGCGGCCGCGGCGAACAGGCCCAGCGTCAGCGGCGACGTCCAGCCCCAGGCCGCGCCCTTGCTGATCGCGAGCAGCAGGCAGACCAGCCACACCGTGACCAGCGCCGCACCCGCCAGGTCGGGCCGCCCGGCCCCGCGCGCGGGCTCCTCCCGCACGACGACCGCGACCAGGGCGAAGCTCAGCAGCCCGAGCCCGGTCAGCAGCCAGAACACCGCCCGGTGGTCGCCGTCGACCAGGCCCGCCAGGATGACGCCACCGCCGCTGCCGACGCCGATGGTCGCGCTGAGCACGCCGATGGCGCCCGGCAGGCGGTGCGCGGGCACGATCTGCCTGACCAGGCCGATGGCCAGGGCGAGCAGGGGAGCGGCGGCGCCCTGGAGCACCCGGCCGGCGATGAGCAGGGCCAGCGTGCCGGCCACGGCGCTGAGCGCCGATCCCACGACGAGCAGGCCGAGGGCGACCAGCGAGACGGCGCGTCTGCCGTACATGTCGCCGAGCCGCGACAGCAGCGGGATGGACACGGCACCCGACAGCAGCCCGGCGGTGAGCGCCCAGGAGGCGGTGGTGGACGAGAGGTGCCATTGCCGTTCGAGACCCGGCAGCAGCGGCACGACCACGGTCATCTGAAGGGAACCCACGGCCACCGCGAACGCGAGGACCGCTACGACCCATGAGTTTTTATACATGTATAGAAAGTAGCATGACGGCATGCCTACGCGAACGGGACGACCGCCGAAGATCACCAGGGCCGACATCGTGGCCGCCGCGCTGCGGGTGATCGAGGCGGACGGGGTGGACGCGCTGACCATGCGCCGGCTGGCCGGAGAGCTCGGCACCACGGCCATGGCGATCTACCATCACGTCCGCGACAAGGACGAGCTGCTCGTGCTGCTGCTCGACGACCATGCCGCCGCCACCCCCAGGCCCGAGCTGCCCGACGACCCGGGCGAGCGCCTGGTGACCGCGGCCACGGCCATGCGTGACGCGCTGGCCCGCCATCCGTGGGCCGTGGACGTGCTGCGGGCCGACGACCTGTTCGCGGTCGGGGCGCTGTGGTATCCGGACCAGATCATCGACGCGGCGATGCGCGGCGGGCTGACGCTCGAGGACGCGGTGGACGCGTACCGGATCGTCTGGCACTACACGAGCGGCGAGATCGGCGCGCGGGCGGCCGCGCGCAAGCGGCGCGAACAGGGCGGGAGCACCTTCAGGCAGCGGGTGTTCACCGAGATCGACGCCGGCCGGTTCCCCCGGCTGGGCCAGGTGGGCGGCCGGTGGGAGGAGCTGACCGCCCGCGACACGTACGCCAAGGGCATTCGCGCGCTGGCCGCGGGGCTCCTACCGTAAAAGAGGTGGCCGCGACCGCGCGGCCCGTGAAACGGTCGGTTGCCATGATCCGGTGGAGCGAGGCGGGGCAGGAACGGTCGGCGGTCTGGCGTACGGCGTCGGGGGTCGCCCCTCCCGAGCGCGTCGTCGTGGCCGACGACCGGATGCGCGCCGCCACCGCCTACCGGCTCGCCTGCGAGGGCACCGCGCTGCTGTGGCGCGGCGACTTCCACAACGCCCGCCGGCTGCTGAGCGCCATGGGCCGCCGCTGCAAGCCGGCCGATCCCGCCGGCGGCTTCCCCGCCCACCGCCAGGCCAGGTCCCAGCGCGCCCGCACGCTCGGCATGCTGCTCATCCCCTACGCCGCGGACAACGTCGTGCCGCTGCGCAGGGCGCCCGACGTCCGCGCGGCCTGCGCCGAGGTGTACGGCCCCGGCGCCCCGCCGGGAGCCGGCCAGCTCCGCGAACTGCTCGGCCTGATCGGCGCGCACGAGTGGCGCAGGAAGGGCGTGCCCGTTCCCGCGCTGGGCGCCCGCATCCACCCCCACCACGGAGTCTTCTCCCCGATCAGGGGCGAATACGTCGATCTGGTCGCCCAGGCGCCGCTGCCGGAGGACGACCGGCTGGCCTTCGACGTCGGCACCGGCACCGGCGTGCTGGCGGCCGTGCTGGCCGGGCGCGGCGTCCGCCACGTCGTGGCCACCGATCTCGACCCCCGTGCCGTCGCGTGCGCCGGTGACAACGTCGCCCGGCTGGGGCTCACCGAGCAGGTGGAGGTCGTGCGGGCCGACCTGTTCCCGCCGGGACGCGCGCCGCTCGTCGTGTGCAACCCGCCCTGGCTGCCCGCCAAGCCCGCCTCACCCCTCGACCACGCCGTCTACGACCCCGGCGGGCGGATGTTGCGCGGCTTTCTGGGCGGGCTGGCCGAGCACCTGGAGCCGGCCGGCGAGGGCTGGCTGATCCTGTCCGACCTGGCCGAGCATCTCGGGCTGCGCACCCGGGCGGAGCTGCTGGCGGAGTTCGACCGGGCGGGGCTGCGAGTGGCCGCCCGCCTGGACGTCGCCCCGCGGCACAACCGGCCCGCCGACACGGCCGATCCGCTGCACGCGGCCCGCGCCGCCGAGGTGACCTCGCTCTGGCGGCTCACCCGCTGAAGCCCTGCCGCCGCCACGAGAACGACGCGGTGGCACGGTGTGGCCTGGACAGACAGGGCGGCGGCGCGCACGCAGGTTAGCCGGGCCCTCTCAGCGGCAGGAGAGGAGTATGCATATCTCGGGAGTACAGACCGTTTTGCCTGATCACCGCTATGAGCAGGCGGAGATCACCGAGGCGTTCTCCCGGCTGACCAGCTGTGACGAGGAACTGCTGCGGCACTTCCACGCGGCCACCGGGGTGGAGGGCCGCAACCTGGCGCTGCCGCTGGCCGACTACGCCAAGCTCGACTCCTTCGGCCGGGCCAACGACACCTACGTCGAGCTGGCCCTGGAACTCGGCGAGCAGGCCATGGCAGGCGCGCTGCGCAAGGCGGACATCGCTCCGGAGAAGGTTGATCACCTGCTGTTCTGCTCCACCACCGGCCTGGCCACGCCCTCGCTCGACGCCAGGCTGGCCCAGCGGATGGGACTGCGGCCCGACGTGAAACGGGTGCCGGTCTTCGGGCTGGGCTGCGCGGCGGGCGCGTCCGGGCTCGCCCGGCTGCACGACTACCTGCGCGGCTGGCCCGACCACGTCGCCGTGCTGGTGTGCGTGGAGCTGTGCTCGCTGACGATCCAGCGCGACGACACCTCGATCGCCAACCTGGTCGCCAGCGGCCTGTTCGGCGACGGCGCGGCGGCCGTCGTGGCCACGGGGCGCGGGCGCGGCCCCGAGGTCGTGGCCACCCGCAGCCGCCTCTATCCCGGCACCGAGCACCTCATGGGCTGGGAGGTCGGCGACCACGGCTTCCGCATCGTGCTCGACGCGGACCTGACCGACTTCGTGGAGCAGGTGCTGGCCGCCGACATCAAGGCCTTCCTGGCCGACTACGGCCTGACCCCCGAGCAGGTCGCGAGCTGGGTCTGTCACCCCGGCGGCCCGAAGGTCATCGACAAGATCCTCCAGACCCTGAACCTGGAGCCCAAGGCCCTGGACGTCACCTGGCGCTCCCTGCGCGAGCACGGCAACCTGTCCTCGGTCTCCGTGCTGCACGTCCTCCAGGAGACGCGCGGCCGGGCCGGCACCCCCGCCCTGCTGATGGCGCTGGGACCCGGGTTCTCCGCCGAACTGCTCCTGCTGCACTGGTGACGGCCTACCTGGTCCTGATCGGCGCGGTCGTGCTCGAACGGCTGGCCGAGCTGGTCGTGGCCCGGCGCAACCTGGCCTGGGCGAAGGCCAGGGGCGGCGTCGAGCACGGCGGGCGGCACTATCCCTGGATCGTCGCGGCCCACGTGGCGCTGCTCATCGCCGCACCGGCCGAGGTGTGGCTGCTCGGGCGTCCCTTCGTGCCCGCGCTCGGCTGGCCCATGCTCGCCGTCGTCGTGCTCGCCCAGGGCCTGCGCTGGTGGTGCATCGGCACGCTGGGCAGGCAGTGGAACACCCGCGTGGTCGTGGTGCCGGGGCTGCCGCTGGTGGACCGGGGGCCGTACCGGTGGCTGCGGCACCCCAACTACGTGGCCGTGGTCGCGGAGGGGATCGCGCTGCCGCTGGTGCACTCGGCCTGGCTGACCGCGCTCGCGTTCACGGCGGCGAACGCGGCGCTGCTCTCCGTCCGCGTACGCGTGGAGAACGCGGCCCTGGCAGGCTAGGGCCATGACCGACATCCTCCCCCTCATGAGACAGGCGGCCGGCCGCACCTCCGCACTCGTACGCAAGGTCGGCGACGAGCACCTGGGGCTGCCCACGCCCTGCGCCGAATACGAGGTCAAGGACCTGCTCAACCACCTGGAGTGGGGCGCCTCCCTGTTCGAGTCCGTGGCGGCCGGCGGCCCGTTCACGCCGCCGAAGGAGTACACCGGGGACTTCCCCGAGCGGGTCGAGCGCATGCTCGCCGTCTACGAGCGCCCCGAGGCCTGGGAGGGCACGAGCGAGGCCATGGGCGGGCTGCCGAAGGTCGTGCTCGCGAACATGGCGCTGACCGACCTCGTCGCGCACGGCTGGGACCTGTCCCGGGCGACCGGGCTGCCGTACGAGGTGGACGAGGAGACGGCCGCCGTGGTGCTCGCCTTCTCCGCGCGGATGGCGCCCACGGGCCGCGAGCGCGGCGCGTTCGGCACGGAGGTGGCGGTGCCGGACGACGCGCCCCCGCTGGACCGGTTCCTGGGGCTCATCGGGCGGGATCCGGCCTGGAAACCGTGATCCGCGGCAGGTTCTCGGGCGGCTTGCCCGGATAGAGGCCGGTCAGCAGCGTGCTGACCGTGTAGAGATGCCAGGCCAGGGCGGGTTTGGCCACGACGGGGCCGGCGAACAGCGCGCGCACCTCGTCCGGGTTCACGATCGGCGCGAGCGCGTCGAGACTGCCGAGCACCTGCTCGCGCAGCAGGTCCGTGAGCGCGGGGCCGGGGCTGGTCCGCCAGCTCCACCCGCCCGCGGTCCTGGCGGTGGGCAGGTGCTCGGGCAGGCGTCTCCGCCACCGCGAGGGAGTCCGCTGTGCGGCGAATCGCCACGGTTTTCCCTCGATCGGCACGTCCCGCAATTTCGGGGCCAGCCGCAATATGAGGGTATAAATCACTTCTTCGGAGAGCCGCCAGCCTTGATCAAGGCTCAGCGCCGCACGCACCACCCGATTGTCCAGGAACGGCCGCACCGGATCACCGCGCCGCAGCGAACCTGCCCGCGCGCTCGCCTGCCAGCGGCCGACTTTGTACCAGATGTAAAGGTGATCAAGCGCCTCCAGCCGGTCCGTACGGTCCAGCCACGGCCGGGCGAGCTCACGGGCGTGCTCGTTGGCCTCGGCGGTGAAGAGCTTGGCGTCCTTGCCGAAGGTCGTCTCGATGCGCCGCCGCAGCGCCTTGTCGCCGAGGTCTGTCTGCAGCAGGTTCAGGCTGCCGGCCCGCAACGTCTCGCCGCTCTGCCCCGACATGGTGGGCTTGCCGGAGTAGGGGAGATAACTCACGATCGTCTCGTACGCCGAGGTCATCCCCTCACACGTGCGCAGGGTCTCCCACGCCCGGCTCAGCGGATGCTCCACCAGCACCGCGTCCTTCGCCGCGGTCTGCGGCGGGGCGATGACCGTGTGCTCGACCCCCAGCCTGGCCGCGATCATGCGTGCGATGATCACGTCGGGATGCGTGTCGAGCCCGTTGGTCGTCACCCGGAACGGCACCCGCGCCGCGTGCAGCAGCGCCGCCAGCACCCGGGTGTCGCGCCCGCCGGTCAGCGCCAGGTTCACCGGCTCGCCCAGGTCGCGCAGCGGCTCCACGGTGGCCAGCAGCGCCTCGGCCAGCTCGCCGATCGCCGCCCGCCTGCGCCGCGCCGCCGCGGGCACGGGCTCCGCCCGTGGCAGCGGGGTCTCGGTGACGGTGCGGGCGCCGTCCCGTACCAGCAGGCGTGAGCTCGGCCGCAGCGCCGAGACCCCCTTGTACGGCGTCTCGTCCGACAGGAAGAACCCCTGCCTGACCATCGTCTGGAGGGCGAGCACGTCGTGCTCCACCCGGTCGTCCTCCCGGGCCGCCAGGTGCACGAGCAGGGCCCGGCTGCCGGCCACGTGCAGGTCGGGGGTCTCGGTGTGGAAGACGGGACAGACCCGGTTGATCGCGGTGCTCGCCGACAGCTCGCCGTCGCGGGCGGTCCAGGCCGAGAAGCAGCCGCCCACCGAGTCATCGGGCAGCCGGGTCACGTCGGCGGGGTCGGCCAGGTGGCCGTTCAGCCCGATGATCCGGCCGTCGTGCTCGGTGAGCAGCGGCGGCCGCCGGGAGTCGTCCGGCTCGTTGGTCCAGGCGAACAGGGAGACGCCGCGGCCGTGCCATTCACGCCCGCGGATGACTTCGGGCGGCACCGGAAAAGCGAATTCGATCAAGGAACGGGCCCGGTCCAAAACGCCCGCGGGTATTTCCCCCCGTTTCGCGGCCAGCCCGAGATAAACACGCACATAGAGATGCTTATCCCAATTGCCCCATTTGTCACAAGTGATCACGCGTTGATCGCGGTTTGTGCTCGCTTATGTCACCGACCCGGCCGCCTCGAACCCCATTCCGTCGTACGACTCGGAGGTGGTTGACATGAGATTTCGCCCATTGATGGTCGGCGCCGGCCTGGTCGCCCTGCTCGGTCTGGCGGCGTGCGGTGGCGGCGCGGGCGGCACCAGCGGAGAGGCCGCTCCCGCCCAGGCCGACGAGAGGCGGCGTTCCGTGCCCAGCGCCTCATCGCGGCAGGAGCAGCAGGACCAGGCCGCGCGGGAGGACTCCGAGAAGGACACGACCTCCGCGCAGATCTCCACGTTCGCCCTGGACGTGGACACCGCCTCGTACGGCTACGCCCGCCGTACCCTCAAGGAGGGACGCTGGCCCGCGCCCGCCGAGATCCGCCCCGAGGAATGGGTCAACGCCTTCCGGCAGGACTACGCGCAGCCGCCCGACGACGGGTTCACCGTGCACGTCGACGGCGCCAGGCTGCCCTCACGTGACGAGGCCGTCCTGCGGGTCGGGCTGCAGACCCGCGCGAGCCAGGCGGCCGAGCGGCGGCCCGCCAACCTCACGTTCGTGGTGGACGTCTCCGGCTCGATGGCCGAGGCCGGTCGGCTCGACCTGGTCAAGTCCGCCCTGCTGAAGCTGCTCGACCAGCTCGCGCCCGGCGACCAGGTCTCGATCGTCTCCTTCAGCGACGAGGCGAGCCTGCTGGCCTCGATGACGCCGCTGACCGCCAGGGACGAGCTGCGCCGCGCGGTGAACGAGCTCGCCGTGGCGGGCGGCACCAACCTGGAGGCCGGCCTGGTCACCGGCTACCAGGAGGCGGCCAAGGCGTTCAGGCCGGCCGCCACCAACCGGGTGATCGTGCTCTCCGACGGCCTGGCCAACCAGGGCAGCACCCAGTGGCAGGCCCTGCTCGACCGGGTCAAGGAGCACGCGGCCAAGCAGGTCACGCTGCTGACGGTCGGCGTCGGCCGGGAGTACGGCGACGAGCTGATGGAGCAGCTCGCCGACAACGGCGACGGCATGGCCGTGTACGTCAGTTCCGAGGAGGAGGCCGAGAAGATCTTCACCACCCAGCTGCCCGCGAACATCGAACTCCGGGCACGCGACGCGAAGGCCCAGGTGGTCTTCAACCAGGCCGTGGTGGAGAGCTACCGGCTCGTCGGCTACGAGAACCGGGCGCTGTCGGCGGAGGAGTTCCGTGACGACAGCCGCGACGGCGGCGAGATCGGCCCCGGCCACTCCGTCACCGCCCTCTACGCGCTCAAGCTCAAGCCCGGCGCCGACGGCCAGCTCGCCCAGGCCACCGTGCGCTGGCAGGACCCCGACACCAGGGCCGCCTCCGAGGCGAGCGAGTCGCTGCGCTCGGGCGACCTGGCCGCCTCCGTCTGGGACAAGGCGCCGGTGCGGCTGCAGGTCGACGTGGTGGTGGCCGCGTTCGCCGGCTACATGCGCGACAAGGAGGCGTTCGGCATGGACCTGTCCGCGCTCGGCGAGCACGCCACCCGGCTGGCCGCCACGTCGGAGGACCCGATGGTGGCGGAACTGGCCACGCTGATCGACCGGGCGAAGTCGATCCGCTGAGGGGAGCGCGCGGCCCGGACCGGGCCGCGCGCCCGCCCCTCCGCCGCGCCGGCGCCCGTCGGTCCTGACCGCCGCGCGGGCCGCGATGCGCCGGCCGGAGCCCGATCCGCGAGTGTGCGCCGGGAGTCCCGGAGTCGGCTACACTTTTGACAGGCACGAGGGGCTATGGCGCAGTTGGTAGCGCGCCTCCATGGCATGGAGGAGGTCTGGGGTTCGAATCCCCATAGCTCCACTCTCTCGGCGAAGGCCGCTCCCACCAGGTGGGGGCGGCCTTTCGCATGTCCGGAGACCCGGCGGATCTCCCGAAATGATGGATCTATCGAACTTTTGTTCGTATAATAGAAGACATGAACCCTGTGGAACTGCCCGAGATCTGGCGCCCGCCCGTCGTCGAGCACGCCCCGGCGATCCGCGACGGCGCGGAGCGCTACCTGCTCGCCTGGGGCGACGACGCCCAGGGGGCGCGGTGGGGATACCTGCTGTGGCCGCCGCGGGCCCGGCCCGACGCGAGCGCGCGCTGGGTGCACTGGAAGGAGATCCGCCCCGTCGCGGGCGAGGACTACAGCGCGGTCCCCGTCGCGGATCCGCTCCTGTGAACCAGCCGACTGACTAGGGTCAGATAATGGACGACACGGCGATCGGACGGGTCCGCCGCTTCCAGCGGACCGTGACCCAGCGGATAGGGGCGCTCAACGACGGATTCCTGGCCAGGGGGCAGGCCCTCGGCCAGGCACGGGTGTTGTGGGAGATCGGCGCGGAAGGCAGCGAGATCCGCGCGCTGCGGGCCCGGCTGGAGCTCGACTCGGGATACATGAGCCGGCTGCTGCGCTCGCTGGAGGCCGACGGGCTGGTGGTGGTCGACGGCGCGGGCCCCGACGGGCGCGTCCGCACGGCCCGCCTCACCGCCGCCGGGCACGCCGAGCGGGCCGAGCTCGACCGGCGCTCCGACGAGGCGGCCGCGTCGATCCTGCGGCCCCTGTCCGGCCACCAGCGCGAGCGGCTGGTGGCCGCGATGTCGGAGGTCGAGCGGCTGCTGGTCGCCTCCATGGTCGAGGTGAAGGTGCTCGACCCCCGCCATCCCCACTCCCGTCACTGCCTGCGGGCCTACTTCGCCGAGCTGGCCCGCCGCTTCGACGACGGTTTCGATCCCGCGCGCGGCATCCCGGCCGGTGACGAGGAGATGCGGCTGCCCGCCGGGATGTTCCTGGTCGCCATGCTCCACGCCGAGCCGGTCGGATGCGTCGCAGTGAAGCTGCACCCTGCCGCCGGCGCCGGCGCCGGCTCGGGGTGGGCGGAGGTCAAGCGGATGTGGGTGGATCCGACGGCCCGCAGGCTCGGTCTCGGGCGGCGGCTGCTGGCGGAGGCGGAGGCGCGGGCGGCCGGCCACGGCGCGCGTACGGTGCGGCTGGAGACCAACCGCGCGCTCACCGAGGCCGTCGCCCTCTACCGGGCGGCCGGTTACGAGGAGGTGGCGGCGTTCAACGATGAGCCGTACGCCCATCACTGGTTCGAGAAGCACCTGCCGCGCTAGACGGCCGGGTTGAAGCGGTGGTAGCCGGGGGCGGTCCAGCCGGCGGGCAGGGTCCCCTCGCGATGGGCGTACGCGTCCAGCTCGAACCGCACCACCGGCCACGCGCCCCATTCCACCCGCGCCCGCCCGGTGAGCTGCAGTGTCCCGCCGCGCTCCCAGTCGGGGAAGAGCAGCCCGGCCGCCGGATCCAGCTCCAGGTTGCCCAGAGTCATGTACATGTTGTTGCCCGGATAGTCGGGGAACTCCAGCGAGCGCGGTCCGGTCACCCGGACGAACCCGGGGTTGCCGCCCCGGTGCGACACGTCCGCGCCGAGGCCCTCGGCGCGCGTGGCGATGAAGAACGTGTCGGCCGCCGCGATCAGGTCCGAGTGCCTCCGGCCGAGGGAGCCGCCGTGGCCGAGGACGACCGGCGTGCCCGGAGGCGAGGTGGGTTCGCGGGTCTGGATGTACTTCGGGCAGTTGGCGTAGACCTGCTCGGTCCGGACGACGAGCGTGTCCCCGGCCCGTACGGCGACGCCGTTCACCCGCATCCTGCGCCGCGTGTGCGGCTCGATGGCCAGCAGGCCGACATCGCGCTCGGCTTCGAACAGCCCGTGCAGGGGATCGCCCGCGCCGGGCAGGGCGCGCAGCACGATCGTGCGGTCGCCTTCGGCCGTGGCGAACCCGGCGGGGCCCGTCAGCGCGCCCGCCCACGGCCGCCCGAGATCGTCGGCGGCGCCGAGCACGATCATGCGCTGCCGCCTCAGGAACGCGGCGGCGACCTCGGGGACCTCCGGCCTGGTCCGCGAGCTGCCGCGATCGTGCGCGACGCCGTTGCGCCGCTGCACCGCGACCTCGCCCGGGTGTTCGCGCATTAGAAGAATCCGCAGGTCGGCGCGCCGGTCGTGGGCGCGGGACGGTCGCCCGCGCCGTCCGGGGCGAAGATCTCCAGCCGGATGCCGTCGGGGTCCTCGAAGAAGACGCCGCCCGAGGCAGTGCCCTCTCCGTGCGGCACGACGCCTCCGTGGTGCACGACCGCGCCCAGTTCCCTGAGCACCTGCTCGGCCCGCCGGACCGCCTCCAGGTCCGCCACCTGGAACGACAGGTGGTGCAGCCCCGGGCGGGCGGTGGCGAAGCGGCCCTCGCTCTGCTGCCACAGGGTCAGCGTCAGCGTGCCGTCCTGGGCCAGGAACGCGTAGCGGCGGCCGTCCTCCTCGGACTCGCGGGCGACGGTGAACCCGAAGACGCGCCGGTAGAACTCCGTGGACGCCTCGACGTCGGTGACGTTGAGCCCGATATGCCCGGTCTGGAAGGACATGATCCACCTCTCTAACGCATGCAGCGCTGTTTTGCCGTTAGAAGGACTATAACGGCAAAAATGCGTCTATGGCGTTAGAAAGGGGTCAGCTTCTGTGCTCCCGGTAGTGCCGGGCCGCGCGGGCGCGGTTGCCGCAGGCCGTCGAGCACCACTCCTGGCGCGGATGCTCCTTGACGAAATACAGCACGCAACGCGGCGCGCGGCAGGTGCGCAGCAGGGCTCGGTCCGGGCCGGCGAGGAACTCCACGGCCGCCGTGGCCAGCCGTCCGCGCAGGCGGGCCGGCTCGTCCGTGCCCGGGGCGGAGGCGACGACGAGGGAAGGCGCTCCGTTCCAGGACAGTTGCGCGGCCGTGGGGGCCGCCAGGGCGGTGGCGTTGACCAGGGTCAGCGACTCCTCGAACCCGGGCAGCTCCGGCGCGTCGGCCCGGCTCGGCGGCTCCGGGGTCACGGCCCTGGCGAACAGGGCGCGGACGGCCTGACGCAGGCGTACGACCTGGTTCCGCAGCTCGTCCGAGGCGGTGAAGCCGGACTCCAGGCCCAGCTCGGCCGCGTGCTCGCGGGCCCAGGCCGTCAGGCCGGCCGCGTCCGACAGGAGGTCGACCAGGCCGGAACGGTCGGCCCTGACCGTGCTGACGAAGTCCAGGCTGAGATGGGACACCCCTTCAACCTAACGCCTGCCCGGACCTCCTGCCGTGAGAAAATATTGCGTGGTCAGAAAAATTGCGGGACACGCAATTTCAGCGGTAGGCTCGCGCCGTGACCGGACTGAGGGAGCGCAAGAAACGGGCCACCCGTGACGCGCTGATGACGGCCGCGCTCCGGCTGGCCCTGGAGCGAGGGCTGGAGAACGTGCGGGTCGAGGACATCGCGGCCGCGGCCGGGGTCTCGCCCAGGACGTACAACAACTACTTCGCCAGCAAGTACGAGGCCATCACCGCCCGCCACACCGACCGCGTCCGCGCCTCCGTGGCCGCGCTGCGCGCCCGACCGCCGGACGAGCCGCTGTGGGACGCGCTGACGGAGGCCATGGTGCGGCCGTGGGCCGAGCACGCGGGCACCACGGACACGCCCCCGTCGCCCGAGCTGCTGGCCGCCATCCGCATGCTCAACGACGAGCCGGCGCTGCGCGCGGAGTCGGTGCGGGTGGCGTTCGCGGTCAGCGGCGAGCTGGCCGCGGCCGTCGGCGAGCGCACCGGCATCGATCCCGGCCGCGATCCTTATCCGTCGCTGGTCGCCGTCACCGCGGCCGCCGCCGTGCAGGCCGGCGTGGCCCACTGGCTGCGCTCGGACCCGCCGGTGCCGCTCGTCCCGCTGCTGCGCGACTGCCTGCGCGCCCTGGCCTCAGGGCTGGCCGACCCCACCCGAGAAGGAGACGATTCATGGACGTCGTGATCGCCGGCGCAGGCCCCAACGGCCTGATGCTGGCCTGCGAGCTGAGCCTGGCCGGAGTGCGGCCCCTGGTGATCGAACGCCTGCCGGCCCGCAGCGACCGGCCCAAGGCCAACGGCATCGTCGGCCAGGTCGTCCGGCTGCTGCGCGGCCGCGGCCTGACCGATCACGAGTCGCCCGTGCCGAGGTTCGTCTTCGGCGCGATGCCGCTCGACCTGACCGGGCTCGACGACAACCCGCTGCACGCGATGGGCATCAAGCAGCCCGCCCTGGAGGAGCTGCTCGAACGGCGGGCGCTGGAGCTGGGGGCCGAGGTCAGGCGCGGCCACGAGCTGACCGGCTTCGGCCAGGACGGCGACGGCGTGACCGTGGCGCTGACCGGGCCGGACGGGCCCTACGAGCTGCGCACCCGCTACCTGGTGGGCTGCGACGGCGCGCACAGCATGGTCAGGAAGCTCGCCGGCATCGGCTTCCCCGGCGTGAGCGCGAACGACGTCGTCAGCCGCACCGGGCACGTCACCGTCCCGGGCGCGACGATCAGCGCCGAGGGGGTGGAGCTGGAGGTCCCGGGCGCGGGCACGTTCGTCCTGTACGCCTGGCACAGGACCGAGCGCGGCGCGTACGTGATGATGCCGGCCGGGGACGGTGTGCTGACGATCGCCTCGATGGAGCGCGACACCGGCGCGCCCGGCGACGAGACCCCGATGACGGTCGCGGAGCTGCGCGAGAGCCTCGCCCGCGTGATCGGCGCGGACCTGCCGCTGGCGCCGCCTCGGAGGCCGGGGCCGCATCTGCTGCGCCGGCTGAACGGCCGCGAGACCCGGGTGGCCGACCGCTACCGGGCCGGCCGGGTGTTCGTGGCCGGCGACGCCGCCCACGTGCACTCGGCCATGGGCGCGCCGGGCCTCAACCTGGGTCTCCAGGACGCCGCCAACCTGGGCTGGAAGCTGGCCGCCGCCGTACGCGGGTGGGCGCCCGACGGTCTGCTGGACACCTACGACGCCGAACGCCGGCCGGCCGCGCTGCGGGTCGCCACGCACTCCCAGGCCCAGCTCGCGCTGACCGCGCCCGGGCCGGAGATCACGGCGCTGCGGGAGGTGTTCGGCGAGCTGCTGGAGGACGAGCCCGCCCGCCGCCGGCTCGCCGCCCTGATGGCCGGCGCCGACCTGGTCTATCCGATGCCGGCGCCGTCGCATCCGCTGGTGGGCCGGTTCCTGGCCGACCTGCCCGCCGGCGTCGCCGAGCGGGCGCGGCCGGTGCTGCTCGACGCGACCGGCGGCCTGCGCGTCCGCCACGGGCGCGTCGACGTCGTCCCGGACCCTGTGCGGGGCGACGAGTTGGATTCCGCGCCGGCCGGCGCGGCCGAGGCGGTGCTGGTGCGGCCCGACGGTTATGTGGCCTGGGCGGGCCGGCCGGACGAGACGTTGGAGGAGGCCCTGCGCACCTGGTTCGGCGAGGCGCTCGAACCGGCGTGAGCGGGCCACCCGGGCGAGGAACGGTCAGACGCGGGCGACTCAGGCGAGGAGTGGTCAGGCGCGGGCGACTCCGGCGAGGATGCCCGATCTGACCAGGTTGTACGCCTTGCCGGGCGGGCCGTCCGGCGTCCAGTCGGCCACCGGCACGACGCCGGGCCCGACCAGCTCCAGCTCTCCGAAGTAGGACGCGATCGTGTCGTAACCGCGCCTGGCCAGGCCGCCCGAGTCGGTGGCGGCGTACACCTGCTGGCCCGCCCGCACCTCCTCCTCGGTCACGTCACCCGCGTAGAGATGGGAGAGCACCAGGTAGGAGCCCGGCGGCAGCCGCTTGCGCACGCGGGCGACGATCCTGGCCGCCTCGGCGTCGTCGGTGACGAAGTGCAGCACCGCCACCATGAGGACCGCGTACGGCTCGGACAGGTCGAGATGCCCCGTGACGAGCGGATCGTCGAAGATCGCGTCGGGGTCCCTCAGGTCGCCCTCCAGCGCGATGACGTCCGGCTGCCTGGCCAGCAGCGCGCGGGCGTGGGCGAGCACGATCGTGTCGTTGTCCACGTAGACGACGCGGGATCCGGGGAGGTGCCGCGCGGCCACCTGGTGCACGTTGTCCTGGGTGGGCAGCCCGGCGCCGATGTCGATGAACTGGCGCACGCCCGTCTCCGCGATCGAACGCACCGCGCGGCCGAGGAAGGCGCGGTTGGCCAGGGCGATCCGCCGGGTGTCGTTGCCCATCCTGCGGCCGAGCTCGATCATCTGCTCGGCGGCGCTGCGGTCGGCCGCGAAGTTGTCCCGGCCGCCGAGGTAGTAGTCGTACATGCGGGCGACGCTGGGCACGGTGGGGTCGATCCCGTCTGGTGCGCGGTCCGCCTCGGTCATCTGCCGCCCTCCCGGTGGCTCTGCCTTCGCGCAGTCTACGAGCCGCGCCGGAGGGCGCCGCGGGGTCATGCGGTGAGCGGCCGATCAGGTGCGCCGGAAGGTATGGCGGTAGGCGAGCGGCGCCACCCCGACGGCCGCGTGCAGGTGCTGGCGCAGCGAGACCGCCGAGCGGAATCCCGCCCGCCTGGACACCTCCTCCACACCGAGGTCCGTCGTCTCCAGCAGCCGTCTGGCGTGCTGCACCCGCTGCCCGTTCAGCCACCTGGCCGGGCTCATGCCGGTCTCCTCGCGAAAGCGCCTGGTGAATGTGCGCACGCTCATCCTGGCGTGCCCGGCCAGCGCGTTGAGATCGAGCGGGGCGTCGAGGTGAGCGAGCATCCAGTCGCGGGTGGCCGCCGTGCCGCCGCCGTCGCCGTACGGGAGCGGCCGGTCGATGTACTGGGCCTGGCCGCCCTCCCGCCACGGCGGCATCACGCAGCGCCGCGCCGTCCTGTTGGCCACCTCGCTGCCGTGGTCGCGCCTGATCACGTGCAGGCACAGGTCCATGCCGGAGGCGACGCCCGCCGAGGTCAGCACGTCGCCGTCGTCCACGAACAGTACGTCGGGATCCAGCTTGACCTGGGGGAACAGGCGGGCGAAGCGAGCCGCCTCGCGCCAGTGCGTGGTGGCCGGGCGGCCGTCGAGCAGGCCCGCCGCCGCCAGCACGTACGAGCCCGTGCAGATCGACATCGTCCGCGGCCGCCCTTGCAACGCCCGCCGCAGCGTGTCCGAGATCGTGCCGTCGCGCAGCGCCCGGCCGGCGTGGATGCCGGGCACCAGTACCGTGTCCGCGCTGTCGAGGACGTCGAGGTCGTGGTCGGGCAGCACACTGTAGCCCGCGCCGCACCGGACCGGCACGCGGCCCTCCGAGCACGTCACCACCTCGTACAGCTTCTCGCCCGACGCCGTCTCCGCCGCCCAGAACACCTGGCCGGGCACGCCGAGGTCGAGCGGGGCGAAATGGTTGAGCACGACGACCGCGACGCGATGCACCATGGCCGGATTGTTGCACATATTGGCTTTCCGGCCACTCGTGGCCCCATAGGGGGATATCTCAGGATTGACGGATGACCCTGAGCACCACCCCCACGCGCCGTCTCCACCGAGCCTGGTACGTGGCCGCCGTCGCCTTCGTGGCCATCCTGGGCTCCGCCGGATTCCGCGCCACGCCGGGCGTGCTGATCACGCCGCTGCAGGAGGAGTTCGGCTGGACGACGGGGACGATCTCCCTCGCCGTCTCGATCAACCTGGTGCTCTACGGCCTGACCGCCCCCTTCGCCGCCGCGCTCATGGACCGCTTCGGCATGCGCCGCGTGGTCGCCGTGGCCCTGCTGCTGATCGCCGCGGGCAGCGGGCTGACGGTGCTGATGACCGCGAGCTGGCAGCTGCTGCTCTTCTGGGGCGTGCTGGTGGGGCTCGGCACGGGGTCGATGGCGCTGGTGTTCGCCGCGACGGTGGTGGACCGCTGGTTCGTCCGGCACCGCGGCCTCGTCACCGGCGTGCTCACCGCGGCCGGCGCCACCGGGCAGCTCGTCTTCCTGCCCGTGCTGGCCCAGCTCGCGCAGGGTCCAGGCTGGCGCTTCGCCTCGCTCACCGTGGCCGCCGCCGCGCTGGCCGTGGTGCCGTTCGTGTGGTGGCTGCTGCGCGACCGGCCCGAGGACGTCGGCACGACGGCGCTCGGCGCCGATCCCGACGCGGTGCGCACCGAGCCGCCCGCGAAGGTCAACGCGGCGGTGCGGGCCGTCTCCGTGCTCGTCTCCGCCGCGCGGACGCGCCCGTTCTGGCTGCTTGCCGGCGGCTTCGCGATCTGCGGAGCCAGTACGAACGGCCTCGTCGGCACCCACTTCATCCCCGCCGCCCACGACCACGGCATGGCCGAGCCGGTCGCCGCGGGGCTGCTGGCCGTGATCGGCATCTTCGACATCGCGGGCACGGTCGCGTCCGGCTGGCTGAGCGACAGGATCGACCCGAAGGTGCTCCTCGGCGTCTACTACGGGCTGCGCGGCCTGTCGCTGATGGTGCTGCCCGGCCTGTTCGCGGCCACCGCCGAGCCCAGCATGCTGATCTTCATCATCTTCTACGGCCTGGACTGGGTGGCCACCGTGCCGCCCACCGTGGCGCTGTGCCGGCGGATCTACGGGGCCGACGGGGCCGTGGTGTTCGGCTGGGTGTTCGGCTCGCACCAGGTCGGGGCCGCCTTCGCCGCCGTCGGCGCCGGGCTCACCCGCGACCACCTGGGCGCGTACGACCTCGCCTGGTACGTCTCCGGCGCCCTCTGCCTCCTCGCCGCCGGCATGTCCCTGGCCATCGGGCATGCTAGGAGACGATGAACGCCGAGCTCTACGTGCTGCCCCTCGTCGTCAGGATCGAGCGCGCCGCACGCCACACGTCACCCGGCACCGACCCGCACGCCGGCCCGACCCCGGGACCGGACACCGGCCTCGCGACGGGACCGCGCGTCGGGCCGCGCCAGGGCCCGCCGGAGCGCACCGACGCGCTGGAGGCCGCCGCCATGGCCGTGCTGAGCCTCCTCGACGACCCGGGGGAGTGGACCGGCGAGCTGCACGCCTGGCAGTCCACCGGCAAGATCCGCAAGGTCGTGCGCCGGGCCAGGGGCGCCGAGTGGCGCAGGGCGCTCGCGCTGCCCGGCCGCACCATCGAGCACCGTACGGCCGAGGTGCGCGTGCACCCGCCCGTGCCGCTCGACGACTGGCCGCGCGACCTGGCCAGGCTGCAGGTCTCCGGCACCGAGCTGACCGACACCGCCGCGCCCGGGCCCGCCGAGCCGCCGATCCTGTGGGCCAACCCGGCGCTGGAGATGTCCGCGGGCAAGGCCATGGCCCAGGCCGGGCACGCCGCCCAGCTCGCCTGGTGGGCCAGCGACGCGGGCGAGCGGGCCGCGTGGCGCGAGCGCGGGCTGGCGGTGTCCGTGCGCACGGCCGGCACGCAGGAGGACTTCGACTCCCTGGTCGCGGCGGGGCTGCCGGTGGTGCGCGACGCCGGGTTCACGGAGATCGATCCGGGCTCGTGCACGTTCGTCGCGGACGCGCCCTGGCTCTACGGCCGCGTCTCCAGCGGCGGCGCCTGAGCGCGGCCTGCCGGCCCGTCTCAATCGGTCCTGAACGGGGCCGTACGGAAGCGTCCTGAGCGACGCGATCCCGGCGCTACGGGCGCAGGGTGAAGACGTCGGCCAGCACGCCGCCCGCCGGGGTGATCCGCGCGGGCGACGGGCTGTCGTACACGACCATGAGCCGCCCGTCCGCCAGCCGCACCAGCCCCTCGGGGTGGTCGCAGCCGGCGCCGTAGGGGAGGTCGGCGACGGTCTCCAGCTCGCCCTCCGGCACCACGCCCGTCCGTTCGCCGCCCCGCCGCCCGTCCTTCCGCTGGTCGTCCTGTGCGTCGTCCGGCCGCCACCGTACGACGCGTACCGGCCCGTCGAGGTTCATGGTGGGCCCGGCGAGCAGCAGCAGCGACTCCCCGTCCGGGCACATGTCCCGCACGCCCAGCCCGCCCAGGTCCAGGAAGTGCTTGCGGTACACCTCGCGCAGCCGCAGCCGTCCCCTGGCCGCGTCCTCGACCCGCAGCTCCAGCACCACCGCCCAGCCCCGCAGCACCGGACCCCGCAGCCCGAGGTAGACGCGGTCTCCCATGACGGCGATGCCCTCGACGTCGAGGCCGTTGTCCTTGCCCGGCAGCGCCAGGAACGGCGCGAGGTGCCGATCGTCCCGGAGCGCCTCGGCGAGGTTGTCCCGACCGGAGAGGATCGCGCCGGGCAGGGGCGTCCCGGTGCTCTCGTCCAGCGGCAGGCGGACGAGGATGAAGCGGTTCTCCTCGCGGATCACGGTGGCGAGCCGGTCGGCGGCCTTGGCCGGGTCCTTCGACTTGACCCGCCTGCGCTTGAGGCTGTGCGATCCGGCCAGCCACAGATGGCCGTCCGCCCTGGCCAGGCCCTCGATGTCGGCCTCGTCCTCGGGACCGGCGGGCAGGCTGACGTAGTCGGCCAGGCGGAACGTGCGCTGGGCGCCGTAGTGGTCGCCGGTCCACGTGAGGTGTTCGAAGGTGGCCGTCTCGTCGCCGGCGACCCAGAGTCCGGTGGAACTCTGGCGGATCGCTGAGAGATTCGTGTGCGTTTGCGCCACTTGCGAAGCATGGTCGAATCGCAACTCCACCTGTTCCACCACGCCATGATTGCACTTCGGTCGCTTCCCGGACGCGATGGCGGGATATGTCGTACGCTCCCGTCGTGCTCCATGGGGAAGATGAGATCAAGGGTTCCGGAGTGACAACGGCCGCAAGGCATGGGATCCCTGCCTCTCCGCCCAAACGCTCCCGCATCGGCGATCTGCGGATGCGGGACGTGTACCGGGGGCTGGCCATGGCCACCGCCGTAGCGGCGGTAGTCGCTGCGCTGGTCATGGTGCTCCCGTCGGAGCCGGACGAGGTCGCGGCGGGGCCGGTCACCGCGCCGCCGGCCGCACCGCCCTCGTCCGGCTCCGCACCGTCGCAGGAACCGTCCGCGAGACCGTCTTCCGAGCCTTCGGCGGAACCGATCGCGGAACCGTCGGCGGGGCCGTCTCCCAGCGCCGCTCCCGCGCGGCAGCAGCCGACGCCGTCCCCCGGCGCGTCGCTGGCGCCCGGCTACACGGCCATGGAGGCCCTGAACGCCGACCCCCGCGTCCCCAAGCTCACCCGCGGCGTCAAGCGCATCCCCCTGCGCTCCCCGGGCAAGCGCTTCGTCAAGGACGCGCGGACCGGGCTCGCGGTGCCGCGGCTGTCCGGCCCGTGGAAGGCGCACGGGGCGGCGCCGTTCACCACCAAGCAGGTGCTGCCCAGGAAGCGCGGCGCGGACGTGCGCGGCATGTTGGTCACCTGCCCGCTGCCGATCCTGGAGCAGAAGTCCCCGCGCGACACCGCCCTGCTGGCCGCCCGCTGGACGCTCAACCACCACCCCCACGGCTCGAAGATCACCTGGCTGGCCTCGCAGCCGGTCAAGCGCGGCTGGATGCTCCTCTACCGCGTCACGTACGGGAAGCACAGCTCGCGCGCCGCCGTCGTGGTCATGGACGGGGGAATGAGCAAGCCGGGACTTGCGTTCGTCACAGTGCCGGATGCGCAGCGAAAGCAGTGGGGCGACATCGGCCGCGTGGCCTCAGGGGTACGTGTTCTAGGCTAGAAGATCATGTATGCGGCGATGTGGGGGAGTGACGCCGTGGAACGCTCTGGACCGCCGCAGGCTCCGGAGAAGGACAAGGGCAAAGGCAAGCCGCCCTGGCGCTCCGAAGGGCTGCCGGGCACGCCCGGTGGCCGGCCGAAGATCAACTGGTGGCGCTTCGTCGTCACGCTGCTCGTGGTGTACGCGGGCTTCTTCATCGTGTCGTCGTTCGTCGACAGCGGATCGGTCGAGACGATCTCGTACACCGAGTTCACCCACCAGGTGAACGCCAAGAACGTCAAGGACATCTACGCCGAGGGCCTGTCGGTCGAGGGCGACCTGCGTTCGGCGGTGAAGAACCCCGACGGAGGCGCCTCCTACACGCGCTTCGCCACCGAGATCCCCGCCTTCGCCAACACCGACCAGCTCGACCAGCAGCTGTCCACCGGCCAGGTCGTGATCACCAGCAAGCCGATCACCCGCGGCTTCTTCTCCAACCTGCTGCTGTCGCTGCTGCCCGTGCTGCTGCTGGCCGGTCTGTGGATCTGGATCATGCGCCGTGGCGCCAGCATGATGGGCGGCGGCCTCGGCGGGCTCGGCAAGTCCAAGGCGGCCAAGCCGGTCGAGGCCGGGCAGGTGCGGGTCACGTTCGAGGACGTCGCCGGCATCGACGAGGTCGAGAACGAGCTCGTCGAGATCGTGGACTACCTCAAGGACCCCGGCAAATACCGCAGGCTCGGCGCCAAGCTGCCCAAGGGCGTGCTGCTCGCCGGCCCTCCCGGCACCGGCAAGACGCTGCTGGCCAGGGCGGTCGCCGGTGAGGCCAAGGTGCCCTACTTCTCCGCCAGCGCCTCCGAGTTCATCGAGATGATCGTGGGCGTCGGCGCCTCACGGGTGCGCGACCTGTTCGAGGAGGCGCGCAAGGTGGCGCCGTCGATCGTCTTCATCGACGAGATCGACGCCATCGGCCGGGCCCGCGGCGGCGCGGGCGGCATCGGCGGCCACGACGAGCGCGAGCAGACGCTCAACCAGATCCTCACCGAGATGGACGGCTTCTCCGGCGCCGAGGGCGTGATCGTCATCGGGGCCACCAACCGGCCCGAGATCCTCGACCCCGCGCTGCTGCGTCCCGGCCGCTTCGACCGCACGGTCCAGGTGGGCCTGCCCGACGCGGCCGGCCGTACGGCGATCCTGGCCGTCCACACGCGCGGCGTGCCCATGGACGACAAGGTCAGCCTCGACCAGCTCGCCAAGACCACACCCGGCATGACCGGCGCCGACCTGGCCAACCTGGTCAACGAGGCCGCCCTGCTCGCCGCCAAGCGCGGCAAGGAGAAGGTCACGATGGCCGACTTCGCCGACGCGCTGGAGAAACTGCAGCTCGGCGCGGCCCGCAGCATCGTCATGCCGGAGGAGGAGCGCACCCGCACCGCCTTCCACGAGGCCGGCCACGCGCTGCTCGGCATGCTTCAGCCCGGCGCCGACCCGGTCAGGAAGATCTCCATCATCCCGCGCGGCCGGGCACTCGGCGTCACCCTCTCCACCCCCGACACCGACCGCTACGCCTACGACGAGCAGTATCTGCGCGGCCGCATCACCGGCGCGCTCGGCGGCATGGCGGCCGAGCAGGTCGTCTTCGGCGTCATCACCACCGGCGCCGAGAACGACCTCGAACAGGTCACCATGATCGCCCGCGGCATGGTCGGCCGGTGGGGCATGTCGGAGAAGGTCGGCCCGCTGACCATCCTGCCCAACGACGGCCAGCAGCCGCAGGCCTCGCCCGCCACGCTCGCCACGGTCGACGAGGAGGCGCGGCGGATCGTGGACGAGTGCTACGAGCGCGCGCTCCAGGTCCTCGGCGACAACCGCGACAAGCTGGACGCGATCGTGGCGGCGCTGCTGGAGCACGAGACGCTGGACGAGGCGGGGGCGTACGCGGCGGCCGGGCTGGCCACGCAGGCCGGGTCCAGCGGCTCCGTCGACCGGCGGCCGGCGGCCGTCGAGGCCCGTCCGACGGCCTTCACCCAGGCCCACCCGGCGGCGCCGATCGACGGCGTCCCGGCGACGACCCTGGAGTCGGAGCCGGTCGCTTCGGTGGGCTCCGCTGCGGCTGAGCCCGAGTCACCTTCAGGAGCGTCCGGGCCGGCTGAGCCTGAGCCGTCGTCCGGGCTGTCCGAGCCGTCCTCCGAGCCGTCCTCCGGACCGTCCTCTGAGCCGTCCTCCGGGCTGTCTGAGCCGTCCGATTCCGGGCCGTCGGCGGAGGCCGGGCACCGGCCCTCCACCGGACCTCAGCCCCAGCACCAGCGCTGATCCTCAGCCAGCCTGCCCTACCCACCCGATCCACTCGATCCCTGGCCCTGGCCGTCGGACGCTTCCGACGGTCAGGGCCGCGGCTTTTCCGAGAATTAGGACAATCCGGACGTTGGTCGTGGTCCTCCAGGGGCAGGTCACCCGAGACGACTGTGATCGGGGGACCGTCGTGACACTGTATGACGAGCTTCTCGCCGGACTCGGGGACTCAGGACTGGAACAGATCGCCGGGATGCTCGGCTCCGACACCCTCACGGCCCGCAAGGTCATCGAGGCCGTGTCGGGCACGATCGTCGGCGGCCTGGCCCGCAACGCCGAGCATCCGGACGGGGCCGACGCGCTGCTCGGGGCGCTGGACGACCACATGGACGCCGACCCCTTCAACGGTGACGTGGCCTCGCTGACGAGAGACGGGCACAGCATCCTCGGCCACGTACTGGGCGGTCAGGGGACCGAGCAGGCCGCGTCCGGGCTCGCCCGACTGGCCGGGGTCGACTCGGGGACCATCATGAAGCTCATGCCCCTCATCGCCCCCATGATCATGTCGCTGCTGGCCGGTCGCGCCGCCGGCCGCGACATGGACCCCGTCGCCCTGGCCGACGACCTCGACCGCGAACGGTCCTCGGTCCCCGGCGGGCTGGGAGAACTGCTGGACGGGCTCCTGGGCGACATCTTGGGCGGGGGCGTGCCACGGCAGGCGGGTCCGTACGAGCCGTACCGGACGGAACATGAAGTACCACCCCCCAGCCGCACCTCCGGAACCTCCGGGACCGGGCACGGCGTGACACCTGCCGCCGGCGGAGGCGAGCGTGGGGCGGCACCGGGCACGGCGAGCCCCGACTGGTGACCGGTAGGCTGTGCCGGTGATCGTTCTGGCCTCAGCTTCCTCCGCCCGCCTGGCCCTCCTCCGCAGCGCCGGTCTCGACCCGAAGGTGATCGTCAGCGGGGTCGACGAGGACTCCTTCTCCGCCCACTCTCCCGCCGCGCTCAGCCTGATGCTGGCCAAGGCCAAGGCGGAGGCGGTCGCGAGCGGGCTCGAAGAGGGGCTGGTCATCGGCTGCGACTCGATCCTGGAGCTCGACGGGCGCCCGTACGGCAAGCCAGGCACCCGCGAGGAGGCCGTGGAGCGCTGGCGGCTGATGCGCGGCCGCACGGGCCGCCTCGTCACCGGCCACTGCGTGATCGACGTGCCGGGCGGCCGACAGGTGGCCGAGGTGGCCACCACGGTCGTGCACTTCGGCCAGCCGTCCGAGGACGAGATCGCCGCCTACGTCGCCAGCGACGAGCCGCTCAACCTGGCCGGGGCGTTCAGCATCGATGGGCGGGGCGGCTGGTTCGTCGAGGGCATCGAGGGCGACCACGGAAACGTGCTCGGCATCTCGCTTCCCCTGGTGCGCGACCTGTTCGCCGAACTGGGCTACGCGGTGACGTCGTTCTGGCGCTAGCCTGCCGGTCATGCGATCAGTGCGGGACTTCACGGCCGGCATCGGCTTCTTCCTCCAAGGGGTCGGGTGGGTCGCCAAGAACACCCGGTGGTGGCTGTTCGGGCTGATTCCGGCGTTGATCGCGTTCGCCGTCTACGTGGTGGCGCTGCTCTTCCTCGGCACCAACGCGTCCGACCTGGCCGAGTTCCTGACGCCGTTCGCGGACACGTGGGGCTGGCGCGACCTGTTCCGCACGCTGGTGGGCATCCTGCTCTTCCTCGGGGGGCTGGCGCTGGCGGTGATCACGTTCGCGGCGCTCACGCTGGCGATCGGAGAGCCGTTCTACGAGAAGCTGTCGGCCGCGGTGGATCCGCTGGAGACGGAGGACGACCAGCCGTGGTGGCGTACGCTGCCGCGCTCGATCAGAGACAGCCTGGTCACGCTCCTCTACGTGCTGATGTTCACCATTCCGCTGTTCCTGCTGGGATTCGTCCCGGTGGTGGGGCAGACGGTGGTGCCGGTCCTCGGGGCCGCCGTTTCCGGCTTCTTCCTGACGGTCGAGCTCACCACGCTGGCCATGGAACGCCGCGGCCTGGCCCGCAAACAACGCTTCGCGCTCCTGAGGAGGAACAAGGCCAGTGCGCTGGGGTTCGGGGTGGCGGTGTTCCTGCTGTTCCTGGTGCCGTTCGTGGCCGTCATAGCCATGCCGGCCGCCGTAGCAGGCGCCGCCCTTCTCGTACGAACCCGCCTCACCCCACCCCCGCCCCCACCCCTCCGCCCCGAGCCCACCCACCCGGGGCTGGCCTGAAACGGGCTCGCTTGAACTGGCCTGGCTTGGACTGACCCGGCTTGAACCGGCCCGGCTTGAAGCGGCCTGGCTCGATCCGGCCTCGCGCGAACTGGACTTGGCTTGAACCGGCCTGGCTTGACCTGAACGACTGCGCTCGCCCGGAACCGATCCTTGCCCGATCCGAGCCCGCCCGGGTCCGTTCCCGCCCGAATTCACTCGAGCCCACCCGGGTTCGAGCCCTGCCCGGTTTGAGCCCGCCCGAGCCTCCCACCTGAGTTCGCCCGCCCAAGCTTGCCCGCCTGAGTTTGGCCGCCCGGGTTTCGCCCGCCCGAATCTGAGCCCTTGCTCGGCCACGCAGCCAACAACAGCCCGGTTGGCCCGGCCGCGAGGTTGAAGGGAAGGACGCTGGCCCTGCCGTCGGCTTTGCCCACCCAGGCCCGAACCCGCCTTTCAGGCCGAGCCCTCCAGCCACGCGACCCACAACAGCCTGCCTGCCCCAGCGACGTTGCCGGCGAGAAGCGTGTCCACCAAGCCGTCGAACGCAGCTTCCCGGCTGGGCGTTGCGGCCAGACGAAACGCACCGAACCCTGCCACGCTGCCCAACGGCAATCCGCCTCTGAGGCAATCCGCCTCTGAGGCAATCCGCCTCAGGGGCGGCCCATCTGGTGCCCTCCATCGGTCGAGTCGTAACGATGAGCACATGTCGGCTGTGGACAGCCCTCTGTCATCCACAGAACCGCGTTCGGCCCATCGCCGTCCAACCGGCCCACGGCATCCTCTGGGCCATGACGACCAACCACCCAGCCCTCACCCCAACCCACGCCTCCACGCCTGCGCCCGTCCCGGCTCCCATAAGTCCCGTCTCCAGGATCAACCCCGTCCATAGCAGTTCCGTCCATGGCAACCCCGTCCATAACGGCTTCGTCCATAACGGCTCCATCCATGGCAGCCCCATCCATGGCGACCCTGCACATAGCAGCAGCTCCGTCCATGGCGGCTCCGTATCCACGATCGGCTCAACCGCTTATGGCGGCCCTGTCGACAACTCCAGCGCCAACACCCCGAAAGGTTCTGTCGACGACCGCAGTCCCACGGGCAACCCGGACCTTGAGAGTGGTCCCCGCCCCAGTGCCCGCAGTGTCACCCCCAGCCCTGTCGCCAACCCGGCGGCCAACGTCGACGGCAGCCCAGTCGGTAACCCCAGCCGCCTCGCCCACGGCGGAACTGCCGACCACCGCACCAACCTTGTCGCTCACGGCGATACCGTCAGCGACCTTGGCCCCGTCGCCCAAGGCGGTAGTCCCGGTGGCCCCAGTCCTGTCGCCCAAGGCAGCCGTACCGCCGGCTCCGTTCCTCTCGCTCAGAGCGGAACCGGTGGTGACCTCGACCTGGGCGCTCAAGGCAGAACTGCCGCCGACCCCTACCCCCTAGGAAGCCGCAGCCATGGTGCCAACCCGGGAGATGATCCCGACAACGAGCCTGCCATCGACCACCACCAGCATCACCATCTCCATCAGCCCGGACGCCATCGCAAAGACCAGCACCCCTTCACCCCTGACACACCCCCCGCTCCCGATCTCCCGCACGGCTTCTCCACCTTCGACACCGAAGCCTGTCTCACCCTGAGAAGCCCGACCGACGTCCTGGCCGCCGTGCCCTACCTGGTCGGCTTCCACCCCACCAGCAGTCTCATCGTCGTGGGCCTCGCACGCGGTCAGGCCAAGATGGTGGCCAGGTGGGGCCTGCCGTTCCCGCCGGGAACTCTGGACGCCATGGCACCCCTCTTCGAACGCGAGGGCGTCACAGAGATCGTCGTGATCGGCTACGGGCCGGGGGAACTGGTCACCCCGGCTGCCGACGAAGCCAGGCTGCTCGCGGCCAAGTCAGGGGTGCGGGTGGGCGAGGCGCTGCGGGCCCACGAGGGCCGCTATTGGTCGTACGTCTGCGACCTGGCGACGTGCTGCCCGGCGGAAGGCACCCCGTACAACCCCTCCACCAGCCAGATAGCGGCCGAAGCCACCGTCCGCGGCCTGGTCGCCCTCCCGGACCGCGAATCCCTGGAACGCACCCTGGCTCCCATCACCGGTCCGGTACGGATGGCCATGCGCCGGGCCACGGCCGAAGCGATCGCCGACTTCCGCGCCCGGCTGATGGCCGCCACCGACCTGGACGCCTTCGCCGGGCAGTTCGTCTCCGACGGCCTGGCACGGGTCCGGGCCGCGCTGAAGACCCACACCGAGGGCGGCCGTCTGGACGATGTGGAGGCGGCGAAACTCGGCCTGGACCTGGTCATCATGCGGGTGCGCGACGAGGGCTGGACCCTCATGGAGGACTCCCACGCCCCGCTCTGGAAAGACCTGACCCGCCGGCTGGAGCCCCGCTTCGTGCCACCGGCCGCGTCCCTGCTGGCCATAGCGGCCTGGCGGGAGGGTAACAACGTTCAGGCCACCATCGCCCTCGAACGCGCTCTCGCCTGCGACCCGACCTACTCGATGGCCAACCTGCTCATGCACGCCCTACAGAACCTGCTCTCCCCGGCCATCCTCCGAGGCCGCCTCCCGACCCCGGCAGAACTCGACGCCACCATGGGCCCCGCCACCGCCGTCTGGTTGCTCCCCCTGGTCAACCTCCTGGACGACGAGGACCCACCCTCCACCACCCTCCAATAGCCCACCCGGTCCAACGCCGGCCCTCTCCACCCGCACAGGTCCAGGAAGGAGCGACTCCGCACCACGGAAGCGAAGAGCGAAGCCGAGGAGAGGCCGAGCACGCAACGGGGCAGAGCGGAGGTGTTGACCGGCCGGGATCTCCGCATCGCCGAAGCGAAGGCCAGATCTGAGGGGAGGCCGCGGCCACGACGGAACGGAGACGAGGTGTTGACCGGCGGCGAATTCACGTCGCCGGAAGGAAGGGCAGGGCTGAGAGGAGGCTGCGGCCACGACAGAGCGGAGACGAGGTGTCGACCGGCGGCAATCTCCGCATCGCCGGAGCGGAGGGCAGAGCCAGGAGAAGGCCGCGTCCCACCACAGACCGAAGTGAGGCGTAACCGGCGCAAGCTTCGACGTCACAGGTGAGCGAGGAGCAGAGCAGAGGGGGGAACAGAACGAAGGAAGCACAGGGGTGGGGCACCCCTGTGCTGTCGACCTCACCCAGACCGGCTCACGTACGCCGAAGAGAGAAAAGGAGCCGCCTCAGAGACTGCCTTCTTCCTTCTTACGGCGTTCGTTGTAGGCGCGCATGCGCTGCGGGTAACCCGTGAGCTGCACGTCGTACACCGGGAGGGCAAGGTCGCGGGCCACCTTGCGAATCACTGCGGGCGAACCCACCCTGCGCCGGGTCCACTCGCCGTCGTCGGCCACCGCCACAGCTGTCGTGTCGGTGGCGAAAGTTTCTGGCTCGACATAAAACTCGACACCACGCCGCGAACGGGCGAAGGCGATGAGAGCCTCGATGTCGGCGTCTGTCGCCTCGCGGTCGAACTTCGCGATCTTGCGGCCGCGCAGTCGACGAATGCCGTAGCGGTCTCGCCATCTCATGAATCCTTTTTATACCGTCTGGAGCCCTCGCGTCGGGGATGATCTAGGGGACAGATCGGGGATTCTCCCGATGGCATCGAAGGTTCGGCGGACGCAGTATGTGAGGAGACAGCTCGATTCTCTAAGGAGAGGCATGGCGATTATGGCTGGGGTACCCAAGACCCCCGGGCCGGGACAGGTGCCGCCAGCTCATCTGCGCGTCACCCACCAGGACCGTGAACACGTGGTCGAGCACGTCAAGACCGCCTACGCGGAGGGTCGCCTCGACGAGCTCGAGTTCGACGACCGGTTGGAGCGCGCCATGACCGCGCGCACCCACGGTGACCTGATGCCCATCATGAAGGAGTTGTACGGCACCGCGCCCGTTCCCCGGGTCGCTTCGGCGCCGACCCCGACCCGGCCTCAGGGTACGACGGAGAGCAACGAGCGCCTCGGCGCCGCCCTGGCGCACATGCTGCCCATCGTCGGCTTCCCGATTCTCGGGCCGCTGCTCCTGATGCTCACCGGCGGCAAGACCTCGCCGTACATCCGCGCGCAGGCTGTCGAGGCGCTCAACTTCCAGATCACGGTCGTCGGCGCTTCGATCCTGCTGCCGTTGACCATCATCGGAACCCTGCTCGTTCCGGTCATCTGGGTCGTGGCCGTCGTGCTCTCGGTCGTCGCCGGCGTCTCGGCACTCTCGGACGGCAACTACCGCTACCCGATGACGATCCGCCTCGTGAAGTGACCTGACCCGGCGGAGAGGGGGTTGCGAGCGGTTCCACGGCGCAACCCCTTCTTCACGCTTCGCCGCGCCACCTCAAGGCGCTGCCCCTCCTACCGGGCGCTGGTCGGTCGTGGGACATCGACCCACGTTCGGGTGGCAGAGCGTCGTCCGGGCCGCATGTGGATGCAGGTGGATGGCGATGACGAGTTTCGGTGGTGTATCGAGGTGATGCGGATCGGTGTTGACCGGTGGTGGCGGCTCTGAGGTGACGCGGGTCAGCCGCTGATCAAGGCGGGTCTGGGGGTGATGTGGGTTGGTTTGGGCTCGCGATGTGGGTTGGTGTGGGTTCGCTGTCCCCGTCTCCTTGGCTCTGGCCTTTGGCGATGGTAGGTCGGTGTGGGGGTGGTGGTTCTGGCGTGATGCAGGTTGGTGTGGGTTCGCCGCTCTGCCTTGCCGGGCTCGGTGTCCCGTCTTCTTGGCTTTTGGTGTCTTTGGCGCGGGATCTGGTCGCCTAGATGGGGTCGGCTGGGGTCACGTCGGCGGCTTCATCGGATTCAGCGGCTGGACGTTGCCGATTTTGTCGCCAATTGCGTCGTTGAGGGCGTGGTCACCTGGTGAATCTTCTGCACAATTGGCTAGGTTGCCGTCACTTCGTCTGATTCTCACAAGGAGTGGCAGCCGTGCGGCAACAGCGTAAGACGTTTCAGGCGATCGAGGTCGGCGATGGTGGCGACGGGCGGTGGGCTGCTCACGCGCGGGCTCTGTGGCAGGGCCTGGAGGGTCTGCTGACTGCGGAGGGTCGGACTTCGGAGGGCGCGGAGCGCGTTCGGGCCTTGTTTCGTGCGCATATGCCGGAGCTGGTCCCGGTTCTGGAGCGTCTGGCCGGGCACCTCGATCGGCCCGGGGTGGAAGCCTTTCTCACTCATGCGGCGCTGCGGCCGTTCTCTCCGGCCTGCACCCAGATCGGCAGGAACGGCACTCTGCTCCGCAACTATGATTTCCCGCCCGATCAGTGCGAGGGCACCATCGTGTCCTCCCGCTTCCTGCGGCCCGTGATCGGGATGCAGGACATGCTGTGGGGCTTGCTGGACGGGATGAACGACGCCGGTCTCGCGGTCTCGCTCACCTGGGGCGGACGTTCCGTCTACGGACGTGGCTTCGCCATTCTGATCGTGGTGCGCTACCTGCTGGAGACGTGCGACACCGTCGATGAGGCGGTCGACAGGCTGCGGTCCCTGCCGATCGCCGTACCCCAGAACCTCACCCTGGTCGATCCCGCGAAGGCGGTGACGGTGTTCGTCGGGCCGGACATGTCGCCGACGATGGCGCCGGATGCCTGCGCCGCCAATCACCAGCACCTGCCGGTGACCGACGAACAGGAGCGGGCCATGCGGACGCAGGAGCGGCTGCGCGCCGTTCGCGCCGCGGGGGCGGACGTGGCGGCGATGCTGAAGCCGCCGCTGTATCGATCCGTCGACGAGCAAGGGTCGAGAACGCTCTACACGGCCTGCTACCGGCCTGTCGAGGGCCGGGTGACGTACTACTGGCCCGGTGAGTCTTGGCAGCAGTCCTTCGAGGACTTCATCCCCGGATCACGCACCGTGGCCTTGGGCCGGGCCGGCTGAGAAGAACATCTCCGGGCTCCGGCCAACCTCCGCGCGCAGCCTTGCGGGCCACCTCGGCACCGAGACGTCGGCCTCGGCGCCGTCCATGTCCCGTGCCCGCCCTTGGAACAGTCCGCCTTCAGGCGTGTCGCCTGGTCGGGTGATGGTTACAGGTGGAGCGGGCCGAGGTCTCGTACGGTCTGGGCGAGTGCGCCGATGGCGGCGTTCTCGGTCTCGGCGCGCCACACCAGACCATGGGACAGAGGTTCGAAGTCGGCGAAGGGCAACCAGGTGATGTCCGGGCGGTTCCAGTAGCGGGCTGAGTGGGCGGGCAGGGCGTTGACCACCTCACGCGTTCTGGGTCGTCCAGGCCGCGCTGCCGTACTTGCGTGAGCAGAAGTCAGGACACATCATCCAGATGTCCTCGGCGGCGGAGCTCATCGCCATGCCGCTCGGCGGTGCGCACCACGCCTCCAAGTGGGCGCTGGAAGCCCTGAACGAGTCGCTCGCGGGCGAGGTCGTCGGCTTCGGCGTCAAGGTGACCATGATCGAGCCCGGCGGTTTCGCCACCAGGTCCGCCAAGAACCCGAATCCGCTCGACAACGGCCACAAGGTCGAGCCTCTCCCGAGCTACGACGGTGTCCGCCAGCCCTGGCCGGGGTCGCGGGCAAGCTGCCCGCCGGCGACCCGGCCGCCGCGGCCCAGGCCCTCCTCAAGCTCGTCGACTCCGACAATCCCCCTCTCCGGGTGCTCTTCGGCAAGGGCTTCTACCCGATGATCCAGCAGGCTTATGCCAACCGGCTCAAGACCTGGGACGACTGGCAGGACCTGTCGGTGGAGGCGCACGGCCAGGCCGGTTGAGGTATCTGGTCGAACCGGTTGAAGCGCGAGCCTGGGCCGGCTGAGGCGCACGGCCGGGTCGGCTGCCAAGCGCAGCTCGACCCGGGGCTGCCAGGCGCAGCTCGACCCGGCTGAGACGCATGCCGTACGGGCTCATGTCGCGGGTGCCTTCGCCCGCATGAGCCCGTACGGCCGCATTCGGAGGGTCCGCCCGATAGTTCCTGGGCTGACGGCCGCACCCGCGACGGGACTGCGCGCCTCACGCAGCGTGGTTTTACTCCCGTCAGACTCTATTGAACAGACAGGTCTGTATAGTGGGGGCGTTTGTTGCATGCCTAGAGATATGTGATCCCATGACCTGCACCTCCACCACTGCCGGCTCCGCCCCCTATGTCGTCCCGATCAAGCGACCCCCCGCACACGCGGCCCCACACCGCAGTCTGGGGCCCAGGGCGTCCATGGCCTTGCTGGCCTCCATCCTGGTGTCGTTCCTGGGATCGTCCAGCGCGCCGACCCCTCTCTACGCGGTCTACCAGCAGCATTGGGGCTTCTCGCCCATCACCACCACCGTCGTCTTCGGCGTGTACGCGGTGGCCGTGCTGTCCTCGCTGTTGATCTTCGGCAGGTTGTCCGACCAGGTCGGCCGGCGTCCGGTCCTCGTGACGGCTCTGATCGTGCAGGCGCTGGCCATGGTCGCGTTCATCACCGCCGACAGCGTGGGCGCCCTGCTGGCCGGCCGTGTCCTCCAGGGGCTGAGCGCGGGCGCGGCGGTCGGTGCCATCGGCGCCGGGATGCTCGACATCGACGCGCGCAAGGGCGGCTTCCTCAACTCGTTCGCGCCCCTGATGGGAACCGCGAGCGGCGTCCTGGCCTCCGGACTGATCGTGCAGTACCTGCCGGCGCCCACCCGTCTCGTCTACGCGGTGCTGCTCGGGGTCTTCGTGCTGCAGGCGCTGGCCGTCCTGGCTCTGAAGGAGACGGTGAGCCGCGGGCCGGGCGCGCTGGCCAGCATGGTCCCCGAGTTCAAGCTGCCCAGGTCGGCGCGTACGCCGATAGCCGTCGCCGCACCTCTGATGTTCGCGGTGTGGTCGCTCAGCGGCCTGTACGGCGCGCTCGGCCCGGCCATCACGCGGACCCTGCTGCACTCCACCTCCGTGCTGTGGGGTGGTCTGCCCCTGCTCGTCCTCGCGCTCTCCGCCGGTCTGGCCGTCGTGCTGCTGCGCCGGGCCACGACGCGGGTCATGCTGCCGATCAGCATCAGCACGCTGATCGCCGGCGTGCTGATCACATTGCTGTCCATCGCCTGGGGCGATGGCGGCGCGTCGTCCGCGATCGGGTTCTTCGTCGGCGCCGCGATCTCCGGCGTCGGTTTCGGCAGCGGGTTCCAGGGCGGCATCAGGCTGGTCGTCCCGCGGGTGGAGTCGCGCGAGCGAGCCGGCGTCCTGTCCCTCCTGTACGTCGTCTGCTACGTCGGTCTGGGCCTTCCGGCCGTGATCGCCGGTGTGCTGGTCGTGTACGGCGGCGGCCTGACGCGGACGTCCGAGGAGTACGGCGCCGCCGTCATCGTGCTGGCCCTCGCGGCCCTGACGGTGCTCGTGCTGAGCGGCCGTCGCGCCGAGCGGCGGCAGGAGACCTCCCCCTTCCAGGAGAATGCGGTGCGGGTCTCGGAGGGCTGATGGATCTTTTCCGCGTTAAGGTAGACAGGTCTGTCGAGTACGGAACGCATCAAGGTCAGGGTGAACAGGTCTCCCCGGAGGATGGTGGTAGCCATGGCGGCCAGGACCGCGGCCAAGGCGTCCGCGCGTGAGCGGCTGCTGGAGGCGGCTGACGAGCTGTTCTACAGCGAAGGCATCCAGACCGTCGGCATCGACCGCGTGATCGAACACGCCGGGGTGGCCAAGGCGTCGCTCTACAACACCTTCCGCAGCAAGGAGGGTCTGGTCTGCGCCTACCTCGAACTCCGCTTCGCGCGCAGGAGAGACCTGGTCGCCCGTACGCTGACACGCTTCCGTGCCCCGCGCGAGCAGGTGCTCGGCGTCTTCGACGCGCTGGGCGAGACGTTCACGGACCCTCGGTACAACGGCTGCGCCTTCGCGCGGGCGACCTCGGAGGCGCCGGAGAACAGCGCCGTCCGCAAGGTCGCCGAGGACTGCCGCGCCTGGCTCCGTGACCTGTTCGCCGGGCTGCTCACCGCGGCCGGATACGCCGACCCCGACACACTGGCTCGCCAGCTCCTCCTGCTGTACGACGGCGCGGCGCAGTCCGCGAGCCTGGACCACGATCCCTCGGCCGCCACCACCGCCCGCGCGGCCGCCTCCGTCCTGCTCGACACGGCACCGCTCACGACGGCCACCCCCACCGCGCAGGCACTGCGCCCGTAGGTGCGTACGGCCCGCTAGTACGGATCGGCCGTGCAGAACGGCAGCGCGGGGACAGGCACCCGGGAAGGCGTGCACAACCTGTCGGGCGGGCACCCAGGAAGGGCGTGCACAGCCTGTCGGGCCGGCACTCGGGAGGGCGTGCACACCCTGTCGGGGTCGCGGCACAGGCAGAGCACGCCCACTCTGTGGGAACCACGCTCCCGGGCGAGGCACGCTAACGGGGCGCGCGGACCGCCACCGTCATCGGGGCCCTGTGGCCGGAACGCTGCCAGGCCGTGGTCCCGGTGAGCGGCTATCGCGTCACCGACCTGTGGGACAACCTTCGGCCCAAACCGCCCGAGGCCGAGCGCGCTTGGTGGTACATGTTCTCCTTCGGCACCGAGCGCGGCAGGAACGCCATGGAGGACAGGATCCGGCGCGACGACCTGGCGCGCTACCTCTGACATCTCGTCTCGCCGACCTGGGACTTCGACGACGCCACCGTCGAGCGCACCGCCGCCGCCTTCGACAACCCCGACCACGTCGCCGTCGTGCTGCACTACTACCGCTGGCGGCTGAGCCTCGCCGACGGCGAACGCCGGTATGACCGGTACGAGGAACTGCTCGCCGCACGTCCGGTCGTCACCGTCCCGACCATCGCTCTGGACGGGGGAAGAGACCCGTTCACGGACCCGCCAGCCGGCCGCTTCTGATCCGACCCGAGCCGAAGCCGGCAGCTCCGATCGGCCCTGGGCGAAGCAGGCCGCAGAAGCAGGCCGCAGAAGCAGGCCGCAGAAGCAGGCCGCAGAAGCAGGCTGCTGCTGAGACGACCCCGGCGGCGGTGGTGCCGCATATGTCGGTGAGGAGGAGTCGCCTGTCGGGCCGTCAGCGGGCCAGGACCTCGTACTTCACCCGCATGACCCCGGAGCTGACATTGCCGATGGCGGCGAACGCGGCCCTGGACAGGTCGAGGCAGCGACCGCCGACGTACGGGCCCCGGTCGTTGATGCGCACGGTCACCGACTCTCCGCTGTGCGGGTTCGTGACGCGTACCTTGCTGCCCAGCGGCAGCGTCTTGTGCGCGGCGGTCATGGCGGCGGGGTTGAAGCGCTCGCCGCTCGCCGTCAGCTGAGGGTCGCCGTAGTACGAGGCGCCGCACCTGCCGGACGAGAGCACGCGGAACTTCGGCTTCTTCGCCTCGTTCTCGACGGTCTTGGCCGTCCGCTCCCGAGCGCCCGTCCCCCGCGCCGAGGCCGAGGATCCGGTCGCGCGCGGGGTTTCAGCCGGTCGCGGGGAACGGGTGCTCTTCGGCCGCGACGTGGCCGGCGGCTGGTGCGGAGAGCCCTGGTTCGCCGGCTCGGGTACGGAGTCCACCTTGGTGCTGCTGGGAGCGGCGGAGGGCGGGTTCGGGGTCGTCGCCGCCCGCTTGGCGGAGTCGTCGTCGCCGATGGCCGCCCAGGCGGTGGTCGAGGCGGCCGCCACGACGGCGGCGCCGACCGCGACGGTGGTCCAGCGGCGCTTGCTGGCGGACGGCTTGCGGGCGTCGGGGGACGGCGTGCGGGAGTGCTGGCCCAAGGTAAACCACGGTCCTAGGTAGGGGAAAGGACGAGGAAAGGCCGGACCGTGGGGGAGCGAGGGCGTCGCGGCGGCCGATCCATCGGCGGGGCGGGGGCCCCGCGCGGCGAGCACGAACATATGCGACAAATGCCAGGTAAAGGCAACTTAATGGGATGTTCCGTGAAATATCTCACTTATGCCATAAGAGTGCCCAGATCGCCAAGCGTAGGCCAAGGATCTTCGCGGATCAGGAGAACACCACAACTCGGTGCACGCGGCAGAGGCGGGGACGTGGGGAAAGCGGAAGGGCGGCCCGTGACAGGCGGTCGCCGGTTACAGCATGAGGGAGCGCACCGTGTCGACCGTGTCGGCGTCCTCGACACGCTTGTCGGGCCGGTAGCGGAGCACGCGGGCGAAGCGCAGAGCCATGCCGCCCGGATAGCGGGGCGAGCGTTGCACCCCGTCGAAGGCGATCTCCACGACGAGCTCGGGCCGCAGGGTGACCGTCCACCCGTCCGTCGGGCCCTCGGCGAGCTCGAGGAAGCGCTCGGTCTGCCAGGCCAGCAGCTCGTCCGTCAGACCCTTGAAGGTCTTGCCGAGCATCACGAACCCGCCCTCAGGGTCGCGCGCGCCCAGATGCAGGTTGGACAGCTTGCCCTCGCGCCGGCCGTGGCCCCATTCGGCGGCCAGGACCACGAGGTCGAGCGTGTGGCGCGGCTTGACCTTGATCCAGCCCGCTCCCCGCCGCCCGGCCGCGTAGGGGGAGGCGAGGGACTTGACGACCAGGCCCTCGTGGCCCGCCCTGACCACGTCGGTGAAGAACTTCTCCGCCTCCGCCACGTCCCCCGTCACCAGCCGTGGCGTCAGCAGACCCGGCGGGACCGCGCCGGCCAGGGCCTCCTGGCGCTGGGAGTAGGGCAGGTCGAGCAGGTCGACCCCGTCGACGCGCAGCGCGTCGAAGAAGAACACGCTCAGCGGCGTCTGCTCGCGCAGCCGCTCGACGCCGGTCTTGCTGGAGACGCGGCTCGCCGTCACCTGGAACGGGTGCGGCCGGCCGTCGGGCCGCAGCGCGATCACCTCGCCGTCGAGGACCAGATCGTCGGAGGGCATGGCGAGCACCGCCTCGACCAGCTCGGGGACCTGCGCGGTGATGTCGTCGAGCGTACGGGTGAAGACCGTCACGGTCGAAGGGCCGGAGCGGTGGGCCTGCACGCGTACGCCGTCGAGCTTCCACTCCAGCGCCGCCGGCGTGCCGGCCTTCTCCAGGGCGGCGGCCACGTTGGGCGCGCTGCCCGCCAGCATCGGCGAGACCGCCCGCCCCACCTCCAGCCGGAACCCGCGCAGCGCCTCGACGCCGCCGCCCAGCGCCGCCGCCCCGACGGCCGGGAGCCAGCCGCGCAGGGTGAGCGCCCGCCGCACGTCGGCGGACGGCGCGCCGGACGCCTTGGCCACGGCCTCGATCATGACGCCGTCGAGCGCGCCCTGCCGCAGCTCGCCGTGCAGCAGCCGGCGCATGAACTGCTGCTCCTGGCTGGTGAGGCCGGCGAACAGCTCGGCCACCAGGGCCTTGCGGGCCGCCTGCGAGCCCTGGCCTGAGACGGCCTTGATCCGGCTGAGCAGCTCGTCGACCGCCGTGAGCGTGGCGGTGGCGGCCAGCTTGGGCTGGGGGATGTCCTCCAGAGTGCGCCAGCCCACACCGACCTGCCGCTGCGGCAGCTCGCCCGAGAGGTAGGAGATGGCGATCTCCGCCTCGTCAGGGCCGACTCTGCCCAGCAGCTCCGCCAGGTGGCCGATCTTGCCGAGCCTGGCGGACGTGCGCGTCACCGCCTCCGAAACCCGCACCACGTCGATCAGAAGCACACGCCTATGGTGCCTCACGCAGGTGACATTTCCCTACCCGATATCGGCATACCCGCGGAGTGTCTCGAACCAGCGGGCGAATCGGGCGCGAAGCAAGTTGGGTGATCGGCCGCGCCGGCGCCGGATCGTGGAAACCGACCGGCGCCGGGCACGCCGCACCGCACAGGGCGACGGAACTCAGGTTCACGTCGCGCCGCGTGCAGCGATGAGACGGTCGGACGTCACACCGCCTGTGGCGAACGGGGCGTCAGCTCAGGCCGAGCAGGTCGACGACGAAGATGAGCGTCTCGTTCGGCTTGATGCGCGGCGGGGCGCCACGGGTGCCGTAGCCGAGGTGCGGCGGGATGACGAGCTTGCGCCGGCCGCCGACCTTCATGCCCGCGACGCCCTTGTCCCAGCCCCCGATGACGCGTCCGGCGCCCAGCTGGAATTCGAACGGCTGGCCGCGGTTCCACGACGCGTCGAACTCCTCCCCGGACGAGAACGAGACGCCCACGTAATGGACGCGGACGGTCTGACCGGGCTTGGCCTCGGCGCCGTCGCCCACGGTCAGGTCCTCGATCTCCAGGTCGGCGGGCGGGTTGCCCCCCGGGAAGTCGATCTCGGGCTTTTCGAGTGCCACGAAGTGCTCCTGTTGACGATTGTTGTCGATGAGAACGGACCCGACGACTCTATGCGGTCGGGATATGGTCGTCGTTCATGGCCGCCCTTTCGCCCGACACGATCCTGCTCACCGGCCGCGTGGCCGTCGTCACCGGAGCGGCCAGAGGCATCGGGCTGGCGACGGCGAGGGCGTTCGCGGCTCTCGGCGCCCACGTCGCGGTCTGCGACCGCGACAAGCCGGAGGCCGAGCTGGCCATGACGCTCGACGTGCGCGACCACGTGGCGGTCGAGGTCTTCGCCCAGGCCGTACGCGAACGCTGGGGCCGCGTGGACGTGCTGGTCAACAACGCGGGCGGCACCTTCCACGCCGGGTTCGCCGAGACCTCGGCGCGCGGCGAGCAGATCCTGATCGAGGAGAACTTCACCCAGGTCACCGGCATGATCCGGCGGTTGCTGCCGTTGATGCCGCCGGGCGCGTCGATCATCAACGTGACGTCGAGCGAGGCGCACCAGGCGGCGCCGGGGTTCGCGGTGTACGCGGCGATGAAGGCCGGTCTGGAGAGCCTGACGAAGTCGCTGGCGCTGGAGCTGGCCCCCAGGGGCATCAGGGTGAACGCGATCGCGCCCGACGCGATCCAGACGGAGGGGGAGTCGGGCGTGCGGGCGCGCATGCTGGCCGGCTCGCTGCCTTTCGAGCCGGTACGCGTGCCGCCGCTGGGCCACCTGGGCGATCCCGGCGACGCCGCGGCGGCGGCCGTGTTCCTGGCCGGCGACCTGGCCAGGTTCGTGACGGGCACGACGCTGCACGTGGACGGCGGCATCAACGCGGCGGGCGGCTGGCGCAGAACCTGACCCGCGCCCGCCGCGCATGAGACCGGCCGCGAGCCCCGCCCGGCCGCCCCGCGCCGCCCCAGGCCCGCGGTTCCTAGGGCCGGCGGTCCCCGGGGCCGGCGGTCCGGTCACCAGCTCTGGTGCAGCGGCATGCCCTCCGTGTAGCCCGACGAGCTCTGGATCCCCACGACCGCCTGCGCGTGGAACTCCTCCAGGTTCGACGCCCCGGCGTACGTGCACGACGACCGCAGCCCGGCCACGATGGCGTCGATCTGGTCCTCCACGCTGGGCCGCTTCGGGTCGAGATACATCCTGGACGTCGAGATGCCCTCCTCGAACAGCGCCTTCCTGGCCCGGTCGAACGCCGAGTCCTCGGCCGTCCGCAGCCGCACGGCCCGCGCCGAGGCCATGCCGAAGTTCTCCTTGTACTTGCGCCCCGAGGCGTCGGTGTGGGTGTCGCCAGGCGACTCGTACGTGCCCGCGAACCACGAGCCGATCATCACGTTGGAGGCCCCGGCGGCCAGGGCGAGGGCCACGTCGCGCGGATGGCGCACGCCGCCGTCCGCCCACGCGTGCCGGCCCAGGCGGCGGGCCTCGGCGGCGCACTCCAGCACGGCCGAGAACTGGGGACGCCCGACGCCGGTCATCATCCGGGTGGTGCACATGGCGCCGGGCCCGACGCCGACCTTGAGGATGTCGGCCCCGGCGTCGACCAGGTCGCGCACGCCGGAGGCGGTCACCACGTTGCCGGCCGCGACGGGCACGCCGGGGTCGAGGGCGGTGACGGCGCGCAGGGCGCTGATCATCTTCTCCTGGTGGCCGTGCGCGGTGTCGACGACCAGGCAGTCGACGCCCGCTTCGAGGAGCTCCTTGGCCTTGGCGGCCACGTCGCCGTTCACGCCGACGGCGGCGGCGATGCGCAGGCGTCCCTGGGCGTCCAGGGCGGGCTGGTAGAGGGTGGCGCGCAGGGCGCCGGTACGGGTGAGGATCCCGACCAGCCGCCCCTCCTCGTCCACGATGGGCGCCAGCCGGTGCCGGCCCTCGTGCAGGCGGTCGAAGGCCCCGCGCGGGTCGAGCCCGGCGGGCAGCGTGAGCAGCTCGCTGGACATGACCTGCGCGAGCTGGGTGTACATGTCGACGCCCTGGCAGTCGGCCTCGGTCACGACGCCCACCGGCCGGTTCTCCCAGTCGACCACGATGATCGCGTTGTGGGCGCGCTTGGGCAGCAGTTGCAGGGCCTCGCCGACGGTGTCGTGCGGGGTCAGGGTGAGCGGCGTGTCGTGGACGAGGTCGCGCTTCTTGACCCAGTCGACCACGTCGGCCACGACGTCCAGGGGGATGTCCTGGGGGATCACGGTGATGCCGCCGCGGCGCGCGACGGTCTCGGCCATGCGGCGGCCGGCCACGGCGGTCATGTTGGCCACGACGAGGGGGATGGTGGTGCCGGTGCCGTCGTTCGTCGACAGGTCGACTGCGAGCCGGGAACCCACCGCCGAACGTGAAGGAACCATGAACACGTCGCTATAGGTCAGGTCGTATTGCGGCTCTAGGTCGTTGAGAAATTTCACGTTCATCCATCTTATGTGCGGACAGGTCAACAAGGGGTTTCCCCCTTTCTCGGGGGCTTATGATCGGCCGGGACACTTTTGGGGGAGGGGGAGGGTCTGTGAACGTCACCGAACGGGCCGAACTGATCGTGGTCGGCTTCGCCGTACGGACGAGCAACGCCGACGAGATGGATCCGGCCCGGGCCAGGCTGCCCGGGCTCTGGCAGCGCGCGGGGGTGCCGGGGGCCTTCGCTCACGTGCCAGGACGCGTGGACGAGAACCTCTACGCGGTGCTGACCGACTACGAGAGCGACCACCACGGCTCGTACACGCAGATCGTCGGCACGGGCGTGCGCACGGCGCCGCGGCTGCCCGAGGGCATGGTGGCCGTGCGGGTGCCGGCCGGCCAGGTGCTGAAGCTGGAGGTGCGCGGCCCGATGCCGCAGGCGCTGGTCGAGTCGTGGCAGCAGGTGTGGAAGCACACCGAGTCGGGCGGGACGCCGTCGCGCGCGTTCACGACCGACCTCGAAGTGCACCACCGCGACGGCGTCGACCTCTACATCGCCGTCTGACCGAGAGCCCCGCCGGCCGTCCGGGAGAGCCGGCCGAAGGCCGGGCCGGCCGGGTGCCGGACCCGGTCAGATGCCGAGAGCCACGGCCGCCGCTTCGACGGCCGTCGGCTTGACCTCCTCCAGCGGCAGGTCCGCGTATTCCACCGCGCAGTCCGACATGCCGCCCAGCGCCACCGTCGCCCTGATGTGCTGCTCCCGCGTGAGGTCGGGCCCGAGCAGCAGGGCGACGATCTGCCGGCGCCACGCGAACATGCGCGCGCCCAGGTCGAGGTGGCTCAGCGTGGACAGGTCGCGCACCATCATGACGATCACCTCGCGGTGCCGCCACATCAGGTCGAAGTAGTCGCCGAGCAACTCCCGGGGATCGCCGGCCGGCTCGCGGCCGCGGACGAACCGTTCGATGTCCTCGATCAGCGGCTGCACGATGCTGCGCACCAGATCGTCGCGTGAGGCGAAGTGGTAGTAGAGCGCGGGCTTGGTGATGCCCAGCCGTTCGGAGATCTGACGCAGGCTGGTGTTCTGCACGCCCTGCTCGACGAACAGTTCGCGGGCGACCGCCAGGATGCGGCCCTTGGTGTCACCGGGCATGCGGCCCACCTTAGTACTTACCTTCCGTTAAGTAAGCACGCGTGCTACCGTCTTACTTAACGGTAGGTAAGGAGGGGTGATGAGGATCCTGATCTCGGGAGCCAGCGTGGCGGGGCCGGTGCTGGCGTACTGGCTCGTACGGGCCGGCTTCGACGTCACCGTCGTCGAGCGCGCGCCCGCCCCGCGTAAGACGGGCGGGCACGCGGTCGACCTGTTCCGGCCGGCGATGGACATCGTGGAACGGATGGGCGTGCTGGAGCCGATCATGGCGGGGGCGACCGGCACGCACACGCTCACCATGCACACCGAGAGCGGCGCGCGACCGGCCGAGCTGGAGTTCAGGCGGATCATGGGGGCCGTCTCCGACCGGCACGTCGAGATCATGCGCGACGACCTGAGCGAGATCTTCCACGACCTCACCCGCGACGACGTCCACTACGTCTTCGGCGACTCGATCACCTCGATCACGCCGGAGGGCGGGGTGACGTTCGAACGCGCCGCGCCGGCCGCCTACGACCTGGTGATCGGCGCCGACGGCCTGCACTCCAACGTGCGCCGCCTGGTGTTCGGCCCCGAGTCGGATTTCACCACCTGGATCGGCGCCTACCTGGCCGTCGCGTCGGTGCCCAACCATCTGGGGCTGGACGGCAGGGTCGAGGGCGTCATGGGGGTGGACAGGACGGCCGCCATATACGGGGCGGGGCACCTGGACGACGCGCGGGCGGTGTTCCTGTTCCGGACGCCGCGCCCGCTCGACTACCACCACAGGGACGTCGCCAGGCAGAAGGAGCTGCTGCGCGAGCACTTCGGCGACGCCGGCTGGGAGGTGCCCAGGATCCTGGCCGAGCTGGACCGCTCGCCCGCCTTCTACTTCGACTCGATCACCCAGCTCCACCTCGACACCTGGTCACGGGGCCGGGTGACGCTGGTGGGCGACGCGGGTTACTGCCCGGGGCCCGCGGTCGGGGGCAGCACGAGCCTGGCGGTGGTGGGGGCGTACGTGCTGGCGGGCGAGCTGGCCGCCTACGACGGCGACCACGCGCGGGCCTTTCCCGCCTACGAGGCCGAGCTCGGCGAGTACGTGCGCCGCAGCCGGACGTTCGCGGTCAACGCCGCGCGCCGCCTCGTGCCCGGCGGGCGCTTCGAGCTGTGGGCGCTCAACCGGGGCGTACGGCTGGTCAACCGCCTGCCGGTCGCCCTGACCAGGGCCATGGTGCAGGCGACGAGCAAGGGTGTGCGCCTGCACGACTCGATCGTGCTCAAGGACTACCCGGCGCTACGGGGCGCGGCACCGCGCCCCTGACGAAGGCCCGCGAAGCCGACCAGGCGTCACGCCCTGACCGGAGGCGGCTCAGGCGAGCACCCCCATGTCGCGGAGTTTGTCCGCCTCCTCCCGAGGCAGACCCCAGTCCGACAGGTCGGTCAGGCGGGTGGCGGGGGAGAGGTCCTGGCCGGGCGTCCCGAGCAGCCGCGGCGCGGGCACCGGATGGGTCACGCCGCCCACCTGGACGAACGAGCCCCGGGCGACGTTGTGCGGATGGGCGGCGGCCTCGGCCATGGACAGCACGGGCGAGACGCAGGCGTCCGAGCCCTCGAAGAGGGCCTCCCACTCGGCCCGCGTGCGCTTCCCGAACTCCTCGGTCAGGCGTGCCCGCAGTGCCGGCCACTGGGCCCGGTCGTTCCTGTCGGGCAGGTCGGTCAGGCCCATCAGGCCGACCATCGCCTCCCAGAACTGCGGCTCCAGCGCGCCCACGGCCATGTGCTCGCCGTCGGCCGTCTCGTACGTGTCGTACTGCGGCGCGCCGGTGTCGAGCAGGTTCGTGCCGCGCGGGCCCCAGTGGCCGCTCTGCACCGCCTGGTAGAACATGGAGAACAGGATCGCCGCCCCGTCCACCATGGCCGCGTCGATCACCCGTCCGACGCCGGTGCGCTCCCGTTCGAACAGGGCGAGCAGCACCCCGTACGCGAGCATGAGCCCGCCGCCGGCGAAGTCGCCGAGGATGTTCATCGGCGGCGTCGGCCGCTCGCCCTCGTGCCCCAGCATGGACAGCACGCCGGAGACGGCGATGTAGTCGATGTCGTGCCCGGCCGTCGAGGCGAGCGGGCCGTCCTGGCCCCAGCCGGTCATCCGGCCGTAGATGAGCCGTTCGTTCACCGCGTGCAGGTCGGCGGGCCCGATGCCGAGCCGTTCCGCCACTCCCGGCCGGAACACCTCGAGCACCACGTCGGCGTGGCGGGCCAGCTCCTTGAGCGCGGTCACGCCCTCCGGCGACTTCAGATCCAGCCCGATCGTGTGCTTGCCGCGGTCCATGACGTCGGCGCGGGGGCGGTCGGAAACCGCTCCGACCCGGTCGACTCGCAGGACTTCGGCGCCGTGATCGGCTAGCATCATCCCCGCGAACGGCCCAGGAGCGAGCCCGGCGAGCTCCAGCACTCGCACACCGGAAAGGGGACCCTGGCGAACCTCAGGCATCGGACTCTCCTCGTTGCAGACCCTGCCTCAGTAGAACAACATTCGGTGATCTGGTGCAAGCGGCCTTTCCGACCTTCCCGCGAAGTCCCGGGAGGTATGGGAAACTTGCCCACTGTTCGGGTGGTCTACAGGCGGTCGCGTTCAGCGTCCGTCTGCAGCAGGCGCGTGCGCCGCTACAGGGGTAGGACATGGTTTCGGATGGCAACCGGCTCATCGCAGGGCGCTACCAGTTACTGCGCGAACTGGGTCGCGGGGGTATGGGCGTGGTCTGGGAAGGCCGCGACACACTGCTGAACCGGCAGGTGGCGATCAAGGAGGTGCTCCTGCCCGACGGGCTGTCGCAGGGCGACCAGGAGCGTCACCTGCTGCGCACCGCCCGCGAGGCGCGCACCGCGGCGAAGCTCAATCACCCGTCGGTCGTGGCGGTCTACGACGTCGTCGAGGAGGGCGGCCGGCCGTGGATCGTGATGGAGCTGGTGAGCCATCCCTCGGTCGAGCAGGTCGTGCTGACGACCGGCGCGCTGCCGGTGCGCGAGGCGGCGAGCGTGGGCCGGCAGGTGCTGTCCGCGCTGCGGGCCGCCCACGAGGCCGGCATCCTGCACCGCGACGTGAAGCCGAGCAACATCCTGCTGTCCGACGACGGCCGGGCCGTGCTCATGGACTTCGGCATCGCCACCGTCGAGGGTGACGCGTCACTGACGAGGACCGGCATGGTCACGGGCTCGCCTAGCTTCCTGGCGCCGGAACGGGTCCGCGCCGAGAACGCCGGGCCCGAGTCCGACCTGTGGTCGCTGGGCGCCACGCTGTACGCGTGCATGGTCGGCCGGTCCCCGTTCGAGCGCGGCGACGCCATGGCCACGCTCAACGCGCTGCTCACCGAGGAGCCCGACTACCGCAGGATCCCGCCGATCATGCACCCGATCCTGAAGGGCCTGCTCCGCAAGGAGCCCCAGGACCGGGTGGGCGCCGAGGAGGCGGACCGGCTGCTCGCGGCCATCCTCGCCGCCAAGCCCGCCAGCGCCGACCTCGACTCGCCCAGGGAGCGCAAGAAGGGCTCCGGCCCCGGCCGGGCGCTGCTCGCGGCGGCCGCCACGGTGGTGCTCGTCGTCACCGGCGGTACGGTGGCCTACTTCAGGACCGCCTCGCCCGCCGAGGGCGCGCCGCGCGCCACCACGCAGCCGGCCGCGGCGACCAGCCCGCTCACGCCCACCGCTGCGCCGACGCCGAGCGCGACGCCGTCCGCGACCCCGTCGCCGAGCGTGACCAGGCTCGCCCCGGCCGTGCGGGCGTGGCGGTCCAGGGACGGCTGGTCGATCATGCGGCCGATCGGCTGGCGCGGAGCGCTCGGCGAGGGCTACACCGGATGGACCCGCAGAGACGGCAACGCCCACTTCGGGGTGGAGGCCTTCTACGCCAACCGCGACGCCAACCAGGTCATGCGCGACTCGGAGGAGCGGCTCAAGGCCGAGGCCCAGACCGTGATCAACCGCGGCCGCAGGTACGTCTCGCACCAGGGCGTCAAGGCCGTGGAGTGGGAGTTCACCTGGATCGCGGGCGAGACGAGCGACGCGCGCTGGGTCCGGCCCGGCACCCGCTACCACGAGATCCGGCGGGTCGTCTCGACGGGGGACGCCGCCTACCTGCTGTCGTGGACGGTCGCCGAGGGGCAGTGGGTGCGCAGCAGGGCCCTGATGCGCCAGGTGATCGCCAGCTTTACTGTGAGGGCATGAGTCCCTGGAACCTGCTCGCCCTGCCGCCCCTCCCCGAGGAGCTCATCCGCCGGCTGCTGGCCCCGCTCGGCGACCGGGTGGCCGTCCGCGTGCCGGCCGCCCGTGACCGTGCGGCGCTCCTCGCGGCGCTGCCGGAGGCCGAGATCGTGCTCGGCGACTGGACGGGCGCGCTCGTCCTGGACGCCGAGGCGGTCGGGGCGGCGCCCCGGCTGGCGTTCGTGCAGCAGCCGTCGGTGGGCGTGGACGGTCACGACCTCGCCGCCCTGACCGCCGCGGGCGTGCCTCTGGCCAACACGCCGGGGGTCAGCGCCGTGGCCGTCTCCGAGTGGTGCCTGGCCGCCGCCATGTCGATGGCGCGCAAGCTGGGGGTCGCGGACGCGGCCGTACGCGCGGGGGAATGGCCGCAGCAGGGGCTGCAGCCGCGCGAGCTGCACGGGCGGCGGGTCGGGATCGTCGGCTACGGCCCGATCGGCGTGAGTTGCGCCCGGCTGTTCCGCGCGCTCGGCTGCGAGGTCTCCTACTGGACGCGCACCCCGCGCGCGGACCCCGGCTACACCGACCTGGACGCGCTCGTCGCCGGCAGTGACGTCGTGGTCGTCGTGATCGCGCTGTCGGACGAGACCAGAGGGCTGGTCGACCCCGCGCGCATGAAGCGGGGCGCCCTGCTCGTCAACGCGGCCAGGGGCGGCGTGGTGGACCAGGGCGCGCTCGTCACGGCCCTGCGCGAGGGTCATCTGGACGGGGCCGCCCTCGACGTGTTCGACGTGGAGCCGCTGCCGGCCGGCGATCCGCTGCGCGACCTGCCGAACGTCCTGCTCTCCCCGCACGCGGCGGGCGTCACCCCCGAGGCCAGCGGCCGGCTGCTCACCGTCACCGTGGAGAACCTGGCCGCCGCGGTCGAAGGGCGCGAGGTGGACAGCGTGGTCAACGGCGTCACGCCGGTGATCTTGAGAAAGTTTACCCAATCGCCTGTTACGTAGGGGATTCACCTGGCACGATGAACAGTTTTCGTGTCTTTAACGACCCCGGTCTGGTCCGATCCGGCCTTGGGAGATACCGTCTTACGGACGATCTCTACCAGCTCAAGGGGGTGCTCTCGTGACGACGAAGATGTCGACACACCGACGGGCAGTAGAGCAGATCCGGCAGTCGTACGCCGAGATTCCCGGCGACGCCGCGCCCCGCCTGGCCAAGTCCACGTCCAACCTGTTCAGGTTCCGCGACGGCGGCAGGACGGCCAAGCTCTCGGCGAGAGACCTCGACGAGGTCATCAGCGTCGACCCTGAGACCATGACGGCCGAGGTCCAGGGCATGACCACGTACGAGCACCTGGTGGACGCCACGCTGCCGCACGGGCTCATGCCGTACGTGGTGCCGCAGCTCAAGACGATCACGCTGGGCGGCGCGGTGACCGGGCTCGGCATCGAGTCCACCAGCTTCAGGGACGGGCTGCCGCACGAGTCGGTGGAGGAGCTCGAGATCCTCACCGGCGACGGGCGCGTGGTGGTGGCCCGGGCGGACAACGAGCACCGCGAGCTGTTCCGCGCGTTCCCCAACTCCTACGGCACGCTCGGCTACGCGCTGCGGATCAGGATCAAACTGCGCAAGGTCCAGCCGTACGTGCACGTGACCCACCTGAAGTTCACCGACGCGGGCAAGTGCATGCTGGCCATGCAGGAGATCAGCGACAGCATGGTCCACGACGGGGAGAGCGTCGACTTCATCGACGGCGTCTTCTTCGAGCCGGGCGAGATGTACATCACGCTCGGCCGCTTCGCCGACCGCGCCCCCTACGTCTCCGACTACACCGGGATGCGGATCTACTACCAGTCGATCAGGCAGCGCAGCCGCGACTGGCTGACCGTGCGCGACTACCTGTGGCGCTGGGACACCGACTGGTTCTGGTGCTCGCGCGCGTTCGGGGTGCAGCAGCCGGTGGTGCGCTCGCTCATGCCGCGCCGCTGGATGCGCTCCGACGTCTACCGCCGCCTGGTGGCGCTCGACCGCAAGCACGGCCTGACCGCCCGCGTCGACCGGTGGCGCGGCCTGCCGGTGAGCGAGTCGGTGATCCAGGACGTGGAGGTCCCGGTCGAACGCGGGGCGGAGTTCCTGGAGTTCTTCCACGACAAGGTGGGCATGACCCCGGTGTGGATGTGCCCGCTGCGGGCGGCCACCCGGTGGCCGCTCTACCCGCTGGAGCCGGGCAAGCTCTACGTCAATTTCGGTTTCTGGGGAATGGTGCCGCTGCCACGGGGGCAGTTCGACGGGTATTACAACCGGCTGATCGAGCACTCCGTGCACGAGCTCGACGGCCACAAGTCGCTCTACTCGACCTCGTTCTACGCCCGTGAGCGGTTCTGGCAGCTGTACAACGGCGACGCCTATTGGCCGGTCAAGCGGGATTACGACCCGAATGGTCGCCTGCTGGACCTGTACGAAAAGTGTGTACGGGGAAGGTGAGCAGATGGCTCTGGCATCCATCTTTGAAAAGATCGTCGGCCGCGACGCGAACATCGCGTTCACGGCCTACGACGGGAGCAAGGCGGGGCCGGACGGCGCCGACCTGGGGATCGAGGTCAAGTCCCCGATAGCGGTGGCCTACCTGGCCCACGCACCGGGTGAGCTCGGCCTGGCCAGGGCTTACGTGTCCGGCCACCTCGACGTCCAGGGCGACCTGTACACGCTGCTGGACCGCATGTGGAACATCACCACCAACGACCTGACCACCTCCGAGAAGGTGGCCGCGGTCCGTGCGCTCGGCGTCAAGCCGCTGCTCATGCGCGTGCCGCCGCCCCCGCAGGAGATGCGCCAGAGCGCGCTGGCCCGGCTGGGCTCCAGGCACGCCAAGCAGCGCGACGCCGAGGCCATCCACCACCACTACGACGTCTCCAACCGCTTCTACCGGTGGGTGCTCGGCCCGTCGATGGCCTACACGTGCGCCTGCTACCCGGGCGAGGACGCCACCCTGGAAGAGGCCCAGTTCGCCAAGTTCGACCTGGTGGCGCGCAAGCTCGGCCTGGAGCCCGGCATGCGCCTGCTCGACGTGGGCTGCGGCTGGGGCGGCATGGTCATGCACGCGGCGCAGCACTACGGCGTCAAGGCCCTCGGCGTCACCCTGAGCCGTCAGCAGGCGGAGTGGGCGCAGAAGGCCATCGCCGACGCGGGCCTGCAGGACCTGGCGGAGGTCCGGTTCATGGACTACCGCGACGTCCAGGAGAGCGGCTTCGACGCGGTCAGCTCCATCGGCCTGACCGAGCACATCGGCAAGGACAACCTGCCGTCGTACTTCGAGTTCCTGTACGGCAAGCTCAAGACCGGCGGCCGCCTGCTCAACCACTGCATCACCCGCCCGACGGGCAAGGAGAAGACGTTCAACAAGGGCGGCTTCATCAACCGCTACGTCTTCCCCGACGGGGAGCTCGAGTCGGTGGGTTACCTGATCAGGCAGATGGAGGACCTCGGCTTCGAGATCCGCCACGAGGAGAACCTGCGCGAGCACTACGCCAGGACGCTGCGGCACTGGTGCGACAACCTCGACGCCAACTGGGACGACGCGGTGCAGGAGGTCGGCATGGGCACGGCCCGCGTGTGGGCCCTCTACATGGCCGGCTGCATCGTCGGCTTCGAGCGCAACAAGGTCCAGCTGCACCAGGTGCTGGGCGTCAAGCTCGACCAGAACGGGCGCTCCGGCGTCCCGCTGCGGCCTTCGATCGACTGGCCCTGACGGATCGGGCACGGCGCGGCAGGCAGGGGGTTCGCCCCCGCCCGCCGCGCCGTCTGCTTTGTGCGGGCCCGCGCGTACTTTCGTGCGCCGGCGCTCTCCGCCGGCGCTCTTCGCTGCCGCTGCTCGCCTTCCGCCCTGGCGCGTCCTGACTTTCATCGATTTTCGGCGAAAGGGTATGGGCAAGTCGGAAATTTCGCCTTATATTACGGCGCAGAGCAGCGTTACCCCCTTGCTCTCCGACTCATGTGACCCGGCATCCGCCGACGGCCGGCCCGGCGATGCCGCACCCCCCACCCGCGCCGCACCAGGGCGCCCGCACCGAGATGGGCTAAGTCATGCGGAGATTACCCCTCTTATCCGCGTCGCTGATCATCGCACTCTCTCTCCTGACCGTCCCCGCCCGCGCGCACGCCGACGTGCCGCCGCAGGTGCCGGGCGTCACCCTGCGCACGTACGACGTCCAGGTCGAGCTGTCCACGATGTGCACGCTCAAGCCGGGACAGACGCCCAACGTGGACAAGCTGATGCCCGCCATCGACTGGACGTCCGACGCCGACTTCGGCCTCACCGACCTGTTCGTCACCGAGGTCACCGGCAACCTCTCCGTCCCGGCGGCCGGCACCTACGAGTTCCGGCTCATCAGCGACGACGGCTCCCGGCTGCGGATCGGCGACACCGTCGTGATCGTCAACGACGGCCGGCACGGGCCGATCGCGGTGGACGGCACGATCACGCTGACCGCCGGGTACCACGCGCTGCGCATCGACCACTTCGAGCACCTGTACGGCCAGCAGCTCAGACTGGAGTGGAAACCGCCCGGCGCCCAGGCGTTCACGCTCGTGCCGACCGAGGCGCTGAGCACGGACGCGGACGTCGTGCGGGTGACCTCCCCCGGCCGCAAGGAGTGCGAGAGCGGCGCCGACTCCCCGGGCGACGGCCTCCCGCTGCAGGCGGTGCACCCCGACTACACCCTCACCGACCTGCGGCCGGCCGGGTTCGAACCGCAGGTGACCGCGATGGCCTGGCTGCCCGGCGGCCGGCTGGCGGTCACCACCTGGGGCGGCTCGGAGAACCGGCTCGGTGAGGTGCACCTGCTGAGCGGCGTGACCGGCACGACCTCCCCGGCGAAGGTGACCGCCAAGAAGATCGCCGAAGGGCTGCAGGAGCCCATGGGCATCGCGTACGTGGACGGCAAGCTGTACGTGTCGGAGAAGTCCCGCCTGGTGGAGCTGAACGACACGAACGGCGACGAAGTCACCGACTCCCTCAGAACGGTCGCGACCTGGCCCTTCGGCGGCAACTTCCACGAGTTCGCCTTCGGCCTGCTCTACCGGGGCGGCCACTTCTACCTCAACCTGTCGGTGGCCATCGACTACGGCGGCGCCACCACCGTCCCGCAGCCGGCCCGCGACCGGGGCGTGACCGTCAAGGTCAGCAAGGCGACCGGGAAGGTCGAGTATCTCGCGGGCGGCCTGCGCACGCCGAACGGCATCGGCTGGGGGCCGGACGACGACCTGTTCGTGCTGGACAACCAGGGCGGCTGGCTGCCGGCCTCGAAGCTGGTGCACATCGAGCAGGGCCGCTTCTTCAACCACTACACGACGCCGGAGGGCCCGTTCGACGCCGGCGTGGTGACCCCGCCGGTGTTGTGGCTGCCGCACAACGAGATCGCCAACTCGCCCAGCACGCCGCTGCTGATGAAGCAGGGCAGGTTCGCGGGGCAGCTGCTCTTCGGCGACGTCACGTACGGCGGGATCCAGCGGGCCTACCTGGAGAAGGTGAACGGCGCCTACCAGGGCGCGGTGTTCCGGTTCACCCAGGGCCTTGAGGCGGGCGTCAACCGGATCAGCCTGGGCCCCGACGGCGCCATCTACGCGGGCGGCCTCGGCGCGGGCGGCAACTGGGGCCAGCCGGGCAAGCTCACCTACGGCCTGCAGAAGCTGACGCCCGGCGAGGAGAAGGCGTTCGACTTCCTGAAGATGCGGGCGATCGAGGGCGGCTTCGAGCTGGAGTACACCCAGCCGCTGTCGGCGGAGACGATCGCGTCGCTGGCCGGCCGCTACCAGCTCACCCAGTGGCGCTACGTCCCGGCCGTCACGTACGGCGGCCCGAAGGTGGACGAGGAGCCGCTGACCGTCACCTCGGCGAAGGCGTCCGGCCGCAAGGTCACGCTGAAGGTGGCCGGCCTGAAGCCGGGGCGGGTGGTGCACCTGCGCTCGCCGCGCCCGTTCAGCTCGGCCTCAGGGGAGCCGCTGTGGAGCACGGAGGCGTGGTACACGCTCAACTCGCTGCCGGGTGGCGAGACCGGCGACACAGCGGGCGACACCGTGTACGAGGCGGAGAGCGCGGCCCAGAGCGGCGGCGCGAAGCTGAACACCGACCACCCCACCTACTCGGGGTCCGGTTTCGTGGACGGTTACTGGAACGCGGGCGCCACGACGCGGTTCGCCGTACAGGTGGAGCAGGCCGGCACGTACCCCGTGGGCCTGCGTTACTCCAACGGCCCCGACCCCGCGCCCGGCACCAAGTCGCTGAGCGTGTACGTCAACGGCGCCAAGGTCAGGCAGGTGGCGCTGCCGTCAACGGGCACGTGGGACCTGTGGGCCACCCGGGTCGAGCCGCTGGTGCTGAAGGCGGGCGTCAACACCGTCGCCTACCGCTACGACAGCGGCGACACGGGCAACGTCAACCTGGACGCGATCACCGTGGCCGCGAGTCCGGTGCTGGAGGCGGAGCGGGCCACGCTGCGCGGCGGCGCCGCGGTCAGCACCGCCCACCAGGGCTTCACCGGCACGGGCTTCGTGGACGGGTACACCAGGCAGGGCGCGAGCACGTCGTTCTCCGTCCGGACCGGCTCGGCCGGCACGTACAACGCCGGCCTGCGTTACGCGGCCGAGGCGGGCACGTCGGTGAGCGTGCACGTCAACGGCAAGAAGATCAGGCAGGTACGGCTGGCGGCCACCGGCGGCCGGGACGCCTGGGAGGTGCAGACCGAGGCGCTGCCGCTGAAGCGCGGGACGAACACCGTCGTCTACCGCTACGACTCGGGCGACGGAGGCGACGTCGGGCTCGACCACCTCACGGTGTCGAAGGGGGAGCGCATCACCCTGTTCGACGGCTCCAGCCTGGCGGCGTGGGAGAGACGGGCCGGCGGGGCGGCGGCGTGGCCGGTCGCGAACGGCTCGATGGAGTCGTACGGCGGCGACATCCGCACCCGGCGCACGTTCGGCGACTTCACCCTGCACGCCGAGTGGTACGAGCCGGACTACCCGCCCGAGGTGACCGGCCAGCAACGCGGCAACAGCGGCGTCTTCCTGCAGGAACGCTACGAGGTCCAGGTACTGGAGTCGCACGGTGACACCACGCCGGCGGCCGACGAGGCGGGCTCGATCTACTCCAAGCGCGCGCCCGACCGCAACATGGCCACCGCGCCGGGCACCTGGCAGACGTACGACATCACCTTCCGCGCGGCCCGGTTCACCAGCGCGGGCGTCAAGGTCGACGACGCCAGGGTGACGGTCGTCTGGAACGGGACGGTGGTGCACGACGACGTCGCCGTCGACGGCGGCACCGGCGACAGCATCCCGGAGAACGCGGCGTCGGCCGGCATCCGCCTCCAGGACCACGGCGACCCGGGGGAGAACCCGCGCTTCCGCAACGTGTGGATCGAACCCGTCACCTCCTGATCCGCGCGAGGGGCCTGGCCCGGCCAGGCCCCTCGCACGGCTCTTGATCGATCGGCCGCGGGAGCAGACGATCGGGGCAACGCTCCTCACCCCCCTCCGGAGGAACCCATGATCCGCCGCCTCCTGCCCGCCACCGTCCTCGCCGTGGCCGCCGTCACCGTCGTCACCACAGGTCCCGCCGACGCCCGCGCCTGCAAGCACAACCACGCCTGTGCCACCGTCTTCTACAGCGACTCCACCCGCACCACCGTGGTCGGGGAGAAGTACGAGGGCTGCGACGGGTCGGTGGACATGTGGGGCGTCCGCAGCGGCTACCAGGACTTCTACGAGAGCCCCTGCTGACGCGGGGACGGTGCCACCGCCCCGGCGGTTCAGCCGTTCTCGGCCGGCGGGGCGGCGGTGCGGAGCGTGTGGTCCCTGGCGTGCCGCCCTCTGCCGGGATGATCGTCGTCCTGGGCGGAGTCCTCGGCGGGCTCCTGCGGCTGGTCTTTGGTCTTGCCCGGCTTCGCGTGTCGGCCCACGGGCTCTCCTTCGTCTTTCCCCGCTCCCTAAAGTGACCGTATGACTACCCTCGGCATCGGGGCAAGCTTGAGGACGGGGAAAGGTGAGGCCGTTTCCGGACGCGGCCCGGCGGGTGACGGCGCCGGGCCGCGTGCGGTCAGGTCGTGGTGCAGGCGGTGCCGTTCAGGGCGAAGGCGGCCGGCTTGCCGGTGCCGCCGCCGTGGGTGGCCTGGAAGCCGAACGAGGCCGCCGCTCCCGGCGCGACGGAGCCGTTGTAGGGGGCGTTGCGCGCCGTCACCTGGCCGCTGGACGGTGACAGCGTGGCGTTCCAGGCCGAGGTGACGGTCTGGCCGGCCGGCAGGGTGAAGGCCAGGTTCCACGAGGAGAGCGGGGCCGTGCCGGTGTTCACGATCTTGACCTCGGCGGTGAAGCCGGTGTTCCAGGTGTTCATCGTGTACGTGACCGCGCACTGTCCCACCGGCTGCGTCGGCGTGACGGTCGGTGACGTGGTGGGGTCGGAGCCGCCGTCCGACAGGCCGAAGAAGTCGATGACCGCGGCGGCCATACCGCCCTGCGGCAGGCTGTGCCCCACGCCCGCCAGGCTGATCGCCTCGACCGGGGCCATCGTCCCCGTGCCGCCGTAGCGGGTCCTGGCCCAGCCGGCCCGCGGCTGGTCGCTGAGGCCGGGGGTCTGGCTCACGCCGTGGACGTTCGTCCACTGCTTGATCTGCTCCTGGAAGTTCGGGTAGCGCAGCGTGGCGTCCTCGGTGCCGTGCCAGATCTGCATGCGTGGGCGGGCGCCGCCGTAGCCGGGGTACGCCGCTCGTACGAGGTCGCCCCACTGCTGCGGCGTCCTGACGATCTGGCCGTTCGCGCAGGCGCTGTTCCAGCTGGAGCCGTCGGTGGTGGCGAAGCAGGCGAAGGGCACGCCCATGAACGCCGCCCCGGCCTTGAACACGTCGGGGTAGGCGCCCACCAGGACGTTGGTCATCATGCCTCCGGAGGAGGCCCCGGTCACGAACGTGCGGGCGGGGTCGGCGTTGTAGCGCTCCTGCACGTACCTGACCATGGAGACGATCCCCACCGGGTCGCTGCCGCCGTCGTGCCGCAGCGCCTGCGGCGAGGAGACGTCGAAGCAGGAGCCGCTCCGGGTCGCGGACGGGTAGATGACGACGAACTTGTGCCGGTCGGCGAGCGAGGCGAACTCCGTGCCCGAGTAGAAGGCGGGGCCGGAGCCGGTGCAGTAGTGGACGGCCACCAGCAGCGCGGGGCGGGCGGGGACGCCGTCGGGGACGTACAGGTGCATGCGCAGGCCCGTGGGGTTGGCGCCGAAGCCGGTCACCTCCGTGAGCTGGGCCGACGCGGCCGGGGTCGCGGTGATCAGGCCGGCGGTCACGAGCGCCGCGGCGGCGATCACCGCGCTCGCGATGCGTACTCTCAGCTTCATCGAGGTCCTCTCGCTCGGCGGCCGAAATATTGCGAGTGTCCAGCGAAAATTTCGGTACCGCAATGTCGCGTGAGCGGGGGACCGGCCGGGCGCTCGTGAGCTGCCGTGACGCGGCGATCAGGAATGAAAGTTTCCGGCTGACCGAGGCGGGAGGCGGCCGTCACGGCCCGGCCGCGTCGTCGTCCGCGAGGTGCTTGAGCGTTGCGGTGAGCGCGGCCCAGGACTGCTCGGCGTCCGGAGTGCGCGCGTGCGGCGAGCGGAACCACTCCACGAACTCGGCCACGTCGTCGAGCGCCCAGCGCAGCCGGTAGAGCGCGAGGGCGCCGGCGTCGGGGCGGCGGCCGGTCGCGTCGGCGTAGCGGGCCAGGTCACTCGCGTCCCTGGCCACCAGCCACAGGTCACGCTCCGGCGGGGCCATCCCGACCGTGTCCCAGTCGACCAGCAGCAGCCGCTCGCCCGGCGCCCGCAGCAGGTTGCCGGGATGCGGCTCCCCGTGCGTCACCACCGGCTCGCCGGACTCGGCCGCCCGTCGGTCGAACTCCGCCAGCCCGCGCCGCAGCACGGCCGCGTACTCGGCGATCAGCTCCTGGGCCGGGCGCGCGTACAAGCCGCCCAGCCAGGGCAGAGACGGGTCGCCGAGCGCCTGCTCCAGCGCGGCCCGCCCGGACAGCTCCAGCGGGCGGGCCGGGGTCGGCAGCGGCGGCGGTGTGCGGTGCAGCTCCGCCAGCAGGTCGATGATCAGCGCGCGTTCGTCGGCCGGCGGCTCGTCGCCGAAGTCGCCCGCCCGGCCCTCCTCGTACGGGAACACGCTCATCGCGTAGCGGCGGGCGTCGAGCCGGCGCAGGGTGGTGCCGTCACCGGCGCGCAGCGGCGCCACCACGAACCCGAGCCCCGCCTCCTCGCGCAGCGCGGCCGCCGTCTCCATGGCCAGGCGCAGCCCGTCGAAGGTCTGCCGCCGCACGTCCGCGACCGTGACGAACCAGCGCCGCCCGCCCCGGCCGCCCGCGATCCAGTGGAAGTCGCCGAACCCGACCGGCGCGTAGTCGAGCGTGGCGGCCTCGATGCCCCACGCGGCCAGCGCGGGCCGCAGCAGCCCCTCGTCGAAGTCGTCCGGCCGATCCCGCATGGAAGCCAAGCTACCGAACCACGGTCCGGCCGAGCACGCCGATAAACGGCCCGGCCTGGAGGCACGCCGAGGCGCGGAGAGGTCCGCGCCTCGGGTGCGGGACGGTTACCGCAGCTCGCGCTTGAGGATCTTGCCGGTGGCGGTCATCGGCAGGGAGTCACGGAACTCGACCACCCGCGGGTACTTGTAGGCCGCCATGTTCTCCTTGGCCCAGGCGATCAGCTCGTCCTCGGTGATCGTGGAGCCGGGCGTGCGGATGACGTACGCCTTGACCTCCTCGCCGTGCGACTCGTGCGCGACGCCGACGACGGCGGCGAGCGACACGGCTTCGTGGCTGATCAGGACCTCTTCGATCTCGCGCGGGTAGACGTTGAACCCGCCCCGGATGATCATGTCCTTGGCCCGGTCGATGATGGAGTAGTAGCCGTCGGCGTCGCGCGTGGCGATGTCGCCCGTACGGAACCAGCCGTCCTTCATCACCTCGGCCGTCGCCTCGGCGCGGCCGTAGTAGCCCTTCATGATGTTGTGACCCCTGATGGCGATCTCGCCGGGCCCCTCGCCCTCGACGGTCTTCCAGTCGCCGTCGACCAGCTTCATCTCCACGCCCCAGATCGGCGTGCCGATGGTGCCGGGCTTGGTGGGCCGGCCGAGCTGGTTGAAGCTGGCGACCGGCGCGGTCTCGGAGAGCCCGTAGCCCTCCAGGATGCCGATGCCGAAGGTCTTCTCGAAGTCCTTGAGCACCTCGACCGGCGAGGACGCGCCACCGGCCACCGCCACCCGCAGCGACGTGGGCACCTCCGCGCCGTCCGCGTGGATCTTGGTGAGCATGCCCCAGTACATCGTGGGCACCCCGGCGAAGAACGTCACCTTCTCCTTGACCATGAGCGCCAGCGCCTCGCCCGGGTCGAAGCGCGGCATCAGCACCACCGTGGCGCCGCGCAGGAAGCCGGTGTTCATCACGACGGTCTGGCCGAAGGAGTGGAACAGCGGCAGCACCGCGAGGTAGGTGTCGCCCTGCTCCTCGTCCGAGGGGAACATCTTGTCGCTGACCATGGCGTTGAGCAGCATGTTCTGGTGGCTCAGCTCGGCGCCCTTGGGCTGGCCCGTGGTGCCCGAGGTGTAGAGGATGACCGCGGTGTCGTCGGGGGCCGTCTGCACGGTCTCGAACTCCGCCGGCATGCCGCCCAGGGCGGCCCAGACCGACTCGCCGTGCTCGGACTCGGTGGCCAGCGGCGTCGCGGGCAGTACGAAGAAGTGCTCGCACCCCTCCGCCGCCTCGAAGCCCGCCCGGCCCCGCTCGCCGAGCGGCAGTTCCGGCGTGCCCTCGAAGCAGAACAGCGCCTTGGCGTCACTGTCGTCGAGGTGGTAGGCGATCTCGCGTGACTGCAGCAGCACGTTGAGCGGCACCACCGTGGCCCCGGCCTTCAGGATGCCGAAGTAGACGAACGGGAAGTAGGGCAGGTTGGGGCAGGCCAGCGCGACCTTGTCCCCCTTGGTGATCCCGCGCGAGATCAGCAGGTTGGCGACCTGGTTGGCGACAGTGTCGATCATGGAGTACGGCAGCCGCATGTCGCCGAAGACGACGGCGGTGCGGTCGGGGGTGTTTCTGGCGCTGTCCTCCAGGACGATCGACAGATTCAGCATGACGCCTTCCTCCCTCTAGAACGGCTTCGGCGCCATCTTCGCAGGCGGGACATACCGACTGGTAGGTAACTCAGGTCACAACTGGATATGGACGCGCGTGCGGCCTTCTTGTAAGCAAGGGGGACGTTACTTCCCCAGGAGGGGTCATGGAGTACGACTACGTGATCGTCGGGGCGGGGTCGGCCGGCTGTGTGCTGGCCGCCCGGCTGTCGGAGGATCCCGGTGTTTCGGTGGCCCTGGTCGAGGCCGGCGGCAAGGACGACAAGCTCGAGATCCGCATGCCGGCCGGTTTCGCCAAGCTGTTCAAGACCGAGTACGACTGGGACTTCACCACCGCCAAGCAGGGCGAGATGTCCGGGCGCGAGCTCTACTGGCCCAGAGGCCGCGTGCTCGGCGGCTCGTCGTCGCTCAATGCCCAGATGTACGTACGCGGCTGCCAGCTCGACTACGACCAGTGGGACATCCCCGGCTGGGCCTACGACGACGTCCTGCCCTACTTCACCAGGGCCGAGCGCCGCGTCGGCAGCAACGAGGGCGGCGTCTACGGCACCGACGGCCCCGTCTACGTCTCCGAGCTGCGCAGCCCCAACGTCACGACGGCCGCCTTCCTCCAGGCGTGCGCGGAGCTGGGGATGACCCGCCTGGGCGAGCTGAACGGCCGCTCGAACGAGGGCTACTGCCCGACGCCCGTCACCCAGAACCGCGGCAGAAGATGGAGCTCGGCCGACGCCTACCTGCGCCCGGCCGCCTCGCGGCCCAACCTGACCGTCCTCACCGGCGCCGCGGTGGACCGGGTGACGTTCGACGGCAAGCGGGCGACGGGCATCGAGTACGGCGGCGGCACCCGGGTCAGAGCCAGGCGGGAGGTCGTCCTGGCCGCGGGCGCGATCGGCTCGCCGTACCTGCTGATGCGCTCGGGCGTGGGCGCGGGTGACGAGCTGCGCGACGTAGGGGTGCCGGTCGTGCACGAGCTGCCCGAGGTCGGCAAGAACCTCCAGGACCACCTGTCCAGCGGCGTGTTCGTCGAGTGCACCAGGCCGGTGACCCTGACCGGGGCCGAGTCGATCGGCAACCTGCTGCGTTACCTCGTCACCCGCTCCGGCATGCTGACCACGAACGTGGGCGAGGCGGTGGCGTTCATCAGGACCTCGGACGGCGAGCCCGCTCCCGACATCGAGCTGATCTTCGCGCCGGGGCCGTTCATCGACCACGGGCTCACGCCTCCGTCCGGTCACGGGCTCACCGTCGGGGTGGTGCTGCTGCAGCCGGAGAGCCGCGGCCGGGTCGGGCTGAACGGCGCGGACGTGGTCATCGACCCCGCCTACCTCGGCGCGGAGGCCGACGTCAGACGGCTGGTCGCGGGGTTGAAGACGGCCAAGCGGGTGTTCGCCACCGAGGCGATGAAGCCGTTCGCGGGCGGGCCGATGGCGCCCTACTGGGCGCCGGAGACCGACGAGGAGCTGGCCCGGTGGGTACGCGAGCGCGGCGAGACCCTCTACCACCCGGTCGGCACCTGCCGGATGGGCACCGACGACGGCTCCGTGGTGGACCCGGCGCTGCGCGTGCGCGGTGTCGAGGGGCTCAGGGTCGTGGACGCCTCCGTCATGCCGACCCTGAACCGCGGCCACACCCACGCCCCCGCCGTCATGATCGGCGAGAAGGGGGCCGACCTGATCAAGGGTGGCGAGGCTTGACGTAAGTGGTCACTTGCGTAGGCTCGACGGTATGACGCTGCCCGTGGACCTCGACCTGTCGCAGATCCCGTTCTGGGGACGGCCGCAGGCCGAGCGAATGGAGGCCTTCCGCAAGCTGCGCGAGCTGGAGCGCCCGGCCTTCGTGCCGGAGCAGGCCGTGCCGTTCGTCGGCGGCGGGCCGGGCTACTACGCCCTGGTCCGCCACGCCGACGTGACCGAGGCCAGCAGGAACGCGGCCGTGTTCAGCAGCGAGCCGTGCTCCAACAGCATCCCCGACATGCCGCGCTGGCTCAGCGTCTACTTCGGCTCGATGATCAACATGGACGACCCGAGGCACGCGCGGCTGCGCCGGATCGTCTCGCGCGCGTTCACGCCGCGGGTCCTGTCCAAGATGGAGGAGGACCTGGCGCGGGCCGCCGCCGAGATCGTGGACCGGGCGGCCGCCGAGGGTCCAGGCGACTTCGTCACGCAGGTGGCGGCGCGGCTGCCGGTACGGGTCATCTGCGACATGATGGGCATTCCTGCGAAATTTCATGACGTGGTGTTGCGGCGGACCAACGTCATCCTCGGCAACGCCGACCCGGAATACACCGGCCTGTCGCCCGACTTCAGCCGCGTCAACGTCGCCCGCGGCCTGGCCAAGCTGCTGCACGCCGGCTTCTCGCTCAACCGCCTGGCCGCCCGCCTGGGCGACGAACGGCGCCGCAGGCCCACCGGCGACCTGGTCAGCCTGCTGGTCAACGGCGAGGAGCGGCTGTCGTCCCAGGAGCTCGGCTCGTTCTTCATCCTGCTGGTGGTGGCGGGCAGCGAGACGACCCGCAACGCGATCGCGCACGGGCTCAAGCTGCTCACCGACCATCCCGGCCAGCGCGAGCTGCTGCTGGCCGACTTCGACGGCCGCATCGCCGGGGCCTGCGACGAGATCGTCCGCTACGCCACGCCGGTGATCCAGTTCCGCCGTACGCTGACCCGCGACCACGAGCTGAACGGCGCCGCGTACAAGAAGGGTGACAAGGTGCTGCTCTTCTACAACTCGGCCAACCGCGACGAGGCGGTGTTCGCCGACCCCGAGCGCTTCGACATCACCCGCGACCCCAACCCGCACGTCGGCTTCGGCGGCCCAGGGCCCCACTACTGCCTGGGCGCCCACCTGGCGCGCAGGGAGATGACCGTGATGTTCCGCGAGCTGTTCACCCGCCTGCCCGGCATCAGGGCCGTGGGGGAGCCCGAGTTCCTGCTGTCCAACTTCATCAACGGGATCAAGCACCTGCGTTACACCTTCTGAGCGCCCGGTCGGAGCGCGGCCGTCGTGCTAGGTTTCGCAGTCATGGAGATCAGGACTATCCACGCCAATGGTGTGGAGTTCGCGTATCTGTCTTTGGGCGAGGGGCCGCTGGCGCTGTGCCTGCACGGCTTTCCCGACACCGCGCACACCTGGCGGCACCTGATGCCCGCCCTGGCCGAGCACGGCTACCGCGCGGTCGCGCCCTTCATGCGGGGCTACGCTCCCACCGAAGTCCCGGCCGACGGCGCCTACGAGGACGCGGCGCTGGTCGCCGACGTACGCGCGCTGCACGAGGAGCTGGGTGGCGGCGACGACGCCGTCGTCATCGGTCACGACTGGGGCGCCTTCCCCGCCTACGCCACCGCCGGCCGCTTCCGCCGCGCCGTGACGCTCGCGGTGCCGCCGCCGGGCTCGCTGGCGAGTGGCTTCTTCGAGTACGAGCAGCTCAAGCGCTCGTTCTACATCTTCCTCTTCCAGACGGCGCTGGCCGAGTCGGCCGCCGCGGCCCCCGGCTTCATCGACAACCTGTGGCGCGACTGGTCGCCGGGGTACGACGCGAGCGAGGACCTGGAGTTCGTCCGCCGCAGCATCGGCGCCCCCGCGAACCTCGCCGCGGCCATCGGCTACTACCGGGCCATGCTCGGCACCACGCCGCCCTCGGGCCGCTATCCGGCCGTCGAGGGCGGGGTCGCAGGGCCCGTCCTCTACCTGCACGGCGCCGATGACGGCTGCCTGAGCGCCGACCTGACCAAGGACGCGCTGAGCCACCTGCCCGAGGGCTCGCGGACCGAGGTGGTGCCGGGCGCCGGGCACTTCCTGCAGCTGGAACGGCCGGGCGAGGTCAACCGGCTCATCCTCGACTGGCTCGGCCCGGCGGCCTGACCCGCCCTTTCTCGTACGCCGCTCGCGCGGCCGGGAGTCGTACCCTTCCCGGCCGCGTACGTACGGTGTACGTCGAAACCATTGACGTAAGTGCCCGCTTTTCCCATGATGGGCACTTGACATCTTCTCTCTCCTGAAGGAAAGGGATTCCCACGGTCGCCCGTGAGGTTTCCTGCTTCATCGCCGGTCGCCCGCCCGAGAAAAGGATCTCTCGTTGAGGTCTTACATCAGCTCCACAGGCGTTTCACCTCTCCGCCAGCCCGGCGGCGAGGGCACTTTCGATCGTTGCTCTGGCGGCTTGGTCATCGCCGCCATCGAACACGCTACCGAACTTCGCGGCATCGCGCCGCGTTTCGACGGTGGTCCGTCTGGCGGCGCATCGCCTGCCCCTGCCCCGCTCCACAGGGGTCCGATTACCTTCCCGCTTGAAGGCGGGGGTTCCCCCGGAGGTTTCTGATGAGCGTCCTGGACTTCGACCTGTCGGACCGCGACTTCTGGGCCAAGCCCATGAGCGAGCGCGAGGACGCGTTCGAGCGGCTGCGCGCCCGTGACACCCCCGCCTTCTTCGAGGAGATGGAGATGTCGTACGCGCCCAAGGGCCCCGGCTACTACGCCCTGGTCAGGCATGCCGACATCCTCGAAGCCAGCCGCAACCCCGAGGTGTTCTGCTCGGGCGACGGCGGGGCGACGAACATCCCCGACATGCCCGCGGAGTTCGCCGAGTACTTCGGCTCGATGATCAACATGGACGACCCCCGTCACGCCAGGCTGCGCCGGATCGTCTCCAGGGCCTTCACCCCCAAGATGATCAAACAGTTCGAGGCGGACGTCGAGGCGGCGGCCGTCACCATCGTGGACGACCTGCTGGCCAAGGGGCCCGGCTGTGACTTCGTCACCGAGGTGGCCGCCCGCCTGCCCCTGAAGATCATCTGCGACATGATGGGCATCCCCGAGCGCGACTACGGCTACGTCTTCGACCGCTCCAACATCATCCTCGGCGGCTTCGACCCCGAGTACACCGGCGGCGACCTCGACCAGATCGCCGAGCGCCTGCTCAACGCCGGCGTGGAGCTCCAGCAACTGGTCCAGGACCTGGCCGCCCACCGCGCCGACCACCCCACCACCGACCTGACGTCGTCCCTGGTCAACGCCAACATCGACGGCGAGCGGCTGACCATGCAGGAGCTGGGCTCGTTCTTCATCCTGCTCGTCGTGGCCGGCAACGAGACCACCAGGAACGCCATCTCCTACGGCCTGCGCCTGCTCACCAAGAACCCCGACCAGCGCGCCCTGTGGCTGGAGGACCTCGACGGCCGCGCGCCCGGCGCGGTCGAGGAGATCGTCCGGCTGGCCTCCCCGGTGAACTTCATGCGCCGCAAGCTCACCAGGGACTTCGAGATGAACGGCCACCTCTACCGCAAGGGCCAGAAGGCCGTGCTGTTCTACTGGGCGGCCAACAGGGACGCCGCCGTGTTCGACGACCCGCTGCGCTTCGACATCACCCGCCACCCCAACCCGCACGTCGGCTACGGCGGCCCCGGGCCCCACTTCTGCCTGGGCGCCCACCTGGCCCGGCGGGAGATCACGGTGATGTTCCGCGAGCTGCTGCGCCGCGTCCCCGGCGTCGAAGGCGGCAAGCCCGACCGGCTGCACTCCAGCTTCATCAACGGGATCAAGCACATGGAGTGCACCTTCTGAGCACCCGTCAGCGGGTCACGACTGCGTGTTCAGCCTGATCTGGTTCATCACCGTGCGGATGTCGGGCAGCAGCTGCTTGCTGGTCGACGGGATCGACATGTAGACGATCGCGGGGACGTCCGCGCCGGTGTTCACGGCGATCGTCACGAGTGTGGCCTTCTCCGTGCCCGACGTCAGCTGGTAGGCGATCAGCCGACCCGTCTGGTCGCCCACCTTGATCGCCTGCTGGGCGATCTTGCGCACCTTGTTGTCCGCCGGGAAGAAGCGCTTGCGCGCGTTCAGCACGACCTGCCTGATGGCCGGCTCCAGGTTGTCCCGCTCGTAGTACGAGGCCATCCGCGCCGACAGCGGGCCCGACATGACCGTGGCGTACCGCTCGGGGGCGACCTGGACGTACTGGCGGGTGTCGAAGCCGTAGGTGGCCTTGACCGTCGCGCGCTGGTCCAGCTGCCAGGTGCCGCCCAGGCGCGGCATCGAGATCCCGGCCGCCGCGTCGGGGACGCGGCCGATCACCGGGGAGGCCTTGCCCGGGTACTTGGGCAGCGCGCCGATCGAGGACGAGGTCTTGGTGCTCTTGGGGCTGCTCGGGGCGGCTGTCGGCTTCTGGGCCACGCCGGCGCTGGAGGCGTCCTCGCCGGCCAGCGGGCCCCACAGGAACGCCCACAGCAGCGCGACCACCAGCGCCACCGCCACCGAGCCGCCGAGCGCGAAGACCCAGACCGGCCGGCCCGCGTCCTCGTCGTCCAGCGCGTCGTGCTCGCCCATGGCCTGGTAGTTGTCGCCGAAGACGGTGTTCCAGAGCTCCTGCTGGCGCTCGGGCGGAGGGGTGCGCGAGCCGCTGATCTGTCCGGCCGTGACGAAGCGGTTCTCGGGGTCGGAGGGGTCGCGGCTGAGCTTGTGACCGGGACGGGCGGACTGGTCCTCGCCGGGAGGCCCCTCGCCACGGCCACCGCCGTGCTGACCGCCGCCGTGCTGACCTGGGCCGGGCTGGCCACCACCGTGCTGACCTGGGCCGGGCTGGCCACCGCCCTGGTGGTTTCCGCCCTGATGATTTCCACCGGGGCCGCCGTTCTGGCCACCACCGTGTTGGCCGCCGTGTTGACCACCGGGCTGGCCGCCGCCGGGATGGGAGGGGGCGGGGTGGACGACCCGGTCGCCGGGGGAGGCCGGGTGGACCACGCGGTCGCCGGGGGCCGACGGCACGGCGCGCTCGTTCAGCAGGTTCTCCGTGTGCTGGCCGTAGGTGACCGTGCGCTCGTCGGACGGATGCACCTGCGGCTGGGGCGGCGCGTCGGCCGGGCCGTTCTGGGAGCCGTAGTGCGTCATGCGCTCGGCGGCGGGCGCGGAGCGCTCGGCCGGCCACGGGGCGGGGCTGGACAGATTCGACCAGGCGTCGGGGGAGGGGGTGGGCGGCTGCGCCCACGCGGGCACCGGGTCGGGGACGGCCGGCCCGCCGGGCGGGGACGAGGGCGACGGCATGCCCTTCGACGACACCTCGGGCCAGGCGGCCGGGCCCGCCGTGCTCTGCGGCGGCGCGTCCGGCCAGGAGCTTCGTACGTCCGGCGAGGAGTTGCCCGACCAGGAGCCGGGCGCGTCCTGCGGGGACGCCTCCGGCCACGACATCGGCACGTCCTGCAGGGAGCCCTCGTGGCGGCCCGGCTCGTACGGGAGGGGAGCGCGGCCGGTGTCCTGGCGGGGCGGTTCGGGCCAGGAGGGCGCCGTTCCGTTCGGGGAGTCCTGCCACGACGGCGGCCCGCCGGCTTGTTCCCCGCGCCCGGCGCCGGGCGGGTCGGGCCAGGACGCGTCCTTGCGCGGCGGCTCCGGCCAGGACGGCTCGGGATGGCCGGCCCGCGAAGTGTCGGGCCAGGACGTCGGCACCTCGGAGGGGGACTCGGGCCAGGAGGGCGCCTCGCGGCGTGGTGCCTCAGGCCAGGAGGATGGCAGGTGAGGTCCGGAATTCTCCGTTGCCATTACTGCCGGCCCTCCCGAGGTTGTGTCCGGATGTCCCGTTATATCCGGATTTGACGTCTCACGCATGATCTCATGGGATTTTCCAGGAGATGAAGGTGGTTCCGCAGCGAAACGAGCGAAGCCATGAGGATCGGTCGGCGGATCCTGCATCGGCAGGTCGCCGTCCGGTCCATGGGGCTCAGCTGGGTACACCACTTCGACAAGGCTATTCTTCTGGGACGAATGAGGTCACAACGGATACATCACCATCAGGTCTCGCCGGGCCTGAAGGATCCATTGTGCCCCGGGACCTCGATCGAGTGTCTGCATTCAGCCGAAGAGGTGCGCTAGGCTTGACACGTGCGTTCCGCGACCCTGCTTCTTAGCGGGCCGCGACGGCCCTAGAAGAGTCCGCCGTCGCGGCTCCACCCCTCGTTGTGTGCACGGGGGGTTTTCTTATTGGGTCCGAGTCAAGCCAGAAGGACACTAGCCGTGAGTGAGTACGACCCGCAGGCGCTGCAGGCCAAGTGGCAGCAGCGATGGGAGGAGCAGGAACCCTACCGGGCGAGCGAGGACGCCGCGGACCTCCGCGAGCGCCGCTACATGCTCGACATGTTCCCCTACCCGTCCGGCGACCTGCACATGGGCCATGGCGAGGTGTTCGCCATCGGCGACGTCGTCGCGCGCTACTGGATGCAGAAGGGCTACAACGTCCTGCACCCGATCGGCTGGGACTCCTTCGGCCTGCCCGCCGAGAATGCCGCGATCAAGCGCAACGCCCATCCGGCCGAGTGGACCTACGCCAACATCGAGACGCAGGCCAACTCCTTCCGCCGCTACGGCATCGCCTTCGACTGGTCGCGCCGCCTGCACACCAGCGACCCCGACTACTACCGCTGGAACCAGTGGCTGTTCATCCGCTTCTTCGAGCGGGGGCTGGCCTACCGCAAGGGCGGCCTGGTCAACTGGTGCCCCAACGACCAGACCGTGCTGGCCAACGAGCAGGTCGTGGCGGGCAAGTGCGAGCGCTGCGGCGCCGACGTCGTCCGCCGCGAGCTGACGCAGTGGTACTTCAAGATCACTGACTACGCGCAGCGGCTGCTGGACGACATGAGCCAGCTGGACGCCTGGCCCGAGCGGCTGCTGACCATGCAGCGCAACTGGATCGGCCGCTCCGAGGGCGCCGACGTGCTGTTCGAGATCGAGGGCCGCGACGAGCCGGTCCACGTCTACACCACGCGCCCCGACACGCTCTACGGCGCCACGTTCTTCGTCGTCGCCGCCGACGCCGCGCTGGCCGACGAGATCGTCACCGACGAGCAGCGCCCGGCGTTCGAGGCCTACCGCGCCGAGGTCGCCAAGCTGAGCGACATCGAGCGGCTGGCCACCGACAAGGAGAAGACCGGCGTCTTCCTGGGCCGGTGGGCGATCAACCCGGTCAACGGCGAGCGCATCCAGGTCTGGGCCGCCGACTACGTGCTGTCCGACTACGGCCACGGCGCCATCATGGCCGTGCCCGCCCACGACCAGCGCGACCTCGACTTCGCCCGCAAGTTCGACCTGCCGGTCAAGGTCGTCGTGCACACCGGCCTGGCCGACCCCGGCGAGACCGGCGAGGCCACACCGGGCGAGGGCACGCTGGTCAACTCCGGGCCGCTGGACGGCCTGACCAAGATCGAGGCGATCGCGAAGATCATCGAGCTGCTGGAGGTCGACGGCAGGGGCACCGGCGCGGTGAACTTCCGGCTGCGCGACTGGCTGCTGTCCCGCCAGCGTTTCTGGGGCACGCCGATCCCGATCATCCACTGCCCCGACTGCGGCGAGGTGCCCGTACCCGACGAGCAGCTGCCGGTCACGCTGCCCGACATGCGCGGCGAGGCGCTGGCGCCGAAGGGCGTCTCCCCGCTGGCCAGCGCCGCCGACTGGGTCAACGTCGCGTGCCCCAAGTGTTCCGGCCCGGCCCGGCGTGACACCGACACGATGGACACGTTCGTCGACTCGTCCTGGTACTTCCTGCGTTACTGCTCGCCCGGCTACACCGACGGCCCGTTCGACCCCGGGCAGGTGCGCAAGTGGGGCCCGATCGACCAGTACGTCGGCGGCATCGAGCACGCGGTGCTGCACCTGCTCTACTCCCGCTTCTTCACCAAGGTCCTGCACGACATGGGCATGGTGGACTTCACCGAGCCGTTCGTGCGCATGCTCAACCAGGGCCAGGTGATCAACGGTGGCAAGGCCATGTCGAAGTCCCTGGGCAACGGCGTGGACCTGGGCCAGCAGATCGACGACTTCGGCGTCGACGCCGTCCGGCTGACCATGATCTTCGCCGGGCCGCCGGAGGACGACATCGACTGGGCCGACCTGTCGCCGGCCGCCTCGCAGAAGTTCCTGGCCCGCGCGCTGCGGGTGATGTCCGAGGTCACCAGCGAGCCCGGGGTGGCGTTCGAGAACGGCGACACCGAGCTGCGCAAGGTGACCCACCACACCATCGACGAGGTCACCAAGCTGGTCGACTCCTACCGCTTCAACGTGGCGGTGGCCCGCATGATGGAGCTGACCTCGGCCGCGCGCAAGGCCATCGACTCGGGCCCCGGCCCGGCCGACCCGGCGGTGCGCGAGGCCGCCGAGGCGCTGGCGATCATGCTGTCGCTGGTGGCCCCCTACACCGCCGAGGAGGGCTGGGAGCGGCTGGGCCGCACCGGGCCCGTCGCCTTCGGCGGCTGGCCGGTGGCCGACCCCGCGCTGCTGGTGCAGGAGTCGGTCACCTGCGTGGTGCAGGTGGCGGGCAAGGTGCGCGACCGCCTGGAGGTGCCGCCCGGCATCGCCGAGGACGAGCTGCGCGCGCTGGCGCTGGCCTCCGACAAGGTCTCGCCCTACCTGACCGGCATGCCGCGCAAGGTGATCGTCCGGGCGCCCAAGCTGGTCAACATCGTCCCCTAGTCACCCGTTCCGGGCCGTCTGTCCGGGCCGTCTGTCCGGGCCGTCCGTCCGGGACGGCGGCCCTGGTCGTCGGGCCGGTCACAGCTCGCGCAGGGCCGGCAGCAGCTCCTTCTCCGCCCAGTCGAAGAACGGCTGCTGCTGGTCGTGCCCGATCTGCACCAGCGCCACGTGCGTGTAACCCGCGTCGGCGAACTTCTTGACCCCCTCCACCACGGCGCTCACGTCGTCGCCGCACGGCACGCTCTCCGCCACGTCCTCGGGGCGGACGGTGCCGGCGGCCGCGGCGAAGTTCACCGGTCCTGGCAGCTCCGCCATCACCTTCCAGCCGCCGACGGCCGACCAGCGCCACAGCTCGTGGGCGCGCCGCACAGCGGCGTCCCGGTCGGTGTCGTACGCGATCGGGAGCTGCCCGTAGATCGGCTTGCCCTCCCCGCCGGCCGCCTTGAACTGCCGCACCACCGCCGGCATCGGCTCGTTGACGACCAGCACGTCCCCGAACTCGGCGGCCAGCTCGGCCGACTGCCCGCCGGAGGCGGCGATGCCGATGGGGACGGGCTGCTCCGGCAGGTCGTACAGCTTGGCCGAGTCCACGTCGTAGAACTCGCCCTGCCGGGTGATGTACTCGCCGCTGAACAGCTCCCTGATGATCTGCACCGCCTCGGCGAACATCCGGTGCCGCGTGTCCACGGGCGGCCAGCCCTCGCCGATGACGTGCTCGTTGAGGTTCTCGCCCGCGCCCAGCCCCAGGGTGAACCTGCCCTTGCTGAGCACCCCCATCGTGGCCGCCTTCTGCGCCACCACGGCCGGGTGGTAACGCATGATGGGGCAGGTCACGTACGTCATGAGCGGCAGCCGCTCGGTCACCTGCGCCGCGGCGCCCAGCACCGACCAGCAATAGGGCGAGTGCCCCATCTCCTCCAGCCAGGGAAAGTAGTGGTCGGAGATGACCGCGTAGTCGAAGCCGGTCCGTTCGGCCGCGGCGGCGTAGTCGACCAGCTCGCGGGCCGGGGTCTGCTCAGACATCAAGGTGTAGCCGATTTGTACCATGGGTCCCGGCTACCCAGGGTTTGTGTGGAGTAGCGTCGAGGGACCGGAGATCAATGATGGTCGCGCTCGCGCAGCTCCTCGATCACCAGGCCGAGGCCGATGCCGAGCAGCCAGACGTCCTTGGCGACGGCCAGGCCCTGCGGGGCCGGGCGCAGGCTGCCCTCCTGCCGCATCCCCGGCGTCCGCAGATAGAGGCCGAGCAGTCCCGCCGCGAAGCCGGTCAGCGCCGCCCCGGCCAGCAGCGACGGCACGAACGGCGTCGCCAGCGCCACGCCGAGGGCGATCTCGGACTTCGACAGCAGCCGGACGAACGCCGCCGGCTCCATGCGGCCGAGGAAGGGATACGTGGTCGTCGCCATGCCGTGCGTGGCCGCGGCGCCCTGCTCGTCCGCGTGGGCCTTGCCCAGGCCGGAGTCCAGGATGATGGCCGCGGCGGCCAGGCGCGGCGGCAGCTGGTGGGCGCGAGCGAAGATCCTCATGGTTCTCCCTCTCTCCGAAAATCCGGCATTCAATCACATATCCCTCCATACCTCCGATGTGTTGCTTCCGGGTGCGGGGGACGTCCGCTGGCGGAAGAATTGATAGGCCGGGCTTGACCGCGCGCACTAGTGTGCAGCTGTGACAAATGGCGCATACCTGAGATACCCACACCTGCACGGTGACCTGGTCACTTTCGTCGCCGACGACGACGTCTGGCTCGCCCCGCTGACCGGAGGAAGAGCGTGGCGCTTCACCGCCGACCGCGTCTCCGTGTCGTACCCGAGGTTCTCGCCCGACGGCGCGCGCATCGCGTGGACCGGGTCCAGGGAGGGCGCCGCCGAGGTGTTCGCGGCCGAGATCGACGGCGGGGAGGGCGAGCGGCTGACGCACTGGGGCGGCGGTTCGACCTCGGTCCGTGGATGGACGGCGGACGGGCGGGTGCTCGCCGTCAGCGCGACCGGGCAGAGCTCCGACACCCGGCGGTGGGCGTACGCGGTGCCGCTCGACGGCGGGCCCGCCACGCGGCTGCCGTACGGGTGGGTGAGCGACGTGAGCATCGACGGGCCCATCGACGGTGCCGGAGCTGGGGCCGGCGGTGGCGCGGGCGACGGGGCCGGGAGCGGCACCGTGAGCGAGGCCGGTGGCGGTGCGCGGGTCGTCACCGTGTCGTCGATCTGGCGCGAGCCCTCGCAGTGGAAGCGGTACCGGGGCGGCACGGCCGCCAAGATCTGGGTGGACGCGGAAGGGGACGGCGAGTTCACCCGCCTGTTCGCCGACAGCGCGGCACAGTACTGGTCGGTGAGCTGGTCGGGCGACCGGATCGTCTACCTGTCCGACGTGGACGGCGTCGGCAACGTCTACTCCTGCCTGCCCGACGGGTCCGACGTGCGCCGGCACAGCTCCCACGAGGAGTTCTACGCCAGGCATGCCACCAGCGACGGCGAGCGGGTCGTCTACAGTCACGCCGGCGACCTGTGGCTGATGGAGAGCCTGGACGCGGAGCCGTACCGGCTGGACGTGACGCTCGGCGGGCCGCGGCCGGGACGCGCCAGGAGGCCGGCGCCGCTGCGGGTGGGGGCGTACGCGCCGGACGCGACCGGGCGCGCCAGCGCCGTGGAGATCCGCGGCACCGCGCACTGGGTCACCCACCGCGACGGGCCCGCGGGCGCGCTGCGGGCCGAGCCGGGCGTCCGCGTACGGCTGCCGCAGGTCCTCGACGCCGACGGCAAGGCCGTGTGGGTGTCCGACGCCACCGGCGAGGACGGCCTGGAGATCGGCACCCCGGGCGGCGAGGTCCGCACGCTGGCCGCCGGCCGGCTCGGGCGGGTGCTGGAACTGGCCGCCGCCCCCGACGGCAAGCACGTGGCCGCCGCCACGCACGACGGGCGGCTGCTCGTCATCGACCTGGACAGCGAGAACATCCGCGAGCTGGACAGGACCGAGCAGGGCGACGTGGGCGGCCTGACGTTCTCGCCCGACTCCGGCTGGCTGGCCTGGGAGCATCCGCACGACGTACGCCTGACGCAGATCAAGATGGGACGGGTGGACGGCACCTCGGTGATCGAGGTGACCCCGCCCCGCTTCGTGGACCACGATCCCGTCTTCACCAAGGACGGCAAGCACCTGGCCTTCCTGTCGGTGCGGACGTTCGACCCCGTGTACGACGCGCACGCCTTCGACCTGGCCTTCGCGTACGGGGACAAGCCGTACATCGTGCCGCTGCAGGCCGCCACGCCGTCCCCGTTCGACCCCTCACTCCAGGGCCGCGGGTTCAACGGCGAGGACGACAAGCCCGCGAAGGGGGAGAAGAAGGACGACGAGCCGCCGCGCACCGAGGTCGACCCCGACGGGATCTTCGCGCGCGTGGTGCCCGTGCCCGTGCAGGCCGGCCACTACGGCAACCTGCGCGCGGCCAAGGACGCGCTGCTCTGGCTGCGATTCCCGATCGCCGGGCGCCTCGGCGACGGCAGCGAGCAGAGCCCCGACATCGTCCTCGAACGCTACGACCTCAAGAAGCGCTCGAAGTCCGAGCTGGGCAAGGAGGTGCGCTCGTTCGAGGTCAGCGGTGACGGCTCCAGGCTCGTCACCCACGGTAAGAACGGCCTGCAGACCCGGCCCGCGAGCGAGGGCGACGACGTCGTCACCATCGACCTCGACCGCATCGCCGTGCGGATCGAGCCCGTGGCCGAGTGGCGGCAGGCCTACCGCGAGGCGGGCCGGCTCATGCGCGACCACTACTGGCGCGCCGACATGAACGGCGTCGACTGGCAGGCCGTGCTCGACCGCTACGAGCCGATGGTCGAGCGCATCGGCTCCCGCGCCGAGCTGATCGACCTGCTCTGGGAGGCGCAGGGCGAACTCGGCACCTCCCACGCCTACGCGTACGCCACCGGTGGCGGCTCCGACCCGAGACGCCGTCAAGGACTCCTCGGCGCCGACCTGACCAGGGACGACGACGGCGTCTGGCGCGTCGCCCGCATCCTGCCGGGCGAGTCGTCCGACCACGCCGCCCGCTCGCCGCTGCTCGCCCCCGGCGTCGCCGTCCGCCCCGGCGACGCGATCATCGCGGTCGGCGGCCGCCCGGTCGATCCGGTACGCGGGCCGCTGGCCCAGCTGGCCGGCACCGCGGACCGGCCCACCGAGCTGACCGTCCGGCCCGGCTCCGGCGGTGACGTGCGCCGAGTCGTCGTCACCCCGATCGCCGACGAGTCGCAGCTGCGTTACCACGAGTGGGTGGAGGGCCGGCGGGCCCACGTCAGGCAGGCGTCGGGCGGCCGCCTCGGATACCTGCACGTACCGGACATGGTGGCCAGCGGGTGGGCGCAGTTCCACCGCGACCTGCGTACCGAGATGGCCTGCGAAGGGCTCGTCGTGGACGTGCGCGAGAACGGCGGCGGGCACCTGTCCGAGCTGGTGCTGGAGAAACTGTCCCGCCGGGTCACCGGCTGGGCGCTGCCGCGCGGATATAAGCCGATGCGCTACCCGGAGGACTCGCCGCGCGGGCCGGTGGTGACGATCGCCGACGAGTTCGCGGGCTCCGACGGAGACATCGTCAGCGCGGGCATCAAGAACCGCGGGATCGGGCCGCTGGTCGGCGTACGGACGTGGGGCGGCGTGATCGGCATCGACAACCGGTACACGCTGGTGGACGGGACCGTGGTCACCCAGCCGCGGTACTCGTTCTGGCTCGAAGGGCCCGGCTGGGGCGTGGAGAACCACGGCGTCGATCCCGACGTCGAGGTGGTGATGACGCCGCAGGACCGGGTGGCGGAGCGGGACCCGCAGCTCGACAAGGCGATCGAGCTCGCGCTCGCGGCCCTCGACGAACACCCGGCGGCCACCCCGCCGGACCTGCCTCCACTGACCTGACCCCGCGTCGGCCGCAGACCCGCCCGGACCCGAACGAACCGGTCCGGGCGGGTCCCGGACCGGCCCGGATCGCCGAGGCCAGGCATCAGGCGACGCGCGTCAGGCCGTGCGCGTCAGGCCGTGCGCGTCAGGCCGTGCGCGTCAGGCCGTGCGCGTCAGGCCGTGCGCGTCAGGCCGTGCGCGTCAGGCCATGCGCGTCAGGCCATGCGCGTCAGGCAACGCGCACCCGAGGATGCGGATCAGACGATGCCTGCCGGGCGATGCGGACGGTCGAATGACGCGGATCAGCCGATGTGGGTCAACCGGTTGAGGATCTCGTCCAGGATGGCCTCGGTGGTGGCGAAGTTGAGCCGTACACAGTGCTCGCCACCGGGGCCGAACGGCGCGCCGTCGTTCAGCCGGACCCTGGCCTCTCGCTCGATCACCTCCGCCATGCCCGGCCGCCCCACCTCCAGCCAGGCCAGGTACGTCGCCTCCGGGACGCGGTAGCCGAACGCGGCGGGCAGGCGCCGTGCGAGGGTGTGCCGGTGCCGGTCGAGCAGGGCCACGGTCTCGGCCAGCCAGTCGTCCCCGTGCCGCCAGGCCGCCACCGTCGCCTCGACGCCGAAGACGCTCGGGGAGCCGTACACGAACGGGGGCTGCGCGTCCATGGCCGCGCGCAGGCCAGGATGCCCGAGGTGGGCCACCGAGCAGCGGATGCCGCCCAGGTTGAACGCCTTCGTGGCGGAGGTGAGCGTGACGGTGCGCTCGGGCAGGATCGTGGCGAACGGGATGTGCCGGTGCGGCTCGTAGACCAGGTCGGCGTGGATCTCGTCCGCGATCACGAGCAGGTCGTGGCGTTCGGCGCTCTCGGCCAGCGCGGTCAGCTCCGCGCGGGTGAACACCCGGCCGGTGGGGTTGTGCGGGTTCACCAGCAGCAGCACCCGGCAGTCCGACAGGTCGGGCAGCTCGAAGCGCCACGTGGCGCCGTCCGGCTCCATCTGGATCGGGCGCAGCGGGCGTTCCATGATCCGCAGCGTGTCCAGGAACGGATGGTAGAGCGGGGCGTGCACGGCGACTCCGTCCCCCGGCTTGGTCCAGACCTGCAGGATCGCCTGGACGGCCTGGTTGAGGTCGCTGAACGGACGTACGTGGGCGGTGTCCGGACGCCAGTCGTAGCGGGCGGTCATGCGCTCGGCGAACGCCTCGGCCAGCGGGCCGGCGTTCGGGTCCACCAGCCAGGTCGGATAGCCGAGGTCGCCGGCGGCGCGGCGCAGCAGGGCCTCGGTGACGGCGGGGGCGGTGGGCAGGTCCATGTCGGCGACCCAGGCGGGGATCACTCCAGGCTCGACCGCCGACCACTTAAGACCATCATGAGTGGATTTAAGGTCTATGGGGGGATATACGTCCTTCACTCAGCCATTCTAGGATTCGTGATTGTGATGAGGCGGTGCGGCGGATTGTGGCAGGCTGGGCGGCCATGATGCCCCACCCGAAGATCGACGCGATAGTTGAGACGTATCTCATCTTGGCCGACGCGGAGGCTCCCGGTCTGGTGGAGGGCCTCTATCTGGAGGGCTCGGCGGCGCTGGGCGACTACCGGCCCGGCACGAGCGACGTCGACTTCGTGGCGGTGACGGCCGACCCGCCGCCGGCCGGGGTGCTGGAGCGCATCCACACCAAACTCGGCGCCCACCCCCTCGAAGGCGTCTACCTCACCTGGGACGACCTCGGCCAAAACCCCTCCGACCTGGGTGAACGCCCCCAGGCCCGCGCTGGGCGGCTCGACCGGCGAGGCACCCCCAACCCCGTCACCTGGCACACCCTCGCCCGCCACGGCCTGACCTGCCGGGGCCCCAAGCCGGAGGAACTGAAGATCTGGAACGATCCCAGCGCCCTGGCCGCCTGGACCGACCGCAACCTCGACCTCTACTGGCGCCGCCTGGTCACCCGCGCCGCCCGCCCCCTCTCCCCATGGGGCCTCACCTGCCTCGGCGGCTACGGCACCGTCTGGCTGGTAACCGGCGTATCCCGCCTGCACTACACGCTGGCGACCGGCGAAATCACCTCGAAAACGGAGGCCGGCCACCACGCCCTGCAAGTCTTCCCAGAACGCTGGCACCGGGTACTGAACGAAGCCCTACGCCTCCGCGAGGAAGACACAGCCACGCCGACCGTGGCGAGCGTAGTCGCCGGCCTCGGCGACCACTTCGGCACCCCGCGCCGCTCGCTGTACGGCTCCCCGTTCGAACGCCGAAAAGACGTCCTGACCTTCGCCGACCACACCATCACCGCAGCCCACAAGCTCTACCGCACCCCCTAAACCCCACCAAACAAGCACCCAGACACCACCCCATCCCACCGCACCAAGACAGCGCTCCACCCCGCCGCCTCACGGACGATTAGTCGCACTTGGACTGGCCCGCCTGCGACGCGCACTCAAGGTACCGCTGCTCTACGGCTAATTAGCCGTATCCACGGGCCCCAAGGGACGGGCCGCCCCACCCGCCAACGGTTCTCTGAACGAGCGACCACACCCACTTGCGCCTAGAGTCCGGCCCCACCGCCGATGTCTTGGGGCGATCAGTCGCACGGACTGGCCCCCTTGCGACGCGCAGCTCAACTTCCCGATGCTCTACGAATGAGCAGCCGCATCCGCCGGCACCGGGGACGGGCTACCTGCACCGCCAATGTCCTCCGGATGATCAGCCGCAGCTGCTCGTGCCTAAGGACGGGCATCTCCACATTGCCGCCGATGTCTTGCGCCTGATCAGCCGCATCGGCCGGCACCTCGGCCACGAGCACCCCCGGATGCCTTACAGGTGGACAGTCGCACCCACCGACGTCCTTCGGACGCGTAGACCCTTTGCCGTCGAGAGCCGCGCGCACCTCGTCGGCGATGCGCGTCCTTGGGCGCGAGCAGCTGCGGCTGATCATCCGGAGGACCTTGGCGGTGCGTGGGGCGGCCCGTCCCCTGCTTTGCCCCGTCGCCGGTCCGGGCATCGTCGTTGGCCGCCGTCATTCCGGCCATTTTCGTTACGCGCTGTCGCCGGGCATCCCGAGATGACCCTGTCGCTCGCCGGGAGGAGGAGGACGTCGGGAGCGATCTACGGTCGTATGTCGGGGATGCCCGAGACAGATGGCCTGCCGCCCCCACGCCGTGGCTGTCGGCGTAGGAGCGGCGACGGACCCGTCAACCGGTGACCAGGCAAGCAGCACCGAACGCCCCTGGAGGCGCGGATGCGGCGTGCCTCATCGATCAATCATGCGGTGCGACCGTCGGCGCGGTGGCGGCGACGGGACGCACGTCTTGCGGCCTGCGACTTCTGCCGCCGCAGGCGGTGCGACACAGGAAGAACAGGACACTTGCGCCCTTCGGCCAGTGGCTCTGAACCTCAGAGGCTCGCTTTGAAACGAACCGTCGGCCTGTGGGCTCTCGAGCCCAGGAGCTCCAACCCTGGACGAACGGTCGGCCTGCGGGCTCCGAGCCTCTGGGGCTTCGACCCCGGACGAACCGTCGGTCTGCGGGCCCTGAGCCTCAGGAGCTCCGACCCCGGACGAACGGTCGGCCTGTGGCTCTGAGCCTCAGGAGCCTGACCTGGGACGAACGGGACGCATGCCTTTCGGCCTGCGGATCCCGGAGCCCAGGCGGTGTGACGTGGAGCGAACGAGACACTCGCCCGGCCACGCCTCACTGGCTGGCTAGAGCCGGCGCAGGACCGCTACGACCTTGCCCAGGACGCTGGCCTCGTCGCCCGGGATCGGCTCGTAGTTGGGGTTGTGGGGGACGAGCCAGACGTGCCCGTCCTTGCGCTTGAAGGTCTTGACCGTGGCCTCGCCCTCGATCATGGCCGCCACGATGTCGCCGCTCTCGGCCACCGGCTGCTGCCGGACCACCACCCAGTCGCCGTCGGCGATGGCGGCCTCGATCATCGAGTCACCCGTGACCTGCAGCAGGAACAGCGTGCCCTCGCCGACGAGCTGCTTCGGCAGCGCGAAGACGTCTTCGACGCTCTCCTCGGCCAGGATCGGCCCACCGGCGGCGATACGGCCCACGAGCGGGACATAGGCGGCGGTGGGGCGGTTGACCGTCGGCTCCTCGTCGCCGGCGTCGGGGTCGACCCACAGCACGGGCTCGCCCGGCAGGCGGACCTCCAGTGCGCGCGGCCGGTGCGGGTCGCGCCGCAGGTAGCCCTTGCGCTGCAACGCCGTCAGCTGGTGCGACACGCTGGACGTGCTCGTCAGCTGCACCGCCTCGCCGATCTCGCGCATGGACGGCGGATATCCGCGCTGTTGCACCGAGTCTCGGATCACTTCCAGGATCTTGCGCTGCCTGGGGGTGAGCCCCAGGGAGTCTCGCCGGCGCACCGCGAGGTCGCTGACCCCGTTTGTGCCATCCCGCTCGGTCATGCTCTTCCTCCTCCTCGCCTGGCGGCCCGCCTTACCGGCGAACCTCCCGGTCCGTGGTCCTGATGTCGCACACAGCGACCGTATCGCTGTTGAAGATCATCTTCAAACAATTGTTCGAGTCTTCCTCGAAAAAGTCGCCAGTGTGGTGTACAACATCGTACGGGAGTTCGATCGACACCGTGTTCGATTTGCTGATCTTTATTTGGCCTTTTCCTCAGGCCACACGGCAGGAGGTCATCCATGCGAACGCCCATAAATACGGACACGACCAGCGAAGATGCCAACCAGCTCACACTGATAGCCGATGCCACGCAGAGTAAGGATCGACGGGGAGACAATACGCGGGTGAAGGCCGGTGTCCGAGCGAATTCCGGTAAGAGGTTGGGGCCCCGCGCGACTGGTGGGGGAAGATCCCATTTGCGCCTCGTCCCGCCTCCGCGTACAGGGGGCGACTCCGACGCTACGGTGCCGCCCGTGAATGTCAGAACGCGAAGGGGGCGGGGGAGCGACACGCCGGACGGCACGGACGACACCGTGTCGACCCGCAAGCCTGAAGCGGTCCGAAAGTCTGAGGCAGCCCGAAAGTCTGATGCAGTCCGAAAGTCCGGGATGGCCCGCGGGCCAGGGGTGGTTCGCGAGTCTGAGACGGCCGGTGGGTCTGAGACGGCCCGCGACTCCAGGACGGCCCGCTGGTTGGGGGCGGGGCGCAAGTCCGGGACTGCCCGCGAGCAAGGGGGAGCCGACAATCCTGGTGCTGCCCGCAGGCAGGGGGAAGTCGACGAGTCTGGGATGGGGCGCGAACCAGCGGTGGGGCGTAAGTCGGCGGTAGGGCGTAAATCGGCGGTAGGGCGTAAACGAGGGGTGGGGCGCGGTCCGGTCGCTGTCGAGGGGAGCCGATCCACGATCAGCGGCAAGCAGCCATCCGCCACGAAACGATCACCGGCTGCCGGTGGACGGTGGCGGATCGGCTCGCTCATTCAGGGGGTGGGCCCGCCAGCCCAAGGGGACGAATCTCCGTCTCGGCGGAACGAATCATCACCTGGGGGAGCAGGCTCACGAATCGGATCATCGTCCGGGCGAGCAGGCTCGCGGAACGAAGCACCGTCCGGGCGAGCAGGCTCGCGGAACGAAGCACCGTCTGGGCGAGCAGAGTCGCGGAACGAAGCACCGTCTGGGCGAGCAGAGTCGCGGAACGAAACACCGTCTGGGCGAGCAGAGTCGCGGAACGAAACACCGTCCGGGCGAGCAGAGTCGCGGAACGAAGCGCCATCTCGCCGAGCCGGTGCACGGATCGGCTCACCATCTCGGCGGACCGGCTCGACCTCACGGCAGGACGAGGCCGCCGCTGCACGGGGTGGCCTGCTCTTCCGGGCGGGTGGTCGTCTCCTGCGGCGGAAAGGCTCGTCCTCCCGGGTGGGCGACGCATCGCGTCCGAACGGCCCTTCTGGTCGGCCTGCCGGTGCCGAAGTGCGGCGCATCGGCGGGAGGAAGCCCGGCGCCGAGGGGAGGTGGCGCGACAACGGAGGGCTGCGCAGTGTTTCCGGGTGGCGTGGTGCCGAGGGGCGTGATGCCGAGGGGCGTGGCGCTGAGAGGCGTGGTGCCGAGGGCCGGGGGCCTCTTCGGCCGAACCGGGATGGTGCTGCCACGGTGCGGTTGCGCCGGATCGGGGCTGTGCCGGCGCGAAACGGTGCTGCTCCTGTGCCGCCGACTCGGAACGGTGCTGCACCTGTGCGGTTGACGCGGCGGGGGCGGGTCGTGCTGGTGATCGTGGTGGCGCTGCTGGCGCTCGGGGGGTTCTGGCTGGGTACGCGGGCGGTGGGGCACGCGGACGTCCAGGTCGTGGTGACCGGGCAGGCCGGGCTGCCGTGGGTGGAGGTTCACGAGGGGGACACTTTGTGGAAAATCGCTGACGCACTTTCCGAGGGGGACGCCCCCACCGCCCTGGTGGAGGAGATCAAGCGGCTGAACGGCCTGCCCGACTCCCTCATCCGACCCGGCAGCCGACTGTACGTCCCGAACGACACCGCTGCCTTACGGTGATCGCGGGCATCACCGCAGCACCGGGTACGGCCAGGATCGCAGACACGGCGCACTCACGGGTATGGTCACGATCGCAGGCATCGCAGGCATCGCAGGCATCGCAGGCATCGCAGGCATCGCAGGCATCGCAGGCATCGCAGGCATCGCGCGGAATGCTCGGATTGCGGGCCTCGCGCGGATTGCGGGTCATTGCGGTGATCGCGGCAGTGCGCGGCCCCGAGCCGGGGTGGCTTTCAGCCTGATGACTCGTTGCGACCGTCCGATCGCGGCCGCCTGACTCTGGGTGGCCTCAGCCTGGCGGCCTGGTCCTCGTCCGCCTGATCCAACCACCTGACTCCGGGTGCCCTCAGCCTGGTGGTCTGAGCCGGCCGCCTGATCTGGGCATTCGCAGCATCGCGGGCTGACCTCCTATTACCTGCGCCTGGTCGCCTGGTCGCCTGATCCCGGTGGTCTGGTGGTCTGGTTTGCGCGGTCTGGCTGGGAATCGGATCCGTCGGGTGAGGTCAGGCAGGTTCGCGGGGTGTGTAGAGCATGATCCAGTGGTCTCTTTCCGGGGCGTGGAGGACTTCGGTGTCGAAGGTCAGCCAGCCACGGGCCGGATGGCGGAGGCGTTTGGTCAGGGAGTGGAATGATCCGACTTCGCCTCGTTCCCAGTGATCGCGGAAAGCGGCACTGGTCTCGGACAGTTCCGCGTGCAGGGACTGGAGGTACTCGTCGCCCGGGTAGCGGCTGAGCGCGGCCCGGAGCTCAGCGGTGGCCGCACGGGCGAGCTGCCCGGCGCCGTCGTCGCCGAGCACGTCGGGGACCGCCGGGGCCGTGAAGCACTGGTAGACGATGTTGCGTCCGTAGCGACCGGTGCAGGAGAGCGGCCCGAGGAGGTCGGCGGCGGCGGCGTTGTGAGCGAGCAGGTCCAGGCGTCCGTCATGGACGGTGATGGGCATGGTGTCGTCGAGGGTGCGCAGCAGGCGGAGGAGCCCGGGGCGGATCTCGCTGTCCGGGGAGAGAGGTTCTGGAGGCAGTTCGCCGGCGAGCCGGAACAGGTGGGCGCGTTCGGCGTCGGTCAGCGTGAACGCTCGCGCGAGTGCCGTGAGGACCTCGCGCGACGGGCGCGGTGCTCGGCCCTGTTCGAGGCGGGTGTAGTACTCGACCGAGATCCCCGCGATCTCGGACAACTCCTGGCGGCGTAGCCCCGGGACGCGCCGGTGCGAGGTGCGCGCGATGCCCGGCCGGTCGGGGGGTGTCAGCGCCGCGCGCCGGCGACGCAGATACTCCCCGAGGTCGGGCCGGTCGGTGTGCGGCATGTCCACCATTGTGCCGTGGGGCGCCGACCGTGCGGGCTCGCCTGCGTGGCCCTCCCGGTACCAGGCACGGCGAGGTCTTCCCCGCCCGTACGAGGCCTCGCAGAGTCGTGCGAGTGCCGATGTTTCGGCCTTTCGTACGAACATGGAGTCAGCACATGACCACAGCCACCCGCACCATAGTCATGACCGGCGCGACCAGGGGCATCGGCCTCGAAGCGGCAGCGGAGATCCTGCGCCGCAGCCCGGAGACGCACCTGGTGGTGCTCGCCCGGGAAGCCTCAGCCGCCCACGTGCTGCCACGGCTGCGGGCCGTCTCCCCGCACGTCTCCGCGATCCCCGTGGACCTCGCCGCCAAGGCGAGTGTCGAGGCCGCCGCCGCGCAGGTGGAGGACCTCGTGGACGCGGGCGCGCTCCCCCCGCTGCGGGGCGTCGTGTGCAACGCCGGCGTGCACCTGTCCGACGCCCTGCACACCAGCGCCGACGGGTACGAGCTGACCTTCGCCGTCAACGTCCTCGCCACCCACCTGCTGCTCAGGCGGCTGCACCCGCATCTCCAGGCGCCCGCGCGCATCGTGGTCTCCGTCAGCGACGCCCACTACGGCGACCTCCGGCACACCGGCGGCACCATGCCCGCGCCCCACTGGCAGGACCCGGCGATCCTCTCCCGGCCCGGCGCGTTCGGCCGTTCTGGGCGGGTTCGTTCCGGTGGCCGCCGGGCGTACACGACCAGCAAGCTCGGCGGTATCCATCTCGTGCACGAGTGGGCCAGGCGGCTCCCCGAGGGCGTCGACATCGTGGCGTACAACCCGAGCCTGGTGACGGGTACGGGGCTCGCCCGGGAGGCAGGCGGTTCGCTGCAGTTCGTGATGAAGTGGCTCATCCCGGTCCTCGAAGTGACGCCCCTCGTCGACACCCCGCCGGTCGCGGGGCGCAAGCTGGCCGACGTCGTGCTCGGCGTGACGAAGGCGTCCACCGGCTCCTACGTCCACCGCACCAGGGTCATGCGCTCGTCCGCGGAGTCGTACGACGCCGGCCGCGAACGCGTGCTCTGGGAGTGGCTGGAGAAGGCTTGAGTAAAGGCCCCGGCGGAGGGATGAGAGCGCAGGTGGGAGGGGTTGTACGTAAGGCCCGTCCGACGCGGGACGCGGGGCGTGGCGCGCGTACGTACGGGAAGAGAGGTGTGACGGAGGCTCATGAGGCGGGGCGCACGCGGTGAAGGTGTCGTTCGGTACCGTTGTGAGGTTTGTTCACGAACGAGGCCCGGAGCAACCGATGTGACGCCTCACCTGCGAGAAGATCACCTGCGGCCGGCCGACACGCCCGGGGCGGATGGGGTCAGTGGGCTGATCAGCGACTTCGGCGGGAAGGGCCGGCTCAACTTGCGTTCATGGTCGCTCGCTTCTACGGTTGGACCACAACATCTAGTAGTTACACCGATGTAGTTCACCACACCTTGTGTTTCTGTGACCGCTCCATGGGCACCCGTGGAGTGTGCGCGAGCGTCCCGTCATGGCGGGTGAGGGCGCGGGTGGTGGCCGCAGGTCTTGGAGGCGAGAAGCGTGCACTGTCCGTTCTGTCGCCACCCTGACACCAGGGTCATCGACAGCCGCTCCACGGACGACGGCGCGGCCATCCGGCGTAGGCGCACCTGTCCCGAATGCGGGCGCAGGTTCACCACGCAGGAGACCGTACTGCTCATGGTGAGCAAGCGCAGCGGAGTCACGGAACCGTTCTCGCGGGACAAGGTCGTCGCGGGCGTGCGGCGGGCGTGCCAGGGCAGGCCGGTCAGCGAGGACTCGCTGGCGCAGCTCGGGCAGCGGGTGGAGGAGGCCATCAGGGCCAAGGGCGCGGCCGAGATCCCCTCCAACGAGGTGGGCCTGGCCATCCTGGGCCCGCTGCGGGAGCTGGACGAGGTGGCCTACCTGCGGTTCGCATCGGTATATCGCGGTTTCGAGAGCCTGGCGGACTTCGAGGCCGAGATCTCACAGTTGAAGGCGGAGAAGGGGGAGTCATGACGGAGACGGCCAGCGGTTCAGTCGCGCGCGGGGGTAAGCGTCCGCGTAAGGGACTGAAGATGAAGAGGATCTTCACCAAGCCCGGTGTGCACCCGTATGACGAGATCCAGTGGGAGCGCCGCGACGTCGTCATGACGAACTGGCGCGACGGGTCGGTCAACTTTGAGCAGCGGGGTGTCGAGTTCCCCGAGTCCTGGTCGGTCAACGCGGCCAACATCGTGACGACCAAGTACTTCCGCGGCGCCGTGGGCACGCCGCAGCGTGAGTGGAGCCTGAAGCAGCTGATCGACCGGGTCGTCGGCGTCTACACCAGAACCGGCGTCGAGAACGGCTACTTCGCCGGTGAAGAGGACGCCGAGATCTTCGACCACGAGTTGAAGCACGCGCTGGCGCACCAGGTGTTCGCGTTCAACTCGCCGGTCTGGTTCAACGTGGGCACGCAGTCGCCGCAGCAGGTCAGCGCGTGTTTCATCCTCTCCGTGGACGACCAGATGGAGTCGATCCTGGAGTGGTACAAGGAAGAGGGCGTGATCTTCAAGGGCGGCTCCGGGTCGGGGGTCAACCTGTCGCGGATCCGTTCGTCGAAGGAGTTGCTCAGCAGCGGCGGCACGGCCAGCGGGCCGGTGTCGTTCATGCGCGGCGCCGACGCCTCGGCCGGGACGATCAAGTCGGGCGGCGCCACGCGCCGGGCGGCCAAGATGGTCGTGCTCGACGTCGACCACCCCGACATCGAGGAGTTCATCGAGACCAAGGCGCGCGAGGAGGACAAGGTCCGCGCGCTGCGGGACGCCGGGTTCGACATGGACCTCGGCGGCAAGGACATCGTCAGCGTCCAGTACCAGAACGCCAACAACTCCGTCCGCGTGTCCGACGAGTTCATGCGCGCGGTGGAGCAGGGCGGCGACTTCGGCCTGCGGGCCCGCCTGACCGGCGAGGTCATCGAGAAGGTCGACGCCAAGGACCTGTTCCGCAAGATGGCCAAGGCCGCCTGGGAGTGCGCCGACCCGGGTGTCCAGTACGACGACACGATCAACGACTGGCACACCACCCCCGAGACGGGGCGGATCACGGCCAGCAACCCGTGCAGCGAGTACGTCCACCTGGACAACTCCTCCTGCAACCTGGCCAGCATCAACCTGCTGAAGTTCCTGAAGGACGACAACACCTTCAACGTCGCCGACTTCGTCAAGCTGACCGAGCTGATCATCACCGCGATGGACATCTCGATCACGTTCGCCGACTTCCCGACCGAGAAGATCGGTGAGACGTCGCGGGCGTACCGGCAGCTCGGCATCGGCTACGCGAACCTGGGCGCGCTGCTCATGGCGACCGGGCACGCGTACGACTCCGACGGCGGCCGGGCCGTCGCGGCGGCGATCACGTCCCTGATGACCGGTGTGTCCTACCGGCGCAGCGCCGAGCTGGCCGCGGTCGTGGGCCCGTACGACGGATATGCCAGGAACGCCGAGCCGCACAAGCGCGTCATGCGCAAGCACGCCGCGGCCAACGACGACCTGCGCACGGTCGGCACCATGGACGCGAAGATCCACAACGAGGCGTCGCGGCAGTGGTCGGAGTGCCTCAAGCTGGGCGAGAGGAACGGCTACCGCAACGCCCAGGCCAGCCTGCTCGCGCCCACCGGCACGATCGGCCTGATGATGGACTGCGACACCACCGGCATCGAGCCGGACCTGGCGCTGGTCAAGTTCAAGAAGCTCGTCGGCGGCGGGTCCATGCAGATCGTCAACCAGACGATCCCGCGCGCGCTCAAGCAGCTCGGCTACCAGCAGGAGCAGATCGAGGCCATCGTCGAGTACATCGGCGAGCACAGCCACGTCGTCGACGCGCCCGGCCTGCGCAGGGAGCACTACGAGGTGTTCGACTGCGCGATGGGCGAGCGGGCCATCGCGCCCATGGGTCACGTGCGCATGATGGCGGCCACGCAGCCGTTCCTGTCCGGAGCCATCTCCAAGACGGTCAACCTGCCCGAGTCGGCCACCATCGACGACATCGAGCAGGTCTACCTGGAGGGCTGGAAGCTCGGCCTCAAGGCGCTGGCCGTCTACCGCGACAACTGCAAGGTGGGCCAGCCCCTGTCGGCCGGCGACGGCTCCAAGAAGCAGGAGGCCAAGGAGGCGCAGGAGCCCGAGGTCAAGGTCATCGAGGTCAACCGGCCGACCCGGCGGCGCATGCCCAACCAGCGGCCGAGCATGACCACCCGCTTCACGGTCGGCGGCGCCAAGGGTTACATGACCGCCTCGTCCTACCCCGACGACGGGCTCGGCGAGGTCTTCCTCAAGATGTCCAAGCAGGGCTCGACGCTCGCGGGCGTCATGGACGCCTTCTCGGTGGCGATCTCGATAGGGCTCCAGTACGGGGTGCCGCTGGAGACGTACATGAGCAAGTTCGTCAACATGCGCTTCGAGCCGGCCGGGATGACCGACGACCCGGACATCCGGATGGCCACCTCGGTGATGGACTACATCTTCCGCCGCCTGGCGCTCGACCACCTGCCCTACGACGAGCGGGCGGCGCTGGGCATCTTCTCGGCGGCCGAACGCGCCGCGCAGCAGCGCGGCGAGGACCCGGCGGCGCTGCAGGAGACGATGGACCGGGAGACCCTGGCCCAGTCGGCGCCGATCGAGGCCGCCCAGCCGAAGACGGAGGAGCAGCCGGTCCAGGAGCTGACCCTGGAGAGCCACCAGCGCTTCACGGCGGACGCGCCGCTGTGCATGACGTGCGGCACGAAGATGCGGCCGGCCGGCAGCTGCTACGTCTGCGAGGGCTGCGGCTCGACCAGCGGCTGCAGCTGAGGCTGAGCATCTTTCCAGGCTGCTGTTGAGAGCGGCGGGGCCGAGCGCATCGGCGCCGCCGCTCTCGTGGCGTCAGCTTTGGATGGTCGGGCGGATGGTGATGTCGCCGATCTCGACGTCGTGGGGCTGTTCGACGGCGAAGGCGATGGCGCGGGCGACCGCTTCCGGCGCGATGCCGATCTCCCCCATGTTGCGCACGATCTGCTCGCGGACCTGGGCGTCGTCGATCGAGCCGGCGAGTTCGGTGCGGACGAAGCCCGGCGACACGGCCGTCGTACGCAGCACACCGTCGGTCGATTCCTGCCGCAGACCCTCCAGCAGGGTACGGACGGCGTTCTTGGTCGCGGCGTAGATCGCCATCGTGGGAGTGATCGTCAGGCCGGCGGTCGACACCGTGGTCACCAGATGGCCGTGGCCCTGGCGGCGGAACACCGGCAGGGCGGCGGCGATGCCGTTGAGCACGCCGCGGAGATTGACGTCGATCATGGCCGACCAGCCGTCGACGTCGAGGTCGGCCACCGGCCCGATCTTGGCGATGCCCGCGTTGCCCACCAGCACGTCGAGCCGGCCGAACTCCGCCACGGCCGCGCCGACGAGTCGTTCGAGGTCCTGCCGCCGGAGGACGTCCGTGGCACAGCCGATGGCCCGTCCGCCGCGTTCGCGGATGTCCTGGGCGAGCTCGTCGAGGCGCTGGGTCCGCCGGGCACCTAGGACGACGGCCGCACCTCGCTCGGCGAGCAGACGCGCGGTGGCTTCGCCGATGCCGCTGCTCGCTCCGGTGATGGCGACGACCTTGCCGTCGATGGCTGTCATGGGGATCCCTCCATTAAAGTGGACACGTGTCCGCATGCTTGACAGCTTACCGGACACGTGTCCGCATAGAGGAACGAGCAGAGGAACCATGGACTCCACCCGCCGCCGTGCCGACGCCGCCGACAACCGCGCGCGGATCATCCAAGCCGCACGAGCGGCCATCGCGGACGCGGACGAGATCAAGCTCAACGGGATCGCCAAACAGGCGGGAGTCGGCCAGGGCACGCTCTACCGTCACTTCCCGACCCGCGAGGATCTCCTCGTCGAGGTCTACCGGGAGGACGTCGGTGAGCTCGTGGCGGCGGCTCCTGCGCTGCTCGCCGAGCATGATCCGCTCACCGCGCTGGCCCGCTGGTTCGACCGGGTGGTCGAGTACGCGCGGATCAAACGCGGAGTCTTCGCCGCGATCGAGGCCTCGGTCTGGCGCGACCTGTCCGCGCACAGCCTCGGCCCCATCGGTGACGCGCTGACCCTGCTCCTCGACGCCGGCAAGGGCGGTGGGGTCATCCGCTCCGATGCCGACGCCCGTGACGTCATTCTGCTCCTCGGCTATCTGACCCGCCTGGAGCAGGACGAATGGGACGCCAGAGCCCGCCACCTGCTCGACGTCATCCTCGACGGACTACGCCCTCGTGCGGACCTTGCTTGAAGGACGACTTGGCCCGGCGGCGTTGGGCCGGGTGCAGAACATCCCGTGGGGGATCTCCGCGGCGTGATGACGATCAGTTGCGCGAATGGTTGGTGGAGCTTGTCCGATGAGCCGGCCGCAACCCACTCGTGTTCAGCACGATTCCTTCTGCTGGATCGAAGGCTGGCGTCAGGTGAACTGCCCTCCGGAGGCGTTGCCCGCCGATCTCGTCTTCATGTTGATCTCGAGAGCAGGGCTCGACGAGATGACGGTGGCGGCGATGAGCAAGGACGAGGCCGTCGCCAGGCTGCAGAAGTACTGGATTGACGGCACCTGATTCAGGGCGACTCGGCACCCGCTGAGAGGTGCAAGGCTCCAGTATCGGGTCAGGTCGCGGCTGATCTTGTGATGAACCGTGGGATGGGCGACGGCTGGGCGGTTCAGGAGGGGCGGTTCAGAAGAGGGCGGAGCCGAGGGTGGCGGCTTCGAAGGTGAGGAGGTGGCGTTTGGTCGGGAGGCCGCCGCCGTAGCCGGTGAGGTCGCCGGTGGAGCCGATGACGCGGTGGCAGGGGACGATGATGCCGATCGGGTTCTTGCCGTTGGCCAGGCCCACGGCGCGGGACGCGGTCGGGCGGCCGATTCGGGTGGCGAGTTCGGCGTAGCTGATCGTCTCGCCGTACGGGATGTCCCGCAGGGCCGTCCAGACCTGGCGCTGGAACGGGGTGCCGGCGAAGACCAGGGGCAGGTCGAAGCTGGTCAGGCGGCCGTCGAAGTAGGCCCGGAGCTGGGCCGCGACCTCGGTGAACGGCTCCGGGTCCGGCACCCCGAAGGTCTCCTCGGGTGGGCGGTGGCGCTGGCGGCGCATGTAGAGGCCCGAGAGGGTGCCGTCGACCGCGACGAGGGTGAGCGGGCCGACGGGGCTGTCCACCACCGTGTGCGTCCTGTGTCCGGTCAGGGTCATCGTGCCGCCTCCTTTCGTTCCGCGAGGTTAGGGCCTGATTCGTTCCCTATCAGGCCAGCATCGCCGGTGGCAGGTCGTCGTGACTGGCGGAAATCGGACATGATCATCGCGCCAGGCGGCTCGGGGCGTACATGGCGGCCGGCGCTGGGACCCGTCCGGCTGCTGCGGGATGAGAGGGATGTCCGGGAGCGGACAGTGGGTGGATAGGGAGGAGCGTGCCGGGTCATGCTCCGGTTCATGAGGCGAATCGCGGTGTACGCCGTGCTGTCCGGCGCGCTGCTGTACGGGGTGCACCGGCTGGCGATGGTGGCGGTGGCGCGGCTGCTCGTGACGGTGGCCGTGACCGCGTTCGCGGTGAGCCCGTTGTCGCAGCTCTTCGTGTACGTGATCTGGCACTGGGCCGAACGCGACTACGTGGCCGTGATCGACTACGCCATGGACGCGACCGGGCTGCCGGAACGGGCGTTGATGGTGCTGCTGCTGGGGGTGTTCGCCGGCTACGCGGTGGTGTTCTGGGTGGCGCTGCGGCAGGCGTGGGACCGGGCCAGGCCGGGTCAGGCGCTGATCAGGTCGTAGAGGACGTCCGGCTTGTTGGTGATGATGCCGTCCACCCCGTGGGAGAGCATGAGGCGCATGGCCGCGGGGCTGTCGACGGTCCAGGTGAGGACGGTCATGCCGAGGGAGTGGACGCGGCGCACGTACGCGGCCGTGAGTGTGGCGTACGGCGGGTGGATGTGGTCGGCGAACGTCGCCAGGGCGGGCAGTTGCCCGGCGGACGGCGTGCCGAGCAGCCCGATCGGCGCCTCGGGCAGCAGCCGGGCGAAGGTGCGCATCGCGTCCCAGTCGAACGACTGCACCACCAGCCGGCCCGGCTCCAGCCACCAGGGGGAACGCCGCAGTTCGTCGGCGATGCGGGCCTCGATGCCGGGGTAGAGCTCGGGTGACTTGACTTCGAGCAGCAGCCCCAGCCCGGAGCCGCTCATCACGCGCAGGGCCTCGGCGAGGGTGGGGACGCGCTCGCCGTCGTACTCGCCGGACCGCCACGAACCGGCGTCCAGGCGGCGGATCTGGGCGAGGGTGAGGTCGCCGACGTTCCAGGGGGAGGAGCCGGGGAAGACCTGTTCCGCGTCGGTCGTCCTGGTCAGGGTCGTGTCGTGCATCAGGACCAGCTCGTGGTCCTTGGTCTCCTGGACGTCGAGCTCGAACATGTCGGCGCCCATCTCGGCGGCCAGCTCGAAGGCGGCGATGGTGTTCTCGGGGGCGTAGGCCGAGGCGCCGCGGTGGGCCACGACGACGGGAGCGCCCGTGGTGGTGTCCGCCTGGGCGGGCAGGGCGGTGGCGGTGGTCAGCAGGGCGAGGCAGGTCGAGACGGTGACGGCGAGTCGCCTGAACATGGGTCTCCTCAACTGGGGAGAGACAACGACTCGACGATGACAACGTCTCGTGACGTGAAGTTGAGAGAAGAGTAGCCCTGGGATGCCGTGCGGGTGAGCATTCGACACGCGGCGGCGCCGCCGGGCCGAGGCGGAAAGCCGGTGATCAGGCGGACGACGGCGCCCGCCGCGGCCTCACCCGCCGGACAAGCCCGACAGGCCAGGAAGGTCGGGCAGGCCGGGCTGATCGGGCAGGCCGGACAGAGCGGTGCCGTACAGGTTCGAGACTCGGAGCCTGATCACCAGCCGCCGGTCCGCCACCATCTGCCGCAGGAACGCCTGCGCGTCGGCGGGCGCGGCGAACGACGGCCGCATGGACAGCAGTTCGAGGCCCACCTCGTCACCCGGTTCGGCGGTCACCGGCGACAGCTCCGCCAGGCCCTCCGCCACGGCGTACGACCAGAAGTCGTCGCTGGCCACGTAGAGCGCGCAGCGCGGGTCCTCGTGCAACTGGCGGACTTTGAGCCGGTCGGCCATGGAGGAGATCCGCACGACGCGCTGCTCGGGGTCCCAGGTGTAGAGCACGGTGGACAGCTGCGGGTCCCCGCCGCCCTTGTTGGTGGACAGCGCGCCGAACTGCTGCTTGGCCAGCAGGCCCGTCAGCTCCCCGTCCCCCAGCGGTCGTGAGGCCGGGCCCGCGCCGGGGCCGTGGATCTCGGAGGACATGCACCACCCTCGTGCTCAGAAATCAGGAAATATCAACCTATACCGAGCTGTCGCATGAAGGTCTGGGCATCCGAGATCACCCAGTACTCGGCGAACCTGCCGTCCTCGGCCCGCAGGATGTCGTGACCGCTGAACGCGATCCTGGTCCCCTCCGCCGCCGTCGCCCCGGGCAGCCCGCCCCGGTACGTCCCCGCGAAGGTCCACCGCGCCGACACCAGGTCGCCGTCCTCGATCGGTCCCACGTCCAGGCCGACCTTGACGTCGGCGAACGGCGCGTGCGCCTGCTCCAGCGCCTCGATCAGCCCTTCCGGCCCGGACACCTCCATGCCGGGCCAGTGACCGGCGAAGGACGGGGTGACCAGTTCGCGGGCCAGGCCGAAGTCGCCGTTCCAGAGTTCGAGCAGCCATCGGCGGTACAGATGTGAGGTCATGGTAGGCCGCTACCCGCTCCCCGATAGGTTACGAGTCATGAATCTTGCTATTACCAGCGGATATGTCGTACCCGTCGACGGCGACCCCATCGACGGTGGAACCGTCCTCATCCAGGACGGGAAGATCACCGCGGTCGGCCGGGACGTGGCCGTCCCCGAGGGAACCACGGTCGTCGACGCCGCGGGCGGCTGGGTGCTGCCCGGCTTCGTCGAGGCCCACGGCCACCTCGGCGTCTACGAGGAGGCCGAGGGCTGGGCCGGCCAGGACACCAACGAGATGACCGACCCCAACGGCGCCCGCCTGCGCGCGCTGGACGCCATCAACCCGGCCGACCTCGCCTTCGGCGACGCGCTCTCGGGCGGCGTGACGACCGCCGTGATCAAGCCGGGCTCCGGCAACCCGATCGGCGGCCAGACGGTCGCGATCAAGTGCTGGGGCAGGTCCGTGGACGAGATGCTGCTGCGCGAGCCGGTGAGCGTCAAGAGCGCGCTCGGCGAGAACCCCAAGCGCGTGTACGGCGACCAGAAGAAGCTGCCCTCCACCCGCCAGGGCGTGGCCGCCGTGATCCGCGACGCGTTCATGAAGGCGCAGGACTACAAGGCGAAGAGGTCGGCCGCCGAGGCCGAGGGCAAGCCGTTCGACCGTGACGGCACGCTGGAGGTCCTGGTCCGCGTGCTGGACGGCGAGCTGCCGTGGTGCCAGCACACCCACCGCGCCGACGACATCGCCACCGCGCTCAGGCTGGCCGGCGAGTTCGGCTACCGCCTGGTGATCAACCACGGCACGGAGGGGCACCTGCTGGCCGACACGCTGGCCGAGCGGAACGTTCCGGTGATCATCGGCCCGCTGTTCACCAGCCGGTCGAAGGTCGAGCTGCGGCAGCGCAGCCTGCGCAACCCGGGCATCCTGGCGCGCGCCGGGGTCGAGCTGGCGATCACCACCGACCATCCCGTGGTGCCCATCCACTTCCTCGTCCACCAGGCCACGCTCGCGGTCAAGGAGGGGCTCGACCGCGACGAGGCGCTGCGCTCGATCACCGTGAACCCGGCCCGGATCATGGGCCTGGACGACCGGGTCGGCGCGCTGCGGCCGGGGCTCGACGGTGACGTGGTCATCTGGTCCGGCGATCCGCTGGACGTCATGAGCCGGGCGCTGAAGGTGTTCGTCTCCGGCCGGGAGGTGTACGCCTACACCGAGGGTGAGCCCGTGGTGGCGGACCCGTACTACCGCGAATCAAGCGATCGTTAAGCGGCTGTAGATGCGCGGCACGCATAGTGGGCGGAGCCGAGGGGAAAAGAGGCACCACCATGACTGCTCCGTTGCTCGTCCAGCGTCCCAGTAAAGCCTTGCTGATCGGACTGGTCGTCTCCGGTCTCCTCGCCCTGATCGTGCTGGCCGTCATGCTGCTCGCCGGGGGTCCCGTCGGGTTCGGCCTGTCCGCGTTGCTGGCCGTGGCGCCCCTGCCGGTGCTGCTCGCGGCCGTGCTCTCGCTCGACCGGCTCGAACCCGAGCCGAAGCTCAACCTCGCCTTCGCCTTCGCGTGGGGCGCGGGGGTGGCCATCGTGGCGGGGATCGCGCTGACGCTGGCCGGCCAGCAGTTGTTCCTGCGGGCCGGCTACGCGTCGTCCGCGGTCGAGAACATCGGCACCGTCGTGCTGGCGCCGGTGATCGAGGAGGCGCTGAAGGGCTCGGCCCTGCTGCTCCTGCTCCGCCGCCGGATCGAGATCGACGGCCTGACCGACGGCATCGTCTACGCCTCCATGGCCGGCCTCGGCTTCGCGGCCGTGGAGAACGTGGGCTACTACCTGCTCGCGTTCGGGGAGGACGGCGCGAGCGGCGCGGTCCAGCTCTTCGTGCTGCGCGGGCTGATCGACCCGCTCGGCCATCCGATCTACACCTCCATGATCGGGCTCGGCGTCGCGTACGCGCTGACCCGGCGCACGGCGTTCAGGTACGCCGCGATCCCGCTCGGCTACTGCGGCGCGGTCTTCCTGCACGGGCTGTGGAACGGCGCCGCCACCACCAACTCGCTGTCCTGGCTGGGTGGCGCCTACCTGGTGATCATGGCGGCGCTGGTGCTGCTCATCGTGGTGACCGTCGTCGAACGCCGGCACCTCGTCGCCAGGATGGCCTACTACCTGCCCGCCTACCAGCAGACCGGGCTGGTCACCGACGCCGACGTCCGGATGCTGACCACGCTGCCCGCGCGCAAGGCGGCCCGCAAGTGGGCCAGGGGAGCGGGGCTCGGCCGGGCGATGGGCGACTACCAGCAGGCGGCGACCGAGCTGACCCTGCTGCACCTGCGGGCCGAGCGCCAGGGGATGGATGCGCGCAGGTTCGCGCTGGAACGCGACGCCCTCCTCGGCGCGATGGCCCAGTCCCGCCGCTGGTGAAAGTCCTAGCCCTGGGAACGGACGAGCAGGGCGGCGAGGGCCGCTACGGCTGTGAGCGTCGCGCAGGCCGCGACCGCGATGGCCGTGCCCTGCGCCAGCCCGAAGCCCCCGACGACCGCCGCCACCCCGGCCGCACCCAGAGAGGAGCCGACATACCGGGCGGTGTTGTTCGCTCCCGACCCCATGGAGACCCGGTGCGCGGGCACGCTCTCGATGGCCAGATGCGTGATCGAGGAGTTGATCAGCCCCGACCCCACGCCGCTCACCACCAGCCCGGCGACGACCGGCGGCAGTGACAGTGACGCGCCGGTCGCCACCAGCCCGGTGAACCCGGCCGCGCTGAGCCCGAGCCCGAGGGCCAGCCGCGTGGCCGTGCCCAGCCGTACGTGCCGGGTCAGCAGCGACGACACGAACGACACCGCCGCCCAGACACCCAGCAGCAGCCCCGTCTCCAGCGGCGTCAGCCCGTGGGCCGCCTCCAGCACGGTCGGCAGGTAGCCGAGCAGCCCGACCACGGCCGCCCCCACGACCAGCGCGCCCCCGGTCGCCACCAGGAACTCCGGCCGCCCGAACAGCCGCAGGTCGAGCAGCGGCTCCGGCCGCCGCCGTTCCACCGCCACGAAGGCCGCGATCAGCACCGCGGCCAGGACGAACGCCCCCAGCACGACCGGCCGCGACCACCCCGTCCGCCCCTCGGTCACCCCCGCGACCAGCGCCGCCACGCCCAGGCTGAGCAGCACCACTCCCGGCAGGTCGAACCGGCGCGGCGCCGCCGAGCCCGACTCCTCCAAAACCCGCGCCGAGGCGAGCGCCAGCAGCAGCGCGCACAACCCCATCAGCCAGTACGTCGCCCGCCAGCTCACCACGGAGGCCCCCAGCCCCGCCACCAGCGGCCCGGCCAGCGTGCCCAGCCCGATCATGGCCCCGTACCGCCCGGTGGCCCGCACCCGCTCGGGCCCCGCCGGATAGGCGTGCCCCACGATCCCGAGGCTGGCGGCCAGCATCGCCGCGCTCGCCCCGCCCTGCACCAGCCTGGCCGCCACGAACACGGCGACGTTCGCGCTCAACGCCGCCGCCACGCTCGCGGCGGCCAGTACGCCCGTGCCCGCCACCAGCACCCGCCTGCGCCCGTAGTCGTCGGCCAGACCGCCGGCGACCAGCAGCAGCGAGGAGAGCCCGAGCGCGATCGAGCCCAGGATCCACACGGGACCCGTCGGACCGGCGCCGAGCGAGCGGGAGATCTGCGGCAGCGTCACCATCGGCAGCGTGAAACAGGTCAGCACCAGCAGCGGCGCCGACGAGGCCACGGCGAGCGTGCGCGCGGGCGCCGTCGTCGGTTCGGTCATTGAACTCATGCCGCGCACGCTACCACGGTTCAATGAATGAACTAGCATGGGGTCCATGGCGCTCGGCAAGAACTACGACGGCCAGGACTGCTCACTGGCCAGTGCCCTGGAAGTGATCGGCGAGCGGTGGACGCTGCTGGTGATCCGCGACGCCATGTACGGCGTGCGCCGCTTCGCCGACTTCCAGGCCCACCTCGACATCCCCAAGGCCGTCCTGTCCCAGCGGCTGTCGGCGCTCGTCGCGGCCGGCCTGCTCGAACGACGCCGCTACCAGGACGCGCCCCCGCGCGACGAATACGTCCTGACGCCGGTCGGCCGCGAGCTCTGGATCCCCGTGCTGTCACTGGGCCAGTGGGGCGAACGCCACCTCGCCGGGAACGGCCCGCGCCGGCTGTTCCACCACGCGACCTGCGACACCAGGCTCGACGCCGTGTCGTTCTGCGCCACCTGCCGCAGGAGCGTGCCGATCGAGGAGGTCGAGGTGCGTCCCGGCCCCGGGCTGTGCGACGACATGCGTCGGGACCAGGTGAGTCTCGCCCTGCGAAAACCCCATCGGCTGCTCGCTCCGATCCTGACAAGATAGGTGAAACACCCCGAATGGAGATCGCATGAGCTGGGCAGAGATCGAGTCGGAGGCCGAGCTGCGCGAGCTGCTCGGCGAGGTCATGCCGAGGGCCGCGACCAAGGATCGGCCCCGCCTGCACGAGCGCGACCGGGAGTGGCTGGCGGCCTCGCCGTTCTGCCTCATCGCCACGTCCGGCTCCGACGGCTCCTGCGACGTCTCGCCCAAGGGTGACCCGGCCGGGTTCGTGCACGTCATCGACGACACCACGATCGCGATCCCGGACCGTCCCGGCAACCGCAGGGCGGACGGATTCGTCAACGTGCTGAAGAACCCGCACGTCGGGCTGATCTTCCTGATCCCCGGCCGCAACGAGACGCTGCGCGTCAACGGCCGGGCCCGGCTCGTGCGCGAGGCGCCGTTCTTCGACGAGATGATCGTCAAGGGGCACCGGCCGCACCTGGCGCTCGTGGTCGAGATCGAGCAGATCTTCTTCCACTGCGCCAAGGCGTTCCTGCGCTCGTCCCTGTGGAAGCCGGACAGCTGGACCACCGACACGCTGCCGTCCCAGGCCAAGCTGATCAAGGAAGTGCAGAAGGTGGAAGAGAGCCTCGAAGAGCTCGAAACCTACTACGGCGAGGCGTACGGCAAGCGCCTGTACCGCTAACCCCGCCTGCTACCTCAGGCGGCCGGAGTGGGGCCGCCGGGGAAGCGGATGACGTTCCTGCCCGCGTAGGCGCGCAGATCGACCACCGGCTCGGTCGTCGCCGGCTCGGCGGGTTGCTTGCGGCGATCCACTGAGCGGATGTCGCGGATCTTGTGCCTGGCGATGTGTGGCGGCACTGCCACAAGCCTCTTCATCGTGCGCCCCCGTGATGTTCTTGTTACCTATGTTATCTACAGATACCCCCGTAAGTTCGGTGTAAGGAGCACCTCAGTAGGGAAGTCTGCGGCCCGACGGCGAACGCAGATCCAGCTCGACCGTCAGCCGATGCCGCCGTCTCGCGGCCGACTTCCTGATTCTGACGCGTTTCATGTGGATTCCCCCTTCCGCGCCGCGCCATTCTCGGCGCGCCGTCCGGGCGACGGCATGGCGGGCGGTCGGCACCCGCCATGCGCGTCAACCTAACCGGGCCCGGGCGTCCACTCAATGTATTTCTGCGGACTCCGCGAGGTTCACACCGGCGGCGAGACCCGCGCGGTCACGTTGATCCGGTTCCACGTGTTGATCATGGCGATGGCCACGACCAGCACCGCGAGCTGCTCCTCGCTGTAGAACTCGGCCGCGCGGCGCCAGACGTCGTCCGGCACGAGGGCGCGGTCGGCGATCCTGGTCGCCTCCTCCGTCAGCGCCAGCGCGGCGCGCTCGGCCGGGGTGAACACCGTGGCCTCCCGCCACGCCGCCACCATCCACAGCCGCTCGTCGCTCTCGCCGGCCTTCTTCATGTCCTTGCTGTGCATGTCGACGCAGTAGGCGCAGCCGTTGATCTGGCTGGCCCGCAGCTTGACCAGCTCCAGGGTGGCGGCGGGCACCTCGCTGTCGTGCAGCAGCTTCTCCACCGCGAAGAAGTGGCGGTAGATCTCGGGAACGTGCTTGGAGACGTCGACCCTCTGACTCATGGGAACCTCCGTATTCTCGTCGATGCCAGCTAGGACAGGACAGCGCGTCCCGTTGTGACGGCTCCGGCGAAAAAGGTTCGTCCCAAGACCCCTACCCCTGATCAGCCCCGGCAGTTGCCCCAGTTCGCGCGCCCGCCCGACGCCTCGACGCGGCCACGCGGATCGCGGGTCCAGCCGGCGTAGCGCACGCACTTCCAGGCGCCCTGGATGTGCCCGGTCTCGGCGTAGTAGCGGTACCTCTGCTGGTCCTCGCTCCGGCCGCCGCCCCTGACTTCTATGGAGGCGCCGGTGAGGGTACGGGTGCCGGTGTACCTCGTCTTGATCGCGGCGACGCAGTTCTTGCCGCTGCGCTTGCTGTACATCAGGTACACGTGCCCGAACACGGCCCCTCTGGAGGTCCGCATCGCCCGGTGGCCGTCCTTGACCCGGTGGAAGCCCTTGCCACAGACCCTTTCCGGGCTGTACGCGGCCGAGGCGGCGTACGCGGCGGAGGGGGTGGCGGCGATCCCGGCGGCGACCAGGCTGGCCGCGATGACCGTACGGAGGAGCACGAGCGTCCCTTCAAAGGGGGTAATAAGGGCAAGGACGATCTTTACTGTGACTTGACCGAAATATCAAGGGGTGCGGGTAAATGCCGCTGATCGCGGTCTGTGCGGTTTGGGGGGTGTTCTGGGGGTCGTGGTCGGCCCTGCTGCCCGCCGTCAAGCTGGAGCTGGGGATCTCGGCGGGCGAGCTGGGGCTGGCGCTCAGCGCCGTGCCGGTCGGGGCCCTGCCCGCGATGGCGCTGACCGGTCGGCTGGCCAGAGGCAGGGAACGGGTCTCCCTGATGGCGGCCACGGGCCTGTTCGCGCTCGCCGTCGCCGCCATCGGCCTGGCCGGCACCGCCTGGCAGCTCGCACTGGCGCTGCTGCTGGTGGGAGCGTTCAGCGGTGCCCTCGACATCGCGCTGAACCTGGCCACGGGCCGCGCCGAGCGGGAGAGCGGCCGCCGGCTCTTCCAGCCGGTGCACGCCGCCTTCCCGGTCGCGGTCATCGCGGCGGCCCCGCTCACCGGCCTGGCCCGCTCGTACGGCCTCGGCGTCGGCACGGTGCTGGTCGTGGTCGCCCTGCTGGTGGCCGCCACCGCGCTGACCCCGCTCGCGCTGCGCCTGGGCCGCGGCCTGCCCGAACCATCCGTCACCGGGACGGACCGGCGGAAGTTGTGGGGCGCCGTGATCGTGCTGGGGGCGCTGGCCGCCTGCGTCCTGATCATCGAGAACTCGGTCGAGCAGTGGTCGGTCCTGCTCCTGGAGGAGCACCGGGGCGCCACGCCGCTGGTCGCCAGCGCCGCCCCTTCGGTCTACATGGCGGCGCTGACGGCGGGCCGGCTGATCGTCCAGGCGCTGCCCAGGACGTCGCTCAGGGTGCTCTGCCTGGTGGCCGGGCTCGGCGGCGGCGCCGGCATCGCCCTGGCGGGGCTCGGGGGAGGCGTCGCGGTCTCGCTGGCCGGGTTCGCGCTGACCGGGCTGGCCCTCGGCCCGATGGTGCCCGCCCTGCTCAGCCGCGCCGCGGCCGACGACCCCAGCGGCACGATGGTGTGGGGGGTGTCCACGCTCTCCTACACGGGTTTCGTGCTCAGCCCGCTGCTCGTGGCCGGGCTGAGCGGCGCACTCGGCCTGCCCGCCGCGCTGGCCGCGCTGGGCCTCCTGGGCCTGCCGCTGGCGGCCCGCTCCGCCGTCGAGCGCCGCTGACCCGGACGGGTGGCGGAATATGGACCTTTCTTGGGGCAAAACAACCCCGGAATCGGGTATCCCCTCGGGCGGATCGACTGTGTGAGGGGATCATCATGGCTGTCTGCGAGACCTGCGGCAACGACTATGACATGGCGTTCGAGGTGCACGCGCAGGGAGCGGTGCACACCTTCGACTGCTTCCAGTGCGCGATCGAGGCCATGGCGCCCATCTGCGAGCACTGCGGCACGAAGGTCATCGGGCACGGCGTGCAGGCGGGCGAGCACTGGTACTGCTGCGCGCACTGCGCCCGCCAGGAAGGCGACAGCGGCCTCGTCGACCGCATCATGGCCGGCACCCCGTCCTGACACCCCGCCTGCCGCCTCCCGCCGGCGCTCAGCCGGTGAAGCCGATGTCCTCGTACTGGAGGTCGAAGAAGCCGCGGGCGCCCACGTTGGCCAGCGTCTCCCGTACGGCCACGTTCTGCGGCCGCTGGTACAGCGGGAGCACGTTGACCTCCTTCCAGATCAGCGCGTCGGCCGCGTTCGTCGCCGCGCGGGCCCTGACGGGGTCGAGGCTCTGCGCGGCCCGGCTCATGGCCTGGTCGACCTCGGCCGAGCCGGTACGCCCGAAGTTCGCGTTCCAGGACTTGCCGTCCTCCGCGTTGGCGTAGATCGCGTAGCTGCTGGAGACGGGGAAGGGCGTGCCGATGTAGGCGAAGGGCGTGATGTCGAAGTTGCCGGGGATGACGTACTTGCTGAAGAAGTCGTCGCTGGGCACGGCCTTGATGGTGAGCTTGACCCCGATCTGGGCGAGCATGCTCTGCGCCAGCTCACCCTCGGCCTTGCTGATCTGCACCCCTGACGGCACCACGAAGCGCAGGTCGAGTGGCTTGCCGTGCTTCTGCCTGACGGTTCCGTTGAGCTTCCAGCCGGCCGCGTCCAGCAGCTGCTTGGCCCGCTCGGGGTTGTAGGCGCCGAGGGCTCCGGCGTTGTCCTGGTAGCCCTCCTGGGTGTTCATGAAGAAGTGGTTGTTCAGCAGCGCGATCGGCCAGTCGAGGCCCTGGAGGTCGGACTGGGCGATGGCCTGGCGGTTGATGCCGAGCTGCACGGCCTGGCGGACGTTGCGGTCCTTGAGCAGCTCACTGGCGCCGTTGAAGGTGAAGTGGCGGAAGTCCGGCCCGGCGGCCTGACGCACCTGGGCGCCCACGGTGGACTTGGCGCGGGCGTAGCCGGGCGCGGACGGGCCCACGTCGATGATGTCGAGCTCGCCGTTGCCGAACGCGCCGATCAGCGAGTCCTGCTCCGACGCGCGATAGATGATCTTGTCCAGTTTGGCGCGGTTGCCCCACCAGGCGTCGTCCCGTACCAGCGTGATCGTCTTGGCCGTCTGGTCGAAGCCGCCGAACTTGAACGGCCCCGCCGTCACCGGGATCTTGTCCACCCAGGCGTTGTTGAACGCCTGCGCGCTGCGGTTGGTCGCGGCCGGCAGCAGCGGCCCGAACAGCGCCTGCCAGTCACCGAACGGCTTGCCGAACGTCACCACCACCTCGAAGTCGTCCTTGCCCCGCGCCACCTTCTCGATGTCCTGATAGCCGGTGGAGGAGGCGATGCGGAAGGCCGGATCGCGCCCGTTCAGCGCCCGCCACTGCGCCTCGTAGTCGGCCCACGTGATCGGCTTCCCGTCCGACCACTTCGCCTTCGGGTTGAGCGTGTACGTCACCACCTGCTTGGGCCGCTGGTCGCTCACCTCGGCGCTGAGCACGTAGTCGCGGTCGATCGAGATCTCGGCCTTCTCGTTGGACACGAACGGCGCGGGCAGCAGCGCGTTGCTGATCACGGCCGCCATCGCCAGGTTGCCGTCGACCTGGTTCCTGTTCCACTGCGTGGGGAACTCGTTGATGCCCCAGCGCAGCGTCCCGCCGTCCTTGACGTTCTCGCGCGGCTGCGGGTTGATGTCGAAGGCCCTGATCGTACGCTCGTCCCCAGGGCTGTCCCGGAGCCCGGAACCGCCTCCCCGGACGTTCCCGCAGCCCGCCAGCAGCAGCGAGCCCGTCACCGCGGCGGACACGACTAGACGTGATGCTTTCATCGAGCGGATTTCCTCCTGGATCGAGCGAGGTCTACACGACTTCGCGCCTGTCTGCGTAGTGGCAGGCCGCCCCCTGGTCCGCCCCCAGCGGCCGCACCTCGGGCTCGACGCCGGCGCACAGCTCGCGTTCGGCGTCGGTGAGCTCGGCACGGAACTTGGGGCATCGGGTGCGGAATCGGCAGCCCGTCGGAGGGTGGGCCGGGCTGGGCAGGTCGCCTTCGAGCAGGATCCGCGCGCGGGAGCGCTCGCGTACCGGATCGGGCAGCGGGATCGCCGACAGCAGCGCCTGCGTGTACGGATGCGCGGGGGCGCCGTAGACGGCGTCGACCTGGCCGATCTCGGCGATCCTGCCCAGGTACATGACCGCCACCCGGTCGGCGATGTGCCGGACCACGGCCAGGTCGTGCGCCACGAACAGGTAGGACAGCCCCAGCCTGGCCCTGAGCGCGTCGAGCAGGTTGATCACCCCGGCCTGGATCGACACGTCGAGCGCCGAGACCGGCTCGTCCAGCACCAGCAGCCTGGGCTCCAGCGCGAGCGCCCGCGCGATGCCGATGCGCTGCCGCTGCCCGCCGGAGAAGTCCTGCGGATAGCGGGCGGCGTGGGAGGGGTCGAGCCCGACCAGGGCGAGCAGCTCGCGCACCCGCCGCGCCGAGCCGGGCCGTCCGTGCGTGCGCAGCGGCTCGGCCAGGATGTCGTGCACGGTCATGCGCGGGTCGAGCGCCGCGAGCGGGTCCTGGAAGACGACCTGCATGTCGCGCCTGATCTCCGTGCGCTCGGAGCGGCGCAGGCGGGCGGTGTCGTGGCCGAGCACGACGACGCTGCCCTCCTGCGGTGCGGTCAGCTCCAGGATCTGCGTCAGCGTGGTCGTCTTGCCGCTGCCCGACTCGCCGACCAGCCCCAGCGTCTCGCCCTGCCGCAGGTCGAAGCTGACGCCGGCCACCGCGTGCACGGTGCCGACCCTGCGCTTGAACACCGCGCCCCTGAGCAGCGGATATTCCTTGACGAGGTTGCTGACCTCCAGCACCGTCCGCTCACCGCGCACCCGCAGGGGCGGAAGCCCGCCGGGATCCTCGGGAACGGCAGGACCGCGCGGCCGCACCTCCTCCCAGCGGATGCACGCGGCCCGATGCCCGCCGGCGACCTCCGCCAGCGGCGGCTCGGCCGCTTCGCACGGGTCGATCCGCATCGGGCAGCGCGGCGCGAACGGGCACCCGGGCGGCAGCGCGGCGGGCGAGGGCGGGTTGCCCTCGATGGGTTCGAGCGGTTGCCGCGCGCCCCGGTCGACCCGCGGGATCGACCCGAGCAGGCCCACCGTGTACGGCATCCGCGTCCGGTAGTAGATGTCGTCCACGTCGCCCACCTCGACCGGGCGGCCGGCGTACATCACCAGCACCCGGTCCGCGAACCCGGCCACCACGCCGAGATCGTGCGTGATCATGATGATCGCCGCCCCGGTCTTGGCCTGCGCCCGCTTCAGCACCTCCAGCACCTGCGCCTGGATGGTGACGTCGAGCGCCGTGGTCGGCTCGTCGCAGATGATCACGTCGGGGTCGTTCGCGATGGCCATCGCGATCACCACGCGCTGGCGCATGCCGCCGGAGAACTCGTGCGGGAAGGCCAGCGCCCGCTCGGACGGGTGGGGGATGCCGACGAGGTCGAGCAGTTCGACGGCCTTGACCAGGGCGCTCTCCCTGCTGACCCGCTGGTGCACGCGGACGGCCTCGGCGATCTGGTCGCCCACCCGGTAGACGGGGGTGAGCGCGGAGAGCGGGTCCTGGAACACCATCGACATCGACTTGCCGCGGACGGCGTTCAGCCGCCGGTCGGGGGCGCCGATCAGCTCCTGGCCGTGCAGGCGCACCGAGCCGGTGACGCGCGCCCCCGGCGGCAGCAGCCCCATCACGGCGGCCGAGGTGACCGACTTGCCGGAGCCCGACTCGCCGACGATGCCGAGGACCTCGCCGGGACGTACGGAGTAGCTCACCCCCCGCACCGCGCGTACGCCGCCGAACGACACGGTCAGGTCGCTGACCTCGAGCACCGGGGCACCCACGCCCCCTTCACCGCTGACCGGCCTCGCCGCGGCCCCGCGGACCGGGCTCATCGCGGCCTCCTCGCCGAGGTCGGGTCGAAGGCGTCACGCAGCGCGTCACCGACGAGGTTGACCGCGAGCACGGTGATCACCAGCAGCCCGGCCACGAACCAGAACGTCCACGGCGCGTACACGGCCGTCATCGACCCCTCGGCGATCAGCGTCCCGAACGACACGTCGGGCGGCTGGATGCCGAACCCGAAGTACGACAGCGAGGTCTCGGTCAGGATCGCGCTGCTGACGTTGAGCGTGGCGTCCACGATCAGCAGCGACGACAGGTTGGGGATCACGTGGCGGAAGACGATCCGCACCGGCGGCACGCCCATGTAGCGGGCGGCCTGGACGAACTCCCGCTCGCGCAGTGAGATCGCCATCCCCCGCACGATCTTGGAGGTGACCATCCACAGGAACAGCGCCAGCATGACCACGAACAGCGGCCACTGCCCCGAGCCGAACAGCGGCGACAGGATCGCCAGGACCAGGAACGCCGGCAGCACCAGCAGCAGGTCCGTCACCCAGCTCAGCACCCGGTCGGTCCAGCCCAGGAAGTAGCCGGCGAACGCCCCCACGACCGCCGCCAGCGCGGTGGACACCAGCGCCGCCAGCAGCCCCACGACCAGCGACTTCTGCATGCCGCGCAGCGTCACCGCGAAGACGTCGGAGCCCGTTTGGAGCGTTCCGAACCAGTGCCGCGACGACGGCGGCCGCATGAACGCGGTGAAGTCCTTGTCGGTGTAGGTCCACGGGCTGACCAGCGGCCCCGCGAAGGCCAGCAGGAACATCAGCGCGAGCACCGCGAACCCGATCACGCCCTGCGGGGAGCGGAAGAAGCGCCCGGCCACCGTCCGCGCCCGCGACGGCGCCCTGACCGGCGCGCCGGTGGACAGGTCCTCGGCCAGCTCCTCCTCGGACAGCGTCATCAGGCCCGGACCCTCGGGTCGAGCGCGGCGTGCAGCAGGTCGGCGGCCAGCGCGGCGAGCAGCACGGCGACGGCGGCCAGCAGGGAGATGGCGGCGACCGTGTTGACGTCGTTGCCGAAGATCGAGTCGATCAGCTGCTCGCCCAGGCCGTGCCAGCCGAAGATCTTCTCCGTGAACGTCGCCCCGGTCAGCAGCGCCCCGAACGTGAACGCGAAGTAGGTGACGACCGGGATCATCGCGGTGCGCAGCGCGTGCCGGGTCAGCGCCCGGCGCCGGCTGAGCCCCTTGGCCCTGGCCGTGCGGACGAAGTCGGCCCCGAGCACGTCGAGCATCATGTTGCGCTGGTAGCGGCTGAAGACCGCGATCAGCCCCACCGACAGCGAGATCGTCGGCAGCACGAGGTGTTGCAGCCGGTCCACCACCTGACCCCACCATCCGGTGGCCAGCCCGTCGCTGTACTCGCCGCTGACCAGCAGCAGCTGGCGGCCGAACACGTTCTGGTTGGCCCACGCCGCCAGCAGGATCAGCATGTTGGCCAGCACGACCACCGGCACGGCCAGCACCAGGAACGACAGCCCGGCCGAGAGCCGGTCGAACCAGCCGTACTGCCGCACCGCCGCCAGCGCCCCCACGAACACGCCCAGCAGGCTGCCGCAGAGCAGGCCCAGGATGACCAGCCGGAACGTCACGCCCATCCGGCGCTTGAGCTCCTCGTCGACCGGCGCGCCCGCGACCGTCTTGCCGAAGTCGCCGCGCAGCACGCCGCCGGCCCACGTGGCGTAGCGCTGCAGCAGCGGCGTCCTGTCGTTGAGGTTGAGCGCGTCGAGCTGGGCGTCGACCGCGGCGGGCGGCGGCTTGGGCGTGCGGTCGGCGTAGTTGGAGCGCGGGTCGAGAGCCGTGGCCGCCACCAGGTAGGCGAGGCTGGCCGCCAGCACGACGAGCACGGCGTAGTTGAGCAGTCTGCGGGCCAGGAACCCCGCCATCGCCCCACCTCCTGCGCGCACCCCGCACGTACGCAGCGCGGCTACACCGACCGCCACCGTCCCGTGGCTTATCGTAGTCATATAGCTACACCAGGCGAGCGCCTCCGCGCACGGAAGCGGCAAAGAAGGTCAGCGGCCGGACAGCTCGTCCACGGCGGTGCGGACGTCCTCGCTGGTGATCGTGGTCAGGTCGGCCGAGCTGGCGGACCCGCCGCGCGAGGCGTGGGCGGCCAGGCGCACGTCACGCCGCATGGCCGCGCGCTCGAACAGGGACCTGGCGAAGCGGCCGTTGCCCAGGCCGTCGATCAGCCGGTCGTCGCAGACCCAGGTGAAGACCTCGTCCAGGCGCCGCAGCGCCTCGTCGTCGAAGGTGTCGCCGGCCTTCTCCGCCAGCAGCACCGCGATCTGCGACAGCTCGCCGGGCGAGTAGCTGGGGAAGCCCACCCGCTGGTTGAACCGGCTGGCCAGGCCGGGGTTGCTGGACAGGAACGCGTCCATCTCGCGCTCGTATCCGGCCAGCACGATGACGAGCCGGTCGCGGTCGTCCTCGGCCCGCTTGAGCAGGGTCTGCACGGCCTCGGCGCCGAACGCGTCGCCGCCCTGGTAGCCGGGGTTGACCAGGCTGTAGGCCTCGTCGATGAACAGCACGCCGCCGAGCGCCCGGTCCACCAGCTCGTTGGTCTTGATCGCGGTCGAGCCGAGATGCTGGCCGACCAGGTCGGCCCGGTGCGCCTCGACCACGTCGGGCCTGGCCAGCAGGCCGAGCGCGGCGAAGATGCGGCCGAGCACCCGGGCCACCGTGGTCTTGCCGGTGCCGGGCGGGCCGAGGAAGACGAAGTGGCGCATCTGCTGCGGGGTGGGCAGCCCGCGCTCCTGCCGCATCCTGGCCACCTGGAGCTGGGCGGCGATAGCGTGCACCTGCCGCTTGACCGGCGCCAGGCCGGCCATCTTGTCCAGGTCGGCCAGCGCCTCCTCCAGCGTGGGCGTGGCAACGTAGCCGCGGAAGCGGGCGGTCAGCTCGTCGAACGCCTTGGTCACGTCGGGCGTGGTGGTCGTCACCAGGTCGTGCGTGCTCGGCGTGCCGCCCGCGCCCACCACGCGCACGTCGCGGGCCTGCGCGGCGGCCTCGACCAGGCTGCGGGCGAACCGGGCGTTGCCCAGCTCGTCGATCAGGCCGCGGCGGTGCACGTCGTCGAAGAGGCCGAGCAGCACCCGCTTGGTCTCGGCGTCCATCGTGTCGCCCCTGCGCCGCTGCAGCAGCTCGGTGACCTCGACCAGCTCGGCGGGGGAGTAGCCGGGAAAGCGTACCCGGGTGGCGAACCTGCTGGCCAGGCCGGGGTTGCTGGACAGGAACGCGCCCATCTCCTGCTCGTAGCCGGCCAGGATGATGATGACCCGGTCGCGGTCGTCCTCGGCCCGCTTGAGCAGGGTCTGCACGGCCTCGGCGCCGAACCGGTCGGGCTGCCCGTCGGAGGAGTTGACCAGCCCGTACGCCTCGTCGATGAAGAGCACGCCGCCGAGCGCCCGGTCCACCAGCTCGTTGGTCTTGATCGCGGTCGCGCCGAGGAACTCGCCCACCAGGTCGGCCCGCTGCGCCTCGACCACGTAGGGGGTCTCCAGCAGGCCGAACGCGTAGAAGATCTTGGCCAGCGCGCGGGCCACGCTGGTCTTGCCGGTGCCGGGCGGGCCGACGAAGACGAAGTGCCTGGTGGGCCTGCCGGTGGTGTAGCCGGCCTCGGCGCGCAGCCGGCTGGCCTCGATGGAGGCGGCGATGGAACGCACCTGCTCCTTGACCGGCACCAGCCCGATCATGGCCTCCAGCTCGGCGAGCGCCTCCTCGACCGAGATCTGCGGCGGCGCGCCCTGCTTGTCGCCGGGCGCGTCGGGCCTGCCCTCGCGCACCCTGACCCGCACCTGCTGCGCCTCGGCCGCGGCGCTGGCCGCCTTGACCCTGCGGGCGAGCAGGAAACGGTGGACGAGGACGGCCGCGGCGGCGGCGACGGCCACCCAGACGGCGACGCGGTCGGAGACGGCGGAGAGCGCGGCGGCCAGCAGCCCGGCCGGGGCGAGCGCCATCAGGGTGGTCACCCACGGCGTCACCCAGCGGATGAGGTGGGCCGCCCCGGCGACGGGCAGGGCGAGGAAGACCATCAGGTGCACGGTCGGCGCGCCGGGGAGGAACAGCGCGCTGAACGTGATCAGCGCCAGCATCGCCCAGCCCGCCACCACCAGCGCGGTGGCGGCGGCCCTGGGATAGCGCATGGTCAGCGCGACGAACGCGAGCAGCAGCAGCACGAGGGGGAAGGTCTGGAGCAGGTCCCACCCGAGTGCGGCGCCCAGGCCCATGGTGGCCACGAGCGCGACCACGTAGAGCACCCGGCGCGCGGCCGGGGGAATCTGGAAATAACGCTGCCGAACCTTCTCGAACAGATCCCGCACCGCGGCCCGCCCCGCGGCCTGGGCCCTGTCGGACTCACGCATCACGCCTCCCCGGTCCGCCCCCGGTTATACCGCACCAGACCGACTATTGGGCGGTCCTGACACGCTAGGCGGAGGTCACGAAAACGGCTATCTGACGGCCGAGTTCCGCGCCCGCGTCCTCCTGGAGGAAGTGGCCGGCGCCCTTGATCACGGGATGTCGCAGGCCAGCCGCCCCGCGCATGTTCGTCCGCAGAACGGGCGCCATGCCTCCCGTGATCGGATCGCTGTCGGAGAAAGCCACCAGGAACGGCCGGTCGAGTGTGGTGAGGATCGTCCAGGCAGCGCGGTTGGCGGGCGCGGCCGGGTCGTCGGGCGTGGTCGGCACGAGGCCCGGCATGGCGCGCGGTCCCGCCTTGTACGACTCGTCAGGGAACGGCGCGTCGTAGGCCGCCAGCACCTCCGGCGGGAGCTTGGTCCGGCAGCCGGCCTGCACCAGCCGGGCGACGTCCAGCGCCGGCGCCTTGCGCACCGTGTCCCTGAACCGGTGCCAGACGTCGGGCATGGGAATGTCACCCGTCGGCAAGCCCGTGTTGGCGGCCACGATCCTGGCGATGTTCGCGGGGTGCTCGGCGGCGATCCGCAGCCCGATGAGGCCGCCCCAGTCCTGGCCGACCATGGTCACGTCCTTCAGCCCGAGCGCGTCGAAGAGCAGGGAACGGGTCCACTCGACGTGCGCGGCGTAGGTGTGCGCGGCCTGGTCGGCGGGTTTGTCCGAGCGGCCGAAGCCGATCAGGTCGGGCGCGATCGCGCGCAGCCCGGCCGCGGCCAGCTCGCTCATGACGTGCCGGTAGAGGAACGACCAGCTCGGCTCGCCGTGCAGCAGCACGACGGCCGGGCCGTCCTGGGGGCCGGCCTCCACGTACGCCATGCGCAGGCCGCCGGTGACCTCGGCGTGGCGAGGCTCGTAGGGGAAGCCGGGCAGGTCCGCGAAGCGCTCTTCCGGTGTGCGCAGGATGTCCATAGAACAATGTTCTACCGGGGGATGTGGCCGCGTCCAGTGACGGGTCCGCGGACTCCGGCCCGTCAGCGGCGTTGGTGGCGGCCGGGGAACTCGCCCACGAGCACCTGCTTCGGCGTGACGCGCATGACGTCGGAGTCGGCCAGGGCGATCCCGCGCACCTCGACCCAGAACCGCCGCTGCAGCGGGTCGGAGGCGAACACCGCCACCCTGGGGTCGTCCTCGATGGCCTGCCACGCCTCGGTCTCGGCGATCAGCCGCAGCTCGCCCGACGAGGTCACCGAGGCCACCGCCCCGGCGACGCGGGGGCCGTACGCGTCGCCGTAGGCCAGGACGATGCTGCGGGCGTAGGAGAAGGTCTGGCGCACCTCAGAGTCCAGCGCGACCGACGGCTCGGCGCCCATGGGCAGGTCGCACATGAGCAGCGAAGAACGCCACGGGCCCGGGCCGCCGCGCCACCACGCGTGCAGGGCCCGCGCGACGAACACCACCGCCGCCGCCCCGAGCGCTCCCGTTCCGGCCCGCCAGGCCCAGGCCGACCCGAGCAGCCCGCCGGCCGCGCCGGCGCCGGCCGCCAGGACGACGAGCCAGGTCGCGGCGGCCAGCCACCGATCGCCGCGCCTGCGGGCGCGCAGGTAGCCGCGCACCAGCGGGTACGGCAGCACCACGGCGGCCACCGCCAGCTCCGGCCGCACCGCGAGCGCCACGGCCAGCAGCGCCACCAGCACCGACCACGTCCTGCCGAGCACGAGCCACAACGCCACCCCGGCGTTCCGCCCCGCCACCCGCCTCGCCATCCGCTCGGTTTCCCGCTCCGCCTCTCGCTCCGCCTCCCGCGACGTCTCCCCCGCACGCTCGGTCTCCGCGAGCGCGCGCAGGGGGTGGCCGCGCCAGGCCTCGGCCAGGGCGCGCAGGGCGGTCAGCGCGGGCCAGCCGAGCACGGCGATGCCCGCGAGCCCGGCCCAGACCGGGTCGAGCGAGGCCGGCAGCACGTGCACGGAACCCAGCAGCAGCCAGCCGGCGAAGGCCAGTGCCGACAGCGCGGCCGACGCCACGGAGGCGCCGAGCCACGGGTCCCGGCCGAGCATCGCCCCCGCGTACGCCCACAGACCCACCCGCCGGGCCTGCCTGACCGTCAGCGGCACCAGCAGCACGAGCACGGCGAAGCCGCAGAGCCGCGCCTGCGCGCCCCAGTCGAGCAGCAGCGCGGCCCCGGCGATCACGATCGTGGCCACGGCCACCAGCAGGCGGACCTGACGCGACCAGACCTCGAGCGCGCGCCTGGCCCGCCCCGTCTCGCGCGGGTCGACGGGCCAGGCCGGGTCGTGATGCGGCCGCGGCGGGTCGAAGCGCAGCAGCGCCAGCGCGAGGTTGACGCGGGCCTGCGGATCGGCGGGGTCGACGGCGAGCGCGGCCCGGTAGGCCCGCTCGGCCGCCTCGTGCTCGCCCCGCAGCAGGGCCAGGTCGCCCAGCATGACCTGGGGCCCGGCCCGTTCCGGCGCGAACTTCCCGGCCAGCGCCGCGTGCCCGGCCGCCTCCCTCCACCGGCCGGGCACGCGGCGCAGCGCCCCCGCCAGCCGCAGCCGGGCGGGCCATGAGCCGCCGGCCAGGTCCACGGCCCGCTCGGCTGCGGGCACCGCGTCGGCGTCGCGGCCCAGCCGCTCGTGGGCCAGGCTGATCAGCCGCTGCGGCCACTCGGCGACCGGGTCGAGCTCGGCCGCCCGCCGCGCCGCCTCCAGCGCGGACTCGGGACGCCCGGCGTCGAGCCTGGTCAGGGCCTCGTCGCACCATTCGCGTGAGGACCGGTCGGGAAGATCGCCTTTGGTGCCGCGTGCGTCGGTCCCCACACGTCCCATGATCGGCTGGCGCGTGATCGTTGGATAGATACCGACATATGGCTGTATCTCTCTAGAGAGGTGCGGGGGACCGTGGATCGACCGATACCGCTATGACAAGTCCCTGGCATGGCCTAAGCTGCCACGCAAGCCGGAGCGCCGGAGTCAGGCGGCAGAGCTCGGGAGGAGCGGGCGCCGAGCCGCGGCTTCCGACGCCACCGACCACAGCACGTGCGGGCCCTGGACAACGGATCGGCCTGCAAGGAGGGCCATGACCGTCACGCAGGCCGCACCCCTCGTACGGACCGCAGACCGACAGCACCAGGACCGCCGCTGGTCCATCCTCGTGCTGCTCTGCCTGGCGCTGCTGCTGATCACGGTCGACGCCACGGTCCTGCACATCGCGGTGCCCGCGCTCACGGCGGCGCTGGAGCCCTCCGCGGTGCAGCTGCTCTGGATCATCGACATCTACTCGCTGGTGGTCGCGCCGCTGCTGATCATGTTCGGCACGCTCGGCGACAGATACGGACGAAAACGCCTGGTCCTGTGGGGCTTCGTGCTGTTCGGCGTGGCCTCGGCCGCCGCCGCGTGCGCCCCGACCCCGCTGACGCTGATCCTGGCCAGGGCGCTGCTCGGGGTCGGCGGCGCGATGATCATGCCCGCCACCCTCTCGCTGATCCGCCAGGTGTTCACCGACAGACGCGAGCGGGCCATCGCCCTGGGCGTCTGGAGCGCGGTCGCGGCGGCCGGCGCGGCGATCGGGCCGCTCGTCGGCGGCGTGCTCGTCGGCTTCTGGTGGGGCGCGGTCTTCCTGATCAACGTGCCGATCCTGCTCGTGCTGCTGCCCGCGGCCAGACGCCTGTTGCCCGAGTCGCGCGGACGCCGCGACCGGCCGTGGGACGCGGTCAGCGCCGCGCTGTCGGTGTTCGGCATCCTGGCGCTGGCCTTCGGGCTCAAGGAGGCGGGCTCGGGCAGCCTGCTGCCGCTCTGGGCCTCGGTGCTGGTCTTCGCCGGCGGGCTGGGGCTGCTGGTCGCCTTCGTCCGGCGGCAGACCCGGCTGCCCGCGCCGTTCCTGGAGATCGGGCTCTTCCGGCGGCGCGAGTTCACGACCGGGGTCGCGGGAGTGCTGCTCGGCGTGTTCGCGCTGGTGGGGCTGCAGCTCATGCTCGCCCAATACCTGCAACTCGTCCTCGGCGACAGCCCCGTGCGGGCCGCGCTGCGGATGTTGCCCCTGGTCATCTCCGCCGTCTCCGGCGGCCTCGCCGCCGCGCACATCCTGCCCAGGGTCGGCATGCGGGCCACCATGAGCGGCGGCCTCGCGCTCGTCGCGCTCGCCCTGACGCCCACCCTGACCTGGGGGGTCGAGGGGCATCCGGTGATGCTGGCGGTCTGCTTCGTCGGGATCGGCTTCGGGGTCCAGGTGGCCCTGCTCGCCGCCTCCGACACGATCATGGCCTCGGCTCCCGAGGCCCAGGCGGGCGGGGCCGCGGCCATCGAGGAGACCGCGTACGAACTGGGTGCCGGCCTGGGCGTCGCCGTGCTCGGCACCATCACCACGATCGTGTACGCGCCCGGCCTGCCCGCCGTACCCGGCGTCTCAGAGGGCGGCATGGACCAGGCCAGGCAGTCGCTGGCCTCGGCCGCCCACGTCGCGGACCAGATCGGCGGCAACGCGGGGGGCGCGCTGCTCGACGCCGCCCGGTGGGCCTTCGTCAACGCCCTGCACACGACAGTGGTCGTGAGCGTCGTCCTGCTCAGCCTGACCGCCGTCGCGGTGGCCATGCTGCTCAGCCGTGATTGAGGTGTGCCATGTCCCGATTAGGGCAGACAACTACCGTGAAACAGGTCCTTCGTGATCTTGCCGCTTTAGTCGCCCGCATCGGTGTGGGCGGTATCTTCTTCGCCAATGGCTGGACCAAGCTCGAAGACGGTCTCATCACCACCGGCGCGAAGTTCTCGCAGCAGGGTGCCCCCGCCCCCGGCGCGTGGGCCACGGTCACCATGCTCACCGAGCTCATCGGCGGCGCGCTGCTCATCGCCGGGCTGGCCGTCTCCATCACCGGGCTGATCCTCTTCGCCGAGGCGCTGGCGGTCTTCGTGGTGGCCCCGCCGCTCAACCCCATCAGTCTGAACGAGCTCATCCTGCTCGGCGCCGCGTCCCTGCTGCTCGCCGTGGTCGGCGCGGGGCGGATCTCGGTCGATCACATGGTGGTGATCCGGCGGAGGGAATCGGAGGCGGCGGACGAGTTCGCCGCCGACTCGGAGGCCGACCAGGTCATCGCCTCACTGCGCGACCCCGACAAGCCCCGCGACTCCTCCGACAAGGCCGAGGCCGCGAGCCCCGCGTCCGAGTCCTCAACGTCCGAGTCCTCGAGCAAGGAGACCGAGTCGTCCCAGGCGTCCGAGGACACGGCCCCGCATCCCCGGCCCCGTGCGCGATCGGCGGACACCAAGCGCGGCGAGGAGCCGTCGCCTTCGCCGTCGCCCGCGCCCGGCGACACGCTGGTGGCGGGCCGCAAGAAACCCCCGGCCCGCGGCCGCCGCACCACCGCCGACTGACCGCGCAGGACTGCCCGCCGATTCGCGCCGGGAGCCGGCGGGTGGTGCGCTCAGACGGTCCCGCCGGCCCGCGCGGCCGGCGGCGGCATCGCGGGGTGGAGATCGGCTCGGCCCGGTGAATATCCTGGCCGCACAGCCGAGCGGGGAGCGTGCATGGCGGCCAGGGAAGGCAGGGCGCGCGCGACGGTGCGTGACGTCGCCGCCGAGACCGGCCTGTCCATCGCCACCGTCTCGCGCGTGCTCAACGGCCAGGCCAACGTGGCGCCGCACACCCGCGAGCTGGTGCTGCGCGCCGTCGGCCGCCTGGGGGACCAGGCGCCGCGGCCGCGCGCGGCGCCGGACGCCCACGGCCCGGTCCACGGCGGCGCCGTCTACGTACGCTGCCCGTACGTGCTGACCGATTATTTCGGGCTGATCGTCTCCTCGGTGGGCGAGACCATCGAGTTGCACGGCAGGGAGATGATCCTGGGCGCGGGGGAGGCGGCGCAGGAGAGCGCGGTGCTGCCCGGCCTGCCCGACCGGCCCGGCGTCGCGGGAGCGATCCTGATCCTGCCGCCCGAGCCCGGCGAGGCCCTCGTCCGCCTGCGCGACCGCGGCTTCCCCTTCGTCGTGATCGACCCGCGGACCCCGCCGCCCAGAGACATCGCCGCCGTGTCGGCCGCCCACTTCGCCGGCGGGCGCAAGCTGATGGCCCACGTGACGGGGCTGGGCCACCGCCGGATCGGGATCATCGGCGGCCCGGTGACGTGGCTGCCCAGCGAGGCCAGGCTGGCCGGCTACACCGCCTCCCTGGCCGACGCGGGCGTGCTGCAGGCCCCCGAGCTGCTGCGCCACGTACCGGAGCCGAACATCGAGCAGGGTTACCTGGCGGCCGGCGAACTGCTCGACCTACCCGAGCGGCCGACGGCGCTGGTGGCGTTCAACGACAAGACGGCGGTCGGCGCGCTGCGGGCGGCGGCCGAGCGCCGGCTGAGCGTGCCGGGGGACCTGTCGGTGGCGGGCTTCGACGACATCGACGTCAGCCGGGCGACCTCGCCGCCCCTGACCACGGTGCGCCAGCCGTTGCAGGAGATGGGCCGGATGGGAGTCACGCTGCTGATGAGGCTGCTCAGCAGGCACACGCTGGAGGCGTTGCACGTCTCGCTCGGCGCCGAGCTGGTCGTCAGGGGCTCGACGGGGCCGGTCCGCGGCTGATCTGTTTCATCTGTTACATCGGTTGACTGGCCGATCTGACTCGTGTTCTTCTGCTCAGTGCAAGCCGCGTTACGAGTTTGTTTCATTTGTTTCAAGGGCATCACCCCCCGCCCTGAAGGGACTCGCCGTGTCCAGGATCCTCCTCGCGCTCGCCTGCGCCGCCGCCCTGTGCCTGGCGGCGCCCGCCCCGGCACTCGCCGCGGGCGAACCCGTGAACGTCTGGCTCACCACCACCTCCGACTCCGGCGGCCGGACCGTCAGCCGTGGCCTCCAGCAGCAGTCGCCGATCGCCTTCGGGCCGCCGGGCGGCTCGGGGCACAGCGTCACCGTCGACGAGAGCAGCACGTACCAGCAGTTCGAGGGCGGTGGGGCGTCGATCACGGACACGACCGCGCACCTGCTGCGCGGCGGCGCGATCAGCGCGGCCACCAGGGACGAGGTGATGCGCAGGCTGTTCTCGCCCGCGGACGGCATCGGCCTGTCCTTCGTCCGGAACCCGATCGGCGCCTCCGACCTGTCCAGGCCCGGCATGGTCTCCCTCGACGACACCTGCTGCGACCTCGATGACTTCGGCGCCAACGGCTACGACACCGGCGTCCGCCTGCTCACCGTCCAGGCCAAGCAGCTCAACCCGGCGCTGCGGGTCAAGGGCGTGCCGTGGAGCGCGCCCGGCTGGATGAAGGACAACGGCCGGATGGACCAGATGGGCTGGCTGAAGTTCGAGCACTACGGCACGTACGCCCAGTACCTGGTCAAGTACGTACAGAGCTACCAGGCCGCCGGCGTCAAGGTCGACTACGTCTCGCTGCAGAACGAGCCCAACTGCTGCCAGGCCGCCAACCCGCCCGCGATGAACTACCCCGGCATGTCGTGGAACGCCTCCGGCCTGATCGAGCTCACCAAGAACTTCGTCTACCCGGCCTTCCGCGCGGCCGGGATCACCACCAAGGTGCTCGTCCACGACTGGAACTACGGCGACTACGCCCAGATCGGCGGCCCGATCCTGGCCGACCCGGCGGTGCGGGACGACCCGCTGTTCGGCGGCATCGCCTGGCACGGCTACTTCGGTGACCCGGCCGTCGGCACGCAGGTGCACGACCAGTACCCGTCGGTACGCCAGTTCAGCACCGAGCACTCGGGCGGCACCTGGGTCGGCAACCAGCACAACGACGACATGGCCGACATCGTGTCCTACGCCCGCAACTGGAGCGGCAGTCTGGTCAAGTGGAGCCTCGCGCTCAACCAGAACATGGGCCCGCACAACGGCGGCTGCGGCACCTGCACCGGCCTGATCACCGTGCAGGAGGGCGGGCCCCGGGCCGGTCAGGTGGACTACACGATCGAGTACTACACGACCGGCCACCTGACCAAGTTCGTCCGGCCGGGGGCGTACCGGATCGGCTCGACCACCAACGCGACCGTCCAGAACGTGGCCTACCGCAACCCCGACGGCTCCAAGGCCCTCATCGCCCACAACGGCGGCGGCTCGGCCCAGTCCGTCCGGGTGAACTGGGGCGGCCAGTCCTTCACGTACGCGCTGCCCGCCCGCACCACCGCCACCTTCACCTGGAACGGCACGCCCGGCGAGAACCCCGGCGGGGGCGGCGGCCAGGTGACCGGGCTGTCCGGCAAGTGCATGGACGTGGCCGGCGGCAGCAGCGCCGACGGCGCCGCCGTACAGCTCTACACCTGCAACGGGACCGCCGCCCAGCGCTGGACCCGCCCCGGCGACGGCACGCTGCGCGCCCTGGGCAAGTGCCTCGACGTCGTCGACCACGGCACCGCCGACGGCAGCCGGTTGCAACTGTGGTCCTGCACCGGCGCGCCCAACCAGCAGTGGACCGCCACCGCCGGCCGCGACCTGGTCAACCCGGCCGCGGGCAAGTGCGCCGACGTCACCGGCGACACCTCCGCCGACGGCACCCGCCTGCAGCTCTGGACCTGCACGGGCGCCGCCAACCAGAAGTGGACGCTCACCTGAGGTGAACCGCCCGGCTCACATCTCCGCGGTGAGCCGGGCGATCGTCCGCATCTTGTTCATCGCGTCCAGCGCCGCCACCTTGTACGACTCCGCCAGCGTCGGATAGTTGAACACCGCGTTGACCAGGTAGTCGACCGTCCCCCCGCACCCCATGACGGTCTGCCCGATGTGCACCAGCTCCGTCGCCCCCGTCCCGAACACGTGCACGCCGAGCAGCCGCCGCGTCTCCGAGCACACCAGGAGCTTGAGCATCCCGTACGAGTCGCCGATGATCTGCCCCCTGGCCAGCTCCCGGTAACGCGAGATGCCCACCTCGAACGGCACCTTGTCCCTGGTCAGCTCGTCCTCGGACCGGCCGACGAAGCTGATCTCGGGGATCGTGTAGATGCCGATGGGCGGCAGCTCGTTCAGGTCGCCGCCCGGCTCGCCGCACGCGTGCTGGGCGGCCAGCCGTCCCTGCTCCATCGACGTGGCCGCCAGCGCGGGGAAGCCGATCACGTCGCCGACGGCGTAGATGTGCGGCACCTCGGTGGCGTAGTTCTCGTCCACCTTGATCCGGCCCCGGTCGTCGGCGGCCAGGCCGGCCGCGTCCAGGCACAGCTCGGAGGTCTTGCCCTGGCGGCCGGCCGAGTACATGACGCAGTCGGCGGGGATCTTCTTGCCGCTCTCCAGCAGGGTCAGCGCCCCGCGCGGGCGGCGCTCGACGGCCGCCACGTTCTCGCCGAACCTGAAGGTCACCGCCAGGTCGCGCAGGTGGTACTTCAACGCCTCCACGATCTCCAGGTCGCAGAACTCGAGCATGCGGTCGCGCCGCTCCACCACCGTCACCTTGGTGCCGAGGGCGGCGAACATGGAGGCGTACTCGATGCCGATGACCCCGGCCCCCACCACGACCATCGTCTCGGGGACCCGGTCGAGGTGCAGGATGGCGTCGGAGTCGATGACGGTCCTGTCGTCGAACTCCACGCTGGACGGCCGCGCGGGCGACGTGCCCGTGGCGATCACGACCTTCTCGGCGGTGATCTTCGTTTCCTCGGTCTTGCCCTCGTCGTGGATGATCCCGATGGTGTGCGGGTCCAGGAAGCGGCCGGTGCCCTGCAGCACCGTCACGTGGTTGCGGGCGAGCTGGCTGCGGATGACCTGGATCTCCCGGCCGATCACGTGCTGGGTGCGCATCCCCAGGTCGGTGACCGTGATCTCGTCCTTGACGCGGTAGCTGGCGCCGTACAGCTCCCGCTGGTTCAGCCCCGTGAGATACAGGACCGCCTCACGCAGCGTCTTCGACGGAATCGTGCCCGTGTTGATGCAGACGCCGCCGATCATGTTCCGTTTCTCGATGACCGCCACGCGCCGGCCGAGTTTCGCGGCCGCGATGGCCGCCTTCTGCCCACCTGGTCCGGAACCCAGGACCACCACATCGAAATCCGCCACACCGACCAGTCTGGGGGCGGCATGTCACCGGGAAAAGACCTTCCTGGGAGACTCCTGGGTATGTTGCGCAGATTCACGCAAGTCGATGTGTTCGCCTCGGGCCCGTACACCGGCAACCCGCTCGCGGTCGTGGTGGACGGCGAAGGGCTGAGCACGGAGGAGATGCGGCGCTTCGCCCGCTGGACGAACCTGTCCGAGACCACCTTCCTGCTGCCGCCGGCCACGCCGGAGGCCGACTACCGCGTGCGGATCTTCACCGTCGAGGCCGAGCTGCCCTTCGCCGGACACCCGACGCTGGGCTCCTGTCACGCCTGGCTGGAGTCCGGCGGCCGGCCGCGCACCGAGGGCCGGGTCGTGCAGGAGTGCGGGGCCGGGCTCGTCCGGATCGCGGCCACGGACGCGGGGCTCGCCTTCCAGGCGCCGCCGCTCATCCGCTCGGGCCCGGTGGAGGAGGAGTTCCTGGACCGGATCGTCGCCTCGCTCGGGATCACGCGCGACGACGTCGTGGCGGCGGAATGGGCCGACAACGGGCCCGGCTGGGTCGGGCTGCTGCTCAAGGACGCCGAACAGGTGCTCGCGCTGCGCCCGGAGACGGTGCCGCACGACGTGGGCGTGGTGGGGCCGTACCCGGTGGGCTCGCCGGTCGCGTTCGAGGTGCGGGCGTTCTTCCCCGCTCAGGGCAGCATGGTGGAGGACCCGGTGACGGGCAGCCTGAACGCCTCGCTGGCGCAGTGGCTGCTGCGTACCGGCCGGGCCGAGGCGCCGTACCTGGCGGCCCAGGGCACCGTGATCGGCCGGACCGGCCGCGTCCGCGTCTCCGCCGACGACGAGGGCGAGGTGTGGGTCGGCGGCGACGTCCGCACCTGCGTCAGCGGCCAGGTCGAGCTGTGAACCGCACCTCGTCGCCCGGCCGCAGCTGGGCGGCGACGGGCAGGTCGGCGCCGCGCACCACGGCGATCACCGGATAGCCGCCCGTCGGGGGATGGTCGGCGAGGAAGACGATCGGCTGCCCGCTCGGCGGCACCTGCACGGCCCCCGTCACCATCCCCTCGCTGGGCAGCTCGCCCTCCCTGACCCGGGCCAGCTCGGGCCCGCGCAGGCGCACGCCGACGCGGTTGCTGTCCTGGCTCACCGTGTACGTCCCCCCGCACAGCGCGGCCATCGCCCCAGGCGCGAACCAGTCGTCGCGCGGCCCAGGCAGCACCCGCAGCACGGCGGGCCGCGGCCCCGGCGGCGGCGCGAGGTCCACGGAGATGACCCCGGACGGCGATCCGACCGGCAGCAGCGTGCCCGCCCGCAGCGGCTCGGGCCCCAGCCCCGACAGCGAGTCGGTGGACCGGCTGCCCAGCACCGGCTCCACCGCGATGCCGCCGCGTACCGCCAGATACGTGCGCAGCCCCCACGCGGTCGGGCCCAGCCGCAGCTCGCCGCCCGCAGGCACCCAGATCGGCACGCCCAGGTCCGCCCCCGACACCAGCGGCGCCCCCGCCAGCGCCACCCACGCCGCGTCCAGGAACCGCAGCCGCGCCGCGCCGAAGGTCAGCTCGATCGCCGCCAGCCCCTCGGGGTTGCCGACCAGCCGGTTGGCCAGCCGCAGGCTCGGCGCGTCGGCCGCTCCCGAGCACGGCACCCCCAGGTGGGCGAGCCCCGGCCGGCCGAGATCCTGCACGGTCGCGTACGGGCCGGGCGTCAGCACCTCGATCATGCCGGCTCGAACCGCACGCGCATGCCCGGCCGGAACAGCGAGGGCGGCTCGGCCGTGACGTCCCACACCCGCGTGGCGGTGCGCCCGAGCAGCCGCCATCCGCCGGGGGAGGCCGACGGGTAGACCGCGGAGTACGGCCCCGCCACCGCCACCGACCCGGCGGGCACCGACGTGCGCGGCGTGTCCAGCCTGGGCGTCTCCAGCACCGGATCCAGCCCGGTGAGATAGGCGAACCCCGGCGCGAACCCGAGCCACCCCACCACCAGCTCCCGCCCGGTGTGCCGGGCCACCACCTCGTCGGCCGAGATCCCCGCCAGCGCCGCCACGGAATCGAGATCCGCCCCGTCATAGACCACGGGAATCGTGACCAGCGGCTGCTCCTCGTCCGCGCCGCCGGCCGCCTTGGCCCGTTCCCGCCCCGCGAGCTCCTCCACCCGCGCCAGCAACCTGGCCTGATCCACCCCGGGAGCCACCACGAGCACCGTCTCGGGGCCTGGAACGATCTCCACCACGCCTTCGGGCCGCTCCGCCCGCAGCGCCGCGTCCAGCCGGTGCGACAGCTCCAGCGAGCCGGTCTCCACGAGCAGCCCGTGCTCGCCGGCCGCGCGGATCACGTGAACGCCTGCAGGACCACTCCGGCCGCGAGCAGTTCGTCCCGTACCCCCTGCGCCAGCCTGACCGCGTCAGGCGTGTCGCCGTGCACGCAGATGGAACGGGCAGAAATCGGGACGGAACTGCCGTCAGCGGCCGTCACAGAGCCCTCCACGACCATCTGACGCGCCCTGGCGGCCACCGCGGCGGCGTCGTGGACGACCGCGCCCGGCTCGCGCCGCGGCACCAGAGCGCCCCGGGGCGTGTAGGCCCGGTCGGCGAACGCCTCGCTCACCGTCGGCACGCCCTCGGCCGCCGCCACCTTGTGCACCACCGACCCCGGCAGCGTCAGCACCGGCAGCGAGGGGTCGTAGTCGGCCACCGCGTCGATCACCGCCGCCGCCTGCGCCTCGTCACGGCAGATCCGGTTGTAGAGCGCGCCGTGGGGCTTGACGTAGGAGACCCGCCCGCCCATCGCCCTGGCGATGCCGTCCACGGCGGCGAGCTGGTAGAGCACCTCGGCGCACAGCTCCTCCTCCTCGACGTCCATCTCCCTGCGCCCGAAGTGGGCCAGGTCGCGATAGGACACCTGCGCCCCGATGGCCACGCCGCGGTCGACGGCCGCCGCGCACGTGCGCCTGATGGTCACGGGGTCGCCCGCGTGGAAGCCGCAGGCCACGTTGGCGCTCGTGACGATGTCGAGCAGCGCGAGGTCGTCGCCGAGCCGCCAGATGCCGAAACCCTCGCCCAGGTCCGCGTTGAGGTCGATCACCATGGCACCATCATGGCGCCATCGGCTACCTCGGCGCGACGAAGAGCGTCTGCGTGGCGGCGCCGATCTCGCCGCCGGCGTCGTACAGGGTGGACCGGGTCAGCCCGCGGCCCGACGGGCCGATCACGGTGGCGGCGTCCATGCACACCCACTCACCGGCCGGCGCGCGGAACAGCGAGATCGTCAGGTCCACGTTCACGAACAGGTGGGTGCCGAAGTCGAGGGCCATGCTGACGCCGTTGCCGCTGTCGGCGAACACCGCCACCCGCTCGACCGGCGTCGGCTCCTCGCCCTCGACCAGCGGCATCGTCAGCCTGCCCCACACCGTGGCCGGCCCGGGCGCCATCGGGCCGCCGGCGACGAAACGCCAGTCCATCGCCCTGCCGTAGCCGAAGCCAGAGCCGAGCCAGGAACCGGCGTGCTCGGCGGACGGGGGCGGCACCGGCGCGGGCGGAGCCTGGACCGGCGTGGACGACGTCTCGGCCGCGCGGATGCGCCACGCGCTCGCCCTGACGTACTCGCGCCCGCCCGACGACACGCTCGCCGACAGGCACTGCACCCGCTTGCCGTCGCGCACCACGCCGGTCGTGACCTCCAGCTCGGCCACCGGCACCGGCGCGAACACGTCCACCACCAGCCTGGATAGTTCCAGCCCCGGCCGCGGGGCGGTCTGCTCCAGCTCGTGCGCGATCAGGGCGGTGACGGGCCCCATGTGCTGGGTGCGCGGGTCCCATGGGCCCTGCGTGTGCTCCGACGCCAGATAACGGCCCCGCCCGGTCCTGCTGTACATCGACATGGAACGTTTTCCCTCGTGCTCGCGGCTCCGCCGTCAGATCTCGTCGGGGATGTCGGCGATGTCGTCCAGCGCCGCCGCCAGCTCCTCGGGGTCGCCGCCGATCCGCTCCGCGATCTCGATCAGCACGTGGAGCACGTCGTGACGGTCGTGCCCGAGGTCGAGCAGGCGCTGCGCGGCCTCCCAGAGCTGCGGCGGATCGCCGTCCCACAGGCGGGTGGCGATCTCCTCGTGCCAGGCGAGGTGCTCCTGGTCGATCGCCCCGCCGTGGTCGATCTCGAGTAACGTACGCCGGTCGGCCTGGTCGGCCGGGTTGAGCCGGTCGAGCTCGATCCCGTTGTGCGTGCCCTGGAGATAGGGGAAGGCGAAGGCCCGCCTGGCCAGCGCCGACAGGTCGCCGTCCGGCAGCAGCCGCTCCAGCAGCGGCCGGTCGAGCCCGAACGACGTCGGATCCCGGTACGCCTCGGGGAACTTCCCGATCGCCTCCCACACCGCGTCCAGCGTGGCCTTGAGCCCCTGCTCGGGCAGCTGCGTGCGGGCCGCGGCGAAGCGCACCCACGCCGACAGCGCGTGCGGCATCGCCTCCTGCTCGGCCACGCTCAGCATCACCTTGCGCGGCAGCCAGTCGAGCAGGAACGTGCGGCACTTGGTCGGGCTCACCCGCAGCGGGCGGTTGAAGTCCTGCTCGCAGCCGTAGTCGATGATGTGGTCGGCGCAGCGCGAGGCCGCCGACGGGTCGGACAGGTGCTCGGCCGCGTCGGAGGCGAGGAACTCCGCCGCCAGCATGGCCCGCCGCTCCCTGCTGTAGGGGGCCTCGATGTGCAGCGGCGCCGGCCGCTTGCGGCCGGGAGGCAGCGCCTTGAGCCTGGAACGTGCGAAGGCGTGGTAGGCGCTGTAGCTGTCGCTCACCGGCGGCGGCGTCTTCGGCTCCCTGGTGGCCTTCATCGCCGACTCCAGCAGCGCCCTGGCCTGCTCGGGCTGGATCTCCTCGAACAGCAGCAGCGGGTTGCCCGCCGCCTCGGCCCTGGCCTGCTCCAGCAGCTTGTCGACGTGGGAGGACACCCAGGCGTCGCGCGCCATGCCGCTCATGTTGTAGTCGACCACCATCACCAGCGCGTGCCGGTCGATCGGCTGCTCGCTGTCGTTCCAGCGGTAGGCGAAGGTGCAGATCACCGTGTCCTCGTCGCCGTAGGCGTCGCGGGAGACGTAGCAGCCGGCCGGCTTCACCGCGCCCACCCGGTCGGCCCAGCCCGGCCGCGCCACCCCCGACTCCATCATGGCCAGCGCCGCGCCCTCGGCCTTGGCGCCCTGGCGGGCGTTGCCCAGATAGGCCAGGCAGATCAGCAGCGTCAGCGAGGCCGGCGTGCCGGCCTTGGCCGCGTAGTCGACCAGCCCCTCCCCGAGCACCTGCTCGACGTCGCCGCCGCGGACCCGCCTGCCCCACCAGGCCCCGATCATGTCGGAGACCATCAGCTCCGCGTCGAGCGGGGTGCGTACGGCCAGCAGTTCGCGGGCCGCCTGCACCATCTCCTTGAACACGTCGTCTGGCGGGGTGCTCTCCCGGGGATCTCGTCGGTGTCGGCGCACACCCTCACTCTCTCGTATTCCAGGCGCAAACGGTGCGTAGAACTCGGCCCGGTGACCCCGATGTTATCGGGAGCGGCGTTTTCGCCGGGGCAGGCCGGTATGGGCGCTCCGTACGCCGCCGGCCTGACCTCCCCGGGCGCGCTAGCGGATGCCCCGGGGCGGAGGCGCGGAGTTCACGATCGCGAGCAGGTGCTCGCGGGCGATGCGTTCCACGATCTCGGGCGTCGCTGAGATGCCCAGATGCTGCGCGCACGCGCACACGTCGGCCACACAGCGGTCGATCGTGTCCACGGGTACGGTAAGGAACTCTTCGGCCAGCCTGAGACTGACCGGTTCCCGCAGGAACCGTGTGGCCAGAGCGAGCATAGATGTGAGATTCCTCTGGAGACCGGGGGGCAAACCCCCAGGAATGCATGCAGGGCGACTTGCGCTCTCATTCCACCTTTTTGCCGCCGTGTGTCAAGGCTCCGCGACGACTGTGTTCACTTCACCCGGCGCCCTTTCATGCGAAGCTGTCTCCATGCGCATCCAGCTCGCCCAGCGGAGCGAGGCAGACGAGCTCCTCGGCCGCAGCCCGCTCGCCCTGCTCGTCGGCATGCTGCTCGATCAGCAGATCCCCATGGAATGGGCGTTCACGGGGCCTTACACCATCTCCCAGCGGCTCGGCCACGACCTCACGGCCGAGGAGATCGCCTCCTACGATCCCGAGGCGTTCGTCGCCCTCCTGGCCGACAAGCCGGCCGTGCACCGCTACCCCAAGTCCATGGCCGGCCGGGTGCAGCAGCTCGCGGCCCATCTCGTCGAACACTATGACGGGCGTCCCGAGCGGATATGGAACGATGCCGCTGACGGTCAAGAGTTGTTGAAACGACTCAGGGCCCTGCCGGGATACGGTGAGCAGAAGGCCCAGATCTTTTTGGCATTGCTGGGCAAGCAGTTGGGGGTCCAGCCGTCAGGCTGGCGTGAGGCGGCGGGAGCCTATGGCGAGGAGGGCTCACACCGATCGGTCGCCGACGTGGTCGACGGCGACTCCCTGGCCCGCGTGCGGGAGGCCAAACAGGAGGCCAAGCGCACCGCCAAGGCCCAGTAGCCGTGCCGGGGGCCGCCCCCGCGGCCCGGGAAACGGGCCCGGCAATTGGGCGCTGTAACCTGATCTTGCTGCGCAATGTGGAGCGACTTTGACAGGATGCGTAGACCCTAAAGGCGACCGGGCCGCGGCGGGGGCTTCCGTCCGTACATGCCCATCGTCGATGATGTACTGCAGAATCCGGTCGCCCGGAGCTGCGCTACGCCGATACACAGTTATGGAGATGTGCCGCGTGGGAGACCCTGGCACGCGACGGAGGTGCGGACCATGAGCGCCGAGACCTCCGTTCCCCGTCCCCGGGAGTCGGATGTGGACGTCTCAGACTCCGCCCTCTTCAAGGGCATGCTGTCGGAGGCGGAGTTCGCCTTCGCCTTCTTCGACGCCGACAGCCGCATCCAGCGGGTCAACGACGTGTTCAGCGATGTCGTCAACGTGCCCGCGGACCGCATGGTCGGCCGGCCGCCCGTCGAGGTGCTGGCCGCCGACCTCAGCCAGATCATTACTCACGCCGTGCAGGCCGTCATCGAGAGCGACGCGCCGGTCACCGAGGGCCGCGTGCGCGTCCGGTCCGCGGAGGGCGACACCCGGCACTGGTCGCTGTCGTTCTCGCCGGTTCACGACGATGCCGGCGAGCTGCGCGCCATCGCCTTGGTGGGACTGGACGTGACCGAGAGCCGTCAGACCGAAGAGGCGCTGCGCCGCAGCGAGGAGCGCTACCGCTCGCTGGTGGAGGCGCAGTCCCAGCTCGTCTGGATCACCTCGCCCACCGGAGCGGTCGTCGAGGACGCCCCGCAGTGGCGTGCCATCACCGGCCAGGGCCTCGAGGAATACCTGGCCAGCGGCTGGCTGGAGGTCGTCCACCCCGAGGAGCGCCAGCAGACCGAGGAGGCGTGGCGCGAGGCGCTGCGCGGCCGCACCATGTTCGAGTGGAACTACCGCGTGCGCACCCGTGCCAGCGGTTACCGCCACTTCGAGGTGCGCGCCGTGCCGATCATCCGCCACGGCCGGGTGGTCGAATGGGTCGGCGCCAACACCGACGTGACCCCGCAGCGCGAGGCCGAGGAGATGCGCGGCAGGCTGACCGACCAGCTCGGCGCCGCCGCCCTGCGCACCGCCCGGCTCCAGGGCGCCACCGCCATGCTGGCCGAGGCGCTCACGGTCGAGCAGGTGGTGCAGGTCATCATCGACGTCGGCCGCACCGCCCTGGCCGCCGACCGCTCGGCGGTCGCGCTGCTCGACACCGACCGCGCCGCGCTCAAGCTGATCAACGGCGA
>NZ_PVNG01000025.1 GCF_003001935.1 Nonomuraea fuscirosea | reverse complement strand
CCGTCGAACACGTCAACGCCGAGGCGGGTGAGCGCCTCGTGGGGGGTGAGTCCGCGGACGAAGGTCGCGCAGAATGCTTCGTCGTCGAGCCAGTTCGGCGAACCTGCGCACCGTCGGATGGTCCAGCACCGAGACGATCAGCAGCAGGCCCGTGACGACGGCCTGGATCTCGGTGGTGACGTCGTTGAGCATGAGCAGGTTGCGCAGCACCCCGATGAGCAGCACTCCGGCGATCACCCCGCCGAGCGTGCCCTTGCCGCCGTCGAAGTCCACGCCGCCGAGCAGCACGGCGGCGATGACCGTCAGTTCCAGACCGGCGCCGTTGTCCGCGCGGGCGCTGCCGTAGCGCAGTGTGAACACGATCCCGGCGAACGCCGCCACCACCCCGGACAGCGTGAACAGCAGCAGCTTGATCCGCTTGACCCGGATGCCGGCGAAGAACGCCGTGTCCTCGGAGCTGCCGATGGCGAACAGCGAACGCCCGAACCCGGTCGCGTGCAGCGCCAGCCCCGTCAGCACGGCCAGCACCGCGAACAGCGCCACCGGGTACGGGATCGGCGTGCCCGGCACGTTCCCGGCGAACGCCGAGTACGACGGCGGGAACTGAGAGACCGCGCCGGTGCCGAGCACCACGTACGCCAGCCCGCGATAGAGCGTCAGCGTGCCGATGGTGACGGCCAGCGACGGCAGCCCCAGCCGGGTCACCAGCAGCCCGTTGACCAGCCCGCACGCCACCCCGGTGACCAGCACCAGCGGCACGATCGTCTCGAACGGCATCCCGGCGTCCCACAGGTATCCGGTCATGGCGCTGGCCAGCCCGAGCACCGACGCGACCGACAGATCGACCTGCCCGCACACCACCAGCAGCGTCATCGGCAGCGCGATCAGGGCGATCTCGCTCAGGTCGTTCAGGGCGAAGGACAGGTTGTCGGCGTTGCCGAAGTTCGCGTCGGCGCCGAGGCCGCCGAAGAAGACCACGACGAGCAGCGCGGTGACGACGACGTCCCACCGGACGAAGCGGCCCAGGTCCCGGGTCTCACGTGGCATGGCGGGCGTTCCTCCTGCGCAGGATCCTGGTCATCCGCAGCGCGAGCAGCCGGTCCACGCTGATGGCCAGCAACAGCAGGGCGCCGATCAGCGCGTCCTGCCAGAACGAGTTGACCTTCAGCACGACCAGCACGCTGCCGATCGTGGTGAGCAGCAGCGCGCCGAGCGCGGCGCCGTACACGGTGCCGACGCCGCCCACGATGGCCACGCCGCCGACGACGACGGCGCTGACCACCTTCAGCTCCCAGCCGTGCGCGTTGTCGGCGATCACGGTGCCGAACCTGGCCAGCCAGAGCACCCCGCCGGCGCCGGCGAGCAGCCCGCTCACCACGTACGCGGTCAGCACCCTGCGCCGGATCGGCACCCCCGCCAGCCGGGCGGCCTCGGGGCTGGAGCCGATCGCGTAGAACTCCCGGCCCGAGGGGTAGGAGCGCAGGTAGTAGCCGACGGCCAGCATCACCAGCACCGCGATCATCGGTAGGTACGGCACGCCGAGCACGTTCCCGCTGCCCAGGTCCAGCAGCGCCTGCGGCACGTCGGCGGCGTTGATCTGCCTGCCGTGGGCGACGAAGTGGTCGAGGCCCTGGATCACGTACAGCGTGCCCAGGGTGACGACCAGCGCCGGCACCCCGCACAGGCTGACCAGCAGGCCGTTGACCAGCCCGCACGCCCCGCCGATGGCCAGGCCGGCCAGGATCGCGAGCGTCATGCTGCCGCCCTGCGCCGAGACGAGGTCGCCGGTGACGAACGCGACCAGCCCGACGACCGAGCCGACCGACAGGTCGATGTTGCGGGTGATGACGACGAACGTCTGCCCGATGGCCAGCAGCGCCAGGATCGAGGCGTTGAGGAAGATGTCCTCGACGCCCTGCGCGGACAGGAAGCCCGGGTTGATCGCGGCGGTGACGGCCACCAGCACGACGAGGACGCCGAGGATGCTCAGCTCCCTGGCCCGCAGCACCAGGTCGAGCAGGCTCCGCTCGCGCCCCGCCTTCGCCCGCGCGGACGGCGCGGTGGTGAGCGCCGTCATGCCCGGACCTCGGGCGGTGCGGTGCTGAGCGCCGTCATGCCCGGACCTCCGGCGGTGCGGTGGTGAGCGCCGTCATACAGGGTCCTCCGAAGACGTGCTGATGAGCGGGGTCATGCGGCGTCCTTTCCCCGCCGCCCGGTGGCGGCGGTCATGACCGACTCCTCGGTGGCCTCGCCCCCGGGGAGCTCGGCGGTCAGCCGGCCCTCGTGCATGACGAGGATCCGGTCGGCCATGGCCAGCACCTCGGGCAGGTCGGAGGAGATCATGAGCACGGCCAGCCCCTGCGCGGCCAGCTCCGACAGCAGCCGGTGCACCTCGGCCTTGGTGCCGACGTCGATCCCCCGGGTCGGCTCGTCCACGATCAGCACGGCCGGCTCGGTGGACAGCCACTTGGCCAGCACCAGCTTCTGCTGGTTGCCGCCCGACAGCACGCCGGCCGCGTCGTCGGTCCTGCCGTACTTGAGCTGGAAGCGCACCGCCCAGTCACGGGCGTGGGCGCGTTCGAGCGCCCGGGAGATGAACGGCCCGCGGCGCAGCGCGCGCAGGCGGGTCAGCCCCAGGTTCCGCTCGATGGACATCTCCATGATCAGGCCCTGCTGGCGGCGGTCCTCCGGCACGAGGGCGAGCCCGGCGGCCATCGCCGCGATGGGGCTGGCGGGCCGCAGCCGCCGCCCGTCCACCACGACCTCGCCCGCGTCCGGCCGGTCGATCCCGAAGACCGCCCGCGCCACCTCGGTGCGGCCCGCGCCGACCAGCCCGGCCAGCGCGACGATCTCGCCGCGCCGCACCTCGAAGGACACGTCGGCGAACGCGCCCTCGCGGGTCAGCCGCGACACCCTCAGCACCACCTCGCCGGGGGCGACGTCCTGCTTGGGATAGAGGTCGAGCTCCCGGCCGACCATCCGGTTGACCAGGTCGTCCGCCGTCAGGCCGGCGACCGGCTCACTGGCCACCAGCCGCCCGTCGCGCAGCGTCGTGACCCGCTGGCACAGCTCGAAGATCTCCTCCAGCCGGTGCGAGATGAACAGCAGCGCGCAGCCGTGCTCCCGCAGCGCCCTGACCACCGTGAACAGCCGCGCCGTCTCCTGCGCGGTGAGCGCGGCGGTCGGCTCGTCCATGATCTGCACCTTCGCGTCCCGCGAGATGGCCTTGGCGATCTCCACCACCTGCTGGTCGGCGATGGACAGGCCGCGGGCGGGCCGGCGCGGGTCGAGGGTGACGCCCAGCCGGGCGAACAGCTCGGCGGCCCGCGCGTGCATCGTCCTGCGGTCGATCCGGCCGAGCGCGGCGCGCGGCTGCCGGCCCATGAAGATGTTCTCCGCCACCGACAGGTCGGGGAAGAGCGTCGGCTCCTGGTAGATGACCGCGATGCCGGCGTGCTGGGCGTCGGCCGGCCCGTGGAAGACGACCGGCTCGCCGTCGAGCAGGATCCGGCCCGAGTCCGGCCTGTGCACGCCGGCGAACGTCTTGACCAGGGTGGACTTGCCCGCCCCGTTCTCGCCCGCCAGGGCGTGCACCTCGCCCGCGCGCAGTTCCAGGCTCACGCCCGTAAGCGCTCGCACCGCGCCGAACGCCTTGCTCACCTCGACCAGCGCCAGGACCGGCGCCGGCTCGCTCACCTGACAGCTCCTGCTTTCATGCTTGTGCCCTTCACGTAAAAAACGTTTTACGTTCAGCCGTTTGCCCGGACCGTAATTTGCTCCCGTAGGGCTCGTCAAGGTCTGGGGAAGCGGCTGAACTCAGGGCTTGACACGTTTTAAGCAGGTGTGCGGGGGAAGGGCGGGGTGGGCGTCACGACGACAACGCGCGGGCGGCGTGCACCAGGGGGACGTGGCTGAACGCCTGGGGGAAGTTGCCGACCAGGCGGTCGTAGCGGGTGTCGTACTCCTCGGCCAGCAGGCCGACGTCGTTGCGCAGCGCCAGCAGCCGCTCGAACAGCTCCTCGGCCTCCTCCTTGCGCCCCTGCATCGCCATCACCTCCACCAGCCAGAAACTGCACGCCAGGAACGCGCCCTCGCCGCCCGCCAGGCCGTCGACGTTGTTGTCCTCGGCCAGCGGATAGCGCAGCACGAACCCGTCGGACATCAGCTCCTTCTCGATCGCCGCGACCGTGCCCACGACGCGGGGATCGTCGGCGGGCAGGAAGCCCACGATGGGGATCATCAGCAGCGCCGCGTCCAGCTCGGAGGAGCCGTACGACTGCGTGAAGGTGTTGCGCTCCTTGTCGAAGCCCTTGTCGCAGATCTCGGCGTGCACGACGTCACGCAGCGTGCGCCACTTGTCGACCGGGCCGCTGCGGCCGAAGTTCTCGACGTATTTGACGGCCCGGTCGAGCGCCGCCCAGCACATCACCTTCGAGTGCACGAAGTGGCGTCTCGGGCCGCGCACCTCCCACAGGCCCTCGTCCGGCTCCTGCCAGTGGTCCTCCACGTAGTCGAGCAGCTGGCGCTGGATGGTCCAGCCCCGTTCGTCGGGCGACAGGCCGCTCTTGCGGGAGACGTAGAGGCAGTTCATCACCTCGCCGTAGACGTCGAGCTGCAGCTGCCTGACCGCCTCATTGCCGATGCGCACCGGGCGCGAGTCCTCGTAGCCGTCGAGCCAGTCGAGGCGCAGCTCGGGCAGGCGGCGCTCGCCGGCGACGCCGTACATGATCTGCAGGTCCTGCGGGCGCCCGGCGATGGCGCGCAGCAGCCACGCCCGCCAGTCGGCCGCCTCCTCCAGATAGCCGGAGCTGATCAGCGCGTCCAGCGTCAGCGTCGCGTCGCGCAGCCAGCAGAAGCGGTAGTCCCAGTTGCGCACGCCGCCGATGTCCTCGGGCAGGGACGTGGTCGGCGCGGCCACGATGCCGCCCGTCGGGGCGTAGGTCAGCCCCTTGAGCGTGATCAGCGACCGGACCACGGCCTCCCGGTGCGGGCCCTGATAGGTGCACTTCGACACCCAGTCGGTCCAGTACGCCTCGGTGTCGGTCAGCTGGTCCTCGCAGTGGATCTGCGGCGGCATCTGCTCGTGCGAGGGATGCCAGGTGAAGACGAACGGCAGCCGTTCGCCCTCTTTGACGGTGAACGTGGCCCGGTGGGCGTAGTCGCCGCCCTTGAGCGGCACGGGGGAGTGCAGCCACACCGAGTCGGGGCCGCCGATCGCCTGCAGATGCCCGTTCGTCCGGCGTACCCAGGGCACGATGCGGCCGTAGTCGAAGCGGACCCGCAGCTGCGTGGAGACCTCCACGGAGCCGGAGACGCCCTCGACGATGCGCACCACGTCGGGGTTGCGGTCGCGCGGCGGCATGAAGTCGATCACGCGGACCGTGCCCGTCGGGGTGTCCCACTCGCTCTCCAGGATGAGCGTGTCAGGACGGTAACGGCGCCTGGTGGCCGGCTTCCTGCCGGTCGGCCCGAGCCACCAGTGCCCGTTGCGTTCGCTGCCGAGCAGCGCCGCGAAACATGAGGGGGAGTCGAACCTCGGCAGGCAGAGCCAGTCGATCGAACCGTCTCTCCCCACGAGCGCGGCCGACTGCATGTCTCCGATCAGGGCGTAATCCTCGATCCGCATGCTTAGACGCTACTCGTGCCGGGGTGATCCCGGGACCAGGCCGATCCTGTCGCGTCAAGTCCGGCCTGGCCGCGGGATCACGTCAGAGGGAACCAGCGGGTGAACAGCTGCGTCAACGGCCCGATGGCCAGCGCGAACACCAGCGTCCCCATCCCGGCCGTGCCGCCGAGCAGCCAGCCGGCGATCAGCACCGTGACCTCGATGAGCAGGCGCGAGGTCCGTACCGACAGGCCCAGCCGCATCAGCCCGGTCATGATGCCGTCACGGGGGCCGGGGCCGAGCCCGGCCCCGATGTAGAGGACGGTGGCCAGCGCGAGCGTGACGACCCCTGTGGTCAGGTAGAAGACCTCGGCCACGAGGTGCCCGGGGGTGGGCAGGACGTACATCGAGGCGTCGGCGAACAGGCCGATGAAGATGACGTTGCTGACGGTCCCGAAGCCCGGCTTCTGCCGCAGCGGGATCCACAGCAGCATGACCAGGGCGCCCACCACGATGATGGCCGTTCCGAGCGACATGCCGGTCAGCAGGCTCAGGCCCTGGTGGAAGACGCCCCACGGGTTGTTGCCCAGCCCCGACTCCAGCAGCAGCGCGGTGGCCAGGCCGTAGAGGGCCAGGCCGCCGTAGAGGCGGACGAGACGGACGGGCAGGGAACTCGGTACGGGGACGGTGGCTTCGCTCATGATGGACCCACAGTGGCATCCTCCGCCTTGCCAAAACAGGGCCAATCACGAAAAGTGGCCTTATGAGGTATCTGTCAGCGCCGCAGGTGGCCCGGCTCGTCACGGCCGATCCGGCCGCGCGCCCGTACTACCGCGCCCTCGCCGACTCCGTCCGCGGCCTGATCATGGACGGTCAGATCCCCGTACGCGTGCGCATGCCCGCCGAACGCCACCTCGCCGAGACGCTCAAGGTCAGCCGCACCACCGTGACCTCCGCGTACGACCTGCTGCGCGCGGACGGCTACCTGGAGAGCCGCCAGGGCTCGGGCAGCTGGACCGCCCTGCCCGACCCGGCCACCACCCGCGACAACCCGTGGCTCGGCACCGGCGGCGACGGCCTGCTCCAGCTGCACACCGCCGCCCCGCCCGCCCCCACGGCGCTGGCCGGCGCCATGGCGGGCGCGGTCGAGGACCTGCCCCGCTACGGTATGGGCAACGGCTACGACCCCATGGGCCTGCCCGTGCTCAGGGAACGCATCGCCGCCCGCTACACCGCGAGGGGCGTGGCCACCCGGCCGGAGCAGATCGTCGTCACCACCGGCTCCCAGCACGCCATCCAGCTCGTCGTCGGCCTGCTCGTCGGTCCCGGGGACGCCGTGCTGGTGGAGTCGCCCACGTACCCGCACGCCGTGGACGCGGCCCGCCGGCGCGGCGCCCGCATCGTCCCGGTCGGGATCTCCCACGAGGGCTGGCCGCAGGACCTGCTCTGCGGAGCCATGCGGCAGTCGGGGGCGCGCCTGGCCTACCTCATGCCCGACTTCCACAACCCGACCGGCGCCCTCATGGAGGACCCCGTCCGCGCCGCCGTCGCCGGGGCCGCCCGCCGGTCCGACACGCTCCTGCTCGTGGACGAGACCTGGGCCGAGCTGGCGCTGGACGAGGTGCCCAGAACCGCCCCCATGGCCGCCTTCGACACCGACAGCCGGGTGATCAGCATCGGGTCGGCCTCCAAGCTGTGGTGGGGCGGGCTGCGCATCGGCTGGATCCGCACCACGGCCGCGCTGGCCCGCCGCCTGGCCATGTTCCGCTCGACCGTGGACATCGCCAGCCCGGTGCTGGAGCAGCTCGTCGTGGCGCGCCTGTTCGGCCTCCTGGAGGAGACCCGCGCCGAGCGCCGCCGCACGCTGCGCGCCTCACGCGACGCGCTGGTCTCGGGGCTGCGCGAGCACCTGCCGGAGTGGACGTACGAGCTGCCGCGCGGCGGCGGGACGCTCTGGGTCCGCCTGAACGGCGGCGGCTCGACCGCCCTGGCCGAGGCGGCCGCCCATCACGGCCTGCGCCTGGCGCCCGGCCCCTGGTTCGGCCTGGAGGGCACCCTGGAAGGCCACCTCCGCCTGCCCTTCACCCAGCCACCCGCCTTCCTCACGGACGCGGTCCCCCGCCTGCGCGCCGCGAGAGACCACGGCCCCATCGGCCCACCCCGCTCCCCGGACCCCCTCGTCACGATGGTGTGAGCGGATACACCGCGATGGCGCGTTCTCACTCGCTGAGGCCCCGGGCCAGCGGGGCGCGCCAGTTGCGGCGCATGGCGGCGATGCGCAGGACGAAGGCGAGGACGGCGGCGGCCAGGGTGGCGGGCCAGCCGTGCAGGCCCAGGCCGGCGTACAGGCCCGCCATGCACGCCGAGCCGAGCATCGCCGGCACCGCGTACAGCTGCCGGTCGTACAGGAGGGTCGGGATCTCCCCGGCCAGTACATCGCGCAGCATGCCCCCGCCCACCGCCGTCACGACCCCGAGGAGCGCCGCGTGCAGCGGGTTGAGCCCGTATTCCAGGGCCTTCTCCGTGCCGACCGCGCAGAACAGGCCGAGCCCGGCCGCGTCCAGCACCAGGATGGCCGGCATCACCCGGGCCACGTGCGGATGCCAGAAGAAGACGATCACCGTGGCGACCACCGGCACCAGCACGTAGCCGAGGCTCTGGAAGGCGATGGGCCGCACGTTGAGGATGAGGTCGCGCACGACCCCGCCCCCCAGCGCGGTCATCCCGGCCAGCACGCCCATCCCCACCACGTCGAGCCGCTTGCGTACGCCCATCAGCGCCCCGGACAGGGCGAAGACGAAGATGCCGGCGAGATCCAGAATTTCGGACACGGGACGAATGTCTATCGCATGCCGGGCTCATGATGCTCGGCCATCATCGCCCGCAGCCTCCGGGTGAACAGGAACAGCGCCACCCCGGCCACGATCGCCATCGCCGCCAGCACCAGGTAGTACGCCGGTTCCGACAGCACCCGGCCGAGCCGCCCCGTCTGCCCGCCGACCGCGTCGCCCACCGACACCGCGATGAACCAGACGCCCAGCATCTGCCCCTTGAACGCCTCCGGCGCGAGCTTGGCCGTCACCGACAGCCCGACCGGGCTCAGCGACAACTCGCCGAACACCTGGACGAGGTAGACCAGCACCAGCCACCACACCGACACCCGCCCGGCCCCGGCCAGCGCCGCCGCCACGGCCATGACCACGAAGCTCAGCCCCACCATGACCAGCGCGAAGCCGAACTTCTGCGGCGTGCTCACCCGCGTGCCCAGCCGCACCCACAGCACCGCGAACACCGGCACGAAGATCATGATGAACAGCGGGTTGAACGACTGCGTCGTGGCGGCCTGGATCGGCACGCCGAACAGCGACAGGTCGGTGTGGTCGGCGGCGAAGAACAGCAGCTTGCTCGGCGCCAGGTCGTAGATCATCCAGAACAGCGCCGCGGCCACGAACAGCCAGATGTAGGCCTTCATCCTGATCCGCTCGTCCGCGGTCAGGTCGTGGCTGCCCAGCAGGATGTACGCGAAGTAGGCGACCGGCACGACGAGGATGAGCGCCGTGATCACCACGGTGAGCCGGTCGACCGTGAGCGTCCCGGTCGCCGCCCACGCCCCCAGCGCGACGAGTGCGACCGCCGTCCCGAGGGCCGCGAGGACGGTGAAACGGCGCCGCTCACCGGGCGACAGCCGCACCCCCGGGCGCTCGCCGACGCCGCGCAGATGACGCCCGCCCCACACGTACTGGATCAGGCCGAGCGCCATCCCCACCGCCGCCGCGCCGAACCCCAGGTGCCAGCGGTCGCCGGCGGCCAGCCCGCCCACCACGATGGGGGCGAAGAAGGCGCCCAGGTTGATCCCCAGATAGAACAGCGAGAACCCGGCGTCCCTGCGCCCGTCGTCGCCCTCGGGGTAGAGGCGGCCGACCATGACGGAGATGTTCGGCTTGAGCAGGCCGGTGCCCGTGATGATCAGCAGCAGTCCCAGCCAGACGAAGACCGGCGAGGTCACCGGCACCGCCATGCTGATGTGGCCCAGCATGATGACGAACCCGCCCCAGAACACCGACCTGCGCGCCCCGAGAATCCGGTCGGCGATCCAGCCGCCCGGCAGCGCCACCAGGTAGATCAGCGCCCCGTAGACCCCCACGACCGCCTGGGCCGTCTCCTGCGACAGGCCCAGGCCCTGATGCGCCGGCGAGGCGGCCATGAACGTGGCCAGGATCGCGCGCAGGCCGTACCAGGAGAAGCGCTCCCACATCTCGGTGCAGAACAGCGTGGCCAGCCCCCAGGGGTGCCCGAAGAACGTCCTGCCGCCGGTGCGCACCTCCGGATGACCACCTTGTGCGTCCATTCGATCACTCTACGTGAACGAGGACGCAGATCTTTCTCCTTTAGGTCTTGCCGGTGTCCCGGGCGGTGTGGTGCGATGCATCCCACTTCATGCAAGTGAATACTGACTGGAGGCGGGTCCATGGCCGAAGTCCTCGACGTCCGGGCCGAGATCGAGCGGCAGATCACCGGCCGTACCGTCTGTGAGCAACTGACACAGGCGGCCGAGCAGCACCATGACGCACCCGCCTACTCCGATCCCGAGGGTGACGGCTGGCGCACGCTGACCTACGGCCAGGCCCGTGAGCGGATCCTGGAGATCGCGGCCGGGTTCGCCGCCCTGGGCCTCGAACCCGGTGAGGCCGTGGCCCTCATGATGGTCAACCGCAGCGAGCACGTCCTGGCCGATCTCGGGGCGGTGCACGCGGGCGGCGTGGGCTGCACGGTCTACTCGACGTTCGCCTCCGAGCAGATCGAGTTCGTGGCCAACGACGTGGGCGCCCGTTTCGCCGTCCTCGGCGGCCCCGCCGACCTGGCCCGCTGGGAACCGGCACTGGACCGGCTGGACGGCCTGCGCAAGATCATCATGGTGGAGGACGCGCCGGAGGGCGACCGGTTCATGTCCTGGGCCGACTTCTTAGCCCTCGGCCGCGAACGGCTGGCCGCCGACCCCGGCACGGTCGAGGCGCGCTGGCGCGCGGTCACCCAGGACGACGTGGCCACCGTCCTGTACACCTCCGGCACCACCGGCACCCCCAAGGGCGTGCCGCTCACCCACACCAACATCTTCTACGAGGTCGCCGCCACCGACCGCCTGACCTCGCTGCCCGTGCGCGGCACCCAGATCTCCTACCTCACCTACGCCCACATCGCCGAGCGCATCCTCAGCCTCTACCTGCCCCTGGTCAAGGCGTCCCACGTGCACTTCTGCACCGACCTGGCCAACCTCGGCAGCACGCTCGGGCAGGTCAGGCCGATGATGTTCTTCGGCGTGCCGCGCGTGTGGGAGAAGATGATGGCCCGCCTGCTCGCCGTGCTCGCCACCCAGCCGGAGGAGCAGCAGACCGCCGTCCGCCAGGCCATGGCCGCCGGCGCCGCGTACGTCGAGGCCGGCCAGTACGGCCACACGATCACCCCCGAGATCCAGGCCGCCTACGACAAGGCCGACGCGTCCCTGCTGTCCGTCATCCGCGGCATGATCGGCTTCGACCGCGCCGAGTGGACCGCCACCGGCGCCGCGCCGCTCGCGCCCGAGGTGCAGCGCTTCTACGCCGGCCTCGGGCTCAAGGTCATCGACGTGTACGGCATGACGGAGACGACCGGCGCCTTCACCGGCAACAGCCCCGCCTGCTACCGCCTCGGCAGCGTCGGCAGGGCCGAGCCCGGCGTCGAGGTCCGCATCGCCGAGGACGGCGAACTCCTCACCCGCAGCCCGCTCAACACCCGCGGCTACCTCAACCGCGCCGACGCCACCGCCGAACTGCTCGACGAGGACGGCTGGCTGCACACCGGCGACATCGGCACGGTCGACGACGACGGCTTCTACCGGGTCGTGGACCGCAAGAAGGAACTGATCATCACCGCCGGCGGCGAGAACATCTCCCCGGCCGAGATCGAGAACCACCTCAAGCAGCACAGCCTCATCGGCCAGGCCCTCGCCTACGGCGACCGCCGGCCCTACCCCGTGGCCGTGCTGACCCTGGACGCCGAGGTGGCGCCCGGCTGGGCGCAGGCGCGCGGCATCACCTACGCCTCCCTCGCCGAACTCGCCGAGCACCCCGACGTGCTCAAGGAGGTGGAGGCGGCCGTGGAGGACGCCAACACCAAGCTCGCCAGGGTGCAGCAGGTCAAGAAGTGGGCGCTGCTCGGCGTCGAGTGGACGGCCGAGACCGCGGAGCTCACCCCCAGCCTCAAGCTCAAGAGGCGGATCATCCACGCGAAATACGCCGACATCATCGAAGGGCTCTATACGGGTTAGAAGCCTTAGAACGGGTTTTGCCATTCGGGGCGTGTGTTGTGGTCCTGGTCATTACCGGACGGTTCCTACCGTCTCGATCATGACCAGAAGCCTTCTTCTCGTCTCGCTCGCGGCGGGGTCGCTCACGGTGCCCGTGCCTGCTGCCTCCGCCGCGACCGAGCCCGCCATCCGTTCCATCACCGTGCGTCCATCGGATCCCGTCGTGGGGGCGCACGGTTCCGTCCGGCTGGTGATCGACGTGATCGCCAAGGGGGCGCGGGGCAAGGACGGTGTCACCGTCAAGGTGGAGCCCGGCGCTCCGCCCGTACGGGAGCCGCAGCCGCGCCCGGTGACGCCGCCGATCGTCTCGCAGGCTCCCGCGCCCGTCCGCCCGCCGGCCGCCCCGCCGGCCGTCCCGCCGGGGCAGGACCAGGTACGGCCCCCGGCCCAGGAACCGGTCCGTCCGCCGGCCCAGGACGCGGGTTCGCGGCCGAACCAGGACGCGGCCCAGGGATCCGCTCAGGAATCCGCGCACGAATCCGCCCAGGACGCGGCCCAGGGATCGGCTCAAGTCCCCGCTCAGGGGCCGGCGCAGGAGGCCGCCGCCGACCACGCCCAGACTCCCGTCAGGGACGCGGCCCAGGCGCCGGTGCTCGCGCCGGGCAAGGCGCCGCAGGATCCCGCGCTCACGCCCGTCCACGCCGCCCGGCCGTCCCCGGCCGTGTCCCCGGGACCGGTGCCGCGCCCGGCCCCGCTGGCGGGCTCGGCTCCCTCGACCGCCGTGCCGGGCGGCACGGGGCCGAAGGAGGACGCCCAGACCGCCCTGGTACGGCCGCGCCCCGCTCCGCTGGCGCCCGTCGTCAACGGCCAGCCCGTCGCGAACGGCCAGCCGGCGGCGAACGGCCGGCCCGCCGTCGACGCCGGGCCCGGCGGGGGGACCACGGTGAACGACCGGCCCGTCGCCGGCGGCGTCCAGGCGCCCGATCAGGCGCCCGCCGCCGGGGGCAAGGTCGGCGTCCGGGTGGAGGACACGTTCCCGGTGATCCCGCCCCGGATCGTGTGGCGGCTGGTTCCGGCCCCACCGGCCCGGATGACGGACGGCTGGCAGACCTGGCGCTTCCTGCCGGACAAGAGGCTGAACCGCTACTACCCGGCCGGCACCTGGACGATCACGGCCACCGCGAAGGGCAAGGACGGGACGACCGTCACGCAGTACGCCTCGTTCGAGCTTCGGCGGCAGACCAAACTCTCCTCCGTACGGGCGGAGAAGTCGGCCCGCACGGACGGCGTACGGCTGCACGGCTCGCTCACCCGCGTGGACCCGCGCGGCCTGACCGACTTCGGCCCGTTCGCCAAGCAGCGGCTGGAGCTCCTGTGGCGCCCGGACGCCAAATCGCCGTGGGAGACGGTGGGGGAGACGACCACGGACGCGTCCGGCGCGTTCGCCGGCACGATCGAGGGCCGCACGACCGGCGAATGGCGGGTGCGGTACCCCGGAACGGGGCACTACTCGGCCGACCTTTCGAAAATCCGACAAATAGCGCGATAGGTCATAAAGCAGTCGCCAGGCTAAACCTCGCCGCACTCGCCGTTGCGGAATCGTGATCGGCTTTACCGCAACTTTTCCTTACCCTTACGCGTCAATGGCGTTGATGTGCCCCGCTTGGGGTGCGTTTTTCAGACGGGGAAGGAATTTCGATTTTGATGATGCGACGTCTAGCCGCCGGCCTGGCGGCAGCTGCCGTGGGCGCGACGATGGTGGCCACCGCCGCCTCGCCGGCGTTCGCGGACGACCCTGGCCGCCTGGACCCCGATGTCGCGGGCGGCGAGACCAGCCTCTCGCTCGACGTCAACCCTGAGCCCGCCTGGCGTGGCCGTCCCATCACCGTCGCGGGCAAGCTCTCCGTGCGGTGCGAAGAGGACTACATCAGCGGCTTCGTGTCGGTGATCCACGCCGACCGCTGCAAGAAGCAGGAGACCTGGCACCGCCTGGCCTACAAGCGGATCGTCATCCTCTTCCAGCCGAACGGCAGCGGCCGCTGGGAGCACGTGGACACGATCCGCACCAGCGGCAAGGGCTACTTCGGGATCAAGGTGCGGGCCCGTTCGTCGGGCACGTGGCGTGCGATCTTCGAGGGCAGCAGGCACCTCGCCCCCTCCGAGGGCACGGACTACCTGAAGGTCCTCGGCCGCCGCCACTAGTCACGGCAGCCCATGCGACCCGCGAACGCCCGGCCATCCCGGCCGGGCGTTCGCCGTATCCACCGGCCCGCGTTCGCCGTATCCACCGCGCCGCGTCTCCACCCGGCAGGTTTCCGCGTCCCCGCGTGCTCACCGCCCGTCGGAAGAGTGGGCTTCCGCGTGCCCACGCGGTCGTGGCCTGTCCGGCGGGCGGGTGCCGCCGGGCCGGTCCCAGTAGGAGACGGTCTCAGTAGGAGACGGCGACCTGGACCCGGTGGTGTTCCGGCCGGGTGGCCTCGTCCACCAGCGCCACCGCCAGATCCGCGTACGAGAACACCGGCTCGCCCTCCACGGCCTCCGGCACCCGCCCGTCGCCGAACCGGTAGCGCCCGGTCCTCGACGCCTCGCCGTCGAGGAACACCGGCGGCGGCGCGATCACCACCCAGTCGAGCGCCGACCCCTCCAGCACGTCGAGCTGCGCGACGTGCCCCAGCGAGAACGCCCTGGCCTCCGCAGGGAAGCCGGGCGTGTCCATCAGCCGGACCCCGGGCGAGACCTCCAGCACGCTGCCGATGCCCAGCGCCACCAGCCGGCTCACCCCCGCCCGCGCCAGCCCGTCCACCAGGGCCCGCGAGGCCGCCCCGTAGAACTCCTCCGCCGGCACGTCCAGCCGCGCCGCCACCTGAACCGCCACGTCGTGCCCCGCCGCCACCTCCGCCACACTCCCGGCATCGGTGACATCCCCGGCGACCACCTTGACCCGGCCGCCTCCCGATCCCCGATCACCACCGGGCCCTGGGTCTCCACCGGATCTCCGGTCACCACCGAGCCCCTGGCCGACCTCGTGTCCCTGGTCGCCGCCCAGCTCCGGATGGGCCGCCGGGTCGCGTACCACGGCCGTCACCTCGTGCCCGCGTCCTGCCGCCTCCGCGGCCACCTTCACCCCGGCGCGACCGCCGGCCCCGAACACCACGATCCTGCTCATGCGCGCATGCTCCGTCCGCTCTGCTCGTTCCCGATCGGCGGCCGGACCGCCCGGACGCCTTCGCAGACGGTAAAGGGGGAGGTGTCGCTATCCGCAACGATAGTTACCTACGATGACGCCATGCGAGAGCCTCTGGATCCGGACATGTTCACCGGCTGCCCACCGGCCGCGGGGCCGTTCCGCGTCGGCGACAAGTGGACCGCGAAGATCATCCGCTGCCTGGAGCAGGGCCCGAGGCGCTTCACCGAACTCCAGACGCCCCTGCGCACCATCACCCCGAAGGTGCTCACGGAGTCGCTGCGCGCCATGGAACGCGACGGCCTGCTCACCCGCACCGCGTACGACGAGATCCCGCCCCGCGTCGTCTATGAGCTCACCGACCTGGGCCGCAGCCTGCTCGAACCGATGAACGCCGGCTGCGAGTGGTCGCGCAGGCACCTGGCCGAACTGATGGACGCCCGCGACGCCTGGCACGCCTCCACCCCGTGAAACCGCCCGGCCCACATGCCACGCCGACGTGAGGAAGGAATCGATCTAGGGAAGAATGTGTTGAAGTGGCGGATTTTGAGGGCAGGTCACCGCGCGCCGTAGTCTGGCCCTCTGGCGATACGAACAGGAGGTGACGCCCCATGTTGCGAGACTCGTTCGGACGGGTGGCGACGGATCTTCGGGTGTCCCTCACGGACAAGTGCAATCTGCGCTGTACGTACTGCATGCCGCCGGAAGGGCTCGACTGGCTCCCGAACGCCCAGCTCCTGACCGCCGGGGAGATCGTCCGCCTGGTGACGATCGGCGTCGAGCGGCTCGGCATCACGGAGGTGCGTTACACCGGCGGCGAGCCCCTCCTGCGCCGCGAGCTGGTCGACATCGTCGGCCGCACCACCGCGCTGACCCCCAGGCCGCAGGTCTCGCTGACCACCAACGGCATCGGCCTGGCCCGGCTCGCCGAGCCGCTGGCCGCCGCCGGGCTCGACCGGGTCAACGTCTCCCTCGACACGCTCGACGCGGCCACGTTCAAGCGTCTGGCCCACCGCGACCGGCACGCCGACGTGATCGCCGGGCTGGCCGCCGCAGACGGAGCCGGCCTGCGGCCGGTCAAGGTCAACGCCGTCCTCATGCGCGGCGTCAACGACCACGAGGCCGCCCCGCTGCTGCGCTGGTGCGTCGAGCAGGGGTACGAGCTGCGCTTCATCGAGCAGATGCCGCTCGACGCCCAGCACGGCTGGAGCCGCGAGGGCATGGTGACCGCCGACGAGATCCTGCAACTGCTGTCCGGCTCCTTCGACCTCACGCCCGACGACCTCGAGGAGCGCGGCAGCGCCCCGGCCGAACGCTTCCTCATCGACGGGGGCCCGGCCAGGGTCGGGGTGATCGGCTCGGTGACGCGGCCGTTCTGCGGGGCCTGCGACCGGGTCAGGCTCACCGCCGACGGCCAGGTGCGCAACTGCCTGTTCGCCACCGAGGAGTCGGACCTGAAGACCCCGATGCGGGCGGGCGCCTCGGACGAGGAGCTGGCCGAGCGCTGGCTGGTGGCCGTGTCACGCAAGCGCGCGGGCCACGGCATCGACGACCCGTCGTTCCTCCAGCCCTCCAGGCCGATGTCCGCCATCGGCGGCTGACCCGGCGACCGCCACCCGGCAACCGCCGATCGCCGCACCTCCATCCGGTGACCGGCAACCCGGCAACCGGCACCCGCCGACCGCCTCCAGGAACCTCGACGCGCCAGGGCGACAGGCCCTGGCCGCGGCGCATGAGGATCGCTCACCTGTGCGACACAATGGGGAGCACCTGAAGGAGGCTCACATGCACGTGCTCAACGAATGGACCGCCCTGGCCTGCGAGGAGCTGGGCATCGACCCGGCCCGCGTGGACCGCGACCGGATCCTCGACCTGACCAAGGAGGTCGCCCACGGCGTCGCCCGCCCGGCCGCGCCGCTGACGGCGTATCTGCTCGGTCTGGCCCAGGGGTCGGGCACCGCTTCCGAGGACGCCGTGGCCAGACTGATCACATTGGCGAAGAACTGGGAGTGCGACAGCGGCGCGAAGCTGACAGATGACTGACACTCGAACGAACTCTTGAAGTCAGGCTCGGCTCCCGCCTGAAGATTTCCTGTGAATAACGAGGCGGGAGCCCGTGTAAACGATTTCGGGAAAGTAGCCCTACCGAAGAGCGGTCACGGCGCGCACTGATCAAATCACTTGCCGAGAAAAGGGCGACGCCGGGTGGTTACGGGGGCAAACCACCCGGCGTCGCTTCATCGGCGTTCCGACGGGGGCCCGGAACGCCGGCACCAGCACTCCGACGGGGGACCGGAGCGCTATGGCTAAAGCGTACACCTACAACCCATGGGATGCGTCAAGACTTAGTCACGACCCGATCTCGCGTCGATGCAGCGGTATCTCGGTTTGGTTAGCTTCGGGGGACTGAAAGGTAGGCGGCGGGCCTGCCTGACCCCTCTCATTGGCCCCGATTACCGCTATGTATGGCAAAAAGACCGCAGCCGCGATGAACAGCAGCCGGTACGGCCACGGCACCGGCACCACGACCGCCAGGATCAGGCAGATCGTGCGGATCCCCATCTTGATCAGATAGCTGATCTCACGCCTGCGGATGTCGGCCGTGAGCGACGGCTTGGCATCGGTGACCTGGTGCACATCTGCTTTCCTGCGCCACCCCTTCATGTCTTCCACGGTATCCCCCGAGGGTCGTGCCGGGCACGGCAGCCCGGCCCCGGGGCAGGGGTCATGCGATCATGGCCTTCGAGTAAGGAGGATGTGAGATGACGGATCGTACGTACCGCGTCACCGAGATCGTCGGCACCTCGGGGGAGAGCGTCGACCAGGCCATCCGCAACGGCCTGCGGAGGGCCTCCGAGACCCTGCGGCACCTCGACTGGTTCGAGGTGACCGAGATCCGGGGTCACCTGGACGCGGGAGAGGTCGCGCACTTCCAGGTCGGCATGAAGGTCGGCTTCCGCCTGGAGGACTCCTGACCCCGGCCCCCCGCTGACGGGCCGGCACAGCCTCGCCGCCGGCCCGTGATGGGCCGGCGCCGGTCCCACGCCTGCCTCTGACGGGCCGGTGGCGCCTCTCCGCCGGCCCGTGGGCCCGCTCGCGCGAAACCGCCGCCCGCGGGCGCTCCCGAGCCGTTAGATTGACGCTCGTGAGCAGTGAGTTCCGCATCCTGCTGGTGTGCACGGCCAACATCTGCCGTTCCGCCATGGCGGAGGTGATCGCACGGGCGATGCTCCATTCCGCGTCCCTGCCCGTGGCCACGAGCAGCGCGGGGGTGCGCGCGCTCGTCGGCCATCCGATGGCCCCGCACGCCGTCGCCGCCCTCGACCGGCTCGGCCTCGACGGCCGCGCGCACCGGGCCAGGCTGCTGGAGCCCGCCCTGGTCAGCTCGGCAGATCTGCTGCTGACCATGGAGAACGCGCACCGAGCCACCGCGGTCGGCCTCGACGCGGCGGCGGCGCGCAGGACGTTCACGCTGCCGGAGTTCGCCGCGCTCGCGGCGGGGGCGAGCCAGCGGCGCTACCGCTCCGACACGACCGAACGGGCGCGGGCGATCGTCGAGTCCGCCGCCGAACGCCGCGACGCGCGTCCCGCCCCCGAGGTCTACGACCCGTACGGCGGCCCGCCGGAGGGCTACGCGACGTGCGCCAAGACGCTCGGCGAAGCCCTCAGCCACGCCCTGGCCGCCCTCCTCGGCCCCCGCTGACCGCGCCGATACGCCAGGCCGGCCGGCGCGCGTGGAAGCGCCGAGCCGCCGAGCCGCACCGGGCGCGCCAGGGGACCGCCCGCGCGTGCGGAGATCCCCGGGAGCGGGTCAGCTGGCCTGGCTCACCGTGGACATGTTGAAGTCGGGCACCCGCACCGCCGGCATGATCGTCCGCTGGAAGTAGTCGTTCCACTCGCGCGGCAGCGTGCGCCCGCTCGCCCCCACCTCCGTCAGCCGCCCCAGCAGGTCGACCGGGCTCTCGTTGAAGCGGAAGTTGTTCACCTCGCCCACGACCTCACCGTGCTCGACCAGGTAGACGCCGTCGCGGGTCAGCCCGGTCACCAGCAGCGTCTGCGGATCGACCTGGCGGATGTACCACAGGCAGGTGAGCAGCAGCCCGCGCCGGGTGGAGGCGATCATCTCCTCCAGCGAGCGCCCGTCGCCGGGCGCCGACATGATCAGGTTGTCGATCCCGGGCGTCACCGGCAGCCCGCTCAGCTCGGCCGAGTAACGCGTCTGCTGCAGCGCCTCCAGCCGCCCTTCCTTGATCCAGTCGGTCGGTCCCAGCGGCAGCCCGTTGTCGAACACCGAGTTGCCCCTGCTGGAGGCGTGCGCGGTCACGAACGGCGCGCACGAGACGCCCTCGGCCCCGGGATCGCTCGACAGCGAGACCGGCAGCGCGCCCAGTTCCTCGCCCACCCGGGTGCCCCCGCCGGGCTTGGCGAACACCGAGCGCCCGTCGAGCGCGTCCCTGGCCTCCGCCGACCAGTACAGGTAGATCATCAGGTCGGCCACCGCACTCGGCGGCAGCAGCGTCTCATAGCGGCCCGCGGGCAGGTCCACCCGGTTCTTGGCCCACTGCAGCCGCTGCGCCAGCCCGTCGCCGAGCGCGGAGACGTCGACGTCGGTGAAGTCGGGGGTGGACACGCCGGCCCACGCCGAGCGCTTGAGGTCGCCGGACTTCGCGTTGAGCTCCAGCCGGCCGGTCGGCTGGTCGTGCCGCAGCCGCACGCCGGTGGACGTGCCGAGGAACGTCGAGGTCAGCGAGTGCTCGGCGAACCCGTACAGCTTCCTGCCGCCCGACTCGGCCGCCGCGAACGCGTCGCCGAGCGCGGGCGCGAACGCCTCGAACACCCCGATGTCGGTCGGCCGGACCTCCTCGTCCCAGTGCGGCGCGGCGGAGCCCGGCTCGACCAGCGGGCGCGCGTCCTCGGCCGGCCGCGCGTCGCGCGCCGCCGCGTCGGCCGCCGCCACCACGCCGGCGAGCTGCTCATCGCGTACGGCCGCCCGCGACACCACCCCCACGCCCTGCCCCGCGATCGAGATCACGGTCAGCCGGGCCGAACGGGCGACGCCGTTGGTGGTCAGCGTGTTGCCCGCGAAGCGCAGGTTGGCCGTGGACTCCTCGTCCACCAGCACCACGCAGCCGTCGTTGCGGGAGAGCCGCAGCGCCCTCTCCACCATCTCCTGCGGCCTCAATTGTTGCCCTCCTGCACGGTGTTGAGGATCCGGACACCCCGGAACAGCGCCGACGGGCAGCCGTGGCTGACCGGCGCGACCTGCCCCGGCTGGCCCTTGCCGCAGTTGAACGCGCCGCCGAGCACGTACGTCTGCGGCCCGCCGACCGCCTCCATCGACTGCCAGAAGTCGGTGGTCGTCGCCTGGTAGGCGAAGTCCTTGAGCTGCCCGTCGAGCCGGCCGCCGGTGATCCGGTACGCCCGTTGCCCGGTGAACTGGAAGTTGTACCTTTGCATGTCGATCGACCAGCTCTTGTCGCCGACGATGTAGATGCCCCGATCGACGCCCGCGATCAGCTCGTCGGTCGAGGGCCCGCCGGGCGCCGCCGCCAGCGACACGTTCGCCATGCGCTGGATCGGCGTGTGACCGGGCGAGTCGGCGAACGCGCACCCGTTGGACCGGCCGAGCCCCTTCAGCCGCGCCATCCGCCGGTCGAGCTGGTAGCCCACCAGGATGCCGTCCCTGACGATGTCGAAGCTCTGCCCCTGCACGCCCTCGTCGTCGTAGCCGACCGTGGCCAGGCCGTGGGTGACGGTGCGGTCGCCGGTCACGTTCATCGCGGGCGAGCCGTAGACGAGCTCGCCGAGCTGGTCGAACGTGGCGAAGCTGGTGCCGGCGTAGGCCGCCTCGTAGCCGAGCGCCCGGTCCAGCTCGGTGGCGTGGCCGATCGACTCGTGGATGGTCAGCCAGAGGTTGGACGGGTCGATCACCAGGTCGTACTCGCCCGCCTCGACCGAGGGCGCGGCCAGCTTCTCCGCCAGCAGCTCGGGCAGCCTGGCCAGCTCGGCCTGCCAGTCCCACCAGGTGCCGGTCAGGTATTCGTAGCCCCGCCCGACCGGCGGCGCCAGCGTCGACATGTCGTCGAACCCGCTCTCCGACGCCTTCATCGCGTTGAGCGCCGGATGCACCCGCACCCGCTGCTGCGTGGTCGACGTGCCGGCCGTGTCGGCGTAGAACTTCTGCTCCTTGACCTGCAGCAGCCGCGCCGAGACGTGGTCGGCGCCCTTCAGCAGCCCGGCCGACCACTCGGCCAGCAGGCTCACCTTGTCGGCCTGGGGCACCTCGAACGGGTCGACGTCGTACGCCGACACCCACACCGCGCCGGCGTGGACCGGCTCGGGCGCCAGCTCGACCGGCTCGCGGTTGATCGGCGCGCTCACCTCGGCCACCCGCACCGCCTGCTCGGCCACCCCGGCGGCGGCCTCGGGCGTCAGCAGCACGCCGGCCGCGAAGCCCCACGTGCCGCCCTTGACGACCCGCACGGCGTAGCCGAGGTCGTCGGCGTCGAGCGAGCCTTCGAGCCGGGCGTCGTAGAGGCGCAACGTCTCCGCCCTGACGCGTTCGAGCCGGAAGTCGGCGTGCTCGGCGCCCAGGTCACGAGCACGTTGCAAGGCGGCGTCCGCGAGCTGCCGCAGCGGCAGCTCCAGGAAATCGGGGTCGATCTGGCGCATGTCCACGATCCTAACCCTGCGATCTTGTCTCACCCGGACAAGCCGGTACCCGCCGGTAGGGGATAGCGTCAGATCCCATGGCACGCTCTGTACTCGTCACCGGGGGCAATCGCGGCATAGGCCTCGCGATCGCCCGTGAACTCGCCGCGGCAGGCGACGCCGTCGCGGTCACCTACCGATCGGGGGAGCCGCCCGAGAGCCTGTTCGGCGTGCGCTGCGACGTCACCAGCACGGCCGACGTCGAGGCCGCCTTCGACAAGGTCGAGGCCGAGCACGGCCCGGTCGAGGTCCTGGTCTCCAACGCCGGCATCACCAAGGACACGCTGCTGGCGATGATGAAGGAGGAGACCTTCACCGACGTCATCGACGCCAACCTGACCGGCGCCTACCGCGTCGCCAAGCGGGCGATCAGGCCGATGATGCGGCTCAAGCGCGGCCGGGTGATCCTCGTCTCCTCCGTCGTCGGCCTGAGCGGCCAGGCCGGGCAGACCAACTACGCGGCCTCCAAGGCGGGCCTCATCGGCTTCGCCCGGTCCATGGCCCGCGAATACGGCTCGCGCAACATCACGGTCAACGTCGTCTCACCCGGCTTCGTGGCCACCGACATGACGGCCGACCTCGACACCGAGGCGATCGTGGCCAACATCCCCCTCGGCCGGCAGGCGGCCCCCGAGGAGATCGCGCGCGTCGTGCGCTTCCTGGCCGGCGACGACGCCTCCTACATCACCGGCGCGGTCATCCCCGTCGACGGCGGACTTGGAATGGGGCACTGACAATGGGACTTCTCGACGGCAAGCGGATCCTCGTGAGCGGCGTGCTGACCGACGCCTCGATCGGGTTCGCGGTGGCCAAACTGGCCCAGGAAGAGGGCGCCACGGTCGTCCTGACCGGCTTCGGCCGCCTCAGCCTGGTGGAGCGGATCGCCAAGCGGCTGCCCGAGCAGGCGCCGGTGCTGGAGCTCGACGTCCAGAACACCGACCACCTCGACACGCTCGCCGCCCGGGTGGGCGAGCACGTCGACGGGCTCGACGGCGTCGTGCACTCGATCGGCTTCGCCCCGCAGTCGGCGATGGGCGGCAACTTCCTCAACACCTCGTGGGAGGACGTCGCCACCGCGCTGCAGGTGTCGACCTACTCCTACAAGTCGCTGGCCGTGGCCTGCCTGCCGCTGATGAAGGAGGGCGGGGCGGTGGTCGGGCTCGACTTCGACGCCTCCAAGGCCTGGCCGGTCTACGACTGGATGGGCGTGGCCAAGGCCGGCCTCGAGTCCTGCAACCGCTACCTGGCCCGCGACCTGGGCAAGCAGAACATCCGCGTCAACCTGGTGGCGGCGGGTCCGCTGCGCACCATGGCGGCCAAGTCGATCCCCGGCTTCCGCGAGTTCGAGGACAGCTGGCCGGAGAAGGCCCCGCTGGGCTGGGACCTCGGCGACACCGGCCCGACGGCCAGGGCGTGCGTGGCGCTGCTGTCCGACTGGTTCCCCGCGACGACGGGCGAGATCGTCCACGTCGACGGCGGCGTCCACGCCATCGGCGGCTGACCCCGCCCACCCCATCCGGCTGGTCGAGGCCGGCTGTTTCAGGCCCGGCCGGTTCAGGCCAGCCGGTGCCGTCCGTTCGAGCCGGCCCGTGCCGGCTCGAACGGGATCGACTCCGTGGGCTCCGTACGGTGCCGCCGCTGCTGCACGATCCGGGTCGCCAGCACCGCCGAGCCCAGCAACGCGATCGTCAGCACCGTCCCCAGCACGTCGGAGGCGGGCGGGCTGGGCCGTACGACCCGCTGATCCTGCATCGGCACCGCGAGCTCGTGCGAGAACGGGTTGGGCCACAGCAGGTCCACCCGGGGCTCCTCGGCGTGGGCCGTCTCCTGCTTCGGCGTGGGCCGGACGGTGTGCGCCTGCGGGGGCGGGCTCTGCGGGCGGGTGACCCGCGGTTGGGCCGGGGCCGAGGCGGTCGCCGTGGCGGTCGCGGCCCCCTGGCGGGGCCGCCGCTTGTGCCCGGCCGACGGCTCCGGCGTGGGCGGCGGGGTGAGCCGCTCGACGCCCTGCTGGTTGGCGCAGGCCAGCACCGGCAGGCAGTCCTCCCCTGAACGGCCGGGATCGGCCGTCCTGCTGGATCTGGGCCGCGGCGTCGAGGGCGTCGTGGCCGGCCGGTCGGGCGTGGACCTCGTGGTGGGCACCGCTTCGCCCACGCGGCCGAGCACTTCGTCGGTGGTCTTGTCCACCCCGTCGGTGAGCGGCTGTGTGGCGCCGCCGGTGAGCGTGTCGACGGTGCCGGTGACCGCGCCCACGACGTCGCACAGCGTGTTGGTCACCCCGGCGAGCAGGCCACCGTCGCGCGTGCAGTCCTGGGCCGCGGCCGAGGCGGCAGGCGCCGCCACCGGGACGGCCGCCAGCGCCACCGCGAGAACTCCAGCCGAGATCGCGGTCCTGCTCCCCATCCGTCCCCTCCTGCGTCGCTTCTGGAGGAAATCTTTATGGACATCGGACCTCAGACGCAGGCTTTTCGCGGGTAACGTTGCGATTCGGTACCGACTAGTGATACGCGAGAAGGTCTCTCGTTCCCCGGCGGCCGCCTCGGAGCCCTGGGGGCCATGGGGGCACGGCCGGTCAGTCGAGGGACGACACGTCATCGAGGGCCTCTCGGATCTCTATCGGCAGCACCACGTCCTCCGCCGGGAGGATGCCTTTGAGCTGCGCATGCGTACGGGCGCCGACGATGGCCGAGGCGATCCCCGGCTGGTCGCGTACCCAGGACAGGGCCACCGCCAGCGGCGACACGCCGAGCCCGTCGGCGGCGGTCATGACGGACTCGACCACCCGGCGCGACCGTTCGTCCAGATAGGGGCGGACGAAGTCGGCGAAGTGCGGGGTCGCGGCGCGCGAGTCGGCGGGGACGCCGGTGCGGTATTTGCCGGTCAGCACCCCGCGCCCGAGCGGCGACCAGGCCAGCACGCCGACGCCCAGATGAGCCGCGGCGGGCAGCAGCTCGCGCTCGGGCTCGCGGGCCAGCAGCGAGTATTCGGCCTGGGCCGCGGTGATCGGGATGCGGCCGGGGATCATCTTCTGGGTGACGGAGGCGGCGGCCAGCTGCCAGCCGGCGTAGTCGCACACGCCCGCGTAGACGGCACGGCCGGAGGAGACGATCGCGTCGAGCGCGGCGAGGGTCTCCTCCAGAGGCACCTCGGCGTCGTAGGTGTGCAGCTGCCACAGGTCGACGTAGTCGAGCCCGAGGCGGTTGAGCGAGTCGTCCACCGCGGCGATCAGATGACGCCTGGAGGCGTCGCGCGGCCGGCGGCCCGTCGGCGTCACCACGGCCTTGGTGGAGATCACCAGCTCCGAGCGCGGCACGGAGTCGCGCAACATCCGGCCCAGCAGCCGCTCGGCGTCGCCGCCGGTGTAGACGTCGGCCGTGTCGACCAGGTTGCCGCCCGCGTCGAGGAACGTGCGGAGCTGGGCGGCGGCCTCGTCCGCGTCGGTGTCACGCCCCCAGGTCATCGTGCCGAGCCCCACCCGGGACACCGACAGGCCGCTCAGGCCGACATAGCGCTGCTCCATGATCCCGCCAGGTTACCGTCCAGGCCGATGAAACGTTGTGATCGACGCCTGCGACACTTACGTGATGACCACGCTGCTTCTGGCCCGGCACGGGCTGACGGACCTCACCGGGCCGGTGCTGGCCGGCCGTACCCCGGGGGTGCATCTGAGCGAGGCGGGTAGGGCGCAGGCCGCCGCGCTCGCCGGGCGCGTCGCGAGCGTCAGGCTCGACGCCATTGTCTCCAGCCCGCTCGAACGTTGCCGGGAAACGGCGCAAGCGGTAGCGGAAGGACGGGAGACGGACGTCTCGACGGACGAACGTTTCATCGAGTGCGGCTACGGCACGTGGACCGGCCGGCCGCTGAAGGAACTGGCCGAGGAGCCCCTGTGGCAGGTCGTGCAGGCCCATCCGAGCGCGGCGACGTTCCCTGAGGGGGAGCCGCTGGCCGTGATGCAGCACCGGGCCGTGGCGGCGGTCAGGGAGTGGAATCAGCGCCTCGGGAGTAAGGGTGTCTACCTGGTCTGCAGCCACGGAGACGTGATCAAGGCGATCGTCGCGGACGCCCTGGGCCTGCATCTCGATCAGTTTCAGCGCATAACCGCTGATCCGGCGGCTCTCACCGTCATTCGCTATGCCCCCTTGCGTCCCTTTCTTCTCAGGCTTAACGACATGGGGGATTTGAGGCTTCCTGAGGATTCGGAGGAGAAAGACGGGGGAGAAAACATCACCGGGAGCGATGCCGCCGTCGGCGGCGGGCCCGGAACCACGTAAGGTCAGGCTATGCCGGTCTTCGACTACGACCCACCAGAGAGGTTCGTCGCCGGTGCCTTGGGGCAACCAGGCGCACGGGTCTTCTATCTGCAGGCCAGGGCCGAGGGCAGACTGACCACGGTGGCGCTGGAGAAACTGCAGGTGGCCGCGCTCGCGGGCAGGCTGGACGAGCTGCTCGACGAGGTGCTGCGGCTCAGCGGGGGCACCGCCCAGGTGCCGGCGCTGGCCCCGGCCGACCTGGCCGACGACGCGCCGCTCGACGTGCCGCTCGCGGAGGACTTCCGCGTCGGCACCATGGCGCTGACCTGGGACGCCGAGAAGGCGCAAGTGGTGATCGAGGCGCAGGAGGCCGTCGACGAGGACGATCTCGAACGGCCCGATCCCGCGGTGCTGCGCGTGCGCATCAGCGCGGGGGCGGCCCGCGCCTTCACCCAGCGGGCCCTGCAGATCGTCGCGGCGGGCCGGCCGCCGTGCCCGCTCTGCGGGCAGCCACTCGACGCCGCCGGGCATGTCTGTGTCCGTCTCAACGGCTACCGCGGGGGTGAGGCGGCTTCATGACCGCTCCGGAGAGCGAACCGGCCGTCAAGCACTCCCAGCCGCAGCTGATGCGGGACGAGGAGGCGCTGACGCTGCTCCGTGACGGGAGCATCGAGGTCGCGGGCCGCCTCGTCGAGGCGACCAACATGACGCTCTACTGCTCGGTCAAGCTGGGCGCGCGCTCGGCCGCCTGCGTCTACAAGCCCGTACGCGGCGAGCGCCCCCTGTGGGACTTCCCCGACGGCACCCTCGCCGCCCGCGAGGTGGCCGCCTTCGAGGTCTCGCAGGCCACCGGCTGGCGCATCGTGCCGCCCACGGTCTACCGCGAGGGGCCGTTCGGGCCGGGCATGTGCCAGCTGTGGATCGACACCGAGCGCGAGATCGACCTCATGCGGCTGGTCAAGAGCCGCAACCCGGTGGTGCGCCGGATGGCGGTGTTCGACGCGGTGGTCAACAACGCCGACCGCAAGGGCGGCCACCTGCTGCCGCTGCCCACCGGGCACGTCTACGGGGTCGACCACGGCGTCTGCTTCTCCGCCGAGGACAAACTCCGCACGGTGCTGTGGCAGTGGCGCGGCAAGCCCCTGGCCCGCGAGGCGGTGGCGGTGCTGGCCAAGCTGGAGCGCGACCTCGAGTCCGGCTCCCTGGGGCGCAGGCTGCGCGAGCTGCTGACGCTGGCCGAGGTCGAGGCCACCTGGCAGCGGGTCAGGCGGCTGCTCGACACCGGCGTGCATCCGTACCCGTCGGAGGGGTGGCCCGCCATACCCTGGCCCCCCATTTAACAGAGCGCGAAGCCGTTTATTACCCTTTGCCTCATGTGCACGCTGATCGTGAAGACCGGGCCGCGGCTGACACTCATGGGCGTGCGCGACGAGTTCGCCGATCGCCCGTGGGAGGGGCCGGGGGAGCACTGGCCCGACTACCCGGGCGTGATCGGCGGGCGTGACCTCAAGGCGGGCGGCACCTGGCTGGCCGTCCATCCGGCGGCCCGCCGCGCCGCGGCGCTGCTCAACGGGCACGGCAAGGCCGCCGAGGAGACGACCAAGGTCTCGCGCGGCGACCTGGCGCTCAAGGCCGCGTACACGGGAGAGCTGCCCGAAGGCGACCTGACCCGCTACGACCCCTTCCACCTGGTGCTCGCCGACCTGACGCGGGTGCGGCTGCTCAGCTGGGACGGCGAGCGGCCGGTCCGCTCCGACCTGCCCGCCGGCACCAGCATGGTCGTCAACTCGGGCCTGGACGACGAGAGCGAGCGGGTGCGCGCCTACCTGCCCCGCTTCCGTGACAGCGACGACTGGCGCGCGCTGATCGAGGAGGAGCCGTCCGCCGACCGCGGCGCGCTCATCATCCGGCACGAGCTGCCCGACGGCCGGCTCTTCGCCTCCCTGTCGGTGATGGAGGTCGCGATCGAGCCGGGCGAGGTCACGTACGAGTTCACCGACCTGACCGCCGATCGGGACGGATAGGCTCAAAGGCATGAGATCGTGGTCTGCCCAGAACGTTCCAAAGCTCCCAGGTGAGAGCATTCCGCTGAGTCTCTACGACACCTCCGCCAAGCAGGTGCGGCAGACCGACCCCGGCCCCACCGCCAGGATGTACGTCTGCGGCATCACCCCCTACGACGCCACCCACCTCGGCCACGCCAACACCTACCACGCCTTCGACCTGGTGGGCCGCGTCTGGCGCGACGCCGGCCACGAGGTCCACTACACGCAGAACGCCACGGACGTGGACGATCCGCTGCTGGAACGGGCGGAGCAGACCGGCGTCGACTGGCAGGAGCTGGCCGAGCGCGAGATCGAGCTGTTCCGCGGCGACATGGAGGCGCTGCGGATCCTGCCGCCGCGCGAATACGTCGGCGTCACCGAGGTCGTCGGCCGGGTGGCGGACCTGATCGCCAAGCTGGGCGCCAAGGGCGTCACCTACGACCTCGACGGCGACGTCTACTTCAGCGTGGCCGACGCCCCCAAGTTCGGCCAGGTGTCCGGCTACGACGAGGCGCAGATGACCGCCCTGTTCGCCGAGCGCGGCGGCGACCCCGAGCGGCCCGGCAAGCGCGACCCGCTCGACTGGCTGCTGTGGCGCGCCGAACGACCGGGGGAGCCCGCCTGGGAGTCCCCGCTGGGCCGCGGCCGCCCCGGCTGGCACATCGAGTGCACCACGATCGCCCTCGACCACCTGGGGCCCGGCTACGACGTGGCGGGCGGCGGCTCCGACCTGATCTTCCCGCACCACGAGTGCGGCGCCTCCGAGGGGCACGCCGCGACCGGCGAGTGGCCGTTCGCGAAGTTCTACACCCACGCCGGCATGGTGGCGCTCGACGGCGAGAAGATGTCGAAGTCGAAGGGCAACCTCGTCTTCGTCTCCAGGCTGCGGCGCGAGCACGACCCGATGGCGATCAGGCTCGTCCTGCTGGCGCACCACTACCGCGCCGACTGGGAATACGTGCCGGAGCTGATGGCCGAGGCCGAGCGCAGACTGGCGCGGTGGCGCTCGGCCACCGCCCTGGCGTCGGGGCCGCCGGCGGACGAGCTGCTGGCGACGGTCCGCGCCCGGCTGGCCGACGACCTCGACTCGCCGGGCGCGCTGGCCGCGATCGACGCCTGGGCCGAACGCGCCCTCACCGCCGGCGGCTCCGACTCCGCCGCCCCCGCCCTGGTCAGAGACCTCGCCGACGCCCTGCTCGGTGTCGCGCTCTGACCTGCCACCCCTCTCCGGCGCCCTGCCCGGCGCCGGGCTCTGATCCACCGCCCCTGGCCGATGCCCTCCTCGGCGACACGCTCTGACCCACCACCCCTGAAGGCCCGGCCGGAAACGGCCGGGCCTCACCTGTTGCCGGCCCTTCGACCGGCTCCCGTACGAGGAGCGATTCTGCCGTGCTAGCCTGATTGTCAGTTGCACTGATGATTTGAAGGGCTGACAATGATCCTCATCACCGGCGGGCTGGGCTTCATCGGCACGGCCACCACCCGCGCCCTGCTCGACCTGGGCGAATCCTGCGTGCTCGTCCAGCGCCGCCCCGCCGAGGTCCCCGCCGCCTTCGCGGCCGAGGCCGGCGAGCGGCTGTTCGTCGAGCGGGCCGACCTCCACGACGAGCGCGCGCTGCTCGGCCTCGGCGACCGCTACAAGATCACCGGCATCCTGCACCTGGCCGGCTCGATGCCGTGGCCGGCCGGCGGGCACGAACCGCTGGAGGGCGCGGAGCGGGCGATCAAGAGCCTGCTCAACGTCTACCGGGCCGCCCAGGAATGGCAGGTGCGCCGCCTCGGCCTGGCCAGCACCATCGGCGTGTACGGCGGCGCCGGTGTCGCGGAGGGCCCGCTGGCCGAGGACCTGCCGCTGCCGATGACCGCGCCCCACCCCATCCCCGGCTTCAAGAAGATCGCCGAGCTGCTGGCCGACCACCTGCGCCAGGTCATCGACCTGGAGACCGTCAGCTACCGCATCGGCGCCATCTGGGGCCCGCTCGGGCACAACCCGTCGCCGTTCTTCGCCGCGCCCCAGCTCGTCCACGCCGCCGTCCACGGCACCGCGCCCGACCTGTCCACGCTGCGGGGCGGCGCCCACGCCGGCGACGGCATCGACCTGTGCTACGTCAAGGACTGCGGCCGCGCCCTGGCCCTGCTCCAGACCGCCGACCGGCTCCGGCACCCCACCTACAACGTGTCCTCGGGACGCCTGACCACCAACGGGGAGGTCGCCGCGGCGATCAGGAAACTCGTCCCCGGCGCCGGCGTCGACCTCCCCGAGGGCCGCGACCCGGCCGCGGGCCGCACCTGGCTCGACACCACCCGGCTGCGCGCCGACACCGGTTTCGAGCCCGAGTACGACACCGAGCGCGGGGTCGCCGACTACCTCGCCTGGCTGCGCGCCGGCAACGAGCGCTGACCGCGCCTCAGCCTGCAGGGGACGCGCCCCAGGACGACGCGCCGGCGTCAGACGACCTCGACCCGTTCGACCGGATCGAGGCGCCGGACGGCGCCCAGCTCGCCCGCGAACCACTCGATCGTGAGCCGCAGCCCCTCGGCGGCGGGCACCCGCGCCCGCCAGCCGAGCCGCTCGGCCGCGAGCGTCGTGTCCGGCCGCCTGACCTTGGGATCGTCGACCGGCCGCTCGATGAACCTGAGCTCCGACGACGACCCGGTCAGATCCCTGATCAGGGTGGCCAGCTCCAGCATGGTCAGCTCGTCCGGGTTGCCGATGTTGACCGGGCCGGCGAAGTCGCTGCGGGCCATGGCGAGGATCCCCGAGACGGTGTCCTCGACGAAGCAGATCGACCGGGTCTGCGAGCCGTCCCCGCTGATCGTGATCGGCTCCCCGGTCAGCGCCTGGCGGATGAACGTCGGGATGGCCCGCCCGTCGAACGGGCGCATGCGCGGGCCGTAGGTGTTGAAGATGCGCACGATCCCCGTGTCGGTGCCGCGCGACTGGCGGTAGGCCGTGGTCAGCGACTCGGCGAAGCGCTTGGCCTCGTCGTACACGCTGCGCGGCCCGACCGGGTTGACGTTGCCCCAGTACGTCTCCTTCTGCGGGTGCTCCAGCGGATCGCCGTACACCTCGCTGGTCGAGGCGAGCACGAACCTGGCGCCCTTCTCCCTGGCCAGCCCCAGCGCGTGCAGCGTGCCGACGCTGCCCACCCGCAGGGTCTCGATCGGATAGCGCAGGTAGTCGGCCGGCGAGGCGGCCGAGGCGAAGTGCAGGACGAGGTCGAGCCGGTCGGGGACGTGCACGTACCCCGTCAGGTCGCACTCGATGAGCCGGAACTCCGGCCGTTCCAGCAGATGCTCGACGTTGCGCGGCCCGCCGGTGAGGAAGCTGTCCATGCAGACGACCTCCGCACCCTCGTCCAGCAGCCGCTCGCACAGATAGGAGCCGAGGAACCCGGCGCCCCCGGTGACCAGAGCCCTCATGACGTGACCTCCAAGGCAGCCTCGACCACTTCAGATACCTCGATCCGCAACAGGCCCGGGTCCACCCGCTCCCCGTGCGGATCACCCGTCCTGCCCGCCCACAGCGGCACGTGCCGCCAGCCCGGCGGCGGCCCCCACAGAGCGGGGGAGACCGGGCCGAACAGCACCACCGACGGCACACAGAAGGCCGTGGCCAGATGGGCCACGCCGGTGTCGCCGCAGACCACCAGCCGCGACCTGCTGACCAGGTCGATCAGGTCGGCCAGGCGGGTGCGCCCGGCCAGCATCCGCTCGGGCGGCAGCCCGGCCAGCTCGGCCACCTTCGCGGCCAGCGGCACCTCCGCCTCGTTCCCGGTGACGACCACGTCGTCCAGCGCCGCGGCCACCTCGGCGAACCGCTCGGGAGGCCAGCGCCGCGCCGGGTACGCGGCGCCCGGATGGACGATCGCGGGCCCCGTACGGTCGGAGACGCCCAGCGTCAGGTCCGCCGGGTCGGCGGGGATGCCGTGCCACTCCAGCAGGCCGCACCAGCGCCGCACCTCGTGCACGCCGTCCTGCCACGGCGGGCCGGTGCCGAAGCCGATCAGCCGCCCGGGATCGGTACGCCGCAGCGCCTCGATGCTCTGCGGCCCCTTCCCGTGCAGGTTGACCGCGATGTCCGGCCGCTCGAACGGCACCGGACCCGGCCCCGACACGTCCACCTGGTCGTCCACCGCGCCGATCAGCGGCAGCAGGTCGCCCAGCGCGCGCGGGGCGGCCAGCGTGATGCGGTGCCCGGGAAAGGCCTGGCGCAGGGCCCGCAGGGCGGGCACGGCCGTGAGCAGGTCGCCCAGGCCGAGCCCGCGCAGCGCCAGCAGCTCTAGGGCCATGACGTCTCCGTGGACGGGCAGACGACGAGCTCTCTCACCTCGCAACCCGCGGGCTGCCGCAGCGCGAACACCACGGCCTGGGCCACGTGCGCCGGATCGTTCAGCCCGGCCTCCGGGCCCGGTTTGTACTGTTCCGGACGACCGTCGAAGAAGCTCGTCCGCATGCCGCCGGGAATCAGCAGGGTCACCCCCACCTCCCCGCGCGTCTCGATCGCCAGCCCCCTGGTGAAGCCGACGACGCCGAACTTCGAGGCCGAGTACGCCGAGGCGTCGCTGAGCGGCCGCAGCCCCAGCGTCGAGGCGCAGGTGACGACCTTGCCGCGGGTGTGCTTCAGGTACGGCAGCGCCGCCCGGACGACCGCGGCCGTGCCCAGCAGGTTCACCTGGATCACCCGCTCCCAGTCCGCGGCCGGCACGTCCTCCAGCCGCCCGCACGCGTCGATGCCGGCCGCCGTCACGACGGCGTCCAGGCCGCCGGCCCGCTCGGCCAGCTCGCGCACCGCCCGCTCGGCCTCCCCGCGATCGGCCAGATCCGCCGTCACGTGCTCGAAGCGCTGGTCGGGCTCGCGGACGTCCACGACGAGCGCTTTCCAGCCCTCCTTCTCCACGGCCTCGGCCGTGGCCAGGCCGAGCCCGGACGCGCCCCCGGTGATCAATACGTTCACTGGATCTCCCTGATCAGATTGGTTGTCGAACGCCCCGGCAGCGTGCTCAGCACGACGATCTCCGCGCCGAGCCTGCCGAGGACCTCGGACTCGGGCAGCGCCTCCCCCTCGTAGTCGCCGCCCTTCACCCACACGTCGGGCCGCAGCTGCTCGATGACGGCCGCGGGGGTGTCCTCGTCGAACACCACCACCGCGTCCACGCAGCCCAGGGCCCGCAGCACCTCGACCCGGTCGTGCACGTCCACGACGGGCCTGGCCGGGCCTTTCAACCGGCGTACGGAGTCGTCGGAGTTGACGCAGACGACGAGCGCGTCGCCCAGCGCCCTGGCCCGCCGCAGCAGGCTCACGTGCCCCGCGTGCAGCAGGTCGAAGCAGCCGCCGGTGGCGATCAGCCGGCCGCCGTGGGCCCGGGTGAGCCCGGCCACCTCCAGCGCCGTGCGCGGCCGGTCGCCGAGCCGCTGCTCCCGCACCCGCACGGACGCGGCGCCGCCGCGCTCGACGAAGCGCGAGGCCTCGGCCACGCCGATCGTGACCGCCTCCTCGACACTCGCGCCGGCCAGCAGCGCCAGCGCCACGGCGCCGGCCAGGCGGTCGCCCGCCCCGCAGGCGTCCCGGCCGTGCGCCCGCAGCGGGCACGGCACCCGGGTCAGCGCGCCGCCCCCGACGGCCAGCGCGGCTCCGCGCTCGCCGGTCGTGACGGCCACCGCCGCCGCCCGCAGCTCCCGTACCAGGTGGCGGGCCGCCTGGTCGGGGCCGTGGTAGCCGGACCGGCACCACGCCCTGGCCTCCGCCTCGCTCGGCGTCAGCAGGGCGCAGCCCGGCATCGGCTGCTCACCGAGCGGATGCGGGTCCCACACCACCGGCACGCCGGTGCCGCACAGCAGCTCGCGGGCCATCCTGGCCACGCCTCTGCCGTAGTCGGAGACCAGCACCGCGCCCGCCGCCGCGATCGCCTCGGCCGCCTGCGCGGTGGGCGAAGGACGCGCCCTGCCGTCGCCGGTGTCCAGCCTGACCAGCGTCTGGCCGCCCGACCTGACCCGCGTCTTGCGTACGGTGCCGCCGCGCAGGGCCAGTCCGACCAGGTCGAGCTCCCGCGACAGCAGCCCGCACAGCCGGTGGCCGTCGGCGTCGTCGCCGAGCGCGGTGATCAGCACGACGTCGGCGCCGTCCCTGGCGGCCAGCAGCGCCGCCAGGCCGGCACCGCCGGGACGGGCCTGCTCCGCCGACACCGCCACCACCGGCACGGGAGCGTCGGGGCACAGCCGTTCGGCGTCGCCCTCGACGTCCACGTCGAGCAGGGTGTCGCCGATGACGACGAGCGGCCCGTTCCTCACAGCGCCTCCTCCACCGCGTCGCACAGCAGGTGGATCAGCGCCAGGTGCACCTCCTGGACGGTGGCCGTCTCCGCGGCGGGCACGGCGACGGCCTCGTCGCACAGCTCCGACAGCGGGTTCGGCCCCGGCCCCGTCATGCCCCACGCCGTCATCCCGGCCACCCGGGCCGCCCTGGCCGCGGCCAGCACGTTCGGGCTGCCGCCGCTGGTGGACAGGCAGATCAGCACGTCGCCCTCGCGCCCGTGCGCGAGCACCTGGCGGGCGTAGACCTCGTCGGCGCCGAAGTCGTTCGCGATCGCCGTCAGCGACGAGCCGTCCGCGTGCAGCGGGATCGCCGCGTACGGCCGACGGTCCTGCCGGAACCTGCCGACGAGTTCGGCCGTCAGGTGCTGGGCCTCGGCCGCCGAGCCGCCGTTGCCGCAGGCCAGCAGCCTGCCGCCGGCGGCCAGCACCCCGGCCAGCCGGCCGCCCCAGGCCCGGACGGCGACCGCGTGGTCGTCGACCTTCTCCAGGGTGTTCCAGAGCTTCTCCAGATGGGCATCCATGATCAACCCCCCAGGGCCGCGAGCCGGCCGACCTTTCCGTCCATGACCTGCGTGTACACGGCCTCGGTGCGTTCGGCCACCCGGGGCCAGCCGTAGCGCTCGCGGGCCCGGCGGGCCCCCGCCGCGCCGAGCTCCGCCCGCCGCCCGGCGTCGCCGAGCACCTCCTCGATCGCCCTGGCCAGGGCGCGCGGCCGGCGCGGCGGCACCAGCACGCCGGCGCCGGCGACCGTGTCCAGGTGACCGCCGACCGCCGAGGCCACGACCGGCACGCCGCACGCCATGGCCTCCACCGGCACCATGCCGAACGGCTCGTACCAGGGCACCGACACCACCACGTCGGCCGAGCGCATCAGCGCGGGCACGTGCGTGCGCGGCACGCTGCCGATGACGTGCACGCGGTGGCCCATCCCGTACCCCTCGGCCAGCTCGCGCAGCCGGACGGCCTCCTCGTCGCCGTGGCCGCCGCCGGCGATCACCAGGTCGGCGCCGGGCAGCTGGCGCATCGCCCGCAGCACGGTGTCCACGCCCTTGCGCGGCACCATCCGGCCGATGCTGAGCACGAGCGGCCGTTCCGTACGCGGCGCCACCGGCCCGTCCGGGCGGAACGCCTCCAGGTCCACCCCGCACGGCACGACCGCGATCCGGTGCTCGGGGATGCCCATCGCGCACAGCTCGCGCACCTCGTCGCCGCACGTGGCCAGCACGGCGTCGGCGCGCAGGCCGATCTCGCGCTCGGTCTCGATCCGGTGCGCCGGGCTGGTGTCGGCCTCGCCCTGCCAGCGGCGCTTGACCGTGCCGAGCGCGTGGAAGGTCTGCACCACCGGGATCCCGCCGGCCGCCCGCAGCGCCGCCTGCCCGCTCATCCAGAAGTGCGCGTGCACCACGTCCGGCGGCCGGACCGCCCAGCTCCTGGCCAGCCGCTCGGTGAACTCCGGCATGTACGCGGACAGCTCGTCCTTCGGGACGCGTTGCGCGGGGCCGGCCGTGACGTACTCGACCGTGACGCCCCCGGCCAGCCGCACGGAGCCCGGCTGGGACGCGGACGAGCGCCGGGTGTGCACGACGACCGTGTGCCCCCGGTCGGCGAGGGCCAGCGCCAGCCTGGCGACGTGGACGTTCTGGCCGCCGGAGTCCACCCCGCCGATCGCCGCCAGCGGGTCCGCGTGCTCCGAGATGAGATCGACCTTCACTGCGTCAGCTCCCTCACTGCCTTGACCACCTGCTCGCTCGTCACTTGGGACAGGCACGGGTGCCCGGGTACCGGGCAGACGCGCGCCCTGCTGCCACGGCAGGGCGCGCGCTGATCGCCCAGCAGCACCGTGGGCACGCCGTACGGGGCCCACCGCGCCGCCGGGACGACGGGGGAGAACAGGCTCACGACCGGGGTGCCGACCGCCGCGGCCAGGTGCGCGGGGCCGGTGTTGCCCGCCACGAGCACGCCGGCGCGTTCGATCACGGCGGCCAGTTCCGCGAATGTGGTCACGCCGCCCAGGTCGACGGCGACGTCGGCGGCCACGAAGGCGGTGAGGTCACGTTCCGTTCCGGTCACGACGACCTGGTGCCCGTCCTCCGCCAGCTCCTTGACCGTCCGCCGGTGGCTCTCGGCGGACCAGGTCCTGGCGGGGGCCGATGTCCCCGGGTGCACCACGACGTACGCGCCTTTGCCGGCATCGGCGCCGACGCCTAGACAGTGCCCTAGAAATTTCGCTATATCCGGCAATGGCCGCTGAACAGCGAGTTTGCCGTCGTCGCCGTCCTCCAGCCGGAACCCGGCGGCCTCGGCGACCGCCAGCATCCGCTCCGCCTCCGGCACGTCCACGCTCTCGTCCACCTGGTGGCGCACGTCGAGCAGCGAGCCCGGATAGTCGTTGCTGATCGCGCTGATCCTGGCCACCCCCGCCAGCCTGAGCAGCAGCGCCAGCGGCAGCGCCGACTGGTGGAACGAGGTCAGCAGCACCGCCTCGTCCACGCCGCCGAGCCGATCGGCGAGGTCCCCGACCAGCTTCCTGGTGACGGGTGGCGGGGTGTGGTCGATCCACGGGGCGTCCCAGGTGATCACCCGGTCCACGCCGGGCAGCACCTCGGCCGCGGCCCGCCCGTTCGGGCCGGCCAGGAAGACCACCTCCCGGGCCCGCGTCCGCACGGCCCGCACCGCCGGCCCGGCCAGCAGCACGTCACCGGCGTCGTCCAGCCGCGCCACCAGCACACACCCCCGGTCCCGAGCCGCCCGGCCCCGGCCCGTCCCGGCGCTCACGGACGCGTCGGAAGCGCTCCGGCTCCGGCCGTTCCGGCTCGGCGCGCCGGGGTTCGCGGGGCTCGGAGTTGCGGGGCTCGGGGTTACGGCGCTCGGGTTCGCGGCACTCCGGGTTGGGGCGCTCCGGCTCGCGGTGCCGCGATTGCCGGCGCCGCGGGTCGCGGTGCCGCGGTTCGGGTTCTTGGTCCTGACCGGTGGGTCAGGGGTGGTGTGGTCCGAGGCCGGGCGTCTCATCGGCGCACCTTCCATTCCCCCCGCAGCCGGTGCGCGACGGCGACCGGCGGGATCAGCACACTGGTGACGGCCATCCGCAGCACCTCGGCCGGCGTCCGCGGCCCCGGGGCGATCCGCCGCCACGCGAACTCCGCGGTCAGCGCCGCCCACGCACCCCCGGCGGCCACCGCCAGCATCGGCACCACCCGAGCGGCCGGGGCAGGCCCGAGCGGCCGGGTGGAGATGCGTGACCGCCTCCAGAGCGGCCGCCTCCAGGCCCGGACAGGCGGCGCGGCGGCGGCCGTGGCGGCGGTGAGGAGCAGCGCCGCGAGGCCGGCCGCCGTCGTGGCGGCGTGCGTGCGCAGCCGGCCCGGCGCGCCGCCGATGGCCGCGCGCCACGCCGGGCCGTGCAGCCGCCGCATGAGCGCGTCGTCGGCGTTGCCCCGCTGGAAGCGCACGCTGGCCCAGAACCCGTCGGCCCGCACCGGATGCTCCGTCACCCGCCCGCCCCGCACCAGCCGCCATCCGGCCCGCGTCATCCGCAGCGCCAGGTCGGCGTCCTCCCGGTACGCGCGGGGAAAGCGCTCGTCGAACCCGCGGGAAGCCTCAAGCGCGGCGCGCCGGTAGGCCATGTCGGCCGTCACCCACAGCGCCCCGGCCAGCCCGGCGGTGTTCCGCTCGGCGTCGGTGGGCGGCCGCCCGGCCGGCAGCGGCACCACGACGCGCCCCTGGCTGCCGCCCACGTCGTCGGGCAGGTCCACCAGGTCCTTCCACACCGCCTCGGCCCACCCGGGCTGGGGCAGCACGTCGTCGTCCAGGAACACCACCCACGGCGTGTCCGCGGCCCGCCATCCGGCGTTGCGCGCCGCCGCCGGCCCCCGTCCGCCCGACCGCACGACACGTACGCGATCGGGCAGCCCGAGCGGCGCGGGCGCGTCCTTCCTGTCGTCCACCACGATCACCGGCAGGCCCGGACCCACGGCCGCCAGCGTGGCGGGCAGCGTGGCCCGACCGATGGTGGGGATCACCACGGTGATCACGAGCCGAACACCTCCCCGCGCCGCACCAGGTAAGGCCCCAGGACCAGCACGTCCACCGGCGCGGAGCCGAAGCACTCCAGCGCGTCGCGCGGATCGTCCACCATGGGCCGCCCGGCCGTGTTGAGGCTCGTGTTGACCACCACCGGCAGCCCCGTCCGCGCCTCGAACTCGATCAGCACCCGCGCCATCAGCGGCTGCTCACGCGGCGAGATCGTCTGGATCCGGGCGGTCCCGTCCACGTGCACGACCGCCGGGATGCGCTCGGCCCAGCCCGGCCGCACGTCGTGGACGAACAGCATGTACGGCGACGGCACCGGCCCCCGCCCGAAGATCTCCGCGGCCCGCGACTCCAGCACCATCGGCGCGACGGGCCGGAACTGCTCACGCCCCTTGACGTCGTTCAGCCGCTCGGTGTTGCGCGCGTGCCCCGGATGCGCCAGCAGCGAACGCTGCCCCAGCGCCCGCGGCCCGTACTCCGAGCGGCCCTGGAACCAGGCCACGATCCGGTCGGCGGCCAGCTCGGCGGCCACCGCTGCGGCCAGGTCGGCCGGGCGGGTGTGCGGCACCCGCGCCACGTCCAGCCACGCCCCGAGCTCCTCGTCGGTGAAGCCGCGCCCCAGCGCCGCGCCCGGCATCGGCCCGGCCGGCTCCCCGTACGCCTGCGCCAGGTGCAGCGCCCCGCCGAGCGCCGTGCCGGAGTCGCCGGCGGCCGGCTGCACCCACACCTCCGCGAACGGCCCCTCGTCCAGCAGCCTGGTGTTGGCCACGCAGTTGAGCGCCACGCCGCCGGCCAGGGCCAGCCGCCGCGCGCCGGTCCGCTCGTACAGCCAGCGCACCAGCTCCAGCAGCACCTCCTCCAGCCGGGCCTGCACGCTGGCGGCCAGGTCGGCGTGGTCGGAGGTCCAGGCGGCGCCCTTCGGCAGCGCCTTGGCGTAGACGTTCCAGTCGACCGGCTCGACGCGGAACCCGCCGTCCCCCGTCGTGTAGATCACCTCGCGCAGCGCCTCCAGGTGACGGGGATCGCCGTAGGAGGCCATCGCCATGACCTTGTACTCGTCGCTGGAGCGCAGGAAGCCGAGGTGCTCGGTGACGTCCTCGTACATCAGGCCCAGGGAGTGCGGCAGCTCCTGCGCGGCCAGGACCTCCAGCTCGCCGCCCCGGTACGCGCCCGCCAGGTGCGAGACGCTCTCGCCCCGCCCGTCGCACACCAGGACCGCGCAGTCGCGCCAGGGGGAGGCCAGCCCGGCCGAGGCGGCGTGCGCCACGTGGTGCGGCACGTACGAGACCTGGCCGGGGTCGAGCCCTGGCAGCGCCGTGGCGAGGAAGGCGGGCGCGCGCACCGCGTACCTGGTGCGCAGGTCCTCCCAGTCGCCCTCCGGCTTCCCCGTCACCAGGGACGGGTCGTAGGAGTAGGCGACGACGTCGATGTCCTCGGGGGAGAGCCCCGCCTCCCGCAGGCACCACGCGGCCGCCTGCTCCGGCAGCTCCCACGCGGAGAACGCGAGCGGCCGCTTGCCGTGCTTGCGCCGGCTGAAGCGCTCCTCCTCCGCCGCGGCGACGATCCTCCCGTCGGCCACCAGCGCGGCGGCCGGGTCGTGGAAGATCGCGTTGATGCCGAGAAACTTCATGGGTCCTCCCGCTGCCGATGTCGAGAACCGCTACCGAGAGAAGCGACTCTCAAACCTGGCCATGCCTCTGACGTGCGAAAAAGAGCGCCGCCAGCGGCGGTTGGTCACGTTGTGTAGTTGTTTGTCGGGTCAGGGCCCGGGTAGCTGCCCGGCACGCGACGGAGGTGGATGGTGTTCGAAAAGCGACGTCCCGGCGCCGTGCTCTTCGATCGGGACGGCACCTTGATCAGGGACGTGCCGTACAACGGCGACCCGGCCCTGGTGGAGCCCATGCCGGGCGCGGTCGAGGCACTGGGCAGGCTGCGACGGGCCGACGTGGCGGTGGCCGTGGTCACGAACCAGTCGGGCGTCGCCAAGGGCCTGCTGTCACCGGACGAGATGGATCAGGTCAACGCCAAGGTGGAGGAGCTGCTGGGGCCGTTCGACGCGTGGGCGATCTGCGTGCACGACGACACCGACGGCTGCACCTGCCGCAAACCCGCTCCCGGCCTGGTGATCAGGGCCGCTGCCGTGCTGGACGTGAGTCCCCGCGACTGCGTCGTCGTGGGCGACATCGGCCGCGACATGGAGGCCGCCAAGGCCGCCGGGGCCAGGGGCATCCTGGTGCCGACCCCGCAGACGCTCGAAGCGGAGATCCGGCTGGCCGCCGAGGTCGCGGACGACCTGACCGACGTCGTGGACCGCGTGCTGAGCGACACCGACGGTCCCGTCGTGGCCGCCTCGGCGCCCTGGGCCAGGGCCATGGGCTGGAGCCGCTGGTGAGGATCCTCATCTGGCACGTGCACGGCGCCTGGACCAGCGCGTTCATCAGGGGTTCGCACGACTATCTGCTGCCGCTCGTTCCCGGGCGTGGTCCCGACGGCCGGGGGCGGGCGGCCACGTACGACTGGCCGGAACGCGCCCGCGAGGTGCCCTGGGACCGGCTGCGCCACGAACCCGTGGACGCCGTCGTCTACCAGCGCCCGCACGAGATCGACCTGGCCCGCGAATGGCTGGGACGCGACGTGCCCGGCGTCTACGTCGAGCACAACACCCCGGCCGGAGACGTGCCCCGCACCCGCCACCCGCTGGCCGGCCGCGACGACATCACGCTCGTGCACGTCACCCACTTCAACGAGCTGTACTGGGACAACGGCCGGGCGCCGACCCGCGTCGTCGAGCACGGCGTGCCCGACCCCGGCCACCTCTACACCGGCGAACTGCCCAGGGCGGGCGTCGTGGTCAACGAGCCGGTACGCCGCGCCAGGGTCGCTGGCACCGACCTGCTGCCCCGCTTCGCCGAGCGGGTGCCGCTCGACGTGTTCGGGATGAAGGTGGACGGGCTCCCGTACGGCACCCACGAGGACCTGCCCCAGCACGTCATGCACGCCGAGCTCGCCCGCAGGCGCGTCTACCTGCATCCCTACCGGTGGACCTCGCTCGGCCTGGCCCTCATCGAGGCCATGACCCTGGGCCTGCCCGTGGTCGCGCTGGCCGCCACCGAGGCGATCGAGGCCGTCCCGCCCGAGGCCGGCGTGCTGTCCACGAAGGTGCACGTGCTCGCCGACGCGCTGCACGCCTACGTCTCCGACCCGGAGAGCGCGGGCCAGGCCGGCAAAGCCGCCAGGGCCGCCGCGCTGTCACGGTACGGGCTCGGCCGGTTCCTGGCCGACTGGGATCGCCTGCTCGCCGAGGTATGACGCCCGAGGCGATGGGTAGGCGCGAGGAGCATGATGACGATGCTCGGCTGGACCCGCAGGGCGGCCTGTCTCGACCTTGATCCTGAACTGTTCTTTCCCATCTCCGTGGAAGGCCCGGGCCACTCCCAGGTGGAGCGGGCCAAGCAGGTGTGCGGGGGGTGCCCCGTACGGGAGCCCTGCCTGGAGTACGCGCTGGAGACCAGCCAGGCGTACGGCGTCTGGGGCGGCACCGACCCGGCCCAGCGGCGCGCGATGAGCCCGCAGACCCAGCCGGCCGCCGGCCGGCGGCACTGAGATGAGCTCCTTACCCGGCCGCGGGCGTGGCGTCAGGCCGGGCTTGGTGTGGGACCGGGGCTTGGTGTCAGACGGAGGGCAGGGTCTCAGGCCGCGGGCTTGGTGTCAGACCGCGGGCAGGGCCTCGGCCAGGAACCGTTCGCGATCACCCGCGTCGAGATGATCGCTGAACAGCACCCCGTCGAGATGATCGGCCTCGTGCTGCAGCACCCTGGCCAGCATGCCCAGCGCCCGCACGGTCACGGGCTTGCCGAACATGTCACGGCCACGCGCTGTGACCATGTAGGAACGTTCCAGTGGCCACCACACGCCCGGCGCGGACAGGCACGCCTCGTCGGCCGTCACCCGTCGCTGTGACAACTCCAGCCGCGGATTGACCAGATGGCCCGACTTGCCGTCGTAGGAGTAGACCACCACCCGCACCGGCTCCCCGATCTGCGGAGCCGCCAGCCCGGCGCGGCCCGAGCCCGCCCGCATCGTCGCCGTCAGCGACTTCACCAACCGCCGCAGCTCCCGATCGAAATCCTGGACCGGCGCCGCAACGGAACGCAGCACCGGATCGTCGAACACGCGAATAGGCCGGACCGTCACCCGTAACTCCCCGATCGGCGGCGTCGTCACCACGAACGTTTCCCTGCCGCGCCCGCGGCCAATCGCGAAGGTCCTGCCTTGTAGCACAGCGGTAACAGAAGAGACCCAGGTGTGAAACCCCGCGAAAGGAGTATCGGAGGGTGATCTCACTTGCGTCACACGCGCCTGTGATGCCTGGCCGGGCGCTCGGGGCCCGGCCAGGCATCGACGACTACCTGGAGGTGCAGGCATGAGCGCGGCTCCTCTTGAGGGCGGCTCCTCCCCGGAGACGGCGCCCGACGCCCTGGCGGGCTTCACCGTCGGGGTGACCGCGACCCGGCGGCGCGAAGAGTTCGGAGCGCTGCTCGAACGCCGCGGCGCCCGCGTGGTCAGCGCCCCCGCCATCCGCCTCGTCCCCCTGGCCGAGGACGCCGACCTGCTCGCCGCCACCCGCGAGAGCCTGCGGGCCCCGCTCGACGAGGTCGTGGTCACCACCGGCGTCGGCTTCCGCGGCTGGATGGCCGCCGCCGAGGGCTGGGGCCTGTCCGCCGACCTCGGCGAGCACCTGGCCAACGCCCGCCTGCTCACCCGCGGCCCCAAGGCCAGGGGAGCGGTGCGCGCCGCCGGGCTCAACGACCACTGGACCCCCGCCACCGAGTCCTGCTCCGAGGTCAAGGAGTACCTCCTGGAGCAGGACCTGCGCGGGCGCCGCATCGCGGTGCAGCAGCACGGGGAGCCGCTGAAGGAGTTCGTGGACGACCTGCGGGCCGCCGGGGCCGAGGTGATCGAGATCCCGGTCTACCGCTGGCTGCCGTACCGCGACATCTCGCCCCTGCGCCGCCTCATCACCCAGACGATCTCCGGTTCGGTCGACGCCGTCGCCTTCACCAGCGCCCCCGCCGTGCACGCCATGCTCGGCGCCGCCAGGGCGGAGGGGCTGGAGGAGGCGCTGCTGGCCGCGTTCGGCGGGCCCGTCGTGGCCGCCTGCGTGGGCCCCGTCACCGCCGACCCGCTCACCTCGCGCGGCGTGCCCACCCTGCAACCCGACCGCTCACGGCTCGGCGCGCTCGCCCGCGCCCTGGCCAGGCACCTGCCCGAGCACGGCGTCACCCGGCTCACGGCCGGCGAGCACCGGCTGGAGATCCGCGGCCACGCGGTCGTCGTGGACGGCGAACTGCGCCCGCTGCCGCCCGCGCCGATGGCGGTGCTCAAACGCCTGGCGGACAAGCCCGGGCACGTGGTGTCGCGAGCCGACCTGCGTACGGTGCTGCCCGGCAGCGTGGCCCGCGACTCGGCCGAGCACGCCGTCGAGATGGCCATCACCCGCCTGCGCCGCGCCCTGGGGCCCGGCGGAATCGTCGAGACGGTGGTCAAACGCGGCTACCGCCTCGCCTGCCTGTACGAAACCGGCCTCTGACCTTCCACCACCCGTCCACCGTCCTGACCGGGTCGCCGTCCTGACACCCGTCCACCGTCCTGACCGGGTCGCCGTTTTGACACCCCGGGGCCAGCCTCGCACCCGGCCGCCGGACTCATGCGACGACACCGCCGTCCTGCACGAGCGAATCGCCGGTCGCACCTTCCGCCACCACTTACCCGAGCCGAATCGCTTGCCGCACCCCTCGACACCACCCGCACGAGCCGAATCGCTTGCCGCACCCCTCGACACCACCCGCACGAGCCGAATCATCAGCGGTCCCCTGAGACCACCACACGCGAGTCGGATCACCGGCCGCGCCTTCCCGACACCACCCCCACACGACCACGAGGAGATCAGCATGTTCTGGGGCGCCACGTCCCCCACCCGGCCCCTGCCACCCGCCACCGCTCCGCTCCTGGAGCACCCGGCGAGGCCCTGCTACGCCGCCCGCACCAGCCGGGAGAGCGGCGACCTAGCGCCGGACGGCAGCGCCGCACGGGTCGGTCGTGCCGCGCAGGTCGGTCGTGAGGCGCAGGTCGGTCGTGCCACGTGGGCCGGTGGTTCCGCGTGGTCCGGTACTGGTCTGGTCGGCGGCGACCTCGCGCAGCCCGGCAGCGCCGCGCAGGCTGGCAATGCCGTGCAGGCTGGCAATGCCGTGCAGGCTGGCAATGCCGTGCAGGCTGGCAATGCCGTGCAGGCTGGCAATGCCGTGCAGGCTGGCAATGCCGTGCAGGTCGGCAATGCCGCGCAGGTCGGCAATACCGCACCGACCGGCGTTGCCGGCCAGGCCGGCGGTGCCCTGGGGGCCGAGGTTGCCGTGCGGGCCGGTCGGGTCGTGTTCGGTGGGGTGGGGCGGTGAGGCCGGCGCTGGTCCTGGCCGCGCACGGCACGCGCAGCTCAGCCGGGGAGCACACCCTGTCGGCCCTGGCCGAGACCGTCCGCAGAGCCCGTCCAGGGCAGCGGGTGGAGCTCACCTACCTGGAGATCAGCTCGCCCCTCCTCGCGGAGGTACTGCCGGTGGTACGCGGCCCGGTGGTCGTGGTGCCGCTGCTGCTGGCCGGCGGCTACCACGCGCACATCGACCTCCCAGAGGTCATCGCCGAACACCGCCCGGACGCGGTGGTGGCCGGCTGGCTCGGCCCGCACCGGCTGCTCACCTCGGCCCTGACCCGCAAGCTGGCGCGGGCCGGCCTGCGCGCCACGGACGCCGTCCTGCTCGGCGCCGCCGGCTCCTCGGACCCGGCCGCCCTCGCCGACGTGCGCGCCGCCGCCCACCAGCTCGCCGTCCGCCTGGCCCGCCCGGTGACGGCCGCCTTCGCCTCGGCCGGGACCCCCACGATCGAGGAGGCCATCGAACGGCTCCGCTCGACCCCGGCCGCCCGCATCGCCATCGCCTCGTACGTCCTCGCCCCCGGCTTCTTCCACGACCGCCTGGCCTCCTCGGGTGCCGAGCTGGTCAGCGACCCGCTCGGCGCGGACCCGGACGTGGCCGCCCTGATCTGGCATCGCTACGACGAGGCCCTGCGCCGCAAGCACACGGCTCCCACCCCTCGTCCCACCCACCGCGAACACCCGGCCCCCGCCCCGCGCCTAGCGCGCCACGACCCCGCGACCCCCAGCACCCAGCCCCTCCACCGCCGACACGCGTGACGTCTCACCTCAGCCCGCACGCTCTCCGCCGATCCGCCTGCGAGCACGCCTCGCCCTCCGACCCTCTCGCCCGCCGACCCGCCTCGCCGACACGTCGAGTCCCACCGACAATCCGCACCTCGGCCGACCCACTCGCGAGCCTGTCTCGCTCCGGCCAACCCGCTTACCGACACCCTTGAAGCCGCCCGCCCCGCCTAAACCGACTTTCTCGCGGACACTCCTCGCCTCCGCCGACCTCTCGCCTCCGCTGACTCGCTCACCTTCGCCGACCCGCTCGCCGACACCCTTGGAGCCGCACGCGCAGCTTCGCCGACTTCCCCGCGGGCACTCCTGCGCCTCCGCCGACCCGCTCGCCTTCGCTGGCACGCCCGACGCCGCACACTTCACCTGCGCGGACCCGGCTCGCCGGCACACTCGACGCCGCACGCGTCACCTTCGCCGCCCCGTCCGCCGACACGCCTGAAGCCGCACGCCCATTTCGCCGACCTGCTCGCCGGCACGCTGGGAAGCCGCACGCCGTACCTTCGCCGACCTGCTTGGAGTCACACGCCTCACCGTCGCCCCCGCGCCCCGGCCTCCTCGGTTCCGCTCGCACCCGGGGAGGCCGGCACCACGCCGGGTGCCGAGGGCGGGCTCGCGGTCAGGCGGGCTGCTGGGCGGTGGTGGGTTCGAGGCGTAGTTCGCGGACGATCTCGAGGGCGCTGGCCTCGCGGGTGGGCCCGGCGTCGGCGCCGACGAACATCTCGATGTAGGCGCGGTGGAAACAGCCCGCGACCAGCAGCCGGGCGCTCGCCTCCGGGTCGGCGTCGGCGCGCACCCGCCCGAGCCGCTGCTCGGCCGCCAGGTACGCGGCCAGCGGCGCGGTCTCCGTACGCGGCCCGAGGCCGGTGTCGCGGATGGCCTGCCGGAACCGGACGGTCACGTTGGGCGAGGTGAAGGCGGGCAGCGCGGCACTCTGGACGTCTATGTAGTAGTCGATCCCCGCCAGCGCGACAGGAAAGAGGTTGTCCGAGACCGACCCTTTCCCGCTGCGATGGGACAGATCATGAAGAATGCTCAGCCAGAGCGGAAGCCGATCCTGCAGCAGGGCGAGGAAATGATCCACCGAGCCGCCGGTGCGGTCCTCCCGGAGCGAGACGGCCATCTCGAGGACGCGCCGCCGGGTGTCCTGGCTCCTCTGGTGGGGGTCAACGTGGGATGTCGCCATGGCATGCCTAACGTGCGCGGTCGAGTTGGCAGGCATTCGTGCGAACGAGAACCTCTCGGGCCATCTGCAGCCCAACATGATGCAATCTTCTACAGGTTCCCGATTATTACCCCAAACTACAAAGATTGGGTGGAATCAATCCCTGTAATTCAGCTGTCAGTGTCGCGATCCCTGCGCCGCAGATAGCGTTCGAACTCGGCCGCGATCGCATCTCCGCTGGCCTCGGGCAACTCGGCCGCGTCCTTGCGCTCCTCCAGCTCCTTCACGTATTCGGCCACCTCGCTGTCCTGAGAGGCGAGCTCGTCGACGCCGCGCTCCCACGCCCTGGCCTCCTCGTCGAGGTCGCCGAGCGGCATCGGGATCTCCAGGACGTCCTCCAGCCGGCGCAGCAGCGCCAGCGTGGCCTTCGGGTTGGGCGGCTGGGCGACGTAGTGGGGCACCGACGCCCACAGCGAGATCGCGTCGAGCTGCGCCTGGCCGAACGCGTGCTGCAACACCCCCACGATGCCCGTCGGGCCCTCGTAGCGGCTCAGCTCCAGGTTGGTCGAACGGGCCAGCCCCGAGTTGGTGGCGCCGCCGAGGATCGGCACCGGGCGGGTGTGGGGCGAGTCGTTGAGCAGCGCGCCCAGCATGACCGCCATCTCGATGCCCAGCTCGCGGCAGATGTAGATGATGTCGGCGCAGAACGAGCGCCAGCGCATGTTGGGCTCGATGCCGCGCAGCAGCACCACGTCACGGTCGAGGCCCGGAGGCCGGGCGCGCAGCAACCGCGTCGTCGGCCAGACGATCGACTGGGTCAGACCGTCGTTCATCTCGACCACCGGCCTGGTGACCTGGAAGTCGTAGTAGTCGTCGGGGTCGAGCGCGATGAGCGGCTCGGCCTTCCACGCGGACTCGAGATGGGCGATCACACCGCTGGAGGCCTCGCCCGCGTCGTTCCACCCCTCGAACGCGGCAATGAGCACCGGGTCGACGAGCTCGGGGAGCCCTTCGAGCTCAATCACGTGTCGCCTCCTCTCCATCGTCCCGCTAAGCCTATGCGGTCAGCCGGCGTCAACGTCACCGATCTCCCCCCGAACGCGGGCTTCCACGCACGCGCCGACGTCCCAGTTGACACGCGTGCCGCCGGGGGAGCCGCGGGGGAGCGCCCGGCCCGGCCGGCCCGGGAGCGCGGGCGCAACGGCCGCGGGGGACGGGCCCGCCCATGCGACGGCAGGTCAAACGCCTGCTCGAACGGGCCGCGCACGGTCTTCCGTCGCCACGCCAGGGCATCACACGGCCACCTCCGCCTGCAGGCCCCCACGGGCGGCGTACCTGAGTGCCGTTCGCGATGCGCGAACTCCCGCCGGGCAGCCCTGCGAGGGCGCGTCCGCCCCCGTTCGCGACGCGCGAACAGCGGAAGCGGACGCCGCCCCTCGCGCGCCGACGCATGGCGAAGGCGGACTCGGAGAGAGCGGACGACGGAAGGCGAGGAGGCGGCCGAGGACGGCCGCCGGGCGGTCAGCGGCCGCCGTCGGTCGTGTGGACGACGAGGACGTCGCACGCGGCCCGGTGCGTCACCGCCGACGGCACCGACCCGAGCAGCCGCCCGGCCAGGCTGTTGAGCCCCCGGTTGCCCACCACGAGCAGGTCGGCGTGGTGCCGGGCGGCCGCGGCGATGAGCACGTCCACCGCGTCCCCCTGGTCCGCCGTCAGCACGACGTCGGTCGCGCCCGCCGCCACGGCGTGCTCGCGGGCCGCGCGCAGGGCGTCGTCCGCGGGGGTGGACCCGGTCACCTTGTACGCCAGCTCGCCGAGCCGGTCAGCGGCGGCGGCCCGTTCGCTCTCCCGCATGGGCAGGTACGCGCAGGCCAGCACGAGCGTGGCCCCGGTCGCCGCGGCCAGGGACGCCGCGGCGGAGACGGCCCTGAAGGAGGAGGCCGAGCCGTCGGTCCCGACGAGGACGGTGCGATAGGCCATGAAGCCTCCTGCCGGACGTCATCACACAATTGACAGCACGTACAATAGCGGCCCCGATCGTGCCGCGCAGCAGGCGGAGCCCGTACGGCGGAGGACGGGGGGAGCACGGGAGGCGCCCGCCGGAAAGCGCGGCGGAGGCGGGGGAGCACGTGCGGCGGGGGCGGGGGAGCGGCCGCTCGCGGAAGGCTCCGGAGACGCACCCGATAAGCTCTACCTCATGAGCGCCTCCCCGTCCTTCCGAGAAGTCTTGTCCCAGCGCGTCGTCGTGGCCGACGGGGCGATGGGCACGATGCTGCAGGCCCAGGACCCCACGCTCGACGACTTCCACGGTCACGAGGGCTGCAACGAGGTGCTCAACGTCACCCGTCCCGACATCGTGCGCGGCGTCCACGACGCCTACTTCGCGGTCGGCGTCGACTGCGTGGAGACCAACACGTTCGGCGCCAACCTGGCCGCGCTCGGCGAATACGACATCCCCGAGCGCGTCTTCGAATACTCCGAGGCGGGCGCCAGGATCGCCCGCGAGGCCGCCGACCACTGGGCCACGCCCGACCAGCCCCGCTTCGTGCTCGGCTCCATGGGCCCTGGCACCAAGCTCCCGACCCTCGGTCACCTGCCGTACGCGAGCCTGCGCGACGCCTACCGCGACAACGCGGCCGGCCTGATCGCGGGCGGCGCCGACGCGCTGATCATCGAGACCTGCCAGGACCTGCTCCAGGTCAAGGCCGCCGTCGTCGGCGCCAGGCGGGCCATCGAGGCGGCCGGCCGCGACGTGCCGATCATCGCCCAGGTGACGATCGAGACCAACGGCGCGATGCTGCTCGGCTCCGAGATCGGCGCCGCGCTGACCGCGATCGAGCCGCTCGGCGTCGACGTCGTCGGCCTCAACTGCGCGACCGGCCCGGCCGAGATGAGCGAGCACCTGCGCTACCTCGCCCGCCACTCGCGGCTCAAGCTGTCCTGCATGCCCAACGCCGGCCTGCCCGTGCTCACCGCCGACGGCGCCTACTACCCGCTCACCGCGGAAGAGCTGGCCGGCGCCCACCAGTCCTTCGCCGGCGACTACGGCCTGTCCCTGGTCGGCGGCTGCTGCGGCACCACCCCCGAGCACCTGCGCCAGGTGGTCGAGCGGGTGCGCGGCAAGGAGGTCGCCCGCCGCCGGCCGCACCCCGAGCCCGGCGCCTCCTCGCTCTACCAGAGCGTCCCGTTCCGCCAGGACACCTCCTACCTGGCCATCGGCGAGCGCTGCAACACCAACGGCTCCAAGGCCTTCCGCGAGGCCATGCTGGAGGGCCGCTGGGACGACTGCGTCGAGACGGCGCGCGACCAGGCCCGCGGCGGCGCCCACATGCTCGACCTGTGCGTCGACTACGTCGGCCGCGACGGCGTCGCCGACATGAAGGAGCTGGCCTTCCGCTTCGCCACCGCCTCCACGCTGCCGATCATGCTCGACTCGACCGAGCCCGCCGTGCTGCAGGCCGGCCTCGAGATGCTGGGCGGGCGCGCCGCGGTCAACTCCGTCAACTACGAGGACGGCGCGGGCCCCGACTCCCGCTTCCAGAAGATCATGCGTCTCGTCCGCGAGCACGGCTCGGCCGTGGTCGCCCTGACCATCGACGAGGAGGGCCAGGCCCGCACCGCCGAGTGGAAGGTGCGCGTGGCCACCCGCCTGGTGGAGGACCTGACCACCAACTGGGGCATGCGCGTCGAGGACATCATCGTCGACTGCCTCACCTTCCCCATCGCGACGGGCCAGGAGGAGACCAGGCGCGACGGCCTGGAGACCATCGAGGCCATCCGCGAGCTCAAGCGCCGCTACCCGGGCGTGCAGACGACGCTCGGCCTGTCCAACATCAGCTTCGGCCTCAACCCGGCCGCCCGCATGGTGCTCAACTCGGTGTTCCTCAACGAGTGCGTCAACGCCGGGCTCGACTCCGCCATCGTGCACGCCTCCAAGATCCTGCCGATGGCCCGCATCCCCGACGAGCAGCGCCAGGTCGCGCTCGACATGGTCTACGACCGCCGCCGCGAGGGCTACGACCCGCTGCAGCGGTTCATGGACCTGTTCGAGGGCGTCGACGCGGCCGTCATGCGCGCGGGCAAGGCCGAGGAGCTGGCCGCGCTGCCGCTGTGGGAGCGGCTCAAGCGGCGCATCGTCGACGGCGAGAAGAAGGGCCTGGAGGCCGACCTCGGCACGGCGCTCGAGCAGCGGCCCGCCCTGGAGATCATCAACGACGTGCTGCTCGACGGCATGAAGACGGTCGGCGAGCTGTTCGGCTCCGGGCAGATGCAGCTGCCGTTCGTGCTGCAGTCGGCCGAGGTGATGAAGACCGCCGTGGCCTACCTCGAACCGCACATGGACCGCGTCGAGGGCGAGACCAAGGGCCGCATCGTGCTGGCCACCGTCAAGGGCGACGTGCACGACATCGGCAAGAACCTCGTGGACATCATCCTGTCCAACAACGGCTACCAGGTCGTCAACCTCGGCATCAAGCAGCCGGTGTCGGCCATCCTGGAGGCCGCCGACGAGCAGAAGGCCGACGTCATCGGCATGTCGGGGCTGCTGGTGAAGTCGACCGTCATCATGAAGGAGAACCTGGAGGAGATGAACTCCAGGAAGCTCGCCGAACGCTATCCCGTGCTGCTCGGCGGCGCCGCCCTGACCCGCGCCTATGTGGAGCAGGACCTCGCCGAGGTGTTCCAGGGCGAGGTGCGTTACGCCCGCGACGCGTTCGAGGGGCTGCGGCTGATGGACGCGTTCATGGCCGTCAAGCGTGGCGTCGCCGGCGCGACGCTGCCGCCGCTGCGCGAGCGGCGGGTCAAGACCGGCGCGACGCTGGTCCGCACCCCCGTCGAGGCGCTGCCGGCCCGCTCCGACGTGGCCGCCGACAACCCGCTGCCGCGGGCGCCCTTCCACGGCGACCGCGTCGTCAAGGGCATCTCGCTGAACGAGTACGCCGCCTTCCTCGACGAACGGGCACTGTTCCTCGGCCAGTGGGGGCTCAAGCCCACCAGGGGCGGCGACGGGCCCGGCTACGACGAGCTGGTCGAGACCGAGGGCCGGCCGCGGCTGCGCATGTGGCTGGAGCGCATGCAGACCGAGGGCCTGCTGGAGGCGGCCGTCGTCTACGGCTACTTCCCGTGCGTCTCCGACGGCGACTCGCTCATCATCCTCGGCGACGACGGCGCCGAGCGCACCCGCTTCACCTTCCCGCGCCAGCGTCGCGACCGGCACCTGTGCCTGTCCGACTTCTTCCGCGGCAAGGACACCGGCGAGGTCGACGTCGTCGGCTTCCAGGTGGCCACCATGGGATCGAAGATCTCCGAGGCCACCGCCGAGCTGTTCGCCAAGGACGCCTACCGCGACTACCTGGAGCTGCACGGCCTGTCGGTGCAGCTGACCGAGGCGCTGGCCGAATACTGGCACGCCCGGGTCCGCTCGGAGTGGGGGATCGGCGGCGACGAGTCGCTCGACGACATGCTCAAGGTCAACGTCCAGGGCTGCCGTTACTCCTTCGGCTACCCGGCCTGCCCCAACCTGGAGGACCAGCAGCAGCTGTTCGAGCTGCTGGAGCCCGAGCGCATCGGGGTGACGCTGTCGGAGGAGTTCCAGCTCCACCCGGAGCAGGCGACCTCCGCGCTGGTCGTCCACCACCCCGAGGCGAAGTACTTCAACGTCTGACCGGCCGCGGAACGGAAAACGGCACGGGCGCGCCTGTACGGGCGTGTCCGGCTCAGGCGCGACGGCACAGGCGCGACGGCACAGGCGCGACGACACGGGCCTGAGGACACGGGCCCGGCTACACGGGCGTGACGACATCGGACGTATCGGGGGCGGGATGGACGCGGTCTTCTTCGACATGGACGGGCTGCTGGTCGACAGCGAGCGGGTCTGGCTGGAGATCGAGACCGGCGTGATGGCCAGGCTCGGCGCCGAGTGGACGCCCGAGCACCAGACCCACCTGGTCGGCGGGTCCATGGAGAGCACGATCGGCTACATGCTGGCCGTGTCGGGGGCCGGCGTGGCGCCGGAGACGGTACGCGAGTGGATGGTCACCGGCATGGTGGCCCGGCTGACCGACGGGGTGGACGTCATGCCGGGCGCCTCCGAGCTGCTCGACGCCCTGCGCGCCGAGGGGGTGCCGGTGGCCCTGGTCACCTCCTCGCTCGGCGAGATCGCCGACGCCGTGCTCAAGAGCGTCGGCAGGGACCGTTTCGACGCCGTGGTCACCGCCGACGACGTCACCCGTACCAAGCCCGACCCCGAGCCGTACCTGACGGCCGCGAAGCTCCTCGGCGTGGAGCCGGTGCGCTGCGTGGTCCTGGAGGACTCCCCGAACGGCGTGGCCGCCGCCACGGCGGCCGGCTGCGCCGTGGTGGCCGTGCCGAGCCTGCTGCCCATCGAGCGGGCGCCGGGACGGCGGGTCGTCTCCTCCCTGACCGAGATCAGGGTCGCGGACCTGAGAACTCTCGTGGCCTCTTAGTCGTTCCCCTAAGGGGAAAGTGGTTCTCACGGAGGAGGCGCAAGGGCCTCCGCGTGCCAGGATGGATATCCAGAGCCACGATGAAGGGGCGGCGAGATGGAGACCTTTAACGCGATCGCCTGGCTGCCACTGTGCGCCGGAGTGACCATAGCCGGGCTGGTCCTGGCCTTCCTGGCCTTCAGACGCAGGGGAGCGGCGGCCGGCATGCGGATGACGGCGTGGGCGTTGCTGCCTGTGGCCGCCTACCTCACCGGCGCGCTGCAGACGCTCTGGACCGTCGGCAGCGCCGTGGTGAGCTTCGTGACCAGCCTGGTGTTCAACCCGACCGTGTGGATCGGCGTGGCCGTGGCGGGCCTGTCGGCGGTGCTGTTCGTGGTGTCGGGCGTGATGCGCGGCCGCAAGCTGTCCGCGGGCAGGGGCCTGGGCAGGAAGAAGAGGACGGGCGGCGACACGCCCGGGACGGAGCAGGCCGTGCCACCGGCGCAGGCCGCTCCCGCCGTGGGGCAGAAGCCGGCCGCGGGACAGAAGACGACGCAGCCGCTGCCGAAGGCCGCGCCGCGCAAGGCCGCCAAGGCCGACGACGACTTCTCCGACATCGAAGAACTCCTCAAACGCCGCGGTATCAGCTGAGCCCGGGCTCTGTCACAGTTCCGAGACGTAACCGGGACGAGCCGTAGACATTCACATCAAGATCGATACGAATGAGTTTCGCGTCAATCACAGATCGGCCACATAGCGGCCTGAGGGACTAGTCAGCGCAGCTCAGGCCATAGATTCTGCCTCCTGGGGTCGCGACTCGCGGTCTAAAGTCAGTACGCGATAGAGAGCGTCGTCTGGGCAGCAGGGGGCAATTCGGCATGACCGCACCGCTAGACGTTTCCGGTTCCGCCGCAGAAGCGCATCCGGAGTCGGTGCTCGCGGGAGCGGGCAAGGCCATCCAGGGCCGCTCGCTCTCCCGGATCGCCTGGATGCGGCTGCGCCGCGACAAGATCGCCCTCGGGGGCGGTCTCATCGTCGTGCTGCTCATCCTGGTGGCGATCTTCTCCGGACCCATCATCGCCGCGTTCGGGCACCCGCCGCTGGAGTTCCACCAGGACGCGATCGACCAGAGCACGCTCCTGCCCAAGGGGGCCTTCGGCGGGATGAGCGGCGAATACCTGCTCGGCGTCGAGCCGGTCAACGGCCGCGACATCTTCAGCCGGATCGTCGCGGGCGCGTGGATCTCGCTGCTCATCGGCTTCCTGGCCACCCTGCTCTCGGTCGTCATCGGCACCACGCTGGGTGTGGTCGCCGGCTACTTCGGCGGCTGGGTCGACCAGGTCATCGGCCGCCTCATGGACGTCTTCCTCGCCTTCCCGCTGCTGGTCTTCGCCATCGCGCTGGCGGGCGTCATCCCCGACAAGGGCTTCGGCCTGGAGGGCAACGGCCTGCGCATCGCGATGCTGATCTTCATCATCGGCTTCTTCAGCTGGCCCAGCATCGGCCGCATCGTCCGCGGCCAGACCCTGTCGCTGCGCGAACGCGAATTCGTCGACGCGGCCAAGAGCCTCGGCGCCCGCCACGGCTACATCCTCTTCCGCGAGGTCCTGCCCAACCTGCTGGCGCCGATCCTGGTCTATGCCACGCTGCTCATTCCGACGAATATCCTGTTCGAGGCGGCGCTCTCGTTCCTGGGCGTCGGCATCAACCCGCCCACCCCGACCTGGGGAGGGATGCTCTCCGAGGCGGTCCGCTTCTACACGCTGCCCCACTTCGTGCTCTTCCCGGGTCTGGCGATCTTCATCACCGTCCTGGCCTTCAACGTGTTCGGCGACGGGCTGAGGGACGCCTTCGACCCGCGTGCACGCTGAACTTCGCTCAATCCCCCACCTCACTAATCAAGGGGTTAGTCAATGAGAAGGAAACACGCACTGGCCGGAGCCGCGACAGCGGCGCTCGCCCTGGTGCTCTCCGCCTGTGGCGGCGGTGGCGGAACATCCCAGCAGCCCGCCCAGACGGCCGCCGGCGGCGGCGCGCAACCCGCGTTCAACGCCGCGCTGACGCAGGTGTACAACCCGTCGACGAAGAAGGGCGGCACCCTCAAGGCCGCCCACTCGGCCGACTGGGACAGCCTCGACCCCGGCGACACCTACTACGGCTACTCGTTCAACTTCGGCCGCTTCTACTGGCGGACGCTGACGATGTACAAGCCGGGCCCCGGCCCCGAGGGCAACACCGTCATCCCCGACCTGGCCGAAGGGCTCGGCACGCCCAGCGATGACGGCAAGACCTGGACGTACAAGCTCAAGAGCGGCCTGAAGTACGAGGACGGCACTCCCATCACGGCCAAGGACGTCGCCTACGCGGTGGCCAGGTCGTACGACAAGGAGACCTTCCCGCACGGCCCCTCCTACCTCAACGAGCTGCTCGACTGGCCGAAGGACTTCAAGGGCGTCTACAAGTCCGCCGACGTGGACTACAAGTCGGCCGTCGAGGCGACCGACGACAGCACGGTCGTCTTCCACCTGAAGAAGCCGTTCGCGTCCATGGACTACATCGTGCAGATGCCGATGAGCGCGCCGGTGCCGAAGGACAAGGACACGGGCGCCAAGTACAAGGAGAAGGTCCTCTCCTCGGGCCCGTACAAGTTCGAGACGAACGAGATCGGCAAGCGCTTCACGCTCGTCCGCAACGACCAGTGGGACCCGGCGACCGACCCCAACCGCCCGGCGCTGCCGGACCGGATCGAGGTCCAGCTCAACGTCAACGCCGATGACCTGGACAACCAGCTCATCTCCGGCGACATCGACCTCGACATCCCCGGCACCGGCCTGCAGCCGGCCGCCCTGGGCAAGGTCCTGCCCGACCCGGCGCTGAAGGCCCGCACGGACAACCCGACGATCCCCAGGCTCTGGTACGTCTCGGTCATCCCGGACAACCCGCCCATGGACAACGTCGAGTGCCGCAAGGCCGTCATGTGGGCGGCCGACCGCGTCGCCAACCAGACCGCCTACGGAGGCCCGCTGGCCGGCGGCGACATCGCCACCAACGTCATGCCGCCGCCCATCGTCGGCCAGGAGAAGTTCGACCTCTACACCACCCCCGAGAACAAGGGTGACGTGGCCAAGGCCAAGGAGGCGCTGACCGCCTGCGGCCAGCCCAACGGCTTCTCCACCACCATGGCCTTCCGCTCCGACCGCCCCCGCGAGAAGGCGCTGGCCGAGGCGATGCAGCAGGCGCTGGCCAAGGTCAACATCAAGGTCGAGCTCAAGGGCTTCCCCGGCTCCAGCTACTTCTCCGACTACGCGGGTAACACCGACTACGTCAAGAAGAACGGCATCGGCCTGGCCGGCCACGGCTGGGGCTCCGACTGGCCCGACGGATACGGCTTCATGCAGGCCATCGTCGACAGCCGGACCATCCGCAAGGCCGGCAACTACAACCTCAGTGTCAAGAACCCCGAGGTCGACAAGCTGATCGACCAGGCCTCCTCCGAGCTCGACGAGACGGCCCGCGCCAAGCTGTGGGTCGACGTCGACAAGAAGGTCATGGAGGACGCCTCCATCCTTCCGGTCGTGTGGGCCAAGTCGCTGCTCATGCGCGGCACGCGCGTGACCAACGTCGCCTACAACGAGGGCCAGAGCATGTACGACTACATCTTGCTCGGCGTCGAGTGACCAGGCGAGGTTCGGGGATCTAGCGAAGGCAGGTGAAGGCAGGAGTGGCCCGCCCGCCGCGGGCGGGCCACTCGGCCGGTAGCGGTGGTCACATACATCATCAGGCGTCTTATCGGCGCGTTCGCCATGCTGATAGTGATCAGCATGGTCACGTTCGGCATCTTCTTCGTCGTGCCGCAGTGGGCCGGGGCGACACCCGAGGCTCTCGCGTCGCGTTACGTCGGCCGGGCGGCCACACCGGAGACGGTCCACCTGGTGGCCGAGCGGCTCGGCTTCAACGACCCGGTGGTCGTGCAGTACGGCAGGTTCGTCAAAGGCCTGTTCACCGGCGCCGAGTATGACTACGGCGCGGGTGTCGAGCAGTGCCCCGCACCCTGCTTCGGCTACTCCTTCATCAGCGGGCAGCCCGTCTGGCCGGACCTGGTCGACCGATTGCCGGTCACCTTCTCCCTGGCCGTCGGAGCCGCGATCATCTGGGTGCTGGCCGGCGTGAGCGTGGGCGTGATCTCCGCGCTGCGCAGAGGCAGCTTCTTCGACCGCCTGTCCATGGGCACCGCGCTGGCGGGCGTGTCACTGCCGATCTTCTTCACCGGCATGATCTCCCTGGTCGTCTTCAGTTACGGCCTCGGCTGGACACCGCCGGGCGGCGCGTGGACGGACTTCACCGTCAACCCGGCACAATGGGCCTTCAACCTGTTGCTGCCGTGGATCACGCTGGCGTTCCTGTTCGCCGCCGGATACGCGCGCCTGACCCGTGCCGGGATGCTGGAGACGATGGGCGAGGACTACATCCGCACGGCCAGGGCCAAGGGCCTGCGCGAGGGCAAGGTCGTGGTCAAGCACGGCCTGCGCGCCGCGCTCACCCCGATCCTGACCCTGTTCGGCATCGACTTCGGCCTGCTCATCGGCGGCGCCGTCCTCACCGAGACCACCTATACTCTGCCCGGGCTCGGCCAGTTCGCCATCCTGGCCATCAGGAACCAGGACCTGCCCCAGGTGATGGGCGTGGTGCTGGTGGCCGCCGGCTTCGTGGTCGTCGCGAGCCTGATCGTCGACCTCCTGTACGCGGTGGTCGACCCGAGGGTGAGGTTGTCGTGAGCTTTCTTGACGTCAAGGACCTGAAGATCCACTTCCCGACGGACGACGGGCTGGTCAAGTCCGTCGACGGGCTGTCGTTCGGCGTCGAGCGCGGCAAGACCCTCGGCATCGTGGGCGAGTCGGGCTCCGGCAAGAGCGTGACCAGCCTCGGCGTGCTCGGCCTGCACAAGGGCGGCCGCGCGCGGATCAGCGGCGAGATCTGGCTCGACGGCGAGGAGCTCAACGGCGCCAGCGCCGAGCACGTCCGCCGGCTGCGCGGCAAGAAGATGGCGATGATCTTCCAGGATCCGCTGTCGTCGATGCACCCCTACTACACGGTCGGCCACCAGATCATGGAGGCCTACCGGATCCACAACGACGTCTCCAAGCAGGTGGCCCGCAAGCACGCCATCGACATGCTCGGCCGCGTCGGCATCCCCGAGCCCGCCGGCCGGGTCGACAGCTACCCGCATGAGTTCTCCGGCGGCATGCGCCAGCGCGCCATGATCGCCATGGCGCTCTCCTGCGACCCCGAGCTGCTCATCGCCGACGAGCCGACCACCGCGCTCGACGTGACCGTGCAGGCCCAGATCCTCGATCTCATGCGCGACCTGCAGCGCGAGTTCAACTCCGCGCTGATCGTCATCACGCACGACCTCGGCGTGGTGGCCGAGCTGTCCGACGACATCCTCGTCATGTACGGCGGCAAGTGCGTCGAATACGGCAGCGCCGACGACATCTTCTACCGGCCGGAGCACCCCTACACCTGGGGGCTGCTGGGCTCCATGCCCCGCCTCGACCGCGAGCCCACCGAACGGCTGCTGCCGATCAAGGGCTCACCGCCGTCCCTGATCAACGTGCCGCAGGGCTGCGCCTTCCACCCCCGCTGCCCGTACGCCGAGCGCACCGGCGGCAAGGCCCTCACCGAGGTGCCCGCCCTCGCCGAGACCGAGGGAGGCCACCTGGTGCGCTGCCACATGAGCAGGAGCGAGCGCCAAGGCCTATGGGAGAACGAGATCAAGCCAGTGCTGGAGATCCAGTGAGCGAGAATCAGCCGCTTCTGTCCGTGCAGAACATGGAGAAGCACTTCCCCGTCACCAAGGGCCTGCTCAAAAGGCAGGTCGGCGCCGTCAAGGCGGTCGACGGGATCAGCTTCGAGGTGTTCAAGGGCGAGACGCTCGGCCTGGTGGGCGAGTCGGGCTGCGGCAAGTCCACCACGGGACGGCTGGTCACCAGGTTGCTCGAACCCACGGCCGGCAAGGTCGTCTTCGAGGGCGAGGACATCACGCACATGAGCCAGGGCCGGCTCCGGCCGCTCCGGCGCGACATGCAGATGATCTTCCAGGACCCGTACTCGTCGCTCAACCCCCGCCACACGGTCGGCGCCATCGTCGGCGCGCCCTTCCGCATCCAGGGCGTCAAGACCGAGAACGGCGTCAAGAAGGCCGTCCAGGACATCCTGGAGATGGTCGGGCTCAACCCCGAGCACTACAATCGCTACCCGCACGAGTTCTCCGGCGGGCAGCGGCAGCGCATCGGCATCGCCCGCACCCTCGCGCTCAAGCCCAAGCTGATCATCGCCGACGAGCCGGTCTCCGCGCTCGACGTGTCGATCCAGGCCCAGGTCGTCAACCTGCTCGAAGACCTGCAGAACGAGCTGGACCTGACCTACGTCGTGATCGCCCACGACCTGTCGGTGGTCCGCCACATCAGCGACCGGGTCGCGGTCATGTACCTCGGCAAGATCGTCGAGGTGGCCGACCGCAAGCGGCTCTACAGCTCGCCCATGCACCCGTACACCAACGCGCTGCTGTCCGCCGTGCCCGTGCCCGACCCGAAGGTGCGCAAGGACCGCGAGCGCATCCGGCTGACCGGCGACGTGCCCAGCCCGCTCAACCCGCCGCCCGCCTGCCGCTTCCACACCCGCTGCTGGAAGGCGCAGGAGGTCTGCAAGACGGTCGAGCCGCCGCTGGCGGAACTGGCCAGCGGCCACCAGGTGGCCTGCCACTTCCCGGAGAACGTGACCGAGCCGGCCCCGGAGACACCCGCCGAGACCGGCTGACCGCCCGTCCGGCGTGCCCCCGCGAGGCGCGCCGGACGGGCGGGCTCAGGAGATGGCGCCCGGCGTGATCAGGCCCGTCTCGTACGCCAGCACCACCGCCTGCACGCGGTCACGCAGCCCCAGCTTGGTCAGCACGTTGCCCACGTGCGTCTTCACCGTCGTCTCGCTCACCACGAGCTTGGCCGCGATCTCGGCGTTGGACATGCCCTTGGCGATCAGCCGCAGCACCTCCAGCTCCCGCTCCGTCAGCCGGTCCAGCCGCGCGGGCGCGGCCTGCTCGTACGCCGACGGCAGCCGCGCCGCGAACCGGTCCAGCAGCCGCCGGGTCACGCTCGGCGCCACGATCGCGTCGCCGGCCGCCACCACCCGGATGGCCTGCACCAGCTCGTCCGGCGGCACGTCCTTCAGCAGGAACCCCGACGCGCCCGAACGCAGCGCCTCCACGATGTACTCGTCCAGGTCGAACGTCGTCAGCACCAGCACCTTCGGCACGTGCGCCGCCGGCGCCGCCTCCCGCACGATCCGGCGGGTCGCCTCGATGCCGTCGACCCCGGGCATCCGGATGTCCATCAGCACCACGTCGGGCAGCAGCGCCCTGGTCTGCTCCTGAGCGTCCTTGCCGTCCCCCGCCTGCCCCACCACCGTGATGTCGGGCTCGGCCTCGAGGATCAGGCGGAATCCGGTACGCAGCAGCGGCTGGTCGTCCACCAGCAGCACTCTGATCGTCATAGACCGTCCTTCAACGGGAACCTCGCCCGCACTTCGAAACCGCCCCCCGGTAGCGGACCGATGCTGAGGATTCCACCATAGAGGGCGACGCGCTCGCGAATGCCCACCAAACCATGCCCTGACGGCAGCGACACCTCGCCGTCCCTGCTGTCGCCGCCTCTGCCGCCGCCGTCGCCGCTCTTGCCGCCGTTGCCGTCGTCGCGTACCTCCACGTCCAGCTCGCCCGGATCGTGGCGGACGGTCACCACCGCCTTCACCCCCGCCCCCGCGTGCCGCAGGCTGTTGGTCAGCCCCTCCTGGACCAGCCGGTAGGCCGCCAGGTCCACCCCGGCGGGCAGCGGCACCGGCTCACCCTCCACCCGCAGCGACGTGGGCAGCCCCGCCTCGCGCATCTGCTCCACCAGCGACGGCAGATCCCGCACGCCCGGCTGCGGGCCCAGCTCCGCGCGCGCGTCCGTGCGCAGCACACCCACGATGTTGCGCATCTCCGTCATCGCCAGCCGGCCCGTGTGCTCGATCGCCGACAGCGCCTCACGGGCCAGGTCGGGGTCGGCGGCCAGCACCCGCCGCGCCGCCGCCGCCTGCACGGTCATCACGCTGACGTGGTGGGCCACCACGTCGTGCAGCTCGCGGGCGATCCTCGACCGCTCCTCGGCCCGCGCCGCCCTGGTGTCGGCCGCGTGCGCCCGCTCCAGCCTGGCCGCCCGGTCCTTCAGCTCCTCCAGGTACGCCCGGCGCAACCGCAGGCTGCGGCCCGCCCCCCACACCGCCACCAGCACCACCGCGAAGACCACGTGCTCGTTCGGCCCGGACGCCATGACCGGGCCCGCCACCGCGCCGACCGCGTAGGTCGTCACCGCCAGCAGCAGCGCGCCCAGCGCCACCGCCAGCCCCCGATGGGAGGCCACCGAATAGAGCAGCACCATGCCGGACAGCGCCGACACGCCCGTGCCGTAACCGGCCACGTCGAGCAGCGCCTCCGGCACCAGCCCCGCGCACAGCGCCGCCAGCGGCCAGCGGCGGCGCACGGCCACCGGCGCGCACGCCAGCACCACCAGCAGGGCGCCGAGCGGGTCGGGCGCGCGCACGCCCTCGGCCGGCAGCCCTTCGGCCTGCAGCCGGGCGGGCCCGTAGAGCACGAACTGCGCCACGGAGGCCGCGGCCACCACCCCGGCCAGAACCGTGTCGTGGAGCCCGCTCCGATCTATGCGCACCGCTTCACTGTAAGACCAGGTGAGAGCCCGGAACCTCCTCCCACGGGAGGATAAGCGCGATCCGCCTGGTCGTCCCCGCCGGCCGGTCAGAGCTCGTCGGTCGCGGCGCGGCGGCTGCTGCGCACGGTGTCGCCCGGCTGCCGGTCGGGCACCGGCGGCGGGGTGCCGCCGAACTCCGGGCACAGCGCCTGGTGATCGCACCAGTCGCACAGCCGGCTCCTGCGCGCCCGCCACTCGCCCGACTCCAGCGACCGCTCGATCGCCGCCCACAACGCCATCACCTTGCGCTCGGTGGCCAGCAGGTCGGCCTCGTCGGGCGCGTACCGCAGCACCTCGCCCCGGCCGCCCAGATAGACCAGCTGCAGCAGCCGCGGGACCTGCCCGCGCAGCCGCCACAGCACCAGCGCGTAGAACTTCATCTGAAACAGCGCCTTGGCCTCGAAGTCGGGCCCCGGCGCGTTGCCCGTCTTGTAGTCGACCACCCGGACCTCGCCGGTCGGCGCGACGTCGAGCCGGTCGACGTAGCCGCGCAGCATCAGCCCGCCGTCGAGCACCGCCTCCACGTAGAGCTCCCGCTCGGCCGGCTCCAGCCGGGTCGGGTCCTCCAGCGTGAAATAGCGCTCCAGCATGCCGCGCGCCTGATCCAGCCACTCCGCCTGCTCGGCCGCGTCGGCGAACATCTGCGCGTATTGCGGCTCCTCGGCCAGTAACCGCTGCCACTGCGGCTCCAGCAGCTCCAGCGCGGCCGGCACCGAACGCCGGGGCGCGGGCAGGTCGTAGAGGCGCTCCAGGACCGCGTGGACCACCGTGCCACGCACCGCCGCCTGCGACGGCTTCTCGGGCAGCCGGTCGATCACCCGGAAGCGGTAGAGCAGCGGACATGTCATGAAATCGCCCGCCCGGGACGGGGAGAGAGCTCCGATGATCACCGGTTCGGTCAACGTCATGCACCGCACTCTAGGTCAAGAGCCCGACAGAATAACTCCCGCGGGACGAGGATCACGTGATCCGGCGCGTAGCATCAAGGCAGCAACAGCACGTAAATGGACGTTCAAGGAGTGCGGTGAGCGAGCAGAGCCCGCGGCAGGAGTTCTCCGGCATCCGGATGGGGAAGCCGTTCGGTATTCCGGTGTACGTGTCGTGGACGTGGTTCCTGGTGGCGGCGTTCATCACCGTCATGTTCGGCCCCCGGATGCGGCAGATGCTGCCCGACCTCGGCGAGTTCGCCGCGTACGGGGTCGCGTTCCTGTTCGCCGTGCTGCTCTACGTCTCGGTGCTGCTGCACGAGCTGGCCCACAGCGTCCTGGCCAAGTCCTACGGCCTGCCGGTCCGCCGGATCACCCTCTACCTCCTCGGCGGCGTCTCGGAGATCGAGAAGGAGCCGCCCACGCCGGGCAAGGAGTTCATGGTCGCCGCCGCGGGCCCCGCGCTCTCGCTCGGGCTGGCCGGCGCCGGCCTGGCCGCCGACGTGTGGCTGATCAACGACGGCGGCATCCTCGAGGCGCTGACCTGGCAGCTGTGGTTCGCCAACCTCATCGTCGGCGTGTTCAACCTGCTGCCGGGGCTGCCGCTCGACGGCGGCAGGATGTTGCGCGCCGGCGTCTGGAAGCTCAGCGGCAACCCGGGCTCCGGCACCGTCGTGGCGGCCTGGGGCGGGCGGGTGCTGGCCGTGGCGCTGGTGGTCTTCCCGGTGACGACCGCGCTGACGAGCGGGCGCGCCCTCGACACCGTCGACCTGGTGTGGCCGCTGGTGCTGTCCGCGTTCATCTGGATGGGCGCCAGCCAGTCGCTGCGCATCGCCAAGATCCGCCAGCGCATCCCGCGGGTCAACGCGCGCGCCCTGGCCCGCAGAGCCATCCCGGTGACCGCCGAGACGCCGCTCGCCGAGGCGCTGCGGCAGGCCGGCGAGCAGCGGGCGGGGGCGATCGTCGTCGTCGACCACGAGGGCAGGCCCGTGGCCATCGTCAGCGAGGCCGCCGTCCAGGCCACCCCGGAGCACCGCCGGCCATGGGTGAACGCCGGCGCCGTGGCCAAGTCGCTGGAGCCCGCCATGATGCTGGGGGCCGCGCTGGAGGGCGAGGCGCTCATCGACGCCATGCGCGAGGCGCCGGGCAGCGAATACCTGCTCATCGAGGACGGCGGCGAGATCTTCGGGGTGCTCGCCACGGCCGATGTGAACCGGGTTTTCACAGGCGTCTGATTTGTCCCACTCGTTTCTGCGGCGACCCCTCGATAGGGTCGTGTCCAGCAGTTTCGGGCTCCGGGGCCGCCTCAGGCGATTTCAGCGATGCGACGACTGGCCGATAGTGTGCTGTTTGGCCAAACTTGCACAGTTAAGAGGTTTGTTGCGGTCCGCGGTTCATCGAATCGAGACGGTGGGCCCGCGACACGGCCTCGCCGTCTGGGTATGCGTAGGGCTGGTGGCCGGCACGGCAGTGCGGGTGCCGTAACATCGCCGGTTTCCGGGGAGGAGAGTTGAGTGACCGAGCGCAGCGAGGGCACCGATGAGCGCAGCACGGTCGTCATGAGGAGGGGCGCATGAGCGGCCAAGGCTTCGGAGTGGTGCGTCCGCTTCCTGGAAACGGGCTGGTCGCCTACGTGGGCGGGCTGCTGCTGGTCTGCGACTCGGCCGAGTCCGCCGCCGACGACCTGCTGGAGGCGCTGCGCGAGACGGCCGCCGCGGGCGGCGACGGCCGTGCCCTGGCCCGCAGGGCCGCCCAGGTGCTCGCCGCCAACATGGCCGGCGACCCCACCACGTGCGCGGTCGCCGGGCCCGTCGGCGACGGCGTCGCCGTCCTGGTCAGCGGCTCGGCCGCGGCCACCATCGGCACCGCCGCCGGCGAGACGCGGCTGGCCGGCAGCGACTCCCTGACCTGGGCCGACCGGCTCGTCACCAGCACCGTCGAACGCGTCGAGCTCAGCCTGCCCGGCGCCGGCAGCCCGCACCCCGCGGTCCGCTTCGAAGGCGGCATCGTGCACGGCGGCGGCCTCATCGGCGACCTCACCGACCAGCCCGCGGCCTCCGCCCCGGCCGCCTCGGCTGCCGCGGCCCAGTCCAGGCCGCTGACCAGCGAGATGCCCGCCACCGCCTTCCACCTGGAAGCCGACCTGATCCAGCCGCCGGCCCAGCAGCCCGTCGAACGGCCCCCATACCCGCTCGCCGACCAGCCGCCGATCCAGCCCGGCCCGCCCTCCGGCCCCCAGCCCGCGCCGTCGGCCGTCGAGCAGCCGCCCTACCAGCCCCCGGAGCAGCCGCCCTACCTGCCGCCGCAGGAGCCCGCCTACCAGCCCCCGCACGAGCCCCCGTTCCAGGCGCCGCACGAGCCGCCGTTCCAGCAGGAGCCGGCCTTCCACCAGGAGGCCCCCTACCAGCAGGAGCAGCCGCCGCCGCTGCCCGAGCCGCAGCAGTTCCCCTCCTACGACGAGCCGCCGCCCGCCGGCAACGGCGCCGGCGACCAGCAGGTCCCCCAGCACCTCGGCCCGCCCGACCACTTCGACCAGCCCGCACCGCCCCTGCTCGGCCCGCCCGACCACTTCGACCAGGGCCCGCCGCAACAGGAGCAGCAGCAGGCCGAACACGGCGACCGCCCGCTCGTCTACGGCGTCGACTGCAAGAACGACCACTTCAACGACCCCCGCGTCCCCTACTGCGCCGTCTGCGGCATCGCCCTCGTGCAGCGCACCCTCGTCCCCTACAAGGGCCCGCGCCCCTCGCTCGGCGTCCTCATCCTCGACGACGGCACGGCCCTGCCCCTGGAGAGCGACTACCTCCTCGGCCGCGACCCGGAGCGCGCGCCCGAGGTGGCCGGCGGCAACGCCAGACCCGCCAAGGTGACCAGCCCCGACGGCTCCGTCTCCCGGCGTCACCTGCGGGTGGCGCTCGACGGGTGGGACGTCAACCTGGTCGACCTGGGCTCGGTCAACGGCACCCAGATCCAGCCACCCGGCGACCCCAACTTCTACGACATCCCACCCAACGAGCCCGTCACCATCGCGCCGGGGACCACGGTCCGCGTGGGGGTGTCCCGCACCCTGCGCTTCGAGGCGCACCGGGGCTAGCCGGGGACGCCGCCGCCTGCCGCCCGCGCCCCGGACGAACCTCCGGGGCCGGGGCGCCGCGCTGTGAACCCCAGGGGCTGGGCGCCGCGGTGTCGGCCCCGTCATAGGCCGTCCGTCCTGCTCGGGCCTGCGATCGTGTGCGGGTTCGCGGTCGTGCCAGGGTGTGCGTCGTGCTCGGGTACGCGGTCGAGCCTCGGCCTGTGGTCGTGTTCGGCCTGCGGTCGTGATGGGGGACGCGGTCGTGCCCGACGCCACCCCTTGACCGAGCGCCCCCGCTCAACGCCGCCCCTTGACGGGCTCCGCTCCTCGGCAGATTTCGCCTCTTGACCGAGCACGCCCCTTGCTCGGCTCCGCTCCTTGACCGGCTCTGCGGCTCGCCCCACTCCGCCGCTCGACTCACTCCGTCGGCTGGCCAACCGCTCCGGGGCAGGCGTGCATTGAGCCGGGACCTCGAGGACGCCTCTGGACACCCCGGGATCATGCCGCCGCAGCTCGCACACAACCGCGAACCGGGCACCACGCGCCTGGGCACCACGCGCCCGCGTACCGCGCGCCTGGACACCACGTGGCTCGGGCACCACGCACGCGGACGGGATCGCACGTGTCGCGCGGGGAGCGTGCTCGGTCAAGAAGTGGTGGAGGCCGGTTCGGCGGAGGGTGTCAGGAACTCACGGGCTCCACGCAGGCGGGTCCTGAGCCGCTCTTGTGTCGCCGAGCAGTCCAGCCGTACCGCCACCGGGCCGGTCACCCGGGCGTTGGCACGGCGTCCGGTCGAGAGACGGGTGGCGTCGAGGCCGTCGCGGCGGGCGATGAGCACGCCCATCTCGTACCGGCTCACCGCGTCGGAGCCCGCCACGTGCTGGATGCCGGAGTGTCCCTGTACCGCCAGCTCCAGCAGCGCCGCCGCCAGGTCAGAAACGTGCACCGGGCACCGTACGTCATCCGTGAACAGCACCCCTGTGCGAGACCCCGAGGCCAGCGAGTGCACCAGCGCCTCGTGCGCCGACTCGCCGCGCCCGACGATCAGCGACGTCCTGGCGATGGCGGCATCCGGCAGCACGGCCCGGACGGCCGTCTCCGCCGCCGCCTTCGCCGCACCGTACGGGCTGATGGGGTCGGGGGAGCAGGACTCGTCGTACGAGAAAGCCGAACCGGAGAAGACGACGTCGCTGGAGACGTGCACCAGCCGGCCACCCGTCGCCGCGACGGCCGCCGCCACGTTCGCCGCGCCGTCGGCCGTGGTCGTCCAGTCGGCCTGACGGTACGCGGCGTTGATCGTCACCTCGGGCCCGAACGCCCTCACCACGTCGGCGACGCCGGACCGCGAACGCACATCCACCCGCAGCCACTCGGCATCCGTGGCCTTCGCGCCGGTCCCGGACAGGTACGACGCGCCCACCTCATGACCTGCCGCGGCGCACAACTGCACGAGTTCGCGGCCTAGAAACCCGCTCCCGCCGACGATCAGCACTCTCACGATCGGCCACGCTACTCCACACGGACATGCACTTATTGATCGGGACAAATCTTTCCGGCCTTGCTCGGTCCGCTTCGTCCGGCCCTGTTTCGTCCGGCTCCGCTCGTCCCGCCCTGCTCGGTCCCGCCTTGCCTCCTCGCCTCGGTCCGGCTTGTTCGTCTCGACCCGGAGCCAACACCGGACCTGCACCGAAAGAGGCACCGGCACCGGCACCGGACCTAAGTCGAATCAGCAGGGCCTCGCGCGAGAACCGAACTACACCACCCCGCGGGACGTGACCCGTGACCGCCGGCGGCCCTGCAGCGCCTTCGCCTGTGCTGGTGCTTAGGACGCGGGGAGCTACAGCCCTGCACCACGTGCCGACCCTGATCGGATGAGGTGGTTGCGGTCTCAGCCGGGATGGGGGCGCCAGGACGGTGCGGAGCCGGCCTGCAGCGCCTTTGCCTGTGCTTCTGCTTCGGATGCGAAGAGCCACAGACCTGCGGCGCCGTAGTCGTCGGCCACCGCCGTCAGCGCATCCGCGTCAGCGCCGGCCAGGGCTTCGGCGTGGCGTAGTGCGAGCCGTACCCGGAGGCCGTCATGTGTCGCCGCGAGCACGGCCAGCCGGGGTAGTGCACTGACGGGTGCGCCCAGGCGTACGGCGTCGTGCAATGCCACCGCCTCGAACGACGAGGAGCCGCCCGCACGGCACTCCTCCGCATGGGCCAGAGCCAGATCCACGGCCCGCGACCGCCGTCCCGCCGCAGCGTTCACCCATACTTCTGCAAGCGCCACCCAGTGGCGCAGCGCGGTCCATGTGACTGGCACCCGCGCTGCGTCCGGTGACAACGCAGTTCCTGTCACGTCCAGTGACGCCCGACCTTCTACGGTGTTGGGTGACACCAGCGCTCCTGTCGCGTTCAGGGACGCCCTCTCTTCGACCGCGTCCGGTGACGCCAGCGCCCCTGTCACGCCCAGCGACTGCCGTCCCTCCGTCGCGTCTGGTGACGCCAGCGCCCTTCTCGCGTTCAGTGACGTCGGCCTCTCCGCCGCGCCCAGCGATGCCCTCGCCTCTGTCGCGGCGAAGGGCTCCCGCGCCTCGCTCATGTCCAGCGACGCTCGCGCTCCCGCCGCGTCCCCGCGCAGGGCCTGTGCCATCGCGTACGCCGTTCTGCGTTCGGCGGCGGCCAGCGGCGTCTCATGCCTGGCCGGAGCCCGTAGGAGGAACAGCGCCGCTCCCAGTTCGCCCCTCAACAGCGCCAGCCGGGCCCGGGCAAGCGCCTGCTCGCTCGTGCCCGGCCAACCGGGCCCCATGGAGGCGATCGCCCGTTCGACGGCCACCAGATCGCCGGCGAACCATCCGCACAGCGCCCACGTCATGTGAGCCGACGTCCACGGGGGAGTGGGCTCTGTCTCGGCGAGGCCGTTGCCGGCGTGCGCAGGCCCCTGCTCATGGGGTGGCGAGCTGTGGGTGAGGGGCGACTCCTGCGGCCTCGGTGGCTTCTGGGGCTTTCCGGCTTGTACGGCAGGCAAGACGTCGCGAAGCACTGCCACCGCTTCGTCGGTTCGCCCCTGGTGACACAGAGCCAGTGCCAATGCCAGAGACACTCGATCGTCGGCTGGCGGTGTGATTGCTCCGGCGGTGTGGGTCGTGTGGTCGTGTGTTGATCGTCTAGTCGGTTGGGCGGATTGGCGGGTGTGATCGGTCGCGGGTGGTGCGATGGGTCCGGTGGTGTGGGTCGAGTGGTCGTTCGGTGGCGGGGTTATCGTCCCAGTCGTGTGGTCGTCGGTGAGTGATGTAGTCGGTTGGGCGATTTGGGAGGGGTGATCGTTGGCCGGTGAACCGATGGGACCGGGGGCTCGGGACGGCTGGCCGTCGGAGAGCGACGTGCTTGGTGCGGGGCCCTGAGAACAACGTGAGCGCTGCGGAGGCCGGCCTTTCGTGCAGGGTGGCTTGGAATCGGACGAGAGCTGCTCCACAGCCCTCAGCGCCTCCTCCGGGCGGGCCGCCTCAGCCAACAGCCTCACCCTCTCCACGTCCAGCTCATGTCGGAGTGCCGAACCTTCCAGTTCCGATCGCCATCCCAGCGTCGCTGGGTCGGCTTCCGTCTCGTTCGAGAGTGTCATCTGCTGGGCGGCCGTTCGGTGGAGTGAACTGCCCCGGTCGAGGTTCGTCTCGTCCGGGGCGTGTGCTCGGTCAGGGTCTGTCTCGTCAGGCGGTTCTGTCCGGTCGGTGGTCGATTGGTGGGGTGGGCCTGCTTGGTCGAGGTTCGTCTCGTCTGGTGAATGTCGGGCGGCCAGGAGGCGTGGCGGAGAGGTCCTTGCTGGGTCCGGGTCGGGACGTGGTTCCGGGTCTCGCAGGTCCTTGCGCGTGGTGGACAGCAGGTCGAGTGCGTCGCCGAGTCGGTCCAGTCCCCAGGCCAGGGTCCGGGCTCTGGCCAGGGTCAGGCGTACCCGCTCCTGGTCGTCGCGCCTCGCATGGCGCGCGTCCGCCGCTGCGGAGAGCACCGCGTGTGCTTGGTTCGGCTGTCCGGCTCCGTTCAGGGCGGCCGCCAGTTCGATTGCCGCGCCGGCGCCTCCGCCCTCGCGCATCGCGGCTCGCCCGAGACGGATGGCCGACGCGTGATCATGTACGGCCTCCGCCAGCCTGCACGCCCCCGCCAGCGTTCCCGCGTCCGCCCGCAGACCGCCCGCCAGCCGCCACGCCGCCACCCGGGCAGCGTCGCAGCTCCTGCGGGCCTCAACGGCCTGCGATGAGGCTTCGACAGCGGCACCCGCTGCGGTGGTACCCAAGGGCGCTCCTGCCGTGGCACCCAAGGTCGTCTCCAGTGCCGCCTCCAAGGTCGCTTCTGGAGTCGTGTTCGAGGTCGCTTCCATGGTGACACCCGTGGTCGCCTTCATGGGGGTCACCATGGTGGGACCAGCTGCGGCCTGCGCCGTGAGCTGTCCTCCATGCGTCACCCCGGTCCCGATCGCGGTTTCCGCTGGGGACTCCAGGTCGGACTCCACCGCGGCGACGAGGTCGGCGTAGCGCTGCGTGCGGCGTTCAGCGGGGCACCGGGCGCGGGCCGCCTCCCCGTACAGGGGGTGGACCGGCCGTGCCACCTTCCCGCGCGCTTCGTGGGTAACCTCGATCACGCCGAGTTCCAGTGCCTCCAGCACGGCCGCCTCCGAGCACAGGCCCGCGAGCGTCCTCACCCCGATGGGCTCCCCGAACGTCGCGTACTCCAGCACCGAGCCCGCGCCGTCCGGCAACGATCCCACCCGGTGGTCCACGAGGTCGGCCGGGCCGTAGGCCGGTGGCGGGTCCCCGGACAGCCGCCACACCCCGCCCGCCTGCTGGAGTGCTCCAGAGGTACGCATGGCGTGCACCAGTTCGCGCAGCCACAATGCGTTTCCGCCGGTGAGTTCCGCCAGCGTGGTCACGACTGTGTCGTCGGCGGGGCCGTTCAGCGCCGTTGCCAGGACGGCCGCCATGTCCGCCTTGCCGAGGGGGTCCAGCTCGAATCGTCTGAGCCGTCCGTCCCGCCACGACCCCACGACCGGGCCGCCGCCGTCCTCTTCCGAGCACACGGTCGCGATCAGGCGGATCCGCCGGGCGCGTACGAGGGCGGCCAGGACCTCGGCCGAGTGGCTGTCCAGCAGGTGAGCGTCGTCCACGAGCGTCAGGACCTCGATGCCGGGGGAGCACCGGCACCCGCCGCCCCCTTCGCTCTCAAGGCCGGCGTGTTCGGTTCTCCCGCCACAATGTCCGGTTCCTCCGGCAGACGCCATCGTCCCGCCGCACCCCGAAGCGGTCCCGTACGCCAGCGGCGGTGACCCGCCCGGTACGTCGCGCAGCGCCCGGGACGCCCTGACCGTGAACGCGCCCCCGAGCCGCACCGCCAGCCGCGCCGCGAGCGCGCTCTTGCCGGCCCCCGGCGGCCCCGTGACGATCACCCCCTGGGCGGTCGGGTCGCGGGCGAGGCGGAGCAGGTGCCCGAGCTCCTGCTCCCGCCCGGCGAAGGGCCAGCTGGTCCCCATAATGCGAGGTTACGCCCCGGATATGGGAGATGATCATCTATTTCCCGGTTTATGGCTCATTCGGGGAGAAAGGCGACAATCGACCAGGGTTGTCGCCGGCCGGAGCCGTTCTGTCAGCGCCTCGGTCAAGGGGCGGGGGAGAGGTGGCCGGAAGCAAGGGGAGGGCGGGAGCGGCGGCGGGGCAGGGGGTGCGGGCGCGCCAGGAAGCAGGACGCGAAGATCGTATTACGCTTTCTAATGAAAAATCGGGATTATCTTGGTTTAGGCGGTGAAAGGGGAAGATTCTTCGGAAAAGAAACGCACTGGCTCCGGAGGAAAGCCGCGAAACGCACCCCGTACCGGTCATCCCTATCCCGCGATCCGGCCGTACGCAAAGAGCCGCTCACGGCTGCGCAGGACGGAAGGCCCGTACGCCGCGCAACAGCCGCACTGCCGCCTCCATCCCGCAGGCCGCCTCCATCGCCCGCCCCGCCGCCGTCGCGAAGCGGCCCAGCAGGTGCTCGTCCCCGTCGCAGAACCCCCGCCCCGCGACCCACACGAACACGTGGTCGCGCGCCACCACGGGCACGGGCGTGGCCAGGAACCCCGGCTCGCCCACCGACGCGTCCCGCGCCAGCCGCAGCGCCACCGAGGAGGTCGCCAGCTCCTTCATCACCCCCGACTCGGCCAGCCACCGCCGCAGCGGGTCCCCGGCCGGGGCGTGCACGTGGACGCAGCTCGTCTCCTGACGCAGGACGTCCACCCGGACGAAACCCGCGTAAGGGGTCCCGGCCACGGCCGCGGCGGCACGCGCCAGCCGGTCGACCAGGTCGGCGGCCTCCGGGCAGGAGAAGGAGGTGATGAGATCACGCATGGCGGCATCGAGGCGGTTGTACGGCATGGCGATGATCCCTCGGAGCGGAGGGGGGCGAGATCGCGCAGCCCGATCACGCGACGCTCACCTGCGGGTGCCCTGACTATCGCCCCCGACGCCGCCCTTGACTACCCCCCAACAGGAAATCAGGATTTTTGAGCATTTCGGGCAGCCGCGGGGGCCGTGCCGCAACGCCGGTCCTGTCCCGTACCAGTTCACGGCACTCCCACGCGTTCCCTCAACGCCCGTCACGCCCCACCTAAGGCCGCCGCCCCGCGCTCCACGGCAGCCGCAGCCGCCCGTGCCGGTCCGCGCGCCGCACCAGCGCCCACTGCACGTCGTCCGCCCGCGTGCCGTCCGGCCTCGGGAACAGCTCCTTCTGCACGCCCTCCCGCTCGAACCCGGCCCGCCGCAGCACCGCGTGCGAGGCCGTGTTCGCCACGTCGGTGCCGGCCACGATGCGATGCAGCGGCGTGTTCGCGAACGCCCACCCGGTCAGCAGCGTGACCGCCCGCGTCATGAACCCCCTGCCGCGGAAGGCGGGCAGCAGCGAGTAGCCGATCATCGCCTGCCCCAGCGGCGGCACGACCTGCGTCAGCTGCACGTGCCCCGCGAACGCCCCCGAGGCCGCGTCCCTGATCGCCAGCTCGATCCGCTGCCCCGACACCCACCAGTAACGGGTGCAGCGGCAGCGGCGCTCGTCGTCCTCCAGCGACGTGGCCTGCCCCACGGAGAAGGCCGCCACGCTCGGCTCGGCCATCATCCGGTGGTAGTCGCCGGCGTCGGCCGGCTCCACGGGGGTCAGCCGCACCACGCCGTCGCCCAGCTCACCGCCCTCGAAGAACGGCAGGTACGGCGCCGCCCCCGCCACCACCTCCCCCTCCAGCCGGGCGAACGTCACATAATCGGCGAAGCGCCCGTCACGCAGCCGCCGCGCCTCCCGCCGCAGCCCCTCCTCGCGAAAGCCCGCCTTGTACGCCACCCGCAGGCTCGCCACGTTCTCCACCTCGGCCTCCAGCTCGACCCGGCGCACCCCCCGGTCGAACAGCCAGTCCGTCACCGCCCTGGCCGCGGTCGCCGCCACGTCACGCCCGCGCGCCCACGGCGCCACCAGGTAGCCGAGCCGCGCCACCCCCCAGTCGTCCGGCGGGCGCACCCCGATCGCGCCGGCGAAACGGCCGTCCAAGGTGATCGCGTACTCGGCCCCGCCGTCCGCCCACTTCGCCGGGGCGTTCTTCACGTACTCCAGCGCGTGCTGCGGCTCGTACGGGTCGGGCAGTAACGGCATGAACCTGGCCGTCACCGGATCCGAGCACATCCGCACCACCTCCGCCACGTCCGCCTCCACCGGCGGACGGAGGATCAGGGGACCGGTCGAGAGCACGTCACGCGGAAACATCCCCCATAGATATCGCGCGTCCTGGAGCCCTCGAAAGCCCTATAACCTTGCCGCCATGGGTTTCCGCAGGCATGGGCCTTTCCAGGTGGGGGATCAGGTGCAGCTCACCGACCCCAAGAACAAGCGCCACACGATCACCCTCAAAGAGGACGGCGTCTTCCACACCCACAAAGGGGCCATCCCGCACGGCGACCTGATCGGGCAGCCCGAGGGCTCCGTCGTGCGCTCCTCCGGCGGCACGCAGTACCTCGCCTTCCGCCACCTGCTCCAGGACTACACGCTCGCCATGCCGCGCGGCGCGGCCGTGATCTACCCCAAGGACGCCTCGATGATCGTCGGCATGGCCGACGTGTTCCCCGGCGCCCGCGTCATCGAGGCCGGCGTCGGCTCCGGCGCGCTGACCTGCTTCCTGCTGCGCGCCGTCGGCCCCGAGGGCCACGTGACCTCCTACGAGCGGCGCGAGGAGTTCGCCGACGTCGCGCGCAAGAACGTGGAGAAGTTCTACGGCGGCCCCATGGACGACAACTGGCGGCTGGTCGTCGGCGACCTGGTGGCCTCCATCGACGAGGTCGACGTCGACCGGGTCGTCCTCGACATGCTCGCCCCCTGGGAGTGCGTCGACGCCGCCGCGAAGGCGCTCACGCCCGGCGGCGTGATCTGCTGCTACGTGGCCACGACGACCCAGATGTCCAAGACCGTGGAGGCCATTCGCGATCACGGGTGTTTCACCGAGCCGCAGGCGTGGGAGACCCTGGTTCGCGACTGGCACGTCGAAGGGCTCGCGGTAAGACCCGATCATCGGATGATCGGCCACACCGGTTTCCTCGTCGCCGCCCGCCGCATGGCCGACGGCGTGACCCCGCCGCCGCGCCGTCGACGACCGAAGGGGACGACTGAGGAACTATGACAATTTGGCCACGAGGGTGCGTTGGTGCGTGACACGGGAACAGATCGCCGTGTTCATATGCTGGGAGTATTAAACGCCCTATTGGGGATTAATCAACGAATACTGAATGTCACTCTACGAACACTGCCCGGCCAGGTTACGGAGGGGCCCGAGATAGGTAAGGTCCTTAGTAGTCGCTCTCGACTGGGAAGGAGGTGACGGGGCGTGGCAGCTCGCGATGATGCTGAGGCTCGAGCCGCGCAGCGCGAACGGGAGGTCGCTGATCTTTCAACACAGGTCTCCTTCCTCCAGGAGGAGATCACCGCGCTGAGGCGGAAGCTGGCCGAGTCACCCCGTCAGGCCAGGGTCCTCGAAGAGCGCCTCCATGAGGCACAGGCGAACCTCGCGGCCGTTACCGGCCAGAACGAACGCCTGGTGGCCACCCTCAAGGAGGCCCGGGACCAAATCGTCGCTCTCAAGGAGGAGGTCGACCGGCTGGCGCAGCCGCCATCCGGCTTCGGCACCTTCCTGGAGGCCAGAGAAGACGGCACGATCGAGGTGTTCACCGGCGGCCGCAAGCTCAGGGTGAACGTCAGCCCGGCCGTCGACGTCGACTCGCTGCGGCGTGGCCAGGAGGTCATGCTCAACGAGGCGCTCAACGTGGTCGAAGCACTCGGCTACGAAGAGGTCGGCGAGATCGTGATGCTCAAAGAACTGCTCGACGAGGGCAAGCGGGCCCTGGTCATCTCGCACGCCGACGAGGAACGCGTCGTGCGACTGGCCGAGTCGCTGGTCGGCCAGCCCATCAGGGCCGGCGACTCACTCCTGCTCGAACCTCGCTCCGGCTACGTCTACGAGCGCATACCCAAGTCCGAAGTCGAAGAGCTCGTGCTCGAAGAGGTCCCCGACATCTCCTACGAGGAGATCGGCGGCCTCATGCGGCAGATCGAGCAGATCAGGGACGCCATCGAGCTGCCCTACCTGCACGCCGACCTGTTCCGCGAGCACAAACTCCGTCCGCCCAAGGGCGTGCTCCTGTACGGCCCGCCCGGCTGCGGCAAGACGCTCATCGCCAAGGCCGTCGCCAACTCCCTGGCCAAGCAGGTCGCGGAGAAGACCGGCCAGTCCGGCAAGAGCTTCTTCCTCAACATCAAGGGCCCGGAACTGCTCAACAAGTACGTCGGCGAGACCGAGCGGCACATCCGCCTGGTCTTCCAGCGGGCCCGCGAGAAGGCCTCAGAGGGCACTCCGGTGATCGTGTTCTTCGACGAGATGGACTCGATCTTCCGCACCCGAGGCTCCGGCGTGTCCTCCGACGTGGAGAACACCATCGTCCCTCAGCTGCTGTCGGAGATCGACGGCGTCGAGGGCCTGGAGAACGTCATCGTCATCGGTGCCTCCAACCGCGAGGACATGATCGACCCGGCGATCCTGCGGCCCGGCCGCCTGGACGTCAAGATCAAGATCGAGCGGCCGGACGCCGAGGCGGCCAAGGACATCTTCTCCAAGTACCTCGTCTCCGACCTGCCCCTGCACCCGGACGACCTCACGGAGCACTCCGGCTCCCGCGAGGCCACCATCGTGGGCATGATCCAGAGCGTCGTCGAGCGCATGTACACCGAGAGCGAGGAGAACCGCTTCCTCGAGGTGACCTACGCCAACGGCGACAAGGAAGTCCTCTACTTCAAGGACTTCAACTCCGGCGCGATGATCCAGAACATCGTCGACCGGGGCAAGAAGATGGCCATCAAGCAGTTCCTCGAAAGCGGCCAGAAGGGCCTGCGGGTGCAGCACCTGCTCACGGCCTGCGTGGACGAGTTCTCCGAGAACGAGGACCTGCCCAACACCACCAACCCCGACGACTGGGCCCGCATCTCCGGCAAGAAGGGCGAACGGATCGTCTACATCCGCACGCTCGTCTCCGGCAAGCAGGGCACCGAAGCCGGCCGGTCCATCGACACCGTCGCCAACACCGGTCAGTACCTGTAGAACCCCTGGACGGCAGGGTCGCGCGACATCCGCCGCGCGGCCCTGCCGTCTTTTCGCGGCCATGTGGGAACGCTGCCATCCACGGCCTTACGTCCCCTTCGCGGCGTGACGCGTACAAGATCCCACCAGGAACGCGCGCGACACGGCCGATACACATGCACGCCACCCCGATGAGGCGCACACTGAGCCTGTGACCACGCTCAAACGGGTGGACGTGCACGTCGAAGGCATAGTCCAAGGGGTCGGCTTCCGCCCCTTCGTCTACTCGCTCGCCAACCGGCTCGGCCTGGCGGGACGCGTGCGCAACGACGTCAACGGCGTCCACATCGAGGTCGAAGGAGCCCACGCCGGCGTCGCGGAATTCCTCACCGCCCTCGAACGCGACGCGCCCGCCCTGTCCGAGATCGAACGCGTCACCGTCGTCAGCGGCGAACCCGCCGGGCACAGCGGCTTCACCATCGCCACCAGCGACCCCTCGGGCCCGCACCGCGCACTCGTCTCCGCCGACACCGCCACCTGCGACGACTGCCTGCGCGAACTCGCCGACCCGGCCGACCGCCGCCACCGCTACCCGTTCATCAACTGCACCAACTGCGGCCCCCGCTTCACCATCGTGCGCGGCGTCCCCTACGACCGGCTCCGCACCACCATGGCCGGATACGGCATGTGCGACGACTGCGCCCGCGAATACCACGACCCCGGCGACCGCCGCTTCCACGCCCAGCCCACCTGCTGCCCCGCCTGCGGCCCCCGGCTGCGGCTGCGCGACGCCCGCGGCGTCGACCTGTGCGGCGACCCCGTCGCCTGCGCCGCCACCCTCCTGCGGGCCGGCCGCGTCGTCGCCGTCAAAGGACTCGGCGGCTACCACCTCGCCGTCACCGCCTCCGACGAACGCGCCGTCGCCACCCTGCGCGGGCGCAAACACCGAGAGGAGAAACCGTTCGCCGTCATGGCCGCCGACCTCGCCCAGGCCCGGCGGCTGTGCGAGATCGACGACGCCGCGGCCGCGCTGCTCACCAGCCGCGCCCGCCCCATCGTGCTGCTGCCCCGCCGCCAGGACACCCCCGCCGCCCGCGTCGCCCCCTCCGTCGCCCCGGCCGGCCGCCACCTCGGCCTCATGCTGCCGTACACGCCGCTGCACCACCTCCTGCTCGCCGAACTCGCCGAACCCATCGTCCTGACCAGCGGCAACGTCTCCGACGAACCCATCGCCTACGAGGACGCCGACGCCCTCACCCGCCTCGGCGGCATCGCCGACGCCTTCCTCGTCCACGACCGCGCCATCCACACCCGCACCGACGACTCCGTCGTACGACCCGGCTCCGGCGAGGTCACCGTGCTGCGCCGGGCCCGCGGCTACGCCCCCGAACCCCTCGCCCTGCGCCGGCCCGCCCCCAGACCCGTGCTCGGCTGCGGCGCCGAACTCAAGAGCACCTTCTGCCTCCTGAACGGACGCCGCGCCTTCGTCTCCCACCACCTCGGCGACCTGGAGAACTACGACACCCTGCGCGCCTACGCCGAGAGCATCGACCACTACCGCGACCTGTTCGGCATCCGGCCCGAACTCATCGCCCACGACCTGCACCCCGACTACCTGTCCACCCGGCACGCCCTCCAGCAGACCGGCGTCGAACACGTCGGCGTCCAGCACCACCACGCCCACATCGCCTCCTGCCTCGCCGACAACGGCGACCCCGGCCCCGTGATCGGCGTCGCCTTCGACGGCCTCGGCCACGGACCCGACGGCACCCTGTGGGGCGGCGAGTTCCTGCGCGCCGACCTGACCTGCTACGAACGCCTCGGCCACCTCGCCCAGGTCCCCATGCCCGGCGGCACCGCCGCCATCCGCCAGCCCTGGCGCATGACCGCCGCCTACCTGCGCGAGGAACGCCCCGGCCTCGACGTCGCCGCCCGCAACGCCGAACGCTGGCCCGCCGTCCTCCAGCTCGCCGCCAGCGGACTCAACTCACCCCTCACCTCCAGCGCCGGCCGCCTCTTCGACGCCGTCTCGGCCCTGCTCGGCATCCGCGACACGATCACGTACGAGGGGCAGGCGGCGATCGAACTCGAACAGCGCGCCGACACCTCCGAGACGGGCGTCTACGCCGCCGCCATCACCCCCTCCGGCCTCCCCGATGGCGGCCCGTTCGTCGTCGAGGGCGGCGACCTCGTCCGCGCCGCCGCCGACGACCTCGCCGCCGGGATCGACCCCGCCGTCATCGCCGGACGCTTCCACAACAGCGTCGCCGCCGCCATCAGCCGCTCCTGCGTCGCCCTGCGCCAGGCCACCGGGCTGACCGCCGTCGCGCTGTCCGGCGGTGTCTTCCAGAACGCGCTGCTGCTCGAACGCACCGTCCAGCGGCTGCGGGCCGCCGGGTTCCGCGTGCTCAAGCACGTACGGGTGCCGCCCAACGACGGCGGCATCAGCCTGGGCCAGGCCGCCGTCGCCGCCGCCCGCGACCGCTCATGACGGCCCGCGGGCGCCGATGACGGCAGCACACGGGTACGAGGCCCCCCGGCCTAGCATGGCGATCATGGAGTACCTCAATCCCGCCCGCGCCCCGTACACCGGCCAGGACCGGGAACTCATCGGCACCGCGCACGCCCGCCGCGCCCGCGCCCACTTCGCCCGGCGGCCCGCCTACCGGCCCACCCCCGTCCACACCATCCCCGGCCTGGCCGGGACCGCCGCCGTCCACGTCAAGGACGAGAGCGCGCGCATGGGGCTGGGCAGCTTCAAGGCGCTCGGCGGCGCGTACGCCGTCCACCTGCTCGCCGGACGCGACGGCACCCGCACGCCCGTCGTCTGCGCCAGCGCCGGCAACCACGGCATCTCCGTCGCCGCCGGCGCGGCCGAAGCCGGCCTGCCCTGCCACGTCTACCTCGCCGAAGACGTACCCGAGACGTTCGCCCGGCGGCTGCGCGACCTCGGCGCCCGCGTACACCGCGACGGCCCCGACTACGACGCCGGCCTGCGGGCGGCCCTCAGCGCCGCCCAGGAGCACGGCTGGCGGCTCGTCGCCGACACCTCATGGGAGGGCTACACCAGCGTCCCCCTGGACGTCATGCGCGGCTACACCGTCCTGTTCGACGAACTCACCGACCCCGGAGCCGTCGCGGACGACCTCGGGCCGACGCACGTCTTCGTGCAGGCCGGCGTCGGAGGACTGGCCGCCGCCGCGGCCGGATACGTCCGCGACCGCTGGGGCGAGCGACCCAGGGTCGTCGTCGTCGAGCCCGAAGGCGCCCCCTGCCTCGTCGAGAGCGCCCGCGCCGGCGCGCCCGTACACGTCCACGGAGCCCCCACCACCCTCGGCCGGCTCGACTGCAGGGAACCCTCACTCCTCGCCCACCGCCTCCTGAACCACCTGGCCGACCTCTACCTGACCATCACCGACGACCAGGCCGCCGCCGCCGCGCGCGAACTCGGCCGGGCCGGCGTCGCCCTGTCCGCCTGCGGCGCCGCCGGAGCCGCCGGGCTGCTCGCGCTCACCCCCTCCGCCCGCCACGCCCTCGGCCTCGACCACACCGCACGCGTGCTGCTCGTGGGAACTGAGGGACCAGTGGAACCGAAGTGATCAGAAATACGTCAAAGGGGGCGTGCATCAACCCAACCGGCCGCGCCACGCACGAGGAAACGGCCGGTTGGCCGAACTCGACCTCCTGCGCTTCCTCGCCGCCCTGGCCGTCGTCGCCTTCCACTACCTGGTCGCCTACGCCTCCGTGTGGGGCGACCGGCCCGCGGAACTCTTCCCGGCCCTGGCACCCGTCGCGGGGCTCGGCATCTTAGGCGTTGAGCTCTTCTTCATCATCAGCGGATTCGTCATCCTCATGAGCGTCTGGGGACGCGGCCTCGCCGCCTTCGCCCGCTCCCGCCTGATCCGCCTCTACCCCGCCTACTGGCTCAGCCTGGCCGCCATCGCCGCCCTCTACGGCCTCACCGGAGCCAAGCCGCTCGACCCAAAACTTTCCCCAGGTGAATACCTGGTGAACGCCACCATGTTCCAGCGGCTGTTCAAACTCACCGACGCCAGCGGCGTCTACTGGTCCCTCTGGGCCGAGCTGCGCTTCTACCTCCTGATGTCCATCCTGGTCATCGTCGGCGTCACCCACCGGCGCGTACTGATCTTCGCCGGCGTCTGGCTGGCCGCCGTGATCGGCGCCAGGATCCTCGAGAACGGCACCGTCGACGAGATCGTCATGCCGGACTACGCGCCCTACTTCATCGCCGGCATGGCCCTGTACCTCATCCACAAACACGGCAGTTCCTGGCTCCCGTGGCTCTACGTCGCCGCCGGCTACGGCCTGTCGATCGGCTCCGCGCTCGACCGCGTGCAGCGTCGCGTCGACCTCGCCGGATTCAAGAACATGCCCGTCACCCCCGTCAGCGTGGTCGTCACCGTCACCCTCATCTACCTCGCCACGTCCCTCGTCGCCCTCGGGCTGCTCCGCCTCAAACCATCCAGGACGCTCACCGCGCTCGGCGGTACGACATACCCGCTTTACCTCTTCCATAGCGTCATCGCGGTGGCCCTCATCCCGCTGCTCACCGGGGACCTGCCGCCCTGGGCCGTCGCCCTGACCACGACCCTGACCGCGATCGTGGTGTCGTATCTCGTCTACTCCTTTGCCGAACGCCCCATCCAGCGGCTCCTCAAGCCACGCAGATCACCACAAACCCCATCAGCTCCCGGCGTACAGGTTGAAAAGGCGTCGGTGCCATAACTCTGTGGCCCCGGGGCACTGTGAAGGGCATAGGCTCGGGCATATAAACGGCGGATAGACAGACCCGGACGAACAGAGGGTGTTGCATGACGGTGCGTCGGGTGATGGGCATCGAGACCGAGTACGGCATCTCCGTACCAGGTCAGCCAGGCGCCAACGCGATGGTGACCTCCTCACAGGTCGTGAACGCCTACCTGGCCGCCTCGGCGGCCCGCGCGCGCAGGGCACGATGGGACTTCGAAGAGGAAAACCCGCTGCGCGACGCGCGCGGCTTCGACCTGGCCAGAGAGGTGGCGGACCCCACCCAGCTGACCGACGAGGACCTCGGCCTGGCCAACGTCATCCTCACCAACGGCGCCAGGCTCTACGTCGACCACGCCCACCCCGAATACAGCGCGCCCGAATGCACCAACCCCCGGGCCGCCGTCCTCTGGGACAAAGCCGGCGAACGCGTCATGTACGACGCCGCCACCCGCGCCTCGGCCATCCCCTCCAACGCGCCCATCCAGCTCTACAAGAACAACACCGACGCCAAGGGCGCCTCCTACGGCTGCCACGAGAACTACCTCATGCGGCGCGCCACCCCCTTCGCCGACATCGTCAGGCACCTCACCCCCTTCTTCGTCTCCCGCCAGATCGTCGTCGGCGCCGGCAAGGTCGGCATCGGTCAGGACTCCCGCGGCGAAGGCTTCCAGATCAGCCAGCGCGCCGACTTCTTCGAAGTCGAAGTGGGCCTCGAGACCACGCTCAAGCGCCCGATCATCAACACGCGCGACGAACCGCACGCCGACCCGGAGAAGTACCGGCGCCTGCACGTGATCATCGGCGACGCCAACATGTCGGAAATATCGACTTATCTGAAACTCGGCTCCACCGCCCTCGTCCTCGCCATGATCGAAGAGGGCTTCCTCACCCGCGACCTCGCCGTCGAAAACCCTGTACAAGCACTCAGGGCCGTCTCCCACGACCCCACCTGCCGCTACGAGATCCCCATGCGCGACGGCCGCAAGCTCACCGCCGTCCAGCTCCAGATGGAATACCTGGAACAAGCCCGCAAATACGTCGAAGAGCGCGGCACCGCCCAAGACGAGATGAACAAGGACATCCTCGACAGGTGGGAGTCCATCCTCACCCGCCTCGCCGAAGACCCCATGCAACTCGCCCGCGAACTCGACTGGGTCGCCAAACTCGAACTCCTCGAGGGCTACCGCAGCCGCGACGGCCTCGCCTGGTCCCACCCCCGCCTCCAGCTCGTCGACCTCCAATACTCCGACATCCGCCCCGACCGCGGCCTCTACAACCGCCTCGTCGCCCGCGGACGCATGCAACGCCTCGTCACCGAAGACGAGGTCCAGCGCGCCGTCGAACAACCACCCAGCGACACCCGCGCCTACTTCCGCGGCCGCTGTCTCAGCCAATACAGCGAATCCGTCGCCGCCGCCTCCTGGGACTCCGTCATCTTCGACATCCCCGGCCGCGAATCCCTCCAGCGCGTCCCCACCCTCGAACCACTCCGCGGCACCAAGGCCCACGTCGGCGAACTCTTCGACCGCTGCCGCACCGCCGCCGACCTCGTCGCCGCGCTCACCGGCGGCGACTGACCCACACCGGCCGATCATCGGCATCCCAGGGGATCGTCACGACAAGGCGGTCCCCTTTCGCGGCATAGGCACTGTGATGAGGAGCACACCGGCGTGCTCAGAGTCCGAGGGCCACTGGGCTTCGCGATTGGATAGGGCTACTATCTGGCCATCCCGGCAAGATCGACGGCCGATCGGCGCGAAATGTCGTCCCGTTCGGGGAAGATATGCACTAGAGGCAGTCCCCCGAAGCGGAGGTAGGACATGGCGAGCAAGGACACCGGCGGCCAGAAGCAGACCGGACGCCGCGAGAACGAGGTCGAGGAGACCGAGGCCTCGGCGGCGCCGGATGTGCAGGAGCGGCAGGAGAAGCTCACTGACGATGTCGACGCGATTCTGGACGAAATCGACGAAGTTCTCGAAGAGAACGCAGAGGAGTTCGTCAGGTCATACGTCCAGAAGGGCGGACAGTGAGGGAAATATAGGACATCGGGTGATCGGGGAGGGGAGGGATGGAAGGGCGTAAGCGGTGTCCGGACTGCGAGGAGGAGAAGGACGTCTCCGAGTTCGGGCTCAACAAGCGCATGGCTGATGGGCTCGCGCGCTACTGCAGAACGTGCTTTCGGCGGCGGTCCATTCAGAGCTATCGCAAGCGCAAGGAGGAGCAGGGGAAGGCCGTGCGAGAGGCGGTCGCTGTTCCGGACGGGCACAAATACTGCCCGCGTTGTGAAGAGGTGAAGCCTGTAGCCGATTTCGGGGGCAACCGGTCCACACGATCGGGGCTCGCCGCGTACTGCAAGCCGTGCCACACCATCGTGACGCGGGAGAACAAGATCAAAAAATACGGGAGCGAGCGGAACTACCTGCTCCAATACCGCTACGGCATCACCGAGGACGACTTCGAGCGCATGCTCGCCCGGCAGGGCGGGCTCTGCGCCGTCTGTCAGAACGTTCCGGGCACGTTCGTCGATCACTGTCACCGGAGCGGTGCCGTCCGCGGCATTCTCTGTTTCAACTGCAACAACGGGCTCGGGCACTTCGGCGACAATCTGGTGTTGCTGGAGCTGGCCGCGCTGTATCTGGACGGGGAGGTGCTCTGGCCGGAGTTCGTGGTCCTGCCGGAGCGGCGGGACGGCGGGGTTGTGCCGCCGACGCGGGGTTATCACCTGGCGCAGCGTTATCAGGTGCGGCATGAGGACGTGGAGAGGATGATCTCGGCTCAGCACGGGCTGTGCGTGGTGTGCTGGGATCGGCCGCCCGAGCATGTGGATCATTGTCATCGGACCGGTGATGTGCGGTATGCGTTGTGTCTGCCGTGCAACACGGGGATCGGGCAGTTCCGTGATGATGCCGGGGTGGTGTGGCGGGCGCTCGCCTATGTGGAGGCGGGTGCGGGGGACGCGGGGGAGGCTCTGGTCCCCGAGTTGGAGGTGTCCGATGCCGAGCTGGAGGCGTTGGTGCGGGCGGAGGAGGAGCTCCGGTCGGAGTTCTATGGGCGGGTGACGCGGGTGGGTTAGCGTCCTGCGCGGGCGAAGGGCTGTCTGTCTGGTGGGTGCGGTGGTGGTCGGGCGGTGTGTGCGCGGGTCACGGGTCCGGAGGGTCAGCGGGTGGTGGGTGGCATGGTGTAGTCGACGGCCACGCCGAGGAGGCGGACCGGACGGGTGAGGTCGTGGCGGTCGAGGATGGCGAGGGCTGTTCTGGTGATCGTGGCGGGGTCGGTCGTGGGGGCGGGGAGGGTGCTCTGGCGGGTGCGGGTCTGGAACGGGGTGGTGCGGACCTTGACGGTGACCTTGGTGATCTCGCGGCCGGCCGTAGTGGCGTCGTGGGTGACGTGTTCGGCGAGGGTGGTGAGGTGGTGGTCGATGTCGGCGCGGTCGGTGAGGTCGTGCTGGAAGGTGATCTCGCGGCTGTGGCCGCGGGGGATCCAGGGGGTGGTGACGATTTCGGCTTCGCCTTTGCCGAGGGCGAGGTAGCGGTACCAGGGGCCGTTGGTGGGGCCGAAGCGGGCGGCGAGGTCGGCGGGGTCGGCGGCGGCGAGCTGGGCGACGGTGTGCAGGCCGAGTGCGGCGAGTTTGGCGGCGGTTCTGGCGCCGATGCCCCAGAGGGCGTGGGTGGGGCGTTCGTTCATGACGGTGGCCCAGTTGTCGCTGGTGAGGCGGTGGATGCCGGCGGGTTTGGCGAGGCCGGAGGCGAGTTTGGCCTGGTGTTTGTTGTCGCCGATGCCGATGGAGCAGTCGAGGTGGGTGCGGGTGTGTACGGCTCGCTGGAGGTCGGCGGCGAGGGTTTCCGGGTCGTCGGTGGTGGCGCCGAGGAAGGCTTCGTCCCAGCCCCAGATTTCGACGCGGACGGGGAAGTCGCGCAGGACGGCCATGACGCGTGCTGAGGCGGCTTCGTAGGCGGGCGGGTCGGTGGGGAGGAAGACGGCGTCGGGGCAGCGCCGCAGGGCGGTGCGGAGGGGTGTGCCGGAGTGGATGCCGTGTTCGCGGGCTTCGTAGGTGGCGGTGGCGGCGACGGTGCGGGGCTGGGTGGGGTCGCCTGAGCCGCCGACGACGACGGGTCTGCCGCGTAGTTCGGGGTGGCGCAGGAGTTCGACGCCGGCGATGAACTGGTCGAGGTCGAGGTGGAGTATCCAGTCGCGCCGGGTGGACGTGCTGCCCATGGTGTCCAGTATGGCCTGGTCGGGGGTGGTGTGCCGGGGTGGGGTGTCAGCCGGCGATGTTGGCCGCGCCGCCGACGATGTCTTCGAGTTCGTCCTGGTAGGCGGTGGCGGCTTCGTCGGGGGGTGTGCCGTTGAGGACGGCGGCGGTGGCTTCCTGGAGGGCGGCGGAGACCTGGGGGTAGACGGCCAGGCCCGGGCGGTAGGCGGTCAGGGGGAGCACTTCGCGGGCGACGTAGTCGAGCATGGGGTCGGCGGTGAGGACGTCGGCGTTGACGTCGGTGCGTGCGCTGATGCGGACCTGTCCGGCGAGCTGGGCTTTGGTGGCGGCGGCCGAGTGCATGAAGGCGAGCAGGTCCCAGGCGGTCCCGGGGTGCTTGGAGTGGGGGTTGAGCACGCGTACGGCGCCGCCTGACATGCTGACGAAGTCCTGGCCGCGCAGGCCGCCGCCGGGCCGCTGGGCGGGGATCTTGGCGTAGCCGACGGTCTGGTCGCGGTTCTTCATGGGGGCGACGCCGGCTCGGGGTTCGATGACGGAGCGCCAGAAGTAGTCGCTTTCCGCGAGGATGCCGATCTGGCCCGCGGCGAACTGGGTGAAGGATTTGTCGCGGCCTTTGGCCTCCTGCTGGAGGCGGGGGTCGCCGAGGCCGCTGCGGCCGTAGATGCGCTGGTAGAGGCCGAGGGCGTCTTTGAGGGCGGAGGAGGCGCCGGTCCATTTGCCGTCGGCGTAGATCTCGGATCCGGCGCCGGCGAGCAGGGGGAGTACGCCCTGCATGGTGGTGGCTTCGCCCATGGCGGTGCCGGCGTTGATCTGGAGGGGGGTGCGTACGCCGGCGGCCTTGAGTTCGGTGGCGGCGTCGATGATGTCCTGCCAGCTGGTGGGCTGCCAGGTGGCGGGCAGGCCGGCTTTGTCGAACAGGGTCTTGTTGTAGTAGAGGACGCGGCCGTCGGTGCCTTGGGGCAGGCCGTACTTCTTGCCGTCGAAGACGCCCAGGCCCTGGACGGCTTGGGGGATCTTGGCCCAGCCCTCCCATTGCTCGACGGTGGCGCCGCCGACGTCGGTGAGGGGTTTGATGTAGCCGGCCTGGGCGAATTCGCCGACCCAGATGCCGTCGAGGTCGATGACGTCGGCGCCGGTCCTGGACCTGAAGTCGAGTGCGATCTTGGTCTTGTACTGTTCGTCGTCGACGCCGCTGGGCCGGAAGAGCACCTTGACGCCGGGGTGGGTCTTCTCGAACTCGGGGATGACCCATTGCTTGATCCACTGGGCGGATTCGGCGTTCTTGCCGCCTTCGATGGAGTTGGCCGCGATGGTGACGGTGACGCTGCCGCCGCCGGATTCCGCGCCGGTGCCGCAGGCGGTGAGGGCGAGCAACGTGGCGGCGGCGGTCAGCGCGGGCCGGCGGGGGAGTCGCATCGTCGGCCTCCTGCTTCAGGATGTGCTGACGTACCGACCATCGCACGGGCGGTGGCGGCCGTAAAGGAACGCTCCCAACGCGGATCTTCCGCACTATTCGCGTGTTTCCGGCGATCTCGGGGGGATGGTTCGCCGTGAGCTGATCGTGGGAAGTGCAGACAGCAACCCAACATGAGTAGGGTCGCCCTAGGAACACTGAACGTTTGGAGGGAGTCGCGTGGCATCGCACAGGGATCTGCCCGTCGGCTTGGCGAACGAGCTCTTCCGCAACACCGGGAGTTCCTCGTTCACGGAATTCGTCACCTCATATGCGCCAGACGTGCTGCCGCGGCGGGACGAGGTGCTGGCCACCCCGATCGGCGACCAGGTTCCGCACGCGACCACGATCCTGGCAGCCACCTTCGCCGGTGGCGTGGTCATGGCGGGCGACCGGCGGGCGACGTCGGGCAACATTATTTCGCAGCGTGACGTGGAGAAGGTGTTCCGCGCCGACGACTATTCGTGCATGGGCATCGCGGGCACGGCCAGCACGGGCATCGAGATGGCCCGGCTCTACCGGGTGGAGCTGGAGCACTACGAGAAGCTCGAGGGCCGCACCATGTCGGTGGCGGGCAAGGCCAACCGGCTGGCCACCATGATCAGGGGCAATCTCGGCATGGCGATGCAGGGGCTGGTGGTGGTGCCCCTGTTCGCCGCCTACGATCCCGACCGCGACGAGGGGCGCATCTTCAGCTACGACGTGGCCGGCGGGCCCTATGAGCGGGAGCGGTTCGACGCGATCGGTTCGGGTTCGATCTTCGCCCGCGGGTCGCTGAAGAAGCTCTACCGCGACGGCGCCTCGGCCGACGACATGGTGATGACGCTGATCCAGGCGCTCTACGACGCCGCCGACGACGACTCGGCGACCGGCGGGCCCGACGTGACCAGGAAGATCTGGCCGATCGTGTCCGTGATCGACGCCGACGGTTTCCGCCGCCTGTCCGACGAGGAGGTCTCCGGTTACGTCGAGCAGATGCTCGAGGCCCGGCTGATCTCGCCCGACGGCCCCATCGCCCCGCTGCGCTAACGGAGGATCACCACTGTGTCCATGCCTTTCGGATATGCGTCCCCCGAGCAGATCATGCGGGACAAGGCCGACTACGCGCGCAAGGGCATCGCGCGGGGCCGTTCCGTGGTCGTGCTGCAATACGTGGACGGGATCCTGTTCGTCGCGCCCAACCCGTCCCGGGCGCTGCACAAGATCAGTGAGATCTACGACCGGATCGGGTTCGCGGCGGTCGGCCGGTACAACGAGTTCGAGGAGCTGCGGCTCGGCGGCATCCGTTACGCCGACATCAACGGCTACACCTACGACCGTTCCGACGTGACCGGGCGCGGCCTGGCCAACCTCTACGCCTCCAACCTGGGCCGCATCTTCACCGAGTCGATCAAGTCGCTGGAGGTGGAGGTCGTCGTCGCCGAGGTGGGCGAGACGAAGGACGGCGACGCGATCTACCGGCTGACCTTCGACGGGTCGGTGTTCGACGAGCACGGCTTCGCGGCCATGGGCGGCCAGGCCGAGGCGGTGGCGGGGCGGCTGAAGGACCGTTACCGCGAGTCGATGTCGCTGGCCGACGCGCTGGAGGTGGCGCTGGCGGCGCTGACCGAGCCGGGCGGTGAGCGTCCGCCGGTGGGGCAGCTCGAGGTGGCCGTGCTCGACCGTAACCGGGAGCACCGCAAGTTCCTGCGGCTGACCGGGGCGCGGCTGGAACGGCTGCTCGCCCAGACGACCAGCACCCCGCCGGCCGCCACGCCGCCGCCCGCGGGGGAGACGCCCGCCCCCGATGACGCCCCCACCGGCCCGCCTCCCACGGGGCCGGAGGGCGACGTCGACGACGGCTCCTCGCCGCCGCTGTAACCGGGTAGAAAAGTTCACGCAGACGGGGGTTCGCTTCGGCGGGCCCCCGTTTCGCCGTTCGTGGGGCCCGCTCCGCCACACGTTCGTGCGCTGGGTTCCGGGTGGAGGGCGCCTCGGATGTCGGTGGTCGGGCGGTTTCCGGGTGGGTGATCCCTGAGGCATGGTTTGTGATCTACGTTGTAAAGGCGCCGGGCTGTCGGGGAGAGGAGATCGTGGGGGTCGTCGTCGCTCCGGCCCGGAGGGGATGTGACCTGTTTCACCCTGGCTTGTCTGAACTCGCCGAGGTGATCGAGGATCTCACTGTTCGTGAACACTCCCTTGCGTGGCCTCCTGGCGGCCGGTGCCGCGGCGGCCGTGATGCTCACCTCCGGCGTGGCGGCCGAAGCGGCCACCGCCTACCCGAGGTACAAGGCGCCGAAGACCTTCGGCACCACGTTCCAGGCCGACCCGAAGCACGACTTCACCAAGCGGATCAGCCCCCGCCACAACGGCGTCCTGCGCGGCTGGATCACCTACCTGCGGGGTGGCGTGGCCGAGTACGAGCCGATCAAGTGGAAGAAGGGCACCCACACCGAGGGGCGCTTCGTGGGGCCGCCCGAGGGTGACGCGATGGCGTACAGGTCCGTCGTCGCCGAGGACGTCGTCTTCCTGTCCGCGTTCGGCTGCAAGACGGGGATGGCGGACCTGACCGTCAGCCGCAGCACGGGCCTGGGCGCCAAGCGCTGCTCCAGGAGCGTGCTGCTCAAGCGGCACGCCCGTAACGGGCAGCCCGCCCTGATCACCGTCTACCGGGGGCAGATCGTCAAGGTTCAGGAGATCTACACCCCCTGACCTGCGCGTCGGCACCCGCGCCCCGTGGGGGCGGGCGCGGGGACGAAGCGGGTGATAGGGGGCCGTCGGGGAAAACACCCGGGAAGATCTCTCCCGCTCGCCGATCCGTGGGCATAGTGTGAGGTGATGGATCGTCGCATCTTCGGGCTGGAGAACGAGTACGGCGTGACCTGCACGTTCAGGGGCCAGCGCAGGCTGTCCCCCGACGAGGTCGCGCGCTACCTGTTCCGGCGGGTCGTGTCCTGGGGCCGATCGAGCAACGTCTTCCTCCGCAACGGCGCACGTCTCTACCTCGACGTGGGCAGCCATCCTGAATACGCAACACCCGAGTGTGACAACGTCGTCGAGCTCGTCACCCACGACAAGGCGGGCGAGCGGATCCTCGAGGGCCTGCTCGTGGACGCCGAGAAGCGGCTGCGTGAAGAGGGCATCGCGGGTGACATCTATCTGTTCAAGAACAACACCGACTCGGCCGGCAACTCCTACGGCTGTCACGAGAACTATCTGGTCGGCCGGCACGGCGAGTTCGGACGGCTGGCCGACGTGCTGATCCCGTTCCTGGTGACGCGGCAGATCGTGTGCGGCGCGGGCAAGGTGCTGCAGACGCCGCGCGGCGCGGTCTACTGCGTCTCGCAGCGGGCCGAGCACATCTGGGAGGGCGTCTCCAGCGCCACCACCCGGTCGCGGCCGATCATCAACACCAGGGACGAGCCGCACGCCGACGCCGAGCGGTTCCGCCGCCTGCACGTCATCGTGGGCGACTCCAACATGAGCGAGACCACCATGCTGCTCAAGGTCGGCGCCACCGACCTGGTGCTGCGCATGATCGAGTCGGGCACCGTGATGCGCGACCTGTCGCTGGAGAACCCGATCAGGGCGATCCGCGAGGTCTCCCACGACATGACGGGCCGGCGCAGGGTGCGCCTGGCCAACGGCCGCGAGGCCTCAAGCCTGGAGATCCAGCAGGAATACCTGTCGAAGGCGAAGGACTTCGTCGACCGGCGCGGCGGCGACGCCATCGCCCATCGGGTGCTGGAGCTGTGGGAGCGCACGCTCAACGCGGTCGACACCGGCAACCTCGACCTGGTCTCGCGCGAGATCGACTGGGTGACGAAATACCAGCTCATCGAGCGCTACCGGAAGAAGTACGACCTGCCGCTGTCGTCGCCCAGGGTGGCCCAGCTCGACCTGGCCTACCACGACGTGCACCGCAAGCGCGGCCTGTTCTACCTGCTGCAGAAGCGCGGCTCGGTGGAGCGGGTGGCCTCCGACCTGAAGATCTTCGAGGCCAAGTCGGTGCCGCCGCAGACGACGAGGGCGCGGCTGCGGGGCGAGTTCATCCGCAAGGCGCAGGAGAAGCGGCGCGACTTCACCGTCGACTGGGTGCATCTCAAGCTGAACGACCAGGCGCAGCGCACGGTGCTGTGCAAGGACCCGTTCCGGAGCGTGGACGAGCGGGTGGACAAGCTGATCGCCGGCATGTAGCCATGCCCTCCCCGCCGGTGCGGCGGGGGCGGGGTGGCGGTGGCTGGATGAAAGGTGCACGCGGGTGCGGGCCCGTCGCCGGTGGCGCGGGCCCGCGAGCGCGCAGGCCGGCGCGAGGCCGCCGCCGAACTGGGCCGGGACGCCGCCGGGCTGCCCGGGATGTGGTGGTCCGTTTACCCCGGCCCTACCGGGAAGTCGGGTAGGGTGACGCGAATCTGACGTCTTTCCTAGGGAAACCCATGCGCCGCGCTCTGGCCGTACTGGCCGCTGTGCCTATGATCCTGTTCGCCGCCGCGTGCGGCTCCGACGACGGCGCCACCACCGCCGCCGCGCCCTCGGGAGGGGCGTCCGGGGTCAAGGTCGCCGGGAACGTGGGCGCCAAGCCCAGCGTGACGTTCCCCTCCGGCACGCCCGCGAAGAAATCCTCGTACGAGGTGATTCAGCCCGGTGCGGGCGACGGCGTCAAGGCCGGCGACCGGGTGATCGTCAACCTGACGGTCTACAACTGGGACGGCAAGGGCAACGCGGTCCAGGGCTCCTCCTACGACACCAAGGCGCCGGAGACGATCCAGGTCAACGAGCAGCTGCCGCAGGTGCTGCGCGAGGGCTTCACCAAGGTCAAGCACGGCGGCCGGTTGCTGGCCGTGCTGGCCAACGACTCCGTCGCCCAGCCGCAGGCCACAGCGCCGGCCGAGCCGACCAAGGTGTTCGTGTTCGACGTCGTCGGCACCCAGCCGCCGCCGCTGAAGGCCGCCACCGGCAAGGAGACCGGCGACAGCATCAAGGGCGTCAAGGTGAGCAACCCGGGCGGCGACAAGGCGCCCACGCTGACCACGAAGACCGGCGAGAAGCCGCCGAAGGAGCTCGTCGTCAAGACGGTCATCCAGGGGACGGGCCCGAAGGTCGCGGCCACGCAGACGCTGTCGGTGCACTACACGGGCAAGATCTGGGGCACCGACAAGCAGTTCGACTCCAGCTGGGAGCGGGGCCAGCCGGCCGAGTTCCCGCTCGCGCAGGTCATCCAGGGCTGGCAGAAGGGCCTCGCGGGCGTGCCCGTCGGCAGCCGCGTCGTGATGAGCATCCCGCCGGACCTCGGCTACGGCGACCAGGCGCAGCAGGGCATCCCGGCCAAGAGCACGCTGGTGTTCGTGGTGGACGTCCTGGCCGCCTACTGACCGGCCGCGTACGCGCACTCGCCGGGAGTCGCTGACGGGCGTTCTCCCGGCGCGGTAGCATCGCCGGGCCCGGTGGCGCAGCGCCGCCGGGCCATCCGTGCTGGGAGGACCGATGCGCCGCCGTGCCGTGTCACTGCTGCTGGCGCCGCTGCTGCTGGCCGGCTGTACGGGCGGGGCGGCGGGGCCGCTGGACCTGAAGGTGGGCGGCACGTTCGGCGCCCGGCCGACGATCGTCTTCCCCGGCGGCAAGCCCGCCGCGGGCCTGCGGGTGGACGAGCTGGCCGCCGGCGACGGCGAACGGCTGGCCGCCGGCGACGTGGCCATCGTCCAGTACACCGCGCACGTGTGGAACGGCAGGGACAACCGCCTGGTCGACTCCAGCTTCAACCGCGGCACCCCGGCCGCGTTCCCGGTGGGGCAGCTGCTCCCCGGGCTCGAACGGGCGCTCAGCGGCCGCAGGGTGGGCAGCAGGGTCATCGCCGCGATCCCGCCCGGCGACGGCTTCGGCGCCGACCCGCCGAAGGGTGTCGGCGCCGGTGACGAGCTGTTCTACGTCGTCGACATCCTCGGCGCCCACCACAAGGGCGCCTCGGTCGAGGCCCCCGCCGGGACCCTGGCGGGGGTGCGGGCCGGTGGCGGCCCCCGGCCGGGGCTGGTCGTGCCCGCCACCGCGCCGCCGGGCGGGTTCGCGGCCAAGGTGCTGGCCAGGGGCGGCGGGCCCACGGTGCGGGCGGGGCAGCTCGTCGTCACCCAGTACGAGGCCGCCGTCTGGGCCGGGCGCCGCGTCTTCGACGCCACCTGGCCGGCGGGCCGGCCCAGGGCGTTCAAGCTCGGCGACGGCACCACCGTCAAGGCGTGGGACAAGGCCCTGGCCGGCGTGCCCGTGGGCAGCCGCGTCCTGATGATCGTCCCGCCCGCGTACGGTTACGGCCCGGCCGGGCATCCCGCGTACGGGATCAAGGGCTCTGACACGCTCGTCTTCGTCGTGGACGTCATCGCCGCCTACTGAGCCCGGGGGAGCCGCCACGGGGGCACCACGGGGCCGTACGGGCCACCACAGGGCCGTCGAGGAGGGCGAGGGGCGGGCGGCCTTTCATAGACTCCCGCTGTGAGTAGCGACGACATCGAGGCGCTGGCCCTCCTGCACGACCCCGTCCGGCGCACCTTGTACGCCGCCGTGACCGCCGCCGGCGGCGACATGGGCCGCGGCGAGGCCGCGCAGGCGGCGGGCGTGTCCAGGACGCTGGCCGGGCACCACCTCGACAAGCTCGTCGAGGCCGGACTGCTGGAGAGCGGCTTTCGGCAGCAGGAGAAGAAGGGGCCGGGCAGCGGCCGGCCCGCCAAGATCTACCGCCGGGCCAGGGGCGAGCGGTCGGTGAGCCTGCCGCCGCGCGACTACGCCACCCTCGCCTCCGTCCTGGCCGCCGTGGTGGACCTGCTCGGCGCCGAGGAACAGGCCGAGGAGGCGGCGCGGGCCGCGGGCGCGGGGCTGGCCGGACGGCATCGCGGCGAGCGGGCCGAGAGCGTGCTGGAGCGGCGCGGCTACGAGCCGTACGCGGAGGGCGGGGTGGTGCGGCTGCGCAACTGCCCGTTCCACGCCTTGTCGGTGGAGCAGCCGCTGCTGGTGTGCTCCATGAACCTGGCCCTGTGCCAGGGGCTGCTCGAAGGGCTCGGTGACGACCCACGCCGGGCCGAGCTGGATCCACGGCCGGGGGAGTGCTGCGTCTCTCTAAAACAAATAGACGTTGACATAGAAGCCGGCTGAATGGTGTGCTGAGCCTCATGCATCTCGCCCAGCTCAACATCGCCCATCTGCGCGCGCCCGTCGACAGCCCGGAGCTCGCCGAGTTCGTCGCCCTGCTCGAACCCATCAACGCCCTGGCCGACGAGGCGCCCGGCTTCGTGTGGCGGCTCAAGGAGAGCGAGAGCGACCCCACCGCGACCGTCACCCACGACTACGGGGACCTGCTGCTGGTCAACTTCTCGGTGTGGGAGTCGCTGGAGTCGGTGTGGAACTACGTCTACCGCAGCCCGCATCTGGGGGTGCTGCGCCGGCGCAGGGAGTGGTTCCTGCGCGCCGTGGAGCCGTACCTGGTGATGTGGTGGGTCCCCGAGGGCACCATCCCCTCCCTGACGGAGGCCATGGAGCGGCTCGAACGCCTCAAGACCGAGGGGCCCGGCCCCGAGGCGTTCACCTTCAAGGACTCCTACGGCAGCATCGAGGCCGCCAGCCTGCCCGCCGCCGCCGAGGCCAGGAAGTAGGCCAGGTCCTCCTCCAGCCCCCTGCCCATCGTCGACAGCCTGACCGGCGACTCGCGCAGCGCCTCGTGCAGGCCGTCCACCGGCACCGAGACCAGTCGGTGCCGGACGGCCAGGAGCTCGGCCTGGTCCCTGACCCGCTCCCCGAACTCGCCCGCCAGCTCCGGCACCGGAACCTCGGCCGGCGTCAGCGCGACCCGGCCGTAGGCGGTCAGCGAGTGGTGCGAGACGCCGTAGTGACGCTCGCGCAGGTCGCCCTCGCTGACCCGCAGCGCCGCCACCGGCCGCCCCAGCAGCACGCCGGCCGCGTTCACCGCCTCACCCGCCGAGACGCCCGAGAAGCCCCACCGGGTGCCGGTGCCCAGATTGCCCGGCCCCTGCGTGACGATCGCCACGTCGGCCTCCAGCACGTGCCTGGCCGCCAGCAGGCCGGTGTGGGCGGTGACCGCCTCCACGTCGCCGCCGAACGACTGGCCGACCGTCACCACGCCCGCCAGCCAGCCGATCTCACGCAGTTTCGCCGCCGCCATCGAGAACCAGACCGGCAGCGCGCCGCCGTCCAACATCACGTACGCCACCCGCGTGCCCGGCCGCGCCTCGTACAGCCCGCACAGGATCGGGGCCAGCGCCGAGTGCAGATCGGCCACCACCACCGGCATGCCGTCCAGCGAGTCCGCCTCGCGCAACCTGGCATGATGCGGCGAATCCTGCTCGTCGGCGCCCAGCACCGTGGCCTGCAGCGGGGTGTACCTGGCCTTCACCAGGTGCCCGGGACCGTCCGGGTCTTGCGGCAAACGGTTCGGGACGGCCACCACCATGGCGTAACCTCCCGTACCGAGACCCATCGCGAGCGCGGTCGTGTTGAGCAGCACCTCGTCACCGGGTTCCGGGCGGCCCACCAGCGGCGGATACGCCAGCGCCCGGCACTCCCCCTCGGGGACGGAGACGTCCAGCTCCACCGCTCCCGGCCACTCGCGTCGGATCCGTAGGACCTCGCCCTTGCGCCATCTGATCACGGGGGCAGGGTAGCGTCGATGAAGGAGGAGTGAGGCAGATGTCGCGCCGGAAGACAGAACGGCTGCTCAATCTCGTGATCTGCCTGCTCGCCACGCGCCGCCCGCTGTCGGCCGAGCAGATCCGCCAGGCCGTCCCCGGCTACGACCGCGACGGCGACGAGGCGTTCCAGCGCATGTTCGAGCGGGACAAGAACGAGCTCCGCGAGATCGGCATCCCGATCGACGTCGTGCGCGACCCGTGGGAGGACGAGCCGGGCTACCGGATCGAGCGGCAGTCGTACGAGCTGCCGGAGATCACCCTCGAACCCGACGAGGCCGCCGTGCTGGGCCTGGCCGCCCAGGTGTGGCAGCGCGCCAGCCTGGCCGAGGCCGCCTCAGGGGCGCTGCTGAAGCTGCGGGCCGGCGGCGTCTCCACCGACCAGCCCGTCGGCACCGGGGCCCTGGAGCTGCGCGTGGACACCCGCGACCCGGCCTTCCCCGCGCTGTGGGACGCCGTGCGCGACCGGCGCGTGGTCCGCTTCGACTACCGCGGCGCCGGCAGCGAGAGCGTGCGCAGCCGCACCGTCGAGCCGTGGGGCGTGGTCAGCAGGCGCGGACGCTGGTACCTGGCCGGCTTCGACCGCGGCCGCGACGCCCCGCGCGCCTTCCGGCTCAGCCGCATCACCGGGCAGGTCGCCACCGTCGGCAGGCCGGGCGTGGTCGAGGTGCCCGAGGGCGTCGACCTCAAGGCCATGGTGGGCTTCCCCGACGAGCCGGCGGAGGAGCGGGTGGCGGTCGTCCGCGTACGCCAGGGGACGTGCGAGGGGCTGCGCCAGCTGTCCACGGCCCTGCACGCGGGCGACGACGGGTGGGACGAGGCCGAGCTGGTCTTCTCCGACCCCGAACGGCTGGCCGGCTGGATGGCCAGCCTCGGCGCCGACGTCGAGGTGGTGCAGCCGCCGGACGCGCGCGAGGCCGTCATCTGCCGCCTGAAGGGGGCCGTGGCGTGACAGCGGTCGCGGGCACCTCTCGAATCGAACGGGGACGCAGGCAGTGGTGAAGGAGAACTCATGAGCGGGTCGGCCGACCGGCTGCCGCGGCTGCTGGCGCTGGTGCCGTACCTGATGTCCCACCCCGGGGCGCAGGTCGGCGAGGTGGCGGCGGTGTTCGGGCTGAGCGAGAAGCAGCTCATCGACGACCTGCAGCTCGTGTGGATGTGCGGGCTGCCCGGTCACACCCCCGGCGACCTCATCGACGTCTCATGGGACGGCGGCGAGATCCTCATCGACAACGCCGACACCATCGCCAGGCCGCTGCGGCTCGGCATCGACGAGGCCAGCGCGCTGCTGGTCGCCCTGCGCATGCTGGCCGCCTCCCCCGAGCTCGCCGAGGTGCCGGGCGACGCCCTGCCGCGCGTGACCGCCAAGCTGGAACGGGCCGCCGGCGAGGGCGCGGCCACCGTCAGCAGCCAGGTCGCCGTGGACGTCGACGCCGCCCCCGACGCCCTGCCGCGCGTGCGCGAGGGACTCACCAAGGGGCGCAGGCTCTCGCTGCGCTACTACGTGCCCGGCCGCGACGAGGTGACGCCGCGCGAGGTGGACCCCATGCGGGTCCTCATCGTCGACGGCCGCGCCTACCTGGAGGGCTGGTGCTACCGGGCCGAGGCGATGCGGCTGTTCCGGCTCGACCGGGTGCTCGACGCCGAGGTGCTCGACGTGCCCGCCGACCCGCCCGCCGGGGCCGAGCCGAGGGACGTCACCGACGGCGTCTTCCGGCCCTCGCCCACCGACGAGCTGGTGGAGCTGGAGCTGAGCGCCGCCGGGCGGTGGGTCGCCGAGTACTACCCGTGCGAGCAGGTCACCGAGCTGGGGGAGGGGCGGCTGCGGGTGGCGCTGCGGGTGCGCGACGAGGACTGGATCCTGCGGCTGGCGTTGCGGCTCGGCGACACCGGCCGGGTCGTCTCGCCGCCGGACATGGCGCGGACCGTGCGCCGCGAGGCCGAGCGCGCCCTGGCCCTGTACGCTCACCGGCCATGACGCAGATCTATCTGGCGGCGGCGCTGGGGGCGGCCGGGCTGGCCGCGGTCGGGTTCGCCGGTGCTCGCGTCGTCGTGGCGGCACGTACTCTGAGAAGGGAAATCGCCGAGGCGAAGGCACGGCTGGAACCTGGGCGGGCCAGATTGACGGGCCGGGGGGATGAGACCATGCCCCAGGCAGCGTACGATCGTGGCTGAAACAGGCACTCGCTAGAAAAGGGACTTTCATGCCGAACCTCGGGGTTCCTGAACTTCTGATCATCCTGCTGGTCCTCGTCCTGCTGTTCGGTGCCAAGAAGCTGCCCGACATGGCGCGGGGCGTCGGCCGGTCGCTGCGGATCTTCAAGGCCGAGACCGCCAAGCTGCGCGACGACGACGACACCACGGTCGAGGCCCAGACGCAGGCTCCGGCCCAGCCGGCGCCGCAGCCGCAGCCCGTGCAGCCGCAGCAGATCCAGGCCACGCCGGCTCCCGCGCCCTCCGCCGAGGAGCAGGCCCGCCAGCTGGAGGAGCAGGCCGCCAAGCTGCGCGCCTCCGCCGCCGCCCAGGCCGACAAGCGCGCCTGACCCCACCCCTCCTCGTCACCTGGACTGCTTAGATGGCGCTGCTCAAACGGTCAAGCCGGCCCGCACCTGATCCCGAGGGCCGCATGCCCCTCATGGACCATCTGCGTGAGCTGCGCAACCGGCTGCTCATCGCGATCGCCGCCATCGTCGTCGGCATCATCATCGGATGGATCTTCTTCGATCCGGTGTGGGAGGCGCTCAAGGCGCCCTACTGCGAGACGGCCCAGTCGCGTCAGCTCAACGGGCAGTGCAGCCTGACCTACAGCGGCATCTTCCAGTCCTTCTTCATCACGCTGAAGGTCTCGTTGATGATCGGGCTCGTGGTGGCGTCCCCGGTCTGGCTCTACCAGATCTGGGCGTTCGTGACTCCCGCGCTCTATCGCAGCGAGAAGCGTTACTCGATCGCGTTCCTGGCGCTGGCCGTCCCGCTGTTCGTGCTCGGGGCCGCGCTGGCCTACATCATCATGGACACCAGCCTCGGCATCCTGCTGGGGTTCTCGCTCGACGGCACCGTCGCCACCATCGGCATCGACGACTACCTCGACTACGTCCTGATCATGCTGATGATCTTCGGCGTCTCCTTCGAGCTGCCGTTGCTGCTGGTCTTCCTCAACTTCATCGGCGTGCTGTCGCACGGCACCGTGAAGAAGCACCGCCGCACGGTCATCTTCGTCATGTTCGTCTTCGGCGCCGTGATCACCCCCGGCGGCGATCCGCTGACGATGATGGCGCTGGCCGCACCGATGATCATCCTGTACTTCGTGGCCGAGCTGGTCATGTACGTACGCGAGCGCCGCGCTCCCGCGGCCGAGAACTTCGCGAACCTGTCCGACGACGAGGCGTCCCCGCTGGCCCAGGACGATCCGGAGCCCGCGGCCGATCCCACGCCGCTCGACGAGGAGCCGCCCGGCACCGACAGGCGATAGGAGGCGGCAGGGGCGTTCCCGGCCCGGACCGCATGCGATGAGGGCTTCCTGAGCGTCGCCGTGTGCGATGGGGCCTTCTCGAGTGTCGCCGCGTGCGCCGGGGCATTCCCGTTCCGCGCCGCAGGCGATAGGTTCCGGTCGTGTCCCCTCAACTCGCCCTGCTGGTCAACCCCGCCGCCCGCGGCGGCCGTACGCTGCGCCTGCTCGAACCCGTGGCGCGCCGGCTGCGCGCCGGAGGGGCCGAGCTGTCGGTGATCGTCGGCGACGACGCCGCCGACGCCCTGGAGCGGGCCTGCACCGCCGTGTCCGAGCGCCCCGACGCGCTCGTCGCGTTCGGCGGCGACGGCCTGGTCCACCTGGCCGTCCAGGCCGTGGCCGGCACCGACGTGCCGCTCGGCATCATCCCCGCGGGCACGGGCAACGACATCGCCGCCGCGCTCGGCCTGCACCGCGCCGACCCGATCGCCGCCGCCAGGACCGTGCTGCGGATGCGGACGCGGCAGGTCGACGCCGCGAGCATCCGCGCCGGGACGGCCGACGAGCTGTTCGCCGGGGTGGTGTGCTGCGGGTTCGACTCGCGGGTCAACGAGCGGGCCAACCGGCTGACCTGGCCGCCGGGGATGGCGCGCTACCTGGTGGCGATGGCCGGCGAACTGCGCTCGTTCCGGCCGATCCCGTTCCGCGTCACGTTCGACGGCGACGAGGTGGTCGAGCGGGAGGCCATGCTGGTGGCGGTGGCCAACACGCACTCGTACGGGGCCGGGATGCGCGTATGCCCCGACGCGGCCCCCGACGACGGGCTGCTCGACGTGGCGATGATCGGGGCGATGTCGAAGCGGGAGTTCCTGCGCGTGTTCCCCGGCGTCTACCGGGGGACGCACGTCGGCCATCCGGCCGTGTCGATCCGGCGGGTGCGCGCCGTGCGGGTGGAGGTGGGCTCGCCGGACGAGGACGTGGTGGCCTACGCCGACGGCGAACGGGTCGGCGCGGTGCCGCTGGAGTGTGCGGTGCGACCTGGGGCGTTACGGGTCATCGTGTGAAATCTACTTTGTAAAGGCGTTGGCCGGCGGCCGTTCGCGGGCTGTGCGGGAACGGGCGGGACGGACCGGAAAGGCGATTTCGGTAGGCTGACGGGTATGACAACGCCAGCGGAACGCTACGCGGCCTTCCGTCAGAAGCACGGGGACGACGGGGCCGCTCTCAGATCGTTCCGAGGTCTCTACGACTTCGCTCTGGACGACTTCCAGCTGGACGCCTGCCGGGCCCTGGAGGCAGGAGACGGGGTGCTGGTGGCGGCGCCGACGGGGTCGGGCAAGACGGTCGTCGGCGAGTTCGCCGTGCACCTCGCCCTGGAGCAGGGCCGCAAGTGCTTCTACACCACCCCCATCAAGGCGTTGTCCAACCAGAAGTACAACGACCTGGTCAAACGGTACGGCACCGGCAAGGTCGGCCTGCTGACCGGCGACAACAGCGTCAACGGCGAGGCGCCCATCGTGGTCATGACCACGGAGGTGCTGCGCAACATGCTCTACGCCGGCTCGGCGACGCTGGCCGGGCTGGGGTTCGCCGTGATGGACGAGGTCCACTACCTGGCCGACCGCTTCCGCGGCGCGGTGTGGGAAGAGGTCATCATCCACCTGCCCGAGTCGGTCCGGCTGGTGGCGCTGTCGGCGACGGTGAGCAACGCCGAGGAGTTCGGCGAGTGGATGGGCGAGGTGCGCGGCGACACGACGGTGATCGTGGACGAGCACCGGCCGGTGCCGCTGTGGCAGCACATGATGGTCGGCAACCGGATCTACGACCTGTTCGTCAGCGACGACCTGACGCCGCGGATCAATCCGACGCTGATGCGGGTGACGCGCGACGCCGAGCGGCTGACGTCGGGGCGGGGCCGGCGGGGTTACGGCAGGCCGCAGCGCTCGCGCCCGCCCGACCGGGTGCAGGTGATCGAGAAGCTGGACTCCGAGGGGCTGCTGCCGGCGATCACGTTCATCTTCTCGCGGGCCGGCTGTCAGGCGGCGGTGCAGCAGTGCCTGTACGCGGGCATCCGGCTCACCACCGACCGGGAGCGGCACGAGATCAGGCAGCTCGTCGACGAGCGCACGGCTCACCTGCCGGACGAGGACCTGGCGGTGCTGGGTTATCTGGAGTGGCGCGACTGCCTGGAGCGGGGGCTGGCGGCGCACCACGCGGGCATGCTGCCGGCCTTCAAGGAGGTCGTGGAGGAGCTGTTCACCCGCGGGCTGGTCAAGGCCGTGTTCGCGACGGAGACGCTGGCGCTGGGCATCAACATGCCGGCCCGCAGCGTGGTGATCGAGAAGCTGGACAAGTGGAACGGTGAGACGCACGCCGACCTGACGCCGGGGGAGTACACCCAGCTGACCGGGCGGGCCGGGCGGCGCGGCATCGACGTCGAGGGTCACGCGGTGGTGCTGTGGCAGCCGGGCATGGATCCGCTGTCGGTGGCGGGGCTGGCGGGCACGCGGACGTATCCGCTGCGGTCGAGTTTCCAGCCTTCGTACAACATGGCGGTCAACCTGGTCGGCCAGTTCGGGCGGGAGCGGGCCAGGACGCTGCTGGAGGAGTCGTTCGCGCAGTTCCAGGCCGACCGGGCGGTCGTGGGGCTGGCCAAGCAGCTGCGCAAGCACGAGGAGGCCCTGGAGGGCTACCAGGAGGCCATGACGTGCCATCTGGGTGACTTCCCGGAATACGCGGCGTTGCGCCGCCGGCTGTCGGACCGGGAGGCGGAGCTGTCGCGTCAGCGCGGGACGGCCCGGCGGGCCGCGGCGGTGAAGTCGCTGGAGGCGTTGCAGCCCGGTGACGTGATCCGGGTGCCGGGCGGGCGTAGGGCGGGGCTGGCGATCGTGCTCGATCCCGGCCGCAATCCGCGCGGGACGGGGCCGAGCCCGCTGGTGCTGACGATCGGCAAGCAGATCAAGAAGCTCGATCCGGCGGACTTCCCGGTGCCGGTCGAGCCGCTGGAGAAGCTGCGCATCCCGAAGAACTTCAACGGCCGCTCGCCGAAGGAGCGCGCCAACCTGGTCTCGACGCTGCTGGCCAAGATGGGTGACCGCGATCTGGGCAAGCCGGTCAGGGCGCGGGACCACGCCGTGGAGGACGACGAGGTCAACGAGCTGCGCCGGCGTATCCGGCAGCATCCGTGCCACGGGTGCGACGAGCGGGAGGACCATGCGCGCTGGGCCGAGCGCTACTACAAGCTGCTGCGCGAGACCGAGGGGCTGCGCCGCCGGGTGGAGGGCCGTTCGCACGTCATCTCCCGTACGTTCGACCGCATCTGCTCGGTGCTGGAGCAGCTCGGTTACCTGGAGGAGGAGGCGGTCACCGACGAGGGCCGCCGGTTGGGGCGCCTCTACACCGAGCTGGACCTGCTGACCGCCGAGTGCCTGCGCAACGGCCTGTGGGAGGAGCTGGACCCGGCGGAGCTGGCGGCGTGCGTGTCGGCGCTGGTGTTCGAGTCGCGGGCGTCCGACGACGCCCGCCGGCCGAAGATCCCGGCGGGGCGGGCGCAGGACGCGCTGTCGGCGATGATCCGGCTGTGGGGGGAGCTGGAGGGCATCGAGTCCGACCACGGGCTGTCCACGATCAGGGAGCCGGATCTGGGGTTCGCGTGGGCGGCGTTCCGCTGGACGAAGGGTCACACGCTGGACGCGGTGCTGATGGAGGGGATCAACGGCAACGAGCTGGCGGCCGGTGACTTCGTGCGCTGGGTGAAGCAGCTGATGGACCTGCTCGGGCAGCTCGGGAACGCGGCGCCGCCCGGTAGCAAGATCAAGCAGACGGCGATCAAGGCGGTGGACGGGATGCGGCGCGGCGTGGTGGCGTACTCGTCGCTGACCTGACCTGCCCGAGCTGACCTGACCCGACCTGCACAAGCTGGCCTGACCTGACGTCGGTGTCGGCGGCGGACGCTCCTGGGAATCGCCTCCCGGGAGCGTCTTTTTGCTTCGGGGTGGTGTTCGGTTGGTTCTTTTACTTGTGGGCCGCTGACTTTACGCGGGTGTCTTCATCGCCTTTCCCGTCTGGTTTTACCAGTCAAGTCTCTTTGAAATCAGCGATTATCTGCTGATTTATCGCAATTCGGGTGCTAGCGTCCGATTTGTCAGTGTTCCGCCAACGGGGGAGGAAACATGGCGAGCACGAAACTCTCACAGGCCGGCTTCCAGCAAGGATGGGGCTGCCGTCGGCGCCGCCGCTGTCATCGCCGGTGGAGCTGCTGTGGTCGCCGTAGGTGGTGGGGGTGCTAAGTAACCCCAGCGGAGAGGGCCGGCGGCTGAGCCGCCGGCTCTCTTTGAACGCCTCCGGCCGTGAACTCGCGCCGGCGATTTCGCTTCGCCGCACATTCCGCGAGTTCTGGCCGGACACCCGCGGATTGCGCCGGCTCTTCGCGGCTGGGGTGGTGTTCGCCATCCTGGCCGCGCTCTGCGAGGTCGCCGCGATCCGCCTGTTCGGCCACATCACCGACACCGTTCTCACGACCCGGGACCTGGGCGCCTTCTGGGTGCCCGCGTTCACCTGGCTCGGGCTCGCCGCGATCGCCGGGGCGACCTCCTTCGCGGGGGCCTACCTCACCGCGCTCGGCGCGGAACGGTTCCTGCTGGCCCTGCGCGACCGGGTCTACGCCCACCTGCAGACGCTCGCGCCCGACTTCTCCGAGAACCGGCGCCTGGGCGACCTGATGGCGCGGATGACCGACGACGTCGAGGCCATCGAGGAACTCGTCGGGTCCGGGCTCGTCCGCGCGATCACCACGGCCGCCAGCGTCGTCTTCTTCGCGGGGGCGGCGTTCTTCATCCGCTGGGACCTCGCGCTGCTCACCATGGCGCTGATCCCGCTGTTCCTGGTGGTCTCGAAGGTGTTCGCGTCCCGGTTCAGGACGGCGGCGGCACGCGAGCGGGCCAGCAACGGGGCGATGAACAGCGTCCTTGAGGAAGGGCTGGCCAACCAGCCGCTCGTGCAGGCCTACAACCGGCAGGACGCCGAGTCGCGGCGGCTGCACCAGGAGGGCCGCGGCTGGCTGCGCGCGAACATGGTGCAGGCCTGGCTGGCCGGACTCTACGGCCCCGCGGTCCAGCTCATCGAGACCGTCTGCCTGATCGTCGTCCTCGGGTTCGGCGCGTGGGAGATCGCGGCGGGCCGGCTGACGCTCGGCGGGCTGCTGGCCTTCGCGGCCTACCTGGCCCTGCTCTACCCGGCCGTACAGGGGCTGGGTGAGCTGGCCCTGACCGTGTCGGAGGCGGCGGCGGGATCGGACCGGGTCATCGAGATCCTGCGGTCGCGTCCCGACGTCACCGACGCCCGCGACGCCGAGCCGGTACGGCGCGCGCGGGGCGAAGTCGCCTTCGAAGGGGTCGGCTTCGCCTATCCGGGGCGGGGACGGCCGGTGCTGCGGGACATGTCGTTCACCGCCGAGCCCGGCGAGGTCGTGGTCCTGGCCGGGCCGAGTGGGGCCGGCAAGTCCACGGTGGCCAAGCTGCTGCTGCGCTTCTACGACCCGGACGAGGGCCGCATCCTGCTGGACGGCGTCGACATCCGCAGCCTGACCAGGGAGTCGCTGCGGGAGAACGTGACGATCCTGCACCAGGAGACGATGCTGTTCTCCGGCTCCGTACGCGAGAACATCGCCTACGGCCGTCCCGGCGCCCCGCTCGACGAGGTGATCAGGGCGGCGGAGGCGGCCGGCGTGCACGACTTCGTCAAACTGCTGCCCCAGGGGTACGACACGCCGGTGGGGCAGCGGGGCAGGCTGCTGTCCGGCGGGCAGCGGCAGCGGATCGCGATCGCCAGGGCGATCCTGCGCGACACGCCCGTGCTGGTGCTCGACGAGCCGATGACCGGCCTGGACGACGCCACGGCCGCCCAGGTGATGACGCCGCTGCGGCGGCTCATGGCCGGGCGGACGACGCTGATGGTCACGCACGATCCCCGGCATGTGCCGGAGGGGGCGCGCCTGGTGGAGGTGGAGCCGGTGCCGCGCGAGGAGCGCCTCCGGTTCCGGCGCGCCGGCGCCCGCGGGCGCGGGCGCCTTCGCCGCCGGTACGAGGCCGCGGAACCCCTGTCACCGGCGTGACGCGGGACCTCGGTCACCTGCCGGACGGGGACCTGCTGTCACCGGGGTGACGCGGAGACCCTGTCGCCGGCAGGACGGGAAGCGGGGGCCTTCGCGATCGGGTGTGCTGATCGCGGAGGCTTCCGTCATGTCGGCGTGCGAAAGGTGTATGTCGGAAATCTCCTCGATAGAATCGGAGAGCTCGCTCCGTTTGCCGGAGGGTTGCCGAAGGGGTGACCGAAGGGGTGGGAGGTCATGGGCGACGACCACAGCTCCGCCAGGCCGCTGCGGGCCGACGCGCGGCGCAACCGCGAGCGGGTGCTGCAGATCGCGCAGGAGGCGCTGGCCGGCGACGGCCTGACCATCTCCTTCGACGAGATCGCCCGTCGGGCCGGGTTCGGCGTCGGGACCGTCTACCGGCACTTCCCGACCAAGGAGGCGCTGTTCGAGGCGGTGCTGCTCGGGCGGATCGAACGGTTCGTGGCCGACGCCCGCGCGCTGGCCACCGCCGAGGACCCCGGCAAGGCGTTCTTCGGCTGGTTCGCGCGGGTGACCGAGCAGGCCGCGGCCAGCCAGGCGCTGTGCGACATGCTGGAGAGCGGCTCAGTCCTGCGGCCGGGCTCCACACTGGAGGACGACTTCACCGCCGCGCTCGGCCGCCTGCTGGTGCGGGCGCAGCGGGTGGGGGCGGCACGGACCGACCTGACCGCCCACGACGTACGCGACCTGCTCCGCGGCTGCCTGACCGCCGAGCGGCGGGCCCGGGCCAGGGGCGGCGCGCTGCGGATGGCGGACGTGATCTGCGACGGCATGCGCGCCAGAACGAGCTGACTCCTCAGCCGGCGAGGGTGAAGCGGACCTCGCGGGTGGCCGGGTCGGCGCGGGTCAGGCGTACCGTGACGTGCTCGCCCAGGGGGAGGGTGCCGTCGCAGCGGGCGATCACGGCGGGGTCGACGAGCTGCACCTGACCGCCGCCGCGGCGTTCGTCCACGTCGATCACCACCGCCTCGAACGCCTGCCCGACCCGGTCCCGCAGCAGGAACGCCTCCACCAGGTCCACGCACGCCCGCTCCACCGACCCCGAGCGCCGGCCCGAGGCGGACATGAGGTCGGGCAGGAGCGTCAGCGCCGCCCGCACGTCGGACGGCACCGGCTCGCCCGCCGCGACCGCCAGGCACACCTCCGTCGCGTAGCGGTCGACCAGGCGCCGCAGCGGGGCCGTGACGTGCGCGTACGGGGCCGCCACCGCCGCGTGCTCGGCCAGCCGGGGCGGCGCGCCGTCGAAGGCCACGTAGCCGGCCCCGCGCAGCAGCACCCTCGACTCGTGCAGGAACGCCGCCTGCCTGCCGTTCTTCGGATCCAGGTCGTGCACCACGGCCCCGTAACCGGCCCCCTCGGGCCACGGCACGTCCAGCGCCTGCGCCACCCTGCGTACCTTGGCCAGGTCGCCGGGCTGCGGGCGGGGCAGCACGCGCAGGATGCCGATCTCGGCGTCGAGCATCATCGCGGCCGCGGCCATGCCGGTCAGCAGCGAGATCTGGGCGTTCCACGCCTCGGCGGGCAGCGGCAGCCGGAACTCCAGCCGGTAGCCGCCGTCGTCGCGCACCACCTCCTGGTCGGGCGTGGGCAGGGTGACGCCGCCGCGGTCGCGTTCGAGCGCCAGCCTCAGCTCGCCGATCTCGGCCAGCAGCTCCAGTACGCCGTCCGCGGTGCCGGTGTCGTGCACCGCCTGCACGTAGGCGTAGTCGTAGCGCTCGCGGCTGCGGACGAGGGCGCGCTGCACGTCGGCTCCCACCGCCTCGCCGTCGGCGTCGAGGTCGATCCGCCACACCACGGCCGGGCGCAGCGCCCCGGGCAGCAGGCTGGCCGCGTCCTCCGACAGCACCGGCGGGTGCAGCGGCACCTTGCCCGCCGGCAGGTAGACGGTCTCGCCCCGCCCGCGGGCCTCGGCGTCGATCACGCCGCCGGGGCGCACGAACGCGCCGACGTCGGCGATGGCGTACCAGACGCGGTATCCGGCGCGGAGCCGTTCGAGGTGCACGGCCTGGTCGAGGTCCATCGAGCCGGGCGGGTCGATGGTGACGAACGGGACGTCGGACATGTCCTTCGCGTCCAGCCTCGGCACCTTGGCCACCCAGGCGGCCTCGTCGAGCACGGCGCGGGGGAAGCCGCCGGGCAGCTTCAGCTCCCGCCCGATCCGCTCGAAACCGTCCTCCAGCTTGAGGGGTATCTCATCGGGAACCTGAATCATCGGCACACGGGACAACCTACCGGCGCGCATGATCGGGAGCGCCAGATCTCACGGAAAGTCACGACGACGAGAGGGTGGCGGCAGGCGGGGCGCGGACGTGGATCGCTGCTCAGGTGAGGTGCTGGTCGAGGCCGGTGATGCGGAGGAGGCGGCGCATGGCGGGCGGCGCGCTGGTGATGTGCATCGGGGTGTGCTGGCTCAGTGCCTGGTTCTGGACGGCGACCAGGATGCCGAGGCCGGCCGCGTCGATGAAGGACAGGCGGCTCAGCTCGATCACCAGCCGCACCTCGGGGCAGGAGCAGCGGCCGGCCTCCTGGAGCAGGTGCAGCAGGTGGCTGCGGAGCTGTTCGGTGGTGGCGATGTCGAGCTCTCCGGACACGCTCACCAGCAGCGTTCCGTCGCGGCGGCTGGTGGTCAGGTGCAGTGGATCCATTCCGGCTCCGCGCTCTCTCAGGGCCGGGATCATGTGTCGGTGGCGCGGACCCGCCCTTGCCTTTCGGCACCCGATGTCGTAGGTGGATCACATAGAGCGACTACACGCTTCCGGAATGGAGTGTACATGTCTGTCCGTGCACGCCGGGTGGCCGAGCCGCGTTCTGGAGGATAAGAAAGCCTCCTCGGGTGAACAATTCCGCTTACCAGTTGGAAAAAACCACACCTTCAGCGCGGTTTCAGGCCGAGGAGGAGGAGATCGCACAGAGCGTTCAGTTCGTCCTCGACCTCGGGACGGCTCCAGGAGGCGGCGTGCGCGGGGTCGTGGAAGGCGTTCGCGGCGAGGAAGACGGTGCGGGCCGAGGCGGCGGGGTCGGCGGTGGCCAGCTCGCCGCGCGCGGCGCCGGTGGCGATGATCTCCTCCAGCTGGTCGACGAGGCCGGTGATGTGCTCCTGGATGACCTCGCTGGCCTCGTTCACCAGCACCATGTACGTGGCGAACAGCTCGGGGTCGTCGAGCGCCTTGGCCCGCTTGGAGGCGGACAGCGTCGTCAGCCAGTCGCGCAGCCGGGTCTCGGCCGGGGCCGGCGAGGCCATGACCTTGGCGAGACCGGCGTGGGCCTCCTCCAGCCAGCGGTGCGTCACGGCCTCGCGCAGGGCCGTCTTGCTGGGGAAATGGCGGTAGACGCTGCCGTGGCTGACGCCCAGTGCCCGCGCCACGTCCACGACCGTGGCCTTGGCCGGGCCGTAGCGGCGCAGGACATCCTGGGCCGCCGTGAGGATCTGCTCGGAGGTCAGGATGCCATCTGTCATATGGCCAATTCTGTCAGCCGTGACGGTGTGCGATGTCACTGGTGGTACGGCTGGGGATATTTGGGGAAATTTCCCGGTTTAAGAGGGGCGATCACACTACGCTACTAGCCCTGTCATCACGTGCGGTCATGACGAGGGGAAAGCGAAAACATCGTGTTAGTCGCAGTCGCAGTGCTGGCCGCCGCCGTGGTGGGCGCGGTGGCCTGGTGGCTCCGCCGCGGTCCGGACGGCGGCGAGGGCTTCGCCGGTTTGGAGACCGAGCCGAGGTGGGGCTGGGAGCTCTCGCTCGCACCGGACGCGCGGGCCGCGTTCACGGAGGGCCTGCGGGCCTACCACGAGAGCGGTGGCGCCGTGCGGTTCGACGGGGAACGGGGGGTGCTGACGACGTTCGAACCGCCGCGGCTGATCTCCCTGCACCTGTTCGCGGACGCCTTCGCGGCCCGGGGGGACGCCGCGATGCACGACCCGCAGGGCACGGTCGCGGAGCTGATGGAGCAGATCGCCGGATCAGAACGGTCCGGGGTGCTGCACCTGCGGGCCGGGTGGCTGGAGGGCGAGGTGGACGGCCTGGACGCGGCCGGCTTCCTTGCCGCGACGGGCGAGGCGGTACGGCCGGGAGCCTGGTCGGGCGAGGCCGGCCTTGGAGCGTTGCAGGTGATCGTTCCCGCCACGCGGACGAGCGGCGAGCCCGGGCTGTCCCACGTCAACGGCACCCCGCTCAAAACCGTGACCACCGCGACCACCGGCGCCGGCCTGGCCCGCGAACCGGGGACGGAGCCGGCGGGCCGGACGGACGCGGACGGCGCGACCCTCCTGGAAGCGGACGGCGTGGCCCTGCTGGAGACATCCGGCATCGGAACGGAGACCACGACCGGCCCCGGCGCCGCCGCCGGGTCCGGAGCCGGGGCGGACGGCGCGGCGGGTGGCGCGCTACGGGCCGGGGCCGATGGGGAGGCCGGAGCTCAGGCCGGGACGGATACCGTCGCCGGGAGCGGGGCGGATGACGCGGTCTCGCCCGGGTCCGAAGCCGTCGCCGCGATGGCGGCGCAAGCCGGGGCCGAGGCGGAAACTCCTGAGGCGGGAACCCCTGAGGCGGAGCCGCGTGCTGAGGCGGGGACGAAAGCCCGGTCTGGGACGGGAGCCCAGCAGGCGCGGGTCGAGTCGGGGGCGAAGGCCGGTGCCGCCGGGATCGGTGCGGGGGAGCCCAACACGATGATGGTGGACCTGGCCAGAGTGCTCGACCGTTACCAGGAGGCGCGCGAGAAGCGGCCGGACGCGGCGGCCGAGGCGCTGCTGCGTGAGGTGCTGCCCCGCCTGATCGCCTCCGGCGGCCCCGGCCTGACGTGGACGAGACCCCCGACCGCCGCCGAGCTGCGGACCGTGCTGGGCGACTCCCGGGAGTGACGCCGACCTGCCCGGCCGGCGACGACTCCGGGAGCGACCACCCGATCTGATCGGCCGACCTCACAGCCGCCTGCCGGTGCTCGGAGGCCAGGGCCCGGCCCTGCATGGCGCGCCATGGTCGGGCCGGCCCGCCCGACCGTGTCATGAGTCGGGCCTACCCTGCACGGCCCGTCATGAGCGGGATCCTGCCCGCCACGTCGTTCGCAGGCCGGGCCGGCCCATCTCCGCCGAGGCGTGGTTACGACTCGTTCTCCGAGCGGCCGTTGCGCCAGTAGCCCATGAAGGCCACCGCGCGCCGGTCCAGCCCCCGTTCGGCGACCAGGTGCCGCCGGAGGGCCTTGATGACGCCGGCCTCGCCGGCCAGCCAGGCGTACAGGGGGCCGTGGTCGGTGACCTCCTGCGGCACCTCCCACAGCTCGTCCGCGTCCACGTCCACGTCGTCGAAGGTGTCGGGGACGGGCAGCGGCGGCAGGAGGCGGCCGGCGGCGGTCTTGACGGCGGGGAGGAGTTCGGCGCCGCGTTCGCCGCCGTTCCTGGGCAGCCAGGTGATCTTGACGGAGGCGGCCGTCTCGACCGGCAGGACGTCGTCGGAGCAGGGCACCTCCATGAACACCTCGCCCGCGAGGTGGGCGGGCAGCCGCTCCAGGACGGCGCAGATGGCGGGCACGGCGGTCTCGTCGCCGGCGATGAGGACGCAGCCCGTGCCGGCGGGCGGGTGGAACTCCAGGCCGCCGTGGCGCTCCGGGTAGCGGGAGTCGGGGCCGTAGAGGGCGGCGACGTCGCCCGGCCGCACCTGCTCGGCCCAGCGGGCGACGGGGCCGCCGTCGGGGTGCATGACCACGTCCACGTCCACTTCGGCGGCCTCGGGGCGGACGGTCCGCGCGGTGTAGGTGCGCATCGGGTTGCGCCGGTCGTCGCCGAGCTGCCGCCAGCGGGGGTACCAGTCGGGGCCGGTCGGCAGGTGGGCCAGGCCGTGGCCGGGGAGGGGGAGGATGAGCTTGAGCCGCTGGTCGAAGCCGTTGTCGGCGAACAGGTGCAGGTCTTCGCCGGTGAAGGTCACCCGCAGGAACGACGGGCTCAGCCTTTCGAGGCGGTCCACGCGTACGTCGAACATGCGAAAAGGCTGGGTCATCCCCGAGGTCTCCCGTCTAGATTAGGTGAGGCTAACCTAAAGGATCGCGGCAGTTTAGGCCAGTTGAGGCGGCTTGCTCAGGGTTAAGGGATGGAAGAGCGGTTCAACCCCTGCAGCCCGTTTCCAGGAGGGGCTCCGCCATGGCGCGGCCGAGATCGAGGGCGATAGCGTCGGAGCGCTGAAAATGTGACAGGCGCAGGTCGGCGTGCCCGGCCCGCCCCAGATTGGAGCCCCTCTTTGTCACCCGTGATCCTCTCCGCGGCGGGCGCCGCGCTGGTGCTCGACGACTCCGGCCCCGGCCTGCCGCGGGTGCGGCACTTCGGCGCCGCACTCGGGCCGCTCGACGCTCCCTTGCCCGCCGCGGTCGTGGCGCCCGCGTTCGCCTCGCCCGCGCCGCCGTTGCTGCCCGCGCAGGGGGACGGCTGGTACGGCCGGCCGGGCCTGTCCGGCGTCAGGGACGGCGAGCACTGGCCGGTGCGGTGGAGCGTGGACCGGCTGGAGGCGCGGGCGGAGCCCGGCTCGGGCGGCACGGTGACCGTGACGGCCACCGACGCTCAGGCGGGGCTGAGCCTGGTGAGCGAGCTGGTCATGGACGAGGGCGGCCTGGTGCGGATGCGGCACGCGGTGACGAACACCGCGCCGTCGCCGTACCGGATGCAGGGGCTGGTGTGCGCGCTGCCGGTGCCCGCGCGGGCGGGTGAGCTGCTCGACTTCACCGGCCGGTGGGGGCTGGAGAAGGTGCCGCAGCGACGCGAGTTCGGCTACGGGGTGTGGTCCAGGGAGAACCGGCGCGGCCGCACCGGGCACGACGGCACCGGGCTGCTGGTGGCGGGGACCGGGAGGTTCGGGTTCCGGTCCGGCGAGGTGTGGGCGGTGCACGCGGGGTGGAGCGGCGGCCACGTGCACTACGCCGAGCGGCTGCCCGAGGGCGTCGCGCTGCTGGCCGCGGGCGAGCTGCTCGACCCCGGCGAGGTGGTCCTGGCGCGGGGCGAGACCTATCGCACGCCGTGGGTGTACTTCAGCTGGTCGGGCACGGGGCTCGACGAGGTGAGCGCGCGGGTGCACGGCCATCTGCGCTCCCGTCCGCTGCCGGTGCGGCCGGTGACGCTGAACAACTGGGAGGCGACCTACTTCGACCACGGTCTCGACCGGCTGCTGGAGCTGGCCGAGCGGGCGGCGGCGGCCGGGGTCGAGCGGTTCGTGCTGGACGACGGCTGGTTCCGCCACCGCCGCGACGACCGGGCCGGCCTCGGCGACTGGTACGTGGACGAGGGCGTCTGGCCGGACGGCCTGCACCCGCTGGCCGTCCGGGTGCGCGAGCTCGGCATGCAGTTCGGCCTCTGGTTCGAGCCGGAGATGGTCAACCCGGACTCCGACCTGGCCCGCGAGCACCCCGACTGGATCCTCGGCCGGCCCGAGCGCACGCCGCCGCCGTACCGCAACCAGCAGGTGCTCGACCTGGCCCGCCCGGAGGCGTACGCGTACCTGCTGGAACGCACCTCCGCCCTGGTCGGCGAGTACGCGCTCGACTACATCAAGTGGGACCACAACCGCGACATCGCCGAGCCCGTGCACGACGGCGCGCCCGGCGTGCACGCGCAGACGCTGGCCGCCTACCGGCTGCTGGACGAGCTGCGCGCCCGCCACCCCGGGCTGGAGATCGAGTCGTGCTCGTCCGGCGGCGCCCGGATCGACCTCGGCATCCTGGCCCGCACCGACCGGGTGTGGACCTCCGACAGCAACGACGCGCTCGACCGGCAGGCCATCCAGCGCTGGACCGGGCTGCTGGTCCCGCCGGAGCGGCTGGGCTGCCACGTGGGCGCGCCGGGCGACCACATCACCGGCCGGTCGCTGCCGCTGGCCTTCAGGGCGGCGACGGCGCTGTTCGGGCACATGGGCGTGGAGTGGGACCTGACCTCGGCGAGCGAGGCCGAGCTGGAGGAGCTGGCGACCTGGATCGCGCTGCACAAGCGGCTGCGGCCGCTGCTGCACGCGGGCCGGGTGGTGCGCGCCGACCATCCCGACCCGTCGGCGCTGCTGCACGGGGTGGTGCTGCCCGAGCGGGCGGTGTACGCGTACGTGCAGCAGGCCTCCCGCCTGGACATGGCGCCCGCGCCGCTGCGGCTGCCCGGGCTCGACCCCGCCGCCACGTACGAGGTGCGCACGGCCGGTCCGGCCCCCGAGCGCGCGCTGCTGCCGGAGTGGGCCGCCGCCCCGGTGCGGGTGCCCGGCGCGGTGCTGGCCGAGCTGGGCCTGCCCGCCCCGGCGCTGCGCCCGGCCTCCGCGCTGATCATCGAGCTCGAACGCGTCTAGAGCGCGTCCCCGGCCGCCGCCAGAGCATCGGGCGGCGGCCGGGGCTGTCGTGCACGGCACAGCGTGCGCGGATGATCTGCCCGTAAAATGCCCGTCATGCGTCTCTCCGCCCTCGTCGCCGTTCTCCTCTGCGCGGCGCTGTTACCGGCCCACTCCGCGCAGGCGTCCGCGTACCCGATCCGCGACCGCGCCCTGACCGCGAACAAGCTGTACGACAGCGGCAGGCTCCAGCCCAGCGAGTGCCCGGAGCGGAAGATCGAACCCGACGACGTCGCCCAGGCCAAGCGCTACCTGCAGGCGGTGCTCACCTGCCTCAACGCCTCCTGGGGCGCCCACCTGACCCGGGCCGGCCTGCCGTTCACCAAGGCGAGGATGGGCTTCATCACCAAGCCGCGGCGCTTCTGCGGCAGCAAGTGGGGCAACGCGTCGGGGGCCTACTGCGCGAGCGATAAGCGCTTCCTCATCCTGCTCGACGACGACCTGCTCGAAGTGACCTCCGACCTGTTCCTGTTCAGCCTGGCCGCGCACGAGTTCGCGCACCACCTGCAGAACGTCACCGGGATCAACCGGGCCTTCGAACGCTACCCGTACAAGGGCAAGAAGGAGCTGAACGAGCAGTTCCGCCGCAACGAGCTGCAGGCCGAGTGCCTGGGCGGCGTGTTCATCGGCAGCGTCTGGGGCTCGCTCGACCGTGACGGCGACGACTGGGACCAGCTGCTCGACATCAACCGGCACAGCGGCGACGAGCAGGCGAAGGTGCGCGACCACGGCAAGGGCCGCAACATCGCCGCCTGGCTGGACAAGGGCTTCCGCGCGGCCTCGCCGGCGGCGTGCAACACCTGGACGGCGCCCGCCCAGAAGGTCTCCTAGCCGGAGATGCCGGGGCGGCGGCGCCCGCCGCCCCGGAACCGCCGCCTACCGGTAGCCCTTGGCCAGCACCTCCCGCGTCTCGCGGGTGATCTGCGCGGCCTGCTCGGGCGCGAGGGCGGTGCGCGGGGGGCGGCAGGGGCCGCCCCTGCGCCCGGCCAGGTCCATCGACAGCTTGATGGACTGCACGAACACCGTCTTGGAGTCCCAGCGCAGCAGCGGGTGCAGGTCCCGGTAGAGGGGCAGCGCCTTGGCCACGTCGCCGGCCACGGCCAGCCGGTAGAGCTCGACGGTGGCGCGGGGGATCATGTTCGGGTACCCGGCGATCCAGCCGACCGCGCCGGCGACGCCGAGTTCGAGCAGCACGTCGTCCGAGCCGATCAGCAGGTCGAGCCCGGGCGCGCGCTCGGCGATCTCGTACGCCCTGCGCACGTCCCCGGTGAACTCCTTGACCCCGACGATCAGCCCCTCCTGGTGCAGCTCGGCGAGCAGATCGGGGGTCAGGTCCACCTTCGTGTCGATCGGGTTGTTGTAGGCGACGACCGGCAGCCCGGCCTTGGCCACCTCCCGGTAGTGGCCGACGACGGCCCGGCGGTCGGCGCGGTAGGCGTTCGGCGGCAGCAGCAGCACCGACGAGGCGCCCGCCTCGGCCGCCTGCTCGGCCCACCGCCGCGACTCGGCCGCGCCGTAGGCGGCCACGCCCGGCATCACGTGGAAGCCCTCGGGGGCGGCCTCGACCGCGGTGCGCACCACCCGGGCGCGCTCCTCGTCCGTCAGCGTCTGGTACTCGCCGAGCGAGCCGTTGGGGCAGACGCCGTCGCAGCCGCCCTCGGCCAGGAACCGGACGTGCTCGGCGTAGCCGTCGTAGTCGACGGACAGGTCGTCGTGGAAGGGCAGCGCGGTCGCGACGTGCACGCCGTGCCACACGGGGCGGGTCATACGTTCTCCTTGTTCCAGTTCTCCAGCCCGCTCGCGTCGATGGGCAGCGCGGCGGACAGGTTCTCCGCGCCGTCCGCCGTCACGAGCAGGTCGTCCTCGATGCGCACGCCGATCCCGCGCAGCTCCGGCGGGACCGTCAGGTCGTGGGCGTGGAAGTACAGGCCGGGCTCCACGGTCAGCACCATGCCGGGCGCCATCCGCGCGCCCTGGTAGGCCTCGTACCGCGACGATGCGCAGTCGTGCACGTCCAGGCCCAGGTGGTGGCCGATGCCGCAGATCAGGTAGCGGCGGTGGTGCTGGCCGTGCTCCGACAGCGCCTCGTCGACCGACACCGGCAGCAGGCCCCAGTCGTGCAGGCCGCGCGCGATGACCTCCATGGCGGCGTGGTGGAAGGCGGTGAACGGCCGGCCCGGCGCGACCTGCGCCAGCCCGGCCCTGTGCGCCCGCTCCACCAGGTCGTGCACCTGCCGCTGGGCGGGGGAGAAGGCCCCCGAGACGGGGAAGGTGCGGGTGACGTCGGCGGTGTAGTGGGCGCGGGTCTCCACACCCATGTCGAGCAGCAGCAGCTCGTCCGGGAGGACGGGGCCGTCGCAGCGCACCCAGTGCAGGGTGGGGGCGTGCGGGCCGCTGCCCACGATGGAGGCGTAGCCGGGGCCGTTGCCGTACGTCCTGGCGTACCGGTCGAACGTGCCCTGCAGCCAGCGCTCGCCGCCGCCCGCGATCGCGGCGGGCACCTCGGCCAGCACGGCCGCGAAGCCCTCGACCGTGCGGTCCACCGCCTCGCGCAGCTGGGCCACCTCCCACTCGTCCTTGATCATGCGCAGCTCGGCCAGGACGCGCCGCACCTCCCGCGACGGCTCCGCCCCGCCGGTGACGAGGGCGCCGGCGGGCGGGCCGGTGAAGTCGGGCAGCGGCAGCACCTCGGCCCCGAGGGCGGCCGACCACTCGGCCGGGGACGGCGACGGGCCCACCCACAGCTCGCCGTGGGCGGCGTCGGCGAAGAAGCCGGTGTCGCCGGGCCGGGCCGGCGGCGGCAGGTACACGGTGGCGGCGCCGTCGCGGACCACGGCGACCGCGTTCTCGGCCACGCAGCCGGTCAGCCAGTAGAAGTCGCTGTCCACGCGGAAGTCGTAGGCGGTGTCGTTGCTGCGGACCGGGGCCCGGCCGGCGGAGACGACCACGGTCGCGCCGGGCAGCGCCTCGGCCAGGCGGGCGCGGTGCGCGGCGGCCGCCCGCGCCGCGCCGGGCACCAGGCCGGGGGTGCGGGCGGGGGTGTCCCAGCCCTCGGCGATGTAGGCGGTGAACGCGGGGATCTCCGCGAGCCTGGGCAGCCTGCCGTCACTCACTGGTGATTCCTCCTCCGATGTCGCGGACGAGCGCGCTCAGCCGGGCGAAGACCCGTTCCTCGCCGATGCCGTCGTGCTCGTACTCGTTGGTGACCCAGGCATGGGCGTTGCCGACCCTGGCGGCGGTGTCCAGTTGCAGGCCGGAGTCGACGTACATGTCGTCGTAGTAGACGGCGGCGGCCAGCGGCACCTCGTTGGCGGCCAGCCGGTCGAGGTCGTACAGCGCGGGCCAGTCGTCCCGCTCGGCGAGCAGCTCCACGGCGGGACGGAACGGGCGCAGCGCGCGGATCTCCGCGAACATCCAGGGATAGATCATCTCCCCGGTGAACAGCAGCGGCCTGGCGTCCTCGGCGAAGGCGGGGTGGCGGGCGCGCTCGCGCTGCGCCGCCCACGCGGTCGCGCCGGGCCCCGAGCCGTAGATGCTCTCCTGCAGCGCGGCGAACAGCGGGTTGTCGGCGTAGGAGGAACGGGTCAGCACCTGGTGCAGGAACGTCTCCGGCAGCCGTCCCTCGTCGTCGGGCGCGGCCTCGTCGAGCAGCCAGTGCATGCGCTCGTAGCCGGGCTTCATGCCGAAGTCGATGCCGAGCGACTGCAGCCGCCGCACGGTGAGCCGGTCGCCGTCGGGCAGGATCACGCCGCCGCCGGCGAGCAGGTCGGCCAGCTTCGCCGTCGTGTCCGCGTGGTGCGGGTAACGGCGGTAGAAGGCGGCGTTCTTGGCCGCCACCCGCGGATAGGTGCGCCGGTAGACCTCCTCGGCGTCCGGGTCGAGCGACGGCAGGCCGCCGGTCACGTAGCAGGCGCTGAGCCCCTCCGGCGCGTACGACAGGTACGTCAGCGTCAGGAACCCGCCGTAGCTCTGCCCGAGCGTCGACCAGCGCCGCCCGCCGAAGACCTTCTTACGCAGGTGCTCGGCGTCGGCCACGATCGAGTCCGCCCGGAAGAAGGCCAGATGGTCCGCGCCCTCCTTGGCGCCGAGCGCGCTCATCACCCGCCCGTCGAGGCGGGAGCTGCGGCCGGTGCCCCGCTGGTCGAGCAGGATCACCCGGTAGCGCTCCAATGCCTGCCCCAGCCAGCCCGACGTGCCGACGGGGCGCGGGCCCTTGCCGCCGGGCCCGCCCTGCAGATAGAGCAGGCACGGCAGGTCCTCGCCGTCCCTGGCGGGATCGACGAGCTCGCGGGCGAACAGGGTGATCGTCGCGCCGGGGTCCGTCCAGTCCAGCGGCACCCGCTCGACGTGGTCGCGCACCCGCATCCCGGGGATCGTGTACGTAGCGGTGATCAAGACCTCTCCTTCCTGCGGCGGTCCCACTCCGGGTCGATGCGCGGGATGGCCGCCAGCAGCGTGCGCGTGTACGCGTCGCGCGGCTCGCCGAACACCTGGGCGGTCTCGCCCAGCTCGACGATCCGCCCCTTGCTCATGACCGCCACCCGCTGGGCGATCTGCCGGACCACGGCCAGGTCGTGGGCGATGAACACGTAGCTGAACCCGCTCTCGCGCTGCAGCCGCCGCAGCAACTCGATCACCTGCGCCTGCACCGACACGTCCAGCGCCGAGACGGCCTCGTCGCAGATCACCAGCCTGGGGTTGACGGCCAGCGCGCGGGCGATGCCGATGCGCTGCGCCTGCCCGCCGGAGAACTGGGCGGGGTAACGCAGCGAGTGGTCGGGGTTGAGCCCGACCCGCTCCATCAGCTCCTTGGCGTGCGCCCGGCGGCTGCCGTCGGGTGCGATGCCCTGGTAGACCAGCGGCGCCATGAGGATGCGCTCCACCGTGTGGCGGGGGTTGAGCGAGGAGAACGGATCCTGGAAGACGACCTGGACATCGCCCCGGAAGCGCGCCAGCGCGGCGCCCTTGGCGCGGGTGACGTCCTCGCCGTCGAAGTGCAGGGAGCCCTCCGTCGGGTCCATCAGTTTGGCGATCATGCGGGCGGTCGTCGACTTGCCGGAGCCTGACTCGCCGACCACGGCCAGCGTCTCGCCCAGGCGTACCTCGAAGCTCACCTGGTCCACCGCCGTGAACTCGGCCCTGGCGCCCAAAGGCCCGCGCGTGACGAACCGCTTGGTCAGGTTCTCGGCCTGCAGCAACGGGGTCATGCGCTCACCTCGTCGTCGATGCGCGGGATGCTGTCCAGCAGCATCCGGGTGTAGTCGTGGCGGGGTTCGGCGAAGACCTGCTCGGCGGTGCCGTACTCGACCTGCTCGCCCCGGCGCAGCACCAGCACGCGGGTCGCGATCGAGCTGATCACGGCCAGGTCGTGGGTGATGAACACCATGCCGGTGCCGCTCTCGCGGCGCAGGTCGGCCAGCAACCGCAGGATCTGCGCCTGCACGGTCACGTCCAGCGCCGTGGTCGGCTCGTCGGCGATGAGCAGCTTCGGCCCGCACACCAGCGCCATGGCGATCATGACGCGCTGGCGCTGGCCGCCGGAGAACTGGTGCGGGTAGTGGTCGACCCGCCGCTCCGGCTCGGGCAGGCCCACCTGCGCGAGCGCCTCGACCGCGACTTGGCGCGCGTTCCTGCGGGACTTGTCGCGGTGCGCCCGGTACATCTCCTCGATCTGCAGCCCCACCGTGTAGTACGGGTTCAGCGACGACAGCGGATCCTGGAAGATCATCGACAGCTGGTCGCCGCGCAGCCGGCGCAGCTCCCGCTCGGGGCGGCCGAGCAGTTCCGTGCCGTCCAGCCGGACGCTGCCACGGGTCCTGGCGCCCTTGGGCAGCAGCCCCATGATCGCCAGGCTGGTCATGGACTTGCCGGACCCGGACTCGCCGACGATGCCGACGGTCTCGTCCCGGCCGACCGTGAAGGACACGCCCTTGACCACCTCCACCGGGCCGCGCGTGGTCGGGAAGGTGACGGTGAGGTCCTCCACCACAAGCAGGTCGCTCATCGGGCCGTGATCCTCACTCTCGGGTCCAGCCTCGTGTAGACGAGGTCCACCACCACGTTGCCGATCACCACGAAGAACGCCGCCAGCAGCGTCACCGCCATGATGACCGGCTGGTCGTTCTTGGCGATGGAGTCGGCGGCCATCTTGCCGACCCCGTTGAGGCCGAACACCGTCTCGGTGATCAGCGCGCCGCCGAGCAGCGCGGCGAAGTCCATGCCGAAGATCGTCGCGATCGGCGTCAGCGCCGGCCGCAGCGCGTGCCTGCGCATGGTCAGCGCCGGGCTCAGGCCCTTGGACCTGGCCGTGCGCATGAAGTTCTCCGCCAGGGTGTCGATCACGTTGGCGCGGGTGAGCCGGGCGTACAGGCAGGCGTAGCCGGTGGCCAGCACGATCCACGGCATCAGGTACGACTGGAACCACACCACCGGATCGTCGCCGAACGCCACCGCCTGCGGGAACGGCAGCACCTGCAGCCGCACGACGAGCACGTACTGCAGCGCCAGCGCCAGCACGTAGTTGGGGATGCTGGAGCCGCCCAGCGCCAGCCCCATGGCGGTGCGGTCCCACCAGGTGCCCTCCTTGACCGCGCTGAGCAGCCCGGCGAGGATCCCGAACAGCAGCCACAGCACCGCCGCGCCGATCGCGACCGTGGCGCTGACCGGCAGCCGCTCCACCACCATGTCCATCACGGACTGGTTGGTCTGGAAGCTGTAGCCCAGGCACGGCGCGGCGCAGTGCACCAGGTTCGCGCCGTGGCCGTAGTCGCGCCCGGCGAAGATGCCGCCGAGGAAGCCGGTGAACTGCGTCAGGAACGGCTGGTTCAGGCCGAGCACGTCCCGGATCTGGTCGATCCGGTCGGGCGTGCACGTCTTGCCGCAGATCATCACCGCCGGGTCGGGCGAGAGCGTGAAGAAGATGACGAACGTGAACAGGCACACCAGGAAGAGGATGAGCACCACTCCGGCGAGCCGTCCGGCCAGGTAACGCGCCATCAGGAGGCCTCCCCAGCGTCGAAGGCGGCCCGCAGCCGGTCCCCGAGCACCGTCAGCGACAGCACCGTCAGGAACAGGAACAGGCCGGGGACCGCGAAGTACATCGGATCGACGGCGTACCAGCCGACCGAGCTCGCGATCATCTGCCCCCACGACGGCGTGGGCGGCGCCACGCCGACGCCGAGGAACGACAGGCCCGCCTCGGTGCCCACGTAGCCGGGCACGGCGAGCGTGGTCATCACGATCAGGGAGCTGCGCAGGTTCGGCAGGATCTCCTTGAACACCAGCGCCCCCGTGGAGGCGCCCGAGGCCCGCGCGGCCTCCACGAACTCCCGGTTGACCAGCGTCATCGTCTGCCCGCGCACGACCCGCGCCAGGTACGGCCAGCCGAACACGCTGATCACCACGACCAGCAGCACCGACCGGTTGCCCTGCGGCAGCGACGACAGGATCGCGATCATGAAGATGAGCGCGGGGAAGGCCATCAGGAAGTCCATGACCCGGCAGATCACCTGATCCACCCAGCCCTGGTAGAACCCGGCCAGCATGCCCAGCACCACGCCGAGCAGCGTGGTCAGCGCGGTGGCCGCGGCCGCGATGAGCAGCGAGACGCGGGCCCCGTAGGCGATGCGGGCCAGGATGTCGCGGCCGTTCTGCGGTTCGACGCCGAGCGGATGACCGGCGCTGATCCCGCCCAGCGACCCGTGCGGGATCCCGCCCAGGTCGGTGTTGACGGCGGCGGTGTCGAAGTCGTTGGGGCCGTGGCCGATGATCGCGCTGATCAGCGGCGCGCCGAGCGCCATCAGCACGATCAGCGTGAGGTACGCGGTGCTGAGGACGGCGGCGCGGTCGCGGAGCAGCGCGCCGGCGACGCGCCGGCCCGAGGTGGCGGGCGCGCCCGCCACCTGCTGCTGCGGATGAGCTGCGACGGTCATCTACTTCGTCGGCTTCGCCAGTCCGACGGAGACGAAGTCGATGCCGCCGGAGAAGGCGTTCGACAGGTACGCGCCGGCGATGTTCGAGCCCGTGACCGTGACCACCTTCTCGTAGGCCAGCGGCACCATCGGCGCCTGCTCCATGATCTGCTTGTCCAGCTCGCCGTAGGCCGCGTTGGCCGCCTGCACGTCGGGCATGACCGCGATCTCGTCGATCCGGTCGTTGATCTTCTTGTCGTCGATCTGCGCGAGGTTCGCGTTGCCCTTGGCGGTGATGTTGCGGCCGTCGAACAGCGGCGGCAGGAACGTGGCGCCGGAGGCCCAGTCGGGACACCAGCCGGTGATGGCCGCGTCGTGCTGCTGCGCGGGCGTGCCGATCACCTCGTAGAAGGTGGAGGTGTCGATGTTGTTGATCTTGACGGTGATGTTCACCTGCTTCAGCGCCTCCTGGATCGCCACCGCGGCCGCCTGCATTTTCGGCACCGGCCGGGTGTCCAGCGTCAGCTCGAAGCCCCCGGCGAGGCCCGCCTCGGCCAGCAGCTTCTTGGCGGTCTCCACGTCGTGCGGATAGAGGTCGTAGTCGACCCGGCCGACGATCGTGGGCGGCTGGATCGAGGTGCCCTTGAGCGCCAGCTGCGAGCCGCCCAGGGCGGCCACCACGGTGTCCTTGTCGACCGCGTGGTTGATCGCCTGGCGCACCTTGACGTCGTCCAGGTTCTTCTTCGTCATGTTCAGCGACATGTACGTGGTGCAGCCGCCGAGCCCGCTCAGCGTGCGCGACTTGATCTGCGGCGCCTGCGCCCTGGCCACCGTCGCGGCCTGGATGGCGGGCGTGCCCATGATGGCGTCGGCGTCGGCGCCCTGACCGGCCAGCATGCGCTCGTCGATGGTGGCCGCGTCCAGCCCGAACGTCCACTCGAAGGCGTCCGGCCTGGCCTTGCGCACGGTGTCGGTCTCGGCCTTCCAGTACGGGTTGCGCACCAGCTTGAGCGAGGCGTTGCGCTGGTAGCTCTCCAGCTTGTACGGCCCGCTCGCGATCGGCTTGGTGTCGAACGCGGCCGCCGCCCCCGTGCCCTTGGGGAAGGGGACGAAGTTCGGCTGCGTCAGCGCGCTCGGGAAGTCGGGGAAGGACTTCTTCAGGTGGAAGACGACCGTCTTGGCGTCGGGGGTCTCGATAGTGTCGAGGTCGCCGTCCTCGTACGGGCCCTTGTAGCCCTTGGGCGCGTCCAGCAGCAGCTTCCCGTACGGCGAGCCGATCCCCGCCTCGGGGTCGAACGCCCGCGAGGCCCCGAACTTGACCGCCTCGCTCGTGATCGGCGTGCCGTCCTCGAAGAACAGGTCGTCCTTCAGCGTGAACGTCCACGTCTTGGCGTCGTCGGACGGCGTGCCCGTGTCGGTGGCCAGGTCGGGGACCACCTTCGTGCTCTCCTCGCCGGGCCCGGCGCCGAACGTGGTCAGCCCCCGGTAGATGAGCCGGTAGAAGTTGTTCACCCCGCCGTCCCAGCCACGCGCCGGGTCCAGGTGCGAGAAGTCCGCGTTGGCCAGGACGTGCACGGTGCCGCCCGTCGCGGGGGCCGACGACGACCCGCCCGGGCCACCGCCCGCGGGCGCGGCGCCGCCGCCGCACGCGGTGAGTGCCAGCACGCCGGTCATGGTGACGCTCGCCAGCGCCGCCGATCTCCTCATGTCGCCTTCTTTCCGTCGGTGGTGCGGGACCTGACCCAGACCCGCATGGCTTCGGGGCCGCGGTTGCCCCACAGGAAGTACGGGACGAAGGTCGCGCTGACCGCCGTCTCCGTGATCGCCGCCCGCTCCAGGGACAGTTCGGGGTAGAGCTCGGTGGACGGCGGGGGAGCGGCGCCGGCCGTCACCCCGAGCACGACGGCCTCGCCGCGCCGCCCGGTCCGCGCGCCGGCGACGTCGGCCACGCCGACCACCAGGTCGTCGACCGCGGCCGACGGGCTGTCCTGCTGCTCGACGCAGTAGACGAGCGGGCCGCGGGCGATGCCGAGCGCGCCTCTGGTGGCGTCGAGGTGGGGGTGCGAGCCGTGGGCGCGGACCGGCATCGGCAGCGTGAGCCGCACCTCGTCGCCGGGCGCCCAGCGCCGCTCGATCCTCAGCCAGCCACCGTCCGCACTCCCGCCGGGGGAGTCTGCCGCGGCCTCCGCGCGCTTCGCGGAAGGCGCGGCGTCGTGCGGTTCGCCGTTGACGGTGACCGTCGCGCCGCGGGCCCAGCCCGGCACCCGCAGCACGATCCCGTACGGCTCCTCCGGCGCCCGCCCGACCGTCAGGTGGACGTCGCCGTCCCACGGGTAGGAGGTCTCCATCGCCAGGTCCAGCCGCTCGCCCGTGATCCTGGCCGGGGTGTAGCAGGCGATCAGCAGCGCGCCGTCCCGCTCCGCCGCCACGTAGTCGGCCAGCTGAGCCATCCAGCGCACGATGTTCGGCGGGCAGCACGGGCAGCCGAACCAGGAGCGGCGCAGCGGCTCCCCGCCGGGCTCCGCGCCGCTGCGCTGCTCGTGGTCGGGACGGCGTTGCAGCGGGTTGTCGTAGAAGAACGCCCGGCCGTCCTCCGACAGGCCCACGGCGTAGGCGTTGTAGAGCACCCGCTCGAACACGTCGAGGTACTTCGCGCCGCCCGTGGCCAGGAACATCCGCCAGCCCCACTGCATCACCGCGATGGCCGCGCAGGTCTCGCTGTAGGCGCGCTCGGACGGCAGCTCGTAGCGGTCGCCGACGGCCTCGTCGGAGTGCCGGCTGCCCAGCCCGCCGGTGAGGTAGAGCTTGCTCGCCACCATGTCGTCCCAGAGCCGCTCCAGCGCCGCGAACAGCGACCGGTCGCCGGTCTCCAGGAAGACGTCGGCGGCCCCGGCCGCCAGGTACGCCATCCGCACCGCGTGCCCCGTCACCGACGGCAGCTCGCGGAAGGGCACGTGGTCCTGGAAGTAGTCGGCGGAGAAGATGCTGTGCTCGATCTGGCCGGAACCGCGGCGGTCGACGAACGCGGCGGCCAGGTCGAGGTAGGCGCGCACGCCCGTCTCCCGGTACAGCTCGACCAGCGCCATCTCGACCTCGGGATGCCCGCACACGCCCCGCTCGGCGAAGCGCTCCACGACCAGGTCCGCGAAGCGCCCGGCCACGCGCAGCAGCCGCTCGTCGCCCATCCGGCGCGCCGCGGCGACGGCGGCCTGGATGAGGTGGCCCAGGTTGTACAGCTCGTGCCCCCAGGCCAGGTCCTCCCACGGCTTCCTGGCGGCCGCCGGGTCCTGGAAGAAGGAGTTGAGGTAGCCGTCCTCGGCCTGGACCCGCTCCAGCAGGCCGACGACCTCGTCGTAGAACTCCCGTACCGGCTCGGCCGCGCGGCCGTCGCCGAGCTCGTAGGCCAGACCCTCCAGGGTCTTGTACAGATCGGTGTCCAGGAACGGGTACCGGCCGCGGTAGGGGGCGGGATCCTGCTCCAGGAGCCGGCTCAGGTTGGCGACGTTGCCCGCCGCCCGGAGCTGCTCGATGGTGTGCGGGATCGTGGCCGCGCCGTTGCGGACCTGCCAGTGGTGTAACAGACCACCGGTGATGCGCGCTCCCGGCACCGGTCGTACGGCCCCGGCGGCCGTGCGTACGGCTCCGGCCAGGGCCTTGACCTGCTTAGACGTCATGAATCTTCCCAGTAATGTGTGGCATTGCACTGAACCTTAGGTGTCGGGGAGGTGTGTTGCCAAGGGTTGCGGAGGGGCTCATCGACGAACGTAACCCGTCCGAAACAGGGCGGACCGGACGACGGCCGCCTGAGAGGATTCGCGGGTGAAACGCGTATCCGTGGTGGGGAACTCCGGTTCCGGCAAGTCGACGTTGTCCTCGGCGCTGGCCGGACGGCTGGGCGTGCCCTGGCTCGAACTCGACTCGATCTTCCACATGTCCGGCTGGCAGCCCCGTCCCGAGGAGGAGTTCCGCGCCGAGGTCGAGCGGTTCACCGCCGCCGACGGCTGGGTGGTGGACGGCAACTACTCCGCCGTGCGGGACCTGGTGTGGTCGCGCGCCGACACCGTGGTCTGGATCGACCTGCCGAGGCGCACCGTGATGCGCCGGCTGCTGGTCAGGACCCTGCGCAGGATGACCACCGGAGCCGAGCTCTGGAACGGCAACAAGGAGTCCTTCCGGTTCCTGCTCGACAAGGACGAGTCGATCCTGTGGTGGGCGTGGCGGCGGCACGCCGTCTACCGGGAGCGTTACGCCCGGGCGCGGGCCGATCCGGCCAACGCGCACCTGAGGTTCGTCCGGGTCGCCTCCCGGGCCGACGCGACGCGCCTACTAGCGACTGACAGAATTTGAAATCTGTCAGTCTCATGGGCATACTTTGCCTATGAGAACTCTGGGAACCGACGGCCCCGCCGTGTCCGACCTCGGGCTCGGCTGCATGGGCATGACCGACCTCTACGGGCCGGCCGACAGGACCGAGGCCATCGCGACCATCCACGCCGCGCTCGACGCGGGCATCACCCTGCTCGACACCGGCGACTTCTACGGCATGGGCGCCAACGAGCTGCTCATCGCCGAGGCACTGCGCGGCCGCCCGCGCGACGCCGTGCGGATCAGCGTGAAGTTCGGCGCGCTGCGCGACCACGACGGCGGCTGGCACGGCGTCGACGGCCGGCCGGTCGCGGTCAAGAACTCGCTCGCCTACACGCTGCGCCGCCTCGGCACCGACCACGTGGACGTCTACCGGCTCTCCCGCGTCGATCCGGCCGTGCCCATCGAGGAGACGGTCGGGGCCATCGCCGAGGAGGCCGCCAAGGGCCACGTACGCCACATCGGGCTGTCCGAGGCCGGCGCCGACACCATCCGCCGCGCCCACGCCGTGCATCCCATCAGCGACGTGCAGATCGAGTACGGGCTGCTGTCCCGGGGCATCGAGCGGGAGATCCTGCCCGTCTGCCGCGAGCTGGGGATCGGCGTGACCGCCTACGGCGTGCTGTCGCGCGGGCTGCTGAGCGGCCACTGGAGCAAGGACCGCGAGCTGGACGCCGGCGACTTCCGCGCGTACTCGCCGCGCTTCTCCGGCGACAACCTCGCCCGCAACCTGGCGCTGGTGGAGGCGCTGCGGGCGGTCGCCGACGGCAAGGGCGCCACGGTGGCGCAGCTGGCCATCGCCTGGGTGCTCGCGCAGGGCGAGGACATCGTGCCGCTCGTCGGCGCCCGCCGCCGCGAGCGGCTGAGCGAGGCGCTCGGCGCGCTCGACGTGAAGCTGTCGTCCGGCGACCTGGCCGCGATCGAGGCCGCCGTCCCGGCCGGCGCCGCCGCCGGCGACCGCTACCCGGACGTCATGATGGCCGAGCTCGACAGCGAACGCTGACCGGAACGCCCGCGCCCGGCCGCGGGCGAGCGGGGTGGCCGGGGGCTCGGATTTCTGTGCCGGTCAGGTCCGGGGCGGCGCTAGTGTTGGCCGGTGCACATCGACGAGTGGCTGCAGGCGATCCCCGCCGGATGGCTGTACGCGACGGTCGCGCTCGTGATCGGGCTGGAGAGCCTCGGCATCCCGCTACCGGGCGAGATCGTCCTGGTCAGCGCCTCGATCCTGGCCTCCAGGGGCGTGGTGGACCCGGTGTGGGTGGGCGCCTGCGCGAGCGCCGGCGCCATCGTCGGCGACTCGGCCGGATACGCGATCGGGCGCAAGGGTGGCGCTCCCATGTTCGCCCGGCTCGGGCGGCGCTTCCCCAAGCACTTCGGGCCCCGGCACGTGGGCAGGGCGGAGGAGTACTTCCACCGGTTCGGCATGTGGGCGGTGTTCTTCGGGCGCTTCATCGCCCTGCTGCGCATCCTGGCCGGGCCGCTGGCGGGGGCGCTGCGCATGCCGTACTGGAGGTTCGCCGTCGCCAACGTGCTCGGCGGCATCGTCTGGGCGGGCGGCACCACCGCGGTGATCTACAGTCTCGGGCTCGTCGCCGAGAAGTGGCTCAAGGGCTTCTCCTGGGCGGGGCTCGTGGTGGCCGTCCTGTTCGGCGTCGCCACCACCCTCTTCCTCAAGCGCCGCGCCGCCCGGGTGGTCGGCGCGGAGGAGGACGACGACGCTCAGCGCTCGATGAGCGTGACCTCCAGCGAGTAGTGAGAGGCCCGGTAGACGTGTGAGCCGTGCTCGACCGCCCGGCCCTGGTCGTCGTAGGTGGTGCGGAGCATGGTCAGCAGCGGCGCGCCCCGGCGCTCCTCCAGCAGCCGGGCCTCGGCCTGCGTGGCGGCCCGCGCGCCGATGCGCTGGTTGGCCACCCGCATCCGCACGCCCGCCCCGCGCAGCAACTCGTACAGGCCGCGGCCTTCGAGATCGGCGGCGGTGAGCTTGGCCAGGCCGATCGGCAGCCAGTTGTGCAGCACCGCCAGCGGCTCGCCCGCCGCGAAGCGCAGCCGCTCCAGATAGAGGATCTCGGAGCCGGCCGGCACGCCCAGGATGGCGGCGATCTCCTCCAGCACCGGCCGCGGCTCCAGGACCAGCACCTGCGTGGCCGGCTCCTGGCCGGCCCGGCGCAGGTCGTCGTAGAGACTCGTCAGCTCGACCGAGCGCTTGACCTGCCCGTGCACCACCTGCGTGCCGACGCCGCGCTTGCGCACCAGCAGGCCCTTGTCCACGAGGTATTGGATCGCCTGGCGGATCGTGGGCCTGGACAGGCCGAGCTTGTCGGCCAGCAGGATCTCGTTGTCCAGCCGCGAGCCGGGGGCCAGGTCGCCCCGCCGGATCGCCTCGGCGATCTGCTCGGCCACCTGGAAATAGAGCGGCACGGGGCTGGATCGATCCAGGTCGATGGCCAGGTTCGCGGTCATGCTGATCAGCTTAACGCAGGTCAGAATGTCCTGACAAACGAGTCAGGTAGCGTTCAAGCGTGTGCCACGGGCGCGCGAGCGGTAGGGGAGAGGGCATGGATGTGACCCACCTGCTCGACACCGCCTCCGCGGCGGCCCGTGCCGTCGGCCCCCAGTTGCGCGCGGCCTTCAGGTCCCGGCCCGACGTGAGCACCAAGCGCGACTTCCACGACCCCGTCACCGAGCACGACCGCGCGGCCGAGGTGAGCATCCGCGCCGTCATCGACGCGCGGGCGCCGCACAGCGCGATCGTGGGCGAGGAGGGCGGCACCACCGGCTCCGGCGACCTCGTCTGGTACGTCGACCCCATCGACGGCACCGCCAACTTCGCCGCCGGCCTGCCGTTCTTCTGCGTGTCCATCGCCGCCGCCGTACGCGGGGAGCTGGTGGCCGGCGTCGTGTACGACCCGGTGCGCGACGACGAGTTCACCGCCACCCCCGACGGCGCCTGGTGCAACGGCAAACCCCTGCGCAGCGCGGGGGCGACCGGCGACCGGGAGGCCATGCTGCTGTCCAGCTACCCGACCCCGCTCGACCTCGGCGCCGGCGGCGAGCTCGCGCTGGAGCGCTACGGCCGGCTGCTGCGCTCCTTCTCCGCCGTACGCAAGGTCGGCAGCGCCGCGCTCAAGCTCGCCCACGTCGCGGCCGGCTGGTCGGACGCCGCGTACGGCACCGGGTCCAACCCGTGGGACGTGGCGGCGGGAGCCCTGCTGGTGCGCAGCGCGGGCGGGGTCTACCTGGGGGATCCGCTGGTCAAGGGGGACTACCTGGCGCACGTGGGCGGGTTCGACCTGGAGGCGTCGGCGCTGGCGGAGTTCGTACCCCGGTGATCAGGGGAGCAGGCCGGGCAGCTCGGTCAGCGAGGTGATGCGCGGGAAACCGGCGGGCGGGGGCTCGGCGCCGAGCCGGTCGAGCCAGACCGAGCGCATCCCGGCCGCCGCCGGCCCGGTCACGTCGTTGCGTACGTCGTCGCCCACCAGCAGCACCTCCCGCGGACTCAGCCCGAGCGCCGCCGCGGCCCCCTCGTAGCAGCCGGGCGCGGGCTTGAACCGGCCGTCCAGCACCTCCCCGGTCAGCACCGGACCGACCAGGCCGTCCAGCCCGATCACGCGGACCTTCTCCTCCTGCATGCGCTGCGTGCCGTTCGTCAGCACCCCCAGCGTGAACCCGCCGAGCCCGGCCAGCGCCTGCGCGACGTCGGGGAACGCGGCCCAGCCGCGGCGATAACGGGCGGCGAAGCCGGCGTAGGCGGCGTCCAGGTCGGCCGGGACGGGAACGGCCAGCTCCGCGCACAGGGCGGACAGCCGCAGCCGCCGCTGCTCCTGCGCCGAGCAGCGGCCCGCCTGCCACATCGCCAGGTACGGCACCTCGAAGCCGGCCCACAACGCGGCCGCCTCGCCCAGCCGCGGATGGCCGGGGGAGTGATCCTCCAGCCAGGCGGTGATCGCGGCGTCGGCCGCGCCGCGGTGGTCGAGCAGGGTGCCGTCCAGGTCGAACAGGATCCCCTTGACGCCGGACAGGCTCACGTCGCCGCTCCCGAGGTGACGTGGGCGGCGATGCGGGTGGCCGTCTCGCGCGGCGGATAGCCGAGCGTCAGGCCGCGGACCGAAAGCGGGGCCCGGGCGAAGAGCGCCTCGGCGTCCTCGCACAGCACGTAACGCAGCGCGGGGGAACAGGAGCGGTGCTCCTCCAGCGCCCGCACCTCCGGCTCGGCCAGCTCCTCCGGCAGCGCCTCCCGGTAGTCGGCGATCAGCGCGTCGAGGTCGAAGAGCTGCGCGTAACGCTCCGACGTGCCCGCCACCACCCGCACCAGCTCGTCGTCCTCCGTCCGCGCGTGGTAGATCAGGCTCGTCCCGCCGCTCTTGCCGCACCAGCGCAGCGCCTCGTCCGCCGGCAGGGTGAACGCCCCGTACGGTTTGCGCCCGTACAGCAGCGCCTCGGCGATCCACCGGTCGCACCACAGCTCGTCGCGGTACGGCGTCGGCGTGCCGGGCGCGGCGGCCAGGCCCTGGGCCAGCACCGGATTCCAGGCCGACACCATCGGGCTGCTGAACCTCGGCATGCGCGGGCCGCGCCAGCGGCTCAGGGCGTAGCCGTACCAGACGGTCACGACCTCCGTCCGCAGCTTGGGCAGGGGCCGCTCGTAGGTGCCGTTCATGATCTGGCCGCCGTCGGGATGGCGCCAGGGACCCGGTGGGAAGTCCGCGTCTGTGGGGGCCGGAGGAGTCCGGTAGTCGGGATGGAGGATCCACGCGTCCGCCACAGTGTCGGGCCTTTCGGATCGGCGTATGCATGACGTGTCAGACCATTAGAGTGGCCATCGTGCATCAGCCGTCACTCCCTTGCAACAGACCAGGTGCAAACGCTGATTTTTGTCACAGACGGTCGTGACAGACGTATGCAGTTGAGCGTTGTCGCGGCCCGGCTCTCCTCCCTGCGGGCCTGGAGCGGGCTGTCCATGGCCTCGGCCGCGCAGGCCGCCGGGCTCAACACCTCCACGATCTTCCGCATCGAGCACGGCCTCGTCGCGCCGCGCGAGGCGACCGTGCGCACCCTGCTGGAGCTGTACGGCCAGGGCGAGCACGCGCCCCGGCTGCTGTCGCTGCTGCGCGAGGAGCGGGTGCCCGGCTGGTACGACGCGCCGGGGGTGCCGCTGGGGTTGTCGGCGTACCTGGAGCTGGAGGACGGGGCGCAGGTGATCTACACCTACGGGCCGCGCCTGGTGCCGCCGCTGCTGCAGATCCCGGCGTACGCGCTGGCCGCCGCCCTGTCGGCGGTGCCGCCGGTCGCGCCGGCCGGATCGCCGTGCTGGTCGTCGGGAGAGCCCGGCGGGGGCGCGTACGAGCGGGCCGCCGAGGCGGCGCGGGTCGTCGCCGTCCGGCAGGAGGTGCTCGACCGGCCGCGGGGGCCGCACCTGTGGGCCGTGCTCGACCGGCCCGCGCTGCTCGACCCGCCGCTGCACCGGCCGGAGGAGCGGATCGCCCAGCTCGACGCGGTCGCCATGGCCGCCAAGCAGCCGCACATCGCCGTGCAGGTCGCCCGGCCCAGCGCCGAGACCGGCTTCCTCTACCAGGGGCCGCCGTTCACGCTGCTGCGCTTCCCCGAACGATCCCGCCCCGACGTGCTGGTGCTGCACCTGCTGCACGCGCCGATCGTGGTCGAGGACCGGCGGCGGGTGGAGGAGCACCAGCAGGCGTTCGCCCGGCTGTCGCTGTCGGCGCACGCCGTGGACGCCACCCCCGGCATCCTGGACGAGCTACACGCCAGACTCCTCGGCTGAGGCTGAGGCTGGGGCTGGGGCTGGGGCTGGGGCTGGGGCTGGGGCTGACGGCGCGGCGGCTGGGTGGCTGGGTGGCTGGACGCGGGCAGGCGGACGCGGCCGGGCAGGCGGGCGCAGTGGATGGTCGGGCGCGGCGGGTGGCCGGGCGGCCGGGTGGCTCACTGCTGCTGGCGGAACTCGCCGGCGCGCCGGACGTGGTCGATCATGATGCGTTCCGCGCTGTCGCCGTCGGCCGCCTCCAGCGCGGCCAGGATGCCCTCGTGCGCCTCCAGCTGCGCCTTGACCTGCGTCTCGTCCAGCCACAGCGACGCCTCGGCGGGCACCGGAAAGCTGTTGCGCACCGACCTGGCGTGCTCGCCCAGGAAGGCGGGGCCGCCGATGTCGACGATGGTCAGGTGGAAGCGCCTGCTCTGCTCGCCGAGGCGGTCGTTCCTGCCCTGGGCGGCGTCCTCGGTCATCGAGGCGTGCAGCGCGCGCAGCCCGTCCAGCTCCCCTGGGGTGATCCTGGCCGCCGCCAGCCGCGCGCCCAGGCCCTCGACCACGGCGCGCAGCCCGTAGTACTCGGCCAGCGCCTCGTCCCCCAGGTCCACCACGGTCGCGCCGTGGTGCGCCTCGTAGCTGATCAGCCGGTCCTTCTCCAGCCTGCGCAGCGCCTCGCGCACCGGCGTGACGGAGACGCCCAGGCGCTTGGCCACCTCCCCGGCCCGCAGCGCCGTCCCGCCCGGGATCCGCCCCGTACGGATCTCGTCGAGCAGCACGCTGTAGACGTAGTCGGCCTTGCTCATCGGCGGCCGCGGCTCGCTGGGTGACATGTCGCCAAGTGTCTCGCAAAATGGTCACATAGTTGACCTATGACATATTTCTTATAAGTTACATACCCATGACAAGCCTCGACGACCTGCGGGTCATCGACGCGGCGACGCTGTTCGCCGGTCCCTCCGCGGCCATGATGCTGGGCGACTTCGGCGCGGACGTGATCAAGATCGAGCATCCCCGCCGGGGCGACCCCTCGCGCGGGCACGGCGCCTCCGTGGACGGAGTGGGCCTGTGGTGGAAGACGCTGTCGCGCAACAAGCGCAGCGCGGCCGTGGACCTGTCGCGGGCCGAGGGCCAGGAGATCCTGCGCCGCCTGGCCGAACGGTCCGATGTGCTGATCGAGAACTTCCGCCCCGGCACCCTCGAACGCTGGAACCTGGCGCCCGAAGACCTCCTGGAGCTCAACCCGCGGCTGATCGTGGCGCGGATGACCGGTTTCGGGCAGTTCGGGCCCATGGCCAAGCGGCCGGGCTTCGGCACCCTGGCCGAGGCCATGAGCGGCTTCGCGGCCATGACCGGCGAGCCCGACGGGCCGCCCACCCTGCCGCCGCTGGCCCTGGCCGACGGCATCGCGGGCCTGGCCATGTCGTACGCCATCATGGTCGCCCTGCGCGCCCGCGAGCGCACCGGCCGCGGGCAGGTCATCGACCTGGCCATCATCGAGCCGATCCTGGGGCTGCTCGGGCCGCAGATGACCGCGTACAAGGCGCTCGGCGTCGTGCCCCAGCGGACCGGCAACCGCTCCAGCAGCAACGCGCCGCGCAACACCTACCGCACCCGCGACGGGCGCTGGCTGGCGATCTCCACCAGCGCCCAGCCCATCGCCGAGCGCGTGGTCACCCTGGTGGGGCGGCCCGACCTGGTCGAGCAGCCGTGGTTCGCCAGCGGGCACGGCCGCGTGCAGCACGTGGACGAACTCGACGCCGCGGTCGCCTCCTGGATCGCCGAGCGCGACGCCGACGAGGTCATCGCCAGGTTCGAGGAGGTGCAGGCCGCGGTCGCGCCCATCTACGACGTCTCCGACCTGGCCGAGGACCCGCAGTACGCGGCCCTGGACACCTTCGTCGAGGTGCCGGACGAGGAGCTGGGCTCGCTCACCATGCAGAACGTGCTGTTCCGGCTCTCGGACACGCCCGGCGAGATCCGCTGGGCCGGGCGGCGGCTGGGCCGCGACACCGACGAGGTGCTGGCCGAGCTCGACTACCCCGGCGACCGCATCGCCGCGCTGCGCGCGGACGGGGTGATCGCATGACCGCCCCCGACCGGCCCGCCGCCTCCGGGCCCGCCGCCTCCGAGGTCGTGCAGGCGCCGCCCGTGACCTGGTTGTACGTTCCCGGCGATCGGCCCGAGCGGTTCGACAAGGCGGTGGCCTCCGGCGCCGACGTCGTCATCATCGACCTGGAGGACGCGGTCGCGCCGGCCAAGAAGGACGAGGCCCGGCGGAACGCCGTCGCCTACCTCCGCGCCCAGCACGGGCGGCCGGCCCGGTGGCCGCGGCTGCACGTGCGGGTCAACGACCCGGCCACCGCCCGCGGGCGCGACGACCTGGCCGCCGTCGGGCCGTTCGCCGACGGGGTACGGCTGCCCAAGGTCGAGTCCACGGCCGCGCTCGACGCCGTGACGGGCGCGCCCGCGTACGCGCTGCTGGAGTCGGCGGCCGGGATCCTCGCCGCCCGCGAGATCGCCGCGCACCCCAGCGTGGCCGGCGTGGCGCTGGGCGAGCAGGACCTGGCCGCCGAGCTGGCCGTCACCGACGAGCAGGCGATGAACCAGCTCAGGCTCCAGGTCGTCCTCGCCGCCGCCGCGGCCGGGCTGCCGCCGGTGCCCATGTCCGTCTATCCGGACGTCAAGGACGAGGCGGGCCTGGCGGACTCCTGCCGGGCGGGCCGCGCCATCGGCCTGTTCGGCCGGACCGCGATCCACCCGCGCCAGATCCCCGTCATCAGGCGGGCGTTCCGCCCGGCGGAGGAGGAGGTGGCCAGGGCCGCCGAGATCGTGGCCGCGGCGGAGCAGGCAGAACGGGCCGGCGTCGGGGCGGTGGCGCTGCCCGACGGCCGGTTCCTGGACGTCCCCATCGTCGCCAGAGCCCGCCGCACCGTCGCCCTGGCCGCCCGCCTCACCGACCCACCCGACCCCGCGCAACGTCCAGAAGGCCCGTCCGGCCGCACGGAACGTCCCGCCGCCTCGTCCGGCCGCGCGGAACGTCCGGCAGGCCCACCCGACCTCGCCCAGCACCACTCAAACCCGTCGCCGGACGCCATCACCTGACAGCAGGCCGCCGCCGGCGCGTGCCGACCACCCCCGCACCACCCCCATTGGAGGTCCTTCGCCATGGGAATAGCCGTATGGGCGCTCATCGCCTACATCGCCATCATCGTCGTCTGGAACGGCGTGCTGAAACGCAACATCGGTGAGGCGATGCTCATCGGTTTCGCCGGCGTGTGCCTCTTTCGCGGCACCAGGTTCTTCGAGCTGGCCTGGGCGGGCCTGGCGGAGGCGTTCGCCGAGGAGGTCGTCTTCGCCGCCCTGGCCTTCGTCTTCATGGGTTACCTGCTCACCAAGCTGGGCCTCATCCAGGAGCAGGTCACCGTGCTGAACTCGGTGTTCGGCCGTCTGCGCGGCGGCGCCGGCTACGTCTCCACCTCCGCCGCCGCCCTCCTCGGCGGCCCCTCAGGCTCGGGGTCGGGCATCTCGGCGTCCGTGGGCTCGGTGACCATCCCGTGGATGATCCGCTCTAACTGGCGCCCCGACCTGGCCGCCTCGCTGGTGGCGGGCAACGCCGGGCTGGGCATCTCGATCCCGCCGAGCTCGTCGATGTTCCTGCTGCTCGGCTCGGCCGCGGTGGCGCCCGTGCTGACCGCCGACCAGCTCTTCGTGCCCGCCCTCGTGGGCGGGTTGTGGACGGTGGCCTACCGGTTCGTCGTGGTGTTCCTGTGGGTGCGCAGGCACCGCATCGCCGCCACCGACGCCTCCGACCTGCTGCCCCTGCGCGCGGCCCTGCGCGCCGGATGGACGTCGCTGCTGGTGTACGCGGGCATCCTCATCCCGGTGCTGATGACCCTCGACTTCGGCGTGGCGCTGATGGAGTCGCGGGTCGGCGAGGCGGCCGACGACATCAGCATCGTCGTGTGGATCCCGGTGCTGACCGTGCTGGCCACGTTCGCGGTGGCCTGGCGTCGGCTGCCGCGCACCGGCCGCGCGTGGAGCGAGCTGCTCGGCGACATGGCCCCCCGCTACGCCGTCATCGGCGCGACCCTGTTCTTCGCCTTCGCTGCCGCCGCCAGCCTGGGCGAGCTGGGCCTGGTCGACCAGCTGACCGCGATCATGCAGGCTCTGGACGCGCCCGCCGTCGTCATCGCCACGCTCGTCGGGCTGCTGCTCGTCGTCATCGCCGCGCCGCTGACCGGCACCGCGACGATCGCCGCCGTCGGCGGGGTGGCCTTCAGCGCGCTGACCGCGGCCGGGATCGCCCCGGCCGCCGCGGCCACCGCGATTCTGGTCTTCGCCTCGACCGAGGGCGCGTCGCCGCCGGGAGCGGCCCCCATCTACATCGCCAGCGGCATCGCCCAGGTGGACCCGGCCAGGACGTTCGGCCGGCTGATCGTCTGGTTCGTCGTCCCGACCCTGGTCATGGGCGTGCTGATCGCCGTCGGCGCGCTGCCGATCTGAGAGGAGAGCCCGTCATGAAGAGTCTCACCATGGTCCTGTTCAAGATCGGCCTCGTGCTGTTCCTCGTGCTCGGCGTCGCCGTCGTGCTGATCCAGGCGGCCGGGCTGATCGCGGGCAGCTCCGCGCTGGTCTCCGGCGCCGTGTCCGCGCTCGGCATGGCGATGACCGTGTCGGCCGGGGTGACCGGGCTGCTCGGTTTCCTGATGTCGTACCTGTATCACTGGAAGGCCGGCGAGGACTAAGCCTGCGGGCGCCAGCGGGTCGCGAGCTCCGCGTCCGCCGGCGGCGGGCCGGGCAGGTCGCGGTGGGCGGGCGGCACCCGCAGCGCGTCCATCGCCAGCGTGAGATAGCGCTGCCGCAGCTGCGCCGCGCGCTCGTCGCCGCCCAGCTTGATCGAGGCGAGCTGCTCGAACAGCAGCGCGACGTCGGCCGGCGTCACGTCCGGCCGCAGCACGCCCGCCGCCACCGCCCGGCCGTGCGCCTCGACGGCCAGCGCCGAGGTCCTGGCGGCGTCGCGGCCCAGCTCCTCCGTGGGGGTGAACGTGCCGGCCAGCTTGATGGTCAGCGAGCTGCTGTCGGCCTCGACGATGCCGCGCAGATAGGCGGCGAACGACTCCCACGGGTCGCTCTCGTCGGCCAGCGCCCGCTCGGCGACCTCGATGTAGAGCTTCAGCCCGTCGCCGCACAACTTCTGCAGCAGGGCCTCCTTGCTCGGATAGCGGCGATACAGCGCGCTGATCCCGACGCCCGCCTTCTCGGCCACGGCCGCGATGGGGGCGCCGGGGTCGGCGGTGAAGACGGCTCGCGCGGCCTGGAGGATCAACTCGTCGTTACGCGCGGCCTGCGCCTTGCGGCCGCTCATGGGTGGGCTGCTCATTGATCCAGTGTACGGGAACGTAGGGTTCCGTTCTACTACTGTCGGGCGAAAACCGTTCGCGATCCTTTCATGGCGGCGGCTACCTTCGGGCGGATGAGCGACGTACCCCTGTCCGTGCTGTGGCTGTCCGGGCCGTCGGGCGCCGGGAAGTCCTCGGCGGGCTGGGAGGTGTTCGCCCAGCTCGGCCGGGCGGGCGTCACGGCCGCGTTCGTCGACGGCGACCAGATCGGGCTGTGCTACCCCGACCCCGACGGCGGCCCGCACGCGATCAGGGCGCGCAACCTCGCCGCGATGCTGCCCAACTTCCGGCGTGAGGGTGTGCGCCGCGTCGTGCTGGCGGGCTTCGTGGACACGCGGGACGAGATCGGCGCGTACACGAGCCTGATGCCGGACGCGGCGTTCACGGTGTGCCGGTTGCGGGTGGACGCCGGCGAGCTCGAACGGCGCTTCCTCGGGCGGGGATGGCGGCCCGACCTGGTCGCGCAGACCGTCGCCGAGGCGCTGGCGCAGGACCGTACCGACTACGCCGACCTGTGCGTGGACTCCACCGGCCTGACCGTCGGCGAGACCGCCCGGCTGATCCTGTCCCGCACCGGCGACCGGCCGCACACGACGTCCGGCGCGTCCACGACGTTCGGCCCTTCCACGACGAACGGGCGGAACGAGGCGTCCACGATGGGCGGGCCGACTCCTGCGGGCGGCTTCGAGGGGCCGGCGGTCGAAGGGGAGCCCGTGCCCGTGCTGTGGTTCTCCGGCGCCACGGGGACGGGCAAGTCCACGGTCGGGTACGAGGTGTTCAGCCAGGTCGTCCGCACCGGCGTGCGCGCCGCGTACGTCGACGTGAAGCAGATCGGCGCGCTGCGACCGGCCCCGCACGACGACCCTGACCTGCGCCGGCTCGTGGCGGGCAACCTCGCCGCCGTCTGGGCCGGGCACCGCGCGGCCGGAGCCCGATGCCTGATCGTCTCCGGCGGACCCGACACCGACGACGTCATCCGAGCCTGCGCCGCCCGGCTGCCCAAGGTCGACCTGACCGTGTGCCGCGTGCACGCCGCCCCGGCCACCCTCGCCGAGCGCATCCGCCTGCGTGCGGGCGGGCAGGCGCCGCAGTTGCCGGGCGACGAGCTGAAAGGGCTCGGCCCGCGGGCCCTGGACCGCGTCGCCGAACGGGCCGCGGCCGAGGCGGAGGCGCTGGAACGCGCGGGCTCTGGCGACCTGCGCCTCGAGACCGACGGCCGCGCCGCACAGGAACTCGCCACCTTGGTCCGCGAGCGAGCCCTGCCCTGGTGAGCCGCCCTGCTCTGACGAACGTGCGCTGATCCGGTGCGCCGCTCTGCTCCGGTGAGCGGGCCCTGACCTGGTGAACTGCTCTATTCCGACGAGCGCGACTGCCAGGTGGGGCCGCCGCCCGACCTCAGGGCCGACAGGCGGCCGGTGATCTGGCCGATCCGGTAGTAGAGCCACGGCGGGGTGTAGGCGAGCACCCGTGAGTTCCGCTGGTCCAGCAGGGTGATCATCTGGTGCGGCGGGAGGTCGATGTAGCGTGGCAGGTTCTCGTACCACCGGGCGCTGTAGCGCGCCGCCCGCTGCGGGGCCCGGATCACGGAGCGGCGTTCGCGTTCGTAACGGGCGAGGGCGCCGGCCAGCCGCGGGTCCCCGTGCAGGGCGTCCACCAGGAAGGCGACGTCGCCCAGCGCGAGCGTAGTGCCCGCGCCGACGGAGTAGTGGGTGGTGTGCGCGGCGTCTCCGAGCAGCACCACGTTGTCGCGGTACCACCTGCGGTTGGTCACGGTGCGGAAGTTCAGCCAGTGGGCGCTGCCGTCGATCTGGGTGCGGCCCATGAGGGAGTGGCCGTCGAGGATGTCGGCGAACAGCTTCTCCATCAGGGCCAGGCTGTCGGCCTCGTTCGCCTCGTGGAAGCCGAGCCCCCGCCACGTGTCCGGCGAGCATTCGACCACGACCGTGCTGCGGTCCTGGTCGTAGCGGTAGCCGTAGCACCAGATCCAGCCGTGCGGGGTCTCGGTGAAGGCGAAGGTGAAGGAGTCGAAGACCTTCGTGGTGCCCAGCCAGACGTACTTGTTGCGCCCGACGGCGATCTCGGTGCCGAAGTGGGCGGCGTGGCGTTCGCGCAGCACGCTGTTGACGCCGTCGCCGGCCACGATCAGGTCGGCGTCGGGGAACTCGCGCTCGTCGGTGACCTCCCGCTCGAACTCGATCCGCACCCCGAGCGCCCGCGCCCGCTCGGTGAAGATGTCGAGCAGCCGCCGCCGGCTGACGCCGGAGCCCTCGTCACCGTGCTCCACCGTGATCGTGGCCCGGTCGTGCAGGTGCACGATCCAGCTGTCCCAGCGGACGGAGCACTCGCTGATGGCGCGGGCGGACTCGGGGTCGACGCCGTGCAGGAAGTGGAACAGCTCGTCCCAGTACGTCACGCCCCAGCCGTACGACGATCCGGCCGGGTTCCGCTCGTAGACGGTGATGTCGTGGGACGGATCCACCCGCTTCATCAGGATCGAGAAGTACAGGCTGGCGGGTCCGCCGCCGACACAGACGACCTTCACGAGAGCTCCCCCTACTACACGAAACGTCATCAATATGTAACAGAGAGTAGCAGTCGGTGAAGTCAGACAGCCGTCACAGAAGCCGTGTCGCGGGAGGTCAGCCGGGCGGGCGGCGGTGCGGAGCCGTTCGCGCCGGACGGCTGGGTGCGAGCGGGGCGCGAAGGCGTTCAGCCGGTTCCGGCCGGTCCGAAGGCGTTCACGCCGGTCAGGTCGGCCGAAAGTCGCCACAGGCGGGCCGCCTCCCGCGGGTCCACCGCCCACTCGGCCACCCCGGCGACCAGCGACGCGCCGGGCGGGAGGGGGTCGGCCACGTCGCCGTCCTCGCAGTAGAGCCCGCCGAGCCCCTCCAACTGTGGCGAGGTGGCCGCCCACACCTGGGTGGCGGCGCCCTCCTGCACGCTCTTCCAGCCGGGGTTGCCTGGCGTGGACTCGATGGCCTTCTTCAGCTCCGCGAACTCCTCCGGCGGGATGTCACGGGCCAGGGACGTGCCGGCGATGGCGCCGGGATGCACCGCGAACGCGCGCACGCCCGATTCTTTCCCCAGCGCGTCCAGGTGCACGGCGAACAGCACGTTGGCGGTCTTGGCCTGCCCGTAGGCCAGCCACTTGTCGTACCCGCGCTCGAACTGCACGTCGTCCCAGCGGATCCCGGAGAGCTGGTGGCCGTTGGAGGAGACCGACACCACCCGCGCCCGGCCCCGCGCCAGCGCCGGCCAGAGCCGGTTGACCAGGGCGAAGTGGCCGAGGTGGTTGACGGCGAACTGGGACTCCCAGCCGGGGCCGACCCGCCGCTCAGGGCCGGCCATGATGCCGGCGTTGGCGATCAGCAGGTGGAGGTCGCGCCCGGAGGCGAGGAAGCGCTCCGCGAAGCGCCGTACGCTGCCGAGATCGGCCAGGTCCAGCTCGGCGACCTCGACGCCGGCGCCACCGGCGTCCGCGCCGGCGGCCTCGCGAAGCTCCTCGGCCTCCACGCCGGAGATGCCGGCGAGGGCCTGCTTCGCCGCCTCCGGACGCCGTGCCGGGACGATCACGCGCGCGCCCGCCCCCACCAGCGCCCGGGTGGTCTCCAGCCCGATGCCCGAGTAGCCGCCGGTGACGAGGGCCAGCCGCCCGGACAGGTCGATGCCCCGCAGGACGTCTGCGGTGGTGCTGCGGATTCCGAAGCCGGAACCGAGTTCGTGCTGTTCAGTGCTCATGTCGGCGACGCTATGACCTTGAGTCGGCTCTAGGGCAAATGGCGCGCCGGACGCCCGGGCGACCCGCATCAGGGCCGGACGCCCTTCACCTCACGGCAGGGCCGGCCGGGGCAGGGCTGCCGGTGTCAGGACTGCCGGAGCGGGGCGTCAGGGCTGCCGGTGTCAGGGCTGCCGGGGCGGGGCCGTGCTGGCGCGGATCACCAGGCGGGTCGGGACGAGGTCGGTGCCGGGGCGGGACGCCTCGTTCTCGCGGATCTGCGCCAACGCCTGCTGCACGCACCGCCGCCCGACCTCGGCGAAGTCCTGGTGCACGGTGGTCAGCGGCGGGACGAAGAAGGCGGAGTCGGGAATGTCGTCGAAACCCACCACGCTGATGTCGCCGGGCACGGCCCGTCCGCGTTCGTGGAAGGCGCGCAGCAGTCCCAGGGCCATCTGGTCGTTGGCGGCGAAGACCGCCGTGCAGGAGGGCTCGTCGGCCAGGGTGAGCCCGGCGGCGTAGCCGGACCCGGCCGACCAGTCGCCGTGCAGCGGCTCGGGCACCGGCCGCCCGGCCTCCCGGAGGGTGTCGCGCCAGGCCTGGGCCCGGCGCTGGCTCGCGTACGACGTCCGCGGCCCCGTCACGTGCCAGACGGTCCGGTGCCCCAGGCCGAGCAGGTGGTGCACGGCCCGCCGCGCCCCGTCGGCCTGGTCGGTGTCGACCACGCTGTAGCGGTCGCCGGCGTCGGAGTCGACGACCACGGCGTGCACACCTGGCGGCAGCGTGACGGTGCCGGCGTCGAGCAGGTGGACCTCGATGATGACGATGACCGCGTCCACGGCCAGCTCGCCCATCCGGGTGAACGCGCCCAGCACGTTGTCCTGGGTCGGCACGTCGATGGGCGTCAGCGTGATCGCGTAGCCCTCGGCGGCGGCGTGGGTGGCGATGGCCTCGACGGTGCGGCTGTTGCCGGTCGAGGACAGCCCGAAGAGGATGACGCCGATGGTGTTGAACTGGCCGTAACGCAACGCGCGGGCAGCGCTGTTGGGCCGGTAGCCCAGCTCACGCATCGCCTTGAGCACCTGCTCGCGGGTGGAGTCGATCACGCCGGGATGACCGTTCGAGACGCGGGAGACCGTCTGCGAGGAGACCCCCGCCCGCAGGGCGACGTCGGCCATGGAGACCCGCTGCTTGCGCCGCCCGCCGGGCACACCGGAGCCGCCGCGCTGCGCGCTGCCGGTTCCCGGTTCGGGGCCGGGATCCTGGTCCTGCCCGGTCGTCACTGCCATCGTCCGCCTGCCTCCGCAACGAGCATCCCGGGGGGTGCCTTGACCGGCCCGTACGGCCGGTGCCACGATACCGCAACGGAAGTTTACGTAAACATAACTGTGGGACACCCCACGGCGACCCTCGGTCAGCGGCCATCCCACGCCTCCCCCCGCAGTAGGTGTTTGCGTTGACGAAAAGCGGCGAGTGAGGAGTGCACGGGTGGTCGCAACAGTGCCCAGGGCGCGTCGGTCCTGGGCGGGCTGGCGGTTCGTCGGACCCTTCATGGCGGTGTTCGCGCTCGTCTTCCTGGCGCCGATCGCGTACTCGATCTATCTGAGCCTGTTCAGGACCCAGCTGATCGGCGGCACCGCCTTCGTCGGCGCGGACAACTACCTCAAGGCGCTGGCCGACCCGCTGTTCTGGTCGGCCTTCGGCAACGTGGCGGTCTTCCTGGTGGTGCAGGTCCCGATCATGCTGTTCCTGGCGCTGCTGGTGGCGCTGGCCATCGACAGCGGCCGGCTGTACGGGGCGAGCTTCTTCCGCATCGCGGTGTTCCTGCCCTACGCCGTCCCCGCCGTCGTGGCCACGCTGATGTGGGCCTTCATGTACGGCACCCGCTTCGGCCTCGTCGCCAATCTCAGCGACCTCCTCGGCGTGCGGCTGCCCGACCCGCTGTCGGCCGATCTGATCCTGGCCTCGCTCGGCAACGTCGTGACCTGGGAGTTCGTCGGCTACAACATGCTGATCCTGTATTCGGCCCTGCGCGTGGTCAACCCGTCGCTGTACGAGGCCGCGGAGATCGACGGCGCCAGCCAGTTCCGGATCATCGTCGCGATCAAGCTGCCCGCCCTGCGCGGCGCCCTGCTGATCGCCACGATCTTCTCCATCATCGGCAGCTTCCAGCTCTTCAACGAGCCCGCGATCCTGAAGAACCTGGCGCCGAACGCGATCACGTCCTCCTTCACGCCCAACTACTACGCCTACACGCTGTCCTTCGCCGGCCAGCAGTACAACTACTCGGCCACCGTCGCGATCGTCATGGGCGTGATCACGATGATCATCGCCTACGCCGTCCAGCTGCGCGGCATGCGCAAGGAGGTCTGACCGTGACCGCCACCACCCGCGGCCCCCTGGTGATCCGCCACCGCCGCCCCTCGCCGCGCCGCCGGCGCAGCGTCACGCTGACGGTGCTGACCTCGATCATGCTGATCTACACGCTGCTCCCGCTGGCGTGGCTGGCGATCAACGCCTCCAAGACGCAGGAGGGGCTGCTCAACTCCTTCGGGCTGTGGTTCGACGACGACTTCGCGCTGTTCTCCAACATCGCCACCGCCTTCAGCTACGACGGCGGCATCTTCACCCGCTGGCTGCTCAACACCCTGCTCTACGTGGTCGCCGGCGCGGGCGGCGCGACACTGCTGGCCACCATCGGCGGGTACGGCCTGGCGAAGTTCGACTTCCCCGGCAAGACCGCCGTCTTCGCCGTCGTGATCGGCGCGGTCGCGGTGCCCGGGACGGCGCTGGCCGTGCCGACGTTCCTGATGTTCTCCAGCCTCGGCCTGACCAACACGCCGTGGGCGGTCATCATCCCGTCGCTGGTGTCGCCGTTCGGCCTCTACCTCATGTGGACCTTCGCCGTCGACGCCGTGCCGAGGGAGATCCTCGAGTCGGCCCGGATGGACGGCGCGCGGGAGTTCCAGATCTTCTTCCGGATCAGCCTGCCGCTGCTGGCCCCCGGGATCGTCACCGTGCTGCTGTTCACCGTGGTCGCGACGTGGAACAACTACTTCCTGCCGCTGATCATGCTGAAGGACCCCGGCTGGTATCCGCTGACCCTCGGCCTCAGCGCCTGGAACGCCCAGGCGACCACCGCGGGCGGCGAAGCCATCTTCAACCTCGTGATCACCGGTTCCCTGCTCACCATCGTCCCGCTGATCGTGGCGTTCCTGCTGCTCCAGCGGTACTGGCAGTCGGGCCTGGCCGCCGGGAGCGTCAAGGAGTGACCGGCGCCGCATCTCCACGAAAGGGACAACCATGACGATAACCCGCCGCCGCGCTCTCCTAGCGGGCGCGGCCCTGTCGGTATCGCTGATCGCCACCGCCTGCGGCTCGCCGGGAGACGGCGGGCAGGGCGCGGCCCCGGCCCAGAGCACGTCGGCCACCGACCAGGAGGCCGCGCTGAACGCCGGCGGCACGATCACGGTCTGGGCCTGGGAGCCGACGCTCAAGCAGGTCGTCACCGGCTTCCAGGCCAAGTACCCGAAGGTCAAGGTCAACCTGGTCAACGCCGGCACCGGCGACGACCAGTACACCGCGCTGCAGAACGCGATCAAGGCCGGCTCCGGCGTCCCCGACGTCGCGCAGATCGAGTACTACGCCCTGCCGCAGTTCGCGCTGTCGAAGTCGGTCACCGACCTGACGCCCTTCGGGGCGGACAAGCTCGAAGGCACCTTCACCCCCGGCCCGTGGAACTCGGTCCGCTCCGGCACCGGCATCTACGGCCTGCCCATGGACTCCGGCCCGATGGCCCTGTTCTACAACAAGGACGTCTTCGACAAGCACGACATCAAGGTGCCGGAGACCTGGGAGGAGTACATCGAGGCGGCCAGGAAGCTGCACAAGGCCGACCCGAAGGCGTACATCACCAGCGACACCGGCGACGCCGGCTTCACCACCAGCATGATCTGGCAGGCCGGCGGCAAGCCGTACCAGGTCGACGGGACCAAGGTCGCGATCGACTTCGCCGACGAGGGCACCAGGAAGTTCACCGCCGCCTGGCAGCAGCTCATCTCGGAGAAGCTGCTCGCGCCGATCAACGGGTGGAGCGACGAGTGGTACAAGGGCCTGGGTGACGGCACCATCGCCACGCTCGTGATCGGCGCCTGGATGCCGGCCAACTTCGAGAGCGGCGTCAAGGCGGCGTCCGGCAAGTGGCGCGTCGCGCCGATGCCGCAGTGGGAGAGCGGCGGCAAGGCCACCTCCGAGAACGGCGGCAGCTCGCTGGCCGTCCCCGAGGCGAGCGCCAACAAGGCCCTGGCCTACGCGTTCATGAAGTACGCTGGCGTCGACGAGGGCGTCCAGACCCGCCTGGACGCGGGCGCGTTCCCCGCCACGACCGCGCACCTCAACGCGGCGGAGTTCAAGGACAAGAAATTCCCCTACTTCGGCGACCAGCAGGTCAACCAGGTGCTCGCCGAGGCCGCCGCCCAGGTCGTGCCCGGCTGGTCGTACCTGCCGTACCAGGTGTACGCCAACAGCGTCTTCAACGACAGCGTCGGCAAGGCCTACATCTCCTCGACCACGCTGGACGACGGGCTCAAGGCGTGGCAGGACGCCTCCGTCAAGTACGGGCAGGAGCAGGGCTTCAGCGTGCAGTAAGAGCCACGGCGAGCGGGCTCAGCCGGTGAGCCCGCCGAAGCGGACGGCCGTGCCCGGAGGGATCCCCCGGGCACGGCCGTCGTCTCACCCGCTGGTCAGGTCGAGCCGTACCCTGGCCAGCCACGACCCCCAGCCGTCCTGCGGCCGGCTGTCGCGGACGCGCAGGAAGAAGCCGCGGCTGTCACCCCGCACCTCGCGCAGGTCGAGCGCGCGCTCCTCGCGGTTGGACAGATCGCGTACGTTCTCCTCCTCCCGCAGCACCGTCCGCCAGGTCTGGCCGTCGGCCGAGACCTCGACCAGGAACTGGTTGCCGATGTCCAGCGTCAGCGTGCCCCCGGTCACCCGGGCCGGCAGCTCGAACCGGTAGACGGCCGCCGCGTTGCCGTCGGTGAAGCGGGCCCGCCCGTCGTGCACCTCGCCGTCGAGCTGGGAGCCGCCCTCGTCCAGCAGCCAGGGCTCCTCCGCCGGGGTGCCCGGCGTGAACTGCACGGTGTCGCCGACGACGGTGACCGTCACCCGCTCCGCGGTCGTCCCCAGGGCGGAGACCGCCGACAGCAGCACCGGATGGGATCCGGGACCGGCCGCCGCCGGCACCGCCACCTGGAACTCCACCGTCCTGGACGCGCCCGGCGCGAGCCGGCCGAAGTCCGCCGACGCCGGTTGGACGCTCCAGCCCTGCGGCACCGTCGCGGTCAGGGAGCCGGTGACGGGCCGGTCGGCGTGGTTGGACACCCTCGCGGTCAGCGTGACGCTCTCGCCGGGCGCGGCGAAGGCGCCGCCGGCCTCGACGACCACCGGAGAGGTGGACGGCGCCGCCGCGGCGAGCAGCTCGATCTCCGACAGCGACGTCCCGCCGGTGAACGTGATCCGGTAGTGCGCGTACGCGCCCGGCCTGGCCACCTTGAACGGCCGGGTCTGCCGCCGCCACGCGAAGCTCTCGCCGCTCCGCTCGTCCAGCACCTTCCACTTCTCGCCGTCGGCGGAGCCTTCGAGCACCCAGCCGGCCGGGTCCTCCTCGGGCCCGCCGGACCCCGAGGTGAGCGTGTAGTGGCTCACCCGCCGGTCGCCGTCGAAGCGGTAGCCGACCCACGCGGGCAGCGCCGCCCGGGTCGCCGAGTCGTCGTCGAACAGCGCGCTCACGTCCGCGCCGCCGGCCGCCGACGCGGTGCCGCGCCCCGGCCCGGTGGCGTCACGCAGCGGGGCGGGCACCCGGTCGTCGCGGGTGATCGACGGTGGCGCCGCGTCCGGGCCGGTGCCCCAGCGCGACGGCCGCGGCCCCATCTCGAACTCCAGCTCGCCGCCCTTGGCGATCAGATCGTGCGGCAGGTACGTCTTCCCGTACGGCCTGCCGTTCACCTTGAGCCCCTGCACGTACACGTTGCGCGCGCTGTTGCCCTTCGCCCTGATCACCAGCGTCCTGCCGTTCTCCAGGCGCACGGTCGCCTTCTCGAACAGCGGCGAGCCGATCGCGTAGTACGGGCTGCCCATCTGCAGCGGATAGAAGCCGAGCGCGCTGAAGACCTGCCAGGCCGACATCTCCCCGTTGTCCTCGTCGCCCGGATAACCCTGGCCGATCTCGCTGCCCAGGTAGAGCCGCGACAGCGCCTCCCGCACCTTGGCCTGGGTCTTCCACGGCTGACCGGCGTAGTCGTACATGTAGGCGATGTGGTGCGAGGGCTGGTTGCTGTGGCCGTACTGGCCCATGCGCACGTCCCTGGCCTCGGTCATCTCGTGGATGATCCCGTTGTACGAGCCCGGTGACAGCGCCTGCTCCTGGGTGGCGAAGAAGGCGTCCAGCTTGGCCGCCAGCTCGTCCGCGCCGCCGTACAGGTTGGCCAGGCCGCGGCCGTCCTGCGGGGCGTGGAAGGCCATGTTCCAGCCGTTGGTCTCGGTGTAGTCGTAACCCCACAGGCCCGGGTCGTAGGCGGCCGGCTTGCGGCGGAAGGAGCCGTCGGCGTTCCTGCCCTGGAAGAAGCGGACCGCCGGGTCGAACATGTGCACGTAGTTGCGCGCCCGATCGCGGAAGTACTCGTACTCCTCCAGGTAGCGGGCCTTCTTCGCGCCCGTCGAGCGCCCGGCCAGCGCCTTGGCCATGTTCGCCAGGCCGAAGTCGTTGATGTAGCCGTCCATGGCCCACGACATGGCCTCGCCCGTGGACTGGATGCTGGTGTAGCCGAGGAAGAGGGAGGTCGACAGGCCCTTGCGGCCCACGTGGCGGGTGGGCGGGGCGACGGTGGCGTTCTTCAGCGCCGCCTCGTACGCCTTCTCCGGGTCGAACCCGGTGATCCCCTTGAGGTAGGCGTCGGCGAAGGCCACGTCGGAGCTCGTCCCGACCATCAGGTCGGCGTAGCCGGGCGAGGACCAGCGGGCGATCCAGCCGCCGTCCTCGTACTGGCGCACGAACCCGTCCACCATCTCGCCCGCCGCGCGCGGCGTGAGCAGCGCGTACGCCGGCCACGTGGTGCGATAGGTGTCCCAGAAGCCGTTGTTGACGTACACCTTCCCGTCGGCCACCCGTGTGACCGGCGGCGTCTCGGTCGACGACTGCACGGCGTGCCGGTAGACCGGCGCGCCGGCGGTGCCGGTGTTCTCGAAGGCGGAGTTCGGATACAGGAACAGACGGTAGAGGTTGGAGTAGAGCGTGACGAGCTGGTCGCGGCTCGCGCCCTCGACCTCGATCACGCCGAGCTTGGCGTCCCAGGCTCGGCGCGCCCGCTCGCTGACCGTCTCCACCGTGTCGGAGGCGGAGACCTCCAGCTCCAGGTTCTTCTTCGCCTGCTCCACGCTGATCAGCGAGGAGGCGATGCGCATGTTCACCGTGCGCGCGGAGCCCGCGTCGAAGGACAGGTAGCCGAGCACGTCGTCGCGGCCCTGGCCGGTCAGCTTGCCGCCGCCGGTGACCGGGCGGTCGAAGACGGCGTAGAAGTACATGCGCGTGGCCCCGGTGGACAGGTCGCTGCGCACGTCGGAGTGGCCGGTCACGACGCCGCCGGACACGTCGAGGCTCAGCCCGCCGTCGTTGCTGACGTTGTCGAAGACGAGCTTCGCGGCGGTGCCGGGGAAGGTGAAGCGGGCCAGCGCCGCGTGGTCGGCCGGCGCGATCTCCGTCTTCAGCCCGTTGTCGAACGTCACCGCGTACAGGTGCGGCTGCGCCACCTCACGCTCGTGGCGGAAGGCCAGCGCCCGGCCGGTCCGCGACGGATCGGGCACTCCCTCGGCCGCCGACGGCATGAACTGGAACGTCTGCCGGTCGCCCATCCACGGGCTGGGCTCGTGGCTGGCGGTGAACGCCTGGATCTCGGGCAGGTTGGCGGCGTTGTTGGCGCGGTGGTACTCGTACAGCCATCTGATCGAGCTCGCGTCCGTCATCGGGGTCCAGAAGTTGAACCCGTGCGGCACCGCCGTGGCCGGGAAGTTGTTGCCGCGCGAGAAACCGCCGGTCGAATGGGTGCCCCGGGTGGTCACCACGTACTGCGAAGGGCCGGACCTTTGCTCGCCGCGCCCCTCGTACGGCTGCCGCCGCCGCTCGGAGACGATCTTGATGTCGTCCACCCAGCCGCGGAACCCGGCCATCCCGGCCGGGCTGTCGTAGGCCACCAGGATGCGCTTGATCCGCTTGCCCCTGGCCACCTCGCCGATCCGGGACAGCTTGTAGTTCCACTGGTCGGCGTAGAGCGTCTTGGACTCGCCCTGCTCGCGCGGCGCCAGCCGGACGCCGTGCTGGTCGACCGCCTTCAGGCCGCTGAGGTGGGTGCCGTCGGAGAAGGCCAGGTCCACCGAGACGTACGTGCTGGGGTAGCGCAGGTCGGCCGCGGTGAACTCGGGGAAGACAACGTACGACAGCTCCGTCGTGGCCGTGACCGGGATGTCCACCTCGAACACCTTGTTCGTGGCCCGGCCGCCCTTGGCCGAGGTGGTGCCGCCCGCGTACTGCAGGGCGCGCAGGCCGGAGAACCCGGCGCGCGGCTTGGACACGTGGCCGCCGTGCGGCCCGTTGCCCACCTGGGTGCGCATCGCGCTGGGCGGCTTGGGGCCGGTGCTGCCGTCCGACAGCTCCCACTCGGCCAGCTGCAGCGTGGAGCCCGCGCCGATGCGGGTGACGTTGAGCCGGTAGTGCGGGTAGGCGGTCGTGCCGGCGAAGCGGTACTCCTTGCGCTGCAGGCGCGCGCCGAACGTCTCGCCGGTCCTGGTGTCGAGCGTCACCCAGGTGCGGCCGTCGGGGGAGCCCTGCAGTTCCCAGTCGCGCGGATCGCGCTCGGGGACGTCGCCCGCCGAGGTCAGCGCGTAGTGGACGACCGTGACCGGCTCGGACAGGGTGTACTGGACCCAGCCGGTGGCGGCGAAGACCAGCCACTTGGTGCCGGCGTCGGTGTCGGCGAGGTTCTCCTTCGTCTCGCCGCCGCCGATGTTCTCGCCGCTGGCCGAGATCGCGGTGATCTTGTCGGAGAGGGTGCCCTCGATGCCGCCGGGCAGCCAGCCGGTGATGTCACGGGACTTCTCGGAGGTGTTGACCCAGGTCGGCTGCGGATCGCCGGGCTCGAAGGAGGAGGCGAAGGCGGCGCCCTCGGCCTTGGCCAGACTCTGGCCGTCGCGGGCCGCCCTGCTCACCTCCCCGGCGGGCGCGGCGGGTTCGGCCGGCTTCGGATCGGGCGGCGGGCTGTAGGAGGGGCCTGGGGACGGGGTGCCCGTGGGGCCGGGATTCGGAATGGGAGTCGGGCCTTTCTGCGCGGTGAGTGCCGCGGTGGCGGGAGCGGCGAGAGCGAGGGCGATGAGGGGGGATAAGAGTGCGGTCAGGACGGATCTTTTCATCGGGGACCTCTCGTACGGTTCAGCGGCCAGTAAGAACATGACAACGTTGTCAACCCCGATCTGCATAGAACCTCGCAAACCCAACTCACCGTGTCAAGACAGCGCTGTCAGCTCCCTCACCCCGCCACCGCCCGACCGTGCGGGTCTGTCACCGGATAACGGTCGAAAACCTGCGCTGGACCAGGCGATTCAGCCGGAGGCACGATCGGCGCATGTCACCTCTGATCCGCTATTCGGGCGAGTTCTCCCCGGACGTGATCGCCCGCGCCTCCGGCTCCTGGCTGGAGACCGTGGACGGGCGCCGCCTGCTCGACTTCACCTCCGGGCAGATCTGCGCCACCATCGGCCACAACCACCCCCGCATCGCCGAGGCGATCCGCCGCTCCCTCGACACCGCGATCCACCTCAACTCCCGCTTCCTGTCGCCGCCCGTGCTGGAGCTCGCCGAGCGGCTGGCCGGCCTGCTGCCGCCGGGGCTGGACCACTCGATGTTCGTCAGCACCGGGGGAGAGGCGAACGAGGGCGCCGTCCGCATCGCCAAACTCGTCACCGGAGGGTTCGAGGTCGTCGCGCTGACCAGGAGCTGGCACGGCATGACCGCCGGCAGCCAGGCCCTGACCTTCTCCGCCGGGCGGCGCGGCCACGGCCCGACCGTCCCCGGCGTCTTCACCGTCCCGGCCCCGTACTCCTACCGCTGCCCGATCCGGCACTGCGCGGACACTTGCGACATGACCTGCCTGGAGGTCGGCTTCGAGCTGTACGACGAGCAGACCACCGGCGCCCGCGCCGCCGTCATCGCCGAGCCCGTGCTGTCGTCCGGCGGGGTCGTGGTGCCGCCGCCCGGCTACCTGGCCAGGCTGGCCGAGCTGGCCCGCGAGCGCGGGATGCTGTTCATCCTGGACGAGGCGCAGACCGGGTTCGGCCGGCTCGGCGCCATGTTCGGGATGGACCTGGCCGGCGTCGTGCCCGACCTCGTGACGCTGTCCAAGACGTTCGGCGGCGGCCTGCCGATCGGCGCCGTCACCACCACGGCCGCCATCGAGGAGGCCGCCTACGAGCGCGGGCTGATGTACTTCACCTCCCACCAGTCCGACCCGCTCCCGGCCGCCGCCGCCCTCGCCGTGATCGACCTGGTCGTGGCCGACGACCTCGCCGCCCGCGCCGCCAAGGCGGGCGAACGGCTCGGCGGCCGGCTGCGGGAGCTGGGGGAGCGGCACGAGGCCATCGGCGAGGTACGCGGGCTCGGCCTGCTGTGGGGCGTGGAGCTGGTCGAGGACCGGGAGAGCAGGGAACCGGCCGCCGAACTCGGCGACGCCCTGACCGACGCCTGCCTGTCCTGCGGCCTGTCGCTGAACATCACCAAGGGCCGGGCCGCCGGCTCCACCGCCTGCCTGCGCATCGCCCCGCCGCTGACGGTCAGCGACGACGAGATCGACACGGCCGCCGAGATCATCGACGACGCGCTGACGGGCCTGGGCAGGTGACCGCTGGTCCGGCCCGGGTCGCTTGACGAGGGCGACGGACGCGCGGCCCGCTCGCTGACGTGAAGGTGGCGGTGGGGGCGCACGGTTCGCCGGTTATGTGAAGCGGGCGGCGGCCGTGCGCAGGGCCGCGCGGGTCGCCACCAGGGCCGGCCGGCTCAGGCCGTCGTCGCGTACGACGGTGAAGATGCGGCGGCCGACCCCGATGTCGAGCACGTCCACCGAGCTCTCCCGCTCGGGCCCGGCCAGATCGGGCAGCAGCGTGACCGCCTGACCGGCCCCTACCAGGGCCAGCAGGACGAGCAGGTCGGTCGCGCGATGCCGCAGGTCCGGCTGGAAGCCGCCCTTGACCAGGCAGACCTCGCGCACCAGCCGCTCGTGGCTGGTGCCGCGGTGCCCGCCCGCCCACGTCGCCCCCGCCACATCGGCCAGCTCCCTGGCCGGATGACCCCGGGGCACGACGAGGCGGACCCGCTCGGCGTACAGGTCCTCGAAGGTGAGCCCGCGCAGCTCCCGCCGGGGCCGGCCGTCGTGGTCGTCGCAGATCGCCAGGTCCGTCTCGCGGCGCAGCAGCGCGTCGAGCGCCTGGTCTGACTCCAGCTCGGTGATCTCCCCGCGCACGCCCGGATGGTCCCGCGCCAGCGCGGCCAGGGCGGGCGCGACCAGGTGCACGGCGGCGGTCTGGAACGCCGCGACCCGCACCACCCCGGCGACGGCCCCGGCCGCCGCGGCCATCTCGGCCTCCGCCTGCTCCAGGCGGGCCAGCAGCACCTCGGCGTGCCGGGCCAGCACGTGCCCCGCCTCGGTGAGTCGCAGCCGCCGCCCGTCGCGCTCCAGCAGCCGTACCCCGGCCTCGACCTGCAGCTCGCCGAGCTGATGCGACACCGTGGACGGGCTGTACGACAGCGCCTGCGCGACGGCGGCGATCGTGCCCCGCCGCCGGAACTCGCGCAGCAGCCGTAACCGATGAAGATCCAGCATCAGGGGCATTCTGCCCCTTCGCGCACCCGTGCGGATCAGCGGCCGCCGGAATCCCGGCCGGCCGTCGGTCAGCCGCGTCGATCAGCCCCCGCCGGGGTGCCGGTCCGCCGCGTGGATCAGCCGCCGCCGGGGTGCCGGCCGGCGGGCGGTCCGCCGCGTCGATCAGTGGCCGCCGGGGTGCAGGCCGGCCAGCCAGTCCTCGAACGTCGTCGGCGTGATGCGGGCGCCTTCGCCGGGCAGCAGCACGTCGCCCGCCATCGACGGGCCGAACAGCCCCGACCACGTCGGCACCAGCTTCACCTTCCTGCCCTGCGCCTGGTGGGTGCGCCGGGCCATGTCCACGAGGTCCTGCTGCTCGGGCCCGGCGACGTCGGCGTACCGGCCCTGCGGCGCGCCCACGGCGAGCTCGGCGAGGACGTCGGCCACGTCGGCGGGCGCGATCGGCCGCACGAGCAGCGGCGCGATCTCGGCCACGCCGTCCCGCTCGGTCCAGCTCGCCACCATGGCCGCGAAGTCGTGGAACTGCGTGGCCGGCACGATCGTCCACGGCACCGGGCCGGCGGTGACCAGGCGTTCCTGCTCCCGCTTGCCGGCGTAGTGCGCGTTGCCCTCGATCTTGTGCACCCCGGCGATCGAGAGCAGCACGTGGTGGCGCACCCCGGCCCGCTGCTCGGCGGCGAGCAGGTTGCGGGTGGTGGTCCCGAAGTAGGCCACCGTCTCCTCCCGGTCGGTCGCCGGGCCGTTGACGACGTCCACGACGGCGTCGGCCCCGGCGAGGGCGTCGTCGAGGCCCTCGCCGCTCAGCAGGTCGACGCCGAGCGAGCGGCTGATGGCCACGGTGTCGTGCCCGGCCCGCTCGAGCGCGGCGACCGTGAGCGCGCCGATGTTCCCCGTCGCGCCGGCGACTGCGATCCGCATGATGATCTCCCCCTTGCTGGTCTGTTGCCTGCCGACCATATCTCGGACTAAACGGATCCTCAATATCTGGGATAGTCTGGACGGCGTGAAGCTGCCCGTGAGCACCGAATGGCTGTTGCACTGCGCCACGACACTGGCGCAGCTCGACCCGGGAGCCACCGCGTCGGCGGCGCAGCTGGCCGACTACTACGACCTGCCCGCCCCCTACCTGGCCAAGCAGCTGCAGGCGCTGGTCAGGGCCGGCGTGCTGGCGGCGACCACCGGGCCGAGAGGCGGCTTCAGGCTCGCCCGGCCGGCCTCCGAGATCACGCTGCTGAGCATCGTCGAGGCGGTCGACGGCGCGGCCTCGCCGTACGAGTGCCGCGAGATCCGCCGGCAGGGGCGGGGCGCGCTGCCACCCGAGGAGTGCGAGCGGATCTGCGTCCTGGCCGCCAAGATGGCCGACGCGCACGCCGCCTGGCGGCGCAGCCTCGACGGCGTCACCCTCGCCGGCATCCTCGGCGAGCTGCCCGACGCGGCCCCGGCCCGCACCCGCGCCCGCCTCGCGAGCATCGCCCGTCCGGCCCCGCCGCGCTGAGGGTCCGTGGTCATAGTGGGGCATCCACGGCTAGAGCGGACTCGATTCGGCCGGGCTAGGGTGCTCGGATGATCGAGATACCCGAGGCGTTCGCCCGCGGCACCGTCGAGCGCGAAGGGCAGCCGGGAGCGGCCTGGCTCGCCGAACTGCCCGGCATCGCCGGGCGCCTCTTCGAGCGCTGGGACTGAGTCCAGGAGGGCGAAATCACGCACGGCGGCGTCGGAGTCGTCGTGCCGGTGCGCAGGCGGGACGGCGCGAGCGCCGTGATCAAGGTGTCGTTCCCGCATCCGGGCAACGTGCACGAGCCGGACGCGTTCGCGGCGTGGGGCGGACGCGGCGCGGTCATCCTGTACGAGCGCGCCGACGAGCACTTCGCCATGCTGCTCGAACGGGCCTGCACGTCCACCTTGGCGCAGGTCGCGGAGGTCGAGGAGATGGTGACGGTCGCCGGGCGCGTCAACCGGCGCCTGGCCGTCCCCGCGCCACCCGGCCTGCCGCGGCTGCGGGAACGGGCGGGGGAGTGGGAGGAGGAACTGCGCAAGGACGCCGGTGAGCTGGCGCACACGATGCCGCCGTACGTCGTGGACGCCGCCGTGGCGACCGTACGGGAGCTCGGCCGCGTCCAGCCGGACCTTCTCATCCACGGCGACCTGCATCCGAGAAACATCCTGCGCGCCGACCGCGAACCCTGGCTGGCCGTCGACCCCAAGGGCTACGCGGGCGATCCCGCCTACGACGGCGGCACGCTGCTCAAGTCGCTCGCGCTCCTCCTCCTGGGAGCCGGCGACCTGCGCGCGGCCGTCCTGCGCGCCCTGCACATCTTCGCCGAGGCCGCCGAACTCGACCGCGACCGCGTGCTGCGATGGGCCCACTTCCACGCCGTGCGGACGGCGTTCTGGGGCCGCCGCCACGGCTACCGCATCGCCAGGAACGGCCCGGGCCTGGACTCCCTCACCGCCCTGGCCGACCACCTGGCCACCCAGCTCACCGATCGCCTCTCCTGATGCCGTGACCGGAAACGATCATCAGGAGACCGTCCCCGCCTGCTGAGTCCTGACGACGAAGAGTTCGTCGCGGCGACGGAGGTTGAAAACGGAAGCGGAAGTCCTTTTCCGTTTCGGGTATAGTCCTCGGCGTAAACCGCACCGCTGGAAGGTTGAGATCCCCTTGGACACCCGAACCCGCCGTATACCACTCAACGCGACCTTCGCCGTCCTGGCGGCGTCAGTCGTCGTTTACACCCTGATGCAGTCCCTGCTGACTCCCGTCCTCGCGACGATGGTCACGGTCCTGCACACCACCCAGGGCACCGTCACGTGGGTCCTGACCGCGTACCTGCTGTCGGCCTCCATCTGCACGCCGATCATCGGCCGTGTCGGCGACATCCTGGGCAGGAGAGGTGTCCTCGTCTTCACTCTCCTGGCGTTGTCCCTGGGGTCCCTGCTGGCGGCGCTGGCCACGGACATCACGGTGATGATCATCGCTCGGGTTGTCCAAGGTGTCGGCGCCGGCGCTCTCCCGCTGTCCTTCGGCATCATCCGCGACGAGTTCCCGAAGGGCAGAGTCGCCGGTGCCGTCGGGCTGATCGCCTCGCTGAGCGCGGTCGGCGGGGGTCTCGGCATCGTCCTGGCCGGTCCCATCGTCGACTACCTGGGTTACCGCTGGCTGTTCTGGTTGCCCATGATCGCGACGGTCGCGGCCGCCGCCGCGGCTCACCTCCTCGTGCCGCCATCGCCGGCACGCAGGGGCGGAACGGTGAGCTGGCTGCCCGCGGTCCTGCTCTCGGCCTGGCTGGTGTGCCTGCTGCTGGCGATGAATCAGGCGCCTGCTTGGGGCTGGGATTCACCGGCTGTCATCGGCCTGCTGACCGGGGCGCTCGTGTTGGGCGGAGCATGGATCGCCGCCGAGCGACGTGCCGCGACTCCCCTGATCGACCTGCGGATGTTGCGCCTGAAGGCCGTGTGGACCGGCAACCTGGTCGCTCTGCTCACAGGCGCCGCGATGTACGCGGTCTTCGCCTTCCTGCCGCAGTTCGTCCAGACCGCTCCTTCCGCCGGCTACGGCTTCGGCGCCAGCATCGCCGAGTCCGGTCTGCTGCTCCTGCCCTCGTCGATCACCATGTTCGCGTCGGGCGCGTTCGTCGGCCGCCTTGGCTCGATCATCGGCGCCAAGCGGGTCGTGGTCCTCGGCTGCCTCATCGCCGGCGCCTCCATGGCACTGCTCGCCGTCGCACACGAGCACACGTGGGAGATCTACCTGTCTTCAGCCCTCATCGGAGTCGGACTCGGACTCGTCTACGCGGCGATGTCCGGTCTCGTCGTCGCGGCCGTTCCGCCGTCGCAAACCGGCGTCGCCAGCGGCATGAACGCCAACATCCGAACGATCGGCGGCTCGATCGGCGCGGCGCTGATGGCAAGCGTCGTGACCTCCCACCTGATGCCGAACGGCCTGCCGGAGGGGTCCGGCTATACACTCGGCTTCGCCGCGATGGCGGTGGTACTGGTGGTGGCCGCCGCGGCTGCGCTGCTGATACCCGAAACCCCCGCCACGCAACGGACGGCTCCGATCGAGCCGCCGGTTGAGCAGGGTGAACTGGCAAGGCGTGCCGGGGGAACGGACGTCCCCGGCGCGCCGGGAGAGGAGTTCTCGTGCGCCGAGACGCGGCCCGAAACCAGGAGCTGATCCTGCGGACCGCCCATGAGGTGTTCTCCGAGCTGGGAACCGAGGTGGGCATGGAAGTCGTCGCCGGCCGTGCGGGCGTCGGCGTCGGCACCGTGTACCGCCATTTCCCGAACAAAGAACTCCTGCTCGACCACCTGGTGGGCACGATGTACGAGAACCTCGTCGCAGCCGCGCAGGGGGCCCTCGCGCGAGGAGACGGAACAGGCTTGGAGGAATTCCTCCGCCTCCTCAGCCGATCTCTGATCGACCACCTCGGCTATTCCGACCGGTTCATCCGTGGCCTGGGACCGGGCGTGGGCGAGCAACTCGACAGCCTCTTCGAGCAACTCCTGGCCCAGGCGAAGAAGCATCGCATGATCAACGACAGCACCACGAAGGGCGACCTGCAGATCCTGATCTGGGGCGTGCGCGGTGTCGTCGCCGTGAGCGGCTCCGTCGCCCCCGACGCCTGGGAGCGCTTTCTCGACATCCATCTCGCGGGACTACGCGTATCCCCGTTCCCCAGCGCCCATTCAGGTCCGGACGCCGGACAGATCAGGGAAATGCTGGACGCTCGCGACAAGAATTGATGGGAAGGCGGCAGCCAGGCGCCAACCCGGTGATCGTTTCCGGTCCCCGCGCTAGGCGGGCCGTCCGGTGAGGTCGGTGACGCGGTGGCGGAGCAGGGGCTCGTGCTCCTCGTCCGTGCACAGCGTGAGCGTCACCCCGGACCCGGCGGCGTCGCCGAACACGGCCAGCAGCGCGCCGAACTGCTCGGGAGGCTCGCCGGTCAGCAGGTCCTCGGCGTGCTCCACCACCAGGGCGACCGCGCCGAGATCGCGCAGCGCGTCGGTGAGCGCGTCCCAGTTGCGGCCGAAGTAGCCGGGCAGGCGCAGCGCCCGCGCCACCTCCGCGAAGAAGGCGGCGCGGGTCGCGCAGGCCCGCCCGTCCACCACCATGGGCGCCGGGCCGGTGGAGACCGTCAGCCAGGGCGGCAGCGGGCGTGCGGCGGAGCTCATGGCGGTCCTAGAGGCGGTAGAAGTCGGTGTAGTGGTCGGGCGTGAACCATGTCGCGCCCGTGCTCCGGTTCACCACGATCCGGTACGCGTCCCGCGCGCCGCCCCGCGATCGGCTGTAGACGTCGTACTCGTAGTAGGTGGCACCGGCCGGGAGCCGGCCCTCCCGGTTGTAGAAGCGGCCGCCGGTGTAGTTGTAACGGCCGTCGGGCCAGGAGTACCAGCCGGCGGAGGTGGGGAAGCCCTTGCCGGACCAGGTCGCCCGGGCCGAGCGGGCGTCGGAGCAGCGGGAGATCGTACAGGAGCTGTAGACGTCGGCGCCGGCGGGGGCGACGCCGGCCAGGCCGACGAGGGACGACAGGACGGCGAGGACGACAGCGACCCGGGCCGGCCAGGCGGGCCGGGGCTTTGGCGGTGTGGGCACAGGTGGACCTCCTTGCGGGGATGCGACCATCCTTGTCATGATCTCGGGCCCTGTCTCGTCAGACATAGACGAGATGTGCCAAGGATCGGTGAACACTTCGCGCACGGCGCTCCCCGCCGGAACTCCACGGCTGTCGTCGCGCAGGGCCGATGGGCTTAATCTAAGTATTGACTTATATAAGTAGACGCTGAAATACTGTTGAACGAGCACGAGGAACGGTGCCGTCGGCGACCGGATGCCCGCCGGCGAACCTGCGCTGGCCACAACTGGCCAGCGAATGAACGGCCGCGCTCACTCAGGTCCGTCCACTGTTGGCGAGCGGCCGCAATGTTCCAACGCAACGCAGGCGATGCGAACGCGTCCAACGCGGCTCAAAAGCCGCCGACATGGGGAGAAAATCATGAACTCGATCAACCACCGCGAACCCCGCACGGACCGGCCGCACGTCCGACGCGCTGTGCGCCTGTCCGCCATGCTGACCCTCATCTCCAGCCTTGTGGTGAGTACCGGCGGTTCGGCCCTCGCAAGCGAGGCCTCGCCCTCGGCCCGCGAGATGGCTGTCGGGTCAAGGCTGGTCAACGGCGATGGGGACACCTCGGGCAAATGCCTCGAGAACGCTGGCGGCAGGGGCGGCCCGTCCCTTCAGATGGCTCCGTGTCATACGAACGCTCACCAGAGCTGGTACTTCCACCAGCTCGGCAGCGGCTACGTGCAGATCCGGAGCCACGATGTGGATGCGGCCGACAAGTGCATCACCTCCTATGGTCATGGCGACCCGATGAGAATGGAGTTCTGCGACGGCGGCGACCACCAACGCTGGTGGACCGGCCGCCAGGCATCTCCTGGATGGATGCAGTTAAGCGCATCAAACCCTGGCTTCTCGGTGTGCCTCGACGTCAAGGAGCATGGTGAGAGCAATATCGTCCAAGCATGGGAGTGCGGAGCTTCCAACCAGGGAAACCAGCTGTGGAAGTGGCACTCAGTCGGCTGATTGCTCCTGCGGCGAGCACCAGCGATGTCCTTCACCGGGTGACCGGGCGGACGTAGTCGAATCTGCGCCGCTCGGGCACGCCGGGTGTGCCCGCCCCGCCGTGCTGGACGGTTACGACGGCATCGTCGAGTCGGCGCCCAGGCAGACGAAGCCGGCCGCGACCGCGTACGCCTCCAGGTTGTCCCTGGCCACCTGCTGTTGCGCCTGGGCGAGCGCCGACGCGGTGGAGTGGCCGGCGGCCAGCAGTTTGTGCAGCGCGATCATGAGGGTGGTGCTCTCGGTGTCCAGGATCGACAGGACCGGCGCCACGATCGTCCGGGTGCCCAGGGCCAGGAACGTGGCGCTGAGGCCGAGCAGTTCGTCGCCGGGCCGGACGACGAAGCGCCCGGTGTCGCAGGCGGCCAGGACCACGATCTCCGGTGCCCGGCGCAGGCGTTCGAGGTCGTAGACGGTGAGCGGGCCGTCGGCCAGGCGCAGGGAGGAGAACAGCGGGTTGCTCGGGTGGATGCGGCCGTGCGCGGCGACGTGGGCCAGGGCGGCGCCGTCCAGGTCGGCCAGCACCGCCTCCGCGCCGGCGGCGTCGTCCACCAGGGCCGGCACCGCGTGGATCGAGGCGACCCCCTCCGCCTCCGAGCGGGCGCCCGGCAGCCCGGGACCGGCGGCCACCACCACCCGGGCGTCCCCGGAACGGGCGTGGCCCGCCTGGCTGCCGGCGTACCAGAGGGTCGCCGAAGGGGACACACAGATCGCGCGGCCCGCGCAGGACGGGAGCAGCGACCAGGGCAGGGCCTGGATGGGGCCGCTCGGGACCAGCACGAGGGGCCGGTCGCGCAGGTCGGCGGCGAGCGGCCGCAGCAGCAGCGCGTCCAGCTTGGCGACGGTGTCGCGCAGGAGGTTGAGCGCGGCGGCCTGGCTGCCCGGCACCGAGGTACGCCGGGCCAGCCGCCGCAGCGCGAACGGCACCCGGTCGACGAGCGTGCGCACGGCCGCCGGCGGCCCCAGCACGTGCAGCCTGCTCCGCCCGCCGGCCACGGTGATCGCATGCAGCACGTCGTCCACCTGCACGAACTCCACCAGCGCCTGCTCACCGAGCGCCTCCGCCACCTGCCGCAACGGAACGGGACCGGTGGGGCTGGACCCGGTGGGGCTGGGTTCGGTGGAGACGGGTCCGGCAGGGATGGGCGTGGGAGGGGCGGATTCGGCCGAGCTGGGTTCGGTGGGGATGGGTTCGGTGGGGGTGAGTTCCGTGGGGATGGGTTCGGTGGAGACGGGTCTGGCGGGGGCGGGCGCGGAAGGGGCGGGCGCGGTGGGGACGGATTCGGTGGGGGTCTTCGCCTGGCGGCGGCAGTGGTCGCGGATCTCGCGTTCCAGGGTGATCTGCCGCTCCACCAGCGCCCCGGTGTCCTCCCCGGCCGTCCGGCTCTCGTCGATCCTGGCGACCGTGAGGCGGAGCTGCGCGAGCGCCTCCGCCAGGTGCCGGTCGTGGGCGGGTCTGGCCGGCCGCATCAGCAGGTGGCGGGCGCGACCCCGTTCCGCCCAGGTCAGGACGTCGGCGGGGACGCCGTCCCGCAGCGCCAGCCGCAACCCCAGCTCGGCCACCTCCACCCGCGACTCGGACGCGTGCGCCCGCAGGTCGGTCGCCCCCAGCGTGGCGCGGTGCTCGTCGTGCAGGCGTAACGCCGTGCGGATCGCGCTCCGGGCGCCGCGGACGTTGCCCCTGGCCAGCCGGAGCAGCGCCGCCGCGTGCCAGGCGTGGATGCGTTCGCCGGCCGGGCCCCGGTGGCGGCGCCGCGCGGCGATCTCCCACTGCCGCTCCGCCCGCGCGGGCCGGCCGGCGTCCACAGCCAGCCGCGCGGCGATCATCCGCGCCTCCACCTCGGAGGCGGGCCAGCCGGTCTCGGCCAGCTCCGCGGCGCACTCCTCCATCTGACGCACACTCACCCGTCCGTCCCGCCCGCCGGTAGAGGAGGCGCGATCGTCCGCGCTCATCGCGGCCAGGGACCTCAGCGCCACGAAGCGCGCCACCGCCACCCACTCGCGGCGGTGCTGGCGGCCGAAGGCGAGCGCCGCGCGGCGGGCCTCGCGTACCGCCTCCTCGTGATCCCGTACGAGATAGGCCGTGCGGGCCAGCAGCAGCCGCGCCTCGGGCAGCCCCACCTTGCGCCCGCGGCGCTCGAACTCCTGCACGGTCTCCTCGGCCGCCTCCCTGGCCTCGGCGATCAGCCCGGCCGAGAGCAGCAGCTCCGTGCGGTCGGCCAGGGTCCAGCACAGCTGGTGGGTGTCGAGGGTACGGAAGCGCTCCTCGGCCTGGTCGAGGTAGCGCAGCGCGGCCGGCACCTCGCCGCGCAGGGCGTTGAGCCAGCCGAGGTTCTGCCACACGACGGCCAGCGACAGACCGAGATCGAGCCGCCGGCACAGCCGTTCTGCCTCCTGGAAGTCGCTCTCCGCGGCGGCGAACTCGTGCCGGTAGCCGTGCACGATGCCCCGGTTCGACAGGACCCGCTGCAGCCAGAGATGATCGCCCGCCCGGCTCAGGACGGGAACGGCGAGCCGGTAGGAGGCCAGGGCGTCCTCGGGACGGCGCAGATGGTTGAAGATCACCGCCCGCTGCGCCTCCGCCCTGGCCCGGCCGGCGCCGTGCAGGTCGGGCAGCGCCAGCTCCACCTCGGAGATCGCCTGCTCCATCCGCCCCTGGACGCACCGGACGAACGCCAGCCGCAGCCGCGCCTCGGCGGCCAGTTCGGGGGAGCCGGCGCGCACGGCGAGCCGGATCGCGTCCCGCAGGTGCCGCTCGGCGGTGCGCAGGTCCGTCACGTGCAGCGCGGCGATGCCCAGGGCGCGGTGGGCGGACGAGCCGAGCTTCAGGTCGCCTCCGGTACGCGCCCGGCGGGCGACCTCCGTGGCCAGCTCCGTCAACCGCGCGGGATCGGCCTCGGCCAGCCTGAGCAACTCGGTGGCGAGATCAGGGGGGCTCTGACTCACCTTGGTGAGTGTGCCGTGAAAACCGTGCTTTGTGATGTATCAACCCGGCAACAACTCCTCTCTGTATTTCGGCGCGCGCTTTCACCACCCCAGCGAAGGAGGAAGCGATGACGACCGGTCAGTACGGTGTGGTCCGGCGCAGGATCGAGGCGTTCTACCCCGATCAGATCGTCGTCGATTTGAAGGACGAGGCTCTCGTCCGGCACGAGCTGTCCGGCCTCGGCATCAAGGTGGAGCCGATCGAGAGCAGCAAGGGCCTCGGGCTGAACCTGTACGGGCTGGTCGGCGTGGCCGAGGCGGTCACCCGGCTCGGCGGCGACCTCGAACAGCGGGTCAGGGCGCGGGCCGCGGGCGGCTACGAGCCGGGGGAGGCGCCCACGCCGCTGGATCTGCTGCTGTTCCACCTGCGGGAGAGCTCGGCCGCCAAGCACGCCGGTTACCAGCCGATCGTGGCCAAGAACCGGGTCTACGAGAACATCGAGGGCTCGCCGTACAGCGGGGGGAGCGCGGGAGACCCCAAACCGGCCGCGGCGTTCGACCTTCCCGCGCGTTCCGACAGCTCCAGGCGGCGGCCGCGGATCGGCGTCTTCGACACGCCGCTGCACCCGCACGAGGCGCTGGCGGGCCGCTATGTCATCGACTCCCCGCGAGCGCTGCTGAGCCCGCGCTCCGAGTGGGTCTCCTTCAGCGGGCACGCCGTCTTCGTCGCCTCGGTGGCGGCGCGGCAGGCGCCCGACGCCGACTTCGTCGTCTACCCGGTGCTGGACGCCGAGCGGCTCGTCACGACCTCGTGGACGCTGGCCACCCGGCTGGTGGAGAGCCTGGACGACGACCTCGACCTCATGATCATCGCGTTGGGCAGCGCGGCGGCGGACGGGCGTGAGCCGCTGACCCTGGCGCGCGCCTGCGAGCGTACGTCCGGCGTGGTCAAGGTGGCCGCGCTGGGCAACCACGGCCAGGCGAAGGAGCGGGCGCCCGCCGGCGCCGTCTTCTCCGACCTGCCGTCGAACATCCCGATGTGGCCCGCCGCCAGCTCCACGGTGATCGCGGTCGGGGCGAAGGACAAGGACGGCCTGCCGGCCTACTTCTCGCCCACGCCGGAGGAGGCCCCGTGGACCGACTGCCTGGCGCCGGGCGTCGATCTGCCCGGACTGTACCTGCCGGGGCTGGTCCGGATGGCCGATCTGCACGTACCGTCCGGCAAGGTCGTCGTGAGCGACCGGCACGCGACCTTCCCGCACCCCGGCCACGCCACCTGGAGCGGCAGCTCTTTCGCGGCCGCCTACACCGCCGGCTACCTGGCCCATCAGGCCTGCACGCAGGGGATCGGCGCGGGGGAGGCGGCGGATCGGTTGCTGAGCGGGCAAGGTGTGGTCAAGCTGGACGGGTTCGCCGAGAGTGGCATCGAGGTGGTCCGGCCCAGGAGGAACTGAACGGTGCGTCGGCAGGAACTGACCGGTGCGCCGGCAGGAGCTGACCGGTGCTTCGGCGCAGGAGCTGACCGGGGCGAGGACCGCCGGAGGAGGCTTGGTCATGCCGCAGAGGTCCGTCGTCGGGGCCCTGGTCGTCCGCGCACGCGCGGGTGACCAGGGTGCGTGGGACGTGCTCGTCGAGCGGTACGCCCCGATGTTGTGGTCGATCTGCCGGGACCAGGGGCTCGACCGCCGCGACATCGACGACGTGGCCCAGTACGTGTGGATGCGCGCGGTGGAGCACCTCGGCCGCCTGCGCGACCCCGACAAGATCGGCGCCTGGCTGGCGACCACCACGAAACACGAATGCCTGCGCGTACGCCGCGCGAGACGCAAGCAGGACCACTCCGAGCAGCTGCTCGACGTGGCCATGACCATGGACGACCGCACCACCACGATCGAGCAGGTCGTGGAGGACGCCGAACGCGACGCCGTGCTGCGCGCCGCCTTCGCCCGGCTGTCACCCGACTGCCGGCGGCTGCTCGGCCTGCTCATGAAAGAGATGCCGTACCACGAGATCTGCCGCCGCCTGGGGATGGCCATGGGCAGCGTCGGCCCCACGAGAGCCCGCTGCCTGGCGCGGCTGCGGGCGGACGCCGCCCTGGTCGCCCTCATGCGGGCGGACCTGGAATCGAGAGAAGGTGAACATCATGTCTGAGGTGTGGGACGACGAGGAACTTCTCGCTCGCCTCATCGTGGCCCTGACGGCCGCAGACGCCGTCCCACGCGACTTCGTCGAGGCCGGGAAGACCGCTTTCGCCTGGCACAACATCGACGCCGAACTCGCCGAGCTGGCCTACGACTCCGGCCTGCGGCAGGACGAGGAAGCGGCGCTGCTGCGCGCCGACTCCGCCGCGCTGCGGGCGCTGACGTTCGTGGCCGCCGAGCTGAGCATCGAACTGGAGATCACCGAACGCACGCTGATCGGCCAGCTCGTGCCGCCCCAGGCGGGGCGGATCCAGGTGCTGAGCGAGTCGGGGTACTCACACGTGGCGGCGGTGGATGAGATGGGGGTGTTCGTCCTGAACGAGAAGCCGCCGGAACCGTTCCGCCTGCAGTGCCGCACCGTCACGGGGCTGAGCGTGTCGACCGCCTGGATCAGGTTCTGACCCGCGTTCCGGCTATCCGCGCAGATCGGCCTCCGTACGTTCAGGTGCGCCCGCCGCGGGGAGCAGCCGGAATCCGGTGGTGATCTCCGGACGGATCCGGATCACCTGCTCCATCCCGCCCGCCACCCACGGCCGCAGCAGCGCCTTCAGCCGGGCCGCCTCCCCGGGATCGGTCACCGCCCGCGCGACCCCGGTGACGATCACGCTCCAGCCCAGGCGCTCGTGCCCGTCCAGTTCGTCCGCCTCGTACGCCACCACGGTCTCCGCCCGCGCCACCTGGACGCCGAGGATCGTGCCGGGATCGGAGCGGATCACGATGTGCCCGTCCACGACGACGTGGTTCACCGGCCTGATCGCGGGCAGCGCCTGGCGGGTGAAGACGATCCGCCCGAACGGCACGCCGGCCAGCAGCCGCAGTGCCTCGGCCGGGGGCAGTTCCTGGAGCCGTCGCGTGTCATCGGCGTCCGGCGGCTGGTCGTGGTGGTACGTCACTCCAGCAGCCTGCCGACCGCCGGGCGTCCGCGTACAGGGACGAAAGTCCTTTCTTCCCGGCGAGACGTCCGCGAAGGTATTGACCTAAGCCCCTGACCAGGAGGTTCGTCGTCGTGGTGTGCTGGGCACATCGTTCGATGGAGGGGGAACGGTCATGAGCATCCGTTCGGCGAGGCAGCACACGCTGGAATCCGCCATGGAGGCCGCGGTCGAGGCCGCGCGCTGGGCGCCGTCCGTGCACAACACCCAGCCGTGGACGTTCTCGGTGTCCGGCGAGGAGATCAGCCTCAAGGCCGACACCGACAGGAAGCTGCGCGTGGGAGACGCCTCCGGCCGAGAGCTGTCGATCAGCTGCGGCGCGGCCCTGTTCACCCTGCGGACGGCGCTGCGTTGCCACGGCTACGAGCCCGTCGTCCGCGTCCTGCCCGACCCGGACCGGCCGTCGCTGCTCGCGACGCTCAGGCCGGGCGCGGAGACGAGCCCCGACGAGACGGTACGGCTGCTCGGGGAGCAGATCGAGCGGCGGCGCACCCACCGCGCCGGCTTCGCCGAGGTGCCCGTCCCCGATCGGCTGATCGACCGGCTGGTCAGGGCGGCCGCGGCCGAGGGCGCCGAGCTGACGCCGGTACGCGCACCGGCGGCGGTGGACGTGCTGGCCTCGCTCACCCGGGCCGCGCAGGGGGTGCAGAGCCAGGATCGGCGCTTCAACCTGGAAGTGATCCGGTGGGCCCGCCCGCCCGGCAGCAGCCGCGACGACGGGGTGCCCGCCACGGGCTACCCCCGGCACGCGGTGCGCACCGACCCCGACTTCCCGCAACGCGACTACGCCTGGCGCCACGACTGGGGCGGCGAGGGCGGCGCCGAGCCGGGGCTCGGGGTGGTGGCGCTGCTCACCACGGCCGGTGACGGGCGGGAGGACTGGATCAGCGCGGGGGAGGCGCTGCAGCACGTCCTGCTGCACGCGGCGGCGTACGGGGTCAGCGCGGCCTTTCACACGCAGGTGCTGGAGATGGAGCTGCTGCGGGAGTTCCTGAGGGTCGAGGTCTGCTCGGGCAGGTATCCGCAGATGATCATGCGGTTGGGCGTCACCTTCGACGACGACACGGCCGCGGTCCGCCGGTCCTTGGCAGACGTGACGGGCTGACGCGGGCGGATCTCTGTCACTCAGGGTCGGTTCTCCGCTACGGTCGCCAGATGACAGAGCCGGTCCCCTCTCCCTCGGACACCGCTCGCAGTCGTCGCAGAATCCTGTACGCGGACACCGCCGCCTGCGTTCTCCTCGCCGCAACCGCTGCCTTGTTGGTGATCGCTCGTGGGATGGCGACTCATGGGCTGCTGTCGACGGTCATGAACATCGTGGCGCAGGCATGTGCGGCGGGCGCTGTCCTGCTGCTGGTGGCGGCGCTCTGGCGGCGGCCGGGGTCGGGGCCGTTTCTGCTGGGGCCCGTCCTCAGTGAGCGTGAGGACCCCGAACGGGTGCGGGCGCAGCGGGTGATGCGGGCGCTCTACTGGAAGCTGATCATCCTTCGCTCGGTCGTCGGCATCATCGTCTTACAGGCCGCTCTGACGGCCATATCGGCGATCCTTCCCCTGTAGGTCCCTCCAGGCGTGGCGGCGGTACACCGGGAGCAGGTGATCGACCGGCTGCACTACAGAGGCGACGTCGCCACCTGAAGGTGCCGGGCCACGGTCAGCAGCCGGCGCTGCTCAGGGGGTAGCTGACCGTCCGTATTCAGACATGTCCGCACGCATGCGCGAAGGTGGTGTGCGGCCTCGTCGGTGCGGAACGGCCCGGCTTCGGCGTGCAGGAAACTCAGGGTCGCCTCGAAGCCGATCGGCCGATAGAGCTGTACGCACGAGCGCAGCGCGGACACCCGCCGGTGGGGCAGGGCGGGATCGCGCACCTTGCGGGCGAACGCGCCGAAGCTCATCTGCTCGTGCTCCCTGTCTTGGGCAGGCCGGCTTCGAACTCGGCGAAGACGGCCGGCATGGTGAAGACCATCATGGACTCGCCGGGATCGTCGCTGCCGCCGCCCAGGATGCCGAAGATCCGGTGACGTCGGCGTGCACGTGACCCGTTCGAAAAATTGTCGGGAAGAGTGGGGCGGCAGCGGGCAAGAAGGGATGTCGGCCTGATTCTGGAGCCCTGAGTGACGCTTGCCCCTGACACGTTCGAAGCGGTCTTCGATGCCCATTACGCGGAGATCCGCCGCTACATCGCCCGCCGGATCCCCCTGGACATGTCGGAGGATCTCGCGGCGGAGACCTTCCTCGTCGCGTTCCAGCGGCGCGAGGCGTTCGACGCCACACAAGGGGCCGTGCGCCCCTGGCTGTACGGCATCGCGACCAAGCTCATCGCCCGCTACCGGCGGGCGGAGCTGCGCCACTACCGCGCGCTGGTCAGGTCCGGGCCGCCGCCCGACGACCTGGGGTACGACGAGCGGGTGGTGGACCGGCTCGCGGCGGGGGTGGCGGTCGGCAGGCTCGCCCGGGCCTTGGCGGGCCTCTCACCTGGCGAGCGCGACGCGGTGCTGCTCGCGGCCTACGGGCAGCTGAGCTACGCCGAGGTCGCGGCCGCGCTGGGGGTCGCCGAGGGGACGGTCGCGTCCCGGCTGAGCAGGGCCAGGACCAAGCTGCGCGACGCTCTGGGGGTGGAGGTGTGATGAGGGAGTTCCAGTTCATCGACGAGGTGATGCCGGACGTGCCAGCCGCCTCGCCCGAGCAGCTGGCCGCCGCGCGGGCCCGCGTCTTCGGCGCGGTACGCGAGACGCATCCGGCCACGGTGCGGCGCGTACGGCAGGCGGGCGGCGTCAGACGCGGTGGACCTGGCCTGATGGCGGTGCTGGCAGCGGCGGCGGTCGTCCTGGTGATCACGATCATGGTGGTCGCCGTGCCCAAGCCGGGCGAGGAATCGGCGGTGTCCCCAGTCCAGGGGGTGCTCGGCGCGGCGGCCGACCGGCTCGCGGCCCAGCCGCCGGCCACGGGCGGCTACTGGCGGCTGGAAACCCAGGAAGTCTCGCTCACCAAGGACGCCGCGAAGGGCTACCCGGTTCAGGAACGGGGCAACAACGTGCTGGTCATCGGGCGCGACGGCCACCGATACACCTGGTACGAAGCGGTGTCGGCCGCACCCTACGGCCCTGCGGCCGAACGCGCGTGGAAGAAGGCGGGTTCGCCCAAGCTCTGCCCGGCGCGAGGCTGCGACCCCAACGGACGCTTCTACGCCCGCCATGAGCTCGACCAGGCGCTCAAGCTCGCCGACGGCCTCACCCCGACACTCGGCGAACTCCTCGCCCTTCCTCAGGAGGCCGCCGCACTGCGGGCCCGGCTGCTGGAGAGCTACCCCGCCGGCTCCGCGCTGAGCCGGGACCAATGGCTGGTGGGAGCCGGTGTCAAGCTGGTCGCGCAGACTCCGGCCACTCCCGGTACGCGGGCGGCGGGGTACCGGATGCTGGCCGCTCTGCCGGGCGCGGACGTGATCGACGAGGCGGGCGATGTGCTCGGCCGTCAGGGACTGATCGTGCAGTTCCCGCCCGCGCGGGATGCGGTTCAAATCCAGCTGGTCATCGACAAGCGGAGCGGGGAGGCGCTGGCCGTCCAGGAGGTGGCTCCGCACCCGAGCCTGTCCGAGAAGACCGTGTGGCTGGCCGTCATCATCAAAAGGCCTTACTGGACCGATGTCCGCCCCGTGGTGCCACCCGGCTGCCGCGCCGGATGCACCCGCTGAAAGGGAGTCCTCCTGTGGTGAAGCGGAACATCGGACGCTGCCTGCCGGCCGCGGTCTGCATGATCATCGTGACGGGTTGCACCGCGAGCGGGCGGGTGGCGCCGGCTCCCGTGCTTCCGACTCCACGAGCCGTCGCCGACCTCGTGCTCCCCATGGACGCGTTCGATCTGCCTGCGCCCGCACGTGAGCTCGTCGACAAGGCCCGGTTCCTGCTGCTGGCCGGTTGTACGGGCACGTTCGGCGCGCGGCTGGAACGCACCCCGTATCCGGACCATCCGCTGCCCCGGAACGCCCTCGCCATGGGCTGGCTGGACGGCGCCCAAGCGGCGAAGCACGGCTACGCGAATCCGCCCTCTCGGATGAACCCCGGATACACCGGCTATGTCGTGACCGACGACCAGGCCGCCGTCCTGGACGGTACCAAGCGGAGTTTCCGCGGCAGGCCGCTCCCCGCTGGAGGATGCGCCGGCGCGACGGAAGCGTTCCTCGGCCGAGGAACGCTGGATCTCCTCGCCGGCCGGCCCGCCAGGCTTCGCGAGGAGCAGGACCTGTTCATACTCGCCGACGCCGCCGCCGAAGCCGCTTTCAGAGATTCCCGCAGCCGGGCGGCGGAACGCGCGTGGAGCGCCTGCATGAAGGCGGTGGGCCTCGACTATCCAGACACCAGTGCCGCCATTGGAGATCCGCGATGGGCGGTGACCGCGGCCAACGACGAGCTTCCGCGGGTTCCCCTCAGCGCGGCGGAGCTCGAAACGGCGCGGGCCGATGTGGCGTGCCGCACCAGGACGAACTACCACGGTGTACGGCTGGCGGCTTTACGGGACGCCCAGCAGAAGATCATCGCGAAGAATCGGGACCGGCTGAACCGGATAAAGATCATCAATCAGGTACAGCTTGAGAATGCGCGCAAGTTCCTCGCGGGTGAGCATGCGGCGCCCTGGTGACCAGCCGCCGGCGCGGAGAACGAAGGGCTCCTCGTCCGCCCACGGCCGTGGCGTTCGGGGGCGAGAGGTCCGGGTGTCGCGCGGAGCCGTGGCGTGGGGCTGGGCGTCTCATCAGGCCTTCGCCCGCCGAATCGTGAAATTTCGCGTAAAAGGGGACTTCAGGGCATCGCTGGGTGGTGATGTGCCGCAATTCCGGCCTGAAGGAGGGCCCGGGGACTCTGACGGAGCGGTACAACAGTGGCCATGGAGGAAGACGATGAGCGCCGGGTCCACGGCGAGGACCTCTCGGCCGTCGTTTCGGCGGTCCTGACCGGCTCCCGGCTGCTGGTCTCCGTCGCCGCACGATCGATGAGCGCCGTCGAGGACCGCGTCACCCTGCCGCAGTTCCGCATGATGGTGGTGCTGGCCACCCACGGCGAGACCAAGCTGGTCACCATGGCGGACCTGCTGGGGGTCAACTCGTCCACGGCCATGCGGATGGCCGACCGGCTCATGGCCGCCGGGCTGATCGTACGGGAGGTCAATCCGCGCAACCGGCGCGAGAGCCTGATGCGGCTGACCGAGGAGGGGCGGCTCATCGTGGACCAGGTGATGGCCCACCGCCGGCGGGAGATCGGCTCCATCGTCGCCCGCATGTCGCCCGAGCAGCGCCGGGAGCTCGTCGCGGCGATGAACGCCTTCACCGAGGCGGGCGGTGAGCCGGCGGCGGACTCGACGCCGTACCCCCTGGGCTGGCCGCCCGTCTGACACCGGCCGGACGAAACTCCAGCCGAACCGTGAACCTGACGGTCCTCTCGCCCGACTGTGCTCGTTGACGGAAGGGACGACATGACCGACGAGCTTCTGGTGGTGAACGCCCAGCTGGGCGACCGGGCGGCGGTCGCCGAGCTGGTGCGGCGGTGGCGGCTGCCCGTCTGGACGTACGCGCGCCGCATGCTGGACGCCGAGCGGGCGGACGACGTGTCGCAGGAGATCTGGCTGGCGGTCGTCCGCGGCCTGCCCAGGTTGCGGGACCCCGCCCGGTTCCGGCCCTGGCTGTTCATCATCGCCCGGCGTTCGGTCACCGACCGGCTGCGCGCGGAGTACGCCAGGGCCGAGGCGGCCCGGCCGCCGGAGGAACCGGTCGCGGACGATCCGGCCGAGGCGCTGGTGGAGCGGGCCGAGGTCATGGCGGGGCTGGCCGGCCTGCCCGTACTGGAGCGGGAGATCCTCGTCCTGTTCTACCTGGAGGACCTGACCGTGCAGGAGTGCGCGCAGATCTGCGGCATCCCGGCCGGAACGGTCAAGTCCCGGCTCAGCCGGGCGCGTCGCCTGTTGCGTGCACATCTGACGGAGAAGGGATACCGGCCATGATCCAGGAGGAGCCGCGTCTTTCGGCGCAGGAGATGATCGAACGGCTGGAGTCGTCCCTGTCGAAGAGACGGCGGATCCGCGCGGTGACGGCGCTGCTGGCCGGCCTGGTGGGCGCGGTCTTCGTCACCTCCCTGTGGGCGACCGAGCCGGGGCCGCTGCCCGGAGGCACGCACACGGCCTTCGCCGTATTGACCGGGTTCTGCCTCGCCTGGGCCTGCTACGGGGGCTGGGTGCTCACCCGCAGAGCGCCGTTGTTCGCGACCGAACGCGTGATCGCGGCCTGGATCGCGGTGGCCGCCTCGGTCACGGCGACCGCGCTCGTGACGGCGATCGCCGTCATCCGGGGCACGGGGCCGCTGCCGCCGCTGGCGGTCGGGGCGCTGTTCGTGGCAGCGTCACTGACCTTGGCCTGGCGCGCCCACACCCGCCGCGCCCACCTCCTCCACCTCAAGCGCACGCTGGGCGGGTGACACCGGTGTGCCGGTGGGGTCATGGGTCGATGGCGGGTTCGCCGGCGGCGGGTCGCAGCGCGCGCAGGCCGGTCAGTGCCAGCACTGTCATCGTGAGGGCGGCCGCCGAGGCGACCGTGAAGCCGCCTGGGGCGCCGAACGTGTCCACGGCCCGTCCCGAGGCCGCCGCCGCGATGGCCGAGCCGGCCGCGCTCGCGGAGTTCAGCCAGGTGAACGCCTGCGTGAGCACGTAGCGGTGCACGGCCGACTGGGTGAGTACGCTCGTGATCACCAGGATCGGCGGGATCGTCATCCCGGTCAGCGCCACCGCGACCCCCAACCCGGGCAACGAGTCCGTCACCGGCAACGACAGGCAGCAGACGGCCAGGACGGACGTCCCCGCCGCCAGCTGCACCCGCGGCGCCGCCCGCCACCGGCGCACCCCGTACAGCCAGCCGGCCAGCAGTTCGCCGCAGCTCGAAGCGGCGAAGAGCGGCGCGGCGGCGGCGGGGACCCCGTGCTCGACCGCGAAAGCCGTCACCGAGACCTGCATGGATCCGAAGAACACGCCGATGGCCAGGTTGATCCCGGCCAGCACGGCGAAACCGGGCCGCAGCAGGGAACGCCCGGCCCGGCGGCGCTCCGCGGCCTCGGAGGCCGGCGGCGGCGCGGTGCGGCGCTGGGCGGCGAACGCCAGCCCGCCGCCCACCACCAAGGTCGCCGCCAGAGCCGAGCCGAACGCCGGATGCCCGCTCGCCCCCGCCACGCTGACCAGCACGGGACCGGCCAGGTAGGCGAACCCGTTGCTGAGCGACTCCAGCGCGAAGGCGGCGGGCAGCTCAGCGGATCGGCCGCCGCGGAGCAGGGCCGCCCACCGAGCCCCGGACAGCGCGCCGAGCTGCGGGATGCTCGCGCCGGCCGCGACCCCCGCCGCCGTCAGCAGCCAGGCGGGGCTGCCGGACGCGACCAGGGTGAGCAGTACGGCCACCGCCGCGGCGTGGGCGAGCAGGGCGAGCGGCAGGACCCGGGTCTGGCCGAAGCGGTCGACGAGCCGGCCGAGCTGCGGCCCGGCCAGCGCCTCCGCGACGGCGAAGCCGCCGGTCACCAGGCCCGCCACCGCGTAGGAGCCGGTTCGGGCGTGGATCAGCCAGACCAGGCCGAGGCTGGTCATCGCGATGCCGACCCGGCCGGCGGCGGAGGTCAGGAAGAAGGCGGCGGCACCAGGGGTACGCAGAAGATGGCGATAGGTGGCCGGAAGCACGGCGCGTCCCTTTCGCCGCGCGGCGGGACGGACCACCCGGGGTCGTCGGCGTCCAAATGTGCCGACCCGTGGTCAACGCCGGGAACCGTCCAGTATCGGTGTGGGTCGGGGACGCGCGCCCCACACCGGCTCCGTCACCGAGCGGAAGTCTCACGTTGATTGCTTACGCACCCGAGCGTAAAGACCGCGCCCGCACCACGTCCACGGCTTTCTCCGGTACGCCTGCCTGCGCGGGCTCGCGTACCCCGGTGTGCTGCCCGCGCCGGCTCGCGGGAGCCGCAGGGCAGCGTGAGACCGTCGAGACGGCGGCGAACACAGCTGGTCCCGATCAGTTCGGTCGCAGACCCGCAAGCCCCCAGACCTGCCGCACGCTCAAGGTCACAGGCGTGAGTCACCCGTACCCTCCTGGCGGAAGACGATCGCCGTGCCCAGCGCGGCGCCGGCCGGGACGAACGCCTCCCCGTCGGTGGTCCTGGCGACCGGGACGCCGTTGCCGAGCAGCAGCCGCTCGGTCGCGGCCACGTCGCGCACGGTGACCGCGTACGCCACGAACGCCGGCAGCGCGGCCGGACGCTCGCCGGGCAACATCTCGCCCAGCGCCGACGCCGCGACGACCGTGACTCCCGTCTGTCCCATGCCCGCTGGACCCTCGAAGTACGTGGCGTAGCGCCGTTTCACCTCGGGCAACGTGGCGTCGTCCACGCACAGGACGCACTCGGCCAGCCCGGTCGCCCCGTTGGGATGATCCACAGGTGCCGGGGACGCGCCCCCGGGCAGGTTCTCGGCGAAGCCGATCCGGCCCTCCGGTACCCGGCCCGGTGCCAGGGCCGGATCGGAGATCTCCAGGTAGCGGGCGGGCTCCATGCTGATCCCGGCGCCGGTCTCCACGGGCCGCTGGACGGCGTGCACGCCGCCATGGTGCACGTCCCCGGCCGTCAGCCGGGCCGCCACGCCGTCGAGGTCGCGGGTGTCGGCGATCATGATGTGCACGCCCTCGAACCGCTCGGCGAAGGCGGCGATGTTCGCGACGGTGACACGGATCGCGGCCTCCAGCCCCGCCCGTCTCTCCTCCGGCACCTCCAGCGGGATCGGACGGGTGCCCGCGGGCAGGTGCGAGCCGTCCCCGATGACGGCCACCAGCTCGACGAAGCCGCCGGAAAAGTGCACGTGGGCGTTGGCCACCCCGAACGCCTCGGCGGCCCCGGGGAGCACGGGATGGACCGGCGCCGACACCGAGAATCCCAGCCGGCGGTACAGCTCGATGGCCTCGTTCATGCTCCGCACGATGTGACCTACATGGTGCAGGCCGTTGACGTCACCGCTCATGCCCGGCTCCTTTTTTGGAAGTTCACTTTCTTATGAGAGTACACTCCTATTTTCGAATCGGATGACGGGTTTCTGTAGTGGACAGTCCCGTGCAAGGAGGCTGAAAGTGGACGCCGACCCCTGGTAAGCGCCATGAAATCGATCCGGCGCACAGTGTGGTCACACCTCCCGAAAGGACATCCCCGCCATGTCGATCTCCCGGACCCTCGCCGGCCTGACCGCCGCCGCGACCGCCGCCCTCGCCACGTTCGCCGCCGTCGCCCCCGCCGCCCAGGCCGACACGGGCTCCGCGTGGGGCCCGTACCACGCACCCCGGCACACCGCGAAGGCCTGGGGCACCCTGTCCGCCGTCGGCGAGGACCACGCCGTCCTGCCGACCGCCCACCACGTCAAGATCACCGGCAAGGTGTACGACAACACCCGCGGCAGCGCCTGCGGCTGGGCGGTCTTCCGCATCACCTACCGCAAGGGGAACAACCTGCCGTTCCGGCACCACAGCGTCCGCGACTGCTCCTACCGCACGCCGAAGCCCTTCTCCTTCAAGTACAGCCACGTGTACCAGGTCGAGCTCAAGGTCTGCTCCGAGTTCAAGACCGCCAAGCCGTCCCTGAACTGCCTGTACGCGGGCACCTGGAAGACCCTCTACCTGTCGAAGTAAGCATCACCCGAGCCGGCCGGGGCGGGGACCGGCCGGCGTCCGTCCGATCCCCGCGGCCGAGCGCCGACCATAGACTGTCCGGTATGCGGCGATTGACCAGCACCGTGGTCGTGGTGGCGGGGGACGGAGCCGGGGACGTGGTCGCGGGCCTCGACGGACTGCACAACGTACGGGCCATCCCGCGCGGCGAGCGCGGCCCGGCCGAGGTGACGGAGCTCGCGGGACGGTCGGCGGCCACGTACGTGGTGCACGACGCCGACCCGCTGGCCGGGGTGGCCGCGGCGTGGACGGGCTTCTTCGACGGCACCGAACCCGTCGGCGGACTGGAGGTGGCCATCGAGGCCGCTCTGGGCGAACTGCGCGCCGACCGGCTGACGCTGCCCGACTACTACCTGGTGCTCGATCCCGACGGCATGCCGGAGACGTGGCGGCACTGGTGGCTCGGGGTGCTGGCGGGGGCCGCGCCCGTACGGGTGGTGCCGGTGCCCGCGTCGTCGTCGGCGGTGGCCCAGGAGCTCGGCCGGCTGATGGCCGGGCGATGGTGGCCGGCCGACCTGGAGACGTGGCTACGCGCTCTGCCCCGCATGCTCCCCGACCGCGCCGGCCTGCCGACCGGAAGCGCCGGCACGGTAGTGGCGTAGGCGCGACGGCCTAGTGAGCTGGTCATGAGCATGAGGGTCACCACATGAGGCGTATTTCGTCCCTGATTCGTTGAGCCGTGGTGACGTTGTCTGGTGGGTGAGGTCTGCTGGAGAGATGGCGGACAGCAGGCTTCAACCGCTGGTGTTGTCGCAGCAGGAGCGGCGGACGTTGGAGGGTTGGGCCCGGCGGCGCTCGACCGCTCAGGGACTGGCGTTGCGGGCGCGGATCGTGCTGGCCTGTGCCGAGGGTGACGGCCGTGGCGGCAATGTGGCGGTGGCGGCGCGGCTGCGGGTGGATCGCAAGACGGTGGCGCGCTGGCGCAGCCGGTTCCTGGCCCGCCGGCTGGACGGGCTGAGCGATGAACCGCGGCCGGGCGTGCCGCGCACCATCACCGACGCCCAGGTGGAGGAGGTGGTGGTGCGCACGCTGGAGGAGGTGCCCCGCGGGGTCGACGCACTGGTCCAAACGGGAACTGGCCCGCCGGGTGGGCATCTCGCCGACCAGCGTGGGCAACATCTGGCGGGCGTTCGGGCTGCAGCCCTGGCGCACCGAGGACTTCAAGATCTCCACCGACCCGCTGCTGATCGACAAGATCCGGGACGTGGTCGGACTGTATCTGAGCCCGCCGGCTCATGCGGCGGTGTTCGCGGTCGATGAGAAGCCGCAGATCCAGGCGTTACAGCGGAGCGCGCCGGTGCTGCCGATGCTGCCCGGGGTGCCCGAGCGGCGCAGCTTCGACTACGTCCGGCATGGCACCGTGGATCTGTTCGCCGCGCTCAACACGGCCACCGGCAAGGTGATCGGCAAGCTGTCGGCCCGGCATCGCGCCATCGACTTCCGCGACTTCCTGGAGGAGATCGACCGCCAGGTCGAGCCGGGCCTGGCGGTCCATCTCATCTGCGACAACCTGTCCTCCCACAAGGCGCCGGTCGTGCACGCCTGGCTGCTGGCCCACCCACGTTTCACCCTGCACTTCACTCCGACCTACTCCTCCTGGATCAACCAGGTCGAACGTTGGTTCGCCGAGCTGGAGCGACGCTGCCTGGAGCGCGGCAACTTCTGCTCTCTGGACGCGCTCAAAACCGCGCTGGAGGAGTGGATCAAATCCTGGAACGAGGACGCCAAGCCATTCAAGTGGACCAGGACCGCCGACCAGATCCTCGACCGCATCTGCCGCTACTGCGACCGAATCTCAAAACCGGCTCACTAGGTCGATCGCCACCGGCTCGAAGCTGGTGTTCCCGGCGGGCCAGGTGGCCCGCGACGCCGAGGTGGCCCGCGACGCCGAGGGGGCCCGCGACGCCGAGGGGGCACGCGACGCCGAGGGGGCACGCGGCGGCGAAGCTGGGGGTCGACCCGGTCAAGCCGATCACCCTGCCGGGCGTCGCGGCGCGTTACAGCGAGTCGCCCAGTACGGCGACGATCCGGGCGATGTTCGCCTCGTCGCGCCGGTAGTGCGTCCACTTCCCCACCCGGGTCGAGCGGACCAGGCCGGCCCGCTCCAGCGCGGCCAGGTAGGCGGACACGGTCGACTGCGCGAGCCCGAGCTTGGCCTGGATGTGGCTGACGCAGACACCGACCTCGTACGGATCCGCGATACCCTGCTCAACCGGGAAGTGCTTCTCCGGATCGCGCAACCACCGCAGCACCTGGAGCCGCACGGGATTGGCCAGCGCCTTGAAGACCTCAAGGAGCTGAGCGGAGTCCGGCGACAGTTCGGTGTCGGTGGTCATGTCCTTCAGACGGATTCGGCGACGATTCAGACGGTTCGAGGATCGTCGATATGATATCGCCTGTACGGGGGAGCGTTGGGGCTCGGCGGTGACGCGACGGGCACGGAGGCCGCGCCGCGCGATGAGCGAGCGAAACGCTTGAAGAGGAATACGAAATGGCTGATCGAGGCAGAAGCGGCGACGCCGCACGGGTGGACGCCGCTTCGGCCGGCGCCGCGCAGACCGACGCCGCGCGGGTGGACGCCGTACAGGTGGACGCCGCGGCCGTCGATGCCGCGGCGCGGCGGCTGGCGGGGATCGTGGCGACGACGCCGCTGGAGCGCAGCGCCCGGCTCTCCGAGCTGACCGGCGCCGAGATCTGGCTCAAGCGCGAAGACCTGCAGACCGTCCGCTCGTACAAGGTGCGCGGCGCGTTCAACCTGATCGCGCAGCTGGACGACGCCGCGAAGCGGGCCGGCGTGGTGGCGGCCAGCGCCGGCAACCACGCGCAGGGCGTGGCCTACGCCTGCTCGACGCTGGGGGTGCGCGGCCGCGTCTACCTGCCCAGGACGACGCCGCGGCAGAAGCGGGACCGGATCCGCGCGCTCGGCGGCAGCATGATCGAGATCGTGCTGGGCGGCGAGACGTACGACGAGGCCTCCGCGGCGGCGGGAGCCGACGCCGCGGCCACCGGGGCGACGCTGGTGCCCGCGTTCGACGACCAGAGGACGATCGCGGGGCAGGGCACGGTCATCCGCGAGGCGGTGAGCCAGCTCGGCCGCGCGCCCGACGTGGTCGTGCTCCCGGTCGGCGGGGGCGGGCTGCTGGCCGGGTCGGTGGCCTGGCTGGGGGAGTGGCATCCGGAGACGAGGGTGGTCGGGGTCGAGCCCGCCGGGGCCGCCTGCGTCGCCGCGGGCGTCGCGGCCGGCGAACCGGTCACGCTGGACTCCATCGACACCTTCGTCGACGGCGCCGCCGTCAGCCGCGCCGGCGCCCTCACCCTTCCGCTCATCGCCGCCTCCAAGGCCGAGCTCGTCGCCGTGCCCGAGGGCCGCGTGTGCAGCGAGATGCTGGCCCTGTACCAGGTCGACGGCATCATCGCCGAGCCGGCCGGCGCGCTCGCGCCCGCCTCGCTCAGCGCCCCGTCCATGGCCGGCGTCCAGGAGGGCGCCACCGTCGTCTGCGTGCTGTCCGGCGGCAACAACGACGTCAGCCGGTACGCCGAGGTCGTCGAACGCGCCCTGGTCCACGAGGAGCGCAAACACTACTTCCTGGTCGAGTTCCCGCAGGAGCCGGGCGCGCTGCGCCGCTTCCTCGACGAGGTGCTCGGCCCCAACGACGACATCACCCTGTTCGAGTACGTCAAGCGCAACAACCGCGAGACCGGCCCCGCGCTGGTCGGCATCGAGCTGTCGAGCCCTGCCGACCTGCCGGCCCTGCTGAAGCGGATGGAGGCCGCCCCTCCGCGCATCGAGCAGATCGACCCGTCGAGCCCGCTCTTCCGTTTCGTGATGTGACAGGCGCGACACCCACCCGCCCCGGCGACCGGCGGGCCGGCCCGGCCCGCCCCGCGACGGCTGACGGGCGGCGTTCGTCCCGGCAGGGCTGACGAGCCGGGGCCCGGCGTGCGGGCCCCGGCGTGGTCAGGCTCTGTTTCTGCGGGACAGCCAGGTGAGCAGCCAGAGCACGACGCCGATCGCCAGCAGCACGCCCGCGATCTGGTATTGGCCCACCGGACGCCCCGACGACCAGGGCAGCACCAGATAGAGGCAGGTGATCGTGCCCAGCACGGGCAGGACGCGGCCGGCGTTGAAGTGCTCGACGCCGGTGTCCTCCCTGCGCAGCACCAGCACCGACACGTTGACGAACGCGAACACCGCGAGCAGCAGCAGCGACGTCGTGCCGCCCAGCAGCGACACGACCGGGCTCTCCGGGTCGAGCGACAGGAACGTGATGAGGGCCATGGCGAGCAGCGTGGTGAACACGATCGCCGCGTGCGGGGTGCGCCGCACGGCGTTCACCTTCGCCAGGAACGGCGGCAGCACGCCCCGCTTGCCCATGCCGTACAGGAGCCGGCTGGCCATCAGCATGTTGATCAGCGCGGAGTTGGCGACGGCGAACATCGAGATGAACGGCAGCAGGTCGGCGATCGGCACGCCGGGCGTGGCCGTCTGCACCACGGTCACCAGCGGCGTCTCGCTCTCGGCGAGCACCCCGACGGGGACGACGGCGACGGCGCAGATGGACACCAGCACGTAGATCACACCGGTGATGCCGAGCCCGGTGAACATCATCCGCGGGAAGATCCGGGACGGCTCCTTGGTCTCCTCGGCCATGTTGACGGAGTCCTCGAACCCGACCATGGCGAAGAACGCCAGCGACGTCGCCGCGCTGACGGCCAGGAACACGCTCTTGTCGGCCGGGGTCTCGAAGGCGACCACGCGGGAGAAGTCGGCCTGCCCGCCGAGGATGAAGAACATGCTGAGCACGATGACCAGCAGCAGACCCGACAGCTCGATCGCGGTCAGCACCACGTTGAGCTTGACGCTCTCGCCGACGCCGCGCAGGTTGACCGCCAGCACCAGCAGCATGAAGGCCAGGGCGATCAGCAGGATGACCGTGTTGCCCGCCTCCAGGCCGAAGCCGGTGACGAGGTTGGCGGCGAAGGCCCGCGAGGCGGCGGAGGCCGAGGTGATGCCCGAGCACATCACCGCGAAGCACACCAGGAACGTCAGCACGTGTTTGCCGAACGCCTTATGCACGTAGAGCGCCGCTCCGGCCGCCTCCGGATATTTCGTCACCAGTTCGAGGTAGGAGCAGGCGGTGATCAGGGCGACGACGAAGGCGATGGCGAAGGGCAGCCAGGCGGCGCCGCCCACCTCGCCGGCCACCTGGCCGGTCAGCGCGTAGATGCCGGTGCCGAGAATGTCTCCGACGATGAACAGCAGCAGCAGGCCGGGGCCCATCACCCGCTTGAGCGCGGGCTGGCCGTCGTTTCCCGCCTCGGCGGGAGTGGGTGGACTGGTCTGAGCCATGGGGGGTTGTTCCTTGTCTGCGTCGGCCCGGAGGCCGAAGGGATAGGGGCCACGTCCCGCGCGTCGGGCGCCGGTCAGTTGCGCCGCGGGCGCCAGACCGGCCGGATGATCTCGACCTTCACCCTGACACCTTACGATCCTGCGCTGTCATCTGTGAACAGGGCGTCACGCACCGCTGTGTGTCTGCGGGGACAGGCCGGACGAACGTTCGCGAGGGGTTGACGCGGGGGGCGGCTCCGCAAGTTAATGTCAACATGAAGTCAAGCGACTCGATGCGCATCGGAGAGCTCGCGGAGCGGTTCGGCCTGGCGCCGCACGTGCTGCGCCACTGGGAGTCGATGGGCCTGCTGACCCCGGCCTCCCGGGTGAACGGGCGCCGCCGCTACACCCGCGACCACGTCATCCGGGTCATGACGATCATCCGGGCCAAGGCGGGCGGCCTCAGTCTGGAGCAGATCCGCGGCGTGCTCGACGCCGCCGGCCGCGCCGAACGCCGGGCGTTGCTGCGGCGCCGGCACGAGGAGCTGGCCCGGCGCCTGGAGGAGATCGCCGCGTCCAAGAGACTGATCGAGCACCTCATGGAGTGCGGCGCCGACGACTTCACCCGATGCCCCGACTACCGGCGCATCGTGGAGAACGCCGCCTGGCCGCGGAATCTGCAGGACGAGGCGTGCGTGGTCGACCCGAGCGGGGCTGAGGGTCGTACGCCGGCGGCGGAAGGCTGAGCCGGGCCAGCCGGTCGTACGCCGGCGGCGGAAGGCTGAGCCGGGCCGCCGGTCGTACGCCGGTCGCGAACGATGCGAGCCGAGCGGACGGCCGTGGGGGAGCCGGCCGGGCAGCGCTGACGGGCCGGCCCTCGCTGTGGCGCAGGTCCGGAGATAAGGTGCGTCGATGGAGGAGTTGGAGGGTCTTTTCCGCTCGGCCGCCGAGAACGCGGCCGGATACCGGCGGTCGCTGGCGGAGCGGCCGGTCGGGCTGCCGGTCGACCAGGAGGCGCTGGCCAAGGCGTTCGGCGGTCCGCTGCCGGCCGGACCCACGCCGCCCGAGCGGGTGCTGACCGACCTGATCGCCGCCGCCGAGCCCGGGCTGGTGGCCAGTGCGGGGCCGCGGTACTTCGGGTTCGTGGTCGGCGGCGCGCTCCCGGCGGCGACCGGGGCCGACATCCTCGCCGCCGGCTGGGACCAGGTCGCGACGAACGCCGTCACCTCCCCGGCGGCGATCGCGGCAGAGAGCGCCGCGGGCGGCTGGCTGAAGGAGCTGCTGGGCATCCCGCGGGAGGCGTCGGCGGGTTTCGTCACCGGCTGCCAGGCGGCCAACACGGTCGGCCTCGCCGCCGCCCGTCACCAGGTGCTGGCCGACGCGGGCTGGGACGTGGAGCGGCGCGGGCTGGCCGGGGCGCCGCGCATCCGGGTGATCGCCGGGGCGGAGCGGCACGCCACCATCGACAGGTCGCTGCGGCTGCTCGGCTTCGGCACGGACGCCGTCGAGGCGGTGCCGGCCGGGCCTGACGGCGCCATCGACGTCGGGGCGCTGCGCGAGGTGCTGCACGCGGGAGCCCAGGGGCCCACCGTCGTCTGCCTCCAGGCGGGCAACGTCAACACCGGCGCCTGCGACCGGCTCCGCGAGGCGTGCGAACTCGTGCACCGGCACGGCGGCTGGGCGCACGTGGACGGGGCGTTCGGCCTGTGGGCCGCGGCCAGCCCCGCGACCCGGCACCTGGTGGACGGGCTGGAACTGGCCGACTCCTGGGCCTGTGACGGGCACAAGTGGCTGAACCTGCCCTACGACTCGGCGTTCGCGTTCTGCGCCAGGCCGGAGGCGCACGCGGGGGCGATGTCCCTGGCCGCCGCGTACCTGGTCGGCTCGGGCGGCGTGCCGGTCGGCGCGGATCTGACCGCCGAGTCCTCGCGCCGCGCCCGGGGGTTCGCGGTGTGGGCGGGGCTGCGGGAGCTGGGCCGAGACGGGGTCGCCGCGCTGGTCGACCGCTGCTGCGCGCTGGCCCGCAGGTTCGCCGGCGGGCTGACCGCCGCGGGGTTCGAGGTGGCGAACGAGGTGGTGCTCAACCAGGTGCTGGTCCGCTTCGGCGACGACGCGCGCACCGACAGGACGGTGGCCGCCGTGCAGGCGGAGGGCACCTGCTGGGCGGGCGGCACGACCTGGCGCGGGCGGCGGTACATGCGCATCTCGGTGTCGAACGCGACCACCACCGAGGCGGACGTCGACCGCTCGCTCGCCGCGATCACCCGCCTGGCCTCCTGACGCCGTCAGCGCCTGAGATCACCCGCCTCGGCTCCTGACGCTGTTTCTGCGACAGACCCCCTGGCCTGCTGAGGGCGTCAGCCCTTGGGTGGGACGGGGTCGTTGCCGGGGGCGATCGTGCGCTGGTCGCGGACCTTGCCGTCGGTGCCGTGGACGCGCAGCTCGCCGCCGCCGTCGCGGCGCAGCAGCTCGCCGGCCCGCTCGACCGCCTGCGCCTGCGTGTCCGCCGTGAACAGAGCCCGCTGGGCGCCCGGCTTGGTGACCGCCCAGCTGCCGTCGGGGCGCTGGACGACGTCTCGGGAGTTGGCCTGGCCTGCCATGGGGAGTCATCCCTTCCGCTGTCGGCAAAGAATGGGATGCCACATGCCCAGGTTCGCCGCTCTTATTCGTAAAAATCGGGATGCGGGAGGAAAGCGCGATTCGGCACGTCCGGCTCGGCCGCGCCGAAGCGGCATGGGGTTTTCAGCCCCTTGGTTCCCTTAAGTGCAGGATGTCTGACTCCGGGCTCATCCGTTTCGTGCCGCGCCGGTGGGTAGATGCCGTCCAAACGCGTCAACCCACGAAAAGGGGGACATCATGCCTCGCGGTTCAAGCAGCAAGCGGGAACGCCAGTACGAGCACGTCAAGGACAGTGCCAAGAAACGCGGCGAGAGCGGCAAACGGGCCAAGGAGATCGCCGCCCGTACGGTGAACAAGGAACGGGCCAGGGCGGGCGAGTCGCGTACGGCCAGCAAGACCTCCACCAAGGACATGTCGTCGAGCCGCAGGGGCGGGCTGCGCTCGCACACCGGGGCGGCCGGCCGGACCAGGGACCAGCTCTACGCCGAGGCCAAGCGCCGCGACATCAAGGGCCGCTCGAAGATGAGCAAGCAGCAGCTGGAGAAAGCCCTCGGATGACCCGCGGCGCCCCAACCCCCCACAACGCGGCCGTCCGCGCCGCGACACCGAGCATCCCGGCGGCGTCCCGAAGGACGCCGCGGCGCCTCCCGGCGGCGTGCCGGAGGACGCCGCGGCGCCTCCCGGCGGCGTGCCGGAGGACGCCGCGGCGCCTCCCGGTGCCGTGAGTCACCGGCGCACGTCCCTCCGTGACGGCTCGCGCGCGTGGCTCGCCGCGGGACGAAACCGCGGGAACGGCGGAGGGGTGCTCTCCGGGCTCACGTCACCGGGAAGTCACCGGGAGAACGTCTAACCCTTGGTCCAGATCGACGCGATGACGCCGTCCTCGGCGCTCAGGATCTGCGGACGGTAGCCGAGCACCTTCATCTGGGCCGACTTGAGGGCGTAAGTCGTCTTCGACAGGTTCAGGTACTCCTTGATGCCGCTCACGCTGCCCTTGCCCCACACGGTGGTGTAGAGGCTGCCGGGCTCGACGGCCATGAGGACGGGGCGCAGGCCCTGCCTCGTCTTCTCCAGCAGCTCCTTGCCGCGCTCCTGGACGGTCTGGCCGAGGGTCACCTGGAGGGTGCCCGTGGCGGCGCCAGCGATCCAGACGGCCGCGTAGAGGGGCCGCTCCACCGTGCCGTACACGTCCAGCGACGCCAGGCTGTAGCCGGCGGCGGCGAGCTCCTGGTTGACCTTGGTGAAGGTCTCCTTGGTCAGGCTCACCTCGGACTTGGCCAGCTGCGTGGTCTTCTCGAAGACCCCGGCGAAGACCGCGCCGGCGCCCGTGCCCGTACCGCTGATCAGCTTGGGCTGGTAGCCGGCCTTCAGCTGCTCCTGGATGCGCTTGGCCAGGTCGCCGGCCTTCACGCCCTGCAGCACGTTGACCTTGCGGCCGGCGTCCTTGGTCCAGAGGGACGTGTACTGCGGGTTGGCCGCGTTGGTCACGTTCAGGGATGTGGGGACGTAGCCCTTGCCCAGCAGTTCCTTGACCCGCTGCACCAGCTTGGAGCCGGTGAGCGCGTCGAGGGAGAGCCATTCGAGCGGCTGCGCCTGGACGGTCGTGGCGGTCGCGGCGGGCTGCGCGGCCATCGCCGGGGTGGCGAGAGCCAGCAGGGGCGCGGTGGCGGTCGCCACGGCCGCGGTGAGGACGGTTACCTTCTTCGCGTTCCGCATGTTCCTCCTAGGGAAGTAAAGGTTGCCCCAAATGGGGACAAGGAGGGACCATAACAGAGCATGAGGATGTGGCAACCAATCGTCACCGCGATCGTGACAAGGCTGTGTCAAAACTCCTGACATTTCGGGAAGTATCGGAGATGTGCGGGGCTGTGTCGCGAGCGGGCCTCACCTTAGGGCGCTGGCCAACTGGTTAAGTTAGGCTTGCCTAATTACCGCGAGACGAGGGAGTACCCATGGCGACGGAGCGGCGCGCGCCCAGATGCACCACCGGCGTGGTGCGGCGGACTGAGCGGCTGAGCCCGCACATGATCAGGGTGGTGCTCGGGGGCGACGGGCTCGCCGGGTTCACCGCGGGCGAGTTCACCGACCACTACGTGAAGCTGCTGTTCCCGGTGCCGGGAGTGGCCTATCCGGAGCCGTTCGACATGGGCGTGATCCGGGAGGAGTTGCCCCGCGAGCACTGGCCCGTGACGCGGACCTACACCGTGCGCGGCTGGAATCCCCTGACACGGGAGCTGACCATCGACTTCGTCTGCCACGGGGACAAGGGCCTGGCCGGGCCGTGGGCGATGCGGGCGGCGCCCGGCGACGTGCTGCGCTTCCTCGGCCCCGGCGGGGCGTACGCGCCCAGCGCCGAGGCGGACTGGCACCTGCTCGCCGGCGACGAGAGCGCGCTGCCGGCCATCGGCGTCGCGCTGGAGCGGCTGCCGGCCGGCGCGGCCGCCAAGGTCTTCATCGAGGTGGAGAACGCCGCCGAGGAGCAGGAACTGCCGTGCGCCGGCGACGCCGAGATCGTCTGGCTGCACCGCGACGGCGGTCAGGTGGGGCGGGCCCTGGTGGACGCGGTACGCGCGGCGGCCTTCCCCGACGGCACGGTGCACGCGTTCGTCCACGGCGAGGCGACCTTCGTCAAGGATCTGCGCCGGTACCTGCGGATCGAGCGCGGAGTGCCGCTGGAGCGGCTGTCGATCTCCGGCTACTGGCGGCTGGGCCGCGACGAGGACGGCTGGCAGTCCTCGAAGCGCGAGTGGAACCGGCAGGTCGAGGACGAGGAGGCGCGCGCACTGAGCGGATCGGCCGCGTGACGAGCCGCGTGATGAGCCGCGTGACTGGCCGTACGACCGGCCGGTGACCGTCCGTGCCGCCCGCCTTCCGGCACGGAACGGGTGGCCAGGCGATCTCTCATCGGCCGCCTGAAGGCAACGCCGGGCGCGGTACTTCGTGAGGTCGCCCGCCCGACCGGGCCGGAGATAACGGACTCCAACCCATTTCGGCGCTCTCCGCCGTGGCCCAGGACACCATGAGGGGGTTCTGACCACCACGTGGAGTCGATGCGACATGGCTGAGGAGAGCGGAGCGCGGAGCCGGCCGTCGCGGCGGGCGTTCCTGACCGCCGCCGCGACCGGTGGCGCGGGGTTCGCGGCCGGCGCGGCGGGCGCGACCCTGCTGGCGGGCCCGCCGGCGAACGGTCAGGCCGGCGCCCAAGACGGGCGAGCCGGCGGCGGAGCGGGGAACGGGCGGGTCCCGAGAGGATCGTTCCGAGGCGAGCACCAGCCCGGCGTCCTCACCGGACCGGCGCTCGCGTGCCTGGTCGCCGCGTTCCACTGCCGCGACCGCGACAGGACGGCGCTGGCGGGAACGTTACGGACGCTGTCCGACGAGATGGACGCCCTCATGGCCGGGCGCGCCCCCGCGCCCAACGCCGCCACGCTGCCCCCGTCCGACAGCTCTCTCCTGCTCGGCCAGGGCGACCAGCCGGCGCTGGTGACGCTCAGCGTCGGCGCCTCCCTCTTCGACGCCAGGTACGGCCTGGCCGACCGCCGCCCCGCCGAGCTGCATCCCATGGGCCTGCTGGCCAACGACCGGCTCGACCCGGCGCGCACCCACGGCGACCTGCTGGTGCTGGTGCAGGGCGACCACCCCGACGTGTGCCTGCACGCGCTGCGCCGCCTGACCGGGGCGGCCGGCGACAGCCTCAGGCTCGCCTGGTCCCAGGACGGCTTCGCCCGCCCGGACGCGCTCGCCACGGCGGGCGCCACGGACAACCGCAACCTGCTCGGCTTCAAGGACGGCACCGGCAACCCCGACGCGGGGAACGCGGCGCTGATGGACCGGGCGGTCTGGGTCGGGGCCGGCGACGGCGAGCCCGCCTGGGCCCTCGGCGGCACGTACGTGGCCGTCCGCCTGATCAGGATGTTCGTCGAACGCTGGGACCGCACCTCGCTGGCCGCGCAGGAACGCGTGATGGGCCGCCGCAAGGACTCGGGCGCGCCCCTGGACGGTTCCAGGGAGACGGACCTGCCGCGCTACGCCGACGACCCCCGGGGCGAGCGCATCCCGCTCGACGCGCACATCAGGCTGGCCAACCCGCGCACCGCGGGCCCGGAGAAGGCCATGCTGCGCAGGGGCTTCAACTACTCGCGCGGGCTCGACGCCGACGGCCTGCTCGACCAGGGCCTGGTCTTCGTCAGCTACCAGCGCAGGCTGGTCAACTTCCTGCAGGCCCAGGAACGGCTGAAGGGCGAGCCGATGGAGGCGTTCACCCGGCCGGAAGGCGGGGGCTTCTTCTACGCCCTGCCCGGCGCCCGTGACGGCTACCTGGGCCAAGGGCTAGTGGAGGACCAATAGTGGCGAGGAGGAACGATCCATGAAAGGCCTGTCGAGGCGTGGATTACTGGGTGGCGCCGCGGCCGCCACGGGCGCGGTGGCGGTGACGTTGATGGACGACGCCGACGCCGCCGCCGCGACGAGAGCACGAGACAGAGGCCCGGTGGCCGCCCCCGCGACCGTGTACCCGAGCGACCCCCGCTACCAGGAGCTGACCGTCGGCTACAACCAGCGCTGGGTCGGCCGGCCCGACTACGTCCGCGTGGTCAGCTCGACCGAGCAGGTGGTGGCCGCCGTCCAGGAGGCGGTGGACACGGGCAGGCGCGTCTCGGTGGTCTCCGGCGGCCACTGCCTGGCCCCCTTCGTCTTCAACGACGAGGTCAAGATGGTCATCGACCTGGCCGGGCTGAACGACGTGTACTTCGACACCCGGCGCGGCGCGTTCGCCGTCGAGGGCGGCGCCCGGCTGTCGAACGTCTACGAGACCCTCTACAAGAAGTGGGGCGTGACCATACCGGGCGGCATGTGCCCGACGGTCGGCATCGGCGGGCACACCACCGGCGGCGGCTACGGCTTCCTGTCCCGGCAGTTCGGCGCCGTGATCGACCATCTGGCCGCGGTCGAGGTGGTGGTCGTGGACCGCTCGCGCACCGCCCGCGCGATCGTGGCCACCAGCGACCCGGACGATCCGCACCACGCCCTGTGGTGGGCGTGCGCGGGCGGTGGCGGCGGCAACTTCGGCGTCGTCACCAGGTTCTGGTTCCGCACGCCCGGCCGCACCGGCTCCGATCCCGGCGGGCTGCTCGTCAACCCGCCGAAGGACGTGCTGCTCAGCGCGGTCGGCATCCCGTGGAGCATGCTGGACCGGGCCAAGTTCACCGCCCTGGTCACGAACTGGGGCGCCTGGTACGAATCCGCCGCCGCCCCCAGCTCCCCGGCCAGGGCGCTGTCCGGGGTCGCCTCCCTGGCGCACCGCTCGGCCCAGAACGTCTTCCTGCTCACCCAGGTCGACGCGGCGGCCCCCGGCGCGGAGGGGCTGCTCAGCGGCTACCTCGCGGCGCTGACCAGCGGGCTCGGCGTGGACGCGGTGGTGACGGCACAGCCGGCGCAGAAGCTGCCCTGGCTGCACGCGGTCAGGCTGATCGCCGCCAGCATCCCGTCGTTCATCAACCCGACGCTGCGCGGGGCGTCGAAGTCGGCCTACCTGCGCAAGTCGTACACGCCCGTCCAGGCGGGCGCGATGTACGACGCGCTCAACCGCACCGACTTCGCCAACCCGGCGGGCGCGGTGACGCTGGCCGGGTTCAGCGGCGGCGCGATCAACGCCGTGCCGCCCACCAGGACCGCGCTCGCCCACCGCGACGCCGCGTTCTGGACGCTGTTCGAGACGCAGTGGCAGGACCCGGCCGCCGACGCCGCCAACATCGGCTGGCTGCGCGGCCTGTACGGCGCGGTCTGGTCGGCCACCGGCGGATATCCGGTGCCCGGCGAGCAGGCCGACGGCTGCTACATCAACAACCCCGACCCGGACATCACCGACCCGGCGTTCAATCGCTCGGGCGTGCCCTGGCAGACCCTCTACTACAAGGACAACTACCCCAGGCTGCAGCGGGTCAAGGCGGCCTACGACCCGCGCGGCGTCTTCAGGCACGCGCAGTCGATCACCGCGGCCTAGACCCAGTGACGGAGGAATGCACCGTGATCCACCAACTCATCTTCGCTGCCCCCAAGCCGGGAATGACGGAACACGAGTTCCAGCAGTACTGGCTGAACGTGCACGCCGTCGAGTACGCCAGCAAGATCCCCCAGATCAGGAAATACCTCATCGACACCAGGATCCCGTTCTGGCCGGGTGAGGGCGAGCCGCTGTGGAGCGGCGTCGCGGAGATCTGGCTGCGGGACGAGCGTGAGCAGCTCGAATCGCTGCAGACGCCCGAGTTCCTGGAGGGCGCGCGCAAGGACGAGCCGCGCTGGGCCGCCTTCTGGCGCACGGTCGTGCTCGACACCGACGCCCACGAGGTGGTCGCGGGCCCCGAGCTCGCCGGCGCGACGGGCGTGAAGCTGATCGTGCTGGTCAAGCGGAAGGAAGGGGTACGGCTGGCGGACTTCAGGAGCCGCAGCCTGGGCACGCACGCCGACCTGGTCAGCCGGGTGCCCGGCCTGCGCCGCTACCTGCAGTGCCACGTCAGGGACGGCGCCTACGGCATCGGCGAGGCCGTGCTGGACGCCGCCTACCTGCTCTCCTTCGACAGCCGCGACGACCTGGCCGCGGCGCTCGGCTCGGCCGAGTACGCCAAGGCGGAGGCCGACATGGAATCGTTCACCGAACCGCGTTACGTGCACCGGCTCGTCACCACCGAGCACTGGATCATCGGGCCGGAGAGCCGCTGATGTCCGGCCCGGATCACAGCCCGGACAACGGCCACGGCTACGACTACGTCGTCGTGGGCGCCGGCGCGGCGGGCGCGATCGTCGCGGCCCGGCTGGTCGAGCGCACGCAGGCTCGCGTGCTCCTGCTGGAGGCGGGGGGCGGCGCCGACGTCCCCGCGATGCGCCAGAGCGGCATCCCGGGCATGACCTCCCTGTGGGGCGACCCGGCCGTCACCTGGCCGTACCTCACGGTTCCGCAGCAGGGGCTGGACGGGCGCTCGGTGCCGCTGCCGCAGGGCAAGGCGCTCGGCGGCGGCACCAGCGTCAATGCCATGCTGTACGTCCGGGGCAACCGCCGCGACTACGACCACTGGGCCGAGCTCGGCAACGACGGCTGGTCGTACGAGCAGGTGCTGCCCTGCTTCAAACGGGCCGAGGACCACGAGCACGGCCAGGACGCCTACCACGGCACCGGCGGCCCGATGAAGGTCGCCCGCCTGACGCGGATGTCGGAGGTGTCGCGCGCCTTCATCAGCGGCGCCCGCGAGCTGGGCTACCCCGGCGGCGAGGACTGGGACTACAACGGCGCGGCCCAGGAGGGCGCGTTCGCCTACCAGTCCACCCGGACGAAGGACGACGAACGGTCGAGCACCGCCTACGGTTACCTCGACCCGCTCAAGGGTCATCCGCGGCTGACCGTCGAGACCGGCGCCGTGGCCACCCGCGTGCTGCTCGACGGCACGAGGGCCACGGGCGTGGAGTACGTGCGCGACGGCGTGACGCACCGGGCCGGGGCGTCCGCCGAGGTGATCGTCTCCTGCGGCGCGCTGGCCACGCCCAAGCTGCTCATGCTGTCCGGCATCGGCGCCGCCGCCGACCTCGGCCGCCACGGGCTCACCCCCGCCGTGGACCTGCCGGGCGTCGGCGCGAACCTGCACGACCACCTCATCCTCGGCGTCGCCTACACCGCCCGCACCGAGCTGCCGCCGCCCGAGCTGCTGGCCGAGGCCGGCCTGTTCCCGCCCGACGACGCGGCCCTGCAACTGCTGTTCGGCCCCGTGCAGTTCGTCGCGGACCCCTACCGCGTCGACGGGCCTGTCTTCACGTTCGCGCCCGTGCTCGCCCAGCCGCGCAGCAGGGGCACGGTCGCCCTGCGGTCGGCCGACCCGGGCGATCCTCCTCTCGTCGACCCCGGTTACCTGCGCGACCAGGAGGACCTCAGAGCGCTGGTCCGCGGGATCGAGCTGTCCAGAGAACTGGCGCACACCGAGGCGATGTCCGCCTTCCGCGACCGCGAGAGCGCGCCGGGACACGGCGCGGACCTGCGCGGCTACGTCCGCGCGACGGCGAGCACGGTGTGGCACCCGGTCGGCACCTGCCGCATGGGCCGCGATCCGATGGCCGTGGTCGACCCCGAGCTGCGCGTGCACGGCGTCGAGCGGCTGCGGATCGCCGACGCCTCCATCATGCCGACCATCCCCGCAGGCAACACCGCCGCAGCCTCCATGATGATCGGCGAGCGCGCGGCCGACCTGATCACCTGAGGAGCCGACCGTGGCAGACAGTTACAGGTACATCGTCATCGGCGCGGGCGCGGCCGGCTCCGTGCTCGCCGCCCGGCTCAGCGAGGACCCCGGCGCCTCGGTGCTGCTGCTGGAGGCCGGCGACGCGCAGGTCACCGACGCGGTCAGGACTCCGCACCGGTGGAACGAGGTGCTGCTGACCGACCTCGACTGGGCGTACATGAGCGAACCCCAGCCGGGCCTGGACGGCTCCCGCGTCTACAGCGCGGCCGGGCGCGGCCTCGGCGGCGGCTCGAACGTCTACCACATGATGCACACCAGGGGCCGGCCCCAGGACTACGACTCCTGGGCCTACCAGGGCTGCCCCGGGTGGTCGTTCGAGGACGTGCTGCCGACCCTCCAGCGCCTGGAGGCGCAGCAGGACGGGCACAACCCCACGGCGGGCAGGAACGGCCCCATGACCGTGATGGACGCGGCCGAGACCGGCAACCCGGTGTCGCGCACGTTCATCGACGCCTGCGTGGAGCTCGGCCACCCCCGCCTGGACGACTTCAACGCCGGCCTGTTCGGCGCGGGCTGGCACCACGTCAACATCAAGGACGGCCGGCGCCACGGCGCCCGCGAGGCCTACCTCGACCCCGCGCTCGGCCGGCCCAACCTCACCGTCATGACCGCCGCCCCCGCCACCCGGCTGCTGTTCGACCACGGGCGCTGCACCGGCGTCGAATACACCCGCGACGGCGCCACGCACACCGCGCGGGCCGAGGCGGAGGTCGTGCTCTGCGCGGGCGCCATCCAGTCGCCCAAGCTGCTCATGCTGTCCGGCCTCGGACCGGCCGCGCACCTGGCCGGGCACGACATCCCGGTGCTGGCCGACCTGCCCGGGGTGGGCGCGAACTTCCAGGACCACCCGCTGGTCATCGGGCCCATCGGCTACATGGCCAAGCCCGGCGACGACCCGCGCGGGCAGGTGACCGAGGTGGCCGTGTTCTGCGGGTCCGAGGAGGGCCTGCCGGTGCCCGACCTGGAGGTGGCGCTGGTGCACCGCGCGCCGTTCGGCGAGAAGTTCTTCGCCAACGTGGTGCGCCGCGTGCAGACGGGCAAGCCCATCGCGCCGGTGCGGGAGCTGGTGGACCCGCACGTCATCCTCAGCCTCACCGCGCTGGTGCGGCCCGTCTCGCGCGGCTGGGTCCGCCTGGCCGGCCCCGACCCCGCCGCCTACCCCCTGATCAACGCCGACTACTTCGGCGACCCGTACGACCTGGAGCGCACGGTCACCGTCGTGGAGATCGCCAGGGATCTCTACCGCACCAAGGCGTTCACCGACGAATGGGGCCTGACAGAGGTCGCGCCGGGACCGGACGTCACCACCCGCGCCGAGTTGCGCACGTGGGTGAAGGCCAACACCGGCTCCTACTACCACTTCGCCGGCTCGTGCCGGATGGGCTCGGACGCGGGCGCGGTGGTCGACCCGCGGCTGCGGGTGCGCGGCGTCGAGGGCCTGCGCGTGGCCGACGCCTCGATCATGCCGACGCTGGTGAGCGCCCATCCGCACACCACGGTCGTGATGATCGCCGAGCGCGCCGCCGAGTTCATCACGCGCGGCGACTGAACGCGGGCGCCCGGCGTCCCTCGTCGAGCCTCATGGGCCGGCCGGACCGGCCCGTGGGGCTCGTCGCCTTGCTGGCGGGACGCCTTGCCGGCGGGACGTCCTGTCGCAGGGACGACATCTGAGCGTCATATATAGAAGTGGCAGTGCCAGCATAAGCTCGTCCTGTCACCCCGCCCCGGAGATTCCGATAATTAGTGATGAAAAGGGGGAAAGTTCAAATATCTAGGGGTTGGTCGTATGACCATTTATGCGGAATTGGACACGCGGGAGATATGGCTCTCGCCTTTCTGTGAGGATCTCTTCTCCTCCTTCCTCCGTTCCGACCAGCGCCGATGGGGCGAGGTGTACGTCCAGGGCCTGCTCTCGGTGCCCGGCCGCAAATCGATCCGGCGCATCTCCGAGCAGGTGACGGGCCGGCCCGTCGACCAGTGCCTGCAGCAGTTCGTCAACCAGAGTCCCTGGAACTGGCGGCTCGTCCGGCAGCGGCTGGCGCAGATCCTCGTCCAGGCCGTCCGCCCCAAGGCGTGGGTGCTCGAAGAGGTCGTCTTCCCCAAGAACGGCGCCAAGTCGGTGGGCGTGGCCAGGCAGTTCGTGCACTCCGCCGGGCGGCTGGTCAACTGCCAGCTCGGCCTGGCCGTCGTCCTGGTGGGCGATGAGGGCGGATGCCCGGTCAACTGGCGGCTGCTGCTGCCGCGCTCGTGGGACGAGGACGAGGAACTGCGCAGCGGCGCGCGCCTGCCCGACCAGGAGCGCAGCCGGCCGGCCTGGCGGCACCTGCTCCAGGCGATCGACGAGATGGTGATCGACTGGGGCCTGCCGCCCGCGCCCATCGTGGCCGACGCCAGGGCGATGCCGGGCGTGGAGTCGCTGCTCGGCGGGCTGGCCGAGCGCGGGCTGCCCTACCTGGTCCGGGTCTCGCAGCACACCATGCCCTCGATCGGCCCCGGCGCCGTGGTCCGCCCGGTGCTGGAGCCCGCCAGGCCCCGGCTGCAGGTGGTGTCGGGACGCGCGCTGCCGCGCCCGTACGAGCCGGTGCACAGCTGGCGCAGCGTCGGCAACCGCTCGATGTGGCTGACCGACCTGGGCCGGAACCGGGTCCCCGACCTGGCGGGGCTGATCAAGCTGCGCAACCGGGCGGTGTCCGAGCTGTCCGCGGTGTCCAGGGAGTCGGGCCTGCACCACTTCGAGGGCCGTTCCTTCCAGGGCTGGCACCACCACGTCACGCTGGTGTCGGCCGCCCACGCCTACCGGCTGCTGCGCGGCCGCGACGGAAGGAAGGCGGAGGACCTGTGCCTGTCCCCGCATGGGTGACCGAGCGGCTCTGCGGCGTCGAGCTGTTCCGCGGCCTCAACGCGGAACAGCTCGAATGGGTCGCGCGCACGGGCCTGTTCATGGAGCTCTCCGACGGGGACGCGCTGTTCTCCGAGGGTGAGCCGGCCGACGCCTTCTACGTGCTGCTCGGCGGCCAGATCGTGGTGACCAAGATGGTCGGCGGACGGGAGCAGGTGCTGGCCAGGCACACCGGCGACAGCATCGAGCACCAGTTCATCGGCGAGCTGCCGCTGCTCACCAGCGCCGAGTACCTGGCCAGCGCGCTGGCCGTGGGCTCCGCCCGGGTCGTCGCCTACGACAGGGACGGCTTCTTCGAGATGCTGGAGCGCTGCCCGCCCGTGTCCAGGGTGCTGCTGCCGGTGCTGGCCGGGCGGATCAACGCCATGGAACGGCAGGCGGGCCGCAGCCGCATGCTGGAAGGGCTGGGCATGCTCGCCGCCGGGCTGGCGCACGAGCTGAACAACCCGGCGGCGGCCGCCATGCGGGCCACCCGCGACCTGCGCGACCTGACGCCGCGACTGGCCGAGGCCGCGGTCGCGTGGGGCCGGGCCTGCGACGACGCCGAGTGGCGGCTGGTCGCCCGCGTGCAGGGCGAGCTCACACCCAGGGTGCCGCTGGACCCGCTGGCCGAGGCCGAGGCGGCCGACGAGGTGGCCGACTGGCTGTACGAGCGCGGGCTGGTGGACGCCGCCGACCTGAGCGACGTCCTGGCCGAGCACGGCGCCTGCCCCGCCCGGCTCGACGAGCTGGCCGCCGGGCTGCGGACGGAGGTGTTCGAGCCGGCGCTGACGTACCTGACCAGGGTGCTGCGGGCGGCCTCGCTCACGCGGGACGCGGCCGAGGCGGGCCGGCGGGTGGTGGAGCTGGTCGGGCGCACCTCCGCCTACGCCAACCTCGACCGCGCGCCGGAACGCGAGGTGGACCTGCGCGAGGGGCTGGAGGCCACGCTCGCCCTCATGGCGCCGAAGCTGCGCGGCGTACGGGTGCGCCGCGACTACGCCGACCTGCCCGACATGAAGGCGTTCCCCAGCGAGCTCAACCAGGTCTGGACGAACCTCATCGACAACGCCGTGGACGCCATGAACGGCGAGGGCGAACTGGCGATCAGCACCCGGCGCGAGGGCGGGCACGCCGTGGTGGAGTTCCGCGACGACGGGCCCGGCATCCCCGGCGACGTGCTGCCCACGGTGTTCCAGCCCTTCACCACCACCAAGGAGCTGGGCAAGGGCACCGGGCTCGGCCTGCACGTCAGCATGGACATCGTGGCGCAGCGGCACGGCGGCACGATGGAGGTCACCACCCGCCCGGGGGAGACCCGCTTCGTGGTCAGGCTCCCCCTGAGCCGCCTCCCGGGCGGCTCGGGAACCGGCGGCCCTGAGGACGGCGCCCCGGCGGCGCGGACGCCCGGGGCTCAGCTCTCCGAGTGATAGCGGTGGATCATGGACACCGCCATCGCGCCCTCGCCCACGCTGGAGGCCAGCCGCTTGACCGAGCCCGCCCGCGCGTCCCCCGCCGCGAACACCCCGGGCACGCTGGTCTCCAGCAGCAGCGGCTGGCGCGGCAGGTCCCACGCGGGCAGCTCGGCGGCCGGCCCCAGGTCGGGCCCGGTCAGCACGAAGCCGCGCTCGTCCCTGCGCACCATGTCGTCCAGCCACTCCGTCCTGGGCCTGGCGCCGATGAAGACGAACAGGTGCTCGGCCTCGTGCGTGCGGAGCGCGCCGGTCGCGCCGTCGCGCAGCACGATGCGCTCCAGCCGCTCGGAGCCCTCGGCGCCGACCAGGTGCGTGTTCGTCATGACGGTGATGGCCGGATCCGCCTGGATCTCGTCGACCAGGTAGGCCGACATGCCGTGGGACAGGCTCGCGGCGCGGACGACCATGGTGACGTGGCCGGCGTGCTTGGCGAAGTGCAGGGCGGCCTGACCGGCGGAGTTGGCGCCGCCGACGATCCACACGGGCCGGCCGACACACGACTCGGTCTCGGTCAGCGTGGCGCCGTAGTAGATGCCCGCGCCCTCGAAGCGGCCGGCGCCGGCGGCGTCGAGACTGCGGTAGGACAGGCCGGTCGACAGCAGCACGGTGGCCGCCGTGATCTCCTTGCCGTCGGACAGGTGCAGCACGCACGCCCGGCCGGCCCGGCTCAGCCGCTCGGCCTCGACCGGGGCGAGCACGTCGACGCCGAACCTGCGTGCCTGTGTGACCGCCCGGCTGGTCAGGTCGACCCCGGAGATGCCGGAGGGGAAGCCCAGGTAGTTCTCGATCCTGCTGGAGGTGCCCGCCTGGCCGCCCGGCACGTACGCCTCGATCAGCAGCGTGGCCAGGCCCTCGGAGGAGGCGTAGACCGAGGCGGCCAGCCCGGAGGGGCCGCCGCCGACGATGGCCACGTCGTAGTGCGGATGGCTGAGCCGGCTGGACAGGCCCAGCGCCTCGACCACCTCGGCGTGCCCGGGCCGGACCAGGGAACGCCCGTCGGGCAGCGCCACCACGGGCAGGTCGGCCTCGCCGCCCGTCCCCTCCTCGAACCTGAACGGCAGGCGATGGCGGGTGAGCAGGTCGCGCAGCCGGTGGGTGGCCGGTGCGAACCGGTGGCCGACCAGCCGGATCCCCTGGTACGGGGGCTCGTAGCCGGACTCCCAGTCGGCCAGCAGCTCGTCGAGCACCGGGTAGAGCCGCTCCTCCGGCGGCTCCCACGGCTTGACGAGGTAGTGGTCGAGCCGCACCTCGTTGATCGCGGAGATCGCGACGCTGGTGTCGGCGTAGGCGGTCAGGAGCACGCGGCGGGCGGTGGGGAAGCGCTCGGCCGCGGCGGCCAGGAACTCGATCCCCGTCATCCCCGGCATCCGCTGGTCCGACAGGATCAGCGCCACCTCCGCGCGGCGGTCGAGCAGCGTGTCGAGCAGGCGCACGGCCTCGGCCGGCGATCTCGACGCGAGCACGCGGTAGCGCTGCTGGTAGGCGTGGGACAGATCGCGCCGGACCGCGCGGAGCACGTGGTCGTCGTCGTCCACGGCCAGCAGGACCGGCCGGTGCTGCTCGGGCATCACGACCCTCCAGAATCGGCTGACGACCATTCTGCCGCCTTTTCCGTAAGCAGGCCCGGGACACCTGACGAAGTATCAGGTCATTTGCCGGACTTGACGGAATAGGCGGGCCGGCCTTGTCCGTGAAACCCGGCGATTGTTTCAATTCGCTGTATGACGCGCACCATTCTTATTATTCTCTCCGAGTTCGGATATTGGGGAGAAGAGCTCGTCGGGCCGCTGACCGCCTTCGACCGGCAGGGTTACCGGAGCGTGTTCGCCACTCCCACCGGCAAACGGCCCCAGGCCCTGCCGCCCAGCCTCGACCCCGGTTACGTGGACCCGCCGCTCGGCCGCTCGGTGACCACACCTGAGGTGGCCGTCGCCGCCAGGCAGGTGGACGAGTCCGACCGGCTGGACGACCCGCTCAGCCTGGCCGAGTGGATCCCGGAACGGCCGTACGACAGCGAGGACGGCCACCTGCGCAAGGTCGAGGCCTACCACCGCGAGCTCGGCCGGGTGGAACGGGACATCGGCCGCTACGACGCCCTCGTCATCGTGGGCGGCAGCGGGCCGATCGTCGACCTGGCCAACAACGGCCGCGTGCACGACCTCATCCTCGCCTTCGTCCGGGCGGACAAGCCGATCCTGGCCGAGTGCTACGGCATCGCCTGCCTCGCCTTCGCCCGCGACTGGGAGGACCGCATGAGCATCCTGCGGGGCAAGCACGTGACCGGCCACTGCAAGGAGTACGACTACAAGGACGGCACGGGGTTCCTCGGCGTGGACTTCAACATGGGGCCGCCGCCGTACCCGCTGGAGTACATCCTGCGCGACGCCACCGCGCCGGACGGGCGCTACCACGGCAACGTGGGCAAGGAGACCTCGGTCATCGTCGACTACCCGTTCATTACGGGGCGCTCCACGCCGGACTCGTACCTGTCCGGCGAGAAGCTGGTCGAGGTGCTCGAAACCGGCCTGCGCCGCTACGGCTGGTGAACCCGTGAGCAGCCGCCCGGCCAAGAGGGCCGTCTTCGAGCAGTTCGCCGCCGACGGCATCACCGTGATGTTCGGCAACCCGGGGACGGTGGAGCAGGGCTTCCTCGACGTCCTGGAGGAACTGCCCGACTTCCGGTACGTGCTGGCCCTGCAGGAGTCCGCCGCGCTCGGCATCGCGGACGGCTACGCCAGGGCGACGGCCGGCCCCGCGCTGGTCCAGCTGCACACCGGCGTGGGCCTCGGCAACGGCGTCGGCATGCTCTACCAGGCCAAGCGCGGCCACTCGCCGCTCGTCGTGATCGCCGGCGAGGCGGGCGTGCGCTACGAGGCGATGGACGGCCAGATGGCCGTGGACCTGGTGGCGATGGCCACGCCCGTGACCAAGTACGCCACCAGGGTCACCCATCCGGGCTCGGTGCTGCGGGTGCTGCGCCGCGCGGTCAAGACGGCGATGACGCCGCCGCGCGGCCCGGTCTTCGTGGCGCTGCCCATGGACGTCCTGGACGCGGAGACCGACGAGCCCGCGCTGCCCAGCACCATCCCCAGCCGGGCGACGGTGCCCGTGCCCGAGGAGCTGGACCGGGCCGCCGCCGTGCTGCGCGCGGCCCGGCGCCCGGTGGTGCTGGCCGGGGACGGCGTCGCGGTGTCCGGCGCGCAGCCGGAGCTGGCCGCGCTCGCCGAGGCGCTGGGCGCCCCGGTGTGGACGGTGAACTGCTCCGAGCTGGTCATCGACACCACCCACCCGCTGCACCGGGGCGACCTCGGCCACATGTTCGGCGAGCACAGCGCCGCCGCCGTGGCGGACGCCGACGCCGTGCTGGTCGTCGGCACCTACCTCTTCCCCGAGGTGTTCCCGCTGCTGCGCAGCCCCTTCGCGGAGGGGTGCCGGATCGTCCACGTCGACCTCGACGACTACGAGATCGCCAAGAACATCCCCGCCGAGGTCGCCCTCGCCGCCGACCCGAAGCCCACCCTGGCGGCCCTGGCCGCCCGGCTCGGCCCGGCGCGCCCCCTGCCCGGACGGGCGCCGGCCGAACCGTACGGGGCGGGCATGATGGACCTGTTCGCCGCCGAGCTGGCCCGGCGGGCCCCGGCGGACCTGGTGCTCTTCGACGAGGCGCTGACCGCCTCGCCCGCCCTGCTGCGGCACCTCCCCCCGCGCCGGCCCGGCTCCTACTTCCAGACCCGGGGCGGCTCGCTCGGGGTCGGCCTGCCCGGCGCGATCGGGATCAAGCTGGCCCGCCCCGGCAGCGAGGTGGTCGGCTTCACCGGCGACGGCGGCAGCATGTACACGATCCAGGCCCTGTGGAGCGCCGCCAGGTACGGCGTCGCCGCCCGGTTCGTGATCTGCGACAACCGCCGCTACCAGCTTCTCGACGACAACTTGGAGCAGTACTGGCGCGAGCGCGGCATCGCCTCGCATCCCCACCCCGAAGGCTTCGACCTGGCCCACCCGGAGATCGACTTCGTCCGGCTGGCCAGGAGCCTCGGGGTCCCCGGCGTCAAGGTGAGCAAACCCGCCCAGGTGGAGTCCGCCGTCGGGCGCATGCTGGCCGAGCCGGGGCCGTTTCTGGTGCATTTGATGACGACGTGAGAGGGACACCGTGAGTGAGAAGCGACTGGCGGGCCGCACCGTCGCGATCCTGATGGAGAGCGACTTCGTTGAGCAGGAGTTGCACTACTACGAGCGGCGCTTCACCGAGGAGGGCGCCCGGGTGGAGTTCCTCACCCGGTTGTGGGGCCAGGACGCCCTCACCTTCCACGGGCACGAGTTCCAGGAGCCGTTCACCGTGACGGGAGACCTGGAACGTGCCGATCTGTCCGGCATCGACGTGCTGATCGTGCCGTCGGGCATGGTGTCGGACCGGTTGCGCTACACCGAGGACGTGCACGAGCTCGCCCCCGCGGTACGCCTGCTCAAGGCGGCCTTCGCGGACCGCCGCATCGTCAAGGGCATCATCTGCCACGGCCTGTGGCTGGCGGCCCCCATCGCCGAGGTGGTCAAGGGCCGCCGCGTCACCTGCCACAACAACCTGGTCGGCGACGCCCGCAACATGGGCGCGCTCTACACCGACCAGGACGTGGTGGTGGACCGCGACCTGGTCACCGGCCGCACCGCCGGCCACTGCGCCGAGTTCGCCCGCATGATCATCGACCTGGTCGCCGCCGACTCGACCGCCGAGCGCGCCTACCGGCCCGACTTCACCTTCTCCGACCTGGTGGCTGGGTACGTGACGAGCTTCGCGGACGGCGTGATCGGCCTGCGCACCAACGACGGCCGCGCGGTCAAGGTCCGGCTCACCGACACCACCTCCGCCCAGTTCCTGCGCAACCTGGCCGAGCCGTACCTGGACGCCTCGGGCCACCTCGACCAGCTGCTCACCCCGGGCGGCTACGTGTTCGCGCACGGCATCTTCTATCCCGAGGGCGGCGCGTACACCGTCGAGGCCAAGGCGCTGACCTTCCTCGGCAAGCAGCCGGGACAGTACACCTTCGAGCAGCCCGACTGGTGGGTGCGCCAGATCCGCGAGCTGGGCCGCTTCTACCGCAAGGCCCAGTTCGGCGACGGGCCGATTGACTACGCCGCCTACCGGACGCAGCTGCGGCTCGGCGGGGACAAGGGCGAGCAGGTCGTGCAGGAGACCGACACGATCTCCCGCATGGTCTACGGCATGTCGTCGGCGTACATGCTCACCGGCGAGGAGGACTTCCTCGACGTCGCCGAGCAGGGCGCCGCCTACCTGCGCGACCACATGCGCTTCGTGGACCGCGACGAGGACGTCGTGTACTGGTACCACGGCGTCGAGGTGCGCGACGGGGCCGAGCGCAAGCTGTTCACCTCCGAGTTCGGCGACGACTACGACGCCATCCCGATGTACGAGCAGATCTACGCCCTGGCCGGCCCCACCCAGCTCTACCGGCTGACCGGCGACCCGCGCATCGCCGCCGACATCGACGGCACCCTGCGCCTGTTCCAGCGCTTCTTCCGCGATCCCGAGCTGGGCGGCTACTACTCCCACATCGACCCGATCCTGCTCAGCCCGCACCACGAGTCCCTGGGCCCCAACCGGTCCAGGAAGAACTGGAACTCCGTCGGCGACCACGCGCCCGCGTACCTGATCAACCTGCTGCTGGCCACCGGCGACGAGCGGCACGCCGACATGCTGGAGGAGACGTTCGACCTGATCGCCGAGCACATGCCGCGCAAGGACAGCCCGTACGTGCAGGAGCGCTTCTACGCCGACTGGACGCCGGACACCACCTGGCACTGGCAGCAGGACCGCGCGGTCGTCGGCCACAACCTCAAGATCGCCTGGAACCTGATGCGGATGATGTCCATCAGGCCCAAGGAGCGCTACCGCGACCTGGCCGTCGAGATCGGCGAGAAGATGCCGCCCTTCGGCAGCGACCCGCAGCGTGGCGGCTGGTACGACGTGGTCGAGCGCAAACTGGGCCCGGGGGAGCACATCCACCGCTTCGTCTGGCACGACAGGAAGGCCTGGTGGCAGCAGGAGCAGGCCATCCTCGCCTACCAGATCCTGGCCGGGACGGCCGGCGGTGCGGAGTTCGAGCGCCGGGCGCGCGAGTCGGCCGCCTTCTACAACGCCTTCTTCCTCGACCACGACGAGGGCGGCGTCTACTTCAACGTGCTCGCCGACGGCCACCCCTACCTGCTCGGCACCGAGCGGTTCAAGGGCAGCCACTCGATGAGCATGTGCCACGCCGCCGAGCTGTGCTTCCTGGCGACCGTCTACCAGCGGCTGCTGCTGGACAGGAAGCCGCTGACGCTGCACTTCCGCCCGCGGCCCGACGGGTTCACCGACCGGGTGCTGCGGGTGGCGCCCGACGCGCTGCCGCCCGGCCGGGTCCGGCTGGACTGGGTGGAGGTGGACGGCACGCCGTACCAGCTGTTCGACGCCGCGGCGATGACGGTCAAACTGCCCGACTCCGCGTCACCGGTGACCGTGCGCGCGCATCTCGCGCCGGTGGAGGACTGACATGAGCATGGAACTACGGCACCAGATCAGGAACGGGGTCACGGTCGTCACCCTCGACGGCCGCCTCGACAGCGAGACCGCGCCACGCGTCCAGCAGGACCTGCGCGCGCTGCTGCCCGGCGAGGGCCAGGTCGTGCTCGACCTGAGCGGCACGGTCTACATGTCCAGCGCGGGCCTGCGGGTGCTGCTGCTGATCTACCGGCACGCGCAGAGCGGCTCGCTGCGGCTGGCGCTCACCGGGCTCACTCCCGACGTACGCGCGATCATGGACGCGACGGGCTTCCTCGGCTTCTTCACCGTGGTGGAGTCCGTCGACGAGGGTGTGGAGGCGTTGACCGTATGACCACCCTGGAGCCGATCGACGCCTACCCCACGCAGCGGATCTCCGGATTCTCCGTCCGCGCGGGGCGGTCGCTGCCGTTCGGCGCCACGCGGGTGCCCGGAGGCGTCAACTTCTCCGTCTTCTCCAACCACGCCACCTCCGTGACGCTCGTGCTGTATCGCTCGGGCGCGGCCGAGCCCATGGCCGAGCTGCCCTTCCCCGAGGCGTTCCGGGTGGGCAGCGTCTACGCGATGACCGTCTTCGACCTCGACGTGGAGAACCTCGAGTACGGCTACCGCGTGGACGGCCCGCACCAGCCCTGGCTCGGCCACCGGTTCGACGCCACGAGGGTGCTCAGCGACCCGTACGCGCGGATGCTGACCGGCGCCGGCCCCTACCGGCACCGCTCCCGCGTCGCCCTCGACGACTTCGACTGGGAGGACGACCGCCCGCCGCGCCTGCCGCACGAGGACCTGGTGATCTACGAGCTGCACGTGCGCGGCTTCACCCGGCATCCCTCCTCGGGGGTGTCGGCGCCGGGCACCTACGCCGGGCTCGTGGAGAAGATCCCCTACCTGAAGGAGCTGGGCGTCAACTGCGTGGAGCTGATGCCGGTCTTCGAGTTCGACGAGAGCGACAACATCTTCACCGGCGTGAACTACTGGGGTTACAGCCCGATCGGGTTCTTCGCCCCGAAGGCGTCGTACGCGACGACCGGGCGCGAGCACATGCAGGTGGACGAGTTCAAGCACCTGGTGAAGGAGCTGCACAGGGCCGGCATCGAGGTGCTGCTCGACGTGGTGTTCAACCACACCGCCGAGGGCGACGAACGCGGCCCTTCGATCAGCTTCAAGGGCCTGGACAACGCCACGTACTACATGCTCACGCCGGATCGGCACTACTACAACTTCAGCGGCACCGGCAACACGCTCAACTGCAACCATCCGGTCGTACGCGGGTTCGTGCTCGACTGCCTGCGCTACTGGGCCTCGGAGTTCCACGTGGACGGGTTCAGGTTCGACCTGGCCGCGATCCTCGGCCGCGGCCCCGACGGCGAGCTGCTGCACAACCCGCCGCTGCTGGAGTCGCTGGCCTACGACCCGATCCTGCGCGACTGCAAGCTGATCGCCGAGGCGTGGGACGCCGCCGGGCTCTACCAGGTGGGCAGTTTCCCCGACTACAGCAGATGGTCGGAGTGGAACGGCCGCTACCGCGACACCGTGCGCAGGTACATTAAGGGCGACCTCGGCGTCACCGGCGAGATGGCCACCAGGATGGTCGGCTCGCCCGACCTCTACAGCCGCAGGGGGACCGCGGCCACGGTCAACTTCATCACCTCGCACGACGGCTTCACCCTGCGTGACCTGGTCTCCTACGACCACAAGCACAACGAGGCCAACGGCGAGGGCAACAGGGACGGCGACGACACCAACCACTCGTGGAACTGCGGGCAGGAGGGCGAGACCGACGATCCGGCCGTGCTGGCCACCCGCGCCCGCCTGACCCGGAACGCGCTGCTGCTCCTGCTGGCCAGCAGGGGCGTGCCGATGTTGCTGGCCGGCGACGAGATCGGCCGCACCCAGCTCGGCAACAACAACGCCTACTGCCACGACGGGCCGCTGACGTGGGTCGACTGGGGGCTGCGCGAGGAGAACGCCGACCTGTTCCGCTTCACCCGGCGCGCCATCGCCTTCCGGCGCGCCCACCCGGTGCTCAGGGGCGGCTCGCCGGGCTCGGTCCACTGGCACGGCGTGCGCGCCTGGTCGCCGGACTGGTCGGGGCACTGCCGGGTGCTGGTCGCCATGTTCGACGGCGGCGGCGACGACTGCGTGTACGTCGCCGCCAACTCCCACTGGGAGGCGCACGCCCTCGAACTGCCGGCGCCGCCGCGCGGCCTGACCTGGCACCTGTTCGCCGACACCGCCGCCGCGCCGCCCGAGGACGCGCACGAGCCGGGCCACGAGCCGGCCCTGGCCGACCAGACGCGGTTCGTGATCGGCCCCAGAAGCGTCGCGATCCTGGTCACGCACTAGTTGGAGGAAGAGGAAGTGTCATGAGTTTCAAGATCAACATGAACGTGGAAGGCGACACCGCCACGATCCGGCTGGCCGGCGAACTGGACGGCCGCTCGGCGCCCGAACTCAACGACCTGGTCAGCCAGGCCGTGGGCCGCCAGGTGGCCAAGCTGGTCCTGCTGCTCGACGAGCTGACGTACATGTCGTCCGCGGGCGTGCGCTGCCTGGTGTTCGCGCACCAGAAGTTGCCGCGCGGCTCGGAGATCACCCTGGTGGGCACGCAGCCGGAGGTCGCCGAGACCATCCGGCTCACCGGCTTCGACCGCAGCATCATGATGCGGTGATGCTCGCCTGCCGGCTCAGGATTGACGGCCAGCACGCGTCCATGGCGGGCGTGGTGGCCGACTTCGTGGAGGTGCTGGCGGGGGAGGCGGGGCTCGACCCCCGCCAGACCTACTGGCTGCGGCTGGCCACCGACGAGATCACCACGAACATCGTCCAGCACGGCTACCGGGGATCGGCGGGCGTGGTGGACATCGCGGGCGAGGTCGACCAGGACGAGGTACGGGTGCGCATCGAGGACGACGCGCCGCCCTTCGACCCGGGCGGCTACGACCCGGAGCCGCGGCTGTCCGTGCCGCCGCACCAGCGCGACGAAGGCGGCTACGGCCTGCTCCTGGCCATGGGCAAGGTCGATGAGTTCCACTACGAGTTCGCCGACGGCCGCAACCGCAACACGTTGATCATGCGACTGCGAGGAGGATCCGATGCCGACGGCCCTGGTCGTCGCTGAGCCGGGCAACACCGGCTCCACGGCCGTGCTGGAGCTCGACGGGGCGCTGCGCCTGGAGGGCTTCGAGGTCGAGCACGCCGTGCCCGACGACCTGATGCTGAACCGGCCCAGCCCCGACCTGCTGCTCGTCTCGGCCGCGCTCGGGCTGCAGCGGGTGGCCCTGCTGTGCCAGCGCTTCGTGGTAGACGGGCGCACGCCCACCGTCGTGGCCTTCCCCGACGACGACATCGGGGCGCTGGAGGAGTGCGTGCGCGGCGGCTTCGACTACGTCACCCGGCCGTTCCTGCCCAGCCTGCTGCGCAGCCGGGTCAACTCCTGCTTCGAGCGATGGCAGCTCAGCAGCACCGTGGAGGAGATGGCCGCGCTGGCCAGCCTGCGCGAGTACGAACGCGAGCTGAGCATCGCCCGCGAGATCCAGGCCGGGTTCCTGCCCGAGTCGATGCCGGAGCTGGACGGCTGGGAGATCGCGGCCAGCTTCCGCCCGGCCAGGCAGGTGGCCGGCGACTTCTACGACGTGTTCACCCTGGTCAACGGGCGCAGGCTGGCGTTCGTGGTGGCCGACGTGTGCGACAAGGGGGTGGGCGCGGCGCTGTTCATGGCGCTGATCAGGACCCTGCTGCGGCACACCGCCGAGCACACGGGGCTGGTCCAGCTCTCCGGCGACGACCTCACCGCCGTCGTCGGCGGCGCCTCGTACCCGGCGCCGCTGCCGCTGCTGTCGCTGGGGGCGGGGCCGCTGGTGCAGGCCGTGGTCGGGACCAACCGGTACATGGCCCGCAACCATCTGAAACAGGGCTACTTCGCCACGATGTTCTTCGGCGTGCTCGACCCCCGGTCGGGCGACCTCGTCTACATCAACGGCGGGCACAACCCGCCCGTCATGGTCCGCGCCGACGGGCGGCAGAGCCTGCTGCCGCCGACGGGGCCGGCCGTGGGGATCCTGCCGGACAGCTCGTACACGCTGGGGCACGTGCGGCTCGGGCCCGGCGACGCGCTCTTCACCTACACCGACGGCGTGGTCGAGGCCAGGAACGCCGACCACGGCCTGTACGGCACCGCCCGGCTCCAGGAGGTGCTGGCCAGGCCGGGCGTGAACGCGGGGGACCTGCTGGAGGCGGTGGACAGCGCCGTACGCCACTTCGTGGGGACCGCCGAGCAGTCCGACGACATCACCACGCTGGCACTGCGCAGGACACCGCGGTGAACCGGCCGGTCATGAGACGCACACCATGAAACGTTCGGCGGTGAGATGCCTGATCTGACCGGACATTCGCGGAACGCCCGGTGAACGTCCGGTCATGAGGCCTTGACTGGGCGGCCGGGAACCGCGTCCGAATCACCGCCTCCGCGGCCGCCGCCGGACGAAATGCCGTCGTCACGCGGAGGCGATGTCAATAAGCGGTTAAGGCACGCCGAATTCGCCTTTCCGAATCCCGTCAGACCGTGCCCGAATAATAAAACGGCGACGGTGACAAATCGCCCGTGCGGCTCCTAGACTCTGGGGGCGGATCCGATCAGTGATGCCTAGGGGGTCGTACGGGGGTTACGTGTCAGGGGACATCTGGAGCCGGCAGGAGCTCGCCCGGTTCTTGAAGAGCCGCCGCGCCCGGGTCACGCCGGAGCAGGTGGGGCTGCCGGCGGGCACGTCGCGCCGGACGAAGGGACTGCGCAGGGAGGAGGTGGCCGTGCTGGCCGGGCTCAGCCCGACCTGGTACACCTACCTCGAACAGGGCCGGGACATCAAGCCCTCGGTCCAGGTGCTCGACAGCCTGGCGCGGGTGCTCGACCTCACCGAGGACGAGCGCCGCTACATGCACACCCTGGTCCACGGCCAGGTCACCAACCCGCAGCCGCTGGCGGGGCAGGGCTGGACCGGCGGCGTGATCGACCTGGTGGTCGAGCTGATGGGGCACAGCGAGTATCCGGTCTACGCCACCGACATCTACTGCGACCTGCTCGCCTGGAACGAGGCCGCCGCCGAATGGTACGAGGACTGGTCCCGCCTGCCGCCCGGCCACCAGAACATGCTGCACTGGATGCTCTGCTCGCCGCTGGCCAAGGAGCGGCTGCCCGACTGGGAGAGCGACACCCGCGACATCATCGCGCGGTGGCGCTCCGAGCTGGCCAAGTGGCCGCACGACGAGCGGGTCACCAGAAAGATCGCCGAGTTCGCCCGGCTCAGCCCCCTGTTCGCCGGTCTGTGGCGCAAGCACGACGTGCAGGAGCACCGCAGCCTCACCCGGCGCTTCCGCCATCCCCGCCTGGGCGAGCAGACCCTGCGGATGGCCCTGATGATCACCCCGGACGACCCGCTCGTGGGGCTCGTCGTGCACTGCCCGTTGTGAACGGCATATGAATAACCGGGTCCAGGATTCGGCATTGCGTTATTTCATAATTGACAACCAGAGTGCTCGCTCCGACCTTAGGTGATGTCGTGAACACCCAATCAACAGGGGTGCGCGGGGGCGTCGCCGGTATTTCCGATGGTCTCGCGCGCGGATGGGAATGGGCGCATGAACGTCAAGCATGGGCGAGATCCCATCGCCATTGTCGGCGCCGGCTGCCGGTTACCCGGCGCGCGAACTCCCGGTGAGCTCTGGCGGATCGTCAGCGAGGGCAGGGACGTGCTCGGCACGATCCCCCAGGACCGGTTCGACGTCGAGCACGGCGCCGCCCGCAGGCGCCGCGACGTGCTCAGCGGCGCGGGCGGCTACCTCGACGACGTCGCCGGGTTCGACGCGCGCTTCTTCGGCGTCACGCCGTTCGAGGCGCTCCGGCTCGACCCGCAGCAGCGCGTCCTGCTCGAAGTCATCTGGGAGGCCCTGGACGACGCCGGCATCCCGGCGGAGAGCCTGGCGGGCAGCGACACGGGGGTCTACGCCAGCCTGCAGCCCTCGGGCTACTGGGACCTGCTGCGCCGCTCGGGCATGTACGACATGCACGCGGCGCTCGGCGCGGCCGTCGCCGGGATCTTCCCCGGCCGCGTCTCCACCCTGCTCGACCTGCGCGGGCCCAGCATGGGGCTGGACGCGGCGTGCGCGACCTCCCTGCTCGCGGTGCACGTGGCCTGCCGGGCGCTGTGGTCGGGCGAGGTGGAGCTGGCCATCGTGGGCGGCTCCAACCTGCAGCTCGTCCCCGACCTGTACTTCTCGCTCGGCGACGCGGGAGTGATCTCCGGCTCGGGCAAGTGCCGGTTCGGCGACGTGTCCGGCGACGGCTACGTACGCAGCGAAGGGGTCGTGTCCCTGATCCTCAAGCCGCTGGCCCGCGCGCTGGCCGACGGGGACCGGCCGTACGCGGTGATCCTGGGCGGCGCCGCCACGCACGACGGCCGCACGGGCCCGTCCCTCGTCGCGCCCGGCCTCGAAGGGCACAAGCAGATGCTGCGCGCCGCCTACCGCGACGCGGGGGTCGCGCCGGCCGACGTCGACTACGTCGAGGCGCACGGGCCAGGCACCCACACCGGCGACAGCACCGAGCTGGCCGCGCTCGACGCGATCATGGGCGAGGGCCGGGAGGACGGCAGGCGCTGCCTGGTGGGCTCGGTCAAGTCCAACATCGGGCACACCGAGTTCGCGGCCGGGCTGGCCGGGCTGCTCAAGACGGCCCTGGCGGTGCGGCACCGGATAGTGCCGGCGACCCTGCACGTCGAGGAGCCGCACGCGGTCCTGCTCGACCCCGGCACGGCCGTCGAACTGGCCCTGTGCACCCAGGACTGGCCGGACCGGGCGGCGCCCGCGGTGGCCGGGGTCAGCTCGTTCGGGATGTCGGGCACCAACATCCACCTCGTGCTCTCGGAAGCGCCCCAGGCCGCCCCGCCCGTACCGGCCCGGCCCCGGCCCAGCCGCGTGCTCCCGCTGTCGGCCCGCGACCCGCACGCCCTCCGGGCCCTGGCCACCGCCTACGCCGACCTGCTCGACCCGGTCGCGCCGGCCGACCCGGCCGTGCCCGCCGGCCTGCTCGGCTCCACCCCCGAGGTGGGCGACGTGTGCTTCAGCGCGGGGGCGCGGCGGTCCCACCACGATCACCGGCTCGCCGTGACGGGGGAGGACGCCCGGTCGCTGGCGGCGGCCCTGCGCGGGTTCGTCCGCGACGGCGGGGACGTGCGCCGCGTCACCGGAGCGCCCAAGGTGGTCTTCGTCTTCCCCGGGCAGGGCGGCCAGTGGGCGGGGATGGGGCGGCGGCTGCTGGCCACCGAGCCCGGCTTCGCCGCCCACCTGCGCGCCTGCTCGCAGGCCGTGCACGCCGAGCTGGGCTGGTCGCCGGCGGACGCGCTGCTCGACGGCGAGCCGCTGACCCGCGTGGACCGGATCCAGCCGGCCCTGTGGGCCGTGCAGGTCGCCCTGGCCGCCGTGTGGCGGGAGTGGGGCGTCGAGCCCGACCTGCTCATCGGCCACAGCATGGGCGAGATCGCGGCCGCGGTCACCGCGGGCGCGCTGAGCGTGGCCGACGGCGCGGCCGTCGTCGCCAGGAGGAGCCGGGTGCTGAGCCGGCTGGACGTCCCCGGCGCCATGTGGGTGGTCGCTCTCGGCGAGGAGCAGGTCCGCGCGGCCATCGGCGAGGAGGCCGGGCGGGCGTGTGTGGGCGTGGTCAACAGCAGGCACTCCACCGTGCTGTCCGGCGACCCCGCCGCGCTGGAGCGGATCGTCGAGCCGCTGCGGGCCCGGGGTGTGTTCTGCCGCCGGGTGGAGGTGGACTACGCCTCGCACGCTCCCCAGGTGGAGCCCGTACGCGAGCGGCTGCTCGGCGAGCTGGCCGGCCTCCGCCCCGGCCCGTGCGCCATCCCCGTGCACTCCAGCGCCTGGGACCGGGTCGTCGGGGGAGAGGAGCTCGACGCCTCCTACTGGTTCGAGAACCTGCGGCTGCCCGTCCGCTTCGCCGACGCCGCCCGCGCCGCGCTCGCCGACGGCCGCCCCACGCTGTTCGTCGAGCTGAGCCCGCATCCCGTGCTGGGCTCCGCGCTGGAGGAGGAGATCGAGGCCACGGGCGCCAGGGCCGACGTGGTGACGTCGCTGCACCGGGACGAGCCGGACTGCGCCGCCCTGACCGCGGCGCTCGCCCGCGCGTACGAGCTGGGCTGCCGGCCACGGTGGGACCGCGTCCAGCCCGGCGCCGGCGTGCCGCTGCCCGGCTACCCGTGGCAGCGCCGCCGCTTCTGGCCGGACGGCCCCAAGACCACGGCACGCACCACCACCACCGCCGGCATCGGGAACGGTACCGGCACCAGCGCCCTCGCGGACGCGGGCGCAGTCTCGGGAGGTCCCGCCGGCGTGGGCGCGGAGGACTCCGCCGTCATCGCCGGGGCGAGTCCTGCCGCGGCGGCCGGTGCCGGGGCGAAGCCGGATCTGGCCGCGCTGTCGGAGAGTGAGGTGGCCGGTCGGGTGGCCGATCTGGCGGCTCAGGTCCTGTCGCTGCCCGGGCACGAGATCGGCGTCGACGTGCCGCTCACCCTGCTCGGCCTCGACTCCGTGCTCGCCACCAGGTTCAAGGAGCGGATGAGGCGTGACCTGGGCGTGGACGTGCCCCTGCGCGACCTGCTGGGCCCGGACACCCTGCTCGAACTCGCCACCCGGTTACGCGCTTCGGCGAACGCCTGACAGATAAAACCGCCCGAAAAACCGTATATCGCCAAAAAATACTGCCCATATCGAAATATCGCGCTAAGTGGTATTCCGACTACCAGTATTAACTGATTCTTGGGTGGGTTTGTCAGGGGCTGGAGGATACATCACATGGTGACAGCCGTCTTGACAGCTTCAGCCGGCGTCGCGCTCGTGGCGGCCGTCTGGCTGAGCGTGATGCTGACCGTGTTCACGCCCCGGGGCAAACCCACCCGGCTCGTCCGCGGCACCCTGCGCGGTGTCGCCTCGCCCCTCCTCGCGATCTCCGGGCGCCTCCCGCCGGCCGCGCGGGAGCCGCTGCTCGACCTGTGCGGGCCGCTGGCCGTCTTCGCCGTGGCGGCGATCTGGCTCGGCGTCTCGCACGCCGGCTTCGCCCTGATGGCGGGCACGCCGCTGCGCGAGGCCGAATGGAGTTCCCGGCTGCTGCTGCTCGCCGCCATCACCGCGTACCTCGTCCGCTTCATGCACGCCTACGGCAGGCGCGAGCGGCTGGTTGCCAGGCTCGGCGGCAGCGTCTGCAACCCCAGGGACGCCGACAACCTGCTCGCCGTCTACCTCAGGACCGGCTCGCGCGACCACCTCGACTCCCTGTTCGCCGAATGGACGGGCTGGATGACCGAGGTGGAGAGCTCACACCGGGCCCATCCCGCGCTCACCTTCCGCCGGCCCGCGGGCGACCTCGACTGGCTCAAGGCCGCCGTCATCGTGCTCGACGTGGCCGCGCTCACCGAGGCGATCGCGCCGAACTGGGCGCCCGCGCACACGCGCGCCCTGCTGGCCACGGGCACCCGCTGCGTGCGCCGGCTGGCCGACGGGCTGTGCATCAGGCTGCCGCCCATCGTGGTCAGCCTCCAGGGGCGCGAGGAACGCAACTTCTCCGACACGCTGCGGGTGGCGATGGAGGCGGGCCTGCCCGACGAGCGCGACCCGCAGGAGGCGTGGACGGTCTTCCAGGGGCTGCGCACCGCGTACGCGCCGCACGCCTACGCGATCGAGACCCGCCTGCGCTACGACCGGCTGGACGAGCCCGACGACGTCGGAGAGGTCGGTGACGTCGATGAGGTCGGCGAGGCCGGCGGCTGAAGCAGCCCCGCCTCCACGATCTCGCCCGGGAGGGCGATGACCCCGCTCAACCGGGCCCCCTCCATGACCCGCGCCTCGTGACCGAGCGCGCTGAAGCCGTCGATGACCGTGGGCCGCCGCAGCGACGACTCCACCTGCCCCATCAGCCCGACGTGCGTGTCGCTCAGCCGGGCGCCGGGGCCGATGATCGCGCCGTCCAGGCAGGCCACCCGCTCCAGGCGGCACCAGGAGTGCAGGTCGGCCTCGTCGCCGACGTACGAGTCGCGCAGCACGACCCCCGGTCCGATCTCCACGTCCCTGCCGATCCACGCGCCCGGGCCGATGTGCACGAGCCCGCCGGCCAGCTTCTCCGCCAGCGTCAGCCCGCTGACCTCGTCGCGCCGCGCCAGCGTGGACGGGTGGATGACCGGCGCGCGGGGCAGTTCGAGACTGGGATGACCCCCGGCCATCGCCTCGGCCATGGTGAGCAGGTAGTCGCGCGGGTTGCCCAGGTCGCCCGCCTTCGCGATCGGCGCGCAGCGGACGAGATGGCCGTGCGCGACCAGCCACGGCAGCAGGTCGCCGCCCCAGTCGAGGCCGTGCCGGGCCAGCGCGGCCAGCTCCGCCGTCGCGCCCAGCCCGCGCAGCCGCGCGCAGTCGATCACGTACAGGCCGGCGTTGATCGGCACCCGGGACAGGTCGGCGAACATCGACGCCACGGTCTCGATCCCCGGCTTCTCCACGAACCGCTCGATCCGGCCCGACTCGTCGGCGACCAGCGTGCCGTAGGTGCCCGCCACCTGCTCCGCCGTCCGGTACACCGTGCCGACCGTGACGACGGCGCCGCTGGCCACGTGCTCGCGCGCCAGCGCCGCCAGGTCCAGCTCGAACAGCGAGTCGGTGGGGAACACCACGGCGTGGCCGCGCAGGTCGTGCTCGTCCAGGATGGCCAGGGTGGCCTGGCCCGAACCGGTGTTCAGCCGGTCGGAGCGGGGGCGCGAATAGCGTACGGACACGCCGAAACGCTCGCCGTAACCCACCGCCTCCTTGACCTGATAACGATTCTCCCGGCCATTCGCGGCCATATGGAAGCTCGTTATCCCCTGGGCCCGGAACGCCCGCACGAGCCATTCGATGAGCGGCCGGCCGAGAAAGGACACGGCCGCCTTGCTCCGAATGTGCCCGGGTGACTCAAGAGTGAGCGGCCGGGCGCGCACGCCTCGGCCGCCGGCCAGCGCGATACCGACAAGCATGAAATCCCCGCAGAAACGACCGACGCGACCAGTGACCCCCATTCGTACCATTCTCGGTCCGCTCCCGAAGTATTTCGGACGGGATTTCGTCAGGTCCGCACGCCCCCGGAACCACCCTGACCGGCGGGCTCCGAATTACCGCACCGGCTGCGTTAAGTCGGGGTGCCGGGGACGCGGGCGCGCTCTTTATCGTGGCCTCCTGATCTGTCCGCGCGAAGGAGGAGACCGTGCGCGCAGCGGTGATCACCCGACTCAACGCACCGTGGGAGTTCCAGGACCTCCCCGACCCGGCCCCGGGCCCCGCCCAGGTCGTCGTACGCATTCATGCGTGCGGGATGTGCTTCAGCGACGTCCTGGTGCACCGCGGCCACTGGCCCGTCCAGCTGCCGATCGTGCCGGGACACGAACCGGTCGGCGAGGTCGTCGCGCTCGGCCCCGGCGTCACCACGCTCCGGGTGGGCGACCGGGTCGGCGTCGCGTGGATGCAGCGCGGCGAAGGGCGTTGCGTCCACTGCCAGAGCTGGCATCCGACGGCCTGCGCGCACACGCAGACCTGGATGGACCTCGGCGGCGGCTACAGCGACCTGATGCTGGCCTGGGAGTCCGGCTGCACGCTGCTGCCCGACGGCCTCGACTACGCCGACGCCGCCGTGGCCTTCTGCGCCGGGTTCACCTCGATGAGCGGCCTGCGCAACGCCGACCCCAAGCCGGGCGAGCGCGTCTGCGTGCTCGGCGTCGGCGGACTCGGGCACATGGCGGTGCAGCTCGCCGCCGCGAACGGCCTGGAGACGGTGGTGCTCACCACCTCGCCCGACAAGGCCGAGTACGCCAGGGAGCTGGGCGCGTCCGAGGGCATCGTGGTGACCGACGACCCCGGCCAGGCCCTGACCGACGCCGGCGGCGCCGACGTCATCCTGGCCACCACCACCTCGGCCGACCTCGTCGCCCGCGTGGTGTCCGGCCTGCGTTACGGCGGCCGGCTGGTCACCATGGGCGTCACCGGCCCGCTGCGCATCGAGGACATGACGACGCTGCTGTTCAAGCAGTGCTCGATCAAGGGCAGCACGCACAACAACCGGGCCGACCTGGTCGAGGTGCTCGACCTGATGGCGGCGGGCAAGGTCACGCCGCGGGTGGAGCGCTACCCGTTCGGCGAGATCAACGAGGTGCTGAAGCGCGTGGAGGCCGGCCAGGTGCGCTACCGCGCCGTACTGCAGCACGACTGAAGGAGGACCCGCGCATGTCCCAGGCCCCGACCGAGCCCCCCATCGTGGTCGCGAACCGGGAACACCTGTGGTGGCTGCTCAACGAGGCCTCACAGCTGGAGCACATGATCCTGTGTCAGTACCTCTTCGCCGAGGCCAGCCTGAAGAGCGGGACGGAGGAGGGGCTCACGCCCGAGCAGGCCGCGGCCGTCACCGAATGGGGCGGGGTGCTGCGCTCCATCGCGGTGGAGGAGATGCTGCACCTGGCACTGGTCACCAACCTGCTGGCGTCGATCGGGGCGGCGCCCACGCTCGGCCGGCCGAACTTCCCGCAGCGCTCCGGCTACTTCCCCGCCGGCATCCAGCTCGACCTGCTGCCCTTCGGCGAGCAGGCGCTGCGCCACTTCCTGTACCTGGAGCGGCCCGAGGGCATGGAACTGCAGGACGCCGAGTCGTTCCAGCCGATCCCGCCCTCCCGCACCGGCCTCGACCCCGGCGAGCTCATGCCGCGCGGCCAGGAGTACCAGACCATCGGGCACCTGTACCGGGGCCTGGAGCAGGGGCTGCGTGCCCTGTGCGACCGGCTGGGGGAGCGCGCGGTGTTCGTCGGTCCCCCGCGCGCCCAGGCCACGCCGGAACGGTTCCGCTGGCCGCAGCTCGTCGCGGTCACGGACCTGAAGTCCGCGCAGGCCGCGATCGACCTGATCATCGAGCAGGGCGAGGGCGCGCGCGGCGACTGGCGGCAGGCCCACTACGGCCGCTTCCTGGCCATCTGGGAGCAGTACGCCGACCTGCGCGCCCGCGACCCCGGCTTCGAACCGGCCAGGCCCGCGCTGGCCGGCTACCTGCGGCAGCCGTTCGACATCGCCGCGCCCCAGCCGCTGATCACCGACCCCGCGGCCCGGCGGCTCGCCGAGCCCGCGGCGGTGGCCTACGAGCTGGTCCTGCACGCGCTCACCCGCTTCTTCACCCACACCGACGAGAGCGAGGAGCAGCTCGGCCTGCTCATCCGCCTGTCCATCGGCATGATGGCGGACGTCCTGCGGCCGCTGGCCCACGCCATGACCGCGCTGCCCGCCGGGCCCGAGCATCCGGGGCGCACGGCCGGGTTCGCGTACGAGATGTACTACGCGATGAGCAACTTCGTGCCCTGGCGCGAGCCCGCGTGGGCGCTGCTGCACGAGCGCATGCTCATCCTCGTGGAACGCTGCCGCGAGGCCGGGCGCGCGGGCGGCGATCCGGTGGTCGCCGCCGCGGGCGCGCGGGTGGCCGAACTCGCCGCCGAGGTACGCGCGCACGTGCCGCCGGAACTGCTTCCCACATGAATCGCCGGCCCCGGCCGACTTGCCATTGTACGCGCCATTGTTTTGACGCCGGCCGGGGCCGCCGGAAAAGAATCGAATATGCGAGGTCCGATGAACATCAGCGCTGACTTCACGGTCGAGGAACTGTCCGGCCGGTGGCGCAGCCCAGAGCCCGCCGAAGTGTTCCCCGGAATATTCGGCATCGACGACTTCTGGCTGCACAGTCCTTTCTGGGCCATTCACTTCAACGCCTACAAGGACCCCGGCTGCGACGGCCGGCTCTTCGAACTCATCATCATGGGAATGTTCGAGCTGCGCGGGCCCAGCCCGGTCACCCCCGGCGCGCGCGACGCCGATTTCTCCCGGGTCAAAGTCTGCCTGCGGCTGTTCGACCCGGGCCTCGTCGCCGCCGCCGACGAGGCGAAGTCCGGCGACGGCAACTGGCGCGCCGGCGAGTGGCAGGACGTCTCGTACGGCGGCTGCCCGCCGCTCGACCTGCCGGGCGTGGACGACTGCCCGCTCGAGTACGACCTGCTGGGCCTGGCCCGCTCCGGCGACCGCGGCGCCGACCGGCTCTACTTCGGCCAGCGGCACCACGACGAGCTCGGCTCGATCTGGACCCGCCGCGCCCCCGGCCTGCTCGACTACTACGTCACCCGCGTCGTGGGCGCGCCCCCGCCGATCGGGCACGGCGCGGAGTGGGGCCCGGGCGAGTGGTTCCGCGTCACGAGCTCCAACACCCTGAGCCCCGCCGGCACCCCCGCCGGCACTCCCGTCGGCACTTCCGCCGGACGGGGCACGCCGTGACCACCGCCCACCCCCTGGCCTTCGCCGATCGGAGGACCCCGTGACCACCACCACCCAGGCCGCCGTCGTCGAATCGCCAGGCGCGCCCTTCACCCTTCAGGACGTCGAGCTGGACGACCCGCGCCGGGGAGAGGTCCTGGTCCGCATGGAGGCGGCCGGCATCTGCCACACCGACCTCACCATGGCCGCGGGCCACATCCCCTTCCCCCTGCCGGGCGTGCTCGGCCACGAGGGCGCCGGCGTGGTGGAGGAGGTGGGGCCGGGCGTGACGAAGGTGGCCCCCGGCGATCACGTCGTGCTCACGTTCACCTCCTGCGGCGCCTGCGCCTCCTGCCGTCTCGGACACCCGGCGTACTGCACCACCTGGATCCCGCAGAACCTCATCGGCGGCAAGCGCGCGGACGGCACCTCCCCGATCAGCAGGAACGGCGCCGCGCTCGGCGGGCGCTTCTTCGGCCAGTCGTCGTTCGCCCGCCACTCCATCGCCGACGAACGCAGCGTGGTCAAGATCGCCGACGACGTGCCGTTCGAGCTGCTCGCCCCGCTGGCCTGCAGCGTCCAGACCGGCACCGGCGCGGTCTGGAACACGCTGCGGCCCGAGCCCGGCACCTCGATCGCCGTGATCGGCGTGGGCGCCGTCGGCCTGGCCGCCGTCATGGGCGCCGCGCTCACCCCCGTCAACGAGATCATCGCCGTCGGCCGCCGGGCCTCCCAGCTGGAGCTGGCCGCCAAGATCGGCGCCACCATGACGATCGACTCGACCGGCGTGGACCTGGCCGCCGCCCTGCGCGAGGCCACCGGCGGAGCCGGCGTCGACTACGTCGTCGAGGCCGTCGGCAACCCCGACGTGCTGAAGGCCGGCATCGACGCGCTCGCGCCGCGCGGCGCCGTCGCCGTCGTGGGCGCGCCCCCGTACGGGGTGGAGGTCTCCGTGGACGTGCACCGGCTGCTGCCCGGCCGCCGCGTGCTCGGCGTCTGCGAGGGCGACAGCGACCCCGACCGCCTGATCCCGCTGCTGGCCCGCCTGATCCGCGGCGGCCGGCTCCCGGTCCAGCCGCTGATCAAGGAGTACGCCTTCACCGACATCCAGCGGGCGGCCGAGGACTTCAAGGCAGGCCGCAACATCAAGACCATCCTCCGATTCGACACGTGAAGACGTCAGGAGCCCCCCACATGAACACCTTCGAGCTCGGCGACTTCCAGCTCACCTCGGGCGCCACCCTTCCCGGCGCCGAACTGGCCTACCAGACCTTCGGTGAGCTCAACGCGGCCAAGGACAACGTGGTCGTCTTCCCGACCTTCCTCGGCGCGCCCGCCGAGGTGCTCAACGGGTGGATCGGCGAGAACCGCGCGCTCGACCCCCGTACCAGCTTCATCGTGCTGCCCGGTCACTTCGGCCTGCCGCCGTCGTCGGCGCCGAGCAACACCCCCGGCCCCTTCCCCGAGGTTTCCATCGCCGACGACGTCATCGCCCAGCAGCGCCTGCTGGCCGAGGAGTTCGGGGTGAGCGAGGTCAAGCTGGTGCTCGGCTGGTCCATCGGCGCGATCCAGGTGTACGAGTGGGCGCTGCGCTTCGGCGACCGCGTCCGCGCCATCGCCCCCATCGCCGGCGCCCCCACCCCGCCCGCCTGGACCAAGCTCTGGCTCAAGACCGTGGTGGAGGAGCCCATCACCTCCGACCCGAACTACGCCGGCGGCGCCTACGCGGACGCGGCCGACGTGAGCGGCGGCCTCGCCCGCGTCGGGCACGGCTCCGCGCTCACCGCCCCGCCGCGCACGTTCTACTACGACAGCGCCGAGGTCTGGCGCAACCTGGGCTTCGACAGCGTGGACGCGTTCGTGGCCGGCTTCTGGGAGAACTTCTGGCTCCCGCAGGACCCGAACGACGTGCTCGCCCAGGCGCGCAAGGCACGCGCGGCCTGGCCGGGCGAGCCGGGCGAGTCGCTGGGAGACGTCCTCGCCCGGGTACGGCCGGCCACCACGATCGCCGCCTTCACCGGCGACGCCCTCTTCCCGCCCGGCGAGCTCAGCCGGTACGCCGAGGCGATCCCCGGCGCCACCTTCCGCGAGATCGACAGCATCTTCGGCCACCTGGCCACCTTCGGCCTGTCCGAGCAGGACGTGAAGGCCATCGACGACGTGATCAGGCACGCGCTGGACAGCTAGGAGATCCCTGTGTCAGAGGTGGAGTTCGTCCGCTTTCTCAAGACGGCCGGATCGAGTCCCGAGTTCCTGGCCCGCTACTCGCCCATGGACCTGTCCCGGATGTTGTTCCACGCCCGCAACGAGGGCTTCGACTTCACCGAGGCCGACGCGGACCGGGTCGTGGGCCGGCTGGAGGCGGGCGTGATCATCGAGAAGGACAGGGAGCCGTTCGACGGGGACGCCACCCTGTGGCGGCACATGTGGGGCACCCGGTATCTCGACTACCTGGTCCACCACGTGGCCGCCCGATACACCGGCGAGGAGCTGTCGTGAGCGAGACGAACGTCATCGACTTCCTGCGCGCCCTGGCGCAGCGGCCGGAACTGTGCGAACGGCTCAAGGACAAGCCCAAGGACGAGGTCGTCGCGGCCGCCGCCGGAGCCGGCTACCCGTTCACCGTCCAGGAGTTCAACACCCTCATCTGGGACCTGGAGGAGCGGCTGGCACGCGAGCGCGGCGAGGAGTTCAACGAGCGCTTCCCGCTCTGGGACCTGCTGTGGGGCCGCCACTACCTCGAATTCCTCGTCTTCGACCTCGTCCCCAGCCTCGACGAGACCGGCCTCCTGGTCGGATTGGAGCCCACGACATGATGCGAGACGCGTTGTACATCGGGCGCGAATGGAACGTCGAGCACGACCGCCGGGCCAAGGTCACCGGCGGCGAGCTCAGGTACACGGTGCTCGGCGAAGGCGAGCCCGTGCTGTGCATCCACGGCACCAGCATCGCCGACAGCCTCATCACGCCGATGCGGTTCTACCCGCCGCTGCTGAACGACTACCAGCTCATCAGCTACTACCGGGCCGGCTACAACGGCAGCACCCTGGACGGCGACGCCCTCAGCATCGAGGGCGGCGCCGAGCACGTCCGCGAACTGCTCGACCACCTCGGCATCGACAAGGCCCACATCATGGCCTTCTCCTTCGGCGGGGTGATCGCCTTCCAGTTCCTGCTGTCCCACCCCGAGCGGGCGCACAGCGCGATCCTGCTGGAGCCGTACCTGCCGCGCGAGGAGCCCGACGCGATCACCGCGAACATCGACGCCTTCATGAACGCCATGAAGGTGTACGAGACGGGCGACAAGCTCGGCGCGGCGCAGCTCTACATGGAGGCGGTGTGCGGGCCCAGCTTCCTGCCCGCCGTCGAGATGACCGGCCCGCTCGACGTGTGGAACCGGGTCGAGGAGTGCGTCGACACGACGTTCACCGTGGACTTCCCCGCGATCTCCCAGTGGGGGTTCAAGCCGTCCGAGGCCGACAGCCTGGCCGAGCGGAAGCCCGCCATGCCCGTGCTCGCCGTGATGGGCCTGGACAGCGAGTCCGTCATGCCCGGCTTCCGCGCGACGCAGCGCTTCCTCATGGACTGGCTCCCGCAGGCCGAGCGGTGCGGCATCCCCAACGCCACGCACGGGCTGCAGAGCATGAACCCGCTGGCCGTGGGGGAGGCGGCGCACACGTTCCTGAAGCGTCATCCCATGTGACGGCGCTCCGGCACCCGCTCACCGGCCGGACGGACTGGCGGCCGGGCGGGTGACCACCACCGAGGTGCGGGAGGCACCTGCGGTCACAGGCGCGGTCGCGGCCGGAAGGTCGCGGCCGCGCCTGCGCCTGTGCGGTCCCGCCGCGACCGCGGCCGGGTGACGTGCGGGACCGGCGTGGCGGATTTGACCTGTAGCGCGCTACAGGTCGCACGATGGTGGGCATGAGCGAGTTGCTGCTACCCCAGCTCGACGTCGAGATCCCGCCGGAGGGCCTGTCGATCGGCGAGGTCGCGCGCGTCACCGGCGTCGGCATCGAGGCGCTGCGCTACTACGAGCGCGAGGGCCTGCTGCTCGACCCCGCCCCGCGCGACCCCGGCGGCCGGCGCCGCTACCGCGCCGGCGACCTGGCCTGGATCGCCGGCCTGGTCATGCTGCGCGAGACGGGGATGTCGATCGCCGACCTGCGCGTGATCGCCGACCTGAGCCGGCGTGAGGGGACCGAGGCCGAACGGCTGGCGTTCTTCTCCCGGCACCGGGAGCGCGTGATCGAACAACTGGAACGTACCAAACAGCACCTCGCCGCCATCGACGCCAAGATCGCCGCCTACCGGGCGGTCACCGAACAGGAGCAACCATGAGAACCACCCCACTCGGCGACGGGCTGACCGTGTCCGCGCTCGGCTTCGGCGCGATGGGCATGAGCGCCTTCTACGGCGGCGCCGACGAGCGGGAGTCCGTGGCGACGCTGCGGCACGCCGTCGACTCGGGCGTCACCTTCATCGACACGGCGGAGGCGTACGGGCCGTTCGAGAACGAGAAGCTGATCGCCCGCGCCCTCGGCGACCGCCGCGATGAGATCGTGCTGGCCACGAAGGCGTCCGCGGAGACCGACGACGACGGCACCGTGCACGGCCGCAACGGCACCCCCGCCTACATCCGGCGCGCCGCCGACCGGTCGCTGCGCCACCTCGGCACCGACGTCATCGACCTGTACTACCTGCACCGGGTGGACCCGGACGTGCCGATCGAGGAGTCGGTCGGGGCGATGTCCGAGCTGGTCAAGGCCGGCAAGGTGCGCCACATCGGGCTGTCGGAGGCCTCGGCGGCGACCATCAGGCGGGCGCACGCCGTGCATCCGCTCGCCGCCGTGCAGTCGGAGTTCTCCCTGTTCTCGCCGGACGTGCTGCACAACGGCGAGAAGGCGGTCATGGACGAGCTCGGCATCGGCTTCGTCGCCTTCTCCCCGCTCGGGCGCGGCGTGCTCACCGATCGCCTGCGCAGCCTGGACGAGCTGGCCCCCGACGACGCCCGCAGAGGGCTGCCCCGCTTCCAGCCCGCCGCGTTCGCCGCGAACCGCGCCCTGGTGGGACGGATCGAGACCCTCGCCGCCGGCAAGGGCGTCACCGTGGCGCAGCTCGCCCTGGCCTGGCTGCTGGCCCAGGGGGTCGTGCCGATCCCCGGCACCCGCCGGCGCGAACGGCTCGACGAGAACGTGGCGGCCCTCGGCGTCGAGCTGACCTCCGACGACCTGGCCCACCTCGCCTCCGCCGCCTCCGACGTCGTGGGCCACCGCGACTTCACCCCGGCCCCCGCGGGCGCCGACCGCTGAACCCGCCCACCCACCACTTGAGGTACGTCATGCCGGCCGCCGGGTCGGGCGCCGGGCGCTCACATGCCCTTCGCCGGAGCCCGGAACCCGCTGACGTGCGCTGATCCAATGTCCGGAGTTCGTCCAGACTTCGCTGGACGTACTCCGGACAAAGATCCCTTGCCGTCTCGCGGAGCCGGCGGTCAGCGTGGTGAACGAGCCCCGGCGCCGAGGTCGCCGCCCGACGGGAGCGGCAGGCGAAGCCGGTCCGGGGCCCGGATCGCCACGTCACCGAGACAGGAAGAGGATCATGAGGTACTCGAAGCTCGTTCCCGCGCTGGCCGGAGCCGGCGCCGCTCTCGCGATGCTGACCGTGTCCACCCCGGCGAACGCCGCCGCCCCGTCCTCGCCCGCCGCGACGGCCGAGGCGGGGACGCTCAGCGTGCACCGCAAGTCGGCCTCGTGCACCTCGCCCAAGGGAAACAAGATCAACGTCTCCTGGGGCGACGGCAACGTCTCCACCACCGTGTACTTCAACAACCACTGCAACCAGAAGCGGTGGATCGAGCTGAAGTTCGTCAAGCAGAACCACGACTTCTTCTGGAAGTGCGTCGGGGTCAACGCGAAGACCAGCGGCAAGAAGAAGGTCGGCTACTCCATGCCGGACAAGGTCGTCCTGACCAAGAAGAAGACCAACTGCTGACCCCTGGGACCGCGGGCGCCCGCCCAGGGGACGGGCGCCCGCACACCCCCTGCCGGGCGTCAGGCCACATGCGCTCCCAGTCCGGTCAGGCCCGGTGCCACGTCCGGTCGCAGCACGAAGTCGTCGTCGTAGTCCCCGCCGTTCTGCCTCCGGTACGCGATCGGCCGGGTCGCCGGGATCGCGAGCAGGCGCTCACGCAGCTCCTTGGCCGCCGCCTCGCCCTCCTCGGGCGTGAACCTGTCGGCGCCCGTGATCAGCACCGGGGGCAGCACCTCCGCGCCCGCGTAGAACAGGGTGCCGTGCTGCAACGGGAAGAGCAGTTCGCCGACGGCTCCGTGGATGCCCCGCTCGCCGTAGAACCACGCCGGCCCGCCCATGGTCACCACCGCCAGCGCACGCTTGCCCGCGAGGAACCCGTCCCCGTAGCCGATCCACTCGCCGTTCGGGCCGCGCGACCCGTACGCGTAGCCCTGGTGCCAGACCCGGTCGAACCAGCCCTTGAGGATGGCGGGCATGCCGAACCACCACATCGGGAACTGGACGACGATGGTGTCCGCCCGGTCGATCTTCTCCTGCTCGGCCCGGATGTCGGCGCTCAGCGCGCCGCTCTCGTACGCCTGCTTCGCGGCGCCGGCGACCTGGAACCGCTCCGCCGGGGGGTGGGCGTAGCCGGCGGCGTCGACGACGGGGTTCCAGCCCATCGCGTACAGGTCCGACACCTCGACCCGGTGACCTTCGGCACGGAGCGTGCGCCGCCCCTCCGTGGCCAGGAAGCCGTTGAGCGAGCGCGGTTCGGGGTGGGCGAGAATCCAGAGCACGTTCATGAGGTCAAGGCTGCTCCGGGCGGCACCGCCCCGGCGACTGGCCTGATGGACAACATGTGCGAAGATCGGGCCATGGCTGCTTTCAGCGGTGACGCGCGCCACCGAGTGGCGGTCCTGGCCCGTGACCGGGTTCTGTCCTTCGAGCTCAGCATCGTGCACCGGATCTTCGGCCAGGCGCGCTCGGCCGCCGGCGCCGCACTCTACGAGGTCGTGACCTGCGCACCCGAGCCCGGGGACGTCCGCACCGACGCCGACTTCACCCTCGCCGTCGCGCACGGCCCCGAGGCGCTGGCCGAGGCCGAAACCGTCGTCGTCCCGGCTTCGGCGGACGACTTCGAGCCCCGGAACGAGCCGCTCGATCCCTCGCTCGCCGCCGCGCTGGCGCGGATCCGGCCCGGCACGCGGATCGCCTCGATCTGCTCGGGATCGTTCGTGCTGGCCGCGGCCGGCCTGCTCGCCGGGCGGCGGGCGACCGCGCACTGGCGCTCGTCCGCCCGGTTCCGCGAGCGGTTCCCGGACGTGGCCTTCGACCCGGACGTCCTCTACACCGACGACGACGGCGTCCTCACCTCCGCCGGCGGGGCCTCGGGCATCGACCTGTGCCTGCACATGATCCGCACCGACCACGGCGCGGCGGTCGCCAACGAGGTGGCGCGCGGCTCCGTCGTCCCGCCACACCGCGAGGGCGGGCAGGCGCAATACGTGAAGCGCCCGATGCCGGACCCGAGGACCTCCTCGACCGGCAGGGCCCGCCGATGGGCGCTGGAGAACCTGCACCGGCCCGTCACGCTCCAGGAACTGGCGGCCCAGGAATCGACCAGCACGCGGACGTTCACCCGGCGCTTCCGCGACGAGATCGGCACCTCGCCGGGGCGGTGGCTCACCCAGCAGCGCATCGAGCGGGCCCGCACCCTCCTGGAACGCACCGACCTGCCCATCGACGAGATCGCCGTCACCGCGGGCTTCGGCACCGCCGGCTCGATGCGCCTGCATCTGAAAGACGAACTGGGGGTCTCACCCAGCGCCTACCGCGCCACGTTCCGCGGCCCCTGACCCGGTGAACCGCGCGGAGTCCGAGCTGGGCGGCACCGCATCCGCGGGAAGATCTCCTAACGGTGAATCCGTCCCGCCGCCGGACGGGCGCCGGGGCGGTGGTGCAGGCTGTACCTTACGGCTCCGGTGGCCGGTATCGAGCACCGCACAGGTGATCGGCGAGCTGGGAGTAGGGACATGAAGGCACGGATCATCGTCGCGATCGGGTTGCTCCTCGCCGCGACCGGCGTCCTGTGGACGCTCCAAGGGCTGGGCATTGTTGGCGGCAGCGCGATGAGCGGCGTCACCACCTGGGCCGTCGTCGGTCCGGTGGTGGTCGTCGTCGCGCTGGTCATCACCTACATCGGGTTCCGGCGCCTCCGGGGGTGATAGGTCCCCGAAGGCCGGGGGCCGCCGCGAACGCCTGCTCGAAGGGGCGCGGCACGTGCACAGGTCGGCGGCGCTGTCCTCCACGCGGATGAGCGCGTCCATGCTCACAGGCCGAAGGCGCCGCCCTCGACGAGGATGAGGGCTCCGACGCCGATCAGGACGAACGGCAGCAGCAGGTGCCCCCACCGGCCCAGCACCCTGGCGACGACCGGGCGGGTGGCGAAGTACCTGCCCGCGGCGCACCACACGCCGACCAGGGCGAGGAACACGGCGACGTAGACGCTCATCGCGCCTGCGCCCGCGGTGGCGAACACCGGCACGTACACGCCGAGGTTGTCGCCGCCGTTGGCGAAGGTGACCGCGGCGACCTCCAGCGCCTTCGGCCCGCCGGCACGGTCGCCCGCGGGCGCGTCCTCGTCGCCGTCGCGATGGTTCCGCCACGCCTGCCAGGCCGCCTTGAGTCCCAGCGCGAGCGGGAGCAGGCCCAGGTAGGGCAGGACCGGGTCGGGCAGGAAGCTCGCGCCGAAGGCGGCGGCCGCGGCCACCGCGAGGATGGCCAGGAACCCGAGGTACTGGCCGGCGACCACCCGCGCCGCCGCCCCCCGGCGTCCGGCGCCCTGGGCGAAGAAGAGGGCCAGGATCAGCAGGTCGTCCACGTTGGTGACCGCGAACAGGCCCGCCGCCTGCCCGGCGACTCCCACGTTCACGCCGGGCCCCGCTTCGCCGGCGCCGCCGGTCCGGTGATTCGCCGCATCGGGACACCCTGCCACACGCCGGTGCGGGCGGTCCCCGTCAGGGTTGCTGGGGCCAGTGCGGGGCCGACCGGTCGGCGGCGGAGCCGATGGCCGAGCCGTCCAGGGAGGTGAAGCCCAGCTCGATCCCGCCGGCCGGCCACTCCAGGGCGAGCTCGAAGGGTTCCCTGGGCGGCAGCGGCCACAGCCACAGTCCCACCGGGGTGACGATGCCGGCATCCTCACCGCCGCTGCGCATCGACATGCCGCCGAGCAGCCAGGACAGGCGCGGTCCCGGCGGCTCCTCCCGCGGGATGTTGAGCCGCTCGAACCGTTGCCCGACGGTGGTGGCCTTGGTGCCGTCGGCGAAGCGGACGCCGAAGCGCAGCAGGGTGTCCGGCAGCGGCCGGCCGGAGGTCACCCCCGGCACCATGACCGGGAAGACGGACATCTGCAGGGCCCGGTAGTCGTCGGCCGACAGCGTGTGCCGCCGCATGGCGACCTCCACGTTGAGCAGGCAGCCGGCGCGGTAGGCCGTGATCGACGGCAGGGTGACGACGACGTTGGGGGTGCGGGCCAGCTCCAGGCCGGTCAGCGTCATCGTGCCGGCCTGGTCGGCGGGCGGGGCGTACCAGATCGGTAATCCGGGTGGTGCCGCGGAGGCGTCCTCCTCCAGCGCGGGTGGCGGTTCGAAGAACATGCCTCCACCGTACGGAGTGAGGCTCGCATTCGCGCGCAAGATCGGACCGTGGCCGAACGTAAGTCTTGCGGCCGTTTGCGCTCAGCCGACGTCGTCCCTTGCGTACGGCGACTCCTTCGCGGAGGCCGTGCCACCTGCGCCGAACAGGCGAAAGACGCCGACCATGTGCGGCCTGATAGTTATTTCCTTGCGCAATATCGTCGAAATATTGCGGCCATCTGCCCGACATCTTATGGTTCGGCCATCCGCCTGACCCGAAGGGCCACCCCCATGAGAGCACTGCTTGCCGCCCTTG
>NZ_PVNG01000024.1 GCF_003001935.1 Nonomuraea fuscirosea | reverse complement strand
ACCCTGCTGGTCTCCGACAACGGCGTGGGCCTGGGCGAGGGCGGCCGGCGCAGCGGGCTGCGCAACATCGAGGAACGGGCCGGGCGGCTGGGCGGGTCGGTGGAGCTGGAGTCCGCGGAGGAGGGCGGGACCCGGCTGCACTGGCGGATCCCCCTGTGAGACCCGCCGGCGACATCCTCAGCCGGGGTCGGGCGGGCTCAGGCCTCCGTCTCAGGTCAGGCGGTCGACCCGCTCGGTGATCCTCGGGTGGCTCGACCACCAGCCGTACCGGGCCGGCTCGGTGGACACCAGCCCGACGGCGGGGATCGTCGCGGCGCGCAGGTCGGTGCGGGGGATCGCGCCACAGCCGCTGATCTTGAGCAGGGTGGCGGCCAGCAGCGCTGGCTGCCCCGTCTGCAGCGCCGCGTCGTGGTCGGCGGCCAGCTCGCGGCTGCGGCTCAGCGCCCGCAGCGGCAGCCGGGCCAGCACGCTGAGCACCCACAGCAAGGCGATCCACGAGGCGAAGGAGGCCAGGAAGAACATCGCCGGCAGGTCGCGGACCTGCCGCAGGAACGGCACCGGGCGGCTGTGCCTGCGGGCGAACCGGCCGGCCACCCGCATCCCCCAGGCCATGGCGATGGTCAGGGAGCCGGCCAGCGTCATGAAGGCCACGTCGCGGTGACGGATGTGCGCGACCTCGTGCGCCATGGCCACGGTGAGCTCCTCCGGCTCCAGCGCGTCCAGCAGCCCCTGGGTCACCATGACGGTGGTGTGCCGGCGTGAGCGGCCGAGGGTGAAGGCGTTGGGCCGCGGGTCCCGGCTGACCGCCACGCGCGGTTTGGGCAGGTCGTTCAGCGCGCACAGCCGGTCCAGCACGGCGTGCAGCTCCGGCTGCTCCTCAGGGGAGACGATCCTGGCCCTGGTCGCCTTGCGCGCCATCCACTCGGTCGCCCACCACTGCGGCAGGACCGCCAGCGCCACCACCGTCACCACGACGGGCACGGTGACGCCGCCCATCAGCGCCAGCACGATGGGCACGGCGTACACGAGCGCCAGCAGCGCCATCGCCACGATCATGCGCGGGACCAGTTCCTGTGCCGAGCGCCGGGCCATCAGCCTCAACCACCCTTCTGCCGGAGGTCGCGTCCTCACTCCCCAGTGGACCTCTCGCGCTCCGGGAACTCAAGCCTCGCGGGGGAGTGGTCCGCTGCCGGCTCTATGCGGATCCTGAAGGTGGATGTCCTACCGTCGTGGGTCTACGCGATCCAGTAGGAGATTGATCATGTCGAGAACCCTGCTCGTGACACCGCTGCTCGCGATGGTGCTGGCCGCGTGTGGCGTGGGCGCGACCGGTGGGGGCGGGGAGGAGCGCCAGACGCCGGCCGCGACGGGCACGGCGGCCGGCCGGACGACGGCGAGCCCGGCGCGAACAGCCGGGACGACGGGCAGCCCGGCCGCTTCGGCGTCGCCGACCGGCCCTGAGCCGTCGCACTGCCCGAACGGCGAGCTCATCCCCGCGGTGGACAGCCCGGCCGTGCACGCCGACCCGGTGGTCATCCCGGAGGCCAAGCTGGGCGGCACGACCATCCCGGCCGTCACCATCCCCGGCGTGGACATCCCCGCCCTGCACATCCCCGCCCAGTGCACCGAGATCGCCCCTGCTCCCGGCGGCTGCCTCGGCGCCGCGTCGATCCCGCCGGTGTCGATCCCGGCCGTGGAGATCCCGCCGGTCGAGATCCCCGGCGTGAACGCGGGCGGCATCAAGCTCGACCCGGTCAGGGCCGAGGGCAGGCGGGCGGAGGGCAAGCACGCCGAAGGCGTCTCGACGCCCGAGGTGTGTCAGGTCAAGCCGAAGAACGGGGGCATCGTCCCGTTCGTGATCCGGCCCTTCATCATCCGGCCGTTCATCATCAGATCCTTCGTGATCAGGTCGTCCATCATCCGTCCCAGCGCCTGCAACGAGCAGAACGAGTGCCTGCCCGCCGTCGAGGTGCCCGCGGTGGAGGTGCCCGGCGTCGAGGTGCCGGGCGTGGAGATCCCGGGCGCGGAGCTGAAGGGGTACGAGGTGGGCGAGAGCGAGGTGCTGGAAGGAGAGGACTCGATCGCGTTCAGCATCAGGGCCGACGTGCTGTTCGACTTCGACAGCGCCACCGTCAAGCCCGGGGCCGCCGCCGAACTCAGGCGCGTCGCCCGCGAGATCGGGAAGAAGGCGGGGCCGGACGCGCGGATCGACGTGGACGGGCACACCGACGGCAAGGGCGAGGACGCGCACAACCAGCCGTTGTCGGAGCGGCGGGCGCGGGCGGTCGTCGAGTGGCTGGCGGACGAGGGCGGCCTGGACCGGTCGCGGCTGAAGGCGCGCGGATACGGGGAGAGCAAGCCGATCGCGCCGAACACCAAGGCGGACGGCTCGGACAACCCGGCGGGCCGCGCGAAGAACCGGCGCGTGGTGGTCTCCACCGCGACCTGACCGCCGCTGAGCTGCGGCCCCCTCCCGCCGGGGGCCGCTCCGCTCGCCGGTGCCGAACGTTTCCGTCTGGTCATGTAACTCACTAGTACGTACATTAGGAGGACATTGCGCGGTCGTACCCCGCTGGAAAGGGAGAAGTGATGGATTCGTTCCTGATCGGACTGATCGGCTCGGGGATCGGCCCCTCCTTGAGCCCGCCCCTGCACGAGCGGGAAGCCGCGCACCACAGGCTGCACTACGTCTACCGGCTGCTCGACACCGATCGGGTGGGCGGCGACGTGGGCGAGCTGATCCGCACGGCCCGCCGGTTCGGCTACGACGGGCTCAACGTCACTCATCCCTGCAAACAGGACGTCATCCCGCACCTGGACGAGCTGTCACCGGACGCCCGCATGCTCGGCGCGGTCAACACCGTGGTGTTCGACGGCGATCGGGCGATCGGGCACAACACCGACTGGACGGGCTTCGCCGAGTCGTTCGCGCGCGGACTGCCCGACGCGCCCGCCCGCCGGATCGTCCAGCTCGGCGCCGGGGGAGCGGGGGCCGCGGTCGCGCACGCGCTGCTCACGATGGGCGCCGACCGGATCACCGTGGTCGACTCCGACCCGGCGCGGGCCCGCACGCTCACCGGGGAGCTGACCGCCCGCTTCGGCGCCGGACGGGCCCGCCCCGCGCCCGTGGCCGAGCTGCCGCGGCTCATGGAGCGGGCCGACGGGCTGGTGCACGCGACGCCGACCGGCATGGCTCAGCATCCGGGGATGCCGCTGCCCGCCGCGCTCCTGCACCCCGGGCTGTGGGTGGCCGACATCGTCTACCGGCCGCTGGAGACCGAGCTGCTGCGGCACGCGCGGGCCGCCGGCTGCCGGACGCTGGACGGCGGCGGCATGGTCGTCTTCCAGGCCGTGCACGCGTTCCGGCTGTTCACCGGCCGGGAGCCGGACGCCGAGCGGATGCTCGCGCACCTCACGGATCTGATCACCGTCTGAGGCCCCCGTCCGGGAGAGCGACGCCCGTTCGGGGGAGCGAAGCCTGTTCGGGGGAGCGAAGCCTGTTCGGGGACGAAGAGCCGTTCAGGGAGGAAGAGGAGGAAAGCGTGCGCAAGTCCATCGCCACCGTGTCGGTCAGCGGCACCCTGGTGGAGAAGCTGGAGGCCATCGCGGCCGCAGGGTTCGACGGCGTGGAGATCTTCGAGAACGACCTGCTGGCCTGCCCGCTGCCGCCGGAGGAGATCCGCGCCCGCGCGGCCGATCTCGGCCTCGGCATCGACCTCTACCAGCCCTTCCGCGACTTCGAAGGCGCGCCCGCCGAGCTGCTGCCGGGCAACCTGCGCCGGGCCGAGCACAAGTTCCGGCTCATGGAGCGCCTCGGCGCCGACCTGCTGCTGCTCTGCTCGAACGTCTCGCCCGCGGCCGTTCCCGGCGACGACGTGGCGGCCGGGCACCTGCGGCTGCTGGCCGAGCGGGCCGCCGAGCACGGCGTCCGCGTCGCCTACGAGGCATTGGCCTGGGGCCGGCACGTCAACGAGTACCTGCACGCCTGGCGGCTCGTCCGGCTGGCCGACCACCCCGCTCTGGGCGTGTGCCTGGACAGTTTCCACATCCTGTCGCGGGGCTCCGACCCGATCGGCGTCGAGGCCATCCCGGGCGAGAAGATCTTCTTCCTGCAGCTGGCCGACGCCCCACGCCTGGCCATGGACGTGCTGCCGTGGAGCCGCCACTACCGCTGCTTCCCCGGCCAGGGCACGTTCGACCTGGCCGGGCTGCTGGCCGGCGTGCGGCGCGCGGGGTATGCCGGGCCGCTGTCGCTGGAGGTGTTCAACGACGTCTTCCGCCAGGCGTCGGCGGAACGCACCGCGCTGGACGGCATGCGCTCGCTCATCGCCCTGGAGCGGGAGGTGGCGGGCACGGCGCATCCGGCGGTGCCCACCGGGTTCGCCTTCGCCGAACTGGCCGGCCCCGGCGGGCTCGGCGGGATCCCGGCGGCGCTCGGCTTCACGCGTACGGGGACGCACCCCGGCAAACCGGTGGAGCTGTGGGAGCAAGGCGGAGCGCGGTTGCTGGTCAACGCCACCGGGGCGGACCCCGCCCTGATCGCCGTCGGCCTGGACAGCCCCGACCCCGCCGGGGCGGCCGGGCACGCCGAGGAACTGCTGTCGCCGATCCTGCCGCGCGCGCGTACTCCCGAGGAGGCGGAGCTGAACGCGGTGGCCGCGCCGGACGGCACCGAGATCTTCTTCTGTGACGACGGCTGGCTCGCCGACTTCACCCCCTCCCGGCCGCCCGGGACGCAGCCGGGCCTCATCACGGGGATCGACCACGTCGCCCTCACCCAGCCGCGGCATCACTTCGACGAGGCGGCGCTGTTCTACCGCAGCGTGCTCGGGCTCCGGCCGCAGGAGAGCCTGGAGGTGCCCGACCCGTACGGCCTGCTGCGCAGCAAGGCGATGTCGGGCCCCGGCGGCGCGGTCCGCGTCGTGGTGAACGTGGCCCAGGTCGGCGCCGACCACCTCCCGTGGCAGCACGTGGCGCTGGCCTGCGACGACGTGGTGGCCGTCGCTCGCAGGCTGCGGAAGGAGCATCCCGGGCTGCTGCTGCCGATCCCCGGCAACTACTACGACGACCTGGACGCCCGCCACGAGGTCGATCCCGAGCTGCGCGGCCTCGGCGTCCTCTACGACCGGGACGAGCACGGCGGCGAGTTCCTGCACCTCTACACCGTCACCGTGGGCCGGGTCTTCTTCGAGCTGGTCCAGCGGATCGGCGGCTACCAGGGGTACGGCGCCGGCAACGCCGCCGTCCGGCTGGCGGCTCAGCACGCGGGACATCGCCAGGGCGTGCGGCCAGGACCTCGTCCGGCCGGCGTGACGCCTGCACCCTTGTAACGTACGAACCAGTGAGTTAGTTTCCTGGAAGCGCATCACCCCCCTCGAACGCCCCTGTGAGGAGCCCATCGTGACCGTGCCCGGCAAACCACGGAAAGCGGCCGTCGCCGCCTGGATCGGCAGCGCGCTGGAGTACTACGACTTCTTCATCTACGGCACCGCCGCCGCGCTCGTCTTCAACCGGATCTTCTTCCCCTCCTCCTCTCCCGCCACGGGAACCCTGCTCGCCCTGGCCACCTTCGGCGTCGGCTACCTGGCCAGGCCCGTCGGCGCCTTCGTGCTCGGGCACATCGGGGACAGGTTCGGCCGCAAACGGGTGCTGGTCACCACGCTGGTGATGATGGGCGCGTCCACGTTCCTGGTCGGCTGCCTGCCCACGTACGACGAGATCGGGGTGGCGGCGCCGATCCTGCTCGTGCTGCTCCGCCTGCTGCAGGGCTTCTCCGTCTCCGGCGAGCAGGCGGGCGCGAACGCGATGACGCTGGAGCACGCGCCGGAGGACCGCCGGGGCTACTACACCAGCTTCACCCTGAACGGCACGCAGGCCGGCCAGATCATCGCCACCGCCATCTTCCTGCCGGTCGCCGCCCTGCCCGAGGAGCAGTTGCTGAGCTGGGGCTGGCGGGTGCCGTTCTGGCTGAGCGTGGTGGTCGCGGCGGCCGGCGTGATCATCAGGCGCACGCTGGAGGAGACGCCCGAGTTCGAGCGCGAGGTCGCCACCGACACCGTGGCGAAGATGCCGCTGGCCGTGCTCTTCCGCGAGCAGTGGCGGGACGTGCTGCGCGTCGTCGTCGCCGCGGTGATCGCCTCCGTGAGCACGATCTTCACCGTGCACGCCCTGTCGTACGCGGTCAACACCATGGGCCTGGAACGCACGCCGATGTTGTGGGTGGGAGTGCTGGCCAACATCGCCGCGCTGATCTCCATCCCGCTGTGGGGCAGGCTGTCGGACCGGGTGGGCCGCAAGCCGGTCCTCATCGGCGGCTCGCTGGGCAGCGCGGTGCTGATGTTCGGCTACCTGTGGTCGATCTACACCGGCGACTTCCTGCTCATCTTCGCCGTGGGCATCGCGCTGTTCGGCATCGTCTACAGCGCCGTCAACGCGGTCTGGCCGTCGTTCTACGGGGAGATGTTCACCACCCGGGTACGCCTGTCGGGCATGGCGATCGGTACCCAGATCGGCTTCGCCATCGCCGGGTTCGGGCCCACCGTGGCCACCGCCGTGGCGGGCACCGGCCCCGAGAGCTGGCTCGGCGTGTCGATCATCACGGCGGTGCTGTGCCTGGTCAACGTGGCCGCGGTCGCGACCGGGCGGGAGACGTACCGGGTGCCGACCGCCCGGCTCGGGCTGCCGCCGGAGGTCGCGGCCGGGCGGCGGGACGTCAGCCGGCGGCCAGGTCCATCCGCAGGAACTCCGTGATGCGCAGCACCCGCACCGGGCGGCGGGACTTGGTGGGCAGCGCCTCGAACGCCTCGTCCCTGCCGATGACGCGGGGAGCGGTGAGCTCCACCTCCTTGCCGTCGACCAGGAGCCGGGCGCTGCCTGCCGCCAGGATGTTGCGCACCCAGTCGGAGCGCGAGCCGTACACGAGGATGAACAGGTAGCCGCCCGTGACGGGAAAGGCGTCGAGCGGCGTGTGGAAGGTGCGGCCGGAGGCGCGGCCGACGTGCGTCAGCACGGGCGACTTCCCCTGGGCGAGCGTGAGCGGGTTGAACACCCGCTTGTTGATCTGGCCCCACCATAACGGCATCGGCATCGCGGACCCCTCTCCTCTGGCGTGCCGTGGCACGGAGGCTTACGCTTGTAAGGTGACTTACTACCGTAAGGCTCGCTTACACTTGTAAGGTTGTCAACCCGTCATCAGCTCCGGAGTTCTCCGTGTCACCAGCCCGGCCGCTCAGCAGGGACCTCGTCCTGGAGGCCGCGGTCCAGGTCGCCGATCGCGGCGGCATCGAGGCCGTGACCATGCGGCGGGTGGCGCAGGAGCTGGGCGTGGAGGCGATGTCGCTCTACCACCACGTGCCGAACAAGGACGCCATCCTCGACGGCGTCGTGGACGTGGTCTTCACCGAGATCGAGCTGCCCGCCGCCGGGTGCGCCGACTGGCGCGACGCGATCCGCGCCCGCGCCGGCTCGGCGCGCGCGGTCCTGGCGCGGCACACCTGGGCGCTCGGCCTCATGGACTCGCGGCGCAACCCGGGCCTGGCGACGCTGCGGCATCACAACGCCGTGCTCGGAGTCCTGCGCGAAGCGGGGTTCAGCCTGCCGATGGCCGCGCACGCCATCTCGCTCGTCGACAGCTACGTGGCCGGATACGTGCTGCAGGAGGCCAACCTGCCGCTGAGCACGCCCGACGAGGTCCAGGACGTGGCCGGCGACATCCTCGCCGAGCTGCCGGTGGAAGAGCTGCCGTACCTCGCGGAGATGATCGTCGATCACGCCCTGCGGCCCGGCTACGACTACGGCGACGAGTTCGGCTGGGGCCTGGACCTGATCCTCGACGGGCTCGAAGCCCGCAGGAAGTGAGCCGCGGGGCTCACGGCTCCTGTTCGGGGGGCCGGGGGGCCGACGGCCACGTTCGCGGACCTCGCGGAAGGATGATGCCGGCGGGCCTCGCCGCGGGTGCCGCGCGGTCCTTCCTGCGGTGCAGCACGCTGAGCCGGTAGTCGCGGTCGCGGGCGGCCAGCTCGGCCAGGGCCTGCTCGATGGTGGCGGCCCTGGCGAGGGCGGGAGCCCAGGCGAGCCGCTCCTTGTCGCAGACCGCGATCATCCGGCCGCTCGCCTCCTTGGCGTGCCGTTCGGCGAGCAGCAGCATGAGACAGCCGCACAGGGTCAGCTCGGTGAGCCGGCGCAGATCCAGGACGAGGTACGGCGGCAGGCGCGCGACCAGCGCCTGAACCAGCACCGGGTACACCTGCCCCACGGCCGGCCGGTCGAAGGAGCCGATCATGCTCACGACCGTCACCGGCCCGCACAACCACCGTTCGAAACGGAACGCGGCTGGTCCCGGCGAGGCCGGAGAGGTCTCGGACGATTGGCTCATGGCATCCCTGCCTCAGCGCGTGGCCATGCCGACACGCGCAGCGCGGGCGATCGAGCCGAACGCTGCCCTGACCGGCTCTCCGGCCGCTGTGGTCGACCGCTGGAGCGGTGGATCTGCTCAAGCCCGACGGTAGCAGACGCTTGCTCTGTGCAAGAAAGAATGGTGACAAGAGAGTGTTGTGACGACTCTCGATCTCAGGATCGCCGGTAGCGCCCGGCCGGAGTCACGCCGCCTTCGCCGGGTGCCGCCGCTGGTGCGGGTGGCGGCGATGCGGGCAGGACGGCGCCGCGCCGGTACGGCCGCGGGTCTTGGGGGCCTCGGCCGCGAGGACGACCGGCTGCGCGGCCGGTCGGGGCTGCTCGCCGGGTACGGCGAGCGCCGGCTCGATCCGGAGCTCGACGGGCTCCGGAGCGGGTACGTGCGGCTGGGACGGGGCCGCGGGCAGCAGCACCTCCTCCAGTCGCTGCATGAGCATCAGTCCGGCCAGGATGAGCAAGGGGAGAGCCAGGACGGCCAGCATTCCAATGAACCTTCCAACGTCACTGTGGGCCAAGTCGCTTGTTGCCGACACTGCCCGGGACTTCGTCCGCTATGCGTGCGATCGCCGATCGGGCGTGTGTGGCGGGGATGCGCGTCATCCCGCCAGTTCAGCCCTGGTGGAGCCAGGTGCGCAGCGGGTCGCGCGCGCCCGCCCGGCTGATGGGCGGTTCCTGGGTGAGCACGAAGCCGGCGGAGCGGGCCACCGCCGCGCTGGCGGCGTTGTCCTCGGCGATGCGCAGGAGCACGCGGGTGGCGGCCAGCGGGTCGTAGGCGTAGCCGGTGATCAGCTGGATGGACCGGCGGGCCAGCCCCTGCCTGCGGTGCGCGGCGCCGATGGCGTAGGCCAGCTCCACCTCGCCGGCGCCGCCGGTGGCGAACAGCAGGATCTCGCCGAGCGGCCGCAGGCCGTCGACGGTGACGGCGAGCTGGAGCGACGTCCCGGCGGCGCGACGGCGGCGGGCCTGGTCGAGGTACGTCCGGGCGGCCGCCTGGTCGAAGGGCGCGCTGAGCGGCGTCCAGCGGGCGACGTCCGGCTCGTCGAACAGCTCGGCCATCGCGGGCACGTCGTCGTCGTCCCATTCGCGCAGGACGAGTCCGAGGTCGGTCAGCTGGACGGCGCCGGGAAGGGCGAGACTGCCGGGAACGGGCATGTCAGGACGGTCGGCGTCGGGACGGTCGGCGTGGGGAGTGGTCACAGACCTGGCTTTCGTCATGCGGGGACGGGATCGTCAGCGCCGGATGGTGCGCGTGCCGCATCTGGAGTGATTATCCCATAACTCACAGAAAGGGCGCGCCGCCGCGTCCGGCCGCGCCTCTCCTGATCGCCCGTTTCGCCAGGTCATGAGGGGTGAAGGTGGGTATATCGGCAGCAGGAGCGGATCCCGTACGGGCGGATCTTCCGCTTCGTCACCCGGACCTGAGGGAGAACGTCATGACCCGCGCCTACGGCCCAGGCAGCACGGCGGTGCTGCTGGTCGACCCCTACAACGACTTCATCTCCGAGGGCGGCAAGCTCTGGCCCCGGCTGCGGCCCGTGGCGGAGGCGGTCGGGCTGGTGGACCACCTCCGCGCCGTGGTCGCCACCGCGCGCGGCGCCGGTATGCGGGTGCTGTACGTCCCGCACCGCCGCTGGCGGCCGGGCGACTACGACACCTGGGACCATCCGAACCCGACCCAGCGCGGCATCCAGGAACGGCACTCCTTCGCGTACGGCACCTGGGGCGGGGAGTTCCACCAGGACCTGCAGCCGCACCCGGAGGACATCGTCATCCACGAGCACTGGGCGCAGAGCGGCTTCGCCAACACCGACCTGGACTTCCAGCTCAAGCAGCACCACGTCACGCACGTGGTGCTCATCGGCGTGCTGGCCAACACCTGCCTGGAGTCCACCGGCCGCTTCGCCATGGAGCTCGGCTACCACGTGACGCTGGTCCGCGACGCCACCGCCGCGTTCCAGCCCGAGATGATGCACGCCGCGCACCACCTGAACGGCCCCACCTTCGCGCACGCCATCCTCACCACCGGGGAGCTCGTCACCGCGTTCGCGGGCGACACCGCCGGCTGAGCCCGCCCGCCGCCCGGCCGCTCGGGGCCTGCCGCCCGCGTGTGCGCGCGGCGGAAAATCATTGGCTGTCCGGGCACTCGCTGCGGCAGCATGGCCACGGTGGGTCGCGGCGTTCGGGAGGGCCGATGTCTCAGCTCGAATCAGGGGAGGGCGCGAAAGACGGCCCGTCCGTAAGGAAATCAGCGGTGATGCTGGTCCTGCGCCACTACGGCGGGGAGCTCCGGCGTCAGTGGCGCGTCTCGGTGCCCGCGCTGGCGCTGCCGGCGCTGGGCAACGTCTGCCTCGCCTATCTGGCGCCGCTCGCGGTGGCCGGGCTCATCGGGCATCTGGCCGCCGGCGGCGACGGCTCGATCGGGGCGCTGCTGCCGTACGTGCTCGGCTTCGGCGGCCTGCTGCTGGCCGGCGAGGTGCTGTGGCGGGTGGGCCTGCACTTCCTCAACCGCACCGACGCCCGCGGCATCGAGCGGCTCGGCGTGATCGGCATGGACGAGCTGCTGGTCAAGGACACCGCTTTCTTCCACGACAACTTCGCCGGCTCGCTGACGAAACGGGTGCTCGGCTACTCCAGCAGGTTCGAGGACTTCGTCGACACGCTGACGTTCTCGATCATGGCCAAGCTGGTGCCGCTGATCTTCGCCTCGGTGGTGCTGTGGCGGTACCACCCGCTGCTGGTCGTCGTGCTCCTCGGCCTCATCCTGCTCACCGCCTTCCTCGTCGCCCCGCTCATCCGCCGCCGCCAGGCGCTGGTGGATCAGCGCGAGGCCGCCAAGGTCCGCGTGTCGGGCCACGTCGCCGACGTGCTGTCCAACATGGACACCGTGCGCGCGTTCGCCGCCGAGGGCCGCGAGGCGAGCGAGCACCGGGAGCGGATCGCCGAGCAGCGCCGGCTGTCGCTGCGCTCATGGGACTACGGCAACCTGCGGGTCGACACCGTCGTGGCCCCGCTGGCGGTCCTCACCAGCGCCGTCGGCCTGCTGCTCGCCGTGGCGCTCCGGGGTGGCCTGGGCGTGGAGGCCATCGTGGTGACGTTCACGTACTACACGAACACGATCAACATCATGTTCGAGTTCAACCAGATCTACCGGCGGCTGGAGAGCACGCTCACCGAGGCGGCCCAGTTCACCGAGCTGCTGCTGGAGCCGCCGACCGTGGTCGACCCCGCCGACCCGCAGCCGCTGCGCCCGGCCGACGCGGCCATCCGCTTCGAGCGGGTGCGATTCGGCTACGGCGACGGCCCGCCGCTCTTCGACGGTCTCGACCTCGACATCCCCAGCGGCACCAAGATCGGGCTGGTCGGCCAGTCGGGCGGCGGCAAGAGCACCCTGACCCGGCTGCTGCTGCGCCTGATGGACATCGACGGAGGCCGGATCCTGATCGGCGGCCAGGACATCGCCCGCCTGCGTCAGGCCGACCTGCGCAGCCTGATCGCGTACGTGCCGCAGGAGCCGGCCATGTTCCACCGGTCGATCCGCGACAACATCGGCTTCGCCCGGCCGGAGGCCACCGAGGCCGAGATCCTGCGGGCGGCGCGGGCGGCGCACGTCACCGAGTTCGCCGAGTCCCTGCCCGACGGCTTCGACACCCTGGTCGGCGAGCGCGGCGTCAAGCTCTCCGGCGGCCAGCGGCAACGACTCGCCCTCGCCCGGGCCATCCTGCGCGAGGCGCCGGTCCTGCTGCTGGACGAGGCGACCAGCGCGCTCGACTCCGAGAGCGAGGTTCTGGTCCAGGAGGCGCTGTGGCACCTCATGCGCGACCGGACCGCGCTCGTCGTCGCCCACCGGCTGAGCACCGTCGTCCGGATGGACCGGCTGATCGTGCTCAACCGGGGGCGGGTCGTGGAGCAGGGCACGCACAGTGAGCTGCTGGAGGCCGACGGTCCCTACGCCCGGCTCTGGCGGCACCAGTCGGGTGGCTTCCTGATCGACGACGAGCTCGACGACCGCGCCATCACGGATGCGGCCGACACCGCCGACGCCGTGCGCGGCTGACCGGGAGTGGGTCCAGCCCCACCCGCCCGTACGTACAGGCCCATACCGGGCCGTCCGTCTCCTCCGTAGCGTCGGCAGCACCGACGAGACGGAGGAGACGGACATGAGGAACATCGGTGAGGTCACCGCGCCCGGCCTGGACGATTCCCGCACCCGGGAGGCGTTCGAGCCGGCCCGCAAGTGTGTCGTGATCTACGGGGTGATAAGCGCCGTCACCCTCGCGACGGTCGCCGCGCTGTCGGCCGGCGGGGCGGAGGTGACCGCGTTCATGTGGGTGCGGGCGGTCATCCTGCTCGCCCTCGCCCCTGTGCTGCACCGGCTGATCGTCCGTGCCGCGCGGGGCGATAGGCGCGGCTTCGAGCGGGTGCGCGCGGTGAGCGTCATCATGCCGATCGCGATCGTCGGCGTCGACCTGATCCCGGGTCTCTGCCCGGTCTGGTACGCGGTGATGCAGGGCCTGAGCGCCCTGGCCCTGGTCGCCGTCGCCTTCGTCGTCCGTGGTGCGGGAGTGCGCGCCGCCTTTCCGAGCGCTCCTGGAGCCTCGCGCCGTACGGCGGAGCGCTGACATCACGGCACCGGCCGATCCGCATTCTGCGGTGATGATAGTTCGTGCCGCGAATTCGCTATTCTGGGCCGGTGGACGAGAACGAGGGTGGCCCGATCGGGCCGGTGAGCGCGCTGGTGCGGGCCACGTTCCTGGTGAACGCCGTGTACGCGGCCTCCGCCCGTGAATACGGCCTCACTTCCCAGCAGGGGCAGCTGCTGTGCGTCCTGATGGCGCAGCCGTACGGGATGAGCGAGCTCGGCGCGGTGCTCGGCCTGGCGAAGTCGAGCCTGACCGGACTGGTCGACCGCAGCGAACGCAACGGCCTGGTCCAGCGCAGACCGGACCCGCAGGACTCCCGCGCGGTGCGGGTGGCGCTCACCCGGCGGGGCGTCAAGGTGGCCGACGGCTTCCACGCCGAGACCTGCCGCCGGGTCGAGGAGCTGATCTCTGAGTTCGGACCGGCGGAGCGCGACACGCTCGCCGCTCTGCTCGGCCGGGTCGTGGCGGAGAACAAGGTGCCCACGGTCTTCCTGGAGCCGGATCGGGCCGGCTGACTTGCAGTTCGTATCACGAATCAATATGGTTCGTGATACGAACTCAAAGTGTCGCCAGTGATCGATGGTCTACGGTCGCGCACGGGGGAGAGAACATTGTCCGCACATGACGTCGTCTTCGGTTTCGGTACGCACCCCGGCATCGACGACATACCCGGGCTGCTGCGCACGGTCCAGCAGGGCGACCGGGACGGGCTCGACCACTTCAGCCTGTCCGACCACCCCTACCTCGGCGGGCGCCTCGACGCCTACGCCACGCTCGGCTTCGTCCTCGGGAGCACGCGGCACATCGCCGGCCTCGTCAACGTCACCAACGTGCCGACCCGGCCGCCGGCCATGCTGGCCAGGACGGTGACCTCGCTGTCGGCGCTGTCGGGCGGCCGCGTCGTGCTGGGCGTGGGCGCGGGCGGGCTGTGGGACCGCATCGCCGACATGGGTGTGCCCCGGCTCTCGCCCGGTGCCGCCGTGGACGCGTTCGAGGAGGCGATCACCCTGGTCAGGCTGCTGTCGGGCGGCGGCCCGCCGGTCACCTTCGAAGGCGCCCACTACCAGGTGCGCCAGATCGAGCCCGCCCCCGTCGCCGCTCCGCCCGTGTGGACCGGGTCCGTCGGCCCCAAGTCGCTGGCCGCCACCGGCCGGGTGGCCGACGGCTGGATCCCCGGTCATGCGGCCGACTGGCTCAGCGAGCGTTACCGCACCTCCCGGCCGATCATCGACGAGGCCGCGGCGTCGGCCGGCCGCGATCCGGGCGAGATCCGTACGATCTACAACCTTCCCGGCCGCATCACCGACCGGCCGCTGCCCGCCACCCGCGACGACGACGGCCGCTGGCTCGGCGGCTCGGCCGCCCAGTGGATCGAGGAATTGACCGGAGCGGTGCTGGAGCACGGCGCGTCGGGCTTCACGCTCTTCTCCGCCGACCACGGCGCCGCCGACGACACCGTGCTGGCCCGCTGGGCCCAGGAGATCGCTCCAGCCGTACGCGAGGCGGTCACTAGTTAGAACGCCATTTTCCGGTTCGATTTGTAGATCGATGATATTCAGCCGGAAATCGATGCGCCGAGCGCGTACAAGTACATGGAGCGGAATTAACCGGCTTCCTATCGTGAGCATCAATCCACGAAAGGAAGAGGTCATGCGAAAGATCCTCGCGGGCGGCGTCCTCGCCGCTTCTTTGGCACTCTCCGGTCTTGCCACCGCAGCCCCCGCCCAGGCGAGCACCACCACCACGGCCGGGGTCACCACTGCCAGTGACAGCGCCGGCTGCAAGCACGGCTACTACTGGCACAAGCACTACTACAAGAAGTGGTACAAGAAGGGCCACTGGTGGAAGGGCCACTACCACAAGAAGGGCCACTACCACACGTACTACAAGTGGCACTGCCACAAGAAGGGCTGAAAACCGCGAATGAAAGGGCCCGCCGGCGTCTGCCGGTGGGCCCTTTTCGCTGACTCAGCGTCTCGCATGTGGTCCGATAATCCCCGCTCAGCGGCGGCGGCGCCTGCGACGCGCACTCCTGCTGGTGTCGGATTCTCCGCTGCCGCCACCCGGAATCGGGTAGGGCCGGCGTGACTGCTGCACGCTTGTCAATCCCAGATAATGTAGCAACGACATGACATTCCCCCGAATGGATCATGTGCCGATCCCTCTTACGAACCGGTACTGCTTCGTTGTCGACACCTGTGCCAACCAGCCCCCTATGACGATGCTTCCCCCCGCGGTCCCCTCCAGGCGAATTCTCGCCCAGCCTTTTACCAGCCGCGTACCTGCCCGGGGGGCGACATGGGCGGGAGCAGGGCTCGCGACAGGCGAACCAGGGTGACGGAGCGCAGGTCAAGCACGCTGCCGCCCGGGTAGGACGTGGGGCGTGCCTGGGGCGAGACGTACACGGGCGCGTCCGCGCGCAGCGGCAGCAGCCGCAGCTCCAGGCCGCCGTGCTTCCTGAGCAGGTCGCGGAACCTGCGCAGGCCGATCTCCCAGACGGGGCCGTACCAGAACTGATCGGCCACGAGGCGGCCGCCGATGTAGGCCCGGCCGACGTCGCCGACCCAGTCCAGCCGCAGCAGCACCTCGTCCGCGTCGCCGGAGTCCGCTGGGACGTTCCGCGCGAACAGCTCCTCGGGGATGGTGATCCGGTAGACGGCGGCCTGGTCGAAGTCGGCGTCGGTGGGCGCGGAAGCCCGCCCGGAGGCGGCGTCGACGACCGGCCGCCGGGCCGGGCCCGCCGGTGCGACCAGCTCCACCCCCGCCTGCGGCGTCGGCCCGGGCGGGGGAGCGGGCAGCGGCAGGAGCCCGAACACGCCGTCGGTGCTGGTGGCGAACTCGGGCGCGGGGAAGATCCGGATCAGGTCGGTCCCGCCGTAGCAGGTCAGGCGTCCGTCGTCGATGACGGCCGGCCCGTCGCTCAGCACGAGCCGATCGGCGTCCCAGAGGCGGCCACGGGTCGCGGTGAGGGCGCTCGCGGCGTCCAGCACGAGAACGGCCGCCCGGCCTCCGGAGGCGTCGCTCACCCGAACCAGGCATCCGGGCCCCGGCCGCAGCCCCGTGACCACGACCCGGTCACCTTCCCGGCGCACGGTCACAGAGCCCTCGTCACCGGTCCCGGTCCCGGTCCCGGATCCGGATCCGGTCCTGGTCGCGGTCGCGGTCGCGGGATTCTCGTCCCCGGTCATCGCCGTGGGACCCTCGATCGCGGTCACCGTCGTGGCGTCGAAGACCAGCTCGACCGGGATCCCGGCCGTCTGCGTGAACACGTGCACCGGGTCCTCGGCGTCGATCACGCACATGGGCTGCGCGGTGGCCGTCAGCAGCAGGCTCCGTCCGACCGGGCGGGCGAGCGGCCAGGCGAAGTACGCACCTGACGGCACCGTCACCGGCTCGCTCGGGACGACGAGCTCGCGGCCGTCCAGCTCGACGGCGAACCGGACGCCGTCATGAGCGGGCAGCGTCTCGACGGGCTGATGGTTGTTGACGAACAGGAAGCCCGAACGACCGTCGGAGCGCACGCACCAGCGCAGCGTCTCCCGGTCGGCGGTGTCGGCCGGCGCGCCGGGCGGCATGGTGAGCGTCATCATCGCCAGGTCGGGGCCGTCCGCAGCCAGCCACAGGTGCTGCAGCCGCAGGTGGCGGTAGGACTCGCGGAACTGGCCGTACTCGCCGAGCGGCGCCTGGAAGTCGTAGTTGATCACCGGGCAGTCGTTGGGGTAGCCGGTGGCGTGCGACTCCTGGAGGGTGGACAGCTCGCCGATCTGCTGCGAGGCGCCGTGGTACATGTAGTAGCCCTGCCACACCGACCCGCTGCCCAGCTTTACCAGCGCGAGCGCGGCGATGTCGGCCGCCGTCACGACGGGACGGCGGTGGTAGGAGGTGTACATGCCGCCGCCCAGCTCGCAGGTGGCGAACGGGTAGCGCGCCAGGTGGCTCTCGTCCGAGCCGGCCGCCTCGGTGGTGCGCAGGTCCGCGCCGATGGAGTCGTCATCGCGGCCGGGGCCGAAGAAGTAGTGGGCCCGGCTCTGGCGCGGCCAGCCGTCGTGGGCGGTGTCCCAGGCGGCCTCGGGATAGCCGCCGAACAGCGGGATCAGCTCGTCCGCGGGAAGCCGCGCGTGCCCCCAGCCGGTGGCCGTCCACAGCGGCGCGTCGATGCCCGCCGCCCTGGCCAGGCGTTTGAGCGTGAGGAGGTGCCCGGGCTGGTCGTGCAGCTCGTTCTCGATCTGCACCGCCACCACCGGGCCCCCGTCCGCCCGGGTCAGCCCGGAGAGTTGCGCGCCGATCTGCTCGAACAACGGCCGCACCAGCGCGAGGTAGCGAGGATCGTCGGTACGTGGCACGCAGTCCGCCGCGAGCACCCAGTCGGGGAAACCGCCGTTGCGCGACTCCCCGTGCCCCCACGGCCCGATCCGCACCACCATGTCGAGGCCCAGCTCGGCGCAGGTGGTCACGAAGCGCCGCAGGTGGCGGTCGCCGCTCCAGTCGAAGACGCCGCGGCGCTCCTCGTGCAGGTTCCAGAAGACGTACGCGGCGACCACGCCCACGCCGCCGGCCCGTACCTTCAGCAGCTCCTCGCGCCACTCAGCGGCGGGATAGCGGCCGTAGTGGAACTCGCCCATCACGGGGAACCACGGCCGGCCCGCCCGGCTCAGATGGCGCGAGTTCACCGTGATCGCGTCAGGCCGATCGGGCGGATCGCCGAGCCGCAGCCGCCCTTCCAGGGGCGGAGGTACGTGCCCCGGCACACTCAGACGCCGCACGGGCGCACCTCTCCTCATTCGGCAGCGAACAGGCGGAAATACTACTGAAGCTCACAGCGCGGGCTGGCGACCGAGCCGCTCGCGCCCTCCCTGGTCGCCGTCGAGGTCCGAGCCGCGCTCCCGGCCGTGGTCGCCGTCGAGGTTCGAGCCGTGTCGCCGGTCGCGCAGGGCGATGGCCGCCACCAGGGCGAACGCGCCGACGCCGGTCAGTGCGGCCGTCGCGCCCGCCGGGCCCAGGTCGAAGAGCTGGCCGATCACCAGTTCGCCGGCGAAGGAGAACATGCCGGCGCAGAACGCCAGCACCCCGTAGTACGAGCCGAACCGCTCGGCCGGGGCGTGCCGGGTGACGCGCTGGAAGATCGACGGCTGGATGAGCCCGTTCGCCACGCCGTTCAGCACTGCGGCGATCATGAGCGGCCCCGGCTGCGTACCGTCCAGCGTGGCCAGCACGAAGAACGCCGCCGCCGCGCAGCACAGACCGGCGCGCAGCACCCACGGACGTTCGCCCCGCCGGCCCGCCGCCACGAACGGCTGCGCCGCGGCGGCCACGGCGGCCAGGACGCAGAAGCAGAGCGTCGCCGCGCCGGGCGCGAAGCCGAGCAGCGGCACGGCGGTCATGATGTGGTTGGCCAGCAGCGTCGTGGGCGCGGTCAGCAGCGCGAAGAGCAGGAACGAGCGGTCGCCGAGCACCGCCCGCACCCCGGCGGCCACCCCGCTGAACGGAGCCGGTGCGGGTTCGCGCCGGCCCTTGGGCAGCAGCAGGAACAGCCCGCAGGAGATCGTCCACATGGCGGCGGCGGCCCCGGCCAGCAGCGCGAACCCGGGTCCCGCGGCGAGCAGCAGCAGCCCGACGGGCGGGCCCGCGACCGTCGCGACGTGCTGCGCGGTGACGTACGCGGCGAAGCCCCCGGCCCGGTGCGCCGGCCCGGCGCCGGCCAGCAGCGTCTGGGCCGCCGGGTTGTAGAGCGCACCGCCCACCGCGATCACGACGGCCGCGCACAGCAACGTGCTCACCTCGCCCGCCGTACCGAGCAGCGCGAAGCCCAGCGCACGCAGCAGGCACGCGATCACCCCGGTACGGCGCGCCCCGAGCCGGTCGGTGAGCACCCCGATCGGCAGCAGGAGCGCGAACTGCAGGCCGGTACGCACCCCGAGCACCAGCCCCACCGTGCCGGCCAGCAGGCCGAGATCGTGCCGGAGGTGCGCGACGAGGTGCGCCATCACCGAGAAGAAGCCCAGGCAGGAGGAGAGCTGGATCACCACCACCGTGACGACCACCCGGCGGCCGGAGACGTCCTGGACGGGCGGGGGAGAGGTGGGAGCGGTGACGGTCACGGGAGTGAGCACACCAGAGAAGGATCCGGCCGGTCCAATATCGGTACGCGCCACGACCGATACCCGAAACCGTATAGGCCGCCCATCCCCGCAGGCCGCACCCCTCTGACAGCCCCACCCGTTCCCCACCGCAGCGCCAGATGCCGGCCGCCAGCCACCGGCCGCCGGGCACCGGATGCTGAGAGCCGGACACGGGCATCAGACGCCAGACCCCCGCGCCAGACGCCGTGCGCCAGAGGCCGGGCACCGTGCGCCGGGCACCGTGCGCCGGACACCGGATGCTGTGCGCCGGATACGGGCATCAGACGCCAGCCACAGGGCGCCATGCGCCAGACGCCGGGCACCGGGTGCCGGATGTCGTGCGCCGGGAAAACCGTGTCGCCTATTTGGCGTCGTTTCGTCCCGATGGCGGGAGCGTGCCTGCCGGCGCAGCTGGTCAGGGCGTCGAGTCGGTCCAGGTGTGCGTGTCGATGGTCACGTTCGCGTCCGCGTGGCTGATCCGGTACGGCTGGGTGAAGTCGACCGGGGCCGTCTTCAGCTGGGCGCGGTCGAAGGCGACGGAGATGCTGGCCCCCGAGATCACCGGCTTGGCCGCGACCGGGCCGGTCGCCGGCGTCCATGCGGCGCTCCACGCGCCGTCGCGGCCGGTGAACGACAGCACGAAGGTCCTGCCGTCCTGCTCGATGGAGACCGCCCACCGGCTCTGGCTCTTCCCGGACGGAGCCTTCCCCGGGATGGGACCGCCGGTGACGAACGCCAGCGTGACGCCGCCCTGGCCGCCGTTCGCCGCCGCCACCAGCAGGTCCGCGTACGGGGGTGTCTCACCCGAATCCGGCCCGCCCTTCACGTCCCCGGGTACGTCCTTCACCGCCGCGCTGCGGAAGCCCGGCTCGGGGATCGAGCACGTGAGGTCGGCCCGCGTGGTCCGGTCCGGCGTGACCCGGGCCGTCGTCGAACACGTCCTGCCGGCTACGGCCGTCTGGAGCCGGTAACCGCCCCGGGGCAGCGAGAACCGGAACCCGCGGCGGTCCGCGCGCCGGCTCGCCACCCGTTTGCCCTTGCCGGTGAAGACGTCGACCTGTCCGGGCTGGTATCCGTCCTGCTCCGGGTCGCCGGAGGACGGCCCGCCGCTGTGCACGATGCCGCCGACCAGCACCCCCTCGGCCGGAGGCGGGGGAGAGGGGTCCTCGGAGGGGCCGGTCTCCGGGGTGGTCTCGACGGGAGCGGGGGTCGTCGGCCGCTCGCGGGGCTCGTCGTCGTCGTCCCGTGTGTGGGTGAGGAGGTCGGGCGACGGGTCGGTGGCGATCGGCGGGGTCGGTCCTGCCTGCGCCTGGGACGCCGGCGACTCCGGGTGGTCGGTGCCCAGCAGGTTCCAGGCCGCCGTGGCCGCGATGGCCGTGGCGACGAACCCGGCTCCCACGCTCAGCGCCCACCGCCGTACCCGCCGCCCACCGGCCGGCGCGGGGAGGGTGGCGCGGTCCGTACCCGTCCCAGAGACCGCCGCACCACCAGCCGTGGCACGCCCGCCGACCGGCGCCCGCTCACCCGAGCCGGACCGCCCCGCCATCGGCGAAGAGCCGGTCGCCGAGCGGTCCCGTCGGTCGGAAGGGGGCGTAAGGTCCTGGTGATCCCCGACGTCCGAACGGTCCGACAAATCGGGCACGTCGTCGAATGGCGGACCCGAGGCTGATCGGTCCGCGAGTGACGGACCCGAGGCCGTTCGGTCCGCGAGCCACGGGCCGACGCCCGCGCGGTCCGCGAGCGACGGGCCGGGGGCCGCGCGATCTGCGAGCGACGGGCCTGGGGCCGCGCGATCCGTGAGAGCGCGGGCCGCCGCGGCCAGGGCACCGGCGCTGGGCCAGCGATCCGCCGGATCCTTGGCCAGAGCCCGCATGACCACCTCGCCCACCGCCGCCGGCACGTGCGCGGGCAGCGGCGCCGGCGCCTCGTTCACGTGCTTGAGCGCGATCGCGACCGCGTTCTCGCCCTGGAACGGCACCTGCCCCGTCAGGCACTCGTAGGCGACCACGCCCAGCGCGTACACGTCCATCGCCGTGCTGGGCGCGGCGCCCTCGGCCTGTTCGGGAGCGCAGTAGACGACGGTGCCGAGCACGATGCCGGTGGCGGTCAGCTTGCCGTCGCCCGCCGACCGGGCGATGCCGAAGTCGGTCAGCACGACGCTGCCGTCCGGCCGGATCACCAGGTTGCCCGGTTTGACGTCCCGGTGCACCACGCCGGCGTCGTGCGCGGCCTGCAACGCCTCGGCGGTCTGCGCGACCAGGTCCATCGCCGCGCCGGCCGGGATCCGCCCGCCGCGGGACAGCAGCAGATGCAGCGGCTCCCCGTCCAGATACTGCATGACCAGGTACGGGGTGCGCCGGCCGGACAACTCGGCGATGCCGAAGTCGAACACGGCCACCACGCCGGGATGGTCGATCGTGGCCATGGACCGCGCCTCGGCATGGAACCGGGCCGCGAACTCGGGATCGTCGGCCAGCCCCGCGCGGATGGTCTTCACCGCGACGACCCGGTCGAGCAGGAGGTCGTGCGCCCGCCACACCTCGCCGTGACCGCCGCCGCCGAGCCGTGACACGAGGCGGTAGCGATTCGCCAGCACGGTATCCGGACTGATCATGTTGCTGAGCCCCCGCCCTTCGCTCTGACACAAAGTGCCCGTTCATAGAAGACGGCTCATGCGGGTCAACGGTTCGAAGATCGGCCGATTTCTACGACGGAGCGTTCGCGGCGCGGACGGCCCGCGGCAGCAGGGCGACCAGCCCGAGCAGCACGACGGCGGCCGGAACGCCCCAGGCCAGCACGTCGGGGATGGCCGCCGCGGTCGCCGCCGGGCCGGGCGCGCGCCCCTGGAGTTCGCGGGTGAGCAGGCTGCCGAAGACCGCCACGCCGAGCGACAGCCCGAGCCCGCGTACGGACACCACGGCCGAGGTGGTGGCGGCCAGGTCGGCGGGAGGGGCCGCGTTCTGCGCGACGACGACCAGGTTCTGCATGAGCAGCCCGAACCCGACGCCCAGCACCGCGATCCCCGCCGCGAACAGCGGGTAAGGGGCGCCGGGAGCGAGCCGGCCCAGCACCGCGAACCCCAGCGCCGCGATGGCCGCACCGGCCATCAGGTAGGGCCGGAACCGCCCGCTCGCGCCGATGCGGGCCCCGGCCAGGGAGGAGACCGCCATGAACGGCAGCACGTACGGGTTCAGCGCCAGCCCCGCCTGCGTCGCCCCCATGCCGTACCCGGCCTGCAGATACGTGGGCAGGTAGACGATCGAGCCGCCGAGCAGCGCGCCCAGCAGCGCGGTGGCGGGCAGGGCGGCCCGCAGGGCGGGGTGGGCGAACAGCCGGAGCGGCAGCAGCGGGTCGGCCGCCCGCCGCTCCCGCCGGACGAACAGCACCGCCAGCAGCACCAGCGCGCCCACCAGCCCGAGGATCGTGCCGGATGTCCAGGCGTAGGTGCGTCCGCCCCACTCGGTCACCAGCAGGAGGCTCACCATGGCGCCCGCGAGCAGCGCGGCCCCGGCCAGGTCGGCCCGGCCGTGCGCGCCGGGGGTGGGCAGCCGCAGCGCGTACGCGGTCAGGGCCACGGCGAGCAGGGCGAGCGGCAGATTGACGTAGAAGATCCAGCGCCAGCCCCAGGCGTCGGTGATGGCGCCACCGGCGAGCGGGCCGCCCACGCTGGCCAGCGCGAACACGCCACCGGTGAACCCCTGCACCCGGCTGCGCAGCCGTGGCGGGTACAGCTCCGACAACGCGATCGTAGGCAGCACGAACAGCCCGCCGGCGCCGACGCCCTGCAGCGTCCTGGCGGCGATCAACTCCGGCATCGACTGCGCCAGGCCGCACAGCGCCGAGCCCGCGGCGAACACGGCGACCGCCGTGATGAACACGGTGCGCCGCCCGAACCTGTCGCTGACCCGGCCGTAGAGCGCGCCGGTCGCGGTCGAGGCCAGCACGTACGAGGTGACGACCCAGCCGATCGCGTCCATGCCGCCCAGGTCGGCGGCGATGTCGGGCAGCGCGATGGCCACCACCGTCTGGTCGAGCACCGACAGCAGCATGCCGATCAGCAGCCCTGCGGTGGCGAGGGGGACGTTGCCGTTCCGGGAGGACACGGTCTCAGCCCTCCCGCCGCGCGAACGGGTCGGGCAGGCCGAAGTCCTCGCCGAGCAGGTCCTGGTCGATGGCCCCGCCGGCCAGGGTGCCGCTCGCCGCTGCGGCGATCACCGCGGCCAGCGGCACGGGAACGGTGCGCCGCCGGGCCATGTCGCCGGCCGCGTACACGCCGGGCACGCTCGTCCGGCCGAACTCGTCGATCTCCACGCACCCGTCGGCGAAGGCCGCGCAGCCCAGGCGGGCGGCCAGATCGGAGCGTTGCCGCGGCACGTTCGCGACGAACACCGCCGCCCGTTCCAGCGGCGGGCCGCCCTCGAACACGATCCGTTCCAGCCGTCCGTCCGTGCCCTCCAGCCGGGTGACGGGTTCGCACCGCACCGCCACGCCGTACGCGCTCAGGGTCTCCCGCGCGCCCTGGGCGAGCGGCTCGCCGCCGGTGCAGAGCACGACGCTCGCGGCGAACCGGCTCAGCTGCAGCGCCAGCCGTACGCGGGCGGGCCCGGCGCCGAGCACCGCGACCGGCAGGCCGGTGCACTCGTAGCCGTGGCAGTAGGGGCAGTGGAAGGCCGAACGCCCCCACAGCTCGGCCACTCCACGCGGCCCGGACAGCTCGTCCGCCAGCCCGGTGGCCAGCAGCACCCGCCGCCCCTCGACCGCCCCACCCCCGGACAACTCCACCCGAAACCCACCGCCTGCCGCGCCGGCGGCCGGAACGGCCTCCACCTCGTCAGCGGTGACCGTCCCCACGGCCTCCGAGCCGGAACCGCTCCCCACCGCCTCCACCGTGGCGACCGTCTCCGCCAGCGTCCGGATTGCCGGATATCCGGCCAGCTCCCGCCGGCCGAGCGCACGCAGCTCGTCCGGCGGGATCCCATCCCTGGTCAGAAAGTTGTGCACGGTCTCGGCCCGGGCATTTCGCCCCTCCCCGGCGTCGACCAGCAGCACGGTGCGGTGCACCCGTCCCAGCATGAGCGCCGCGGCCAGACCGGCCGGACCTCCGCCGGCGATGACGACGTCGTACATCGTTGCCTCCATGAGTTCGCACGTCCTGAACGGAGGCAAGTCTGCAAGTTAAGGTCAACATGAAGTCAAGCGACCGCACGCGGACCTATGAACGGGCGATCAGCTGGTGTAGCCGCGTGCCGCGTAGTCGTAGGCGTCGTTGTACCGGACGTACGCCTTCTTGCCCTCGAAGGGCTGGAACTGGTCGGGCTGCCACTTCTTCTTGTTCTTGAGGAAGTAGTTGTCGGACGGACACTTACCGCGAGCCCAGAACGAGGAGATCTTGTCACGCCACCATTTGGTGAACTCGTACTTCTTGCACTTGGACGCGGACGCCTTCCACTGGGCCATCGCGCCGCGCCAGTTCGAGTCCGTGTAGACGCAGTAGTACCCGGCCTTGCAGTCCTTCGCCGTGGCCGAAAGCAGCACGCTGACCGCGCCGCTCTCATAGGAGATCTCGTTGTTGCTCACCTTGGTCCCGTTCGGGAAGGCCGCCATGTACGCCTCGACCGCGGCGGAACTGCCGACGGCGGCCTGGGCCGGAATCGCGCTGGAGGCGACGACCCCGGCGGCGACGGCGACCCCGGCGATCTTCAGCGTTCTGACGAGAAGCGGATGCTGGCTCATTTCGTCTCCCTCTCCGTGTGGTCGCCCCGAAGATAGACACGCCGATGTTGAGCCCCCGTTGAGTCCCCGTTGACTCCGCCCTCGCCGGGCCGCCAGGCCATACCTCCAGGGCATGAAGGGGCGAACGGCTGGCGCCCACACCTGGGCTGGGTCAGGATTGCATCATCTGTCGGCACGGCCGTTCACGGAGGTATGGCATGCGCGCCCGATGCGTGGCCGTGGTGGCGTGCGTACTGGTCTCGGCGTCCTGCTCCGCCGGGCCCTCACTCGGCGACGCCGTGGCCGAACTGCGGAAGGACACCCGCACTCTGGAGACGGACGACGTCTTCAAGAATCCGCTCAAGAAACTGACCATCCTCGAACGCCCGGACAAGGACGTCCCTTGCGGCGAGGGACGGTTCAAACGGGTGATGCGCGCCACGGCCGACTACGAACGCGCCGCCGGTCAGACCACGGACGCTTACCTGAACCTGGCCCAGAGCCTCATGGAGGACACCCTCGCCCTGCCGCGATTCGGATACACGGTGACGTCCGACCCCGGTCAGCGGGACAAGCCGGCGGCCCGGGTCATCCGGGGGGTGAAGGACGAGGCGGGGGTGACGATGACCGTGGACGTACGGCCCGACCCCCCGACGTGGTCCATCCGCGCGGAGACCGGCTGCTTCGCCTCCTGACCATCGTCGTCAGCTCCAGATGTCGATGACGTCCCGGGACAGGGTGCTCGTGCCCAGCCGGGCGGAGTCCTCCATCTTCGCGTCGAACCTGGGATTGTCGTCCATCCACCGTTCGTACCTCGCGAGTTTGTCCCTCAGGGTCTTCTCGCGGTCGCCGTTCCAGGCCTCCCTGGTGGCCTCCGCGACGATCTCGTCGTAGGTCTTGAGCCGGCCGGTCGTGCCGCTGATCAGTTCGGGAGGTGGCGCGCTCGCCGGGAATCCCGCTTCGTACAGCATGCCCGCCAGGTCGTAGCGGTGCCGTACGACGTAGTCCAGCTGCTTGGCCTCCAGTTTCTCGGCCCGGGTCTCGAAGCTGTCGGCCCATCCGTCCAGCGCGGTGCTGATCCCGTACGCCTTGGCGACGTCCCATGCCGCGTTGACGACCCTCTCCCTGACGACGGCACCGCCCAGGCCGGCCAGCTCGCCCACCGGAAGCTTGTCGATGCCCAAGGAGAAGGTGTTCTTGACGATGTCGCGCAGGAGCTCGTCCTGCGCGTCCATCTCGCCCCGCACCTCGCTGATCGCCTTGTACTCGATCCCGCCGAAGTCGCCGAACACCTTGCTCACCGTCTCGAACTGACCGGTGTCCTGACCTCTGTCCATGCGGGCGGCGGAGACCATGGTGTCGTGGTAGAACGTGGCCATCGCGGCATCGAAATCACCGGTGGCCCGTTCGTCGGCGGCGAACGTGCGCAGGAAACGGTAGGTGTCGCCCGGGCTCAGATGGAAGGACGGCGTGACTCCGGCCACGTCGGTCCATCCCTCCGGCGCGCCGATCGTCGACGAGCGGTAGAGCGCCCGGTCGATCCGCGTCCCCGTGACCATCTCGTGGGCGTACGACTTGGCGATCGCACTCATCGAGTCGGCGGCGGTGAGCGGCAGATCCTCGCCGAAGGAGCCCATGGCGGCGATGGTGTCGAACGCGAAGGCGGCGGCTTCGGGGGAGTGCCGGCCGGGCCGCTCGTCCACGGCCTCGGACCCGTCGGCCAGCACGCGGCCGAGAGAGTCCGCGACCCGGTCGCCGTAGCCGTGCCCTTTCGCGTACTGGACGAAGAGCTTCATCTTGTCGGTCTGTGAGAGCCGCACGTCGTCGCCGCCCATGCGGGCGAACGTGTCGCGGATGACGGCTCCGTCGCCTTCGAGCAACGACAAGGCCATGGCCACGGTGTCCGGGGGAAAGCCGTAGGCGCTGACGTCGGTGACGGTCCCGGCGCGGAAATCCCCACGCGGGCCGGCCACGAACTCGTCGAGCGCCAGGGCGCGGGCGGCGGACGCGCGATAGGAGGCCGGAGCGCCGGATCCTTTGAGCAGGGCGAGGCGGTTCCAGGCGACGTCCCGTCCGGCGGGCTTGAGCAACTGGCTCCTGACTTTCGCGAAACCCGGGATGACGGTGGGTGCCGCGAGAGCCGCGCCGAGGGCCCGGCTGAACGCCGTCAGGTCCTCATTGGCGGTCGAACTGCCGGTCGCGGCGATGATCTGAGGCAGGTCGTCGCGGATGTGGGGCGGCAAGGAGGCGTAGAAGGCGGCGGCGGCCTGGGGATCCTTCTTCAGAGCCGCGATGTCGTCGGCGTACGCGTGGATCTCCGCGGCCTGATCGCGTTGCTCGTCCTTCGTCCTGGTGCTGAAGACGCCGGCCACATTCTTGGCGAGGCGGCGGGCCCGTTCGAGGTCGTCCAGGTCGTCGGGCAGCAGCAGGAAACCGGCGCTCGCGCCGTCGCCCAGCTCCTCGATCGTCTCGACGCGATAGGCCAGCATGGAAAGCTGACTCTTCCCCCAATCGGCGATGTCGCGTATTTCGCGGAATATCGTAGTGCCCATGTCGTGCCGGCGAAAGCCGGCCTCGAACTCCGCGCAGAAAGCGGTGAGTGTGTCGATTCCACTTTCCAGCGAGCGCGACATTCGTTCCATTCTCCGCGGATCAACACCGCAGAACTCGTTTACCGGAGTCGTCATGGGATCCTGCCCGCCATCTCGCGCCGGATGTTGTTCGCCTCCGCAGCGGTCACCTGGGACGGATGACGGCCCAGCTCCTCCTCCAGGGTGTTGACCACCTGCTCGGCCAGCCGGGTCAACCGGTGATGGCGAAACTCCAGGTCATGCGTCCACTTTCTGGCTGTGGGCCCCGTCCATACCTGATGGGAGTACATGTCGGCGACTGGGGCGTGGTAGGCCGTCCGTACGCGGGCGGCCTGGTCGCGAGCGCGCGTGAGAAGCTCGCGGAGCACCACGTGCCTGGGATTGGGCACCAGCGGCTCGGCCATGACGGTCTCCCTGGGCCTGACTCCAGAAAATGGTCAACGTGAACCGTAGACCGGCTAATTGCCGGCGGCAAGCGATAAGCCCGCTTGGCTATGGGAATGGCGGACGTCGCCGGTCGGCGCAATTGCGCGACCGGCACCTTCTGGCGCCGGTCGCGGGCGGTGGGTCAGGACGCCGGCAGGTCCTTGATGTAGAGGAGGCCGTCGTACGTGGGCAGGTGGGTGGGGTTCAGGGGGATGTAGCCGTAGTACGGGGATTCGCGGGGGGCCGGGGTGGCGGGGAGGGTGGTGGTGAGGTGGCGGGTGTCGATGAGGTGGCGGTCGCCGGGGAGCTGGTGGAGGAGGCCCTGCAAGGTGTCGGGAGGTGGGGCGGGGACGTCGTGGTGGCTGATGGTGCCGACATCGGTGGCCAGGAAGGCGTAGTCGTCGCCGAGGCGGGGGCTCACCAGCGCGCCGGCGCCCCACCAGTCGAACGGCTGGTCGTTCATGGTCAGCGTGCCCTTGTCGCGCTGGAGGTGGGTGTTGTGGGCGTAGACCAGGGTCGGGCCTCGTTCGGCCAGGGCGAGGAGGTTCTCGGCCATCATCGTGTCGCGCACGCTCGCCAGCCGGGCCCAGCGGGCCGGTGACGTGTCGGCCATCCCGTAGTGGTAACGCAGCAGGCCGGTGGCGGTGCGGCCGTACAGGCGGGCCCGTTCGAGCTCTTCAGGGGTTGAGGTCGCGATCAGGTGCGGCAGGGACGCGTCGAACAGCGCCACCAGGTCGTCGGCGAGCAGCCGCAGCTGCTTGGCGTCGTCGGAACGGCCTACGGACCGGGACGGTTCCCAGGCGGCGGCGGGGTCGGTCCAGCGTTCGTCGGCGCCGATCAGCTGGTCGAGGGTGCCGGACGTGCAGGGGAGCAGGGCCGGCTCGACGCGGGCGGCGAGGTAGCCGTGCAGGGCGGTGAGGACCTGCCGGGGGCTCGCGGCGGCCTCGATCTCCAGCGGGCCGTCGAAGCCGGCGAAACGCAGCTGCTCGGAGGCGGGCCTGCCGTCGTTGTACGCGCGCATCCAGCGCACGAGCTCGCGGTTGCCCGGGGACGCGCCCCATCCGTGGCTGATGCCGCGCGCCACGACCTCGTCGAGCGTGCCTGTGCCCGAGGTGACGTAGTCGTCCACGGCCAGGCCCGTCAGGCAGTCGCTCTCAAGGGCGATGATCCGGTACCCGTCCTGCTCGACGAGCTGCCGGAAGAGGTCGTTGCGTACGTCGAGCAGGAGCTCCTCTCGGTGGGTGGGTTCGCCGAGGGCGAGCAGGCGCGGCCGGGCCGGCAGGAGTCTGGCGACGGTGGCGGCTTCGACGGCATGGGCGGATTCTTCGATCAGGCCGATATCCATACCTTCAACGGTATCGTTGAACTTTCGGTGTGAACTTTGGCCGATGCTCCCGTGGTCGCGGCGTTGAAAGCTTCAAACAGGTGGTCAGCCGACGTGGACGAGCGGGCGGCGGGCGGGGTCCGGCTCGGCCTGGCGGAGCACCTCGCGGGTCAGGGGCGGCACGTCGCCGCCGCCGAAGACCAGGTAGCGCAGCAGGGCCCCGATGGGGTTGCCTTCGACGGCCCAGTGGAAGTAGACGTGCGGCGTCTTGCCGTACCTGTCGCGCAGGTGCAGCAGCAGGGCGGCGATGGAGTTGGCCACGGTGGTGCTCTGCAGGCGCAGGACGCGGAAGCCGTGCCGCTCCTCGCCGACCACGCGCAGCTCGCCGGCGAACTCCGAGGCGTCCGGGATGGTCACCTCCAGGAACAGCAGGCCCTCACTGGTACGCAGGCGATGCAGCTCCCACGCCTCGCGGGCCTTGTCCACGTACTCCTTGGCGTCGCGGGTGTGCGGCTCGTTGGCGATCAGGTAGATCTCGCCGGCCTCGTTGATGAAGCGGCGGGCGCAGTCGTCCAGGCTGATGGTGGTGACGCGCAGTTCGGTGGAACGGGTGGCGCGGGAGACGAGCGAGATGACCACGATCGCCAGGACGAACAGCAGGGCGATGACCAGGCCGTCGGGCCGTTCGATGATGTTGGCGACGGTGGCGTAGGCGAAGATCAGGCTGATGAGCCCGAAGAAGGCGGCGGCCTTGAGCCGGCGCCCGGTCCAGGCGGCCAGGGTGACGGCGACGCCGGCCGACAGGATCAGGGCCAGCACCCCGGTGGCGTACGCGCCGCCCTGGGCCTCCACCTCGGCGCCGAAGACCAGCGTGATGAGGAACGCGATGCCGGTGAAGACCAGCACCATGGGCCGGGTGGCGCGGGTCCAGTCGGGGGCCATGCCGTAGCGGGGCAGGTAACGCGGGACGATGTTGAGCAGCCCGGCCAGGGCGGAGGCCCCCGCGAACCACAGGATCGCGATGGTGGACAGGTCGTACGCGGTGCCGAACCAGTCGCCCAGGTAGAGGTGGGCCAGGTAGGCCAGGGCGCGGCCGTTGGCCGAACCGCCCTCCGCGAACTCCGCCGCCGGGATGAGCACGGTGGTGGCGACGCTGGAGGTGATCAGGAAGACGCTCATGATGACGGCGGCGGTGGTCAGCAACTTGCGCGCTCCCCTGATCCGTTCCGCGAGCTCGCCCTTGACCAGGGGCATGACCGCCACGCCCGTCTCGAACCCGGACAGGCCGAGGGCCAGCTTCGGCATCACGTACAGGGCGACGGCCACCATGGCGATCGGGCTGGAGTAGTCGGAGGCGAGCACGTCCCGCCAGCCGGCCACCTGCTCGGGCCGGGTCAGCACCCGCTGGACGGCGGTGCCCACGACGACCAGGTTGAGCAGCAGGTAGACGGCGACGAGGACGACCGCGATGGAGATGGCCTCGCTGAAGCCGGTCAGGAACACCCCGCCGAGCGCGGCGATCAGGGCCAGGGTGACCGGCACCTGCCAGCCCGCCCAGGAGTGCGGGACGAAGGGATTGTGCAGGATGTGCGCGGTCGCGTCCGCCGCCGACAGCGTGATGGTGATGACGAACGCGGTCGCCACGAACCCGAGCAGGAACAGCACCAGCAACTTGCCGCGCCAGCCGGGCAGCAGCCGTTCCAGCATCGACAGCGAGCCCAGCCCGTTGGGGCTGTCGGCGGCCACCTTCCGGTAGACCGGCAGCGCGCCCAGCAGCGTCAACGCCACCAGCAGCAGCGTCGCCACGGGGCTGAGCGCGCCGGCGGCCAGCGCGGCGATGCCCGGCTGGTAGCCGAGGGTGGAGAAGTAGTCGACGCCGGTCAGGCACATCACCTGCCACCACCGGTGCCGGTGCCCGGCGGGCTCCTCTGCGGGACGGTTCACCGGGGTCTCGGGGGTGGGCAGGCCCTTGAGCAGCCACCGCCGCAGCGGCGTGTCGGGCACGGCCGCACGCTGGTCCACCTCGGTCACCTGGGTCCTTCCGTCGTCAAGGAGACGTCCGGACGAAGACACTAGTGAGGCAAGTGCGGGTATCAGCGTGATCGTGCCGTCAATAAAACGTCAATATTCGGGCGGTGGCTGAGCCTGGATCGCGGGTGGGTCGGTTGTGAGGGTCGTGCCTGTGGGTGGGGCGGCGGTGGGGGTCGTGCCCGCGAGATGGTCGGCTGTTGGGGAGCTCACGTGTGGGTTGAGGACCTGCGGGGTGTGAGGTTGCGCCCGTGGGAGAACTGGCCGTAGGGATCGCACCCGTGGGAATTGCGCCCGTGGCCGGGTCGATTGTGGAGACGCGCCCGTAAGACGGTCGGCTATAGGGAGCTCGTCTGCGGGCGCGCGGGCTTGAGCCCCGTGGGAAGGGCCGGTCGTGGGGCGCACGTCCGTGAGCGGGTCAGCCGTGGGAATTGCGCCGGTCAGGTCGGTTGTGGGGGTCGTGCCGCGAGACGGTCGGCTGTAGAGGAGCTTGCTTACGGACGCGCGGGGCCCGCGAGATGGTCGGCTGTAGGGAAGCTCGTCTCCGGGTCTCCGGGTCTCCGGGTCTGCAGGTCTCCAGGTCTCCGGGCCCTTGCGGGTTGCGCCCGTGGGAGAAGGGCCGTGGGGGGGCGCGGCCGTGGGTAGTTCGGTTGTCCGTACGTCAGGTGCGGGCGGGGCGGATGAGGAGGCGGCCGTAGGGGAGTTCGCCGGTTACCTGGACGTGGAGTTCGCCGGGGCGGCGGCGGCCGGGTGCCTTGCAGGACACTCGGCCCCAGGCGGACTGTACGCCGTCGGTGTTCGCGCTCGCGCCGGCGGGCACGATGATCGTGGCGTGGCCGTAGGCGAGGTAGAGCGCGATGTCCACCTGCGTGTGCCGGATGACGGCCCGCGACAGGTCCAGCCGCACCCTGCCGTACGCGGACTCGATGTGCAGCCGGCGGGGGACGTTCCAGTCGCCCGACCGCTTGAGGCCGCCGCCGATCGACTGGAGTTTGACCACCTCGTCGTGGTGTGGCAGGTCGGCGGTGACGAGGTCGAGCTCCTAGAGCGAGACGGAGGTGAGCGCGCGTTCGAGCCGCCGCTCCAGCTCCTCCTGGTCGAGCCGCCCGTCGGCGTACGCCTGCTGCACCAGCTCCACCACCCTGTCGCGGTCCCCGTCGGAGACCCGTGCCGTCGCGGGGTTCACCGGCTGACGGCTCTCTTGTACAGCCGCGTGGCCAGCGGTACGAACACGGCCAGGAGCACCACCGACCACGCCAGCGACACCGGCACCGCGTGCTGGAGCGGCCACGCGGCGGGCGTGGGCAGGGCCGGGCTGGTGTTGCCGAACAGTTCGCGTGCGGCCTGGACGAGCGTGGAGACGGGGTTCCATTCGGCGATCGGCTTGAGCGGGCCCGGCAGGCGGGCGCTGTCGACGAAGGCGTTGGACAGGAACACCATCGGGAACGACAGGATCGTGGCCACGTTGTTGAACACCTCGGGCGTGCGCAGGGCCAGCGCGACCGTCGCCGTCACCCAGGAGAAGGCGTACGAGAACAGCAGCAGCATCAGGAAGCCGAGCGCGGCCTGCGGCGGCGAGGAGTTGATCCGCCATCCGACGAGCAGCCCGACCACGGCCATGGTGACCATGCTGGTCAGGTTCATGATCACGTCGGCGATGGTCTGACCGGTCAGCACCGCCGACGGGGACATCGGCAGCGTGCGGAACCGGTCGAAGATGCCCCGCTGCAGGTCCTGCGTCAGGGTGTAGCCGGTGATCTGCGCGCTGGTGACGATGGTGAGGACGAAGATCCCGGGGAGCAGGTATTCGCCGTACGACATGCCGGGCAGGCTGATCATGCTGCCGAAGACGTAGGTGAACAGCAGCACGAACACGATCGGCAGCATGACCACGCCGCCCAGCAGGTCGGGGGCGCGGCGGATCTTCAGCGCGTTGCGTTTGGCGATCGTCATGCCGTCGGCGACGGCCAGGTTGAGGGCGTTCATCACACGGTCTCCTTGACCTTCTCGTCGGCCTCGTGTCCCGTGAGGGTGAGGAACACGTCGTCCAGGGTCGGCCGGCGCAGCCCGGCGTCGCGTACGGTGACCCGTTCGGCGGCCAGGCGGCCGAGCGCGGCGGTCAGCGCGGTCACGCCGCCGCTGACCGGGACCGTCACCCGCAGGATGTGCGGATCACGCTGCGGCTCTCCCACGGCCAGTGGCGCGAGAGCCCGCTCCGCGGCCTCCAGGTCCGCCGCGCTCGTCAGCCACACCTCGACCCGGTCGCCGCCGACCTGCCTCTTGAGCTCGTCGGAGGTGCCGAGCGCGATCACGCGCCCGTGGTCGACCACCGCGATGCGGTCGGCCAGCCGGTCGGCCTCCTCCATGTATTGAGTGGTGAGCAGGACCGTGGTGCCCTCCGCGACCAGCTCGGAGATGACGTCCCACAGGCTCGCCCTGGCCCGCGGGTCCAGGCCGGTGGTGGGCTCGTCGAGGAACAGCACCGGCGGGTTGGCGACCAGCGCCCCGGCCAGGTCGAGCCGCCGCCGCATGCCGCCCGAGTAGCCCTGCACCGGCCGGTCGGCGGCCTGCGTGAGCTCGAAGCGCTCCAGCAGCTCGCGAGCGCGCTGCCGGCTGCGCTGCACGCCCAGGTGGTAGAGGCGGCCGACCATCTCCAGGTTCTCGGCGCCGGTGAGGTGGTCGTCCACGGCCGCGTACTGGCCGGAGGCGCCGATGTGGGCGCGCAGAGCTCGTGCGTCGCGGACGACGTCGAACCCGGCCACCGTGGCGTGCCCGGCGTCCGGGCGCAGTAACGTCGTCAGGATGCGGACGGTGGTGGTCTTGCCGGCGCCGTTCGGGCCGAGCAGCCCGAACACCGTGCCCTCGGGGACGGCCAGGTCCATCCCGTCGAGGGCGGTCACGTCGCCGTATCTCTTGACCAGCCCCTCGGCCATGATCGCATCAGGCATGGATGTCTCCTTGTTCGTCAGGATCGGTGGATGGAGATGTCGCCGTGCGCGGTGTGCGCGCTCACTTCGACGACGTCGTCGGTATGACCGGGGCCGTCGCTGGACTCCAGCTCGACGTCCACGGTGCCGTACGTGGAACTGAGGTCCAGCCAGGCCGCGCTGCCCTCGCGGATGCCGAGGTCGAGGCCGCCGCCGGTGGTCTCCATGACGATCGAGCCGGACACCACCTCGCCGATGCGGGCGCTGCCGTAGGAGGTCTTGATGGCGACGCCGGACAGGGCGCGGTCGACGGTGATGTCACCGTGGGAGGTCTGCAGCCGCAGCTCGCCGGTGATCTCGCCGAGGCGCAGGTCTCCGTGGGAGTTCTTCAGCGCCGCCGTGCCGTCGATCGTGCCGATCCGGATGTCGCCGTGGGTCGTGGTGACCTCGGCGTGGCCGGACGAGCGGGTGACCGAGATGTCGCCGTAGGTGGTCTTCAGCCGCAGCCGGCCGGCCTCCTCCACGCTGACGTCGCCGTAGGAGGTGGTGAACGCCACCTCGCCGAGCGGCCCCCGGCAGTGCAGGCCCGTCGCCGCCTTGGCGTCCACGCGGGAGCCCGTGGGCAGGTCGATCGTCACCTCGATCGAGCCGCTGTGGCCGAGCAGCAGCGAGCGCGCCCAGGACGTGGGCGACTCGACCAGTTTGTCGAACGACAGGCCCCAGCCGAGCGACGTGGCGGGCCCGGAGCCCTCCACCCGGAGCAGCAACCTGCCGTCGGCGAGGTCGACCTGCGCCTGCCGGGCGGCCTCGACGTCGGATTCGTTGAACTCGTCGCTCGGGCGCACCTCCACGACGGTGTCGGCGCGCTCGCTCGCGTTGATCCTTAAGGTGGCCGTCGGCAGGTCGATGATGACGAGGACGGGCTCGGGAGTCTCGAAGGTCGGCATGGCGATCCAGTCGTCGCGGGTTGACGTGGTCATCAGCGCACCCAGCCGCTGTAGCGGTTGCCGGACTGCCGCGGCGCGCCCTTGCCGGAACGCCGGGCGTCCTGGCCGGGGTCGAGAGCGGCGGAGACGGCGCGTACCAGCCAGGCGTTCACGGACAGGCCGTCGCGGGCGGCGGCCTCCTCGATGCGCGGCTTGAGGTGCTCGGGGACGCGCAGCGAGATCCGGGACGTGCCGCCGTCGTCGGCGTCCGGCGGCAGGGGTGGGGGCGGCGGCGGTGGCGGAGCGGGCGGGCCGTGCCGCCCGCTCTCCTCCTCGAACGAGGCGGGGACCAGCGGTGGCGTCACCACGAAACCGGGATCGCGGCCACGCAGCCGGACCTCGACCGAGCCGGGGGCGAGGTCGCGGGTGATCTCGTCCGCGGCGGCGGACAGGGCCTCCAGCAGGGCGAGCCGGGTGGCGGACTCGAGCGTCGCGGCCAGGCGCTCGGCCAGCGCCCGTGCCTCCTCGCCGCCCGCCGCGGCGGCGATGGCGAGCTCACGCCTGAGGTTGTCAACGTACGGAGCCAGGTCCATGACGTCACTATGGCATCATGATGACGTCATGGCAAGTTCGGTTGGTCCTAGTGATGGTGTCATGGTGGCGTCATGCGTGGCAAAGTGACGTCACCGTGCATGGAGGCTGTCGGTGATGCGGGTTCAGGGCAGCAGGTGGCCCACGGTCTCCTCGCGGGCGCGGCGGAGGAAACCGGAGTAGTCGCTGCCGCCGGTGCCCTTGGCGGTGCCGTCGCGTTCGAAGCGCTGGATGTAGCGGCCGGTGATGCCGATGTGCTGGGCCCTGAGCCGGGCCAGCGCGTCCACGGCCCCGTTGTACGCCTCCACCAGCCCTGGCCGGTCGGCGCGCCGGTTCGACACGTAGTCGCGTACCGAGGGGCCGGTCTCCAGATCGGCGAGGAAGCGGCGGTGCGGGACCGGCATGTACGCGCGCATACCGGTGAGGAACGCGGCGGTCATCTCGTCGTCATGGCGGACGCCGAGCCCGGCGTCGAACGACTGGATCAGGGAGCTCTGTGCGGCGCTGCCGCCGGCCAGCACGACTGGTCCGCGATCCACTCCCTCGAAGATCAGCCCGGGTTCGGGCCAGCCCGTGAGGAACGGTCTGATCCGGTGGTAGAAGACGTGCGGGTCGCACCAGCGTTCGATGTCGAGCAGCGCCTCCACCGTGCGGCCGAGCACCTTCCGCACGCCGACCAACGCCTTCGTGAGCCGGTCGGGGTCGTCGCCGGCCACGGCGTCATGGGTGCGTACGAGCAGCGGCAACCCGGGCGCTCCGGCCAGTTCGACGCCCAGGGTGGCGAGGTAGAACCACTTCTCGTCCACGCCGCCGAGGAACGTCACCTGGGTGTCGATGTTGGACGTGCTCAGCGGCTCCGTCCTGTCGATGCGCCGCCAGTTGTTCAGGACGATGGAGGCGTGGGCGATGATCGGCGGCCGGTCCAGTTGGCGGGCCAGATCGTCGAGAGGGCGGGCGACAGGGGCGGGGAGGGTGCGGGCGGGGGTTTCTGATCCCCATACGTACGCGTTCGCCAGGCAGGTCAGCAGCAGCATGGCGCGTTCCCGCTCCCCGGGCGAGCTCAGCTTGGCGGGCGTGAGCACGGGCAGCGACGCGATGGCGTCGCGCAGGCGACCCGTCATGATCAGGGCTGATATGTCGCGTGCGGTCCGTTCCCAGGGGCGGTAGTACGGCGGCAGCGCGTTCACGGGGTCGTCGCCGGGAACGAATCCCCGGACCGGGTCGATGGCATAGTCGTTCAGATCGGCCATCCGTCCCGCCCCAGGCGTCATCGGCTCCTCCAGCCCGGACACCCGCGCCGCCCCAGACCCTGGCCCCGACGCCGGTGCCACGCCGGCCTCTGGTTTCGGCATGCGTGCCGTTCCCGGCTTCTGCAGGTCGGACGCCGGTGCCGCGCCGGCTTCTGGTTCGGGCACCTGTGCCGTTCCCGGCTCCTACAAGCCGCGCGCCGGGGCCGCCCTAGTTTCTGGTTCGAGCATCCGTACCGTCCCAGGCTCCTCCAGCCGGTCGCCAGTACCGGCCCGGGCTTCTCCGGGTCGGCCGTTTCCGTGGTCATCGGTCCTGCTCCGGTGCACCGTTAGCGGGGGCGAGGATGCGCCAGGCCGCGGGATGCACTGTCCAGGTGTAGGAAGAGCTGGCCTGGCAGAGTTCGCCGTCGGCGTTGGCCGGGACCGGCTCGCCGTCGATGGCGATGGCGCGCGCTCTGAGGGTCACGACGTCGTTATGCCGGCGCTGCCTGCCGAGCCGCAGCAGCAGCCCGAAGGTCAGCCGGGCCAGGGGCGACACGGCGAAGGAGACGACCACGTCCGCCAGGCCGTCGTCCGGCCGGGCCTGCGGGGTGAGCGGGGTGCCGCCGCCGATCGAGGTGCCGTTGCCGATGCCCACCATGAGGATCCGCCGCCGGCCGTCGGCGACGGTCCTGCCGTCCGCGCGCACCCGCAGGTGCCAGCCCTTCGCGCGCACGCCGGCCATCAGCGCGCCCGCCGCGTAGGCGACCCGGCTCAGCCACGGCTTGAGCGGCGTCGCCTCCTCGGCGGCCAGCGCGCCGACGCCGACGTGCACGGCGTTCACCACGATCGCGCCGTCGCCGGCCACGAGCAGGTCCATCGGACGCTCCCGGCCCCGCAGCACCACCTCGGCGGCCTCGCGTGGGTCGAGCGGGATGCCCAGCGAACGCGCAAGGTCGTTGCCGGTGCCCATCGGGATCAGCCCCACCGGCCGCTCGGCCAGCTCGCCACGGGCCAGCAGCTCCGCCACGAGCGTGTGCAGGCTGCCGTCGCCGCCGAGGACGACCGGCATCCGATCGGCGTGCTCGGCCAGCGCCCGGCCGATGTCCTCCGGCCGTTCCGTCACCCGCTCCACGACGTCGGCCCCGCCGCCCAGGACGTCCAGCACCGCCTTGCGCCGCTCCTCGCCGGCTCCGCCCGCGGCCGGATTGCCCATCACCAGCAACCTGCGAGCCATCGCGCCTGCCCTCCCCGATCCCTGCCCTGTCAGTGTCCTGCCCTCCTGGAGCCTTGCCTTCCCGGTGTCTTGCCCTCCCGGAGTCCTGGGCGCTCGATGCCCATGATTCGCCCCGCGAAACCGGGCCGGGGAGCCGGTGACCCTAGGTCCGGCATCTACGGACCGGCGACACCGATGGCGTGCAGGCACGGAGGGTACCGACGACGTGGAGGGCGTGTATGGCGTGGAAGACGCAGGTGGTGCAGATGATGCGAGAAGACGGTGTGAATAGCGCGGATGGTGCTGGAGATGCCGGAGGCCCGGATGGCCGAGCTGGAGCGCCTTCTTAGAGGTCCTAACAAAAGGATCCAGGACCGCGCCCAGCCTGTGGATGCGAGTGCGGAAGGAGTTCACTGCGATCATCGGCATATGACGATCGCTGCGATCTACGCCGAGTTCGCCGCGCGCGAGGCGCGTGGCGTGTCGCCCGCGTACGAGCGCTTGGCATCTGCGGTGACGCGGGATCGCGAGCTCCTGGCCTTGCTCGCCGCGCTTCCGCCGGCCAAGCGGCAGCCGAACCTGCTGTTCGGTGTTGTTCGGTTGCTCGGCGGGCCGGTCGAGGATCCGGCCGCGTTCCATGATTACGTGGTGGCGAACTGGCCGGTCATCGAGGCGGAGATGCGCACACGGGCCACGCAGACGAACGAGGCCGGACGGTGTGCCGTCCTGCTACCGGTACTCACCGCACTGCCACAGCCGCTCGCGCTGTTGGAGGTCGGCGCGTCCGCCGGGCTGTGCCTCTATCCCGACCGGTACACCTACCGCTACGGCGATCACCTGGTCGGCTCCGGTGACCCGGTCCTTGCCTGCACGGCCACCAATATGGCGCCGCCGATCGGCCTGCCCCAGGTGGTGTGGCGGGCCGGCCTGGACCTGAACCCGCTCGATGTGACCGACCCCGTCGATCTCGCCTGGCTCGACGCCCTCATCTGGCCGGAACACATGCATCGCCGCGCCCGGCTGCGGGCGGCGGCGGCCGTCGTCGCAACCGACCCGCCGCTGCTCGTACGGGGCGACCTGGTAGACGACCTGCCGGCACTGGCTGCGCAGGCCCCGCCCGACGCGACGCTGGTGGTGTTCCACAGCTCGGTGCTGTACCACGTGCCGACGCCACGACGGGTAACGTTCGCCGAGGTGGTACGCGGGCTACCCGGACATTGGATCGCGAACGAGGCCCCGGACGTGTTGCCCTACGACACGCTCCCGATGCCGCCGAGCGAGGCTCGGCACAACGTGCTCGCGCTGGACGAGACGCCGCTCGCCTGGACCCGATCGCACGGACAGGCGATCATCTGGTTCGCATAGTGCGTTTGAGCGACCGACACCGAGATCAATGATCTCGCCTGTGACGGGGCAACATTGGATCATTTTGTTAGGACTACTTAGCCGGTCGCCGCACATCGGCGGACAATGGATGGAGCGTTCCGGTCGACGAGAGGAGACCCGTGGCGGCCGAAGATCGGGACATGACGCTGGAACCCGCCGCCGGGGAGATGTGGCGGTTGCTGGACCTGATCGCCCCCGACGTGCGCGCGGTCGCCGAGGCGGAGCTGCGGGCGGAGGGCATCGGCCCGGACGAGCCGGAGGGGCCGTCCGCGCCTGACAGGCCTGATGGGCCGGGCTTGTCGGACGGGGCCTCTGGGCGGGCCAGGCTGTTCGGGCAGGCTGGACGGTCCGAGTCTGACGGGTCTGGCGGGTCGGACTTGTCGGACGGGGCCTCTGGGTGGACCAGGCTGTTCGGGCGGGTTGGACAGGCCAGGGGTGGAGAGTCCGGCGGGCTGGACCTGTCGGACGGGCCGTCCGGGCGGGCCGAGTCGTGGACCGGCGACGTCGCGGCGCGGCTGCGGGCCGCCGCCACCGTGACCGCCTGCGAGGCCGTCCTGACCGCAACCCCCGACTGGGACCTGCTCGCGGACGAGCACCGGCGCGAACCCTTCGGCCGGGCGCAGCGGCGCGTCCTGGTCGCCCGGCAGGACTGCCCCGACACCCTGGTCCGCGACCTGCTCACCCCATGGGACTCCCTCGTGGCGGGCCGGTTGCGGCTGGCGCACCGGCCGGTGCCCGACTGGATGCGGCCCGTCCTGCTCAGCCATATCGGCGACGTCCACGCCGAGCTGGTACGTCGGCTGGTGACGCTGGACACCGTGGAGGACGTGATCGCCGGTGTCGCAAGCCTCGACCTGCTCGTACGGGCCATGGACGGCAGCGGCGGCACCGGCCGGACCTGGCTGTTCTGGCAGGCCGCCGGCCACCTGCTCTGGCGTCACTCGAACGCCGACATCGGGGCCTGGCTGGCGGCGGCCGCCAGGTTCCCCGCCCACCCGGGCACGCTCGCCTCCCTGCTGCGCCGGGTCCGCCGCGATCCGGTGCCGCCACCGGTCCAGGCCGTCGACCTGCGGCTGCTCGCGCACGCCCCCGACCAGCCGCTCGCCGAGCTGATCGACGCCCTGCCCGACGACGTCCTGGCACAGATGGGGGAGCGCGACCTGACGGGGTCGTGGCACCGGACGTACGCGCGCGACGAGGTACTCGACCGGTTCGCCATGGCGGGCGTCGCTGCTAGGGCGGTGTTCGCCCGCTGGATGTTCCGGTGCGAGCCCAGGACGCGGGCGTGGGCGTACGGGCTGGACCCAGATCAGGACGAGCGGACCCGGCATCTCTCCCGGCAGGACACGGAGCTGCGCCGGCTGATCGCCGCACCGGTCCCCTTACCGGTGCGTGACCCCGTGGCCGCGTTACGGGCGGCGCGCGATCCGTTCGAGAGCGAGGCCGTGCTGGTCGCGCTGACCGGCGACGGCGACGCGCTGCCCTGGCCCGAGCTGGTGGCGGCCCATCGGGAACGGCCCTGGCCCGACCACGTCCTGTGCGTCCTCACCGACCGCAAGGACCTGCCCGGCCCGCTGGCCGGAGCTCTCGCGGACGATCTTCTCGAACGGGCCGCGGCGACGAGCCCGGCGGCGGCGCGTCTCGTCCTGCCCGCGCTCGGCCTACAACGCGACCCGAGCGGGACGCTGCGGCGGATCCACCGCGGGGAGGTGCTGGGCGACGAGGAGATCCTGTCGGAATGCCGTCCCGCCGGCCGGCTCATCCGCTATCTGACCTGGTACTCATGTGAGCTCACCGGGCGCCGGGCCCGGCTGCGCGAGCTGGTCGTGCGCGAGGTCGAGACCGCCGCGCGCGCCGCTCCCGCCGGCTTCTGGACGGTCCTGCTCAGACTCCTGGACGGCTTCGAGGGCACCCTCCCCGAACTCCTCACCACCACGACCGCCCAGACCCGCCTCCCACCGACCTCCTGACCGCGCGTCCGGCCCGCCACCTTCGGACCGCGCGTCCGGCCCGCCGACCTCGTCCCGCGCGTCCGGCCCACCAGGTCCGGCGGTCCGGCGGTCCGGCGAGGGAGGCTCGGCGCGGGATCACGCGGGCGTCCGGCGGGGGTCAGGCGCGCGGCCGGTGCTCCGTCAGGCGTTCCACGAGCGCCCGTACGATGGCCATCTGCCCGTCCAGGGACGGATGCACCCCATCCTCCCCTTGCAGGTCAGACCGGGCCGGAACGCCGAAGGCGGCGGTGAGGTCCACGGCCGGCTCGGGGAAGCCCAGCACCTCCCCGGCCAGCGCCACGATGTCGGCGTTGCGCCAGCCGACCTGGCTGAAGCCGAACGCGGGAGTGGCGCCGACCCGTTCCTCGCGCACCGGCACGGGAGTCAGCCACACCCACGTCTCCACCGCGCCGCCAATGCGCCGCAGCTCCCGCAGGTTGGCCACGCTCTCGGACAGGCTGACCTGGGGCTTGGCCGCCTCGGGGCCGATGCGGGTGACGTCGTTGCCGCCGAGCGCGCAGATCACCCAATCGGGACGGACCGCGGCCAGCGTGGCCGGCCAGCGCCGCAGCAGCATGGCGGTCGTGTGCGCGGACAGGCCGCCGTTCACCACGCGCACGCCGCGCGGGCGGAGCAGATGGCGCAGGATCTCGGCCCAGGACTGCAGGTCGTCGGTGATGCTGTCGCCGATCGCCAGGATCGTCCGCCCGGCGGGTACGGGCAGCGCGGCCAGGCGGGCGGCGAACTCCCCGTCGGCGAGCAGGGCCTCGGCCGCCTCACCGGCGCGGGCGTCGTACTCGGCGATGACCTCGGCGTACTCGTCGCGGCTCAGCCCGAAGATCGTCGGCAGCGCCTCGGCCATGCCGGGCAGGTAGCCGTACAGCTTGTCGAGATGAGTGTGCTGGAGCCAGTTTTTGCCTGTCATGGCCGTCCATGGTCGCCTCCGGCGGCGGGCGGGGACAGGAACGCAGGCGGGCATTCACCGGACATTCAGCCGGTGAAGCCTTGTGCGGATGGCGTCAAGAATCCCCACACAACCGTATGAAACCCGTCAAGGAATGTGAAACAGGGCTATTTCCCGGCTTTGCTGGATTTCTGGCCCGCTCGTCCGAGCGGAGACCACCTGTTCCCAGAACCGAGGAGTGGAGATGGCCGACGTCATCTTCGTCGCTCTGACGATCGCGATCTTCGTGATCTTCGGGCTCGTCGTGAAGGCGGTGGAGCGCCTGTGAGCGCGGTCAACGCCACCGGCCTGGTGATCGTCGTCGCCCTGACGGCGTTCATGGTCGCGGCCCTGCTGTTCCCCGAGCGGTTCCGATGAGCGCCACGGCCGCGGGGGCGCTCTTCGTCGCCTCCCTCGTCATCGCCGTGGCCCTGCTGCACAGACCGCTCGGCGACCACCTGTACCGGGTTTACACGAGCGCCAGGCACAACGCCGCCGAGCGCGGCCTCTACCGGCTGCTCGCCGTGCGGGCCGACACCGAGCAGAGCTGGCCGGTCTACGCGCGCGGCCTGCTCGCGTTCTCGGTGATTTCCGTCCTGGCCGTGTACGGACTCCAGCGCCTCCAGGACCGGCTCCCGCTGAGCGCGGGCATGCCCCCGGTCACCGGCCACATCGCCTGGAACACCGCCGTCAGCTTCGTCACCAACACCAACTGGCAGTCCTACTCCGGCGAGTCCACGATGGGCCACCTGACCCAGATGGCCGCCCTGGCCGTGCAGAACTTCGTCTCGGCCGCGGTCGGCATGGCGGTGGCGATCGCGCTGGTGCGCGGCTTCGCCCGCAGCCGGTCGGGCGCGATCGGCAACTTCTGGGTGGACCTGGTCCGCGGCACGGTCCGGGTGCTGCTGCCGATGGCGTTCATCGGCGCGCTGGTGCTGGTCGCGGGCGGGGTGATCCAGAACCTGTCGGGCACGCACGAGGTCGGCACCCTGACCGGCGGCACGCAGGCGATCACCGGCGGCCCGGTCGCCTCCCAGGAGGTCATCAAGCTGCTGGGCACCAACGGCGGCGGCTTCTACAACGCCAACTCCGCCCACCCGTTCGAGAATCCGGCCACCTGGACGAACTGGTTCGAGCTGCTGCTGATCCTGGCGATCCCGTTCGCGCTGCCGCGGACGTTCGGCCGGATGGTCGGGCAGGTCCGTCAGGGGCACGCCATCCTCGCCGTGATGGGCGTGCTGGCGCTGGCCTCCGTGCTGCTCACCAACGCCTTCGAACTCGGCGGCCACGCGACCGTGCCGCGGGCCGTCGGCGCGGCCATGGAGGGCAAGGAGGTCCGCTTCGGTGTCTCCGACTCCGCCACCTTCGGCGCGGTGACCACGCTCACCAGCACCGGCGCCGTGAACAGCTTCCACGACTCCTACACGCCGTTCGGCGGCATGATGACCATGGCGAACATGATGCTCGGCGAGATCGCCCCGGGCGGCGTCGGCGCGGGCCTGTACGGCATGCTCGTCCTGGCCGTCATCACGGTCTTCGTGGCCGGGCTGATGGTCGGGCGCACCCCCGAGTACCTGGGCAAGAAGATCGGCCCCCGCCAGATCAAGCTGGCCTCGCTCTACTTCCTGACCACCCCGGCGCTGGTGCTGATCGGCACGGCGTTCGCGATGGGCTCGCCGGAGCGGCGCGCGAGCATGCTCAACTCGGGCCCGCACGGCCTGTCCGAGATCCTGTACGCCTTCACCAGCGCCGCCAACAACAACGGCTCAGCTTTCGCCGGCCTCACGGTCAACACCCCGTGGTACGACGTGGCGCTCGGCCTGTGCATGGTCTTCGGCCGGTTTCTGCCGATCATCCTGGTCCTGGCGCTGGCCGGCTCGCTGGCCCGCCAGTCGCCCGTCCCCGAGGGCGCGGGCACGCTGCCCACGCACCGGCCGCAGTTCGTCGGCCTGGTCGTCGGCGTCACCGTCGTCCTCGTCGCCCTGACCTTCCTGCCGGCGCTCGCGCTCGGCCCGATCGCGGAAGGACTGTCCTGACATGTCAGCCCCCGTACTGGAGAAACCCCTGGCGCGGACCGGCCGGGCAGGCGGCCTGCTCGACCCCCGGCACCTGCTCGTGGCGCTGCCCGACGCGCTGAAGAAGCTCAATCCCGCCACGCTGTGGCGCAACCCGGTCATGTTCGTCGTGGAGATCGGCGCGGCGTTCACCACTGTCCTGGCCGTCCTGCGGCCGTCGTTCTTCGCCTGGGCCGTCGTGGTGTGGCTGTGGCTTACCGCGATCTTCGCGAACCTGGCCGAGGCCGTCGCCGAGGGACGCGGCAAAGCGCAGGCGGCCACGTTGCGACGGGCCAGGACCGGCACCAGAGCCAGACGTCTGAGGAGCGGGGATGCGGCGGAGTGGGACGAGATCGGCGCGTCCGAGCTCAGACCGGGCGACCTCGTGGTCGTCGAGGCGGGAGAGATCATCCCGGGCGACGGCGACGTGGTGCGGGGCATCGCCTCAGTGGACGAATCGGCCATCACCGGCGAGTCCGCCCCCGTCATCCGCGAGTCCGGCGGCGACCGCAGCGCCGTGACCGGAGGCACCAGGGTGCTGTCGGACCGGATCGTCGTCCGCGTCACGCAGCAGCCGGGCGAGAGCTTCGTCGACCGCATGATCGCCCTGGTCGAGGGCGCGAACCGGCAGAAGACGCCGAACGAGATCGCGCTCAACATCCTGCTCGCCGCGCTGACGATCGTCTTCCTGGTCGCCACCGCGACCATGCAGCCGCTGGCCGTCTACTCCAAGCTGGTCAACCCGGGCGTGCCCGACTCCCCGGCCCTGGACGCGAACGGCGTCACCGGCGTCGTGCTGGTGTCCCTGCTGGTCTGCCTGATCCCCACCACCATCGGCGCGCTGCTGTCGGCCATCGGCATCGCCGGCATGGACCGCCTGGTGCAGCGCAACGTCCTGGCGATGTCGGGGCGCGCCGTCGAGGCGGCGGGTGACGTGTCCACGCTGCTGCTGGACAAGACCGGCACGATCACTCTGGGCAACCGGCAGGCGTCGGAGTTCGTCCCGGTGGCCGGGGTCGGCGAAGGCGAACTCGCCGCCGCGGCGCAGCTGTCCAGCCTGGCCGACGAGACGCCCGAGGGCCGCTCGATCGTCGTCCACGCCAAGGAACGCTACGGCCTGCGCGAACGGGACCTCCACGGCGCCGAATGGGTGCACTTCACGGCACAGACCCGCATGTCGGGAGTGAACATCGAGGGCAGGCAGATCCGCAAGGGGGCCGCGTCCGCAGTGCTGGCGTGGGTCCGCGAGGCCGGCGGCCGGCCTGCCGATGAGGTCGGCCGGCTCGTGGACGGCATCTCGGCCTCCGGCGGCACCCCGCTGGTCGTGGCCGAGCGGAACCGGGTGCTCGGCGTGATCCACCTCAAGGACGTGGTCAAGCGGGGCATGCGGGAACGGTTCGACGAGATGCGCCGGATGGGTATCCGTACCGTCATGATCACCGGCGACAACCCGCTCACCGCCAAGGCCATCGCCGACGAGGCCGGCGTGGACGACTTCCTGGCCGAGGCCACCCCCGAGGACAAGCTCGCGCTCATCAGGAAGGAGCAGGAGGGCGGCCGGCTGGTCGCGATGACCGGCGACGGCACCAACGACGCGCCCGCCCTGGCGCAGTCGGACGTCGGCGTGGCCATGAACACGGGCACGAGCGCCGCCAAGGAGGCCGGGAACATGGTGGACCTCGACTCCGACCCGACCAAGCTGATCGAGATCGTGGAGATCGGCAAGCAACTGCTCATCACGCGCGGCGCGCTGACCACGTTCTCGATCGCGAACGACGTCGCGAAATACTTCGCGATCATCCCGGCCATGTTCGCGGCCGTCTATCCGGGCCTGGACGCGCTCAACATCATGCGCCTGTCCAGCCCGCAGTCCGCGATCCTGGCCGCGGTCGTCTTCAACGCGCTGGTCATCGTCGCGTTGATCCCCCTGGCGCTGCGCGGCGTCCGTTACCGGCCGGCCAGCGCGTCCCGGCTGCTCAGCCGCAACCTGTACGTCTACGGCCTCGGCGGCATCGTCGCGCCGTTCGCCGGCATCAAGATCATCGACCTTCTGGTCCAGTTCCTTCCGGGGATGAGCTGAATGCAACGTCTGCCTGCCTGGCTGCGCCCGCACCTCGCCGCGATCCGCGCGGTGGCCGTACTGACGGTGCTGCTCGGCCTGATCTATCCACTGACCGTCACCGGCCTGGCCCAGGTGCTGTTCCACGGCTCCGCCAACGGCTCACTCGTCGGCGGGGACGCCGGCAGCGCCCTCATCGGCCAGTCCTTCACCGACGCCCGCGGCGTGCCGGTCGGGAAGTATTTCCAGTCCCGTCCCTCGGCCGCCGGCGACGGCTACGACCCGACCGCCACCGGCGCCTCCAATCTCGGTCCAGAGGACGTCGTGGACATCCTGCCCGGGCCGGGGGAGCCGGGCAGGCAGTCGCTGCTCACCCGGGTCTGCGCCCGCTCCAAGGCGGCCGGGGAGCTGGAGGGCGTCAGCGGCGCCCGTCCGTACTGCACGCCCGGCGGGGCCGGCGCGGTGCTGAAGGTCTTCCCCGGCCACGCGGTCAGCGTCAACCAGCCCTGTCCCACCGTCCCCTTCGTCGCCACCTACCAGGGGCTGCGGGTCGAGTGCGGCCGACCAGGCGTGGACTACGCGGCCGGCCGGACCGTCCCCGTGCGCGGCGACGCCGGCGCGCCCGCCGTCCCCGCCGACGCGGTGACGGCGAGCGGCTCGGGCCTGGACCCGCACATCTCCGTGGCCTACGCCGACCTCCAGGCGCCCCGCGTGGCCAGGGAACGCGGCATCGCCCTCGAACGGGTGCGGACGCTGGTCGCCGAGCACACCGCGGGCCGCGTGCTCGGGTTCATCGGCGAGCCCGCCGTCAACGTGCTCGAACTCAACCTGGCGCTCGACCGGTCATGAGCCGGGGCCGCCTGCGCGTCTACCTCGGGGCGGCCCCGGGGGTCGGCAAGACGTACGCGATGCTCGGCGAGGGCCGCAGAGCCGTCGAACGAGGCCGGGACGTGGTCGTGGGGCTCGTCGAGACTCACGGCCGCCCCCGTACCGCCGCCCTGCTGGATGGCCTGGAGGTGATCCCGCGCCGGACGGTGACGCACCGGGGCGTGGCGTTCACCGAACTGGACGCCGAGGCGGTGATCGCTCGCAGGCCCCGGGTGGCGCTGATCGACGAGCTGGCCCACACCAACGTGCCCGGCTCGAAGAACGCCAAGCGCTGGCAGGACGTCGAGGAGATCCTCGATGCCGGCATCGACGTCGTCTCCACGGTCAACATCCAGCACCTGGAGTCGGTCAACGACGTCGTCGAGCAGATCACGGGCGTGCCGCAGCGCGAGACCGTGCCGGACGAGGTGGTGCGCGGGGCCGACCAGGTCGAGCTGGTGGACATGTCGCCTAAAGCGCTGCGCCGCCGCATGGCGCACGGGAACGTGTACGCCTCCGCGAAGGTGGACGCCGCCCTGGCGAACTACTTCCGCGTCGGCAACCTGACCGCGCTGCGCGAGCTGGCCCTGCTGTGGGTCGCCGGCGAGGTGGACGACCAGCTCGACCGCTACCGCGCCGACCACGGCATCGCCACAACCTGGGAGACCCGCGAGCGCGTGGTGGTCGCCCTGGCCGGCGGGCCCGAGGGCGACACCCTGGTCCGCAGGGCCGCCCGCATCGCGGCCCGGACCAAGGGGGCCGACCTGCTGGCCGTCCACGTCACCAGCGCCGACGGGCTCGCCGGGGCCGACCCGGCCAGCCTGGCCCGCCAGCGCACCCTGGTGGAGAACCTGGGCGGCAGCTACCACCAGGTCGTCGGCGACGACGTCCCCCGGGCGCTGCTCGACTTCGCCCGCGGCGTCAACGCCACCCAGCTCGTCCTCGGCGCCTCCCGCAGGGGCCGCTTCGCGCAGATCCTCTCACGCGGCGTCGGGGTGGAGACCACCGCCCGTTCCGGCTCCATCGACGTCCACCTGATCAGCCACAAGGAGGCCAGGCAGGGGCGGCGCCGGCGGGCCGGCTCACGGGCCGCGCTCACCCGCACGCGGCGGCTGTGCGGCTGGGTGCTTGCGGTGGCCGGGATGCCGCTGCTGACGCTGGCGTTGTCGCCGTTTCGCGACGTGCTGTCGCTGCCCAGCGAGATCCTGCTCTTCCTCTGCCTGACCATCGGGGTCGCGCTGGCCGGCGGCATGTGGCCGGCCATCACCGCGGCCGTGGGCGGGTCGCTGCTGCTCAACTGGTACTTCACCCCGCCGCTCGGGGAGTTCACGATCAGCGACCCGGAGAGCCTGTTCGCGCTGGTCGTGTTCGTCGCGGTGGCGGCGGCGGTGAGCACGATCGTGGACCTCGCCGCCCGCCGCACCCGCCAGGCGGCCCGCGCCGGGGCCGACGCCGAGTTGCTGTCCACCCTGGCCGGGCACGTGCTGCGCGGCCAGGCCGCCGTGCCGTCCCTGCTGGCGCGCATGCGTGAGACGTTCGGTCTGGACTCGGTCACGCTGCTGGAACGCCGGCCGGAGGCCGCCCGCACGCCGGACGTCCGGGCCGACCCCGGCGCCTGGCGGATCGTGGCCACCTCCGGTGGCGAGCCCGCGACCTGTCCCGGCCGGTCCGACATCGACGTGGTCATCGACGACGATATGATCATGGCCGCCAAGGGCGGGCCGCTGGAGGCCGCCGACCGTACGGTGCTGGAGGCATTCGCCGCCGAGGCCGCCGTCGCCCTGCGCCAGGAACGCCTGCGGGAGGAGGCGGAACGAGCCCGCCCACTGGCCGAGGCCGACCGGATGCGCACCGCGCTGCTCGCCGCCGTCAGCCACGACCTGCGCACCCCGCTCGCCTCGGCCAAGGCCGCCGTCGAGAGCCTGAGCGGCACCGAGATCGCCTGGTCGCCGCAGGACCGCGCCGAACTGCTCGCCACCGCCGCCGAATCCCTGGACAAACTCGACCGCCTTGTCACGAACCTGCTCGACATGAGCCGCCTGCAGGCCGGCGTGCTCGGTGTCGCGTCCGAACCCGTCGCCCTGGACGAGATCATCCCACGCGCCGCCGACGACCTGGGTCCCGTGCGCGACCGCGTCGAGTGGGACGTCCCCGCCGGGCTGCCCGACATCCTGGCCGACCCGGTGCTGCTGGAGCGGGTCCTGGTCAACCTCATGTCCAACGCCGTCCGCTACAGCCCGCCGCGGGAGAGGGTGAGCGTCACGGCCGGGCGGCACGGGGCGCGGGTCGAGGTACGCGTCGCCGATCGCGGGCCCGGTCTGCCACCCGAGGCGTACGACCGGGTCTTCCAGCCGTTCCAGCGGCTCGGGGACCGGGACAACCATGCGGGGGTGGGGCTCGGCCTGGCCCTGTCGCGCGGGCTCACGGAGGCGATGGGCGGCGCCCTCGTCCCCGAGGAGACGCCAGGAGGAGGGCTCACCATGACCCTCAGCCTGCCCGTCGCCGCCGGTTGACCGGGCGGGTTGATCCGGCGGGGGCGGCGGGCGGAGGGGTCTGCGGAGGGGATCCCGGCGCTGGGCGTGCCGAGCCTGCGGATCGACGTCCAAGCGCTCGCGGGGCAGGGCCGGCATGCCGAGGCGCTCGCGTGACTCGACGAGGTGGTGGAGTTCGCGCCTGGGCCTGGACCCGAGTCCGGCCTTGATCACGCTCTACGAGGAGATCCTGCGAGGCGAGTGGCAGGGCGCGGCCTGAGCGCCGTCAACGCGGGTGATGTCAGGAAGGTGTGAGGCAGAAGGGGTGGCCGGCCGGGTCCAGGAGGACGCGCCAGCGTCCGTCGCCGGGCTGATGGTCCGGTTTGGTCGCGCCGAGTTCCAGCGCGCGCTTTTCCATCGCGTCAAGGTCGTCGGCGCGGAAGTCCAGGTGGAACTGTTGCGGCACGTCCTGGCCAGGCCATTGCGGCGCCCGGTATCCCTCGACCTTCTGAAACCCCAGATCACAGCCGGAGCCGCTGGTCAGGGCGACGAACTCGTCCGCGGCGAAGAGTTCCCGCATCCCGGTCAGCGCACCGTAGAAGCCCGCCAGCGTCCGCGGGTCGGCACAGTCGAGAGTCACGCCTCGCAGCACAGCGCCTGGCACCATGGGCTCCTTCGCGTCCGTCTCCGTGAGCCGTCGCCGCACGCGATCAGCGGCCACAGCGACACCGTACTCGCCACCTCCACCGTTGAGACAGCGGTTTTCCGACCAGGAGCGGAGGCGTCACAGCAGCACCAGGACGAGGTTGACGTGATGGGTGACGGTGGGGGAGATGGCGCTGCCGGCGGCCATCCACGCGCCGCCGAACAGCACGGGCCCAGCGATGCGGCTGTCGGGCGGGGTGCGTCCGAGCAGCGCGGTGACCCTGCGCGTGACATGGGAGCCGGTGAGGGCGAGCCGGCCCGGGGCGGCGGGAGGCTGGGCCAGGGCGACCCGGGCGATGGTCCGCGCGGTCAGGACGCGGTCGCCGACCGCGACGGCGGCCTCCTCGTCGGCCCAGCGTTCGAGTGCGTAGCGCAGCGCCCGGTACGGATAGGCCAGGCAGGGGAAGACGCGGGTGAAGACGGAGCCGGCCATGAGGTAGAGGTGGTGGCGGTGCTCAAGGTGGGCGGCCTCGTGGCGGAACACGACCTCGAGCTCGCGCCGGGACAGCATCCCGACCAGGCCGCTGGAGAGGATCACCCCGCCGTCGTGCCCCGGCACGGCCACCGCGTACGGCCGTTCGTCGGCGACGACGCCCGTGCCCACGGCCCTGGCCTCGCGCAGCTCCCGCCGCCAGCGCAGCGCGGAGCAGGTCACGGCCACGGCGATGAGGACCAGCAGCGCCCCCGCCGCCACCCCCACGGGCAGGGGCACCCGGCCGTTGTCGGCCAGCAGGCCGCCCGCCAGCGCGGCCTTGGCCGGAGTCCAGACGCCGGTGGCCATCACGACGAGGAAGGCCAGCAGGCCGAGCACGGCCAGCGCGGAGCCGCCGATGAACAGGATCAGGATCCGCGCCGTCCAGGCGGGATGCATGCGGGGCTGCCGCCACGCGACGACCAGGGTGCCCAGCGCCAGCAGCGCGGTGGGCAGGTAGATCTCCAGGTTCACCGCTGCCCTTCCGTCTCGTCGAGCAGCGCGCGCAGGGCCTCCTCCTCCTTGGGGTTGAGGCCGTGGACGAACTGGCTGAGCACCGCCGACGGGTTGTGCGCCAGCCGCAGGTGGCCGAACATCCGCTCGGCGGCCAGGCCGGGCTCGTCGGCGGTCAGCCGGTAGACGTAGGCCCGCCCCCGCTTCTCGCGGTCGACCATGTTCTTGTCCAGCAGGCGGAACAGGATCGTGTTCACCGTCGTGTACGCGGCCCCGCCGGCCAGCCGGTCACCGATGTCGTTGGGCGACAGGAACCCGTCCGCCCCGGCCAGCACGGCGAGCACCTCGGCCTCCAGCTGCCCGAGCTTGCGCCGCGACATCGAACCGCACCTCCATCGCCATCGCCGGCCCCTCTGCCGGAACCGTATCCCATCCTCCATCGGGTGGCAGGCCGGTGGCGGGCCGGTGGCAGGCCGTGGGCGTCTCCAGGAAGTCACGCGACAGGCCGTGCGCATCTTCAGACAGTCGCACACCAGGCCGCGCGCAGCTACGACATTTGTCGTAGAAGAAAAGGAGTGCCCCAAAGCGACCCAAGGAGTGACATGGCCAAGGCGGGCGACGCCCTTCACCGCGCATTCTTCGGCCTGCTGTCCCGCCTGCCCGCCGCGGGCGCGCAGAAGTCGGTACGCCGCTACTTCGACTGGTGGCACCGCAGGCCCGACCCCTGGCGCTACACCAGCGACAGCTACGAGCTGGACCGGCACGCGGCGCTGCTGGGCTGCCTGCCCCGGCGCGACTACGCCCGCATCCTCGACGTCGGCTGCAGCGAGGGCGTCTTCACGGACCTGCTGTCCAAGGCCCACCCGGCGGCGGAGACGCTGGGCGTGGACATCTCGGCGCAGGCCGTCCGCAGCGCCGAGGGCCGGGCCGCGTCGGCCGCCCGGTTCGCTTGCCTGGACATCCGCAGGCACGCCCCGCAGGGCGCGTTCGACCTGGTGGTCTGCACCGAGATGCTCTACTACGTGGGCGGCTCACGCAGCCTGCGCCTGGTCTCGGGGCGGCTGGCGGGCCTGCTGGAGCCCGGCGGCGTGCTGGTGGCCTCCCACCCGTTCCCCGAGTCCAGGCGGCTGCACCGCCACTTCGCAGCGGCGGGGCCGCTGCGCCCGATCGAGGAGCTGGTCGTACGCGGGAACGGCCGTCCCTACGGGATCTCGGTGTACGGTCGCGCCCCGGCCCCGTTCACCGCACCCCTCTGATGGACAGCAGGAACGAGGCGGCCCCCATCGCGACCGACAGCAGCACCAGCAGCACCGCGCCCACGACCAGCAGCACGCGGCGCCCCAGCGTGGGCCGCGTGGCCCGCCCCGAGCACTCGTCGTCGGGCGGAGGGACAACCATAGGCGGACGCTAACATCCGGGCCCCGCTGCGACCGGCGCGGACGCGCGGACGACCGGTTCCCGGCTGCTCAGCAGCGCGCGGCCCAGCCGCTGCGCGGGCACCTCGACGAGCCGGTAGGTGGCCCAGCTGACGGCCAGCACGGCCCCGGTGACGAGCACCGTGGCGATCGCCTGGACGGGCAGGGAGGCGGCGCGCAGGTCGCCGGCCACCGCGATGAGCACCTTCAGCAGGGGGACGTGCGTCAGGTAGAGCGAGTAGCTGACGAGCCCCAGCCACGCCAGCGCCCGCGGCACCCGTCGGTCCCGCAGCGCCATGCCGGCGGCGAAGGTGAGCGCCGTGAGCGTGAGCGTGGTGATCCACACGCTGGGCCGCACCCACCACCATCCGGCCTGCGGCGCCCACACCGGCGCCACCGCGACCAGGACGGCGGCGGGCACGACGGGCCAGAGCCGTCCCGTGCCGCGTTCCCACCGGTTGACCGCGTTCCCGATGAACATGACCGCCAGCATGGCCGCGCCGAACCAGGGCGTGCGCCCGCTGACGAACAGCAGCACGACCGCCCCCGCGCCCAGCGCGCAGGTCGCGGCCATCGCGGCCCGCCGCGCGAGCACGCAGGCCAGGCCGGCGGCGAAGCCGGCGCTCGACACCCACACGGGCCAGTCGCCGGCCATCGGCGGGCCCGACAGCACCAGCCCCGCCACCATCGCGCCGGCGGCGAACAGCAGCGCGGCCACCCCGCCGCGCGCGTGCACGCCGGCCGCGTACATGGCGGCGGCCACGAGGTAGAACACCATCTCGTACGACAGCGTCCACATCGGATCGACCACCGCGGCCACGCCCACCACATCGGTCAGCATGGTGAGATGCGCGGCCACGGCCGTCAGATCACGGGGGACGGCCTCCCGCACCGGGATCCACCACGACAGCGCGAGGGTCAGGACGATGACCGCCAGATAGAGCGGATACAGGCGGAAGGCGCGGGATATCCAGAACGCCCGCAGATCACCCCGCCGCTCCAGCGAGAACGGAATGATGTACCCGCTGACCAGGAAGAACACCAGCACGCCGTAGATGCCCAGATTGCACCAGTAGGGGCGCAGCGAGGGCATGACGGCCTGTAACAGATGCTCGGCGAGCACCGCGAGCGCCGCGATCCCCCGCAGGGCGTCCAGCCAGGCCAGGCGCGGGCGGGCAGACGCGAGTGAGGAATCGTGCGCGGCGGGGGTCACCCCGGCAATTTACCGAACCTTTAAGGTCCTGCCATCCCGTTAACGGGAGGGGTGGGGCGAATGCGGCTGCTATGGTGGTATGCGCTTTTGATCGAGTGCCGTTGCCGCGCTTGCGCACGTCTCGATCGAGCGCCTCTGATCACGTACACGGGAGAGCCGACATGGCAGGTGACGACGACATCTCCGGGTGATACCGGAAGATGACCGGCCCCGGCGGGCGCATCCATGCCGCCGCCGCGCGGGCCATGCCGTCGTTCCACCGTCCCCGCCCCCGCTCATCGGGGTTCCGTCACCGGGCGATCGCCGTAGCGCGCCCGCGTACCCGTACGAGGTCTCTCGCCATGTCCGATGCCTTCATCGTCTGTTCCGGTCTGTCCTTCTCCTGGCCCGGCGACGTGCCGGTCTTCCAGAACCTGTCCTTCACCGTCGGCGCCGGCCGCACGGGGCTCGTGGCCCCCAACGGCGCGGGCAAGAGCACGCTGCTCAAGCTGATCGCCGGCGAGTACCGGCCGGCCGCCGGTTCGGTGTCCGTCCAGGGCACGCTCGGCTACCTGCCGCAGACCCTGCCCTTCTCGGCCGGGCCGGGCTCCGGCGGGCTCACCGTGGCCGAGGTGCTGGGCATCGCGCCCGTGATCGCGGCGCTGGACGCCATCGAGGCCGGCGACGCGAGCGAGGAGCACTTCACCACGGTCGGCAACGACTGGGACATCGAGGAGCGCACCAGGGCCCAGCTCGACCGCCTCGGCCTCGGCGAGCTCGGCTTCGGCCGCACCCTCGACACGCTCAGCGGCGGCCAGGCCATCTCGCTCGGCCTGGCCGCGCAGCTGCTCAGGCGTCCCGACGTGCTGCTGCTCGACGAGCCGACCAACAACCTCGACCTCGACGCCCGGCAGCGCCTGTACGGCGTGCTGGAGACGTGGAACGGCTGCCTGCTGCTGGTCAGCCACGACCGGGCGCTGCTCGACCGGATGGACCGCATCGCCGAGCTGCACGAGGGCGAGCTGCGTTCGTACGGGGGGAACTTCACCGCGTACGAGGAGGCCGTGCGCGCCGAGCAGGAGGCCGCCGAGAAGAACGTGCGCAACGCCGAGCAGGAGCTCAAGCGCGAGAAGCGGGAGATGCAGCAGGCCAGGGAGCGGGCCGAGCGCCGCGCCAGCAACGCCGCACGCAACCTCAAGAACGCCGGCCTGCCCCGCATCTTCGCCGGGAACATGAAACGCGGCGCCCAGGAGGCGGCGGGCAAGGCGGGCCAGACCCACGCCGCGCGGGTCGGCGACGCCAAGGCCAGGCTCGACGAGGCGGAGCGCGCCGTACGCGACGACCAGAAGCTGGTGCTGGAGCTGCCGGGAACGCGCGTCCCGGCCGGCCGCACGCTCTTCCACGGCGAACGGCTGCGGGCGGGACACGACGGACGGTCGCTCTACGCCGGCGAGGGGCTGGACCTGACCGTGCGCGGGCCCGAGCGCATCGCGCTGACCGGCCCCAACGGCGCCGGCAAGTCCACTCTGCTGCGCCTGGTCGAGGGCGGCCTCGATCCGGAGAGCGGCCTGATCAGGCGGGCGGACGGCCGGATCGCCTACCTGTCGCAGCGGCTCGACCTGCTCGACGTCGACCGCACCGTGGCGGAGAACTTCGCCGCGTCCGCCCCCGAGCTGCCCCAGGCCGACCGGATGAACCTGCTGGCCCGCTTCCTGTTCCGGGGCGCCAAGGCGCACCTGCCCGTGGGGGTGCTCTCGGGCGGCGAACGGCTGCGCGCCACCCTGGCCTGCGTCCTGTGCGCCGAGCCCGCGCCCCAGCTCCTGCTGCTCGACGAGCCCACCAACAACCTCGACCTGGTCAGCGTCGGGCAGCTGGAGAGCGCGCTCAACGCGTACGAGGGGGCGTTCATCGTGGTCAGCCACGACGAGCGGTTCCTGGCCGGGATCGGGGTCGAGCGGCGGCTGCGGTTGTCGGAGGGCCGGTTGACCGAGCTCGCGTGAGCGGACATATCCCGCAGGAGGCATAGTTTCGCCGTCCAGCCGCGTCCTTGCCGGTGACATCGTGAGGAGGACCGGGTGGATCCAGGATTTGCGGCGCACTTCCGGCAGTTCATCATCGACAGGTCGGGGGCGCTGTTCCGCACCGCGTACCTGCTGACCGGAGACCGGCACGCCGCCGAGGACCTGGTGCAGTCGGCTCTGGCCAGGACGGCCGCGCGCTGGCGCGGCCTGCGGGACCCGGCGGCCATCGAGGGTTACGTCCGGCGCGCCATGTACCACGAACAAGTGAGCCGGTGGCGGCGCCGCGCCAAGATCGTCGAGCTGAGCACCGCCGAGCAGCCCGACGTGCCGCGCGACGGGCACGCCGACAGCGCCGACCTGCGCCTGACCATGCGGGCGGCGCTGGCCAGGCTGACACCGCGGCAGCGGACCATGCTCGTGCTGCGCTACTTCGAGGACATGTCGGAGACCGAGATCGCCCGCCTGCTGGGTGTGCGGGTGGGCTCGGTCCGCAGCCAGATCTACCGCTCGCTGGAGCGGCTGAAGCAGTCCGCCCCCGAGCTGAACACTGTCAGGGAGTTGCGATGAACGTCGAGGACCTGCTCCGCGAGACCCTCGCCGAACTGGCGGACGAGGAGCGGCCACCGCACCCCGAGCGGTTCCTGCGCACGCTGCCCCCGCCCCGCGCGCACCGGCGGGGTGTCGCCCTGGCCGCCGCGGCCGCCGTCGTGGTGCTGGCGGCGGGCGGCACCGTCGCGGTCCGGACCCTGTCGGAGCCGGACCGGCCGGCCCCGCCGGCGGCCGGGCAGCCGCGACCGCGGCCGGACCGGTTCACCGTCCAGGAGGGGATCCGTCTCGCCGACCTGCTCGGCCGGCTCGCCCGGGTGACCGGCAGACCGCGCGAGTCCTTCGAACGGGCCGCGCGGGACGGCCGGGCGCTGGGCCTGCCCCTCTACGCCGAGGGCCGGCTGGAGGGCTTCGCCCATCCGGGCACGTACGAGTACACCGACGCCACCACCCCCGAGCAGCTCCTCGCCGCGATGGTGGCCCGCTTCCGCACGGAGTCCGCCAGGCTCGGCCTGGACGCCCGGCCCGCGCCCCTCGACCTCGTCGTCATCGCCAGCATCGTGCAGGCGGAGTCGCCCACCGAGGCCGACATGCCCAAGGTGGCGCGCGTCATCCGCAACCGCCTGGATCGCGGCATGTATCTGCAGATCGACAGCCCGCTCCTGTACGGGCTCGGCGAGTACGGCACCCGGGCGACCCTGAAGGACGTCAAGCAGCGGACGCCGTACAACACCTACCGGCATCGCGGCCTGCCTCCCGGTCCGATCCTGTCTCCCGGGACGGCGGCGCTCAAAGCGGCCCTGCACCCCGCCCAGGGGCCCTGGCTGTACTTCGTCGCCGTCGATCCGAAGACCGGCGCCCTGAAGTACGCCACCTCCGAGGCGGAGTACGCGGACCTCGTCGAACGCGCCGAGCGCTGAACCGGCCGGCTGAACCGGCCGGTTCAGCCGAGGTCAGCCCGCCTTCGAGCCGTTCGCGCGCCCGTGCTCCAGCGACGCGAACAGCTCCTCCCAGAGCGGCATCACGACCTGCGGGGTGTAGGAGAAGGCCGTCTCCGCGGCGGCGGCCCCCATCCGCACCCGCAGGTCACGGTCGGCGATCACGTCGCCGAGCGCGGCGGCCAGGGCGTCGGTGTCGCGCGGCGGCACCAGCACCCCGTCCTTGCCAGGCGTCAGCACGTCGGCGGGCCCGGTCGGGCAGTCGAAAGCGACGATCGGCAGGGCGTGACCCATGGCCTCGATCATCGCCATCGGCAGCCCCTCGATCCGCGAGCTGAGCGCGTAGACGGACGCCTTGGCCAGCTCGTCGTGGATGCGGTTGCTGCGGCCCATCAGCCGGACGCGTTTCCCCAGCCCGGCCTCGTCGATGCGGGCCTGCAACCGCTCCTTCGACGGGCCGGTGCCGAAGATGCGCAGCTTCCACCCGGGATGTTCGCGGGCGACCGTCTCGAAGGCGGTGATCAGCATGTCGAAGCCCTTCTGGGGCACCAACCTGCCGACGGCGATCACGACGGGGTTCTGCTGCCGGCTGTGCTCGCGGTCGTCCATGTGCACCGCGTTCGGGATGCGCACCACCGGCGTTCCGGGGAGGAGGCCGGTGTACTCCTTGCGGCTGGTCTCGGTCAGCACGGCGATGGTGTCGAAGCGGCCGTAGTGGCGGGCGATCTGCTCGCGTACGGCCTCGTGGTAGGAGGCCAGGTTCATGTGCTCCTGGGCGACCCGGATCACGCTCGCCGGCGTGCGGCGGGCCGAGATCAGGTTGAGCGCCGGGCGCGTGGTGACGAGGACGCCGTCGCCGAGGGAGGAGACGTAGTCGATGACCGCACCCTCCACGCGCTCGGTGAAGTACTCGGCGGCGAACTCGCCGTACGGGACGATCTTGCCGCGGGCGCGCCGCCACACCTTCCTGGCCAGCGAGTCCTGGACGACGCCGTCGCGCTGGTCCACCAGCGCCGACAGCCGGACCCGCGGGTCGATGGCGAACTGCGGCTCGTCGCGGCGGCGGACCACGCTGACGATCTCCACGTCGTGGCCCGCCTCGGCCATGGCATGCGCCTGGTTGACCACGGTGCGGATGGTGCCGCCCATCCCGTACGCGTGCAGCAGCATGTAGCGGATCTTCACGAGAGGTACTCCCAGGTCCGGCACATGGCCTTGAGCCCGTCGGGGATCTCCTCCGCCCGGGGCAGGTCGCGGCCCCGTTGCACGGTGCCCGACTGGATCTTGTCCTTCCAGTCGCCCAGGCCCTTGGTCACCACCTCGGGTCTGCCGTAGGACAGCAGCTCGGGAGCCCAGGGCAGGCCGAGGAAGTCGCAGATGCCGCGGGAGATCCGCTCCGGTTCCGCGGTCAGCTCCTCGTAGCGCACGGTCAGGCCGGGCAGCGCGGTGCGGGCCCGCTGCACGGCCTTCATGTAACGCAGCGCGTCCGCCGCGGCCTCCTCTGGAGTGCGCTTGTCGGGGCTGGCCTCGTGCCAGGAGGTCGCGATCGAGGCGGGGTGACGCAGCAGGAAGACGAACCGGGCGTCCGGCCAGCAGGCGGACAGGCGTTCGTAGGCGAACGCGTTGGCCGGGGTCTTCTCGACGATGAAACGTTTGCCGCTGCGTACGAGCTCGCGGTGGAGCACCCGATCCCAGAGCAGATGCTCCAGATCGGCCTTGGTGTGTCCGAGGGCGGACATCGCCCTCTCGGCCAGCGAGGTATCGAATTCCACCCGCAACCGGCGCACGTGCAGCTCATGGGGAGCGTGCAGGTCGGGGTGCGCGTTGAGCATCGCCCGCAGCAGCGTGGAGCCTGACCGGACCGGGGAGATGATGAACACCGGTGCCCGCAGCAGGCGGTCGGTCTCGGGATCCGCCGGCGGACGGAACGGCGTCTCCGGCCGCTTGGCCGGGACCTTCGCCGGGGTTGCCGCCGCTTGCCCTGCTTTACCTACTCGGTTGACCTGGAATCCTGTGTACCTGGCCAGCGCGCCGTTTATTGTGCGCTGCCACTTCATGCCGAGGGAGATTACCCGGCTTACCTGGAGATTGCCTGTGGGATGTACCAGGTCGGAGGGGTCGTGCGGACGGAATGACGCAGAGGTGGCGGTTTCGGCGCACTTGTGACGTCAGGAGGGGTGAGAGCGCGTCAAGGGGCGGACGCGGCTTGAGACGGTGTCAGGCGGCGCAGTCCACCGAGAACCAGACGACCTTGCCGTCGTTGGCCGCGGTGACCCCCCACTCGTCGGCGATCGCGGCGACGATCTGCAGCCCCCGGCCCGAGAGCGAGTCCACGCCGGGGGAGCGCTGGGCGGGGATGCCCTCGCCGGGGTCGAAGACCTCGCCGTAGAGCCGGCCCGCACGGGTCTCCAGGCGCAGGGCGTAGGCGGAGCCGCCGTGGCGGACGGCGTTGGTGACCAGCTCGCTCACGATGAGCAGACAGTCGTCGATGATGTGCGTGAGGCCCCAATGGGTCAGGTCGGAGCGGACGAGGGAGCGGGCCTCGCCCACACCCGCGGGCACGGACGGCAGCAGGTATTCCACCGTGCGGACCGGCGGGGCGGACAGGGACCCTGGCTGGAGGGCCATACGCATCACATCTCTCGGCTTTTGGGAGCGCTCCCAATTCCACGATAATCGCTCACCTTCGCTCTTGTGAATGCGTGAGGGGAAGATTCTCGGGGAAGGGGGCGGATTCTCAGGGGATGCGGGCCACGGCGCCGAAGTTGCCGGACGAGCTGGGCTCGTCGCGGCAGGCGAGGTCGCCGTCGCCTGGACGCCACTCGGGCACCCACACCAGACCGGGCTCCACCAGGTCGAGCCCCTCCAGCAGAGCCGCCACCTCCTCGCGGGAACGGATGGCGAGATGGGGCAGCGTCATCGTGAGCATGTCGCGGATGGCGGGCAGCAGCTCCGGCGGGATGCCGTCGAACGTGGTGTGCAGCAGGCCGAGGAAGCTGTCGGCGGGAGCGGTGTGCCGCAGGCGCTTGATCACGTAGTGGGCGTGCTCGTCGTCGTCGAGGCTGTAGGCCGACAGCAGCAGCACGGCCATGGGGCGGTCCCAGTCGAGGAAGGTCTGCACCACGTGGTCGCGCAGCACGTCGTCGATCTCCCTGGCGTCGCCCTCCACCACGCGCACCAGATCGGTGAACGGTTCGATGGTGGCCTGAGCCATGGCGACGACCATCGGATTGTTCTCGACGTACAGGACGCGCGGATCCGAGACGGCGGTACGGCGGGCCAGATCATGTAACCGATTTCCAGCCGGAAGGCCACTGGGGATGCCACTGCCGACGATCATGAATTGGTCGATGCCCTCGACGGTGGCAAGATGGCGAATCATCCGGGACAGAAACTCGAGCACCGCGCGGGCCGCGTTCGTCAGGGCGGGGGTGGCTTGATCGAAATGGCGCACCGTGTCCTTGTCGGCCAGGAAGTTGTTCTTCCCGCCGGCCGCCGCGTCGAAAAGGCGGGTGATCCTGGCCTGCGTGGTTTCGAGCTTGGCCAAGTTTCGGACAGCACGCTGATGCATGAGCGTTGCCCCTTTCCCCTCGCCGCTACCCTTTTTCCGGTATGCGATCTATGGACCTCACTCGATGACTCGAACCATATGTTCCAACAATTCCAGTGAATGACAACACGATAGACCGGTTATCTTGGGAAATGTTTGTTACCAGAATCATCGTGGGAAGGATCCGCGTCTGGGGCCATCTGTCCGGCGTTGATCGAATTCGCCGGTGAACGACAGCTTACTGCCGGTCTCGTACCAGGTCAGAAGGGTTGTTCGGTGGCAGAATGGTGATCTCTGATCACGGCCCGGCGGCCTTTTCCGGCCGGTTGAAGATCGTTCCAAGGATCGAGCGGGACGGAAGCCGTTCCGCGCGCCGAAGATCGTCACCGCTCCGCGTGGCGGCGGAATCCGGTCATCGCGCCGCCGGTCGCCTCGGTCCCGCACGGCGCCGAAACCCCCGCCCTCCCGGCGGACGATCGCCGCGGCCTCGCGGCGGTGCGCGGGCGTCGGGATGAGAAGAACCGCGCCCCGGGGCGGCCGGGGCGCGGTTCCAGGAAGGCGGTGGTGGGCTCAGTCGGTGCCGAGCTCCATCGCGGCCTGGTCGAGCAGTTCCTCGTCGTCGGGCAGGTCGCCGGGCGACGGCACCTCGCCACGGGCGGCGATGGCCTCGGCGCCGCCCTCGGGCATCGCGCCGATCAGGTCGGTCGCGGCCACCTGCGTGGCGCCCAGCAGCGTCTCGTGCGGGCTGCCGACCATGCCGACCACGGCGTACTGCTCCAGCTTGGCGCGCGAGTCGGCGATGTCGAGGTTGCGCATGGTCAGCTGACCGATGCGGTCGAGCGGCCCGAACGCGGCGTCCTCGGTGCGCTCCATGGACAGCTTGTCGGGGTGGTAGCTGAACGCGGGGCCGGAGGTCTCCAGGACGGAGTAGTCCTCGCCGCGCCGCAGCCGCAGTGTCACCTCGCCGGTGACCGCCGTGCCGACCCAGCGCTGCAGCGACTCGCGCAGCATCAGCGACTGCGGGTCCAGCCAGCGGCCCTCGTAGAGCAGCCGGCCCAGCTTGCGGCCCTCGCTGTGGTAGCTGGCCAGGGTGTCCTCGTTGTGGATGGCGTTGACCAGCCGCTCGTAGGCGGCGTGCAGCAGCGCCATGCCGGGAGCCTCGTAGATGCCCCGGCTCTTGGCCTCGATCACCCGGTTCTCGATCTGGTCGGACATGCCCAGCCCATGCCGGCCGCCGATGGCGTTGGCCTCCAGCACCAGGTCGACGGGGGTGGGGAACTCCTTGCCGTTGATGGTCACCGGCCGGCCGCGCTCGAAGCCGATGGTGACGTCCTCGGCCGGGATCTCCACCTCGGAGTCCCAGAACCGCACGCCCATGATCGGCTCGACCAGCTCGATGCCGGCGTCGAGGTGCTCAAGGGCCTTGGCCTCGTGGGTCGCGCCCCAGATGTTGGCGTCCGTCGAGTACGCCTTCTCCGTGCTGGCCCGGTAGGGCAGGTCGCGGGCGAGCAGCCACTCCGACATCTCCGTGCGACCGCCGAGCTCGTGCACGAAGTCGGCGTCCAGCCACGGCTTGTAGATGCGCAGCGACGGGTTGGCGAGCAGGCCGTAGCGGTAGAACCGCTCGATGTCGTTGCCCTTGAAGGTGGAGCCGTCTCCCCAGATCAGCACGCCGTCGTCGAGCATCGCGCGCACCAGCAGGGTGCCCGTGACGGCCCGGCCGAGCGGGGTGGTGTTGAAGTAGGTGCGGCCACCGGAGCGGATGTGGAACGCCCCGCAGGACAGCGCCGCGAGACCCTCCTCCACCAGGGCCGCCCGGCAGTCGACCAGCCGGGCGATCTCGGCGCCGTACGCGCTGGCGCGACCGGGCACCGAGCCGATGTCGGGCTCGTCGTACTGGCCGATGTCGGCGGTGTAAGTACAGGGCACCGCACCCTTCTCGCGCATCCACGCGACCGCCACGGAGGTGTCGAGGCCGCCGGAGAAGGCGATCCCGACCCGTTCGCCTACTGGGAGAGAGGTGAGCATCTTGGACACGAGTAGAAGTATATACATACGACTGCATGACCATTCAATGAGGTCGGCCAAGAAACCGGGCCGGTGTGTCGAAGGTCTCGTCCGGGAGGAGCGCCACCCCTCGGGCCGCGTCGCCGGTGCGCGGGGGTGGCCCGGGAGGCAAACTTTAAGTCACTTGCTTGACTGGGTCCGACCTGCTTGGTTGGCTGATATCGCCTCAGATCGACAGATGGCGTCACTGCGAGACAGGCCGAGGGTCAAGGAAGGGCACCGATGAAGGTCACCGTGGACGAGGCGGTTCCGGAGTTCCCCGGCGTCAGGGCGGCCGCGTGCCCGTTCGATCCGCCCCCCGAGCTGCGGGAGCTGCGCCGCCACGGGCCGCTGGCCAAGGTGCGGCTGTGGGACGGCAGCACGCCGTGGTTCGTCACCACGCACGCCGAGCAGAAGGCGCTGCTCGGCCATCCGCAGGTCAGCGCCGACGTCACCCGGCCCGGCTATCCGATCCACACCGCCGGCACCGGCGGGGGCTCGCTCAGCTTCATCCTCATGGACGACCCCGAGCACGCCCGGCTGCGCCGCATGGTGCAGGGCGCGTTCACGGTCAGGCGGGTCGAGGGCATGCGGCCGGCCGTGCGGCGGATCGTGGACCGGCTGATCGACGAGCTGCTGGCGGGGCCGAAGCCGGTGGACCTGGTGGAGGCGTTCGCGCTGCCGGTGCCGTCGCTGGTGATCTGCGAGCTGCTCGGGGTCCCGTACGCGGACCACGGCTTCTTCCAGGACAACAGCAAGACCGTCATCAAGCGCAGCGCCACCCCTGAGGAGCGCGCGGTCGCGTTCGGGAGCCTGTTCGAGTACCTGGACGGGCTCGTCGGCAAGAAGATCGAGCACCCGGCCGACGACCTGCTGTCCAAGGTGGCCGCCCGGGTCGGCTCCGGCGAGCTGACCCGCCGGGAAGCGGCCCAGATGGGCGTGCTGCTGCTGATCGCCGGACACGAGACCACCGCCAACATGATCGCGCTCGGCACCCTCGCGCTGCTGCGGCATCCAGGACAGCTGGCGGTGCTGCGCGAGAGCGAGGACCCCAAGCTGGTCGCGGGCGCGGTGGAGGAGCTGCTGCGCTACCTCAACATCACCCACAGCGGCCGGCGCCGGGTCGCGACGGCGGACATCGAGATCGCCGGCCAGGTCATCAGGGCGGGCGAGGGCATCATCATGCCCAACGACATCGCCAACCGCGACCCCGAGGTGTTCCCCGACCCCGACGAGCTGGACGTGAGCCGCGACGCCCGCCGCCACGTGGCCTTCGGCTTCGGCGTGCACCAGTGCCTCGGTCAGCCGCTGGCCAGGCTGGAACTGCAGGTCGTCTACGGCACCCTCTACCGGCGCATCCCGACCCTGGCGCCGGCGGCCCCGATCGAGGAGATCCCGTTCAAGCACGACGGCCAGGTCTACGGGGTCTACGAGCTGCCCGTCACCTGGTGAGCGGAGGCGGATCGGGATCGGCGCGGGCACGCGATAATGATCCCGACCCCCGGCCCCGATCCGAGGAAGCGCCTTGAGCCGTTCAGCGGAACCCGACGGGAGCGCCACCAGCCGTCCGGCCGGACCCGACGAGAGCGCCTTGAGCCGTTCGGCCGGACCCGACGAGAGCGCCTTGAGCCGTTCGGCCGGATCCGACCAGAGTGCCTTGAGCCGTTCGGCCGGATCCGACGGGAGTGCTGCCTGGCTGCTCGACCGGGTGCGCGCGCTGGCGCGCGGCGGCGGGCGGGTGCTGATCGGCATCGCCGGCTGCCCGGGCGCGGGCAAGTCGACGCTGGCCGGCTGGCTGGCCGGCGCGCTGACCGACGCCGGGCTGCCGGCCGTCTGGGTGCCGATGGACGGCTACCACCTGGCCGACGTCGAGCTCGAACGGCTCGGCCGGCGGGGCCGCAAGGGCGCCGTGGACACGTTCGACGGCCATGGCTACCTGGCGCTGCTGCGCCGCCTGCGCGCCGAGACCGGCGACGTCGTCTACGCCCCCTCGTTCGACCGCGAGATCGAGCAGCCGATCGCCGGTGCCATCCCCGTCCCGCCGCGGGCGCGGGTCGTCGTCAGCGAGGGCAACTACCTCCTCCTGCCCGGCGAGCCGTGGCGGCGGGTGAAGGAGGCGATGACCGAGGTCTGGTACGCCGACCTCGACGACCGGATCCGCCTCGAACGCCTGACCACCAGGCACGTCCGGTTCGGCAAGACCCCGGACGAGGCCGTGCGCTGGGTCGCCGAGGTGGACGAGCCGAACGCCGCGGCCATCCGCGCCACCCGCGACGCCGCCGACCTGCTGGTGGACTTCGACCGGCTGGGCATCTCCTGAGCCGGCCCAGGGCGCTGCTGGCCGCGCACGCCGACTTCCGCCGGCTGTTCCTGGGCAACTCCGTGTCGCTGCTGGGGTCGAGCGTCACGACGGTCGCGCTGCCCCTGACGGCGGTGCTGTACCTGGACGCCTCGGCCACGGAGATGGGCGTGCTCGGCGCCGTGGGCCTCTTACCGCACCTCGTCCTTGGGCTGCCCGCCGGTGTGTGGGTCGACCGCCTGCCGTACCGGCGCACGATCGTGCTGGCCGACGCGGTCAGGGTGCTGCTGCTCGGGGCGCTGCCCGTGCTGGCCGCCCTGGGCCTGCTGCGGATGTGGCACCTGTACGCGGTGGTGGCGCTGGCCGGGGTGGCCGGGCTCTTCGAGTCGGTGGCGGCGCAGTCCTTCACCCCTTCGCTGGTCCCGCGTGAGCGGCTGCTCGCCGCCAACAGCACGCTCATGCTGAGCAACGCCACGGTGAACACCACCGGCTCGGCGGTGGGCGGCCTGCTGGTGTCGGCGCTGACCGCTCCGGTCGCCATCGCGGTCGACGCGGTCTCGTTCGCGATCTCCGCCCTGCTCAAGACCCGCATCGGCGTGGCCGGCCGGCCACGGGTGGCGGGGGAGCGGGGCCCCGTGCGCCTGCGGGCCGACATCGCCGAAGGGCTGCGCGCGGTGTTCGCCGACCGCGTCATGCGGGCGGTGATCCTGGCCGCCACCGTGGGCGCGTTCGCCGGGCAGGCGCAGGCGGTCGTGCTCGTGCTCTATCTGGTCCACGACCTGGGGCTGTCGGCAAGCCTGATCGGTGTCCTCGTCGCGATCGGCGGCGTGGCCTCCATCGCCGGGGCGCTGGTGGCCACCCGTGTCACCCATCGCTTCGGCCCCGGGCCGACGTTCATCGCCGGCATGGGCCTGGCCTCCGCCGCCGGGCTCGTGCTCGCCGCCGCGGCCGGCCCGTTCGCCGTGACGGTGGCCGTCCTGGTCGTGTCACAGGTCCTGCGCGGCAGCGGCCCCAGCCTGTACGGGGTCAACCAGCAGACCCTCCGCCAGGCCCTGATCGCGCCGGAACTGCTCTCCCGGGCCAACGCCACCTGGCGGTTCCTGGCCTACGGCGGTCAGGCGCTCGGCGCGCTGCTCGGCGGTGCCGCGGGCGCTGCGCTCGGCCTGCGGGCCACGCTGGTCGTCACGTCCTGCCTGATGCTGGCCGGCACCGCGATCGGGCTGGCCTCGCCGCTGCGCTCGCTGCGCGGGCTGCCCGGCCGCTGAGAGCAGCCGCAGCGGGCCGGTGCTGCCCGGCCGCTGAGAGCAGCCGCAGCGGGCCGGTGCTGCCCGACGAGGGCTGATCCGCGCCGGCGGGGGGCTGAAACGTACCGGCGCTAGTGATGGCCGACAGGGGCTAAGACGTACCGGTAGAACTCGTAGCCGGCGAAGGCGATCACCGGCACGCCGAGTGCGATGAGCATCCGGCGCGGCAGCGGCACCCGGACGACCGGCGCGGTCATCGACGGCTCCGCGTCCCCGGCGGGGACGACCGGCGCTCTGGCGAGCGGCGCGGGGTCGGGCGCCGCCGTCAGCTCGGGATGCCGGCTGAGGTAGTGGGCGGGGAACGAGGTCAGGCGGTAGGCGCCGCACGCCGGGCAGGCCATCCCCGACCAGGGCGGCTGCACGGTCACTCCGGCGCTGAGCCAGACCTCGACCTCGTTGCCGTGGTCGTCGGTCACGTGACGGACAAGGTAGTCCTCCTCCCAGACATACAGGCAGCGCAGGCACTCGAAGGGCCAGGACTCTCGGGACTCGAACCCGTCGCGCACGAGGAGCCTCCTCGGTCGGGCGATGAGGCGGTCACTTCGAGTGTCCGCCCGCACCCGCCTTCTCGCGCAAGCGCAGGTTATGACACGGTGCGCTACAGAATGCTCACCTTGCGTCATGTTACGGCTCCGGGTTTGCGGGCGCGTTCTGAGCGGTATGTGCGCTACGGAGAGGTGATGGAGCATCACCTGGAGTGGCCGATCGGGGGGTTGGGCCATGACGACATCCACCGCGCTCGACGAGGTGCACATTCTGTGGACCTCGGAGGGGCTGAGCTGCGACGGCGACACCGTGTCCGTCACCGCCGCCACGCTGCCCAGCATCGAGGACGTGCTGCTCGGCCTCGTGCCCGGCCTGCCCAAGGTGCACCTGCACAACAAGGTCCTGGCCACCGAGGTCGGCGACGCCTTCATGGCCGCCTTCCACCAGGCCGCCCGGGACGAGCTGGGGCCGTTCATCCTGGTCGTCGAGGGGTCGATCCCGAACGAGCGGATCAACGGCGACGGCTTCTGGACGTCCATGGGCAACGACCCGGTGACCGGCGAGCCGATCACCGTCAACGAGTGGATCGACCGGCTGGCGCCCAAGGCGTGGGCCGTGGTCGCGATCGGCACCTGCGCCGCCTACGGGGGCATCCACGCCATGGCCGGCAACCCCACCGGCGCCATGGGCCTGGGCGACTACCTGGGCTCCGGCTTCCGCTCCGCGGGCGGCCTGCCGATCGTGAACGTGCCCGGCTGCCCGGTGCAGCCCGACAACTTCATGGAGACCCTCACCTGGCTGCTCTACCAGGCGGCCGGCCTGGCGCCGACGATCCCGCTGGACGAGATGCTCCGTCCCACCTGGCTGTTCGGCAAGACCGTGCACGAGGGCTGCGACCGGGCCGGCTACTACGAGCAGGGCGACTTCGCGCACGACTACAACTCGCCCAAATGCCTGGTGCGGGTCGGCTGCTGGGGCCCGGTGGTCAACTGCAACGTCACCAAGCGCGGCTGGATGGACGGCGTCGGGGGCTGCCCCAACGTGGGCGGCGTCTGCATCGCCTGCACGATGCCCGGCTTCCCCGACAAGTTCATGCCCTTCATGGACGAACCCCCCGGCGGATCGGTGTCGGCGGCGGTGAGCGGCACGTACGGCTCGCTGATCCGCAGGCTCCGCTCCATCACCAACCGCTCGGCCAACAAGGAGCCGAAGTGGCGGCACAACGGGCGCAAGCTGACCAGCGGGTACGACCCCCGCTGGGGCAACTAGGGGGAACGGCAAGGTGACAACCCGTACCGCGGGACGCGGCCAGGAGACCGGTACAGAGCGCGAACTGGTCGAGATGTCCTGGGATCCGATCACCAGGATCATCGGCAACCTCGGCATCTACACCAAGATCGACTTCAACAACCGCGAGGTGGTCGAGTGCAGGAGCACCTCGTCGCTGTTCCGCGGCTACAGCGTGTTCATGAAGGGCAAGGACCCGCGCGACGCGCACTTCATCACCAGCCGCATCTGCGGCATCTGCGGTGACAACCACGCGACCTGCTCGATCTACGCGCAGAACATGGCGTACGGCGTCAAGCCGCCGCCGCTGGCCGAGTGGATCATCAACCTCGGCGAGGCCGCCGAGTACATGTTCGACCACACCCTCTTCCAGGACAACCTGGTCTTCGTCGACTACTGCGAGCAGATGGTCAAGCAGACCAACCCGAGCCTGCTGCGGCGCGCCGAGACCACCGAGGCGCCGAACGCCCGCATCCACGGCTACCGCACGATCGCCGACGTCATGCGCGCGTTCAACCCGTTCGAGGGCGACGTCTACCGCGAGGCGCTGCAGGTCAGCCGGGTCACCAGGGAGATGTGCTGCCTGATGGAGGGGCGCCACGTGCACCCGTCCACGCTCTATCCGGGCGGCGTCGGCACCGTCGCGACACCCCAGGTGTTCACCGACTACCTGGCCAGGCTGCTGCGCGTGCTCGACTTCGTCAAGAAGGCCGTCCCCATGAACGACGACCTCTTCGACTTCTTCTACGAGGCGCTGCCCGGCTACGAGGAGGTCGGCCGGCGCCGGGTGATGCTCGGCTGCTGGGGCGCCTTCCAGGACCCCGCCGCCGTCGACTACGACTACCGGAACATGGCCGACTGGGGCCGCAAGATGTTCGTCACGCCCGGGATCGTCCTCGACGGCGAACTGCTCACCACGAACCTGGTCGACATCAACCTCGGCATCCGCATCCTGCTCGGCAGCTCCTACTACGACGACTGGCAGTCCGAGGAGACGTTCGTCACCCACGACCCGCTCGGCAACCCGGTCGACCAGCGTCACCCGTGGAACCAGACCACGCTGCCCAAGCCGCAGAAGCGCGACCTGGAAGGCGGCAACTACAGCTGGGTGATGAGCCCCCGCTGGTACGACGACCGCACCGGCGACCACCTCGCGCTCGACACCGGCGGCGGCCCGCTGGCCAGGCTCTGGGCGACCGCGCTCGCGGGGCTGGTCGACACCGGCACCGTACGCGCCACGGGCGGCTCCGTGGAGATCAACCTGCCCAAGAGCAGGGCCCTGCCGGAGATGAGCTTCGAGTGGAAGGTGCCGCGCTGGGCCAACACCATCGAGCGCAACCGGGCCCGGGTCTACTTCGTCGCCTACGCGGCGGCGATGGCGTGTTACTTCGTCGAGCAGGCGATGGGCGAGGTCAGGGCCGGGCGGACCCAGGTGTTCAGCGACTTCGACGTGCCCGACGAGGCGATCGGCTGCGGGTTCCACGAGGCCGTGCGCGGGGTGCTGTCGCACCACATGGTCATCAGGGACGGCAAGATCGCGAACTACCACCCGTACCCGCCGACGCCGTGGAACGCCAGCCCGCGTGACAGCTTCGGCACGCCAGGTCCGTACGAGGACGCCGTCCAGGGGCTGCCGATCTTCGAGGAGAACGGGCCCGACTCGTTCAAGGGCATCGACATCATGCGCACCGTGCGCAGCTTCGACCCGTGCCTGCCGTGCGGGGTGCACATGTACCTGGGCGACGGGAAGGTGCTCCAACAGGTGCACTCGCCGACGTTCGGCGCGGCCGGATAGGCGGCGGGGCGATGACGGAGCGGATCGAGCGCATCGAGGCCCTGCTCGACGAGGCCGAGCCGGCCGCGATCGAGCTGGTCGGAGAGCTGCTGGAGCTGTACGGCGACGGGCTGGCGCGGGTGATGGCGCTGGCGGGCGAGCCGCTGGCGGCGGAGCTGGCCGGCGACGAGCTGGTCTCCCACCTGCTCGTCCTGCACGACCTGCACCCGCTGCCCGCCCATGCCCGCGCGGAGGCGGCGGCGGCCGGGGCGGGGGCCGAGCTGCTGACCCTGGAGGACGGCGTGGCCAGGCTGCGCGTCCGCGCCTCCGGCTGCCGCTCCTCGGCCACGGCGGGGGTGGAACGGGCGGTGCGCGCGGCGGCACCCGAGGTGGAACGGGTCGAGGTCGAGCTGGACGAGCGGCCGGTGATCCCCGTCGAAAGCCTCACCGTACGACGCGGGGCGGCGGCGAAGTGACCGATACAGCGGGAGGCGGCACCGTGAACGGCAGCACGCGCGATGGCGGCACCGTGAACGGCAGGACGCGCGATGGCGGCACCGTGAACGGCACGATGCGCGATGGCGGCACCGTGAGCGGCCGCCTGCGCCTGCACGACCTCACCCGCCGCCGGCGCACCACCACACCCGCCACCGCCTCCCCCGGGAACGCCGATCAGCTGGTCTCGGAGGAGCGGTGTGAGTTGTGCGGGGAGCCGGTGCCCGAGGGGCATCGGCACCTGCTCGACCTGACCACCCGCGAGCTGTGCTGTGCCTGCCGCGCCTGCCAGGTGCTCTTCGACCACGCCGCGGCCGGCGGCGCCCAATACCGTCTGGTGCCCCGGCGGCGCGAGCGGCAGGACGGGTTCACCTGGTCCGGCCTCGGCGCGCCCGTCCGCACCGTCTTCCTGGTACGCGACTCGGGCGCGGGCCGCAGCGTCATGTACTACCCCAGCCCGGCGGGCGCCGTGGCGGGCCCGGCCTGGGACGACCCGCTCATGGCGCTGCTGGAGCCCGACGTCGAGGCGCTGCTGCTCGACCGCGACCACGGCGCCTGGATCGTCCCGCTCGACGACTGCTACCGGCTCGTCGGCCTGGTCCGCTCCCACTGGCGCGGCCTGACCGGCGGCCCGGACGTACGCGAGCGGATCGCCCGTTTCTTCACCGACCTCAGCGACGACAGGAGCCCGGCATGAGCGCGCGCAAACCCATCAGGACCGGCAGGCCGGACGTCAAGCCCGACGCTCCCTCCCACGTCAAGGGCGTCAAGGAGGGCAACTCCACCGGCAACTACGACAAGCAGGACGGTCACCTGCCCGACGGCCGCTCCACGGCCAGGCGCTCGACCGGCATCAACCCCGGCAAGCACGACCCGATCGACCCGGGCATGCCGAACCTGTCGCCCGCCTGACATGCCGTCCGCGCCACCCGAGCTGAGCATCGAGGTCGAGGGCGTCGAGCCGGCCGCGCCCGCCGCCGTGCCCGCCCTCGACTTCACGCTGACCCTGCGCGCCGCCGGCGGGCACGAGGTCCGCTCGCTCACGCTCGCCACCCAGATCCGCATCGACGCCACCCGCCGCGGCTACGGCGAGCGCGACAAGGAACGGCTGGCCGAGCTGTTCGGCCCGCCGGACGAGTGGTCGCGCAACCTGTCCAGCCTGCTGTGGACGCAGACCGTCACCCAGGTGCCCGCCTTCACCGCAAGCACGAAGGCCCGGATCACCGTGCCGTGCACATACGACTTCGAGGTGGCCGCCGCCAAGTACTTCCACGGCCTGGAGGACGGCGAGGCGCCACTGGACTTCCTGTTCACCGGCACCGTCTTCTACCTGGACGGCGACCGGCTGCAGGCCGCGCACCTGCCCAGACGGGCGGAGGCGGCCTTCTCGATGCCGGTGCGGGTGTGGCGGGAGCTGATGGAACGCCACTTCCCCGGCGGGGCCTGGGTCCGGCTGGGCCGGGAGGAGTTCGACCGGCTGTACGCGTACAAGGTGCGGCACACGCTTCCCGGCTGGGACGACGTGATCCGCTCACTGCTGGCGAAGGGCTGATGTCATGACGGACGGCGGGCTGGACCACGTCGGGCGGATCGCGCGGGCGGTGCTCTACGAGGGCTATCTGCTGTGGCCCTACCGCGAGTCCGCGCTGAAGAACCGGCACCGCTGGACGATCGGCGGCGTCCATCCGGAGGGGTGCGGCGACCGGTCGCGGATCCGTACCGAGTGCCTGGTCGAGGCCGATCCCGGCGCCGCCGTCGCGGTGTCGGTACGGTTCCTGCACGTCGTGGCCAGGATCGGCGCGGCCGGTCGGGGCGAGGAGGCCCGCGAGCGCGAGGTACGCGTACCGGAGCTCACGCTCGGCGGCGGCCCGGCCCTGGCCCGCATCGACATCGCGGCGGGCGAGGAACGCACGGTAGGCGACCGCGCGGAGATGGAGGATCGCGAGGCGGGGCAGGAGCTCGGGGCGGGGGTGCTGCGCCGGTGGGAGGCGTTGCGCGGGCAGGTCGAGGTGCGCGCCGAGCGGCTGGGGCCGCGGCTCTTCCGGGTGACGGCCGACGTCGTCAACACCACGCCGTGGCAGCCGGGCGGGACGCGGGAGGAGACGATGGCCCGCACGCTGGTGTCCGCGCACGTCGTCCTGCACGCGCCTGAGGGGCGTTTCGTCTCCCAGACGGACCCGCCGCCGGACCTGCGCGAGCACGCCGAAACCTGCCGCAACGACGGCCTGTGGCCGGTGCTGGCGGGGGAGGACCTGCGCACCGTGCTGTCGGCGCCGATCATCCTGTACGACCAGCCGCAGATCGCGCCGGAGAGCCCCGGTGACCTGTTCGACGCGACCGAGATCGACCAGCTCCTCACCCTCTGCGTGCTGGCGCTGAGCGACGGGGAACGGGAGGAGATCCGGGCCGGCGACCCGCGCGCCCGCGAGATCCTCGACCGCTGCGCGGCGCTCACCCAGGAGGAGCTCATGCGCCTGAGCGGCGCCTGGCGCGGCAGAGGCCCGGCGGGATGAGCGTCCGGCCGGTGGAAGGGGGAGGGACACATGGGTGACTTCTGGACCCGGATGGAGGGGCGCGGCCCCGCCGAGGTGGTCGTGGACGGGGTCGAGGTGCGCGCGGGCAGCCGGGTACGGCTGCGCCCGAGGGGCACCGCCGACGTGCTCGACCTGGTCCTGACGGGCAGGGAGGGCGTGGTGGAGGCGGTCGAGCAGGACGAGGAGGGCGCGTTCCACTTCGCCGTCACCGTGGACGACGACCCCGGCAGGGACCTGGGCGAGGCCCGGCTTCCCGGCCACCGCTTCTTCTACGCGGCCGACGAGATCGAGCCGCTCGGCGAGCGGGCGTGCCGCGTCCTGGTGGCCGGGATCGGCAACGTCTTCCTGGGCGACGACGGCTTCGGCGTCGAGGTGGCCCGCCACCTGTCGGCCGCACCCCGCACGCCCGGCGTCGACGTCGTGGACTTCGGCATCCGCGGCATGGACCTGGTCTACGCGCTGCAACGCGACTACGACGCCGTGATCCTCGTCGACGCGTCCCCGCGCGGCGAGCCGCCGGGCACGCTCACCGTCCTCGACCCCACAGAGCCCACAGAGCCGGCAGAGCACGCGGCCCCCGGACAGCGGGAAACGTCGGGAGCGCCCGCCGGCGGCGGCGGGCAGCCGCTGGAGACGCACGGCATGGACCCGGTCAAGGTGCTGCGGCTGGCCGCGGAGCTGGGCCCGGTGCCCCGCCTGATCCGGATCGTGTGCTGCGAGCCGGCAAGCGCGGCCGAGGCGCTGTACGAGCTGAGCGCCCCCGTCCAGGTCGCCGTCCCGGAGGCGGCGAGCCTGGTGAATGCCCTGGTTATGGAAATGATTGCGGAAAGCGCCGGACGGGGCTGCCGCGATCGTGCTCACGGATGAGGTGACGTGGCATGTGGAAATCGCGGATGGTGCGGTTGCTCCTGCTCTGCGGGCTGGCGGCGATCGTGGTCCACCAGTGGCCGGAGATCCGCCGGTACATCAGGATGGAGCGGATGTAGGTGCACGAGATCGGGCTGTGCGAGGGACTCGTCGATCTGATCCACAGCCAGGCGGCGGGCCGGCCGGTGGCCTCGGCCCGGGTACGCGTGGGAGCCAGGCACGCGGTCGTGGAGGAGGCGTTCGGGCAGGCGTTCACCATGGCCGCCGCGGGAACGTCCGCGCAGGACGCGGTGATCGATCTGATCATCGTGCCGGCCACGATCGAGTGCGTGGCCTGCGGCGGGCGCTCGGAGTCGATGGACACGCTGGCCGCGTGCCCGGCCTGCGGCAGCGGCGACGTGAGCGTCAGCGGCGGGGACGAGCTGGTGCTGGAGTCGGTCTGGTTCGGCGGCGAGGGGACGGCGGCCGATGTGCCTGGGCATTCCCGGTGAGCTGGTCGGCCCGGCCGGCGGGCACGACGACCTGGCCCTGGTCGAGGTCAGCGGGGTACGGCGACGCGTCAACATCGGGCTGCTCGAAGGCCAGGAGCTGAACCCTGGCGACTGGGTCCTCGTGCACGTGGGGTTCGCGCTGTCCAAGATCTCCGAGGACGAGGCGCAGGCCGTGCTGGCGTACCTGGAAGGGCTCGGGCAGCCGTACGAGGACGAGATCGACGCGTTGCGCGCGTCGGACATCACCTGAGGAGGGCACATGCGCTTCGTCGATGAGTACCGCGACGCGGACCGGGCGCGCGCCCTGGCCGCCGGGATCGCGGCACGGTGCCGTCCGGGACGGACGTACGCGTTCATGGAGGTGTGCGGCGGCCACACGCACACCATCTACAAGCACGGGCTGGAGGACCACCTGCCGCCGGAGGTTTCGCTGGTCCACGGGCCCGGCTGCCCGGTGTGCGTGATCCCGATGGGCCGGGTGGACGACGCCACCCACATCGCCGGGCAGCCCGGCGTGATCATGACCTCGTTCGGCGACCTGCTGCGCGTGCCCGGCGGCACCGGATCCTTCCTGGGCGCCAAGGCGGCGGGGGCGGACATCCGGATGGTGTACTCACCGCTCGACGCGCTCAAGATCGCCAAGGAGAACCCGGACCGCCGGGTCGTCTTCATGGCCATCGGCTTCGAGACCACCGCGCCGTCCACCGCGATGACCGTGCTGCGGGCGGCGGCGGAGGGCGTGCCGAACTTCTCCGTCTTCTGCAACCACGTCATGATCATTCCGGCGATCAAGGCCATTCTCGACTCGCCGGACCTGCGGCTGGACGGCTTCATCGGCCCCGGCCACGTGTCGGCGGTGATCGGCTGCGAGCCGTACGCGTTCATCGCCCGCGACTACCGCAAGCCGCTGGTCGTGGCGGGTTTCGAGCCGGTGGACATCCTGACCTCGGTGCACATGCTGCTCGGCCAGCTCGCCGAGGGGCGGTGCGAGGTGGAGAACCAGTACGCGCGGGTGGTGCCCTGGCAGGGCAACCCGGTCGCGCTGGAGGCGATCGGGCGGGTGATGCGGCTGCGGCCGCACTTCGAGTGGCGCGGGCTGGGCTTCATCGCCCACTCGGCGCTGGCCATGGCCGAGGAGTACGCGGCCTTCGACGCCGAGCGCGTCTTCGACCTGCCCGGGATACGCGTCGCCGACCCGCGCTCGTGCCAGTGCGGCGAGGTGCTGAAGGGCGTGCTCAAGCCCTGGGAGTGCAAGGTGTTCGGCACCGCCTGCACGCCGGAGACGCCGATCGGGACGTGCATGGTCTCCTCGGAGGGCGCCTGCGCCGCGTACTACAACTTCGGCCGCTTCACCCGCGACAGGACGCGCGGCCCGGCCGGCGAGCGGGAGGTGAGCCGCGCGTGACCGCAGAACGGCAGGTGGCCGGCAGCGAGGGAAGGGTGAGCCGCGCGTGAGCACGGAACAGCAGGTGCTCGATCGGATCGAGCGGGCCAGGCGGCGCCGGCCGGTCGTCAGGGAGGAGCGCATCACGCTCGCCCACGGCTCGGGAGGCCGGGCCACGCAGACGCTGGTGCAGGCCGTCTTCCTGGACGCGTTCCGCAACCCGCTGCTCGAACCGCTGGAGGACGGCGCCACCCTGCGGCTCGGCGCGGGCGAGGAGGGCGTGCGGGTCAACCTCGCCTTCACCACCGACTCGTACGTCGTCTCCCCGCTGTTCTTCCCCGGCGGCGACATCGGCGACCTGGCCGTGAACGGCACCGTGAACGACCTGGCCATGTGCGGCGCCCGCCCGCGGTACCTGTCGGCCGGGTTCATCCTGGAGGAGGGCCTGCCGGTCGAGGACCTGCGCAGGATCGCCGCCTCCATGGCCGCCGCGGCTGCCGCCGCCGAGGTGGAGATCGTCACCGGCGACACCAAGGTCGTCCAGCGGGGCCGCGCCGACGGCTGCTACATCACCACCACCGGCGTCGGCATCATCGAACGGCCCGTCACGCTCTCGTCCGCCGCCGCGCGGCCCGGCGACGCGGTCCTCGTCTCCGGCCCGATCGGCGCCCACGGCGCCGCCGTCATGCTGGCCAGGGGCGACTTCGACATCGAGGCCGCGATCGTCTCCGACACCGCGCCGCTGCACGGCGTCGTCGCCGGGCTGCTGGACGCCCTGCCCGGCGGGCGGGTCAGGACCCTGCGCGACGCCACGCGCGGCGGAGTGGCCACGGTGCTGAACGAGGTCGCCGCCGCCTCGAACGTGGCCGTGGTGCTGGAGGAGGCGGCGATCCCCGTACGCCCGGAGGTGACCGGCGTCTGCGAGCTGCTCGGCCTCGACCCGCTCTACGTGGCCTGCGAGGGCCGTTTCGTGGCTGTCGTGGACGGCGACCACGCCACCCGCGCCCTGGACGCGCTGCGCGCCCACCCGCTGGGCGAGCAGGCCGCGATCATCGGCACCGTAGCCCCGGAGCCCGCCGCCATGGTCCTGCTCCGCACCGCCGTCGGCGGCACCCGCGTCGTCGAGATCCTGGTCGGGGACCCCCTGCCGCGCATCTGCTGACATTCCACCCGGCGATTCACCACCGCGCGTCCGTGGAGCTCGGGCGGCCGGCCGTCCCCCGTTCGCTGGAGACCGGGCGGCGCGACCGGCCGCCGGCCGCGTGCCAGGCGAGCCTCGTCACGGTGTCTGCGCCGCGACCAGTTCGGCGAGCAGGTGGTACAGCGTCGCCTGGGCCTCCTGGATGCGGTGCACCGACGACGACGGCACCACGAACAGGTGCTCGGCCAGCCCTTCCGCGGCCAGCCGCCCGCCGCCCGAGCCGGCGAACCCGATCGTCACCATGCCCAGCCGCCCGGCCTCGGCCAGCCCGCGCAGCACGTTGGCCGAGCCGCCACTCGTGGACAGCGCCAGCGCCACATCGCCGGGCCCGCCGAGCGCGGTGAGCTGGCGGGCGAAGACCACCTCGAAGCCGACGTCGTTGCCGAGCGCCGTCACCAGCGCGCAGTCGCAGGCCAGCGAGATCGCCGGCAGACCCCGTTCGACGAACAGCCCCGCCACGGACTCGGCGTCGGTGCCGCTCCCGCCGTTGCCGAAGGCGAACACCCGCCCGCCTCCGCCCAGCGCCGCCGCCACGGCCGACGCGCACGCCGACAGGCCGGGGCCGAGCTCGTCCAGGACGCGCAGCCGCAACTCCAGGCTCTCGCGCGCCTTGGCCGCCGTGGACGCGGTCAGGTCCAGAGACTCGCGGCGCAGGAACGGGTACAGCGTGCCGGTCATCGCGTCACCACCGCGATCGCCTCCTTGGCATGCACGAGCACGGTGTCGCCCGGCCGCGCCGCGACGAGCGCCACACTGATCTCCTCGATGCCGTCGCCGGTGTCGGCCAGCGCCAGCCCGTCGGGCAGCAGCCGCGCGATCCGTACGGGCACGGCGACGTCACCGCAGGTCACGCAGCTCTCGCAGGCGTCGGCGGGATCGTCGGGAACGTTCACTAGGCCTCCAGGAACACGTGGACCAGCTCCCAGAGCAGGTGATAGGTGGTGACGTGCAGTTCCCTGGCGATCAGGGGATCCTCGGCGCGCGCGAGCAGCACGTGATCGGCCGCGACGCCGCCGGAGGGGCCGGTGAGCACGACCGTCGACATCCCCAGCCCGCGCGCCACCTCCAGGGCCGAACCACCCGGCCCACGCCCGCCGCCCTCCGGATCGCCGCCGTCGAGCACCGTTCCGCCGCCGAGACGCGGGCCGATGCCGAGCGCGATGTCCTCGGGCCGGCCCAGGGTGCGGAGCAGCACGGCGTCCACCGCGAGCGCAGGCAGCGCGCGCTTGCCCACGATCACCGGATGGGTGAACTCCACCGCCACGTGCGCCGCGTCCGCCGGGGCGCCGAAGGCGAGCAGCCGGCCGCCGCGTCCGAAGCGCCCGGCCATGGCCTGCGCCGCCCGTACGATCTCCACCGCGTCCTGTGCCAGCGCGGCGCCGGGAGCCGCGCGCTCGGCCCGGGCCCGTCCGAGCAGATCAGAGCCGAGCAGATCAGAACCGGGACGGTCAGAGTCGGGACGGTCGGAGCCGGGACGGTCAGGGCGGAGCCGGTCCGAGTCGAGCAGATCAGACATGGTCCCATTTCAGCCCAGCACGCGGGCGCGCCGCCCGCAGGGACACCTCAAGCTTCTGCCATCCGCCCGCCTGCATCCGTCACCCCAGGTCACACCCTCGGCCGGGCACCGGGGTGGTACCGCTGGCGGCGGCTCCCGAGCCTGCGCTACGGTATGGCCCGGTGTGCCGGGAAGGCTGGTCGGCGGCGTCCTTGGCCGGGTAGCCCGACGGAGGCTCTGCGATGGACGACGACGGCCGGTGCGGCCGGCGGGAGGTGCGATGACGCGCCGCCCCGCCCTGGCGGGACGCGGCCGGCATCCCACGGTGGTCATCGCCGCCGGGTTCGGCGCCGCCGTGCTCGTGGGCACGCTCCTGCTCGCCACCCCGCAGGCCACCGCCGAAGGCGACGCGTCCCACTGGCTCACCGCGCTGTTCACCGCCACGTCCGCCGTCTGCGTGACGGGCCTGGTCGTGGTCGACACCGGGACCCACTGGTCGATCTTCGGCGAGGTCGTCATCGCCCTGCTCATCCAGGTGGGCGGCCTGGGCATCATGACGCTCGCCACCGTGATCACGGTCATCGTCTCCGGCCGGCTGGGCCTGCGCGCCCGCCTGTCCGCACAGCTGGAGACCAAGTCCGTGGTCGCCTCCGACCTGGGGCACGTGCTGCGCAAAGTGGTGCTGTTCAGCCTGACCTGCGAGGCCGTCATCGCCGTGGTGCTGGCCGGCCGCTTCGCCGTCGGCTACGGCGAGCCGCTCGGCCGCGCGGCCTACCTGGGCGCCTTCCACGCGGTGTCGGCGTTCAACAACGCCGGCTTCGCCCTGTGGCCGGACAACCTGATGCGGTACGTCACCGATCCGTGGATCTGCGTCACGATCGCGCTGGCCGTGATCGTCGGCGGGCTCGGCTTCCCCGTCGTCTTCGAACTGCTGCGCGCCTGGCGCCGTCCCCGCCGCTGGTCCCTGCTGACCCGCATCACCGTGGGCCTGAGCACGGTGCTGATCGCGGGCGGCACGCTGGCGTTCCTGATGACCGAGTGGCGCAACCCCGCCACGATGGGCCCGCTGAACGACGGCGACAAGGTGCTGGCGGCCTTCTTCACCGCCGTCATGCCGCGCTCGGGCGGCTTCAACACCCTCGACATCGCCCAGATGAACCCGTCCTCGTGGCTGCTCACCGACGTGCTGATGTTCGTCGGCGGCGGCAGCGCGGGCACGGCCGGCGGCATCAAGGTGACCACGCTCGGCTTTCTGCTGTTCATGGTCTGGTCCGAGCTGCGCGGCGAGAGCCACGTCAACATCGGCCATCGCCGCCTGCCCGCCGCGACCCAGCGGCAGGCGCTGTCCATCAGCATGCTCGGCGTCGTCGTGGTGACGTTCGCGACCTGGCTGATGCTCATCATCACGCCGTACGGCTTCGATCGCGTGCTCTTCGAGATCATCTCGGCCTTCGCCACCAACGGCCTGTCCACGGGCATCACCGCGGACACGGGGCTGGCCGGGCACGTGCTGCTCAGCGTGCTGATGTTCATCGGCCGCATCGGGCCGCTCACGCTGGGCTCGGCGCTCGCGCTGAAGCAACGGACCCGCCGCTACGAACTGCCCGAGGAACGCGTCATCGTCGGTTGAACCGCGCCCGCCGGCCCGGGGTCAGCGGCGGCGCGGCCACAGCCGCGGGATGAGGATCGTCAGCCCGGCGATCCCCCCGCCAGCGTATGCCGTGGCCACCGCGACGGGCAGCGCCGGGAGGAGGAAGGCGCCGGCCACGCAGCCTGCGCCCAGCAGCATCATCGCCACGGCGCCCGCGCGCCGCACCCGGTCCCCGGCGGGGTCGGGGTGCGCGGGGCGCAGCCGCGGCAGGACGCCGCCGAGGCCGGCGATCAGCAGCCCGAACGCGGCGGTGATCAGCTGCGGCAGCGGAACGTGGTGACCGGCCGTCTCCAGCAGCAGCCCGGCGTGCAGCACGGTGATGAACGGCGGCAGCAGCACGAAGACGGCGTTCGTCGACGCGGCCTGGGCGCGTGGCGAGGAGACGAGCGCGGGCGGCAACCAGGCCCGCAGGCGGCCGGCGACCACGGAGGCGGCCGCCATGATCACGGCCAGGGCGACCACGGCCGCCGGCAGCAGCCCCGCGAGGACGATCCGCGGCACCTGGACCCGGCCACGGCGCCCTCTCGCCTCCTGCGTCGTCACCAGCTCCGGTAGCGAATCCCAAAGCGCCCACGCGATGACGGCCATGGCGAGCAGACTCAGCACGGTCACCACGACACCCGCCCACGGCATGCGCGCCACTGACAGAGCGCGTCCGTCGCGTCCGCCGCGCGAATCCCGCCCGCCCCACGGGCCCCGGCTGCCCCACAGGCCCCGGCCGCCCGACAGACCCGGGCCGCCCCCCAAGGCCCGGCCGTCCCGCTGGTCCCGTCGGTCCTGCCCGTCCCGACCTTCCTGATCGGACCCTCCGGCCTGCCCGCCGACGTTCATACCGTCCCCAATCGCTCGAAGTGCTGCGATCGTAGGTTTCGGTGATCAGGGCGGAACATCCGTCATCGGGCACCTGCCGGTCACGTCCGTACCATGCCGATCGGCACCCGCCGGAACATGACCATCGGCACTCCTTTCCGCACGATCGCGGCGATTATGCTGCGGCTATGCGGCAGCCGAGATCGATGCGGGAGCTGGAGCGCTGGGTCGGGTTCTCCGACGGGCGCGCGCCCATCGTGTTCAGCGTCCTGTTCTGGGCCGCGGCCGGCATCTGCGCGGTGGTCCTGGCCGGCGCCCTGCCGATGATCGACCAGGTGCCGCCGGGCGACCGCGCGCTGTACGCGGTGATCTCCTGGACGGGGGCCGGGGCACTCCTGCTCGCGGCCGTTCTGTGGCCGCTGCTGCCCTGGCGCAGGGAGGCGTCGGTGGCACGCCGGGCGGCGAGCGTGGCGTTCCTGATCGTGTCGCTGCCGCTGTTGTCGCCCGGCGGGGCCAGCGCCCCGATCATCGTGGGCTTGGCGGTCGGCAACGCCCTGGTCGTCTTCGGCCTGCGCGGTGCGCTCACCTACACCGCCGTCGCCGGGCTGCTCGGCTTCGGCATCAGCGCGGTCAACCCGCGTCAGACCCTCGTCGGCGCGGCCGTCAACGGCACGCTCATGCTGCTGCTGTGCCTGGTGCTGCTCCTGGTCGTGATCGCGATGTTCCAGTCGCACAGCCGCGCGGAGGAGACCCGCCGCCTCCTGTCCGACCTCGAACAAGCCCACAGCGACCTCGAACAGGCCCACGCCGACCTGGAACGCGCCCACGGGGAGCTCGGACAAGCCCACGCCGAGCTCGAACGGCACGCGGCGCGCTCGCGGGAACTGGCCGTGGCGGAGGAGCGGGCGCGGATGGCGCGGGACATGCACGACTCGGTCGGCCACTACCTGACCGTCATCAACGTGGGCCTGCAGAACGCCCAGCGCTACCGCGCCGTACGCCCGGAGGCCGCCTGGGACGAGGTGAGCCAGGCGCGCGAGCTGACGCTGGAGGCGCTGACCGACACCCGCCGCTGGGTACGCGCGCTCAAACCGCTGCGTATGGACGGCCTCCACGGGCCCGCCGCCCTGCGGGTCCTGACCGAGTCGTTCGGCTCGGACGACACCGGCGTCGCCTTCACCATGACCGGCACCTGGCCCGACGTGGACGAGAACCGCGAGCTGGTCTGCTACCGGGTCGTCCAGGAGGGCCTGACCAACGCCCTGCGCCACTCCCGGGCCCGCCACATCGAGGTCGCGCTCGACTGCACGCGGGACCGGGTCGAGGTGACCGTCACCGACGACGGCAGGGGAGCCGCGCCCGGCGCGACCGAGAACGGGTTCGGCCTGCGCGGCCTGCGCGAACGCCTGCACGGCGTCGGCGGCGCACTCGACGTCGCCGGCCACGCGGGCGAGGGCTTCACCCTCAAGGCGACGGTGCCACTCTGATGGGCGGCGTCGTTCGTGTCCTGCTCGTGGACGATCACATCCTCATGCGCGAGGGGCTGCGCAAGCTCCTGGAGATCGAGGAGGGCATCGAGATCGCCGCCACCGCCGGCGGCGGCGAGGAGGCGCTGAGCCTGCTGGCGCGGATCCCGGACGGCGAACGGCCGCAGGTCGCGCTCGTGGACGCCCGCATGCCGGGCATGGGCGGCGTGGAGCTGGTCGCCCGGCTGCGGGCCGAGTTCCCCGAGGTCGCGCCGGTGATCCTGACGACGTTCGACGACGACGACTACATCTTCGGCGGCCTGCGGGCGGGAGCGAAGGGATACCTGCTCAAGGACGTACCGCCGGACGAGCTCGTGGCGGCGATCAGGCGGGCGGCGCGCGGCGAGACCGTGCTGGGCGGGGTGGCCGGCGAACGGCTGGTCAGCGCGCTGCGCGAGACACCCGCGCCGGCGGCGGAGCCGGACGGGCCACCCGGCGGCCTGTCCGAGCGCGAGTACGAGATCGCCCGGCTCGTCGCCGCCGGCGCGGCCAACCGCGAGATCGCCCGGCGGCTGCACATCACCGAGGGCACCGCCAAGAACCACATCTCCAGCTGCCTGCGCAAACTCGGCCTGCGCGACCGCACCCAGCTCGCGCTCTGGGTGTCGGGGAACGAGCACCGCCCAGGCGGCTGACGAGCCGCGCTCGCCCGCCGTCCACGACGGACCTCCACCGGCTGCCTCGTCGCGGACGGCCATCCTTCCGGGCGGAGGGCGGAGGGCCGATTCCCGGGAGACCCGTCACAGGTGGCAGGCGACGGGCCGGTAGGTTCGTCCGATGGCTGACGCGATCTTCGAGCATCCCCGGCTGGCCGCCCTGTACGACCCGCTCGACCCCGACAGGAGCGACCTCGACGTCTACGTGGCCGTCGCGGCCGAGCTGGGCGCGCGTACCGTGCTCGACATCGGCTGCGGCACCGGCACGTTCGCGCTGATGCTGGCCGCCCGCGGGATCGAGGTGACCGGCGTCGACCCGGCCGCGGCCTCGCTCGACGTCGCCAGGGGCAAGCCGGGCGCCGGCCGCGTGCGCTGGATCCACGGCGACGCCACGGCCCTGCCGCCGATGCGGGCCGACCTCGCCACGATGACGGCGAACGTGGCGCAGGCCGTCGTCGAGCCGGACGCCTGGCACGGCACGCTGACCGGAGCCCGGGAGGCACTGCGGCCGGGCGGCCACCTGGTGTTCGAGACCCGCGATCCGGCCAGACGCCCCTGGGAACACTGGAACCGGGAGGATTCACACCAGGTCACCGACGTGCCGGGGACCGGCGTCGTGGAGTCGTGGCTCGACCTGGTCGACGTCAGCGGCCCGCTGGTGACGTTCCGGTGGACGTGCGTGTTCGCCTCCGACGGAGCGGTGCTGACCTCCGACTCCACACTGCGCTTCCGCGAGCGGGACGAGGTCGAGGCGGACCTGGCGTCAGCCGGATACGTCCTGGAGGAGGTCAGGGACGCTCCCGACCGGCCGGGCAGGGAATTCGTGTTCTTCGCCCGCCGCCCCGAGGAGTGAGGGTCTCGCCCAACGCCGGGTGGAGTCCGCCGCAGTCTCGCCGATCACACTGATGGCTCGGCGCGCGCGTCACGTGCGGATCCCGTGCGACCGCCGGCTCCGGCAGGTCTACGGGCCGCTCCCGGCCGGGGTCAGGAAATCACGCACGAGCCGGTCGTGACGGGCGCGGTCCACGTTCCACGCCTCCGTGTGCCCGCCCTGCGCGAACGGCTCGAACTGGATCTGCCAGCCCAGGTCGCGGCCGGCGGTGACGAGGTCGCGTGCCTCCTGGAGCGCGTGGTCGGCGTCGGGAACGGTGTGGATCAGCAGGCAGCCCGGCGAGCGGCGACCTGGCCAGGAACTGCCCGGCGATCTGGCCGCCCATCGAGGTGCCGTACAGGATGAAGCGTCGTGCCCCCATCGTCCGCGCCTGGCGCAGGGCGGCCTCGAGGTCGCGCCACTCCGAGTCCCTCAGGTGCAGCAGCCCGTCGGGTGAGGGCGGCGCCCCCTCGTCGTTGCGATAGCTGATGGCCATGAAGGGCAGCCCGAGCCGGTGCACGACGGGCAGGATCTTCAGCTCCGCCTTGCGCCGCCCGCTCTGCCCGTGGACGGCCACGACCCACGTGTCAATGCCGCCGGGCACGTACCAGGCCGGCGCGGGCCCGAGTTCGGTGGGCACCATGATCTCGGTGTGGCCGATCCCCCAGGCGACCTCCGGGTCGCCGGGCGGAACGCTGCCGAAGTAGCCGGGCGTGCCGACGGAGGGGGCCGGGCCGCGCAGCACCTTGCGGGTCACCCGGTCCTGAGCGCGGGAGACGACGTCGCCGAGCATCGAGAAGGCGCCGGTCCACTCCAGCCAGTACGTGCCGGGCTTGCCGGTCTCCGGAGTCCGCTCCAGCGTCACCAGATCGCCTTCCACGGCCAGCACCCTGGTGTTGCCCGTGCCGTAGTGGACGACCTTGATCCCCTGGTCGCTGCCGTACCAGGCCCCGGCGCCCGCCGCCGCGACGAGGATCAGGAGCACGGTCGCGCCCGCGGTCCAGGCCCGTCGTCTCCACCGGGGCCGCCGCTCACTGCCGGACGCCATCGAAGATCCTCCTCACCGTGCGCTCGCACGAGCGCCGCACGGTGTCCTCCTCCAGTCCGCTGCGGCCGCCGGGATGGAGCGCCCCGTATACACAGTAAACACGTCAATGTATACATCGTATACTTGGGTCAATGAAGCGCGCCGCCGGCGGAGTCGACGAGCACGTGCACCTCGGTGTCGGAGGTGTCGCTCAGTCCACCGGCGAGGCCGGCTCCGGCCAGCGACGCGATGACCAGGGCCGCCGCCGCGATGACCGTCACGGGTCTGAACGGGCGCCGCGCGGCCGGCGGGAGCGCGGCCGGGAAGGCGACAGCAGGGGCGTCCGAGGCCGGCGGGCGTGACAGGCCGGCCTGGTGCGCGGTGATCTCGGCGTGGCAGGTCTGCCAGACCCGCAGCTCGTCACCCTCCACCCCGCACGCCTTGACGAACGCGACGAGCAGCTCAGGGCGCGGCAGCCGGTCCCTGCCCAGCATGGTCGAGGCGGTGGAGTAGGGCAGGGTGTCACCCGCCGCGGCGGCGCGCCGGTCCAGCTGCCGGAAGCTCAGCCCCGCCCACGTCTTCAGCCGCCGCAGCTCGGCCATGAACGCGACGGCATCGGCGGCCCCGGCTGGTGACGGTGGGGGTTGCGGTGCGGGTGTGGTGGTCATGGTCATCCTCCGGTGATGCTCTGAGCTGGCCGTACGGTGTCTCGCACAACCTCGGACACCTCGACATGTTGATCAGAGCCCGACCCGGTGGTCAAGGTGGTGGCCCCCTCGACGCTCAGGAGGCCGAATGAGGTGGCTTCGCGTGGGCGGCGTGCTCCTCGCCGCCATGACCGCGCTGACCGCGTGCGGGAACGGCGACGTTCCCTGCCCGGCGAACCCGGGCCCGATCGGCGTGTTCGTCGCCGACACCATGCCCAAGGAGGGCAGCGGGACCGTCATGGCCGCCCGCGGCGGCCGGATCGCGTACTGCGAGGGCTTCGGCCTGGCGGACCGCGCGGCCGGCGTCCGGGCGAGCTGCGACACGGTGTACGACGTGATGTCGATCACCAAGCAGTTCACCGCGGCCGCGATCCTCAAGCTGGAGATGATGGGCAAGCTGCGCGTGACCGACCCGATCGGCCGCCATCTCCGCCAGGTTCCCGCGGACAAACGGCCGATCACCCTGCACCAGCTCCTGACGCACACGGCCGGACTGGCCGAAGGGCTCGGCGACGACTACGACGTCCTGTCCCGCGACGACTTCCTGACCAGGGCGCTCGCCTCGAAGCCGCAGTCGGCTCCCGGCACGGCGTTCCACTACTCGAACATGGGTTACGGGCTGCTCGCCGCGATCGTCGAGGAGGTCTCCGGGCTCGGCTACGAGAACTTCCTGGCCGAGCGCCTGTTCGCCCCCGCGGGCATGACCAGGACCGGGTACGTGCTGCCGACGTGGGAGCCGGCCCGGATCGCGGTGGAGTACGACGACCGGGGAGCCGCCCACGGCAGGCCGATCGCCCACCCGTGGGCGCAGGACGGCCCGTACTGGAACCTGCGCGGCAACGGCGGCATGCTCTCCACCGCCCGCGACCTGCTCCGCTGGCACCGCGCCCTGTCCGGCACCGGCGTGCTGTCGGCGACGGCCAAGCGGAAGATGTTCAGCCCGCAGGTACGCGTGCCCGACTCCCACGACTCCTACGGATACGGCTGGGTGATCTCCGACACGGACGCCGGCCGGATCGCCTGGCACGACGGCGGCAACTCCTGGTCGCTGGCGAACCTCGCGCGATCCCTGGACGACGACGTCATGGTCTTCTGGGCCAGCAACCACGCCTACCAGCGAGGGCGGTGGAACCTGGAGGACCTCATGGAACCGCTGACGTGGGGCGTCGCCTGCCGCGCGCGGACCGCGGCGGCACCCACGAGCGGTGGCGCAGGCCGTTGAGCCCCACCTTAAGGATTCGGTAAGTGCCGTACGGGAGGGTGATCTCGACAGCGAGGCACTGACGAAGGAGACCGCGATGAGGAAGCTCGTCGAATCGACGTTCGTGACGCTCGACGGCGTCATCGGCGACCCGCACGTCTGGGGCGCCCCCTACTGGGACGAGGATCACCAGGAGTACGGCTCGAAGCTGCTGTTCGAGGCGGACACGCTGCTGCTGGGCCGGGAGACGTACGAGGGGTTCGCCGAGGCGTGGGCGGGCCGCTCCGGTGACGCGTACACCGACAAGATGAACAGCATGCCGAAGTACGTCGCCTCCACCACGCTCAAGAGCGCCGAGGCCTGGAACGGCAACCTGATCGAGGGCGACGTCGCCGAGGCCGTCGCGGAGCTGAAGCGGCAGCCCGGCCAGAACATCTTGAAGTACGGCACCGGCGCGCTCGACCGCACCCTCATCGAGCACGGGCTGGTCGACGAGTTCCACTTCTGGATGTTCCCCGTCCTCGCGGGCGGCGGCGACCGGCTGCTCAGCGGCCTGATCGACCTCACCCACCTCCGGCTGCTGCGGACGACCCCGTTCACCTCGGGCGTCGTCGTCCTGACCTACGGCCCCAAGGGCTAGGTGCGGGCACGCGCCGTCCTGTACTAGCATCCGACGGGACGGCGGCACTCTCCCGCCGAACCTCCAGAGCGGGCTCCCACGCGGCCCGCCCGGCGCGGAGGCAAAGGGGACGCGAGGAGCCTCGGGAGCCGCGCTCCGACCGGTCGGCGATCTTTCGTGGCCGCCACGGGCCGCGGGCGTGGGCCGGGTCCTGGCGACGGCCGCGGGAAGAGTCGTTCATGACCAGCAAGAAGCAGCTCAAGGCGCGCGTCCGGGCGCGGATGGCCAAGACCGGCGAGAGTTACACGACGGCCCGCCTGCACGTCGCGGGCCGCGCCGAGGTGGCGGCCGACGGCGGCTGGCGGTTCTCGGGCGGACGGCATCCGTCCAGCGCCGCCATCGCGTCCGTGCTGGCCGACCAGGGGGCCGCCGTCAGCGAGCCGCTGGTGTTCCTGGCGGGCGGCGGCATCGGGGCCGGATACATCCTGTGGGAGTTCCGCCACGACGACTCCCGCCACGTGGTGCTGGGCTTCCGCAACCAGTGGCAGTACCACGACCGCTGGATGGCCAAGACGCTCGGGCGGCTCGGGGTGCCGTACGAGGAGCACCGCACCGCCGGCGTACGCGCCGCCGCCACCAGGCTCGACACGGAGCTGGACGCCGGGCGGCCCTGCATCGTGCTGCCCGACCGCTACCATCTGGGCTACTGGCACCTGCCCGCCGCGCTCGACGGGTACGGCGGTCACCCGGTGGTGGCCTACCGGCGTGACGAGGACGGCGTCTACCTGGACGACCGGGGCCGGGCGCCGATCCACGTTCCCCGGGAGCGGTTCGACGCCGCGCGGGCTCGGGTGAGTTCGTACCGGAACGTCCTGCATGTGCTCCGTCCCGACGGCCCGCCGGACGAGGCCACGCTGGCCGCCGCCGCCCTCGACGGGCTGCGCGACTGCGTGGCCCACCTGTCCGCCACGTCCGACTCCTTCTCCCTGCCGGCCTGGCGCAAGTGGGCGCGGCTGCTGGTGGACACCCGCAACGCCAAGGCGTGGCCCAAGGTCTTCGCCGACCGGCGCGGCCTGGCCGGCGCGCTGCTGTCGATCTGGGAGGGCGCGCAGCCGGTCGGCATGGACGGCGGGAACCTGCGCGACCTGTTCGCCGACGCGCTGGACGAGGCCGCCGCGCTGCTCGACCGGCCCGGCCTGGCCGAATCGGCCGCGCGGTTCAGGGAGATCCAGGGGCTCTGGCACGAGCTGGCGGAGGAGGCGCTGCCCGCGCGGGTGCCGGAGTTCGCCCGGATCAGGGAGCTGACGGCCGCCGTCAAGGAGAGCGTCATGGCGGACGGAACGGCGGGCGGGCCGGTGGCGGCGCCGGCCGCCGAGGAGCTGTGGGCGGCCCGCGCCGCCGCGAACGACTCCCTCGCCGAAGCCGGCGATCCCGGTCCGCTCTTCGCCGCGCTGAGCGCCAGGGTGAGCGCGATCTACGAGGCGGAACGGGCGGCGATCGACCGCCTGTCGGCCCTCACGGCCTGACGCGACCGGCGAAAACCGGGCGACGGGATGGTGGGGTTGTAGGTAGCGTCGCCATGCTCACCGCCACCAGCAGCGGCGACCCTGTCACGGGCCACCTCACCATCTCAAGCCACACCGCACCAGCACACCGCACCAGCACACCGCACCAGCACACCGCCATCACCAATCAGGCCATCGCGGAAAGCAGGACATGAAGATCACGAATGCCGTCGTCACCGGGGCCGCCGGTGGGATCGGCCGCGCCCTGGCCGCCCACCTGATCGCGGAGGGGGCGAGCGTCGTGCTCTCCGACCTCGACGCCGCGGCCCTCACCGAGGCCGCCGGCGAGCTGGGCGGGACCGCCGTCGCCGCCGACGTCTCCGACGCCGGCTCGATGGAGGCGCTCGCCGCCGCCGTGCCCGAGCCCGACCTCGTCTGCCTGAACGCGGGCATCGTCGGCCGCGACCTCGGCGTCCCGTGGGAGGTGAGCGCCGAGGACTGGGCGCGGGTGTTCGCGGTCAACGCCGGTGGTGTGAGCAACGGCCTGCGGGCGTTCGTGCCCAGGATGCTGGCCGGCGGACGGCCCGGCCACATCCTGATCACGGCCTCGCTGGCGGGGCTGGTGACGTTCCCCGCCGGTGGCGCGTACGCGGCCTCCAAGCACGCCGTCGTCGCGCTCGCCGAGCAGGCGGCGCTGTCGCTGGTCGGCACGCCGATCGGGGTGACGCTGCTGTGCCCCGCGCTCGTCCGCAGCGGCATGTCGCCGGAGGGCGAGGATCCGGCCGACGTCGCCGCCGATGCCCTGGCCGCGGTCCGGGCCGGCCGCTTCACGGTGGTGCCCGACGGGTGGGACGGCGAGATCGAGCGGCGCGCCCGATGGCTGGCCTCCGGTGCCCAGCCCACACCCCCGAACCTGCCGGAGTGACGGTCGTCCGGTCTCCGGCACCGGGCCGCCGCCGTGCCGGGGTGACGGTCGCTCCCGACGCGTCGCGGTGACGGCTGTTCGTCTCTCTTGGGAGGATGCGCCGCTTTCGGACGCCTGCGGCTAGGGTGAATCGTCGGAGGAGGGAGGAGCCATGCGTACTCGGCTGTCGGCCGCATTCCTGCTCCTCCTCTCCTGGTTCCTCCCGCCCGCCGCCCATGCGCAGGCCGTTCAGCAGATCACCGTCGCGCAGGCCCAGGCGTGGCGGCCCGACCAGCACCACTCCGGGGTACGGCAGCTTCCGCCACCGGCCCCGGCGGTAAGAGCGTGGGCGGGCCCCGGCAGCGCGACCGGCACCACGGCCGCGCTCGCGGCCGGACTCCCGGCGTTCCACGCCCCGTGGGCCGTCGTCGTCGCCTCCCCGGCCGATCGCGCCCCGGTGGTCCGCCGCCCGCTCGCGGCGGCCGCGCGGGCGCCTCCCTCCACAGTGCGCTGAGGATTCTCCTTCTTTTCGCACGTCCGAGCCTGTGGAGGCTTTCATGTTCCGTGCGCCGTTCTGGCGTGCGGTGGCGGCGTGTGCCGTCATCGCGATCTCCTTGGTCGTCACCTTCAACGCCGCGCCACGTCTGGGCCTCGACCTGCGCGGCGGCACCCAGCTCGTCTTCGAGACGAAAGACTCGCCCACCGTCGAGGCCGACGCGGCCGCCACCGACCGCGCGATCAACGTGCTGCGCCAGCGCGCCGACGCGCTCGGCGTGGTCGATCCCACCCTGGTCCGCTCAGGAGAGAAGCGGATCATCGTCGAGCTGCCAGGAGTGCTCGATCCGAGACAGGCGGCCGAGGTCATCGGCCGTACCGCGCAACTGGCGTTCCACCCGGTGCTCGGCGCCGCCGAGCAGGGCGACGGCACGGCGGTGCGCGACGAGAACGGCCAGCCGCTCAAGCTGGGACCCGCCGCCATCACCGGCGACGGGGTGAGCGACGCGGCCGAGAGCAGCGACCCGCAGCGCGGCCCCGGCTGGTGGGTGAGCCTCGACTTCCGCGACGCCGCGGCCTGGCAGAAGCTGACCGGCGAGGCGGCCTGCCATCCGCAGGGCGATCCGCAGCGCCGGGTCGCCATCGTGCTGGACAAGGAGATCATCTCCTCGCCGCCGATGGATCCGTCCGTGCCCTGCGGCGCCGGCATCCCGGGCGGGCGCGCCGACATCACCGGCTCGTTCACCCACGAGGAGGCGCGCGACCTGGCCGTGCTCATCAAGGGCGGCGCCCTGCCGGTCCCGCTCGACCTGGTCGAGCAGCGGACGGTCGGCCCGACGCTCGGTGAGGCGGCCATCAAGGCCAGCGCCGAGGCGGCGGTCGCGGGGCTGATCCTCACCGCCGTGTTCATCGTGGCCGTCTACCGCCTGGCCGGGCTGCTGTCGGTGATCGCGCTGCTCTGCTACGGCGCCCTCTCGTACGCGGCGCTGGTCGCGATGGGGGCGACGTTCACCCTGCCGGGGCTGGCCGGGTTCGTGCTGGCCATCGGCATGGCCATCGACGCCAACGTGCTGGTCTTCGAGCGGGCCAGGGAGGAGTACCAGCAGTCGCCGCGCCGCGGGCTGCGCAGCGCACTCGACCGGGGGTTCAGGAACGCCTGGAGCGCCATCGCCGACTCCAACGTCACCACCCTGATCGCCGCCGGGCTGCTGTTCTGGCTCGCCTCAGGACCGGTCAAGGGCTTCGGCGTCACGCTGGCGGTCGGTGTGCTGGCCTCGCTCGTCTCGGCCATGCTCATCACCCGCGTGCTCGCGCACGCCGTCATCGGCCGGATCGGGCCGCGCCTGTCCGGACTGGGCTCGCCCGGAGCCGTCAGGACCTGGCTGACGCGCAGGAATCCGCAGCTCATGCGGGCGGGAAAGGTGTGGCTGGCGATCGCGGGCACGGTCGCGGCGGTGGCCGTCGCCGGGCTGGCCGCGCGCGGGCTGAACTTCGGCGTCGAGTTCACCGGCGGCCGGCTCGTCGAGTTCGCCACGTCCAGGCCGATCTCGGCCGAGGCCGCCGGGCAGGCGGTGTCGCGGGCCGGGTTCCCCGCCGCGGTGGTGCAGGTCAACGACGACGGCGTCTCCGTACGCGCCGCGAACCTCGGCATCGAGGAGGCCGCCAGGATCGAACAGGCCCTCGAGGCCCAGGCGGGCGAGGTGACCAAGACCCGCGAGGAGTTCATCGGCCCCAGCCTGGGCGAGGAACTGCGGCGCAACGCCCTGATCGCGCTCGGCGTGGCGGTGGCCATGCAACTCGTGTACCTGGCCGCGCGCTTCCGGTGGACGTTCGGCGCGGCGGCCGTGCTGGCGCTGGTGGCGGACGTGATCGTGGTGGCCGGGCTGTTCGCCTGGCTGGGCAAGCCGATCGACGGCGTGTTCCTGGCCGCGATGCTGACGGTCGTCGGCTACTCGGTCAACGACAAGGTGGTGGTGTTCGACCGGGTCAGGGAGCTGTGGACGGCCCGGCGCGGTGAGCCGTTCGCGTCGGCCGTGAACGGCGCGATCCTGCAGACCATGCCGCGCACCGTCAACACCGGTCTCGGGGCGCTGTTCATCCTGGTCGCGCTCATGTTCTTCGGCGGCGACTCGCTGCGGGACTTCGCCGTGGCGCTGGTGGCCGGGATCGTGACGGGCACGCTCTCTTCGGCCTTCGTGGCCGGGCCCGCGGCGATCCTGCTCGGCCGCTTCGACCGCCGCCCGCCACCGCAGCCGGCCGCCCCGCGCGAGCGCAAGGTCCGTACGGGATCGGGGGCGGTGCTGTGACGGCGGCGCTGTGACGACGGCGCTGTGACGACGGCGGCGGGATGAGTCGCTGAGGTGGCGTCCGGCCGGTCGGGCGAGGTGACGGCCGGCCGGACGCGGGGAAGGGGTCCAGGCGAGGGGGAAGGGCCGGGGCGAGCGGGGAAGGGGTCCGGCATGGAGGTGCTGAGCAGTCGTGTGCTGTTGCGTCCCCGCGACCCGGCCCGCAGCCGCCGGTTCTACGCCGAGACGCTCGGCCTGGCCGTCTACCGCGAGTTCGGCCCGCCGGACCACCCCGGCGTGGTCTTCTTCCTGGGCCAGGGGCTGCTGGAGCTGTCGGGCAGCTCGCCGGACGGCGCCGGGCCCGGCGTGTCGCTGTGGATGCAGGTACGCGACGTCGCCCGCGAGGAGGAACGCCTGCGGCGGGCCGGCGTCACCGTGCTGCGCGAGGCCCGTACCGAGCCCTGGGGATTGATCGAGTTGTGGATCGCCGATCCCGACGGTCACCGTATCGTTCTGGTGCAGGTCCCGGCCGACCACCCGTTGCGGCGCGACGCCCGCTGACTCCGGGGCCGCGAGCACCACGAGGAGCACGCGCATGACCGCCTACCGGATTCTCGCCGTGGACGACGACCAGACCCTGCAGCGCGCGCTCTGGCGTGGCCTGCGCATGGAGGGCTTCGCCGTCGACACCGTCGACTCGGGGCCGCTCGCCCTGGACAGCGTCAGAGCCGCTCCTCCTGACGCGATCCTGCTGGACGTTTCCATGCCCGGCATGTCGGGCATCGAGGTGTGCACCCGATTACGCGAGGCCGGGACGCACGCGCCGGTGCTGATCCTCGCCGAACGGGACGAGGTCGAGGAGCGGGCAGCCGGGCTGGCCGCCGGCGCCGACGACTGCGTGATCAAACCGTTCGACCTGTACGAGCTGGTTCTGCGCCTGCGCGCGCTGCTGCGCCACATCGCCCCCGCGCCCGCCGTCACCGTCGAGGTCGGCCCGCTGACCCTCGACCCCGCCGCCCGCCGGGTCACGCTGGAGGGCCGCGAGGTGCGGGTGACGCGGCGCGAGTTCGTCCTGCTGGAGGTGCTGGCGCGCAACGCCGGCCTGGCGATGTCCCGCAAACTGCTGCTCGAACGCGTCTGGGGCTACGACTTCGAGGTCACGGGCAGCCCGGTGGACGCGTTCGTCGGCGGGCTGCGGCGCAAGCTGGAGTCGGACGGCCACCCGCGCATGCTCCACTCCGCCGGCGGCGCCGGTTTCGTCCTGCGCGAGCCGCCCCGCTGACCCATGGCGGTCACCTTCCGGCCATCGTCCGCCGGTCACCCTCCGGCCATCGTCCGTCCGCCACCGTTCTGCGGCCGTGGTTCTCCAGCGGCCGTTCAGCCGCCGTCGTCCTCCAGCAGGTCCAGGTCGGGCGGCACCAGCGTGGTGGAGTCCACCAGCCCCCGCAGCAGGTTGTGCAGCAGGTTGTCCGACGGCCCGCCGGCCCTCCTGTCGTGCGTCAGCGGGTAGGGAAAGCCGCCCGCGTGCAGCCGCTTGCGTACGGCCTCGATCCGGTTCTCGATCCTGCGCTCCCGCCAGTCGGCGCCGGGCCGCAGGTAGGCCAGCTGCTCGGCCGCCTGCCGGTACGACAGGGGCCGCGGGCCCTCCTCGTACAGCAGGTAACGCTGGCCCAGCACGACCAGCAGCAGCCGTTCTTCGTCGTCGAGCGACCACCGCTTCGGCGGCAGCGTCTCGGCCCGGCGGCGCGGGGAGCGCTCCTCGTCGTGGCCGGAGACGTACAGCTCGACCAGATGCTCGCGGTAACTCGACCCGCGCACGAACACCGGCGTGTACCCCTCGGCCAGCGGCACGGCCTCGGTCGTGGCGTGCATCAGCCGCCCCTTGGGCAGCCGGAGCAGTTGCCGGCCGGTGTTGCGCAGCCACCACCGGCGCTCGCGGAAGGTCAGCTCGCCGTGCTTGCGGCTCACCCACAGGTCGTCCTCACCGACGCAGACGTCCACGTCGGGCTCCTCGCCCCGGCCGAACCTGACGGTGAGACCGGCCCTGGGCCGCACCTCCACACCGCCGTGCACCGTACGCGCGTGCAGGGTGCCCGGCGGGGCCGGCGCGACGCCGCGCGCCAGGCTGTCAGGAGCGCTCATGTTCGCCCGCCTTCCTTCGTCGCTCCCTCAAGCCTGCCCGAACGCCTCCGGGACCCTTCCCTGAACGTCTCCCCGACCCCTCGCCTCCCGAGCTCGCGGGTCCGGGCCCTTTCCCTGAACATCTCCCGGACCCTTCACCTCCTGAGCCCGTGGGTGTCTCACGTGCGCGGCAGCCGGGTCGAGACGGCTCTGGCCAGGTCGGTGGCCATCGCGCAGAGCCGGGGCACCGGACGGGAGCCGTGCGCCAGCAGGCGTACCGTCTCGGCGGCGGTGCGCCCGTGCGGGTCGGCGTAGGTGCGGTGGACGATCAGCACCAGGCAGGTCTCGTCGCCCTCGTCCTCCGGTTTGACGAAGGCGGGCCGGCCGTTGAGGCGGGTGGCCGTGCCGCCGGCCGCGTCCGGCCTCGGGCCCCGGTCGAAGCGCAGGTCGAGCCCGAGGTTGCTGGTGGTGCTTACCCAGTCGCAGTCCCAGCCGCCGAAGCCGTGGTCGGGGTCGGCGGCGTCGACGCCGGGGATGATCTCGAGGTCCCGCGCGTGCAGCAGCGTGCAGGCGTCCAGGCCGGCCAGGGATTCCGGGGGCAGGGCGGGGGAGCGGCGGGGCATCGGGCCCCGGTTGAGCGCCTCGACGGCGTCCGTCGTGGCGACGTCGGCGATGGCGCACAGCGGCGCCTTGCCCTTGTCGTCCCGTTTCGCCGTGACGGTGATGGTGGTGTCGGTGACTCCGGAGAGCGCCAGCGAGCGTTCGCACGAGTCGCTGCCGCCCGGCTCCTGCACGACCGCGACGATGCCGGTCTTCGCGGTCGCGGCCGCCTGTTCGGGCGGGGGATCGAGATTGAAGTCCACCCGGACGTCCACGACGCTGTCGCCGCCGGGCTCGATGAGGACGTCGCAGCGGTCGAAGTTGCCGTAGTCGGAGTCGAGTTCGGTCTCGCCGAAGCGGCCGAGGGAGGCGGGGTCGAGCAGGGCGCACGGGTCGGCGGTGCGGGGGTCGCCGATGACCTTCCCGCCCGCGCTGTGCAGGGGTTGCCGCGTGTCCTGTGTACGGGCCGCGGGGCTCGGGGGAGGGCCCGGGGTCCAGGACCACCAGGCCCATGCCGCTACGGTGATCCCGGCGATCACCATCGCGAGCACGGCCGCGCTTCGCCGGTGCCGGTCGCGGCCGATCCGCTCGTGGCCGGTTCGTTCGCGGCCGGTCGCGTGCGGGTGAGGGATTCGGGCGAAGCCGATGGCCGGTGACCGGGACGGCGCCGGTTCGGCGTCGAGGGCCGGGAGCGGAGCGGCCGGGTCGGCCAGTTCCTCCAGCCGCCGTCGGGCCTCGTCCGCGTCGGGCCGGTCGCCCGGGTCGCGCCGGAGCATCTCGGCCAGGACACCGGTCAGCGGCCCGGCGTCGGCGTCCATGAAGACGGCGCCCCTGGCCGCCTGACGCGCCGCGATGAGTGCCCCGGCGGGGTCGCGCGGCCTGCTGGACGGCTGATCAGACGGGTTGCCCGAGGGACTGCTGGGCGGATCATGAGGCGGGTTGCTGGAGGGGCTGCCGGTCTGCTCATCGGGTGGGTTGCCGGAGGGACTGCTGGGCGGATCATCGGGCACGCCGTTGGGCGGGTCGGCGGGTGGTGTGGTGTCGCTCGGCAGGGCACCGCGGCGGGGTGGGTGGCCGGTGGCCAGGGCGTACACCGTGGCGCCAAGTGAGAAGACGTCCGACTTCGGCTCCGGCCGCCCTCGCACCACCTCGGGCGCGGCGTAGTCGGGCGTGTAGCCGACGGCGCTGTTCGGGGTGATCGTCTCCGCGCCCCCCACCCGGTACGCGGCCCCGAAGTCGGCCACCTTGGCCGTGCCGTCACCGGTGACGACCACGTTGCCCGGTTTGATGTCGCAGTGGACGATGCCCTCCGCGTGCAGGGCCGCCAGCGCGCCCGCGATCTGGGCCCCGATCCGCGCCGCCACCCCAGGAGGCAGCGGCCCCCGCCCCTCCAGGCTGCCGCCGGGCACGTGCTCCATCACCAGCCACAGCGCGAGCCCGCGCCGCCCGCCCGCGCGCACGGCGTGATGGAGGGTGACCACGTGCGGATGGCTGAACCTGGCCAGCGCCCGCGCCTCGGCCCACAGCCGGTCGAGGCCGGCCGCCCCCTCCACCGCCACCCGTTTGAGCGCGACGTCGCGGCCCAGCTCCAGATCCCGGGCGAGCCAGACCTCGCCGCTGAGTCCGCGGGCGAGGGGCCGGGTCAGCCGGTAACGTCCGTCCACGGCCGTGCCCCGCCGTGCCGCGAGCTTCCCCGCTCTGGACCGCCCCTGCATCAAGCGCACGAAAAGAGGCTAACGAGTGAGAGATCGATCACGCTGGGTTTCGCCGGGACCGGTCCCGGAGGGATCGCCGCACCATTGACCAGGGTTCGATTTCCGTAAAACCTCATGACATTTCCGGATAGCAAGGAGGATCATGCTCGCCAAGATCACCACCGCGCTCGCCGTGGCCGCGTCCCTCGCCCTCACCCCGGTCGCCGCCCACGCGACCGCCACCACCGCGACCGCCAAGCCGAACCTCCGGGCCTGCTACGACGGCAAGTGCAAGCTCACCCTCACCAAGAGCGTCTCGTTCCGGGTCAGCTCCCGCTTCGGCATCACCAGGCTGGCCATCGCGTTCAACTCCAGCACGGTCAAGGTGCGCGGCACGGGGGCGTACGTGTCGTCGCAGGCGGTGCTCGGCCGCGGCTCCACCGGCTCGGTCAACGGCATCGGCGTGCGCATCCTGTCGCTGTCGGGCAGCAAGGCGGTGCTCCGTCTCTCGCCCGTGCGGTAGTCACCTCCGCGCGAGGTCGTCCCGCCCGTACGGTGGTCACCCCCGCGCGAGGTCGTCCCGGACGAGCAGCAGCGCGATGTCGTCCGTGCGCCGCTCTACCCCGGCCTGCGCGATGAGCGAGTCGGCCAGCGCGTGCAGCGGGCGGCGCGGCGACGGCGTGAAGCCGGCGGCCAGGGCGGCGATGCAGTCGCCCAGGTCGAGGCCGGGCTCCTCGATGAGCCCGTCGGTGTAGAGGATCATGACGGAGTCCGGCGGCAGCGGCACGTCCGCGGTGACGTACTCGGCGTCCGGGTCGATGCCGAGCAGCAGCCCGGGCGAGGTCTCGACGACCTGCCCGGGGACGCCGGGACGGCCCAGCACGGGTGGCGGGTGGCCCGCGCTGGCCAGGCACGCCGTGTGCCGGTCCAGGTCGAAGGCGACGTACAGGCAGCTGGTGAAGCGGTCGGGGGCCAGCTCGGTGAGCAGCCTGTTGGTGTGCGCGAGCACCTCGCCGGGGCTGGCGCCGGCGGTCGCGTGGGCGCGGACGGCGGTGCGCACCTGTCCCATGAGGGCCGCCGCGGTCACGTCGTGGCCCTGCACGTCGCCGATGACGGCGGCGACCTTGGTGTCGCTGAGGCGGATCAGGTCGTAGAAGTCGCCGCCGATGTCCATGCCGGGGGTGGCGGGCACGTACCTGGCCGCCACGTCCAGGCCGGGCAGGCGGGGCAGCGTGCGCGGCAGCAGGCTCGACTGCAGGCACTGCGCGAGCTGGTGCTTGACGTCGTAGAGGCGGGCCCGTTCGAACGCCTGGGCGATCAGCCCGGCGAGGGCGGTGAGCGAGGCCCGCTCGTCGATGCTGAACTCGTGCGGCCGGTCGTAGGCCAGGACGCACGTGCCGATGGGCCGGCTCGACGTGATCAGCGGCAGGAACGCCCACGCGCTCATGTCGTCGGAGCGGACGGCGTCGGGGTAGGTCTCGCGCAGCTCCTCCCAGCTGCGGAAGAACGCCGGCGTCTGCGCGTCCCCCTGGGCCGGCGGGATCGCGCGGCGCTCGTCGAACTCCTCGACCGCGCGCCGGCTGTAACCGCGCGAGGCGACCACCCGCAGCCGTCCGCCCTTGCCGGTGAGGATGGCCAGGGCCTGGATGTCGTAGACGGGCATGATGTGGTCGGCGACCTGGTCGATCACCTCCTGGGCGGTCATCGCCCGGGCGAGGGAGGTGGCCAGCCGCAGGATGTCGTGCACGGCGATCATCCGGGGCGGGGGCACGCCCTCCGCGGGTTCGAGCTCGGAGCCGCCCGGCACCGGGGCCGGAGTGATGCGTACGGTGAGGCCGGACAGCCCGGGACACAGCTCGAACGTCAGCCGCCGACCTTCCGGGTCGCGGGCGACGAAGCGGGTGGTCCGGCGGCCCACGACCGCGGCGCGGTAGCGGTCCTCGTACGCGGGATCGCCCAGCCACGGCAGCACCTCCCACAGCCGTTTGCCGACCACGTCGGACGGGCGCAGGTCGAGCAGGTCGGAGGCCTGCGCGCTGATCAGGGTCACGCAGCCGTCCACGTCCAGCCCGCAGAACCCCTCGGGCAGCCGGTTGACCAGCTCCAGCGCCACCAGGTCGGCCCTCGGATCCGCCTCCAGGGCGGGGCGCGGCCCGAGGACCCGCGGCTGGGACCCGGCGGTGATGGGCCGGCCGCGTTCCGCCGCCCGCTTGATCAGCTCGCCGAGCCGGGCGCAGGTGTCGCTGATGACGGCGATCTGGCCGGGATCGAGCTCGGTGACCCGGCCGGCCGGCCAGAGCAGGAAGAACCCGCCGACGACGGTGTCACCGGCGCAGACCGGGGCCAGGGCCGCCGCGAACTGGTACGGAAGCGACAGCGCCACACCGGGGAACTCGCGGGCCAGGTGCTCGCGGCCGGTGATCCAGATGAAGCGCTGCTCGCGGACCGCGACGGAGATCGGCATCGCCTCGGTCATCCTGATCCGGGCGAACGACCGCGCGATCGGGCTGGGCAGGCCGACCTCGGTGACCATGCGCAGCAGCTTGCCGCTCCTGTCGAGGACGTAGACGGCGCCGACGTGGGCGCCGGTGCCGGTGACGGAGCCGATCAGCAGCTCGTCGAGGCGGGACGAGTCGTTCGCCGCGCCGTGGGCCGCAACCTCGCTCGCCGGCACCGTCTCACCAGTCCCCGCTCACGCGGCAGGCGCCGGACGGTCCCCTCAAACCCCCCATACGGGCAGAATACACGCATAAGGCATATACGGCCGATCATGTGGCCCCGGAGACCTCGCCGGAGAGCGGGGGCAGGCCGAGCGCCCGGCCGAAGAGCTGGTGCATGTGCGCGCGGAAGCGTCCCAGCTGGGCGGAATCGTCGATGCCGATCCTGATCCCGCGGCCGTCGAGCACCCCGCTGAGCACGAAGCCGTGCACACACCAGATCATCGTGTACGTGAGGTGCAGCGGATCCGCCCGCACCGGCTCGGCCAGCCGGGTCACGCTGTTCACGATGAACCGCGTCAGCGGCTGGGCGTCCCTCGTCTCCACCTCGGAGATGTCGCTGGCGTCCGACAGCCAGCGGTGCATCCACAGCGCCGGAACCTCGGGATGGGCCACGCACATGTCGATGTAGGCGTCGATGAACCGGTGCAACGCCTGTCCCCGGCCCTCGGGCGGCGCGGCCGCCAGTTCGTCCGTCCGCGCCTGGAGGGTGGTCGTGACCAGTTCGCGGACCTGCTCCATGACCTCCAGATAGAGCTGCTGCTTGCCGGCGAAGCACGCGTTGACGTCCGCCGGGTCCACTCCGGCGGCGTCGGCGATCTGCTCGACGGAGGTGTTGTCATAGCCGAGCGCGGAGTAGAGCCTGGTGGCCACCCGCAGGATCAGCTGCCGCTCACCGCCTTCTGGAGGAGAGTCCATGGACGCGACCCTAGGCGGGGTGCGCCGCCGAACCTGTGACTTGATCGACAAGCACGGGTAAAAAGCGAACGGCACCCGTTCGGTATCGTGCCGGAAACCGATGGAGGAGCCGCCGCACATGACCTCGAACGGGCACTGGGTGACGACCTGGACGGCGATGCCGCAGCTCACCGAGCCCGGCAACATGCCGCCCCCGCCGTACGCCAAGGAGGACCTGGTCCTGGCGGACACGACCCTGCGCCAGACCGTACGGGTGTCGGCGGGCGGCCCGCGCTTCCGGCTGCGCCTGTCCAACGCCTTCGGCGGTGCGCCCCTGCCCCTCACCCGCGTGGCGGTGGCGCTGCCCCTGGACGGGGCGTCGGGCGTGAACGGCATCCGGCCGGGCTCCTCCCGCCCGGTCACCTTCTCCGGCCGCGCGTCCGCCGTCGTCCCGATGGGCGCGCACGTCGTCTCCGACCCGGTGGCGGCCGACCTGGCGCCGGGATCCGTCCTCACCGTCACCGTCCACCTGTCAGAGGGTCAGCGCTCCTCGGCCCTGACCTCCCACCCCGGGTCGCGCACCACCTCCCACCTGGCCACCGGCGACCACGTGGACGCCGCCTTCCTGCCCGCCGCCACCGCCGTCGACCACTGGTACCTGATCAGCGGCGTCGAGGCGTGGGCCGGCCCAGGCACGGCCACGGTCGTCCTGCTCGGCGACTCGCTGACCGACGGCAGAGGCTCCACCACCAACGGCGACGACCGCTGGCCCGACCGGCTCTCCGCCCGCCTCGGGCCGGACGTGGCCGTGGCGAACCAGGCGGCGGGCGGCAACCGCGTGCTCGACGACGGCCTCGGCCCCAGCGCCCTGGCCCGCCTGGACCGGGACGTGCTGGCCCAGAGCGGGGCCCGCCGCCTGGTGGTCTTCGAGGGCGTCAACGACCTCGGCACCGCGGAACCCACCGCCGCCGCCCAGGCCGGGACGGCCGCAGACCTGATCGCCGCCTTCGACCAGATCGTCCTGCGCACCCACGCGTGCGGCCTGCTGGTCTACGGGGCCACGCTCACGCCCTTCGGCGGCCACGACCCCTACGACGACCCGCTCGGCCACCGGGAGGCGGCCCGTCAGACGGTCAACGCGTGGATCCGCACGTCGGGGCGCTTCGACGCGGTGATCGACTTCGACCGCGCGGTCCGCGACCCGGCCCGTCACGAACGGCTCGCCGCGGCGTACGACGGGGGCGACCACCTGCACCTGAACCCCGCCGGTTACCAGGCGCTCGCCGACGCCGTCCCGGACGCCTTGTTCCGCTGATCCGCAACCGCCCGTACATAACGATTAGCTGTGAGTCTTTCCCCCCGATGTGCCCCTGTCGGTCCCGCCATGGAACGCTACGAGCGGCATGTTCAGCGTTGGGATCAGGTGAGAATCGGGTGGCACGGACAACCGGGGGATCGTGGTGGCGGCGGTTTGGCAGGGCCACCGCCTGTGCGGCCGGGGCGAGCGCCCTGGCCGTCGTCATGGCGAGCTGCGGCGCGACAGGTCAGGCGGAGCAGGGGGCCCCGCCGCCGGCGACGGAGAGCGCCGACGCGCCCGAGACGGAGAGCGCGAGCCCGGCGGCCAAGGCGCCGTCGGTGGAGGAGGGCTGGCCCCGCTGGGGCTTCACCCACACGGGCACCAGCGCCAACAACGTCACGCGTGAGTTCGAGCAGGCCGTCGCGGGCGCCCTCGCCGATACGCCGATGCTGCAGAACCAGCACATCATGGGCTTCGGCGCGCTCAACCCCGAGCCGTATCCCGGTCAGTACTACTGGGAGGACCTCGACAGCCGGATCGGTGTCATGCGGCAGTCGCGGGCCACCCCGGTCATCACGCTCTGCTGCGCGCCCGACTGGATGAAGGGCGGCCCTGAAGGTCCCACGGAGGAGTCGGCCTGGGGCGAGCACCTGGAGGACGCCCCCTACCCCGAGCACTTCGACGACTTCGCCAAGCTCTCGGCCGCGGTCGCCACCCGGTACAAGGACGTCAAGTACTTCATGGTGTGGAACGAGTTCAAGGGCTTCTGGAAGGACCACGCCAAGCCCGCGGACTACAAGGGCTACACCCAGATGTACAACAAGGTCTACGACGCGGTGAAGGCCGCCCGTCCCGACGCGCAGGTCGGCGGCCCGTACATCGGCTTCGACAGCAACAACGGCGGCGACTCGGAGCTGCGCGGCGACTGGGGCGTGGTCAACCAGAACGTCCTCGACGCCTTCGACTACTGGTACGAGCACAAGAAGGGCGCCGACTTCATCGTGGTCGACGGCGCCTCGGTCACCGACGCGCACGAGCTGCTGCCCGACGAGTTCGGGGCGCTGAGCAAGTTCAGCGCGGTCACCAAGTGGCTGCGCGAGAAGACCGACGACCTGCCGGTCTGGTGGTCGGAGTGGTACTTCGTGCCCGAGGACGGCACCAAGTGGGACGAGCCCAAGCGGCTGGCCGTGCAGGCGGCGTCCATGATGGAGTTCGCCCGCAGCGGCGCCGCCACCGCGCTCTACTGGAACCCGCAGGCCAAGCAGGGCCCGTGCCAGGGCTGCATGTGGGAGCCGCGCGGCGGCGCGCTGACGCCGACCGGGCGGCTCATGACCGGCTTCGCCAAGTGGTTCCCGGCCGGGGCGCGGATCGAGTCCGTGGACTCCTCCGACCCCGCGGTCAGGGTGCTGGCCCAGCCGGAGCAGCTGCTGCTGGTCAACACGACCGGCAAGGCGGTCAGCACGACCGTGGACGGCAAGGAGTTCGCGCTCAAGGCGTACGAGATCAAGTGGAGCGGCCGCTGACCTGTCGGGGAGGGCCGGAACTCCGGCCCGATGCCGATCGTTGACGCGGCGGCAGACAACGATCTTCGACAGGGAGTACAGAGCCTTGGTCTTCAAAAGGATGCTGGGCGCGTTCGGTGTCGGCGCACCCTCGGTGGACACCGTGCTGTCCACGCCGCGGACCCAGCCGGGCGGCACGCTGGAGGGCGAGGTCCGGCTCAAGGGCGGTGACTTCGACGCCGAGATCGAGCACGTCACCCTCGGCCTGGTGGCCAGGGTCGAGATCGAGCACGGCGACGGCGAGGCGGCCGGGCTCGGCGAGTTCTCCCGCGCCCAGGTGTCCGGCCCCTTCACGCTGCGCAAGGGCGAGGACCGCGTGATCGGCTTCAGCCTGCCGGTCCCGTGGGAGGCGCCGATCAGCGAGATCGGCGGGCAGCCGCTCACCGGCATGGCGGTCGGCGTGCGCACCGAGCTGGCCATCGCCAAGGCCGTCGACAAGGGCGACCTCGACATGGTGGCGGTCGAGCCGCTGCCGTCGCAGCTGCGCATCCTGGAGGCGTTCCTCGGGCTCGGCTTCGCCTTCAAGTCGGCCGACCTGGAGGCGGGGCGGCTGTACGGGGTGCACCAGGAGCTGCCGTTCTACCAGGAGATCGAGTTCTACCCGTCAGGGCAGTACGCGGGCGTCGTCGGCGAGGTCGAGGTGACCTTCGTGGCGAACCCGGCCGGTCTTGACGTCGTCCTGGAGGCCGACAAGCGCAGCGGGCGCTACTCGTCGAGCGACGCCGTCGGCCGCTTCCACGTCAGCCACGAGGACGCCCTGCGCACGGACTGGGCCGGCGAGCTCGGCCGCTGGCTCGACGGCCTCTCCCAGTACGGCCACCCCGGCTCCTCGTACGGCCACCACGGTCACCACGACCACGACCACGGGCACCACGACCACGGGCACCACGACCACGGGCACCACGACCACGGGCACCACGACCACGGGCACCACGGCCACGGGCACCACGGCCACGGGCACCACGGCCACCACGGCGGTCCCGGCCTCGGCATGGTGGCCGCCGCCGGCGCGGCCGGAGTGGTCGGCGGGCTCGTCGCCGGTGAGGTCGTCGAGGAGGTAGTGGAGGAGTTCTTCGAGGGGGACGAAGAGGGCGGCGACTGGTGACGGAGGGGTGCCCGGCGACGTCCGCGTCACCTGACCGGCCCGCCACGCGCCCTTGACCGCGCGGCACCGATCACGGGCGGCGGCCCCACCCAGCCCGGTGGGCGCCGCCCGTGGCCGGGGTCACTCGCGGCGCTTGACGTACATGCCCGCCGTCAGCGAGACCCCCAGCGCGGCGAGCGCTATCTGGATGACCAGCTCGATCCAGTCGACGCCTCCCGTGTCGGCCACGCCCAGCCCGGCGGCGATCGCGGTGCCGATCAGGGCGGCGACCACGCCGATCACGATGGTGAGCCAGATCGGGATGCGCTGCCGGCCGGGAACGACGAGCCGTCCCAGGACGCCGATCACGATGCCGACGATGAGGCCGGAGATGATTCCGGTGATTTCCATGCTGCGCCTCCGAAGAAGGCCGGCGATCTCCCGTCACCGCGTCAACGTACGACCGGTCCTCAGAGTTTCCCGCCGTGTTTCCCGCCATGTTTCCCGCCGTCCGCGGGGAGTCGTCGCGCGGCCACGCCGGCCCAGCCGAGGCCGAGCGCCGTGACCATGAGGACGCCTCCGGCCCCCAGCCCGGCCGCGACCAGCCCCGCCGCCCCCGGCAGCAGGATCTGCCCGGTGCGGTTGCCGACCAGCCGCAGCGACATCGCCCGCCCGCGCAGGCCGGGCGGCGCCGACTCGGCCAGCCACGACATGGTCAGCGGCTGCCCCACGCCGAGCCCGAAGCCCAGCACGAGCAGGACGCCCAGCAGCAGCCACAGCGGCATCGGCAGGGGAGTGAGCAGCATGGCCACCGCCGCCGCGACCGTGCTGGTGACGAGGAGCCTGCGCCGCCCGGCCGCCTGGGACAGGCGGCCGAGGAAGAACCGGGAGGCCATGGAGGCCAGGCCGCGGACGGTCAGCAGCAGGCCGATCGTGCCGGCGGTGAGCCCCTGCTCGGTGCCCAGGGCCGGCAGGTAGACGAGTGTGATGTCCACGGCGGCCAGCACGACGCAGCTGGTGATCAGGGCGTACGCGAGCCCTGGGCGGCGCAGCAGGGAGCGCACGCCGCCGCCGTCGTCCCGGTCCCCGGCCTCCGGGCGCGGGCTGCGGGCCAGCAGCGCCGACAGCACGACGAGCAGCACGGCCAGGCCGCAGGACCACAGGAAGATGGCGCCGGTGTCGGGGATGGCCTGCTCGCCGCCGAACACCGAGATCAGCACCGGCCCGGCCGCCTGGCCCAGCGAGGCGGCGAACGTGTAGCGGCCGAACGCGGCGTCGTGGCCGCCGCTGCGGGTGGTGTTGGCCACCAGCGCCTGCTGGGCGATGACGCAGCCGAGGTGACCGGTCCCGAGCAGGATCCCGGCCGCGACCAGGCCGGCGACGGTGTGCCCGAGCGTCAGGAACGCGATCCCCGCCGCGACCAGGGTCAGCGCCCCCGTCACCGCCATGCGCCGCTCGCCGTACCGGTCGGCCGCGTGCCCGGCGGGCAGGGCCAGCAGCAGCGGGGCGATGGCGAAGCTGGCGCCGAGCACGCCCAGCCACGCCGACGGAACGTCCAGCTCGATCGCCCGGTACGCCATCGTCGGCCGCAGCACGAACGTGACCACCTGCGTGGTCACCGCGTGGGCCAGCAGCACGCCGAGCGCCCGCCGCGACGGCTCAGACATCGGGCAGCCGGTTCCGCCTCGTTATAACGCACAGCACGTACATGACCATATAGGTCGATATTTCGGGGGAAGGTGTGGCCCTCGGTCTTATAGCGTCAGAAGTGTCCTTGCAGCGGGCGGCGCTCGGTGCCGCGCTGTCTGCAATCGGGTTGTAAGTCCGGAGAAAGTGGCCGCAATAAGTTGACTCACTGCCCGATCCAGTCAACCCCCGAGGAGCCGACGTAACCAGCATGACCGTGTGGAGTGAGCTGCGCATGACCGCCACTCCTCAGCTGTCCGTCTCGATCTCTCCGCACCTCACGGCCGTGGCCATGATCAGCGACGCCCTCGCGGGCCGCCACCGCGGCCTGCCGGACCTCTGGCGCCAGGCGCTCAGGTCCCGCGTCGGCCGGCCAGGACACCAGGCGGTACGACCGCTCGCCGCCCCCGGATACTCCGTCGTCCCCGACTGCATCGTCCCCAGCACCCCCGCGGGCGGAGACGTCCCCGTGCAGGCCGCCGCCCTGCGCGAGCTGCCGCCCGACCGCCTGATCACCGACCTGGAGCAGGCGTTCAGCGACGGGCCGCTGCCCGCGCACTGGCGCTCCGCCGCCGAACACCCCGGGGCCTGGCTGCACGGCTACGCCAGCGCCCTGTCCGAGGTCTGGAACACCGTCGAACCCCTCTGGCAGCGCGCCCGCCCCCTCCTCGACAGGGAGGTCGGCCGGGTCGGCCTGGCCGCCGTCCGTGGCGGTGTCGAGCCGCTGCTGGGCTCGCTGAACCATCGCATCGCGTACGGCGAGCGCGGCCTGCTCATCTCCGACGTCGAGTCCAGCCGGTTCGACCTCGGCAACAGGAAGATCGTCCTGGTGCCGATGCTGGCAGGCAAGGACGCCGTCATCGTCAGCCTGGACCACGAGGAGGCCGTGTGGATCGCGTACCCGGTGCCCGGCGCGGAGAGCATGTGGCGCCGGCCCGCGGCCCCGCCGCGCGACGAGCTGTCGGCGCTGATGGGCCCGGTACGCGCGGACCTGCTGTGCAAGATCGGCCGGCCGATGACGATGAGCATGCTGGCGGTGGATCTGCAGGTCGCGCCCAGCAGCATCACCTACCACTGTGACCGGCTGCGTGCCGCGCGGCTCATCACCAGGGAGCGGCGCGGCCGGGAGGTGTGGGTGGGGCGCACCCGCCGCGCGGAGGAGCTGCTGGAGCTGTTCCACCGCGGCTGACCCGCGAGAAGGGGTCCCCGAAGGGCTGTTCGGCACGCCGGTCAAGCCGGCGACCGAACAGCCCTGCGGATCACTTCGGCGAACGTGAGCAGTCCCCGGTCAGAACGTCACCAGCGGATCGCCGATGAAGTCGGCGATGAAGTTGACGAAGAAGAACCCGAAGAACAGGAAGTTGAGCACGAGGATGACGTAGTGCCAGGGCCGCGGGCGGGCCGGGCGCGGCAGCTTGCTGTTGAGGTACATCAGCAGGAACGGATACACCAGCGCGCCGAGGTTCGACATGTTCGCCGACCACTCCACGAGCCCCACGGGCAGCGACTGGAAGATGACGATCGAGATGATCACCAGCAGCAGGAGCATGAACGGGTAGTAGAAGCGCCGCGGGTCGCCCTCGATCAGCCGGCGCAGACGCGGGCTCGTCGCGTTGGCCGCGTCGGTGGTCACCCGCACCATCGCCTCGAAGATGCCGAGCTGGGTGGAGAACAGGATCAGCACGCCCACCAGGAGCGAGATGTAGAAGACCACCTGCCCGTACTGGTCGCCCAGCGCGGTGGCCACGAACGTGGGCACGTTCGCCCGGGTCGGCTTCTCACCCGACATCGCGACCGCCTGCGACATGAGCAGGGTGGGCAGCAGCATGCCGAGGATGGCGCCGACGAAGAACACGCCCCACATGTCCACCATGAGCAGCCGGTACCAGCGCCGCCACAGGCCCCGGTTGCGGTCGTCGTCGGGGAAGGTGACGCCGCTGGCCAGGATCGGCTTGCGGTCGCCGCGCAGGCCGGAGATGTAGCCGACCCGGTAACCCATGCCGTAGCCCTTGTCCCGGTAGTGGCCCATGACGTACCAGTTCAGGCCCGAGGCCAGGGCGGTGAAGCCGGCCAGGCCGCCGAGCTGGGTGGCGGTGATCCCGGCGGGCGGGGCGGCCGGGGTGAGGAACCCGCGGATGCCCTCCCACCACTGGCTGAACGGCACCACGAGCAGGTCGACCGCGAGCAGGGCGATCAGGATGGTGCCGACCATGATCCAGTTGGCCAGCTCCAGCGCGCGGCTGATCCGGCGGGCGGCGGCGGTGATGAGGAACACCAGCACGAGCAGGCCGATGGCGTACAGCCGCGGCTCGACGGCGTCCGCTCCCGGGGCGACGCCGTGGACCAGCGCGTACACGCCCTGTCCCGCCGACGCGGCCCACCCGCCCGCGATGAAGGCGAAGATCACGATGAGCACCGACAGGGGCACCCACAGGGGCCAGCCCGGCGGCACCCGTCCCCAGCCGACCACCGGCGTCTCGCCGGTCGCGAGGACGTAGCGCGAGCACTCGACGTTGTAGAACGTCTGCAGCAGGGCCGACACCACGATGACCCAGCCGACGCCGACGAATCCGTACTGCCCCACGCTGAGGGGGCCGAGCAGCCACTCGCCGCTGCCGATCGAGATGCCCAGGGCGATCAGGCTCGGACCGACGGCGTACTTGAACAGTTCCTTGATGCCGAGCCGGGGGACTTTGAAGACCTCTTCGGGGGTCGGCAGATCGGTGACTTCGAGATCGGGACGGCTGACTCCGAGTGGGTGCGACATGTCAGTGCCTCCTGCCGTTCAGGGTGATCCCGAAGGGCGGTCATCACAAGACCCAATTGCCCGGTGTTGCGGCTTCTCGGGCCTGCTCGGGATCGGCTCAGACAGGTGGTCAACGTGACGAGTTGTCCACGCGTGGCGTTACGCGACCTAACAGGATCGACTACGTAGAGTGAGGAAGCGTTGCCACAGGGTAACTACAGGGGGAGATCATGAAAGGTAAGTTCATAGCGGCAGGTGGCGCGTTCGTCACCGCCGCCGCGCTCATCGGCATGGCCACGCCGGCCAGTGCCCAGCCGGTCGTCTGCGACCTGAGCGTGGCCGATGCGCATCACTCGCTGCGCATCGACGCATGGGGCGTCTACGCGGGCCGCCGCGACGCCTCGGCCTGCAGCAGCAAGCAGGAAGAGGTCAAGCACGAGGCCGTCGAGCACGACGCCGCCAAGCCCGAGGTCGTCCAGTACGAGGACGTCGCGTACGAGGACGCGGAGACCGACGAGGCGCAGCACGAGAACGTTCGGCACGAGGAAGCGCACGAGGACACGCACGAGGACGTCACGCACGAGGACGCCCGCTACGACGAAGAGGCCGGCGGCAACTGGCACGACAACGGCTCCTGGAACCGTGACCAGTGGAACCAGGGCGACTGGCGCCACAACGATCACTGGGACGGGGACCGCGGTCACTGGGACGGCGGCTGGGACGGCCGCTGGAACGGCGGCTGGCACCGTGGCCACGGCCACGACCACGGCTGGGACCTGCGCGGTGTCTGGGCCCCGCGCGGCTGGCAGGGCTACGGCTGGCCCGGCTGGTACGCCCGCTTCTAACACCGGACCCAAGGCCGGTCAGAGCCGGTTGTGAAGGTCATTCCGGTTCGGTCCCGGGGCACTGCCATGTGACCCGGGACCTCATGGTCTCTCCCTCGCCCCACCCCAGCACGACGACCCCCAGGCACCCGCCACGCTCGCGGGCCCGCGCACCTCCCCGCCCGCGCTGCCCTCGCGACGCCACCCTCGCCGCGCCATCATCACGGCGCCACCCTCACCGCGCCGCCGTCACCGCGCCATCATCACGGCGGCACCGTCTTCCGGGCCACCATCACGGCGTCACCACGGGCGACCGCGCCCGCATCCCCGCGGGCGGGGCGCCGGTGCGCCCCGCGCGGCCCGCCCTCCGGCTCAGCGGTCGACGATCTCGTTCTTGCCGATGACCACGACCCCGCCCCTGGTCAGCGCGAACCGGGTGCGGTCGTAGTCGAGGTCGAAGCCGATCCGGGCGCCGTCCGGGATCACCACGTTCTTGTCGATGATCGCCTTGCGCACGATCGCGCCCCGCCCGACCTTGACGTTCTCCATCAGCACGGAGTCCTCCACCAGCGAGTGCGAGTGGAGCACGACCTTGGGCGACAGGATCGACCTGATCGCCGTGCCGCCGGAGACGATCACGCCGGGGGAGACCAGCGAGTCGATCGCCCGCCCGACCCGGTCGCCGTCGTTGTGCACGAACTTGGCCGGCGGCAGCGGATCGTGCCCGGTGAAGATCGGCCACTTGTCGTTGTAGAGGTTGAACACCGGATGCGCCGAGATGAGGTCCATGTGGGCCTCGTAGTAGGCGTCGAGGGTGCCGACGTCGCGCCAGTAGCCGCGGTCGCGCTCGCTGGAGCCGGGGACGATGTTGTTGGCGAAGTCGTAGACGTCGGCGCCGCCCGACTTGACCAGCATCGGGATGATGTTTCCGCCCAGGTCGTGCTTGCTGGTCGGGTCGAGCGCGTCCTCCCGCAGCGCGTCGATCATCGACTGCGTCTTGAACACGTAGTTGCCCATCGAGGCGTACACCTCGTCGGGGGAGTCGGCCAGCCCGACCGCGTCCTTCGGCTTCTCCCTGAACGCGACGATCCGGCGGCCCTCGGGGTCGGTCTCGATCACGCCGAACTGGTCGGCCAGCGACAGCGGCTGCCTGATCGCCGCCACCGTCACGTCCGCGCCGGAGTCCTCGTGCTGCTCGACCATCTGCCGCGGATCCATCCGGTAGATGTGGTCGGCGCCGAACACGATCACGTGCTCGGGCATCTCGTCGTAGATCAGGTTCAGGTTCTGAAACAGCGCGTCCGCCGAGCCGGAGAACCAGCGCGGCCCGAGCCGCTGCTGCGCCGGCACCGGGGTGACGTAGTTACCCAGCATCGCCGACAGCCGCCAGGTCCGCGAGACATGCCGGTCAAGGCTGTGGTTCTTGTACTGCGTCAGTACGACGATCTTCAGGAATCCGCCGTTCGCGAGATTGGACAGCACGAAATCGATGAGCCGATACATCCCCCCGAACGGCACCGCCGGTTTCGCCCGATCCGCCGTCAGCGGCATCAGCCTCTTACCCTCTCCACCTGCCAGCACGACCGCAAGCACCCTCCGGGACCTCATGTCCAGGACGCTACCCTCAAATGGCCGATCTATCGACGAAAGCCCGCACGGTGAACTTCCTGCGTGTCCTGATTTGGTCACGGATGTACGAACCCAAGTGCCCGACCTTGGGCTTGTCGATGTGTTCCCGTTGCCCGCGCCCCCTTTAAGGTCTTCTCATGCGCGTTGATCTGCTCAGCCGGGAGTACCCGCCCGAGGTGTACGGCGGGGCCGGGGTGCACATGGAATATCTGGCCAGGGAGCTGCGGAAGCTGGCCGACGTACACGTGCGCTGCTTCGGGGCCGCGCGCGCCGAGGCGGGCGTCTCGGCCTACCGGGTGCCGGCCGGGCTGGAGGGCGCCAACGCCGCCCTCCAGGTGCTCGGCGTGGACCTGGAGATGGCCGCCGCCTGCGCCGGCGCCGACGTCGTCCACTCCCACACGTGGTACGCCAACTTCGCCGGGCATGTCGCGAAGATGCTGCACGGCGTGCCCCACGTGATCACCACGCACAGCCTGGAGCCGCTGCGCCCGTGGAAGGCCGAGCAGCTCGGCGGCGGCTACACGATCTCGTCCTGGGCCGAGCGCACCGCCCTGGCCGCCGCCGACGCGGTGATCGCGGTGTCGGAGGGCATGCGGCGCGACGTGCTCGCCGCCTACCCGGAGATCCCGCCCGAGCGGGTCAGCGTGATCCACAACGGCATCGACACGGCCCAGTACGCCCCCGACCGCGCGACCGACGTCCTGGCCAAGCACGGGGTCGACCCCGCCAGGCCCTATGTCGTCTTCGTCGGCCGCATCACCCGCCAGAAGGGCCTGGTCCACCTCCTGCACGCGGCGCGCTCCTTCGACCCGCAGGCGCAGCTCGTGCTCTGCGCGGGCGCGCCCGACACCCCGGAGATCGCCGCCGAGGTGACCGAGCTGGTGCGCGGCCTCGACCGCGACGGCGTGCTCTGGATCCAGGAGATGCTGCCCAAGCCCGAGGTGATCCAGCTCCTGACGCACGCCACCGTGTTCGTCTGCCCGTCGGTCTACGAGCCGATGGGCATCGTCAACCTGGAGGCGATGGCCTGCGAGACGGCGGTGGTGGCCACGGCGACCGGCGGCATCCCCGAGGTGGTGGCCGACGGCGAGACCGGGCTGCTGGTGCCGATCTCCCAGGCCGCCGACGGCACCCCGCACGACCCCGAGCGCTTCGCCGCCGACCTGGCCGAGCGGGTCAACGCCCTGCTGCGCGATCCGGCGCGGGCGCGCGCCCTGGGGGTGGCGGGCCGTGAGCGTGCCATCGAACACTTCTCGTGGGAGCGCATCGCCCACCGTACGCTGAAGCTCTACACGTCACTGACGGGCTGAGCCCGCCTCCCGCCGGAACGGGGCGTGGGCGGCCAGGAAAGGGCCGCCCCGCCGGCGCGGGCCGGCGGGGCGGGATGGTCGTCGGGCGGTGGTCGTCGGGCGGTGATCAGCGGACGCGTTCGAGCACCACGATCGGGATCTCCCGGTCGGTCTTCTTCTGGTACTCGTCGTAGTCGGGCCAGGTCCTGGCCATGACGCGCCACATCTCCGGCCGTTCCTCCGGGGTGGCGGTGCGGGCGCGGGCCTTGAACTTCTCGCCCTTCACCTGCACCTCCAGCTCCGGCTCCGCCTGCAGGTTCTTGAACCACTGCGGATGGTCGGGATCGCCGCCCTTGGACGCCACGACCAGGTGGTCGTCGCCGTACTTCTGGTAGATGAGCGGCGTGGTGTAGGGCCGGCCCGACTTGCGCCCCTTGGTGGTCAGGAGCAGGACCGTGGTGTTGTTCCAGTCGTGACCCTCAGCGCCGTCGGTTTCCTGGTACCGCTGGACGTGTTCCTTGCCGTAGAGCATGGGCCCCCTCTACCCCAGGGCGGCGTGACCTCACCGTTACGCGCCGGGGTCTGTACGGGAAGTTGACGCGGCTGGCACACTGCATTTGTGTAAGCGCTTACAGCCGCGATCATGAAAGCGCTTACATGAAAGGAAAGCCGCATGGACGTGACCATCTACGAAGTCGCCAAGCGGGCGGGCGTGTCGATCGCGACCGTGTCCAGGACGCTGCGCGGCACCGGCCCCGTGGCCGCCAGGACGCGGGAGAAGGTGCTCAAGGCGGTCGAGGAGCTCAACTACACGCCCAGCCGTTTGGGCGTCAGCCTCGCCGAGGGCCGCCACGCCGCCAACGGCATCGTCTTCCCCGACCTGGCCGGCCCGTACTACACGGAGGTCCTGCTCGGCTACGAGGAGGTCGCCTCCGAGCTGGGGCGCTCGGTGGTCATCCTGTCCACCAAGGGCCGCTCGAAGGTCGGCGACCTGGTCAAGGACCTCGCCGGACGGGTCGACGGCATGCTGATCTTCGGCCACGCCGTGCCCGAGCCGCTGGCCGCCGAGCTGGTCCGGCTGGGCGTGCGGCTGGTGTTCATCTCGCGTGACCCGCTGCCCGGCGCCGACACGCTGCGCAGCGAGAACATCGCCTCCGCGCGGGCGCTGGCGGCCCACCTGACCGGCCACGGCTACGAGCGGTTCGCCTTCCTCGGCGCGCCGCTGACCAGCCGGGACGACGTGGACGAGCGCTGGCAGGGCGTGAAACACGTGCTCGGCGGCGCGATCGAGGCCGTGGACACCGGCCAGTACACCGTGGACCGCGGCTTCGAGGCGGCCAGGACCCTGCTCAAGGGCCGGAACCGGCCGCGGGCCATCATCTGCTCCGACGACGAGGTGGCGCTGGGGGCGCTGCTCGCCGCCGAGGAGCTCGGCCTGGAGGTGCCCGGCGACGTCGCCGTCACCGGCTGGGACGACATCATGGCCGCCCGGCACGCCCGCCCGGCGCTGACCACCGTACGGCAGCCGATGCGTGAGCTCGGCGCCCGCGCCGCCCGCGCGCTCGACGAACTGATCACCGGGACCCGCGACGTCCCGAAGCACCTCATCCTGACCACCGAGCTGGTCATCCGCTCCAGCTGTGGTCACCACCCCCAGGAGGTACGAACGTGAACACCACCACCCGGCGTGCCGCCGTCGGCGCGCTGGCTCTCGCGCTCGTGGCGGCCGGTTGCGGCCGCGACCCGCAGCAGGCGCCCGAGCAGGCGCAGGACGTCACGACCGGCAAGGTCACCGGGGAGGTCACGGTCTGGGCGATGGGCGAGGAGGGCAAGGCGCTCGGCGCCTTCGTCAAGGACTACGAGAGCGCCAACCCCGGCGTGAAGGTCAACGTGACGGCCATCGGCTGGGACGTGGCCCACGACAAGATCACCGCGGCCATCGCCGGCGGCGCCACGCCCGACGTCAGCATGATCGGCTCGACCTGGTCGGGCGAGCTGGCCAAGACCGGCGCGCTCGAACCCACCCCCGCCAACCTGGTCGACAAGGCCGCCTTCTTCCCCGGCGCCTGGCAGACCGTGGACGTCAACGGCACCGCGTACGGCGTGCCCTGGTACGTTGAGACCCGCGTCCTGTACTACCGCACCGACCAGGCCGGAAAGGCGGGTGTGAAACCCCCGGCGACCTGGGCGGAGTTCACCGCGTTCGCCAAGGCGCTCAAGGAGAAGGGCGGCGCGAAGAACGGCTTCCAGCAGAGCTACACCCAGGGCGCCTCCTGGCAGGAGGTGCTGCCGCTGATCTGGCAGGCGGGCGGCGAGATCGTCAAGGACGGCGCCTACACCTTCGACACGCCCGAGGCGGTGACCGCGCTCAAGCAGTACGCCTCGATGTTCGAGCAGAAGCTGGCCCCGAACAACACGTCAGAAGGTGCGTTCCCGCAGAGCTTCATCAAGGGCGAGATCGGCGGCTTCTTCTCCGGCCCGTGGATGATCGGCGTGCTGAACAACGACGGCGGCTCAGGGTTCTCGGACAAGTTCGACGTCGCCCCCTACCCCAAGGGCCCGGTGTCGGCGACGAGCTTCGTCGGCGGCTCCGACATGGCGGTGTTCAAGCAGGCGAAGAACCGCGACGCCGCCTGGTCGTTCATCAAGTGGCTGAGCGAGCCCCAGGTGCAGGCGAAGTGGTACACGACGGTCAAGGCGCTGCCCGCCGTCCAGGCCGCCTGGCAGGAGCCCGCGCTCAAGGCGGACAAGCAGCTCGCGGTCTTCGGCGAGCAGCTCAAGGACGCCAGGACACCGCCGCCGTTCCCGACCTGGGAGCAGGTGGCCCGGGTGCTGGAAGGCGAGCTGGAGAAGCTGGCCCGCGGCACCCAGACGCCCGAGCAGACGGCCAAGTCGATCCAGTCCCAGGCCACCACCATCGGCACCGGCCTCTGAGCCGTGGCCGTCCGCACGAAGCAGGCGCCGGCCGCCCCGCCGCCGATCAGGATCAGGGGCGCGTTACGCCAGTCGGGCATCGGCTGGCTCTTCATCACGCCGTTCGTGGTCCTCTTCGCGGTCTTCTACCTGGGGCCGCTGCTGGTCGGCATCGGCATGAGCTTCACCGACATGCGCAGCACCGACGTGAGCGACCCGCTGGCCGTCGACCCGGTCGGCGTCGAGAACTACCTGCGGCTCATGAACGACGCCGCCATGCGCAGGGCGGCCGTCAACACCGTCGTCTTCGTGCTCACCACGCTGCCGCTGGCCGTCGGGCTCGGGCTGGCCGCCGCCGTACTGCTCAACTCCGGCATCGCCCGCCTGCCCGCCGCGTTCTTCCGCCTCGGCTACTACCTGCCCAACATCACCAGCATCATCGGCATCGCGGTGGCCTGGAAGTTCCTGCTGGAGCCCGAGGCGGGGCTGGTCAACCGGCTGCTGGAGCTGGTGGGCGTCCAGGGCCCCAACTGGCTGCAGAACGAGAGCACCGCGCTGCCGTCCATCATCGTGATGACGGCCTGGCGCAGCTTCGGCTTCAACATGATCGTGCTGCTGGCCGCGCTGCAGAGCATCCCCAGAGAGCTGTACGAGGCCGCCGAGGTCGACGGCGCGGGCCGCTGGGCCCGCTTCCGCTCGGTCACCGTGCCCTCGCTCCGCCCCGTGCTGCTGTTCTGCACCGTCTACAGCTCGGTCGGCTTCATGCAGTTCATGGAAGAGCCCCTGGTCATGACCAGGGGCGGGCCGCTCAACTCCACGCTGTCGGCCTCGCTGGCCATCTTCGGCCAGTTCGGGGTCGGCAACTACGGCTACGCCGGAGCCGCCTCGACGGTGCTGTTCACCGTCATCGTGGCGCTGGCCGTGCTGCAACTCAGGCTCGGGAGGCGCCGATGAGGAACGGGAGCACCCGCCGCCAGCGGGCGGTCGTCTACCTGGGGCTCGGCGTCGGCCTGGCCCTGGTCGCCGGCCCCTTCCTCTGGACGGCGCTCAGCTCGGTCAAGCCGGAACAGGAGATCAGGCGCGACCCGCCGACGTTCTGGCCGCAGACGTGGACGCTGGACAACTTCGCCGAGCTGTTCGACCGGGTCGACATCGGCACCGCGTTCGCCAACAGCACGTTCATCGCGCTCGTGCTGGTCGCCACCAACCTGCTGTTCTGCTCCATGGTCGGCTACGCCTTCGCCAAGCTCCGCTTCCGGGGCAGGAACGTGGCCTTCGCGCTGGTGCTGGTGCAGCTCGCGATCCCGGCGATCGTGCTGATGATGCCGCAGTTCGTGCTGATCGCGAAGCTGGGCCTGGTCAACACGTTCATCGGGATCATCCTGCCCACCGTGGTGACGCCGCTCGGCGTGTTCATGATGCGGCAGTTCATCTCCGACCTGCCGGACGAGCTGATCGACGCGGCCCGGGTCGACGGCGCCAGGGAGTTCCGCATCTTCTTCCGGATCATCCTGCCGCTGTGCGGGCCGCCGCTGGCCACGCTCGGCCTGATCACGTTCCTCGGCGCGTGGAACAACTTCCTGTGGCCGGCCGTCGTCGCGCAGAGCGAGGACATGTACACCCTGCCGGTCGCGCTCAACATCCTCAACGGCCACGAGGCCACCCACTACAACCTCCTGGTCGCCGGATCGGTCGTGGTGATCGCGCCGATCCTGATCCTGTTCGTCTTTCTGCAGCGCTTCTTCATCCAGGGCATCGCCACCACCGGCCTCAAGTAGGGGAGCCACCCATGCGCAAGACGGTCCTGTCCGCACTGCTCGTGCTGTCCTTATCCGTGCCGGCCGGCGCCGCGAACGCCGCCGCCTCGCCGGTCCACAGCGGCACCGACGCCGTCCTGCTCCGCTACGCGAAGGACACCTGGCGCTCGATGGACGCCATGGTGGTGCCGGCCACCGGCCTGCCCGCCGACAAGGTGACCGGCGACCTCAGAACCCGCGCCAAGGTCACCTCGCCGACCAACATCGGCACGTACCTGTGGAGCACGCTCACCGCCCGCGACCTGCGCCTCATCAACGGCGCCGACGCCACCGCGCGGGTCGGCCGGGTCCTCACCGCGCTGGAGCGGATGCACCGCAACACCCCCACCGGCCAGTACTACAACTGGTACGACCCCGCCACCCTCGCCGTCATCACCACCTGGCCCGACTCCGGTGACATCGTGCGCCCCTTCGCCTCCAGCGTCGACAACGGCTGGCTGGCCGGCGCGCTCATGATGGTCCGCAACGCCGTCCCCCGGCACGCCGCCCGCGCCGACCGGCTGGTCAACAGCATGAACTTCCGCGCCTACTACGACCCGGCCGCCCGCCCCGACGCCGGCACCGGCCTGCTGCGCGGCGGCTTCTGGCCCGACCCGCCGGTCGAGTGCAACGTGGAGAGCGACTACGCCGGCACCGGCACCACCGTCTACTCCACCTGCCACCACTACGGCGCCCCCGCGGAGACCCGGATCGGCCAGTACGTGGGCATCGCGCTCGGCCAGCTGCCTCGCGAGAGCTACTTCGGCCCGTACCGCACCTTCCCCGACAACGGCTGCGACTTCGGCTGGCAGGAACAGAAGCCGGTCGGGTCGTGGAAGACCTACCTCGGCGTGAACGTCTGGGAGGGCACCTACGGCTACCGCGGCATGCGGTTCGTCCCCAACTGGGGCGGATCGATGTTCGAGGCGCTCATGCCCGACCTGGTCGTCCCCGAGGCCGAGTGGGCGCCGAAGAGCTGGGGCCGCAACCACCCGGTCTTCGTCCGCGCCCAGATCGAGCACGGCCTGAAGGAGGCCCGCTACGGCTACTGGGGCTTCTCCCCGTCCAACGACCCCCACGGCACCTACCGCGTCTACGGCGTCGACCCGCTCGGCATGGACGAGCCCGGCTACACCTCCGACGAGGAGGAGACCCGCGTCGACTACGGCTACGAGGGCTGCCGCCCCGCCCAGCCGCAGCCGGCGAGCTACGGGAACGGCGTGGTGACGCCGCACGCCAGCTTCCTGGCCCTCCCGTACGCCAGGAACGCCGCCCTGGCCAACCTGGCCAAGTTGCGGGCCGGCTTCGACGCCTACGGCCCCGGCGGCTTCTACGACGCGGTCGCGGTCCGCTCGGGGGCCGTGTCCAAGTGGTATCTGGCACTCGACCAGGGCATGGTCATGGGCGCCCTGGGCAACGTGCTCGCGAACGGCAACCTGCACCGCTACTTCGCCGGCTCCGGCGTGGAGCACCGGCTCCGGCCGGTGATGGCGATCGAGAATTGGGACGTGCGATGAATCGAGGCACCCGCCGATGAGTACGGCCGCGCACCGCGACTGGCAGGAACGCGTCGGACAGGCGTCCGGCGAGACGACCGTCCCCGTGCCCGCGCTGGAGGCCCCCACCGGCCTGCGCGCGGTCCCGGGGGCCGGGCACGTGACGCTCACCTGGGATCCCGTGCCCGAGGCGATCGGCTACCTCGTGCACAGGGACGGGGTGCGCGCCGTGCCGCCCGAGGTGGACGTGCCCGCGGTGCCGTCCTGCCGGTTCGTGGACACCGGCCACGGGGCGGCCGCCTACACGGTGGCCGCCGTCATCGGCGCGGACGCGACCGGGCCGTTCTCCCCGCCCGTCGAGGCCGCCCCACTGCCGGTCTCCGGCGCCGCCGCCGTCACTGTGCAGGTGGACGCGCGGCGGGTGACGCGTGAGCTGCCCCGGCCGTGGGCGTACATGGTGGGCTCTGAGCACCTGTCCCACCTGCTCAGCACCGACGAGAGCGGCGGCCGGCCCATCGGCGCGGAACTGGCCGACGCGCTGCGCCTCGTGCGCGAGCAGCTCGGCGTGCGCACGGTCAGGGCGCACGCCATCCTCGGCGACGACCTCGGCGTCTACAAGGAGGGCGAGCCGTACGACTTCTCCGGCGTGGACGCCGTCTACGACAAGGTCGTCTCGCTCGGGCTGCGGCCGATCGTGGAGCTCGGCTACATGCCCCGCGACCTGGCCGCCGACCCGTCCAGGACGGTCTTCGACTACGCGGCCGTCATCTCGCCCCCGAAGGACTTCGAGGCGTGGGGCGACCTGGTCAGGGCCCTCGTCGAGCACCTCGCCGCCCGCTACGGCATCCGCGAGCTGATCGACCACTGGGCCTTCGAGGTCTGGAACGAGCCGAACCTGTCCGTCTTCTGGTCCGGCACCCCCGAGGAGTACTTCCTGCTCTACGACGTCACCGCCGCCGCGGTGAAGAACGTCCACCCGGACCTGCGCGTCGGCGGCCCCTCCTCCGCCGCGAACGGCTGGGTCGAGGAACTGCTCGTGCACATCGCCGGATCGGGCGCGCCGCTCGACTTCGTCTCCACGCACACGTACGGGAACGCGCCGCTCGACTGGCGGCCCACGCTGGTCAGGCACGGCCACGACGTGCCCGTCTGGTGGACCGAGTGGGGGCCCACCCCGACCCACTTCCAGGGGATCGGGGACGGCGCGTTCGGGGCGGCGTTCGTGCTGCACGGCATGAAGTCGGCGGCCGGCCGCATCGAGGCGCTGTCGCACTGGGTGGCCTCGGACCACTTCGAGGAGGTGGGCCGGCCGCCCAGGCTCTTCCACGGCGGCTTCGGCCTGCTCACCGTCGGCAACCTGCGCAAGCCCCGCTTCCACGCCCTCGCCCTGGCCGAACGGCTCGGCGGCCTGGAGCTGGCGGCCGAGGCCGGGGGCGACGTGGGCGGGGTCGAGGTGTGGGCGGCCCGCCATGACGACGGCCGGGTGGGGGTGCTCGTCTGGAACGGCACCCTCAACAACGCCCAGGCGTCCGGGGCCGCCGAACTGGACCGATCGATCACGCTCACCGTCGAGGGGTTGGAGGGCTCGTACACGCTGACCCATCACCGCATCGACGCCGATCACACGAACGTGGAGGCGGCCTGGCAGGCGATGGGCGGCGGGGACTGGCCGCAGGGTGCGCAGTGGGAGGAACTGCGCGCTTGTGACGAGCTGGCCGAGCTGACCCCGCCCGCCACTGTCACCGGCCCCACGTTCACGATCACGTTCGAGTTGCCCATGCCGGGGGTGAGCTTCCTCGAACTGACCCCCTGAACCTGGCCACCTTTCACCGGCGTCCTGCGCCGGCACCTGTCACCGGCACCTGTCACCGGCACTCGTCACCGGCACTCTTCGTTGGCACTCGTGGCGGACACTCGCTGCCGAGACCCGCTGGTGGCACCCACTGCCGAGACTCACGGCCGGCGCCCACCGCCACCGCCTACCGCCGGCACCCACGGCGGGCACCCACCTCCGACACCCACGGCGGGCACCCACTTCCGACACCCACGGCGGGCACCCACCTCCGACACCCACCTCCGACACCCATCGCCAACGCCCACGGTCGGTACCCACCGTCGGCACCTACCGCGGGCACCCACCGCTGACGCCCACGGTCGGCGCCCTTCGCCGGCCCCTTAAACCGGCGGTTCTGTACGCGGGAGGCGCGCCGGTGAGAGCCTGTGCTAATGACCGATCCGGCCGAGGCGCTGGCCGCCCGCATCGAGCGGTTCGAGCAGGCCGCGGATCCCGAGCTGATCTGGGATCCCGCGGCGCTGGCCGAAGCCGAGCAGGCGATGCGGGCGTGCGCCGGCGACAGGACCGACGCCGCCGCCTGGCGGCTGATCGGCATGCTGCACCTGGCCCGCTACCGGCTCGACCAGCGCACCACGCAGGACGCCGCCGTGGCGGGCGCCTTCTTCGCCGCCGTGGCCGTGCTGGATCCCGGCCGCCTGCCGGAGAAGCTGCGCGGCTCCCGGCCGCCGGGCGAGTCGGCCGACACGTGGGCCGGGTTGGTGGAAGAGGTCTTCCAGCACGTGGACCCGGACGCCTACCGGCACGTGGGGTTGCTGATCCACGCCTTGGTCCGCCGGGCCATGGCCGACCCGGTGCCGGAGGTCTCCGACCGGCTCGGCCAGTTCCTGCTGCAGGAGTCCATGCGCGCCGCCGACCCCGCCTGGGCGCCGGGCGCGCTCGGGCTGGTCGGCGCGGGCCTGGTCCGCCAGTACACGCGCGGCGGGGAACGGCACGTCATCGCCGACGCGGTCCACATGCTGTTGCGGGCCGCGCTCGGGGCCCACGGCGACACCCTGTCCGCGGGCGAGTTGGCCGCCGCCTTGGGCCTGGCGGCGCCCGATGACGACGAGCTGGTCCGGGCGTACCTGGCGGCGGTCGAGACCCCGCCCGGCGGCCAGGACAGGTCACGGGCGCTGCTGACCCTCGTCGACCTCACCCAGGCGCGGGCCGCGGCGTCGTACGCGGACGAGGACCTGCTGGCGTTCATCAGGGTCGGGCAGTGCGCGCTGGACTTCTGGCACGAGCCGTGGGCCCATCCGGGGGTGCTGGCGCCGTACGCGGCGGGGCTGATCGAGTGGTTCGTCGTGACGGGGAACGAGAGCTCGCTGGAGGCCGGCCTGGAGATGCTGGACGCCCTGCACGTGACGCCGGACGAGACGGCGCGCGGACTCGGCACCGACCCCGTCGTCCGGCTCGGGCTCCTCGGCGACCGGCGCTGGCACCGCTACGGCGTCACCGGCGACCCCGCCGACCTGGACACGGCCATCTCCGTCATGCGCCGAGCCGCCGACCTCTCCACCGCCGGCCACTCCGGCCTCCGCCGTTCCGGTTCGGGTGGTTCGGGGACGGGCGGCTTCGCGCGGAGTTCTGGGCTGGGTGGGTCGGGAGCGCGCGGTGCCGAGCCGGGTGATGCAGGGCCAGGTGATTCCAGGCCGGAGGGTTCTGGGTCGCGCGGTTCCGCAGCGGGGGGCTCTCGGCCGGGCGGTTCTGCGTCGGGTCGCTCCCAGCCGGGCGGTGCTCAGCCGAACGACCCCCAGGGCAGCGACCGTCTGGAGAGCGACCGTCTGGAGAGCGACCGTCTGGAGAGCGACCCTCTAGGGAGCGACCGTCTTGGGAGCGACCGTCTGGAGAGCGGACCCCGGGGGAGCGACCGTCTGGAAAACGGTCCTCTGGCTAGCGGTCCGCTGGGGGGCGGTTCGTCGGCGAGCGGGCATCCCGACCGGCCACGGCTGCTCACCAACCTGGCGAACGCGCTGCTCAGGCGGGCTGTCGTGACCGGCGGCGACCCCACCGAACCGATCGCCGCCGCCCGCGCCGCCCTGGCCGCCCACGACGAGAAGGACCCGGCCAGGGCCACGACACTGCTGCTGCTCGCCCAGGCCCTCAGACTCGACCTCACCATGGCCAACGCCGACGAGGCCCTAGCCGTGCTGCGCGAGGCCCTGGGGGCGGGGGAGCGGCTGACGTTCCGGACGGAGGCGTACGGACTGGTGTCCGAGCTCCTGTGCTGGCGCGCCACCCAGACAGACGGCCGGCGCCGGGCCGACGACCTGCGCGAAGCCGTGCTGGCCGCCCGCCAGGGCGTCGAACTGGCCACCAAGGCCTCCCATGACCAGAGCCCCGCCCAACGCAAGCTGTGCCGCGCGTTATTGGCCCGCCACTCGGCCTACGGCGATCCCCGCGACCTCACCGAAGCCCTCGCCCTGGCCGACGCAGCCGACCTCACTGATCTGCCCGAACTAACCCAGGCCCTAGACACCACCCTCACCCCACCACCTCCCGCCACCGCCACCCCTGAAACCGCCACTCCTGGGACCGCCAGCTCTGCGACCGCCACCCCTGAAACCGCCACTCCTGGGACCGCCAGCTCTGCGACCGCCACCCCTGAAACCGCCACTCCTGGGACCGCCAGCTCTGCGACCGCCACCCCTGAAACCGCCACTCCTGGGACCGCCAGCTCTGCGACCGCCACCCCTGAAACCGCCACTCCTAGGACCGCCAGCTCTGCGACTGTCGGCCCTGGGACTGTCGGCCCTGGGACTGTCGGCCCTGGGACTGTCGGCCCTGGGACCGTCGGCTCTGAGACCGCCAGTCCTGGGATCACTGCTCCTGGGACTGTCGCTGCTGGGGCTGCTACCTCTGGGACCGTCGGCTCTGGGATCGCCACCCCTGGCCCGGTCACCGTCGCCCCTGGGACTGCTGCTCCTGGGCCTGCCACCCCAGGGACCGTCAGCTCTGGATCTGCCGCTCCTGGGATCGCCAGCTCTGGGACTGCAGCCCCTGGCCCGGTCACCGTCGCCCCTCTCACTGTCGATCCGGCGACTTCCGCCCCAGCCGCCTCGAAGGCCACCGCCGATCCAGCCACCTCCACCGGTCCGGCCATCTCCGCGTCGGCCACCGCCACCCCTGGGACGGCCAGTTCTGGGATCACCGCTCCTGGGATCGCCGCCTCAGGGACCGCCGGCTCTGGGACTGGCGCTCCTGGGATCGCCGGCTCTGGGACTGCCGCCCCTGGGAGCGCCGCCCCTGGGAGTGCCGTTCCTGGGACTGCCAGCTCTGCGACTGCTGCCCCTGGGACTGCCGCTCCTGGAACTGCCGCCTCAGGGACCGTCAGCTCTGGGACTGGCGCTCCTGGGAGCGTCGGCCCTGGGATCACGAGCCCTGTTGTCGACCCTGGCGTAGCTGACCCTGCCACTCCGGTTCCCGGCCTTTCGGCCTCTGCACCCCCAGCCCCAGGTGTTCCGGTCCCCATTGCCCCTGAGTCGGTCGCTTCAGGGCCGCTCACCCAACAGCCGCTCACCCAACAGTCGGTCGCCCCAGAGCCGGTCGTCCCAGAGCCGGTCGCACCCGAGTCGGTCCCATCGGGGCCGGCCACCTCGAGGCCCACCCCGACGAAGCCCGTCATGTCAGCTCCCGGAACGTCGGCCTCCACGTCGGTCCCGGAGAGGCCAACCTCCAGGGCCCCGGAGCGGCCGGCCTCCGCGGCAGCCCCGGAGGCCCCAGCTCTCGACGACTCAGCTTCCGACACCCCGGCGCCTTCCACGCCCTCCACTCATGCCCCCGGCCGGCGGCCGTCGTTGGTCGTGGATGAGCAGCTTGCGGTGGCCGCCACCGAGTTGGCCATGCGTTCTCCGGACGAGGACCTGGCGCTCAAGTTGCTGCGGCTGGCCGAGCTCAGGGCCGAGGGGAGCGGGGAGCGGGGCGAGTTTCTGCTGGGGACCGCACTGCGGCTGGCCGAGACGGGGCGCTCGCGTGCTGCGGGCGTGGTGCTGGAACGGGCGGCGGTGGCCTTCGAGGCGGCCGGGCTGCGGTCGCGGGCGGCGTACGCGCTGTCGCGGCTGGGAGCGGGTCACGAGGCGTCGGGGGAGCCGTCCCGTGCCCTGGAGGCGTACGAACGCTCGGCGGCCGTCTACCACGACCTCGACGACCCCGCAGCCGAGGCGCGCCAGTTCGGCCACATGGGCGCGCTCCTCCTGAGGACCGGCGACCCCGCCCGCGCCGTGGAGCACCACATGCGCGCCGTGGCCCGGTGCGAGGAGGCCGGACTGCCGGAGGACGAGGCGCGGCACCAGGACGCCGCGGCCGCGGCGCACCTGGCCGCCGGGAACCCGGAGGAGGCCGTCTCCTGCGCGGCCAGGTCACGCGCGCTCCACCTCGCGCTCGGCGAGAGCGTCGCCGCCGCCAAGGCGCTCGTCCACGCCGCCAGGGCGGCCGTCGACCAGGACGACCTCACCGCCTCCGCGGAACGCATGGCCGCCTGCGCCATCGAACTCGAGGCCGCCGGGGCGTGGGAGGAGGCGTGCGCGGCCCTCGACGCCCACGCCGTCCTGCTGTCCGGGCGAGGACATCCCGGCTACGCCGCCGCCTGCGAGACCAGGCTGGTGGAGGTCGTCCGGCGTAAGGGGCGGCGGCGCGAACCCGCCGACGAGTGGTACCGGATCGCGCAGCGCCGCCGTGGCCGCGGGGACGTCGACGGCGCCAGGGTCGCCTTCGACCTGGCCGAGCGCGAGTACGAGGCCATCGGACACCACGACGGAGCCGGGGCCGTCCGCTACAACCTGGGCTGCCTGGCGTACGCGGAGGGTGATGCGGAACGGGCGCTGGCGGCGTTCGGGGCGGCGGCGGAGGCGTTCGCCGGGCTGCGGTCGCGGGTGAAGGAGGCGGCGGCGCTGAGCATGCGCGCCGCCTGCCTGACGGCCCTCGACCGCGCCGAGGAAGCCCCGGACGACCTCGAACGGGCCCTGGAGCTGGCCGCCGCCGAGGGCGACCTGGAGACGCTGCTGATCGCCACCCTCGGCCGCGCCGCGGTGGACGTGGAGCTGGGCGAGCTCAGGGAGGCCGGTGAACGCCTGCAATCGGCGCTCGGCCTGGCCGCCGGGGACGCGCTCAAGGAAGCCGTCGTCCACGACCGCCTGGCCGCGCTCGCCGCCCGTACCGGAGACCTCGGAGCCCGCACGCGGGCCCTGGAGTCGGCCCTGGCGGGCTTCCGCGACGGGGGGCGGCACCGGCTGGCCGCGCTCGCCTCGATCAAGCTGGGCTTTGCTTTGGAGGCGCACGGCGAGTTCCGCCGGGCCAGGGCCGCGCTGGAGGAGGGCCTCACCGGTCTGGAGACGGCCGACGACGCGCTCGCTTCGGCGGGAGCGCCGTTCGAGATCATCGCGGCCATGGCGGGGGAGCTGGACGCCGCCGTCCTGTCCCGCCTGGCCGGCATCCAGCTCGATCTCGGCGACCTCACCCGCGGCCGCGCCACCCTGACCAGAGCTCTGGCCTCTCTCGGTACGGGCGGCCGGCGCGCGGAGGCGTCGGAACGCCTGCGCTCCTGGCTACGCCTGGCCGAGGCCGAGTCCGCCGGTGATCTCCCCACGGCCCGCGCCCTCGCCCAGACCTTCCTCACCAACCTCCCGCCCACCACCCCACCCGACCCAGGTAGGGCTTCGCGCGGCCCGATCATCGCTTCGCCTGGCTCGGGCGCAGTCCCAGCCGGCCCGACTACCGCTCCACTCGGCTCGACTACCGCTCCGCCCGGCCCGCCCACCGGTCTGCCCGGCCCCGCCGGTTCCGATGGCGACCGTGAGCTCGCCGACCGTTCCCATCTCCTGGCCAGGCTCTCGTTCTACTGCCGCGAGCTGGGCGACCTCCCCGCCGCCTACGACCATGCCGTTCAGGGGTACGAGCTGCGCGACGAACGGATCGTCGAACACCTGCGGAACATGGGCGCGGCGGCCACCGAGCTGGGCCGGGCGGAGGAGGCGGTCACCCGTCTGTCCAGGGCGGTCGAGCTGGCCCGCGACGAGGGCATCGCGTTCCCCGCCCACCTCGTCCAGTCCCTCGGCCTTCTCGCCGCCGCCCTCGCCGACCTGGGCCGCTGGTCCGAGGCCGCGCGGGCGTACGACGAGGGTCTCGCCCTGGTCGAGGCCCCCATCTGGCGCGCGCTCCGAGTCCCGCTGCTGACCGGTCGCGCCGACCTCCACCTCAAGCTCGGCGAGCTGAACGAGGCCGCCACCCGCTACCACGAGGCCATCGCGCTCGGCGAGGAACTGGGCGCCCCCGCCGGCCTCGCTTCCGCCTACGCCGGCCTGGCCCTGGTCCACGACCTGCGCGGAGAGCCCGCGCAGGGCCGCCCCTTCGCCGACCGGGCCCTGACTCTGGACCGAGCACACGGCCGCCACCGCAGCACGGTCCTGACCCTTCTCACCCTCGCCCGCCTGGAACGCGCCGCACGGACCGAGGAGGCGGCCAAGGGGGCGGAAGCGGCGTTGGATCGGGACGCGGAAGCGCGTTCAAGGGAGGCTCTGACCAGGACGGCGCAGCTTGAGCAGACATGGCTGGACGAAGCGCTCGTCCTGTCGCAGGAGATCGGTTTCCGCGCCGGAGAGGCCGTCGCGCTCGCCCACCTGGGCGCCCTCGACCTCGCCGCCGCCCACAATGTCCACAAGGCCCGCACCGCCGCCGACACCGCCGCCGACACCGCCGCCGCTGCCGACACTCACACGGAGGAAGACGCCGAGTCCCGCACTCGCGCCTACGCCGCCGCCCACCGTCGGTTGTCGGCGGCGATCGAGCTGCTGGCCGACCTGGGGCATGACCTGGAGCACGCCACCGCCTGCCACCACCGCTCGATCGCCGCCGAAGAGCTGGGCGACCTCCCCGCCGCCCTCGCCGACGCCGAACGAGCCCACGCCCTGGGCCACGAAGCCGCCCAAGACCGCGTGATCCGCCTCGCCACCCACCTGAACCAGGGCATGACCGCCTGGACCCACGCCGAACAGGCCGGACACCACACCCTCACCACCCACCTCGACCCGGAGCATCAGCCGCCTTCTCCCGGCATGCCCGCCACACCTTCCAGCCCCCAGGACTGGCCGGCTCCCTACGGCGTCCCTGCCGAGCTGCTGGAAACAGAGCGGCGAGTGATGAAGGCCGTTCGCACGCTCACGTCGGCCGCCCGCAACACCCGTGACCCGGAACGCGCCGCACACCTCATCCACCGCGCCCACGCCGCCCAAGCCGATCTGGACGGCCTCTGGACCCGCATGGAGCCCCTGGCCCCCGACCACGTCGCCCTGCGCCGAGGCACCCCGCCCAGCAGAGCCGAGCTCGACGCCCTCGTCAACGCCCCTGGGACCGGTGTGGTGACGGCGCTGCTCGGATTCCATGCCGGGGAAGAAACGGTGACCGTGCTGGCTCATCGCACCGGCTGGGCCGAGCCGCGGGCCTTTCCCACCGCGGTCGACCGCCCCCTCCTGGCCGAATTCCTGCGCACCGCGGACGGCCGCCGACCCGATCTGCTCGACATCGAGGCCCGCCGTCACCGCGCGGACCTCTGGCGCCGCCTGGCCGACCTCCTGCTGTCAGAGGCGGTCCGAGCCCTGGGTGACCACGTGGACCTGCTCCACCTGATCCCGCACGCCGCTCTGCACCGCATCCCGCTGCACGCCCTGGCCCCGGACGGCCGCCCGCTGCTCGAACGGTTCCCCGTCGCGTACGCCCCCTCCGCCGCCGCCCTGTCGAGGCTGGCGAAAAGGGCCCCGTCGCGTGGCGGCGACTCCCTGGTGCTCACCTTCACCCCGGATGCCGCCGAGCGCCCGGTGGTGGAGTCCGAGGCGCGGGACGCAGCCGCCCTGCTCGGCACCACCCACCGCCAGGCCACCACGAACGCCCTGGCCCGAAGCCCCCAGAACGGCTCGTGGCACGTGGTGCACCTGGCCTGCCGCGCCGTCGAGGATCCGGCCGACCCGTTCGCCGCGGGCATCCGCCTCGCCGACGGCCTCCGCACCGCCCGCGACCTCATGAGCACGCGCCTGGATGCCGGCCTCGTCCTCGTCACCGCCCACGAGACCACCCACCGGACGAGCCGCGAGCCCGCCTCCGAGACGGTGCACGGGGTCGGCCTGCACGACGGTCTGGCCGGCCTCGGGTACGGGTTGCTGCACGCCGGCGCCGGAGCCGTGGTGCTCTCGCTGTGGCCGGTGTCCGCCGAGATCACCCGCGCGCTCATGCGCGACCTGCACACCAGGCTCCGCGCGGGCGCCGGCCCGGCCCAGGCGCTGCGCGCCGCCGTACTCGGCCTGCGTGAGCTCTACGGATCCGCGGAACCGGAGCTGTGGGCGTCGTACGTGCTGGTCGGCCTGCCCGACGGCGTCCCGGCCACCGGCGACTACAGGTAGGACCTGGCGGCGCTCACCAGCTCGGCCGCCGCGTCGCGCGTGTCGACGTGGATGGCCAGCTCAGGAGTGCGTTCGCGCACGTCCTGGTCGCGGATCGCGAACACGGCCGGCGCCACCCCGACGTCGCCGTAGCGGCCGGTCACCGCCTGCCCGATCGCCCGGCGCACGTCGCGGACCACCTCGCGCGTGGTGTGGCCGGCGCCGGAGGCGGCGAGGTAGCCGAGCATGCCGGCGAAGCGCAGCTCGCCCTCGGCGGCGGGGCTCTGCTCGGGCAGCACGGGCCGATCCAGCCAGAACACCCGGCCCACCAGGAACGCCTCGTAGCCGTCGTCGCCGAGCACGCGCGCCGTCCCGGCGAGCAACTCGCCGAACTCGGCCAGCTCCGCCTCGGGCGGCAGGTCCGTGGTGACGAACAAGGGCACGATCAGCGAGTCGAGCATGTGACTATCCCTCCGTGAGGTGCCTCATCGTAGGATGCCCCACCGACAATCTCGGTGCTCGCCACACGCAGGACTGCGAAGGCCCACATGCAGGTCTCCGGAGAGGCTGTGTGAAGGCCCACATGCAGGTCCCGGCGAGGCCGTGCGAAGACCCACGCGCAGGTCCCGGCGAGGCCGTGCGTAGGATCGCGGGAATGGCGACGGCTCTTCTGATCACCGGCACCGTGGGCGCGGGCAAGACGACGGTGGCCGACTTCGCGGGCGACCTGCTCATCGAGGCGGGCGTGCCCAACGCGGTCATCGACCTCGACTGGCTCCGCCGGGCCTGGCCGGCGCCCCCGCGCGACCCGTACCACGGCACCCTGACCCTGCGCAACCTGCGCGCCGTCGCCGCGAACTTCGTGGCCGCCGGAGCCGAGCGGCTCGTGCTCGCGGGCGTCATTGAGAGCCGGCGGGAGCGGCTCGCCCACGAGGAGGCGCTCGGCGTCCCGCTCACGGTCTGCCGCGTGCACGTGGATCTCTCATTGGTACGCCGCCGGCTGCGCTCCCGCCACGCCCTCGACCCCAAGGCGCTTGACCGCCACCTCGAAAGGTCAGGGGAATTGCAGTCGATCCTCGACGCGGCCGGGGTGGACGACTACGCCGTGGACGGGACGCAGGGCACTCCCGAGGAGGTCGCCGCCCGCGTGTTGCGGGGCTGGCAGGCGTAGTAGAGGGCGATCAGCGTTCGATCCACTCGTCCTCCAGCGCCGAGTGCACGATCGAGTCGCGCCACCCCGCCGGCGTGTGCAGGTGGTGCCTGATGCGGCCCTCCTCGACCATCCCGGCCGTCAGCATCGCGAGCTGGGCGGGCAGGTTGGCAGGGGAGCGGGCGCCCCAGATGCGGTGCAGCCCGAGCTGCTTGAACCCGAACGACAGCAGCAGCCGGACGAGGTCGGTCCCGATCCCGCGCCCCCACTGGTCGCGGTGGAGCCCGAAGCCGATCTCGGCGCTGTGCGGGTGCTCGGCCTCGATCAGCAGGCGCGCGACCCCGATGATGTCGCAGCGCGCGTTGTCGACGACGGCCAGCACGTAGAGGCGGCGCGGCTCGGCCGCGGAAGCCTCGATGGCCTCGTCGACCAGCCGTTCGACCTCGCGCAGGCTGCGCGGCGGGAACGGCATGTGCTGGGTGGCGACGCGGTCGCCGTAGATGGCGTGCAGGGCGGGAGCGTCGGCCTCCGTGATGTCACGGAGGCCGAGACGATCGCCCTTGCGGACCACGCGGCGCATGCGCAGAAGGTAACGCGAGTCCCGTGATCTCTACAAGCCCTTGTCAAGTCGCGAGTTGACTTCCGTAAGCTCGGGCGACAAGTTCGGCGACGGCGCTGTGGGAGCCGAGCGGTTCCGCGTGGCCCGCCTCGATCGCCGCCGCGGCCTGTTCGACGACGCTCACGGGGGCCTCGTGGCCGATCATGCAGGGCGCGATGGCCAGCCGTTCCGCGCCCGCCGAGCGCAGCCGCTGGGCCGCCGCCGGCACGCCGGGGTCGCTGTCGAGCGAGGCGGCCACGACCGGCAGCGTGAGCCTGGAGGCCAGGAGCACCGCGGTGGCCTGCACGGCCTGCACGGCCCTGATCCCGCCCACGGTGCCGAGGATGACGCCGTCGACGGGGCTGGAGACGTTCAGCAGGCGGACGCGGTCGGCCCGCGCCAGGCCGCGCTCGGCCAGGCGGATGTGCAGGACCTCGGCCAGCAGCGGGTGCGGCCCCAGCGCCTCGGTCACCACCGCTCCCGTGCCCGCGGCGGCCACGGCCTTGCCGATCTCGGCCATCACGACGGGGTCGTCCCAGGTGAGCAGGGGTACGACGACGGCGTCGCGGCCGGCGGGCAGGGAGTCCGCGAGGTCGGTGACGCTCGTGAGGCGTACCTCGATCTGCGGATTGTCGACGCGGACCACTGCCGCTATCTCCTCGGCCACGCCGGTGACGCCGCCCGGTGTGGCGAGCACGAGCATCGGGGCGTCGGGGGGCAAGGACGTGGGCACGGGACGGCGGTGTCGGCCGCCGCCCGGCCGGGGGGAACGTTCTCGTACAGGCAGGCTCACAGGCGCGCAGTTTATGCCTATTCGACGGTGGGTGTTCCAGGAATCGATGGCGATTGCGTCACAACCCGGAGCGTGTGATCGAGATTACATCGTGATCTCGCGGCACATTGACTTACCCGTACAAAACGGAAAACCTGGGCGCACTAGAAACGCGTTCTAGAGCGACAGCACGCAGGACCGTCCCCGGAGGATGGGAATGAAGCCGTTCTATGTCCGCGAACTGAGTGTCTACCCGGTCGGCCGCCGCCGCATCCTGTTGCTGGCGGTCGCCGTACTGGCCAGCCTGGTGGCGAACTTCGAGACCACGCTCGCCACGATCCTGCCCCTCCTCATGACCGACCTCGGCATGTCCCTGACCGTCTACGGCCAGCTCGCCGCGCTGTCGGTGCTGGTGGGCGGGCTGTCGGCGGGTTTCGGCGGCATCCTGTCCGACCGCTGGGGCCGGGTCGCGATCCTCGTGCCCACCCTCACCGTCACCGCCGCCTGCAACTTCCTGCTGGCCACCGTGGACTCCGTCGCCGGGCTGTTCTGGGTGCGGTGCCTGATGCTGTTCATCGAGGGGGCGGGTATCACGATCACCGCCTCGCTGGTGCGCGACTTCTCGCCGCGCATGGGGCGGGCGCAGGCGTTCGCGTTCTGGACGTGGGGGCCGGTCGGGGCGGCGTTCCTGGCCTCGTTCATCGCGGGGTTCACGCTGCCGCTGTTCGGCAACGCGTGGCAGTCGCAGGCGATCATCATGGGCGTCGTGTCGCTGAGCATGTGCGCCGTGATCATCTGGAAGATCGCCGAGCCGTCCGGAGCGCTGCGGGCGCAGGTGATGGAGGCCGAGCAGGAGCTCGCGGTCGAGGGGGAGGCCGGCCACGGCCGGGTGCGCGAGCTGTTCAAGCACCCTCACCTCTGGGCCCACGTGCTCGGCAACACCGGCTGGCAGGTGCTCTACTGGACGTTCACCATCTTCGGCCAGACCATCCTGGCCACCGCCTTCGGCATGGACGCGGCCACGGCCAACCGGGTCGTCGCGCTGGGCATCGTGCTCAACGCCCTGGCGGTGGTGATCGTCGGCCGGGCGTCGGACCGGCTGCGGCTGCGCAAGCCGTTCACCGCCGTGGGCACCGTGCTCACCGCCGCCGCGCTGGCGTACTTCATCTCCCTGATCGGACCCGGCGTCTCCACCGGGCACGTCACCGCCGTCTACGCGCTGCTGTTCCTGTTCATGGGCGTCGCGTACGTGCCGTGGATGGCCAACTTCTCCGAGAACGCCGAGGACGTCGAGTCCCGCCTGCAGGGCTCGGCCCTGGGGCTGTGGGGCATGGTCGTCCGGGTGATGATCGTGGTCATGCTGATCGTCTCGCCGAGGGTGGTGGAGGCCGGCGGCTGGCAGCTCTGGCTGAGCGTGGCGCTGGCCGGCCAGGTCGTCTTCCTCGTCTCGATGGTCGCGTTCAAGGGCCGCTGGCGGGCCGCCAGGCCGCAAGGGGTCGAGGTCTAACGAGACGGTACGACCACCGCCTGCGGGTTGCCCGGCGCGTACACCGTGATCCCCTGCGGCAGTGACTTGAGCTTCTCGATCTCCGCGCAGGCCGGGCACTTGTCGTAGCCGTCCTGCCTGGCGCGGTTGGCCTCCGCCTCGGCCTTGGCCTGGGCCACCCGCGCCTGGGCCTCGGAGACGGCCGCCGAGGCCGACAGCGAGCGGTCCACCGCCTGCTGCACCTCGCCCGGCAGCGTCACCTTGACCAGCGTGAACCGCAGCCCGGTGAGGAAGTCCCCGCCCAGCGTGACGGGCAGGTCGCGGGCCAGCGAGGCGTTGACCGCGTTCTGCACCTCGGCGATGTTGGCGTTGCTGTCGCGCGGCTTGAGCGCGTTGCTCTCCAGCAGCGAGCAGGACGGCACCAGCTCCGCGCAGCGCATCGACCCGATCTGCCCGCGCAGCGCGTTGTCGATCACCGGCCGGACGGCCTGGCCGAAGAACGCGCTCCAGCCCTCGTCGCCGTCCCACGCGTAGAGCGAGCTGTCGTCCTGGGCGCGGAAGGTACGGGTGCCGTACTTGTCGTCGAACTTCTTGAGCGTCTCGTGGTCCAGGTTGAGGGTGAAGTAGAGGGTGCCCTCGATGCCCAGGTTCACACCGTCGCTGCTCGGCACCGTCACCACGTCCACGCCGAGCGTCGTCGCCCGCTTGGCGTCGGCGGTGATGGTGTAGAAGCGCTGCTGCGCCGGATAGAGGTGGACGGAGGACCACATCCCCGTCCAGGTGAGCCCCGAACCGGCGTCGATCACCTGGCGCACCCTGTTGTCGTCGAAGACCCCGCCGTCGCGGACGACGGCCACCTCGCCACCGCCGGTGCTCTCCAGCCCGCCGACGCCCCCGATGAGCAGGGGGATCACGATCAGAGCCGCCACCACGGCCAGTGCGATTCTCATCAGGACCCTTCCGCGCGGGCGGCGTCGGCAGCCGCCGCCCGCGGCTTGCGCGGCATTCCTGCGATGGTCGGAAGAACGACGGTTCAGGCGAACGGGCCCACCTGCGGGGCCTTGGGCGCGGCCTCGGGGGCGCTCTCCGCCAGGTCGAGGTCGCGGGTCTCAGGGGCGATGGCCAGGCCCACGGTCGTGACGGCCAGGGCGATCACCACGTAGATCGAGACCGCGATCGTGGACTGGTAGGACGCGAACAGCTGCAGCGCGATCACCGGCGCGAGGGCGCCGCCCACGATGCCGGCCACCTGGTAGCCCATGGACGCGCCGCTGTAGCGCAGGCGGGTGCTGAACAGCTCGGCGATGAAGGCGGCCTGCGGGCCGTACATCGCGGCGTGGGTGACCAGCGCCACCACCGCGGCCAGCGCGATCAGCGGGAAGGACTTGGTGTCGAGCAGCGGGAAGAAGACGAACACCCACACCGCCGCGCCGAGCACGCCCGCGAAGTAGACGGGACGGCGGCCGTACCGGTCGGACAGCGCGCCGGCCAGCGGGATCAGCGCCAGCTGCAGCGCCGAGCCGATGAGCACCGAGTTCAGCGCGTACGAGCGCGGCAGCTCCAGCACGGTGGTGATGTAGACGATGATGTACGCGGTGAACGTGTAGAACGCGACGTCCACCCCGATCCGCGCGGTGAAGGCCGACAGCAACGCGCGCGGGTGCGTGCGCAGCACCTCGACCAGCGGCATCCGCGCCTTGACGCCCTGCTGCTCGACCGCCTCGAACAGCGGCGACTCGGTGACCTTCAGCCGGACCCACAGGCCGACGAACACCAGCGCGCCCGACAGCAGGAACGGCACCCGCCAGCCCCACGACAGGAACGCCGCGTCGGTCATGACGAACGACATCAGCGCCAGCAGCCCCGTGGCCAGCACGTAGCCGGCGGGCACGCCGACCTGCGGCCAGCTCGCGTTGAAGCCGCGCCGCCGTCCGTCGCCGTGCTCCAGCGACATGATGACCGCGCCGCCCCACTCGCCGCCGAGGCCCAGGCCCTGCACGAAGCGGAGCACCGCCAGCAGGATCGGGGCCAGCACGCCCACGCTGGCGTACCCGGGCAGCACGCCGATGAGGAACGTCGAGACGCCCATCACCAGGAGCGTCACCACCAGCACCGTCTTGCGGCCGGCCCGGTCGCCGAAGTGGCCGAACACGATGCCGCCGAGCGGCCTGGCCACGAAGGCGACGGCGTTGGTGGTCAGGGACACCAGGACCGCGTTGAACGGGTCGAGGGAGGGGAAGAACAGCTTGGGGAAGACCAGGGTGGCCGCAGTGGTGTAGAGGAAGAAGTCGTACCACTCCAGCGACGTGCCGATCAGGCTGGCGAGAATCACCCGCCGGGTCTGTTGCGTGGAGCCTGACATCGATCGCTCCTTGAAATCGTGGGGGATATCTATCAACGTAAGGATCGTTGAACAATTCGACAAGAGGTTTGCTCCATGATTCCCTGTTAAATGTGGATAACGTGGTTGCCGATCTTTCTCAGGACCGGCCGCGGCTGGGGCGCAGCAGCACGGCGGAGCGCGTGGCCGACGTCCTGCGCGGCCGCATCAGCGAGGGTTACTTCCAGCCGGGGCAGCGGTTGTCGGAGGAGTCCATCTCGGAGGCGCTGGAGGTGTCGCGCAACACGCTGCGCGAGGCCTTCCGCCTGCTCGGCCACGAGGGTCTGCTCGACCACCGGCTCAACAGGGGCGTGTTCGTCCGCCTCCCGTCCGCCGAGGACGTCGCCGACCTCTACCAGGTGCGCCGCGTGCTGGAGGGCGCGGCCGTGCGGCGGGCCCCGGCCGAGCCGGCCCTGGCGCTGCTCAAGCAGGCCGTGCTCGACGCCGAGCAGGCCGCGGCGCGAGACGACTGGCAGGGCGTCGGCACCGCCAACATCCGCTTCCACCAGGCCCTGGTCTCGTTCAACCAGAGCCCGAGGATCGACGAGGCCATGCGCCAGCTCCTCGCCGAGCTGCGCCTCGTCTTCCACGTGATGGAAAACCCGCGCGCCTTCCACGAGCCGTTCGTCGACCGCAACCGCACGCTGCTCGGCCTGATCGAATCGGGCGAGTCCGAGCAGGCCGCCGCCTATCTGGACGACTACCTCGACCACGCCGAGCGGCTGCTCATCCACGCCTACGACCCCGACCGCTAACGTTGCCGCCCATGGACGACCGGATCTTCACCCTGGACGAGGCCCGCGCGCTGCTTCCCGCCGTGATGGAGGAGGCCGCCGTGGTGATCGCCGCCCGCGCCGACCTGGCCGAGATCGACTTCGCCCGCCGCACCGGCGGCGGATCGGAGCTGGGCGGCCTGCCCGAGCTCAAAGGACTGCAGGCCCGCATCGAGGAGATCCTGAGCGGGTGGAACGAGCGCGGCATCGAGGTCAAGGGCATCGCGCCCGTGCTCGTCGACTTCCCCTCGGTGCTCGACGGGTTCTCCGTACGGCTGTGCTGGATCGAGGGGGAACGGGAGCTCGGCTGGTACCACCGCACCGAGCTGGGCTTCGCCGGCCGCCGCCCGCTGTAGCCGGGCGCGACGTGTGGCCGATCCGTGATCAACCGAACACGCCGCGTCCGTGTCTAACGGGGTGAGCGAAAGGACCACACCCATGAGGCTCTCCTCGGCGGCCGCGGCGCTCCTCGCGCCGGCGGTCATCGGCGCGCTGGGGCTCGGCTCCGTCCCGGCCCAGGCGGACACCTCCGCGACGGCCGCCCGTACGGCTGTCCGGGCGGCCTGGATCAAGACTTGTTACGACGAGAAGCGGGAGGAGTCCTGGCCGTGCGGCACGTGGCGGCTGCTGCTGCGCGACGGCCGCCAGGTCGCCGTCCCGGCCGCCGCCGCGCGCGGCGTCGACGGCAAGGGCCGCAGGACCCGGCAGCCCGCCACGTTCGCGATCAGCGCGGACGGCCGCGTGCTGGCCTACGAACGCGCCCGTGACCACCGCCTGGTCGTCCAGCGGGCCGACGGCGGCCCGGCCACCGAGCTGCCCGCCTCCGCCAGGCCGCGAGGCGTCGGCAGTGACGAGCTGGCCCTCACCCTGTCGCCCTCGGGCCACCGCGTGCTGATCGACTACACCGACGACCCGGAACGCCTGCGTACCAAGATCATCACCGTCGCCACGGGCGGCATAACGACGCTGCCCGCCGTCTACTCGACCCAGGGCTTCAGCGCCGACGGCGACCAGGTGCTGGCCACCCGGACGATGAGCGACAACACCACCGCCATGTACGCCCTGCGCCCCGGCGGCGGCCTCCTCAAGCGCACCCCGCCCACGATCGTGGTCAACGGCGGCACCTACGCCCTCGACGCCGGCGGCACCACCGTCGGCTTCTTCACCGCCAGCCAGGACAAGCCGCCGAGGGCGCGCACCTACGACCTCGCGAGCGGCGAGCTGTCCGCCGGCGCGGACCTGCCGCTGCCCGCCGACGTGGCGCCGTACCTGGCGCGATGGAGCGGCGGCCGGCTCACGACTACGATCACGACGGACGACAGATCAGGAGCGACGGTGGTCAGGGTGCTCACGGTGGATCCGGCGAACGGCGCGGCCGAGCAGGCCGACAAGTACACGATCAACTCCGGATACCACGCCTACGTCCTCGCGGGGGAGTGAACCGCATGCGCATCAAGATCATCGCGGCTCTGACCACGGCGCTCGCCCTGGCCTGGCCGGCGACCGCCCAAGCCCACGTTTCCGGGCACGACCACGACAGCATCCGCTACGCCTCCATCAAGAGCTGCCCGATCAAGGGCGGCGGCGCCCGGCCGTGCGGCTCCTGGCGGCTCGTCATGCACAGCGGCGCCAGGAGCACCCTGCCCGACGCGCAGACGCTCGCGCTGGAGGCCGACGGCTCCACCAACCGTTACGTGCCGGCCCCCATCGCGGTCAGCGGGAACGGCCGGCGGGTGGCGTACTTCACCAAGAAGGGCCGCCTGGCGGTGCGGACGCTCGGCGGCGGGGTGCGCCTGCTGGCCGAGGACGCGCTGCCGAAGCGGGCCCAGTACGAGGTGACGCTGGTGCTGTCCGACGACGGCGCCCGGCTGGCCGCCTCCCCGCGCGGCGACAAGCCGGCCGGCGCGCGGATCTTCGACACGGCGACCGGTGAGCAGGTCGGCGTCCTTCCGCCCGAGGCGACGGTGGCCGGCTTCAGCGGCGACGGCGACGAACTGCTCGCCACCGTCCAGGCCGACGAGTCCGTCACCGAGCTGGTCGCCTACTCCGAGACCGGCGAGGAGCTGAACCGGACCACGCCGCCGCAGGTCATCGCGGCCAACCTGCCGGGGGCGCTGGCGGCCGACGGGCGTACTGCGGCGATCCTGGTGGCCGGGGCGAAGGCGCTTACGGTGACGTACGACATGGCGGGCGACCAGCTCGGGGAGCGCAGGCGGGTCAAGCTGCCGGCCGGGCACGTCCACATGCTCGACTGGACCGGCGACCACGAACTGACCGCCCACCTGCTCAGCGAGCCGGGCGGGAAGACCAGGATGACGATCGTCCGGATCGACACGGAGACCGGCACGGTCAAGCTCAGAGACCGCTACACGATCCTCCCCGACACCTTCGTCTTCGCCGCCTGCGGCGGCTGATCGGTCTGCGGCTGTTGGGCGGTTTGCGGCGATCGGACGGTCTGCGGCGGTGGGGCGGCTGACCCGAATACGGCGGCTGAGCGGTCGGCGACCTTACCGCCCCTGCCGGCTGACCGTCTTGCGGCGGTCGGGCGGCTGGGTGGCCGGTGACGGGACATACGCTTTGCTGGTGGAGGTTCACTCGACCAAGGCGATGGCCGCGCGGGCCGTCGACCTGTGCGTGGCGCTGCTGTACGAGCAGCCGTCGATCGAGTCGGTGTCGCGGGTCCTGCGGGCGTACGGCGAGCTCGGCGCTCCCGGCACGGGGGACCTCGGCCTGGGGGAGGACGACGTACGGGCGATGCGCGCGGCGGCGGCCCGGCTGCGCGAGGTGCTCGGCGCGGCCAGCCCCGGCGATGCGTCGGCCCTGCTCAACCGGCTGCTCGCGGAGTCGGCCAAGCCCCCCAGGCTGACCGACCACGGCGGCACGACGACCTGGCACGTCCACGTCGACAGCGGCGACGAGGCCCCGTGGGGTGAGTGGTTCCTGGCGTCGTCGGCGATGGCGCTGGCGGTGCTGCTGGCCGATCACCAGCGGGTGCCGGGCGGGCTGTGCGCTTCGGCGAGCTGCGGGCGCCCGTTCCTCGACCTGGGCGGCGGCAGCCCACGCCGCTACTGCAGCGCCCGCTGCGCCACCCGCGAACGCGTCGCCGCCCACCGAGCCCGCACCACCTGACTGAACGGGCACCCCACTTGGGAGCCCAACCGGCTACGTCCCCGCCACCGGCACAGATTCCACCCACCGGCGCGCCCACCGGCCGCCACCTGCCCGCGTCTCGCCGCTGCCGCGCCTCAGCCGGAGCGGCCGCGGGGCAGCAGGATCGCGGCGGCCGTCGCCTGGAGGGCCGCGCCGGCGAGCAGGGCGATGCCGACGTCGTACGCCGCCAGCGGGCCGGCCAGCGCGGAGCCGAGCGCGAACGAGGTGATCTTGACGCTGGCCGCCGTGGTGAACACCTGGCTGCGCAGCCGCGCGGGCGCCTCGCGGTGCCGTACGGCGAAGAGTGCCGTGAGCTGCGGGCCCTCACCCAGCCCTGCCACCGCGGCCCCCACGACCGCCACCCAGAACGTCCCGGAGACGGCGAGCACCACCATCCCCACCCCCAGCACCGCCGTCCCCGCCGCCTGCACCACATCCCAGAACCGCGCCCCAGGATCGTTCCCCGCCTGCTCGGCCCTGTTCCCTGAGTGCTCCGTCTGCTCGGCCAAGTCCCCAGCCTGCTCGGCCACGTCCCACGGTCGGGGCGCGTCGGCTCGGGCGGGGCTCCGGGGGCGGGTCAGGGCGGCGAGCACGGCGTTGGCGGTGAGGCCGGCGGCGGCGGTGACGGCCAGCAGCAGCGCGCCGTGGCCGCTCTGCCCGGTCAGCCGCTCACCCAGCACGGGCGCGGACACGACCAGCATGGCCAGCCCGCAGCACGACACCATCGACCCGACCGTGGCCCGCCGCAACGCCACGTTCCGCACGATCGCCGAGACCCCGGCCCGCACCTCGGCCCCCACCATCCCCACCTTGGCCCGAACGACCCGTGCGGGCAGCTCGCCCCGGCCTATGCCCCCGCGCACCCCATGGCCCGTACCTGCGCGAACCGCGAGGCCGCCGCGTGAGGGGAGGCCGAAGGCGGCCGGTAGTGCGGCGATCAGCAGCCCGGCGGACACCAGCACCGCCGCACCGCCCCCTCCGAAGGCAGCCACGGCCCCGACCAGTGCCGGGCCGGCCAGGCCGGCCACGTTGTAGCTCATCGAGTCCAGTGCCGTGGCCCGGCCCAGGCGTCCCGGACCGGCCACCAGGGGCAGTTGGGCCGTCCATCCGCCGGTGAGCGCGGGTCCCAGGAGTCCGGTCACGACCGCCAGCCCGATCACGACCGCGTCCGGTACCCGCCCCAGCAGGGCGAGGATCAGCAGCAGCCCGCCCGCGTACCCGAGCAGGCACGACGCCAGCAGCCGCCCCGGCCGCGCCGACCGGTCGAGCAGCACCCCGAGCAGCGGTCCTCCGGCGGCGGCCGAGACGGTCAGCCCGGCCAGCAACCACGACGCGGGCACCGGCGACCCGGTGACGGCCAGGCCCATCACGAGCAGGGCGGGCCCGGACATCTCGTCACCGGTGCGCGCGGCGACGGCTCCGGTCATGTAACGGAATAACACCGACAAGACGTTACAGGAAGTCGGCATGCCGATGTTAGGGGAGGGGTGTCACGGGAATGAGTACCCGCAGTCAAGCTCCCTGAGCTGGGGAAACCGCTCACGCCGGGGAGGGCCGGCCTGCGCGGGCTGCGTGCGCGCAGGCCGGCCCCACACCCCCGCCCAATCAGGTCACTCCCTCAATCCTCCGCCCGCTCGGGCCGGTGTCGCCCCGTCGCTCAGGCGGAGCTGGTGATGACCGCGAAGCGGGCGCCGAACGGGTCGGCGAGGTACGCGATCCGTCCCGCGCCCTCCGTCGTCGCCGGTGTGGCCCGTACGGTGGCGCCGAGCTCCTGCGCCCGCTCCACCGTCGCGTCGCAGTCGGTCACCTCGAAGTACGGCAGCCAGTGCGGCTCGTCGCCCGGCTCCAGGGTGGCGATGCCGGCCATCGCCGAGGACTCGCCTCCCTGGGCGGGCGAGATCACGGGGTAGGTGGCGTCGCCCATCGGCAGGTCCTCGATCCGCCAGCCGAAGACGGACTCGTAGAAGCCCCTGACCCGGCCGGGATCGGGCACGTGCAGCTCCACCCACCCGAGCGAGCCGGGCTCCGTGACCAGCCCGAGCCCCCGGGTCGCGCCCGGCTGCCAGACGGCGAACGACGCCCCGGCGGGATCGGCGAAGACCGCCATCCGGCCCTGGCCCTGGATGTCGAACGGCGCCGCCAGCACCTTGCCGCCCGCCTGCTCGACGGCCTTGGCGACGGTGTCGGCGTCGGGCGTGTGGAAGTAGGTCAGCCACGCGGCCGCGCCCCTGCTGGGGCTGATCCCGGCGACCGTTCTGCCGTCGACCTGGCAGAAGCGGTAGTCGCGGTGCTCGGGCCCGAGCGAGAGGGATCGCCAGCCGAACAGCCCGGTGTAGAAGGCGTCGGCCGCCTCCACGTCGGGGGCGGCGACGTCGAGCCAGCTGGGGGTGCCCGGAGTGAAGTCGGTGGTGAGCATGGCCTGCTCCTTCGCGTGACGAAGCGGCGGGTGGCCTCTTCACCTCTGGTGCGGTCGGAGGGGCGACGCCACTCGTATCCGGCGCTTCACAGCGTGACACGATCCGCCGATCGCCGCGAGCCATGCGACAGAATCGGTAAGTCGAATGGATGTTTGAACAATGGCATACACTCGACACCATGACAGCCGCGTTCCAAGCTTCTTTGCTCGATCTCGACACCGAGCTCGGGCTCGGTCCGCTCGACGGCGCCGTGCACCGGACCCACCTGGCTCACGGCGCCTGGATCGACCTGAGACAAGGCTGGCTGACGGGGGCCGACGCGCTGTTCGAGCGGCTGGCCGAGCGGGTGCCGTGGCGGGCGGAGAAGCGCCGCATGTACGACAAGGTCGTGGAGGTGCCGCGGCTGCTGAAGTTCTACGACGAGGGCGAGACCCTGCCCGACGCCGTCCTCGCCGACGCCAGGCGCGCGCTCGACGCCTACTACGGGCAGGAGCTCGGCGAGCCGTTCCGTACGGCCGGGCTCTGCTTCTACCGCGACGGCCGCGACAGCGTGGCCTGGCACGGTGACACGATCGGCCGGGGCAGCACGGAAGACACCATGGTCGCGATCATCTCGGTCGGCACCCCCCGCTCCCTGCTGCTGCGCCCGCGCGGCGGCGGCCCCTCGATCCGGCGCGACCTGGGGCACGGCGATCTCATCGTGATGGGCGGCAGCTGCCAGCGCACCTGGGAGCACGCCATCCCGAAGACCACCCGCCCGGCGGGCCCCCGCATCAGCATCCAGTTCCGCCCCCGGGGCGTCCGCTGACCGAGGGCCCCGCCCCGCGGGGGGTGTCTCCGCATGGACGCCCCGCGTGACGCGGGGCGCAGTCTCGGAGCGGGCGGCTGTCCCGGACACGATGCGGGAGTTGCCTCAGTGCGCGGTCACCTCAGCACGAGTCGTCCCACGCGGCCCTGTTCGCCGGAGGCCCAGCAGGTCAGGTCCCGGGTGCAGGACACCGTGTCGAACGAGCCGCCGTCGAACGTCTCCCAGCTCCTCCCGCCCGAATACGTCACGTCGCTCCCCGACGGCCCCACCGCGACGGCCGCGAACGGCAGGTGCGGCAGCCAGGCCACCCCTGACCGGTAGGCGGGCGGCGGCGCCGACGACGGGTGCCAGGTGCGGCCGCCGTCCCTGGTGACCGCCCCGGCGCTGGGCGACTGCTGGTCGGGACGGTAGTCGCCGCCGACCGCGATGCCCCGGTGGCGGTCGCGGAAGGCCAGCCCGAAGACGCCGCGCGCCGGATCGCCGGCCGGGACCGGCGTGTCGGCCACCGTCCACGTACGCCCGCGATCGCCCGAGTGGAACACCCGCGCCCGCTCCGCCCCGCCGGCGGCCAGCCAGACGTCACGGGAGCCTGAGGCGACCAGGCACTGCCCGCTCGCCGCGAACCCGGCCTCACCGGGCAGCGCCTCGGGCATCCCGTCCGCGGGCAGCACCCGCCAGCTGCGCCCGCCGTCGTCCGTGGCCAGGATCCGGAACCGGCCGTCCACGGGATCGCTCATCGCCAGCCCGTGGCGCCGGTCGAAGAAGGCCAGGCAGTCGTAGAAGGCCCGGGGCTCGTCGTTCCTGAACGTCTCCGCCCACGTGCGGCCCCCGTCCTCCGTCCGGTAGACGCGCGAGTCGGTGCCCTCGCCGATGGACAGCGCCACGGCCCGGTCGGCGTCGAACGCCTCGATGTCGCGGAACTGCAGCGTCTCCGTGCCGGGCGGGGAGACGTTCTGCCAGGTACGCCCGCCGTTCACGGTCCTGAGCACGACGCCGCCCGAGCCCGAGGCCCACACGACGTTCCCGCTGACCGGCGACAGGCCGCGCAGGCGCTCGGTCGTTCCCGTCTGCTTGAGCTCCCAGCCGAGCCGGGGCGGGCCGGCCTGGGCGGGTTGCGAGGCGGTGAGCACGAGGGCCGCTGACAGGACGCCTAACGCGTTGCGAAGCTTCATGTCGGGCAAACTAGCCCAAAGGATCAGCGCCGTCCATGGGCTGCAGGAACCCGGCGACGAGCGCGTTGACCTGGGCGGGCACCTGCCGGTTCGACCAGTGGCCGACGCCTCTGAGCAGCTCGAACCGGCCGCCGGGGATGAGCGCGGCGGCGTCCCGAGCCCGGGCGGGCGGAACGCCGACGTCCTTGTCGCCCTGGATGATCAGCGTGGGGCAGACGATCTCGCGCAGGCGCGGGCGCAGGTCGACGCGCATGCGCAGGGGGCCGATCGAGGCGTTCTGCCAGTCGGAGGAGCCCGCGCCGCCTTCCCTGACCTCCGCCTCGATCTCGTCGATGACGTCCTCGAAGTCCCGTACGGGTCCCGCGAACAGCGCCTTCCTGGCGAACCCGGCGATCCGCTCCCTGCTGCCCAGCATGGCCGTCGGCAGCACGCTGTTGAGCAGCGGCAGCTTCGCGGTGAGCCAGAGGGCCTGGTGCACGACGGGCGGGAACGACAGGATGCCGGCCGGTGCGAGCGCGACGAGCCGGTCCACCCGATCGGGATGCTCGATGGCGGTGGCCAGGGCGAGCGCGCCGCCCTGGGAGAGCCCGACGAGGGCGGCAGAACGCAGGCCGAACCGGTCGAGCACGTCGGTGACACAGCGCAGCATGCGCTCGTGGGTGACCCGGCCGCTCCACGGGCGGCTCCGGCCCTGCTTCGGCCAGTCGAGCGCGAGCACGTGGTGGCCGCCGGCCAGGACGGGGATGAGGTGCCGCCAGCTCAGCAGCGCGTTGTCCACCCCGGCTCCGCTCAGCAGCAGCACCGGCGGCGCGCCGGGCTCGCCGGCGCTGTGGACGTGCAGGCGGCCTTCCGGGCTGGCCAGGTACGTGCTGCGCAGCTCACCCGTCATGAGTCCTCCTCCCGAAGGCCGGCAGCGGGCCCGATCTCCTGCCCGCCGCCTCGCTCGATGTCCGCTCCGGCGCCGGGCCCGCCCAGCCGGGCGCGGTGGGTCTCCCATCGTCGCCAGAGCGCGGGCAGCTCGCCCTCCAGGAACCGGTACAGCTCGTGCACGTTCTCCAGCCGTTCCCGCCGGGTGGGGGAGCCGCCGGCGAGCACGCGCAGCCCGTTCTCGGTGATCTGCCGGAACGCGGCCGTCTTCGCGTAACGGGCGGCCAGCATCCGGCTCCAGCCGTCGGCCGCGATGCGGAAGTACTCCTGCCGCTCGCCCCGCCGCCGCACCCCCTCGACCAGCCCGCTCGGCGTCAGCAGCCGGGTCGCGCTGCTGATCGAGCTGCGGCTGGCCGCCAGCACGTCGGACAACTGGGCGGCGCTCTGCTCCGGAGGGTCGCTGATGAGCAGCCAGCCGATCACCCGGCCGGGGATCAGCGGCATGCCCTCACGCGCGAAGAACACCGCGACGTCGTCGACGAACTCCAGCTCTGCTTCCGTGGCCATATCTCCACATTACGGTCATTGCAGTCATGACTGCAATGACCGCATCAATGGCCCTCGACCCCATTCGTCCTGTCAGGCGGCCTCGCGCGCGGTCGCGCCCCAGGACAGCAGCTCCTGCGCCGTGTCGAACCGCCGGCTGGAGACGGACTCGTCGAGCAGTACGCCGACCAGCGTCCGGCCGTCCGACTCGCCGGCGAACGCCAGGCAGTAGCCCGCCGCCCGGGTGAACCCGGTCTTGAGCCCGATCGCCCCCGGCGTCGTCCTGAGCAGGCGGTTGGTGTTGCGCCACGCGTAGGAACGATGGCCGTCGCCGGCGTCGAGCTCGTGCCGGCGCGTGCCCGCCACCTGCTTGATCAGCGGAACGCGCAGCGCGGCGGCCGCGAGCACGGCCTGGTCTTCGGCGGTGGAGAAGCCGTCTCCGCGCGGCGTGGGCAGGCCGTCGGCGTTGACGTACTCGGTGTCGTTCATGCCGAGCTCGCGGGCCGTGGCGTTCATCTTGGCCACGAAACCCTTGACGCCGGGGCCGTACGTGCGGGCCAGCGCGTGGGCGGCGTCGGCGCCGGAGGGCAGCATCAGGCCGTACATGAGCTCGCCGACCGTGATCCGGTCGCCGGGGCGCAGGTCGGCGGTGGTGCCGCCGCCGTCCTCCGCGTACGCGACGTCCTCGCGCTTGATCCGGACGATGTCCGTGGGTTTGGCGTTCTTCAGCACCACGTAAGCGGTCATGGTCTTGGTGAGGCTGGCGATGGGCATCCGTTCGCCGCCGTTCTTGTCCAGCAGTACGGCGCCGGAGGCGGCGTCCATCAGGTACGCGGCGCTGCCGCGGACGGTGGGGGCGTCGTCGACGGTGACGGCCCGGGCGAGGGCTGGCGAGGCATGCGCGGGCGCGGTGAGTCCTGTGACCAGGGCAAGAGCGCCTGCCATGGCAGCCAGAAAAGCTTTCCGGTTACGCATTGGCCCAGAGTGCCGCCGGACTTGGCATGCTCTTGCCACAATGCACGACATTTCGTGACAAAGCGGACAGAAAGGTCGATATAGCCGGATAATTCCGTAGGGTAAATCTTTTGCCGAAGAGAGGGGCGGTGACGCGAATGTGCCCCCGGCGGGCACGTGGCGTAGGCACGCGAGATGATCAACACGACTAGCCTGGCAGGTGTCGAGGGATCGCGACCGAGGGGTGGGGCATGGACGGCGTACGGCCGGCGGACGACGTGGTGCTCGGCATGGTCGCCGCGCGCCTGAGCGCGGCCATGGGGCGGCCGTGGGAGGTCCGCGACGGCCTGGCCAAGGGTCCCGGCAGGGTCGCGGTGCGGCTCGGCGGCGGCGACGGCCACACCGCCGAGCCCGGCCACCTCGACCTCGACTTCGTGCTCGACGTCGAGCACCCGGAACACGCCACGATCGCCGACTGCGTGGCCGGCTACGGCGCCACCACCGAGGAGGCCGTCGAGCGGGCCGTGCAGGTGTGGCTGGGCACCACCGGCAGCGCGCTGCTGGAGCTCCTCGTCCAGGACGGCTCCCACGCCGGCCACTTCGCCTCCGGCGACCCCGACGGCTTCCCCGGCCGGCACGCCATCCACGGCGGCATCACCGGCTGGGGCACGGGCGACGACCACGACGCCGTCCAGCGGTGGGCCGTCCAGCACGTGCTGCTGCCGCATTTGGCCCCGGAGCTGAAGGGCACGTTCGAACGGGACGAGCTCGTGGGCGTCAAGGCGTTCTTCGGCGGCGGCGAGGGCGCCGAGACCGCCGAGATCCGGGTCAACGGCGAGCACCACGAGGCGGGCTCGCGGGCGCTGGCCGAGCTCGACTGGCCGCGCCCGGCCAACGGCGTCTCCTACGCCCGCACGTTCGTCCTCCTCGTCCACGAAGACTGAGAAGCCGCCGCGAGGACTGATCTCGCCACGCGGGCTGATCTCGCCGCGAGGACTGATCTCGTCACGACGCAGATTTCCGCACGCGAGGCGTACGCCCGCGCGGAGATCCGCACGCTCGCGTCCGCGCATGTTTGATCGCGCGCGAGCCCCCTCCGCCTGTTAGCGTTACCGCTGAGGGGGTGAGCCGCGGTGAAAGCCAAACCCGGCCGGCCGGCGGTGCTCATGGACGTCGCCGTACTCGCCGGAGTCTCCACGATGACCGTCTCGCGGGTGCTCAACTCGCCCGACCTCGTCCGCGCCGAGACCAGGGCCAGGGTGCTGGCCGCCGTGCGCGAGCTCGACTACCGGCCCAACCAGGCCGCCCGCCAGCTCGTCACCGGCCGCTCCGGCGTGCTCGGCGTGGTCAGCATCGACACCACCCTCTACGGCCCCGCCTCCACCCTCTACTGCATCGAGCAGGCCGCCAGGCACGCCGGCTACAACGTCAGCATCGCCAGCCTCAGCTCACTCAACCGCAGGTCGATGGAGGAGGGCGTGCAGCGGCTGCGCACCCAGGCGGTCGACGGCGTGATCATCGTCGCGCCGCACGAGTCGGCCGCCGACGGGCTGCGCCACCTGCCGCCCGAGATGCCGGTGGTCGCGGTGGACGCCGGCGACGACATCCCCGTGCCCGTGGCGAAGGTGGACCAGGCCGCAGGAGCCGCCCGGGTGACGCGACACCTGCTCAGCCTCGGCCACCGCAGTGTCTGGCACGTGGCGGGGCCCGCCGACTGGCTCGACGCCAACGACCGGATCGAGGGCTGGCGCGGCGTCCTGGAGGCGGCCGGAAGGCCGGTGCCCGACGTGCTGCGCGGCGACTGGAGCGCCCGCTCCGGCTACCAGCTCGGCCGCCGCCTGGCCGGGGACCCCGAGGTCAGCGCCGTGTTCGTGGCCAACGACCAGATGGCGCTCGGCGTGCTGAGGGCGCTGCGCGAGGCCGGGCGGCGGGTGCCCGAGGACGTGAGCGTGGCGGGCTTCGACGACATCCCCGAGTCGGCGTACTTCTGGCCGCCGCTCACCACCGTGCGCCAGGACTTCGGCGCGGTCGGCAGGCACGCCTTCCACCTGCTGCTCGACCGGATGGCGGGCGCCGAGCCCGAGGCGCGCCGGCTGATCGAGCCCGAACTGGTCGTCCGCGAGAGCACCGGCGCCGCCCCCGGCGCTACGCCCGTCTGATCACGTTCCACGAGAGCACCGGCGCCACCTCAGCCCGATCACGTTCCACGAGAGCACCGGCGCTACCCCAGCCTGATCACGTTCCACGAGACCGGCGGCAGCAGGACGCGTGCCGGGTCGTGCTCGACGTCCGGGTTCGGCCTGGGCGCGATCCGGCCGGGATCGTCGGCCGTGTTGCGGGCGTAGACGTCGGGGTCGGTGAGCGTGGTGGCCTCGACGATCCGCACCCCGCCGAGCGCCCGCGTGTCGATCTCCAGCGACATCGGCGTGTCCGCCGAGCGGTTGACGGCGAACAGCGTCGTGCTCTCCCCGTCGTGCGTGGCCACCGCGTCCATCAGCGGCACCTCGCCGTACGCCTTCGTCTCGTACGCCGGCGCGACCGGCTCCACCCGCAGCACGTCGCCGGCCGCGTACCGGGAGGCCTGCGCGAACGGGTGGAAGGTCGTCTGCCGCCACGCCCGCCCGCCCGGCTCGGTCATGATCGGCGCGATCACGTTCACCAGCTGAGCCAGCGACGCGGCGGTCACCCGGTCGCTGTTGCGCAGCAGCGAGATCAGCAGGCCGCCGAAGGCCACCGCGTCGGCCAGGTGGTACTGGTCCTCCAGCAGCGGCGGCGCCACCGGCCAGTCCTCGGGGGTGCCGGTGTCGTGGAAGCGCGACTGGTACCAGACGTTCCACTCGTCGAAGGAGATGTTGATCTTCTTGCGGGACTTCAGCCGGGCCCCGACGTGGTCGGCGGTGGCCACGACCGAGGCGATGAAGTAGTCCATGTCGGTCGAGCAGGCCAGGAAACTACCGAGATCGCCGTCCTTCTCCTGGTAGTAGGCGTGGCAGGAGATGTGGTCCACCAGGTCGTAGGTCTCCTCCAGCACCTCGGCCTCCCACGAGCCGAACGTGGGCATGCTGGAGCTCGAACTGCCGCAGGCCACCAGCTCCAGGCCCGGGTCCACCATGCGCATGGCGCGGGCGGTCTCGGCGGCCAGCCGGCCGTACTCGCGGGCCGTCTTGTGGCCGGTCTGCCAGGGGCCGTCCAGCTCGTTGCCCAGGCACCACATCCTGATGCCGTGCGGCTCCTTGGCGCCGTTCGCGATCCGCTGGTCGGACAGCGCGGTGCCGGACGGGTGGTTGCAGTATTCGAGCAGGTCGAGGGCTTCGGCGATGCCGCGCGTGCCGAGGTTGACGGCCATCATGGGCTCCACACCGGCCCGGCGGCACCAGCGGACGAACTCGTCCACGCCGACCTCGTTCGTCTCGGTGCTGTGCCAGGCCAGGTCGAGCCGGCGCGGGCGTTCGGCGACTGGCCCGACGCCGTCCTCCCACCGGTAGCCGGAGACGAAGTTGCCGCCGGGGTAGCGGACGGTGGACACGCCGAGCTCCCTGGTCAGGTCGAGCACGTCGCGGCGGAAACCGTCCTCGTCGGCCGTCGGATGGCCCGGCTCGTAGATGCCGGTGTACACGCAGCGCCCGAGATGTTCCACGAACGTGCCGAAGGTGCGCCGGTGGACGGGGGCGACCTTGAAGGCGGGATCGAGGGTGAGCTTGGCGTGATGCACGGAGGGCCTCTCCTGGGGTTTCGCGGGCGTTACGTGGTCCCGATTGTTAGCGTTATCACAGGCGCGGGTCAAGGGGCCGGAGGTGCGGTCGGGGTCGCCGCAACCGGTTGCGGGCGGGCCCTTGACAGCCTGCTTGTTACCGCTAACACTCGGGTAACCCCGCTGAAACAACGGGGTCCGCGCGGCGACCTCCGCGACCCGGAGTGCTCGCCCACCAGCGCCTCCGTGAGAGAGGCGCCGATCACGCCTGCCTTAGTCCTCCGGTGTCAACGAGAACATAGCTGGTGCAGGAAGAGGCCCCCAGTGCACGGTCCCCCCGACATCACCCGACGGCACCTTCTCGGCGGCAGCCTGGCCCTGCTCGGCGCCGCCGCCACGGGCTGCGCCATCCCCATGGGGCTCGGCTCGTCCCAGACCCGCGTCAAGTACTGGCACTTCCTCGGCGCGAGTGACGGCATCATCATGAACAAGATGGTCGGGGCGTTCGCGAAGGACAATCCCGACATCTTCGTCGAGGAGAACGTCCTCCAATGGGGTGAGCCCTTCTACACGAAGGTCGCGATGGCCGGCGCGGGCGGCCGCTCGCCCGACCTGGCCAGCTTCCACCTGGCCCGGCTGGCCGGGATCGGCGCCGGCCAGATCCTCGACCCGATCGACGTCAAGCTGCTGGAGGAGGCCGGGCTGCGCGGCGCCGACTTCAGCCCGCCCATCTGGGAACGCGCCCACCTCGACGGCGTCCTGTACGCGATCCCCTTCGACGCCCACCCGATGGTCGAGTACTACAACACCGACATCTGCCAGAAGGCCGGGCTGCTCGGCCCCGACGGCAAGCTCGCGCCCACCAACGGCGTGGACGAGCTGATCGCCCGGCTCACCAAGGCCAAGGACGTGATGGGCGGCAAGCCCCCGCTGGCCTTCGACGCGCTCGGCCTGGGCACCGTCGGGCCGTGGCGGGTGTGGTATTCGCTCTACCCGCAGAGCGGCGGCACCCTCGTCTCGGACGACGGCACCACGGTCACCATCGACGACGCCAAGGCGCTGGAGGCCCTGCGGCTCATGCAGCGCCTCGGCAAGGAAGGGCTGTGCGACTGGCGTACCGACTACGGCGCCTCCGTCGCTAAGTTCACCAACGGCGAGGCGGCGTTCCTGTGGAACGGCGACTGGGAGACCACCGGGCTCAAGGAACGCGGGACACCGTTCAGCATGACCCGCTTCCCCACCGTCTTCGGCACCGGCGCGGCGCAGGCCGACTGCCACGCGTTCGTGCTGCCGCACCAGCGCGCCCGCGACCCCGAGGTCGAGCGGGCCACCTACCGCTTCATCGCCTACCTGGTCAAGAACAGCGCCGACTGGGCGGTGGCCGGGCACGTGCCCGCGTACCTGCCGGCGCTGGAGGAGCCCGACTACCTGGCGCTGCAGCCGCAGTCGGAGTACCGCTCGGTCATCACCGAGGTCGCGCTCGACCCGCAGGTGTGGTTCGCCGGGTCGGCCTCGCGGATGTGGATCGAGTTCGGCGAGGCGTTCTCCCCGGTCATCGCCGGGACGCGTACCCCCGAGGAAGGGCTGGCCGCGGCGAAGGCGTCGCTCAACCGGCTGATGTCCGCCCCGAACCCCTTCCCCGAGGAGCGCTCATGACCGGGCCGGCCGTGGAATCGACCAAGGAGGGCTCATGACCACCACCGTCGCGGCCCCCGCGACCGCCGGCCCCGTCGCCAAGGCCAAGGTCCGGCGCGGCTGGACCCAGCACGGGCTGCTCTTCGTGGGGCCCTTCCTGCTGATCTACCTGGCCTTCCTGGTCTGGCCGACCATCCTCGGCTTCCAGATGAGCCTGTCCAGCGTCAACATCGCCGGCGGCAACAACCACTTCATCGGGTTCGACAACTACGCCGAGGCGTTCGCCGACCCGCGCATGTGGCGCTCACTGTGGAACACGCTCGTCTTCACCGTGCTGAGCACGATCCCGCTGGTGCTGCTCGGCCTGGTGCTCGCGCTGCTGGTGCACAACGTGCGCTTCGTGCAGTGGCTGTGGCGGCTGTCGTTCTTCGGGCCGTTCCTGCTGCCGTCGGCCGTGATCGCCATCCTGTGGCTGCAGATGATCTACCCGCCCGACTACGGCCTGCTCAACGGCACGCTCGGCACCGACATCCTGTGGCTGGGCGACCCGTCCACGGCCATGTGGTCGATCGTGCTGACCACCGTCTGGTGGACGGTCGGCTTCAACTTCCTGCTCTACCTCGCCGCGCTCCAGTCGATCCCCACGCACCTGTACGAGGCCGCCGACATCGACGGCGCCTCGGGCTGGGACAAGCTGCGCTCCATCACGCTGCCGCTGCTGCGCCGCACGACGGTGCTCATCGTGGTGCTGCAACTGGTCGCCTCGCTCAAGGTCTTCGACCAGATCTACCTCATGACCGGCGGCGGGCCGCAGGACGCCACCCGGCCCATCATCGAGTACGCCTACGACGTCGGCTTCACCGGTTACCGCATCGGCTACGCCTCGGCCGTGTCGTACATCCTGTTCGTCCTGATCGTCATCGTCTCCCTGGCGCAGCTCCGGCTGTTCCGCAAGCGCGAGGAGGTCGCGTCGTGACCAAGCGGTTCAGCTTCAGCCAGCTCGTCCTGCTGGTGGCCGAGCTGGTGCTGGCGGTGATCTGGCTCGCGCCCATCGCCTGGGCCGTCGCCACCTCGCTCAAGCCCGAGTCCGAGACCACCAAGCTGCCGCTGGAGTGGATCGGCAGCCGGATCACCTTCGACTCCTACGCGCTCGTCCTGGAGACCGGCGGCATCGTCAAGTGGGCGATCAACTCCACCGTCACGTCCGTGATCGTCACGTTCCTCACCGTGCTGTTCTCGGCGATGGCCGCGTACGGGTTCGCACGCACGCAGTTCAAGGGCCAGCGGGTGCTGCTCGGCCTGATCCTGGCCGGCATCATGATCCCGCCGCAGGTGCTGATGGCGCCGTTGTTCGCCGAGATGGTCTCGCTGGGCCTGGTGGACACCTGGTGGGCGATCATCCTGCCGCAGGTGGCGGCGCCGCTGATCGTCTACATCCTGTTCAAGTTCTTCCAGGACGTGCCGCCCGAGCTCGAACAGGCCGCCTTCGTGGACGGGGCCGGGCGCTGGCGGGTGTTCTTCACCATCGTCCTGCCCTTGTCGCGGCCGGTGCTGGCGGCGGTGTCGATCTTCACCTTCATCAACACCTGGAACAACTTCCTCTGGCCGTTCCTCGTCTCCACCGATCCGAACACGATGACGCTGCCGGTGGGGCTGGCGAACGTGGTGCAGGGGACGTTCGGCCTCCGGTACGCGCAGATCATGGCCTCCGTGGTCCTGGCCGGGCTGCCGCTGCTGTTCGTGTTCGTCCTGTTCCAGCGCCAGATCGTCCGGGGCGTGGCCCACACGGGCCTGGCCGGCCAGTGACGTTCAGCGGCTCAGGAAGGCCGCCAGCTTCTCGCGTCCGTCCGGGACGCCCCAGTGCCGCAGGATCTCCAGGAGGTTGAGCCAGCTCCACGCCTCGTCGCCGAGCCCGGCGACCGCCTCCAGGGCGTCCCGCTGCAGGGCGGTGAGAGTGTGCGGGGCGGGGGCGCCGGGCCGGTCGAAGACGGTGTCCATGAGGTCGCCGACGATCGGGAACGCGTGCTCGCCGTCGGCCCCGGCCAGCCTGGCGATCAGCGCCGAGGCCCGGGCGGGGGCGTCGGCGGGCAGGCGACGGCGGCTGACCCGGGTGGCGAGGGTGGCGAGGTCGCCGTCACCGTACGGGAGCGGGGTGGGGCCGGTGACGGTGAGCAGCCGGCGCACCTCGTCCCCGGCCTCGGGGACGGCGGCTTCGCCGCGCAGGTTGACCAAGGAGAGCGCGGCACAGGCCCGGACCAGCTCGTCGGCGTCACCGAGCCGCGCCACGACCTCGTCGTGCCGGGCGAGGCCGCCGGGGTGAGAGAGGCCGTCCTGGGAGGGGCTGTCGTCGCGCGAAGGACCGTCCGGGGAGAGATCGCCGTCGTGGGGGAGCAGTGAGAGGCCGAACAGCGCCGTCGCCACGGACACCGGGTCGGGGTCGGCGCGGACCAGCGCGGCGAGCGCCGGAGCGACCGTCGCCGCCTCCTCGGGAAACCACGACACCACGTACGCGGCCGAGGTTCTGACGGACGGGTCGGCGTCGGCGAGCAGCGCCAGCAGCCGAGGCACGGCGGCGCGTACCGCGTCGTAGGAGGCCAGCTGCGCGTCGTCGGCGGCGCGCTCGCGGTCGTGGTCGTAGGTGCGGCGGACGTGGTCGCGATCCCACCGCTCGGCGTCGCCCACCGCGTCGGCGGCCCACCGGTCGAGCGCGTCCTCCGCTTCTGGCCTGCTCCTGGACTGCACGATCGCGCTCTCGGCCCGCCAGTGCGCGATGCCGACACCCTCCGGCAGGTGGGCCTCGTCGTAACCGAGGGCGAGCGCGGCCAGGAGGTAGAGGATCAGGTCACGGTCGGGTACGGCGGGACGCACGGCCAGCCGGACCAGGAACGGCACCGCGTACGGGGTGGCCTGGAAACGATTGCCCTGGTGGAAGACGTTGGTGTAGAGCTCACCGAGCGCCTCGGCGCGAAGGCCGGGATCGTCGGAGGCGAGGGCCCGCAGCAGGCCGGGAACGTCGCCGGCCGAGCCGTAGGCGTGTCTCAGCCCGGCCCAGTCGATCTGGTCGAGCTCGGCTAACGGATCATCCATACGCGAGAGCGTAGCGGCCTCGCGCCCGCAGGATGATCGGAGAATGAACTGGTGGACGATACTGGGATTGAACCAGTGACCTCTTCCGTGTCAGGGAAGCGCTCTCCCGCTGAGCTAATCGTCCTTGGAGGTGGCGACGGGATTCGAACCCGTGTGGACGGCTTTGCAGGCCGCTGCCTCGCCTCTCGGCCACGCCACCGAGTCGAACCTCATCTCCGAGCGGAAGACGGGATTCGAACCCGCGACCCTCACCTTGGCAAGGTGATGCTCTACCACTGAGCCACTTCCGCGTTGCCGCATGCACAACTCTAGCGGTTTTTCGGAGCGGATGCTGCCGCCGGCCAGGAGTCAGGCGTGGAGGCGGCGGGCCAGGCTGTGCTCGGTGGCGGGGAGGCTGAGGAAGATCTCCAGGATCCTGGTGAGCCGGTGGACCTCGATGCGGTGGAAGGCCGGGCCCTCGGACCGGGCCAGGACGAGGGAGAGGGCCAGCGGCGGCAGCGGGGCGTGCACGGCGTGCAGGCCGTCGTCCAGAGTCAGAGCCTCGGGGCGGGCCGGCGGCTCCAGGGGGACGGCCGGGTCGTGGGGCGCGCGCCAGCTCGCGTGGACGACGCGGCGCCCGGCGACGGCGGCGGCCCAGTCGGCGCTGAACAGGGCCGGCAGCGAGTCCACCAGCGTGGTCAGCGCCCGGTCTCCCGCCGTGGTGAGGTATTTGAGGACCTCCAGCTCCGGGTACGTGCCCGGCGCCTCGCGGGTGGGCCAGACGCTGACGGCCGTCACGCCGTCGACGCCTTGCAGGCTCCTGACCAGGGTCTGCGTGGGTGTGCCCGCCGGGCAGCAGACCGTGATGTCGTCGACGGCCCGGCCCTCGCCCCGGTCGAGGACGGTCACCTGGGTGATGTCGGCCCCCGCCGCCCCCAGGACCTTGGTCACCTGGGCCAGGGACCCGGGCCGGTCGGGCAGTTCGACGCGGACTCGAAGAAGCATCCGTCCCCCTCACCGAAGATGCCGGATCACAGACTATCGGCCGAATACCGTTCACAGCCTGACCTGCGCTACAACTGACGGGGTGAAGATTGGGCCGATTGGGGTGTGGCCGCCGGTGGTGCTGGCGCCGATGGCGGGCATCACGAACGCGCCGTTCCGGGTGCTCTGCCGCGAGCAGGGCGCCGGCCTGTTCGTGTGCGAGATGATCACGACCAGGGCCCTCGTCGAACGCAATCCGAAGACGCTGCGGATGATCAGGTTCGCCGAGTCCGAGCAACCCAGAAGCATCCAGCTGTACGGCGTCGACCCCACCATCGTGGGCCGGGCGGTCCGGATGATCGCCGAAGAGGACCTGGCCGACCACATCGACCTCAACTTCGGCTGCCCCGTGCCCAAGGTGACCAGGCGCGGGGGCGGGTCGGCGCTGCCGTACAAGCGGAATCTGCTGCGGCGGATCCTGCGCGAGGCGGTCGCGAACGCCGGGTCGCTGCCCGTGACGATGAAGATGCGCAAGGGCATCGACGACGACCACCTGACCTACCTGGACGCCGGGCGGATCGCCGCCGAGGAGGGCGTCGCCGCGATCGCGCTGCACGCCCGCACGGCGAAGCAGCACTACGGAGGCGTGGCCGACTGGGCGGCCATCGCCCGGCTGAAGGAGGCCGTCCCCGAGATCCCCGTGCTGGGCAACGGCGACATCTGGTCCGCCGACGACGCCGTCGCCATGGTGCGGCGCACCGGGTGCGACGGCGTCGTCGTCGGGCGGGGCTGCCTGGGGCGGCCGTGGCTGTTCAAGGACCTCCAGTACGCCTTCGACGGCAGCTCCGAGCGGGTCAGGCCGACGCTCGGCGAGGTGGCCGACGTGATGGCCAGGCACGCCGAGGGGCTGACCGAGTGCTTCGACATCGAGCGGTACGCGGTGGCCGACTTCCGCAAGCATGTCGGGTGGTACCTGAAGGGGTTCACGGTCGGGAGCGAGCTGCGGCGTGAGCTGGCCACGGCCGAGTCGCTCGACGGGCTGCGGGAGGGGCTGGCCAAGCTGGAGCGCGACCAGCCGTGGCCGCCGAACACCGACACGCCCCGGGGCAAGTCGGGCGAACGGTCCAAGGTGCTGCTGCCTGACGGGTGGCTGGACGACCCCTGGGACTGCCCCATCCCCGACGACGAGTCGGACGTCTCCGGCGGCTGAGCCCAGGCCCGTCAGGGTGGAGGCGGGTTCGGTCGAGCTGGTGCGGGCTCAGTTCGGGTCGGCTCAGTGGGGGCCGGTGATCTCCGTGCCGCAGGGGCCGCCGCCGACCGACGCTTCGAGCCGTACGGGCTCGCCGGTCATCGTCAGCGTCGGGTAGTACTCGGCGATCCGCTCCGCCGAGCGGCCGGCGTAGTGACAGATGAAGCTGCGCCGGAAGCGGTCCGGCGTGCCGTTGGGCTCCGAGCCGTGCACCAGGCTGCCGTTGAAGAACAGCACGTCGCCCGGGTCCATGTCCACGGGGACCTTCTCCAGGCCAGGCGGCGGCGGCACGTACTCCCTGGTGAACGAGACGCCCTGGTCGGCCTCCTCCGGGCAGAACAGGTCCATCAGGTGCGTGCCGGGAACGACCTCCAGGCCGCCGTTGGCCCGGTCCACCCGGTCGAGCGCCACCCACGCGGCCACGCAGGTGCCCGGCTCGACCCGGAGATAGAAGTTGTCCTGGTGCAGCGCCTGCCCCCTGGCGCCCGGCGGCTTGAAGTAGAACATGCTCTGGGCTGCTATGGGCTCCTCCCCGAGCAGTTCGCGCAGGATCGCGGCGACGCGGGCGTCGAGCAGGTAGCGTAGCGCCACGTCGCTCACCTGGTGCGGGTGCATGATCCGGGGGTAGTCGCGCAGGATGTCGTACGGCCGGCCCGGCTCCTGCGGCTGAGGCGTGAAGTGCCCCGGGATCGGGCCCTTGGCGTGCATGGTCATGAACGCGTCACGCAGCTCGGCCACCTCCTCGGGGGCGAGGAGACCGGGCACCAGCGTGTACCCCTGCTCGTGGAAGTCGTTGTACCTCATGCCCTTCACGGTAGGCGGACGGGATGTGCGACGGTATGCCCATGACCGCTGAGGACCTGTCTGTTCCTGCTGCCGAGCTGATGATCGTGGGCCACTACGACAGGGCGCCCGGCTACGCGACCCGCCGCCCCGGCGGCTCGCCGAGCTGGCTGCTGCTGTGGACCGAGGCTGGGGCCGGAGCGGTCGAGCAGGGCGGGGCGGCGTTCGAGGTGGGGGAGGGGGACCTGGCGGTGCTGCGGTCGGGGGTGGCCCAGCACTACCGGGTCCGGCAGGGGGCGGAGCGGTGGCGGTTCTGGTGGGTGCACTTCCAGCCCCGGGCGAGCTGGGCGGCCTGGCTGGGCCCGTACGCCAGAGAGGGCGGATGCCACCTGGTGGCCGGCGTGCCCCGGGCCGTGCACCCCCGGATCGACCTGGCCTTCCAGCGGGCCCTCCAGGACGCCCGCTGGACACCGGACATGGCCTCATCGGCCACCGCGGGGTCTGACGCGGTCGGCCCGAACCCCGCGGGCATGCCTGATCCGACCGCGGCGGCCGACCCGGACGGTGGGGCGCGGGTGCCGGCGGTGGTGGTGGGCGGGGCGGCGCGGGAGCTGGTCCTGGGGGCTGTGGCGGAGGTGCTGGTGCTGGCCACCGCGTCCGCGCGGCCCGAGGGGAAGGGCGAGGAGGGGGACGAGCGGGTACGCCGCGTCCTGGCGCGGATCGCGGCCGAGCCGGGCGCGCCGCACTCGGTCGCCTCGCTCGCCCGTACGGTCGCGCTCTCCCCGTCCCGCTTCGCCCACCTGTTCGCCGAAGAGACCGGCCAGACGCCGATGCAGGCGGTGCGCCGGGCCCGGGTGCGGCACGCGGCGAGCCTGCTGGAGGTGACGGACATGGACGTCGGCCAGGTGGCGGCGGCCTCGGGCTTCGTCAGCCCGTTCCACTTCAGCCGCGCCTTCAGACGGGAGTACGGCCTCCCACCCCGCGACTACCGCGCCCGCCTCCGCCCCGCCGGCGACTGAGAGACGTCCTCGCCCGGCTCGCAGTCGACGGCTGATCCCGCCCTGTGCGCCCACCCTCTGATCGACGTGCCGCTCCCCGCCGGTTGACTTCGTACCAAGGGCTCCAGCGCGCCGGAGTTGTGGCGAAGGTTCATCCGGGCTTCAGCGGAAAGTCCCCTTCTGCACGCTCTCCGCAACCCGCCGCACGTCAGGCTGTCCGCGCAGGCACCCGCCACCCCCGACGTTCACCGCGATCGGCGTCCGCATCCCCGTTCCCCGGTAAGGACCCCCATGCTCACTCGGCGTGCGCTTCTCGCCGGGAGCGCGAGCCTGGCCGTTGCCGGCGTGACCGCCCCGAGGGCCGTCCGCGCGGCCGCCCGGCGTTCCCCGCTGCGCGATCCCTTCCGGCTCGGCGTCGCCTCCGGCGAGCCCGCCCCTGACGGCATGGTGGTGTGGACCCGCCTGGCCACGGATCCGCTGGCGCCGGACGGGCTGGGCGGGATGCCGCGCCGCCCGGTGCCCGTGGAGTGGCAGCTGGCCGAGGACGAGAACTTCCGCCGCGTCGTCCGGCACGGCACCGAGACCGCCCGCCCCGAGGCGGCACACAGCGTCCACGTCGAGCTCGAAGGACTGGAGCCCGGCGCCGAGTACTTCTACCGGTTCCGCGCCGCCGGTGAGCTGTCCGAGACCGGCCGCACCCTGACCGCCCCGGCCCCGGGCACCCGCAGCCGGGCGCTCAACCTGTCGTTCACCTCCTGCGCCGACTACCAGAGCGGCTATTTCACCGCCTACCGCCGGATGGCCGAGGACCACCCCGACCTGATCGCCTTCCTCGGTGACTACATCTACGAGTACGGCGACTACGAGCACCCCGTCCGCGACCAGGCCGGCGGCGAGTGCCTCGACCTGGCCGGCTACCGCCTGCGCCACGCCCAGCACAAGACCGACCCCGACCTGCGCGCGGCCCACGCCATCGCCCCCTGGGCCGTGGTCTGGGACGACCACGACGTGCGGAACGCCTGGGCCGGCGACGTCTCCAGGAAGCGCAGGGCGGCGGCGTTCCGCGCGTACTACGAGAACATGCCGCTGCGCCGCGCGCAGCGGCCGGTCGGGGCGGCGCTCAGGCTGTACCGCAGCATCCGCTGGGGCGCGGTGGCGAACCTGCACCTGCTCGACACCCGCCAGTACCGCGACCCGTACGCGTGCGCCGGCCGCGCCGGCCGCGCCGGCACCGTCGGCCCCGACTGCGCCGAACGCCTCGCGCCCGCCCGCACCATCCTCGGGCAGGAGCAGCAGACCTGGCTCGACGCCCAGCTCAGGGAGTCGCACGCCACCTGGGACCTGCTCGGCCAGCAGGTGTTCATGATGGAGATGGACTGGGTCCGCGGCCCGGCCCAGGGCTGGTCCAACGAGGGCTGGGACGGCTACGTCGCCTCCCGCGACCACCTGGCCGCCACCGTCGGCGCCCACCGGCGCAACGCCGTCGTGCTGACCGGCGACGTGCACTCCCACTGGGCCGGCCGGATCAGCCGCGACCAGCGCGACCCCGGCTCGAAGCCCGTGGCCGTCGAACTCGTCACCACCTCGGTCACCAGCGCCGGCGACGGCCTCGACGAGTATCCCGACACGCCGGACCTGCTCGCCGGGAATCCGCACGTCCGGTTCTTCAACGGCCGCCGCGGCTACGTCAGGACCAGGATCAGCCGGCGGGAGATGAAGGTCGACTTCCGCTCACTGGCCTACGTGACGCGACCGGACGCTCCCGCCCGTACCTCCGGCTCCTTCGCGATCGAGCCGGGCGACCCGGCACTCAACCCCGCCTGACCTCGCGAGAACCCGCCTGATCTCGCCGAGAACTCGCCTGATCCCGCAGGGAACCCGCCTAGATCTCCACGTGGCCGCCGCTGCGCCAGTAGACGTTGCCCTCGCGGGACAGCAGCTCCTCGTCCACCAGGTAGCGGCGCAGTGCCGCGTAGTCGTCGTGGAAGGCCCGCAGCGCCACGTTCACGTCCTTCTCCGCGTACCGCACGCCGGGCTCGAAGACCCCCGCGATGTAGTGCAGCACGACCAGCCGCTTGTCCCGCCGGATCGCCGTGGTCGTCAGCCGCCCGTCCACCAGGAAGGTGCGCAGCACCCGCTCCTCGGCGCTCAGCTCCTCGGCCGGTTCGGCGTGCGCCCGCAGCAGGTCGCGGAAGCGTTCCGGGGTGGCGCGCCAGGTGCCGTTCTCGTCGCGTTCGGCCAGGCCGCCGCTGGCCAGCTTGTGCAGACACTTGGGGGAGAGCCCGTCGGTGGTTCCGAGCACCAGGGAGGCGAACGTCTTGAGAGTCTCGTCCTGGTAGAGGAGTCCGAGAACGCGCCTGATGTCTTCGTCGTTCACTCGTACCATTTTGTCCCATGATCACAGCACTGTTGCTCGCAGCCGCCGTCGCCGTCCCGAACAACTTCCTCCTGTACGAGAAGGCCGCCGCCAAGAAGGACGCCAACCCCGAGACGAGCTGGTCGGCCAGCGGAAGGCGAACGGCCCCGCTCGTCGTCAACCCGTGCCAGAAAGCCGGGTTAGGCCAGCGCGGCCGGACCTCGGCCAGGACGCTCATCTACACGGCGGTGCCCGACTACGCCAAGTCGGAGCAGGTCGTCCTCTACCGGTCCGCGGCCGCCGCGGGCAAGGCCCTGCGTGACCTGCGGGCGGCGGTGAAGTCCTGCGGCACCTCCGGTTACCGCTACTCCTCGGCATCGATCACCCTCGGCGACACCGGGCTGTCGGTCACCGGGCAGGCGTACCAGGGCGGGAAGCCGGCCATCGGCGGCGAGCGGGCGATCGTGACCCGGCGCGCGAACGCCCTGATCCTCTACACCGTGTCCGGCGAGTGGAGCAAGCCGGCCAAGGCCGACTTCAGGCAGCAGACGAAGGACACCAGGCGCATGCTCGCCAAGATCTGCGCCATCGCCGGATGCTGACGCCCGCGCCGGTGACGACGCCGGCGGACGAGCTGAAAGCGGGGCCGGTGACGAGGCCGGCGGACGTGCCGGCGGCGGGGCCGGTGACGAGGGAATGTCTCGATCTTGAGACATGGTCATGACACGACCTCGACGTTCGGCGAAGGAGAATCAATCGACAGGCCTGTGCCGGAGCGCCCTTGCCAGTCCGTTCCGGCACAGGGCTTGTCGTCTCTTCTCACCAGGTCGCCCTACAGGCGGTTGAGCCCCTGGACGTGCAGCACCGCACGGCCCTCCTCGTCGGAGGCGGCCAGGTCGACCTGGGCGTCGATGCCCCAGTCGCCGTCACCGGCCGGATCCTTGACCGTCTGGCGCACCTTCCAGAGGCCGCTCTCCTCCTCGATGCGCAGCAGCGCGGGCCCGCGCGCGTCGGCGTCGGTGTGGATCTCCTCGTGCTCGTCGTAGTAGGCGTCCAGCGCCGCGCCCCAGTCGACGTCGGGGGCGAGCTCCTCCAGCTCGGCCTCCTTCTCCAGCGCGCACAGCTCGACCAGCCGGAACATGGCGTTGCGCACCAGCACGCGGAAGGCCCGCGGGTTGGCGGTGACCGGGCGTACCTTGGCCTCCAGCTGCTGATGCTCCTCCAGCGCCGTGGCCGGGTTGGTGAGCTTCTCCCACTCGTCGATCAGCGAGGAGTCGACCTGGCGGACCAGCTCGCCGAGCCACTCGATCAGGTCGACCAGGTCGTCGGTCTTGAGGTGCTCGGGCACCGTGCGCGACAGCGTGCGGTAGGCGTCGGCCAGGTAGCGCAGCACCGTGCCCTCGGAGCGCGCCAGCTCGTAGAACTGGATGTACTCGCCGAACGTCATCGCCCGCTCGTACATGTCGCGGATCACCGACTTCGGGCTGACCGTGTAGTCGCCCACCCACGGGTGGCCGCGCCGGTAGGTCTCGTACGCCCCGAGCAGCAGGTCGTCGAGCGGCATCGGGTACATGACCTCGGCGAGCTGCTCCATGCGCTCTTCGTACTCGATCCCGTCGGCCTTCATCTGCGCGACGGCCTCGCCCCTGGCCTTCTTCAGCTGGGCGGACAGGATCTGGCGCGGGTCGTCGAGGATGGACTCCACGATCGAGACCATGTCGAGCGCGTACGCCGGCGACTCGCGGTCGAGCAGGTCGAACGCGGCCAGCGCGAACGTCGACAGCGCCTGGTTGAGCGCGAAGTCCTCCTGCAGCTCGATCGTCAGCCGGGCCCGCCGGCCCTGCTCGTCCGGCTCGGCGAACTGCTCGACGATGCCGCCGGCCAGCAGCGAACGGTAGATGGCGATGGCCTGGCTGATGTGCCGGCGCTGCCACTTGCGGTCCTCGTGGTTGTCGGTCAGCAGGTGCTTCATCGCCTGGAAGCAGTCGCCCGGCCGGTTGATCACCGCGAGCAGCATGGCGTTGCTGACCTTGAACCGGGAGTTGAGCGGCTCCGGCTCGGCCTCCTGGAGTTTGGTGAAAGTGTCCTCGCTCCAGCCGACGAAGCCCTCCGGCGGCTTCTTGCGGGCGTAGCCGCGCCGCCGCTTGGGATCGTCGCCGATCTTGGCCAGCGCCTTGGCGTTCTCGATGTCGTGCTCGGGGGCCTGGCAGGCGACGTAGCCGATGGTGTCGAAGCCCGCCCGGCCCGCGCGGCCGGCGATCTGGTGGAACTCGCGGGCCCGCAGCCGCCGCACCTTGTTGCCGTCGTACTTGGACAGGGCCGTGAACAGCACCGTCCTGATCGGCACGTTGACGCCGACGCCCAGCGTGTCGGTGCCGCAGATGACCTTCAGCAGCCCGGCCTGGGCCAGCCGCTCGACCAGGCGCCGGTATTTCGGCAGCATGCCCGCGTGGTGCACGCCGATGCCGTGCTTGACCAGCCGCGACAGCGCCCGGCCGAAGCGGGTGGTGAAGCGGAAGCCGCCGATCATGGTGGCGATGGCCTCCTTCTCGGCCTTGGTCGCCATGTTGATCGACATCAGCGCCTGGGCCCGCTCCATCGCCGCGGCCTGGGTGAAGTGGACGACGTAGACCGGCGCCTGACCGGTCGAGAGCATCTCCTCCAGCGTCTCGTGCAGCGGGGTCATCCGGTAGGAGTAGATCAGCGGCACCGGCCGCTCGGCGTGCTTGACCACCGACGTCGGCCGCCCGGTGCGCCGGGTCAGGTCGCGCTCGAACATGGACACGTCGCCGAGCGTGGCCGACATCAGCACGAACTGGACGTTCGGCAGCTCCAGCAGCGGCACCTGCCAGGCCCAGCCCCGGTCCGGCTCGGCGTAGAAGTGGAACTCGTCCATGACGACCTGGCCGATGTCGGCCGCCGCCCCGTCGCGCAGCGCCACGTTGGCCAGGATCTCGGCCGTGCAGCAGATGATCGGCGCGCCCGGGTTGACGCTGGCGTCGCCGGTCATCATGCCGACGTTCTCCGTGCCGAAGATGGCGCACAGGTCGAAGAACTTCTCCGACACCAGCGCCTTGATCGGCGCGGTGTAGAAGGTACGCATGTCGCGCGTCAGCGCGGTGAAGTGGGCGCCCGCGGCGACCAGCGACTTGCCCGAGCCCGTCGGCGTGGCCAGGATCAGGTTGCTGCCGGAGACCACCTCGATGAGGGCCTCCTCCTGGGCGGGATAGAGCGTGAGCCCCCGCTCGGCGTTCCAGGCGACGAACGCGTCGAAGATGGCGTCCGGATCGGCGTCGATGTCTTCGGGCAGGCGGTCAAGGAGAAGGCTCACACACCTATCCTGCCGAAGTTTGCCGGGTGGTCGAACCGGTCACGCCCAACTCGGTCAGGCGACCTCGCCGCCGGCGCCGATATCCGGCCGTCCGGGGCGCGCCCGCGAGCCACCGCCCGCAGTCGTCAGGTGCGTGCGCGGGGCACGGTCAGCAGCAGCCCGCCGAGGAGCGCGAAGACCGCCAGGAACGGGCCGCCGCCGGGCGCGAAGCCGCCCACGGTCAGCGTGAGCACCCCCGCGCCGACCAGCCCGGCCGCCGTGAGCGTGCCCCGCCAGCCGGCCGCGCCGAACGGCAGCGCGGGCGGCGTCTCGAACCTGGCGAACCCCTTCAGCAGCGGCCACAGCACCAGGCAGAGCAGCCCGAACCAGATCGGCCAGCCGAGGAACCACAGCACGCTGCCCGGCCGCGGCGTGTCCACGCTCAGCAGCACCACCACGACCCCGGTCACCGTGAACAGGGCCGGCATGTGCCACAGGTACACCGTCATGATCCGCGGGCTCGCCCAGTCCAGCAGGCGGGCCGGCGCCAGCCGTACCAGCGCGGGACGCAGCAGCGTGGCCAGGCCGACCTGCCCGAGGCCGACGGCGAGCATGGCCAGCGTGGGCGGGGCCATGTTGGACACCTCCGCGCCCGGCAGGCCGATCATGCTGCCCGGGTAGGGCCCCTGGGCCACCAGCAGCGCCGCCGCCCCGAAGCCGCCCGCGGCCAGCAGCCACGGGTGCCGCAGCCGGCCGCCGGCGTAGAAGAAGCCGAGCTGGTGCACGGCCAGCCAGACGAACACCACGTTCACGTAACCCAGGGCGTCCACCCCGGACGAGAAGCGCACCACGTCCGTCAGCACCGCCCCGGCCGACAGGACGACGGGGACGCGCCAGCCGTACCGCTCGTGCAGCCGCAGCGCGTACGGCGTGACCGTCACGGCGATCAGGTACACGGCCAGGAACCACAGCAGCTGCCCCGTCAGCTGCGCGCCCACCCCGAGCGGCTGAGCCGGCACGCCCCAGCTGAGCAGCACGTGCGGCAGGGGGATCCACACCGCGGCCAGCGGCAGCAGCGGCCAGGCCAGGCGGCGCAGCCGGACCGCCAGCCACAGCGGCGCGGGCTTGGCCGAGCGGCCGAAGCTGATCGCGTTCGCCGCACCGCCCGCGAAGAACACCAGCGGCATCACCTGGCTGATCCAGGTCACCACCCACACCCCGGGAGTCGACAACGCGTTGCCCGTCGTCAGCCGGCCGTCCTCGTACGTCAGCACCGGGATCGTCCAGTGCTGCAGCACGATGAGCGCCATCCCGGCCACCCGCAGCAGGTCGATGAAGGGATCGCGGCCCGCCGGGCGCGCGTCCGCCGGGCCGCGCGGCCTCGCGGGCGCGGCAGTGGGGCGATCCAGCAGGGCGGTCATGGGGAGCCTCGATTCCTGGGGAGCGGATGGCTCAAGGCTCCCGCCCAGGAGGCTCGCGCACATTGCCGCGAGCCGCCGTCCTGAGGTCGAGATCACACCACCGGGCCGGGTAGGGCTGGCCCTACCCCCATACACCGGCGCACCCGCTCGTCCGCGAAGCCGCCGCGACATACGGTGGTGGCCATGCGCTCACTGACGAGGCGTGTCCTTCTCGACACCCGCTACACGCTGGTCGGTTTCCCGACCACTCTCATCGGCTTCGTGCTCATGATCGCGGGATTCGCGGCAGGGGTGGGCACGGCGGTCGTGTGGATCGGCGTGCCGCTGCTGGCCGGCACGCTGATGGTGGCGCGGGGCTTCGCCGACGCCGAGCGCGGCTGGCTCTCCGACGTGCTGCGCAGGCCGCCCGTACGGCCGCGCTACAAGCCGGCGCCGCCCGGCGCGGGCCGCTTCCGCCGCCTCATCAACCCGCTGACCAGCGGGCAGTCCTGGCTCGACCTGCTGCACGGCATACTCAACCTGCCGTTCGCGATCATCGCGTTCGTGCTCACCGTGGTGTTCTGGGCGATTCCCGTCGCCGGGCTCACCTATCCCCTGTACGGCCTCGTCACCTCCCGCATCCCCGGCAACACCGAACTGCCCGAGCTGCTCGGCCTGGGCGACTCCTACGGCGTCAACGTGATCTTCTACGTCTCGATCGGCCTGGTCTTCACGCTGCTCATGCCGTTCGTGGTCCGCGGCGCCGCGCTGCTGCGCTCCGGTCTCGGCCGGGCCCTGCTGACCGGCGTGGCCGAGCTGCAGGAGCGCATCGACGACCTGGCCCAGGGCCGCGCCGCCGCCGTCTCCGCCGAGGCCAACGCGCTGCGCAAGCTGGAGCGCGACATCCACGACGGGCCGCAGCAGCGGCTGGTGTCGCTGGCCATGGAGCTGTCCAGGGCGCAGCGGCAGCTGGCCAAGGACCCCGACGCCGCGCGGGCCACGCTCACCGCCGCGATCGGCGCCACCCGCGAGACGCTCGACGAGCTGCGCGCCCTCTCGCGCGGCATCGCCCCGCCGATCCTGTCCGACCGCGGCCTCGCGCCCGCGCTGGCCGCCCTCGCGGGCCGCTGCACGGTCCCCGTCGACCTCGACGTGCAGACCGTCGAGCGCTACCAGGCCGCGGTGGAGAACGCCGTCTACTTCGTCTGCGCCGAGACCCTGACCAACGTGGCCAAGCACAGCCGCGCCACCGTCTGCACGATCCAGCTCGTCCGCATCGGTGACGTCCTCATGCTGACGATCGGGGATGATGGGGTCGGCGGCGCGCACGTCGCCAAGGGACATGGGCTCGCCGGGCTCGCCGACCGGCTCCGCGCCGTCGACGGGGAGCTGACCGTGCAGTCGCCCGACGGCGGGCCCACGATGATCGTGGCGGAGGTGCCGTGCGGGTAGTCGTGGCCGATGACGCGGTTCTGATCAGGGAGGGCCTGGTCAGGTTGCTGGAGGAGTTCGGCTGCGAGGTGGTGGCCACGGTCGGTGACGGTGACGCGCTCGTCGCCGCGGTGGCCGAGCACAAACCGGACGTCTCGGTGGTGGACGTACGCATGCCGCCGTCGTTCACCGACGAGGGGCTCAAGGCGGCGGTCGAGGCCCGGCGCCGGGTGCCCGGCACGCCGGTGCTGATCCTCTCGCAGTACGTCGAGGTCTCCTATGCCGACGACCTGCTGGCCGACGCCCGTGGCGCGGTCGGCTACCTGCTGAAGGACCGGGTCGTCGACGTGGAGGAGTTCCTGGAGGGGCTGCGGCGGGTGGCCGCCGGCGGAACCGTCTTCGATCCTCAGGTGGTGTCGCAGTTGATGGTGCGCAGGCGCAAGGACGACCCGCTGGCCGAGCTCACGCCGCGCGAGCGCGAGGTGCTCGGCCTGATGGCCGAGGGGAAGTCGAATCCGGCCATCGGGCGGCAGCTCGTGATCAGCGACGGGGCCGTGGAGAAGCACATCAGAAGCATCTTCAGCAAGCTCGGCCTCTACGCGGAGGACAGTGACCAGCATCGCCGGGTGCTCGCCGTCCTGACCTACCTGCGTTCGTGATCACGTTCCCGGCCGCCCTGACCTGACGTTCACGTGACCTCCCGGCTGGCCCGCCGGTCGAGCGGGGCGGCTCCGCCCGCCGGTCCCTCCTGGCCAGTGAGAGGGTCGCTGGCCGGTCCGCGCGCCGCTACGCGCGGACCTGGCCGCTCGGGGGGTCTACCCGAGCGCGTCGACCAGCTTCTTGCGCTGCTGGGCGCCCAGGCCGCCGAGGCGGCGCTTCTCGTCGACGCCCGCCTCCTCCATCAGCGCGGTGGCCTTGGCCGGACCGACGCCCTTGACGGCGCGGAGCGCCTGCGACACCTTGATCTTCTTCGCGATGTCGTCGTCGCGCTCGAGCAGCTGAGCGAACGTCAGCTCGCCGGCCTTGACCTTCGCCAGCAGCGCCGTGCGCGCGGCACGGGCCTCGGCGGCCTTGGCCAGAGCGGCTTGACGCTGCTCGGGGGTGAGAGTGGGAAGTGCCATCTCTGTTCTCTCCTCGGGGAGTTGAGCGTTCGGGTTCTGTTACCCGTGGTGCAGTGGCTAATCATGGCGGATACCAGCGGTTCGTGTTGCGGAAAGTGCGTGGTCAGCGTCCGGACCACGCTGATGCGCCCGCTTCCGCGCACGCCACGTCCTGCGCGATCGTGCCTCCGCTGACCCCTATGCCACCGACCACGCGTTCCGTCTCACCGTAGCCCGACCAGAGCGGCAGGCCGCCGCCGAAGCAGACGAAACCCGCTCCGGCCAGGCCCGCGAGCTCGCCGTCCGCCGCGGCCAGCGCGGGCAGCTCCGAGGTGGGCCTGCGCAGGGCCACCGAGGTGTACGCCTTGCCCCGCGCGAGGACAGGACCGGAGATCTCCGCACCGTCCATACGCTGGAAGGACACCAGATTTCCGCCGTCGTCCACGATCGCCACGGAGATCCGGGCGCCCTCGCGGTACGCCTGCTTGACGGCTGCCTCCGTCATGCGGAGCGCGAGTTCGAGATTCACGCGGTTCGCCCCTCGGATCATGATTCTTTCGCGCCTTGGCCCTCCCCATGCGTACCCGGGCCGGCCCGGCCCGTGCAAGATCGCCTATGCGGGTACGGAGGTGTGGAGTCACAGGGGCTTATGTCGGGCCAGGGTGGAATACGTCACACTTTGTCGGTCGGGCGTGTCGCGAGCCTGGTCAGGGTGGTTTTTCCGCCAGAGTTCGAGCCCCTCGGGTGTGAGGAAGTGGTCGAAGACCGACTCCATCGCGCCCAGGAGCGAGCCGCGCCAGCCGAGGGCCGAGCCCTCGATCCGCGGCGGCCGGTCGCGGCGGATCGCCATCAGGCCGGGCTCGCAGGCCGCCATGAGGGCCTGTCCGGCCCGCTGCAGCAGTTCCACGCCGTGGCCCGACAGTGTCACCACCTCCGGGTCGTGCGCGTTCACCAGGGCCGCCACGCCGCGTCCCAGGGCCCTGGCGTTGGCCTCCACCGCCTCCCCGTTCGTCGCCAGCACCCGCTCGGCCTGCTCGCGTCCCCTGCCGCCGCCGTGGGCCAGGCCGACATCGCGCAGGAGGGCGTTGGCGCCGACGTCCATGCCCCAGCAACCGGTGGCGCCGCAGGGGCAGGGACGGTCTCCGCCGGAGAGCGGCATGTGGCCGAACTCGGCGCCGGCGCCGCTCGCCCCGGGGACCGGCCGGCCGTCCACGACCAGCACGCCGCCCAGGTCGAAGTCCACGTGCAGGTGCAGGCCCACCCGGACGTCACGCAGGTGGCCGCGCCGCGCCTCGGCCAGCGCGGCGAGGACGGTGTCGTTGCCGATGACGGGCGTACCGGGCCGGGGCTCGCCGGGCCGGGCGCCGGTTTCGCCGGGCTCGAAGGCGGGCGCGCCGGGCTGGGCGGCGGGCCCGTCGGGCAGGTTCAGCAGGGCCGGGACGTCGACCGAGCGCCAGCCCAGGTGGGCGATGTCCACCAGGCCGCCGTGGCGGATCGGGCCGGCCAGGGCGACGCCGACACCCACGACCCGGTGGCCGAGCCGCCGCCGGTGCGCCGCCACGGCCTCGCCCAGCGGCCCGAGCGTGCCCTGCGGCGTGCCGTCGTGCGGGCGCACGTCCAGCACCGTGACCCGGCCGCCGAGCTCGCACGCCGCCAGCTCCCAGGCGTCCTCGCGCACGTCGGCGGCCAGCGCCACCGGGCCGTGCGGATGCGGCCCAGGCACCTGCGTCGGCCGGCCCCGCGCGTGGCCGGGGGCCGGCTCCTCGTGCAGCAGCCCGGCCTCGGCCAGGCCGGCCACCAGCACCGAGGCCGTGCCCCTGGCCAGCCGCAGATCGCGGGTGAGCTGGGATCTGGTGCGCACGGCACCGGAGTCGTGCACGGCGCGCAGCAGCCTGACCCGGTTGTGCGCGCGAAGCTCGCCACTCGTTGTAGCTCCATTCACGGGAACAGTTTATGCTCTAGCCGTGAACAAAAGCCTCACTGACGCAAAACGGGCTCGTGTCGGAGTTTTCGGATTCTTCTTTCTCGCCGGTCTTGTCATGGGTCTGTGGGCGGCCGGGCTGCCGTCGCTGAACGACCGGCTCGACCTCGGCCCCGCCCGGCTCGGCAGCGTCCTGCTGCTGATCTCCGGCGGGGCGCTGGTGTCGATGCTGGTGGCCGGGCCGCTGGTGGACCGGTGGTCGAGCCGGCGGGTGTGCTGGTTCGGCGGGCCCATCTCCGGCCTGGTGCTGCTCGGGCCGGCGCTGGCGTCCTCGTACTGGCAGCTGGCGGTACTGGCCGTGCTCTTCGGCATGGGGCTCGGCGTGACCGAGGTCGGCATGAACGCCCATTCCGTCGAGGTCGAACGGATCTACCGGCGGCCGATCATCTCCGCCTTCCACGGCACCTGGAGCCTCGGCGGGGCCGCCGGCGGCGGGATCACCTCCCTCGTGCTCAAGGCCGGGCTGGACGCGCAGTGGCTGCTGATCGTGGCGGCGATCGTGGTGCCGTTCCTGTACCTGCCGGCCGCGCGGCTGCTGCTCCCCGACACGGCGGGGGCCGGCTCCGCCTCAGGGTCCTCCGGCTCGCCGGGTGCGCCGGGCGAGTCGCTGCGCTGGGGGCTGATCGCCCTGCTCGGGCTGGCCGCGTTCGCCGGGCACCTGAGCGAGGGGGCGGCCATCGACTGGGCCGCGCTGCACGCCCGCTGGGTGCTGGAGACCGATCCGGCCATGGCGCCGCTGGCGTACACGATCTTCTCCGTCGCCATGACCACCGTGCGGCTGCTGGGCGACCCGATCAGGGCCAGGCTCGGCTCCGTGCGGACCATCCAGCTCGCCGGGCTCTTCGCCACCGCCGGGTACGTCCTCGTGCTCGTCTCGCCGCTGACCGGGGCGGCCGTACGGGTCGCGTGCGCCTGGACCGGGTGGGCGCTGGTCGGCGTCGGGCTGGCCACGGTGGTGCCGGTGCTGTTCAGCGCGGTCGGCGCGGCCGGCGGCCGGGTCGGGCGGGCCCTGGCGATGGTGACGGCGTTCGGGTACACCGGGCTGCTGCTGGGGCCGGCCGTGCTCGGGTACGTGGCCGAGTCGACGTCGCTGCCGGTGGCCCTGTTCATCCCGGCGGTGCTCGCCGCGGTGGTGACGCTCACCGGCTCCCCGGCCATCCGCGCCCTGCTCCGCCTCTCGACGTCCCCCGCCCAGGACACCGCCCCCGAAGCGGCGGCCGGCCCGGCCGGGGAGCGAGGACACGAGCCGGAACCGGAACCCGCCCGCGACTGATCGTCGCTCCGCCCCGATCCGCTCTGGCCTGTGCGGGTCGCTTGAGGCGAGGGTGCTGTCACGTCCTGCCCGTCCTATCTGCCGCACATCTGCCCGTCACGTCCCGGTCCGCTCGCGGCCGGGTCGTGGCGGGATTTGTGCTGATGGCCGCTGACCTGGTGTTATGTGATCGTGACTTGACCTGCAAGTTACATCCAGGTTTCATGTCCTCCACGCGGTAAACGTTTACAGACGGATGGCCGTAAACGTTTACTCACGATGGAAGGACAGCCTTGGCCGACGGACCCACGATCAACACGATCGCCGAGCGCGCCGGTGTCTCGATCGCCTCCGTATCGCGGGTCCTCAACGGCCTGCCGACCAGGCAGGAGACCGTGCGCAAGGTGATGGCCGCCGCGGACGAGCTCGGTTACGTGCGCAACGCCGTGGCCAGATCCCTCAAGTCGCGCCGCACCCACCAGGTCGCCTTCGCCATGGCCGACGTCGGCAACCCCGCCTACCTGGCCATGCTGCGCGAGATCCAGCCGGTGCTGAAGGCCGCCGGATACCGGCTCGTGCTGCACTCGACCGACGCGGTGGTGGAGGACGAGATCGCCGTGCTGCACAGCCTCGGTGAGCGCTACGTGGACGGGCTGATCATGGTTCCGCTGCGGGTCACCGACGCCCATCTGCAGATGCTGGCCGCGGCCAGGGCCCCCGTCGTGATCATCGGCTCGGTGCCCGAGGGCACCCCCGTCGACAACGTACGGGCCGACTCGCGCACCGGCGTCAGGCTGGCGCTCGACCACCTCCACGCGCTCGGCCGCCGCCGCATCGCCCTGGTCAACGGCCCGCTCGACACCGTGCCCGGCGCCGCCCGCGGCGCCGCGTACCGGGAGGCGCTGGGAGACCTCGGCCTGCCCTACGACGAGGACCTCGTCCGCATCGGCGACTTCTACCGCGCCGACGGTGCCCGCGCGGTGGCCGGACTGCTCGCCGCCAGGCCCGACATCGACGCGCTGATGTGCGCCAACGACCTGATCGCGCTCGGCGCGCTCGACGTGCTGCGCGCCTTGGGCCGGCGGGTGCCCCAGGACGTGGCCGTGGTCGGCATGGACGACACCGACCTCGCCGCCGCCTCGTGGCCGTCGCTGACGAGCGTCTCGCTCGGGTCCGCGGAACGCGGCAAGGCCGCCGCCGAACTGCTGCTCGAACGGCTCCAGGGCGGCGAGCGCGAGCCCCGGCTGGTCACCGTGCCGCCCCGCCTCGCGGTCCGGGCCTCCACGGCCGGCCCGGCGTACGCGGGCGGAAAGTACGCCGACGGAAAGGACGCGGACGGGCAGGAGGACGGCGCGTGACGGCCACCGAGACGAGAGCGGCGCCGCCCCGGCGGTCGCGGGCCAGACGCCGCGGGCCCTCGCGCAAGACGCGGGAGATGTGGCTGCTGATGCTGCCGGCGATGGTGCCGGTGCTGCTGTTCAGCATGGGCCCGCTGCTGTACGGCATCGGCCTGGCCTTCACCGACGCCCGCAACACCCGCGTCCACCAGACCGAGTTCGTCGGCCTGGAGAACTTCACCGCGCTGCTGGCCGACGACGAGTTCTGGTCCTCGTTCCGGATCGGCGCGATCTGGTCCGTCTCCGTGACCGTGCTGCAGTTCGTCGCCGCGCTCGGCCTGGCGCTGCTGCTCAACGAGAAGCTGCGCGGCCGGGCCGTGGCCCGGGTGCTGTCGGTGGTGCCGTGGGCGATGCCGCCGGTGGTCATCGGCCTGATGTGGAAGCTCGTCTACCACCCCGACGCGGGCATACTGAACGACCTGCTCGGCACGCACGTCAACTGGCTGGCCGACTTCTCGCTCGCCCTGCCCGCGATCATCGTGGTGGGTGTCTGGGCGGGCATGCCGCAGACCACGGTCGTGCTGCTCGCGGGCCTGCAGAACGTGCCCAAGGAGCTCTACGAGGCCGGTGAGATGGACGGCGCGGGCTCCTGGCGGCGCTTCTGGAGCATCACGCTGCCGCAGCTCAGGCCGGTCATCGTGGCGATCACCTCGCTCGACTTCGTGTGGAACATTAACCAGTTCGGCCTGGTCTACGTGCTCACGCAGGGCGGGCCGGGAGGGCGCACGCGGCTGCCGATGCTGTTCGCGTACGAGGAGGCGTTCCGCTACCGCATGGCCGGTTACGCCTCGATGCTCGGCCTCGCCATGGCGATCGTCGTGCTCGCGGTGCTCGGGCTGTACCTGTGGCGGCAGATGAGGGAGGCCAGGTGAAACGCGTTTCACAGTACGTGGCGCTGGTCGCGTACGTCGTCTTCCTGGCGTTCCCGCTGCTGTGGCTGCTGTCCACGGCGCTGAAGACGCCCCAGGAGATGGCGCTGACGGAGCCGACGTGGATCCCGCGCGAGCCCACGCTGGCCAACTTCACCGACGCGTTCGGGGAGCAGGACCTGGTCGGGGCGGCGGCGCGGAGCCTGGTGGTGGCGCTGTTCGCCAGCGTGATCACCGTGGTGATCTCGCTGCCCGCCTCCTACGCCATGGCCCGTTACCGGGGGCTGGTCAACAAGATCGCGATCGGGTGGGTGCTGGTCAGCCAGGTGTTCCCGTTCATCCTGATCATCATCCCGCTCTTCATGATCCTGCGGGACCTGGACCTGGTGAACACGCTGCCCGGCCTGGTGGTGGTGCACGTGACGTTCACGCTGCCGTTCGCGCTGTGGATGCTGCAGGGGTACGTCCGCGCCGTGCCGCCCGAGCTGGAGGAGGCCGCGTCGGTGGACGGCGCGAGCCGCCTGCGCTCGATCGTCAGCGTGGTCGCCCCGCTGCTCGCGCCGGGCGTGGTGGCCACCCTGCTGTTCTCGTTCATCTCGTCCTGGAACGAGTTCATGTTCGCCCTCGTGATCTTGCAGGACCCCGACGTCATGACGCTCCCGCTCACGCTGGTGAGGTTCACCGGCCCCGAGGGGGTGGCCAGGCTCGGGCCGCTGGCCGCGGCGTCGCTCATGGCGACGATCCCCAGCCTGATCTTCTTCGCAATCATCCAGCGGCGACTGAAGTCCGGCCTGATGGCCGGCGCCGTCAAGGGCTAGGAGGCCTCATATGCGAATCAAGTCCGCTCTGGCGGCGGCGGCCGTCCTCACGCTCGCCGCCGCGTGCGGAGGGGGCGGCGGCGAGTCGTCGTCCTCGCCCGGCGCGCCCGTCAAGCTCGACTTCCTCAGCCTGGCCTGGCAGAAGGAGTCCGTCGCCGCGAACAAGCAGATCGTGGACGAGTGGAACAAGGCCAACCCCGGCATCCAGGTCACCTACGTCCAGGGCAGCTGGGACAACGTCAACGACCAGCTCGTCACCCAGTTCGCCGGCGGCACCGCGCCCGACGTCATCCACAACGACTCGCCCGCCCTGGCCGGCTTCGCCTCCGACGGCTACCTGCTCGACCTCGGTGCCAAGCTGCCCGCCGAGCTGAAGAGCGACATCCCGCAGACCGCCTGGGACACCGTCACCTTCGACGGCGGCAAGGGCGAGCAGGGCGTGTACGGCGTGCCGTTCCTCCAGGAGTCGCAGGTCATCATCGCCAACAAGAAGCTGCTCGACGACTCGGGCGTGCGCGTCCCCGCCGCGGGTGACCCGTGGACGTGGGACGAGTTCTCCGCGGCGGCCAAGAAGATGACCAAGGGCGGCACGTTCGGCGTGGCCTGGCCGATGAAGTCGCCGGTCAACAAGACGCTCAACCTGGCGCTCAACTTCGGCGGCACCTTCTTCCAGACCGCCGGCGGCAAGACCACCGTCAAGGTCGGCCCCGAGGAGCGCGAGGTGCTCCAGCGCATCCACGACCAGCTCTACAAGGACAAGTCCGCCGACCCGGCCGCGCTCGGCCAGGGCACCGCGGACCCGCTGCCCGCCTTCTACAAGGGCAAGTTCGCGCTGCTGCCGACCGGCGTCTACCTGCGCCAGCAGGTCGCCGAGCAGGCGCCCGACGGGTTCGAGTGGGTGACGCTGCCCGCGCCCAAGGGCACCAGCGCCCAGCAGGGCGCGGTCTCGCAGACGCTGTCGATCGCGCAGGAGAGCGAGCACCCGGACGAGGCGATGAAGTTCATCTCGTTCTTCCTGAACGGCGCCAACCAGGCCAAGCTCGCCAAGGGCGACTGGCTGCTGCCGACCTCCCAGACGGCCGCCGCCGACCCGGCCATGACCACGAAGGAGAACGGCTGGGACGTGGCCACCGCCTCCGCCAAGGACCTCGTCGTGGCGCCGTTCCTGAAGGTGAACGGGTTCGACGAGTGGAAGAGCAAGGTCGCCACGCCCGCGCTGCAGGAGTACTTCGCCGACAAGATCACCCTCGACCAGGCCGCGACCAAGCTGGTCGAGGACGGCAACAAGGTGCTGGAGCGGTACCAGCGGTGACTTCCTTGCGGGACAGGGCCCGGGGGTGCCTGCTCGGCCTGGCGGCCGGCGACGCCCTCGGGGCCCCGGCCGAGAACCTCACGCCGGCCGAGATCCGGCGGCGGTGGGGGCGGCTCACCGAGATCGAGGGCGGCGGCACCGACGACACCGAGTACGCGATCTTCGCCGCCTCGCTGCTCGTCCGTCACGGGCACGACCTTCGCGCGCACGATGTGGCGGCCGCGTACCGGGCGGAGATCATCCCCCGGGTGAGCGGGCCCATGCGCGGAGCCGGCTTCTCCGAGCTGGGCACCGTCGAAGCGCTTCGCCGGGGGCTGGAGCCGCCGCTGACCGGGCTCGTGCACGCGCACGGCTGGTCGGACGGGCTGGCGATGCGCGCGGCGCCGTACGGGATCTTCTGCCCGGGGGATCCGGCGGAGGCGGCCCGGCTGGTCGAACAGGACGGGCTGGTCAGCGGGTCGGGCGAGGGCATCGTCGGCGGCCGGGCGGTCGCCGGGGCGGTGGCCGCCGCCATGGGCGGGACCACGCCGGACGAGGCGGTCGCGGCGGCGCTGGCGGTGATCCCGGCGGACTCGTGGACGGCCAGGAACGTCGTCCGCGTACGTGACGTCCTCGCGTCCTTCCCGGATCCGGGTGGCTCGGAGCTCGTGGAGGCGTTGCACCGGGCCGTCGTCGTGCGGCACTACCCGTGGACCGACGTCGCGCCCGAGGCCGTGGCGCTGGCCCTGGCCGCCTTCCTCGCGGGGGGCGGCGAGGTGGAGGCGTCCGTGACGTTCGGGGTGAGCCTGGGCCGGGACGCCGACACGATCGGCGCCATCGCGGGAGCGGTGGCCGGGGCCGCGCGGGGAGAGCGCGGCGTGCCGGCCCGCTGGGCCGCCAGGATCGGGCCGGTGACGGGCAAGTGCCTGCCCGTCGTGGCCGGAAGACATGTGCTGGACGTCGCCGACGAACTGGCGGAAGGACTGTAGAACACCATGTCGGGGGACAGAATCAGGGGGGCCGTCGCCGGGCTCGCCGTCGGTGACGCCGTGGGCTGGCCCGCGGCCAGGCACCGCGCGGCCCTGCACGCGCCCTGGAGCCGGCGGCTGCACCGCGAGCTGGACGCCTTCGCCGAAGAGCATCAGGTGACCACGCTGCCGGTGCCGTTCGCGCTGAACCAGCCGGTCGCGCCGCTGCGGATCGGGCCGTCAGACGACGCCGAGTGGCTGGCCTGGACGCTGCTGACCATCGACCGGCCACGGGCGGAGGCGTTCAGAGACCTCGTCCCGTCGCGCCCAGGCGCCGGCCCGCCGGGCGCCGGCCAACCCGCCGGTCAGCCGGGCGCCGGTCCGGCCGCCGGCCGGCCTTCCGGCCTGCCCGGCGCCGGTCCGAGCGGTGGGGCGCCCGCGCCGATCAGGGCGCGCATCTCCGTGGCCACCGCGCTGGACAACCTGGCCAACGGTGTCGAGCCGCCCGCGTCGGGGCATGACAATCCCCATCATTTCGACGACGCCGCCGCCATCAGAGCCGTCGCGTTCGGGGTCCTGGGGAGGGACCCCACCGAGGACGCGCAGGTGACGAACGCGGGCGACGGAGTGCTCGCCGCCCAGGCCATGGCCGCCGCTGTGGCGGCAGGGTCGATGTCGGGGGATGTGGCGGCGGCGGTCGAGGCGGCACTGGACAGGCTGCCCGCGGACACCGCCATCGGGCACAACGCCCGCCTGGCGCTGTCCGTCGCGCGGAAGGCGGGCGACCCGTTCGCCGCCGTCCCCGCGCTGGACGCCGCGCTGCTCGACCACGTCTACAGCTACGGCGTCGGCGCCGCGCAGACGGTGCCCGTGGCGCTGGCGCTGGCCGAGGCGGCGGGAGGCGAGCTCACCAGGGCCGTGCCCGCCGCGGCCTGCCTGGCGCCGCTGGCCGACTCGGCGCCCGCGCTGACCGGCGCGCTCACCGGGGCCTGCGGCGGGTACGGGGCGATCCCGGAGGGGTGGACCGCCCCGGCCCGTACGCTGGCCGGTTGTTGCCTGCCTGACCTGGCGGGCCGAGATCTGATCGAACTACTGGAGGGAATCGCATGACGCCGCTTGAGGACAGGGCGACCGGCTGCGTGGCGGGGGCGGCGGTCGGTGACGCGCTGGGCGGCGCCACCGAGGGCTGGACCTCCGAGCAGATCGTCGAACGGTACGGCGGCCGCGTCGAGGGCGTCGTGCCCCCGTACAACGAGGACTGGCGCAACGCCAGGCCCATCGCGCCGTACCACAAGGGGGACGGCCACATCACCGACGACACCCTGATGACGCACGCCCTCATCCGCGTGTACGAGAAGACCGGCGGCCACCTGGACGCCTACTCCATGGCCGAGCACCTGGTGCCCGAGCTGATGGGTGAGCGGCGCTGGATCCCCGAGCTGGAGGCCGAGGCGCTGCCGCTGCAGCGGATCTTCCTGGCCGAGAAGTGGATCGTGGCCAGGCTGCACTACGGCCACGCCGACCCGCGCGAGGCCGGTGTCGGCAACATCGTGAACTGCGGCGCCGCCATGTACGTCGCCCCCGTCGGCATCGTCAACGCCGCCGACCCCGATGCCGCCTACGCCGAGGCCGTCGACCTGACCGGCGCGCACCAGTCCAGTTACGGGCGTGAGGCGGCGGGCGTGATGGCCGCCGCCGTGGCCGAGGCGATGCGGCCGGGCGCCACCGCCGACTCCGTGGTGGCCGCCTGCCTGCGCCTGGCCAAGGACGGCACCAGGGCCGCCATCGAGGCGGTGTGCGAGGCCGCGTCCGGGCTCGGGCACTGGGAGGGCTCGTTCGAGGCGCTGCGGGCGGCGGTCAGGCCGTACGACACGGTCGCCGACACCTACCGTGACCAGGGCCTGGGCGCGCGGCGGCCGAGCCGGGTGCACAGCATCGAGGAGCTGCCCCTGGCGCTGGGGTTCCTGGTGATCGCCAAGGGCGACTACCGGGACACCGTGCTGGGCGGCGTCAACTACGGGCGCGACGCCGACTCGATCGCCTCCATGGGCGGGGCCATCGCGGGCGCGCTCGGCGGGCTGGACGGCGTGCCGAAGGAGTGGGTCGAGCAGGTGGCGGCCGCCAGCAGGACGGACCTGGTGGCTCCGGGGCGCTCCATCGCCGCCGTGGCGCGCCGGGTGCACGAGGGCGACCTGCTCCGCCGCCGCGCCCACGAGTCCGCCTTCGCCGAGCTCGACGGCGCATGATCCGGCTCACCTGGGTGCAGCCGGAGGACCTCGTCGGTCACGAGCTGCGTCAGGCCGCCGAGGACGGCCGCGACGCTAGCGAGATCGCCGCCCACTGGCACGCGGCCGGCGGCCACGACGCCCCGCCGCGCGCCGGCGCCTCGGAGCCGGGGGCCGTCCGGCTGCGCGGCCTGGCCGAGGACCTGCTGGACGAGCTGGCCGCCGTCCCCTCCCCGCTGCCCGAGCCGTCGGACCTGGCCGGCATCATCGCCGCCTGCCCCGACTGGCCGCGGCGGCGACCCAGGGCCGAGGTGGATCCCGCGCGGGTGCTGGGGGCGTGGCTGGGCCGCGCGGCCGGCTGCGTGCTCGGCAAACCCGTCGAGAAGATCCCCCGCGCGGGCATCAGGGAGATCGCCGAGGCCACCGGCAACTGGCCGATCGAGGGCTGGTTCACCGCGAAGGGCCTGCCGGACGACGTCGCCCGCCGCTGGCCGTGGAACCGGCGCAGCGCCGTCAACTCCCTGGCCGAGAACGTGGACGGCATCCCCGAGGACGACGACCTCAACTACCCGCTGCTGGCCCTGTCGGTCCTGGAGCGGCACGGCCGCGGCTTCGGCACCGAGGACGTGGCCAAGCTGTGGCTGGACGAGCTGCCCGCGGGCCGTACGTTCACCGCCGAGCGGGTCGCGTACCGCAACCTCCTCGACGGCGTCGAGCCGCCGGCCACCGCCACCTACCGCAACCCGTTCCGCGAGTGGATCGGCGCGATGATCAGGACCGACGTCTACGGCTGGGTCAACCCGGGCGACCCCGCCACGGCCGCCGAGTACGCCTGGCGCGACGCCCGCCTCACCCACACCGCGAACGGGATCTACGGAGCCATGTTCGCGGCCGCGATGTGCGCCGCCGCGCTGGTGGCCGATTCGGCGGAGGAGGCCGTGCGGGCGGGCCTGTCCGTGGTGCCGCGCGGCTCGCGCCTGTACGCGGCGGTCCGCCTGGCCGTGGCGGACGCCACCCGCGAGGACGACTTCGAACGCGTCGTCGACCTGCTCCACGAACGCCACGGCGACCTGCACTGGGTGCACACGATCCACAACGCCGCCCTCGTCGCGGCGACCCTGGTGCACGGCGCCGGCGACTTCACCGCGACGATCGCCGGGGCGGTGGCGGGCGGCTGGGACACCGACTCGGCCGGCGCCACGGCCGGCTCCGTCGCGGGCGCGCTGAACGGCGGCGTGCCGGAGCGCTGGCGGCTGCGCGACAGGCTGGCCAGCAGCCTGACCGGGTTCGACGGGGTGAGTCCGGCCGAGCTGGCGGCGCGGACACAGGAGATGATGAGGACATGATCTCGGTTTTCGGCAGCGCCAACATGGATCTCGTCGCGTACGTCTCCCAGGCCCCGCGCCGCGGTGAGACGGTCACCGGGCACCGCTTCCGCACCGTGCCCGGCGGCAAGGGCGCCAACCAGGCGATCGCCGCCGCCCGCGCGGGCGGCGAGGTGACGTTCCTGGGGGCGGTGGGCGACGACGGGTTCAGCGCGGAGATGCGCGCCACGCTGACAGAGGCCGGGGTGGGCGTACGCGGCCTGCGCCAGGTGCCCGGCCCCAGCGGCATCGCGCACATCGTGGTGGACGACGACGGCGGCAACTCGATCATCGTCGTCCCCGGCGCGAACGGCACCGTCACCGGGCCCACCGGCGAGGACCTGGCCGCCATCGCCGGCTCGCGGGCGCTGCTGCTGCAGCTGGAGCTGCCCATGGAGGCGGTCGTACGGGCCGCTCAGGCGGCCCGCGTCTCCGGCGTGCCCGTCTTCCTCACCCCGGCGCCGGCCCAGCCGCTGCCCGCCGAGCTGCTGGAGGCGGTCACCACCATCGTCCCCAACGAGCACGAGGCCGCCGCCATCACCGGCGTGACGGGCGCGGACGAGGCCATGGACGCGCTGCTGGAGCTGGTTCCCGAGGCGGTGATCACGCTGGGCTCCGAGGGGGCGCTGTACGGGTCGCGGGAGGGGGAGCGGTTGCGGGTGCCGGCGGTGAAGGTGAACGCGGTGGACACGACGGCGGCCGGCGACACGTTCGTGGGGGCGCTGGCGGTGGCGCGCACCGAGCGGATGCCCATGGAACGCGCCCTGCGCTTCGCCTCCGTGGCGGCGGCGCTGTCGGTGCAGCGCGAGGGCGCCAGCACCTCGATGCCGACCCGCCGCCAGATCGAGGACGCGCTCGACTGACGCTCCCGGGCGGCTTCTGACCGGTATCCGGCCAGGTTGGGCGGGTTGTGGCAGGGCAGGTGGCAGGTATGAGCAAGCCATCGAAGGAGCTGCCCGAGGCGGTGCGGGGACTGCAGGGCGAGAGCGACGTCGTCGCCGAGCGCGCGGGCTGCGACACGCCGAGGTCACGCCGGCCGATCTCCGCCGACCCGCCCGACGCGCAGGACGAGCCGGAGCCGGAGGAGGAGCCGGACGACGACGAAGACGTCATCCGCCCGGACGCCGGCCCGACCGGCTGACCCACCGCCCACCCGGACTCGTAAGCCGGCGTGCGCCCGTCAGCCCACCCGGACACGTCGGCCGGTGCGCCCGTCAGCCCGCCCGGTAGGTGCCCGTGCGGCGAGGCGATCCGCGCCGCACGCCGGCCGGTCAGTGGGCGTGCAGGTGGGCCAGGGTCTGGCGCAGCTCCGTGCGCAGGATCTCCTCGGCCGCCGCGCCGTCGCCGTCCCTGATGGCCGCGACCAGCGCCTCGTGCGTGTCGTGCCCGGGGTTGCGATCGTGCTCCCGCAGCCCCAGCAGCTCGACCAGGTCGATCAGCCGTTCCCGCAGCGCGGGCGCGAACTCGGCGAACAGGTCGGACAGCACCGGGTTGCCCGCCGCCGCCACCACCGCCGCGTGCAGCGCGATGTCGGCGTCAACGAACGCGGCGTCGTCCGCGCCGGCCGCGCGTGACCGCCTCTCCAGCGCCGCCTCCAGGGCCGCGACGTCCTCGTCGGTACGCCTCCCGGCCGCGAGCGCGGCGGCCTGCGTCTCGACGATGACGCGTACCTCGTAGACGTCGGTGATGGCGGCCCGCCGCAGCCGGGCGGCCCACCCCTCGGCCGGACCGGCGGCGGCCTCCGTGGCGATCACGAACACCCCCGACCCCTGCCGGGCCTGCACCAGCCCCGCCCCGGCCAGCGCCCGCAGCGCCTCGCGCACCGTCGAGCGCCCCACCCCGAGCGCCTTGGCCAGCGCGTTCTCCCCGGGCAGCCGGGTGCCCACCGGCCACTCGCCCTGGGTGATCTGCTCGCGCAGATGCTCGGTGGCCTGCTCGACGAGCGGGCTGGGCCGGAGTGAGCCGAGGGGCATCGCATTTCCTCTCAGGTTGTCTGAGGACCTGTGGTGTGGTTAGTCTAGCGGCCATGACGTCGTACGGTCGCCTCCTTCTCGGTCGCCGCGGCGGGGCCTGACCGGACCGGCACCCCGCCGCGGCGGTCGGTGTGCCCCGCCGGTCTCCCCTCCGAGAACCGAGAAGGACGATCATGTACGACTGGAACCGGCAGCGCCCGAGCGCCATGCCCTCTCACCGCTACCGCCCCGCCCACGAGCGCGTCGAGGTGCCGCTCGCCGCCGAGCGCGCCTGGCCGGGACGGCGCATCACCGAAGCGCCCCTCTGGGTCCCCGTGGACCTGCGCGACGGCAACCAGGCCCTGGCCGAGCCGATGGACCCGGCCCGCAAGCGCCGGATGTTCGACCTGCAGACGGCCATGGGCTTCAAGGAGATCGAAGTCGGCTACCCCTCGGCCAGCCAGACCGACTTCGACTTCGTCCGCCACCTGGCCACGCCGGGCGCCGTGCCCGGGGACGTGAGCGTGGTGGTCTTCACGGCCGCCAGACGCGACCTGATCGAGCGCACGTTCGCCGCCGTCGAGGGCATGTCCCGGGTGGTCGTGCATCTCTACGCCGCCACCGCCCCCACCTGGCGCGAGGTGGTGCTCGGCCACGACAGGAGCGAGTTGCGCGCCCTGATCAGGGACGCCGCCGGGCACGTCGCCCGGCTGGCCGGCGACCGCGACATCCGCTTCGAGTTCTCGCCGGAGGTGTTCAATCTGACCGAGCCGGACTACGTGCTGGAGGTCTGCGACGACCTGACCACCCTGTGGGACGCCTGCGCCGACCGGCCCGTGATCCTCAACCTGCCCGCGACGGTCGAGGTGGCCACGCCCAACGTGTACGCCGACCAGATCGAGTACATGCACCGCAACCTCGCCCGCAGGGACGCGGTGATCCTGTCCGTGCACCCGCACAACGACCGCGGCACCGGCGTCGCCTGCGCGGAGCTGGCCCTGCTGGCGGGGGCGCAGCGGGTGGAGGGCTGCCTGTTCGGCAACGGGGAGCGCACCGGCAACGTGGACCTGGTGACGCTCGCGCTCAATCTGCACGCGCAGGGCGTCGATCCGATGATCGACCTCTCGGACATCGACGAGGTGCGGCGGGTGGTCGAGCACTGCAACCGGCTGCCGGTGCCCGACCGCCACCCGTACGCGGGCGACCTCGTCTACACCGCCTTCTCCGGCACCCACCAGGACGCCATCGGCAAGGGCCTGGCCCACCACGCCAAGCGGGCCGCCGAGCTGGGCGTGCCGCCGGAGCGGGCGCCGTGGGAGGTGCCGTACCTGCCGATCGACCCGGCCGACGTCGGCCGCGACTACCAGGCCGTCATCCGGGTCAACAGCCAGTCGGGCAAGGGCGGTGTCGCGTACCTGCTGCACACCCGCTACGGCCTCGAACTGCCGCGCCGCCTGCAGATGGACTTCTCCCGGGTCGTCCAGCGGGCCACCGACGGCAGCGGCGCGGAGATCACCGCCGAGCAGCTCTGGGAGCTCTTCCACGCCACCTACCTGGCGCCGGGGGAGGCCGCCCCGCTGGTGAGCTGGAGCACGGTGGAGACGGGGCCGGGCGTGCACGCGTTCGAGGGGACGCTGACCAGCGGGCGCGTGCTGCGCGGCACCGGCAACGGGCCGCTGTCGGCGCTGAGCGCCGCGCTGGCCGCCGACGGGATCGAGACGGACATCCTGCACTACGCCGAGCACGCCCTCGATCCGGGCAGGGGCGGCCGGGCCATCGCGTACGTCGAGGTCCGCGCGGGCGGCGTCACCCGCTGGGGCGCGGCCACGGACACCTCGGTCCTGACCGCCTCGGTCCGCGCCGTGCTGGCCGCGGTCAACCGGGCCATCGAGCCGGCCGCGCACACCGGCTGACCGCTCGCGTACGATCACAGGTTCCGCGGCGGGACCCGCCGCGGAACCTGTGATCGTGGAGGATGCGGATGTTCGAGGCGGGCGCCGTCCTTGCGGTGCTGCGGGCCCTGCGCGCGGCGGGCTGCGCGGTCTGGGTCGCTGGCGGCTGGGGCGTCGACGCGCTCGTCGGCCGCGTCACCAGGCAGCACGCCGACCTCGACCTGCTCCACCGGGTGGAGCAGGAGCCCGCCGTGATCGCCGCCCTTGAGGCCCTCGGGTACGCCGAGCGGCACGAAGGCGTCGTTCCCGGCAGGCCCGCCCGTTTCGTCATGGCGGATCCCGGCGGGCGTGAGCTGGACCTGCACCCGCTGAGCTTCCGCCCCGACGGCTCGGCGCTGCAGCGGCTCGACGACCACGGCGGCGCCTTCACCTATCCGGCGGACGCCTTCGCCTCCGGCGTGGTCGAGGGCGTGGACGTGCCGTGCCTGTCCGCCGCCCAGCAGGTGACCTTCCACCAGGGCTACCAGCCCAGGGAGCGCGACCTGCACGACATGGCCAGGCTGCGGGAGACGTTCGGGATCGCGACCCACTTCTGAACGCGCTCCGCGTCGGTCAGCTCGGGGCGGCGACCCCCGACAGGTGCGCGGCGCACTCGTCGCGGTAGAACAGCGTACGGCTGCGCACCCGCTTCGGGTCGGCCAGCACGTCCCGGGAGACCGACGGCAGCACCGCGTGCCGTACCGGACCGAAAAGGCGCGCCACGTCGGCGGGAGTGGCGCCCTGCGCGCCCAGCCCCGGCGCCAGGATGGGGCCGTTGAGGTCGGTCAGCGAGTCTTCGAGCTCCGGCAGCGTGGCGCCCATGACCAGCCCGACGGGCCCGAACGGGGAATGCCCCGCGTTGGCGGCGGTGGCCCCGGCCAGCACCTGACCGGCCACCAGCTGCTGCAGCCCGGCGGCCTCCGGGTTGGAGGTGCGGGCCAGCACGAACACGCCCGCGTCGTTGGCCACCGCCGAGGTGATCGCGCCCTCCAGCGAGCCGAACCCCAGGTAGGGGCTCAGCGTCACCGCGTCGGCGGCCAGCGGGCTGCCCCGGTCGAGGTAGGCCTCGGCGTAGGCGGCCATCGTGCTGTCGATGTCGCCCCGCTTGACGTCGAGCAGCACCAGCGTGCCCGCCTCGCGCAGGTCCGCGATGGTGCGTTCCAGCACGGCGATGCCGCGGCTGCCCCAGCGCTCGAAGAAGGCCGACTGCGGCTTGACCGCGGCCACCACGTCGGCGACGTTCTCGACCACCGTGCGGCTGAACCGCTCCAGACCAGCGGGCGAATCGTCGAGCCCCCAGGCGGTGAGCAGCGCCGGGCTCGGATCGATGCCCACGCACAGGGGCCCCCGGTCGTCGAGCATGGCTCGCAGACGCGCCCCGAACGAATCGTTCATGTGACAAGCTCCCTCACGACCACGGGTAGGCGGCCCCGCGGGTGCCGTGGGCATGAATCGTACTCCCAGGACATTAGGGTGCCGAGGCACCGATGCCCATCCGGTGCGGGGCCGAGTCTTCCACATGTGGTCGTGCGGGTAGATCAGCAGACATGTACGAGATCGCCCATCGGGTGCTGGCGCTGCGTACCGATCCGCCACGTGACGTCCTCGTCACGCTCGGCCTGCCCTACGAGGAGGCGACGGGCGAGTGGTCGTGCCCGTACCGGATCGACGGGCTCGACGGATGGGAGCACGAGCGGAAGGTCACCGGGCTCGACTCGCTGGAGGCGGTCGAGCTGGCGATGGTCATGGTCAGGGCGGCGCTGGCCGGCTCGCACGAGGCCAGGGAGGGGCTGCTGGCCGACGACGACCGTCCGGAGACGCCGCGGCCGCGGACGGTGTACGTGAGCGTCGACGACGACCGCAACATCGCCTATATCGCGATGAAGCACGAGATCGCCCCGGGAGAGGCGGCGGACCAGACCGTGGCCGGGGACGTCGTCCTCGACTTCGGCGACTCGGGCCAACTGCTGGGCGTGGAACTCACCGACGCGGCCACCCGGCTCCCGTCCGAGATGCGCGTCTGACGTTCCTGCGGCTGACGCTGCCGCAGCAGCCACCACCAGTGCGGCAGTTCCAGCACCACCGTCACCATGGCCACCACCGTCACCATGGCCACCACCGTCACCATGGCCACCACCGTCACCATGGCCACCACCGTCACCATGGCCACCACCGTCACCATGGCCAGCACCGACACCACGGCGGCCACGACCGCGTGCCAGGCCGCCCACGCCGCCGCCACCGCGGCCACGACGTGCAGGACCACCAGCCAGCCCGGCACCGCGACGATCACCTGCCGCCTGTCGCCCGGGGTGGCGAAGAGCGCCGGCAGCGCGATCAGCACCACCGCGGCACCCTGACCATCGAGGATCCCGGTCAGGGCGCGTGCCTCGTCCTGCGCATGCGCATGCCCGCCTGATCGCCGGGTCACGGCTCCTGGTGGCGCAGAGCCGCGCCGGCGAGGTCGTGCGGCGTGAAGCTCGCCGCCGCCACCCGGTAGCGCGGATCGAGCGCCTCCCACAGCTCGTCCAGGAACGCGTGCTGATCGGCCGCCTCGGTCACGGCTTCGAGGAACGGCTCTCCGGTGACCACGTGCCGGCCGTCGGACACGTAGGTGGTCATCAGCACGGCATCGCCGGGAGCGAGCTCCCGGACGGAGAGCGTCAGCAGATCGGTCGAGGTCCGGTCGCCGGAGCTGCGACGGGCGGCGCCGAACCAGGCGTCCCCGGGGGAGTCCACGTTCACGACCACGGTGACGCGCGGCGTGAAGATCGGCGGATCGGGTTCGTAGTCCAGGCCGTCAAGAGCGACGACCGGCGGCCGTCCGGCGCGCAGGCGATCGGCCACGGTCGCCACCTGTTCCCCGTTCCCGAACACCAGCCAGCCGTCCCGTCGCGTGGCGGCGACGTAGTGGCGCAGCGGGTCGTCCGGGGCCGGATCGGTCGGGCCGACGACGAGTTCGTGACCGGCCAGGCGCAGGGCCCGCGCCTTCGACGCCTGGGTGCGGCCGGTCAGGACATAGCCGCCGCACATCGCGCCGTCGAGGGTCCTGGCCCACGCCACGATCCGTCCCGGATAGGGAATGGCCTGGAGGGTCTGCCGCAGCGGCCGCATGGACACCCGAGCTCCCTTTCGTGATCCGGCCGCTCGTCGATCCATCCGCGGCGGCCGCGTCAGCCTACAGCTCCGTGGCGAAGCGGACGTGGTCGCGTGGTCGCCGAAGACTGTTCGCGTACGTCATGAGTCCGCGCTCGCCGGAGGCCGTTCGTTTACGTCGTGATCCCGCGATCGTCAGAGGCCGTTCGCATGCCTCATGACCCCGCGGTCGCCCGGACGGGATAATCGCCTGGTGAGCACCGTGACCTTCCCGCGCATCGTGGCCACCGACCTCGACGGCACCCTTCTCACCTCGACCGGCTCCGTCAGCCCGCGTACCAGGCAGGCGTTGCGCGCCGCCCGCGCGGCCGGCGCCGAGATCGTCTTCGTCACCGCCAGAGCCCCGCGCGGCGTTCAGGAGATCGCCGCTCAGGCGGAGGCCACCGGCACCGCGATCTGCAGCAACGGCGCCGTCGTCTACGACCTGGCCACCGACGAGATCACCGCGATCAGCCCGCTCGACCCGCAGGCCGCGCGCAAGGTCGCCGAGGCGCTCGCCCTCGCCCTGCCCGACGTCGGGCTGGCCGTCGAGACCGGCAGGAACGTGCTGATCGAGGCCGCCTACACCCGCAGGATCGAGCACGACGTGGCCTTCTACCGCGAGGTCGACTCCGTCTTCGGCGTGGACCAGCCGATCGTCAAGCTGCTGGCCCTGTCACCGTCCCGTACGGCGGACGAGATGTACGCGGCGGTGTCGGACACGATCGGCGATCTGGCCGAGGTGACGTACTCGGGCCTGGAGGGGTTGCTGGAGATCAGCGCTCCCGGCGTCACCAAGGCGGCCACGCTCGACCGGCTCTGCCGGGAGCGGGGCGTCGGGGCCGGCGACGTGGTGGCCTTCGGCGACATGCCCAACGACCTGGCCGTGCTGCTCTACGCGGGCGCCGGATACGCGATGGCCAACGCCCACGAGATGGTGCTGGCGGCGGCAGAGCACCGGACGCTGTCGAACGACGAGGACGGGGTGGCCGTGGTGCTGGAGGATCTGCTGGGCCGCGCCGCCTGACGCCCGTTCGCCGGGGTCGCGCCGTCGTGCCCGCCCACCCCCGCGGGCGGGCACGTACGGTCTCACGCGTCGTCGTCCGACACGCGCGAAGCGCCATCACAGGAGGACGGTGCCTGGCTGAGCACCGGCAGCAGCCCACCGCACGTGCTCAACGGCAGGGACACCGGCTCGACGATCTCGTCGTTGAAGATGATCACGTCGCCGATCAGGGGAGCCGGGCCGGTCTTCGCCGGAGCCTCGTCCTCGGCGTACGCGCCGGGGCAGCCGAGCAACGCCGACGCCACCACCGCCACGACCGCGTACGTGAATCGCATCAGTCCCCCTGCCAGGCGCACCGCCATGCCCCCTGCCGGGCCCACGGGCGCGCGGCTAGGCGGCCAGGCGTTCCTGCGACGTCCCTGTGGACTGCTCCCCGTCGCCCGTGCTCTGATGCGGACGCCCGCCCTCCATCACCCGGTCGATCATGGCGAGCGCGATCGCTGAGACGACGAAGGTCAGGTGGATCAGGGTTTTCCATATGAGCTCCCGGTCGGTGATGGTGGGTTTCGCGGCGTTGATGAAGATCTGCAGAAGGTGGATGGAGGAGATGCCGATGATCGCCATGGCCAGCTTGACCTTCAGCACGTTGGCGTTGACGTGCGAGAGCCATTGGGGCTGGTCGGGATGTCCTTCGATGCGCAGCCGCGAGACGAACGTCTCGTAGCCGCCGATGATGACCATGATGAGCAGGTTCGAGATCATCACCACGTCGACGAGCCCGAGGACGATCAGCATGACGGTGGTCTCGGCGGGCGTGCCGCCGAAGCCCAGCTGGATCAGATGGAGCAGCTCCATCATGAAGCGCCACACGTAGACGACCTGCGCGACGATCAGCCCCAGGTAGAGCGGCACCTGGATCCATCGGCTGAGGAACATGAAGTAGCCGACCCGTCGGAGCGGTGTCCGCGGCCCGGTCGGCGTATAGGCCACGGACAGCTGCGCTACCCGCACTAGGACGTCAGGACGTTGATGTGCTGGACGTAGGTCTGGATGTCGACGAGCGGAGGATTGCCTTTGCCGAGCTCGTCGAGGATGGACGGAGGCAGGCCGGCGGCCAGCGCCAGGGCGGCGACGGCGGTCAGGACTCGGACCTTCAACGGAACTCCTTGCTGCTGCTCTTCGTGCACCCGCTGATGACGCGGACGGTGGGCTGGGACCGGGCGGCGTCCGGCGTGCGGACGCCGCCCGTTACCGGTGTCGAGGGGTGGTCCCGTGCCGGAAACCCGCGTGGTCAGGGAGCCAGGCAGTTCGTCGCGGGGAGCTCGGGCATCGCGAGCAGGGACGCCGGGTCCATGACGGCGGCCGGATCCAGCGTTCCGAGCGCCGCGTTGGGGGCCTCGGCCAGGCAGGTGAGGGTGAGGACGGGATCGACGACGGCGTGTGCGGCAGGGACGGAGAGCAGAGTCAGGCCGCCGGCGACGAGCGCGGTGACGGCGAGCCGACGGGGGGCGAAACGCATGTGACCTCCTGGGTGACGGTGATGAACAACCTCCGACTAACTACCCAGAGTAATTGCTCGGTAACACTCCGTCTAAGAAAGCCTTCAGAGCAGCCGCGTCAGTCCAAGCTCTCCGGCATCGGACGGGGGTCCGTCATGACCCAGCGCTCCTGCGCGGCCATGACCTCGTCGGCGTGCTCGGCGGCCCACTCGCCGAACCCCTCGATCGGGCCCAGCAGTGAACGGCCCAGGTCGGTCAGCTCGTACTCCACCCTCGGCGGGGCCTCGGCGTAGGTGTGGCGCGTCACCAGGCCGTTGTACTCCAGGCGGCGCAGCGTCTCGGTCAGCACCTTGCTGCTGATGCCGCCGATCTCCGTACGCAACCGCCCCGGCCGGCGCGGGCCGTGCCGCAGCGCCCACATGACGACCGCGTTCCACGTGTTGGCGAGCAGGTCGAAGGCCAGCCGGGTCTGGCAGTCGGCGAGGAACAACGGGGACCTTCCGATGGGAACCGAATGGTGCGCGACGGACTTCCTACAGTCCTGCTGTCAAGTAAAGCCCCTCATGCGGAGGACGGAACATGCGGATCGGGATCCTGGGCGCGGGCAACATGGCGGACGCGCTGGGCACGCAGTGGGCGGTGGCGGGACACGAGGTGATGGTCAGCGGGCGGGACCCGGGCAGGAGCGCGGAGCGCGCGGCCGGCATGACCGCCCAGGCGGTCGCGCGTACCTCGGCCACGGCTGCGCCCGCCACAGAGGCCGGAGCTTCGGCGGAGGCACGGTCCCGGGCGGTCGCGGAGGTCCTGAGCGGGAGTGTCGCGAAGGTGCGGAGCGGGAGTTTCGCGGAGGTGGCCGGGTTCGGGGACGTCGTGGTGGTGGCCGTCAGGGAGGCGGGGCTGGCCGACACGCTCCGTGCCGCCGGCCCGGCCCTGCGCGGCAAGCCGCTCATCGACGTGACGAACGCCGCCGCTCCGGACCGGTATGACCCCACGCGTCCCCTCGCCCGCCTGATCGCGGACATCACCGGCGGGCATGTGGTGAAGGGCTTCAACCTGTGTCACGTGGACGTGTGGCGGCTGACGCCGCCGGTCTTCGACGGCCGGCCGCTGGCCGTGCCCCTGTGCGGTGACGACCAGGCCGCCATGGACGTCGCGCGCACGCTGGTCGCCGACCTCGGCTGCACCCCCGTGAACGGCGGGAGCCTGGCGCGGGCGACGCAACTGGAGGCGACGGCGGCGTTCATGATCGGGCTGTGGTTCGGCGGCGCCGACGCCCAGGCCGTCCTGCCGCCTCTGCCATCCTCCGGTGAGCATCAGCCGGCCTGATCGTGTACGACCGTTGATGTAGCGCGGACCGCGACCGCGGGCGGATGCGGCCACCGCCCGCCGGGCGGATCCTGAAGACCTTTCGTCCTAGGTCAAAGGAGAGGCCAGTGGTCACCGAGGTCGCCAAGGGCAGCGGGTACGCCACCGCGTTCAAGGTCGTCACCGCGCTCAGCACGTTGTCGGTGCTGGTCCAGGCCGTGACGGCCGGGCAGCTCCTGAGCGGGGGAGCGGCGGGACCGCACGGGATGGGCGCGACCGCGGTGCACGCGCTGGCGCTGGCTCAGCTCGTCGTCGCCGTGCTGCTGTGGCGGCCGGCGCGGGGGCCGGGCTGGCCCGCGCTGGTCAGCCTGGCGGTGCTGCTGCTCGGGTTCGTCCAGTCGATGCTGGGCGGGTCGGGGGCGCTGGCGGCGCACGTGCCGCTCGGGATGACGTTGTTCGGTCTGAGCGTCTGGCTCCTGGTCTGGGCCCTGCGCCGCTGACCCCCGCCCCGGGAGGGGAACGGCTCCGGGGCCGGCCCGCGGGGGCGCCGGTTCCGCGGCCGGCCCTCTCAGCCAAGGGTCAGCCGCAGTGCACGTTGTTGAGCTTGACGATCGTGTACGACGGGACGATGCCCTCGACGTCGATGCACTGCCCGGGCGCGGAGACGTACACCGGACCGGCGTAGCACTTGTACTCCTTGGCGTCGGTCTGCTTCCCGCCGCCGTCGCCGCGCGAGATCACCACGCCCATCCAACTCAGGGACGGGCTCAGGACGGGTGGCGGGCCAGGTGATCGGCGTGGCGGATCGGCTCGGGGAGGCGGTAGCGGGCCGCCAGCCGCAACACCTCGCCGGTGGCGGTGCCGAGTGAGATGCGGTGCCCCTGCGACACGTACACCGGCCTGACCCCGCGTCGCGTGCGCAGCGCCCGCCCCACGACGGCGCCCTCGTGGACGATCGGCGTCCAGGCGCCGCGCTCCCGGCCGGGCGGCTCGTGCGTCCCGACGAACGGCGTCTTGCCCACCCCCACCGACGGCAGCCCGGTCAGCACGCCCAGGTGGCAGGCCAGGCCGAAGCCGCGCGGGTGAGCCAGCCCGTACCCGTCGCAGACCAGCAGATCGGGCGTCACCGTGAGCCGTTCGAGCGCCTCCACCAGCGCGGGCAACTCCCTGAAGGCGAACAGGCCGGGCACGTAGGGGAAGGCCGCCTTCCCGTGCGCCACCACCTGCTCCACCGGCTCCAGCGTCACGGCGTCCAGCACGACCACCGCGGCCGTCACCTCGTCGTCGCCGTGGTAGTGCACGTCCAGGCCCGCCACCAGGGCGAAGGTGTCGGGTCCCGTCAGCTCGACCTGCCCGCGCAGCCGGTCCTGGACGGCCTCCGCCTCGGCGACACTCGTGGGCCAAGGGTGAAGCTGATTCACACGCACCCGCCCTAAGGTATCTCCGTATGAGGGTGGCTTCAGACGAGATCGTGGTGGCCGTCGGCCCCGGCCTGGTGGCGGACGCGGGGCTGCTCGCGGAGATCGCCGACCGCGAGTTCACCCGCCTCGGGGTGAACGGCACGGTCGTGCACGCCCGCGACGCCGCGCACCTGTTCTCATCGGTACGGGAACGCGACGTGGCGGTCGTCCTCCCCGGGCCGGGCGACGGGGTGCGTTCGTCCATCGGGCAGCCGCTCGGTCCCTCGGTCGTCGTCTGGGTGGACATCGACCGAGTCGACGGGGCCAGGCACATCCACGGGCGTGGCATCGCAGGGCTGACCTGGGGCATCCGGCACGCCGTACACCGCGCGCGTCACCCCGCCATCCAGCGGATCACCTATGGCCCTTCCCCGGAACAGTGGGCCGACCTGTACCTCCCCACCACCGCCACCCCCAGCACCCCCGGCATCCCCGGCACCGCCGACACCAGCACCAGCGACACCATCCGCGCCGCCATCGCCGCTGCCGACGGTGCGGTGCCGGTGGTGGCGTTGATCCACGGGGGTTACTGGCGTTCGATCTGGGCCGCCGATCTCATGGAGGAGCTGTGCGAGGATCTGGCCCGGCGCGGCTTCGCGGTGTGGAACCTCGAATACCGCCGCCCCGACCGGCACGGCTGGGCCGCGACCACCGCCGACATCGCCACCGGCCTGGCGGCCCTGACCACCCTCCCCACCATCACCGGCCAAGGAGCCGCGACGCCGGTCGTGCTCGACCTGGACCGGATCGCCGTCGCCGGACACTCGGCCGGCGGGCAGCTGGCACTGCGGGCGGCGGCAGACGGATCGCGGATGGCGCTGGCGGTGTCCCTGGCGGGCGTGCTCGACCTCGTCCAGGGAGACCGCCGCAAACTCAGCGCGGGAGCGGTCGCCGCCGCCCTCGGCCGCACCTCGGCCCCCGGCGGCCCTTCCGCCACCTCGGCGCAGCCCAGGGACGGCGGCCCTTCCGCCACCTCAGCACAGCCCGGCGACGAGGATCCCTACGCCGCCTCCTCTCCCCTCCACCGCCTCCCCCTCGGCACCCCGCAGCTCATCGTGCAGGGCCGTGACGACGATCTCGACCTGGTCGACTTCGCCCGCAGGCACGCCGCCCTGGCCAGGCAGGCAGGCGACGACGTCACCTACCTGGAGCAACCGGGCGACCACTTCGACGTCATCACCCCCGCCGCCCCCATCTGGCAGGCCACCGTCAAGGCCATCGCCGACGCTCTCACCTAGACGGACCCTCGGGCTCGGCGGCGCGGTGCCGGCCGCCACCGGCTCACAAAGCCGGGCGGCCCGGACGCGCGTAGCCGGGAGACGGTGTCACGAAGCCCTGGCGGCGGGGGCGCGGGAGGTGACGAGGGCCGCGAAGCGGGTGGTGACCCGGTGCCAGATCGGCGTGGAGACCGGCTCGTCGGCCACCGCCCGCGCGTAGACCTCCTCCGGGTCGAAGCCGTCGGCCTGCCACGTCCGCATGCGCTCGGGCAGCACCTCGGGATGGAACTGCACCCCCCACGCCCGCCCGCCCATCCGGAACGCCTGGTACGGGCACGCCTCGGTCTCGGCCAGGTGGACGGCTTCGTCGGGCAGCCGGGTGATGGCGTCCTTGTGGTGCTCGACGGCGGGCACCACCGGCGGCAGCCCGTGGAAGAGCGGGTCGGCTGCGGCCTCGGGCCTGATCGTGAGCGGCAGGCTGCCGTTCTCCGGCGTGCCCGTGTCGCCGGTCACCTCGCCCCCCGCCACGTGGGCCAGCATCTGCCCGCCCAGGCAGATGCCCAGCAGCGGCACACCCTCGTCCAGCGCCTGCGTCATCAGCCGCCGGGTGTCGCGCAGCCACGGCGCCCGGTCGTCCTCGTCCGGCAGGTAGCCGCCGCCGAGCATGATCATGGCGTCATGGGTCAGGCGGCGGGGCAGGGGAGCGCCGTCGTGGGCGAGCACGACGTCGAGCCGGTGCCCGGCCTCCTCCAGCCAGCCGCCCACGCGGCCGGGACCTCCGCTCCTGCTGTTCTGGACGATGAGAATGTCAGCCAAGACAGGCCTCCGCCTGAGGGTCGATGACCTGAGGGTCGGGAACGGGCACGCGAATGATCATGGCAGGTTGGCCGCCCGCGCCACGTGCCGCAGCAGCAGGGCGGTGGTCACCGGCCCGACGCCGCCCGGCACGGGGGTGAGCGCGCCCGCCACCTCCGCGACCGCGGCGAAGTCGACGTCGCCGGTCAGGCCGCCGTCGTCGGTCGGGTTGGTGCCGACGTCGATCACCACCGCGCCCGGCGCGACGTGACCGGGGCCGATCAGGCCCGCCCGGCCGACCGCGGCGACCAGCACCTCGGCCTGCGCGGTGACGGAGGCCAGGTCGCGGGTGCGCGAGTGGCAGACGGTGACGGTGGCGTGCCGGTCGAGCAGCAGGTGCGCCAGCGGCTTGCCGACCACCGTCGAGCGGCCGACCACCACGGCCCGCCGCCCCGCGAGTTCGACCCCGTGGTGGTCGAGCAGCGCCATCACGGCCGCCGCCGTCGCGGGCGGGAACGCGGGCAGCCCGGCGGCCAGCCGGCCGAGCGAGAGCGGGTTGGCCCCGTCGACGTCTTTACGCGGGTCGATGGCCGCGGCCAGCTCCTGGGCCGAGGCGCCGGCCGGCAGCGGCGTCTGCAGCATCACGCCGTGCACGCCGGCGTCGGCGCTCAGCCGGGCCAGCGTCTCGCCGATCCGCTCGGGCGTGGCCTGCGGGCCCAGGTCGACCAGGTCGCAGTCGATGCCGACGGCGGCCGCCGCCTTGGCGATCGAGCGCACGTACCACAGGCTCGCCTCGTCGGCGGTGGCCACCACGACGGCCAGCCGCGGCTGCGTGCCCGATGCGGCCTCGGCCTGCGTCTGGGTCCTGATGGCGGCGGCCAGGTCCCGGCCGGTCAGCGTCTTCACGGCTTGATCTCCTCGCGTACCTCTGCGGTCACCCAGTCTGCCCTGGCCACGGCCGCGTCGACGCCGGACAGGCGGATGTTCAGCTCCGCGCGTAGCCGTTCGTCCTGTACGCCGCCCAGGTTGACCTCCACGTTGACCCGGCCCGTGGTGAGCGCGGCGCGGGCGGCCTCGGCGGCGGCGGCCACGTCGGTGACCACGTTGCGGTTGCAGATCGGCAGCAGCAGCTCGCACAGCTCGACCACCCGCGCGGCGGCCTCGACCACCCGGGCGGGCGGCTCGGCGGCGCCGGCCAGGGCCCTGGCGATGGCGCCGCTGCGCTCCTCGCCCTTGGGCAGCCGGTAGGCGTCGGTGACCGCGGTGAACGCCGCCGCGTCCTCCTCGGCGAGCTTCAATGCCCGCGCCCGCAGCGTGTCGGTCTCGGCGATCACGGCGACGACCGTCTCGGCGTGGGCGGTGTACCTCTCCCCGGTGGTGTAGCGGGCCACCATGCCGAGCAGGGCGGCGGCCTGCGCCGCGTGCAGGGCCGCCGTGGCGCCCCCGCCGGGCGCGGGCACCCGGTCGGCGAGTTCGGACAGGAAGTCGACGATCGTCAAGTCGCGCATGGCGGCATTCTGCCAGGCCGCCCGCGGTTCACTCGCGGTACATCGGCCGCGTGGCGTCCTCGGGTCCCTGATGCGGTGGCTGCGGCGGCAGGTACGGGGATTGGGCCGGCGACTGGGCCGGCTCCCACGCCCCCTCGTAGCCCACCTGGGCCGGGTACTCGGGGCGGTGCCGTCCCCGCCACCGCGACGGGAACACCGACGCGACCAGCAGCGCCACGCCGAGCACCAGGTGCAGCCCCGAGTAGCTCAGCGTCTGGAAACCCGACCTCATGGGGTTGGGCAGCAGGTCGCTGGGGAGCAGCCGGGCACCGGTCGTCAGCTCCACGAACGGCAGGGCGCCCACCGCGACGAACGCGAGCCCGCCCAGCAGCGAGGCGACGGGCGACAGGCGGGATCCGATCAGGAGGGCGAGCAGGATCCCCGTCGCGACGAGCACCCCCAGCGCGATCCACGAGAGCCGCAAGGTCTGGGCGAGCTGGAGGGACAGTTCGCCGATGCCGTACCAGAGGCCGGCGGCGGCCAGGGGAGGAAGGAGCAGCCCCGCGACCACTCCCAGAGCGTGACGGGTACCGTTTGACATGACTCACCCCGTTTGTTTGGCTCTGTCCCAACCTACTCGCTGGGTCACTCCAGCGGGGGTGCCGGTCCGTAACCGGTCCTGCGCCCGGACATTTCTGAGAAATGTGTGAGAAGCCGGTCGTGGGTCTTTGCCGGGCCCAGCCCCTTGGGCATCGTGGGCCGCATGAGATCCGCGATCCTGAAGACCGCACTCAGCGCCCTCATCCTGGTCCTGCTCGGCAGCGTGCCGGCGCAGGCCGCCTCGAAGCCCGACACGTTCCCGCTGCCGAACGGGTTCCAGCCGGAGGGCATCGAGATCGGGCCTGGCCCCCACGCCTACTTCGGCTCCCGCGCCACCGGCGACATCTACCGGGCCGACCTGCGTACCGGCAAGGGGTCCGTCATCAGCAAGGGACCGGGCACGCCGTCGCTCGGGCTGAAGACCGACGGGCGCAGGCTGTTCGTGGCCGGCGGCAACGCCGGCAACGCGCGGGTGGTCGACCTGCGCACCGGGCGGGTGCTCAAGTCGTACCAGTTCGCCACCGGGACGTCGTTCGTCAACGACGTCGTCCTCGTCGGGCGCGCCGCCTACTTCACCGACTCCTCCAACGCGGTGCTGTACAAGCTGCGGCTCGGCCGGGGCGGCGCGCTGCCCGACGGCTTCGACACGATCCCGCTCACCGGCGCCATCGCGTACGGGACCGGCATCAACGCCAACGGCATCGCCCCCAGCCCCGACCGGCGTTCGCTGCTGATCGTGCAGTCCAACACCGGCAAGCTGTTCGAGGTGAACCCCTCCTCCGGCGTCACCACCGAGGTGAACCTGGGCGGGGACTCGCTGGTCAACGGCGACGGCCTGCTGCTGTCCGGCCGCACCCTGTACGCCGTGCTGAACCGTGACAACACGATCGCCGTCGTCGGCCTGTCGCGCGACGGCTCGTCAGGCAAGATCGTCAAGCGTCTGACCCACCCCGAGTTCGACATCCCCACCACGGTCGCCGCCCACGGCCACCGCCTCTACCTGCCCAACGCCCGCTTCAGCACCACTCCGACGCCCGACACGCCGTACGACGTGGTCGCCGTCAAGCGCTGACCCCGCTCCAGGTGTGGACGCGCCTCCCGAGGGGGCGCGTCCTCACTTCTTGATCGTGTAGCGGTCGCCGTAGACCTTCCAGGTCAGCGGCGGCCTGAGGTCGAGGTTGCGGTTCTTCAGGAACACCCGCTGCATCGTGTCGACCCGGGTCGTGTCCTCGTGGGCCTCCTCGGCCCGCATCGCCGCCTTGCGCGCGTCGAGGAACGCGTTCAGGTACGTGACCTCGTTCCCGCCCCGCGCCGGCGGCCTGGCCTTGGCCAGCGCGGCCTTCCTGATGCCGCCGAAGCTGAGCCGGTCGGAGCCGGGCCCGTGCATGACCATGGCGTCGTAGTAGACGAACTGGCCGAGCGCCCGCAGCCCGTCCTTCTTGGCCCGGCGGACGGCCGGGTCGAAGTAGACCCGGTCGCGCTCGTCGTTCTGGGCCCGCTGGAAGACGGGATCCTCGGCCGCCCTGCGCCAGTCGGCGGGGAAGCGCGGGGCCAGGCCCTTCAGCGAGGCGGTGCCGTCGACCCTGCGCAGCGCGGGCAGGTATTTCGCCAGCACGTTGCCGGGTTTGCGCCTGGTGTAGAGCTCGACCAGCTTCAGCATGTCGCCGGTGCCCGAGCAGAAGCCGATGATGCCGGCCGTGTAGCCGCGATCGTCCTTGATGTCCTCGATGTAGCCGTACTGAGCCTTCCAGTCGAGCGAGGAGTTCTCCGCACTGGACACCAGCCGCATGGCGATGTCCTTCTTGTGCGCCCCTGCCAGGCCGGCCGCCGGGGCGGCAGTGGCGGGGACACCGCTCAGGGTGAGGGAGAGGGCCACGAGGGCGGCGGTGATCACGGGGGAGAAACTACTCCACGGGGCGCAGGGCCGCGAGTTGCTGTTCGAACGGCACGACCTGCTCCTCGTCCCCCTCGTCCCGCCGCGCGCCGGGCGCGCGGTGCGTGAGCAGGCCGGCCAGCTCGTCGGCGGCGCGGCCGATGCGCTCGCCCAGGCCGTCGGTGAACGCGTCCTGGCCGCAGCCCCAGTCCTCCGAGGCCGCGTACACGGCGGTCGGGACGACCACCGCGCGCAGGTACGCGAACAGCGGCCGCAACGCGTGCTCCAGCGCCAGCGAGTGCCGGGCGGTGCCGCCGGTGGCTGCGATGAGCACCGGCTTGCCCGTCAGCGCGGTGTTGTCCAGCACGTCGAAGAACGACTTGAACAGGCCGCTGTAGGAGCCGCTGAAGATCGGCGTGACCGCGATGAGCCCGTCGGCCTCCGTCACGGCGGCGATGGCCTCGCGCAGCCTGCCGTTCGGGAAGCCGGTGACGAAGTTGTTGGCGATGTCGACGGCCAGGTCACGCAGCTCGATCACGCGGACCTCGGTCCCGCTCTCGGTCTCGGTTCCGGTCCCGTTCTCTGTCCCCGTCCGGGTCCCGGTCCCGGTCGCCGTCGCCGTCCGGTGGGTGACCGCCTCGGCCAGGCGGTCGGCGAGCAGGCGGGTGGAGGAGGGCTGGGTGAGCCCGGCCGTGACGACGGCGAGCTTCATGGATGCTCCTTTCCAGGAAAATCAGGATGTCAGCGGGCTGGGGCCTGTCAGGCGCCGACGGGCTCGGCCTCGTTCTTGGCGGCGAGCAGGGACGCGTGCGTCGGCGCCCCGGGCACCTCGGCCGGCCGGTTCTTGGCGAACTCCGCGCGCAGCACGGGCACGACCTCCTCGCCGAGCAGGTCGAGCTGCTCCAGCACGGTCTTCAGCGGCAGGCCCGCGTGGTCCATCAGGAACAGCTGGCGCTGGTAGTCGCCGAAGTACTCCCTGAACTCCAGTGTCCTGTCGATGACCTGCTGCGGGCTGCCCACCGTGAGCGGGGTCTCGGCCATGAACTCCTCCAGCGAGGGGCCGTGGCCGTACACGGGGGCGACGTCGAAGTAGGGGCGGAACTCGCGGATCGCGTCCTGGGAGTTCTTGCGGATGAACACCTGGCCGCCCAGCCCGACCACGGCCTGCTCCGGGGTGCCGTGCCCGTAGTGGGCGTACCGCTGCCGGTAGAGGCTGATCAGGCGGATGAAGTGCTCCTTCGGCCAGAAGATGTTGTTGGCGAAGAAGCCGTCGCCGTAGTAGGCGGCCTGCTCGGCGATCTCGGGGCTGCGGATGGAGCCGTGCCAGACGAACGGCGCCACCCCGTCCAGCGGGCGCGGCGTGCTGGTGAAGCCCTGCAGCGGGGTGCGGAAGCGGCCCTCCCAGTCCACGACGTCCTCACGCCAGAGCCGGTGCAGCAGCGCGTAGTTCTCGATGGCCAGCGGGATGCCCTGCCTGATGTCCTGGCCGAACCACGGGTAGACCGGCCCGGTGTTGCCCCGGCCCAGCATGAGGTCCACCCGGCCGTCGGCCAGGTGCTGCAGCATCGCGAAGTCCTCGGCGATCTTCACCGGGTCGTTGGTCGTGATCAGCGTCGTGGCGGTCGACAGCTGGAGCCGCTCGGTCCTGGCCGCGATGTAGCCCAGCATGGTGGTGGGGGAGGACGGCACGAAGGGCGGGTTGTGGTGCTCGCCCGTCGCGAAGACGTCGAGCCCGACCTCTTCGGCCTTGAGCGCGATCGTCACCATCGCCTTGATCCGCTCGTGCTCGGTCGGGGTCCTGCCGGTGGTGGGATCCGTGGTGACGTCGCCCACGCTGAAGATGCCGAACTGCACTTTAGTCACCATCCATGACTGTTGAATATTTGACGACTACCGTAGCGCCCGGGCTCGCCCAGGTATTCCATCATCGGGCACACCCGGCCCCGCCGGGCAGATCCGCGGCGAGCGTCCGGCTCTTACAGAGGTGGGGCGGTCAGGTGTGGCGGGCGCGGAAGGCCGCCGCCTTGGCCCGGTTGCCGCAGCGGCGCATGTCGCACCACCGGCGCGTACGCCGATGCGAGGTGTCGAGGTAGAGCCGGGTGCAGGGAGCGGCCTCGCACTCCCTGACCAGCGCCGCCCGCGGCCCGCCCAGCAGCTCGGCGGCGGAGCGGGCGGCGCTGGACAGCGCGGCGGCCAGGTCGCCGCCGCGCTCCACGCCGTGCTCGCCGAGCAGCACGCTCGCCGGCGCGGGCGCGGCGGCCAGGTTGAGCGTGCGCCGGTCGGCCGCCTCGAACGCCGTCCCCGTACGGGCCGCGGACGCCAGCCGGTAGATCGCCTCACGCAGCGCCACCGCCCCGGCCAGGTCGTCGTCACCGGCCGCGGGCGGCACGTCGAGCAGGCCGGCGGCGACCGTCCAGCGGGCCAGCTCCGCGGGCGTCGGCAGCAGGTCGACGCGCGCGCCCCGCCGGTCGCCGACGGTGCCGGCCAGGTCGAGCCCGAGGTTCCCGCTGACGAACGTGAAGTCCATGCCCCCATGGTAACCGGGTTGACAAGTTACTTCGGCGGCTGCCACGGTTGATAACCGCTAAGGACGGTTACTTTGAGCGGAGCAGTGGTGATGGCAGTACCGACCGTGACCGCAGGAGCGACGCCGCGCCGGTACGGACCCCGGCACCGGTGGGTCGTGCTGGCCGTGGGCGTCGGGGCGCAGGGCAGCTTCTCGGCGATGTTCTCCGGCATCCCGGTCACCGGCGTCTCGATGCGGGCGGGCTACCACCTGTCCACGGGCGCGCTCGGCCTGGCGCTGGCCTGTCTCGGGCTCGGCGTGGCGGTCTCCGACATCGTCTGGGGCCTGCTGACCGACCGCTTCGGCGACCGGCGCGTCCTGCTCACCGGCCTGACGTCCACCGGCGTGCTGCTGGTGGTGATGGCCACGGCCGTCACCCCGGCGGACGGGGCGGGGACGGTGCTGCTGGCGGTGTGCCTGACCATCGCGGGCGCGCTCGGCGGCAGCGTCAACGGCGCGTCGGGGCGCGCGGTCATGACCTGGTTCGGGGAGGGGGAGCGGGGGTTCGCGATGAGCGTGCGCCAGACGGCGATCCCGGCGGGCGGCGCGGTCGGGGTGGCGCTGCTGCCCTGGCTGGCGCAGGCGTACGGCTTCCGCGCCGTCTACGCCGTTCCCGCCGCCTTCTGCCTGCTCGCCGCCGCCGCCACCTGGCGCTGGCTGCACGAACCCGCGCCGACGCCCGGCCCGCCCGCCCCCGTTGTCACGGAGAGCGCCGTCCAGAGGTCACCGCTGCGTCGATGGGACGTGTGGCGGCTCGCTCTGGCCGGTGCCCTGCTCACCGTCCCCCAGTTCGCCGTGCTCACCTTCACCGCGATCTTCCTGCACGACGTCAAGGGCGCGGGCGCGGCCCTGGCCGGTCTCACCGTGCTGATCGCCCAGCTGGGCGGCGGCGCGGCCCGCATCTGGACCGGCCGCCGCACCGACCGCGCCGGGGACAGCAGCGGTGCCCGCCGCACCTGCCTGCGCCGCATCGGCGTCCTGGCCGGGATCGCGATGGCCGGGGCGGCGGTGCTCACCGACGCCCCCACCCCGCTCACCGTCGCCGCCCTCGCCCTCGGCGGCCTGCTGGCCAACGCCTGGCACGGCGTGGCCTACACCGAGATCGCCGCGATGTCCGGCGCGGGCCGCGCGGGCACGGCCCTGGGCCTGATCGGGACCACGTTGTTCGCCATGGCCTTCCTCACTCCACTGCTCATCCCCGTCGTGCTGGCCCACGCCTCCTGGGCCGCGGTGTGGGGCCTGGCCGCGGCCGCCTCGCTCGCCGCCGTCCCCCTCGCGCCGGCCGCGCTCAGAGCGCGTTGATGTCGGCGGGGCCGAGGAACCGCTTGGGGGCGCCTCGTTCGGCCACCGTGATCATCGCCTGGCCGATCTGCTCGGTCGTGGTGATCCCCGCGCCGAACAGCCGCCGCAGCACCGGGTAGAACGGCCGCACCACCACGTAGGCCAGCCGGTAGAAGGGGGTGCGCGAGGTGACGCCGTACATCGGCTGGATGTAGCCGGGCCGGAACATGTACGCCTCCAGGGGCAGCTCCAGCAGGGCGTTCTCGGTCTCGCCCTTCACCCGCGCCCACATGGCCCGGCCCTGGGCGTCGGTGCCCACGCCGGACACGTACACGAACGTCGAGCCGGGGTTGAGCCGCGCCAGCGTCCGGCCGGCCGAGAGCGTGAAGTCGTACGTGACGCGCCGGTAGTCGCGCTCCTTCATGCCCGCCGACGAGACCCCGAGACAGAAGAAGCACGCGTCGTAACCGCGCAGCTCGTCCTCGATGGCGGACAGGTCGAGCAGGTCGTCGTGGCGCAGCTCGCGCAGCTTGCCATGCGTGACCCCCGTCACGGCCCGGCCGACCGTGAGCACGGCCGTGACCCGGTCGTCGAGCAGGCACTCCCTGAGCACCCCGCGCCCGACCATCCCGGTCGCCCCGAACAAGATCACTCGCATCTCGGCACCTCTCCAGAGCAAGCGTAAGGCGGCGCCGGATCAGGTCAGGTCACGCAGCGCTTCGCGCAGCCGGGCGCGGGCCAGCGCCGGGATGGACAGGCCGCGGGTGGAGATGCCGATCGCCCACTGCGTGCCGGGCACGACCGCGCCCGCGCAGGCCACCTCCTCCCTGAACTGCCCGTACTCCTCCACCACCTGGCCCGGCCGTAAGCGCGCCAGCTCCTCCTCGACGTCCTCGACGCTGGTGGGGGTGGCGGCGGTGAAGCGGCGCAGGCCGTACTCGGTGAGGATGCCCTGCCGGATCCGCGGCGGCAGCGACAGCAGCAGCGCCTTGCCGAGCGCGGTGGCGTGCGGGGCCGTCTCCAGGCCCGCCTGGAGGTCCTCCAGCCACGGCGAGCGCGGCCCCTCCGCCACGTCCACCACCACCAGCCGCGCGTCGGTGAGCTGCGCCAGGTAGGCGGTGTGGCCGGACTCGGCGGCGAGCTGCCGCAGCACCTCCGCCGCCCGGGGCGGGCGCTCGAACGCCTCCAGCATCTCGTGGAACCGCTCGGCCACCTTCGAGCCGATCATGTAGTCGCCGTCGGGCCGCCGGTGCAGATAACCCTCGTAGCAGAGAGTGCGGACCAGATGGTAGGACGTGGACAGGTTGAGGCCGCACCGGCGGGCTATCACCTTGACCGACAGCGGCCGGTCGGCCCGCGAGACCTCCTCCAGCACGCGCAGGGCGCGCGAGACGCTGCGGATCAGATCGCTGGGTTCATCGTCGGTCATCCTCCAAGCATGTTCGTCATTTGAAAAACGGACGCCTACCCCAGGCGGCACACCCGTCCGACGATGAGGTCATGCCGGAGATACCACGGTGGGCCAGTCAGGCGCTGTCCGGGGTCTACGACCCGTGCTGCAGGGAGAAGGGCATCTCCGTGGTGGAGATGGGGCTCATCCGGTCGGTCGAGGTGAACGAGGGCCTGGCCAGGGTGGAGCTGCTGCTGACCTCGGGCTGGTGCCCGTTCGCCGCCAGGGTGCTCACCGAGGTGCGCGAGCGCATCGAGGAACAGCCGGGCGTACGCGAGGCGGAGGTCGAGGTCGTGTGGGACGAGGCGTGGACCGTGGACCGGCTCTCCCCGAGGGCGGCCAGGATGCTGCGCTTCCTGCCCGACCCAGCCCAGGTGCCCGACAAGGCGGCCTATGTGGCGAGGAGGGAACAGCGGTGATCGACGACTTCTTCGTGTTCGACAGCGTGGCCCACGTGTTCAACTTCGAGGCCAAGAACGCCTACGGCTCCGCGGGGCAGATGTTCTCCAACCACCTGTACGCCTTCCACACCACGCTCACCCCGGAGAGCGAGCCGAAGCTGCCGCCCGAGGAGTTCCTGCGCCGGTGGACGGTCGACGACATCCGCCGCATGGTCTACGAGGAGTCCGGCACGGACATGCTCGTCGCCATGCCGCTGCCGCTCACCGACCTCTACCACGACGGCCTGTCGCCGTGGCAGGAGTGCGCCGAGCTGGCCGCCCGCGACCCGGACCGGACGATCTTCTGGGGCACGGTCAACCCCCTGGAGGGCCGCAAGGCGCTCGATCTGATGGAACGCCAGGTGGGGGAGTACAACGCGCGCGCGTTCAAGCTTTACAACGTCCGCTACGACTACGGCTCGCCGTACCCGTGGCGGATGGACGACCCCAGGATCGCCTTCCCGATCTTCGAGAAGGCGCGCGACCTGGGCGTCAACCTGATCGGCGTGCACAAGGGCGTGCCGCTGGGCCCGCAGCCCATCGAGCACACGCAGACGTGGGACATGGACGGCGCCGCCGCCAACTTCCCCGACATCAACTTCGTCATCTTCCACGTCGGCCTGCCGTTCCTGGACGAGACCTGCTGGCAGCTCATCCGCTACCCCAACCTGTACGCCGACCTGGCCGCCACGATCAACTTCATCGTCAGGGCGCCGCGGATGTTCGCCGAGATCATCGGCAAGCTGCTCTTCTGGTGCGGCGAAGACAAGATCATCTACGGCTCGGAGGCGCCGATCTTCCATCCTCAATGGGCGCTGCGGGCGTTTCGGGACTTCACGATCCCGCAGGACCTCTGCGACGGGTACGGCTACCCGCAGCTCACCGACCAGGCCAAACGCAAGATCCTCGGTGAGAACCTGCTACGGCTGCATGGCCTTGGTCCTGTGCACCGCCTGTAGCAGCCCGACGGCCAGCAGCCCCGCGACCGTGGCCGAGCCGCCGTAGGAGACGAACGGCAGCGGCACGCCCACGACCGGCACGAGCCCCAGGGTCATGCCCACGTTCATGAACGTCTGGCAGGCCAGCCACGACACCAGCGACCCCGCCAGCACGGTCCCGTACGGCGACGCGCTGCGCCGCGCGATCGACAGCCCCCGCCACAGCAGCGCGAACACGGCCAGCACGATCAGCGCCGCGCCGGCGAAGCCGAGCTCCTCGCCGGCCACGGTGAAGATGAAGTCGGTGTGCTGCTCGGGCACGAAATGCCCGGCCGTCTGCTCGCCGTTGAACAGCCCCTTGCCGTACAGGCCGCCGGAGCCGATCGCGATGCGCGCCTGGGCCGAGTTGTACCCGACGCCGCCCGGATCGGCCCCGGGGTCGGCCAGCACGAGCAGCCGCTGCACCTGGTACGGCCGCACCAGCCCGAACCGCCACGCCGCCACCGCCGCGCCCGCCGCCCCCAGGGCGAGCACCAGCAGCCACCGCTTGGGCGCCCCCGACACCAGCAGCGCCCCCGCCACCATGGCCGCGAACACCACCATCGTGCCCAGGTCCGGCTGCAACCCGATCAGGGCGATGGGCACCGCGGCCAGCACCAGCGCCAGCAGCACCCCGCCGAACCCCGGCCGCCGCCGCCCGTCCAGCAACTCACCCAGCGGCACCGCGAACGCCAGCGCCAGCGCCACCTTGGCGAACTCCGACGGCTGGAACTGCACCCCCGGCGCCAGCACGATCCACGAGTGGGCCCCGTTGACCCGCACCCCCAGCGGGCTCAGCACCCCGGCCAGCGACAGCAGCGCCAGCACGTACGCGAGCGGCACGTACGCCCGCAGCACCCGCAGGTCCACCCGCGAGACCAGCCACATCAGCACCAGCCCGGCCCCGGCGGACACCGCCTGCCGCACCAGCAGCCCGTGGTCGCCCTCCATCCGGGTGGCCGACCACACCAGCAGCAGCCCGGTCCCGGACAGGGCCAGCGCCAGCAGCGTCAGCACCCGGTCGGGCGGGCCGAGCGACGGCGCCCACACCAGCGGCCGCCTGCCGGACATCGTGATCATCGCCGCTCCCTCAGCCCGAGGACGCCCTCCCAGACCTCGCGGGCGGCCGGGGCGGCGCCCTCCGCGCCCCTGCCGCCCTGCGACAGCACGACGACCACCGTGTACGCGGGGTCGGGCGCGAACGAGGCGAACCAGGAGGTGTCCCGGTGCCCGAACGACTCCGCCGTCCCCGTCTTCCCCGCCACGGCGATCTTCCCGAACGGGAACCCCTCGAAGGCGCCTGCCGCGGTGCCTTCTCTGGGCACCTGGGCGAGGGCCTGGCGGATGAAGCGCAGCGTCTCAGGGGAGGCGGGCAGCCGCCCCGCCACCGGCGGCGTGATCGCCCGCGCCGTCGTGCCGTCGGGGCGTACGACGCGCAGGCCGACGCGCGGGCTGTGCAGGGTGCCGCCGTTGGCCACGGCCGCGTACGCCCGCGCCAGCTGCAACGGCGTGACCAGCACCCCGCCCTGCCCGATGGAGAAGTTGGCCGCGTCGCCGCCCCGCCACGCCCCGCCGCCCCGGCAGTTCTCCCCGGCGATGGTGGTCAGGTAGGCCGCCCGCGCCCGGTCGGCCAGCTCCGGATAGCCCTTGACGGCCCGGCGGCAGCTCTCCGCGCGGGTGGCCCGCCAGTGTGCCTTCTTCGACCGCGCGTCCGGCACCGCGCCCGCCGCCTCGCCGGGCAGGTCCACGCCGGTCGGCACGCCGAAGCCGAACCCGCGGGCGGTCTCCTGCGGCACGTTCGAGCGGCGCTGCCACAGCTGGTCGGCCAGCCGGTAGAAGATCGTGTCGCACGACCGCACCAGCGCGCCGTGCATCGTCATCCGGCCCAGGTCGGCGTCGCCGAAGTTGCCGAACGTACGGCCGCCGATCGGGTAACCGGCCGGGCAGTCGTAGGTGGCGCCCAGCGCGTACCCGGCGGACGCGGCCGCCGCCACCGAGGCCACCTTCCACGTCGAGCCGGGCGCCCACTCGCCCTGCACAGCCTGCGACAGCAGCGGCAGCGCCCGGTACTCCGCGGCCGTCACGCCGTCGGTCCACACGCCCGGGTCGTACGAGGGCCGCCCGGCCAGCGCGACCACCCGGCCCGTCCCCGACTCCAGCACCACGGCCGCGCCCGACGTGCCGCCCGTGGCCCGCAGCCCCCGGCCGAGCGCCCGCTCGGCGATGGCCTGGATGCGGGAGTCGATGCTGGTCACGAGCGTGTTCCCGGGAACGGGCGGCACCTCCGTGACCGTCCGCGTGACCCGGCCGGTGTTGTCCACGGCCACGTCCCTGCGCCCGGCCCGCCCGGCCAGCTCCCGGTCGTAGCCGCCTTCGAGCCCGTCGCGGCCCTCCGTGCCCTGGACGTAACCGAGGGTGTGGGCGGCCGAGGCGCCGGCCGGGTGCGCCCTGACCGGGCGCAGCTCCGTGCGCACGCCGGGGAAGTCCTGCTGGCGCTCGCTGATCTGCAGCGCCGCCGGCACGCTCAGGGCCTCGGCGACGGGGATCGGCTCGTACGGCGAGCCCGGCCAGCACGGGCGCGGCACCGAGGGCCCGCATGAGCGCACCTTCTCCGCGATCTGCCGGTATGACCGTCCCAGCGCCTTACCCAGGCGGGTCAGCACCTCACGCCCGCCGTCCGGCTGGTGGGCCAGCTCCACCGCGTCCACCGTGACCACCGGCCTGGTCCTGTTGGTCACCAGCGGCCGCCCGGCCACGTCGAGGATCGGCCCCCTGACGGCCGGCAGCGTCACACTCCTGATCCGCACGTCGGCCGCCGCCTGCACGTACCGCTCCCCGCTGACCACCTGCAGGAACCACAGCCGTCCGAGCAGCGTGACCACCATCGCCGAGACGGCCAGCCGCAACACGAACAACCGCGCTCTAGACACGCCGCATCACCCTCTCGGCCGGATGTCGTCGTGCGAGCACCGCACCGACGGCGACGCCGAGACCCACCATCCAGGCCAGCGTCAGCGGCAGCCCCGCCACCGCCGCCCGCCACGGCTCGTCCCCGAGCGCCACGGCGGCGGCGCTCTGCAGCAGCGGCCCCAGCAGAGCCCCCGCTCCCGCCGCCACCAGCGGCCTGCTCCCGCTCCACCACCCCACCAGCAGCCCGGTGACCGACAGCGCCAGCGCCGCGCGCCCCACCGTGCCGTCGGCGGGCGGCGTCACGTCGGCGGCCAGCCCGGCGGCCAGCCCCGCCGCGCACCCCCAGACCGGCCCCCGGGCCACCGCCAGCCACACCACCGCCAGCGCCACCAGATCGGGCCCACCCCACGGCGACCGATTGACCAGCAGCACCTGCAACAACGGCGCCGCCAGCACCAACATCACCAGCCCCACGGCACACCTCCCGCTACCGACGGGAGCGGCCACACCACCGGGCCCACGGGTAAGTGCGGGAGCGACGACGCCCGTACCGGCCCCACGGCTCACCGCTCCGGTTCCGGCACGATGACCGTGACGAGGCCCAGCGCGGAGAGCCGGGCGGCGGGGCGTACGAGCGCCGTGCGGGTGGCCGCGCCCGGCACCCGTTCGATCGTGGTGACCGCGCCGACGGGCACCCCGGCCACGTACGGCCGCCCGCCCGCCGAGCCCAGCGTCTCCACCTGGTCGCCGGCCCGCAGCGGCGCGTCCGGGTCGAACAGGCTGAGCCGCAGCAGCCCCTCGCCCGGCAGCCCCGTCACCACCCCCAGCTCACCCGACCCGGCCATCCGCACCCCCACGGAGGAGGCCGCGTCGGTGATCAGGGAGACCGAGGCGGTGCCGGCGCCGGCCCAGGTGACCTTGCCGACCAGGCCGTCGGCGTTCAGCACGGTCACGTCGCGCACGACCCCCGAGCCCGATCCGGCGTCGACGGTCACCCGCTGCCCACGCCCGAACCCCACCACGTACGCGGCCACCCCGCGCGACGCGGAGACGCCGCGCGGCGGAGCGCTCACCGAACGGGCGCCCGTGGACAGCAGCTCGGCGCGCAGCGCGGCGTTCTCCAGCTCCAGCTCCCGCAGCCGCCCGTCCCCGCCGAAGGACCTGGTCACCGTGCCGGCCGCGCCCTCCGCGGCGCCGTACACGGCCGCGCCCGCCGCCCGCAGCGACGTCAGCGGCAGGAGCCAGCGGTCGGTCACGACCAGCAGGACCGCGGTGCCGAGCAGGAGCAGGACGAACGTCCGCCTCACCGGCGTGACCAGTCGGGCAGCAGCACGTCACGCATGGCCTGGAACCGCTCGACGCAGCGGCCCGCGCCCAGCGCGACCGAGTACAGCGGCTTGTCCACCACCCTGATCGGCATGCCGGTGGCCTCGCCCATGCGCTCGGCCAGGCCCCGTAACAGGGCGCCGCCGCCGGTCAGCACGATGCCGTTGTCCAGCAGGTCGCCGGCCAGCTCCGCCGGGCACTGGTCGAGCGTCGTCTGGACCGCGTCGATGATGGCCTGGACCTCGTCCTCGATGGCCTCGCTGATCTGCTCGGCGGTGATGGTCGCGGTCTTCGGCAGGCCGCTGACGAGGTCGCGCCCGCGTACGGGGGCGGAGGCGCGCGGCTCCAGAGACCGCGGCGCGGCGGTCTGGGCGGCGCTCTCCGGCTTCGGACGGGACCGGAACGGGTTCCAGCCGCGCGGCGCGGGCCGCTCGGAGGCATCCTCGTCCGGAGCCTCGACCGGCGGGCCGTCCACCGGCAGCTCGCAGACGCCCACCCGGTGCCGGCCCTTCGGCTCGGGATCGGCGTCGCGGGCCGTCACGGGCGCCGGCCTGGCCATGCCGAGGTCGATCTTCAGCCGCTCCGCGGTGCGCTCGCCGAGCAGCAGCGCGTGCTCCTTCTTGATGTGGGTGATGATCGCCTCGTCCAGCTCGTCGCCGCCCACCCGCAGCGACTTGGCCACCACGACGCCGCTCATCGAGACGATGGCCACCTCCGTGGTGCCGCCGCCGATGTCGACGACCATGTTGCCGGTGGCCTCGCCGACCTTCAGCCCGGCGCCGATCGCCGCCGCCATCGGCTCCTCGATGATGTGCACCCGCCGCGCGCCCGCCTCGTACGCGGCCTCCTTGACCGCCCGCTGCTCGATCGAGGTGGTGCCGCTCGGGACCGCCACCACGATGCGGGGCTTGGCGAGGAACCTGCTGGGATGCGCCTTCTGGATGAACATGCGCAACATCCGCTCCGCCGCGTCGAGGTCCGCGATCACGCCGTCCTTGAGCGGCCTGATCGTGGCGATGTGCGGGGGAGTGCGGCCCATCATGCGCTTGGCCGGCCTGCCGACCGCGACGACGGTGTTCTTGTGCAGGTTGATCGCGATGACGGAGGGCTCGTTCAGCACGATGCCCTTCCTGCGGACGTACACGAGCGTGTTGGCCGTGCCGAGATCGACCGCTATGTCATGACCGAGAAGAGCCCATGCGAACGCCATACCGCACAGCCTTTCGACCGGGAAGGGCAGGGGGACACTACCCGCTGTGGCGCTGCCCTCGCCGATCTGCCCACAAACGCGATAAATCTGTACCTGTGGTCGTTTGCGCAGGTCAGCAGGGGTCGGGCAGGTGCCGCGCGCCGGTCCGTACGACGGCGCGCGGCACCTCCCCGATGACGGGATGGGCTATCGCTCACCGGGCGGTGCGCCAGCTCTGCTCCTCCACCAGCTCGACACTGCGCCAGCCGCTGTCGGTGCGGCGCAGGCGGTGGTGGTAGTAGCCGCCGCCGTGCAGGAACCCTTCGGTACGGGCGGCGACCAGCTCGCGCGTCGGGGCCAGGGTGTCGGTGAACGGGGCGCTCACCCGGGCCTCGCCGTCCAGGAAGTCGATCCGCGCCGCGCCGATCAGGTGCAGGCGGGCCGGCCAGTGCGCCAGCACCTCGGCCAGCCAGACCTTGACCTCGTCCCGCGTGCCCTTGATGCCTCCTGACGAGCTGTAGTCGATCGACGCGTCCGGCGTGAACACCTCGTCGAGCAGGTCCCACTGGCCGGAGTCGATCGCGAAGGTGTAGCGGGCCAGCAGGCCGGTGATCTCTAATCGGTCGGCGATCTCCTGAGTCTCCATGAGCTGATCGTCGCGCCCGGCGGGCCGGATGACCAGATCGCCGGGTTCTCGTGGTTGATCACGGAGCCGGCGGGCGGATCCCGACGAGCTTGACGAGGAAACGTTCGACCTGTTCCTCCAGCGGCGGCCACGGGTGGCCGGGCTGGTGCAGGCGCATCGAGACGGCTCCGTGCACGGCCGCGCGCAGATCGAGCGCGACGGTGGCGGCGTCGTCGGCGGGGGCGCGGCCGGCGTCCATGCAGCGCTGGACGGCGGCGGTGGCGCGCTCGGCCAGGCGCCGCTTGAACGGCATCTCGGCCCGTTCGTTGAGCGCGCTCTCGTGCAGCACCTTGTACAGGCCGGGATGCCGGTGCGCCCAGGCGCCCAGCACCAGGGTGCGCGCGCGGAGCCGGGTCACCGGGTCGTCCGAGGCGGCCTCGGCATCGTCGACGGCCCGGGTCAGCTCGTCGTGGCAGCGGTCGAGCACGGCGAGCACGAGGGCGTCGCGGTCGGCGAAGTGCAGGTAGACCGAGGTCGCGGCGCTGCCGACGGCGCGGGCCACGGCGCGCATCGACAGGGCCTCGTCGTCGCCGAGCTCGTCGAGCAGCCGGGTGGCCGCCTCGACGAAGTCCTCCCGCAGCCGCTCGCCCTGGCCTCTCCGGTTGCGCCCGCGCGCCTGGCGGTCACTCGACGCAGTGGTGCTCATGGCCGCCATTGTATCCCGACACTCGTAGCGCTACAGTCGTAGCGCTACAGCCGTTCAGTCATGGGAGCTCTCGCATGCCCACCGTCGCGTCGAACAAGCAGACCGTCCTCGACTTCTACGAGGCCGCCTTCAACGAAAAGGACTTCGACACCGTCGCCAAGCTCGTCGGCGACAACTACACCCAGCACAACCCGCAGATAGCCGACGGCCCCGACGGTCTCCAGGCGCGCCTGCGCCACCTCAAGGAGACCTTCCCGGCGCTCCGGGTCGAGGTCAGACGCCTGCTCGCCGAGGACGATTACGTCGTCGGGCACGTGTACGCGGTCCGCGAGCCCGGGCAGCGGGGCACGGCGATCATGGACATCTTCCGGCTCGAGGACGGCAAGCTGATCGAGCACTGGGACGTCATGCAAGAAATCCCGGCGGAAGCCCTGAACCCGAACGGGATGTTCTAACGCCACCCCGGCCCGCGACCCGCGCCTGAGGTCGACCACCTGGGCGTCCGGACGCGTCGGTGGGCCTGCTGCCCGTCAGCCGCGCCTGAGGCCGGTCAGCCGCGCGTCCGGGACCCGCACCGTGACCGGGGCGCAGGGGGCGCAGAAGTAGTCGCGGCCGAACGCGAACTCCACGGCGCCCGGAGCCAGGTTGACCAGCAGCCGGTCGCTGTCCAGGCTCACGGTCCTGGGCACGTGCCCCTTGGGCATCAGCGGCCGCAGCGCGCCGGCCAGTTGCCGCCGTCCGGTGGGGGTGAAGGCGGCGGGGACGAACAGGTCACGCACCTCCAGCACCCGCCCCTCGGCCCGCCCGTAGGTGACGGCTCGGCCCACCTCACCGGACAACGCATAACGCACGGAAACGACCCCGGCGTCATTGCGCACCACCGTGTAACCACCGGTCACGAGTCCAGCCGCCGAGCCAGTCGCCGGACCGGGCGTCGTGCCGGTTGTCGCGCCAGCCGTTGGACCGGCCGCTTGGCCGGTTGCCCGAGCGAGGGCGGGGCCAGTCCTGGGGTCGGTTGTCCCACTGGTCACCGGGCCGGTCGTCCCACTGGTTCCCGGGCTGGTCGCTGGGGCGGGATCGCGTGAGGGGTCCTCCCGGTGCCGCCGCAGCAACTGCTCGACGTACGCGCGTACCGGCGCCACCAGGGCCGCACCGACCCGAGCAGCGTCGGATCCGCCCGCGACCACCGGGTAGGAGATCTCGACCGTGAGCCCCGGCGCCTGAGTCCGCCACGTCGCCGTCGTGATCGTGAGCGGTACACCGGCCGGAGCCCTCCGCACCAGCGGCGCCGCCGTCACCAGCAGCAGCACCGCGCCCGCAACCACCAGCACCCTGCGCCGTCCCACCAGGAGCGGCCCCGCCACCACCCCCGCGACCGCGAACGGCCCCGCCACCAGCCCCAGCAGCAGCCCAGCGGGAGTGGCCAACCCCGCCGCCATACCCGCGACCACGGACGCACCCCACACGGCCGCCCAGACCGACCACCGCCGCTCCCGCAGGTTCACCCTCATCAGCGACACGAAGACCAGCCCCGCGAGCAACACCAGGTAGGCCGCGCACGTCAGAGCGTCGGCCACCGGCCCCACCAACGACGGCACCGGAAAGCCCAGCCCACCGCCCGCGCCGAGCCCGTGTGCCGAGCCTGCCCCCATCAGGGACACCAACGGCATCAGCGCGCCGGCCAGCACCAGTGGCACCAGCGCGCCCGCGGCCGCCATGCCCGCGATCACCCCGCGCTCACGCCAGGAAGGCACGTGGTCGCGCGTCCGATCCCGCCACGCCCGGTAGCGTTCGGTCGCCTGTTCCCAGGTCTGCTCGTTCTCCAGGTCCACGATCTTGGCGAATCTCGACACCCCGACCTGTGAGTGCACGATGAACAGCAGCGCCGCGAACACCGGCACGACGAACGCGGCGAACTCCGTCGCCTGGGCCGCGGGGGAGATCCCCACCGGCTCCTCCCCGGTCACGGCCCGGCCGATCATCCCGCCCACGGTCCAGGCCAGTGCGGTGGCCAGCGCCAGCGCCCCCACCAGCACCACGTAGGAGGAGGCGGGAAACAGCCGCACGAGCTGGCCCCGTACCGCGACGTAGACCAGCCCGGCCGTCGCCACCGCGAACATTGCCGTCGTCGCCCACGACCACACCACCGCCGTCACGCCCAGCACCGGATCCGGCGGGGAGAGCAGTGCGAGCGCCCGCACCATCGCGGGCGTCTCCGCGTCGAACGTGCGCCGCGTCAGCAGCGGGAAGCGGGACGTGACGGCCAGGCAGAAGTACGTCAGCGCGAGCGCGGCCCCCGCCACCAGCAGCGCCCACCGCCGGTCCGTGCGCACCGGATCCGGCTCGCCCGCCGCCGCCCGCCGCAGCGGCGGCACCGCCTGCACCCCGACCGCGGCCAGCGCCAGCGCCAGCGGCGGCAGGGCCACCTGGACGGGCTCGGCCACCAGCACCGCGCCCAGATCGGCGGCGTACTCGGCGATCCAGGCCGGGTTCAGCGGCGCGGCCAGCAGCCGTTCCCGCATGCCGAGGTCGATGGCGACGACGGCCGCGTACACGACGGGCGCCACCGACGCCGAGATCCACGCCAGCACGAACGCCCGCCCGGGACGCCCCTCCACGGGTAAGCGGCGCCGCAGCGTGCCCTCCACGTACCCGGCCGCGATGCTCGCCAGAACCACCGCCACCTGGGTGAAGTAGCTCAGGGACAGCGGCAGCCAGGCCATCAGGGGCTGCCGGTCACGCACCAGCACGCTCCACACCACCGCCCACCCGGCCACCAGACACGGCAGCACCCAGGAGCGAGGATGAAAGACCAGCCGCCGCACGGACCCGGAGGACTGCTCCCGGACCCGGGGCGCCCTCTTGCGGCCGGTGACTGATGTCGCTTTGCGGCCCGTGGCCGACGGTTCCTTGGCGGGAGTCGCCTTACGGCCGGTGGGGGGTGTCTCCTTGGCCGGCGCCCCCTTTCGCGGGGCGGCCGGCGTTTCCTTGGCGGATGTCCCTTTACGGATGGTGGGTTTGTCGGCGGACGCCGGGTCCTGCTCGTCCTCGGGAACGGGCGGGCCGTCGCCGGTCGGGGCGGGGAGGAGGCGGGTGGCGGCCATCGTGAGCAGCGCGGCCAGCAGGGCGGTCGCCATCCCCCACGAGGCCGCGTACCGGGCGTACCCGTCGAACGGTACGCCGTGCCCCCGCGCCCACAGCAGCACCGCCAGCACCCCGGCGGGTCCGCCCGCCAGCCCCCAGCACACGAGCAGCCCGATCCGCGACGCGCCGAACCCCGACCACCGGAAGGCGACGTACGCCCCGCAGGTCAGCAACACGGCGTACACCACCAAGGTCACCGCCGTGCCCGCCGCGAGCCCCTGTCCCAGCCCGGGGAAGACCAGTACGGACGCCACGGCCCGCCCGAGCAGAAAGCCGCCGACGGGCGGCAGCGCGCACAGGCCGCAGACGCCGAGCGCGATGCCCGCGGCGGCGAGCAGGAAGGTGCGGGTCGTCTTCGCCACGCCCCGTCATGTGCCCGCCACGGAGCCGGGTGCGCACGCCGGTGACCGGGAAGTGGCCACCAGGTGAGCGCCTCCGCCTATCGCCGAGCCCGCGCCGAGAGCGCCGGGAGAATGCCGGACCCAGGCCGAAGGCGGAATCCAGAGAAGCCAAGAGAAAAGGGAGGAAAGACAGAGCCCCGGCTCATCGGCCGGGGCTCTGAAAGATGGTGGACGATACTGGGATTGAACCAGTGACCTCTTCCGTGTCAGGGAAGCGCTCTCCCGCTGAGCTAATCGTCCTTGCAGAGGTGGCGACGGGATTTGAACCCGTGTGGACGGCTTTGCAGGCCGCTGCCTCGCCTCTCGGCCACGCCACCGAGCCGGAAGCTCCGAGCGGAAGACGGGATTCGAACCCGCGACCCTCACCTTGGCAAGGTGATGCTCTACCACTGAGCCACTTCCGCCTTCGCCCCGTTTCGCGCGGGGCGACGAGAGAACTCTAGCGAAAACTGGCCCAGTCCCCAAACTGGAATACGCGCGCCCAGGTCACGTGTGGCCGCCGTTGACGGTGATGCGCTGTCCGGTGACGAACGCGCCGTCCTCCGAGGCGAGGTACGCCACCGCCGCGGCCACGTCCTCCGGCGTGCCCATCCGGCCCAGCGGCACCTCGGCGAGGTAGTCGCTCTCGTCCAGCCCCGCGTGCCGCTCGACCGGGATCCAGCCGGGCGCGACCACGTTGACCGTGATCCCGTACGGGCCCAGTTCCTTGGCCCACACCTCGGTGATCGCGTGCTGGGCGCCCTTGGCGGCGGTGTAGGCGGACATGCCGGGCAGCTTGCGGTCCACGATGTCGGAGCCGATCTGGATGACGCGCCCGCCGCCGCGCTCCTTCATGCCGGGCAGTACCGCCTGGACCAGCAGCGTCGGGCTCTTGACGAAGAAGGTGAGCTGGTCGAGGTGGTCCTGCCAGGTGAGGTCCGCGAGCGGGACGGACGGCTGCGGGCCGGTCGCGTTGGCCACCAGGACCGCCACGGGGCCCAGCCGCCCGGCGACGGCGGCGACCAGGCCGGCCACGGAGGACTCGTCCGTGACGTCGGCGGCGAACGTCTCGGCGGTGCCGCCCGTGGCGCGGATCTCGCGGGCCACCCGCTCGGCCCCGTCCCGGTTCCTGGAGTAGTTGACGGCGACGGCGAAACCGTCCGCGGCCAGCCTGCGGGCGATCACGGTGCCGAGGCCACGCGAGGCGCCGGTCACGAGCGCGACATTCGAGGTCATAAGACTCGACTGTAGCCAGCGACGGGTCACCAGCCGCGGCGCAGGTCCGCGGGCGAGGTCGGCGGGCGAGGTCGGCGGGTCAGGGTTCCGAGGGCGGGGTCCGTACGGGCAAGCTCCGCGTTAGGTGTCCCGGGGGACTGGGTTCGGTATGCCCGCGCGTGCCCCCGAGCCGAACCGGGTAAGGCGCGGACGTGGCTGAACATGATGTCATCGACCTGCTGGTGGCCCAGCACGGCCGGATCAGGGACCTGTTCGACGAGGTGGAGCGGGCGCCCGCGGACAAGGTCGGTGCGGCGTTCGACCGGCTGTCGCGCCTGATGTCCGTTCATGAGACGGCCGAGGAAGAGATCGTCCACCCGTACGCGCGCAGGAAGCTCGACAACGGCCAGGGCGTCGTGGCCGACCGGCTGACCGAGGAGAACAAGACCAAGCGCATGCTCGTCGCCCTGCACAGGGCCGGCGTGGACGATCCGCGCTTCTGGGACCGCCTGGCCGAGTTGCGTGCCGCCGTGACGGCGCACGCGCGCAGCGAGGAACGCTACGAGTTCGCCAGACTGCGGGCGCACACCTCCGTGGTGGAGCGCCGGGCCATGGCGGCGGCCGTACGGGCGGCGGAGTCGCTCGCGCCGTCGCGCCCGCACCCCGGCACGGAGTCCCTGACCAGGAACCTGCTGATGGGCCCGCCCACCGCGATCATGGACCGGGCACGTGACCTGATCCGCAAGGCCCTGGGCAAACGCTGACGGCCACCGAGCCGAAGCAGCAGGGCGGCCCAGGCCCGAAGCGGCAGAGCGGCCCCGGGCCGAAGCAGCACGACATCCTTCGACCCTGAGCGAAATGTCCACGTATTAGCGTATTGAGCATGGAGTACATCGCTCGCGACGCCGACATCGCGCCCGTCGCCGCGCTGATCGCCGACCCCACACGGGCGGCGATCCTGACGGCCCTGCTCGACGGGCGCGCCCTGGCGGCGGGGGAGCTGGCCAGGATGGCCGGCGTGAGCGCGGCCACCGCCAGCGCCCACCTCGCCAGGCTGCTGGAGGGCGGGCTGGTGGACGTCGTACGCCAGGGCCGTCATCGCTACTACCGCCTGTCCGGCCACGAGGTGGCCGAGGTGCTGGAAGTGCTGGCCAGGATCAGCGCCCGCCCCCCGGTGCGCTCGCTGCGCCAGTCCCGGCAGGCCAGGCGGCTGGAGGAGGCCCGTACGTGCTATGACCACCTCGCGGGCAGAGCCGGCGTAAGCCTGCTCGACCGGCTCGTGCGGGGCGGCCACCTCGCGGGCGGCGACCTGACCGAGTCGGGGGAGCGGCTGCTGTCGCGGCTGGGCGTGGACGTGGCCGGCGCGCGCGGGTCCAGGCGGCGCTTCGCACCCGAGTGCCTCGACTGGACCGAGCGCAGGGCGCACCTCGGCGGAGCGCTCGGCGCGGCGATCACGGAGGTTCTGTTCGAGCGCGGGTGGTACCGGCGCGACAGCGTGCCGAGGGCCGTGACCCTCACCGACGCGGGTCAGGAGGGGCTGGCGGAGCTCTTCGGAAGTAAGGAGCTAACATCGGGTACGCCGGTTACCTGAGTGGGAGAGACGCAACATGGGCGACAACGGAGTCGTGAACGTCGGTCCTGAGCCACTGAGCTTCGACGACGTCATCAGGGTGGCCCGCCACGGGGCCCCCGTCCAGCTCACCGACGACGCCATGGCCGCCGTCGCGGCGGCCCGTCAGCGGGTGGACGAGCTGGCCGAGAGCCCCACGCCCGCGTACGGCATCTCGACCGGGTTCGGAGCCCTGGCCACCCGCCACATCGACCCGGCGCTGCGCGCCCAGCTGCAGCGCTCGCTGGTGCGCTCGCACGCGGCCGGCAACGGTCCCGAGGTGGAGACCGAGGTGGTGCGCGCGCTCATGCTGCTGCGCCTGCACACCCTGGCCACCGGGCACACCGGCATCAGGCCGACCACGGCCAGGACCCTGGCCGCGCTGATCAGCTCGGGCATCACGCCGATCGTGCACGAGTACGGCAGCCTCGGCTGCTCCGGCGACCTGGCCCCGCTGGCGCACGTGGCGCTCACCCTCATGGGCGAGGGCGTCGTGCGGGACGCCTCCGGCAACGTGCGGCCGGCGGCCGAGGCGCTCAAGCAGGCCAGGATCGAGCCCGTCGAGCTGGCCGCCAAGGAGGGTCTGGCGCTGATCAACGGCACGGACGGCATGCTCGGCATGCTCATCCTCGCCATCGACGACCTCACCAGGCTCGTCAGGACCGCCGACGTGAGCGCCGCGATGAGCGTGGAGGCGCTGCTCGGCACCGACCGCGTGTTCGCCCCCGAGCTGCAGGCGCTGCGCCCGCACCCGGGCCTCGCGCTCTCCGCCGCCAACATGACCAGGATCCTGCGCGACTCGGGCGTCATGGCCAGCCACCGCGACCCCGGCGACTGCACGCGCGTCCAGGACGCGTACTCGCTGCGCTGCGCCCCTCAGGTCGCCGGGGCGGCCCGCGACACGATCGCGCACGCCGCCACCGTGGCCGGCTGGGAGCTGGCCAGCGCCGTCGACAACCCGGCCGTGCTGGACGACGGGCGGGTGGAGTCCAACGGCAACTTCCACGGCGCGCCCGTCGCGTACGTGCTGGACTTCCTCGCCGTCGTGGCCGCCGACCTGGCCTCCATGTCGGAACGCCGTACGGACCGCTTCCTGGACGTCGCCCGCAACCACGGGCTGCCCGCGTTCCTCGCCGACGACCCCGGCGTGGACTCCGGCCACATGATCGCCCAGTACACCCAGGCGGCCATCGTCTCGGAGCTGAAGCGGCTGGCCGTGCCCGCCAGCGTCGACTCCATCCCCAGTTCGGCCATGCAGGAGGACCACGTCTCCATGGGCTGGTCGGCCGCGCGCAAGCTGCGCAGGTCCGTGGACGGGCTGACCAGGGTGCTGGCCGTGGAGGTGCTCACCGCCGCCCGCGCCCTCGACCTGCGCGCCCCGCTGGAGCCCGCGCCCGCGACGGCGGCCGTGGTCAGGGCGCTGCGCGAGACCGTGCCCGCGCCGGGCCCCGACCGGTTCCTGGCCCCGGAGATCGAGTCCGCCGTACGGCTGGTGGCCGAGGGCGGCGTCGTCGCGGCGGCCGAGTCGGTCACGGGCCCGCTCGCCTGACGCTGTCATACCGGTCCCGGCACAGGGCCCGCTCGCCTGACGCACCGCCGGCCTGCCGGGCCCGCCCCTTGTCGGCCCGGCAGGTCGAGCCGCCTCCTTACCGGCCCGGCAGGGCCACGATCAGGTCCACCTCCAGCACCAGGCCCGGCAGGAACAGCTTCGACACCTCCACCGTCGTGCTCGCCGGCGGCGTGCCGGTGAGGTACTTCCGGCGCACCCGCCCGAGCGCGGCCCTGTCCTCCATGTCCGTCAGGTACGTCCGGATGAACGCCACGTCCTCGAACGTCGCCCCCTGGTCGGCCAGGATGCGGGCGATGACCTGGAAGACGTGCTCGGCCTGGACCTCCATGGAGCCGGGGCCGACCACCTCGCCGCGCTCGTCGAAGGCCGCCTGGCCGGAGACGTAGAGGGTGTCGCCGGCGCGGACGGCGTGCGAGTAGAAGCCGTTCGTGGCCGGGATCGTGGTCAGGTTCAGCGGCACGGCCCGCCGTTCCGGACGCTCAGGAGAAGGGGCTCCGACGTGGGCCGCGATGACCGTCAGGTCGCGCCCGCCCAGCCCGGCGGCCCGCGCATGCTGCAGCCTGGCCCGGGCGGCGGCGGCCATCGAGGCGCCCTCCCAGGCCGCCAGCTCCAGGTCCTTGGCGGCGTGCGCGAGCGAGTACCTGGTCTCCTCCGCCGGGGTCCGCAGCCGCTCGGCCACCGCGCCGAGCGGGGTGCCCGCCAGCACGTCGAGCAGCGCGCCGCGGTCCACGCCGTGCTCCCGCCCGTACGCGAGCGTCTCCGCCACCAGCACCTGCGCGGGCACGAGCGCGCTCATGACGGCGAGCTTCATGGCCGCGCCGGACCCCAGCGGCCCGGTCTCTCGTACGGAGCCGAACACCGACAGGACCTCGCGGCACCCCGCCACGTCACCGCCGGCCAGCACGGTCAGGCCGCCCTCGGCGGCCGGCCCCACGCTGCCCAGCACCGGCGCGTCCACCAGCCCCACCTCCGGCGGCAGCAGCGCCCGCAGCGCGTGCACCGCCTCGGGGCCGATCGTGGACATCTCCACCACCGTCGCGCCGGGCCGCAGCCCCGGCAGCGCCGCCGTCAGGACCTCGCGCACCGCCGCCGGGTCGCTGAGCATGGTGATGACCAGCTCGGCCCCTTCGACCGCCTCGGCCACCGCCACGCCGTCCGCGCGTCGCCACGTCGTCACCTCGTACCCGGCGAGCATGAGCCGCCGCGCCATCGGGACGCCCATGCGTCCCTGCCCGAGAAATGCAATCTGTCCGAGAAATGCAATCACGTGCCTCAGTGAACCCCGTCGCGAGGTATTCCACCAGCGACTAGATTGCATACCAGCCATGCCTGACACGAATGCCTTCGACACCGCCGCGCTGCGCCTGTTCGACGAGGTCGCCAGAAGCGGCTCGTTCACCGCCGCCGCCGAGCTGCTCGGCTACACCCAGTCCGCGGTCTCCCGCCGCGTGGCCGCGCTGGAGCGCGCCGCCGGCGGGCCGCTGTTCGAGCGCCTGGCCCGGGGCGTGCGTCTCACGCCCGCCGGCACCGCGCTGCACCGGCACGCGGTGGCCGTGCTCGACCGGCTCGACCGGGCGGGGGAGGAGCTGGCCGCCATCCACGGCGGGCGCGGCGGCACGCTGCGGGTGGGCGCGTTCGCCACGGCCAACGTCGACCTGGTGCCCGGCACGCTCAAGCGCTTCGCGAGCCGCAACCCGCGCGTGGAGCTGCGGCTGACGGAGGGGCTCAGCTCCCGCCTGATGGACCGGCTGCACGCGGGCGCCCTCGACGTGGCCGTCATCAGCGACTACCCGGCGGGCCTGCCCGGCGGCGGCGCGGGCACCGTGCCGCTGATCGAGGACCGGCTGTTCGTCGCGCTGCCCGCCGGGCACCGGCTGGCCGCCGAGCCGGAGGTGGACCTGCGCGACCTGGCCGCCGAGACCTGGATCGAGGCCGCCCCGCGCGGTCAGCCGACGCTGCTGGTGACGGCGTGCGCGGCGGCCGGCTTCACGCCGCGCAGCGGGCTGCGGGTGGCCGAATGGTCGGGCAAGTTCGGGTTCGTCGCGGCGGGGCTCGGGGTGACGCTGGTGCCGGAGCTCGCGGCGCGGGCCGTACCGGCGGATCTGGTGCTCAAACCGCTGAAGGGTACGGCGCCCGTACGGAAGGTCTACGCGGCCCTGCCCGATACGCCACTGCCCGCCGCGCTGGAGCTGGTCCAGATGCTGGGAGAATGGAAGGCGTGTACGACGGTTTCGCCCACTTAGGTCATGTGTCCGCCACCGGGTTGCGCGACGTGACCTCAGACCTCGCCGCGCTCGACAGCGAGGGCTGGTGGGCCGTCGTCGTCGACTACGAGGGCAAGGTGACGTGCGCCCGGTTCGACCGGGTGCGCCGCGCCCCCCTGCCCACGCCCGCCGCCCCCTGGCGCGGCCCCCGGCCCGACCAGTGGCGCAGCTCCCTCGACCGGGCCGGCTACGAGCGCGGCGTCCAGGCCATCAGGGCCTACATCGAGCAGGGCGAGGTCTACCAGGCCAACCTCTGCCGGGTCCTGAGCGCGCCCGTGCCGCCCGACGCCGACCCGCTCGCCCTGGCCGCCCGGCTCGCCGAGGCCCATCCGGCGTCGTACGCGGCCGTGATCCAGGTCCCCGGCCTCAGCGTGGTCTCGGCCTCGCCGGAGCTGTACCTGTCGCGCGACGGCGACGTCATCGAGTCGGGCCCCATCAAGGGCACGGCCGAGACCGTGGACGGCCTGCTGGAGAAGGACTACGCCGAGAACGTCATGATCGTCGACCTCGTCCGCAACGACCTCGGCCGGGTCGCGGCCGTCGGCTCCGTCGAGGTGCCGTCGTTGTGCGCGGCCGAGGAATACCCGGGGCTGGTCCACCTCGTCTCCACCGTCCGCGCCCGGCTCGCGCCCGGGGCGGGCTGGCCCGAGCTCTTCGCCGCGACTTTCCCGCCCGGATCTGTCACAGGCGCGCCGAAGTCGTCGGCTCTGCGCATCATCAATGAGCTCGAACCGGTCCCCCGGGGCCCGTACTGTGGGGCCGTGGGCTGGGTCGACGCCGACCGAGGCAGGGCGGCGCTGGCCGTAGGCATCAGGACATTCTGGATCTCGCCCTCGGCCGACGGCCGAGACGAGCTCCGGTTCGGCACGGGAGCGGGCATCACCTGGGGCAGCGACCCCGGGCGCGAGTGGTTCGAGACCGAGCTCAAAGCAGCCAGGCTGATCGCGCTGGCATCCACAGGAGGAATCTGAATGAACATCCCTGTCTGGGTCAACGGGCAAGTGATCGACCCCGGGAAGGCCACCGTCTCGGTGTTCGACCACGGGCTCATGGTCGGCGACGGCGTCTTCGAGACGATCAAGATCGTTGACGGCAAGTCGTTCGCGCTCACCCGGCACCTCGACCGGCTCACGCTCTCCGCCCAGCGCATGGACCTGCCCGACCCCGACGTCGAGGCCATCGCCGACGGCATCGACCGGCTTCTCGCCGTCGCGCCCGCCTGGTCTCTCGGACGCATCCGCGTCACCTACACCAGCGGCCCGGGCCCGCTCGGCTCCGACCGCGGCCACCAGGGCACCACCTCCGTCGTCATCGTGGACGAGCAGAAGCCGTTCCCCGAGACGGCGAACGTCGCCGTCGTCCCGTGGCCGCGCAACGAGCGCGGCGCCCTGTCCGGCGTCAAGAGCACCTCCTACGGCGACAACGCCAAGGCGCTGCTGCACGCGAAGCGGCGCGGCGGCGGCGAGGCCATCTTCGGCAACCTGGCCGGCAACCTGTGCGAGGGCACCGGCTCCAACATCTTCATCGTCCGCGGCGGCCGCCTGCTCACGCCCACCCTCGGCTCCGGCTGCCTGGCCGGCGTCACCCGGGCGCTGGTGCTCGAATGGTGCGGCGGCGAGGAGGCCGACGTGCCGCTCCAGGCCCTGTACGAGGCCGAGGAGGCGTTCCTCACCTCCACCACCCGCGACGTCCAGCCGATCAGGCTCGTCGACGACACCGAGCTGCCCGCCGCGCCCGGCCCGATCACCACCAAGGCCATGCAGGTCTTCGCCGAGCGCTCGGCCGCCGACCTCAACCCCTGACCGCGACCACCGTGGGCCCGTTGCGGGCCCACGGCTTTTCCGCGTCGGATCAGTAGGACTTCTGCGTCTGAACGTTGAAGTCGTCCATCTTGACCTGCCCGGCCGGATCGGTCAGCGGATCGGTGATCTTCAGGACGTCCAGGCCCTCCAGGATGTCACTGGAGTAGATGTAGCCGTTGTAGTAGTACGCCGACCACGAGCCCGCGATGCCCCCCTCCGGGTGCGGCCCGCGCTCGAAGAACCCGATCTCCTTCGGCGCGGCCGAGTCGGTGAAGTCCCAGATCGACACGCCGCCCTGGTACCACGCCTGCACCATGATGTCCTTGCCCTTGACGGGGACCAGGGAGCCGTTGTGGGCCACGCAGTTCTCGTCCTCCTGCTGCACCCGCGGGATCTTGAAGTAGCCGCGCTTCTCCAGCTTGCCGCCGACCAGGTCGTACACGGCGTTCGCGCCCTTGGTGGCCGGGGTGTTGGTGTCGCAGGTGGCCTGGCCGCCGCCGCCCAGCTCGTCGCTGAACACGACCTTCGTCCCGTCGTTGTTGAACGTGGCCGAGTGCCAGATCTGGAAGTTCTCGGTGTCGGTGAGCTGCTGCAGCACCTTCGGCTTGACCGGGTCGGCGATGTCGAGCAGCACGCCGTCACCGAAGCAGGCCGCCGCCGCCAGCTTCTTCTCCGGGTACGCGGTGATGTCGTGGCAGCCGGAGGCGAACTCGGAGTGCTGACGCTCGGGGAAGATGTCCGGCTTCGCGACGACCTTCGCCTTCTCCGGCGACTTCATGGGGACTTCCACGATCTGGATGAGTTCGTGGGGAGCGGGGCAGGTCTCCGAGTCCGGTTCCGGGCCCGGCGACGAGACGTACACGTAGAGGCTCTCCCCGGCGGGGACCATCGTGTGGGTGTGGGAGCCGCACTCGGTCTGGACCGCGCCGACGTACTCAGGACTCTTCTTGTCGCTGATGTCGAAGATCCGCAGACCCTCCCAGCTGCGCCGGCCCTCGCCGGAGTCGCACTCCGGGCCGCCGCGCGGCTCGTCGATCGACAGGATCAGCAGGTTCTCGTGCACCGTCACGTCGTTCTGCTGCGCCGGGCAGGACACCTGGCTGACGACCTGCGGCTTCGTCGGGTCGCTGATGTCGTAGATCGCGAAGCCGCCGAAGTTCCCTACGTAGGCGTAGTCCCCCTGGAAGGCCAGGTCGGTGTTGAAGTCGGCCTCCCCGTTGAGCGGGGCCGCCCGCGGGATGTGGGCGACGTGCTCGACGTTCGGGCTCGTCTTCACGTCACCCGCGGCCGACGCGGCCGGCGTACCGGCCGCGGCGCTGGTCTCCTGCGTACCGGCGGGCGTCGGCGTACCGGCCGCGGGTGGCTCCGCGGCGCAGGCGGAGGCCATTAACAGCGCCGTACACAGCAACGCTCCGCGCAATGTGGCAGAGATCAACGCGCATCCCCTTTGTCTCGTAGCTCACTATGGAAGCTATGTCAGCAGGTGCGAGGCCGCGTACGGTAATCATCACAGTTATGGCGACATTTGCGCTTACTGCGTGCACACCGGAGCCACCTCGGCCCGCCGGGCCGTCACCCATAGGTACGCAGGCGCCGGTCATCGTGCCCGGCAGCCCCGGCGCTCCGGCCCGTACGGCGACGCCGGGGGAGCGCGTCGGGCGGACGCCGGCCGCCACGGTGGCCTCGGACGTGCGCTTCGCGGAGGGGATGATCCCGCACCACCGGCAGGCACTGGAGATGACCTCATTGGTGGAGGCGCGTACGACGACGCCGGCCATCCGCTCGTTCGCCCGCCAGATCGCCGCCGCCCAGACCCCGGAGATCAAGGCCATGACCACCTGGCTGCGCGAACTGGGCCGCGAGGCCCCCGCCGGGCACGCGCACACGACGGACCCCGGTTACGGCATGGCCACCCAGGACCAGCTGAACGCGCTGCGCGCCGCCCAGGGAGGGGTCTTCGACCGGATGTTCCTGCAGCTCATGACCAGGCACCACGAGGGGGCGGTGAAGATGGCGGGGGAGGAGCTGGCCGGGGGCCGCGACCAGCGCATGCGGCTGCTGGCCAAGGATGTCCACTCGGGCCAGAGCATCGAGATCGCCCGCATGCGCGAGGTCCTGGGCTCCCTGCCCGCCTAGCGTCGGCTCAGGAGGGCCACAACATGTTGGTCAGCTCAGCGTCCAGATCCATGTAGTCGGTCTCACGCCCGGCCGGCACTTTCTCGTACGTACGGTGCAGGAACTCCGTGAGCGGGGCCAGCGGCACCTCGAACAGCGCCTGCCCGAACGGGGACGTCAAGCTGATGTGCAAGGTGCGCTCGCCGTCGGCGCGTGCGGGCCAGACCTGCACGTCGCCGTCGCCGACACGCCTCACGATGCCCACGGTCAGCAACTCGCGGGCGAAGATCCACTCGACCGGTTCGTCGTTCCCTACGTGGAACGCCATGCGGATGGCATAAGGGTCGTCGGCTGTGTAACTCAGTCCGGCGAGCAGGGGGACGGTCGTACGGTCGGGGACCACAAGCCGAAGGCCAAGCTCGGCGGAGACGGTGGTGCTGTTCATCGTCAGCCAAACCTTTTCGTCGTAGGTCCCCTCTTCGGGGCTTTCACTGCTCTGACGGACTTCGTCGCGAGCTATGACGCGGAACGAAGAAACCTGTAGGAAAGATTCCGCTTCCAGGGCCTTCTGTAACGCACATCACAGCTGGACATTTAGGCATCTACCAGGCTAAACGGCATCAATCGGGTCGTATTTGCAAGGGTTTTGCGTGCTCTGGAGCCTGCCCCGGACGCGCCGCCCATGAACGTTTCTCACCAAAGATCGTGGCCGATGCCTTCCGGGACACGACGATGGTATGCCACCCGCCCGCCGTGCCGATGGGCAACCGCCGCGTTTCACCCGAATCCCTCTGACCCGACCCCCGAGACGCCTCGCTCCTCCCCTTGATCGCCCCCTCGTATTGGTTTCGCTGTGGGCCCCGGAGTGCGGTATGGTTTTCCACGTCGGCACCGCAAGGCACCGGCAGGGCGGGCGATTAGCTCAGCGGGAGAGCGCTTCGTTCACACCGAAGAGGTCACTGGTTCGATCCCAGTATCGCCCACCACAGGTCAAGGGCCACATCCCATCACGCGGGAGTGGCCCTTTTGATCTTTATGCAGCAGCATTGTGCAGCAGTCCCTACGAGCCCAGGCTGTCCCCCAGGCGCCTGAGAGCCATCCTGGTGGCCTCGCTCGGCACCTCGCTGTAGATGTCCATGGTTACGGCGATCTTGCTGTGGCGGAGGATCTGCATCGCCACGCGCGGGTGGACGTCGAGGGCGACCAGCAGCGAGGCGCATGTACGGCGGGTGTCGTGAACCTTGATCGGTCGGACGTCCGTGAGGATTACGGCATCACCTCCGCCTTCTGTAAGTCGTTGCTCGCCAAGCAGCAGGTGGTGCTCACCGCGATTCCCATCCCCGACGACTATGAGCGCCAGGAAGGCGAAGAGGACTACCTCTTCTGGGTGACCAAGGGCAACCGCCGCCTGGAAGGAGGCCGCAAGCTCCAGTTGGAGACGATGCTGTGCCTGGTCGATCTGACCATGGCCGGTGACCGAGCTGGTCTGTTCATCGACCAGCTCGTCGAGAACGACGGAGACTTCCGCCTTCCTCTTTCGGCGTTCGAGCAAGCCCAGGCCCTGTTCCAGGCACATCAGGCAGGCGCCACCCGCACCGAGCTGCGTCAGCGTACCGGCCGTACGAAAGAGCAGATCAGCGCGGGCATCGCGGCCGGCCGGATCAGCGAGCAGACCAAACGGGCCGCACGCGCCATGGACCATGTCTGGACGCTCGACGACATCGCGTTGCTGTCGGAGTTCGACGGCGATGACGCCGCGCTGGCCAGGATCCAGCAGCGGATCGACTGGGGTCACCCCGTGGCCTATGCCGTCGAGACCGTTCGTGACGAACTGGCCGAGGAAGCCGAGCACGACAGGATCATCGCCAGGTTGGAGGCGGCCGGTGTTCGCGTAACCGAAACGCGGCCCCCGGAGGCGTTCCTGCTCCACACCCTGGCCCACCTCGTCGACGGGTTCGACTCGGAACCTGATCGGCATGCCGCTTGCGCCGGGCACGGCGCGTTCTTCTACAGCTACAACAAGACCGAGCCGGAGTACTACTGCACCACTCCCGCCGAGCACGGCTAGGCGCCCCCGAGCCCTCGAACGCCCAGGCAACATCATCGTCTCGCGTGGACACCAAGCCCAGAGGGGACGAGCCGTCAAGGAAGATCGTGATCGAAGGACGTAACGCCTGGCCGCGTGTCGGCACCCTGCGACAGCAGTGGCTGGCGGAGTTCTTCCAGCGCAAGACCGCACCCAAGCCCGTGCTGCCGTTCGTCACCAAGATGCTGGTGGAGATGCCCGGTCCGGTACGGGACTACCTGACGTCGTCCCGTCGCAGCACGTTGTACGAGGAGTTCGGCGGCCCGGCGGATCTCGACCAAGCACTACGGGACGCCTCGACCGGCCAGCAGGCCAGGATGCTGCTGCGGCTCATCGCCGTGGCCTTCGAGCACCAGATGACCAGAGCCAGCCAGGACTGCAAGAACACCTGGCGGCCGGACCAGTACGGCCCGTGCTCTAGCGAAGATGCGGCCCTGTGGCTCCGGTTTCTGGTCAACACCCTCGGACCGGAACTCGGCACGCGCACGCTGCAGCCGTACCAGCCTGCCCCGATCGAGCAGGCTCTCATCGACGGCACTCCCTACCAGGGAGACGTACCCGTCGACCAGGCAGAGGTCGTGGAGGAAAGCCCGGGGGAGCACCCCGCGACAGTCGTACTCGAAACGGGTCAATACTCCCACGCCGCACGAGACGGCCGCGATGAGGATGCCACCTCGGACGTGACGGTCGAAGCCGAGAACTCAGACGCCGCCGGCCGAGACTTCGACGGCGCCGAGGCCGCCTGATACCCGAATCTTCGGCGTGGGACTGTACAAAGAACGGCTCTGGCCCGTAATCGGTGGTGGCGCTGGGTGATCAGCTGTCAGGCTGGGCCGTGCTGAAGATCGACGATCTTACAAATGTGGTGTTTGCGGGCCTGTCCGCCCTGGTCATCGAGGGAGTGACGGGCGAGAACGACCTCATTCGGGTCACGACCTGTACTCGGGATAAGCCGGTACCGTGCCCGGTGTGCGGGACGCTGACCGGCCGGGTGCACGGCTACTACAGCCGGACGGTAGCCGATGTCCCGGTTCGACGGGCGGCGGGTGGTGATCTCGGTACAGGGACGGCGTCTGCTCTGCCCGGCGTGGGAATATGCGCGGCAGACGTTTCGTGAGCAGGTGCCCGGGCTGCTTGAGCGCTACCAGCGTCGAACCAGCCGGCTCACCAGACAACTGGGCGCAGTGGTCACAGAGCTAGCCGGCCGGGCGGGCTCTCGGCTCTCGGCGGTCCTGGCCGTCGCGGTCTCCAGATCCACGGCACTGCGCCTGCTCATGCGGCTGCCGCCGCCACCGCCCCGGATCCCGCGC
>NZ_PVNG01000023.1 GCF_003001935.1 Nonomuraea fuscirosea | reverse complement strand
GATCTTCGCCCCCTCCGCCCGGTTCGTGAACCTCAACATCACCGGCTTCGACGCCGCCAAGCTGTCGGGCCTGCAACTGGTCGCCGACGCCCGCGTTGTGGTCGGGATGGCGGCACAACGGGGTGGCGAGTGGTGATGGGCTGAAGGTCGGTCGCCCACTTCCTGCGGTGGGTCAAGGTCTCTCGGTGTTGCGGTGGGTCGCGGCGGATGGAGTTGATGCAAGCCTCGACGAGCCGGACGGGGTCCTGTGCTGATCGCCGGCGATGGCGTTCCCGACGATCATGGAGCGAGCGCGCATCGCGTCCCGCCACGGACATCGAGCGAACCCGCACCGCCTCCTGGCCGGTCATCGGACGCGCCCGTGCGGCGTCCCCTCCGGTCGCCGGACGAGCCCGAGCCACCTCCTGTCGGGTCATCGGATGTGCTCGTACGCTGTCCCCTCCGGTCGCCGGACGAATCCGAGCCGCCTCCCGTGCGGTGACCGGAAATGCCCGTACGCTGTCCCCTCCGGTCGCCGAGCCACCTCCCGTCGGGTCATCGGATGTGCCCGTGCGGCGTCGCCTCCGGTCGTCGAGCGAACTTGCACCGCCTCCCGCGCGGTCATCGGGGGTACGTCCGCACGGCCTTTCGCACGTCTATGGATGAGCCCGTACGGCGTATCGCCCGGTCAGCGGATGCGCCCGTAGCGCCGTCCGTCCAGTCGTCGAGCAGCCCGTACGGTGTTCCGCTCGGTCATGGATGCGCCCGTGCGGCATGCCGTCCGGTCGTCGGAGGTGCCTGGGCGGCGTTCCCCTCGGTCGTCGGGCGAGTCCCGTGCGGTGGTCTGCCGGAGGGGTCAGTCGAGTTCGAGGGCTCGGCGTAGCCAGGACTCCACGCCGGCCACGTGGACGGTCGCCCAGGAGCGGGCCACGTCGGCCTGGCGGGCGGCGATGGCCTCGTAGATGGCGGTGTGCTGCTCCCGCGTCTTCTCCATCGCGCCCCCCTGCGTGAGCCCCCGCCAGATCCGCGCCCGGGTGGTCGGGCCCGAGAGGCTCTCGATGAACGAGCAGAGCACGCTGTTGCCCGAGCCCTGCGCGATCCGCAGGTGGAACTGCAGGTCGTTGGCCACCAGCTCCTCGATCGTGGGCCGGTCGGGCAGGGATTCGAGGATCACGCGCAGCTCCTCGATGTCGGTCTCGGTCATCTGCTCCGTCGCCATCGCCGTGGCGGCCGGTTCGAGGATGCGCCTGACCTCGAAGAACTGCAGCACCGTGTCGTCGCGGTGCAGGTCGAGCACGAACGACATCGTGTCGAGCAGCAGCCGGGGCTCCAGGCTGGTGACGTACGTGCCGTCGCCCTGGCGTACGTCCAGGACGTTGATGAGCGACAGCGCACGCACCGCCTCGCGCAGCGAGTTGCGGGACAGGCCCAGCCGCTCGGCGAGGTCGGCCTCCTTCGGCAGCCGGTCGCCGGGGGCCAGCTCCCCCGAGACGATCATCTGCTTGATCTTGTCGATGGCCGCGTCAGTGACCGCCACGCTCTTCTCCCTAGACATCGGATGTCTAGGAGTCTAGAGCGTGGAAGCGGACAGGTTCGACACCGGTGACGCGCGAAATCAGGCCCCGGGCCTCCAGCGTGCGCAAGTGGGCCGCGGCCTCGCCGGCCGCCATGCCTTTCAGCACGGGGGCCAGGTCCTCCCACGGCCTGTTCCACGTCATCATCGAGGCGACCTCCCAGATGGTCAGCGGTTGCGGCCGCTGAGCCAGGAGGGCGCGCAGCCGTTCGAGTTTCTCCTCGTGATGGTGTCGGATCTGGACGGCTCGTGCGGCCACATCGGGAAATATCCATTCATGGGCGGGGAGGGCGTCGAGTGGGCCGAGATCGCCCACGCGGTCGAGCGAGTCCAGGAAGTCGCCCAACGGATCGATGTCGTCCCTGTCATACGGATAAATCCCGACGTGGGGTGTGATGTCGGGTAGGACGTGGTCGCCGGTGAACAGGCGGTCGGCGTCTTCGAGATGCAGGCAGATGTGGCCCGGCGTGTGGCCGGGGGTGTGCAGGGCGCGCAGCTTGCGGCCCGGCAGGTCGACCAGGTCGCCGTCACGCAGCACGCGGTCGGGCTGGGCCGGCGGGACCGGACGCTCGCCCACGGCCTGCGCGGCCTCGGCGGGGTCGGCTCCGGCGCGCCTCAGCATGTCGGCCTGCATGTCGGCCTGCGCGTCGGCCTCGTACTCGTTGATCATCCGTACGAGCGCGGCGTCGGCCTCGTGCATGGCGATCCACGCGCCGGACACCTCCCTGACCTGTCCGGCCAGCCCCGCGTGGTCGGGGTGGAAATGGGTGACAACCACCCCACGCACCGCGCTCACGTCCAGCCCCAGCGCCCCGAGCCCGCCGCTGAGCGCCTCCCAGGCGTCGGGGTGGTTCCAGCCCGCGTCGATCAGTACGGGGCCCTTGGGCGACTCGACGGCGTAGACGAGGGTGTAGCCGAGCGGGTTGCCGGGAATCGGCACCGGCACGCTCCAAACCCCGCCGCCGACATCCTGCGGCCGCTGCTCGGCGTACGGCCTGCGCCTGGTCTTCATTTGTCCCCCGATGTCGGTATGTGCTCCGGCGAGTATGCGCGTCACCGGCCGTGATTGTGAACTGGGTGGGTGAGTTCGACGATTGTCGACCAGCCGCCGGTCCGCTGTCGATCGTGGAAGGGGCCGGGCGAGTGGACGTCCGTCGCCCTGCGGTCGGCCGGGCTTGTGATCGGTCAATCTGCGGTCGCTCGGTCGCTCGGTCGAGAAGGGTCGGGCGTGTGGGCGGTCAATTAGCTGGTGTCGATCGTGAAGTGGGTCGGTGTGCGGTCATCCGGCCGGAATCGATCGTGGGGGGATGCGTACGCGGTCGTTCGGCCCTGATCGTGAATCGGCCTGACCGATGGTGACATGGCGGTGATCGGTCATGAAAGGCATCGGACGCGTGGCAGGCGGATCGCGGTCCTTCATGAGAGGGGTCGGGCAGGTGGTTGGCCGGTTGTGATGAGACGTGGGTGAGTCAGGCAGGTGACAGGTCGGGCGCGGTCCTTCGTGACAGGGCTGGGGCGCGTGGCAGGCGGGTGTGGTGCTTCGTGGAAGGGCCGGGTGGTGGTCGGTCGGCTGTGGTGGGACGTGGGTGGGTCGGCGGATCGCGGGCCGGGCGCGGTTCATCGTGAAAGGGGCGGGGTCGATCGGGTGTGATCGGTTAGGCAAGGGTGTGCGGTTGACCGGGCGTGATCGGTCGGGGGGAAGGGCCGGGTGGGTGGTTGGTCGGGGGTGATCGATTGGCCAAGGGCATGGGGCCGGGTGGATGCGGGTCAACGTGAACAGGGGTGGGCGGGTGGTCAGGCGATTCGTTCCAGGATGGTTGCCGTGGCGAGGGCTCCGCCCGCGCACATCGTGACCAGTGCCGTCGCCGAGTCCGAGCGTTCCAGTTCGTGCAGAGCCGTGGTGATCAGGCGGGCGCCGGTGGCGCCCACCGGGTGGCCGAGGGCGATGGCGCCGCCGTTGACGTTGACGCGGTCGAGGTCGGGTTCGTGTACGGCGGCCCAGGACAGGACGACCGCGGCGAACGCCTCGTTCACCTCGAACAGGTCGAGGTCGCCCATCGTCATGCCGGCCGACGCCAGCACCTTGGCGGTGGCGTCGACGGGCCCGTCCAGGTGGTAGTACGGCTCGGCCCCGACCAGCGCCTGCGCCAGGATCCGGGCGCGGGGGCGCAGGCCGTGCCGCCGTGCGGCCTGTTCGCTCATGACCAGCACGGCCGACGCGCCGTCGGAGATCTGCGAGGAGGTGCCGGCCGTGTGCAGGCCGTCCTCGATCACCGGCTTCAGCTTGGCCAGGCCCTCGGCGCTGGTCTCGCGCAGGCCCTGGTCCCTGCGTACGTCGCCGATCGGGACGATCTCCCGCTCGAACCGCCCGTCGGCCCATGCCTTGGCGGCCAGTCGCTGGGAACGCGCGCCGAACCAGTCGAGCCGTTCCCGGGTGAGCCCCCGCCGCTTGGCGATGCGTTCCGCGGCGGTGAACTGGTCAGGCAGGTCGATGGCCCAGTCGTCGGGCCTGGGGCGCGCGGGCCGCACGTTGCTGCCCAGCGGCGCCCGGCTCATGACCTCGACGCCGCACCCGACGCCCACCTCGATCACGCCCGCGCGGATCAGCGCCGCCGCCAGGTGCACGGCCTGCTGCGAGGAGCCGCACTGGGCGTCGACGGTGGTGACACCGGTCTGGTACGGCAGCCCCGCGTACAGCCACGCGTGCCGGCCGACATGACCGCCCTGCTCGCCGGCCTGGGTGACGCAGCCGGTGAAGACCTGGTCCACGATCGCGGGGTCGATGCCCGAGCGCTCGACGAGCCCGTTCAGCGTGCCGGCCAGAACCTGTTGCGGTTTGAGCTCGGAGAGCCAGCCGGCCCGCTTGCCGATCGGGGAACGTACGGCCTCGACGATCACAGGGGTGCTCATAGCCGCCTCCAGAACGATGCTCTGGCGCGACTGTAACGCGTTCTACTTTGTTTCGGAACCCTCCCACTTGGCCGGCATCCCGAACGTCTCGAACAGCGACTCCTCGAAGAACATGCCGACATGGCCGACCCGGTCGCCGCTGAACGTCACCACCATGATCGCGAACTGGCCGTAGACGCCGTCGGCGCGGTGGTAGACGGCGAAGGCCGGCTGCCCGTTGGCGGCGATCGGCACCAGCTTGAGATCGCCGGGCCCCTGGGCGGGGCAGTGGATCCTGGTGAGCTCGGCGATCGCCTCCGGCCCCTGATACCACCCGACGAACGGCGGCATCTCCCAGATCGCGTCCTCGGTGAACAGGTGGACGAGCCCGTCGACGTCATAGTTTTCGAACGCCGCGACATAGCGTTCCAGATGGGCCTGCTGCTCGGTCGTGAGCGGCTCCACCGGGTCGTCCAGGTGGGGCGAGACCTCGCTGAGCTGGGCGCGGGCCCGCTGGAGGATGCTGTTGACGGCCGCGGTCGAGATGCCGACCGCCTCGGCCACCTCGGCGGCCTTCCACCTGAGCACGTCGCGCAGGACCAGCACCGCCCGCTGCCGCGGCGGCAGGTGCTGCAAGGCCGCGATCAGGGCCAGCCTGACGCTCTCGCGCGAGGTCACGACGGCGGCCGGGTCGTCGGCGCCGACGCCCGTCATGGCGTCGGGTGCGGGCTCCAGCCACGGCACCTCGCCGTCCTGCGCCAGCGGCGCGCTCGCCTCGGTGCTCGGCGCGCCCAGGCCCGTCGGCAGTGGGCGCCGGGAGCGGTTGTCGAGCGCGGTCAGGCACGTGGTGGTGGCGATGCGATAGAGCCACGTACGCAACGAGGAACGCCCCTCGAACCCGTCGTACGCCCGCCACGCGCGCAGATAGGTCTCCTGCACCTGGTCCTCGGCGTCGTGCACCGAACCCATCATGCGGTAACAGTGGGCCAGCAGCTCGCGCCGCATCGGATCAGCCAGCCGGAGGAAATCCTCGTTCGTCGGCTTGTCGGTCATACATCTCTGTATAGACGGTGCCACTGACAGAACGGCTTCATTTCGTCCACACGCGGGAAATCGGCGTGTGGACTTTCCGTTCGGCCGACCGCACGATGCCGGCGCGCCGGGTGGTCAGATGTCGGCGAGGAGGCGGGCGGCGGCGGTTTCGATGCGGCGCTGGATCTGGTCGTACGTGCGCCGCCCCCGCAACATCTCCAGCAGCTCCTGCACCCACACGCTCGCCAGCGACCCCGCGAGGTCGGTCTGCTCCTCGCTGGCCTCCTCCAGCGACAGCCCGTCGGCCGAGACGCGCAGCAGCAGCCCGGTCATGCGGTCGCCGAACGGGGTCTGCACCTCGGCCATGATCAGCGACCGGATGAGCGCGTCGGCCAGCTCGGGCTCGCGCATCAGTCCCCGGGTGGCCCGCATGAGCACGTCGACCGCCCGGCTCGACGGTGTGGCCGCCCCGGGCGGGCGGCGTTCGATGCTGCTCTCCAGCAGGTCGATCTCCTCGCCCACGACGGCGACGACGAGGTCCATCTTGGAGGGAAAGTATCGATAGAGCGTGCCAAGCGCCACGCCCGCGCGCTCGGCGACCGTACGCATCTGCATCGCCTCGACGCCGCCCCTCGATGCCAGCGCCGCGGCGGCCTGCACGATGCGCTTGCGGCGTTGGTGCTGGCTGCGCGTACGGACGCTGTGCCCGCCCGGTGCTGGGTGGCTCTCCATGGTCCCCTCGGTGTCGCTGGCGGGAGGCGGCACGGGCACGTGCGTGGTACGCATGAGAACACGTTATCTGATTTCTCGATAACGCGGCTTGTTACTCGCGGGTCACAAACGAGCCCTATCGCCCCATGTCTACGGCGTTACACGGATATATCCCCACCTATCGACACGTGCTCGTGCTGGACAGCTTTTAGAATCTGTTCTAGTTTGCGGGGTGGCTTACCAAGCGCTTGCTGGAGGAGCGATGACCGCGGACACGCTCGCCTCCCTGCTGCTCGCGCGGGCCGGGGACGACGGGCCCGGGCTCGTGTTCGAAGAGCGGGTGTGGTCGTGGCGCGAGCACGTCGCCGCCTGCCGGGCGGCCGGAGCCTGGCTGTCCGGGCGCGGGGCCGGCACGCACGTGGGGGTGCTCAGCGAGAACGTTCCCGGCATGGTGGTCCTCATCGGCGGCGCGGCGCTGGCCGGGCACGTGGTGGTCGCGCTCAATCCCACCCGGTCGGCCGCCGAGCTGGCCCGTGACGCCCGCGCGACGGACGTGACCCTGCTGCTCGCGGACGACCCCTACCGGGACGTGGCACAGCGGCTGTCGCGAGAGCTGGGCGTCCCCGAACTGCCCCTCACCCTGCTGACCGCCCCCGAGCCGGACGCGGATCCGAACGTCGAACCGGACGCCCAGGCCACGGGAACGACCGCACCGGACGCCGGGCCGTCAGAGGGCGCCGTCCCGGACGCCGAAGCCGCGGGTCGGTCTGGCGAGGCGCCGGAGGCGGGGGCTCTGGTGATGCTGATCTTCACCTCCGGGACCTCGGGGCAGCCCCGCGCCGTCCGCATCACCCAGCGCAAGCTCGCCGTCCCCGGAGTCAGCCTGGCGGCGATGCTCACGCCCCAGGACGTCGTCTACTGCTCGATGCCGCTGTTCCACTCCGGAGCCCTCATGGCCGCCTACGCCCCGGCGGTCGCCTCGGGGGCGTCGCTGGTGCTGCGGCGGCGCTTCTCGGCCTCGGGACTGCTGCCCGACCTGCGGCGGTACGGCGGCACGTACCTCCACTACGTCGGCAAGGCGCTCTCCTACGTGCTGGCGACCCAGGAACGCCCCGATGACGCCGACAACCCGCTCAAGATCGCCTTCGGGAACGAGGGCAGCGCGGTGGCGATCAGGAGGTTCGGGGAGCGGTTCGGCTGCCTGGTCATCGACGCCTTCGGATCCACCGAGACCGCCATCTCGCTCACCCCCGACCCGTCGGGACCGCCGGGCTGCCTCGGCCGCCTGCCCGGCGGCGTACGGATCCTCGACCCCTTCACCGGCCGGCCCTGCCCGCCGGGCCGGATCGAGGACGGCCGGCTGCTCAACCCGGAGGAGGCCGTCGGCGAGCTGGTCAACACGGCGGGGCTCGGGCTGTTCGACGGCTACTACAACGACCCGGCGGCGGACGCGGAGCGGATCAGGGACGGCGCGTTCTGGTCCGGCGACCTGGCCTACTCGGACGCGGACGGCTACGTGTACTTCGCCGGCCGGGGCACCGAGCGGCTGCGCGTGGACGGCGAGAACCTGGCCGTGGCCCCCATCGAGGCCGCGCTGCGGGAGTTCGCCGGGGTGGTGGAGGCGGCGGTGTACCCGGTGCCCGACGCGGCGGCCGGTGACCAGGTCATGGCGGCGCTCGTGCTGGAGGAGAGCTTCGACCCCGGCGCCTTCGCCGCCTTCCTGGCCGCCCGCCGCGACCTGGGGGCCAAGTCGATGCCCCGATACGTCCGCGTCTGCGGGGAGTTGCCGCAGACGGCCTCGCACAAGGTCGTCAAGCGCCGTCTCGCCCGCGAGGCGTGGCGCACGGAGGACCCGATCTGGTGGCGCGGCTCCGGAGGCTTCAGGCCGCTCGCCGACGCGGACGTGAAGGCGATCGAGGAGGAGTTCGTACGGCACGGCAGGCAACACCTCTTGGAGACGTAGTGGATTTCAACCTGGACGAAACCCAGCAGGATCTGAAGAAATTGGCCGCCGAGGTCCTCGCCAGGGAAGGGGACGAGGAACGGCTCTGGCAGGCCGGGCTGATGGGCGTGTGCGTGCCGGAGGAGGCGGGCGGCGCGGGGCTCGGGCCGGTGGAGATGGGCGTGGTGCTGCGTGAGGTGGGGGCGCGGGCGGCCGCCGTTCCCGCGCTGGCGACGCTGGCGGGCACGCTGACCCTGGCCCGCCACGGCAGCGCCGACCAGCAACGGCGCTGCGCCGGCCGGATCACGCTCGCCCTGCGCGAACCCGGCCGCGCCCTGTCCGACCCGCTCCCGCAAGACCCGCTCCCGCAAGGCCCGCCTCCGCAAGGCCCGCCTCCGCAAGGCTCGTCCCCGCAAGGTCCGTCCGCGCCAGGCGCGTCCCCGTCAGGACCGTCTCAGACCACCGCGAGTCCCGACGGTGACGGGTGGCGGTTGAGCGGGCGGAAGGTGTCGGTGCCGTATCCGGGGGAGGCGGTGCTGGTCTCCGCCGATCAGGGGCTCTTCCTGCTGGACTCCCCGCCCACACGGCCCGAGTTCACCTCCACGGGCGAGCCCGCGGGCACGATCGTGCTGGACGGCACCCCCGCCGAGCGCGTGGCGGGGCCCGAGGCGGTGCGGGACGCCCGGCTGATCCTCACCGGCGCGGTGGCGGCTCAGGCCGGCGGCGTCCTGGCCGGGGCACTGGAGCTGACCACGTCCTACATCAGGACCCGCAAGCAGTTCGGGCGGGCGCTGGCCGAGTTCCAGGCCGTCACGATGCAGATCGCCGACGTCTACATCGCCGGCCGGGCCCTGGACGTGGCCATGTGGTCGGGGCTGTGGCGGCTGGGGGAGGGGCTGCCGGCCGAGGAGGACCTGGCGCTGGCCGCGTACCACGTGAGCGAGGCCGTCACGGCCCTGCACACCTGTCAGCACCTGCACGGCGGGCTCGGGCTGGACGTGACCTACCCGCTGCACCGCTACTTCGCCCAGGCCAAGCACCTGTCCCACCTGCTCGGCGGCGCCGACGCCCAGCTCGACCTGATCGGAGCGCTCGTCTGATGCTCATCGACCTGACCCCCGAGCAGCGAGCGCTCCGCGACGAGCTGCGCGAGTACTTCAGGAACTGTCTCACCGCCGACGACCGCGCGAAGATCGCCGAGGATCCGTTCGGCGAGGCGTACATGGAGCACTGCCGCCGCCTCGGCCGGGACGGCAAGCTGGGGCTGGGCTGGCCCAAGGAGTACGGCGGAGGCGGCCACGGCCCCCTGGAGCAGCAGATCTTCGCCAACGAGATAGCCCGCGCCGCGGTGCCGTACCCCATCATCACGGTGCAGACGGTCGGTCCCACGATCATGCAGTACGGGACGCCCGAGCAGAAGGAGTTCTTCCTGCCGCGCATCCTGGCCGGCGAGTGCCACTTCGCGATCGGCTACAGCGAGCCGGAGGCCGGCACCGACCTGGCCTCGCTGCGGACGACGGCGGTGCTGGACGGCGACCACTACGTCGTCAACGGCCAGAAGATCTTCACCAGCGGCGCCCACTACGCCCAGTACATCTGGCTCGCCGCCCGCACCGATCCGGACGCCAAGAAGCACAAGGGCATCACCATGATGATCGTCTCCACGGACGATCCCGGCTACTCGTGGACCCCGATCGTGACCATGGACGGCCGCCACCACACCAACGCGACCTACTACTCCGACGTCCGGGTCCCGGTGGACATGGTGGTCGGGGAGGTGAACAAGGGCTGGGACCTGATCGTCAACCAGCTCAACCACGAACGCGTGACGCTCGGCCCGGCCGGCAACCTGGCCCAGACCTACGACCGCTTCCGCGCCTGGGCCCGCCGCACGGGGCTGGACGCCGAGCCGGACGTACGCAGGGCGCTGGCCGGGGTGTGGGCGGCCTTCCGTACGAACGAGCTGCTCAACTGGCAGGTGGCGGCCAACATGGACCTCGGCTGGCTGGGCGCGCCCGACGCGTCGGCCACCAAGATCTACGGCTCGGAGCGCATGCAGGAGGCCGGCCGGATCGTCGGGGACATCCTGGCCAGGTACGCCGACCCGTCCGACCCGGAGACCGCCGAGCTGCTCGACCGGGTGGACCACGGCGTGAAGGGCGCGGTGGTGCTGACGTTCGGCGGCGGCGTGAACGAGGTGCAGCGGGAGCTGATCGCCATGCTCGGCCTGAACCTCCCGAGGCCGCCCCGATGACGGACGAGGAGCTGCACGAGCTGGCGGGCAAGCAGGTGGCGCTGGGCGAGATGCGCGGCGCGCCCGCCCCCGACCCGGTGAACGTCCCCATGATCAGGCACTGGCTGACCGCCATGGGCGACACGAACCCGGCCTACCTCGACCAGGGTCTCGCCCCGCCCGCGATGGCCCAGGTGTGGACCATGCAGGGCGCCGGGCAGAACCGCTCGCCGGTGGACGACCTGCTGGCCGCGCTCAACGGCAGCGGCTACACGGGCGTGGTGGCGACGAACTGCGAGCAGACCTACCACCGCTACGCCCGCGTCGGGGAGCTGCTGACCCCGGCCACCCGCCTCACCGGCCTGGCCGGCCCGAAGCGCACCGCGCTCGGCGTCGGCTTCTTCGCCACCTGGAACGTCACCTGGTACGGCGACGGCGACGAGCCGGTGGCCGAGATGATGTTCCGCGTGCTCAAGTTCCGCCCCAGAGAACCCGAGCCGGAAAGGCGGCCCCCTTATCCGCTCCAGCCCGCCGTCAACCAGGACACGGCGTTCTTCTGGGAAGGCGCGAAGCAGGAGGAACTGCGCATCCAGTGCTGCGCCGACTGCGGCGAGCTGCGCCACCCGCCCGGCCCGATGTGCTCGCGCTGCCGCTCGGCCAACCGCTCGCACACGGTCGCGAGCGGCGCGGGAACCCTCTACAGCTACGTCGTGCACCACCATCCGCCCGTGCCGGGACGCGCGACGCCGTTCGTGGTGGGAGTGGTGGAGCTGCCGGAGGGCGTACGGATCGTGGGCAACGTCGTGGACTGCCCCATCGGGGAAGTGGAGATCGGGATGCGGCTGAAAGTGACGTACCGTGCGATGGACGACCGGCTCGTTTTGCCCGTGTGGGCGCCGGAGGAATCATGATCGGCACCGCGCTGCCCGAGCTGTCGATCGAGCTCACGCCCACCGTGGTCATCTCCACCGCCCTGGCCACCAGGGACTTCACGCCCGTGCACCACGACACGGCGCTCGCCCGCGCCCAGGGCTCGAAGGACATCTTCCTCAACATCCTGACCACCATGGGGCTGGTCGAGCGTTACGTCACCGACTGGGCGGGCCCGCGGGCCGTCATCAGGAGTATCGACGTCAAGCTCGGCGTCCCCGCGTACGCGGGCGACCGGCTCACCTTCACCGGGACGGTCGTGGCGGGCGCGGACGACCGGCTCACGGTCGAGGTGCGCGGCCGGGTGAGCCTCGGCGACCACGCCACCGCGACCGTCACCTTCACCCCCGAGGAGTCGTAGTGCGGGCAAGCACCGCCATCGCGGGCATCGGCGCCACCGAGTTCAGCAAGGAGTCAGGACGGACGGAGCTGCGGCTCGCCGCGGAGGCCGTGCTCGCCGCGCTGGACGACGCGGGCCTGTCGCCCGGCGACGTGGACGGCCTGGTCACCTACACCCAGGATGCCAACCAGGAGATCGCCGTGGCCAGGGAGACGGGGATCGGCGACCTGACCTTCTTCTCCCGGGTCGAGTACGGCGGCGGCGCGGCCTGCGGCACCGTCGCGCACGCGGCCATGGCCGTGGCCACCGGCATGGCGGAGACGGTGGTCTGCTACCGGGCCTTCAACGAGCGCTCGGGCCGCCGCTTCGGCCAGCCGAACGCCGGGCTGACCGGCCAGCCGACCTCGCAGGGGCTGGAGATGAGCTGGCACGTGCCGTACGGGCTGATGACCCCGGCCGCCTGGGTGGCCATGTTCGCCCGCCGCTACATGCACGTCCACGACGCCACCTCCGAGGACTTCGGCCGGGTCGCCGTGGCCATGCGCAGGCACGCCGCCACCAATCCCGCCGCCTGGTTCCACGGGCGGCCCATCACGCTGGCCGAGCACCAGGAGTCGCGCTGGATCGCGGAGCCGCTGCACCTGCTCGACTGCTGCCAGGAGAGCGACGGGGCGGTGGCGCTGGTCGTGACCTCGACCGAACGCGCCCGCGACCTGCGCAGGTCTCCGGCCGTGATCACGGCCGCGGCGCAGGGGGCGGGCGCGGGGCAGATGATGATGACCAGCTACTACCGCGATGACATGAGCGGATTGCCGGAGATGTCGGTGGTCGGCCGCCGGCTGTGGGAGACGTCGGGGCTGTCGCCCGCCGACATCCGCACCGCCATCCTGTACGACCACTTCACCCCGTTCGTGCTGACCCAGCTGGAGGAGCTCGGCTTCTGCGGGCGCGGCGAGGCGCCGGGCTTCGTCCGGGACGGCGGCATCGAGCTGGACGGCCGCCTGCCGGTCAACCCGCACGGAGGGCAGCTCGGGGAGGCGTACATCCACGGCATGAACGGCATCGCCGAGGCCGTGCGCCAGATCAGAGGAACCGCCGCCAACCAGCTGCAGAACGTCACGAACGTCCTCGTGACGGCCGGGACCGGCGTCCCGACGAGCGGCCTGATCCTGTCGTCCGACTGAGCACCGGGAGCGCGGGAGATCCCGGGTGCGCCGATGTCACATCAGTCCGGTTTCACGGGTCACAGTGATGAGACCCACCCCGAGGAATGTGACAGATGCACGACAACGAATCCCTGACCGCCGTCTTCGAGGCGCATCGCGGCCGGTTGCGGGCCGTCGCGTACCGGATGCTCGGCTCGGTGAGCGAGGCCGACGACGCCGTCCAGGAGGCGTGGCTCAGGCTCAACCGGGCCGACACCGGCGACGTCGTGAACCTGGGCGGCTGGCTCACCACGGTCGTGGCCCGCGTCTGCCTCAACATGCTGCGCTCCCGCGAGACCCGCCGCGAGGAGCCGCTGGAGGAGCGCCTGCCCGATCCGGTGGTGAGCCGGGCCGACGGCATGGACCCCGAGCAGGAGGCGCTGCTGGCCGACTCGGTGGGGTTCGCGCTGCTCGTCGTGCTGCAGCGGCTGGAGCCGACCGAGCGGCTGGCGTTCGTGCTGCACGACATGTTCGCGGTGCCCTTCGACGAGATCGCCGCCGTCATCGGCCGCACCTCCGCCGCCACCCGGCAGCTGGCCAGCCGGGCCCGCCGCCGCGTGCGCGGAGCCGCCGGCGAGCGGCCGGACCCGGACCTGTCGCGGCAGCGGGCGGCGGTGGAGGCGTTCCTGGCGGCGGCGCGGGACGGCGACTTCGAGGCGCTCGTGGCGGTGCTGCATCCCGACGTGGAGCTGCGCGCCGACTCCGGGCCGGTCATGCCGTGGAACGAGCTGCGCGGCGCGATCACCGTGGCCGAGCAGGCGGTCATGTTCCGCAAGATGTACGACTACGCGTTTCCCGTGCTGGTGAACGGCGCCGCGGGCGTGCTGCTGGCCAGGAACGGGAGGGCGTTCACCGTCGGAGCGCTGACGGTCGTGGACGGCCGGATCCGCTCCGTCGACATCCTGGCCGACCCGGCCCGGGTGGCCCATCTCGACGTGGCCGCCCTGACGTGACCCTTAGCCGGGCCCCCCGGCCCCCGCGAGGGGGTCAGGGGCCGGTGAAGATCGGCATGGAGAAGAAGACGATCATCGCGATGGCGACGCAGAGCAGGAAGCCGACGGCCTCCCAGATCCAGTCGTAGTGGTGATCCTTCTTGCGGCGGACCATCTTCGGCGGGCGGCCGTTGTCGGGCCGCCGCTTGGGGACGGGACGGGCCCGCACCGGGCGCGGCGCCAGCACCGACTCGGGCCGCTTGGGGGTCTCGCGCCGCGGCTCTTCCCGCCGCGGCTCGTCGCGCCGGCCGGGCAGCCGGTAGACGGGCTCCTCCACGGGCTTGGCGCCGGGCTTGCCAGCGGGCTTGGCGGCAGGCCGGGTGGCCGGCTTCGCGACGGGCTTGGCGACCGGCCTGAGAGCGGGCGCGCCGGCGGATCGGGCCGCGGGCCCGTCGGCGGGCGCGGCGGCGGATCTGGTGGCGGGCTTGGCGGCGGGGCCACGGAGGAACCCCTGAGCGGGCCCGTCGTCGAGCACGTCGGCGGGCCAACCGGCGCGCCCGGCGGAAGGCCGGGCGTCGGATCCGGTGGCGGGTCCGGCGAAAGGCCGGAGGGACGGCTCGGCGGCGGCGCCGGTGGCGGGCTTCGCGCGTGGCTGGAACAGCGGCGCCGCCTCGTCGGGCGGTGAGGTCCGCTGGAACAGCGGCGTCGGCGGCTGCCGGAACTCCTCCGGCTGGGGCGCGACCCGCTCGGGCCCCCGGTGCACGAGGACGTCGCCGGTCATGTACGGATCGGGCGCGTCCTTCGGCAGGATCACGTCCCCGGTCACGAACGGATCGGCAGCGGACGCCTCCGGCGGCGCCATGAAGAACGGCCGCTCCGGCTCAGCGGCCCCCCGGCCGGGCGCCGGCGGCCGGTTACCGGACAGCGCGTCGCCGAACATGCCGGGCGAGTCCAGCACGTCCCTGAAGGGCCGGGTGGAGCCCAGCGGGTCGCGCAACGTCATGTCGCTGGGCGGTGTGCGCCGGCCGAGCTTGGGCATCGGGGTCGTGGTCTCCTCCAGCGGGGAGACCTGCGCCGAGCCGGGAGGCGTCAGCAGTTCCTGCGGGAAGATCACCGTGCTGGTCGCCGGGTCCGCCTCGGCCAGCGGCTGCGGCCAGACGGGCGGGCTGGGCCAGCGGGGCTTGACGAACATGGGGCCCGGCGCCGCCGTACGGGAGCCGGCGAAGTGGATGCGCACCGCGCCGGGCGGCTGCGGCCAGGGGAGCCGGCCGAGCACGTCGTTCAGCGGCGCGACCTTGAGCGCGCCGAAGACGTCGGCCACCGGCTTGGGCAGGCGGGCCCCGGCGGAGGCGAGCGCCGCTCCGAGCGCCCGCCTGAACCGGTGTCCCGCGCCCACGGCCAGCTCTTCCGCGGTGTCGGGGGCCACGTTCAGCACCCAGGCCAGCTCGGACTTGCTCAGCCCGCACACGGCGCACAGGACGAGCACCTCGCGGTGGTGGGGGCGCAGCTCGCGCAGGGAGCGCTCGACGAGCGCGGTGGCCGGGTCGATGAGCGGATCGACGGCGGGCGGGGAGTAGGTGATGTCGCGCCGGTGGATCTCGCGGCGGGCGAAGGCGTAGATGGCGGCGCGGGGAGGCACGGTGGCCGGGACGCTGGTGAGCACGGTGACCAGGACGTCGGACGCAGAGCCGAGGTCGCCGAGCTGGTCCGCGCAGTACGCGAACAGCCCGGCGGCATAGAGGTCGTAGAGCTCTGCGATCAACTCGGCGCGCTGGCGCTGATCGGTGAGCGGCTGAGACACGGGGTCGGTCCTCTTGCAGTGTGCGGACTCTGGGGGTGAGGGGTCGCGTCAGCGTCTTGTGGACTGATGCGTCAGGAATGGTCAGGGTAATCATGCCAACCCTCGTGGTCCGGCGCACTACCAGATCCGGATTTAGTGTGAATATCCCAGGTCATTGGCAGCCCCATGTGAAGCGTTTAAGGAATACCCAGGAGGACAGAGGGTTGGATGTCGCCGTAGGGTGTGGGGTCAAGAGATCATGCGGCGGTCGTGGCAGGGGGGCTGCGGCCCTGCCACCGAAGCCCGAAGCGAGAGTTCGCGCGTGATCACATTCGACTCTGTCACCAAACGTTATCCGGACGGAACGGTCGCCGTGGACCACCTCAGCCTTGAGGCGCCCACCGGCGAGATCACCGTGTTCGTCGGCCCGTCCGGCTGCGGCAAGACCACGTCCCTGCGGATGATCAACCGCATGATCGACGCCTCCGAGGGACGGATCCTCCTCGACGGCGAGCCGGTCCAGAACATCGACCCGCCGACGCTGCGGCGCGGCATCGGCTACGTCATCCAGCAGGCCGGTCTCTTCCCCCACCGGAAGATCGTCGACAACGTCGCCACCGTCCCCTACCTGCTCGGCTGGGACCGCAAGAAGGCCCGCGCGCGGGCCATGGAGCTGCTGGAGCGGGTCGGGCTCGACCCGGCCTTCGCCGGCCGCTACCCGTTCCAGCTCTCGGGCGGCCAGCAGCAGCGCGTGGGCGTGGCCAGGGCGCTGGCCGCCGACCCGCCCGTGCTGCTCATGGACGAGCCGTTCAGCGCGGTCGACCCCATCGTGCGCACGAGCCTGCAGGACGAACTGCTCAGGCTGCAGAGCGAGCTGAACAAGACCATCGTCTTCGTCACCCACGACATCGACGAGGCCATCAAGCTCGGCGACCGGGTGGCGGTGCTGCGGGTGGGCGGCAAGCTGGCGCAGCTGGCCGACCCCAAGACGCTGCTGTCCGAGCCGGCCGACGACTTCGTCCGCGAGTTCCTCGGGCACGACCGGGGGATCAGGCGGCTGCAGTTCGTCTCCACCGAGGGGCTGCGGCTCCGTACGGACCTGACCGTGACGGAGGACGCGGGGGACTCGGGGGACGGCGCGGCCGAGCCGTGGCTGCTGGTCGTGACCGGCGACGGCCGGCCGGTGGGCTGGCGCTCCGGCGCGCGCCCGGCCGGGCTGGAGCCGTACGGGACCTACGTGCACGGCCGCGACAGCATGCGCGCGGCCCTCGACGCCGCGCTGCTGTCGCCGTCCGGTTGCGCCGTCGCCGTGGACGGTGACGGCAAGGTCGTCGGCGTGGCCACCAGGGAGGCCCTGGACGCGGCGCTGGCGGAGGCCGCAGATGGGTGACGGCCCTCCTTCCATCTGGGAGTGGATCGGGCGCAACTGGGACACGGGACGGGTCGACAGCATCAGCAACCTGCTGACCGACCACCTCACGATGTCCCTCGTGCCGATCGTGCTCGCGCTCGTCCTGGCGCTGCCGCTGGGCCTGGCCTGCGTGCGCTGGCGCTGGCTCTACCAGCCCACCTCGGGCTTCATGAACGTCGTGTACGCGCTCCCGTCGCTGCCCGTCTTCATGCTGCTGATCTCGGTCACCGGGCTCTCGCAGACCACGGTGATCATCCCGCTGACCTTCTACGGCATGGCGGTGCTGATCCCCGCCGTGGTGGACGGGCTGAACTCGGTGCCCGACCACGTCCGCCAGTCGGCCGTCGCGATGGGCTTCACGCCGCTGCGCCGGCTGCTGCAGGTGGAGCTGCCGATCGCCGTGCCGGTGGTACTGGCCGGGATGCGGGTGGTCGCGGTCTCCAGCATCAGCCTGGTCAGCGTGGGGGCGCTGATCGGGCAGGGCGGGCTCGGCGGGCTGTTCACCCGGGCCTACCAGAACCCGTTCATGCCGCCGGTGATCGTCGGCATCGTGCTCATCGTGGCGCTGGCGCTGGTCGCGGACGGGCTGCTGGTCCTGGCCCAGCGGCTGCTCACACCCTGGGTACGGGCCAGGAAGGGAACGGCGTCATGAACTGGCTGACCTCCTTCTTCGCCTGGCTGGTGGAGTTCTTCGGCAACGGCGACAACTGGGCCGGCTCCGGCGGCATCCCCGCGCGGCTGCTGGAGCACCTGGAGTTCTCGGCCCTGGCCCTGCTGCTGGCCGTGCTGATCGCCGTCCCGCTGGGCCTGGTGATCGGGCACACCGGCCGGGGCGAGGTGCTCGTGGTCATCTCCGCGAACCTGGCCAGGGCGCTGCCCACGCTGGGGCTGCTGGTGATGTTCGTGCTGCTGCTGGGCACGGCCTCGATCTGGCCGGTGATCATTCCGCTGGTGCTGCTGTCGGTGCCGCCGATCCTGGTCAACACCTACGAGGGCGTCAAGGGCGTCGATCCCGAGCTGCGCGACGCCGCGTACGGGATGGGGCTGCGCGGCGGCCAGGTTCTCGGCCGGGTGCTGGTCCCGGTGGCGCTGCCGCTGATCCTGCTCGGCTGCCGCCTGTCGGCCATCCAGGTCGTGGCCACCACCACCGTCGCCTCCTACACGGGGCTGGGCGGTCTCGGCCGGTATGTCATCGACGGTTTCGCGACCAAGGATTACGCGAGCGTCGTCGGGGGTTCAGTACTGATTGTGCTGTTCGCACTGGTGGTGCAGGTATTGTTCGCGCTCGCGCAGAGGGTGGCGGTCTCACCGGGGGTGAGCCAGCGGTCGAAGGTCCGATAATCTCCCGTATTACCTCCCGCTTAGAAGGGAAATGCAACATGAGACGCAAGTACGGCATCGCGGGGGTCCTCCTCTCGGCGATGCTCGCGCTGTCCGCCTGCGGTGGCGGCAGCGGTGGCACCGGGGGCAATCCGCTCGACACGACGAGCGCGGCCCCCACCGGCTCGGCTTCGGGCGCTGGAGGTAAGGCCGTCATCGGCTCCTTCGACTTCGACGAGAGCGTGCTGCTGGCCTCCATCTACGCCCAGGCGCTGGAGGCCAAGGGCGTGCAGGTGGAGGAGAAGCCGCGCATCGGCAGCCGCGAGGTCGTCTACGACCAGGTCAAGGGCGGCGGCCTGACCGTCGTGCCGGAGTACAACGGCAACCTGCTCGCCTTCGTGGACCAGAAGGACACCTCCGTGACCACCGACGAGGTGAACACGGCGCTGAAGTCGAAACTGCCGGCCGAGCTGGAGGTGCTCGACTCCTCGCCCGCCGAGGACAAGGACAGCCTCTCGGTCACCAAGGACACCCAGACCAAGCAGTCGCTGAACACCATCGAGGACCTGGCCAAGGTCTCGAAGGACATGATCGTCGGCGCTCCGCCCGAGTTCAAGAAGCGGTGGGAGGCCAGGTTCAAGGACGTGTACGGCCTGGAGTTCAAGGAGTGGAAGCCCACCGGGCCGACCACGGCCGACGCGCTCAAGGACGGCTCCATCCAGGTCGGCAACATCTTCACCACCGACCCCAAGATGACGGCGAACGACCTGGTCCCGCTCCAGGACACCAAGAACATCTTCGCCGCCCAGAACGTGACCCCGCTGCTGCACAAGGCCTCCGTCGACGACACGATCAGGACGACCCTGAACGGCATCTCGGCCAAGCTGACGACCGAGTCCCTGCTGGAGATGATGCAGAAGATCTCCGTCAACAAGGACGAGCCCGCGACCGTGGCCAAGGAATGGCTGACCTCCAACGGCCTCGGCTGACTCCGCTCGCACGCGTGGGGGCCCGCACGGGCTCCCACGCCCCGGCGCGGGACTCCATCCGATGACCTTCACCGAGGCGATGGCGCAGCTCGCCGCCGGGGTGGCGGTCGTGACCGCGCGCGACGGGCGCGACGACATCGGCACCACGGTGACGGCGCTGATGTCGGTCTCGCTGGAGCCGCCGCTGGTGCTGGTCAGCCTGGCCTCGGCCGGCTACCTCACCGAGGTCCTGCTCCGGCAGGACCGCTGGGCCGCCTCCCTGCTGTCGTCGGGGCAGGCGGCCGTGGCCAGCCGCTTCGCGACCGCCGGACGCCCCAGCGCCCGCCTGCTCGTGGCCGGCACGCCGCATCATCGGGGGGAGCACACGGAGGCGCTGGTGATCGAGGGCGGGGTGGCCGCGATCGAGGCCGAGACCACCAGGGTGGTCCCGGCCGGCGATCACACGCTCTTCGTCGCCGCGGTCCTGGACGTCGCCTACGTCGATCCGTCGCTGCAGCCGCTGGTACGCGTACGCGGGCGGTACCGCTCGACCACCTGACCGCTCGGGGTCTGGCGCGGGCTCAGCGGATGACGTACCAGGACGGCAGCAGCAGCGGTCCACCCGCGGCGGGCAGGCCCAGCTCGGCCGAGAGCCGGGCCAGCGGCCCCCAGGCGTCCAGCCGGATCCGCGCCAGTGCGGCCGACTTGTCCTCGCTGGACTCGGGCCCGCGCAGCCGCTCGACCACGTTGAGCCTGGGGTAGGAGCGCACCGGGGCGTCGTCGGCCAGCCCGGCCCGCTTGCGCGCCAGGACCAGCGCGTCCTCCAGCCCGCCCAGCTCGTCGACCAGGCCGTTGGCCCGCGCGTCGGCGCCGGTCCACACCCGGCCCCTGGCCAGCTCGTGGGTGCGCTCGCGGCTCAGGTTGCGGCTGGTGGCCACCTTGCCGGTGAAGTCGTCGTAGATGCGGTCGAGCCAGGCGTTGATCCGCTCCCACTGCTCGGTGGAGAAGCCGCGCGTGGTGGAGAACATGCCGGCGTTGGCGCCCTCCGCCACCAGCTCCGAGGTGACGCCCAGCTTCTCCAGCAGCTCCGACAGGACGGGCTTGCCGCCGTACACGCCGATCGAGCCGGTCAGCGTGCCCGGCTGGGCGATGATCACGTCGGCGGCCATCGAGATGAAGTAGCCGCCGGATGCCGCCAGGTCGCCCATCGACACGATGACCGGCTTGACCTCGCGCAGCAGCGTGACCTCGCGCCAGACCGTGTCGCTGGCCACGTAGGAGCCGCCGGGGCTGTCGACCCGGAACACCACGGCCTTGACGTGCTCGTCGCGCCTGGCGGCGCGCAGCGCGGCGCTGATCGTGTCGGAGCCCATCGCCCCGCCCCCGCCGAGCGGGCTGCGCCCGCTGCGGCCGGTCCTGATCATGCCGGTGGCGTGCACGAGCGCGACCCCGTCGGCCGTCGGGTTGGGCAGCTTGCGCACGGCCGCGCCACGGGCGTAGCGGGAGACGTAGAGCAGGTGCGCCTCCTCGCCCGCGGCCCGCTTGACCTCGTCGTAGACCTCGTCCCGGTAGGCCAGCCCGTCGACCAGCCCGGCCTCGTGCGCCTCGGTGGCCGTGAACGGGCCGCGGTCGATCAGCTCGCGCACCTTGCCCGGGTCGAGCCGGCGGCTGTCGGCGATGCCCGCGACGAGGCTCTCGGTGATCGACTCCACGATGCGGCCCATGGACTCGCGGTGCGGCTCGGTCATGCGGTCCTGGGTGAAGGTGTTGGCGGCGGTCTTGTACTCGTGCCGCTGGCCGACCTCGTAGCCGATGCCCAGCTTGCCCAGTGCCCCCTTGACGAAGCGCTGCTCCACGGCCACCCCGGTCAGCCCGACGTCGCCGCTGGGCTGCAGGTAGAGGCGCTCGAAGGCGCTGGCCAGGTAGTAGGGGACGGTGCCGCCGCCGAACTCGCCGAACGTCTCGCCGAAGGCGACGGTCAGCTTGCCGGAGGCGCGGAAGTGGATCACGGCCTGGCGCAGCTCCTGCACCATGGCCAGCCCCATCGGGTTGCCGCCGATCTTGACGACGAGCGCCTTGACGCGCGGGTCCTGCCTGGCCCGGCGCAGGCCCGACAGGACGTCGGCCAGCCGGGGCTTGCGCATGGACAGCAGCGCGGCGAGCGGATCCGCCGGCGGGCCTTCCGTGAGGCCCTCTGTGAGGTCGAGCTCCAGCACCAGCGGGGCCGTGCGCCGCTGGCGAAGCTTGTCGACGGTTTCGAAGATCGCCTTGCCTGCGTCCATAGGAGCCACCCTAAGCGACGCGATTCGAAATGGGCTCAGCCCGCCGGACCGAGGTCGATCGGCGGGCGGGAGGTCCCCCGCCCGCCCCTCGTCACATCGTGATGACGACCTTGCCCGAGGCATGCCCCTCCTCCTGGTACCTGAGCGCCGCCACGGTGTCCGCGAACGCGTAGGCACGATCGATGACCGGCGTGACCTGCCCGCTCTCGATCAGCTCGGTCAGCTCGCGCAGGTTGCGCCGGTTCTCGGCGCTGCCGACCACCTGGGTCACCACCGCCTTCTGGGAGGCGAACATCGACGCGGCGACCATCGTGAACATGCGCCCGGCCGGCTGCACCCACCGGCCCGCCGCCGCGCCGAGCATGACGCACACGCCCTTGCGCCTGAGCACCCGCCGGCACTCCGCGAACGACCGGTTGCCCGCCACGTAGAGGATCGCGTCGTACGGCGGCCCCATCCGGGTGAAGTCCTCCTTGGTGTAGTCGATCACCTCGTCCGCGCCGATCGACCGGACCAGGTCCACGTGGCGGGTGCTGCACACGCCGGTGACGTGCGCGCCGTACGCCTTGGCCAGCTGCACCGCGAACGTCCCCACGCCACCGGAGGCCCCGTTGACCAGGACCCGGTGGCCCGGCTCGACCTTGGCGTCGTCGCGGACGGCGAGCAGGGCCGTGCAGGCGGCCAGCGGCACCGCCGCCGCCTGCTCGAACGACAGGTTCCGCGGCTTGGGGGCCACCTGGTGCTCGGGGATGCTGACGTACTCGGCGAACCCGCCGCCCTCGGGCATGGCGAAGACCTCGTCGCCGGGAACGTACTCGGTGACCTGCGCGCCGACCGCCTCCACCACCCCGGCCACGTCCGCGCCCAGAATGCTCAGCTTCGGCCGCAGCCCGAGGCCGCCGGGCATGACGCGGGCGACATACGGCTCGCCGCGCATACCGTGCCAGTCCCAGGGCTGCACCGAGGTGGCGCGGATCCGGATCAGCACCTCGCTCGGGCCGGGGACGGGGGTGTCGACGTCGGTGAGCCGGAGGACGTCGGGGGAGCCGTACGAGCGGAGAACGAACGCTTTCATGATGTTTCCTTCCGTCGGGGCCCTCAGTGTGTGCGCCGGGCTCGGGCGGGCGGAACAGCCGAAAGTACGAGCTCCCGACCGGCTGATCGGCCCATGCGGAAGGGGTCTCGGGGCCGATGAGACGGGGTGGGTCCGGCGGTCACCATCGAGGCATGCTGAACCTCGACGGCAGGCGCCGGAGAGCCGGATGGCTCGTCCCCACGGGGCTGATCACGCTCAGCGTCGTCCCCGTGCTGGCCGGCGCCGTCCGCATGAACGAGATCGTGAGCGGCGCCGCGATCACCCCGGCCAACGCCCGCTTCCTCACCTTTCCCGCCCCCGTGACCGTGCACATCGTGGCCGTCACCCTCTACACCGTGCTCGGCGCCTTCCAGTTCGCCCCCCGGTTCAGGGCGCGCAGGCCCGGCTGGCACCGCGCGGCGGGACGGCTGCTGGTGGTGGCCGGGCTGGCGGCGGCGCTGTCGGGGTTGTGGATGACGCTGTTCTCCGAGGTGCCGCCGGAGGACGAAGGGCTGCTCGCCGGGTTCCGGCTGGTGTTCGGCTCGGCCATGGCGGCCGCTCTCGTGCTCGGCCTTCGTGCCGTCCGCCGGCGGGACGTGCGCCGTCACCGCGCCTGGATGGCCCGCGCGTACGCGATCGGCCTCGGCGCCGGCACGCAGGCGCTGACCCAGGGCCTGTGGCTGGCCTTCGCCGGCCCGCCCGGCGAGGTCACCAGGGCGCTGCTCCTCGGGGGGAGCTGGGTGCTCAACCTGGCGGTGGCCGAGTGGATCATCCGCCGCCGGACCGGGTCCAGGCGGGCTCGGGTCAGCCCTTGACGCGGTCGGTCTCGTACGCCCACATGGCGATCTCGACCCGGTTGCGCACTCCCAGCTTGGTCATCAGGCTCGCGACGTGGCTCTTGACCGTGCTCAGCGAGATGTGCAGCTCGTCGGCGATCTCGCTGTTGGTCCGCCCGCGCGCCACGGTCACCAGGATCTGCTCCTCCCGGTCGGTGAGCGGCTCGATCGGCTGCACCCGCCGCCCTGAGGGAGCGGAACCGGCGAAGGCCGACAGCAGCCGGGCGGTGATGCTCGGGGCGATCAGCGCGTCACCCCTGGCGGCGGCGCGGATCGCCTGGCCGAGCAGATCGGGGCCCGCGTCCTTGAGCAGGAACCCGCGGGCGCCCGCCTTGAGCGCCGCGTAGACGTACTCGTCCAGGTCGAACGTGGTGATGACGACGACGGCCATGGGGTCGGCCACGTCGGGCCCGGCCAGGGTGCGGGTGGCCTCGATGCCGTCGCAGCGGGGCATGCGGATGTCGAACAGGCACACGTCCGGCCGTAACCGCCTGGCCAGCTCGATGGCCCGGCGGCCGTCACCCGCCTCGGCGACCACCTCGATGTCCGGCTGGGCGTCCAGGATCATCCTCAGCCCGGTGCGGGCGATCTCCTGGTCGTCGGCGACGATCACCCGGATGGGGGCGTCCGCGGGGTCGCCGGTCGCGCTCATGCTCATGCGGTCCTCGGGGAGACGTCGTGCTTGGGGGTCCTGGGCAGGACGGCGGTCACGGTCCACCCGCGCCCAGGGTTCGGGCCGGCCTCGCACGTGCCGCCGAGCAGGTCGGCGCGTTCGATCATGCCGAGCAGCCCGTACCCGTGCGCGGGAGCGGGTCTGGTGGCGGTGCTGTCGCCGTCGTCGCTCACCCGCAGCCGTACGGAGGCGTCGTCGGCGCTCACCCGGACCTCGACCCTGGTGGCGTGCCGGGCGTGCCTGCGGGCGTTGGTGACCGACTCCTGGGCGATGCGGTAGACGGCGGCGCCGACCGACGGGGGCACGCCGTCGAGGTCGCCGTCGATCAGCACCTCCACGGCGGGGCCGACCTTGGGCCGCCCGGCCAGCTGTTCGAGATCGGCGATGTGCGGGTTGGGGGCCAGCTCGGGCATCTCCCCGCCGCCCGGGGCCCGGTCGCGGCGCAGGACGCGCACCATGGCCCGCATCTCGGCGAGCGTGCGCGACGCCTCGGCCTCGATCACGCGCAGCGCGTCGACGGCGGCGTCGGGGTGGGTGGCGGCGGTCGCGATGCCGGCCTGGGCGCGGATCGCCATCGCCGAGACGTGGTGGGCGACGGTGTCGTGCAGGTCGCGGGCCAGCTGCTCGCGTTCGAGCAGTTTGACCTGGTCGAGCTCGCGCGCCCTCGCTCTGGCCCGGTAGCGGAAGACGCCGCCCAGGGCGAAAGCGGCGAACACGACGGTGAACGCGCCGATGACGTCGGAGGCGGCCAGTTGCCCCGGGATCGTGGCGATCTGCCCGGTGAGCGTGGACGTGGTCACCGCGGCGGTGATCAGCCCGAGCCCGAGCGCCATCTCCCGGCCGGACCCCCATCGGGACAGCGCGTAGAGCATGATCACCATGTACGCCATCGAGTGCATCTCGGCCGGGTCGGCGCCGGTGAGGTGCTGGATCAGGCCCGTGGTGACGACGGGGACCGCGAAGCAGGCCAGCGGGCTGGTGCGCCGCCATAACAGGGTGGGCAGCATGACCAGCGGATAGACGATCGAGAGCGGCCGCCACAGCAGGTCGGTGCGCAGGATGCCTTCGAGCACGATGGCCAGCGTGAGCAGCCCGACGAGCGCCCAGTCGCGCCACACCCTGCGCGGGGCGCCGGGCGGACGGGGCTCGTCCCACACGGAGCGGAGGAGGCCGTGCACGCCCTCATCGTACGAGAGCGGACGCCGAAATGATCGGCCGCTCAGCGTCCGGCTGGCGTAAGAGGAGAGCTCGCGTACTTGAGGGCCCGGCGCGGGAGGAGCGCCCGCGCCGGGCCGGTGACGGCTACCTGCCGCGCAGGGCCGCCCAGACGTCGATCCGCGGCGTGGTGACCTCCGTGCCGGCGCTCGTGTAGGCGATCGGCTCGCCCGTGCGCCGCAGCGCGGACACGAGCTGGTCCACCGAGGCGTGCGAACGCTTCTGGCGCAGCACCGCCAGCGCGCCCGTGACGTGCGGGGTGGCCATCGAGGTGCCGTTCAGTGACGCGTACGTGTTCCCGGCGATGGCCGCGGTGATCGCGACGCCCGGAGCGAACACGTCCAGGAGCGCGCCCCTGTTGGAGAAGGACGCCACCGCGTCCTGCTTGTCCGTGGCGCCCACCGCGACCGTGTTCGAGACGCACGCGGGCCACGACACCGAGTCGTCGAAGCCGTCGTTGCCCGAGGCCACGACCGTCGCGACGCCCTTGGCCATGAGCTTGTCCACCTCGGCCTTGAAGTCGGCCCCGTCGCCCTCGTCGCAGGCCACGTCGTACTCGCCGCCGCCCAGGCTCAGGTTGACCGCGGCGATGCGGTACTGGTCGGCCAGCAGTTCGGCGTAGGCCATGCCGGTCAGGATCGAGGAGTCGTAGGCCAGGATGCAGACGGGACGGCCCGCGCAGTACGGCGAGTCGTCGAAGCGGCTGAACACCTGGACCGGCACGATCTCGGCCTTCGGGGCGACGCCGTTGGCAGCGAACTCGGCCGTCCGCTGACCGGCCGCGATGCCGGCCACGTGGGTGCCGTGGTAGCACAGGCCGTACTGCGGCTGCGGGGCGCCCGTCATGCACGCGGCGCTCTCCGCGTCGGCCGCGCCGGCGCCGATCTGGAACTGGCTGCCGTTCGGGCACAGCGGGGTGGAGCCGTCGACGGGGTCGGCGGCCGAGAAGCACGCCTGGGCCACGATGCGGTCGCCGAAGGCGGGGTGGTCGTTGTCGATGCCGGAGTCCAGGACGGCCACGGCGGTGCCCTTGCCGGTGAAGCCGGAGCGCTGCGCCCGGTCCGCGCCGATCAGCGGAATGCTCTGCACCAGCGTGGGCTCGTTGAGCTTGTCCTTGCGGATCGAGACGACGTCCGACTGCCCGGCGATCTGCTCCAGCTCGGCGCGGGTGCCGCGGTAGACGAAGAAGTCGAGCTTGGCCGCGATCTCGGAGGGGGGCTGGGCCTCCACGTTCTTCCTGTCCCGCTTGACCGCCTCGGCACTGGACTGCACCGCCTGCACCTGGGCGGCCCGGTTCACGTGCACGATGGCGCGGTGCTCGCCGCTCGCGGTGATCGCGGGGTCGATCTTGGACTCGGGGTCGGCCAGGGCGGGCGTCGCGATGAGCGTCGCCGAGGTGGCGGCCAGCGCGACGGCGCCGGCCAGCAGAGACGAGAGTCTCAACCGTTCCTCCGGAGGGGTTCGGGGGGTGTTGTCCAGAGAAGTGTAGTAATTCGACTCGTGGGGTCAGAGGGAAAGGTGAGGTTTCGCACGAAAGGCCGGACGGTCGCCCCCGTCCGGCCCCATGAAGGCGCGTGATCAGGCCCGCGGGTCGGTGGCGGGGGTCGCGCCGGCGGTGGCCCGCTCCATGTCGATGCGCGCCGTGGTCACCTGGGTCCCCGAGGCGTCGAACCGGATCTGCGCGCCGGTGTCGCGCAGCCGCTGCAGGCTCTGCTCGACCGTGTTGTTCGGGAACGCCTGCCGCATCAGCGCGAACGCCCCCGCCACGTGCGGCGCGGCCATCGAGGTGCCGTTCTTGTCACCGTAGGCGTCGTCCGGCACCGAGGAGCGGATGGCCACGCCGGGGGCGAACAGGTCGAGCAGCGGCCCCCGGTTGGTGAACGAGGCGAGCGCGTCGGAGTCGTCCGTGGCGCCGACCGTGATCGCGGTGGAGACGCAGGCGGGCGCGGAGACGCCGTTCTCCCAGCCGCTGTTGCCCGCCGCCACCACCGGGGCCACGCCCAGGGCCACCAGCGCGTCGAACTCCGGCTTGACCGCCCCCGCGCTCGGGTCGGCGTCGCACGCCTCCGAGTACGCCCGCCCGCCCCCGAGGCTCATGTTCACCGCCGCGACGTTGTACGTCCGCGCCACCCTGGCCACGTATTCGAGCGCCAGCTTCTGGTCCGAGGTGTAGCTGAGGAAGCACGGGGTGGGGCCGACGCCGCAGGTCAGCGGGTCGTCCACGCGGCTGAAGACCTGGACGGGCAGCAGGCGGGCCTCGGGGGCGACGCCGTTGGCCGGCGCTCCCGTGGTCATCTTGCCGGCCGCGATGCCCGCGACGTGCGTACCGTGCGAGCAGACGTTGGCGCCGTCCACGGTGCACTGCGGCGTCTCGACGTCGGCCGCGCCCGGCCCGGTCTGGCTGGGCTGGTTGTTCGGGCAGAGCGAGACGGTCCCGTCGCTCGCGTCGGAGGAGGAGAAGCAGGCCTCGTCCGCGATCCGGCCGGCGAAGAACGGGTGATCCCGGTCGATCCCGGTGTCGAGCACGGCGACCGTGGTGCCGGTGCCGTTCCAGCCGGCCTGGTTGGCCCGGTCGGAGCGGATCACGGTGGTGCTGACGTCGAGGTTGGGCGCGCTCAGCTCGTCCTTGTAGACGGCCTGGACACGGTTGTCCTTCTTCAGCTTGTCCAGCGTCCTGCCGTCCACCTCGGCCACGAAGAAGTGCGGCGACTGCGCCGCCTCCAGCACCCGGCCGCCGTCGGAGGCCATCTCCAGGTCGCTGGCCACGGCCTGCACGCTCTGACCTGGTTTGAGCTGGATGATGGAGCGGACCTTGCTCTTCTTCTGGATCTCCGACACGAGCGCCGGGCTGATGATCGGGTCGCCGGTGTCGGCGGAGTCGGCCTGCAGGGCCGGAGCGGTCCAGAGCACGGCTGATGTCACGGACAGCGTAACGACGCCGGTGAACAGAGACCGTAGTCTCACTTTTTCCTCCCGGGGCTGGAGCCGTGAAGCTTTGGTCCGGCTCCCGGCTGCGTACAGCCGTTTACATCCCCCCGTGTGACAAGTGTGATGTCAGTGACGTATGTAGCCCAGAGAAACGTTGGAGGCTTTTTTGCCTTAAAGAGCGAGACGAGAAAGGGCCGGTCAGATTTGACCGGCCCTTTCTGGACTTCTCGCTATTTAACGGAATTGAGGACAGCCTTGGTGGCCTTCTTCAGCGCCGCCGCGGACGGCTTGGCGCTGAGCCGCACCTTCTCGCCGGCCGTCAGCGAGGTGGTGCCGTTGGTGCCGTGCGCCCAGTTCAGCCAGGCCGTCAGCAGCGCGCCGTCGAGCTTGGCCTTGCCGGTCCTGGTGTTCTTTAGCACGCGGTACGCCTTGCCCAGTGACGACGCCTTCGTCAGCTCGGGGAAGACCTTGCTGGACTTGCCGATCAGCTTCAGGTAGCAGGTGAGCGTGGCGTCGGAGAGGGAGCCGCTGCCGCGGTGCAGCTCGATCGCCCATTTCTTGGCCGTCAGCTTCTTGGCCGTCGTGCCGCGCGTGCACACCGCGGCCACCGGCTTCGCCGTGTGGGTGACGGTCACCGTGACCGTGACCGTCGGCAGCGGGACCGGGCTGGTCGACGACGTGGGCTCCGGCTCCGGCTCGGTCCCGGGGTCCGGATCGGGAGTCGACGAGTCCTCGGGCTCGGGGCTGGGGCCGCTGGTGTCGCCGGGGCCCGGCTGCGTCGGGGCCTGCGTGATGGGCGGCTGCTGCGCCGCCCCGGCCAGGGCCGCCGCCAGGTCCAGGCGCGGCGTGGTGACCTGGGCGCCGTTGGAGTCGTACACGTACGGCCGGCCGGTGCTCTTCAGCTTGTCGATCAGCTCGGTCATCGGGACGTCCGGCGTGGCCGCCTTCATCAGCGCCAGCGCGCCGGCCACATGCGGGGTCGCCATCGAGGTGCCGCTGTAGACGGTCGTGGCGTTGTCCGGCACCGACGACTCGATGTCCACGCCGGGAGCGAACAGGTCCAGCAGCGCGCCGCGGTTGGAGAAGTCGGCGACGGCGTCGGAGTTGTCGTTGGCGCCGACGGCCACCGCCGAGGAGACGCAGGCCGGGTGGGAGACGCCGTCGAAGAACTCGTTGCCCGCGGCCACCACGGTCGCGATGTTCTTGGCCAGCAGCGCGTCGATCTTCTCCTTGAAGACCGCGCCCTCCTCGGTCCCGTCGCAGTTCGACTCGTACAGCATGCCGCCCAGGCTGAGGTTGACCGCGGCGATCGGCTGGTTCAGCGTCCCCACGTAGTCCAGCGCCTCGCGCAGCGACGACTCGTACGCCATCAGGCACGACGGCTCGCCGCAGAGCTCCTCGTCGTTGATCCGGCTGAACACCTGCACCGCCACGATGTTCGCGCCCGGTGCCACGCCGCCGGTGCCGGCCGCGATGCCGGCCACGTGGGAGCCGTGGTCGCACATGTTCACGGTCCCGGCCAGGCACTTCGCCGTGGTGGCGTCGGCCGCCGCGCCGTCGGTCTGCTTGTTCGCCCCGTTCGGGCAGAGCGACTCGACGCCGGCCTCCTCCGTCGCGGAGAAGCACGCCTGCGCCACGATGCGGCCGGCGAACCACGGGTGGTTCGGGTCGATGCCGGTGTCGAGCACGGCCACCGCCTGGTCGGCGCCGGTGAAGCTCTTCGCGTGCGCCTGGTCGGCGCCGATCAGCGACAGGTTGGCGGAGACGTCGGCCGGCAGGTATGTACGGTCGCGGTGGATGGAGGTGACCCGGGGGTCCTCGGCCAGCTTGGCCAGCTCCTCCGCCGTGCCCTCGACGACCATGAACGAACCGCTCAGCGGCTGCAGCACCACGTCCACGCTCTCGGTCGCGGCCTGGGTCGCGACGGTGGCGTTCGCGGCGGGGTCGGTCAGCTCGACGATGGCCCGTTCGGTGCCGCCGTCCACGCCCAGGCCGGCTTCGACCTTGCTCTCGGGACCGGACGGCTCCTCAGCGGGCGGCGTCTCGGCCGGCGGGGTTTCGGGCGGAGCGGGGTCCTCGGCCGGGGGCGGCGCCGCCGGCGTCTGGGACGTGCCCGGCGTGGGGAGGAGCGTCGGGTCCTCCGCGTAGGCCGGAGCCGATAACGGCAGCAGGACCAGAACGATCGAGCTCACGATCAAGGGGCGGAATCGCACGCGTCCTCCGAGGGGGATGATCTCGGAGTTTAGGGCGATTTGCCCGACACGCACAGGCCCCCAGGCCGGTTTCTCACCGAACTTTCAGCGGCCGCAGCTCAAACGCTCAGCGGGCACCGCCCTCGTGCGTGAGCCACACCGCGCCCAGCGGCGGCACCCGCAACGTGGCCGAGCAGGGCAGCCCGTGCCACGGCTCCTCCGTGGCCTCGACCGTCCCCATGTTGCCCACGCCGCTGCCCCAGTAGTCGTAGGCGTCGGTGTTGACCGCCTCTGACCACTGCCCGGCGTACGGGAGCCCGAGCTTGTAGTTCTCGTGCGGGCCGCCGCTGAAGTTCACCACGCACGCCACCGCCGAGCCGTCGTTCGCGTAACGGACGAACGAGAACGTGTTGCCCGAGGCGTCGTCGGCGTCGATCCACCGGAACCCCTCGGGCTTGCAGTCCTGCTCCCACAGGGCGGGAGTCTCGCGGTAGAGCCGGTTGAGATCACGGACCAGCCGCTGCACCCCCTGGTGCCCGTCGAACTCCAGCACCCACCAGTCCAGCCCGCGCTCCTCCGACCACTCCGAGCCCTGACCGAACTCGCCGCCCATGAACAGCAGCTGCTTGCCCGGATGCGCCCACATGAACGCCAGGAGTGCCCGCAGCTGCGCGAAGCGCTGCCACTCGTCGCCCGGCATCTTGCCCAGCAGCGAGCCCTTGCCGTGGACGACCTCGTCGTGCGACAGCGGCAGCACGTAGTTCTCGGAGTAGGCGTACAGCAGCGAGAACGTCAGCTGATGGTGGTGGTACTGGCGGAAGACCGGCTCGTGGCGCAGGTATTCGAGCGTGTCGTGCATCCAGCCCATGTTCCACTTGAAGCCGAACCCGAGCCCGCCCAGGTGCACCGGCCGCGAGACCCCCGGCCAGGCCGTCGACTCCTCGGCCACGGTCGAGATGCCGGGAGCCTCCCGGTAGCAGACCGAGTTCATCTCCTTGAGGAACTCGACCGCGTCGAGGTTCTCCCTGCCGCCGTACACGTTGGGCGTCCACTCGCCCTCGCGCCGCGAGTAGTCCAGGTAGAGCATCGAGGCCACCGCGTCCACCCGCAGGCCGTCGACGTGGAACTCCTTCAGCCAGAACAGGGCGTTGGCGACCAGGAAGTTGCGCACCTCCCTGCGGCCGAAGTCGAACACGTAGGTGCCCCAGTCGGGGTGCTCGCCCCTGGCCGGGTCGGCGTGCTCGTAGAGCGGGGTGCCGTCGAACCGGGCCAGCGCCCACTCGTCCATCGGGAAGTGGGCCGGCACCCAGTCGAGCAGCACGCCGATGCCGCGCCGATGCAGGCGGTCCACGAAGTGACGGAACTCGTCGGGCGTGCCGAACCTGGCCGTCGGGGCGTAATAGGAGGTCACCTGGTAGCCCCACGACCCGCCGAACGGGTGCTCGGCCACCGGCAGCAGCTCCACGTGGGTGAAACCCATGTCGGCGACGTACTCGGACAACTGGTCGGCCAGCTCCACGTACGACAGCCCCGGCCGCCACGAGCCGAGGTGCACCTCGTAGACGCTCATCGGTGCCGTTTGCGCCTGCGCCTGACGCCGCTCGACCATCCAGGCGTCGTCCTGCCAGCTGTAGTCGGACTTGTCGATCACCGACGCCGTCAGCGGCGGCACCTCGGTCCGCCTGGCCATCGGGTCGGCCTTGTCCCGCCACACGCCGTCGGCGCCCAGCACCTGGTACTTGTACCGCTGCCCCGCGCCCAGCCCCGGCACGAACAGCTCCCACACCCCCGACCGGCCCAGCGAGCGCATCGGGTAGGCGGTGCCGTCCCAGTGGTTGAAGTCGCCGACGATCCTGATGCCGCGCGCGTTCGGCGCCCAGACGGCGAACGCGGTGCCGTCGACGTCCTGGTGCTCCATCACCCGCGCCCCGAGCGCCTCCCACAGCCGCTCGTGCCGCCCCTCGCCGATGAGGTGCAGGTCCACCTCGCCCAGCGTGGGCCAGTGCCGATAAGGATCGAGCACCTCGTACGGCTCCGCGCCGGCGTACTGGACGCTGAACCGGTAGTCGGGCACCTTGTCCAGCCCCGGGACCGTCACCTCGAACACCCCGTGGGCCTGGTGCTTCATGTCGTGGGCAGAGCCGTCGTCCAGCACCACCCGCACGCGCTCCGCCATCGGCCGCAGCGTGCGGAAGACCACCCCGCCGGACACGGGGTGCGCTCCGAGCACGGAGTGCGGATCATGGTGCGCCCCGCCCGCCAGGCGGTCGAGCTCTGTCCTCATCGGCATGCTCCCAACCCTGCCCTAAGATGACCGTCCATCCCAGGCACTGCCCGCTTTCACCGCGACAATCACCGGAAGTGCGAAATCGCGGGTTTATTACAGGACGATGCCGAAGGGGTCTATCAATCCTTTCCCCACCCTTTGCCGCCCCCTTCGCGCAGCAGATCGTCCGCCCCACCGCCGGGTCCTCGTGCGGACCTGCGCGCTGGCCTCTGCGTCGGCTCTGCGCCGGGCTGAGCACGCGGGCTCCGCGCTGGCCTCTGCGTCCGCCTTTGCACCGGGCTCAGCGCCGGCCTCTGCGTCGGCCCCCGCGCTGACCTTCGCGCTGGGCTCTGTGCTTGCGTGGTTCATCGCGTCGGCGGAGGCGTTCGGTCCGGTTCGAGGGCCTGCTTCACCCTCGCCGTGATGCGTTCCACGTCGCCCCGCTCGCCCGGCGGCAGTGGGGCGCCCACCGACTCCCTCAGTGCGGCCGCCTCGCCCAGCAATCGCGCGGCCTCCTGGTGCCGCCCGGCCAGCGTCTGCGCGCCCGCCAGTCCCTCCATCGCCAGGGCGATCGCTCGCGGATCGCCCACCCTGCGGGCCACCGCCAGGCCCTGGCGCTGCAGGTCCAGCGCGCCCGCCGCGTCGCCGCGCTGCTCAGCCACGAACCCCAGCTCGGCCAGGATCAGCGCCGCGCCCGGATCGCCCGACACGTCCTCGACCCAGCCCAGCCAGGCGCGCAGCCGCCGCTCCGCTTCGTCGAGCCGCCCCTGTCTGGCGCCCCCAGCGCCAGGCCCAGCTCGGCGAACTCCTCCGCCGGACGGTTCGACTGCGCGACGGCCAGCAGCCGCGCCCGTTCGTGGTAGTCGTCGGCCCGCGCGTGCTCGCCCTCCAGCATCGCGATGCGGCCCAGCCGGGACAGCGCGTCCGACACCGAGCTCCACAGCTCCAGCTCCTCCGCCATCCCCAGGATCTCCCGGCGCAGCGCCGTGGCCCGATCGTAGTCGCCGGTGATCTCGGCCAGCATCGCCAGGTTCTCCGCCGCCCGCAGCTCCCCCCACCGGTCACCGGCCCGCCGGAACAGGGCAAGCCCTTGCTCGGCGTGCTTCCGCAGCCCGGCCAGGTCGCCACGCAGCGCCGAGTGCCGGGCCAGCACGGTCAGCGCGGCCGCCGTGCCCCAGGTGTCGCCCAGCTCGCGGAACTCCACCAGCGCCGCCGCCAGCAGCGCCTCACTGTCCGCCGCGTCCTCATAACCCAGCAGCGCGAACCCCGCGAACCACCGCGCCCCGGCCCGCCTGCGCACATCCTCAATCCCGGCAAACCACTCCCGATCCAGGACGGCCAGCCGCCCCGCCAACAACTGAAACCCGGCCAACCACACCTCAGCCTCCGCTGCTCCCGGATCGCCGGACCACACCTCGGTCTTCGCCGCGCCTCCATCGCCGGGACGTGCCACGGACAGGGCTGTTTCCAGGGCTCTGCGGCCCTCGCCCAGTCTGCCGCGTAGCACCCAGTACCAGGCCATGGCGTTCACCAGCCGGAGCGCCTCGCCGGGAACCCCCTCGCGCACCGCCCTCTCCAGCGCCGTTCTCAGGTTCGCGGTCTCGGCGTCCAGCCGTACGAGCGCGTCGCACTGCTCGGGGCCGCGCAGGCGTGGCTCCATCCGGACGGCCAGGGCGGTGTAGTGACGCAGGTGCCTGTGCCGGACGGCGGTCAGCTCGCCGGCCTCCTCCAGCCGCTCCTGGCAGTAGGCGGCCACCGACTCCAGCAGCCGGTACCGAGGCTCGGCCGCCGGCCCGCGACCCGTCTCGTGGGCGGGGGTGCGGGTCACCAGCGAGCGATCGACCAGGCGGGCCAGCAGGCCGAGCACGTCCAGGCCCGGCTCGGCGCAGACCTCCTCGGCCGCCTCCAGCGTGCAGCCGTCGGCGTGCACGGACAGCCGCCGCAGCACCACCCGTTCGTCGTCCGACAGCAGCTCCCAGCTCCAGTCGATCATCGCCCGCAACGTCTGCTGCCTGGCCGGCGCACCGCGCAGCCCGGATGCGAGCAGCCGGAACCGGTCGTCGAGCCGCTCGGCGAGCTGCCGTGGCGTCAACACCCGCATCCTGGTGGCGGCCAACTCCAGCGCCAGCGGAATACCGTCCAACCGCGCACAGATCTCCGCCACATCAGCATCGACCCCCGCACTGTCCCTGACGTTGGTCTCAGTGCCGATCCCGGTGCGGGGCCCAGCGCCGTCGTTGACGTTGGTTCCAGCGCCGATCCCGGTGCTCGTGGGAGTTGTGGTGGTGGTCTTGAGGCCGGCTCGGGTGGTGAACAGTTCGATGGCGGCGGCGCGGTCGAGTGGCGGGACGCTCCACAGGGCCTCGCCTTCGATGCGCAGTGACTCCTGGCTGGTGGCGAGGATGCGCAGTCCGGGGGCGGCCCGTAGAAGCCGGTCGGCCAGTGTCGCCGCCTGCTCGGCGACATGCTCGCAGTTGTCCAGCACCAGCAGCGTCCGCCCGGCGCGCAGGGTCCCGGGCAGGCGTTCCAGGATGCCGCCGGGGGCGTCGTCACGCACGCCCAGCACGTCGGCGATCGCCTCGGCCACCTCGACGACCCCCGCCCCGGCTCCGAGCGAGGCCAGTTCCACCAGCCACACCCCACCGTCGAAGCCCCCGTCGCCGACGCCCTCGCCGTTGGAGTCGCCGCCGTCCAAGCGCTTGGTGGCTATGGCAGAGCGGGGCCAGGTGCTGGGACCAACACTGGGACCAGTAGTGGGGCTGGCATCGGTGGCGGTGTGGGGATCGGCGGTGGGTCCGGTGTCGGGATCGGCGGCGGCCAGGGCGAGGCGGGTTTTGCCTACGCCTCCTGGGCCGGTGAGGGTGACGAGGCGGTTGGTGCGCAACAGCGCTCTCACCTTCGTCACCGCCTCGTCTCGGCCCACCAGGTGGGTCAGTGGGGCGGGGAGGTTCGTGCTGGGGCGGGTGGGAGGCGGTGTGAGGGAGGGGTCGCGCGAGAGGATGGCCTGGTGCAGGGCGGCCAGTTCCGGTCCGGGGTCGAGGCCCAGGTCCTCCGCGAGGCGTCGCCGTAGGTCCCGATGGCTGGCGAGTGCTTCGCCTTGCCGTCCGGCCAGGTAGAGGGCTCGTACGTGGGCGGCGCGGAGTCGTTCGCGCAGGGGGTGGGCGGCGACGAGGCCGGTCAGGTCGGCCGCGAGCAGGCCGTGCTCCCCGAGCGCCAGCCGGGTCTCGGCCAGTTCCTCCTCGGCCACCAGTCGCTGCTCGTCCAGCCGCGCCACGGCCGCGCGGGCGAAGGGCTCGTCGGCGAACTCCGCGTACGCCCCGCCGCGCCACAGCCCCAGGGCCTGACGCAGCAGTGAGGCGCGTACCTCCAGGTCATCCGTGCGCTGGGCGCGCCCGAGCAGTGACTCGAAGTGGCCGGCGTCCACGGAGTCGGGGTCGGCGCGCAGCACGTAACCGGGCGCCCGGTACGCCACCAGCTCCCGTTCGCCGAGGGCCCGGCGCAGTTGCGAGACCTTGACCCGCAGCGCGGCGGCGGCCCCGGCGGGCGGGCGGGCGTTCCAGAGGTCGTCGATCAGCCGGTCGGCGGAGACGGGGCGGCCGGCGTGGATGAGGAGCACGCTCAGCAGCGCCCGGACCTTGACCTCCGGGACGTGGACCGGCCGTCCGTCCGGCGTCCGCACCACGAGCGGGCCCAGCACCCCGAACCGCATCCGCCGCCCCTCCATAACCGAGCCAGAACCCGACCATAACCGCCCACCACCAGGGTGAGACGTATCGACCTCATCCCTAAGGAACACTGAAATGTTGGAAAATATCTCCGTTCTTGGCCTCGGACTCATGGGCGCCGCCCTCGCCAGGAGCCTCATGGCCGCCGGCCACCACGTCACCGTCTGGAACCGTACCCCCGCCAAGGCCGAGCCCCTGGTCGCCGAGGGCGCCGTCCTCGCGGACAGCCCGGACGAGGCCGTGGGGGCGAGCCCGCTGGTGATCGTCTGCCTGCTCGACCACGCGTCGGTCACGGAGACCCTGGACGGCACGCCGCTGGCGGGCCGGGCCGTGGTGAACCTCACCACCGGCCGCCCCGTCGAGGCCAGGCGGACGGCGGAGTGGGTGGCCGAGCGCGGCGGCGACTACCTGGGCGGCGGCATCATGGCCGTCCCGCCGATGATCGGCCAGCCGGGCGCCCTCATCCTCTACAGCGGCTCCCGTCCGGTTTACGACCGTTATGAGCAGGTGCTGTCCGTCATGGCCGAGCCCCGGTTCACGGGTACGGACCCTGAGTCGGCGCCGCTGCTCGACATCGCCATGCTGACCGGCATGTACGGCCAGATCGCCGGTTTCCTGGAGGCCGCGGCCCTGGTCAAGGCGGCCGGGCTTCCGCTGCGCGACTTCGTCACCACGTTGCTGACCCCGTGGCTGCACGCGATGGCCGCCCAGCAGGCCGGCTGGGCCGGCAACATCGAGTCCGGCGAGCACGGCACGGAGGTGTCCAACCTGGAGATCAACCGGGCGGGCCTGGAGAACCTGGTGCGCGCCTTCCGCGAGCAGAACGTCAAGCCGGACCTGCTCCTGCCGCTGAAGGCCGTCATCGACCAGCGCACCGCCCGTGGGCTGGGGCACGAGGGTCTGTCGGGACTGGTCGAAGAGCTGTGATCTCGCGCCTGAGCCCCCCTCCAGGCGTCGGGGCCTGATAGAAGGCGATTCAAGTCCGGGCGTCGGCGCCTGACGTCAGCTTGCGCGGGGGCGGAAGGCGGCCAGCGGGATCGGTAGCCATGAGGGGCGGTTGCGGGCCTCGTACACGACCTCGTACACCGCCTTCGACAGCTCGAACGCCCGCAGCAGCGCCGCGTCCGCCTGGTTGATGACGCCGCCGCCCTCGATGTACCCGTCGATGAAGGCGGCCCGGTTGCGGTCGGCCCACTCCTGGGCCCGGGGCTCCAGCTCCGCGGCCCGGGAGTGCCCGGTCAGCAGGTGCCTGGCCGCGTAGTCGAACGAGCGCAGCATGCCCGCCACGTCGCGCAGCGGAGAGTACAGCGCCCGGCGCTCGCTCAGCGGCTGGCCCGGCTCGCCCTCGAAGTCCAGCACCACCCAGTCGGTGGGCGTGCGCATGACCTGGCCGAGGTGGTAGTCGCCGTGGACCCGCTGCACGGGCACCGCGGTGGTGAGCAGCTCCACCTGGTGGTAGACGTGCTCGATGAAGCCCACGTGCTCGCGCAGCTGCGGCACCTCGGCCACGGACAGCCCCAGCCGCCGTCTGAACGACTCGGCCATCCGCTTGACCTCGTGCACCTCGATCACGTCGGTCGGGAAGGCCTCGGCCAGCTCGTGGTGCACGCGCGCGGTGGCCGTGCCCAGGCGGCGCGACTCCGCGGCGAAGTTGCCGCCCGCCTCGCCGGCCGGCACCTGGGGCAGGCTGGCGTACAGGTCGCGGACGCTGGTCAGGGCGAGGTCCCAGCCGTCGTTGGCGGGGGAGAGGAACTCCTGCATGATCGCCAGCGTGGTGCCCGTGCCGTCGAGGTCGGTCTCGATCCAGCCGTACGGGCGCGCGATGTGCGGGGCGTTCCTGGCGGCCAGGGCGGTGATGATCTCCAGCTCCGGATTGACCCCGGGGATGAGCCGGCGGAAGAGCTTGCAGATGTAGGCGTCCCCGTACACGAGCGAGGTGTTTGACTGCTCGGCCCCGAGCACCACGCTGCGCGGGGAGGTGTCGACGGTGACGCCGGGCACGTGGCGCATGCGCAGGCCGCCGCGGGTCTCGTCGTGCGCCATGCCGTCGAGGAGCAGGCCCATGCGTTCGGGGTCGTGCACGGCGTCGTAGTGGTAGGTCTCGCCGACGGTGCCGATGAGGGCGTGGTTCAGGCGGTCGGGCAGTTCGTCGCGCTCGCCGACCAGCACCTGGTAGCGGTCGCGCGAGCCCTCCTGCCACACGGCGATGATGAGGTGCCGCAGCCCGGGCGACAGCTCGACGTCGGAGTCGATCGACAGCTCGTCGATCGGGCGCCCCTTGCCGCCGAACCAACGCTGGCGGCCGATCCATGCGGCAAGGAGCTCGTCAAGCACGTCCTACTCCTCCTGGGTGATGGCCGGCGGGAGTGTGAACCAATAGAACCCATGCCCGGGAAGCGTCAAAAGATACGGAAGTTCGCCAATTGCCGGAAATGGTACGCCTCCCATGGTTTCCACGGGGGAGACGCCCACAAACCTCCGCAGGTCGAGTTCGACCGGTTGCGGGAATCGTGACAGGTTGTTCACGCAGAGCATCCGGTCGTCGCCCAGTTCCCTGACGAAGGCGAGCACGCTCGGGTTGGAGGAGTTGAGCTCCGCGTAACCACCCAGCCCGAAGACGGGGTGACGCTTGCGGATCTCGATCATGCGCCGGGTCCAGTGCAGCAGCGAGCCCGCGTTCTTCTGCTGGGCCTCCACGTTGATGCCCTGATAGCCGTAGATCGGGTCCATGATGACCGGCAGGTAGAGCCGGCCGGGGTCGCAGTCGGAGAAGCCGGCGTTGCGGTCGGGGTCCCACTGCATGGGGGTACGCACGCCGTCGCGGTCGCCGAGCCAGATGTTGTCGCCCATGCCGATCTCGTCGCCGTAGTAGAGCACGGGGGATCCGGGCAGCGACAGGAGCAGGGCGGTAAAGAGCTCGATCTGGTTGCGGTCGTTCTCCAGCAGGGGCGCGAGGCGGCGGCGGATGCCGACGTTGGCCCGCATACGGGGGTCTTTGGCGTATTCGGTGTACATGTAGTCGCGCTCTTCGTCCGTGACCATTTCGAGCGTCAGCTCGTCGTGGTTACGGAGGAAGATCCCCCACTGGCAGTTTTCCGGAATTTTCGGCGTTTGTGCCAGAATTTCGGAAATGGGGTAGCGCGATTCCCGGCGCACGGCCATGAAGATGCGCGGCATAAGCGGGAAATGGAAGGCCATGTGGCATTCGTCCCCGCCGCCGACCGGATCGCCGAAGTACTCCACCACGTCCGACGGCCACTGGTTCGCCTCGGCCAGCAGCACGCGGTCGGGGAACAGCCGGTCGACCTCCGACCGGATCGACTTGAGGTATTCGTGCGTCCGCGGCAGGTTCTCGCAGTTGGTGCCCTCCTCCTCGAAGAGGTAGGGCACCGCGTCCAGCCGGAACCCGTCGATGCCCAGGTCCAGCCAGAACCGCAGCACCTCCAGCATCGCCTCCTGCACGTCCGGGTTCTCGTAGTTGAGGTCCGGCTGGTGGTGGAAGAAGCGGTGCCAGTAGTACTGGCCGCGGACCGGGTCGTAGGTCCAGTTGGACGTCTCGGTGTCGATGAAGATGATCCGGGCGTCCTGGTACTTCTCATCCGTGGACGACCAGACGTAGAAGTCGCCGTACGGGCCCTCGGGGTCGTGCCGGGACGCCTGGAACCAGGGATGGGCGTCGCTGGTGTGGTTCATGACGAGGTCGGCGATGACGCGCATGCCGCGTTTGTGGGCCTCGTCGACCAGTTTCACGAAGTCCCCGAGGTCGCCGAACTCGGGCAGGATCTTCATGAAGTCGGCGATGTCGTATCCGCCGTCGCGCAGCGGCGACTCGTAGAGCGGCAGCAGCCAGAGGCAGTCCACGCCCAGCCACTGCAGATAGTCGAGCTTGCTGATGAGACCTCTGATGTCGCCGGTCCCGTCGCCGTTGGAGTCGGCGAAACCCCTGATCAGGACCTCGTAGAAAACCGCCCGCTTGTACCAGTAAGGATCGCGCGGCTTTTCCTCGTCAAAGGTGTTGGGAATGGGTGTGGAGCTCATGAGCCGCCCCGCAGGTGGCTCATGACGGAGGCGCTATCACACACGTTGAAGACTCCCCGCTGAATTCAGTTCTACCGTGGCGCGGCTCGTACGGTGAGAATGTGGGCAGGCTGGATATGGGGGTCGAGGCGTACATAGTTGCGCTGCCTCCAGCGATAGGACTCTCCGGAGAGTTCGTCGTCCACGACGAACTCGGCGTTCCAGTCGAGACCCAGGACGGGCAGGTCCAGTTCCACCGTCGCCTCGTGGGTGTGGTGTGGATCCAGATTGATGACCGCCAGTACGACGTCGCCCAGCCCGTGCCTTCGTGTGGCCGGGTCATAGGCGCCGGGAAGTCGTTTCGAGAAGCAGACGATGTCCGGTTGGTCGACCCTGTGGAACCGTAGGTTACGCAATTCCTGCAGCGCCGGATGCGCTCTTCGGAACAAATTCAGATGGGTGATGAACGGGGCGAGGCTCCATCCTTCGCGCTCGGCCGTCACCCAATCACGGGGTTTGTATTGATACTTTTCGCTATCCAGGTATTCCTCGCTTCCCGGGCGCACCGGTACGTTCTCCCCGAGCTCGTACCCGGAATAGACGCCCCAGGCGGGCGAGGCGAGCGCGGCCAGCACCGCCCTGATCTTGAACGCCGGAACGCCGCCGTGTTGCAGGTATTCGTGGAGAATGTCCGGAGTGTTGACGAAGAGGTTGGGCCGCAGGTAACTCGAGGTCTCCTGGGCCAGCTCCGTGAGATAGGTCTCGACGTCGTATTTGGTGTTCTTCCACGTAAAATATGTATATGACTGGTGATAGCCGGTCTTGGCCAGCATGCGCATCATCGCCGGCCGGGTGAACGCCTCCGACAGGAAGATCACATCGGGGTCGGTGCGGTGCACGTCCGCCAGCAGCCGCTCCCAGAAGGCCACGGGCTTGGTGTGCGGGTTGTCCACCCGGAAGATGCGCACCCCGTGGTCCATCCAGTGCCGCAGCACCCGCTTGACCTCGTTGTAGATCCCCTCGGGGTCCTTGTCGAAGTTGATCGGGTAGATGTCCTGATACTTCTTCGGCGGGTTCTCCGCGTACGCGATCGACCCGTCGGCCCTGACCGTGAACCACTCGGGATGCTCCTTGACCCACGGGTGGTCGGGAGAGCACTGCAGGGCGAAGTCGAGCGCGATCTCCATGCCCAGCTCACGCGTGCGGCCGACGAACACGTCGAAGTCGTCGAGCGTGCCCAGGTCGGGATGCACGGCGTCGTGGCCGCCGTCCTCGGAGCCGATCGCCCACGGCGATCCAGGCTCGTCGGGCTCGGGGCTGAGCGTGTTGTTGCGCCCCTTGCGGTACGTCGTGCCGATCGGATGGATGGGCGGCAGGTAGACGACGTCGAAGCCCATCTTGGCGATGGCCGGGAGCCGCTTGGCAGCTGTCTGGAAATTTCCGGACTTGGAGATGCCGAGCTCGTTCACCACGGCCCCTTCGGACCTGGGGAAGAACTCGTACCAGGAGCCGTAGAGCGCCCGGCGCCGGTCCACCCTGATCTTGTGGGACTTGGACCTGGTCACCAGCTCACGGAACGGATGCGCCTCCAGCAACGCCGCGGTCTCGGGCAACTGGACGATCGACAGCCGCGCCCGCGGATCGAGCTCCTCGTCCCGCAGCGTCGCGGAGATCGACAGCAGCGCCGCGCGGTGGCCGCAGGTGCTGCCGCCGTTGCCGTTCTGCCTGCTCCGGCCGTCACGGGCGGTCTTTCCCGCCGGAGCGGCCTGCCCGCCCGCGCAGTCGGCGGGCCGCACGGCCTTGGCCGCGCGCTCGAACAGCCGGGCGCCCTCCTCGCACATGAGATCGACGTCCATGCCGCGCGGGATCTTGATCTCGGCGTCGTGCAGCCACGTGCCGATCGGATCACTCCATGCCTCCACGCGGAACAGCCAGTCGCCCTCGGCCGGCAGGCACACGTCGACACCCCAGCGGTCGGTGCCGGGCGCGAGCTCGCGCATCGGTCTCAGGCGCCCGCGCTGCCCGTCGGGCGAGGTCAGCACCACGCCCGACGCCACGGCGTCGTGGCCCTCTCTGAACACGGTCGCCGAGACCTGGAAGGTCTCGCCGGCGACCGCCTTGGCGGGCCATTGCCCGCAGTCGACGACGGGGGAGATGGCCGTGATGGGAATTCGTCCGATCATCGCATTCAAGGGTTTGCGGCGGCACTCCCGGTACCGCCGGAGGCTTTCCCTGGCAGGAACGATCCTTGCATGTAAATTGTGGACAGCAGTGGATAGACCTCCCTTGTGTGTCTGCGGGAAGGTCCAACAACCTGGAAAGTTGCCCCAATAGTCCCTCTTCATGCTTGTTCCCGGAAGGGGTTTGAAGGGGCTTGATGGGGGTGAAGGACTCAGAGGTCCCTCCTAGCCCGTAGGGTGCAGAAACGTGAGAGCTATCCGCCGGTTTACCGTCCGCACCGTCCTGCCCGCGGAGCTGGCCGCCCTCGGCGAGCTTGTCCAGAATCTCCGGTGGTCATGGCACCCCGAGACGATGGACCTCTTCGCGGAGGTCGACGCCGACCTGTGGGAACAGGTCGGCCACGATCCCGTGGCCCTGCTCGGCGCCGTCAGCCCGGCCCGGCTGAGCGAGCTGGCGGCCGATCGGCGCTTCCTGCGCCGCCTCGCCGACGCCGCAGACGATCTGCGCGAATACATGACCTCTCCGCGCTGGTACCAGACGCTGCCCGACAGCGCGCGGGCCATCGCGTACTTCTCCCCCGAATACGGCATCGCCGCCGCGCTGCCGCAGTACTCCGGGGGTCTCGGCATCCTGGCCGGAGACCACCTCAAGGCCGCCAGCGACCTCGGCGTGCCGATCCTCGCGGTGGGCCTGCTCTACCGGCACGGCTACTTCACCCAGTCCCTGTCGCCCGAGGGCTGGCAGCTGGAGCACTACCCGTCGCTCGACGCGGGCGGCCTGCCGCTGACCCTGCTCAAGGACACCGAGGGCACGCCGGTCAAGATCCGGCTGAGCCTGCCCGACGAGCGCGAGCTGCACGCCCAGGTGTGGGTGGCCCAGGTCGGCCGGGTGCCGCTGCTGCTGCTCGACTCCGACGTGGCCGAGAACGACACGGCGGCCAGGGACATCACCGACCGCCTCTACGGCGGCGGCACCGACCACCGGCTCATGCAGGAGCTGCTGCTCGGCGTCGGCGGCGTGCGCGCGATCAGGGCGTACTGCAAGATCACCGGACACGCCGAGCCCGAGGTGTTCCACACCAACGAGGGCCACGCCGGCTTCCTCGGCCTGGAGCGCATCCGCGAGCTCACCGAGGCGCGGATGTCGTTCGACGAGGCTCTTGAGGCGGTGCGCGCGGGCACGGTGTTCACCACGCACACCCCGGTCCCCGCGGGCATCGACCGCTTCCCGATCGACATGATCGAGCGGCACTTCGGCGGGGCGGGCGCCTGGCCGACCGTGCCGGTGGAGCGGATCCTGGCGCTGGGCAAGGAGCCCGACCCCAGCCGGTTCAACATGGCGGTCATGGGCATGCGGCTGGCCCAGCGGGTCAACGGCGTGTCCGTGCTGCACGGCGAGGTCAGCCGGGACATGTTCAAAGATCTTTGGCCGGGATTCGACCTGGACGAGGTGCCGATCGGCTCGATCACCAACGGCGTGCACGCGCCGACCTGGGTCGGCAGGGAGTTCATGGAGCTGGCCGGGCGCGAGCTGCCCTCCCTGCTGGAGCGGGCCCGCGGCTGGGAGCACATCCAGAAGATCTCCGACGCCGACATCTGGCAGATCCGCGGCACGCTGCGCCGGCGGCTGGTCGAGGGCGCCAGGGTGCGCCTGCGCAGGTCGTGGCGCGAGCGCGGAGCCTCCGACGCCGAGCTCGGCTGGATCGACGACACGCTCGACCCCGAGGTGCTGACGATCGGGTTCGCCCGGCGGGTTCCGTCGTACAAGCGGCTCACGCTCATGCTGCGCGATCCCAAGCGGCTGACCGAGCTGCTGCTCGATCCCGACAAACCCGTGCAGATCGTGATCGCCGGCAAGGCTCACCCGGCCGACGAGGGTGGCAAGAAGCTGATCCAGCAGATCATCAAGTTCGCCGACCGCAACGACGTCCGCCACCGCATCGTCTTCCTGCCCGACTACGACATGACGCTCGGCCAGCTCATGGTGCAGGGCTGCGACGTCTGGCTGAACAACCCGCTGCGCCCGCTGGAGGCCTCGGGCACGTCGGGGATGAAGTCCGCGCTGAACGGCGGGCTCAACCTGTCGATCCGCGACGGCTGGTGGGACGAGTGGTACGACGGCACCAACGGCTGGGCCATCCCCACCGCCGACGGGGTGGGCAACCCCGACCGGCGCGACGAGCTGGAGGCCGCCGCCCTCTACGACCTGATCGAGCACGAGGTGTCCGACCGCTTCTACGACCGGGGCCCCGACGGGCTGCCGCGCCGGTGGATGGAGATGGTCAAGCACACGCTGGCCTCGCTCGGGCCCAAGGTGCTGGCCGGGCGGATGCTGCGCGACTACGTGGTGACGCTCTACAACCCGGCCGCCGCCTCCGCCCGCGCGCTCAGCGCCGAGTCCTACGCGCCGGCCAAGGCGTTCGCCGCCTGGCGGGTCCGGGTCAACCGGGCCTGGCCGGGGGTGCGGGTCGAGCACGTCGAGGCGGCCGGCGTGGGCGACACGCCGGAGGTCGGGGCCTCCATCGAGCTGCACGCCACCATCGCGCTCGGCGACCTGGAGCCCGGCGACGTGCTGGTCCAGGCCGCCTACGGGAAGGTCGGGCCGCACGACGAGCTGGTGCACCCGGTCTACTCCACGCTGTCGGTCGCGTCGGTGGACGACGACGGGCGGGCCCACTACACCGGCGCGGTGCCGCTCGACCGTACGGGCGCGTTCGGTTACACGGTGCGGGTCGTCCCGCACCACCCGCTGCTGGCCACACCGGCCGAGCTGGGCCTGATCACCGTGCCCGAGGAACCGGCGGGGATGACCAACGGAACATTGCGCTGACAAGCGGCATAATCGGGGGGTGGACGACAGCGGGAACGGCCTGCGGGCCGACACTCTGGTGGCCACGGTTCGCGGTGTGCTGCCGTCGCTGACGCCTGCCGCCCAGACCGTGGCCCGCCTCATACTCGAAGACCCCGCGACGGTGGCGAGGAGCACCATCACGGAGCTCTCCGCCGCCTCCGGCACCAGCGAGGCGACGATCGTGCGCACCGCCCGGTTGCTCGGCTTCGCCGGATATCCGCAGCTCAGGCTGGCCTTAGCCGCGGCCGCCGCGCAACCGGACCGGCTGGTGCCGGGCGACCTCGCGCCCGACGACCCGCTGTCGGAGGTCATCCAGAAGGTGGCCAGGGCCGAGTCCGAGGCGATCAACGACACCGTCGCCCAGCTCACCTCCGAACGGCTCGGCCTGGTCGTGGACGCCATCGTCGGCGCCCGGCGGATCGACGCCTACGGGGTCGGCGCCTCCGGGCTGGTGGCCGAGGACGTCGCCCAGAAGCTGCTGCGCATCGGCCTGTCCAGCCACGCCTTCCAGGACGCGCACCTGGCGCTGACCAGCGCCGTGCTGCTCAAGGACGGCGACGTGGCGATCGGCATCAGCACCTCGGGCGAGACCCCCGACGTGATCGAGCCGCTGAGCCGGGCCAAGGAGGCCGGGGCGACCACGGTCGCGATCACCAACAACCCCCGCTCGTCCATCGCGGAGCTGGCCGAACACGTGCTGATCTCGGCCGGGCGCGAGACGGAGTTCCGTCCCGGCGCCCTGGCCAGCAGGATCAGCCAGCTCCTCGTCGTCGACTGCGTGTTCGTCGGCGTCGCCCAGCGCACGTTCGACTCCTCTCAGGAGGCGCTCGCGAGCACCAGGCGCGCCGTCAAGGAGTTCACCCGGAGAACGTCACCCGCACGTCGTCAGCCTTGACGTACATCACGCGGTGGCCGAACTGGATCTGCAGGTACTTCGTCTTGCCCCGCACCACCTTGTGGTCCGCCAGGTCGAAGGTGACCGCGCGGTAGTACTCGGTGGCCGCCTGGCCGGCCAGCGTGTACTTCTCGCCCGCCGCGAACGTGTACTGCAGCGGCGTCACCGCCTGGTACGGGATGCCCTCCGGATAGGCCGACTCCTCCGGGTAGGCCCGGCCGAACACCGGCACCGTCGCCTTGCCCGGCTTCGGCGTGACCACCAGCCCCATCGACGGGACGGCGGTCGGAGCGCTCCTCGGGTTGTGGAACCACGCCTTCTGCCCGAGGTACCAGATGGCCGTCCAGTCGCCCTGGCGCTCGGCCACGGCGAAGCGCTGGCCGGTGCCGGCGCGGGCGCTGTGGTCGTAGACGCTGTAGAGGGAGTCGCCGGTCGGGTGCTTGCCGATGTCCTTGATCAGCGGCGCGTCCGCGCGCGGCTCGGTGCGCAGCCAGACGGTGCCGGCGCTGGTCGGCGGGCAGTCCGCCTCCGGGTTCTGGCGGTCACAGCCGTAGAAGTGCGGCTTGTTCGTGGCGAAGTCCGGCTTGATCATGACCGAGCCGGCCCTGGGCCCGCCGAACGCGTGCAGCGGCGCGCCCATGAGCTGGAAGTAGTGCGCCCAGTCCCAGAACGGGCCCGGGTCCTCGTGCATGCCGCGCACGGTCGTCGGCAGGGTGCCGGGGACGTTGTCGTGGCCCAGGATGTGGGCGCGGTCCAGCGGCACGCCGTGCCTGAGCGCCAGGTAGCGGACCAGGCGGGCGGACGAGCGGTACATCGCCTCGGTGAACCAGGTGCTGCCCTCGGCCAGGAAGCCCTCGTGCTCGATGCCGATGGACTTGGCGTTGACGTACCAGTTGCCGGCCTGCCAGCCGACGTCCTTGGTCTTGATGTGCTGGGCGATGTGGCCGTCGGAGGAGCGGACGGAGTAGTGCCAGCTGGCGCCGTAGTTCGGGTCCTGGTTGAGGCGGATGGAGGGCAGGAAATATCCCTCCATGTCGTGGATGATGATGTATTCGACCTTCTGGCTGTACGGCCGGTTCGCCAGGTCGTAGTGCCCGTAGTCGTCGTTCGGCAGCTCCTGGTACGCGGACGGGATCCACTCACAGGAGATCGAGGCGGGACACTCGATCCCGTCGGGGCGCACCGGCGGGCGCAGGCCGAGCTTCTCCAGCCACTTCTCGATCTTCTTCAGGCCCGGGACGGCGGGAAGGGCGACCCGCTGACCGTCGTCGGTCGTCCGCGTGGCCCCTTCCTTGATCGTGGCGAAGACCTCGTCGGCGAAGAACTTGGCCGCGCCCGACTCCTCGGCGCCCGAATACCGGGCCACCGCGCCGTACCACTGGCCGGGGTCGGCGCTCAGCGGCGCGCCGAGCGCCTTCTGGTAGTCGGCCAGCAGCGCGGCGCCGCCGCGGATGTTCGCGGCGTCGTCCGTACGCAGCCGCTCGTGGCTCTCGCCGGTCAGCGCGGCGGCGCGTTCCATGGTCCGCAGCGAGGCCGGGATGTCGGCCGGCGCGGGGCGGGCCGCCGGAGGCGGGAGGGGGCGGCCGTCGTCGCCGCGGGCGTCCTCCTCGCCCTCGCTGTGATGGTTGGACGAGGTGAAGGCGGCGGCGTCGGTCAGGTGCATGGGGCCGAACCCGGCGTCGCTGGAGGGCCGGCCGGCGTGGGCGTCCCACCGGGACTCCAGGTAGGAGACGCCCAGCAGCACGCTCTCGGGCACCTGGAACTCCTGGGCGGCGGCCGCGAAGGCCTGCTGCCGGTCCGGGGGCTGCTGGGCGTGCGCCGAGCTCACGTTGACTAAGGGCAGCAGGGCGACGAGTGAGGCCGCCGTGAGTATTCTGCGCATGAACCACTCCTCGGGAGCTGGGGGGCGCGTTGTGCAGTTCAGCGTCTCAACATTTTCCTTCGCAGGCGAGATCTTTGCGAAGATATTTTTCATCCCTTAACGGGCGTGGCCGCCGGGTTCCGGCCCGGCGTGGTCGCCGTGCCAGGAGTGCCACAGGGACGCGTACGCGCCGCCCGCCGCGACCAGCTCCTCGTGCGTGCCCAGCTCCGTCAGCCGCCCGTCCCGCATGACCGCCACCCGGTCCGCGTCGTGAGCGGTCTGGAGGCGGTGCGCGATGGCGATCACCGTACGGCCCTCCAGCACCGCGGCCAGGGCGCGCTCCGTGTGCCGGGCCGTGCGCGGATCCAGCAGGGCGGTCGCCTCGTCGAGGATCAGCGTGTGCGGGTCGGCCAGCACCACCCGGGCCAGGGCCAGCTGCTGGGCGCGGGCGCCGTCCGGGCGGTGCGGCCCGTGACGCAGGTCGGTGTCCAGCCCGTCGGGCAGCTCGTCGAACCAGTCGGCGCCCACGGCGGCCAGCGCCGCGCGCAGGTCCGCGTCCGTGGCGGCGGGGGCGGCGATCTGGAGGTTGTCCCGTACGGTGCCCAGGAACACGTGGTGCTCCTGGGTGACCAGGACGACCCGCTCGCGGAGCAGGCTCTGGGACAGGGCGGCGACGGGGACGCCGCCGACCGTGACGGAGCCCGTACGAGGGGCGTCCATGCCGGCCAGGAGCCGCCCCAGCGTCGTCTTGCCCGCGCCCGACGGGCCGACGATGGCCAGCCGCTCGCCGGGTCGGACGCTCAGGTCCACCTCGTGCAGCACGTCGGGGCCGCCGTCGTAGGCATAGGACGCTCCGGAGACCTCCAGCCGATCATCCTCGGGTACGGTCGCCCCGCCGGCGGGGGCGTTCGCGGGTGCCGCCGCCATGCCCTCCACGCGGGCGAAGGCGGCGCCGCTGCTCTGCAGGCTCTCCAGCCGTTCCAGCACGGTGTTCAGCGGCTCGGAGAGCTGGCGCAGGTAGAGGGCGGAGGCGACCACCGTGCCCAGCGTCATCGCGGACGGGTCCCGCATCATGAGCGCGCCCCCGACCAGCAGCACGGCCGCCACCGGGATCGCGTACGAGACGTCCACCACCGGGAAGAGCACGCTGCGCAGGGCCAACGTCCTGGTCCTGGCGCGCCTGGACTCCTCGACCGTCCGGCGGCAGGCCAGGAGACGGCGGTGTTCGAGCCTGAGCGCCTGCACGGTGCGGGCGCCGGTCGTGGTGGCCGCCAGCTCCTCGGCCAGCGCCGAACTGGCGGCGCCCTCCTCCAGGTACGCCTTGAGCGCCCGGCGCAGGTACCAGCGGGAGGCGAACCAGATGCCCGACAGCCCGATCACCCCGCACGCGCCGAGCAGCGGGTCCAGCACGAAGACGGCGGCCAGGATGAACAGCGCCTGGACCGAGGCGATGGCGACGTCGGGACCGGCGTCGCGCAGCGTGGTCCCGACCGACGCCACGTCGGTGGTGCCCCGGGTGGTCAGGTCGCCGGTGCCCGCCCGCTCGACCACCGAGGCGGGCATGGCCAGCGCGCGCTCGGTGAACTGCTCGCGGATCCTGGCCAGCGTACGTTCGCCGAAGCGATGACCGACGTAGCTCGCGTACCGCGCCAGCAGCAGCTGCACCACGGCGCAGACGAGGATCGCGAGGGCCAGCCGGTCCACCACGCCGACCGTGGCGCCCGCCTTGACCTCGTCCACGATGCGGCCGAGCAACCACGGCGCGGCCAGCCCCGCGACGGCGGCCAGCCCGTTGAGCGCGAGCATGGCCGCGAACGCCCGTCCGTCCCTCCGGACGAGCCGCACGGCGGCCCGGCGGGTCTGCGCGGCCTCGGCGACGGGCAACCCGCCGCTGCCCTCCGTCACGCCGCTCACCGGCCGGCCTCCTGTGGTGTTGCTGTCTCAGAGGTGGGCGGGCCATCCCTACGGCCGTCGGTGGTCGTGTCGTCCGGGTCGTCGTCTTCCGTGCCGCGCGACACCAGCGCCCGGTAGCCGGGCTCGTCGCGCAGGAGGTCGCGGTGGGTGCCTGCGGCCACGGCCGTTCCTTCGACCAGGTAGTACACGCGGTCGGCCTGGTCCAGGACGAGGGGTGAGGTGCTGGTGACGGCCGTGGTGCGCCCGGCTCGTACGGTACGCAGGCGCGTGGCGACCGTGGCCTCGGTGTGGGCGTCCAGGGCCGAGGTGGGCTCGGCCGCGAGCAGGATCTCCGCGTCGGCCAGGAGCGCGCGGGCCAGCCGGACCCGCTGCCGCTGGCCCCCGGACAGGTTGCGGCCCTGGTCGGCGATGGGGGAGTCGAGCCCGTGCGGCAGCGCCTGGACGATGTCCTCGGCCATGGCCGCGTGCACGGCTCGTGCGACGGCCGCGTCGCCGGGGTCCCGGCTGCCCGCGATGACCTCGCGTAATGTGCCGGCGAACAGGTGGGCCTCGTTGTCCGCCACCAGGATCCGCTCCCGCAGCGCCCCCCGATCGATCTCTTCGAGCCGGACCCCACCCCAGGTCACGCCCGAGCTCGCGGTCCCGCCTGGAGCGGTCTCCCCGCCGAGCCCGCCCGGCAGGTCGGGTCCGCTCGCCGAGTCGAGCCCGCCCAGACGGTCGAGCACCGCCGCCGAGTCCGCTGCCCGCGCGCTGACCAGCGCCGTGACCAGCCCGGGAGCGATCTCCACCCCGGAGACCGGATCGTGCAGGGCGGCCGGTGCGGCGGGCGGCGGAAGGCCGGCACCACCGGGCGACGCGGGCTTCCCGCCCGCAGGCGCGCCGGCCTCGGGCCGGGGATCGGGGGAGGTGCCGTCGTCGGGGCGGAGGCCGAGGAAGTGGATGACGCGGCGGGCCGCGACCAGGCCGCGGCTGAGGTCGTAGCCGCCCTCGACGAAGAAGGAGACCGGCACCACCAGCACGGCCGCGTACCCGTACAGTGCCACCAGTTCCCCGACCGTGATCTCCCCCTGCACGGCCATCCGGGCGGCCAGCCACGTCACGGCGCCCAGGAACAGCGTCGGCAGCCCCACCCCCAGCGCGTGGATCCAGCTCGTCACCGCCCCCACCCGGTACCCCTGCTCCCGCAGCTCCCGCGAGCCGCGCCGGTAGCGTTCGGCGTAGACGTCCTTGCCGCCGATGCCGTTCAGCACCCGCAGCCCGCCGGCGATGTCGGCGAAGCGGGCGGCGAGTTCCCCCTGCCGCCCCCGGTAGGCGGTCTCGGCGCCGCGCAGCCGTCCGAGCAGCGGCCCGAGCACGCCGACCAGCAGCGGCACGCCCAGCAGCACCACGGCGGCGAGGAGCGGCGAGACGGACAGCAGCAGCCCGGCGACCACGATGTAGGCCAGCACCGCCCCGACCCCGGGGCCGGTGATGGTGAGCGTCTGGGCCATCACGGCGGCGTCGCCGGCCCCGATCGTGACGACCTCCCCGGCGCTCGCCCGGCCGGGCAGTGCCGCGCCGAGCCGGGTCGCGTGCAGGGTCACCGCCTGTACGGTCCGGTACGAGGCGTCCAGCCGCACCCGCGTCATCGTCCGGTGGCGCATGATCGCCAGCCAGGCGTTCAGCACCCCGGTGCCGAAGACGGCGGCCACCCACCCGGCCAGGACCGGATAGCGCCCCGTGGCCAGCCCGTCGTCGATGGCCCGCGACAGCAGGTACGGCGGCAGCGTCAGCCCCACCATCCAGGCGGTCCCCAGCGACGCTCCGGCCAGGATCCGCGCCCGCTGGCTCGTGACCAGCCACCACAGATACCGCCCGGGGCCGCGGATGTCGGGGGTTCCCGGATTGATGGGCTCTTCCGCCATGTATCGCACACTAGCGATGGACACATCCGGTTTCGCGAGCAGGTCAGGGCACGAGCACGACCTTGCCGGTGGTCCGCCTGGACTCCAGCGCGGCGTGCGCCGCGGCTGCCTCGGACAGCGGGAACGTCTGCACCGCAGGGACGAGCGCGCCCTCGGCCACCGCCGCCAGCGCCCTGACCTCGTACGCAGGACGCCGGTCCTGCTGGCCGAGCAGGAGCATCAGAGCGTTGGTCACGCTCAGCCCGCGCTCGGCGACCAGCCGCGGATCCGGCTCGATGGGCCGCTCGGAGGAGGTGCCGATGGTCAGGCACCGGCCCCCGTCGGCGAGCAGCTCGAACGCCGCCCGCGCCCGGTCCCCGCCCACCCCGTCGAGCAGCGCGGTGACCTTCCTGCCGCCGAGCGCGTCGGCGACCCGGTGCTGCCAGCCGGGCTCGTCGTAGTCGACGGCGAGGTCCGCGCCCAGCTCGCGCACGGCGGCCACCTTGGCGGCCCCGCCCGCCGCGCCGATCACCTGGGCGCCCAGGCGGCGGGCGTACTGGACGAGGAGCCGGCCGACGCCGCCGGCCGCCGAGGTCACGAGGACCACGTCGGAGGAGGTCAGCTCGGCCACGTCGAGGAAGTGCAGCGCGGTGACCCCCGTGACGATCATGGCGACGGCCGACGCGTGGCCGACGCCGTCGGGGACGCGGTGCACGGCCGCCAGGTCGGCGACCGCCAGTTCGGCGTACCCGCCGGGCCGCCCGCCCGCGGTCACGACGTCACGCCCGATCCAGGCCGGATCCACGTCCGGTCCCACGGCGTCCACGATGCCCGCCACCTCGCCGCCGAAGATCGTCGGCAGCTCGGGCAGCGGCGGCAGCGGCGTCTCCGGGTCGCTGATCCCGCCCTTGCGCAACATCGTCTCGACCAGGTGCACGCCGGCCGCCTTGACGGCGATGCGCACCTGGCCGGGGCCGGGCTCCGGATCGGGGACGACCTCGTAGCCGAGGTTCTCAGCCGGGCCGAAGGAGTGCAGGACGACGGCGTGCATGGGGTCTCTCCACAGGGTCGGTGTCGTCGGACCCTGCCCACCCTTCCTCCTCAACCAAGGTTGAGGTCAACCGGACACAGCCGGGTGGGGCTACGGCACCAGCGTCAGCGAGGGCCGCTGGTCGGGCAGACCGATCAGCTCGCGTACCCGCGCGATCGGCCAGGCCAGCTCCCTGGCCAGCGTCGCGGCGCTCAGCCCGCTCTCCTTGCCGGCCAGCTCGAAGGCGTGCGCCAGCAGCACCGGCTGCTCGCCCGGATAACCGGAGACCGGCTCGTTGGTGAACCCGGGCTGCTCGCGCAGCGCGGCCAGGCGCTGGTAGGCGCGCCCGGCGGCGGAGTCGGACAGCAGTCCGGTCTCCCGGCACCGGTAGAGCAGCGAGTCGACCGACACCCCCCACGTCTGCCGCAGCTCGGCCAGCCGGCGCAGGTCGGCGCGGAGCGGCAGCTGGGGCAGGATGCTGTCGCGCGGGGTGAGGAACTCGGCGGCGAAGGCGTCGGCCTCGCGCTCCTGGTGGGAGTCGCCCGCGGCGGTGTCGCCGTGGAGCACGAGGTGGCCCAGCTCGTGGGCGGCGGTGAAGCGGTGGCGGTAGATGTCGTCGAACCGGTTGGGCGTCAGCACCACGATCGGCCGGGGCAGGCTGGAGGTGGAGAAGGCGTCGACGGTCACCGCGTCGGGGTCGTGCCGGGGAAAGGCCACCACGATGCCGTGCGCCTCCATCCGGCGCACCAGGTGGCTGATCGGCCCGGCGCCCAGCCCCCAGTGGGAGCGCAGCGCGCGGGCGGCCCCCGCCGGGTCGCGCGGCAGGGAGGAGTGCATCTCGCCGCCGGCGAACCCGGGCAGGTCGACGGCGGGCAGCTGGACCCGTTTCTCCAGCGCGTACGCCAGCTCCCACACCTGCTCGACGAAGGCCACGGCCTTGGCCCGCTGGTAGGCGCGGGTGGAGCGCAGGCTGCGGAAGTGGGCCATGGAGCCGTCGAGCTTGCCGTGGGGGCGGCCGGGAAGGAAGAACGCGATCGGCACCGACAGCACCTCGGCCAGCGGCGCGATCAGGTCCGGCCGCGGCCGGGTGACGCCCGCCTCGTATTGACCGACCGCCGCGGGAGAGACGCCGAGATGCTCGGCGACCTCCTTCTTGGTGAGCGCGGCCAGGTGACGGGCCTGGGTGAGGCGGGTGGCGTCGAAGGCGTCGGCGACGGCCTGGGGGGTGAGCCCGCCCGCCCGGGAGTCACGCACCGCCGGCGGCCTCCGGCCGGATCGGGGTGGCCTCGGCGCTCCGCCGAGTGGCCGTGGTGCGCGGATTGAGCTCGGGCATGGGCAGGACGCCCTGGTCGAAGGCCGCCGCGCTGTCGCCGGCGGCGGGCGCGCCGGCCTCCTGGGCCAGCGGGATCGGCTCACACCGGTGCCAGCGCAGGCTGCCGAAGCGGTCGAGCAGCTCGGCCTCGCCCCACCAGGCGTCGAGCAGCCCGGCGTGGGCGTTGGCCGCGTAGGCGATCAGCACCAGCCGGGTGTCTTCCGGCAGCTCGTCCAGCGCCTCGACGACCGGGACCGCGTGCGGCGCGATGTCGTGCAGCGCGAGCTGCCGGATCCGCGGCGCGGGGCCGAACCGGTGGAACAGCGCCTGCACCAGCGCCGACGGGCGGCCGTCGCCGATGCGGGCGCTCATCACGGTGAGCGAGCGGTCCTTGGCGTAGCGGAAGGGGAACAGCAGCTTGCCGTCGAGCAGCACCAGCTCGTGCTGGGAGCCGCCGGGCTTGACGATGCGCACGTCGCCCATGTCCTCGAACGCCTTGGCCAGCGCCTCGAACTTGCGCGACATGAGCGTGAACCCGAACGGGTGCAGATGGTCGGTCCGCGCCGCCTTCTGCGCGTCCCTGGCGTTTTCCAGCGCGACCGACAGGGCCTCGGCCACACCCTGTCTGATCAGGGGAGCGCGCTGCCCGAACGTCTCTTCGGCCCACTGGGACATCCGCATGCCCGACCTCCTGCCGCTTTACTTTCCAACATCATAGGCCCGCCACGACTTCATGTTGCCCGCAGGACACACCTTCCCCCTTGTACGTCTTGCATTCTTGTATGACAATATTCCGCGTCTAACAAGTGAGCTTGACGAGAGGTGCGCTACGGCATGCGAACACCCGACTGGCCCCTGACGGCGACCCGCTGGACGCAACTGACGCTGGCCGAGGACGACCCTGCGCACCTCGACGTCGACTTCTGGACCTCGGTCATGCGGGACAGCAGGTCGAACGCGGTCTGCGTCAGCGCGGGCGGCTACATCGCCTACTACCCGACCCGCATCCCGTACCACCACCGCAGCACCTTCATGGGCGACACCGACCCGTTCGGCGCGCTCGTGGAGGCGGCCAGGGGGCTCGGCATGCACGTCATGGCCAGGGTGGACCCCCACGCCGTGCACGCCGACGCGGCCACGGCCCATCCCGAGTGGCTGGCGTGCGACCAGGAGGGGGCACCGATCGAGCACTGGTCACATCCCGGCATCTGGCTGACCTGCGCCTTCACCGGCTACCACCGCGAGTTCGTCACCGAGGTGGCCAGGGAGATCGTGCGCGAGTACGACGTGGACGCGATCTTCGCCAACCGGTGGGAGGGCTACTACGGCATCTCCTACAGCGAGGCCGCGCGGCGCTCGTTCCGCGACGACACGGGGTTCGAGCTGCCGAAGCGTGAGCACGACACGACCGACCCGGCCTGGCCCGCGTACGTGGCCTGGCGGCGGCGCCGGCTCAGCGAGCTGGTCTCGATCTGGGACGCGGCGGTCAAGGACCTGCGGCCGCACGCCCGCTTCATCCCCAACCTGGGCGCGTTCGCCGCCCGCGACCTGGAGCCCGAGCTGGTCAAGCGGGTCTATCCGCTGTTCGTGGTGGACAAGCAGGGACGCTCGGGCATCGAGGCGCCGTGGGCGGCCGGCCGGGTGGCCAAGCGCAGCAGAGGTCTGTTCCCGGACCGGCCGGTCGGGCTCATCACCTCGGTCGGGCCCGAGTACCACCAGCACCGGTGGAAGGACTCGGTGGCCCCGCCGGAGGAGGTGCGGACGTGGATCGTGGACGGGTTCGCGCAGGGCGCGTTCCCCTGGTTCACCAAGTTCAACGCCACCGTCTCCGACCCGCGCTGGGTGCCGGCCGTGGTGGACGCGTTCGGGCTGCACGCGAAGCTGGAGCCGGTGCTGGCGCCGATGCCGCTCACGGCCGAGGTGGCGCTGGTCGACCCGAGCAGGGCGGGCCGGATCAGGAGCGGGGCGGCGCACTCCTTCCCCGACGAGGACGGCTTCTACCAGGCCCTGGTCGAGGCGCGGATCCCGTTCGACCTGCTGGCCGACCAGGTGCTGTCGGCCGAGCGGCTGCGGCCGTACAAGGTGCTGGTGCTGGCCAACGCCGAGCAGCTCAGTGACGAGCAGTGCGCGGCCGTCCGCGACTACGTGGCCGCCGGCGGCGGCCTGGTCGCCGCGCACCAGTCCTCCCTGTACGACGAGCACGGCGAGCCGCGGGCCAACTTCGGCCTGGCCGACGTCTTCGGCGCGGACCTGGTGAGCCCGCTCAGAGGCCCGATCAAGAACAACTACATCGCGCTGACCGGCGAGCACCCGGTCAGCGGCGGCTTCGGCCCGGCCGGGCGGATCATCGGCGGCACCCGGCTGCTCGGCGTCGAGGCCAGGCCGGGCACGCAGGTGCCGTTCCGGTTCGTGCCGGACTTTCCCGACCTGCCGATGGAGGAGCTGTACGCCAGGAAGGACCCCGACGCCCCGGCCGTGATCACCAGGGAGGGGCCGGGCCGGGTGGTCTACCTCCCGTTCGACCTCGGGGCGATCTTCTGGGAGACGCTCCAGGCCGATCACGGCCGGCTGATCGCCAACGCGGTGCGATGGGCGCTCGGAGGCGAGCCCGAGGCCACCGTACGCGGCCCGGGGCTGGTCGACCTGGCCGTGCGCCGCGACGAGCACAGTCTCGCTGTCACCGTGGTCAACCTGACCAACCCCATGGCCATGCGCGGCGCGATCAGGGAGACCATCCCGCTGCCGCCGCAGACGGTCTCCGTCGCGCTGCCGCCGGACGCGGCGGGGGCCACGGCCCGGCTGCTGGTGGACGGGAGCGAGGTCCCCGTCGCCGTCCGCGACGGCCGGGCCGAGGTGGAGCTGACCGGTGCCGGGCTCATCGAGGTCGTGCACCTGACCTGGGAGCCGAGGTGAGCCGGGTCTGGTGGCGCGAGCCGTTCCGGATGTTCCAGACCAACCTCCGCGAGGTGGACGCCGGGCTGGACGTCGAGCGGGTGCTGGACCGGCTGGAGGAGTTCGGCGCGAACGCCTGGCTGATCAGCGTCGGCGGCATCCTGTCGAACTATCCGACCGGCCTGGACTTCCAGACGCGCAACCCGCACCTGGCCGAGCGCCCGTCCGGCGACCTGATCGGCGACGCGGTGGCGGCGGCCCGGCGCAGGGGGGTGCGCGTGCTGGCCAGGATGGACTTCTCCAAGATCGACCACCGGCGGGCCGAGCGGCATCCCGAGTGGTGCTTCGTCTCACCCGCCGGCGAGCGGCAGGTCTACAACGGCCTCACCAGCGTGTGCCCGAGCGGCGACTACTACCAGGTCAAGCTGTTCGAGGTGATCGGGGAGGTGCTCGACCGCTACGAGATCGACGGCTTCTTCCTCAACTGGATGTCGTTCAACGAAGTGGACTACAGCCGCAGATACTGGGGCGTCTGCCACTGCCTGGCCTGCGCCCGCCGCTACGACGGTGAGCTCCCGGAACGGGCGGACGCCCGGTGGCGCGCGTTCACGCGTGCGACGCTGGACGACCTGCACGCCAGGATCCGGGCCGAGATCGCCGGGCGCAGGCCCGAGGCGGCGCTCATTCTGGGCGAGCACGCCGACATCGTCTTCCACGAGGCGAACAACGCGGTCGGCCGGCCCCTCTGGCACCACCGGACCAGCGAGCACGTCAGCGCGGCCAAGTCGTATCGGCCTGAGGTGCCGGTGCTGGTCAACTCGGTGGGGTTCGTGGACATGCCGTACCGGATGGCGGGGGAGGAGCCTCACCATTTCGCCCAGTATCTGCTGCAGGCGATCTCGCGGGGGGCGATCCCGTCCACGTACATCATGGGGACGCCGGACGACAGCCCGTACGAGTGCCTGGAGGTCGCCGGCGAGCTGACCCGGTTCCACCGTGACCACGCCGAGGTCTACCGGGACCTGGTCTCCGAGGCGCGCACGCTGCTGGTCCGCCCCGAAGGGGAGCGGGCCGAGTTCCAGGGGCTCTACCTGGCGCTGCTGGAGCGGCACGTGCCCTTCGACGTGCTGCCCGAGGAGAAGCTGGCGGCGAGCGACCTGTCCAGGTACGAGCTGGTCGTGCTGCCCGACGCCGGCGCGCTGAGCCGTCCCGAGGTGCTGGACGCCTACGCCGAGTCGGGCGGCACCGTGCTGGCGACCGGGTCGAGCGACGTCGGGCTCGCCTGCCTGCCCGTCGCCCGCCGGCTGGCCGCGTACACGACGGAGGAGTCCGTCCGCTCGCTGCATCTGTGCGGTGACCGCGGCATGGTGCCGGTGATCGGAGCCTTCCACGTGGTCGAGCCCGCGCCGGGAGCGGAGACGGGCCTGCCCGCGCTCTCCAGGGCCAGGTACGGCCCGCCGGAGAAGTGCCACGGCCATCTGGAGACCGGCCATCCCGGCTGGCTGAGCGCCCCCTACGGCAGGGGGAGGGGCGTGCTGATGCCGTGGACGGTCGGCCGCGGTTACCGGGAGACCGGGCTGAGCGCCCATCGCGACCTGTTCGCCGACCGCCTGCCCGCCGGCCTCGCCGTCGGGACGGGGCTGCCCGAGCAGGCGGAGATCGTGCCCGCCCGCGCCGGGGACCTCCGGGTGATCCATCTGCTGAACCGCTCGGGCGACGCCGACCAGCGCTTCCGCCGGCCGCTGCCGATCGCGGAATCGTGGCTCGACCTGCCCTGGCCGGGCGAGTGGGAGGCGCACGCGCTGCGCGCGGACCGCCCCCTGGAGGTGGACGGCGGCCGGGTGCGGTTGCCGGAGATCGGCCTCTTCGAAGTCGTGAAATTGTCAAACAAGTATTCATGACCTATTGACGGTCTCGTTAGACAAATGAACACTGGACCATCACCGGGGTAGCCGGTCCCCTGTGAGAACGACGGGAGAACAACGTGATGAGCGGACTGGATCGGCGGGGGTTTCTGAAGCTGGCGGCGGCCGGGGCACTGGGGGCCGGCCTGACGGCGTGCGGCGCCGGCGACTCGGGCGGCGGTGACGGCACCACGCTGCGGTACGCGTGGTGGGGCAACAACGTCCGGCAGCAGAACTACACGAAGGCACTCAAGGAGTTCGCGGCCAAGAACCCGGGCATCCAGGTCGAACCGGAGTTCGCCGACTACACCGCCTTCCAGGAGCGCATGACCACCCAGATGGCCGCCCGCGACGTGGCCGACATCTTCTGGGTCGCCTCGGCGCAGGTCATGACCTACCACAAGAGCAACATCTACCGGCGCCTCGACGAGGTGCCCAGCGTCGACCTGGCCGACTACTCCAAGGAGGAGCTGGAGTCGTTCAAGCTGGGCGGGCAGCTCAACACCATGCCGTTCGGCATCTTCGTCCCCGTCTTCCGTTACAACGAGACGTTCGCCGAGGAGGACGGCGTCAAGCTCCCGCCGGCCGACGCCGACTGGGACGCCTGGTCGGAGTTCCTCATCGACTACTCCAAGGACAACCCGAAGCAGCGCAAGGGCATGCCGTACGAGGCCGACGCCGACATGGTGTTCGAGGCCTGGCTGCGCCAGCGCGGCGAGCTGCTCTGGAGCGAGGACGGCAACCCCGGCTTCACCGCCGACAGCGTCCGGGCCTGGTTCGACTGGTGGGACAAGATGCAGAAGGCCGGCGCGGTGCTGACGCTGAGCGAGCAGGAGGGCATGGGCCCCGACTGGGCCCTGGTCGGCAAGAAGGTGCTGGCCAAGGTCGGCAACTCCAACCACATCATCGACGACGCCAAGATGTTCCCCGACTACTCCTTCAAGCTGCGCAGCGTTCCGGCGGCCAAGGACGCGCAGGCCGGGCACCCGTTCCTCTACTACCCCCGGATGGCCATCTACCAGGGCATCGACGACGACAAGCTGGAGGCCGCGGGCAAGCTCATCAGCTACAACACCAACGACCCCGCGATGATCAAGACCGTCGGCCTCACCATGGGCGCGCCGGTCAACCCCAAGGTCTTCGAGCAGACGCTGGCCGCCGCGCAGGGTGACGACAAGGAGTCGCTCGACGCCGTACAGGTCAGCCGCAAGGCCGAGCGCCGCCCCCGCTTCGAGGCGCCCCCCGGCACCAGCACCTGGCGCACCGCCATGGCCAGGGTCGCCGAGGAGATCTCACTCGGCCGCCTGAGCACCGCCGACGGCGCCAAACGACTGCTCGACGAGATCTCGGCCGGCATCGCCCGCGCCAAGTAGGAACCCCCATGTCGAAGCTCCATCGTCAGGGCGGCGCCGCACACGTCTTCCTGATCCCCTGGTGGCTGGGCCTCGTCCTGGTCACGGCCGTACCCCTGATCGCCTCCCTCTACCTGGCCTTCACCGACTACAACATCCTCAGCTCGCCGAAGTTCAACGGCCTGGAGAACTTCGAGCGCATGTTCCAGGACGACTACTTCTGGGCCGCCGTCCGCGTGACCGCGGTCTACGTCGTCGTCTCCATCCCGCTGCAACTCGGCTTCGCGCTGCTGCTCGCCCTGATCCTCGACCGCGGCCTGCGCGGCCTGGCCTTCTACCGCAGCGCCTTCTACCTGCCCTCGCTGCTCGGCACCAGCGTCGCCGTGGCCATCCTGTGGCGGCAGATCTTCGGCGACAACGGCCTGGTCGACCGGGCGCTGTCGATCTTCGGTCTCGAACTCGGGAGCTGGCTGCAGAACCCCAGCCTGTCGCTGTCCACGCTGATCGTGCTGAACGTCTGGACCTTCGGCTCACCCATGGTGATCTTCCTGGCCGGCCTGCGCCAGATCCCCGAGGAGCTGTATGAGGCCGTCAAGGTGGACGGCGCCGGAATCGTGCGCCAGTTCACCGCGGTCACGATCCCCCTGCTCACCCCGATCATCTTCTTCAACCTGATCCTGCAGACGATCGGCGCGTTCCAGACCTTCACCCAGGCCCACGTCGTCAGCGGCGGCACCGGAGGCCCCGCCAACTCGACGCTGTTCTACACGCTCTACATCTACCAGCAGGGATTCACGAACTTCGACATGGGCTACGCCTCCGCGCTGGCCTGGGTGCTGATGGCGGCCATCGGCCTGGTGACGGCCGTGCACTTCGTCCTGTCGAGGTACTGGGTCTTCTACGGAGACGACTGATGACGACCGCGACGACCTCGCTCGACTCCGCGCGCGCCCGCACCACGGCGGTCCTGCGCCGGCGTGGGCGCCGGGACCTGCTCAAGCACCTCGGCCTGGGCGTCTTCGTGCTGCTGATGCTCTATCCGCTGATCTGGATGATCGTCAGCTCGCTCAAGCCCGACCACCTCATCCTGACCGAGCCGGGGCTCATCCCCAGCGAGGTCACCTTCGACAACTTCGTCGCGGGCTGGAACGCGCTCAACCGGCCGTTCACCGTCTTCTTCCTCAACTCGCTGCTGGTCACCGTCGGCTCGATCATCGGCAACCTGTTCTCCTGCTCGCTCACCGCGTACGCGCTGGCCCGGCTGGAGTTCAGGATGCGCGGGGTCTATCTCGCCATCACGCTGCTGTCGGTGATGCTGCCGATGCACGTGCTGGTGATCCCGCAGTACATCTTCTTCTCGCAGCTCGACCTGGTGAACACCTACTATCCGCTGCTCATCCCGAAGTTCCTGGCCACCGACGCGTTCTTCATCTACCTGATGGTCCAGTTCATCAGGACGATCCCGCGTGACCTGGACCGGGCGGCCTGGATCGACGGCTCGGGCCCGTTCCGCACCTTCTGGTACGTGGTCCTCCCGCTGATGCGGCCCGCCCTGGTCACCACCACGATCTTCACCTTCATCTGGACCTGGAACGACTTCTTCGTCCCGCTGATCTATCTCACCTCGCCGAAGATGTTCACGGTGCCGGTGGCGCTGAACTCCATGGTCGACTCCGAGACGCAGGGCGGTGTGGGCATGTTGTTCGCGATGTCGCTGGTGTCCCTGCTACCGGTGCTCATCTTCTTCGCCATCGCCCAGAAGCAGCTCATCCGCGGCATCGCCACCACGGGGCTCAAATGAGGATCATCATCACCGGCGACCACGACGAGCTCGCCCGCCGCCGCATCCGCAGGGCGGCCGGTGCCGCGCAGGTCGAGTTCGCCGCCGACCCGGGCGAAGGCATCGAGCTGGCCGACGCCGTCGTCGGGAAGGTGCCCGAGCCGCTGCTGGCCAAGGCGGGCCGGCTGCGCTGGGTGCACAGCCCGGCGGCGGGCGTGGACGGCGTCCTGTCCGAGGGGCTGCTGGCGAGCGACATCACGCTCACCTCCGCCACCGGCAACGGCGCCGTCCCGCTGGCCGAGCACGCGATGCTGCTGCTCCTCATGCTCGACAGGGACGTGCCGCGCTGGCTGCGCGCCCAGTCCGAGCGCCGCTGGGAGCGCTACCCGCACGGCGAGCTGGCCGGCAAGACCATCGGCCTGTACGGGCTCGGCCACGCGGGCCTCGACCTGGCCGCCAAGGCGAAGGCGTTCCACATGCGGGTGCTGGGCGTGCGCAGGAGGGACGCCCCCGCTCCCGGCGTGGACGAGCTGCTCGGCCAGGACGAGTTCCCGCGCTTCCTGGCCGAGTCCGACTACGTGGTGGTCACCGCGCCGCTCACCCCCGTGACCGCGGGACGGTTCGGCCGGGCGGAGTTCGCCGCGATGAAGCCGACGGCCTGCTTCGTCTGCGTCTCGCGCGGCGGCATCGCCGACGACGACGCCCTGCTGGACGCGCTGCGCCGGGGTGAGATCGCCGGCGCGGGCCTGGACGCCCACGGCGTGGAGCCGCTGCCGCCGGCCAGCCCGTTCTGGTCGCTGCCGAACGTCATCGTCACCCCGCACAACGGCGCCACCACCCGCGAGACGGCGGGCCGCGGCCTGGACATCCTGCTGGACAACCTGGGCCGTTTCGTCAGGGGCGAGCCGCTGCGCAACGTCGTCGACAAGGCCGCCGGCTACTGAGAGTCCGAGTATACTTGTCTGACGATTTTGCCTTATCTGGGAGGAGTTCCATGGACGGTAAGCCCAGCTTTCCTCTCGGACCATCATCACTGACGGAAGCGCTCTACGAGTCGGTACGCAAGCGCATCGTCAACGGCGACATCGCCCCGGGGGAGAAGCTCACCGAGATCCGGATCGCCAACGAGTACAGCGTCGCACGCCCCACCGCCAAGGCCTGCCTCGAACGGCTGACCGCGCTCGGGCTGCTGCGCCGTACCACGCACAAGACCGCCGTCGTCCCCAAGCTGGACGAGGCGGAGATCCGCGACCTCTACTTCAGCCGCGAGACCGTCGAACGGGCGGCGGTCGTGGCGCTGGCCCGCGCCGGCACGGTGCCGCCCGAGGCGGTGCGTGCCCAGGCGGCGATGAGGGCGGCGGCCGGCGACGCGGCCCAGCACGGCTCCGACCAGGGATCCCATGCCGGGGCGTTCGCCACTCAGGTCGAGGCCGACATCGCCTTCCACTCCGCGTTGGTGGCCGCCGTCGGCAGCCGCCGCCTGGCGCGGATGCACGAGGTCATCCTCGGCGAGGTGCACCTGACCATGGGCCAGTTCCAGGCCCACCGCACCACGGACCCGATGAACGTGGCGCACGAGCACGACGACATCCTCAAGGCCATCGGCGACGGCGACCCCGAGCGGGCGCAGCAGTGCCTGGCCCACCATCTCGACCAGGCCCAGGGGCGGCTGCTCGGCCAGCTGCGCCGTGAACGATCGGAAGAGGCCCACGCGTGACCAGGTGGAGCGTCAACTGTTCTCTCCTCTACACCGACCTGCCGTTGCTGGAGCGGCCCGCCGCGGCGGCGGCCGACGGGTTCACCGCCGTCGAGTTCTGGTGGCCGTGGCCGGTGGCGGTGCCGGACGACCGTGAGGTGGACGCGTTCATCGCCGCGGTCGAGAACGCGGGCGTGCGGCTCACCGGGCTCAACTTCTTCGCCGGCGACATGCCGGGCGGTGACCGCGGCGTCGTGTCGTGGCCGGGCCGCTCACGCGAACTGCTCGACAACATCCCCGTGGTGGCCGCGATCGGCGAGCGGCTCGGCTGCCGCGCGTTCAACGCCCTCTACGGCAACCGGATCGACGGCGCCGACGCCGCCGAGCAGGACGAGCTGGCCGCCGAGCTGCTGACCGCCTGCGCCAAGGGCGTCTCGGGCACGGTGCTGCTTGAGCCGGTCAGCGGCGCGCCGCGCTATCCGCTGCTGACGGCCGCCGACGCCGTGGCCGTGCTCGACCGGCTGGGCGACGTGCCCAACCTCGGGCTGCTCGCCGACTTCTACCACCTGGCCGTCAACGGCGACGACGTGGCCGCCGTCATCGACCGGCACGCGGCGCGCATCGCCCACGTACAGATCGCCGACGCCCCTGGCCGGGGCGCGCCCGGTTCGGGTGAGCTGCCGCTGCGGCAGTGGATCGACGACGTATACGCCGCCGGATATGACGGCTATATAGGTCTGGAATACCGCGCGGAGAGGCCCGGCGCCTTCACCTGGCTGCCCCGCGAACAACGCGCCGCCGACCCGGCCCCCGGCACCCGGCCATGAGCGCGACCCCGCACACGGCCCGCGACGCCGCCCTGAACGCGACCCGCGACGCCGTACCCGACACGGAAGGATCTCTCACGTGAGCGCCATCGCCTTCATCGGTCTCGGCATCATGGGCTCGCCCATGGCCGTCCACCTGGTCAAGGCCGGGCATGCCGTGGCCGGGTACAACCGGTCGCCGGACAAGGCGAAGCCGCTGGCCGCGGCCGGCGGGCGGGTGGCCGGATCGGTCGCCGACGCCGTGACGGGCGCCGAGGTCGTCGCGCTCATGGTGCCCGACTCGCCCGACGTCCAGGACGTGCTGACCGGCGACGACGGCGTGTTCGCGCACGCCGCCCCCGGCACGCTGATCATCGACTTCTCCTCCATCCGCCCCGACGTCACCCGCGAGCTGGCCGAGGAGGCGGGCCGCAGGGGCCTGCGCTACCTCGACGCCCCCGTCTCCGGCGGAGAGGCCGGGGCCAGGAACGCCGCCCTGTCGATCATGGTCGGCGGCGCGGCCGGCGACTTCGAGGCCGCGCGGCCGATCTTCGAGGCGGTCGGCAAGACCGTCGTCCACGTCGGGCCGAGCGGCTCGGGCCAGACGGTCAAGGCCGCCAACCAGCTCATCGTGGCGGCCAACATCGAGGCGCTGGCCGAGGCGGTGGTGTTCCTGCGGGCGTACGGGGTGGACCTGGAGGCGGCGATGGACGTGCTCGGCGGCGGCCTGGCCGGCTCCGCCGTCCTGACGCAGAAGCGGGCCAACATGGCCGGGCACTCCTTCGAGCCCGGCTTCCGCATCGCGCTGCACCACAAGGACATGGGCATCGTCACCTCGGCGGCCCGCGAGGCCGGCGTGGTGCTGCCGCTCGGGGCGCTCGTGGCCCAGCTCGTGGCCTCCGCGAACGCGAGCGGCGACGGCGGGCTCGACCACTCGGCGCTGCTGCGCGGCGTGGAGCGCCTCTCCGGCACCGCCTAGCTGGAGCTCCCGGTATGGGGAGCTCCATGGACGTCACCGTAAGTGACAAGGAGGCGCGCCTTCTGACCACTTAGGGGGATTGTGCCCGTAGTCGTGGGCCATGTTCTCTTTGCGATCATGGCCCACGTACGCGGCAGCCGTCACCTTCCTGACCCTGGTTCCGGCGGCCGGCGCGACCGTCGCCGCCTCGCCGCCGGCGCTCTCGTCCGCGGCGGCCGGGTACGCCGCCCGTCCGGCCGAACTGCCGCCGCCTCTGTCCGCCGCTGCCGCGTACGCGCAGCTCGCCCGGCTCGACGTCGCGGAACCCGGCTCGATGTCCGGCTACAGCCGCGCCCGCTTCCCGCACTGGGCTCAGCACGGGAAATCCTGCGACACCCGCGAGGTCGTGCTCGCCCGCGACGGCGCCGACGTCAAGCAGGACGAGAGCTGCCGCGTCGTCTCGGGCTCCTGGCACAGCGAGTACGACGGCAAGGACCTCACCGACGCCTCCGACCTCGACATCGACCACATGGTGCCGCTCGCCCAGGCCTGGCGCTCCGGCGCGAAGAGCTGGACCGACGCCCGGCGCAAGCAGTTCGCCAACGACCTCGAAGGGCCGCAGCTCATCGCGGTCTCGGCGGCCTCGAATCGGTCGAAAGGCGACCAGTCACCCGACCAGTGGCGGCCGCCGCAGCGGTCGTACTGGTGCGTCTACAGCCGGGCCTGGATCGACGTGAAGTCCCGCTACGACCTCACGATCACCGACGCCGAACGGGACGCGCTGACCGAGATGGTGGGCACCTGCCGCTCGGGCGGTGAGGCCTGAATGGAGGCCGCGCGAAGCTTCGAGAGCAGCGTCGTCGCCGGTCCCGGCGGGGTGATGACGGAGGAGGCCGGCGTCATCACCGGCGAGGTGACCGTGCGCACGGAGGTGTCCGGCGATCGGGTGACGGTACGCGTCCAGTACCTGGACGCCGACGAGTGGTACCAGATCGACGGCAGCCCCCTGCGCCCGGCCTCAGGTCCCGGCCAGGACCTGCATGACCAGATCGTCCAGGCGGTACGCCACGGCCTCCCCGACGGTCTCGCGGCCCTCCGCCCCACCACCTGAGACCGACTCAGGGGACGGCCCGCCACCGGTCCGCCCGAGGACAGACCGTCACCGGGGCCCCGGCCGCGCGGCGACCCCGTGCGACAACGGCCGAGTCGTGCGATGGTCCAGGGATCGGGCGGCGGGCTGTGCGGCCGGGCTGTGCGGGGTCGTGTGGCCGGGTTGTGCGGTGGCCCGGTGGTTGTGCGGCCGGGTCGTGCGGCTGGGCTTCAGGGGAGGTGCTGGAACAGTTCGTCGCCGCTCAGTGGCCGGCCGGGTGGGGCGGGGGCGGGGTGGACGCGCATGCCGGCCAGGACGAGCCGGACCGCGCGGCCCCGGAGCTCTTCGTCCAGCTCGGCCGGCAGGGTCGGCAGTCCTCTGATGAGCAGACCCACCACCCCCAGCACGTCTCCGGCGCCCACGTCGAGCCGCAGGGCGCCCTCGGCGTGAGCGGCGCCGACGATCCGGCCGAGCGCCTCCAGCAGCCGGGCTCGGCCCGCGGCGAGCTCGGGCGTCACACCTGTCTCGGGCGTCACACCCGCCTCGCGAGTCACACCTGCCTCGGGCCTCAGGTCCACCTCGGGCGTCGCGCTCCCCTTGGGCGTGGTGCTCTCCTTGGGCGGCGCGCTTCCCTCGGGCCGTACGCTCTCCTGGCGTCGCCCGCCCATCTCCTGGGCCGGCGTGTCCGCGACCGTGAGCAGCGGGTCGAGCCGCAGGTCGGCGCAGCCGTCGACGAAGCGGCTGAGCGCGTCCCACGCCCACGTCTCCTCTTCGCCCGCCTGCTCGGCCAGCGCGATCATACGGTCGAGGCCGTCGGCGACGAGGTCCCGGTTCTGCTCGGCGTCCGCTCTCAGTCGACCCGGCGCGCCCATGCGGTCAGCCGCCTTTCGTTCGGTGTCGCTTCCTCAGCAGCCTAACCGCAGCGAACCGGAGGATTCTCCTCCGCTACGCGCCCGCCCCGCCCCCGTACCGCATGCCTGAGCATGATCTTCCGGGCCGGCGGAACCCCGGCCCGGAAGACACGCACGGCCGGCGGCCGTCAACGCTCCGGCCGTTAAACGCTCTGGCCGTTCTGGGCGCTGCGGCCGTTCTGGCCGCCGGCTTGCCGGTCGAGACGGAACATCGGCTGACCCGGCGTGCCCGGATCCGCGTCCAGCGACTTGTCGTCGAGGATGGGCGCCGCGTCCTGTGCGACGAACACCCGCACGTCCTCCTTCTCCACCACCTGGTCCCCGGCCTGCGGTGTGGTCGCCAGGGACACCTCCAGCGTCCCGGCCTCGTCGGCCTTGGCGGAGATGCGCAGCCCGGCGTCGGCGGGCACGTCCTCGCCGTCCATGAGATCCCGGATGGCGACGACCGCGTTGTCAGTCAATACCAGCACGACCTGCTCCTTTGTCCTCGTGAACCCTCCGCCTAACCCATGGGCCCCACCCCAAACTCCGGGGCCGACATGCCCGGACGGGTCCCGGGTGGCGGACGGGCATGGGGAAGAGCGAGGAAGCCGTACGGGACGCCCTGCTCGCGCGCGGACGAGGTCAAGTCGGCCGCGGCGCACTGACCCGGGCGGGACGGCGGCTGTTAGGTTCTGGCTCATGGGTGAGTTTGTGAGCGTCGAGGTGGCCGACCAGATCGCCACGATCCGTCTTGACCGTCCGAAGATGAACGCCCTCAGCGGCCAGGCCCAGAGGGAGATCGAGGAGGCGGCCGGCATCGTCGACGCCGACCCGCTGGTGCAGGCGGTGATCCTGTACGGCGGGGAGCGGGTGTTCGCCGCCGGCGTGGACATCAAGGAGATGGCCGACATGTCCTACGCCGACATGTCCGCCCACTCCGCCACCCTCCAGGGCTGCTTCACCGCGGTCGCCCGCATCGGCAAGCCGGTCATCGCCGCCGTCACCGGCTACGCCCTGGGCGGCGGCTGCGAGCTGGCCCTGTGCGCCGACTTCCGGGTCGCGGGGGAGTCGGCCAAGCTGGGGCAGCCGGAGATCCTGCTCGGCCTCATCCCCGGCGCGGGCGGCTCGCAGCGCCTGCCGCGCCTGATCGGCCCGGCCAGGGCGAAGGACCTGATCTTCACCGGCCGGCACGTCCCCGCCGCCGAGGCGCTGGCGATGGGCCTGGTCGACCGGGTGGTGCCGGACGAGCAGGTCTACACCGCGGCCCTGGAGTGGGCCGCGACCTTCGTGGGCGGCCCCTCGGTCGCCCTGCGCGCCGCCAAGCAGGCCGTGGACCAGGGGCTGGAGACCGACCTCGACACCGGCCTGGAGATCGAGCGGCTGCAGTTCTCGGGGCTGTTCGCCACCGAGGACGCCAAGCTCGGCATGAGGGCGTTCATGGACAAGTCCAAGGCCAAGTTCACCGGTCGCTAGAGGCCGGGTTCACCGGTCCGCGGAAATCAGGCGCAGGGCCGGGTTCACCGGTCTGCTGAGGTCACGGAGCCGAGCGCGGCAGGTCGGCGCGACGCGAAGTCAACACATTCGGTAAGGGTCGTCTTTCCGATGTTGGTTTGCCACTATGGTGGCGTTTCATGATGCGCGTCCTCGTCCCTGCCCGGCTCAGAAAGGCCGTGCGCACGTGGTTCGATTCCCGCTACATCTCGATCTCTGATCACCGCCAGGACATCAGGGACGCGCTCTGGGAGGTTCAGACCCTGCGGCGGGAGATGGTCACCCTGCAGAGCGAGGTGGAACGGCTGCGCCAGGCCCGCCCGGCGGCGCCACCACCCCCGCCGCAGCAGTCGGCCGCCGACAAGGCGAAGATCGACGACGCCCGCCGGCTCGCCCAGGAGACGGCGAAGGCCCTGGACGGGGTGCTGCAGAACGAGATCCTGGTCTGGCAGGCCATCGACGAGCTGCGCGCCGCCCAGGCCGAGGCCCAGGAGAAGCAGACGGCGGCGGTCCAGGCGGCCGTGGACCAGAGCGCCGTGGTTCAGGCCCCCATGGATCAGAGCACCGTGGATCCGAGCACTGTGGGTCAGAGCATCGTGGATGACAGCGCCGTGGACGTGAGCGTCGTGGCGAAGGTCGCCGCGGAGCGGAGTCGTGGAGAGCAGGGTCGCGCGGAGGAGCAGCCGTGCGCGTGACGTGGAGCGGCGGCGGCTCGCTGAGCTTCCGCCTCGACCCTGACGACGAGATCACCGGCACCGCCTCCGACGACTACCCGATCAAGCTGGCCATCAACTCGTGCACCGTCGGCGGGGTCCCGGACGACGCCCATCCGGACCTGTTCGCCGTGGCTGCCTGGACGATCGTGGCCCCGTGGACGCGCAGGCGCATCACGTTCGACCGCGCCGTCTCGGCGGAGCTGGCCCAGGTCCTGTACGAGGGCTGGGGCGTCGAGGCGGGCCCGGTGGGGGCGGAGCCGCGTCGCCCGGGGAGCCGGCTGGCGATCTCGTACAGCGGCGGCGCCGACTCCGTGGCGGCGGCCACGATGTACCCGGACGCCCCGTTCATCCACTTCCGCCGGGTCACCCACCCCCGCGTGCCGAACCGCTGGCCCCACTACCGCTCCGACGTGCTGGCCAAGCTGGCCGAACAGACCGGCAGGGAGCTGAGCACGGTCACCTCCGACCTGGAGTACACGCTGGCCGAGCCCCGCCCCGGCTACCCCGAGCACCACGCCGTGGCCGCCGGCGCGCTGCTGCTGGCCGACCGGCTCGACCTCGGCGGCCTGGGCTTCGGCTACGAGATGGGCTCGCGCTGGCTGGGCGGTGGACGCTACCTGTGGCGCTACACCCCCGACAACCCCATGTGGTCGCCCCACGGCAGGTGGGGCCGCCTGTTCGCGGCCGCGGGCGTGCACATCGTGCTGCCCGTCGGCGGCGTGAGCGAGGCGGTCACCATGCGCCTCGCGCTCGGCTCCGGCCTGCGGCCCCAGGTCCGCTGGTGCCTGCGCGGCACCGACGGCCCGTGCCGCGTCTGCGGCAAGTGCCTGTACAAGGAGCTCATCCAGGCCGCCGTCGAGCGCCGCCCGCTGGACACGCCGATCAAGCCCGATCACCCCGCCGCCCGGAAATATCTCAAGAAGCCGCCCTACGGCGGCCAGGAGATGATCCAGTACGGGCTCTCCCGCGTCCCCGGCATCGAGAACACCCTGTTCGGCCCGGCCCTCGACTACTTCGACGTCTCGGAGGAGGCGACGAGCTGGCTGGAGCACTGCTACCCGCCCGCGCTCGCCGAGATCCCCGAGCCGTGGCGGGCCACGGCGGCGGCGTTCGTCGAGGCGAACGTCGGGCTGATGAGCGGGCCCGAGGTGCGCAGGGTGGAGACGTGGGGCGCGTGATCAGCGGCTGGACGAGGAGTGGAACGGCGTCGTGAAGGTTTATCTGTCGGTCGACATGGAGGGCGTGACGGGTCTGACCGACCCCGAGGAGATGCACGCGGGCAAGCGCGGGTACGAGCGCGGCTGCGAGCTGATGACCGCCGACGCCAACGCGGCGATCGAGGGCGCGTTCGCGGCGGGCGCGGACGAGGTGCTGGTCAACGACGCCCACGGCTCCACCAAGAACCTCAGGATCGACCTGCTCGACCCCCGGTCGAGCCTCATCAGGGGGCCGGGCAAGGCGCAGCGGATGGCCCAGGGCCTGGACGGGACGTTCGGCGCGGCCTGCTTCGTGGGCTACCACGCCCGCGCGGGCGTGCCCGACGGCGTGCTCAACCACACCTGGATGGGCAAGGAGATCCAGAACGTCTACCTCAACGGCGAGCTGTGCGGCGAGACCCGGCTCGTCGCGGCCTGCGCCGGCTTCCACGGGGTGCCCGTGGTGCTGGTGACCGGCGACGAGGCGGTGGGGGAAGAGGCCCGCGAGCTGCTCGGCGACGTCGAGACGGTGGCGGTCAAGAGGGGCATCGACAAGTTCTCGGCCGAGCTGCTGCCGCCGGTCGTGGCCCAGGCGCGCATTCGTGAGGCGGCCTCGCGTGCGCTCGGCCGGTTGAGCGACTTCACGCCGTACCAGCCGGCGGCGCCGTACACGCTGGGGGTGGAGTGGAACTCCACCGCGATCGCCGCCGCGGTGGCGCTGGTCCCCGGCGTTAAGACGGTGGGCTCGCGGCACACGGAGTTCACCACCGACGACTTCACCCAGATCATGGCCCTGTTCGGGATCTTCGCCACGATCGGTGGTCAGATCGCCTGCGGCAGCGGCCCCTATGGCTGAGAGCGGCGGCGGCGGGGCGCTGACCCGGCGCGGGCTGCTGATCGGCATCGGGGCGGCGGGCGGCGCGGGCGCCATGTACGCGGCCATGGGCGCGCTCGGTCTGGCCCCCTCCGAGCAGGACAAGGACTTCACCGCCCCGAGGACGGGCGACTTCACCCTGCGCGGCAAGGGCTCGGCCAAGGTGGTGATCATCGGCGCGGGGGTGGCGGGGCTGACGGCCGCGTACGAGCTGGGCAAGGCCGGCTACGACTGCACGCTGCTGGAGGCCAGGCAGAAGGCGGGCGGCAGGAACCTGACGCTGCGCGGCGGCGACCGCCTGACCGAGCTGAACGGTCCCGCCCAGGACGTGAAGTTCGGCGAGGGCGTCTACTTCAACGCGGGGCCCGGCCGCATCGCCCCCTGGATGGTCACCCTCGACTACTGCCGCGAGCTCGGCGTCCCCATCGAGACCTTCGTCAACAACAACGCCGCCGCGTACGTGCACACCAACGGCAGCACCGTGCGGGCCCGCACGGCCCGCGCCGACATGTACGGATACGTCGCCGAACTCCTCGCCAAGGCCACCGACCTCGGCGCCCTCGACCGGGTCGTCAGCAAGAACGACCAGGAGACCCTGCTGGACTTCCTGCGGCGCTTCGGCGACCTCGGCCCGAAACTGGAGTACGAGGGCTCCGACCGCCGCGGCTTCGCGAAGTTCCCCGCGCTCGACGCCGGCACGCCCGTCGCCGCCCCCGGCAGCCTGCACCAGATCCTCGCCGCCGGCACCGGCCGCGCCATCACCAGCGACTTCGGCTACGAGCAGGCCACCCCCATGTTCCAGCCGGTCGGCGGCATGGACGCCATCGTGACCAAACTCGTCGAGGCCGTCGGTCAGGACCGGATCACGACCGGCGCCAAGGTCACCAAGATCACCAGCCTGGCGGACGGCGTGGAGGTCGTGCACAGCGGCGGCGCGGTCAAGGCCGACTACTGCGTCGCCACCCTCCCGCCCCACCTCCTCGCCAAGATCCCGCACAACCTGGGCGCCAGGGTCACCGCCGCGCTGAGCAAGCCGGTCCCGGCGGCGGCGGGCAAGATCGGCCTGGAGTACGGCCGGCGCTGGTGGGAGCAGGAGGACCGCATCTACGGCGGCGTCACCGAGACGGACCTGGACATCACCCACATCTGGTACCCGTCGCACGGCTACCACTCCGAGCGCGGCCTGCTCGTCGGCTACTACAACACCGACGCCGACGCCGAGCTGTACGCGGCGCTCACCCCCGAGGACCGCAGGCGCAGGGCGCTCACCCAGGGCAAGAAGATCCACGGCGAGAAGTACCGCCAGGACGTCCTGGCCAGCGCCTCCATCGCCTGGGAACGGCAGGAGCACATCCAGGGAGGCTGGGTGCGCTGGCCGGCCTTTGATTCGTCCTTCACTCTTCTGCAACGCCCAGCCGGAAGGGTCTACTTCGCGGGCGACTGGCTCACCCATCTGATCGCCTGGCAGGCGGGGGCCATGGAGTCCGCCCGTGGCGCCGTCACGCAGTTGCACCAGCGAGTGCTGCAGTCTCCGTGACGTCGCCCGCTGATCCCCAGGGCCACAATAGGCTCGGGGGAGAAGCGATCGAGGAGCTGGGATGACGTTGCACTGGGTGCCCGCGACCGAACGGATCGACCTGCTGGCCGATCCGGTGGCCACGGCCCTGTCCGAAATCGAGCCGGAGATCGGGCAGGTCGAGGTCGCCGAGATCGATCCCGGCCTGGCCGACACGGCCGCGTTCTGCGAGCGCTACGGCGTGACTCTCGACGAGTCGGCCAACTGCGTCGTGGTGGCGGCCAAGCGCGGCGGCGAGACGCGTTACGCCGCCTGCATGGTGCTGGCCACCATGCGGGTGGACGTGAACGGCGTCGTGCGCAGACACCTCGACGCCCGCAAGGCGAGCTTCGCGCCGATGGACGACGCCGTCCGGCTCACCGGCATGGAATACGGCGGCATCACGCCCCTCGGCCTGCCCGAGGAGTGGCCGATCCTGGTGGACGCGCACGTAGCGCGGCACGCCAGGGTGGTCATCGGCAGCGGCGTGCGCAGATCGAAACTCGCGGTATCAGGCGCCGCGCTGGCCGGTCTCAAGAGAGCAGAGGTGCTCTCCTTGGCCGGCTGAGGGAAAACTGAAGCCGATTCGAGACCGTTGGATGGGAAACCGATGGGCCCGCTCTGGACGTTGTACGAGTGGGAATGTGGCCTCATGGTTCATCTCGTGGGCGGGGATTAAGCCGGTATGGTGCTTCATGCCATGAACGATGACCGACTAGGCCCTTACCGGCTGCTCAGGCGGCTCGGTGAAGGCGGAATGGGTGTTGTCCACCTCGCTGTCGACCCCCAGGGGCGGCAGGTGGCGGTCAAGGTCCTGCGCGGAGAGGTCGCGGGCGACGAGGTCGCCAGGCGGCGGCTTTCGCGTGAGGTCGAGACCATGCGCAGGGTGCGCAGCAAGTTCATCGCCGAGGTGCTCGACGCCGATGTGACCGGTCATCGTCCTTACATCGTCACGCGTTACGTTCCGGGCCGTCCGCTCGACGAGATCGTCAAGGACGACGGCCCGCTCGACCTGCCCGCGCTGGTCAGGGTCGCGCACGGGGTGGCCGCCGCGCTGTCCGCCGTGCACTCGGTGGGCGTGATCCACCGCGATCTCAAGCCGGGCAACGTGCTCATCCTCGACGGCGAGCCCGTCCTGATCGACTTCGGCATCGCGCAGGCCGTCGACGCGACCCGGCTGACGCAGACCGGCATGTTCATCGGCACGCCCGGCTACCTCGCGCCCGAGATCATCGAGGGCCAGGAGGCGGGGCCCGAGGTCGACGTGCACGCCTGGGCGGGCACCCTGCTGTACGCCGGCACCGGGCAACCGCCGTTCGGCAAGGGCACGCTGGAGATGATCTTCTACAACATCACCGCGGGCAAGGCCGACATCAGCGGCGCCCCGGCGGAGCTGCGGCCGCTGCTGAAGGCGGCCTTCCAGCGCAACCCGAACAAGCGGCCCAAGGCGGCCGAGCTGGCCGAGCAGACCGCCCGGATGTTGCCGAAGTCGCCGCCGGCCTCCTCGCCCGACGAGATCTCGACCACGCCGCACCCCGACGCCGCGCCGTCGCTCCCCTTCACGCCGCCCCCTTCGCTGGCGGACAAGCCCTCCTACGACATCTCCACGCCGCCGGTGACGCCCAGGCGGCTGATCGAGAGCCAGGAGCAGCCGGCCCTGCCGCCGCAGGAGCAGCAGTACGTCTCGCTGCTGCCCGACCAGCCCGACCCCTACCCGACGCGGCGGGTGTCGCCGGAGGAGCTGCGGCAGATCCAGCGCGAGGCCGGCCTGCACACGCCCCAGTCGCTGTCGGGCGGCAACGGGCCGGCGGCCCCGCAGCAGGGCGAGGCCGACGTGCCCACCAGGCGGGTGCGCCCCGACTCGGCCGACTACCGCAGGCTCACCCAGCCTCCGCAGCAGAACCAGCAGAACCAGCAGAACCAGCAGGCCCAGCACCAGGCTCCAGCCGGTCGTCCCGAGGCGCCGGACTACGGCCCGCCGCACGGCCCCGGCTCCGGCCCCCAGCACGGCCCGCAGCCGGGCTCGCCCTCCGGATACCGGCACGGCCCCGGCTCGGGCCCGCAGCACGGCCCCGGCTCGGGCCCGCAGCACGGACCTGGGTCCGGGCCGCAGCACGGTCCGAGTTCCGGCCCGCAGCAGCACGGCCAGGGTTCCGGGCCGCAGCGCGGCGCCGGCGCCGGCCGGGGCGACCACCACGACTACGGCCGGCCCAACCCGATCCCGGTGCAGCCGCCGCCCTACATCCCGGCCCAGCCGCAATATCCGCACCTCGACCCGACCAAGCGGGAGCCCTATCTCCCGAGCGCCGCGCCGGGCAAGGTGCTGCAGCGTTCCAGGGCCTACGGCGTGGCCGGTTCGATGCTGCTGATCCTGATGATCGTGGCGGCGGTGCGGGCGCCCGTGCTCGTGTCCGTCGTGGCGATCCCGATCGCGGTCCTGCTGCGCGCGGCCGACCTGGCCCAGCCCCAGCTCACGGCGCGCAGGGCGGCGGGCGCGGCGGCGCTCGACGTGATCAGGGTGTTCGCCTATCCGGCCGCGCTGGCCAAGTCGGCCGGCATCACGGCGGCCCTGGTCCTCTACGCGCTCATACTCGGGCTGCCGGTCACGCTGCTACTCACGGTCGTGGCGGGTATGAATCCCGACAACGCCCTCGCCTGGGGCGCCGCGGTCGCGCTGTGGACGGTCTGCGCGGGTCCCGGAGTCGAGGGACCGGGCAAACAGATGCGCAGAACGCTCTCGTCGCTCGTACCCTCGAGAACAGCGGCGATGGTGATGGCGGGAGCGCTGGCCGCGGTGGCCGCGCTCTCGCTGATCCTCGCCATCGGAACGTTCGGGGACAAGAGGGAGGCCGTATGGACTCCGCTGAACGTCGATCCAGTGACCAGACAGCTGGATCAGCTAGGGGGGGAATCCGGAGGATGACGGGGGGAAGGTGGCGATGAGCACCCAAGCACCAGAACGCCTCGGACCGTACCGACTGGTCAGGAAGATCGGCGAAGGTGGCATGGGGGTCGTCCACCTGGGTCTCGACGGTGAGGGCCGCGAGGTCGCCATCAAGGTCCTGCATCCCCACGTGGCCGCCGACCTCAAGGCGCGCGACCGGCTCACCCGCGAGGTCGAGACCATGCGCCGGGTGCGCAGCCCGTACGTCGCCGAGGTGATCGACGCCGAGCTCGTCGGCGGCCAGCCGTACGTGGTGACCCGGTTCGCGCCCGGCCGCACGCTGGAGGACACCGTCCTGAGCGAGGGCGCCCTGGAGGCGGGCCAGATCATCAGGCTCGCCCAGGGGCTCTGCCAGGCGCTGGTGGCCATCCACGCGGCCGACGTGATCCACCGCGACTTCAAGCCGTCCAACGTCATGCTGGTCGACGGCGAGCCGCTGGTCATCGACTTCGGCATCGCCCACCTGGTCAACGCGACCCGGCTGACGCAGACCGGCATGTTCGTCGGCACGCCGGGCTATCTCGCGCCCGAGATCATCCGCGACTCCGACATCACCCAGGCCGCCGACGTGCACGCGCTGGCCTCGACGGTGTTCTTCGCCGCGACCGGGGCGCCGCCGTTCGGCACGGGGACGTTCGAGGCGGTCTGCTTCAACATCATGGAAGGCCGGGCGCAGATCGACAAGGCGCCCGTGTGGCTGCGCGGCTGGCTCAGCCGGGCCCTCCAGGTCGATCCGTCGGCCCGGCCGGGCGCCCAGGAGCTGCTGCGGATGGCCAGGGCGCTCGACCCGTCGGTGACCACCTTCAACGAGGCGTCCTTCGAGGGGCCGACGGGGACCAAGCGGCTCGGCGACCGCACCCGGACCATGGACAACTTCTCCGACCTGCTGCCGCCGGTCGAGTACACCAAGCCGGCCCCGCCGCCGACGCCCACGCGCCAGGAGGTGCGGCCCGCGCGCCGCGAGCAGCCGCGCCGCGACGAGCGGCCGCCGCCCTACGTGCCCGCGCCGATGCCGGCCAGGCCGTCCGGCCAGTACGGCGACCAGCGGGTGGCCGGCTACCCGGGCGCGCCGCCGCCCGCGCAGGTGCGGCCCTACACCCCGCCGCCCCAGTACACCCCGCCGTCCGAGCGTAGGAGATATCTGTTCGGCAGCCAGGTCGTCGGGCTGCTGCTGCTGGTCACGCTCGTGGCGCTGACCGTGCTGATGCCGGTCATGGTGGGCGCGGTGGCCCTCGCGCTCGCGCTCGTGCTGCGCATCGGCGAATACCTGTTCGGCGACATGGTCAAGCGGCGGCAGGTGCGCGGCAGCAGCGCCGCCGATCCGCTGCTCGTGCTGGTCGGCACCCCGTGGGCGCTGATCAAGTCCGCGCTCGTGACGCTGGTGCACGCGCCGCTGGCGCTGCTGTTCGGCGTGTGCGTGTGGGGGGTGCTCCGCTGGGGCGGCCAGCTCGACATCAACGAGGCCGCCGCGTACGCCGCGGGCGCCTTCGCCGCCGGGCTGTTCGTGCTGCCGGGCGGCGGCGCGCCGCGCAAGGCGGTCACCCGCACGCTCACCGGCGTGCTGCGCAGCCCGGGCGCGGCGCTGGTCGCGGTCGTGCTGGTGGGCACCGCGGCGCTGTTCGCGGTCATGTTCGCGCTGGGCCAGCCCACGGACTGGTATCCGTGGCAGGAGCCCGAGAAGGTGATCGACCAACTGGCAGGTGAGGCCAGGCAGAGCACGATCGGGCTGATCACCGGGCTGATCGGCAGCCTGCTCGACGGCCTCGGGCTGGGGTTCCTGAATCCCTGGTCCTGAGTGTCCGCGCCGTCTCCCTGGGGGAGAGATGAAGGTATGAGCGAGCGCCTGGGGCCGTACGAGCTTGCCTCCCGTCTCGGGGCCGGCGGGTTCGGCGCGGTGCACCTGGCGCTCGACCCCGAGGGACGCACGGTCGCGGTCAAGGTGCTGCATCCCCACGTGGCGGCCGACGGCGGGGCGCTGGCCCGGCTGGCGCGCGAGGTGGAGACCATGCGCATGGTCGGCGGGCCGCACGTCGCGGAGGTGCTCGACGCCTCGCTGACCGGCGAGCGGCCCTACCTGGTGACCCGCTACGTGCAGGGCCGGCCGCTCAGCGCCGTGCCCGTCCCGGTGCCCGATCTCCGGCGCCTGGCCGCCGGGCTGGCCGACGCGCTGCTCGCCATGCACGCGGCCGGCGTGGTGCACCGCGACCTCAAGCCGGCCAACGTGATGATGACCGAGGGCGAGCCGGTCGTGATCGACTTCGGCATCGCCAGCGCGCTCGACTCGCTGTCCGTCACGGCCTCGGGCGCCGTGGTGGGCACGCCGGGCTACCTCGCCCCCGAGGTGCTGGAGGGGCGGGCGGCCGGCATGGAGGCCGACGTGTTCTCGTTCGGGGCGACGCTGGCGTACGCCTCCACCGGGCGGCAGCCGTACGGGCAGGGGCCCGCCTCCGCGGTGGCCTACCGGGTGGTGCACCACCCGCCAGACCTGGACGGCGCGCCGGCGTGGCTGGAGCCGCTGTTACGCGAGTGCCTGTCCACCGATCCGGCCGCGCGGCCGACGGCCGCGCAGATCTGCGCCAGGCTCGGCGTCGAGCCGGTCGCCCACGTTCCGCTCGTCTCCCATCAGGCCGCTCCCGCCGTACGTGCCCGCTCCGTGAGCGACGACCTGAGCACCAGGGAGTGGCGGCCGGGCCAGGAGCGGCACCGCCGTTCGGTGGAGGAGTCCAGGGCCAGGCACCGGGAGAAGGTGCGCAGGCGCTGGCTGATCGGGTCGGGGCTGTTCGTGGCGCTGCTGGCGGCGGCCGCTCGTGAGCCGTTGCCGGAGGTGTCGCTGTTCCTGCTGGCGGCGTACGCGCTGGGTGTGGTGGCCGACGCCGGGGTGGCGCTGTTCTCCCGCGGCCTCTACCGGCGCAGCAGGCTGGTGGCCGACGCGCTCAGCGTGGCGGGGGCGACCGGGATCTGCTTCGGGCTGGCGGCGATGTTCAGCCCGGTCACGCTGGCGCTGTTCGCGGGCACGGCCCTGGTGGTGGGGATCGTGTTCCTGGTGTCCGCCTGAGCGGCTACCGAATAAAGTTCGGTATGGTGGGGGAGGGCTTTCGCGCTCAGCGCACGTACCACTGGTTTGCGCGTAAGCTACCCATGGGTAACATAACCCGAAACACGGCAGACCCTCTGTCGGGAGCCCGCCGGGCACCTGGCAGTCTGGACAGATGCATTCGGCGCCACCGCAGCGAGGCGGCGGCGCACGCGAACTACGGGAGGTCGGCCACCGGCCATGAACATCGTCGTCTGCGTGAAGCAGGTCCCCGACACGGCGACCGAGCGCAAGCTGCGGTCCGAAGACAACACGCTCGACCGTGACGCCGCCGACGGCGTGGTCAACGAGCTTGACGAGTACGCGGTCGAAGAGGCACTGAAGCTCAAGGAGGCCCACGGCGGTGAGGTGACCGTCCTCACCATGGGGCCCGGCAAGGCCACCGAGACCATCCGCAAGGCGCTGGCCATGGGCGCCGACAAGGCCGTCCACCTCAGCGACGACGCTCTGCGCGGCTCCGACGCGCTGTCCACCTCCTACGCGATGGCCCAGGTGCTCAAGAAGATCGGGTTCGACCTGGTCGTCCTGGGTTCCGAGTCCACCGACGCGCGCACCGGGATGCTGCCGGCCATGCTGGCCGAGCGGCTCGGCACGCCGCAGCTGACGCTGGCCAACAAGGTCGAGGTCGAGGGAAGCACGATCAGGGTGCAGCGGCTGGCCGACTACGGCTACGACCGGATCGAGGCCACGCTGCCCGCCGTCGTGTCCGTGGTCGAGAAGATCAACGAGCCCCGCTACCCGTCGTTCAAGGGCATCATGGCGGCCAAGAAGAAGCCGGTCGAGACGCTCGCCATCGGCGACGCCTCCATCGACCCCGGCCAGGTGGGCCTGGCCGCCGCCTGGTCCGAGGTCGTCGACTTCGCTCCCGCCCCGCCGCGGGCGGCCGGCACGATCGTCAAGGACGAGGGTGACGGCGGCGCCAACGCCGCCGACTTCCTGGCGTCCAAGAAGTTCATCTGAGAACGGGGGTCTTACGGAAATGTCGGAAATTCTCGTTCTCGTCGAGCAGGTCGAAGGCGAGGTCAAGAAGGTCACGCTCGAACTGCTGACCCTGGCCCGCACCCTCGGCACGCCCGCCGCCGTCTGGGCCGGCCCCGGCATCACGGCGGAGGCCAAGGCCAGGCTCGCCGAATACGGCGCCGAGAAGATCTACGTCGCCGGCTCCGGTGACCTCGTGGACCACGTGGTGGCCCCCAAGGCCGAGCTGCTCGCCCAGCTCGTGACCTCGGCGTCGGCCGCCGCCGTCCTGGTGGCCGCCACGGCCGAGGGCAAGGAGATCGCCGGCCGCCTGGCCATCAAGACCGACTCCGGCGTCATCACCGACGCCGTGGGCCTCGGCGAGGGTTTCGTGGCCGACCAGTCGATCTTCGGCGGCGGCGTCAACGTGCACTCCAGGGTGCGCAAGGGCACGCCGATCGTGGCCGTCCGCCCCAACTCCACCGCCCCCGTGGCGGCCGCCGGCGCCGGCGTGGAGGAGGAGGTTTCGGTCACCCTGACCGACGCCGCCAAGGCCACCCGTGTCGTGGAGCGGGTCAAGCAGGAGAAGGGCGCCCGTCCCGAGCTCACCGAGGCCGCGATCGTGGTCTCCGGCGGGCGCGGCGTCGGCTCGGCCGAGAACTTCTCGGTCATCGAGGGCCTCGCCGACGCCCTGGGCGCGGCCGTGGGCGCCTCGCGCGCCGCCACGGACGCGGGCTGGTACCCGCACCAGTTCCAGGTGGGACAGACGGGCAAGACCGTCTCGCCGCAGCTCTACATCGCGGCCGGCATCTCCGGCGCCATCCAGCACCGGGCCGGCATGCAGACCGCGAAGACGATCGTCGCCATCAACAAGGACCCCGAGGCGCCGATCTTCGAGCTGGCCGACTACGGCGTGGTGGGCGACCTGCACCAGGTCGTGCCGCAGCTCACCGAGGAAGTCAACAAGCGCAAGTAGCATCCGCACCGCCCCTCCGCCGGCCGATCACGCCGGAGGAGGGGCGTGCCGGGCTCTCGGGGCCCGCCGCCGACGCCGTCCACCGGCTCCCTGGGGCCTGCCGACGCCGTCTCACCGGGCCCCGAGGTCACGAGGTGGGTCGGAACAGGGCGACGGTCCTGGTGCCGATCTTGTAGGTGGCGTGCGGGCGCGGGCCGCCGTCCGTGGGCACCTTCCGGCCGCGTACCGCCACCGCGATCACCGCGTCCTCGTCGAGCACCTGCCCCAAAGCACGCACCATGCTGCCGAGACCGCCCTCCGCGCCGGGCCCCAGCCAGGACGTCTGCTCGCCGTACGGGACGTCGGTGAGCACCACGTCAGGGCGCAGGCCGCCGAGCGCGTCGCGGAGCGCGTCCGGATCGAACACGTCGGCCCGGCGGGCGACGCCCCGCACATCGCCACCCTCGGCCGACAGCCCCTGGGCCAGCCGCCCGGCCGCCAGCGCCGCGGCCGCGTAGGCCGGCTTGTCGTAGCGCGCGGCGCGTTCGTCCAGCTCCGCCGCCCTGGCCGCCAGCCCGGTCGCGGTCAGCAACCCCAGGTTCCGCTCGGCCAGGTGCACCGCCTCGGCGTTGAAGTCCGAGGCCACCACCCCACTCACCAGGCGGCGGTGCAGCAACGCGACCACGGTCAGCAGGTAGCCGCCGCCGCAGCAGGGGTCCCACACCAGCGCGGGACCGCCGCCGCGCAAGGCGAGGGCGCTCTGGAACATCTCGCTGGCCAGCCGGACCGGGAAGGCGGGGAACCCCGGGGCCGAGTGCAGCACTCCGCCGCTGGCCAGGTCCTCGTAATTAGCGCGTACGACGGCGTGACGGTAGGGCATGACTCACTTCGCGGCGGCGCGCTGGCGGGCGGCCTCGTACAGGACGACGGTGGCGGCGTTGGCGGCGTTGAGCGAGCTGGCCGCGCCCGTGATCGGGATGCGCGCCATCACGTCGCAGCCCTGCCGCCAGCCCGCGCTCAGCCCGGTGGTCTCGTTGCCGATCACCAGCAGCGTCGGGCCGGTCAGGTCGAGAGCGGAGATGTCGTCGGTGCCGTGCTCGTCGGTGCCCACCACGGTCAGCGGCAGCCCGTCGGCGCGTACGCCGGCCGCCCAGGCCAGCACCTCCTGGTGCGAGCGGGTCCGCACCACCGGCAGCGCCAGCAGGGAGCCGGTCGAGGCGCGGACGGACTTGGGGTCGTAGGGGTCGGCGGCGTGCCCGGTGACGATCAGCCCGGCCCCGCCGAAGGCGTCCAGCGAGCGCACCATAGAGCCGATGTTGCCAGGACCCGTCGGCCGGTCGAACACCATGCCCAGGAACGAGGGCCCCATCGGGATCCGCGCCAGGTCGTCGTCGGGCAGGGCGACCACCGCCACCAGCTCCGGCACCTCCTCGTCCTTGCCGCTCAGCTCCCGCAGCAGCTCGGGCGCCATGGCCACCTGCTCGCCACCGGCCCGCTCCAGCACTCCGGCCGCCCAGCGCGACAGCGACCGCTCGGCGTCGTAGATCAGCGCGCGCACCGGCCAGCCGTACTCGAGCGCCAGCGTGATCGGCCGCACCCCCTGAACCAGGAACTCGCCCGCCCGCTGACGCTTGTTCTGGTTCCGCAGCAGCGCCTGCCACTGCTGGAACCGCGCGTTCGGCCGCGAGATCCGCAGCACGCCCCCCACGACGACCTCTCCGTTCTCCACCTCAGCCAGTCCGGCCCCCAGCCTCCCACACCCCGGCACCACCGCTACTCGTCGGCATACGCGAGGCCCCTCGGCGTTACGCCGCGTAGTACTACGATCGCCGCATGTCCGCCTCCATCCGGCAGATCGCTTCGTTCGCTCGCCGCCCTCGGTGGATCCCCGCGGCTCCGCCACGGCCATAGCGCGCAACGTTCTAGTCGTCACGCAGGACACGGACCATGACGACATGCCCGGTGCCGAGGTGATCAAGCTTTGAGGCCGGGGTCACGGGGGTGTGGCTGGGAGCCGGATCTGGAAGGAGGAGCCCTGGCCGGGGGATGAGTGGAGGTCCACGTGGCCGCCGTGGGCCGTGACGATGGAGCGGACGATGGCCAGACCCAGGCCGGCCCCGCCGGTGGCGCGGGCGCGGGAGCCGTCGGCGCGGTAGAAGCGGTCGAAGACCCGCTCCGCCTCCTCGGCCGTCAGTCCAGGACCCTCGTCCTCGATCACCAGCACCGCCTCGGCGCCGTCCGTCCCGACGCCGATCCTGACCGGGGTGCCGGCCGGGGTGTGCGTGATCGCGTTCCCGACGAGGTTGCTGACCACCTGCCGCAGCCGGGCCTCGTCGCCCAGCACGGGAGCGCTCGCTGCGGGGCCGCCGGAGGGGCCGGTGAAGGCGATGGGGCGGGACGGGTCGAGCGCGGTGAAGTCGTGGCGGGCGTCGGCGGCGAGCGTACGCAGGTCCATCGGGGTCAGCTCCAGCCCCGGCCCGTCACTCTCGTCGAGACCGGCGAGCAACAGCAAATCGTCCACCAGCGCGGCCAGCCGCCCCGACTCGCTCTCGATGCGGGCCAGCGCGGGCGCGGCCTCGGTGCCGCCCATGCGGTACAACTCGGAGAAGCCCTTGATCCCGAACAGCGGCGTGCGCAGCTCATGACTCACGTCGGCGACGAACCGGCGCATGCGCGCCTCCGACTCCACCCGCGCCGCGACCCCCTGCTCGATCTGGGCCAGCATCTTGTTGATCGACAGGGCCAGCCGCCCGATCTCCGTGCCGGGCCCGGCGGGCGAGGGGACGCGCCGGGTGAGGTCGCCGTCCGCGATGGCCGTCGCCGTCTCCTCCACGCGGCGCAGCGGCGCGAGACCGGCCCTGATCGCCAGCCCGCCCACCAGCGCCAGCAACGCCAGCAGGAGCGACCCGGCCACGAGGCAGACCACGCGCATCCGGTCGATGGTCGAGCGCATGCCCTCCAGCGACACCGCCGCGACGACCGCCGCGTGCCCGATCGTCGCGCTCCGGCTCCGCGCGGGCAGCGCCAGCACCCGCCACGTCTCCCCGCCGGCTTCCTCGACCGTGAACGGCCGCCCGGCGCGGGCCGTGACCTCCGCGAGGTCGAGGCGGGGCAGGGCGGGGCCTGGGCCGGTCAGCTCGCGCAGCACGGCGCCGTCGGCCGACAGGTACGCCGCGTACGCCGTGCCGAACAGGTCGAGGTCGTCCGTGGACAGCGCCACGCCGGCCGGCCGCTTCAGCTTGCCGGTCAGGAGGTCGGGCGGCACCGCCGACAGGGCCGTGCCCATGGGGGTGAGCTGCTGGTCCACGCGGTGCATCAGCTGGGTTTCGAGCTGGCGTACGACGACCGAGCTGATCAGCACGAGACCGGCGACGAGCAGCGTGACCGTGATGGCCAGCAGCCGCGAACGCAGCGACAGCCGCGAGCCCAACGACAGCCGGGAGCTCAACGACGGCCGGGGGCCCGACGACGGCCGGGGGCGCGGCGACAGCCGCGAAAGCGGCGACGGCCGGGTGATCATTCCTTGGGCCTGCGCAGCACGTAGCCGACGCCGTGGACCGTGTGGATCAGCCGCGGCCCGCCGGTGTCGAGTTTGCGGCGCAGGTAGCTGACGTAGGTGTCCACGATGCTGGTGTCGCCGGCGAAGTCGTACCGCCACACGTGCTCCAGGATCTGCGACTTCGGCAGCACCCGGCCGGCGTTCAGCACCAGGTGGAGCAGGAGGCGGAACTCCGTGGGCGACAGGCGTACGGGGCGGCCCGCCCGGCTCACCTGGTGGCCGTCGGGATCGACTTCGAGGTCCCCGACCACCAGCGTCTGATCGTCGGGGATCGCGCCGGTGCGGCGCAGGATCGCCCGGATCCTGGCCAGCAGCTCCTCCAGGTCGAACGGCTTGGTCACGTAGTCGTCGCCGCCCAGCCTGAGCCCGTTGATCTTGTCGGCCGTCGCGTCGCGGGCGGTCAGGAACAGCACCGGCACGGGCCCGGGCCGGCCGCCCGGCCTGGGCAGGGCACGCAGGCGGCGCAGCACCTCGAACCCATCCAGATCGGGCAGCATCACGTCGAGCAGCACCAGGTCGGGCGGCTCGCGCCCCGCCACCTCCAGGGCCTGGACGCCGTTGTCGGCCGAGCTCACGGTGAAGCCCGCGAAGCGTAACGTCGCCGACAGCAGCTCCTTGACCGTGGGCTCGTCGTCGACCACCAGCAGCCGCTCGCCCATGTCAGGCACCTCCCGCCGTCAAGGGTAGTCAGGCGTCCCGCCGGGCGAAGCGGGTGAAGGCCGCGATGTGCATGACGGCGACGAACCCGACGAGCAGCCCGAAGGAAAGCACGGGCGGCAGGTCGGACCTGCTGGTGACGGCCCTGAAGCCGGCGCCGTTCGGCCAGTAGGTGGTCAGGAGCCTGCTCAGGAAGTCGGGAAATATGGGAGCCAGGACGGGCATCAGGAGGAACGTGCTGCTGACGTTCACAGCCGCCGCCGTGCCGCGCAGCAGCAGGCCCAGCGCCAGCCCGAACAGTGCCAGCAGGGTGAACACCACCGGCCCGAGCAGCAGTGCCAGCAGCGCGTCCGGGTCACCTGGCATCAGGTACGGTGCCCCCTGGGCGGCCAGCGTGACCTGGCTCGTCACGAACATCAGCCCGATCCCCGCCACGCTCACCGGCAGCGCGACCAGCGCCGTCATCCCCGCCTTGGCGATCACCAGCCTGCTCCGCCTGCCCACCGCGGCCAGGCTGGGGCCCAACGTGCCGGAGCCGTACTCGGAGGTCGCCACCAGCACGCCCAGCGCCGAGATCAGCAGCTGGACGAGGAGCATCCCGCGCATCACCTGGTCAAGGGGCAGGAAGTCCAGCCGCTCCTGCGCCGAGGCGGTGGCGTACTCGTGGGCCGCCATGTTCGCGAACGTCCACCCGAAGAACCCCGAGGCCGCCACGACGGCCAGCGACAGCACCATGGTCGCCCTGATGCTGCTGAACTTGGTCCACTCCGCCTTGAGCACCCCCGTCGCGATCATCGGGCGGCTCCGTACTCGGCGGCGTCCCTGGTCAGCTCCATGAACGTCTCCTCCAGCGACGCGTGCCGCACGGACAGCTCGAACAACGTCACGCCCTCCGCCGCGGCCAGCCGCCCGACGTCGGCCGCCTCCATGCCGGTGACCAGCAGCTCGTCATCGGGACCAGGACGTACGTGGGCGCCCGCCAGCTCCAGCAGCCGGGCGAAGACGCCGGACTCGGGCGTGCGGACGGCCACGGCAGACCCCGCGGCGGTGAAGTCGCCGATCTCGCCCTCGGCGATCAGCCGCCCCTTGCCGATGACCACCAGCCGGTCCGCGGTCATCGCCATCTCGCTCATCAGGTGGCTGGAGATCAGCACCGTACGCCCCTCGGCGGCCAGGCCGCGCATGAGCGCGCGGATCCACCGGACGCCCTCGGGGTCCAGCCCGTTGACCGGCTCGTCCAGCACCAGCACCGGCGGATCCCCCAGCAGCGCGGCCGCGATGCCCAGCCGCTGGGTCATCCCCATCGAGAACGAGCCCGCCGGCTTGCCCGCCACCTCCGTCAGCCCGACCAGGTCGAGCACCTCGTCCACGCGGGTGGCCGGGATGGCGTTCGTCTGTGCCTGGTAGAGCAGGTGCTTGTACGCGGTGCGCCGCGGGTGCGCGGCCCGCGCGTCCAGCATCGAGCCGATCGTGCGCAGCGGGTGCGGCAGCTCGTGGTGGGCGCGGCCGTTGATCGTGGCCGTGCCCGAGGTGGGCAGGTCGAGGCCGAGGATCATGCGCATCGTGGTGCTCTTGCCGGCGCCGTTCGGGCCCAGGAAGCCGGTGACGACGCCTGGGCGTACGAGGAGGGTGAGGTCGTCCACGGCGGTCTTGTCGCCGTAGCGTTTGGTCAGTGCTGTCAGCTGAATCATGAATCCAGCGTGAGGCGGCCGGTTGGAGGCGTTCTGAGCGGTTCTGTGAGTTCTCTGTGAGCGCGGGCGTCGCCACGTGGGACGTACGACGCCGCCCGCGCCGGACGCACAGAGAACTCTCAGGCCGCGGCCTCCACGCGCTCCCTGACGGGGAGCGGGCTGATGGTGGCGGGCTCGTGGCGGGGGAGGAGGCGGGCGGACAGGGCGATGAGCACGCCGAGGACCACGCCGATGCCGAGCGCCGTACGCAGCGAGGTGGCGTCCGACAGGAAGCCGATCACCACGGGCCCGAGCAGCAGCCCCGCGTACCCCATGGCCCCGGCCTGCGCGATGGCCGGGCCGGGCGTGCCGGTGGCGGTGCCGGCCAGCGACAGCGTCAGCGGCGAGATCGTCGCCACGCCGAGCCCCACGAAGAACATCGCGGACACCGCCACCGTCGCCGCCGGCGCCAGCAGCACGACCGCGAAGAACCCGGCCGTGGCCACACCGGACACGGTCAGCATCCCGCGCACCCCGAACCTGACCCGCAGCCGGTCACCCGTGAGCCGGGCGATCAGCATGCCCGCCTCGAAGACCGGGTAGCCGAGCGCCGCCACGGCCTCGGGGGCGCCGAGCTCGTCACGCATGTAGAGGCCGTTCCAGTCCGCGACCGTGCCCTCGACCATGAAGGCGAAGAACATGATCGCGCCGAGCAGGTAGACGATCGCCGGCAGCCGCCGCCGCTCGCCGGCCGCGGCGCTCGCCGCCGCCGGGGACTCGGGCAGGTACGTACGGCCGACCAGCACCAGGACGGGCAGCGAGACCAGCGCGATCAGCGCCACGTGCACGGTGAACGGGAGCCCGGCGGCGATGGCCAGGCTGCCCAGCCCGCCGGCCCCGATCGCGCCGACGCACCAGCCGGCGTGCATGCCGTTCATCAGCGGCCGCCCGTACGCCTGCTCGACCGCCGAGCCCTGGGCGTTCATGGCGACGTCGACGGTGCCGAAGGCCATGCCGAAGAGCGTCGCCGCCACCAGGAGCAGGGGCAGGTCGGGGGCGAGGGCCACGCCGAGGAGGCCGAGCGCCGTCAGTGGACCGCCTGCCCGCAGCACCGCCCGGCTGCCCACGCGCGCCATGACGCGGCGCATGGACTGCATCGTCACCAGAGCGCCCAGGCCCCATGCCAGCAGGATCGTTCCGACCGTGGCCTCGGACAGGCCGAGTTTGTCGGTCAGGGCCGGGATGCGCACGGTCATCGTGCCCACCATCAGGCCGGCAAGGACAAAGGTGAGGACCGCCCCGTAACGGGCGCTCCTCAGCTCGCGGGTCATAAGGGCCACACCTCTTCTGTGCTATGTGATCAGTGATGTCGTGTTCGTGAAGGTCGCACGGGCACGGGCGTGCCACGTGGTGCTCATGGGGGAGGAACCGCGCCGGACCCCGGCCGCACGTCCTGAGGGCTCGCCGCACGAAAGGCGCCGCACCGGAAGGCGCGGCGCGGCGGCCATGGTCAGGCCGCGGTCTCATGAGGAAGAGCCCCGTCGGCGCGGGGCGGGAAAGCCGGGCGTCGCAGGGACGTGGCGCGGAGCTGGGATGTCAGGCGGTGCAGGGACGTCGTGCGGAGCTGGGACGTCAGGCGGGGCGGGACGTCAGGCGGGGGCGATGAGCGCTCTCAGGCGGCGTTCCAGCGCCTGCAGATCCTCTTCCGTGTTGAGCTCGGGATCGTGGCTGGCCACGTCCCACAGCCCCTCACACGCCAGCCGGACGATCTGCGCCGCCAGCGGATCGGGCTCTTCGCTCAGCTCCTCGCGATGCCAGCGGGCCATCGCCTCGCGCAGCGGCGCGAGCAGGAACAGGTTGCCCGAGGCTCCGGTCACCACCGCCCAGCGTCGCAGGCGGCCGGATCTGACGGCTGCCAGCGTCGCGCCCAGGTAGCGCTCGGTGTAGCTCTCGCCCGGCTGGGCGGCCAGCAGCTCGTCGAAGTCGTCGATCAGCCGCTCGACCATGCCTTTGATCAGGGCCTCTTTCGAGGCGTAGTGGTAGAGCAGGCCGCCCTTGCTCACGCCCGCCCGGTCCGCCACGGCGGCCAGGGTGAGCGCGGTCGAGCCCTGGTCGCAGAGGAGCTCCTCCGCGGCGTCCAAAAGCTCGTCCCTTCGCATGCCTCAACTGTACCGTCCGGACGGTACAGTCGCAAACGAGATACTCTGAGCACGTGACCAGACCGTCGGCCTACCTTGATCATGCGGCGACCACCCCCATGCTGCCCGAAGCGATCGAGGCCATGACGGAGCAACTCAAACGCGTCGGAAATGCTTCCTCACTGCACGCCGCCGGCCGTCAGGTGCGCAGGGTGGTCGAGGAGGCGCGCGAGACGATCGCCGACTCGCTCGGCGCCCGGCCCAGCGAGGTCGTGTTCACCTCGGGCGGCACCGAGGCCGACAACCTGGCGATCAAGGGCCTCTACTGGGCGCGCAGGCCGCGCCGGCGGGTGCTGATCAGCTCCGTCGAGCACCATGCGGCGCTCGACCCGGCCCAGTGGCTGGCGGACAGCCAGGGCGCCGAGGTGGAGCTGCTGGAGGTCGACGAGCTCGGCCGGGTTCACCCCGAGACGCTGCGCGCCGCCATCGAGCGCGATCCCGACGACGTGGCCATGATCAGCGTCATGTGGGCCAACAACGAGGTCGGCACCGTCCAGCCGATCCACGTGCTGGCCGCCATCGCGCACGACCACGGCATCCCGTTCCACACCGACGCGGTGCAGGCGGTCGGGCAGCTGCCCGTGTCCTTCTCCGGCTCGGGGGCCGACGCGCTCACGCTGACCGGACACAAGGTCGGCGGCCCCATGGGAGCCGGCGCGCTGCTGCTGGCCAGGGGGCTGACGCCGGTGTCCGTGCAGCACGGCGGAGGGCAGGAGCGCGACGTGCGCTCCGGCACCCTCGACGCGCCGGCCATCGCGGGCCTGGCCGCCGCCGTCGGCACCGCCGTACGCGAGCAGGAGGCCCTGCACACGCGGCTGTCGGCGCTGCGCGACGAGCTCATCCAGCGCGTCCGCGAGGCCGTGCCCGACGTGGTGCTCAACGGCGACCCCGACGACCGGCTGCCCGGCAACGCCCACTTCTCCTTCCCCGGCTGCGAGGGCGACGCGCTGCTCATGCTGCTCGACGCCAAGGGGGTGGAGTGCTCGACCGGCTCGGCCTGCTCGGCCGGTGTGGCGCAGCCGTCCCACGTGCTGCTGGCCATGGGGGCCGAGGCGGCCGCGGCGCGCGGCTCGCTGCGCTTCACGCTGGGACACACCTCGACGCCCGAAGACGTCGACCGGCTGATCGACGTGCTCCCCGCGGCCGTCGAACGCGCCCGCCGCGCCGGCCTCAGCTGACGCCGGCGGTCCGGCCCGACGGCGGTCCGGCCCGACGGCGGTTCGGCCCGACAGCGGGGTCAGGTCGGGGGTCAGGTCAGGAAGGGGACGACCGCGGTCCAGGCGGGGTCGGCCGACACGTCGACCCGCGGCTCGCCCTCCTCCCAGCCCACGATCAGCTCCTTGGCGTGGGTCGCCGCCTCACCGGTCGGATCGGCGTAGACGTGGATGATCCGGTGCCCCTCGGCGCTTAAGTGCGCCGCGAGCACGGCGTCGTCGCGCAGTTTGAGCAGGCGGGCGGCCAGGCGTTCCTCGAAGTCGCGCAGCGCGGTCAGCGAGTCGCCGACCGGCAGGCCGTTCTCGTCGCGGTGCGCGTACGGGAGCGTGATCATGATGTGCTGGTCGAACAGCGGATGGTCCACCGGCCGCAACGGATGGCGGACGGTGGCGACCAGCGGCGCGCCGCCCCCGGTCTGGCCCTCCATCAGCAGCCACTCCTCCTCGGCGAACCCCGAGGCGACGTCGGCGACCACGGCCGGCAGGTGCGCGGCGGCCACGGCGTCGATCGGCTGGAACGTGGCCGCCGTGATCTCGCCCACCCACCGCGCCACGTCGTCCTCGCCGAGCAGCCAGTCGAGGGCCAGCAGCGCGGCTTCGAGCCGGGTGTCGTCGTCGAGCTCGCCGAAGATCGGATGGTAGGCGGAGACGTCGACCCTGGCCTGGTCGCGCGGCACGCGCAGGCCCAGCATCAGCTTGTCGAGCGCGAACTCGTAGCCGCCCACGTCGAGGGTCAGCTCCATCGCCTGCGGATTGGCCTGCCGCGACGGATGGAACTCCCACAGCAGGTCCGCCGGCGGCGCCGCCCTGGCCCAGCGGTGCGCGAGCGAACGCAGCTCCGCGTCGCCCGCCGCGGTCACCACCAGGGTGTGTGCGGCCGCCCGGCCCGGCGCCACCTCCCAGACCAGGTCGGGATGGATCGCGGCGACCGCGGGGGCCAGCCACTCCTCCAGCCCCTCGGCCTGGCCGGCGGCCACCAGCGAGTCGAGGGTCGGCCGGGTCTCCTGCCACCACGTCCAGAATCCGGCGATGGCCTCGTCAGGCCCGCCCGCCTCTTCTTCCGCGTCCTTGCGCCCGAACAGTCGCATGCTCGAATACTTCCAGACCCTGGACACGACTGGGGACGCGACCGGGGACATGAGCGGGGACAGGAGCGGGGACAGGAGCGGGGAGATGGTCGCGCACTCCCGGGCGGACAGTACGCTGGAACGGTCATGGGACTGCGTGTGCTTGCCGCCATGTCGGGCGGCGTCGACTCAGCCGTGGCCGCCGCTCGGATCGCCGAGGCCGGTCACGACGTCACTGGTGTCCACCTTGCCCTGTCCGCCAACCCCCAATCCCACCGCACGGGAGCCAGGGGTTGCTGCACGGTCGAAGACTCGCGCGACGCCCGGCGCGCCGCCGACGTGATCGGCATCCCGTTCTACATCTGGGACATGGCCGAACGGTTCCAGCGCGACGTGATCGAGGACTTCGTCGCCGAATACGCCGCGGGCCGTACACCCAACCCGTGCCTGCGCTGCAACGAGAAGATCAAGTTCGCCGCGGTGCTCGACCGGGCGCTGGCCCTGGGCTTCGACGCGGTCGCCACCGGCCACCACGCCAGGCTGGTCGACGGCGTGCTGTCCAGGAGCCCCGACCAGGGCAAGGACCAGTCCTACGTGCTCGGCGTGCTCACCCGCGAGCAGCTCGGCCACGCGATCTTCCCGCTGGGCGACTCGACCAAGGCCGAGGTGCGCGAAGAGGCCGCCAGGCGTGGCCTGACCGTCGCCGACAAGCCCGACAGTCACGACATCTGCTTCATCGCCGACGGTGACACACGCGGCTTCCTGACCAAGCGGCTCGGCGCGGCCGAGGGGCCCATCGTCGACCAGAGCGGTGACGTCGTGGGCAGCCACCAGGGGGCCCACGGGTTCACGGTGGGCCAGCGCAAGGGCCTGCACATCGACCGGCCGGCCGCCGACGGCAGGCCGCGTTACGTGCTGTCCATCGAGCCGGTGTCCAACACGGTCACGGTCGGCCCGCGCTCGGCCCTTGAGGTCACCTCGATCACCTGCGGCCGCCCCCTCTGGAACGGCCCGGTCGGCGACGGCCCGGGCAGCTCGGACGGGGCCGGCTCGGGCCGGGGCGCCGTTCCGGCGGACGGATCCGGCGAGTTCACGGTGCAGTTGCGGGCGCACGGTGAGGTCTATCCGTGCCGGTTCGAGGAGACCGAGGGCGGGCTCAGGATCGAGATCGACCGGCCGGCCACGGGTGTCGCCGCCGGCCAGGCCGCCGTCCTCTACTCCGGGGCCACCGTGATCGGCTCGGCCACCATCGTCTCCGCCGCCTGAGGGTCGTCGCCTGTCGGCTCAGCCGAGGGTCGTCGACTCGCCGACGGCGAGCCGGCGTATGTCGGCGCCCTGCTTCTCCGACTCGATCCGCAGCCAGTTGTCCACGAGGCCCAGACCGATCTCGCTGTAGAGGGCGTCGTGGGTCGAGTACGCCCGCGCCGGCCGGATCGTCCGCAGGTAGGCCACCATCTCCATGAGCTTGAGCCAGGGCCCGCCGGTCGGCACCAGCAGCGTCGGCACCTCCACGTCCGGCACGGTCAGCGCGTCACCCGGGTAGAAGAGCTCGTCGTCCACCAGGAAACCGACGTTCTGCACCACCGCCATGTCGGGGTGGTTCTCGGCGTGCCGCTCGCCGAACGCCTTCACCCGGAAACCGGCCGTCTCGAAGCCGTCGCCGTGCCGTACCACCTGGACCTTGCCCGGCACCTCGCCCAGCTGGGCCGCGACGGCCTCGCACGTGTAGATCTCAAGGTCGGCAGAGGCGGCCTTCAGCTTGTCGGCGTCCACGTGGTCGAAGTGCTCGTGCGTGATGAGCACCGCGTCGGCGCCGTCGAGCACGGGGCTGTGCGTGAACGCGCCCGGGTCGATGACCAGGACCTTGCCGTTCTTCTCCAGGCGGACGCATGCGTGGTCGAATTTCGTGAGCTCCATTCCGCAGAGCCTACGCTTGTGCCCATGTCTACGTGGGAAGCCACCGGGTTGGGCTCGCATCCGGGTGAGGATCATCTCGAAGCGGCCAGAATCGTCTTCGGCGAGGTGCCGGGCCTCCCGTATCTGCCCGAGTTGCCGGCCAGGGGCGTCGGGGCCGACATGGTGGGGCGCACGGCGGGTCTGCTGGTCGATCTGCCGGTCGAGGTGCAGCCGTCGGGATGGCGGCTGAGCGACCGGCCGGGGCGCGACCACCATCGGGCCGTCGATCATCTGCGGCGCGACCTCGACGGGCTGGAGGAGGTCGCGCACGACTACGCGGGGCCGCTCAAGCTGCAGGTGTGCGGGCCGTGGACGCTGGCGGGGTCGATCGAGCTGAAGTTCGGCGACAAGATGCTCTCCGACCCGGGCGCCGTGCGCGACCTGACCGCCTCGCTGGCGCAGGGGGTGGCCGACCACTGCGCCGAAGTACGGCGGCGGCTGCCCGGCGTGACGGAGATCGTGTTGCAGCTCGACGAGCCGGGGCTGCCGGGGGTGCTGGCGGGCACCGTGCCGACCGCGTCCGGGTTCGGGCGGCTGGCGGCGGTCGAGGAGTGGCGGGTGGAGGAGTCGCTGCGGCTGTTCCCCGAGCCGGTGGTGCACTGCTGCGCGCCCGGGGTGCCGTTCGACCTGCTGCGCAGGGCGGGCGTGCGGGGAGTGTCGGTGGACGGCGCGCTGCTGCGGCGCAGGGACGAGGAGGCCCTGGGGGAGCTGTTCGAGGCCGGGATGACGCTGCTGCTGGGGGTCGTGCCGGGCCGGGACACCCGGCTGGCGGACGCCGGGGTGGTGGCCAGGCCCGCGGTGGGGTTGTGGCGGCGGCTGGGGTTCGCGCCCGACCGGCTGGCCGAGCAGGTCGTGCTGACGCCGGCGTGCGGGCTGGCGGGGGCGTCGCCGGCGTACGCGCGGGCGGCGCTGGCGGCGTGCAGGAAGGCGGCCCAGGTGCTCAGGGACGACCCCGCGGCCGGGATGGAGACCGGCTGAGGAGACCCCCGCGACCGGGATGGAGACCGGTTGAGGGGTGCACGGCCGGGACGGACACCGGCCGAAGCGTGCGTGGCCGGAATGGGGCCCGCTGAGGCGTGCTCCTGTCGGTGCCCGGCGGTAGCGTTTGCACAGGTTGACGTACGGGAGGAGAGCTGCGTGAGCGAGTCTGGTGCGGAGGTCGGGGGCGTGCCGGTGGCCGCGCTCAAGCGGCACGCCGAGCTGAGCGAGCTGGTCGAGGACGCGCGCTGGCGCTACTACGTGCTCGACCAGCCCACGGTCAGCGACGCCCAGTTCGACGGCTGGTTCAAGGAGCTGCTGGCGCTGGAGGAGGCGCATCCGGCGCTCCAGACGCCCGACTCGCCCACGCAGAAGGTGGGCGCGCCGGTCTCGGGCGATTTCGCCAAGGTCGCGCACCTCAACCGGATGGAGAGCCTCGACAACGCCTTCAACGCCGACGACATGTCGGCCTGGATGACGCGGGCCGAGCGGCTGGCCGAGGGCGACCCAGGGCCGTACCTGTGCGAGCTGAAGATCGACGGGCTGGCGATCGCGCTGGTCTACCGGGACGGCAGGCTGGAGCGCGGCGCGACCCGCGGCGACGGGCGCACCGGTGACGACGTGACCGCCAACGTGCGCACGATCAAGGGCATCCCGCACCGGCTCACGGGCGACGACGTCCCGAGCCTGGTCGAGGTGCGCGGCGAGGTCTACATCCCGGTCGAGGACTTCGCCCGGCTCAACGAGCAGCTGGTCGAGCAGGGCAAGCCGCCGTTCGCCAACCCGCGCAACTCGGCGGCGGGCACGCTGCGGCAGAAGGACCCGCGCGTCACGGCGCAGCGGCCGCTGCGCATGCTGGTGCACGGCATCGGCGTCTGGGAGGGCGCGGCCGAGCCGCGGGCGCAGTCGGAGGTCTACGAGCGGCTGCGTGAGTTCGGGCTGCCGGTCAGCGACCTGACCAAGGTGGTGGCGGGGCTCGACGAGGTCAACGCGTTCATCGAGCACTACCGGGTGCACCGGCACGATCCGCCGTACGAGATCGACGGGGTCGTGGTGAAGGTCGACGACTTCCGCACGCAGCGGGAGCTGGGCTCGACCTCGCGGGCGCCGCGCTGGGCCATCGCGTACAAGTATCCGCCGGAGGAGGTCAACACCAAGCTGCTCGACATCCAGGTGGGCGTCGGGCGCACGGGGCGGGTCACGCCGTTCGGGGTGATGGAGCCGGTCGTGGTGTCGGGCTCGACCGTCGAGCGGGCCACGCTGCACAACGCGGCCATCGTGGTGAAGAAGGGCGTGCTCATCGGCGACACGGTGGTGCTGCGCAAGGCGGGCGACGTCATCCCCGAGATCGTCGGGCCGGTCGCCGCGCTGCGCGACGGGTCCGAGCGGGAGTTCGTCATGCCCACCCACTGTCCCGAGTGCGGCACGGAGCTGGCGTACGAGAAGGAGGGCGACGCCGACCTGCGCTGCCCCAACGCGCGCGGCTGCCCGGCGCAGATCCGGGAGCGGATCTTCTTCGCGGCCGGGCGGCGGGCGCTCGACATCGACGGGCTCGGCTACGTCGCGGCCACGGCGCTCACCCAGCCGCTGCCGCCGCAGCAGCCGGTGGTGCGGACCGAGGCCGACCTGTTCGACCTGACGCTGGAGCAGCTCATCCCGATCAGGTCGGTGGTCCGCGACCAGGACACCGGCCTGCCCAAGATCGACCCGAAGACCGGTGAGGAGAAGGTCGTCACCTTCTTCTCCAACCTCAACGGCGAGGCCAGCCAGAACGCCCTGCGGCTGATGGAGGAGCTGGAGCGGGCCAAGCAGGTGCCGCTCGCGCAGATCCTGGTGGCGCTGTCGATCCGGCACGTCGGCCCGCCCACGGCGCGCGCCCTGGCCGACGCCATGCGGTCGATCGACGCCGTCATGAACGCCTCCGAGGAGGAGCTGGCCGCGGTCGAGGGCATCGGGCCCAGGGTGGCGGCCACGATCAAGGAGTGGTTCGAGGTCGACTGGCACCGCGAGATCATCGAGCGCTGGCGGGCCGCCGGGGTCCGCATGGAGGACGAGCCCGCTCCCGAGAAGGGGCCGCAGACCCTTGAGGGGATGACGTTCGTGGTGACCGGCACCCTGGAGGGCTACACGCGCGACACGGCCGCCGACGCGCTCACCAGCAGGGGCGGCAAGGTGTCCGGGTCGGTGTCGAAGAAGACGTCGTTCCTGGTGGCGGGGGAGAACGCGGGGTCGAAGTACGACAAGGCGGTCAGCCTGGGGGTGCCGATCCTCGACGAGGCCGGGTTCGAGGTCCTGCTCAACGAGGGGCCGGAGGCCGCGGCGGGCGTGGCGGTCACACCGGAGCCCTAGCTTTCGCGGCCAGGCGGGAGCCTTGGCTCCGCGGTCAGGCTGGCGCCCTGGCTCCCGCCCGCATGCTCGCTTCCGCAGGAGGGGCTCGTCCGTACGTGGGCGGGCCCTTCCGGCGGTTCCGGGGTCATAGCGTGCACGGGTTGCTACTGAGGGTGCTTTTTGGGTATATGTCGGATAAGAGACACTACGGAACGTACCCGCTTGGTTTCGCGAAGTGGGGTGAAGGTCGTACCCTCCCATAGTGACCTAATGGGGGTTCTGTTACCGATGACTGACCCAACCGACACTCGCGACACCGGACCACGCGTCGGCACGCCGCTGTGGGGGTTCCTCGCGGGCATCACCGTGATCGGCTTCACCGCCCTGCTGGTGGCCATGCTCAGGCTCGACCCCGCCGGGCTGGCCGAGCTGGCCCGCGGGCCGCTGTTCTGGGTGCTCGCGGTGCTGGTGATCCTGGGCGAGCTGCGGCCCGTGATGGTGTCCTCCGCGACCACCGTGGGCGGCACGTACCCGTCGACCATGTTCAACTTCGCCGTGCTGCTGCACTTCGGGCTGCCGGTGGCGGTGCTGATGCAGGCCGTCGCGGTGACCATCAACGGCGTCGTGACCCGCAGGTCGTGGCATCGGGTCATGTTCAACATCGCCCAGTCCACCCTCGCGCTGACCGCGGCCGCCGTGGTGCTGGGGACGTTCGGGATCATGCCGAGCCCGGCCCGGCCGTGGGTGCCGGGCGGCGGCGACCTGCTGCCGATCGGGCTGGCCGGAGTGGCGTACTTCGTCACCAGGGCCGCCCTCGTGTCCGGCGCGGTCGCGCTGCACGAGCGGCGCTCGATCACGCGCGTGCTGCGCGCCACCGCCGGCCCCCAGAGCCTCGTGTACGCCGGGCTGCTGGGCCTCGCACCCCTCGTCGTCGTGGTGATGAACCACTCGCCCGGCCTCGTGCCCCTGTTCGTCGCCCCCCTGGCCGCCGTCTACTTCACCGCCACGCTGTCCATGCGCCGCGACCACCAGGCCCTGCACGACGAGCTGACCGGCCTGCCCAACCGCAAGATGCTCATCGTCAGCACCGAGGAGGCGCTGGCCGAGGTGCGCCAGGACGAGCGGGTCGGCCTGTTCCTGCTCGACCTCGACCGGTTCAAGGAGGTCAACGACACGATGGGGCATCCGGTCGGTGACCGGCTGCTGCAGATGGTCGCCCACCGGCTGACCCACTCCGTACGTCCAGGCGACGTCGTGGCCCGGCTGGGCGGCGACGAGTTCGCCGTGCTGCTGCCCTCGATCAGGGACGCCCACGCGGCCAGGGAGGTGGCGGCCCGGCTGCGCGCGGCGCTGACCGAGCCGGTACGCCTGGAGGGCATGACCTTCGACCTCGACGGCTCCGTCGGGATCGCCCTCTACCCCGACCACGCGCCCGACTTCGAGCTGCTGCTCCAGCGCGCCGACGTGGCCATGTACCTGGCCAAGGAGGGACGCACCGGCGTCGAGCTCTACCAGGCCGACAAGGACCGCAATTCCCCCGAACGCCTCACGCTCCTCGGCGACCTGCGCCGCGCCATCGACAACGGGGAGCTGCGCCTGCACTATCAGCCCAAGGTCGGGCTGCGCTCCGGGGACGTCCAGGGGGTCGAGGCGCTGGTGCGCTGGCGGCATCCGGTGCACGGGCCGATCGGGCCGTCGGACTTCGTGCCGCTGGCCGAGCAGTCGTACCTGATGCGGCAGCTCACCGCGTACGTGATCGAGGAGGCCCTGGAGCAGGCCGCCGCCTGGTGGCACAGCGGGCTGCGGGTGCAGATCTCGGTGAACATCTCCGCCCGCGACCTGCTCGCCTCGGCCCTGCCCGAGCAGCTGGAGGTCGGGCTGGCCCGCTACGGGCTGCCGCCCGCCGCCGTGCAGCTGGAGGTCACCGAGCGCATCCTGACCGGCGACCAGGCCTACACCCAGGAGACCATCAAGGCGCTGGCCACCCTCGGCGTCCCGCTGGCCATCGACGACTTCGGCACCGGTTACTCCTCGCTCATCCGCCTGCAGCGGCTGGCCGTGTCGGAGGTCAAGATCGACGCCTCCTTCGTCCGCAGGATCGCCGAGTCGGAGGACGACTACCGGATCGTCCGCTCCATCGTCGACCTCGTCCGCTCGCTCGGACTGAGGTCCGTCGCGGAGGGCGTGGAGTCGGACGAGGTGGCGATCCGGCTGGCCGAGATGGGCTGCGACGTCGGCCAGGGCTGGCTGTTCTGCCGCCCCCTGCCGGCCGACGAGGCCACCGCCTGGCTGCGCGAGCAGTCGGACCCCTCGGTGGAGTACGGCTACCAGCCCGAGGTCAGCAGCTCCGCCTGACCCGCCTGACCCGCCGCCCCGGCGCGACCGCCTGCCCCGCTGCTTCGCGCGACCGCCTGACGCGCCGCCCCGCGCGACGTCGCGTGTTGCCGTCGGGTTAACCGTTCGGGCTCAATACGTCAAGCCCCCTAGGATGGCAGTGTCCACAGACTCCATCCACGAAACGGGTTCAACGACTCATGTCCGCCATAACCCGCGACGAGGTCGCACACCTGGCCCGGTTGTCCAGGCTGGCGCTCACCGACGACGAGCTCGACCACTACGCCACCCAACTCGACCAGATCATCGAGTCGGTCGCCAAGGTGTCCGAGGTCGCCGCCGACGACGTGCCGCCTTCGTCGCACGCGCTTCCGCTGACCAATGTCTTCCGTGCCGACGAGGTGCGACAGTCCCTGACCCCCGACCAGGCGCTCTCCGGCGCCCCCGCCGTCGAGGACGACCGCTTCCGTGTGCCGCGCATCCTCGGGGAGGAGGCATGAGTCTGATCCGTAAGACCGCCGCCGAGCTGGGCTCGCTGATCGCCGCGGGCGAGGTGTCGGCCGTCGAGGTGGCCGAGGCGCACCTCGACCGGATGGCCGAGGTCGAGCCCAAGGTCAAGGCGTTCCTGCACGTCGACCGCGAGACCACGATCGAGCAGGCGCGCGCCGTCGACGCCAGGCTCAGGGCCGGCGAGCGGCTCGGCCCGCTGGCCGGGGTGCCGATCGCGCACAAGGACATCTTCACCACGCGCGACATGCCGACCACGGCCGCGTCCAAGATCCTCGAAGGCTGGCGGCCCCCCTACGACGCGACCGTCACCGCGCGCCTGCGCGAGGCCGGCCTGGTCATCCTGGGCAAGACCAACCTCGACGAGTTCGCCATGGGCTCCTCCACGGAGAACTCCGCCTACCAGGTCACCCACAACCCGTGGGACCTGAGCCGGGTGCCCGGCGGCTCGTCCGGCGGGTCGAGCGCCGCCGTGGCCGCCTACGAGGCGCCGCTTTCCACCGGCACCGACACCGGCGGCTCCATCAGGCAGCCCGCCTCGGTGACCGGCATCGTCGGCATGAAGCCGACCTACGGCGGCTCCTCCCGCTACGGCCTGATCGCCTTCGCCAGCTCGCTCGACACGCCGGGCCCGTTCGCCCGCAACGTGCTCGACGCGGCGCTGCTGCACGAGGCGTTCTCCGGCTACGACCCGATGGACTCCACCTCGGTCGACGCCCCCGTGCCCTCGGTGGTCGAGGCCGCCAGAAACCCCGACGTCTCCGGCATGCGGATCGGCGTCGTCAAGGAGTTCGCCGGAGAGGGCTTCCAGCCCGGAGTGCTGGCCCGCTACCAGGAGGCCGTGCACCTGCTGGAGTCGCTCGGGGCCAAGGTCGTCGAGGTCTCCTGCCCGTCGTTCACGACCGCGCTGCCGGCGTACTACCTGATCGCGCCCTCGGAGTGCTCGTCCAACCTGGCCCGCTTCGACGCCATGCGGTACGGCCTGCGCGTCGGCGACGACGGCACCCGCAGCGCCGAGGAGGTCATGGCGCTGACCAGGGCCGCCGGCTTCGGGCCCGAGGTCAAGCGGCGCATCATGCTCGGCACGTACGCGCTGTCCAGCGGCTACTACGACGCCTACTACGGCCAGGCCCAGAAGGTGCGCACGGTCATCTCGCGCGAGTTCGAGGCCGCCTACCAGCAGGTAGACGTCCTGGTCTCGCCGACCACGCCCACCACGGCCTTCCCGATCGGCGAGCGCGCCGACGACCCGATGGCCATGTACCTCGCCGACCTGTGCACCATCCCGTCCAACCTGTCGGGCAACGCGGCCATGTCGGTCCCGTGCGGCCTGGCCGACGAGGACGGCCTGCCGGTGGGCCTGCAGATCATGGCCCCGGTCCTCGGCGACGACCGCTGCTACCGCGTCGGCGCCGCCGTGGAGCAGGCCCTGGAGAGCCACTGGGGCGGCGGCCTGCTGTCCAGGGCGCCGGAACTGTAGGACGAGAGGGGGAACGGCGGCATGCTCACGCGCATCGAGATCGACGGCTTCAAGTCCTTCCTGGACCTCACCCTCGACGTGCCGCCGTTCCACGCCCTGGTCGGGCCCAATGCGAGCGGAAAGTCCAACCTGCTGGACGCCCCGACCTTCGCCCGCGAGACGATCGGCGCCGGCCTGCCGCACATCCGAGGTGGCGCGGACCCGCTGCTCGACGCGCGGCGGGGCAAGCCCCAGGAGCTCTTCCACCAGCCGTCGGGCCGCCCGCCGGTGTCGCGGTTCGCCGTCCGGGTGGAGGCTGAGGTAGGCGTCGAGGGCCGACGTGAGGACGTCCGCCGCGGTCATGGAGGCCCGTCGCGAATCGGAGGACTGGTCTTTCGAGGTGCCGCCGGAAGGGTCGGGCCAGAAGGTGTGGCCGCATGAGGTGGCTTCCTGGCACTTCCACGTCCCGGATCCGCAGGCCATGCGGCGGCCGCCACCTCCAAGGCGCTGAGGAACCGTGGGCTTTCTCTGAGCGCCGAAGCGATAGCTTGAACGCAACGATCTGAACTGAGGACCTCACCATGACTGCCGGTACGCTCATGCCGTACGACGAAGCGCTCGACCGGTTCGAGCCGGTGCTCGGCCTGGAGACGCATGTCGAGCTGGGCACCAAGTCGAAGATGTTCTGCGGCTGCAAGACGACCTTCGGCGCCCCGCCCAACACGCAGGTCTGTCCGACCTGCCTGGCGTTCCCCGGGGCGCTGCCGGTGGCCAACGCCGCCGCGATCGAGTCGACGATCCGCATCGGCCTGGCGCTGAACTGCTCCATCGCCGAGTGGTGCCGCTTCGCCCGGAAGAACTACTTCTATCCGGACATGCCGAAGAACTACCAGATCTCGCAGTACGACGAGCCGCTCTGCTTCGACGGTTACCTCGACGTCGAGGTCGAGGGCAAGACCGTGCGGATCGAGATCGAGCGGGTGCACCTGGAGGAGGACACCGGCAAGTCCACGCACGTGGGTGGCGCGACGGGCCGCATCCACGGGGCCGACTACTCGATCGTCGACTACAACCGGGCCGGCATCCCGCTGGTCGAGATCGTGACCAAGCCCATCCCCGGCACCGACCGGCTGGCGCCCGAGGTGGCCAAGGCGTACGTGACCGAGCTGCGGGAGGTCATGCGTTCGCTGGGCGTCTCCGACGTGCGGATGGAGGAGGGGTCGCTGCGGTGTGACGTCAACGTCTCGCTGATGCCGCGCGGCTCGTCCGAATGGGGCACCCGTACGGAGACCAAGAACGTCAACTCGCTGCGCAGCGTCGAGCGGGCCGTCAGGAGCGAGATCGAGCGGCAGGCCGCCGTGCTCGCCGCCGGCGGGAAGATCGTGCAGGAGACCCGTCACTTCCACGAGGACACCGGCGGCACCACCTCCGGCCGGTCCAAGGAGGAGGCGCAGGACTACCGCTACTTCCCCGAGCCCGACCTGGTGCCGATCGCGCCCGACCGCGGCTGGGTGGCCGAGCTCAAGGCGGGGCTGCCCGAGCTGCCGTCGGTCAAGCGCAAGCGGCTGCAGGCCGAGTGGGGCCTGTCCGACCTCGACATGCAGGCGATGCACAACGCCGACGCCATCGAGCTGGTCGAGGCCACGGTCGCGGTCGGCGCGCCGGCGGCCGACGCGCGCAAGTGGTGGATGGGTGAGCTGGCGCGGCGGTCCAACGAGACCAGCACGCCGCTGGCCGACCTGCCCATCACCCCCGAGCAGATCGCCAGGGTGACCGAGCTGGTGGCCTCCGGCGCGCTCAACGACAAGCTGGCGCGCGAGGTGCTCGAAGGCGTGATGGCCGGCGAGGGCACGCCGGACGAGGTGGTCGAGAGCCGCGGCCTGAAGATCGTGAACGACGAGGGCGAGCTGTCGGCGATCATCGATCAGGTGCTGGCCGACAACGCCGACGCGGCCGAGAAGGTGCGCTCCGGGAAGATCGCCGCCGCGGGTGCGCTGGTGGGTGGCGTGATGCGGGCCAGCAAGGGGAAGGCCGACGCGGCCCGTGCCCGGCAGCTGATCCTGGAGAAGCTCGGCGTCCAGGAGTAGAACGCGTTTCTGGGGGGCCTGCCCTCGCGTGGGTGTCCCGGGTGTGCTGGTACGGACGCTCTGGGGTGAAGGGCCAGGCGTTTCGGGACGGCAGCGGGCGGCCCCGTCGGTCCGGGTGGAGCGACGGGGCCGGTTCGTCGGCCGGGGGAGGCGTCCGTCACTCCCCGGCCGACGTGGTCGCGGTCTGTCGCCGACGTCCCGCCAGTTTCCTGAACAGCGGCGTGAGCAGGGCGAGGGCGGCCAGCACCAGCAGGACGACGGCCACCGGGCTGCGGACGAGCACGCTCACGTCCCCGGCCCCGATCGCCAGCGCCCGCCGCAGCTGGATCTCCGCCATCGGCCCCAGGATCATGCCGATCACCGCGGGGGCGACGGGCAGGCCGAAGCGGCGCATGGCGTAGCCGAGCAGGCCGAGCAGGTACAGCACGAACAGGTCCACGATGGTGCCGTTCAGCGCGTAGACGCCGAGGGCGGCGAAGAGCACGATCCCCGAGTACAGGTACGGCCGGGGCACGCGCAGGACCCTGGCCCACAGCGGCGCCAGCGGCAGGTTCAGCACCAGCAGCATCGTGTTGCCGATGAACAGCGACGCGATCATGCCCCAGACCAGCGCCGGGTTGTGGTCGAAGAGCTGGGGGCCGGGCTGCAGGCCGTACTGCTGGAAGGCGGCCAGCAGGATCGCGGCCGTCGCCGACGTGGGCAGGCCCAGGGTGAGCAGCGGAACGAGGGTGCCGGCCGCCGAGGCGTTGTTGGCCGCCTCGGGACCCGCGACGCCCTCGATGGCCCCGTTGCCGAACTCCTCGCGGGCCACGCCGCGCGCCAGGCGCTTCTCGGCCGCGTACGACAGGAACGTGGGGATCTCCGCCCCGCCGCCCGGCAGGGCGCCGAACGGGAAGCCCAGGGCGGTGCCGCGCAGCCACGGGAACCAGGAGCGGCGCCAGTCGGCACGGCCCATCCACGCCCGCCCGACCGGCACCACCTCAGGAGGCGCGTGCCGCAGCCGGGAGGCCACGTAGAGGGCTTCGCCGAGCGCGAAGAGGCCCACGGCGACGATCACCACGTCGATGCCGTCGAGCAGTTGCGGGATGCCGAGCGTGAGCCGGGCCTGGCCGGTCTGCTGGTCGATGCCGATCAGGCCGATCACCAGGCCGAGGCCGAGCGAGGCCAGGCCGCGCACGATCGAGCGGGACAGGACCGAGGAGACGGCGGTGAAGGCCAGGATGGCCAGCGCGAAGTAGTCCTCGGGGCCGAAGGAGATGGCGAAGTCGACCACGGCGGGGGCCGCCACGACCAGCAGAGCCGTGGCGACGGTGCCGGCCACGAACGAGCCGATCGCGGCCGTGGCCAGCGCCTGGGCGGCCCGGCCCCGCCTGGCCATCTTGTTGCCCTCCAGCGCCGTGATCATGGACGCGGACTCGCCGGGGGTGTTGAGCAGGATGGAGGTGGTCGAGCCGCCGTACATTCCGCCGTAGTAGATGCCGGCGAACATGATGAACGCGCTGGCCGGCGGCACCGTGAACGTGATCGGCAGCAGCAGCGCCACGGTCATCGCGGGCCCGATGCCGGGCAGCACGCCGACGAGGGTGCCGAGGGTGACGCCGATGAGCGCGTACATGAGGTTGACGGGGGTGAGCGCGGCGGCGAAGCCGTCGAGCAGCAGCTGGAACGAGGTCATCTCAGATCACCCCCTCCAGCGGCCCGCCGGGCAGCGTGACGCCGAGCCCCTTGACGAACAGCAGGTACGTCGTCACCCCCATGACCACCGCGACCACGGCCGCGCGGGACTTGTGCTCGGCGCCCAGCGCCAGCGAGAGGGCGAAGAACAGCAGGCTCGCGCCGATGATCCAGCCGAGCACGTTCAGCAGTGCCGCGAAGGCCAGGAAGATGCCGCTGACCAGTCCGACGCCGCGCCAGTCCGTGGGCGCGTCGGTGTCCACGTCCTCGCTCTCCTCGGGGTCGCCGTGCCCGCCGCGCAGGACGTCGGCGACGTAGAACAGGCCGATGAGCACCATGGCGCCGCCCACCAGCATGGGGAAGAACCTCGGCCCGATGCCGAGCTGGGAGGCCGCCGCGGAGACGTCGAGCGTGCCCACCACGACGAGCACGCCCAGCACCAGGACGACGATCGCCAGCCCGAGTTCGGGCCGCCACCAGCGGGTCATCAGGAAACGAGCCCCATCTCAGCGATGATCGCCTTCACCCGGGTCTGCTCGGAGGCCAGGTAGTCGGTGAACTGCTGCCCGGTCTGGAAGGAGTCGATCCAGCCGTTCTTGGCCACCGCGTCCTTCCACGGCTGCGCGTCGTGCATCTTGGTGACCAGGTCGGTCAGGGCCTTCTTGTCGGCCTCGGACAGCCCGGCGGGGGCGACGAAGCCGCGCCAGTTGGCCAGCTCCACGTCCAGGCCGCCCTCCTTCAGCGTGGGCGAGTCCAGGCCGGGCACCCGCTCGCCCGAGGTGACGCCCAGGGCGCGCAGCTTGCCGGACTTCACGTGCTCGGCGAACTCGGCCACGCCCGAGATGCCCGCGCTGACCTTGTTGCCGAGCAGCTCGTTCAGCGCCTCGCCGCCGCCGGAGTGGGCGATGTAGTTGACCTGCTTGGGGTCCACGCCCGCGGCCTTGGCCATCAGGCCGGCCACGATGTGGTCGGTGCCGCCGGCCGAGCCGCCCGAGATGGACACCTTCGCCGGGTCGGCCTTCCAGGCCGCCACCAGATCGGCCAGCGACTTGAACGGGGACGCGGCCGGCACCACGACCAGCTCGTACTCCTCGGTCAGCTTGGCGATGGGCGTGGTCTCGGCCAGCGTGACCTTGGACTTGTTCTGCTCGATGGCGCCCACCATGACCAGGCCCATGGTCATCAGCAGGTTGCCGTTGCCCTTCTCCCCGGCCAGCTGCGCCAGGCCGATGGTGCCGCCGGCGCCGGGCACGTTGAACACCTCGACCTTGCGCTGCGGGTCGGCGCTCTTGAACGCCTGCTCCGCCGTACGGGAGGTCTGGTCCCAGCCGCCGCCCGGGGCGGCCGGAGCCATGATCCGCAAGGCGGAGGCGCCTGCCGAGGTGCCTCCCGAGGCGCCGCAGCCGGTCATCGCGCCGAGGGAGAGTGCCGCGAGTGCGGCGAATACGCGCAAGCGCATGATCACTCCAGGGGGTGTGCTCACATAGGTTGGACTGGCATGGTGATTTCCGGCGCGCGAGGCGTCGAGTCTTTGCGCGGTTGCCGTCGTAGTGGTCGTATTGGTCGCGACCTGCCGGCGGTGCTCGAAGGGGTTGTCGGTCGCGACCGGGACGTGACCTCCGTTTGTTTCCATGAGCAGGGTGAGACGAGTGCGTGACGCGTCCCTCGGGACGCAGCTCTTCGTGCTCCAGATGGTGATCGTGCTGCTCGCCGCCGGGGGCACGGCGGCAGTGTGGGCCGAGCACACGAGAGATCAGCTCGACTCGCTCTACCAGCAGCGGGCGCTGGCGATCGCGCAGTCGGTGGCCGCGCTGCCGCAGGTGCGCGAGGCGTTCAAGCTGGCGAGCCCGGAGAGCGTGCTGCAACCGCTGGCCATGAGCGTCCAGCAGGAGACCGGCGCCGACTACGTGGTGATCGCCAACACCGACCAGAAGCGCTACGCCCACCCCAACACCGCGCTGATCGGCAAGACGCTGTCCACCGACGGCACCCCGGTCCTGCGCTCGGGCCGGAGCTGGGTGGGCACGGAGACCGGCACGATCGGCACCACCGTTAGGGGCAAGACGCCCATCCGCGACGAATACGGCACCGTCATCGGCCTCGTCTCCGTGGGCGTGCTGGAGACCACGGTCGACAGCCAGCTCACCCACGCCCTGCCGCCGCTCATCTGGACCGCGCTGGCGGTGCTGCTGGCCGGGCTCGCGCTGGCCGCGCTGATCACCGCACGGGTGCGCAAGCAGACGTTCGGGCTGGAGCCGCGCGAGATCGCCGCCCTGCTGGAGCAGCGGGAGGGCGTGCTGCACGGCGTCAAGGAGGGCGTGCTCGCGCTCGACCTGAACGGCCGCGTCACGCTGGTCAACGACGCCGCCCGCGAACTGCTCGGCGACGTCGGCGAGGACCTGACGCGGATGCCGGTCTCCGAGCGCATGCGGGACGTGCTCGGCGGCGCCGACCCGGGCGAGGACCGCGTCGTGCTGCACGGCGAGCGCGTGCTGGTGCTCAACCGCACCCCCGTCTGGGTACGCGGCCGCCACCGCGGCTGGGTGGTCACCCTGCGCGACCGCACCGAACTGGTCCGCCTGGCCCGCGAGCTCGACGACACCAGCAGCGCGACGGACGCGCTGCGGGCGCAGGCGCACGAGTTCGCCAACCGGTTGCACACCGTGGTGGGCCTGCTCGAACTGGGCGAGCACGAGGCGGCGATCGGCTTCATCACCCGCACGACCGGCAGCACGTACGCCACCGACCTGCGCGAACGCATCCAGGACCCCACCCTCGCCGCGCTGCTCATGGCCAAGTCGGCCGAGGCGGCCGAACGAGGGGCCAGGCTCGTGCTGTCGGACGACTCCGCGGTGCCCGAGGGCCTGATCGGCGATCCGAGGGACGCGGTGCTCGTGGTCGGCAACCTGGTCGCCAACGCCATCGACGCGCTCGACGGCGCCGAGGGCACGATCGAGGTGTCGGTGCAGGCCGACGCGGACGGGCTGCGCGTACGGGTCGGCGACTCAGGCCCCGGCATCGCGCCCGGCCTGGTGGAGGAGGTCTTCAGGGAGGGGTTCACCACGAAGGCCGCCCACTCGGGGCCGCGCGGGCTCGGGCTGGCGCTGACCAGGCAGGCGTGCCTGCGCAGAGGCGGCTGGGTCCGGGTACGGAACTCGGGCGGCGCGGTCTTCACCGCCCTGCTGCCCGCGAACGGGGTCAAGAACGGGGCTGTGGACGGGATGAAGGACGGGGCGGCACGGTGACGCGCACGCCGATCCGCGTGGTCGTCGTGGACGACGACTTCATGGTGGCCCGCATCCACAGCGGCTACGTGGCCCGCGTGCCGGGCTTCACCGTCGTCTCGACCGCCCACACCGGTGCCGACGCCCTCGCCGCGGTCGCCGAGCTGCGGCCCGACCTCGTGCTGCTCGACATCTACCTGCCCGACATGTCGGGCCTGGAGGTGCTCAAGTCCCTGCACGACGTGGACGTCCTCATGATCAGCGCCGCCCGCGACATGCCCACGGTCAGGGAGGCCATGCGGGGCGGCGCGGTCAACTACCTCATCAAGCCGTTCACCGCCGCCGCCCTGACCGAGCGCCTCCAGCAGTACGCCGACACCCGCCGCCGCCTGACCGCGATCGGCGCCGAGGCGCGCCAGGACGACGTGGACCGGCTCTTCGGCACGCACAAGACCCCCGCCGTCATGCCCAAAGGACTGTCCGCGGCCACGTGCGCGCTGGTCGCCGACACCCTGCGCGAGGCGGGCCGCGACCTGTCGGCAGCGGAGGCGGCCGAGCTCACCGGCCTGTCGCGGGTGAGCGCCCGCCGCTACCTCGAACACCTATGTGCGGTGGGGCAGGCCGAATTCCGGCCGCGTTACGGCACGGCCGGACGACCGGAACATCGCTACCGGTGGCTAGGTTGACACACTTCCGTAGCCGATTCCCGTGACATATGCGGATCCGCGTGCCTTACTGTTGCCTGAGACTTGGCTGCGGACCGGGAGGAGATTGAGGCGTGCGTAACGCCGGACCGATCGAATCACCAACCGACCCGTTCGCCTCGGTGCCACTCCCCACGTCGGGCGTCTCCAAGAAGCCGCGGATCGAAGGGCTGCCCCCGGGAGTGTCCCGGGACATCTTCGGCCCGCCGGACCGACAGGATTCGCGGCCGGCCCAGGGCCCGAGCGCCCCGGGCGGACCTTCGGGCAAGAACGCGCTACCGCCGGTGGCGCCGCCCGCCCAGCCCTGGCCCATGGCCGGCAAGGAGTCGCCGCCCCCGGCGTTCGGGGGCTCGCCTGAGCGGCCGTCCCCGTACGAGCCAGAGCCGCCGAAGCGCGGCCGGATCCTGCCCGGTGTGATCATCGTCGTGCTGATGCTGGCGGCGCTGGCCTACGTGGTGCCCGCCGTGCTCATGTCCGGCTCGGTGTTACGCGGCACGCACGTGTCCGGGGTGGACATCGGCGGCCTCACCGTGACGCAGGCGGCCGACAAGCTCCGCAGCGAGCTGGCCACCAAGCTCAGCAAGCCCGTCGTGGCCGAGATCGGCGACACCAGGGAGACCATCCAGGCCGACGAGGCCGGTCTCGACCTGGACGTGGTCGGCACCATCGGGCAGGCGCCCAGCGGGTTCCCCAGCCCGCAGGAGGTGTGGCGCGGCCTCACCGGCACGACCGAGCTCCAGCCGAAGATCTCCGTCGACGCCTCCCAGCTCACCAGGACCGTCGACGGCATGGCGGAGGCCGCCGACAAACGCGCGCGCGAGGGCCGGGTGACGTTCACCGGCCTGGTGCCCAAGGCACACCTGCCCCAGGACGGCGTGCTGCTCGACCGGGACGACGCCGTCAAGCGGATCAGCGACGCCTTCCTGAACGGCGGCGGCACGGTGGTCCTCACGCTCAGGCCGGCCAAGCCGGCCTCCACCCCCGAGTCCGTCGAGACGGCGGTGGAGAAGGCGAAGGCGGCGGTGGCCGCCCCCCTGACCTTGACGCTCGACGGCAAGCAGACCCAGATCGCCCCGGCCACGATCGCCGCCAACCTGACCTACGTGGCCGACGGCGACGGCGAGCTCGTGCCCGAGTTCAACGCCAAGGCCGTGCTGGCCGCCGCGGAGAGCAGCCTCGTGGACGCGGCCCAGCAGCCGCGCGACGCCACGTACCAGATCGTGGACGGCAAGCCGGTCCTGGTGCCCGCCCGCGTCGGGCGCGGGATCAACGACAAGCTGCTGGCCAGGGACGCCGAGAAGGTGTTCGACCAGGGTGGCGTCCGGACAATCCCGGTCCGGACCGGCACCGTCGCCCCGGCCGTGCAGACCTCGGAGATCCAGGGTCTCGGCATCAGGGAGATCGTCGGCCAGTTCACCTCGACGTTCGACTGCTGCCAGCCCCGGACGAAGAACATCCAGCGGATGGCGCAGGAGCTCGACGGGCACATCGTCAAGCGCGGGGACACGTTCTCGCTGAACGACTTCCTCGGCGAGCGGACGGTCGAGAACGGATACGTCGAAGCCGGGCAGGTCGTCGGCGGCCGGACGGTGAACGTGGTCGGCGGCGGCGGGTCGCAGTTCGCCACGGTCCTCTACAACGCGGCGTTCTTCGCCGGGTTCGAGGACGTGGAGCACCAGGCGATGGACTACTTCGCCGAGCGCTATCCGGCGGGGCGCAGCGTGGCGCTGCTCTACCCGGACGTGGACCTGAAGTGGCGCAACGACTCCGACCAGGGCGTGCTGATCAAGACCGCCTCCACCGAGACGTCCGTCACCGTGACGCTGTGGAGCACCAAGCGCTACGACAAGATCGAGGCCGTGGAGTCGGAGCGCAGGGACTTCACGCCGTTCCGGCGCGAGACCAGCTCCACGCCCGGCTGCCTGCCCACCACGGGACAGCAGGGGTTCACGATCGACGTGACCCGCGTGTTCCACAAGGACGGCAAAGTGGTCAAGAAGGACAAGAAGCTGACCACCAAGTACCGCCCGCAGCCGCAGATCGCCTGCACCGGCGTCCCGCGCTGAGCACCCGCACGGGTCCTCGGCGCTCAGGTCGCCGGGGCCCGCCGGCGTGACGGCGGACTTCCGCCGGAGGGTCAGGACGGGGTGACGGACATGATCCGGTCGTCGCCGTCCCTGACCGAGCCGCGGCCGTCCTTGTTGCTGGTCCCGATCCACAGCTTGCCGTCGGGGGCCGTGACGACCGCGCGCAGGCGGCCGTACCGGCCGGTGAAGTGGGCGGCGGGCGTGCCCGCCGAGCCGTCGCCGCTCACCGGGATCTGCCACAGCCGCTCGCCCCGCAGCGCGCCCATCCACAACGAGCCGTTCGCGTACGCCAGGCCCGACGGCGAGGCGTCGGAGGTGGGCCAGGTGAGGACCGGGTTCGTGTAGCGGTCGTCGTCGCCGCGCCCCTCGACCTCCGGCCAGCCGTAGTTGGCCCCCGGCTTGATCAGGTTCACCTCGTCGTAGGTGTTCGCCCCGAACTCCGAGGCGTACAGGCGGCCCGAGTCGTCCCAGGCCAGGCCCTGGACGTTGCGGTGGCCGTAGCTGTAGACCAGCGTGCCGAACGGGTTGCCGGGCGCCGGCGCGCCGTCCGCGGTCATGCGCAGGATCTTGCCGCCGAGCGAGTCGCGCCGCTGGGCCAGGTCGCGGTCGCCGGTCTCGCCGGTGGTGGCGTACAGGAAGCCGTCGGGGCCGAACGCGAGCCGGCCGCCGTTGTGGATGCCGCCCTTCGGGATGCCATCGACGATGACGCGCCGGTCGGTGAGACGATCGCCGTCGAGGCGGTAGCGGACGATCCGGTTGTCCTGATCCGCCGTGTGGTAAAGGAAGATTTGCCGCTCTCTGACGGCCACACCCATCAGGCCGCCCTCGCCGTCCGGCCGTACGCCCTCGACGGCCCCCAGCTCCTTCACCGCGCCCGCCGGGCTCACCCGCAGCAGCCGGGCCGAGTCGCGCTCGGTCACGAGGGCGTCGCCGCCGGGCAGGAACGCGATCCCCCACGGGACGGCCAGCCCGGTCACGACGTCCTGGGGAGCGCCGGGCGCGGCGCCCGCGGACACGGCCGCCGTGGGGAGCGCCTCCCCGCCGCCGCCGTAGGAGCCGGAACAGCCGGTGAGCACGGCCATCAGCGCGATCGTCCAGAGCTTCCTCATGTGTTCCATACTGACCCCGTAGTCGTAAGGTTCTCGGCATGAAGACCTGGGTTCCGTCCGTTTCGGTGGCCGATGTACTGTCCGACCTCCCCGGCGTTGAATGTGCGGTCTATGACGGCACGTCCGCGATGCCGGACGGAGTGGGTGATGTGGAGGTGTGGATCCCGCCGCTCATCCCCGTGCCCGACGTGCCGGGGACGCTGGCCAGGATGGGCTCGCTCAAGCTGCTGCAGACCGTGACCGCCGGCGTGGAGGCGTACCGCCCGCACATGCCCTCGGGCGCGGTGCTGTGCAACGCCCGCGGCGTGCACGACGCGGGCACCGCCGAGTGGGCGGTGGGCGCCATGCTGGCGGTCGTCAGGGAGTTCCCCGGGTTCGTGGACGCGCAGCGCAGGGGGGAGTGGACCTACCACCACACCGGCGTGCTGGCCGACTCGCGCGTGCTGATCGTGGGCTACGGCTCCATCGGCGCCGCGCTGGAGCGCCGGCTCGACGGGTTCGAGGTGGAGATCGTCCGGGTGGCGCGCAGCGCCCGCGACGGCGTGCACGCCATGGACGAGCTGCCCGCGCTGCTGCCGGAGGCGGACGTCGTCGTGCTGCTGGTGCCCGCCACCGCGGCCACCGCCGGCATGGTGGACGCCGCGTTCCTCGCCCGGATGAAGGACGGCGCCGTGCTCGTCAACGCCGCCCGCGGCGGGATCGTCGACACCGACGCGCTGCTCGCGGAGCTCAAGAACGGCAGGCTGCGCGCGGCGCTCGACGTGACCGCGCCCGAGCCGCTGCCGGAGGGCCACCCGCTCTGGGGTGCGCCCGGCCTGCTGATCACGCCGCACGTCGCGGGCAGCACCCCCGCGTCGGTGCGGCGGACGCTGCGCCTCATGAGGGCCCAGTTGGAGCGCTATCTCGCCGGCGAATCGCTGGTCAACGTCATCACCGACGCATATTGAGAGGATCCCGGAACGTGGCTGGTCCGTGACCTTCGGTGCGTACGGTTGCGTTTGCAGGGAGTTCCTGACTGACTGTCAAGGGACTCTTGGCGGCAAATGGTCTGTGTGGTTATCAGATCGGTGACGACATCGGCGTTGTCACCACCCGCGCACCCACGACCGCACACACTGGCGAAGTGATCGACCGGGCTTCGGCGGTCGCAGGTGCAGGGTTCGAGACGGGATGGGCAACGACTGTGATCCGCTGGCGTGATCCACGGGTGCCGCCGGCCGCCGCGGCGGCGGCAGGAGCGGTGGTGTTCGCCGCTGCCGTCCTCGCGCAGGGCCCGGCCCTGGTCACCGGCGCGGTCGCCGGAGGGCTGGCGGCGCTGATCGCCGCGGGCTCCCTGCTGTTCGCCTCGGTGAAGCAGGCCGCCGGTCACCGCCCGACGGCGATGGCCGCCCGCTGGATGGGCGGCGGGGCGGTCATCTGGGCCGCCGGGGTGGCGCTCCAGCCGATCGCCGAAGGCTTCGTGGCCAGTTTCGCCGACATGTTCGTGCTGCTCGGCGCGGTGGTCACGGCGGGGGGCGCGCTGATCGCCGCCGACCGCAGATTTCCGGCCAGAGTCGCCTTACGGCAGCTCACGGACGCCTACCTGAGCGCCGCCTCGCTCTTCCTCGTCGGCTGGGTGGTGGCGCTGCGCCACGTCTACGCCGAGACGGCCGATCCGCCCGCGTTCACGCTGGTCATGCTGCCGCCGATGATCGCGCTGCTGGTGACCTGCGCCGTGATCCCGTCAGTGGTGACCAGCAGGTCCTCCTCCTGGCTGCTCGGCCTGGCCGGGATAGGCGTGCTGGCCACGATGACCGTGGCCGGCGTGGGGCAGGCGGTGGCGCGGCTGATCGACGGCGAGCCGCAGCTGTGGAGCGTCATGCTCGCCCCCGTCGCGCTGCTGCTGCTGGCGGCCGTCCCATGGGGCCCCAAGCCGGCTGAGTCCGCGCGTCCGGCGGTCGGCCACGCGATCGGGGTCGCGCCGCTGGCGCTGGTCGCCGTGGCCGCGGTCACGCTGCTCGTGCACCAGGCCGGCGGGCGGGCGGGAGCGGCGGTGACCGGCGTCGTGCTGGTCGCCGTGTCCATCGTGCTGCTCCTGCTGGTGCGCCTGTTCGTGCTCTCCGCGGTCAACGTACGCCTGCGCGGCCTGGTCAAGCTGGGCGACCGCCAGCTCAGGGAGCTGGCCGAGAGCACCGGCGACGTGGTCTTCGCCTGCGACTACCAGGGTGTGGTGCGCGAGATCGGCCCCGGGGTCGAGGTCACCTACGGCTACTGCCCCGACGAGCTGATCGGCGGGTCGATCTTCGACTACATCCATCCCGAGGACGTGCCAGGCATCCAGGCCGCCATGCGCGCCATGCACCTCGACGAGGAGAACGCGGCGCCCGGCACCTGTCTCATCGCCTGCCGCGTGCGCGCGGCCGACGGCACCTGGCGCCCCACCGAGTCCGTGGCCACCCGCCGGGTCGGCGGCGACGAGCGGATGCTGGTGACGACCAGAGACGTCAGCGACCAGGAGGCGCTGCGCAACCAGGTCGCCCACCTCACCTTCCACGACGGCGTCACCGGCCTGCCCAACCGCGCCTACTTCGAGGAGCGCACCCGCGAGGTGCTGGCCGGGCGCACCTCGGGCACGGCCAACGTCGCGGTCATCTTCCTCGACCTCGACGGGTTCACCTCCGTCAACGACTCGGTCGGCCACGCCAGCGGCGACTACCTGCTCGGGCAGGCGGCCCGCAGGCTGCGCGGGGCCGTGCGCCCCGACGACACGCTGGCCCGGTGGGGCGGCGACGAGTTCGCCGTGCTCGTGGAGACCGGCGGCGAGGCGCAGGTCGCGGTCGATCTGGCCGAGCGGCTGGTCGGCGCCGTCTCGCAGGAGCCGTTCCGGGTGGCCGACCGCGACGTGGCGATCACCGCGAGCGTGGGCGTGGCCTTCGCCGAGGACGACCAGCCCGCCGGCGACCTCATGCGCAACGCGGATGTGGCGATGGCGCGCTCCAAGGAGCTCGGCGGGCGGCGCGTCGAGGTGTTCGCCGCGCAGATGCACGCCGACGTCGTACGCCGCCTGGAGCTGGCCGCCGACCTGCAGCGGGCGCTGATCGAGCAGCAGTTCGCGATCGAGTACCAGCCGGTGGTCGACCTGGCCACCTCGCGGGTGACGGCCGTCGAGGCGCTGGTGCGGTGGTGGCGCGGGTCGGTGTTCGTGCCGCCCGAGCAGTTCCTCGGCCCGGCCGAGGACACCGGGCTCATCGTGCCGCTGAGCGAGTGGATCCTGCGCGAGTCGTGCCGTGAGGTGGCCGCCTGGCGGGCCTCGTCCTGGGACATCGGGCTGTCGCTCAACCTGTCGGCGCGCCAGATCATGGCGCCCAGGTTCGTCGAGACCGTGGAGGAGGCGCTGGCGGAGAGCGGGCTGCCCGCCGCCGCGCTCACCCTTGAGGTGATCGAGGAGATGCTGGTCGAGGACGCCGAGGAGACGATCAAGCGGCTGTCCGAGCTGCGCGCCCTCGGGGTGCGCCTGGCCATCGACGACTTCGGCACCGGCTACGCCTCGCTGGCCTTCCTGCGCCAGCTCCCGGTCGACATGATCAAGATCGACCCGTCGTTCGTGTCCGGGCTGGGCCGCGACGACACGCTGACCCTGCTCACCCGCACGATCGTGCGGCTCGGCCACGACCTCGGGCTCATCGTGGTGGCCGAGGGCATCGAGCGTCCCGAGCAGCTCGAACTGCTCAAGCAGATGGGATGCACGCGCGGGCAGGGGTTCCTGGTGGCGCGGCCGATGGCGGCGCGGGGAGTCGACTCGCTGCGCAGGACGAGTCTCACCGTTTGAGACATGTGTCCACCAAGTTGACACTGGGGCGTTCGGAGCGGCTATGGTGTAAGCCATGCTTCGCAGTGAGATTCTCGTAGTACTTCGCCGGCGCGCAGGCCGATAGCGAAGCACGACGACCTGCGCGCCGCCCCAGACCCGCCAGCCGGCGGGACGGGGCATTTTTTATGTCCTTAAGCGAGTAGCCACGCAAGGAACGAGCCGATGACCGAACGGATGACAGGTGCACAGGCCCTGGTCAGGGCGCTGGAGCACGTGGGAGTCGACACAGTGTTCGGGATCCCGGGCGGTGCCATTCTGCCGGCCTACGATCCTCTCTACGACTCGACCAAGGTCCGTCACGTGCTCGTACGCCACGAGCAGGGGGCTGGGCACGCGGCCGAGGGCTACGCGCAGGCCACCGGCAAGGTCGGGGTGTGCATGGCGACCAGCGGCCCCGGCGCCACCAACCTGGTGACCCCGATCGCCGACGCCTACATGGACTCGGTGCCGATCGTGGCCATCACCGGGCAGGTGGCCAGTGCCGCCATCGGCACGGACGCCTTCCAGGAAGCCGACATCTCCGGCATCACCATGCCGATCACGAAGCACAACTTCCTGGTGACCGATCCCGCGGACATCGCCCGTACGATCATGGAGGCCTTCCACATCGCCTCCACCGGCCGTCCCGGCCCGGTTCTCGTGGACATCTCCAAGGACGCGCTGCAGTCCGAGACCACCTTCAGCTGGCCGCCCACCATGCAGCTCCCGGGCTACCGCCCGGTCACCAGGCCGCACTCCAAGCAGATCCGCGAGGCCGCCAAGCTGATCGCCGAGGCGAGCCGGCCCGTCCTGTACGTCGGCGGCGGCGTCCACAAGGCCAGCGCCTCGGCGGAGCTGCTGCAACTGGCCGAGCTGACCAACATCCCGGTCATCACGACCCTGATGGCCAGGGGCACCTTCCCCGACAGCCACCCCCAGCACATGGGCATGCCGGGCATGCACGGCAGCGTCTCGGCCGTCGGCGCGCTGCAGCAGTCCGATCTGATCATCGGCCTGGGCGTGCGCTTCGACGACCGGGTCACCGGAAACCTGGCGTCGTTCGCCCCGTACGCGAAGATCGTGCACGCTGACATCGACCCGGCGGAGATCTCCAAGAACCGCCACGCCGACGTGCCGATCGTGGGCGACTGCAAAGAGGTCATCAGCGACCTCATCGGCGCGATCGAGGCGTCCGGCCAGAAGGGCGACTACGCCGACTGGTGGACGGTGCTCAACGGCTACAAGCAGACCTACCCGCTGGGCTACGACGAGTTCGAGGACGGCTCGCTGGCCCCTCAATACGTCATGGAGCGGCTGAGCGCGATCGCCGGGCCCGAGACGTACTACGTGGCCGGGGTCGGGCAGCACCAGATGTGGGCCTCGCAGTTCATCGGCTACGAGAACCCGGGCACGTTCATCAACTCCGGCGGCCTCGGCACCATGGGCTTCGCCGTCCCGGCCGCGATGGGCGCGAAGATGGGCCGGCCCGACGCCACCGTGTGGGCCATCGACGGCGACGGCTGCTTCCAGATGACCAACCAGGAGCTGGCCACGTGCGCGCTGGAGGGTGTGCCGGTCAAGATCGCCGTCATCAACAACGGTAATCTCGGCATGGTCCGCCAGTGGCAGACGCTCTTCTACGACCAGCGTTACTCCAACACCAACCTGCAGACGGCGCGCCGCATCCCGGACTTCGTCAAGCTGGCCGAGGCCTATGGTTGTGTGGGCCTGCGATGCGAGCGTCCCGAGGACGTGGACGCCGTCATCAAGAAGGCCATGGAGATCAACGACGTGCCCGTTGTGGTCGACTTCGTCGTCCACCAGGACGCGATGGTCTGGCCCATGGTCGCGGCGGGCACCAGCAACGACGACATCAAGATCGCCCGTGACATGGCGCCGAAGTGGGAGAACGAGGATGAGTAGACACACGCTGTCGGTGCTGGTCGAGAACCGGCCCGGCGTGCTGGCACGCGTGTCGGCGCTGTTCAGCCGGCGCGGCTTCAACATCGACTCCCTGGCCGTCGGGCCGACCGAGCACGACGACATCTCCCGCATCACGATCGTGGTCAGCGTGGAGGAACTGCCGCTTGAGCAGGTCACGAAGCAGCTCAACAAGCTGGTGAACGTGCTCAAGATCGTCGAGCTGGACCCGACGCAGTCCGTGCAGCGCGAGCTGATGCTGATCAAGGTCAAGGCCGACTCCGAGAGCCGCTCCCACGTGCTGGAGCTCGTCCAGCTCTTCCGGGCCCGCTGCGTCGACGTCGCGGCCGACGCGGTGACCATCGAGGTCACCGGCACTCCCGACAAGCTCGAGGCCTTCGTCAAGGTGCTGGAGCCGTTCGGGATCAAAGAACTCGTCCAGTCGGGCATGGTGGCCATCGGCCGCGGCGCCCGTTCCATCACCGACCGGTCCCTCAGGGCACTGGACCGTACCGCCTGAAAGGTTTTAGCAAGTGACCGAGATCTACTACGACGACCAGGCCGACCTGTCGATCATCCAGGGGCGCCACGTGGCCGTGCTGGGGTACGGCAGCCAGGGCCACGCCCACGCGCTCTCCCTGCGTGATTCCGGCGTCGACGTGCGCGTCGGGCTGCCCGAGGGCTCCAAGAGCCGCGAGAAGGCCGAGAACGACGGCCTGCGCGTGCTCTCGCCGTCCGAGGCGGTCGAAGAGGCCAACCTCACCATGATCCTCGCGCCGGACCACATCCAGCGCCACCTGTACGCCGAGCACGTCGCCCCCAACCTGGTCGAGGGTGACGCGCTGTTCTTCGGCCACGGCCTCAACATCCGCTACGGCCTCATCGAGGCCCCCGAGGGCGTCGACGTGTGCATGGTCGCCCCCAAGGGCCCCGGCCACCTCGTCCGCCGTCAGTTCGAGGCGGGGCGCGGCGTCCCGGTGCTCGTGGCCGTCGAGAAGGACGCCTCGGGCAAGGCGCTCGACCTCGCGCTCTCCTACGCCAAGGGCATCGGCGGCACCCGCGCGGGCGCGCTGCGCACCACGTTCAAGGAGGAGACCGAGACCGACCTGTTCGGTGAGCAGGCCGTGCTCTGCGGCGGCGTCTCCGAGCTGATCAAGGCGGGCTTCGACACCCTCATCGAGGCCGGCTACCAGCCCGAGGTGGCCTACTTCGAGTGCCTGCACGAGATGAAGCTCATCGTCGACCTCATGTACGAGGGCGGCATCTCCAAGATGTACTGGTCGGTCTCCGACACGGCCGAGTACGGCGGCTACACCCGTGGCCCGCGCGTCATCACCGACGAGACCCGTCAGGAGATGCGCCGGATCCTGTCCGAGGTTCAGGACGGCACCTTCGCCCGGCAGCTGGTCGAGGAGTTCGACGGCGGGCAGAAGGAGTTCCAGCGCTACCGCGGGGAGCTGTCCGAGGACGCGATCGAGAAGACCGGCGCCAAGCTGCGCCCGATGATGAGCTGGCTCAAGGCCTGAACGGCTGCACGCCTGCAACAGCTGAACGCTGGATGGCGGAACGGCTGAACGCCTGCCCGGCTGAACGCTGGATGGCGGAACGGCCGAGCGCCTGAACGGCTGGACGCCTGAACGAACGCGAGCCGCGGCGGCTGGAGGATCTCCTCCGGCCGCCGCGGTTTTTGTCGTCCGCGACCCGCTCACAAGCACCCATGGGGGGGTATGGTTTTCACGTGTCAGAAATTCCTTTCATGTGTCAGAGGAGACGCCATGACGATGAAGGCCATCTGCTACCACGCTTACGGCCCGCCTGACGTCATCGAGCTGCGCGACGTGGCCAGGCCCGTGCCGGGCGACGGCGAGGTGCTCGTCCGGGTACGCGCGGCCGCGGTCAACCCCGGCGACCACCACCTGCTCAGAGGCAGCCCGTACATCCTGCGCGCCATGGCGGGCCCGGCCCGGCCGAAGCACCCAGGCCTGGGCAACGACCTGGCCGGCGTGGTGGAGGCGGTGGGCGGGGGCGTCACGGCGTTCGAGCCCGGCGACGAGGTCTTCGGCTGCGCCCGGGGCGCCTTCGCCGAATACGTCACCGTGCGCGCGGACGGGCCGCTGGCGCACAAGCCCGCCGGGCTGACGTTCGAGCAGGCCGCCGCCCTGCCCACCTCGGGGCTGACCGCGCTGCGGGCGCTGCGTGGCGAAGGGCGGGTGCGGGCGGGGCGGCGGGTGCTGGTCAACGGGGCCTCGGGCGGCATCGGCACGTGCGCGGTGCAGCTCGCGAAGGCGTACGGGGCCGAGGTGACGGGCGTGTGCAGCGGCGGGAACGCCGACCTGGTCCGCTCACTCGGCGCCGACCACGTCATCGACTACGGCAAAGAGGATTTCACCCGCACCGGCCGCCGATATCACTTCATTCTCGACAACGTGGGCAACCGTACGGTGGCCGACCTGCGGCGTGCGCTCACCCCCGACGGGATCCTCGTCCCCAACAGCGGCACCGGCGGCGGGCCCTGGTTCGGGGTGATGGGTCGCCTCATCCGGTTGAAGGCGATGTCCCCGTTCGTCCGGCACACCATCGTCACCTTCGTCACCCAGGAGAACGCCGGGGACCTCGCCACCCTGCGCGAACTGGTCGAAAGAGGCAAGCTCACCCCCGTCATCGACCGCACGTACCCGCTCAGCGAACTTCCCGAAGCCATCACCCACTTCGAAGGCCGCCACGCCAGAGGCAAGATCGTCATCGCGCTCTGAGCGTCCTGCGCCACTGAGCGGTGTGCCCGGCTGGGTGGTGCGCGCGACTGGGCGGTCTGCCTGGTTGGGCGGCTGGGTGGTGTGCGCGGATGGGCGGTGGAGCCGGGCTCGGGGTTCTTACCGCCGGGACGGGGGTCGTAGTCCGTCGAGGATGATTCGGGTGAGGTGGTCGGAGCGTTCGCGGCTGGTGTCCGCGCCGGCGTGCCGGATCGCGGCGAAGGCCCCGGCGACGATCGCCATCACCTCGTCGACGGTCACGTCGGCACGTACGACGCCGGCGCTGTGAGCACGATCGAGCAGGCGCGCGACCTGGTGCGTGAGGTCGGCGGCGGCGTCGGGTGCGGCGTCGCGCAGGTCGAACTCGGCGGCCGTGAGCGCGCTCTTCACCGCCGCGTTCTCCGCACCCGAGGCCATCATCCGGGACAGCAACGTGAACAGCGCGCCCGGATCGCCGGTGCCGGCGAGCGCCTCTCCTTCGGCGACCAACTGCCTGATCTGATCGATCGCGACGGCCAGGTAGAGCGCCTGCTTGCTGGGGAAGTGCCGGTGAACGGTGCCGGGGCCGACCCCCGCGCGGCGGGCGATCTCGTCGAGCGAGATGCCGAGCCCTTGCGCGGCGAACAGCCGCTGCGCGGTCCGCAGCACCTGCTCACGATTGCGACGCGCGTCAGCCCGCATTTCCCGGTCGTTGCGCGTCTCGGCCCGCGACTCCTGGTTGTGGCCCGCGTCGGCTCGCAACTCGCGGTTGTTGCGCGCGTCCGCACGCTGCTCCCGGTCGTTGCCCGCGTCGGGGTGCGACTCACGGTTGTTCACGGGGTCCGCCGGTGGGTCGGCCGGGGGGTGTCCGTGGTTGGACGTATCACCGGACTAGCTTAACCGGGGCGGCGCCCCGTATGCTCCTTGCCATAAGCGGGGCGACGCCCCGGTTGTCTGGCCGGCCTCGCTCGGAGGCTGGTCTGCCGATGACGAGGAGGTCTCTTCGATGACCAGCCGTGAGGAAGCCGGCGCTCTGGTGCGGCGGATGCAGGAATGCTTCAACACGCGGCAGTTCGACCAGGCCGCCGAGCTGTTCACGCCCGACTTCCGCAACCATCCGCTCGGCGCCATCGGGTTCGAGGCGGGGCGGGCGGCCTGGGTGCAGGTCGTCGCCCAGTTCCCGAAGATGCGGGTCGTGGCCGAGGACCTTTTGATCGACGGTGACAAGGTGGCGGTCCGCTCGTCCGTCGAGGGGATGGACGTTCAGGGCGGCGACGTCCGTGCCGTGCTGATCGAGATCTTCCGCATCGACGACGGTCGGCTCGCGGAGGCCTGGGGGGTCACCGAGGGTCCGGATCCGCGCCGCTGAGGGACCGGCATCGAGATAGTACGTCTTTACTCCGATATATCGTTCGATATAGCATCCGACTCATGATGAACGCACGTCGTAATCAGGGCGCCGGTGGCTTAGGCCCCACGGGGCGGTTCTTCGGGCCGGGTGAGCTGCGGCTGGCCATCCTCGCCCTGGTCGCCGAGGGGCCCGGCCACGGCTACCAGCTCATGGGCCGGCTCGCCGACCGTTTCAACGGCACCTACGAGCCGAGCGCCGGCTCCATCTATCCGACCCTGCAACTGCTGGAGGACGAGGGCCTGGTACGCGCCGAGTCCGAGGACGGCCGCAAGGTCTACCACGTCACCGACGAGGGCGGGCGGGTGGCCGCCGAGCGGGCCGAGGAGATCGAGCGTCTGTGGGGCCGGGCCGCGGGCCGGGGCGAGTGGGGGATGTTCCGCGAGCCGGAGGCGGCGGAGATCGTCGGCCCCGCGCTGCGCCTGGTCAAGGCGGCGGTGAAGGCGCTCGCCCACGCCCACGGGGATCCGCGGGTGGTCGAGCGGATCCAGGAGATCTTCGTGGACGCCCGCCGCCAGATCGAAGACCTCGACCCCAGGAGGAACCGATCATGAGCCCGAGCGTGCCCCGCAAGCTGCTCGACCGGTTCTTCGTCAAGGGGGAGGTGGTCGAGGTCGAGCAGCTCACCGCGCGCATGCGGTGGGTCAGGATCGGCGGGCCGGCCCTGGCGTACCTGCGGTGGACCCCCGGCCAGCACATCCGGCTGCTGATCGAGGGCCGCGGCCCGCTGGGTGGCGTGCTGCGGACGTACTCGGTCTGGCGGCACGATCCCTCGTGGGAGGCCCTCGACCTCGTCGGCTACGACCACGGCGGCGACTCGCCGGGCGTCACCTGGATCAGGAACGCCGCTCCCGGCCAGGAGATCGCCTTCACCCGCCCGGAAGGGAGCTTCGTGGTGCGGGAGGAGGCCCCGTACCACCTGTTCGCGGGGGAGGAGACGGCGTCCGTGGCGTTCGGGCCGATGTTGCGGGCGCTGCCCGCCGGGGCGCGGGCGTACGGGGCGGTGGAGGCGGAGGGGCCGGGCGACCACCTCGGCCTGCCGGGCGATCTGGTCGAGGTGTGTCGCGGCGGCGCGTCCGCGGCGGGGTCGCAGGCGCTGGTGGACGCGGTCAGGAAGCTGGACCTGCCCGACACCCCCGGCGTGGCCTATCTGGCGGGGGAGGCCCGCACGATCCAGGCCGTGCGCGCCCACCTGGTCGGCGAGCGTGGATGGCATCGCAGGGACGTGCGGACGAAGCCGTTCTGGACGCCCGGGAGGAAGGGCCTGGACTGACCGTACGAGGTCCCCTGGGAGGAAAAGCCTGGATAGACCGTACGAGGTCCCTTAGGAGGAAGGGCCTGGCTGATCCGTACGACGACTCCGCTGAGCGTGATAAAAATACCGGTATAGTTATCGCTCAGGAGGAGCCATGATCGAACTGAAGTCGGCCGGCGAGATCGCCGCGATGCGCGAGGCGGGCCGGGTGGTGGCCGCCGTGCACAGCGCGGTGCGCGACCGGGCGGACATCGGGGTCACGCTCAGGCAGCTGGACGAGGTGGCCAGGACCGTGCTGGAGGAGGCCAAGGCCGGGGCGTCGTTCCTCGGATATCACCCCTCGTTCGGCGCCACGCCGTACCCGGGCGTCATCTGCACCAGTGTGAACGGCACGATGCTGCACGGGCTGCCGACGTCGTACCGGCTGCGTGACGGAGACCTGCTCAGCGTGGACTGCGGAGCCATCGTGGACGGCTGGCACGCCGACGGCACCGTCAGCCTCACGGTCGGCCACGCCCGCGCCGAGGACCTCAAGCTGATCAGGGTCGCCGAGGAGACGCTCGCCGCGGGCATCGAGGCGGCCGTGCCCGGTGGCCGGATGGGCGACATCGGGCACGCCATGTCCACGGTCGGGCGCGGCGCCGGCTACGGCATGCAGAACGACTTCGGCGGCCACGGCATCGGCCGGTCCATGCACGAGTCGCCGTGGGTGCCCAACGAGGCCAGACCCGGCAGAGGGCTGCGGCTGCGCCCCGGGCTGGTGATCGCGATCGAGCCCAGCCTGATGGCCGGCGGCGGCGACGAGTACTACATGGCGGACGACGGCTGGTCGGTCTGCTCGGCCGACGGAAGCAGAAGCGTGCACGTCGAGCACACCGTGGCCATCACCGAGAACGGCCCCGTCGTCCTGACCCTGCCGTAGGCGGCGGTCGGGCGGGTGCCGTTCTGTGGTCATCGGGCGAGGATCGTCCGCTACGCGGAGTCACGACTAGTCTGCCCACGATACTCCCCTTCCAAAGTCGTGAGAGGGCGCCCGACCCGGTCATGGAAGCCCCATGGAAGGGGCGGCCGTCCTTCAGTCCCCCGCGGGCGTGCGCCAAGCCGGGTGTTCTTCTTCACCTGTTCGGTAATGTGGCGGGTTTTCCCTGGTCAAGCCGGAAATTATCGGTGTTTGTCGAACTTGGGGGCAGGGCAGATCTTCTCCCGATAGCTACGGAGAGTAGTCGAGAGGTATCAGGGAGAATCACATGTATAAATCAGGACTCGTCCTGGCCGGTCTCGTCGGCGGGATGGTCATGTTCGGCGGCTCCGCGGTAGCTGCCACGGCCGAGTGGCCCCGGGCCAACGAAGACGCGCAGCGCACCTTCTTCTTCTGCGGCGACGAGAACATCTTCGCCCAGGGTGAAGTCGACAACAGCACGAGCGGTGTCCTCGTCCTTCAGACCGGCGACATCCTGAGCCAGATCCTCGGCATCAAGAGCGAAGACACGAAGTGCGCGATCAGCTAACGTCATTCCTCTGCAGCTGAGCAGCGTTATCCAGGGGCCCACCCGCCGGGTGGGCCCCTTCGCGCGTCGTCAAGCCCAAGGCTCAGCCCTCGTACGCGAACGAGGCGGCGAAGGAGTTGCGGGCGATCCGGTCGAGCTGCTCGTCGCTCATCCCCAGCTCCCGCCGCAACGCCGCGTAGTTGTCCTCCACGTAGCCGCCGAAGTAGGCCGGGTCGTCGGAGTTGACGGTCACGACCAGGCCCTCGTCCAGCATCGCGGGCAGGATGTGGTCACGCAGGGACGGCACCGCCCGCAGCCGTACGTTCGACAGCGGGCACACGGTCAGCGGGATGCGCTCCTCCCGCAGCCGGGCCACGAGCTGCGGATCCTCCATCGCCCTGATGCCGTGGTCCACCCGCTCCACGCCCAGGACGTCCAGCGCCTCCCACACGTAGTCGGGACCGCCCTCCTCGCCCGCGTGCGCCACCCGGTGCAGCCCCTCCGCCGCCGCGAGGTCGAAGACCCGCCGGAAGAGCGACGGCGGATACCCCACCTCCGCCGAGTCCAGCCCCACCCCGATGAAGTGGTCCCGGAACGGCAGCGCCGCCCGCAGCACCTGCTCGGCCTCCTCCGCGCCCCGGTCGCGCAGGCAGCACAGGATGAGCGCGGCCGACGCCCCCGAGTCCTTGATCGCCGCCGACAGCCCGCCGAACACCGTCTCCAGCGTCACACCCCTGCTCAGATGCGCCTGCGGATCGAAGAAGATCTCCGCGTGCCGCACCCCCTGCCCGGCGGCCCGCCGCAGGTAGGCGGCGGCCAGGTCGTAGAAGTCCTGCTCGGTGCGCAGGACGGCGAGGTGCTCGTAGTACACGTCCAGGAACGAGCGCAGGTCGGTGAAGGAGTAGCGGGAGCGGATGGCCTCCACGTCGTAGGTCGGCAGGTCGATCCGGTTCCGCCGGGCCAGCTCGACGACGAGCTCGGGCTCAAGGGTGCCCTCGATGTGCAGGTGGAGTTCCGCTTTGGGACGCATGGCAACGAGTAAACCGGACCCACGTAGTGCGAGGTATCGTGCGAACCTCTGAACTCTCACCCCTTGAGCTGGCATAACATCAGATTTCATGAGGCTGGAGGATCTGCTCGCACGCGAGGACCTGCGGCTGACGCTGGTGACCGAGGCCGGCCCGCTCGACCGGGAGATCCGCAGGGCGTACCCGACGGACCTGCCCGACCCCCGCCGCTACCTGCGCTCCGGCGATCTCGTGCTCACCAGCGGCGTCTGGTACGCCGAGCCGTCCGACTGCGAGCGCTTCGCCGACGCGCTGTGGGCCAGCGACGCGGCGGGCCTGGTCGTCGGCCTGATCGTGCTCGGTGAGCTGCCGGGCGAGCTGGTCGAGGCGTGCGAACGCCGGCGGCTGCCGCTCCTCCTGGCCGCGCCCGACCAGGCGTTCGGCGCGATCACCGAGGTGGTGACCGCGGAAGGGTTCGCCGCCGAGCAGCGCCGGGCCGAACGGGTCAGGGCGCAGACGCTGCTCGACGTGCTCGGCCGGATCCCGCCGGGCGAGGTGTCGGCGCACCTGAGGCTGCTCGGGGCCGACCCCGGGCTGCCCACCGCCGCCATGGCGGTCACCCTGACCGGCGGCCCCGACCTCGACCTGCCCGAACTGCTGCACGAGGGCCTGGCCAGGAAGGGCCGGCACCTGGTCGTGGGCGGCACCCCGCACGAGGCGGTCGTGCTGGTCAACGGCCGCGCCTCGCGCAAGAGCCTGGCCGACGAGCTGCGCGGCCTGGTCGCCGGGCGGCAGGGGACGAGCATCGCCGCCGGGATCAGCGAGATGGCGGCCAGCGTGTCACAGCTCGGCGAGGCGCTGGAGACGGCCAGGCGTGGCATGGAGTCGGCCAGGACCGGGCCGGGCCCCGTGTCGATCATGTCCCTGGCCGACATCGACAGCTTCGACCTGCTGCTGGCCTCGCTGCCCGCCGCCACCCGCCGTTCCTTCCGCGACCACCTGCTCGGGCCGGTCGAGGACTACGACGCCCGGCACGGCTCCGAGCTGCTGCGCACGCTGGACATCTTCCTGGAGACGTGCGGATCCTGGCAGCGCACCGCCGACGAGCTGTACGTGCACGTCAACACCCTGCGCTACCGGATGCAGCGGATCGAGGAGCTGACCGGGCGGCGGATGACGTCGATGCGCGACCGTACGGACCTGTATCTGGCGCTGCGCTCAGGGCAGCCGGCCCGCGACGAGCCGGCCACGTGAGACCACGGCCACGATGTTCTCCGTGGCCAGGTCCTCGATCCGCTCCCAGGGGCGGCCGCGCAGCACAATCAGATCGGCGCCCAGGCCGGGCGCCAGGCGGCCCACCGGCATGCCGATCGCGTCGGCGGCGTCGGAGGTGGCCGCGCGCAGCGCCGACTCGGCGTCCAGGCCGAGGACGCGCGTCATGTGGACGACCTCGGCGAGCTGGTCGCCGAACCGCACGTGGTGGCCGTTGGCGTCGGTGCCGAGCACGAACCGCACGCCCAGCGCCGCGGCCTGGGCCAGCAGCACGTCGCGGGTGGCGACCAGCTCGGCGGCCTTGTCCATCGCCTCGCGGGTGACCGGCACCCGGCCCTCGGCGATGGCCTCGTTGATGAGCAGCGTGGGAGCCACGGGAGTGCGCCGGGCGGCCAGCGTCTCGGCCAGGTCGCGGCTCATGAGCGTGCCGTGCTCGATGGAGTCGACGCCCTCCTCGGCGGCCACCCGGATGCCGTCCTCGGAGTGGGCGTGGGAGGCGACCCGCATGCCGAGGGCGTGGGCCTCGTCCACGACGGCCCTGATCTCGTCGCGGGTGTAGTTGCGCCAGACGTTCCTGTCGCCGATCGACAGGACGCCGCCGCTGGTGGTGAGCTTGATGCCGTCCATGCCGGCCCTGGCCCAGGTGCGGACGAGCTTGCGGCACTCGTCGGGCCCGTCGGCGGTCGGCTTGCGCAGCGGCAGCGGTACGGCGGGCGGCACGAACAGGTCGTTGTGCCCGGCGGTCATCCCCACCACGCCGTGCACCTGGATGCGCGGCCCCGCGAGGATCCCGGCGTCGAAGGCCCGGCGCAGCGCGATCTGGGCCTCGTCGCCGGCCAGGTCGCGCAGCGTCGTCACGCCGTGCCGCATGGCCCGCTGGGCGTGGGCGGCGCCGTGCAGCACCTGCTCGTCGCGGGTGGTGGTGAGCGGCCAGGTCGCGAAGTCGGGCGGCTCGCCGGCGCCGGCGTACCCGACCAGGTGGACGTGCGTGTCGACCAGGCCGGGCAGCACGCACAGGTCGCCGTGGCGCTGCGCCGCCGGGTTGAGGTCCGTGATCCGGTCGGGCTCCCAGGCCAGATCGACCGGGCCCCGGTATTCGGTACCGTCCCAAAGGGGGATTCCGTCGAGTCTCATCTCAAGGCCCGACGCTACCCGAGCCCCTGGGCCGCTGGAGGGATCTACGGTCCTGACGCCGCCCTCTCGTAGGGACCTACAGGGCTCGCCAGCGCTTTTCCCGGCTTCTCCGTCTCCCGCCCTCGGATCGCCCCGTTGTCCGAAATGACCGTCACACGATGGTAATAATCGAGAGATAGCTTCCTGACCTGCACGTCTAGGCCGTTCAAGGAGAATTATGGCTATCCTCGACCGTCGCGCGTTCCTGCGGACAACCGGTCTGGCCGGTCTGGCGCTCGGTCTGGCCGCCTGCGGCGACGACGGCGGCACGACGGGCTCCGCGAGCGGCGGCGGCTTCGGGGCGGTCAAACTGCAGCTCTCCTGGAAGAAGAACGTCGAGTTCGCCGGCGAGTACTTCGCCGACACCAACGGTCACTTCAAGAACGCCGGGTTCACCCAGGTCGAGCTGCTGTCCGGCGGCGGCTCCGGCACCTCGGTCGAGTCGGGCCTGGCCACCGGCCGCTGCTGGGCGGGCCTGTCGGCCCCCACCATCACCGCCCCCGCCGTGCTCCAGGGCGCCCAGCTGAAGATCGTCGGCGCGACGTTCCAGAAGAACCCGTTCGCCATCGTCTCCCTGAACAAGAACCCGATCAAGGAGGCCAAGGACCTGGCCGGCAAGAAGATCGGCGTGCAGGACTCCAACGAGCTGGTCTGGAACGCGCTGCTCAAGGCCAACGGCCTCGACGCCTCCAGCGTGACCAGGGTGCCGTTCCAGTCCGACCCGTCGATGCTCACCTCAGGGCAGCTCGACGGGTACGTGGGCTTCGTCACCAGCGGCCCGGTCAACCTGCGCATGCAGGGGCACGACCCGGCGTACCTGCTGCTCGCCGACGCCGGGCTGCCGCTGGTCGCCGAGACGTTCACGGTCACGCAGGAGACCATCGACAACGAGCGCGACAAGCTCAAGGCGTTCCTCACCGCCGAGATCAAGGGCTGGAAGGACGCCGTCGCCGACCCGGCCAAGTCCGCCGAGCTGGCCGCCACCGTCTACGGCAAGGACCAGAACCTCGACGTCAAGGAGCAGACGGAGGAGGCGAAGATGCAGAACGAGCTCGTCGTCACCCCCGACGCCAAGGCCAACGGCCTGTTCACGATGACGCCCGAGCTGATCGGGCAGAACATCGAGTCGCTGGCCAAGGCGGGCCTGAACATCAAGGCCGAGCAGCTGTTCGACCTGTCGATCCTGAACGAGATCTACCAGGCCGACCCGAGCCTGAAGCCGGCATGAGCGGCATCAGCGTCGCGGGGCTGAGCAAGACGTTCGGCAAGGGCGTGACCGCCGTCGAGGGTGTGGACCTGCGCACGCCGAAGGGCTCGTTCCTGTCGCTGCTCGGCCCGTCCGGCTGCGGCAAGTCCACCGTGCTGCGCATCCTGGCCGGCCTGGAGGAGCCCACCGCGGGCGAGGTCTCGGTGAACGGCGAGACGCCCCAGGAGCTGCGCAGAAGCCACCACCTCGGCATCGCCTTCCAGGACTCGGCGCTGCTCGCCTGGCGCAGCGTCGCGGCCAACATCCGGCTGCCGCTGGAGGTGGCCGGGATCAGGCCGGAGCCCGGGGTGATCGAGGACCTGATCAAGCTGGTCGGCCTCGACGGCTTCGAGAAGGCCCGGCCGGCCGAGCTGTCCGGCGGCATGCGCCAGCGGGTCTCGATCGCCCGCGCCCTCGTGGTCAGGCCCAGCGTGCTGCTGCTGGACGAGCCGTTCGGCGCCCTGGACGACATGACCCGCCAGCGGCTCAACCTGGAGCTGCTGCGCATCTGGACCGAGAAGCCGGCCACCACCCTCATGGTCACCCACGGCATCGGCGAGGCGATCTTCCTGTCGGACGTGGTGGCCGTCATGAGCGCGCGGCCGGGGCGGGTGATCGAGATGGTGGAGATCGACCTGCCGCGCCCGCGTACGCCGGAGATGATGCGTACGCCCGAGTTCCACGCCATCCACGACCACCTCAGCGACCTGCTGTTCGGGCACGGCGCATGAGACGGGTCCAGGGACTGATCGGGGTCGCCGCCCTCGTCGCGCTCTGGTGGCTGCTGGCGGCGACGGTGTTCGCCGAGGGCGGCGCGGTGCCCACCCCCGCCGCGGTGCTCGCGTCCATGGGCCGCGACGGCTGGTCCTTCTACGGCCCGAACGCCTCCGCCACCCTGACCGCGGCCGTCCAGGGCTTCCTGTGGGGCAACGGCCTGGCCGTCGGGGTGGCGCTGCTGGTGCTGCTCGTGCCCAGGCTGGAGGCCGTCGCCACGCAGCTCGCGGTGATCAGCTACTGCGTTCCGCTGCTGGCCATCGGGCCGATCGTGCTGGTGGTCTTCGGCGGCGAGGCGACCGTGGTGTTCCTCGCGGCCATCTCCGTCTTCTTCACCACCCTCATCGGCGCCCTGCTCGGCCTGCGCTCCGCCGACCGGGCGAGCCTCGACCTCGTCACCGTGTACGGCGGCGGACGCCTGGCGCGGCTGCGTTACGTACAGATCATCTCCGCCCTGCCCGGCACGTTCGCCGGGCTGAAGATCTCCGCGCCGTCCGCCCTGCTCGGCGCCATCATCGGCGAGTACCTGGGCAGCAACGACCAGGGGCTCGGCGTGTCGCTGATGATCTCCCAGCAGCAGTTCCAGGTGCCGCGCACCTGGGGGCTGGCGCTCGTCGCCGGCCTGATCGCGGGGCTCGGCTACGCGCTCGTGGCGCTCGCCGCCCGCGTGGTCACCCCCTGGTCGAGAGGGGAGTCGCGGTGATCGGCCGGATCGTGCTGCGGATCGTGGGGCCGCTCGCGCCCTCTGTCGTCATCGTCGTGGCGGCCTGGTGGCTGGCTCTGGAGGCGTTCGGGATCAGCCCGCTGGTGGGCAAGCGCCCCCCGCAGGTCTGGGAGTACCTGACGTCGTCCGCGGCCCACCGCGAGGCCGTGTTCGGCGCGCTGGGCATCACGGTCAGGGACGCCGCCGTCGGCTTCGCCTCGGGGATGATCGCCGCGACCGTCGTCGCCGTCACGTTCGTGCTGTTCAGGACCGTCGAGCAGACGTTCATGCCGGTCGCGATGCTGCTGCGCTCGGTGCCGCTCGTCGTCATGACGCCGCTGATCACGCTGATCTTCGGCCGCGATCTCGTCGGCGTCGCCGTCATCGGCGGCATCGTGGTCTTCTTCCCCGCACTGGTGAACATCGCCTTCGGGCTGAGATCGGCCTCACCGCAGGCCACCGACCTGATCATGGCGTACGGCGGCACCCGGCTGACCGTGCTGCGCAAGGTGGCGGTGCCGACCGCGATGCCCTCGGTGTTCGCCTCGGCCCGGATCTCCGTGCCCGCCTCGATCATCGGCGCGCTCATCGCCGAGTGGCTGGCCACCGGGCAGGGCATCGGGGCCGAGATCCTGCGCGCGATCGGCGGGTTCCGTTACGACGAGGTGTGGGCGGACATCGTGGTGGTCACGGGGGTGTCCATCCTGGCGTACGCGGTCGTCGGCGTCGTCGAGGCGCTCGTCCTGGCCCGCTTCTCGGACCGGCCGCCCGAGTAGCCGGCGCACGGACGGCGCGGGCGGCGTGCGGCGGCCCGCGCAGGGACGGGCCCGCGCATGGACGGGCGTGCGGGTGGCCGGGTGTGCGGGTGGCTGGGTGTGCGGACCCGGCCGCGGTCCTGTGTGCGGGGGGGGAGGCGCGGCCGGGTCCGCCCGGAAGGGGAGCGTGTGGGCGTGCGGTGGGGAACCGGCTCGGGTGTGGCCGGTGTGAGCCCGACGCTCCCTTGGTCCAGGGGGAGATGCCCTAACGGGCGGCGAAGTCCTGCGTCCAGGTGGGGCCCTGGCCGGCGTGTCCGACGCCGATGTGGGTGAAGGAGCAGTTCATGATGTTGGCCCGGTGTCCCGGGCTGTCGAGCCAGGCCCTGACCACGGCGGCGGCGCTCGGCTGGCCCTTGGCGATGTTCTCGCCGGCCAGGCGGAAGGCGAAGCCCTCGGCCTTGATCCGCCGGTCGAACGTGCGGCCGTCGCGCGACTCGTGCGAGAAGTAGTTGTTGCGCGCCATGTCCGCCGAGTGCCGCTCGGCGGCGCGGTGCAGCTTGGCGTCATGGGTGAGGGGACGGCAGCCGTTCCTGGCCCTGGCCTGGTTGGTGAGCGTGACGACGGCCGTCTCGGCGGCGGAGGCGAAGCCGCTGGAGCGGGAGTTGGAGGCCGCGCGCCCGCACGCCAGCGCCAGCGCGCGGGAGGTGTTTGTCCGGCCCTGGGAGTCGAGCGCGACCACGTAGTAGCGGCGCGGCGTGCTGCCGCACCGGACGTTGGCGGTGATCCGGCCGTTGCCGATGACCTTGGAGCCGCTCTTGACGACCCGGTCGGGACCCGCCGCCGAAACCTTGATGCGCACCCGCAACCGGGCCTGGTCGGCGCAGCCCGTCCGGGCGACGGTGCCGCGCACCCTGCCCTTGGAGACGAACGGCTTGAGCGCGAGCACCCGGCACGCCTGCTGCGTGTCCTGCCGGGCGATCTGCTGGGTGTTCCGGTCGCTGGAGGCCGCGGCCGGCGAGGGGATGCTCAATGCCGCCAGACTTCCGAGGCAGGCGATCGCCTGGAGTTGTCTGCGCATTTCAGTCCTCCGGTCGGGGGCTCGACACTGCGTCGAACCGCATTCTGGTCCCCTCAAGTCGGCTTTGTACGGAAATTCCGCGCCATACCTGGAGTTCCAGGTAGCTGAATCGTAATACGCCCCTGGTGGAAGTCGGTAAACCAGAGCGGCCCTCCGCGCGTCGGGGCCGTGAACTCACGTGGGCCGGCCGCGCAGGATCGGCTCGGGCCGTGAGCGCTCGATGATCGGGCTGTTGGTCCAGAATGGCCCGCATGCCTACGACGCCCGAAGATCAGATCGAGACCGCGAACCCCGGCGCGCTCAACGACTACGACACCATCGCCGAGGGGTACTCGACCGAGAACGCGAACAGCCTCGTCAACGCGTACTACGAGCGCCCGGCGATGCTGGAGCTGGCCGGTGACGTGGCCGGCCGGCGGATCCTCGACGCGGGCTGCGGCTCGGGTCCGCTGTTCGCCGAGCTGCGCGATCGGGGCGCCGTCGTGACCGGGATCGACGCGAGCGCCGGGATGCTGGAGCTGGCCAGGAAGCGGCTGGGCCCGGACGCGGACCTGCGGGTCGCCGACCTGGCCGCCCCGCTGCCCTTCCCCGACGACACGTTCGACGACGTCACCGCGTCCCTGGTGCTGCACTATCTGAAGGACTGGGGACCGGCGCTGGCCGAGCTGCGACGCGTGCTGAAGCCGGGCGGCCGGCTGCTCGTCTCGGTCGACCATCCCTTCGTGTTCACTCTCTTCGCCGCCATGGCGGGGGAGAAGCGGCCGAAGTACTTCGAGGTCCGCAACCGGGTCGAAGAGTGGACCATGGGCGGGCAGAACGCGCGGATGAGCTTCTGGGACCGGCCGCTGCACGCGATGACCGAGGCCTTCACCGCGGCCGGCTTCCGCATCAGCGTCATCAGCGAGCCGCCGTTCGTGCCGGAGGCCCGTGAGCTGTTCCCCGAGGAGTTCCGCGAGATCGACCCCTCCCGCACGCGGTTCCTCAGCTTCCTGTTCTTCGTGCTCGAAGCCGGCTGATCATGGGACTGGGCGCTTCAGCCCGGCTGAAGCGCCCAGTCGCTCATCGCTGTCTCACCTCAGCACTGGACCGGCTTGAGCCACGAGCACTCCAGGTCGCCCGCCGGGCCCGCGTCCGTGGCGCGCAGCTGCGCGGTCTCGCCCGCGGCCGCCGTCCTGGAGAACTGGGCGAGCCGGACGGCGATCTTGTCCTCGATGTCCTTCGGGGAGCCGGACAGGTACTGGTTGAGCATGATCGAGAAGATCAGCGGCTCGCCGTCGGCGCTGGTGACGTAGCCGGACAGCGAGGTGACACCGGTCAGCGAGCCGGTCTTGGCGTGCACGTTGTCCGCCGCCGGCGTGCCGCCCATCCGGCTGCGCAGGGTGCCGCCGGTGAACCGGTCGGCGTTGCCGGCGATGGGCAGGGCCTCGTACCAGGTGGAGAACCACGGCTTGGCGCGTACGGCCGACAGGAGCTCCACGATCGAGCCCGGCGAGAAGCCGTCGCGGCGCGACAGCCCCGAGCCGTCCCGCATGTTGATCACCTGCACGCCGTTCGCCTTGGCGAAGTCGGTGCTGACCTTGAGCCCGGCCGACCAGGTGCCCTGGCCGGACACCTTGCGGCCCATGGCCTTGGTGAGGATCTCGGCGTGGATGTTGTTGCTCAGCTTCAGGAACGGCACGAGCAGCTCGCCCAGCGTCATCGACTGATGCTCGGCCAGCTTTTTCGCGTTCGACGGAGCCGCGGCGGTCTCGGTCGAGCCGAGCACCTTGACGCCGTGCTTGCCCAGCGCCTTGCGGAACAGCGAGGCCGCGTACGCGGTGGGGTCGTCCACGGCCACCCACTCCTGGTACGGATCGGCGACCGTGCCGGTGATGACCACCGTGCGCGTGCCGTGCTGGCGCTCGATGAGCACGTCGGTCTCGGCGCCGGCCGTGGCCTTGTTCACGATCTTCAGGTAGTCGGTCGCGGGCGTGGTGGTCACCTTGACCTTGCCGTTCTCGGCCGCCACCCCCACGATCACCGAGCCGGCGTCGTAGTCGCGGTCGGGCGAGGCGGTCAGCGCCGAGATCGGCGCCGCGTAGTACGCGGTCTCGTCGTCCCAGGCCCAGTCGTTGCCGAGCCGCCGGTCGTCGAACCAGGTGTCGTCGGCCACCAGCTTGCCGGTGACGACCTTGATGCCGGCCTTGGCGACGTCGGCGGCCAGCGCGTCATAGTCCTCGGCCAGCATGGTCGGATCGCCGGTGCCCCGCAGCACCAGGTCGCCGGCCAGCACCGAGCCCGCCTTGCGGCCGGTGTTCAGCACGGTGGTGGGGAAGCGGTAGTCGAGGCCGAGGGTCTCGACCGCCGCCGCCGAGGTGAACAGCTTGGTGTTGGAGGCCGGGATCAGCTGCTTGCCGGCGTCGGTGGCGTACAGCTCCTCGCCGGTCTGAGCGCTCTTGACCACGACGCCGGCTCTGGCGATGGTGAGCCGCGAGTCGCTGAGGATCTGGTTGATGTCCTGGGTCAGGTCCGCCGCGCCCACGGAGGGGTCGAGCGCCACGGCGGGGGAGGAAGGTCCTGACGCCCACGCGAGGGCCGCGACGAGCGCGCCCGCGACGAGGGATGCTGAGGTGCGCCGCATGGGGTCTCCAAGTGACTGGGGGATCGCCTGGAAGCATGGATCACCACAGTCACCCTGTAATCCGCAAATATCCGTATTTGTGGCGCCAACTGGCAAGATCAGGACGGCTGGTGCGAGGTCACCATGAACCCGCAGTCGCCGAACGAGATCTCATCACCCGACTTCACCCGCGCCGGCCCCATCAGCCGCCACCCGTTGAGCCGGGTGCCGTTGAGCGAGCCGAGATCGACCAGCAGCCACGCCCCGTCGCCCTCCCGCCGCAGCTCGGCGTGGACGCGGGAGACCGTCAGGTCCGACAGGACGAGATCGCAGGCCGACCCCCGGCCCACCACGTAACGCAGCCGGTCGTCGTCGGGCAGGGCCAGGCGCGGCAGGCGCGGACGCCGCCACGCGGACTGCACCCGGGTGGTGAACTCCGACACCGAGGAGACGGCGTCGGTCAGCCGCTGCCGGAACGTGGGCCGCCGCGGCAGGTCGGCCACCAGTTCGTCGAGCTCGCGCTGGTTCTGCGCGCGCAACGCCTGGTCGACCCGGCCCACGAAGGTGTCGTGGGAGATGCGGCCCTCCACGGCGCGGTCTCTGAGCTCGTCGATCGCACGGTCACGCTCTCCATCTGAGGCGCGAAAAGGCGGATGCGTGGAGCTCATGTAGCGAGTATCGGCCTGAACCTCGCTTCGTGTCCAGAATACGCGGATCACTTGCGATGGACATACTCCGTATGCATACTCAGTATCCATGTCGATCAGACACGGACTGCTGGCGCTGCTGCACGGCGGAGCCCGCTACGGCTATCAGCTGCGGGTGGAGTTCGAGGCGTCCACGGGGGCGGCCTGGCCGCTCAACATCGGCCAGGTCTACACGACGCTCGCCCGCCTGGAGCGTGACGGGCTGGTCGCGCCCGGCGGCGAGGACGACCAGGGCCGCGCGGTCTACACGATCACCGAGGCCGGCCGGGAGGAGCTGGAGCACTGGTTCGGCACCCCCGTCGCCCAGACCGACCGGCCGAGGGACGAGCTGGCCATCAAGATCGCGATGGCGGTGTCCGCCGGCGTCGAAGTCGCCGAGGTGGTCCAGACCCAGCGCGTGGCCACCATGCGCGCGTTGCAGCAGCTCACGAAGGACAAACGCGCGGCCGATGGGCTCGCGCAGCGGCTCGTGCTCGACTCGTTGATCTTCAAGGCCGAGGCGGAACAGCGCTGGCTGGACCACTGCGAGGCCGTGTCCAAGGAGAAGAACCGATGACTGTGGTGGAGTTGCGGGAGGTGACCCGCGAGCACGGCAGGGTGCACGCCCTGCGCGGGGTGAGCCTGGAGGTCGCGGCCGGTGAGCTGGTCGCGGTCATGGGCCCGTCGGGCTCGGGCAAGTCCACGCTGCTCAACCTGGCGGGCGGCCTCGACCGGCCGACCTCGGGCGGCGTGACGATCGAGGGCAGGGACCTGGCGAAGGTGAAGGACCTGGCCGCGATCCGGCGTACCAGCGTCGGTTACGTCTTCCAGGACCTCAACCTGATCCCGTCGCTGACGGCCGCCGAGAACGTGATGCTGCCCAGGGAGCTCGACGGCGTCAGATCGGGCCGTGCCCGCGCCGAGGCGTTGGAGGCGCTGGCCGAGGTGGGCGCCGAGGAGGTCGCCGGCCGCTTCCCCGAGGAGCTGTCCGGCGGGCAGCGCCAGCGCGTGGCCATCGCCAGGGCGCTGACGGGCGAGCGCCGGCTGCTGCTGGCCGACGAGCCGACCGGCGCGCTGGACACGGCCACGGGCGATGAGATCCTGCAGTTGCTGCGCACGCGCGCCGACGCGGGCGCGGCGGTGCTGCTCGTCACCCACGAGCCCCGCTACGCCGCCTGGGCGGACCGGGTGATCTACCTGCGCGACGGCCGCATCGCCGAGGCGAACGCGGTACGGCTGGAGAGCGCCAGGTGAGCGCGTTCCGCGCCGCACTGCGCATCTCCCGCAGGGACGCCGCCCGCGCCAAGGGCCGCAGCGCGCTGATCATGGTGATGATCGGGCTGCCGGTTCTGCTCATCACCGGGCTGCTCACGCTGTCGCAGACGACGAACCTGTCCGCGCGCGACGAGCTGCCCTCCCGGCTGGGCCCGGTCGCCGACGCGGTCGTGTACGCGCACCTGCGCAGGACACCCATCACCCAGGAGCCGGCCGGCAGGTTCGGCGACCAGCCGCAGACGGGAGCACGACCACCTGGCTGGACCACCGCCGAGGTCACCGCGCTGACCGGCGGCCGGCTGCTGCCCTTCCACCAGTACACGACCGAGGCCCGCCTGCCGGCCGGCTTCGGCCGGGTGGACCTGCTGGAGATCGACCTGCGCGATCCGCTCGGCACCGGCGTCAGGCCGCTCGTGCGCGGCCGCCACCCCGCGACGCCGCAGGAGATCGCCGTCACGCCCGCGCTGCTCGACGCGGGCGTCACCGTCGGGAGCACGCTCCAGGTGAGCCGGAGCGGCGAGCCGAAGCGCGTCGTGGGCGTCGTCGAGCACCCGAACCGCCCGGGGATCAGCGAGGTCGTCGCCCTGTACGACTCCGTACGACCGCCCGAGGGAACCTGGCGCGGCCCCGGCTGGCTGGCCGACACCCCGGCCCCCGTCACCTGGCAGGACGTGAAACGGCTGAACCGGGCGGGAGTGCGCGTGGCCTCCCGAGCCGTCGTCGAGAGCCCCCGCACGGACGCCTTCGACGCGGGTTCCAGCCGCCCTGACCAGCGGTTGTGGACGGCCATCGCCGTGCTGCTCGTCGTCACGCAGACGGTGCTGCTGGCCGGGCCCGCGTTCGCCGTCGGGCTGCGCCGGCGCGGCAGGGAGCTGGCCACCATCGCCGCGCAGGGTGGCTCGCCGCGTCACCTGCGCACGATCGTGCTGGCCGACGGCCTGCTCCTGGGCGGCGCCGCGGCCCTGATCGGCGCCGCACTGGGCGTCGGCGCGGGCGCGATCGCCGAGGCGGTCGCGGCCAGATACCTGGACTGGACCAGCGGGCCACCGGACATCCCGTGGTGGCAGGTGCTCGGCGTCGCGGCGCTCGGCCTGGTCAGCGCTCTGGTGGCGGCGATGGCCCCGGCTGCCGGGGCGGCGCGGCAGAGCCCGGCCCAGGTGCTCGCCGGGCGCGCGGCGAAGGCGCGTGAGCGTGTGGGCGTTCCGGTGCTCGGGCTCGTGCTGGTGCTGCTGGGAGTGGCCATGATGTTCACCGTCGCGTCGAGGAACGACCTCGGCGTGGTGGCCTCGGCCACGGTGACGCTCTTCGGGCTGATCGCGCTGACGCCGTGGCTCGTGGCCCGTACCGGACGGCTCGCCGCCCGCCTGCCGCTGCCGGCGCGGCTGTCGATCCGGGACGGCGCCCGCCATCGCGCCCGCACGGCCTCGGCGGTGGCGGCCGTCATGGCGGCCACGATGGGCGCGGTCACGGTCGGCATCGCGTACCACACGACGTACGCCGAGCGCCGCGAGGAGTCCAGGCCCGCGGCGCCCGAGGGCACCCTGGTCGTCTACGGTCAGAGCGCCGACGATCACGTCTGGTCGGAGGTGCGCGCCGCCATGCGTGAGCGGTTGCCCGCGGCGACCTTCGTCCCCGGGCTCGCGGCGGTGGACGACCAGGGGCGGGAGCTGGCGACCTTCCTGCGGTCACCGGCGGATGGGACCTCCTCCCCCTACTACGGATCGCCGTTCGACCTCCCGATCACCGGCGACGCCCGGCTGCTCGCCCTCCTCCAGGGGCGGCGGGACCCGTCGGCCGAGGCCGCGCTGGCGGCCGGCCGGGCCGTGGTGTTCGACCCCCGGCTGATCAGCGACGGCGCCCTGGACGTGACCGTCCAAGGAGGGGAGGACGCCGACGGGGTCCCGATCCGCATCCCGGCGGTGCGGGCCGGTGCCGCCCAGGCCGGCCAGGGCGGCGCCGTGATCCCCGCGTCGGCCCTGAAGAAGGCCGGGTTCGAGACCGCCGAGCGGAGGCTGTACGCCACGCTGCCCCAACCCGTGCCGGACCAGCTGGAGCCGGACCTGCAGGCGCTGGCGATCGGCGCGGCGGTCGTCGTCATCGACGACGACAGCGACGAGCAGTACGCCCTCATGCTCGGAGCGCTGCTGGCCGCGGCCGTGATCCTGGTGCTCGGCGGCACCTTCGCGGCCACGGGCTTGGCCGCGGCCGACATGCGCCGCGATCTCGACATCCTGTCGGCCGTGGGCGGCCGTCCCCTGACCCGCAGGCTGGTGGTGGCGGCGCAGGCCGGTTACATCGCGGGGCTGGGCGCCGTCACGGGCCTGGTGGCGGGCCTGGTGACCGCCACGGCCATGACGCAGGGCCTGCGGACGGCGCGCGTGTCCGGCGGCCTGGCGATGCCGTGGCCCTTCCTGGCCGTGCTCGTGCTGGGGCTGCCCCTGCTGGCGGCGCTGCTCGCCGGGGCGTTCACTCGGACGCGGCCGGCTCCGGCTCGCCGGGTGGCGTGAGGCGGTACTTCAGCGTTATCAGCACCGACGCGAAGATGATCAGCGCGGGGACCGTGGTCTGTCCGATGAGGACCGCGGTCACCGCGCTGTCCGGCTGCTCGACCGGTTTGCTCGGCTGGGACTCGACGAAGCCGCTGATCGACAGGATCACCCCGAAGATCAGCGCGCCGAACGAGCTGAACCCGCTCTCGATCGCCGTCCACAGCCCGGTCAGCACGCCGGCCCGCCGCTTGCCCGTCCTGGCCGCGTCCACCGCGATCACGTCGGCGAGCATGGAGAACTGCATGAGCTGCACGCCCGCGTACCCGACGCCCACCACCAGGATCGTGACGTGCGCCCAGATCGGGCCGAACAGCGGCGTCGCCATGGCGGCCGTCGTCCCGGCCCCGAACAGCAGCGCCGCCACCACCATCGCGCCGCGCTTGTCGAGGCGCCTGGCCACGCGCACCCACAGCGGCATGGTCAGCAGGATCGGCCCGACCAGCACGGCGAAGAGCGTCTGCGTGGCCCCCGAGGAGCCCAGCGTGTACGTCGCGAAGTACGGCGCCGCCGCCAGCATCATGCTGACCGCCAGCATCTGGACGCAGGCCAGCACGGTCAGCCACACGAACGCCGAGTTGCCCTTGATCGCCGCGAACTGCTCCCGCCACGTGCCCCGATCCCCTTCGGGGGCGCCGGTCATGGGGGCGCGGGCGGTGCCGAAGAAGGAGCCGAGCATGGCCGCGAACAGCACGATCGCGATCGTCAGCGCCATCAGCCGGTAGCTGCCCAGCGTGCCGTCCACGCCCTCGCTGTGGGCGATGGCCGGGGCCAGCACGCCGCTGATCGCGGTGGCCGCGCCGATGAACACCATCCGCCACTGCAGCAGCGACGTGCGCTCGTGGTAGTCGTGCGTCATCTCGCCCGGCATCGCCTTGTACGGCACCTCGAACAGCGCGTACGCGGTCGCCGTGGCCATGAAGCAGAGCCCGACGTAGAGCGCGGCCGGCACCCCGGTCAGCGGCGGCCCGGCGAAGACCAGGAAGAACGCGACCGGCAGCGTGCACGCCCCGGCCAGCAGCCAGGGCCGGCGCGGCCCCCAGCGCGAGGTGGTCCGGTCCGACCAGCGCCCGACCAGCGGATTGATGATCAGGTCCCAGACCTTGGGCGCGGTGACGACCACGCCGGCCAGCCACGCGGGCACGGCCAGGAAGTTCGTCATGTAGAACAGCAGCAGCAGGCCCGGCACGGCGTTGACCGTGGCGGTGCAGAAGGAGCCCACCCCGTAACCGAGGCGCACGCCCTTCGGAACGGTGGCCGTGCCGGCCGCCGGTGTGATCATTCCCTCATTGAAGCCGAGCGGGGGCCGGTCCGGGAGGGCCCACTTTTCGCGAACCCGCCCGTTCGGTCCGACCCGCTCGGCCCGAGCCCGTTCAGTCGGACACGTTGGCGCAGACCACGTGCGCGCCGATCTCGATCATCCGCTGCTCGCTGCGCGAGTCGGCCACCCTGGCCATGAGGATCGGCGCACCGGACGCGGCGAACTGCGGCAGCCGGGCGCGTACCAGGCGGTGCAGGTCGCGTACGACGTCCTCGGCCGCCGACATGTGCACCTTCACGTGCAGCATGATCCCCGGCGCCCCGGACGCCGTGCGGGCCTCCGAGATCCAGACGTGGTGCACCAGCGGGAAGTCCATGAGCAGGTACCCGATCGCCTTCCGCAGCGCGGGCAGGATCGGATGCGTGCACCGCCGATATCCCGGGTCCACCTGCTGCATCGGCCCCGACAGGTGCGGCCGGGGCGCGGGCACCCAGGGCAGCGTGGGGGCGTGCGGCGTCGGCGGGGCCACCTGGGCCAGCGCGGCACCGCGCGACACGGTGGCCATGGCGCCCGTCGCGTAGGCGGCCGGCACGGCCCCCGACAGGACGGGCGTCGGTCCCGTGCGCGTCGTGGTGATGAAGCGCTGGAGGTCGTCGATGGGCACGGCCGCGGCGGCTGGTCCGGCCGCGTCGATGACGATCTCGCGCACTCCGGTGACGCGCTGGATGTCCAGGATGGTGTCGGCGTCGCACGCCGAGAGGGAATGGCTGCCGCGGTGCCTGGCATAGGTAGCGGCGCTGGTGTATCCGAGCAGCACTCGGTCACCCGCCTGCGTCGTCCCCAGGACGACGGAACGATCTGGTCGCACTGCCACCAGGACTCCACCGTCGGCAAGAGCGCCCAGCAGGCGATGCGGAGCGCCATGCTGGGCGAGCACGTCGGCAAGCGCAGGATTCCCGATGCTCATATGACGAACCATAGGTAGTCGGCCACGGCTTATCAGGCTAATGGCCAATAAATCTCCCGATCAAGACAAAGATGCATTCAGAGTGGATGAGTTTGCCGAGCGGTGGGTACGCCGGTCCCCGTCTCACATGGTGGGTCCCTCGTGAACGCGTTCACAAGCGGCGGTTAGACTCTGTGGGACCGCCGGGGGGATCCATGGACGTGAACCCTCCCAAGCCGCCGTGACCAAAAGGATCCACACCTGTGAACAAGCCCGTCGTTCTGGTCGCAGAGGAGCTGTCCGAGGCTGGCCTCGCCGTACTCGGTGCGGATTTCGAGGTCCGCCACACCGACGGCGCCGACCGGTCCCAGTTCCTGCCCGCCCTCGCCGACGTGGACGCGCTGATCGTCCGCTCCGCCACGCAGGTCGACGCCGAGGCCATCGCCGCGGCCCCCAAGCTGCGCGTCGTCGCCCGCGCCGGCGTCGGTCTCGACAACGTCGACGTCGAGGCGGCGACCAAGGCCGGTGTCATGGTCGTCAACGCGCCGACCTCCAACATCACCAGCGCCGCCGAGCAGACCGTCGCCCTCGTCCTGGCCAGCGCCCGCAACACGGCCCAGGCGCACTCCGCGCTGAAGAACGGCGAGTGGAAGCGGTCCAAGTACACCGGTGTCGAGCTGGACGAGAAGGTCGTCGGCATCCTCGGCTTCGGCAAGATCGGTCAGCTCGTGGCGCAGCGGCTGCAGCCGTTCGGCGTCGAGATCATCGCCTACGACCCCTACCTGCCGCCGGCCCGCGCCGCGCAGCTCGGCGTGAAGCTGGTGAGCCTCGACGAGGTCTTCAAGCAGGCCGACTTCATCACGGTGCACCTGCCGAAGACCAAGGAGACCCTGGGCATCATCGGCGACGAGGCGCTGCACAAGGTCAAGCCGAGCGTGCGCATCGTCAACGTCGCCCGCGGCGGCATCGTGGACGAGGCCGCGCTCTACTCGGCGATCAAGGAGGGCCGGGTCGCGGGAGCCGGCCTGGACGTGTTCGCCAAGGAGCCGTGCACCGACAGCCCGCTGTTCGAGCTGGACCAGGTCGTCGTCACGCCGCACCTGGGCGCCTCCACCCACGAGGCCCAGGAGAAGGCCGGCACCCAGGTCGCGCGCAGCGTGAAGCTGGCGCTCGCGGGCGAGTTCGTGCCGGACGCCGTCAACGTCCAGGGCGGCGCCGTGGCCGAGGACGTCAAGCCGGGCCTGCCGCTGGCCGAGAAGCTCGGCCGGGTCTTCACCGCGCTGGCGGGCGAGGTCGCCACCAAGCTCGACGTCGAGGTGCGCGGCGAGATCGCCGCCCAGGACGTCCGGGTGATCGAGCTGGCCGCGCTCAAGGGCGTCTTCGCCGACGTGGTCGAGGAGCAGGTCACCTACGTCAACGCGCCGCTGCTGGCCAAAGACCGCGGCATCGCCGTCGAGCTGGTGACCAGCACCGAGAGTCCCGACTGGCGCAACGTGGTGACGGTGCGCGGCGTGCTGGCCGACGGCCGCGCGGTCTCGGTCTCGGGCACGCTGTCCGGCCCCCGGCAGATCACCAAGATCGTCGAGGTCAACGGCTACGAGATGGAGATCGAGCCGACGGCTCACCTCTGCTTCCTCACCTACGCCGACCGCCCCGGCATCGTCGGCGTGGTGGGCCGCCTTCTCGGCGAGCACGGCATCAACATCGCCTCGATGCAGGTGGCCCGTGACGTCAAGGGCGGCAAGGCGCTCATCGCGCTGACCGTCGACTCGGCCATCCCGGCCGAGGTCGTCGAGCAGATCGGCGCCGAGATCGGCGCCGAGAGCGGTCGCTCGGTGGACCTGGAGGACTGACACACCCGCCTCGTCCGATCAGTGGGGAAGGCCGTTCCGTTTCACGGGACGGCCTTTCTTGTCTCACGATGCGAGATAGTAGGACATCCGAGCAGTATGCTCAGGTACTCTTACCGGTAATGCGCCAGGTTCTCGTACTTATTACCTGCCGCGGCGGGGCCTGTTAGGGCAGGTCGACGACTCGCCGCGGTGTGCGGCGTGTGCGTCGGCCGATAAGTCCCTTCGTCCGGTCCGTGACCCGGACCACGAGATCAGGCCCGGTCGGATTCCCGACCGGAGTCCGGCTTCCCAGTCGAACGACGTCCGCGAAATGAGATGAGTGAGATGTACGAGATGTATGCCTGGAACCGTGCCGACGACCACGAGGACGAGGCGGTCGAGGCCGTGCAGATGGCGCTGGACCGGCGTGACAACGGCGGCGCCCCGCAGAACTCCAGCCGGTAGCACGCGGGCGCCCCGCGCACGTCCGGCCGGCAGGACGCGGAGTCCTCAGAACTCCAGCCGGTAGAACGTCGCGGTCCTCCGCATCCCCGGCACCAGCGAGGCGATCCTGGCCACGGCGCGGTGCGCGGGCGACAGCAGGTCGAACCCGTCGATGTCGAACGCGCTCACGGCCGACAGGCAGCGCAGGCCCGGATGGATCGCCAGCAGCTCGGCGGGGCCGTCGATGCCCCAGTGCATCGTGGCCCCGGCCTTGCGCACGGGCTTGTTGAACCGCTGCAGCCGCAGCCCGAACCGGCTCAGCGCGTCGAAGACGAACAGACCGCTGGGGAACCGGTCCACGATCGCCCGCAGCAGCGCCCGGCCACCGTCCGGGTCCAGGTAGTAGAGCAGGCCCTCGGCCACGACCAGCGCGGGGGCGTCGGCGGGGATCCGCTCCAGCCAGGCCAGGTCGGTGACCGACGTCCCGACCGTGGCGTAGGCCCTGCGCTCGGGGAACAGCCGCCGGCGCAGCTCGACCACCTCAGGATGGTCCACGTCGTACCAGCGGACGGAGTCCGGCGGGTCGAGCCGGTGCACGCGGGTGTCGAGCCCGCAGCCCAGATGCAGCACGGTGACCTTGGGATGGGCGTCGAGGAACCCGGCGGCCCACCCGTCCAGGAACCGCGCCCTGAGCGCGACCGCGGCGGCGCTGCCCGCGTTCATGCCCACCCCGCCGAAGTCGTGGTCGATCCGGCCGGCCGTCTCGGCGGCCAGATCGTCACCGAGGATCGGGTGCGGGGACCGGGCGTCCAGCGCCCTGCCGTACAGGGTGGCGAGGAGAGTGGCCTTCTCCTCCGTCAGGTGCACCTTCTCCGGCGACATGCCTTCACGCTACGTCCGCCCGCCGGGCGGCGGGCGAGGCGATCCCGGCGGCTGTGGCCCGGGACCTTCAGCGGCTGTAGTCGAGGAACAAGGTGCCGTTCTTGCCGCGTTCGACCTCGGTCAGCTGCCACGACCGGACCTCCTCGCCGTCGAACACCCGCCTGCCCCGGCCCACCACCGCCGGTGCGACGACCAGCCGCAGCTCGTCGACGAGCCCGGCCCGCATCAGCGACCGGGTCAGGTCGATGCTGCCGTGGATGCCGATGTCGCCGCCCGCCTCCTGCTTGAGCGCGGTGACGTACTCGGGCGCCGGAGTGGCGACGAAGGTGGAGCCGGCCCATGACAGAGCGGGCGTGCCGGAGGTGAGCACGTGCTTGCGGGTGCCGTTGATGAAGCCGGCGAACGGCTGGAAGTCCGAGGTGGGCCAGTGGCCGGCCCAGTAGTCGTAGGTTCCGCGTCCCAGCAGGACGTCGTCCTGGGTGGCGATGACCCGGTTGAGGTAGGCGATCAGCTGGGGGCCGTCGTCGGCGAGCCAGTCGCCCTCCTCGTACGCGATGCCGTCGAGGGACATGAGGTGGTAGAGCACGACCTTGCGCATGTGAGTTCTCCTGGTCGATCACTTGGGTCGATCACTTGGGTCGATCGCTGGGGCGGTGGGGCGAGCCCGTCGTGTGTCCCATGGTGTGGCCGGGGCACGGGTCTCCGCGATAGATTCGGCGGCAGCCGAATCCATGGGGGGTCGGGCATGCTCACCGTGGCGTTCTCCGTCCATGACCTGACCTCGATCAGGTTCGCGTACTCCCCGCTCAGGGAGGTCTCCACCGGCGTCCACGCCCTGCGCACCCCCGCCGGGCGCGTCCTGCATCTGCCGTGGTTCAAGCAGGTGGGCGCCCGGCTCGGCGGCGAGCTGGCCCCGTTGCTCGACCTCGTCACCGGCGGCCCGTACATCCCCGACTTCCTGTGCCCCGTCCCCACCAGCCCGCTCCCGGACCTGGCCGGCGAACTGGCGATGCTGCGTGCGACCCCCCACGAGATCATCCGCGCGGACCTCGACCGCATGGCGGACGAGACACCCGGCTCGTTGACCGGCCGTGCCATGGAGCTGTACCGGGATCCGGCCGCCGGCCTCGACCGGCTGTCGGCCGCCATCGAGGCCTACTGGCGGCTGGCCATGGCGCCGCACTGGCCGCGTATGCGCACCCTGCTCGAAGGCGACCTGCTCCATCGGGCCCGGCGCCTGGCCGAACTCGGCCCCGCCGGGGTGTTCGCGGACCTGCACCCGGCCATCCGCTGGGAAGGCCGCACCCTCTACCTGGAGCGCCGCCCGGCGGAGTGGTCCAGGACGCTGAACGGCGAGGGCCTGCTGCTGGCCCCGTCCATCTTCGTCTGGCCCGATTTCCTCTACCGCACCGACTCCCCGGGCCAGGTGGCCATCACCTACCCGGTCCGCGCCGTCGCCACGCTGTGGGAGCGCGGCGCCGCGCCCGCCCCCGGCGCGCTGGCCGCGGTCGTCGGCCGCTCCCGCGCGCTGCTGCTGGGCGAGCTCGACGCCCCCGCCTCCACCACCGACCTGTCCCGCCGCACCGGCCTGGCCTCCGCCAGCGTCTCCGAGCAGCTCACCCTGCTGCTGTCGGCCGGCCTGGTCGCCAAGCACCGCGTCGGCAGGTCCGTGCTCTACGTCCGCACCCCGCGTGCCCAGGGCCTGCTGGACGGCTGATCCCGCGGGCCGGGCGGTGTGCGGGTGGGCGGCGGCCCCGCGCGGCCGCCGCCCACCCGCCGTCTAGCTCCGGCTCACAACACGGAGGCGGTGAGGGGGGCGGGGCCGGACTCCTCGCGCTGTTCGAGCACGTGCTTCCACTCGCGTACGCCCGCGCGGTCCGGCCGGACCGCACCGACGAACGCCTGCCTGCGCCAGTCGGAGAGCTTCTCCTCCTTGACCACGTCGCCCGTGTGGGGGGAGTGCACCATGTAGCCGGGTTTGGAGATCATGCCCACGTGGCCGAGGCCGCTGAAGAAGACCAGGTCGCCGGGCTTGAGGTGGTCCCAGGAGATCTTCCTGGAGAACGCCCCGTACTGTTCGGCGGCGGTGCGCGGGAGTTCGACCCCGGCCGCCTCGTAGGCCCGGAGCATGAGCCCCGAGCAGTCGTACCCCTGTCTGCTGGCTCCGCCCCAGACATACGGGGTACCGCGTTTGTCCATGGCGTATCTGAGGGCGACCTTCCAGGCAGGCTTGGGGGTCTGCTTCTCCTGGATGCGTTTGATCTCAGCGCCGGTCAGGGTGGTGGTGTCGTCGTCGTCGGTTGCTGCCTGGGCTGCTGGGGTGGCCAGGATGAGTCCGGCGGCGGCCGCCGCCAGGACGATGGCGATGCGAGACAGAGCACTGTCCTTCCATGAGGCCGGCCGGGTTAGCTGACGGGCTCGGGCCTGGAAGACAGCCCTACGGCGCGCTGGGCGCCGATTCGCCCCTGGGGGAGAGATGGGTCCCCGGCTCCACGCAGCGGCTGCGTGGATTAGGCCCGATGGACTCTAGCGAATGGGTCAAAAGGTAGTAAACCCCCAAAAATCGGACGTCCGGAAGTTGAGATGGTGTGTTCGTCAGACGAGACGAGCCGGTAAGGTACCGCCCATGGAGTCGCGTAACATCCGCTTGGCCGTCATCCCCGGGGATGGCATCGGCACCGAGGTCGTCGCCGAAGGACTCAAGGTCCTGGAGGCGGTGGGCACCAAGATCGAGCCCACCCACTACGACCTGGGGGCCGCACGCTACCACCGCACGGGCGAGACGCTGCCCGACTCGGTGCTGGAGGAGCTGCGCGGCTTCGACGCGATCCTGCTCGGCGCCATCGGCGACCCCAGCGTGCCGCCCGGCATCCTCGAGCGCGACCTGCTGCTGCGCCTGCGGTTCACCTTCGACCACTACGTCAACCTGCGCCCGGTCAAGCTGTTCCCCGGCGTGGAGACGCCGCTGGCCGACACGCCCACCGAGGACATCGACATGATCGTCGTCCGCGAGGGCACCGAGGGCCTCTACGCCGGCACCGGCGGGGTCATGCGGCGGGGCACGCCGCACGAGATCGCCACCCAGGAGTCGCTCAACACCGCCCACGGCGTCGAGCGCGTGGTGCGTTACGCGTTCGAGCAGGCCAAGTCGCGGCCGCGCAAGAAGCTCACGCTCGTCCACAAGACGAACGTGCTGTCCTACGCCGGCGACCTGTGGCAGCGCACGGTCAACCGGGTGGCCGAGGAATACCCCGAGGTCACCACCGACTACAGCCACATCGACGCGGCCTCGATGTTCTTCGTCACCCAGCCCGAGCGCTTCGACGTGATCGTCACCGACAACCTGTTCGGCGACATCATCACCGACCTCGGCGCGGCCATCGCCGGCGGCATCGGCCTGGCCGCCAGCGGCAACATCAACCCCGAGCGGACCGCGCCCAGCATGTTCGAGCCGGTGCACGGCAGCGCGCCCGACATCGCCGGCCAGGGCAAGGCCGACCCCACCGCGACCATCCTGTCCGTCGCCATGCTCCTCGACCACCTCGGCCTGCGCGCCGAGGCGGCCAAGGTCGAGCAGGCGGTCGCCGACGACATCGTCGAGCGCCTGGCCGGCTGGGCCGGTCGCACCACGCACGAGATCGGCGACGACATCACCGCGCGAGTATCCGGCTAGGACCGCCTAGCCCCGATCAAGCGCCCGGCGGTCCGAGGAGGACTGCCGGGCGCTTTTTCGTGTGCGGGTTCGGGTTCCGGCGGCCACGCGTGCAGCGCTCAGCGTCAAAAGGACTAATCATCCCTTTGGCCCCTTGCTATCCCATATGGCGAGACAATAGGAAGTACGGACTGCCCTTACGGGCATGACCGCTCACCGCGGCGGGTCCGCAGTCAGCAAGCAGATCCCGTACATCCGCTAGATTTCGGTAGATTTTCGGTAGACCGCAGAGAGAAGGACCGCCGTCATGACCATCGCTCAGAAGCTCAGCTTCGACGTGCAGCTATCCGACCACGCTCGCACCGCGGCCGAGCGGGAGCAGGTACTGGCGGACCCCGGTTTCGGGCAGACCTTCACCGATCACATGGTCTCGATCGACTACACCGAGGGTCAGGGCTGGCACGACGCCCGGCTGCTGCCGTACGGGCCGCTCCAGCTCGACCCGGCCACCGCGGTCTTCCACTACGCGCAGGAGCTGTTCGAGGGGCTCAAGGCCTACCGCCAGCTCAACGGGTCGATCGTGACCTTCCGCCCCTACGCGAACGCCACCCGCTTCAACCGCTCCGCCGCGCGCATGGCCATGCCGGAACTGCCCGAGGAGACCTTCGTCGACTCGCTGGAGCTGCTCGTCCAGACCGACAAGGAGTGGGTGCCCACCACCGAGGGGCACAGCCTCTACCTGCGCCCCTTCATGATCGCCACCCAGGCGGGGCTGGGCGTCAACTACCCGTCGAAGACCTACAAGTACATGGTCATCGCCTCGCCGGCGGCCTCGTACTTCACCGGCGGCATCAAGCCCGTCTCCGTCTGGCTGTCCACCGAGTACACCAGGGCCGCCCCCGGCGGCACCGGCTTCGCCAAGTGCGGCGGCAACTACGCCGCGGCCTTCGTCGCGCAGCGGCAGGCGGTGGAGAACGGCTGCGACCAGGTGGTCTGGCTGGATGCCCACGAGCACCGCTACGTGGAGGAGATGGGCGGGATGAACCTGTTCTTCGTCTTCGGCGGCAAGCTCGTCACCCCCTCGCTCACCGGCACCCTGCTGCCCGGCATCACCAGGGACTCGATCCTGGAGCTGGCCGGGGACCTCGGGCTGGAGACCGAGGAGCGGCTCATCAGCGTGGACGAGTGGCAGGCCGCGTGCGAGTCGGGCGAGCTCACGGAGGTGTTCGCGTGCGGCACCGCCGCCGTGGTCACGCCGGTCGGCACGGTCAAGGGCGCCGACCGCTCCTGGACCATCGCCGACGGCACGCCGGGCCCGGTGACCATGCGCGTGCGGGAGGAGCTGGTGGGCATCCAGTACGGCGCCCGCCCCGACACCCACAACTGGATCCACAAGATCGTCTGATCCCGGGAGTTGTGCCGTATTCCCCGGGGCCGCGGGCTCCGGGGAATCGGTTCACCACAGTTCCCGCGTCTCCACGGCGAATTCCCAGGGCGCCGGAAGAATGAGCGGTTCGGCGCCCGCCACCAGGATTTCCGTCCCGTATTTCCCGCCCTCCGGCCGGCCGAAGAGTTTCACCGTGCACTCCAGCGGATCGACCAGCAGATAAAGCGGCACCCCGCCCCGCGCGTATTCGCCCGGCTTGACGTGATAATCCTCGTAGACGCTGCCGGCGGTGACGATGTCGACGAGCAGCACGGTCGCGTCGCCGTACACCGCGTGTTCCATCCGCATGCGCGGGCGGCGGGGCACCACGGCGAGGTCGGGCACGTAGCGGTCGGCGTTCTGGCCCAGATAGACGGTGATGTTCGGCCAGATCTCCCAGCCCCGCTCGACCGCCGGGCCGATCAGCCGGCACACCATCTGGAAGACGAGCGTGTTGTGCTGCCACGTTCCGGACTCGTTCACCACGATCCGGCCGTGCGCCGTCTCCACCCGATATTCCGGAAGCAGATCGCGCACGCTGCGAAATCGCTCTTCGAGTGGCCCGGCCATGCCTTCCGTCCTTCACCTGCGTCGGGGGTGATCGAGCGTACGGCCGGACGGGTGTGTGACAACAGGGTGTGATCGTCGCCCGCCGAGGCCGGACAGGTATGGCCCCCGCCGGCTTTCACGATCCGCCCGCCGCCCGCGTTCGGCGGGCGGGCCTTATGCGGGCGTTGTTTCCGTTTCCGGTAGGGTTCGCGCGATCGACGAGGTGAGAGTGGGCTGATGATGAAGCGGTTGCTGGCGGTCGCGGTGGCGGGATTGGCGATCGCCGTGCTCGGGGTGCTGGCGTTCTCCGAGCCGGGCGAGTCGTCCGACGGCGTGACCCTGAGCAGGCAGGCGGACGGCTCGATGGTGCTGGCCGACCTGGGGGGCAAGGCCCCGGTGCTGGACGTGTACGAGGACTTCGACTGCCCGGTCTGCAAGGACATGCACGGCAAAGTGGACACGACGATTCAGCGGCTGGCCAGGGAGGGGAGGGTGAAGGTCGTCTTCCACACCGTGACGATCTTCCGTGACGAGCCCATGCGCTCCAACTCCATCCGCGCCGCCGCGGCCGCCCGCTGCGTGCCCGAGGCGAACTGGCTGGCCTTCAGGGACGCGTTGTACGCCATGCAGCCCGCGCCGCACGGCCAGGCGTCCGGGTTCGCCGTCGCCGACCTGGCCGCCGCCGCGAGGAAGGCGGGCGCGTCGGTGGACTCGTGCGTGACGTCGCAGTCGTACGCGGACGTGCACGTGGCGGAGACGGCGAAGATCCCGCTGGAGGGCACGCCGACCGTGGTCCTCGACGGGCAACTGCTGGGCAACGAGGCGTTCGACCCGGCCGCGCTGGAGAAGCTCATCACCGGAGGCGTCGGCGTCCAGGTGTGACCGGAGCGGGGTGAAACCCGAACGTGTGCACGCGCTCTGACCAGGCGTGCACACGGAAGGTGTCCATGGGGTGAGACCGGTGTGCCAGATGGTGAATCCATGTGGCAGACTGGGCGACACCATGTTCTACAGTCTGCTCATTATCGGCAGGCGCGCCGGCTGACGAAGGACACCGCCGGCGCGCAGACCTCTCACGTCCGTGAGGGGTCTTTTTGTTTTCCCGAAGACACCGAACCTTCCGCAGAGAAGAGACCACTCATGGCCGACGACCGCTTCCACGTATACGACACGACACTGCGGGACGGCGCGCAGCAGGAGGGGCTCACCCTCACCGTCGCCGACAAGCTCGCCGTGGCGCGGCACCTGGACGGCCTGGGCGTCGGTTTCATCGAAGGGGGCTGGCCGGGCGCCAACCCCAAGGACACAGAGTTCTTCAGGCGCGCTCAAACAGAGCTCGACCTGAAGCACGCGCAACTCGCCGCGTTCGGCGCGACCCGCCGGGCAGGTATGAAGGCAGCCGACGACCCTCTGGTTGCCGCGTTGCGCGAATCCGGCGCGCCGGTCGTGACCCTTGTCGCCAAGAGTCACGACCGGCACGTGGAGCTGGCCCTCCGCACGACTCTCCAGGAGAACCTCGCGATGATCCGCGACACGGTCTCTCACCTTCGTGCGGAGGGACAGCGGGTCTTCCTCGACGCCGAGCACTTCTTCGACGGCTACAAGTCCAATCCAGCCTACGCGCTGGAGGTCCTGCGCACCGCCGCCGAAGCCGGGGCCGACGTCATCGCCCTGTGCGACACCAACGGCGGCATGCTCCCCGACGAGCTGGCCGAGATCGTCCAGGACGCCGCCCGCGCCGGCGCCCGCGTCGGCATCCACTGCCACGACGACACCGGCTGCGCCGTGGCCAACACCCTGGCCGCCGTCCGGGCCGGCGCCACCCACGTGCAGGGCTGCGCCAATGGCTACGGCGAGCGCTCCGGCAACGCCAACCTCTTCACGGTCGTGGCCAACCTGCAGCTCAAGCGCGGGTACGACCTCGTACCGGAAGAGTCGCTGGCCGACATGACCCGCATCGCCCACGCGATCACCGAGCTCACCAACGTCACCCCCAACTCGCACGCCCCCTACGTCGGCACCTCCGCCTTCGCCCACAAGGCCGGCCTGCACGCCAGCGCCATCAAGGTCGACCCCAACCTCTACCAGCACATCGATCCGGCGCAGGTCGGCAACGACATGCGCATGCTCGTCTCCGACATGGCCGGGCGAGCCTCGGTCGAGCTCAAGGGCCGCGAGCTCGGCTACGAGCTGACCCCCGAGCACACCAAGTCACTGGTCGAGCGGGTCAAGGAGCTGGAGGCCGAGGGCTTCACGTTCGAGGCCGCCGACGCCTCGTTCGAGCTGCTGCTGCGCGACACCGTGCAGGGCGAGCGCAAGCGTCACTTCGACGTCGAGTCCTGGCGGGTCATCGTCGAGCGCACCAAGGGCGGCGAGCTGGTCAGCGAGGCCACGGTCAAGCTGTACGCCAAGGGCGAGCGCATCGTCGCCACCGGCGAGGGCAACGGCCCCGTCAACGCCCTCGACAAGGCCGTCCGCCAGGCGCTGGAACAGCTCTACCCCGAGCTGGCCAAGCTGGAGCTGATCGACTACAAGGTGCGCATCCTGGAGGGCACCCACGGCACGGACGCCGTCACCCGGGTGCTCATCACCTCCAGCGACGACAAGAGCGAGTGGGCCACGGTCGGGGTCGCCGAGAACATCATCGACGCCTCCTGGCAGGCCCTGGAGCAGGCCGTCACCTACGGCCTGCTGCGCGCCGGCCGCGACCTCGCCTGAGGCCCGGCCGCTCGTCAGAGCAGCCTGGTGGAGAACGACACGCCGTCCACCTTGACCTTGCCGCCCGAGCAGGACACCTTGGGCGAGTCCGTCCCCGGCACGATGATCGTCAGCAGCGACTTCGCCGCCGGGGACTTCACCACGCTGGCCGGCTGCTTGGACAGATACGTCGGCGACACCCAGCCCAGCTTGCCGCCGCGTTCCACCTTCTGCCCGCCGGTCCGGCCGCACGACGCCGAGTACTGCAGCAGCGTCACCTTGAACTTGCCGTCGGCCAGGACGACCTTGCCGCCGCCGTTCGAGACGACCTTGAACGACGGGGCGAAGCGCCAGATGCTGCTGACCTTCTTGCCGCCGGAGGCGGTGTCCAGCACCGCCATCAGGTCCTCGCCGTGGTTGACCAGCACCGAACGGGTGCGGCTCACCCCGTACGCCTTGTCGGTGAGCTTGAACGCCTGCCGGTCGTCCCCGTACGACGACTTGATCAGCTTGCTGGACGTGCGCGGCCGGAACCTGGCCCCCACGACGGTCGGCACGTTGTGCGCCTCGGGGGAGAGCGTCCAGTAGCGGTAGGAGCTCTTCTCGTAGGAGTGGAACCCGCCGTCCATCAGGATGTCGCGCCCCTGCGCGTAGTAGGTCACGCCCAGGTGGTCCTCGTGGCCGTGGAACTTCATGCCGGGGCCGTACCTGATCGAGTAGTACGCCGAGTCCGGCTCGCCCCACTTGGTGCGGCCGAACACGTATCCGGCCCGGTAGGTCTTCACCTTCTGCTTCGGCGTGCCCGTCTCCATCTTCGGCTCGGTCTCGGCGCTGCCGTCGCCGATGGGCACCATGTAGCCGTTCGGCAGGGTCGAGTGGGCGATGAAGTCCTTCAGCGCCTCCGCCCGCCTGGAGATCTCACCGGGCACCTTGCGGCCGCACGCCTTCATGTTCGTCATGGCCACCTGGAGCCGGCCGTAGACGTAGACGGCGTAGCGCGGCGCCTGCTCCATCAGCGCGCCCTGCGCGTCCACGTCCAGCTTGACCGTGCCGGTGAGGCGGCGCGAGGCCAGGTTCGCCCAGTCCTTTCTGGCGTACCTGCAGCCGATGCCCATGAGCGCGATGTCCTGGTCGATGCCGTGGTTGTGACCCTTCTTGTAGAGCCTCGGGTTCGACAGGAGCTTCGCGTGCGCGGCCAGGCTCTCCTTCAGCCAGCCCGCGTTCACGTGCCTGCTCAGGCAGAGCAGCGGCTGGGTGCGCAGGGAGACCGGGTGGTCCTTCCAGACGTACGACGGGGTGCCCTTGGCCCCGTACCTGTTGCTCGCCACCCAGTCCTTGGCGATGTCGGTGGCGCGGTCGAGGTACTGGCGCTCGCCGGTGTTCTCGTACTCGACGACGAGCGTGCCCATCCAGCGCAGCGACTGGAACACGAACTCCCACGACCGGTTCTTGAACGGGCTCGCGGCCCACTTGATGTCCTTGCCCAGCTTGTACGCGGGCAGCCCCACCAGCGAGATCTCGCCCTTCATGACGTCGTTCGCCGTCGGCGTGCCGGGCAGCCAGTCGCCCTGGCACTCGGCGGTGCGGGTCACCTTGTCGGTGGCCTGAGCCGGGCTACCCAGAGCTCCGACCGAGAGCATGAGGGCGAGAGGGATCGCGAGCCGGCGCACGCCAGTTCCTTCCGGACAGAAACGATGAGGGCGGGACATGCTTTCGGAAATTCGATCAAGAGGTCAAGCCGAGTGCCCGATTCGTTAGCCGCCCGATGCATGCTGGTACCTGTGAGATTCGACGACCTGGTGATCCCCGACACGCCCGCCTGCCGTGGCGCGCTCGAAGTGGCCACCGGCTACCACACGCCATCGCTGCTCAACCACTCGATCCGCGCCTATCTGTGGGCGGCGGCGTACGCGCAGGGCAACGGCATCGCCTTCGACGCCGAGCTGCTCTACGTCTCGTCCATGCTGCACGACATCGGGCTGGTGCCGGAGTTCGACAGTAACGTCGTGCCGTACGAGGAGGCCGGCGGGCACGTGGCCTGGGCCTTCTGCGCCGGGGCCGGCTGGTCGCCCGAGCGCAGGTCACGCGCGTACGAGGTGATCGTCAAGCACATGTGGGCCGAGGTGCCGGTGGCCGAGGACCCGGAGGGGCACCTGCTCGAACTGTCCACCGGCATGGACATCTCGGGCCGCCGTACCGACGAGATCCCGGCCGAGGTGCGGCGGGAGGTGCTCGAACGCCACCCGAGGCTGGAGATCGCCAAGGAGTTCAGCGTGTGCGTGGCCGATCAGGGCGCGCGCAAGCCGGCCAGCTTCGCGGCCGGGTTCGTCCGCGACGGCATCGTGGACCGCATCATGCGCAACCCGCTCGACGCCTGAACGGGTCCCGCGCTCACCTGCTGAGCGGGTCCCGCGCGACCCGCTCGAAGCCTTGAACGACTACGCCTTGGGGCCGGTGCTCTCGGCGACCTCGAAGGTCCACACCTCCGAGCCCGACGCCGCCGGCCCCTGGCCGTGACCATGCCCGTGCCCGTGGCCCTGACCCGGCTCCTGGCCCTGGTTCTCGCCGGCCTGGGCCGCCGCCTGCGCGTGACCGCGCCGGAACGCCTCGCCCTGCTGCCACTTCTGGAAGTCCTCCTCGCTGCGCCAGCGCGTGTAGACGAGGTAGCGCTCGGTGCCCTCGACCGGCCGCAGCAGCTCGAACCACTCGAACCCGTCCGCCGACTCCACCATCCCCGCGCGATCGGAGAAACGCTTCTCCAGCTCCGCGCGCATCTCGGCGGGCACGGTCAGCACGTTGATCTTCACTACGGACAACAGAGGACCCCTCTCGTCAGCGCACGATCCGGTGCGGCGAAGGTGAGGGCTCCAGGCTAACGCGGGCCAGCGCCGGCACCTGATCCCGGTCCAGCGCGTCCCGCATGTGCGGCAGCGCCACCGTGGTCAGATGTTCGGCCAGCTCGCCCATGGGCGCCGACTCGTCGGCCACCAGGCGCAGGCGTACCTCGGGATGGCCGCGCGGGCACCGTACGTTCGCGTCGGCGCTGAGGACGGCGGGGCTCGTCGCCACGTCGGCCGCCACCGCCCGCTCCATCCCGCCCGGCGACACCTCGGTGACCCCGGACGGGCCGCCCTCGACGCGCAGCCTCCCGCGCGCCTCCCTGCGCCCCTGCACGACCAGCCAGCGCAGCCCGAGCACCGCCACGACCAGGGCCGCCAGGGCCACCAGCCACCAGATCCACGGGCTGTTGCGGGCGAAGAAGCCCACCACGTTGCCGTCCACCACCGGCGTGTCGGCCGCCGCCCAGTCCCGCGAGAACGCGCCCAGCCCCCTGGCCAGCGCCGAACCGCCCAGAACGGCCAGCACCAGCCCCACCAGCGCCAGCCCCAGCCGGTTCCCCCGTCCCGTCTTCCTGTTCACCGCGCCCCCTGTCGTCGTCTGATCATCCGCGCCGGCGCTCCTTCACGTGCACCGTCACCCGGTACGGCTCCACCAGGTCCAGCGCGGCCAGCCTGGTCAGCACCGCGCCGCGCACCTCCTGGCCGAACTCGTCGGTGTCCCGCCCGTACGTGGTCGGCCGCACCTCGAAGGTGTGGCCGTGCCGGACGGCCCGCGCCGAGTGCACACCGGGCACCTGCTCGGCCGCGTGCGCCAGGGCCCGGGTGACGCTCTTGGGGCGCAGGCCGATGATCACGTCAGGGTCGCCGCTGCGTACGGGCACCATGCTCGGCCGTCCCGGCACCAGCGCCGTGATCAGCAACGCCAGCCCGAGCAGCGTCACCACGGCTGAGGCGAGCAGCATCAGCGGGTCCGACCACAGGGTCGAGGCCGCCCAGTTCAGCACGCCCTCGTACGGGATCCACCGCAGCGGCCGCCCGAACAGCCCCGACAGCGTCTCGACGGCGACGAGCAGGCCGAGCAGGGTGAGCAGAAGGGCGACCACGACCGCGGGGAACCGGCGCTGCGGCCGAAACGCCCGCACCGCCGCACGATCAGCGGCCTTCGACCGCGGCACGTCGAACGGCGCCCGGTACGCCCCCGAAGGTTCGACGCCGGCCGAGTCCGGGATGACGCACATCTCGGGCTGGCCGCCGTCACTCTGCTCGTCCGCCCCGGCGCCCTGCCCGTCCGTCCACAGGTCGTGCTCGGCCGCGCGCGGGTCGCGGTGCTGCTCGGGGTAAGGATCGGGGTGCTGCTCGGGGTAAGGCTCGGTGGGCGAGTTGGGGTGCTGCTCTGGGTACGGCTGGGTGGGCGGGTCGCGGCGTGGGTCGGGGTCTGGGATTCGTGAGGTCATGGCAGGTCGCCGCCCAGGTCGGTCATCGTGATGTCCAGGCGGGTGACGTCCAGCCCGGTCTGGGCGGCGACGCGCCGGGTCACGTGCTCCCTGAGCCGCGTCGCCACCGCACGCAGCGGTGACGGATAGCCGACGCTCACGTTCAGCCGCAGCGTGACCTGGTCTCCGTGCACCGCACCGCTCGACGCGCGCGTCCACGGGAGCCCGCGCAGCCGCACGTCGCGCACCTCGGGCACCTCCATGGCGGCAGAGCACGCGATCTTGGTGATCACCCGGTCCGAGATCTCCGTACGTCCACGTCGCTCCGGTGACGGCAGCGGAGCAGGCCGCTGCGACGGCACCACCACCCCACCCGCCACCGGATCGGGGCCGACGCCTGAACCCGCGCTCGGACCGATGTCCGATGCCGCGCCCGGACCGACGCTCGGTGCGGTACTCGGACCAGTACCTGACTTCGGGTCGGGGCCGGGTGTCGTGTCCGGGCCGGGGCCGGGGACTATGTCGGTCATTTGCGTCTCAAGGACAGGCCGGACAGGTTCACCTCGCCGGTTTCGGCGATCCGGCCGATCACGAAGCCGACCGCGCCGAGCACGAGGACGAGCAGGAACGCGCCCAGCCCCCCGAACGCTCCGGCCAGCCCGAGCACGATGCCCACGGCCATGCCGATCACCGGCATCCACTGGATGTTGTTCATGGTCCCTCCACGATGATGTCCTCGACGCGAACGTTCACCGGACGGTCCCCGGCCAGGTCGGCCACGGCCCGCCGGACCTCGTCGGCGGTCTCGGGCAGCGGCCTGGCCAGCGTGGCGACGATGGCGATCTCCACCGCCCGCCCGTCCACCGACACGCCGACGAACCGCTCGTTCGGCAGGTACGTGGCCACCGTCCCGAACGGCCCCCCGGACAGCCCCGCCACCCCGGCGCATTTCCGCACCCGCTCCGCGATCATCCGAACCTCGGACGACGCCCCTCCGCCGTCACCCGCCCCGCCGGCTCCGCCCGGACCATCCGCGACGGGCCCACGGGCCGGTCCGGCAGGCGCCCCACCCGGCGGGACCGGGTCCCCTTGCGCGACCGGGCCGCCTTGCGCGACCGGGTCACCATGCGCGGCTGGGCCGCCTTGTGCGACCGGGCCGCCTCGGACGAGCGGGGCAGCCGGGGTGGGTGGGGTGCCGGGGCCGGCCGGGGTGTCGGTCATCGGACGCGGGACTCCTGCTCCGCGTCCCCCCTGTGCCCGTCCTGCCCCCGAGCCCGCTCGGCATCACGCTCCTGATCGCGGTCCCGATCACGGTCCTGGTCGGGCAGGTGGACGTCGTCCACCCGGATGTTGACCTCGGTCACCTCCAGCCCGCACATGCGCTCGACCGCCCCGATGACGTTCCTGCGCACGGCCGCCGCCAGCTCCGGGATCGCGGTCCCGTACTCGGCCACCAGGTCCAGGTCCACGGCCGCCTGCCGCTCGCCCACCTCGACCGACACGCCCTGGGTCACGCTGGGGTCGCCGCCGACGATGTTGCGCATGCTGCCGAGGGCCCGCGCGGCGCCTCCGCCCATGGCGTAGACACCGGACACCTCCCGGGCGGCCAGACCGGAGATCTTGGCGACGACGCCGTCCTCGATGGTGGTCGTGCCCTTGTCCGTGACGAGCGAGCGTGGCGAGCCGGAGCTCTCCTCTGTCCTGGCCCGTGGCACGGTTCCGGTCGCACCGGTTCCGCCGGGCCGGTTCGACATCGTGTCCGACACGATCGGTCACCCCCTAGATATCTCCTTATAAGTCCACATAACCCCTGCTACACGACCGAAGCTCATCAAAACGGACTTGAGGTCGAATAATGGACAGCGCCTGACTCGCCCGCAGGCGGGGCGGGTAAAAGGTGGGCGGACCCCTCCGGCGTCGGCGATAGCCTTGTCGGGTGCGTATAGCGAGGTTCTCCACAGGCGAAGGCGTCTCGTTCGGCGTGGTCGAGGGCGGTCCGGGCGAGGAGTTCGTCTCCGCGATCTCCGGCCATCCGTTCAGCCAGGTGCAGTTCACGGGCGAGCGATTCCCGCTGTCCCAGGTGAAGCTGCTGGCCCCGATGCTGCCGAGCAAGGTGGTCGCCATCGGCAGAAACTACGCCGAGCACGCGGCCGAGCTGGGCAACGAGGTGCCCGACGAGCCGCTCATCTTCATGAAGCCGTCCACCACGGTGATCGGCCACGGCGAGAACATCGCCTACCCCACGACGCTGTCCGACCGCGTCGACTTCGAGGGCGAGCTGGCCGTGGTGATCGGCCGGCTCTGCCGCGAGGTGCCGGTCGAGCGGGTCAAGGACGTCATCTTCGGCTACACCTGCGCCAACGATGTCACCGCGCGCGACCTGCAGAAGAAGGACGTGCAGTTCACCCGGGCCAAGGGGTTCGACACGTTCTGCCCGCTCGGGCCGTGGATCCAGACCGATCTCGACGCGAGCGACCTGGCGCTGACGACCACGGTCAACGGCGAGATCCGGCAGAGCGGCCGCACCAACCAGCTCATCCACGACATTCCGGCGCTGGTGGCCTACGTCAGCGCCGTCATGACGCTGATCCCCGGCGACATCATCCTGACCGGCACCCCCGCGGGCGTCGGTCCCCTGCAGATCGGCGACGAGGTCAGCGTCGGCATCGAAGGCATCGGCACACTCACGAACAAGGTGGTCTCCCGTGACTGACGTACGGGTGCGGTTCGCCCCGTCACCAACCGGCATGTTCCACGTGGGCAGCGCCCGCGCCGCGCTGTTCAACTGGGCCGTGGCCGAGCAGTCCAAGGGGCGGTTCATCCTGCGCATCGAGGACACCGATGCCACCCGCAACCGGCCCGAGTGGACCGAGGGCATCATCTCGGCGCTCGACTGGATCGGCATCAACGGTGGCAATCCGGTCTTCGAGGGCCCCTACTTCCAGTCGGCCTACGAGCCGCAGCACCGCGAGGCCGTGGCCAAGCTGCTGGCCGACGGCAAGGCCTACTACTGCGACTGCACCCGCGAGCAGGTCCAGGAGCGCACCGGCTCGAAGGACAAGGGTTACGACGGCTTCTGCCGCGAGCGCGGGCTGAGCGAGGGCGCGGTGCGCTTCCGCACCCCCGACGAGGGCGTCACCGTGGTCGACGACCTGGTGCGCGGCCGGGTGGAGTTCCCCAACAACGCGCAGGAGGACTTCGTCATCGCGCGTTCCGACGGCTCGCCCCTCTACGTGCTGGCCAACGCCGTCGACGACATCACCCAGGGCATCACCCACGTGGCCAGGGGCGAGGAGCACCTGCCCAACGCGGTCCGCCAGGAGCTGCTCTGGCCGGCGCTGGGCGCGACCCCGCCGGTCTGGGCCCACCTGCCGGTGATCGTCAACGAGCAGCGCAAGAAGCTGTCCAAGCGCCGCGACAAGGTGGCGCTTGAGGACTACCGCGCCGAGGGTTACCTGCCCGAGGCCATGGTCAACTACCTCATGCTGCTCGGCTGGGGGCCCGGCGAGGACCGCGAGATCATGCCGTGGTCGGAGATGGTGCCGCTGTTCCGGCTGGAGGACGTCAACGCCTCCAACGCCTTCTTCGACGAGAAGAAGCTGCGCGCGTTCAACGGCGAATACATCAGGGCGCTGCCGCTGGAGACGTTCGAGGAGCGCTGCGCCCCCTACCTCGACGACGCGTGGGACCGCGAGCTGTTCAGTAAGGTCGCGGCTTTGGCCCAGACCCGCATCGCCGTGCTGTCGGAGATCCGGCAGAACGTCGACTTCCTGTTCCTCGACGAGCCCGTCTTCGACCAGGCGTCCTGGGACAAGGCGATGAAGAACTCGCCCGAGGAGATCCTCACCGGCTACCTGGAGCGCCTGGAGGGCGTGAGCTGGGACGCCGAGTCGCTCAAGGAGGCGCTGGAGCAGGTCGGCGCGGCCCACGGGCTCAAGCTGGGCAAGGCCCAGGCCCCGGTGCGGGTGGCCGTCACCGGCCGGACGGTGGGTCTGCCGCTGTTCGAGTCGATCGAGGTGCTCGGTCGTGAGCGGGCGCGGGAGCGCCTGCGCGCCGCGCTGGCGCGGCTGCGAGGCTGATCGACGCCCCGGCGGCCATCGACAGCCACACTCCGGTGACGCCGAGCCAAGAGCTCAGCGCGTACGCGAGCGGCAGCTGCACCGCGAAGCCCGCCAGCGTGGCGGCGAGCAGGCGGCCGCCCCTGCCGCTCGCCTGCAGCACCCCGCCCACGGCGATCAGCCCGCCGAAGGGCACCAGGTAGAGCGTCATCCAGCGCAGGAACGAGACGGCCGCGGCCGGATCGCCGGTGAACATCCCGGCGACCGGCGCGGCCAGCAGGTTCAGCACGAGCGCGACCGCCGCGCCCGACCCGAGGCCGAGCAGGAGCGGTGACCTGACGGCCTCCGACCGCGCGGTACGGATCATCGCCGCCTGCCGCAACGCGTAGAAGACCATGACGCCGGCCAGCATGATCTTCTGCCCGATGCCGTAACCGGCCACCTCCGCCGTGCCGAACCCGGCCACGATCTCCACCAGCGCCATGCCCACGACGGCACGGGCCAGGAAATCTCCGGACATGGGGAACCCGGTGCGGAGCACCTCGCCGGTCGTCAGGCCGTGCCCGGCGGGGACGCGCAGGCGTACCAGATGGAGGAGCGCGATCGCCAGCGTGACGGCCCGCGCGATCACCGTGGCCAGCGCCGCGCCCTGGATGCCCATGCCGAACCCGAAGATGAACAGCGGGTCCAGCGCGACCACCAGCACGTTGCAGATGATCGCGTGCCGCATCGGCCGCCGGGTGTCGCCCAGGCCCTTGAGCACGCCGTCCACCACCGTCTGGGCGTAGTACACCGGCAGCCCGCCCAGCGAGATCAGGAAGAAGTCCGCCGTCAGCGCCGGATCGTCGGTGAACAGCGCCGCCAGCGGCTCGCGCAGCAGCACGCCCGGCACGGCGACGGCCACGGAGCAGACCGCCCACAGCAGCCATCCGGTCCTGATCACCGGCCCCAGGGGAGCGCGCCCGTCGCGGCGGCCCACCAGCACGGTGATCCCCGTCGGAACGGCCAGGAACAGCCCGTAGGCCAGGTATTCGGCCGTGGTGCCCACGGTGACCGCCGCGATGGCCCCCTCGCCCAGCCCGGACACCCAGAGCAGGTCGATCAGGCCGACGGCGACCACGGCGGTGAGCAGCTCCACGTAGATGGGCAGGGCGAGCCGGATCATCATTTACCTCGTTTCGATGTATATCGTTTAGAGGTATAGCGTTACGATGCACCCCATGGCAAGCGGCGGTGACCTGAGCCTCACCATCCTGGGGTTTCTGCACGAGCGGCCGATGCACGGCTACGAGCTCAAGTCGCGGCTCACGGCGCTGACCGGCCACCTGCGCCCGGTCAGCGACGGCGCGCTCTATCCGGCCATCTCCCGGCTGGAGGGCAAGGGGCTGGTCGAGCGGCACGAGGAGGCGGGCGCGGCGGCCGCGCGCAGGCAGGTGCTGACGATCACGCCGGCCGGGCGCGAGGAGTTGCTGCGGCGGCTGCGTGAGCCCGCCGACCTCGACATCAGCGACCAGAGCCGGTTCTTCGCCCTGCTCACGTTTCTGTCGGCGCTGCCCGATCCCGCCGACCAGGCCGCGGTGCTGCGCCGCCGGCTGGCCTTCCTGGAGGCCCCGGCGAGCTTCTTCTACGAGGGCGGCAGGCCGGTCAGGGCGAAGGACGAGCCGGACCCGTACCGGCGCGGCATGCTCAAGATCGCCCGCGCCGTCAGCCTGGCCGAGCGCGCATGGCTTCGCGAACGCCTCGAAGAACTGGACGCCGCGCCCCACTGACCGCCGGAACGCGAGCGGCCCGCCACGCGTCGTGCGCGGCGGGCCGCTCGGGTGTCAGCGGTCACGTGAGTCCCGTACGGGCGGCGGCTCAGGTGAGGCCGCGGCGGGCCAGCAGCGGCTGGATCGTGGCCTCGCGCCCGCGGAAGTTGCGGAAGGCCGTCAGCGGGTCGATGCTCCCGCCCCTGGACAGCAGCTCGCGGCGGAAGTGGTCGCCGTTCGCCCGGGTGAGCCCGCCGTTCTCCTTGAACCACTCCACGCTCTCCGCGTCCAGCACCTCGCTCCAGATGTAGGAGTAGTAGCCGGCGCTGTAGCCGCCCGTGAAGATGTGGGCGAAGTAGTTGGTCCGGTACCGCGGCCGCACCAGCGGGAAGGCGATCCCGGCCGCCTCCAGGGCGGTCGCCTCGAACGCCTCGGGGTCGGCCACGGTCTCGCCGGTGGCCAGCTTGTGCCAGGCCCAGTCGAGCAGCGTGGCGGCCAGGTATTCGACGGTCTGGAAGCCCTGGTTGAACATCTCGGCCGCCTTCAGCTTCTGCACCAGCTCGGCCGGCATCGGCTCGCCCGTCTCGTGGTGCTTGGCGTAGTTGGCCAGGATCTCGGGCCAGGTCACCCACATCTCGTTGACCTGCGACGGGTACTCGACGAAGTCGCGCGGCACGCTGGTGCCGGACACGCGCGGGTAGCGCACCTTCGAGAACAGCCCGTGCAGCGCGTGGCCGAACTCGTGGAAGGCCGTGTTCACCTCGTCGTACGTCAGCAGCGTCGGCCCGGAGGCCGGCTTGGTCACGTTGAGGTTGTTGATCACCACCGGCTTCTGCCCGAACAGGATCGACTGGTCGACCAGGTTGTTCATCCACGCGCCGCCGCGCTTGCCCGGCCTGGCGTACGGGTCGAGCACGAACAGCCCCAGCGGAGTCCCGTCCTCGTCCGCCACCTCGAACACGCTCACGTCGGGGTGGTAGCCGCCCAGGTCGGGCCGCTCGGCGAAGGTGATCCCGTACAGCTTCGTGGCCGCGAAGAACACGCCGTCGCGGTAGACGCGGTCGAGCTCGAAGTACGGCCGCATCGCCGCGCCGTCGAAGTCGTAGCGGGCCTGGCGCACCTTCTCGGAGTAGTAGGACCAGTCCCACGGCTCGATCGCGAACCCGGCCTGCTCTGCCAGCGCCTCCGCCTCCTTCTTGGCGTTGCGCACGGCGGGGCCGACGAGCTGGCCGAGCATGTTCTCGACCGCCTCGACGGTCTTGGCCGTCTGGTCGGCGACCGAGTAGGCGGCGTGGCTGGGGAAGCCGAGCAGCGCCGCTCGCTCCGCCCGCAGCGTCGCCATCGTGACCGCCAGCTCGAAGTTGCCCGGCGCCCGGTTGACGCTCAGCTCGTAGAGGCGGCGGCGCACGTCGCGGTCGGTCAGCCGGGCCAGGCCCGGCTGGAGGGTGTAGTTGAGCAGCGGCAGCACGTACGTGCCGTCGTCCTGGCGCAGCGCCTCGATCTCGGCCTCGTCGAACCCGTCGAGCTCCTTCGGGTCCGTCACCCGCAGCGCCGACTCGGTGGACGCCTTGAGCAGGCTCTGCGCGAACGTCGTCGAGAGCTTCGACAGCTCCTCGTTGATCGCGCGCAGCCGGTCCTGCTCCGGCTCCGACAGGTCGGCCCCGGCCCTGATGAAGTCGTCGCGGTACTTCTCCAGCAGCCAGGCCTCCTCGGCGTCCTCCGTGGTGACCTGCTTGATCCGGGCCCACAGGGCCCGGTTGAGCCGGATCGCGTCGCTGTGGCGGGTCAGCTGGGGCGAGACCCGCTTCTCGATCTCCATGAGGCCGTCGGTCGTGTTGGACGCCGAGACGGTGAAGAAGGCCGTGGCCGTGCGGTCGAGGATCCGGCCCGACCGCTCGAGCGCGGCGATCGTGTTCGCGAACGTCGGCGGCTCGGTGCCGCTCGCGATCGCGTCGACCTCGGCCAGCTGCTCGGCCATGCCGCGCTCGAAGGCCGGCAGGTAGTGCTCCTCGCGGATCTCGGCGAAGGGCGGCAGCTCGTACGGCAGGTCGCTGGGGGCGAACAACGGATTCTCAGCCAACGCTTGGGCTCCTCCACGTGCGTGTTTTGTCCCCTTCAGCTTGGCACGGCCGGGCACGTGAGGGGAGCGGCGGACGGCGGGTCGGCGAATCGTTTTGGTCTTAGCCCCAGAGCTGGGCTATTCTTTCGGACGTCGCCAAGCGCGCTCCGCGAGGAGATCGCAGCGGTGGGGTATGGTGTAATTGGCAGCACGACTGATTCTGGTTCAGTTAGTCTAGGTTCGAGTCCTGGTACCCCAGCATTTACACGGACATCTCTCAGCGAGATGTCCGTTTTTGTTTACCGGGCCAGCCCGGCGAGAATTTCGGTGATCCGCCGGTACGACTTCCGCGTCGGCGCGTGCGGCCCCTTCACCGAGAAGACCTCGAACCGGTTGCCCGGCGTCGCCTCGTCCGCCTCCCTGATCATGCGGTCCTGCAGCGCCGGCGGGATCACCCGGTCCAGCGTCTGCCTGACGTAGACCCGTGGCACCCGTCCCCAGGCGTCCTTGCGGCCCCTGGCGTCGGCGCTGGACACCTGGAGGCTCTCGTCCGGCAGCGACGAGTTGAGCATGGCGAGAAACTCCCCGTCTGTCCCCTCCGCCATGAACGCCGCCTTCGCCGCGGCCAGGAACTTCGCGTCGTTCGTGCGCCAGTTGAGCCTGATCGCCTTGAGCACGGCGGGATCGCCGACGACGGCCGGCAGGATGGCCGCGCCGAGGCTCGTGCTCCCCTCCGGCGTCTCCAGGTACTCGGCCGGCGACCGCAGCTTCGTGCAGCAGTACGCGCCCACGTAGACCAGCCGGTCGATCAGGCCGGGCACCTCGTCGGCCGCCTTCGTGATCGTCGAGCCGCCCAGGCTGCCGCCCACCAGGATGACCGGGCCGTACCGGGCGGCCCGGCGCACCACGTTCACGGTGGCCTCCACGTAGTCGTCCAGCGTCACCCCGGCCATGGGGGAGGGGAGCGCGGCGAGCGCCTTGAGGTCCTGCGGCGCCTGATAAGCGGCGTGGAACTGCTCCTCGGGGCCGTGCCCCGGCAGGCTCACGCCCACGGTGCGGTGGCCGCGCAGCACGAGTTCGGCGTCGCCCGAGGCCATGCCGTTGGAACCGGTCACGAAGACGTACGTGGTCACTTCTCTGCTCTTTCCCTGGGCGGAGGCGGACGAGCTCAGGACGGACATGGTGGTGGACGCGGTGGCGGCCGCGCCGGTGGCGGCGGCGAGCCGGAGGGCCGCTCTGCGGGTCGGTTCGTTCATGCCTCGATGCTCGCGCCGGAGGCAGGGGGCGCACATCGCCCGCCGGGGCGGACATGCGGCCGACGACGGCCATCAACCGATCGGTGGACCCCGTGCCAGGCTTGACCCCATGAGCTGGCTCGACGGCCGCGAACGCTGGGTCTACCCGGCGCTCGCCTACGCACTGCTCGCGATCTCCGCGACCGCGGCCGCCCTCCTGGGCGTCCCCGCCGCGCCGCCGGAGTGGCCGTTCCCGCCCTGGCAGTCGGTGCCCTGGCCGGTGCTCGTCCTGCTCGCCGCCGTCTGGCTGGCCGCCGTCCCCTGGCTCTACCCGCGCCGCGACCGGCGCCGCGCGCTCGTCGTGACCCACTACCTGGTGCTGCTCGCGCTCGCCGCCGCCCTGTCGTTCCGGAGTACGGCCTTCGTCGTCTTCGCCTCGATCGGCTACCCGCTGGCCATCGCCATGCTCCCGGCCCGGCTGATCATGGCGGGCGTCACGCTGACCGCCCTGGTCAACGTCACCACCCAGTCGGCGCCGGGCGCGCGGGCGACACTGCTCACGGTGATCGCCGGCGTCGCGCTGCCGCTGGTCCTGGCCGGCTGGTACGTCTCCGCCGAGCACGACAAACGCCGCCGCCTGGTCACCCGCCTGCGCGCCGCCATGGACGAGAACGCCGACCTCAACGCCAGGCTGCTCGACCAGGCCAGGCGGGCCGGCGTGCTCGACGAGCGGCACCGGGTCGCCGGCGAGATCCACGACACGCTGGCCCAGGACCTCGTCGCCCTGATCGGCCAGCTCGACGCGGCCTCCCGCGCCGGCCGGGACGACGTACGCGGCCGTCACCTCGACCGCGCCTCCGAGCTCGCCCGCCGCGGCCTGACCGAGACCCGCAGATCCGTGAGCGCCCTGCGGCCCGAGCCGCTGGAGGAGGCCAGGCTGCCGGACGCGATCGGCCACCTGGCCAGATCGTGGGCCGACACCGCCGGGGTGGAGCTCCGGTACGAGGTCACCGGGCAGCCCGTGCCGCTCTCCGCCGACGTGGAGAAGGTCCTCTTCCGGGTCACCCAGGAGTCCCTGGCCAACGTGGCGAAGCACGCCGGAGCCACCAGGACGGCGCTGACCCTCTCGTACACGGACGAACTCGTCCTGCTGGACATCCGCGACGACGGAACCGGTTTCGCCCCGCAGGAGCGTACTGACGGCTTCGGGTTGGACGGAATGCGCCGGCGCGTCCGCGGCGTGGGCGGCACCCTGGAGATCGAGTCGGAACCGGGCCGGGGCACGACCGTCGCGACGGCCGTCCCCGCCCTCCCCGGCCACGGTGAGCGGTGAGATCCCGACAGGCGCGACACTCCGGCCAGGGGCGAGATTCCGGCCGCTGATGAGATCCTGGTGCGGACGGATGCCCGCCGAGCCGACGCCCACGGGACGAGGAGGACCGATGCCCCTGCGGCTGCTGATAGCCGACGATCATCCGATCGTGCGCGAGGGACTGCGCGCCGCCTTCGACGGCGAGCCCGGCCTGGAGGTGGTCGGCGAGGCGGCCGACGGCGACCAGGCCGTGCGGCTGGCCGCCGAGCTCGTCCCCGACGTCGTGCTCATGGACCTGCGCATGCCCGGCCTCGACGGGCTGAGCGCCATCCGCCGGCTCAGCGGCACCGGGCCGCGCATCCTGGTCCTCACCACGTTCGACGGCGACGTCGTGCCCGCGCTCGAAGCGGGGGCCGGCGGCTACCTGCTCAAGGACGCCCCGAAGGAGGAACTGGTCCGGGCCGTGCACGCCGTCCACCGGGGCGAGACCGTGCTCGCCCCCGCCGTGACCGGCCGCCTGGCCGACCACCTGCGCAGGCCCGCGAGGGGACAGCTGAGCAAGCGCGAGCTGGAGGTGCTGCGGCTGGTGGCCGGGGGAGCGACGAACAAGGAGGCGGCGGCCGGCCTGCTCATCAGCGAGGCCAGCGTGAAGACGCACCTGCTGCACATCTACGCCAAACTCGACGTCCGCGACCGCGCCGCCGCCGTCGGCGAGGCCTACCGCCGCGGCCTGCTCGCCCGCTAGCCCTCGCCTCCCCGCCGGCCGATCGAGGTCGCCGATCCTCGCTCGTCGATCGGGCTCGTCGATCCGGGTCCGTTTGCCCGGGGGCGGGCGGTTCGGGCGGATCCGGTAGAGTCGCGCCCCACTTATGGCTGAATTTCGTCTTCCCGCGGGCGGCTTCCCGCGCTTCCTGCTTCCGTTCATCGCCCCGCTCGTGCTCTTCTTCGCCGTCTGCCTCCTCCTCGGCGCCATCCTGACGAACGACACCGCGCTCGGCGTCGTCATCGGCGCGCTCGCCACCGGCGTGCTGGTCGCCGTCCTGGCCGGCAAGCACCGCCGCCTCACCACGGGCACCGTCGTCCGCTTCTCCGCCGACGGCGTCGAGCTGACCGACTCCCACGGCTTCCGTGTCCGCCTCCGCTGGCCGGACATCACCAGGGTCGGCGTCGTGGACACGCAGCCGGCCGATCCCCGCGTGATCGGGCGTCCCGGCTCCGCCAGGGCGCGGGTGCGGCCGCTGCGCTCGACCGGGCTGATCGGATGGGGCGAGCGCACGGTCCCGCCCCGCGTTCCCCGCTGGATGCGCGCCCGCCTCGCCGCCGTCCCCGTGGACCCCGCCACGGGCAGGCCGGAGGTGGCGATCCCGCTGGGTGAGTTCGATCCGCGGTGGGAACGAGGCCCGATGGGCGACTGGGTCCGGCGCCACAGAGCCGATCTGGTAGGCGGATAAGCGGTTTGGTGTGGTCTTCCGGGTGCGGTAGAGTTACCTGCGTCGCCGGGGAGGCCCGGCACACCAGCTTGTGGACAGGGTCCCGTCGTCTAGTGGCCCAGGACGCCGCCCTCTCAAGGCGGTAGCGCCGGTTCGAATCCGGTCGGGACTACCACTGTCACAAGCTCGCTAAGGTCCCGTCGTCTAGTGGCCCAGGACGCCGCCCTCTCAAGGCGGTAGCGCCGGTTCGAATCCGGTCGGGACTACGTCTGCAGCAACAATCGCTCCGGTGCACATCGCCCGGAGCGATTTTGTTTTCCCCACCCGATCTCAGTCCGCGTGTCCCCGAAGCGAGTACGACCCAGGAACGCGAGATCCCCCCGCCGCGGCCGGCGGCGGGGGGGTCGTCGGTCGAGCCGGATCAGGCGGAGCGGGCCTTGAACAGCGCCCGCCTGGCGGCCTTGGCCACCTGCTTGTCCGGATGCACCTGCGAGATCAGATCCAGCAGCTCCTCCACGTGGGCGTGCGGGATCTTCCAGATCACCTCCAGCAGGCTGTTGACCATGTCGGGCCCGATGTCGCGCAGGCTGCTCACGAACTCCGAGCGCCCCAGCCCCGCCGAGATCGTCCACATGTCGAGGATGAGCCAGTGGGTGTCGTCCGTCGTCGGCTCGGGCGCGCCCTCGACCCCGAGCTGGCTCAGCTGCGTCGCCGCGTAGGGACGCAGCGACGACTGCTTGAGCGCGGCCTGCCAGGCCGGCACGGCGGCCTCGCCCAGCGTGCCGACCACGCTCGCGGCCTGCACCCTGATCAGCGCGTCACTCTCGTCCTCGGCCGCCGCGTCCAGCAGCTCCTCGGCCGCCTTGGCGGGCTCGCGCAGCCGCATCCAGGCGGCGAACTCGGCGTCGGCCTCCTCCTCGGGCAGCTCGGCGCTCAGCGCGAGCAGCTCGTGGGCGCTCATGGACTCGATCGCCGGCCGGGCGTCGACCTCGATGTCGGCGTCGTCCACCAGGTGGATGACGCCCTCGGTGCCGAGCGGCGTGAGGCGCAGCGTGCCGTCGTCGAGCTCGACCATGCCGTAGCCGGTCAGCCATTCGACGGCGGAGGCCACCGGGTCGCCGGCCGCCTCCCAGGCGTCCGCGCCCAGCTCGTCGAGCTCGGCGGCGGCCTCGGCCAGATCGCGCGACAGCTCACCGAGATCACGCGAGCCGCCCGCGAGCAGCAGCCGCACCAGCAGCCCCCTGGTCAGGCCCGCCAGGGCCATCGTGAGGTCGTCGTCCTCCAGCTCGGGGTCGCCGTAGTCGACCGAGTGGAGCCCGAGCATCCAGGCGTCGAGCACGTCCTCGTCGTCGTCGAACGGCCACTCGGAGGTGTCGTCCTGCACCGCCACCGTGCCGGCCTCGCCCGGCTCCAGGAACTCCAGGTCGACCGCGAGGTTCCAGATGTTCCACAGCTGCGGCACGGCCTCGGCGATGGGGCCGTCGGTCTCCGGCCTGGGCAGGCCCGTGGCCCGCAGCGCCTCCTCCACCTCGGCGTCGGTGAGCAGGGTGTCCTCGCCCACCCGCCGGCCCGAGCCGACCCATACGGCCAGATCACGGGCCTTGGCGACGAGCGGCACCTCGCGGGCCGCCGCGGCGAGCTCGGAGTCGGGCCGCAGCCTGATCGTGTCGAGGTCGGCCAGTTCGTCGGCGAACGGCTCGAAGTCGCCGAGGTCGCCGGACTCGGCCGCCTCGGCCTCGTCGTCGCCCTCGGAGTCGTCCAGCATCTCCTCCATGAGGTCGACGAACTCGTCCTCGACGTCGTCGAGTTCGGCCTGCAGATCGGCGAGGCTGTCGGAGCCCTTGGCCAGCCGGCCGGTCTGGGACAGGAACGTCAGGTAGGCGTCCACGGCCGGAAGCATGCCGTCGGCGGCGGCGTCGGGATCCTCCACGACCTTGGGCATGCGGTCGAGCAGCAGGTTACGCAGGTCGGCGCGCTTCCACGTGCCGAGGTCCTGCGAGAAGGCGAGACGGTGCCACAGTGCGGCGGGTCCCACGAGCTCGGGGTCGCTCCCGGGCGCGTTCGCACGCGCCCACATGATGAACTCTTCGAGCAGGGGTCGCAGCTCAGTGGCGGCTACCTCGATGCGATCTGTCACGCACTCAGGCTAGTGTGCCCGCGAGGCAGTCGGCTCCCGAAATACATCCTTTTGCTGATCATGACGTGCGGCGCATCGCCTCGGTGATCCGTTCGGCCGCCGCCATGACGGGCACCGCGTGCAGTCGTCCGGGCGCTCTCGTCAGCCGTTCGATGGGCCCGGAGACGGACACGGCCGCGATCACCTTGCCGCCGCTGCCCCTTATCGGGGCCGAGACGCTGGCCACCCCCTGCTCGCGTTCTCCCACGCTGTGGGCCCAGCCCCGGCGCCGGACGGAGGCCAGCGTGGCGGCGGTGAACTTGGCGCCGCGCAACCCGCGGTGCAGCCGGTCGGGCTCCTCCCAGGCCAGCAGGATCTGCGCCGCGGAGCCGGCCGTCATGGGCAGCGCGGAGCCGACGGGAACGGTGTCACGCAGGCCGCTGGCCCGTTCGGCCGCGGCCACGCACACGCGTTCGTCACCCTGGCGGCGGTAGAGCTGCGCGCTCTCCCCGGTGAGGTCGCGCACCTGCATCAACACGGGCGCGGCCACCGCGAGCAGCCGGTCCTCGCCGGCCGCCGTGGACAACTCCGACAGCCGGGGCCCGAGGACGAATCTTCCCTGTGTGTCGCGACTCACAATTCTGTGGTGCTCAAGTGCGACGGCCAGCCGGTGGGCGGTGGGGCGGGCCAGGCCGGTCGCCTGGACCAGCTGAGCCAGCGAAGCGGGTCCCGCTTCGAGGGCATTGAGTACAAGAACCGCCTTGTCGAGTACTCCGACTCCGCTAGAGTTGTCCATACACCGATACTGCCGTCTCGACATATGAGAAGGCAAGTCGGATGATTCTCAAGGAGGAGATCATGGGCCGCACACTGGCCGAGAAGGTCTGGGAGCAGCACGTAGTCCGTCGCGCGGAGGGCGAACCGGACCTGCTCTACATCGACCTGCACCTCATCCACGAGGTGACCAGTCCGCAGGCGTTCGACGGACTCCGTCTCGCCGGCCGGAAGGTGCGACGGCCCGATCTCACCATCGCCACCGAGGACCACAACGTCCCGACCCTGCTCGGCCCGATCTCCGACCCGGTGTCCAAGACGCAGGTCGAGACCCTGCGCAAGAACGCCGCCGAGTTCGGCATCCGGCTCCATCCGATGGGCGACGCCGGTCAGGGCGTGGTGCACATCATCGGGCCGCAGTTCGGCCTGACCCAGCCGGGCATGACCATCGTGTGCGGCGACTCGCACACCTCCACCCACGGCGCGTTCGGCGGCATCGCGTTCGGCATCGGCACCTCCGAGGTCGAGCACGTGCTGGCCACGCAGACGCTGCCCGCCTACCGGCCCAAGACGATGGCCATCGAGGTCTCGGGCGAGCTGCCCGCCGGCGTCACGGCGAAGGACCTGATCCTGGCCATCATCGCCGAGATCGGCACCGGCGGCGGCCAGGGCTACATCGTCGAATACCGCGGCGAGGCCGTGCGCAAGCTCTCCATGGAGGGCCGCATGACCGTCTGCAACATGTCGATCGAGGCGGGCGCGCGGGCGGGCATGATCGCCCCGGACGAGACCACGTTCGCGTACCTGAAAGGCCGCCCGCACGCGCCGGAGGGCGAGGCGTGGGACCAGGCCGTCGAGTACTGGACGTCGCTGCGCACCGACGACGACGCCGTGTTCGACAAGGTCGTCCACATCGACGCCTCGACGCTGACCCCGTACGTGACGTGGGGCACCAACCCGGGCCAGGGCCTGCCGCTGGGCGAGAGCGTGCCCGACCCCGAGTCGTTCGCCGACCCGGTGGCGCGCTCGGCCGCCGAGCGGGCGCTCGAATACATGGGCCTGCGCGCCGGCACGCCGCTGCGCGAGATCGAGGTCGACACGGTGTTCGTCGGCTCCTGCACCAACGGCCGGATCGAGGACCTGCGCTCGGCCGCCGAGATCCTGCGCGGCCGCCAGGTCACCACCCGCACGCTCATCGTGCCCGGCTCGATGATGGTCAAGCGGCAGGCCGAGGAGGAGGGCCTGCACGAGGTGTTCAAGGCCGCGGGCGCCGAATGGCGCGAGGCCGGCTGCTCGATGTGCCTGGGCATGAACCCCGACACGCTCAAGCCGGGCGAGCGCAGCGCCTCCACCTCCAACCGCAACTTCGAGGGCCGGCAGGGCAAGGGAGGCCGCACCCACCTGGTGTCGCCGCAGGTCGCCGCCGCGACCGCCGTCACCGGCCGCCTCACCGCCCCCGCCGACCTGTAAGGAGACAGACCGATGGAAGCCTTCACCACCCACACCGGTACGGCGGTGCCGCTGCGCCGCAGCAACGTCGACACCGACCAGATCATCCCGGCCGTCTGGCTCAAGCAGGTCAGCCGCACCGGTTTCGAGAAGGGCCTGTTCGCCGCCTGGCGCGAGGACCCGACGTTCGTCCTCAACGACCCCTCCTACGAGGGGGCCTCGATCCTGGTCTCCGGCCCCGACTTCGGCACCGGCTCCTCCCGCGAGCACGCGGTGTGGGCGCTGCAGCAGTACGGGTTCCGCGTCGTGATCGCCGCCCGCTTCGGCGACATCTTCCGCAACAACTCCACCAAGATGGGCCTGCTGCCGGTCGTCCTGCCGGCCGAGCGGGTCGAGGCGCTGCAGGCGGCCGTCGAGGCGGACCCGAAGCTGGAAGTGACCGTCGACCTGGGCGAACGCCAGGTGCGGTGGGCCGGCGAGGTGGTCGCGTTCGAGATCGACGACTACACCCGCTGGCGGCTGACGGAGGGGCTCGACGACATCGGGCTGACCCTGCGTCACGCCGACGACGTGGCGGCGTACGAGAATGGTCGGCAGCCATGGCTGCCGACGACCGTCTAGAAGACGACGAACTGGCGCGGCGGTTGCGCGAGGCGCACCGCCGCGTCCGCATGCTGCCCGCCGCCGAAAAAGAGCGGATCGCGCGCCGTTATCTCGCGATATGCGACGTCGCGAAGCGAGATCCGGAAAGGGCCGCGGTACGCCTCGAAGCGTTTCTGGCCTCCCTTGACGACGCGTTCGACACGCCACGCGACGAAGAAAACACGCCGGGTGATTGAGTTCCCCCGCGATCCCGCCTACTTTCGAGCCCGTAAGGGGTTTCTACGTCGAACTCGTGAGCTGGAACCCCGAGCCGTAACTGGGGGAGCAGGACTTTCATGAACAAGCGAGAACTCGTCGAGGCCATCGCGGATCGGGTGGGCGACAGGAAGACGGCCACCGAGGCCGTCAACGCGGTCATCGACGCCATCCAGAAAGCTGTGGCCAGTGGCGACAAGGTCTCGATCACGGGCTTCGGCGCGTTCGAGATGGTGAACAAGCCCGCCCGCACGGCGCGGAACCCGTCGACCGGCGCGGAAATCAACGTCGCCGAGAGCTGGGCGCCCAAGTTCCGTCCCGGCTCGGATTTCAAAGAGCTGGTGAACACGGGCGGCAAGAAAATCGGCAAGAAGAAGTAAACGCGAGCGGACTGTCACGCCCGGGCCCGTCGGCCCGGGCGTCCGCTTTTTTCTAGGCGTCCGGTACCGGGAAAGTCGACAGCGTGATGTAGCCGATCTCGCCGCCGGACATCGCGAGGTTGACCCGCTGGCCGGAGCGGAGCAGGCGCAGCGGGCCCGCGTCGAAGGCGGGGGCGCCGAACGGAAGGACGGTGCCGTCGTCGAGGAAGACCGTGCCGGAGCGGGTGGTCTCGTCGAAGGTGCGTACGGTCGCCTGCATGCGCTCAGATTAATCGCTCCCCACCTGTACGACGAGCACGCCGAGGCGGGCGCGCGCGACAGGCCGGCTCGCTCACGAGGGCGGGCGCGCTCAGCAGGCCGGCGCGCTCAGGCGGGCGGGGCCGGGTTCGAGGACGGGATGAGGGCCGGGTCAGGCCACAGGTCGGCGACGACCGCCGCCGTGTGCCGGCCGAGCCCGAGCCGCACGGCCGCGCGCAGGTCGTCGGGGGTGTCCACGTCGCGCCTGACCGAGTCGATCCCCGGCACGCACAGCTCCTTGGCCCCGCCGGCCAGGTGCTTGGCCCGCGACTCCCCGCCGAACCTGGGCGTGAACGGCCGCCCCGCCCGTACCCCGTAGAACGTCGTCCCGACGTCGAGCGCGTCGGGCACGAACGACTGGTCGAACTCGGCCGCCGCCGCCAGCGCCAGCGCCAGCTCGGCCGGGCGCAGGGCAGGCAGGTCGGCCTGCAACGCCCCCACGGCGTCGCCCGGCGCCAGGCGTACGGCATGGGCGGCCCCCGTGCGCAGCGCCGTGTTCAGCCCCCGGTCGGGGTCGGACACCACGTCGGCCCCGAGTGCGTCCAGCGGCCCCGCGGCGGCGGGATCGGCGGTGACCACGATCACGCGCGCGACCAGCGGGCAGGCGAGCGCGGCCGAGACGGTGTCACTGGCCACGGCCACGGCCAGGCGCGTTCTGTGCGGGCCCGTCGCGGCGGCCAGCCGGGTCTTCGCCGCGACCAGCGTCTTCACCGGAATGACCAGGGACCAGCGGATGCTCATAGGGTAAGCATCGCGCCTCGACATCCCGCACGGCCAACCGGGAGACTTGGGGCGCATCCCGCAGCTGTTGGAGGAGACCATGAGCCGCCCCACGCGACCATCGCGTTTCTGGGAGACCTTCGCAGTAGTCGTGGTGAAACCGCTGTCCCGGCTCCTGGTCAAACGAGACTGGCGCAACGGCGAGCGCATCCCGCGCACCGGCGGCGTGATCATCGCCACCAACCACCTGTCCTGGGCCGACCCCGTCCTGCTGTCGCACTTCCTCTACAACAACGGCCGCTGGCCGGTGATCCTGGCCAAGTCGGGCCTGTTCAAGATCTTCTTCCTCGGCCGGGCGGTGCGCAGCCTGCTGGCCATCCCGGTGGCCAGGGGCAGCAGCGAGGCGGCCGAGTCGCTGCGCATCTCGGCCGAGCGGCTGGCCGACGGGTGCGCGATCCTGTTCTACCCGGAGGGCACGTGCACCCGCGATCCCGACCTGTGGCCCATGGTGGGCAAGACGGGCGCCGCCCGGCTGGCGCTGGAGAGCGGCGCCCCGGTCATCCCCATGGCCCACTGGGGGGCGCAGGAGCTGCTGCCCTACGGGGAGAAGAAGCCCCGGCTGTTCCCGCGCAAGACGTTCCGCGTGACGGTGGGGCCGCCGGTGGACCTGTCGAAGTACGCCGGCCGGCCGCCGCACGCCGACGTGCTGCGCGAGGCGACGGCCGACATCATGGCGGCGGTCACCGCGCAGCTCGCCGAGCTGCGCGGCGAGAAGGCGCCGGAGACTCCCTACGATCCCGCCGGACGGTGATGGCATGACGAAGGTGGCCGTTTTCGGAACGGGCTCGTGGGGCACCACGTTCGCGATGATCCTCACGGAGGCCGGCAACGAGGTCACGATGTGGGGGCGCAGGGCCGAGGTGACCGAGGCCATCGACCGCGATCACGTCAACCCCGACTACCTGCCCGGCATCCGGCTGCCCGCCACGCTGCGGGCCACGACCGACCCCGAGCGGGCGCTGGCGGGGGCCGACTTCGTGGTGCTCACCGTGCCGGCGCAGAGCCTGCGGGCCAACCTGGCCGCCTGGCGCGCCCACATCCCGTCCGGCGCGGTCCTGGTGAGCCTGATGAAGGGCATCGAGCTCGGCACGACCAAGCGCATGAGCGAGGTGATCCACGAGGTCGCCGAATGGCCGCAGGAACGCGTCGCGGTCGTGTCCGGGCCCAACCTGGCCAGGGAGATCGCCGAGCGTCAGCCCGCCGCCACCGTGGTGGCCTGCACCGACGAGCGGGTCGCCGCGCGGCTGCAGGCGATCTGCCACCTGCCGCCGTGGTTCCGCCCCTACACCAACCCCGACGTGGTCGGGGTCGAGCTGGGCGGCGCGGTGAAGAACGTGATCGCGCTGGCCGTGGGCGTCTCCGCCGGCATGGGCATGGGCGACAACGTCAGCGCCATGCTCATCACCAGGGGACTGGCCGAGATCTCCCGTCTGGGTGCGGCGCTCGGGGCCGACGCCCACACGTTCGCGGGGCTCGCGGGCATGGGCGACCTGGTGGCCACGTGCACGTCGCCGCTGTCGCGCAACCGTACGTTCGGGGAGAACCTGGGCCGGGGCATGACGCTGGCCGAGGCCGTCGCCGCGACCAGGCAGACCGCCGAGGGCGTGAAGTCCTGCGAGTCCGTACTCGAACTGGCCAGGAAGCACGACGTCGAGATGCCGATCACCGAGGTGGTCGTCGGGGTCGTCCACGACGGCATGTCACCCGCGGAGGCGGGCACGCTGCTGATGTCCCGTTCTCCCAAGCCCGAGCGGTACGGCTTGTGAGAAACACCTGATTACGGCGTGCTCGACTCGCTGTGACACGGACACCCCGGTAGATTCGGACACCATGAGCAAGCCACGCGTCGCCGTCGTTTTCGGAGGCCGCAATTCCGAGCACGCCGTTTCCCTGATGGGAGCGGGCAGCGTGCTGGATGCGATCGACAGGACCAAGTACGAGGTGATCCCCATCGGGATCGCCCAGGACGGCAGGTGGGTGCTGGCAGCCTCCGACCAGCGGTTCGCCATCGAGTCGGGCGAGCTGCCGGTCGTCGACACCTCGGGCGCGGCGCTGGCGCTGCCCTCGGGCGACAGCTCGTTGGTGGCCTACGACCCCGGCAGCATCCCGGTCGAGCTCGGCTCGGTCGACGTGGTGTTCCCCGTGATGCACGGCCCGTTCGCCGAGGACGGCACGATCCAGGGGCTGCTGGAGATGGCCGGCGTCCGCTATGTCGGCTCCGGCGTGCTGGCCAGCGCGGTCGGCATGGACAAGGCCCACATGAAGACCGTGATGGCCGCCGCGGGCCTGCCGACCGGCCGTTACGTCGTCGTACGCGACCGCGACTGGCGCATCGGGCGGGAGTGCGTGCTCAAGGAGGCCGAGGAGCTGGGCTACCCGGTCTTCGTCAAGCCGGCCAGGGCGGGCTCGTCCCAGGGCATCTCCAAGGCCTCCGACCGGGCCGAGCTGGAGGCGGCCGTGGAGGCGGCCAGGCAGCACGACCCCAAGGTGATCATCGAGGCCGCGATCGTCGGCCGCGAGATCGAGTGCGCGGTGCTGCAGTCGCTGGGCGACGAGCCGGCCACCGCGTCGATGCCCGGTGAGGTGCGGGTCGAGGGCGGCCAGGACTTCTTCGACTTCGAGGCGAAGTACTACCCCGACCAGATGTCGCTCACGGTGCCCGCCGACATCCCGCAGGAGACGGCCGAGGAGCTGCGCGCGATGGCCGTGCGCGCGTTCGAGGCGCTCGAATGCGAGGGGCTGGCGCGGGTCGACTTCTTCTACACGCCCGAGGGCCAGGTGATCTTCAACGAGATCAACACCATGCCCGGGTTCACGTCGCTGTCGGTGGCCCCGCAGCTCTGGGCGGCCTCGGGCCTGTCCTACCCGGCCCTGGTCGACCGGCTGGTGCAGCTCGCGCTCTCGCGTTCGCCCGGCCTGAGATGAGCCTGTCCCGGCTCCTGGCGCGGATCACGCGCGGGGCCGTCGCGCTCGCGCGGGCCGCGATGCGCCGGCCGGGCCTGGGGCGGCGCGCCCGTCAGGCTTCAGGGGCGATCTGCGCGATGGGTTTCGACAGGTCGGCGAGCACCTCGGCGGCGACGTGCTCGCCGCCGAGCGTGACCTCCACGTAGGCGAGGTCGGTCACCGCCGTGAACAGCGCGGGCTTGTCGGGGTCGGCGAACCAGCCCACCCCGCCGACCTCCTGGAGCTGGTCGGTGGGCGCCATCCTGACGGGCCTGGGGACGCCGCAGCGCAGCGCGATGACGCCGGAGCCCCAGACGGCCACGTACGGCGACTCCGGCGTGGAGGACCCGCGCTCCTCGCCGTCGAGCGTCGCGGGCAGCAGGGTGGCGAGCTTGGCGCAGGCCGCCGCCGCCTCGCCCTGCGGGGCGGGCGGTTCGACCCGCACGGTGCCGCCGCAACCGGCGAGTGCCAGGAGAACGAGCAGGACGGCGGCGGCACGCATGCGACGACTACCTTCAGATATGGACGATCGGACACGTAAGGGTACGCGTGATCCCCTCCACCGCCTGAATCTGGGCGACCACGAGCTTGCCCAGTTCGTCGACGTTGTTGGCCTCCGCGCGCACGATCACGTCGTAAGGCCCCGTGACGTCCTCCGCTTGGGTGACCCCCGGAATGCCGGAGATCTCGCGGGCCACGGCGGCGGCTTTGCCGACCTCGGTCTGGATAAGGATGTAGGCCTGCACCATCACGTCCTCCCGGGCGATTCGATCACGCCGAAGGGCCACCGTACCCTGTGTGCGTCAGGAGGTGCGTCATCACAGTCGGAGATCTCGGCGAATTCGGTGTGGTAAATCGTATTACCGGACGTCTGCCCCAAAGTGCGGCGGTAATGCTCGGACCGGGTGACGACGCCGCTCTCGTCGGCGCGCCCGACGGCCGGGTCGTGGTCTCCACGGACCTGTTGCTGGAGGGCAGGCACTTCCGCCGCGACTGGTCCGGCGGATATGACGTGGGCCGCAAGGCCGCCGCCCAGAACCTGGCCGACGTGGCCGCCATGGGCGCGACGCCGACGGCCATCGTGGTCGGCCTGGGCGTGCCCGCCGACCTGCCGCTGAGCTGGCTGGACGAGCTGACCGACGGGTTCGCCGACGAGTGCGCGACGGTCGGCGCGAGCGTGGCCGGCGGTGACGTGACCCGCTGCGACCTGGTCGTCATCGGGGTGACCGCGATGGGCGACCTGGCCGGGCGCGCCCCCGTGCTGCGCTCGGGAGCCAGGCCCGGGCAGGTGGTGGCGGTGGCGGGCCGGCTCGGCTACGCCGCCGCGGGCTGGGCGCTGCTGGAGGCGGGCGTGCCGGTGGAGACGCCGCTGCTCGCGGAGGCGGTGGCCGGGCATCGGCGGCCTAGTCCTCCGTACGCGATGGGGCCCCTGGCCGCTGAGCTGGGCGCGAGCGCGATGCTGGACGTGAGCGACGGGCTGCTGCAGGACCTCGGGCACGTGGCCGAGGCCGGCGGGGTGGGCGTCGAGCTCGATCCGCGGGAGTTCGCGGTGGCCGAGCCGGTGGCGGCGGCGGCCAAGGAACTGGGGGCCGATCCGCTCGAATGGGTGCTCACGGGTGGCGAAGATCACGCCCTCGCGGCGGTCTTTCCCGCTGACGTACGACTGCCGCCCGAGTGGCAGGTGGTGGGCCGCGTGGTCGAAGGTGAGGGCGTCATGGTGTATGGGCGAGAAATCGGCCGTCGCGGGTGGGATCACTTTCGGTGATGAGTTGTCCCGATTTACGTGAAGTTTTCCTGTTTTGGGGTACGACTAGCGGGATTGCTGTGACAACGGCGTATCAAAGGTGTTATGAAGATTGGCGGCCACTGTAACCGGCAGAAAGGGCAGCCATGGGCCGCCACGGCACAGGTGGATCCGACGACGGGGAAGAACGGGGGAACGGCAGCGCATTCTGGGGTCCTGACGAGCATGACGACGCGCCAGGCTGGCCGTCGCTGCCGGACCAGCCTGAGGTGACGGGCCAGTGGGCACCCATGCCCCGGCGCGCCGACGGGCCGGCTCCGCGCGCTCCGCAGTCGGAGCCGTTCGAGACCACCGGAGCCTTCGCGGTGCCCTCCGACTCCGCCGGCGGCCTTCCACCGGCCAACGACCCCGCGGGCGCCTTCACGCCGCCGCCGTCCCCGAGAGGGGACGACTCAGGGCCGTTCGAGACGACGGGCGCGTTCACCCGTCCCTCCGACTGGAATCCGCCCGTGGATCGTCCAGGCGGCTTCTTCGACGGCGCCGCCGACCAGGCGGGGCCGGGCAAAGACCCCTTCGACGAGGCCGGCGACGGGCCTTTCGGCAGGCGCGGCGACGCCGGTGCACCCGGCGGGTTCGACCGGCAGGAGCCGTTCAACGGGCCCGACCAGACGTCGGTCTTCGGCGGCGGCCAGGGCGGGATGCCCGGCCGCGACGCGCAGGACCCCGGGCAGACGGCCTTCTTCGGCGGGCCGCAGCCGGGCGGATCCGGGCCTTTCGAGCAGCCGGACGTCTTCAGCCGGCCGGGTCCCTCCGGCCAGCCTGGTCCCAACGGCCGGCCCGGTCCCTTCGACCAGCCGGACGTCTTCGGGCAGCCGGGTCCTTCTGGTCAGCCTGGTTCCTCCGGTCAGCCTGGTCCCTTCGACCAGCCGGACGTCTTCGGCCAGCCGGGACCGTTCGACCGGCCGGGCGCGGCCGGCCGGCCCGACCCCTTCGCCCGGCCGGGCGCTGCCGGGTCGTCCGATCCTTTCGACCGGCCTTCCGGCCAGTCCGGCCCCTTCGACCAGCCGGGTCCGTTCGACGGGCGTGACGAGCGCTCGGGGCCGTTCGGCGGCCCCGACTCCCGCGATCCTTTCGACTCCTACGACGAGGACGCGAACCGCACCGCCAGGTTCGACGGCCCGCCTGGACCCGGCTTCGCCGCTCCGCCCGAGCCGGGCGACATCAAGGTGGCCGGTGAGCCGACCGCCGTGCACAACGCCCCCGCCTGGGCCGAGGCCGAGACCGGCTTCCTCGGCTCCGGCTGGGCGAGCGACTCCGACGTGCCGGACGAGGAGCCCAGAGGCCGCCGTGGCCGGCGCAGGTCGGGCCGCGGTGGCGGTGGCGGCGATGACGACATGCTGGCCGCCGCGCCGGGAGGCGCGGGCAAGGGCCGCGTGGCGCTGCTCTCCGTCGCCGCCGTGGCCGTCGTACTCGGCGGCACCGTGGCGGGCGTGAAGTTCATGAGCTCGGGCGATCCGGCCAAGTGCGAGGGCGTGACCTGCGCCGCCGTACAGACGACAGGACAGCCTGGACCCGCCGTCTCCGAGCCGGCCGAGGAGGAGGACGCCGAGCCGGCGCCGGAGGAGGAGCCGACGGAGGAGGCCGAGGAGACCGAGCCCGCCGACACTCCCAAGCCGACGGCCACCTACAGCGCCAGGGCGCCGCGCAGGACCGCGACCCCCACGCCGACGCCCACCAAGTCCAAGGTGAAGAAGACGGCGGAGCCCACGGATGACCCGCTGGTGGACGAGCCGCCGGTCGATGAGACCGTGTCGGAGGCGCCCACCGAGGACCCCGCGCCCCTGGAGGACACCGACGCGGGCACCGGCGTCGGCACGCCGGAATCGTCCGACAACGGCGACCCAGGGACGTTCGAGCAGTCGTCGAACGCCGGCTCCGTCAACGTCAAGCAGACGATCCAGCAGCGCCTGACCACCTACAAGGCCAGGATGACGGTGTCCAACGACTCCGCGCGGACGCTGCAGAGCCCCACGGTCTCCGTGCCCGTGGACGGCCGGGTCGTGGACGTGGACGGCGCCGAGTGGTCGCAGGACGGCGACCTGCTGATCCTGGACGTGTCGGGCGCCCTGGCCGCCGGTGACACGGTCGAGGTCTCGTTCACGGCCACCGGCAGGGGCTCCAAGGCTCAGAACTGCGGGATGGTCGAAGGGGAGTGCGCCGTCAGCTGAATGGTTGGATGGGGGACATGACGGTTTCGATCCCTCCCCGTGTCCTGACCGTCGCCGGCTCCGACTCCGGCGGCGGCGCGGGCATCCAGGCCGACCTGAAGACCATGCTGGCCCTGGGCGTCCACGGCATGAGCGTCATCGCCGCGGTCACGGCCCAGAACTCCCTGGGCGTCCAGGGCTACTGGGAGCTGCCGCCGGAGGCCGTACGCGCGCAGCTCGACTCCGTGCTCGGCGACATCGGCGCCCAGGCGGTGAAGACCGGCATGCTGGCCTCGCCCGCGCTGGTCGAGACGGTCGCCGGCGCGCTCGCCGCCTACCCGGCTCCCGTGATCGTGGATCCCGTCGGGGTGTCCAAGCACGGCGACACGCTGCTCGCGCCCGAGGCCGTCGAGACGCTGCGCACCCGGCTGCTGCCCGTCGCCACCGTGGTGACGCCCAACCTCTGGGAGGTGGAGCAGCTCACCTCCGTCAAGGTGGAGGACGAGGACGGGCTGCGGCGGGCCGCGGACGCCGTGCTGGAGCTGGGGCCCACCTGGGCGCTGATCAAGGGCGGCCACCTGCCCGGGCGCCCGGTCGACCTGCTCACGGACGGCACCGCCGAGTACCGCTTCACCGCCGACCGCCTCGACAACCGCCACACCCACGGCACCGGCTGCACGCTGGCCTCGGCCATCGCCTCCCGCCTCGCCCTGGGCGACGACGTGCCGGCCGCGGTGGGCAAGGCCAAGGAGTACGTGACGGGCGCGATCGCCCGCGGCTTCCCGCTGGGCGAGGGCATCGGCCCGGTGGACCACGCCTGGCAGTGGCGCCCCTGACCCGCACTCAAGTCCGTACGGTCACCCACACGGCCGTACGGGCGCCCACGCGGCACGACAACGGCCCGTGTCGGCGCCGGCCCATCTCCCGCTCGAAGCATCGCCGAGAGCCCGCGTGCCTGTCCCTCAGCCCGCCGCCGTCGCCCGGTCACGGGCAGCGGGGTGGGGGTGGGGGTGGGTACGACGAAGGCCCGCTGCTCCCCAGGGGGAGGCGGGCCTTCGTGGAAGTGAGAACTAGCGGGTGACCTTGCCCGCCTTGATGCACGAGGTGCACACGTTCAGCTTCTTCGGCGTGCCGCCGATGACCGCGCGGACCGTCTGGATGTTGGGGTTCCAGCGACGGCGGGTGCGGCGGTGAGAGTGGGACACGTTGTTGCCGAAGGTCGGCCCCTTGCGGCAGACATCGCAGACGGAAGCCACGGTATCGCTCCTTATTACAGTCGATGTAGCCCTGTCCGCTGATGCTTTCCGGGCGGAGGGCATGCCGGGACAACCGGCCAGCCAGTCGAGAATATCTGATGCGCACTATGAGCGCGAACCAGAGCATCTGGATCGGGTCAGGGCGGCGATATCCTCCTCGCACAACGGTAGCGCATGGGCGGAGGTCGCAGGACGCACATGAAGATCCTCGACCCGCCCGCGGTGCGCCGCTGGGCCCGCCTGGCCGCCGACGCGCTCGGCCGGGCCAGAACGGAGATCGACGCGCTCAACGTGTTCCCGGTCGCCGACGGCGACACCGGGACCAATCTGCACCTGACCCTGCTGTCCGCCGCCGAGGCCGTCGAGTCCCTGCCCGAGGACGTGGACGCGGCCGTCGTGTGGCAGACGCTCTCGTACGGCGCCCTGGTGGGGGCGCGCGGCAACTCCGGCGTGATCGTCAGCCAGGCGTTACGCGGCCTGGCCGAGGTGCTGAAGGACGGCGAGGACCTGCGCGCCGGGCTGCTCAGGGCCGCCGTGCTGGCCAGGGAGGCGGTCGCCAGGCCGGTCGAGGGCACGGTGCTGAGCGTGCTGGAGTCGGCGGCGCTGGCCGTGCAGGGGGTCGACGGCGACCTGCCTGAGGTGGCGCGGCAGGCGGCGGGGGAGGCGCGGGCCGCGCTGCGCCGTACCCCCGGACAGCTCGACGTGCTGGCCCGCAGCGGCGTCGTGGACGCGGGCGGCGCGGGGGCGGCGATCGTCCTGGAGACGCTGGCCGCCGTGATCACCGGCTCCCACGCCGACCACTACGAGGTGCCCGCCCCCACCCTGCGCGTGTCGCCGATGACCGAGGTCGGGGCCGGCTACGAGGTGATGTACCTGCTGGACGCCGACGACCGCGCCGTGGCCGGGCTGCGGGATGAGCTCGACGCCATGGGCGACTCGCTGGTCGTGGTAGGTGGCGAGGGGCTGTGGAACGTGCACGTCCACGTGGCCGAGGCCGGGCCGGCGGTCGAGGCGGGCATCCGCGCGGGCCGGCCGCACCGGATCAGGGTCACGTACCTGGCCGAGCGCACGCACACGGGCGGCGCGGGCAGGGGCGTCGTGGCGGTCGCGGCGGGCGACGGGATCGCGGCGCTGTTCGAGGAGTGCGGCGCGGTGGTGGTGCGCCGCGCGCCCGGCGGCCGGCCCACGCTGCCCGCCCTGCTGGCCGCGATCAGGCAGGCGGGCGCCGAGGTCGCGGTGCTGCCGAACGACGAGGGGGTACACGCGGTCGCCGCCGCGGCGGCGGAGATCGCCCGCGAGGACGGCGTGGTGGTCAGCGTGCTGCCCACGAAGGCGACCGTGCAGGGCCTGGCGGCGCTGGCCGTGCACGACCCGCTGCGCCGCTTCGACGACGACGTGGTGGCGATGACGGACGCGGCCGGGCACACCAGGTACGGACATGTGACGGTGGCGGACAGGGAGGCGTTCACCAGCGCCGGGGTGTGCCGTCCCGGCGACGTGCTCGGCCTGATCGACGGCGACGTGGCGGTGATCGGCGACTCGGTCGGGGACGTGGCCGTCACGGTGGTGGACCGGATGGTCGCGGGCGGAGGCGAGCTGGTCACGCTCGTCACGGGGGAGCGGGCGCCGCACGGCCTCGCGGGCCTGGTGGAGGACCACCTCGGACGCACCCGCCCCGGCGTGGATCTGGCCGTGTACGACGGCGAGCAGGGCGGCTACCCCGTGCTGATCGGCGTGGAGTGAGCGTCTGCCCGTTCCTTACCGCCTGGAGAGATCGTCCCCTCGTGCTGATCGGCGTGGAGAGAGGGCCTGCCCGCTCCTGACCTGCGTGCGAGGAGCGACTACCTGCTCCTGATCGGCGTGGAGTGAGCGTCGCCGGGGTTCCTGTCGGCCGCAGGCGGTAGAACTTATTGCCGTGAGCCGTTTCGACGAGCCTCTGACGAAGGCGCTCGACCCGAAGACCGCCAAGCTGCTGCACAGCGTGCTCGACCTTGAGACGGTCGGCGACCTGCTGCGCCACTACCCCCGGCGCTACGCCGAGCGCGGCGAGCTGACCTCGCTCGACGCGCTGGAGGTCGACGAGCACGTCACCGTGGTGGGCGAGGTGAGCCGGCTGATGCGCAAGCCCATGCGCAACCGCGGCGGCACCTGGCTGGAGGTCGAGGTCGTCGACGGCAACCGCAACAGGATCTACCTGTCGTTCTTCGGCAAGGGCTCCCACGTGGCGGAGTCGCGGCTCAAGCCGGGGCGGCGCGGGATGTTCGCCGGCAAGGTCGGGATGTTCGGATCGCGTACGAGCCCGCGCTGGCAGCTCGCCCATCCCGAGTTCGAGCTGTTCGAGGAGAGCGAGGCGAGCGCCGAGGAGTTCGCGTCGGCGCCGGTGCCGATCTACCCGGCGGGCAAGGACCTGACGCCGTGGGCGATCAGGCGCGCGATCGGCATCGTGCTCGACACGCTCGGCCCCCTCGACGACCCGCTGCCCGCCGGCCTGCGGGCCCGGCATGGGCTTCAGGACCTCGCGGAGGCGCTGGTGGCCGTGCACCGGCCGAAGACCATGGCCGACGTGGGGCGGGCGCGAAAGCGGCTGAAGTTCGACGAGGCGTTCGTGCTGCAGGCCGTGCTGCTCCAGCGGCGTCAGGCCGCCACCGCCTGGCCCGCGAAGCCGCGTCCAGGGCGTCCCGACGGGCTGCTCGCCGACTTCGACGCGCGGCTGCCGTTCGCGCTGACCGAGGGGCAGGAACGGGTCGGCGCGGAGATCGCCGCCGACCTGGCACTCGAACACCCCATGCACCGGCTGCTGCAGGGCGAGGTCGGCGCGGGCAAGACGGTGGTCGCGCTGCGGGCGATGCTCCAGGTGGTCGACGCCGGCGGCCAGGCCGCGCTGCTGGCGCCCACCGAGGTGCTGGCCCAGCAGCACCACCGGTCGATCACCGCCATGCTCGGCGACCTCGCGCAGGGAGGGATGTTCGGGGGCACGGCGGTCACGCTGCTGACCGGCTCCATGGGCGCGGCCGCCCGCCGCTCGGCGCTGCTCGACGCGGCCTCGGGCACGGCCGGCATCGTCGTGGGCACCCACGCGCTGCTGCAGGAGCACGTGCAGTTCGCCGACCTGGGGCTGGTCGTGGTGGACGAGCAGCACCGGTTCGGGGTCGAGCAGCGTGACGCGCTGCGTGAGAAGGCGGGCGGCGGCCGGCCGCACGTCCTGGTGATGACCGCGACGCCGATCCCGCGCACGGTCGCCATGACGGTCTTCGGCGATCTGGAGGTCTCGACGCTGTCGCAGCTGCCGTCGGGTCGCGCCCCGATCACCACCCACGTGGTCCCGGCCGCCGAGAAGCCCCACTTCCTGGAGCGCACCTGGCAGCGGGTCAGGGAGGAGGTGGGGCTCGGCCGGCAGGCCTACATCGTCTGCCCGCGCATCGGCGACCTGGAGGGCGACGAGGGCGACCTGGCCGCGGCGGCGACCGGCGGCGACGAGCGCAGGCCGCCGCTCGCCGTCCTCGACGTGGCCGAGCTGCTGACCGAGGGGCCCTTCCACGACTTGCGGGTCGGCACCCTGCACGGCAAGCTGCCGCCGGAGGAGAAGGACGCGGTGATGCGCTCGTTCACGCGCGGCGAGCTCGACGTGCTGGTGGCCACGACGGTCATCGAGGTGGGCGTCGACGTCCCCAACTCCTCCGTCATGATCATCATGGACGCCGACCGCTTCGGCGTCTCCCAGCTCCACCAGCTTCGGGGTCGCGTCGGCCGAGGCGGCCTGCCCGGCCTCTGCCTCCTGGTCTCCGACTTCCCCGAAGGCACCCCCGCCAGGGCCCGGCTGGACGCGGTGGCGGCCACACTCGACGGTTTCGAGCTGTCCCGGGTCGACCTGGAGCAACGACGCGAGGGCGACGTGCTGGGCGCGGCCCAGTCGGGCAAGCGCTCGTCCCTGAAGCTCCTGCAACTGCTCAGGGACGAGGACGTCATCGCCACCGCCAGAGACGAGGCCGCGGCCCTGCTGACGGACGACCCGGACCTCGAACGCCACACGGGCCTGCGCTCGGAGATCGACCGCCTCCTGGCAGACGAACGAGCGGAATACCTGGAGAAAACCTGACGAGAGCGCACGACGAGCTAACCGGGCGACCGTCACACCTCCGACCATGTGGCCGATCTCACTTCGACGGCGCGGCCGGTCACGCTCGCGACCATGTGGCGGGCCAGGCTTGTGGCCGCTTGGCTGGTCGCATGCCGCCCATGCGGGCCGGTCGCGCTCCTGAGCGACGGGGTCGGTCGCGCTTTTGACCACGTGGCCGGTCAGGTGGGCTCGCGTTGCGGCGGGCGGCCGGTGAAGGGTCAGAGGCCGTTTCCTGGAGGGCCGTCAGCCGGAGTGCGGCGGGTGGGAAGCCACGGCACCGCCGTAAAGGATGGGGCTGGGGTTGAAGTCGGGGTTGAAGTCGGGGTTGAAGCTGCGGCAGAGGCGCAGAGAGAGTGAGCGGGATCACAACGACGCCGCAGATGATTGGATGCCCAGCCGCGGGGACGGCCTCCCCCCGAATGCCGTCCCCGGCTGGGCCCACCCTCGGGTCAGGTGCCGAGGGAACCGGCGTGCGGAAGGGCTCACGATCACGCCGGTCGGCCTTCATGTGGGTCACCTTGAAGGCCGCAGACTCATCATGCGTGCCCGTCCGGCCGATGTGAATCACCCTTGCGCATCCGAGGCAGACACTTGTCCACTCTTGACCTGCGTGAACATGCGGAACAATGGGTCACATGACGCGGATCATCGCAGGCACGGCGGGTGGGCGGCGTCTGGCCGTGCCGCCGGGGCGCGGGACGAGGCCTACCAGTGACAGGGCGCGAGAAGGGATCCTCTTGACGCTCGATTCCCTGCACGGGCTGCCCGGCGCCCGTGTGCTCGACCTGTACGCCGGTTCCGGCGCGGTCGGGCTGGAGACGCTGTCGCGGGGCGCGGCGGAGGCGGTGCTGGTGGAGTCCGATCCGAAGGCGGTGCGCACGATCAAGGCCAACGTCGGGACGCTCGGGCTGCCGGGCGCCCGCGTGGTGGCCGACAAGGTGGAGCGGTTGCTGGCGAAGCCGGCCGACGGGCGTTACGACATCGTCTTCGCCGATCCGCCGTACGCGGTCTCCGGCGACGAGGTCCAGAAGGTGCTGGAGCTGCTGCGCGACAACGAATGGTTGGCAGATGAGGCTTTGGTGGCGTTCGAGAGGGAAACCAGGGGAAAGCCCCTCATGTGGCCTGAAGGTTACGTTGAGGAGAGGGTCCGTCGTTATGGCGAAGCGTCCGTTTGGTACGGTCGCGCCGCCGGGAACCCGTAGACCTGGGAGGCGTCTTGCGCCGCGTAGTCTGCCCGGGGTCGTTCGACCCCATCACCAATGGTCATCTCGACATCATCGGCCGCTCGGCGCGGCTGTACGACGAGGTGACCGTGGCAGTCCTCATCAACGTCGAGAAGAGCAGCCTGTTCACGGTTGACGAACGCATCGAGATCCTGCAGACCGTGACCAAGGAGTATCCGAACGTCAAAGTTCGGAAATTCCATGGCTTGCTGGTCGATTTCTGCAGACAGAACGACATCCCCGCCATCGTCAAGGGCATCAGAGTGGTCAGCGACTTCGACTACGAGCTGCAGATGGCGCAGCTCAACTACCGTCTGTCGGGCGTGGAGACGCTGTTCATGCCCACCAACCCCGAATACTCGTTCCTGTCGTCCTCGCGGGTGAAGGAGATCGCCCGATACGGTGGCGATGTCTCGGGTCTCGTGCCGGACCTGGTGCACAACCTGCTCATCGAGCGGCTCAGGGGCTGAGTGCGAGCTGCTATCCTTTCATTTCGGCCTTGTACGACGGCGATCCTTGTCGCCATGCCTAGCGAGAGCAGGATGACTCAGCACCTCGACCCCCGCTCCCCGTGGGTGATCTCCACTCATGACCTGGGAAAGCGGCCGGGCACGATGAGGCAGATGACTCTGACCCTCCCGGCACCGGCGGATCTCGGCGTCGACATGATCGGTGTCCCCAAGGACGCCGATGTCGAGCTGGATCTCCGGTTCGAAGCAGTGATGGAAGGCGTGCTCGTCTCGGGCACGGCGCAGTCCCCGCTCGCCGGGGAGTGCGCGCGGTGCCTCGACCCGGTCTCCTCCGAGATCGAGGTCAATCTGCAGGAGCTGTTCTTCTACTCCGACGAGGACGCCTCCGAGGATGACTCACTGCTCGACGGCGAGCTGCTCGACCTCGAGCCGACGTTCCGCGACGCGGTGGTGCTCGCACTGCCGCTGAGCCCCGTCTGCGGTGACGACTGCCCGGGGCTCTGCGCGGAGTGCGGGGTCAAGCTGGCCGAGGCCGGCGACGATCACCGGCACGAGAAGATCGACGCCCGCTGGGCGTCGTTGCAAGGTCTGATTTCCGACAAAGATAACGATCAGGAGAAGTGACGTGGCCGTCCCGAAGCGAAAGATGTCGCGGAGCAACACCCGCGCCCGTCGCTCCCAGTGGAAGACGACTGCTGTCGCCCTGGTGAGCTGCCCGCAGTGCCGTTCGCCCAAGCAGCCGCACATCGCGTGCCCCACCTGCGGCACCTACAACCGTCGTCAGGTCATCGAGCCGTCCGCCTGATCCGCTGACGCGGCCCGCCCGCCGGGTCGCCGCCGCGCTCAGTGCGTGACGGTGGCCGGCGCCGGAGGTTCCGCTCCAGCAGTTGACGTGATGCCGACCGGGTGCCAAAGTGCCTCGGTCGGCGTTACCGTCTCTTAGATGTGTGCGGCGGCGGTTCGCCCGCGGCCGTGGTGGACGCCGGGGCCTACGTTCCGTACCCCGACGCCCACCACGTTTTCGGGCATCATCCGCAGCCGACGCGCCGTGTGAAGATGTCCGAGGAGGAAACACGTGGGCGCAGGTCCTAAGCCGGTGGCCGTCGAGGTCGCCAGAGAAGAGCTGGAGCGGGTCCTTGCCGTCGGTCTCGGCCACGACATTCTCGAGCGGGCGCTGACGCACCGCTCCTACGCGTACGAGAACGGTGGCCTGCCCACCAACGAGCGCCTGGAGTTCCTGGGCGACTCGGTGCTCGGCCTGGTGGTCACCGACACTCTCTACCGCAACCACCCCGACCTGCCCGAAGGGCAGCTGGCGAAACTGCGCGCCGCGGTGGTCAACATGCGCGCCCTGGCCGACGTGGCCAGAGGGCTCGGCCTGGGCCGGTTCCTGCGGCTCGGCAGGGGCGAGGAGGGCACCGGCGGGCGCGACAAGTCGTCCATCCTGGCCGACACCCTTGAGGCGCTGATCGGCGCGGTCTACGTCGACAAAGGCCTCGACGAGGCGTTCCGGGTGGTCCACCTGCTGTTCGACCCGCTGATCGTGCGCTCGGCCTCGCTCGGCGCCGGGCTCGACTGGAAGACCTCGCTGCAGGAGCTGACCGCCTCCGAGGCGCTCGGCGTGCCCGAATACCACGTCGAGGAGAGCGGCCCCGACCACGCCAAGTCGTTCACGGCCATGGTGCGGGTCGGCGGCGAGTCCTACGGCTCGGGCAACGGGCGCAGCAAGAAGGAGGCCGAGCAGCAGGCGGCCGAGGCGGCCTGGACCCGCATCAGGGCCCGCCGCGAGCAACGCGAGAGCCAGCCGGCCGGCTGACTCCTGATCGGCGGCCGGCGTCTGACACCGGCACGCCGGCGTCTTGAGAGCCGCCGGGCGGGCCGGGAGCTGATGTCGGTGCCGTGCCGGCGGGCCGGGACTTGATGTCGGTGCGGCGCCGTCGGGCGGAGGGCTTCGGAGGATGGTTCTGGAGCTCCCGGATGTTGTCCAGAAGGTGAGAGCTAGGTTGCCCCAGCGTCCAGAGGGCGAGGTCGGAAGTGCCTGAGCTGCCGGAGGTCGAGGTCGTCAGGCGCGGCCTCGCGCAATGGGTGACCGGGCGTGAGATCGCCGGCGCCGAGGTGCTCCACCCCCGCGCGATCCGCCGTCACCTGCCCGGCGCCGACGAGTTCGCCGCCCGGCTCAAGGGCCGCGTGCTCCTGTCCGCCGAACGCCGCGGCAAGTACCTGTGGCTCCCGCTGTCGGGGGCGGCCGAGTCGCTCATGGCCCACCTGGGGATGAGCGGCCAGCTGCTCGTGGTGGACGGCGACACGCCGCCGGAGAAACATCTGCGGGTGCGCCTGCGCTTCGAGGACGGCGGCCCCGACCTGCGCTTCGTCGACCAGCGCACGTTCGGCCACGTCATGCTCACCCCGCTGGCCGGCGACGTGCCCGAGCCGATCTCGCACATCGCGCCCGACCCGTTCGAGGCCGTGTTCGACGAGGACGAGTTCACCCGCAGGCTCAGGACGAAACGCACCGAGATCAAGCGGGCCCTGCTCGACCAGTCCCTGATCAGCGGCGTCGGCAACATCTACGCCGACGAGGCGCTGTGGATCGCCAGGCTCCACTGGGCCCGCCCGGCGAACACGCTCACCCGCCCCAAGGTGGCCGAACTGCTCGCCGCCGTGCGCACCGTGATGGGCGCTGCGCTGCTGCAGGGCGGCACGTCGTTCGACAGCCTGTACGTCAACGTCAACGGCGAGAGCGGTTACTTCGAGCGCTCGCTTGAGGTGTACGGGCGCCGCGACCTGCCCTGCTCCCGCTGCGGCAGCCCCATCAAGCGCGAGGCGTTCATGAACCGCTCGTCCTACTCCTGCCCCAGATGCCAGCGACGATCGCGCTGACCAGCGTGAGCCCGGCTCCGGCCCACATGACGGCGGAGATGGGCAGCCCGTCCGCGATCCGGCCGCCGGCGAACGAGCCGAGCGCGATGGAGACGTTGAAGGAGCCGACGAAGAGCGCCGTGCCGAGCTCGCCCCCGCCCTCCCGCATGATCCACAGCTGCAGGGTGACGCCGACACCGCCGTAGCCGAGCCCCCACGCCACCAGCGCGACCAGGGGAGGCAGGGCGCTCAGCGCCAGCGCGGCCATGGACAGCGTCATGAGGCCGGTCAGCACGATCAGCGTGGCCCGGGGATTCCTCGCCGCGCGGGCGCCGGCGGCGAAGTTACCCGCCACGCCGGCGGCGCCGTACAGGAGGAGTGCGACGCCGATGAAGGCGGCGCCGGCGAGCGAGACCCGCTCCAGGAACGGGCGGACGTAGGTGTAGGCGGCGAAGTGGCCGGAGACGGTCAGCGCGGTCAGCAGCAGAACGACGTTGAGCGGCCCTGAGAGCCACGAGAGGCGCTTTTCCCGCGCCGCCGAGGTCGAGGACCCGGCCGGGGGCGGCAAGGGCGGCAGCGTCACCGCCAGCAGCACGACGAGACCGAGGGCCAGCACCCCGGCGGCGGCGAACGCGCTGCGCCACCCCGCGTACGACGACACGAACGTCGCCGCGGGCACCCCGAGCACCGAGGCCACCGACACGCCGGACAAGATGATCGACGTGGCCCGCCCGACGGCCCGCTCGGGGACCAGCCGCGTCCCGAGCCCGGCCGCGAAGGCCCAGAACCCGCCGATGCTCACTCCGGTCAGCACCCTGGCGGCCAGCATGACCAGGTGGTTCTGGGCCAGCGCGCCGGCCAGGTCCGCCACCGCCAGCACCGCCATCAGCCCGAGCAGGATCGTCCTGCGGTCGATCTCCCGCGCGGTCACCGCGAGCACGGGCGCGGCGACCGCGGCGACCAGCCCGGTGAGCGACATCGTGAGCCCGGCCGTGCCCGTGGACACCCCGAGGTCGGAGGCGATCGAGGTGAGCAGTCCCACGGGCAGCATCTCGCTGCTCACGATGGTGAAGGTGCCCATCGCGACGGAGGTCACGGCGAGCCGGCGCGCGCGTACGGCGCCGGAGATGTCGGTGGTCGTCATGCCGCCCAGCCTCCGGCCGGACCACGTGCGGGAACAATGACGAATGCCGAAGGCTTGGTTTAGGCAGGCTCAACGATCTGCCGGAGGTGCTGGGATGGAGTTCAGGGAGCTGGAGTGCTTTCTCGTGCTCAGCGAGGAGTTGCACTTCGCGCGGACGGCCGAGCGCCTCTACCTGTCGCCGGGAAGGGTGAGTCAGCTCATGCGCTCCCTGGAGACCAGGATCGGCGGCCGGCTGTTCGACCGGACCAGCAGGAGGGTGCGGCTGACCCCGCTCGGCGAACGGTTCCTGGCCGACCTGCGCCCCGCCTACGACGGCCTGGCCGGCGCCGTGAACCGGGCCAGGACGGCGGCCAGGGAGGTGACGGGTGTGCTCAGGGTCGGGTTCCTGGCCACGCCGACCGACGTCGTGACGGGCAGCGTGCGTGCCTTCGAGCGGCGCAACCCCGGCTGCGCGGTCGAGCTGGTGGAGGTGCAGTTCACCGACCCCTTCGGCCGGCTGCGGGCCGGGCAGGTGGACGTCACGTTCACGCTGCTGCCCCTGGACGAGCCCGACCTGGCCGCCGGCGGGGAGCTGAACCGGGTCGGCTACACGCTCGGCCTGTCCACCCGCCACCCGCTCGCGGGGCGGGCCGGCATCGGGGCGGAGGAGCTGGCGTCCGTGCCCCTGATCGGGCTGGACGGCCCGGCCCCGCGCTGGTGGCACGAGCGGGTGGCACCCTCCGTGACCCCTTCCGGACGTCCGATTCCCCTGGCCGGTAGGGTGGCGACCACCCAGGAGGGCCTGACCCAGGTGGCGCTCGGCCGGGGCGGCATGCTGTTCTGCGCGCCCACGGCCCTGCAGCACCAGCGCCCCGACGTCAGCTTCGTGCCCGTCGCGGGGCTGCCCGCGTCGATCTTCGGTCTCGCCTGGGTGAAGAACGGGGAAAGCGCGGCCGTCAGAGCCTTCCGCGAGGCGGCGGAGTCGGCTGCCGAGCAGCTCTCGGGGCAGGGAGCCGGTGACCGGGTCCTGGTGGCGTGAGGGGGATGAGATGGCGGAGGGCGAGGAAGACGTCCGGCTGACCGCCTGGGTGCGTGGCCGCGTCCAGGGTGTGGGCTTCCGCTGGTGGACGCGGGCGCGTGCGCTGGAGCTCGATCTCGTGGGATGGGCTCGCAACACCGACGACGGCCGGGTGGAGGTGGTCGCGGAGGGATCACGCGCGGCGTGCGTCAAGCTGCTGGAGCTGCTGAGAAGTTGCGACACGCCGGGCAGAGTGGATGGAGTAGTGGAACGATGGAGCGAACCCCGAGGTAGTTTGGGCGGGTTTGTCGAGCGGTAGCCGCTTTTGTCAAACGCCCCAAATAGGGTATAGTTGTATGTCGGGAGTGCCCATCAGTAGGGCTCAGCGGTTTGTTCGACTTGACCGCCCACACTGCCGGTGCGACTCTTGTTAGGTACCACGCGCACCCCTCCCGCGGAATAGAAGTGCGCGAACCAGTCTGGTCACTCAGCGTGGAGGACCCTTTACCATGGCGAAGGCTCTACTCGGCCACGTCGGCGGTCCTGACCCTCGGATGGTCTCGGAAATGCGCCGCCTGCAGCAGCGTATCCGGGATCTGGAGGCAGAACTCATCCGACTTCAGGCCACCAATGACGCTCTTGCGGCGCAAACCCGCGACGAGGCGATAAGCCGTATGCAGGAGCGCGAGCCGGCCCTCACCTGAGAGCGGTCGGAGCGCAACCCAGGGACGTCTCATCGAGGCGTCCCTTGTTATTTTCCCTGAATGCCAAAGCCCTGGTCAAACGCCTTACGTGCGCGGATGCCGCCGCGGGGCGGCGTGGACCAGTAGGCTTTTCCGCAGTCCGTTCAGGGGAAAGGGGTCGCGCTTGTATCTCAAGACCCTCACCCTGCGCGGCTTCAAGTCCTTCGCCTCCGCGACCGCCCTGCGCTTCGAGCCCGGCATCACCTGCGTCGTGGGGCCCAACGGCTCGGGCAAGTCCAACGTGGTCGACGCCCTGGCCTGGGTCATGGGCGAGCACAGCGCCAAGTCGCTGCGCGGCGGCAAGATGGAAGACGTGATCTTCGCCGGCACCTCGTCCCGGCCGCCGCTCGGCCGCGCCGAGGTGACGCTGACCATCGACAACACCGACGGCGCGCTGCCGATCGACTACACCGAGGTCACGATCAGCCGGCTGATGTTCCGGTCGGGGCAGAGCGAATACGCGATCAACGGCGACACCTGCCGCCTGCTCGACATCCAGGAGCTGCTGTCCGACTCCGGCATCGGCCGCGAGATGCACGTGATCGTGGGGCAGGGCCAGCTCGACGCCGTGCTGCACGCGGGCCCTGAAGACCGGCGCGCGTTCATCGAAGAGGCCGCCGGCGTGCTCAAGCACCGCAAGCGCAAGGAGAAGGCGCTGCGCAAGCTGGACGCGATGCAGGCCAACCTGACCCGCGTCCAGGACCTCGCCACCGAGCTGCGCCGCCAGCTCAAGCCGCTGGGCCGGCAGGCGGAGATCGCCCGCAAGGCCGCCGTCATCCAGGCCGACCTGCGTGACGCCCGGCTCAGGCTGCTGGCCGACGACGTGGGCATCCTGCGCGCCACGCTGGAGCGCGAGGCCGCCGACGAGGCCGCGATCACGGCCAGGCGGCAGCAGGTGGAGGCCGAGCTGACCGAGGGGCAGCAGCGCGAGGCCGCGCTGGAGGCGGCCGAGGCCGAGACCCAGCCGCGGCTGGCCGCGGCGCAGGAGACCTACTTCCGGCTCTCCTCCCTGCGCGAGCGCATCACCGGCCTGGAGCAGCTCGCTTCTGAACGCCACCGCCACGCGCTCGACGCCGCCGCTATCGAACGCCGCGGCCGCGACCCGGAAGACCTGGAGCGCGAGGCCGCAGAGGTGCGCGAGCGGGAGCTGATCCTGCGGGCCGAGCTGGAGCAGGCCGAGGAGCTGCTGGAGGAGGCCGTCCAGCGGCGCGCCGAGGCCGAGGCGGAGCTGAGCCGGGAGGAGCAGCGGCTCGCGCTGGCCGCCAGGGCCGCCGCCGACCGCCGCGAGGGCCTGGCCAAGCTGCGCGGCCAGGTCGATTCCGTACGCAGCAGGGGCCGCGCCGCGGAAGAGGAGATCGGGCGCCTGCGGCAGGCCGTGGCCGACGCGGGCCGGCGCGAGCAGCAGGCCAGGGAAGACCTGGAGGCCCAGCAGGTCGAGGAGCCGGCCGTCGATCCCGCGCTGGTGGAAGAGCTGGCCGCCGCGCAGGCCGCGGTCGAGGAGGCCAGGGCGGTGGCCGACGCGGCCAGGGCGGCGGCGGAGGAGGCCAAGTCGGCCCTCGACGCGCCGCGCGCCGCGCTCCAGGCCGCCAAGTCTGCCGTGGGCACCGCCCGCGCCACCGACCAGCAGGCGCAGCGCTCCGTCGCCGCGCTGACCGCCCGGCGTGAGGCACTGGAGCTGGGCCTGGCCAAGGGCGACGGCGGGGCCGCGCTGCTGGAGGCCGACCTCGGCGGGGTGCTGGGGCCGCTCGCCGCCTCGATGCAGGTGACACCAGGCGCCGAGCCCGCCGTCGCGGCCGTCCTCGGTCCCGTCGCCGAGGCGATCACGGTCAAGTCGCTCGACACCGCGGTGGAGGCCCTGGAGTTGCTGCGCTCGCGGAGCGCCGGCCAGGCGACCCTCCTCGTCGCACTGGGCGCGGACCGGCACGACAGGAGCGGGCCCGCGCGGGCGGCGGCTCCCGGCGGCGGGCGGTGGGCGGCCGATCTGGTGACGGTCCCCGATCATCTGCGCTCGGCCCTCGAACACGTGCTGGCCGACGTCGTGGTGGTGGACGACCTGGAGACCGCGCGGGCGGTCGTCGACCGCCATCCGCGGCTGCGCGCCGTCACGACGGGCGGCGACCTCGTCGGCGCCCACGTCGCCGCCGGCGGCTCCGAGGGCGGCACCTCCGTCCTCCAGGTGCGCGCGGCGCTCGACGAGGCCGTCAGGGATCTGGAGGAGGCCGAGACCAGGGCCGAGCAGGGCGCGCTGGCGCTGGACGAGGCGGTCGCCGGCGAGCAGGCCGCGCAGGCCGCCCTGGAGGCCGCCCAGGCCCACGTGAGCGAGGCCCAGACGGCCGTCACCACCGCCCAGGCCGGCGTGAGCGCCGCCCAGGGCGTGCTCGACCAGGTCAGGGGCCGCCAGCGGGAGGCCGACCAGCGCAACGCGGCGGCGGCCAGGCGGCTGGCCCAGCTGGAGGCCGCCGCCAACGCGGCCCGCGACGAGGCCGAGCGCCTGGCCGTGAGCGTGACCAAGGCGGAGGAGGCCCGCGCCGAGGGCCTGGAGGAGCTGGCCGAGCTGGAGATCCGGCTGGCCGAGGCCGAATACGCCCAGGAGCTGGAGTCCGAGCCCACCACCGACCAGCGCGACGACCTGGCGAGCGCCTGCGAGAGCGCCAGGCAGCGCGAGATGGACACCCGCCTCCAGGTGCGCACCGCGGAGGAGCGCGTCAAGGGCATCGAGGGCCGCGCGGACGGCCTGCTGAGGGCGGCCAGGCGCGAGCGCGAGGAACGCGCCCAGGCGGCCGCTCAGCGCGCCAGGCGCAGACGGCAGGCCGCCGTGGCCGAGGCCGTCAGCAAGGGTGCCAAGAAGGTGCTCGCGGCCCTGGCGACGTCCGTCCAGCTCGCCTCCAGGGAACGCGACGAGGCCGACCTGGCCAGGGTGGCCGTGGACGCCGAGCTCAAGCAGGTGCGCCTGCGGGTGCGCGAGCTCGGCCAGGAGCTCGACAAACTGGTCAACCGGGTGCACGGCAACGAGGTGGCCCGCACCGAGCAGCGGCTCCGGCTGGAGCAGATGGAACAGCGGGCGCTGGAGGAGTTCGGGGTCGAGAGCGAGGCCCTGATCGCCGAGTACGGCCCCGAGGCCATGGTGCCCGGCGAGCCGCCCGTCCCCTACGTGCGCGAGGAGCAGGAGAAGCGGGCCAGGGCGGCCGAGCGGCAGATGAACCAGCTCGGCAAGGTCAACCCGCTCGCCCTGGAGGAGTTCGCGGCCCTGGAGGAGCGGCACGCGTTCCTCAACTCCCAGCTCGAAGACCTCAAGAAGACCAGGCGCGACCTCATGACCGTGGTCAAGGAGGTCGACGACCGGGTGGAGCAGATGTTCTCCTCGGCGTACGAGGACGTGGCGCGCGAGTTCGAGCAGATCTTCGGCCGCGTCTTCCCCGGCGGTGACGGCAGGCTGGTGCTCACCGAGCCGAGCGACATGCTGACCACGGGCATCGAGGTCGAGGCCAGGCCGCCGGGCAAGAAGGTCAAGCGGCTGTCGCTGCTGTCGGGCGGCGAGCGGTCGCTGACGGCGGTGGCGTTCCTGATCTCGATCTTCAAGGCGCGGCCGTCGCCGTTCTACGTGATGGACGAGGTCGAGGCGGCCCTCGACGACACCAACACGCAGCGGCTGCTGATGTTGTTCGAGGAGTTGCGGCAGAGCTCGCAGCTCATCGTGATCACCCACAACAAGCGCACGATGGAGATCGCCGACGCCCTCTACGGCGTGTCGATGCGCGGGGACGGCGTGACGCAGGTGGTCAGCCAGCGGCTCAGGGAACGCGAGTCCGCCTGACCGGGTGACAGGGGATTCGGCGGCGGGGCGATACGGGCGATCCCGCTGGGTGGAACGGGCATGCCGGCGGGGTGACTCGTGGCGTGGCCGACGGGGTGAGACGGGACATGACGGCCGACATGAGGCGGGTTGTGACCCTGCTGGTCCAATCGGGCCGGTCGATCTGGAAAACTGACATGTTGTGGATGGTTACCTCGGCGTCATCGTGATCGTGGCCGTCGTCGCCCTGCTGGCGGTCGGCGGTCTCCTGCTGTTCTTGCGGCCGGGGCGTAAGACGCCTCCGCCGGTGGTGCCGCCCGAAGCTCCGACGCTGCCCGAGGAGAAGCGGCCGGCGGGAGCGGACGAGGAGGCCGAGGGCGCGACCACCACGCTGCCGCCGCCGGTCAAGCCCGCCGAGCCGGTCGTCGTCGAGCCGGAGGTCGAGGTTCCGCCGCCGTCCGCCGGCCGGATGGTGCGGCTGCGCGAGCGGCTCGCCCGCTCGCAGAGCGCGCTCGGGCGCGGGCTGCTGGAGCTGCTGTCCCGCGACCGTCTCGACGACGACGTGTGGGACGAGATCGAGGAGCGGCTGATCACGGCCGACGTGGGCGTCGCGCCGACCCGCGCCGTCGTGGAGGAGCTGCGCACCAAGGTCAAGGTGCTGGGCAGCCGCACCCCCGAGGAGGTGCGCGGCCTGCTGCGCGAGCAGTTGCTCGCCCAGATCGACCCTGACCTCGACCGCACCCTGCACGTCAAGAAGCACGGCGAGCGGCCCGCGGTCGTCCTCGTCGTCGGGGTCAACGGCACCGGCAAGACCACGACCACGGGCAAGCTGGCCCGTTCGCTCGTCGGCGACGGCAAGAAGGTCGTCCTCGGCGCGGCCGACACCTTCCGCGCCGCCGCCGCCGACCAGCTGCAGACCTGGGGCGAGCGGGTCGGCGCCGACACCGTGCGCGGTCCCGAGGGCGGCGACCCCGCCTCCGTCGCGTTCGACGCGGTGGCCAAGGGCATCGAGGAGAAGGTCGACGTGGTCATCGTCGACACCGCGGGCCGCCTGCACACCAAGACCGGCCTGATGGACGAGCTGGGCAAGGTCAAGCGGGTCATCGAGAAGAAGGCCACGGTCGACGAGGTGCTGCTCGTCCTCGACGCCACCACGGGCCAGAACGGCATGCGCCAGGCCCAGGTGTTCGCTGAGGTGGTCAACATCACCGGCATCGCGCTGACCAAGCTCGACGGCACCGCCAAGGGCGGCATCGTGATCTCGGTGCAGCGGGAGCTGGGTGTGCCGGTCAAGCTCGCGGGGCTGGGCGAGGGGCCCGACGACCTGGCGCCGTTCGATCCCGAGGTGTTCGTGGACGCCATTCTCGGTGAGTGACTTACGGCCCTGCAGTAATCGGTTACGGATCACGCCTTACCAGATAAGTGTTGATCGACCACTTTTTGATGTGTTGACATGTATCGGTCATCAAAAGATCGTTCGGTCCCATTGTTGGTGAAAGGCCCCCCATGAAGAAGATCGTCGTTCATCGGCCAGGAACCGTGAAGCCGGCCGCCTCGGCCGCGCCGCGGCACCACTCCTGACCAACCGGCCGGCGTCCCCGCAGGGGCGTCGGCCACGCCGGACGACGAAAGAGGGACGGCGTGGACACGATCTTCCTCGACGCGAACCGCCGGATCGGCGGCCCCTACACGCTCGGCGCGGCGCTCCTGGCCCACCTGGTCCCGCCCGCCCTCGAACGACGGCCCGACCTGGTGGCCGCGCACGACATCGAGATCCGGGCCGCCGCGCCATCGCTGCGCGACCTCGTGCCGGCCCGCAGGCGCTCGCTGGCCGACGACCTGCCCAGAGGGCAGCGGGTGCTCGTGCCCGGCGCGCGGCGCAGCCTGCGGATCGCCAACGGGCTGGCCGAGTTCGTCCGCGACCACCTGGCCGGCTCCGGCCCCCTGACCATGACCGTCGCCAACCTCGGCGAGGCCGACCACACCGACCGTGAGCTGGTGACCGTGCTGCGGCGGCGGGTCGAGCCCGGCCTGCTCACGATCGAGGAGGGGCCGTCGGCCCCCGGTGCCGGGCCGCTGCGGGCCGACTTCGACCGCTACCGCGACGAGGGCTTCCACCACGCCATGGCGGAGGCGGGGCTGGAGGCGCTGCGCGGGCTGGCGTACGAGGACGATCCCGACCGCTGGCAGCAGCTCCTCCAGCGGGTCGCCGCGTCTCTGGAGGCGATCGAGCGCGAGGACGAGGCCCGCGAGCTCTACGACCGGGCCAGGCGGGTGAGCACCGACCCCAAGCACCGCGCCACGATCGCGTACGGCACCGCCATGATCCTCGTCCGCCACCACGACCACGCCCGCCGCGACCCCGAGCAGGCCCTGGCCTGGATCAACGAGGCCGTCACCATCACCTCCCTGCTGCCCGACGCCCGGGAGCGGGCCTTCCACCTCGGGTTCGACCTCAACGGCAAGGCCCTGGTCGAGGTACGCAGGGGCCGCCACGGCGCGGCCATGGAGCTGGTGCGCCAGGCCGTCGAGCTGGCCGAGACCGACCTGCCGGACGAGCACCCGATCCATCGGCTCGTGCTGTACGGCAACAGGGCCCAGCTGCTGGCCCTGGCCGGGCAGCGGGAGGCGGCGCTGGCCGACTACGACCGCGCCGTCGCGCTCGACCCCGGCTATCCCGACTACTACCTCGACCGCGGCAACCTGCTGCACGAGCTGGGCCGGGAGGAGGAGGCGCTGGCCGACTACGAGGCGGTGACGCGGCTGAGCCCGCCCTTCCCCGAGGCGTACTACAACCGCTCCGAGGTGCGCTACGCCCGCGGCGACCTGGCCGGAGCCCGCGCCGACCTGGACCACACGCTGGAGCTGGACCCGGAGTTCGCCCCCGCCTACGTCAACCGCTGCGGGCTGCACGTGGCCGCGGGCGACTACGCGCGGGCCCGCGAGGACGTGGAGCGCGGCCTGGCGCTCACTCCCGGCGATCCGCACTTGCTGTGTGTGCTCGGGCAGGTGGAGCTGGCCGAAAACCACTACCCGGAGTCACGCATCGCCTTCGATCAGGCCCTCGAGGCCGATCCCGAGCTGCTGCCGGCCTGGGCGGGCCGGGCGGAGCTGGCCTTCGAACGCGGCGACCACGAGGCGGCGCTGGCCGACCTGTCCCGGGCGCTGAAGCTGGAGGAGACGGCGGAGCTGCTGTTCAACCGGTCCCTGGTGCACCGGGCGGCCGGGCTGGTCAGTCAGGCCAGGCAGGACCTGCTCAGGGCCGCGGAGCTGGCCCCCGACGACGCGGACGTCACCAGGGCGCTGCACGAGACCTGAGCGCCGCCGAGACCTGAGCGCCGGCGACGTCAGCAGGTCAGGGGGCCGGGTGGGAGAGCGGGCGGATGGGGACCACCAGGGGAGTGCCCGCGACCGGATCCGCGATGATCTTGGCGTCCAGCTCGAACACCTCCCGCAGCAGATCCTCGGTCAGCACCTCGTGCGGCGTCCCCGAGGCGATCACCCGGCCGGCCCGCATGGCCACCAGGCGGTCGGCGTAGCGGGCGGCCAGGTTGAGATCGTGCAGCACCATGACGACGGTGCGGCCCGCCTCCTCGTGCAGGTGCCGGACCAGCTCCAGCACCTCCACCTGATGCGCCAGGTCGAGGAACGTGGTGGGCTCGTCGAGCAGCAGCAGGTCCGTGCCCTGGGCCAGGGCCATGGAGATCCACGCTCGCTGCCGCTGCCCGCCCGACAGCTCGTCCAGCGGCCGTTCGGCCAGGTCGGCCAGGCCCGTCATGTCCAGCGCCGCCGCGACCGCGCCCTCGTCGTCGGAGGACCACTGCCGGTACCACGTCTGGTGCGGATGCCGGCCCCTGGCCACCAGGTCGGCCACCGTGAGCCCTTCCGGCGCGGTGGGAGCCTGGGGCAGCATGCCGAGGATCTTGGCCACCTCGCGGGTGGGGATCCTGTCGATGCGCTTGCCGTCCAGCAGCACCTCGCCGCCCTGCGGCTTGAGCAGCCGGCCGAGGGCGCGCAGCAGCGTGGACTTGCCGCAGCCGTTCGGGCCGATGATGGTGGTCACCGTGCCCGCTTCGATGCCGAGGTCGAGGCCGTCCACGATCAGGCGGTCGCCGTACCCGAGCTTGACCCCGGCGGCCTGCAGTCTCACTTTCGCGACCTCCAGATCAGGTGGATCAGGTACGGCGCGCCCAGCACGGCCGTGACGATGCCGACGGGCAGCTCGATGGGGGAGAAGACGGTCCTGGCGATCAGGTCGGCGGCGGTGGTGAGCACGCCGCCGACGACCGCCGAGCAGAGCAGCGGCGGCCGGCCCGAGCGGGTGAGCCGCAGCGCGATCTGCGGCGAGGCCAGGGCCACGAACGCGATCGGCCCCGCCGACGCCGTGGCCACGGCCGCGAGCAGCACGGCGGCCAGGATCATCAGGGCGCGGGCCGGGTTCATCCGGACGCCGAGCGCGGTGACCGTGTCGTCGCCGAAGCGCAGGGCGTCGAGCGAGCGGGTGCCGAGCAGGGTCAGCGGCACCAGCACGACCAGCGCCAGCGCCGTCGGCGTCACGTGCTCCCAGCCCCGGCCGTTCAGCGAGCCGCTGATCCAGACCATGGCGCGGCTGGTGTCGTTGACGTCGCCGACGGTCAGCAGCCAGAACTTGACGTTGGTGAACACGGCGGCGACGCCGATGCCGACCAGCACCAGGCGGTAGCCGTCCAGGCCGCGCCGCCAGGCCAGGCCGTACACGACGGCCGCGCCGAGCAGGCCGCCCAGCAGGGCGAGGGCGGGGATGCCGAGGCTGGACAGCAGGCCGCTGACGCCGCCGTACGCGCTGCCGCTGGCCACCACGCCGGCCACCACGGTGACCGAGGCGCCGGTGGTCACGCCGAGGATCTCGGGGCTGGCCAGCGGGTTGCGCGCGATCGACTGGATGATCGCGCCCGACAGCGCCAGCGCGGCTCCGACCAGGGCCCCGGTGAGCGCGCGGGGCAGGCGCAGCTCCATGATCACGAAGTGGGCGGGGCTGGCGGCGTCGAACGTGCCCGTGACGACGTCGGCCAGCGTCATCGGCAGGTCGCCGATGCGCATGTTCAGCGCCATGAGCAGGGCCAGCAGGACGACGCCGGTCAGGGTGAGCACGACGCCGCGCGGCCGTACCTGCCAGGCCAGGCCGCCGACGCGCAGGGGCAGGATGGTCATCACAGCCGGACGGGCTTCCTGCGGCGGACCAGGGCGACGAAGAACGGGGCGCCGAGCAGCGCGAGCACCACGCCCACCTCCAGCTCTCCCGGCGGCGCGACCACGCGGCCGATCACGTCGGCGACCAGCAGCAGCGCCGCGCCGATCAGCCCCGAGTACGGCAGCAGCCAGCGATGGTCGGTGCCCGACAGCGGCCGGGCCAGGTGCGGCACGATGAGCCCGACGAACGCCAGCGACCCGCAGGCGGCGACCGCCGCGCCCGAGAGCAGGGTGACGGCGGCGACGCCGACGGCGCGGGTCATGGGGATGTTCTGGCCGAGGCTGCGGGCCACGTCCTCGCCCAGGGAGAGCGCGTTGAGCCCTGGGGCGTTCACCATCGCCAGCACCAGGCCGGCCAGGATGAACGGCAGCACCTGCCACACCACGTCGCCGCCCCTGGCCGCGATGGAGCCCGCCTGCCAGAACCGGAACACGTCCATCGCCTGCTCGTCGAGGAGCACGATGGCCGAGGTCAGGGCGTACAGCAGGGCGCTGACGGCGGTGCCGGCCAGCGCCAGCGTGACCGGGGTCGGCCCGCCCCTGCCGCCCGCCATGCCCAGCGCGAACACCGCCACGCTGGCCACCAGCGCGCCCACCAGGCCGAACCAGATGTAGACCAGCAGGCTCGACGCGCCGAACAGGATGATCGACGACACCATCGCGAACGCGGCCCCCTGCGTGACGCCGAGCAGGCCGGGGTCGGCCAGCGGGTTGCGCGTGTGGCCCTGCATGAGCGCGCCCGCCACGCCCAGCGCGAGCCCGGCGAGTACGCCGAGCACGGTCCTGGGGACGCGCAGCGAGCGGATGACGATGTCGTTCTCGGTGCCGGTCGGGGCGGTGAGCGCGTGCCAGGCGTCGGCCGGCGGCACGGACTTGGAGCCGATCGTGATGCTCAGCACCACCGCGACGGCGACGGAGGCGAACAGGACCAGCAGCACCGTGAACCGGCGGCCGCGGAGGTCATGGAGACGCGGGGCGACGGCTGTTGCGCTCACCCGGCTCCTCCTCGACGTTCGTGATTCCGCTGAAGTATGCCAGGTTAGGCTAAGGCTTACCTAATTTAGGTTTGCCTTACTTTGAGGAAGAGGTACTCATGAGACCGTCGCGCCTGTTCGCCGTAGCGCTGCTGATCACGGGTCTGGCCGCCTGCGGTTCGGCGGAGCCGGCCCCGAGCGCCGAGCCCTTCAGGACGGTGCGGCACGCGATGGGCGAGACGGTCATCCCGGCGAAGCCGCAGCGGGTGGTGGCGCTCGACCAGAGCTTCGTGGACGCGGTGCTGACGCTGGAGACGCCGGTGGTGGGGTACACGACGTACCGCTCGATCGACTCGAAGCTGCCCGGCTACCTCGGCGCGGTCGCCGAGCGGCATGGCAAGGAGGCGACTCCGGTCGGCACCCTGGAGGAGCCGAGCCTGGAGAAGGTCATCGCGCTCAAGCCCGACCTGATCGTCTCGGCCAAGGTGCGGCACGAGGCGCTGTACGACAAGCTCGCCAAGATCGCGCCGACCGTGTTCAGCGAGACCACCGGGGCGATCTGGAAGGACAACCTGCGCCTGATGGGCCGGGCCCTGGGCAAGGAGGACCTGGCCGAGACCCGGATCAAGGAGTACGAGCAGCGGGCGGGCGCCATCGGAGCCGCGATCAAGGCGAAGGAGGGCGAGCTGCCGACGATCTCGATCGTGCGCTTCGCCGGCGAGCCCACGACCCGGCTGTACGTGGAGAACTCCTACTCGGGCGTGGTCATGAAGGACGTCGGCTTCCCGCGTCCCGAGGGGCAGCCGGCCGAACAGGACGCGATCGCGGTCGACGTGAGCCAGGAGCGGATCGCCGACCTGGACGCCGAGCACATCTTCGTGGCCACCTACCCCGACCCGGCGAGCGACGGGCCGAAGGAGAAGTTCACCGCCAACCCGCTGTGGGACCGGCTCAAGGGGACCAAGCACGAGGTCGGCGACCTGACCTGGATGAGCGCCGTGGGCATCCAGGGGGCGCACGCGATCCTGGACGACGTGGCCGAGCTGTTCGGCGTCGACCCGGCCAGGCCCTGACCCGCCGCTCGGCTCTAGCCGGTCAGGAACGCGCGCAGTTCGGCCAGGTGAGGGGCCACGTCGAGGCCGTTGGCGGCCAGCCAGCGGGGGTCGCCGTACGTGCCCTTGTACCGGTCCCCGCTGTCGCACACCAGCGTCACGATGCTGCCCCGCTCGCCCGCCGCGCGCATCTCCGCGACCAGCTCCACACAGGCCGCCAGGTTGGTGCCGGTCGAGCCCCCGACGTCGAGGCCGGTCACCTCGCGGGCCCAGTGCATGGCCGCGATCGAGCGGGCGTCCGGCACGGCGATCATGCGGTCGATCACCATGGGCTGGAACGAGGGCTCCACGCGGGGGCGGCCGATGCCCTCGATGCGCGAGCCGGGAGCGGTGAGCGTGCTGTCGCCCGAGGTCCAGCTGGGGTAGAAGGCCGAGCCCTCCGGGTCGACGACGGCCAGGCGGGTGGCGTGCCGGCGGTAGCGGATGTAGCGGCCGATGGTGGAGGAGGTGCCGCCGGTGCCGGCGCCGACCACGATCCAGGCCGGCTCGGGATGGGGCTCCATGGACATCTGGGAATAGATGGATTCGGCGATGTTGTTGTTGCCGCGCCAGTCGGTGGCCCGCTCGGCGTAGGTGAACTGGTCCATGAAGTGGCCGCCGGTCTCGGCGGCCAGGCGGTGAGATTCGTCATAGATCGTGCCAGGGTCGTCGACCAGGTGACACTTGCCGCCGTAGAACTCGATGAGGTGGATCTTCTCCGGTGACGTGGACGCGGGCATGACCGCGATGAAGGGCAGGCCGAGCAGCCGGGCGAAGTACGCCTCGCTCACGGCGGTCGATCCGCTGGACGCCTCGACCACCGTCGTTTCGGGGCCGATCCAGCCGTTGGCCAGGCCGTACAGGAAGAGGGAACGAGCAAGTCGATGTTTGAGTGAACCGGTTGGGTGCACCGATTCGTCTTTCAAGTAGAGGTTTACTCCCCAATGCGAGGGCAGCGGAAAGACGTGCAGATGAGTGTCGCAACTTCGATTGGCGTCGGCCTCGACCTTGCGGATGGCCTCAGCCACCCATCGGCGTGCACCCGCGTCGTGGCGGTCCACGGAAATCATGCTCATACGCTATCCCATGTGACTCTCGCCACTATTACTGCAAGATTGGATAGGTAGTGTTATGATAACGATACTTGTCCCGCCGTGGACGTGATAACGCACGCCGCGAGCAGTAGGACGAACCCCCCTTCTGATCAACGCGGAACCTCCCTAACGCGTCCCTTACCTGGGTCTTGCGATGATGGAACCGCTATCAGGCGGCTTGTGCCGAAACGGGGGATAGCGCAAGGGGGAATGAATTGATCACCATGACCGATGAGCAGCGTCAAGACTGGTTCGAGCGCGATGTCGTGCCCGTGACCTCGCAGCTTTTCGCCTCCGCCATGCGCCTGACCCGTAACACCGCGGACGCGGAGGACCTGGTGCAGGAGACGGTGGCGAAGGCGTACACGTCGTACCACCAGTTCCGCGAGGGCACCAACCTCAAGGCGTGGCTGCACCGCATCCTGACCAACAACTTCATCAACGACTATCGCAAGAAGCAGCGCTCGCCCAAGCTGTCCGCCGCCGAGGACATCGAGGACTGGCAGTTGCACGCCGCCGAGTCGCACAGCTCGTCGGGGCTGCGCTCCGCCGAGACGGAGGCGCTCGACCGGCTGCCCGACAGCGTCGTGATGAACGCCCTGCGGTCCCTGCCCGAGGACTTCCGCGTGGCCGTCTACCTGGCCGACGTGGAGGGGTTCGCGTACAAGGAGATCGCCGAGCGCATGGGCACGCCCATCGGGACCGTCATGTCGCGGCTGCACCGGGGGCGGCGCCAGCTGCGGGTGATGCTGGAGGAATACGCCCGCGAGGAGGGCGCCGTGCGCGTCCCCTTGCAGGCCCAGCACGCCGCCTGACCTTCTGGTCCGGGGTCGTCTACGCCTCCGTCCGGAGATGGAGGCGGACGCGTAACCCGTCGTCCTCCGTGCGCAGCTCCACCAGGTCGCAGAGCTGCCTGCTGATCCAGAGCCCGTATCCCCGTGGGGATTCGGGCTCCGGTGGTATGTAGCCCGGTAAGGGGTCGTCGAGGGAGCCGCCGGGGTCGGTGATCTCGCACACGACCTCCCCCTCGGCCGGCCACATCGTGATCGTGCCGTACCCGGCGCCGTGCTCGACGCTGTTGGCGGCGATCTCGGACACGCTGATCACCAGCGAGGTGATGAGGTTGCCGTCCATGCCGGCCGCCCTGGCGTAGTCGCCGACGCTCTGACGCAGCCGTTTCAGCTCCCGCGCGGTGAACCGGATCGTCTCGGCCCGGCTCGCCGGCGCGGGCAGGGGGACGCGGTCGTGGTCGAGGACCAGGTCGTGCGGCTCGACGAACCGGGTGCTGGTCACCTCACCGTCCGTGCTCAGCAGCACCGGATGGTTGATCGCGCTGAAGTCGCGTACCAGGTCGGGGACGTGGCGGAGGTCGTACAGGCAGAGCATGGTCGTGGCGGCCGGGCGGAGCGCGGCGTTGAGCACGGACTCGTAGCGGATCAGCTCCCTGATCTCGCGCTCGCTCCTGCCGGTCCACACGGGCTCGCCGACCACGAGGGTGCGGCGGCCGCGCGTGTACTCGTGATAGGCGGCCAGCGTCCGGTACGGGTGGCCGTACCAGGAGGTGGAGACCCGGCTGTCGATCCGGCCCGCGTCGCGGCCCAGGGCCTCGGCCAGCAGGGACAGCTTGGCCGCGCAGGTGACGACCAGCACGCGCCTGCCGTCGTCCAGGGCGGAGCGGACGCGCGGCGCGATCAGGTCCACGAAGGACTCGTCGGAGTCGTACGGCACCGCGACGTGCTTCAGTGACTCCTCATCGGAACGTGCCCGCTCACGGCGCACGGGCGAAACGTAGCAAGCGCTAGAGGGGCTGCGCAACGGCTATGAGCGCCACCGAGGCGAGTGCGCATAGGACGCCGCCGAGTTGCACCGGCCGCAGCCGCTCGCCGAGCACGCGGTTGGCCAGCAGCAGCGTGCTGGCCGGATAGAGCGAGACCAGCACGGCGACCAGGCTGAGCAGGCCGTCCTGCTGGGCCAGCAGATAGAGCACGTTGGCCGCCATGTCGAGCACGCCCGCGGCCACGATGATGTGCAGCGACCCCGGGCCCGGTCTGAGCGCGCGCCGCGTGAGCAGCGCCAGCAGGGCCACCATGCTCACCGACGACAGGCGGGCGCCCACCAGCGGCCACAGGCCGGACTCGTGCGGCGCCATGGACAGCAGGATGAAGAACCCGCCGAAGCCCGCGCCCGCGGCCAGCGCGACCAGCACAGAGGCGAGCGAGCCGCGCCCGCCGCCGGACTTGTCCTGACTCACCAGCAGCACCGAGCCCAGCGCCAGCGCCACGCCGACCAGCGCCCACGCCCGCGGGCGCTCACCGGCGGCCAGCCCGAAGACCACCGGCAGCGCGGCCGAGGTCACCGCCGTCGTGGGCGCCACCACCGACATGACGCCGGTGGCCAGCGCCCGGTAGAAGAGCACCAGCCCGGCCGCTCCCGACAGCCCCGCCGCCAGGCCCCAGGCCAGGGCCGGATCGCTGTAGACGCCGGGCAGCAGCGGCAGCAGGCCGAGGATCAGCGCCAGGCCGGCGAGCTGGGAGAGCGTGACGACCGACAGCACCTGCGCGCGGCGGGTGGCCAGGCCGCCGAAGAAGTCGGCGGTGCCGTACACGATCGCGCAGGCCGTGGCCAGGATCACCGTCACCGGGCATCCTCTCAGTTCACTGTGTTGCACTGTTGGTACAACAGACAGAGTACAGTGCGTTGCACTCTTCCTTCACTAGACTGAACTCCCATGGAAGATCCGGAGATGATCACCCAGGCCATCGCCAGCAACGTGCGCGCCCAGCGCGCCCACCGCGGGCTGACCCTCGACGCGCTGGCCGCCAGGTCGGGCGTGAGCAGGGGCATGCTGGTCCAGGTGGAGCAGGGCCGGACGAATCCGAGCGTCTCGACCCTCACCCGGATCGCCTCCGCGCTCGGCGTCACCGTGGCCAGGCTGGTCGAGGTCTCCGACGTGCCGGTGGTGCGGGTGGTGGACAAGGCGGACGTGGTCACGTTCGACCAGGGGGACGTACGCGCGCGGCTGCTCGTGGGCGCGGACGTGCCGATGATCCTCGAACTGTGGGACTGGCGGCTCGCCCCTGGCGAGCACCACGACGGCGACGCGCATCCGCCCGGCACCCGCGAGATGCTGACCGTCCTGGCTGGGGAGCTGACCCTCACCGTCTACGGCAAGAGTTACCTGATCGGCGAGGACGACGCCGTGCTCTTCACCGCCGACCGGCCGCACGTCTACGCGAACAGGGGCGAGCGGGACCTCAGGTTCGTCATGGTCGTCGCCGAGCCGCGTGAGACGCACGAGCCCGCCTGAGCCGGCCCCCGTCCTGGCGACCTCGCCGGGGGCGCGTATTCACCCCTGACCAAAAACCGGGAACGCCCCCCTGATCACCCGGTGGAGTTTCATGATTACTCCATGTCTTGGACGGCTGATGCCCGTTGCTGGGTACATCCCTTGTGTACGGCGGGCCGCTCCCAGCGGTCGTCCGCAGATGTCGCGACGTCGGCAGGGGGTGGCGGGTGAGTGAGGCCCGAGCGGCGACGGAGAAGCTCCAGGCCGAGCTGCATGGTCTGGGCGTCACCTGCGCCTACGAGGTGGGCGACGACGAGACCATCTCGGTATGGATCGGCCTGGTCGTGCGCTACAGGGATGGTTTTTACCGCTGGCAGGAAGGGCCGGTGAAACGTCGGCATCTGGGCACAGATCCGGTCGGATGTGCCATGCGCGTGGCGCGCCGCTACCAGGAATTGCAGACGGATATCCCAATCTGGTGGGACGACCTGGCCAGGGAGCTGCGGGGGGCACCGGTCCAGGATTATCCGTAGGCCCCCGCATGCGGTGCTTCGGGGGGAAGAATGCGCGTATGGGCCTTGCCGCTGGCCCTGCTCGCCCTGGTGAGCTGCGTCACCTTGTCGGTGCCGCGCATACAGCAGCAGTACGTGGTGCCGGTCGTGCCGCTGACGCGCGCCGTCGTCGATCCCGACTCGCTGGCCAAGAGGCTGATCTCGATGCAGGCCGGCTGGCCGCGTAGCCGCAGGTTCGACTGCGCCCGGATCAAGTGCGTGGCCCTGACCTTCGACGACGGCCCCGGCGAGCACACCGGCCGGCTGCTCGACGAGCTGGGCCGGCGTGACGTCAAGGCCACGTTCTTCGTCATCGGGCAGATGGTGGCCGCCGACAAGGGCGGCCACACCGTGCGGCGGATCGTGGGCGACGGCCACGAGATCGGCAACCACTCCTGGAGCCATCCGGCGCTCGCCGGGCTGCCGGACGAGGCGGTCAAACGCGAGCTCAGGCACACCGAGAACATCGTGCAGCGGCTCACGGGGGTGCGGATGCGGGTGATGCGGCCCCCGTACGGGTCGACGGACGAGGCCGTGGCGGCCGAGACGCGCCGCGAGGGGCTGGCGCAGATCCTGTGGAGCGTGGACACCCTCGACTGGCGCGACCGGGAGACCGCGACCGTGGTCAAGCGCGCGAGCCAGGCCAAGCCGGGATCGATCGTGCTGATGCACGACATCCACCGCACGACGGTGGACGCCGTGCCGGAGATGCTCGACCGGCTCGGCAGGAAGGGCTACACGTTCGTCACCGTCTCCGAGCTGTACGGCAGGACACCCGCGCCGGGCCGCAAGTACACCGAACGCTGACGCTGACGCGGGCGCCGGGCGCCGGTAGACCGAACGCTGACCAGGCCGCCGGGTGCCGGTATACCGAACGCTGACCAGGGCGGGAGCGCGTCGAAGGCCGACCGGGGCGCCGGGCCGCCCGCGCGGCGTGGGACCCTGGTCACATGGGTTTCACCGGCTTCCCCGACGAGGCGTTCATCTTCTACGAGGGGCTTGAGGCGGACAATTCGAAGACGTACTTCGCGCAGCACAAGGAGCTCTACGAGCAGGCCGTGCGGGCGCCCATGCTGGCGCTCACCGACGAGCTGGCGGCGGAGTTCGGCCCGGCCCACCTCTTCCGGCCGTACCGGGACGTGCGCTTCGCCAAGGACAAGTCGCCGTACAAGACGCATCAGGGCGCGTTCGTCGAGGTGATGCCCGGCATCGGGCTCTACGTGGAGCTCAGTGCGGCCGGGCTGCTGGCGGCGGGCGGCATCTACTCGACCGCCTCCGACCAGGTGGCCCGCTTCCGCGCCGCCGTGGACGAGGACCTGACGGGCAAGCCGCTGGAGTCGATCGCGGCCGCGCTGGCCGCCGAGGGGTACGAGCTGCGCGGCGAGCGGCTGAAGACCAGGCCGCGAGGGTTCGAGGAGGACCACCCGCGCATCGACCTGCTGCGGCACAAGTCGCTCTACGCGGCCAAGCGGTTCGAGCCGCGGGAGTGGGTGCACACGGCGCGGGCGCGGGCCCGGGTCGAGCGCACCTGGCGCGCGGCCGGGCCGCTGGTGGAGTGGCTGTCCGCGAACGTCCGCGGCAGCGAGCTCCCCCGCCGCCGCTGACCCGCCCCACGCCACGCCACGCCACGCCGACAGGCTGACCCGGCCCACGCCGGCAGGCTGACCGCCGCAGGCCGGCAGGCTGACTCGCCCCACGCCGTCAGGCTGACCCGCCGCGGGCCGGGAACGCCCGCGGCCGGGCCGAGGTCTTCTCGCGCGTCTCAGCGCGAAGGCCGCGTTCCGCCCGCATGCAGCGGGCCGAACGCGGCCTTCGGCGGAGTCAGCTTCCGCGCTTGGCGCGGGCGGCGGCGCGGCCCCGGACGGAGGCGTCGAGGACGACCTTGCGGATGCGCACGTGCTCCGGCGTGATCTCCACGCACTCGTCCTCGCGGATGAACTCGAGCGCCTGCTCCAGCGACAGGACGCGCGGCGGGATCACCTTCTCCGTCTCCTCACTGGTGGAGGAGCGCATGTTGGTGAGCTTCTTCTCCTTGGTGATGTTGACGTCCATGTCGTCGGACCGGGAGTTCTCTCCGACGATCATGCCCTCGTAGACCTCGGTCGTGGGCGAGACGAACAGCGTGCCGCGCTCCTGGAGGTTGAGCATGGCGAACGCGGTCACCGGTCCGGACCTGTCGGCCACCAGCGAGCCGTTGTTGCGGGTGCGCAGCTCGCCGAACCACGGCTCGTAGGAGTCGAAGACGTGGTGCACCAGGCCGGTGCCGCGGGTCTCGGTGAGGAACTCGGTACGGAAGCCGATCAGGCCCCTGGCCGGCACCACGAACTCCATCCGGATCCAGCCGGTGCCGTGGTTGGTCATGTGCTCCATCCGGCCCTTGCGCACCGCCAGCAGCTGCGTGACCGCGCCGAGGTATTCCTCGGGGCAGTCGACCGTCAGCCGCTCGACCGGCTCGTGCACCTTGCCGTCGATGGTCTTGGTGACCACCTGCGGCTTGCCGACGGTCAGCTCGTAGCCCTCGCGGCGCATCTGCTCCACCAGGATGGCCAGCGCCAGCTCGCCGCGGCCCTGCACCTCCCAGGCGTCGGGCCGGTCGGTGGGCAGCACGCGCAGCGAGACGTTGCCGACGAGCTCCTTCTCGAGGCGGTCCTTCACCATGCGGGCGGTGACCTTCGAACCCTTGACCTTGCCCACCAGGGGCGAGGTGTTGGTGCCGATGGTCATGGAGATGGCCGGCTCGTCGACCGTGATCAGCGGCAGCGGGCGCGGGTCGTCGGGGTCGGCCAGCGTCTCGCCGATCATGATCTCGGGGATGCCGGCGATGGCGATGATGTCGCCGGGTCCTGCCTCCTCGGCGGGCTTGCGCTCCAGCGCCTCGGTCATGAGCAGCTCGGTGATCTTGACGCGCTGGATCGAGCCGTCGGTGCGGCACCAGGCCACCTGCTGGCCCTTGCGCATGACGCCCTGGTGGATCCGGCACAGCGCGATGCGGCCGAGGTAGGAGGAGGCGTCGAGGTTGGTGACGTGGGCCTGCAGCGGCGCGCTCGGGTCGAAGGTGGGCGCCGGGATCGTCGACTTGATGATGTCGAACAGCGGCTCGAGGTCCTCCGAGTCGGGCATGCCGCCGTCGTCGGGGCGCGCCATGGAGGCCCGGCCCGCCTTGGCGGAGGCGTAGACGATCGGGAAGTCGATCTGCTCCTCCGTGGCGTCGAGGTCCATGAACAGCTCGTAGACCTCGTCCACGACCTCCTTGATGCGGGCGTCGGGCCGGTCGACCTTGTTGATGCACAGGATGACCGGCATCTTGGCGGCCAGGGCCTTGCGCAGCACGAACCGGGTCTGCGGCAGCGGCCCCTCGGAGGCGTCGACCAGCAGCACCACGCCGTCGACCATGGACAGCCCGCGCTCGACCTCGCCGCCGAAGTCGGCGTGGCCCGGGGTGTCGATGATGTTGATGGTCATGCCGCCGTGCTTGACGGCGGTGTTCTTGGCGAGAATGGTGATGCCCTTCTCGCGCTCCAGGTCGTTGGAGTCCATGACCCGGTCGTCGACGTCCTGGTTGGCGCGGAACGCCCCGGACTGCCAGAGCATGGCGTCGACGAGCGTGGTCTTGCCATGGTCGACGTGCGCGATGATCGCGATGTTCCGCAGGTCGTCGCGGCTGTTCAAAGGCATGATGACGTCTCGCTCTGTGTTCGGTGGGGGCGGCCGCGCGAAGTCGCGACCTCATAAGTCTAGTTGATCCCCTCAGATGGCAGGAGCGGGACGACGGGGCCCGCCCGTACCTGTTCATGACCGGCTACATAGCCGGTTGCACATTCTTGCGCATGGCAGGGACGGCCAGGCTCTTTACATTGAGCGCATGACCTGGACTGAGCTGGTTATGTCCGCTGCTCCGACGCAGGGCGATCAGCCGGCGGTGAGCGACGTCAGGACCGGCGACGTGCTGTCCTACGCGGCCTTCGCGAGACGGGTCACCCGCGCCGCGGCGGGCCTGCGCGCGCTCGGTCTGCGTTACGGCGAGCGGGTGCTGGTCGACGTCCCCCAGGGCGCCCATCTTCCGGTGGCGGTGCACGCCGTGGCCTGGGCCGGCGGCACCGCGGTCCTGTCGGCCTCGGGGGCGTCCCGCTTCATGATCGCGCACGAGGGGCACGACCCCGCCGAGGCCAAGGTCGACCAGGTCTTCTCGTTCCTGCCCGCGCCTGGCGCCAGGCCGTTCGGTGAGCTGCTGTCCAGCGGCGCCGTCGAGTTCGGGCCGCTCGCGGGGCCCGCGCTCACGCTCGACGGCGAGCGGTTGCTCGACAACACCGAGCTGACGACCGACCTGCGCAGACTGGCCACCCGGCTGGTGATCGCCAAGGACGACGTCCTGATCAGCGCCGTCAGCGAGCCGTTCCGCGGGCTGCGGGTGATCGATTTAGCCATGATGTCAGGCGCCCACGTCGTGGTCGCCCACGAGCCGAGCCTGGTCGGCTGCCGCGTGCTGGCCCAGGAGCGCCGGGCGACCGTGGTCGTGGCCCCGTACGACCTGGCCAGAAGGCTGCTCGGGAATCCGGTTCTGCGCGTCGTCGACGAAAGGGCGGTCGTGAGCTCGCTTGGCCTGTGAAAAGTGCGACACTGTGGAAGAGCGTGATCCTTCCGCGACGCAGGGTGAGCACATGCCAGAGACCCCCCGGCACAACCTTCCGGCGGAGCCCAACCGCTTCGTCGGGCGCGAGCGTGACCTCGACGACCTGCACGACCTGGTCGGCGACACGCGCGTGGTCACGTTGTGCGGCGTCGGCGGGATCGGCAAGACCCGGCTGGCGCTGCGGGTCGCCGCCCGGCTCGTGCCCGCCTATCCCGACGGCGTGTGGCTGGTCGAGCTGGCCAGGTTCGGCCGGGCCGAGCTGGTCGAGCAGGAGATCGCCCGCGTGCTCGGCGTGCGCGAGGAGGCCGGCCGGCCGCTGCTCGGCACGGTCACGGCGCGGCTGCGCGAGCAGCGCTGCCTGCTGCTGCTCGACAACTGCGAGCACCTGGTCCACCGGTGCGCGGAGGTGGTCGCGGCGCTGGTGGCGGGCTGCCCGTCGCTGCGGGTGCTGGCCACCAGCAGAGAGCCGCTGCGCATCGCCAGCGAGCTGATCTGGCGGGTGCCGCCGCTCGACCTGCCCGACGAGGGGGCCGCCGACGCCGAGTCCGTGCAGCTGTTCATGGACCGCGCGACCGCCGCCGGCACCAGGCTCGACGGCGCCAGCCTGGCCGACGTGGTGCGCCTGTGCCGGGCGCTCGACGGGCTGCCGCTGGCGATCGAGCTGGCCGCGGCCCGCACCAGCCTGCTCAGTCCCGGCCAGATCGCCGACCGCATCGACGACCGGTTCTCGCTGCTCACCACCGGCGGGCGTACCGCCCCGGCCCGCCAGCGCACGCTGCTCGGGGCGGTGGAGTGGAGCTACGACCTGCTCGCGGCCAAGGAGCAGGTGCTGCTGCGCCGCCTGTCGGTGTTCGCCGGCGACTTCGACCTCCTGCTGGCCGAGCAGGTCTGCGCCGAGCGGCCCATCGCCGCGAACGAGATCGTCGAGCTGCTCGGCGGCCTGGTGGACAAGTCGCTCGTGCTCTGCGACGAGGGCCGCAGGCGCTACCGGCTGCTGGAGACCATCAAGCGTTACGCGCTCGAACGCCTGCGCCAGGCCGGCGAGCGGGAGGTCCTGCGCGAGCGGCACCTGCACGTGCTCTGCGCGCTGCAGGAGCGCCACTTCGCCACCGAGGTGGTCGAGCCGGGCGTGCCCTGGCCGCGCAGGTTCGAGGCGCTGATCGCGAGCCGCGAGCTGATCGACGACCAGCGGGTGGCGCTCGAATGGGCGGCCGAGTCCGGTGACGTGCTGCTCGGCCTGCGCCTCTGCCAGACCAGCACGGGGCTGCTGCCGCTGGGCGGCAACCTCAGGGAGATCGTCGGCTGGATCGAGCGGCTGCTGTCGCTCGACACGACCGGCGTGCCCGCCGAGCAGATCGCGCACGCCATGGCCTACCTCGCCTACGGCCTGGAGGCGAAGGACGAGCTGAGCCGGTCGCTGGAGACGGCCAGGCGCAGCCTGGCCGAGATGGCGCCCGACGACGACTTCCCGCGCTGTGTCATGCACAACCTCGTCGTCGTGGTGCTGCTGCGCATGGGCCGCGCGGAGGAGGCGGCGCACCACGCCGAGGAGGGTCTGACCGTCGCCACCCGCTCCGGCGACCGGTGGAACCAGGCGGCGAGCCTGGCCGGGCTGTCGGCGGTGGCGCTGGTCCGCGGCCGGTTGCGCGAGGCGCAGCGGCACGGGGAGGAGGCGCTGGCGCGGGCCGGTGAGCACGGCCACCGCTGGCTGATGGCCAGGACCGCGGTCCAGCTCGGCGCGGTGGCCGAGGCCAGGGGCGACCTGGCCGCCGCCAGGACCCGGTACGAGACGGCCGTGCCGTGGCTGAGCGAGCTCGGCAGCGACCTCGAACTGTCCCGCTGCCTGGCCAGGACCGGCCGGGTCGCGGCGATGCTGCACGAGTTCGGCAGCGCGCGCGAGCGGCTGGCGGCCGGCACGGACATCGCGCGGGCGACGGGGCAGCGCCAGGCCGTGGCCCGCTGCCTGGTGGGGCTGTCGGTGCTGGCCGAGTGCGAGGGCGACCTGGAGGGGGCGGTGCTGGCCGCCGCCGCGGCCGCCGGGCTGCGCGAGTCGATCGGGCAGCACTCCGCCACGACGAGGTTCGAGGAGCTGCTCGGGCGGGCCAGGACGAAGCTGGGCGACGGCCGTACGACCTCGTTGTGGTCGCGGGGGCGGGCGATGTGCCCCGACGTCGCCGCCCGCCGGGTGCTGGCGGGCGAGCGGCTGCCGCCGAAGGCGGCGAAGGCGCCGGTGACGGCCGAGCCGGTCAGGCACTCGGTGCTGACCGCCCGCGAGCAGGAGATCGCCGGCCTGCTCACCCGCGGCTTGTCGAACCGGGGCATCGCGGGTGAGCTGGTGATCAGCCCCGCGACGGTCGCGCGGCACATCGCCAACATCATGGAGAAGCTCGGCTACACCTCCCGCGCGCAGATCGCGGTGTGGGCGGCCGAGCGGTCGAGCGGCTCCGGGTAGGCGCACGCTTCTGCATAGGGATCTGCATATTCCGCCCCATGTGTGCCTGAGATGCCCTCTTTACGGTGGGCCCCATGGATCAGCGCATCGTGATGGTGGACTCGGGCACCGGCCTGAAGCTCACCGAGGAGCAGCTGGACGAGAGGTCCGCGGTCGCGGCCGTCCGGCTGCGGCACAAGGGAGTGCGCGCTGGAGACACCGTGCTCATCTGCCTGCCCGTCGGCCCCGACCTGCTGGTGGCGACCCACGCGGTGATCGCGGCCGACGGCGTCGCCTGGCCCCTGCCGGTCGATCTCGACCAGGCCACGCTGCGGGACCGCATCCAGGAGAGCGCGGCCCGGGTGATGATCTCCAACGTCCAGCGGGCGCTCGACGCGGCCGAGGAGTCGCGGGTACGGATCGTGATGAGCGTCGCGGAGCTGAGCGGCGCATCGCCGTCGTGCCCGACGGGCCGCTGACCACGAATCGAGGCGGTCGGGCGCGGAAGAACCATGACAGGCGCGGTCGGGCGCGGGAGGACCACGACCGGGGTGGCCGGGCGCTGGGGAAAGGCGGTGCGACCATAAGCTCGATCCCATGCCTTTCGCGCCCAGCTTCCCCGTCATGCTCAGAACCGAGGACGGGGTCCGCATCGACGCCGCGCACACGCCGTCCGCCCGTACGGACGTCGGCATCGTCGTGGCGCACGGTTTCACCGGTTCGTGGCGGGAGCGCACGGCGCGCCGCATCGTGCACGTGCTGAGCGGGTACGGCGGCGTGGTCGCGTTCGACTTCAGGGGTCACGGGCGCTCCGGCGGCGAGACCACGGTCGGCGACCGGGAGATCCTCGACGTGGAGGCCGCGGTCAGGCACGCCCGCGTGATCGGCTACGCAAGGATCGCCGTGGTGGGCTTCTCCATGGGGGCCTCGGTGGCCGTCCGGCACGCCGGGCTGCGCGGCGGGGTGGACGCGGTGGTGGCGGTGAGCGGCCCGGCCCGCTGGTACTACCGGGGCACGAAGCCGATGCGCCAGGTGCACTGGGCGATCGAGCGGCCGCTGGGCCGGTGGGCGGCGCGGGTGGCCAAGCGCACGAGGATCGCCAGCGGCCGGTGGGACCCGATCCCGATGCCCCCGCACGAGGCGGCCGGCCTCATCTCGCCGACGCCGCTGCTGATCGTGCACGGGGACGCCGACGCCTTCTTCCCGCTGGATCATCCCCGGCAGTTGTACGCCGGCGCGAAGGAGCCGAAGGAGCTCTGGATCGAGCCCGGATACGGTCACGCGGAGGCGGCGGCCACCCCGGAACTGGTCCGCAGAATCGGCAAATGGATCTCTTCGAACTTTTCCTGAGTGAAAAGCGTCTACCTAGGGCGGATGGCAGGAAACCGCCGGGAGAAAGTCCCTGGGGACGGAAACCGTCGCTGCGGTGGACGTGGGACATACTGCTGTAGTCGGGCGGTTGCCCAGCGTCGCGGGGGCGCGCTGGGTGCCCATCCCGCGTGAAAGGGCCCCGCAGGGGATGCGGGGCCCTTTCCCTACGCTTCTGGAGTCAGCCCAGGCGGGCGATCGTCTTGTACTCCAGGTAGCTGTTCAGCCCCTCCGGGCCCAGTTCGCGCCCGACGCCGCTGGCCTTGTAGCCGCCGAAGGGCGCGTTGGTCTCCAGCATGAAGCAGTTCACCCCGTACGTTCCCGTACGGACCTGCCTGGCCACGTCCATGCCGTGCTCGGTGTCGGCCGTCCACACCGTTCCGGCCAGGCCGTAGTCGCTGTCGTTGGCGATGCGTACGGCGTCCGCCTCGTCCTCGTACGGGATCACCGCCAGCACGGGCCCGAAGATCTCCTCGCGGGCGATGCGCATGTCGTTGGAGACCCCGGCGAAGACGGTGGGGGAGACGTACCAGCCGCGGTCGTACGGCCGGTCGAGGCCGCCGACGACGACCTTGGCGCCCTCGTCCATGCCGATCTTGATGTAGCCCTCGACCCGGTCCTGCTGCCGCTTGGCCACCAGCGGCCCGATGCCGGTCGCCGGGTCGGCGGGGTCGCCGACGGCCTGGCCGTTGACCATGCCCGCGACGGCGTCCACGACCTCGTCGTAGCGGTTGCGGGAAGCCAGGATGCGGGTCTGCGCGACGCACGCCTGCCCGTTGTTCATCAGGGAGGCCATGGTCAGGAAACCCATGCTGGCGGGCAGGTCGGCGTCGTCCAGGATGATCGCGGCGGACTTGCCGCCGAGCTCCAGGCTGACCCGCTTGAGCTGCTCGCCGCAGACGGCGGCGATGCGCCGGCCGGCGGCGGTCGAGCCGGTGAAGGCGACCTTGTCCACGCCGGGGTGGGAGACGAGGTGCTCGCCCACCTCGCGGCCGGCGACCACGACGTTGAGCACGCCCGCAGGGAGGCCGGCCTCGGCCGCCCACTCGGCCAGCAGGTACGCGTCCAGCGGCGTCTCGGGCGCCGGCTTGAGCACGATGGCGCAGCCGGCCAGCAGCGCGGGGGCGACCTTGGTCATGGTCACGAACTGGGGCACGTTCCACGGCACCACGGCCGCGACCACGCCGACGGGCTCCCTGCGCACGGTGATCGGGCCGAACAGGCCCGGCCGCTGCTCCTCCTGCTCGAATGTTTTGCCCAGTTCGGCGTAGTACTGCAGCATGCCGAGCGGCTGCGGCGCCTGCGCGAGGTTGGAGAAGGAGATCGGCGAGCCCATCTCCTCGGTGATGATCCGGGCCATCTCGCCCTGGCGCTCGTTGTAGATCGCGGCCAGCCTGCCGATGACCTCCGCCCGCTCCGCGAACGTCATGCGCGGCCAGGGCCCGTGGTCGAACGCCTGCCTGGCGGCGGCGACCGCGCGGTCCATGTCCTCGGTGGTGCCTTCCGGCACGCTGCCCACGACCTCTTCGGTATGGGGGGAGATGACCTCTATCGTTCCGGTGCCCGCAGGGGCCACCCATTCGCCCCCGATGAACAGCTTCTCGTGCCGGCGCATGTCGTGGAGCCTCTCACTTGACCGAATGCTTGCTTGCTGCGTGCAGTCCTCATGGTGACCGAATCATGTTCTGTCCGCACGCGCAAGAGGGGCGCGGCAGCACGCGCCGCGCCCCTCACGCACATGTCAGCGACGGCCGCCGAGCAGGTGCTGCATGGACCGCTTGACCAGGTCCGCCCGCTTGGCCGGGTCGGCGATGGACTCGACGCCGAAGCCGAGGTACACGGTGTCCTCGGTCACGACGCCCGCGCCCTCCTCGAACACCTGGTCCGTGCGGAACCAGTTGTTGATCGACGGCGCGCTGCCCTCGGGCGCGGCCCCGGCGGCCCAGCCGCCCAGGTCCGACTCGAACGACGTCGTCTCCGCCGCCGCGCCGTCCAGGGTGATGGCGAAGTCGTCCAGGAAGACGCCCGCGCCCTGGGTGGCCCAGTCGCTGATGTAGGAGATGGAGATCTCGACCTGCTTGCCCGCGTACGGGGTCAGGTCGATCTTCCACTGCTGCCAGCCGGAGGAGTTGCCCGAGGCCGCGTGCCAGGCGCCGGAGCTGCCCGTCGCCTCGCAGTTCTCGCCCTGGTAGCGCTGGGTGAACGGGTGGATCGTGCGCCAGCCGCCGCTGTTCTCGGTCAGGCAGCTGTCACCGACGTCCTGCGTGGTGTGCCCGTTGGCGTCGGGCAGCGTGGTCCAGTCGTCGCCGCCCGCCGTGCGCGCCTCGACCGTCAGGAAGTCCCAGTGGAACTCGGTGTCGTACGAGGTCCAGAACGACAGGTCGCCGCTCGACTTGCCGGTCAGGTCGATGGTCCTGGTCAGCCGCTTCCAGGAGACGTCGGCGATGCCGCTGTAGACGTCCCAGGAGCCGGTGTGCGGGTCGAACGGGCCGCCGGGGCGCACCCACTTCACCGGGGCCGAACTGGCGAACCTGGGGAACTGGGCGGCGGGCAGGATGGCCGAGGTGGCCACGAACGACTGGGTGTGGTCGGGCGCGATCGTGCCGTCGAACCCGGCGAACTTGCCGGCGCTGCCCTGGAGGGCGAACGGCTGCCCGGTGGCCTGGTCGGTGCCGGCGTTGTCGAAGAAGACGTACGCGCCCAGCCAGTACTGCTGGAAGTCGTTGAAGACCGGGATGCAGGGCGGATCGTCGTCCACCGTGCACTCGGGGTTCTCCGGCTGGTCGGGCTCGTAGTAGTAGGAGCCGTTGAAGTTGGCCGCGTACGACGGGTACTTGCCCGCGTGCAGCACCTTGCCGCCCTCGTTCAGGTAGTCGCGGACGGCCAGTTCGGTGTCCACGCCGCCCTTGGAGGTGGTGCCGGGCACCTGGCCCTCCGACCTCGGGATGACGTCGTCGCCGGTCTCCCAGATCACGGCCTTGTAGTGGCTGAGCACGCCCAGCGGGTGCGGGGCCTTGCGGCCGGCCTTGTCCATGTCGTACACGTCGGAGCTGTAGCCGGCGGCCTGGAGCGCGGCGGCGTAGTCGCCGGCGTACTTGGCCTCGGTCACGCCCTGCGCCGGGCTGAGGCCGGTGACGTCCTCGGTGGCCAGCACCAGCACCTTGCCGCCGATGTCGGTGGCGACCTTATAGGTGAAGTCGGAGCTCTTCCTGCCGATCGAGCTGAACCAGACCTTGACCCTGTCACCGGCCTTCGTGCCGGTGATCTTGCCGCGCAGGCGGTGGTAGTAGCGGTCGTAGCCCGCGCCGTACCGTTCGCCGCCCTTCCACTCCGAGGTGCCGGCGGTCTTGGTGCGGCCGCCGTTGACCTGGTAGTTCAGGAACACCGGGCCGAGCTTGCGCTTGGCGTTGACCTCGACGACCTGCTCCTTGCCGTGGCTGATCTCGAACGGGTCGGTGACGAAGTCGGGCGTCCTGTTGCCCAGGTGGGTGACCGGCTCGACCGGGTTGACCGCGGACTTCGCCACGTCGAGGGCGAACGGCAGGTTCTTCTCGAACTCGGCCTGCACGAGCGCCTCGTCGTCGGGGAAGACGAAGCCGCAGCCGTCGCAGCCCTCGTTCAGCTCCGGCGTCCAGGACAGCGTCCCGTAGCGGGCGTGGGCGTGGTCGTTGGTGTCGCCGTTGGTCGTGTACAGCTCCGCGCCGAGGTCGGGGTCGAAGCCGGGCACCGCGGGCCTGACGTCGTCGCCGGTGAGCGCCTCGTAGATCGGGTTGTCGGCGGTCTCCGTGGCGATCTGGAAGCCGCTCGGGTAGAGCAGCAGCGGGCCGTAGGAGTGGTAGTTGAGCTGCGTCTCGAACTTGACCTTGCGCAGCAGGCCGTCCATGGCCCTGGTCTCCGGCTCGCTGGCCGGGCCGGCGCCGCGGAAGGTCTCGCTGCTGGGGATGCTCGACGAGCCTTCCTCGTCGTAGTGGAAGTTCGTGGGGAAGTTCCGGTTCGGGTCGACGCCGTCGCCGCCGGTGATCTGGCCGTCGCCGTTGTTGTCGCGCAGGTTCTTGCGCCACAGGCGGTTGCCCTCGGTGAAGGTGAAGTCGTAGCCGTCGGGGTTGGCCACCGGGACGAACCACAGCTCGGTCGTGTTGAGCAGGTCCCGCAGCGCGCGCTTGTTCGCGACCACGTGCTTGAGCAGCCGCATGTCGACCTCGGTCGCGATCCACTCGCGGGCGTGCTGGGTGGCCGAGTAGAGGGCGGCGGGCTTGAGCCCGTCGGGCAGCAGCCTCGCGCCGGTCGAGACCTTGGCGGCCAGGATGTCCTGGCCGCGCAGCGTCTTGCCGATGGACTGCAGCTTGACGACGTCCTTGTTGGCCGCCGCTATCGCCTTGAGCTGGTCGGCGATGCCGCCGCGCTCGGAGTAGGACTTGTAGACGGTGTAACCGCCCGCGGCCTGCGCCCTGGCGGCCTCCAGCTGGGTCTGGCCCTGCGGGTTGCGCACGGGCTCGGGCTTGTGGCCGAGCTTGGCCAGGGCGGCGAGGTCCGTCTGGGCCGCGGTCAGCTCGATGTGCTCCTTGTCGCCCTTGTTCTGCTGCTGTACGACGTCGAAGCCCTTCTCCCTGAGGGCCTGCGCGGTGCCCGGCGGGCTTTCGAGCTGGTAGAGCTCCAGACGGTCGCGGGCCGGCAGCGGATCCACGGAGGCTTCGGCCGTCGAGGCCACGAGAGAGGTGCCTAAGCCGAGGATGACGGCCGCGGCGAGGGTCAAAGTTCGAGACACGGTCTGCCCCTTCGCAGAGACGGAGAACGATCGCCATCCCAGACGGTTGGAGCGTTTCAGGCAAGGCCCAACTTTTAGGTCCGCATTAAGTCGGACAAACACACAAAACTTCGCCAAAGGGGCAGCAGTTCCGTCGTTCGGATGACAGAGATCAAGATCATCTTCTATAGTTTCGGTCCGTCTATGAGGGGAGGGGGCGGGTGTGAGGATCTGGCGGACCGCCGTTCTTGTCACCGTCCTCGCCGGGCTGGTCGGGTTGCCCGCGCCCACCCCGGCCGCGGCCGATCCCAGCCCCGCTGAGCTGCGCAGACTCACCCGGCAGGCGGCCCAGCTGAGCGAGCGCTACCGGGGTCAGATCCAGAGCCTGGAGGAGATCAGGCTCCAGGCCAAGAAGGCCACCGACACCTCGGGCGGCCTCCAGGCCCAGCTCCGCGCCGCCCAGGCCGAGGTCAGCCGGATCGCCCAGACGGCCTACATGGTCGGCCCGCTCGACAACACCCAGCTGCTCACGCCCAGCACCGACCCCACCAAGATGCTCGGGCAGGCCGCCACGATGACCTTCATGGCCAACGAGCGGGCCAAGAAGGTCGAGGCGATCAAGAAACTGATCGCCAAGTCCAACGACGCCAAGCTCAACGCCAACGAGAAGATCGAGAAGCTGCGCAAAGAGATCAGGCAGATGCAGAGCCGGCGCAAGGACATCGAGAAGCTCCTCGCCAAGTACGGCTTCCAGCAGCCCGGCGGCGCCGAGGGCCTGACGCCCCGGATGATCTCCGTCCGCGCCGAGATCATGGCCAACTTCCCGATGAAGTACGGCGTCGGCTGCCTGCGCCCCGGCGACCCCGGCGAGCACGGCAAGGGCCGGGCCTGCGACTTCATGATGTCGCCCGGCGGCACCATGGCCGGCGGGAACAACGCGGCCAACGGCGACGCGCTGGCCGCCTGGCTGATCAAGAACGGCGGCCGGCTCGGCGTCATGTACATCATCTGGAAGCAGCGCTACTACGACATCCGGTCAGGCGGCGGCTGGGACCCGATGTCCAACCGCGGCGGCGTGACCGCCAACCACTACGACCACGTTCACGTGTCGGTGTTCTGACGCTCGCCACCCCCTGTGATCACGGGTTCTGCCGCTCCAGGAACTCCTTGAACCAGCGGTAGGACCGCTTCGGCGTGCGGCGGCCGGTGGCGAAGTCCACGTGCACCAGGCCGAAGCGCTGGTGGTAGCCCTCGGCCCACTCGAAGTTGTCCAGCAGCGACCAGACGAAGTAGCCGCGCACGTCCACGCCCTCGGCCATGGCCTGCCGCATGGCGGCGATGTGCCGGTCGAGGAAGTCGACGCGGGCCTCGTCCTCGACCGTGCCGTTTTCGGTAAGTTCGTCCGGCTGGGAGCAGCCGTTCTCGGTGATGAGGATCGGCGGCAGCGCCGCGCCGTAGCGGGCCCTAAGGCCGGTCAGGAGCTCGCGCAGGCCGTCGGGGACGACCGGCCAGCCGAAGGCGGTCGTCGGGTAGCCGGTGACGCCCGCGTCGTCGAAGGGCAGGCCGGCGTCGGTCGGGGCGGCGATCCGGGTGGGGTTGTAGTAGTTGATCCCCAGAGCGTCCAGCGGGGCCGCGATGGTCTTCAGGTCGCCGTCCTGCACGAAGTCCAGGGAGCCGGTGTAGGCGGACAGGTCGGGATACTCGCCGAGCAGCACGGGGTCGTTGAACAGGCGGTTGTGCAGGATGTCGTACGCTTCGGCGGCCGCGACGTCCTCCTCCCGCGCGGAGGCCGGCCAGACGGGGGTGCAGTTGTTGGTGAGCGCCACCTGGCCCGCGCCGGCCGCCCTGAGCGCCTGCACCGCCAGGCCGTGGCCGAGCAGCTGGTGGTGGGCGGCGGGCAGGGCGCCGTTCATGAGGAGGCGGCCGGGGGCGTGGACGCCCATGGCGTAGCCGAAGGCCATGTGCACGAACGGCTCGTTGAGGGTGATCCACAGCGGGACGCGGTCGGCCAGGCGGGCGGCGACCGTGGCGGCGTACTCGGCGAAGAGGGCGGAGACGTCCCGGTCCATCCAGCCGCCGCGCTCCTCCAGCGCCTGCGGCAGGTCCCAGTGGAACAGCGTCGGCACCGGTTGCACGCCCTCGGCCAGCAGGGCGTCCACCAGGCGGTCGTAGAAGTCCAGGCCGCGCCGGTTGACCTCGCCCGCGCCCATGGGCAGCACGCGCGGCCAGGCGATCGAGAAGCGGTAGGCGTTCACGCCGAGGCCCGCCATGAGGGCCACGTCCTCGGGCCAGCGGTGGTAGTGGTCGCAGGCCACGTCGCCGGTGTGCCCGTCCCTGGTGCGGCCCGGTTCGTGGGCGAAGGTGTCCCAGATCGAGGGGCCTCTGCCGTCCTCCCGGGCGGCGCCTTCGATCTGGTAGGCCGCCGTGGCCGTACCCCAGAGGAACATGCTCGGCCTTCCTCTCACGCGAGTAAGGCTCATGTTAATCGTGCTCAAACCCCCTGACTCAAGGTCCCCGGTATACGACAGGATGGGGCCATGACCAGTACCTTGCGCCGGAGGCCAGCGCAACGCCGGAGCGTCGAGCGGGTGGAGCGGATGCTCGACGAGTGCGCACTCCTGCTCGACGAGGTCGGCTACGAGGCGCTGACCACCAAAGAGGTCGCGCGCCGCGCGGAGGTGCCGATCGGCACGTTCTACCAGTTCTTCCACGACAAGCAGGGTCTGGTCCGCGCCCTGGCGCGGCGCAACCTGGAGGCGTTCCTCCAGCGCATCGTCGAACGCATCCCCGAGGCCGCGCTCGGCCACTGGACCGACCTGGTCGACCTCGCCATCGACGAGTTCGTCGACATGAAGCGCAGCACGCCCGGGTTCGCGGTGGTGGACTTCGGCGAGGTGCTCATCGCCCCCGGCGGGCCCATCGTGGCGGGCAGCCGGCGGGCGCTCGACGGGACGCAGGAGAACAACGTCGTCGTGGCCGAGCGCCTGCGTGCGCTGACCATGGACTTCCTGGACGCCCCCATGGGCCCAGGGCTCGACCGGGCCCTGCTGGTGGCCGTCGAGGCCGCGGACGCGGTGCTCAAGCTCGCCTTCAGGGCCGATCCCGCGGGCGATCCCCGGCTCATCGCCGAGTGCAAGCAACTGGTCCACCGCTACCTGGCCGGCCACCTGTCCTGACCCCGGCCGTCCGGCTCAGCTCGGGTCGTCGAGGCGGGCGCGCAGGTCGGCGTCCAGCTTCAGGTCCGCGGCGCCGATGGCCTCCTCCAGCTGCTCCATCGTGGAGACGCCCACGATCGGGACGATGCCGTCGGCCATCAGCCAGGCCAGCACGACCTGGTTCGCGGTCGCGCCCAGCTCGCCGGCCACCTCGTGCAGCACGGCCAGCCGCCGGGCGGTGCCCGGGTGGTCGTAGATCTCCGCGATCGGCCGGTCGGGCCGCGTGTACGCGCCGAACATCAGCGTGTTGTACGCCCACAGCGTCAGGTCCGGTTCGGCGGCCAGGTAGTCGAGCAGGTCGTCGGAGACCAGCCGGTGCCCCGCCTCGGCCGGCCTGGTGCCGGGACGCGGGCGCAGATAGGTGTGACGCAGCTGGATGTAGGTGTAGGGCGTCCAGCCGTGCGCCGCCGAGACGTTCCTGGCCCGCTCCAGCCGCCACGCGGCCATGTTGCTGGCCCCGACGGCGCGGACCTTGCCGGCCTTGGCCAGCTGGTCGAACGCGCCCAGAGTCTCCTCCAGCGGGACGGACCGGTCCTCGATGTGCGACCAATACACATCGATGTAGTCCGTCCGCAATCTCCTGAGACTGCCTTCTACACCCTGCGCGACGGTCGCCGCGGACAGGCCCTCGGCCGAGTCGAGGGTGAGGTCGCCGGGCACGGTCGGCCGGGCGCCGACCTTCGTGCTGACGAAGACCCGGTCCCGTACGCCGCGGGCGGCCAGCCAGGCGCCGATGGCCTCCTCGCTCTCGTCGCCCGAGCGGCCCTCGACCCAGAACGGGTAGTTGTTGGCCGTGTCGATCATGGTGCCGCCGGCGTCGAGGAACCGGTCCAGGATGGCGAAGGTCTCCCGCGTACCGACGGTGGTGCCGAACGGAATGGTGCCGAGTGCGATGTTCATGCGCCGATCGTGCGAGCTGGAGCGCGCTCCATGTCAAGCCGCCGGATCGGACTGCTCCGGCGGGCGGGTGCCGGGATTCGGTTGACCTGGAGTGCGCTCCAGGTCGGATACTTTGAGACGTGAGCGTTTACACTCCTGCCGAGGTCGTCGAGGAGACCGGATTCAGCATCGACACCCTCCGCTACTACGAGAAGATCGGCCTGCTGGAGCGCGTCGGGCGCAACGCGGCCGGGCAGCGCCGGTTCAGCCAGGAGGACCTCGGCTGGCTCGGCACGGTGCGGTGCCTGCGCGACACCGGCATGCCCATCGCCCAGATGTTGCGCTTCGCCGAGCTGGTCCGCGCCGGCGACCACACGATCCCCGACCGGATCAAGCTGCTGGAGGAGCACGACCAGCAGGTCCAGGGTCAGATCCAGAACCTCGCCGCGCGGCAGCAGTACATCAAGAACAAGATTTCCTACTACCGAAGCGTCCTCTAGCTCCCCCTTTGCGCCCTGGCGGGTAGACCAAGATCCATGGCTGGATCGAGGGCGAGGTGGATCAACGTACCCCTGGGCCGCGTGGCCAGGGTGTGTGCGGCGATGCTCTTCGTCCTGCTGGCGCACATCACGCTCATCCAGGCGTTCGGCACGTACCCGCTCAACGCCGACCGCAGGAACGAGCGCCCGCTGATCGCCAGGTACGGCCACCCGCGCGGCGACATCCGCACCTACGACGGCACCCTCGTCGCCACCAGCCTGCCCACGGCCGCCGGGCCCTACCGGTACCGGCGCGCCTACCCGCGGGGCGAGCCGTACGCGGCGCTCACCGGGCACGTGTCGCTGCATCACTCGACGGGGATGGAACAGGCCCTGGACGCGGTGCTGTCGGGGGACGACCCCAAGGTCAGGGTCAGGTCGCTGGTCCGGCACGGCACCGTCGAAGGGGCCGACATCAGGCTGACGGTCAGGGACCGGGTGCAGCGGGCGGCCTACCAGGGGCTCGCGGCCGCGGGGGTGCCGGGGGCGGCGGTGGCGATCGATCCGGCGACCGGGGCGATCCAGGCGCTGGCCACGTATCCCTCCTACGACCCCAACGCGCTGACCACCTTCGACCGGGCGCGGCTGGAGGAGGCGGCGCGGCGGCTGCGCGCGGCTCCCGCGCGACCCCTGCTCAACCGGGCGCTGCACCGCGTCTATCCGCCCGGGGCCACGTTCCGGCTGGTCACCACGGCGGCGGCGCTGGCGTCGGGGGAGTACACGCCCACGGCCCTGGTGGACGCGCCGGCCCGGCTGCGCCTTCCAGGGACGCCGACGTACCTGCGCAATCCGGGCGACTGCGCGCACCGGCGGCCGACGCTGGCGCTGGCGTTCCGGAGGTCGTGCGACACCGCGTTCGCCGGCATCGGGCTGCAGCTGGGGCAGGACCTGCTGCGGGACCAGGCGGAGGCGTTCGGCTTCAACGGGGGCAGCCTGCGGATCCCGCTGGTCGCGGTGCCGAGCCGGTATCCGCTCGCCCTGGACCGGGCCCAGACGGCGCTGGCGGCCGTCGGGCACCACGACGACAGGGTGACGCCGCTGATGGTGGCCATGCTGTCGGCGGCGGTGGCGAACGACGGGGTGCTGATGCGGCCGTACCTGGTGGAGGAGGTACGGCTGCGGGACGGCACGATGATCAACCGGGCCGCTCCCGTGGTGTACCGGACGGCCGTGCCGCCGCTGCTGGCCCGCTACCTGGCGGCGATGATGACGATCGCGACGCCCGCCAGAGGCCTGGGGGCGGCGATCCCGGGGGTGCGGGTGGCCTCAAGGGCCGCCACCGCCGCGACCGTGCCTGGCGGCGGCGAGCACGCGCTGGTGACGGCCTTCGCGCCTGCGCGCGCGCCCGAGGTGGCGGTCGGGGTGGTGCTGGAACGGCCGGGGTCGCGGGCGGGCGCGGTAGGGGCCGTCGCGCGCGCGATGATCGAGGCGGCACTGTCCTGAGCCCCGCCGTCCGGCGCGGGACGGCGACCGGCCTGAGTCGGAGGGCGCGCGGCGGCGACCGGCCTGAGTCGGAGGGCGCGCGGCGGCGACCGGCCTGCGCCGGGTTGCGCACGGCAGCGACCGGCCTGAGTACCGGCAGGTCAGCGGTAGGCGTCGGCTTGGAGGGTGTAGAGGTCGGCGTAGAGGCCGTTGAGGGTCATGAGGGTGTCGTGGTCGCCTTGTTCGGT
>NZ_PVNG01000022.1 GCF_003001935.1 Nonomuraea fuscirosea | reverse complement strand
ACCCCACCCGCGACTACCAACCTCAGGCAAACCCCAACACGACGAAACCCCCGAACCCGTAGGTTCGAGGGTTTCCGATGTCGTGCGACATCACAAAGCGCGCCCTGCAGGATTCGAACCTGCGACCGTCGGATTAGAAGTCCGATGCTCTATCCAGCTGAGCTAAGGGCGCTCCCGCCTTATTGTGCATGATCCGGCGACATGTCACGTACATGTTTTCGTCGTGTCAGTCTGTCAGGCCGATCACACCCCACATGAGCAGCGTCCCGAGGACCGTGGCCGTCAGGGTCCAGCCGGTGGCGCGGCGGGGGGTGTGGGCCTCAGGGAGGATATCGGAGGTGGCCAGGTAGAGGAGGAATCCGGAGAAAAGTCCGAGGTAGGCGCCCAGGAGGCCGTCCGGGATGGAGATGACGGAGGTGAGGGTGGCGCCTGTTACGGGGGCCAGGGCGTCGAGGGTGAGGAGGGTGAGGGCGCGGCGGCGGGCGTTGCCGTAGAGGGAGATGATCGTGTACGTGTTGAAGCCGTCGGTGAAGTCGTGAGCGATTACTCCTATCGCCACGGCGACGGCCAGGGACGTGTCGGTCTGGTGGGCGGCGCCGATGGCGGCTCCGTCCAGGAAGCTGTGGGCGATCAAGGCTGAGCCGGCCGCGAGGCCGACGCCGGCGCGGTGGTGGCGGTGGGTGGCGTAGTCGGTTTCGTGGGCGTCGTGCATGCCCATGGAGCGCTCCACGATGTGGATGCCGAGGAAGGCCACGGCGAACATGAGCATGGGCACCGGGACGCCGTACAGGGTGAGTGAGGTGGCGGAGAGGGCCTCCGGGAGCAGGTCGAAGGCGACCACGCCGAGCATGACGCCGGCTGCGAAGCCGAGGACGAGGTGGCGGTGCCGGCCGATGCGGTCGGCGACCAGCCCGCCGAGCAGGGTCATCAGGAACGCTGCCAGCGACAGCAGGATCGGCATGAAGCGCCAGGCTAGCGGGGCCGCGGGTGACGACGGGGAGGGTTGGAAAAGGCGGGGCGGACGCGGGTCGAATGGGTCTAAGCTATCTCGCCATGGTCGCGACGCTCCTGCATGAGATTCCCCTGCAGGGCGGGGACGTGACAGACGGGGTGGTGCGCGTCGGTGACACCGTGCGCAGACCGGCCAGTACGTCGACGCCCGCCGTGCACGCCCTGCTCAGACACCTGGAAGCGGCCGGGTTCGACGGCGCCCCCAGAGTCGTGGGGATGGACGGGCTCGGGCGCGAGATCCTCACCTACCTGCCCGGTACGACCGGGTTGCGGCTGGAGAGTGTGAGTGATGAGGCGCTGGCGGGGCTGGCTCTGCTGGTGCGCCGGTTTCATGATGCGACGGCCGGGTTTCCGCTCACGATGGAGGGGTGGGAAGGGGGGTCGAATGATGACGCGGAGCCGGAAGTCATCGGGCATTGTGATGTGACGCCGGATAATGTGGTTTTTTGGGCCCCATCCGTGTCTTCATCCGCCTCGGTCGGCGCATCTCCATCCGCCTCGGCGGTCTCCGGCTCCTCCTCCGCTTCAGGCTTGGTCTCCGGCTCCTCGTCCGCTTCAGGCTCGGGCTCGGGCGCTCCGGCGGCGGGTGGCGGGCCGTACGGGATGATTGATTTTGATTTGGCGCGGCCTACTACGCGGCTGTTCGACATCGTGACGACCCTGCGGCACTGGGCGCCCATCGCCGATCCCGTCGATCGGGCTCCGCTCCTGCGTACGGTGGACGTGGGTGCGCGGTTGCGGTTGTTCTGCGACGCGTACGGGGTTTCCGCGCGGGAGCGGCGTCGGCTGCTCGGCCTGGCCAGGCTCCGGTTTCACCGTTCCTACGCCGTCATGCGCACTCGCGCCGCGGCCGGGGGGAACTGGGCGAAGATGTGGGCGGGCGGGGCGGGTGCGCGGATCCGCCGTGCCGCGGCCTGGCTGGATGTGCACGAAGATGAGCTTCATGCACATCTGGTATGACCCGCTGGGGCTCGCCCTCGGCGTCGCCCTCGACCGGCTGCTGGCCGATCCGCGCAGTTCCGTTCATCCTGTCGCGCTGTTCGGGCGTGGCGCGGCGAAGCTGGAGACGTCCCTGTACGGGGACGACCGCGCCCGGGGCGTGCTGCACGTCGCCGTGTGCGTCGGCGGTTCGGCCGCGCTCGGCGTGCTGGCCATGCGGTACGCGCCCAACCGGGTCGCGCGTACGGCCGTCACCGCCGTCGCCACCTGGGCCGTGCTCGGTGGCACCACGCTCGCCCGTGAGGGCGACCACCTGGCCGACGCGCTGGAGGGTGCCGATCTGGAACGAGCCAGGGCCAGGCTGCCCCACCTGTGCGGCCGCGACCCCAGCCGGCTGGACGCGCCGGAGATCGCGCGGGCCACGGTCGAGTCGCTGGCCGAGAACACCTCCGACGCCGTCGTGGCCCCGCTGTTCTGGGGGGCGGTGGCAGGAGTGCCGGGCCTGCTGGCGTACCGGGCGATCAACACGCTGGACGCCATGATCGGGCACCACTCCCCCAGGTACGAGCGGTTCGGCTGGGCCGCCGCCCGGCTCGACGACGTCGCGAACTACGTGCCGGCCCGGCTCACCGGGGCGCTCACCGTGCTGACCGGGCCTGATCCCGGGCAGGCGCGGGCCGTCCTGCGCCGGGACGGGCACCGGCATCCCAGCCCGAACGCGGGCCGGTGCGAGGCCGCGTTCGCCGGCGCGCTCGGGGTGCGGCTGGGCGGGACCAACGTGTACGCGGGAAGAGTGGAGGAGCGGCCGACGATGGGGGACGGTCCCAGACCGGAGGTCAAGGACATCCGGCGCGCCGTACGGTTGACGCGGGCGGTGGGGCTGGCGGCGGCCGGCGTGGCCCTGGTCGCCGCCTGGGCCCTCCGCAGGAGGTCGTCGACGGGTTGACGGCCCGGGCACCCCTCGCACGTCAGTGAACGCCCCACCCCACCGGCCGCCCGCACGTCAGTGAACGCCCCACCCCACCGTCAGCCCTGCGCGGCTCACATGAGGCGGTTGAGGTTGACGCTGAGCCAGATCACGAAGAGTGCCACGACCGTGATCCCGATCATCGACTTCGCCGCGTTGTGCGCGACGACCTTTCTGGCCGTCACCTGCTTGGCGCTCTGCTTCCAGACCTGACGCATGACGATCATGTTCTGGAAGCGCCGCCCCAGGGCGAACACGGCGATCCCGATGAGGACGAACAGGATGACGCGTCCATCGGCAGGTTCCACGGAGATCCCCCCTCGTGGTCCTTGATCTGCTTGATCCCCCCGAAACATGTGAGAACACAGAATACTCGGCCGACAGCGGTTTGTAATTGCCTTTATCGCTCGAGGTCGACCACGATCGGCGCGTGATCGGACGGGCCTTTCCCCTTGCGGGCCTCACGATCGACGTACGCCGACCGCACCTGCCCGGCCACGTCCGCGCTCGCGTACACCAGGTCGATCCGCATGCCCTTGTTCTGGTGGAACATCCCGGCCCGGTAGTCCCAGTACGTGTAGGGGTGCGGGCCCTTCATCGGCGTCGGCACCACGTCCGTGAGGCCGAGGTCGCGCAGCTCGGCCAGGGCCCGCCGTTCGGGCGGCGTGACGTGGGTGGAGCCGACGAACAGGGCGGGGTCCCACACGTCGGCGTCCGTCGGCGCCACGTTGTAGTCGCCGCAGGCCACCAGCGGCCCGGCGGCCAGTTCGGGAACGAGGGCGTCGCGCAGGGCGGCGAACCAGGCCAGCTTGTACGCGTAGTGGGGCGAGTCGACGGTACGGCCGTTGGGCGCGTACAGGGACCACACCCGGATCCCGCCGCAGGTCGCGCCGATGGCCCGGGCCTCGGGGCGGGCCGCGCCGACGCTGTCGAGCTCGCCGAAGCCGGGCTCGCCGGGAAAGCCGGGTGTGACGTCCGCCAGCCCGGCCCTGGACAGCAGCGCGACGCCGTTCCAGCGTCCGTCGCCGTGGGCGGCGGCCTCGTAGCCCAGCTCGCCCACCTCCGCCACAGGGAACGCCTCGGCGGCGCATTTGGTCTCCTGCAGGCACACGACGTCGGGCCGGGCCTCGGCGAGCCATTCGAGCAGGCGGGGCAGCCGTGCCTTGACCGAGTTCACGTTCCAGGTAGCCAGGCGCATCCCCCTAGCCTGCCACCGCCCCGGCCGGCACAGGGGACCGACTCAGCCGAAAGCCGGACGGCCGGCTCCGGTGGAGGGCGAGCTGCTCGGCCGTGTCCCTGGGCACGGGTACGCCAGTCGCGCCGTCCCGGCCCGCCGGCGAAGGCGGCCACGGCTCTGGGCAGCAGCCGGCGCGGCACCACGGGCCGGTGGCCGTCGAGGATGCGCTGCGGATGTCCGTCCCGGCCGGCCCGCGTGCGTCAGACCGCCTTCATCAGCGCCAGGGAGACCTCTTCGAGCAGACCGCCGACGCCCTGGTCGAGGGCTGCCCTGGCGTGCCGCGCGGCGTCCAGGGCGTGGCCCGCGGCGCTGGGCGAGTCCTCGACGACCAGGCGCAGCTCCAGCTCCAGCGGGGAGGCGCCGAAGCCCACGCCGTCCAGCCGGATGTAGGCGACCTTGCGATCGTCCATGAAAGGCAGGTATTGCGCGCTGACGTGGGTGGACGTCCCGGCACCGGTGGACTTGGTGGCCTTCTTGCTCTTCATCCGCTCGGGGTCCTCCAGGTTGACGAAGTCCATGTTGCCGCCGGCCAGCAGCTGGTGGCCGCCGGTGAGGTGGACCCCGCTCGCCGTCAGGGCCTCGACCAGCGCCCGGTGCACCAGCGTCGCGCCGAACGAGCTCTTCAGGTCGTCGCCCACCAGCGGCAGCCCGGCCGCGGCGAAGTGGGCGCGCCATTCCGGCGACCGGGCGAGCACGGCCGGCATGCAGTTCACGAACGCGCATCCGGCCTCGACGGCGGCCGCCGCGTAGAGCTCGGTGGCCCGCTGCGCGCCGGTGGGCAGGAAGTTCAGCACGACATGACTGCCGGTCCGCCTGAGGTGGCCGGCGACCTCACCGGGCGTGGCGCCGCCGCGCGGATCGATCAGACCGGCCGAGCCGGGGCCCACGCCGTCGGCCAGGATGCCCTCGGTGACGGGCACGCCGAGATGCGGCACGGCGGCGAATCTCCTGGCGTTGTTCGGCTCGGCCCAGATGGCCTCCGACAGGTCGCGGCCGAGCTTGGCGGCGCCCACGTCGAAGGCGGCGGTGAAGCGGACCTGGGAGACGGCGTAGCCGGCGCAGACGGGGTTCGGCAGGCCGGGGGCGTCGCCGTCGCGGTAGTACTCGACGCCCTGCACCAGGGAGGAGACGCAGTTGCCCACGCCGATCACGGCGACGTTCACGCTAGTCATGCCCTGTATTGGATCAGGGGCGGCGGGCGCGCTCCAGCTCGACCCCGACGGTGATCTCGTTGCCGAGCCGGCGGCCGAGGAGCAGGTCGAGGTCGTCGCCGCTCCAGAACCTGCCGGGGTCGTACCAGTTGGGGCGGCGACCGGCGGGCAGCAGGCCCATCTCCTCGTAGGTGACGGCCACCACCTCGGCGCAGTAGGCGCTCTCCACCGTCTGCTCCTTGCGCGTGCGGCGCGGCACGCGGCCCCTGGCCCAGCGGGCGGCCAGCCGGGCGGTGGAGGGGAAGGGGGTGCCGTCGAGCCGGGCGACCGTGCGCAGGGCGGCGTCCTCCATCTCCTGCGTGGCCTCCGGCTCCAGCTGGCGCAGCCAGGCGCGCTGGTCGTAGCGGTCGGCCCAGGTCGTGACCGCCGCGCGCAGGTCGTGCAGCTGCACGCCGCGCTGGTGGGTGCCCGACCACAGGTCGAGCAGCGACTTGCCCAGCTCGGCGTGCCACATCATGGGTGGCAGGTCCTCGATCACGATGGCCATGCCGACGTGGTTGACCGGGCTGTTGGTCATCGTCTGGATGGCGCGGTCGGGCACGGAACGCCCGCGGAAGACCCACAGATCGCCGGTCCTGGTCACCTTGACGGCTTCGTCGAGAGTCAGCACAGGGCTAGCCTAGGCAACATGCGCTGGTGGAAGATGCTCGGTCTGGCGGGAATCATGGGTGTGGCGGCGACGGGCGTGGTCATCGCGCGGGCCGAACGGCGCCGCCGGGCGTACACGCCGGAGGAGATCAGGGCCCGGCTGCGGGAGCGGGTGGAGAGTCCCCGGCCTGACGACGTCAGCCCGACGGCTTGAGGTCGTAGACGAAGACGACGTCCGGATAGGCCGGGTTGTCGTCGTAGCCCTGGATGCCGCCCAGGAACGCCCGCCGCGACTTGACCACCCAGGGCAGCGCGGCGGCGGCCCGCTCGTCGAGCACACGCTTCGTGGCCTGCTCGTACACCCGCTGCGCCGCGGGCTTGTCGGTGACCGTCAGCTCGGGCACCGTGTCGAGCATCGCGTCGAGGCGGTGGTCGTTGAGGTAGGTCAGGTTGAACACGGGCGGGTTCGCGGCGCGGAAGACCTGGCCGAAGTAGGAGTAGCCGTCGGCGTAGTCGGGCCACCAGTACATGACGAAGATGTCCTGGCCGCGCTTCTTGCCCCGCTCCCACTGCGCGTTCCAGTGCATGCCCTCGACCTTGAGGGTGACGTTGAGCGGGCGCAGCGCCGCCCGCAGCCGCTTGGCCAGCAGCTCCTCGTCGGCCTCGCCCTCGCCGTAGGTCAGCCGGAGCCGCAGCGGCTCGCCGCCGGGGCCGTAGCCGGCGTCCTGCAGCAGCCGGGTGGCGCTCTCCAGGTCCTGCTCGGGCACCCGGCCTGGTACGTGGCCGAGCAGCCCTTCGGGGACGACGCCGCTGGCCGGCATCACGGAGCCCTTGAGCGCCTTGACGATGCCGCGGTAGTCGATGGCCTGCTGCACCGCCTTGCGCACCCTGATGTCCTTCATGGGGCCGGCGGCGGTGTTGAACAGCATCATGGCCGTGGTGAACGACGGCCGGTCCGAGGTGCGCACGCCCGGCGCGGCGCCGGCCTGGGCGAACAGCTTCGGGTCGAGCCGGTCCACGAAACTCGCCTCGCCGCGGCGCAACATCCGGTACGCCCGCTCGGGATCGGGCACGACCCGGTACTTGACCGTGTTGTAGTGCGGCCGCTCGTTCCACCCGCCCCAATATCCGTCGTACGCCTTGAGGGTGAGCTCGTCCTCCTTGCCCTTGTTCCACTTCGCCACCGTGTAAGGACCCGACCCGGCGTCCCTGCCCTGCGCGAACCACTTGCCGAGGTCGGGGGCCGCCTTGGTGTCGTAGATGTAGGCCGCGTACCCGGCGGAGGCCACCAGGTCCAGCGGGACGGGGTACTTCAGCGCGAACGTCACCGTCAGCGGCCCGTCGACCCGGATGGAGGAGACGGCGTCCCAGAGGTAGGAGGCGCCGGTCCTGGCCCGCATGGTCCGCTCGATCGAGGCCTTGACCGCCTCCGCGTCCAGCGGGTTGCCGGTGTGGAACGTCACGCCGGAGCGCAGGGTGAAGGTCCAGCTCCTGCCGTCGGCGGTGGACCGCCAGCCGGTGGCCAGGCGGGGCGCCGACTTCTTGGTGACCGGGTTCCAGAGGGTGAGGGTCTCGTAGACGTTCTGGAAGGCGATGATCTCGTTGGAGTAGGAGCGGGCGGGATCCCACTCGGTGATGATGTCGGTGTTCTTGACGTAGACGAAGGGCGACTCCCCCACCGGCGCCTGGCGCACCTCGGTGGGCGGCGAGCAGGCCGTGAGCAGGACCGCCACGAGAATCGACACCAGGACGGACGCGGGGGCCGCTGAGACTCGCCGGCGCAACGCATCTCCCTCTGTCGCCGATGTACCCGGGAAACCTACTCCAAGATCGATGCCAGAGGGACTCGTGTGTCCAAAAGTCCCGAAAAATTGGGCATTCTGGTGATCCAATTGCTATCCTCGGGGCTTGTCCCGTCCGGGGTTGCCAGCTTGGGACCAACCGGAGTGAGGTGCCATGGGTCGTAGCCGAACGATCCGGATGAAGATCATCGGACTACTACTGGTGCCACTGGCCTCCATGGTGGTGTTGTGGGGGGTCATCACCGCCGTCACCGCGAGCGAGAGCTTGGAGCTGCGTCAGTACAAGACAGTCTGGACGAACCTGCGCCTTCCCGCGTACAAAGTGATCACCGAGATCCAGCGCGAGCGCCTGATCTCGGCCAGGTTCCTGCGGAGCGGTGCCGACAAGACCGCCATGGCGGCGCAGCGGGTCCGCACCGACGCCGCCCGGGACGCCTTCAAGCAGCTTTCCAGTAAGTCCAAGAACAGATCAGAAGAGATCCGCACACAGGTGGACGCGGTGTACACGCAGATAGACAGGCTCGACGCGGTCCGAGGTGAGATCGACACGGGCCTGTCCGATCGTCTGCACACCGTGGAGGCCTACAACGCGATCATCGACACGCTGTTCGGCCTGCACCGCCGGGTGGCGCTGATCGACGACATCCCGATCTACGAGCAGTCCCGCGTGACCATCGACATGAGTTACGCGAAGGAGCTGCTGACCAGGGAGCAGGCACTCGGGCTCGGCACGGTGACCAGGGCCGAGCGCAGGCTGTTCACCCAGATCACGGGCAACCGGCGCTTCCTCGTGGACCAGAGCCTCGGCGAGCTCGACCCGGAGCTGCGCGATCCCCAGGTCGCCCTCATCACCTCCCCCGCCTACCAGCGGATGCGGATGATGGAGGACCAGATCATCGCCGGCGGCACCCCGCAGGGCTGGCTGTCCACCACCGACGGCCTGGCCAGGTCGTTCCAGGAGGCCCAGCTGCGGGCCAGCACGACGCTGAACGAGCGCGCCGACCCGGTGGCCGACGAGGTGCTGTCGCGGGCGTTCCTGCTCGCGGGCACGGCCCTGGCGCTGGTGATCGTGTCGATCGGGTTCTCGCTGCGCATGGGCAACCGGCTGTCCAAGGAGCTCGGGACGCTCCGGCTGGCCGCCCTGGAGGTGGCTCAGGAACGGCTGCCGCACGTGGTCGCCAAGCTGCGCAAGGGCGAGACCGTCGAGGTGCCCGAGGTGTCGCTCACCAGCACCACGGTCGAGATCGACGACGTGGGCAAGGCCTTCTCCACCGTCCAGCAGACCGCCGTCGAGGCCGCGGTCGGCCAGGCGCAGCTCAGCGAGGGCGTCGGCCACGTCTTCAGGAACCTGGCCAGGCGCAGCCAGACGCTGCTGCACCGCCAGCGCATCCAGCTCGCCGACATGCAGCACCGCGCGACCGACCCCGGTCAGCTGGACGACCTGTTCAAGCTCGATCACCTCACCACCCGCATGCGCCGCCACGCCGAGGGCCTGATCATCCTGTCGGGCGCGACGCCGGGACGCGGCTGGAGCCGTCCTGTGCCGCTGCTCGACGTGGCCCGCGGCGCCGCGGCCGAGGTGGAGGACTACCAGCGGGTCGTCGTCGAGCCCATGTCCGGCCAGCGCCTGGCCGGCCCCGTGGTCGGCGACGTGATCCACCTCATCGCCGAGCTGATCGAGAACGCCACCGTCTACTCCCCCGCGCACACCTCGGTCTTCGTCCGCGGCGACGCCGCGGCCCGGGGCTTCGCCTTCGAGGTCGAGGACCGCGGGTTCGGGATGAGCGCGGAGCAGCTGGCCGAATTGAACGAGCGGCTGGCCAGCCCGCCGGAGTTCGACCTGGCCGACAGCGACAGGCTCGGCCTTTTCGTCGTTTCCCGCCTGGCCGCCAGGCATGACATCCGCGTGACGTTGCGCGGTTCACCATATGGAGGGACCACCGCGATCGTGTTGATCCCGGAAGAGCACGTGGCAGAGCCAGAGGCCGAGGCCCCGAGGGCGGCTCAGCAGGAGTCCGAGCGCCCCATGCGGGTGGTGCGAAGTGACTGAAGAACGCTGGCTGGACGAGGACGCCGGTCCCATCGTTCCGGCCTACCTGCTGACCAGGGGCCGGACGGTGCCCGCGAGCGAGGCCATCGACCTCATCGCGGTGATCATCACCGCCGGCGGCCTGGCGCCGCCGCGCGGCCTCGACCCCGAGCATCTGATCATCCTGCAGAAGTGCACCCAGCCCACCCGGCTGGTGGACGTCGCGGCCGAGCTGAACCTGCCCATCGGGGTGGTCCGGGTGCTGGTCGGCGACCTGCACGCGCAGCAGCTCGTTCAGGTCGAGCTGCCGCCGCCCGCCCCCGACGCCAAGGTGCTGCTGGAAGTGATCAGCGGGCTGAAGGCCCTGTGATCGGCCCTGTGATCGGCCCGGTAGTCGGCGCTGTGACGGCCCTGCTGTTGAGGTATCCGAACCCCGCCGCGAAGATCGCGGCGACGACGCCCGCCCCGGCGGCTGCCCCGAAGACCCACTGGTAGCCGCCGGCACCCGGCCGGGCCGCCAGGATGGCCGCGATCACCGCGCCCGCCGTGCTGCCGCCGACGATGCGCACCAGGGCGTTCACCCCCGACGCCACGGCGGTCTTGTCCTGGCCCACGTGCTCGACGGCCATGGTGCCCAGGGCCGCGTATCCGACGCCGAGGCCGACGCCCATGATCGAGGAGGCCGCGTACAGGTGCGCGGGGGCGTCGTTCGCGATCATCAGGTAGAGCGCGGCCAGCCCTGTCACCAGTGAGCCCGTCGCCACCATGGACGAGGCGGGCAGGCGGCGCATGATGCGGCCCGCGAACAGTGAGATCACCAGCATGAACAGCGTGCTCGGCAGCAGGTAGAGCCCGACCTGCAGGGTCGTGGCGGAGAATCCCTCGGGCGACTGGGCGAAGCTGGAGATGCCGGTCAGCAGGGTGAAGAAGGTGAATCCGAGCAGCAGCGAGGACACCGTCGCGCCGACCGTGCCCCGGTGCACGAGCATCGCCATGTCCACCAGCGGCTCGGCCACCCTCCGCTCGACCGCCACCCACGCGGCCGCGAGCACGGCCGCCGTGCCGAGCAGCCCGAGCACGCCGGGCGAGGTCCAGCCCCACGAGCCGCCCTCGCTGACCGCCAGCAGCAGCGCCACCAGCCAGGTGGCGAGCAGCGTGGCGCCGATCAGGTCGGGACGGCCCTTGACGGGCGGGGCCGAGTCGCGGACGAGGAAGGCCACGACGATCCCGGCCGCCAGGGAGAGGCCGCCGATGACCCAGAACACCAGGTGGAAGTCTCCCGAGGCCAGCCCGGCCAGGATCATGCCGCCGCCGCTGCCGAAGCCCATCGTCGCGCTGAGCACGCCGACGCCGGTCGCGAACTGCTCGCGCGGCAGCGCGTCACGGACCACCCCGATGGACAAGGGGACGAGCGCGGACACGGCGCCCTGCAACACCCGGGCCACGATCAGCCAGGCCAGCGAGGTGGCCAGGGCCGCCATGACCGACCCGATCACCAGGAGGGCCAGCGCTCCGAGGATCATGCGGCGCCGCCCGTACATGTCGCCGAAGCGGGAGAGCAGCGGCGTGGACACCGCGCCGACCAGCAGGCTCACCGTGAGGGTCCAGCTCACGGCGGTCAAGGAGGTGCCCAGCTCCCGTTGCAGCACGGGAAGCAGCGGCACCACCGCGGTGTTCTGCATGGCGGCGATGGACGCCGCGATGGACAACGTGACCACGGCGGGCCAGGGATTTCCGGTGGACGTCCCGCGTGCTGCGGGCACGACGACTGTCGCCATGACGGCTCCTTTGGATAACTTAGGTAAGTAGTCGAGAACCGATAATACATACGTAAGTTAGGTAAGCAACCGGATGGACGAGGATCTGCAGACGCCGGTGACCGCCTTCCGCCGGCTCGTCACCATGCTCAACCGGGGCAAGACGCACGAACGGCTGACCGAGGCGGCGGGCGTCCGGCTGGACCGGCCGGACGTCCAGATCCTCGTCCACCTGCGCGACGTCGGCGAGCCGCGCAGGATCGGGGCGATCGCCGACAACCTCCAGGTGGAGAGCCCGCACGTGACCCGGCACGTGGCCGCGCTGGAGCAGCGCGGCCTGGTCGAGCGGGTACGCGACCCCGACGACGGCCGGGCCTGGCGCATCACGCTCACTGAGGAGGGCACCGTGGCGGCGGACCACTGCCGCCGGGTGACCAACGAGTGGCTGGGGGGCGCCCTGGCCGGCTGGTCGGGTGCGGACCGGGCCGAGCTCAACCGGCTGATGACCAAGCTCGCCGACGACCTCCACGAGCACCTGAAGGCCCTTCAGGTGCTCAAGTGAGGACGTCCTCCGCGCGATGGCAGGCCACCTGACGTCCCTGGACGTCCCTCGGCTCGGGCGCCTGCTCGCACGCCGCCACGGCGAGCGGGCAGCGCAGCCGGAACGGGCATCCGGTGGCCGCGGGCACGGCCTCGGTCCTGCCCTTGGCCTCGGGCGGGTCCCCGCCCAGCTTCGGTACGGCGTCGCGCAGGGCCCGGGTGTAGGGGTGGGCCGGGTTCGCCAGCAGGTCGGCGGTGGGCCCCGACTCGACCACGCGGCCCGCGAAGAGCACGTGGGAGGTGCGGCAGAGCCGTTCCACCACGGCCAGGTTGTGCGTGATGAGCAGGCGCTCGGTGTCCAGGGAGGCCAGCAGGTCGAGCACCCTGGCCTGGACGGTGACGTCGAGCGCGCTGGTGGGCTCGTCGAGGATGAGCAGGCGCGGGCCGACGGCCAGGGCGCGGGCGATCACCACGCGCTGGCGCTGGCCGCCGGAGAGCTCATGGGGGCGGCGGCCGGCCAGTTCCGGATCGAGGCCGACCTGTTCGAGCAGGTCGGGGACGCGGGAGCGGGCGGCGCGCGGGAGAGCCTCGGCGATGGAGGTGCCGACGCGCATGCGGGGGTCGAGGGCCTCGGCCTGGAAGACGGGCTGGACGTCCCTCCGGAACTTCCGCATGTCCGCTTTTTTCAGCGTTTGGTCGCCGTACCAGATATTTCCGGAGATGGGGCTCAGGAGGCCCAGGAACGCGCGGGCCAGCGTCGTCTTGCCCGAGCCGCTCTCCCCGATCAGCCCCACGCCGCCCTCGGTGATGTCGATGCTCACGTCGTGGACGACCGGGCGGCGGCCGTACCCGAGCGTCACCCGATCGGCCCTGAGCTCGGCCCTGAGCATGGTCACGGCAGCGCCTCCAGCAGCTCGCGGGTGTAGGGATGGGACGGCTCGGCCAGCACCGTGGCGGCGGGGCCCGACTCCACCACCGCGCCGTCCTTCATGACCAGCACCCGGTCGGCGATCGTCGAGACCAGGGCCAGGTCGTGCGAGACCAGCAGCAGCGCGAGGTCCCGTTCGGCCCTGAGCCGGCGCAGCACGCCGACCACCTCGGCCTGTACGGTCACGTCCAGCGCGCTGGTGGGCTCGTCGGCCAGGATGACCTCGGCGCCCAGGGCGATGGCCAGCGCGATGGCGAAGCGCTGGGCCTGGCCGCCGGAGACCTCGTGCGGATAGCGGCGCAGCAGCTCGCGGTCGAGCAGGACCTCCTCCATGGCCCGCGCCATGGTCCTGTCCACGTCCCGCACGCCGTGCAGCTTGAGCGCGCGGCGCATCAGCACGCCGAGGCGGGTGGCGGGGCTGAGGGCGGCGTGCGGCGACTGCATCACCAGCGCCGCCCGCGCGCCGCGCAGCTCGCGCAGCGCGCGTGGGGAGGCCGTGAGTACGTCCACGCCGCACACCCGTACCTGTCCTGATATTTCGGCATTCTGGGTGAGGCCGAGCAGCGAGAGCAGCGTCGTGGACTTGCCCGAGCCGCTCTCCCCCACGATCGCCACGCACTCCCCCGCGCCCACGTCGAGCCGCGGCACCTCGGCCACCACCCGCCCGCCGTAGCTGACGCGCAGGTCGCGCGCCTCGATCAGGTGATCGCTCACTTGACCGCCCTCCGCGGGTCGAGCGCGTTGCGCAGCCCCTCGCCGAGCACGTTGAACGCGAACGCCGTCACCAGGATCGCCAGCCCGGGGAAGGTCACCACCCACCAGTTCGTGGTGAACAGCGTCTGTCCCTGCTGCACCATCAGCCCCCATTCGGCCGTCGGCTCCTGCGCGCCCAGCCCCAGGTACGACAGCGCCGCCGAGGTCAGGATCACCCCGCCCGCGTCCAGCGAGAGCTGCACCAGCACGGGCGTGAGCGAGTTGGGCAGCACGTGGCGCAGGATGATCAGCGGCGCGGGCACGCCCAGGCAGCGGGCCGCGTCCACGTAGGGGCGGGTGGCGATCGAGGCGGCCATGGAGGCGGCCAGCCGCGTGTACCAGGGCCACCAGGTCACCGCGATGGCCAGGATCACGGTGTTCACCCCGGGCTGCAGCACCACCGCCAGGGCCAGGGAGAGGAGCAGCGCGGGGAAGGCCAGGAAGACGTCCGTGACGCGCATGATCACGTCTCTGATCCAGCCGCCCGCGTACCCGGCGACCACGCCGAGCGTCACCCCGGCCAGCGCCGAGACGGCCAGCACGGCCACGGCGATGAACAGCGAGGTGCGCCCGCCGTACAGGATCCTCGTGAGCACGTCGCGCCCGACCTGGTCGGTGCCGAACCAGTGCGCGCCGCTCGGCGGCAGCAGCCGCTCCAGCGGCCTCGGGTCGTCCACCGGGTACGGCGCCAGCCACGGCGCGAGCACCGCCGCCAGCACGACGACCACGATGAGCACCGCCCCGAACGCGGCGAACCGGTCGGGGATGCGCGGCAGGGTGCGGCGCAGCGGCTGTGTCTCCGGTGTCCGTGTCTCCGTGGTCATCGTGTCCTGGCCCGGGGGTCGACGAAGCCCTGGAGGATGTCCACGACCAGGTTGGCCAGGACGTAGACCAGGGCGACCAGCAGGGTGACGCCCGCGATGGCCGGGGTGTCCAGCGAGCGGATGGACTCGGCGGCGTAGCGGCCCAGGCCCGGCCAGTTGAAGACGGCCTCGACGAGGAAGCCGTTGACGATCGCGTACGCGAAGACCAGCGCGATCAGCGACAGCACGGGACCGAGCGCCGGCCGCAGCGCGAACCTGGTCAGGATGGACGTCTCCCCGAAGCCCAGCGCGCGCTCCAGCCTGGCGTGGTCCTGGCCCGACTCCTCGATGAGCGCGGCCCTGGTCATCTGCGCGATGACGCCGGTGGGATAGGCGGCCACGACCAGGGCGGGCAGCACCAGGTGGTCGAGGGTGCTGGTGAGGATGGGCCAGTTCCCGGTGATGAGGGCGTCGACGACGGTGATGTTGGTCCAGAGGGTGAGCGGGCTGGTGGTGTCGAGTGCGGAGTCGTACTCGCCGGCGATGGGGAACCAGCCGAGGTTGCTGGCGAAGATCGTCTGGAGGGCCAGGGCCAGCCAGAAGACGGGGACGGAGACGGCCAGCATGCTCCCGACCCGCACCCCAAAGTCCGGAAATTTCGTCTTATAGCGGGCGGCGAGCACGCCGAGCGGAATGCCCAGCACGACCGCGATGAGCAGCGCCGTGCCGACGAGTTCGAGTGAGGCGGGAAAGGCGAGGTAGAGGTCGTCCCGCACGGGCTGCCGCGTGCGCAGGCTGACGCCCCAGTCTCCGGCCAGCAGGTCGCGCACGTACGTGAGCAGCTGGGCCGGCAGCGGATCGTCGAGCCCGAACCGCGCGCGGGCCGCGGCCAGCTGCTCGGGCGTGGCCTTCGGCCCGGCGAAGGCCACCGCCGGATCGCCGGGCACGAGCCGCATCACCGCGAACGTGAGCACGACCACGCCGGCCACGACCAGGAGGGCCTGGCCGAGGCGGCGGGCCAGATAGCGCAGCATGGTCAGGAGGCGCGGGTCAGGTCGTAGAAGAAGACGACGTTGGGGTAGGCCGCGTTGTCCTTGTAGCCCTGTACGTCAGAGGAGAGGGCGCGCTGGTATTTCTGCACGTAGGGCACGGCCACCGCTGCCTGCTCCTGGATGATCTTCTCTTGCAGGGTCTTGTACTCCTCGACGGCCGCCAGCCGGTCCGTGGCCGTCAGCTCGGGGAGCTTGTCGATGGCCGCGTCGATCTCGGTGTTCTTCAGGTAGGAGAGGTTGAACTGCGGCTTGTCGGCGCTCTTGAACACGTTGAGGAACCAGGAGTAGGCGTCCGGATAGTCCGGGTACCAGTACATGACGAAGACGTCCTGGCCGCCCTTCTTGCCCAGGTCCCACTGCGCGCTCCAGTTCATCGGCTTGGCCTGGAGGGTCACGTTCAGCTTGCTGAGCGTCGAGCTGAGCAGCGTGACCAGCAGCTTCTGGTCCTCGTCGCCGATGCCGTACGTGAGGCTCAGCTTGAGCTCCTTCAGGTCGGGCCCGTAACCCGCCTCGGCCAGCAGCGCCTGCGCCTTGGCCAGGTCCTGCTTGGGCTCCATCCCGCTGGCGTGCCCGACCAGGCCCTGCGGCACCAGGCCGCTGGCCTTCTGACCGGCGCCCTCCAGCGCCGCCGCCAGGCCGTCGTAGTCGATCGCGAGCTGCAGCGCCTGCCTGACCTTGACGTCCTGCGTCGGGCCCGCGGCCGTGTTGAACAGCACCAGCAGGTTCTGGAACGACGGCGACTCGGCGGTCCGCACCGACTCCGTCGTCTGCGCCTGCTCGAAGAGCTGCGGGTTCAGCCGTTCGACGAAGTTCACCTCACCCTTCTGCAGCAGCTGCCAGGCGGTGGTGATCTCGGGCGTGACGCGGAAGGCGACCTTCTTGTACTGCGCCGGCTTCCAGCCGCCCCAGTAGTCGTCGAACGCCTTCAGCGTGAGCTCGGTCTCCTTGCCCTTCTGCCAGGTGTCGATCGTGTACGGCCCCGTGCCGGCGGTCTTCTTGCCGTCGGCGTCCACCGCGTCCACGTCGTAGATCCAGGCGGCGTAGCCGGAGGCGGCGATCAGGTCGAGCGGGGCGGCGTACTTCAGGGTGAACTTCAGCGTGCTCGCGTCCACCGCCTCGATCTTGTCGACCGGGTCCCAGATGTAGGCGGCGCCGCCCTTCTTCTCCTTCGTCCGCTCGATGGCCTTCTTCGCGGCCGTGGCGTCGAACGTGGCGCCGGAGTGGAACGTCACGCCCTGCCGCAGCTTGAAGGTCCACTCCTTGCCGTCCTTCGCCGAGGTCCACTCGGTGGCCAGGCGCGGCGAGGCCTCCTTGGTCTCGGAGTCGTACCTGGTCAGGCCCTCGTAGATGTTCGACAGGGCGATGATCTCGTTGGAGTAGGAGGTGGCCGGGTCCCAGTCGGTGACCACGTCGTGGTTGGGCGCGTAGACGAAGGTGGCGTCGTTGGCCTGCCCGCCGGCCGGGCTGCCGCCGCCGCTCGTCTGCGGCTGGGGTGTGCCGCCGGCGCCACGTACCTGGCCGCCCGCGCACGCGGACGCGGTCAGGGCCATGAGACCGGCTACCCCGGCGACGAGCAGACGCTTGTGCCAGCGCATGGTGGGGGATCCTTTCGGTGGGTCACCGGGCGAGGGGTCCGGCTGCTTTCACGTGTACCCGCACGGCGGGTTCGGAGAGGTAGCTCAGCGGCACCTCGAGAAGGTCCACGATCTCGACTCCGGAGGGGTCGGCCCCGGCCGCCACGGCTCGCGCCCGCGCCTCCTTCTTGACGCTTTCGATCGCTTCTGTCCTGCTATCTCCCGCAGGCAAGATCGTATCCACTCTGCCGCTCGCGAGCGCGATGGCGGCCCCCACGGCGTTGGCCACCTCCGCGTGCTCGGGGCGGATCACCGTGCTCGCCCCGGCGATGTGATCGGGCAGCAGGAACGCCCCGCCCCCCACCGCCACCAGCGGACGGTCGCTCCGGCCGAGCGACATGCGGTCCACGGCGTCGGCCACCATCCCGTCGGCGACGGCCAGCGCCCTTTGCAGGATGTCGGCGATTCCTTCCGACATGTCACCCGTCCCGGTGGCCTTCAGGGCGGCTTTCAGCCGCTCGCGCCACTCTTCGGCCCCGGCCGGGATCCGGCCCGCCGCCACCGCCGCGTCCGTCATCGTCGCCGTCGTCCCGCCGAAGACCAGCGCTTCCCGCGCGATCCGGTAGCCGACGGAGTCCGGCCCGACGCCCCCGCTCCGCGCCACGGTGCCGCCGCCCAGGGCGATGGCCAGGATGTCCGGCATGCGGAAGTTGGTCAGCACCCCGCCGATCTCCACCGCCGCCGCCGACTCCCTCGGGAAGCCGCCGGCCAGCACCCCGAGGTCGGTGCTGGTGCCGCCCACGTCCACCACGATCGCGTCCGACACGCCCGACAGGTAGGCGGCGCCGCGCAGCGAGTTCGCCGGGCCGGAGCCGATCGTGGAGACCGGCAGGCGGGCGGCGTGCTCCAGCGTCATGAGCGTGCCGTCGTTCTGCGCCAGGTACGGCCGCGCGCCGAGGCCGCGCTCGGCCAGTGCCGTGACCAGGGCGTCGGTGACGTGGGCGGCGACGCCGTACAGGGCGGCGTTCAGCACGGTCGCGTTCTCGCGTTCGAGCAGGCCGAGTGAGCCGATCTCGTGGCTCACCGAGACCGGCAGGCCGTACTCGGCGCGGACCAGCGCCTCGACGGCCCGCTCGTGCCCGTCGTCGGCCGGGCTGAACACGCTGGTGACCGCCACCGCGTCGGCCCGCACGCCGTCCATGAAGCGGCGTACGGCGTCCAGGTCCAGCGGGCTGATCTCCCTGCCGTCCACGTAGTGGCCGCCGGGCACGATCGCCTCCCCGGCCGAAACCACTTCGCGCAGGTCGGCGGGCCAGTCGGAGAGCGGGGGCACGGAGGTGGTGGCGGGCGCGCCGAGCCGCAGCACCGCGACCCGGCCCAGGCCGCGCCGCTCCAGGATCGCGTTCGTGGCGTGCGTGGTGCCCAGCATGACGCGCGTCACCTCGGCCCGGTCCTCGACCTGGTCCAGCACGGCGTCCAGGGCCGCGCGCAGGCCGTCGGTCACCCCGGGCGTGGTGGGCCGCTTGGCCTTGGCGAGCACCTGGCCGTCCGCCCCGAGCACCACCGCGTCGGTGTTGGTCCCGCCGACGTCGATCCCGATCCGCAGGTCAGGCACGCGCCATCAGCTCCTCGACGGGTACGTAGTCCAGGTCGTATCCGAAGGCCGCGGGCCCGGCCGTCTCCAGTCCCTTGGGCGTGCGCCAGAGCGGGTCACAGGGCCAGGCGAGCACCGTGACGCGCTGGCCGTAGCGCAGGCCCTCCGTCTGGACGGCGGCGGCCGTCTCGGTGTCCACCACCGTGATCAGGTCGGGGACCATGGCCAGCGTCCGGCCCTCCTCTGTGGCGACCAGGTTCTCGTTCTGCAGTTCCAGCGCGAGCCGGCGGCCCCGGTCGTCGCCGGTGCCCTCGATCGTGGCCGTGCCCCTGACGAACCCGCCCGTGGTGCGGCGTTCCACGTCGGTCAGCTTGCCGGTGATCAGCCGGGCGGCGCCCAGGCGGTCCTGGAGCGCGCCCAGCGGGTCCGCCGCGCCCTGCGTGGCCCGGCCGATCTCCAGCGCGCGGGTGACCGTGCCCTCGATGACCGCGCCCCTGGCCCGGCCGGCCGTGAGCACGTAGTCGGCCATCAACGCGTGCGACCCGGCGGCCACGCAGACGGCGCGGGCCAGGCGCTCCGACCAGAGCCCGTCCACCGGGCGGATCGTCACCACGTTGCCCGCGACGTCCGACATGACCACGAGGTCGGCGGGCAGCCCCGCCACGTACATCGAGACCATCTGGACCTCGGGGAACGCCCGTCCCATGCCGTCGGCGTCGAGCAGCGGCACCCCGAGCTGGGCGGCCCAGGCCACGGGCGCGACCCCGTTGGCGCCGCCGATCTCGGAGGACATGATCGCGCTCGGCGGGCGGCCGAAGATCCGCTCGATCTCCTCGACGATGCGCCTGGGCTCGTCCTCGCCGTGGATCATCTCGTGGCTGACGGTCGGGGCCCCGATGCCGGACAGCGGCACGACCAGGGCGTCCTCCGGCAGGTCGGCCAGCCGGGTCAGCGGCACAGGACCGTGCTCCCGGATGGCCCGCACCGCCGCCAGCGAACCCGTACGCACGTCTCCCCCGCCGCCCGTGCCCAGGACGGCACATCCCCGGGCGAGCGCCGCGATGTCATTCGCGTCAATACTCGTAAGACTCATATGACGCCACAACCAAGCACATACCGCCCCCGGCGCGCCAGTCCGCGTACGTGCGAGTATGGGCGGATGCGGATATCGGTGGCCGCCGACAGCAAGGACGGCGTGGCCGAGCGGGTCGTGGCGGAGCTGCGCGGGCGCGGGCACGAGGTCGTCACCCACGGCGCGCTCAGCGACGGCGAGCGCGACGACTGGGCGTGGGCCTGCGAGCTGGCCGCGCGAGACGTGAGCGAGGGGCGGGCCGAGCAGGCGGTCGTCTGCTGCTGGACCGGCACCGGCGCGTCGATCGCGGCCAACAAGGTGCGCGGGGTGCGCGCGGCGCTGTGCGTCGACGCCTACACCGCCGACGGCGCCCGCAAGTGGAACGACGCCAACGTGCTGGCGCTCAGCCTGCGGCTCACCTCCGAGGTGGTGCTGAAGGAGATCCTGGACGCCTGGTTCGCGGGCCGGCCGAGCGCCGACCCCGCCGACGTGGCCAACGTCTCCCACCTCGACGGCATCTGATCGGGCGCGGCGACCCGCCGTACCCCATGGGGAGCCTCAGAGGGCGGAAAGGTGTGCAAGACCGTCACAGCTGAGCCGGCGAAATCGTCGGTCCCGCCGTTTAGGGTGCTGGGCATGACCGACGTGCTGCTCCGTGGCGGGCTCCCGTGGGAGCCCGCAGCCTCCGGGCCCGGCGTTCGCGCGCCGGTCGACGTCCTGGTGCGCGACGGGCGGATCGACCGGGTCGCGCCCGCGATCGACGCGCCCGGGGCCACCGTCGTCGAGGTCACCGGGCAGCTCGTCCTGCCCGGCCTGGTCGAGGCGCACTGCCACCTCGACAAGACCCTCTACGGCGGCCCGTGGGTGCCCCACTCCGCCGACGACACACTCGCCGGCCGCATCGGCAACGACCTGCGCCGCCGCGCCGGGCTGGGCGTGCCCAGCGTGGCCAGGATCGCCGCGCTGCTGGCCGCCATGAGCGCGGCGGGCACCACCCACGTCCGCACCCACACCGACATCGACCCCGAGGTTGGCTTACGCGGCGTGGAGGCCGTGCGCGAGGCCGCGGCGGGCTCCCCCGTGGACGTGCGCCAGGTGGCCTTCCCCCAGCACGGCGTGCTCATCAACCCGGGCACCGCCGAGCTGCTCGAAGAGGCGCTGAAGAGCGGGGTGGAGGCGGTGGGCGGGCTCGACCCGGCGGGCATCGACCGCGACCCGGTCCGTCACCTCGACCTGATCTTCGGCCTGGCCGGGCGCTACGGCACCCACCTCGACCTCCACCTGCACGACGGCGGCACGCTCGGCGCGTGGGAGCTGGAGCTGATCATCGAACGCACCAGGGCGCTCGGGCTGGGCGGCCGGGTGGCGGTCAGCCACGCCTACGCGCTGGGCCAGCTCGACGAGGCCCACCAAGGTCGCCTGGCCGAGGGGCTGGCGGGAGCGGGGGTGGCGATCGTGACCGCCGCCGTCTACAGCTTCCCCGTGCCCCCGGTGAAGAGGCTGCGGGCCGCCGGGGTCACCGTGGCCTGCGGTCACGACGGCATCCGCGACCTGTGGGGGCCGTACGGCAGCGGCGACATGCTCGAACGGGCGATGCACGTCGCCTACCGCAGCACGTTCCGGGCGGATGAGGACATCGAGCTGGCGCTGGAGGCGGCCACCCACGGCGGGGCGCGGGCGCTCGGGCTGGAGGGCTACGGCCTGTCCCCGGGCGACCGGGCCGACCTGGTCGTGGTTCCCTGCGGGGGCCCGGCGGAGGCGGTGGTCGTTCACCCTGCGCGCACTCTGGTCATGAAGGATGGCGTTGTCCTGCACAATTGACCGGCGGGACCATCGAAAGGCAGGCAAGTGCTCTCTATTTCCCAGCGGATCGCGGCCGAGCTCGGCGTACGCGACGGGCAGGTTCAGGCCACGGTCGACCTGCTCGACGGCGGCGCGACCGTGCCCTTCATCGCGCGATACCGCAAAGAGGCCACCGGCGCCCTCGACGACGCGCAGCTGCGCACGCTGGAAGAGCGGCTGCGCTACCTGCGCGAGCTGGAGGAGCGCAGGACGGCGATCCTGGAGTCCATCGAGTCCCAGGGCAAGCTCGACGACGAGCTGCGCGAGCAGATCATGGCGGCCGAGACCAAGGCCAGGCTTGAGGACATCTACCTGCCCTACAAGCCCAAGCGCCGCACCAAGGCGCAGATCGCCCGCGAGCTCGGCCTCGAACCGCTGGCCGACCAGCTCCTCGCCGATCCCACGCTCGACCCGGTGACGACCGCCAAGGGCTTCCTCGCCGAAGGCGTCGCCGACGAGAGCGCGGCGCTCGAAGGGGCGAGGGCGATCCTGATCGAGCGCTTCGCCGAGGACGCCGACCTCATCGGCGGCCTGCGCGAGCAGCTGTGGACCCGGGGCCGGCTGGTGTCGAAGGTGCGCGAGGGCAAGGAGGAGGCGGGGGCCAAGTTCTCCGACTACTTCGAGTTCGGCGAGCCGTTCACGAAGCTGCCCTCGCACCGGATCCTGGCCATGTTCAGGGGGGAGAAGGAGGAGATCCTCTCCGTCACCCTGGAGCCCGACGACAGCCCCGACTACGAGCTGCGCATCGCCTCCCGGTTCGGCGTCTCCGACCAGGGCCGGCCCGCCGACAAGTGGCTCAACGAGACCGTGCGCTGGGCCTGGCGCACCCGCATCCTCGTGCACCTCGGCATCGACCTGCGGATGCGGCTGTGGCAGGCGGCCGAGGACGAGGCGGTGCGGGTGTTCGCGGCCAACCTGCGCGACCTGCTGCTCGCCGCGCCGGCCGGCACCCGGCCCACGATGGGGCTCGACCCCGGCCTGCGCACAGGCGTGAAGGTCGCCGTCGTCGACGCCACCGGCAAGGTCGTGGAGACCGCGACCATCTACCCGCACGAGCCCAAGCGGCAGTGGGACCAGTCGCTGGCGGTGCTGGGCGCGCTCGCGCAGCGCCATGGCGTCGAGTTGATCGCCATCGGCAACGGCACCGCCTCTCGCGAGACCGACAAGCTGGCCGGCGAGCTGGTCAAGCACATGCCGGGGCTCACCAAGATCGTGGTCTCCGAGGCGGGCGCCTCGGTCTACTCCGCCTCGCCGTACGCCTCGCAGGAGCTGCCCGAGCTGGACGTGTCGCTGCGCGGCGCGGTCTCCATCGCCCGCCGGCTCCAGGACCCGCTGGCCGAGCTGGTCAAGATCGACCCCAAGTCGATCGGCGTCGGCCAATACCAGCACGACCTGGCCGAGTCCAAGCTCTCCCGCTCGCTCGACGCGGTCGTGGAAGACTGCGTCAACGCGGTGGGCGTCGACGTCAACACGGCCTCGCCGCCGCTGCTCACCCGCGTGTCGGGCATCGGCGCCACGCTCGCCGAGAGCATCGTGCGCCACCGCGACTCCAACGGCCCCTTCCGCACCCGTTCGGCGCTGAAGAACGTGCCCCGGCTGGGCCCCAAGGCGTTCGAGCAGTGCGCGGGCTTCCTGCGCATCCCCGGCGGCGACGACCCGCTCGACGTCTCCAGCGTGCACCCCGAGTCCTACCCGGTGGTGCGGCGCATCCTGACCTCGGCCAAGGCCGACCTCAAGTCACTGATCGGCAACACGGCGGCGCTGCGCTCGCTCAGGCCGGAGGAGTTCACCGACGACAAGTTCGGCCTGCCGACGGTCACCGACATCCTGCGCGAGCTGGAGAAGCCCGGCCGCGACCCGCGTCCCGCCTTCAAGACGGCCACCTTCAAGGAGGGCGTCGAGAAGCTCTCCGACCTGACCTCCGGCATGATCCTGGAGGGCGTCGTCACCAACGTCGCCGCCTTCGGCGCCTTCGTCGACATCGGCGTGCACCAGGACGGCCTCGTCCACGTGTCGGCCATGTCGCGCACCTACGTCAAGGACCCGCGCGACGTGGTCAAGCCCGGCGACATCGTCCGCGTCAAGGTCCTCGACGTGGACATCCCCCGCAAGCGCATCTCCCTGACCCTCCGCCTCGAAGACGAGACCACCGCCCAGACCGGCGACGGCCCCCGCAAGAACGCGGGAGGCCGCCGAGACGGCCGGCCTGGCGACGCCCCTCAGGGCCGCGCCGACGGGGGCCGCGGCCAGGGCAACCGCGGCCGCGACGGCGCCCGCGGCGACGGCAGCCGAGGTGACAACGGTGCCCGCGACGGCGGCCGAGGCGACGGCAGCCGTGACGGCGGACGCGGCCGTGGCGACCAGCGAGGCGACGGCGCCGGCCGCAACCGCGGCGACAGCGGACGCGGCCGCGGCGACGGCCCCCGCCGCCCAGCCCCGACCGGCGCCATGGCCGAAGCCCTGAGAAAGGCCGGCCTGGGCGGCGACAACCGCTAGGGCCACAGAACAACGCGGCACGCGCGTGCCCGACGACCAAGCTGAGCCGCCGGGCACGCGCCACCCACCCCTGCCAGCCGAGACAACGACGCAGCAAGCGCCACCACCCAGCGCACGACCAGCCACCACCGCACCGCCCTGGCCCGGTGAAGGAACGGCACGCTCCCTCCAGCCTCCCCAGCCAGCCAGCGCACCGACCAGTCATCCTGGCTCGTCGGGGTAACGGCACGCGTCCACCCATCGGCGGGCCAGCCAGCGCACCAACCGACCCAGCCTCACCACCCTGGCCGGGCGAAGGAGCGGTACAGCCTCCACCCCAGATGAACGACATACACCCGATCAGCCACCACCCCACCGTCCTGCCCGGCGGAGTAGTGGCAGGCGTCACCCACCCGCCCGCCGGCCAGCCACGCACCGACCGATCCCGCCTTGGCCCCGGCGGAGGAGCGGCATGCGCCACCCGTTCACCCCGCACGGCCGCCGCACCGACCAGCCCCCCTCCTACCGCCCTGGTTCGGCGAATGACCGGCACCTTGAGCCGGATAAGCGCACACGGCCACGAACCGCCCAGAAACCCGGCCCTTCTCCGGAGGTGTGGAAGGTCGATGGAGAACCGTGATCGACCGCGACCCGACCCCCGCCGGGTGAGGGGCTGTGGGTCCGCTGGGACGGTGGGGGTGGGCGGTACGGTGCAAGGGTGAGCATGACTGCGTTCGACACGGCGATCACTCAGGCACGCGACCTGCTCAGGTGGCGTTCTCCCCTGCGGACCGAGTTGTGGGCGGCCCGGCTCGCGGCCGAGCTGGAGGAGGCCGGGGAGGCGGAGGAGTTCTCGCGGAGAGCGGCGGAGGACGGTCGGCTGGAGGCGCGCCTTGCGGTCGCGGCCATGGCGGCGCTTGATCGTCCGGCCGAGGATCCCGTCGAGGGCAAGGGTGAGTTGCCCGGGTGGGTACGGCGGATGGGGCGCGTGACGTGCGACGGCGCCTGGTACGGCAAGGCCGATCCATACGGTGAGCAGGTTCTGGCGGTCCTGGCCTTCCGGTACGAGAACGGCAAGGAGCCGCACATCGTGGTCACCGGGATCGACCAGCCACACGGTGGACTGGCCGTGGACGCTCTGGTGGAGGAGTTGAAGTTTCTCGACGATCTGGGGCTGCGGGAAGCTGAGCCGGGAGTGGTGGCGGGGCGGACCCTGGACGCGTTCGAGCTGGGTGATCGGCTCATGGGCGCGGAAGTGGCGGAGACGTTGCCGGCGATCCGGCCGCTGGCGGTGTCCCGCGCCCGGTCCGTGCCCGGCCTTGTACGTGGCGGTGCTCCCGACGGTGCCATGGCCGCGTTCCAGGATCTGCCGGACCTGCCGGGGGCGGAGGAGGCGTTCGGGAAGCTGACCGAGTTCGTCGGGGATCGGCCGCTCTGGTGGAGCCCGGGAAGGGTGCGACAGTTCCTGACGTCGTGGCTGCCCAGGGAGGCGATCCTGTCGCAGGAGGCGATCGAGGCCATGCCGGAGGTCGTCCGGGCATGGACCCGGCACTGCGGCGACCAGCCGGCCGTGCTGCGCCAGATCGACGAGGACGCACCCCGCCTGCCCGCCCTCATGGCCGACGACTCCTTGGCCGGCCTCGGCAAACGCCTCGCCCAGCAGAATCTCCCCGATTGAGCCGATCGAGCCGATTGCGCGGGTAGGCAGGCTTTCCGGCATCAGAACGCCAGGTCAGGATGTCGGCGTGGCACCCACCCCAGCCCATCGCAACGTCGTTGGCGACAGGTGAACGTCACCGACGCGACGTCGCCGGCTGGGCAATGTCGGTCAGAATGGGAGCGTCAGGGGTGCAATGTCGGCGTTGCGATCTCGGCGTCGCGCCCTCGGCGTCGAACCCGCTGTCCGGTCACATCGGTGGCGGGCGCGATGTCCCAAACGTCGGCGTCCCCAGCGTCGGCGTCGCGCCCTCGACGGCCGGACCTGGTTTCCGGACGCGGTGAACGTGATGGCCTACCGGCGGCGGACGGACGTTGGTGTCGGGTTGCGGTGTTGGCGGACGGATGTCGGCAGCGGGGGGTCGGCCGGGGCAACCTGAGCGGCGCAACCTGAGCAGCCCAACCCGACAGCCCAACCCCGACAGCGCAGTCTCGGCCGTGCGACGCCATAGCGCGACGTCATCGCCGTCGTCAGAAGGCGTACCGGATGCGGCAGTAAGGGAGGCGAGCTGTCAGGAGGTCGGTGAGGGCATTGACGTAGCGGCCCTTGTGGCCGGTGCGGTAGCGGACGTTCCAGCCGCCCGTCTGGGACCGCTTGGCCTGCTGCAGCTCCGGCCGCCACAGCACCTCCTCCGCCTTCGGATGCCAGCCCAGGTTGACCTCGTGCAGCCGGTCGTTGTGGGTCAGGAAGATGATCTCGGCGGCCAGCTGCTGCCGGGCCTGCGGGCTCAGCGCGTCGTCCAGTTGGGTGAACAGTTCGGCCCACGACTCCAGCCAGCCGTCTCTCACCACCACCGGGCTGAAGTTGACGTGCACCTCGTAGCCGGCGGCGACGAAGTCGGAGATGGCGGCGATCCGGTCGGCGATCGGGGAGGTGCGGATGTCGAGCAGTTTGGCGTCGGCGGCGGGCATGAGGCTGAACCGGATCCGGGTGCGGCCGCGCGGGTCCCAGTCCAGGAGTTCCGGGTTGACGTATTTGGTGGCGAAGCTGGCCTTGGCCTCGGGCAGGTCGCGGAAGAGTTCGACGAGGTCGCGGACGTTCCGTGAGACGGTGGCGTCGAGGGAGCAGTCGGAGTTCTCGCCGATGTCGTAGACCCAGGCGTGCGGGTCGACCTGGTTGGGCTCGGTCTTGGACCCCTGGCGGCCGGCGTGGCGGCGCAGGTAGCCGAGGATCTGGTCGATGTTGGCGAACACCGTGATCGGGTTGCTGTAGCCCTTGCGCCGGGGCACGTAGCAGTAGGCGCAGGCCATGGCGCAGCCGTTGGCCGTCGAGGGGGCGATGAAGTCGGCCGAGCGGCCGTTGGGCCGGGCGGTCAGCGACTTCTTGACCCCGAGCACGAGCGCCTCGGTCTTGATCCGCACCCAGCGGGCCACGTTGGTCTCGTCGCCGTACAGCTCGGGGATGCGGTGGTGGCTCTCGACCTCCACCCGTTCGGCGTCGGGAAACCGGGCCAGGATCTCCTGCCCGCGCGGCAGCTCGGCGGCGGCGGGCTCGACGTAGATGCGGCGGATGTCCAGCAGGTTGTTACGAGAAGTGAGATTCATGTTACTCCTCGTTCCAGGCTACCCGCCCTGTTCGACCGGGCACGCATAGGCGGTCCTGGAGGCCAGCGGCCAGATCTCGACGGGGGCGCCGCAGCGGCGGCAGTGTTCGCGCTTGTAGACCCAGCGCTCGTCGGGCGCGTCCGGGTCGCTGATCACCTGGCCGGCGTCGCGTCCCATGGCGAGGTGCGTCACCGCCGTCTCCCACAGCCGCAGGGCCGCCGGCTCGTCCACGTCGCGCCGGCTCGGATGCAGGCCGGTCAGGTAGAGCAGTTCGGCCCGCCAGGCGTTGCCGATGCCCGCCCACACGCCCTGGTCGAGCACGGCCGCCCCGACCGGCCCCTTGAACGCGGTCAGCCGCCGCACCGCCTCGCGCGAGGAGGCGTCCGCGCGCAGCGGGTCGGGGCCGAGCGAGGTCCGCAGTGCCGTCACGGCGTCCGCGTCGAGGGGTTCGCAGCGGGAGGGCGCGATGAGGTCGTACGCCACCTCGTCCGTGGCCAACCGCAGCCGGGTGCCGGCCCGGGGTTCTGCGGCCGGGTCGTCGTACCGGAGGAAGATGCCGCGCATCCCCAGGTGGACGTGGATCGCCTCGTCGCCGAAGTGGTAGAGGAGGTGTTTGCCCACGGCCTCCACCTCCGTCACCGTGCGCCCGTCGTAGGGCCGCGCGTCGAAGCGGCCCTGGGGACCTGACGCGCGCACGACGCGCCCGGCGAGGTCGCTGTGCTGGGCGTCGGCGTGGCGGTGGATCAGGTGTCCTTCGGGCATACCCGGGACCTACCCCGTGAGCTGGGCGGACGCGCTGGACAGCAGCATGTCGAGCGCCGTCGGGTACGCGCTGTCGTTCATCCGCGCGACCAGCAGCGGCGCGGTGGCCGCGATGTTCGGGTGGGTGCTGGCGGGCAGCCGCGCGTACGTGTCGCGCCACACCTCCTCGTCGGCCTCCCGCGCCGCCTTCGGCAGGGCCAGTGTGGCGGCATCGAGGATGGCGAAGGCCAGGCTCTGGTCGATGAAAGCGTGATAAATCCGGACCGCGTCCGCGTCGGCGAAGCCGGCCCCGCGCACGATGCCGAGGATCGTCTCGTCGCCGGCAACCTCGTTCGGCCGGCCGGTGACCCGGCTGGCGGTCAGCACGGCGGCCTGCGGATGGGCCAGGTAGGCGTGGTGGATGCGCAGGCCGAGGTCGCGCAGGTCGGCCCGCCAGTCACCGGTGGCCCGCCAGTCCTCCATGGCGTGGCGGAACAGCTCGTCCGCGATGGCCAGGATCAGATCGTCCATGCCGCGGAAGTAGCGGTAGACGGTGCTGGCGTCAGCGCCGAGCGCGAGGCCGAGCCTGCGGGCACTCAGCCCGTCGGCGCCGTGCTCGCGCAACATCCGCAGCGCGGTCTCCACGATCAGCGCGTGCGTCAGCACCTGTCCTCGCTTGGTGGGACGCCGCCGCCGGCGCGCCGACTCCGGCACCACTCGCTTGGCCACGCGCTCCTCCTTATGCCAACACCATTGACGTTGACCAGCCTACGGACGTTGGATGGTCAACACACCCCCAAATCAGCCAAAAGGGGATTTATCGTCATGCGTATCCTTATCGTGGGAGCCGGCGGCGTGGGAACCGCCATCACCCGGATCGCCGCCCGCCGCCCGTTCTTCGACCACATGGTGGTCGCCGACTACGACCTGCCCCGCGCCAAGGCCGCCGTCGCCGCGCTCGGCGACCGGGCCGCCAGGTTCACCCCGGCCAGGGTCGACGCCGCCGACGCGCGGGCCGTCACCGCGCTGCTGGCCGAGCACCGCTGCGACGTGCTGCTCAACGCCACCGACCCGCGTTTCGTGCTGCCGCTGTTCGAGGCGGCGCTGGCCGCCGGGGCCGACTACCTCGACATGGCCATGTCGATGTCCAGGCCGCACCCCGACCGGCCGTACGAGGAGGTGGGTGTCAAGCTCGGCGACGAGCAGTTCGCCCGCGCGGGCGAGTGGGCCGAGCGGGGCAGGCTGGCGCTGGTCGGCATGGGCGTGGAGCCCGGCCTGGCCGACGTCTTCGCCCGCTACGCCGCCGACGAGCTGTTCGACGAGATCGAGGAGATCGGCATCAGGGACGGCGGCAACCTCACCGTCGACGGCTACGACTTCGCCCCCTCCTTCTCCATCTGGACCACGATCGAGGAGTGCCTCAACCCACCGCTCGTCTACGAGAAGGAGCGCGGCTGGTACACCACGGAGCCGTTCAGCGAGCCCGAGATCTTCGACTTCCCCGACGGGATCGGCCCGGTGGAGTGCGTGAACGTCGAGCACGAGGAGGTCGTGCTGGTGCCGCGATGGATCCCGGCGCAGCGGGTGACGTTCAAGTACGGCCTCGGCGAGGACTTCATCGGCACGCTCAAGACCCTGCACGCGCTCGGCGTGGACCGCACCGAGCCGGTCGCCGTCATGACCGACCGCGGCGAGGCCAGGGTGTCACCGCGTGACGTGGTCGCCGCCGTGCTGCCCGACCCGGCCGCGCTCGGCGACCGCATGCACGGCAAGACCTGCGCCGGCACCTGGGTGAAGGGCGTCAAGGACGGGCGGGCGCGTGAGGTGTACCTCTATCACGTGGTCGACAACGAGTGGTCGATGCGCGAGTACGGCTCCCAGGCGGTGGTCTGGCAGACCGCGGTCAACCCGGTGATCGCGCTGGAGCTGATGGCGACGGGCGTCTGGAAGGGCGCGGGCGTGCTGGGTCCCGAGGCTTTCGAGCCGCGGCCGTTCCTCGATCTGCTGGTCGAGTACGGCTCACCGTGGGGTCTGCGCGAGCAGTGAGGGGGGCCGGGGTCCACCGGCGACGGCGGGCGCAGCATCATGGGGAGGCAGCGAACCGAACATCGGAGGTTTTCCCTTGAGCATCGCCGACGATCCCGACCGCGCACCGGCCCGATCCCACCTGTACGCCATGGGCCTGTCGGAGGAGGAGATGCGCCGGCCCGTGGTCGGCATCGCCTCCACCTGGACCGGCACGATGCCGTGCAACCTCAACCACCGCGACCTGGCCGCCCAGGTGGCCGAGGGCGTGCGCGCGGCGGGCGGGCTGCCCATGGAGTTCAACACGATCGCCGTCTCCGACAACCTCACCATGCACACCCCCGGCATGCGCACCTCGCTGATCAGCCGCGAGGTCATCGCCGACTCCATCGAGCTGATGGGCCGCGCGCACGGCTTCGACGCGCTGGTGGCCATCGTCGGCTGCGACAAGACCGTACCGGCCGCGATCATGGCGCTGGCCAGGCTGGACGTGCCCTCGGTCGTCCTCTACAGCGGCAGCATGCTGCCGGGCCGCTGGCGCGGAAAGGACGTGACCATCCAGGACATGTGGGAGGCGCTCGGCGAGCGCGAGGTCGGCCGGATGGACCAGGCCGACCTCGACGACCTGGCCAAGCACGCCTGCCCGGGGGCGGGCACCTGCGCCGCCCAGTACACCGCCAACACCATGGGCACCGTCGCCGACTTCCTCGGCCTGGCCCCGTTCGGCGTCGGCGACATCCCGGCCACCGTCCCCGACAAGGAGGCCGCCGCCCGCCGCGTGGGCGAGATCGCCATGCGCGCGCTGGCCGCCGACGCCCGCCCCTCCAAGGTGCTGACCGCCGACGCGCTGCACAATGCGATCGTGTCGGTGGCCGCCATGGGCGGCTCCACGAACGCCGTGCTGCACCTGCTGGCCATCGCCCGCGAGGCCGGGCTGCCGCTGGAGATCGACCGGATCGGCGAGATCTGCCGCCAGGTCCCGATCATCACCGGGCTCAAGCCCAGCGGCGGCGACGGCACCGCCCTGGACCTGTGGCGGGCCGGCGGCACCGCCCTGGTGGTCCGCCGCCTGCTGGAGGCCGGGCTGCTGCGCGAGAACGTCACCCTCGTCGACGGCCGCAGCCTGGCCGACGTCGCCGCCGACGCCCGGGAGACCCCCGGCCAGACCGTGGTGGCCGGTGCCGACCGGCCGTTCAAGCCGCGCGGCGCGCTGGCCATCCTGCGCGGCTCGCTCGCCCCGGGCGGCTGCGTGCTCAAGCTCGGCGGCAAGGACGACTTCCGCCACGAGGGCCCGGCCCGCGTGTTCGACTCCGAGGCCGACTGCTACACCGCGATCCAGCAGGGACAGATCGTGGCCGGCGACGTCATCGTGGTCCGCTACGAGGGCCCGGCGGGCGGGCCCGGCATGCGCGAGATGCTTTCGATCACCGGCCCGCTCGTGGGACGGGGTCTCGGCAGTTCGGTCGCCCTGGTCACCGACGGCCGCTTCAGCGGGGTCTCGCACGGGCTGGTCATCGGGCACGTGGCGCCCGAGGCGTACCACGGCGGCCCGATCGCCCTGGTCCGTGACGGCGACGCCATCGTGATCGACAGCGCGGCCGGCACCCTGGACCTGCTCGTCCCCGAGGAGGAACTGGCCGCACGCCGGGCCGCCTGGCAGCGTCCCGACCGGCCCGTCGAGCGCGGCGTGCTGACCAAGTACGTGGCCACCGTCGCCTCCGCCTCCGACGGCGCCGTCACGGCCTGAGGTCGCGGACCGAACACGGGGTGAGGGCGGCTATGCTGCGCAATGACGTTTGCCGCCCTCGCCCTTGAAGGAGACTTCCGCGATGTACAAGGAGTTCGCTGTCGAGGCCGTGATGTGGGTCGTCCCGGTCGTGGTGCTGATCGGGGTAGCGCTCCTCGTCACCGCGTGAGCCCTGGGGGGCCGGGCCGCTGCCGGCCGGCCCCCTCACTCGCTCAGCGGTAGTAGCGGTAGGCCACGCTGGTCTTGGCGTGGCGGTTGAAGTAGGCCCAGCCGTCCAGGAAGTTGTTCCACCTCTGCGACAGCGCCCGCGTGCGTACGGTGCAGGCGGCGTAGCGGACCTTGCGCGGCTTGATGGTGCCGACGTAGTCGTAGCAGCTGCCGACCGACCTGCCGTTGACGCTCAGCCGCGCGTTCAGCTTGACGCGGTAGAGGTACTTGCGGGAGATGTTCGTGATCCGGACGTTGATCCGGCAGGTGTCCTTGCACCGGCCCCAGGAGACCTTGGTGCGGATCAGCTGACGAGCGGCCGTCGTCGTGGCGGTCTCCGCCGCGAACGAGGTCCGCGCGGATGTGGACGCGCCGGCGGGCGTGGCCATGAGCGAAGTCGCGGCAGCGGCCACTAAGGCCGCGCCGGCGAGGCGCTTGTACATTCTGCCCCCAGAATCGAAACGGTCGCGTCCCCCTCTGGCCGCGACCCGTGTCTCTTCGACTACTATCAGGCACCAGGACAAAATCATGCACGACGTGCAAGATTCGATATAGAACGGTTATCCGCTTATATCGGCTTTATCCGCCCAAGTCGTGGCCCGTCTCAGGAGGCCCACGCCAGCAGCGGCCCGCCCTCCCTGAGCCGCCGCAACGCCTGTTTCTCCAGCTGGCGGATGCGCTCCCTGGTCAGGCCGAGCTGCTCGGCGATCTCGGTGTAGCTCTGGGCCTCCTGCCCGGCCAGACCGTACCGGCGCCTGATCACGAAGGCCTCGCGCGGCGGCAGCGTCGTGACCACCGCGCGCAGCTCCGCGCCGAGCGCGCGGCGCTCGGTGAACTCCTGCACCTGCGGGCCCTCCTCGTCGGCGATCATGTCGCCGATCCGGCTCTCGCCGTGCTCCCCCACCGGCAGGTCCAGGCTGACCATCTCCTGGCCGAGCCGGCGCAACGCCGCCACCTGGGCCGGCGACCGCTCGGCCACCTCGCCCAGCTCCGCCTCGGTCGGCTCGCGGCCCAGCTCGGCGGCCAGCCGGCGCTCGACCCTGATCAGCCGCGACAGCTCCTCCGCCACGTGGATGGGCAGCCGCACGGTACGGCTCTTGTCGTGGATGCCGCGCTCGATCGCCTGGCGGATCCACCACATCCCGTACGTGGAGAACTTGTAGCCGCGCGTGTAGTCGAACTTCTCCACGGCTCTGATGAGCCCGAGGTTCCCCTCCTGGATGACGTCCAGCATCGGCAGCCCCCGGTAGGAGTAACGCCTGGCTGCGGCCACGACCAGCCGGAGGTTGGACCTGATCAGCAGGTCCTTGGCGCGCCGCCCGTCACGTGCGACGCGGTGGAGTTCTGGCGTGCCCTCACCACGCTCGATCAGATGGCCCGCGTACAGGCCTGCCTCGATCCGCCGGGCGAGGTCCACTTCGTCCGCGGCGGAGAGCAAGGGGATTTTTCCGATCTGCTCCAGGTACGTGCCGAGCAGATCGGGCTCGTCGGCCGACATGCCCGGGCACTACCCGGTAAACGGCGGCGGATTCCCCTCTTCGTTGAGTTCCGCGATGGCCAGCTCGGCCGTGGAGCGGATGTCGAAGAACTTGTCCAGCGCGGTGATCGCGAACAGGTGCTTGCACCTGCCGTTGAGCCCCGACAGCAGCAGCCTGCCGCCCGAGGCGGTGACGGCCTTGTGCAGATAGACCAGGACGGAAAGACCCGAGGAGTCGCAGACGGCCACCGCCTGCATGTCGATGACGAGCATCGGGGGCTGGGTGAGATCGAGCGCCTTGGTGACGCGATCGCGAACCTCGGCCGCCGACCCGAAATCGAAATCCCCCGTCAGCCGCGCGATGACGCAAGGTCCCTGGAGTCCGAGGCTTATCGACAAGGCCTGCTCCGAAGTCACCCAGCTCCACCTACCCGCGTTGCTTTCCCGATCCGACCACTTTACGAGAAGTAGCGCTTCGGGTTGAACACCAGCATCTGCTCAATCTGGTCATCGGTCACACCCAAGCCCAGCAGTGCGGCCAAAACGTCGTCGTGAATGTGATCGTAGCGCCAGTTCGGCGCGAGCGTGCTGCGGGTCTCCTCCCAGTCGCCGCCGAAGTAGTCCATGAAGCAGGCCGTGTCGTGGCTGAGGACCATGCGGTCGGCGTATCCGCGCTCGCACAGCGCCGCGATCGTGGCCACGCGCTGCGCCGTCGGGTTGTAGACGTCCAGGCCGAACCGGTCCATCCCGAGGGTCGCGCCGGTGTCGGCCAGGCGCATGAGGTAGTCGAGGTCGTTGCTGTCGCCGGCGTGCCCGACGACCACTTTGCACAGGTCGACGCCCTCCTTGGCGAACAGGTCGAGCGCGAGGAGACCGCTGCGCTCGGCGGAGTTCGTGTGCACGGTGATGGGCGCGCCCGTCCGCAGGTGGGCCTGCGCGACGGACCGGCAGATGCGCTCGACGCCGGGCGTCAGGCCCTTCGCGTCCACGGCGCACTTGAGGAAGGCCGCCTTGACGCCGGTGCCGGCGATGCCCTCGGTCAGGTCGCGGACGAAGTCGTCGATCATCGGGTCGGGGCGGTCGATGATCAGGCCGGGGCCGCGGAAGGTGTAGGTGTGGGGCAGCTCCTCGAAGACGTAGATGCCGGTGGCCACGATGATGTTGAGGCCGGGCACCTGCTCGGAGACGCGAAGGATGCGCGGAATGTGCCGGCCGAGGCCCCACACCGTCGGGTCGACGATCGTGCGCACGCCCTTGGCGGCCACCGCGCGCAGCTTGGTGACGGCGTCGGCGATCCGTTCCTCCTCGTCCCACCAGGCGCCCCTGCCGTAGTTCTCCAGGTGCTCGGTGGCGACCACGAAGACGTGCTCGTGCATCAGCGTCTGCCCGAGCTCGCCGACGTCGACGGGGCCGCGAAGGGTCTCGACTGTGGGCATGCGCGCCTCCATACCGGCTGGTCGGTGTGCGCCAAACTAAGCTCCTGCCGACCCGCCGTCAACAGCCACGCCGCACGACCCCGCCATCGTTCAGTGAGCCGCCGTCGGACCTGCCGCGCGGCGGCGCGGTCAGGCCGTGCCGCGTGCCGCCGGGCGCGCGTGGCGGGGGAAGAGCGGCTCGGGCCGGGTCAGGCGGCCGGCGCCGACCGCCGCCGACACACGTGCCGCCGCGCCCGGCAGGAACGGCTCCAGCTGCACGGCCAGCTCCCGGCAGGTCCGCACCAGCGTGCCCAGCGACGCCTCCCGCTCGCGCGGCGACTGCTGCCAGGGCCGGGCGAGCTCGACGTACCGGTTGGCCTCCTCGACGAGCGTCCACACCGCCAGCGCCGCCCGCCGGAAGTCGAACTCCGCCAGCGCCGCGTCCACCACGCCGTCCACCTCCGCGAGCGGCTCCCCCTCCTCGGGTACGTGGCCGTCCAGGAAGCGGACGACCATCGTGGCGACCCGGCTGACCAGGTTCCCCAGGCCGTTGGCCAGATCCTCGTCGGCCCTGGCGACCAGCCGCGCCTCGGTGAAGTCGGCGTCGCCCACGCGCGGCACCTCGCGCAGCAGCCACCACCGCACCGCGTCCGTCCCGTACGCCCGCACGAGCGCCGCCGGATCGGCGGCGTTCCCCGACGACTTGCTGATCTTGCGCCCGTCGGCCGTGAGGTAGTCGTGCACGAAGATCGCCGTGGGCAGCGGACGCCCGGCGGACAGCAGCATGGCCGGCCAGTACACCGCGTGGAAGCGGATCACCCCCTTGCCCACGAGATGGACCTTGCTCGGCTCACGCACCCACCACCGCTCGTAATCGCCACCGCCACCGTCATTCAGCGCGGTGATGTAGTTGGCCAGCGCGTCCCACCACACGTACACCACCTGGGCGGGATCGCCGGGCACCGGGATCCCCCACCCTCTGGCCCGGGCGGCGGAGCGGGAGACGCTGATGTCGTCGAGTCCGGCCGCGACGAAGGCCAGCACCTCGTTGCGGCGCGCGGCGGGCTCGATCCGTAGTCGGCCGCTGCTGATCAGGGCGTACAGGTCGTCCTGGTAGCGGGAGAGGCGGAAGAACCAGTTCTGCTCGGAGACGCGCTGCAGCGGCGCCTCGTGCCCGTCGGGGCAGGGCCCTTCGGGGTAGAACTGCTCGCAGCCAACGCAGTAGAGCCCCTCGTAGTGGCGCTGGTAGAGGTCGTGCCCGGTCTCCCGCCAGATGCGCTCGACGCCCTCACGGTGCGCGGGGTGGGTGCTGGTCCTGATGAAGGAGTCGAACGACAGGGCGAGCGGCCCGCGCAGGCCCTCGAACGCGGCGGCGTTCCGGTCGACCAGCTCGCGCACCGGCACGCCCGCCGCCTCCGCGGCCAGCACGTTCTTCAGCGAGTTGTCGTCGGTGCCGGTCTGGAACCGTACGGGCTCGCCCCGCCGCCGGTGGTGCCTGGCCAGCACGTCGGCCTGGACGAGTTCCAGGGCGTGGCCGAGGTGGGGCCGGGCGTTGACGTAGGGGATGGTCGTCGTGATGTACATCGGATGCCTCCCGTGGGGCCCCGGACACGACGAGAGGCCCCGGCTAGCAGGGCCTCAACGTGAACGTGGCGGTGGACCCCCTAGGGGGTCATCATCACCGCGCGAGTCGTCATGAGGACATCGTACGCCCTCGACGCACCGCGTAGATCACCCAGCCGACGGCGAACACCGCGACCCCGGCCAGCACCGACGCCAGGGGCAACGTCGCCGCCAGCACCAGGCAGAGCACCAGCCCCAGCACGGGGACGACGCGCGGCGGCGCCCCCTCCTCGCGGCCGAGCGTGAGCGCGCAGGCGTTGGCGACGGCGTAGTAGACCAGCACGCCGAACGAGGAGAAGCCGATCGCCCCGCGCAGGTCGGCCACCAGCAGCAGCACGATCACCGCCGCGCCCACGGCCAGCTCGGCCCGCCTCGGCACCTGCCGCACCGGGTCCACGGCGGCCAGCGCCCCCGGCAGGTCGCGCTCGCGCGCCATGGCCAGCACCGTGCGGGAGACGCCGAGCAGCAGCGCCAGCAGCGCGCCGAGCGCCGCCACCGCGGCCCCGACCGTCACGACGGGCGCCATCCAGCCGAACCCGGCCTCCCTGACCAGGTCGGTGAGCGGCGCGGTGGATCTGGCCAGCAGCTCCGGCTTCAGCGTACGCAGCGCGGCCAGGGCGACCAGCAGGTAGACGACGAGCGTGACGGCCAGCGCGATGCCGACGGCCCGGGGGATGGTGCGGGCCGGGTCGCGCACCTCCTCGCCGAGGGTGGCGATCCTGGCGTATCCGGCGAAGGCGAAGAACAGCAGCCCGGCCGCCTGCAGCACGCCCCAGGGGTGAGTGCTGATCAGCGCCGGGTCCGGCGTGTACGAGAACCACCGCACCACGTCGTCACCCACCAGCCCGGCCACGACGACCCCGGCGAGCACGGCCAGCACGAAGACCACGATCACCCGCGCCGCGCCGGCCGAGCGGCGCACCCCGAAGAGGTTGAGCGCCGTCAGCACGGCCACCGCCGCGACGGCCGCCGGCCGTTCGCGCCCCGGCAGCACGTACGCGCCGAACGTGAGCGCCATCGCCGCGCACGAGGCGGTCTTGCCGACCGTGAAGCCCCAGCCGGCCAGGTAACCCCACAGCGGCCCGAGGCGGCGCCTGCCGTAGACGTAGGTGCCGCCCGACTCGGGGTAGAGGGCGGCCAGGCGGGCCGAGGAGGTGGCGTTGCAGTAGGCCACGACGGCGGCCAGCGCGAGCGAGACCAGCAGCCATTCGCCGGCGGCCGCGGCGGCGGGGGCGAAGGCGGCGAACACGCCCGCGCCGATCATCGCGCTCAGCCCCACGACCACCGCGTCGGTGGTGCCGAGCCGGCGCGCCAGCTCCTCCGGCATCGTCCTCGCCTCCCCTGCCCGCCAGGAGGAACCCACTCTGCCCTATCCCACCGACAGATCCCCACCAACGCCGGGTGAACGTCCCGCGCCGATCCCGGTCCAGGATGAACGTCCCGCTCCCCACCGGACGTCCTGCTCCGGTCCTGGTCCCGACCGGACGCGGTCCCGAGGCCGGTCGGGATCACCGGCCGGACGTCCCGCTCAGTCGTCCTTTTCCGTGCCCGGCACCACCAGCACCGGCCGCCGCGCGTGGTGCAGCACCCGGTCCGAGGTGCTGCCCAGCAGCAGCGAACGCACCCCGCCCAGCCCTCTGGTCCCGGTCACGATGAGGTCGGCGTCCAGTTCGTCGGCCACGTCCACGATCGTCGACCAGACGGCCACGGAGTCCGGCTCGCACCGGGGCGTCGCCTCCAGCCCCGCCTGCCGGGCCAGCTCCGCCCCCTGCCGGGCCAGGGCGGTCATCGCCTCGGCCACCGCCTCGTCCTCCACGCCCGTCTGGTCGAACGTCATCATGAGCCCGGCCGAGGCGCGGGCCGTGGTCATCGCCAGGCGCTCCCACACCGTCAGCACGACCGCCTGCTGCCCGGGGAACTGCCGCCCGGCGAAGGCGATGGCGGCCTTGGCGTCGTCGGAACCGTCGTACGCGATCAGAATCGTCATTTTCAGCCACTCCACAAGAGGTTCGGACCTGACCTCTATCCAGGACGGCGGCTTTCACGCCTCAATGATCGTCAGGCCAGGGCGGGCGCGACCTCGCGCCGGGCCGACGGCCTGAGCAGCGACAGCCCGGCCAGCGCCAGCACGCCGAGCTCGGTGACGACCACGACCCGCTGGGTGAGCCCGGCGGGGATGTCGTCGTTGCTCAGCGGGATGCCGAACATGCGCACCACGTACGGGACCACGACCAGCAGCAGGGCGCCCAGGGCCAGCGCGCTGAGGATCCGCATCGCCTTCGCGTACGGGCTCCTCGCCCTGGCCAGCAGCATCCCCGCGGCGGGCATCATCATGAAGGCGGCGAAGGCGGCGTAGCGGTGGATGCCGCCCGACATCGACAGCGGCACGCCGGGCCTGTCGGTGGGGAAGGCCCCGACCAGGAACATGCTCACCCCCCAGAGCAGCAGCAGGGCCACGATCCAGCCGCTCGCCCCGGACCGGCGCAGCGCCTCGGCGATCAGCGCGGAGCCCACGGCGAACAGGGTGAGCGAGGCGGGCAGCAGCCAGCCGGCCGACTGCCAGACGTACTCGCTGATCACGCTGTGCAGCGGGTCGAGGTTCGATGCCGCGTGCAAGGTGAGCATGGCGCCGCTTCCCGCGCCGATGGCGGTGAATCCCGTGACGAGCAAAGCCTTCATACGTTTTACGCTCGCGGAACGCGGCTTTTGCGAACATCGGAGATCGGCCCGGTCCGGCCCTGAAGGATCCCTTAATACCTTGGTCGGAGTAAGCCCTGAGGCGGGCCGCTGACCTGCGTGGAGATGACCCCGGGTAGGGCTCGCCCCCTCAGGGTGGGGGCGGCGGGCCCGACCCGATTTGACCTAGAGCGCCCTCGAAGGGCGACCCTGGAAGAGGAAGATCCGGCACGGGCAGCGCCGGAGCAGTGGATCGACAGCTACAGGGGATGGACATGGAAAGGCGCGTACTCGGCAGGGACGGTCTCGAGGTCTCCGCTCTCGGCCTCGGCTGCATGGGCATGTCGGAGTTCTATGGTCACGGCGACGAGAAGGAGTCCGTCGCCGTCATCCACCGGGCCCTCGACCTCGGCATGAACTTCCTCGACACCGCCGACATGTACGGCAGGGGCACCAACGAGGAGCTGGTCGGCCGGGCCGTCAAGGGCCGCAGGGACGAGGCGGTGGTGGCCACCAAGTTCGGCGTCAAGCGCGACGGCGCCTCCCGGACGATCGAGAACAGCCCCGAGTACATCAGGGCGGCGTGCGACGCCTCGCTGCGGCGGCTCGGCATCGACCGCATCGACCTCTACTACATGCACCGCCGCAATCCCGACGTGCCGATCGAGGAGTCGGTCGGGGCGATGGCGGAGCTGGTCGAGCAGGGCAAGGTGGCCCATCTCGGACTGTCCGAGGTGTCGGCCGCCACGCTGCGCCAGGCCGTCGCCGTGCATCCGATCGCGGCCCTGCAGAGCGAGTACTCGCTGTTCACCCGGGGCCTGGAGGCGGAGATCCTGCCCGCGGCCAGGGAGCTGGGGGTGGGGCTGGTGGCGTACTCGCCGATCAGCCGCGGCCTGCTGTCGGGCGCGATGCCGGGCGCCGGCGAGCTGGCCGACGACGACTTCCGGCGGCACATGCCGCGCTACTCCGGCGAGAACGCCGAGCACAACCTGGCGCTGGCGGCCGCGGTGAAGCGCGTCGCCGACGAGGCCGGCATGACGGCGGCGCAGATCTCCCTGGCCTGGCTGCTGGCCCAGGGCGAGGACGTCGTGCCGATCCCGGGCACGAAGCGGCTGAAGTATCTGGAGGAGAACGCCGCCGCCGCGGACCTCACGCTGACGCCCGAGCAGCTCGACGCGCTGGTGCGGGCCGTTCCCGCGGACGCGGTGCGCGGGACGCGTTATCCCAGCATGAACGAGGTCGAGCGCTGACCGCTCACGGGCCGGGCCGGTCGGGGTCGAAGTAGACCCTGACCGTGGTCGCGCCGGCCCTGGTGTGCACGCGGACGAGGTCGCTGAGCAGGTTGACGATGAGCAGGCCGCGGGAGCCCGCGGTGCGCGGGTCGACCGGCTCGCGGCCCGCCAGCGGGTCGGTGATGTGGCCGGCGTCGCTGACCTCGCACACCAGCCGGCCCTCCTCGGCCCACACCCGCAGCGTGCCCGCGCCGCCGCCGTGGTCGAGGCTGTTGGCGCCCAGCTCGGCCACCGTCAGCCGGATGTCGTCGAGGCGGTCGGCGCCGAAGCCCATCGCGGCGGCCTCGCGGGCGGCCAGGCCGCGCGCCGCCGACAGGTTGCCGTTGTCGAAGCGCAGCGAGACGAACGTCTCGGGCTCGTCGAGCGGCCGGTTGTGCCCCTCGATCACCAGCTCGGGCGCGTAGTCGGCGCTGTCCCACTCGCGGGAGGCGTCGCGCAGCACGGGATGGGTGCGGGCCGCCTCTTCGAGCACCTCGGGGGTGAGGCCGTCGAGGTCGTACGGGCACAGGATCGTGGCCCGCCGGCCGCTGAAGGCCAGGTTGATCAGCGCCTCGTGCTGGGCGCAGGCCGGATATTCGGTCACGCTGCGGCCCGGCCAGATCGGCTCGCCGATGATGCGCACGTGCCGGCCCGGATGCCGGTCGGCGAACTCGCGCAGGACGCCGGGGATGATCCGCCCCGGGTTGCGCCCGGCCTCCGTCATGTCGAGCAGCAGCACTTTGCCCGCTTCCGCCCCGAGCGCCGTCTCGATCAGGGCGAGATTCGCGGCGGGCACGGCGACCGCCACGGGGTCGCCCGCGGCCAGCCCTTCGCGGACGAAAGCCGTGGTGGCGGCCACGTATTCGGGTGCGCCCCGGTAGAGGAGTGCCGGGTGCGCGAACGGTTTCGCCGACATCACCTTCCACGCTACCCAAGGTTGATGAATTCACGGCAATCCATTGGGGTACCTAAAGGGATGTGAAGAGAGTCCAGCTCGTTCGCCGCCCCCGTCCGACCCGTAACCCCTACGGCTCCCTCGATCTCCGCACTCCTTCAGGCCGACGGCTCCCGTTCTGAGCCGCACGACCTTATGCTCGGGACATGTCGGAATTGCAGATGAGAGTGTCCGACGAGGACCGGGAGCGCACCGCACAGCAGCTGCAGCGCGCGTTCACCGAAGGCCGCCTCAACCAGATCGAGCTCGAGGACCGGCTGGAGATCGCGCTGTCGGCGAAGACGTACGCGGACTTGCTGGGCCTGATCGACGATCTGCCCAGCGAGCAGCCCGCGGCCGGCGACGTGGTCGAGCTGGAGTCGAAGACCGGCAATCTCAAGCGTTCCGGCGACTGGAACGTCCCGCGCCGGCTACGGGTGTCGTCCAAGTACGGCAGCATCGACCTCGACCTGTCCGAGGCGGTCATCGCCCATTCCGTCGTGGAGATCGAGATCGACCTCACCTACGGCTCCGGCAAGATCATCGTGCCGGAGGGCGGCGTGGTGGACGTCGACGGCTTCAGGAGCGAGTGGGGCAGCGTCAACACCTCCGACCTGCCGAGCAGGCCACGGCCCGGTGCCCTGCGGGTGGTGATCACCGGGCGGGCGAAATACGGCAGTCTCACGGTGCGCTATCCGCGCAGACGCTGGTTCACCCATTGATGGAAGAGCGAGATGTGGTGCTCGCTGGGCACGAGCACCCCGCCCTCCCGGTACGCCCGTGACGACATGCCCGGCTGGGTGCGCTCACAGGCGTCGAAGTCCTGCGCGTTGACCCGGTGGAACAGCTCGACCGAGAGCGACAGGTCCGCCCCCGAGGCGATCACGTCCGGGTGGTAGAGCCAGTCGCACTCCACCACGGTCCTGTCCACGGCCATGGGGATCATGCGGTGCAGGATCACGTGGTCGGGCACCAGGTTGACGAACACCTGGGGCTTGACGGTGATCGCGTAGTAGCGCCGGTCCTGCTCGGCGGCGACGTCGGGCAGCTTGCCGAAGCCGGGGCTGCCGTCCACGGTGAACCCCTCGGCCCGCGCGGCGAACTCCGCGCCGTGGCCGACGTAGTACTGCGCCGCGAAGCCGCCGGCGAACTCGGGGAGCACGGCGGTCAGCTCGGGGTGGATGGTGGCGCAGTGGTAGCACTCCATGAAGTTCTCGACGATGAGCTTCCAGTTGGCCTTGACGTCGTAGACGATGCGGCGGCCGAGCGCGAGCTGCTCCACGTGGTAGCGCTCGATGGCGGCGGGGTCGCCGAGGCGTTCCGTGGCGGCGTACATGACCTCGTCCTCGAACGAGGGCGGCTCGGCGGCCAGGCAGACCCACGCGTACCCGAGCCATTCGCGCAGGTGGACGGGTGACAGGCCGTACTGGACGCGGTCGATGTCGGGCATCTTGGCCAGGTTGGGCGCGGCGGCCAGGCGGCCGTCGAGGTCGTAGGACCAGGCGTGGTAGGCGCACCTGATCGTCCTTCTGACCTCGCCCGCCTCCTCGGCGCACAAGCGCGCGCCGCGGTGCCGGCAGATGTTGAGGAAGGCACGTAAGCGCTGGTCGCGCCCACGCACCACGATCACGTTCTCCCTGCCGACCTGTACGGTCCTGAACGCCCCCGGCTTCGGCAGGTCGTCGGCCCTGACGGCGCAGAACCAGAGATCTTCGAAGATCCTGGCCTGCTCGTCCGCGAAGATCGCGGGGTCGGTGTAGGAGCGTCCTGGCAGCGTGGAGATCAAGCTCGACGTGGTGGTCAACCGACACCCCTAGTTGCGTATTACGCACCGAGTTGCTCTATATGCGTCATAGTCGGGCGGCCTCAGGGGGCTGTCAAGAGGTAGTTGCTGTAGCGGCGCAGCAGCCTCGCGTACACCTTGCTCATGGGCCCGTCCGGCAGCAGTCCGGCGAACGGCCGCTGCATGTCGGTGAGCTCGGTCCCGGCCAGCCTGGCGGGCCTGCGCACCACCTTCGACCTGGCCTTCTCGTACGCCCGCAGGTCCCCGATCGACCCGCTGAGCGACCACGCGTCCTCCAGGGCCTGGTTGGCACCCTGGGCCATGGTCGGGGGCATGGTGTGGGCGGAATCACCCGCCAGGGTCGTCGGGCCTCTGCCCCAGACGTCGCGGATCGGCTGCCGGTGGTGGGGGAAGAAGTCGATGTCCGTCAGCGTGGCGAGGATGCCGGGCACCGGCTCGGCCCAGTCGCGGAAACATTCGCGCAGCCGTTCCACGATGTCGGGGTCGTCGGCCCAGAACGGCTTTCCCGGCGCCGACCGCACGTCGAACCACCACAGCAGCCGCCCCCTTCCGGCCGGGATCAGCCCGCACAAGCCCGCGCCGCCGGCGATCATCACGGCCCTGCGCTGCTCGGTGAGCGCGGTGGGCATGGTGGTGAACCCCTGCCAGGTGACGAACGGGCTCAGCGTGGCGGCGTCCTGCCCCCACAACGCGGCGCGCACCACGGAACGGCGGCCGTCGGCGCCCACGAGCACGTCGCCGCGCACCGTGCGGCCGTCGGACAGGCGCGCCTCGGCCCGCTCGGGCGTCACGTGCTCGGCCCGCGCCCCGTAGGTCACCGGGACGCCGTCGGCGAGCAGCTCGACCAGCTCGTTGCGGGCCACGTGCACGACGGGGTGGCCGTAGCGGCGCTCGGCCACGGTGAGGTCGAGGGTGAGCAGCCGCCTGCCGTCCGTGGCCCACGACTCCAGGGTCTCCAGGCGGCGGCCCACGCCCGAGCAGTCGACCTTGAGCTGCTCCAGGATGGCCGTGCTGCCGGGCCAGAGGGTGACGGAGCCGCCGGCCGTGCGCGGCTCGGGGGCCTCCTCGTACACCTCGGCCTCGTGTCCCGCGTTCAGCAGGCCACGCGCCAGGGCGAGCCCCGCGACGCCCGCGCCGATGATGATTACCCTCATTACGACCCCTGATTAACGAGACTCTCAATATCAGATACTAGGAGTATCACAATGTCTGCGCGCGGCCGCAAGCCCGACCCCACGGTCGACACCCGGATCAGGCAGGCCGCGTCCGGGCTCGTGCTGACCCACGGCTTCGACTTCACCATGGACGACGTCGCGGCGGCGGCAGGCGTGGGCCGGGCGAGCGTGTTCCGCCGCTACGCCACCAAACGCGACATGCTGCTCGAAGCCATCGCGGGCCTGATGAACACGCACGTCGCCATCCCCGACACCGGCTCGCTGGAGGGCGACCTGCGGGTGGTCATCTCCGACACGCTCGCCCTGTGGCGGATGCCCGGTCTGTCGCGCACGGCCAGGCAGGTGTACGGCGAGGCCGGGCGGGACCCCGCGGTCGCCGAGCTCATCCGCACGAGCATGCGCACCCGGATGGAGCGCTCATGGGTCGTGTACGAGCGCGCGATCGAACGCGGCGAGCTCCCGCCGAACGCGGACCTGTGGATGCTCACGGACCTGTTCTCGGGCTTCGTGACCTACCGGGGGCTCCTGGATCTTCCGCTGCCTGAACCGGAGGAGATCGTGCAGGTCCTGCTGCACGGCTTTACGCTGAGTTGATGCCCGTGGTGTTAGTGGGGTGCAAGCGACCGTCAAGGGAGGAACCATAATGTTCCCTTCGTTCGCTAAACCTACGAAGGGCACCAAAAATGACACCCCCTCGTCGTCGCCTCGCCGTCGCGGGCGCGACGCTGACTCTTGCCGTGCTCACCACCGCCTGTGGCGCGCTCGGCCAGGCCGTTGACTGCAACACCGCCGCCAACGACGCCGCCAAGATCGCGACCGAGTGGAGCTCCACGGTCACCAAGGACGCCGCCAACGGGGACGCCGTCGAGGCCGCCTCGAAGACCGCGGAGACGAAGACGAAGGAGCTCGCCGGCAAGTACGACGGCGAAGTCGCCGCCGCGCTCAACGACCTCGCGGACGGCTTCGGCTCCATCAAGGGCGGTGACCTGAGCAGCATCACCGAGTTCAGCGGCAAGGTCAACGGCTTCACCAGCAAGATCACCGCGGCCTGCTCCTAGTGGGCTCGCGGTCGCCGTCACGGCCTGTGGGGGGCAGGACCGCGGCGGCGGCCGCGTCGGATCCGGCGCCGTCGCCACGATGGCGCCGGCCGTGGCGGGGGTGAGGTTCTGTGGCGCGCACGGGGGGTGAGCGCCGGGAGTCTCCCGCCCACGGACCCAGGGCCACCGCGTGCGAGTGAGCGCCATCGCGCTCCTCGCACCGGTGGCCTTCTCCATGCCCGGGGGTCTACGCCTGGTCGTGGTGCGGGGGCTCGCCCCGTGCCTTCTCGTACGCCGCGTCGAACCCCGCCAGCACGGCCGGCCACGAGCCCGCGGCCGGGGGTGTGCTCCTGTTGTGCGCGGCGATCGAGGCGCGCAGGCCCGTGTCCGCGCAGAGCCGCGCCACCGCCCGCGCCAGCTCCCCGAGCGTGCGGCCGAGCAGCCCCTCGGTACCGTCCTTGACGAAGTCGGCCACCCCGCTCTGCGCCCTGGCCACCACGGGCACGCCCGCGGCCCGCGCTTCGAGCGCCGCGATGCCGAACGACTCGCGCGGCGCGGGCGCGACGAACACGTCGGCCGAGCCCAGCAGCTTGGCGATCTGCTCGCGGGTGTAGCGGCCCGGCAGCGAGACCCAGCCGGACATGCCGTGGCGGGCCAGGAAGCGCTCCATCTGGCCGCGGGCCGGCCCGTCGCCGACGATCGTGGCCCGCATCGGGATCCCGCCCGGCACGCGGGCCCGGGCCGCCTGGAGGAGCTTCAGCAGGCGTACGGGCTGCTTGCGCGGAGCCAGCCGCCCCACCGCGACGATGTGCACCTCACGCCCGCCGGGCGCCCGGTCGTCCGGCGCGCCAGGCAGCGGCGCCTCGCCCTCCTGCCCGCCCTGAGCCCCGCCGTCCCACGCGCCGGAGGCCGGAGCCCAGCCCGACAGGTCGAGGCCGTTGGAGACCACCCGCACCGGCACCTCGGGCCCCGCGACGGCGCGGATCGGGGCCGCGGCCGCGTTGCTCACCGTGGTGGCCACCAGTCGCCACCGCTGCCAGCCGAAGGCCAGCCGCAGCAGCCGGTAGAGCAGCCGCGTCACCGGGTCCCACATGCTGTGCACGGTCACCACGCACGGCACGCCCGCGCGGAAGGCCGCGCGCACGCCCATCCACGCGAACGGCGACACCGCGCCGGTGTGCACGTGCACCACCTCGGGACGCCCCGAGGTGATCCAGCGGGTGAGATGCCCCACTCCGAAGGGGTGCACGGGCAGGTCGAACGGCATCCGCGCGACGATCCTGCGCACGCCGGGCAGCGGCTCTCCCCTGGTCGCCGTGGCCACCGAGACCTCGTGCCCGGCCTCCCGCTGCATTCGTACGAGATCGGCCACCTGGACCTCGATCCCCCCGAGTCGCGGCAGGTAACAGTCGCTCACGTGAAAGATCCGCACGCCTCCCACACTAATCTGGGCGTGTGCCTCCACGTACCGCTGTGTTCTTCCATGCTCATCCCGACGACGAGGCCCTGCTGACGGCGGGCACCATGGCGATGCTCGCGGCCGAGGGGCATCGGGTCGTGCTCGTGGTGGCCACGGCCGGCGAGCGCGGCCTGGCCGAGATGGATCCGGGCGACGAATTGGGCGAGACCAGGCTCAAGGAGTTGTACGAGTCGGCCGCGCTGCTCGGCTGCGCCCGCGTCGAGTGTCTCGGCTACGGCGACTCGGGGCTCAGCCCCAAGGGCGGGGTCGCCGACGAGCGGCCCGACAACGCCTTCATCGACGCCGACACCGAGGCGGCCGCCAAGGCGCTGGCGGCGATCCTGCACGAGGAGCGGGCCGACCTGCTCGCGATCTACGATCCGGCGGGCGGTTACGGCCATCCCGACCACGTGCAGGTGCACCGGGTGGGCAAGCGGGCGGCCGAGATCGCCGGCACGGAGATCGTCCTGGAGGCGACGGTCAACCGCGATCCGCTGGTCCGGCTGCTGAAGCTGGCGGGCCGGTTCTACCGGTTCCCGCCGGAGTTCGACGTACGGACGTTCGAGGTCGCGTACTCGCCGGGTGAGACGATCACCCATCGGGTCAATGTCCGGAAATATACGAAACAGAAGCGGGCGTCCATGGCCGCGCACGCCTCCCAGGCCAGCGGCGGCGACAGCGACCGCACGCTCGCCGTTATGCTCAAGGTCCCCCGCCCGATCTACCGCTTCGTCTTCGGCACCGAGTGGTACGTCCGCCGCGACCTGCCCCCGGGCGCCCGGCTCACTCATCCGTTCGACCGGTGGCCGAAGTAGTTCCCAGGGTTGACGTGCGGGCGCTCGCGACCCGGCAGACTGGACCCCGATGAAGAACAGATGGCTCCAGATCCTCCTGTCGGCGGCCTCGCTCGGCCTGGCCGTGCTGCTCATGGTCTACCTGCCCCAGATCGTGCGCGCCCTGACCGGCAAGGACGTGTCCTGGGCGCAGGTCGGAGCCGTCTTCGCCGCGCTCGGCGGGGGCGAGGTCGCGCTGATGGCCGCGGTCTGGCTGCTGAGCCTGCTGGCCTACACGTTCGTGCTGACTAACTCCCTGCCCGGCCTCAACAACCTGCAGGGGCTCACGCTCAACGCGGCGGGCAGCGCGGTGAGCAACCTGCTGCCGTTCGGCGGCGCGGTGGGGGTCGCGGTGTCGTTCGCGATGACCAGGGGCTGGGGCTTCGGCAACCGGGCGATCGTGGTCATGACGCTGGTCAGCGGCATCTGGAACACGTTGTTCAGGTTCATCCTGCCGGCCGTCGGCATCATCGCGCTGCTGATGGCGGGCAAGGCGGCCAACCCGACCGTGGCCAACGCGGGCTGGACCGGCGCGGTGTCGATCCTCGTGCTCTGCGCGATCGTGGCCGCCGCCCTCTACTGGCAGCTCGCCGCCGACCTGCTCGGCCGGGCCCTCGACGGCCTCACCCGGCTGCTCCGGCTCAAGGCCGACGCCTCAGGGGCCTTCCACCGGCTGCGCGCCGACACCGCGGGCGTCGTACGGACCAGATGGCCGGGCCTGTCGCTCGGCATGGTGTTCTTCCTCGGCTTCCAGTGGGCGATCATGGCCGTCTGCATGCAGGCCACCGGCGCCTGGCCCGGCCCGGCGGAATCGATCGCCGTCTTCGCCCTGTCGAGGGTCCTGACCAGCGCTTTGATCACGCCCAGCGGTGCCGGGATCATGGAGAGCGGGGTGGCCGCGCTGCTGATCGCGTTCGGCGTCGAGTCGACTCCCGCCATCGCCACCGCACTGCTTTTCGGCTTCTGGACTTACACTATCGAGATCCCGTTCGGCGGCCTGGCACTGGGCGCATGGGCGCTCCTGCGCAGGCGCAACGGCCGGAACGCCGGCGCGGAGCCCCCGTCCGCGATCTCGAAGGCCACCTAGTGACAATCCCAAACCCCTCAAAGACCTTGTGCGTGATTCGTAGGCCCGCATAGCGTGGCGGCTGACATGGTGGCGTTCCGAGTTCTGGGGCCAGTCGAGGCGTACGAACACGACGACGAACTCGACCTCGGCGGGTTGCGGCAGCGGGCCGTCCTCGCCCGGCTTCTCGTGGCCCGAGGTCAGGTCGTGCCCGTTGACACGCTTCTCTACGATCTGTGGGACGACGACGCGGCCAAGGGCGCGCAGTCGGGTCTGCAGGTCTACATCTCCCGCCTGCGCCGGGTGCTCGAGCCCGGCCGCCCGCGCGGAGGGCCCAACCGCCTGCTGGTGACGGTCGCGTCCGGCTACGCCCTGCGCGTGGCCTCCGAACAGGTCGACGCGCTCAGGTTCGAGCAGCTCGTCCGGGCCGCCGGCGAGCACCTCGAGGAGAGCGATCCGCAGTCCGCCCGAGGCCGCCTGGAGAAGGCGCTGGGCCTGTGGCGCGGCACCCCCTACTCCGACTTCGCCGACCAGGCGTGGGCGGAGGCCGAGGTCAACCGGCTGACCGAGCTGCGGCTGGTCGCGCGCGAGCGGCACGCCGACACCGGCCTGCGGCTCGGCCTGCACGCCGAGACCGTGCCCGACCTGGAGGCGCTGACCACCGAGCATCCGCTGCGCGAGGAGGGCTGGCGGCTGCTGGCCCTCGGGCTCTACCGCTGCGGCCGTCAGGGCGACGCGCTGGCCGCGCTGCGCCGGGCCAGGAACATCCTGGCCGACGAGCTCGGCATCGATCCCGGTCCCGCGCTGCGCAAGCTGGAGTCCGACATCCTGGCCCAGGCGCCGGAGCTGGAGCTGGCTCCGTCCGCGCGTCCGGCCAGGCCGGCCGCGCCGGTCACCGACACCTGGCCGCCCCGCCCGGCCGCGCCGGTCGAGCCGCCGCCGCTGGAGCCCGAGCCGTTCGTCGGCCGGGACGCCGAGCTGGCCAGGCTGACCACCGCCGCCTCCCGTACGGGCAGGTTCCAGGTCGCGATCGTGACCGGGGTCGCCGGCGCGGGCAAGACCACGCTGCTGCGCCAGCTGGAGAGCAGGCTCGGCGGCGACGGCTGGATCACCGCGTCCGGCGCCTGCCCCGACTCCAGCGCCACGCCGCCCGGCTGGGCCTGGGTGGAGATCCTGCGCACGCTCATCAGCATGACGGGCGCGGGCGAATACACCCAGTTGCTCGCGCCGCTGCTCGACGACGCCGCGCCCGACCCCGACGAGGACGAGGTGTCCGGCGGGTTCCGGCTGCACCGCGCGGTCGGCGGCTACCTGGCCGGGGTGGCGCGGCGCGGGCCCGTGCTGCTGACGCTCGAAGACCTCCACTGGGCCGACGACCAGACACTGGCCCTGCTGCGCGCGCTGCCGAGCCTGCTGGCCACCAGCCGGGTGCTGCTCGTGGTGACGTGCAGGGAGAGCGAGCTCGACGACCGCCAGTCCGACGTGCTGGCCGCCCTGGCCCGGCTCAGCCCTCTCCGGGTGGGCCTGTCGGGGCTCGATCCGAAGGCCGTGGCCGAGCTGGTCAAGGCCACCTGCGTCCGCGAGATCGACGAGGACGCGGTCGAGTCGATCGTCGAGCGCACCGGCGGCAACCCGTTCTTCGTCCGCGAGACCGTGCGCCTGCTCGACTCCGAGGGCGCGGCCGACCGGGCCAGCGCCACCGAGGTGCTGTCGCAGGTGCCCTCGGGCGTGCGCGACGTGCTGCGGCGGCGCATCTCGCGGCTGCCCGCCGGCGCCCAGCAGATTCTGCTGCAGGCGGCGGTGATCGGCCGTGACGTCGACCTCGACGTGCTGGTGGCCGTGGCGGTCGACGAGGACTCGGTGATCGAGGCGGTCGAGGCGGCGCTGCTGGCCGGGCTGGTGACCGAGCCGGGCCCGGGGCTGCTGCGCTTCGACCACGACCTCGTCCGCGACACGATCTACTCCGACGCCTCCCGGCTGCGCCGCACCAGGCTGCACGCCGAGGTGGGGGCGGTCATCGAGCAGCGCACGCCGTCCGACGTGGCGGCGCTGGCCCATCACTACTTCCTGGCCGACACGGCCGGCAAGGCCGTGCACTACGCGGGGCTGGCCGCCGAGCAGGCCGAGCGGCGCTTCGCCCACCGCGAGGCGGCCACGCTGTGGGAGCAGGCCATCGCCGCGTTCGACCGCTCGCGCGGCGACGAGTCCAGGACGGACGAGCAGAGCGGCGAGCAGCGTCCCGAGCGGGCCAAGGAGCGGCTGCGGCTCATGCTGCGCCAGATCAGGGCGCTGGCCCTGTGCGGCGACATGACCGGGGCCCGGCTGCTGCGCCGTCAGGCCATGGACGCCGCGTTGCCGCTGGGCGACCTGGAGATCACCGCGAAGGTGGCGGCGTCGCTGGCCGTGCCGCACAAGGGCATGGCGCGCGACTTCACCCGTACCGCGTGGGAGATCGTGGACGTCACCGAGAAGGCGCTCATGGAGCTGCCCGAGGGTGAGCAGCGGCTGCGGGCGAGCCTGCTGACCACGCTGGCGCTGGAGCTCGAAGGCTCCTCCTCGCCCGAGCGGGGCCGCCAGGCGTCGCTGGAGGCGCTGGAGCTGGCCCGGCAGAGCGGCGACCCCACGCTCATCGCGGCGGCGCTGAGCGGGCGGCTGCGGCAGTCGTACGACATCCCGGCCGTCGACACGCGGGAGAGCATCGGCAGGGAGCTGCTGGAGGTGGCCCAGCGCTCCGGGCAGATGGCCACGCAGGCGCTGGCCCACCTGGTGCTGCTGGAATGCGCGGCGGCCCGCGGCGAGTTCGCCGTGGCCGACGAGCACGCGGCCGCGGCCGACCGCCTGGCCAGGCAGTACGACCTGTCCGCGCCCGCCGCGGTGGTCGTCTGGTACACCGGGCAGCGGCTCATGATCAGCGGCGACTACGAGGGCGCCGAGCGGGCCTACCGCGAGGCGGCCAGGATGACCGCGCGGGCGGGCATGCTGGAGGGCCGCCAGGACCTGCCGCTGATCACCACGTTCTGCCTGCACCTGGTGGCCGGGCGGGCGGCCGAGACGGTCGACCGGCTGGCCGAGAAGCACCAGCAGGGCGCCAAGTGGACCCTCGACGCCTACGCCCTGGCGCTGGCCTCGGCCGGTCACGTCAACGACGCCAAGGCCGTGGCCGCCACCAGGCCGCCGGTGCGGCCCGACTTCCTCTACGAGCTGGCCATGACCTGGCGGGCGCTGGCCGGCATGCTGCTCGACGACCGCGAGCGCATGGTCGACTGCTACGACAAGCTCAAGCCGTTCGCCGACCGGGTGGCGGGCGCGGGCACCGGCGTGGTGGCGCTGTGGCCGGTGGCGCTGACCCTCGGCGACCTGGCCATCCGGCTGGGCCAGCCGGACGCGGCGCGCGAGCACTACGAGAAGGCGCTGGAGGTGGCGGAGCGGGTCGGCGTGCCGCGCTGGGTGGAGGCGGCCAGGCAGTCGGTCAGCAGTTCCCTCGGCAACGGCCGCTCCTGACCGGCCGGGCGGCCGGTCAGGAGATCACGCGGGCACGAAGCCGGGCGGCCGGCTCGGAGCTCCTCGGGGGACCGGGCCGGGGCGGTCGGTCAGCAGGTGACCTGGAAGCGGTCGCTGTTGATCGGGTCGGCGCCCTGGACCTTCAGCTCGACGCGGTACCAGCCCGGGTTGCCGGTGACCCGGGGCCGCCACTGGACGGTCTGCTCGGCCGCGGCGGTGCCGTCGTGGTCGGACAGGTAGGTGCGCCAGGTCTTGGTGGCCGGGCTCCAGCGGGTCAGCCGCCAGCGGTAGGTGACGCCCTGGTCGGGGTCGGGGTTGATGAGCAGGCTGCGGGCCACGTACGACTTGACGCAGCCGGCCTGACCGTCGGCCAGGACGTTCACGGTGACCTTGCCCGCCACGGCGGCGGTGGTGATGTCCTCGGTGACGGGCACCTCGCGGGCCGCCAGGGTGACCGTGGTGACCGGGCCGGCCGGCACGGCCGCGGAGCCGGCGCTGCTGTAGGCGGAGAAGCCGACGTACGCGCTGGTGAAGGCGAGGGCCGCGATGAACAGCTTGGCGGCGTTCGTGGTTCCACTGGCCAGGACGGCTGCGCTTCTGGTCGGCATCGTCAACACCCCTTTTGCTCACCCTTAGAGTGGGGCCGGGTGGTTGAGTGCTGGTTGTCGGCCGGTTGCACCCTTTGCGGGAGGCTTGCAACCCGGTGTGGCACCGCGATCGCCGCTGAAATAAGGTAAGCCTGACCTAAGGATCGTGGAGGGGTGGTGGGCCGGCCATGTGGCGCGCGAGGATCGCCGTCCCCGCTCCGACGGAGCCGTTCTTCCTGGGGATGCCCTACTGGCTCGTGGGCGCCATCCTGATCCTGGCCCTCTTCGGCGCCTTCCAGGTCTACTACTGGGTCGGCCGCCGGCTGGGCGAGAAGCTCTACGACTCGCGCGTCGGCGTCAGGCTCGGCCGCGACCGCATCGCCAAGATCGAGCGCGTCGTCGAGCGCTGGGGCGCGCTGGCCGTCTACGGCTGCTTCTGGGTGCCCATGCTGCGCCACACGCTGCCCTGGGTGGCGGGGGCGCTGCGCGTCTCCTATCCCTGGTACGTGGTCGCCAGCGCGCTGGGCTGCCTGACCTGGGCGCCCATCTGGTGGTTCGGCCTCGCGGCGCTCGTGTGGGGCTGGCTGGAACTGGCCGCCCGCTCCCCGCTGACGGCCGCGATCGCGGCCGTGGCGGTCGTCGCGCTCGTCGCCTGGCTCACGGTCCGGCGCAGACGCCGCCGCCGCGCCGCCGAGGACCAGGCCCTCGCCTCCTGAGCCGACCGGCGAAGGGATGCCCGGAGTCAGTCCGCGGCCGCTTCGAGGAAGATCCGCGCCAGTTCGCGTGGCTGGGAGAACATGGGCCAGTGGCCGGTGTCCATCTCGACCAGCCGCCAGTGCCCGCCGGCCAGCAGCTCGACCACCTCGCCGCTGGGCTCGGCTCCGGCGAGCAGGCACAGGATGTACGTCGCGGGGAGTTCGTCAAGGGGCCGGGGCAGCACGGCGGGCTCGGTCAGCGTGGCGCCCGGGTGCGGCGTCGATCCGGCCGTGATCCGGGCGATCTGCTCATCGGTGAGGCCGTGGCCGTCGAAGTGGGCCGCGGGCGCGACCGGCCAGAACCCTCCGTTCTCGGCGATCAAGGCCCTCATCTGCGCCCCGCCGTCCGGCCAGGCGGAGACGAACGCCTCGCCGTCGGCCGGCACGCTGGAATCGACGAAGACCACGTGGGCGAGCCGGTCACCGATCCGCTGCGCGGCCTGGCCGACGGGGATGCCCGAGTAGCTGTGACCCACCAGGACGACGTCGCGCAGGTCGTGACGCTCGACCTCGTCCACGATGTCCTGGACGTGGGTCCGCTGCCCGGCCGGCACACCCCGCTTGTCGGCGAGGCCGGACAGTGTCAGCGGATGAACGCCATGACCGGCCGCGCGCAGCCGCGGCACCACGTCGTCCCATGCCCACGCCCCGAGCCGCGCGCCCGCGACCAGTACGAAATCCACCATGACCGCACCGTAACGGAGCCGCTCGCCGGACTCCGCTACGCGTCCTGGATCTCCTGGCCGTTCGGGTCCTCGATGGGGGCGCCGGGAGCGTTCCTGCGGACGGTTTCTATGCCGTTCACGCATGCCACCTTGCTCGGGAACCCCTCCCCCACCGCCAGTGTCTGCCCGTTGTTCGCGATCAACGCGAAACGGTATCCGCCCTGCTCATCCCTACTGATGATGAATCTTCCCGCCATGGTGGCCTCCCCCCGCCATATCGGATCTATCAGAGATTTACCCCCATCTGATGGTGCCGCATGGCCGTGTTGAGCAAACGAAGCCTCGATCTCCTGTCACCATGTTGGGCATGCGTATAGCGGGTTTGATCAGTTCTGCGGTAGTCGCCGTGGTTGTGGGGGTATCCGCTCCCGCCATGGCCGCGGAGGCTCCGAAGGTGGGCGCCAAGGAGGCGTACGTCGTCGATTCCGCCGGAACGGTCCACTTCGGCAAGCGGGAGACGCGGCGGGTCCCGGTGGCCAGCCTGGTCAAGGTCATGACGGCGTACGTCGTGCTGCGCGAGGCCCGGCTGAGCGACACGATCACGATCAGCGCGACCGACGTCAAGTACGCCGCCCGTGGCGGCGCGGCCACGGCGGGGCTGAAGAAGGGCGAGCGGTTCACGGTCAACGACCTGCTGTACGCGCTCATGCTCCCCTCCGGGGCGGACGCGGCCAACGCCCTGGCCCGGCACTACGGCCCCGGCAAGGAGGCGTTCGTCGCCAAGATGAACCGCACCGCCCGCTCGCTCGGCCTGACGAACACCCGCTACACGAACGCGGACGGCATGCCGACCCCCGCCAACGGCGGCTACTCGACGGCCTTCGACCAGGCCAAGCTCGCGCAGCACGCGCTGGAGAACGGCACGTTCACCTCCGTCGTGAGCAGCAGGACGCACAAGGTGAGCAAGACGAAGGTGCACCGCAAGCACACCTGGACCAACACCAACAAGCTGCTGTCGCGGGCGGACGGGGTGCTGGGCGTGAAGACCGGCTACACGAACGCGGCGGGGCACTGCCTGCTGTTCGCCGGGGAGCGCAACGGGCGCAAGGTCGTGGGCGTCCTGCTCGACGACCAGAACGAACGCCGCTTCAGCACCGCCGAACGCCTCCTCGACTACGCCGCCGAACAGATCGCCTTCGGCTGACCGACGACGAGCCTCCGGCCTGGTGAACCGACGGCGAGGCCGGGCGATGGTGCGAGGTCCGGGACCGGGGTGAGGCCCGGGACCGAGGCCAGGTCGGGATCCGGGACCGGGGCCAGGTCGAGATCCGGGACCGGGGCCAGGTCGAGATCCGGGACCGGGGCCAGGTCGAGGCCGGGTGAGGTCGGGGATCAGCTGAAGGTGATGCGGCCGTTGCCCGGGAGGGCGGCCATGCCTCTGGTGGCGCAGTCGAGCAGGGCGGTGGCGGGCGAGATGCCGCCCTGGACGCGTTCTCCCACGAGCAGGCCCGCCGCGACGTCGCCGGTCAGCAGCGTGTCGGCCGGGCGCTGGGCCACGAGGCGGTCGGCGCGGACGCGCAGCCGGGAGGTGCCGACGGGACGGCCGTCGGCGCCGAACCAGGTGACCACCGCCCGGCCGCGCACCTGACGGGCGCTGGCGCAGGACGCCCGCGCCTCGGCCTTCACGACGGCCCAGCCCGAACGCAGGTACGCGGCCGAACCGTCGGGCGACGAGCACCCGGTGAGCTCAAGATCGGCTCGCGCCGTCACCCGCCGTGGCGTCAGCCCGACCTTGGGCGCGAAGGTCACCGGCCGCCCGGTCGGCGTGGAGACGGCACACGTCAACGCGGCAGCCGGCGCCGGGGCCGACATCGGGGTCCTGACCACTGCCGGCGCGAGGGCCGGTGGTGGAGCGGGTGCGAGTGCCGGGGCCAGGAGCGGGGTGCCCGCCGTCGTGGCGAGTGCGAGGATGCAGGCCGCGTTCATGGGTCCCCTCTCGACGATGCCGACCGATCACACTCAGTAATCGATCGTTCACATTGTGCATCATCGGTGGACGCCGTTCGACCTCCTTCACCATGCGCAGGAAGGGAGTGCATGGGCGTCGACCAGTCGGCGCGGGTCCGCCACGCTCACCATGTGGACTTTCCCGGCGAATGACCGCTCACCGCACATTCGGCGGGTAAGGTGAGGCCCGTCACCTCCCCGTTAAGGACGACCTCATGGCGGAATTCTTCGAGGTCCATACCACGATCGGAGGCCGCGAGCAGGCGGCCGAGTTGGCTCACGGCATCCTCTTCTCCGGCCTGGCGACGTCGATCGACATCGCCGAGGCGCCCGGTCGCGAGGCGACCGCCTGGCAGCTCACGTTCATCGCGGCCGGCCCGCAGGTCGCCGCCCTGGAGCGGCACATCAGACGCGCGTCCCCCGACGCGCCCGTCGCGGCCGAGCCGGTCACCCACGACATCGACAGCTACCCCGACTGGCTCACCGACGGCCAGGCCTGACCCCCGTCATTCCCACCCCCAGAGCGGCACCTCCCGCAGGGGATGGAGCTGATCGTCGGTCTCGGCGTGGGAGTTCTGTTTGGCCACCTCGGTGCCGAACTCCACGTGCGAGCGCAGGGCGGCCCGGAACGGCTCGTCGTCGGGCAGGCCCGCGCGGTCGGCGGCCGCCATGTACAACTCGACGAAGCGCAGCCGCTGCTCCTCGGTGATCCGCAGCCCCCGGTGGGCGCGGATGAGCAGCGGGAACCCGCCCATCTCGGCGGAGAAGGTGTCGGGGCCGCCGAAGGTCTCCACCGTGAAGGCGGTCAGATGATCGACGTGGGTGGCCCTGCCCGCGCCGAAGAGCGGCTGGAGCAGCGGGTCGGCCAGCAGGCTGCGGTAGAAGATCTCGATGAACTCGTGCAGCTTGTCCTGGCCGCCCGCGTGCTCGAATAAGGTCTCCATGACTCCAGGGTCACACGCGCGCCTGGGTCGGGCCAGGCTTTCTAGCGGCCGCGACGCTGGAAGGTCCTGGCGCCCGTACGTTGCACCGCGGCCCTGACCAGGCCGAAGATCGCGCCTTGCACGGCCGCCGCGACGAGGACCTCCGTCCAGCCGCGATCGAGGTCCTCGGCGTCGGGGGCCTCGTCCTGCCCGGTGGCCAGCGTCCACACCTTCTTGGCGAGCGCGACCGCCAGCGCTCCGCTCGCCAGGCTCATTCCCAGCGCTGTGACCTTCTCTAGGGGCTGCATCCCATCTCCTTACGACGATGTGGTGTGTGCCCGTGCCCCGTGTCACGCTTCTAAACGCGCTTTCCGCCCCTGCTGAGGGCCTCCCGTACGTGGGGGTCAGGAGGGGATCGTCCGCTCCGTGGCGGGCCGCCGGGCGGGGGCGGCGGCGAGGTTGCGGTCCAGCCAGCCGGCCACGAGGGCGAGCACGCCGGGGTCGACCGGCTCGCGCAGGAGGCGGCGGTAGGAGGCGAGCGTGGGCCGCCCGGGGTCACGGCGCAGGATGTGGGTGAGGTCGGGGACGCGGTGGACCTCCGTCCGGCCCGGCACCAGCCGGCGCACCACGTCGAGATCGTCCGGGTCGACCTGGAGGTCCTTGTCGCCGGTGACGGCCAGGACGGGTACGCGGATGGCGGCGAGGTCGTCGCGGCTGTCGTGGACGAACAACTCGCGCATCCACCGGGCGTTGACCGGGGCCCCGGCGACGCGGGCCACGTCCGTGCGGGTCTTCTTGACCCGGGCGATCAGTCGGCCGGCCAGGGAGGGCAGCAGCGCTCGTAAGGGCGCGGGCAGGCTCTGGGCGACCGAGCGCGCCTGCCTGCGCAGGGCGTCCTCACCCGAGCCCGCGTACCCCGCCAGCAGCACCGCGGCGCGGGCCCCGTGGTGCGCGGCGAGCGCCATGGCGTGGGTCGCGCCCTCGCTGTGGCCGACGACGCCGACGGCCTCGGCCAGGACGGCGGGGTGGGCCCGCAGCGCGCGCAGGGCCGCGGCGGCGTCCTGGCGGTTGCCGACGAAACCGGCGGCGCGCCAGGCGCCGGGGGTGGCGCCGGTGCCGCGCCGGTCGTAGCGCAGCGTGGCGATGCCCGCCGCCGCCAGCGCCTCCGCCAGCGGCCGGCCGAGGTTCATGGCGGCCTTGCGGGTGTTGCCGTCGCGGTCGAGCGGGCCCGAGCCGTGCAGCAGCAGCACGGCGGGGTACGGGCCCGGCCCGGCGGGGAGGGTCAGGGTGCCGGCCAGGGAGATTCCGTCGTCAGCCGTCACTGTCATGTCGATCTCGGGCATGGCTGCGCCTTTCCGAATGTTCTCGATTTCGATAATGCTATCAAACATGAGAACATGGGCACATGGCAACCGCACATCATCTGCTCCATCCCGTACGACTGCGCATCATGCAGACCATGCTCGGCGCCGACGAGCTGACCACGGCCCAGTTGCGCGAGCGGCTGCCCGACATCGCCCCGGCCACCATGTACCGGCACGTCGCCGCCCTCGCCGAGGCCGGTTTCCTGGAGGTGGTGAGCGAGAGACGGGTCCGCGGCGTGGTCGAACGCGGTTACCGGGTCCGCGGGGACAGGTCGCTCCTGGACGCGGAGGAGCGTTCGAGCATGACCAAGGACGACTATCAGCGCGCCTTCGCCCTGTTCAGCGGGGCTCTGATGGCCGACGTGGACCGCTATCTCGCCCGCGACGACGCCGACCCCGCCCGCGAGGGGCTGCTCTGCCGCCAGGCCGCGGTCTGGCTGAGCGAGGAGGAGTGCGCCGAGCTGGCCGCGGAGATCGAGGCCGTGGTGACCCGCCGCACGGGCAACGGACCCGGCGACGGCCGCACCCGCCACCTCGTCAGCCTCACCGTGGTCCCCGACAAGTCCGCCGACGACGCCGCGGCCGGAGCGCCCTCCGGCGGCTGACGCACCGCCGCGAGCAAGCCGGCCGGCGCACGCGGCGGTCTCGGACGGACCGCGAAGGCCGGCCGCACCGGCGGGCTCAGGTGGACCGCATCAGCCCGTGGCAGGCGATGGCCGCCGCCGCGACGACGTTCAGCGAGTCGACTCCCGCCGCCATCGCCTCCCCGCTCATCGGGATGCACACCGCCTCGTCTGCCTCCTGCAGCCAGTGGGAGGACAGACCGTCGCCCTCGGAGCCGAGCAGCAGCGCCACCCGCTCGGACAGAGCGACCGTGTCGAGCGGGGTGGCCGTCTGGTCCGGGGTCAGGGCGAGGGTCTGGAAGCCGGCCTTGCGCAGGGTGGACAGCCCTTCGAACCAGTCGTCCATGCGCGCGTACGGGATCGAGAAGACCGCGCCCATCGCGACCTTCACCGCCCGGCGGTAGAGCGGGTCGGCGCAGCGCGGCGACAGGACGATGCCGCCGACCCCGAGCGCGGCGGCGCACCTGAAGATCGCCCCGACGTTGGCGTGGTCGACCAGGTCCTCAAGCACCAGCAAGCGGCGCACGCAGCCCCCCAGACGCGCGCCCCCCTCCAGCAGGGTCTCCACGGCGGGCAGCGGGAGGCGTTCCATCGACGCCAGGGCGCCGCGGTGGACCGGGAAGCCCGCGATGCCGGTCATGGTGGCGTCGTCCACCACGTAGACCGTCGCGTCGCCGAGCACGTCCTCCAGGGACGCCAGCCAGCGGCGGGTGGTCAGCACGGAGCGGATCGGGTAGCCGGCGCCGACGGCCCGCCTGATCACCTTCTCGCCCTCGGCGAGGAACAGGCCGCGCTCGGCCTCCAGGCTCTTGCGCAGCTCCACGTCCCTCAGCCGGGTGTAGTCGGTGAGGCGCGGGTCGTCGGCGGCGGTGACGTACTCAAGCACCTTCCGATACTGCCATGCGCCGCCTGACCTGCCAGACGGCCGCGTAGCAGACGAGGACCAGGCACAGGCCGATCACGGTGCCCGCGCCCGTCTTGGTGATCACGCTGGCGATGCCGAACTTCGGGTTGGGCTCGTCCACGAGGGGCCAGAGGAGGGCGCCGGCCACGATGCCGATGGCCGAGCCCGCGAGGACGGTCAGGCGGGTGCGGGCGGAGACGCGCAGCCGGTCGGGTACGGGCGCCGCGGGCATCCTGGACAGCCCGCGCCAGGCCCACCACACCACCACGGCCAGGCCGATCGCCGACGAGGTGTACTGCAGCAGGCGGAAGAGCCTGATCACGCCGAAGACGGAGACGGAGAGCCAGGCGCCCCACTCCACGGAGCCGGTGGAGTGGGTGAAGCTGTCCCACAGCACGTGGGTGGCGGCTCCGACCACGGCTCCGGCGAGCATGGGGAGCAGCCGCGGGCGCTCGGGGGTCAGCAGCGCGGCCCGGCCCGCCAGCGCGGGCGGGAGGAGCGAGATCAGCGGGTCGCGCAGGACGAGGTGGAAGAAGGGCAGCAGGATCAGCACCGCGAGCGGGTCGATGGTGACCACGCCGAGCCAGGAGTGCCAGTCCGTGTAGTCGGGCAGGAACGGCAGGAAGATCGGCAGGTCGGGGACCATCGCGCCCATCGCCAGCGCCCATGGATCGACGATCCGGCGCAGCCGGGACGAGGTGATCAGCGGCACGACGGCGGCGATGTGGCTGGGCGTGAACGGCACGAAATCCCCCCGGATCTCCCACTCACCGAAAGCATCGCATCCGGTGATCATTCGGCGATCAAAGGCTCATTATGCGGCCGAAGCTTGACCGTCCTTTGCCGTCATCGGATGAAGTCACGGAGAGTGATGGGTACGGTACAGATCGCTGTCGACGGCCGGATAGCCGGGAGTTCGGGGGTTCATGGTGCCTGATCAGCGAATTCATGAGCATCCGGCCGCGTCAGCCGAGTGGCTGCGCGCCGCGCGGGCCGCTCGTTCGCTCTCGGTGTGCACGCTGGTCTGGCTCGGCGTGGAGAGCACGCTCGGCCTGGCGGCGGGCCTGGCCGCGCATTCGGTCGCGCTCATCGGCTGGGGCCTGACCGCGCTGGTCGAGGCGGTGGCCAGCCTGATCGTGGTGTGGCGGTTCACCGGCGCCCGTACGCTGTCGTCCAGCGCCGAGAGCACCGCGCGCCGGCTGGTGGCGCTGAGCTTCTGGCTGCTGGCCCCCTATCTGATCGTCCACGTCGCGCACGACCTGGACGCGGGCCAGCGGGCGGCGCCGAGCGCGCTCGGGATCGTGGTGACCTCGCTCAGCCTGGCCGGCATGCCGGCGCTGGGCCTGGCCAAGCGCCGGCTCGGCAGGCGGCTGGCCTCGGCCGCCACCTCGGGCGAGGGCACGCAGAACCTCATCTGCGCGGCCATGGCCGCGGGCGTGCTGGCGGGCCTGTGGCTCAACACGATGGGTCTGTGGTGGGTGGATCCGGTGGTGGCGGTGGTGCTGGCGGGGGTCGCCGTACGGGAGGGAAAGCGCGCCTGGGGCGGTCACACTTGTTGCCATTGACCGCAACACTCGGTAATCGTCGCACCAAAAGGGCTGTTTTGCCACACATACCGCACCGAGTATCGTTCCCGGAGTATTGCGGAGCATCTCCCGCTAGGGTCTCCGGAAGGTCTCAAGCAACCTAAGAGGACATCGTGGGGCGACACCGCACAGACGAGCTCGACGACGGCTACCGAGCCAGCGAACCCCCTCCCCGCAGGCGGTCCAAGAACAGCCGGGGCAGAGTGCTCGTTCCGCTGGCCGGAGCGGTCGCCATGGCCGTGCTCCTCGGTGTCGCGGCCTTCGTGATCTTCAACAGGGACCACGACTGCACGGCCGGCAAGCTGCCGCTGCGCGTGGTGGCCACGCCGGACATCCAGCCCGCGCTGAACAAGATCGCCGGCAACTACAACAAGGCCATGCACTCGATCGACAGCAAGTGCGTCGAGGTGTCGGTGACCAAGGAGGCGGCGGCCAGGACCGCGAACGCGCTGGCGGCGGGCAAGTCCAAGGCCGACTTCTGGGTGGCCGACTCCAGCCTGCTCATGGAGAGCATGCGCGCGATCTCAGGCAAGGACACGCTGCCGCAGGTGGAGGGCTCGATCGCGAGCTCCCCCGTGGTGCTGGCGGCGGCGAAGGCGTCGGCCGAGAAGCTGTCGGGGGCGCTGCAGCCGAGCTGGACCGCCATGGTCTCCGCGGCGAACGTGGCCAACGTGGACGGCCCCGGCAGGAAGGTCCGGGTGCTCGCGCTCGACCCGCAGAAGAACTCCGCCGGCCTGGCGGCGCTGCTGGCCGCGGCCGGCACGGCCAAGGAGGCCGGCCAGGACAAGGCGCTGGTGGGCGCGCTCAAGGAGCTGTCGGGCCAGCTCGCGCCCGACTCGAACGCACTGCTGGCCAGCCTCACGGTCAAGTCCGGCAGCAGGGTGCCGGTGGGCGTCACCACCGAGCAGGCCATCCACGCGCACAACACCAAGAAGCCCGAGGCCCCGGTGGTCGCCCTCTATCCCAAGGAGGGCACGCTCAGCCTCGACTACCCCGTCACGATCCTGACCAAGGACACGGGCGTGCTGAAGGCCGCGACGGACTTCAAGCAGGAGCTCTCCTCGGAGTCGGCCAAGAAGGTCCTGCGCGCGGCCGGGTTCCGCAGCGCGGACGGCAAGGCCGGCGACGCGCTGTCGGAGGACAAGGGCTTCACCCCCGAGGCCCCGGTGGCGCTGGACCCGCCGGACGGCGCGACCGTGACGCGGATGGTGCAGACCTGGACCAGGCTGAACCTGGGCAGCCGCCTGCTGACCCTGCTCGACGTCTCGGGGACGATGGCGCTGCCCGTGCCCGGCACCGGCATGACGCGCATGCAGGCGATCAACAAGATCGCCGCCGAGGGCCTCGGGCTCTTCCCCGCCGGATCCGAGATCGGCCTGTGGACGTTCTCCACGCACCTGGACGGCAAGGGCAAGGACTGGAAGGAGAACGTCCCCGTCGGGCCGCTCAGCGAGTCGATCGACGGGGCGCTGCGCAAGGACGTGATGGCCAGCACCCTCGCCCAGATGCGGGCCAAGGCCACGGGCGACACCGGGCTGAACGACACGGTCAAGGCGGCCTACGGGCAGCTGACGAAGACGTACCAGCAGGACAAGGTCAACACCCTGCTGATCCTCACCGACGGCGCGGGCAACGACGACCCCGACGGCGGCGTGAAGAACTCCGAGATCATCCAGTACCTGACCAAGACCTACAACCCGAAGCGGCCGATCTCCATCCTGCTCATCGCGTTCGGACCGGACGCCAAGAAGGGCAAGAAGCAGATGGAGACCCTGGCCAAGGCCACGGGCGGCGAGGCGTACATCGCCGAGAACATCCTCCAGGTCCGCGACTTCTTCTTGCAGGGCATGGAGCGCCGCCTCTGCACGCCCAACTGCGACGGCTGATTTCCCCCCTTCATGCCCATTGGGCATGAAGGGCGAACCGGCCTGTTGACGGCCGCGTCCTCTCCGCGTGGGGCCGAAGCGCCTGTGCTACCCGCGGGGAGGGAAATCCGTGCCTGGATGGCCGACCGTCGATCGTGCCGCCGATCAGCAGCTCGTCGAAGCGCTGAGCCGGACGGAGACCGATGCTCCCGCCAAGCTGTACGACTCCTACGCCGAGCGGCTGCACGACTACGCCTTCTCCCTGGCCGGGGCGGACGACCTGGCCGCCGACGCGGTGCACGACGCGCTGGTCACCGCGCAGGAATGCGTCAGCCGGCTCAAGGACCCGGGCCGGCTGCGGCCCTGGCTGTACGCGCTGACCAGGTTCCAGGTGCGCGCCAGGCTGGCCCGCCGCCCCGGCACCCCCGCCGGCGGCCTGCCGCTGCCCGAGCTGGACGAGCACGAGGACCCCGAGCTGGCCGACCTGGTCCACGAGACGCTGGGCGAGCTGAGCGGCGGCGAGCGCGAGGTGCTCGAACTCTCGGTGCGTCACGACCTGACCCCCGCGGAGGTCGCCGCGGTGCTCGGCCTGACCTCCCGGCAGGCGGCGGCCAGGCTCGGCCGGGCCCGCGACCACCTGGAGATCGCCGCCGCGGCCGTGGTGCTGGCCAGGGTCGGCCGGGCGCACTGCCCCGACCTGTCGGCGATGGTGGACTCGTGGGAGGGCCCGCTCACCCCGCTGCTGCGCCGGCGGCTGTCGGGGCACATCGGCGGGTGCGAGGTGTGCACCGAGCGGCGGCACCGGCAGGTCTCGGCCGCGCGGCTGCTGGACATGGTGCCGGTGGCCTACCCGAGGATCTCGCTGCGCCGCCGGGTGATCGACACGTGCGTCAAGCCCGAGCTGGACCAGACGCGCGTCCTGATCACCGACCTGGGCGACGACTTCGACCGGACCGGGTTCCCCGTGCCGGCCGACCGCCGCTCGCGCCGCCGCCGGCCGCGCCGTGTGGGGCCGCTCGTGCTGGCCGGCGTCTGCCTGCTGGCCGCCACGGGAGCCATGGTGGTGATCAACGGCGGTGAGTCCTCCGACACCACCGCGCTGCGTCCGGCCCCCTCCCCCACGCTTCCCGTCGAGGAGAGCCCGACGCCGGAGCCGTACGAGGACGAGGAGGAGCCCGAGCCGACGCCGACGCCGACTCCGAGCCGGACCCGCACGCCGGACGCGCCGCCCGCCGTGACGCGGCCGGGCAACCGACTGGGCACCAGGCCGGCCACCGGGCGCTCCACCCGCCCCGCGCCCACCCGGCGCAGGGCGGCCCCCGGCGCCAGGCTCGGCGCCTCGTGCCCGGACGGGATCGACGGCGCGGCCAAGATCGGGCTGAACGCCCGCAACGCCGCCGTCTCCTGGGTGGCCACGGCCTCGCAGGGTCTGGACGTGTTCCCGGCCAGCGGATCCATCAAGCGGGGCGCCTCGGTGACGCTCATGGTCACGGTCGTCGACCCGACCGGATCGGGCCGCGGCCGCGTCGCCTTCACCTCGAACGGCGGCACCGCCACCTGCTCGCTCTCCTGGCGCGGCCAGGAACTCCCGAACGCCTCCGACCCGCCCACCGACGAGCCGACGGTCACCGGGGAGCCGACCTCGGGCCCCGACTCACCTGACCAGGAGCTGCGGACGTCCTCGACGGGCGAGCCGCTGCACGACTGATGCGCAAAGTGGATGAAAATTCACAGTAGATCCACAGGATTGATCGACAAATAGGCATAATTCGGGCCCTGAGTCGAAGATCCTAGGCCACATAGGGCATCCTGGTGTGCTTGGGGACGGCGTCGGGGCAGACGATCTCTTGACCGTGTGTTTAACGTCACACGAAGAAGTCTCCGCCTGCGGTAAACCGGAGTGCGTCGCCAAGCGTCGGCATTGACGTGTCCACGCGCGGATTGGTCCCATGAACTGCGATCAGACGCGCTCGACCAGTAGGAGCGGGAGATAAACAGGAATGCTCAAGCAGCACCGCAGAGCGCTGGCCTGGCTGGTGGCGCTCGCCTGCATCGCGGGAGCGGTCATCGCGCTGTTCGACATCGAGACGCCGCTGCGCCCGTTCCTGATCTCCCTGTTTCTTCTGGTGGTTCCAGGGGCGGCAGTGGTGGGACTGTTGCGTGATCGTGATCCCCTTGCCGCACTATCAGTAGGAGCCGCCGCGAGTCTCGTACTGAACGTGCTCCTAGCCGAGGCCATGCTGCTGTTCAACGCGTGGTCACCCCGAGCCGGCGTCGCGACGGTAGCCGTGCTCGGAGGGTTCATGTACGTGCTTCGCGTGTTGTACCGGGGGAAGAACATGCAGACCGAACAGGGGGCCAGGGCAAGGTGAACATCCAGGTAGTTCGGCCGGGAGAGCTCGGAGACGCCGAGCGCGCCCGCTGGCGGGAGCTGCAGAAGGCCGACCCGAGTCTGGACAACCCGTTCCTGTCGGTCGAGTTCGCCGTGGCGATGGACCGCTTGCGCGACTACGTGAGGGTGGCGGTCGTCTCCGATGGCGGCGGCATCAAGGGATTCTTCCCGTACGAGCGGCACAGCTTCGGCATCGGCAAGCCGCTCGGCGGCTTCCTCACCACCTGCCACGGCCTGATCGCCGAGCAGGACCTGCGGCTCGACGCCAAGGCCCTGCTGCGCGCCTGCAAGCTCAGCGTCTTCGACTTCGACCACCTGGTCGCGGGGCAGCCGACGTTCGCGCCCTACGAGGCCGACGTCAGGCCCGCGCCGGTGATGGACTTCACCGCCGGCTTCGACGCCTGGCTCGAACAGGTCAAGTCCAACTCGCCGAAGAACCTCAAGACCGTCCGCTACAAGGAGCGGAAGTTCGGCAGGGAGCAGGGCGGGCTGCGCTTCGAGTGGTCCTCGGCCGATCCCGAGGTGCTGCGGACGTTGCTCAACTGGAAGTCCGACCAGTACCGCAGGACCGGCCGGGTCGACCGGTTCGCCCAGCCGTGGATCGTCGAACTGACCGACATGATGCATGCCGAGAACTCATCGGACTTCGCGGGCGTCCTGACCATGCTGTATGCCGGGGACGTCCCGGTGGCCGGGCATTTCGGCCTCCGTACGGCGACCACGCTTGTAGGGTGGTTCCCCGCCTACGACACCGAGTTCGGCCGCTATTCGCCGGGCATCGTCCACCATCTCCAGATGGCCGAGGCCGCCGCGAACGCCGGTCTGCACATGGTCGACATGGGCAAGGGCGGCAAGGAGTACAAGGACTGGCTCAAGAGCGGCGTCCTCTACGTCGCCGAGGGCCGCATCTCGAGACCGTCCCCGGCGGCGACGGTTCACTGGATGGGCCGAACTCCTTTCAACAAAGCCCGAACAATTGTCATGGATCGGCCGTCTCTCTATAGAGCAGCCGACCGTGTACTCAAGGGTTTCGGTCGGGTGCGCAGTTCCATGCAGCAACAGGAGTCACCCAACACGTAACCCAGAACCGACGGAGCGCCCGCGTTCCGCCCCCGAATACCCCCGGCACAGCACACCCTCACACGCACAGGACCCTTCGATGCATCGTTCGCCGGCTTCGCCATTCCCGCAGCACCCGGGGATGACACCGTCCGGTCCGCACCGAAGGGCCCCGGAAGGATTTCCCTCGCCATGAGTCCCGAGATCACCAAGCACAACGGCAAGGTTCACTCCTCGCCCCTCCGCTCGATGCCGCCGCCTTCGAGCTTCACGCCCGTGACGCCGCACCTGGCCATCTCCCCGACGGTCAGCGTCGTCGTCCCGGCGATGAACGAGGCCGAGAACCTGCCGCACGTGTTCGCCACCATCCCGCAGTGGGTGGACGAGATCGTGCTCGTCGACGGCAACTCCGTCGACGACACGGTGGCCGTGGCCAGACGGCTGCGGCCCAACGTGAAAGTCGTGACGCAGACCGGAAAGGGCAAGGGCGACGCCCTGTCCGCCGGCTTCGCCGCGTGCACCAGCGACATCATCGTGATGATCGACGCCGACGGCTCCACCGACGGCCGCGAGATCATCAACTTCGTCGGGGCACTCGTGACCGGCGCCGACTTCGTCAAGGGCTCGCGCTACGCCGCCGGAGGCGGCAGCGACGACCTGACGATCAACCGGCGGCTCGGCAACAAGGTGCTCACCGGCATCGTCAACGTGATGTACCGCACCCAGTACACCGACCTGTGCTACGGCTACAACGCCTTCTGGGCCCGCCACCTTGACACGCTCGACCTCGACTGCGACGGCTTCGAGGTGGAGACGCTGATGAACGTGCGGGCAGCCAAGGCCGGGTTGAAGGTGCACGAGGTGCCGAGTCACGAGCGCAACCGCATCCACGGCGAGAGCAACCTTCACGTCGTACGAGATGGCTTCCGCGTGCTCAAGACCATCCTGAAGGAGTGGCGTCGCCAGCCCGCTCCCCCTCAGCCTGAGCCCGCCGCCACTCCCGCCGCTGACCGAGGCGTCGCATAAAAAAGAGGACCGTTGTGAACACGTCTGTTGTCATCTGCGTCTACACCGACGAGCGGTGGGAGGACATCAGGCAGGCAGTCGAGTCGGTCGAGAACCAGACACGCCCGGCACACGAGCTGATCCTGGTGGTCGACCACAACCCGGACCTGCACCTCAAGCTGAAGCGCGAGTACCCGCAGGCCATCGTGGTGGAGAACACGCACGAGCAGGGGTTGTCAGGAGGCAAGAACACCGGTGTGGCCACGGCCGACGGTGAGATCGTGGCCTTCCTCGACGACGACGCGGTCGCCGACGCCGGGTGGCTGGAGGCTTTGGAGGAGGGCTTCCAGGAACCCGGCGTGGTGGGCGTCGGCGGCCGGACCGACCCCTTGTGGGCGTCGGGCCGGCGGCCGCGCTGGTTCCCGTACGAGTTCGACTGGACGGTCGGCTGCACCTACCGCGGCATGCCCGCGGTCAGGGCGCCGATCCGCAACGTCATGGGCGGCAACGCCGCCTTCCTGCGCGACGCCGTGTCCGAGGTGGGCGGGTTCCACAGCGGCATCGGGCGCAGCGTGCAGGGCCGCAAGTCGCGCCCGCTGGGCTGCGAGGAGACCGAGTTCTGCATCAGGCTGAGCCAGCGCAGGCCGGGCTCGGTGATGCTGTTCGAGCCGCGCGCGGTGATCGGGCACAAGGTGTCCAAGGTGCGCGAGCGGTTCGCCTACTTCAGGTCCAGGTGTTACGCGGAGGGGCTGTCGAAGGCCCTGGTGACGCGCGAGGTGGGCACCCAGGACGGGCTGTCCAGCGAGCGGGCGCACGCGATGAAGACGCTGCCGCTCGGCGCGCTGCGCGGGCTCGGCGAGGCGCTGCGCGGTGACGTCGGCGGTCTCGGCCGGGCCGCCGCGATCGTGATCGGGCTGGCCTGGACGACCTGGGGTTACGTCGTCGGTTCCGTACGGCTGAAGGCGGCACGATCATGATCCGCGTACCGATCCTGATGTACCACTCGGTCACCGACGCGCCCAACGACGAGACCAGGCCGCACGCGGTCCGGCCCTCCGACCTGGCCGAGCAGCTCGCCTACCTGTCCGAGAGCGGCTTCACCCCGCTCACGCTGGGCGACCTGGTGGCCTCACTCAACAAGAACAACGGCCGCTCGGTGCCGGACAAGCCGATCGTGGTGACGTTCGACGACGGCTACGCCGACTTCCACAGCCACGCGCTGCCCCTGCTCGAACGCTACAACTTCCCCGCCACGGTCTTCCTGACCAGCGGCTGGGTGTCCGACGCGGGCCAGGACGCCGCGGGCAGGGCGCTGGACGACATGCTGTCCTGGGGCCAGGCCCGCGAGGCCGCCCAGACCGGCATCGAGATCGGCGGCCACAGCCACAGCCATCCGCAGCTCGACCAGCTCCGCATGGAGGACCTGCGGCAGGAGCTGCGCAAGAACAAGGGCCTGCTGGAGGAGAAGATCGGCGCGCCGGTCGCCACCATGGCCTACCCCTACGGCTATTCGAGCGCCCGCGTCCGCCGCGAGGTGCGCAAGGCCGGCTACTTCGCCGCCTGCGCCGTGAGCAACACGATCGCCGCGGACCGGCACGACATGCTCGCCATCCCCCGGTTGACGGTCGGCAAGGGCACGACCATCAACATGTTCAAGCGCGCCGTCGAAGGCAACGCCGTACCCCTCATCTACCTGCGCGAGCGCATCCTCACCAAGGGGTACGCGGTCGTGCGCAGGACGAGGTACGGGCTGCAGCGGGTGCGCGGAAATGTCTAGCGTCTGGGCGAAGGTCCGCACCGACCTGCGTAACCCGCTGTTCCGCCAGGGCTACGCGCTCATGGCCAACACCGTCGTCACCGGTGTGCTGGGCATGGGCTACTGGCTGCTGGCCGCCCACTTCTACACGCCCGAGGAGTTCGGCCGCGGCCAGGCGGTGATCACGGCGATGCGGCTGTTCGCGTCGCTGACCGCGCTGGGGTTCGTCGGCGCGCTGGCCCGCTTCCTGCCGGTGGCGGGCCGCCGCACGCCCGAGCTCATCCTGCGCGGGTACGGCCTGGCCGCCGCCACGGGCGGGGTCGCGGCGCTCGGTTTCCTGCTGACGCTGCCGCTGTGGGGGCAGACCTACCAGGTGCTCGGCGGGTTCGGGCCCGGCCTGTTCTTCCTGGCCTCCGTCGTGGTGTGGGCCGTGTTCACGCTGCAGGACGTGGTGCTGACCGGGTTGCGCCGGGCCACGTTCGTGCCCATGAACAACCTGATCTTCGGCCTGGTCAAGATGGGGCTGCTGGTCGCCCTGGCGGGCGCGCTGCCCTCGGGCGGCGTCTTCGTCTCGTGGGTGATCCCGACCGCGCTCGCGCTGATCCCGGTCAACTGGCTGATCTTCGGCGTCGTGGTGCCCCGGCACCTCAAGCAGGCCGCCCCCGTCCACGAGCCGCCCCGGCTGCGGGAGGTCGGCCGGTTCCTGGCGGGCGACTTCCCCGGCACGCTGTCGATCCTGGCGATCGTCTACCTGGTGCCCGTGGTGGTCGCCACGCAGGTGGGCGAGGCCACGTTCGGGCGCTTCTCGATGGCGCACACGCTGGCCAGCATGATCGAGCTGCTGGCCATGAACATGGCGGTGTCGCTGACCGTCGAGGGTTCTTTGGATCGCGCCAAACTGGCCGACAACTGCCGGCGGGCGTTGCGGCGGGCGTTCATGATCGTCACTCCGATCATCGCGGTGGCGATCCTCGGGGCGCCGCTGATCCTGCGCATCTTCGGCTCGGAGTTCGCCGAGGAGGGCACGACGCTGCTGCGGCTGATGGCGCTGGCCGTGCTGCCGCGGGTGCTGATCGAGGTCTATCTGAGCGCGCTGCGGGCGCAGAGCAAGGCGCGGACGCTCGCGGCGGTCCAGATCGGGCTGGCGGTGGCCGTGCTGGTGTCCACCCTGGCGCTCTTCCCGTACTTCGGGGTGAACGCGGTGGGGTACGGATTGCTTCTCAGCGAGGTGCTCGTCGCACTTTTGATCTTCGGAAATCTTCGCAGAGTTCTCAAATATGGCGAAAGCGGTAGGCCGACTGTCACCCAGGGGTCGTCCGGGGCCGCATGATGGTCAACGTGAGGCAACGGGACGGCGATGGCATGACAACGGGGGGCACCGGCTCCTCGGACGTGCGCGGGGACGACGTACGTGAGGACGTGCGCGCGGACAAGGAGGAGTCAGACGTGCCCTTCGATCCGGAAGCTACGGGAGTCATCCCGAAGCTGACGTTCGACTCTCCGCCGGCGGGCGAGGGTTCCGGCGCGGCTGACGACTCCCCCAAGAGCACCGCCGACTCTTCACGGGACGCTGACTCCCCCACGAACCCCGCCGTCTCTTCCGGCAGTTCCGGCAGTTCCGGCGACGACGGTTCCGCGGCGAGCGCCGACCAGACCACGGCGATCCGGCTGCCGTCGCTGCACATCGGTCATCCGCCTACGGGGCGGGCCGGCGACGACGCGGCGGTCCCCACCCGGCCCGGGCCGCGCTCCCAGCCGCCCAGCGGGCCGCAGACGGCCGGAGGGAAGCCAGGGGCCAGTGGGGCACAGGCGACCACTGCGACGAAGCCAGGCGCGCCTTCACAGCCGCCCAGCACCCCTCGGCCGACCGGCCCCGAGCCGTCCGCCCCTCAGTCGGCCGGCCCCAAACCGTCCAGCCCTCAGTCGACCGGTCCTCAGCCGGCCGGTGACGCCGAGCGGACCGGCGGTTCCCGTCCCGCCACCGGCCCGAAACCCGAAGCCCCGCGCCCGCCCGGTGACACCGGCGCCAAGCCCGGAACGCCCGCGAAGCCCGGGACCCCCGCCAAGCCCGGGACGCCCGCCAAGCCCGGGACGCCCGCCAAGGGCTCGACCGGCACGCCTTCGACGACCGCCGCATCCGCGGCGACGGGCTCCCCCGCCGGCGCGCCCCCGAAGAGCGCGACTCCGGCGCAGGCACGACCGGGCACGGCCAGCCCGGTAGCCGGAACCCAGCCGATGAAGGTCCAGCCCACCGGCACCCCGACCACCGGCACCCCGACCACCGGCACCCCGGCCAAGGGCGGCCCGGCCAAGGGCGGCCCGGCTCCCGGTGCGCCGTCCACCGACGCCCCCGGCACTCGAGTCGCCGGCAGCCCGGCCCCAGGCACGACGTCCACCGGCGGCCCGGCCGGGGACGCGCCGGCCACCGGCGGTCCGGCCAAGGCGGGGTCTGCCGGAGCGCCGCCCGTTCAGGCTGGGCCTGGTGCGGGACGAGCCGTCGCGGGAGCGCATCCGTCCGGAGGACCCGCGACCGGGGCGGCCCCGGGTGGCGCGGCGACCGGCCCCGCACCGGGAGGCGCGACCGGAGCCGCGCCCGGCGGTACGGGGGGCGGGACGGCGCACAGTCTCAAGGATCTGGTGCGGCCGGCCACCGCGCCGCCGCCCGGCGCAGGCGCGCCGGCGCAGAGTCCGCAGGGGCCGCCGGCGCAGGCCGGACCGGCGCCGGGGCAGCCGCCGGGGCAGCCTCAGGGCAAGCCGCAGCAGGCCGCGAAGCCGAGGACGCTGCGGGCCAGGGCCGGGGCGCTCGTCGCGAGCGCGCCCAAGTGGCTGCCCGTGCTGCTGACCCTTGAGGGCCTGGTCATGTACGTGCTCGCGCTCAAGGTGCCCCCGGGCCCCCTGCGCGGCGTCGACCCGGCCGACATCGACGGCCTGGGGCTGATCTCGGCGCTGCCGACCTCGGCGTTCATCGCCATCCTGATCATGCTCGTGTCGTTCTTCGTCACGGTCTCCCAGAGCACGGACCGCAAGTTCCTGCTGCTGTTCCAGATCGCCGCCATCACGTTCGCGCTGCACGGCGCGGGCGCCCTGGTGGCGGAGGAGCCGCGCTTCCCGACGGCCTACATCCACGCCGGTTTCGTGGAGTTCATCGGCAGGACCGGCGAGACGGCGATCAACATCGACGCCCGCATGGGCTGGCCGGGCTTCTTCGCGTTGTTCGCGTTCGTGACGAAGGCCGCCGGCATCAGCGACATGACGACGATCCTGCAGTGGACGCCGCTCCTGTCGAACCTGCTCTACCTGCTCCCGTTCGTGCTGATCCTGCGCCAGGTGGTGGCCACCACGCGGGCCAGGTGGTTCGCGGCGCTGCTGTTCGTGCTGGTGCAGTGGATCGGCCAGGACTACTTCTCGCCGCAGGGCTTCACCTTCGCCCTCTATCTGGCGTTCGTGGCGATCCTGTTGCGCTGGTTCGGGCGGGTGGAGCCGCGGACCAAGCCGATCCCGCCGAAGGGCCTGCGCAAGTGGATCGGCAAGCTGGACGCGATGACGCCGGGCGAGCTGGCCAACACCGGCACGTTCAGGGCCGACAAGCTGCTCATGCTGATGATGCTGGTGGCGCTGTTCGTGGCGTCGGTGGCCTCGCACCAGATCACGCCGTTCATGATGCTCGGCGTGCTGACGGCGTTCCTGATCTTCAGGCGGACCACGCTGACCTGGGCGCTGCCGTTCTTCCTCGGACTGATGGTGCTGGCCTGGATCAGCTACATGACGGTGGGCTTCTGGGCCAGCCAGATCGACACGATCTTCGGCGGCCTGGGCAACATCCTGGCCAACCTGCGCAGCAACACCGGCGACCGGATCGAGGGCACCGACCCCGCGCACGCGATGGTGCTGCAGGCGCGGCTGGGCATCCTCGCGGTGATCCTCGGCTGCGCGGCGGCCGGGCTGTTCCGGCGGCTGCGGCGCGGGGTGTTCGACCGCTCGGCGCTGATCCTGCTGTGCGTGCCGGTGCTGGCGCTCGGCCTGCAGAGCTACGGCGGCGAGATCGGGCTGCGGATCTACATGTTCGCGCTGCCCGGCGCGTGCCTGCTGGCCGCGTACGCGTTCTTCCCGAACCTGCCGGCCGACAGCGCGGACGTGCGCGAGGAGACGGTGCCGCTGCGCAAGCGGAACGTGCGCTTCAACCCCGAGCTGACCAAGAAGATCTCGCTGGTGCTGGCCGCGTGCTTCGCGATCATGTTCGCGATGGCGTTCTTCCTGGCCCGGTACGGCAACGAGAAGTTCGAGCGGGTCACCACCGGCGAGGTGGCCGCCCTGCACTACGTCTACGACCACGACAGCCCCAGTGCCAAGGTGCTCTACCTGGTGCCGAAGGAGGGCCCCGAGGTCACGCCGACGCTGCCGTGGGGTGAGCGGGACGTGGAGCGGGTCAACTTCGCCGAGCAGGCGCTGGTGTTCAAGGACCCCACGCGGGTCGACAAGGCCATCGAGAAGCTCAAGACGCAGCCGCGCAACTCGTACCTGATGGTGAGCCGCGGCCAGGTGAGCTATCTGCAGCTCAACGAGGGCTTCCCCGCCGACTGGGGCGAGCGGTTCCGGGCGGCGCTGGACAAGTCGCCCGACCTGAAGAAGGTGCTCTCGAACGACGACGCGGCGCTCTACACCTGGAAGAAGTTCGTCAGGGGCACCGAGATCCCCGAGCCGAACCCCTACAAGGGACGCGGCGACCCGACGACGCCGTGGACGCCGGTGGGCATCGGCGCGCTGGCCGTGACCTGGGTCACCCTGTTCGGCTACGAGATCATCCGGCTGAACGGCCCGACCCGGGCGCCGAGGGCGCGCAAACGCCTGCTCTTCCTGGCGGTGCCGGCGTTCGCGATCGCCCTGGCGGTGATCGTCGAGCGGTTCATCTACATCGCGCAAAATAACTGAATTCACAGGAAACACTCAGGTTCTGCGGGATGATGTCCTCCGATGAGGACACAGGGGACATCTCCCGCCAGGCCGGACGCACCCCTCGCGGCAGCGAGGATCGCCTCCGTCGATGCCCTACGGGGTTTCGCGCTGTTCGGCATCCTCGTCGTGAACATCGCCTTCCTGGCCTCCGGCTACCGGATGGCCGGGATGGCGGAGCCCGCGTTCGGCTCGTCCCTCGACTGGGGCGTGCGGTGGGTCGTGACGCTGTTCTTCGAGAACAAGTTCTATCTGCTGTTCTCCTTCCTGTTCGGCTACAGCTTCACGTTGCAGGTCGGCTCGGCCGCGCGCCGGGGCCTGCCGTTCGCGCCGATGTTCCTGCGCCGGCTGGCGGGGCTCGGGCTGCTCGGGCTGGCCCACGCCGTGCTGCTGTTCCCCGGGGACATCCTGACCACGTACGCGGCCGTGGGCCTGGCCCTGCTCCTCTTCCGCGCGGTCAGGCCGAGGACGGCGGTGCTGCTCGCGGTCGCGCTGACGGTGCTGCTGGCGCTCGGCTTCGCGCTGCTGGCAGTGCTGGCCACGAGCGGGATGGACCTGTCGGGCCGGGTCGCGGACGGGTCCGCGCAGGCCGCCGCGTCCGACTCGGCCCTCGGCGGGGCCTTCTGGGACATCGTCTCCGAGCACCTCAGGAAGCTGTCGCTGATCATCGTGGCCCGCGTGCTCTTCCAGGGGCCGGCGGTGCTGGCCGCGTGCCTGATCGGGCTGGCGGTGGGCAAGCTGGGCGCGCTGCGCGACGTGCGGGCCTACACGGAGACGCTGCGCCGGCTGCAGTGGGCGGGGTTCACGGTCGGGCTGGCCGGCGCGCTGTACTACACGTCGTCGGCCTGGAACGGCGCTGAGCACCGGTTCTGGGGCGAGGCGGTGGATCTGGTCACGGCTCCGCTGCTGGCGGCGGCGTACGCGGCGACGTTCCTGCGGCTGCTGCCGTACCTGCCGCGGGCCGGGCGGGCGCTGGCGGCACCGGGCCGGATGGCACTGTCCAACTATCTGGCGCAGTCGCTGATCTGCTCGCTCATCTTCACCGGGTACGGGCTGGCGCTGATCGAGCGGGTCAGCCCGCCGGCGGAGGTGCTGATCGCGCTCGGGATCTTCGCCCTCCAGGTCGGCTACAGCCGGTGGTGGCTGAGGAGGCACCGGTACGGGCCGGTGGAGTGGTGGTTGCGCTACCTGACGTACTGGCGCAGCCCCACCGATGGGACGGGCGGCCGTACGGACGGCGCAGGCCCCGGAAGAAGCCGCACGAGAGGTGGTCGGCACGCGGCCCCGGCGAAAATGGCATGACCGCGGCGGCGTGAGCAGGAACAATGGAGCGGCATGCGCCATCTACCCCTTTTCGGCCTGCGCCTGACCACACCCCGCCTGGAGCTGCGGCTGCCCACCCTCGACGACCTCGACGAGCTGGCCGATCGCGCCCTGGAGGGCATCCACGACCCTGAGCGGATGCCGTTCTTCGTCCCGTGGACGCAGGCGCCCCGCGACGAGCTGCCGGGAAGCCTGATCCGCTACCACCTCGGCGTCATGTCCCGGTGGCAGCCGGACGACTGGTACTGCAACTTCGTCGTCGTGCACGACGGGCGGGTGATCGGGGTCCAGGACCTCCAGGCGCGCACGTTCGCGGTCACCCGTCACGTGAGCACGGGCTCCTGGCTGGGCCAGGCCTACCAGGGCAAGGGGCTCGGCACGGAGATGCGCGCCGCCGTCCTGCACCTGGCCTTCGCGGGCCTGGGCGCGCTGACGGCGGGCAGCGGCGCGTTCGTCGACAACCCGGCCTCGCTGGGCGTCTCACGCAGGCTGGGCTACCGGCCGGACGGGGTGTCGGTGCACGAGGTCCGCGGGCGGCGGGCCGTCGAGCAGCGGCTCCGGCTCGAACGGGACGACTTCACCAGCCCGGTGCCGGTGGACGTGCACGGCCTGGAGCCCTGCCTGCCGCACTTCGGCCTGAGCCGAGCGGACGCCGCCGACGGGGCCGCACTGAGCTGACCGGGCTGAGCGGGCCGGTCTGAGGGGCCGGGCTGAGCGGGCCGGGCTGAGCGGGCCGGGCTGAGCGGGCCGGGCGGGCCTCGCCGGGCCCGCCTCCGTCCGGGACGCGCCGGGTCAGGCGCCGCCGCGTCCCGACCACTTGATCTCGTACGGCGCCAGCGTGACCTGACGCCCGTCCACGGTCGCCGTGACGTCCTCACCCGAGGTGTTCACCATCACGGTCTGCCGCTCCTGCGCGATGGCCTTCACCTTCGGGCTGGACGACTCCACCTCCTGCACCCGCACCCCGGAGGGGAACCACTTGGTGAAGCCGCTGAGCAGCCCGGCCATCGGCAGCTCACCGCCCACCTTGGGCCCCCAGAGGCAGCCGGCGCACTCGCCCTGCCCCTTGAGCTGGGGGTTCCAGTACAGGGCCGTGGTGACCCCGCTCTTGGCGAACTCCATCAGCGCGCTCGCCTGCACGGCCGTGCGCTTCTCCTCGCTCCACTGGGAGTTCTCCGGCTCGACGTACCATTCGGCCCACCACACCGGCAGGTCGTCGCTCTTCTCGCGCAGCCAGGTGGTGATGGCGCCGAACTTGGCCTGGGCGGCGAAGTCGTCGGGCACGTTGCCCTTGTCGTTCGTCATCGACGCCCCGTCGACGACGATGAAGTCGGCGCCCTTCTTGTGCTCGATCCAGTACTTGATGGCTTCGAGCGCCCGCTGGTCGACCGTGCCCCAGGGCCCGCGCAGCTCCGACTGCCCGCCGCGGGCGTTGCTCTCGATCGGGATGTAGGGGCCGCCGACCTTGATGTCCTTGTCGACCTTCTTCAGCGCCGTGTAGACCTTGTTGTACATCTCGGTGTAGCCCTGAGCGTCCCACCGGTTGGTGGTCGTGTCCCAGAAGCCCTTGAACTCGTTCCACACCAGGTAGTGCTTGACCGTCGGATACTGCTTGGCCACCCGCGTGGCGAGCTTGGCGAAGTCGTCGAAGTGCTCCCGTTTGGGGGCGACCGTGTGGTTCTTGTTCCAGTCCGTACGCCCGGCCTGCCCGCCCTTCATCCAGTCGGGCGCGCAGCAGAGCGTGATGATCGGCACGCCCCTGGAGGACGACATGAACGTCAGCCGCCGGTCGAGGTCACGGAAGTTGAACTGCCCGGGGCTCGGCTCGGGGTTGCCGACGCCCCAGCCCATGATGTGCTGGTTCTGCAGCATCGGGACCCGGCCCAGCACGCCTCTGGCCTCCTCCGCGACCTGCTGCGGCTCGTTGTCGGCGCTGTACTGCGTGTGGGTGATGCCCCAGCGCGGCCAGTTGGTCAGCGCGGGCGGCTGCTCCAGCTGGGGAGCAGGCTCGGTGGGCATGTTGGTGGCCACCTCGCTGCCTCTGAACTCGCCGCGGGCCTTGGTGCGCAGGGCCGCGTAGACCATGATGCCCGCCACCAGGACGACCGCGAGAATGCCGGCTCCAAGGGCGATCGGCCACGGCGATCGTCGGCGCGCGTGCCGGCCGTCGGTCGGTATCACTGAACGCTCCTCATCCTCGCGAGACGTTAGGGAGGATCACGAACCTACAAGATTCGCAAAGGTAGAAGGGGCCGGGCAGCAGCCCAGCCCCTATTACGGTAATCGTCCCGCTTGCAAGCCACTTGCCGTCAATCCGCGCGCGGCCGTCACTGCCCGCTCGGCGTCAATCCGCACACGGCGGTCGCGGCCCGCTCGCCGTCAATCCGTGCGTGGCGGTCGCTGCCCGCCCGCCGGCCCCGGCACGCCGGCGTAGCGGTACGGCACCGGCTGGCGGCCCGGCTGAACGACGAGGAGCGTCCCCGGAGTCTCGGCGTAGAAGGCGGTCTCGACGGCCGCGGCCACGTCCTCGGCGGTGAGCAGGGGGAAGCCGGCGTTGACGAACATCTCCCGCGATCCGGCCACCAGCGGCGTGTCGGTGAAGCCGGGGCACACCGCGCCGATGCGGATCTTCTTGCCGGCCAGCGGCTCGGCCAGCGCCCTGACCAGGCCCACGACGGCGTGCTTGGTCATGGTGTAGATCGGGTCGCCGGAGAAGCCGACGAGCCCGGCCAGCGACGCGGTGACCACGATCGCGCCGCCGCCGGAGCGGGTGAGCAGCGGGACGCCGGCCCGCACGCCGAAGACCACGCCGTCGACGTTGACGCCGACGACCTGGCGGTAGCGTTCGAGGTCGAAGTCGGCCAGGTCGACCCCGCCGCTGACGCCGGCGTTGAGATGCATCAGGTCGAGCCGCCCGTAGCGCCGCTCGGCCAGGGCGACGGCCTCCAACGAGGCCTCCTCGGTGCTGACGTCGGCCGCCAGCCAGGCGCCGTCCACCTCTTTGGCCAGCCGCTCGACGCCCTCGCCGTCGCGGTCGACGAGGACGCACCTGACGCCTCCGCCCGACAGACGCCGGGCCACGGCGGCCCCGATGCCGCTCGCCGCTCCGGTGATCAGTGCAACTGTGCTCATGGGCGCTCCTTGCGGGGGTCGGAACCCGTGGTCGAGGCGTTCAGTGCTGGTCGAGCATGCGGTGCGCGCGGGAGATCAGGGTGGGCACGGCGGATCCGATGCGGTCGAATCCCTCTCCCACGGTCTTACCCTGCTTGAAGCGGGCGTGGATACCCTCCACGATGACGGCCAGCTTGAAGTTGCCGAAGGCCACGTAGAAGCCGAGGTCGGAGATCTCGCGCCCGGAGACCTTCGTGTAGTGGCCGGCGAACTCGGCGGCGCTCAGGAAGCCCGGCGCCACGGTCACGTCTCCGGCCACCGGGATGCGGGCCCGTTCGTCGTCGCCGCGGTCGTGCCAGTAGGTCAGGGTGAGCCCCAGGTCGGCCAGCGGGTCGCCGAGCGTGGACATCTCCCAGTCGACCACGGCCGTGATCTCCAGGTCGCCGAGCCGCAGCAGCGTGTTGTCCAGCCGGTAGTCACCGTGCACCAGCGTGCCGGCGGCCTCGGCGGGCAGCCGCGCGCGCAGGCGCTCCACCAGCCGGTGGTACTCGGGCGGATCGGCCGTCTTCGACCGCTCCCACTGCTGGCACCAGCGGTCGAGCTGGCGCGCCAGGTAGCCTTCCGGCCGTCCGAAATCACCGAGGCCCACCTCGCGGTAGTCGACGGCGTGGATGGCGGCCAGCACCTCGGCCAGCCGCTCGGACAGCCGGCGGGTCTGCTCGGGCGTGGGGTCGCCGAGCTGCTCGCTCTCGCGTACGGCGACGCCCTCCACGTACCCCATGAGATAGAACGGGGCCCCGATCACGTCCTCGTCGGCGCAGAACGCGACCGGCTCGGGAACGGGCACCGGCGTCGGCGCGAGCGCCGAGATGACCCGCCACTCGCGTCGCATGTCGTGGGCGGTGGGCAGCACGTGACCGAGGGGCGGCCGGCGCAGCACGAGACGGCGCTCCCGGGCCTCGACCACGTAGGTCAGGTTGGACCTGCCGCCCGAGATCAGCGCGACGGACTGCGGTTCGCCGGCGTCGGGCACATTACGGCCCATCCACTCGACCAATCGGGGGTGGTCGATGCCAGGTACGGTCATGAACACACATTAGAACGTCACTCGGTCCTGAACACCACCTGGGAGTTGTGTAACGTTCCGGACCTGCGGCTATGCCATGGCGCGAGATCCTTTAATCTGGCAGGAGAACACCCCTGGCCCATGCCGGACAGAGAGTGCATGCCGACAGTAGGAGCCCATGCGCATCACCCTTGCCCTGCCTCGCGAACTGGGCCCGACGGAAGTGACCCGATGGCGCGCCCTTCAGGAAGCGCACGCCGCCTTCGACAATCCCTTCCTCTCCCCCGAGTTCACGCTCACGGTGGGCGAACTTCGCGATGACGTGAGAGTCGCCGTCATTCACGACGGCCAGGAGATCGTGGGATTCTTCCCGTTCGAGCGACATCCCCTCGGCATCGGCAAGCCGGTCGCCTCCGGGCTCACCGACGCGCAGGGGCTGGTGCACGCGAAGGACGTGCACATCGACCCGGTCCGGCTGATCAAGGGCTGCGGGCTGTCGGTCTACGAGTTCGACCACCTGGTGGCCGGTCAGCCGCTGATGGGCGAGCACCACGAACGGCATCCCTCGCCGATCATCGACCTGCGCGACGGCTGGGAACGTTACACGGAGTTCCTGCGTGCGCACTCCGGCAAGACCTACAAGTCCACCCTGGCCAAGTCGCGCAAGCTCCAGCGCGAGGCCGGGCCGATCCGCCACGACTACGCGACCACCGACCTGGCGCCCCTGCGCACCCTGCTGGGCTGGAAGACCGACCAGTATCGGCGCACCGGCCGCACCGACAGGTTCGCCCACCAGTGGATCGTGGAGCTGGTCGAGCGGCTGCTGGCCACGCAGACCGAGAGCTTCGCCGGGGTGCTGGACATGATCTACGTGGACGAGCGGCCGGTGGCCGGCCACTTCGGCGTCCGCACGCGCACCACGCTGGCGGGCTGGTTCCCCGCCTACGACCCCCGATACTCCAAATACTCCCCCGGCCTCATCCACCACCTGGCCATGGCCGAGCGGGCCGCCGAGTCCGGCATCGAGGTCATCGACATGGGCCGGGGCCAGAAGGAGTACAAGGACAAGCTCAAGAACGGCGAGCTGGAGGTGGCCGAAGGGCGTGTGGCCAGGGTCGGCGCGGCGGCCGGGCTGCACTGGCTGATGCGGGTGCCGGCGCGCAAGACCCGCGCTACGGTCATGGCCAATCCGCTGCTGCTCAAAACTGCGGACAAGGCATTGAAAACGTACGGAAGACTGCGTACTGTCCTACAAGGGTGAAACGCATCGCAGAGCGCACAGGCCGTCACTGTCTGTCGCTTCCGTCCAACCGGCTCGGCCTCTACCTGGCACTACGCCACTGGTGCCGGCCCGGTCAGCGGCTGCTGATGTCCCCCATCTCCGCGGACGAGATCCTCTTCCTGGTGCTCGCGGCCGGGCTGCGCCCGGTGATCGCGCCGCTGTCGCCCCGCGACGGCAACATCGACGTCGCCCGGGTGGATCTCGGCGCGGTCGACGCCGTGCTGACGACCAACCTGTACGGCCTGCCCGACGACGCCCCCGCCTTCGCCGGGAAGATCCTGATCGAGGACGTCGCGCACGCGATGGAGACCGACCTCGGCGGACGGCCCCTCGGCACCTTCGGCCAGGCCGGGGTGTTCAGCCTGTCCAAGCACCCCGGCGCCGGCTCGGGCGGCGTGCTGGCCGTCGAGAGCAAGGCCGATCTCGACGCGCTGACCCGCGCCCGTGACGAGCTGCTGACCCGCGGCTCCCTGCGCGCCGACCTGCTCAGCGTGGCCACCTCCATGGCCCGCCAGGGGGCGCTCAAGCTCGACCTGGTGCGTCCCGCGCTCAAGCTCATGCGCCGCCTCGGCCTGCAGGAGCCGCGTGAGGGCTTCCGCATCGCCCTGGCCGCGCCCGAGCTCGAACTGGCGCTCAAGCAGATCCCCTCGCTGCCGCCCTTCGACCCCTGGGTCCACGCCGACCTGCACCGCTACCGGGCCCGCCGGGGCCGGGTGGCCCGCTGGTACCAGGGGCGGCGGGCGGCCAAGGTGCCCCGCGACCGGGCGCGCCGGCTGGCGGGCGTGCAGCGCCTGGCCGAGCTGCCCACCGTCGCCCCGGCCGTGCTCGACGACCTGAGCCGGCCGCTGTTCCGGGTGCCGCTCCTCGTACGCGACAGGGACGCGGCCATCGCCGAGCTGGAGCGGCACGGGGTCTCGACGGGCTACCTGTACGACCCGCCGTACGACGACTACGCCCCCGCCTTCACCGACCCCTCCCCCGATCCCGCTCCCGCGCGCTGGTGGGCCAGGCACGTGCTGCCCGTGGACCCGATGTACACCGCCCGCTCGCTGCCCGTCCTGCGCCGGCTGGAGCCGCCTACGGCCGGCCCGCACGGATGAGGGCGGCCAGGATCCTGCAGCCCCGCCTGACGTCGGGGAGCGAGGCGGAGCCGTACCCGATGACCAGGCCGTGCAGGCGCGTGCCGGCGTGGTGGTGGCGCTCGGCGGAGTCGAGCAGCACGCCGAGCTCCGCGGCCCGCGCGACGACGGCGGGCACCACGGAGGCGGGCAGCTCGGCCAGGACGTGCAGCCCGGCCGTGTCGCCGCGCAGCCGGCAGACCGGGCCGAGGAGCTCGACGACGGCGGCGCGGCGGCGCGCGTACTCCAGCCGCATCCTGCGCAGGTGCCGGTCGATGTCGCCGCGCTCCAGCAGGGTCGCCACCGCCTGCTGGACGGGCCCGCTGGTGCGGTCACCCGTCGCGCGGCGCAGCTCCGCGAGCCGGCCGACCAGCCCGGCCTCCCCGACCAGCCAGCCCACGCCCACGTCGGGCGAGAGGATCTTGGACAGCGAGCCGAGCAGCACCACCCGCTCGGGGTCGAGGCCGTAGAGGGCGGGCAGCGGGGCGACGTCGTAGCGGAACTCGGCGTCGTAGTCGTCCTCCACGATGGTCGCGCCCGTGCTCCTGGCCCAGGCCAGCAGGCGCTCCCTGCGCGGGATCGGCAGGCGGCCGCCCAGCGGGTACTGGTGGGCGGGCGTGGTGTAGAGCACCCGCAGGTCCGAGGGCAGCGTGTCCACGATCACGCCGTCGGCGTCGACCGGGCAGGGCACCACCTCGGCGCCCCTGATCGCGAACACCGTGCGCGCCACGTGGTAGCCGGGGTCCTCCACGCCGGCCTTCGCACCGGGATGGAGCAGGGCCAGCGCGCACAGGTCGAGACCGTTGCCGGTGCCCCGGGTGACCAGGATGTTCTCGGGGCCGACGGCCATGCCTCTGGCGCGTCTGAGGTGGTCGGCGAGCAGTTCGCGCAGGCGGGGCAGGCCGTACGGGTCGGGGTCCGCGCCGGGCGGCAGGTCGGCGGCCCGGCGCCAGGCCCGCTTCCAGGCCGCCCGGTCGTAGTCGCGCACCCAGGGCCGGCCGGCCGTGAGATCGATCACGTCGGCCGGCGCCGGCGGCGGGACGGGCGCGGGCACGGCGCGCTCCGGCGGGACGGGCGGCCGCGCCGCATGCTCGATGTCGGCCACGAACGTGCCCGAGCCGTGCCGCCCGTCCAGCCAGCCCTCGGCGTAGAGCTGCTGGTACGCCTCCGTCACCACGGTCCTGCTGACCGCGAGCTGGGTGGCCAGGCCACGGGTGGACGGCAGCCGCTCGCCCGCGGCCAGCGTGCCGTCCAGCATGGCGCGGCGCAGCCAGCCGGCCAGCTGGGCGGTGAGCGGTTCGTCCGCGTCGCGCGACAGCGATACGGGCAGGTCAACGTGGTTGCGCATGGAAGTGGTCTCTGCGAAGGGCTGGATAGTGGCCCTACAGCGTAGGTCCACTTCGTGGTTACGGTCGAATCATGCTCTCCACCACTCCCCGTACGACGCTGGGGCGCTCGAAGGAGCGCGGCAGCACCGACCGCGACGACCTGTACGAGGTGCTCGACAGCGGCCTCATCTGTCACCTGGGCGTGATCGTGAACGGCCATCCCATGGTCGTGCCGACCGGCTACGGCCGCATCGGCGAGACCCTCTACCTGCACGGCTCCACCGGCGCCTCGTCGCTGCGCGCGGGCGAGGGCACCGACGTCTGCGTCACCGTCACCCACCTTGACGGCATCGTGCTGGCCCGCTCGATCTTCCACCACTCGGTCAACTACCGCTCGGCGATCGTCTACGGCCGGGCCAGGCTGGTGACGGACGAGGACGAGCGGATGGAGGGGCTGCGGGCGCTGGCCGAGCGGCTCGCGCCGGGCCAGTGGGACTACGTGCGCAAGCCGAACCGCAAGGAGCTGGCCGCCACGGCGGTGCTGGCGCTGCCGCTGGACGAGGCCTCGGTCAAAGTGCGCAGGGGCGGTCCGGTGGACGAGGAGGAGGACTACGACCTGCCGGTATGGGCCGGGGTGTTGCCGCTGGTCACGTCGTGGGGCGAACCCGAGCCGGATTCGGTGCTCCCAGAAGGTATCGGTGCGCCTGTTCACATCCTCCATCGGGAGTAGTTCCATGAATCCGGAACCACCTGGAAAACCCCAGCCCATGATCACGCGTCTCATCAGGTGGGCCGGCTCCTGATGGGAGAGCGGATATGCAGTGGAGTGCTCCCGGTTACACGGAGATCAAGCAGCTCGGGGCGGGTGCCAGCGGGCGCGTCGTCCAGGCTGTGCACGACGACACCGGGGTCAGGGTGGCGATCAAGTACCTGTCCGAGGAGTTGCGGCGTGATCCGGCCGCGCTGGCCAGGTTCCAGTCGGAGGCGCGGCTGCTGACCACGCTGCGCGATCCGAACATCGCCACGATGTGGGAGTACGTCCAGGACTTCGGCGGCGCGGCCATCGTGATGGAGCTGGTCAACGGCGTCTCGCTGCGGGCGCTGCTGCGCGAGAACGGCACCACCGAGCCGGAGGCGGCGCTGGTCGTGCTCAAGGGCTCGCTGCTGGGGCTGGCCAAGGCGCACGAGATGGGGCTGGTCCACCGGGACTACAAGCCGGAGAACGTGATCGTCCGCGACGACGGGGTCAGCAAGCTGGTCGACTTCGGCATCGCGGTCAGGCAGGGCACGACCGCGCGGCCGGAGGGGACGCCGCCTTACATGGCGCCCGAGCTGTGGGAGGGACAGCCTGCCTCGCCGGCCACCGACGTGTACGCGGCCACGGCCGTCTTCTTCGAGTGCCTGACCGGGCACCGGCCCTACCGCTCCACGGAGCCGAGCGTGCTCGGCTACCAGCACGTGCACGCCCCCGTGCCCTTCCACGACGCGCCCGAGCCGGTGCGCGAGCTGGTGCGGCGCGGGCTGGCCAAGGATCCGGCGCGTCGGCCCGGCGGGGCGACGGCGTTCGTGGCCGAGTTGGAGGCGGTGGCCAGGGCGGCGTACGGGGAGGACTGGGAGGAGCGGGGCAGGCGCCGGCTGGCCGCGCTCGTGGCGCTGCTCGCGCTGCTGTTACCGACCCCGCAGACCGCACCCGCGCCCGAGGTGGCCACGTCGCTGGCCAGAACGGTCTTCCGCGGGCTGCGCGCGAACACGCGGCGGCTGGCCATGGGCGGCGCGGTGGCCTCGGCGGCGGCCGTGGCGGTGGTGGTCGTGCTGGTCAACCGGCAGCCGCCGCCGGAGCGGCCGGTCGGAGCGGCGGCCGCGGTGCCGCCCAGCCTGGTCGAGACGGCGCCGGTCGCCGATCCGACGACGTCCGATCCCGCGCCGGCCACCGAACCGGAGTCCGATCCCGGCACCGATACCGGCCCGGATTCAGGCCCCGGCGTCGATCCCGCCGCCGAGCCGGGGACCACGCCGCAGGCCGTCCCGCAGGACCCGCCCGAGGCCGACCGCCCTGAGCAGGAGCCGACCGGGCAGGCCACCCAGCCGACCAGCACCGGCACGGGCAGCGGCACCCCGAGCGTGACGCCCACGTCCGCCACACCGACCCCCACCCCCACGCCCACGCCCACGCCTTCCGAGCCGGAGCCGAGCACGCCGCCGGCCGCCTCGGTGCTGGGAGTGAGCGTGGGCGGCATCACGCTCGGCGAGAACGACGTCGCCCGCAGCACGGTCACGTTCCGCACGAACGGCGCCGGCGCGGTCACCGTCACCGCCACCTGGGCGGCGCCCGGCACGGACGGCAGGACCCAGCGCCTGCGCCTCAGCGGCGCCACCTCCTACACCCGCACGCTGAGCTGGCGGATCGGCGAGCGTCCCTGCGGCAGCACGGTCACGCTGAGCGTCGCCACCTCACCGGCGGCCCCCGGCGGCACCAGGACGGCCTCCCTGTCCGTGCCGGCCTGCCCGGCCAGAGTGACCGCACTCAGCGTCGCCCTCGGCCTGCCCGAGGCGCCCGGCCGCACGGCCACCGCCCGGGTCAGGCTCACCGCGAGCGGCGCCGGCGCGATCCCGGTCGAGGCCAGGTTCGCGGTCGACGGCGAGGGGGCGGGCACCCGCGAGGCGACCCTGTCCGGCCGCACCTCCTATTCCAGGGCCTTCACCCACACGTTCAGGTCCCGTCCCTGCGGCTCGACGCTGTCGGTGCGGGTGAGCGCGGGCGGCAGGACCGACACGGCGCGGGTCTCGGTGCCGTGCCCGCCGCAGGTGCGGCGGGTGGCGATCGTCGCGGCGGGCGCGCGGGCCGGCGGGGTCTCCACGCAGGTCAGGGTCACCACGGCGAACACCCAGCCGGTACGGCTCACCGTCAGGCTCGCGGCCGGCGAGGGGGCCGACACGCGCACGGTGACCCTGTCGGGCGCGACCTCCTACAGCCGGTCGTTCGCCTACCGGGCCAAGCTGCCCTGCGGCTCGAAGTGGTCGGTGACGGCCGCCACCGACCCGGCCGCGGCCGGCGGGAGCGCCGGTCGCAGTGGCGCCACCCCGGCGTGCCAGGAGGAGGAGCCGCCCAAGGAGCCACCGAGCGACAAGCCGGTGGAGCAGCCGCGGGACACGCCCAGCGAGGAACCGCAGGAGCCCACGAAGGAGACGCCGCGGGCGACGCCGAAGATCACACCGAGGCCCGAGTCTCCCGGTACCGTTGGGTGACATTTCCCCGCTTGTCTGAATAACGGTAGCGGGAAAGCGGCTCCCTCTGGTTAAGCTACGGACCGTTTGATGAGGGTGGGGGCCCTAGTGACTCCAGAGGAGAACCGTTATGTACGGTGATGGGCCGTGGGGGGTCCCGGGCTACACCGAGGTCCGCGAGCTGGGCTCGGGGGCCGCGGGCCGGGTGGTCCTGGCCAGGCGTGACTACGACGGCGCCGAGGTGGCGATCAAGTACCTCAGCGACGAGCTGAGAGCCGACGTCGGGTTCGTGGCCAGGTTCCGCCACGAGGCCAGGCTGCTGGCGACGTTACAGAGCGCGTACCACGCCAGGCTGATCGACTACGTCGAGGCCGGGCAGGGCGCGGCGATCATCATGGAGCTGATCAACGGCGTGTCGCTGCGCGAGCTCCTGCGCTCCGAGGGGCCCACGGGGCCTGAGGCGGCGCTGACGGTGCTCAAGGGCTCGCTGCAGGGTCTCGCCTCGGCGCACGCCATCGGGGTCGTGCACCGCGACTTCAAGCCCGAGAACGTCATGGTCCAGCACGACGGCGTCACCAAGCTGGTGGACTTCGGCATCGCGGTCAGGACCGGCGAGCACGCGAGCGCCGCGGGCACGCCGCCGTACATGGCGCCCGAGCAGTGGGCGGGCAAGCCCGCGGGCCCCGCGACCGACGTCTACGCGGCCACCGTCGTGTTCTTCGAGTGCCTGACCGGCACCCGCCCCTTCCGCGCCCCCAACCTCGCCGCCCTGGCCCACCAGCACCAGGCCGTGGCCCCGCCGACCGAGGAGATCCCCGGGCAGCTGCGCGACCTGGTCGAGCGCGGCCTGGCCAAGGACCCGGCGGAGCGGCCGCCGTCGGCGGAAGCGTTCCTGACCGAGCTGGAGGCCGTCGCGGCGCAGGCGTACGGGCCCGACTGGGAGGAGCGCGGGCGCCGCCGCCTGGCCGCCCTCGCCGGCCTGCTGGTGCTGCTCTTCCCGACCGCGCTGGAGGAGCCCGCGCAGACGGAGACCGCGCTCGCCGAGACGGACTTCGACGAGCCGCCGAGCGTCCTGAGCAAGCTGCCGGTCAAGATCGCCCTGGCCACGGCCACGGCGGGCGTGCTCGTCGCGGCCGTGGTGATGTTCGTCAGCACCGGATCCGACGAGCCGGTGCTCCAGGCGCAGACCACCCAGGTCACGCCGACCACGTCCGAGCCCGAGCCGGCCGTCGAGCAGACGCCGGACGAGGCCACCGAGGAGCCGGAGGAGGAGGCGGTGCCCACTCCGGAGGAGACCACCTCCGCGCCCGTCCCGACGGCCACGGAAAGCGCCGCTCCCCCGGTCGTACGGCCCACGGCCACCAGGAAGCCGACCCCCACGCCCGCGCGGACGCCGGTCAGGACCAGGAAGCCGACCCCCAAGCCCACCACCGCGAAGCCCACCGCCACGGAGAGCGAGGAGCCCGAGCTGAACGGCGACGTCTACCGTCCCGACGGCGAGCGGCCGCCCACCTCGGCCGCGCCGAGCGCCACGGCCCCGACCCGGCGGCCGGACCCGATCCCCGACCCGACCACGGCCTCGCCCACCCAGAGCGAGCCCACCTCCACGGGCGGCACGGGAGACGGCGGCCAGGAGCCGCCGCGCCGCGAACCGACGGTGCAGGCCCCTCGGGCCACCGACGGGACCACTGGCGGATCCACTGACGGATCCACTGACGGGGGCGCGGGCGGTGCGCTGATCGGGCTCACCCTGGTGACGACGGGCGCGCTACCGGTCACACTTGCGGTGAGGCGCCGTATGGCGGGACGTCACAGAAGGAAGCGCTAGACGCGCCCGGGGGGCAGACGGCGATGAACAACCCTGACAACGGTATCGCCGGATTCCGGCTCACCGAGCACACCTGGATGACCGAACTCGGCAACTGGATCGACGCCATCTCGCCCGACGGCCGCAGGGCCGGCGCGCTGCTGTTCGACCCGAAGATCGTCGGCTTGCCCGGCGTCCGCGACCGCGTCGTGCAGGCGGTCATGACCGACCAGCGGCTCGTGCTGGCCGGGCTGAGCGGGCTGATCCCGGTGGCGGACGTCGTCGCGGCGGGCGAGCAGGTGTGGCTGCTCACCGCGCAGGCGGTCAGCCCGACGCTGGCCGACCTGCTCGCGGCCGGTCCCGTCGATCCGGGCGGGGCGGCCTCCGCCCTGGTGGAGACCGCCCAGACGCTGCTCGCGCTGCACTCCGCCGGGGTCACGCACGGCTCGGTGCATCCGGGCACGGTGGTCGTCACCTCCGAGGGCGTCTCGTTGCTGTCGGAGCGCGGGCTGTCCGACGCCATCAGGGCGCGGGTCTCTCCGCGCGAACGGGACGCGGCGGGCTGGGCCTCACTGGCCCGCGGCCTGGGCGCCTCCGCCGGCCGGCAGGCCCCCGAGGTGGCCGCGCTGTTCGAACGGGCCGCGAACACGGCCGGCACCCTGGGTCTGGCCGCCGCCCGCGACCTGCTGGTCAACGAGCGCGGCACGCTGCCGGGCGGCCGCATCAGCAGGGACGCCCTGGCGAGTGCGGCGCGCGGCCGGTCGGCGTTCGCCCAGGCGCCGGCCTACGGGCGCGCCTCGGCCGCCCCGCCGGTCGTCCCGCCGAACAGGGACGAGGGCGACATCGTCACGCTGCTGCACGTCCCCGGCCGGTCGACGGGACCGGTTCAGTTCGGGCCGGGGGTCGGGACCCAGCCGCAGGCGCGGGAGCGGCAGGAGACGGAGGCCGAACGGATCTGGCGTGCGGGCCGCGACGAGGCGGCCACCATGCACCGCCCCGGCGGGCGGACCGACCGGGTCTCGCGGGCCAGGCGGCGGCGCACGATCCTGTCGGCGGTCGTGTTCGCGATCGTGATGGCGGGGGCGGTCCTGGCCTGGCTCAAGCTGGGCACCGCGCCGGACCTGGCGGTCATGTCGGTGAACGTGGTGGCGCCGAAGAAGACGCAGGGCTGCGACCGCGCGGTGGTGGTCACCGGCACGGTCGTCACGAACGGGGGGCCGGGCGAGATCACGTACGAGTGGCGCAAGAACCTCGACAAGGAGGTCGTCAAGGGGACGTTACGCACGCAGGCCGACAAGACGTCGTACACGGTGCCGCTGCGGTGGACGCTGCGGGGCAGGAGCAACGTCAAGGCCACGGCCACGCTGCGGATCCTCACGCCGGGGCCGGTGCGCTCGGACAAGGCCACGTTCTCCTACAAGTGCTGACAAGCCTCTGTACGTGCTGACAGGGCCCCGTACGTGCTGACCGGCCGGCCGGGCGGGGACCGCCCGATCGCGCTCAGCAATGCATATCAAAGCGGTTCTTACTAATCTGGCGAACATGACCACGCAGACCCCCGCGGGCTGGTACCCCGACCCCTACGGAGAGCCTCAGCTCCGCTGGTGGGACGGCAGCCAGTGGACGGACGCGCTGCACGCCCAGGAGCCGCAGGGCCAGTCCCGGCAGCCGGCGTCCGGCCCCCAGCCGCAGCCTCCCTCCCAGCCGTCCGCTCAGGCCCCGACACAGTCGTTCCCCCAGCCACCACCCCAGCAGCAGCCCCAGCCGCAGACCGGGCCCGGCTGGGCGGCGACGCCGGCGAACCCCACACTGCAGTTCGGCAACCCCACCTACGGCCAGTCGGCCTACGGCGCCCCCGGCGGGCCCACCCAGTCGTCGGCGCAGCCGCCCACCCAGCAGTGGGGCGGGCCGCTGCCGGGGCCCGGCTACCCGCCGCCGCCCAAGCAGGGCAACCCGCTGCCGTGGGTGTTCGGCGGCCTGGCGGCGCTGGTGGTGCTCGCGCTGATCGTGGTGGCCGGGATCTTCTTCATCAACAGGGACAGCACGGGCGTCGCGTCGCCGCCCCGTGAGACGGCCGAGCCGCGCTTCCCCACCGAGGAGCCTCCGTCCCAGGGGCCGCCGTCGCAGGACCCGCTGCCGAGCCAGGGCGGCGAGTTCCCGCAGCCGGCCGACGGCGTGATCACCGATCCGCGCAGCGGGCTGGCCTTCAAGGTGCCCAGCGGCTGGGAGGTGGCCGCGGTCAACGCGGTCAACAACGGCAGGCCGACCGAGCAGCAGTGGACGGCCGCGGTCAAGGCGGACGCGCAGGAGAACTACGAGGGCGAGGACGACTGGATCGGCAACGTCTTCACGGGGCTGCTCAACGAGCTCTACCCCTACTCCGGCGCCACGGGTCTCGGCGACACCGCCAAGGCCGTCTTCGTGGACTTCACCACCCGCTACTACGCGCCCGCCCACGAGAGCAAGGTCATCGAGGACAAGGCGATGAAGGTGGGCGACAAGGACGCCTGGCTGTTGCGGTTCGAGCTCGACTTCACCAAGATCTCGGAGGAGAAGGGCTACAAGTGGAAGAAGGAGAACGGGGCGATCGTGCTCGTGGATCGGGGCGACGGGCAGACTCCGGCCATCGCGTACGTCTCCGTTCCCGACAATCTGGGCACCGACGTGGTCGAGCAGGTTCTCGGCTCGCTCAAACCGGCCTGACCGGTGGCACTAGGCTGGTGGGGTAACAAGCGGGCGGATTGCTCCGAGCCGCTGGGCGAGGAGATCGAATGAGTGACGTGCTGGTCTGGATCGACTGTGAGATGACCGGACTCGACCTGGGGCGCGACGCGCTCGTCGAAGTAGCGTGCGTGATCACCGACAGCGAGCTCAACCAGCTGGACGAGGGCGTCGACGTGGTCATCAAACCGCCGCCCGAGTCCCTGGAGCAGATGTCGCAGGTCGTGCGCGAGATGCACACCGCCTCCGGGCTGCTGCCGGAGCTGGCGGGCGGGGTGACGCTGGCGGAGGCGGAGGCGCTGGTGCTCGACTACATCCGCCGCCACGTGCCCGAGCCGAAGAAGGCCCCGCTGTGCGGCAACTCGATCGGCACCGATCGCACGTTCATCTCCCGCGACATGCCCGGGGTGGATTCCTATTTGCACTACCGGATGATCGACGTCTCGTCGATCAAGGAGCTGGTGCGCCGGTGGTATCCGCGGGTCTACTTCGCCGCACCGGAAAAGCAGGGCGGACACCGTGCTCTGGCGGACATCACGGAGAGCATCAGGGAGCTGCGCTACTACCGCGCGGCGATCTTCGTGGGTCAGCCGGGGCCCGATTCGGCGACCGCGAGAGCCCTGGCAGAGCGGGTCAGCGGCTAAACGGGTGGCGTAAAGACTCCCGAATCCCGCTACACTTTTCCTGTGCCACCACGCAGTGGGTGGCCGTGGTGGGTGTAGCTCAGTTGGCAGAGCGCCAGGTTGTGGTCCTGGATGTCGAGGGTTCAAGTCCCTTCACTCACCCCAGCGCGAACGGCCGGTCCTTCGGGACCGGCCGTTTGTCTTTTCTACCGACAACGGCCCCAAATCATGACAATGCGGGTTATGCTCGCTGTCTACCGCTAACGCCGGAAGCACGGGGGCCATCGGCGATCTGACCGTCTGCGCGCCCCCGGAGGCCGGATGAGAGTCGACGACGCAGCGTTCGATAGCGTGTTCACGTCCCTGAGCAAACGCGAAGCCGAGGTCATGGACCTCATTGCGACCGGTCAGTCCAACGGGCAGATCGCGCGGCGGCTGTTTCTCAGCGAGAAGACCGTGAAGAACCACGTCAACCGGATCTACGCCAAGCTCGGCGTCGACTCCCGCGTCACCGCCATCGGGCTGTGGCGCTCACGTCAGGAGTAGCCGCCGGCCCCGGTCACGGGCCTTCTCGCTCCCCCGATCAGGCGAGAGGGCCCTCTTACGTGCGGCGGAGATTTCGTGCCGATCCCGTATTCAGTGGTTTAAGAGATGCTGGCGGTGCCATAGGCATCCATGACGCTGTCGATGGGGAAGGACTTCTTCATGGTGAAGAGAGCGCGGGTCGTCGTCGTGGGCGCGGGTTTCGCGGGGCTGAACGCGACACGGGAGCTGGCCAGGAGCGGAGCGCTGGTCACGGTCGTCGACCGCAACCCCTACTCCACGTTCCAGCCGCTGCTCTACCAGGTGGCCACGGCGGGGATGGGGACGTCCGACGTGTCCTATCCGATCAGGACGTTCGCCGCCAAGTGGCCCAATGTGCGGGCCAGGCGGGCCTCGCTGAGCAAGGTGCTGGCCGACGAGAAGAAGGTCGAGCTGGACGACGGCACCGTGCTCGACTACGACTACCTGGTGCTGGCCACCGGCGTCACCACCAACTGGCTCAACGTGGCCGGCGCGCAGGAGAACGCCCACCCCATCTACTCGCTCAACGACGCCGCCACGCTGCGCCGGCTGATGCAGCACTGCCTGGAGGACACCGCGGCGGGACGGCGTGAGAGCACCCACATCGTGGTGGTGGGCGCGGGCGCGACCGGGGTCGAGATGGCCGGCACGCTGGCCGAGCTGCGGCGGCGCACGGTTCCGCTGACGCATCCCGAGGTGCGGCCGGACCAGACGAGCGTGACGCTGGTCGAGCGCTTCGACTACGTGCTGGCGCCGTACAAGCCGCGGCTGCGCGACTCGGCGGCCAAGGCGCTGCGCAAGCGCGGCGTACGGCTGCGGCTGGGCTCCACCGTGGCCTCCGTCGAGCCGGACGCCGTGGTGCTCAAGGACGGCACCCGGCTGCCGAGCGACGTGACCGTGTGGGCCCTCGGCGTCACCGCGCCGCCCGAGGTGGGCGCCTGGGGGCTGCCGCAGGGCAAGGGCGGCCGGATCACGCTCACCGAGGCGCTCAACGTGCCGGAGCATCCCGAGATCTTCGTCGCCGGGGACCTGTCCGGGCCGCCGGAACCGCTGCCCCAGCTCGCCCAGCCGGCGATCCAGATGGGCAAGCACGTGGGCCGGCAGATCGCCGCGGCGATCCAGGGGCGTCCGCTGCGGCCGTTCTCCTACCAGGATCCGGGGATCATGGCGACGGTGGGCAAGGCGGAGGCCGTGCTGCAGCTGGCCAACGGGCTGACCATGCGCGGGCTGCCCGCCTGGCTGGTGTGGATCTTCATCCACGTGGCGTACCTGCTGGGCGGGCGCAACCGGGTCAGCGTGCTGCTCAACTTCTTCTGGCGCTACGCCGGGCCGCGGCGCACCGCCACCAGCGTCACCCAGTAACCCCGTCTACAGGGCCGCGGACAGGGCGGTCAGGCCGTGGTCGATGTCGGGCTCGGGGATGTTCAGCGCCGGGCGCAGGCGGACGGACCTGGGCCCGCACGGCAGCACCAGCACCCCGTGCTCCTCCCTCAGCCGGGTCACCAGCGCGTCGCGGGCGGCCTGGTCGGGCAGGTCGAAGGCGCACATCAGGCCACGCCCCCGCACGCCGGACAGCGCCTCCGGACGCTCCGCCTCCAGCTTGGTGAGACGTTCGAGCAGCATCTCCCCCACGCTCGCGGCACGGGCGATCAGGCCGTCGCGCTCGATGATCTCCAGGATGCCGCGGCTGCGCACCATGTCCACCAGGCCACCGCCCCACGTCGAGTTGATCCGCCCGCTCTGCTGGAAGACGTTGTCGGGCACCAGGTCCACCCTGCGGCCCGCCATGATCCCGCCGACCTGGACCTTCTTGGCGAAGGCCACCACGTCGGGCTCAAGCCCCAGTTGCTGGTACGCCCACGGCGTCCCGGTCGTGCCGCCGCCGGTCTGCACCTCGTCCAGGATGAACAGGGCGTCGTACTCGTGGCAGAGCCGCTGCATGGCCTGGAGGAACTCGGGCCGCATGTGGTTGTCGCCGCCCTCGCCCTGGATGGGTTCGGCGATGAAGCAGGCGATGTCGTGCGGGTGCCGTTCGAACGCCGCCCGCGCCTGGGCCAGTGCCCGCTCCTCGGCGGCCTCGACGTCGCCGAAGTGGATGGCGGGCACGTCGATGCGCGGCCAGCCGAACGCGGGGAAGCGGTCGGTCTTGCCCGGCTCGGTGTTGGTCAGGCTCAGCGTGTAGCCGCTGCGGCCGTGGAAGGCCTTGGTCAGGTGCAGCACCTGGGTGCCCAGGTCGCGTGATCGGCCCGCGGCCTCGTTGCGGCGGCTCTTCCAGTCGAAGGCGGTCTTCAGCGCGTTCTCGACCGCGAGGGCGCCGCCCTCGACGAAGAACAGGTGCGGCAGGGCCGGGTCGCCGAGCACGCGGGCGAAGGTGTCGACGAAGTCGGCCAGGTGCTCGGTGTAGATGTCGGGGTTGGCCGGCTTGTTGCGGGCCACCTGACCGAGCAGGTGGGTGAAGTCGGGGTCGAAGGGCGGGTTCACGCCCAGCGGGGCCGAGGCGAAGAAGGTGTAGAAGTCGAGGTAGCGGCGGCCGTTCCTGGCGTCGACGAGCCAGGAGCCGTGGCTGAGCTCCAGATCGAGCACGAGCCGGTATCCGTCGACGAGAAGGTGGCGGGCAAGGCGGGCGTGTACGTCCATGGCGCCTCCACAGCGGATCGGGTGCCTGACATTCCTCTTGAAGAATGTCGGCATCCAGACAAAATTTACGGTATACCTGCCCTCGAAGTGAAGTTCTTCACGCGCAGTGACAGGGCGATCATCGCGATGCCGTAGAGGATCGCGAAGACGCCGATCAGCCAGGCCAGGCCGAGCAGCCCCGCGCCGGGCCAGATGAGCAGCAGGACACCGAAGATCACCGACAGGACGCCGCCGACGATGAACATCCACTCGTTGTCGATCACCTTGCGCAGCTGCACGCCCGCCACGATCTCGGCGACACCGCTGAAGACGGCCCAGAAGGCGATGATGTAGAGCAGGGCGACGGCGGTGAGGCCCGGCCAGACGAAGGCCACGATCCCGGCCAGGACGCCGAGGATCCCGGAGATGATCAGCCAGGCGCGTGACCGTGCCCCGTGGCGGAATCCGGCGAACAGCTCGGACGCGCCGCTGACGATGGCGTACACGCCGAAGAAGACCACCAGGACGAGCAGCGTGAGCCCGGGCCAGCTGAGCGCCAGGATGCCGAAGACGATCGCCGCCAGGCCGCGAATGAGCAGCAGCCACCACGAACGAGAGATATCCCCCATACTGGTCTGCCTTTCCGGGAGACGCCCTCGAACAGACCAGCGGCGGGTCAAATGTCGGCGATCGGCCCTTTCATGACCGCCTGGGGGTCAGACGTGGGAGTAGACCACGATCGACACCGCGATGTACTGCACCAGGTACGCGGCGACGGTGAAGGCGTGGAAGACCTCGTGGAAGCCGAACCAGCGGGGCGAGGGATCGGGGCGGCGCAGGCCGTAGACGACGGCTCCGGCCGAGTAGAACACGCCACCGATCGCCACCAGCACGACGGCGGCCAGGCCCGCGCCTTCGAGCAGTTGCGGCATGACGAAGACCGCGGTCCAGCCGAGCGCCAGGTAGAGCACCGTGTAGAGCCAGCGCGGCGCGTTCATCCAGAGCACCCGGAACAGCACCCCGGCCAGGGCGCCGCTCCAGATGATCGAGAGCACCGCGACGCGGGGCGCGCCGTCCAGCGCCAGGAGGGCGAACGGGGTGTAGGTCCCGGCGATGATCAGGTAGATGTTCGCGTGGTCCACCCGGCGCAGGAACTCCGCGAGCCGGGGGCCGAGCTCACCGCGGTGGTAGGTGGCGGAGATGCCGAAGAGCAGGGCCGAGGTGACGGCGTAGACGGCGGCGGCGGCGCGCGCCTGCAAGGTGGGACCGAGCGCCACGAGCACGAACCCGGCGATCAGGGTGACGGGCAGCGCTCCAGTGTGCAACCAGCCTCGCAGCCTGGGCTTCACGGTGATGGTCGTCATGAAACCTACGGTACCGTAGGTTAGCGGACGCTCTCCTTCCGGCCCGGTGGAATCACAGGCCCTTCAGGAAGCGGGCGGCCACCGGGACGGCCGCGGCCCGGCCCGAGCCCCCGTTCCTGATGAAGACGCAGAAGGCCAGGTCGTCGCGGTAGCCGAGGAACCAGGCGTGCGAGGTCTCCCCCTCCACCTCGGCGGTCCCGGTCTTGCCCGCGACCCCCTCGGGCAGCCCTGAGTCGCTGGCGGTGCCGTGGTCGACGACGGCCGTCATCATGTCCCGCAGCGCGGCCACGACCGTCCCGTCCATGACGACGTCGCCGTGCGGGACGCCGTCGATGCGGCGTACCTGCTCCTTCGACAGCAGCCGCGGCGAGCGCCAGGTGCCGCTCTCGACGGCGGCGGCGAGCGCGGCCATGCACAGCGGAGTGGCGACGACCTCGCCCTGGCCGATGACGTCGGCGGCGAGCAGGTCGAGGTCGGTGGTCTCCGGCACGGTGCCGCAGGTCCCGCCGATGCCGGTGGCGATCGGCCGGCCGAAGCCCCACTCGTCCGCCGTCTCGCGCAGGTCGGCCCCCGTCAGCCGCGTGGTGGCCTGCTCGATGAAGGTGGTGTTGCACGAGTGGGCGAAGGCGTCGGTGAACGTGACGACCCCCCGGTCCACCTCGCCGTCGTTCTCGTACAGGCCGTGGAAGGGGATCTGGTACGTGCCCGGGCAGCCGACCTGGGCCGCCGGGTCGAGCCCGCTCTTGAGCAGGGCCGCCGCGGTGATCGTCTTGAAGACGGAGCCGGGCGGGAAGACGTCGCGCACCGCGCTGTAGTTGTCCTTCAGCCGGTCGGCCAGGCCGATGATCTCGCCGGTGCTGGGCCGGATGACGATGATCGTGGAGTCCTCCACGCCGTCCAGCGCCCGCGCGGCCGCCGCCTGGACCGGGCGCGACAGGGTGGTGCGCTCGACGTTCGCCTCGGGCCGCCGGGTCATCAGCTGCCGGTTGGGCTGCCCCGGCGCCTTGGCGACCAGCGCCCAGCCGTGCACGGCCTGCTCGAACTCGGGCTTGAGCGGGTTGAGGTAGGCGTCGGCGTAGCTGTCGTTCGGGATCTTGTCGCCCTCCGCGGTGACCAGTTCGGCCGCCGAGGCGTCGATCTCCGCCAGCTCCAGCGTGCCGCCGTCCTTGAGCAGCGGGTGCAGGGTCTCGGGCGCCCACAGCACCTTCCAGGACCGGTCGCGTACGGCCAGCCGTAAGACGCTGTCGAACGGCCACGCGCCGAACTCCGACAGGTGCCGCACCCCCGCGAACGGCACCTCGGCGCTCTCCTCCCCCGTGCTGTTCAACCTGCCCGGCACGAGTTCGATGGACTCGACGTGCAACTCGTCGCTCAGCGCGCGGTGCCGGACGACGAAGTCGCCGGGAGGCCGGTAGACCAGGCGCGCCATCTCCGTCGCGTCCGCCTCGCGCCAGGCCGCGAAGTACGCGGAGGCCGTCTCCGAGGCGCTGCCCTTGACCCGATTCGACGCCATGACGGCGAAGGCCCCCGCCCCGACTACCGCGACCACGGCGATAACGAGCACAATCAGCCTTCGTCGTCGCATACGGTTTCTCCCAGGAGGGGATCAGACGTGGCACGTGGACAGCGGGAGCCGATGCCTGGCCTGTACCCGGTGACTTTCGGCGAGATCGAGCTGCTCCGGGATCTGGACAGGCAGGACGGCTGGGTGCTGTCCAAGGATGGCGTACCTCAGTCGTATGTAGATCTACAAGACCCGACATTTCTGGAATTTGAGTATGTACGACTCATGGCGGATGTGATCGACCTTTTGCCAGAAGGTCCGCTGAGCTGCGTCCACGTGGGCGGCGGCGCCTGCACGATCCCCCGCTACGTCTCCGCCACCCGCCGCGAGTCCAGGCACATCGTGATCGAGCCGGACGGCCTGCTGGTCAACCTGGTCCGCGAGCAGCTCGATCTGCGCTCGGTCCCCCGGCTGAAGGTCATCGTCGCGGGCGGGCGCGAGGGCACGGCCAAGGTGTGGGACGAGACGGCCGACCTGATCGTCCTCGACGCGTTCACCGGGGCGACGATGCCGGTCGAGCTGGCCACGGCCGAGTACATGGGCGACCTCGCCCGCGTCCTGCGCCCCGGCGGCACCCTGCTGATCAACCTGGCCGACGGCAAGGGCCTCGCCTTCGCCAGGCGGCTGGTGGCCACGGTCACGGGCACGTTCCGGCACGTCGCGCTGCTGGCCGAGCCCGGCATTTTGCGCGGGCGCCGCTTCGGCAACCTCATCGTGGCCGCCTCCCGTACCGAGCTGCCGATGGACCTGCTGACGCGGCGGGCGGCGGGCGGGCTGACCCAGGCGCGCTGCGTCCACGGCGAGGCGCTGACGAACTTCGTCGCCGGCGCGGCCGCCATCAAGGACGGCGACCCGGTCCTCGCCCCGGTCCCGCCTCCCGCCGTCTTCGGCTGACCTCGGCGGGCCTCCTAACCCCGCACCACCTGAGAACCGCCGCTCCCCTGCGCGTGCGCGGCGCTGCCGCCATGCCCGCACAAAGGTCCCACCGAGCCGAGGGCTTCCCTCATCTCTCAAAAAGTGATATCACTTTGCTAGCAAGGTGAAGTCACCATGGAAGGGAGACAGGCCGATGGCGAACACATCGGGCGGGGTCGCGCTCGAAGGCACGGTCGTGGACATGCCGGCGCCCCAGATCAGCGAGCGGCCGCTGCGCGCGGCCAACGGGTTCGTGATGGCGGGCGTGGCGACGGCGCTGGAGCTGGCCGGCATCGCGCTGTTCATCGTCGGGATCGCCGTGCTCGCCACGGACGGCGGGACATTGGGGCTGTGGGCGCTCGTCGTGGGCATCCTGCTGGGGCTCACCGGGTTCTTCCTCTACTTCGGCCTCACCGCGGTGGCGCCGGGCGAGGCCAGGGTGGTGCAGCTGCTCGGCCGCTACATCGGCACCCTGCGCAACCCCGGCTTCCAGTGGATCAACCCGATCACCCAGCGCCGGCGGGTCTCCACCAGGATCCGCAACCACGAGACCGACGTGACCAAGGTCAACGACGCCGACGGCAACCCCATCCAGATCGCGACCGTGGTGGTCTGGCAGGTGGAGGACACCGCGCAGGCGGTCTTCGAGGTGGACGACTTCCTGGAGTTCGTGGCCATCCAGGCCGAGACGGCGGTGCGGCACATCGCGGGCAGCTTCCCGTACGACGCCCACGGCGAGCCCAGGCTGTCGCTGCGCGACAACGCCGAGGAGATCAACGACCAGCTGTCCACCGAGATCGGGATCAGGGTCGCCTCCGCCGGCGTGAAGGTCATCGAGTCCCGCATCATCCACCTGGCGTACGCGCCCGAGATCGCCCACGCGATGCTGCGCCGCCAGCAGGCCGGGGCGGTCGTGGCGGCCAGGCAGCGGATCGTCGAGGGCGCGGTCGGCATGGTCGAGATGGCCCTGGAGAAGCTCGCCGAGCACGACGTCGTCGAGCTCGACGAGGAACGCAAGGCCGCCATGGTGAGCAACCTGCTCGTGGTGCTGGTGGGCGACCGTGACACCCAGCCGGTGGTCAACACCGGCACGCTCTACCAGTAATCACCGTGGAACGTAAGAAGATCCTTCTCCGGCTCGACCCCGTGGTCCACGACGCGCTGGCCAGGTGGGCGTCCGACGAGCTGCGCAGTACGAACTCCCAGATCGAGTTCCTGCTGCGCAGGGCGCTCACCGAAGCCGGCCGGATGCCCGAGGGGGTGGGGCGGATCCGCCCGCGCGGGCGGCCGAAGAAGATCCCCGACGAGAGCCAGGACGAGGGCCAGGACGAACAGGAGCAGGCGGATGGAGACACCGGCGAAGCAGACTGAACCGCTGACCAGGGCGGCCTTCATGCTGGCCTTCGACCTGAGCAAGGAGCGCCTGACCAACCGCGGCGAGCTGGGTTACCTGCTGCGCGCCGCGGCCCTGGCCGAGCTGCTGCTGGCGGGGCACCTGACCGACGAGTCCGGCAAGCCGCGGGCCCGCAGCGCTCCCCGCCACGGCGGGCTGCCGGGCGTCGTGTGGGAGCAGATCTCCACCTCGCCGCCCCGCTCCTGGCGGCACTGGATCCGTAAGGAGAGCGGCAAGGCGGTCCGGCTGGTGCGCGACGAACTGGAGCACGACCGGGTCATCAACGTGGAACGGCGCCGCTTCCTGCTGTTCCCGCTCACCGTGGTCACGCCGCGCAAGGCGTACCTGTGGCGCAGGCTCGCCGAGCGCGTCGGCCAGGCCATCCGCGGCGGCCGGCCGGTCACCCGGATGGAGCAGGACGATCGCGTCCTGGCGGCGCTGGCCGCCGCCGCCCGGATGAAGGTGGTGCTGACCAGGACCGAGTCCTACCGGCACCGCAAGCGGATCGAGCAACTGTCCGAGCCCGTCAAGCCGATCACGACCGCCCTGCGCAAGAACATCGACGCGGCCAGGAGCGCCGCGCAGGCGGGCTGAGCACGCAGGAGGAGAGATGACCACACTGCCCGGGGCTCCCGCCCCGCCAGGCACCACCACCGCCGAGACCGTCCCCGCCCCCGCCCCGCCGGGCCCCACCACCAGCACTGTCCCCACCCCCGCTCCCGCACGGGCGCTCGCCCCTGATCTGGCGCGCGGCGTGATGCTGCTGGCCATCGGGTTCGCGCACGCGCCGCTGTTCGTGACCTCCGTCGATCGCGGCCCGGCGGTGGCCAACGCGATCGCCGACCTCTTCCACGTCCTGTTCGTCGGCAACCACGCGCGGCCGATGTTCGCCTTCCTCTTCGGGTACGCGCTGGTGCAGTTGCTCGACCGGCGGCTCGCCCGCGGCGAGTCCTGGGTGAGCGCCCGCAAGCTGCTGCGCCGGCGGGGCTGGTGGCTGATGGCGATCGGGTTCGCGCACACGGTGGCGCTGGTGCCGATCGACATCCTCGCCGTGTACGGGTTCGGCGCCGTCCTGCTGACCGGCCTGCTGCGGCGGGGCGACAGGGCGCTGCTGTGGACGGCCGGGCTCACGCTGATCCCCGCCACCGCCGTGATCGGGGCCGTGCTGTGGTTCCCGCTGTCGCAGGGCGTGTCCACCTACACCAAGGGCAGCGTCGCGGCCGGCGCCAGGGGCTTCGGCGAGCTGCTCGTGGAGCGGACCCTCGTCTGGCCCTTCAGCGTGCTCTCGGTCATCGTCACGGTCGTGCCGGGGATCGCCCTGGGCATGTGGGCGGCGCGCCGCCGCATCCTGGACGAGCCCGAGCGCCACCGCTCCCTCCTCATCCGCTTCGCGGTGATCAGCACCACTCTGTCCGTCGCCGGGGGACTGCCCGCGGGTCTCCTGCAGATCGGGGTGTGGAACGGCGCGCCGGACGCGGCGGTGTGGGCGGCCGCGATGGCGCAGCCGCTCACCGGGTACGCGGGCGGCATCGGCATGGCGGCGCTCGTCGCCCTGGTCGCGATCCGGGCCTCCCGGAGCAGGGGCCGGCTCACCACGATGGTCGAGGCTCTCGGGCAGCGGTCGATGACCTTCTACCTCTTCCAGTCCGTCGTGTTCGTCCTGGTCTTCTACCCCTACGGTCTGGGGCTGCAGGACGACCTCGGCCTCGCCGCCGCCACCGGCGTGGCGGCGCTGACCTGGCTGGGCTCGCTGGTGCTGGCCGACGTCATGCGGCGGGTACGCCACCGCGGCCCGGCCGAGATCCTGCTCCGCCGCCTGGCCTACCGCTGAGCCGTCCAGGCTACGGATGAGCCGCCTGCCTGGGGCCGGTCACGAGGGCTCCGGCCCCAGGTAGGCCAGCACCGCCGCCACCCGCCGGTGCACGTCGCCGCTGTTCTCCAGGCCGAGCTTGGTGAAGATGGCGTTGACGTTCTTCTCCACCGAGGAGATCGACAGGTGCAGGGCGCGGGCGATGGCCGCGTTGGTCCGGCCGTGGGCCATCTCCCGCAGCACGTCCCGCTCCCTGCCGGTCAGCGCCTCCTGCTGGCCGCGTACGTCGCGCCTGGCCAGCAGCCCCTCGACCACCTTCGGGTCGATCACCGAGCCGCCCGACGCCACCGCCCTGATCGCCCCGAGCAGCTCGTCCAGATCGCCCACCCGGTCCTTGAGCAGGTACGCGTACCCCTCCGTGCCGTGCTTGAACAGCTCGAACGCGAACAGCGCGTCGGCGAACTGCGACAGCACCACCACCCCGACGCCGGGATGCGCGGCGCGGATGCGGTGGGCGGCGTCGATGCCTTCGAAGCCCTGCCGCCACTGCCCGCCCGGCATCCGGATGTCGGTGATCACGACCTCGGGGCCGAGCCTGCGTACGGCGTCCATGAGCTCGTCGGCGTCGCCCACCGCGCCCACGACCGTCACCTCGCCGGACATCTCCAGCAGCCGCCTGGTGCCCTCGCGTACGAGGTAGTGGTCGTCCGCCACCACCGTGCGGATCATCTCACCCACCGATCGGCACCCACGCGTTCACCCGTGTCCCCTTCCCCGGTTCGCTGTCCACCGTCAGTTCGCCGCCGAGCGCGTCCAGCCGGTCCGCCAGTGTGGCCAGGCCCCTGCGGCTCGTCGTCCGCGGGTCGAAGCCCGCGCCGTCGTCGGCGACCGTGGCGCTCAGCCGGCCGTCCGGCTGCGACAGGCCGACCTCGATGCTGGCCGCGCCCGCATGCTTGAGCGCGTTCGCCACGGCCTCGCTCACCGTGAAGTACAGCGCGCCCTCCACCTCGTCGGCGAAGCGCCGGGCCCGCAGCGGCGGGGGCGCGCTCACCGTCGTGCGCACGGGGAGCCGGGAGCAGCGCTCCTCCACGGCCTCCACCAGGCCACCCTGGCTGAGCGAGGAGGGATGGATGCCGGCCGCGAGCTCGCGCAGGTCGTCGAGCGTCTGGCGGGCCTGCTCGCGCAGGCCGGCCAGCAGGTCGGCGCCGCCGCCGGTGGCCCGGGCCAGTTCGAGGCCGGCGATGAGGGCGACGAGCTGCTGCTGGACGCCGTCGTGGATGTTGCGCTCGATCCGGCGGCGCTCGGCCTCCTGCGCGTTGACCAGGCGGGTGACCAGGCCGGCGCTCTGGATCGCCAGCCCGGCGGGCACGGCCAGGGCCTCCAGCAGCCGGCGGTCCACCCGGGTCAGCGGGCCCGCGTCCCTGGGGCCGCACTCGATCCGGCCGAGCCCGCCGCGTACCGGCAGCTCCAGCACCGCCTCGCCGCTCTCCCTGCCCGCCACCACGCGGGTGCCGTCGGCCAGCGTCACGGCCGCCCACCGCAGGTCCAGCCCGGACCGCACCGCCGCGGCCAGCCGGCCGACCTGCTCCACCGGCTCGGCGGCGTCCTCCAGCGCCGTACCGAGGTCGGACAGCACCTCGTCCGCCGTCGGCCGCAGGTCGAACACGAGCTGCAGGCGCGAGCCCCGCAGGCCGACGCGGATGTCGAGCAGCCGGTGCCGCACGACCGCCACGGCGATCGCGGCGGGCACCGAGCCGACCACCGTCAGGATCCCGATCATGCCGACCGCCGCGATCTGCACCCCGCCGTAGCTGAACAGCAACGTCAGCACCACACCCACCACGGTCGCGACCATGCCGGCGACCATCAGGGCGTACTGCCCGCGCTCGCCCTCGCCGGCCCGCCGCCAGCGCAGGACCAGCCCGCAGAACACGATCACCGCCATGATCCACGTGACCAGCTGCCCGGTTCCCGACGTGAGCATCGCGGCCAGTGTCCCCGCCGAGGGCGGCCGGTCCATCGTGGACGGGGTGATGCCCGCCATGATGGCGCCCACGGCGTGCGCCGCGATCGCGAGGCCCGAGATCCACGCCACGATCCGCCAGCGCCGCGACGGCAGCCGCCCGTCGGGGAACAGCAGCGGCACGTAGATCAAGGTCAGGCCGTAGAACACGGCCAGCAGGGAGCAGAGGAAGGTGACCAGCGCCGAGGGGCCGCCGTGGAGACCGAGGCCCACGCCGAGCAAGCCGAGCCCCAGGGCCAGCGCGGCGGCCAGCAGCAGCCAGCCGTAGCCGAGGTCGGGGCGCCTGGCCGCCAGCAGCCAGCCCAGCGCGGGCAGGAGCAGGGAGACCGCGACGAACGCCCACTGCGTGGCCGGCGCGGGCAGCCCCGACTCCAGGAGCGCGCCGATCACGATGCTCCCGGCCGCCAGCAACGCCAGCGGCGCGGCCATCAGCCTCCGCTTCATAAAGCCTCATCGTGACGAACGTGCGCGTACGCGTCTATGAGGTTATCCGCATATTCGTTACGGCCATCCCCACCAGCGACAACGGCGGCCCGCTTGGTGGTGGCGGCCACGCCGCCCGGTGTTCGCTGAAGAGACGAAGCAGAACCCCCCAACCCGGAACCCGAGACCACGAAGCCAGAGCACGGCCCCGAAACCCTCAAGCCCAGAGCCCCAATCCTTCAGCCTCAAGTCCGAAACGGAGCTCCTCATGAATACCAGGTCGAAGCCCGTCCGGCTGCTCGCGACGGCCGCCATGGCGGTCACCATGACGGCGTGCGTGAGCGGACCCGCCCCCGTCCAGGCGAACACCGCCCCCACGGCCTCCCCCACACCGTCCTCCACCGCTCCGCAGATCCCCGGCACCCCCGCGGGCAAGCAGCTGAGCTGGCTGTTCGAGGCGGTCCCGCGCGCGCCGATCGCCGACGACGAGCTGGCCGGGCACTTCACCGCGGACTTCCTCAAGGCCGTGCCCCCCGCGCAGATCAACCAGATCTTCGCCGACGTCAAGGGCATGCGGCTGGAGCGGATCGTGGGTTCCGACGACAGTCAGCTGGTGGCCAGGGTCGTGGCGGGCGGCACCCCGTTCGAGATCGTCATCGTCGTGGACGGCGCGGGCCTGATGACCGGCCTGCAGTTCCGCGAGCCGGTCGAGGCGAAGCCGGCCCCGAAGAGCTGGGCGGAGGTGGACAAACTGCTGCGCGCCGTCTCCCCGCAGACGGGCTTCCTGGCGGCCGAGCTGACCGGGAAGGGCCGCTGCGTGCCCGCGCACACCATCGCCGCCGACCGGGCCCGCCCGCTCGGTTCCATGATCAAGCTGTACGTGCTCGGCACGGTCGCCGACCGGATCGAGCGCGGCGCGTTCGGCTGGGACACCCAGTTGACGATCAAGGACGAGCTCAAGAGCCTGCCCACCGGCAAGCTCCAGGACCGCCCCGACGGCAGCAAGGTGTCGGTGCTCGAAGCCGCCAAGCTGATGATCTCCATCAGCGACAACACCGCCACCGACCTGCTCATCCACAAGGTGGGCCGGAAGGCCGTCGAGCGCACCATGCGCGCGTGGGGTGTCCGCGCGAAGGGCAACGTGCCGCTCCTGACGACGAGGGACCTGTTCGCGCTGAAGGGCGCCGACTACCCGCGCCTGGCCAAGCGGTACCTGTCGCTGAGCCCCGGCAAGCGGCAGGCGTACCTGGAGCAGGTCGTGGCCAGGACGCCCCTCGCGCAGATCAAGCCCTGGACCGAGCCGCGCGAGCTGGACACCATCGAGTACTTCGCCTCGCCGTCCGACATCTGCCGGGCCTACGGGCACCTGGTGCGGCAGGGCGACAAGCGTGTCGGGGAGGCCCTGTCGATCAACGACGCCGGCCTCGGCCTGGACGAGAAGCAGTGGCCGACGGTGTGGTTCAAGGGCGGCTCGGAGGCCGGCCTCTCGGACCTGAGCTTCCTCGCACGGACGAAGACCGGCAAGACGTACGTCGTCACCACCATGGCCGTCGACCCCACCGCCCCGATCACCGACCAGGACGGCCTGGACCAACTGGTCGTCTCCCGCGCCGCCTTCACCCTCCTCACCAAGCCCTGACCACACCGGCAACCCTTTTAGGAGTGCACTTATTTGCTCGTGGATCTCGACCGCCTCTACCACGGCGAATAGGGGGCTTCCCGTAGGCTGAGCAACCTTCTCGGCTTCCGAGGGCGTAGGACGGGTGACTGTCCCCTGAGGAAGGACCGCGTATGGCGGATCGATCGGAGTACGACGCGTTCGTCGAAGCGTCGTGGCACCGGCTGCTCCGCACCGCCTACCTGCTCGCCCGTGACTGGGGAGTGGCCGAGGACCTGGTGCAGACGGCGCTGCTGAAGGCGTGGCAGGTTTGGCCGCGGCTGGAGGCCGAGCGGGAGGCGTACGTACGCAAGATCATCGTGCATCTGCACGTCTCCTGGTGGCGGCGGCGCTGGAGACAGGCCGAGGTGACCAGCGGGTCGCCGCCCGACCTGGCGCAGGCGGCCGACCACATGGGGCGGGCCGACGATCGGGAGCTGGTCTGGCAGGCGCTCGGCCGGCTGCCGGCCCGGCAGCGGGCCGTGATCGTGTTGCGCTTCTTCGAGGACCTGAGCGAGGCCCAGACCGCGGCGACGCTCGGCTGCAGCGTCGGGACGGTCAAGAGCCAGGCGAGCAGGGCGCTGGCCAAGCTGCGGATGGACGAGTCGTTCGCGTACGACAGGAGGGGGTAACGCCATGCCTACCGGCTACAGGGAACTGCGCGACCTGCTGGACGAGCGCAGCCGGCCGGCGCTCGACCGCCCGATTCCGTGGCACGCGCTGCGGGCCGGGGAGCGGCACGCGCGGCGGCGCCGGCTGTCGGCCCTCGCCCTCGCCGTGGCCGGCACCGTCGCGGTGGCGGTCGCCGGCGCGGGGACGGTGGCCGGCCTGGGCGGGGCGGACGAGGTCGATCAGCCGATCACCGCGCGGGTCGACGAGAAGCTGCCACGGCGGTACGTCGAGCCCGACGGCACCGTCTACCGCAGGCTCGCCACGGCCACGCTCGATCCGTCGCGGGCGAAGGTGACGACGTTCCAGGTGAAGGTGACCGGCAAGCCGGTGGCCATCCTGCCCGACTGCCCGGCTCCCAAAGCGTGGCCACCGAGGGTCAGCGCACGGGTGCCGGGTGTGAGCAAGGTCTTCCAGCTGTTGCCGGCGCCCTTTCTGATGAACTCGTGCGAGCGGGGCAAGGCGGTCGACATGCAGCTCTTCCCCGCCGGGACGCGGACGGTGACCTTCACCGTCGAGAGCTTTCCCGGGCGCGAAGCGAAAGGGCAATGGCGGTTCGGCGTGTACGAGTGGACGGCTCCGGCCACGCCGAAGGCCCCCGCGCCCCCGGTCGAGCCGCCGGCGAAGATCAGCGAGAATCTCCACCTGGTCACCAAGGCCAGCGCCACCTGGCCCGGCACCCGCGAGGTGACGCTGACCGTGCCGAACCGGGGTCGTACCGTGGCCATCGTCACCTACTGCGGGGACGGTCTCACCGAGCGGCTCACCACCGACATGTGGGTGAACGGGCGCCCGATCAAGGGCCCCCATCAGTGCTCCGCCCCGCCGACCCGCCGCGGGGCCGGCTATTTCGGCCTGGGCAGACAGCCGCGCGGCGAGAAGACGCTGACGATCAGGGTCCGGCTGGAGGCGCCCATTCCCGGCTATCTGCAGCGCGCGGGAACGCTGACGGTCGCGGCCTATGACGGCAGGATTTGAGCGGTCACTTGAGCGTCAGGCAGGCGATGCGGTCGCCTGCCTGGCCGGCCTGCGGGCCCGAGGGCTTGGTGGCCTTGGCGTGGATGACGAGCGAGCCGGGCACCTTGGCCGGGTCGAGGGCCCACTCGTGCCGGGCGCTGGCGCGGCCGGCGCCCTCGCCGTTGGTGGTGAAGTCGAGCCAGACCTCGCTGGTCGGGTCGATCTGGCCGGGGTGGTGCTGGTAGTGGGGGCCCGAGTCGTCGGGCTTGCTGCCGCACGGCTTGGTGTGCAGGTGGGCGCCGTAGCGGCGGTCGGGCAGCAAGCCCTCGGCGACGAGGGAGGTGCGGGTCTGACCGTTGGAGGACTCGACGGTGACGCTCGCCTGGCTGCCCTTCGGGGCGAGCTTGCGGTCGTAGGCGATGGCGGCGGTGTCGTCGCCGGTGAACTCACCGGCGGCGGACAGGTTGACCGTCTCCCCGGGCTCAGGCGCGGTCTTGGCGTTCTGGACGGGAGCGGGCGGTGCGGCGCAGGCCGCCGTCAGCAGGATGAGCAGGAGTGCGGGCACGCGCATGAGACCCCCCATGACGAGAGCCCCACCGGCACGAGGGCTCCGAGAGGGCACCCACTCTAACCAGTGACCGCTCGGCCACGTAGGGTAATGGACGGCTAGGCGCCATGTTTTGCCGCGATGTCGTCGATCAGCGCGGCCAGCGTGAAGTCGAGCTCCGTGAGCCCGCCCGCGTCGTGCGTGGTCAGGGCCAGGTGGAGGGTGCGCCAGCGGATGTCGATGTCGGGGTGGTGGCCGAGCTCCTCGGCCTTGACCGCGATCTCGTCGACGATGCGGATGGCGGCGGGGAAGTCGGGCGCGGTGAGCGTGCGCCTGATCTCGTCGCCTTCGCGCCGCCAGCCGGGCAGGCCGGCGAGCCTGCTGTCCACGTCCATGGGGTCTCCCGCGTTCCGTCGCCTCGGCACCCACGTTACTTGAGGGCCCCCGAGCCGAGCCCCGACTGGATCTGACGCTGGAAGATGATGTAGACGATCATGACCGGCAGGATGGTGATGGACAGGGCGGCGAACAGGCCGGGCCAGTCCGCCTCGTAGCCGGCCAGGGTGGAGATCCTGGCGATGCCCTGGGTGAGCACCCATTTGTCCGGGTCGCCGGCCAGGAGGACCAGCGGCAGCAGATACTGGTTCCACTGCCCGAGCACGTTGAAGATCGTGATGCTGATCAGGCCCGGCCTGGCCATGGGAACCATGATCTGGAAGAACGTGCGCGTGTGCGAGGCGCCGTCGATCTGGGCGGCCTCGGCGACGGCCTCGGGCAGCGTCCTGAAGAAGGCCGCGAGGAAGAACACGGTGAACGGCAGCGAGTACGCCACGTACACCAGCACCAGCCCCACGTGCGAGTTCAGCAGCCCGACCTGCTTGACCACGAAGAACAGCGGCCCGAGCGCCAGGAACACCGGGAACGCCAGCCCGGCCACGAAGTAGTAGTAGATCAGCCTGCTGCCGGGGAAGCGGTAGCGGGCCAGCACGTACGCCGCCATCGAGCCGAACACCATCGTCCCCGCCGTGCCGAAGAGGACGACGATGACGGTGTTGAGCATGTACCGGCCGATGTGCGCCGTGTCCCAGGCCCGCCCCCAGGCGTCCAGCCGCAGCGCTCCGGGCAGTTGCAGCGGATCGCCGAAGATCTCGGCGTTGCTCTTGAACGAGGCCAGGAACGTCCACAGCAGCGGCGCGACGATGAGCAGCGCCCACACGGCCAGCGCCACGTGGGACAGCCCGTTGAGCACGCCGAACCGGGGTCTTTCGATCTCGCGCGGAGCCATCTACAGCTCAACCCTCTCCCGCCTGGTGGTCCGCAAGGTCAGCACCGCGAAGGTCACGGTGAGGAAGAACAGCGCCACGCCCATGGCGGAGGCGTAGCCGACCTTCTGGTAGGAGAAGGCGGTGTTGTAGATCGTGATCGGCAGGATGGTGGTGGCGCCGTCGGGCTCGCCCTTGTCGCCGGCCAGCACCTGGATGAGCGCGAACCCGTCGAAGGCGGCGATGCCGAGATAGATCCACCCGACCTGTACGGTGTCGCGCAGCAGCGGCAGCGTGATCGAGAAGAACAGCCGCAGCCGGTTGGCCCCGTCTAGCGCGGCGGCCTCGAAGTAGTCCTTGGGGATGGCGGCCATGCCCGCCGAGAACAGCACCACGTAGAAGCCGACCGCCTGCCAGACCATCACCGCGATGATCGACCACAGCGCCAGGTCGGGCTCGATGAGCCAGCCGACGGGGTCGACGCCGAACCTGGCCAGCACGCCGTTGATCACGCCGTCCTCGTCGGGCCGGTAGACGGCCTGGAACAGCACGCCGACCACGGCCACGGCCAGGACCTGGGGGAAGAAGAACACCGTCCGGTAGAAGTTCGACCCCCACACCCCTTTCATCCCGGCGCCGCGGGTGCCGCCGCCCAGGTTGAGCAGGAAGGCGAAGACGAGCGCGATGAGGATGGTGACGAGCGGCAGCACCAGCAGCAGGATCCCGTGGTTGCGCAGGGCCCGCCAGAAGACCTCGTCCTGGAACAGCCGCCCGAAGTTGTCCAGCCCGACGTAGCGGACGATCGAGCTGTATCCGTTCCAGCTCGTCAGCGCGAGCTGGAACGCCTGGACGTACGGGCTGATGACGAAGACGGTGTAGAGCACGAGCGGCACGGCGAGGAAGCCGGCCACGAACCCGTACCTGCGCAGCCGCTCCATCGGTCACGAGCTCCTGGTCTGCTTGGTGACCGCGTCGTCCTTCTTGACGGCGTCGGCCTTCTTCTGCAGGTTGGCGCAGAACTCCTCGGGGGTGATCCGGCCGGCCATGACCACGTTGATCTGCTCGGTGCCGTAGTCGAAGAGCTCCTTGTACCAGCCTTCGAAGCGCGCCTCGGTGATGACGTTCCGACCGGCCCTGTCCTGGGCCCTGGCGGCGCTCATGAGGCCGGCGGGCAGGTCGACGCCCTCGGCCGCGCCGTTCACGACCGTGACGTTCTTGGTCTTCTCGGTGAAGCCGCGCGCGCCTTCCTTGGAGAGCATGAGGCGCAGGTATTCGAGGCCGCCCTGCGGGTTCTTGCCCTTGGCGGCGACCACGAAGTTCTCGCCGACGCCGACCTGGATGGCCCCGTACGGCATCCGGTCGGAGCCGGTGACCTCGGGGATGGGGGCGATGGCGTACTCGAAGTCGTCCGGCTTGTCCTTGGCCATCTCGTTCTCGATCCAGGAGCCGACCGGGTAGAAGAGGACCTTGTTCTGCAGTTGCTTGATCTGGGTCTGGGTGTGATCGAGACCGAAGTACGCTTTGTCGCCATATTTCGCCTGGATGTCCGCCCAGACGGTGACCGCCCGCTTCATCGGCTCGGCGTTCCAGGCGTTGTCGACCAGGTTGTCGATGTCGATGATGACCTGGTTCCCGCCGATCTTCGCGGCGGTGTAGAGGACGTTCCAGAACTGGTAGTACGGCCCCTTCTGCCCCGGATAGGCGAAGAGCAGGATGCCCTCCTTCTTGGCGGTCTCCCCCAGCGCGGTGAACTCCTCCCAGGTCGCCGGCAGCGTCCAGCCCTTCGCGGCGAACAGCTTGGCGTTGTACCACAGGGCCCGGTGCGACACCGTGTAGTTGAGTACCAGGTCCTTGCCGGTGACCTTGGCGTTCTCCAGCACGGCCGGGGTGATCGTGTCGCGCACCTTCTTGGCCGGGTCGTCCACCGAAGGGGCGTCGAACAGCGAGGCCAGGTCGGCCAGGTGCCCCTCGGCGGCCAGCGCGGCCAGGTCCATCGACTTGGGGCCCGAGTTGTTGATCACGTCGGGGGCGTCGCCGCCGATCAGGCGCGGGCGGAGCTGGGTGCCGATCTCCTGGGTGGCCGTGTGCTTGACCGTGACGCCGGCGAACGCCTTCCTGTAGAGCTCCTCGTGCAGGTCCTTGGCGTAGGCGTCGCCGTACCCGCCGCTGAAGATGACCACTTCGAGCGGCTTCTGGGCGTCCACGCCGAAGGGGTTCTTCGGGTCGGCGGAGGCGGGGAGCGAGGTTGAAGGGGCGGCGGAGGGCTCGCCTCCGGTGCCGGCGGTGGCGCACGCGGCCAGCAGACCGGCGCCTGGGCCGGCGGCGAGCGCGGTGATGCCGATCCGGCGGAGCAGCTGACGCCTGGTGATGTCACCCGGGTGGGTCATGGGGGCTCCTGAATTAGGAAAGTTTCCTAAACGATCTCCGCAACGTACGAACGAGCCCGCGCGGGCGTCAAGAGGGTGCGATCGAGACGTGACCTTGCCGTGACGGGCTTGCACAGAACAAGATTCTAGAATAAGAGTTGATCCATGATTGCCGAGTACGCGGACCGCGTGTGGCGGGGCGAGGCCGACGACAGCATCGTCGACCCGGGCATGCAGGGCAGGGGCGTCCTCACCGTCGCCGACGGCGTGGGCTGGTGGCCGGGATTCGGCAACGTCATCACGTTCGAGACCGAGGGCGAGCTGGCGCTGTTCGACACCAGCAGCCCCTTCTCGGCGAAGAAGCTGCACGAGGACGTACGCGCCTGGACCCGCGCCCCGCTGACCACCGCGTTCTACTCGCACGGGCACATCGACCACGTCTTCGGCACGGGCCCCTTCGAGGAGGAGGGGCGGCGGGCCACGGTCTACGCCCACGAGGCGGTCGTCGCCCGGTTCGAGCGTTACGTGCTGACCAACGGCTACAACGCGGTGATCAACCAGCGCCAGTTCCAGGCGCCGCAGCTGCGCTGGCCGGACGTCTACCGCCATCCCGACGTCACCTACGCCGACCGGCTGACCGTGCGGCGCGGCGGGCTGACGTTCGACCTCGTGCACGCCAAGGGCGAGACCGACGACGCCAGCATCGGCTGGGTGCCCGAGCACAAGCTGCTGCTGCCCGGCGACCTGTTCATCTGGGTGACGCCCAACTGCGGCAACCCGCAGAAGGTGCAGCGCTATCCCCGGGAGTGGGTGCACGCCCTGCGCCTGATGGCCGGGCTGGGCGCGGAGATCATGCTGCCCAGTCACGGCGCGCCGATCTTCGGCGCCGACCGCGTCCGGCAGGCGCTGCTGGAGACCGCCGAATGGCTGGAGTCGCTGGTCACACAGACGCTCGACCTGCTCAACGCGGGCGCGCGGCTGGACGAGATCGTCCATGCCGTACGGCCGCCCGCGCACCTGTCGGAGCGGCCCTATCTGCGGGCGCGCTACGACGAGCCGGAGTTCGTGGTGCGCAACCTGTGGCGGCTCTACGGCGGCTGGTACGACGGCAACCCCGCCCATCTCAAGCCCGCCCCCGACGCCGTCCTGGCCAAGGCCGTGGCGGAGCTCGCGGGCGGTCCCGCCGCGCTGGCGGACGCGGCGCGCAAGGCCCTGTCCGAGGGTGACGAGCGGCTGGCCGGCCACCTCGCGGAGATGGCCGCCCTGGCGGCGCCCGACGACGCGGGCGTGCACCGCGTACGCGCGGAGGTCTTCGCCACCAGGGCGGCGAACGAGCTGTCCACCATGGCCAAGGGCGTCTTCACCTGGGCCGCCGCGGAGTCGGAGCGACGGTCGTGACGGCGAGCTTCCCTGGGCCCCGGCCGCCGTGACGGGCGGGTGACCCCGCGTCTCAGCCGAAGTGGGCGCGGGTCTCCGCGAACGCCTGGTCGGTGCCCTCCAGGGCCTTGGCCACGTCCGCCTCCGTGTGCGCGGCCGACATGAACCAGTTGTGCCACGGGTGCAGGTAGACCCCGTGCCGCAGGCAGGCGTCGCTCCACCACATGGCCACCGACAGGTCGGCGTCGCCGTCGAAGCTGAGCCACGGGATCGACACGGGCCCCGTCTGGTTGACCACGAACCCGTGCGCCTTGGCCTGCGCGTACAGCCCGTCACGCAGCTGCGTGCCCGCCCGTTCCATGACCCCGATGCCGTCCTCGTCGCGCAGCGTCTCGATGGTCGCCTTGGCCGCCGCCATCGCCACCGCCGAGAACCAGAACGACCCCGTCGAGTACAGCGTCTGCGCGGGCCCGCGCAGCGCGTCCGTCCCGGTGACGGCGGCGATCGGGTAGCCGTTCGCCATCGCCTTCGACCAGGCCGTCAGGTCCGGCCGCACACCGTACGGCTCCCACGACCCGCGCAGGTCGATCCGGAACCCGGCCCGCACGTCGTCGATCACCAGCGCCGCCCCGAGCCGGTCCGCCAGCGCCCTGGCGCCCCGGGCGAAGGCGGGCTCGACCAGCTCCTGATCCTCGAACGAGTCGTGCTTGAACGGCGTGACGATGATCGCCGCCACGTCGCCCTCGACGGTGGCCGCCGCGGCCTCCAGGGACTCCAGCGAGTTGTACGCGAACTCCACCAGGTCGGCCCGCTCGTTCGGCGTCGTGCCCGACAGGGACGGCGTGCACCACGGGTCCGCCCCGTGGTAGGCCCCGTGCGCCATCAGCACCTTGGTGCGCCCCGTCGCTGCCCTGGCGACCATGAGCGCCTGCGTGGTGGCGTCCGTGCCGTTCTTGGAGAACATCGCCCAGTCCGCGCTCGGCACGGTGTCGACCAGCAGCTCCGCCAGCTCCACCATGACCGGGCCGGGCCCGTTGAGGCAGTCGCCGAGCGCGGCCTGGCGGGCGGCGGCCTCCTCCACGCGCGGGTGCCGGTGCCCGAGCACGATCGGGCCCCAGCTGCACATGAAGTCGATGTACTCGCGGCCGTCCACGTCCCATTGGCGGCAGCCTTCGCCGCGTTCGAAGAACTGGGGGAAGCCGGGGGCGAACAGGGCCGCGTTGAGGTGGCCGTACATGCCGCCTGGGACGACTTTCTGGGCCCGCAGGCGAAGGTCTGCGTCGGTCATGAGGGGGTCCTTTGTCGTGGGAAAGCTCGTGGGAAGGCTCGTAGAAAGGCTTGTGGAAGGCTCTGGGGAAGGCTCAGAGGAGGGCGAGGGTGGAGTCGAGGTCGGTCAGGCCGGCGTCGGAGCCGAGCCCGGTGGCGACCCGGGCGGCGGCGGCCGTGCCCCAGCGGGCGGCCGTCAGGACGTCCTGATCGTGCAGCAGGCCGGTGACGAAGCCGGCGCAGTAGGCGTCGCCGCAGCCCGTGGTGTCGGCCACGTCCGTCTTCAGCGCCGGCACCTGCCGTACGCCGTCCTCCGTCACGACGAGGCTGCCCGCCTCGCCTTGGGTGACGAGGACGCCGCGCGGCCCGTCGGCGAGCAGCGCCCGCGCGGCGGACTCGACGTCGTCCGTACCGGTCGTCAGCAGGGCCTGAGACTCGTTCGGCAGCACGTAGTCGACGTGCGGGAGGAACGCGCGGGCCATGCCGAGCAGGTCGGGCAGCTCGGAGAGCAGGTCCATGGTGACGACGGCGCCGTTCGCGCGGGCGGTGTCGAGCAGCTCGAAGAACGCGGGGTCGCCGAGGCCGAACGTGACGTCCATGCCGCCCAGGTGGATCGCCCGCGCCCGGAGCAGCGTCTCGGTGTCGAGGTCGGCGTAGGTGACCCCGAGGTTGGCTCCCGGCACGTGGAAGCTGGGCCGCCCGCCGTCGGGCCTGATGGGCAGGATCGAGGCCGCCGTCTGCTCCCCCGGCCTGCGGACGAGGCGTGAGACGTCCACGCCGCGCTTGGCCAGGATCATCAGCAGGAAGTCGCCGAGCTCGTCGTCGCCGATCGATCCCATGGTGACCACGTCGTGGCCCAGTTTGGCCAGGTCGACCGCCGTGCCCGCGGCGGCGCCCGCGGCGGTGAGGCGGATCTGGTCTACCAGTACGGTGTCCTGGCCCTCGGGGATGTGCTCGACGGGCCGGGCGAGTATGTCGACGATGTGGACGCCGACGGTGACGACGGTCATAGTCTAAATAGACAGACGTCCGAATAAAAAGTCAACGGAGGTTCGATGCCGAAGATCGTCGATCACGACGAGCGCAGGCGCGAGGTCCTGTCGGCGGCCGGCCGGGTGATCGTCAGGGACGGCATCGACGCCGCCACCACCCGTGCCATCGCCAAGGAGGCCGGCTACTCCAACGGCGTGCTGGCCCACTACTTCGCCGACAAGGACGAGATCCTGCTGTCGGCGCTGCGCCAGTCGCACCAGCGCATCCGCGCCCGGCTGACCGGCAAGGTGACGGACGCGGGCGGTCCCGGCGGCTCCGCCCTCGCGGCGCTGCGCGAGCTGCTGCTGGACAACCTGCCGCTGGACGACGAGCGGGCCCGTGAGACCCGGCTGGAGGTGAGCTTCTGGAGCCGCAGCCTGGCCTCGGAACGGCTGGCCGGGGTGCAGCGGGCGGAGGCGGACGAGCTGCGCGCCGCCGTCCGCGACCTGCTCGGCCGGGCCCGCGCGGCCGGCGAACTGCGGAACGGCGCCGCCCCTGACGGCCCGGCCGCCCACGACCTCGACACCGGCCACCAGGACGCCCACGGCGCCGACGAGCTGGACGATCACGCCGAGCACCTGCTCGCCCTGATGGACGGCCTCAGCCTGCACCTGCTGCTCTACCCCGAACGCCTGACCCGCGCCGACGCCGAGCGCGTCATGCTCCGGGCCCTGGACCGCCTGTGATGCACTACATTCCACGCGTATGAGCCTTCGCGAGCAGTTGTGCGAGTACGGCCGCCGCGCCGTCGAGCTGGGCCTGGTCATCGGCACCTCGGGCAATCTCAGCGTGCGCCAGGGCGACCTGGTCGCGGTCACGCCCTCGGGGGTCGCGCTCGACCGGCTGACGCCGGAGATCTGCCCGATCGTGGACGTGACCGGCCACCTCGTGGAGGGCGACGCGCAGCCGTCCAGCGAGACCCCGATGCACCTGGCCGTCTACGAGACCACCGACGCGCAGGCCATCGTGCACACGCACTCCGTGTTCGGCACGGTGGTGGCCACCACGATGACCGAGCTGCCGCCGGTGCACTACAACGCGCTGCTGCTGGGCGGGGTCGTCCGGGTGGCCGAGTACGCCACGTACGGCACGCCGGAGCTGGCCGCGAACGTGCGCGCCGCCCTGGAGGGCAAGCGGGCCGCGCTGATGGCCAACCATGGCGGGGTGAGCATCGGGGCGAGCCTGGAGGAGGCGTTCGAGGCCACCCGGCTGCTGGAGTGGCTGTGCGAGGTCTACGTGCGCGGGCTCGGCGTCGGCCGGCCGACCGTCCTGACGGACGAGCAGTTGGCCGCCGTGATCGAGCGGGCGGCGAACCCGCCCACCTTCCCCCGCCGCTGATCGGCCAGGCGGGGACGCGACCCGCTCGGCCGGCCGCCGGTGAGCGGCTGTGCGAGCGCGTACCCGCTCAGGCGGCCGCCGCCGACCGGCTACGCGAGCGCGACCTGCTCGGCCAGTCCGAGCGGCAGCCCGCCCGATCCGGCGATCCGGTCGTGGAACTCCTTCGGCGAGCCACGGAACGACTCGCGGATGCGGTCGATCTCGATGGCGCCCGTGAGGTAGGACGGCGCCTGGGTGGGCCAGGCGCAGTAGCGGCTGACCTCGCCCTGGGCCGTCCCCGGCGACAGCGACGCCTTCGTGGACATGAACGTCTCGGCCTCCTCGACGGACATGTCCTCGCAGTGCAGCGCGGTGTCGACGACGATCCTGGCCGCGCGGAAGATCCGGCAGTCGAGGTGGGCCAGCTCGGTGGCCGGGGTGTCGAAGTAGCCCTGCTCGTGCAGCAGCTTCTCGACGTAGAGGGCCCAGCCCTCGGTGAAGTACGGCGTCCTGAACACCTTCCTGACGGCACGGGGATTGCCCGCCATGTACGACAGGTGCCAGTGGTGCCCGGGGTAGGCCTCGTGGACGGCGATGGAGGGCATCTGGGCCCGCGAGTTGGTGCGCAGGCGCTGGCGTACCTGCTCGGGGGTGAAGTCGTCCGGCGTGTACGGCACGAAGAAGACGCCCCTGCGCGAGGCGCTGAGCGGCGGCGGCGCCAGGTAGTGGGCCACGGCGAGGACCGGCCGGGTGTACTCGGCGGACGGCAGCACCTCGCACTCCTCGCCCTCGGCGAAGGTCACCAGGTCCCGCTCGCGGACGAACTCGCGCGCCCGCCGCGTCTCGGCCTCGTACTCGGCGCGCATGTCGGCCAGCGTCGGCGGGTGGTCGTCCATGAGGAACTCCATGGCCGCCCGCCAGTCGTCGCCGCCGTTGACCCCCACCGCCACCTCGCGCATCCGCGCGTCCAGCTCCGACCAGGCGGCCCGGCCCTTGGCGTGCAGTTCGGCCGCGCCGTACCCGAGCATCTCGCGTTCGCGCAGCAGCGTGGAGTAGAGCTTCTCCCCCATCCGCCAGGTGCCGCCGCACTCGAAGCCCTCCAGGAAGGCGACGAGGTCGTCGAAGGCGCGCGCGGCCGGTTCCGCGGCCTCGGCCAGGCGGGCGCGCAGGCCGGCGTCCTCGACCATGGCCGGGATGGTGCGGGTGAGCAGGTTGCGGCCGGTGCGCGCCTGGCCGAGCCCGCGCGTGATCAGCAGCGGGGCGGCCAGGTCGGGGTCCAAATTCGCGCGGCAGGCGGCCAGCACGCCGGGCACCTCGGCCAGCCGGGTCAGGGCCGACTCGACCAGCTCGGCCTCGGGCTTGAGCCGGCGCTGGAACGGGGTGTACATGGACGCGAAGATCGTCGAGAGGTAGACGGCGGGGTCGCGCCGCCACTCGGGCCAGGACGCGAGCGCGATCGAGCCCCTGAGCTGCGACAGGACGAGATCCCTGTCGATCGCGTCGTCCAGGGACGGAGCTTCGGCGGCCGACAGGCGTTCGAGCCACTGGACCTGCTCGCGTTCGCGCGTCTGCCAGCCGGAGGCGGTGAGATCACCGAGGGTGTGGTCGTGGCCTTCGGCCCCGAGAGAGGCTGCGGCGACGGGATTGCGAGAAAAGTACCACTTGAGAAACTCGTCCACTGATGCACCTTATCCTGTGGAAATGCCCCTGCAGATCACCGGCGCGCTAGGCGACCCTGACCTGATCCGCCTCCCGTGGGAGGTCCCCCTCGCAGACTGGCCGCAGCGCCATCTGGTCGATCTGCCGCGCGGCATCTCGCGGCACGTGGTGCGCTTCGCCCGGCTCTCCGGCAAGGTGTACGCGATCAAGGAGATCAGCGAGCGCTACGCCAAGCGCGAATACCAGCTCCTGTGGGACCTGGCCAGGCTCGACGCCCCCTCGGTCGAGCCGGTCGCGTACGTCACCGGCCGCGAGGAGGGGCTCGACGCCGCCCTGATCACCCGGCACCTGCAGTACTCGCTCCCCTACCGCGCCGTCATGTCCGGCACCCTGCGCCCCGACACGCTGACCCGGCTGCTGGACGCGCTCGCCGTGCTGCTGGTGCGGCTGCACCTCAACGGCTTCTACTGGGGCGACTGCTCGCTGTCCAACACGCTGTTCCGCCGCGACGCGGGGGCGTTCGCGGCCTACCTGGTGGACGCCGAGACCGGCGAGATGCATCCGATGATCAGCGAGGGGCAGCGGCTGGGCGACATCGACACCGCGCACACGAACATCTTCGGCGAGATGCTCGACCTGGAGGCCGGCGGGCTGCTGCACCCGTCGATCGACCCGATGGAGACCGCCGAGGACATCGTGGCCCGCTACCACCGCCTGTGGAACGAGATCAACGAGAGCGAGATCATCGAGGAGGTGGACTGGCACCGCGTGGAGCAGCGCATCAGGCGGCTCAACCTGCTCGGCTTCGACGTCGCCGAGATGATGGTGCGGCGCAAGGTCGGCACCGGCCGGCTGATCGTCCGGCCCAAGGTCGTGGACGCCGGGCACCACCAGCGGCGGCTGCTCCGGCTGACCGGGCTCGACGTCGAGGAGAACCAGGCGCGGCGGCTGCTCAACGACCTCGACGGGTTCCGGGTGGCCAAGGGGCTGCGGCACGAGGACGAGGCCATCGTGGCGCACCGGTGGCTGGCGGAGGTGTTCCAGCCGACGGTCGAGGCCATCCCCGTGGAACTGCGCGGGAAGCTGGAGCCCGCGCAGCTGTTCCACGAGTTGCTGGACCACCGCTGGTTCCTGTCGGAGCAGGAGGGCGCCGACGTCGGGCTGCCCGCCGCGGTGAAGTCGTACGTGGACAACGTGCTGGTGCACAAGCCCGACGAGCAGGCGCTGCTGCCGGACGAGCCCGACGAGGAGTTGTCCGGCCGGTAGCGGCCGGACGCGGTCAGTAGGCGACGGAGATCCGCCGGCGCGGGTTGGCGTCGCGCTCCACCTCTTCGGCGATGGCGACGGCGAAGTCCTCGGCGGAGATGAAGCTGTTGCCCTCGTCGTCGCTCATGAGCTCGTCGCCACCGACCCGGAAGGTCCCCGTACGCTCTCCCGGGGCGATGACGATCGCCGGGCAGACGAACGTCCAGTCGAGGTCGTCCACTTCCCGGTACATGCGCAGGGCGGAGCGCGCGGCCAGCGCCTCCTTCTTGTACGCGTCGGGGAACTCGGGCGTGTCGACCAGGTCGAGACCGGGGGCCACCTGGAGGCTGCCGGCCCCGCCGACGACGATCACCCGGCTCACCCCGGCCGCGCGCAGGCCGTCGAGCAGGGCGCGGTTGGCGTCGAGGAACGGCTGCTCGGGCTCGTCCACGTCGCGCGCGGGACCGATGGCGGAGATGACCGCGTCGTAACCCTTGGCCAGGGTGGCGGTGTCGTGGATGTCGCCCTTGACGGGGCCGCGGCGGCTGACGCCGGTGACCTCGTGGCCGCGGTCGCTGAGTTCGGCGGCGATGCGCTGCCCGACCATGCCGGTCGCGCCAAAGAGAAGGATCTTCATGCGGTCAAGAGTATCCATCGGATACTGGTTACTTCATCGTGCTATAAGTACCTTATGGATACCGGTGATGTCTTCGACCCGAACTGTCCGACGAGGGTGGTTCTGGACCGGATCGGCGACAAATGGTCGGCGCTGGTGCTGCTCTGCCTGGCCGGCGGGCCGATGCGCTTCACCAGGCTCAGGGAGCGGATCGGCGGGGTCACGCCGAAGGTGCTCACCCAGACGTTGCGGGCCATGGAGCAGGACGGGCTGGTGACGCGCGAGGTGTTCGCGGAGGTGCCGCCGCGGGTGGAGTACGCGCTCACGGACCTCGGGCACTCCCTGCACGATCCGATGGCGGCGGTGGCCGCCTGGGCCGAGCAGCATGTCGGCGAAATTCTCCGAAGCCGTGAGATGTATTCATAAATCGTAGAGTTATCCGTACTGGTGTTGTTTTTCTTACCCGTAGCCGTATAAAAGCCCAACACCAGGATTCCGCCGCCGCGGTCGGGTGACGCCGGACCCCTACGCTTGCCTCCGTTCCCATGAAGGCGAGGGAGGTCCCGTGCTCGGAATAGACACCTGCCTGGCAGAGGTCATGTCCATACCGGGGGCGCTGGACGCCATGCTGGTCGACCACACCAGCGGGATGGCGGTGGCCTTCAGCAGCGCGTCCGGGGTGGACGCCGACCGGTCGGCGGCGGCGCTCACCGAGGCGCTGCGGGCCACCACCGACGGGCTGGCCCGCTCGTGCCCCGGCGACGTCGTGCGCATCGACGACATGCTCGTCACCACGGACAAGGGTCACCATCTGCTGCGGCTGCTGGAGACCGTGTTCGAGGGGCCGCTGGTCATCTACGTGCGCCTGGACCGGGAACGCTCCAACCTGGCCCTGGCCAGGCACCGCCTGCAGAACATCTCCAGCGCCCTGACGACGAAGTGACCCATGACCAGGTTGGACACCCTCCTGGCCGGCCTGGCCCGCGAGCGCTCCACGGGTGCGCTCCGGGTCGGCAGGAGCGGCACGATCTTCCTCGCGGACGGGCGCGTGACGTACATGGAGTGCGCCCAGGCGCCCAGCGTCGAGCGGCTGCTGGCCGCCAGGGGCCTGATGAGCGAGACGGCGCTGCGCCGGCTGCGGGACGACGGCGGCTGCGCGCGGCTGATCGAGGAGGGGCCGCTCACGGCGGGCGAGCTGCAGTACGCGGTGCTCGGCGGCGTGCTGGACGCGGCCTTCTTCCTGCTGCCGGTCAGCGGGGCGCGGCCGAAGTTCCGGCCGGGCGAGCGGCACTGGCTGGGCGGGCAGTGGTTCTTCGACGTGGCCGGGCTGGTCCGCGAGTGCGCGCGGCGGCGGACTCAGCTGGCCGAGATCTGGCCGTCGGCCGATGTGGACCTCCTGCCGGTACGTCCGCTGGCCCGGCTGCCCGGCCACGGCGTGACGCTGAGCCGGGTGCAGTGGGAGGTCGTCGTCCGGGCGGATCACAAGGCGACGCCGCTGGAACTGGCCAAGCAGATCGGGCGGCCGGCGTACCCGGTGCTGCTGGCCGTCAGGAGGCTGGCCGCCGCGGGCCTGCTCGCCGAGCCGGAACCGGCCGGCCTGCCCAAGCGCGGCCAGCACGCGGCGGCGGGGAGACCGCCGCACGATCCCGGGGCGGCCCCCCAGCCGCTGGGGCCGCCCGTCACGGGCGATCCGACCGATCTGGCGCTGCTGATGCGGCTGAAGAAGGCGCTGGAGGAGCTGTCGTGAGGTTCCCCTCACTCAGGAGGAGGCCACCGGTGGAGCTACGACAAGAGGTGCTGGAGGAGATGACGCTCCTCCGCGAGCGTACGCCGGACGTGAGCGGCAGCGTCGCCTGCACGGTGGACGGCCTGCCGATCGCCTGCGACCTGGAGAGCCGTACCAGCGAGCAGGTCGCGGCGCTGTCGGCGGCGCTGCTCGCGATGAGCAGCCGGATGCTGGTCATCACCGGCCGGGGAGCCCTGGAGGAGACGCTCATCTCCAGCACCGCCGGCTTCGTGGCCTTCTACGCCGCCGGCCCCACCATCGTCCTCACGGTCCTGGCCGGACCCGGCGCGAACGTCGGGCTGCTGCGGCTCGAGGGCAGGAAGACGGCCGCCGCGGTGGCCGCCGTCGCAGCACGCAAGCACTGAACCGAACCCGTCAGAAAGGAGAAACGAGACATGGCTGGAATGGACGTCTCCCTCAAGGAGATGATGAGCATCGACGGCACGATCGGCGCGGCCATCGTCGATCACGGCAGCGGCATGGCGCTGGGCACGCTCGGCGGCTCCAAGGACCTCGACCTCCAGGTCGCCGCGGCCGGCAACACCGAGGTGGTCAAGGCCAAGCTCCGCACGATGGACTCGCTCGGGCTCAAGGAGACCATCGAGGACATCCTGATCACGCTGGGCACCCAGTACCACATCATCCGCCCGATCACGGGGCGCGGCGGCAAGGGGCTGTTCCTCTACCTCGCGCTCGACCGCTCGCGCGCCAACCTGGCGCTGGCCCGGCACCAGTTGCGCGGCATCGAGGAGAAGCTGGAGATCTGAGCGCGCCGTGGCCCGCGCCCCGGGGCGCGGGCCACCGCTCGCCGTCTCAGGCGGAGGTGAGCTTGGTGATCTCCGCGGCGAAGGCGGGCCAGAGCTCGCGCGGCAGGTCGTGCCCCATGCCGGGGTAGGTCACCAGCCGCGCTCCCGGGACGGCCGCCGCCGTCGCCCGGCCGCCGGCCACGGGGACGAGCGGGTCGGCCTCGCCGTGCAGCACCAGCGTCGGCACGCGGACCCCCTTCAGCCCCTCCGTACGATCGCCCGAGGCCATGATGGCGGCGAACTGCCTGGCCGTGCCCGCCGGGTCGAAGCTGCGGTCGAAGGCGCGCCCGGCCAGCTCGACGATCCGCTCGCGGTCCAGCTCGTAGCCCGGCGAGCCGATCACCGCCCACCGCTCCACCGCCTGCTCCAGCGCCGTCTCGCGGTCGGCGGGCGGCCGGCCCATGAGCACCGAGGAGGCCGCCTCCGTGGGCGGGGCGACGGACGGATTGGGGGTCGACATGATCGAGGTCAGGGTCAGCACCCGCCCGGGATGGCGAATGGTCAGCGCCTGGGCGATCATCCCGCCCATCGAGGCCCCCACCACGTGGGCGGACGGCCAGCCGAGCACGTCCATGAGGGCCGCGGCGTCGTCGGCCAGGTCGTCCAGCAGGTAGGGGGCGGGGGTTCCCGCCGCGGGCACGCCCGCGTCGTGGAAGTGGGTGGACAGCCCCACGTCGCGGTTGTCGTACCGGACGACGTGGTGCCCCTGCTCCGCGAGGAGCTCACAGAGCCCTTCGTCCCATTGGATCATTTGGGCGCCCAGGCCCATGATGAGGAGCAGGGGCCGGCCCTGCGGTGAGCCGAAGCTCTCGTAGGCGATGTCGATGCCGTTCGCGGCTGCGCGGTTGGTCACGGAGACCAGAATGACATTCTGGTCCTGACTCCGCAAAGGTGGGCGTCCGAGTCAGTCCTGCGGCGGGGTGGCCGGGTTGCGGTCGCGCTCGCCCCACGCGCCGGTCGAGAACGGGACCGGGTAATTCTTCTTGCCCACGCCGTCGCCCCACTTGGTGATGACGTAGTCGATCTCGATGTGGCCCTGGCCGCCGACGCCGTCCACGCCCAGCGTGCTGGAGTTGAAGCTGCCGCCGGTCAGCTCGGCGAAGGTCTTGGCGTCGAGGTCGAGCATGATGCCGCGGTTGGAGGGCTCGCCGGGGCCGCGATCGCCCACGAAGAAGGGCATCTTCTTGCCCTTGTACATCACGTACCCCTCGGTCAGGAGGGGCCAGCTGGGGCTGGCGGCCAGCCCTTTCTGCATGGGCTTGCCACTGGCGGGCAGGCCGGTGTCGCCGGCGCGGCCGGAGGCGTCGTCCCAGAAGTACGAGGCCGTGGTGGAGCCCTTGAGCAGGACCTTCTCGTCCGTGCCGGTCTCGGCGTGAGCGGCCGGGCCGGCGATGGTCAGCGTACCGATGGCGATTGCGGTGAGGAGGGTGAGGGAACGCAGGCCAGAACGGGCAGACATGAAAAGGTAAACCCTTCGCGAGGGGACAGGGAGTTGCGCCCATGGGGGAATACACGTAGCGGGAAAATCACCTGACGTCGCTACGCGGGGCGCAAATTGACGAGCCTTGGGAGAAGGGGGCCGCTCTAGTAGGCGGCCGGCACGCGGTCCGGGGGTACGACGCGCTGCTGCATGGGGTAATTCGTCCTCTCCATCACACCTACCGGGTTAGCTGACGGGTTCGGGCGTGGAGATGCCCTACCGGCGTGGTGGCCGGATTCACCCCATGAGGTGGGTCCCCGGTTCCCTGGGTTCGGGATTCGGCGCCAGTCGGCTGTCCCTGTGGGTAAGGACTAGGTCACCGGCTGGTAATGGCCGTTACTCTAACTACGCAAACGGACATACGCAAACGTTCCATCACAAACCGGTCGAAAGATCTACCTTCGTCAGGGAATGAAGAAGGGGGCACGGGCATGCCGTACCCCCTCGGATTTTTCCGCCTCAGCCGCCGCTCTTGCGCCTGAACGATCTCTTACTCGCAGCCGGACCGTGCGCCCCGTGGATCTTCGAAGGGTCGACGCCCCTGCCACCCGCGCCCGCGCCCGCGGCCTGGTTGCGCTTGCGCTCCAGTGCATCACGGAACTTGCGCTTCATCTCGTCCTCGGGAGTTTCGCTGACTTCCGGCTCCGGTGTATCCGCCATGAGGACCTCCAAGGTGTTGGGGACAGTCACAGCTTCGCATGACACCGCTTACGACGCGAAACCGGCCTCGACCTTGCCTTGTGGCACAGAAGGCGGCCGCAGCCGCCGGTCGGGCAGCGCCACCAGCGCCACCAGCGCGATCACGGCCCCCGCGATCCCGAGCGCGCGGACGACCAGCGCCGCCGCCGAGGCGTGGGCCGCGGCCGCCCCGTGGAGGGGTGCGCTCGCGGTGACCTCCGAGGTGTAGAGGGTGCCGCCGACGGCCAGCGCCACGGAGCCGCCGATCTGGCGGAAGAAGGTGAGGTCGGCCGAGGCCGTGCCCAGCTGACCCGGGTCGACCGACTGCTGCGCGGCCACGGTCAGGCCCGACAACATCGGGCCCATCCCGAGCCCCAGCGGCAGCATCCACAGGGCCAGCGCCAGGCCGCCGCTGTCCACGCTCAGGTTCAGGCAGAGCAGCGCCCCGGCCGCCAGCAGGAACGGCGCGGCGACCAGCCACGGCTTGTACCGGCCCGTTATGGACATGAGCGCGCCCATCAGCACGCTGCCCAGCACCATCGCCAGCGCCAGCGGGTAGATCCGCAGGCCCGACTCGGTGGCGCTGAACCGCAGCGCCTCCTAGAAGTAGCGGGCCAGGAAGACGACGCCGAGAGCGCGTTGCAGGCGTTCCTGCTGCCGCTGCTGGAGCGGGACGAGGCGATCGAGGTGATCGAACGCATCAGGGCGGGCTTCGCGGCCTCAGGGTAAAGGGGTTCCGTTACGTTCCTGGTGTTGCTTTGGAGCGGTCCAGGAAAGGGATACGCCAATGAGACTCCTCGGCCGTGACCTCGCGATGGATCTGGGAGCCGCGAGCACGCGAATCTACGCCAGACGCAAGGGCATCGTGCTCGACGAGCCCTCCGCCGTCATGTGCGACGGCCGGACCGGCAAGGTCATCGGGTACGGCGCCGAAGCCGCCGCGCTCGGCGGGGGCGGGCGTACGTGCTGGCCGGTCAGCGGCGGGCTGCCCGCCGACACCGAGCTGGCCCGGCGCATGATCCGGCACTTCCTGCGCAAGGTGCACTGGCATCCCTACGCCCGGCCGCGGGTGATCATGGCGCTGCCCTCCGACTCCACCCCGATCGACCGGGCCGCCCTGCGCGACATCGCCTACGAGGCGGAGGCGCGGACGGTGCAGCTCGTCCCGCACGCCCTGGCCGCCGCGCTGGGTGCGGGGATGGAGCTGACGGACTGCACCGGGCACATGGTGATCGACATCGGCCGCGACGCGGCGCGGGTCGCGGTGCTGTCCGGGGAGTCGGTGGTGGCGGCCGGCTCGGTGCCGTACGGAGGGCAGGCCGTCAACCGGGCCATCGCCCGCTTCGTCGAACGCGAGCACGGGCTGCTGCTCGACGAGCCCGAGGCCGAGTCGGCCAAGCGCCGCGCGGGCGGCGGGGACCGGCAGATCATGGTGCACGCCCGCGACCCCGACACGGGGCGCGAACGCGAGCTGGCGCTGCCCGTGGAGCGGATCTTCGAGGCCGCCGCGCAGCCGGTCGAGTCGATCGTGCGCACGGCGATGGAGACCGTCGAGCGCTGCCCGGCCGAGCTGACCGCCGACCTCGGGGTGCGCGGCGCGGTGCTGGTCGGCGGCGGCGCGCTGCTGCGCGGGCTCGGCCGGCGGCTGCGCGAGACCCTGTGCATGCCGGTACGCCGGGCGGAGCGCCCGCTGGAGGCCGTGGCACTCGGGCTGGGGCGGTGCGTGGACGAACTGGGACCGATCGGGAGGCTCCGGGGGCGTCCATGACGGGTGACCCGTTCCGGCAGCTTCGGGGGCGTCCATGACGGACGACCCGTTCCGGCGGCTCCGGGGGCGTCCATGACGGACGACCTGTTCCATACGGGCGTCTCGCTCGCCGACAAGGCCATCAGGACCGTCGTCGTCTATCTCGCCGTGGCCGCGCTGCTGCGGATCGGCGGCAAGCGTGGCATCGCCCAGCTCAACAACTTCGACTTCGTGGTCATGCTGCTGATGAGCAACGTCGTCCAGAACGCGATCATCGGCCCGGACAACTCGCTGGCCGGCGGCCTGGCCGGGGTGGTGATCCTGATGGCGGTCAACGCCGTGGTGGTGCGGCTGGCCGCCGCCGTGCCGATGGCCGGCAAGCTCGTGGAGGGCGGCCCGGTCGTGCTGGCCCGCGACGGGCGGTACCTGACCCGCGCGCTGCGGCGGCTGGGCCTGCGTCAGACCGATCTGGACGTGACGATCCAGCTCAGGGGCGGTACGAGCGTGGCCGACACACGGCTCGTGCGCCTGGAGCCCGGCGGCGCGGTGCTCGTCCGGCTGCGCCCTGAGGAGGAGAACGCCGAGCGCGGCGACGTCGACGAGTTGCGCGCCCGGCTCGACCGCATCGAATGCAAGCTCGACGCGCTGGCCAGGACAGGAGGTGGCGCATGACCGCACGCGGCATCGACCACGTCGGGGTGACCGTGCCCGACCTCGACGCGGCGACCGAGTTCTTCGCCCGCGCCTTCGGCGCCGAGGTGCTCTACGACACCCTGCCGCGCTCGGACGGCCCCAAGGGCGGATGGGGCACGGAACGGCGGCTCGGCGTGCCGCAGGGAACGGCCGAGGTGGCGGTGCGCATGCTGCGGCTGCCGAACGGGCCCGGGATCGAGCTGTTCGAGTTCAACGGGCCCCGGCAGGGGGCGGCCGTACTGCCGTGCGACCTGGGCTGGCAGCACGTCGCCGTGTACGTGGACGACGTGGACGAGGCGCTGCGGCTGGTGACCGAGGCGGGCGGGAGCGCCCTGTCGGAGCCGGTGCCGCTGCCGGGGCCGGAGGCGGGCGAGCGCAACCGGTTCGTCCACTGCCGCACGCCCTGGGGCTCGACCGTGGAGCTGGTGAGTTATCCGGATCCGCAGGCGTACGAGAAGGAGAGCGACCTGCGCCGCTGGCGGCCTTGACGGCCGTACGCCGCGCCGCGCGGATCCGGGGATCGGCGCCTTGGCGGCCCTGGCACGCGGGCTGATCTTTTCGTGATGGGGTCGTTAGCGATTGGTGATCTTCGCTAAGATCGGCGGGTGCGCACCCGCCGTCACGCCCTGTCCGCGGTGCTCTTCGGACTCGCGGCGATGACGGCGTGCGCGGCGCCGTCCGAGCTGCCCACCCTGGCGGAGGCCTCCCGGCGGCTCGACTCCGACGCCGGCGACCTGCTCGGGGCGACGGAGCTGGGGCTGTCGGCGGTGCGGCGGGCCGACGACGACACCTGCGTCCCCGGCCAGACCCGGCACTTCTTCCAGGCCGAGACCGACGCCGAGGACGCGCCGGCCGGGCTGCTGCGGCGGTTGCGGGACATGGGGTATGACGAGGTCGTCGACGACCTCGACCTGCGTGACGAGGCCAACCAGGTGTCGGTGTTGCGCGACCCCCTGACCCGGGTGACGTTCGAGCTGACCGTGCTGTCCGGCGACCGGCCCGGCGTCCGGGTGGTGGGCAAGACGATCTGCTACGCGAGCGGCTGACACCCGGGCGGGGTCACGGGGTCGGACAGCGCCTCCGCCGGCGTCACGGGGTGAGCGACGCCTCCTTCGGGGTCACGGGGTGGCCAGCGCCTCCGTCGGGGAGAGGCGGGAGGCGCGGACGGCCGGGTAGAGGCCCGCGACGGCGCCGATGGCCAGGGTCGCGGCCAGGCCACCGAGCGTGGCCCAGGCCGGCACGACCGAGGGCCAGCCGCTGTAGAGGGCGTACCCCGTCGTCACCGCCGTCCCGAGCAGGATGCCGCCGAGCCCGCCCAGCGCCGACAGCAGCAGCGACTCCGCCAGGAACTGGGTGCGGATCTGCCCTCTGGTCGCCCCGAGCGAGCGGCGCAGGCCGATCTCCGCGCGGCGTTCCAGCACCGAGATGACCATCGTGTTGGCCACCCCGACCCCGCCCACCAGCAGCGCCACCGCGCCCACGCCCAGGAGCAGGTTGGCGAAGGCCTCGTTGGTCGCCTGCTTGGCGGCCAGCGCGTCGGACGGGCGGGAGACGTCCACCTCGTTCGGGGCCTGCGGGTTCGCCGTGCCCGCCAGCACCTGGCGTACGGACTCCAGCCTGGCCTCCTCCGCCCGCGTGTAGAGGACGGTCGGATGCCCGTCGAAGCCCAGCCGCTCCTCGGCCACGGGCCAGCCGACCAGGACGCCGCTGTCCAGCTCGTCGGCCAGCGCCACGGGCTCCAGCACGCCGACGACCGCGAACCGCACGCCGCCGACGACGATCTGCGTGTCCTCGCCGACCGGCCCGATGCCGAGCCGCCGGGCCGCGGCCGCGCCGATCACGGCGGCCGGGTACCGCTCCGTGGCCGCGTTGAGCCACCTCCCGCTGCGCAAGGTCGCGCCCACCGTGGCGGGCAGGTCGAGGCGGGCGGCATAGGCGTTGAGCCCGCCCGTCTGCGCCTTCGGGATCCGCTCCGAGCGGTAGACCTTCGCGTCGGCGACCTTTCCGATCGAGGAGGCCGCCTGTACCGGGCCGATCCGTTCGATCATGACCTCCGCGTCCACCGGCATCTGGGCCGCCTCGCCCATGAGCGTGGTGCCCGACGAGATGGTCAGCAGGTTCGTGCCCAGGGCCGACAGCTGGCGGTCGAGCTCCGCGCCGGACGAGGACGAGAGCCCGACCACGCCGACCATGGCCGCGATGCCGATGGCGATGCCCAGCGCTGAGAGGAACGCCCGCAGCGGGCGCGTGCGCAGGCCGACCGCGCCGACCCGCATCACGTCGCGCGGTCGCATCCTGGCCGGCGCCGGCTTCGGCCGCGGCACCTCGACGACCCCCATCACGCCACCCCCGATTCCACGGACCCGGACGAGACCGATCCGGACGACTTAGACCTGAACGACCCAGACTCAGACGACACGGACTCTTCCGAGAGCCCTTCCAAGGGCTCTGAGCCGGCGGCGGAGTCGGAGACGATCTCGCCGTCGCGCATGCGCACCTGCCGGGGCAGGCCGGCCGCGATCTCCCGGTCGTGGGTGATGATCAGGATGGTCGTGCCGCCCGCGTTCAGCTCGTGCAGCAGCTCCATCACCCCGGCGCCCGAGACCGAGTCGAGCGCGCCGGTCGGCTCGTCGGCCAGCAGCAGCGGCGGATCGCCCGCCACCGCCCTGGCGATGGCGACCCGCTGCCGCTCCCCGCCCGACAGTTCGTGGGGTTCGTGGTCCATGCGGTGCCCGAGGCCCACCCGTTCCAGCGCGACCGCCGCGCGGCGGCGCCGCTCGGCCCGGCCGAGGCCGGTGTAGACGAGGCCGTCGGCCACGTTGTCCAGCGCCGGAACCTTAGCGGCGAGGTGGAAGGACTGGAAGACGAACCCGATGGTGGTCGCCCGCAGCGCCGACAGCTGGTTGTCGGACAACGCCGAGACGTCGTACCCGTCGATGTGCAGGGTTCCGGAGGAGGGCCGGTCGAGGGTGCCGACGACGTTGAGCATGGTCGACTTCCCCGACCCGGACGGGCCGGCGATGGCGACGAGCTCGCCGTGGCCGATCCGCAGCGACACCGACCTGAGTGCAGCCACGCCGCCGGGATACGTCCGGGACACGTCCCTCAGGTCGATCATGGGGTACGTCATTTCGCCAGCCCCACGGTCATGCCCTCGCTCAGTCCGTCGCCCGAGACCTCGACCCGGCCGCCCGCGTACAGGCCGGTCTCGACCCCGACGTAACGGGACTTCCCGCCCTCGACGACCTCAAGGCCGAACCCGCCCTCCTGCAGCGCCACGAGCGCCGCGATCGGCACGGTCAGCACGTTCTTGCGCTGCGCGGCGGTGAAGGTCACGTCCACCGAGGCCTTGTCGAGCCCCTTCGCGGCCTTGGCGGCGCCGATCGAGACCAGCGCCTCCACCCGCGTCTGCGGCTCCTCCTGCCCCTCCCCCGGCACGATGACCGTGGCCACCTCGGTGACCTTGCCCTTGACGTCCTTGCCGTCCGGCAGCGTGACCTCGACCTTGGCGCCCTTCCTGGCCATCCGCTGGTCCTCGGCGTCGAGCTGGACCGTGATCACCTTGGCCGTCCCCGTGTACGTCAGGACCTTCATGCCCGGCGTGACCGGCGCGCCCTCCTCGGTGTCGAGGCTCTCCACGCGCACCCTGCCCGGGGCGAACACGACCCGCCCCAGCTCGACCACGCCGGTCTCCGCCAGGCCGCGATCCTCCTGCCACTCCATGACGGCCTGGGCGGTGTCCCAGGTGAACTCGTCGTCCACGGTGAACCCGTCGTAGCCGAGCTTGTCGAGGTTGCGCTCCAGGTTCTCGACGTCCTTGCCCTCCATGCCGGAGCGCAGGTCGCGGTAGGCGGGCCGGTCGCCGTACATGAGCACGACCGGCTTGTCGTCCACCCGGAACAGCGACCGGCCGCAGCTGATCGTGGCGCCGCTGGCGGGCAGCCAGGTGACGGTGCCGGGCTGCCTGCTCACGGCGGTGGTGACGGGGCCGTAGCCGAGCTCGCCGTCGGCGTCCCTGGTGTCGTTCAGCGTCTGCCTGGTCACCGTCGTGGTCGCGGGCGGCAGCACGGCGGCCGCCCTGGTCGGTCCCGCGCCCGCCTCCAGCACGCCCGCGCCGTTCACCGCGACGAGCGCGCCGCCCGCGAGGGCGGCCACCGCCAGCAGCCCGGCCACCAGCCGGCCCCTGCCGCGGCGGCGCCGGCGCGGCGGCGGGGCCGCGCGCTCCGCCGTGCCGTCGAGGGTGCTCCCTTCGGTCACCGGGCCCATCAGGAACCTCCCATACCGGCCTCGGCGGACTCCTTCTGGCACTTCTCCTGCGCGGACTTGAAGTCGGGGTCGCCGCCGACGTCGGGGGTGATGCGCATCATGCCGCCCTCGGGGTCGGGGTAGTTCTCGACGCCGTTGTCCCGCATGCACTGGGCGAGTTTGCGCAGGTTCTCGCCCATCTTGGGGTCTCCGCCGCCCTTCCGCTGACCGCTCGGGGCGTACTGCTTGCACGCGTCCTGGGCCGCCTGGACCTTCTCCTGGGGCGTGTTCTTGTCGAACCTCATCGTGAACCTGCCGCTGGAGTCGGGGTCGGGCACGTCGATGCCGTTCTCGCGCATGCACTGGGCGAACTTGAGCGCCTTCTCCTGCGGGTCCTCGCTCGGCTTGGCCGCGGCCGTGCCCTGGCTCGCCGCGCCCGTGCTCACCGAGGCCACGTCCGCCCCTCCCCCGCCGTCCGAGCCGCAGCCCGCCAGGACCAGGGTGAGCGTGAGCGGCGCCGTGACCAGCGCGCCGAGGATTCGTCCTCGCATGACAGTTCCCTCCGTCGGACGCCGGCGGGTGAATGCCGGCGGATGAATGCCGTTCGAGGGGAGATGCAATAGCTCCGGGCGTTTCCTCAGCGTTTCCGCCTGGCGGATTATCCAGAACGCGGCGGCTTATCCGGAACGGATATCCGTTCCGTCACACTCAGCTTCGTAAGCGGACGGAAAGGACCTGAGAACGCCATGCGGGTGCTGGTGGTTGAGGACGAGCCGATGCTCGCCGACGCGATCGCCGAGTGGCTGCGCGAGGAGACCCACGCGGTCGATCTGGCGCACGACGGCGCGGCCGCGCTGGAGCGGATCGCGGTCAACGACTACGACGTGGTCGTGCTGGACCGCGACCTGCCGCGCGTGCACGGCGACGAGGTCTGCCGGGAGATGGTGGCCTCCGAGTGCGCCGCCCGGGTGCTGATGCTCACGGCCGCCGCCCAGCTCGACGACCGGGTGAGCGGGCTGTCCCTGGGCGCCGACGACTACCTGCCCAAGCCGTTCGCCTTCCCCGAGCTGGCCGCCAGGGTCCTCGCGCTCGGCCGGCGCTCGCGGCCGGCCGTGCCGCCCGTGCTGCGCCGGGCCGGGATCACGCTCGACCCGGCGCGCAGGGAGGTGTTCAGGAACGGGCGGTTCGTGCCGCTGTCGAAGAAGGAGTTCGCCGTCCTGACCGAGCTGCTGCGCGCGAACGGCGCCGTCGTGTCGGCCGAGCAGCTGCTGGAGAAGGCCTGGGACGAGCACGCCGACCCGTTCACCGGGGCGGTCCGGCTGACCATACTCAAGCTGCGCCGCAAGCTCGCCGACCCGCCGGTCGTGCAGACCGTGGCCGGGGTGGGGTACCGGATCGCATGAGACTCTCCCCGTCTGGTCCGCCGCGGCCCACGCTCCGGCTGCGGCTCACGGCCGTGTACGGGGCGCTGTTCCTCCTCGCCGGGCTGGCTCTGCTGGGGGTCACGTACCTGCTGTTCAACCAGCAGCTCGACCGGACCTTCGAGGAGCGGTTCGCCTCCTCCGAGCCAGGCCGGACCAAGCAGGTCTTCCTGACCAGGGACGGCGTCACCGTCTACGGCGAGGAGGCGAAGGAGTGGCTGCGGCAGCAGGAGGCGGGGATCCAGTCCGCCGCGCTCACCTCGCTGCTCACGCAGGGCGCCGTCGCGCTGGTCGTGGTCGGGGGCGGGGCCGTGGGGCTGGGCTGGGTGGTGGCGGGGCGCATGCTCGCGCCGCTGCGGCTGGTCACCGACACCGCGCGCAGGATCGCCGCCGCCCCCATGGCCGAACGCGGGCTGCACGAACGCATCGCGCTGAACGGCCCCGCCGACGAGGTCAAGGACCTTGCCGACACGTTCGACACCATGGTGGAGCGGCTCGACCACTCCTTCGACGGGCAGCGCAGGTTCGTGGCCAACGCCTCGCACGAGCTGCGCACGCCGCTGACGCTGAACCGGGCGCTGGTCGAGCTGGCCATGCACCGCCGTACGGCCACGAGTGAGGTCAAGGAGCTGGGCGAGAGCCTGCTGGAGATCAACACCCGGCACGAACGGCTCATCAACGGGCTGTTGCTGCTGGCCAGATCCGAGCAGGACGTCGCGGACCGCTCGCCGGTGGACCTGGCCGACGTGGTGACGCACGTGGCCGCGCAGAGCGCCGACGAGGCCGCCGACCGCAAGGTCACGTTGTACGAGGTCACCGCGCCCGCCCCGACGACCGGGGACGCGCTGCTGCTCGAACGGCTCGTGCACAACCTGGTGGAGAACGGCCTGCGCTACAACCTCGACGACGGCACCGGGTGGGTGCGGGTCGTCAGCCGGACCGTGTCCGAGCATCGGGTGGAGGTGGAGGTGAGCAACACCGGGCCGAGCGTGGCGCCGTACGACGTGCCGCTGCTGTTCAAGCCGTTCCACCGGCACCGGCCCGAGCGGACGGTGACCGGGACCAGCGCGGGGCTGGGGCTGTCGATCGTGCGGTCGGTGGCGGTGGCGCACGGGGGTGACGTCAGGGCGCGGCCCAGGGAGGGCGGCGGGCTGATCGTGGTGGCGGCACTGCCCCGGGCGCGGGACTGACGCGGTCGGGCCCGGGCCTGGTGTGGTGGCCGTCGCTCTCGAACGAAGCTTCGGTGGGTGTATGACTTCACCACAAATCCTGATCTGAGTCGCTATCGTACGTAAAGATCTGCCGCACCCGTCTCAGGAGTCACTTCTCTCATGGCGAACGTCGAACCGCTGCGGGAGGACGACCCACCGGCGGCAGGGCCGTACCGGCTGCTCGGCCGCCTCGGCGCGGGCGGGCAGGGCACCGTCTACCTCGGGCAGGCGCCCGACGGCCGGCGGGTCGCGGTCAAGGTGCTGCGGGGCGGCGCCGGGTTCGGCGCGCGGTTCGCCAAGGAGATCGAGGCGGCGCGGCGGGTGGAGCCGTTCTGCATCGCGCAGGTGCTGGACGCCTCGCCGGACGACCGGCAGCCGTACATCGTGACCGAGTACGTCGAAGGCCCCTCGCTCCAGCAGGCGGGCCGCCACACCGGAGCGGACCTGCAGCGGCTCGCGGTCGCCACGGCCACCGCGCTGGCCGCCATCCATCAGGCCGGGGTCGTGCACCGCGACTTCAAACCCGCGAACGTGCTGCTCGGGCCCGGCGGGCCGCGCGTCATCGACTTCGGCATCGCCCGCGCCATGGACGACCCCGTCACGCACAGCGGCGCGATCGTGGGGACGCTCTCCTACATGGCGCCCGAGCAGCTCGCGGGCGAACCGCTCGGGCCGGCGGCGGACGTGTTCGCGTGGGCGTCGGTGATGGTGTGGGCGGGGACGGGCGCGCCGCCGTTCGGCCAGGACACGATGCCCGCGATCATCAACCGGATCCTGCACAACGAGCCGCACCTGGGCGAGCTGCCGCACGGGCTGCGCGCGATCGTGTACGACTGCCTGGCCAAGGATCCGAGACGACGGCCGACGATGCGGGACGTCATCCTGCGCCTCCTCAGCGGCCAGAACCCCGGCCCACCACCGCAGCCCGGAGCGGAGGCGGCGTCGGGCGGCTGGGCACACCACACTCCCCCACCGGGCCCGCCGAGCACGGGACCCCAGGATGCGGGATCCCAGGGCGCGGGATCCCAGGATGCGAGATCCCAGGGCGCGTGGTTCCAGGGCGCGGGGTTCCAGGATGCGGGACCCCAGGCTGCGGGACCGGGTCCGTGGGGGCCGGGGCAGGGCCCGCTGATGGGGCCCGGAGTTGGGCCTGGGCATGCGCCGGGACCTGGGCCTGGGTCTCGGGGGCGGCGGCGGGGGTCGGCGTTGGTGGCTGTGGCCGGCGGGGTGGGCGGGGTCTTGGTGGCGGCGCTCGTCGCCGGGGTGGTCTGGGTCGCCCCCTGGTCGGGCTGGCAGGGCGCGGCGTTCCTCTCCGCGGGCTCCCCCACCCCGGACGCCACGTCCGACGCCGGCCAGGACTCCGATCCGGACGCCGATCCGGACGACACGGCGGGCAGGACGGCCGAGCCCGGTCACAAGCCCACGAAGACCACGTCCAAGCCCCGTACCACCGCCCCTGAAACCCAGAGACCCACCCAGAAGCCCACCTCAACCCCCACCTCGACCCCCACCAGGACCCGCACACCGGCGCGCACGAGCGCCCGCCCGACCCCAGCCCCGACCAGGACCACCAGGAAACCGGCCACCAGTGCCAGGATCAGCATCCTGCAGATCGACCTGTCCGGCGGCCCCGGCCAATCGGGCGCGAGCGGCTGCTACATGCCCCCGGTGCACTTCCAGACGCAGGTGGAGTCGAGCAGGCCGGGCATCTGGATCTCGTACAAATGGGCCATCGACGGCCGGGTCCGCGTGAACAGCAGATCGTGGGTGTCGGAGGGCGAATACACGGCGTTCGTGACGTCCGGGCAGTACATGCTGGACGCCGGCCGTCACACGATCACCCTGAACGTCACCGCGCCCGCCGCCACCCGCAAGAGCATCACGATCGACGTCTGCTCCATGGACGACTACCAATGACGCCCGAGGCCATCGGCCCCTACCGGATCGTCGGCACACTCGGGGAGGGCGGCCAGGGGATCGTCTACCTGGGCTCCGCCCCCGACGGCACGCGCGTCGCCATCAAGGTGCTGCGCGAGGGCGTGATCGGTGACGGCCGCTTCGCCAAGGAGATCGCCGCCGCGCGGCGGGTGGAGCCGTTCTGCATCGCGCAGGTGCTGGACGCCTCGCTGGGCGGGCGGCCGTACATCGTGACCGAGTACGTCGAGGGGCCCTCGCTCCAGCAGGCCGGCCCGCACACGGGGGCGGACCTGCAACGCCTGGCCGTCGCCACCGCCACCGCGCTGGCCGCCATCCACCGGGCCGGGGTCGTGCACCGCGACTTCAAGCCGGCGAACGTGCTGCTCGGCCGCGACGGGGCGCGCGTCATCGACTTCGGCATCGCCCGCGCGATGGACGACGCGGTGACCCGTACCAGCAGCATCGTGGGGACGCCCGCGTACATGGCTCCCGAGCAGTTCCTCGGCGCGCCCGCCGCACCGGCCGTGGACGTGTTCGCGTGGGGGTCGGTGATGGTGTACGCGGCCACCGGCGCGCCACCGTTCGGCAACGACTCGCTGCCCGCGGTGCTCCGGCGGATCCAGTACGAGGAGCCGCGGCTGGACGGCGTGCCCGAACCGCTGCGCTCGATCGTGCGCACCTGCCTGGCCAAGGACCCCGCGGCCCGTCCGGCCATGCAGGACGTCCTCTTCCAGCTCATCGGCGCCTCCCCCGCACGCCCGGCCCAGCCACCCCACCCGGCCCCCTTCCCCGCAGGACCGCCTTTCCCCGCCGCGGCCGGCGGACCCGGCCGGGACGGGGGCTTCGCGCATGGGAGGACCGGTCCTACGCGCACCTCGTCCCGCAACCATCTCGTGCTCGCACTCCTGGCCGGCGGTACGGCGGTCGTCGTGACGACGGGGGTGGCCGCGGCGGTGGTGTGGTGGCCTACCTGGCGCGGCGGCCCCGGCACGAGCGCCGCCATCACCGGCGCGGCCTCCACCCCCGCCTCGACCCGCCCGACCGGCAAGGCCAAGCAGTCGGCCAAGACCCTGAGCCCTCCCAAGACTCCGAAGACGCCGAAGGTTTCGCGGACCCCCACAACCCCGAAGACTCCCAGACACACGCCCACCTCCACGTCGGTCCCCACGAAGAAGACCGCGACACCGACGGTGAAGCCGACCACCGCCAAGCCCACCACCGCCAAGCCGTCCACCGCCGGCGGCGTCAGGTCGGTGGCGTTCACCTATGAGGGCATCAGGCTGGGCGACTGCTGGCGCTACGACATGAACATCTGGGCCAAGGTCTCGGCCACCGGCACCTACAGCTACCGCTGGCTGGTCAACGGCCAGAACCAGGGCCGGCAGTCGGGCACGTCGGCGTCCCGGCCGCTGCTCCCGTCCATCACGTGGAAGCAGGAGGGCACGTACCGCGTGGTCTTCGAGGTGATCACCCCGGCCCGCAGCCAGAAGAGCGTCACGGTGAACATCTGCGACTTCGACAAGGGCTGGTGAGCTTCCCGCGGCGGCGGGTACCTAGTGATCATCTCGGAAAGGAGATTCCCCCTATGACCACGCCCGCACGTCCCCGGTTCCACCTCGCCGTCCCCGTGGACGACCTCGACGCGGCCCGCCACTTCTACGGCGATCTGATCGGTTGCGCCCAGGGCCGCAGCTCGGGCACCTGGATCGACTGGAACCTGCGCGGGCACCAGTTCGTCACCCATCTGGCGCCGTCGCGGGCGCAGCGGGCGCACAACCCGGTGGACGGCCACGACGTCCCCGTGCCGCATTTCGGGTTGATCCTCACGATTCCGGAGTTCCACCAGCTGGCCGGCCGGTTCCGGGAGGCGGGCATCGCGTTCGTCATCGAGCCGTACCTGCGTTTCGAGGGGCTGCCGGGCGAGCAGTGGACGATGTTCCTGCTCGATCCGGCCGGCAACGCCCTGGAGTTCAAGGCGTTCGCGGACGACTCTCAGGTGTTCGCCGTCTGACCGGCTCCGCTCTCAAGTGCTCACCGCCTGAGCAGATCCACTCTCAGGTGTTCGCCGCCTGAGGAGATCCGCGAAGGTCGTGGCCGGTTCGCCGGTGAGGACGGGGATCGCGTCGGTGACCCCTTCGAGCTCCCCGGCCGCGATCGCCAGGTAGGTCGACACCCAGGCCTCGACCTGCCACGCGGGCGCACCATAGACCCGGCGCGACTCGTACGCCTCCGCCACCGTCTCCTCGTGATAGGCGACCTCCCGCCCGGTCACCTCGGTCATGGTGGCGGCCACCTCCTCCAGCGTCAGCGCCTGAGGCCCGGTGAGGTCGTACGTCGCCCCTTCGTGCGGTCCCGGCCGCAGCAGCACGCCGGCCGCCGCCCGCGCGATGTCGTCCTGGGCCACGGCCGCCACCCGCCCGCGCCCCGCCGGCCCCCTGATCACGCCGTCGTCGCCGGCCATGGCGGGCAGGAAGTCGGCGTACAGGTTGTCGCGCAGGAAGGTGAAGGCCAGCCCGCTCTCGCGGATGCACTGCTCGGTGGCCCAGTGATCGCGCGCCAGCGTGAACGTGGCCTCGGGAGCGGCGCCGTAGAAGGAGACGTACACCAGATGAGCCACCTCGGCGTCACGGGCGGCGGCCACGAAGGCGCGGTGCCGGTCGAGACGGTCGGCGCTCTCCGACCCGGACACGAACAGCACGGTCGAGGCCCCGTCGAGCGCCCGCCGCATCGCCGCCGGGTCACCGTATTCGGCATCGACGGCCGTCGCGCGATCGAGCCGGGGCGCGCGCCCGACGGCCCGCCGCGAGACGAGCCGCTGCTCGGCACCGGCCTCGGCCAGCAGCGCGGCGATCCTGCCACCAAGCGCACCGGTGGCACCCGTCGTGACGATGAACGACATACCCGAACCCTACGACCACCGCCCCGCCCACCGTCAGCCGGTCGGCCAGATCAAGCGGCGCGAGCAATCCGCCGGTCGTACAGAGCCTTCCCGAAGGGCAGCGCCTCGCGGATGGCGATCCGCTCGGGATCTTCGTCCGGCGAGAGCGTCGGTTCCCAGCGGGTCACCGGGATCGACCGGCCCGTGGATGGCGGGATCGGACAGGTCTGAGGGGCTTCCGCGGTCGCGGGGGTCTCCGTCGTCTTCTCTTCACCGACCCTCATCCTTTACGGCAGAGCCGACGGCACCGCCACCCTCCGCACGTGGCTGAGGGCCTCCAGGAAAACGGCCGCTGAGCCCGCACAGGGCCGGGCGCCGTCACGTGCGCAACGTTGACCATCCACGTGGTCACCGGTTCACCGCGGGGACGCCGCCACCCGCGGCATGGGCGGCCGTCCCGCGTGGTCACCGGTTCACCATGGCGACGCCGCCACCCGCCCCGCGTGGTCACCGGTTCACCACCTGGGGTCCCTCAGGGCGGATTCCGGTGAGGGCGAGGGTGAGCAGGCGGTCGGCGTGGGTGGTGCCGTCGGGGTCGTGTTCGACGGCCAGGCAGATGGCGTTGACGAGGGTGAGCAGGTCCGTGATCGAGACCTCGGGGCGTGCGGCGTTCGCCCGGCAGGCGCGGGCCAGCAGGTCTGCTCCGGCGTCGGTGATCATCGTGTGGCAGGTGGCGCCCCAGGCGGGATCGCCGTCGTGGGCGCCGCGCATCAGCGAGGCGGCCAGGCCCCGGTTGGACACGGCGTGCCGGGCGACCGCTCCCAGCCAGGTCGCCAGCGCCCGCCCCGGGTCGGGGTCGGCGGCCAGGTCGGCGGCGACGGCGCACAGGTCCTCGACCTTGTCGCGGAAGACGGCCTCCAGCAGCCGCTGCCGGGAGGGGAAGTGGCGGTGCAGCGTGGCCGAGCCGACGCCGGCCCGCCGCGCGACCTCCTCCAACGACGCCTCGGCTCCCTGCTCGGCGATGGCCTCGGCGGCGGCGGTCAGGATGCGGTCGTAGTTGCGGCGGGCGTCCGCGCGCATCGGCCGCACGGATGCGGTCGTACGGCTGTCGGGCGGCATGTGTGCTCCGGCGGGCTTGCGTAAACGGGGTGGCCCTCCATATCGTACTCACCCATAACCGGGGGGCCACCCCACTTAGGGAGTTGGCCGCCGCGTGCCTACCGTCTGGAGACATTTCGTGAAGACCATCGTGGTCGTGGGAGCGACCGGCCTGCAGGGCCGGGCCGTGACAGCGCAGCTGCTCGCCGGCGGCTGGCGGGTACGGGCGGTGACGCGCGATCCGGACGCCCCGGCGGCCCGCGCGCTGGCACAGGCGGGCGCCGAACTCGTCCGCGCCGAGATGGACGACCCCGCCTCCCTCGTCGCCGCCGCCGAAGACGCCCACGGCCTGTTCAGCGTGCAGCCCACCGTCGGATCCCCGGGCACCCCCGCGGGCTTCTCGGCCGAGGACGAGGTCCGCTGGGGCCGCAACGTCGCCGACGCGGCACACGCCGCCGGCGTCCGGCACCTGGTCTACGCCTCGCTGGCCGGCGCGGGCCGCCACGACACCGAGAGACTGCCGGGCAACGTGATCAGCAAGTGGCGGGTCGAACAGCACATCATCCGGCTGGGCCTGCCCGCGACCTTCCTGCGCCCGGTCTCCTTCATGGAGAACTACACCGGCGCGTACCACCTGCACGACGACACCGTCGCGACCGCGTTCGCCGCCGACGTACCGCAGCAGATCATGGCCGTCGACGACGTCGGCGTCTTCGCCGCGCTGGCCTTCGCCCAGCCGGGCGAGTGGATCGGCCGCGCGGTCGACCTGGCCGGCGACGAACTCACCCCGCGCCGGATCGCCGCCGAGATCTCCGAAGCCGTCGGCCGGCCGCTGCCGTACGTGGAGATCCCGATCGAGACGATCGCGCGGATCGGCGAGGAGTTCGCCTACGCCTACACCTGGCTGAACGAACGCGGCTACCGCGCCGACGTCGCCTTCACCCGCGCCCTGCACCCCGGCCTGATGGACCTGCGTACCTGGCTGCGACGGACCGGAGCGGCCCAGATCTCCGCCTTCCTGGCCGCCCAGGGCACCGCGGAACGCCCTGGGTGAAGCCGAGCAGAAGCCGATCTGCAGCGGGTCGTTGTTTGACTGGTCTGGTCCGAACGCTGAGAAAGGACCCGATCATGCGGAGCTTCATGAAGCGACGGCCCGGAGTCGCGTCGGCCTCTGTCGTCGTTCTCGCGCTCGTCACGGCGCTGTCCGCGGGCGCGCCGGCGGCGCAGGCGAAGGAGTCGGAAAGCCAGGGGGCCGGTGCCGGCACGGCGGCGTGGGAGCCGTGGATGCAGTTCTTCGGTCCGCACGAGACCGTGACCCCCGACGCGTCCACACTGCTCAGAGACACCATGCTGCACAACTGCGACAGCGAGTACGCGTGCCTGGCCGCCGGTGAGGGCGACGGCGAGCACACCGTCTTCGAGGTGACCTACTGCAGGCCGGACGACCGCTGGGTGTCCAACTTCATCGGCGACGGCGCCGTCTCCAACCACCAGGTCAACAACGCGAAGGTCGTCCTGATGGACAAGAACAAGAAGACGCTGCGGACCATCGACGCGGGCAAGATCGTTCGCGTCGACTGGGATCCGGTCTACTACATCGACGTATGTTGACGCACGCGTTGTAGGTGATCGGTCTTCTCGCCCGGCCAGGACGAGCGGCATTCTGTGACAACCGAGTGCACGTTCACCCCGTCTCCCTTGTGCACCGTCCGTCGCAGAGGAGCCGCCGTGCGTGTCCCGCTGGCCGTCTTAGCCGCCGTGATCTTGTCCTGCGCCGCCTCTCCCGCCGCACACGGGACGGCCTCCGCCAAGGTCCAGGAGGTCGTGGAATATGAGTGCACCACCAGGGCCACGCAAGAAAAGCAGTCCGTCAGCATCGACGTCGGGCTGACGGTGCCGGCGCAGGCCACGGTGAAGACACAGATGACCATCGGCTGGACCGGCGCCTACGCGGCGGGCTCCCAGTTGCTCGCCCCCGAGACGGGCCTGGAGGGCGAGGTGAACATGTACGTCTACGCGGGCATCAGCGGTATCGACGGTTTGACCTCGGCCACCGGAGTCGCGCCGCTCGACGCCGTCGTGCCGGGCGAGCCCATCGTGCTCCCCTCGACGGCCGAGGTGCGGACGACGCCGGGGAAGCCCGGCAGCGGCACGGTGCACGCGGCCGCGATCAACTTCGGCCCCCGCCCTCAGGGGCCGGTGATCGAGTGTGAGGTGAAGGACAAGGACTCCCTGAAGGAGTACCCCCTCACGGTCGCCGGGGCGGGCCAGTCCCCGAGCGAGAGCCCCAGCCCCGACGCCACCGACACGGAGACCTCCGAACCCACCGAGACGGAGACCCCCGCCGAAACCCCGGAGGAGACTCCCACCGGAGGGGTGGCGACGGGGGCCGGTGGGGAGGCGGGGCCGGATGGGCGGATGGTGGTGGCGGCGGGGCTCGTGATCACGGTGGCCGCGCTCGCCGGTCTCCGCCGGCGCAGGCCGAAGAGAGCCCTGTAGCGGCTCTGTAGTCACTTTGTAGGGCCTGAACTGATCGTTGCCGTGTGAGAGGGGGCGTCGAGCCCCGTCCTGGGAACGAGAGGGAGAGCCCATGATCAAGACCGCTCGCCGTTACGCCAAGTACGCCGTCAGCGCCCTGTCCACCGCGGTGTTCGTGCACATCGGCTGACCCGCCGGGCAGGTTCACGCCCCCCGGGGGATCAGCCCCCGGGGGGAACGGCGGAGGAAGGTGAGGCGTGTTCGGCACAGCGATGCGGCAACTGGGCTACGCGTGGACGATGATGTCCGGCCGGCGGTTCCGGATCCGGGACGTGCGCGCGCTGGTGGACGACACGCGGGCCACCATGGAGGCGTTCGGGTCGCCCGGTGAGGGCTCCGACGACATGCTGGCCGCCGCCGATCCGGAGATCCAGGAGGATCTCACGAAGCGGCGCCTGCGCAGGACGATGAAGCACGCGCTGGCGGAGGTCCCCTACTACCGCCGCCTCGGCGAGCCTGGCATGGCCCTCGCCGATCTGCCCCCGACGCCCAAGCAGGCGCTGCGCGGCATGCCGGCCGCCTTCGTGTCGGACCGGGCCCGTCCCGCCGTGCTGGCCCACACCACTGGGACGACGGGCAGCCCCACGCTGGTCTGGTTCTCCGCGTACGAGGTCGAGCTGATGTCCTCGATGGCGGCGCTGGCGCTCATGCTGACCGGCGGGGTGCGCGAGGAGCATCTCTGGGCCAACGCCATCAGCTCGCGGTCGATCGCCCAGGTGGTGGCCGAGCGGGCGGTGCCCATGACGGGCGCCGGGTTCGTGCATCTCGGCATGATCGATCCGCGCACCGCCCTCGACCGGCTGGCCACACCGCTGCACGTGCCCGGCAAGCGCCCGCTGATCAGCCATGTCAACGTGACCGCGTCCTATCTCGCGGCACTCGTCCAGGAGGCCGAGCGGAGCGGCTGGAGCCCGCGCGACTTCGGGCTGATCGAGGTGTGGTCGGGCGGTGAGGTGCTGACCGACGCGCTGCGGGTGCGGGCCGAGGAGGTGCTGGGCGCCAAGGTCTTCGACGGCTACTCGATGACGGAGATCGCCCCGGTCACCGGGCAGGTGTGCGACGACGGGCACCTGCATCTGCCGGCCGACCAGGGGCTGGTGGAGGTGCTGGACCCGGTCACGCTGGAGCCGGCCGCGCCGGACACGACCGGGGTCCTCGTCATCACCCCGTACTCCTCCTTCCGCGACACCACCCTCCTGCTCCGGTACGTGACCGGCGACCTGGTCAAGACGCTGCCCGAGTCCGCGCCCGCGACGTGCGCGATGGCGGCGATCCCGGCGACCTCCCGCGTTCTCGGCCGCCTCACCGGGACGGACGGCCTGACCACCCGCGACGTCCTCGACCTGCTCCAGGGCGAGCGGGCGCTGCCGCTGCCGACGAGGTACGCGGTCGAGGACGACGTCCTGTTCGTGGTGTCGGGCAAGGACGACCCGACCCTGCTCAGCCGGTTGGAGGAGCGGGCCACCGGGCTGCCGATCAAGGGCATCGCCCTGGTCGAGACCCCCGACGACCTGCCTACCCCCTGCCAGGTCAGGGCGGACCTGATCGAGCACAGCTTCGAGCACGCCGCCCCCGTACCGCTAGGAGTCCGGTGATCCCGCACGTCCTCGGCCTGCACGCGCTCATCGCGCTGACGGTCGCGCTGTCCGCCTGGTTCCTGTCCCGTTACACGATCCCGCGTCCGCCGGTGGGCCGGTTCGTCCGCGCCGACATCGCCGTCATGGTCGTCGCGCTGGTGGCCATGCCGTTCGCGTACCTGCACGTGCCGGTCGCGATCGTGGTGTCGGTGTTCGGGGTGGTGGTGTTCACGTTCACCCAGCTGACGCTGGCCCCGGTGCTGGGCGGGCGGGTGGCCGGGTTCGCCGCGCTGGTGCTGTGCGGCGGGGACGTGGCGGCGTACTTCGCCGGGTGGAGCGGCGTCGTCCTGGTGCTGAACGACGTGGCGGTCGTCCTGCTGGTCGTGGGCGCGGTCAACCTGTGGGTGCAGACGGCCATCAGCCCCGCGCAGGTGGCGGCGCTGGCCGCGGCGCTGACCCTGTACGACACGCTGGCCACGGGTCTCACCTCGCTGACGCTGGAGTTCGTGGCGCGGCTGGACGGGCTGCCGTTCGCGCCGGTGCTGGCCACGCGGGGCGCTCCCGAGCCGTCGCTGGTCGGGCTCGGTGACTGTCTCATGCTGACGTTGTGGCCGCTGGTGGCGTACCGGAGTTACGGGCGGGTCGCGGGGTGGACGGCGGCCGGCGTGGACGCGGCGCTGCTGGCGGTCGTGGTGGCGGCCTTCCTCGGCGGGGGCGGCGCGGTGCCGCTGCTGACCACGCTGGGGCCGCTGATCGTGGTGCAGTGGCTGTACTGGCGGTCGCGTCCCGTGCCCGTGCCGAGCCGGCCCGAGGTGGAGCGGGCGCTGGAGTTCGTTCCCGAGCCGGCGCACGCCGTCGCGGCGCAGGGCCGGTGGGTGGCGCTGGCGGACGGCGGCGTCGTGGGCGAGGGGCCGACGCCCGGCGCGGCCCGGCGGGCGGCCAGGCAGTCGGGCGCCGAGACGGTGCCCGTGGTCACGTTCCTGCAGCCGGTCGAGTGAGCCGCCCGCGGGCACTGCGGCCGGTCGAGTGAGCCGTCCGCGAGCGCCGCAGCCGGTCGGGCAGGGCGTGCGTACACGTCACGCGGAATCGGCGAGGTAGGCGGACACCTGGGCGGCCTCCGGCCCGTGTTCGAACAGCCGCAGCGCCTCCCGCCACACCGCCTCCGCCCGCTCGCGTTCCCCCACCCCGGCGTGCGCCCGGCCGAGCTCCCTGAGCACCCGGGCCCGCCACACGGGCGGCCCGTCCGGCCCGAGCCGCTCGTACGCGCCGGCCAGCAGCGCGAGCGCTTCCGCCGCCCGCTCCTGACGCAGCCGCACCTCCCCGAGCGCGTACGTGGCCAGCGCCTCCCCCAGCCCGTCCCCGCTCTCGCGGAAGAGCGAGCGGGCCCCGTCGAGCGCGTCCACGGCCTCGTCGAAGCGCCCGAGCGCCCCTAACGCCTCGCCCAGCCGGCGCAGCACCTTGCCGGCCGCCACCCGGTGCCCGATGACCTCGCTGATCAGCAAGCTCTCCCGGTAGTAGCGGACCGCCTCGGCCGCCTCACCGCTCAGGTAGCAGGCCGTGCCCAGCGCCCGCAGCAGGTCGCCGCGCACCCGCCGGTCGTCGCCGGCCCCGGCCAGCCGGTCCTGGCAGAGCCGCCTGGCCTCGGCGTGCCGTCCCAGCTCCATGTGGATCCAGATCGGCCAGGTCCAGGCGTAGTCCAGCCCGCCGGTGTCGCCCAGCTCCTCCAGCAGGCCGATGGCCCGCTGGGCGTCGTCGAGCGCCTCGTCCATCAGCCCGGCCCCGTGGTGGCAGGCCGCCCGGTTGATCAGCGCGTACGCGGCCCCGTGCCGGTCCCCGATCCGCTGGAAGCCGTCGTACAGCCGGCTGAAGTGATCCCCGGCCGTGCCGAAGGCGCCACGTGACAGCGGCACCCCCGCCAGCAGCAGCTCCGCCCGCAGCGCGGTGCGCTCGTCGCGGGCGGCCGCGATCACGGCCCGCTGCGTCCGCTCGACGTCGTCGAGGAAGCCTTCGAGGTTCAGGTACGCCGACAGGTGGTGCGCCAGCTCGGCCGCCTCCGCGACCAGCCCGAGCTCGACCGCGGCCGAGACGCTGTGGACGAGCGTCCTGCGCTCGGCCGTCAGCCAGCCGATGCCGGCGCCCTCCGGCAGCGGCTCGGGCTTCTCCAGCAGGTACGGCGGCGCGGTCGGGATGGGTAGGTCGCTGGTGGCCGCCCTGATCCGGCGCAGGCACTCCAGCACGTGACGTCCCAGCGCGGCCCGTCGCTCCTCGGGACTGTCCTCGGCCAGGGCGCGTTCCTCGGCGTAGACGCGCAGCAGGTCGTGCAGGCGGTAACGCGGCTGCCCGGCTTCGTCGATCTCCCTGGAGTCGAGCATGCCCGCCGCGACCAGGGTCTCCAGCGCCGCGTCCGCCTCCAGGCCGGTGCGGCCGAGCAGCGCGGCGGCCGACCATTCCGCGATGCTGCCCAGGTCCGCCAGCCCGATCAGCCGGAACGCGCGCCGGGCCGGCTCGGGCAGGGCGGCGTAGCTGCCGCCGAACGTGCCGCGGACGTCGAGCCCGCCCACGACCAGCTCGTCCAGCCGCCGGTCGGCGAGCCGGCCGGCGAACTCGCGGACCGGCCAGGCGGGGCGGATGGCCAGCCGCGCCCCCGCCACCCTGATCGCCAGCGGCAGCATGCCGCAGGCGCGCAGGATGTCCAGCTCGGCGTCCGGCGCGGCCCCCAGCCGGGCCCCGCCGGCGATCCGTTCGAGCAGCAGCCGGGCGTCGTCCTCGCCGGGCAGGTCCAGCGGTAACCGGGTGGCGCCTTCCAGCACGGGCAGGCGCGACCTGGAGGTGACCAGCACGCAGCACCGGGCCGTGCCGGGCAGCAGGGGGCGTACCTGGGTCTCGTCCTGGGCGTCGTCGAGCACGATGAGCACCGCGAGGTCGGCCAGGCGCTGGCGCAGCAGCCTGGCCCGTTCCTCCAGGTGCTCCGGGATGAGCGTGCCGTCCACGCCGAGCGAGCGCAGCAGCTCGCTGAGCAGGTCGGCGGGACGGCGCGGCCCGGCGGCGTCGCGGCCGAGCCGCAGGAAGACCTGCCCGTCGGGGTAGTCGGCGCGTAACCGGTGGGCGGCGTGCACGGTCAGCGTCGTCTTGCCGACGCCGGGCAGGCCGGAGACGACGACGATCGGCGGTGAGCCGCGCTCCCGCCGCGCCCGCGCCGCCGTGAGCAGCACTTCCAGCTCGGCCTCGCGGCCGACGAAGTCGGAGGTGTCGGCGGGCAGCTGGCACGAAGGACCCAGGAACGCCGGCGCGCCCGGGCGTACGCTCAGCGCCGGGTCCCCGGCCAGCAGCGCGGCGTGCAGCTCGGCCAGCTCGGGGCCCGGCTCGATGCCGAGTTCGCCGGCGAGCAGCGCGCGGGCCTCGCGGAAGGCGTCGAGCGCCTCGCTGCGCCGGCCGCTGCGGTGCAGGGCGAGCATGAGCTGCGCCCACGACCGCTCGCGCAGCGGATGGGCGGCGACCACGGTGCGCAGCTCGGCCACGAGGTCGTCCCGCCCGAGTTCGAGCCGTACGTCGATCCACTCGGACCTGGCCAGGACGAGCTGCTCCTCCAGCTCGGCGATCCTGGCGGCCATCACGCCGCCGAGCCTGGCGTCCTCGGCCGGGCTGCCCTGCCACAGCGCCACCGCCTCGCCGTAGGCGCGCTCGGCGGCCTGCCGCTCCCCCGCCTCCCTGGCCCGCCTGGCCCGGCGCACCGCCTCCTCGAACGCCAGCAGGTCGAGCTGGTCGGGCGGCAGTTCGCAGGCGTACCCGGAGGACTCGGTGCGCAGGCGCAGCGAGGTGCCGCGCAGGGCGTGGCGGAGCTGGGAGAGGTAGGTCTGCACGTTGGCGACGGCGGACCTGGGCGGATCGTCCCAGACGGCGGCGATCAGGCGCTCGGTGGAGACCACGACGCGGGGGTGCATGAGCAGGGTGGCTAGGACGGCCCGCTGCTTGGCGCTGAGGTGCACGGGTCCGTCGGGTCCGTGCGCGCGCAGGGGGCCCAGAACGGCGAACTCCATGGTGGCAGCCCTCCCGATGCTTCCGGTTGATCACCTTATCCGAGCGGCACGGCCGATGAATCGGCATATATCGGGTTACGTCATTGCATGTCGGTTGGTCAAACCATTGAACTCGCGCCACGCGGGCGTCACGGTTCCGTGTACGTCGCCAAGACCAGCAAGGACGACGCCACCGGCACCGAGGAAGACCCGCTCGCCACGATTGAACGCGCCCGCGACGCCCTGACCGGCCGGACCAGCGAACGCAGGCCGGGCGTCGTCCGCAACCGCGTCGTCAACAGCAGGCTGCACGACCTGGGCGGCGGCGGCGTCTTCACCGCGGGCGGCGACCGCGACTCGCCCGAACGCGGTGACCACGTGGTGGAGCACAACGAGATCTACGACTTCTCGAAGCTGGCCACGTACACGCCGGCCGGCTACATGTACGGCGTCGGCAACACGTTCCGCTACAACGACGTCCACGACGCGCCGCACATGGCGATTCCGCCGGGCCTGGGTGAAGGAGGGGAACAGGACGTTCGCCCTGGACGGCATCGGGCCGGCCGCGAGCTGACGACGGTAAGGCCCAGGCCGTCCTGGCCTGGGCCTCTACCACGGTCGCGAGCCACCCCGAGGGCTCGCGGGGTGCCGTGCCGATCAGCGGCCGTACGTCTCCAGCAGCCGCAGCCACACCTCGGAGATCGTGGGGTACGACGGGACCGCGTGCCACAGCCGGTCCAGCGGCACCTCGCCGACGACCGCGATCGTCGCGGCGTGCAGCAGCTCGGCGGTGTCCGGGCCGACGAGCGTGAAGCCGACGATCACCTTGCGGTCCTCGTCGACGACCATGCGGGCGTGCCCCCGGTAGCCGTCGGCGTGCAGCGAGGAGCCGGCCACGGCGCCGAGGTCGTAGTCGACGACGCGGGTCCTGATCCCGGCGGCCTCGGCGGCGGCCGCGGTCAGCCCCACCGACGCGAGCTCCGGGTCGGTGAAGACGACCTGGGGCACCGCGCGCTCGTCGGCCGTGGCCACGTGCCGGCCCCAGCGGCCGTCGTCGACCGCCTCGCCCTTCGCCCGCGCCACGATGACGTCGCCGGCCGCGCGGGCCTGGTACTTGCCCTGGTGGGTGAGCAGCACCCGGTGGTTGACGTCGCCGGCCGCGTACAGCCAGCCGTCCCCGACCGGGGTCCCGTCCGCTCCGAGCACCCGCAGCGTGTCGTCCACCGTGAGCCAGGCGCCCGGCTTCAGGCCGACGGCGCCGAGGCCGATGTCCTGGGTGTTCGGCGTACGGCCGACCGCCACCAGGACCTCGTCCGCCTCGACCTGACCGCCGTCGGCCGTGGTGATGCGCACCGTTCCGGTCTCGTCGCGGTGCACCGACGCGGCCTCCGCGCCGAGGCGCACCGAGACGCCGGCCTCACGCAGCGCCTCGGTGACCCGCTCTCCGGCGAACGGCTCGGCCTGCGGCAGCACGCCGTCGCGGGCCAGCATCGTCACCGTGGAGCCGAGCGCGGCGTAGGCGGTCGCCATCTCCGAGGCCACCACGCCACCGCCGATGATCGCGAGCCGGCCGGGGACCGCGGCCGCGGCGGCCGCCTCCCTGCTGGTCCACGGGGCGGCCTCGCGCAGGCCGGGCAGGTCGGGCACCAGCGCGCCGGTCCCGGTCGCGACGACCACCGCGTGCCGCGCCCTCAACGTGACCTGGACGCCGTCGGCGCCGGTGACCTCGACCGTCTTCTCGGCCACGATCCGGCCCTGGCCCCTGTGCAGGGCGATACCGGCCGATTCGAGCCAGGCCACCTGGCCGTCGTCCTTCCAGTGCGAGGCGAAGGAGTCGCGCCGGCCCAGCACCGCGGCCGCGTCGAGCTCACCGGTCACCGCCTCACGCGCTCCGGGCAGCTGCCGCGCCGCCCTTAACGCCGCCGCGCTGCGCAGCAGGGCCTTGGTCGGCATGCAGGCCCAGTAGGAGCATTCTCCGCCGACCAGCTCGCGTTCGACGATGGCGGCGCTCAGCCCGCCCTGCACCGCCCGGTCGGCGACGTTCTCGCCGACAGGGCCGGCTCCGAGAACGATGACGTCGTAGGTGTGCTCGCTCATGTCACTTGCCCTTCGCGGCGCGGCCGAGACGCAGGGCCGAGATGAGGAAGAAGATGCCGCCGGGGATGGCGTAGCCGGCCGCGTTGGCCAGCGTCGGGTTGGCGGCGGAGGCGCCGAGGATGAACGAGGAGCCGGCGAGGACGGAGATGCCGCCGCTGAGGATCATCGGCCACTGGCCGCCCATCTTGCGGCGGGGGACGGCCACGATGAGCTGGACCAGCCCGGCCACGATCGCCCAGGCGCCCCACACGCGCAGGACCGCGGGGATGCCGGAGGTGCTCGCGACGGCGACGGCGATGGCGGTGATCGAGCTGACCGCGACGTTCACGTACAGGAGCGTCGGCGATCCGGTGGAGCGGGACGAGCGGGCGTCCACGATGGCGGCGCCGACGTCGAACAGGGGGTAGAGCACCAGCAGGGTGACCGCGAGCGGTCCCAGGTTCATCGCGGTGGTGAACATCACGAGGGCCCAGATGATGGCGAACGCGAAGCGGACGAAGTAGAGCCGCCGCAGTGCGGACGCGGTGGTGGAGATGCCGGATGAAGCAGCGATGGCGCTCATGACGAGCCTTTCCGTGGGGATTTCCACAAGACCGAACGTTCTATCGCCCCGAGTATGGTCCCGTCGCGCGAGCACTGTCAAGACCGAACGTTCTACCGCTAGAATGACGGACATGCGCAGCCCCACCGAAGCCCGGCCGTCCGAAGCCCGAAACCGGCTGCTCAGCACGGCCACGCGGCTCTTCTACACGGAGGGCATCCACTCCGTCGGCATCGATCGCATCGTCATGGAGGCGCAGGTCACCCGGGCCACCCTCTACCGGCACTTCACCGGCAAGGAAGAACTCGTCCTCGCCTATCTGAACGAGGCCGACCGGGCCCTGCGCGGCCAGGCGGAGGAGGTCATCGCCGCCGGCCTGCCCCCGGCCGACACCATCAGGGCCATCAGCGCGTCCATCGCCCAGGGCATCCAGTCCCCCGGCTTCCGCGGATGCGCCTTCCTCAACGCCGCCGCCGAATACCCCGACCCCGAGTCACCGGTACACCAGGCCGTGCTCGCCCACCGCCAGTGGTTCCTGGACACCGTCACGGAGCAGCTGGCCCGGATCCAGAAGCCGGGCGCGGAGGCCGCGGCCCGCCACTTCGTGATGATGCGCGACGGCGCGATGGCGGCCGGCTGCCTGTTCGACCCGGACCTGATCTGCGAAACCCTCCTGCACGGCTCGGAACGCCTCCTGGAGGTCTACACCGCCACCGGCGAGCAGAACCCAGCCTCCTGAAACGCGCCCCGAGCGCCGGGGCCTCTCGGCCATGGAGTGCATGACGCAATGCGGACGTGTGCCTCGGCACAGAGGGGACCGGGGGGTGCGCCCGGACTACCGAGACACAGGCCGGAGCTCGGGCGCGTTCAGCCCAAAATCGCGCCCGTCCGCGGGGTGGGCCGGTGCGTGTCACGCCTGGGTGAACAGCCAGCGGTGGCCTTCCGCGTCTTCGACCCGGTAGACCTTGCCGAAGCCGGTGGCCTCCGGCTCCGACAGGATCCGGGCGCCGGCGTCGCGGGCCCGCCGGTAGTGGACATCGACGTCGTCCACGTGGACGAGCACGCCGTCGATCACGTACGGGACGGAGAGCCAGCGGCGAGCCGCCTCGCACTCCTCGGCGTGCCGCCGGGGCCCGTGGTAGTCGGGCGTGGACTCCCGCGTCACCGCCATCGGGCTGTGGCGCTCACGTCAGGAGTAGCCGCCGGCTCCGGTCACGGGCCCAGGTCGATCGCGTCGCCATGTCCGATGGTTCCGTCGGGCATTTGGAGATGCGCACGGCGGGCGACGGCCGGATCATGATGGCCGAGGCCGGCTCGGCGTTCAGGATGGGGTGATGTCGATGAGTTGGCCGTTGGAGACGCGAGCGTCGGAGCGCGTGACGTACACGTTGACGTTGCGGCCGGTCACGACGCCTGCCGGAAGCGTGGCGTTGATCTGGCCTGCCGACTCGTGCCACCACGGGCTGCCCGCTTTGATCTGGTAGGACTTCGCCCCTTGCTTGATCCACACGATGTTGCCCGATGCGGAGAAGCCCGAACCGAAGATGGAGATCACGTCGCCGGGATGGATGACGGGCTTGAACGTCTTGCCGTTGACCACACCGCCGGCGTTGATCGCGGCGCAGGTGGCCGCCGGGACGGTCGGTGTCCCGGTGGCGTACAGGTTCTCGAGGGTCTGGCCGGACAGCGAGAGCGAGCGGTCACGGCGGTAGGCGCCGAAGCCGTCGTAGATGCCGCTGGCTGGATCGTTGTCGAAGGCCTGCCAGAAGATCCCGTACGACGCGCCCCACGCTTCAAGCGCCGCAACCGTGGCGCGGACCTGGGCAGCGGCCTTGCATTCGCCGTTGATGTCACGCGCGGCGCCGAATTCGCCGACGAGGAAGTTCGCGTGCGTCACGGCCGGACGTGTGGCCGACACCAGGTCGTAGGCGACGGTGAGGTCCCGGGTCAGGCGGCTGCCGTCGGAGTCGAGCGACTGCCAGGAGGAATAGGAGTAGTAGTCGGCGTCCACCCGGGGCGCGACATAGCTGATGACGCACTTGTTGGTGGTCGTGTCGCACGCGGCGCCGCTGTCCAGGCGCTTGATCGCGTTGAATTCCAGCCCTGAAGAGATGCGGCTGGTGGCGGCCGGCACCGCGGCGCGCGCGTCCCTGACGCCGTGGACGCGGGCCGTCGCCCACTTCACATAGCCGTCCCACGCCGTGGCGTCGCTGCTGGGGAAGGCGGACAGCGCGTTGTCGCCCTCCCAGTTCAGGATGATGAACTTCTTGTTCTGGTAAGTCTTCAGCAGATATGTCCCCAGCTGGGCCATCTCAGCTCGTCCGGCGTCCTGCTCGGCCTTCGAGTACCCGTCGGACCAGTTGCCGGTGAGGTCGTCCGCCGAGTAGACGGTCAGCAGGTAGGTCGAGAAGCGTGAGTCGGTGAACAGCTTCGCGTACGCGGGTTGACCCGCGATCGCGCTCAGCGCGCTCTTGCTGTTGTTGACCTTGTAGTCATCGCGGGTGGACAGCGCGACGCGGATCGTCCGGCTTCCGAGCGCGGCGACGGCGTCGGCGCCCCAGGTCAGCTTGTCGGGCGTGCCCGGCCAGGCAGCGGCGGTCGGCCCCCAGTGGTAGACGCCGATCTGATCTCGTGGCGCGGGCACCACCTCGGCCGCCGCGGGCCTTACGGCGCCGGCCACCGTGATGACGGCCAGCAGCCAGCAGGCAACCCTTGACACCAGGCACCTCCGACCGGAGTACACGCAGTCGATCTTCCGCATGAGGGAAGGTCTGATCGTGCCACACAGCGAGAGAACCAAGAGAGCAGTTCATGTTTCCTCGAAATGATGGCTCGTGCACCGCCACCACTTCCGCACTCGCGCGGAGGGTCGGCTACGGATCGCGACCTCGATCGCGGGCTTCTCCGACGTCAAACGCAGGCACAGGGCCGACGAAGGGCCGCCGCTCTTGGAGAACCGAGAAACCCCAGCTCAACATGTTGAGCTGGGGTTTCGTCGCGGTGCGCCGCCAGGGACTCGAACCCCGGACCCGCTGATTAAGAGTCAGCTGCTCTGACCAACTGAGCTAGCGGCGCTGGCAGGAAGGAATATACCGGTGATCCGCATCCTGGTCGAATCGGATTCCCCTGGACATGAGCCGCTAGAATAAAGTTCGGCCCCAAGAACAGGAGCATCGATGTTCGACTCGCCCACCGATGTGACGGAGCGGCTCGCCGCCGTGGACTACCTCTCCGACGACGCCATCTCCACCTCGGTGTTCCTGGCCGCAGCGCTGGGCAAGCCGTTGCTGGTCGAGGGGCCGGCCGGGGTCGGGAAGACGCAGCTGGCCAAGGCGGTGGCCCTGACGACGGGGGCCGATCTGATCAGGCTCCAGTGTTACGAGGGGCTCGACGAGGCCAGGGCCCTGTACGAGTGGAACTACAAGAAGCAGCTGCTGCGGATCCAGGCCACCAGCGCCGACGACGACATCTTCAGCGAAGAGTTCCTGCTGGAGCGGCCGCTGCTCAAGGCGATCAGGTCCGAGCGGCCGACCCTGCTGCTCATCGACGAGACCGACAAGGCCGACGTCGAGGTCGAGGGGCTGCTGCTGGAGCTGCTGTCGGACTTCCAGGTGACGATCCCCGAGCTGGGCACGATCGCCGCGACGCGCAAGCCGTACGTGGTGCTGACCTCCAACGCCACCCGCGAGCTGTCCGAGGCGCTCAAGCGGCGCTGCCTCTACCTGCACATCGAGTACCCCACGCCCGAGCGCGAGCGGGACATCGTGCTGGCCCAGGTGCCGGGGCTGCGGGCCGAGCTGGCCGAGCAGCTGGCCAGGACGGTGGCCACGCTGCGCGCCCTGGAGCTGAAGAAGGCCCCGTCCGTGGCCGAGACCGTCGACTGGGCCAACACGCTGCTGGCGCTCGGCCGCGACGAGCTGGACGAGGCGACCGTGGCGGGGACGCTCGGCGTCGTGCTCAAGCACGCCTCCGACCACACGCGGGCGGTCAAGGAGCTGGGGCTGGGCGATGCCTGAGCCGGGATCCCTGGTGGATCGGCACGTCGGCTTCGTGCACGCGCTGCGCGAGGCCGGGGTGCCGGTGTCGGTGGCGGAAGGGCTGGACGCGGCGAACGCGCTGCGGGTGGTCGAGCTGGCCGACCGGGAGTCGCTGCGGGCGGCGTACGCGGCCACGCTGGTCAAGAAGCCGGCCTACCGGCCGGGGTTCGACGTGCTGTTCGACCTGTGGTTCCCGGCCTCCACGAGCGGGATCAGGCCCCACGTCCCGCGTACGGACCTGGCGCAGGCGGAGGTCAAGGAGCTGCGCGAGCACCTGGCGGCGCTGCTGACCGGGGCCACCGACCAGGAGCTGCGCGCGTTCGCCCAGGCCATGGTGGAGCGGTTCGGCCGGCAGGAGTCGGGGCCTGGACGGCAGAACTGGTTCTCCTACAGCGTCATGCGGGCGCTGTCGCCCGAGACGCTGATGGCCGGCATCCTGCGGAGTGTGCTGCAGGGGCACGAGCGCGGCGGGCTGGCGGAGAAGACCCTGCGCCGGCGGGTCGACGACAACCGGCGCCGCTTCGAGGAGGCCGTGGCCACCGACGTGCGCCGCCGCATCGCCGAGGACTCGGGGATCGAGCGCATCGCCCGCTCCGCCGTGCGCCCGCCGCTCGACCAGGTCGACTTCCTCCGCGTCACCAAGGCGGACCTGGCCCGGCTGCGCAGGGAGGTGCATCCGCTGGCCCGGCGCCTGGCCGCTCGCCTGACCATCAGGCACAGGAAGGGCAAACGGGGCAGACTCGACTTCCGCCGGACTGTGCGGGCCTCGCTGCAGAGCGGCGGCGTGCCGCTGACGACCCACTTCAAGCCGCCCCGGCCGCACAAGCCCGAGCTGGTCGTCCTCTGCGACACCAGTGACTCGGTCTCGTCGTTCGCGCACTTCACGCTGCTGCTCACGTACGCGCTGAGAGAGCAGTTCACGAAGGTACGGGCGTTCGGCTTCGTGGACACCGTGGACGAGATCACCCGGTTCTTCCTGCCGGGCTCCGACGTGGTGGAGGCCATGACCAGGCTGGCCGACGAGGCCGACATGGTGCGCTTCGGCCGGACGAACTACGGGCACGCGCTGGAGCGCTTCGCCGAACGGTACGGCGACGCGATCGGCCCTAAGACGTCGCTGCTCATCCTGGGCGACGCCCGTTCCAATTACCAGCCCCCCGCGCTCGACGTGCTGAAGTCGCTGACGTCGCGGTGCCGCCACGCCTACTGGCTCAACCCCGAGCCGAGGCAGCAGTGGGACACCGGCGACTCGGTCGCGAGCGACTACGGCACGGTCGTGCCGATGTACGAGTGCCGTAACGTCGCCCAGCTGACCGCGTTCATCGAGACACTGGCGTGAGCCCCGGCTGAACGCGCCGTGAGCCCAGCGCATGAGTCCCCAGCGCGTGAGTCCCCAGCGCGTGAGTCCCGGGGCTAGACGCGCTGAAGCTCGCGGGCCGCGGTACGGGCCAGCAGCTCGATCTGGGCTTCGTTGAGCGCCCCCGGCTCGGCCGACTTGATGAGCCTGGCGACCGTCCGCGGTTTGACGAAGGTGAGCCCCTCGCCCATGACCACGCCCTCCTTGGGCAGGATCCCGCAGTGCACCACGAGCACGGGCATGATGCTCACCGGGACGCCGGTCTCCCGCGTCAGCAGCTCGGAGAACGCCTCGGCCTGCTCCACCAGCGGTTTGGCGACCTTGCTGCCGTACTTCTCGCCGATGAACAGCCGTCCGGCGTAGCAGGCGATCTCGATGTCGGGGGCCCACGACTCGTTGTCGAGGATCCAGACGCCGCCGGGACCGATCACCAGGTGGTCGATCGAGGCCTGGCCGCGGATCGCCCGGCCGTCGAGGACGTGGTAGCCGTGGCGGCTGAGCGACCGGCGCAGGATGCGGCCGGTGATCGCCTCGCCGCGGCGCGCGCCGCGCCACACGGCCGTCTTGTGGAAGGCGTGCCAATGCAGCAGCCAGTCGCCTCCGGCGACGGCTCCCGCCAGCAGCAGTCCGGTGAACGCGGAGCCGCCGGCGAAGCCGAACCGCAGGCCCAGCGCCACGCCGACGACGAATCCCACAGCGGCCTTGACGTATCGGTACTTACGCCGGGCAGGCGCGTCCTCGCGCCAGAACTTCTCGTACCACCACTGCGGGGAAGATCCTGTGTACTTCTCGTTGGGCTGCACGTAGATAGAGCCACCGGGCACGGCAAACTCCCCGAATGAGTAGGTGTTGCAGGATCTGCCACGCCGAAGATCCCTCGCCGGTCAAGAGATACCCGTTCCCTAACCAAGGCGAGCCTAAGGTGACGGAATTAGTACCCGCAAGACCACTGACCCTGCCGCAACCGACCAGTCGGTACGCTAAGGCGGTGACCAAGGGGGATCGTGTGAAAGAGGAACCGGTCAGACAGCGCCTGCTCGCCGAGGCGACCCGGCTGTTCGCCGAGCGTGGCTTCGAGAGCACCTCGGTCCAGGAGATCGTGGTGGCGGCCGGGGTCACCAAAGGCGCCATGTACCACTATTTCGATTCAAAAGATGATCTGCTGCACGAGATCTACGCCCGCGTCCTGCGCATGCAGATGGACCGGCTGACGCGGATCGCCGACGGGCCTGGCACGCTGCGCGAGCGCCTGCACCGGGCCGCGGCCGACGTCGTGGAGACGACGGCCGCGAACCTCGACGACTCGAAGATCTTCTTCAGGTCCATCCACCTGCTCGCGCCCGAGACACAGAAGAACGTCCGCGCCGAGCGCCGCCGCTATCACGAGCGCTTCCGCGCGCTCGTGGCCGAGGGGCAGCGCACCGGCATCTTCAGCGACCGCGTCCCGGCGGAGCTGGTCGTCGACTACTTCTTCGGCTCGGTGCACCACCTGGGCACGTGGTTCTCCGCGGCGGGGCCGCTCACCGGCGCCCAGGTCGGCCGGCACTTCGCCGACCTGCTGCTGTCCTCGCTCGAAGCCGCATCCGGCGACGGCGGCTCACCCCGGGCCGGGGACGTCCGCCATTGAGGCCAGCGCCTCCCGGTGGTCGCCCGGCGTGCCGAGCGCGATCTCGGCGGCCTTGGCCCGCTTGAGGTAGAGGTGCACGGGATGCTCCCACGTCATCCCGATCCCTCCGTGCAGCTGCACCGCCTCCTCCGCGGCGTGCACGGCCACGCCCGCGTTCCACGACTGGGCCACGGCCACGGAGATCGACGAGCCGTCGGCGACCGCGTTCCGCGCGGCGGCCCTGGCCCTGACCACATCCAGCCACAGATCCGCCAGGCGGTGCTTGATCGCCTGGAAGGAGCCGATCGGCCGGGCGAACTGGTGCCGCTCCTTGACGTAGGCCAGCGTCGTGTCCAGGCACCACTCGGCCACGCCGAGCTGCTCGGAGGCGAGCAGCCCCGCCCCGAACCGCAGCACCCCGGCCAGGTCGCACGCGCCCACGCGCCGGGCCCGCGCCCGCCGCAGCGTGACGGTGGCGACCGGCCTGGTCAGGTCGAGCGAGGTCACCACCTCGACCGTCGCCTCCTCGGCCGGGGCGCCCTCGACCACGTACAGGTCGCCGTCCACCGGCACGAGCAGCACGTCGGCCACCTCGGCCCCGGCCACGCCGGTGACGGTCCCGGACAGCCTCCCGTCGCCGTCCACGCTCACGGACGAGCCCCGCCCCGGCTGGTACGGCGACGCCGCGAACGACACGGTCAGCGCGGCCGTCCTGCGTCCCTCGGCCAGCTCGCCGAGCAGCGCGTCGCGGGTCGGCAGCAGCGCCCGCGTGGCCAGCACCGAGCTGGTGAAGAACGGCACCGGCGTCACCGCCCGGCCCAGCTCCTCCAGCACCACGGCCACTTCGCTGGCCGAGGCGCCGGCCCCGCCCAGCTCCTCGGGGACGAGCAGCCCGGCCACCCCGATCTCACCGGCCAGCGTCTTCCACAGGTCCAAGTCGTACGGCTCGGACTCGATCCGCTTGAGCACCGTCGCCGGCGGGCAGCGGTCGGCGAGCAGCCCGCGCACCGCCGCGCGCAGTTCCTCCTCGACGTCGGAGTAGAGCAGCGTCATCGCGGCAGGTCCTTCCAGGGCACGTCCTTGTCGACACGGGGTTCCGAGGGCAGGCCGAGCACCCGCTCGGAGATGATGTTGCGCAGGATCTCCGAGGTGCCGCCCTCGATCGAGTTGCCCTTGGCCCGCAGGTAGCGGTAGCCGGGGCCGCGGCCGAAGAAGTCGACGTCCTCGGAACGGCGGAACGCCCAGTCGTCGTAGCCGAGGTCACGCCGGAACTCCACGTCGAACCCGGACAGCGCCTGGTTCAACCGGGCGAACGACAGCTTCATGCCCGACCCCTCGGGGCCCGGCTGGCCCGCGGACAGTTGCTCGCGCAACCGCGTCCCGGACAGCCTGGTGACCTCGGCCTCCACCCACAGCGACAGCAGCCGCTGGTGCAGGTCGTGGGTGCGCAGCTCCGGCTGCTCGCGCCAGGCGCCGAGCACGGCGGCCATCGCGCCGCCGCCGCGCCGGGTGGGGGCGCCGCCGATGGCCACCCGCTCGTTCATCAGCGTCGTCTGCGCGACCCGCCAGCCGTCGCCGACCGCACCGAGCCGCAGGTCGTCGGGGAGCCGCACGCCGGTCAGGAACACCTCGTTGAACTCGGCCTCGCCGGTGATCTGGCGCAGCGGCCGCACCTCGACGCCGGGGGCGTGCATGTCACACACGAAGTACGTCATCCCGCGGTGTTTGGGCACGTCCGGGTCGGTACGGGTGACGAGGATGGCCCACCGGGCGTGATGGGCACCCGACGTCCACACCTTCTGCCCGTCCACCACCCACTCGTCGCCGTCCCTGACCGCCCTGGTCGCCAGCGTGGCCAGGTCGGAGCCCGCGCCCGGCTCGCTGAAGAGCTGGCACCAGATCTCCTCCCCCGTCCACAGCGGGCGCAGGAAGCGGCGTTTCTGCTCCTCGGTCCCGAAGGCCAGGATCGTCGGGGCGGCCATGCCCAGCCCGATCCCCTGGAGCCCGCCGTTGATCTGCGGCGTGTCGGCCAGCTCGCGCTCCACGACCTGCTGCAGCTCCCTGGGAGCCCCCAGCCCGCCCAGCCCCTCGGGAAACCACACCCAGGCCAGGCCCGCGTCGAACCTGGCCCGCAGGAACTCCAGCCGGTCGCCGCCGGGATCGTGCTCGCCGAGGAACGCGGCCACGCGCTCCTTGATCTCCGTCTCGTTCACATCCACCTCTTGAGCTCGCGATAGGCCAGCGACCGCTTGTGCACCTCGTCGGGCCCGTCCGCCAGGCGCAGGGAGCGCGCCCCGGCCCAGAGGGCGGCCAGCGGGAAGTCCTGGGAGACGCCGCCCGCGCCGTGCACCTGGACGGCCTTGTCGAGGATCCACTCCACGGTGATCGGAGTGGAGATCTTGATGGCCTGGATCTCGGTGTGGGCGCCCTGGTTGCCCACCGTGTCCATCAGCCAGGCCGTCTTGAGCACGAGCAGCCGGGCCTGCTCGATCTTGATCCGGGACTCGGCGATCCAGTCCTGGACCACGCCCTGCTGGGCCACGGGCTTGCCGAAGGTGGTCCGGCCCAGGGCCCGCTTGCACATCATCTCGACCGCGCGCTCGGCCATGCCGATCAGGCGCATGCAGTGGTGGATGCGGCCGGGGCCGAGCCGGGCCTGGGCGATGGCGAAGCCGCCGCCCTCCTCGCCGATGAGATTCTCCGCCGGCACGCGTACGTCCTCGAACACGACCTCGGCGTGACCCCCGTGGTCGGCGTCGGTGTAGCCGAACACGTGCATGCCGCGCTTGACGTGCAGCCCGGGGGTGTCGCGGGGGACGAGGATCATGCTCTGCTGCCGGTGCTTGGGCGCCTCGGGGTTCGTCTTGCCCATGACGACGAAGATCTTGCAGCCGGGGTTCATCGCGCCGGAGATGAACCACTTGCGGCCGTTGATGACGTACTCGTCGCCGTCGCGGGTGATCGAGGTGGAGATGTTGGTGGCGTCGGAGGAGGCGACGTCGGGCTCGGTCATCGCGAACGCCGAGCGGATCTCGCCGTCGAGCAGCGGCCGCAGCCACTCCTTGCGCTGCCACTCGCTGCCGAACATGGACAGCACTTCCATGTTGCCCGTGTCGGGCGCGGCGCAGTTCGTGGCCGTGGGCGCGATGCTGGGACTCCGGCCCATGATCTCGGCCAGCGGGGCGTACTGGAGGTTCGTCAGCCCCGAGCCGTGCTCGCCCGGCAGGAAGAGGTTCCACAGGCCGCGCTTCCTGGCCTCGTCCTTCAGGTCCTCCAGCAGCGGTGGCGGGCTCCAGCCGGAGGTGGCCGCCTGCTCCTCGAAGGCGGGCTCGGCCGGATAGACGCATTCGTCCATGAAGCGGAGCAGTCGCTCGCGCAGGTCCTCGGTGACGTGGTCATAGGCGAAGTCCATGCGGTGAGCCTACCGACCGGCCGGTATGAGTGTCGACAGGTGGTTCCCCGTAAAAAGGGACAGGTGGCCATGAACCGGGCTGACCTGGCCTCATAGGGTGGCCCGCATGACCGCGAAGCTGCCCGCGCCTGTGGTGCTCGAGAACGACGTCGTCCGGATCGAGCCGCTCGCCCTGGACCACGTACCCGACCTGTTCGCCGCCGGAGGCGGGGACGACGACGTCTGGCGCTGGCTGCCCATCGACACCCCGCGCACGGAGGCCGCGCTGGGTGCGACCGCGCGGACGCTGATCGAGGACGACCGGCACGTGCCCCACGCGGTCATCGCCAAGGAGAGCGGGCGGGCCGTCGGCTGGACCACGTACTGCGACGTGCCCGGCTTCGAGGAGAGCATCGAGATCGGCTGGACCTGGTACGGCCGCGCCGCCTGGCGCACGGCCGTGAACACGAGCTGCAAGCTGCTCCTGATCGACCACGCCTTCGCGCTCGGCTACAACCGCGTCCTGCTCAAGACCGACAACCTCAACCTGCGCTCCCAGAACGCCATCAAGCGCATCGGCGGCCTGCACGAGGGCACGCTGCGCCGGCACCGCAGGAGGTCCGACGGCACCTGGCGCGACACCGTCTGCTTCGGCATCCTCGACGACGAGTGGCCGCCGCACCGCGACCGCCTGGCGGCCCGCCTCAAGCTTTCCTAGGAGCGCCGGGTCCAAACGCCCGCCGGGGGCGCCCGGCGTGCTGGAATGCGTTCATGATCCTGGACCATCTCGTGTACGCCACCCCCGACCTCGACGCCACCGTGGCCGAGCTGGAACGGCTGCTCGGCGTGCGCCCGGCCGAGGGCGGCCGGCACCCGGGCTTCGGCACCCGCAACCGGCTGGTCGGGCTCGGCGGCCGCAGCTATCTGGAGATCGTCGGGCCGGACCCGGAGCAGGAGGACCCGGCCGGGCCGCGCCCGTTCGGGATCGACGGGCTGCGGGCGGCCGGACTGGCGGGGTGGGCGCTGGCGGTGGAGGACATCGACGCGGTGACCGCCCGCGCCCGCGAGCAGGGCTACGACCCGGGAGACCCGCAGGACATGTCCCGCCGCACGCCGTCCGGCGAGCTGCTGAGCTGGCGGCTCACCCCGCCGGACCGGGCCGGGCACGGCCGGCTGGTGCCGTTCCTGATCGACTGGGGCTCGGCCCGCCATCCCGCCGACGGGCTGCCGGTGGTCGAGCTGGTGTCCGTGTCCGCCGTCCATCCCGATCCCGAGGCCGTACGGCGCGATCTGGCGGCGGTGGGCACCCGGCTCGACCTCGCCGAGGGCCGCCGGCCCACGCTCACCGTGGTGCTGTCCGGCCGGCCCGGCCCGGTGACGCTCACCTGAGCCCACGCGGGCAGAGGCGGGCGCGGGTCAGGGTTGCGGGCCGGGGGTGCGGCCGAGCATGCCGGTCAGGAGTTCGCGCAGGTCCGTTTCCAGCTCGTCCCGGTCCGGTACGGCGCCCGCCCCGGCGATGGCGTCGAACATGAGCCCTTCCCCGAACGCCACGAGGCCGCGCGCGTGCCGTACCGGCTCAGGCGAGCCGAGGGCCGCCAGCAGGGCGACGGCCGGATCGCGGAAACGCCGCCCGGCCTGGTCGTAGATCGTGCGCAGCTCCGGCCGCCGGGTGGCCTCCAGGGCCAGCTCGTAGCGGGCCAGCGTGCGGCGGCGGTCCTTGAGCTGGATGTGCAGGGCGTCGGCCATGCGGGCGGCCAGCTCGGCCGGCTCGTACGACTCCGCCCCGTACGCCCCCGCCAGCGCCCGCACCTCCAGCTCGGTGAGCCGCGCCAGCGTCAGCTCCAGCAGCGCCGCCCGCGTGCGGGCCAGGTTGGAGGTGGACCCGGGCGGCAGGCCGGCGGCCTCGTCCACGGCCCGGTGGGTCAAGCCGCGCATGCCCCTCTCGGCCAGCAGGGTGATGGCCGCGTCCGCCACGACGTCTGAGCGTTTCACGGAAACCGATACTACAGGGGTAGTGGAAGCGAACTACAGGCGTAGTACAGTGACACTACAGACGTAGTGAGGGAGTGATGCGCGATGGCGAAAGCCGTGGTGATCGGCGGCGGGGTCGGCGGTCTGGCCGCCGGGGTGGCGCTGCGCCGCAAGGGATGGGACGTGACCGTTCTGGAGCGCGCGCCGATGATCGAGCCGGTCGGATCGGGGCTGGCGATCTCGGCCAACGCGCTCAAGGCGCTCGACGCCGTCGGCCTCGGCGACCGGATCCGCGCGCTCTCGGCGGCGGAGGGTCCTTTCGGCGTGCGGCGCTCGGACGGGCGCTGGATGGTGCGCGCCACCGAGGCGGACGCCGACGCCGATTACGGCGACTCGGTGGTGGTCCTGCTGCGCGCCACGCTGATGGAGGTGCTGCTGGACGCGCTCGGCCACGACCGGCTGCTGCTCGGCACGGCCGTCAAGGACGTGGACGCGGACCGGGGCGTCGTCCGCACGGAGGCGGGCGACCTGGACGCCGACCTGGTCGTGGCGGCCGACGGCATCCATTCGGCCACCCGGCGCGCGCTCTTCCCCGGCCATCCAGGGCCGGCGTACTCGGGGGTGACGGCCTGGCGCGGCCTCGTCCCGCGCGGCGGCCTGACCGTCCCGCGCTCGGAGAGCTGGGGCCGGGGCACGGTGTTCGGCGTCCACCTGCTGGCCGGGGACGTGGTCTACTTCTACGCCACCGACGTGCTGCCCGCCGGGACCGTGCACGCCGACGAGCGGGAGGAGCTGCTGCGCAGGTTCGGCGGCTGGCACCAGCCGATCCCCGCGCTGCTGCGGGCGGCCGACCCCGCGATGATCATCAGGAACGACATCCACCAGGCCCGGCCGCTGCCCGCCTTCCACCGGGGCCGGGTGGCGCTGGTCGGGGACGCCGCCCACGCGATGACCCCGAACCTCGGGCAGGGCGCCTGCCAGGCGATCGAGGACGGCGTGGTGCTGGCGCACGTGGCCGGGGGCGACCTGGCCGCGTACTCGGCCGCCCGGGTGGAGCGCACCACGAAGATCGTTCAGCGATCGATGACGCTGTGCCGGATGAGCAAGATCCGCAACCCGGCGGCGGTGTGGCTGCGCGACGCCGGCCTGTCGGCGGCGGCCCGGCTCAGCCCAGGTCTGATGTTGCGGTCGATGGACGAGCTGCTGCGCTGGCGTCCACCTGGGGAACCTGCACGGTGATCGTGCGCTCGACCGGCGGCGCGGCCCGCTCAGGAGAAGGCCGGCCGGCGCGCTGCGCCGAGCCGTTGGCGGGCTTGGCGGCCTGCTGCGCGGAGCCGTTGGCCGGTTGGGCGGCGCGCTGGGCTGCGGGCTGGGCGGTGACCGGCTTGGCGTTGTGGTCGGGGGCGAGGCGGCCCAGCGTGATCGTGCCGCCGATGGTCAGCGCGGCGGCCAGCACGGCGGGCACGGCCGTCGAGGCGTCGGTGGGCAGCGGCTCCCCGAGCAGCAGCGCTCCGGCCAGCACGGAGGTGATGGGGTCGATGACCTGCACCCCGGCGTAGGCGATGCCGAAGTAACCCACGGCATAGGAGCGCTGCAGCAGCACCACCGCGCAGATCAGCAGCACCGGCACGACCAGGCTGAACCAGTGGATCAGCCGCCCCCAGTCGCCCTGCATGCCGCCGCCGATCACGCGCACGAACGTGGACACGCTCGCCGTGGCGGCGCCCGCGCCGATCGACAGCAGCAGCGCCTTGGCCGGCCCGTGCACCCGGCTCGCGATCACCTGGGTGGCCAGCGTGACCACCCCGATGACGGCGATGAACCCGAGCGCCGCCCCGTCGCCGAGCCTGGGCGTCACGTTGTGCGTGGGCACCAGGAGCATGAGCCAGAGCAGGCCCACGGCCACGGCGATGGAGCCGAGGATCTCCGCGCGGTACGGCCGCCGCCCGTACATGAAGGCGGCCAGCGGCACCGCGAACACCAGGGTGGCCACGCTGATCGGCTGCACGGCGACCAGGGGCGCGAAGCTGAGCGCCACGGCGTGCAGGCACGCGCCGCTGAGGGAGATGGCGCCGCCCACCAACCAGCGCGGACGCTTGGCGAGCTTGAGCGAGGCGCCTTCCGCCACGACCTCGTACTGCTGCAGCGCGGCCCCGAACGCGTATCCCAGCGCGCCCGCGAGGGCGATCAGCATGCCGACCCACGTCATCGCGGCCCGCGCAGACTCGGGGATCCTCTCAAGAGCATTGCTCCAGCTTATGAGGCCGGGGAGGCCGCAGAATCATCCTTTAGGCTGATAAAACATTACAAGTCGGGGGCGACTCGCACGGACATGTGGCTCATCCTTGAGCCCGACCAGGCGTTTCGCCCCGTTCCAGCCCCCTTACGATGCTTCGGGGCAGACGCAGAAGAGGTGTCCCTGCGGGTCCCGCAGCACGACCCAGCGCGTGCCCTCCTCGGTGACGCCCGGCTGGAACTCGGGCCTGGTGGCCCCCAGCGCGACGTACTCCTTGACCGCCGTCTCCACGTCCGGCACCCGGAAGTCGAGGTGGAACTGCTTGCCGGGCCCTGGCCAGGCGGCCGGCTCGCGCTCGGGCACCCGGCCGAAGTAGATGCTGGTGGTGCCGTCGGTGATGGCGGCGTACTCGTCCTCCGCGTACGTGATCTCCATCCCGGTCACCTCGTGGTAGAAGGTCGCCAGGGTGCGGGGGTCGGCGCAGTCGATGGTGAAGGCCAGCAGCCTTGCTTTCGTTGTCATGCCGTTCAGCCTCGCAGCCGTACCTGCCATCTTCTGTCAGGTACATCGCGGACATATGCCAGAGGGCCGCACCCTCGGGCGCGGCCCTCCTCTGGCGACACGGCGTCACCCGTGCATACGGCCGTAGTAGTCCCCCAGCCGCGTGCGGTACTCGGGCTCCTTGAACGTGCCCTCGTCGAACTCGGGGGCGTCCTTGATCTCGGCCTTGGTGCGGGACACGAACACGTTCCGCTGCTGCGGATCGATGCTCGTGATCACCTGGGCCGGGAGCATGACCTTCTTGCCGAAGATCCACGGACCGGTGTCGACGATCACATAGCTCTCGCCGACCTCGTACGTCGCCTCATCGACGGACCCGATCTTCCCGTCGGTGGCCTGGACGTGGAATCCAGCGATGTCCAGTGCCTGCCCACGGTCGTAGACGTCAGGTCGATAGTCCCAGAGCGCCATCGGGCTCTCTTCCTCTCTTCTTCCGTCTTTTCGGGCAGAACATCAACTACCCGTCGGTATTCGTGTAAACCCGTAAGAATGCCTTGGACGTTCGTTAACCAACTTGCAAGCTGATGCCGCCACCCTGTCCACATCAGAAGGGAGACAACCGTGCGAACCAGGCCAGAACGGCTCTATGAGATCGACGGGCTCCGGCTGCTGGCGGCACTTTGCGTCGTGCTGTTCCACTACGTCTTCTCCGGGTGGGCGGGCGGCAAGACCACTGTGACGTTCGTCACCGAGAGCGCCTGGGCCAAGTACGGCTATCTCGGCGTCGACCTGTTCTTCCTCATCAGTGGTTTCGTCGTGCTCATGAGCGCCTGGGGCAGGACGCCCCGGCAGTTCGTGGTGTCCCGCGTGGTCCGGCTCTATCCGGCGTACTGGATCGGCATCGCGATCACCGCCGTGGTGACCGTGACGCTCGGACAGGGGCTGTTCCAGGTCTCGTTACCGCAGGTGCTGGCCAACCTGACCATGTTCCAGTCGGTGCCGAACATCGAGAACGTGGACGTCGTCTACTGGACGCTCTGGGCCGAGATGCGGTTCTACCTGCTGATGCTGGCCTTCACCTTCATCGGGATGACCAAGGGCCGGATCATGGCCGGGCTGTGGGGCTGGCTGGCGCTGACCTTCCTGGTCGAGCTGGGGCTGCTGCCGGGCATCGCGGACCTGGTCGTGCAGTCGGAGTTCTCCCACTACTTCATCGCCGGGATGGCGCTGTTCATGCTCTACCGCTTCGGGCTGAGCGTGCAGATCGCGTTGCTGGTGCCGATCTGCCTGGGCAACGCGGTCTACCGGGCCATCGGGTACGCGGAGGCGGTCGGCACGCGGTACTCGGTGACGTACTCACCGGCGATCATCACGGCCGTGGTCGTGCTCATCTTCCTGATCATGACGTTCGTGGCGCTGCGGGTGACGCGGGTGCTGGCCAGGCCGGCGCTGGTGACGGCGGGGGCACTCACCTATCCGCTGTACCTGCTGCACGCCCACGTCGGGTTCATCCTGTTCGCCCGGCTGGAGGACACGGTCAACAAATACGTGCTGCTGGTGGCGATGATCGCGGTCATGCTGGGGGCGGCGTACCTGGTGCACCGGTTCGTGGAGCGGCCGCTCGCGCCCCGGCTCAAGCGGCTGCTGTCGAAACGGGAGCCGCCCGCGCACGCCGTGGTCCCGGCGGGCAGCCCGACTGCGTGAGCTGACTCTCCTGACAACCGCACGCCAGCCGGAGCGTGGGCGCCCCGGCTCTGGATACGATCCGCGTCACGGATGGCAGAAGGAGCTCGGATGAGTCTCAGCGGCGAGCAGGAGTGGGCCCCTCCGGGCGTCGATCCCGAGCGGCCCAGCGTGGCCCGGGTGCACGACGCCCTGCTGGGCGGCCAGGAGAACTTCTCCTCCGACCGCTCGGTGGCGCGCCGGCTCAAGGACGCGGTGCCCGAGGTCGTCGACCTCGTGTGGTGCAACCGGGCCTTCATCGGCCGGGTCGTCGACTTCCTCGTCCGCGAGGCGGGCGTCAAGCAGATCGTCGACCTCGGCGCCGGGCTGCCCACGGTCGAGAACACCCACGAGGTGGCCCAGTTCGCCGACCCTGCGGCCCGGGTGGTCTACGTGGACATCGACCCCATGGTGGAGCCGCACGCCCGCGCCATACTCGGCGGCAACCCGAACGCCGACGCCATCACCGCCGACGCCCGCGACGTGGATGCCGTGCTCGGCCATCCGGCCCTGCGCCGGCTGATCGACCTGTCGCAGCCGACGGCGATCCTGGTCATCGGCGTGCTGCACCTGTTCTCCGACGAGGAGCAGCCGCACGCCCTGATCCGGCGGTACATGGACGCGCTGGCCCCGGGCAGTCACCTGGCCGCCTCCAACTTCCTGGCCTCGGACAACCCGAAGGCCAAGGCGCTGGAGATCATGCTCCAGGCGACCATGGGCACCGGGCACTTCCGCGACCGCGAGACCGTCGAGCGCTTCTTCGACGGTCTGACGCTCGTGGAGCCCGGCGTCGTGCACTTCCCCGAGTGGCATCCCGACGATCGCCTCCCCGGCCCGCTGGCGCCCTGGGAGGAACTGCTGGTGGGCGGGGTGGCCCGCAAACCATGAGGCCGGGAACGCCGTGAATGTGCGGCCCGGAACGCCGTGGACGTGCGGCGCGGATACGCCGTCGCGGTGAGCCCCGCGCGGCCGCTACGCTGTGGCCCATGCCGCGACGTCTGATCTGCTCCCCTCCGCCCGCCCTCTAGCGGGCGGCCTGTCCAGATATCGCCGGGTCTGACGGATCCGGGGGTGGTCGCTGCCCGCATACGGGCCCATTCCGACCACTCCATCCGGAGAACCCCTGTCATGACCCATGTCTCCGCCCGGCGGGGCGCCCTTTACGTGTCCGTGGCCGCGACCGCCTGGGGCACCGGCGGCGCGGCCGGCGTCCTGCTCTTCGAGACGGGCGGCCTCGGCCCCGTCGGCGTGTCACTCTGGCGCTACCTGCTCGGCGCCGCCTTCCTGCTCGCCCTGGCCCGCCGGCGGCCTCGGGGCGGGCTGCTCACCTGGCGCGTCCTGGTCGTCGGCGCCGGGATGGCCGTCTACCAGACCGCGTACTTCGCCGCCATCGCGCACACCGGCGTCGCGCTCGCGACGGTGGTGACCATGGGCGCCACCCCGGTCTTCACCGCTCTGGGCAGCCGTTTCCTGCTGCGCGAGCACCTCGGCCGGGTCGCGCTCGCCGCCCTGGCCGCCGCCCTGGCCGGGCTGCTCCTGCTCACGGGCGAGAGCGTGCTGCAGGCCCGCGCGTCCTCCGTGCTCGGCATCGCCTTCGCCCTGGGCTCGGCCGCCGGGTACGCGGGGGTGACGCTCTTCTCCCGCCGCTACCGCGACGACGACCCCCAGTCCGTGTCGATCGGCGGGTTCGTCGTCGGCGCTGTCTGCCTGGCGCCGTTCGCGCTGGCCGAAGGGGTGGTGCCCGAGCTGAGCTGGACCTCGGCCTGGCTGCTGGTCTATCTGGGCGCGGTGCCGACCGCGCTGGCGTACGGGCTGTTCTTCCGCGCGCTGACCGCCCTGCGGGCCACCACCGTGTCGATCATCTCGCTCGGCGAGGCGGTGGGCGCGGCGCTGCTCGGGGTCGTGCTGTTCGGTGAACGGCTCACGGCGCCGGCCTGGGCCGGCTGCCTGCTGCTGGCCGCCGTCACCGTACTCGCCGCACGGGCCGATGCGGCGTGATGTGACGGCGCAGGCGGCCGGATGAGTTAAGGTCCGGTACGGCGACGCTTGCCGGACCGTCGCTCCGCTCCCCCTGACACGGCAGAAGGCCGGCGGAGCCGGCACAGGGCCGGCCGAGGGAACGGTGTCGGCGAAGCGCGCGTTGGAGGAAGTGTGGCCTCGTTCAAGGGAATACTGAGGAACCTTCTGGATCGGCCGGGAGGCGTTCCTCTGACGCCCTACCAGAAGGTCGTGAAGGCGGCGCACGCGCGCGCCGGCCGGGTCGGCGAGCTCGACGAGCTGCCCTCGCCCGGCATGGACGATCTGGCCGAGTTCTGCGCGGTCGCGCGCGAGGCCGCCGACCGCACCCTCGGCCTGCGCCCCTACGACGTGCAGTTGCTCGGCACGCTGGCCCTGCTCGACGGCAAGGTCGCCGAGATGGCCACCGGCGAGGGCAAGACCCTGTCGGGGGCCATGGCGGCGGCCGGCTACGCCTTGCAGGGCAAGCGGGTGCACGTCATCTCGGTCAACGACTACCTGGCCAGGCGTGACGCCGAGTGGATGGGCCCGTTCTACGAGGCGCTCGGCGTGAGCGTGGGCTGGATCGACCAGAACTCCACGCCCGAGGAGCGGCGCGCGGCGTACGCGAAGGACGTGACGTACGGGCCGGTCAGCGAGATCGGGTTCGACGTGCTGCGCGACCGGCTGCGTACCGACGCGAGCGAGATCATCGTGCCCGCGCCCGAGGTGGCGCTGATCGACGAGGCCGACTCCGTGCTCGTGGACGAGGCCCGGGTGCCGCTGGTCATGGCGGGCGCGGCCGATCCGGGCAGCGCGGTGCCGGAGATGGCGGCGCTGGTGCGCCAGCTCGTCCGCGGCTACCACTACGAGATCGACGAGCAGGCCCGCAACGTCTACCTCACCCCCAAGGGCGCCGACAGTGTCGAGAACCTGCTCGGCGTCGAGCTCTACGACGAGCACGAGCCCGGCACGCTGATCGAGCTCAACCTGGCCCTGCACGCCCACGCGCTGCTGGCCCGCGACGTCGACTACATCGTGCGCGACGGCAAGGTGCAGTTGATCAACCCCTCGCGCGGCCGGGTGGCGCTGCTGCAGCGCTGGCCCAACGGCCTCCAGGCGGCCGTGGAGGCCAAGGAGGCGCTGCCGCCGAGCCAGAAGGGCGAGATCCTCGACTCGATCACCGTGCAGGGCCTGATCCGCCGTTATCCGCAGATCTGCGGCATGACGGGCACCGCCGTGGCGGTCAGCGAGCAGCTCGGCGAGTTCTACGGGCTCAAGGTCGCGGTGATCCCGCCCAACCGGCCGTGCGTGCGCACCGACGAGCCCGACCGCGTCTACCCGGCCGTGCCCGACAAGGACGCGGCGCTGGTCGAGGAGATCCAGTCCGTGCACGAGAGCGGCCGGCCGATCCTCATCGGCACGCTCGACGTGGCCGAGTCGGAGAACCTGGCCAAGCTGCTGCAGCGGCGCGGCCTGGAGCCGGTCGTGCTCAACGCCAAGAACGACGCCGAAGAGGCCGCGATCATCGCCAGGGCCGGCGAGCGCGACGCCATCACGGTCTCGACCCAGATGGCCGGGCGCGGCACCGACATCCGCCTCGGCGACGGCGTGGCCGAGCTGGGCGGCCTCTACGTGATCGGCTCGGGCCGGCACGCCAGCAGCCGCCTGGACGACCAGCTCCGCGGGCGCGCGGGCCGCCAGGGCGACCCGGGCGGCTCGGTCTTCTTCGTCAGCATGAAGGACGACCTGATCACCCAGTTCGTCCCCGACGAGCGCCCGCCCGCCGCCGACGCCGACGGCCTGGTCCGCCACCGGCGCGGCGCCTACCTCGTCGGCCACGCCCAGCGCGTCGCCGAGGGCGTCAACCTGGAGATCCACCGCAACACGTGGCGCTACACGCGCCTGCTTGAGCACCAGCGCGAGCTCATCCTGGAGTGGCGCGACAAGGTGCTGCACGGCGACGCCGCCGCCAAGGCGCTGGCCGAGGCCGATCCCGAGCGCTGGGCGGAGCTGCCTGAGGACACCAGAAACGAGACGGCCCGCCAGATCGTGCTGCACGCCATCGACCGCTGCTGGACCGAGCACCTGGCGTTCCTGACCGACCTGCGCGAGGGCATCCACCTGCGGGCGCTGGGCCGGATGAGCCCGATCGACGAGTTCCACCGCGAGGCGGTCAAAGAGTACAAGTCACTGCTCGCCGAGGTGGAGCGGCGTTCGCTGGAGTCGTTCGAGGCGCCGGAGCCCGATCTGGGGCGGCCGACGGCGACGTGGACCTACCTGGTCCAGGACAACCCGTTCGGCACCGAGTGGGACCGCATCCTCAAGCGCGTCACCGCCGCCACCCGCAGGGGCTGAGCGCGCTCACGGCCAGGTGGGGTCGCCGGAGGCGACCACCGGGCCGTCCAGCACGCCCAGCCGTTCCAGCAGGGTGATGAACGTGGCCGCGTACGGCGACTTGGCCGTCACGGCGGCCACCCGGGACCAGTCGACCTGCTCGCGCAGCGCCCGCACCTGGGCCAGCAGCGCGCCGTAGTCGCAGGCGTGCTCCGACAGCGGCAGCAGCCACGAGATGACCAGGTCGGTGGCCTCCAGCACCGGCACGATCACCGCCGACGCCTTCAGCGGCTCGGCCCGGTCGAGCAGCTCGTCGGTGATCGGCAGGTCGGACACCCGGAAGATGAGGTCGACCAGGCGGCCCTCGTCGTAGGCCTTGACCAGCCAGTCCTCCGGTGGCTTGGCCGTCTGGAAGCCCAGCCCGCGCAGCGCCTCCAGCGCGGCGGGCACGTCGTGCTCGGTCAGCACGAAGTCCACGTCGTGCAGCGAGGGCGCCGCCCCACGCGCGTAGGCCGCGCAGCCGCCGGCCAGCGCGAACTTCACCCCGGCGTCCTTCAGCCCAGAGCTGGCACGCTTGAGCGTGTCCAGGATGGCGTCGGTGACCGCGTGACCGTGGCTGCTCATGTGACCGGGCTACCCAGCCCATCGGCGGCTAGACGTTGGAGGGTAAGGCTTCCGGGTAGCGCCAGGGCGTATGACCGAAATACTGGAAAAGACGGAGCGCGCGTACGAGGGAGAGCACGATCGCCCGCTCCGCGGCTATCTCGGGCTGCTCAGCGCGTACGGCGGCACGGTGGCGATGGCCGCCGCGGCGGCGCTGCTGGCCGGCCGCCGCGCGCCCGACCACGTCGGGGTCATGGACCTCGTGCTCATGGCGGCGTGCACGCACAAGGTGTCGCGGCGCCTGGCCAAGGACCCCGTCACCAGCCCGCTGCGCGCCCCCTTCACCGAGTACGAGGGCCAGGGCGGCCCCTCCGAGCTCCAGGAGAAGCCCAAGGGCGCCATCGGCGAGCTGCTCGCCTGCCCGTTCTGCCTGGCCCAGTGGGTGGCCACCGGGTACGCGGCGGGCCTGGTGCTCGCCCCCAAGGCGACCAGGCTCGTGGGCGCGACCATGACCGCGGTCGCGATCTCCGACTGGCTGCAGCTGGGTTACGCGAAACTGATGAAGTCGGCCGGCGAGTGACGAACGGACGAGAAGATCTTCTTCCTCTTACCGGAAGGAAAAGACGTTAAGGGGTGACCGCTGAGGGCAGTTGGTGCGCATGGCTACTTTGCTCTGGATCATCGCCGTCATTCTCGTCATCTCCGGGATCTACGTGATCCTGGCCCGGCGCGACCTGCTCTGGGGGATCGTCCTCATCGTGATCGGTTTCCTGGTCGGGCCTGGTGGGGTCAGCATCTTCAATGTCTAGGGGCGCCCGTCACCGGCCGCCCACCCGTCCCCGACCGCTGGGCCGATCTCCGAGAACGGCCCAGCGGTCTCTCATGCCCGTCGGAAAAGCACCCGGAAAAGCACCCGGAAAAGCGCACAGGCTCCTCATTTCCGAGGAGCCTGTGCGCTTCGGTGTCCGCGCCGTTCAGCCGCCTTCGGCGGCGAAGCCGTTCTCGCAGTCGAGGCAGTAGACGGCGTAGGCCCGGTTCAGCACCGGCAGCGCCACGTTGCGCACCCTGATGCCACCCGGCGTCATGCCCTTCTCGCTGCCCTTGTGCGCGTGCCCGTGCAGGATCAGGTCGGCGCCCGCCGTGTCGACCGCCTCGGCCAGCAGGTAGCTGCCGAGGAAGGGGTAGATCTCGTGCGGCTCCCCCTCCAGCGTCTCCTTGGTCGGGGAGTAGTGGGAGAGCACCACCCGCTCGTCGGCCACGATCTCCTTGAGCGCCACCTTCCACTTCTCGGCGATCTGGCGCGTGTGGGAGACGAAGTTCTTGATCTCGCGCTCGCCGAACTCACTGGCGCACTTGCCGGCGAACCCGCCGCCGAAGCCCTTCCCGCCGACCACGCCCAGCTTCTTGTCGCCGCACTGGATCACCACGCCGTCGTCGTCCAGGACGATGACGCCGGCGTCGCGCAGTTCGGCGGCGATCTCGTACTGGAGGTCCGAGTGGTAGTCGTGGTTGCCGAGCACCGCGACGGTGGGGATCGGCAGGCCGCGCAGCTCGTCGGCCACCAGCCTGCCCTCCTCCAGCGTGCCGTGCCTGGTCAGGTCGCCCGCCAGCATGAACACGTCCGCGCGGTCCTCGATGCCGTCGAGTTTCTTGCGGTAGCGGCCTCTGACGTCTTCGCCCAGGTGGATGTCCCCCACCGCGGCTATGCGCAGGTCAGTCAAGATGTTCATCCTCCCCCGGCGCGGTCGCCTCCACGACGTTGATCTCGTTGTGCACATGGAGCTCGGGCGCGGCCTCGTGCGCCACCTGTCCGAGCCGTTCGCGCTGCTCCGTCCCGCTCACCTGGCCGCGCAGGAACAGCTGGTCACCTCTGATGTCGACGCGAATTCCGAGCTCGTGCGTCCGTCCGTCCTCGGCCAGCGCCTGCTGGACGCGGGCCGCGACGTACTGCGGAGCTTCCATCGCAAGCCTCCCTCTTCTGTCGCCGCATGCCCGGGTTAGAACCCCTCAAACGGCACGAATCAGCTCAATAGTTGCCTGTTCCACCCGGCCCGCCGTGGCCAGCTGCCCGAAGTCGGCGTCCGCGCCCAGCTCGGTCAGCGCCGCGGCGATGGTCCTGTCCCGGTCGTAGGCCTCCACGACGCGCGGGTCCACGTACGACGCCCTGGCCACGGTCGGCGTGTTGCCCAGGTACTCGGCGACCTCGCGCATCACCCGGGTCACCGCGCGCTGCTTGCCGGTGCGGCCGTGAGTCCTGGCCGGCCGCGACACCGCCAGCCCGACGGCCGCGAGCACGGTGGCGTGCCAGGTGCGGAAGTCCTTCGCGGTGACCTCGTAGCCGATGATCTCGCGCAGGTACTCGTTGATGTCCTCGCTCCTGATGTCGCTCCAGCCGCCGGAGTGCCGGTAACGCAGCAGCTCGCCCTGCACGCCGAGGCCCTTGAGCGCCCTGAGCACCTTGCACGCCGCCGGGTCGGCCACCTCGACCTCGCGCGCGATGTCGCCCTTGGCCTGGTAGGAGCAGACGATGATGCCGCTGGAGCAGGTGATGTGCTCCATCCGCAGCGTGGCCAGCCCGTAGGTGTCGTAACTCTCCCCGCCGATGCGGAAGAAGCCGATGTCGAGCAGCCTGGCCGCGGCGGCCAGGACCCGCTGCCTGGTCAGCCCGCGCCCCTCCAGCTGGTCGTCCACGGCCTTCCTGAACGCGGGCAGCCGCTCGGCGACGTCCAGCACCCGGTCGAACTTGACCCGGTCCTGCTGCTCACGCCACACGTCGTGGTAGCGGTACTGCCGCCGGCCCGCCGCGTCCGTCCCCACGGCCTGCAGATGGCCGTCGGGCGAGCCGCAGATCCACACGTCCTGCCAGGCCGGCGGGATGGCCAGCGCCTTGATCCGGGCCAGCGTGTCCGGGTCGCGCACCGGCGCGCCGTCGGGGCCGAGATAGCTGAACCCCCGGCCGCGCCGCCGGCGGACGATCCCCGGCTCGTTCTGGTCGCTCGGGCGCAGCTCCGGCCCGGGGGACGACTCCATACGAGGATCACGATCAGGCACGGGAGGCGGCTACCCCGGACGTTAGGCGGCAAACGGTACGGGCAGGTGAGGCACATGTCTGATAACGGAGAGTGGCACGAGCAGCGGGATCGGCGAGGTCATGCCATGGTGCCCGCCACTCCGCGCGACGTGGTGCACATCAGGGTGGGCTCGTTCCTCCTGGTCTTCCTGTTCGCGTTCACGGTGCTCGGCATCATCGCCCAAGCATGGGTACTGGCGGGGATCGCCGTCCTGCTGGCGATCGCGACGGTGGTCGACATCACGCTGGCGGTGAAGCGACAGAAGAACAAGGGCGCACACGGAGAGGCGGGCTGATCTCGACATGGCACCACTTCGAGGGCGGGTAGTGGTGGTGACGGGCGCGAGCGGCGGAGTCGGGCGCGCGGTCGTCCGCATGCTCGGCGCGCAGGGCGCGAAGGTGGCGCTGATCGCCCGCGGCACCGCGGGCCTCGGCGCCGCCGCCGTGGACGTCGGCGCCGAAGGCGGCACGGGTCAGGTCTACGAGGCCGACGTGGCGGACTACGAGCAGGTACGCCACGCCGCCGAGCGCATCGAGAAGGAGATGGGCCCCATAGCCGTATGGATCAACACCGCCTTCTCCTCGGTGTTCGCCAAGTTCACCGACATATCCCCGGAAGAGTACGAACGCACCACCGCGGTCACCTACCTGGGCTACGTCTGGTGCACCAAGGCAGCCCTGGACGTCATGGGCCCGCGCAACGCCGGCGCCATCGTCCAGACGGGCTCGGCCCTGTCCTATCGCGGCATCCCCCTGCAGTCCGCGTACTGCGGGGCGAAACACGCGATCAAGGGCTTCACCGAGTCGGTCCGCACGGAGCTCATGGGCGACGGCAGCGGCATCGACATCACGCTCGTCCAGCTCCCCGCGGTCAACACGCCCCAGTTCGACTGGGTCCTGTCCAAGCTGCGCCGCCATCCGCAGCCCGTACCCCCGATCTACCAGCCCGAGGTGGCGGCCAGGGCGATCGTGTACGCGGCCGAGCACCCGGAGCGCAAGGAGTACTGGGTCGGCACCAGCACCGCGCTCACCCTGCTCGCGCAGCGCGCCGCCCCGGCGCTGGTGGACCGCTACCTGGCCAGGTCGGGCGCGAAGTCCCAGGTGACGGAGGAGAAGGCGCCCACCGGCGTGGCCAACCTGTGGGAGCCGGCCGACGAGTCCACGGACTACGGTGCCCACGGCTCCTTCGACTCCCGCTCCCACGAGCGCAGCCCCCAGCTCTGGCTCTCCCAGCACCGGCGGCCGGTCCTGCTGACCCTGGCCGCGGGCACAGCCGCCGCCGTCGCCGCCGTGGTCCGGTTCAGGCGCTCATAGCGCGACTCCGGCACACCGCGTCACCGCGCGCTCCCGATCGCGTTAACGGGATCGCGCGGGGGTAGGCGCTGCAGAAACCGCTTTCGAGGAGGCGATGATGCCTGAACGCGATCTCCAGTACCTCGCCGAACTGGCGGCACAGCTACGCGTCGACTCCGTGCGAGCCGCCGCCGAGGCGGGCTCCGGCCACCCCACCTCGTCGATGTCCGCGGCCGATCTGATGGCGGTGCTGTTCGCCTGTCACCTGCGCTACGACTTCGACGACCCGGCCAATCCGGCCAACGACCATCTGATCTTCTCCAAGGGGCACGCCTCTCCCCTGCTCTACTCGCTCTACAAGGCCGCGGGCGTGATCGACGACGAGGAGCTGCTGACGTTCCGGCGCCGGGGCAGCCGGTTGGAGGGGCATCCGACACCCCGGCTGCCCTGGGTGGACGTCGCCACCGGCTCGCTCGGGCAGGGCCTGCCCGTGGGCGTGGGCGTGGCGATGGCCGGGCGGCTGGAACGGGTGCCGTACCGCGTGTGGGTGCTCTGCGGTGACAGCGAGCTGGCCGAGGGATCCATCTGGGAGGCCGCGGAACACGCGGGGGCCGAAGGACTGGCCAACCTGATCGCCATCGTGGACGTCAACCGGCTCGGGCAGCGCGGCCCCACCCGGCACGGCTGGGACACCGGCGCGTACGCGCGCAGGTTCGGGGCGTTCGGCTGGCACACGATCGAGATCGACGGCCACGACCCAGGACAGATCGACTACGCCTTGAACGACGCCTGCAACACGCGCCGGCGGCCGACGGCGATCCTGGCCAAGACCCGCAAGGGCGAAGGGGTCCTGGAGGTCGAGAACCGCGAGGGCGCGCACGGCAAGGCGCTGAAGGACCCCGACAAGGCCGTGACGGAGCTGGGCGGCAGCAGGAACGTGCGGGTCGAGGTGCACAGGCCCGAGTCCGACGCGACGCCGTACCGGTTCGCCACCAGCGGGATGCAGGTGCCCGCCTGGCCCGTCGGGGACCAGGTCAGCACGCGGGCCGCGTACGGGGAGGCGCTGAAGGCGCTCGGCGCGGCCAGGGGCGACGTCGTGGCGCTGGACGGCGAGGTCGCCGACTCCACCAAGACCCAGGTGTTCGCCGAGGAGTTCCCCGAGCGGTTCTTCGAGATGTACATCGCCGAGCAGCAGCTCGTGGCGGCGGCCGTCGGGATGCAGGTGCGCGGGTGGAAGCCGTACGCGGCCACGTTCGCGGCGTTCCTCACCAGGGCGCACGACTTCATCAGGATGGCCGGGGTGAGCGGGGCCTCCATCCGGCTGGTCGGCTCGCACGCGGGGGTGGCGATCGGCGAGGACGGCCCCTCGCAGATGGGCCTTGAGGACCTGGCCATGCTGCGCACCACGTACGGCAGCACCGTGCTCTACCCGTGCGACGCCAACCAGACGGCCGCGCTGCTCTCCGAGATGGCCGACCTCGAAGGCGTGTCCTACCTGCGTACCACGCGGGGCGACACCCCGGTGATCTACGAGCCGGGCGAGCGGTTCCCCGTCGGCGGCTCACGGGTGCTGCGGCAGAACCCCGGCGACCGGGCCACCATCGTGGCGGCCGGCGTGACCGTGCACGAGGCCCTGGCCGCGGCCGACGAGCTGCGGGCCGGCGACATCCCGGTCGGCGTCATCGACCTGTACTCGATCAAGCCCGTCGACGCGGCGGCGCTGATCGAGGCGGCGACCACCACCGGCACCCTGATCACGGTCGAGGACCACCGGGCCGAGGGCGGGCTCGGCGACGCGGTCTCGGACGCGGTGAGCGAGCTGGGGCCGCGAGTGGTGAAGCTGGCCGTGACCGACCTGCCCGGATCCGCGACCCCGCGGGAACAGCTCGCCGACGCCGGCATCGACCGCGCCGCGATCGTCGCGGCGGTCAAGCGGCTGCTGTGACGACCGGGCGGCGGCACGGTGAAGGGCCGGTGGTCTTCCGACCACCGGCCCTTCTTCCAGGACTGACGGGGGCTCTCAGCGGGACTTGGCCGTGGCCTTCCTGTTGGCCTTCTTGATGGCCGCCACCAGCTCCTGCTTGGTCATCTTCGACCGGCCCACCACGCCCAGCCTGGCCGCCACGCCCCGCAGGTGCTCCTTGCTGGCGTTGGCGTCCACCCCCTCCTGGGTGCGCCCGGACCGGTCCGTGGCGCCCTTGTCGGAAGGGCCCTTCTCGTCCTTCGGCTCCCAGTGGTCGCCGACCTTCTCGAAGGAGTGCTTGAGCGCGGCGAACGCCGTCATGTGGGCGCGCCGGCCCTCGCCGTACTCCTCGACGGCCGAATCGTGCGCCTTGATCCAGGTACGCTGCGCTTTCTTGGGAGAACGCCTGACGGTCGATGGCAGCTCTTCAACGCCTGGCATGTCGATCTCACCTCCTAGAGGGGCGGTTCGTGGCGGCGCTCCTCGTACACGGTGGTCCTGCGCGCCTCGGGCTCCTCGTAGATCTCGTGGCGATGCACCGGCTCCTCGATCGGGCCGACCGCTCGCCGGGTGACGCGGATCCTGTAGATGCCGAACAGGAGTCCGACGATGCCGCCGAGCATGAGGATGACACCCACTACGTTGATGTCGAGACCGGCGAGGTCGAACTCGACGGCCCAGGTGAGGATCGCACCGAGCATGATGAGGATGATGCTTCCGGCGATGGTCATCAGATTTACCTCCTTGACACGAAGGAACCTCTATCCACATGGCGAAAAACAAACCCGTCGTAATGATCGGGCTGATGGGATCAGGCAAGACGACCTCAGGACGCCTGATCGCGGCGGCTCTGGGGCTGCCGTTCACCGACAGCGACCAGTACCTCCAGGACCGCTACGGCGCCACCTCGGCGCCGATAGCCGCCAGGGAGGGCAAGGAGACGTTGCACCGCTACGAGGCCGAGCACGTGCTGGACATGCTGGCGGGTGAGCCGAAGGTGATCGCGGCGGCGGCGAGCACGCTGGAGAGCCCCGAGGTGCGGGCGGCGATGGGCCGGGCGTTCGTGGTCTGGGTCGACGCGACGGACGACGTGCTGGCGCGGCGGATGCGCACGAGCGATCACCGTCCCGACTACGACCCGGCGACCATGCGGGCCCGGCGCGAACGCTTCTTCCACGAGGTGGCGGACCTGATCTGCGACGTCGGCGTGCTCAGCCCCGAGCAGGTACGCGACGAGGTGCTGCGCAAAATGGGTTTGCCCGACGGCGATCACACCTGATAGCCAAAGGGGATGCCAGAGAGCATGTTCGCCGAGAAACCCACGCTGAAGGGGGAGCGCGTGACGCTGTGCCCGATCGGCCTCGAACACCTCGACGGTCTCGTCGAGCTCGTCTCCGACCCCGAGGTGGGCCGGCTGACGGGCTCGCACGGCACGTTCGAGGTGGATCGGCTGCGGGCCTGGTACGCCACGCGCGGCGAGCACGCCGACCGGCTCGACCTGGTGATCATGGCGGACGGCGAGGTCGTGGGCGAGATCGTGCTCAACGAACTCGACGCCCACAACCTGTCCTGCAACCTGCGCATCGCGCTGGTCGGCCCGCGCGCCTTCGGCAAGGGCTACGGCACGGAGGCGATCGAGCTGCTGCTGGCCCACGCCTTCACCGCGACGCCGATCCACCGGATCAGCCTGGGCGTCTACACCTTCAACGAGCGCGCCCGCCACGTCTACAAGAAGATCGGCTTCGTCGAGGAGGGGGTCGAGCGCGACGCTCTGCTCTGGGACGGCGAGTGGCACGACGCCGTGCTGATGTCCGTGCTCCGGCCCGAGTGGCAGTCAAGATCCGGAAGCCTGGCATAATGATCATGACTCATGGGTCCCCCGAGGCGCGCGGGGGACCTGTGGCGTCTTTCCTGGCAACCAAAGGGCGATGTCGTGCATCTAAGCATCAGTGACGATGCGCTTGGTGCCCGGTGATCCCGAGAGGCTCGGCGGCTTCTGGCCGGCGGCCAGGCTCGGCGCGGGCAAGCGCGGTGTCGTCTACGACGCCTACGACGACGAGGGCCGCCGCTTCGCGGTCACCGTGCCGAGGGGCGAGGTCGGGCACCGGTTCGAGAAGGTGACCTGCCGCCATCTGGCGGAGGTGGTGGCCGTCGGGTCCGACGGAGGCGTCCCCTACGTGGTCAGTCAGTTCGTCAGCGGGCCCGACCTGCGTGAGGCGGTCGCGCTGCACGGCCCCTACTGCGGTGACGAGCTCGTCGCGCTGGCCGCCGCGCTCGCCTCCGCGCTGCGGGCCCTGCACGAGGCCGGGCTGACGCACTCCGGGCTCAACCCGGAGGCCGTGCTGCTGGCCGCCGACGGGCCCCGGGTGATCGAGCTGGGCCTGCCCGCGGGCGACCCGGCCGGCGACACGTGCACGTACCTCGCCCCCGAGGTCCTGACCGGGCAGCCCGCCGGAGCGGCGGCCGACGTGTTCGCGTGGGGCGCGGTGGTGCTGTTCGCGGCCACCGGCCGCGACCCCTTCCAGGGGGAGAGCCTCGGCGGGATCATGCACCGGCTGCTGACCGTTGACCCCGACCTGAGCTGCCTGCCCGACCCCCTGCGCGAGCTGGTGGAGCGGGCGCTGTCGAAGAACCGCGCCGACCGGCCGGCGGCGGCCGAGCTGCTGATCGACAGCGAGGCCCGGCTGCGCCCGCCCGAGACGTGGGCCCCGACGCGCTCGCTCGGCGAGGTGGCCGAGGAGGTCTACCTCTCGCTCACCCCGAGGCAGCAGGAGGAGGTGCCCGGCCTGCTGCTGCGCCTGCTCGACGGCGACGACCCGCACGACGAGGGCCAGGTGCTCGCCCCGCTCATGGAGGCCGGCCTGCTCGTGCGGCGCAGCGTCCGCGTGCCGCCCGCCGAGACGTCCGTGGGCAAGCTCGTGGCCGTCAGCGACAACCGGGTGGCCGCCGCCAGCGCCGCCCTCTACCGGGCCTGGCCCCGGCTGCGCGGCTGGGTCGCCGACGAGCGCGACGGCATGCCGTCGCACCGGCGCATCCGCGAGGCCGCCAGGACCTGGTCCGAGCACCGTCGCGACCGCAGCCACCTCTTCCGCGGCCATGAGCTCGACTCCGCGCTCGGCTGGGCCGCGACCAAGCGCCGCCACCTGCGGCTCAACCAGCTCGAACGCGACTTCATCAACGACAGCGTGACCCTGTCCAAGCAGCGCAGGAAGCTCATGGTGCCCGCGCTGGCCACGGTCGCGGCCGTGCTGGCCGTCGCGGTGACGATGAGCGTGGTGTCCGTGCACGGCCAGGACGACCTGCGCGGACGCCTCATCGAGGCCGACGCCAGGGCCGTGGCGGCCAGGGCGGAGACCATGCGCGGCTCCGACCCGCGCACCGCGATGCGGCTCAGCGTGGCCGCGTGGCGGCTGGCGCCGGTGTTCGAGGCGCGGGCCGCGTTGCAGGCCTCGCTCGTGCAGCCGGAGCTGGGGGTGTTCACCGACCCGGGCGCCGACGCGCGGGCGCGCTACCTGCTGCGGGGGGACGAGCTGGTGCGCTGGGACGCCGACGCCGTCACCGTCTGGGACGTGGCCGGCGGGCGGCGGACGGCCACGTACGAGCTGCCGGCCGGAAGCACCGCGCTCAGCGACGACGGCCGCCACGCGGAGGGGGCCGGCGGGCGGCCCATCGACGTGACGACGGGGCAGGCGCCGGCGGGCGACGCCGTGTACGCGATCAGCCGGGCCGGCAGAACGGTCGTCTACCGGGGCGGCCGGGTGCTGTTCGACGTGAGCGACAAGAAAGTGGCTTTGTCCCCCGACGGTTCCAGGGCTGCCGTGTCGGGGCTGACGGGGCGGGTGGAGTTGTGGGACCTGGTGCCCCGGCGGGTCAGGACGGGTGTCGTCGCCGTCGAGCCGCTCACCGGTGTCGACGCCGGGGCGCCGGCCCTCGCCTTCAGTCCTGACGGGGGGACGCTGGCGGTGGCGGGGCGCGACGGGGTCACGCTCGTGGAGGACGAACGGACCCGTACCGCCCGTTCGGCCCCCGCCCAGCCCCTCAAGGCCCGAACCCCCTCCCCCACCGGCGCTCTGGGAGGCGAGGCCGGACACCCCGGCGCCCTCGCGGCCCCACCCACCGGCGACCCGGCGGCCCAGACGGCACCCTCCGCCCCTCTCGCGGCTCCGCCCACCGGCCCCCTCGGGGCGCAGCCGGCACCTTCCGGCCCTCTCGCGGCCCCGCCCACCGGTCGTCTGGGAGCGCAGGCCCCACCGTCCGGACCTCTCGGGGCGCAGTCTCCACCGTCCGGATCCTTCGCCGCCCAGCTTTCGCCAACCGGCCCGGCCGCGCGGCCGAGCGCCCGCGCGGCCGCACCGACCGGCCCCCTTGAGCGGCGGACGGCACAGCCCAGCGCCACCGCGGCGGCACCCGCCCTGCCCCTTCAAGGGCAGGCCGGATGGCCCAGCACCCTCGCGGCCCCGCCCGCCGGCGTCTTGGGGGCGCAGGCGGCGCCCTCCGGAGGTCTGGCGGCGCAGGGTGCGGTTCCCGGGCCTGGGTTGCGCGCGCTTCCGGCGCCGCCGCCACCGTCCGCGCTCAAGGCCGTCACGCCATCGCCCGTGCCCAAGCGCGACGCCGGAGCCGAGTCGGCTGTGCCCAAGGTGGATGCCGGAGCGCAATCGGCCATTCCTGGGCCCGATGCCGGAGCAGCCGCGCAGGAGCCCGACGGCGGAGCTTCGGCGGCGTCGCCTGAGCCCGATGCCGAGGTGGGGGCGCGGGAGCGTGATCCCGATGAAGGGCCGGCGAAGGAGCGGGGCTGGGGGGTCGAGATCGTGGACGGGCTGGAGACGCCTCCTGGCGCCCTGGCCGGGCCGCTCGTGTTCAGCCCCGACGGCCGCCTGCTCGCCCTCCCCGGCGACGGCGAGGTACGCGTCTGGAACGTGGCCGAACGCCGCCTGGCGGGCGCGTACCCCCTCAAAGACCCCAGCCACGGCCTGGCGTTCTCCAGGGACGGCCGGACGCTGCGCTACCTCAGCGGCACCGGCTCGGTCGTCTCGCTCGACGTCTCCGGCCTTCCGATGCCCGCCCAGGACGGTCACGTCGCCGCCTTCTCCGGCAACGGCCGCGTCGCCGCCAAGGAGGTCGGGGACACGATCGAGCTCACCGACACCGAGGCGCGCAGGACGCTGGGCCGGATCGCCGCCGCCGGCGACCTGGCCTTCGACGCGAGCGGCCGGCTGCTGGCCGTCGCCGGGGACCCGGTGACCGTGTGGGAGGTGACCGGGGGCAGGCAGGTGGCCGCGATCAACGCGGGCGGCGACGTACCGGCCGTGGCGCTCTCCCCCGACGGCGGCACGCTGGCCACCGCTCGCGGCAGCATCCTGGAGACGTGGGACGTGCGGAGGGGCCGCCGGATCAAGACGTACGAGAGCGCGGGTGACCTGGCCCTGGCCTTCAGCCCCGACGGCAGGACGCTGGCCGCCGGCGACAGCCTGCTCGACCTGCCCACCGGCCGGATCACTCCGCTCAGCCTGGCCGCCGAGGCCGGTGGGGGCGCCGCCGCTACCGCGCTGGCCTTCTCGCCGGGTGGCGACAGGCTGGCGTTCGGGCTGGAGGGCGGCAGCGTGCTGCTGTGGGACGTACGCGAGCGCCGGCCGCTCGGCACGATCGAGGCCGGCACCACCCCGGTGGACGAGCTGCGGTTCTCCCCGAAGGGCGACCTGCTGGCCATCGACGGCTCCCGCACCTCGCTCTGGGACACGAAGACGCTGCGTGAGGTCGGCCAGGTGGGCTCGTGGGCGGCGGGCCTGGCCTTCAGCCAGGACGGCAGGCGGCTGCGCGGCGTGGCGCTGGACGGGACCGTACACGAGATCGCGGTCGATCCCGCCCTGACGGCGAGCGAGGTCTGCACCCGGGCGGGCGGGGCGCTGAGCCGGCAGGAATGGGCCCGGCTGATCCCCGAGACCGGCTACCAGGACGTCTGCTGACGACGGGCCGCACCGGCCACCCCGGGCAGCAGGATCACCCGGCCCGGCTAGGCGTGCTGGAGGGCCGGACGGCGGCCCCAGGTGGCCCAGCGCCACAGCCACTCCAGCGGACCGAACCGGTAACGGCGCAGCCAGAGCGTGGAGAACAGCCACTGCGCGGCGAGAACCCCGATCACGACGGCCAGTTGCACGGGCCGGGTCCAGTCCTGCGGGCGGCCGTGCAGGTGCGCCACCGCCAGCACCAGCATCGAAGCGGTGAGGTAGTTCGTCAGCGCCATCCTCCCCAGCGGCGCGAAGAGCGCGTGCAGCGCCGCCCGTAGCGGCGTCCTGAGCAGGAGCAGCAGTACGCACACGTACATCCCGCCGATCACCATGCCGGCGACCGCCGTCACGACGCCGGCGGTCCGGCCGGCGGGATCGTTCAGCTGGAAGACGACCTGCAGCGCCAGCGTCGGCACCGCGGCCGCCGCGAGCAGGACCCCTGTCATGGCCGGCCCCTTCGCGGACCGCTCGATCCGGTCGATCACGCCGTATCTGACCAGGGCGGCGCCCCCCAGCAGCAGGCCGGGGGCGAGCAGGTAGCCGTCGGTGACGAACAGGGATGCCACGAGGACCACGGCGGCGAGGACCGCGACCGCCCACCGCGGCAGCCAGGTCGACGGCAGCAGGAACAGCAGCCCGGAGACCGCGTAGATGGCGAGCACGTCACCCGGCCAGATCAGGAACATGTGCAGGAGGCCGATCACGAGCAGCACGAGCAGCCTGCGCACCAGGAGCAGCCGCGGACTCGCCGTACGGCCCTCTGCCGACTCCAGCAGCAGCGCGAACCCCACACCGAACAGCACGGCGAAGATGGGGAAGAAACGATGATCGACGAGGTAACCCGTCCAGTCGCTCGTACCCTCGCTCGGGCCGGGCGGCACGATCCTGCCGCTGATGTTAGAGATCGGCCCGACATTGGCCAGCAGGATCCCGCAGAGCGCGAATCCGCGGATCACATCGAGCGCGTCGATGCGCCGTCTTCTCTCTGACATGAGGCCCAAGTGTGCGGGGCCGTGCCCTTACCGCGGCATCGGTCGAAAGTGCCGTCCACAACCCTACTTTCGGCCGGTTGGTGATCACCCCACTAGTCGCCGACGAGCTTGAGCACCTTGCCCTGGGGGCTGGCCACCAGGTAGCCGCCGCGGCCGTAGTCGTCGGAGGCGTAGACGAGCAGCACCTCCTTCGTGGCGGTGAACACGTAGTTCGGGTCCACGATGACGTAGACCGTCGTGGGGTTGGAGGCACCGAGGTCCTTCGTCGCCCGTTTGATCAGGTTGGGGAGGGCGTTCCAGTTGTACTTGGCCAGGTCCGCCGTGCCGGTGCGCACCTGGCTGCCCTTCCTGGGCTCCGAGACGGCGCCGTCGCGGTAGTCGTAGCTGTCGTAGAGGTCGGGGTCGCGTTTGAGCGGGGCGTCGACGGAGGCGTACGTCGGGTACACGACCATCTTGACGACCTTGGTGCCGCCGATGGCCGGCTTGAGCTTGGCGATCATGCCTCGCATGCCGGCGGGGGTCAGCAGGTTCTCCTCGACGGCCTGCTCGGTGGGGTCGTCCGTCTGGTCTTCCGTTCGGTCGTCCGTCGTGTCGCCCGTGCGATCGCCGGTCGTGTCGTCCGTGGCGGGGACGCGCGGGGTCCTGCCGGTGTTCGGGGCGTCCGACGCCGCCAGCCGGTCGGTCTGGGGACGGCCGCCGCCGAGGTCGCCGATGGCGGGGAGTAAGCGCCATCCCACCACGCCCACCACGACGACCACCGAGACGATCACCGCGACCAGCATCGTCCCGCCGCGCCGGGGACGGCGCCGGTTCATGGTGTCGTGGTGCGAGACCGGCGCCTTGCCCCACGGGCCCCCGTGACCGGGCGGCACGGTGTGCCCGGCCTGAGGCGGCACGGTGTTCCCCGCGTACGCGCCCGGCCCCGCCCCGGACGGCCCTGATCCAGGTGGCATCGGCCCGCCGGCGTTCCCGCCGGGCGGGAAGGCCGCCGCGCCCCACCCGGGACCACCGGACTGGACACCGGCGCCATGGGGACCGGCACCTTGGGGACCGGTGCCGTGGTGGCCGGCACCGTGAGGGCCGGGGCCCTGAGAGCCGACGCCGTGAGGGCCGGAGCTGTAGGGAGCGGACGGCCGCTGGCCCGGCGCTTGGGGGGTGAAAGCCTGCGGGCCTGACGACTGAGGCCCTGACGGCTGCGGGCCGGGAGGCTGTGGGGTGGGTGGATGAGGGGTGGGTGGATGAGGGGTGTAGGGGTGAAGTGGCGGGGGTGTGCGGCCTGATTCGGCCGCGGCCAGCATCCGGTCCAGGGTCTCGGCGTCCGGTCTGGCCGCCGTGTCCCGGGTGAGCAGGGCCGCGAGCACGGGCCCGAGCGGCCCCGCGCGCTCGGCGGGCGGCACGTCGGCGTTGAGCACCGCCGCGAGCGTCGCCAGGGTGGTGGCCCTGCGCAGCGGATGCCGTCCCTCCACCGCCACGTACAGCATCATCCCGAGCGACCACAGGTCAGAGGCCGGGTCGCCTTCCACGCCGTTGATCCGTTCGGGCGCCATGTACTCGGGCGAGCCGATGAACGACCCCGTGGCCGTCAGGCTGGTGGACTCCCGTACGGCGGCGATGCCGAAGTCGGTCAGCACCGAGCGCCCGTCCTCGCGCAGCAGCACGTTGGCCGGTTTGACGTCGCGGTGCTGGATGCCGACGGCGTGGGCCGCCCGCAGCGCGGACAGGACCTCCCGGCCCAGCTTGGCGACCTGCTCGGGCGGCATGGGACCGTGCTGGATCCGGTCCTGCAGCGAGCCGCCGGGGACCAGCTCCATGACGATCCACGGGTAGCCCTGCTCGCCCGGGTCGACGATGTGGTGGATGGTGGCCACGTGCGGGTGGTTGAGCCGGGCCAGCGCGCGGGCCTCGCGCAGCACGCGGGCACGCAGGTCGCGGGCGCCGTCCGGGTCCTGCTCGTCCATCGACGGGTCGGGCGGGCGTACCTCTTTGAGCGCGACCTCGCGGTGCAGGGCCACGTCCCAGGCCCGCCACACCAGGCCCATGCCCCCGCCGCCGAGCCGCTCCACGAGCTCGAAGCGGTCGTCGATCACGCGCTTGTGCATGCGCAGCAGCGTAGGGCCGCGCCGTCGCCCCCGCCATCGAGGGCGGCCGGCCGGCTCTGCTGTCAGGGGGCGGTCAAGCACTGGTGGCGAGTTCCGCGGCGGCCACACCGTACTCGAAGGGCAGCCCCTTGGCGTACCTGACCAGCTCGTCCACGGCCAGGTCGGCGATGCGGGCCAGCTCGCCGCCGAGCGAGCCGGCGATGTGCGGGGTGAGCAGGACGTTGGGCAGGTCGTAGAGGGGCGAGTCAGGCGGCAGCGGGTCCGGCTCCGTGACGTCGATCACGGCGTACAGCCGGCCGGAGGTCAGCTCGGCGGTGAGCGCGCCGGTGTCCACGAGCGCGCCGCGCGCCGTGTTGATCAGCGTGGCTCCGTCGCGCATGCGGGCCAGCCTGGCTGCGTCGACGAGGTGCTCGGTCTCGGGCAGCGCGGGCGCGTGCACGCTGATCACGTCGCACCGCTCGAACAGCTCGTCCAGCCCGACGTGCGGAACGCCCAGGTCCTCGGTCAGGTACGGGTCCGCGACCAGCACGTCCAGGTCGAACGGCCGGAGCAGCTCGATCACCCGCCGCCCGATCCTGGAGGCGCCGATGATCCCGATCGTGCGCCGGTAGTTGCCGATGCCGCTGGACAGCCCGTACACGTCGAGGGGTGCGCGCCTGTCCCGGTAGAGCGCGGCCAGCTCCAGCACCCGCTTGTTCGCGAACAGGATGGAGGCCAGCGTGTACTCGGCGACGGGCTCGGCGTTGGCCGCCGCCGCGGAGGAGACGAGCAGGCCGCGCTCCCAGCAGGCCCGGGTGACGTGGTGCTTGACGGAGCCGGCCGCGTGCACGATCGCCTTGAGCCGGGGCGCGGCGGCCAGCACCTCGGCGGTGACGGGCGGGCAGTACCAGCTGGTGTAGAGCACCTCGGCCGCGGCCAGCGCGGCCGCCACCGCGGGGTCGGCGAAGTCCGCGGCCACCAGGTCGGGGTCCACGTCGGCGACGGCGGTCAGGCGGTCGCGTACCGGGCCGGTGACAAGCCGTCCGGCGATCTGCGGGCTCATGGCGAGCAGGGCCTTGGGCCGGTATTCGGTCATTTCGCTCCCCCGAACGCACATCAGATCAAAACGATCATAACCACGGCGATCCCGGCGGCTCGCGTGCACCCGTGTACCCCCGGCGTGCGCATCCGTGTGTCGGCGACTCGCCTGTACCCGTGTGCCGCCGGCTCGGATCGGGCCACGGCCCGGCCCGGTTCTCCAAGCAGCTCGCCCTCCAGCACGACCAGCCCCGACCGGCCCTCGCAGGCGTGGCCGAGCTGGGCCCGGGGTCATCCCCAGGGCGTTCCCTGATGCGCGCGGCGGAGCCCGCTCATGGCGTCCAACGTGGACGAACGCCCTTGTTCACCGGAAGACCTCGCTCCCCGTGAACCGGCAAGCGCGGGAGGGCGAAATCTCCACAACGCGCGTACCATCGGGCGGTAGAGGCCACACGCCGGCATCCACCGGCGCCGTTGGGGCTATTGCGGCCCGGGACCGGCCGCAATAGCCCCTACCTTGGTGCCATGGATCCCCTCATCAGTCACCGGGCGCTCAACCGGGCCACCCTGGACAGACAGCTCCTGCTACGGCGCACCGTCCGGCCCGTGATCGAGGTCGTGGAGCACCTGGGCGGGCTCCAGGCGCAGACCCCGCACACCTGGTACACCGGCTTGTGGACCCGCATCAAGGGCTTCGCGGCCGCCGACGCGGCCGACCTGCTGGCCTCGCGCGCTCTGGTGCGCATCGCGCTGCAGCGCTCCACCATCCACCTGGTCTCGGCCCGCGACTGCCTGGCCATGCGGCCGCTGCTGCAGCAGGTCACCGAACGCGGGACGCGCACGACGTTCGGCAAGCGGCTGGCCGGGGTGGATCTCGACGAGCTGGAGGCGGTCGGGCGGGCGCTGCTGGAGGAGCGGCCGATGACCTTCGCCGAACTGGGCCGGGCGCTGAACGAGCGCTGGCCCGACCACGACCCGCACGCGCTGGGCCAGGGGGTGCGCTGGCTGGTGCCGCTCGTGCAGGTGCCGCCGCGCGGCCTGTGGGGCAGGAGCGGGCCGGTCGCCCACACGAGCGCGGAGTCGTGGCTGGGCTTCGAGCAGGCCCCCATGACGCCGGCCGAGCTGGTGCGGCGCTATCTGGCCGCGTTCGGGCCCGCGTCGGTGCAGGACGTGCAGACGTGGTCGGGGCTGACCCGGCTGGCCGAGGTGGTCGAGCCGCTCGACCTGCTCAGGTTCAGGGACGAGAGCGGCAGGACCCTGTACGACCTCCCGGACGCCGTCCGCCCCGACCCGGACGTGCCCGCCCCGCCCCGCCTCATGTACGACTTCGACAACCTGTTCCTCTCACACGCCGACCGCTCGCGGGTCATCACCGAGACCGGCCTGGCCGCGTTCCAGGGCTTCATGGGCACCAACGTGATGCCCAGGGTCATCCTGGTGGACGGCGTCACGGCCGGGGACTGGACGATCACCCGGGCGAAGGGCGCCTCCACCCTCGGCCTGCATCTGTGGGAGCCGGTCAAGGACCTGGACGCGGTCGAGGAGGAGGGCCGGCGGCTGCTCGCGTTCCTGGCCCCTGGCGACGCGCACGAGGTCACGGTCTCGGACGGCCCCTCCCGACCCTGATCGCTCGCCCTGTTGTGCAGTGCACAACGACGTGTTGCAGATGAGCATCGGCCGGTATGTTGGGGCGCGTGCCAGAACGTAACCAGTCCGCCTCCCTCAGACGCGCCCTGGCCGTGCTGGAACACGTGCGCGAGCATCCGGGCGTCTCGCTCACGCAGCTGTCCGAGGCCGTGGGCCTGTCCAAGAGCACGGTGCTGCGCCTGTCCGCGCCGCTCATCGAGGCCAGCCTCCTCGAACGCGACCGCGAGACGGGCGCCTACCGGCTGGGCCACGGCACGCTCAGCCTCGGCCAGTCCTACCTGGCCACGCTCGACCTGCGCTCCGTCGCGGCCGAGGAGTCGCACCGGCTGATGAGCGAGGTGCGCGAGACCGTCCACCTGGTCGTCCACGACCCGCCGCACGTCGTCTACATCGACAAGGTGGAGAACGCGGCCAACGTCCGGATGGCCTCGCGCATCGGCAGCCGGGGCGCCCTCCACTGCACCGCGGTCGGCAAGGCCGTGCTGGCCTGGCTGCCCGAGCAGACCGTGGCCGGCCTGACCCTCGAACCGCGGACCAAGCACACGATCACCGACGCCGAGCGGCTGCGCGCGGACCTGGCGCACATCAGGCGGCGCGGCTACGCGGTCGACGACCGCGAGAACGAACCCGAGGTGCGCTGCGTGGCCGCGCCGATCTTCAACCACGACGACGCCGTGACCGCGGCCATCTCCGTCTCCGGCCTCACCTCGCGGATCACCGCCGCGCGGGTGCGCGAGCTGGGACCGCTGGTGGCCGGGGCGGCGGCGCGGATCTCCAGAAAGCTGGGTAGCCAGAAGCGATGACGAGGCCGACGACCGAGCTGGTGACCTTCGGCGAGACCATGGCGTTGTTCGCCGCCAGGCGCACGGGGCCGCTGCGCTTCGCCCGTGACTTCGACCTGGGGCTGGGCGGCGCCGAGTCCAACGTCGCGATCGGCGTGGCCCGCCTCGGGCACGGCACGGCGTGGGTCGGCCGGGTGGGCGCCGACGAGTTCGGCGACCTCATCAGAGCCACGCTGGCCGGCGAGGGCGTGGACGTGCGCGCCATCCCCGACCCGGCCGCGCCCACCGGGCTGATGATCAAGGGCAGGCGCACGGCCGACCTCATCGACGTGCGTTACTACCGCAAGGACAGCGCCGGCTCGCGGCTGTGCGCCGCCGACCTCGACGACGACCTGATCAGGTCCGCCCGGGTGCTGCACGTCTCGGCCATCACCCCCGCGCTCTCGGAGTCCGCGCGGGAGGCGGTACGTCACGCGATCGCCGTGGCTCGGGCCGCGGGCGTGCTGGTCTCGCTCGACGTCAACTACCGCAAGGCGCTGTGGACGCCCGAGGAGGCCGGGGCCTGGCTGCGCGAGGCGGCCGGGAGCGTGGACGTGCTGTTCGCCACCGAGGCGGAGGGCCGGCTCATCGCCGATGTCGAAGGGGCGGAAGAGCTGGCCGAGGCGCTGGCGGGGATGGGGCCGCGGCACGTGCTGATTAAATTCGGCGCCGAGGGGGCGATGGAGCTGTCCGGCGACGTCGTGCGGCGGGCGGAGCCGTACCGGGTGAGCGAGGTCGACTCCGTCGGGGCCGGCGACGCCTTCGCGGCCGGCTGGCTGGCGGACTGGCTGGCCGGGGCCGAGCCGGAGCGGCGGCTCAGCACGGCGTGCGCGGCGGGGGCGTTCGCGGTCACCTCACAGGGCGACTGGGAGAGCCTGCCGCGCCGCGCCGACCTCGACCTCCTGCGCCGCCCCGCCGACGGCGTCAACCGCTGACCACCTGGTTCCGGCGCCCGTGGCGGGCGCCTGAGCCCAGCGCCTGAGCCCAGCGCCTGAGCACAGCGCCGGACGACAGCGCCGGCCGGCAGTGCAGGAAGGCGTCAGGCGGCGCGTACGCGGACGACCTCCTTGCGGTACTGCCGCTTGCCGACCAGCGACCACAGCACCCGGGCGGGCAGCGGCAACAGGGACAGGAACTCGCGCCGCTCCCAGTCGGTGGCGTCCTCCAGCAGCGCGCCGAGCTGGACCAGCAGCCGGTCCTTCGACAGGTGGGAGCGGCCGTACTCGGCGAGCCGGTCCCACTCCTCCTTGGTCACGTGCTCCGACACCAGCGGCAGGATCCGCTCCTCCTCCTGGTCGAGGTGGACGACGAGCTCCCCGTGCAGCAGCTCGACGGTGGCGGCGACCCGCTCGCCGTCCTGAGGGGCGGCGCTCGCCCGCCAGGCGGGCACCAGCCGGCCGAGCGTCTCGATGTGGGCGGCCACCCGCTCGTGCTGGGCCTCCATCGTGTTGACCAGTTCGGCCTCGAACGCGACCCGCCGCAGCAGCAGCGGCCAGAGCAGTTTGTCCTCGGCCTCGTGGTGGTGGTGCAGGCCCTCAAGGACCTCTTCGACGTGGGCGGCCAGCGTGCCGGCCCTGGCGGTGTCCCCGGCGGGCACCTGGCGGATGAGCCCGGGAGCGAGCTTGAGTTCGCGCCGGAACATGCGGTGGACGACCACCATCTCCCAGATGGCGGGCTTGTTGTCAGCAGTCACGCCTGTCAGGGTCGCCCGGCCCGGTTGTGAACCGGTTGTGGCCGGCTGCAACCCGTAGCATGTGGGCATGAAGCGGCCTCTGGGAGAGCTCGAGTCCACGATCATGGACAGGATGTGGTCCTACCGCAGGCCCGCCTCCGTCCGTGACGTGCTCGAAGACCTCCGTACGGAGCGCGAGATCGCCTACACCACGGTCATGACCGTGATGGACAAGCTGCACACCAAGGGCCTGCTCAAGCGCGAGCCGGTCGGCCGGGCCTACGTCTACGAGCCGATCGCCACCAAGGAGGCCTACACCGCGGAGCTGATGCGCCACGCGCTGGCCGGCAGCGGCAACCAGGCCGCCACCCTGGTCCACTTCCTCGAACGCCTCACCCCCGAGGAGGCCACCGCGCTGGAGGCCGCCCTCCAGGTCGTCCCGCCGGGCAGCCGCCGCGGTTAGCGGATCTTTGCCCGTTTCCGTTCCGGCCTTGAGGGCAGGCGGGGAAAACCTCGTCCGGGGGAAGGGAAATGCGATGACAGACGTCTCTGGCCAGGGCTCGCGGCCCGACGACCAGCGTGAGGTGCTCACCAACAGGCAGGGGCACCCGGTCTACGACAACCAGAACCAGCGCACGATCGGCCCGCGCGGGCCGGCGACGCTGGAGAACTACCAGTTCCTGGAGAAGATCAGTCACTTCGACCGGGAACGCATCCCCGAGCGCGTGGTGCACGCGAGGGGCGCGCTCAGCTACGGCTACTTCGAGGCGTACGGCAAGCTCGGCGACGAGCCGATCGCCCGCTACACGCGCGCCAAGCTGTTCCAGGAGGCGGGCAAGCGCACCGACGTCGCCCTGCGCTTCTCCACCGTGATCGGCGGGCGCGACTCGGCCGAGACGGCCCGCGACCCGCGCGGCTTCGCGATCAAGTTCTACACCGAGGACGGCAACTGGGACCTCGTGGGCAACAACCTGGCGGTCTTCTTCATCCGGGACGCCATCAAGTTCCCCGACGTCATCCACTCGCTCAAGCCCGACCCCGTCACCTTCAGGCAGGATCCGAACCGGATCTTCGACTTCATGTCGCAGACGCCCGAGTGCATGCACATGCTGGTCAACCTGTTCAGCCCGCGCGGCATCCCCGCCGACTACCGGCACATGCAGGGCTTCGGCGTGAACACCTACCGGTGGGTCAACGCGCAGGGCGAGACGCATCTGGTGAAGTACCACTGGATGCCCAAGCAGGGCGTGCGCAGCATGACCGCGGCCGACGCCGCCGCCGTGCAGGCGGAGGACCTGGGGCACGCCACCAAGGACCTGTACGAGGCGATCGAGCGCGGCGACTTCCCCGAGTGGGAGTTGCTGGTGCAGGTCATGAGCGACGACGAGCACCCCGAGCTGGACTTCGACCCGCTCGACGACACCAAGACCTGGCCGGAGAACGACTTCCCCGCGCTGCCGGTCGGGCGGCTGGTGCTGGACCGCAACGTGGAGAACCAGTTCGCCGAGAACGAGCAGGCGTCGTTCGGCACCGGCGTGCTCGTGGACGGGCTCGACTTCTCCGACGACAAGATGCTGGTCGGGCGGACGTTCTCCTACAGCGACACGCAGCGCTACCGGGTCGGCCCGAACTACCTGCAGCTCCCGGTCAACCAGACGAAGGCGACCTGCCGGACCAACCAGCGCGACGGCCAGATGACGTATTTCGTCGACTCGGCCGGCGAGAGCCCGCACATCAACTACGAGCCCTCGCTGCGCGACGGCCTGCGCGAGGCCCACTATCCGCATCCGGACGAGGTCGGCCCGCAGGTCAGCGGCCGGCTCACGCGCAAGCGGATCCCGCGGACCAACGACTACAAGCAGGCCGGTCAGCGCTATCTGCTGATGGAGGAGTGGGAGCGCGACGATCTGGTGCTCAACTTCGTCACGGCTCTCAAGCAGTGCGACCGGGCCATCCAGGAGCGCATGGTCTGGCACTTCCTGCTGGTCGAGGACGACCTGGGGCTGCGGGTGGGCGAGGGTCTGGGCATCACGCCCGACGACGTCGCCGGCCTGGAGCCGCTGCAGAGCCAGGACCTCACCGACGAGGACCGCGACCGCCTGGCCAAGCTGGGCAGGAACGGCCCCCGTGACGTCGAGGGCCTGAAGATGACGCACTGCGTGCCGAACGAGCGGGCCACGCACGCCTGACCCGCCGTCCCTTCACGTCCGCCTCTCCCTCCGGGGAGGCGGGACGTGAACCCCCTGAGAACAGGCCGTCAGAGCAGGCCGGCACCGGCCAGCAGCTTGCCGATCCGGCCGATCTCGTCCTCGTTCAGCGGGATCTGCGGCAGCGCGGTCACCGGGCAGTCGATGACGCCGCGCAGGTGCAGCGCGGCCTTGAACGCGCCCAGCCCCGACGAGCTGCCGCCCATGCGCGCGCCGCCGACGTGCACGATGCCGAACAGCCGGGCCAGGCGCTCCTGCTCCGCCCTGGCCGCCTGCCAGTCGCCGCGCGCGGCGCAGCGGTAGAGCTCGACGTAGCCGTGCGGATCCACGTTCCCGAGTCCGGGCACGACGCCGTCGGCGCCCATCCACAGCGCGGAGTCGACGGTCACCTCGGACCCGGTGAGGACGCTGAAGGGCGGCCGGCGGCCCAGGATGACCGCGCGCAGGCCGCCGTCGTCGCCGCTGGAGTCCTTCACCCCGGCCAGTACGCCTTCCGCGGCCAGTTCGAGCAGCAGGTCCGCGCTCAGCTTGGTGTGCACGGACACCGGCAGGTCGTAGGCGTAGACCGGCAGCCCGGTCCGCGCGGCGAGGGTCCTGAAGTGGGTGCGGATCTCGTCGGGATGCGTCCGCGTGTAGAACGGCGCGGTCGCCACCAGGCCGGCCGCCCCCGCCTCGATCGCGACCCGGGCGTGCTCCAGCACCCGCGGCGTGGTCATGTCGATCACCCCGGCCAGTACCGGCACCTGCCCGGCGACGTGCCCGACCACGGTGTCCAGCACCGTGCGCCGCTGCGCGTCCGTCAGGTACGCCACCTCCGACGACGACCCCAGCACGAACAGCGCGTCCACCCCGCCCCCGACCAGATGATCGACCAGCCGGACCATCGAGGCGACGTCCACCTCGTAGTCGGGGGTCATGGGGGTGCAGACCGGGGGGATTACTCCAGTCAGGGGGGCGGCAGAGGTCGTCATGCATGCTCCTGGATCAGTTCGAGGTCGGTGGCGCCAGCCGCCACCGGGTGATGGCAGTGGAAGAGGTGGCCGTCCTGGGTCTGCGCGGCCGGCCATTCGGCCGCGCAGACGTCGTCCGCCCGCCAGCACCGGGTACGGAACGGGCATCCGCTGGGCGGCCTGGTGGCCGAGGGCACGGCGCCCACCAGCGGGATCGGGTTGATCGGCGAGATCAGCCCGGGCGTGGCCGAGAACAGCGCCCGCGTGTAGGGGTGCCGCGCGCCCAGCGGGACCGCGGCGGCGGGGGTCTGCTCGACGATGCGCCCCAGGTACATGGTCACGACCCGGTCGCTCATCCGGCGTACGGTCTGGATGTCGTGCGAGACGAACACCAGGGCCAGGCCGAGCCGTTCCTTCAGGTCGAGCAGCAGGTTGAGGATCTGCGCGCGGACGGACACGTCGAGCGCGCTGGTCGGCTCGTCGGCCACGACCAGCTCGGGTTCGAGCGCCAGCGCCCTGGCCACGGCCACCCGCTGCCGCTGGCCGCCGGAGAGCTGGCTCGGCAGCGCGTCGGCCGCGCTGGCCGGCAGGCCGACCAGGTCGAGCAGTTCGCGCACGCGGGCGTCGCGCTGGGCGGGGGTGCCGCGCCCGTGCACGTTGAGCGGGTCGCGCAGCACCTGACGGATCGGCAGCCGCCGGTTGAGCGCCGTGGCCGGGTCCTGGAAGATCATCCCCACGCTGGAGCCGATCAGCGCGCGCCGCTCGGACTCCTTCAGCCCCCACAGCTCGCGCCCGCGGAAGGTGACGCTGCCCGAGACCGGCCGCTGCAGCCCGACCAGCACCTTGGCCAGCGTGGACTTGCCGCAGCCCGACTCACCCACGATCCCGACCGTCTCGCCGGCGCCGACCGTGAGGCTGGCGCCGGTCAGCGCGTGCACGCGGTCGCGCGCGAACAGGCCGCCCGAGCGGGCCTTGTGCACGACGTGCACGTCCTTCAGCTCAAGCATGCTGCTCACTCCTCACCAGCGCCTGCGCGGGATGGTGACAGGCGACGCGATGCGTGGCGTCCCCGTCCAGCGCCGGGCTCTCGGTACGGCACACGTCTGTGGCCATCGGGCACCGGTCGGCGAACCGGCAGCCGGGCGGGAAGTCGGCCGGAGCCGGCACCACGCCGCGGATCTGGGTCAGCCGCTCGGCCCCCGACTCCAGCGACAGCACCGAGCCGAGCAGGCCCCGGGCGTAGTGGTGGGCGGGCGCCCCGACCAGGGCGGCGGTGACGCCGGTCTCGACGATCTGGCCGCCGTACATGACCACGACCCGGTCGGTCACGTCGGCGACCAGCGCGAGGTCGTGGGAGACGAGGATCAGCGCGAAGCCCAGCTCCTCCCGCAGCTTCAGCAGCAGCTCGATGACCTGCGCCTGGACGGTGACGTCGAGCGCGGTGGTGGGCTCGTCGGCGACGATCAGCTTGGGGTCGCGCGAGAGCGCCATCGCGATCAGCACCCGCTGCCGCTGCCCGCCGGACAGCTCGTGCGGGTAGGAGGTCAGGGTGCGGCGGGCGTCGAGGCCGACGAGTTCGAGCAGCTCGGCGGGGCTGCGCCGGCCGCCGCGCCGGGTGAGCTGCTTGAGCTGGGCCTTGATGGTCATGGCCGGGTTGAGCGAGGAGAGGGCGTCCTGGTAGATCATCGCCATCTCGTGCCCGAGCAGCCGGCGGCGGGCCCGTTTCGGCTCCGCGAGCAGCTCGCGCCCGTCGAAGCGGATGTGGCCGCTGACGCGGGCGTGGCGGGGCTGCAGGCCCATCACGGTCAGGGCGGTCAGCGTCTTGCCGCAGCCCGACTCGCCGACCAGGCCGAGCACTTCTCCCGGGCGTACCTCGAAGCCGATGCCGTCCACGATGTCGACGCCCTCGGCGAACCCGATCCGCAGCCGTTCGACGGTGAGGATCGGCGGGCCCTGCGGCAGCGGGCGGGCCCGCTCGGCCAGCCTGCGCGCGGCCTCGGCCAGTCCCGGCAGCTCGACGACCTCGCCGGAGCCGGGGGTGGCCCGCTCGAAGGCGTCGTCCTTGCGGGCGACCGGCTTGCGCGCGGCCGGGGCGGCCCAGGCGTCGGAGATGCCCTCGGACAGGATGTTGAGCGCGAGCACGGTGACGAGGATCAGCAGGCCGGGGAAGACCGTGGCCCACCAGCCGCCGAGCAGCACCATGTTCTTGCCGTCGGCGATGACGCTGCCCCATGAGGGGTTCGGCGGGCGTACGCCGGCGCCGATGAACGACAGCGACGCCTCGAACACGATCGCGTCGGCCACCATGACCGTGCAGAACACCAGCACCGGCGCGGCGCAGTTGATCGCGACGTGCTTGATCAGGATGTGCGGGGTGCGGGCGCCGATGATGCGCTCGGCGGCGACGTAGTCCTCGCCGTACTGGGCGATCACGTTGGCCCGCACGACCCTGGCCACGGACGGCATGTAGAGGAAGGCCATGGCCATGACCAGCACCGGGATGCTGCCACCGAACACCGCCACGAGCACCGCGGCCAGGGCGATGCCGGGGAAGGCCATGACGACGTCGAGCAGGCGCATGACGGTCTCGTCCACGGCCCGGCGCGAGGTGGCCGCGACCGCGCCGACGATCGCGCCGGCGACCAGCGCGAGCCCGGTGGCGCCGAGGCCGATGATGAGCGACCAGCGGGCGCCGTACAGGAGCCTGGACAGGATGTCGCGGTTGGCGCTGTCGAGGCCCATCCAGTGCTGGGCGGAGGGGCCGCCGCCGGCGGCCTCCTGGAAGTACGGCGAGTGCGGCGCGATCCACGGCGCCAGCAGCGCCGCCAGCACGACCACGGCGACGATGCCGACCGCCACCCACGACAGCGGTCTGAGCCGGCGGAAGCCGACGCCCGGCCTGGACAGGCGCTCGGCCAGTCCTCCTCGCAGCTGGAACCGGTTCATGTGGCGCTCCTGAGGCGGGGATTGACCAGCAGGTAGAGGACGTCGACGATCAGGTTGACGACCATGAAGCCGATCGCGATGGTCAGCACCACGCCCTGGACGACCGCCGGGTCACCGTCGCGGACCGCGTTGATCATGAGCTGGCCCATGCCGGGCAGCCCGTAGATCGTCTCGATCACGACCGTGCCGCCGATCAGGTAGCCGATGCGCAGGCCGAGCACGGTCAGTGGGTTGATCAGGGCGTTGCGCAGCACGTTCCGGCCGACGACCACGATCATCGGCAGGCCGCTGCCGATCGCGGTGCGGACGTAGTCGCGGTCCAGCTCCTCCACCATCGACGTGCGGATGACGCGGATGAGCTGGGCGGCGATCGGCAGCGACAGCGACAGGGCGGGCAGCGTCATCGACCGCAGCCACCCGGTCACCGAGTCGGCCGGGTTGATGTAGCCGCCGGTCGGGAAGAGCCCCTCCCCGACGGCCAGCCACTGGATCATCAGCAGCGCCAGCCAGAACGCCGGCGCCGCCACCCCGATCAGCGACACCACCCGGATCACCTGGTCGGGCCAGCGGTCGCGGAACAGCGCCCCCGTCACGCCGAACGCCAGCGACAGCACCACGGCCACCACCAGCCCGAGCAGCGTGAGCTGCAGGGTCAGCGGCAGCGCGGTCATGACCGACTCGATGACCGGCTTCCTGGTCAGCACGCTGGTGCCCATGTCGCCCTGCGCGAGGTCGGCGACGAAGCGCACGTAACGCACGGGCAGCGGGTCCAGCAGGCCGTTCTCGAGCTGGAACTGGTGGATCTGCTCGGGGGTCGGGTTCGCGCCCTGGAAGTAGGCGTACTCCGGCTTGCTGCTGGAGAAGCGCATGACGATGAACACGAACGCGATCACGCCGAGCACCAGGGGGATCAGGATGAGGAGCCGCCGCAGCAGCATCCGGATGACGAGCGTCATGTCCTCTTGGCCTGCAGCAGGGTGATGCCGGGGTACGGCTGGGCGCGGACGCCGGACAGCTTCTTCGGGTCGTAGGCGGTCATCAGCTCGTTGTGCACGACCGGGTAGAGGACGGCCTGCTCAGCCACGAAGTCCAGATATTTGTGGATCAGCTCGGTTCGCTGGGCCTTGTCCGTCTCCTTGCCCGCCTCGTCCATCATCGTGAACAGCTTCTCGGCGTCCTTGGTGCCGTCCCAGTGGGCGTACTTCATCCACAGGCCGCCGGGCACGTAGTTGTAGTGCAGGATCAGGTCGGCGTCCATGCCGAACTGGTTGGGGTTGGATGCCGCGGCGACGGCCTGGTAGTCCTGCATCTGGTCCATCTTGGTGAACAGCGCGGCCGTGTCCTGCGGCTCCAGCGTGGTCTTGACGCCGACGGCCTCCCAGGAGGCGGCGATCGTGGGCAGGCAGTCCACCATCCAGCTCACGTTCACCGCCATCAGGTTGATCGTCAGGTCGGTGACCCCCGCCTCCTTCAGCAGCGCCTTGGCCTTGTCCGGGTCGTAGTCGTAGACGACCGAGGCGCGCTGGTGGTCGGGGTGACCCTCGTTGAGGAAGGAGCTGGAGGCGGTGCCGTGGCCCTTGAGCGCCACGTCGATCATCTTCTGCTTGTCGATGGCGTAGTGCAGGGCCTGGCGCACCCGTACGTCGTCGAACGGCTTGGTGCCGGTGTTGAACATCAGGAACATGTGGTTCATGCCCTTGCCGCCCTCGACCGTCAGGCCCTGCTGCTTGAGCTGGTCGACGTTGGCGTACGGGATGTTGTCGGCGATCTGCGCCTCGGCCGAGCCGCCGGAGATCTTGGCCACGCGGGCGGCGGCGTCCACGATCGTCAGCCAGTTCATCTTCTTGACCGTGGCCGGGCGCGGCCCGTTGTAGCGGTCGAACGCCTCGAACGCGGTGTTGGACTTCGGGTTGTGCGCGGCCAGTTTGTACGGCCCCGACCCCACCGCCTTGCCGCCCTTGGCCTGGTCCCAGGCGCCCGGCTGGCCGAACACGTGCTTCGGCATGATCTTGGCGATGGTCAGCCGCGGCGCCGCGTCGGGGAAGGCGTACTTGAACACCAGCTCCACGTTCTTCTCGTCCACCTTCTTCACCTCCTTCAGCCAGGTCCTGAAGAAGTTGCCGATGAGCACGTTCGCCTCGGGGTCGAGCACCCGCTCGAACGTGAAGACGACGTCGTCGGCGGTGACGGGCTGCCCGTCGTGCCACGTGGCGCCGTCCCTGAGGGTGAACGTCCACGTGGTCGCGTTCAGGTCGGACGGCAGCGCGGTGGCCAGCGCCGGGTACGGCTCGCGGGTGATCGGGTCGGTGTCGAGCAGGCCCTCGTAGACGTGGTTGATCCCGGCCATGGCGAAGGCCGAGGCCGTCTGGGTGGGGTCCCAGCTCTGGTCGTTGCCGTACCCGATGACGGCGGTGATGAGGTCCTTGTCGGATCCGGCGCCGACCGACCCGGTCGAGGCCGGGCCTCCTGAACAGGCGGAGAGCGTGGCCGCGATGAACGCCGCCGCCCCGCTCGCCCCGCTGTAACGCAGGAAGTCGCGGCGGCTGAACTCAGAGCTCACGGATGCCTCCAAGGGGGATGATGTCGCGCGCTGGCGCGCGCTCCTTGCGTTCGCCCGGTGAACGCCGGCCGAATGTAGAACGTGGGACATCCCATGTCCTATGTTGTGCGTAAAGTGGACGCTAAACGCCGCACCTGCGTCAGGTCAACGGAAGATTTCCGGATTGTTACCTACGACGAAAGGAACCTTCATGACCACAGTCCCGCGCCCGGCGCGCCCCAGCCGCGCCGTCGAGGCCCAGGAGGGCGTCAAGGACCTCATCGTGCGGCGCGGGCTCATCGCGGGCGACCCCCTGCCCACCGAGTCGGAGCTCATGGAGGAGCTTCGCGTCAGCCGCAACTCGATCAGGGAGGCGCTGAAGGCCCTCCAGGCGGTGGGAATCGTGGACATCCGCCATGGTTTCGGGATGTTCGTCGGCCGGATGTCCCTGGCGGGCCTGGTGGACGAGCTGACCTTCCACAGCCGCATCACCCTCCAGAACGGTGCCAACCACCTGGCCCACCTGATCGACATCCGCGAGATCCTGGAGAGCGGCCTCGTGGTGCGGCTGATCGAGCTCGGCCCCGACGCCGACCTGACGCCGGTGGCCGAGGTCATGGCCAGGATGGAGAGCGAGGCGCGGGCCGGCCTGGTCTCCCCCGAGACCGACCGGCTCTTCCACGACCTGCTCTACCGCCCGCTGGGCAACCCCCTGGTCACCACGCTGCTGGGCGCGTTCTGGGACGTCTACTACCAGCTCCGCGACGCCTTAGGAGCGCCGGACGAGCCCGCCGCCGACGTGGCCAGACGGCACCGCGAGATCTACGCCGCCGTCCTCGCGGGCGACCGCGCCGCCGCGCAGGTCGCCGTGCAGGCCCACTTCCTGGGCGTACGCAACCGCGCGGCCCGCATCGAGGGGTGACGGCGCTCAGGCGGGCCAGCGCTCCACCCGCCGCCAATGCCCCCGCCACTCGCTGAACCACTTCGCGTACCACGGATGCGCGCCCGCCAGCGGCATGACGTACGCGACCGTCTCCATGTAGTAGCGCCGCTGGAACCGCCACGGCATCCGCTGCAACTCCTGCACGTTGCTCACCCGATCGGACAGCTTGACCAGCACGGCCCCCTGCGGCGCCCGGACCAGCGAGGCGAGATAGTCGACCTTCGCCCCGCCGCGGGGCTTGGTCACCCACCGCACGAGCGCCGCCACCTCCAGCCCGAACCTGCGCGCGATCTCCGCCTCGGTGCAGGACGTGTCCTCCAGCACGTCGTGCAGCACGATCGCGACCAGCACGTCCCGGTCGACCAGCCCGGCGCCCGCCACCGCCACCTCCAGGGCCTCCAGCAGATGCTCCAGGTACGGGCGCCCGGTGGGCCGCTGCTGCACCCCGTGCCGGCGCCCGGCGAACGTGACCGCCTCACGCAGGTCACGCACCGTGGGCTCGGGCAGCGCCGCGCTCAGGGGGCCCTCCGCGTGCGCCCAGGACGGCCAGCTCGTGAAGATCTCCATCGGGCTCCTTCGTCTGCGATCGTGCCGCGAGCGTGTCCTAGGCTGAGAATATGGCCGAGATCGCCGTCCCCGACGGGTCATGGACGTTCGACGGGGAGATGCTGCGCATCGTCCCCGGCAGCGACAAGGACGTCGACGAGCTGCGCAGGACGCTCGGCGAGGTGAGCGTGCCGCTGGAGGCCATCGCCGGCGTGACGTTCGAGCCAGCCCGCAAGGGCGGCCACCTGCGGTTGCGGCTGCGCAAGGGCGCCGACGCACTGTCCGACGTCGTGGCCGGCACGCTGACGCCGCCCGCCGACCCCTACCGGCTGGCCGTGCCGAAGACCCGCGTGGGCGCCGCCGAATACTTCGCCGACGAGATCCGCGACACCCTTCTCGTCAACCGCACGCCCGCCGGCCCCTGCGACGGCTACCTCTTACGCGTCCCCGACGTGCCCGTCTCCGCCACGGCCGGCGACGGCACGGCGCTCTTCGACGGGGAGCGGGTGCGGCTGGAGTGGACCGGGTGGGCCGGGTCCGAGAAGGAGAAGGCGGGGCCGCAGGAATACCCGCTGTCCGGCCTGACCGGCGTGGAGTGGAAGCCGCAGACCGGCATGAGCTACGGCACGCTGCGCTTCCGGGTCAAGGGCGAGGGCCCGGTGCAGCAGCCGCAGAAGGACCTGCGCTGCGTGTCGTGGGGCATCCAGCGCTTCGGCGGCTCGACCGCCCTGGTCGCCGCCGCCGTGCTGGCCCGGCTGCCGCGCGAGGCGCCGGAGCCGCCCGCGCTTCCGGTGGCCGACGACGTCCACGACGCGGTCCTGCGCCGGCTGGCCGAGCTCGGCCGGCTGCACCAGTCGGGCGTGCTGACCGACGAGGAGTTCGCGACGGCCAAACAGGCCATGATCCGCCGCCTCCAGGAGTCCTGACCCGCAGGCGCAGGCCATGATCCGCCGCCGCCGGGGAGTCGTGAGCGGCACGCTGTGAGCCTCTCGTGGCAGTCTGGTCACCTCACGCGAACCGTGAGATCCGTACCACCCGAGGAGCGAACGACACCGTGACCCACGACGAGGAGAAGCTGCTGCGCCGCGCGATCGAACTGGCCGCGCAGGCCCGGGCGGGCGGCAACCCGCCGTTCGGCTCGCTGCTGGCCGGCCCCGACGGCGCCGTGCTGGCCGAGGAGCGCAACAGCTCGCTCACCGACCGCGACATCACCGCCCACCCCGAGCTCAAGCTGGCCCGCTGGGCCGCCCGCGAGCTCACCCCCGAGGTGGCGGCGGCCACCACGATGTTCACCAGCTGCCAGCCCTGCGGCATGTGCGCGGGCGCCATCGCCCGCTCCGGCCTCGGCCGGGTGGTGTACGCGCTGTCCGGCGAGCAGCTCGACGGCCTCAAGCCGCCCGGCACCGCCTTCACCGACGCCCCCGCCGAAGGCCCGGCCCTGTACGAGGAGGCCCGCGTCCCGGTCGAGGGCTACTACAGCGAATAATCGATTTCCCTTCGGCGACTCTCCGCGTACGATCGGCAACGGAAAGTGATCGTCGATCTCTGGTCCAGGAGGGGCAATGTCCAAGGGAACGCGTATCGCGGCGGCCGTGGCCGGTTCCGTCGCACTGCTGTCGGCGGGGCTCACCGCACCGGCGACAGCGGCGGCGGCCACGGTGCTGCACTGCGACACCTTCGTCCACCACAACGACGACTACGTCGGCATCGCGATGTGCGACAACCCCACCGGCCAGACCTGGCGGTTCCGGGCCGTCGTCACCTGCGGCTGGGCGCCGGACGTCGTCGGCGAGTGGGTGACGCTGCGGCCGCGTGACTCCGGGCAGTCGCAGGGCGCCTGCGGCCGCCTCGGCACCGGCGTCGGCGCCGTCGGCGTCGACGAACGCCTCGTCTGAGGACGCGGAAACGACAACGGGCACTGTCCGAAGATTGGACAGTGCCCGGTGCCGATGGCTGGTGCGCCGCCAGGGACTCGAACCCCGGACCCGCTGATTAAGAGTCAGCTGCTCTGACCAACTGAGCTAGCGGCGCAACAAGGAAAACTCTATCAGCCACCGGACAGTGCCCGCACCGCGTCACCCGCCACTCAGCCGGCCCGCACCGGCCGGCCTCAGCCCAGCCGCACCGCCAGCTTCTCGTACGCCCCCACCACCAGGTCCCAGAACCGCGGCACGTCCACGGCGGTCGCCACCAGCGCGTTGGGCCTGCGGTCCCCGACGTTGAAGTCGGTCACGGTCATGCCCCTGGTGAACTGCCCCACGGTCTCCACGTTCACCACCGCCGGCACGCAGGTGAACAGGGACGGATCCACCACGTACGCCACCGCGCACGCGTCGTGGACGGCCGGCCCGCTCACCTCGGTCACCACCCCGTACGACTGCGCCGCGGGCACGAGCAGGTCGGACAGCCGCCCGAGCGGCCGCAGTCGTTCCAGCACGGCCGACGTCACCGCCGCCGTCAGCGTCACGTCGAGCCCCAGCATGGTGACCGTCCACCCGGCCTCGAACACGATCGCGGCCGCCTCGGGGTCGGCCAGCATGTTGAACTCGGCCGCCGGGTTGTGGTTGCCGCGGGTGTAGGAGCCGCCCATGATGACCAGGTCGCGGGCCCATTCGACGATGCGGGGCTCACGACGTACGGCGAGGGCGAGGTTCGTCAGCGGGCCGACGGCCACCAGCGTGATCTCGCCGGGGGCGGCCCGCAGCGTCTCCACGAGGTAGTCGACCGCGTGCCCGTCGGCCGGTCCCCGCTCGGGCGCGGGCAGCACCACGTCGCCGAGCCCCGTGACTCCGTGGACATGGCTGGCCCTGACCGTGTGCCGCAGCAGCGCGCCCGCGCTGCCCGGCGTCACCGGCGCCTCGTCCAGCCGCAGGAACTCGCGCAGCGCCAGCGCGTTGGCCGTGGTCAGCTCCAGGTCGACGTTGCCGCCCACCGTGGTCACGCCGACGAGGTCGAGGGAGTCGGAGCAGCCGGCCACCAGGGCGAGGGCGAGCGCGTCATCGATGCCGGGGTCGCAGTCAACAACTATCTTCTTCACGTCACCGGAGGATACGCATGGATCGGGCCGGGCAGTTCCCCCAAAGCTGCCCGGCCCGATCGGCGGCGGTCCAGGCCGGCGCTTTCCCCCAAAAGCGCCGACGGGCCCGCACTCGCGAACCGCGGTCCCCCTCCGCGTCCGCTTCGGTGAAGGTCTCTCGGCCAGTCGCAGTGCTCCTGACCTGCTACAACGCTACCGAGACGAATGCAACGCTCGCGTCATAACGGGGTCGAATATCTGTTTAATCCGCCTACGGAAGCTCCAATCGAACCTCCGTGCCCTCCTCCAGCGACCTGCTCACCGTGCAGTACTTCTGGTGCACCCGCTCGGCCACCGCCCGGAACACCTCGTCGGCCTCCTCGGAGGGCAGCTCGACGTCGTACGTGACCGTGACCGGGCCCAGCCGGTTCTGCTCGACCTTCTCCGCGCCGACCGTCATGGCCAGCCGCACCAGCCGATGCCCTCGTTTCGCGGTGAGCGGCTCGACGGTCACGATGTTGCACCCGCCCACCGCCGCCAGCAGCAGCTCGACCGGAGTGAACACCCCTTCCTGGTCGCCGCCACCGATCGCCACCTCGGCGCCACGGGCGTTGGTAGCCCGGAATCCGCCCTCTTCAGTCCGTTCGACACGCACGTTAGCCATGTTTCAGACCCTACTCAGGTTGCTTTCATGTTCGTTCAGCATCGTGAAGGCATGGCTAGCGAGGCGAATGCTCATCAGGGTCCGATCCTCTTCTGGTCCGGGGTCGCGGTCGCCGAGTTCGGCGCGATCCAGCCGGCTTCCGGCTACCCGTGGACCCCGGCCGCCTATCCGGGCGTGGCGCTCGTCGTGGCGCTCGGCTGGCTCAGCGTCAAGGCGGCCGACAGTCTGCGTACGGCGGAGGCCAGGCAGCGGCTGCGCCTCGGGAGCTACCTGGCGGGCGCGCTCCTCGTGGCCCACCAGTTCAGCTCCACCGCCTACGTGACCGGCCCCTTCCGCGTCGGCGCGCTCCTGTTGTACGCGCTGGCTGCCGTGATGGCCGTACGGAGCCACCGCGTCCCCGGCACCGGGCGGCCGGTCCTGCTGATCGCCACCGGGCTCGACCCGCGCGCGTTGCGTGAGCGCCTGGTCCCGCAGGCCGACGCCGCCGGCGACATCGTGGCCGTCTACCGCGCCGACCGCGTCACCGACGAGCTGCGCGAGCTGGAGTCCCGCTTCGGCCTCATCCTCGTCGTGGGCGACGAGCACGACCCCGCGGTCAAGGAGCGGGTGAGCGCCTCCGGGCTGCGCCGGCAGATCCCCGACATCGCCGAGCGCGAAGTGGTGGTGGCCGGGCCGCGCCCGTTCAAGCGGTACGTGGCCGGGGCGTTGTCACGCCTTGCCATCCCGAAGTCACAGATTCATTTCGAAATCGGCCATGGTGTTTAGGCCCACCATACGGCCGGTCTGAGAGCGTGGACGCCGGACAAGGAGGAGGCACGATGACGATCTCTCAGCACGCCGAGTCCACCACGACCGCCTTCATAGCGAGTTCCGACGTCGCGGAGACCGCGGCTTTCCCCGGCAGCGCCCGGGTAGAACTGATCATGGGCATGCCGGTCAGCGTCGACATCCGCACCGCCCTGCCGGCCCGTGAGCTGAACCCCCTGCTGGACGACGCGTTCGCCTGGCTGCGCTGGGTGGACGACACCTTCAGCCCGGTCAAGGAGGACAGCCAGATCGGCCGGCTCAACCGCGGCCGCACCCTGCGGCAGATCCCCGAACTGGTCGAGGTCCTGCACCGCTGCGACGAGCTCAGCGAGGCCACCGAGGGCTACTTCGAGGCCCGCATCGACGGCGTGACCGACCCGTCCGGCTACATCAAGGGGTGGGCGCTCGAACGGCTGTCGCGCGCCCTATCCAACGCCGGCGCCGGCGACCACCGCATCACCGCGGGCAACGACACCAGGGTGCGCGGCTCGGCCGCGCCCGGCGTGCGCTGGCGGGTGGGGGTCCGCGACCCGCGCGACGGCGTCGTCCGCAAGGTCGTCTGCGCCCACGACCTCGGCATCGCCACCTCGGGCGGCGCGCCGGTGGTCAACCCGCGCACCGGCGAGATCCAGGACGGGCTGCGCGCGGTCACGGTCATCGGCCCCGATCTCGGCCTGGCCGACGCCTACGCCACCGCCGTCTTCGCCATGGGGCCCATGCCCGGCCGCCGCTTCGCCGCCGACCTGGCCCGCTCGGGGCCGTACGAGACGATGATCGTCCTTCCGGACGGGCAGGAGGTGACGACGCCCGGCTTCGCCGAGCACGGCGGCGCCCGGTCCCGCCTGGCCGGCTGAGCGCGGACGCCGCCGGGGAGCACCGGAGCGGACGGGACGCCGGATCGGGGTCAAGCGTCGGGATGCTTGCGCAGATAGTCGATGTAGATCGGCCGCAACGCCTCGCCCAGCTTGCCCTCACCGGCCGCGAGAGCGTCGCTGAGCAGCGCCGAGACCTTGCTGAGGTCGTTGGCACTCTCGTTGGGGTGACCGCTGGCGGCCTCGGCGGCCGGGATCACCTTCAGCAGCTCCCACAGAAACCCCAGGTCCCCGTGGCGTACGGCGTAGCGCACCGCCCGTTCGTGCAGCTCGGCGGCCGGCATCGTCTCAAGCCCGTTGGCGTCCATCTCACTCCTCCCCCTGCAGCCTCTTCCCCGATGGGCCCACGATAACCGGCGACTACGCACGGTAACCGATGGGCATCGTAGTGACGGCACCCCTATCGAGCGGCGATCTCTAGTGGGAGGATCAACCAGCGTGAGATTCATCATCAGAACCATCGCAGCGGCGGCGGCCCTGTGGGTGGCCATCCAGTTCATCGACGGCATCGACGTGAACGCCCCCACCAACACGGCCAGATACTGGGGCGTCCTGCTGCTCGTGGCCTTGATCTTCGGTCTGATCAACGCGATCGTCAAGCCCATCGTGAAGGCGCTCGGCTGCGCGATCATCGTCTTGACGCTGGGCCTGTTCCTGCTCGTCATCAACGCGGCCATGCTGCTGCTGACGAGCTGGATCTCGGGCCAGCTCGACATCCCCTTCCACGTCGACAACTTCTATCCGGCCGCGTTCTGGGGCGCGATCATCATCAGCGTCGTCAGCTGGCTGCTCGGCCTGTTCATCCCCGACAACGACTGATCCCGCTGTGGAGCTCGACGGCGCCGGCCTGACCTGCGCGAAGGTCCACCAGGCCGGATACGACGGCGCACGGGTCACGATCGCCTCGCTCGATCGGGCCCGCGCCGCGTGGGCCGTCGCGCAGGGACTGACCGGCCCGGTGTACGGCAGGAGCACCGGCGTGGGTGCCAACAGGGACGTGGTGATGGAGGGCGCGGGGCTCGACCTGCTGCGCAGCCACGTGTGCGGGGCCGGGCCGCCGATCGAGCCGGCCAGGGCCAGGGCGATGCTCGTGGTCCGGCTCAACCAGCTGCTCGCGGGCGGGTCCGGGGTGGATCCGGCCGTGTGCCGGGCGCTGGCGTACGCGATCAACCACGGCTACACCCCGCCGCTGCGTACGTACGGCGCCATCGGCACCGGCGACCTCACCGCCCTGGCCACCACGGCCCTGTGCCTGCACGGCGAACTCCCCTGGCACCACGAGCCCCCGGCCCCTTCCACCCAGCCCGGCCCCGCCGGGGCGTCCGCTCTTTCGGAGCCTGTCCGTCCCGGCGGGGAGCCCGGTCCCGCCGAGCCCGTCCACCCTGACGGGGAGCCCGGTCCCGCCGAGCTCACCCGCCCCGGCGGGGAGTCCGGCCACGCCGGGTTTGTCCGCACCGGCGAGGAGCGCCGGCATCCGCCATCCGAGCCGCCGCACCACGCCTTCGCCTCCGGGGACGCGCTGCCGTTCATCAGCTCGGGGGCCGCGACGCTCGCCGACGCGGCCATCGCCTGTCACCGCCTGCGCCGGCTGCTCGACGCCGCCGTGGACGTGGCCGCGCTGTCGTTCACCGCCGTGGACGCCTCCGCCGAACCGCTCGCCGCCGTCGTCCAGGAGGCCCGCCCGCATCCGGGCCAGGCCGTCGTGGCCGCACGGCTGCGCGGGCTGCTCGCGCACGAGCCGACCACCCGCGTCCAGGACCCGTACGGCTACCGCGCCTTCGCCCAGGTGCACGGCGCGGCCGTGGACGCCCTCGACCGCGCCACCACCACGGTGGAGATCGACCTCAACGCCTCCACCGAGAACCCGCTCTTCGCCGACGGCCTGGCCTGGCACAACGGCAACTTCCACGCGGCCCCCGTGGCGCTGGCCCTCGACGCGCTGCGGGCCGCGCTCGTGCAGACGGCCCAGCTCAGCACGGCCCGCCTGGCGACCCTCATGGACCCCGCCTACACCGGCCACCTGCCGTTCCTCGCCGACCGCCCCGGGGCGTCAGGGGTGCTGATCCTGGAGTACGTGGCCCAGGACGCCCTGGCCGAGCTGCGTCACCTCGCGAACCCGGTGACGACGGGCACCGCGGTGATCTCGCGCAGCGCGGAGGACCACGCCGGTTTCGCCACGCAGGCCGCCCGGCACGCGCTGCGCTGCCTGGAGCCGCTGGAGCTCGTGCTGGCCTGCGAGCGCACGGCCGCCGCCCGCGCCCTGCACGCCTCGGCCCCCGACCGCCCCCTCACCGCCGACCTGGAGACCTCCCGCCAGGCCCTCGCCCGGCACCTCTGAGCTACCGGCTACCCCTACGGTTCTTGCCCCAGGACCCTTCCGCCTTTCTGGCCCGTCCCGCCGGCGATCACGTGGCGGAGGGTCAGGAGGCCAGCCGGGTGACCGAGCCCCGTTCGCGCAGCGTGGGGGTCTGCATGACGCGCCGCCGCCGGGTGCCGCCGTCGGCCGCCGCCGAGATGAGCCGGACCGCCGCGCGGACGATGCCGTCGATGTCCCAGTCGACGGTGGTGAGCCCCGGCGAGAGCAGGCCCGACATCGGATGGTCGTCGTAACCCATGACGGACACGTCGTCCGGCACCGACAACCCCAGCTCCTGCGCGGCCGCGTAGACCCCGTAGGCGATCGAGTCGGCGAAGCAGAAGACGGCGCTCGGCCGCTTGCCCGCCAGCAGCTCGCGGGCCGCCGCGGTGGCCCCGGCCAGCCCGTGGGGCGCGGTGGCGACCTCGATGTCGAGCCCCAGCCGGTCGGCCTCGGCCGTGACGTGCACGTCGGCGGGCCGGTCGGGCGTGCTGGCCATGGTGGGCGTCAGGACGGAGATGCGGCGGTGGCCGGAGGCACGCAGGTGCTCCAGGGCGAGCGTCACTCCGCGCCGGTTGTCGAAGACGACCTCGCCCGCCGTGCCGGCGATGGAGTCGCCGATCGCGACCACCGGCACCGACTCGCACAGCTCGGGCCAGAACCCGGCCGCCGGATCGATCGACTGCACGATCAGCCCGTCGACGCGCTGGTCACGCAGTTGCTGGGCCAGCGCCCGCTCCCTGGCCGGATCGCCGACCGCGTCGAGGATCAGCGCGTAACGATCCTTCTCCCGCAGACCGCGGCTGATGCCGACGGCCAGCGCCTGCTGCCACAGGTCCTCAAGGGAGCCGCAGAGCAGGCCGATCATCCCGGTGCGACCGCTGGCCAGCGCCCTGGCGATGGGGTCGGCCTCGTAGCCGAGCTCGGCGGCAGCCGCGCGCACCCGCTCCTTGGTCTCCTCCGACACCTGCAGGCCGCGTAGCGCGTAGGAGACGGCCGCCGGTGACAGGCCGGTGGCCTGGGCCACCTCACGGATGGTGGCTCTCTTGCGAGGCATTCAGCCAGCTTATTGCGTGGCACCGACAGAAGCCGATTTCCCGACACCCTTCTGTCGGGTTTCCGAGCTGGGCGGACCGTTGACAAGCCTCTTGTGAAGCGGTTCACTGAAACGTATCAGTGAAACGGTTCACCTCCAAGACGACACAGCGCAGAGCGTTTACATGTATTGTGAGTAGGAAATAGCGGGAGAGGGGAGGCCGCCATGAGCGTCGACGTGCATCAGCACCTGTGGACCAGCACGTTCGTCGATGCTCTGCGCGCCCGTACGAAGCCGCCCTACCTCGACGGCTGGACGCTCATCCTCGACGGCGAGCCCCCGTACGAGGTCGATCCCGCCGACCACGAGCGCCGCGACACCACCGGCCTGGAGCTGGCGCTGGTGTCGCTGTCGAGCCCGCTCGGCATCGAGTTCCTGCCGCCCGAGGAGTGCTGGCCGCTGATCGACGCCCACCACGACGGCGGCCTGTCGCTGGGCGAGCCGTTCGGGGTGTGGGCGGCCACCTGCCACAGCGAGCCCGACCCCGACCGCCTGGCCGGAGACCTCGACCGCGGCCTGGCCGGCCTGCAGATCCCGGCCACCGCGATTCCGGACGACCGGCTCCTCGACGTGCTGACCGCCAGGGACCTGCCGCTCCTCGTGCACCCCGGACCGGCCCTGGCGCCGGCGGGAAGGCCGTCGTGGTGGCCCGCGCTGGTGCCGTACGTGCAGCAGATGCACGCGTCGTGGCACTATTTCCACGCCGTCGTCCGGCCGCGCCATCCCCGGCTGCGGGTCTGCTTCGCGCTGCTCGCCGGGCTGGCGCCGCTGCACTCCGAGCGCCTGATCGCCCGCGGCGGTGGCGGACGCGGCCTGGTGGACCGCGACTTCTTCGTGGAGACCTCCTCGTACGGCCCGCGCGCGATCGACGCGATCGTCCGCGAACTCGGCATCGACGTCGTCGTCAACGGCTCGGACGCCCCTTATGCCACCGCCCCCGACCCCGGCCTCGGCGCAGCCGCCGCCCACGCCATCAGGACCGTCAACCCAGCCCGTCTTCTTGAAGGCGATGCACACAGGCAACAAACGCGAAGGGAGACTCCGTAAGTGAGCACCACCACTGACCAGATCCAGGGCGGGGGCACCTGTGCCGAGCTCCCTGAGCGCACGCTCGACCGTCGTGAGCTGCGCGACCTGGTGAACGACCTGGCCGCGCATCCCGAGGAGTGGCGTGACCAGGTGGACTTCCCCGCCGACGGCGGACGTCACTACGCCTCGCTCTACCGCGACGCGTACGTGGACGTCTGGCTGCTGTGCTGGCGCCCCGAGGACGACACGGGCTGGCACGACCACGACATCTCCTCGGGCGCCGTGCACGTGGTGCGGGGCGCGCTGCGGGAGTGCAACCCGCGCATCGGCGGCGAGCATCTGGAGACGGTGGTGCCGGCGGGTCAGTCGTTCTCGTTCGGGCCCGACCACATCCACCGGCTGACGGGCGCGGTGGACGAGAGCGTGTCGATCCACGCGTATTCGCCGCCGCTGTGGCGGCTGGGCCAGTACTCGATCGACGGGACCGGCGTCATGCGCCGTGTCTCGGTCAGTTACGCCGACGAGCTGCGCCCGATGGACGACCCGATCACTTCGGTGGCCTGAGCTTCGCAGGGTCTCAGGCGCTACGGGGACCCGGCGGCCGCAGGACGCAGCAGCTGCCGCAGGGCTCCACGTCGGGCAGGGTGATCCACAGGCAGCAGGTCAGGCGGAAGTAGTCGTCGCCGGCCGGCTCGATCAGCCCGTCCACGGGCCGGCCGAGCTCGTGCAGCAGCCTCATGTAGTCGCCGGGCACGATCGAGGTCAGCGGATGGGCGATCGCCTCCGCCGTGGATCCCCACAGCGTGCGCTCGCCCACCTTGGCCAGGACGCCGATGGCCTCGACGAGCGGTCGCTGCGACTCCTCCAGCGCCCTGGAGATCGCGGCGGCGCCGGCGTCCCAGCTCACGTGCGTGGCCGCGAGCGTGACCCCGGCCCCCGACACCTTGAACCACGTGTCCGCCAGGCGCATGATCGGCACCCGCCCGTCCAGCGCCCAGCCGAGCGCCATCGGCAGCGTGTGCCAGTAGCTGTAGGTCTTCCAGAACAACGCCGCGCCGACGTGCCGTGGCGCGTTCCAGCGCGCGGCGGTGTCGTCGACGAGCCGCCCGAGCAGCTCGTACGGCTCCCGCAGCAGCTCCGCGACCGGAGTCCAGCTCTCGTCGGGTTCGATGACCAGGCGGGGCTCCACGCCGAGCACCCCGCCGCGCGAGTCGGCGATCCGCTGGAGCGTCTCGGTCAGCACGCTGCCTCTCCCGGGGAAACTAGGGGGCGGACCTGATCAACGTACCAGGGCGGCCGGCGAACCAGCCGGCCACGAGCTGCACCCCGACCACACCCAGCCCCACCGTCAGCGGCACCGTCCAGGACCCCGACACCTGCCGCAGGTACCCGAACAGCAGCGGCCCCAGCGCGGCGATCACGTATCCGACGGACTGGGCCACGGCCGACAGCGCGGTCACCCCGGCGGGGTCGGCCGGGCGCAGCGCGATGATCAGCAGGGCCAGCGCGAACGAGGCCCCCTGGCCGATCCCGAGCACGATCATCCACAACCACGGCAGCGTGGTCGGGGCCAGCAGCACGCCCAGGTACCCGAAGACGGTCAGCACGCCGGCGCCGATCACGTACGGCACCTGCGAGGCCCGCCGCCCGGCCAGCACGGGCACCGCCAGGGAGGTGCCGACCTGGACCAGGTTCGTCAGGCTGAGCAGGTAGCCGGCCTGGTCGGCGGCGAGGCCGGCTTCGAGGTAGATCGTCGGCAGCCAGGCCAGCATGACGTAGAAGGTCAGGGACTGCAGGCCCATGAGGGCGGTGACGTACCAGGTGACGCGGCTGCGCAGCACCGCGCCGAAGGGGCGGGGGCCGTTCTGCCCGCCGGGCCGCCCGCGCAGCGCCTGCGGCAGCCAGAGCAGCGCCGCCAGCAGCGCGGGCACCGCCAGGAGCGCGGAGACGCCGCGCCAGCCGTACCCGGTGGTGTGCTCGATCGGGACGACGAGGGCGGACGCGGCCGCCGCGCCGGCCACCACGCACGAGACGTAGACGCCGGTCATCAGGTTGATCCGGTCGGGGAAGTGCTGTTTGACGATGCCGGGCATGGAGACGTTCATGACCGCGATGGCCGTGGCGGCCAGGGCCGAGCCGAGGTAGAGCACGGGGGCGCCGTCGAGACCGCGCAGCGCCAGGCCGGCCGCGATGACCAGCAGGCCCGCCAGCAGGGTGCGGTCGAGGCCGAAGCGGCGCGCGAGCATCGGCGTGAGCGGCCCGAACACCCCGAGGCAGACCACCATGACCGTGGTGATCGCGCCGCCGCCCGCGGGGCTGAGACCCACGTCGTCCATGATCTCGTCGAGCAGCGGCGAGAGCCCCGCGATGGCCGGTCGCAGGTTCAGCGCGGCCAGGGCGAACCCCGCCACGAGCAGAGCGGATCTGAACGACATAGAGGACCACTCTCGCATAACCTCTTGACAACGTTGTCTACAGGTCCCGATTAGGGAATGATCCAGACGTGAGACCGACGATGAAGGACGTCGCCTCGGCGGCGGGCGTGGCGCTCAAGACCGTCTCCCGGGTGGTGAACGGCGAGCCCGGCGTGCATCCGGAGACGGCCGAGCGGGTGCGGGCGGCCATCGACCGGCTGGGCTACAGCCGCAACGAGAGCGCCCGGGTGCTGCGCAGAGGCACGACCGCCACGATCGGGCTGGTCATCGAGGACGTGGCGGACCCGTTCTACGCGGGGCTGAGCCGGGCGGTGGAGACCGTGGTGATCGACCATGGCTGCCTGCTGCTGAGCGGGTCGTCAGGGGAGCAGCCGGGCAGGGAGCGCGAGCTGGTCGAGACCTTCTGCGCGCGCCGGGTGGACGGGCTGATCATGGTGCCGGCCGGGGACGACCACACCTACCTGCGGCCCGAGCTGGAGGCGGGCACGCCCGTGGTGTTCGCCGACCGGCCGCCGGGTGCGGGGATCGACGTGGACACCGTGCTCAGCGACAACGTGGGCGGCGCCAGGCAGGCGGTGCGCCACCTGCTGAGCCACGGTCACCGCAGGATCGCCTTCCTCGGCGACGACCCGGCCATCTTCACCGCGGCCGGGCGGCTGCAGGGCTACAAGGAGGAGCTGGGCGGGCTCTTCGACCAGCGGCTGGTCTCGATGCGGACACCTGCGCCCGAGGCGGTGCGGGCGGCCGTGGAGCGCATGTTCGGCCTGGACGACCCGCCGACGGCGCTGTTCACCGGCAACGGCCGCTGCACCGTCACCACCCTGCGGGTGCTGGACGGGCGGCGGCCGGCGCTGGTGGGGTTCGACGACTTCGAGCTGGCCGACCTGCTCGACCCGGGGGTGAGCGTGGTGGCGCAGGATCCGTCCTGGATGGGGCGGGTGGCGGCCGAGCTGCTGTTCCGCCGCCTGCGCGGCGACACGGGCCCGTCGGAGCACATCGAGCTCCCGGTACGCCTCATCCCCCGCGGCTCGGGCGAACTCACCCCTGAACACCTGTAGCAAGTCGCGCGGGCCGCAGCACGCGGGCCAGGGAGAGGGCGACCACCACGCCCGCGGCCCCCGACAGCGCGATGGCCTGCCCAGGCGCGACCACCTCCCCCAGCACGCCCACCACCGCAGCCCCCGCCGCCTGCCCCGTCATCAGCCCGGCGGACTGCAGCCCGAACGCCTGCCCCCGCACCTCCTCCGGCACCGCGTCCACGAACCGCCGCTGCAACCCCAGCTGGTACGACAGCCCGGCCGCCCCGATCGCCGCCAGCACGGCCGCCCAGGCGACCCCGGGCGAGAGCGCGAACGCCAGCCAGGGCACCCCCAGCAGCACCGCCAGCGGCAACGACAGCCGCTCCCGCAGTCCTGGGGCCGCGAACCGCCCCACCGCGAACTCGCCGGCCGCCATCCCGCAGGCCGCCACCGCCAGCACCACCCCCGCCTGTCCCTGCCCGCCCAGGTACGGCACCACCATGGCCTCGGCGCCCGCCAGGCACACACACGGCAGCCAGCCGGCCAGCAGCAGCCCGCGGACCCGGCCGTCGGCCAACAGCCGCCGGTTGACCCGCAGCGTCTGCCGGACCGCGCCGCGCCGTTCCCCGCCCCGTGCCGCCCGGTACGGCAGCCCGAACCGCAGCACCAGCGCGGCCACCACCGACAGCCCGGCCGTGACGGCGAGCGCGCCGGCCGGTCCGGCGAAGGCGAGGAACGCGCCCCCGGCCGCCAGCCCGACGACCTGCGCACTGGCCGAGGCCACGTTGAGCATCGACCGCCCGAGCACGAACGCGTCCCCCGGCAGCACCTCGGGCAGCATCGCGGCCCGCGCCGCGAAGAACACCGGCGAGAACACACCCGTGACCAGCACCAGCGCCAGCATCGCCCAGACCGGCAGCCCGGCGTAGGCGAGCAGCAGGCACGTGACGGCCCTGATCAGCTCGCCCGCCACCATCAGCGCCCGCGGCGCCAGGCGGTCGGCCAGCGAGAGCAGGAACAGCCCGCCCACGATGAACGGCAGCCACCCGGCCATGTACGCCGCCGCGGACAGCCCGGGTGAGCCGGTCCGCGTGTAGACCAGCACCGACAGGGCCAGCATCTTGATCGAGTCTCCGCCGACCAGCAGCACGAAGCTGCCGAACAGCACCCGGAACTCCCTGACGGCGAACACCTCGCCGAACGTCGCGCCTTTCACACGCCAGATGGTGCTGGCCCGCTCCCTCCCCACGCGACTTATTCGGATATAACCGAAACATGGTGACGATTGAGGTCGTACCTCAGGACGTGATGGCGAGCAGGTTCGCGATCTCACCGCTCATCGAGACCATGCACGCGCAGTGGGTGCTGGCCGGCCGCTACCCCGCCGGCGCCAACGGCCCGTGGGTGGCGCGGTGGCGCGAGACGTACCAGAAGCTCGTCGCGGAGCATCCCGTGCTGCGGGCGTCGGCCGTGATCAGCGGCAACAAGGGGGACGCCAACGTCGACTTCGTCGCGCCCCCGCCGACGGCCGTGGACGTGCCGTTCGAGGCGGAACTCGCGGCCATGCGCGCGACGCCGCTGGAGACGGCGCACGGGGAGATCCGGCGGGCGCTGGCCGCCCGGCCGCCCGTGCCGGACTGGATCAGGGAGCTGCTGCTGGGGCCCGACGTGGTGCGGCGGTTCGCGGCGGCGTACGAGGCGTTGTGGCGCGAGATCCTCTCCCACGACTGGCCCCGCTTCCGCGCGGTGCTCCAGCGCGACGTGGCGCAGCGGGCCGGGCGGCTGGCCGCGTACGGCTGGCAGGCGGCCCTCGAAGACCTGCGCCCGAACGTGCGCTGGCACCGCAGCGGCCGGATCGAGGTCGAGCTGACCACCAGGCGGGGGACCCACCGGCTCGACGGCAAGGGCCTGCTGTTCCTGCCGTCGGCGTTCATGGGCGCCATCGGCACCTATCTGGAGGACGCCTGGCCGTACGCGCTGGTCTATCCCGTCAGGGGCCTCGCGGCCGCTCCGCCCGCGCCCGACGCGGACCTGGCGGCGCTGATCGGCCGCAGCCGGGCCCGCATCCTCGCCGAGCTGGCGGAGCCGGCCACCACCACTCAGCTCGCCGCGCTGCTCGGGCAGAGCCTGGGCACCACGGGCGGCCATCTCGCGGCGCTGCGCAGGACGGGCGTGATCGTGGGCACCCGCGTCGGCCGGAGTGTCCTGTACACGCGCACCCCTCTGGGCGAGGCCTTGATCAACGGCTAGCCTGGGCACGCAGGTATAGTCGTTGGGCATCCATTCTGCAACTTTGTTCACAAGCCGTATCAGGAGCGCGCGCATGAATGCCGCCGACGTCGCCCCCGAGGCACAGCCGAGGTTCGCCCCCGAGCTGATGTACGCGGCGGCCCAGCAGTACTACATGGAGGACGCCACACAGGGCGACATAGCGGGGCGCCTGGGCGTCAGCAGGGCGACCGTGAGCCGGCTGCTCACCGAGGCGCGCCGGCAGGGCATCGTCGAGATCAAGGTGCACCGGCCGGCCGCGCTGGAGGACGGCCCGCTGGCCGACGAGGTGGCGCGGGCGCTCGGGCTGGCGCGCGTCTATCTCGTCCCCAAGGTCAGCGGCCCCACGCTGGGCCCGTGGCTGGCGCCCGGCGTGACCCGCGCGCTGGCCGCCGTCGGCCTCGAATCCGGCGACGTCGTGCTCGTCTCCTCGGGCACCACGGTGTACGAGTGCGCCCGCGAGGGCCTGGGCCAGTACCCGGGCGTCACGATCGCCCCGGCCGTGGGCGGCCAGGAGGAGCCGCAGCCCTGGTTCCAGACCAACGAGACCACCCGCATCCTGGCCGAACGCGCGGGCGGCGTGCCCGCCTACCTCTACGCCCCCGCGCTGCCCGGTCCCGAGCTGTTCTACTCGCTGCAGCACGAGCCGTCCGTGCGCCGGGTGATGGACCTGTGGGCGCACGCCAAGTGCGCGATCGTGGGCGTCGGCTCGGCCCCGCTGATGCGGCAGATGGTGCCCTCCCTCATGCCGCGCGACGCTGAGAGCCTGCGCCAGGCCGTGGGCGACGTGTGCATGCGCATCTACGACCGCGACGGGGCCCCGGTGACCTATCCGGGCAGCGAGCGCCTGGTCGCGGCGAAGCCGGAGGAGCTGCGCCGCATCCCCCACACGATCGCCGTCGCCGTCGGCGCGGAGAAGGTGCTCTCGATCGTCGCCGGAGCCAGGGGCGGCTACTTCAACCAGCTCGTCACGGACACCCCGACCGCGGAGGGCCTGCTGGCAGCCGCCCACCAACTCTGAACACATTTGCTGGACAAAGTTTCTGAACGCGCGCTAACGTGAGCCGCACCACGGGACATGCCCTCCCGTGAGGGCGTGTCCCCTTCTCGGGGGCCGGCGAGCGTCAAGGAACCTAAGGAACACCCGTGAACAGAGCTAAGATGCGGACCTCCGCGTTCGCCGCAGTGGCGGTGCTCGCGACCTCGGTGCTGGCCGCGTGCGGCGGCGGCTCCGGCGGCAGTGGCGATGCCGGCGACACCGGCGGCGGCGACCTGCAGAACGCCAAGGTCGCCTTCCTCATGCCCGACCTCGCCTCGACCCGATACGAGCTGCAGGACAAGCCGCTGTTCGAGGCCAGGATGAAGCAGCTCTGCCCGACCTGCGAGGTCATCTACCAGAACGCCGACTCCGACGCGGCCAAGCAGCAGCAGCAGGCCAACTCCGCGCTCGCCCAGGGCGTCAAGGCGATCGTGATCGACCCGGTCGACTCCGCCGCCGCGGCCACGATCGTCAAGTCGGCCCAGTCGCAGCAGGTGCCGATCATCGCCTACGACCGGCCGATCCCGGCCACGCCCGCCGACTACTACATCTCGTTCGACAACGAGAAGATCGGCTCGATGATCGCCCAGTCCCTGGTGGACCACCTCAAGGCCGAGAAGGCCGAGGGCGGCATCCTCCAGGTCAACGGCTCCCCCACCGACGCGGCGGCCCAGCTGATCAAGAAGGGCATCCACAGCGCGGTCGACCCGAGCGGCTTCAAGCTGCTCGCCGAGTACGACACCCCCGACTGGCAGCCGGAGAAGGCCCAGACCTGGGTCAGCGGCCAGATCACCCAGTTCAAGGACCAGATCGTCGGCGTGGTCGCGGCCAACGACGGCACCGGCGGCGGCGCGATCGCCGCGTTCAAGGCCGCAGGCGGGAAGGTGCCGCCGGTCACCGGCAACGACGCCGAGATCGCCGCCGCGCAGCGCATCATCGCGGGCGACCAGTACAACACGATCTCCAAGCCCATCAAGATCGTCGCCGAGGCTTCGGCCAACGTGGCCTGGGAATTCATGCAGGGCAAGAAGCCCGCCGGCAAGACCACCCTCTACGACACGCCCTCCGAGCTGTTCGTCCCCACGGTCGTGACCAAGGACAACACCAAGGAAGTGCTGTTCGACAGCGGCATCATGAAGGCCGCCGACGTGTGCACGGGCGCGTACGCCAAGGGCTGCGAAGAGCTCGGCATCAAGTAGGAGCGGACCGATGACCGTCCTGTCGCTGCGCGGCATCAACAAGACCTTCGGCGCCGTGGCCGCGCTCACCGACATCGAGCTCGACGTCGCCGCCGGCCAGGTCGTCGCCGTCGTGGGCGACAACGGCGCGGGCAAGTCCACGCTGGTCAAGATCCTGTCGGGGGTGCATCCGCCGGACTCGGGCACGATCACGTTCGAGGGCCGTCAGGTGGAGATCCCGACCCCGGCCGCCGCCCACAAGCTCGGCATCGCCACCGTCTTCCAGGACCTGGCGCTGTGCGAGAACCTCGACGTCATCCAGAACCTCTTCCTCGGCCAGGAGATCCGTCCGCTCCGGCTGAACGACGTGGCCATGGAGACCCGCTCGTGGGAGCTGCTGCGCCAGCTCTCCGCCAAGATCCCGAGCGTGCGGGTGCCGGTGGCGGCCCTGTCGGGCGGGCAGCGGCAGACGGTGGCCATCGCCAGGTCGCTGCTCGGCGACCCGAAGGTCATCATCCTCGACGAGCCCACCGCCGCGCTCGGCGTGGCCCAGACGGCCGAGGTGCTCAACCTGGTCGAGCGGCTGCGCGAGAACGGGCTGGGCGTGATCATGATCAGCCACAACATGGCGGACGTGAAGGCCGTCGCCGACACCGTGGCGGTGCTGCGGCTAGGCCGCAACAACGGGGTGTTCGCGGTGGACCAGGTCTCCACCGAGGACATCATCGCCGCCATCACCGGTGCCACGGACAACGTGGTGTCCCGCCGCAACCAGAGGGGGCAGCAGTGAGCGCCGTGACGACCGACCGCCAGGACGAGCGGTTGCAGAGCCGTGACGGGTGGCGCGGCGCGATCACCGACGTGGTCGAACGGGCCCGCGGCGGCGACCTCGGGGTCATCCCGGTCGTCGTCGGGCTCATCGTCATCTGGTCGGTGTTCCAGGCGCTCAACCCGATCTTCCTGTCCAGCGCGAACCTGGTGAACCTCACCCTGGAGTCGGCCGCCGTCGGCGTGATCGCGCTCGGCATCGTGTGCGTGCTGCTGGTGGGCCAGATCGACCTGTCCGTCGGCTCGGTCAGCGGGCTGTCGGGCGCGGTGCTGGCCGTGCTGTTCGTCGGCCAGGGGCTGCCGGTCTGGGTGGCGATCCTGGCCTCGGTCCTCATGGGCGCGGTCATCGGGTGGCTGTACGGGCAGCTGTTCAACCGGTTCGGGGTGCCCAGCTTCGTCATCACGCTGGCCGGGCTGCTCGCCTTCCTCGGGCTGCAGCTGTACGTGCTGGGCACCAAGGGGTCGATCAACCTGCCGTTCGACTCGGCGCTGGTGAACTTCGCCCAGCTCGACTTCGTCCCGGCCCCGCTGTCGTACGCGTTCGCCGTGATCGCCTCCGCCTGGCTGTTCCTCAGCGGCTACCTGCACGCCCAGGCGCGGCGCAAGGCCGGGCTGTCGGCCAAGGGCCTGTCGACGCTGGTCGTCAGGAGCGTGGCGCTGCTGGCGGTGCTGGCCTTCGTGGTCTGGTACCTCGGCCAGACGCGCGGCGTGGGCTGGATGTTCGTCTTCTTCGTCGCGCTCGTGCTGATCATGCACTACCTGCTGTCGCGGACGAAGTGGGGCCGCTCGGTCTACGCCGTGGGCGGCAACGTGGAGGCCGCGCGCCGGGCGGGCATCGACGTCAAGGCCGTCTTCACCTCCGTGTTCGTGCTCTGCTCGACGTTCGCCGCGGTCGGCGGCATCATGGCCGCGGCCCGGCTGGCGGCGGCCAACCAGAGCAGCGGCGCGGGCGACGTCAACCTCAACGCCATCGCGGCGGCCGTGATCGGCGGGACGAGCCTGTTCGGCGGGCGCGGCACCGCGTTCGGCGCGCTGCTCGGCATCATCGTCATCCAGTCCATCTCCAGCGGCCTGACCCTGCTCAACCTCGACTCCTCGATCAGGTTCGTGGTCACGGGGGCCGTGCTGCTGCTCGCCGTGGTCGTCGACTCCGTGTCGCGCCGGTCGCGCACCTCCCACGGCAGGGCCTGATGGCGATCATCTGCGTGGACGCGGGCACCACGGTCATCAAAGCGGTCGGGTACGACTCCTCCGGCGCCGAGGCGGCCGTCGCCCGGCGCGCGACCGTCGTGTCCAGACCCGCCCCCGGACACGCCGAGCAGGACATGGGCGCGGTCTGGGACGCGGTCGCGGCCACCGTGCGCGAGGTCGCCGCCCAGGTGGGCGGCGCCGACCTGGTGGCGGTCACCGCCCAGGGCGACGGCTGCTGGCTGGTGGACGCCGCCGGTGAACCGACCGGCCCCGCGATCCTCTGGAACGACGCCAGGGCCGCCTCGTACGTGGACGCCTGGACGCGCGACGGCCTGGCCGAGACCGCCTTCCGGCGCAACGGCTCCGCCGCCGCCTCCGGCCTTCCGCACGCCATCCTCACCTGGCTGCACGCGAACGACCCCGGCAGGCTCGCCCGCTCGCACGCGAACCTGACCTGCGGCGGCTGGATCTACTCCCGGCTCACCGGGGAGCTGGTGGCCGACGAGTCCGACGCGTCGGCGCCGTTCATGGACCTGCGGACGCGGGCGTACGCACCGGACCTGCTGTCCCTGTTCGGCCTGGAGTGGGCAGAACGGCTGCTGCCCCCGGTCCGGGCCTGCCCGGTCGCCGAGCTGTCCCGCGACGCCGCCGCCGCGCTCGGCCTGGCCGCGGGGACGCCGGTCGTCATGGCCCCGTACGACATCGCTTCGACGGCACTGGGCTCGGGCGCGGTGTCGGCGGGGCAGGCGTGCGGCATCCTCGGCACCACGCTGTGCACCGAGGTCGTCGTGGACACCCCCGACCTGGACGGCGCGCCGACCGGCATCACCATCGCGCTGCCCGGCGGCTACCTGCGGGCCTTCCCCACGTTCGCCGGCACCGAGGTGGTGCAGTGGACATGCGGCCTGCTCGGGCTCGACGGCCCGGCCGACCTGGGCGAGCTGGCGCTGCTGAGCGAGCCGGGGGCGGGTGGGCTGGCGTTCCTGCCGTACCTGTCGCCTGCCGGTGAGCGGGCGCCGTTCTCCGACCCGCTGGCCAGGGGCTCGCTGCTGGGCATGTCGTTCGAGCACGGCCGCGAGCACGTCGCCAGGGCCGTACTGGAAGGGCTCACCATGGTCATCCGCGACTGTCTCGCGGCCACCGGAGCCGACCCCACGGAGCTGCGGGTGTGCGGCGGCGGCTCTGCCAGCGCCACCTGGCTCGCGCTCATCGCCGACGTCACCGGGCTGCCCGTGCGGCGCTCGGCCGACACCGAGGTGGGGGCGCGCGGGGCCGGCCTGGTCGGGCTGGCCGCCACAGGTGCCGCGCCGTCCATCGCCGAGGCCGCCGGGCAGCACGTACGGCTGCGCGAGGCGGTCGAGCCCGACCCCTCGCGGCGGGCCCGCTACGACCAGCTCTACGAGGACTTCCTGACCCTGCGCGCGAACAACGCCGGCGCCTGGCCGCTGCTCGGCGCGATGAGAGGCCGTACATGAGCGTGTGGATCGGCATCGACCTCGGCACGCAGAGCGTGCGTGCCCTGGCCGTCACCGGCGACGGCACGGTGCTCGGCACCGGCAGCCGCCCCCTGACCAGCCACCGCGACGGCCCCCGCCACGAGCAGGACCCCGAGCAGTGGTGGCGCGAGCTGGCCGCGGCGACCCGCGAGGCGCTGCGCGGCGTGCCGGCCGGCGAGCGGGTCGAGGGCGTGGCGGTGGACGCGACCTCTGGAACGATCCTGCTCACCGACCCCTCGGGCCGGGCGCTGACGCCCGCCCTCATGTACGACGATCGCCGCGCCGGCGCGGAACGGGCGAACGAGGCGGGCGCGGCCGTGTGGGAACGGCTCGGCTACCGGCGGATGCAGCCCAACTGGGGGCTGCCGAAGCTGCTGTGGCTGCTGCCCGGCGCTCCGGCAGGCGCCCGCCTGGCCCACCAGAGCGACTTCGTCAACCGCCGCCTGGTGGGGCGCGAGGTGGCCACCGACCTGAGCAACGCGCTCAAGACCGGCGTCGATCTGATCGGCGAGCGCTGGCCGATGGAGGTGTTCGACGCGCTGGGCGTGCCCGCCGGGATGCTGCCCGACGTCGTACGTCCCGGCGCCCGCCTGGGCGAGGTGTGCGCTGCGGCGGCCGGGGAGACCGGCCTGCCCGAGGGCACCCCGGTGATCGCCGGCACCACGGACGGCTGCGCGGCCCAGCTCGGCGCGGGCGCGCAGCGGGCCGGCAGCTGGAACTCGGTCCTGGGCACGACGCTGGTGCTCAAGGGGGTCACGAAGGAGCTGATCCACGACCCGCTGGGCGTCGTGTACTCGCACCGCGCCCCCGACGGCTCGTGGCTGCCCGGCGGGGCGTCCAGCACGGGTGCGGGCGTCCTGACCCGCGACCTGCCCGGCCGCGACCTCGACGCCCTGAGCACCCAGGCCGCCGCCCGCTACGGCCCCCGGCCGGGCCGCGCACCTGTTGTCACCTATCCGCTGGTCTCACGTGGTGAGCGGTTCCCCTTCGCCGCGCCGGACGCCGAGTCGTTCACGCTCGGCGAGCCGGCCGACGACGTCGAGCGGTACACCGCGATCCTGCTCGGCGCGGCCTTCGTCGAGCGGCTCTGCTTCGACTACCTCGACCTGCTCGGCGCCCCGGTGGACGGCGAGTTCATCCTGACCGGCGGGGCCACCAGGAGCGCGTACTGGACCCAGCTGCGCGCCGACGTCCTGGAGCGCCCCGTGACGCTGCGCGAGAACGCCGAGCCCGCCCTGGGCATGGCCGTGCTGGCGGGCGGCGACCCGGCCCGCATGATCAGGACCCGCGCGGTGGTCGAGCCCTCAGAGGCCCGCCTGGGCGAGGCGTACGTCCGTTTCGTCACCGAGCTGGAGCGGCGCGGCTGGCTCGACCCCGAGGCCGCCACCCACGCCCGCGAGAGGACCACCGCATGACCTGCCTCGGGCGCACCCGCGAGAGGACCCCCTCATGACCGACCTCGTGCTCACCCACGAGAGGACGACCCCATGACCGACCTCGTGCTCGTCCGTCACGGCGAGACCGTCTGGCACGCCGAGAACCGCTACGCGGGCGTCAGCGACATCGAGCTGACCCCGCGCGGCCACGAGCAGGCCGCCCGGCTCGCCGGATGGGCCGCGGGCGCGGGCCTGGCCGCCGTGTGGGCCTCCACGCTCAGCCGCGCCCGCATCACCGCGCAGGCCGCCGCCGACCAGGCGGGCCTGCCGGTGCGGACCGACGCCCGGCTCCGCGAGCTGGACTTCGGCCAGGGCGAGGGCCTCACCACGGCCGAGATGGCGGCCCGCTTCCCCGAGGCCCGCGCCGCCTTCGAGGCCGACCCCGCCGCGAACCCGCTGCCGGACGGCGAGGACCCGCACGAGGCCGCCGCCCGCTTCGCCGGCGCGCTGCACGACGTCGCCTTTGCGCATCCCGGCGGCCGGGTCCTGGTGGTCGCGCACACGACGGCCATCAGGCTGACCCTGTGCCGGCTCATCGGAGTGCCGCTCGGCGAGTACCGGCGGCTGTTCCCGCGCCTGGACAACTGCGCCCTGACCGAGCTGCGCCTGAGGGCGGGCCGGGTGGCGCTGCTGCAGTACAACTCCCCGATTGGAGCCGTTCGTTGACCATCCGGATCCTTGCCGCCGGTGATCACTTCGTCCGCAACAGCCTGTTCGGCGACGCTCTCAGACGCGAGGTCCCCGGCGGGGTGGACCTCAGCGAGCTGACGCTGCCGTGGCCGGTGCAGCCGTTCGGCCGGGTCGGGGAGGTGGACGAGGCCTCCGACGTGGAGGACGAGCTGATCGAGGCGCTGCGCGGCGTCGAGGTGTGCGTGACCCAGATGGCGCCGCTGACCAAGCGCGTCCTGGACGCCTCCCCCGACCTGCGGCTGTTCTGCGTGAGCAGGGGCGGACCGGTCAACGCCAATCTGGAGGCCGCCGCGCGGGCAGGGGTCGCGGTGACGTACGCGCCGGGCCGCAACGCCGTCGCCACCGCCGAGCACACGCTGGCGATGCTGCTGGCCGCCACCCGCCGCATCCCGCAGACCCACGGCGACCTGGCGGGCGGCGTGTGGCGGGGCGACTACTACACCTACGACAACGTCGGCCCCGAGCTGGACGGCAGCACCGTCGGCCTGGTCGGCTACGGCGCGATCGGCAGCCGCGTGGCCCGCATGCTGGAGGGTTTCGGCGCGGAGGTGCTGGTACACGACCCGTACGTGGACCTGCCCGGCAAGGTCGAGCTGGACGAGCTGCTCCGGCGCTCCCGCTTCGTCTCCCTGCACGCCCGCGCCACCCCCGAGACGGCCGGCATGATCGGCGCCGCCGAGCTGGCGGCCATGCCCAGGGGATCGGTCCTGGTCAACTGCGCCAGGGGCGCGCTGCTCGACTACGACGCCCTGTGCGACGCCCTCGACTCCGGCCACCTGTTCGGCGCGGCGACGGACGTCTTCCCCGAGGAGCCCATCCCGGCGGGCTCACGCCTGCTCACCACGCCGAACCTGGTCATGACCCCGCACCTGGCCGGGGCGAGCAAGGAGACCGCGATGAAGGCGGCCTCGATCGTGGCGGCGGACGTGGCCCGCTACGTACGCGGCGAGCCACTCGCCCATCTGGCGACCCCCTGAAGGGGTCCGCATGGGGGCGCTCGGGGGTCGCTGTGGGGTCACCCCTTGAGCGCCCCCGCCATCAGGCCGCGCATGAAGAACCGGCCCAGCACGACGTAGATCACCATCGTCGGGACGGACGCCAGGATGGCCGCCGCCATCTGCTGGCTGTACGGGGTGGCCTGCGCGCCCGCGATGTTGTTCAGCATCACGGTCGTGGGCCAGCTCGTCGGCCCGGTCAGGAAGACGGCGAACAGGAAGTCGTTCCAGAGCGAGGTGAACTGCCAGATGATCACCACGGCGATGGCCGGCGCGGACACCGGCAGCACCACCGACCAGTACGCCCGCAACATCCCGGCCCCGTCGACCCGTGAGGCCTCGATCAGCTCGTCGGGGATGGTCACGTAGTAGTTGCGGAAGATCAGCGTGCAGATCGGGATGCCGTACACGACGTGCGCCAGCACCAGCCCGGGGATGCCGCCGTAGAAGACGCCCTGCAGGCCGGCCTGCTCGTCCACCCACACCAGCAGCTGCACCAGCGGGATCATCACCCCCTGGTACGGGATGAACATGCCGAACAGGAACAGCGTGAACAGCACGTCCGCCCCGGGGAAGCGCCACTTGGACAGCACGTAGCCGTTCATGGAGCCGAGCGCGCACGACAGCAGCGACCCCGGCACCGCCAGCAGCACGCTGTTCCACAGGCCGGGGGCCAGTTTCTCCCAGGCCACCCGCCACGCCTCGGTCGTCCACGTCTGCGGCAGGTTCCACGCCTGGCCCGGGTCGGCCTCGGTGAGCGGCTTGAAGCTGGTCACCAGCAGCACGTAGATCGGGATGAGGAAGACGAACACGAACAGGATCAGCAGGCCGGCCTTCGTCCAGCCGAACACCGCCGCCCTGCGCCCGGCCACCGCCGTCATGATCGCCTCTCCTTACGCACCGACCAGACCAGGTACGGGATCACGAAGATCGCCACGCTGAGCACGATGTAGGAGGCGATCGTGGCCCCCTTCGCCGGATCGTTCGAGTCGAACACGGCCACCCACATGAACACGGCGGGCACGTCCGTGATGATCTGCTTTCCGGACACCGCCACGATGAGGTCGAAGACCTTGAGCGAGATGTGCCCCAGGATGATCAGCGCGGAGAGCGTGACCGGCCTGAGCAGGGGCAGCACCACGTGCCGGTAGACGCCCCACTCGGTGCAGCCGTCCACCCGCGCGGCCTCGCGCAGTTCCTCGGGCACGCCGCGGAATCCCGCCAGGAAAAGTGCCATGACATATCCGGACATCTGCCAGATGGCCGGCAGCGCCATCGCGGCCATCCCCCAGTCCGGATCCCGGAACCACTGCCACTGCGGCAGCCCGATCCAGTCGAACAGCCGGTTGAGCCCGACCGCCCGCTCCCCGGTCCCGGAGTTCATCAGCCAGCGCCACACGATCCCGGTCGCCACGAACGAGATGGCCATCGGGAACAGGTAGATCGCGCGGAAGGTGCCCTCGCCCCTGATCCCCTTCTCCATGAGGAACGCCAGCAGCCACCCGAGCAGCAGCGCCCCCAGCACGAACACGACCGTGAACATGATCGCGTGGTTCACCGACAGGTGCCACCGGGGCAGGTCCCAGATGTCGACGAAGTTCTGCAGCCCGACGAACTTCCCCTCGGACACGGCATCGTGCTGGTCGGTCATGGCGACCCGGAAGTTCCAGCCGAGCATGCCGTACACGAAGACGCCGATCAGCACGATCGACGGCGTGACGAGGAGGAGTCCGGGCAGCCACGTACGCGCCCGCCTCACAAGCATTCCCTCTCACGGATGCGGCAGGCGCGCACCGGCGCCCGCCGCATCCTGCAGTGATCTTGCGGTTTGACCCGACTTACTGGGCGTTGGCCGTGGCCGCGTCGGCCAGGCCCTGCTGCAGCGCCTTGGCGTCCTTGCTGGCGATGAACAGCCCGACCGCCTCGTTGATCGCGGCCAGCCACGGCTGGTTGACCGCCACGCCGTGCTGGATGGAGCCGGCCAGCTTGTTGCTGGACCAGTCCTTCAGCGCGTCGCCCAGGTAGTCGGTGTAGAGCGACTGGTCGGCGTCCTTGCGGGCGGGGATGGAGCCCTTCTTCGGGTTGAAGGCGTCCTGCCCCTCCTTGCTGGCCGCGACCTTGAGCCAGGCCAGCGCCCCTTCCCGGTTCTTGGCGCCCTTGGGCAGCGTGAAGCTGTCGGACAGCCACAGGTAGGTGCCCTCGGTGCCGGGAGCCGGCGCCCAGTCGAAGTCGGTCTTCGACGTCTTGCCCAGCCCGCCCTCCGGCGGGTTGTGGAAGTAGCCGTACGCCCAGTCGCCCATGATGTTGAACGCCGCGTCGCCGTCGGCCACCTGCTTGGCGGCCGGCTGCCAGTCGTCCTGCGGGTCGCCCGCGTACGACAGGATCTTGGCGAAGTTCTCCAGCGCCTTGGTCACCTCGGGGCTGTTCCAGTCGGCGCCCGGCTTGAACAGCGCGTTGTAGGCGTCGGTGCCGAGCGAGCCGAGCAGCACGCTCTCCATCAGGTGGGTGACCGTCCACTCCGACCCGATGGACAGCGGGACCTTGCCCTTGGCCTTGACCTTCTCCAGCGCCGCGATGAACTCCTCGATCGTCTTCGGCGCGGCGGCCACCCCGGCGTCCTTGAGCACGGCCGGGTTGAACCACAGGACGTTGGAGCGGTGGATGTTCACCGGCACCGAGTAGATCTTGCCCTCGACGCTGATCTGCTCGACGAGCTGCGCGGGGAAGGCGTCCTTGAGCTTCAGCTCGTCGTAGAGCGAGGTCAGGTCCTCAAGGTTGCCCGCCTTGATGTAGCCCTGCAACTCCGCGCCCGCGTGCCCCTGGAAGGTGTCGGGCGGGGTGCTGGCCTGCAACTTCGACTGCAGCAGCGCCTTGGCCTTGTCACCGGAGCCACCGGCCACCGCCGCGTCGAAGAAGGTGTAGTTCGGATTCTTCTCTTCGAATATCTTCCTCATGGCCTGGAGGCCGTCGGCTTCGCCGGGGCCCGTCCACCATGAGAAGACCTCAACCTGCTGTTTGCCGCCGCTCGCCGCGGGCGACTGTCCGGCCGGCGTGGTGCTCCCGCCTCCGCCGCCGCAGGCAGCCAGGCCCAGCACGCTCACCATCGTGATCGATACGGCCGCTAACCACCGTCGCATCCCACACCATCCCTTCGAAGCCCCCCGAAGTCGGTGATTTTGACAACGTTGTCAACAACGGCTATCAACCCACTTCCGGCAGCCGTGCGTCAAGGGATGAGCGGTAACAGCTCCGCATATTCCGGCCTCAGCGCGAAGAAGGAGCGCGGCCATGAGTAAGGGCGGGCTCGAGCCCTGCGCGGCCCGAGCCCGCTGTCACGCGCCCGGGGCCGGGCCCCCACCCCTCCGAGAAGGCCCGGCCCCGTGCGGACGCGTGACGTCCCCGACCGATCGGCCGCGACGCCCCCGACGCGAGGGGCGAGGAACGCGCGGTGCGGTCGATCACACGTAGAACGGTAGATGTGCAGAAGGGGCCGGCACATGCGCTGACATGGCCATTCGAGGATGTAAGCGCGGCAGGCATGACCATGTGTAGACGTGTACACAGGGCGGTGATGGCCGTTCGTCCATACGACGATCTGTGTATGCACGCCCTTGTGCGTACGTGAAAGCCGACGCCGGCGGGAACACTCACCTCATGGCTGATGAGCCGCTCGAACTCGGCGAGATCTCCTTCTCCGACTGGCACGCCCACATGGACAAGCTCGCCGAGGTGGGCTTCCTGACCATCGCCCGCCGGTTGCCCGCGCTCGTCGGCCAGGCGATGCGCACCGCCTGGCGGGCCAGCCCGCGCGACACCGTGGCGACGATCTCGCTCAACCTGCTGACCGGGGTGTTCACCGCGTTCGGCCTGCTGGCCACCACGGGCGTGCTGACCGCGCTGTTCAGCCAGGGCCCGACCCCCGACCGCGTCGTGGCCGCGCTGCCCAGCCTGGCGCTGGTCGCGGGCGCGGCGGTGCTGCGCACGACGGCGCAGGCGGGCGCGGGCTTCGCGCAGTCCCGCCTCACCCCGCAGGTGTCCCGGCTGACGGAAGAGCGCCTGTACGGCCTGACCAGCCGCGTCGACCTGGTGGCCTACGACGACCCCGAGTTCCACGACGCGCTGCAACGCGCCAGGCTGCGCGGCGTGGCCATGTCCGACGCGGTGGTCCGCAGCGCCATCGACGTGGTCACCGCGGCCGTCGGCATCACCGCCGTGGCCGGCGTGCTCGGCGTGCTGCACCCGGTGCTGCTCCCGCTCCTGCTGCTGGCCGTGCTGCCCGACGCCTGGGCGCTGGTCCGCAGCGCCAAGATGCGCTACGCCACCCTCTACGCCCTGATCCCCGTGCACCGCCGCAAGTGGATCGTGGCCGAGCTGCTGGCCGACCGGGAGCCGGCCGCGGAGGTGCGCTCGTTCACCATGCGCGGCTTCCTGCTGCGCGTGTACGACGCCGTCGCCCGCGCCGAGCAGGACGTCATGCTGCGCCTGGCCCGGCGGCAGATGACGGCCAGGCTCGTCGGCGAGGCGCTCGGCGGCCTCGGCGCCGCCCTGGTCTACGTCGCGCTCGGCGTGCTGCTCGCCGTCGCCGCCATCCCGCTCGCGGTGGCCGGCACTGCGGTCCTCGCCATCCGCTCGGCCCAGAACTCGCTCGGCAACCTGGTGTACGCCACGAACGAGCTCTACGAGGAGGGCCTTTACTTCACCGACTTCGTCACGTTCTGCGAGGACGCGGAGCAGCGCCTGACCGGCTCCCGCCCGCTGCCCGTCCCCGACACCTTCGAGCGCATCACGGCCGACGACGTCACCTTCACCTATCCAGGAGCCGAGACCCCCGCCCTCAACGGCGTCTCGGTGGAGATCAAGCGGGGTGAGGTGATCGCGTTCGTCGGGGAGAACGGCTCGGGCAAGACCACCCTGGCCAAGATCCTGTCCGGCCTGTACGAACCCGACACCGGCACCG
>NZ_PVNG01000021.1 GCF_003001935.1 Nonomuraea fuscirosea | reverse complement strand
GTCCCCGTCCCCGTCCCCGTCCCCGACCCCGGCTCCACCTCCGGCCTCGACCCCGGCTCCACCTCCGGCCTCGGCTCCACCTCCGGCCTCGACCCCGGCTCCACCTCCGGCCTCGGCTCCACCTCCGGCCTCGACCCCGGCTCCACCTCCGGCCTCGATCCCATCTCCAGCCCCAGAAATCCCACCTCCACCTCAAGCTTCACTCCCGCACTCCCCGGTGGCTCCGCGTGCGCACATCGGGGCGCTCGACGGGCTGCGTGGGCTCGCCGTCACGGCCGTCCTGCTCTTCCATGCCGGGCACCTGAGCGGCGGCTTCCTCGGTGTCGACCTGTTCTTCGTCCTCTCGGGGTTCCTGATCACGGGGCTGCTGCTGGCAGAGCTCGACCGGCGCGGACGCCTCGACCTGGCGGCCTTCTGGGGGCGCAGGGCCCGGCGGCTGCTGCCCGCTCTGGCTGTCCTCGTTCCGGCCACATTGCTGCTGGCCTGGGCGTTCGCCACGTCCGGCATGCTGCGCTCGGCCCTGACGGACGCGCCCTGGGTCGCGGCGCAGCTGGTGAACTGGCACTACATCGGCGAGCAGGTCGGATACTGGAACGCCGCCGGCACGCACCTCTTCGCCCATCTGTGGAGCATCGGCGTCGAGTGGCAGTTCTACCTGCTCTGGCCCCTGGTCGTGGCGCTGGCCGGCCGGGGGCCCGGCGGGCACCGGCGGGTGGCCGTGGTCGCGTTCGCCGGCGCGCTCGTCTCGGTGACACTCATGGCCTGGCTGGGGACCGCGGTGGACACGACCCGCGCCTACGAGGGCACCGACACCCGCGCCTTCTCCCTGCTCCTCGGCGCCGCAGCCGCCACCGCACCCGTCAAGGCCACCCTCGCGGGCCTGTCGCGCCCGGTCGTGAACCTGCTCTGCGCCCTGCTCCTGGGCGGGCTGTCGGCGTCGTGGCTGCTGGCGGCGGGGGAGAAGGCTCCCGGCCTGTTCCAGGGCGGGATGTTCGCCCACGCCCTGGCCGGCGCCGTACTGATCGCCCTGCTGGCCCGTACACCGGACCGCCTGGCCGGCCGGGTGATCGGCAGTGCGGTGCCGCGCCGCCTGGGGGAAGTGTCCTACGGCCTCTACCTGTGGCACTGGCCCGTCTACCTGCTCCTGCCCCGGCCGCTGGCCGGTCTCGACGGCTGGGCCTGGACGTCGGTCGCGGCCGGGCTGTCGCTGCTGGCTGCGGTAGTGTCGAAGGCCGCCGTGGAGGACCCGGTACGACTGCGCGCCCGCTGGGCCACCGGGCGTCGCGGATGGGCGGCGCTGGCGCTCGCGGGAGCACTCGCGGTGGGAGTGTGGGCGGCCCTGCCGCGCCCGGATCCCGGCGCGGGAACGGTTGACGTGAGCAGGCTCGACCACCTGTAGCCGGAGAGAGGGCATGCCGAACAGAAGACTCACCCCCACCCCGTCCACATCGGGAGCGCAGGAAGCAGGGGAACCGTTGGACGTGCCGAGCACGGCAGGGGTGCCGGGTGCGTCGGGTACGTCGGACGCGCGAGGGCCGGTAGGAGCGTCGGCGGTGTCGAGGACGGTGAGGGCGCCTGGACAGGTGACAGGTCGGCGGCGCTGTCGGGGAGGCGTCGGACGGGTGATCGCCGCCGTGATCGCGGGGGCTGCGGCGGCAGGCCGGCGTCACCGTCGAGAAGGTGCCAGGCGCGTGATCGCCGTCGTGAACACCGCCCTCGTCGCGGTGGCGGTGTCGGCCGGGTGCGGGATCAGCGACACTGAGGCGCTGCCCGCCGGTCAGCCCGTCCGTGGTGGCCTGACCGCTGACAGCGGCAGCCTGCTGCGGGTGTACTTCGTGACGCCGCAGGGCACGTGGCCGGTGTCCAGACCGGCGGCGGCGGGCGATCGGCTGCAGCAGGCGATGGACGCGCTGCTGTCCGGCCCCACGGCGGAGGAACGGGCCCGCGGGCTGGGCACCAAGCTCCCCACGGCGGACCGCAAGCTCCGCGCCACAGCGCGCCGGGACGGGGTCGAGCTGCACCTGCCCTGGCTGGTACGGGACCTGCCGCACGTGGCCGTCAGCCAACTGGTGTGCACCGCCGCCGCCGTCCCCGGCGTGGGCGAAGACGCGGTCGTCAGGGTGTTCGAGCCCGGCATGGGCAACACCCCTTGGCTGGTCGAGTGCGACGGCAACGGATCCGCCATACCCTCCGCCCAAAAAGGCAGCACGAACAGACCGACCGGTGAAGGAAGCGGTTCTGTGGGCCCGGCGGACGGGCCAGCAGGTCCAGCCGGTCAGGCAGACAGGGCGGTGGGCTCGGCGGGCAGGATAGCGGGTCCGTTCGGGCAGGCGGACGGGTCGGGGAGCCTAGCCGGCAAGGTGGCGAATTCGGTCAGTCGGGCGGGCGGGATGGCGGGATCGGTGGGCAGGGTGGTGGGTTCGTTGGGCCGGGGAGGTGTTCTGTGACGCGCGTACTGGTCATTGAGGACGATCCGGCCGTGCGCCGTGGAGTGAGTGTGGGGCTGCGGCACCGCGGGCATGAGACCGTGCTCGTGGCGACCGGTGAGGAGGGGCTGGCCGAGTTGGTCGCCAGCGCCCCGGAGGTGGTGCTGCTCGATCTGATGCTGCCCGGCATGAGCGGCCTGGAGACGTGCCGCCGCATCCGCGCGTTCAGTCAGGTGCCCATCGTGATCCTGTCCGCGCGTGACGACGACGTGGACGTCGTCGTCGGGCTGGAGGCGGGTGCCGACGACTACGTGGTCAAGCCGGCCAGTGCCGAGGTCATCGAGGCGCGGATGCGCGCGGTGCTGCGCAGGACCGGCCACGCGGGCCCCACGGGGCAGCCGCGCGGCCAGTACGGTGACCTGCTCGTGGACCGGATCGCCCTGCGCGTGCTCAAGCACGGCGAACAGGTGGCCATGGCGCCGACCGAGCTGAAGCTGCTGCTGTTCCTGTCGGCCGCCCCCGAGCAGACCTTCAGCCGCCAGCAACTGCTCGAACAGGTCTGGGAGCACAGCTTCCACGGCGACTACCGGCTGGTCGACGCGTGTGTGATGCGGTTGCGGGCCAAGATCGAGGACGATCCGCGCAACCCCCGCTACGTGCAGACGGTGCGGGGCTTCGGCTACCGGTTCGGCCCGCTGTGAAGCGGCTGCGCGGTCTGCGGGCCCAGCTGGTGCTGGTGTTCCTGCTGGTCTCGGTGCTGAGCGCGCTGACGGGCGCCATGTTCACCTTCCGCCAGGGCCGCGACGCGATCGTGGACGGCGTACAGGCGGACGCCCTGCGTGAGCTGCGCGGCCACCTCGCCTTCAGGGCGCCCGACCTGCCCGCCGACCCCGCGCGGGCCGATCTGCGTACGCTGGCGGTTCAGCTCGACCTCGCCGGCTCCGGGCGGGGCTGGCGTACCGCGCTGTCCTACCGCGGCGGCTCCCTCGTCACAGCGGGGCCGCAGGCGCCGCCACTGCCCGCGTCGCTACGCGCCCGCGCCGCCACGGCGACCACCGCGCTCGCCCAGCGGTTCCACCGGGACGGGACGCCCTGGCTGGCCGTGGCCCTCCCGGTCACCGCCACCAACGCTGACAGTCCCGCCGCCACCGACGCTGACGACGGCGGCACCGCCCGCCCGAACGACCTGCCGCCGCTGGTCGTCTACGCCTCGTTCTCGCTGGCCTCCCAGCAGCGGGACGTGGAGGCCCTGGCCACCGCCGTCCGCGCGGGAGCCCTGCCCGTCGCGCTGGTCTCCGTCGTCGCGGCGCTGCTGGCCGCCGGCAGGCTGTTGCGGCCGGTCCGGCGGCTGCGGACGGCCGCCGAGCAGGTGGCGGGCGGCGCGCTGGACACCCGGGTTACCGTCTCGGGCGATGACGAGCTGGCCGACCTCGGCCGTACGTTCAACGTCATGTCGGCGACGCTCCAGGCGGACGCCGCCGCGCTGCGGGACATGGAGGCGCGGGCGCGCCGCTTCGCCGCCGACGTCTCCCACGAGTTGCGTACGCCGCTCGCGGCCATGGCCGCCGTGACCGGGGTGCTCGACGCCGACGCCGGCTCCGGCCGCCTCGACCCGCTGACCGCCGAGGCGCTGCGGCTGGTGGCCGACGAGACGCGGTCGCTCACGCGGCTGGTCGAGGACCTGATCGAGGTGTCCCGCTTCGACGCCGGCGCGGCCGTGCTGAACCTCGACGAGGTCGACCTGCGCGAGCTGGTCGTCAAGACGCTCGCGGTACGGCACTGGCAGGACCGGGTACGCGCCGAGGTCCCGGCAGGGCTGCGGGCCCGCCTCGACCCGCGCCGGGTCGACGTCATCCTCGCCAACCTGGTCGGCAACGCGCTACGACACGGCGGCACCCAGGCGAATGCGCCGCGGCACGAAGCCACCCAGGCGTCGGTGCTCGTCCGGGTCACGGCCGACGCCGATCGGGTCGCCGTCATCGTCTCCGACGACGGGCCCGGCATCCCCGCCGCCCTGCTGCCACACGTCTTCGACCGGTTCACCAAGGGCGACGCGGCCCGTACCAGGAGCGAAGGCAGCGGCCTGGGGCTGGCCATCGCCGCCGAGAACGCCCGCCTGCACGGCGGCACCCTCACCGCCGCCAACGCGCCAGGCGGCGGAGCCGTCCTCACCCTCGTGCTGCCCCGCAACCCGCCCTCATGAGCGGAGCCGTCCTCACCCTGCCCAGGAACGCTCCCTCATGACTCGTCGAGCACCTGGGCCAGCAGTTCCCTGTTGACGGTGCCGGTCCAGGTGAGCTCGCCCTTCTCCAGGCGTTCGACCAGCCGCCTGACCCAGGCCAGCTCGGTCTCGCTCAGCGTCCGCTGGTAGTCGAGCTCGATCACCAGCACCTCGGGCAGCCCCTCCTCCTCCAGGGCCTTGAGATGACCGTTCAGACCGGCGAGCGTCCCTTCGAGCGCCGCCGCGCGGCCGCGTAGCGCCTTCAGCGCGTCGGCCACCGGCAGGACGCCGATGAGGGAGATGGCCGCGGTGAACGTACGGCGCTCAGGCCCCGGGTCCTGCAGCAACGTCCGGAGCCTGGTGGACAGCTCGCGGCGGCCTTCGTCGGTGATCTCGTAGACCGTGCGCTCCGGCCGGCGGCCTTCCCTGGTGGTCTCGACGGGCGCGATGAGGTCCTCGCCGGCCAGCTTCTCGACCGCGTGGTAGAGGCTCCTGGGCAGCCCGGTCACGTAGTCCTTGTGCGTGTCGACGATGAAGCGGTGCAGCTCGTAGGGGTGGCTGTTCCGTACGGAGAGCATGGCCAGCACCGTCAGGCCGACCAGATCAGGACGCCGCGCCACGTTTCCCCCTGCCTCTTCGTATTGCACCACGCACTATAGCGACCGCGCCCATCAAGCCGTACGCTATAGTGCAACTTGCCATATAGAAGGAGGCACTACATGAAGCTCCTGGTCATCGGCGCGACCGGCAGAACCGGCAAACACGTCCTCACCCAGGGCGTCGAGCGCGGGCACGAGATCACCGCCTTCGCCCGCCGCCCCGAACTGCTCACCGGCCACACCGGCCTGGCGGACGTGCGCCGGGGAGACGCGCACGACCTCGACGCCGTACGCGAGGCCGTCCAGGGACAGGACGCCGTCCTCGCCGCGGTCGGCGGCAGCCGGATAGCGAGCACCCTCATCACCGCCATGCGGGAGAGCGGCGTACGGCGGGTGGTGATGACCAGCAGTCGCTCGGTGCCCGCCACCCGCCCCCGCCTCGCGGTCACCCTCGCCTGGCTCTTCTTCCGGGCCGCGTACGTGGACCTCGCCCGCGCCGAGGGCATGCTCCAGGCCAGCCTGCTCGACTGGAGCATCGCCCGCGGCACCATGCTCAACGACAAGCCACCGGCCGGGCGCGTGCACATCGACTTCGAGGCCGACGCCACGGGCGGGGCGATGCAACTCTCCCGTGCCGACTACGCCATGGCCCTGCTCGACACCGTCGAGAACCCCGCCCTGATCGGCCAGGCCCTGGGCATCTGCGGCCCGAAATAGTTGCATTTGTGGTGGACAATCCTTTGCCCGGCATGATCACAATATGGCGCTCCTCGCTCCCCCCTCCGTGGGAATCCCCTCGGCAGGAACCCCTCTCGGCAGGAAAGGCCGGACGTGATCAGACGACGTATCACCGGGCTGCTGGCTCCGCTCGCGATCTTCCTCAGCACCGGCGTCCCGGGCGTGGCGGCGCACGACGGGGCCGGCGGGCCCACGCATCCCGGGCCGGTCTACGCGACGGTGACCGACAAGAGCGGGAAGTTGTCCCTGCAGACGTTCGGGCGTCCCGACGGCAAGGACATGGTGTTCCGGATCTCCGGCTCGGTGTACGCCAACGTCGAGGGCAACGCCCTGGACCCGGCGCTGCGCCACGGCCAGAAGCTGTTCAACATCGAGGGGTACAACATCCGGCGCCTCTACCGGGTCCCCGACACCAACCAGCTCTACCAGCTCTCCAGGGAGATCGTCTTCTACACCGACCCGGCCGATCCGCGGCGGGTGCTGCGGGAGTGGAGAAACCCGATCGACGGCAGGACGTACCCGGTCGTGCCGATCAACAACGACCTGGTCAACTTCGGGCCGTTCCCGATCAGCTCCTCGTACGCGGGCCCGCCGCTGCAGCAGTTGCACGACGAGACGGTCTGGACGAGCGACATCCCCGTGCGCGCCGACCTGGGCGCCACGCTCGGCGAGCGGTTCGGACTGACCGGCGGCGTGTACGCGGCGCAGGAGATGTTCGACTTCTCCGTCGACGAACGCGAGGTCGCGGCCCGCACCGGGCCCGGCGTCCCGCCCGGCGCCATGAAGACGAAGATCAGCTGGGCCAGGACCAGCCCGTGGGCGCCGTTCATGTGCCTGGCCGAGAGCGACGTACGCGGCCAGCTGACCTACCACGCGCGCAGCTGGTCGCTGGATTCGTACAAGCAGGTCGAGCCGTGGCTGCGGACCGAGGTCGAGGCGAACCACCCGCTCTACAAGGCGGCCCCCGCCGAGCCGGGGCCGAGCGAGAACTCCTGGACGTCGTTCTACAACAAGCAGCTCGGCAAGGGGGCCACCACCTGGACGCAGTGGTGCGCCGGCCATGGCCGGGCCTGAGCGCGGCTGAACGGCCCGGCGACCGGCTGAGGGGCGGTCAGGGTACGGGGTGCGGTGTGCTGTGCGGCCGGGCGGCCATCAGCTGGTCGATGAGGGCCAGCAGCACGTCGCGCCCCTGCCTCCGCTCCCGGGCGTCGAAGAGCAGCAGCGGCACCTGCGGATCGAGGTCGAGCGCCGCCCTGATCTCCTCCGGCGTCCGGTCGCGGACGCCGTGGAAGCAGTTGACGCCGACGACGAACGGGATCCCGCGGCCCTCGAAGAAGTCGATGGAGGCGAAGCTGACCTCCAGCCGCCGGGTGTCGACCACCACCACCGCCCCCAGCGCGCCGTTGACGAGATCGTTCCACATGAACCAGAACCGTTCCTGGCCCGGCGTGCCGAACAGGTAGAGCACGAGCCCGCTGCCGATCGAGATGCGGCCGAAGTCGAGCGCCACGGTGGTGGTCGACTTGCCGCTCAGGTCCTCCAGGTCGTCGACGCCGACGCTGGCATGGGTCAGGTACTCCTCCGTACGCAGCGGGGCGACCTCGCTCACCGCGCCCACCATGGTCGTCTTCCCGACGCCGAACCCGCCGGCGATCAGGATCTTCACCGCCAGGGGAGCGTCGTCCTCCTGGTCAGAGTTCACGTAGCCCATCCCTTACTGCCTTGAGGATCGCCATGTCGGGCCCGGTGCCCGCCCACGCGTACGCTGGCTGCCTGGCCCATAACTGACCCGAGTCGATCAGGTCACCGATGAGGATCTTGGCCACCGACACCGGAAGGTCCAGCGCGGAGGCGATCTCCGCCACCGCCTGGGGACGCGCGCACAGCGTCAGGATCGTGCGATGCTCCGGCTGCAGCTTGCGCCGGCCGGGCCCCTGCTCCACGGCGGCCTCGGGCACCGCCGACATCACGGTGATCAGCGTCAGGTCGCCCCGCTCGGACGTGGTCCGGCCGCCGGTGATCGTGTAAGGACGGACAAGGGGTTCGTCCGCGTCGTCTTCGGCGAACCCGTCCGTCCAGTGTTTCATCCGTGACCCCTGGCTTCGCGGCCGTGCCGGGTGCGCGGGTCGGTGCCCAGCTTCTGGCCGACCTGCTGGATCAGGGTGTGCATCGCGACGCTCATGAGCTCGGCGTCCACCTCCTGGGAGGCGAGCACGGCCAGATGCGACCCCTGGCCCGCGGCGATGATGAACAGCCACAGATCGGCCATCTCGATGATGACCTGGTGGACCGGTCCGCCGCCGAAGAGCTGCCCGACGCCGTGCGCCAGGCTCTGCTGGCCGGTGGCGATGGCGGCCAGGCGTTCGGCGTTGGCGCGTTCGAGGCCCCGCGACCGGCTGATCACGAGGCCGTCGTCGGACAGCACGATGGCGTGCCGCGTGCCCGCGACCCGATCGACCAGGCCGTCCAGCAGCCAGTCCAGGTCTACGTTGGTGGCGGTGGTGCGCTGCATCATGATCGGTCTTTCGTCGTGGGCGGACTGGGGTCGGGGGACTCGCTCGGCCGGTCCCCGGCGGCGTCGTCACCGGTACGGCGCTTGCGGGACTGCCGCTGGAAGGCGCCGATCGTGGCGCCGGACCGGACGGGTCGATCGGGCTGGTCGCGGCTGGGCTGTTCGCGGGCGGCCCGGCCGTTCTGGGTCGCGCCCTCCGGGGGCCTGAGCTCGGCGGCCAGGCTGGCCTGGCGTACCCGCTGGGGGAGCGGCGGACGGCCCGCGGGAGCCGCCGCGGGGGCGGAGGCAGGGGCGGGGGAGCCGGCGCCCCCGACAGGGTCCGCGGCACCGGTGCCGGCACCAGCCCCCTCACCGGCGCCGGCTCCGTTGAGCTCGATGACGCCGGTGTCGGCTTCGGCGGCGGTGCCCGCGTGAGCGCCCCTCCTGGTGGGGGTGACGGTGCCGGACGCCGGTGTGCGTGCGCCGCCACGGGTCGGCAGCCGTCCGTCCGAACGGCCCCCCGAAGAGGCAACCGTAGAGCCGTCCGAACGGCCGTCCGAAGAGCCGTCCGACCGGCGGGCGTCGGCCGTGCCCGCCTGGGACCGCGCCCGCGAGCCACCCGCCTCCCGGCCCTCCTCCTCCGGTACGGCGGCGGGCGGCCGGCGTACCACCAGCGATTCGGGCACGAGCACGATGACCCGGGTGCCACCGAAGGCCGACGGCCGCAGCTCCACCTGGAGATCCAGGTTCGCGGCCAGCCGCGCGACCACGTACAGCCCGAGGCGCACGTCGTCGGCGTGGGTCATGACGTCGAGCCGCGGCGGCGCCTGGAGCAGGGCGTTGAAGGAGGCGTACCGCTCGGGCTCCATGCCCAGTCCGCGGTCCTCGATCTCGACGGCGATGCCCCGGCTGACCGGCGCGGCCCGCACCTCCACCGGAGTCAGCGGTTTGGAGAACGTGGTGGCGTTCTCCATCAGCTCCGCCAGCACGTGGATCACCGGCCCCACCGCGCGCTCGGCGATCCAGGACTCGCCCTCGACGTCGATCGAGACGCGGCGGTAGTCCTGGACCTCGCTCTGCGCGGCGCGCAGCACGTCGAGCAGCCGTACGGGCCTGCGCCAGCGGCGCTGCGGCTGCCCGCCGCCGAGGATGACCAGGTTCTCCTCGTAGCGGCGCAGCCGGGCGGTGAGGTGGTCGAGGTCGAACAGCCCCTCCAGCACCTCGGGGTCCTCGTGCCTGCGCTCCAGCTCGTCCAGCTTCTTCAGCTGCAGGCCGATGAGGATCTGGGTGCGGCGGGCGATGCGCTGGAGCATGCGCTGGAAGCCGCGGTGCTGTTCGGCCTGCCTGATCGCGGTACGGACGGCGCTGCGGCGGGCCAGGTTGAGCGCCTGCCCGAGTTCGCCGAGTTCGTCGCCGGTGGGCTCGATCTTGCGGACTTCGGCGTCCACGTCGACGTCCTCGCCGCGTTCGAGCCTGGCGACCACGTCCGGCAGCCGCTCGCGCAGCTCCTGGGCGTCCTGGCGCAGGTGCAGGATGCGCCGCCGGAGCACGGAGGTCAGCCGCCAGCTCGCGAAGACGACCAGGCCGAGGGCGAGCAGGCCGACGGTGGAGACGCTGACGAAGACCGTGAAGATCATGTCGGCGTGGGCGTGGCCGACCGCGGAGACGTGCCGCCTGCGCAGCTCGACGAGCTCGCGCAGCTGCGCGGTCACGGTCTGCACGGACGAACGCCAGGCGGCGGCGTCCTCGCGGAACCTGACCTGGTCGCTCGCCGCGCCGGCGGCGGTGGACAGCCGCCCCTCCACGGCGGTCATGGTCTGCCACGCCTGGCCTTCGGCGATCTTCGCGTGCCGGGTCTCGCCGCCGGTGAGCGCGGGCAGCACCCGGGCGCGCAGCAGGTGGTTCCTGGTGCCGGCGGCCTCGGTGACGAAGCCGTACTCGATCCTCGTCAGCCGCCCGCTCTCCCAGCCGCGGGCCAGGACGGCGTCCTCGCGCCCCACCATGTCGATGATCCAGAACAGGTCGACGAGGGCCTGCGCCTCGGTGTTCAGCCGGCCCTCGTCGGTGTTGCTGAGCGCGGTCAGCACGCCGAGGCCGGACACCAGGACGCCGCTGTAGTAGTTGAACGTCTGCGTGGCGCCGGCCGTCCCGGCGTCCACCGCCTTGCGCTGCTGGTCGAGCAGGCTGAGGGAGCCGACGGTGCGGGAGATCGCGTCGGCCAGCCCGCGCTGCCCATCGGTGAGGTCGGCGCCGGCCAGGGGACGGAACGCCCGTACGGCCCGGTCGGTGGCCCGGCGCTGGACGGCGAGCCTGTCACGGGCGGCGGCGCGCGGGGCGGCCTGCGCCTGCGCGGTGAACCGCCGCTCCTGGTCGAGCGCGAAGAACAGCTCGGCCACGGGCCGGCCGACCGTCGTGTCGGCCAGCGCCAGCTGCGCCTTCTCCGCCTGCCACTGCGTGAACAGCTGGTTCATGCCGGACGCCAGCAGCGGCGTGAAAGTCACGCTCGGCACGATCACGACGGTGAGCAGCACCGTACGTAATCGCAGCCTGCGGACGGCCGGGCGCTTCGGCCCGCCGCCGGCGGATCCGGGAGGCGTGCTCCCGTCACCGGGCGCCTTCGACCGCCGCCGTCCGCCCCTGCCCCATCCAGCCATGTGCCGGGTACTCTCCTCGCCGGTCGGTTGATCCAAGATCCCAAGATCGCCGTACTGGCGATTGGTGCCCGATCGTAGCCATCCCGCAGTAGAGCCGAAAGTCCCGCCACACAAGTGCACGTCTGTCCCGTTCGGCGATTTCTGTCGCCATCGCGCTGAGCTGCGGTTCCGCCGTCCACGCCGCGCGGACGAGACCCCGCGCCGTCAGGCGTCGGAGGAGCCGGTGAGAGCGCTGCCGGCCTGCCACTCCTGCCACGTCTTGGCCCACGGCGTCGGCCCGTTGCCGAAGCGGAGCCTGCGCGAGGTCCCCTTGACCTTGATGATGTCGCCACGCTGGGTGAAGTTGTAGAACCAGCGGGCGTTGTCGGAGCCGGCGTTCACGCATCCGTGGCTGACGTTGCTATGCCCCTGCGAGGCGACGGACCAGGGCGCGGCGTGGAAGAACATGCCGCTGTACGTCATCCGCACGTTCCACTTGGTGTGGTGGAGATATTCGCCGGGGATGCCGACGGTGGCCGAGTCCATGAGGAAGTCGGCCGCCTTCTCCTGCGCGATCATGGTGCCGGACCAGCTCTCGTAGCCCGGTTTGCCCAGGCTGACCGGGATGGTCTTGACGACCTCGCCGTTCTTGCGGACGACCGCCCGGTGTGCTTTGTTGCGGATCGTGGTGATGTGCTCGGGGCCGACGCTGAAGTTCACCGTACGGTCCCTGGTCCCCCACATGTTCCGCCCGATCCGCAGCCCGGCCAGGTGGGCGACCACGGTGACCCGCTCGCCCGCCGGCCAGTACTCGCGCGGCCGGAACTGGACCTCGGTGTCGCTCACCCAGCTCCACCCGCCCTCGACCGGCTGCGACATCCGCACGGTCAGCGACCGCTCGACCGCGGCCCGGTCCTTCTGCGTGGTGACCGGGTCCGACAGCAGCAGCTGGATCGGCATGCCGACGCCGACCTTCTCGCCTTCGAGCGGCGACATGCCGCTCTTCAGCACCCGCTTGGGCTTCAGCGTGGTGAACGCGGCCCGCTTCGCCGCCACCTGCCGGCCGTCGGGGCTGGTGGCCTGCGCGCTCACCGTGTACGCCGTGGCCGGCTTCAGCGGCCATCGGGGACGCCAGGTGCCGTCCATGCCCATGCTGCCCTCGATCTGGTGCCCGGCGGCGTCGGCCAGGGTGAGGCTGGTGACTCTGCCGCCGATGACCTTGATGGCGATCCCGGTGTCCGGCGGGACCTGCTTCGTGCCGTCGACCGGCGTGATCGACAGGACCGGCGGCGGCGCCGGCGCGGGCGGGCCCTCCTGCTGCGCGCCGCCGGGCATCCCCGGCGCGCATCCGGCGGTCAGCACCACCGCCGCCGTGAACGCACTGACGAGTAGGGTGCCGCTGCTCCGCATCACCGCTAGCTCCATTTCCCCGATAGATAGGCATATTTCGGACTAGGTGGTCCATTGGGGAGACGAAGAGCGTTATGCCCGTCACTGTGAGTAATCATGCGGAGAAATTCGGCCGGTTCGCATGGCGGCGGGCGCCCGGGCGTGTCGAACCGTCGCGGGTTCAGCCGCGGGTCAGATCCTGCAGGCCGACCACGCGCAGCAGTTCGAGCCGCTCGTACGACCCGCTGCCCGGACGGGCGGTGTAGACGATCAGCCGCTGGTCGTGCTCCGGGTTCAGCAGCACCTCGCAGTCCAGCTCGAGCAGGCCGACGACCGGGTGCAGGAAGCGCTTGATGTCGCTGCGGCGGACGGCGACGCGATGGGCGTCCCACAGCGCCGAGAACTCCTCGCTGCGGGCGCGGAGCCGGCGTACGAGCCCCGCCAGCCGCGCGTCGTCAGGGCGGCGGGCCAGCGCGGCCCGCAGATCCGCCACCGCCACCTGGGCGGCGTGGTCGTGCTCCTCGGGCGGGTAGAGCTCCCTGGCGGAGGGGTCGGTGAAGTAGCGCCAGGTGATGTTGCGCTCCGCCTCGGGGAGTGCGGACACGTCACCGTGCAGCGCCCTGGCCATCGCGTTGCGCGCGAGCACGTCGCCGCGGTCGTTGACCACCTGGGCGGGAACGTCGGTCAGCCGGTCGAGGACGAGCAGCAGCCCGGGGCGGACGTGCTCCGTGGTCGGCCGGTCGCGCGGGGGCTCCTCGCCGGCCAGGTGGAAGAGATGGTCCCGTTCGTCACCGGTCAGCCGCAGCGCGCGGGCGACGGCGGCGAGCATCTGGCGGGAGGGGCGCGAGCCCCTGGCCTGCTCCAGCCGCGTGTAGTGGTCGGCGGACATGCCCGCCAGCTGTGCCACCTCCTCGCGGCGCAGGCCGGGCGTACGGCGCCGCGCGCCCTGCGACAGCCCGACGTCGGCGGGCGTGATCCGGGCCCGGCAACGGCGCAGGAAGTCGGCCAGTTCCGTTCTGTCCACACTCCTACCCTGCCTCCTGACGCCGGGCGTAACCAGGGACGGCCCGTCCCCGGATAAGGACGTCTCTACCGCCGCCGCCCGTACCTCCGCAGGCTGGGAGACGGCCCGGCCGGCCACCGGCGAAGCGCCGCATCGGTCCTTCGCGACCCTCTCAGAACAGGACGATCTTCCATGCGTTACCGCACACTCGGCCGCACCGGCATCAAGGTCAGCCCCTACGGGCTCGGCGCGCTCATGTTCGCCCCGTCGATCGGCAATCCCGATCCCGAGGACTCGGCCCGCATCATCAACAAGGCGCTCGACGCGGGCATCAACCTCATCGACACCGCCGACGCCTACCACGGCTCGGAGGAGGTCGTCGGCAGGGCGATCGAGGGGCGGCGGGACGACGTCGTGCTGGCGACCAAGGTGAGCCGCCCGATGGGCGACGGCCCCAACCACCAGGGCGCCTCGCGGCGCTGGATCGTCACCGCGGTCGAGAACTCGCTGCGCCGCCTGCGGACCGACCACCTCGACCTCTACCAGATCCACCGGCCCGACCCCGACACCGACATGGAGGAGACGCTCTCCGCGCTGTCCGACCTGATCCGCGGCGGGAAGGTCCGGGCGATCGGGACGTCCAACATGCCGGCGTCCGGCATCGTCGAGGCCCAGTGGACGGCCGAGCGACGCGGCCTGGCCCGTATCCACACCGAGCAGCCGCCGTACTCGCTGCTCAACCGCGGCGTCGAACGCGAGATCCTGCCGGTCGCCCAGCGCTACGGCATGGGCACGCTGGTATGGGGCCCACTCGCGCAAGGGCTCCTCTCGGGACGCGTCCGCAAGGGCGGTCCGAACGAGCTGCGCCGCGCCGGCCTGTTCAGCCACCTCAACGACGAGCGCAGGATCGACGCCGTCGAGCGGCTCGTCTCGCTGGCCGGGGAGGCCGGCCTGCCGCTGCCCCGCCTCGCCCTGGCGTTCACCATCGCCCACCCCGGCGTGACCGCCGCGCTCGTCGGGGCGCGCACGATGAGCCACCTCGACGACCTGCTCGCCGGCCTCGACGTGACGCTGGGCGACGACCTCCTCGACCGGATCGACGAGATCGTGCCGCCCGGCGCCGACGTCGGCGCGCTCGACCAGGCGTACGTGCCGCCGGCGATCGAGCGGACGGATCAGCGCCGCCGCCCCGTCACCGAGCGCTCCGCGGCCTGACGCCTCCCGTCCGGGCGCGGAGCCGTCCGGCCCCCGTCCGGGAAGGCGATCAGGACAGGGAGCAGGACACGCCCTTGGGATTGAACGCCTCACCGCCGGTCGTCTGGATTTTCTCCAGCTTCGGTTTGCTGGAGAAATGTGAATACGTCTTCTTGGTGATCGTGTAGCGTTTCTTGATTCCCTGCGCGTAAGCCCGGTAGACCTGGCTGCTCTTGGTGGCCGGCGGGGAGGTGCATTGCGCCGTGACCGTGACCGAGGCGCTCTTGCTCCAGCCCAGCTGGCCGGCGACGAATCCGCGCGAAGCGCCGAGGCCGAGGTCGATGGAGCGGGTGACCGAGCGGGACTTCGAGATCGAGCAGGTGCCTCCCTTTCCTGGCGAACAGGTGGCCAGCACCGGGCTGCGTTTGACCGCGGCCGTGTGGGTGCTGGTCACCTTGAGGCTGTAGACGTAGGTGTAGGTCGGGCCGATCGGGTCCGCGGAGGCGGCCGGTGCGGCGCAGACTCCGGCGACCAGGGGAAGCAGGGCGCCGGCGATCGGAACCGCCCATCGTCGGATGCGGGTCATGCGCGTTCCTCTCTGCCGTGAAGGGTTGCGGGACGCACGCTAGTGACGGCCGGTATGCCGCCGGTATGCCCGCGAGCAGGGCGCCCGCCCCCGGCCGGCCGTCGAATCGGTCTCCGTTTCAGGTGCTTAGAGGCGCGCCCATAAGAGTTTCGTGGGGATATTTCGGAAATGGGCGAGATGGGATTTCTATTGAAGACAAGCGCCCCAAGAGGTGTGATAACGAAGTGGGCATGACATCCGGCGAGGCGGGTGCGTAAGGTTTGCGAGTGTTCCTATATGTGGCTGCGGAGATAGTCGTGTCGTCAGGGAAACCAGGCACAGCGTTGCCGTCGCTCCGGCCTCGGCCGGCTCCTTTCCGGGGGCCCCAGCAAGCGAATTCTGAATATTTTTCATATTGCTGTGCCGCGAAAGACACGCGCGGACGGCGGGACACCATTCCGCACGCGGCCCCCACCGCCATCTCGCCGCGCCCGGCCTGGCCCGCGGCGCCGAACAAGGACTGTCGTGATCACAACTGATTTCGCGGTGGCGACCCTCTTAGGAGCCGTCCTCGCCCTCTCCGTCGTCCTGGGCGCCGTCGTCGCGCTCGCGGTACGCGCCCGCGCGCCACGGACCCCCGCCCCCGCCCCCGCGAGACCCTCGGAAAGGACCTCCGGCACCGGCCCGGACACCGGCCCGGACACTGGGCCGGTGAAAGCGGTCCAGGCGCCGGTCAAGACCGGCGGCCAGCAGGCCGAACGCGCGGCGCTGCAGAAGTCGCTGCAGGAGGCGCGCCGGCAGGCCGAGACGAACCGGCAGTGGTACGCCGCCGCGATCGAGGAGTCCGGTCACCTGCTCCAGCGCCTCCAGGCGGTGGCCGACGAGCAGGCCCGCGGTTACGCCGGCGTGAGCGTCCCGGCGCTGCTCCACCCGGGCTTCAAGGACAGCCTGCTGGCCAAGCACCACCAGAGCGCCATCGACCTGCTCGGCGAGACCATCAGGGCCACCCGCGACGACATCGACCGCTCGGCCCGCACCGGCGTGCGCGGCATGGCCGACGAGGTGCAGATGTACCTCGCCCGGCTGCAGATGAAGATCGACGAGGCGTTCCAGGACTTCCCCACCCAGACCCCGTTCCATCAGACGCTGGTCGACCTCGACGCGCTGACCACCTGGAGCCTGCACGCCGTGCAGCGGCTGCGCGTGCTGACCGGGTCCTGGCCCGGCATGCAGCGCGCGGACTGCACGCTGCGCGAGATCGTCGAGGGGGCCCGCGGGCGGATCAGCGCCTACAACCGGGTCGACCACACCTATCTGCCCGACGTCGGCGAGCAGTACGTCGAGGGCCGCGTCGTCGAGCCCATCACCATCGCGCTGACCGAACTGCTCAGCAACGCCGCCACCTACTCCAGCGACCGCGTCAGCGTCTACGTCACCGCGGTCCCCGCCGGGCTGCGGATCGTGGTGGAGGACGCCGGCTACGGCATGAACGCCTTCCAGCTGGCCGAGGCCGAGCGGCGGCTGTCGGCGCGGGCGGACCTCGACGTGGCCGGGCTGGCCGACGAGCGCAAGCTCGGCTTCGCCGTCATCGGCCGCCTGGCGCACGACTACGGCTTCCGGGTCGACGTCAGCGCCCCCTCGGGCAGCGGCGGGGTGAAGGCGGTGTGCCTGATCCCGAGCAGCGTCATCAACCCCGCCCCGGCCGGGCAGAGACCGGCGGCCGGCGAACGCCGCGGGGACGAGACCCCCACCGCGCCGCAGCCGCCGGCCCTCGCCACGGCCGTCCCCGCCCCCGCGCCCGTCATGGCCACCACGCCGCAGGGACTGCCCAAACGCGAACGACGCCAGGAGCCCGCCACACCCCGGCCCGCCGTCGCCACCCAGGAAGCCCTCACCGACACCCGCTCTCCCGAAGAGGCGGCGGCCGGCCTGGAGACGCTCCGCCGGGCGTTCACCACGGGCCTGACCGCCGAGGCCGCCGATCCTGAAGGAAACGCACAGGCATGATCATGCAACAGCCCACCGCCGACAGCACCGACATGAGCTGGGCCCTCAACCGGCTGTGCGAGGAGCCGGGGGTGCTCAACGCGCTGCTGTTCACCTCCGACGGGCTGGTGATGGCCCATTCGCACGGGCTCGACCGCGACGACGCCGACCGTACGGCGGCGACCCTGGCCGGGCTCAACTCGCTGCAGCGCGACCTGGGCGGCTTCTGCCGCACCCAGGGGCGGCAGCACGCGCCCGGCCCGCTGCGCTTCATGGTCAGCGACCTCAAGACGGTCACGCTGCTGCTGTTCGTCGCCACGGAACGCACCGGCGTCGGCGTGTCCGTCCGGGGCGAGTCGGCGAGCCACGAAGTCTCGGTGGCCATCCAGGCCACGCTGAAGATGATCAACGGGCTGCGGCCCGTCCTCGGCGCACGCGAACGTGGCGACACGACATGACCCAATCCCGGCACCGGCGTGCGGGCATGGTGCGCTCCCACACCGCCACCGGCGGCGACCTCACCCCGGCGCGGCAGGGCCTGGACGCCGCCACGCTCCTGCTCGCCGACGCCGGGCAGCCGGTGACCGGGCTGGCGGCCCAGCCGCGCCGGGTGATGGAGCTCTGCCTGCCGGGAGTGCTGTCGGTCTCGGAGGTCGCCGCGCACCTGCACCTGCCGGGCCCCGTCGTGCGCGTCATCGTCTCCCGGCTGCTCGACAGCGGCCACCTGTCGGCCCGCGCCCCCTTCGTCCCGACGGCCTCGTCCCCGCACAGCGCGGAGGTGCTGCGGAAAGTGCTGGTGGCCCTTGAAAAGCTCTGACCGCTACGTGCCGGCCCGGGCCCAGTCCGTCAAGGTCCTGGTGCTCGGCCCGTTCGCCGTCGGCAAGACCACGTTCGTCAGGACCGTCTCCGAGATCAGGCCGCTGTCCACCGAGGAGCGGATGACCAGGGCGGGCGAGCTCGTGGACGAGCTCGACGAGCTGTCCGAAAAGGACACCACCACGGTCGCGATGGACTTCGGCCGGCTGACCCTGAGCGAGGAGATCGTCCTCTACCTGTTCGGCGCCCCCGGCCAGCCGCGCTTCCACGGCATGGTCCGCTCCCTCATGCAGGGCGCCCTGGGCGGGCTGGTCCTGGTCGACACCCGCCGCATCGCCGACAGCTTCGACGCGATCGACCTGCTCGAAGAGGCGCGGCTGCCGTACACCGTGGCCGTCAACCACTTCTCCGGCTCGCCCCGCTACAGCGACGCGCACCTGCGCGACAGCCTCAGCATGGACGACGAGCAGCCGCTGGTGAGCCTCGACGCCCGCGAGATCGGATCGGCCAAGCACGGCCTGATCGCGCTCGTCCGCCACATCCTCTACCGTCCCCGTCACCTGGAGCACACCCCATGACCTCGTACGTGACCCCGCCCGCCGCGCGGGTGGCCCCGCCCCGGATGTTCGGGCCGGAGTTCGCCGCCCGCCCGCAGGACGTCTACCAGGCGCTGCGGGCCGCCGGTCCCGTCGCGTGGGCGGAGATCGCCGAAGGGGTGCACGCCCTGGTCGTCACCGGCCACCGCGCCGCCATCGACCTGCTCACCGACACCGAGACCTACAGCAAGGACAGCCGGCTGTGGGAGGACCTGGCGGCCGGCCGGGTCCCGCAGGACAGCCCGGTGCTGGCGCTGATGGCCTTCCGCCCCAGCCTGCTGTACGCCGACGGAGAGCGCCACGCCCGGCTCCGGCAGGCCATGGACGACTGCCTGGCCCGCGTCAGCCAGCCCGGACTGCACGACCTCACCCGCGCCCACGCGCTGCGCCTCATCGCCGGCTTCGCCCAGCAGGGCCACGCCGAGCTGATGGGCCAGTACGCCGACATGCTGCCGCTGCTCGTCTTCACCGACCTGCTCGGCTGCCCGCCGGAGCTGACCGGCCGCATGGTCACCGCCTGCCAGGGCATGATCAGCGCCGGCCCGGCGGCCGGGCAGGCCGCGGCCGATCTGGCGCAGGCCCTGGCCGAGATCATCGCGATGAAGAACCGGAGCCCCGGCCGCGACTGCACCTCCTGGATGCTGGCCCACCCGGCGCGGCTCTCGCACGAGGAGATCCTGCACCAGCTCGTCGTCCTGGTCGGCGCCGGCACCATCCCCACCGCCGCGTGGATCGCCTCCGGGCTGCGGCTGCTGCTGTCGGACGACGACTACGCCGGCGACCTGACCGGCGGCGCGATCACCGTGCGCCGCGCCCTGGAACAGGTCCTGTGGGTGCGCTCGCCCATGGCGAACTTCTCCGTCCACTACGCCCGCACGGCCACCACCCTGCACGGCGTGCCCATCCCGGCCGGCGTGCCCATCCTGATCAGCCACGCCGCCACCGGCGCCGACCCGGCGCTGCCGCCCGATCTCGGCTACGACAACCGCTCCCATCTGGCCTGGTCGGCCGGGCCGCACCGGTGCCCGGCCGACAGCCAGGCCGCCATCATCGCCCAGAGCGCCATCGAGACCCTGCTCGACCGGCTCTGGGACGTCCAGCTCGCCGACGCGGAGGTCGTCAACCGCCCAGGTCCCTTCCACCAGTGTCCCGCCCGGCTCGCCGTCCACTTCCGGCCGCAGCCGGCCCATGCCTTCGCCGCCCCCACCGCCCCCACAGGAGGTACGCGCGATGAGCCAACCGATGACCCTCGACACCACCGGCGGTCACCTGTTTGAACAGGTCGACCACCTGCGCGCCGGCGGCCCCGCCGTGCGCGTCCGACTGCCCGGAGACCTCGTCGCCTGGTCGGTGAGCCGCGGCGAGGTGGTCAGAACGCTCCTGACCCATCCCGACGTCTCCAAGAACGCCCGCACCTCCTGGCCCGACTACCGGCCCTACGCCATCGGCTGGCTGACCGCCTGGGTGGACGTGACCAGCATGTTCACCGTCGACGGCGACGACCACAAACGCCTGAAGGACCTGGTCGGCAAGGCGTTCACCCCCCGCCGCATCCAGGAGATGCGGCCCGCGGTCGAGGCGGTCGTCACCGGACTGCTCGACGACCTCGACCGCGAACCACCCGGCCGGCCGGTCGACCTGCGCTCCCGCTTCAGCTACCGGGTCCCCACCCAGGTCATCTGCGACTTCATGGGCGTGCCCGCCGGCCAGCGCCCCGAGATGCTGCGCACGATCGACGCCGTCCTCGACACCACCCTGTCCGCCGATGAGGCGACCGCCGTGCAGCGCGGCATGTACGCGGCCATGCACCGGCTGATCGAGCACAAGCGCGCCACCCCCGGCGCCGACCTGACCAGCATCCTGCTGGCCGCCCACGAGACCGGCGCCGACCGGCTCAGCCCCGACGAACTCGTCAGCACCCTGATCCTCATGATCGGCGCCGGCAGCGAGACCGCCGTCTCCCTCATCGACCACGCCGTCGTCGCCATGCTCACCCACCCCGGCCAGCTCGCCGCCGTCCAGGCCGCCCCCGGCCGCTGGGACGACGTCATCGAGGAGACCCTGCGCCACAACCCGCCGCTCATGCACCTGCCGCTGCGCTACGCCACCGCCGACCTCGACCTCGGCGACGGTGTGACCATCGGCAAGGGCGAGCTCATCCTGATCGCCTTCGGCGCCCACGGCCGCGACCCGCTCGCCAACCCCGACCCCGGCCGGTTCGACATCGACCGCGCCGACCGCCAGCACCTGGCCTTCGGCCACGGCATCCACTTCTGCCTCGGCGCGCCCCTGGCCCGGCTGGAGGCCGCCGTCGCCCTGCCCGCCCTCTTCGACCGCTTCCCCGGCCTGCGCCTGGCCACGCCCGCGGGAGCGCTGCGTCCGCAGCCCTCGTTCATCGCCAACGACTACCGCGAACTGCCCGTCCTGCTCCAACCCGCCTGACGGGCTCGCCACCGGCCGCGGTGTCCCGCGGCCGGTGGCGGCCGGCGAGCGGGCTCAGCGGAGCTCGCCCGTGATGATCCACAGATGGCCGAACGGATCACGGACGCGGCCGGAACGCTTGCCGTACGGCCGGTTCTCGATCGGCACGAGCACCTCGGCGCCGTGGGCGGTCATGCGTTCGCCGACCGCGTCCGGATCCTCGACCTCGACCTCCAGCAGGACCGCTGAGCCGCCGAGATCGTCGGGCGACAGCCATCCCCAGGCGGAGACGGCGGGTGAGACCTGGAAGGACGCCCCGCCGACGCGGTGATCGATCATGCTGGGCCGGCCGTCGTCGCCCGGGGGAGCGCTGAACACCCGCTCGGCACCGAGGGCGGCCTGGTAGAACGCCGACGCGCGCTCGGGGTCGGGCACGATGAGACGGGGAGAGAGCCGCATGTCAGAAGTCATGAGTCCATCGTCGGCCGGACGCGAGCGGGCGTATTGAAGATTTGGGAACGGGACCTGAAGGCCCGCCTCGGAGCGGGACCGCCCGGGTCTTCCGCGCATGACCGCTCGCTTCGGAGCGGGATCGCTCGGGTCTTTTGCGCATGACCCTCTCAGGCGGTGGGGCCGGTCAGGCCCTCCGTGCGTAGCCACTCGGCCGGCGTGCACCCGGCCATCGCCCGCCATTCGCGAGTGAGATGCGCCTGGTCGGCGAAGCCCGCCGCCGCGGCCACATCCGCCAGGCCGGCCGTCCCGTCACGGGCGGCGGCCACGAGCTGGCCACGCACCGCCTCGAACCGGAGCAGCCGCTGGTACTCCTTCGGCGTCACCCCCAGCGCGCAGCGGACCGTGCCGCTCAGGTGCCGCCTGGAGCACCCGAGCAGCCGGGCCGCCTCCTGCACCCGGGCGGTCCCCGACAACGCGGCCAGCGTGGCCGGCAACTCCCGGCCGCCGGTGTCGCTCTCGTGCCGGTCCAGCCCGGCGAGCAGGGCCTCTTCGACCAGGGCCCGGCGCCGCGGCCAGGACCGGCAGCCCGCCAGCCGCTCCGGCAGGTCCGCCATCGCCGGGGCCACGTCGGCGAGCTCGGCGAGCTGCCCGGACAGCGCCGACGCCGGGACCCCCAGCAGCATGGCCGCGGCCGGCGGGCTGAGCGTCAGCCACACGCCGCGCGTGCCGCCCCGCTGCGTCAGCTCGGCCGGGTCGAGGTGCAGCCCGGCGACCACGGCCTGGAACCGTTGCGCCGAGCCCTGCCGCCCGAGCCAGCCGATCTCCAGGGAGTCGGCCTCGGGGATCGTGATCGAGATCGTGGTGGAGGGCAGCCCGCGATGGACGCCGCCCGGGCCGAGGTCGTAGGAGCTCAGTGCCGCCACGAACGGGGCCAGGGCCGCGGACCTGCGATGAGCGGGCACGACGGTCACCTCTCCACCCTACGGCGGCCCGGCGGCGCGACCAACGCCCGTCCGGTGACGCGACGTCCGGTGATGCGACCGACGTCCGCTCGGCGACGCGATCGACGCCGGCCCGGGTGCTCAGGTGGTGGGGCCGGAGGGTGGGAAGAGGGCGGTGACGGCGCGGACGACGGCGGCGCGGCGGGCGGCCGGGGAGGGGTCGGCGAGGGCGGCGATGACGACCTGGTCGCTCCAGGTCTCGGCGATCTGGCAGACCAGGGCCATGATGTCGGCCGGGGCCCAGGAGGCGTCGAGGAGGCCGTCCTGCTGCGCGCGCCGGATCCGGTCCACCTTGACGGCGAGGGCGTCGCGGTAGGCGTCCGGCTCGGCGGGGGAGCGATCGGCGGGAGGCAGTTCGAGGCGGCCCCAGGCGATGAACCGGTGCCGGCCGGGGTTGGCGGTGAAGTAGTCGAACAGCTGGCCGGCGTAGGAGGGCAGGTCGGCCGGATCCAGGTGGATCGCGTCGGCCGCCGCCGCCAGCTCGGCCGAGGCCACGTGCGCGTACAGGGCCTCCTTGTTGCGGAAGTAGGCGTAGACGCGTTCCTTGCTGGTACGGGCGGCCTTGGCGATCCGGTCCACCCGGGCGCCGGCGATCCCGAACTGGGCGAACTCCGCTCGCGCGGCGGTGACGACGCGGTCGCGGGTGGAGTCGGTTCTGGCCATGCCCCAACCTTAGTGATCCGGCGCGTCAGCGCCCGGAGCGCAGGGACTCGAGCTCCGCCGCCCGGCGCAGGTCCTTCGGCCGGCCGAGGGCGCGGCGCATCAGGATCAGGTCGTCGAGACCGGCGTAACCGACCTCCAGGCCGTCCGGCCCGGCCGCGGTGACCGCGCGGTCGAGGACCTCCCGCACGCGCAGCCCGCCCCACGGGAGGTCCGGGGTGCAGCAGTCGCCGCCGGCTCCGGTCGCGGTGAACTGCACCTTGGGCCTGAGGAAGGACTCCGGCCGGGTCGCCACGGGCTCGCCCCGCTCGTCGCTCAGCCGCGCGCCGACGGAGGCGAAGGCGGCCGCCAGGGCCGGGGCGTGCTCGGGGACACCGTCCCAGAGCAGATCGAGGTCGCCGGTCAGCTCGGCGGATCCGTGCATGATGCCGGCCACCTGCCCGATCACCACGGCGCGGACGCCGTGCCGCTGGAGGGCTCCGAGCAGGGGGAACGGGTCGAAGCCGACGGCGCCGTCCGTGCCGATCGTGCCGACGTCGTCGTCGGCGTCCTCGTGGCCGAGGCCGGTGCCCGCCCGCTGCCCGGCCAGCTCACGGGTCCGCCGGGCGGCGGCGCGAAGTCGTCGTATCGGTTCGTCGCTCATCTGGCCCTTGCTCCACCGCGCCGGAAAGCCGGGCCTGCCCGGCGGAACGATCTTATCGCCGCCGGGTGCCAGGGACGGACGCCGGGCGAAGGGGAGTAGGGTGGAGAAGTCCATACCGAACCGTTTGGTTTGCTCTGGAGGAACTCAGCATGCGACAGCGCACTCTCGGCCGTCAGGGTCTGGCCGTCTCGGCGATCGGCTACGGATCCATGGGCCTGACGATGGCCTACGGCCCCGGTGACGAGCAGGCCGGCATCGCGGCCATCCGGCGCGCGTACGACCTGGGCGTCACCTTCTTCGACACCGCCGAGCTGTACGGCCTCGGCACCGGCTCCAACGAGACCCTGGTCGGCAAGGCGGTCAAGGACTTCCGCGACGAGGTCGTCCTGGCCACGAAGTTCGGCTTCGACCTGTCCGACCCCGCGCGGATCGGCTTCGGGCTCGACAGCCGCCCCGAGCACATCCGCGAGGTCACCGACAACAGCCTGCGCTACCTGGGCGTCGACCACATCGACGTGCTCTACCAGCACCGGGTCGACCCCGACGTGCCGATCGAGGACGTCGCGGGCTCCGTCAAGGAGCTGATCGAGGCGGGCAAGGTGAAGTACTTCGGCCTGTCGGAGGCCGGTCCCCAGACGATCCGCAGGGCGCACGCCGTCCAGCCGGTCTCCGTCCTGCAGACCGAGTACTCCCTGTTCGAGCGGGAGGTCGAGGAGCTGTTCCCGGTGCTGCGCGAGCTGGGGATCGGGTTCGTCGCCTACTCGCCGCTGGGCCGCGGTTTCATCACCGGCACGGCCAAGCCCGCCGGCTCCTACGACGCCACTGACATGCGCAACACCGACCCCCGCTGGCAGCCGGGCAACTTCGAGCAGAACCTGGCGGCCGTGGAGCGGCTGAGCGAGCTGGCCGCGTCGAAGGGCGCGACCGTCGCCCAGCTCGCCCTGGCCTGGGTCCTGGCGCAGGGTGAGGACATCGTGCCGATCCCCGGCACCCGCAGCCCGCGGCGGATGGAGGAGAACGCCGGCGCCGCCGAGCTCACCCTCGGCCCCGCCGACCTGGACGCGATCGCCGGGATCCTGCCCACCGGTGGATTCGGCGCCCGCTACGTGGCCCAGGTCCTGCCCAGCTGGACCTGACCCCGGCGCAGGTCCGCGCCCGGCCGGACCAGAGCCGGTCCAGGTTTCGCCCGCCTGGACCGACCCCGGCCCAGGTCCAATCCGCCTGGACCCGGCCCCCGCCCAGGTCCGCTCACGGCGGCCGGGGCTGGGCCCGGCCGCCGGATCCGCCGGTGCCCGCGGCTCAGGCCGCCCTGAGCGGGCGCAGGGCCGAGCCCCAGGACAGGACCTGGTCGAGGACCACGTTCAGCCGGTCCTCGTGGGCGGCGGCGGGCTGGAAGCCGTCCGCGAAGTCGGTGTGGATCGACAGCCCGACCTGGTTCGACACGGTGGCCACGCTGAGCAGGCCGAGGACGTGCCGCAGGTGCGAGATCGCCCGGGGCGCGCCGTCCACGCCGTAGCCGACGAACCCGGCCGCCTTGTTGGTCCACTCCGAGTACAGGAAGTCGAGCGCGTTCTTGAGCGCTCCGGGGTAGGAGTTGTTGTACTCCGGCGTCACGATGACGAACGCGTCCAGCGACGCCACCTTGGCCGACCAGCGCTTGGTGCGCTCGTACTGGTAGTTGCCCGTGGCGGGGTGCTCGGGCTCGTCCAGGTTGCCCAGGTCGAAGTCCTTCAGATCGACGATCTCGTACTCGGCGTCGCCGCGCTTGACGGCCAGCTCGTGGACCCAGCGCGCCACCGCCTCGCCGTTGCGGCCGGGACGGGTGCTGCCCAGGATGATGCCTATTCTCAGCATGTCAATACTCCTCATTCGGCTGTGCGGAAACCACCGTACGGAGAAGTGCTGAGATACTGAATGCGCTGCTGTCCAACTTTCATACGCGATCGTCTCTGTGGTTAGACTCCCCGTATGGATGTGCTCAGCGACGTGGTGGCCTTCATGCGGGGCGGGCGGCCCACCTCCACCCGCTTCTCCTGGCGGGCGCCCTGGGGGACGTGGTTCCGCACGGCAGACGGGTCCGCGAGTTTCATGCTGGTGCTACGCGGATCCTGCTGGTTCGTCCCGCCGGACGGCGAGCCCGTTCCGCTGAGCGTCGGCGACGTGGTGTTCCTGCCGCACAGCGACTCGTTCGGGCTGACCGACGATCCTGCCAGAACGCTGGCCGAAGCGGACTGCGGGGCCCATCACGAGCTGTACGGCTCGGCCGGGACGGACGGCGCCGGGCCCGAGACGGTCGTCCTGGCCGGCGGCTACCGGCTCGACCCCGACCGGACCCACCCCATCCTGAGCTCGCTGCCCGGCGTGATCCACCTGCCCGCGACGCTCGGCAGCCATTCCGGGCTGCGGGCCGCCGTCGAGTTGCTGGCCGCCGAGATCGACAACCCCCGTTCCGGCGCCGACGTGGTGGTGTCGTCGCTGCTGGAGATGTTGCAGCTGTACGTGCTGCGGGCCTACTTCGAGACCCAGGACGAGCCGTGCACGCTGTCCGGCTGGGCCGCCGCGCTGGCCGACCCCGGGATCGGCCGCGCGCTCGACGCCGTCCACCGCGACCCGGCCCGCCACTGGACGGTCGAGGAGCTCGGCGTCCGCGCGGGCATGTCGCGGGCCGGCTTCGCCCGCCGCTTCGCGGCGCTGGTCGGGCAGCCGCCGCTGACCTACCTGACCTGGTGGCGGCTGATGAACGGGGCCCGCCTGCTGCGCGACTCGGACGCGTCGGTGGCGGAGGTGGCCGAGCGGATGGGCTACGCGTCGGAGTTCGCCTTCGGCAACGCCTTCAAACGGCAGTTCGGCGTACCACCCGGCCGCTACCGCCGCCGGCCCGCGGTGGCCTGAGCCGTCCCGTCCGCATCGGCCGACGCCACGGCCCGCGCGTGAGCCGGCGCTGCGGCCCCGCCAGGCCGGCCCGCATGAGCCGGTGCTGCGGGCAGCCGGCCGGTCAGGTGGTCGACGCGGAGCGGCGGGCGCGGTGGCGGCGTACCGCGTCCCGGTTGGCGCAGGGGTGGGAGCAGTACCGCTGCCGCGCGGTGCGCGAGGTGTCCGCGAAGATCGCCGCGCAGCCGTCGGCGGCGCACCGCCCGAGCCGGTCCATGCCCCGGCCGGTGAGGTGCAGCGCCGTGCCCACGGCGATCAGCGCGAACAGCGCCGCGCCGAGCGGCTGGGAGTGGTCGCGGTAGTGCAGGTGCCAGCCGTGCGCGTGGTCGGTCAGCCGCGGATAGGCGGCCGACCGGGCCAGCATCTCGTTGACCAGCCCGGCCCGCTCGTGCTCGTCGGCGGCGTCGACGACCTTCGTCCAGGCGGCGATGACGTCGAGGGTCCGGTCGAGATCCGCCGCTTCGACAGGACGTTCCAGCACCAGACCGGCCGCGCGGCAGCGAGCGGCCAGTTCGGCGGCGCTCGCCGGTGGCCGGTTCGCCAGTTCGGCGGCGAAGTTCACCACGTCCGCGCCGTAAGGGTTGAGCTGCACAAGCTCATTACAACAGCCTGTACGTCATGCCACGAACCGCAACAGAACACGACATCCCGGAACTTGTTCGCCTCCGGGCCCTGCTCTTCGACGACCTCGGCGGCGACTTCTTCAATCCCGCGAACGCCGGTGACGACTGGCGCGACACGCTCGCCGGGGTGTTCGAGCGGAAACTGGCCGAACCCGAGTGCCGGATCCTGGTCGTGGACGGCGGGCCCGGCCTGGCCGCCTGCGGCATCGGCACGATCGAGCAGTGGTTCCCCGGCCCCCACTCACGTAACGGCCGGATCGGCCACGTCATCGGCATGGTCACCGACCCGTCGCACCGGCGGCGCGGGCACGGGCGGGCGATCATGCTCGGCCTGCTCGACTGGTTCAGGGAACGCGACGCCGTACGCGTCGACCTCACCGCCTCACGCGAGGCCGAACCGCTCTACCGGAGCCTCGGCTTCACCGGCCACCCCGACCCCCTGCTCTGCTGGAAGCCGTGACGACGCCGCTGGTCGCCGTGACGTCGTCGCGCCGGGTCCGGCAGTCGGAGACGATGGACCTCGCGGAATGTCCTTGACGCGAGGAAGGTTCAACTCTCTATGAAGAAGATCGGTTTCCTGAGCTTCGGGCATTGGTCGTCGTCGCCGTACTCGAAGGCCCGCAGCGCGTCCGACACCCTGTTGCAGTCGATCGAGCTCGCGGTCGCGGCCGAGGAGCTCGGGGCCGACGGCGCCTACTTCCGCGTGCACCACTTCGCCCAGCAGCTGGCGAGCCCGTTCCCGCTGCTCGCCGCCGTCGGCGCGCGGACCAGCAGGATCGAGATCGGCACCGGCGTCATCGACATGCGCTACGAGAACCCCCTCTACATGGCCGAGGACGCCGGCGCGGCTGACCTCATCGCGGGCGGGCGGCTGCAGCTCGGCATCAGCCGCGGATCACCCGAGCAGGTGATCGACGGCTGGCGCTACTTCGGCTACGAGCCCGCGGAGGGGGAGACCGAGGCGGACATGGCGCGCAAGCACGCGGAGGTCTTCCTCAAGGTGCTCGACGGCGAGGGCTTCGCCCAGCCGAACCCGCGGCCGATGTTCCCCAACCCGCCCGGGCTGCTGCGCCTCGAACCCCACTCGGAGGGGCTGCGCCGGCGCATCTGGTGGGGTTCCAGCTCGAACGCCACCGCGAAGTGGGCCGCCGGGCTGGGCATGCACCTGATGAGTTCCACGCTCAAGGACGACGAGAACGGCAAGCCGTTCCACGTGCAGCAGGCCGAGCAGATCGCGGCCTACCGGGAGGCGTGGAAGGAGGCCGGCCACGAGGACGAGCCGCGCGTGTCGGTGAGCCGCTCGATCATGCCGATCGTCAACGAGACCGACCGCGCGTACTTCGGGCACGAGCGTGCCAGCACGGACCAGGTCGGCTTCATCGACGCCACCACCAGGGCCGTCTTCGGGCGTACGTACGCCGCCGAGCCCGACGTGCTGGTCAAGGAGCTGGCCGCCGACGAGGCGATCGCCGCGGCCGACACGCTGCTGCTGACGGTGCCCAGCCAGCTCGGCGTGGACTACAACGCCCACCTGCTCTCCTCGGTCCTGACCCACGTCGCCCCCGCGCTCGGCTGGCGCTGACGCCGCCCGCCGGAACGAGTTCGCGCCGTCCGCGTGCCGGCCGCGCCGGCCCGGCGGTCGCGTGCGTCAGTCGGTCCACTTGGGCGGGCGCTTGCCCAGGAACGCCGCCATGCCCTCGCGCGCCGCGGCGGACTGCGACGACTCGGCCATGACCTTGGTGGCCAGCCGGTACGCGTCCGCCCGCGGCAGCGGCAGCTGCTGGTGCAGGGTGCGCTTGCCGAGCGCCTTCGAGGCGCGGCTGCCCCTGGTGGCCCGCCCGAGCAGGTCGGCGACGGCGTCGTCGAGCTCCGCGGCGGGCACGACCCGGTTGACCAGCCCCCAGTCGAGGGCCTGCGCGGCGGTGATGGTGTCGCCGGTGTACGCCATCTCGGCCGCCCGCTTGCGGCCGATGTCGCGCGCGATGGCGACCATGGGGGTGTGGCAGAACCAGCCCCCCTTGCCGCCGGGCGCGGCGAACCCGGCCGAGTCGGCGGCGACGGCGAGATCGCAGGTGGCGACCAGCTGGCAGCCCGCCGCGGTGGCCAGGCCGTGCACCCGCGCCACGACGGGCTGCGGCACCGACTCGATCAGCTCCATGAGCTGGAGACAGGTGTCCAGGATGGCGCTCACTCCGTCCAGGTCGGCCTCGGCGACGTCGGCGAAGTCGTGGCCGGCGCTGAAGACCGGGCCCGCCCCCGCCAGGATGATCCCTGAGGCGTCGCTGTCGCCGGCGGCGCCGAACGCCTCGATCAGCTCCCGCAGGTGGGCCAGCGACAGGGCGTTGCGCCGCTGCGGCCGGTTCATCGTGATCGTCACGAAGTCGGCGTCGCGGGTGAGCAGTACATGTTCCAGGTTCACGGTCGGGCTCCCGAAGATCGCGCAGACACGTGACCGCGATCGGCCACGGAGGCATTCTTCCCGCCTGGACGCCACCCCTGTCAGCCCGCGGCCCGGGGTTTTCCCTTCGCCGTCGGCGCCGCGCCGGGCACCCGGCGTTCGCCCGGAATCCCCGGAGGATCAGCCGGTGCGGGACGGATCGGCCGGATAGACGCCGAGGATCTTCACGTCCGTGGTGAAGAAGGCCAGCTCCTCCAGCGCGTTCTTCAGCCCGGGATCGTCCGGGTGCCCGTCCACCTCGGCGAGGAACTGGGTGGCGGTGAAGTGGCCGCCCACCATGTAGCTCTCCAGCTTGGTCATGTTGATGCCGTTGGTCGCGAACCCGCCGAGCGCCTTGTAGAGCGCGGCCGGCAGGTTGCGGACGTTGAAGACGAACGAGGTGACCACCGGGCCGTGCCCGCGAGGGGCCTGGACGAAGTCCCTGCTGAGCACCACGAACCGGGTGGTGTTGTGCTCCTCGTCCTCGACGTCGCGGGCCAGGGTGCGCAGGCCGTAGATCTCCGCCGCGAGCGGCGGCGCGATCGCCGCCTGGGTCGGGTCGTCCGCCTCGGCCACCTCCCGCGCGGCCCCGGCGGTGTCGCCGGCGATCACGGGCACCAGGTCGTGCTCGCGGATGATCCGGCGGCACTGGCCGAGGGCGTGGACGTGGCTGTGCACGGCCTTGATCGTGTCCAGGGTCGCGCCCGGCGGCGCCATCAGGTGGAACTGGATGCGCAGGAAGTGCTCGCCGATGATGTGCAGGTCCGAGGTCGGCAGGAAGTGGTGGATGTCGGCGACCCGGCCGGCGATCGAGTTGTCGATCGGGATCATCGCCAGCTCGGCCCGCCCGCTCTCCACCACGGCGAACACGTCCTCGAAGGACGCGCACGGCACCGCGTGCCAGTCGGGGTAGTGGCGCTTGCACACCATGTGGGAGTTGGAGCCGGGCTCACCCTGGTAGGCGATACGTCGTGCGGTCACCTCAGCAAGTTTCCCATGCACCCGCGCCTGAACCGGCCATCGCTCGCTCGGTTGCCTTCTCATTATCGAGAATGATAACGTTCGATATGTGAGTTTTTCCATCGAGCAGTGGGCGGAGCTGGCGCTTCACCCCGTGCGCATCCGGATCCTGTCCGCCACGGCGGGCGCCCGCCGTACGGCGTCGGACCTGGCGGGCCTGCTGCCCGACGTGCCGCAGGCCACGCTCTACCGGCAGATCTCCACCCTGGCCAAGGCCGGGCTGCTGGTCGTGGTGGAGGAGCGGAAGGTCGGCGGTGCGAAGGAGCGCGTCTACGCGCTGCCCGAAGAAGGGCTGACCCCGAGCCCCCAGGCGCTGGCCGCCGCGTCGAGGGAGGAGCACGCGCGTTACTTCACCGCGTTCGTCTCCACCCTGCTGTCGGAGTTCTCGCGCTACCTGGCCGGAGAGCACGTCGATCTGGCGGCCGACGGAGCCGGCTACCAGCAGCTGGTGCTGCACCTGGACGAGGAGGAGTTCCTGCGCTTCGCGCAGGGCTTCGCCGAGCTGGTGCGCCCCCTGCTGGCGAACGAACCGGGAGGGCAGCGGACGCCCCGTCTGCTGGCGACGGTCCTCCTCCCGCTGAGGAAAGGATGACAGCCATGGCCACGGTCATGATCAACGACAGTCTGATCGCCATCGAGTTCGGCCCGTGGGAGCGGATGTTCGCCGGCCGGTCCCGGCACGTCGTTCCCGCGCACGCGGTACGGCAGGCGCTCGTCACCCCCCGGCCCCTGAGCGTCGCCCGCGGCGCGAGAAAGGGTCTCGCGGTGTCGGGGCACGCCAAGATCGGCGTCTGGGGGCTGTTCGGCGGCCCTCGCCAGCTGGTGGCGGCCACCCGCGACCAGCCCGGCGTGCACCTGATCCTGGATCGCGCGCGCTCAGGCGGCGAGTTCGACGAGATCGTCCTCTCGGTGCCGGACGCCGACCGGCTAGTCGCCGCCATCCGGCAGGCGGCCGGGTGACCGGCATCGAGGTACGTGACCTGACCATGACCTACAGCCGGATCACCGCCGTCGACCAGCTGAGCTCCACCGCCCCGCCCGGCACCGTGACCGCCTTCCCCGGTTCAACGGCGCCGGCGTGCGCGCTCGCCGACGAGAGGCGCACCGTCCTGGTCTCCAGTCACGTGCTCACGAGATGTGGGGGAGCGGCGCGCGCTCGCCCTGCTGGGGGCCCGGTCCTCCGTGGCCGGCTGATGCCGCTCAGGCGCCGCCGTCGTCCCCGCCGTCGTCCCCGCTGCTGTCCCCGCCGGCCGGGACGAAGCCGGCGTACTCCTCGATGCGGGTGATCAGCCCGGCGTCGTCGAAGCGGAAGTACACCGCGGCGTGCACCTCGCCGCGCATGCCGTTCCGCATGGCCACGTGCACCACGTGCTGCTGGAGGACCTCGCCCGGCTGGGCGAACTGGCGGATGACGTCGTAGCGCATCGACTCGATGGCGTCCGCCTGTGCCGCCATGTGCCGGATGTTCTCCTCGATGCCCTGCTCGGCGGTGCCGTCGTTGTGCCAGACGGTGGCCGTCCCGGCGCACCTGCTCCGGGCGCTGACCCAGTCGGCCTTCTCCAGGCTGCGCAGGTAGCCGATGGCCTGCTCCTTCAGATGGTGGCTCAAGATGAGGTCTCCTTCTGCTGGTGGCCGGGCGTGTCGTGGACGAGCGCGCGCTCGCCCGCCGCCACGCGCATCGGCAGGTGGTTGCCGGGAGGTGAGAGGGGGCAGACGAAGACGGACGGATTGAAGTGGTGATGCGAGAGCGTCGCCTGGTTGAAGTCGACGCTCAGCGTGCTGCCCGGCGGCAGGAGCGGCAGCACGAGCCAGCGGCCGATCGCGGGCGTGCCGGCGCCGTTGGTCTCGTCGGTGAAGACCACCAGGCGCTGGCCGGGGAAGTCTTCGAGGACGGCCAGCGCGTACTCGGTGCCGCCGATGGTCACGACCAGGTCGACCGGGGACGGGATGGCCTCGGTGCTGCGCGGCGAGGTCAGCCGTTCCACCTCGATGCGCCGGCCCGGGGCCGCCTGGCGGTAACGGCCTTCGAACACCCACGCCGGGTCGTACGGGTAGGCGTCGACGCCGCGCAGGCCGGAGCGTTCGACGGCCGCCTGATCCAGGACCACCATGCCGTACGCGCCGTCACCACCCCCGGCGAACCCGACACGCCCGCCGGGGAACTGCAGCCTGGCGTCGGCGGGCACTTCGGCCGTGCCGTCGACCGTCCTGCCGTCGATCCGCACGCCGTCCGCGGCTGCGGCCGTCACGGTCAGGGCCCCGGCTTCGTCGGTGCTCCACACGCCGGGGACGCCGGGGAGGGTGTGGCCGTCACGGCCGACGATCTTCCCGTTGGCGACGACCTTGGCCTTTCCGTGCGTGCCGGCGATCTCCTCCCAGCGGCGCTCTCGCCAGGCGTAGTGGGCGGCGGGCACCCCGCTCACGGAGCGCTCCGCAGGACTCGGCGGGCGGCCCAGACGGTGCGTTCGGTGCGGAGCGCGAAGTCGTCACGGCGCAGGATGCTGTGCGGGCCGCCGGTGTCGAGCAGCCCGTCGAGCGCGGCGAGGTCGTCGGCAGGAAGCGCCTGTGCGGCGGCGCCGCGAATCCGGCGCAGCGCGCTGAGCGCGTAGCGGCCGATCGCCTCGTCGCCGGAGCCGTCGAGGTGCACCGTGACGGTGCGTTCGCCGTCGAGGGCGAACCCGGCGGCGGTCAGCATCGGCCCCCAGTCGGCGCCGCGGTGGGGCAGACGCCCGGAGTGGACGTGTTCGGCCGCGGCGTGACAGCGCTCCTCCAGGCCGGGCCGCTCTTCTGGGGCGTCGGCGGGCAGGAAGCGGGGGAAGCGGGCCAGTTCGACGACGGCGAACAGGCCGCCGGGCGCGAGCAGGTCGTGGACCCGGCGCAGGACACGGGCGGGGTCGGCCATGTGGTGCATCGAGGCCGACGCCCAGACCAGATCGGGTGTGCCGAGCTCCGGCCAGTCGGGGTCGTCGAGGTCGGCCCGCACGATGTCCAGGCGGTCGTCCACCTTGCGGGCGCACGCCTTCTCGCGCAGGCGCCGCAGGTGCTCGGCCGAGGTGTCGACGGCGGTGAGGCGCGCTTCGGGGAAGCGGTCGAGCAGGGCGAAGGTGCCTGCTCCTGTGCCGCAGCCCACGTCCACGATGTGACGTGGATCGGTGGTCAGGGGCAGCCACCCGGTGATGGCGGCGAGGTGCTCGGCGAGGATGTCCGCGTCCAGGTCGAGGATCTCCTCCTGGCTGTGGCCGCCGTGGTCGTGGGTGGGGTGCGAATGCGTGTGCGTCATGACGCCACAGTACGGAGGCCATGCGCGTAAAGCATGATTCCTTTCGGTTTACGCAAGACGATGACCGCCGCCTTTGCCGGACGCGCAAGCCGTGTCGTCAGTCCGAGGTGCCGGAGTCGTCGTCGTCGCGCTGGTGGCCGCGGCGCGCGTCGCGGTCGAAGATGCCCAGGACCTCGCACGGGCCGCGCTCGGCGCCGAGGGCGTGCGGCATCATCGTCGGGAACTCGGCGGCCTGGTTCGCCTCCAGCCGGAAGCGGCGGTGGCCCAGCATGAGGACGGCCGTGCCGGACAGGACGACGAGCCATTCGCGGCCCGGATGGGCGCGCATGCGGGCCGGATTGTCGGGCGGCGGGTCGGTGATGCGCTGGCGCATCACGGTCATGCCGGGATCGGCCTTGATCGGCCAGCGCATCTGACCGTGGGCGCCGTCGATCATCGGGCTGGTGACCACGTCGTCGGTGGCCGTCTCGACCAGCTGGTCGAGGGAGGTGTCCAGGGCGCGGGCGAGGGTGACGAGCTGATCCAGCGCGAGGCGGCGCCGGCCGTTCTCGATGCGGCTCAGTGAGGACTGGCTGAGCCTGGCCCGGTTGGCCAGCTCCTCCAGCGACCAGCCCTGCGCGACCCGCAGGGCGCGGATGCGTTTGCGCACGAGGCTGTCCAGATCTTCATCTTCTTGCTTCATAGGCAACATCCTATGCCCGTGCCGCAAGCCGGGGTTACCGTCTTCCGCAGACGGCCCCGATCCGCTGGGCCCTCGCCTTCCGAACCGCCCTTTCCGAGAGGACTTCATGAGCACCGACCAACCCCTACCGGGGGAGAACGACGGGGGAGCGCCGGACGCGCGTCAGCTGCGCACGGTCCTGATCGCCGTCTGTGTCGCGTTGATGGCGGTCATCGCCTCGGTGACCGGCCTGAACGTCGCCCAGCCGGACATGGCCGTCGAGTTCGGCGCGTCCCAGACCACCATCCTGTGGATCATCAACGTCTACACCCTCACCCTGGCCGCCCTGCTGCTTCCGCTCGGCGCGATCGGCGACCGGCTGGGCCGCAAGCCCATGCTGATCATCGGTCTGATCGTCTTCGGGGTCGCCGGCGTGCTGGCGGGCCTGGCCCCGTCCGCCGGAGTCATGATCGCCGCTCGCGTGCTCAGCGGGGCGGGCGCCGCGATGATCATGCCGATCACCCTCGCCGTCATCACCTCGACGTTCCCCGCCGAGCGGCGCGGCAAGGCGATCGGCGTGTGGACCGGCGTCGCCGGAGGCGGCGGCATCATCGGCATGTTCCTGTCCGCCCTGCTCGTGGACGTGGCGCACTGGCGGTGGCTGTTCCTGCTGCCGGTCGTCCTCGTCGTCGTCTCGCTCGGCATGATGCGATCCGTGCCCGACTCCCGCGAGCACCCGGGGCACCCCTTCGACACCGTCGGCGCGCTGGCCTCCGTCGTCGCCGTGGTGGGCCTCATCTTCGTACTCCAGGAAGGCCCGGAGCGCGGCTGGAGCGACCCGGTCACCCTGGCCGCCCTCGTCGCCGGTCTGGCGGCGCTGATCTTCTTCGTGGCCTGGGAACTGCGCCGCGCGGACGTGGCCCTCCTGGACGTACGTCTCTTCCGCGAGCGCGGCCTGAGCGGCGGCTCCCTCACCCTGCTGGTGGTCTTCGGCGTCCAGGCGGGCGTCTTCGTGGTCCTCTTCCCGTTCCTGCAGGCCGTGCTCGGCTGGTCGGGGCTGCTGTCCACGCTGGCGATGATGCCCATGGCCGTGCTGATGATGCTGACCTCCGGCCTGGCGCCCCACCTGGCCGCGCGTGTCGGCGCCCGCGCCACCATGGCGGCGGGGGTCGCCCTGTTCGGCGCCGGACTGGCCCTCATGGCCGGCATCGTCTCGGTCGAGGGCGGCTACCTGTCCATCCTGCCCGGCATGCTCGCCATGGGCATCGGCATGGGGCTGTCGATGACTCCCTCCACCGAGGCCATCACCGGTTCCCTGCCGAGGGAGAAGCAGGGGGTCGCCTCCGCGCTCAACGACATCACCCGCGAGTTCGGCACCGCGCTCGGCGTCGCCCTGCTCGGGGCGCTCCTGGCGAACGGCTACCGCGCCGCCGTCGACGACCGGCTGACCGGCATCCCCCAGGGCGTGGCGGACATCGCCCGCCAGGGCGTCGCCAACGCCGTCGAGGTCGCGGGCACCGCCGGGCCCCACGCGCGGGCGCTGGCCGAGGCCGCCCGGCAATCGTTCGTGGACGGCTGGCAGCAGGCCATGTGGGCCGGCGTCGTGGTCATGGGCGTCCTGTTCGTCTACGCCGTCGTCCGCGGACCGTCGAACAGGCCCTCCGCGTCGGCGGGCCAGGAGAGGACCTCCGGCGACGACCGGCACCCCCAGTTGTCCGCGTAGGTCATCCGGATCGTTCGCCCGCGATCAGCGCCTTGACGTCCGCGGCCGTCATCGGCCGGCCCCCGATGCCCCAGTCGCCGCTCTTGACCTCCTCGACGATGACCAGAGTGAGGGAGCGCAGGTTCTCGCCCTCGACGGCGACCATCGCGTCGGTCAGCTTCTCCACCATCTCGGCCTTCTGCGCGTCGCTGAACACGCCCTCGATGACCTTCACGTTGACGAGTGGCATGGGGTCCCCCTCCCCGTGGGTGCGGCGCACCGCCGCTCAGCGGACCTGCCCCTGCCTGAACTGGACAAACGCCGCTTAATAGAAATCTACAACGTAAAGGCGTCTGGTTGTGGCAGATCCTTCTCAACAGCTCAAAACCATAACTTTCCTCATCGAGACCGCACCTCGGATTGGTTCTAAGCTGACGGAGGTGACGGCATCGTCGGCGGGCGCGCGGACGCAGGAGCAGGTGCGGCAGCGGAACCTGAGCGAGGTGCTGCGGCGCGTCCATCGCGACGGCATGGTGTCGAGGGCCGCGCTCGGCCGTTCGACGGGGCTCAACCGCAGCACCATCATGGACCTGACCGCCGAGCTGGCGGCGGCCGGGCTGGTCCGGGAGGGTGTGCCGGTCGGGCGGGGGCAGGCGGGCCGGCCGTCCATCGTGGTGATGCCCGAGCAGGGCACGCTGTACGGGCTCGCGTTCGACGTCGCGGTGGATCGGCTGGTGGCGGCGCGGGTCGGGTTGGGCGGCCGGGTGCTGGAGCGGCGTGAGGCGGTGCGGGCCCGCGCCGGCGTGGATCTGGGGGACGTCGTCGGTGTGCTGGCCGCGTTCGGCCGGGAACTGGTGGCCGGGGCCGGTCCTGACGCGTTGTGCGTGGGTGTGGGGGCGTCGTACTGCGGGATGATCAGGCGGGCCGACGGCATGGTCCGGTACGGGCCGCAGCTGGGGTGGGTGGATCAGGCGTTCGGCGCGGAGCTGGCGGCCGGGCTCGGCCTGGGGCTCGCGGTCGAGGTGGGCAACGAGGCGCATCTGGGGGCGATCGCGGAGCACGTACGCGGAGTGGGTTCCGGCGTCGGCGATCTGATCTACCTGCACGGGGACGTCGGAGTGGGCGGGGGGATCATCGTCGGCGGTGAGCTGCTGGACGGTGACGGCGGCTACGGCTGCGAGCTCGGGCACATGCTGGTGAATCCGTTCGACGGGCGGCCCTGTCTGTGCGGCTCGCGTGGGTGCCTGGAGGCGGAGGTGGGGGAGGAGGCGTTGCTGGAGTACGCGGGGCGGTCCGGTGAGCTGGTGGGCCGGGAGGGCATCCGGGCCGTCGTCGGTCTCGCCGGGGCGGGTGACGATCGGGCGCGGGACGCCGTGGACCGGGTGGGTGACTGGCTGGGTGTCGGGGTGGTGAATCTCATCAACCTGTTCAACCCGGCGCTGGTGGTGTTCGGGGGCATGTTGCGTGATGTGTATCCCGGGGTGGCGGCGTGTGTGCGGGCGCGGATCGATGCGCATGTGCTGCCGGTGTCGCGGGAGCCGGTGCGGCTGGCGGTGACGGCTCTGGGCGACGACACGACGCTCGCGGGGGCCGCGGAGCTCGCCTTCGCCCGTTTGCTGGACGATCCCCTCAGGACGTTGGCGGCTCTGCGCAGACCGGTGCCCTCTAGGGTGCGGGGGTGACGAGTCCGGTCCGGTAGGCGATGACGACGAGCTGGGCGCGGTCGCGTGCGCCCAGTTTGGCCATGGCGCGGCTGACGTGCGTGCGGGCGGTGGCCGGGCTGAGGAACAGTTCGGCGCCGATCTCCTGGTTGCTGAGTCCGTGGCCGACGAGGGCGAGTACTTCGCGTTCGCGTTCGGTGAGCACGGCGAGCTGGTGCTGTGCCGCTTGGGCGATTCTGCGCTGGGTGGCGAACTGGCTGATGAGGCGCCGGGTGATCCGGGGGGCGAGCAGTGCTTCTCCGGCGGCGATCACTCTGACGGCGTGCAGGAGTTCGGCCGGCCCTGCGTCCTTGAGGAGGAATCCGCTGGCGCCGGCCTGCAGGGCGTCGAAGACGTACTCGTCGGTGTCGTAGGTGGTGAGGATGAGGACCCGGACCTGCTCCAGCCCGGGAATGGCGGCGATCTGGGCGGTGGCCTGGATGCCGTCCAGCTTGGGCATGCGGATGTCCATGAGGACGAGGTCGGGGCGGGTGGCGCGGGCCAGTTCGACGGCTTGGGCGCCGTTGACGGCCTCTCCCACGACGGTGATGTCGTCCTCGAGGTCGAGCAGGACCTTGAATCCTGAGCGTACGAGGCCTTCGTCGTCGGCGAGCAGCACCTTGATCGGAGAGCCGGTCATCGGTGGCTCCCGGTGAGGGGGAGTCGTGCTCTGACCTGGAATCCGCCGTCCGGCAGCGGTCCGGCGTCGAGTTCGCCGCCCAGGAGCCGGCAGCGTTCGCGCATGCCGAGGATGCCGCGGCCGGAGGGTGTGGTGCCGGGTTGCGGGGCCGGGGTGGTGCGGCCCTCGTCGGTGATGCTGATCTCGACGGCGTCGGCGCCGGGGTTCAGGGTCACGGTGACGCGGGTGGGGCCGGCGTGGCGGACCACGTTGGTGATGGATTCCTGCACGATGCGGTAGGCGGCGTTGCTGACCGTGCTGGGCAGCGGCGCCGGGGGTGGGGTGATGTCGATGGTGCAGTCGAGTCCGGCCTCGCGGGCTTTGGTGGCCAGTTCGTCGATCTGTTCCAGTCTGGGGTACGGCGCGCGCGGGTCGTCGTCGCCGGTGTCGTCGTCGCGGAGGACGCCGAGGATGGCGCGCATCTCCCGCAGGGCGCGGGAGCTGGTCTGTTCGATGGCGCGGAGTGCTTCGCGGGCCAGGTCCGGGCGTTTGCCGAGGACGTGTGCGGTGACGCCGGACTGGACGTTGATGATCGCTATGGCGTGGGCGACGGTGTCGTGGACCTCGCGGGCGATGCGCAGCCGTTCGGCGTCGACGCGTGCTCGTGCCTCCTCCTCGCGCGTGCGTTCGGCGAGTTCGGCGCGTCGCTGTGCTTCGGCCGCGATGACGTGCCGGGAGCGGATGGATTCGCCCAGGGCCGCGCTCATGACGGAGGCGCCGATGCGGAAGTAGACCCAGCCGATGGCGGCGCGTGGCTCGATGTCGGCCGCGGCGGTCAGCCAGGCGGCGGCGAGGATGAGGGTGCCGGCGCCGGCGATGACGAGGGAGCGGCGTCCGTCACCGTAGGCGGCGACGGTGTAGAGGGCGACGAAGAGCCCGAGCCAGCCCGGGCCGTCCGGGAAGCCGAGGGTGTAGTACGCCAGGCTGACGAGTGCGGTGACGGCGAAGACCGGCACCGGCCAGCGGCGGCGGACGGCGATGACCGCTCCGCTCGCGATCAGCAGGAGGTAGCCGAGGTTGCCGAGGTCGGTGAGGGGGCGCTCGATCTGTTCGCCGCTGTTGCGCACGATCGTGCCCTGGACCTGCATCACGGTGATGAAGAGCGCGAGCAGGGTCTCCTGCGCCGGCACCGGCAGGCGCCACGTGACGGCGCGGTCTTTCATGCGTCGATCCTACGGTTTCCCGCAGGTGGGCATCCTGCGTCCGGAGGCGTGACGGGCGTACGACGGGGGGTGTAGCGAGGGGTGGGTCGTCTACGTGGAACTGCGTAGAGGCCGCCGTCGGCCGGTGGAGGCGCGGTGGCGTCGGCGGCGCGACGATCGGTGGTGTGCGGCCCTCGCCGGTCTGCCGGCGCCCGTCGGCGGGGTCGTGGCCGTGCTGGTCGTGGGCGCCTGTCGTTCTCCTGAGAGGATCATCATGTCTGTCCGTGTTCTGCTGCTGTCCGCTGTGGCCGACCTGTCCGGGATGGCGGGGGTCGCCGGGCAGGTGGCGGCTCATGCGCCGGCGGAGCCCGTCGGGGCCTACGCCCTGACCGCCGGGCGGTTGTGGTCCGTGGTGGGTGCGCTGGTGGGGCTGGCCGGCGTCGTGATCGGCGGGCTGGCTCTGGCCCGTTCCGCCCGCCGGGCCGGTGACGGCGGGAGGAGGGGTGCCGTCGCGGCGTTGGTGGCGGGGCTGGCCGGGGCGGGCGTCGGCGGGCTGGTCGTGGCGGCCGCGGACGGGGGTCCCGGCACGGGTTACGGGATCGTCGGGGGTTACGTGGCGCTGGCGGTCGGGCTGGTCGCCATGGTGCTCGGCGGGCTGGTGGTGGCGCGCTCCCGCCGCACCGCCTGACCCGTACGCCGCGGTGTCTCGATCCGGGCGTGTTCAGCGGGCCCGTTCGACGCGGGCTTCGTCCCAGACCGGTTCGTCGCTCTCGTAGACGGTTCCGTCGGCGCCGAAGATGAGGAAGCGGTCGAAGTCGGCGGCGAACCAGCGATCGTGGGTGACGGCCAGCACGGTGCCGGCGAAGGACGTGAGGCCCTGTTGCAGGGCTTCGGCGCTGGCCAGGTCGAGGTTGTCGGTGGGTTCGTCGAGCAGCAGCAGCGTGGCGCCCGACAGTTCCAGCAGCAGGATCTGCAGCCGCGCCTGCTGCCCGCCGGACAGGGTCTCGAACCGCTGCTGAGCGGCTGGGGCGAGTTCGTAGCGGGCGAGCGCGGCCATGGCTTCGTTCAGGGTGCGGGCGTGGCCGGTCGTCACCAGTTCGGCGGGGGTGTGGCCGTGCAGGTCGGGTCTGGTGTGGGTCTGCACGAAGTGGCCGGGGGCGACCCGGGCGCCCAGCCGGACGGAACCGGTGTGCGGGACGGAGGGGAGCGCGCCGTCCGCCGCTTCGGCCAGCAGCCGGAGGAAGTGGGATTTGCCCGAGCCGTTGGAGCCGAGGACGCCCACGCGTTCGCCGTACCAGATCTCGGTGTCGAACGGCCGCATCAGGCCGGTGAGGCCGAGTGCTCGGCAGATGACGGCGCGTTTGCCGGTGCGGCCGCCGCGCAGCCGCATCCGGACGTTCTGCCGTCGGGGCGGGCGTTCCGGCGGGCCCGCCTCCTCGAAGCGTGCCAGCCGGGTACGGGCGGCGCGGTAGGCGGAGGAGAGGGCGTCGTTGCCGGCCGCCGTCTGCCGGAGGGTCTGCACCAGGCGTCTGAGCTTGGCGTGTTCCTCGTTCCAGCGGCGGCGGAGTTCCTCCAGCCGGTCGATGCGGTTCTGGCGGCCCTGGGCGTAGGTGGCGAAGCCGGCGCCGTGGACCCAGGCGCCGCGGGCTTCGACGGTCACGATGCGGTCGGTGGCGTCGGCCAGCAGTTGCCGGTCGTGGGAGACGAGCAGCACGGTCTTGGAGGTGGCGCTCAGCTGCTCTTCCAGCCATTGCTTGGCGGGCACGTCGAGGTAGTTGTCCGGTTCGTCCAGCAGGAGGACCTGGTCAGGTCCGCGCAGCAGGGCCTCCAGGACGACGCGCTTCTGCTCGCCGCCTGACAGGGTGCCGACCGGTCGTTGCCTGGCCGCGTCGTACGGCAGGCCCAGGGCGGCTGTCGCGCAGGTGTCCCACACCACCTCCATGTCGTAGCCGCCGGCGTCGGCGTAGTCGCTGATCGCCTGCGCGTAGGCCAGTTGCCTCGCCTCGTCGTCGTGTGCGGCGAGCGCCGACTCCGCCCGTCGGAGGTGCGCGGCGGCGGCGCGGACCGGGCCGGGGGCGACGGACAGCAGCAGATCGTGCAGGGTCCGGTCGTCCCGTACGCTGCCGATGAACTGCCGCATCACTCCCAGCCCGCCGGAGCAGGCCACGCGGCCGTCGTCCGGTCGCAGATCCCCGGCGATCAGCCGCAGCAGGGTCGTCTTGCCCGCGCCGTTCGGCCCCACCAGCCCGGCCTTGACGCCGTCGCCGATGCGGAACGAGACCTCGTGCAGCAGCAGGCGCCCGTCCGGCAGCACGTAGGTGAGCCGGTCGACCTCGACATGTCCCGCCACAGCGCTCCTCGTCTGGACCGTTGTTCTATCGACTGGACCATTGATCCGGTGCTCGATCACCATACTAGACTGGGCGGGGCGACGACGAGGAGGACGAATTGGCGGGGAGACGTTCAGGGTCGGCCGGAGACGTGTGGTTGCGAGCGCCCGCGCGGGAGGCGCGTGCGGCGCCGCCGCTCAGCCGCGACCGGATCGTGGCCGAGGCCATCGCCCTCCTGGACGAGGAGGGCGCCGACCGGCTGACCATGCGACGGCTCGCCGAGCGCCTCGGCACCGGCTCCACGACCCTCTACTGGCACGTGAAGACCAAGGACGACGTCCTCGACCTCGCCTTGGACGCGATCTTCGCAGCGGTGCAGATCCCGGGCGAAGGCGGCGACTGGCGTGCCGACATCACCGCGCTGATCAGCGGATGGCACGCCGTCCTGCTGGCGCATCCCTGGTCGGCGGCGCTGCTCGGCCGTCCGATGCTGGGCCCCAACGTGCTCGCCCGCAGCGAGTTCCTGTACGGCACCCTCTTGGCGGCCGGCGTCACCGAACCGCACCTGACCGCCGCGGCGTACGGATTGTCCAACTACGTCATCGGTTCCGCGCTCATGCAGGCGACCTGGACAGCCCGGGAGCAGGGCGCGCGACAAGCCGCCCGGGAGCACTTCCGCGCCGACCAGGACCGCTATCCCGCCCTCGCCACCCACGGCCCGCTCGCGAAGGACGGCGACTGGCAAACCAGCTTCACCATCGGCCTCACCTGGCTCCTCGACGGCATCCAGGCCGGCGCAGCCGAGGAGGCGTCCACGGAGTCGTAGCTCAGGCCCGCCCGCATGCGGCCGAGGACGCCGCGGTGGAGGCGTTGCCGCTGGACTGCCGGGGTCGCCTCGTCCGGCGGGCCTGCGGTTCGCCGGGGCCGCCGGACGATCTCCGGGGTGCGTCCCGCGAGATTCCGGGAGATCGTCCGCCGGACGATGCAACGTCTTCGCCCCTTCGGCCGTCTGGGACGTGACGACTGAAGGGACGACAAGTGGACGACGAGCCCGGCTTCGACGACTTCGTCGCAGAGCAGACCGAAGCGCTGCTCCGCTACGGATACGTCCTGACCGGAAACCCGCATGACGCCGCCGACCTGGTCCAGGAGGCTCTGATCCGGCTGTGCGGCGCCTGGCCGAGGGTGAGGCGCAAGGACAGCCCGCACAGCTACGTCCGGACCACGATGGCGCGGTTGCACATCAGCGTCTGGCGGCGGCGCCGGCGTGAACATCTCACCGGGGCGCCGCCGGACCGGGTTCATCGCGAGGTCTTTCCCTCCGAGGAGGAGCAGGGCCTGTGGCGGGAACTGGCCGCCCTGCCGCGCAGGCAGCGGGCCGTGCTGGTGCTGCGCTATTACGAGCAGCTCAGCGACGCCGAGATCGCCAAGGTGCTCGGCATCTCCACCGGAACCGTGCGCAGCCAGGCCTTCCGTGGCCTGGACAAGCTGCGTTCCTCCCTCTTGTCCTCGATGGAGACCCACGGGAGCATGCGATGACCGATCTTGAAGAGAAGCTGAGCCGGGTCCTGTCCGGAGCGGCGCACGGCGCGCCGCAGGCGCCGGACGGGCTGCTGGCGACGGTCAAGACGCGCCATCGCCGGCGGCGGGCCAGGAGCACCGCGGTGACCGCGGCCGCGGCCGTGGTCCTGGTGGCGGGCGGGGTCGGCGTGGTGGTGAACGGTCTGGGCGTGGCGGGCGAGCCGCATCCCGCGGTGAGCGCGACCGGGGAGGCCGGGCCGCCGGTGAGGAAGGTGCCGCCGCCGGTCTGGAAGGTGTGGCCGCAGGCCGTGCACAAGATCCCGGCCAGGCTGCCCGACGGCCGCGCGTACTATCCGCAGTTGCTCCTCGACGATCGCACGCTGCTGGTCATGACGGGCGTCGGTGACGGGAAGCGCCAGTACCTGTGGAGCTACGACCTGGGTACCGGCCGGCCCAGGCGAATCGCCGAGATCCCCCCGACGAAGGGCTCGGCGATCTTCGCGGACGGCGTCGCCGCCGGTGGTGGCCACATCGTCTGGTGGGCGTCGTACAAGGAGAAGGGCGGCCCGCGGGTCGCCCGGATCTGGACGGTGCCGGTGGCCGGGGGCCGGCCCCGGCGGGTGACCGACGTGCCTCTCGGGAACGTCATGAAGGAAGGGCACATCCGCGAGCTGGCGGTGACGGGCTCGGACGTGGTGTTCGCCTACGAGAAGGGCGGCGTGTACCGGGTTCCCCTGAGCGGAGGTTCGCCGCGGCCGGTGCAAGGCGCCGAGCGGCACCACATCCTGAGCTGGCCGTGGGTGGGCGTTCACCGCGGGAAGGCGATCTTCCGTGAGGTGCTCAACGTCGAGACCGGCGAGCGGAACGAGGCCGCGGTCAAGGCGGGGGAGGAGGTCAGGTGCGGCGTCGAACGGTGCTGGGGGATCGACGTACGGTACAAGACCGTCAAGGTCGACAACCGTGACTCCTCCGGCAAGAAGATCACGTGCGGTGATCGCCCGTGCCCGAAGACGGTGCGGTCCCGTACCGTGTTGCGGGGGTTTGTCCGCGATCGGGACGGCTCCCATGAGCGCGACCTGCCCAAGGACTTCCAGGAGAGCAGCGAAGCCGGCCTGGAGCGCTTCTTCCAGACCTCGTTGCTGGGACCGGGAGACCAGCTCTTCGTGGCGCTCTACGACGCCGTCACCGGCAGAACCGCCGATCTCGGCATGCGTCCGGACGCGACGGGGGGCATGGCGATGCCCGACAGCGGCTCCGACCGGCTGCTGGCCTACAAGGTCGGGAACGAGATGTACGTCCTGGACCTGGCCACGATCAAGTAGCGGCGCCCCGGCCCTGAGCCCGGCCTCGATGATGGGCCGGGCTCATCGGGCGGCGCTCGCGGTGGCCGGTCCGTCCCGCTCCTGGGACAGCACGGCCGACGTGCCGGCGATGAACACCCGCAGGCCGTGTTCGAAGGCCTCGCCGCCGATCGTCCCGCCGCCCTCGCGCACGGCGGCCGCCAGCACGGCCGGCGCCTCGTCCACGGACTGCGGCGCGGCCGGAGCCCCGTCGAGGGACTCCGGCGCGGCCGCCGCCTGCTCCCGCAGCACAAATCCGTTCACGTAGGAGGTCAGGGCCGCGATGGTGTGCAGCGCCAGCGCCGGGGTGAAGCCCCGCTCGACCATGGCCGCCAGCTCCCGCTCGAACAGGACCACGGTCTCGTGGCTCAGCGAGCGCGCGTGGGCGACCACGCGCGCGCCGTCTCGCCGGGCCAGCAGCGCGGCGCGGTAGGCCCGGGCGCGGCGCAGGAGCCAGTCCTGCCAGGTCTCGTCGTCGCGGGGCGGGCCCATCCCCGGAGCGCGGCAGATCGCGTCGGCCATCCCGTCGAGAAGCTCCTGTTTGGTACGGATGTGCCAGTACAGCGCGGGGGAGCGCACGCCGAGCTCCGCGGCCAGCCGGCGCACCGTGAGCCCCTCCAGCCCCACCTCGTCCAGCAGGCGGAGCGCGGTGTCGATCAGCACCCGCTTGGTCAGGCCTGGCCTCTTGTCCGTGGGCATGCGGGCAGCTTAGCATTGCTAAGGTCAGTCCTTAGCAATGCTAAGCGGGAGGCGTGATGCGGACCTACGACGAGGGGCGGGGGCGGCCGATCGTGCTGGTCCATCCAGGCCTGTCCGACGGGAGGCGATGCGGGAAGGTGGCCGCGATCCTCGCCTCCCGCTACCGGGTGCTGCGCCTGGACCGCCTGCAGTACCGGCCGGATCGCGGCGCGCCCGTGCGGGTGGAGCTGGAGGCCGAAGAGGTGCTGCGGCTCGCCCGCTCGGCCGGAGAGCCGGTGGTGCTCTACGGTCACTCCTCCGGCGGGGTGGTCGCGCTGGAGGCGTTGGCGGCCTCACCGGCGTCGTTCGCCGGCGCCGTGATCTTCGAGCCGCCCGCGGTGATCGGGCCGCCGCTGTCGGGAGAGGGCGGCGAGGTGCTGCGGCGGGCCCGCGCGGCGGTGGCGTCGGGCAGCCCGGGCAAGGGGTTGGCGATCTTCATGCGTGACACCGTGGAACTGCCGGACCCGCAGGCGAGGCTCGCCGGCGCGATCACCGCTCTCATCCCGCGCTACCGCCGCCTCATCCCCAGGCAGCTCGACGACCTGGAGGCGCTGGACCGGCTCGGGGTGCGCCTCGACGCCTACGCCACGATCAAGCTCCCGACGGTCCTGCTCGGCGGCGAGCACAGCCCGGCGCACCTGGCCGAGCGGCTGGACGCGCTCCAGCGCGTGCTGCCGCACGCCGAGCGGGTGGTGCTGCCGGGAGCCGACCACGGGGCCGACCTCAAGCGGCCCGCCGAGGTCGCGCGCGTCATCCGGGAGCTGGCCGAGAAGGTGTTCGCCGGCTGAGACGATGTGGCCGGAACGTTCTTCTCCAGGTCCGCCCACGCTCACGCGGACGCCTTGGAGCGCGCCGGCCGGCGTGATCACACCCTTGAAGCGGCGGCTGGCGTGATCACATCGCCGCGCCGGCGCCCGCCTTCGCGGAGGGCTCGGCGATCCACGTACAGCCGCTGGCCGGATGCGCGGAGGTCAGGATGAGCGCGTCGAGGCGGTCACGGCTTAGGGTCAGCGCGGTGATCTCGGCGTCGATGCGATCACGCTCGGCCCTCAGCCGGGCCCGCGACTCCGGGGTGGTGGCCCTGGCCTCGACGTAGGGCAGCAGCTCGGCGATGGTCCGGCTGGACAGGCCGGCCGCGTGCAACATCCGGATCAGCCGCACCCGGTCGATCGCGGACTCGCGATAGTGGCGCTGCCCTGAGCCGCTCCGGTGCGCCTCCAGCAGCCCCTGTTCCTCGTAGTAGCGCAGGGACCGGACGCTGACGCCCGATCTCTCGGCCAGCTCTCCGATACGCACCATGACCTCCGTCACCACACCCGCTCCTGGCGTCAGCTCCCAACGGTATCCGGCGGGCGGGCCGGCGGAGCACCCGCGCCGATCATCGGCTCGGGAGGGCGAGGACACCCTGACCAAGCAGGGGGCCCGGCGTGCTGCCCGTGAGGGGCCCCGCTGTCGTCCGTACCCCTTGATCGCGCAGGATGGCGGGGGAAAGGTGATCGCCGTCGAAGGGGAGAACGAGCCGACATGGACGTGTACGAAGCCGTGGACAGCCGCCGGGCGGTGCGGGCGTTCAGCGACGAGCCGGTCCCCAGGGACGTGCTCGAACGGGTGCTCGCCGCCGCGACGCGGGCCCCGTCGAGCGGGAACCTCCAGCCCTGGCACCTGTACGTCGTGACCGGCGAGCCGCTGGCGGAGCTGAAACGGCGGGCGACGGCCAGGGCGCTGGCGGGAGACCCGGGTGATGAGCGGGAATATCCGATGTATCCGGCCGAACTGATCTCGCCTTACCGGGACCGTTTCTCCGCCGCGGCCGCCCAGCGGTACCAGGCGCTGGGGATCCGGCGCGACGCCCCCGACCGGCCCGTCAGGATCGCCGCGCTGAACTCGGAGGCGTTCGGAGCGCCCGTCGTCCTGTTCTGCTACCTGGACCGGACGATGGGCCCCGGGCAGTGGGCGGACGCGGGCATGTACCTGCAGACCGTCATGCTGCTGCTGCGGGCGGAAGGGGTGCACAGCTGCCCGCAGGTGATGTGGACCATGTTCCGCAGGACCGTCAGCGAGATCACCGGCGCCGATGAGGACCTCGTCCTGCTCTGCGGCGTCGCGGTGGGGTACGAGCGGGAAGGCGCGGTACGCCTGCGCACCGGCCGGGCGGAGATGACGGAAACGGTGCGTTTCATCGGCACGTGACGCCGGACCGCCGCTCACGCGCCCCCCTCACGCCGGAGCCGGTCACGTGCCGCCGTTCACGCCGGAGCCGGTCACGCCGCCGCTTGTCACGCCGCCGCTTGTCACGCCGGCCCCGAGCAGCGCTTTGAGATCGCCGTAGAACGCGGGCCGCGGAGTGACCTGGAAGGGCACGAGGTTCAGCAGCACGCTCCCGGCCCCCTGACGGTGCAGGCAGACGTGGACGGGCGCCCGGCCGGGATGGGCGAGCAGGATCTGCTTCAGCTCCCGCACGACCCGCGGGTTCAGCTGCGCCTCCTGGACCGAGAGCACCACGGGTGGAGGGGCGTCCCCCTGGGAGACGTCCAGGATCGCGATCTCCTCCCCATAGACGCTCATCGTCTCCTCGCGGACGTTGACCCGGCCGCGGACGGAGATGACGCGGTCCTCGGCCAGCGCCTCGCCGTAGAGGGCGTAGGTCTTGGGGAAGACGAGGCACTCCACGGAGGCGTCGTGGTCCTCGAGGGTGACGATCGCCCATGGGCTGCCCTGCTTGGTGACCTTGCGCTGCAGGCCGGAGACGATGCCGCTGATCCGGGTCGCGCCGTCCTGACGTCCCGAGGCGAGCAGGTCGGCGATGGTGGTGTCGCGGTGGGCGGACAGGACGCCTTCCGCGCCGTCGAGCGGGTGGCTGGAGACGTAGAGGCCGAGCATCTCGCGTTCGAAGGCGAGCAGGACGGCCTTGTCCCACTCGCCCTGAGGGATCGCGACCGCGAAGGCGCCGCGCTGACCGGGCTCGCCGAACAGCGAGTCCTGGCCGTGCGCCTCGTTCCGCTTGACGTCGATGACCGCGTCCACGGCGGTTTCGTGCACGGCGACCAGGGCCTTCCTGTGGTGGCCCAGGCTGTCGAAGGCGCCCGCCTTGGCCAGCGACTCGACCACCCGCTTGTTGCAGACGACCGCCGGCACCTTGGCCAGGAAGTCGTTGAAGCCGGTGTACGCGCCGCGGGCCTCGCGGGTGGCGACGATCGCCTCCACGACACCCGCGCCCACGTTCCGCACCGCGCCCAGGCCGAAGCGGATCTCCGACCCGACGGCGGTGAAGTCCAGCCGGCTGGCGTTGACGTCGGGAGGCAGCACCTTGATGCCCAGGCGCCGGCAGTCCGACAGGTAGACGGCCATCTTGTCCTTGTCGTCGCCGACGGAGGTGAGCAGCGCGGCCAGGTACTCGCACGGATGGTTGGCCTTGAGGTAGGCCGTCCAGTAGGAGACCAGGCCGTACCCGGCGGTGTGCGACTTGTTGAAGCCGTAGCCGCTGAACGGGACCAGGACGTCCCAGACCGCCTTGACGGCCTCCGCCGAGAAGCCGCGCCCGCGCATGCCCGCCGCGAAGCGGTCCCATTCGGCGTCCAGGACCTCCTTCTTCTTCTTGCCCATGGCCCTTCGCAGCATGTCGGCGGCGCCGAGGGAGTAGCCGGCCAGTTGCTGGGCGATGGCCATCACCTGCTCCTGGAAGACCACCAGGTGGTAGGTGTCGCCGAGGATGGGCTCCAGCGCCTCCGCCAGCTCGGGGTGGATCGGCTCGACCGGTTGCCTGCCGGTCTTGCGCAGCGCGTAGTTGGTGTGCGCGTTCATCTCCATCGGGCCGGGCCGGTACAGCGCGTTCACCGCGGCGATGTCGGTGAACGTGGTCGGCCGCATCAGCTTCAGCAGCACCCGCATGCCGCCGCTGTCCAGCTGGAAGACGCCGAGCGTGTCGCCGCGCGCCAGCAGCTCGTACGTCGCCGCGTCGTCGAGCGGGATCTCCAGGACGTCGATGGCGATGCCCTTGTTGGCGCGGACGTTCGCGACGGCGTCGCCGATGACGGTGAGGTTGCGCAGGCCGAGGAAGTCCATCTTCAGCAGGCCCATGTCCTCGGCCTGGGTGAAGGGGAAGCCGGTGATGACGGGTCCGTCCGCCTTGGGCTTGGCCAGGGGGATCACGTCGATGAGCGGCTCGCGGGACAGGATCACGCCGGCGGCGTGGATGCCGGTGCCCCGGGTGAGGCCCTCGATGCCGGTGGCGGTGTCGATCACCGTCTTGACGTCCGGGTCCTGCTCGTACATCTGGCGCAGCTCGGTGGCCTCGCCGTGGCGGGGATGGCCGGTGTCGTGGATGGCGGCCAGCGGGATCTCCTTGCCTCCGTCCGCCGCTGGAAAGGCCTTGGTGATGCGGTCGCCCAGCGCGTACGGCAGGCCGAGCACCCGGCAGGAGTCCTTGACGGCGGCCTTGGCCTTGATGGTGCCGAACGTGACGATCTGGCAGACCCGGTCGTCGCCGTACCTGCGGGTGACGTAGTCGATCATCTCGTCCCGGCGGCGGTCGTCGAAGTCGAGGTCGACGTCCGGCATGGAGATGCGCTCGGGGTTGAGGAAGCGTTCGAAGATGAGCTGGTGCTCGATCGGGTCGAGCTGGGTGATGCCGGTGCAGTAGGCGACGATCGACCCCGTCGCCGAGCCGCGGCCCGGCCCGAGGCCGATGCCCTGCTCGCGGGCGTACCGGCAGATGTCGGCGACCACCAGGAAGTAGCCGGGGAAGCCCATCATGTCGATCACCGACAGCTCGTAGTCGATGCGGTCCAGCACCTCCTGCGCCGGCCGGCCGCCGTAGCGGCGGCGGGCCCCTTCCAGGGTCTCCTTCCGCAGCCAGCTCGACTCGCTCTCCCCTTCCGGTACGGGGAAGCGCGGCGTCAGGTCGCGGTGCGCGAACACCGCCCCGTAGTCGCCGACCCGCTCGGCGACCAGCAGGGTGTTGTCGCAGGCGCCCGGCACCTCGGCGTCCCACGACGCGCGCATCTCCGCGGCGGACTTGACGTAGTAGCCGCTGCCGCCGAACCGGAAGCGGTCGGCGTCGGCCAGCCGTTTGCCGGTGCCGACGCACAGCAACGCGTCGTGGGCCTGGGCCTGGCTCTTCGTCACGTAGTGGGAGTCGTTGGTGGCCAGCGGCGGCAGGTCGAGCTCCTTGGCCAGCCTGAGCAGGTCGTCGCGGACCCGGCGCTCGATGGCCAGGCCGTGGTCCATCAGCTCCAGGAAGTAGTTGCCCGGGCCGAAGATGTCGCGGTAGCGGGCGGCGGCCGCGACGGCCTCGTCGTACTGGCCGAGGCGGAGCCTGGTCTGCACCTCGCCGGACGGGCAGCCGGTGGTGGCGATGATGCCCTGGTGGTGCTCGGCGAGCAATTCATCATCCATGCGCGGATATTTCTGGACATGGCCTTCGAGCCACGCCCGGGACTGCAGCCGGAAGAGATTGCGCAGCCCCTGCTCGCCGGCCGCCCACATCGTCATGTGCGTGTACAGGCCACGCCCGGAGACGTCCCCGCCCGCGCCGGTGCCGTCGTCGGAGCGGCGCAACGAGAGGTCGTCGCTGTAGTACACCGGCTTGCGATGGCGCCTGGAGGCGGGGGCGACGTACGCCTCGATGCCGATGATCGGCTTGATCCCCGCCTTGCGCGCCGTCTGGTGGAACTCGTACGCCCCGTACACGTTGCCGTGGTCGCTCATCGCCACGGCCGGCATGCCCTGCCGCGCCACCTCCGCCATCAGCGGGCCGACCTTGGCGGCGCCGTCGAGCATGCTGTATTCGGTGTGCACGTGGAGGTGCACGAAGGATCCCACCGGAAACCACGCCCTCGGTTGTAGGCCGGCCGCGAACCCGAGCATTCGACCCGAGATCAGACGTGGCTGTCCAACAATCGACACACCGGCAATCCACAACCAGAAGTTGTCCTGCGGGCTCCGTTGGACCGGGGATCCTCACCTCGGACGGGCTCGGATCGGCGTACGGCGCTCACCGCCACTGGGCGCGGACATACCCGCGGTATACCGCCGGTCTTTAGCGTTCTTCGCGGCGCTCCGGTCACGGCCGGAGCGCCGCGACGTTCCCGTTGACTGACAAGGATCGAATCATGCGGAAGTTCTCATCCTCGAAGGCGCTCGCCACCGTCGTCGGGGTCTCTGCCGTCTTCGCCGTACTGGCGCCGGCCACCGCCGCCACGGCCGCCACCACCACCGGCTCGTGGAGCGTCTCCTCGGCCGGCTGCAAGGAGAAGTGGAGCAAGCTCAACACGAAGGACGGCTTCGTCAGTTACGTCCTCCAGCTCTGCACCAACGGCTACGGTGAGGCGCGTGGCAGCGTGACGGACACCAAGAGCGACACCTGGACGGCCGTGGTCGAGGTCTCGTTCAAGAAGAAGAACGGCGACGAGATCTACGGCGGGTACAAGGAGGCCGGCCGGAAGAAGGGCCACAAGAGCTTCAAGTGGTCCACGACCCGCACCAACCTCGACCGGATCACGATCAGGGCCAAGCGCTGCCTCCCCGGCACGATCGTGTGCAACAACACCAAGACCTACACGCTCTACCCCTGATCGCGAGGCACGACGGCCGTGCCGCCGCGGTGAACACCGGAGCCGCCGCGGCGGCGGCCGCCCCTGCGGCTCGAACGCTCCAGCCGTTCAGGGAGCGGTTCAGCCGCTTGCCGAACGCCTCGATCTCGTCCAAAAGCTCGATATGGGCAACGATCGTTCAGCTTTCTGTCATCAATGTCAACCCTCTGATCGCCTCCTGGCCATCTGGGAGGGTGTGCAGGACACGCGTGAGTCACCGGTCCAGGTGGTCGGCTCAGCGCAGAACTATGACAGTGCGGTGACGAACACTTCCTCAACTGTGGTCAATATACTCGTCTGGTGAATGACCGTGAGCTGTCCGAGGCAGGGGACGTCGACTTTCCGCGCTTCCAGGTGGGCGCGCCCCCGCAGCACCTGATCACCACGCTACTCGGCGACTACTGGATCAGCCGCCCCGAGCGGCTGCCGTCCGCGGCCCTGGTGCGGCTGACCGAGGAGTTCGGGGTCTCCGCCGTCGCGGCGCGGGCCGCGCTCAGCCGCCTGACCAAACGGAACCTGCTGGAGTCGTCGAAGACCGGGCGGCGCACCTCCTACCGGCTGACGGACCGCGCCGCCGCGGTGATGCTGGAGGGCAGGCAGCGGATCATGTCCTTCGGCCTGGAGCGCGGCGCGTGGGACCGCACCTGGGTGATGGCGGCGTTCTCCGTCTCCGAGGAGCAGCGCGACCTGCGTCACGCGCTGCGCGCGCGGCTGCGCTGGCTCGGCTTCGCCCCGCTCTACGACGGGCTCTGGGTCTCGCCCACGGCCGACGCCGGCAGCGCGGCGGCGGTGCTCACCGAGCTCGAGGTCCCCATGGCCACGGTCTTCCGCGCCGAGGCCCTGGACCTTCCGGGCATGCGCGCCCCGCAGGAGGCCTGGGACTTCGACCGGCTCCGGCGTACCTACGAGGAGTTCGTGACCCGGTACGCGCCGCTCCTGGACCGCGTCCGCAGGGGCACGGTCGGCGCGTCCGAGGCGCTGGTCGCGCGCTCGGGGATCATGGACACCTGGCGGACCTTCCCCAACCACGACCCCGACCTGCCTGCGGAGCTGCTGCCCGCCGACTGGCCGCGCGCCGCGGCCAGGGACCTGTTCGTGGAGATCTACGACACCCTCGGGCCGCTCGCCGAGTTCCGGGTCAAGCAGATCGTCGCGGAGTTCGAGCCGGCGCTGGCCGGGCTGGTCGCCCACCACCGCACCGGCTCCACCCTCACGCTCACCTGACCGCCGCCCCCCGCGTCTGCGCCGCACCACCGGCCCTTGACAGGTGTGCACCCTAAGGTGTGACACTTGCCTCAACGACCGCAAGAACAACTGCATCGTTAGTCGGTCGCGGAAGGACCACCATGAGATTCCCCAGGACCATTCTCGCGGGTGTGGCGGTTTCGACTCTCGCCGGCGCCGCGGCGTGCGGCGGAGACACCGGAGGAAGCCAGCGGCCGGCCGGCGCGACGGCTCTGTACGACGCCCTGCCGGACGGCATCAAGGAAACGGGCGTCATCCGATTTGCCGGGGATTCCCACCCGCCCTACCGGATCGTCGGCAACGACGGCAAGACCGTCACCGGCATCGACAAGGAGCTGCAGGACGCCCTCGGCAAGGCGCTCGGAGTCCGCACCGAGATCTCGATCGTCAACGGCCTGCCCGCGGCGCTGTCCGGCATGCTCGCCTCCCGGTACGACGCCTTCAACGGGCCGGTCAAGGACACCGCCGAGCGCGAGAAGCAGTTCGACGCGATCGTGTGGATGGTCACCCGCACCTCCTACCTGATCCCCAAGGCCGGCTCCGCGGCCGTCAAGAGCTCGGCCGACCTGTGCGGCAAGCGCGTCGCCGGCACCGCGGGCAGCATCGTGGAGGACCAGGTCAAGCGCCTCACCGAGTGGTGCGCCAAGCAGGGGAAGGCGGGCATCGACTTCGTCGGCCTGGCCGACACGAACGGCACCATCCTCGCCGCCAAGTCCGGCCGCGCCGACGCGGCCGGCATGACCGAGAGCGCGGCCCTCGACGTGCTGGGCAAGGAGAAGGACGCCTTCACCTACGTCACGCAGACCGACGAGCAGGGCGCCGGCGTCGACCAGCTGGCCATGCTCGTGCCCAAGTCCGGCGGTCTCGGCCCGGTCATGCTCGACGCGTTCAAGGAGATCTTCGCCAGCGGCGAGTACAAGAAGATCATGGACAAGTACGGGCTCCAGAACGTGGCGGTGGAGGAGCCCAGGATGAACACCGCGGCGACGCCGTGAGCGCCCCGCCCCACGTCGTGGACGTCGCCTCGGCCCGCCCCCGCGTCCGCCCGCTGCGCTGGGCCGCCGGAGCCCTGCTGCTCGTGCTCGCCGCGCAGTTCGCCTGGTTCCTCCTCACCAACCCGCGGTTCGAATGGCCGGTGGCCGGCAGATACCTGTTCGACCCGAACATCCTGCGCGGCCTCGGCATGTCGCTGCTGCTCACCGTCATCGGGATGGTGCTGGGCAGCGCGCTCGGGGTGCTCCTCGCGGCGGGCAGGCTGAGCGGCTTCGCGCCGATGGCCTGGGCCTGCGGCGTTTACATCGCGGTCTTCCGCGGCGTCCCGCCCCTGGTCCAGCTCATCTTCTGGTTCAACCTCGGCTACCTGCTGCCGCGCGTCTCGCTGGGCGTGCCGTTCGGCCCGACCTTCGTCTCGTGGCCGACCAACTCCGTGATCAGCTCGCTGACCGCCGCCGTCATCGGGCTCACCCTGCACGAGGCCGCGTACATGGCCGAGATCGTCAGGGCCGGCATCCTGGCCGTGGACGGCGGGCAGCGCGACGCGGCCCGCGCGATGGGCTTCACCGCCGGGCAGAGCTTCGTCAAGGTCGTGCTCCCGCAGGCGATGCGGGTGATCGTCCCGCCCACCGGCAGCCAGTTCATCAGCCTGCTCAAGGGCACCTCCCTGGTCAGCGTGATCGCGATGGCCGACCTGCTGTACGCGGTGCAGGTGATCTACAACAGGACCTACGAGATCGTGCCGCTGCTGATCGTGGCCTGCGCCTGGTACCTGGCGGTGGTCACCGTGCTGTCGCTCGGCCAGCGGCGCCTGGAGCGGCACTTCGGAAGGGGGCAGCGGTGAGCGGCACGCCCGTCCTGCGCGTCCGTGGCGTGCGCAAGCGGTTCGGTGACCACCAGGCCCTCGACGGCGTGGACCTGGACGTGCACGAGGGCGAGGTGGTCACCGTCATCGGCCCGTCCGGATCGGGCAAGTCCACCCTGGTCCGCTGCGTCCACCAGCTGGAGAGCATCGACGGCGGGGCCATGTACCTCGACGGGGAGCTGCTCGGCTACGAACTGCAGCGGGGCCACCTGCGTCCCCTGCCGGACCGCCGGGTGGCCGCCCAGCGCGGCCGCATGGGCATGGTCTTCCAGCAGTTCAACCTGTTCGCGCACTGGAGCGTGCTGCGCAACGTGGTCGAGGCGCAGGTCGCGGTGCACGGCCGCTCGCCGGCGGAGGCGCGCGAGGAGGCGCTGCGGCTGCTGGAACGGGTGGGGCTGGCCGGCAAGGCGGACGCCCACCCCCGGATGCTCTCCGGCGGCCAGCAGCAGCGCGTCGCCATCGCCAGGGCCCTGGCCACCAATCCGCGGATCATGCTGTTCGACGAGCCCACCAGCGCCCTGGACCCCGAGCTGGTGGACGAGGTGCTGAGCGTGGTGCTCGACCTGGCCCGCGGCGGCATGACCATGATCATCGTGACGCACGAGATGAGCTTCGCCCGCGAGGTGGCCGATCGCTGCGTCTTCATGGAGGAGGGCCGGGTGGCCGCGACCGGCACCCCCGAGGAGATCTTCGACGACCCCGCCTCGCCCCGCCTGCGCGCCTTCCTGTCGCGCTTCTCCGGCCAGGCCGGAAAGACCCCTGTAGAGGAGAGCACGTCGTGAGCCTCACGGTGATGGCCGTCGGCGACCTGGTCGTCGACGAGCCCGATCCCGCGTCCTTCTTCGACCCCACCCGGGAGACGCTGGGCCGGGGCGGCGTGGTGATCGGCCACGTGGAGGTGCCGCACAGCACGTCCGCCGCCCAGGTCAGCACCGACGTCCCCGCGCCGCCCGCCGACCCCGCCGCGCTCCGCGCGGTCGCCGACGCCGGCTTCCACGTGGTGACGCTCGCGGGCAACCACGTCTACGACGCCGGCGACCAGGGCGTGGCCGACACGATCACGTACGCGGCCGAGGCCGGGCTGGCCACCGCCGGCGCCGGACCGACCCTCGACCAGGCCCGCCGCCCCGCCGTCGTGGAGCGCGACGGGCTGCGCGTCGGCGTGCTGAGCTACAACTGCGTCGGTCCCCGCGAGTCGTGGGCGACCAGCCGCAAACCGGGCTGCGCGTACGTCAAGGTGCTCACCCACTACGAACTCGACCACGCCAGCCCCGGCGGGCCGCCCGCCGTCTACACCTTCGCCGACCCCGAGTCCCTGGAGCGGATGGCCGCGGACGTGGCGGCCCTGGCCGCCGAGGCCGACGTCGTGCTGGTGTCGCTGCACAAGGGCGTCGGGCACACGCCCGCCGTCCTGGCGATGTACGAGCGGCCCGTGGCCCACGCCGCCGTGGACGCCGGCGCGCACGCCGTGTTCGCCCACCACGCCCACATCATGCGAGGCGTCGAGATGTACCGCGGCCGGCCGATCTACCACGGGCTGGGCAACTTCGTCACCGTCACCCACGCGCTGACGCCCGCGGCGGGCGACGAGGACGAACGGGCCGCGTGGGCGCGCCGCAGGGTGGAACTGTACGGCTTCGCCCCGGACCCGGACATGCCGTACTACCCCTTCCACCCCGAGAGCCGCAACACCGCCATCGCGCTGTGCCGCTTCGACCGCGACGGCCTGGTCACGGCCGGGCTCGTGCCCTGCTGGATCGACGACGCCGGCCGCCCGGTGCCGCTCGGTAACGACGAGGAGGGACGGCGGGTCGTGTCCTACATCGAGCAGATCACCCGGCGGGCCGGGCTGCGGACGGAGTTCCGCTGGGAGGGGGAGGAGGTGGTGCTGGGTGGCTGAGCGCCCGCTCGCCGGCCGCACGGTGATCGACCTGACCACCGCGCTGTCGGGACCGTACGCGACCCTGCTGCTCGCCGGGCTCGGCGCCCGCGTGATCAAGGTGGAGAACCCGCTGACCGGCGGCGACAGCTCCCGCAACAACGCCCCTTACCTCGGCGCCGGCGGGCTGACACCGGCCCGCCGCGAGGACGACGACATGTCCGTGTCGATGCTCCTGCGCGGCCGCGGCAAGCAGAGCGTCACCCTCAACCTGAAGCACCCCAAGGCCCGCGACGTCCTGGCCGGGCTGGTCCGGGTGTCGGACATCATGATCGACAACTACAGCGCGGGGGTCATGGAGCGGCTCGGCATCGGCCACGACTGGGCCGGCGCGATCAACCCGCGCATCGTGTGCACCTCGATCAGCGGTTTCGGCGCGCAGGGCGGCCCCGGCTCCGGCAAGGCGATGGACACCATCATCCAGGCGCTCAGCGGCGTGATGATGACCGCGGGCGCGCCAGGCGAGCCGCCGGTCCGCTTCGGGCTGCCGGTGGGCGACCTGGTCGCGCCGCTGTACGCGGTGATCGGCACGCTCGCCGCGGTCCTGCGGGCCGACGCGACCGGCCGGGGCCAGCACGTGGACGTGTCCATGCTGGGGGCGCTCACCTCGCTGGTGGCGTGCGAGCCGTTCGACGCCTACGAGAAGCTGGGCCTGCCCATGCGCACGGGGACGACCGTGCCCCGGCTGGCGCCGTTCGGCACGTTCCCGGCCGCGGACGGCTGGTTCGCGCTGTGCGGCCCCACCGACGCCTTTGCCCGCGGCCTGTTCGCCGCGATGGGACGCGACGACCTGGCCGAGGACCCCCGCTTCGCCTCCCGGGACGCGCGCGTGGCCAACGCGGGGGAGCTGCACGAGCTCGTGGGCTCGTGGGCGGCGGACCTCCCGCTCGCGTCGGTCCTCGGCCTGCTGACCCGGCACGGCGTGCCCGCCGCCGAGGTGCGCGAGCCCGGCGACGCCGTACGCGACCCGCTCGTGCTGGAGCGCGAGGAGGTCGTGCCGCTGGCGCATCCGCGCCACGGCCACCGCGCGGACCTGTACGGGAGCGGGGTGCCGCTCCGCTTCTCCGCCTCGGAGACGGCGTTCGACCGGCCCGCGCCCGGCCTCGGCGAGCACAACACCGAGGTCTACGGCGGGCTGCTCGGCTACTCCGACGACGAGCTCAAGGCGCTGGCCGGGGAAGGAGTGATCTGACGTGCCCACGGCACTGGCCGCGCTGGAGGAGGCCTACGCCCGGAGCGGCGCACCCGCGGGGAACCGGCCGGACGGCCGGGCTCCGGTCGTCGGCTACGTCGGGAGCGACCTGCCGGTCGAGCTGCTCACCGCCGCCGGGGTGCACGCCCTCCGCCTGACGGGCGACCCAGGATCCGGCTCCGCGCCCGGCGACCGGTACCTGGGCCGCGGGGTGGACCCGGCGGCCCGATCGGTGCTCACCCGGCTGCTCGACGGGTCCTTCGGCGAGCTGGATCGTGTCGTGGTCTCGCACGACTGCGAGGCGTCCCTGCGCCTGTTCTACGCGCTGCGCGAACTGGGCCGGGTGGAGCCGGGCGCGGGACTGCCCGAGGCGTACCTGGTGGACCTCCGGCACCTGCCGCACCGCACGACCACCCGGTACAACCGCCGCCGGCTCGGCGAGTTCGCCGCCAGGCTGGAGACCTGGACCGGCCGCGCCCTCGACCTGGCCGGCGCGGTGGCGGCGCACGACGAGCGGCGCCGGCTGCTGGCCGCCGCCGCCGAGCTGCGCAGGACCGTGCCCGCCCGCCTCACCGGGCGGCAGTTCCTCGCGGTCGTCAACGCGGCCCTGCCCGTGGCCGAGCACGTCGCGCTGCTGCGCCGGCTGCTGGCCGAGGCGGGACGGCTGGAGGAGCACCCCGGGCGGCGGGTCTTCCTGAGCGGTAGCGACCACGACACGCCGCACGTGTACGAGGCCGTCGAGTCCGAGGGCCAGGTGATCGTCGGCGAGGACCACTCATTCGGCGACCTCGCCGTGGAGGGGCCGGTCGGCGCGGGCGGCCTCGACGCGCTGGCCGAGCACCACCACCGCGGCGGCCCGGCCGCGCACCGGGCCACGGCGGGCGAGCGCGCCGCGTACGCGGCGGCGGCCGTGCGGCGGTGCCGGGCCGAGCTCTTCGTCGCCTACTGCCGGGCCGGGGACGAGGCGCCGGCCTGGGACTTCCCCGCGCAGCGCGCGGCGCTGGACATCCCCGCCGTGCTGCTGGAACGCCAGGAGTACGGCCGCGTCGACCTGGCCGCTCTGCGGAAGGAACACCCATGTCCGATGTGAGAACGCCCGGCAGCACCTCCCGGGGAGTGAAGTCGCTGGCCACGGCGGCCGAGGCGGGCGCCCACCAGCGGGAGTGGTTCGCCGACCTGCGCCGCCGGGTCGCCGCCGGCGAGCCGTTCGCCCTGCTCAACGCGGACGTCCCGCACGAGATCTTCCGCACGATGGACATCCCGTACGCGGTCGGCCAGTGGTGGGCGTCGCTGGTGGCCGCCAAGCAGCGCTCAGGGCACTACCTGGAGCTGGTCCGGCGGCGCGGCTACCCCGACTACTCCGAGCAGTACAACGCGGTCACCCTCGGCGCGGCGTTCGACCCGGAGCCGGAGGCCGGCCCGTGGGGCGGCCTGCCCAGGCCGGACATCATCGTCGGCGACGCCTCCGGCGACGTCACCCGCAAGATCTTCGACCTCTGGGGTCGTGAGCCCGGCGTCATCTTCTACCCCCTGGAGAGCGCGGCCGAGAACGAGGTCCCCGTCAACTGGTGGGAGCTCATGCCGCACCGGTGGGAGCAGGCCGTCGGCCCGGCCCGGCTGGACCTGCTCACCGCCGAGCTGGAGAACCTGGTCAGATTCCTGGAGACCACCACCGGCAGGCGCTTCAGCGAGACCCGCTTCCGCGAGGTGCTGGCCCTGGTCAACGAGCAGGAGGAGTGGAACAGGAAGGCGCGCGACCTCATCGCCCGCGCCCGGCCCGCGCCGCTCGGCGTGGTCGACAGCATCCCCAGCGTCATGCTCCCGCAGTGGCACCGCGGCACCGAGTGGGCCAGGGACATCGCCAGGCGCTTCTACGAGGAGGTGCGCGAACGCGTCGACTCGGGTCACGCCGCGTGCCCGGGGGAGCGGGCCCGGCTGATGTGGATCGGCCGCGGCCTCTGGTACGACATGGGCTTCTACCAGCGTTTCCAGGAGGAGTACGGCGCGGTGTTCGTCTGGTCGATGTACCTCGCCGTCGCCGCCGACGGATACCTCCGCTACGGCGACGACCCCATGAGGGCGCTGGCGGCGCGGTTCGCCGCCTTCAGCGACCAGCTCTACACCCCGCCGTGGTCGAGCGAGTGGTACGTCAAGGAGGCCCGCCTGCACGGCATCGACGGCGTGGTCCACCTGGTCTCCGACGACCCCCGGGGCAGCTACTTCACCGCCAGGGCGCTGGAGGCGGCCGGGTTCCCGGTGATCGAGATCCACGCCGACAACGTGGACACCCGCACCTTCGGCGACGACGTGGCCGCACAGGTCGGCCGGTGGCTGGAGGACGTGGTCCTGACCTGACCGGCGTCGCCCGCGGGGCACGTCACAGCCCGAACCCCGAAAACCCGGCATGTTGGGCACATCATTGACGGTCGTCACAAAACTGCCTTATGTTCGCGTCATCCGCCATAAATCTCAGGGGGAATCACATGGATCTGTCCGGCAAAGTCGCCGTGGTCACCGGTGCGGGCCGCGGGCTCGGCCGCGCGTACGCCGAGGCGCTGGCCGCGGCCGGAGCGGCGGTGATCGTCAACGACGTGGACGCCGAAGCGGCCTCGCGGGCCGCCGCGGCCATCACCGGCGCCGGCGGCCGGGCACACGGCGTCGCCGGCCCGGTCGGATCGGCCGAGGTGGCCGACCGGCTGGTCGCCGCCGCGGTCGAGGAGTACGGCCGGCTGGACGTGATGGTCACCAACGCCGGCATCCTGCGCGACCGGGTCCTGTGGAAGATGACGGACGACGACTTCGACGCGGTGATCGACGTGCACCTGCGCGGCACGTTCACCTGCGCGCGGGCCGCGGCGATCCGGATGCGCGAGCAGGGGAGCGGCGGCCGGCTGATCCTGATCTCCTCACCGGCGGGCCAGCGCGGGAACTTCGGCCAGACCAACTACGCCGCCGCCAAGGCCGGCATCGTGGCGATGGCCAGGACCTGGGCGATGGAACTGGCCAGGGCGGACATCACCGTGAACGCCGTCGTGCCGGTGGCGGCCACGGAGATGACCAGGACCATCCCCGCGTTCGCGCCGATCATCGAGGAGTCCGAGCGCACCGGCCGGCCGTTCCCCGCCTGGCTGCGCAGGGACGAGGGGCTGGGCACCGTCGAGGACGTGGCGGGGCTCGTCGTCTTCCTCGCCTCGGACGCCTCCGCCGGGGTGAGCGGCCAGGCGATCGGGATCGGCGGCGACCGCCTCGCCCTGTGGTCGCACCCCGCCGAGAAGGCCGTCGCCTTCGCCGACGGCGGATGGTCGGCCGACGCCGTCGCCGCCTCCTGGCGGTCGGGCGTCGGCGCCGAACCGGAGACGTACGGCATCCCCGCCCCCCAGGTCCCCGCCCAGAACGGCCAGGGAGCCTGACGTGACGGCCATGAACGTCGCCGGCCTGGTCGCGATCGACGTGCACACCCACGCCGAGATCTCCAAGGACGGCCACGGCTCGCTCAGCCCGGAGCTGTTCGGCGCCTCCGAGAACTACTTCAAGGCCCACGGGCACCGGCAGCCGGCCATTCCGGAGATGGCCGCGTACTACCGGGAGCGGAACATGGCCGCGGTGGTGTTCACCGTGGACGCCGAGCACGCCACCGGGCACCCGCGCATCTCCAACGAGGAGGTCGCGCAGAGCTGCGCCGAGCACGCCGACGTGCTGATCCCGTTCGCCAGCGTCGACCCGTGGAAGGGCCGGGCTGGTGCGCGCGAGGCGCGGCGGCTGGTCGCCGAGCACGGCGTGCGCGGCTTCAAGTTCCACCCGAGCATCCAGGGCATCGCCCCCAACGACCCGGTGGCCTACCCGCTGTACGAGGCGATCGAGGAGCTGGGCGTCCCGGCGCTGTTCCACACCGGGCAGACCGGCATCGGCGCCGGCGTTCCCGGTGGGGGCGGCATCCGGCTCAAGTACGGCAACCCGATGCTGGTGGACGACGTGGCCGTGGACTTCCCCGAACTGCGGATCATCCTGGCCCATCCGTCGTTCCCGTGGCAGGACGAGGCGCTCGCGGTGGCCACCCACAAGCCGTACGTGTACATCGACCTGTCGGGCTGGTCGCCGAAGTACTTCCCGCCGCAGCTCGTGCGCTACGCCAACACGCTGCTCAAGGACAAGGTGCTCTTCGGCTCCGACTACCCCGTGATCACCCCGGACCGCTGGCTCGGCGACTTCGCCAAGCTCGACATCAAGCCCGAGGTCCGCCCGAAGATTCTGAAGGACAACGCCGTACGCCTGCTCGGGCTCGGCACCCAGGAGAGGACGGCACCGGCATGACCACCACCGCGCGAGGGCTCGATGAGATCAGGGCGCTGAGCGGCAAGGACCTCGGCCACACCGGCTGGCACGAGATCACCCAGGACCGGGTGAACACCTTCGCCGACGCCACCGACGACCACCAGTGGATCCACGTCGACCCTGGCAGAGCCGCGGCCGGGCCGTTCGGCGGCACGATCGCGCACGGCTACCTGACCCTGGCCCTGGTCATCCCGCTGTTCAACGAGCTGCTGGACATCCAGGACGTGAAGATGAGCATCAACTACGGCCTGGACAAGGTGCGCTTCCCCGCCCCGGTCAAGGTGGGCGCCAGGATCCGCCTGGCCGGCGTCGTCGCCTCGGTCGAGGACGTCCCCGGCGACGGCGTCCAGATGCACCTCGACTTCACCGTCGAGATCGAAGGGTCGGGCAAGCCGGCCTGCGTGGCCCGGGCCCTCCTGCGGCACTACGCCTGACGCCGCCCGTACGGAGTCCCGGGTCCCCCCGCCGACAGGAGAGCGAACACCGATGCGCAACGCCGGACTGGGCGGCTGGCCCGCCCGCCGGGCACGGATGACCCCGGACCGGACCGCGTTCGTTCTCGCGGACCGGTCCGTCACCTACGCGGAGGTCCACGAGCGGACCACCCGGCTGGCGTCGCGGCTGCGCGCTTCGGGGGTGCGGGCCGGTGACCGGGTCGCCTACCTCGGCCGCAACCACGTCGCCTTCGTCGAGACGATGTTCGCCGCGCACCTGCTCGGGGCGATCTTCGTGCCGCTGAACTTCCGCCTGGCCGCGCCCGAGATCGGCTACATGCTGGACCACTCGGGCGCCACGGTGCTGATCTACGCGCCCGAGTGCGCCGAGACGGTCCGGGCCCTGCCGGTCCCTCCGCCGCACCTCGTCGCCGTCGGCGCCCCGGCTCCGGGGGAGAGCCACTACGAGACCTGGCTCGCGGCGGGCGACCCCACCCCGATCGACACGCCCGTGCGGCCGGACGACCCGGCGCTCATCCTCTACACCTCCGGAACGACCGGGCGGCCCAAGGGCGCGCTGCTCACCCACGCCAACCTCGTGTGGAACTGCTTCAACCTGCTCCTCGGCGTCGACGTCACCAGCGAGGAGGTGACGCTGATCAGCGCGCCGCTGTTCCACGTCGCGGCTCTGAACCAGACCCTGCTGCCGACCTTCCTCAAGGGCGGCCGCTCGGTGATCATGCCGTCGTGGGACGTGGACGAGTGCTACGACCTCATCGGTGAGCACCGGGTCACCTGGATGTTCGGGGTCACCACGATGTTCGCCGCCTTCGCCCGCTCGCCCCGCTGGGCCGAGGCGGACCTGTCGTCGCTGCGCCATCTCATGGCCGGGGGCGCGGCGGTCCCCGTCGCGCTGATCCGCGCGTACCAGGAGCGGGGCCTGGTGTTCTGCCAGGGGTACGGGCTCACCGAGACCGCTCCCGGCGCCACCTTTCTCGACGCCGGCCAGAGCGCGCGCAAGGCGGGCTCAGCGGGTGTGCCGGTGTTCTTCGCCGATGTCCGGGTCGTCCGGCCCGACGGCACGGAAGCGGCGGCGGGACAGCCGGGCGAGGTCCTCATCCAGGGACCGAACGTGACCCCCGGCTACTGGCGCGACCCCGAGGCGAGCGCCGCCGCGTTCGCCGAGGGCGGCTGGTTCCGCTCCGGCGACGTCGCCGCCCTGGACGAGGACGGCCATCTGCACGTCATCGACCGGCTCAAGGACATGTACATCTCGGGCGGGGAGAACGTCTACCCGGCCGAGGTCGAGGCCGTGATCTTCGAGCATCCGGCCGTCGCCGAGGCCGCCGTACTCGGGGTGCCCGACGCCACCTGGGGCGAGGCCGGCCGCGCGTTCGTGGTCGCGCGCCCCGGCGCGAGCCTCACCGCCGAGGAGTTGCGCGCCTTCCTCCGCCCCCGCCTGGCCACGTACAAGATCCCGAGGTACGTCGACATCACGGACGACCTGCCGAAGACGGGCTCAGGCAAGATCCAGAAACCCCGGCTGCGCCGCCTCCCGCTCCCCGACGCCGGCTGAGCCGCCTCTCATCGCTCCTTCCCGTACGCCCGGAGGAACGCCCGCACTCCCTCGACGATGAGCGGCCGGACCCGGGCGTCCCCCGCCGCGTTCGCGGAGCCGAGCCGGCTGATGGCGACTCCGAAGGTCAGCGCGATGAAGTGGTCGGCGGCGAGCCTCGGGTCGGCGATGTCGAGCAGCCCGGCCCTGGCCAGGGCGGCGAGCCGCTCCCCGACGGCCTCGTCGGGGGCGTTGGCCATCGCGCGGTCGTCCCTGGGTGGCAGGTGGTCGGACTCCGTCTGGCCCAGCCGTTGCAGCATGGCGTAGTCGGCTGAGTTGAGCATGTCGGTGGCGATCCTCATGGAGAACGTGACGAGCGCGTCCTCCAGTTCGCCGGCCTCGGTGAGGTCGGTGAGCGTCTCGTCGAGGGTGCGCTGGATCGTGGCGATCAGCGACTGGCCGATGTTCTCGACGACGGTGCGCAGCAGGGTCCGCTTGTCGCCGAAGTAGTCGTAGACCGTCCGGGTCGACACCTTCGCCCGGGCGGCGATCGCGTCGATGCTCGACCGGTCGAAGCCGTTGGCGAGGAACAGCTCCTGGGCCGCGGCGAGGATGGCGGCCCGTTTCTTCGCGGATCCCTCACGCAGCGTCTTCGTAGGCGGCATGGACAGAATCCTAGCGGAACTACACTGATCGTTGTAATTAACTACAGTACATGTTGTAGTGTAATTTTCGCGGTGGCACGGACCACGCCGCACCCTGTTCCGAGCACGTCCCCCACCAGCAGGTCTGGGCCGCGAGCGCCGCCCGGTCAGCAGGAAAGGACGTCCATGACCACCACTCTGGCTCCTCCACCGGTCGGCATCGGGAAGGCCGCCGTCGGCGCCCTGTGCCTGCTGGCCATCGCCACCGGCGCCCTGGAGTCGGTGCTGACGCCGACGCTCCCGCTGCTGCAACGCGAGCTGGCGTTGAGCCCGGCCCAAGGGGCGCTGCTCAGCACCGCGCTGCTCATCAGCGGCGCCCTCCTGCTGCCCGTCTCGGGCACCCTCGGCGACCGCTACGGCGGAAGGCGGGTCATGACCCGGCTGATGATCGTGGTGCTGGCCGGCGGCCTGGTGTCGTCGCTGGCGCCCAACCTGCCGGTGCTGCTGGCCGGGCAAATCCTGCAGGGCGCGATGGTGGGCGCGCTGCCGCTCTCGTTCATCCTCGTACGCAAGCACCTCCCACCCGGATCGGCCCACACGGCGATCGGGGTGGTCAGCGGCATGTTCGTGGGCGGCAACCTGGTGGGCTCGATGATCGCCGGGCCCATCGCGGAAGGCCTGTCGCGGCACTGGATGTTCGCGATACCGACGCTCGTCATCGCCGTGGGCACCGTGCTCGTGCACCGGCTGATCCCGGACGACCCGCCCGCCCGGTCGGACGCCAGGATCGACTGGCCCGGCCTGGTGCTCATGAGCGGCGCCCTGCTGACGCTCATGCTGGTGCTCCCGATGGTGCCCGAGGCCGGCAGCCGGCCGCTCGAGTTCGGCGCCCTCGTCCTGCTCCTGGCCGGCCTCGTGATCGGCTGGATCCGGGTCGAACGCCGCTCGGCCGCGCCGATGGTCGACCTGCGCCTGCTCGCGCGGCCGGGCATGTGGAGCTCGTACGCGATCACGTTCGCCGTCTGCCTCGGCACCGCGGCGTCCATGTACCTCGTCCCGCAACTGTTCGCGGTGCCCGCCGACGCCTACGGATTCGGCGCCAGCGCCAGCGACATGGGCCTCTACCTGCTGCCCAGCGCCGTCGCGGCGGCGGTCAGCGGTCCGATCGCCGGGTTCGCGGCGCGGCGGTTCGGCGCGCGCACGGCGGTCGCCGCCGGCATCGCCGGCGCCGTGGCCACGCTGGCGGCCCTGGCGTTGCTGCACGGCGAGGTCTGGCACCTCGTCATCGGCAAGGTGCTGATCTCCCTGGCCAGCGGCATCTGCGTCACGGCGGTGGTCGTCAAGACCGCCACCACCGGCGACGGCGGCGACACCGGCACCGCCACCAGCCTGATCCTGGTGACCCGCGTGATCGGCTTCACCGCGGGCGCGCAGCTCGGCGGCATCCTGCTCACCGCCATGACCCCCTCCGGGGCGAACATCCCGGACGAATCGGCTTTCATCATCGGCTTCGGCATCGCGAGCGCCGTCACGGCGCTGGCGCTGCTCGCCGTCCGCACCCTGAACAGAGGAGAAGAACAATGACGAACATCCACAGCACGCGGAAGCGCGAGGTCCTGGTGTCGGGGGCCAGCGTCGCGGGGCTCGCCCTCGCGTACTGGCTGAACCGCCACGGATTCGCCGTCACGGTGGTGGAGAAGGCGGCCACCGTCCGCAACGGCGGCTATCCCATCGACGTGCGCGGCACCGCGCTCGACGTGGTCGAGCGCATGGGCATCCTGCCGCGCCTGCGCGACGCGCACGTCGACCTGCGCCGGATGACCTTCCTGGACGAGGGCGGCGGCCAGGTGGCCTCGGTCCGCCCCGGCACCGTCACCGGCGACACCGAGGGACGAGACCTCGAAGTGCGGCGCGGCGACCTGAGCGAGGCCCTGCACGCGACGGTCCGCCACGACGCGGAGTTCCTGTTCGGCGACTCCATCGACGTTCTCGACCAGTCCGGCGACGGGGTCGACGTCACCTTCCGCGGCGGCGCCCGGCGCACGTTCGACCTGGTCTTCGGCGCGGACGGGATGCACTCGCGCACCCGGGAGCGGCTGTTCGGCCCCGAGCACCTGTTCGACCGGTACCTCGGCTACTGCTTCGCCGTGTTCACCATGCGCAACACGTTCGGGCTCTCCCGCGAGCTCGTCATGTGGAACACCCCCGGCCGGGCCGCGGCGCTCTACGCCACCGGGGACGACGACGAGCAGGTGCACGCCTTCCTGAACTTCGCCCGTCCGCGGCGGCCGTTCGACGAGTTCCCCACCCCCGAGGCGCAGCGGGACCTGGTCGCGTCGGTGTTCGCCGACGCCGGCTGGGAGGTGCCCGGCATGCTGGCCGCCATGCGCGAGGCGGACGACCTGTTCTTCGACACGGTCGCCCAGATCCGGCTGCCCCGCTGGTCCAGCGGGCGGGTCGCGCTGGTGGGCGACGCCGCGTACGCGCCCTCGTTCCTCACCGGGCAGGGCACCAGCCTCGCGCTCGTCGGCGCGTACATGCTGGCCGGTTCGCTGGCGAACCAGGACCACGCCGCGGGCTTCGCCGCGTACGAACGCGACACGCGCGCGTTCGTCACCCAGAACCAGGACCTGGTCGACGAGGGCGGCGCCACCCTCTTCCCGACCACCGCCGAGGCGCTGGAGCAGCGCAACGACCGGCTGCGCGGGCTCACCACCCTGCGGGGCGCGGAGGCCGTGTCGGCCCACTCGGCCCTCACGCTGCCGGACTTCATGTCCCTGACCTGAGCACCGGCCCGCCTACGGGCGGCGGAGCAGTCCGTCCCGTCACCTGGCTACGTGTGTCGGCTGTGTTGCGCCAGAGACGGCTACCAACCGTCCCAGCCTCGACAGCCCCACCGGGGGCCCAGTCAGGTGCCTAAGCCTGTATTCGTAGTCGTCGGCGTGGGGTTGACCACGAGGAGGCGACCACACGAAGCATCTCGAACTCGCGATGGGCCAGTCGCTGATTTGCAGTTCAACGCCAATGAGGTCGCCTTCGTCCTCGTCGAGGATGTGGCCGCATACCGGGAAAAGTCCTGTCCACGCGCAGTCGGGAGCGTCCTGCACGCCGCCGTCCAGGAGGTTCTGGGAGAAGCGCTCCATGCTCGCTTGGGAGAGCGCGAAACGCGTCTTGAAGGGCAGATCAGCATCGACGGCGACCCACAATCCCAAGACGATCATGGGTAATGGGAGCCAGCCTAGGAAGGTCCTGGTGGCTTACTGATCACGGCGTCACCCTAGTGTTGGGCCGGCCGTGATCTCCAGTGGCGTATCTGCTTCATGCTTCCCACGCTCATTGAGGAGTCGGGCAGTGGTCTTGTCGTAGCCGAGGGCGTCCGCGACGACAGGGTGACGGCGGCTCCCCGAGGCGCAGGAGTACCGCTTCTCCGTCGCGGAGCACCTCGTCGACGGTGAGCCGGACGACCCGGGTGAGGGGTTGGGCGTAGAGCAGCACGATGATGCCGGCGACCCGAAGGCGCTGGGGAGCGTCGGTGTCGATCAGGAGGCGTCGCAGGGTTGCCAGGCGTTCGTCCTCCGTCAGCGTGGCGCGGCGTGAGGCCTTCATCGGGGGCAGGATAGTGCTCTTGAGCTGCGACGGCTTCGAATGGCCCAGGTGAGGAAAGGACGGATCTGGGTGTGTCCTTGCTCGGTGTTCTCCGCGAACCAGGCGCCGATCGTGTGACCGCCAACTCGAAGTCGATGACCGCAGGCCCGCGGGCCGCCCGTCCGATGGCCATCACCACGCCGTCGTCTTCCAACTGACAGAACGCCTGCGCGAGCTGACGCCCGCCTACGGTGTCCAGCACGCCGTACGCCCGGCCCGCCGGGTTCTCCGGGCCGATGGCATCTCCGCGGTGCCCAGCTCCCGTAGTCTCTGCGCGCAGGCGGGGCTGCCGGCGGAGGCGACGACCTCTGCTCCCGCGCGGGCGGAGAGCTGATCACCGAAGCGGCCGACGCTGCCGGACGTCTCGGTGATCAGGAAGTGTTTCGGACCAGCACCTGGCTCTCGGCCAGGGCAGGTAGCGCGGTGGTGACCAGCTCGAAGGTCTCGGCGCCGGGCTCGCCGCCGCGACGGACGAGGACCCTACCGCCCCCGGTCTCGACGGTCGCGTCGGCGGGCGAGAGTGAGGCTTGTCAGGGTGGTGATCGCCATCGCGCCGATGCCGGCCAGCGCCGCGGTGGTGTAGGCGCTGTCGTCGGGGAAGAGGTGGCCGGGGCCGGTGCCCGTGGTGAGGATCAGGCCGCCGAAGGCGCTGCCCAGGGAGTACCCGACGCTGCGGACCACGTAGTTGAAGCTCATGGCGCTAGACGTCTCGCTCTTGGGGGTGACGGCCAGGATGACGCCGGGCATCGCGGCCGAGAAGCCGCCGACGCCGAAGCCGAGCACACCCATCGCCGCGAACAGTTCGGCCAGGTCCGACCGGGCTACCGCGAACAGGGCGAATCCGCCGCCGACCACGACGGCACTGCCGGCCAGCAGCAGGGGGTCGGAGATCCGCGTCCTGGCCCGCGGCGTGAGCTTGCCGGCGACGAAACCCAGCACCGAGAACGGGATGAGGACCAGCCCGGCGACGAAGGTCGTCAGGCCGAAGCCGTAGCCGGCCCCGTGCGGTGTCTGCGCGTACCGGGTGATGAGCGTGAGCAGGAGGTACATGCCGATCCCGCCGACGAACATGGCGAGGTTCGCCCCGGCGACCGCCGGGTGCCGCACCGCCCGCACATCGACCAGAGGCGCCGTACTACGCAGCTCGATGACGCACCAGACGCAGAGCAGCGCCACCGCGACGACGGCGAGGCCGGCCGCCACGGCGGGATGCCGGCTCCACAGATCCCGTTCGCCGGCGAGAAGCAACACCAGGAGCAGCGCAGCGGCCAGGACGACCGCGCCCGTCACGTCCACGCGGGCGGAACGGCCCTCGGGAGCGTCGGGTACGGAGCGCCACGCGGTCAGGAGGGCGGCGGCGGTGACGACCAGGCCGAGCCCGTAGGCGGCCCGTAGCCCGCCGAGCTCGGCGAGCAGCGCGGCCAGCGGGTAGCCGACGCCGGCCCCGATGATCGAGACCACCGAGATCAGGGCGATCACGGACGAGCCGCGCTCCTCGGGGAGGTGGTCCCGGGCCACGCCCATCATCAGCGCCGTCAGCCCGAGCCCGACACCCTGGGCCGCCCTGCCCGCCAGCAGCCACGCGAACGGCAGCGGCAGCACGGTGAGCGCGCTGCCGGCGACGACGACGGCCAGCGTGATGAGGATCGTGGCGCGCCGGTGCGGTCCTGCTCCGAGCCGGCCCAGGACCGGCGTGGCGACGGCGCCGCTGAGCAGCGCGATGGTCAGCGTCCACTGCGCGCTCCCGAGCGAGACGTGCAGCGAGGTCGCCACGCTGGTGATGAGCGGCGTCCCGAGGCTGGCGACCGCCGCCACGACCAGAGCGATGAACACCAGGGCGGGGACCAGCAGCCGCGCCTCGGAACGCGCCACCGGGAGCGCCTTCCCCCGCGACTCCGCCGACCGGCTGCCGGTCACTGCTTCGGCCCTTCGCGGTCCTGGCCTTCGAGCTCCGCCAGATGCCGCAGTGCCGGAAGGGCCGCCACCAGCGCCTCGATCTCGTCGCCGCTCAGCTTACCGATCAACCGCTCGAACGCCTGGACGCCCGCCTGGCGCCGCGTCCGGACATAGGAGGCGCCGGCCTCGGTCAGGCACACCAGCGTGACCCGCTTGTCGGACGCGTCGCCCCGCCGCTCGACCAGGCCGGACTCCTCCATCACCCGGACCAGGACGGTCATCGCGGGCTGGGTGACGCCCTCGGCCGCGGCCAGATCGGTGATGCGGCGCGGGCCGGTCCGGTCCAGGGTGGCCAGGGTGGCGGCGGAGGTCAGGCTCATGTCCCGGGGTAGACGTCTCACAGCCCTGGTGGCCAGGCCGTAGAGGGCTGCCCCGATGGCGGCGGACGCGCCAGGAGCGGCGTCTTGTCGGCTCATGCCAGAAGCATAGCATCTTTATATTTATAGTTTATGGAAGTCCTTCTGCGGCCTCTGTCTCAGCTTAGAAATCTACATTGTAAAGGCGCTGGGTCGAGGCAATAAACCTCACTTACACCCCACAAGGCATGGGCTACGCCCATACGCTCACCACAAGCAAAATGCCGGGCCGGCTCGATCCATGTAAAGCACGCTTGACATCGGGACGAGCGCCTCCTACCGTGTCAAGTGTACTTGACATCTCGCTGGTGGGAGGGCCATTCGTGCAAGCACACAACGCGACCGGGGGCTATCGGGAGTCGGCCGGGGTGTCCGTTCGGCTCGTGCTCTGGACGTTCGCCTGGGCGGCGACCCTGGCCTTGTCGAAGTTCGGGCCCGGGCTCGCGTGGGGCTCGGGGCAGCCGGTGGCGAGCTGGGCCGCGGTCGCCGTCAATCTGGTCGTCGGCGTCGGATGGATCGTCGCGTTCGCGCGGTTCTTCCGGGGGATCGATGAGCTGCAGCGGAAGATCGTGCAGGATGCGCTGGTGATCACTCTGGGGGTGGGGTGGGTCGGCGGGTTCTCGTACGTCGTCGCGGACGCCGCCGGGCTTGTCGCCTATGACGTGGATATCGCGGTGTTCCCCGCGCTTCTGGGGGCCGTCTACATGGTCTCCTTCGTCGCGGGCAAGATCAGGTATCGATGAAGAATCGCATTACGGAGCTGCGGGCCGAGCGTGGCTGGACGCAGGCTGAGCTGGCTCAGCGGGTCAGTGTGTCGAGGCAGACGATCAATGCCATCGAGACGGGGAAGTTCGATCCGAGTCTTCCTGTCGCTTTCCGTCTTGCCCGGGTGTTCGCGCTGAGGATCGAGGAGGTTTTTGTCGATGATCAGTGAGGCGGGGGCGGTGTGTTGACGGGGTGGGTGCGGCGTGTTGTGATCCACACATGCGTATTTCGTACTCATTTAGTAGGAAATGAGGTGGTTATGCGGTTATTTCAGCGTGCCACCGCGGTTGTCGCGCTTCTGGTGAGCGCGACGGGTGTCCAGGTGGTGCAGGGCGGGCCGGCGCAGGCGGCTCTGCCCACCGCCGCCGTCGCGCTCGGCGACAGTTTCGTCAGCGGCGAGGGCGCGGGGAATTACCAGCCCGTCGTCGACGCCGCCGGTACGGCGCAGGGTTTCCCCGGCTGGTCGGCGGCCAACAGCAACGCCTACTTCTGTCACCGTTCCGCGAACGCCTCGGTGTTCGCGGCGTCGCTTCCGGGTATTCAGCAGCGTTTCAATCTGGCGTGTTCCGGTGCTCAGCCCGCCGACATCGCCGCTCCCGCGAGTGCCCGGCCCGAGGGCCGTACCGTCGCTTCGCAGCTCGATCAGTTGCGGGCGGTCGCGCAGTCGTACGACATCGATGTCGTGCTGGTCGGTCTCGGCTCGAACAACACGCAGTTCACGTTCGGTGATGTGGCCACGTTGTGTGCCAACCGGTTCATCGCGGACGCCTGGACGGGTTGGTGGGAGTTCTGGGCTTATCTGAAGGGTGAGGTGCCGCAGCGGCCCTGCACCGCGTCGGATCTGGCCACCGGGGCCGAGGTCGCCGCCGCCACTGTTGAGACGACGGCGGCATTGCGGCAGATTCTGGACACTCTCGACCAGGTTGACGCCGATGGCAGTCATCAGGTGATTCTGCAGACGTACACCAATCCGTTGCCGTCTGAACTCGCCTCGCAGTATCACGAAGAGGACAACCGTTCCGACACTCGTGACAAGTTCCGTGCTCTGGGCGCTGAGCGGTATGCGGCGGGGTGCCCGATTCACCGGGCTAGTCTGGCGCCTGGGCAGGTGTTCTCGGAGAGTCTCGGCTCGTTGGTCAAGAATGCGCGGGCGACGCTGGCGGCCGAGCGTCCGGCGGCGGACGTGCGGGTGCTGGATGTTCAGCGGGCTTTCGACGGGGCCAGGTTGTGTGAGAATCCCGGCAGTCCGGGTGGTGCGCTGGCGACGCCGGTCCGGGTGCAGGACGGTCCGTCCGGTACGTTCATCACGAGTTTGTCCGGCTGGGACAAGATCGGTATCCAGCGGGCGGCGAACACGTGTGTCACCTATTTCCAGACCTGCCAGGAGTCGTGGCATCCCAATGCGGCGGGTCACTCGGTGCTCGGGCAGTGCCTTGCGGGCGCTGTGGCGGCGGCGCCGCGGTCGGTCGTGACGTGTGCCCGTAACGCGAACGGCTCGCTCACCGTCTCCTGAGGTCTCCTCGGCTGCGCGTCCGGCTGTCCGGGGCCGGGCGCGTCGCGGGTATCAGGCGGTGGTGTCGTCGTACGCGGTGGCGGCGGATTTGGCCCGCCAAGGGGTCACATCCTGGTGGATCCGGTCGAGTTTGACCTGTAGCCGTTCGAGCGTGTCGGGTCCGAGGTAGAGGTGTCCGGGCAGTTCGTCCTGGCAGGTGACCTCGTAGATGAGGGCGGCGCTTTTGGCCGGGTCGCCGAGCTGGGTGTGGTTGGCGGTGCCGGCCCAGTCCAGGGTGATGTGGGCGGGGGTGCCGTCGTAGGCGTCGATGCGGTGTTCGGCGGTGGACAGGGAGCTGGTGTCGAGGAAGTCGGTGCGCAGTACGCCGGGTTCGACGACCATGCATTGGATGCCGAACGGTGCCAGTTCGGCCGACAGTGCTTCGCTGAGGCCGGCGACGGCGAATTTGGAGGCGGCGTACATGCTCACGCCTGGTTCGCCCTCGAAGCCGGCCCGGGAGCCGATGTTGACGATCTTCCCGTGGCCGGCGGCGCGCATGCCTGGCAGGACGGCGCGGATGAGGTTGGTGAGGGCGAAGACGTTGAGGTCGAACAGGGAGCGCGTCTCGGTGTCGGTGATCTCTTCCAGGGCGCCGAGCAGGCCGCGGCCGGCGTTGTTGACGAGGACGTCGATGGTGCCGAAGTGCTGGACGGCGGTTTGGACGGCTTGGGTGATCTGCTCGTCGCGGGTGACGTCGAGCCGGACGCCGAGGACCTGGCTGGATTGCTGGAGGTCGTCGGGCAGGCGGGCGGGGTCGCGGATCGCCGCCACCACGGTGTCGCCGTGTGCGACGGCGGTGCGGGCGATGTGCAGGCCGAGGCCTCGGGAGGCGCCGGTGATGAACCAGGTGGACATGTGCGGAGCTCCTTCGCGCTGGCGGGCGGGCCGGGACGGTCGCGGCCCGGTGCTTTCCGTCTCCTGCCCGGCTTCCGCTGAACCAGCCCTGAGCTGCGAAAACAGGCTGCGGAACGGTTCAAGCGGAACGGTTCAAAGAGCGCGGGGGTCACGGCTCCGGGAGGTTGTCGCCGATGAGGGAGATCTTCAGCATCGTCGAGCGGCGGGCTGTCATCCGTTGCGGCGGATCATGACGTTGACGACCTTCTCCGAGGTGTAGGAGAGCAGTTCTTCGAGGCATTCCTCCTTGGCGCCGACGCCGGAGGCTTTGACGCCGCCGTACGGGACGTTGGGGAAGTGGGCGCCGGAGCCGTTGACCCAGGTGTAGCCGGCTTCCATCGCCTCGGCGACGCGGAAGGCGCGGTCGAGGTCGTTGGTCCAGACGGCTCCGGTGAGGCCGTAGCGGACGCCGTTGGCGATCCGGATCGCCTCCTCCTCGGTGTGGAAGCGCAGGACGGACAGGACGGGTCCGAAGATCTCCTCCTGGGCGACGCGGGAGGTGGGGGTGACGTCGGCCAGGACGGTCGGGGCCACGAACGCGGCCGGGCCGGTGGGTTGTGGTGGGGTGCCGCCGCGGACGAGACGTGCGCCGTCGTCGACGGCGATCTTGATGTAGTCGAAGGCCTTGGCCTGGGCGCGGCGGTCGACCATGGTGCCCTGGGTGGTGGCGGGGTCGAGCGGGTCGCCGACGCGGATTTCGTCGACCGCCCGGGCGACCTCGGCGAGGACTTCGTCGTACACGCTGTCGTGGATCAGCAGTCGTGAGGTGGAGCCGCAGGACTGGCCGGCCCACATGAAGTTCATGCCGGCGACGGCGCTGCGCGCGGCTTCGGTGACGGGGGCGTCGTCGAAGACGATCATCGCGTTCTTGCCGCCGAGTTCCAGGGTGACGTGTTTGACGCCGGATTCGGCGGCGGCGCGCTGGATGGCGCGGCCGGTGGGTTCGGAGCCGATGAATCCGATGCGGCGGACGGCGGGGTGGCGGACGAGCCGGTCGGGGACCGCGGGCCCGTCGCCGGTGACGATGTTGAGCACGCCCGGTGGGAGGAGGTCGCGGGCCAGTTCGCCGAGCCGCAGGGTCGACAGCGGTCCCGCCTCGGGTGGTTTGATGACGCACGGGTTTCCGGCGATGAGGGGTGCGGCGACGCGGCAGGCGAACATCAGTGGGTGGTTGAACGGGAAGATCTTCGCCACCACGCCGACCGGTTCGCGCAGGGTCAGGTGGAGGGCGCCCGAGCCCGGGATGGTCTGGCCTTTCAGTTCCAGGGCGAGTCCGGCGTACATGCGCATCTGCTCGACGGCGATCCGGACGTCGGTGCGGGCGTTGACGATGGGGGAGCCGACGTCGAGGGTGTCCAGGAGGGCGAGTTCCTCGGCGTGGTGCTCGACGGTGTCGGCGAGGGCGAGGATGTGGCGGGCGCGTTCGGCGATCGGGGTGGCGCGCCAGCCGGCGCGGGCGTGTTCGGCGGCTTCGGTCGCGGCGTCCACGTCGGCTGGTCGGGCGTCGGGGACGGTGGCGAGCGTGTCGCCGGTGCAGGGGTCGGTGGTGGTGAACGTGGCTCCGCCCGAGGCGGGGGTCAGGCGGCCGCCGATCAGCAGGTGGAAGGGGCGCCGGAGTACGTCGTCGATCTCGTGGCGGCGTTCCTGGCGGGCTGTGGTGAGGTGTTGTGTGGTCATCGGGCGCCGTCCTGGGTGACCTGGTTGCGCCAGACGTCCCAGGCGCGGCGGGCCTGCGCGCCGACGGACTGGTCGGCGGCCTTGGCTTCGCCGGCGCTGAGGTAGCGCGGGGTGCCCAGGGTCAGGGCCTGGAGTTGGATGCGGGCGTTCACCTCGGTGTAGACGGCGCGGTAGACCACTTCCATGAGGGAGGCGCCGGCGGTGACCGAGCCGTGGCCGCGCATCAGGGCGACGGAGCCGCCGGCGAGGGTGGTGGCGAGGGAGGCGCCGAGTTCGGGTGAGGTGATGAGGAGGTCGGTGGCGTCGCCGGCGTGGTCGCTGATCTCGTAGACGGGTGTGCGTTCGGCGGTGAGGAACCCGGCCATGTGGACGACCGGCCGTAGCGGGGTGTCGCTGACGCCGAACGGGATGACCGACGGTGAGTGGCTGTGCACGACGGCGAGCACGTCCGGCCGGCGCCGGTAGATCTCGGCGTGGATGAACCGTTCGAGGTAGGGCGGGCGGGGGTCGTCGATCTGCCCGTCGAGGTGGTGGACGAGCAGGTCGGACGGGGTGACGGAGCCCGGTGCGAGGTTGCGGGACAGCAGGAAGGTGCCGGCGCCGGGCGCGGTTCTGGCGCTGACGTGGCCGAAGGCGTCGAGGACTCCTTCGCGGACCAGGATGCGGTTGGCGGCGGCGAGTGCGTCGCGCAGGTCGGCGCCGGCCGGGTGCGGGTGGGTCATCGGTTCCTTTCAGCCTTGTCGGCTTGGTCTTCGCGGGTGAGTGCGGCGGCCATCGCGGGGGCGTAGCCGGTTTCGACGACCACGTCGACGACGACGGTGGCGCCGGCGCGGGCGTCGTGGACGGCGGTGCGCAGCGTGTCGGCGAGTTGTTCCTGGCCGGTGATGGGGCCGTAGCCGGCGGCGCCCTGGGCGCGGGCGAGCCCGGCCAGGTCGGGGGCGGGGTCGGCGATGCGCTGGCCGACCCATTTGCGGCTGACGTCGCGGTCGCGGACGAGGGCCACTTTCTCCTGGTGGACTTCGTCGTTGAAGTACGAGCGGTTGTTGGCGACGACGATGAGGGCGGGCACGTGCTGGTTGACGGCGGTCCAGATGGCTTGGACGCCCATGAGGTAGTCGCCGTCGCCGAGCACGGCGACGGGCAGCCGTCCGGTGCCGCGCAGGGCGAGGGCGGCGCCGACGGTCATGCCGGGTCCTGAGCCGATTCCGCCGCCGCCGTCGTAGCCGAGGTAGTCGAGCGGGTGCTCGAAGTCCCAGCTGTCTCCGTCCCATCCGAGGGGGAGGCGGATGAGGGTGGTGTCGACGCCGGTCAGTGCCGAGCGCAGGGTGGCGGCGAGGCGGGGCAGGTCTATGGGTCCGGTTTTCGTGGCCGGTACGGGTGCCGGACGTGGGGTCCATGGGGTACGGGGGCCGGGCGGCAGGTGGGTGAGCAGGTCGGCCACGGCCGTGTCGGGTTCGGCGGGGAGCCAGACGTCGGTGGGGGCGCGGCCCTGGTGGTCCTTGCTCCAGCCGTTGGCCAGCAGCGGTTCCAGGGTCGCGGAGACGACGGCGGCCGAGCCGGGCGCTTCGGCCTGCGCCAGTGTGCCGGCGAGGTCGATCCAGCCGAGGGCCAGGATGGCGTCGGCGTCGTGCAGGGCCTGCCGGGCGGGTTCGCCGAGGAAGAAGCCGGGGCCGGGGACGTGGGCGGGGTGGCGGGTGGGGAAGGTGGAGCCGGCTTTCAGGTCGGTGATGACGCGGGCGCCGAGTGCTTCCGCCAGCTTGATCCGGTTTGTCCAGGCGGTGTCGTCGCGCCGGCCGGGGCCGAGGAGGACGACGGGTGAGGTGGCCCGGGCCAGGGCGGCCGCGGCTCTGGCGATCGAGTCCGCCGAGGCGGTCGGCTGGTCGGCGGCGCGGCCGCGGGTGATTCTGGGTGGTGCGGGCAGGTGGGTGAGCTGCTGCTCCTGGACGGCGCTGTCCAGGACGACGTACGTGGGCGCGGTCGGCGCGGTGCGGGTGATGTCCCAGGCGCGGGCGAGGGATTCCAGCGACGCGGGGACCGAGGTCGGGGTGTCGTCCCATTTGACGAAGTTGCGGACGAGCGCGGGCTGGTCGGCGGCGGTGTGGATCCAGTCGATCCACGGCCGGCGTTCGGCGGCGTCGAGCGGGCCGGTGGCGCCGATGACGAGCATGGGGACGCGGTCGCACCAGGCGTTGTAGAGCGCCATGGTGGCGTGCATGAGGCCGACGTTGCTGTGCAGCGCCACGGCCATCGGCTCGCCGGTCACCTTGGCCCAGCCGTGGGCGATGGCGACGGCGTGCTCCTCGTGCAGGCAGAGCAGCAGGTGCGGGCCGGCGTCGCCGGCGTAGTTGACGAGGCTGTCGTGCAGGCCGCGGAAGCTGGCGCCCGGATTGAGGGCGATGTAGGGGATGCCGGCGTGCTGGAGCAGGTCGACGACGGCGTCGCTGCCCCATCGGGGGGTGCGGCCGGTCGGTGGGGCGGGGTGCGCGGGTACGTCGTCGGTGGTGGTCATCGATCGCCTTTCAGATCGGTCCGGGAGGCTTGCGCAGCGGTCCTGGAAGCTTTTCGGAGCAGGCCGGGAAGCTTTCAGAGCAGGCCGGGAAGGACGAAGGCCATGGTCAGGACCGGCGCGGTCACCACCATGAGGGCGCCCCATGACAGGAAGCCGCGGTAGGTGTAGTCGCGGTCCTCGGCGTCGGCGTTGGACAGCACGACCGCGCCGATCGTCGAGAACGGGGTGGAGTCGACGACCGTGGCGCTGATCGCCACCGCGATCGCCATCCCGGTCACCGAGATCTGGCCGCTGAGCAGGAACGGCATCGCGAGCGGGATGAGGACGGCGATGATGCCGGCGCTGGAGGCGAAGGCCGAGACGACCGCGCCGATCAGGCAGATGAGGAACGCGGTGGCGAGCGGTGAGCCGAGGCTGTTGGCGGCGTCGCCGACGAATTTGATGGTGCCGATCTCGTTCAGCAACCCGACGTAGGTGACGACGCCGCAGATGAGCAGGACGACGTCCCAGGCGATGCGTTTGGCGGCGCCGGCCGAGCTCTTCGGCGCGACCACCATGAGGATCACCGCCGCGGACAGGGCCAGGATGCCGAGGTCGACCTTGCCGACCATGGCGATCACGCCGACGACCACGATGACGGCGAGGGTCAGGCCCTTGATCCGGTCGAAACCCAGAGGTTGCGGGCCGGGCGGGCCGGCCGCCTCGGATCCCGCCGCGGACGTCCGTGCCGGCCCGCCCGAAGTCCCGGACGGGGTCCCGCCCGGCTCGGTCGCGATCGCGGCCGCGCCGACGGTGGCGACGGCCGGCTGCCCGACGGCCGGGAAGGCGAGGGCGGGGGTGTCGCGTTCGGCGCGCCACAGCTTCAGGCCGCCGAACAAGCAGTAGATGACGACGCCGAGCAGCACGTTGTAGCCGATGTTGGCCAGGAACAGCGCGATGGGGGACGGGTCGAGGCCGCCCCGTTCGAGAGTGGAGTTGACGGTGGCGCCGAGCAGGTTGACGGGTGAGAAGTTGCCGCAGCAGGCGCCGTGCAGGATCATCAGGCCCGCCAGCCTGGGGCTGATCCCGTGTTTCTTGGCCAGCCGCATGCCGATCGGGGCGACCAGCCCGACGACGACGGGGGCGAGCGCGCCCAGGCTGGTGACGACTCCGGCGATGAGGAACAGCAGCCACGGCATCACCGATGCGCGGCCGCGTACGGAGCGGCTGAGGACGTCGACGACCCATTCGATGGTGCCGTTGACGGCCGCGATGCCGAACAGGAACGTGACCCCGATCAGCAGCACGAACAGGTCGGCGGGGAACGCGGCGTACAGCTCGTCGACGCCTTTTCCGGTGACGAGCAGGACCATGGCCCCGCCGCCGACGAGGGCGACGGCGCCGAGGTTGATGCCGCGCAGTGCGCCGAGGAGGAACGCGAGTGCGAGCACCGCGATGGCGAGCAGATGGACTTGCATGACGTGAATCCGTTCATCACGGCTGGTTGAGGACTCCAGCCTTCGGGACTTCGCCCCCCGACGGCCGGGCCGCTCCCGCGGCGTGAGCTCGGCGGATGTCTCGCGTCCAGCGGTCGTCCGGCCCGGTCACTGGACTGTAGGCGCCGGTGCAGTCTGCTGTCGATACTGTGTGTTCTGCACAGCAGAAAGTTTCCGCGGTATTTCGGGCGCGGCACCGTGATGAGGAGATGGCGGGGCGGCGAACCGGCGAGGATGACCGCGCTGACATCCCGCGATCGAGCCGCCGTTCCATGCGACCTCAAGCGATGAAGCGGTGCTGTCACCGCGCTCTTGGTTCAGGAAGTCGCGAGCAACAAGGCCATGGTCGTTCCGGTGACCACGGCCAGCACCACGGGTGCCACGGCGTGGGAGCGGTGGCGCCGGTGCGTGAAGTCGCGGGCGCGGAGGTGGAATCCCACTGCGCCGATCAGCAGCAGCGTGAGACCCGCCGCGGCCGTGATGGCGAGCGGCCTGAGCCGGAGGCCGGCCGCGAGCCCGAAGGCGCCGACGATCTCCAGGGTGCCGATCGATCGGGTCATCGTCGAGCCGACGCCGAGTCTGAGCAGGTTGGCCGTCACGGGATTCCGTAACAGGACCTTCTGGGCGCCGGCGAGCAGGAAGACGAGAGCGACCAGAGCGCTCAGCGTGCTGGCGGCAAACGACATGGTGTGCCCTTTCGCAGAAAGAGAACGAACATTCGTTTTGTATGGGACAGGCGGCGAAGTTGTCAAGTACGAATGTTCGTTCTACGTTGTGATGCCATGGCACGCATGCCCAAGGAGCATCTCGAAGCCCGCCGCCGCCAGATCCTGGACGCCGCGCGGCGCTGCTTCCTTCGCAATGGTTTCCACGCCACGTCCATGCAGGACGTGCTGGCCGAGGCCGAGTTGTCGGCCGGGGCGGTCTATCGCTACTTCAAGAGCAAGGACGACATCATCGCGGCGACCGCCGCCGAGGCTCTGGCCGAGGTCGCGTCCGCGTTCGAGGCGGACGACGGCACGCGGCCGCCAGATCTGGACAACATCGTCGATCTCGTCCTGGGAGTTGAGCGCCCACCGCTGTCCGGCTCGCAGGAGTCGGCTCAGTTGCTGGTCCAGGTCTGGTCGGAGGCGTTGCGATCGCCGTCGTTGTGCACGGCGCTGAAAGAGGTCATGGCAGAGGCGCGCGGCGTGGTCGGCGGGCTCGTGGCGCGGCATCAGCAGCGCGGGCTGCTACCCGCCGACATCCCCGCCGAGCATGTGGCCGATGTCCTGATGGCCCTGGTCGACGGGTTCCTGGTGCGCCGCGCGGTATACGGTCACGCGGATTCGGCGGCCTTCAGGAACGGCATGCGCGCCCTGATGTCGGCACCCGCGCAAGCCGCCCGGTAGAGATCGTGAGCTCTTGACGGAGCTCGGCGGTTCATGCTCTTCTAAAAAGAACGATCATTCGTTCTAAGAAGGTGTGTTCATGACGGCGAAAGCGGACGTTCTCATCGTCGGCGCGGGCCCGACCGGCCTGGTCCTGGCCATCGACCTCGCCCGGCGGGGGGTGATCCCGCGCGTCATCGACGCCGGGCGTGCGGACCACCGGGAGAGTCGAGCGGTGTCGATCGTGGCGAGATCGCTGGAAATGCTGGACGATCTCGGATTGGCCCAAGCCGCCATCGAACGAGGCGTCCCGCTGCACACGCTGAACTTCTACCAGGGCACGACGGTCCTGGCCGAGATGGACGTGACGGCCGTGGACTCCCCGTTTCCGCTGGATCTGTGCATCCCGCAATGGCAGACGGTCGCGTTGCTGCGCGAGCGCGCCGAGGAACTCGGAGTCTCCATCGAATGGGGCACCCGCCTGGTCGGGCAGCAGGCCGGCCAGCACAGCGTCAGCGTGGAGCTCGGTCACGAGGACGGCCGCGGCGAACGGTGCGAGACCGGGTGGCTGATCGGCGCTGACGGCGCCCACAGCGCCGTGCGTGAGACGGCGGGCATCACCCGGGAGAGAGCCGACCTGAAGCGGGGATTCATCCTGGGCGACGTCGCCGTGGACTGGCCGCTCACGCGCGACCGCTTCCACGTCTACTTCGGCAAGTCCGGCCTCGTGGCGGTCTTCCCCATGGTCGGGGGCTACTGGCGCATCCTGGCCAGTACGCCGGACGACCGGCCGCCGCAGATGCCAGGGCTGGACGACTTCGCCGCCTACGTCGCCGAACGCACGCCCCTGGACTCCGGCGTACGCGATCTGCAGTGGAGTTCGTCGTTCGTGGCCCGCGAGAGCCTGGCCGCCCGGCTTCGCCAGGGCCGGATCCTCCTGGCCGGTGACGCCGCGCACAGCCACAGCCCGGTGGGCGGCCAGGGCATGAACACGGGCATGCAGGACGCCTACAACCTGGGCTGGAAACTCGCGCTCGTCGTCACCGGCCGCGCCGAGGAGTCTCTCCTGGACAGCTACCAGGCCGAACGCCGGCCCATCGTCAAGGCCGTGGTCGACGCGACCTCGGCCACCACGAAGGTCGCCACCGGCAGCACACTGGTCGCCCGCAGAGCCAGGCGGCACGCTCTACACCTGTTCGGCCGGCTCAATCCGGTGCAGCAGCGGCTGTCGAACGCCTTCGGCGAGCACCTCGTCCACTATCGCGACAGTGACCTCGTCTTCGAACGCTGGCACGGGTCACCGGCCAGGGCATGGAGCGACGTCGCCCGTACCGGACCGGAAGCCGGCGAGCTGGTCCGCGACGTCTACGTGGAGAACCGTGAAGGGCCGGTGGCGCTCCGTCACATCCTCCGGACGCCGGGCCACCACCTCGTCCTGTTCGCGGCGGACACGACGGACTCCGCCACCCTGGCCGCCTGGCAGTCCTCCGCACACCAGGCGATGGCCGGGCACGGCGAGGTCCATGTCATCACCCGCGGCCATCTGCCGCACGACCCCATGGACGGAGTCTTCGCCGACCTGCGCAGCGAGGCGCACAACCGTTACGGCGTGCGCCGCCCCAGCCTGTACCTGATCCGCCCGGACAAGTACGTGGGCTTCCGCGGCGACAGCGTCGACTTCGCACCCGTGAGCGACTACTTCCGCGCCCTGGGCGCCCGCCCGTGACACCGCCCGTCAAGAAGAGGAGCTGGACAACCCCGTGACGCAAGAACCGACCGTCCCCACAAGCTTGGCCGGAATCGGCGCGACCGCCTTGGGCGTGGCTCTCCTGCGCGCCCAGGAGAGCAGCCGACCGGACCGGCTGTTCGACGACTCTTACGCACGGCACTTCCTGCAGGCCGTCGATCCGGTGTTCAGCCCTTGGGCCGCCGTGGCCTCTCCGGCGACCGCACGTTTCCTGCAGCTCATGGCCGAGCAGGTCGCCGTCCGCACCCAGTTCCTCGATCGCGCGCTACTGGATGCCGCCGAAGGAGGATGCGAGCAGGTGGTCCTGCTGGCGTGCGGCATGGATGCGCGCGCGTTCAGACTCGCCTGGCCGCCCGGCACCAAGGTCTTCGAGCTGGACTTCGCCGACGTGCTCGCATTCAAGGCGGCCGTGCTCGGCGGCCGCGGCGCGACCGCCGCGTGCCACCGCGTCGAGGTCGCCACCGACCTGCGCCGCGACTGGCCGCGCGCGCTGACGGAGGCCGGCTTCAACCCGGGGCGGCCGGCGGCCTGGCTGGCCGAGGGCATCCTGTACGCGCTTCCGCCCGAAGCCGCCGACCTGCTCCTCGACCGGATCACCACCCTCTCCGCCCCGGCAAGCATGCTCGCCCTGGATCACATGAAGGACTCCGAGCTGCTCCGCAGCGCCCGCGCGGACATCTCCGCCGAGCTCGTCGGCCTGTGGCGCGGCGGCCCCACCGAGAACCTCGACGCCTGGCTCACCCGCCGCGGCTGGCAGCCCGCCGTGACGGACATCGCCGAGGCCGCGGCCGCCTGCGAACGCCCGATTCCACCCGCGTTCGATCCCGCCCACGCCGCCGCCGGCCGCGGCTGGCTGGCCACGGCGCACTTTCCGAAACCTCGCTGACAGGCCCTCGGCGTGCCGGCCATCGAGACCGAGCCTGCCGCCTGCGTACCGGTGCGCTCGCTCTGGTGATCGGCCGCACCTTCGATCTGAGCGACATCGCCGAGGCCCACCGCTACCTGGAAGCCAACGGCCGGACCGGCAAGATCATCGTCACCGTCCAGCGCTGAACAAGGCCCGCTCTCCCCGGCTGACTCCACTCGGGTGTGCCTGGTGACGGCTTCCTTGCCGGCAGGCCGTTATTCGCGTCCGGCCAGGCGGGCGGCGGCGGCGTGCAGGAGCTGGACGTGGGCCTTCTCCAGGGCCGGGCTCCACCGGGAGTCCGGCGCGGCGATGCTCAGCCCGCCGAGCAGGTCGCCGGCGGGGTCGACGACGGCGACGCCGACCGAGCAGACGCCCAGCTCCACCTCGCCCCGGTTGCGGGCGTAGCCGCGGCTGCGCGTCCTGGCCAGCTCGCGCAGGAGGGTGTCGAGACCGGCGGCGTCCTGGTCGCCGGGCTGGGCGGGCGCGCCGTAGCGGGCGCTCACCCACGCGTCGCCTTCGGCGGCGAGCATGGCGCGGCCGATGCTGGTGTCGCGGGCGGGCATGGTCCGGCCCCGCCGGCCGCTGACCCTGAGCGCGCGGGTGCTCTCCACGACGTCGATGTAGCGCACGTCGGTGCCGTCGAGGACGGCGAAGTGCGCCGTCTCGCCGCTCTCCCCGGCCAGGCGGGCGAGGGTCGGGCGGATCTCCCGGGCGACGTCGAAGCGTACGCCGGTGTCGCGGCGCAGGTCGAGCAGGTACGGGCCGGCCCGGTAGCTGCGGGTGCGCGGATCCTGCACCGCGAACCCGCGGTAGACGAACATGGCGAGCAGGCGGTGGGCGGTGGACTGGCCGACGTCGAGCCGGGCCCTGACCTCCGAGAGCTTCACCTCCGGGCTCTCGGCGAGCATCTGGATCAGGCTGAGCGTCCGGTCCACCGATGCGATGGGATACGGCGGTGCGGGCCGTTCCCTGTCCGCTCCCGTCATGGGCACGAACGCTACCGGCCCGGCGAACAGGGGCGCAAACGTGCCTCAGCGCCGGGCGGGTGCGACGGACGACAGCGGGATCACCGGGTACATCGGCGGTTCCTCCCCGGGGACGAGCGCGGTCGGCCCGTAGATCCAGTCGGTGAAGGTGTAGTCGCGCGGGTCGCGGGCGCGCAGGATCGTGTTGCGCCGCAGCCGCCGTTCGCCGTCGAGGTGCCACAGGTCGCCCCAGGCGCGCGCGGTGAGCACCACGCGGCGGCAGTGCTCCGGCCGTACGGCCTCGTACGCGGCCAGCGCGGCGGCCCAGCCGACCCCGCCCCGGCCGTCCCGCTGCCGGGCGACGTGCTCGGCGAGCACCCAGCCGTCCTCGATCGCCATGATCGCGCCCTGCGCCATGTACTGCAGCGGCGGGTGCGCCGCGTCGCCCAGCAGCACGATGCGGCCGTGCACCCAGGTCATGATCGGGTCGCGGTCGTACATGCGCCACCAGCGGTCCCGCCACATCAGCGGGATGCCGGAACGCACGATGGGGGAGGTGGCGGCGAACGCCGCGTCCAGTTCGTCGGGCGTGCCCCAGTCCTCCTCTCCGGCCAGCGCCTTCGGGGAGCGGAAGACGGCGACCTGGTTGAGCATGTCGCCGCCGCGCAGCCCGTAACGCACGAAGTGGCAGCCGGGCCCGACGTACACCACGACCTCGGACAGGTCGACGTCCTGGCCCCGCGTCTCGCTCATCGGCACGGTGGCGCGGTAGGCGACGTAGGCGGAGCTGACCGGCTCGTCGTCCACGAGCAGTTTGCGCGCCACCGAGTGCAGGCCGTCGGCGGCGATCACGACCGGCGCCCGCATGACGCGGCCGTCGGCCAGCTCCACCTGCGCGGCCTGCGCCTCGCCGGGTGCGGCGGTGTTGGCGTAGCCGGCGACCCGGTGGTCGGTCAGCAGTTCCACGCCGGCGCGCCGGCAGGCGCGCAGGAACAGCCCGTGCAGGTCGCTGCGGTGGATCACCATGTACGGGGAGCCGTAGGCGCGTTCGAGGTCGGTCAGGTCGAGCCGGGTGAGCTCGCTGCCGTCCAGGGCGTCGCGCATGACCATGCCCGTCGGCAGCAGGCCGAGGGACTTGGCCTCGTCGAGGAGGCCGTACTCGGCCAGGATCCGGGTGCAGTTGGGCGCGATCTGGATGCCCGCGCCGACCTCGCCGAACTCCTTGGCCTGCTCCAGCACGCGGACCTTGAGCCCCTTGCGGGTCAGGGCGTAGGCCGTGGACAGCCCGCCGATGCCGCCGCCGACGATCAGGACGTCCACCCCGCCGCCGGCCTCGCCGGTCCCGCCGCGGGCCCCGCTGCCGGTCACGCCGGCGCTCACAGCCACGCTCCCAGGTCGGGCGCGCCGGCCAGCCGGTGCGGGCGGCCGGTCAGCCAGGCGGCGCGTTCGGCCAGGGGGCCCTCGACGTCCGGGACGTTGCCGCGCTTGGCGGCGGCGTCGGCGCACAGCGCTTCGAGGAAGGCGGGCGGCAGGTCGGCGAAGGTGACGCCGAGGCCGAGGTCGACGGTGTGCACGTAGACCTCGCGGGCACGCAGCCACGGCACCTCGGTGGCCGGCACGGTGCGGCCCTGCGCGGTGACGACCTCGGCCGCCCACTGCCGCCCGGTCAGCGCCGCCGACGCCTCGGCCAGGGCGGCGGCGGAGCGGCGCAGCCAGGATTCGAGATCGGCGGCCGGCATCCGCAGCCCGCGCTCGATCCCGGCGGCACGCTCCTCGGGGCTCGCGTACATCGGGGTGCGCTCGCCGGTGGCCGCCCAGTGCACGAGGTTGCCGAGCGCGCCGGCGTTGGCGGCGACGTGGGCGAGCACGTGCCCGCGGGTCCAGCCCGGCAGCAGGCTGGGCCGCCCGTACTGCGCGTGCTCCAGCCCGGCCACGGCGTCGAGCAGCAGTTTCGTGCCGTCGTCCGCCCAGCGCCGGGCGTCGGCGAAACTCCGGCTCACGGCCGCACCACCCGGTTGACGCAGGCGCCGATGCCCTCGACCTCCGTCACGACGCTCTCCCCGCCGGTGAGGTACACCTTCGGGTCGCGGGCGTGGCCGACGCCGGCGGGGGTGCCGGTGGCGATCAGGTCGCCGGGGTTGAGCCGCACGACGGTGGAGACGTAGCGCACGAGATGCACGGGGTCGAAGAGCAGCGTGGCGGTGTCGTCCTGCTGCATGACACGGCCGTCGACGGTGGTGCGCACGGTCAGCGCCGGGCGGACGCCGCCGGGCAGCTCGTCGGGGGTCACCAGGTACGGGCCCACCGGGGTGCAGGAGTCCCAGATCTTGCCCTGGGTCCACTCGACGGTGCGGAACTGCCAGTCGCGTACCGACACGTCGTTCATGACGGTGAATCCGGCGATGGCCGCGGCGGCCTCCTGCTCGCCGGCGCGCCGCACGGGCCGGCCGATCACCACGGCCAGCTCGACCTCCCAGTCGAGCGCGTCGGTCTCGGGCGGCTTGACGATGTCGTCGCGCGCGCCGATCAGGCTGTCGGCGAACTTGGGGAACAGCGTCGGGTACGCCGGCAGCTCGCGGCCCATCTCCTTGATGTGGCCGGTGTAGTTGTGGCCGACGCAGATCACCTTCGACGGGCGCGGGACCACGGGCGCGAAGTCCGCGCGCTCGGCGTCGTACGCCGGGCCGCTCGCCGCGGCGGCGGCCCGCTCCCACTCGGCGTGTCCCAGGAAGACGCCGAGATCCTCCGCGCCGAGGTCGACCAGCGTGCCGTCCTCCAGCTTCACGGCGCGGGTGCCGCCGGGCGTGCGGATGGTGGCCAGCCTCATCAGGCGTCCCCCCTCCGGGTCCGGTTGAGCCGCAGCGCCTCGAAGACGGGCGCGTCGCAGAAGCGGAACAGGTCCAGCCCGCCGGAGTCCGAGTCGGTGGCACCGGCCTCCGACCTGGCGGAGAACGACTCCCATGACGGCACCACGAACAGGTCGCCGCGGGTGACCGACCAGGTCGTGTCGCCGACGGTGACCGTACCGGAGCCGTTGAACACCTGGTAGACGCTGGAGCCGGTCTCCCGGACCGGGGCGGTCTCGGCGCCGCGCGTGATGCGGTGCATCTCGGCGCGGATGGTGGACAGCACGTCGCCGCCCGTCGCCGGGTTGGTGAAGCGGACCGCGGCGTGGCCCGGCTCGACCGTCCCGCCGTGCCCCTCGGCCTCGAGGGCGAGCTGGTCGGCGAGCGCGGCGTCGGTGAACTCCCACTTGTAGGCCAGCAGCGGCGAGTCCCCGGCCGGGGCCGGCGTCGCCGTGAGCGGACGCAGGCCGGGGTGGCCCCACAGGCGTTCGGAACGGCTGCGCCGCGGCGTGGTGCGTTCGGCGGCGGACAGCTCGTCGCGGCCGTACTCGAAGAACTGCGCCTCGGTGACGTACTGGAAGGGGATGTCCAGGCCGTCGAGCCAGGCCATGGGCTCGGTGGTGGCGTTGTGGTGGGCGTGCCAGTTCCAGCCCGCCTGCGGCAGGAAGTCGCCCCGGTTCATCGGCACGGGGTCACCGTCGACCACGGTCCACACGCCCGAGCCCTCGACCACGAACCGGAAGGCGTGCTGGGTGTGGCGGTGCTCGGGGGCGTCCTCGCCGGGCATCAGGTACTGGATCGCGGCCCACAACGTCGGCGTGGCGAATGGGCGGCCGCCCAGCGACGGGTTGGCCAGCGCGATCGCGCGGCGCTCACCGCCGCGGCCGACCGGCACGAGCTCGCCGGCGCGGGCGGCGAGCTTGAGGAGGCTGTCCCAGTGCCACAGGTGCGGCACCGCGCGCGAGCGCGGGTGGGCCGGCATCAGGTCGCCGATCTCCGTCCACAACGGGACCAGCAGTTCCTGCTCGAATCCGCGGTAGAGCTCGTGCAGGGCGGGCGTGACGTCGGGCTGGTCGGGGGCCGAGACGGCCTGCAGCCGGACCGGGGTTCGTGTCGTGCTCATGTGTGAGAGAGTGCTGGACATACCGCCACAAAGAACAACACATTCTTCTGTGCAGAACGGGAGGTGCGGTGGACAAGCCGCTGAAGACTCCGCCGGCGTACGCGGTCGCCAGCGTCGACCACGCGCTGCGGATCGCGACGATGCTGCAGCTCGAAGGGGCGCTGACGGTCTCGGAGGCGGCCGGCCGGCTCGGCGTGGCCCGCTCGACCGCGCACCGGCTGCTGCAGATGCTCGTCTACCGCGACTTCGCCCTGCAGGACGAACGGCACCGCTATCACGCCGGCCCCGTGCTCCAGCTGGCCGAGCACTCGCGCTCGCGCACCTCGCAACTGCGCGCGACCGCCCTGCCGCACCTGCGCCGCCTGGTCGACGCCGTCAAGGAGTCGGCCAACCTCACCATCCGCACCGGCGACACGGCCCGGTTCATCGCCAGCGTCGAGTGCGACCAGGCGCTGCGCGTCGGCAACCGCGAGGGCATGGTCTTCCCCGCCCACCAGACCACGGCCGGCCTGCTGCTGCTCGCCGAGCTCACCCCCGACGAGGTCGAGGCCGTCCACGCCCCCGGCCGGTACGCCGAGCAGCCGTCCGCCCGCCCCGACCTGACCCGGCTCAAGGGCGAGCTGACCCGGATCAGGCGGGCCGGGTTCGTGGTCAACCAGGGCCGTTCCGAGCACGGGGTCGTCGCCGTCGGCGTACCCGTGCGCGACGACCAGGGCGTCGCGGTGGCGGGCCTGTCCGTCTCGATGCCGAGCGTCCGCTACCAGCACACCGAGCTGCCCGCCCTCGTGGCGACGCTCCAGGCCGCCGCCCGCCGGCTGGAGGCGGACCTGGCCATGGCCCCGGCCACCTGACGCCGGGGCGTCAGGCCGCCGGGGCGCGGGAGCCGGGCGCCGGCGGGTGCAGGACGATCTTGCCGACGTGCCGCCGCAGCGCGAGCTCCCGCTGCGCCGCGGCCGCCTGGCCGAGCGGGTACGCCGCCGCGATGACGGGCTGGATCTCCGCCCGGCGGGCCAGGTCCATGAGGAGGTCGAAGTGCGCGGGCGTGTGCATCGAGGAGCCGATCAGCTGGGCGTTGTGCAGGTACAGGCGGCGCACGTCGAAGCGCACGCCGTGCCCGCCCAGCGCGCCGGCGACCACCCACCGGCCGCCCTCGCGCAGCAGCGGCAGGCCCTGGCTCACCAGGTCGCCCGCGACCACGTCGAGCGCGACGTCGATGCCGTCCGGAGCGGCCGCGCGGATCTGGGCGGGCAGGTCCCGGGCCCGGTCCAGGACGATGTGCGCGCCCGCCTCGCGTACCGCGTCCTGCTTGGCGGCGCTGCTGACGGCGAGCACCCGCGCGCCCCGGGCCCGGGCGAGCTGCACCGCGGCCAGTCCCACCCCTCCCGAGGCGCCCGAGACCAGGACGGTCTGCCCCGCTTCGAGGCGGCCTCGCTCGATCATCCCCAGGGCGGTCCCGTACGCGGTGGGCAGGGCCGCCAGCTGGTCGTCGGTGAGGGGGGAGCCGGTCACGTCGTGCACGCGCTCCACCGGGGCGAGCACGTACTCGGCGTAGCCGCCGTCACGTTCGCTGCCCATCAGGCCCACGGGGTTCGCGTCCGGGCCGCCGGCGTCGTAGATCGCCGGGTCGACCACGACGCGCCGGCCGATCAGCGCCTCGTCCTTGCGCGCCCCGGCGGCGGTGACCCGGCCGGCGACGTCGGCTCCCTGGATCCTGGGGAAGCCGATCGGCCCGCGCCAGCCCGACAAGGCGTCCGGATCTCCCGGCCGCCCGTAGGAGCCTTCCCTGGTCCACAGATCCGTGTTGTTCAGCGCCACCGCCATCACATGGACCAGCACTTCCCCTTCCGCCGGGACGGGTACGGCCACTTCGGCGCGCTCCAGAGCCTCCAGGCCGCCGTGCCGGGTGATCCGTATGGCGTGCATGGTCTCGGGTGTGCTCATGGGTCTGACGCCTCCCTCAGATATACCGTTCTGTGAACTTCTTGCTAGAGTACACAGAACGGTGAAGGAGGCCGATGACCGAGTCGCGTACCTTGACCCCGGCGGGTCGGCGCATCGTGGCCGCGGCCGAGGAGCTCTTCTACGAGCGGGGCATCACCCCCGTCGGGGTGGACCTGATCGCCGAGCGGTCCGGCGTGACCAAACGGACCCTGTACAACCAGTTCGGCTCGAAGGACGACCTCGTGGCCGCCTACCTCGCCGGGCGCGACCGGCGCTGGCGCTTTCTGGTGTCCGCGGCCGTCGAGGCGTGCGCCGATCCCGTCGAGGCGGTCACCGCCCCCTTCGCCGCGCTGCGGAGCTGGAGCGAGACCAATTCCCGCGGCTGCGCGTTCATGAACGCCCTGGCCGAACTGCCGGACCCCGAGCACCCCGCGCACCGCATCGCCGCGGCCCAGAAACGCTGGCTGCTGCGCCTCTTCGAGCAACTCGCCAGCGCGGCGGGCTGCCAGAACCCGGCCGCGCTCGCCGTCCGCCTTCTCGTGCTGCACGAGGGCGCGCTCGCGACCCAGCCCCTCCCCTTCGACACCCTCACGGAGACCACCGAGCTCGCGCGGGCCCTCGTACGAGCCGCCGTGACCTCGGCCTGAGCGCGTAACCACGGAAGAAGACGGCCTGGAGGAAGGAATCCCAGCGGGTGAACGGGGGCGCAACCTGACCATCTTGCGATGATATGGGCGTATCGGGCTATCATCGCCATATGGCGATCGATCCTGATGGCGGCCGGTGCGTCAGCACCGACATCGCCGCCGGCGTCTCCCCGGCCGCGGCCCTGTTCCACTCCCTGGCCGACGAGACCCGGCTGCGCATCGTGGCCCGGCTGGCCCGCGGCGAGGCCCGCGTGGTGGACCTGACCGGCGAACTGGGCCTGGCCCAGTCCACGATCTCCAAACACCTGGCCTGCCTGCGCGACTGCGGCCTGGTCGACTACCGCCCGCAGGGCCGCCAGTCCTTCTACTCGCTGACCCGGCCCGAGCTGATGGACCTCCTCGCCTCCGCCGAGCACCTGCTGGCCGCCACCGGCCACGCCGCGGTGCTGCGCCCCGTCCACCGCACCCCACAGCCTGGACTCGACCACGACCTCGCCCAGCTCGACGGCGCCTCCGCCGGGACGAGGAACGCGGCGGGGGAGGCGACATGACGACCGCGCTGAACCCGCCCGCCCCGGACCGGCGCGCCGTGCTGCGGCGCCGGATCCGGCTGCTGGTCGCGGCCACCATCACCTACAACGTGCTCGAAGCCGCGGTCGCCATCACCGCCGGCACGGCCGCCTCCTCCGCCGCGCTCATCGGCTTCGGCCTGGACTCCATCGTCGAGGTGGCCTCCGCCGCGGCGGTGGCCTGGCAGTTCGCCGCCGCCGATCACGAGCAGCGGGAACGGGCCGCGCTGCGCGTCATCGCGATCTCGTTCTTCGCCCTGGCCGCCTACGTCACCTTCGACGCCGTCCGCGCGCTGCTCGGCGCCGGCGAGGCCGAGCACTCCACCCCTGGCCTGATCCTGGCCGCGCTGTCGCTGGTCATCATGCCGTTCCTGTCGCATGCGCAGCGCCGTGCCGGCCGCGAGCTCGGCTCGGCTTCGGCGGTGGCCGACTCCAGGCAGACCCTGCTCTGCACCTACCTGTCGGGGGTGCTCCTGGCCGGCCTGGCGCTCAACAGCCTCTTCGGCTGGTCCTGGGCCGACCCGATCGCCGCGCTGGCCATCGCCGCCGTCGCGGTCAAGGAAGGCCGCGAAGCGTGGCGGGGTGACACCTGCTGCCTCACCCCGATCACCGCTCCCTCCGCCGCTGCCGAGGGACGGGACGAGGGATGCGGGACCTGCGCCCCCGGCTGTTCCTGCTGCTCACCGTCCGGAAGCTGATCTGCGTGCTGGTGTGGCGTCATGACGCGCCACCGAAGCCGACCTCAACGCTGCTTGAGCTCCTAGCGTGAATCCGCAACTCCTTGTCGAACGCTCAGGACGATCACCATGCGGATCAGCAGTGATCATCGCCGATCTCGTGATGCCGGGCTCCGGGGTGCCTGGGATCCCGGCATCACGGCGCAGCACCACGAGCACGGCCCGCGAAGGCCCTGGCTCGCCTTCGATCACGCGGGCTCGCAGACGCAGAGCTGAAGCCGCGCGTCCCCCGCGAACGGCCGCCCCGACCAGTCACCGAACCGCTCCACGAGCCGCAGGCCGCCGAGTGACAAAAGCAGCGGCAGCTCCTGCGGGAAGATGCTCCTGACCTCGAGCGGCGCGACGACGAAGTCGGGCTCGGCGGCCGTCGACAGGTGCCACGTCCCGCGGGTGACCTGCGCGGAGGCGTCGTAGACATCGGTGACGTCGACGTTGACCTCGCCACGGTCGGGATCCGTGAACGTCTCCCGCCTGCGCCGCACGCCATCGGCCGCGGCCAGCAGGCGCACGCTCGGGTTGAACACGTCGAAGACGAACCGCGCTCCAGGCGCCAGATGTCGCCGGACCGACCGGAAACAGCTCACCAGATCCTCGGCCTCGTGCAGATGCAGCAGGGAATTGGCGGCGATGAACACGAAGTCGAAGGTGCGGCCCAGATCGAAGGCCCGCATGTCGCCTTGCGTCCATTCCACCGCCACCCCGCGCTCATCCGCCTTGCGCCCGGCCTCGGCCAGCATGTCCGGCGAGAGGTCCAGCCCGGCGCACGGATGCCCGTCGGACGCGATGGGGATCAGCTTGTTCCCGGTGCCGCACCCGAGCTCCAGCACGCGCCCGCCCTGCCGGTCGGCTTCGGCCCGATAGAAGCCGACCGCGGGCCCGCCGCCCGGGAACATCAGGTCGTACAGCCTGGCGTGCGAGTAGAACACCTCACTCATCAAGCGCCACCTCCTTCGCGACTCAGCCGTGGTGGTCCGCTGATTGAAGCGCGTCCGCCACGGCCGCGCCAACAGCTTTACCGTCCTCGGCGGTGAAGGACGCGCCGACGCTGCTCCAGAACCGGGCCCGGTAGCGAAAAATCGGCTTCTCCTGTCCCTCTTCCGGCCGACATCCCTAAGATCCGCCGTTCACGGCGGACCACCTGTACTCCGCCGCACAAGCCGCCCCTTTTCACGAAAAAGCGTGAAAGAGGAACGCCATATCGGATGAGTAGGGGATGTGACTGCCAATTCGACGGCTCCGGATCTCGCCGATCCACGGGAGACGATCAGCGACGAGGCTCTGGTGGAGCTGTCGCGCCGGACCCCGGAACGGTTCGGTGAGATCTACGACCGGTACGTGAGCGAGATCTACGCCTACCTGGGCAGGCGGCTCGACCGGCAGGCCGCGGACGATCTCACCGCCGAGGTGTTCCTGGCCGCGTTCAGGAAACGCGAGACGTTCGACCCCGGGCGCGGCCGGGTCCGGCCCTGGCTGTACGGCTTCGCGAGCAATGTCATCGCCGTGCACCGGCGGGCCGAGGCCCGGCGGCTGGCCGCGCTGCAGCGCAGCGCCGGCACCGACGACGACCGGGAGCACGGCCACGAGGATCGCGTGGTCACCCGCGTGGACGCCGGGAGCGCGCAGGGGCGGCTCGCGGCCGGGCTGCGTGCGCTGCCCGACGGCGACAGGGACGTGCTGCTGCTGAGCGCGCTGGGCGAGCTGAGCCATGAAGAGGTGGCGCAGGCGCTCGACATCCCGTACGGCACCGTCGGCTCCCGCCTGAACCGGGTGCGCAGAAAGCTTCGTGCCGCCCTGGGCGGCGTCAATCCGTTGCATGGAGGCTCTGATGGATGATTACCCGGCGGTGCGGGACCTGCTGCCCGCGCCGTCGCTGCCGCCCGAGGTCGAGCGGGCCGGGCGCGACCGGCTGGCCGCCGCCTTCGCCCAGGAGCGGGTACGGCGCCGCCGCAGGTCCGCCAGGTGGAGTGCGCTGGCGCTCGGCCTGGCCGGGGCCGCCGCCGCGGCGATCGTGATCGCGAACGTCGCGCCCGCCGGCGTGCCCGTCCCCCATGGAGCGGTCGCGCAGGCGGACGGCAAGCGATTCCTGCTGGTCGCCGCCGCCTCGGTGGCCGCCGTGCCCGACGAGGGCGCGTGGTGGGGCAGCACGGAGGTCCAGGGCCGGCAGTTCCACGAGCCCGGCGGCCGGTACGTCCTGCGGGAGAGCGAGTCGGTCGAGACCTGGATCCCCGCGGACCCCGAAGGGCTCACCTGGTACCGCCAGACCCCCCACGGGATCAAGCCCGCGACACCCCAGGACGAGGCGGCGTGGGTCGCCGACGGCTCGCCGGCGTCCTGGACGTTCGACAAGCCCACGGAGATCGGACGCTCCGGAGTCGTACGGTCCGAGCCCCGTGAGCGGCTGACCTGGTCGACCGAGGACTGGGACTTCCGCATCCTCACCGCCGGCAAGCCGCTGACCAAGATGAACGAGGTGCCCGACACCCCCGAGGGGCTGAAGGCGCTCTTCGCCGCCGACGACCGGACGACCATCGACACCGCGGCGCGGCTGCTGTTCTTCGCGCCGGTGACGAGCCGGACCAGGGCCGCCGCGTACCGGCTGCTCGCCTCCATGCCCGGAGTCACCGCCGCCGGGCAGGTCACCGACGTGCTCGGCCGCGCCGGACAGGCGGTCGAGTACGACTCCACCGAGTTCGCGCCACCGACCTACCGGGGGCCGACCAGGACCCGGCTGGTCATCGACCCCGCCTCCGGCAGCCCTCTTTCCCTCGAAGTCCGCTCCGCCGCCGACGGCCTGCTCCTGACCTACACCGCGCTCCAGGACAGCCGCTGGGCGGAGGCAAACCCTCTTGAAGGAGAATGAATGAGACTCACGCTCACCGCTACCGTCACCGCCGGGCTGCTGCTGGCCGGCGTGGCCGCGGCTCCGGCGTCCGCCGACGCGCCGAGGGGGGCGTACTGGCGGGTCGCGACGACCTTCACCACGATCCACCCCCACGCGGTCGGCAGCGGCTACCACCTGACTCAGAGCAACGTGAGCGTCGACTGGTTGTCGCCCACGGGCAAGAGCTATTCCGGCCTGCGTGAGCTGGGAGCCAGGCCCGCGACCAGGAAGGACGAGGCGGCCTGGCGCGCCGACGGATCCCCGTCCACCTGGGCCTACCGCACGGAAGGCATGAAGATCCGCCTGTCCACCCGCCCGGGCAAGGGCTCCCTGCACGCGCAGGAGGAGCCGCGCGGATTCCGGCTGGGCGAGAAGAACGTCACCTATGACCAGCTCCAGGCGCTGCCGACGGATCCCGAGGCACTCAGGAGGCAGCTGGCCGCCGAGGTGAACGCCTGGATCGACGAAGCCGCGGAAGAGGCCAGGACCACCGCCCCCAAGGCGACGAAGAACGACTGGCTGGCCAACTTCGACCGCTATGTCGCCGCGCGGGCGGTCGAGCTCCTGTACGCCGTCCCGGTGCCCGGCAAGGTCCGGAGCGCGGCGTACCAGGTGCTCAAGACCACCAAGGGCGTCAGCGCCCTCGGCCGGAGCAAGGACCCGCTGGGCCGCACCGGCCAGAAGTTCGCCCTGCCCGTCTCCTCCAGGAAGGGATCGGTGCTCGAACAGCAGCTCCTCGTGGACACCAAGTCCATGATCCTGCTGGCCGAGTACACCGACCTCAGGAACGGCGGCAAGCCGGTGCTCGGCAAGTCCGGCGTGCAGACGATCAAGGCCGGCTGGACGAACGACAAGCCCGCCGCACCAGGCGCGAGCTGACCCCCCGCCGCAGCCCCGCCCTTTCCGCCGGGGCTGCGGCCCTTCGCCGCGATAGGCGATCATGTGCCCCATGTCCACCCCCGCGGAAGCACCCGCCTCAACCTCATCCGGACGATCGCGGCTCGCCCGCAGGGCCGGCTGCCTGGCCTGGCTGCTGCTGCCGTTCGTGCTGCTCTGGGCGCTGGTCAAGCTGCCCGGGTGGATCAACGACTTCGAGCTCGCCCGCATGGCGGACCGCGTCGTGGAGCATCCGCGGCTGCCCGGGACGACCTCCGGGGAGTTCGATCCGCAGGTGAAGGTGAGGGGTGGCGATTCCGGCGACTGCTGGTACACCATCCGCTTCACCCTCGACGTTGACGTGCCGGTGGAGCAGGTGCTGAGCCACTACCGCCAGGCGAAGATCGAGGACCCCGACGGACAACGCGACGACTACGAGGTCTCGGCCTGGGCCCTGGTGGACGAGCCCGGCGGCGAGACCACGGAGGACTCTGCCCCAGGTACCCTGATCATCGACCTGGACGGCACGTTGAACGGCGGGCTGGACCCGCGCTGCCTGTGAGAGCCGGACGCACAAGCCGACGGTTTCCCGGGTTCAGGAGGCCGTGGGCCCGACCGGCACTGGCTCACGCGTCACGTGGCCGGCAGGCGTCGGCGACGGCGCCGGGGTCCCAGTAGAAGGGGCGGCATTCGCGCATGCGCCCATCCCTGACGGTGATCAGTTGCACGATCAACGTGTCGACCTCCTGCCCGGTGGCACGGGCACGAAAGCGCACCCGGTTCCGCACGACCACGGTCTCCTCATCACCCCAGTGCTGCTGCTCCAGGAACTCCATCGACTCCCAGACCTCACTGAACCGGGCCAGAAATCGCTCCATGCCGTCGTGACCGCGCCAGGTACCGGTGCCGGTGAAAGGCAGCCCGGGCGCCTGATGCAAGACCACCTCCGGATCCAGGTAGGCAGCGACCTGGTCGTAGCTCGCCGCACCGAATCCACCCGCGGCCACGTACGCGGCCTCGGCCTGGTAGAACTTCCGCATCACCGCCCAAGCGTCATCCGGCGACCGCTCATCCGCCCTCGCTCCGGCCTGATCCTCGGTCATGTCCGCTGTGCTCATGACGCCCAGCATCGCCGACCGGGACGGGTCTCCACTCGCGGCGATCAGACCTCTAACGTGGGTTCCCACAGCGCGCAGCGGCTTCCCCGTGAGGCTCAGCGCATCCCCCCGAGGGCGTGATCGGCTCCGCGAACCTCGTTCCTCATGCGCCCTCTCAGCAGGAGCAGACCGGTGACGGAGAGCGTGCAGATGAGGGTGAGGAGCTGGAGGCCGTAGGAGATGTCCTGGGTGGGCAGCAGCATGTTGCCGGTGTGGAGCCCGACGTGCACGCCGACCGCCATCCACACCGTCCCCGTACGTGCCCGCGCCGCCCCGCAGGCGAAGCCGAGCGCGATCGCCTGGACCACGTAGAGCAGGCGTTCGGCGAGAGTGTCCGCCGCGCTCTGCGAGATGATGTGCAACGCGCCGAACACCACGGACGTCACCAGCAGCACGGCCCTCGGCGACAGCCGGTCCGCCAGCGTGTCGAACAGGTGCCCCCGCCACAGCAGCTCTTCCGGGAACGCCTGGCCGAGCAGGGCCAAGGCGATCGCGAGCGGCAGATAGGGCAGTTGAGGGCCGATGTGATCCCACGGCACCCAGGTGGCCACGCCGAGCGTCACCGACACCACGCTGGAGGCGGCCACCGCGGCCCCGCCCGCCAGGAGGCCCGCCAGAAGGTGCGGCACCGCCTGCCGCGATCGCGCGAGTCCCACATCGCGCCACGGGCGGCGGTGGAGGAAGCGGCGGACCAGATAGATCAGCCCGAGCGAGGCCAGCGTGATGCCGGCCGTGCCGAGCGGCCGGTAGAGGGGGTGGCCGGGGTCCAGCAGCAGGGTCACGGGTGCGGAGCCGCCGATCACCTGGCCGAACATGACGGCGACCGCGATCAGGACGGCCCAGACGGGGTGGGTGATTCTCATGGTGGCCCACGCTAGGAAGCCCGAGGGTGGCCGCGCATCGGACCGTGGATTGATTCCGGCATGACCAGGGTCATGGGTCGCCAGGAGGATCCCTTCGCCGGCGCGGATCACTACGCTCGGAGGCATGCTGCTGTCACGCCCGCTCTGGCTGCGCGACGCCGACCGGCCTGTCCTGTTCAGCGTCGTGTTCTGGACGATGCTCGGGGCCACGGCGATCGCGCACGTGTCCCACCGCGAGACGGGCGGCATGGCCGTGGCGTTCGGCGTCGACCTGGCCGTCGTGACCGCGTTGTGGCTCGTGCTGCCGTGGCGGCGGGACGGCGGATGGCGGCGGCACGTGGCGGTGGTGTTCCTGCTCGCGACGCTCACGCTGGGGCCCGCGGGCTCGGCGGAGGTGCACCAGCTCCTGACGCTCATCGCCATCGCCAACATCGCCTTCGTCCACGGCATGCGGGCCGCCTTCTTCATCATCGGGTGGACGAGCGCCGCCCTGTTCGTCTCCGTCGTGATGTGGTTCGGGCGCGGGGTGACCGACGCCGTCGCGCAGACGGCCGTGTTCGTCGTGTTCTCCGCGTTCGTGCTCGGCATGACGTCGGCGGTGCTGGAGGCGCGCAGCGCGCGGGCGGACGCGCAGCGGCTGCTGGCCCGCGTCAGGGAGCTCACGGTGGCCCAGGAGCGGGCGCGGATGGGCGCGGAGATGCACGACTCCATCGGCCACCACCTGACGGTGATCAAGATGAGCCTGGAGAACGCCGAACGTTTCCGCACCCGCAGTCCCGAGGCCGCCTGGGACGACGTGCGACAGGCGAAGGGGCTGACCGTGGAGGCGCTGGCCGACGCCCGCCGATGGGTCCGCGCGCTGCGCCCGCTCGCGCTGGAGGGCCGGGTCGGCAGCGCGGCGCTGGAGCGGCTGGCGGCGTCGTTCGACGGTACGGGGCTGGCGGTGTCGTTCGAGGTGGTGGGCGGCGAGGTGCCCCTGGAGCCCGACGTGGAGCTGGTGCTCTACCGCGTCCTGCAAGAAGGGCTGACCAACGCCGTCCGGCACGCCGGCGCCCGCCACGTACGCGGCAGGCTGGCCTTCGACGGCGGACACGTGCAGCTGGTGATCACCGACGACGGCAGGGGCCGCGACGACGGCGCGGCAGGCGGCTTCGGGCTGCGCTCACTGGCCGAACGCGCCCGCGCCGTGGGCGGCACCCTCACCGCGGGCGACCGGCGGGGCGGCGGCTTCGAAGTACGCGCGGAGCTCCCCGTACGGGCGGGGGTGGCGTCATGAGGACGGTCAGGGTCCTGCTGGTCGACGACCAGGAGCTGATCCGGCAGGGGCTGCGCAGGATGCTGGAGATCGAGGACGGCATCGAGGTGGTCGGCGAGGCGTCCGACGGCGAGCAGGCTCTGCGCGTGACGGGGGAGTGCCGGCCGGACGTGGCGCTGGTGGACGCGAGGATGCCCAGGATGGACGGCGTCGAGCTCATCGCACGGCTGTCGGTCCTTCACCCCGGGGTCGCCGCGATCGTGCTCAGCACCTTCGACGAGGACGACTACATCTTCGGTGCGCTGCGCGGCGGAGCCGTCGGCTACCTGCTCAAGGACTGCACCCCGGAGCAGCTGGTCGACGCCATCCACCGGGCGGGGGGCGGAGAGACGGTGCTGGCCTCTCCCGTCGCCGAACGCCTGGTCGCCGAGCTCCGGCGGGCTCCCGCCACGCCGAGCCCGGAGCGAGACCCCGGGCGTCTGTCGAGCAGGGAGTACGAGGTGGCCAGGATGGTGGCCGCAGGTGCCACGAACCGGGAGATCGCGGCTCGGCTGCTCATCAGTGAGGGCACGGTGCGGAACCACGTGTCCGTCCTGCTGCGCAAGTTCGGCGTCCGCGACCGGACCCGCCTCGCCCTGCGCCTGCACGGCCTGCCCGCCTCCGGCAAAGAGATCATCACGTAGCCGGGCACGGCCTGCCGGCTCGTCAGTGGCCTCTCGATCATCACTGTCAGCCGACGCCTTCGATGATGCGGAAATCGCGCTCGTAGCCGTCGGGGAGGGCCACCAGCGCCTTCTGGTATTCCTCGCTCTCGTACGCCGCGACGGCCCGTTCGAAGCTGTCGAACTCGATCAGGACGACGCGTTGCGTGATCCCGGCCTCATAGGCGACCACCCGACCGCCACGGGACGGGATCCGGGACAGGACACGCCCGCCCCCCGCCTGGACGGCCAGGCCGGCCAGCTTGTCGTAGGTGGTCAGCCGCTCAGGGTCGGAGATGTCGGGATAGACACTGACCCAGTAGCCCTTGGCCATGGAAACCTCCTGTGCTGGGCCGGACGAACGTCCGGCTGATCGATCCGGGCTCGACCGGTGGTGCGGCCGGATATAGCGTCATATGCGCAGGTTAGAGGGTGATGTGCGGCCGAGGGAAAGACCGGTTCGGGCTAGACTCAGAACGGATCGTTATCAATCGGCGGGGAGGGCACGTGGCCCCGGACACGGTGAGCCTGCGCTACTTCCTGGTGCTGGCGCAGGAGCTGAACTTCACCCGCGCGGCCGCACGGATCGGTATCGCGCAGCCCGCACTCAGCGCCCGGATGCGCCGGTTGGAGGCGCAACTCGGTACGGCCCTGCTGGTCCGCAACACGCGCAGCGTCGTGTTGACCGCGGCCGGTGCGGCGCTGGCGGAGGCCGCGCCGCCCGCGCTCGCGGCGCTGGACCGGGCATGGGACACCGCCCGGAGCGCGGCGGCCGGCGAACTGGGCACGCTGCGCATCGGCTACAGCCTCAGCGCCGGGGCCGAGACCGTACCGGCGCTGGTGGACAGGCTGATGCGCGGCCACAGCGGACTCGAGGTCGGCGCGGTCCCGATGGCGACACCGGAGATCACCCCCGCGGTCGCCGACGGCCGCGTCGACGCCGGGATCACCCGCGGTGAACAGCCGGGCCGTGGCGTGCGCCGGTTCCCGCTGCGGCGGATGCGCGTCGGGGTCCAGCTGGCGCAGCATCATCCGCTGGCCGGACACCCGGAGATCGAGCTCGCCGACGCGGCCGCGTACCCGCTGCGGCTCCCGGACCGTGCGGCCAACCCCGTGATCCACGATCAGCTGGCCGCACTGTTCCGAGACGTCCGGCCGGAGGCTCGATTCCGTACGCCCGCGGTTTCTTTCGACATGTCTCAGCGCGACCTGCGCGACGGGGTCACCCTCGCCCCGGCCGGGGAAGCCGCGGTCACGACGCAACCGGCCGGTCTCACCTGGCGGCCGCTGCGGGGCGCGCCCAGCCTGACCATCCACCTGGTCCTCCCACGCGAGCAGTCGCCGCTGCACCGACGCGTCCGTACCGTCGCCAGAACATTGGCGCACGAGCTGCACTGGCTGCCGGACTGACGCGCACCTATCAGCGACCGGGCGCGTGTCCCGCCCAGAAGGACACGAGCGCGTCGGCCGCCTGGTCGGAAGCCCCGAACATCCACCAATGGGCCGCTCCGGTGAGGGTGGCGACGTCGGCGCCGACACGTCCGGCCATCTCGAACGTGTCCTCGGGATTCGTGTACGGATCCTCCGGCGTGTGCAGCATCAGCCCCGGCCGGCGCGGCGCCCGGGCCAGCTGTTCGCCGAGCTCGCTCATGGCCGGCTGCTTGGCCGACCGGTAGAGCTTCAGCATCGCCTCACCCATGACCTCGTCGAAGCCCTCCGCGGCGCTCGGGCCGAACCGTGCCGGGATCTTGCGGTTCGCGACGAAGTCCGCACCCGTCCAGGCCCCCCACTCGGGTCGGCACGACCAGCCCGAGCCGATCAGGTTGACTCTGCTGGCGGCGCTGTGCTGGGTGCGCAAGGCGGAGATGATCGACGGCCTGGTGGAGTTGCTGATCCAGCTCGTGCACAAGATCAGCGTGCGAGCCGAGAAGAAGGTCGAGAACGAGCTGAGCAGCGAGTTCCGGCGGGTGCAGGGCAAGTACGGCATCTTGGCCAGGCTCGCCCAGGCGGCGCTGGACCTGCCCGAGGAGCTCGTCCGCAAGGCGATCTACCCGGTGGTGGGCACGACCACGCTGGCCGACATCATCGCCGAGGTCAAGGCGAATGAGAAGGAGCTCCGTGCCCGGGTGCGGGTCAAGCTGCGCGGCTCTTACTCGCGTCATTACCGGCGGGGGCTGCCCAAGCTGCTGCGCGCGCTGGACTTCCGCTGCAACAACACCACCTTCCAGCCGGTGATGGACGCTCTGAAGCTGCTGGATCGCTACGCCGACTCCGAGGCCGTCTTCTACGACCGCGCCGAGACGGTCCCGCGGGAAATCTGGGTCGAGGGCGGCAAGATCTGGCGCAACCCCGAGGCGGACCTGCCGGCCGACTTCGACGACAACCGGGACGTGCATTACGAGGCACTGAAGAAGCCCCGTGACCCGGCGGCGTTCATCGCCGACCTGCAGCGCCGCCACACCGCCGCCCTCGATCGGCTGGACAAGGCGATGCGCAAAGGCACCACCGGCGGCGTGAAGATCACCCGGAAGAAGGCGAGCCGTGGATCAGCGTCCCGCCGCTGGGCAAGCAGGAGGAGCCGGCGGGCCTGACGGCGCTGAAGGCGGAGATCTCCCGCCGGTGGGGCGTGATCGACCTGCTGGACGTGCTAAGGACGTGGCCCACGTCACCGACTACACCGAATCTTTCACCTCGGTGGCCTCGCGGATCGTCATCGACCCGGCGGTGCTGCAGCGACGGCTGTTGCTCTGCCTGTATGGGCTGGGGACGAACGTCGGGATCAAGCGGGTGGCCGACGGCGTGGCCGCGGCCGCGCTGCCGCCCGGGCAGATCGACAACGAGGCGGCGCTGCGGCGGACCCGCCGGTTGTTCATCAACCGGGACAACCTGCGCGAGGCGATCCGCCTGATCGTCAACGCCACCCTGAAGGCGCGCGATGTCGCTCTGTGGGGCGAGGGCACCTCGTGCGCGTCCGATTCGCGCAAGTTCGGGTCGTGGTCGGCGAATTTCATGACCGAGTGGCATCAGCGCTACCACGGTCCGGGGATCATGGTCTACTGGCACGTCGAACGGCGGTTGGTGTGCATCTACAGCCAGGTGACCAGCACGACCGCCTCCGAGGTGGCCTCGATGATCGAGGGCCTGCTGCGGCACCTGACCGACGCGGAGATCGATCGCCAGTACACCGATACCCACGGCGCTGTTGTTACATGGACACCTCTTGCCCCATCTGCCCAAGTGGCACCAGGATGCGGCGAGTTCATGGGAGATCGGGAAAGTTCGGTCCGGAGGTGTCTGTGCGGGTTCGGCAGCAGTACGGCGAGGACGGCGCGCGTCGCGTCGAGCTGCTCGGCGAGGACGGCGAGCCGATCGAGGTGGTGGCAGGGTTCCTGCGATTCCTGGCGGCCCGGGACTGCTCGCCCAATACGCTCGTCTCCTACGCCTACGACCTTCGCCACCTGTGGCGATTCTTCGCTCGTGATGGCCTGACCTGGCAGGAGTTCGCTCCGCGACACTCGATCGCGCTGCTGGAGTACCTGCGATCGGTGCCCTCGCGCAGGCCTCGCCAGCGCATGGCACTGACGGTCGTGGTGGACGCCGACGGCCCGGCCACCAGGCTAGCCCCGAGCACCGTGAACCGGGTCCTGGCGGCCGTCGCCTCCTTCTATGAGTACGTGATCCTGGCCGGGATGTTCGACCGGCTGAATCCGATCGAAAAGCGGCCGGATCCGGCGCTGGCGCGCGTCTCAGAGCGGCATCGGCCGTTCATGGGGCGAGCCAGCCGGCAACGTCCTGTCCGCCGGGCGGTGAAAGTCAAGACGGTGCAGCGGTTGCCGCGGCCGCTGAGCGAGGCCCAGGTCAAGGCGCTGCTGGAGCAGCTGCGCGGCAAGCGGGACCGGGCGATCGTGCTGCTGATGCTGCAGGGCGGACTACGGCCGGGTGAGGTGCTGGGCCTGCACCTGGAGGACATCGCCTACGGCCGCCGGCGCGTGGTCGTCCGCCACCGCAACGACCATCCCAAGGGTGCTCGATCCAAGTCCCGCACTGAACGTGTCGTCGATCTGCACGAACCCGAGACCCTGGCCGCGGTCAGCGCCTATGTGATGGACGAGCGCCCGGCCGACGCCGACAGCCCGCTGGTGTTCCTGATCGGTGGCCGCGGCAAGAGGCGGCTAGAGGCCTTCAGCTACGACGGGCTGGTGAAGATGTTCACCCGCGCCACGACCAGGGCCGGGATCCGGACGCCCTGGGTGACACCGCACGCCTGCCGGCATACGCACGCGACTGCGATGTGGGAGGGCGGCATGCGGGAACTGGCGCTGCAGAAGCGGCTGGGCCACGCCTCGCCGGAGTCGACCCGGATCTACACCAGGGTGTCTGATCCGGCGGTGGTAAGCGAGTACAACCGGGCGCTCGGTGGCCTGGCCGGTGCTGGCCTTGAGGACGGGAGGTCCTGATGGCCGGACATGTGTCGGCCGCCGCTCTCGCGGCGACCTCGGTCACCCCGACGGGCAGGCCGAGGCGGCGGCACTGCCGCGAGGCGGAGTATCTCGCCTACGTACCCGACCAGGACATCAATCCCAACTACCGCAACGAGAAGATCCGCCGGTATCGAGCGTTCATGGACGCATGGCCGCGGATGAGTGACTGGTTCGCCGCCCCGCTGGTTGAGCGGGTCGGACGGCTCCCCGGGGAGACCCACAAGGCCCCCTCCTTCCCGGTGTCCTTCCACGCCCGGCCCTATCTGCTGTTTCTCGCTCTTCGCGGCTACGTCACCTTCGATTACGCGTGGATGTTCGGAGCTGGTCAGATCCGGGTCGACGACTGCGCCGCAGCTATGGGTATTGACCTGGGCACCGACGAGTTGATCGAGGAAGCGGTCGCGCTTGGCTACAACGGCAACTCCGCGCGGCAGGCCATGCGTTGGACGGTCGGCCGGATCGCGCTGCACACCGGCATCCGGCACGCCGGCGAGCTCACCGAAGTCCACATCACCCAGGCTCTGGAGGCCGTCCGGCTCTTCAGCGAACGCAACGACCTGCATCTCTTCTATCCTTCGGCGCAGAATTACCGCGACAACGCGGCCAAGCAGTGGATCACCCACCTGCATCAACTGCAGGTGGTGCTGTTCCACCGCGGGCAGGTCGCCTCCCAGCCGCGCAAGCTGATGCCGTCCTGGAAGCCGCCGCTGGTGCTGCCACCCCGCATGCAGGCAGTCGCCGATAAGTGGCTGGCCGCCCACCGGCTGACCGACGCGCCCTTGACGGTGGAGAAGCTGGAGATCGCCCTGCGCAAGTTCGGCGAGTGGCTCGCCGAACACCACCCCGAAGTCGTCTCCTTCGCCGACGTCACCCGCGATCACTGCCTGGGCTGGGCCGAGTCCCTCGCCGAGACGCCGACGGAGAAGACCGGCAAGCCGCTGGGCCCGGTCAGCCGCAACCAGCGGATCTCCGCACTGGCACTGATGTTCCGGGACGCTGCCGCATGGGAGTACGACGACGTCCCCGGCTTCGCGCCGATCAGCCCGCGAGACGCGCCCCGGACGCAGCAGCGGATCCCCCGATTCATCCCTGATCACGAGCTCGACCTCGTAATGCCGATCATCAACGAGATCACCTGCCCGTTCCAGCGCGCGGCGCTCCTGGTCGCCCGCTGGTCCGGTGCCCGCCGCGACGAGATCCGGCACCTGCCGATCGACTGCCTCGACCACTACCTCGACGGAACGCCACGGCTACGGCTACCCGGCCGCAAGACCTACAAGGAACGCGCCGTTCCCATCCACCAGGACGCCGCCGACGCCCTGCAGAAGGTCATCGACCTGCGCAAGACCGGCACGGACCGCCCCTTCACCGACCCCCGCACCGGCGAGCAGATCCGTTACCTGTTCATGGACCACGGCAAGCAACTGTCGCTCCACTACCTGTTTAACACCCCGATCCAGCAGGCATGCATGCAGGTCGGGCTCGTCGTCCCCGGCGGCAAAAAGGACGGTCCCGGAGTCCGGGGCACCATCTCCGCCCACAGATTCCGGCACACCGTCGGCACCCAGCTCGCAGAACGCGGCGCCAAGCTGCACACCATCATGAAGGTCCTCGGCCACTCCTCGGTCTCCATGGCACTCGTATACGCCCAAATTAGCGACCAAGAGGTCCTACACGACTACACGTCCGTCCTGGCCCCTGGCGCCGTCATCGCCGGCCCCGCCGCACTCGACCTGAAGTACGGCGTCCTGCCCGACGAGGCGGTGCACTGGCTTAAGAGCAACTTCTTCAAGACCGAACTCGAGCTCGGCCACTGCCTGCGCCTTCCCGCCGAGGGACCCTGCGAGTGCGACCTCTACCTGACCTGCGCCAAGTTCGTCACCACCCCTGACTACGCGCCAAGGCTTCGCGCTCGGCTGGAGGTCGAACAGCAGCTCGTCCAGGACGCCGATGACCGCGGCTGGACCCGCGAGGTCGAACGGCATACGTCCATCGGCCGGCGACTCCAAAGCCTCCTCGCCGAGCTTGGCGAACCGTCCGATCCTGAAGCCCCCGAGACGACAGGACAACGACCGTGCACCGGCCCGATCGGAGCGTGACCCCCACCCAACGCCCGCGATCTTCTCCTGGAAGAGCCCGGGACCTGAGACGGGCTCCACCAAGGGGGGATGATCCATAGCATCGGCGCGTAGTTCATTGAATTCCGGTCGTCAGCGGGGAACCCGCGTGCGGATTCGTTTGGTGGGAAAGTGGCGGCATGGAGACTGCGAACCGCACGCTGACGGCAGATGTGATCGCGGCGCTAAGGTACTGGCCGGGCGTCATCCACGGCGGCCAGAAGAATCCACCGGACCCAGTGGATCTCACCGTCCTGCCTCCTTTTTTCAACGAGGTGTTGCAGGACCTGCCCTGGTGGAACCGTGACTGGAAGGTCAGCGACGTTGAGCCGGGCATCCCCTTGGAGATCGAGAGCGATCACGACCGTTCCACGACAAGGTTCACAGAAGTGTCGGTGCCAGGCACCGCCAGCGCCAGCTCCGGCGAGAGCCTGCCGTTCGTCGGGAAGGTCAGGTTTACCAGCGATCGGCTGATCCGATTCCAAGCCAAGATCGGCCACATGGTCGTCAGCCCGGCAGACACACCGGCCGGGCAGCTGGAGCCACATCCGTTCTCAGCGGTATTCAGCAGACTGATGGACCTGCGCGGGATTCCGGTGAGGGACATGGCAAGGCAAACCGCCAGGTCGATGTCCACCATCCACATGCTTCGCAACGGCAGACTGAACCCGCATCCTGTTCTCGCCAAGGAGATCGCCGAAGTCTTGGGCATGTCGGAGGCAGATATCCACGCGATCGCCAGCCTCGACGGCGATTGCAGGGACAGCCAGATCCCAGACTCTCAGTAGTTGTTAGTCACGTACAGTGGCGCACACACATCAGTACCTCGTGACGCATGCTTCTTGCATGCGACACATGGACCTCGCTTGACTTTGTCCACATAACCTCCATCGTCGGGTTCGCCTTCTCCGAACTGCTCGGCTTCAAGCTGCTGCCGCGTCTGAAGAACATCGGCTCGGCGCGGCTGTACCGGCCCGGGACCGGCGAGGACGAGGCGTGGCCGCGTCTGGAGACGGTGCTGTCGAACAAGACCATCGACTGGGACCTGATAGCCCGCCACTACGACCAGATGATCAAGTACGCGACCGCGCTGCGGTTGCGTACCGCCGAGTCGCATCAGATGCTGCGCCGCTTCACCCGCGGCGGCCCCAAGCACCCACCTACCAGGCGATCGAGGAGCTCGGCCGCGTCATCCGGACGATCTTCATCTGTGAGTATCTGGCGGATGAGGGACTCAGGAGGGAGATCAACGAGGGCCTGAACGTGGTGGAGAACTTCAACTCTGCCAGCAAGGACCTGTTCTACGGCAAGGCCGGTGACCTGACCGGCGACGACCGGGAGAACGTCGAGGTCTCCGCGCTGGCGCTGCACCTGGTCGCCGCGGCCATCACCTACCTCAACACGCACCTGATCCAGATCGTGCTGCGCGATCCGGCCTGGCGAAAACGGCTGAGCCCGGCCGACCGGCGCGGGCTGACGGCTCTGTTCTGGTCCCATATGAACCTGTATGGCCGCTTCGAGCTCGACATGAGTCGCCACCTGGAGCTGGACGGCGTTCCGCTCGGGCGGCCCAGCGCCCCGTGACGCACGGGGCTGACAGGGCTGGCGCCGCTCAGCCCTGTCAGCCCCGCCGTGTGCTGCCGGATCGCTACTGCCGGATCGGCAGGCCGGTGACGGGGTCGAACGGCTCCCACCGTTGCACAACGGTCTGCCGCACCCCCTGGTCGAGCTGGGCTGCCACTCGGTGTTGCCCCTCGAAGTAACGCCATTCGGCGCCTGGTTCGGTGCTCGGCTCGATTCCCCCGGTGCAGGCCAGGGCGAGGACCGCGTCCTGTTCCCAGTCGCCGAAACCCTGATCGTCAAGGCGTTCGATGGCGTAGTCACTGATGCGTTCGCCGCGCAGGCCGGCGGCTTGGGCCTGGCGGACCAGACGAATGGCCGCCTCTGCGGCCTGGCGCCAGTCCACCTGGTGGTGCCAGCAGCACGCACGCGGGGCCTGGCGGGGCACGAGCCAGGGGACCAGGCGGCGGATCCGCCGCCTGACCCAGACCTTCGGGCCGATCATGCAGTCCGGTTCGCGGATCTCGTTGGGCACGGGCAGACGGACGACCTTCACGACCTCGTACACCGGCTCATACGCCGGGTGGATCGGCTCGCTTCGCTCCGGCATGTGTCCCATCTTTCCCTGCTGGGAGTGGGCGGGCCGGGACAACCGGCGAACTCACCGGGCCGCCGCGCCCGGCGCGCCAGTGCTGGCGTCGTGGTCTCGGAGCGGGGGTCAGTACTGGCTGGAGAGATTTGGAACGGAATCCGGCGTTAGCGGGGTTCTCTCAGGTCAGTGGTCCCCTGCCGTTGCGGTCTTCCGGACGTGGTCAACGCCGGATTCCGTTCCATCGCACTGACCCCCGAACAGGACCTGGCGACGCCGGCACCCTGACCGCCGACCATCTGAACCGGGAACCCCTGGCAGGCCGCGCGGGTTCGGCCTGTACGTGGTCCGCCGGTTGTGCGATGAGGTTCTGCTCGATCATCCCGACGGCCACTCCCGCTTGCGCCTGCACAAGCCTGGACCGCCCGAGCAGACCGGCGCCGCCGACGGCTGAACGTGTGGTTGATGAACCAGGCGGGCAGTGGTTCATCCTCTCGAGGGTCGTGAGCGGCGATCAGTTCCCGCGATGAGCTTTGCTGCGAACGCCTCTGGCCGTCTTGCGGGCAGGCGGCGTTGACTGGCGGTATCCGGTTACCTGTCTTCGGATGGGGATGCGCTGGCAATATCGGGCGGAGGCGGTCGTGTCTACCGAGGTCGTGATGTGGGTGGCCGTCATCGTCGGGGTGATGGTGGTGGTGCCGACCGTGGGTTTCTTCTTGTTGCGGAGGCGTCGGGGTTGCCTGCGCGAGCGGTTCGGCCCCGCCTACAAGCGCACGGTTGCCGCCGCGGGCGAGCGCAGGGCGGCCGAGCGTGAGCTGCGGGCCCGTCGAATGCGATCAGGCCCACTCGACATCCAGCCGCTCGATCCCGACGCACGCCGCGGCTATGGCGATAGGTGGGCCGCGGTGCAGGAGCGTTTCGTGAACGAGCCGAGTCCTGCGGTCAGCGAGGCCGATCTACTGGTAAGAGCCGTCATGGCCAAGCGCGGATACAGCACTGAGGACTTCGCGCAGCAGGCCTCCGACCTGTCGCGGCGACACAGCCGCACCCTGGAGCACTACCGCGGAGCCCACGAGATCAGCGGGCGCGCCGCAGGCGGTTGGGTGTCGATCAAGGAACTGCGGCAGGCCATGACCCACTATCACGCCTTGTTCGACGACCTCATCGGCGGCGACCAGCGGCCCCTCCGGGTCCGGGCAGCCGCTCGACCACCCCTGACACTCCCACACGGAGGCGCGGGTCCCCGCCGGTAGGCCACAGGCGCTCAGGAGGCCGCGAGCCGGAACACGAGCGATGGATCCACCCCCGTGGCCGTGCCACGAAACCTCACGGAGGTATCAGACCGATGGCGTTACCTCATCAAGAGAGCCAAAGCCGCCTTCCCGCCGATGGCGGCTCCTCGGCAGGGACGGCCGAGGAGAGCAGCGCCGACGAAAGCCACAAGGAGCGCATCGACCGTGAATTGTCCGAACTCCTGCAGGGGCTGCGGGTGATGGTGACCGGGGTGCAGGTGCTGTTCGCCTTTCTGCTGGCGATGCCGTTCCAGAGCGGCTTCGCCAAGGTGGACACCTCCGGCCGCTGGCTGTTCTTCATCGCGTTGACAGGATCGGCCACCGCCTCGCTCTGCTTCATCACGCCCGCTGTTCAGCACCGGCTGCTGTTCCGTACCGGGCTGAAGGAGAAGATCGTGCATCGCGCCAACGAGCTGGGCCTGGCCGGCGCCGTAGCCTTGGCGGTCGCGATCACCGCCGCGATGGCCCTGGTGGCCGAGGTCGTGCTCGGCAACTGGCTGGCCATCGTGTTCGGCGCCGCGGCGGCGCTGGCCACCTGCTGGCTGTGGCTCCTGCAACCGATCATCGACCTGCGCCGCCAGGCAACGGCCAACCCACCGCAGACAACACACAAAGAGGACTAGCCGGCCGCCGGTGAGCAGGCCCCGGCTGCTCGACGAGATACGCCGTCCAACCTCTCATGGGAGAGTTCATGGATACCGATGTCGCCGGACGTGAACCCCTGGTGGTGGATGAACGGAAGGTGCGGTTAGCCGGAGCCTTCGCCCTCAGCCATTCGGCTGAACGGGTACGTTCTGCGGTGGTGGCGGCGCACCACCGGTTCGATGGGCGGCCGATCCGCGGCTTCGTTCCGATCTTCGTCGAGCGGATCGCCAAAGAAGACCTGCGCCGGTCCGCCTCCTGGCATTAATGTCTCTGCACGCCCGAGGAAGGGCCGGGTGGCCGGGCGCCTCCCGTCAACGCCTCCCACCGGGATGCGGATACGGGCGTTGTCAGCCGAAGGCCGTGCGCGCCCAGCCGAGCGCGCAGGTGGGATTCATCCCGTGCGGGATGCGGTCCGCAGGGGTGTAGCTGAGCCACTGGTCGATGAGCCGGCCCAGCTGTTCGGGCACGTCCGGGGTGAGATGATCGGTGCGTTCGGGGCGGGTTCCGGCTTGCATCAGGTGATAGACCTGCAGCAGGTCGGCGTCGGTGCCGACGGCGGTTTCGAGCTCGCGTCGCAGCGGCGCTAGGCCGGTCAGCAGCCAGTAGGCCAGGGCGCCGACGCCGTACAGGTCGGACAGGCCGCTGGGGGCGGCGTCGGTGACGCCGAGTTGCTCGGGGCTGGCGAACCACTTGGTGCCGCCGGGGGACACCGTGGAGACGCTCTTGCCGGCCTGGTGCAGCTGGGACATGCCCCAGTCGATGATCCTGATGTTGGTGAGGCCGTCCAGCACGATGTTCTGCGGCTTGATGTCGAGGTGGATGATGTTGCTCAGAGCGGCGGCCTGCAGCCCGGCCAGCACCTGGTCGACAACCCACAGGCTCCACTTCAGCGAGACGCTGGCGCCTGCCTGCTGTTGGAGGTGGAGGTTGAGGCTGCCCGGCTGGTAGAGGGGCGAGATGAGGTAGACCGCTTGGGATCTGCGGTCCTGGCCGGAGTCGATGATCTGCCCGATGTGCGGGTGGTGCAGGCGCATGCCGCGTACTTCCCGCAGGAAGGTGCGAAACCGTTGGGGGTCGCTGTTGGCCTGGTGGAACACCTTGGCGACGACGGTGGTGGCGGGGTCGGCGAGTTCGTAGGCCTTGTACAGGGTGGCCATGGCGCTGGGGTCGGCGTTCAGGGGGGCGTAGATGCGCCAGCGGTCGTTGAGCACCATGATCGGCGCAGGGCCGTCACCGTCGCTGTGGGTGAGTGCGTGCGCTGGCTGCGTGCGCTGGCCTGCCTGGCTCCTGCGCTGCGGCAGGTGCTGGCTCCGCGCACGCTGCAGCGTGGCCGAGGCGATGAGCTGCGCTGAGGTGATGATCTGCTCGGCGTCGGAGCGGGCCTGGGCGAGGATCGCGGCGGCCTCGATCTGGGCGTCTTGGAGCACCTGATGGCGCAGCTGGTCCAGCGTGGCTGTTGCCAGCCGGTCCAGCTCGGCTGTTGCCGCGGCGGGAGGATAGGGGCGAGGCCGAGCGGTCGTTCCGCTGCTGGCTGGGAGAACAGACATGGGCGCACGGGGTCTCAGCGCGCTGCCGCAGGGCCGGACCCGGCCCTGCCCTCGACGCTGCCCGCACCCGTGGCGGGGGTGGTGCCGTATATCGGGAAGCTGTGGTTCAGATCGGTGAGGTGCAGCACCTTGGCCAGGTGTGGGCGGGGGGCGGCCAGGCCGAGGGTGATGTTCAGGGTTCTGGCCTGGTGTTGGACGCCGATCAGGACGCCCAGTCCGGCGGCGTCGCAGAATGACACGTCGGACAGGTCGAGGATGAGCAGGCTGGTGCTGTGTTGCAAGGCGCGCACGAGGCGTTCGCGTACAGCCTCGCGGGTGGCGAGGTCGAGCTCGCCGCGTAGGTGAACGATGGTGGCGCTGGCAGGGATGGGCCACGGACCTGCCCCGAGGCGGGGGTGGAGGGTGGTCATGAGGTGCTCCGATCGAGGGCATCGCTGGATGCTGGCACCGCGGGGATAGGGCTTCGCGATGAGGTCGAATGTGGTCGGTGACTGGGCTGCTGTCGCGGGCTGCGTACGTGGCCGGCGGCACCACACCGGGGGAATCCCCGGGGGCCGGTGGACTCATGAGTGAGGGCGGCCAGGCGTGGGTCGGCCGGGGCGCGCCGGTGCCTGCAGGCGGAGACCTGGCGTCTGGTGCCAGCCGGTGAGCTCGAGCAGGCGTCGCACCTGTGGAGGCACCGACCGCAGGGTCAGAACACGGTCGCCGCCGCCGTCGTGCAGAGCGGTGGCGGCGCTGACCAGGGCGCGCAGGCAGCCGGTGTCGATGAATGTTAGGCCGCTCAGATCGACGCAGAGGCTGCTGTCGACGTTTATGGAGGCCAGTGCGCGCCTTAGGGTGGGCAGGGTGGAGTGGTCGAGCTCGCCCTCGATCCGCAGGCCCGCGCAGTCGGCGAGCGGGGTGATGCGCAGGAGCCGGTCGGCGGTGGTGATCGGGGTGAGCACGATCACGAGTCGTTCGATCAGGGCGGCGATCACGAGCGCGGAGGCGCTGGCGGCGTGCGTGCTGTTCATGCCGGGCTCCTACGGGGGAGTACGGGAGACAAGAGGGGCCGCGGGCTTGAGGCGGCATGAACACGTTGCGAGGGTGCCAGCGGAGCGGTGTCGCGCGTGCAGTGCTCTGATCATCTAGCAGGCTCGCCGGAGCGGAAACCACCGATGCCAGCCAGGCTTATCACCACCGGCGATCACCGGACAGGTGCCGGCAGGGCTGAGGGCGGGAAACCTCGCTCTGAGGAATGCCGTCCTCGCCGGCCCGGATCGCCACGCCTCAGAACCGCGGAATGCAGACCGGACAGACTGTCGTGCGCACACCGAGTCGCGCCAGGCACCCTCTCCGCGTACAAACGCGAAAAGGGGTCACTCAGGTTCAGAAAAGGATGCCCTTCGTCACGCTCCGATGGACGATTCCTCGCCCCGGAAGGTCAAGCCGTGGCCCGTGCCTGGCGATGCAGGCGCAGGCGTAGCCGAGCGCTCCCCGCGACCCCTTCAATGCTGACCTCGTCACACAGGCGGCGGATCAGCCACAGGCCGACACCGTAGCCCACACCGTGGCCAGCAGCGAGGTCGGGTTCGAGGCTCAGATCGGCTTCGCTCAGGGCACCGGCGGCGTCGACCACCTCCAGGCACACCCCAACGTCGTCGCTCCACGCGATCAGGGCGCCGCCCGCTCCGCCGTGCTGCAGCACGTTGGTGGCAGCCTCGTTGGTGACGAACGTCAGATCCTGCAAGCGCGTCCAGTCAGGCCGGCTCCGAAACCGAAGGCATGCACACACTCGCGCAGCGCCGCCAGGTCGCCGGTGATCGGCCACTGTAACCGAAACTCGGAGATCATGATGAATCGCTGCCTCTCGCCGGGGAGGACTGGACCGCCCACCTCTTGCCCAGTCTTTGCGCTGCCATGTCGGTGATCGCATTGACCAGCCAAACATCAGATCCAGGGCGAGTCGGGGGCGAGCCCTCCCGCCCTCCTGTCCATCGGGGCCATTGGGGCCTGGTCAACGTGGCGATCGTGGCTGGTGATGAGGCTTGCTGCGATTGCCCGTTCGGGTCTGTCCGCCTTCGTTGTCCCAGCCGGCCAGGCTCAGCTCCTGCTCGGTGGTGGCGTCGGCGGGACCGTTCTGGGCGGCGGCGAGGATGTCGCCGGGGCGGGTAGGGCCCCTGGAATCTGCCCGGCATCGGGTGGTCATGGCCAGCGCCTTGTGAGCGGCGGCGGCTGTGGTGTCGGGTGGGATGACGAGCAGGTTGAGGTGCTCGATACCCGGGATGATCAGGTTGACCACGTGGGGGTCGATGGTGCGGAACCAGCCCACTTTGACGTGACGGCCGGGGGCGGCGATGTGGTGCGGGATGTTGTCCCAGGTGTCGATGTGCAGGCCCCACGCGCAGGACCCGTCGGTTCAGCCGCTGGTCGATGGCGGCGATCAGGGCGGGTAGTTCCGCGCCGGCGTCGTAGGTGGCGGGCCACCACGCCCCGCCCACGGCGCCTCGGCATGTGAGGGCGGGATCCAGGCTGAGCCGTACCTTCTCAGGGCCGGTCATGAGGAAGGCTCGCGGCGTCGTGCGGCCAGGCGTGCCGGGGTCGGCCAGCGTACGTCGTGGATCCAGCCGAGCTTTTCCAGCAGCCGGATCAGCCGGGCGGAGATGTCGATCTGGCCGGGCAGCACGCCGTGGCGGGCGCAGGTGGGGTCGGCGTGATGGCCGTTGTGCCAGCTCTCGCCGAACGACAGGATCGCCAGCGGCCAGAAGTTCGCGGCCCGGTCCCCGGCACGGGTTTTCAACGGCCGCTCACCGAAGACGTGGCAGACGGAGTTGATCGACCAGGTGACGTGGTGCAGCATCGCCATCCGCACCAGCGAGCCCCAGAAGAACGCGGTCAGCGCGCCCTGCCAGGTGCCGGTGGCCACCAGTCCGATCGCGGGCGGCAGCAGCAGCGAGACCGCGACCAGCGGCCCGAATAGCCGGTCCACCCGGCCGATGCCGGCGTCGGCGAGCAGATCCTTGGCGAAACGCCGCCGGTTGGTGACGTCACGCCCGAACATCCAGCCGACATGCGCGAACAGCAGCCCCTTGGCCAGACCACGCACACTGTGCCCGTAACGCCAGGGCGAGTGCGGGTCGCCGTCGCGGTCGGCGAAGGCATGATGGCGCCGGTGGTCGGCCACCCACTGGATGACCGAGCCCTGCACGGCCAGAGACCCGGCCACGGCCAGGCCGATCCGCAGCCACCGGCCCGCCTTGAACGCGCCGTGGGTGAGATAGCGGTGGAAGCCCACCGTGACGCCGAGCCCGGTCAGGACGTAAGCCGTGCCGGCGATCGCCACGTCGGCCCAGCTCAGCCCCCACCCCCAGGCCACCGGCACGGCGGCGGCCAGCGCCGCGAACGGCACCACCACGAACACCCACAACGCGCCCACCGCCGCGACCGGCTTACGCCCATCGATGACCGGCGCCGAGCCGCCCCGCTCCCGATCGACGACGCCTGCACCCGTCGAAGCCATGCCAGTTCCCCCCGTCACACGTGCAGCAGCGTCCTTTCGCCCTTTGGAACTAGGCCGCCTGCCCACGCGCACGGCGGCCACACTCCGCCGGCGCTGTTTTTGGGACTTTCGGGGCGATTTGATGGCGAAAACGTTCTGATGCGTGGGAGCGCTCGCCAGTCAGCGGTTCTGGCGGCGGCGCCGGCTGGCCAGTCGGCGGAGCTGGGTGATGCGGGCGGTGCCGAGCACCAGGGTGAGCAGGATTCCGCTGATCATGGCGATCAGCATCGCGACCGCGAGCGGCAGCGTGCCGTGCAGGCCGAGGAAGGACACCTGCGTGGCGGCGGTGTTCTGCAGCATGAACACGATGAAGGCGACGGACACGAGGGCGGCGGCCCACACGCCCGCCCAGGCCACGCTGGTGCGGGTGACGGGCACCGGCCTGGAGTTCTCGGCGCTGGAGCCCGGGTCCGCGGGGCGCCCGGCCGGCGCCGGTGAGCTCTCGCCTTGGGGCACATCGGCTTCAGCCGTCTCAGCAGATGGCCCGGATCCGGTACGGAAGCGGTGCAGGAGGTCCATGACAACCCTTTCGGTGAGCCGGCCCGGCAGGCACCTCAAAAGCGGCGGGATGTCGTCGTTTCCGGTTACCTCGACTCTACGTCACAATGCGAAGGTCTCACCGCATTCTCTCCGGCCGCCGCCGTTCGCGCTCGGTGTCGGTGCGAATCGCGGCTGCGGGGCAGCTACAACACCGACAACTCCTTTGCATGAAGGCTGGCATAAAAAAGCGCCCACGCCATGACGCGAGAATCTTCTCACACGCCACAGCACAGGCTGAGTTTTGCGACGTTCGGCTGGTGATCAGCTCTTGTCGCGAATCACATCGTAGTTGGAGAACTCGATCGGGCCCTCGCACAGCTTGGCCATGTGCGCGTTGAACCGGTCGGTTTCCGGTAGCTTGCTGTTACGCTGGGCCTCCTCGTGGGAGGAGAACTCCACGACGGCCACGTAGTGATCGGGGCGATCGCGGTGCTTCGCCACGACCTCGCGTCTTACATAGCGCGTGCCCTCGGTCTGCGTCCGCCACTCGTTCATGAGTGACTCGACTTCCGCAGCGCGTTTGGTGTCGAATTCCAGAATCTGCACGAAGCTCATAAGAGCCTCCCCTTTTCCTTGGCTTGCATTCCTTATTCAACACCCATCCGAAATAAATAGCAAGGAAATTTCGCACAAACGAGCGAATTCCACTCTCGGCATAAGGTGGTGGGAGGTTCGCGCCGGTGAAATCTTCGGCCGATTTTGCGGGCCGGCGGCCCTCAAAGTTCGCGATCCGGCAGGTCAAGACGATCCGGTGGCCCCCCCTTGGAAGATGGCGCCGGCCCTGCGCGAGTCTGGGGCGAAGGTCGCCGACACGTGTGCATCGGCCGAGGACTTCGCGCGGGCCCCGGTTTGCCCCGGAAGACTGCCGGCGATCATCAACGGTCGGCCGGTCCTCGGCGCGAAGGTGTGCAGGCATCCAGAGGAAGACGGCTACGAGCTCGTTGTCGGCTGAGTGCCGGCTCTGGACAGCTCGCCCGCGTTCCGCGCTCGGCCCTGGCAGAGGGCACCAGCTGATCGGCATTCACTCACCGCGAGAGGGAGGAAGTCCGCGAAGTACGCCGGGATCCCGGTCCATCGCTTGGTGGCGGTCTGCGGAAACGCGGGATCGAGCCGGCTCGTGCCAGATATGGCGCGTCGGCAACGCGCCCGCAGGCTCGCTATCGCCGCAGGTGATGAGACTTGCTGGGATTGGGCGTTTCCACCGGCTCGCTGAGCACCTTGACTGGGGACTGATCAGCCGGCGCAGCTTGCGTCGCTGTCACCGTGAGGGGGTCGTGATGACCCTGGACGCAGAAGGAATGAACGTGACCGCGCGTGCCGGTCTGAACGGTCAGGCGCCGCGTTGCGATCACATCGACCTGCTCCCGGCCGTGGAGCCCGGGTTGCCCGAATGCAAGGAATGTCTGGCCCTCGGCCAGACCTGGACGCGGTTGCTGGTGTGCCTGACCTGCGGGTGGGTGGCCTGCAGCGACGATTCGCGCGGGAGTCATGCCCGCGCCCACTACCGGGAGACCGACCACCCGGTGGTCGCCGTCCTGGACCCAGGCTCGACCTGGCGCTGGTGCTATGTGCACCGGCGAACCGTATAGACACGACAGAAGAGACATCATGACCATTTTCGAACGGCCGGTGAAAGATCGGCTGGACTATGACGGCGCATCCTCATTTCCCGGGGCAAAGGAGCACCCTCCGGCCGGCAGAGCTCAGGTGGGGCTGACGGCGGCGATCGTGATCCTGCCGTTCTTCGCGCTCGGTGTCGCGATCGTCCTGGCGTGGGGACAGGGAGTCGCGCTCACCGATCTGCTGCTGGCTGCGGGCTTGTATGTGGTGACCGGGCTGGGGGTGACGGTCGGGTTCCATCGGCTGCTCACTCATGGCTCCTTCGCCGCGCGGCCATGGTTGCGCGTGGTGCTCGCGATCGCCGGGTCGATGGGTTTTCAGGGCAACGTGATCGACTGGGTGGCGGTGCATCGCCGCCATCACGCCTTCACTGATCGGCCGGGCGATCCGCACTCGCCCTACCGGTATGGCACCGGCCTGCGCGGGCAGCTTCGGGGGCTTGCCCATGCGCACCTGGGCTGGTTGTTCACCGACGACCAGACCTCGGCCGAGCGCTATGCCCCGGACCTGCTGGCCGATCCGACCATGGTCCGGGTGGCCCGCGCTTTTCCCGCGTTGTGTGCGCTGTCGCTGGCGTTGCCGTTCCTGGCCGGTTGGGCGATCACCGGCACCCTGTACGGCGGCCTGACGGCTTTCCTATGGGCCGGCTTAATCCGCGTCGCGCTGCTGCAGCACGTCACCTGGAGCGTCAATTCCCTGTGCCATGTCATCGGCAGCAGGCCGTTCAAAACCCGCCGCCACGACCGCTCCACTAACGTGTGGCCGCTGGCCTTGCTGTCGTTCGGCGAGAGCTGGCACAACGGCCACCACAGCGAACCCAGCTGCGCCCGCCACGGCCTCGACCGAGGCCAGCTCGACCCGTCCGCCGCCGTGATCCGCCTGTTCGAGCGGCTGGGCTGGGCCGGCGACGTGCACTGGCCCGACGCCGACCGCATCCAGCGCCGCCGAGCCGACCACCCCCAGCAGGCCCGCGTCCTTGCCGGAGACTGACCGATGTCTCTTGCGGTGTCACCGCTGGGATGGCTGCTCACCGGTGTGGCGGTGGCTGTGGTGATCGTCGCCGACCTGGTGGCCGGGCGCGGCCGTCGCCCCAGCCCTCTGCAGGCCGGCGTGTGGGTGGGCGTCTACCTCACCCTGGCCATCGGCTTCGGCATCGGACTGGGACTGGTCGCCGGTATGGACCTGGCTGTGCAGTTCTTCGCCGGCTACCTCACCGAATACAGCCTGTCGGTCGACAACCTGTTCGTCTTCGGGGTCGTCATGACATCCTTCGCCGTACCGGCCTCCCAGCAGGCCCGCGTGCTGCTCATCGGCATCGCCGCCGCGCTCGTCTTGCGCGGGTTGTTCATCCTGGCCGGAGCCGCCGCCATTGACCGCTTCTCCGCCACCTTCTACGTGTTCGGCGCTTTTCTGATCTTCACTGCGGTGCAGCTTGTCCGCCATCGTGGAGTTCAGCCCGACCTCGCCCGCAATCCGGTGTTGCGCCTGGCCGCGCGGATCCTGCCGACCACCCCCGACTATCACGGCGGCGCATGGACGGTCCGGGTGGCGGGTCGGCGGCTGCTCACCCCGATGGCGATGGTCATCGTGGCCATCGCGCTGTGCGATGTGATGTTCGCTCTGGACTCCATTCCGGCCATCTTCGGCCTGACCCAAGAGCCTTACCTGGTCTTCACCGCCAACGCCTTCGCGCTGATGGGGCTGCGGCAGCTGTACTTCCTGCTCGGCGGTCTGCTCGACCGGCTGGTCTACCTCTCCCACGGGCTGGCGCTCATCCTGGCCTTCATCGGGGTCAAACTCATCGCCCAAGCAGCCCACGACAGCTTCCCGAACGTGCCGCAGATCCCGCTGTGGCTGTCGCTGACAGTGATCGTCACGGTTCTGGCCATCACCACGATCGCCAGCCTGGCCGCGTCCCGGCGCACGAGAAGGCGAGACCCGGACGGCCCGGCATCCGGCATCCAGCCACCTGCACAGCCCGTGCCGTAGGCAAGAAAGACATTCCAAGATCGCGACCCCTCGATGCTCTGGTACGGCCCGCGCTCATCGGTTCTGGTGATAACCGGCGCCGCCATTGCTCGTTTCCCCCGATCAGGCCGGGGCGGACACTGGAGCTCCAAGCCGCCTGACCGCGGCGGAGTATCCGCCTGCTGCACGAAGTCATGGCAGACGGGCAATACGGATCAACCGTCTGCCCGGCAGGTCGGGCGTACGGGATGCGGAGCGGTGAAGGGAAATCGCGATGAGTCTGCGTTGGGAAATCAGCAACAAGGTCCAGGTCCTCAAGGGCTGGGCCAGGCAGCGCTTCGGCCGCGTCTCCGGCAACCGGCGCCAGCAGATCGCGGGCAAGAGCGATCGGGTCGCAGGCAATCTGAAGCAGGCCGGCCGGAAGGCCAGGGACGCCTTCAAGCGCTGATCCCCTCTTCGGCAGACCTCCTGGTGGGTCCAGGTCCCGAGCTGGATCCCGCCCGGACGCCGGCGAACTCCACAATGCACCCCGCCCGGCGATCCCGCCCGACGACCCCATCGTCTCCGCCACTCCCGCGCAATGACGAAGATGGAGGTAGGACCGATGCGCATCGCATCAGTAGTGCTGATCCTGTGGCTGATCGCCGGCGCCTTCGCCGCGGGCCAGCGCAACTACTACACAGGACCGGTGGACAACTGCAATCAGGTGGCCACCATCGCGGTGACGATCCTGGCAGGCCCGCTCAACTACCTCGGCATGAACCCGAAGATCGCCTGCCAGACTCCCCAGCCCAGCAAGTAAGCGCAGGGGCAGTCAAAGCCGTGCGAGGGTCTACAGTGCAGGAAGACGGTTCATATCGGCGCCGCCCGGTTAGGGAGGGTTGGCGGGCATGGAGTTACGGCAGTTGCGCTATTTCGTGACCCTGGCCGAGGAGTTGCATTTCGGCCGGGCTGCGGCCCGTGAGCACATCGTGCAGTCGGCACTGAGCCAGCAGGTCCAGCGGCTGGAACGCGAAGTGGGGGTGCGGCTGCTGGATCGCAGCACCCACCACGTCGATCTGACCCCCGCGGGCGCCGCCTTCCTCATCGAGGCGCGCCAGATCCTCGACCACGTCAGCAGGGCCGTGCAGACCGCCCGTAACGCTGCCGCGTCGGTGCCCACGCTGCGCGTCGGTATCATCGACGCCGGCTACGACACCATGCCGCAGATCCTGCGCGAACTCCAGCACACCCATCCCGGCATCACCATCCATCAGGTCGAAGCGGGCACCCCCGAGCAGTACCGGCAACTGGCCGACGGCCGCCTGGACATCGCCATCGGACACGCCTCCCAAACCCCGGCCGAGGTGACCTCCAAGCTGATCAGGCTCGATCCGCTCGGTGTGCTGGTGCCCGACGACCACCGCTTCGCCGACCTCGACGGCGTGCCCGTGACCGCCCTTGCCGACGAACTCCTGCTGCTCGGCGAGGAATCCCAGACGCCGGAGCTCAACCAGTTCGTTATCGCGCTGTGCCGCTCGGCCGGGTTCGCGCCCGCCATCTATGAGGGCACCGTGGAGAGCACCCGGGCCGCCGCCGACCTGGTCCTGCAGCACCGCTGCGTGCACTGCGTCCCCTCCTCCTTCCGCACCTCCAACCGGCCGGGCACCACCTGGCGGCCCCTGATCGAACCTGCCACGCACTATCCCTGGTCACTGTTGTGGCACGACGTCAATCCCTCTCCCCACATCGCCACCGTCATCAACAGCGCCCGACAGCTCGCCGAGCGGCTTGGCTGGCTGGAACCCGCCGCCCCGCCCACCGAACCAGCACCCGGCGAAGACGTCCCGACAGCCGCCGGCCACAGCGACGAGGCCGTCTGATGCACGCGCTCTGACCGCTGTGCGCACCGCGAAAACCTGGTGATCGGTTCTGGAGATGGATCCTTCCCGGATCGCCTGTTTCGGTACGGCACGCGCGGGTGTCGGCTGGAGACGAACAAGTGTGACCGTCGGCGCCGGCAATCGGATTGGCGGCCGGCCCCCTGCTTCGACCGGTCCGGAAGACCGATCCCGCGCAGACATCGATGCACCGCCACAGGGAGTAGGCCATGGGCATCATCGCTTGGATCATCCTCGGACTGGTCGCCGGACTGCTGGCCAGAATGCTGGTCCCCGGTAAAGACTCGCAAGGTTTGATCATCACCCTCGTACTCGGCATCGCCGGCGCGCTGCTGGGCGGCTTCGTGGCCACCGAGGTGTTCGGCGTCTCGGGCATCCAGGGCTTCTTCAACCTGTCCACCTGGCTCTGCGCCATCGTCGGCGCGGCCGTCCTGCTGCTCGCCTACAACCTCATCACCGGCCGGCGCACCGGCCGTAGAACCGGCCGCTGGGCCGGCCGCCGATGATCCCGCCCAGCACGCCCGGCAACCCATCCCAGAGCTCACGCGCCTGGCGCGGCGGGGGTGATGGGTGATGCCCGTCGCCGTGGCCATCGTGGTCATCGTCGTCGGCGCCATCCTCACTTTTGCCTTGGCGGACGGCTCGGTGGGCGGCTTCGACCTGCGCATCGTGGGCGTCATCCTGATGCTCGGCGGCGCCGCCGGGCTGCTGCTGCCCCTGCTGCTGCGCACCGGGGAACGCTGGAGCAGGTCGAGCGTCCGCAGCCGCCAGGACGTCATCGACGACCGCGTCAACGGCCGCATCGACGATCGGCCACCGCCCACCCTGGTCGACCTTCCTGGCTACGACGGCAGGCAGAGTACCCGCCGGGCTCCGGATGATCGTCGTCTCTGAAAGGGAAGCGCCACGTCCGTACGGTGACTGCATCCCGGTCTGAGGCCGCACGTGACGGCCCGCCCGCGTACTGGCGGCGGCCCGCCACGCGGTCTCGATCGAAGGTCCGCAGCGGACCGGCCGGGGCATCGGTATCGGCGTGCCGCGGCCGACTTCGGCCGTCGAGCGCCGACGCCGACCTACGTTCCAACCCGCCGCCTTTGCCCCGTGCTCACCGGCCCGTGCGAAGGCATCGACATCTGCAGGAGGCAGACATGTCCATCGTGACCATCCTCTGGGTGGCCGTCGCCGTGGCGGTGGTCCTGGCGTCGGCCATCGGCTACGTCTTGCTGCGCCGGCGCCGGCAAGGCCTGCGCCGGCGCTTCGGCCCCGAATACGAACGCACCCTGAACGAACAAGACAGCCGCGGCGAGGCCGAGCAGGAGCTGCGTGCCCGGGAGAAACACTTCGCCACCCTCGACATCACGCCGCTCGCCCCCGCCTCCCGGCAGGCCTATGCCCAGCAGTGGGCCAAGCTCCAGGAGCGGTTCGTCGACGCGCCGGGTCCCGCTGTCACCGAGGCCGACGAGTTGGTCATCACCGTCATGGCCGAGCGCGGATATCCCACCGAAGACTTCGAGCAGCAGCTGGCGGACCTGTCGGTGGTGCACGGCCGTACCCTGCACCACTACCGCCAAGCCCACGAGATCAGCAAGCGCGTCGCTCCGGGTGAAACCTCCACCGAGGATCTCCGGCAGGCCATGGTGCACTACCGCGTCCTGTTCGAGGAACTTCTCGACGACGGCGACGAGCACCACCCTCAACCGGCTGAAGCCCGCGAGAAGGAACCGGCACTCACCGACGACTCCCAGCAAAGGTGACTAGACATGGACCTCCGCAACGACCCCGAACGCCTTGATGAGCGCCTCGACGAATTCGCCGAGGCGCCGTCACCCCGGCCCAGACCCGTCGATACGCACGACGACCACAGCGACGACGTCCAGCCGGCGGCGCCGTCTGACCAAGTCGTCTTCGACCAGACGGCCCAGCTACCACCCGCATCCGCATCGCCGGCACCAGCGGTGTCTCTGCTCGGCAGTGACCCGGCCGATGTCCAGGACCGCTGGCACGACCTTCAGTCGTGCTTCGTCGACGACCCCCGCGATGCGGTGCAACGCGCCCACTCCCTCCTGGAGGAGATGACGGCCTCGCTCCACCAGGCGCTGGAAAGCCGCATCCGTGAGCTGCAGGACCTCTGGAAGGACACCGGCGACCACGACACCGAGCAGCTGAGACTGGCCTTGCGCTCCTACCGCGACGTCATGCACCGGCTGCTGCCCCTCACCGACGAGCAGACGACCCGCTAATCCCCCCACCCACGCCGACGGGGGAACGCTGAGGCCGGCGGTACTGCACGTCCCGCCGGCTTGGCGTCCTCGTCCACCGCCCGGCCGCTGGGCGGCTGCACGGCACCGGAAGCAAAGGGAAAGAATAGATGGCCGTCCTGGACATTCCCCTGGAACAGATGACCGCCGAAGAGCTCCTGATCGAAATGGCCCGGCCGCAGACCCCAGAGTCACATAAGGTCCGGCTGCGTGAGCGGCTGGTGGAGACGCACGCCTGGATGGCCAAGTCCCTCGCGCGCCGCTACCGCAACCGGGGCGAACCCATGGAAGATCTCCTGCAGGCCGCTTACGTCGGCATGATCAAGGCCATCAACCGGTTCGACGCCCGGCTCGGCCACGACTTTCGCCGCTATGCGGCCGTCACCATGGCGGGCGAGGTCAAACGCCATTTCCGGGACCGCGCGTGGGCCATCCGGGTTCCCCGCGTCCACCAGGAACGCCGCTCGCAGCTGACCCGGTTGTCCGCCGACCTCAGCCAGGCCCTGGGCCGCTCGCCGACCGTCGCCGAACTGGCGGCCGACATGGGCCTGTCGCAGGAGGACGTCCTGCTGACGATGGACGCCTCGGCCGCCTACACCGCGATGTCGCTGGATGCCCCCTTCGATACCAACGACAGCACCTCCGTCAGTCTGGCCGACGTCCTGCCCTGTACCGACGAAGCATTGGACACCATCGTCGGCACGCAGTCCGTCAAGCCGCTCATCGACGCCTTGCCCGAGCGCGAGAAGAACATCCTGCTGCTGCGCTTCTACGGCAACCACACACAAGCCGAGATTGCCGCCGAGTTCGGAATCTCCCAGATGCACGTCTCCCGCATCCTGCGCAACGTCCTGGGCCGGCTGCGAAGCGCACTGACCGACTAACCGACCGACCAATCGACTGATCGCATCTGGAGGCTGTGATGACGGTGAAGAGCGGGGCCAGGTCCGCGGGCCGCCAGGCGGCCTCAAGCCGCTGGCTGGAGTGGCTGGCCCGGGCCGGGTTCGCGGCCTGCGGCGTCAATTACCTGCTCATCGGCGTACTGGCGGTACAGATCGGCATGGGCGCCGGCGGTGAGGCGGCCGACGCCTCGGGAGCGATGCACGCCGTCGTCGCCTACCCCGGCGGATTCATCGCCTTATGGCTGGTCGCCATCGGTTTCGCCGGGCTGGCGTTGTGGCGGCTGGCCGAGGTGGTCTACGGGCAGGCTAGCCCGAACGGCGCAACGGCCGTCAAGCGGCTGGCCTCTCTGGGGCGCGCCGTCGTCTATCTCGCGCTGTGCATCGGCATCGTTGTCTTCCTGCTCGGCGTCGGAAGCCGGCGCTCGGGCAACAACCAGTCCAAAGACGCCACCGCCACGCTGATGAGCTATCCGGGCGGCCGGTGGCTGGTCCTGCTCATCGGCCTCGGCGTCGTGGCGGTGGGCATCAGCATGATCGTGGAAGCCGTTCGCCGGAAGTTCACCGACAACCTGCACATGAACCATATGGGGGCGCGCACCCGCGCCACGGTCAAGGTTTTGGGGTTCGTCGGCATCTTCGCACGGGGCAGCGTGTTCGCCGTCCTCGGCGTGTTCCTCGTCATCACCGCCGCCACCTTCGACTCTGAAAAGGCGCAGGGTCTGGACGGGGCGCTTCGCAAGTTCACGCTGACGCCCCTGGGCCCTTGGCTGCTGGTCGCCGTCGCGCTCGGCCTGGTCACCTTCGGCGTCTACTCCTGCTTCGAGGCACGCTGGCGCAAGACCGAACCCGGATAGACGACCTCACGTCGTGGGCATGCCCGACGCCGGCCGGCAGAGTTGTCCGGCAGGGTTGTCAGGATCTTTCTCGGGTGTGACGTTGGGGTTCGGCTACCTCGGCGAAGGCGGGTCCACGATGGCGATGGTGCTGGGCGATGTGGAAGTGGCGTTCACCACGACGTTCACCTTCCGGTGGAGCGATGAGAACAGCGGGGCTCATCGCGACGGCGGGTTCTGGCATCCGCTACCGCCGCGAGGCTTCCATGCGCTGGGCAGCCTCGGGTGCCCCTCCTACGACGACCCCAACGGCGAGGTGGTGGCCGTGTGCGTGCGCCAGGCGGCGGACCGGCCCGCCGCGCGGGCCGGCCCGGTCGACTACCGGTGGATCTACGACTCGACCGAGACCGGTTCGGCGACCAGCGGCAGCATCTGGCGGCCGGTACCGCCCAGCGGGTACGCACCGCTGGGCGACGTGTGTGTCGCCGGCTTCGACAAGCCCGGCCCGAGCCAGGTGGTGTGCGTACGCACCGACCTGACCACGCCCGGCTCCACCAGCGTGATCGTCTGGCATACCGAAGGCAGCGGCGGCACGTTTCAGGCGAGCATGGCCCAGATCAGCGCCCCGGCGCGCGCCGACGGCCAGGCCAAAGCGGTGATCGCGCCGGGCAGCTTCGTCACCTACGTACCGCACACGCCCTCCCCGGCGATGAACGGGGAGACGCAGATCTTGCGGTTGCCGCCGCTGCCGGGGCCATGGCCCGTCATGCCGCCCCCGCTGGCGTTGCCGGGCGCCGGCGGCACCCAGGTCGGGCGGGCGCTGGAGACCAACCGCGGCAGCCCTCGCGCTGACCGGCGCTCAATCCCCGTGGCTGCCGATGGGCGGCTGTTGGTGATCGGCGGCGACGATGAGCCTTGCTGAGTTCGCCCATATCCGCACGGCGGCGACGGGCGTTGACTGGGAGGTGTCCGGCCGCCGGCCTGAGGCGGTGAGCCGCGATGGATGCTCGCGCGCCCGGCTGCTCGCAGCACCCCGGCCAAGGCCTCTTCGGGTCTTTGGGGGACATAGTGGCCACCATCCAGGCCGGCGGCGGCACCAGCTCATCCCCGTCCGTAGCCGGTCTCGCCGAGCCGGTGCCAGCGGGCTCGGCGCTGGTGCCCTTCCCCAGCCTGGTTTTGTTCGTGAGAGTTGACCGCGGTTGTTCGTCGGGTGTGACCGCGGTCCCGTTCCGGTGAAGTCGTTGTTCGTGAGTTTTGACCGCATGGCGTGGCTTACGGTGAGACGCTGGATGCGCTTCGTGTTGAAGGAGCGTCCTCATGCTCTCGTCGAAGATCGATCTGTACGCCGCGATCCGCCGGGATGCCCGCCTGGGGATGTCAGGCCGTGCGATCGAGAAGAAGTACCGGGTCGGCCGGCGGACGATCGTCAAGGCCCTGGCGTCGGCGTGGCCCGAGCCGCGCAAGCAATTGCCGCCCAGGGCGTCGAAGCTGGACCCGTTCAAGCCGGTGATCGACGAGATTCTGAAGGCGGATCTGGACGCGCCGCGCAAGCAACGGCACACCGTCACGAGGATCTGGCACCGGCTGATGGACAAGCACGGGATGACGAACGTGTCCTATCCCGTGGGTGAGGGCCTATGTCGCCGAGCGCAAGCCGCAGATCCGGGCCGAGGCCGGCCGGGGCCCGGCCGAGGTGTTCGTGCGGCAGTCGCACCGCCCCGGCGACGAGGCCGAAGTCGACTTCGGCGAGGTCGTGATCCGGCTGGCCGGGCAGGACGTCGGATGCTTCCTGTTCTGCCTGCGGCTGTCGTTCTCCGGCAAGGCGGTGCACCGGGTCTCCTTATCGGGTGGGCAGGAGGCGTTCTTCGAGGGCCACGAGCACGCCTTCCGCGTCCTGGGCGGAGTGCCGGCCGGGAAGATCCGCTACGACAACCTCAAGTCCGCGGTCGCACAGGTGATCGGGTTCCGCCGGATCGGCAGCCGCGCCCGCACCGTCGGTGAGTTCTGGGCGATCGAGCGGCCGCTGCTGAGACCGCTGCCGGCCGAGCCGTTCGAGACCGGCCGCTGGTTCACCCCCGAGCGTCGACCGGTTCGCCCAGGTCACGGTCCGCACCAACAAGTACTCGGTGCCGGCCCGGCTGATCGGCCGCCGGGTCCGCGTCCTGCTGCACGCCTCCGACCTGGTCATCTACGACGGCCGCACCGAGGTCGCCCGGCACGAGCGGCTACCCGGCAAGTCCGGCACCCGCCTGGAGCTGGACCACTACCTGGAGGTACTGGTCCGCAAGCCCGGAGCGCTGCCCGGGGCGACCGCGCTGGAACAGGCCCGGGCCGCCGGGAAGTTCACCCCGGTCCACGACGCCTGGTGGGCCGCCGCCCGCAAAGCCCACGGCGACACCGCCGGCACCCGGGCGCTGCTGGAGGTCGTGCTGCTGCACCGGCACATGGACAGCGAGCACGTCGTCGCCGGGCTCGCCGCCGCACTGCGGGCCGGAGCACTGACCGCTGATGCGGTCGCGCTGGAGGCACACAAGGCCGCCGACGAGACATCCGGCCGGCCCGGCCGATCCGCCTGGCCCGGCCAGAGCGCGGATCGCGCTGCCTCGCCCGCTGTTACGTCGCTGGCCGCCCGCCGTCTGAACAAGCTGCCGCCCGACAACCGCCCGCTGCCCTCGGTCGCCGCCTATGACCAGCTGCTGCGCCGAAGCCGAACCATCCAGGAAGGAAACGCCAGGCCATGACCTCCAAGCCCCGCCGCGGACTGACCGAGCAGGCCGCCGACGCCGCCATCGACACCGCCTGCCGGATGCTCCGGCTGCCTACCGTCCGCGCCCAGTTTGCCCGTCACCAGCCTCGACACCACCGACGCCATCGAACTTGCCGAACTCCTGCAGTTCATCTCCGACTGGCTCGCCACTGACCCTGCCAGGCTCGCGCCATCATTACAGGCCTACGTCGGCCACCCCGCCTACGACCTGGACGCCCTCCGGGCCGACCTGGAACGCTTCACCTTCCTCCTCGGAGGCAGCGACGGTGAGGACCTCTTCAGTCAGCGCTGACACCGGCCGCAACTGTCGTTCGCCGGCGCGCCGGCGAACGACCACGCCAGGTGCGGTCACTTCTCACGAACATCGATCATGGTTCCCTGCCGAGAGCGCGGTCAGAACTCACGAACATTCGCGGTCACTTCTCACGAACGAAATCACCAGCCTGATGTCACTGGCCAGGCAGGCTATACCCCGCCTGCTGGAGGCGGTCATCATCCCGCTCACCCTGTTCTACACCGCGCTGGCCGCCTTCGGCCTCAACGGCGCCTTGGCCGCTGTGCTCACCTGGGCCTACGGCAGCCTGGCCTGGCGGCGACTCCTCGGCCGGCCCATGTCCGCGAGCATGATCCTGGCCACGGTCGCGATCACCGTCCGCGTCGCGCTGGCGGCCTGGAGCGGCAGCGCCATCGTCTACTTCCTGCAACCCGAGCTGGGCACCATCTGCTTCAGCATGATGTTCCTGGCCTCGATATGGCTGCGCCGTCCGCTGGTCGGCAAGCTGATCGGCGAATACGTCCGGCTGCCCCAGGCCGTCATGGCGCACGAGCGCATCCGCCGCTGCTTCGTCCACCTCACCGTGTTGTGGGCGCTGGTCCTGCTGGCGAACGCCACTGTGAGCATCTGGCTGCTGCTGTCCGCGACGCTCGGCACCTACCTGCTCGTCCGCCCCATCGCCGTCGCAACCATCAGTGTGCTCGCCTTCACCTGCTCGGTGACGCTCTTCCTGCGGGTGCTCCGCCATCTCGACCTTCACCCCAGATCGTCAGGCCGTCCAGCGCCCATTCGCGGGGCTCAAGAGGGAGCTCGTAAAGTAGGTCGGCGATCGCCTGGTCCTTGGAGGTAGCCCAGCGTCCTCGCGTGACGGTGTGGATGCACCACACCGGGTCGCGGATTTCGTTGGGCACGGGCAGGCGGACGACCTTCACGACCTCATACACCGGCTCATACGCCGGGTGGATCGGCTCGCTTCGCTCCGGCATGTGTCCCATCTTCCGCTGCTGGGGCCGGGACGACGGGCGAACTCACCGGCCGGCCGCGCCGATGCCGGCGTCGTGGTCGCGGAACATGCGCAGGACGGTCGCCGCAGAAGGGTGCCGCCCTCTCCGCTTGCCCGTGGTGATGACCAGGCGTGCGGCGATGTCGCGCAGGCTGAGGTTCTGCTCGCGCAGGCCGGCGGCGCGCAGTTGCTCGGCCAGGGCGGCCAGATCGAGGCCGCGGCCGAGCCGCTTGTGCTCGTGCACCACCAGCGTTACCGCCACCCCCGCCGAGCGTAGCTCGCGGGCCAGGCCGACGGCCTTGTCGAGCTCGGGACGGGTGGTGGCGCGGGTGGAGATCTTCTCGGAGAAGACACAGGTGACGCCGGCGGCCTTTGAGCGCGTCGAGCTGGGTGTCCAGGGACTGGCGGACGGTGGAAGCGCGGGCATAGCCGATCCGCACATGGCCCGCCGGCTCGGCGCCGGCCGCAGCCGGGCGGGGCAGCTCGATCCATGCCATGCCCGGCTTCCGGACGGGCGGGGTCGCCACGGCGAGCGCCTTGGCGAGCGCGGGCACGAGCCGGAAGCGGGCGGTGTGGTACTGGACGGCCACCTTGCCCCGGCCGGTTCGGCACGGCGAGCCAGCCGGGGCGGCGCAGGAGGTCATCGGGCAGTCGTGGGCCTCCACACGGAGGTAGTCGTCGTCGCGCACCACGGAAGTGTTTCACTCGGCTACCTGTTTGCATCGACCTATGAAACAGCGTTCGCCCTGGACGAGTCCCGGCTGTGGCGGCGTTTCATAGGTGTTCGCCTATGAAACACCCTAGAACGACTCCTGAAACACGATCCGTGAGCACGACTACAGAGAGCTACCTTGGGGCCAGTCGCGCGTACCCGAGTGGAGGGCCGTCGAGGGTGAGCTCACTGACGCTCGCGTGCCGGACCGTCTTGGTCAGGGACTCGTGCACACCCACCACGCCGGAGTCCCACAGCGCCGCGAAATCACCGCTGCGGGTACGGAGCTCATCGATCAGTGCGGCCAGTCCGGTGTCCTTCGGATAGCGGGCCGACGCCGCCCGCAGGTCGGACACGAAGGCGGCGCGGTGGCCCGTCTCCCTGCTCACCGCCTGGGGGTAGCCGACGGTCGGTGCCACGAAGGACCACCACACCGCATTCCTCCCGAAGCCGTGTGACGCGGGCGGGTCGCCGAACAGCGCGGCCCACAACCGGTTCCACGTGATGAGGTTCCAGGCGGCGTCGTACACGCTCAGCGGTGTGCCCGTCAGCCGATCGAGCAGGCGCTGGACGCCCGCCGGCACATGGTCGGAGATCTGCCCGGGGCCCGGCACCGCCTGACCGGCGAGCACGAAGAGGTGCTCGCGCTCCGCCGTCGTCAGCCGCAACGCCCGGGCCAGCGCGGACAGCACCTGGGGGGACGGATTCGTCGACCTGCTCTGTTCGAGCCGCACGATGTAGTCGACGGACAAGCCGGTGAGCAGGGCGAGCTCCTCACGGCGCAGGCCCGGGGCGCGCCGGCGTCCGTCGTCCGGCAGGCCGGCTTCGGCCGGTTTCGTGCGATCCCGCCAGGCGTGCAACGCCTTGCCGAGATCCGTGGATCCGGTCATCACCCCAGTATGGGCAATCGGCCGTGTCCCGTCGTGGTACTGCGGTTCCACTGGTTACGGCGGGTACTGGTTGATGCCCGCGGGCCCGCGGAAGGTGGACGTACCGGAAGGAGCACGTTCATGAAATATCGCAACCTCGGGCGGACCGGGATCAAGGTCAGCCCCTACGGACTCGGCACGTTGATGTTCGCCAGCCAGATGGGCAACGACCCGGACGAATCGGTCCGGATCATCCACAAGGCGATCGACGCCGGGATCAACCTCATCGACACCGCCGACCGCTACGCCGACTCCGAGGACATCGTCGGAAAAGCTCTCAAGGGCCGCCGCGACGAGGTGGTCCTGGCCACCAAGGTCGGCCTGCCCATGGGCGAGGGCGTCAACCAGCAGGGCGCCTCCCGCCGCTGGATCACCACCGCCGTCGAGAACTCCCTGCGCCGGCTCGGGACCGACCACATCGACATCTATCAGCTCCAGCGGCCCGACCCGGACACCGACCTGGAGGAGACCCTTTCCGTCCTGACCGACCTCGTCCGGGCCGGCAAGGTGCGCGCCATCGGCTCCTCGACCACGCCCGCCTCGATGATCGTCCAGGCCCAGTGGGCAGCCGGACGCGCCGGGCTGCAGCGCTTCCGCACCGAGCAGCCGCCGTACTCGATCCTGAACCGCGGCATCGAACGGGAGGTCCTGCCGCTCGCGCAGGAGTACGGCATGGGCGTCATGGTGTGGGGCCCGTTCGGCCAGGGCCTGCTCACCGGCCGGGTGCGCAAAGGCGGCGAGAACGACCTCAAACGCGTCCAGTTCTCCCGCCATTTGTCCGACGAGCGCCGGATCGACGTCGTCGAACAGCTCGTCCCGCTCGCCGAGGAGGCCGGCCTGCCCATGACGCACCTCGCCATGGCCTTCACCATCGCCCACCCGGGCGTCACCGCCGCGCTCCTCGGCCCGCGCACCATGGGCCACCTCGACGACCTTCTGGCGGGGGCCGACGTCGAGCTGTCCGACGACCTCCTCGACCGGATCGACAAGATCGTCCCGCCGGGCACCGACGTCACCGCGCTCGACCAGGAGTACAAGCCCCCGGCCTTGCTCGACCCCGCTCTCCGCCGTCGTCCCGCCGGACTCCGCTCGGCGGCCTGAGCCCGCAGGCCAGGCGGCGGCCGGCCTGGTCATGCGGTGAGGCGGCCCGCGGTCACGGCGCGCGGGCGGCTAACGCGGCGTGACCAGGCGGGCCTCGTAGGCGGCGATGACGAGCTGGGCGCGGTCGCGGGCGTTGAGCTTGGCCAGCAGACGGCCGATATGCGTCTTCACGGTCCCCGGACTCACCTGGAGCCGCGCGCTGAGCTCGGCGTTGGACAGTCCGTGGGCGACGAGGGTGAGCACCTCGCGCTCCCGGTCCGTCAACGTGTCGAGCCCGTGAAAGGGCTGCTGGACCGGCCGCCGGACGAACTCCGCGATCAGCCTGGTGGTGACGGCCGGCGCGAGCAGCGTCTCACCCGACGCCACCACCCGGATCCCCTTCAGCAGGTCGTCCGGAGGCGCGTCCTTGAGCAGGAACCCGCTGGCACCCGCCCGCAGCGCCGCATAGACATACTCGTCGAGATCGAAGGTGGTCAGGATGAGCACCCGGGTGTCCCCGGCGATCTGCCCGGTCGCGGTGATGCCATCCATCTCGGGCATTCTGACGTCCATGAGCACCACGTCGGGTGACTCCGTACGTGCGAGCGCCACCGCCTCCCGCCCGTCGCCCGCCTCCCCGACCACGGTGAGATCGTCTTCCGAGTCGATCAGCAAGCGGAAACTGCCGCGCAGGAGCGCCTGATCGTCGGCGATGAGCACCCGGATCACGAGCCTCCCCCTGCCGCAGCCACCCCGGTCGAACCCGGCCCGGTCCGCAGACGTCCTCTCCGAAGCCGCCGGCTCCGCTTTCTCCAGCTCACGCTCAAGATCCTCGTCATCCCGTCCATCATGGCCGATCCGCGCCCAGCCCTCCCGCCACGTCGATGCTGCCCGGAACGCCGGCCGTACGTACCTCCCTGCGCCACTGCGTCACGGTGTCGAACGGCCCGCCGTTCGTGCACGCCCGCGCCCCGGTGCTGCGCCTCGTCCCTTCGTCGAAGCCCAGGCAGGTCAAGGGATCTCCCAGGACGCGTGCACGCCGAACCCCGTCCCCGGGAGCGGGCCGGCCTCGAAGGTGCCGCCGTACAGGAGGGTCCGTTCGCGCATCCCCGCCAGCCCGTGCCCACCTGGCCGCCCCGGCAGCACCCGCTGCCCAGGCCCGTCGTCGACCACGGAGATGCGCAACCTCCCATCGGCGACCGCCACGCTGGCCCGGCAGTGAGCGGGAGCGGCGTGCTTGACGACGTTGGTGATCGCCTCTTGGAGAATGCGGTAAACGGCCGGCGCCATGCTGTCGGGCACGGTTTCGTCCACCGACAGATCGACCCGTACGCCGGCCTCCGCCGCCTGGCGGGCCAGGGACGGCAGGTCGGCGAGCCGGGGGAGCGGCGCGCTGCCGGGCGTGCTGCCGGGTTGGCGCAGCACGCCGAGAAGGTGGCGCATCTCCGCGAGTGAGCCGCGCCCGATCTCCTCGATGGCCCGCAACGCCTTGCGCCCTTCCTCCGGATGTTTGTCCAGGACCTTGGCCGCCACTCCCGCCTTGACGGTGATCACGCTCATCGAATGGGCGACGACGTCGTGCAGCTCGCGCGCGATCCGCAAGCGCTCGTCGGCCGCTGCCTGCTCGGCCCGCCTCCTGGCCTCGCCGGCGGCGAACTCGCGGCGGGTGCGCGCCGCCGTGCCGAGACTCCAGCTCGTTCCCATGACCAGCCAGGCCGTGCCGACGATGAAGACGGGATCGGGCCAGCCGTTCGCATATCGTGGTGCGCCCGAGATCGAGACCAGCAGCGAGCTTCCGTTGACGAGCAGGCCCGACACCAGGGCGATCGCCGATCGCCGCACCGGCCGGGCGGTCGCCACCGGGTAGAGGGCCAGGGCCGCCACGGCCGTCGGCAGCAGCCGGTTGGCCTGCAGCGCCAGCACGGCAAGACCGATCAGGAGCGCACCGTAGTAGGCGGGCTCCGGCCAGACCCGCCGCACCGCCACGGGCACCGCGAGCAGCCAGCAGAGCACGGTGGTCCCGGCATTCGTGCTCAGCTCCGGCGCGCTCGCCGTGGACGCCAGCGCGAGCAGCACCGCGACCACGGTGTCGGTCAGGATGAGCAGCCAGGACGGAGGCCGCCGGGCGAGCAGATTCACAGCTCGACGTTATCGAGGAACGGCCGGGGGCGAATCGGAGCACGGGCCATCGGACCAGGGTCGTACTCCGCTCACGTACGCCCGTCCCGTATGACCCTGGTCCGACCCCGAAGATCGGATCCCGCTCCGATGCGCGGCCCGCCGCCGTACAGCATCGTTGCCGCCATGAACCGACGCAGACTCATCGCCCTGTGCCTGGCGGCCTGTCTCGCCGTGCCGCTCGGCGGTATCGCGCTGGCCTCCGCGCAGGTCCACGGCCTCGTGTGGAAGGACTGTGGTGACGGCCTGCGCTGCGCCGAGCTGGTCGTTCCCGTGGACTGGGCCGATCCCGGCGGGCCCAGAACCTCGGTGCACGTGGCCAGACTGCCCGCGACGGGCAAGAGCATCGGGCCGCTGATCGTCAACCTCGGCGGGCCCGGCACCAGCACGTCGATGCTCAGGCGGAAGAGCCAGCCCGACGCTCAGCCGGAGCTGCCCAACCTGCTCGATGAGTTGCAGCGGAGCTTCGACGTCATCGCCATCGATCCGCGCGGCCTCGCGGAGCCCGCGAGCGGCACCAAGGTGAGCTGCGCGGAACCCGACGCCTCCGTCTACGGACTGCTCCTGGCCAGGACGAAGCAGGACTGGGACGCCCACGCCGCCAAGAACGCTGCTCATCAGGCGAGCTGCCGCATCATGGCCAGATCGGCCTGGCGCGGGATGACGGCGTGGAACGTGGCGCACGACATCGACGCCCTGCGCGCCGCACTCGGCCAGGACAAGCTCATCTACGCGGGCAACTCCTACGGCACCGTCTACGCCCAGGCATACCTGGAGCTGTTTCCGCGGCGGGTCGGCCGGATGTACTTCGACGGCACCGCCGATCACACCCAGCAGGAGTTCGAGCCCTGGATCCGCAACTACGCGCTCACGCAGGAGCGCCATCTCACCCGCTTTCGCGACTGGTGCGCCCGCCGCACCGACTGCGCCCTTCGCGGTACGGACGCCGGCCAGGCGTGGGACGAGCTCGTCGCCAGGGTGCGCCGCGCGCCACTGCCGGCGTCGGCCGGACGGACGGTGCACGAGGGGCAGCTGTACGCCGGCGCGATCAAAGGCATGAATCCGGCATTCTGGCCCCAGTTCGCCACCGCCATCCGCAAGGCCCTCGATGGCGACGCCGGCGACTTCCTGGAAGAACTGCTCCCGGATGAGGGCGGCGCATCCGTGAGCCAAGACTCCCTGTGCAACGACTTCATGCCGAAGCTGCCGACGTTCGCGGAGTTCCAGGGCATCGAGGCGAGGCTCCGTGAGATCGCGCCGAGGTTCGGCTGGCTCGAGGGACGCTTCGAGCTCGGGCGGTGCTGGGGGCGCAGCGGGGGCGCGTCCTGGCCGCCGCATCCCTTGCGGGTGCGGGACGTCCCGCCGATCCTCTTCGCGATCGGGGAGCTCGACAACAACACCAACCATCGCGGGCAGGCGCACGTGGCCGGGCAGATCCCGTCCGCGCGTGTCCTGTGGCACGGCGACGGCCACGCGTCGTGGGCGCGAAACAGCTGCCTGCGGCGGCACGTCCGCGCCTACCTGACCATAGGGGAGTTGCCTGCCCCGGGCACGCGCTGCCCGGCCGAGATCATCCAGAAGGTGGGGAAATGATCGAGGTCACAGACCTGACAAAGCTGTACGGCTCCACCCGCGCGGTGTCCGGGCTCACCTTCCGCGTCAAGCCCGGGCAGGTCACCGGCTTCCTCGGGCACAACGGCGCCGGCAAATCCACCACCATGCGCTTGATCCTCGGCCTCCACACTCCCACGGCGGGGAAGGCGTTGATCAACGGCGTCCGCAAACAGGAGCTGCGCGACCCCATGCGCGAGGTCGGCGCCATGCTCGACGCGGCCGAGGTGCAGGGCGGGCGCAGCGCGTTCGCTCACCTCCAGGCGCTGGCGTACGCGGGCGGGATCGGGCGCCGCAGGGTCGTGGCGGTGCTGGAGGAGGTCGGCCTGGCCGGCGCGGCCCGCAAGCGGATCGCCGGATTCTCCCAGGGGATGCGCCAGCGCCTCGGCATCGCGGCGGCACTACTCGGTGACCCGGGCGTGCTCATCCTCGACGAGCCGGTCAACGGCCTCGACCCCGACGGCATCCGCTGGCTCAGGACACTGCTCAGATCCCTGGCCGCCGAGGGGCGCACCGTCCTGCTGTCGAGCCATCTGATGACGGAGATGTCCCTCACCGCCGACCGGCTCATCATCATCGGCCGGGGCCGACTGATCGAGGACACCACGACGGCGGACCTGCTGGCCCGCTTCCAGAGCGGCGTACTGGTCCGATCACCCCACGCGGCCCGCCTGTCCAGGGCGCTCGAAGCGGCCGGCGCGACCATACGCCCGGCTGAGGGCGCCGACGCCGGTGAGGAGCCGGTGCCCGGTAGGCCCGCAGAAGCTGGAGTCGATGTGCGTCCCATACGGGACGTCGGCGCTGGAGCGGGATTGCTGGTGACCGGCCTGACCGCAGCCGCCGTCGGCGACATCGCCCTGGCGAACGGCTGTGGCGTTCACGAGTTGGTGTCGCGTCGGACATCACTGGAGGAAGCCTTCATGGAGATCACCCGATGAGCAACGTCGTCGCATCGGAATGGCTCAAGCTACGCTCGCTCCGAGCCACCTACTACGTCCTGGCCTCCACGCTCTCGGCCCTTGCGCTCACCGGCTTCGCCGCCTACTCGATCTCGCGCTACTTCGACGCCAACGGCCCCGGAGGCGATCCCGTCGGCACGGGTCTCAGCCTCAGCGCCGACATTCCGCCTGTGCTGTTCGGCATGCTGGGCGTGTTCGCCATCTCCGGCGAGTACGCCACCGGCATGATCAGACTCACGCTGACCACGATCCGGAGCCGGTGGACGCTCCTTCTGGCCAAGGCCGCCGTGGTGGCCGCGGTGGCCGCTGTCGCGGGCCAGGTGCTGGCCTTCGCCACCTACTTCACCGCACAGGCCGTGGTGGCCGAACGTCCGATCGGCGCCTCGTTCGCCGAACATGCGGCCCTGGCCGAGGTGCTGACCACCGGCGCCGGCTCCGCTGTCGCCGCGGTGCTGGGGCTGGGTCTGGCCACGGTCCTGCGTTCGACACCAGGAGCGCTCATCGCGCTGGTCGTCCTCCCGCTGTCCCCGACCGTGCTCGAGCGCTTCCTCCCGGCTCCGTGGAACGACTGGATCAGCTCCCTGACGATTCCGTCACTGGCCAGGCAACTGGCCGCCGTACCCGACGCAGGAGCCTTCGGTCCCTCGACGGCCGCCGTCATCCTGGTGGGTTACGTCGTGGTGTCCCTGCTGCTGGCAACCCTGGCGATCAACCACCGCGACGCATGACCGGACCCTTATGGGTGGCCATGTAGGTGGAAGGACGGCTATCACGTACATGGCCGCCCGCCGCTTCGCTTTCGGGCGGCTGTTCCTGCGGCCCCTCGCCATGGTGGCCGAGTCCGAGGCCGGCCTCGGGAACCTGCGCACCCGCGAGGGCATGGCGCCAGCCGAGAAGAACAGCACGCTCAGGGGCAAGCAACCCGAACCGCCCGAACCCGCCAGGTGCTCCCAGCCGCCGCCGATACGCAGAGGGGTGGGTATTTCTGGCCGACCTGGCCGCCGAGTGCAGCGTCGGACGCTTCGGCATCCATCGCGTCATCCACGGGCCAGAGACTCCCAGGCAGGGAGATCACACACGGAAGCCGGCTGCCACGCTCCGCTCAAGATCATTTAAGCGCCAACGGTTGTCCCTGGGTTCCAATTGATCGCTATTGCATCTGATGCGATCTCGTATCATTCGACACGCGGGCGCGGGCAGAGCCACAAGGCCGGTCAGCGAGCCAAGCCCGCCTCACGTTCGGCAAGATATTCGTCGAGCAGGTTCAAGAGTACGTCGATGACGAGTCGTTCTTGTTCTTGGGGTAGGTCCCAGTGATCCCAACCGTCAGGAAGGGCGATGTGGCGAACATGTCCTGACCAGCCGTGATTGCAGGTCTGGCCGCGCTTGGCGATGAGCCAGTCCGTCCAGTCGCGCAGGCCTGGGCCGCCATGGCGCAGGGCGTGCTGGTCGTAGCCGTCGAGGAACGCTTCCAGCCGGTCAAGTCGGCCACCGATCACAAACATCGGTAACCGGCGTCTGACGTTCGCGAAGTACTCACGTTCACTCGTATCGGCCAGGCTCTTGGTCACCGGATCATGCTTTCACCTGCACGCATGCCACGTTGATTACTTCTGATGAAAGATCCCTTCGCAGGACAACTAGGCCGACCCGGCAAGCGGGCGTTCACCCGCGATGAGCTCCGGGTGTTATTCGACTACGCCGACGACCAGGACCACCGGGTCAGTGGCACGGGTCGCAAGGGCTGGCTGTCGGCATTCCGCGACGCGACGTTGTTCAAGACCGCCCATGCCTACGGGCTGCGCCGCCGCGAGGATCGGATGCTGGACCTGGTCGACTTCAGCCCGAATTCGCACGCGCCGATCTTCGGAGGCTTCGACGTCTGCTCGCCCGCTGGGGCAAGGCGATGAAGGATTCACCGCCCAAGCGCCGCAGCGTTCTGACAGTTGGTCCCCGCGACGTGTCGGCGGGATGGACCGCACGTCGACATCTTCGACCAGTAGGTCACCGAAGTCCGGCCTGGGTTCGCCCAGGCGGCCGTCTCGCCGGCGTTCTGGCCTTCAGAGCGCAGCTCGCGGATCGGGTTCTCCTAGATCAACACCCGCTTCGCCACCTACCGTGACGCGCTTGGCCTCAACCCAGGCCTGGATTTCCACTCCTCCCGCCGCTCCTACCTCACCCACCTCATCGAGGACGGCTAGGCACCGATGAAACGCCAGGTCAGCTGCCAGTGGCGGCTCCACGAGACCATGGCATGTTCACCGCAACCAACCTCCCCAGCCTCTCGCCGACCGCGGCATCACCTTGTCCTCGGTCCAGATCTGGCGGCTGGTCACCCACATCCCCGACGGCTCTCCATGCCGGTTCTCGCCGCGCTCTGCGACACCTCCGACGGCACCCCCGCCGACCCCATCGCCACCAAAGCCGAAAACGCCGCACCGCGCCGCACTGCCACCGGCGACATCAGCCCGGCGGCCCGGATCGCGCCGATCAGACCCAAGCGCGCCTGGATCCGCCCCGACCAATGAGCCCGCTCTCGCCAGAGCGCTACGAGCGCAATCACATCCGCGACTGCGCCCGCTGCGGCCGCCACGCTGCCAAGGCCGCGAACTGGTCCGATGGGCCGATTTGCCAGACCTGCCGGCAAAGGCCGAGAACACCCACGGTACCTACCCCGCCTGCAGGACTGACCGTCTTCGGCCCGGTCGCAGCGTAACGGCGAGGCGATCTACCGGGATTGTGCTGGCATCACCCGTCGTTCTCCTGCTCCCGCTGCGGACACGAAGGTCAGCCTTATGTCTCTGCATCGGATGCACCCTGGCCCTCCACCTGCTTCCGAACTGGAGAACCATCGTGCACCTGCGCGACCTGCTCATGGCCAGCGGCCCTGCCCTTGGTCGGCACGTAGATCCTTCACCACGAGACCTGGCTCGCCCAGCGCTACGCCGAACTCGCCGATGACCCCCACCTGCGGCCCTGCGCGCCTTCGCCACCTGGCCTCAGTTACCACGCATGCGCGCCCGCGCGGCGGCCAGTCCTCTGACCCCAGGCGCCCGCAGTTCCGCCGGCGAACAGTTCAAGGCCGCCCACGGCTTCCAAGTCCCGCCACCAGCATCTGGCCGGTCTCGGCCGCCACACCCGCCTGGGCGAGGCGATCTTCGCCCGCATCACCGCCGAGCACGACCCCGCCAATCGGCGCCGCTGTGCCCGCTGACCGCTGCACAATCCCTCCACAGGGCTTCGGCTCCGACACTCTGACCAGCGGTTCAGCGCTCGACTAGCCTTGTTTCTCTTGCTCGGTCCGGCCCTCGGCAGGAGTCTCGGGCTCGGGCTGATCAGATTGGCGGCGGGACTGCTGTTCGTGCAGGAGTGCCTGGGCGACGGCGGCGGCCGTGACGGCCTCTTCGCGTTGCCGCTGGGCGTTCTTCAGCGTGCTCGCGAGGCCGGCGAGTTCGTCCCGCAGGCGTTCTGTCTCGCTGAGGGACGAGGCTCTGGCCTGGTCGGCGAGGGTGCGGGCCTGGTCGGCCACGGCGGCCGCGGTGACAGCCTGTTCGCGCTGCTGCTGTTCGGCGGTGAGTGCCTGGCGTAGCCGGTCGATCTCCTCGGCGTGGGCCCCGGCCGTGCCCCGAGCCTGGTCGCGTTCCTGCTCGGCCTTCCGGGTCTGAGCTTCCTGCTCCTGCATCTGGCGGCGAAGGCTGGCGAGTTCGCGTCGCTCCTTCTCGGCCTGCTGCTCCAGTTCGGTGATGCGGGCGGTCGCCGCGGCGTGTTGGTCGGTGAGTTCGGCGGTTCGCCGGCGGGCGGCGTCACGATCGTGCTCGGCCTGACGCTGCCGGTCGGCGGCTTCGGTGGCGAGTCGCTCGGCCTGGGTGCGCGCGTTCTGGTGCTCGCCGACCTGGCGCCAGGCGTCCTGTTCCCGTTCCTCGGCACGGTCGCGGGCGGTCTCGGCCTGCGACCTGGCCTGTTCGGCGGCGGCGGTCCGGTTGGCGGCGGTGTCGATCGCGGCCGCGGCGCGCCGCTCAGCCGCCGCGGCGGCGGCCCGCGCCTCGCCGGCCGCGCCCCTTGCCTCCTCGGCGGCGTGCTCGGCGGCCTCGACCTGGGCAAGCGCACCGGCGCTGAGTTCGGTCAACTGGGTACGCAGCGCGTCCTGGGCGGCCTGCCACTGCTCACCGGCGGACAGCAGCGGGCCGAGCAGGTCCTGGACGCGCAGCAGGGCGTTGGCGACGGGGGCCGCGTGGGCGGTGGTGCGCACCCGGTAGGCGGCGGCGCGGCAGGCGTCACTGCAGTACTTGGCGCGGCTGCTGCGACCGGGCAACGCCTTGGCGCAACCCGGCCCGGCGCATCGCGGCGCATCTTCCAGAGGGTCGGTCGTGTTTTCGGCGGTCGTCGTTTGACCGGCTGCGTCGCCGGTCGTGCCGGCAACTGTCTCGCCGGTCGTCTCTGCAGGGGTCTCTGGGGCCGCGGTGCGCTGATCTTCTGCCACGAGAGACAGGTTAGCGTTCGCATCGTTCGAACGCAGCTGTTTCGTACGTTCGCAAACGGAAAGCTGAAGTAACGCTAACCCGTGATAACCTTCCTTATCGTGGGTCAGATCGAGAGCCCGGAGCGAGGCAGGGGGACAGGCGTGGGTGACGGTGAGTGGATGCTTCCGGCTGCAGCGACGAGGGAGCGGGGGCCGGGTGACGCGCTTCCCGAGAACGCGGACGCGCACACCGCCGCCGACTACACCCTCAGCCCCCGCACCCAGGCCCTGATCGCCGACGGCGTTCCGGCCAACACCCGCCGCGCCTACACCCGGCAATGGGCCGCCTTCACCGCCTGGTGCGCGCGAAACGGCCGCATCGCGCTGCCCGCCACCGCACACACCCTGGCCGAGTACGCCTCCGGCCTCTGCGCGGCCGACCAAGCCCCGGCCAGTATCGAGCAGGCCATCGCCGCCGTACGCACGATGCACCGCCTGGCCGGCCACACCGGGCAACCCGCCACCGAATCGGCCCGCCTGGCGCTGCGCGCCTACAAGCGCCGCCGCGCCGAAGCCGGCGGGCGCGGCCAGCGCGAGGCACCGCCCATCACCATCGACGCGCTGCGCGCCATGGTGAGCGCCTGCAACCTCGGCACCCCCGCAGGCCGCCGCGACCGGCTCCTGCTGGTGCTCGGCCTGGCCCTCATGGGTCGGCGCAGCGAGCTCGTCGCGCTCACCCGAGAGGACGTACGCGAGGTCGCCGACGGGCTGGAGGTCACCATCCGCACCTCCAAGACCGACAAGGACTCCGCCGGCGAGACCATCGCCATCCCGCGCGGCACCCATCCGCTGACCGACCCCGTCGCCGCCTGGCGCGACTGGCTCCAGGTGCTCGACCAGGCCGGGCACACCTCAGGTCGGCTGCTGCGCCGCATCGACCGGCACGGCACGATCGGACCCTCGCTCGGCGCCGACGCCGTCAACGTCATCGTCCGTGCCCTCGCCGTACGCGCCGGCGTTCCCTCGGCGGAGAACGTCACCGCGCACAGCCTGCGCGCCGGCGGCGCCACCGTCGCCTACGCCGCGGGCGTCCCCGTCGCGGTCATCGCCAAGCACGGCCGCTGGGCCCCCGCCTCACCCGTCGTCCTGCGCTACATCCGCGCCGTCGACCGCTGGCGCGACAACGCCATGCGCAACGTCGGGCTCTGACCGCGGTCCCGCGCTGGAACCCGCGACGTGGCTCACGTCCTCGGTGTGAGACCGGAAGACGAGCGAAGCGGGCCACGATCCGGTTCCATCGCTGATATAGGCTGGTGTGTCTAGGCCTGATCGGGATCGTTAGGGATTGCCACTCTGGTGGCCCCGCTGATCGTCGAGGTATGTATTGACGTCGATCGACCGAGCCGGGGCCGTGGCGGAGAAGGGCCTTGCCGCCGTGTGGCGCCGACCTCAACAGCGGCTTTGGGCCTGTACGACCGGTCGGGTCGGACGATCGAGCGTCATCGCGGGTTACTTCTCACCACCACGGTGAAGTGCACCTTGTTTCCCCGCCGACGATTCTTCCGCAGGCTCGGAAAACGTATCTGGAGTCATTGTAATTGACCTTCTTGGCTGCGCTTGTGTTGGGCAGGCCGTCACCTTGAACGGTGAAAGGCCCGCATTGGATATGGCCATTGCCGCTGGTGGTGCTCCAGTCCATCCAGACCAGGTCACCTCGCTTGGTCGATCCAGAGATCTTGGCGAACCCGTGATCTCCGCTAGCCCCGCTTACGGTCGAGACCAGCAGTTGCACCCTCCTGCCGCCACCTAAATCGACAGTGTCCTTTTGGCTGCCGGACTTGTTGTAAGGGATGCTGACGAAATTGTAGGTGGTGCAGTCCTGAATGGTTGCCTGCGCCGGAGCGACGGCAATGCCTCCGAGCATGCCGGCGGTGATGATTCCCGCTGCTGCCGTACGGGACAGGACTCTGTCGATCGAACTCATGGTTCCCCTTCTCCTTGGCGGTTCGCTGAATGCGCACCTCTCGATGCCCCCGGTTCGGGAACGCTTTCTTCCAAGGCCAGGATCGGCGGGACGCCGTCACTTGGTAAGGGTGTTTCGTTGACGCCCGAAAGACCGACGTCAACACCCATCCGGCAGCGCTTGCGACCTGGCGCGGGACACGTTCAGCGTCTGCGTGGGAGCCGGGTCGGCTCAGCGTACGGTGAGGACCAGTTTGCCGGTGGTGCGGCCCGTTTCTCCAAGGCGGTGGGCCTGGGCGCCTTCGGCGAGGGGGAAGGTGGCGGAGATGTGGGGGCGGAGGCGGCCACGGGCGGCGAGGTCGGCGATGGCGCGCATCCCGGCCTGGTCGTGTTCGACGATCAGGGTGGCGGCGCGGACCTGGGCCTTCTCGGCCGCGGCCGGGGTGTCGTCGGCGCCTGGCACCAGGGAGATGAGGATGCCGCGGGGGCGGAGTACGCCAACGGAACGGGTGGCGGTCTGCCCGCCGAGGGTGTCGAGGACGACGTTGTAGCGCTCCTCGGTGTCGGTGAAGTCCTCGGTGCGGTGGTCGATGCAGGCGTCCGCGCCCAGTTCGCGCAGGAAGGCGTGCTTGGGGGTGCTCGCCGTGCCGGTGACGTGAGCCCCGCGTTCCTTGGCGATCTGTACGGCGAGGTGACCGACGCCGCCGGCCACGGCGTGGATCAGCACCCGCTGCCCGGCCCGCAGGCGCGCGGTGTCGACGAGGGCTTGCCAGGCGGTGAGCGCGGCGAGCGGGAGGGCGGCCGCCTGGATGTGGTCGATTTCGGTGGGCTTGGCGACGAAGGCGCGGGTGGGACCGGTCACGTACTCGGCGTGGGAGCCGGCCCCCGACGGGTAGGGCAGCATGCCGAACACCTCGTCACCGGGCTGGAAGAGGGTGACGCCCGGGCCGGTCTCGACCACAGTGCCGGAGACGTCCCAGCCGAGGGTCAACGGCGGGGGTGGCAGGAAGATGCTCAGGGCGCGGTGCTTGAAGTCCGTGGGGTTGAGTCCGGCGGCGTGCACGGCGACGAGGATCTGCCCGGGGCCGGGCGCGGGGCGCGGGAGCTTGGTCAGCCGCAGCACGTCGGGGCCGCCGAGGGTCGTCTGGTGCAGGGCGAGCATCTCAGGGAGTGGGGATGCGGGGCCCGGGGAGCCGAGGGTGTCCGTGGGAGTCATGTCTCGATCCTGGCCGTACGGTCAGGCCCGGGGCGATGGCAGGAAGGTCAGCCTCCGATACATTCTTGCCATGTCCGTCCACCGCGCCCGACCCGTTCGTGACCTCGCTGATCGCGCGGCCGAGCTGGATCCGGCCCCGCCGCGGCCCGGTGCGCACAAGGTCGTCGTCCTCGCCCTCGACGGCGTCTACCCGTTCGAACTGGGCATCCCGCACCGGGTCCTGGGATCCGCCGACGGCCGCTACGAGGTGCTGTCCGCGAGTGTGGACGGGCAGCCCGTACGCACCGACGCGGACCTGACCGTCACCCCCGGGTACGGTCCCGAGGTGCTGGCCGAGGCGGACACCGTGATCATTCCTCCGTACGGGATCACGCCGGAATCAGCCGCCGACCCGGATCCGCGGGCCCTGGCCGCCCTGTCCCGGATCCGTCCCGGCACCCGGCTGGTGTCCATCTGCACCGGAGCCTTCCTGCTGGCCGCCGCTGGTCTCCTGGACGGACGCCGGGCCACCACCCACTGGGAGCTCACCGGCATCTTCCAGGAGCTGTTCCCCCGGGTCGAGCTCGATGCCGGCGTGCTCTTCGTCGACCACGGTGACGTGCTGACCTCCGCGGGGGCGGCGAGCGGTGTCGACATCTGCCTGCACCTGGTGCGCCAGGACCACGGCAGCGAGGTCGCCAACCAGGTTGCCCGCCGCTGCGTCGTGCCGCCGTACCGGGACGGCGGGCAGGCGCAGTACATCGAACGGCCGCTGCCGCCGGCCAGCGGAACCGGCACAGGACCGACCCGCGACTGGGCGCTGCAGCGACTGGAACTGCCGCTCCCGCTGGAGCGGATGGCCGCGCACGCGGCGATGAGCACCCGCACCTTCGCCCGGCGCTTCCGGCAGGAGACCGGTATGAGCCCCGGCCGCTGGCTCACCCAGCAGCGGCTGCGGCGGGCGCGGCATCTGCTGGAGTCCAGCGACCTGCCGGTGGATCGGGTCGCCCACGAGGTCGGCTTCGCCACCGCCACCTCGTTGCGGCGGCACCTGGCGGCGGAGACGGGAGTCGTCCCGTCGGTGTACCGGCGTACCTTCCGCGTCTCGGATCCGGCCGCGGAAGGGGGTGTCTCCCCGCGCGCCGATGCCGACAACGCCTGCAGGGGTTCCGGTGGCAATCGCGGATAATCCAACGAATCTACCTCTGACCTGCGGTCACTCGCCTTCTTCGGGGCGGTTGACGATGTTTGCCGCTACCGTTCGTACTGGTTGTAGCGCTTCCGTTGATGGGGTTGCCGACCCGGTTGGCGAGGTCGAGGCCCGGACATCGGCAGTTGCCCAAGGCCGGCACCGCCAGTGCCGCTGTCGCAGACGAGGACGGCGTCTGAAGCGCGGACCGTTCGAATCCCGGTGACGTGAAGGCCGAGTTGTTCGACGGACGGTCCCACCTGCTGGTCAAGCCCTTCATGTTCCATCCCGGCGCCGATGCCGGCTGCCTCAGCCGCTCACTGACCGCCGACCATTTCGACGCCGCGATGCCCCATCTCAACAGCCGCGACGTGACCCTCATCAGCGTCCCCTGCGCGCCACTGGAGAAGATCAACGCCTACAAGCGGCGGATGGGCTCGCGGCTCGGCCACCGACCCCGGCCCGACCAGCCACGGTTGGCGATAGCGAGCGACGGGACCTGGTAGCGAGGGATTCTCCACGAAGATGGGGACGGCCGCGTAGACAGCACCCGGGCCCTAGTCTCCGAGCACGAGCCGGATTCCGAAGGCGGCGATCACGGTCCCGGCGACCCGGTCCAGCAGCCGCCTGGCCCGGCCCGTGCGGAGCCATCCGCGCAGGCCGCGGGCGAAGGCGACCAGGGCCGTCGACCAGAGCAGCCCCAGCGCGACGTGCACCGAGGCGAGCAGGATCCCCATCGCCAGATGGCTGGTCTGTGCCGGGATGAACTGCGGCAGCACGGCGACGTAGAAGACGCCCACCTTCGGGTTGAGCAGGTTCGTCGTCAGGCCCTGCCGGAAGCCGCGGAGCATCGTGTCCGTTCCCGAGGTGACCGGGTGCCCGTCCATAGGGGTGGCCGGCTCTCCGTCGGCCGCCTTCCTGCGGAAGGTGCCGGCCAGCATCCGGACGCCCATCCAGACCAGGTACGCCGCCCCGGCCCAGCGCAGCACCTCGTACGCGATGTGCGAGGCGGTGAGCAGGGCCGTCACGCCGAGCGAGGTGAGCGCGCCCCACATCAGGGTGCCGGTCTGGATCCCCAGGACCACGCCCCACGCGCTGTGGTGGCGTCCGAAGGCCCGCGGTCCTGAGGATCAGGGTGGTGTGCAGCCCCGGGGTGAGGGTGAGAAGCCCGACAATGAGCGCGAATTGCCATATGGAGGTGGTAACTGCCACGGCAGGCGCCTTACCCGGGGGCCGGCGGTGTCACGCGTACAGCAGAGAGACGTCGATGGTGGAGATGTAGTTGATCGCCATGTAGACGGCCCAGTTGCAACCGGCGGTCCCGGTTCCGCTGGACGACTGGCCCTTGTAGATGCCGTAGGCCCGGTTGGCGTTGAACCAGGGGCCCCCGCTGTCACCCGGGTAGCACTTCAGGTTGGCACCGGACACCCGGATCCAGGTGGCCGCGCAGGTGGGGCCGTCGCAGGCGTTGCGCCAGGTCGGGCGGTAGGAGATGGTGCTGACCCGGCCACAGCTGTAGCCGGTGGACTTCCCCCGGTGACAGACGTAGTCGCCGTTCTGGCCGCTCCGCACCACGCGCCCGGTGACCGGCCGCGTCGCCTCGGTGCTGGCGGCATGGAACCTCGCGTAGGCGACCATGTTGGGACGGGTGTGCCACTGCACGTCGCTGGTGGCGTTGCGTTCCTGCCTCCGGAAGGAGGTCGTCACCCAGGTGCTGGAACCGTAGAGGCGGTACCGCTGCGTGTTGCCGCAGTGCCCGGCGGTGAGGATGCCTTTCTCACCTGCGCCGTTCCTGACGGAGAATCCGCTGGTGCACGTGTCCATCCGCAGTCCGCCGCGCTGGCCGTCGCCGGCGGACTGCGGCGTGAGCCTGATCTCGGCGGAGCGGATCTCCGCGGGCAGGGAGGCGGGCAGCGTCGCCCGCAGCGAGGTGATCACCTCCTCCCGCGAGCGGTCGCCGGTGGCCGCGCCGACCATGTCCAGCACGAATCGCTCGTTGGTCGAGTCGTAGAAGACGCCGTCGACCGCGCCGTGCGTGTCGAGGGTGTTCCCCGTGGAGTCGATGATCTTCTCGGCTTGGGCGAGGCTGTAGCGCGCACCCGCCTGGAGGGTGACCCCCGGCACGCCCTTCACGATCTGCGCGGCCTGCTCGGGGACCGTGTCACCGGTGAAACGGACGCGCAGGCCGAAGTCGCCCTCGTGTTCGACCGTCGATCCGGCGAACGTGTCGGGATGGGCCGCTTCGATCTCCTCCACCAGGGCGCCGAAGTCGTTCTGCGCCGTGAGCCTGGCACGCGCCTGCTCCGTCGTGACCCCGAACTCCTTGGCGTAGGACTCGGCGTCCACGGCGAGACCGTCCTCGGTCTCACCGGCCTCGGGGTCGAGGTCCCCGGGGTCGTCGTCGACCACGGCGACGGACGCCGCCTGCACCGGGACCGGCGCCAGTAGTCCGCCCATGGATAAGAGGAGTACGGCCAGCACTCCCGGCACCCGCTTGCTGATCCCCATCTTCGTCCCTTCCTCGTCCGCCTGTCATGGTGATCATCGGCGGACTGGATTGCTGATCGTTCCACGCGTCGGCAGCAGCGTGGAATACGTCGGGAATACGCCCGGTCTATCCGGCATCGAGAGATGACTTCGGGCGGAGCCCCTTTGCCGGGGGCGCCTGTCTTTGCAGTGATGCTGAAGGAGCCCGGGGTCGAGGAACCGGCGGACAGCCGTTGGCGCTGAGAAGGATCAAGACACGCTTAGGACTGAAAGATACTCACTTGTAACGCGTCAATCACTATGAGTTGATCACGACTGATATGGCCCTACCGTGCGGGCTATGCCTGCGGAATTTCTGTCTGCCGAGCACCGGGTGGCCTACGCCTCGTTTGTCGAGGTGCCATCGCTGTCAGACCTGGAGAAGTTCTTCTTCCTGGACAGCTTCGACCGGATGTGATCGCGCAGTTGAGGGCCGATTCTCACCGGCTGGGCGTTGCCGTCCAGATCGGGACCGTACGGTACAAGGGGCTGTTCCCGGAGGATCCGCTGGCGGTGCCGTGGCCGGTGGTGGACCATCTGGCCGAGCAGCTCAGGATTGGTGATGCGTCGCAGGTCAAGAAGTACGCCGAGCGGCCCAAGACGACGTACGAGCACGCGTGGGTGATCCGGGACACCTATGGTTCCACGCCTTCGATGACACCAGCAGCTGGGGCGGCCGGCAGCTGATGCGCCAGTTCCGGACTTTCCTGCACGGCCGGGCGTGGACGCATGCCGAGGGGCCGGTGGCGTGGCTGCGGCGGCATCGTGTGCTGCTGCCCGGGGTGACCGTGCTGGAGCGGCTGGTGGGCGGCGTGCGGGAACGGGCCGACGCGCGCCTGTACGCGGTGGTGGCCAAGCAGGTGCGCCGTGCCGATCAAGGTCTGCCGCCGCGTTGTCGGGTCTGCTGGTGGTGCCGGAGGGATCGCGCGTCTCGGAGTTGGAGAAGCTGCGGCAGGCGCCGAAGCGCACGTCGGGACCGAGATGGTGCGGGCGCTGCAGCGGGTGGACAACCTGGCCGGCTTCGGGCTGGGCCGGGTTGCGGTGTCGAAGGTGCCGGTGCGGCGGATGAAGACCCTGGCCAAGTACGGGGCGGGAACCAAGGCGCCGGCCCTGGACCGGCTGGTCGAGCCGCGCCGGACCGCGACGCTGCTGGCGGTCACCCGGAGCCTGGAGGCCGAGGCGATCGACGACGCTCTCGATCTGTTCGCGCTACTGATGGCCACCCGGTTGATCAGCCCGGCCCGCCGCAGATCCGCCGACGAACGCTTGCGGATGCTGCCCCGGCTGGAGCGGGCCTCCAAGCTGGTGGCCAAGGCCGGCCGCGTCCTGGTCGACCACCTCGACCTGGTCGACCAGCAGGGCGCCGACCCCGATGTGGCAGCGATGTGGACCGCGGTGGCCCAGATCGCCGGCACCAGCAAGGAACACGTCCGCGCTGCGCTGGACGTGGTGGAGGAACTGATCCCTGAAGAGGACGGCGCGGCCGAGGCGGCCCCGCCGACGCCGCGACCGGGCAACCCGCTGAAGAACCTTCACGACCAAGAGCGACCTCACTCGTTGCGACCAAGATCCTTCTCAGCGCCAACGGTTGTCCGCTGGTTCCTTACCCCCGAAGCCGCCGACCATTTCCCCACGATCAAGGACGCGGTCGCTTCTCCGAACCTGAGCGACCCGGCCAGCCGCGGCCCCGCATGCGGGTAACGGGCGTTCGTCACGCCGGGGATCTCCACCCGCAGCATGGTGATCTTCCCCAGGTCACGGCCGGTCAGCGATTTCCCGCGGACGGGGAAACGCAGCTCGAAGCCGGGTTCGTTGGATTCTGCTCGATAGCTGCTGAGACCCCTGAGACGTCAGGCCTGACGCCCTGCCGCAGCTTGCGGCGGTCACAGAAGGCGGTCACAGAAGGCGGTCACAGAAGAGGGAGCAGGTCTCGCGCGTCAGGGAGGGTGTCGAGGGTCATGACGTGCTCGGCCAGCGGCTCCCGGCCCGGCGCGAGGCCGTGGAACTTGGCCAGGAGCCGCTCGTCGGAGAGAGGGTTGGCGGGGGAGCCGAGCGGGTGCCGCACCCTGGCGCGCCGGCGGGCGCCCGAGGTCGTGGTGACGGTCAGGACCGGCTCGTCGATGCCGCCCATCTCCGGATCCACTTCCAGGTCGATGCGGTCCATCAGCTCGGCGGCCCGGGGGTCGGCGCGTCGTTCCGGGGAATAGGCGGCCAGGTCGGCGTCGCCGTACAGGACTCTGGCGGCGATCGCGTACGGCAGGCTGAGCTGGGCTTGGGGGAGGGTGGCGACGTCGCGTCCGCCGCACATGCCGGCCACGAGCGGGCTCAGGCGCACGTGGATGCGGGCGATCTCGTCGGGGAGCAGGTCCAGGCCTCCGATCGCGTCGATGGACGAGTGGGTGCTGCGGCAGGACGCGTACGGCTTGATCGAGCAGCGGGCGATCCGCCACTCCGTACCGAGGTCGCGGGTCAGGGCGCCGGGGTCGGCGTCGGAGCCCGCGTAGGTGCGCAGGAAGCCGCCCCACACGTCGTCGAAGACGCGGCCGGGGCCGTTCGTGCCGGAGGCCGCCAGCAGCGCGGCGGTCAGACCGCCCTCGGCGGCGCGGCCCGCGTGCAGCCGCTTGCTCGGCGCGCCGTCGTGCACGAACGCCCACAGCCCGCCGGAGAAGCCGGCCGCCAGTCCCAGCGCGTCGGCGGTCCGCGCGCCGTCCAGCCCCAGCAGCCGCGCGCTCGCCGCCGCCGCGCCGAACGTGCCGCAGGTGCCCGTCGAGTGCCAGCCGGCCTCGTTGTGCGCGGCGTAGCCGCCACACGCCTCCAGTACGCGGCGGGCCACCTCGTACCCCAGGACGATCGCCTCCAGCAGCTCGGAGCCGGAGACCTGGCGGCCGGCGAGATCGAGGCAGGCCAGCGCGGCGGGCACCACGACGGCTCCCGAATGATCACAGCCGCCGGTGTCGTCCAGTTCCAGCGCGTGTGCCGCGACACCGTTGAGCAGCGCAGCGTCCCGGGGGGCCGCGGTGAGCCCGATGCCCCAGACGGGCGCGTTCCCGGGCGCGGCCAGGCCGGGAGCCGGGGTGGCGGCCCCGGCCAGGGCGGCGCCCAGGGTGTCGAGGAGGTGCCGCTTGGCCCGCTCGATCACCTCGGCCGGCAACGGCACGGGCGCGGCGACAAGGCCGGCGAGCTCGCCGAGGGCGTCGCGAAAGCCGGAGGAGTCGCGAAAGCCGGAGGAGTCGGGAGAGCCGGAGGAGTCGGGAGAGCCGGAGGAGCCAAGGAGGTCGGGGGAGCCGGGGAAACGAAGGGGGTCGGGGAAGCGATGGGGGCCGGGGGAGTCGGAGGAGGGAAGGGGTGTCACGAGGTCAGCTCCGCGAAGACGTCGGCGGGATGGCCGGGTTCGTTGCCCGTACGGGTGGCGCGCCAGTGATCGGCCACCTGGCTGCCGGTCGCGAACCACACCCCGGGCCGCTCCCGCATCACCGCCAGCAGCGAGCGCAGCAGCCCGATGCGCCCCGGTGTGCCGATCACCTCGGGCTGCAGGCGCAGCACGTAGCAGAGGCCGAAGCGATGGTAGGCGTCGAACTCCTGGATCCAGTTCTCCAGCACGGCGGCGTAGGGCGCGATGCGCGACTGCCCGGCCGGGAAGGGCGGGTCGAGGTTGAACATGAAGGCGGGGTGGTCCTCCAGCTCGTGGTGGAGCGGGATCTCCACCAGGCCGGAAGGGTGGAAGTAGGGCAGGTCGTCGCCCCGCCACGACGAGGACCAGTCGACGCCCAGCGCGGGCAGCCCGGCCGCGAGCCCCGGCTTCCATTCGCCGGCCGGGGTGCGGAAGCCGCGCGGGAGCGTGCCGGTCGCCGCGGCCAGCGCGTCCTGGCCGCGCCTGACCGCGTCGAGCTGCCCGGCGAGGTCGAGCGGGTCGAAGTCCTCGTGGGCGTGGCCGTGGTTGGCGATCTCGTGGCCGGCCTGGTGCGCCTCGCGGACGAGCCCCGCGTTCCTGCCGGGCACGAACCAGGTCGACGGCACCCCGTCCAGCGCCCCGAGCAGCCGCTGGACGCCGCGGGTCGCGCCGTACCCGCCGACGGACAGAGTTTTGACGCGGTCGCGGGTGCTCGGGTCGGCGGCCAGGATCGCCAGCTCGGCGTCGAGGTCGACGGTGATCAGTACGGCGCAGCGCGCCTCATCCGGCCAGGGTGCCATGGTGCTCCTTCCACCAGGCGGCCACGTCACGACCGGTGGCGAACCAGACGTCGTCGTGCCCGCGCATGTGCTCGAACAGCCGCTCCAGCAGCAGGATCCGGCCCGGCTTGCCGGACACCTTGGGATGCCACAGCGTGCTCAGGCACAACCCCTCGGCGTGGTAGCCGTCGAACTCCCGCTTGAAGTTGTCCAGTGTCGAGCCGTATCCCGCGATGCGGTCCAGCCCGGCCGGGTAGTCGGGGCGGCGGGTGTAGGCGAGGTAGGCGTAGTCGTCCATGTCCCAGCGGACCGGGATCTCCACCAGCCCGCCGGGGTGCAGGTAGGGGCGGTCGTCGCCGCGCATCGAGCTGGAGTAGAGGAACCCCTCCTCGGTCAGGATCCGCGCCGTCACCGGCGACCAGTCGCCCGACGGCGTGCGGAAGCCGGTCGCCTCGACGCCGAGCACGTTCTTGAAGACCGCCTGGCTGCGCGTGAGGATGTCGCGCTGCTCGGCCTCGGACCTGCCGAAGTACGGCTCGTGCCGGTAGCCGTGGTGGGCCACCTCGTGCCCGCGCTCCACGATCGCCCGGCACCGCTCCGGCCACGTCTCCACGATCCAGGCGGGCGCGTAGAAGGTGGCGGGCAGCTCGAAGGCGTCCAGCAGGTCGAGGATCCTGGGCAGCGCCCGCCACGGCCCGTACGAACCGAGCGTGAAGTACTCCGGCTTGGTCCAGATGCTGCCGTCCAGCATCGCGCCGCCCGTCGGCCCGTCGAGGTCGAACGCGAGCGACACGCACGACCTCTTCCCGTGCGGCCAGCGGCTCACGAGCGGGCTCTCACGCGGCGGCCCCGTTGAGAGTGACCTGCTTGATGGCGTTGCCCTTGAGGCCCCACTTGTCGAGCAGCCGCGCGTAGGTGCCGTCCTGCTGCAGCGAGCCCAGCGCCTTGATGACCGCGTCGCGCAGGCGCGGGTCCTGCTTGCCGAATCCCATGGCCTGGTTGACCTCGGTGAACGGCTCGCCGATGACGTTGAACTTGCCGGGGTCCTGCTTGGAGATGTACGGGAGGGTCTCGCTGCCCTGGACCGCCGCGTCGAGCCGGCCCTGAGTGAGCTGGGTGCGCGCGTCCGCGGAGCCCTCCGTGCCGACGATCTTGATCGGCTTGCCGGAGCAGTTCTGCTCGCTCCACTTCTTGATCTCGCTGGGGAAGGAGGTGCGGCGGCTGGCGCCCACGGTCTTGCCGCACAGGTCCTTCGGGTCGGCGATCTTGGAGGTGGAGAAGAACTGCGCGCCCGAGCTCATGTAGCCGACCAGGTCGAGCGTCTCCCGGCGTTCCGGCAGGTCGCTCATCCCCGAGAGGATCATGTCGATCCGCCCGGTGGTGACCGCGCTCTGCAACTGCTCGAAGGAGGTCTCCTGCCACTTGACCGTGACGCCGAGCTGCTTGCCGACGGCGTCGCCGAGGTCGATGTCGAAGCCGGTGAGCTGGTTGGTCTTGGGGTCCTTGAACTCCAGCGGCGGGTAGTTGGGCACGTTGCCGACCACCAGGGTCTTGGACTCGGCGATCTTCGGCGGCAGGCCGCCGTCCGAGGCGGTCTTGAGGGTTTCTGGCGCCTTCGCGGTGCACGCGGTCGCGGCCACGGCGAGGCAGGCGAGCAGGACGATGGGACGGAACAAAGCGACTCCTAGAGGACTGCTGAGAGAAAGGTCTTCGTACGCTCGTGCGCGGGGTTGACCAGGACCTGGTCGGGCGGTCCCGTCTCGACGACGCGGCCGTCGTCCATGAACACGACCTGGTTCGCGACCTCCTTGGCGAACCCCAGCTCGTGGGTGACGACGATCATGGTCATGCCCGAGCCGGCCAGGTCGCGCATGACCGCCAGCACCTCGCCGACCAGCTCGGGGTCGAGCGCCGAGGTGGGCTCGTCGAACAACATCAGCCGCGGCCGCATCGCCAGGGCGCGGGCGATCGCCACCCGCTGCTGCTGGCCGCCCGACAGGGTCGACGGGTAGGCGCCGCCCTTGTCCTGCAGCCCCACCCGCTCCAGCAGCTCCAGCCCCCGGGCGTGGGCGGTGTCGCGTGATTCGCGCAGCACCCTGATCGGGCCCTCGACCACGTTCTCCAGCGCGGTCATGTGCGGGAACAGGTTGAACCGCTGGAACACCATCCCGATGGGACGCCGCTGCCGGGCGATCTGGGCGTCGCTGAGCTGGTGCAGCTTCCCGTCGCGCTCGACGTACCCGAGCAGTTCGTCGTCCACCCAGACGGCGCCCTCGTCGATCGTCTCCAGCTGGTTGATGCAGCGCAGGAACGTGCTCTTGCCCGAGCCGGACGGCCCGATGACGCACAGCACCTCGCCCGCGGCCACCTCCAGCGAGATGCCCTTGAGCACGTGGTGGGCGCCGAAGCGCTTGTGCACGTCGACCGCCTTGATCATCTCTTCACTCCTCGGGAGAAACGGCGTTCGACGACCAGCTGGCCCAGGCTCAGGAGGCTGACCACGATCAGGTACCAGAACGTCGCCACGAACAGCAGCTCCATGACGCGGTTGTTGGCGTAGTAGATGTTCTGGGCGCTGTGCAGCACCTCCTGGTACTGGATCGCGCTGGCCAGCGAGGTGAGCTTCACCATGCTGATGAACTCGTTGCCGATCGGCGGCAGGATGACCCGCATCGCCTGCGGCAGCACGATCCTGCGCAGCGTCTGGAAGCGCGTCATCCCGATCGCCTGCGCGGCCTCGGTCTGGCCATGGTCGACCGAGAGGATGCCGCCGCGGACCACCTCCGAGGTGTAGGCGCCCTGGCAGATGCCCAGCCCGAGCAGCGCGGCGACGAACGGGGTCATCAGGTCGACCGTGCGCGCCTCGACGATGCCGGGGATGACGAAGTAGGGGAAGACGAGCGCCAGGTTGAACCAGAGGAAGAGCTGCAGCAGTTGCGGCGTGCCGCGGAAGATCCAGGTGTAGAGGTAGGAGACGCCGCGGGTGACCGGGTTGCGCGACATGCGCATCACCGCGAACAGCACGCCCAGGGCCAACCCGACGATCATCGCGAAGACCGCCATGACGAACGTGTTGACCACGCCGGTCAGGATGGCCCGCGCGGTCAGATACTGCCCGACCACGCTCCACTCGATCTGCCCGCCGGCGAACGAGACGACGATCGCCACGAGCACGGCCACCACGACGACCGCGGCCACGTACCGGCCGTAGTGTTTGCGCGCCACCCGGGGCAGATGGGCGACATCTAGGGACATGGGGATCTCCTCACGAGCGGGAGGTGAGCGCGGGCGCCAGCACCCACAGGACTCGGGTGACCTCGTCACCGGGGTTGGTGAAGGTGTGGGGGGTGTCGCCGGGGAACAGGAACGAGTCGCCCTCACGCATCTCGACCCGCTCGCCCGAGGCGTCGATCGTGAACAGCCCCTTGAGGACGTGCACGAACTCGATGTCGACGGGCAGCGCGTACGGCTCGTGGCCCGACCCGCCGCCCGGCTCGATCTCGCTGAGCAGGACCAGCAGCCTGCTCTCGTCCTTCGGCGTGAGCTGGTACTCGGTCATGCCGGTGCCGCCGAACTCGAGCCTGCCCCGGTTCCCGGCCCTGACCAGCCGCCCGCTGGAGCCGTCGAACAGGTCGGCCACGTCCAGGTCGAGCGCCGAGCACAGGCGCAGCAGGGAGGCCACCGAGATGGACACCTGGCCGCGCTCGAACCTGGACAGGAAGCCCTTGGTGAGCCCGGCCCGCTCGGCCACCTCGGTCAGGCTGAGCCGGCGCCGGCGGCGCAGCTCGCGGGCCCGCGGGCCGAGACCGGGGGTGTCGGGAATCGAGATCACGTCGCAGGGCCCGCGTAGTCGCGTGCCCAGGCGCGCTGCCGCTCCAGCAGCCCGTCGAGGCGGTCGATCTGCTCGAGAACCCGCTCGGGCGCGGTGGCGCCGTAGCCCGTGCGCGCGGCCAGCGCCGCCTCGACCGTGAGGTGCGGGCGCACGTCCGGTGTCAGCCGCGGGTCCACCGCGGCCAGGTCCGCGTCCGACAGCTCGTGCAGGTCCAGACCCTTGTCCTCGCACGTACGCACGAGCGCGCCGGTGATCTCGTGGGCCTGGCTGAACGGCACGCCGCGCCGCGAGAGCCAGTCCGCCACCTCGGTGGCCAGCGTGAAGCCCGCGGTCGCCTGCGTGCGCAGCTCGTCGACGTTCACCGACAGCGTGCGCACCAGCCCGGCCATGGCCGGCAGCACGATGGCCAGGGTGTCCACGGTGTCGAAGACGGCGGCCTTGTCCTCGGCCAGGTCCCTGTTGTAGGCCAGCGGCATCGCCTTCAGCGTCGCCATCAGGCCGTTGAGGTTGCCGAGCAGGCGGCCCGCCTTGCCCCTGGTCAGCTCCGCGATGTCGGGGTTCTTCTTCTGCGGCATGATCGAACTGCCGGTGGCGAAGGAGTCGTGCAGCTCCACCCAGCCGAATTGGCGGGCGGCCCAGAGGCAGACCTCCTCGGCCAGCCGCGACAGGTTGACGCCGAGCATCGAGGCGGCGAACAGGAACTCGGCCACGTGGTCGCGGGCGGCGACGGCGTCGATGGAGTTCTCGCACGGGCCGTCGTAGCCCAGCTCCACCGCCGACAACTCCGGATGGACGGCGATCGCCGATCCCGCCAGCGCGGCCGAGCCCAGCGGGGACAGCGCGGTGCGCCGGTCCCAGTCCCGCAGCCGGTCGGCGTCGCGGGCGAACGCCTGCGCGTGGGCGAGCAGCTGGTGCCCGAACACGATCGGCTGGGCGGGCTGCAGGTGGGTGAAGCCGGGCGCGGCCGTACGGACGTGCGCGCGGGCCTGGGCCACCAGCGCGTCCTGCAGCCCGGCCAGCGCCAGCACCAGCTTCCTGGCGTGGTCGCGCAGGTAGAGCCGCAGGTCGTTGGCCGTCTGGTCGTTGCGCGAGCGCCCGGCGCGCAGCTTGCCGCCGACCTCGCCCAGCCGCTCGACCAGCACCCGTTCCAGGAAGGTGTGCACGTCCTCGTCGGAGTCGTTCGGGCCGACGCGGCCGGCGCGGACGTCCTCGTCCAGCGTGTCGATCGCCGCCAGCAGCCGCTCCGCCTCGCCCTCGTCGAGGATCCCGGCCCGCCGCAGCTCACGGACGTGGGAGCGCGAGCCCGCCAGGTCGTACGGGGACATGCGGAAGTAGCTGTCGGGCGCCCGGGAGAGGGCGAGCAGGGACGGGTCGGCAGGCGAGCGGAAGCGTCCACCCCAGAGTTGATCGGACAACGCGGTTGCCTTCCGGTAAACGAGGTTTTCCGACATAGTGGTCTGCGTTGCCATGGGTGTCAATAGCGCCTTTTAAGCCGAAATATGCTGTTCACAAGGGGAGATTCATGCCGCAGGGACCCGTCGACGCCTCGCAGGTGCCACGCTTCGCAGGGCCCGACACCTACGCCCGGTTGCCCCGGATCGATCAGGTGGAGCGGGCCGACGTCGCGATCGTGGGAGTGCCGTTCGACAGCGGGGTCTCCTACCGTCCGGGCGCCCGCTTCGGCCCGGCCGCGGTGCGTCAGGGCAGCAAGCTGATCCGGCCCTACAACCCCGCTCTGGACGTCTCGCCGTTCGCCGATCTCCAGGTCGCCGACGCCGGTGACATCGCCTGCAACCCGTTCGACATCGGGCAGGCCATCGAGACGATCGAGCAGGCGGCCGGGGAGTTCGACGCCGGGCTCGTCACCATCGGCGGCGACCACACCATCGCGCTGCCGCTGCTGCGGGCGGCGGCCCGCGAGCACGGGCCGCTGGCGCTGCTGCACTTCGACGCCCACCTGGACACCTGGGACACCTACTTCGGCGCCGAGTACACCCATGGCACGCCCTTCCGCCGCGCGGTCGAGGAGGGCGTCCTCGACACCGAGGCGCTGAGCCACGTCGGCATCAGGGGCCCGCTCTACGGCAAGGCCGACCTGAAGGAGGACCGCAGGCTCGGATTCGGCATCGTCACCGCGTCCGACGTCATGCGGCGCGGCCCCGACGAGGTCGCTGAGGCCCTGCGACAGCGGATCGGCGAGCGCCCGCTCTACATCTCCGTCGACATCGACGCGCTCGACCCCGCCCACGCCCCGGGCACGGGCACCCCGGAGGCGGGCGGTCTGACCAGCCGCGAGCTGCTGGAGATCCTGCGCGGGCTGTCGGGCTGCAACCTCGTCGGCGCCGACGTGGTGGAGGTGTCGCCCGCCTACGACCACGCCGAGATCACCGCGGTCGCCGCCGCGCACGTCGCGTACGACCTGATCAGCCTGTTCGCACTGAGGAGGGGACAGGCGTGAGGACGGCGGGCGTGAGAGCGGCGGGCATGACGGCGGTGGGCGGCCTGGTCGCGTGGGGGTGGCGGGCATGAGGACCGGCGGCGACCTGGTCGTCGAGACCCTGGCCGCGCTCGGCGCCACGACCGTGTTCGGCGAGCCGGGCCAGCACGCGCTCGCCCTGTTCGACGCCTTGCGCCGCTCGCCGCTGCGCTACGTCGGGTGCCGTACCGAACTGGGCGTCGCCTTCGCCGCCGACGGTCACGCGCGGGCCACCGGGACGGTGACCCCGTTCATGGTCTCCACGGGACCCGGCGCGCTGGCCACCCTGCCCGCCCTGATGGAGTCGCGCCTGGCCTGCGCGCCCGTGGTCGGGATCTCCAGCCAGATCCCGTCCGACGGGCTGTGCGGCCGCAGGAAGGGCTACCTGCACGAGCTCCCCGACCAGGCGGCCTCCTTCCGCGGCGTGGCCGTCTCGGTCCAGGTCGTGCGGTCGGCCGCGCAGATCCCCTCCGCGCTGGCCCAGGCGTGGGAGGCGGCGCTCAGCGTGCCGCAGGGGCCCGCCTGGGTGGAGATCCCGCAGGACGTTCTGCTCGCGCCCACGGACGTCCCGCCTCCGGCCGATCTCAGCGTGCGCCCGCGCACGCCGCTTCCCCGTGCCGAGCTGGTACGCCAGGCCGCGCGGGCACTCGACTCCGCCGCGAACCCCGTCATCCTGGCGGGCGGCGGGACGTCCCTGTCCGGGGCGGGGCCGGAGCTGCTCACCCTGGCCGAGCGGCTGCGTGCGCCAGTGGCCACCACGTTCGCCGCGAAGGGCGTCTTCCCCTGCGAGCACCCGCTGTCGCTGCGGTCGTGGCTGGAGGACCGGTACGTCACGGACTTCCTGGAGCAGGCGGACGTGCTGCTGGTCGCGGGAACGGGGCTGGGGGAGCTGTCCAGCAACTACCACACGATGCGCCCGAAAGGCCGCGTCATCCACATCGAGGCCGACCTCGGCAAGCTGGAGGCCAACACGAGCGGTTCGCTCGCCGTGCACGCCGACGCCAAGGCGACGCTGGGCGCGCTCGCCGCGGCGGTGCGGCCGAGGGAGGGCGACGGGCGCGCGGAGGCGGCCGTGGCCGGCGTGCTGCGGCGGGTGCGTGACCGGCTCGGCGGCCACGAGCAGGAGTTCGCGCTCCTGGAGGCCATCCCCACCGGCGTGCTGTCGTTCTGGGACATGACGATCCTGACCTACTGGGCGTGGTCGGCCTTCCCCGGCCCCATGTGGTCGGCGCAGGGCGCGGGCGGCCTCGGGTACGCGCTGCCCGCCGCCGTGGGCGCGGCCGCCTCGGGACGGCGCGCGCTCGCGATCTCCGGCGACGGCGGCGCGATGTACGGCCTGGCCGAGCTCGCCACCATGCGCCAGCACGACCTGGAGGTCACCTGGCTGATCGTGGACGACGGGGGTTACGGCATCCTGCGCGAGTACATGACGGACGCCTTCGGCACCCCCTCCGGCACCGAACTGGTCAGGCCGGACTTCGCCGATCTGGCCGCCTCGTTCGGCGTCCCCGCCAGGACCGCCACGCCCGCCTCCCTGGCCGGGCAGCTCACCGCCTCCCTGGCCGAACCCGGCCCGAACGTCGTGGTCCTGCGCGCTCGTCCCCGGATGTTCGCCCAGACCTGAGCACCGGTGATCGCCGGCGGGTGCGGCGCTCCTTACGCTTCCTTTACTCTCTAGTTCTCTAAAGTGCTAGGAGACTAGATAAATGGAGCGCCGGTGATCGAGTTCTATCTGGACGGCGGGTCGGGCGTCTCGCCCTACCTGCAACTGGTCCAGCAGGTACGGCACGCGCTACGGCTCGGCCTGCTGCGCGAGGGCGACCAGCTGCCCACGGTCAAGGAGGTCGTGGCGCAGCTGGCGATCAACGCCAACACGGTCCTGAAGGCCTATCGGGAGCTGGAGCACGAGGGCCTGGTCGCCGCCAGGCCGGGGGTGGGCACGTTCGTGACGGCGACGCTCACCGACGCCTCGCTGGCCGCGCACGGCCCGCTGCGGCTGGATCTGCGGCGCTGGCTGGCCAAGGCCCGCCGGGCCGGCCTCGACGACGAGAGCATCGAGGCCCTGTTCATGTCCACCTTTCGCACCACAGCTCAGGAGGACATAGCGTGACCGCTGTCCTGCGGGCCCAGGCACTGGGCCGGAGATACGGCAGACGCTGGGCGCTGCGCGAGTGCACCCTTGACATCCCGGCCGGCCACGTCGTCGGGCTGGTGGGCCCCAACGGAGCCGGCAAGACCACGCTGCTGAAGCTGGCCGGCGGCCAGCTGACGCCGACGGCGGGCGACATCACCGTGCTCGGCGGGCGGCCGGCCGGCGGCCCGGCACAGCTGGCCAAGGTCGGTTTCGTCGCCCAGGACACCCCCGTCTACGCCGGGCTGAGCGTCGCCGAGCACCTGCGGCTGGGCGAGCAGCTCAACCCCCGCTGGGACGCCGCCACGGCGCGGGAACGGATCGCGCGGCTCGGCCTCGATCCCGCGCAACGGGCGGGCCGGCTGTCGGGCGGCCAGCGCGCCCAGCTCGCCCTCACCCTCGGCTTAGCCAAGCGGCCCGAGCTGCTCATCCTGGACGAACCCGTCTCCTCGCTCGATCCGCTGGCCCGCCGGGAGTTCCTGCAGCACCTGATGGAGGCCACCGCCGAGCGCCGCTTCAGCGTCGTGCTCTCCTCCCATCTGGTCCACGACCTGGAACGGGTCTGCGACTTCCTGGTCGTGCTCGTCGACTCCCGCGTACGGGTGACCGGAGAGGTCGACGACCTGCTCGCCACCCACCACCGGCTCACCGGCCCGCGCCGCGATCCCGACCGGCTGCCGGCCGGGCAGCACGTGATCTCCGCGCGGCACACCGACCGGCAGAGCACGTACGTGATCCGCACCGACGACCCGATCCACGACCCCGCCTGGACGGTCAGCCGGCTCAGCCTGGAAGACCTCGTCCTGGCCTACATGGACCAGCGGACCGCCGAGCGGCGGGTCGCCCTGGAGGTGCAGAGGTGATCTGGCTGACCTGGCGCCAGTTCCGCGGCTCGGCCGCGACGATGGCCGCCCTGCTCGTGCTCCTCGCCGCCGCCCTGGCGCTGACCGGCCCCGGCCTGGCCGCCGACTACTCCGCCGGCATCGCCGCCTGCGTCCAGGACAACACCTGCGACCGCTTCTACGACCACTTCTTCGGCGGGCACGACACCTCGTTCATGGCGCTGAGCCTGGTCGTGCTGCTGCTGCCGGCCCTCGCCGGGCTCTTCTGGGGAGCACCGTTGATCACCCGCGAGCTGGAGGCGGGAACGCACCTGCTGGTGTGGAACCAGAGCATCACCCGCGCCCGCTGGCTGGCGGTCAAGCTCGGGCTCATGGGGCTGACCGCCATGGCCCTCGCCGGTCTGTGCGGCCTCATGGTGACCTGGTGGGCCGACCCCCTGGACCGATCGGCCGCCGAGAACCTGGCCCTGATGGCCCCGCTGGTGTTCGGCGCGCGCGGCATCGCCCCGATGGGGTACGCGGCCTTCGCCTTCGTCCTGGGCGTGAGCGTGGGCATGCTGGTCCGCCGCACGCTCCCGGCCATGGTCCTCACCCTGGCCGCCTTCGCCGCCATCCAGCTCGCCATGCCGCTGCTGGTCCGGCCGCACCTGATGCCCCCGATCACCGCGACCTTCGAGCTCAGCAAGACCAGCGTGGACAGCATCAGCATCCCCCGGGACGGCGGGGCGAACCCGCGGATCTCCCTGCGGCCGGCCGTACCCGGCCAGGCGGGCGCCTGGGTCCTGGCCAACGACCTGCTCGACCCGTCAGGACGGATGATCCCCGACCGCGGCGAGGGAGCCGTCGTCGCCACCTCCACGACCTCGGGCCCCTGCGCGCCGACGGCGGGCTCAGGGGACGGCTGCGTCGCCGAGATCAACCGGCTCGGCTACCGGCAGCAGGCGACCTACCAGCCGCTGGAGCGCTTCTGGCCCTTCCAGTGGATCGAGACCGGGATCTACGCCCTGCTCACCCTCGGCCTCACCTGGCTGTCGTTCTGGTGGATCCGCGGGCGCCTGTCATGAGCGCGGTCAGGACCGTGGCCGCCGTCCTCGCCCTCCTGCTGGGGGCGGCCTGCACGGCGCCGACGCCGCCGCGCGAGCTGGCGAGCAGGGCGGCCGGGACGGTCTGCGCGGCTCCCCAGGAACCTCCCGGCCCGGAGACGGCCACCACGATCGACGTCGTCGAGCAGGCGTACTTCTGCATCCTCGGCAACTACTACGGCGGCGCCACGCTGGACACCCGCCCGCTGCTGCGCGCCGCCTTCGCCGCGCTGACCCAGGAGCTCAACCGGGCCGGGCGCGACGTGCCGGGGGCCACCATGCCGGCGCTGACCGGGGACCGCGCAGCCGACTGGGCCGCGTTCGAGGCCGCCTTCCGCGCGATCACCGATCAGGTCCCCGGTCTGCGCGACCGGCTGGGTGTCGTCACCCTTGAGGCCATGGTGGCCGGTCTGGGCGACAACCACGCCGTCTGGGCGCATGACATCGTCCGGCATCCCAATCACTACGACGGCGACGGCTACGGCCTGGGGCTCCTCGCGAACGTCAGCGGTGCGCAGGCGGAGGGCGACCCAGGCGCCGCCGTTCCGCCGCTGTTCGTCACCACCGTCCAGGGCGGCGCCGCGCGGGCCGCCGGGCTGCGCCCGGGCGACGTCGTCGAGTCGATCGACGGCTCGGCCCCCTTCATCGACGGGAAGCCCACGCCGGCGATCGCCGCCCTCTATCCGCGCTACCCGCGGGCGCGCCCGGTCCGGCTGCGGCTGTTGCGGCAGAGCACGGGCCGCCGCTGGAGCGTGACCCTCGAACCCGGCCTGTTCCAGCAGGACCTCACGGCCCTGCAGATGGTGCGGTCGCGGCTGCTGGACGACGACATCGTCTACGTACGGGTGCGCGGGTTCGCCCCCGACTCCGCCGACCGGGCGTTGCAGGCGATCGCCCGGCTACGCACCGGCCGGACGCCGGCCGGCGTCGTCCTGGACCTGCGCGGCAACGGCGGCGGCAGTCCCAGAGAGGCGATCCGGCTGGTGAGCGCGTTCGCCCACGGCCGGACCACCGCCTACCTGTGCACGGCGGACGACAGGTGCGAGACCCTGCGGACCGACGACACCGTCGCCCTGGTCGGCCTGCCGCTGACGGTGCTGATCGACCGCGGCTGCGCCTCGGCGTGCGAACACTTCAGCTCCGCGATCAAGGACCTGCGCGCCGGCCTGCTGGTCGGCACCAGGACCGCCGGGGCCGTCTCCGGGCCTGCGCAGGGCTATCTGCTGCGCGACAACACCCTGCTGGCCCTGCCCAGCAGGCACCACCTGGGACCCGATCGCGAGGTGGTCGACCGGATCGGCGTGCCGCCCGACCACCACGTGCCCCTGACCCCCGAGGACGCGGCCGCCGGGCGCGACCCGGCTCTGGCAAAGGCCCTGACCCTGCTGCACAAGTGAGGACGCCTCCATGAGACACCTCCTGGCCGTCGCCGCGGGACTGGTCGTGCTGGCCTCGTCCGCCTGCTCCGCGCCCACGCCGCCCCGCTCGGCCGTTCCCTCGGCCACGCCGTCCGGGCCCGCCACCCTGCCCGCCCCCACCGGCGCCCGGCCGGTCGGCACCACCGTCCTGTATCTGAAGGACACCTCCCGCCCCGATCCCTGGAACCTCGACGCCGGCGCGCGCGAGCTCAAGGTCACCCTCTGGTATCCGGCCGCGCGGCGCGACGGGCCGAAGGCGCCGTACATGACGGCGCAGGAATCGCGGCTCGCCGTCAGACGCTACGGCGTCATGGGCGTCCCGGACGACATCCTCAGCAGGACGCGCACGAACGCTGTCAAGGACGCCGAACCCGCGGGACGGAGACTTCCGCTGGTGGTGCTGTCGCCGGGCTTCACCAACCCGGTGAGCACGCTCACCTCCCTGGCCGAGGACCTGGCCAGCCGCGGCTACGTCGTGGCGGGCGTCGACCACACCTACGAGAGTTACGCCACGACCCTGGCCGGCGGGCGGGTCGCCGAATGCCTCGCCTGCGACAGCGACACCGACCCCGGCTTCGGCTCCGGGGTGGTCGCGGGCCGGGCCGCGGACGTCTCCTTCGTCCTCGACCAACTGCCCGCGAAGTGGGACGACTCCCACCGGATCGACCGCTCCAGGATCGCCATGGTCGGCCAGTCGATGGGCGGGGCGAGTGCCGTGGCGGCCATGGTGCGCGACCCCCGCGTGCGAGCCGGCGTCGACATGGACGGCACCACCTACGCCCGCATCCCCAAGAAGGGGTTCTCCCGGCCGTTCATGTTCCTGGGCACGCCGCAGCACGTCCCCGGCGGCCGCGACCCCTCCTGGGAGCGCGACTGGAAACTGCTGACCGGGTGGAAACGCTGGCTGGTGCTGACGGGCGCAGAACATCAGTCCTTCACCGACGGCCCGCTGATGGCGGCCACGCTCGGCGTCCGGCTCGCCTCCGGCGTCCTGCCCGCGCCGCGCGCCGCCGAGCTCACCCGCACGTACGTGGCGGCCTTCCTCGACCTGCACCTGAAGTCGCGGCGGCAACCCCTCCTGGACGAGCCGTCGCCACGCCACCCCGAGGTCAAGCTCTGCCCCGCGGCCTGCGCGGCTCCTCGTTGAGGCCGTAGGACGCCGCCGGTGATCCGGGACTACGAGGGCACGGAGGCGAGGTGCCGGAGGAGCAGCCTGCTCGTGAGGTCAGGGGCCTCTTCCGGGATGAAGTGGCCGAGGCCGTCGAGGTTCTCCAGCCGATACGGTCCGGTGACCCGGTTCTTCGTCGCCCGCACTCCCGACGGCGCGACCATCGGGTCCTTCGTGCTCGCGATGAAGAGCGTCGGCACCGCGACCCGCTGCTCGTAGCCCTCGAAGTCGTTGGCCCGGTACCAGTTCAGCACGCCGGTCAAGGCGCCGGGACGGGAGAGCCGGCGGAAGTACTCCGCGCACTTCGCCGGATCGACGCCCGGCAGCTTGGGCGGGCCTGAGGCGAGCATCATGTTCTCGGGCCCCGGTGCCGGCTGCCGGAAGACATCCATGTACGTGGACGCCTCCTGCTGCACGGGGTCCGTCCGCAGCGCCTCGGCGAACGCGCCGAGATGCGGCACTGAGACGGCGGTCAGCGAACGCACCCGGCGGGCGTGCCTCGCCGCGGCGATTCAGGCGACCGCGGCGCCCCAGTCGTGCCCGACCAGGTCGAACCTGCCCCAGCCCAGGGCGTCGGCCATCGCCCGGACGTCCTGAACCGCGTGGTCCAGGCGATAGGCCTCGATCCCGGCCGGCCGGACCCCTGGCGAATAACCCCGCTGGTCGGGAGCCACCGCTTGGTAACCGCGCGCGGCGAGGGCCCGTAGCTGGTGCTCCCACTCGATGCCGGCCTCGGAGAAGCCGTGTAACAGGAGCACCTTCCGGCCGTGGCGCGGACCCGCGGCGACGGCGTCGAAGGTGCCGGCGGCCGTGCGAATCCGCAACGGCGTGATCCGGGGCAGTTCCGCGGCACGTGCCGTACCCGAGATGCCGGCGGTTGCCAGACCGGCGGCGGCGCCGGCGGTCAATCCGATGAAGGCGCGGCGCGAATGCAAGATCGACATGCGTCAGAGCCTGTCAGACGACCCGGACGCAGAAGATGAGGGCTTCCGCCGTCTTCCCGGTAGTGCCGGCCCTACCGTCGGGCGGGCACGCGAGCTCTTCCCGTAGCGCCCGCCTTACCCTCAGGTGGGCTCGCGAGCGGGGTGCCGGCAACCTCCGCTCAAGCCGTGATCCGTGCGGCCGTCGCGGCGGCCCGCTCGATCTTCGCGCGGTAGGCCGCGCGGGCCGCTTCGTCGATCCGCTGCTCGTGCTCGGGGCGCAGCCCGGTCCGGCCGTCGAGGCCCTCGCGCAGGATGTCGGCGTGCCCGGCATGCCGGACGGTCTCGCCGAGGACGTGCAGCATGATGGCGAACAGGTTCGAGTGCCGGGCCGGCGTCGACTCCGGCCACCACGGCACGCGGCCGGGGGCGTCCAGGGGAAGCGCGTCGATCGTCGCGTCCGAGTGCTCCCACGTGCGCCGGTAGAACCCGATGATCTGATCGCGGGTCTCGTCCTCGGCCGCCCAGTGATCGCCGCCGTCGGAGTCCTGCCACCGGGGCAGCGGCTCCGGTGAAGGCCGGCCGAAGACCTCGCCGAAGTACCTGGCCTCGACCATGGCCACATGCTTGACCAGGCCGAGGAGGTTGGTCCCGGTCGCGGTCAGCGGCCGGCGGGAGTCGTACTCGGACAGGCCGTCGAGTTTCCACAGCAGCGCCTCGCGGTCGCGCCGGAGCCTCCCGTGCAGGGTGTCCTTCGCGCAATCATCGATCATGCGGCACGAGCCTGCCATGGGCCGAACGCCGTGTCCAAATCCCGCACCTGCGCGGCCCTCGCCGTGCTCCTCACTGGGGCCCTTGCTGGGGGACGGCGATCGAGTCGGCGGAGAGCGTGACCTGGAGGGTGATGTGCGGGTTGTCCGGTTGCGGGAGCTCAAGCCCGCGCCTGAACTCCTCGGCGTCGTCCGGCATCACCTTCGGCTGAACGGTGACCTCGACCCGGCCGGTCTCGTCATCCGCGTGCGCCGTCACCGTGGCCACCTCAGGACGGGAGCGGAGCCAGGAGACGACGGTGTCCTGGGCGTGCCGGAGCTCCGCGGCCGAGAATCCCTTGCCGCCGATCAGGGTGACCTCCATGGGCAGGGTCCTGGCCAGCTCGATCGCGCGAGCCGGAATGGGGCCCTTGAAGCCGACGCGCAGCCCCTGGTGGTCGTCGACGTAGGCGACGCCGGAGATCTCGTCAGGGAACTCCGCATGGAGTTCGTCGATCACCCGGCTGTCGGACGACTGTGAGCCGAAGCGGTCGATGGCCTCCTCGTAGGAGATGCCCTCCGACCTGGCGAAGGTCCCGAGGTCGACCAGCTCGGCGTAGGGAATGCCGTCGATCGCCACGGCGGGTTCGGTCGCCGCGGGGTCGTACCCGTCGAAGTCCGTCGGCCTGGGCGACGCGGTGGCGGCCAGCCGGGCCGCGTACCGTTTGACGACCTCCTCCAGAGGCCGGCCCGACGCCGCCGCCTCTCGCTTGAGCCGCTCCAGGGTGGGCCGATGCGGTTTCGGCTGATCGGCCCTCGGTAACACGATCGTCTCGGTCCCGGCCGCGCCGGGTACCGAGCCGGCTACGGTCTGGCCGCAGGCGCACAGCGACGCGAGCAGCGCCAGAACGGCCAGACATGATCTCTTCATATCTTTGGGACGCGTTACCGGCCTGGAGGGTTCATGCCCGTGGCTACTTGGCCGCTCTGGGCAGCACCATTCTGGACGCGTCGACCAGGAGGAGGCCGGCGACGCCGACGATCGGGAGCAGGGTGAGCTGCCAGAGGCCGGCGCCGTCCCAGCCGAGCGAGCCCACCAGGCGGGCGAACAGCAGCCCGGAGAAGGCGGCGGCCACGTAGTAGGTGAGGATGAACAGGCCGGCGCCGCGGCCGACCTGGTGCGGGCGGACGGCCCGCTGCATGGCCGTGCTGCAGTTGGTGAACAGGAAACCGCTGGCGAACGTGCCCATCAGGAACGACAGCAGGTACTGGGCGGGGGCCGCGGTGGCGATCTGGTACATCAGGTACGCGGTGACGCCGGTGGCGACCATGGCGAACATCAGCAGGCGGGCCTGGTTGAACCGGTCGCCGAGCCAGCCGGCCGGCAGGGCCATCATGGCGCCGAGGCCGCCCATGGACACGGCGAACGCGGCCTGGTCGGCCCCGAAGCCGAGCGCCTCGCGCAGGAACGTCGGGTAGAGGCCGAGGTAGCCGTAGAAGACCAGGCCGGAAACGGCGCAGGCGATGCCGATGCCGAGCGTGTTGCGGTTGTACGGGGAGGCCGGCACGTGGTCGTACGACGCCCCGGCCGGATCCGCGGCGGCGCCGGTGACCGCCTCGGTCATCCTGCGTGACACCGTCGCCGCGATGATCAGGCTCATGACCAGGCCGGCGGCGGCGAACAGGAAGAACGGCGCCCGCCAGGTCCCCCAGCCCTCGGCGAGGTCGTTGCCGAACAGCGGGCCGAGGAAGACGCCGAGGCCGAAGGCCACGCCGACGACGCCGGCGGCGAGGGCGCGGCGGTGGAAGAAGAACGCGCCGATCACGGCGTACAGGGCGGTTGCCTGGACGCCCTCGCCGACGCCGGAGACCAGCCGGTAGATGCTCATGTCGACGAATCCCACGGCCAGCGGTATGGCGAGGGTGCCGAGCGAGTAGACGAGCACGCTGACGATGACGATGGCCTTGCGGGAGAGCCGGTCGGCCAGGTATCCGGCCGGCGGTCCGGCGAGGGCGAGGCCGAGGGTGAAGCCGGTGGCCAGGAGCCCGCCCTGTTCGAGGGAGAAGCCGAGCTCGGTCCGGATGTCGGGCAGGAGGGGATAGAAGATCTGCCGGTCCATCGCGTTGAGCATGTACGAGGTGCACAGGACCGCGAAGCCGATCGCGATGGAGGTCTTCGTCAATGAACCGGAGTCGGAGCTCGTTCGGGCGCTTCCGCCCTCGGTGGCGCTGCTCATCAAGTGGCTCCTCTGTGGCGCAGGGGGTGAACCCACCTCCGGCCAGAACTTCATCGGACAATCGTCCGTAGAGCGGTCGGCAATGGGTTGGCCTCAGAATGATGCGTGCCGCGGCACCTGTCAAGGGGGTGTTGGGGCTTGTGAGGGGCCCAAGACGTGCGCAGACGGACGGATGTCCGCTCAGCGGCTCCAGACAAGGGCGGAAGGCGCAGAGTAGGCTTGCCTGCTGTGGCTGTCACCACCTCCTTATGGCAATTCGCCCTCGTCGTGGGTGTGCTCACCCTCACTCCAGGTCTGGACACCGCCCTGATCCTGCGGACCGCGGCCCTCGGGCGCCGCCGCAGCGCGTGGGGTGTGGTGCTGGGGATCCAGACCGGCACCCTGATGTGGGGTGCGCTCACCTCGCTCGGGGTGACGGCTCTGCTCACCGCCTCGCACATCGCGTACGAGGTGCTGCGCTGGGCCGGGGCGGCGTACCTGGTCTGGATGGGCGTCCGGATGCTGGCCGGCACCTTCCGCGGCAGGACGGCGGACGGGGAGCCGGACGGGCACCCGCTTGCCTCCGGAGCCGACGCGATGGTCCGCGGCTTCCGCCAGGGTCTGACGACGAACCTGCTCAACCCCAAGGTGGGCGTCTTCTACGTCGCCGTGCTGCCGCAGTTCATCCCGGCGCAGACCAATCACCTGGCGATGGGAGTCCTGCTCGCCTCGGTGCACGTCGCGCTGGGGCTGGTCTGGTCGGCGGCGCTGGTCGCCTTCGCCCGCGGCCTGCGCGGATGGCTCCGCACGGGCCGGGCCAGGCGGCTGCTGGACCGGGTCGCCGGGACCGTGATCGCCGCGTTCGGGATCAGGCTCGCGCTCGGCGACTGATCGCGCTGCACCAGGCGTACACCGCGGGCCCCGTCAGGTGCCGGACGGTCGCGCGCCCACCCCGTCGAGCAGCACCTTGAGCGAGCTCTCCAGCGTGCCCCGCGCGGCGATGTCGGTCAGCTCGCCCGCCAGGTCCCGCACCCGTTCGAAGCCGCGCAGGCGCGCGGTCGCCGCCATCGCGCGCCCGGCCTCCGCCTGCGCCTCGGCGTCGATGTCGCGCCGCGGCCGCTCGAACACGATGTGGCCGAAGGTGAAGGAGAAGATCCGCCAGAACGTCCGCGCCGCCTCCTCACCGGTGATGCCGCCGTCCTCCAGGTTCGCCAGGACGTGCTCGGCCAGCCGCCCGAGACCTTCGGAGTGGGCCGGAACGCGCCTGTTCACCAGCATCTGGACCACGCTGGGATGGGCGAGGAGCAGCTCCCGCCAGGCCACCATGATGTCGATGACCCGCTGCCGCCAGTCCGAGGCGCTGCTGTGCGGCACCTCCATCCTGCTGAGCGCGAGGACGAGCATGGCGTCGATCAGTTCGTCCTTGGAGTCGACGAACCGGTAGATCGTCATGGGGGAGATGCCCAGCTCGGTGGCGACGCTGCGGATCGTCACGGCGTCGAGCCCGGACTGGCCGGCCTGCCGCAGCGCCGCGTCGGCCACGTCGTCCAGGGTGACGGAGACGGCCTGGGTGCGTGACCCGCGGCGGGCTCGCCGGGGCTCGCCGGGCTCGGGACGTCCTTGGTCTGGGGCGGGTCGGGAGGTCACGTCTCCCACCGTACCGCAGACGGATACGTCGTACGGGGGATGAAGATCTTTTCATCCAGCTATTTACAACGTATATGAAATCTATACGCTGTATCGCCAGGAGGTGTCATGACCCACATCACCACCGGCGATCCGGCCGCCCTGCGCTCAGCCACCCGTAAGGCCGCCGTCCGGCTCATCCCCCTGGTCGCGCTGATGTACGTCATCAGCTATCTCGACCGGGTCAACATCGGCTTCGCCGCCGCCACCATGAACGCCGATCTCGGGCTGTCCAGCACCGCGTACGGCCTGGGGGCGGGGCTGTTCTTCATCGGCTACGTGGCGTTCGAGGTGCCCTCCAACGTCATCCTGCACCGGGTCGGCGCCCGGATTTGGCTCGCGCGCATCATGGTGACCTGGGGACTGATCTCGGGGGCCATGGGGTTCGTGCAGTCCGAGGTCGGCTTCTACGCCGTGCGCGTCCTGCTCGGCATCGCCGAGGCGGGGTTCGTGCCGGGCGTCATCTACCTGCTCACGCTCTGGTTCCCCGCGCCGGTACGGGCCCGCATGGTCGCGCTCTTCCTCATCGCGATCCCCGTCGCGGTCGTGCTGGGCGCGCCCCTGTCGGCGCTGCTGATCGAGCACGGTCACGGCCTGTGGGGCCTTGAGGGCTGGCGGTTCATGTTCGTGGCCGAGGCCGTTCCCGCCGTGCTCGTCGGCGTGCTCGTGTTCTTCGTCCTGCCCGGCTCGCCGAAGGACGTCCCGTGGCTCAGCGAGCACGAACGCGGCGCGCTGCGGGCCACGCTGGAGCGTGAAGCCGGCGCCGCCGCCGAGCACGGCCCGTCGGACGTCCGGTCGGCGCTGAAGGACTGGCGCATCTACGCCGTCTCCTTCATCGGGCTCTCGGTGAACATGGGCGGCTACGCCCTGTCCTTCTTCCTGCCCCAGGTCATCGCGAGCCTGGCCGCGCCGTCCGGCCGGCCGTTCTCGATCTGGGAGACGGCGCTGCTGACCGCCGTGCCGTTCGCGGCGGCGGCGCTGGCCATGTGGCTGGTCGGCCGCAGCTCCGACCGGCATCAGGAGCGCCACTACCACGCCGCGGTCCCGCTGCTCGTGGGCGCCGTCGCCGTGTCGGTGGCCCTCTACCTGCCCGGCACGACGCTCGTGATGATCGCGATCTCCATCGCCGCGGCCGGCAGCTACGCGGTGCTGCCCGTCTTCTGGCAGTTGCCGCCGCGCTTCCTGCGCGGCGCCGCCGCGGCGGCGGGCATCGGCGTGGCGGGCGGGCTGGCGAACGTGGCCGGGTTCGTCGCCCCGTACATGACCGGCGGCCTGTACGGGGCGACCGGCAGCTACCGGCCGGCCATGTTCGTCGTCGCCGCCGTCATGGCGCTCGGAGCCGTGGTCGCGCTGCTGCTCAGGCGGCGGCCCGAGTTCGCCGGCCCGCCGCGCGCCTAGCCCGCTCACCCGAAAGGCCGAACCCTTGCCAGAGATCATCGGACAGTACGTCGACCAGATCATGACCACCGAGCTGCGCCCCCTCGGCAACATGCCCAGAGGCGTCGCCCACCAGCTGTACGAGGCCGTACGCCGGCACACCGGCAAGCCGCTCAGCACCGCCATGGCGCAGGCGATCGTGAACCGGGTCGAACCCGGCGACCGCGTCGTCATCCTGTGCGGCGCGGGCGGCCCGCCGAGCCTGCCCACCGGCGAGATCGACGGCCTCCTCGGCGCGGTGGCCCTCGCCCGGATCCTCACCCTGGGCCTCGGGGCCGAGGTCCACCTCGCCTCCGTCGAACGGTTCCTGGGGCCGCTGGCCGAGGTCGTACGCGCGGGCGAGCTCAACGTCCGGCTCGGCGAGGACGACCACCGGCCGGGCACGGTCACGCTGCACGTCTCACCGCAGGACGACGACGCCGGACGCGACTTCAGCCGCGCCATCCTGGACGACCTGCGGCCCTGCCTCGTCCTGGCCATCGAACTGCTCGCCCCGAACCGCGCGGGCGTCATCCACGGCGCCACCGGCAACCCCTGGCACGACGTGCACTTCGACAGCGCCGCGCTGTTCGAGCGGGCACACGCCCAGGGCGTGCTCACCTGCGGCATCGGCGACGCCGGCAACGAGGCGGGTTTCGGCGCCATCCCGGAGGTGGCGGCCATCCAGCCCGCGGGCGGGACATGCCGCTGCCCCTGCGGCGCCGGGATGGCCGCCGCGGTGACGACCGATCACGTGCTCACCGCCGCCATCTCGGACTGGGGCGGGTACGCCGTCACCGCGCTCATCGCCTACCTCGTCGAACGGCCCGACCTGATCGCGGACGCCGACTACGTGGAGAACCTGCTGCGCGCCGCCGTGCGCGCCGGGGTCGTCTGCGGCTGGCACGCCCGTCCCACGCTGAGCGACGACGGCGTGCCGCTGGACGCCCAGCGCGCCGCCGCCACCCTCATCCGGACGGCCGTCACCCAGGCCCTGACCAGGGCGCCCTCCCCCTCGCACTGAGCACACCCGAGAGGCCGTCACGATGACGACGAACCCCCCTGCCACCGGATACGCCGACGTCGGCCGAATCCAGCGCCTGCTCGACGCGGGCCCGTTCGACGCGATCGTGTCGACCTGGCCCGAGAACACCCACTACCTGTCCGGCTTCTACCACCCGGACATGCGGCTCACCTGGGAACGGCTGCACATCGTCGTGTGGCCCGCGAACGGCGCGCCGCCCGTCTACGTCGTCCCTGCCCCGCGCGCCGACGCCTGGAACGGGGCCGGCACCTGGGCCCGCGAAGAGAGCCGCCCGCGCATCCAGGACATCCGGGGCTACCTGGGGGAGCACGACCACATGATCGACGTGGTCGCCGAGGCCCTCACCGGCCTGGGCATCACCTCCGGCCTGATCGGCGTCGAGCACCGCGCCACCCCGTACAAGATCGTCGAGGGTCTTCGGCGCCGGCTGCCCGGGCTGCGGTACGGCGACGCCTGGCCGCTGCTGAACGAGATGCGCAAGGTGAAGACGCCGGCCGAGGTCGCACTCCTCACGCACGTCAACCGGATGACGGCCCGTCACCTGGAGAACGGGCTGCGGAGCATCGTCGCGGGCGAGAGCGAACGGGCCGTCGCCGCGCGCGTCACCGACGCGCTCATGCGCGAAGGAGCGCAGGAACTGACCCATTCGATCTTCGGCGGCGGCTGCCGCGCCGGGCAGTGGCATCCGTGGCCCGGCGACCAGGCGCTGGAGGCCGGGATGCTGATCCGGACCGACTGGGGCGTCCGCATCGACGGCTACTGCTCCGACATCGCCCGTACGGCCGTCGTCGGCACCGCGAGCCGGGCGCAACGCACCCGCTTCGACCGCATCAGCGCCGTCCACGACACCATCGTCGAAGCGGCCCGGCCGGGTGTCGCCGCCCGCGAGCTCGTGCACCTCGCCCGGCGCGCGTACGAGCGCCAGGGCGAGGAGTTCCGCTGGAGCATCGTCGGGCACGGCATCGGCCTGGTGCTGCACGAGGAGCCGCAGCTGACCGTCGAGTACGACGAGCCGCTCGTCGAAGGCATGACCCTCGAGATCGAACTCGGCTGGACCGACCCCGCGCAGGGCTTCCACATCGAGGACTTCGTCCACGTCGGCCGCGACGAGACCGTCAACCTGACCACACCCCCCGGCACCCGCGTACTGATCGAGAGCGCACGATGACCCAGACCCCCTCCCCGGACCTGCTCGCCACAGCCGGCGGCAAGGCGGCCAGACGCCTCCTGCCGATCCTCATCGCCCTGCTGTTCGTCAACTACCTCGACCGCGTCAACGTCGGCTTCGCGGCCCCCCACATGAACCCCGACCTCGGCATGACCGCCACCGCCTACGGGCTGGGCGTCGCCCTGTTCTTCGTCGGCTACGTCGTGCTCGAAGTGCCCAGCAACTACCTGCTCTACCGGGTGGGCGCGCGCAGGTGGCTGGCCAGGATCGCGGTCACGTGGGGGCTGGCCGCCGCGGCGCACGCCCTGGTCACCGGGGCGGGCTCGTTCGCCGCGATGCGCGTCCTGCTCGGCATCGCCGAGGCGGGCCTGCTGCCCGGGATCCTGTTCTACCTCACGCTGTGGTTCAGCGGGCCGCAGCGCGTCGCGGTGCTCGGCGTGTACTACGTCGCGGTGCCCCTCTCGACGGCTCTGGGCGGCCCCGTCTCCAACTGGCTCATCCACCACGGGACCAGCACGTTCGGAATCGAGGGCTGGCGCTTCATGTTCGCCGTCGAAGGGCTGGCCGCGGTCGTCCTCGGACTCGTCGTGCTCAGGGCCCTGCCTTCGACACCGCGCGAGGCGACGTGGCTGACCCCGCAGGAGCGGGAGGCCCTCGAACGGTCCGGCCCGGCCCGGGAGGCCGGCGAGCACCGCTCGTTCCTGGCGGCCCTGCGCAGCCCGGTGACGATCCGGCTGGCCGGGATCTTCTTCCTGCTCACCTTCCCGATGTTCGCGATCAGCTTCTTCCTGCCCCTCGTCACCGCCGCCCTCCCCCGCGGCGACAACGCCAACGCCCTCAGCCTCGTGACCTTCGTGCCGTTCACGCTCGGCGCGATCGCCTGCTGGGTGTGGAGCCGGCGCTCCCGGACAAGGGGGCTGCGCCCCTGGCGGTTCGCGGCGCCCGCCGTGCTCGCGGGCCTGGCCGTCCTCATCTGCTCCTACGCCGGCGACTCCTTCCCGCTCCTCATGCTCGGCGTCTCGATCACGGCCATCGGCATCTACGCGGCCATCCCCATCTTCTGGAGCATCGCCGGCGAGTCCCTCACGGGCGCGGCCGCCGCGGCGGGCCTGGCCCTGATCAACACCGTCGGCAGCCTCGGCGGCTTCGCGGCCGGCTACTTCACGGGCTGGCTGCGTGACCTGAGCGGCGGCTACCAGGCCCCGTTCACCGCGATGGCCGTCTGCCTCATCCTGAGCGGCCTGCTCGCGCTGACGACGTCCGCCTCCCACCGCGAGCCCGTCACTCCGATCTCCCCGCCCTGAACCCTCAGGGGTGCGCTTCGACCGGCCGTTGAGGCTTTCCGCGCACCGAGCCCAGGCAGGGGACAGGGCAGCCGGCGAAAGTCTCTGGAGCCCGTTCAACGACAGGCTTGAACGCATGACTGCTTCTGACAGCGCCGGAGTGACCACCGGCGACCACCCCGCTCCGGGCTCGTGGCGGGAGCTGCTGGGCCCTGAGCACGCCGGGGCGGCGATCGTGCCGGCCGTCGGCGTGCTCGTCGGCGCGATCAACATCTACCTGGCGTCTAGCCTGCTGCCGACCGCGGTGGCCGACATCGGCGGCGCCGGCTTCTACGCGTGGAACATGACGATCTATCTCGTCGCGATGGTGATCGCGACGATGCTGGTCAGCCGCCTCCTCGCCCGGTGGGGTGACGTCGGCGCCTACCTGCTCGGCTTCGGCGTCTTCCTGCTGGGCTCGCTGACCTGCGCGGTGAGCCCGGAGATGCCGGTACTACTGGCCGGTCGCGGCGCCCAGGGGCTGGGCGCGGGGCTGCTGTCCGGGCTGGGCTTCGCCGCCGTCCGATCGGCGCTGCCGCCGCGGTTGTGGGCACGGGGCAACGCGCTCATGTCGGCGATGTACGGTGTCGGCAACTTCGTCGGCCCCGCGCTCGGCGGGCTGTTCGCCCAGTTCGGCGGCTGGCGACTGGCGTTCGTCACGATGGCGGTGATCGCGGGGGTGTGCGGCCTGCTCGTGCCCCGGGTGCTGCCGCGCGGCGACCGCGGTGGCGCCGGGGCGCCGGTCCCGGTGCTGTCGTTGCTGCTGGTCACGGCGGCCACCGCCGCGGTCAGCGTGGCGGGGGTGCTGCCCGGCGCCGCCGCCATGGCGGCCGGCATCGCGGTGGCGCTGCTGCTGATGCTGGCCTTCGTCGCTCATGAACGGCGCAGTGAACGCCGGGTCTTCCCGGCCGCCACCTACCGGCCGGGCTCGGCGCTGAAGTGGCTGTACCTGACGCTGGCGCTGCTGGCCTTCGGCGTGGCGGTGGAGTCGTTCCTGCCGCTGTTCGGCCAGCGGCTGGGCGGGCTGACGCCGGCCGTGGCGGGGTTCCTCGGGGCGGTCGTCTCCCTCGGCTGGTCGGCGACGCAGCTCGTCGGTTCCTCGGCCGCCGGCGAGCGCACGATCGGCCGGCTGCGCGTCGCCGGGCCGCTGCTGCTGGCATTCGGCTTCCTCCTCCAGGGGCTGCTGCAGCGCCAGGACGCGCCCGGCTGGCTGGTCCTGCTGTGGGTGCCGGTGCTGTGCGCCGCCGGGGCCGGCGTCGGGCTGGCCTACCCGCACCTGGCGGTGGCGGTGATGGCCGGCACCCCTGATCCGGAGGAGGGCGGGCGGGCGGCCGCCGCGATCGCCACCGTGACCAGCCTGTCGATCGCGTTCGGTACGGCCACCGCGGGCGCCCTGGTCAACCTGGGTGGCTCCTCGATGCTCGACGCGGCCCGCTACGTCCTGTTCGGGTTCGCGATCATCTGCTCGATCGGCGCTCTCACCGCCCGTGCGGCGGGCCGCACGGGCGGCCGCCTGAGCCCTGAGCTCAGGTAGGACGCTTACCCGCGGGTTCACCCGCGCCGACCCGGCCGATGCCGGGACGGATCACGCGTTGGCCTCGCGAGGCGCGTCCATGTGGGTGACGAGGTTGATGCCGCCGTCGACGTTGATCACCTCACCGGTGACGAAGGGGGCCTTGACGAGCGCCAGGATCATCGCCGCGACGTCGGACGGCTGCCCGAGCCGGCCCATCGGTGTCATCGCCACGGTGCGCGCCATCCGGGTGGCGAGGCTGCCCGCGGTCAGCCGGGTCTGGAGCGGCCCCGGGGCGATCGCGTTCACCCGGACGTCCGGGCCCACGGCCTTGGCCAGCAGCCTCGTCATGTGGTCGAGCGCGGCCTTGCTGACGGCGTAGGGGATCGAGCTGCCGAGGGGGCGCGAGCCGCCCACCGAGCTGATGTTGACGATCTGGCCGCCGAGCTCCATGACCTTCACGGCGGCGACGGAGACCTGCCACGTCCCGACGACGTTGACGCCGAGGATCCGGTGCCAGTCGTCGGCGGTGACCGCGTCCAGGTCGGCGTGGGGGACGGCTCGCGCCACCCCGGCGTTGTTCACCAGCAGGTCGAGACGGCCGTGCCGCGCCACGGCCGTCTCCACCAGGCGCACGGCGTCGGAGGGATCGGCGATGTCGGCCTGGACGTAGCTCGCCCCCGGAAGCTCGGCCGCGAGCCGCTCGCCGGCGTCGACCGAGGTGGCCGAGTTCACCACGACGGTGAAGCCGTCGGCCGCGAGCGCGCGGGCGATCCCTTCTCCGATCCCGGAGCTCGAGCCCGTCACGATGGCGACACGGGGCGCGCTCATCGGGCGACCCGCTCGGCGACCGGCGCCTTCACCGCGTTCACGATCGCCCGGCCTCCGCTGGCGAGGATCGAGGTGTCGTTGCTGACCACCACGTAGTCGTAGCCCCGGGCCAGCGCGGCCCGGGCCTGGTCACTCGTGGCGGACGCGGTGCCGATGGGGACGCCTGCCGCGGCGGCGGCCTCCAGCGCGGACGTGACGAGCCGGTCCACCTCGTCGCTTCCCGCCGTGACGCCCATCGACATCGAGAGGTCGGCCGGCCCTACGAACGCCGCGCCGATGCCGTCGACGGCCAGGATCTCCCTCGTGTTCCTCATCGCCGCCTCGCTCTCGAGCTGGACGACGCACAGGGCCTGCTCGTTGCCGTACTCGAGGTACTCCGCCCGTGGCAGCAGCCCCCAGCGACCCGCCCGGCTGGTGCCGCCGGACCCGCGGTCGCCGCGCGGCGGGAAGCAGGTGGCCCGCACGACCGCCCGGGCCTGCTCGACCGTGTCGACGTGCGGCACGACCACACCGGCCGCGCCGGCGTCCAGGACCCGCTGGATCACGCTGGGGCCGTGGTCGGGCACCCTGACGAGCGGATCCACCCCGAGGGCGCGGGCCATCGCGATGTGGGTCGAGGCGGCGGCCAGGTCCAGTGTCGTGTGTTCGAGGTCGATGACCACGAAGTCGAAGCCCGCGTAGGCCATGATCTCGACACTCTCGGGGCTGGACAGCTTGATCCAGGTCCCGAGCGTGCCGCCGTTGATTCCGTCGCGTACCCGTGTCATGGATCAGACCTCGCTGGCGGCGTTGGAGGGGGTGGCGGTCCAGAAGACCAGCCACTTGCCGAGCTGCACGACGACCGCGTGCAGGACGATGCCGACGGCCGACAGCACGACGATCACCGCGAAGGTCCTGGCCACGTCCAGGGTGAAGTTGCTCGCCTGGATCAGGTAGCCCAGACCTTCCGAGCTGCCCACGAACTCCGCGACCACGGCGCCGGTCACGGACAGGATGACGGCGACCTCCAGTCCCGCGAAGATGTGCGGAAGCGCCGACGGGATCTGCAGGTGCCGCATGACCTGCATGCGGGACGCGCCGAAGGAACGGAGCATCTCGACCTGCTCGTGGGCGGCGGACCTGAATCCCAGGACGGCGTTGATGAGGAGGGGGAAGAACGCGATCAGCGCCACGGTCAGCACCTTCGAGCTGATCCCGATGCCGAACCAGACGATCAGCAGCGGCGCCATGGCGACCTTGGGGATGGTCTGGGTCAGGATGAGCAGCGGGAAGAGCACACGCTCCACCGTCCGGAACTGGGTGATGAGCACCGCGGAGACCAGCGCCGAGCCGACCGCGATGCCGAATCCGATCAGGATCTCCTTCATGGTGACGATCGAGTGGCTCACCAGGCTGCCGTCCCGGAAGCCGTCGACCAGGGAGACGGCGACGGCCGAGGGCGCGGGGACGAGGATGTTGGAGATGTCGAACATCTCCACCACGACCTGCCAGACCACCAACAGCCCGATGAACACCAGCACGCTGTAGGTGATCTCCGGTACTCGGCGGCGGCGTCGGGCCGGGGTGTCCGAGTTCGTGGGCGCCTTCACCGGCACGGTCTCACCGTCCGGGACGGCGCGTTCCTCTCGGCCGGCTGCCTGGCGCTTGGTGTTGGTGGACATCAGGTCTCCTAGTGGGCGCTGTGCTCGGAGTCGAGCAGCTTGCGGATCTTCAGGACGATCTCGCCGAACTCCGGCGTGTTGATGTTCTCGAGCCGCCGCGGTCTGGGGAGCGCGACCTCGACGACGTCCGCCAACCGGCCGGGGCGCGGTGTCATGACCACGACGCGGTCGGCGAGGAGCACCGCCTCGGGGATGCTGTGCGTCACGAACAGCACGGTCTTGCGATCCTGGTCCCAGATCTTCAGCAGGTCCAGTCCCATCTGGTCGCGGGTCATCGCGTCGAGGGCGCCGAACGGCTCGTCCATGAGCAGGATGCGCGGGTCGTGCATCAGGGCGCGGCCGATCCCGACCCGCTGCTGCATCCCGCCGGACAGCTCGTTCGGATAGCGGTCGCCGAACTCCTCCAGGCCGAGCATCACCAGCAGCTCGTCGGCCTTCTCATGGGTCGCGGCGTCCCGGGCGTGGTGCAGGTCCGGCGACGTCAGCAGGTTCTTCCGCACCGTACGCCAGGGCAGCAGCAGCGGCTGCTGGAAGACCATCCCGAGCTGGTTGCGGTGGGTGTCCTCCGACGGCCCGAAGGTGACCTGCCCGGAGGTCTGGCGGGACAGGCCCATGATGATCCGCAGCAGCGTGCTCTTGCCGCAGCCGCTGGGGCCGACGATGGAGATGAACTCACCGGCCTGGACGCTGAGGGAGACGTCGTCGAGAGCCTGGACGGTCCCGCCGGACTTCGTCGGGTAGAGCATGGACAGCGAGTCCAAGCGGATCGCGCAGTCGGTGTCGGTGCTGGTCGGCATGTCTGTCATTCCTCACCTGGTTCAAGCGCAGGCTGCCCGCGCCTCGGTTGTCGTGCTGGCAGCGATCAGGCGGTCGCCTCGGGCCACGTGCCGCCCATCTCCTTGGTCAGTCGCTTGCAGACGGCCTTCAACGCCGTGGCCTCCCGGGAGTCCAGCGCGTCCGGCAGCATCCGCTCGGTGCCGACGGCCGCGATCGTGGCGCAGATGCCGGTCGCCGCGAACACCGGCGCCGCGACGACGCAGATGCCGCGGTGGTTGACGTGGCTGCTCATGCCGGCCTGCCGGATCGCCTCGATACGATGGCGCGTCTCGGTGCGCTGGGGCTCGGGGAGGCTGCCGGTGAGCCGGTCGGCGTGGAACTGGTCGGGCAGGAAGGCCAGGAAGACCTTGGCCTGCGAGGAGTCCAGGGCGAGCTGCGAGCCCACCCGCACCGTCACCACGGTGGGATGCTCGGCCTCCTCCACCAGCGAGACCACCGGGCCGGAGGTGCCCCACAGCGACAGCACGGTGCTGATCTTGATCTCGAGCGTGAGCTCGCGCATGTAGGCCGGCGCCTTCTGCATGATGCGCTGCTGTCCCAGCATGAAGCTGCCGAGCTGCAGGATCGACCGTCCGGGACGGACGAAGGCGGAGTCCTCCACGCGCTCGAGCAGCCCGGAGCTGATCATCGAGCTGAAGTAGCGGTGCACCGTGGTCCGGTTCAGGCCGAGCCGGCGGGTGGCCTCCGCGACGGAGAGCTCCGGAGTCTCCGGGCCGAACAGCCCGAGGATCTGCGCGGTCCGGCTCACCGCCTGGATGTCCTGCTCGCGAGCAGCCACCGGTTTTTCGTCCTGGTTCTCCGTCATCGGCCCCCACCCCGTCGCGTTGATGTCCCAAAAAAGAGTTATCGCGGTTCGCAGTACGGACAGAGAGTAAGCGTGTCCGGTGTCTTGCTGCAAGGTTTTCCTGGTGTTTCGCGAAAGTGTTTCCGAACGCACCCTATTGACAGACCGGATAGTGAACTCCCAGTCTGTGATGCGAACGGTGCTGTGAACCCCGTCGATACTCCGGAGACTTCATGACTGACTCGCCCGCCATCATCAAGCTGCTGAACGGCTGCGTTGACCTGCACTGCCATTCCGGCCCGAACCCGTTTCCTCGCCGCATCGACCATGCCGAGGCCGGCAAGGACGGTGAGCGGCTCGGCATGAGGGGCGTGCTGGTGAAGTCCCACCACCACAACACTGTGATGGACCTGCTCTCGATGAGCGACCGGCTGGCGAAGATCAAAACCCCGGTCTTCGGCGGCATCACGCTGAACAGCATGATCGGCGGCATCAACCCCCAGGCGGTGGCCATGTGCCTGCGCATGGGGGGCAAGGCCGTGTGGTTTCCCACGTTCTCGGCCGGCCGGCACATCGACTGCCATCCGGAGGGCGTCGGCTTCCCCACGGCGAGCGTCGAGGTGCCGTCGTCCCGGGTCGACGTCCACCAGGAGAACGGTGAGCTCATCCCCGAGGTCTACGAGGTGCTCGACCTGGTCAAGGAGACCGGCGCGATGGTGACCGGCGGCCACATGGAGACCGAGTCGATCACCCAGCTGTTCGCCGCGGCCAAGGACAAGGGTGTCACCCGGATGCTGCTCAACCATCCCGACTACGTCATCGGCGCGGACGAGGCGAAGTGCCGTGAGCTCATCGGCTACGGAGCGTTCATCGAGCACGAGACCGGCTTCTACGACCCCGAGGGGACCAAGAAGTGGGACCCGAGGATCCTCCTGGACTGGATCGAGAAGATCGGCCCTGAGCACACCGTGATCTCCTCCGACCTCGGTCAGAAGGATCGGCCGCTGCCGGTGGACTCCTACATCCGCGTCGCGACCGCGCTGCTGGACCTCGGCCTGGACGAGAGGTCGCTGCGGCAGGTCTTCTGCGACAACCCCGCCTTCCTGCTCGGCCTGGACGACTGAACCGGCATCTTGCCGCCGACCCGAAAGGACAGACGATGACCACCCTGGCCACCCCGCCCGAGGCGGAGTTCTCCTACCTCGGTACGGGGGATCCCGACGAGACGACCCCTGGCGGATCGTCGACGTGGTACTTCCGCGGGCACAACTTCGTGCTCGCCTACACGACGCTGGTCGCCGGCGACGTGCTGGAGCGGAGTGATCAGCCGGACGAGTACGTCCTGCTCCTCCCCTACGAGGAGTGCAGCGTCGAGGTCCGCGCGCCGGGGGAGGTCGAGCCGGTCTCGGGCAAGGCGGTGGTGATGGTCCCGCCGGGCGGCAGCGTGATCTCCGGCGTCGCCGACTGCACCGTCGTGCGGCTGTTCAGCTCCGAGTCCACCGACCTGCTGGACAAGGCGCGCAACCGGGACGCGTACGCGAACCCGCACCCGAACACCAAGCCGTTCGAGCCGTGGCCGGACCCGCCGGAGGGTTACCGCATCCGGGCCTACCGGCTGGCCGACCTGCAGGTGACGCAGGACGCCATCCGCCCGGGCCAGATCGTGCGGTGCAGCACCTTCATGATCAACTTCCTGGCGCCCAGGATCGGCCCGCGTGACCCGAACACCCTCTCGCCGCACGACCACGACGACTTCGAGCAGTGCTCGCTCGCCGTGGAAGGGGAGTACGTCCACCACCTGCGGACCCCGTGGTCCAAGCGCCGCACCGAGTGGCGCGAGGACCGGCACCTGCGGTGCGGCAGTCCTTCGGTGGCCGTGATCCCTCCGCCCATGCTGCACACCAGCGAGGCCGTGGGCTCGGGGACCAACCAGCTGATCGACATCTTCTGCCCGCCGCGTCTGGACTTCTCCCTGCAGCCGGGCCGAGTGCTCAACGAAGACACCTACCCACTCCCCAACCAGTAAGAGGCAGGTTCCATCGTGAAGACCGGACGAGCAGTGAAAGTCGTTAGTGGTGCGGTCGCCGTCCTGTGCGCGACCGTAACGCTGAGTGCGTGCGGTTCCGACAGCGGATCCGGCGACTCGGCTCAGGTCGGCGGCAAGCTGACGCCGGTGACGTTCGCGATGGCGTCTCCCAGCTGGAACGCCGGTTACGCGGTCATGGCCGTCGTGGAGGCCGAGGGCTTCTACGAGCAGGAGGGTCTGAAGGTCACGACCAACCTGTTCCCGTCGGCCACCCAGGCGGCGCAGCAGGTCGCCGGCGGCGGGGCCGACCTCGGCCTCATGACGGTCGAGCCCGTGGCCATCGGGCACGACAAGGACCTGAACCTGTCCTACTTCAGCTCCTACTGGGCGAAGTGGATCTACAGCCTGCAGGTGCCGGACGGTTCGGCCGTGAAGAGCATCGCCGACCTGAAGGGCAAGAAGATCGGCGTCTCCGCGGTCGCGAGCTCCGGCGCGACGTTCGCCCGGACCGCGATCCAGCTCAACGGCATGAGCGAGAACGCCGCCAGCCTGGTGCCGATCGGCGCCGGCGCCCAGCAGATCAACGCCATCAAGAGCGGCCAGGTCGACGTGCTGGCGCTCTGGGACATCCAGTACCAGATCGTCAAGAACGCCGGCGTCACCCTGACACCGCTCCCGGTCAAGGAGACGGCGGACGCGTGGGGCGGCGGCTTCGCGGCGACCAAGAAGAACCTCGAGGCCAAGAAGGACATCCTCGAACGGTTCGGCCGGGCGGTGGCGAAGGCGTTCGTCTTCTCCAAGGCCAACCCCGAGGCCGCGATCCGCGACCTGTGGAAACTCCACCCGGAGACCCGCGGGTCAGAACCGGAGGAGAAGGCGCTGGCTGACGGGGTCAAGGTCCTCCAGGTCCGCCTGGACGGGCAGGGCTTCGACGACAAGACCCTGGGCCGGATCGACGAGGCCGCGTTCACCCGTTCGCTCGACTTCATGGCCTCGGCCGGACTGATCAAGAAGTTCCCGGCGAAGGACATCTACACCGACGCGATGTTCAAGGCGTTCAACGACTTCAATCACGAGGACGTCGTCAAGCAAGCAGAGAGCGCCGGCTGAATGCGGCTGGGGATCGCGCTCGACCTGAGCTCCCAGGAGCCGGTCCGCCCGCAGGTGGATCGCACGGTCACGATGCTCGCCCGCGCGGAGCAGCAGGGTTTCGACTCCGCGTGGGTGGGCGAGAGCTATCACGCGGCCGCTCAGCCGTTCCACCTCCCGTCCGTCCTGATGGTCCTGGGACATCTGGCCGGACGGACGTCCCTGGCGCTGGGATCGGCGGTGCTGCTCCTGCGGGCGTACAGTCCGGAGAAGCTGGCCTACGAGGCCGCGCTGCTCGACCAGCTGTGCGGCGGGAAGCTCACCCTCGGCCTCGGGCTCGGCAGCCCGGAGGTCGCCCGACGGGCCGGGCTGCCCGCGTCCGGTCCGGCCGGCGCGGCCTTCGACGCCACGCTGAAGCTGCTGCGCGAGGCCTGGTCCGCCGACGTGAACACCGATGCGCCGGTGGCGATCCCGCCCCCGGTGCGGCGCGGCGGGCCGCGGGTCCTGGTGGGCGGCAAGGTGGCCGCCTCGGCCCGTCGTGCCGCGACGCTCGCCGACGGATTCTACGGCGCGACGAACTACTGCGACGACCTGTTGATCAAGCAGTCGGCCGCCTACTGGTCGTATCGCGGCGGACGGCCGGGCGAGGCGGGGGGAGTGGTCGCCACCACCAGGTTCTGCGTCGTCCACGAGGATGCCGCCACGGCCCGCGAGCTCGCCGCGCGCCACTTCAAGGCCGCGACCGCCTACTACACCGAGCGGGGCGCATGGATGGGTGCGGACGGTCCCGCTGAGCTGGAGCTCCCCATGGTGGGCACGCCCGACGAGATCGACGCGACTATCGCCCGATATGTCCAAGCAGGGGTAACGTCCGTCCAGTTACGGGTGGCCCCGTTCGGCACGCCGCCGGAGGTCGCCCGCCACACGCTCGACCTCGTCGGGCGGCACGTCCTCCCGCACTGGCACGACACGACGACTTCAGACGCGATCACGAGCTTCGATGGGGAATGACCGAGGATGACGAGACGACTCAAGAGCGTGGCCGGCCTGTTCGCGGGCATCCTCGTGCTGGCCACGCTGGGCGCCTGCGGTTCGGAGGGGGGCGAATCAGCGGGCGGCGACGGCCTCGACACCGTCACCTTCGCCCTGAGCGCGCCCAGCTGGAACTCCGGCTACACCACCTTGGTGGTCCCCGAGGCCGAGGGCTACTTCAAGGACGAGGGGCTCGACGTCAAGGTCCAGCTGTTCCCCTCCGGCACGCAGTCGGCGCAGCAACTGGCCGCCGGCGGCGCCGACATCGGACTGATGACCGGTGAGCCGGTGGCGATCGGTCACGCCAAGAACCTGGGCCTGGTCTACTTCGCGTCGTACTACCCGCACTGGATCTACAGCCTGCAACTGCCCCAGGGCTCGAACGTGAAGAGCATCGCGGACCTGAAGGGCAAGAAGATCGGGGTGACCGCGGTGGCCAGCTCGGGCGGGACGTTCGCCCGGACCGCGTTGGAGCTCAACGGGATGAGCGAGAACGCCGCCGGCCTGGTGCCGATCGGCGCCGGCGCCCAGCAGATCAACGCCATCAAGAGCGGCCAGGTCGACGCGCTGTCCCTCTGGGACACCCAGTACGCGATCGTCGAGGACGCGGGGATCAAGCTCACCCCGCTGCCGGTGCCCCAGACCGCGAGCATCTGGGGCGGCGGGTTCGCGGCGACGCGGAAGACGATCGACGAGAAGAAGGACGTCCTGGTGCGGTTCGGTCGCGCCATCGCGAAGGGCTTCGCCTTCGCCCAGGCCAACCCCGAGGCCGCGATCCGCGACCTGTGGAAGCTGCACCCGGAGACCCGGGGCAACGGACCGGAGCAGGACGCGATGGCGTCCCAGGTCAAGATCCTCAAGGTCCGGCTGGCCGACCAGGGAGTCGAGGACGGCAAGTGGGGCGGGATCGATCCGAAGGCGGCCACCGGGATGGTCGAGTTCATGGCGTCCGCCGGGCTCGTGGACAAGGCGTTCCCCGCCACGGAGATCTACACGCCCGACCTGCTCGACGCCATCAACGACTTCTCCTACGACGACATCCGCAAGCAAGCGAAGAACGCCTCCTGAGATGGGGCAGGAAGTGGAGACGACCCGAATGAGCAGCTCGTTCGTGTACGCGTCGGTCCGGACCCCGTTCGGCCGGTTCAATGGAGCCCTGGCCGACACGAGGACCGACGATCTGGCCGCGACCGCGCTGAAGGGACTGCTCGACCGCTCGCCGGGCCTGGATCCCGGCCTGGTCGACGACGTGTTCTGGGGCAACGCCAACGGCGCGGGCGAGGACAACCGCAACGTCGGCCGGATGGCCGTGCTGCTGGCGGGCATGCCCGTCTCGGTGACCGCCACCACGGTGAACCGGCTCTGCGGCTCGTCGCTGGACGCCGCCATGATGGCTGCACGCATGATCGAGGTCGGCGACGCGGAGGTCGCGATCGCCGGCGGCGTGGAGTCGATGACGCGGGCGCCGTGGGTCCTGCCGAAGCCGTCGCGCCGGTTCCCGGCGGGCGACGTCACCGCCGTCTCCACCACGCTGGGCTGGCGGCTGGTGAACGAGCGGATGCCCGCCGAGTGGACGGTCTCGCTGGGCGAGTGCAACGAGCAGCTGCAGGAGAAGTTCTCGATCTCGCGCGAGCGGCAGGACGAGTTCGGTGCCCGCTCGCACCGCCTCGCGGCGGAGGCGTGGAAGGACGGCTTCTACGACGACCTCGTGGTGCCCGTCCCCGGCGCCGACCTGGTCCAGGACGAGAGCATCCGGGCCGGCACCTCGCTCGAGGCGCTGGCCAAGCTGAAGCCGGCGTTCCGGCCCGACGGGACGATCACCGCCGGCAACTGCTCACCGTTGAACGACGGCGCGAGCGCGGTCCTGCTGGGCTCGGCGAGCGCGGCCGCGACCATCGGTCGTGATCCGGTCGCGCGGATCGCCGGTCGCGGCTGGTCGGCGCTGGAGCCGCAGCAGTTCGGCTACGCCCCGGTCGAGGCCGCCAACGACGCGCTCGAGCGGGCGGGCATCACCTGGGGCGACGTCGGCGCCGTCGAGCTGAACGAGGCGTTCGCCGTCCAGTCGATCGCCTGCGTCGACGCCTGGCTCGAGCTCGGGCTGCGGGACGCCGAACTCGTCAACGCCAAGGGCGGGGCGATCGCCATCGGGCACCCCCTGGGCGCCTCGGGCGGGCGCGTTCTCGGGACCCTCGCCGCGCGGCTCGTGGAGTCGGGTGAACGATGGGGCGTGGCGGCCATCTGCATCGGTGTGGGTCAAGGCCTGGCGGTCGTGCTGGAGAACGTCGCATGACGCTGCTCTGCACCTCCGTCGACGACGCGGTCAGCGGCATCGCCGACGGCTCGACGGTGCTGGTCGGCGGCTTCGGCACGACCGGCATGCCGTTCGAGCTGATCTACGCGTTGATCCGGCAAGGAGCGCGGGACCTCACCGTCGTGTCGAACAACGCGGGCAACGGGGACACCGGGCTCGCGGCGCTGCTCGCCGCCGGGCGGGTGCGCAAGATCATGTGCTCGTTCCCCCGGCAGACGGACTCCTGGGTCTTCGACGAGCTGTACCGCGGCGGGAAGATCGAGCTGGAGGTCGTGCCGCAGGGGAACCTGGCCGAGCGCATGCGCGCCGCCGGAGCCGGGATCGGCGGGTTCTACACCCGCACCGGAGCCGGGACCCTTCTCGCGGAGGGGAAGGAGACCCGCGAGATCGACGGCCGGACGTACGTCCTCGAATCGCCCATCGCCGCCGATGTCGCGCTCATCAGCGCCCACACCGCGGACACCCTCGGAAACCTCGTCTACCGCAAGACGGCACGCAACTTCAATCCCGTCATGGCGACGGCCGCGACGACCACCGTCGTGCAGGTGCGGCACGTCGTCGAGCCGGGAGAGCTGGATCCCGAGGCCGTGGTCACCCCGGGCATCTACGTCGACCGGATCGTGCGGGTGCCGTCATGAGCGCGGTGTCTCCGAGCGTCGTCGAGCACACCGGCCGCGGCCCGCTCGGGCGGGACGAGATGGCCCAGGTGCTCGCGCGCGACATCCCCCGCGGGGCGTACGTCAACCTCGGCATCGGTCAGCCCACGACCGTCGGCGACCACCTCTCCCCGGAGTCGGGGGTCATCTTCCACACCGAGAACGGCATGCTCGGCATGGGACCGGCGGCGACGGGCGACGCGATCGATCCCGATCTGATCAACGCCGGCAAGTTCCCGGTGACCGAGCTGCCCGGTGCCGCGTACTTCCACCACGCCGACTCGTTCGCCATGATGCGAGGCGGCCATCTCGACCTGTGCGTCCTCGGCGCCTACCAGGTCTCGGCATCGGGGGATCTCGCCAACTGGCACACCGGCGAGCCCGACGCGATCCCGGCGGTCGGCGGGGCGATGGACCTCGCCGTGGGCGCCAAGCAGGTCTTCGTGCTGATGTCGCTGTTCACCAGGAAGGGCGAGCCGAAGCTCGTCAGCGCATGCACGTATCCGCTCACCGCGCTGCGCTGCGTGAACCGGATCTATACCGACGTCGCCGTGTTCGAGATCACCGGAGGGGATCAGGTCCTCGTCCGGGAGACGTGGGGGATCTCGTTCGACGAGCTCCGCACGCGCCTCGACGTCCCGCTCGCCGCGGCGACACCATGAGGAGGTTGGACAGTGTCCGCTAGGCACCAGTTCTACATCGGGGGTGCGTGGGTCGATCCGGCCACGCCGCGCACCTTGGGCGTCCTCGACCCCGCGACCGAGGAGACGTTCGCGGAGATCAGCCTCGGGACGGCCGAGGACGTCGACCGCGCGGTGGCGGCGGCGCGCGCGGCCTTCCCCACGTACGCGCAGGTCAGCGTGGAGCAGCGGCTGGAGTACCTCGAACGGATCATCTCCGGCTTCCGGGCTCGGCTGCCCGAGATCGCGAGGACGATGACGCGCGAGATGGGGTCGCCGATCACGTTCTCGACGGAACGCCAGGCCACGGTGGCGCTGTTCCACTTCGAGGAGGCGGCCCGCGTGCTCGCGGACTACCCCTTCGAGGAGGAGATGGGGGCCGGGATCGTGCGGCGCGAGCCGATCGGCGTCTGCGGTCTCATCACGCCGTGGAACTGGCCGCTGAACCAGGTCGCGTCGAAGGTGGCCCCTGCCCTCGCCACGGGATGCACCGTGGTGCTCAAGCCGAGCGAGATCGCGCCGCTCAGCGCCATGGTGCTGGCCGAGGTCATCCACGACGCCGGGCTGCCGCCCGGCGTGTTCAACCTCGTCAACGGTGACGGTCCCACGGTCGGTGAGGCCATCGCGGCGCACCCCGGCATCGACATGGTCTCGCTCACCGGCTCGACCGGCGCCGGCGTCAGGGTCTCCAAGCTCGCGGCCGACACGGTGAAGCGCGTCGCGCTCGAACTCGGTGGCAAGTCGGCCAACATCATCCTGCCCGACGCGGACCTTGAGTCCGCGGTCGTCGCCGGGGTGCACTCGTGCTACACCAACGCCGGCCAGAACTGTCAGTCGCCCACGCGGATGCTCGTGCACCGCTCGCAGCGCGACGAGGCGTACGCCGCCGCGCGACGGGCGGTCAAGGAGGTCCGTCTCGGCGAGCCGCTCGATCCGTCGACCACGATGGGGCCCCTGGTGAGCCAGGCTCAGCTGGAGAAGGTCACCACGCTCGTGCAGTCGGGGATCGACGAGGGCGCGACGCTCGTGGCCGGCGGCCCGGAGCGCCCCGACGGGCTCGGCAAGGGGTTCTACGTCCGCCCGACCGTGTTCGGCGACGTCACGCCGCGGATGCGGATCGCCCGCGAGGAGATCTTCGGCCCCGTGCTGTCGATCCTGCTCTACGAGAGCGAGGACGAGGCCGTCGAGATCGCGAACGACACGCCGTTCGGGCTGGCGGGCTTCGTGCAGTCGAAGGATCCCGACCACGCCCGCAGGGTCGCCAATCGCATCCGTGCGGGCCGCGTCTACCTCAACGGCGCTCCGTTCGACCGCAGCCTGCCCTTCGGCGGCTACAAGCAGTCCGGGAACGGACGAGAGTTCGGGCGGTTCGGCTTCGAGGAGTACCTCGAGGTGAAGGCCGTGCTCGGTTATCCGCGGTGAACGAGAGGACGACATGGTGAACCCTGACCACAGCGAGCGGCTCGCGGTCCTGCTGGACCGCGAGGAGCTCTTCGACCTGGCGCGGCGCGAACGCTTCGCCCGCGACCAGCGACTCTTCGACGTGATGCGTGACTGCTTCCACGACGACGCCTACGTCCGGACCACCTGGTACGACGGACACGGCGGCGAGGCCTACGTCGAGGCGACGAAGACGTGGATGGGGCGGACCGGGAACAGCAAGCACTGGGTCTTCCCCGCCTACGCGCGGGTCGAGGGCGACCGGGCGACCGTCGAGAGCCCGGCGAAGATCTTCAACCGGACCACGGTGGAAGGGGTGGAGGTCGACTTCCACGCCTACTGCCGGTTCTTCTCCCGTGCCGTCCGGGAGGAAGGACGGTGGAAGCTGATGAGCTTCGAGGTCCTGATGGAGCGCGACGAGCTGCGCCCCGTCCACGCGGGTGAGGTGCTCCCGGTGGACGCGGCTCAGCTCGCTGAGCTGCGGCCGTCCTACCGTTTCATCACCTGGATCCAGTCGACCCGCGGCGTGACGGTGAGCCAGGACCTGCTCGGCGACGACCGGCCGGCCGAGCTCGACGCGTTCCACAAGGGCGAGACCGCCTGGCTCACCGGCACGGGATGAACGCGCGAAAGCCTGGGCCGCCACCATGGCGTGAAGTCGGGCGCCGGGAAAGTGGACGATATACCAACCGGTCGGTATCTTCGCCTGCATGACGTGGGTACGCCGCACATGGCGGACGCTGGAGCCGTTGCACGGCATGATCTACTTTGCCCCGGAGGCGGACGCCGCTTACCGGCAGCTCGGACTGACCGGACGGATGGGATATTTCGCGTCCCGGGCTGCCGCGCTCGGCGCGGTTCGCGCGGAGGTGGTGGTCGCCACCTTCTACAACTTCAATCCGCAGGTGGTACGCAAGGCGATCCCGGCCGCATGGAGCCTGGCTTCCCCCGCCGACATCCTGGACGCCCGGCTGAACGCGGTCGACACGACGTTGCGCCGCGTGCTCGGCGACGCGATTGATTCGCCGGAGATGTCGCAGGCCGCCGCGCTGGCCCGGGAGGCGGCCGAAGCGGTCTCGGGCGAGCTCAGCGGGCGGCCTCTGTATGCCGCGCACACCGCACTGCCCTGGCCTGACGCTCCGCATCTGGTTCTCTGGCACGCCGCGACCCTGCTGCGCGAGTTTCGCGGTGACGGCCACCTGGCCGCCCTGCTGGCCGCCGGGCTCACCGGGATCGAAGCCCTCGTCACCCACGCCGCCACCGGTGCCGTCCCGGCCGAGACGCTCCGGGTCACCCGCGGCTGGACCGAGGCCGACTGGGCGGCCGCCGAGAGCCGGCTGGAGGATCGCGGCCGGCTCCGCGACGGCTCCCTGACCGACCAGGGCCGCAGCGAACGTGAGGCGATCGAGGAGGCGACCGACCGGATGGCCACGGCCCCCTACGCCGCGCTCGGCGACGATCGCTGCCAGGAACTGTGCAGCCTGGTACGCCCCTGGAGCATGCAGCTGGCAGCCGAGCTGATGCCCTGGGCCGCGGCCCGCGCCTCCCGTCATCCGCGAACGGGCTGACTCACTCCTCCAGGGCCTCCAGGGCGAGGGCCTGGGCAGGGCACACGTGCACCGCCTCGCGGGCCTTCTCGACCAGCTCGCCGTGCGGTGTCTCGTTCAGCACGACGATCGTGCCGTCGTCCTCGCTCTGGTCGAACAGCGCCGGCTCGGTGAGCACGCACTGTCCGGCGCCGACGCACCTGCCGGTGTCCGCGACGATCCTCATGGTCCTCTCCTCCTGAGGCGGGGATGACAGCTCGTCCGTCACCAGGTCACCGGGAGCTCGTAGAGGCCGTAGATGTTCGCGTCGTCCTTGAACGGCAGCTCGTCGAGATCCATTGCCGGCTCCAGCGTGGGGACGCGGCGGAACAGCGTGTCGAACACGATCTGCAGCTCCATCCGGGCCAGGTTCTGGCCCAGGCACTGGTGCGGCCCGAACCCGAACGCCACGTGGTGGCGCGCGCCGCGCTCGATGTCGAGCTCGTCCGGGTTCGCGAACGCCCGCGGGTCCCGGTTGGCCGCATGGCCGAGCGCCAGCACTCCTTCGCCGGCCTTGATGAGCTGCCCGCCGACCTCGACGTCCTCGACGCACAGCCGGGCGGTCGCCACGTCGATGATCGTGAAGTACCGCAGCATCTCCTCGACCGCGTTGAGCGTCTTGCCCGGGTCGGCCTTGATCATCGCGAGCTGCTCCGGGTTGCGCAGGAACGCCGCGGTCGACAGCGAGATCATGTTCGCCGTGGTCTCGTGGCCCGCCACCAGCAGCAGGAAGCCCATGCCGGCCAGTGCCGTCCGCCGGTATGTGCCGTTCGCGCGCAGCTTGACGATCTGCCGCCCGAGCAGGTCGTCCGGCGGGTTGTCCTCCTTCTCCGCGATGAGGCCGTCCATGTAGCCCCACATGGCCCCCATGGCCGCCAGCCGCTCCTCGGGCGGCGTCGACTGATTGACCATCTTCACCGTGTGGTCCTGGAAGAACTCATGGTCGGCGTACGGCACGCCCAGCATCTCGCAGATCACCAGTGACGGGACCGGCAGTGACAGCGACCGCACCAGGTCACCGGGGCGCGGCCCGGTCAGCAGCGCGTCGATCCGTTCGTCCACGATCTCCTGGATCCGCGGCCGCAGCGCCTCCAGCCGGCGCACCGTGAACTCGCCGAGCACGGCCTTGCGGGCCGGCCCGTGCTCGGGCGCGTCCATCGCGATCAGGACCCGCTCCTCGTCCGGCCGCCGGGTCGCGGCCTCGCCCTTGGTCAGCTGCGGGAAGTCCGGATGCTGCCGGTCGGCGCTGAACCGCCGGTCGTTCAGCACGGTTCGCACGTCTTCGTGCCGGCTGACCACCCAGGCCCGGCCGCCGTCGGGCAGGCTGACCCGCGTGACCGGCTCTTCCTCACGGATCTGTTCGTACGCCGGCGGCGGCGCGAACGGGCACGTGCGGGCCATGGGGAACGCGTACTTCTCGGCGGTGGTCATGATTTTCCTTCCACGACGTCACGGACAGGCGAGGATCCTCACGCCGCACCTCATGAGGTACGATCGAACTGGAGATCATCTCCACTTTCAAAATATGGAGACCATCTCCATTTGTCAACGCGAGGGAGCGCATGACCGCCGACAAGCCGCTGCGGGCCGACGCCCGGCGCAACCGCGATGTCCTGATCGCCAAGGCGCGAGAGATCTTCGACGCCGGCGACTTCTTCGACCTGCGCTTCGACGACTTCGCCCGCCTGGCCGGGGTGGGCACCGGCACGCTGTACCGCCATTTCCCCACCCGCGAGGCCCTGGCCGAGGCGGTCTACCACGGAGAGGTCGCCGCGATGTGCGACCGTGCCCGCCGGCTTGAGGCCACACTGCCCGCGGCGGAGGCTCTGGCGACCTTTCTGCGAGTGATGGTCGACCACATTCATGCTCACGAGGGCCTGGCCAGGACGCTGGCCACACTCATGGCCGATCACATGGGCGTCCTCGCCGAGGGCAGCCGGGAGCTGGAGCAGGCCGTCGCCGACCTGGTGGCCGCCGCCGCGCGGGACGGCGCCGTTCGTGACGACGTGGACGCCGGCGCCGTGATGATGGCCCTGCACGGCATCGGCGCGGCCCACGATCGCCCGAATTGGCGAGCCGAGGCCGACGACCTCATCACCCTCGTCCTGGACGGGCTACGCCGCCCGCGGTGACAAGGCTCGACGGCTGGGCGGTCGGCGCCAGAGGGAAGCGGCTGGACGGGTGGATCGGCCGCCACGCGCGGGGCGGCTCGCGCGGTTCCGCTCTCGTCAGGCGGCCTCGTGCGTGGCGTCGCGAACGGGGGCCAGGCGCAGGTCGGGCCGGGCCTGCTCGTCGGGGAAGACCCACCGGCGCAGCGCCCAGAAGCGGAAGACCATGGCGATCAGGGTGCCGATGACCTGGGCGCTCATGAAGTCGGCGATCTCCTGGGTCAGCAGGCTCACCTGCGGGGTGTCCAGGCCGAAGACGTACCGGGAGATCCAGAGTGGTGCGGAACTGAGCACCAGGCCGATGGCGCTGACCAGGAAGAACAGCGCCGCCTCGTGGCGGCGCTCGCGGCCGCCCCTGGTGCGGAACGACCATTCGCGGTTGAGCACGTAGGACACGATCGTCGCCACGAGCACCGCGATGATCTTCGCGGTCACCGGCTTCGGCTCCAGGAAGGTCAGCTTCAGCCCGTAGAAGACCGCGTTGTCCACTAAGAAGGTCGTTCCGCCCACCACGGCGAACTTGAGCAGTTCGCGGTGCTTCAGCGCGAACGCGCGCAGCGGTTCCGGTGATCTGGCGAGCAGGGCCTTCGCGATTCGGAGCACCCTCGATCTTCTCACCGGTCGAACACTCCGATGACCCGCCGATCGCCCTGGACGGGCACAACGGCGGTGACCGTCCCAGGGCCATGACTTGCGTCACATCGCTTGCCTCTGACGTCAATGTCAGGTTCTACCGTGGCGAGCATGCAGATCAACGGAGCACATGTGCTGGTCACCGGAGCCAATCGCGGCCTGGGCTGGCAGTTCGCCCTTTCCCTTCTTGAGCGCGGAGCGGGCAAGGTGTACGCGACCGCCCGCCGTCCGGAGCAGATCGACGTACCGGGGGCCGTCCCGCTGCGACTCGACATCACCGACCCGGCGTCCATCGCCGAGGCGGCGGCAGCGGCGCCGGACGTCAAGATCGTCATCAACAACGCCGGCATCTCCACCGGCGCGAACCTGATCACCGGCGATCTGGACGTGATCCACCGCGAGATGGACACCCACTTCTTCGGCACTCTCAACGTGATCCGCGCCTTCGCGCCCCAGCTGGCCGACGGCGCGATCCTCAACGTGCTGTCCGCGGTCTCGTGGCTCGCCGTCGACGGCGCGGGCGCCTACCACGCCGGCAAGGCCGCCGAGTGGGCGCTCACCAACAACGCCCGCCTGGAACTGGCCGGCCAGCGCACCCTGGTGTCCGGCCTGCACCTGGGCGCCGCCGACACCGACATGATGGCCTGGTACACCGGCGACAAGACCGCCCCTGAAGTGATCGTCAAGACCGCCCTCGACGGCATCGAGGAGGACCGGACCGAGATCCTGGCCGACGAGTGGAGCCGTCAGGTGAAGCTCTGGCTCGCGGAGGACTCCGACGTCATGTACCGCAAGGCCGCGGCCGCCCTCGCCGGCACCGCCTGATCGCTCGGCGTAAGCCGCCCGGACGCACATGCCAGCGCCACCTGATCGCTCGGCGTAAGCCGCCTGGACGCACATGCCAGCGCCATCCGATCGCCGGCGCAGGCCGCCTGGACGCGCCTACCGGACTCACCCGCACCAGCGGCACCCGCGCCCCCGCACCGATCGCCGCCGGGCCGGCGGGTGAGCCGGCGGGTGAGCCGGCCCCCGCCGTCCCAACCGCCTGCTTCCTCATCCGCCCCCGCCGTCAGGCCCGGTCTAGTTGAAGCAGTCCTGCTTGTGCAGCGCGATGCCGTACTCGGTGACCTTGCCGCGCTCGACGCTGAAGTTGTAGTACGCCTTCTTGTTGCCGGGGACCGTGATCACGTAGAAGCCGTCGAAGTCCTTCTTGATGCGCGGGTACGCCGCCTTCACCTGCTTGAGCGTGGACCCGATCTTGATGCCCTGCGGGGTCTTCATGCCCTTCGCGGCGAAGATGGCGGCCAGCCCCACGCGGGGCGAGATGTAGACGCCCACCGAGTCCTTCGGCGTCCTGAACTTCTTCAGGTCCCAGCCGGAGCAGCCCCCGCCGCCCGGCATCTTCTGGACCACGCCCCCGGTTGCCCTGGCCTGCTTGGCGGTCATCCCGAGCTTGACGCCCCCGTAACCGTACGGCCCCAGCGTCGGCTGCGCCTGGGCGACCGCCGCACCGGCCCCGGAGACCAGCAGCGAGCCCGCGAGGAGCGAGGCCCCGATCATCGTCTTCATCATGCCTGCTTTGACGCCAAGGCGCCGGTAAAGGTTCTGAGTCACGATCATCCATTTGATCGCCATTAGCCCCATACGCCCTCCGACACGTCGCAAGGATCAGCCCGGGCCAGCGTGGCGAGGTACCCCCGGAAGACCACGGTCAGCTCCCCGGGCGCGAACACCTCCGCGAGCGTGCGCCGACACCAGTCGCCGGCCTCTTCGGCGCTGTCCGCCCCACGTGCGATGGCACTGGCCACGTTGACCTCGCCCAGCACATAGCGGAGATAGCCGTCGAACGTCATCGGCACCGAAACCTCGACGTCGACGCGGTCGAGCAGGCGCAACCCCGCCCCGGCGAGCGGCAACCCCGGCACGGCCGGCGGCCGCCGGCCGGCCGGCGATGGAAACCGCTGCTCGAAAGAGGTGAACCACGTAGCCAGCGCGTCCGCTGTCGGGGAGCACCGGCCTTTCGAGTAGTCGTACAGGAGAAACGTCCCGTCCGGTGTCAGGACGCGGGCCACCTCGGCGAGGGCCGACGGCAGATCGGCGTAGTCGAGCGAGCCGGCGGCGGCGACCAGGTCGAACGACCCCGAGGCGAACGGCAGCGCCTCCGCGGTGCCGACGGCGAAACGAGCGGACGGCGCGACGGATCGCCGGTGCGCGAGCATCGCCGGGACCGGCTCCAGGCCGATGACCTGCCCGGCCGACGGTACGAGCGCGGCGGTGGAGACGCCGGCGCCGCATCCGATGTCCAGCGCCCGCCCGACAGGACCCCTGAGGCGAGCCGACTTGAGGATCTGCTGATGCACCGGAGGACGGTCGAAGGCGTAACTCGCCGCCAGCCGTTCGTTGTCATAGACGCTTGTCATGGCTGCTCCGTGCTCGTCATAGACCCTGCGAGCGATCATGCCGCATGTCCTCATGGCGGGTCCGCGCCGGATCGGGGCGAGGTGGTGAGGGGCTACTGTGGCTGCGCATGACGCACACCGAGATCGACATCAGCGCGGAGTTCGTCCGGGATCTGCTGCGTGATCAGCATCCCGACCTGGCCGATCGGCCCGTGCGGCTGGGGGCGCGGGGGTGGGACAACCAGTTGTGGCGGTTGGGTGACGATCTGGCCGTGCGGTTGCCCTGGGCGACGGAAGGGGCGGATGAGTTGCTGCTCAAGGAGCACACCTGGGTGCCGGCTCTCGCGCCGCGGCTGCCGCTGCCGGTGCCCGTTCCGCAGCGGCTCGGTGAGCCGTCCGCGCGGTTTCCCCGGCGGTGGATCGTCACCACCTGGGTGCCGGGGGAGCCCGCCGACCGTGCCCCCGTCACGCGCGGCGCCGTGTCGGCCGATGCCCTGGCCGCCTTTCTGACCGCGTTGCACCAGCCCGCTCCCGAAGAGGTGGACACCGGCGGCCGGGGGCGCGGCGGGCCTCTGTCCGGATCTTCCGAGTGGGTGGAAAAGCAGATCGCCGACGCCGTCGAGCGGGAGCTGATCTCCGAGGGGGACGCGGAGGACGTACGCGCGGTCTGGGACGACGCCGCCACCGCGCCGGACTGGGCCGGCCCGCCGCTCTGGCTGCACGGCGACCTGCACGCGGCCAACGTCGTCACCGCGGACGGCGCCCTGTGCGGCGTGATCGACTTCGGTGACCTGTTCGCCGGCGATCCGGCCTGCGACCTGTCCGCCGCCTGGACCCTCCTGCCCGATGGCGCCGCCGAACGCTGCTTCGCGGCCTACGGGCATGCCCTGGACGCCGCGACCCTGCGCCGGGCCCGTGGCTGGGTGGTGATCCGCGGCCTGGCCGGGCTGCACATCGGCGACGCCGGCGTGCACGGCCGGCCGGGTGGAAAGGCCACGTGGGGACCGGCCGGCCGGGCGGCACTGCGGCGCGTCCTCGCGGCAGCCCGCCGCTGAAGATCCACCCGGCTGCGGCGCCTTCCTCGCGGCGGCCCGCCGCTCAAGGTTCATTCGAGCGGCAGGCCGTGCCGTCCGGCGACCTGGCGGATCAGCTCCAGCGGGTACGGCGTCTGCCTGCTCACACTCTGCCGGGCGTGGTAGTAGTCGTTCAGTACGGTGGCCAGCGGGCTGTCCCGCGACAGCAGCGCCGCGACCCCGTCGGGCACGCCGGCCGGCCGCGCCCCCGCCGCCCACTCCCGCACCAGCTCGCGGCGCTTCGGCCAGTCGGCCCCGTGAAAGGCGCCGGCCAGCCAGTTCACCAGGTACGCCAGCGTGAAGGTGCGGTCGTAGGTGAGGTGCCGCCGGTAGAAGACCTGTTCCTCGACCGACAGGTCGAACCGGTCCGACACCGCCTGCCCGAAGTCGGTCAGGTAGAGGCGGCGCCCGTCGGTGAGGAAGTTCCCGAAGTGCGCGTCGAAGTGCAGCAGGCCGTTCGCGTTCATGAAGGACACGACTTCACGCAGCTTCCGGTCCGCGAAGGCGCAGGCGCGGTCGGCGTCGCCCGCGCGGACGCGTTCGTCCAGCCACTGGTTCAGGTCGGTGGGGACGTACTCCAGGAAGAGCGTCAGGCTCGCCGGCGCCTCGGCCAGCGCTTCGAGACGGCGGCGTAAGCCGGGGGCGTCCTCCCAGAACGCGACCGCCCGATCGATGTCGGCGAGGTCGCCGTACAGCGGGGCGGGCTCGGTGTTGGGCAGCGCCCGCCAGTGATACAGCAGCGGGAAGCCGGGGAAGCGGCCGGTCAGCACCCATTCGGTGGTCATCGTGTGCGCGGCCAGCTCGCGCCAGGCGCCGAAGCCGGGCGAACCGATGCCGTACTGGCAGAAGGGCGGCAGACCGAACAGGTTGGCCGTCGAGTGCGGGTGGCGCAGCTCGGGCGCGGTGAGGGGGACGCGTTTGACGAAGACCGGGGTGCCGCCGACGTCGAGCCGCGCGGACGTCCCGCCGATGCCGGTGCCGAGGGGCACGGCCGCGCGCTCCAGCAGCGCGGCCAGCTCGCGGTCGTCGTGGCGGGCCAGGGCCGTGGAGACGTCGCCGTGGGTGGTCAGCCGCGTGTCGGTCATCATGATCACCCTAGTGGCCGGCGACGGCGCTCAGGCGGACACGGTACGGACGAAGTCGCCGGCCTGGGCCAGGGCGTCGGCGGCCTCGGGCAGGAACGACCAGTACAGGTGGAAGCTCTGGGCCGCGACCGGATAGATCTCCAGCCGGACGTCGACGCCCTGGGAGCGCGCGTGGCCGCTCAGCCGTTCCGCGTCCGGGAGCCCTTCGTCGCCCGCCGCCGCCTGGATGAGCATGGGCGGCAGCCCGCGCAGGTCGGCGTGCAGCGGATCCACCAAGGGGTCGTCGAGCGGGTGGCCGTCGAGGTAGCGGGCGACGCCCCATGCCGCACCCCGGCGGGTGGCGCTCGCCGCGGGGAGGTCGGGCAGTGTTTCCCGGGCAGCGGCGCTGAGGTCGACGTACGGCGTGAACAGGACCGCCCCGGCGGGCAGCGGCTGGCCGCGATCTTTGAGCCGCAGGAGGAGGGAGAGCGCGAGTCCGGCGCCGGAGGTGTCGCCGGCCAGCACGACGTCGTGCGGTGCGGCGTCCTGGCTGATCAGCCAGGTGTAGGCGGCGTGGACGTCGTCCAGCGCCGCGGGAAACGGATGCTCGGGCGCCAGCCGGTAGTCCGGGGTGCTGACCCGCCCGTGCACGGCGCCGGCCAGCGCGCCTGCCAGGGAACGGAACCCGTACGCCGACCCGGTGGTGTAGGCGCCGCCGTGCAGCAGCAGGACCCAGCCGCGACCGGGTTCGGCCGGGCCGGCCACGAGCGCCGGCACGCCGCCGGCGTTGACCGGGGCGTAGGTGATCTCGGGCGGGATCGGCATCAGCGCGTAGTGGCGTTCGGCGGCGGCGCGGAGCGCTTCCACGTCGGCGTAGGTCAGGTCGGCGAACTGGTCGCCCAGCCGCCGGACGCGTTCGGCCAGTTCGCCGCCGGCCGAGCGGGTCGCTCTGACGGCATCGTCCAGGTCGTCGAGCACGGCCGGCACCCGGTCGAGCAGGGTCCGCCCGGCGGGCGTGAGGGCCACGTACTGGGTGGAGCGGCGCAGCAGCACGCAGCCGAGGACGCGTTCGAGCGCGGCGATCTGGCGGCTGAGGGTGGACTGCGACACGAACAGGCGGGTGGCGGCGCGGCCGAAGTTGAGCTCCTGGGCCACCACGACGAAAGCGCGCAGATGGCGCAGCTCCAGGCTGTCCGGTGTCTGCCCGCGAAGTGCTCCGTCGCTCACCTTTCCCATGATCGGGCATCTGAGCTGCGGTCCTGCACACCGCGCATGAGCGTCATGCGGGATGCGGCGTTCCCCTCCGCCCGCTTCGCCGCCAGGGTGAATCGGGCAGGCATCACCTTTTCGCGGGACGGAGTAGGGACATGCGGAAGATGTTCTCCTTCATGGCGGTCAGCGCCGACGGGTATCACGCCGATCCAGACGGCGGGCTCGGCTGGCAGACCTTCGGGCCGGAGTTCGCCGACTATTCGGTGGAGCAGCTCGACGAGGTCGACACGCTCGTGCTCGGCCGCACCACGTACACCGGCATGGCCGCGTACTGGACGGGAGACCTCGGCGCGGACTTCGACCGGCGCATCGCCGACCGGATGAACAGCCTGGCCAAGCTCGTCGTCTCCGACACGCTCACCACGGTCGCGTGGGCGGACTCGCCCATCACGCTGACCTCGATCGACGAGCTCGCGCGGGTCAAGCACGCGCCCGGCAAGGACCTCGCGGTGCTCGGCAGCTCCACGCTCACCGGCGCTCTGCTGCGCGCGAACCTCGTCGACGAGGTACGCCTGATGGTCAACCCGATCATCCTGGGCGGCGGCAGCAGACTGTTCGCCGAAGCCGGGACGGTGCCGCTGGAACTGATCCGGGTGCGCCCGTTCCAGTCCGGCAACGTCCTGCTCTACTACCGCCCTCGGATTTAGCCCAGCGGACCGCGATGGAGGCGGAGGCCGCCGCGGGCGTCCACGACGCGCGGCTTCAGCGGAGCAGGAGGTCGATGGCCACCTTCAGTCGTTCCAGGTAGATCTCCCGCGAGGTGACCTGGTGCTTGAGGCCGATGGAGGTGCTGATCATCGTCCGGGCGAGAGGGGGAGCCGCCTGCCGGCCCGACTCGGTGGCGATCGCGTCGGTGATCAGCTCCTCGAAACGTCGCCGCGGCGCCTCGATGATCTCGCCGAGAAGGCCGGGATTGTCGTCGATGACCGCTTCGACGTCGCTCGTCAGCGGGCCGACATAGCGGCCCGCCCACTGGTCGAACGCATCGGCGAGGCGGTCCCGAAGGGGTCTGCCCGGGTCGGCCAAAACGTCTTCCACCGCCGTGATGTCGCGATCCAGGGCCTGGCCGACCGCGGCGCGGAACAGGGTCTCCTTCGAGGAGAACAGGAAATACAGGCCGGGCCTGGAGATGCGCGCCGCCCGCGCCACCTCCTCCATCGAGGTCTTCCGGTAACCGTAGCGCGCGAACGTGAGCATGGCGGAGTCCAGGACCACGGCCCGGCGGCCGGTGTCGGCGGCTGTCGGTGTCGGGTGATCGACCTCGGTCATGGAACGAGCATACGAGTGGTAGGCGTACTAAACAAATGTTGTCTTGTCTGTATAGTTGCGGCCGTGAGCACTCATCGACCACTCGTCACCACGCCCTTCACCTCCGCCAGCACCGCGGCCGACGTGCTGCGCGGCGTCGACCTGACCGGCGTCCGCGCGGTCGTGACCGGGGCCTCCTCCGGGATCGGGGCCGAGACGGCCCGCGCGCTGGCCTGCGCCGGAGCGGAGGTGACGCTCGCCGTCCGGAACCCGGCCGCGGGTGACGCCGTCGCCGAAAGGATCGCGGCTTCGGCCGGAGGCGTCCGGCCCCGGGTCGCCCGGCTCGACCTCGCCGACCGGGCCGGCGTCGCGCGCTTCGCCGGCGCGTGGAGCGGCCCGCTGCACCTGCTGATCAACAACGCGGGCGTGGTCACCGGCGGCCTCGAACGGACGCGGGAGGGGTGGGAGCTGCAGTTCGCGACGAACCATCTCGGCCACTTCGCCCTGGCCGCCGGCCTGCACGATGCCCTCGCCCTGGGCGCGGGCCACCGCGACGGCGCCAGGATCGTCTCGGTCAGTTCGACCGCGCACATGCGTTCCGGCATCGACTTCGGCGACCTCCACTTCGAACGCCGCCCCTATGACCCGCAGCTCGCCTACGCCCGGTCGAAGACGGCCAACTCCCTGTTCGCCGTCGAGGCGACCCGCCGCTGGGCGTCCGACGGCATCGTGGCCAACGCCGTGAACCCCGGCGGCGTCGCGACGGGGCTGCAGCGGAACTTCACCGCGCGGCAGAAGGCGTCACTCGACGCGGCCGAGGCCGCCGGGATCTTCACCTACAAGACGGTCGAGCAGGGAGCCGCCACCAGCGTCGTCGCGGCCGTCGCCCCGGAATTCGCCCACAGCGGCGGCCACTACCTCGACGACGGGCAGGAGGCGTACCCCGTGCCGAACGACGCCGACCTCGCCCAGCACCCGCACGGTGTCAAGGAATGGGCGCTCGATCCCGTCATCGCCCAGCGCCTCTGGGCGGTTTCCAGCGAATTGCTCGGCGGCTGAGCAGGCCGTTTATCCGGTTGCCGCCGCTTCGCCGGAGGTGGTGAGGTGGTGTGATGAGCACGGATGGCGGCACCGCGCCGCCGGCTCCCCGTCTCGCCGGCATCCGGTCCCGATGGCTGGACGCCGCGATCGCCGGGCTCCGCGACGACCCCGGCGTGGCCGGCGCCGCACTGGTCGGCTCGCTCGGCGCGGGCCGGGCGGACGACTGGAGCGACATCGACCTGCTGGTGTTCGTGGACGACGCAGATCTTGACGAGTACGCGGTGCCCGGCCGGCTGCCATCCGGTCCGGGTGTGCTGGCGGCGTCCTTCGACGCCCGGCACAACGGCCCCCGCGGCACCAGGGCCGTCAGCGGGCAGCACCTCGTGGACGGGCTTCCGCTCTGGGTCGACTGGCACATCCAACCGGTCTCGCGGGCGGGCCGGCCCGCCGACAGCGTGGTCGTCTTCGATCGGCGTGGCTTCGACCGGCTCCCGGTCACCTTCTCCGACCTGCTCAGCACCGGCGAACCTGAGCCGCCGACGCCCAAGGAACCCGCCGATCTCCAGATCGCGCGGCTGGCGATGGTCCCGATCGCGGGCAAGCGGATCGCGCGCCGCTCGCCTGAGACCGCCCGGATGATCGATTTCCTCGGCGGCCCTTGCCAGCCCGGCGCCTCCTGGCGGCGGCATCTGGCTGAGTTGCGCCGGCTGCTGGACGGATTCGCGCCGCTCGGGTTGCCCGCCAGCGTGGCCGCCGGCCACGCCTACCTCGACCTCGTGGCGGACGCTCTGGGCTGACGGCGTTCTGCTGCCCCGGTCTCGAGCTGGACCGCCCCCGGGACCGGAAAGCAGGAGCTCGATCCGCTGGTCAGATCCGTGTGTCGGCGGGGGAGTCAGGGAGAAGGTAGTCGCCGCCGCACGCTTCGGCGAGCGCCGGGCCGAACAGGGCGGCCGGCGTGTAGGCGCCCGGCCGGCCCTCGCCGGCCAGCAGGCGCAGGGCCACCTCGGCCGCCACCGCCGCGGTGAAGGACATCGCCTCGCCGGCGCGCAGCCACCCCTCCCGCGTGACGCCGTCCGGCCAGTGCACGACCGCGTGAGCCCACGAGTACTCCCGAGGCTTCTCCTTGGGCTTGGTGGTGACCGCGGCCAGCCGCCGCCGGGTGAACTCGCGTACCGCGCCGATCATGAGCAGAGCGGTCGCGACCGGCAGGATCGCGCGCGCGACCGGGGAGGACGGAGCCTCGCTCGACGCCGAGACGACGTCCGGCGCGCCGCTCGCCCGCTGGGCCGCCATCAGCTCGCCGAGCGGCACGGCCGCCGTGGTGACCGTCGAGCCGTCGGGCAGCGTCAGCTCGGCCGGGTCGCCGCCGATCCGGGCCGGCGCCAGGCGGCCACCTCGGTATCGCCGCCCCTGGTAGCGGCCGCCTCCCTCCAGACCGGGCAGCCCCTCGACGAGGGAGCCGGCCAGCGCCTCGCCCGTGACGCCGCCTTCGAGGGCGACCGAGGGGATCATGTCGGTCCGTACCCGATCAGGGACTTCGCGCCCTTCGCACAGCTTCACGACCACGCTCTCGGTCGCGGCGCCGCCGAATCCGGCGCCGGTGACGACCGTACGCCCGGCCGCCGCGGCCGCGTCGCCCAGCCCGAGCGTGGTCGTGAACGAGGCCAGGTCGTTGGCCAGGTCGAGGTAGTGGCCGGCCGCCAGACAGGCGCGTACCAGGGGTTCGGCGGTCCTGGTGAAGGGGCCCACCGTGTTGACGACCACGGCGGGACGCTGCCGGCGGATCTCCGCCGCCATCGCCTCGACGTCGCCGGCCACGACCGTACGTCCCGCGCCGGCCGCCTCGGCCAGACGCCCGGCGTCCCGCCCGACCAGCGTGGGCTCGACACCCCTGCGGCGGAGCGCCGCCGCCGTCGCCCGGCCGGTACGCCCCGCGCCGCCCAGGATCCAGACTTCGCTCATTCCGTCACTCTCCTAGTGATGACATCGCGTGTCATCACTGTACTCGTCATGACGTGCCGTGTCATCACTACACTTGACGCGTGAGCAGATGGGCACCGGACGCGCGAGAGCGTCTCCAGCGGGCGGCCATGGAACTCTTCGCCGAGCAGGGCTTCGCCGCGACCACCGTCCCCGAGATCACCGCCAGGGCCGGCCTGACCACCCGCACCTTCCACCGGCATTTCGCCGACAAACGCGAGGTGCTGTTCGCCGACGACGCCCGGGTGCCCGACTTCGTCGCGGTGCTGATGGAGAGCTTCCCGCCGTCCGCCGAACCGATCACGCTGATCGTCGAGGGCCTGCGCCTGCTCATCGAGGAGCGCTTCGAGGGCCGCAAGGAAGCTCTGCGAGCCCGGCGCGACCTGGTCCGCTCCGACGACGGCCTGCGCGAACGGGACCTGCACAAACGGGCGGTCATGGCCGAGGCCCTGCGGACGGGCTTCCTGTCCAGGGGGATCGACCCCACGCGGGCGGCGCTGCTGGCCGAGACCGGAGTGACTCTCATGTACGTGTCGGTGGCGGAGTGGCTGGACCGGAAGGATGATCGCAAGCTCTACGACGTCCTGCTCGCGACCCTGGAGACGATGCGCGCCGAGCTGACCCAGGAGAACGTGCCCCCGCCCGCGAAACCGATCCCAAGGACTTCTGCCAGGTGAAACAGCCACAAGACATGTCCCTGAGCGCACGCGTCCGCCGCCACGGCGAGGTCGCCGGCACGTTGGCCTCCTACGATGACCGGCGGCTCGGCGAGGCGCTGGAACAGGCGCGGCCCCTGGGTGCGGGGATCGGCGGCACGTCGGTGCTGCTGGACGTCGGCGGCGTGCCGGTCTTCGCCAAGCGGACCCCGCTAACCGACCTGGAGCGCCGCGCGGGCAACGAGCGGTCGACCGCGAACCTGTTCGGGATGCCCGCCTTCTGCCAGTACGGGCTCACCGCCATCGGCAGCGCCGGCTTCGGCGCCTGGCGTGAACTCGCGGCCGGCGAGATGACGACCGAGTGGGTCCTGACCGGCCGCAGCGCCGCCTTTCCACTGCTGCACCCAACCTCCTCACCGACGGCGAACGCCTGTACCTCACGGACTTCGGGCTGGCCACCTCCTCCCGGTTCGACCTGTCCGAGCAGGAGATCGACTTCCTGGGGCGCAACCGCACCCACGACGCGGGGTACGCGCTGATGCGGCTGGTCAACTGGCTCGTCACCGCCTTCTGCGGGGTGACGGCGCCGCCGGAGCGCAACGCGTTCGTGCGCGCCTGCGCGGCCGGCGCACAGCCCACCGGCGCTCCGCCCAGCCTGGCCGGGACGATCAGCCGGTACGCGCCCGTGGCCGCGCTCGTGAACGACTTCTACTGGGACCTGTACGGCACCAGCAGGACGACGCCGTACCCCGACGATCGGATCGAACGCGCCATGAACGCTCTTCAGGGCCGCGAGGCTGGGGGATGGGGCGCCCGCTGAGTGTGGTGGTCCAGCAGGCGGGTGAGCAGTCCCACGAACTGGTCGCGTTCGGTGGGTGACAGGGGAGAGAGCAGTTCGTCCTGCAGGTCGTCCAGGATCTTGTCCAGGCGGCGGAGTTGCCGGCGGCCCTGGGCGGTGATCGTGATGACGTTGCGGCGGCGGTCGTCGGGATCCAGGGTCCGCTCGACGAAGCCGCGTTCGGCCAGTTCGTTGAGGACGCTGACCATGTCGCTGCGGTAGATGCCGGTGCGCCGGCTCAGCGTCGCCTGGCTGCCCGGGCCGAACTCCTGCAACGAGGCGAGCACGGCGTAGTGCCACTTGCGGGCGTTGACGCGGGCCAGCCCGTCGTTCGTCAGCCGGTCCGACTGCGCGGACACGCCTGACAGCAGGCGACCGGCCCTCCGGCGCAGCCGTTCCGGCGTCTTCGTCTCGCTGTCGGGCGGCATGTGCGCCGCGTCGGCTCCGCTGCTCATGGCGCCGATCCTACCGGTGTTGCGTTAGTCCGACTAACGATGTACATTCGTTCATGGCATAAACGTTAGTGACTCTAACGTTAGTTCGGCGAATGAAAAGGGAGCAGCGGATCACACACCCGCCTGGACCCGCGAGAACTGATCTCCGCGAAGCCCGACCCCCATCTCACGCAAGGAGCCCCCGTCATGCCCACGATCGGCGTTCTCGACTCGACGATGTACTACGAGGACCACGGCAGCGGCCCCGTCCTCGTCTTCCTGCACGGCAACCCCTCCTCCTCGCACATGTGGCGCAAGGTGCTGCCCCTGGTCGGAGGGGGACGGCTGATCGCCCCCGACCTGATCGGCATGGGCCGCTCGGGCAAGCCGGCCGGCGACCACCGGTTCGCCGACCACGCCCGCTACCTCGACGCGTTCTTCGACGCGCTCGGCCTGGACGAGGTGGTGCTCGTCGGCCACGACTGGGGCGGCTCGCTCGCCTTCGACTGGGCGGCCAGGCATCCCGATCGGGTGCGCGGCCTGGCCTTCTTCGAGGCGATCGTCCGTCCGGTCGCCTCGGCCGAACTGTCCGAGCAGGCCCGCGCCCGTACCGTGAAGCTGCGCGGCGCCGAGGGCGAGTCCCTGATGCTGGATTCGACCTTCCTCATCGACACCGCCTACACCGGCGGCGTCCTGCACCCGCTCAGCGAGGAAGACCTCGCCCCTTACCGGGCGCCCTACCCCACCAGGGAGAGCCGCCGTCCGCTGATGAACTGGGCCCGCTCCATCCCGGTCGACGGCGACCCCGCCGACGTGGCCGCGAGGATCGACGCCTACGGCGGCTGGCTGGCCCACAGTCAGGACGTCCCCAAGCTGCTGCTGACGTTCGACACCTCACCGACCCTGCTGGTGACCCCGGAGCTCGCCGCGTGGTGCAAGGACAACATCGCCGGCCTGCACGTCGAACACCTCGGCCCGGCCGGTCACCACGCCGGCGAGGACCAGCCCGAGCAGATCGCCGCCGCGATCTCCGCCTGGCTGGACCGGCAGAGCCTGCGGTAGGGCCGTGGGCGGTCGCGCTTGACCCTGACGTAGGGTCAATCTCCCAGCATGGAGGCATGACGGAGCAGAACAACGCGACCGAGGTCGCGCGGGCGTACAGCGGAGGAGAGCGGGCCGGAGCAGTGCGGAGCCGCACGATCCAGCACGACGGCGTCACCATCCCGGTGTCGAGCGGCGGCCGGGGGCGGCCGCTGGTCCTGTGCCCGGGGCTCGGCTCGACCCAGGCGGGCCTGCGCGAGCTGACCGGGCTGCTGCGGCGCGACCATGACGTGGTGACCTTCGACCTGCGCGGGCACGGCCTCGCCTCGGCCGCCGGCCGGTACTCCTTCGGCGACTTCCTCGGCGACCTCACCACCGTGATGGCCGAGCTGGAACACGACCTGCCGGACGCTCCCGTGCTGGTCGGCTACTCGCTCGGCGCCGACCTGGCCGTGCACTACGCGTCCGAGCACCCCGGCACCCTCGCCGGGCTGGTGCTGATCGACGGGGCGAACCCGGTGCCGGAGCCGTTCGTCACCGAGGCCGTCCTGCCGGAGTTCCGCGCGATGTGGGAGGAACAGGCGGCGCGGCAGGAAGCGGAGCGGGGCACCGAACGTCAGGTGCTGCTCACCGCACCCCAGCTCGCCGACCTGAACGTCGAGATCGACGTGATCAGGGCCGGCATCCTCGACCGGTACCGGAAGATCGACCGGCCCATCAGCATGATCATGTCGACCGCGATGGCCGGTCACGACGCGGGCGGGCCCGCGCGGCGGTTCAACCGGAACTGGCGGGCCGGCGTCGAGCGGCTCGTCCGGGAGCAGCCGCACATCACCACGACCTGGCTCGAAGCGGACCACCAGCTGGTCTTCACCCACGCCCAGGAGATCGCCCGCCTCGTCGGCAGCACGCCGAGGCACCCGGGAGACTGATGACATGCTGACCATCGGCGAGCTGGCGACGTACGCCGGAGTGACAGTGCGCGCGGTGCGGCACTATCACGCCAAGGGGCTGCTGCCGGAGCCGGACCGGGACCACTCCGGCTACCGCAGGTACGACGCGAGCGCGGTGGTCGAGCTGATCAGGATCAGGACCCTGGCCGAGGCGGGAGTGCCACTGGCGCGGGTACGAGAGCTGCTGCGGGCCGGCGAGGAGGAGTTCGCCGCGGCCGTCGCGGACATCGACCGGCGGCTGCGGGCCGAGATCAGGGAACGGCAGCGGCACCGCGAACGCATCGCCCGGCTCTCCTCCGGGGACGGCCTGGCGCTGCCGCCGGAGGTGGTCGCGTATCTCGACCGGCTCAGGGAGCTGGGGGTGGACGAGCGGATCGTCCAGGCCGAGCGGGACGGCTGGATCCCGCTGGCCGCGCGCTCGCCGGAGCGGGTCAGGGAGTGGATGGCGCGCAAGCACGAGCAACTCGCCGACCCACGGCTCGTCGCCTTCTACCTCACCCTGAGCCGGGCCCTCGACCGGTCGGAGTCCCTGGACCGGACCGAAGACCGGGCCGCAGATCGGGCCGCAGACCGGACCGAAGACCGGGCCGCAGACCGGGCCGAGCCCAAGAGCCGCGCCGACCACCGGGTCGGACCACCGGGCCGCGCCGACGAGGACTCATGGCTGGTCGAGCTGGCCGACGAACTGGCCGCCTACATCACGCGGATGGCCGACGAGCAGGGCGAGCACTACGTCGACGACATCGACCTCGAACCGCCGCTCGTCCCGCTGATGGACACGCTGGCCTTCGACACCGTCCCGCCCGCGCGCCGCCTGACCGAGCTGCTGAGACAGCGCGGCTGGACCGGCTGGACCAAACTCGAACGCCTGCCACCCCAGCCCGAGTAGCGCGGCCGGTCACCGGAGCACGGGGCTGTCCCAGCCGGACACGAACCAGTGGACCTCGCCGGTGGCGGGGTCGTACGCCCGCCGTCTGATCGTGGCGATGTCGCCGCCGTAGACGTGGATCCCGACGGTGGGCACGGTGCCGACGGCCTCGACGGCGTGGACGTCGTCGTCGGTGGTGCAGCAGACGGTCACCTGCCCGGGCGTCCACCGCGTCTCGCCGGCCGGCGTCAGCGGCACGCCCTCGGTGGTCGCCGTCGGCTTGAGGTAGCGGAACTCGTGCTCGGCGCCCGCGTAGATGCCGGCCACGCCCCAGGTCTCGTGCGAGTGCACGCCGGTCCGCTGGCCCACGTCCCAGACGACGGACGCCAGCGACCAGCCGCCGTCGGCGGCGATGTGCAGCGGGTACGTCAGGTGACGCTCGGGCGAGGCGCGCGTCAGCTCCGGCGGGAGCCGGTAACCGGCGGCCAGCAGCGCGGACAGCCGTTCGGCGACCCGCGCCGTGATCTCGTGCTCGTCGTCGGTGCCGCTCACCACGAGGTCCACGTCGTCGATGAAGGCCCGCAGGAGATTCGCGTGGTCGGTCATGCTGACGCACCTCGCAGGATCCGGTACTTCAGGTGGGTGACGTCGGGCGCCTCGACGGCTCTGATCTGCTCCAGCCGTACGTCCGCGCCCCCGAGGTCGTCGAGCAGGCGGGAGCCGCCGCCGAGCAGGACCGGGACGACGTGCAGTTCGAGCTCGTCGAGCAGCCCCGCCGCCAGGTACTGGCGGGCGACGTCGCCGCCGCCCCACAGCATGACGTCCTTGCCGCCCGCCGCCTTCATCGCCTGGTCGAGCGCGGACTCGATGCCGTCGGTGACGAAGTGGTACGTGGTCCCGCCGCGCATCTCCACCGGCTCGCGCGAGTGACGGGTGAGCACGAACACGGGGTAGTGGAACGGCGGCTCGTCCCCCCACCAGCCCTTCCACTCCCCGTCGCCCCAGGGGCCGCCGCCGATGGGGCCGAACATGTTGCGGCCCATCAGCCCGGCGCCCAGGTTCGCGATCGACTCCTCGAAGACCCGCGAGCTGGCGGTCACCTCGCCGCCCTGCCCGCCGTGGGCCTCGCGGAAGGCGGCCAGCGGGGCCACCCAGTCGTGCAGCCGGTCGCCGCCCACGCCGAGCGGGTTCTGCTCGCTCTGGTTCGGGCCGGCCACGTATCCGTCCAGTGAGATCGAGATATGGCACCTGAGCTTGCTCATCATGCTTTCCGTCCGGGTTCCGCGCCGTCGTCCGGCGCTCTCACTCCCGAGCATGGCGTGACGTACTCATGACGTCTAATGCCAAACTTTCGCCGGACCCATTGATATCTTCGATGGATGCTGAACCTGGTGCATCTGAAGGTTCTGGCGGCGGTGGCGCGGCACGGGTCCGTGACCGAGGCGGCGAAGGAGCTGCACTACTCGCAGCCGTCGGTGAGCCACCACCTGTCCCGCCTGGAAGCGGCCACCGGCGTCAGGCTCGTCCAGCGGGTGGGGCGTGGCATCCGGCTGACTCCGGAGGGGCGGCTGCTGGCCGGGCGGGCCACCGAGATCGTCGGGCGGGTCGACGCGGCGGCCATCGAGCTCGCGGCGCAGGTCGGGCTGCGGGCGGGCCGGGTGCGCCTGGCCGCCAACGCCTCGCCGCTGAGCACGATCGTGCCGGCCGCGGCCGTCGCCCTGGCCGAGGCGCATCCGGGGCTGGAGCTGATCCTGATCGAGCGCCACCCGGTCGAGGCGCTGCAGCTGTTACGGGCCGGCGAGATCGACGTCGCGCTCATCTTCCGCTACGCCGACGCGCCGGTGGAGGAGGAGGGGTTCCGCCTCGTCCACATCGGCCACGACCCGATCTACCTGGTCAGCCGGCAACCCGGCGACAGCATCGCCAACCATCGCGACTCGGCCTGGATCGGCGGCTGCGAACGGTGCCAGGAGGAGCTGGTCAACCTGTGCCGGACGGAGGGCTTCACGCCGCGCATCGGCTCGCTCAGTGACGACATGGTGGTCGTGCAGGCCCTCGTCGCCGCGGGCAAGGGCGTCACCACCCTGCCGGGCCTGGCGTTGCGCGCCCACCGCCGGCCCGACGTCCACACGACGGAGCTGACCGGCTTCACCCGCCGGCTCTACGCCGTCACCTACGGCGATCCGCCCGACCCGCCCGCCACCGTCGCGCTGATCCAGGCCCTCGCGGACGCCGCCCGCCCGGACGCCGAGCCTGGCTGGGCCGCCGGGACCCGGCTAGGCTCCTGAGCATGAAGGTGCCCGTCGGGGAGCGGATCTCCAGGGCCGGGCACTGGCTCGGCCGTCGATTGGTGGCTCGTCCCGTCGCCACGTTGACGATCATCGGGGTGATCGCCGCGGCCGGATACTTCCTCTTCGGGGTCGCCGTCTCGCTGGCGACAGGGGAGCAGCCGATCCCCTGGTGGCGCTACAGCAGGGACAGCGGGATGCACCTGCTCGTCTGGATAGGGGTGGGGCTGCTCGTGCGGAGCCGGCTCAAGAAGGGCGACTGACGCCGCTGAACAGGGGTCAGGCCGGTACGGAGCGTACGACACCGGCCACCTCGCCCACCACCGCCCGCGTCGGCCGCTGGCACACCAGCCACGTCGTCATCACGGCCTGCGGCAGCTCCTCGACCGCCAGCCAGCGCCAGCCGGGCAGCTTCGCGGCGGCGACGTGCGAGGCGACCAGCGCGGCGTCCGACCGGGTCGCCTGCGCGCAGGCCAGCACGTGCTCGGTGAACTGGGCGAACTGCCGCCTGCTCGGCGGAGCCTGCCTGACCGTCTCGGGGCTGCTGCTGACCTGCCTGCCGCTGATCGACACCCCGCTTCCTGCGATCGTGCTGCTGATGCTCGGGTACGGCGTCTCCGTCACCGTCAACACCTTCGCCAACCCGGCCGTGGCCGAACTCGTGCCGCCCGCGCAGCGCGCCGGGATCCTGGGCGTCTTCTCCGGGCTGAGCGTCACCGCCGGCATTGCCAGCCCCGTCATCACCGGGTGGCTGCTGGACCGGGCGGACACCCCGGCGGCGGGGTACACCACCGCCTTCCTGCTCAGCGGCACCGTACTCGCCGTCGCCGGAGTCCTGTTCGCCCTGCTCGTCCATCCCGAACGTGACCGCCACGACCCCACCAGGAGCGACCATGTCCCAGCCTGAGATCCGCCGTCTCGACCTCACCCCTGACGAACTACTCACCACCACCCGCGCGGTACGCCGCCGGCTGGACGTGACCAGGCCGGTACCGCGCGAGGTGCTGCTCGACTGCGCCCGCCTGGCCCAGCAGGCGCCCAGCGGAAGCAACAGGCAGCGCTGGGACTTCGTCTTCGTCACCGACCCCGAGCAGCGGCGTGACCTGGCCGCCCTGTGGCGCGAGGGCATGGCCCGGCCCGCCGCCCCGCAGTTCCACGGCGGTCCGAGCCGGCACGACTACACCGAGGGCAGCGGCTGGCCGGCCATCGCCGACAGCCTGCGCCACCTCGTCGACATCATCGACCAGGTGCCCGTGCTCCTGGTGCCGTGCATCCAGGTGAGCTCGCGGGCCGAGCTCGGCGACCCGGCGACCCAGGCCGGGATCTGGGGCTCGGCGCTGCCGGCCGTGTGGAGCTTCATGCTGGCGGCGCGCAGCCGCGGGCTCGGCACCGTGTGGACCACCCCGCACCTGAACTACGAACGCGAGGCGGCCGAGCTACTCGGCCTTCCTTACGAGACGACCGTCCAGTGCGCGCTGGTCCCCGTCGCCTGGACGATCGGCACGGACTTCAAGCCCGCCCGCCGGGTCCCGGTGACCGAGGTCGTCCACTGGGACCGCTGGTAGCGCCCGGCCGGCGATCCAGACGGCGAGCGCGCAGGCCGCGTAGCCGGCTCCGAGGAGACTGGAGCCGGCCCAGCCGTGGGCGGCGAACACGGCGGTCGTCGTCGCCGCGCCCAGCGCGGAGCCGAGGGAGTAGAAGATCATGTAGCCGCCGATGACGGTGCTGGTGCGGTCCGGGTGCGCGGCGGTGAGCAGGTGCTGGTTGCTCACGTGGACGGCCTGGACCGCGAGGTCGAGCAGCACGATCCCGGCGACGAGCAGCCACAGCGCCGCAGGCAGTTGCGCGATGGCCGCCCACGACAGGACGAGCAGGGTGAGCGCGAGACCGGTGACCGGGCCCGCCCGCCCCGCGTCCGCCCACCGGCCCGCGCGGGCCGCGCCCAGCGCTCCGGCCAGCCCGGCGAGGCCCAGCAGCCCGATCCGGCTCTCGCTGAGCTCCCACGGCGGGCCCGCCAGCGGCAGGGACAGCCCACTCCACAACGTGCCGAACGCCGCGAACAGGAAGAAGGCGATGAGTCCACGGGTCAGGAAGAGACGCCGGGTGAACAGCTCGCCGAGCCCGGCGAGGGCCCGCCGGTATCCGGCGCTCCGGCCGGGGCGCTCCTCCCGGGGCAGGGCGGCCAGGACGAGGGCGGCCAGGCCGAGCGACAGCGCCGCGAGCACGGCGTAGACGCTCCGCCAGCCCCAGAGGTCGGCGAGCGCACCGGTGACGACCCGCGCGCCGAGGATGCCGGCCACGACGCCCGAGGTCACGACCCCGATGTTCCGCCCGCGTTCGGCCGGCGGCGAGAGCGAGGCCGCGTAGGCCACCGTGGTCTGCACCACGACCGCGAACACCCCGGCCGCCGCGAGCCCCGCGAACGCTACCCACGCGGCCGGCGCCGCCGCGGTCAGGATCAGGCCCACCGCGATGAGCGCCAGGTGCGCGGCGATGAGCCGGCGCCGGTCGGCCACGTCGCCGAGCGGCACCAGCAGCACCAGCCCGGCCAGGTAACCGATCTGGCCGGTCGCCACGATCCACCCGGTCAGCTCCGCAGGAACGCCGAGCTCCTGTCCCATCGGCTGCAGAACTGGCTGCGCCGCGTACACGCTCGCCACCGCGACACCGCACACCACCGCCAGCAGCCATCGCCGCCACACGTCCATCGCACTCCCACCCCGATCAGTAGCACATTGCAACTGTTTCGACCGTAGGACATAATGGTTTCAAATCGCAACTGATTCGGGAGGGGCTCATGGCGCGCGACTGGACCGACCCCGAGTGCCCCGTCGCCCGGGCGCTCGACCTCGTCGGCGACCGGTGGAGTCTGCTCGTCGTCCGCGACGCGATGGACGGGGCGCGCTCGTTCACCGAGTTCCAGCGGCGCACCGGCATCGCCCGCAACATCCTCACCGACCGGCTGCGCAGGCTCACCGAGAGCGGGCTGCTCGCCCAGCGCACCGCGCCGTCGGGCCGGCGGCGCGAATACGTGCTCACCGACGCCGGCCGCGACCTCTTCCCGGTCATCCTCACCCTGCGGCAGTGGGGGGAACGCCACGCCTTCGACCCGGGGGAGAGCCACTCCACCCTGGTCGACCTGCACGGCGTCCCCGTCCCCGGCCTCACGCCGACCGGCGCGGACGGCACCCGCCTCGACACCGACACCACCCGGGTGCGGAAGGTGGCGACGGGCTGAACCGGGGCCGTCAGTCCTCGTGGACGGGCTTCAGCGGTCAGCAGCACACGGGGAGAGGGCCGGCCGTCACCGGACGGGTCGCTTCGCCCGCGTCGAGCTCCAAGTGGGTGCCGGCGAAGGCGGCGCGCAGGCGGCGGTCGTGGGTGACGATGACGAGCGCGCCCCGGTAGACGCTCAGCGCCTGCTCCAGATCGTCCATCAGGCCGGGGGACAGGTGGTTGGTCGGTTCGTCCAGGAGCAGCAGGTCGGCCGGCTCGCTGACCACGCGGGCGAGTTCGAGCCTGCGGCGCAGGCCGGGGGAGAGGGCCGCTACGGGCGCGCCGAGTTGGGCGGCGCGGAACAGGCCGAGCGCGAGCAACGTGTCGGCGTGCCCGTCCGGATCCCCCGGGCGCCCGGCCGCGAACGCCTCCAGCACCGTGCCCGTCCCGTACGCCAGGCCGTCGTCCTGACGCAGGTGCCCCACCCGCGGCCTTCCGCGGACCGTGCCGGCGTCAGGGGTGAGCTCGCGGGCCAGCACGCGCAGGAGCGTGGTCTTGCCCGCTCCGTTCGGGCCGGTGACCAGCAGCCGGGCTCCCGGTTCGACGCGCAGCGACTCGACCCGCAGGCGTTCGCCCACCCGTACCTCCGTCAGCTCCACGAGGGGGCCCGGGGTGACGTCGGCCGCGATGCGGGCGGCGAAGCGCAGCGGTCGCGGAGGCGGCGGAACCGGGGTCAGGTGGAGCCGGCGCAGCCGTTCACGAGCCCCGCGGATCCTGCTCATCGCCCCGTGCGCCCGCGACCGGGCGCGGAAGGCGCCCGCCCCGCTGAAGGCGGCCGGCGCCTTGCGCGGGATGACGGCCAGCCGTTGCGCGTGCACGTCGGCCAGCCCCTCCGCGCGGGTCACCTCGGCGCGCCACTCCTCGTGCTCACGCACCCAGCGCGCCCTGGCCGCCGCCTTGGCCGCCAGGAAGCCGGGGTAGCCGTTGCCGTAACGGCGCACGGTACGCAGGTCGCCGTCCACCTCCACGATGGCGGAGGTGACCCGCTCCAGGAACAGCCGGTCGTGCGTGACCGCGACCAGGGTGCCCCGGTGCGCGCGCAGGTGCTGCTCCAGCCAGGCCACGGCCCGGTCGTCGAGGTCGTTGGTGGGTTCGTCGAGCAGCAGCACCTCGGGCGCCGCGGCCAGGGTCGCCGCCAGCGCCAGCCTGGACCTCTGCCCGCCCGACAGGGTGCCGAGCGGACGGGCGCGGTCCAGGCCGGGCAGGCCGAGCGCGTCCAGCATGATCTCGACCCTGGTGTCGGCCTGGTACCCGTCGCGGGCCTCGAACCGGGCGACCAGACCGGCGTAGTCGTCCAGCTCGGCCGGCGTGGCGTCACCCAGGCCGAGCTCGGCGTCCCTGATCCGGCGTTCCAGCTCGCGCAGGTCCGCCAGCGCGAGATCGACGGCTTCGCCGGCGGTCGCGGTGAGGGGCAGGTCCAGCGTCTGGGCCAGGTAGCCGACGCCGCCGGGCGTGGCGAGGTCGGTGACGCCGTTGTCGGGCCGGCAGCGTCCGGCGAGCAGGCGCAGCAGGGTGGACTTGCCGGAGCCGTTGTCGCCGATCACGCCGACCTTCTCGCCGGGCTTGACCGTGAGCGAGACCTCGTTGAGCACGATCGTGTCGTCATACCGCTTGGTGACGCAGGACAGGATGAGCCGGGTGTCGGACGAAGGGGGGCCGATGCGCATGAAACTCCCGAGTGGTCGTGTGCGAGACGATTCGTCTCGTCTCGTTGTAAGAGGACGATAGCCCTTACATCACTCGAATGCAAGACGGACCGTCTCGTTTCGCTTCTCAGAAGTCAGGACGCGGTCGAGCGGGGCGCTCCGAGGGACCTGCCGTCAAGGACGCTGCCACCAAGTACCCGCGAATGCCTTGAGGCCGGCCAGTGGGCGCGATCCGATTCAGGTAAGTGGGCGCTTCCCAGGGAAAGTCTTAGTCATATTTTGCCCATTAATATCCAGAAAACTGCCCTTATCTTGCCTTTACATGCTGATGCGTCGTTTGTCCTGCTTAGTCTGGAAGGCGACCGTGTCGGCCCCGCATGCTGCGATCCGCACGGGGAGGGAGCGAAGTGTCACCACTTCCACACCCGCGCTCCATCCGGGCGCGTTACACCATCGTCGCCGCCGGAGTCTCGCTGATCATCATGGCAGTGTTCGGCACGACCCTGGACCTCGCCATTCGCAATCGGATCCAGGCCAACACCTTCGACGACGCCGAACGCGTGGCCAGCCAATGGAGCGCGCAGGCGCGAACCGGCTACGTCCCCCGGCGGATTCCCGCCCACGCACCCGTCGACCTCATCCAGATCGTCGACGCCCGGCGGCGGGTCGTCGACGCCAGCGCGCTCGCTTCCAAGACCGTCCCGCTCAGCCGTCTCAGACCCCCGTCGAACGACCGCTTCCAGCGCGACATCGAGTGCCCGGACGGGGGCCGCTGTGTCATCCTCATGGCCATCCGCCTGACCCCCGCACCCGACGCGGGCGTCGTCTACGCCGGCGTCCGGGAACCCGACCTCCTGGCCACCCACGGCCTCGAATACTCCATCGCCTCCGGCATCCTGCTGATCACCGGCATCGCCGCCTGGACCACCTGGGCACTCGTCGGGCGCACGCTCCGCCCCGTCGAGGCGATCAGAGCCCGGATCTCCGAGATCACCGTGAGCGACCTGAGCCTGCGCGTCCCCGTGCCACCCGGCGGCGACGAGATCAGCGAGCTCGCCAGCACCGCCAACCAGACCCTCTCCCAGTTGGAGGACGCGGTCGAACAGCAACGCCAGTTCGCCTCCACGACCTCCCACGAGCTGCGCACCCCCATCGCCGGGTTGCGCACCCAGCTGGAGGAGGCACTGCGCTATCCCGACGACGTCGACCCCCGGCAGGCCATCAGGTCGGCGCTCACGACCACCGACCGGCTGGAGGCCATCGTCAACGACCTCCTCCTGCTCGCCCGCCTGCGCGCCGCCGATCCGGCCCCCGGGGAGAAGATCGACATCGGCGAGCTCATCACCGCCGAGGTGACCACCCGGCCCCAGTCCATCCCCATAACCGTCAAGGCGCCCCCCGGGCTCGAGACCTGCGGCTCCAGGATGCAGCTCATCCGCGTGCTGGACAACCTGGTCGCCAACGCCCAGAGACACGCCGAGTCCACCGTCGACATCTCCGTCGAGGCGGTCGGCGACGGGCTCGTCGTCACCGTGGCCGACGACGGGCCCGGCATCCCGCCCGCCCATCGCGAGCGCGTCTTCGAACGCTTCGTCCGCCTCGACGACGGACGCCGCCGGGACCCGGGAGGCAGCGGGCTCGGCCTCGCGATCTCCCGCGACATCGCCCGCGCCCACCAGGGCACGCTCCGGGTGGAGGACTCGCCGAAAGGGGCGAAGTTCGTGTTGTGGCTGCCGCTCCTGCCCTGCCGCCCGGAGCAGACCTGACCCTGCTGTTCCGCGACGTCGACGCCATCGCGCCCGCGGCCACGATGCAGGCGATCGAGCCGGTGGCCGTCCTCCTGCGGGACCTGAGGTCATCGTGGGCGGGCGGCCGAGCCGCACACCGCCCGTTCAGGCGCTGTCTCACGGCGCGATTGCCCTGCTACCTGGGTCGACTCCGCTCGGGTGTGCTTGGTGACAGCTTCCTCAACGACAGGCCGAGAGCCGTCGCGTACGGACGATGCCCCAGCCGACCAGCGCCGCCGCCACCAGCGTGAGCGCGAGGCCGGCCACCGTGACCGCCTCCCCGAACTCCGCGCTCTGCCGCGCACTCCACCCCGACGCGGCGATGTCGCCGGTGAACAGCGCCGCGAGGACGGTGCCGATGACCGCGATGCCGGCGCCGGAGGTGACCTCGCCGGCCGTGTCGGTGAGCGCCGCGCCGATCGTGGTCCGGTCCGGCGGCAGGCCGCGGAGCACGTTGACCCCGGCGACGACGCCGACCACGCGCATCCCGGCCGCCGTGAGCACCAGCGCGAGCGCCACCCAGCCGTACCCGAGCCGGCCCAGCAGGGCGTAGACGGCGAGGCCGCCGACGACCGCCGTGGCGCTGAGCCAGGCGGCCCGGTCGAGCCCGGCCCGCCGGACGAACGCGCCGACGAACGCGCCGCCCGCGATGAGGACGGCCACCTGCGGCAACATCCCGATGGCGGCGAGCGCGGGCGTCCACCCCCAGTCGAGCTGCAACTGCAGCGTCACCATGTACCCGAGGCCGGCGGTCGCCAGCCCGGCCGCGGCCTTGAACGCCAGGCCGCTCGACACCAGCGGGTGCGCGACGAGCTTGAGGTCGAGGAGCGGGTGCCGGGCCGCGCGCTGGCGCAGGACGAACGCGACCGCTCCCGCGACGGCCGCCGCCGTGGCGGTCCACGCCGGCCACGACCGGGCGCCTCCGTCGACGAAGAGCGTCGGCGCGACGAGCGCGAGCACGACCGTCGCCGTGCCCAGCGCCGCCCCCGCGACGTCCACCGGATCGCGGTGCAGGCCGGCCGCGTCGTCCGCGGTGACACCCGCCCGGATGCCGATGATCGCGAGTACCGCGATCGGCACGTTCACCAGCAGCAGGGCCTGCCAGGGCGCTACCGCGAGCACGAGGCCGCCCGCCGTCGGGCCGATCGCCAGCCCGACCAGGCCCACGGTCGAGATGAGGGTCGTCGCGCGGACGCGCAGGCCGTCCTCCTCGAACAGCCGGAAGGCCAGCGCCATCGAGCCGGGCGTCGTCATCGCGGCCGCGACGCCCATCGCCACCCGTACGGCGATGAGCTGCTCCGCCGTGCGCACGAGAACGGTGGCCAGGCCGGCCAGGCCGAGCAGGACCAGCCCGGCGAGCATGACCCGGCGCCGGCCGAACCGGTCGGCGACCGCGCCGAACACCAGCATCGACCCGCCGAACACGACCGCGTACGCCCCCGTCACCCACTGCAGCGCGGTCGTGGAGGCGTGCAGTTCGCGGCCGATGGTGGGCAGCGCGACGTTGAGGATCGAGTTGTCCAGCATCTCGAAGAGGAACACCGCGGACAGCCCCGCCAGGGCCACCCAGGCCTCCCGCAACGATCGCGGCGCACCCGCGGTCTGCTCCAGCACTGAGATCTCCTTCACGTAGAAGGCCCTGCTTGAATGAACGCGTCATGCCGCCCGAGGGGGCGCGGACGCCGATGGCCGGTGGCGCGGGTGAGGGCCCGCCACTAGATTAGGTGACTAAATTTAGTCACACAAGAGAGTGAGGCTGGATGCCCAGAACGGGAGAGCGCGGCGGGCCGCGGACGCGGGCGAAGATCTCGCAGGTCGCGACCCGGTTGTTCCTGGAGCGCGGCTTCGACGCCGTCACGGTCGCCGAGATCGGGCGGGAGGCCGGGGTGTCGAGCGTGACGGTCTTCAACCACTTCCCGCGCAAGGAGGACCTGCTCCTCGATCGCGGGGACGACGCCATGGAGCTCCTGCGCTCGGCGGTGCGCGACCGAGCGGCGGGCGTCGACGTACTGGAGTCCCTGCGTGCGGCGACCCTGCGCCTGGTCGACGACCGGCATGCGCTCTCGGGGCTGAAAGACGGATCCGTCCCCTTCTTCAGGACCGTCGCGGCCTCGCCCGCGCTGATCGCCCGGGCGCGGGAGATCGCCGCCGACCTGCAGCGGGTCCTCGCGGAGGAGCTCGAACGCGACCCCGCCTTCGACGGCGACGGCCCGCTGCTCGCCGCCTTCTTCATCGCCGGCTACGGCGGCGTGATGGTGGAGACCGCGCGCCGCCTCATCGCCGGAGAGCCGCCGGCGGCCGTGGCGGACGACCACCGGGCACGCCTGGAGCGGTTGTTCGCCGCCCTGCGCGACGGGGTGGGGCCGCGTGCGTGAGCGCCCGGCCGGCCAGGCGCCCGCCCTTACCGTTCGCCCTTACCGCTCGCTCTTACTGCTCGCCGGCGGCGGTGGCCTCGGCCGGCCCGTAGATCAGGTACACCACGCCGGTGCTGAAGGTCTCGGACCTGATCAGGCGCAGCGGGACGGAGTCCGTGCCCTCGTCGAACAGGCGCTCGCCCTTGCGGACGGCGATCGGGTGCACGAGCAGGTGCAGCTCGTCCACCAGCCCCGCCGCCAGCAGCTGGCGGACCACCGAGACCGACCCGCTCACGGCGATGGGGCCGCCCGGCTCGTTCTTCAGCTCCGTGACCGCCTTCACCAGGTCACCCTGGAGCAGCTCGGAGTTGCGCCAGGTGAACTCCAGCGGCTGGCGGGACACGACGATCTTCCGCGCGTCGCCGAGCGACGCGGCGAACCCGGCGTCCTCGCCGCCCTCCGCCTCCCGCTCCGGCCACGCTCCGGCGAAGCTGTCGTACGTCTTGCGCCCCAGGACCAGGGTGTCGGCCATCTGCGCCGTCACGGCGGCGCCCATCTCGTCGTTGAAGTACGGGAAGTGCCAGTCCGCGGGGTCCTCGACGACGCCGTCGAGCGAGATGAACAGGCTTGCCGCGATCTTCCTCATGCTGTCGCTCCAAGTGAGGGGCGGGGCCGTCCGGCCCTGCCGCGTTGGTGTGCCTGTAGTCTCGCGGCTCCGGCTTACGGATCCCTTCAGGTCTTCCTCTGGTCTTCCTCTGAGCGGGACGAGGCTCGCGGGCCCGCCGCCACGGGGCGCGGGCTGGTGCTGCGGTGGGAGCGGCACACCGCGGACCACGCCTGACTACCCGGGCGCTGCTGCTGATGACCGGACACGCTCACGGCGAGCTGGGCTGAGGGCTCAGAATTGCCCGCTGGTCATCGTGTACCAGGTCGGAAGGAATCTCAGCAGGACGATTCCGATGAGGACCGCGAACGACCCGACCATGCGAGCGGTGCTGACGCTCCCAGGTGCGACAGGCCGCAGCTTCCAACGTCCGGCCGTGATGAAGGCCGTCGCGCCTCCCAGGACGAGATTGGCGGGCACCAACGCGTACTCGCCGCGCACGATGTGAAAGGCCGCCGCGAGGATCATCGTCAGCGCCAGGCCGGCGGCGGCGAGGGGCGTCAGCACCGGCTTCACCTTCGTCATCGCCGGCAGGAGCAGGCCGACGCCGCCCGACACCTCGCAGATCCCGATGAAGACGATCAGGGGCTGCGACACGGCGGCGTACCAGGCGACGGCTTGGGGCGCGGCCGCGTACAGGGCGGCGTCGTACATGAGCACCTTGCCGAAACCGCTGCCGGCGAAGAAGAAACCGAACAACGCTTGCAGCACCCACAGCACGCCATTGAGCGTGAATCGTATTCCGCGCCTCTTCGGCTGCTCGATATCCCTGATGCCGAGCTGGTCGGAACTGACGTGCACGTTCATCTGTATTCGCTGTCTCCTCGGGAATTCAACTTCCGTGACGGCACCGCCGGCCGCCCATCGGTGAGCACCGCCGGCCGACGGTGATTTTCCGGACGCCCACCAGCCTGGCCGCGGGCCGGCACCGGCGACAACGCCAGGTCCGGTAACGTGCCTTAACCTCTCGCTTAACGACGAAAGAGCGCACGTGGAGTTGCGGGACATCGAGATCTTCCTGACCCTGGCCGAGGAGTTGCACTTCGGCCGGACCGCCGAGCGGTTGCACGTGACCCCCGCCCGCGTCAGTCAGTCGATCAAGAAGCAGGAGCGGCGTATCGGCGCCGCCCTGTTCGAACGCAACAACAGGGCCGTGACGCTGACGCCGATCGGCAGGCAGCTGGTCGAGGACCTGCGGCCGATGTACCGCGGCCTGCACGAAGGCTTCGAACGCGCCATCCGCGCGGCCGGCGGCAAGACCGAGGTGCTGCGCCTGGGCATGCTGTCCAGCAACGTGCAGGATTTCCGGCCGCTGCTCGACGGCTTCCACGCCCGGCATCCGGCGTGCGAGGCGCAGATCCGCTACGTCGGCTTCGGCGACCCGTTCGGGCCGCTGCGCGACGGGGAGGTCGACGTCCAGATCGCCTGGCTGCCGGTCAGGGAGGCCGACCTCACGGTGGGTCCGGTCGTCCGCATCGAGCCCGTCGTCCTCGCCGTCGGCGCCGGTCACCGGCTGGCCGGCCAGAAGACCGTCTCGTACGAGGACCTGGCCGGCGAAGTCGTCATCGGCGGGGCAAAACCCGACTACTGGCGCGAAGCCCTCGTCCCCAGCCACACCCCCAGCGGGCGGCCGATCCGCATCGGGCCGGCCGTCACCGCCGAGAGCGAACTGCTCCCGATCCTGTCCAACGGCGAGGCCGTCGCGCTCGTGCACTCGCACGCCGGCCGGTACCACTCCCGGCCCGACATCGCCTACGTACCTGTCCACGACGCGCCGCCGGCACGATGGGCCCTGCTGTGGCGTACCGCCACCGAAACCGACCTGATCCGGTCGTTCGCGCTCACCGCCCGGGAGGTGGAGCCCAGCGTGGCCGAGAACGACCGAACCACGTACGTGCCGGTGTCCGGCGAATCCGTCAGCCGGGCGCCCACCGCTATCGGCCCCGCGTCTCGGTGGCATCGCCGCGCGTGAGCGAAGGCCACCGCTCCACAGCCCACTCCGGCCAGCCCGGCCACCCCGGTGGCGGGCCGGGGATGTCGCCGCCACCGAGTTCGGCGGCATCGGGCACCTCGAACCGCTCACGCCAATCGGCGACGTCCGCCTCGCTCATCGGAAACGTCGTGTGCGGCGCGGTCGCCTGGCGGTGCGCGATCCGGATGAGCTGGGCGTCAATGTCGATGGGCAGATAGACGACATGGCAGTCGGCCCCGGCCGTCGTCCCCAACCGGCGCAGCGCCGAGCGTTCGTCGCGGCTCCAGAGCCCGAAGTCGAGCACGACGTTCGTACCCAGTCGCAGCACCCGCAGGGCCAGTGCGATGAGCCGGCCCTCCAGGAGGTCGCGCTTGCCGTCCGGCTGGGACCCGTCGAACAGGGAGATCATCCACTCGTCCGGGGTCAGCCGCAGCGCGTGGTGCGCCGTGGCGAGCTCTTCGGCCCGGGTGGTCTTGCCGGCTCCGGGAAGCCCGACCATCAGAAACAACTGAGGGCGCCCGGGCCGCACGTCACGCTCCGTCTTCGTACCGGCCGCTGCCGACTGGCCGGCATCACCGGCGAAGCCGGGGCCGTCGCCGGTGAGAAACGCCTCGGACGCGCGCGAGACCGGACCTTGCTCTGCTGGATGGAACTGCCGCGACATCAATGTGCTCCTGGGATCACGCAGGACGGCCCGGCAGCAACAGTGAGACACACGATGGGGCTGCCGGCAGGACACTGATTCGGCGGTATGCCCCGACACCGGCCCCGGTGGGGCAGGGGCTCTGAGGGTACGGTCTACGACGACCGCGATACCGCCGCTAAGCGGCGGCGCGGATGTTCATCGCGGCGCAGCAACCCATACCCATCACCATATCCGACAGCACGAGCACCAGTAGGACCGCCGACCTCAGCCGCGCTCGCTCAGCCACCGATCGCGCAGCCACCGATCGCCGCTCCTTGAGGGCAAGACCGACGGAGCGACGACCCCTGTACATAACGAATACCGTTATTTACGATTATCGTTATGTCCACGAAATGGCTCACCCGACTCCAGATCCTGCTGACCTTCTTCCTGATCGTGTCCTGCTTCGGCGCCTTATCCATGCTGTTCTCCACCGTCGTGATCGCTTTCGTCGGCACCACGAACGGCACCGGCGTGCCCCTGCGGGTCTTCGACGTGCCGATCACGGGCATGGCGGCCCCAGACGCCGTGATCAAGAGCGCGTCCGCCGATGTGACGGTCCTTCCCTCAGGGCCCGCGCCGCTGGTCGGCCTGCTCTTCCTGCTTCTCTGGGCGCCGGGCGTCGTGACCACCCTGCTCGCCCTGTTCACCGTCGTCCGCGCGCTGAGCCGGGCGAGCGCAGGCGACAGGGCGCTGTTCTCCGCCGTCACCGCCGCGCACCTGCGCCGCCTCGGCTGGATCCTGATCATCGGCTCGCTCGCCACCGGCCTACTCGGCGTGGTGGCCGAGCGGATGCTGGCCTCCATGCTGCTGAGCAGGAGCTACCCGTTCTACGCCCCGCCGGGCGAGGTGCTGGCCGGAGTCGTGGCGGGCGTGGCGATGCTGGCCGTGTCGGAGATCGTACGGCGCGGCCTGGCACTGCTCGAAGAGACCGAGGCGACCATTTGATGACCGATCCGACCATCCGCGTAAGACTGGATGAACTGCTCAAAGAGCGCGACATGACGCTCACCGAGCTGTCGAATCGGGTCCAGATCACCGTCGTCAACCTGTCGATCCTGAAGAACGGCCACGCCAGGGCCATCCGTTTCTCCACCCTCATGCGCCTGTGCGACGCCCTCGACTGCCAACCAGGCGACCTCCTCCGCTACGACCGGCCATAGCGCTGAGGCCGAGTTCCGCGTGTCAGGCCGGCCGGCTCGCGGGAGAGAGCCGGCGGTGCCGGGAGGCGCTGGACAGCGCCCGCGGAGACCAGCCCGGATGCGGCCGGCAGCAACCAGGGAAGAGCGCTCCAGTCGGAGACGCGGGCCGCGTCGAGCATGGCGCCGGACAACAGGTTGCCGAGCAGGATCCCGACGCCGGACAGCATGTACAGGCCGTAGTAGGTGCCGATCAGCCGGTCGCCCGCGCGCGTGAGCTCGGCGACGTGCGGATCCTCACGACCGACGAGCGTGACGCCTACGGCGCCATCACCGCCTTCCGGCTGTCCGGCCGCGCCGGCTAAGCCGACAGTGTCGCCATCGCCGAGCAGCTCATGAGCCGCCACCGCATCTTCACCGTCGCCCGCACCGGCATGACCGGCGGCGGCGCCGTGCGCGTCACGCCGGCCCTGTTCACCTCCGCCGACGACGTGGACCGGCTGACCGAGGCGTTGCGCGCGATCAGCCGCCGCCCTCCGCCCCCGGCGACCGCGCGATGAGGAGCCTGCGGCAGGGGTGAGCGTGATCAGCTCTTGACAGTCCGGCCCGGTGACCCCCTATCTTGCTCATATGAACAGCTCTTCAGATGAGAGAGTGTTGGCGTTGGACGGCTGCACCGTCAAGGTGGTCGACGCCGACCGGGTCGCCGCCGTGCACGAGCGGATGCCGCCGGCCGAGGACCTGACCGACACGGCCGACGTCTTCGGTCTGCTGGCCGACCCCAACCGGCTGCGGCTGCTGGTCGCCCTGCTGGACGGCGAGCTGTGCGTGTGCGACCTCGCCGCGGTGACCGGCCAGAGCGAGTCGGCCGTCTCCCACGCGCTGCGCCTGCTGCGCGCGCACCGCATCGTGGCCGCGCGCCGCGCCGGCCGGATGGCCTACTACCGGCTGGAGGACCCGCACGTCCGCATGCTGCTCGACCTCGCGCTGGCCCACACCGAGCACACCGACGCCCTGCACCCCGAACGTGAGGGGACCACCTGATGGGTGCTGGACACGGGCATGGGCACGCGGCGGGCAAGCACCGGTGGCGGCTGGCGGTCTCGTTCACCCTGATCGGCGGCTTCTTCGTAGTCGAGTTGATCTTCGGGCTGCTGTCGGGCTCGCTGGCGCTGCTTTCCGACGCCGGGCACATGGCCGCGGACGTGGTCACGCTCGGCGCCGCGCTGGTCGCCACCAGGATCGCCACTCGCCCCGACACCACCGGGCGGCGCAGTTACGGCTCGTACCGGGCCGAGATCTTCGCCTCACTGCTGGCCGTCGTGCTGATGCTGGGCGTCGCCGGCTACGTCGTGGCCGAGGCGATCGGCCGCATCGGCGAGCCGGCGGAGGTGTCCGCCGGGCCGATGCTGATCGTCGGCGCCCTGGGCCTGGCCGTCAATGTGGTCGCGCTGCTCCTGCTGCGCTCCGGCGCGAGCGAGAGCCTCAACGTCAAGGGCGCCTACCTGGAGGTCGTGGCCGACACCGCAGGCTCGGCCGGCGTCATCGTGGCCGGCGTTCTGGTGGCCGCCACCGGGCAGCTTTTCTGGGACACGGCGGTCGCCCTGGCGATCGGCGCGTTCGTCGCCGGCCGGGCGATCTCCCTCGGCCGGCAGGTCTTCGCCGTACTGGGTCAGCACGTGCCCGAGGGCATCGACGCCGCCGCGGTCGCCGCCGACCTGGCCGCCATCGACGACGTGCACGACGTGCACGATCTGCACCTGTGGACGCTCACCTCCGGCATGAACGTGGCCACCGCCCACCTGGTCACCGCCGACGCCGGCGCCCACCACGCCGTCCTGGACCAGGCCCGCGACCTGCTGCGCCACCGGCACGGCGTCGCCCACGCCACCCTGCAGGTCGAGCCGGCCGATCACCGCGGCTGCGACGAACTGAACTGGTGAGCCCCTACCATCCCCCGGCGACGATCCGCTTCTTCGGAGAATCACCCATGGCATTCCCCTCACCGGTTCCGCTTCCGTCCGGACCGGGCCGGCCGCACCCGGCACCTGGCCGTTCCCGCTGCCCTTCGCCGTGTACGTGCTGCACACGCTGGAGGGGTTCGCCGCCTGAGCCGGCCGCCACTTCGGCCCCGAGACCACCGGCATGTTCGCCGCCTGCCACATCCCGCTGATGCTGCTGCTCCTGCCGGCCTCCTGGCGGGCCACGACAGCAGGCCGGGTCGGCGTCTGGGTGGTACTGGCCACCGCGTTCCAGTGGCCGTTCGCCGTCAACGCCCTGTTCCACCTCAGCACCCGGATCATCCTGGGGGAGTACTCACCCGGAGCCGTCACCGCGGCCGTGGTCTCCCTGCCGGCCACCGCCTACTACCTGGCCTGGATCCGCCGCGAGGACCGCGCCCGCTCCAGGGAGATCGGCGTGGCCGTCGCGCTGGGCACCGTGATCGCCGCCCTGGCGCTGGGCTTCCTGTTCCTCTAAGAACGGCGCCGACGGCAGACCGTCCCGCACCAGGACCTTCCGGCCTGCCACCAGCCTCGGCGATGGTGCGCCGTTCCGGGTCGGCTTGACTCGTCATCGTTGACGGCCACCTCGATCGGGGCTTGCCACGCGGGATCGGCCGGAGCACGATCGGCGGGGGTGCCCACCCCCAACTCGGTCCGAAGCTGCGGCACCAGCGCGACAGCCGTGGTGCGAAACGCGGTTCTGCGCGAGGTCATGAGAACGGCGGCTAGCGACGAACCGGACACCATCGAGTGGCTGGTCCGTGTCTGTCGGGACTCCTCACCCCTGGAAACACGATCAGCGGAACGCGAGGGCTGACGGCGTCCTCCTCGTCCAGACGAATCCAGAACTCACGCCAGGCTGCTTCCGCCCGGCCCGCTACCGCGACTTTTCGTTCGCATACTGCTCGATCCCCGTCACCAGCGCGGATACCGTTCCTGACCCCTTCCCGGGAGGGTCACCGGGCGACGATCAGGAACACGGGATGGCCGGGCGCGATCTGCTGGAACCGTTCCAGCGGTGCCGCAGGGCCGAGCCCGAGGTGGGGTCTGGCCGCGGGGGCGAGGGCGGCGTAGCGGCGCAGGATATCGGCGCGCTCCTCGGGCGGGACCTCCTTCAGCACGATCGGGATCTCACGACCCCGGCGGTACAGCGTGGCCTGCCCGTCCGCCGCCCGTACGTTCCGCACCCAGTTCGCGTCCGGCCCGAGCATCGACACGAGGTAGCCGGCGCCTCGATGTTCGGTGACCACGATCGGAATCGAGGTGCGGCGCCCGGTGCGGCGGCCGGGCACCTTCAGGACGGCGCTCCGGCGCGGCAACAGCCACCGTGACCCGTACACCAGCGCGTCGAGCCGGTTCGCGTACCGCATGACGACGTTGGGCCGCCCGTGCCGATACATCCAGCGCTTGACCGCCGCGATGCCCTGAACGACGGCACGGGCAAGCTGCCCGACGCTCACCCCCGCCTCCTCCACAGCAGGACGACCGCCGCGAGCCCGGCGAGGCAGGGGAGGACCTGCAGCCAGCCGAGCAGCGGCGCGAGCCCGACGTCGCCACTGGTGTCCTGCACGGTCAGGCCGGTGAGCGCGACGCAGGCGGCGATCAACAGCAGGCCGCTCGCCACCCAGCGGGCCGACCCCTTGCCGAGGCGGACCAGCCAGGCGCTGCCCAGCCAGCCGAGCAGCCCCAGCGCCCCGATGACGGCCAGGATCAAGGTGTACGCCATGACAGCGCCGTCGATCTCCGCCGGCTGGTAGGCGGGGTAACCGGCCCTGATGTGATCGGCCAGGCCCGCCCGGTCGACGAAGACGAAGAGGGTGGCGAGCACCGTGAGGGCGGCGCCGGCGTACAGGGTCGCGAGAGCTCCCCGCGTGCCGGTTCTGGTGGTCTGGATGGTCATGACAGGAGTCCTTCCGTAAGACGAGCGGCCACGGCTGTGACGAGAACCGGCCCGGCTGTTACTCGCCGAGCTCGATTCTTACACCGTATGTTTCTCATGCCCCCACTATACTTACGACGTAAGAATCGTCTATGTGAGGTAGGCCACCATGTCCCCGAACCGCACTCGCGGCCAGAACGCCGGGCTGACCCGTCAGGCCATCCTTGAGGCGGCCCTGGCGCTGGCCGACCGTGACGGGCTGAAGGCGTTGTCCATGCGGCGCATCGGTCAGGAGCTGGGGGTCGAGGCCATGTCCCTCTACCAGCACGTCGCGAACAAGGACGCCCTGCTCGACGGCCTGGTCGAGCAGATTTTCACGCAGGCCGCGCCGCCGCTCGCCGAAGCGGGCTCATGGCAGGAGGGGCTGCGTGAGTACGCCCGCGCACTGCTGCGCCTCCTGCTCGCCCACCCGAACGTCATCTCCCTGGTGGTGAGCCGCCCCGCGATCACGCCGCAGAACCACCGCCTGATGGAGGACGCCCTCCACACCCTGCAGGCCGCCGGCCTGCCGCCGGAGCGAGCGCTCGACATGTTGTACGCCGTGACGGGTTTCGTCGTCGGCCACGTCGCCATCCTGTCCGGCGGCGGGGACGGGCGATCGCCGTCCCGAGGGATACAGCCGATCCCCGAGGAGGAGTTGCAAGAGACCCCGCTTCTCGCGCAGGCCACCCGGGTGCGGCGGTCCTCCGACTCCGACCCTCGCTTCGACTTCGCGCTTGAGGCCATGCTGCGCGGCTTCGACACACTCTGATTTTTTATTTTTATTTTCCAGAAATTGATAATTGCTAGACTCCGGTTCGTGACCGAAGACACCAGCTTCGTGACGCCGTGTAAGCACTGTGGCGCGCCGATCGAGCAGCGCCGCGGCCGGGGCCGGCCGAAGGCGTACTGTCCCGACAAGGACTGCCAGGCCGCCGCCAAGCGCGAGCGGGAGCTGCGACGGGCCACCCCCGGACTGGAGGGAGCGCTGGCCAGGGCCGAGCAGTTGTACGACCGGATGGAGGTCGGGCTGGCCGCCACCCTCGAACCGCTCGCACGGGCGCTGGCCGAGGAGCTCAGCCCCGCCGGGGTCGAGGCCAAGATCAGCGCCGTCCAGGCCGAGGCGCACACCCGGGTGGCCATCGCCCGTACCGAGCGGGAGCAGGCGTTCGAGCAGGTACGGCTGGCGCGGGAGGCCGCCGAGCACGCCAGGAGGCAGACCGCCGAGATGCGGCAGCGCCTGGAGGAGGCCGAGAGCGAACGCGAGACCGCGCTGGCCGATGCGGAAAGAGCACGGGAGCAGGCCCTGGCCGCCCTGCGCGAGGCCGCCAGCACTGAGCGGCAGGCGTTGCAGACGGTCGAGCAGGCCAAACGGCGGGCCGAGCTGGCCGAGCGCAGAGCCGAGGATGCCGCCCGTCAGGTCGACATGACCGAGCAGGCCAAGGACCAGACGACGCAGGAGCTGGCCGAGCGGGCCAGGCTGGCCGTCAAGCAGGCGGAGGACGCGCGGGCCGAGGCCGTACAGGCTCAGCAGACGGCCGAGCTGGCGCGGGAGGAACGTGATCGCGCCCGGCAGGACACGGCGGCCGCCGTCCGAGAGCGTGAGCGCGCCGAACGCGAGGCGGTCGGCGCGAAGGCCCGGGAGGAGGTGGCGGCGCAGGAGCGCGAGCGCGCCGTGGCGCGAGCCGTCGCGGCGGAACGGGCCGCCGCCGAGGCGGACCGCGACCGCGCGATGGCGCTCAGGGACGCGACCCAGGCACAGGCCGAGGCCGAACGGCTGGCAGCCAAGGCGGCGGCTGCGGAGACCGACGGGGTGGCGGCCCTGTCACGGGAACGAAAGCTGGTCTCCAAGGAACGAGCCAGGGCCGACGCGGCGGCGAAGGAGCGCGATCGCTTCCAGAGCGAACTGCGGCTGGAACGGATCCGCCTGGAGGACCTGCGAGCGGAGCTGGACGCGGCACGCGCGGAGGCGGCACAACTGCGCGAACGAGCGGTGGCCGCGGAGCTGCGCGAACGAGCGCTGGGTGAGGCGCGGCGCGAACGTGCGGTTGGTGCGGAGCCGGGGGAACAGGAGCTGGAGGCGCGGCACAGGGAACAGGCTGTCGTGCCGCAGGAATGAAGGCCGGAGAGGTGGCCACGCGAAGGTGCGATGGTCGCGGAACTGCGGGAACGTGCGGTGGGTGCGGAGCCTCGGGAACAGGTGCTGGGACGCGGCACAGGAACAGGCTGCTGTGGAGCCAAGGAGCTGCGCGCGCTGATCGATGGCATGCTGCCCCGGCTGACTTTCCCGAGCTGTCGCTGGAGGTGTTCGACCGCACCGGCCTGCGGTTTCCGTTCCTTCATGACGGTGATGCACCATGCATGGATGTGAAGGCTGAGCCCCGTCGGGTCCATTCGGTTCGCGGACGTGGTCCCCTCCGTCAGCACAAGCTGAGCCCTTGGCTCAGGCGCCGCGTCTCATGCGGGTCTGGGCGAAGAGGCTGATGAGCGCCGGCAGGACGGTCAGGGCCGTGTAGCAGACGACGGCGGGGATCTCGCCGAGCGGGCCGACGAGTTGGCTCTCGATGACGATGGGCACGCCGAAGGCGACGTAGGAGACGACGTAGATCCCGGCGACGACGCCTGCCCGCTGGTGCGCCGCCGCGAGGGGAAAGATCAGGCGCAGAGCCGCGGAGAAGGACGCCCCGAAGCCGACCCCGGCCACGGCCTGTCCGATGATCATGACGGTCAGGTTTCCGGCGAACACCCCGCCGATGATGCCGACGGCCCCGGCGACGGACGCGTAGATGCCGACGGTCATCGCCCGCCGCGGGTCGATCCGGGCGAACGACAGTCCGACGACGGTCGAGACCGCGGGCGCGATGAACCCGGTCAAGCCGTTCAGCAGGCCGCTGTCCAGGTGGAAGACGCTGCGGACCATGTTCGGCGCCAGCCCTCAGGACAGGCCGGCGAGCATCCAGACCGCGGCGACCACGGGTGCGGCGGCGGCGAACTCCTTCCTGGCGGCGGGCGGAAGCGACACACGCGGGACCATCGAGCGGAGCGCGCCGGGGGTGCGGGTCATGGTCTCGGGCGACAGGGCGACGGCGACGGTCCCGAGAACGGTCAGGACGATGAGGACGGTGAAGGTGATGACGTTCGCTGTGGGCGTGAGCTGGATCGCGAGGCCGGCCAGCAAGGATCCGGCCCCGAGGCCGCCGGTCAGGCCGGCGCTGCCGAGGATCGTGCCCAGGCGCTTCTTTCCCGCAGGGGCGAGTTCTACGAGCACCGCGGTGAAGGCGGCCGTCGCGGCGCCGCTGGAGACGCCCTGCACGATGCGGCCGGCGATCACCCATCCGATGTCGGAGGCGACGAGGAACAGGACGTTCGACACGAGCTGGACGACCAGGGCGCCGACCAGGACCGGGCTCCGGCCGACGTGGTCGGAGAGCGAGCCCAGCGTGAGGACGGCGGCCAGAAAGCCGATCGCGTACACGGCGAAGGCCAGGGTGAGGAGCGACGGTGGGAAGTCCCACTGTTGCCTGTAGAGCACGAGCAGCGGCGTCAGCGCGCCTGCCGCGAGGTAGAGGCCGGTGAACGCGAGCGCCGCGCCCGTCAGGGCGAGCCCGGCGGGGAGAGTGCGCCGGCGGCGGGTCGCGTGCTTCCCGGTGGTTACTTGAGATGACGAAACGGGTCCCTGAAGAGACCACGCGCGCATGGATGCGGTGGTCTGCGAGAAAGTGGTGGTGGCCTAGGTGGACCAGGTTGGGTCAACGGGCTTGGGCGGACCAGGGCCGTTGAACGGTCAGTCGCTCTGCGGGCCGGCCCAGTCGCCGTGCGCCACGATGGCGAGGTCTTCGAGGTCGACATCCCTGCCGGACGCGGTGCGCGCGCCGATCACGACGGGCTCGCCGGTGCCCTGTTCCACGAGACGCAGCGGTCCGCCGTCCTCGCCCTGCAGGTGCTTGTTGCCCCACTGCATGAGCGCGAACACGGCAGGGAACAGGTCCCTGCCCTTCTCCGTCAGCAGGTATTCGTAGCGGGTCCGCTTGCCCGGCTCCCGGTAGGGCTGCTTGGTGAACAGACCGATGTCGGTCAGGTCCTTGAGCCGCGCCGCGACGATGGCGTCGCCGATCTTCGTCCGCCGGACGAAGTCGTCGAACCGGGTCGTGCCGTAGAAGGCCTCGCGCAGGACCAGCATCGAGGAGCGCGTGCCGATGGCCTCCATCGACCTGCCGATCGAGCAGTTGTCCAGCCGCCACGTACTCCGATCGGCCAGAACACCTTCGAACGAGAGCGGCATGACGTCCCCTGAATCCTACGCGGGCTGGTCGGTGATGACGACGACGCCTGACGGCGCGTCGAGCAGTTCCACAGTACGGTCAGCGGCGCGGTCGATCCGAACGCGAGGCTCGGCGGGGATCTGCTGTTCGTTGTAGGTGCCGGGCCCGTAGAACTGCCCGTAGCTGAGCACGACGCCGCCCTCGGCCAGAACGGAACGTTCCAACTCGACGACGGCGTCGGCGTCAGGGCCGTCCTGCAGCCGCCAGGCGACCGTCTGGGCGAGGATCTTGGGCGATCCGCTCTGCCTGGCTGCGTCGATGAGGTTCTGGTTGCCTTCGGTACGGATGCGCGCGTTCAGCTCCCCGTGCTCACCGATCTTCTCCACCTCGTCGGGCAGGTCGGTCAGCTCGTTCAGGATGACGTCCGGGGCGAAGTCGCGAACCGCCTTGATCAACGCGTCGCGGTCGAAGACGTCGCACAGGATCGGCTCGGCGCCGAGCCGGGTCAGCAGGTCGGTCTTGCCGGGCGAGCGGGTCATGCCGCCGACCACGTGCCCTTTTTCGACGAGGCGGGGAATCAGCTGCTGCCCGATCACGCCGGACGCACCGGCCAGAAATACTCTCACGCATCTCTCCTAGCTTCATGATTTAGTAGTCAGCTTAGATGGCTGACTACTATTTAGTCAAGTCAGGTGTTGTAGCCGCCGTGGGCGCCCAGCACCGCGCCCGTGATGTACGACGTCCTTCGCGGGTGTTCTCGCCGATCATGTCGCGCTGAAACTTCAGGACGGCTACCAGGACGGAGACCATCAGTTGGTGCCGGGGTCGTCGCCGACCGCGGGGTCTTCGTGGACGGGGGCGCCTGCCGCCGGCAGGGCGGTGAGGGCAGGCCGCTGGCGGGATCTGCCGACGGACATCGCGCTGCTGTGGGGCGAACAGGACCAACCCGCCCGCGGCCCCAAACCCAGCCTCACCCCCGCTCTGACGCGGGCGCGGCTGCAGCAGGTCGACCAGTATCTGCGGGCGAAGACGATGGCGCTCAGATGGAGGGTTGCAGGTTGGTGTGGCGGTGGGGTTCGTCGCGGAGGACGCTCTCGGCCTCGAACGCCTGCAGGATCAATTCTTGCAACTCGTCGACGTCCTTCACCTGCGTATGGGGGTCGATCACCCTAGCGATCACGTCGGCCCGGTGGTTCGTGAAGCTGAGCGGCTGCTCCATGATCAGGTGATCCTCCGGGTCCTCCGCCCATGAGACGGCCTTGTCACCCGGGAGTAGAACGGACTGACAGCCTCGTCGGCGTCGCCGTCCTGGAGCGCCGCCTCGATCGTGTCGATCAGCTTGCCGCCGACCACGTCGGCTGTATCCCGCCGTCGGGGTCCTCGGCGTCTACAGCGTCAACAACAACCCTTCGACATGTGGGTCGTGCTCGGCTCGGCGGTGGCCGGCTATCTGATGCGGAAGACCGGCTTTCCGCCGGGGCCGCTGGTGCTGGCCTTCATCCTGGGCCCCATCATGGAACGCTCGTTCCGCCAGTCCCTGATCATGTCGGACGGCAGCGTCGCCATCTTCGCCACCCGCCCCGTCGCCGCGGGCCTCCTGCTCGTGGCGGTCGTCGTCCTGGGCTGGTCGATGCTCCGGGGGCCGGTGAACGGGTGTCGCACGCGGGAATCCCCGGCACGGACCGGCGGGCGAGGCTGAGCCCCCGCGACGCCTTCCAGACCGCATGGGGTGGATCGGCGGCGACAGCTCAACGCTGACCCGCCGCCGCCCGCCCGAGGTCACTGCGGGACAGGCCCGTGGCCGCCCAGGCCGCCTCGATCATCTCGAAGATCTCGTCCACCGCGGCCTCGGGATCGGCCGCCTGGCGGGCCAGCGAATGAGCGTCGATCACGAACCTGGCGATCGTCCGGCAGGCCGTGGTGGCCGATGGCAGGCCGAGGTCGGCGGCGATGGCGGTCGCCAGGGCCTGTGCGTGACGCCGCTTCATGGACTCCTCGTAGTCGCGCAGAGCGGGTGACTGGTCGATCATGCGCCAGGTCGGGGCGGCGCCGTCCGCCGTGCAGTGGCGCACCATGGCGTGGAGCTCGCGGCGCAGCGCGGGGATGAGCGGCTCGTGCGGCGGCCGGTCGGTGACGGCCCGAGTGAGGCGGTGTTCGAACGTGTCGTCCTGCTCGAACACCAGGGCTTCCTTCGCGGCGAAGTGGGCGAAGATCGTGGTCACCGCCACGTCGGCCTCGGCGGCCACGTCGCGCAGGCCCACCGCGTCGTAGCCGCGATCGAGGAAGAGCCGCAGGGCGGTGTCGGCGATCTTCTGGCGGGTCGCGGCCTTCTTGCGCTCCCTGCGCCCGGACGGGACGGTCATGCGCTGATGCTATCAGCTACAAAAGTAGAGCGATTTCAAAACCCTAACGGTTAGTGCTACGGTCGGCCGCATGAAGAAAGTGAGCTTCGCCGAGTTCGGCGGCCCGGAGGTCCTGCGCCTCATCGACGCCGAGGAACCCCACGTGGGTCCCGGTCAGGTCCGCATCGCCGTACGGGCGGCGGGCGTGAACCCCGTCGATTGGAGGGTCCGTGAAGGTCAGATGCTGAAGGCCCATCCGATCGAGTTGCCCGCCGGTGTCGGGCTGGACGCCGCCGGGGTGGTGGACGAGGTGGGCGAGGGCGTCGAAGACGTCAAGGCCGGCGACCACGTGTTCGGCGAGGGTTTCGACACCTATGCCGAGTACGCCGTGATGTCCGCCTGGGCCCGCATGCCGGAAGGTCTGACGTTCGAGGAGGCGGCCGGGTACCCCTCCGTGGTCGAGACCGCGCTGCGCATCCTCCGCGAGTCCGGGGTGCGGCCCGGCCAGACGCTGCTGGTCTGCGGTGCCTCCGGGGGCGTCGGGTCGGCGGTGCTGCAGATCGCCCGCGACCGCGGCATCTCGGTGATCGGTACGGCCGGGGCCGCGAACCAGGACTATCTACGCAGCCTGGGCGCCCACGCCACCACGTACGGAGAGGGGTGGCCCGAGCGCGTACGGCAGCTCGGCCGGGTGGACGCGGCCCTCGACCTGGCCGGCTCGGGCGTGATCCGCGAGCTCGTCGAACTGACCGGCGACCCGCGCAAGGTGATCACCATCGCTGACCTCGGCGCGCCGGAGTCCGGTGTGCGCTTCTCCGGCGTGGCGGGGAGCGTGCCGGATGCGCTCGCCGAAGCCGTCGGCCTCATCTCGCGGGGCCGGCTGCACATTCCGGTCGAACGGTCGTACCCGCTCGCCGAGGCCGCGAAGGCGCACATCGACAGCCAGGCCGGTCATGCGCGCGGGCGGCGCGTGCTGGTGATCTGAGCCGTTTCCGCCCCGCACCGGGCGGCTCGTCCCAGGTTGAGGACTCCACAAAGCATGGATTCGGCAAGGCGCTCTGTGGTCCCGGAGGTCGCCGACCAGGCTGATCTACCCTTCCGGCATGGCATTCGTTATCCCGGAGATCAAGGTCGGCCTGGCCGAGCTCGGCGGCGAGCAGGGCAGCTGGTGTTCGAAGTGCGGCAAGCGCGCGACCCTGTACATCGTCGACCCGGAGACCGGGAGCCACGCGTTCGCCTGCACGGCCGACGTCGGCGCGGAGATCGAGGACATGCTGCTGCGGTCCGCCGGTTAGGCGGCACAAATTCCCTCCATGGCCGGTCCAGCGGGCAGGCGCACGGGAGATCACCGACCGGCAGCCGCACCGTCGTCGGACGTTCATGCGCCGGACGGAGGAACTCTCTACAGTGCCCACGCGCGGAAGATCCCGTACGCGTGCGCCTAGACAGAAAGTTCCCCCATGCGACTCCCAGGCTTCATCGTCCACCGGCTGCGAACCGCGCTCGTCCACTCGGCGGCACTGGCCGCGGTGGCGGCGACGCTCGTCTCCGCTCAGCCCGGCTCAGCGGACGCCGGGACGCCACCGGAAACGGCCGCCGGCCACCAGGTGAAGCACGACAGGCCGGTGGTCTGGTCACACCGGGGCGCCTCGAAGAACGCGCCGGAGGAGACCACCGCCGCCTACCGGCGGGCCCTGGCCGACGGCGCCGACGTGCTGGAAGGTGACCTGGCCCAGACCAAGGACGGCGTGCTCGTGGTCATCCACGACAACACCCTCGCGCGGACCACGAACGTCGAGGAGGTCTTCCCCGACCGCGCCCCCTGGAACGTCATCGACTTCACCCTGGCCGAGATCAAGCAGCTCGACGCCGGCTCGTGGTGGGACCCGGCCTTCGCCGGGCAGCGGATTCTCACCCTGCGCGAGTGGTTCCGTCTCACCGGCGGCCGGGCGGGCCTCGCGCCCGAGCTCAAGTCGCCGACCCTGTACCCCGGCATGGTGGAGAACCTGGTCAAGGAGCTGCGCGCCTGGGGTTACACCCATGACCTCAAGGCCGGGAACGGCGCTCCGCAGATCTGGGTCCAGTCCTTCGACGAGGCCGCGCTGCGCCAGTTCCACGCGCTGCTGCCCAAGGTGCCCACGCTGCTGCTGCGCAGCGGCTACCCGTTCATGACGGCGACCGACGAGGTGCTCACCGAGCTGGCCACCTGGACCACCGCCATCGCCGGCAACCCGGTCCTGACCACCGCCTCGCAGGTCGCCCGGGTCCAGTCCTTCGGACTGAAGGTCGTGAGCGAGGTCGAGGACGGCCCGTCGATCCTGAGCATGATCGAGCTCCAGGGCTACGACTATGTGTTCACCAACGTGCCCGACGTCGCCAAAGCCGTGCTCAACGGCAAGCAGCCGCTGCGGGCGAACCACGGCGTCGTCATCGACAGCGTGGTGTTCAACCCCGACGGCAGCGACGTCGAGCCCGACGGGGGCGAGTACGTCGCCCTCCGCAACACCACCGGCAGGCCGATCGACCTGAACGGCTACACCCTGCGCGAGTTCGGCAACACCCTCCTGCGGGTGGGCGACGGCGCCGTCATCGAGCCGGGCAGCTTCTACAAGGTGTACGTCGGCCCCGGCACCGACCGGCCGGACGCGCACTTCAACGGGCTGAGCGCCGGGGTGCTGGCCAACACGGTCACCGATCACGTCTACCTGTACAACCGCGACCGGGTGATGGAGGGCCTGTACTCCTACCTGGCCTCCTGACCGTTCGCCGGTGCCGCCGGCGGCGCCGGCACAGAACGTCGGCGGAACCTTGGGCGCGGTCCCGGCATCTAACACGCCGTGGACGCGCTCATCGCTGGAGACCCGCAGCACATCGGCGAGTACTGGCTCGCGGGCCGGCTCGGCTCCGGCGGTCAGGGAGTCGTGTACGACGCCTACGACCGTGAGGGACGCCGGGTCGCGCTCAAGGTGCTCCATGCGACCGGCGACGGGGCGGGCCGGGACCGGTTCGCCAAGGAGGCGGCGGCGGCCGGGCGGGTGGCGTCGTTCTGCACGGCCAGGGTGCTGGACTCCGACCTGTCGGGCAGCCGGCCGTACATCGTCAGCGAGTACGTGCCGGGCCCGAGCCTGCGCCAGGCGATCGGCCAGGGGCGCAGGTTCACCGGAGACGATCTGCACCGGCTGGCCACCGCGATCGCCACCGCGCTGACCGCCGTGCACGACGCGGGCGTGATCCACCGCGACCTCAAGCCGGACAACGTGCTGCTCGGCCCCGACGGCCCGCGGGTGATCGACTTCGGCATCGCGCGGACCGCGGACATGTCGCTGACCAGGACGGGCGAGGTGGCCGGCACGCCCACGTACATGGCGCCCGAGGTGTTCATGGGGCAGCGGGCGGGGGCGCCCGCCGACGTGTTCGCCTGGGGCGCGATCATGGTGTTCGCCGCCACCGGCGCGGACCCGTTCAGAGCCGACAATCTGGGCGGGGTCATGCACCAGGTGCTGTCGGCGCAGCCCGACCTGGGCGGGCTGCCGCCGCAGTTGGCCACGCTGGTGACCGCCGCGATGGAGAAGGACCCCGCGGTCCGTCCCACGGCCCGCGACCTGCTGCTCGCCCTGGTCAGCGGGAACGGCCGGGACATGCGCGGGCTGCTGACCGCGGGCAGTCACGCGGCCAGGGGTGTGCACGTGCCCGACTCGGTCGTCCCGGCGCTGGGCACGATCGCCGAGGACGCCTACGGGGCGCTCACGCCGGACGAGCGCGACCTGGCCGCCGAGGTCTTCCTGCGCATGGTGGCGGTGACCGACGACGGGCACGAGACCGTCCGCTGGGCGCTGAGGGAGGAGCTGCTGGCCGGGCGCTCGGAGCGGGAGATCGTGGCGATCGAACGCATTCTGTGCGCCTTCTCCTACCTGGTGACACAGAAGGGCGACGCGGTGGGGCTGTCGCGTCCCGCCCTGCTGCGGGCCTGGCCGCGGTTGCGGCTGTGGGTGGACGGCGATCGTGACGGGCTCACCGTACTGGGTCAGATCAGTGACGCGGCCCGCCGCTGGGCCGAGAACGGGCACAAGGACGGCGACCTGTTGCAGGGCAGCCGGCTGGACCACGTGCTGACCTGGGCGGCCACCGGGCGCAGGCACATCACGCTGACGCCGGGTGAGCGTGACTTCATCGCCGCGGGCACCCGGCTGACCAGGAAGCGCATCCGCCGCAGGCGGCTGACCACGCTCGCACTGTCGGGGCTGCTCGCGGTGGCGCTGGTGGCGGGCGGCATCGCGGTGCTGCAGAGCAGGCAGATGGCCGAGCAGAGCAGGGTGGTCGGCCGGCAGCGCGACGAGGCCGTGGGGCGGCAGGTCGCGGCCGAGGCCGACAAGCTGCGCACCACCGACCCGGCCAGGGCGATGCTGCTCAGCGTGGCCGGGTGGCGGCTGGCCCCGGGCACCGACACCAGGCGGAGCCTGACGACCTCGCTGACGATGCCAGAGAGCGCGGTCTTCCGCGACCCGGGCGCGAAAGGGGTCTCCGCGGCGGCGACGGCGGCCGACGGGCGGACGCGGGTCATCGCCGGCGAGGACGGGGTGCGGGTCTACGACACCCCCTCGCGGCGGCAGACGGCGTTCTGGAAGTGGCCGGACGGGCTGCGTGCCCTGCCGACCGCGGCAGCGCTCAGCCCGGACGGAAAGACGCTGGTGGTCGTCAGCAAGGACATGGCGTACTCCTGGGACACCATGACGGGCAGGAAGCTGTACGAGCACCGTGTGGGCGCGGGCACCCCGGGCGTGCACGTGGCCTTCGACGGGCACGCGAGCCTGGCCGCGGTGATGCGGGAACAGTCGATGGAGTTCCTGTGGGACACCAGGACCGGCAGGTCGTACCAGCCGGATCTGGAGGCGGGCCAGGCCCCGGCGATCGCCCCTTCCGGCGCGTACATCGCGGGGGTCGGGCTCAACCAGGGCGGGCTGAAGGTGATCCGCCTGCCCGGCCTCACCGTGGACACCCGGATACCGAAGAAGTGTGGCACGGTGGTGGCGTTCACGCCGGACAGCCGGCGGCTGTTGTGCGCGAACGGCGACATCGAGGCGTGGGACCTGCGCACCGCCAGGAAAGTGCCCGACGAGGACCGGCCGTTCTGGCAGAACTCGGCCGCCGACGACCTCAGCGGCGCGAGACTGCGGGTCAGCCGCGTCGGCCGCCGGTTGCTGGCCGCCGACGGACGAAGGATCCACCTGTGGGACGCGGACAAAGGCGACGAGCTCTACACCTACCAGGCGGAAGGCGAGCTGGACGAGGCCTGGCTGGACCCCCGCGGCAGGACCATCCGCTATCTGCTCGACAACTCGATCATCTCCGTCGACCTCGGCTCCCGCAGCTCCTCCCGCGAACTGCCCGGCGGGTACGCGGTCGACGCCTTCAGCCAGGACGCCCGCCTGATCGCCGCCACGGAGCTCGACGGCCCCGTACGCGTGGGGGACGGCCGCGGACCCGGCGTGCCGTTGCGCGGCAGCGAGGGCGGTGTCAGCACGCTGTTCGACCCGGCGGGCAGGCGGCTGGCCGTCCTCACGACGGAGCAGACGGCGATCTCCGTCTGGGACGTGGCCAAGGGCACCCGGCTGTGGCGCTACGCCGTTCCGGAAGATCAGGCGGTGCTCTCGCGGGCGTTCACCCCCGACGGCGGCAGGCTGGTGCTGTCGCTCAAGGAGCAGAGCGAGCGGGACGCGCGCAACGAGCTGGTCGTGCTGGCCGCCGACAGCGGCCGCGTGCTGTCCCGGCACCCGCTCGACACCGCCACGGGGACCATCGTCCCGACCCGCGACGGCACGGCGGTGGTGAGCAGCTCGGGCAGGGTGCTCGACCTGCGCACCGGTGACGGCGTCGGCCCCGGCTTCAACGGAGCGGGGCTGTCCCTCGCGGTCAGTCCCACGGCGCCGCTGCTGGCCCTCGGCTCCACCACGGTCGAGCTGTGGGACCTGGCGAAGGGCGCCGAACTCTCGCCCTCCCTGCGCGTGGCGGCGAACGCCCAGGTCGAGACCGTGCTGTTCAGCCATCGCGGCGATCTGCTCGCCCTGATCAGCAGAAGCATCGGTGAGACGTTCGACGACGTCTACACCGTCCAGCTCTGGGACGTCGCCTCACGGCAGCGGCTCGGCTCGTTCCCGATCGGGATCTTCGACCTGCTGGCGTTCAGCGCCGACGACCGGCGCCTCTACGTCTCGGGCGGCAAGTCGGGGACCATCACGGAGATCCCGGTCGCGGGAGACCGCATCGCCGAGCTCGTGTGCGAGCGCGCCGGCCGCACCCTGAGCCCGGGGGAGTGGGACCGGCACCTGAAGGACGTCCCGTACCGCGACGTCTGCTCACGCTGATCCGGCGGCCCGGGAGTGGACGATCCCGCCGCTGTTGTCCGGTGGTCAATAAACTTGCCGTCCATGGCACCCAGGCGCAGGCGCAGCCCTGCGGAATCTCGCGCCGAGCTGCTGGCGGCGGCGGCGAAGCTGATCGGGGAACGGGGTCCGGACGACGTCAGCCTGCGGCAGATCGCGCAGGAGGCCGGCGTCGCGCACGGGCTCGTGGCCCACTACTTCGGCACCTACGCCGCCCTGGTCAGGGAGGTGCTGCGGGCCGAGAACGACCGCATCGAGGCGCGCGTCCGCGAGCGCATCGGCGCCGATGACGGGGTGCCGCTCGCGGCGGGGATCATGGACGTGGTGTTCGACACCCTGGCGGACGAACGTTATCTGCGCCTGTTCGTGTGGACCGAGATGCACGCCGGCTACCGGGGCGCCGAGCGCCCGGAGCTGGTGGAGCTGATCGACACGATGGAGGCCGGCATTCACGCGGCCCTCGCGGGCGGGCCCGTGCCGAGCCGGGCCCGGATCGAGACGGTCGTGCTGACCGGGCTCGCGGCCGCCTACGGGTTCGCCATCGGCGGCAGGTCGTGGCTGGCGGGCATGGGTCACGATCCCGGCGACCCGGCGCACGAAGCGGAGTTCCGCGTCCAGCTCGCGCGGATGCTGGCGGCGCACATGGTGGAGGAGGCCGGCTGACTTGTTCTCCACTTGGAGAATAAGATGATCGGGTCACGCCGATCGCACAGACAGGACGCCTCTCATGGCCGAGCCCGACCGTACCCCCGACCTGCTGGTCCGCCCCTCCGACGAGGAGCGCGAACGGGTCGCCAGGCGGCTCCAGGATGCCGCCGCCGCCGGACGGGTCGGGCTGGACGAACTGGACGCGCGACTGGCCGAGATCTACGGTGCCGGCACCCGGAGCGAGCTCGCGCACGCGGGCCGCGGCCTGCCCGAGCCGACTCGCGCGGACCTGCTGGTGGTACCGGACGAGCCCGGCTCCCGGTTCGCCATGAGCGTGTTCGGCTGGTTCAGCCGCAGGGGCCGCTGGGTCGCCCCGCCCGTGTTCACGTCGTTGTCGGTGTTCGGCGGCGGGGAGATCGACCTGCGCGACGCCCGCTTCGCCGGCCGGGAGATCCGGGTGCGCGCCTTCGCCCTGTGGGGGTACACGGAGGTCGTCGTGCCCGACGACGTGGAGGTCGAGGTCAAGGGCTTCGGCCTGTTCGGCGCCTTCGACAGGAGGGCCGCCCGCGTCGAACGCGGAGCGCCGCGAGTCGTCATCAGCGGCCTGGCCCTGTTCGGCGGCGTCGGCACGAAGACCAGGAAGCCGCCGGCCGGGCGCGACTGAGGCCCCTCGTCCGGCCGGGCGGCTGAGGGCATCCGCCCGCGCCGGACGGGCCGGTTCGTGGGTGACAGCACGAGCCGGTCCCGCCCGGCGCGGGGTGCGGCCTTCACCGGGAAGACGTTCCGTGCCGTTCCAGCCGCCTGGGGAGCACTGGTTGGTCTTGGCGTGGCGTCGACCTGTTCAATGAGAGGCATGAGGATCGGCGAGCTGGCGACGCTGGCCGGGGTGTCCACCCGGACCATCCGCCACTACCACCATCTGGGGCTGCTCCCCGAGCCGGAACGGCTGGCCAACGGTTACCGCGAGTACCGGCTGCGCGATGCGGTGGCGCTCGCCCGCGTGCGGCGGCTGGCCGAGCTGGGCCTGTCGCTGGACGAGGTACGCGACGTGCTGGCCGACGACGAGGGCCAGGAGCTGCGGGAGATGCTGCTGGAGCTGGACGCCGACCTGGCCAGGGAGCAGGCCGCGATCGCCGCCAGAAGGGCCCGGCTGGCGGCGCTGCTGACGGAGGCGGACCTGCATCCCGACTCGACGGTCTCACCCGACATAGCCGAGGTGCTGCGCGGCCTGCCCACAGGAACCTCGGCCTTCGCCGAGTTCGACCGCGAACTGCTGACCCTGGCCGCCGGCGGGCGCGACTCCGGGGGCCGGTCCGACTTCGCCGAGCTGCTGCGGCCCCTCACCGAGCCGGAGGCGTACGCGCGAGGACAGGCCCTCATCGCCCGGATGGACGAGCTCGCCGAGGCCAGCCCCGATGATCCGCGCGTGGCCGAGGTCGCGCATGACCTCGCGGCCCACCTGCCCGCCGAGATGGTCTCGGTGATGCTGACGAGCCTCGACGACGCGACCACCGGACACTGGCTGGAGGAGATGCTGCGCGAACTGCCCGCCGCCCAGGGGGAGGTCCTCCATCTGCTCGTGACCCGGCTGAGGCGGCGAGACTGAGGCCGGCTTCCTGCCGGCGGTGAGGCCGGCCGGCGGTGTCAGAGCCGCGTGGCGACGCCGACCAGCCGGGCGAGGGGGAGGGAGCGGCTGTGCGCGGGCCAGGCGAGGGTGGTGGTGACGGCGGGCGCGTCGCTGACGGGAACGGCGGCGTGCTCCGCCCACAGCCAGGCGTAGGCGGAGGCGGGGATGACGATCAGCGCGAGCCCGAGCGCGACCAGCTGCGCCATCTGTGCCTGGTCCTTGACCTCGGGTCCGGGGCCGGGCGGATAGGTGCCGTCCAGCCGGGGCCAGCGGGCGATCGGCAGACCGGGTACGTCGGCGGCCTCGGCCATGGACAGCGAGCCGCGCGTGGCGTAAGGATGCCCGGCCGGCAGGACGGCGACCTGCCCCTCGGTCAGCAGGTCCTCGGTGTCGAACCCGGACAGGTCGTCGAAGGGCCGGTGCACGAGCGCCACGTCGGCGCGGCCGTCGCGCAGCAGCCTCGCCTGCTCGCCGATGCCGCACATCAGCACCTCGACCTCGGCCGCCTCCGGTTCGGCGGCGTACGCGTCGAGGAGGTCGCGCAGCAGCTCGTGGGACGCCCCGGCCTTCGTCGCCAGCACCAGGCGCTCGCCGGACCGCGCCGCGCGGCGGGTACGGCGGGCGGCGGCGGTGGTGGCGTCGAGGGCCGCACGGGCCTCGCGCAGCAGCACCTCCCCGGCGGCGGTGAGGGCGACGCCGCGCCGGTCGCGGTCCAGCAGGGTGACGCCCAGGCGCCGCTCCAGCTGCTGGATCGCGCGCGACAGCGGCGGCTGCGCCATCCCGAGGCGCTCGGCGGCCCGGCCGAAGTGCAGCTCTTCGGCGACGGCCACGAAGTACCTCAGCTCGCGGGTCTCCAGGGTGTCCACCGCACCAGCATAGCTTTGTGATACCTGCCGGGTATGACAGCGCACCGGATCGGTGTTGGAGCTCCCCGCCGGTCCGGCGGCAGGATCGACGGCGTGAGCGAGAAGAAGATCGCGCTGGTGACCGGCGCGAACAAGGGGATCGGATACGAGATCGCGACCGGGCTGGGCGCTCTCGGTTACGGCGTCGGAGTGGGCGCCCGCGACGACGCCCGGCGGGAGACCGCGGTCGAGAAGCTGCGCGCCGCCGGCGTGGACGCCTTCGGGGTGCCGCTCGACGTGACCAGCGACCGGAGCGTGACCGCGGCGGCGGAACTCGTCCAACGCCGGGCCGGACGGCTGGACGCCCTGGTCAACAATGCGGGCATCTCGGGGGAGATGGCGCCGGGCTGGATCCAGGACCCGACCACGGCCGACCTGGACGAGGTCCGCAGAGTCCTGGAGACCAACGTCCTCGGCGTCATCCGGGTGACGAACGCGATGCTGCCGCTGCTGAGGCAGGCGGCCTCGCCGCGCATCGTCAACCTGTCCAGCAGCGTCGCCTCCCTGACCTGGCAGTCGGACCCCGATGTCGAGGTCGGCCCCCTCATGGGCATCTACGCGCCGACGAAGTCGTACCTGAACGCCGTCACCGTGCAGTACGCCCGGCACTTCGCCGGCACGAACATCCTGATCAACGCGGTCTGCCCGGGCCTGGTCGCCACCGACTTCACCGGCTTCCAGGGGCCCCGTACGCCCGAGCAGGGCGCGGCGGTGGCGATCCGTTTCGCCACGCTGCCCGACGGCGGCCCTTCCGGGTCCTTCGTCCAGGACGAGGGCGTCATCCCCTGGTGACCCGCGCGGCCGGGAGCCTGGCGCGAGCGCAAGTTGACGAGGATGCCGCCCCTGTGACAAGCTGAAGGCGGCACCGAGGTTGACGCTCATAGTAAGTGTAGACACTCGTTTCTCTATTGCGCTATGCTGCTCCCTCGCGCTGCCTTTCTCCGCCCCGGGTCACTCCGGGGCGTTCGGCATGCGCGCAGTCCGACTCCATCCGTGCCTCGGAAGGACATCTGTTGGCAGCCTCGCGCAACGCCTCCGCCGTACCCGCCGGTCCCCGCCGTGTCTCCTTCGCCCGTATCGCCGAGCCTCTCGAAGTTCCCGACCTCCTCGCCCTGCAGACCGAGTCCTTCGACTGGCTGCTCGGCAACGACGCGTGGAAGGCCCGGGTGGAGGCGGCTCGCCAGGCCGGGCGTAAGGACGTCCCGGCCCAGTCGGGCCTCGAAGAGATCTTCGAAGAGATCAGTCCCATCGAGGACTTCTCGGGGACCATGTCCTTGTCGTTCCGCGACCACCGGTTCGAGCCGCCCAAGTACTCGGTGGACGAGTGCAAGGACAAGGACATGACCTTCTCCGCCCCGATGTTCGTGACGGCGGAGTTCGTCAACAACACCACCGGTGAGATCAAGAGCCAGACGGTATTCATGGGCGACTTTCCGCTCATGACGCCCAAAGGCACGTTCATCGTGAACGGCACCGAGCGGGTCGTGGTCACCCAGCTGGTCCGTTCGCCGGGCGTCTACTTCGAGCGCAGCGTCGACAAGACCTCGGACAAGGACCTCTACGGCTGCAAGGTCATCCCCTCGCGGGGTGCCTGGCTGGAGTTCGAGATCGACAAGCGCGACAGCGTCGCCGTACGCGTGGACCGCAAGCGCAAGCAGGCCGTCACCGTGCTTCTCAAGGCACTGGGCTGGACCAACGAGAAGATCCTCGAGCGCTTCGGCCGGTACGAGTCGATGCGGGCCACCCTGGAGAAGGACCACACGGCCGGCCAGGACGACGCCCTGCTCGACATCTACCGCAAGCTGCGGCCCGGTGAGCCGCCGACCAGGGAGTCGGCGCAGACCCTGCTGGAGAACCTCTATTTCAACCCCAAGCGGTACGACCTCGCCAAGGTCGGTCGCTACAAGATCAACAAGAAGCTCGGGGTGGACGCCGAGATCACGCACGGCACCCTCGCCGAGGACGACATCGTCTCGATGATCGAATACCTGGTGCGGCTGCACGCCGGCGAGACCTCGATGGGCGCGGCGGGCGAGGTCGTGGTGGACGTCGACGACATCGACCACTTCGGCAACCGCCGGCTGCGCAGCGTCGGCGAGCTCATCCAGAACCAGGTCCGTCTCGGCCTGGCCCGGATGGAGCGCGTCGTGCGCGAGCGGATGACGACTCAGGACGTCGAGGCGATCACGCCGCAGACCCTGATCAACATCCGCCCGGTCGTGGCCTCCATCAGGGAGTTCTTCGGCACCTCGCAGCTGTCGCAGTTCATGGACCAGACCAACCCGCTGGCCGGCCTGACGCACAAGCGGCGGCTGAACGCGCTCGGCCCCGGTGGTCTGTCCCGCGAGCGGGCGGGCATGGAGGTGCGCGACGTGCACCCGTCCCACTACGGCCGGATGTGCCCGATCGAGACCCCCGAGGGCCCGAACATCGGCCTCATCGGCTATCTCGCCTGCTTCGCCCGTCTCAACGCTTTCGGCTTCGTCGAGACTCCGTACCGCAAGGTCGTCGACGGCAGGGTGACCGAGCGGATCGACTACCTGACCGCCGACGAGGAGGACCGGTTCGTCATCGCGCAGGCCAACTCCGCGCTGACGGCGGACGGCGGTTTCGCGGAGAGCCGGGTGCTCGTGCGGCGCAAGGGCGAGGAGTTCGAGCACGTACGGGCCGGCGAGGTCGACTACATCGACGTGTCGCCGCGCCAGATGGTGTCGGTGGCCACCGCGATGATCCCGTTCCTGGAGCACGACGACGCCAACCGCGCCCTGATGGGCGCGAACATGCAGCGCCAGTCGGTGCCGCTGCTCAAGAGCGAGGCGCCGCTGGTCGGCACCGGCATGGAATACCGTGCCGCGACCGACACGGGCGACGTGCTCAGCGCGGAGAAGGCGGGCGTGGTGGAGGAGGTCTCCGCCGACTACATCACCGTGATGAACGACGACGGCACGCGGACGACGTACCGGGTGGCCAAGTTCAAGCGCTCCAACCA
>NZ_PVNG01000020.1 GCF_003001935.1 Nonomuraea fuscirosea | reverse complement strand
GCCGGAAAACCCGCCGACGCCGCCAACGGCAAACCATCAGACGAGACCACCACCGCGTGCGCGACCCCCGGCACCGTGCTGACGAAGTCCGTGATCAGCCAGTCGACACCGCGCGCCGCGTGGCTGAGGTCGTTCATAGGCCCTCCTCCCTTTCGTTGTTCTTCGGGCCGGCGGGGAACGCCTTGCCGTCGGTGATGTCATCGCGTGCCGCCCTGAAGCCCTGCTGGAAGCTGGACAGCCGGTTGCGGATCCGATCCGGTGACACCGACGGCATCGGTGTCACGCCCTTGGGTGAGGCTCCCGTGTCCGCCGAGCCCGGGACCAGGTTGGCCTTGGGCACCCGTTTGGGCAGGCCCGCCGCCGTCGATCCGTCTCGTACCGGCTCCACTACCGCCTCCGCCGCGCTCCAGCCCGCGTCCGCCTTCGAGGAGCCCCAGCTCGCGCCGTTCGTGTCGCGCCCGAACCAGGCGGACTCGACGGCGGCGAAGATCGGCAGGTAGTCGTCGCCGGCGGACGCGGGCGGTGCCGCCGGCATGGGGCCTGTGACGCCGGAGTCGGACGGGGGGAAGTCGAACCCCGGCCGCTGCGACGGGTTGGTGTCCTGGTTCCAGCCGCCGGGAGGCGCTCCTGGAACGGGTCGTTTGGGCAGAGCCCCCCGGTCGCCGTTCCAGCTGGAGCCGCCGCGGGGCGGCGTCCAGATGTCACCGCCGTCGGGACCGCCGCCGCGCGGTTCGGGCGGCCAGGCAGTGGGGTCGGGCTGCCAGGGTGGCGGCGCTCCCCAGTTGCCGCCGCCGCCGTCCGGGTTGGAGGGGAAGGACGGATGTCCCGGCCCCATCTGGAACGTCGGCTGCGGCCAGTCGGTGGCCGGCGGCGCGGGATGCGGCCCCGAGTAGGGCTCGCCGCCCGGTGCTCCGGGTCCGGCCGGCCCGCTCCCCGCGCCGGCGAAGGCCGTCGGCTGGTTGCCGGAGAACTGGGGCGGCTGGTTGCCGGAGAAGGACGGCATGCCGGCGAAGTTGGGCGCCTGGGAGCCGAGCATGTTCTCGGGGATCAGCACCATCGCGGTCAGGCCGCCCGAGGCGTGCGGGCGTAACTGCACCCGGATGCCGTGGCGGTGCGCCAGCCTGGCGACCACGAACAGGCCCATGCGGCGCGACACCGAGACGTCCACGCTCGGCGCGTCCGTCAGCCGCTCGTTGGCCTGGACCAGCTCCTCCTGGGTCATGCCGATGCCGGAGTCGGTGATCGACAGCATCACGCCGCCGCCGTCGATCCGGCTGCCCGACACCGTCACCCTGGTCTCGCGCGGCGAGAACGACAGCGCGTTCTCCACCAGCTCGGCGAGCAGGTGGATGACGTCGTTGACGGCCTGCCCGGCGACCGACACGCCGTCGGGGACCTGGAGCACCACCCGCTCGTAGTTCTCGACCTCGGACAGGGAGGCGCGGGCCACGTCGACCAGCTTCACCGGCTGGCTCCAGCGGCGCGGCGGGTCCTGGCCGGCGAGCACCAGCAGGTTCTCGCTGTTACGGCGCATGCGGGTGGCCAGGTGGTCCAGCTTGAACAGGTTGCCCAGCCGGTTCTCGTCCTGCTCGCCCTGCTCCAGACCGTCGATCAGGGTGATCTGCCGCTCCACCAGCGTCTGACTGCGGCGTGACAGGTTCACGAACATCGCGTTGACGTTGCTGCGCAGCCGGGCCTCCTCGCCCGCCAGCCGCACCGCCTCGCGGTGCACCTCGTCGAACGCCCGCGCGACTTCACCGATCTCGTCGTGTGTGTCCACGCCGATCGGCAGCACGGGGCCGACCGTGCCGTCACCGCTGTCGCGCAGGCCCTGGACGGTCTCCGGCAGTCGCTGCCCGGCGATGTCGAGCGCCTCCCTGCGCAGCCTGCGCAGTGGCCTGATGAGCGAGCGGGCGATGAGCGAGATGATCGCGATGACCACGATCAGCAGCAGCAGGATGAGCCCGCCGGAGATCATCGCCGACCGGTTGGCCCCCTCGACCAGGCCCCGCGCGCGCAGGATGACGGAGGAGGACAGCTCCTTCTCCACGGCGCGCAGTGCGTCGATCTTGCCGGTGCTGACCTCGAACCAGGTGGCCACGTCCCGGTCGGGCCGCAGGCCGATGCTCAGCGCCTTGCCCTCGGCCGACTGCGCCATGGCGCGCAGCCTGAACAGGTCGGTCTGGTCGACGTCCCGGCCGACGACGGTGTTGCGGTAGAGCTCCAGCTGGTCGAGGTTCGACAGCGTGGCGAACAGCGTCTCCTCGCTCTCCTCACGCGACTTGGCGTCGGTGAGCGCGTCGAGCTCGCCGCTGTCGAAGCCCTTCTTGTCCAGCGCGCTGGCCAGGATGCCGCGCTGCTTGGACGCCTGCTCCTTGGCCCTGGCGATGGCGGCCATCGAGCCGGCGCTGTGGGCGACCTGGTCGTCCACAGCCACCTGGCCGACCTGGTCGTGGAACTGCAGCAGGGCCGCGATGATCTCGGAGTACTTGCGGATCATCGGCAGCGGCTGGATCTTGCCGTTGACGGCGGTCTCGCGCAGGGTCGGGATCTCCTCCAGGCGGCGCAGCACCGGCCGCACGGCTTCGCCGTGGGTGTCGCTGAGCGCGATCGCCCGCTGCTTGGCCTCGTTGATGAGGCCGTTCACCCCGCTGTAGGTCGTGCGGAGCTGGGCCTCGCGGTTGTCCGGCCGGCCCTGGGCGATGTAGAGAGCGGTCTCGTCGCGTTCGAAGGAGAGGTCGTGCGTGACCGCGCCGAGCTGCTGGCTGAGCTCGGCGACCTCTCTGAGGGTCTCGTACGTGTTCGCGTCGCTGAGGGAGGTGACGACGTTCAGCCCGCCCAGGCCCACGGCGACGGCGGTGGGTACGACGATCAGCGCGATCAGGCGCGACCGCACGTGCCAGTTGCCCAATCCGAACCTCTTTGAAGAGGAAGAGGGTTTGGACAGCCTGCGCTTCTGATGGCCGTGCGACTCGCGGTCAGCGGAAGCTTCAGCGCTCTGCGTTCTCACTGCCTTCGCAACCTCTCGCCCGTGAGGGAATTCCCGGTTATTGCAGGTCTTGCGCGTGGGGCAATATGTGCATCGAGATAAGCGCCATTTGAGCACAGGGCTCGATCAGGGCCAACCACTCTTAATGCCCCGATGAGGTGTTCGTCCCTATATGTCCGGAAAAAGCGGCAGAATCATACCAGCACGTTCTAGCTGGTGAAACAGGCAATGGGAGATCGTTCCACGAGCCGCCGCCTGACTCGCGGAAAAGATCGAATGACGGGCCTCACGAGCACCCGATGTCCCGCTGGTTACCTCCAATCCCAAACCGGACAAACATCAGGATTCTTGCGGGTCGTCAAATTTTCACGATATAGCGGTAAACAGACATTGCAACCACAAGTGTTATCTTCACGATAATGACCACACATTTGGTGCTACCGTCGATCCCTGTTGTGCGTCAGGCACACAGCCCCCGGGAGCAGAAGCCACCCGGTCCCCCCCTGGCTCCATCTGAAGGGAGTCCCTGACATGAGGCTTGGCCGTTCCGCCAGGGCCGCCATCATCGGGTTCGCTTTGACACTCGGCGCCGTGGCGTGCAGCACCGGCGGCGCATCCACCGCCAGCGCGCCGCCGTCGGCACCCGCCAACGGCGGCCTGGAGAAGACCCAGCTCAAGATCGCAACCCTGCCCGCCATCGACAGCGCCGCCCTGTACGTGGCCATCGATCAGGGGCTCTTCGAGAAGGAGGGACTGGAGGTCACCCCGCAGATCGTCCAGGCCGCGCCCGAGGCGATCCCCATGCTGGTCAAGGGCGAGATCGACGCGATGTTCGGTAACTACGTCTCGATGTTCGCCGCCCATGACAAGAACGCGCTGAAGCTGCGCATCCTGGCCGAGGGCTCTCGCGCAGCCCCCGACTCGCTCAGCATCATGGCGCTGCCCAACTCGCCCATCAAGACGCCGAAGGACCTCGAAGGCAAGACGATCAACGTCAACGTCCTGCACAACTTCCAGGAGCTGGCGCTCACCCAGGTGCTCAAGGCCAACAACGTCGACCCGGCCACCATCAAGTACGTCCAGGTGACGTTCCAGAACATCATGCCGTCGTGGAAGGACGGCCAGATCGACGCCGCCTACCTGGGCGAGCCGATGGTCACCGCGGCCACGGCCGGCATGGGAGCCCGCAAGATCCTCGACCCCGCCTCCGGGCCGGCCGCAGAGTTCCCCATCTCGGGCTACGTCAGCACCCAGGGCTGGTACGACGAGAACCCGAAGGTGTCGGCCGCCTTCCAGCGGGCCATCCACAACGCGGCCAAGCTGATGGAGAACAACCGTGAGGTGGTGGCCAAGGTGCTGCCCACCTTCACCCAGATCGACGCCGGCACCGCCGCCACCGTGACCTTCCCGTACTTCTCCAGCAACGACAACCCGGTCCGCCTCCAGCGGGTGGCCGACTGGATGCTGGAAGCCAAGTGGCTGACCAAGCCGATCGAAGTCAAGTCCCTCATGTCGCCCACCACGTCGGGGTGAGCGCTCAGACCCTGTCCCGCGCCGTCCCGGCGTCCGCCACCACCCGGTGGCGGCGCCGGGCGACCGGGGCTGTCTGCTTCGCCGCGCTGATCGAGCTGCTCAGCAGGACCGGGGTCGCCGATCCCGAGTTCCTGCCGCCCGCCACGGAGATCGTGGGCCGGGCGGCCACGCTGCTGCTCGACGCGGATTTCCGCGCGCACGCCCTGACCAGCGCGCTGGCCTGGGCCATCGGGCTCGGCCTCGCGGCGCTGGTCGCGGTGCCGCTCGGCCTGCTGCTCGGCAGCGTGCCGATCATCGACGCGGCCACCCGCTCGGTCGTGGAGTTCCTGCGGCCGATCCCGTCCGTGGCGCTGATCCCGCTGGTGGCCCTGGTCATCGGCACGGGGTTGCAGCACCGCGTGGCGCTGGTCGTCTACGCCTCCCTGTGGCCCATCCTCTACAACACGATGTACGGCCTGCGCGGCGTCGACCCGCTGGCCAAGGAGTCGCTGCGCGCCTACGGCTTCGGCCCCCTCGCCGTGCTGCGACGCGTGTCGCTGCCGTCGGCGGCGCCCTTCATCGCCACCGGCGTCCGGCTGGCGGCCGGGGTGGCGCTCATCCTGACCGTCAGCACCGAGATCGTGGCCGGGCGGGGCGAGGGCATCGGCGTGTTCATCTACTTCGCCGGCATCGCCGTGCCCGCGCGGATGGCCGACATCCTGGCCGGGGTGTTCTGGGTCGGGCTGTTCGGCGTCGCGGTCAACGCCCTGCTGGTGGCGGCCGAGCGGCGAGCCTTCCGCTGGCACCACGCGCAGTGGGGAGAGCGGGAATGAGGGGCAGGGGCATGCGGACGGCCGTCTTCCGGCTGCTGGTCCTCGTCGGGCTCGTCGCGATCTGGGAGGCGGGCACGTGGGCGGCGGACAACCCGTTCTTCCCCCGGCCGAGCACCATCGTGGTGCGGATGCACGAGCTGTGGTTCTCCGGGCCGCCGACCGCGTTGTTCCTCACCGAAGGGGCCGTGGCGGACATCCTGCCCAGCCTGGGCCGGATGGCGCTCGGGTTCGCCGGCGGCGCTCTGGGCGGAGTCGTGCTCGGGCTGGCGGTGGGGCTGTCGGCGCGGGTCTACGACTACCTCGACGGCGTGCTGCAGTTCCTGCGCGCGATCCCGCCGCCCGCGCTGGTGACCGTCTTCCTGGTGCTGTTCGGTTTCGGGTTGCGGATGCAACTGGCGTTCATCATGTTCAGCATCGTCTGGCCGGTGCTGCTCAACACCGCCGACGGGGCCCGCTCGGTGGAGCCGCTGCACCTGCAGACCTGCCAGGCGTTCCGGCTGTCGCGGGCCGAGCGGTTGTTCCGGGTGATCCTGCCCTCGGCGCTGCCCAAGATGTTCGCCGGGCTGCGGCTGGCCCTGTCGCTCTCCCTCATCGTCATGGTCTTCTCCGAGCTGCTGCCCGGCACCACGAACGGGATCGGCTTCCAGCTCACCTTCGCCTACCAGAGTTTCGACCTGCCCGCCATGTGGGCCGGCATCGTGCTGCTCGGGGTGCTCGGCTACCTGCTCAACGAGCTGTTCCTGGTCGTCGAGCGCCGGGTGCTCGCCTGGCACCACGCCGCCCAGCGGCTGGTCGGATAGGGGGCTTATGAGGCTGTCACTCCCATGGCGATGCCGAACGTGCAAGAGTAAGATCACGCCCTGAATAGGTTTACCTGACTGACATGTCTAGCTTTTCCCCCTCCGCTAGAGTCGTTGCGACTCCTCAAGAGTCACCGCGCTGTCCGCGGTCTCGCCCCTAGGACCTCCATTGCTCGAGATAGACAACCTTTCCCATGTGTACGGCGGCGGCACCCCCAACGAGCACCACGCCATCGACGGGCTCAACCTGAGCGTCGCCGAGGGCGAACTGCTCTGCATCGTCGGTCCCTCGGGCTGCGGGAAGTCGACGCTGCTGCGCTCCATCGCCGGTCTGATCACGCCGACGGGCGGCCAGGTCAAGGTCGAGGGCAACCTGGTGCGCCAGACGCCCGACAACCTCGCCGTGGTCTTCCAGGACTACAGCCGCTCGCTGTTCCCGTGGATGTCGGTCGCCGACAACGTGGCCCTGCCGCTGCGCCGCAAGAACATGGACAAGAGCCGGCGCCGCGAGGCCGCCCAGGAGGCCCTGGAGTCGGTGGGCCTGGAGGCCGCGGGACGCAAATACCCGTTCCAGCTGTCGGGCGGCATGCAGCAGCGGGTGGCCATCGCCAGGGCGCTGGCCTACCGGCCGACGCTGATGCTGATGGACGAGCCGTTCGGCTCGGTGGACGCGCAGACCAGGGAGGACCTGGAGGACCTGGTGCTCAAGGTCCGCGGCCACCACCAGATGACGATCGTGCTCATCACGCACGACATCGACGAGAGCGTCTACGTGGGCGACCGCGTGGTGGTGCTGTCCAAGGCGCCCGCGCACGTGGTCGGCGACCTCAAGGTCGACCTGCCCGGGCCGCGCGACCAGATCACCACCCGCGAGCACCCCGACTTCGTGCACCTGCGCGCCGAGGTCGGACGCCTCGTCCGCGGCCACGCCACGGTCTAGGGCGGTTCCCTCCGCATCCGCCCCGAGGCCCTTCTGCCCCGTGTGCCGTCCTTGTGCGCTCGTGAACGCATAGCCTGGTGAAGGTGGAGGATCTTTTAACCGGCCGGGGATGCAGTTGGACGTTCGGCCCTGACGCACTGACCATCGCACCGGGGCCGGGCAAGGCTCCGAAACTGCTCGCCGAACTCGGCGAGCGCGTCATGCCCTACGCGGCGCTGTCCGACGTCACGCTGACCCGGGGCAGGCGCGGCACGGTGGTGCTGCGGGCGATCCCCAGGCGGGGGGCCGATCCCGTGCTGGCGGCCGCGGCCGGGCAGCTCAAGGAGCGCGAGGACCCGTACCTGCTGGTGCTGCCCGCCGACAAGGAGACGCTCGCCGACTACTACGCGCAGGAGCTGCGCTCGGCCGTCACCGAGCGCGGTCCGGCCGGACGCTTCCTCGTCGACCCGCCTCCGGTGCCCCGGGCCTTCAAGGCGTGGGACGGCGCGGCCACGTTCGACGGCGAGACCGTCACCTTCACCTGGTTCTGGTCGGGCGCCTCGACGGCCAAGTACGCCACCGGCGACCAGCGCTACGAGCTGGCCGAACTGGAGGGCGTCGAGTGGCACGCGCCCGAGGGGGCCAGCGGGTCGATGCGGCTGAAGGTGCGCGGCCGGCGGATGCCGCTCGATCCCAACAAGGACCCGGCCTCCGTCGTCTTCTCGCTCGGCTACGGCGCCACGCACCAGTCGTTGCCCTTCGCCGCCGCCGTGCTGGCCGCTCTCGGCTCCTCCGGCGGATCCGGGACTCCTGAGGCGGTCGAGGCGTCCAAGTCGCCAGAGGCGCCTGCGGCGCCCCGCTGGAACGAGGTGACCGAACTGATCGCCAGGCTGGGCGAGCTGCGCGACGCCGGGGTGCTGTCGGAGGAGGAGTTCCAGGCCAAGAAGACCGAGCTGCTGTCCCGCCTCTGACCCGCCGGGCCGGTCGCGGGCGGGCCCGATGAGCCCGCCCGCGCCGAGCCGGTTACACCGGCGTGTGCATGTGGCGGGTCAGGGCGTGCTCCACCAACGTGATCAGGGTGGATTTCACCGATTCGCGCTGCCGGGCGTCGAGCCGCACGATCGGGATGTGGCCGCCGATCGACAGCGCCTCCCTGAGCTCGTCCTCCTGGTGCGCGAACTGACCGTCCCAGCCGTTGATGCCGATGACGAAGGGCAGTTTCGCCTCTTCGAAGTAGTCGATGGCCGGGAAGCTGTCGGCCAGGCGGCGGGTGTCCACCAGGACGACCGCGCCGATGGCCCCGCGTACGAGGTCGTCCCACATGAACCAGAACCGGTGCTGTCCGGGCGTGCCGAACAGGTACAGGATCAGGTCACGGTCGAGCGAGACCCGGCCGAAGTCCATGGCGACGGTCGTGGTGGTCTTGTTCGGAGTGAGAGAGACGTCGTCCACGTGCGCGGAAGCGTCTGTCATGACCGCTTCCGTGGTGAGCGGCAGAATCTCCGAGACCGCCCCCACGAACGTCGTCTTCCCCACGCCGAAGCCCCCGGCCACGACGATCTTCGTCGAGGTTAGGCCGGGGCTAGAGCCTGCGAAGTCCACTGAGCACCCTTTCGAGCAAGTTGAGGTCCGGCTTTCCCGCGTCCAGCGCAGGCTGGTGCACGCGGATCAGGCCTTCCGACGCCATGTCGGCGATCAGCACCCGGACCACACCAAGAGGCTGGCGTAAAAGGGCGGAGATCTCGGCAACCGACCGGACGTTCCGGGTCAGCTGAATGATCGCCTGATACTCCGGACTAAGTAGGGAAATGTCTTGGTATTCAGACGTCACGGAGGACACGAGTGCCTCCATGGCGAACTTCATCCGCGGCGCAGTGCGCCCTCCGGTCACGGCATAGGGCCGTACCAGAGAGCTCGGTTTCTGCGGACGGGGAGCCGCCGGATGCGGCGGAGTGCTATCACCAGCCCAACCCTGCTGACCTGACACCATATCTCCTGTCACCGCCCAAACTAGCGGGGGCGGGCCGCTTGCAGCTCAGCGCGTACGGCCGGGGTCAGCACCTGGCCGGCCCGCTCGACCAGCAGGGTCATCTGGTACGCGACCAGACCCATGTCACAGTCGGGAGCAGCCAGGACCGCCAAGCAGGAGCCATCGCTGATCGACATGATCATCAAGAGCCCGCGCTGCATCTCGATAACGGTCTGGGTCACCATACCGCCCTCGAAAACCCGCGCGGCGCCCTGGGTGAGACTGATCACGCCGGAGGCGACCGCGGCGAGCTGATCGGCCCGGTCCTTGGGAAAACCCTCGGAGAAGGCCAGCGGCAACCCGTCAGACGACACCACGACCGTGTGAGCGACGCCTGGCACGTTGTTCACGAAGTCCGTGATCAGCCAGCTTATACCGCGCGCTCCCTGGCTCATTTCTCTCATTTGTCCTCCTCATTCTCTTCTCCGCGGGTGAACGCCCGGCCTTGCCGGACACCCTGCTGGAAGCTGGAGAGCCGGCTGCGCAACCGCTCCGGTGAGATCTGGGGTGCCGGTGACGTGGCCTGGGGCTCGGCGAGACTGGCCGTGCCCGGCACCAGGTTGGCCTTGGGAACGCGGCGGGGCAGGCCCGACTGCGTCGTCCCGGCCTGCTGGGGTTGGGCCGCGGCCTGCGCGGCCTGGAAGCCGGAGTCCGCGGGCGACGACCAGGTCGCGCCCGCGCCGGAGGCGCCGGGCGTGCGCTGCGGCAGCCCGGACCTGCTCAGCGTGTGCTGGTTCTGCGCGGGGGGCGCCGGCGGGGCCGCGGGCGGCGGCGGGTCGGCGGGGATGGCCGGATGCACGGCCGTGATCTCCGGCTCGCTCTCCGGCTCCGGGTGGCGCAGCAGATCCGGCTCGGGCTGGCGCAGCACCTCGGGGTCCGGCCGGCGGAACCAGTCCGAACCGACCGACGAGAAGATCGGCAGGAACTCCTCGCTCGACTCCTCCATGGGAGAGTTGCGGACCGCGGGCAGCGGGCCCGTCATGTCCTGCGAGGAGTAGTCGCCGGGGCCGAACCGGCTGTACTGGCCGTTGCCGTTCTGCTCGAACTGGTCGACGGGCTTGGGCTCGTCGGCGAACGGCGAGTGGTAGTTGTCGCCGAAGACCGGCTTGGGCCGCTCCTCCGCCTCGAACAGCGACCTGCGCGGCGCCGGGTCCGAGAACGACGTCCAGCGCGGCTCCTCCTGGGGCTGCTGCTGCGGCGGCTCGGTGGCGAAGGACGGCCAGCGCGGCTCGTCGTCCTGCATGGGAGGCGGCTGCTCGGCGAACGACGGCCACCTGTTCTCGGCGAACGGCTGCGGTTCGGCGGCCGGCGGGGCCTCCTCCGCGAACGAGGGCCAGCGCTGCTCGCCGAACGGTTGCGGCTGCGGCGGCACGGCCGGGGGCTCCTCGGCGCCGAACGGCGGCCAGCGGGGCTCGTCGGCGGCCGGCTGCGGCTGCTCGTAGGACGGCTGCTCGTAGGAGGGCGGCTGCTCGCCGAAGGCGGCGGGCTGCTGCTCACCGAACGAGGGCCAGTTGCCGGTGCCCGGCACCGGCAGCGAGCCCGGCCACTGGGTGTCGACGACCTGGTCGGGAGCGTCGTCGAAGGAGGGGTGGCCCTGCATGCCGTTCGGCGACTGCGGGCCGTACTGGCTCGGGTCGAACGTGGTGAAGGCCTCGTACTGGCCGCCCTGCTGCGGCAGGCCCTGCCCGTTGCTGATGAGCATGTCGGGCATCATCACGAGCGCGCTCAGGCCGCCGGTCTCACGCATGCTCAGCTGGACGCGGACGCCGTGGCGCAGGGCCAGGCGGCCGACCACGAACAGGCCCATGCGCCGGGAGACGGAGACGTCCACGACGGGCGGGTTGGCCAGGCGCCAGTTGGCCTCGGCCAGCTCCTCCTGGCTCATGCCGATGCCGAGGTCGTTGATGGAGACCATCACGCCGCCCTCGACGGGCGTGCTGGTGACGGTGACCTTGCTCTCGCGCGGCGAGAAGGAGATGGCGTTCTCGATCAGCTCGGCGAGCAGGTGGACGGCGTCGGTGACGGCGGGGCCGACGATGAGGGTGCCGGACGGGATCTGGATCTGCACCCGCTCGTAGTTCTCGACCTCCGACAGCGAGGCGCGGGCGATGTCGACCAGCGGCACCGGCTCGCTCCACTTGCGCGCGGCCTCCTGGCCGGCGAGGACCAGGAGGTTCTCGCTGTTGCGGCGCATGCGGGTGGCCAGGTGGTCGAGGCGGAACAGGTTCGCCAGCCGGTTCTCGTCCTCCTCACCCTGCTCCAGGCCCTCGATGAGCTGCAGCTGCCGCTCGACCAGCGTCTGGCTGCGGCGGGAGAGGTTGACGAACATCGCGTTGACGTTGGCGCGCAGCTTGGCCTCGTCACCGGCCAGCCGGATCGCCTCACGGTGGACCTCGTCGAACGCCCGCGCCACTTCCCCGATCTCGTCGCGGGTGTTGACGCCGACCGACGGCACCTCGGGCACCTGCGCACCCTCACCGGACTCGCGCAGCACGCGGACGGTGTCGGGCAGCCGGGTCGTGGCGACCTGGAGCGCCTCGGCGCGCAGCCGGCGCAGCGGGCGGACCAGCGAGCCGGCCACGCGGGTGGTGATCACCAGGACGAGGAGCAGCAGGACGAGGATCAGCGCGCCCGAGATGATGGCGTTGCGCTGCTCGGTGTCGCTCAGGTCGCGGGTGCTGGCCACGATCTTGGTGGCCAGGCCGTTCTCGACCTTGCGCATCGCGTCGGTCGTGGTGTCGGTGCTCTTGAACCAGGTGTCGAGGTCGCGGACGAGGGTGGGGGTGGTGACGTCGAGGTCCCTGATCCGGTTGCCGTCGCTCACCTGCGCCAGCGCGCGCTGGCGCATGGCGTCGGCGAGGTCGACCTCCTGACCCCTGACCCCCTGCTGGTAGGCCTTGAGGTCCTCGGGGCCGGCCTCCTGCTCGAACGCGGCCAGCTCGGCCTGCTGCTTGTTCCACGAGCCGAGGAAGTCCGACCAGTCGGCGGCGTCGATCCTGCGCTGCACGAGGGTGACGATGAGGATGATCTGCTGCCGCGAGACCTCCTCCTTGACCTGCTGCAGCGAGTTGAGCGCGGCCACGTCGCCCTGGAGCGCGTCGTCGCTGACGCCGTCGCCCAGGTCTCCCTGGATGGAGGAGAACACGTCGATCATCGTGCTGTACGTGCCGATGGAGGCGCGGGCGGGCACGTTGCCGACCATGGAGGAGCGGAGGCTGTCGAGGCCGTCGAGCCAGCGGCGCATGTTCACGACGCCCTCGCGCACACGGACCGAGTGCGCGGCGTCGATGGCGCTGGAGGCGGACAGCACGTCCGTCTTGGCCTTGTCGGTGGCCTGCCGCTGCGTCTTCAGCTTGACGAAGCGCTGTCCCTTGCGGCGGTCGGCGACGAACCACGCGGTGAGCGTGCGCTCCTTGGCGAGCTCGTGGTTGAGCGCCCCGATGCGCTGGACCAGCTCCGCCACCTGGCTGAGCCGGCGGTATTCGGCGCTGGTGCCGATGGAGTTGGCCAGCTGGACACCGGCGAGCAGCACGCCCACGACCGTGGGGATGAGGATGAGCGCGACCAGCCTCGACCGCACACGCCAGTTCGCCAGCCGGAACCGTCCGCCTGTGTACTCCCCCGACCTGGTGTGCCTGGGGTCTTTCGTCCTCACTGAGTCTCGCAACCTCTCGCCGGTACGTGCTCGAAGAAAATCAGACACGCGTGGGGCGCATGGGATTCTGTCCGGCTGGGTAATTGGAACACAACCCGTACCAGATCGGCCAACCGAACATATCCCATCACACATGCCCAAAGAGGCACTTTGGGCACCATAGCGCTCACACGTTTTCAGGCTGGCCGGAACGAATCCCGTTCGGCGGGTGCCGCGTGCTTCACCATCAGGTGCCGCGTCACCGAATACTCCTGCACCGCCTCCTGGCTCATGTCCTTGCCGAACCCGCTGCCCTTCACCCCACCGTGCGGAGCCTCGCTGGCGATGGGCAGATGGTCGTTGACCCAGGTCACGCCCACGTCGAGCCGGTGCGCGACCCGCATCGCCCTGGCCACGTCACGCGACCAGACCGAAGAGGCCAAACCGTATCTAGTGTCGTTGGCCAGTCTCACCGCTTCGTCCTCGCCGTCGAACGGCAGAACCACCAGGACCGGTCCAAAGAGCTCACCCTGCACGATCTCGCTGGTCTGCGCGACGTCGGCGACCAGAGTGGGCGGGTAGAAAAAGCCGGGGCCCCCGATCGGCGAGCCGCCGTGCACCACGCGCCCGCCGGCCCGCGTGACGAAGCCGTGCACCCGGTCCCGGTGCGCCGCGGAGATCAGCGGGCCGATGTCCGTCTTCGGGTCCCAGGGGTCGCCCACGGTGATGCCGGCCAGCCGCTCCCTGATCGCCTCCACGGCGTCGCCGTAGACGCGCCTGTCGACGTAGACGCGGGTGGCCGCCGTGCAGTCCTGCCCCGTGTTGTACGTCGCCCCCATGGCCACGCCGTGGGCCGTCTCCGCCAGGTCGGCGTCCTCGAACACCAGCGCCGGCGCCTTGCCCCCGAGTTCGAGGTGGACCCGCTTGAGCGTGGCCGCCGCGCCGCTCATGACGGCCCTGCCGGTCTCGGTGGAGCCGGTGACGCTCACCATGTCCACGCCGGGGTCGGTGACCAGCGCCTGGCCCACCTCCGCGTCGCCCGTGACGGCCTGGACGAGCCCGGCCGGGGCGCCCGCCGCGGCGAACAGCTCCGCCAGCCGCAGCGTCGTACGGGGCGTCTGCGGCGCCGGCTTGATCACCACGGCGTTGCCCGCCGCGACCGCGGGCCCGAGCTTCCAGACCGCCATCACGAACGGGAAGTTCCACGGCGCGATCGACCCCACCACCCCGACCGGGCGGCGCAGCATGACCGAGGTGTAGCCGGAGCTGAACACCCCGGCCCCCGTGCCCTCCAGCGAACGGGCGGCCCCGGCGAAGAAGCGCAGGTTGTCGACGGCGAAGGGCAGCTCGCCGTCCCTGAACACCGCGGCCGGCTTGCCCGTCTCCTCCACCTCCAGCCTGGTCAGCTCCTCGGTCTCGGCCTCCACCAGGTCGGCCAGCCGCAGCAGCACCCGCGCCCGCTCGCCGGGAGTGGCCTGCGACCACTCCTCGAACGCGGCGCGGGCCGTACGGACGGCCGTCGCCACCTCCTCCACCGGCGTATCCGGAATTTCGGCACAAGGGAGCCCAGTGGCGGGGTTGATCAATACGCGCATCAGGAAGACTTCATCTCTCCGGGTCGGGCTACTTGCCGAGCTGCTCGATCAGGTCGGCGGCCTTGCGCAGGCCGTCGCGACGCCGGATCTCCTCGCCCGCGGCGGCGATCCGCGCCCGCAGCTCACCGTCGCCGAGCAGGCGCTCCAGCGCCCCCTTCAGCTCCTCGCCGGTGAAGGCGTAGGTCGAGAGCCTGACACCATAGCCGAGCTCGTCGATCCGCTGGGCGTTGTCGTACTGGTCCCAGAAGAGCGGCAGCAGGATCATCGGCTTGCCGAAGTGCAGCGCCTCGGTGGTGGTGTTGTTGCCGCCGTGGGTGATGACCAGGTCGCACAGTGGGATGATCTTAGTCTGCGGAACGAACTCCGCACCCCACATGTTGTCGGCGAGCTTGATCTCCTCGTGCAGCGGACCTTTGGAGACGATGAACTGGTGCGGGGTGGTGGCCAGCACGTCGATCACGCGCTGCATCAGCTCCACGTCGGAGGAGCCCAGCGAGCCGAGCGAGAAGTAGACCAGGGAGCCCTCGCCGCGCTGGAACGGCAGCGTGAAGTCCTCCTCGGTCTCGCGGACGGAGGAGTCGAGACGGTGCCACGACGGGCCGAGCGGGCGGTCACCGGCGTAGTCGGCGATCTCCGGGTAGACGTAGAGGTTCAGGTCGCCCTCGTGGATGAAGTCGAGGTCGGGCAGGGGCGCGGTGCCCTGCTCGACGCACCACTCGTTGAAGGCGGTCCAGATCTCGCGGTGGGTGCGGTCGTACTCGGCGCGGAAGGCGTCCCACTCGGAGCGGTCGGCGGCGGGCAGGCCGGAGAAGACCGGCGCGACGTTCTCGCCGCGCACCTCCAGCGGGTTGCAGGAGACGATGCGGACGAACTTGCGGCCCGCCGTGAGCAGCGCCGGGAACGTGATCACGTTGTCCTCGACGATCACGTCGGGGTTCACCCGCTCGATGATGGCCTTGAGCTGCGGCTCGCAGTATTTCGCGCCGTCGATCAGCTCGGCCCAGATCGGCTTGGTGACCGTCTCGAGCTGCTCACGCGTGCTCTTGCGGTATTCGGGCGCGGTCTCGCGGATGAAGTCCTTCCAGAACTGCCCGGGGTCCTGCTCCTCCTCGCTCGGCGGGGCCAGGTCCACCAGGTCCTCCTCGAAGCCGAGCGCTTCGAGCTTGCCCTTCCAGGACGCCTCGGCGGCGAAGACGACCCGGTGACCGCGCCGGCGAAGGATGTCGCCGATGCCGATGCAGTTGTTGGTCGGTCCGTACGCGCTTTCCGGCATGAACAGGAACGTGAGAGACATCGAGACTCCGGGAGAACTCGTCATTTTGAAGGTGAATTCAAAAATGGATCTGGCGTGAGGGTCGAGTTACGTGCACTATGGTCACGGCTAACTGAACATCATGCGAAGAGTGAGGGTGGTGAGGGTGGCGCAGCGTAAGAGCCGCAGCGATCGGCGCATCGACTTGATCGAGGCCGCGCGCAGGGCCATCATCCGCCACGGCATCGACGGTGTACAGCTCTCGCACGTCGCCGAGGAGGCCGGCCTGACCTCGGGCGCCGTGCTCTACCACTACCCCGATCTGAGCGAGCTGCTGGTCGAGGCGCAGCACGCGGGCATGGAGCGCTTCTACGAGCAGCGCCTGCGCCGGCTCGCCACGCTCACCGACCCCGTCGAGAAGCTGGTGGTCACGATCAGGTCGGGGCTGCCGACCGGCTCGCTCGACCCCGACGTGCGCCTGCTCAACGAGCTCGGCGGCGCCGCGGGCCGCAACCGCGTCTACGGCGTGCTGCTCACCTCCCTGTACGACCGGCAGGTGTCGATGTACCAGGCGATCCTGGACACCGGGGCGGCGCTCGGCGTGTTCCGGCTGAGCGCCGGCTCGCTGACGATCGCGCGCAACCTCGTGGCCCTGGAGGACGCCTACGGCTACCGCATCACGGCCAGGCATCCGGTGATCGGCCCCGACGAGGCCAACGAGCTGATCCTGTCCTACGCCCGCGCGGCCACGGGCAACGATCTGGCTCACTGACCGGCCGCCATGACGACCGCGTCCCCGGCGTCCCAGCGCACCTTGACCTTGGCGCCCACGCTCAGCGTGGCGGCGCCCTGGACGGCGGCGAGGACCGGCTTGGCCCGGCCGGGGACGTCCACCGAGACGTGGGAGACGCCGCCGTAGAAGCTGACGTCGAGGACGCTGCCGGCCAGTCCCCTGGCCGCGTTCTCGTCGGCCAGCTCGATCTTCTCCGGCCGCACGGCCAGCAGCGCCTCCGTGCCCGGCTCCAGCTCCGTCAGCGGCGTGCCGGCCAGTTCGCCGAACGTCTCGCTCTCGATCCCGCCGGAGCCGCCGGCCACCCCGGGGAAGAGGTTGTTGGCGCCGACGAAGTCGGCCACGAAGGGTGAGCGGGGGCGCTCGTACAGGGCGATCGGCTCGTCCACCTGGCGGACCTGGCCGTTGTCGAAGACGGCGATGCGGTCGGCCAGCGACATGGCCTCCTCCTGGTCGTGCGTGACGACCACGAACGTGATGCCCACCTCGTGCTGCAGGCGCTTGAGCTCCAGCTGCATGTCCGCGCGGACCTTCTTGTCCAGGGCCGACAGCGGCTCGTCGAGCAGCAGCAGCCGGGGCCGCTTGACGATGGAGCGGGCCAGCGCGACGCGCTGGCGCTGGCCGCCGGAGAGCTGGGCGGGCTTGCGGGAGGCGTGCGCGGACAGGCCGACCGTCTCCAGCACCTCGCCGACGCGCTGCCTGACCTCCTGCCGCGGCAGCCGCTCGCGCTCCAGGCCGTAGGCCACGTTCTTGGCCACGGTCATGTGCGGGAACAGCGCGTACGACTGGAACATGAGGCTGATCGGCCGCCGGTTCGGCTGCAGGGACAGCAGGTCGTCGCCGTCGAGCGTCACCGTGCCCGCGTCCGGCGTCTCGAAGCCCGCGATGATGCGCAGCAGCGTGGTCTTGCCGCAGCCGGAGGGGCCGAGCAGGGCGAAGAACTCCCCTTGGCCGATCTCCAGCGACACGCCGTCGAGCGCGGTGACGTCCCCGAACGTGCGGGAGACCCCGTCAATCTTGAGCACGAGACTCCCCGATCTTGGTCAGTCGCTGCCCGGCGATCACCGCCGTGAAGCTCACGAGCAGCAGGATCGCGGCCAGCGCGTTGATCTTCGGGGTGACCCCGAAACGGATCATTGAGTAGATGACGATCGGCAGCGTGGGCTCGGCGTTGCCGATCGTGAAGAAGGCGATCACGAACTCGTCCAGCGACAGCGTGAACGCCAGCAGCGCCCCGGCCACGATCCCCGGCGCGAGCTGCGGCAGCGTGATCCGCATGAACGTCGCCACCGGCCCGGCGCCCAGGTCGCGCGAGGCCTCCTCCAGCGAGGTGTCCGCGCCGGACAGCCTCGTGCGCACCACCGCCGCCACGAACGCCATCGCGAACACGCCGTGGGCCAGGATCACCGAGTACAGGCCGAGGGTGAGCTGGATCATCCCGTAGAAGACCAGCAGCCCGATGGCCAGCACCAGGTCGGGCAGCACCGCGGGCATTAGCGAGACCGCGTCGAGCAGCTTGGACCTGGTGTACCTGGCCAGGCCAACGGCCAGCAGCGTGCCGAGCACCGTCGCGATCACGGTCGATCCGACGGCCACGATCAGCGTGTTGACCACGCCGTTCATGATCCGGTCGTCGCCGGCCAGCTCGCCGTACCACTTGAGGCTGAAGCCCTCGTAGGTGTACGCGGACTCGCCGGCGTTGAACGACATGACGACGAGCACGGCGATCGGCGCGTAGAGGAAGACGTACGTGGCCCAGAAGGGGACGTACAGCAGCTTGGATCTACGCACGGCGCGCCACCCAGGCCTGCGCGACGAGCAGCACGAGCAGCACCGCGATGAGCGCCAGCGCCAGCGTGGAGCCGAACGGCCAGTCGCGCGCCGACAGGAACTGCTGCCTGATCAGGTTGCCCACCATCAGCGACTTGCTGCCCCCGAGCAGTTCGGGGATGACGAAGTTGCCGAAGCTCGGCACGAACACGAACAGGCTCCCCGTCAGCACGCCCGGCACCGTGAGCGGCAGCGTGACCTTCCTGAAGGTGGTCAGCCCCGAGGCTCCCAGGTTGGCCGAGGCCTCCCTGAGCTGCGGGTCGAGCTTCTCGATCGCGGCGAACAGCGGCAGCACCATCAGCGGCAGGTACGAGTACACCAGCCCCGCCACGATCGCGCCCTCGTTGTAGAGCAGTTCGAGCGGCTCGATCCCGAACACCTTCAGCCCGCTGTTGACCAGCCCGGGCCCGCTCAGCAGGATGATCCAGGCGTAGACGCGGATGATGAAGTTCGTCCAGAACGGCAGCACGATCGCGACCAGCGCGATCGTCTTCCACTTACGCGGAAGCTGGGCGATCAGGTACGCCGTCGGATAGCCGGCCAGCAGCGCGATCACGGTCGTCACCGCCGCGATCTTCAGCGAGCCGATGACCACGTCCAGGTAGAGCGGGTCGACCAGCCGCTCGAAGTTCTCGGCGGTGAACTCGTAGACCACCCCGCCGAAGCGCCCGCGCTGGAAGACCGTGTAGCTCAGCACCAGCGCCAGCGGCACCAGCAGCAGCACGACCAGGTACGTCAGCCCTGGCGTCAGGAACACGAACGCGCCCAGCCGGCGTCCTCTCGAACGGGACACCGGCCTGGCCTTGACCTCTGGCTTCACTACAACGACAACTACTTCGCCTGAACGTCGGCCGACAGGCGGGTGTACTTGGTCGAGGCGGCGCCCAGGTCGATGATCGACTCACCGTCCAGCAGCCGGGCCGGCGGGATGTCGAGCAGCGAGCCCTTGGCGATCTTCACCTTCTCCATGGCCGCCTTGTTGGGGACCTTGTAGTTGATGTTCTCGGCCGCCCAGCTGTGGATCGCGGGGTCGAGGATGTAGTTGATCAGGGCGTGCGCGGCCTCCTTGTTCTTGGAGGACTTCATGATCACCATGGTGTCCACCCAGAGGTCGCTGCCCTCCTTCGGCACCGCGAACGCGATGTTGCCCTTCGGGTCGGTGGTCGGGCACCAGCCGTCCCACGCCTCGACCATCACGGCCTCGCCACTGACCAGCTTGTCACCGAACGTGGTGTCGTCGTAGGTGAGCAGGTGGGGCTTCTGGGCCATGAGGAGCTCGCGGGCCTTCGTGATCTCCTCGTCCTTGTCGGTGTTGACCGAGTAGCCGAGCGACTTGAGCGCGGGCAGGGCCAGCCAGCGCTCGGTGGTCATCATGGTGACCTTCTTCTCGGCCCAGGCCGGGGGCTTGAGCAGATCGTTCCAACTGGTCGGCTTGCTCTTCACCAGGTCGGTGCGGTAGCAGATGCCGGTGGTGCCCCAGGTGTAGGGGACGGAGTACTTGTTGCCCTTGTCGTAGGAGAGCTGGGTGGCCTCGGGGTAGAGGTTGGCCAGGTTGGGGATCAGCTCGGGGTGGATCGGCTCCAGCAGGCCCTGGGCGTTGAGCGCCTGGGCGTACTGGCCGGACACGAACGCCACGTCGACGCCGCTGTCGCCCTGGGCGGTGAGCTTGTTCATCGCCTCTTCGTTGGTGGCGTGCAGCGCGACCTTCATGTCCTGGACCTTGAGCTTCTCCTTCACCCGCTGCGGCAGCTCCTTGGGCGTGTAACCGTCCCATACCGTGATCTGCAAGGACTGCTTCGACAGGTCCGCGTCGGGCTTGAGCTGGTCGGCCGCCGCTACCGTCGTGCCATCTGAGCTTGACGACGACTCACCGCCGCACGCCGCGACGGCAAGCGCGAGACCGGCCACCGCGACGGCGGCCGGGAGACGACGGGTGAACCGGGAACGGGACACGGCCGCTACTCCTTCTGATTTGTGGGGAAGAGGGGTCGCGCGACCTTACCGGACACAGCCGACCAGACCAGGAGTGTTGCAGCAGAAATCAACATGGGCAAGACTTTTGATGACATTGCTACCTGGAAGTTTGGTCTACTAGTTGAACTGGGATTCAATACGTCGTCGCATGATCTCTCTCGGTGAGAGGCCACTCACCGCCCGAGATCGCGGGCTCACCGCCGCGCTCCTTCTGCGATTGGAGGGGGAGGTGCCGCCGCCGTTCGCCGTACAGCGCTTCCTCCCGCTTCCAACCCTCTCGTACGGTCATGAAGATCTCCACACTGGGGCCCCAGGTGAGCGTGATTTCGGTGACCACGTGGACCAGACGAACTACTCGGTGGTGGTGGACGAGCGGGTCGTGGTGAAGTGGCTGACCCCTCCGGCGCCGCTGCCTCACCCGGCTCCGGAGATCCTCGCGCACCTCGTTGAGGCGGGCTTCAACGACACAGCGCCCCCTTACGCGGCTCTGACAGGTGTGGTGGACGGACGCGAGTGTCTGCTGGCGCTGGTGACCGGCTACCTGCCCGAGGCCAGGGACGGCTGGGAGTGGTGCGTGGACGAGGCGGAGCGCGGCGCGACCGGCTTCGCCACCGACCTCGGCCGGCTCGCCGCCGGCCTGCACCTCGCCCTGGCCACCCTCCCGGCCCCGCCCGGAGTCGTCGCCGGGATGGAAACCGCAGCGACTGAGGCCGACAGGGCGCGGGCGGCGCTGGCCGAAGCGCTGGAACTGACCGGCGGTGCGGACGGCGCGTGGCTGGCCGCCAGGGCCGGCGCCATGAGGCGGGAGCTGGCCGCGCTGGAGACGGCCCCCGCCACTTCCCCGCTGATCAGGATCCACGGCGACCTCCACGTGGGCCAGATCCTGCGCTGGCGGAACGGCTACGCGGTCATCGACTTCGACGGCAACCCCACCGTCGCCGACGCCGCGCCGTACCAGCCGGCCGCCAGGGACGTGGCCCAGCTGACCACGAGCCTCGACCATGTGGCGCAGGTGGCGATCAAGCGCAGGTCCACGCCGCCCGGCGAGGCCGCCGCCTGGGCCCGGCGGGCCCGCGCCACCCTGCTCACCGCCTACCGGCGCCGGCTGGCCGAGGCGGGCCGGGCCGGCCTGCTCGACGAGAGCCTGCTCCGCCCGTTCGAGGTGGAGCAGGAGTGCCGTGAACTGATCTACGCCGCCCGTCACCTTCCCCGCTGGCGCTACGCCCCGATGGGCGTCCTGCGTACCTGGTATCCCGAGGAGAACACCGCGTGAACGCCGAGCTCTACCTGTCCGACCTGGAGTCCAAGCCGGAGGCGCTGACGGCGCTGGCCGGCCGGCTGCGCTCCGAGGACCCGTTCGCGGGCCTGCCGCCGGGCATCGGCAGGGTGCTGTTCCTCGGCATGGGCAGCTCCCGCTACGCCGCCGGCGTCGCCGCGCTGCGTCTTCGCGCCGCCGGGGTGTTCGCCCACGCCGAGTACGCCTCGGCCGCGGCGAGCCTGCCGCCGGCCGAGGGCACCCTGGTCGTCCCGATCTCGGCCACGGGCTCCAGCCGGGAGACGCTCGACGCCGTCGCCGCGTACGCGGGCGGCCCGGCCCGCCTGGCCGCGTTCACCAACGACCCAGGCTCTCCCCTGGCCGCCGCCGCCGACCTGGTGGTCGACCTGCACGCCGGGGAGGAGCGCGGAGGCGTCGCCTGCCGGACGTTCCAGCACACGCTGGCCCTGCTGCTGGCGCTGGAGGCGAGACTCACCGGCCGCGACCGCGACCTGCCCGCCCTGCTCGAACGGGCCGCGGCGGCGACGGCCGACCTGCTGGAGCGCAGGGACGAGTGGCTGCCCCTGACCATGGAGCTGCTGGACGGCCCGCACGGCGTCTACACGATCGCCCCGGCCGAGCGGCTGTCGTCGGCGGAGCAGTCGGCGCTGATGCTGCGCGAGGGCCCGCGCCGCCAGGCCGACGCCTGCGAGAGCGGCGACTGGTCGCACGTGGACGTCTACCTCACCAAGACGCTCGACTACCGCGCCCTGCTCTTCCCCGGCTCCCGCTACGACGGGCAGGCCATGGACTGGGTGCGCGAGCGCGGGTCCACGGTGATCGCCGTCGGCGGCGAGGTGAAGGACGCCGCGGCGGCGATCAGGTACGCCCACGACGACGACCCGGACGTCGCCCTGCTCACGGAGACGCTGGTGGCCGAACTGGTGGCCGCCTACTGGTGGTCGGCCCAGTGAACCGGCCCAGTCCCAGTGAGCCGGCCCAGTGAGCCGGCCCAGTGAGCCTGCGCGCGGGTGACGGCGACCCGGTCCGCGGCCTGGCCGCTCAGCCGGTCCGTACGGTCAGCGCGTGTTCGACCAGCGTGATCAGGGTGTTCTTGACCGCCGGCCGGACCCGCGCGTCCGTGCGCACGATCGGCACGTGGGCCGAGAGCGTGAGCGCCTCCCGCACCTCGCTCTCGATGTGCGGGAACTCACCGTTCCAGCCGTTCAGACCGATGACGAACGGGATCCCGGAGTTCTCGAAGTAGTCGACCGCCGGGAAGCTGTCGGCCAGCCGCCGCGAGTCCACCAGTACCACGGCCCCGATGGCCCCGCGGACGAGGTCGTCCCACATGAACCAGAACCGGTGCTGGCCCGGGGTGCCGAAGAGATAGAGGATCAGGTCCTGGTCGAGCGAGAGCCGCCCGAAGTCCATGGCCACGGTCGTGGTGGTCTTGCCCGGAGTGTGCCCGAGGTCGTCGATGCCCTCCGACGCGTCCGTCATGACCGCCTCGGTCGTGAGCGGCATGATCTCGGACACGGAGCCCACGAACGTGGTCTTGCCCACGCCGAATCCGCCCGCCACGACGATCTTCGTGGAAGTGAGCCGGCTAGAGCCTGCGAAGTCCACTTAGTACCCTTTCGAGCAGGCCCCTGTCGGGCAAACCTGCCTCTAGCTGCGGCTGGTACACCTTGACCAGCCCATCCGCCTCCATGTCGGCGACGAGCACCCGAGCCACTCCGAGGGGCACGCTGAGCAGCGCGGAGATCTCCGCCACGGACCGCACCTGCCGGCACAGCTCACTGATCGCGCGATATTCGCGCGTGTAGGTCGTGCCGAGCTGCGCCGAGGTCGCCGACGATACCAGTGCCTCCATGGCCAGAGCCGTGCGCGGAGCGGTCCTGCCGCCGGTGACGGCGTACATCCGGACGAGCGAACTTCGCTCGGGCTCCGGCTCCCCGTTGTGCCACGATGCCACGGTTCACTCCCATCACCACGGACGCGCTGCGGAGAGCTCCGCCCTCACGGCAGGCGTCAGCACCTGCCCCGCACGCTCGACCAGGATCGTCATCTGGTAGGCGACCAAGCCCATGTCGCAGTCGGGTGCGGCCAGCACCGCCAGACAGGAACCGTCGCTGATCGACATCACCAGCAGCAGGCCGCGGTCCATCTCGACGAGGGTCTGGGTGACCCCTCCGCCTTCGAACACGCGGGCCGACCCCTGGGTGAGGCTCACCAGCCCGGCCGCGATGGCGGCGAGCTGGTCGGCGCGGTCTTTCGGAAACCCCCGGGAGAAGGCCATCGGCAGGCCGTCCGCGGAGACCACGACGGCGTGCGCCACGCCCGGGACCTCTTCGACGAAGCGGCTGACCAGCCAGTTGATGTCTCTGGCGGCCTGGCTCAGCTCCTTCATGAGTCCTCCTCGAGCTCGGCGCGTCCCTTGCGCACGCCCTGCTGGTAGCTGGCCAGCCTGCTGCGCAACCGGTCAGGGGACACCGAAGCGACGGGGACGGGCGGCGGCTGCGGGTTCGCGGTGCCCGGTACCAGATTCGCTCGTGGCGTGCGCTTCGGCAAGCCGGAGTTCGTGGTGCCGCTCTGCACGGGCTCGGCGGCCGCTCCCGCGGCCTGCCAGCCCTGGTCGGCGGGTGAGGACCAGGACTCCTCGCGGCGGTCGGCCGTCGGCGCCGACCTGCTGAACCAGCTGCTCTCCTCGACGGAGGCGAAGATCGGCAGGAACTCGTCCTTGGACGGCGCAGGGGGCGGGGGGAACGACGACGCCGGCGTGGACAGGTCGGGGTAGGACGCGGCGGGCGGCACCGGATCGGCGAACGACCGGGGCCCGCCGGAGTCGAACGACGCCGAATCGAACGAGGCCGCGTCGAACGACGCCGAGTCGAAGGACAACGATCCGCTCATCGGCGTGCGCGCCGAGCTGAACCAGGACGACGGCTCGGGCGCGCCGTTGTCGAACGACGGATGCCCGGGCGGCGGCCCCGAGGCCGGAACAGGGTGGCCGGACATCGAGCCGGGCATCGGGCCGGACGAGGGGCCCGGCGAGGAGGCGTAAGGCGGCGCGTACGACGGAGTCGGCCGGTTGACCTGCCTGGGCGCCTGGAGGCGCTGCCCCGCGCCGGGCACCGGCCCCGGCACGGCGGTGAGCAGCCGGGGCGGGACCAGCACCATGGCGGTCAGGCCGCCGATGTCCTGGCGGCGCAGCTGCACCCGGATCTGGTGCCGCAGCGCCAGCCGGCCGACCACGAACAGCCCCATCCGGCGCGAGACCGACACGTCGACGACGGGCGGGTTGGCCAGGCGCCAGTTGGTCTCGGACAGCTCCTCCTGGCTCATGCCGATGCCCTGGTCGGTGACCGACAACATCAGGCTGCCGCCGTCGATGCGGCTGCTGGAGATGACGACCTTGGTGTCGCGCGAGGAGAACGACACCGCGTTCTCGACCAGCTCGGCGAGCAGGTGGACCACGTCGGTGACGGCCTGCCCGGCGATGGCGACGTCCGACTCGACCTGGATGCTGACCCGGTCGTAGCTCTCGACCTCGCCCAGCGCCGCGCGCACGATGTCCATCAGCTCGACCGGCTCGCTCCACTTGCGCGCGGCCTCCTGGCCGGCCAGGACGAGCAGGTTCTCGCTGTTGCGGCGCATGCGGGTGGCCAGGTGGTCGAGCTTGAACAGGTCGCCGAGCCTGGTGTCGTCGCGTTCGCCGCGCTCCAGCTTCTCGATCAGTGTGAGCTGCCGTTCGACCAGCGTCTGGCTGCGCCTGGACAGGTTGACGAACATGGCGTTGACGTTGGAGCGCAGCTTGGCCTCGTCGCCCGCCAGCCGGACGGCCTCGCGGTGCACCTCGTCGAAGGCGCGCGCGACCTCGCCGACCTCGTCCTTGGAGAAGACCCCGATGGGCGGCACCTCGGCGGTGACCACGCCGTCGCGGGACTCGCGCAGGTGCTGGACGAAGTCGGGCAGGCGCTTGCCGGCGATCTCCAGGGCCTCGCCGCGCAGGCGGCGCAGGGGGCGTACCAGGGATCTGGCCACTCCGGTGGTGATGAGCAGCACGATGACGAGCAGGGCGAGCACGGCGACGGCGGTCACGATGGCCTGCTGCCGCTCGTCGGCGCTGAGCGCCTCGCTGCGCTGGACGATGCCCTCCGCCTGGCGCTCCTCGACCTGGCGCATGGAGTCGACGACGACGTTCACCGCGTCGAACCACTCTTTGGCGTCGTCGGGCTTGGACTGGTCGAGCCCGCGCAGCGGCAGCCCCCGGGTGGCTCTGATCAGCACCAGCTCGCGCAGGAAGAGCATGCGGTCGGCGGAGCGGCCGTTGACGCTCTCGTCGAAGAAGCGGCGCTCGTCGGCGGTGGCCTCGGCGGCGAATCCCCTGCGCTCGTTGAGCTCCTTGGACTGCTCGCCCAGGAAGCGCTTGAGCTGCTCCTGGTCGAAGGCGCCCTCGGCGAGGACGACGGTGACCAGCGCCTGCTGGTAGGACAGGCTCTCCTTCGCGCGGGCGAGCCCGTCGAGCATGCGCGTCTGGCGGAAGAGCTCGTCGTCCACGCTGCCCTTGACCAGCTCGTTGTGCACGGAGAGCAGGTCGTTGACGACCGTGGTGTAGAGCTCGACGGCGGGACCGGGCAGCAGGCTGGCCTCCAGCGCCTGCTCGCGCAGGGAGGTCAGGTCGTTCAGCCGGTTGAGCAGGCTCTCCAGCTGGTCGGCGGTGCGGCCGGTCGAGTCGGCCAGGAGCTGCTGGGCGATGCCGCGCACCTGCCTGGCCTCCAGGTCCACCTGGTCCATCTGTGCCTTCACCTCGGCCAGGCCGTCGGCCGGCCGGTTACGCGCGATGTACCAGGAGGTGCGCGCCCGCTCCCCGGAGACCAGGTGGGTGAGGCCGCCGAGTTCGGCGGAGAGCCTGGCGAACTGGTTCGTGCGCGCGTAGTCGCCGGCCGCGGCGGTCGAGGAGAGCACCTGGACGCCGCCGAGCAGCACGGCCGCGGCGGTGGGCACCAGGATGAGGGCCACGAGACGTGCTCGGACGCGCCAATTACCCAGCCGCCAGCCGCCCTCGCCGGCGTGCTTGACGCCCCGCTCTGTTGTCACCGAACGCACCTCGCCCGAATCGGCGTATATGAGGAGTGTGTGCCGTGGGAGAAATCAAGTTGCCGGTTATTGCAACACATCCTATGGCTCGTGGCCAAGGCAACATAACGCGACAAAAGTTGGCTCGCGTGACTGATGAGGATAGAACCTGGCACTCCATGATGGAAGCATCTGCAGCACGAAATAAACCTCTAACAGAATAAATGTCCGCTTATGGGCGGTTGGTCCGTTCCACCGAGTAACGTGCGAGGCGCACGAAGATCTCCAGAAGGTCACAGCGTTGAGAATCTCGCTATTCCCGACATATGTTGAGCGACGTCATAACGAGGAGGCGAGTGTGGGAGATTCTCCCGACAACGCGGCTATCACCGTTGCGGGCCTTTGGAAGATCTTCGGATCCAGGGCGGAGAAAGTCCTGGACAGCGAGGACAAGCATCTCGAACCCGCCGCGCTGAGGGAGAAGACCGGCTGCACCGCCGCCGTCAGGGACGTGGGCTTCGAGGTCCGCCCCGGCGAGGTCTTCGTGGTCATGGGCCTGTCGGGCAGCGGCAAGTCCACCCTGGTGCGCTGCCTGACCCGGCTCATCGAGCCGACCGCGGGCCGGATCACGATCGGCGGCGAGGACGTCCGCGCCGCCTCGCCCGCCCGGCTCCGCGAGATCCGCCGGCACCAGGTCAGCATGGTCTTCCAGCACTTCGGCCTGCTGCCGCACCGCAAGGTGATCGACAACGTCGCCTACGGGCTGGAGATCCAGGGCACCGCCAAGGCCGCCAGGCACGCGCGGGCCGGGGAGATCCTCTCGCTGGTCGGCCTCGACGGCTACGCCGACGCCTATCCCGACCAGCTCTCCGGCGGCATGCAGCAGCGGGTGGGCCTGGCCCGCGCGCTGGCCGTGGAGCCGCAGGTGATGCTGTTCGACGAGCCGTTCAGCGCGCTCGACCCGCTGATCAGGCGCGACATGCAGGCCGAGGTGATCCGGCTGCACCGCGAGGTCGGCAAGACGATGGTCTTCATCACGCACGACCTGTCCGAGGCGCTCAAGCTGGGCGAGCGGATCGCGATCATGCGGGCCGGCTCGATCGTGCAGCTCGGCACGGCCGAGGAACTGGTGGGCGCGCCGGCCGACGACTACGTGGCCGACTTCGTCCGCGACGTGCCGCGAAGTCACGTGCTGACCCTGCGCTGGATCTGCCGCGCTCCCGAGCCCGGCGAGTCCCTGGACGGCCCCGTGTTACCGGTGACCACCGTGATCAAGGACGCGATCGGCGTGTCGTCGTCCTCGGCCCAGCCGATCAGGGTGGTGGACGGCGACGAACTCGTCGGCGTGGTGGACCAGGTGGACCTGCTCGGCTTCCTGGCCGGCCAGGACACGGGCGCGAACGCGGGCCCGAGCGTGAACGCCGGCGCCGCTCCGCGCTCGGGCAGCGACGGCGGCACGGGCGCGAAGGCGGGGTCATGAGCTCGACGGCCGTCCCCACGCCATCCAGGCTCGGCCTGCCGAGGTGGGCCGCGCCGGCGGGCGTGGCGCTGCTGTTCGTGGTGGCGTACCTGGTCTTCCAGGGCACGGGCACGCTGCCGCACGACAAGGAGGCGCCGCAGTTCCTGGCCGTCACCGAGCTGCGCGAGTGGATCGACGACCACCGCAACGACAACCCGCTCTTCCTGTACTTCCTCAACTACATCCGGCTCTTCGTCGGCCTGCTCTACGGCGTGTTCCAGACCGCCCTGTACGCGCTCGGCTGGCCCGGCATCACCGGGGTCATGGGCGCGCTGGCGTGGCTGGCGGGCGGCTGGCGGATCGCGCTCCTCGCGGTCGCCGGCGTGAGCGCGTTCGGCGTGCTGGGGCTGTGGGAGTCGAGCGTCGACACGCTGGCCCTGGTCGCGGTGGCGGTGTTGCTGTCGCTGGCGATCGGCGTCCCGCTCGGCGTCTGGGCCGGGCTCTCCACCCGCATGAGGCGGGCGATCACCCCGGTGCTGGACGTCATGCAGATCATGCCGACGTTCGCGTACCTGGCGCCGCTCGCGCTGTTCTTCCACATCGGCGCGCCGGCCGGGGCCATCGCCACGATGATCTACTCGATCCCGCCCGCGATCCGCATCACCGCCCTGGCCATCTCGGGGGTCTCCCCCACCGCCGTCGAGGCGTCCACCTCACTGGGCGCCACCCGCGGGCAGACGCTGTTCAAGGTCTATCTGCCGCTGGCCAGGTCCACGATGGCGCTGGCGGTCAACCAGACGGTCATGATGGCGCTGTCCATGGTCGTCATCGCCAACCTGATCTCGGCCCCCGGGCTGGGCGGCGACATCATCCGCGGCCTGTCCCGCGCGCAGGTCGGCATCATGCTCCCGGCCGGCGTCGCGGTCGTGATCATGGCGGTGGTGCTGGACCGGATGCTGATGGCCGTGGCCCGCCGCGACCCCCACGCCAGGATCGGCCGGGCCGGCCTGGCCGGCGCGGGCGTGCTGGCCGCCGCCGGGCTCGCGCTCATCCCCGTGCTGCCCGCGACCTGGCCGGAGAACCTCACCCTCAACGTCGTCTCCCAGGTCAACGACATCGTCCGCTGGGCCGAGACGAACTGGTTCGGCGTGACGACGTGGATCAAGGACGTCACCTCCGCCGTCCTGCTCAACCCGCTGGAGTCGCTGCTCGCCTCGGCCCCCTGGTGGCTGATCGCGCTCGCGGTGCTGCTGGTGGCCTGGCGGGTGAGCGGCGCCGGCCCCGCGCTGACCGCGCTGGCCTGCCTGCTCGCCATCGCGCTGCTCGGCGTCTGGGAGCACGCCATGCAGACGATGACCACGGTCGCCGTCGCGGTGCTGGTCACCCTGCTCATCGGCCTCGTGCTCGGGGTGGCCGCGGCCCGCTCGCCGCGCTACTCGGCCATCCAGCGGCCCGTGCTGGACGCCGCCCAGACCATGCCGGCGTTCGTGTACCTGCTGCCGGCGCTGGCGCTGTTCGAGACCACCCGGTTCACCGCCATCTTCGCCTCGATCATCTACGCCGTTCCCCCCGTGGTACGCCTGGTCGAGGACGGGATCAAGGCCGTGCCCGCGACCGTCGTGGAGGCCGCGGCCTCCGCCGGCTCGACCTCGGCCCAGCTCCTGTGGAAGGTGCAGCTCCCGATGGCCAGGCGGGCGATCCTGCTCGCGGCCAACCAGGGCATCGTCATGACGCTCGCCATGGTCGTCGTCGGTGGCCTGGTCGGGGCGGGAGCACTCGGTTACGACGTGGTCGTCGGTTTCTCCCAGCGGAGCGACTTCGGCATGGGCTTCGTGGCCGGCGTCGCGACCGTCCTGCTCGGAGTCATGCTCGACCGCATCACGCAGGGCGCCGACAGGCGCCCTTCCCCCCGAAAGAGGAAGTTCACATGAAGATTCGCCTGTTCGCAGGCCTGATGGCCGTTGCGTTCGCCGCCGCAGGCTGCGGCGGAGCAACGGTGGACAGCAGTTCGACCAGCACCGCCGCTCCCCAGGCCGGCGCCTCCAGCGCCGCCGCCGGGGGCACCGTGAAGATCGCGATCAACCCCTGGGTGGGGTACGAGGCCAGCGCGAACGTCGTCGCGTACCTGCTGAAGAACGAGCTCAAGTACAACGTCGAGCTGCCCGAGATCAAGGAGCAGCTGGCCTGGGAGGGCTTCGAGACCGGCGACGTCGACGTCATCATCGAGAACTGGGGTCACCCCGACCTGAAGAAGCAGTTCATCGAGGAGAAGAAGACGGCGCAGGAGGCCGGCTCGACCGGCAACAAGGGCATCATCGGCTGGTACGTGCCCAAGTGGATGGCCGACAAGTACCCGGACATCACCGACTACAAGAACCTGAACAAGTACGCCGACCTGTTCAAGACCTCGGAGTCGGGCGGCAAGGGCCAGCTCCTCGACGGCGACCCGAGCTACGTCACCAACGACGAGGCCCTGGTCAAGAACCTCAAGCTGAACTTCAAGGTGGTCACGGGCGGCAGCGAGGCGGCCCTGCTGAAGTCGGCCACGCAGGCGCAGGAGCAGAAGAAGGCGCTGCTGTTCTACTTCTGGACGCCGCACTGGATCTTCGACAAGGTCGACCTGGTCCGCGTCAACCTGCCGGCCTGGACCGAGGGCTGCGACGCCGACCCCAAGAAGGTCGCCTGCGACTACCCGGAGATGGACCTCGACAAGATCGTCAGCACGAAGTTCGCGCAGACCGGCGGGAAGGCGTACGAGCTGGTCAAGAACTTCAGCTGGACCAACGAGGACCAGAACGCCGTGGCCAACGACATGACCAACAACGGCATGACCGGCGAGGAAGCCGCCAAGAAGTGGATCGAGGCCAACACCGCGAAGTGGCAGGCCTGGATTCCCAAGTGACCCCGTCATGACGGCGCGGCCCCGCCCCTGGGGCCGCGCGTCCCGGAGACCTCTGATGATGCGAACCAAGACGCTCGCCGCCAGGCACCTCGCCGGGCCCCTCACCCTGCCCCTCACCCTGCCCCTCGTCGGGCTCCTGCTCCTGACGGCCTGCTCGGGCGCCGAGCCCGAGACCGCCGCCCAGGCCAAGGGGACGGTCAACATCGACATCCACGCCTGGGCGGGCTACGAGGCCCAGGCCGCCGTGATGGCGCACCTGCTGGAGCGGGAACTGGGCTACAAGGTCAACAAGCGCCCCGTGAAAGAGGACCAGTCCTGGAAGGATTTCGAATCCGGCAAGGTCGACGTGATCGTGGAGAGCTGGGGTCACAACGATCTGAAGAAGACCTACATCGAGCAGAAGAAGGTCGCTCTCTCGGCGGGCCTCACGGGGAACAAAGGGGTCATCGGCTGGTACATCCCCGAGTGGATGGCCAAAAGATATCCCGGCATTACGGACTACCGAAACCTCAATAAGTACTCTAGCCTTTTCCGGACGGACAAAACAGGAACCGCCGGGCAGGTTCTGGACGGCGATCCGACCTTCGTGACGAATGACGAGGCGATCATCAAGAACCTCGGGCTGAATTACCGGGTCGTCTACTCCGGCAGCGAGGCCGCGCTGATCAAGGCCGCGCAGGAGGCGACGAAGAATCGGACGCCGCTGCTCATGTATTTCTACGAGCCGCAATGGCTGTTTACCAAGATCCGGCTGGTCAAGGTCTCGCTGCCGCCGTACGCGGTGGGCTGTGACGACACGGCGGCGAAGGTGGCCTGCGACTACCCGCCGTACCTGCTGGACAAGATCGTCAGCAAGCGGTTCGCCGAGACCGGCGGGAAGGCGTACGAGTTCGTCCGCAACTTCAACTGGACCAACGACGACCAGAACGCCGTGGCCAGTGACATGATCAACGAGAAGATGAGCGCCGAAGAGGCCGCCGAGCGGTGGGTCGACGAGAACAAGATCGTGTGGAAGGACTGGATTCCGCGTTGAGGTTCGACTTCGTCATCGTGGGCGGCGGCTCGGCCGGCTGCGCCCTGGCCAACCGGCTCAGCGCCGACCCTTCGACCTCGGTGCTGGTGCTGGAGGCCGGCCGGGCCGACTACCTGTGGGACGTGTTCATCCACATGCCGGCCGCGCTGATGTTCCCCATCGGCAGCCGCTTCTACGACTGGAAGTACGAGTCAGAACCCGAGCCGCACATGAACGGCCGGCGCGTCTACCACGCCCGCGGCAAGGTGCTGGGCGGTTCGAGCAGCATCAACGGCATGATCTTCCAGCGCGGCAACCCGCTGGACTACGAGCGCTGGGCCGGCGATCCCGGCATGAAGAACTGGGACTACGCCCACTGCCTGCCGTACTTCAAGAAGATGGAGAACTGCCTGGCCGACCCCGGTACCGACTTCCGCGGCGGTGAGGGCCCGCTCAAGCTGGAGCGCGGCCCGGCGCGCGGGCCGCTGTTCGAGGCGTTCTTCGCGGCGGTCCAGCAGGCCGGGCACCCCCTGACCGACGACGTGAACGGCTACCGCCAGGAGGGCTTCGCCGCCTTCGACCGCAACGTGCACCGCGGCCGCCGGCTCAGCGCCGCCCGCGCCTACCTCCACCCGGTGCGCCGCCGCCCCAACCTGACCGTCAGGACCCGCGCCTTCGTGGAGAAGGTGCTCTTCGACGGCGCCCGCGCCACCGGCGTGCTGTGCGGCGGCGAGCGCATCGAGGCCGGGGAGGTCATCCTGTGCGGCGGGGCCGTCAACACCCCGCAGCTCCTCCAGCTCTCCGGCGTCGGCCCGCGCGCTCTGCTCGAGCCTTTGGGCATCGAGATGGTGCACGACCTGCCCGGCGTCGGGGAGAACCTCCAGGACCACCTGGAGGTCTACATCCAGCACGCGTGCACGCAACCGGTCTCGCAGCAGCCCTCGCTGGCCAGGTGGCGCCGCCCCTTCATCGGCGCCGACTGGCTCTTCCGCCGGCGCGGCCCGGGAGCCACCAACCACTTCGAGGCCGGCGGCTTCATCCGCTCCAACGACGACGTGGCCTACCCCAACCTGATGTTCCACTTCCTGCCGATCGCCGTCCGCTACGACGGCTCGGCACCGGCCGGCGGCCACGGCTACCAGGTGCACATCGGCCCGATGTACTCCGACGCCCGCGGCTCGGTCCGCGTCGTCTCCGCCGATCCGCGCCGCAAGCCGGCCCTGCGCTTCAACTACCTGTCCACCGAGCAGGACCGGCGCGAGTGGGTGGAGGCGATCAGGCACGCCAGGGCCATCCTGTCCCAGCCCGCCTGGGCGGACCTGGACGGGGGCGAGTTGTCACCCGGGCCTGACGTGCGGACGGACGAGGAGATCCTGGCCTGGGTGGCCAAGGACGGCGAGACCGCGCTGCACCCGTCGTGCACCTGCCGGATGGGCACCGACGAGATGTCCGTGCTCGATCCGGAGACCATGCGGGTGCACGGCCTGGACGGGCTGCGCGTGGTGGACGCCTCGGCCATGCCGTACGTGACGAACGGCAACATCTACGCCCCCGTGATGATGCTGGCCGAGAAGTCCGCCGACCTCATCCTCGGCAACACTCCCCTGCCGCCCGAGCCCGTCGCATTCTACCGGCACGGATCGGCGTAAGGGGCGTTCAGCGGTCGAGGCGCTGGTACAGGCGGACCGACAGGGTGAAGAACAGCACCGTGATGACGAGCGGCCACACCACGGCCATCGCCACCGCGTGCTGCGCCACCCAGGAGTCCCCGCCCCACCCCGGGTTGCCGAACAGCTGCCTGGCCGCCGCCACCGTGGACGACAGCGGGTTCCACTCCGCGATCGTCCCCAGCCAGCCCGGCATCGTGCCCGGCGCGACGAAGGCGTTGGACAGGAAGCCGATCGGGAACTCCAAGGTCTGCACCGCCACCACCGCGCCGGGATCCCTGGTGAGCAGCCCCAGGTACATCCCCGCCCAGAGCAGTGAGAAGCGCAGGAGCAGCAGCAGGCCCACCGCTCCGAGCGCGCCGGAGAACGTGGCCGGGCGCCAGCCGACCGCCAGGCCGCAGGCCAGCAGGCCGGCCAGGACGAGGACCGAGTTGAGCAGATCGGCGACGGCCCGGCCGATCAGCACGGCCGAGGGCGCCATGGGCATGGAGCGGAAGCGGTCGGTGACGCCCTTCGAGACGTCGGTGCTGACGGCGATCATGGTGGCGCTCAGACCGAAGAGCATCGTCATGCCGTACATGCCGGGCATGAGGAAGGCGAAGTAGCCGGCCCCTTCCGGCACCTCCACCGCGCCGCCGAACAGGTAGCCGAAGGCCAGCGTGATGACCACGGGGAAGACCACCCCGAACACCACCGTCATGGGCTGGTTGGCCCAGTGGATCAGGTCCCGGCGGGCCACCGTCCAGCCGTCCACGAGCGCCCAGCGCAGCGACCCGGCGCTTATGCCACCGTCCGCCGCCGGCATCGTCTCCATCTGCCGCTCCCCTCCGCGGGTGATCGCGTTCATTCGCCGTCACCGCCGGCGGTCAGGCTCAGGAAGACCTCGTCGAGGGTCGGGCGGCGCACGGCCACGTCCTCGACCTCGATCCCGGCCGCCGACAGTGCCACCAGCACCTCCGTGAGCGCCTGGACGCGCTCGCGCACCGGCACACTCACGTGCCGGGTGTCCTGATCGACTTCCACCGCCCCGGCCGCAGCTCCATCCCTGGCACCGGCCGCGGCTCCGGATGCCGCGCGGCCGACGATCTCCGCGGCCTCCCCCAGCCGTTCCGGGTCGCGGATCACCACGTCCAGCCGGTCGCCGCCGAGCCTGGCCTTGAGCTCGTCCGGCGTGCCCTCGGCCACCACCCGGCCCGCGTCGATCACGGAGATCCGGTCCGCGAGGTGGTCGGCCTCCTCCAGGTATTGAGTGGTCAGCAGCACCGTGGTGCCGCCGGCGACCAGGTCGCGCACGGCCCGCCAGATCTCCGTGCGGCTGCGCGGGTCGAGGCCCGTGGTGGGCTCGTCGAGGAACAGCACGGGCGGCGCCAGGATCATGCCCGCCGCGAGGTCGAGCCGGCGCCGCATGCCGCCGGAATACTCCTTGGCCGGCCCCTCGTGCTCCAGGCCGAAGCGCTCCAGCAACTCCCCCGCCCTGGCCCGCGCCGCGGCGGCGCCCAGGTGGTAGAGGCGGCCGAACAACTCCAGGTTCTGCCGGCCGGTCAGGATCTCGTCCACCGCGGCGTGCTGCCCGACCAGGCCGATGCTGCGGCGTACCTGGCGGCGCTGCCGGACGACGTCGAAGCCGGCCACCTCGGCGCGCCCGCCGGTGGGGCGCAGGAGCGTGGTGAGGACGCGGACGGCCGTGGTCTTGCCCGCGCCGTTGGGGCCGAGCAGGCCGTGCACCGTGCCCTGGCCCACGTCGAGATCGATGCCGTCCAGCGCCGCCTTCTCGCCGTACGTCCTGCGCAGATCGCGCGCGAGTACCGCTGACATTGCCGCCTCCTCCACGTAGCGTACGCCGTACCGTACGCCATACGGTCGATAACGGCAACCGTACGGTGTACCGTACGAGGGTGACAGTCGAGTACTCCGGGAAAGGCGACCCGGCGCGCAGCCTGGCGCTGCTCTGGCGGACCAGCGAGCGGGCCAGCCGCAAGGGCAAGCCAGAGCTGAACGTCGACCGCATCGTGCGCGCCGCCATCGAGGTGGCCGACGCCGAGGGCCTTCAGGCGTTGTCCATGCGCCGCGTGGCCGAACGGCTGGGCGTGGGGACGATGTCGCTCTACACGTACGTGCCGGGCAAGCCGGAGTTGTTCGACGTCATGCTCGACACGGTGTACGGCGAGACCGCCAGGCCGGAGCACGCGCCCGGCGACTGGAGGGGCGCGCTCGACCGGATCGCCAGGGAGAACTGGGCCCTCTACCTGCGCCATCCCTGGCTGCTCCAGGTGGCGGTGAGCCGTCCCCCGCTCGGCCCCAACGTGACGGCCAAGTACGACTACGAACTGCGCGCCGTGGACGGCATCGGCCTGACGGACCTGGAGATGGACTCGGTGATCACCCTGATCACCGGCTTCGTGCACGGGGCGGCCAGGGGCGCGGTGGAGGCCGCGCAGGCGGAGAGCGCGACCGGGCTGACCGACGAGCAGTGGTGGGCCGCGCACGCGCCCTTCCTCAGCCGGATCGCCGACGCCGGCCGCTATCCCGTGGCTTCCAGGGTCGGGCAGTCGGCCGGCGAGGCGTTCAACGCCGCCTACAGCCCCGAGCACGCCTTCGAGTTCGGCCTGGAACGCGTCCTCGACGGCATCGAAACCCTGATCAACCGCCGCGCGCCGACGACCCGGTCGTCGCGTCCCTCAGCCTGAGACCGCGCGCTCGTAGGCGAGCAGGGTGTCCACGAACAGGCGCCGCTGCTCCGGCGTGAGCGGCTGGAGGGCCTGCCGCCACGCCTTGGCGCCGTAGCCGAGCCACTCGTTGATCGCGTCCTGGTGCCGATCGGCGATGCTCACGATCGTCCGGCGCCGGTCGGCGTCGTCCTCGCGCCGGTCCAGCACGCCCTTCCGGCTCAGCTCCCCCACCATCAGGCTGACGGTCGCGGGCGCCACCTCCAGCCGGGCCGCAAGTTCGTTCACCGTCATCGACCCGTCGAACAGCAGGTACGCCAGCAGCGACAGATGCCGGGGCGCCAGCGACAGCGCCTGCAATTCCTCCGGCACCTTCAGCCGTTTGGCCCGCCCCACCAGGCGCGGCATCAGCAGCAGCAACGTCCTGATCCCGTCGTCCACGCTCAAGCCGCCAGTTGACATGCCCAACACCTTGCTGTCTAAATTAGCTTTGCTTGCAAAGTAAATACGTCGATGGCCTCGCAAGAAGGGTAAGGGCATGACGAACGTCAACCAGCGGGTGATCGCGGAGTTCCGGGCCAACGCCGGCGAAGTGGGCGGCAGGTTCGCGGGCGTCCCGCTCGTGCTGCTGACCACGACCGGCGCCAGGACGGGCCGGCGGCACACCACACCCGCCGTCTACCTGCGCGACGGCGAACGCGTCCTGGTCTTCGCCTCCAACGCCGGCGCCGCGGCCCATCCGGCCTGGTACCACAACCTGCTGGCCGACCCGAAGGTCACGGTCGAGCTGGGCGGGCGGACGTTCACGGCCAGGGCGGCGCCGCTGCTCGGGGAGGAGCGTGAGCGCCTGTACGCCCGCCAGGCCGCCGCCGACCCGGCGTTCGCCGCGTACCAGGAGGGGACGGATCGGGTCATCCCGGTCGTCGCGCTCTACCCGGAGCGGGAGCGGCTGCGGGCGTTCGGCGCCGAGCTGGTACGCATCCACGAAGCCCTCAGGGGCGAGCTGGCGCAGCTGCGCGCGGGCGAGCGGCCGGCCGGCGACCTGCGGGAGCACTGCCTGGCCTTCTGCGAGGCGCTGACGTTCCACCACGGAGGCGAGGACCGGGTCGCGTTCCCGCACCTGGAGCAGTTGTTCCCCGAGCTGAAGCAGCCCCTCGACCGGCTGCGCGAGGAGCACGCCGTGCTCGCCGGGCTGATCGGGGAGCTGCGGCAGGCGGGCGATCAGGACACCATCGGGCGCGTCGCCGACGCGATGGAGGCGCATTTCGCCTACGAGGAGGAGCTGCTGGTCCCGGTGCTCGACTCGCTCGACGAGGTCCCCTGGGCGGCCCCGGCCCCGGCCCCGCGCCCGGGCGCCTGACCCACGAAAGCGCCGCGAGGGCCGGCGGACGGACCGGTTAGCGGACGGGGGCCGCGCGCAGGCGTACGACGTGCTCGACCAGCGAGATCAGCGTCGCCTTGACCGACTCGCGGCTGCGGGCGTCGGTGCGCACGATCGGCACGTGCGGCGAGAGCGCGAGCGCCTCCCTGACCTCGACGTCGGAGTGCGGGAACTGGCCGTCCCACCCGTTGACCCCGATGACGAACGGCAGCTTGGCCTCTTCGAAGTAGTCGATGGCCGGAAAGCTGTCGGCCAGGCGGCGCGTGTCGAGCAGCACCACGGCGCCGATCGCGCCGCGGACGAGGTCGTCCCACATGAACCAGAACCGGTGCTGACCCGGGGTGCCGAACAGGTAGAGGATCAGGTCGCGGTCGAGCGAAAGGCGGCCGAAGTCCATCGCCACGGTCGTGGTCTGCTTGTTCGGCGTCATGCCCAGGTCGTCGATGCCCGCGGACGCGTCGGTCATCACGGCTTCCGTGGTGAGCGGGAGGATCTCGGACACCGCCCCCACGAACGTCGTCTTCCCGACGCCGAACCCGCCCGCGACGACGATCTTCGTCGACGTGAGGCCGGGGCTAGAGCCTGCGTAGTCCACTGAGCACCCTTTCGAGCATGTTGAGGTCTGGCTGTCCCTGGCTGAGGCGTGGCTGGTGCAGGCGGACGAGCCCCTCGTCGGACATGTCCGCCACGAGCACCCTGGCCACGCCCAGCGGGACGCGGAGCAGGGCCGAGATCTCGGCGACCGACCGGAACGACCTGCACAGCTGCATGATGGCCTCCTGCTCGGGGGTGAGCATGGCCATCTCGTCGTCCGGGATCGACATGGACGAGATCAACGTCTCCATGGCGAGGTGATAACGCGGCTCGCTACGGCCACCGGTCACGGCGTAAGGACGGAACAGGGGTTCTTCGTCCCCGGTGCCGTCAGTGCCGTACACGGCCCTCTCCCATCAGTTCCATCACATCACCGGGACCTGGCGGCCTGAAGCTCCGCGCGAAGGGCCGGTGTCAGCGCTTGTCCCGCTCTGTCTACCAGCAACGTCATCTGGTACGCCACGAGGCCCATGTCACAATCCGGACCCGCCAGCACCGTCAGGACCGAGCCGTCGCTGATCGCCATCACCAGCAGCAGGCCGCGCTGCATCTCGACGACGGTCTGCGTCACCGCTCCGCCCTCGAACACCCTGGACGCACCCACGGTCAGGCTCAGCAGACCCGCGGAGACCGCGGCGAGCTGGTCGGCCCGGTCGGGCGGGAAGCCCTCCGAGGCGGCCAGGCAGAGCCCGTCGGCCGAGACGACGACGGCGTGCGCGACACCTGGGGTGTTGCGTACGAAGTCGGTGATCAGCCAGTCGAACTTGTGCGCCTCATGGCTAAGGGTTGTCACGCATCCTCCCCGGCGGGACGCTTACTCACTCTGTTCCTCCTGTCCACGTACTTCCTGGCGGCCCCGTCGTACACCTTGCTGGTAGCCGGCCATCCTGGCGCGCATCCGGTCGGCTGAGACCGGAGGCGCGGGGGCCTGCCGCTGGGGCTGCTGCGCCTGTGCGGGCCGGTTCGCCGTGCCCGGCACCAGGTTGGCCTTCGGGGTCCGTTTGGGCAGCCCGGCGGCGGTGACGCCGCCGAGACTGGGTTCGCTGGCCGCGGCCGCCGCACGCCATCCGGCGTCCGCGGCCGTACGCCACGCTTCCTCCCCAGAGGGTACGGCTTGCGCCGGTGTGGCCTCACCGGTGGTCGCCGTCTGGGGCGGTGCCTCCGCAGGCGGCCGGCGGAACCAGGCCGACTCCACCGAGGCGAAGATCGGCAGGAACTCCTCCTGCTCCATCGGCGACATGTCGACCGACGGGGCCCGGTCCGGCCCGCGCACGTCGTTCGTCGAGTACGACGGCGCCGGTGGCGGCGTCTGGAACGCGCCATTACCAGATCGCGGGGAACCCGCGCCGGGGTACGAGGGGTAGGTTCCCGAGTCGAACGTGCCCTGCTGCCTGCGGTAGGAGCCGCCGTCGGTGTCGGCGGTGAAGCCGCCCGGCCCCGGACGTCCCGGGTCGGAGTTGAACGCTCCGAACGCGGGCCCGGGCGTCCCCTGCGCCCTGTCGTCCTGGCTGTCGCCCCGGCGCGGACCCGGCCGCCGCGCGGGTCCTGTGTCGGACGTGCCGGGGCCCGTCCGGCCGGGCCCGCTGTTGTACGGGCCGCTGTCGTAGGAACCGTTGTCGAACGAGCCGTTGTCGAACGAGCCGGGCCCCTGGCCGGAGGGCGGGGCCGCGTGCCGCGGCCGCCCGTTGTCGGCGGAGCCGGGGCGTGGCGGGGCCGGGGCGTCGAAGGCGCCGCGACGCTGCTGGCCGCTGTCGAAGCCGCCCGGCCTGGGCTGCCCGTTCTCGAACCCGCCCGGCTGCTGCTCCCCGTTGCCGTGGCCGCCCGGCCGCGGCACCTGCCCGATCTCGAAGGAGTCGAAGCTGGCGAACGAGCGGAACGTCCCGTTCGGCGTGCCCAGCCCGTTGGCTCCGGGAGCGCCGGAAGCGGCGGGCTGGCCGGGCACGGTGCCGCCGCCGAAGGCCGGCCGCTGCGGCAGCGGCTGCTGCTGCGTCCCGTCGGCGATCAGCGTGGGCGGCAGCAGCACCATGGCGATCAGGCCGCTGCCGTCGCCCTTGCGCAGCTGCACCCTGATGCCGTGGCGCAGCGCCAGCCGGCCGACCACGAACAGGCCCATGCGGCGGGAGACCGACACGTCCACGACGGGCGGCTCGGCCAGGCGGCGGTTGGCCTCGGCCAGTTCGTCCTCGGTCATGCTGATGCCGGAGTCGGTGACGGACAGCAGCGCGCCGCCGCCCTCGATCAGGCTGCTGGTGACCGTGACCTGGGAGTTGCTCGGGGAGAACTGGATGGCGTTCTCGACCAGCTCGGCGACGAGGTGGACCAGGTCGTTGGCGCAGCTGCCGAGCACGGAGGTGGCCCGGTGCACCTTGACCTGGACCCGCTCGTACCCCTCGACCTCCGACAGCGCGGCGCGGACGACGTCGACCAGCTTGGCCGGCTGGCTGCGCCGGCGGGTGGCCTCGTGCCCGGCCAGGACCAGGAGGTTCTCGGAGTTGCGGCGCATGCGGGTGGCCAGGTGGTCGAGCTTGAACAGGTCGGAGAGCCGGCCGCCGTCCTGCTCGCCCTTCTCCAGGCCGTCGATCAGCGAGATCTGCCGCTCGACCAGCGTCTGCGTGCGGCGCGAGAGGTTGACGAACATCGAGCTGATGTTGCTGCGCAGCTCGGCCTCCTCGCCCGCCAGGCGCACGGCCTGCCGGTGCACCTGGTCGAAGGCCCTGGCCACCTCACCGATCTCGTCGTTGCCCTCGACCTCGATCGGCTGCACGTCGCGCACGGCCGCGTCACCGCTGACGCGCAGCTGGTGCACCACGTCCGGCAGCCGGAAGCCGGCCACCTCCAGCGCCTCGGTGCGCAGCCGGCGCAGCGGGCCGACCATGGAGCGGGCGATGGCGACGGTGAGCAGCAGCACGACCAGCAGCAATCCGAGGATCAGGGCGCCCGCGAGGATCGCGCTGGTGATCTCGGACTGGCGCAGCTCCTGGCTGCGCAGGTTCACCTTGTCCGCCATCTGCTTCTCGATGCCGTGCAGCACCTCGATGGCGTTGGTGTTCTGCTTGAACCACTGGTCGCGCTCGGCGTTGGCGGAGATCAGGTTGTCGGTGATCGTGGCGCCCGGCTGCCGGCCGCTGACCAGCGTGACCGCCCGCGACTTGGTGAGCTGGACGTTGACGTAGTCGTTGTTGGAGGTGAGCGCCTTGGACAGCTCAAGGCCGACCTCGACGCCGGCCTCGGCGCCGACGGTGCCGATGTCGCGCTGCTGGCGGGCGTTGGAGGCGATGAACTCCTCGACGTCCTTGGCGCCGACCCGCCTCGACTCGTAGGAGGCCTGCAGCAGCTTCACCCGCTGCCGGGACATCTCCTCCTTGGCCGAGGCGAGCGCGCTCAGGGCACGGAACTGGCCGACGATCTGGGAGTCGTCGGACATCAGGGCCAGCTCGTCGTGCAGCTTGAGCAGGGTGTCGGTGAGGAAGTCGTACCGGATGGTGTTGACCTGACCCTCGGTCCTGATCTTGGCGAGCCGGCCCAGGTCGTACTTGGCCTGTTCGACGGCCTTGACCACACGTGGCCCGTAGGAGTCGTCCATCGTGTTAAGGTCGGCTCTGACGGTCTTGATCAACGTGTCGACGGACGCCTTGCGCTGGGCGTACGGGTTGGCCAGAGCCTTGCGCACCGAGCGGCTCGCGCCGATCCAGCCGCCCGTGTCACGCTCCAGCCCGATGGCCTGCACCAGGTCACGGATGCGCCCGGCCTGCTCGGCCGCGGTGGCCGTGCGGTCGTAGACGCCGATGCTCTGGACGGACCCGACCACGCGTGCTCCCCCGAGCACGACGCCGGCGATGGTGGGCACCAGGATGAGGGCGGTCAGCCGCCATCTCACGCGCCAATTCCGCAGCCCCAGCCGTGGCAGAGACCGCTGCCCGCGATCCCTTCGTGTGGCTGGGTCGCTTCCCGCACTCCCCGTAGTCACCGCTCCCGCTACCCCTCAATCGTCCCGTCCGCCACGGGCCATAAGCCGTCCACAAGGTATCCGCAGCAACTGACTTAACAGGCATATCGGACACAATCGTTACAAACGTGACCGTAGTCGATGTGTTGTTGGTTATCGCAGTGCGGCCAGGACTTGATCGCGGACTTGAGCCCTCTGCGCGTCGTCGCTGAGGGGGCGACCCGCGCGGTCCACAACGTAGAAGACGTCCACCGCCTCCGCGCCGAGAGTCTCCACGCGAGCGGCCCTCACGTCAAGACCACACTCACCGAACGCACGCCCGATGCGCCACAGAAGTCCCGGCCTGTCATGGGCCCTGACTTCCACCACGGTAGCGGTCGCGGAGGCGTCGTCGACCAGCGTCACCCGAGGTGGGGCCACGGGTACGCGGGGCGGCCTGAGCGAGCGGGTGCGCCGGGCCAGCCGCTGCTCGATGTCAAGACGGCCGGCAAGGACGAGACGGAGATCGGCCTCCAGCGTCGCGGGGTCGGGCGGAGAGCCGTATTCGGGGATGACGGAGAACTCGATCACCGCCGTGGAGCCCGCGGACGCCGACGAGGCGGAGCGCACGACGAGCCGGTGGGCCGACAGCACCCCGGCGGCGCTCCACAGCAGGCCCACCCGGTCGGGGGCGACGACGGTGACCGCTCCCCCGTTGACCCGGACGGCGCCGCCGCCGTGCCGGGCCAGCCCGGCCTGCTCGGGCGAGAGCGTGGGCGGCTTGGGCGGCGGCGAGCCCGCCAGCACCGACCTGACCCGGCGGACGAGGTCGGCGACGAGCCCCGCCTTCCAGGCGTTCCAGGCGGCGGGACCGGTCGCGTTGCCGTCGGCGACCGCCAGCGCGGCCAGCAGGTCGAGCACCTCGCGGGTGCCGACCGTGGCGGCGACCTTCTCGATCGTCACGGGATCGTCGAGGTCCCTGCGGGTGGCGGTCTCGGGCAGCAGCAGGTGGTGGCGGACGACGACGGCCAGCGTGTCGATGTCCGGCGCGGGCAGGCCGATGCGGGTGGCGATGTCGCGGACCACGACCTCGCCGGTCGCCGAGTGGTCGCCGGGCCAGCCCTTGCCGATGTCGTGCAGCAGCGCGGAGATCAGCAGCAGGTCGGGGCGGGAGACCTCGCGGGTGTGGCCGGCCGCGTTCGCGGCGGCCTCGATCAGGTGCCGATCGACCGTGAAACGGTGGATCGGGTTGCGCTGGGGACGGTGGCGTACCCGCTCCCAGTCAGGAAGCAGCTTGACAAGGATGCCCGCCTGGTCGAGCTCCTCCCACACGGGCACGGCGGCGCGGCCGGCGCCGAGGATCGACACCAGCGCGTCGCGGGCCTCCTCGGGCCACGGCACCGGCATCGGAGCCGACTGAGCTGCGAGGACGGACACCGTCGCGGGCGCCATCGGCAGCCCCGAGTCGGCCGCCGCGGCGGCGGCGCGCAGCACCAGGACGGGGTCCTTGCGCGGGTCGGCGCCCCTGGCCAGCACCACCTCGCCGCCGTGCTCGACCACGCCGTCGGCCAGCGGGCGGCGGCCACGGGGCGCCGGGCCTGACAGCAGTCGGTCAACGGTGCGCCAGGTGGCGTCGAAGGCGTGGGAGACGGTGCGGCCGGCCTCGGCGAGGCGGCGCATCAGCGCCTCGGCGTCCAGCAGCCCGAGCAGCCCGGCCACGGCGTCCTGCTCCTGCAGGACCAGCCGGTCGGTGCCGCGGGCGGTGACGACGTGCAGCGCGTGCCGCACGTCGAGGATGAACTCGTACGCCTCCCGCGCCCGCGGGCCCGGCGCCGAGGCGACCCAGGCGGCGGCCACGGCCTGCATCGCCTGGACGTCGCGCAGCCCGCCGCGGCCGTCCTTGATGTCTGGCTCCAGGAGGAAGGCCAGCTCGCCGCTGGTCTGCGCCCGCTTGTCGGCCGCCTCGCGCAGCTCACCGAGCCTGCGCCTGGAGTCGGCGCGCCATTCGGCCAGCACCGACTCCCTGGCCTTCCTGGTCAGGTCGGGGTCGCCGGCCACGTGCCTGGCCTGGATCAGGCCGAGCACGGCCTTGAGGTCCTGCCGGGCCACCGAGACCGCCTCGTCCACCGTGCGTACGGAGTGGTCGAGGTTGACCGCCGAGTCCCAGATCGGATACCAGATCCGGTCGGCGATCCTGGCCACGTCGGGCCGGCCGTTGTGCAGCAGCACCAGGTCGAGGTCGCTGCCGGGCGCCAGCTCACCCCGTCCCAGGCTGCCGACGGCGACGAGCGAGACGTGCTCGCCGTCGCTCGCCGTACGGAAGAGATCCTTCAGCCAGCGGTCGGTGTCCGCGCCCCGCTCCTTGCGGGCCGCGGCGTACGAACGGGCCTCTCCCCTCACTGCTGTGCCCCCTTGCCGAGCTCCGCCCGGACCCCGTCGTCCGGGCATCGCCGCGGATCCGTCGTGGAACCCCTGTCGTGCTCCGCCCTGACGCCGTTGTCAGGGCTTCGCGTCTCCGACGTCACAGGGCTTCCGGACCCCGTTCTCCCGTGCGCACACGGATGACGGTGTCGACCGGCACGGACCAGACCTTGCCGTCGCCGATCTTGCCGGTGTGAGCCGCCTTGACGATGACGTCGATCACGTCCTCGGTGTCGTCCTCTTCCGCGAGGACTTCGAGGCGCACCTTCGGCACCAGGTCCACCTGGTACTCGGCGCCGCGGTAGACCTCGGTGTGGCCGCGCTGGCGGCCGTAGCCGCTGGCCTCGCTGACGGTCATGCCCTTGATGCCGAACTGTTCGAGGGCGGCCTTCACATCGTCGAGCTTGAAGGGCTTGATGATGGCGGTGATGAGCCTCATGCGTCCACCTTCTTCGTGGCGGGAGCGGTGACGGGGCCGTTGGGGGAGCTCACGCCGGAGGCGTGGACGGTGCCGAGGTCGTAGCCGGTCTCGGCGTGCGAGGTGATGTCGATGCCGGTGACCTCGTCCTCGGTGGAGATGCGGAAGCCCATCGTCTTGTCGATGATCTTGCCGATGATCCACGTGAGGATGAAGGAGTAACCGCCGACCGCGACGGGGCCGAGCACCTGGAGGCCGAGCTGGCCGAAGCCGCCGCCGTAGAACAGGCCCTCGCTCTGCTGGTCGAGGAAGGGGTAGGCGGCCAGGAAGCCGAGGGAGACGGCGCCGACGACACCGCCGACCAGGTGCACGCCGACCACGTCGAGCGAGTCGTCGTAGCCCAGCTTGTACTTCAGGCCCACCGCGTAGGCGCAGATCGCGCCGGCCAGCAGGCCGATGACCATCGCGGCCCAGGGGTCGACGAAACCACAGGCGGGGGTGATGGCGACCAGACCGGCCACCGCGCCTGAGGCGGCGCCGAGGCTGGTGGCGTGGCCGTCACGCAGCTTCTCCACCACGAGCCAGGCGCCGACGGCGACCGCGGTGGCGACCTGGGTGTTGAGGAAGGCCAGGCCCGCCGTGCCGTCCACGGCCAGCTCGGAGCCGGCGTTGAAACCGAACCAGCCGAACCACAGCAGCGCCGCGCCGAGCAACACCAGGGTCAGGTTGTGCGGCCGCATCGGCTCCTTGCGCCAGCCCTGCCGCTTGCCCAGCACCAGGGCCAGTGCCAGTGCCGCCGCACCGGCGTTGATGTGGACGACCGTGCCGCCCGCGAAGTCCTCGATGCCCATGGTGTTGAGCCAGCCGGTGCCCCACACCCAGTGGGCGACGGGGAAGTAGACGACCGCGGCCCAGATCACGGTGAACAGCATCCACGCGCCGAACTTCGCCCGGTCGGCGATCGCGCCGCTGATCAGGGCGACCGTGATGATGGCGAACGTCATCTGGAAGGCCGAGAAGACGAGACTCGGCATGCCGGTGCCGTCGTCCTTCGTCGCGGTCTCCACCAGGCTCTGCAGGCCGAGCGCGTCGAAGCCGCCGACGAAGTTGTTGAGTGCTGCGCTGGGGTTGTCGGTGAAGGCCAGGGAGTGCCCGAAGAGCATCCAGGTGATGGTTACGGTGACGATGGCGCCGAACGACATCATCATCATGTTCAGGACACTCTTGGCCCTGGTCATGCCCCCGTAGAAGAACGCGAGGCCCGGAGTCATCAACAGCACCAACGCGGTGGCCGCGAGCATCCAGGCAGTCGTGCCGCTATCGATCTTCACGACGCGACCCTCCTTACATGTGACGTGTGGCCACAGCGTGTTCGGCCGGGGTTTCGTGGCTCGACCAGGCGTGTTTCACATCTGTGAATCTCGCCACACGGGTGTTTCGGCTACGTTTCGGGCATCTCACCGCACGCATTTGGGCAACGCTGAATCAGACATGCCATACTTAGGATTGCCTAACCTAACGATCAAGGAATGCCCATGCGCCTCCGCCTGGCCGTCGCTGCCATGCTGCCCGTGTTAGTCCTCACCGCATGCGGGAGCGGCACCACCGCGTCCCAGGAAGCGGGCCCCACCCGTACCGTCAAGCACGCCATGGGCGAGACCAAGGTGCCCATGACGCCGGCCCGGGTGATCGTCCTCGACACCGACAAGCTCGACACGATGGTCTCGCTCGGGCTCACCCCCGTCGGCGCTGCGCAGGCCCAGGAGAACCAGACCTGGCCGGAGTACCTCGGCCCCGCGCTGGCGAACACCAAGCCCGTGGGCACGCTGCAGCAGCTCAACATCGAGGCCATCATGGCGCTCAAGCCGGACCTCATCCTGGGCAGCAAGTTCCGCCAGGCCGCCTTCTACGACAAGCTCGCCAAGATCGCCCCCACCGTGTTCACCGAGCGGGTCGGCATCACCTGGAAGGACAACTTCCTGCTCGACGCCGAGGCGCTGGGCAAGAAGGAGCAGGCCGAGCAGCTGCTGGCCGCGTACGGGACGCGGGCCAAGGAGGTGGGCGCCAAGTTCGCGAAGCTCCAGGTGAGCATCGTGCGGTTCATGCCGACCGAGATCCGCATGTACGGCCCCGAGTCGTTCAGCGGCATCGTGGTGGGCGACGCCGGCATCCCCCGGCCTGAGGCGCAGCAGCTGGCCGACCAGGACGACAAGCGCTTCGGCAAGCTGAGCCAGGAGAACATCGCCAAGGCCGACGCCGACGCCGTCTTCTACACCGCCTACGGGGAGGCGGCGGCCAAATCGCAGGCCACCGTCACAGCGGGGCCGCTGTGGAAGAACCTGGCGGCGGTCAAGTCGGGCAACGCGCACAACGTGGACGACGAGATCTGGATGACCGGGATCGGCGTCACGGCCGCCGGCAAGATCCTCGACGACCTGGACAAGTACCTGACACCGCTCACGAAGTAAGGCGTCGCCGGGTGGGCCCGGGCACGCTCTGACATGGGGCGTGCCGGCGGGCCTCGGGCCGGCCGGTCACGCGAGGCGTACCGGATCGCCCCTTCTCACGAGGCCGGGGCGGAGCACGCGCGCGTAGACGCCCGCGCAGGCCTGGTTGTCCAGGTCGAAGACCGTGACCCGGTTGTGCCTGGCCACGGTGCGCAGGGCGTCGGCGTCGCGCTCCAGTGACCCGTGCGCCAGCGTCGGCACGGCGCAGCGCGGGCTGGGCACGATCACGTGCAGCACCACCTCCGCGCCGATGTGCAGCTCACGCCCGGCCCAGTCGTTCTCCACGAAGCCGTCCGGCTCCGTCGCGATCACCAGGTTGGGCCGGTACCGCAGGGCCTCGACGGAGCCGCGCGGGCCGAGCGCGCCGATCCGCTCGACGGTGGAGGTGGTGATCAGGTGGAGCGGCGCGAAGTCGAAGAACGTGCCCTCGGGCGAGCCCGAGCCGAGCACGGTCGTGGTGTAGGGCACCTCGGCCTCGATGCCGTCGGCCAGCACCCGCTCGGGCACCGACCGTTCGAGGTGGGCGCCCTCCGGGGGCACGTCGATCAGCCTGACCTCGCGTCCGAGCAGCTCCGACAGCTCCGCGTCGCCCGGCGCTCGTGCGCCCTCGATCGCCAGCAGCCCGCGCCAGAGGCGGGGGTTCTTGGCGCTGGCGATCTTCCCCGTCGCGACGTCGAGCACCGCCCGCGCCCGGTCTCCGGCGAGCCCCCGCTCGCCGACCTCGCTCTCGGCGAGCTCTTCCCCCAGCATCGACTTGACCGGATAACGGCGCAGCGTCTCGACATGCATGCCGGAAAGCTTACGGCTCCCCCGAATCCCCCTGAATCACCCGAGCCCTCGCGGCTCGCTGCCTCACGGCTCCCCCGACCCTTTACGGCTCCCCCCGGAACCGCGGCGGTGTCGTGCGGCGGCTCAGGCGGCCGCGGTGGCCATCTTGCGCAGCCGGGCCAGGGCGTCGCGTTCGATCCGGCGGGCCCGGTCACGGCCGATGCCGTAGCGTTCGCCCACCTCCGTCAGCGTGTGCTCGCGCCCGTCGACCAGCCCGTAACGCCAGCGCAGCATCTCGCTGGTGACCCCTTCGAGCCCGGTGAGCCACTGGTCCAGCCGCTCGCGCTCCAGGATGTCGATGGCCTGCTGCTCGGGGTCGGCCCAGGTCTCGTCGGCGATCATGTCGCCGAGCTCGGTCTCGTCCTCGTCGCCGACGCCCAGTTGCAGCGAGACCGGGTCGGAGGCCCAGCGCCGCAGCTCACGGACCCGCTCGATGGGCAGGTCGAGGATCTCGGCGAGATCGTCGTCGGTCGGCTCGGCGTCGAACTCCGCCAGGATGTCGCGCCGCACCCGCATCAGCCGGGTCATCTGCTCGCCGGCGTGCGTCGGCAGGCGGACCGGACGGGCCTGCTCGTGAATGGCCCGGCCCACCGACTGCCTGATCCACCACGTGGCGTAGGTGGAGAACTTGTAGCCCCGCCGGTAGTCGAACTTCTCCACCGCCCGGACCAGCCCCAGGTTCCCCTCCTGGACCAGGTCGATCAGCGGCATCCCCCGGCCGGAGTATTTCCTGGCCACCGCCACGACCAGGCGCAGGTTGGCCTGGATGAACTCGTCCTTGGCCCGCTGGCCGGAGATGGCCAGACGCTCCAGCTCCTCGTCGGCCGCGTCCCCGATGCGCGGCTCCGTGCCCCCGCTGTCGAGCAGCTGTTCGGCGAACAGGCCCGCCTCGATCCGCTTGGCGAGCTCCACCTCTTCCTCAGCCGTGAGCAGCGGGACCCGGCCGATCTCGGCCAGATATGTCCCCAGCAGGTCGCGATCAGCGACGTGCTGCTCCTGCGTGCGACTCCCCGTAGGCCTTGCCATCCCCAGGCACCTCGTTCCGCAGCTGCATACTTACCCGGCCAACGTCCGAGCAGGGGCAAAGATTCCCTAAAGCACTACGTCTGCGGGATGGTTCTGGATGTCCTCCTCAAGGAGGAGACCACGGTGAAACACCTGGTGAACGAGGGGAACGCCGGGCCGGTAGGCCAGGTGCACGTAGGAAGGGGCGTCGAGGACGACGAGGTCCGCACGGGCCCCGCGCCTCAGCCAGCCTACGTCCGTACGGCGCAGCGCGCGTGCCCCTCCGTACGTCGCCGCCCTGATCGCCTCCAGCGGCGTCATCCGCATCTCGCGCACGGCCAGCGCCACGCAGAACGCCATCGACGAGGTGAACGACGAGCCGGGGTTGCAGTCGGTAGCCAGCGCCACGGTCGCGCCCGCGTCGATGAGCCGCCGCGCGTCGGGGTACGGCGAGCGGGTGGAGAACTCGGCCCCGGGCAACAGCGTCGCCACCGTCCCCGAGGAGGCCAGCGCGTCCACGTCGGCCGCCGTCAGGTGGGTGCAGTGGTCGGCCGAGGCCGCCCCCAGCTCGCAGGCCAGCCGCACCCCGGGCCCTTCCGTGAGCTGGTTGGCGTGCACGCGCACCCCGAGCCCGGCCTTGCGCCCGGCGGAGAGGATCTCGCGCGTCTGGTCCCCGTCGAAGGCCCCGCGCTCGCAGAACACGTCGACCCACTTCGCGTAGGGCGCGCACGCTTCGAGCATCTCCCCGGCCACGAGCCGCACGTAGGAGTCGGCGTCCGTGCCGGCCGGCACGACGTGGGCCCCGAGGAAGGTGGTCTCGTCGGTCAGCCCGGTGGCGATCTCCAGCGAGCGCCGCTCGTGCTCGACGGACAGCCCGTAGCCGCTCTTGATCTCCACGGTGGTGGTGCCCTGCGCGAGCATCTCGCCGACCAGGGCCCGCGCGCGGGTGGCCAGCTCGGCCTCGCTCGCCCGGCGGGTGGCGGCGACCGTGGTCCTGATGCCGCCCCCCGTGTACGCCTCCCCTGACATGCGCGCCTGGAACTCGGCCGTCCGGTCACCGGCGAAGACGAGGTGCGCGTGGCTGTCCACGAAACCGGGGATGACGGCACGCCCGCCGGCGTCCACCCGCTCGTCGGCGTCGGGCGCCTCGGCGGCGGGGCCGGTCCAGGCGACCAGGCCGTCCTCGATGACGAGCGCGGCCCCGGGGATCTCCTCGCGCTCGGGGTCGCCGGTGTAGAGCAGCCCGATCCCGTCGATCAGCGTCGTGGTCATCGCCGCTCCCCCCTCGCCGTTCCTGTCACCGTTTCTGCCACCGTTTCCGGCGCTCCCGTCACCGCCGCTATCGCCTCGGCCAGCAGGCGGCCGACGTCACCGAGCACGTGGCGGCCGTCGGCGACCACGCGCCGCCCGCCGGAGACCACCGAGTGCACGTCGGCCGCCGTCGCCGCGTACACCACCGCCTCCAGGTCAGGTGCGCCGGCCGTACGTACGGAGTCGAGCCGGAGCGTCACCAGGTCCGCCCACGCGCCGGGCACGAGCAGGCCCGCGTCGGGGAAGCCGAGCGAGGTGTGCCCCTCGGCCGTGGCGGCGCGCAGCAGGTCGGCGGCGCGCCAGTGCCCGCGTCTCTCGCTGGCCAGCCGCTCGTTCAGCTCGACCGCCCTGGCCTCCTCGAACAGGTCGATCACGGCGTGGCTGTCGGAGCCGAGAGTGATCCGCGCGCCCCGGTCGGCCGCGGTCCTGGCCGGGCCGATGCCGTCGGCGAGGTCGCGTTCGGTGGTGGGGCACATGCAGATGTAGGTGCCCGACTGCGCGAGCAGCTCGATGTCCACGTCGGTCAGGTGGGTGGCGTGCACGGCGGTCGAGCGCGGCCCCAGCGCCCCGCGTTCGTGCAGGACCTGGACGGGCGTGGCGGCGTAGCGTTCGACGCAGGCGGCGTTCTCGGCGCGCTGCTCGGAGACGTGCATGTGCAGGGGCGCGGCGTGGCGGTGGGAGAAGTCGGCCACGACCTGCATCTGCTCGGGCGGCACCGCCCGCACGGAGTGGATGGCGGCGCCGATCTCGACGTCGGCCTGCCCGTCGTAGGCGGCCTGCAGCCGTTCGGCCCTGACCGCCCAGCGCTCGGCGTCGCCGTCGCTGAAGCGCAGTTGCGGCCCGGCGAGCGGCGCGCCGATGCCGCCGGACACGTAGCAGGTGTCGAGCAGCGCGATGCGCAGCCCGGCGGCGCGGGCGGCGCGGACGAGGGCGTGCCCCATCGCGTTGTCGTCGCCCGGGTACGGCCGCCCGTCGCGGTCGTGGTGCAGATAGTGGAACTCGCCCACGCACGTCACCCCGGCCAGGGCCATCTCGGCGTAGACCGCGGTGGCCAGGCGCTGGTAGGAGCCGGGGTCGAGCCGGGCGGCCACCTCGTACATCCGCTCGCGCCAGGTCCAGAAGTCGCCCTTGCCCTCCTGGGTGAGGCCGCGCAGCGCGCGGTGGAAGGCGTGGGAGTGGGCGTTGGCCAGGCCGGGGACGGTCAGCCCTGGCAGGCGCTCGGCGTCGCCTGGCGGGCCCTGCTCGACGCGGGTGATCCTGGCGCCGTCGATCTCCACGAGCACGTCGCCGGCGACCCCTTCGGGCAGCCAGGCCCGCTCGCACCAGTAGGTCAGCGACACAGATCCTCCAGCACGTCCGCGAGTGCCACGACTCCCGCCTCGCAGTCTGCCCGCTCGGCGTGCTCCTCGGGCGAGTGGGACACGCCGGTGGGGTTCCTGACGAACAGCATGGCGCTCGGGACGCCAGCCGCCGCGAGGATCCCGGCGTCGTGTCCCGCGCCGGTGGGCAGGATGGGCGCGGGCGTGTCGCCGCCGGCCACCCGGGCCAGCCGGTCGCGCAGCGCCTCGGCGAAGACCACCTCGGGCGTCCAGGACTCCTCGCGCACCTCGCTCGCCTCGCCGCTCAGTTCCGCGACCAGTTCGCGCACGGCCGCCGCGTCGGCCCCGCGCGCGTCGAGCCAGGCGGTGACCAGGCCGGGGATGGCGTTGGCGCTGCCGGGCGAGACGCGCGTCCTGCCGACGGTGGCCACCACGCCGAGCCGCTGAGCCGCCTGCCTGGCCGCCAGCGTCATGCGGGCGAAGGGCAGCATCGGGTCGTCCCGGTCGGCCAGCCGGGTGGTGCCGGCGTGGTCGGCCCGGCCGCGGAAGTCGAGCCGCCAGCGGCCGTGCGGCCAGATCGCCCCGGCGACGCCCACCGGGCGGTCCTCGGTCACGAGCCCGCGCCCCTGCTCGACGTGGAGCTCCACGAAGGTGGCGACGGTGGCCAGCGTCTCGTCGTCGCGGCCGGCCTCGTGGGGTCTGCGCCCGGCCCGCCGCAGCACCTCGGCCAGCGTGTCGCCGTCGTCGTCGGTGAGCCCGAGCGCCCGGTCGGGGGAGAGTGCGCCGGTGAGCAGCCGCGAGCCCATGCACGGCACGCCGAACCTGGCGCCCTCCTCGTCGGTGAAGCAGGCCACGCCCAGGGGCACCGAGGGCGTCACGGCCCGCTCCTTGAGCAGGTCGAGCGCGGCGAAGGCGGACACGACGCCGAGCGGGCCGTCGAAGGCGCCGCCCTGGCGGACCGAGTCGAGGTGGCTGCCCGTCACCACGCCCGGGCGCTCGCGGGACGGGCTCCCCCACCACGCCCACAGGTTTCCGTTGCGGTCTTCACGCAGGTCGAGGCCCCTTGCGGTGGCCTCGCCGGTGAACCACTCGCGCAGCTCCAGGTCGGCGGCCGACCAGGCGTCCCGCAGGTAGCCGCCGGTCTCGGGATCTCTTCCAATGGGGGCCAGTCGCTCAAGCATGGACCCCACTGTAGTGAATGGATCCATTCAGTTCAGTTGACGGGACCCCCTCGGGGCCGCACGGTCAGCTCGGTGAGGTGCGCGTCGGGGCCGGCCATGACCGCCGCGAGCAGGGCCCGCGCCACGGTCTCCGGTTCGAGGTACTTCTCCGGCTCGAACGCGCCGCCCTCGTACGCCCGCACCTCCCGCTGCATGTCGGTGGCCGTCCGCCCCGGATAGACGGTCGTGACCCGCAGCTCAGGCTCCTCCAGCCGCAACGCGTCGGCGAAGGCCCTCAGCGCGAACTTGCTGGCCGCGTAGGACGCCCAGTGGGGGTTGGCCCGCTGGCCGGAGCCGGAGTTGACGCAGACGACGTGGCCGCCGGCCCGCCTGAGCGCGGGCAGCAGCAGCCTGGTCAGCTCGGCGACCGCGATCACGTTCAGCTCCATGGTCTGCCGCCAGGCGTCGGCCGGCTGGTCGGCGATCCGGCCGAGCCGGCTCATCCCGGCGCTGTGCACCAGCACGTCGAGCCGCTCGACGCCGGCCACGTCGGCCGCCGTGACCCGGGTCAGCTCCACCGGCCAGGGGCGCGCTCCGGGCAGGTCGGCCGCCAGCGCGGCCAGCGCCCGCTCGTCGCGCCCGCCCAGGATGACGTCATGGGTCGGGGCCAGCGCCCTGGCGACGGCCGCGCCGACGCCCCGGGAGGCGCCGGTGACCAGCGCCGTCGGTCGTTCACTCATGGAGGCAGCTTATTTGACCTTGACGGATACTCAAGTTTGTATACAAACTTGAGCACATGTCATCGACACGGATCCTGATCCTCGGCGCCCTGCTGGACGGCCCCATGAACGGCTACGGGGTCCGCCGCCGCCTGGAGGTCATGGGCATCGAATCCTGGACCAACGTGGCGTTCGGCTCGATCTACCACGGCCTGAGCAAGATGGCCGACGAGGGCCTGCTGGAGGTCGTCGAGGCGGGCAAGGGCGGCAAGGTCGTCTACGCCCTGACCGACCTCGGCCGCGAGGAGTTCCACCGGATGCTGCTCAAGGCGTGGCACGAGCTCAAGCCCATCGTCGACCCGTTCCAGGTGGCCATGACGTTCATGGACCGGCTGGAAAAGCAGGAGATATTGACGGCGCTGCGTGGCAGGATGTCCCAGCTTCGGATGTACGTCGAAACCTTGGGACACATGACCGGCGTGAAACACGCCCACGGCGCCCCTGAGCACGTCAACGAGAACCTCGCCCTGCAGCGGGCCATGCTCCAGGCCCAGCTCGACTGGGTGGAGAAGGCGATCCCGCGGATCGAGGCCGACGAGTTGCCATGAAGGAGCTGACATCTCCGATGATCATTCAGGCGCAGGGACTGCGCAAGACGTTCACCACCAGGAGCAGGAAGGGCGCCCAGACCGTCGAGGCCGTGCGCGGCGTGGACCTCGGCGTGGCCAAGGGCGAGATCTTCGGCGTGCTCGGGCCCAACGGCGCGGGCAAGACCACCACGATCAGGATGCTGGCCACGCTGATCGCCCCCGACGCGGGCACCGCCACGATCGCGGGTCACGACCTGCGCAAGGAGCCCGCGCAGGTCCGGCGCAACCTCGGCTACGTGAGCCAGGCCGGCGGGGTGGAGGACACCACGAGCGCCAGGGCGCAGGTCATGATGGCCGCCAGGATCTTCGCCATGGCCGATCCCGCGCGGGCCACCGCCGAGGTGCTCGACCGCTTCGAGCTGACCGAGCTGGCCGACCGCCCCGGCCGTACGCTGTCGGGCGGCCAGAAGCGGCGGGTGGCCATCGCCATCGGGCTCGTGCACAATCCGCCGCTGCTCTTCCTCGACGAGCCCACCACGGGGCTCGACCCCCAGAACCGGGCCAACCTCTGGGACCGGATCAGGCAGTTACGCGAGGCGGGCACCAGCGTGCTGCTCAGCACCCACTACCTCGACGAGGCCGACGCGCTGTGCGACCGGCTGATGATCGTGGACCACGGCACGGTCGTGGCCGAGGGCACGCCGTCCGCGCTCAAGCGGGAGGTCTCCGGCGACGTGATCACGCTCAGGGTGAGCGAGCCGGAACGGGCGGCGGAGACGCTCAAGCCGCTGGCCCGCGAGACCCGCGTGGACGACGACCTGCTGCGCGTCTACGTGGACGACGGCGAGCACACGCTGCCCGCCCTGCTGCGGGCGCTGGAGGAGCGGGGCCTCGGCCTGACCTCGATCGCGCTCGACCGCTCCACCCTCGATGACGTCTTCCTGGCCAAGACCGGCCGATCGCTTCGTGACGCGGGAGCCGCCGTATGATCCGCCACACCGCGCTGTTCACCGGCTACGAGCTGAAGAAGTCCTTCAGCAACCCGATCTGGCCGCTGTTCGGCCTCATGCAGCCGGTGCTCTACCTGCTCATGTTCGCGCCCCTGCTGAAGTCGCTGACACCGGGCGGCACCACGGTGGACGCGCTGCGCATGTTCACCCCGGCGTCCATGATGATGATCGCCGTGTTCGGCTCGCTCTTCTCCGGGTTCGGGCTGATCGCGGAGTTGCGCAACGGCTCGCTCGAACGCTACGCCGTCAGCCCCGCCTGGCGGCCGGCGATCGTGCTCGGGCGGGTGGCCAAGGACATGGTCGTGCTGGTGGTCCAGGCCGTCCTGGTGCTGATCGGGGCCGCCGCCATGGGAGTGCGCATCGGGGCCGTGGAGCTCGTGCTGGTGCTGCTGCTGATGGCCGCGACCGGGCTGTTCGCCTCGGGGCTGTCGCAGGGGCTGGCGCTGACCGTGCGCGACGAGAACGGCATGTCGCAGACACTCAACCTGTTCCTGCTGCCGATCATGCTGCTGGCCGGGCTGTTCGTGCCGATCTCGTTCGCGCCCGACTGGATGAAGTTCCTGGCTCCGGTCAACCCGCTCTACCACGCGGTCGAGGCGGGGCGGGCGCTGTTCGACGGGCGGCTCGGCGACCCGTCGATCCCGATCGCGTTCGGGGTCTTCGTCGTGCTGGCGGTGCTCACGACGATGTGGTCGATGCGGTCGCTAGGCAAGATCGCCGGTTAGGAACGTGCCGGTCTCGTCGGCCATCCGCTCGTACTCCTCCAGCCTGGCCCGCGTACGCAGCGGCGCGGCGTCGGCCATGGCCTCCACCAGGGCCATGGCCAGGGCCAGCGGCGCGGCGTGCGAGTCGAACACGAGCCGGTCGCCCACGGGCGCGTCGAGCACGATCTCGGCCGGGAAGTCGGCCCGGTCGGTGATGGCGGCCACCCGCAGGCCCAGCTTGCCCGCGTACTCCAGCGCCCGCACCGCCTCCGCCGGATAGCGGGGCAGGACCACGGCCACCACCCACTCGGCTCCGGCCCGCCGGGCCGCGTGCAGGCCCTCGTTCAGCTCGGAGCCGCCGTGGGTGAGCAGCCGCACGTCGGGATGGATGCGGCGGGCGTAGTAGGCGAAGGTGGTGGCCAGCCCGCACGAGACCCGCAGCCCCAGCACGGGCAGCGGCTCGGTCGCGGCCAGGTGCTCGCCCAGCTCCTTCAGCGGCAACGCGGCCAGCCGCTCCCTGACCAGGGCCAGGTTGCGGATCTCGCAGTCGATGGCGCCGCGCAGCAGGCTCTCCTGCGGCGCCTCCGTCCCGCTGCCCAGCACCAGCGGCCGCAGCGCCTGGCGCAGCTCGGGATATCCGGCGAACCCGAGCACCATGGCGAACCTGGTCACCGAGGGCTGGCTGACCCCGGCCCGGTCGGCCAGCTCCACGCTGGACAGGAAGATGGCCTCGTCCAGGTTTTCGCTCAGGTAGTGGGCGATCCTGCGCTGCACGGGTGACAGCCTCCGGCCGTCGAGGAGCACGCTGAGCCCGCCGTGATATCCGTCCGCCACGTCACCTCCAACACCGCCGACCCGGCATTCTCATCCCTCACACCGGTGACGGCTGGAAGCCCGCCCGGCCGGTCTCTTCGTGAATGAACCCATTCACGAAGAGACCGGCCGGCGCGAAGCCCTCGGCGGCTGGCCGGCGACGCTCAGCCGACCAGGAACTGGGTGGCGGCCAGCTCCCGGTAGAGCTCGTCCGCGCCCACCAGCTCGTCGTGCGTGCCGACCGCGCGCACGCCGCCGCCCTCCATCACCACGATGCGGTCGGCGTTGGTCACCGTGGACAGGCGGTGCGCGATGACCAGCACCGTGGTCTCCCGCGCGACCTCGGCGATCACCTCGCGCAGCCGCAGCTCGTTGACCGCGTCGAGCTGCGAGGTGGCCTCGTCGAGCAGCAGCAGGCGGGGCTTGCGCAGCAGCGTCCTGGCGATGGCCACCCGCTGGCGCTCCCCGCCCGACAGCAGCACGCCGCGGTGCCCGACCGGCGTGTCCAGCCCGTCGGGGAGCCGGGCCACCAGGTCGTCGAGCCTCGTCCGCGCGAGCGCCCGGTGCAGCTCCTCCTCCGTGGCGTCCCTGGCGGCGAAGAGCAGGTTCTCCCTGAGCGTGCCGGCCAGCACGGGAGCGTCCTGCTCGACGTAGCCGAGCGCGGCCCGCAGCTCGCCGAGCGGCCAGTCGCGGATGTCCCTCCCGTCGATGGCGATCGACCCGGACTGGTGGTCGTAGAAGCGTTCGAGCAGCGCGAACACCGTCGACTTGCCCGCCCCCGACGGCCCGACCAGCGCCGTCAGCCCGCCGGGTGAGACCTCGAAGCTGACGCCGTCGTGCACGACCGGCCGGTCGTCGCCGTACCGGAAGACCACGTCCGCGAACCGCACGCCGAACGGCCGCTCCTCGCGCCGCTCCGCGACGCCGACCGGCTCGGCGGGCAGGTCCTCGATCTCCTTGATCCGCTTCATCGCGGCGAGCCCCTGCTGCAGTTGCACGCCGCCCTGGACCAGCTGCCCGATCGGCGGCACCAGGTAGAACAGGTAGAGCAGGAACGCGATCAGCGACGACACCTCGAGCGTGCCGGAGGCGACCCGCGCGCCGCCGACCCCCAGCACGGCCAGGAACGCGATCTGCACCGCCATCCACGTCGCCACTCCCGCCAGCGACGTCCATCCGGCGACCTGCAACCCCCGGTCGCGGGCCCGCACGGCCGCGTCGCCGACCACGGCGATCTCCCGCTCCTCCGCGCCGCTCGCCTTGACCGTCCGGTACGCCTGCAGCGCCCGGTCCAGCACCGCGCCCATCTCGCCCACGGCCTCCTGGGCCTGGGTCTGCGCCCGCTGGATCCGGGGCATGATCAGCGCCACCATCCCGCCGATCACCACGACCACGAGCAGCGTGACCAGCAGCAGCACGCCGTCCATGGTCGCCATCAGGACGATGGCCCCCACCAGCATGAACGCCGAGCTGACCGAGTCGACGATGCCGTTGGTGAGCACGGCCCGCAGCAGCGTCGTGTCACCGGTCACCCGCGACAGCAGGTCGCCGGGCTTGAGCCGGTCCACGTCCGCGACCTTGAGCCGCAACATCCGGTCCACCAGGCTGCGGCGGGCGCCGAGCACGATGCCCTCGCCCGTGCGTTCCATCAGGTAGCTTCCCCCGGCCGAGACGACCGCCCCGACGAGCACCGCCACGGTCAGCCCGAGCAACGGCGCCGCCATCGACCCGGTCTGCCCGAAGGCGTCCACCACGTACTTGGCCAGCAACGGCATCGCCAGACCGGCCGCCGAGCCGACCAGGCCCAGTAATCCGCCCACAAGCAGGATCTTCCGGTGCGGGCGCACATAAGCCAGCAGTTCCCTGAGCACCACATCTCCCCTCACGACATTTCTCGATTCAGTCCAACGAACGGAACGCCGGGATCCGCACCGCCGGGACAGAGTCAACCTAAATTGACGACTTAAGTATGTCAACTTTGGTTGACGCTCATTCTCAGGGAGGAGACCGACATCCGCGGGCGGGCCACGGACGAATAGGGCGTCGAGGAATCCGGCCGGAACCTCGCACGTCACGAACAGCCCTTCCCGAAAGGACCGAACATGGAGCTCCGGACCAACCGGCGCGCTCTTGTCGGAATCGGCCTCGCCGCAGCCGTCGCTGTGTCGTCCCTGGCCGTGCTCCGCACCGACTCCGGCATCGCTTCCTCGCACCGCGAGGCCCCGATGATCTCGGGTGACCCGCAGCACGACAACACCGACGTGTACGCCTTCGTGAGTCCCGACAAGGCCGACTCCGTGACCCTGATCGCCAACTGGATCCCGTTCGAGGAGCCCAACGGCGGCCCGAACTTCTACCCGTTCGCGGTCAAGTCACGGCACAACATAAAGATCGACAACGACGGTGACGCCAAGACCGACATCACCTACGAGTGGACGTTCCGCAACGAGGACAAGCGCGGCAACGACACGTTCCTCTACAACGACGGCCCCGTCACCTCGCTGAACGACCCGAACCTGCTCTTCCGCCAGCGCTACACGCTCAAGCGGATCACCCCCGGCGGCTCCAAGACGCTGGTCGACGACGGCATCGTCGCGCCGAGCAACGTCGGACGCGCCTCCATGCCGAACTACGCCACCCTGCGCAACCAGTCGATCAAGAGCCTGCCGAACGGCGGCAAGACGTTCGCCGGGCAGTCGGACGAGGCGTTCTTCCTCGACCTGCGCGTCTTCGACCTGCTCTACGGCGGCGACCTGACCGAGGTCGGCCAGGACACCACCAAGGGCTACAACGTCAACACCGTGGCCCTCCAGGTCCCCGCCACGGACCTCGCGCTCAAGGGCGACCCCAGGCGCAACCCCGTGATCGGCGTCTGCTCGACCACCGACAAGTTCAACGGCGACTCCTTCGTGCAGGTCTCCCGGCTGTGCAACCCGCTGGTGAACGAGGTCGTCGCCCCCGCCGGGCTGAAGGACGCCTACAACGCCCTCGACCCGTCGAAGGACGCCGGCGTGCAGGCCCTGGTCGACCGGGTCACCGACCCCGAGGTGGCCAGGCTGCTGCAGAAGATCTACGGGATCAAGGCTCCGGCGACCCCGCGCAACGACCTGGTCGAGATCTTCCTGACCGGCATCGCCAAGCAGAACGGCCCCATCAAGGCCGACCTGAACTCGCAGGTGCTCAACAAGGACGCGGGCAAGCTGCGCCCCTCGGAGATGCTGCGGCTGAACATGGCGGTCCCGCCGGCCAAGAACCCCAACCGGCTCGGCGTCCTCGGCGGCGACCTCGCGGGCTTCCCGAACGGCCGCCGGCTCGCCGACGACGTCGTGGACATCGAACTGCAGGCCGTGGCCGGCGCCGCGCTGACCGGCAAGCTCGTCCCCGGACTGACGGACAAGGTGGACAGGAACGACAAGCCGTTCGGGCAGACGTTCCCGTACATCCCGCTGCCGAGCAACGTGGCAGTGAACCAGCGCTGACCCTCCTGACCGGCCGATCCCTCTCCAGACCGGCCGGTCCGCCCCGGCGGCAGGCACCCGTCTCCCATCGCCTGCCGCCCGCAGAAAGGGCCGGCCGGCCGTGCTCCCCGTCACGGCCGGCCGGCCCCACCTCCGACCCTGGAGCCTTGGACATGCGTGCCTTCGCGATATCCGCCGCCCTCGCCCTCGCCGGGGCGATGCTGTTCACGATCCTCACCTTCACGGCCACGCCCGAGCCACTGCCGGTGGCGGACGCGCAGCGCCGCGAGACGTTGCAGGAGCGGCTCAGGCGGCTGCCCGGCGACCATCGCGGCTGGGCGCGACTCGCCTCCCAGTACGTGGACCAGGCCAGGGTCACCGGCGACCCGGCGTACTACGGCAAGGCGGAGGGCGCGCTCGCCACGGCCGCCCGGCTCGACGGCCGCGACGACGCCGTCCTCGCCGCCCAGGCGGCGCTGGCCGCCGGCCGGCACGAGTTCACCGACGCGGTACGGCTGGCCGAACGCGCCATCGCGGCCAACCCGTACGGCGTGGCCGCGTACGGCGTGCTGGCCGACGCCAGGGCCCAGCTCGGCGACCTGCGCGGGGCGAAGCGGGCCGTGGACCGGATGATGGAGCTGCATCCCGGCGTCCCCGCCTTCACCCGCGCCTCCTACGCGGCCGAGCTGCGCGGCGACCTCGGCAAGGCCCGCGAATACCTTGAAATGGCGCAGAACGACGCCTGGGCGCCCGCCGACGTCGCCTACACCCGCTACTACCTGGGCGAGCTGGCCCTCCACGCGGGCGACCTGAAGAGCGCGGCCGACTGGTACGGCAAGGCCCTCACGGCCTACCCCGCCTATACGCCCGCCCTCGCCGGCCAGGCCAGGGCCGCGGCGCTCGGCGGCCGGCTCACCGAGGCGCTCGCCCTGTACGAGCGCGTCGTCGAGCGGCTCCCCCTCCCCCAGTACCTCATCGAGCAGGGCGAGACCCGGATCAAGGCCGGGCAGCGCGCCGACTGGACGCTGCTCAGGGCCCAGCGCAAGCTCTTCGCGGCGGCGGGCGTGCGCGACGACCTGACCTGGGCCGAGTTCGAGGCCGACCACGGCGACCCGGCCACGGCCGTGCGGCACGCCAGGGCCGAGTACGCCCGCAACCCGAACCTCGTCGCCGCCGACGCCCTGGCCTGGGCCCTGTTCAAGGCGGGCGAGCCGGCCGAGGCGCTTCGCCACGCCGAGCGGGCCACCGCGACCGGCTGGCGCAACCCGCTGCTCGCCTACCACCGCGCCACGATCGAACGGGCACTCGGCCGCCCGGCGCGGGTGGATCCGGCCTTCGACCCGACGCTTTCCGCACTGGCGAGGTTCTCATGAGAGCGGTCCTGCTCGCTTTGCCGTCCGCCGCGACGGGCCTGCTGCTGTCCCTGTCCACAGCTCTGCTGCCGGCCGCCGCCCACGCGCAGACGTCCACCCGCACCACCCACGTGCAGACGCCCACCCGCACCACCCACGTGCAGACGCCCGGCTCCGCCGCCCGCGCGAGGGCGCTGGCTCATCCGCTCGGCCGGTTCACCGTCAACCACTACAACGGGCTGCGGGTCTCGGCCTCTGGCGTGCGCAACCTCGCCGTCGTGGACCTGGCCGAGCTGCCGACCGTGCAGGCCGAGCCGGACGTGGACGCCGCCTACCCGGCCCGCCGCTGCGCCGCCCTGGCCGCCGCCCAGCGGCTGGAGGTGGCCGGGCGGACGGTGCCGTGGCGGGTGGAGGGCTCCTCCTTCACCTACGCCCCCGGCGAAGGGGGCCTGCGGACCAGCCGCCTGTCCTGCCGGCTCGTCGGCGACGTCCGCGCCTCGGGGGCCGTGACGTTCAGCGACGGGTTCGAGCAGGACAGGATCGGCTGGCGCGAGATCACCGCCGTGGGCGACGGGGTGAGCCTGACCGGCTCCTCGGTGCCCGCCCGCAGCATCAGCCAGGAGCTGCGCTCGTACCCCGACGACCTGCTCACGGACCCGCTCGACCAGCGGACGGCCACCTTCACCGTCTTCGGCACCGTCTCCGGCACGGTCTCCGGCGTCCCCGGCAACGCCGCTCCCGGGGCGTCCGGCGCTCCCCGAGGCGGCGCGGTGCCCGGCGGGATCGAGATCGGCGGGCCGATCGGGGACGCGCTGGCCGCGCTGGACCGGACGTTCACCGGCCTGATCGGCTCGGAGACGCTGACGGTGCCGCTGGGCCTGCTGGCGGTCGCGCTGGCCGTGGTGCTCGGGGCCGGACACGCGCTCATCCCCGGGCACGGCAAGACGATCATGGCCGCGTACCTGGCGGGCCGGCGCGGACGCCCGCGCGACGCGCTGGTGGTGGGCGCGACGGTGACGGCCACGCACACGGCCGGAGTGCTGGTGGTGGGGCTGCTGCTGACCGTGTTCACGGCGCTGGCCGGGGAGTCGGTGCTGGCCTGGCTGGGGGTGGCCAGCGGCGTGCTGATCGCCGTCATCGGCCTGCGCCTCCTCCAGAACACCCGAAACGGCCACACGTACGGACACGGACACGGGCATGGCCACGGCGACGGACACGGACATGGTCACGCACACGACCACGACGGCCACGGCACCCAGCAGCACGACCACGACCAGGACGGCCACCACCACGACCACGACCAGCATCGCTCCAAGCGCCGGGGCCTGATCGGGCTCGGGGTGGCGGGCGGTCTCGTCCCCAGCCCTTCCGCCCTGATCGTCCTGCTCGGCGCGATCGCCCTCGGCCGTACCTGGTTCGGCGTCGCGCTGGTCACCGCGTACGGCGTCGGCATGGCCGCCACCCTCATGGTCACCGGCCTGCTCCTGGTCAAGCTGGTGGACCGGCTGGAACGACGCGCCTCGGCCGGCCGCCGCCTGGCCGCGAAGCTGTCGGGCCTGGCCCCGATGGGCACGGCCGCCATGGTCGTCCTCCTCGGCGCGGGCCTGGCCCTGCGCTCCGTGGTCGCCCTCTAGCGCTCGCCCGCACCCACCGCCTATAGTCATGCTCATGACTACTCATATCCATGAGTACTACTGATTCGCGATGGCTCTCAGGCATGCGGTGCTGGCGGCGCTGCTCGACGGCGAGTACAGCGGCTACCAGCTCACCAAGATCTTCGACATCGGCGTCTCCAACTTCTGGTACGCCGCCCCCCAGCAGCTCTACGCCGAGCTGACCAAGCTGGAGGCCGGCGGCCTGGTCACGGGCCGGGAGGTGGTCCAGCGGGGCCGCCCCAACAAGCGCGTGTTCAAGGTCACCGAGGCAGGGCTCGCCGAGCTGGCCGCCTACGCCGCCGCCCCGGCCAGACCGCTGGTCCTGCGCGACGACCTGGCCGTCAAGGTGCACGCCGTGGACCTGCTCGACCCCGCGCCGGTGATCGAGCAGCTACGCGACCGCGCGCGGGAGGCCGGCGCCAAGCTGGAGATCTTCGAGCGGATCCTGGCCGGCCTGCGCGGCGACCTGGACGAGGAGACGTTCCTGCGCGAGGGCGGGCACGTGGGCCCCTACCTGTCCGGCCAGGCCGGCTGCCGGCTGGCCCGCGAGACGCGCGACTGGTGCCTGAGCACCGCGCGGACGCTGGAGGAGCGCTCGGAAAGGGCACGCGAACGCATCGGGAAGGAGACCTCATGACCGCCTACACGCGTTACGTCGCGCTCGGGGACAGCCAGACCGAGGGCCTGGGCGACGGCGACGACCTCAACGGCCACCGCGGCTGGGCCGACCGCCTGGCCGAGCACCTGGCCCGCGCCAACCCCGGGCTGCGTTACGCCAACCTGGCCGTGCGCGGCCGGGTGGCCGCCCAGATCCGCTCCGAGCAGCTGGACGCCGCGCTGGCGCTGCGGCCCGACCTGGTCACGGTCATGGCGGGGATGAACGACATCATCCGCCCCGGCTTCGACGCCGCCGCGGTGGCGGGCGTGGTGGAGGAGATGTTCGCCGCCCTGACCGGGGCGGGCGCGCACGTGGTCAGCGTGACGTTCCCCGACATCGCGAAGATCGCCCCCATGGCCCGGCCGCTGCGGCCCCGGGTGCTCGACCTCAACGACCGCATCCGCGCCGCCGCCGCCCGTCATGGGGTCGCGCTGGTGGACACGTTCGCGATGGAGTTCGTGACGGACGCGCGGATGTGGAGCGTCGACCGCCTGCACGCGAGCCCGGCGGGGCACGCCCGCATCGCCGCCGCCATGGCGCACGCGCTGGGACTGGCCGGCAGCGACGACTCGTGGATGCTGCCCTTCCCGCCCCTGCCTCCGGCGGCGAGGTGGCGGGTGGCGGCGGGTGAGGTGCGGTGGTTCGCCACGTTCGCGGGGCCGTGGATGGCCCGCCGCCTGCGCGGCCGCTCCTCGGGCGACGGGCGCACGGCCAAACGCCCCGACCTCACCCCGTGGGTGCAGCCGATCTCCGGCACGTCGGTGTGACGTCCTGAGGCACGCCGGGACCGCTGTACGTCCTGAGGCACGCCGGGACAGCCGTCAGGTGTGCCGGCGCCCGCGCCGGGTGGACGGCAGGTCGTGCCGCCCGGAGAGGAACTCCTGGAACGCGATCTTCGCCTTGATCACCGGCCGCCGTAACCGCTCCTCCCGGCGCACCGCCCTGGCCACCTTGCGCGGCGAGCCCTTGGCGAAGAACCAGTGGGCCCACGGCGAGCCGGGCCGCGCCAGCCGGATCGCGCCGACCAGCAGCATGGGCGGCACGAAGAGCCCCGCCATGCCGGTCCAGATCTTGCCCTTGAGCAACGTGACGACGGCGAGCGCCAGGTTGGCCACGATCAGCATGGCCGGGTTGACCGGGGTGCCGTAGTTCCAGGTGAGCGGGCGCAGGCCGATGAGGAGCAGGCCGGTGACGGCGACCGCGATGAAGACGGCGTCCACCGAGGTGCGGCCCTCCTCCTCCCAGTAGACGTCGTGCAGGTGCAGGATCAGCGCGAACTCGTCCAGCACCAGCGCCGAGCCGACGCCGAACACGGAGGCCGCGGCGGCGGTGCCGATCTGCGAGCCGGGCGAGACGATGAGGGCGACGCCGCCGATCAGCATGAGCACCACGCCGAAGACCACGTGGTGGATGTGCATCTCGCCCACGTTGACGTTGCGGAACCAGCCGATCTTCGCCCTGATCAGGCGCACGTTGATGCGGGTGGCGATGAAGGCGACGATGAGCATGACGAAGTAGCAGAACAGCGGCAGCCGTCCTGTGGAGATGATGCTCTGCTGAAACCAGTTCTGCATGGCCTTGCGTTCGATGGTACGAGCCGCGAGCCCCTTCCCGGCCCCAATGTCCCGATCATGGCCGGTCAGGACAGGAATGCCCGCAGCAGCGCGGCCGTCCCCTCCAGGTGCTCGGTGACGGCTCGCCTGGCCGCGTCGGGGTCGGCGGCGAGGATGGCGTCCACGATGGCCTGGTGCTGGACGGCGGCGTGGTCGAGGTTGACCTGGAGCATCGGGATGGCGTTCAGCAGGTCGCTGATCCTGGAGCGGGCGTCGGCGCACGTGGTGGCGAGCAGGGCCGAGCCGGTGAGCTCCGCGATGGACAGGTGGAAGGCGGTGTCGAGGCGGCGGTAGTCGTCCAGCCCGGCCCGGTTGAGCTCGGCGAGCCGGTGAACGAGGACGGCCTTCTTGTCCTCGGCGAGGTCGCAGGTGGCCAGGATCTGCGCCGCCCCGCAGTCCACCGCCAGCCGGAAGGTGAGCGCGTCCGACAGTTCGTCCTGGCCCATCCTCCTGACGGCCTGGCGCAGGTCGCCGGCGTCGGGCTTGGGCGGGACGTAGGTGACGAACGCGCCGCCGTAGCGGCCCCTCCGTACGTCGAGATAGCCCGCGTCGGACAGGGCGCGGATCGCCTCGCGCAGCGTCACCCTGCTGATGCCGAGCCGCGCGGACAGCTCGCGCTCGGCCGGAAGTTTGTCGCCCGGCGCGACCACGCCGAGTTTGATCGCCTGGAGCAGCCGTTCCACGGTCTCCTCGAAGGCGTTGCCGGCCCTGACCGGCCGCAACACCGTCATCAAACGCGCCGACTCGTCCAACGTGTCCTCAGGTCTTGACAAGCGATCGTGGCATGCACATCAATGGTCTGAGACTAGCCCAATCAACGGGTAAGCGCGTCAGGCCAGATCGGAGCGACGTAGCGTGAGCGGACGAGCGAGCACCGGGTTCCTTTCCGTCACTGAGCTGCGTGACGAGGTGGCGCTCGGGCGGATCGACACCGTGCTCCTCGCGATCGCCGACATGCAGGGCAGGTTGCAGGGCAAGCGGCTGTCGGCGCGGTACTTTCTCGAAGAGGTGCTGCAGCACGGCTCCGAGGGCTGCAACTACCTGCTCGCCGTCGACGTGGACATGAACACCGTCCAGGGCTACACGATGTCGTCCTGGGACCGGGGCTACGGCGACTTCGTGATGAAGCCCGACCTCGCCACGCTGCGCCGGGTGCCGTGGCACGAGGGGACCGCGATGCTGATGGCCGACCTGACGTGGGAGGACGGCGGCGAGGTGACCGCCTCGCCGCGCCAGATCCTGCGCCGGCAGCTCGCCCGCCTGGCCGACCGGGGGCTGGCCGCGTACGTGGGTACCGAGCTGGAGTTCGTCGTCTACGACGACAGCTACGAGGACGCCTGGCGGCGGGGCTACCGGGACCTGTCGCCCGCCAACCTCTACAACGTGGACTACTCACTGCTCGGCACGGCCCGCGTCGAGCCGCTGCTGCGCCGGATCAGGCGCGACATGGAGGGCGCGGGCCTGTACGTCGAGTCCGCCAAGGGCGAGTGCAACCTGGGCCAGCACGAGATCGCCTTCCGCTACGCCGAGGCGCTCACCACCTGCGACAACCACGCCGTCTACAAGAACGGCGCCAAGGAGATCGCCGCCCAGGAGGGCCGGTCGATCACCTTCATGGCCAAGCCGAACCAGCGTGAGGGCAACTCCTGCCACGTGCACATCTCCCTCCGCGGCGAGGACGGGGAGCTCGTCATGGCGGGCGAGGGACCGTACGGGCTCTCGCCGCTCGGCGCCCGCTTCATCGCCGGGCAGCTGGCGTGCATGCGGGAGCTGACCCTCTTGTACGCCCCCAACGTCAACTCCTACAAGCGCTTCGTCCCCGGCAGCTTCGCCCCCACGGCGGTCAAGTGGGGCGTGGACAACCGCACCTGCTCGCTCAGGCTCGTCGGCCACGGCCCGTCGCTGCGGGTGGAGAACCGGGTGCCGGGCGGCGACGTGAACCCGTACCTGGCGGTGGCGGCGCTGATCGCGGCCGGCCTGCACGGCATCGACGCGGAGCTGCCGCTGGAGGACCCGTGCGCGGGCAACGCCTACACCAGCGGGGCCGAGACCGTGCCGCACACGCTGCGCGACGCGCTGGCCCTGTTCGAGGGGTCGAAGCTGGCCAAGGAGGCGTTCGGGGAGGACGTGGTCGACCACTACGCGAACAACGCGCGGGTGGAGCTGGCCGCGTACGACGCGGCGGTGACGGACTGGGAGCTGTTCCGTGGTTTCGAACGGATGTGACGGGGGCGCATGAAGATCGTTAATCCGGCCACCGAGGACGTCCTGGCCGACGTCGAACTCTTCGACGCGGCCGAGGTCGACCGGGCGGTGGAGCGTGCCAGGAAGGCGTACGCGACGTGGCGCGAGGTGGCCCCCGGCGACCGGGCGCGGCTGCTGCGCCGCTTCGCCGACCTGGTGGACGCGCACGGCGCGGAGCTGGCGGAGCTTGAGCTGGCCAACGCCGGCCACACCGCCGCCAACGCCCGCTGGGAGGCCGGCAACGTCCGCGACGTGCTGCACTTCTACGCCGGGGCGCCGGAGCGCGACCACGGCAGGCAGATCCCGGTGCCCGGCGGGGTGAACCTGACGTTCCAGGAGCCGCTGGGCGTCGTGGGGATCATCGTGCCGTGGAACTTCCCGATGGTGATCATGACGTGGGGCATGGCCCCCGCGCTGGCGGCCGGCAACACCGTGATCGTCAAGCCGGCCGAGTGGACTCCGCTGACCGCGCTGAGGCTGGCCGAGCTGGCCCTGGCGGCGGGCCTCCCCGAGGGGGTGCTCCAGGTGCTGCCCGGAGCAGGGGAGGTCGCGGGGGCCCGCCTGGTCGAGCATCCGGACGTGGCGAAGATCGTGTTCACGGGTTCGACCGAGGTGGGCAAGGAGATCGCGGCCACGGCGGCGCGCCAGGTCAAGCGGGTCACGCTGGAGCTGGGCGGCAAGTCGGCCAACATCGTCTTCGCCGACGCCGACCTGGCCAAGGCCGCGCGCACCGCTCCCTACGCCGTCTTCGACAACGCGGGCCAGGACTGCTGCGCCCGGTCGCGCATCCTCGTCCAGTCCTCCGTGTACGACGAGTTCATGGCCCTGCTCGCCCCGGCCGTCCAGGGCGTCAAGGTCGGCGACCCGCGCGACGAGAGCACCGAGATGGGCCCGCTGATCAGCGCCGAGCACCTCGACCGCGTCCGCGGCTTCGTCGACGGCACCCCCTGGCTGCAGGGCTCCTGCCCGCAGGGCAAGGGTTACTGGTTCCCGCCGACGGTGCTGACCCCCGAGCTCACCGACCGCGCGTTCACCGAGGAGATCTTCGGCCCGGTCGTGTCGGTGGCCAGGTTCGAGGACGAGGCGCAGGCCGTGCGGATCGCCAACGACACCCCCTACGGCCTGAGCGGCTCGATCTGGACCCGCGACGTCGGCCGGGCGCTGCGCGTGGCCAGGGCGGTCGAGTCGGGCGCGCTGTCGGTCAACTCCCACTCCTCCGTCCGCTACTGGACCCCGTTCGGCGGCTTCAAGCAGTCCGGCCTCGGCAGGGAGCTCGGCCCGGACGCGCTGGCCGCGTTCACCGAGACCAAGAACGTCTTCATCTCATCGGAGTGACACATGCAGCGGTTGCAGGATCGGGTGGCGGTCATCACCGGCGCGGGCGGCGGCATCGGGCTGGCCACGGCCCGCCGCTTCGCCGACGAGGGCGCCAAGGTGGTCTGCGCGGACATCGACGAGGAGGCGGGGGTCAAGGCCGCGGCCGAGGTCGGCGGCCTGTTCGTCCGGGCCGACGTGACCAGCGAGGACGACGTCGTACGGATGTTCGCCACGGCGCACGACACCTACGGCAGCGTGGACATCGCCTTCAACAACGCCGGCATCTCGCCGCCCGACGACGACTCGATCCTGGAGACCGGCATCGACGCCTGGCGCCGCGTCCAGGAGGTCAACCTGACCAGCGTCTACCTGTGCTGCAAGCACGCGATCCCGTACATGCGCCGCCAGGGCAAGGGCTCGATCATCAACACCGCCTCCTTCGTGGCGGTGATGGGCTCGGCCACCTCGCAGATCTCCTACACCGCCTCCAAGGGCGGGGTGCTGGCGATGTCGCGGGAGCTGGGCGTGCAGTTCGCCAGGGAGGGCATCAGGGTCAACGCCCTGTGTCCGGGCCCGGTGAACACGCCGCTGCTGCAGGAGCTGTTCGCCAAGGATCCGGAACGGGCGCGGCGGCGGCTGGTGCACGTGCCCGTCGGCCGCTTCGCCGAGGCGTCCGAGATCGCGGCCGCGGTGGCGTTCCTGGCCAGCGACGACGCCTCGTTCATCACGGGCAGCGAGTTCCTGGTGGACGGCGGCATCTCCGGTGCCTACGTCACACCGCTCTAAGGAGGGTCCGTCCCATGGTGCGTCGTCCCGTCATCGGCATCACCAGTTACGTCGAGCCGGCCTCGTTCACGGTGTGGCAGGACACGACGGCGGCGCTGCTGCCGTACGCGTACGTGGAGCAGGTCGTGCGGGCCGGCGGCCAGCCGGTCGTGCTGCCTCCGGCCGGCGAGCCCGCCTCCGTCGTGCGCGGCCTGGACGGGCTGATCCTGGCCGGAGGCGGCGACATCGACCCGGCCAGGTACGGCGCCGCCCCGCACGAGCGGCTCGGCTACGTCAGGGAGTTCCGCGACGAGGCGGAGTTCTCCCTGCTCGCCGCGGCCCTGGACGCCGGGCTGCCGTACCTGGGCATCTGCCGCGGCCTCCAGGTGCTCAACGTGGCCCTGGGCGGCACCCTGCACCAGCACCTGCCCGACGTGGTCGGGCACACCGGCCACTGCCCCGCCCCCGGCCGCTTCGGCGACCTGCCGGTGAACGTCGTGCCCGGCAGCCGGCTGGCCAAGGCGCTGGGCGAGGAGCCGGTGGCGGTCCCGCACTACCATCACCAGGCCGTCGACCGCCTCGCTCCCGGCCTGACGGTCACGGCCACCAGCGCCGACGGCACGATCGAGGCCGTCGAACTGGACGCGGCCTTCGTGCTGGCCGTGCAGTGGCATGCGGAGATGGCGGAGGGGCACGCGTTGTTCGACGCACTGGTGTCCGCCTGCTGAGACGCACGCGCCGGCGGTGGGTCACGACTCCCCTGGACGCGACAACGACCCCCGGACGGCACTAGGCTGGCGGGCATCACCGACCAATCGTGCGGGAGAGCACCCTGACAGCCGGTCAGGGTCCCTGAAGGAGCAAGCCCTCCCCGCAAACCTCTCAAGGCAAAGGACCGCACGGCTAAGGGTGACCTCTGGAAAGCAGGCCTGCGGGCCTCGCCGAAGGTGAAAGTCCGGCAAAAGTCGGGCGAAGCTCTCAGGCATCGATGACAGAGGGGGAGGATCCTGGCATCCAACCCTGTCCTGAGGTGCGACTCATGTCCCGACCGACACCGCTACGAGACGTTCACGAGAGCCTCGGCGCCACGCTGACCGACTTCGCGGGCTGGCTCATGCCGCTCCGGTACGGGAGCGAGTCCGCGGAGCACAAGGCCGTGCGCGAGGCGGCCGGGCTGTTCGACCTGTCCCACATGGGAGAGATCTTCCTGACCGGGCCGCAGGCCGGCCAGGCCCTGGACCACGCGCTGGTCGGGCATCTGTCGGCGCTGACGCCCGGGCGGGCGCGCTACACCATGATCGTGGACGAGCGCGGCGGGGTGCTCGACGACCTCATCGTCTACCGGCTCGGGGACGAGGAGTTCATGGTCGTGGCCAACGCCTCGAACTACGAAAAAGTCGGAAATGAGCTGAAAATTCGCTCTAAGGCGTTCGATGTGGTCGTCGAGGACCGGTCGGACCAGTACGCGCTGATCGCCGTCCAGGGGCCCCGCTCGCAGGAGATCCTGGCCACGCTCACCGACGCCGACCTCGCCGGGCTCAAGTACTACGCCGGGCTGCCCGGCGTGGTGGACGGCCGTCAGGCCCTCATCGCCCGTACCGGATACACCGGCGAGGACGGGTTCGAGCTGTTCGTCGCCAACGACGACGCGGTGCCGCTGTGGCACGCCCTCACGGCGGCAGGCGAGCCGTACGGGCTCAAGCCCGCGGGCCTGTCCAGCCGCGACACGCTCAGGCTCGAAGCCGGCATGCCCCTGTACGGCAACGAGCTGCACGCCGAGCTCACCCCGTTCGACGCGGGGCTGGGCAGGGTGGTGAAATTCGACAAGCCCGGCGACTTCGTCGGCAGGTCGGCACTCGAGGCGGTCAAGGACGACACGCCGCGACGCCGGCTCGTCGGCCTGGTCGCGCGGGGCCGCCGGGTGCCGCGCCACGGTTACCCGGTCACCAAGGACGGCGCCGTCGTCGGCGTGGTCACCAGCGGCGCGCCTTCCCAGACCCTGGGCAAGCCGATCGCGATGGCCTACGTGGACACCGGCGCCGAAACAGGCCTGGCCGTGGACATCCGGGGCAGCCATGAACCTATGGACGTGGTCGAGCTGCCCTTCTACAGGAGGAACAAGTGAGCAACATCCCTGACGACCTCAGCTACACCAAGGAGCACGAGTGGGTGGCCGGCCTCGAAGACGGCCTCACCGTGACCGTCGGCGTCACGGCCTTCGCCGCCGAGGCCCTTGGTGACGTCGTCTACGTGCAGCTCCCCGAGATCGGCTCGACCGTCGAGCGGGGCGACTCCGTCGGCGAGGTGGAGTCGACCAAGTCCGTCAACGAGATCTACGCGCCGGTCGGCGGCGAGATCGTGGAGGTCAACCAGGCCGTCGTGGACGATCCCAGCCTGGTCAACAGCGACTCCTACGGCGAGGGCTGGATGTTCAAGGTGCGCGTGGAAGGCGACGCCGAGGACCTGCTCACGCCCGAGGAGTACACGGCGCTCACCAAGGGCAGCGAGTCCTGACCCACCGCCGGGGCCCGCGCGGACGGGCCCCGGCCCCTAAGAAGGGCGCACATCAATGGCGATCAGCGTCTTCGACCTGTTCAAGATCGGTATCGGACCGTCCAGCTCCCACACCGGCGGTCCGATGGCCGCCGCGCACAAATTCGCCCGCGGCCTGCACGAGGACGGCCTGCTCGACCGGGTGGCCCGGGTCGAGGCCATCCTGTACGGCTCGCTCGGCCTGACCGGCAAGGGCCACGGCAGCGACAAGGCGGTCCTGCTCGGCTTGTCCGGCGAGAAGCCCGAACTGGTCGACGTGGACAGCGTCGAGACCCGCGTCGCCGCGATGCGCGAGTCGGGCACGCTCCAGCTCTACGGCACGCACGAGATCCCGTTCGTCGTCGGCGAGCACCTCGTCTTCGAACGCAAGATCTCGCTGCCCGAACATCCCAACGGCATGCGCTTCACCGCCTACGCCGCCTCCGGCGAGCCGATCAGGGAGAAGGTCTACTTCTCGGTCGGCGGCGGCTTCGTGGTGGACGAGCAGGCCACCGGCGCCGACCGCATCAAGCCCGACGACACGGTGCTGCCGTTCCCGTTCACCACCGGCGAGGAGCTGCTCAAGCACTGCTCCAACACGGGCCTGTCGATCTCCGCCCTCATGCTGGAGAACGAGCAGGCGTTCGGCCGGACCGAGGAGCAGATCAGGGAAGGCCTGCTCAACCTGTGGCGGGTGATGTCGGAGTGCGTGCGCCGCGGCATCTCCAAGGAGGGCGTCCTGCCCGGCGGCCTGAAGGTCAAGCGCCGCGCCAACCAGCTCCACCGCCGCCTGCAGTCGGAGCCGGCCGAGAAGGACCCGCTCCAGGCCATGGACTGGGTGACGCTCTTCGCCCTCGCGGTCAACGAGGAGAACGCCGCCGGCGGCCGCATCGTCACCGCCCCCACCAACGGCGCGGCCGGCATCATCCCCGCCGTCCTGACCTACTACACCCGCTTCGTCCCCCACGCCGACGACGAGGGCGTGGTCCGCTTCCTGCTGACCGCCGGCGCCATCGGCGTGCTGTTCAAGGAGAACGCCTCCATCTCCGGCGCGGAGGTGGGCTGTCAGGGCGAGGTGGGCTCGGCCTGCTCCATGGCCTCCGCCGGCCTCACCGAGGTGCTCGGCGGCACCCCCGAGCAGGTGGAGAACGCCGCCGAGATCGGCATCGAGCACAACCTGGGCCTGACCTGCGACCCGATCGGCGGCCTGGTCCAGATCCCGTGCATCGAGCGCAACGCGGTCGCCTCCAACAAGGCCATCACCGCCGCCAGGATCGCCCTGCGCGGCGACGGACGGCACTACGTGGCGCTCGACAAGGCCATCAAGACGATGCGCATCACCGGGCAGGACATGCTGGACAAGTACAAGGAGACCTCACGCGGCGGCCTGGCCGTCAACGTGATCGAGTGCTGACCGGGCGGCGGACGTGCAGCCGGACGACGGCGGGGGTCTCGTCATCGCGGACCTCCCGCCGGATCCGCCCGACGATGTCGCCGTCCAGCTTGCCCACCACCGCGCCCACGTCGGCCGCCGCCGGGCAGGTCAGCGCGATGCGCAGCCCGTCATCGGCCACCCTGACCCCCGCCCGGCCCAGCCCCTCCACGCCCTTGAGCCCCACGAACAGCATGGCCGTGCCCGTGCCGTTCGGCGTGCCCCTGCGGCCCCAGCCCAGGCAGAGCAGCAGCCAGCGCAGCGAGACCAGGGCCAGCAGCATCAGGCCCAGGGCCAGGAACCACAGCGGCCACGGCTCCTCCGCCAGCGTCCGGTACGCCGGCGCGGGCAGCACCCTGGCGCCCGGCGGCAGGCCGAGGAAACGGTCCTCGCCGCGCAGCCACGCGTAGATCCCGAGGCCCAGCAGCGTCGCCCCGACGACGGCCAGACCGACCCGATTCCCGGTGTACCGCCGCATCACACGCCCTTCCCGCTGTCCCGGCAGATGGCACGATCGCGCATCACACGGGCCCTCCCGCTGTGGCGGCGCATCACACGGCCTTCCTGCGCAGGCGTACCACGACCTCGCCGGTGCCGAGCGTGCCCACGCCCGCCAGGCGGTCCCCCACCGCGGTCCCGACCTGCCGCAACATCTGGCCCGTGCTCTCCGCATCGGTCATGACCGTCACCTCGATGGTGCGGCGGCGCAGCCGTACCCGGGCCTTGTCCACCCCCGCCACCTGCTGAGCGGCGGCGCGCAGCGTACGGCGCAGGCCCGAGCGGGTGATCCCGATGACGATCAGCGGGTCGGACGTCTCCACCGGCACCGTCCTGGACCGGCCCGGCACGACCGCGAGCAGCAGCATCAGTACGCCCGCCCCCGACATGACCAGGGACGGCGTGGCGAGGTCCGGCCACGTGCTCTTCGTGGCGAGATCGACCGCCTCGTTCACCGGCACCCAGCCGAGCGGCGCGCCGAGCAGCCCCGAGACCACCTCGGCCGCGGTCGTCCCCAGCCCGGCGGCCAGCGTCAGCGCGACCGTGGCCCCCGGAACGGTACGCGCCGGCCGCAACGCCCTGTTCGCCCGGCGCAGCCCGGTGTGCCGCGGGGTGACGGCGGCACCGGGCAGTATCTGCTGAAGCGTGGTCATCACAACGACAGACGTACATGGATCCCGCATGACCTGAACCGCGCCCTCGCCGCCCGTTTGCCCGATCATTACGGGGACGACGATCAACACGAACAAGCCTCATATTCATTTGCCCGATATGTCGTTACGCTGCTGGTATGGATGACCGCCAGCGCTACGACCGCGCCACAGCGGGCCTGGAAGCGCCGTTCGCGATCCTCGACCTGGCGGCCATGCGAGCCAACGCCGCCGACCTCGTCCGCCGCGCCGCCGGCAAGCCCATCAGGGTCGCCAGCAAATCCATCCGCAGCCGGCCCCTCCTCGAACGCGTCCTGGCCATGGACGGCTTCCAGGGCATCATGGCCTTCACCCTGCCCGAGGCGCTCTGGCTGGCCGGCCACGGCTTCACCGACATCCTCGTCGCCTACCCCACCGCCGACCGGCACGCCCTCGCCACCCTGGCCGCCGACCCGGACACCGCCCGGCGGATCACCGTCACCGTCGACTCGGCCGCCCACCTCGACTTCATCGACGCCGCCGTGGCCCACGTCCACCCGCGCGCCGAGATCAGGACCTGCCTCGACATCGACGCCGCCTACCTCGCCCTCGGCGGCCGGTTCAGGGCCGGCGCGCTGCGCTCCCCCGTCCGCGAGCCCGACCAGGCCGCCGACCTGGCCGCCGGCATCGCCAAACGCCCCGGGTTCCGGCTGGCCGGGGTGATGGCGTACGAGTCACAGATCGCCGGCCTCGGCGACGACCCGCCCGGCAACGCCGCCTACACCCGCCTCATCCGGCTCATGCAGGCCCGCTCCGCCAGAGAGCTCATCCTGCGGCGCGGCCGCGTCGTGAACGCCGTACGCCAGTACACCGACCTCGAATTCGTCAACGGCGGCGGCACCGGCTCCGTGGAGCGCACCGTACGCGAGAAGGCCATCACCGAGGTGGCGGCCGGCTCAGGGCTCTTCCACCCCAGGCTGTTCGACTTCTACCGCCGCTTCACCGGCCGCCCCGCCGCCCTCTTCGCCCTGCCCGTGGTCCGCCGCCCCGACATGGAGACGGTGACCGTGCTCGGCGGCGGCTACCCCGCCTCCGGCTCGGCCGGACCCAGCCGCCTGCCCCAGCCGTACCTGCCCGCCGGACTGCGCTACGCGCCCGACGAGGGCGCGGGCGAGGTGCAGACCCCGCTCATCGGCCAGGCCGCCGCGGAGCTGCGGATCGGGGACCGGGTGTGGTTCAGGCACGCCAAGGCGGGCGAGATGTGCGAACGCTTCGACGCGCTCCACCTCGTCGACGGTGACACCCTGGTCGAAACGGTGCCGACCTACCGGGGCGAGGGCCAGACCTTCCTCTGACCCCCGGCACACACACGCGCCTGTCAGCGGCGATTGCGCCTGCGCCGCCACAGCATGATGGCCGCCCCCACGACCAGCACCGCGCCCACCCCGATCAGCACAGGACCCATGTCGGGCCGCTCGTCCTCCCAGAGCCGATCCGGCTCCTCACCGTCGTACGGCACCGGCCGCGGCGTGACCCCCAGCGCGTCACCCACGGACGCCACGAAGTTCCCCGCCCTGCTCTTGACGTCCGCCACCGTACGCTCGGCGACCCGCTTGGGGCTCACCCGGTCGGCAATGGCGTCGACCGTCTGCGCCAACTCCGCGCGCGTCCGCGCGATCCGCCGCTCCAGCTCGTCGGGATCGGTGTCAGCCATGGCTCTCCTTCCGACCGTACGCGTGCCCGGCGCCGCGTGCCGTGCTGGGCTCCGTCCGTTCTGGTCGTGATCAGTCTGTCAGGTCGGCACGCCGTACGGCACGGCGGCCAGGCCGGTAGGTTGGCGGGGAGAACTCAGGAGGGCCCATTGACCGAAACCAAGCTCGCGCCCGGCGACGCCGCGCCCGAGTTCACGCTACCCACCCATGACGGCGGCACCGTCTCCCTCGAGACCTACCGCGGCAAGCGGGTGATCCTCTATTTCTACCCCGCCGCGATGACCCCCGGCTGCACCAAGCAGGCCTGCGATTTCCGCGACAGCCTCGACCAGCTCACCGCCGAGGGTTTCGTCGTCCTCGGCGTGTCGAAGGACAAGCCGGCCAAGCTGGCCAAGTTCGCCGAGCGCGACGCGCTGACCTTCCCCCTCCTGTCCGACCCCGACCTGACCATCCACCAGGCCTACGGCGCGTACGGCACGAAGAAGCTGTACGGCAAGGAGGTCGTGGGCGTCATCCGCTCGACGTTCGTCATCGACGGGGACGGAAAGGTGGAACAGGCCCTCTACAACGTGAAGGCGACCGGCCACGTGGCCTCACTCAAGAAGAAGCTCGGCCTCCTCTGACCCGAAGGGCCCTCCATTCCCGGAGGGCCCCAAAAGTGACATTCTCCGCATTTCTGCGATGATTTCCCGGCCTCAGAAAAACGTCGGAGCCGTTCTCTAGGCTCGGGCCGTGGCCGCGTACATCAAGTATTCCCGCGAGTTGCTCGCCGAGGCCGCCGAGGCCTCGCTCAGCGTCGCCGACGTGCTCAGGCGCCTCGGGATCAAGTGGACCGGGGGCAGCCACGCGCACATCAGCCGGCGGCTCAAGCACTTCGGCATAGACACTTCTCACTTCGTCGGCCAGGCTCACGGCAAAGGGCGGCGTTCGGCGACCGCGCGTCCCTACCAGGAAGTTCTGGTGGCGCGCCCGCCCGGTTCCATTCGCGAGAAGGCGCCGATTCTCCGCCGCGCTCTGATCGGAGCAGGGGTCCCGTACACGTGCGCAGGCTGTAAGATTGGCGGCACGTGGCAGGGAAGGCCGCTGACGCTCCATGTCGACCACATCAGTGGAGACTGGCTCGACAATCGAATGGAGAATCTCCGCTTCCTGTGCCCGAATTGCCATTCCCAGACCGAGAATTTCGCGGGCAAGGGAAAGGTGAAAAGGGGTCGTAGCCCAATGGCAGAGGCGCAGTCTTTAGGTGGCTGTTAGTGTGGGTTCGAATCCCACCGGCCCTACATTCTCTCTTTCATGACGTCCTGGTGGGGGCCGGGGCGGCGGTTTCGGGGGCTTCGTCGGCGTCCTCGTCGGAGGAGTCGGGGTCGTCGAAGCGGGGTGGTGGGGCGACGCAGAAGAACTCGTCGTCCGAGCGGTAGCAGCCCCCGTCCATGGGTCTCGGCATTCGCAGGCCGTCAGGGGCGCGCCAGCGGTTCTCGTGCTGCAGCCAGACGTCGAACCGGTCGTGGTCGTGGTCGGTGGCCGAGGCGACGGTGAGGCCGCCGAGCAGGCCGCCGGCGAGCAGGCCCCCGATGGCCGCGGCCGTGATCTGGGTTCGCCTGCGGCGGAAGAAGCTCTCCGAGGAGGCGGAGGGCGGTTCTTCCCAGTTTGAGGCGTTCGGCTGGGTGGGTGGGAGGTCGGTGTACGGGCGGTCCGCCTGTTCTCCGTACCTCAGCTGGGCCGGTTCAAGTGGCTCCTGGGTCGGGTCGCGCGGCGCTTCCTCTTCGCCGCGCGACCCGGCGTCTCGATCATGATCCGCCATCACGATCTCCCTTTACTCGCCCACGAAGGGCGCTCCCGATAATGAAGGATGCCAAACTCACCGTAAGCCGCATGTAAGCGCGAAGCCATGTAAGACCTGGGTCGTACTCGCACTTCACCCTCCAGGCGGACCAAGGCCGCGTCGGGGCTACATATCGTGATGATGTGTTCGGGAGCGTACGGGCGTGGTCCAGGCGCCACGAGAAGCTGGCCACCGCCGCCGGCGTGGCCCCTCTGGTGCTGTTGTGCGCCCTGCTGGCGGTGCCGTACGCGGTGAACGGTCCCCCGCCGGGCGCCGCGCAGAACGGTCCCGGCGTGGCCGGTTATCTGGTCCTGTCGGCGGCGCTGCTGGCGCCGCTGGCGTGGCGCAGGCGGCCGCTGGTCTGCTTCGCCGCCGTCGCGCTGATCAGCTTCGGGCAGTGGCTGGCGGGGGTGAGCCCGCTGCCCGCCAACCTGGCGGTGCTGGTGGCGCTCTGGGCGGTGGCCTACCGGTGCTCGTTCCGCTGGGCGCTGGCGGCGGGACTGGTGGCGGAGCTGGGGGTGTTCCTGGCGCTGGTCCACTGGTCGGATCCGTCGTTCGGGATGTTCTTCAGCGGTTCGGTGTTCGTGGTGACGATCTGGCTGACCGGCCTGTACGCCAACACCCGCAGGCGTTACCTGGAGAGCCTGGAGGAGCGGGCGGAGCGGGCCGAGCGCGAGCGCGACCAGCAGGCCAGGATGGCCGCCGCGGCCGAGCGGGCCAGGATCGCCAGGGAGCTGCACGACGTCGTGGCCCACAACGTGAGCGTGATCGTGGTGCAGGCCGACGGCGCGGGTTTCGCCATGGACCGCGACCTCGAACAGGCCCGGCTGGCGGTGAAGACCATCTCCAAGACGGGTCGCGCGGCTCTGGCCGAGATGCGCAGGCTGGTGGGGGTGCTGCGGGAGAACGAGGCCGCGGGCACCGACTACACCCCGCAGCCGGGCCTGGGCCAGCTGGAGGAGCTGGTACGCGGCGCGGGTGTGCCTGCCCGGCTGAGCGTCGGCGGGGTGCCGGCCGAGTTGCCCGAGGGCCAGCAGCTGGCGGTCTACCGCATCGTCCAGGAGGCCCTGACGAACGCGCTCAAGCACGGCGGCCCCGGCGTCCGGGCCAGCGTGGAGATCGACTACGGCGGCCCCGAGCTGGTCGTGCGGGTGGTGGACGACGGCCGGGGCGCGGCGGCTCCCGCGAGCTCCGACGGGCACGGCCTGATCGGGATGCGCGAGCGGGCCGGCATGTACGGCGGCGCCGTGTCGGCGGGCCCCCGGCCGGGTGGCGGGTTCGAGGTGCTGGCCAGGTTGCCGATGACGAAGGAGGCGGCGTGATCAGGGTGATGCTGGTGGACGACCAGGAGCTGCTGCGAGCCGGCTTCCGGATGGTGCTGGGCGCGCAGCCGGACATCGAGGTGGTGGCGGAGGCCGCCGACGGCGCCACGGCACTGGAGGTCCTGCGCGGCACCGAGGTGGACGTGGTGCTCATGGACGTGCGCATGCCGTCCATGGACGGGCTGGAGGCGACCAGGCTGATCGACGGGCCCAAGGTGCTCATCCTGACCACGTTCGACCTGGACGAGTACGCCTTCGCGGCGGTCAAGGCGGGCGCGGCCGGTTTCCTGCTGAAGGACGTGCCGCCGGACGACCTGGTCAGCGCGATCAGGACGGTGCACGCGGGCGAGTCGGTGGTCTCGCCCAGCACGCTGCGGCGGCTGCTCGACCGTTTCGCCGCGCAGCTGCCCGCCGAGGATCCGGTGGTGCCGGCGGCCGAGCTGACGCCGCGCGAGCGTGAGGTGCTGCTGATGGTGGCGCGTGGCCTGTCCAACATGGAGATCGCGGGCCGGCTTGAGGTGGCGGAGGCGACGGTGAAGACGCATCTGGGGCGGGTGCTGGCCAAGCTGGGGCTGCGGGACCGGGCTCAGGTGGTGGTGTACGCGTACGAGGCGGGTCTGATCGTGCCCTCCCCTCGGCCGAAAGTCTGACCCCGGGTCATCTGCCGGCGCAGGTGAAGTCCCTCCTCAGGGCCCATATATCGGGAGATTTCCACTCCTAGCGTGGGGCGCGTTGCAATTTCGCGAACGAGGAGTGAACGTGACGCTCACCGAGACCCGGCGTCAGGCCCCGCCCGCCGTCGTGGCCACCGATCTGTCCAAGGTGTACGGCTCCGGCGACGCCCGGGTGCACGCCCTGCGCGGCGTGGACGTGTCCTTCGCCACGGGGGCGTTCACCGCCATCATGGGGCCGTCGGGCTCGGGCAAGTCGACGCTCATGCACTGCCTGGCCGGCCTCGACGCCGCCACGTCCGGCACCGTGCACATCGGCGACGTGGAGCTCACGGGGCTGACCGACCGGCAGCTCACGATGCTGCGCCGGGAGCGGATCGGCTTCGTCTTCCAGGCGTTCAACCTGCTGCCCACGCTGACGGCCGAGCAGAACATCCGGCTGCCGCTGGACATCGCCGCCCGCCTGGCCGACCAGGCGCTGTTCGACCGGGTCATCGAGACCGTCGGGCTGAAGGACCGGCTCGGGCACCGGCCGGGCGAGCTGTCCGGCGGCCAGCAGCAGCGGGTGGCGGTGGCCAGGGCGCTGATCAGCAAGCCCGCGGTGATCTTCGCCGACGAGCCGACCGGGAACCTGGACTCGCGCAGCGGCGCCGAGGTCCTGTCGTTCCTGCGCACGTCCGTGCGCGAGCTGGGCCAGACCATCGTCATGGTCACGCACGACCCGGTGGCGGCCGCGTACGCCGACCGGGTGGTGTTCCTGCGGGACGGCGAGCTCGTCACCGAGGTCAACGCGCCGACGCCGCAGTCCGTCCTGGACACCCTCGTCCGGCTGGAGGCATGAGATGCACCGCGTCGGAGACCCTCGTCCGGCCGGAGGTGTGCGGTGCTGAGGGCCGCGCTGGCCGGGCTGCGCGCGCACCGGCTCAGGCTGCTGCTCACGTCCCTGGCGATCATGCTAGGGGTGGGCTTCATCGCGGGCACGTTCGTGCTGAACGACACCGCCCAGGCCGGCTTCGCGCAGCAGGTGACGGCGGACGCGGACAAGGTGGACGTGGCCGTGCTGCCCGGATCGGCGGGCGGCAGGCTGCCGGAGAAGGTGCTGGAGCGGATCCGGGCGCTGCCCGGCGTGACCCGGGCCGAGGGCCTGATCCGCGGCGGCGCGCCCGTGCTCGGTAAGGACGGCAAGACGGTGGGCGACGTCCCCACCACCGCCCTGTCGATCGTCACAGGCCCGCTCGACCGCACGAACGTCGTCGCCGGCACCGGCCCGGGCACCGACGACCAGGCCGCCGTGCTGGACGAGAACACCGCCGCGGCCCAGGGCTTCCGTCTCGGCGACACGATCACGGTGCTGGACCGCAAGGAGACCGCGCATCAGTTCAGGCTGGTCGGCCTGATCGACACCGGCGTGGACCAGACGCTCGGTTACACCGGCGCGGTCGGCTTCACCACGGACGTGGCCCGGCGCATGACCGGCGCGAAGGGGTACGCCGAGATCGACGTCGCGGGCGGCGGGCCGGGGCTGAAGGCGGCGGTGGCGGCGGCCGCCGGCGGCGCGTACCAGGTCAGGACGGGCGCGGAGCTGGCCGGCGACCTGGCCAGGGCGGCCGGGACGGAGATCGGCATGCTGACGACGGGGCTGCTGCTGTTCGGCGTCGTGGCGATGCTGGTGGCCGCGCTGGTCATCTACAACACCTTCGCCATCCTCGTCGCCCAGCGGACGCGGGAGATGGCGCTGCTGCGCTGCGTCGGGGCCACGCGGGGGCAGGTGTTCGGCTCGATCGTGCTGGAGTCGGCCGTCGTGGGCGCGCTGGCCTCGGCGCTGGGCCTGCTCATCGGGTACGGCCTGGCCGCGGCCACCCTGGCCGTGCTGCGCGCGTTCGACTCCCCGCTGCCCACGAACGCGGACATCGCGCTCACGCCGGCCACGATCGCGAGCGGCCTGGCCGTCGGCCTGCTGGTCACGGTCGGCGCGGCGCTGCTGCCGGCCAGATCGGCCACGCGGGTGCCGCCGATCGCCGCCCTGCACGGTCAGAGCGAGGAGCCGGCGTTCCGCGCCGGTCCGGCACGCGGCGTCCTCGCCGCTGTCCTGCTGCTGGCGGGGCTCGGCACGACCGCGGCGGGCGCGTTCGTCCTCGTGCCGGGGCAGCAGGTCTCGATGCTCGTCGTCATGGCCGGGGGCGCGCTGACGTTCCTGGGGGTGCTCGTGCTGGGCCCGGTGCTGGTCAGGCCGCTGAGCGCGCTGGTGGGCTGGATCCCGCGCCGGCTGTTCGGGGTGCCGGGCCGGCTGGCGGTGGACAACTCGGGCCGCAACCCGAAGCGGGCCGCGACCACCACGGTGGCGCTCACCATCGGGGTGACGCTGATGACGCTGATCTCGGTCGTGACCGCCTCCACCCGGCTGACGATGACGGCCAAGCTGGACGAGCAGTTCCCGATCGACTATCTGCTGGCCAGCCAGCAGCGCGACGCCGTCATCCCGCGCTCGGTGGCGGAGGGGCTGCGCGGCCGGCCGGAGCTGGCGTCCGTGACGCAGATCCGCCAGGCCGACGCGACGGTGGCGGGCCGGAGCATGACCGTCGGCACCTTCAGCGGGCCCGTCGAGCCGTACGTCGTCTCCGGCTCCATGAGCGGTTTCGGCGCGGGCCGGGCCGCGCTGGAGGACTCCTCGGCCGCCCGGCTCGGCGTCGGGGTGGGCGACACGGTGGCGCTGCGGACCGAGCGGGCCGGGACGGTGTCGCTGGAGGTGGTCGCGCTGCTCGACGGCGACCAGTCGTCGCTGCCGCCGGTCACGGTCGCGGAGCGCTCCTTCGACGCCTACTTCGGCGCGGTGCCCGACTCGCTGGTGATGATCGGCATCGGGGACGGGGTGGCGGCCGAGCGGGCCCGCGCGGTGGTGGACGCCGCCGTCGCCGCCTATCCGACCGTGCGGGTGAGCAGTTCGACGGAGGTACGCGGGCAGTTCGACGAGGCCCTCGACATGCTGCTCATGATCATCACGGGGCTGCTCGGGCTGGCGGTGCTGATCTCGCTGCTGGGGATCGCGAACACGCTCTCGCTGTCGGTCCACGAGCGGACCAGGGAGTCGGCCATGCTGCGGGCCCTGGGGCTGACCCGGCCGCAGCTGCGCCGCATGTTGTCCATCGAGGCGCTGGTGCTCGGGCTGGTAGGGGCGCTGGTGGGCGTCGTGCTCGGCGTCGTCTTCGGCTGGGCGGCGATGCGGGCGATGTTGGACGGGGCCCGGCTGGCGGTGCCCGTGACGTCGATCGTGCTGCTCGTGGCGCTGTCGGGGGTGGCGGGCGTGCTGGCGGCGGTGCTTCCGGCCCGGCGCGCGGCGCGGGCGTCGATCGTCGCGTCCCTCGCGGCGGGGTGAGACGGACGAAAGCCCCGTAGTCGAATAAAGCAGAAATATCCGGATAGAAGGCACAGGGAGGTCGGGCGTCTCATGGGGGCGGCGCCCGGCCTCGATCTCACCCTGACCTACGATGGGAGTCAGCGTGGGGTGCGGCCCGGCCAGAGTTCGGCCACGGTCTCCGGGTCGAGCAGCGGCCTGGCCACCACCTCGCCCGTCGCCCGGTCGATGACCACGCATCCGCCCCCGGCCGTCTCGGGCAGCCTGGCGGGATCGTCGGGCTCCAGGTCACGGATCCAGGCCACGTAACCGCCGTCGAACGCGTACACGCCGACCGGCAGGGGCTCCTCCCGCACGCGGGCCCCGTTGAAGTACTCCTCGGCCAGCGCCCTGGCCTCCTCCATGGTCATCGCGCCTCCCCCGTCGTCATCGCGCCATCCCGTGGTCATCGCGGCCGGCCCGCGCGGTCGAGGATCACGCAGAACACCCCGGTCACGGTCCGGTACGGCGGCTCGACCGACATGTGACCCCGCTGAGCGTCGATCCAGATCACCTCTCCGTCGAAGTTGACCGCGTTCCAGGCGTGCGAGCCGCCCCCGGGCCAGCGCACCACGATGACCGCGGCGGCTCCGTGGCCCGCGTCCAGCAGACGTCGTTCGATCATCGGGTACGCGTGCCGCCCCTGGCCCGCGTACTGCAGCCGCTGGCCGGCCCAGCGCTCGATCCTGGCCACGCTGCCCCGCTCCCCGGTGAGCGCGGGCCGCCCGATCCGGTCGTACTCGGGCAGCCTCGGCGCGGCCGTCGCGGGCTCGCCGTGCCAGGTGGACAGCACGGCCAGCGCGCAGTCGGCGGCGTTGGAGGCGCGGAACGGGTCGTCGGCGGGCCCGGAGCCGTTGATCAGCCGCACCCAGGTGCCGCGCGGGTCGGGGAAGCGGGCTCCCGGCCGCAGCGCGTCGGCCAGGTCCCGTTCCACCTGCGGGTCGGGCTCGGCGAGCCCTCCCGGCACCCCGTACGGGCGGCTGCGGGCCAGGCTGGGCGGGCGGTGCGGCAGGTCGAACCAGTCGTATTCGGGCGGCTCCAGGACGGACAGGGCCTCGCCGCCCTCGGAGCGGCACTCGTGCGGCCCGGGAACGCGCTCATGGGACCCATGGCGACGCTCATAGGGCCCGATCTCGGGCCCGGCGTCGGGTTGGTGGTCGTCGGATGCGGGATGGCGTTCGTCGGGGGCGGGCTCGGCGGCCCGCTCGTAGTCGAGCCACCGCACCCCGTCCGCCACCATCGGGTTGTAGGCCACCCCCGGAAGGGCGCGCGGGACACTCGGCTTGCGCTCGCGGAACACGGCCTGCCTCCTGTCATGCTCGACGAACGATCGTAGAGGCGACACGGAGGCGAGGAGGCGGAGTCGGCGAAATCCTCCGCCCCGATCATCCCGCTTACCTGGGCAAACGCCGCAAACCTCAGCGCACCTGGACGGTGACGGTGTGCCAGCCGGTCGCCCCGTCGGGTGCGGGCGGCGCCGGCCGGTCGGTCTGCGTACGCCCGTGGGCGTCGGTCGCCCGCACCTCGAGCGTGTGCTCCCCCGTCGTCGCGTCCCAGTCGATCGACCACTGCCGCCACGTGTCGGGCCCCGGCACGGCGGCCAGCTTCGCCTGCCGCCACTCCCCCCGGTCCACCCGCACCTCGACGGCGTCCACGCCGGTGTGCTGCGCCCAGGCCACGCCGGCGATCGTGGTGCGGCCGGCCTGCAGCGAGTCGCCGTAGCCCGGCACGTCGATGCGCGACTGCGTCTTGATGGGGCCCTTCTCGGACCAGCCTCTGGGCGTCCAGTACGCCTCGTCGGCGTCGAACCTGGTCACCTTGATGTCCACCACCCACTTGGTGGCCGAGACGTATCCGTACAGACCGGGCACCACCTGACGCACGGGGAAGCCGTGGTCCACCGGCAGCACCTCGCCGTTCATCGCGACCGCGAACAGCGCGTCGCGGCCGTCCATCACCACGTCGGCCGGGGTGCCGCAGGTGAAGCCGTCGGCCGAGGTGGACAACAGCATGTCGGCGTTCGAGCGCAGCCCCGCCTGGCGCAGCACGTCGGCCATGCGCACGCCCAGCCAGCGGGCGTTGCCCGCGTAGGGGCCGCCGACCTCGTTGGAGACGCAGGTCAGCGTGACGTCGGCCTCGGTGAGAGGCATCTTCAGCAGGTCGGCGTAAGTGAGCTCGACCGGGCGGTCCACCAGCCCGTGGATGCGCAGGCTCCAGTCGTTCGGATCGACCTGAGGGACGACGAGGGCGGTGTCGACGCGGTAGAAGTCACTGTTGGGCGTGACGAACGGCGACAGGCCCCGGATGCCGAGGTCCGTGCCCGCGGGCAGCGGCTTGGCGGGGGTGGCCGGCTTGGGCAGCGCCACGCCCACCCGGGCGGCGTCCACGGCCTGACGCCCGCCGAACTGCCGGCCGAGCAGGGCCGCCGCGCCGGCGACCGCCACTCCTCCCACGGCCCCGGTGATGAGCCGCCGCCGATCGAACGCACGCAGCCCGTCACCCGCCCGCATCACGGCGGGCCGCTCCACCACCGGCTCGTCCTCCGGCCGGCCGTCAGCCGCCGCGGGCCCGGCCACCGGAGCTCCCACCGTGGCGGCGGGGGCCGGAAGCGTGGCGGCCGGGGCGAAGGCGGTGTCCGGAACGTTCGCCGGGATCGGGCCGCCGGACGCGCGGCGTACCAGCCAGGACAACGCCCAGCAGCCGACGGCCACGCCGATCACGGTCGGAACGGCGTCGAGGGGCCCGGCGTCCGGCCGGGTCAGCACCGCGAGGAGCCCGACCACCCCGAACGCGGCCAGCCCCGCGAAGCCGTAGGCGAGCCGGCGGCGGGCCAGCACTCCGATGAGCGCGGCCACGGCGGCGAGCACGACCAGCACCCCGCCGATGAGCACGGCCTTGTCGTTCTCGCCGAACGTCCTGATCGCGAAGTCCTTGAGGGGGGCGGGCGTCAGGTCGACGGCCGCGTCGCCGACGGCCACGACGGGAAACGTCGCAGGCCCGACGAGCCCGGCCGCGAGCTGCGCGATCCCGAGGGCCACGCCTCCGGACACCAGTCCCGCGAGGGCTCCCGCCCAGGCCGGCACCATTACATTCCTCTGCACACTTCCGAAGGTACGTCTCCTGCGGCGACGGACTTCTTACGCGATGGTTACGAGCCGAGCACCTCGCGCACGATCGGCGCCAGCCCGCGGAAGGCCCGGCCCCGATGACTGATCGCGTCCTTCTCCTCCGGCGGCATCTCGGCCGTCGTGCGCTCGTCGCCGTCGGGCACGAAGATCGGGTCGTAGCCGAACCCGTTGGACCCTCGCGGCGTCGTGACGAGGCGGCCCGGCAGCGTGCCCTCCACCACCCGGTGCTCGCCCGACGGCAGCGCGAGCGCGGCGGCGCAGGCGAAGTGGGCGCTCAGCTTGCCGGCCGGCACGTCGGAGATCTGGGCCAGCAGCAGGTCGAGGTTGGCGCGGTCGTCGCCGTGGCTGCCGGCCCAGCGGGCGGAGAAGACGCCCGGCATGCCGTTGAGCACGTCGACGCAGAGCCCCGAGTCGTCGGCCACCGCGGGCAGGCCGGACCCCTTGGCCACGGCGTGCGCCTTGAGCAGGGCGTTCTCCTCGAACGTGACCCCGGTCTCGGCGACCTCGCCGATCGCGGGGAACTCCTCCAGCCCGACGACGTCGAACCCGGACAGGATGCGCCGCAGCTCCGCGATCTTGCCCGCGTTACGGGTGGCCAGCACGATCCTCATGACCCCAGGGCCTCCTGCTGGATCAGGGTCAGCTCCTCGCAGCCGGCCACGGCCAGGTCGAGGAGCCGGTCGAGGGCCGCGCGGTCGAAGGGCGCGCCCTCGGCGGTGCCCTGCACCTCGACGAAGCTGCCTTCGCCGGTCATCACCACGTTCATGTCGGTCTCGGCCGCGACGTCCTCGGTGTAGCAGAGGTCGAGCATCGGCACCGTGCCGACCACGCCGACGGACACGGCCGCGACCGAGCCGATGAGCGGCTCTCCCGGGCACATGCGGCGCTCGCGCATCCAGGCGACCGCGTCGGCGAGCGCGACGTAGGCGCCGGTGATCGCCGCCGTCCGCGTGCCGCCGTCGGCCTGAAGGACGTCGCAGTCGAGCAGAATGGAGTTTTCTCCCAACGCCTTGTAATCGACGCAGGCGCGCAGCGAACGCCCGATCAACCGGGAAATCTCGTGGGTCCGGCCGCCGATTTTGCCGCGGACCGATTCACGATCGTTACGAGTATTGGTCGCTCGCGGCAACATCGCGTATTCGGCCGTAACCCACCCCTGGCCACTGCCTCTGCGCCAGCGCGGCACGCTGTCCTGGACCGACGCCGCGCACAACACCCGGGTGCCGCCGAATTCGACCAGCACCGAACCTTCGGCGTGGGTCAGCCATTGCCTGGTGATGGTAATGGGGCGGAGCTGGTCAGGGTTGCGGCCATCCTGTCTGGACATGCAGATCACCCTATCTCCGCGGCACGACACCCTTGACCAAATGTGTCGGTCACATGGATCCTTACGCAATGACAACGGGGGTGTTGCGAAACCCTGACTTCCTCCGATTCCTCAGTTCGCACGTCGCGAACGAACTCGGAGCGAATATTTCCCGCGTGGCACTTCCGCTGGTGGCCGTGCTGGCTCTGCATGCCGGTCCCGCGGAGGTGGGGGTGCTGTCGTCGTTACAGACGGCGGCGTTCCTTCTGCTCGGGCTGCCCGCGGGCGTGTGGGTCGGGCGGATGCGCAAACGCCGGGTGATGATGGTGTCGGACCTGGCGAAGTTCGTGCTGCTCGGCAGCATTCCGGTGGCGTCGGCGCTGGGGCTGCTGACGATCGAGATGATGTTCGTGGTCGCGCTGCTGGCGGGCGTGGCCCAGGTGTTCAACGACGTGGCCGACCAGACGTACCTGCCCGATCTGATCAGCGCCGCGCAGCTGACCGACGGCAACGCCAAGCTGGAGGTGGTCCGCGCGGGGGCGTTCCTGGCCGGGCCCGGCGTGGGGGGCACGCTGGTGCAGCTGCTGAGCGCTCCGCGCACGATGCTGGCCACCGCGCTCGGCGCGCTCGCCTCGGTGCTGCTGCTGTCCACGATCAGGGCGCCGGACAAGCCGCCCGCCGACGTCGAGCGCACGCCGCTGCTGCGGGGCATCGGCGAGGGGCTCGCGTACGTGTGGCGCAACCGCCTCTTACGGGCGTTCGTGGCCTCGTCGGCGATCGGCAACATGTGCGTGAGCGGCGTGCTCGCCCTGTCGGTGCTGTTCCTGGCCGAGACCGTCCAGCTGAGCCCCGGCGCCGTCGGGGCGCTGCTCATGTCCGGTGGCATCGGCGGCCTGCTGGGCGGCCTGACCAGCAACTGGGTGGCGCAGCGGGTAGGCAGCGCCAGGATGACCTGGCTGGCCGTCACCGTCGGCGCGCCGTTCGGCCTGCTCCTGCCGATGACGCAGGCCGACTGGCGGGTGGTGTTCTTCGCGCTCACCTCGATCATGATCTCTTGGAGCGCGACACTGATGAACGTCGGCCAGATCACCTACCGCCAGCTGGTCACCCCCGAACAGCTGCTCGGCCGGGTCAACGCCTCGGTGCGGTTCATGACCTGGGGCATCATGCCGCTGGGCGCGCTGATGGGCGGGCTGGTCGCGCAGCAGGTGGGGGTGCGGCAGACCCTGTGGGTGCTCATGGCCGGGCGGCTGCTGGCGTTCGTGCCGCTGCTGTTCTCGCCGCTGCCGCGGATGCGCGAGTTCTCCGAGGCCCGGGCCAGATCCTGAACGGCCGCTCCGTGACCGGCCTCGGCTTCGCCGCGGCTCGGCTCGGGGGCTTCACGACTCGGCTCGGGGGCTTCGCGGCTCAGCTCAGGTCGTAGACGACCCCGCTGCGGGCCAGCTCGACCGGGCCGCCGTAGCCGCCGCCGCACGCCTCCTCCAGGACGGTGGCCTGGTCGTTCCAGGGGACGAGGTGGGTCAGCACCAGCTGGCCGACGTCGGCCTTGGCGGCGTGCTCGGCCGCCTGGCGGCCGGTCAGGTGCAGGCCGGTGGGCAGGTCGGGGCCCTCCACGAACGACGCCTCGCACAGCAGCAGGTCGGCGCCGGCCGCCAGCTTGACCAGCTCGTCGGTCTCGCCCGTGTCGCCGGAGTAGGCGACGCTCGTGGTGCCGTTGGCGACGCGGAAGCCGTAGGCCTCGACGGGGTGGTTGACCAGGCCGGCGGTGAGGGTGAACGGCCCGATCTCGAACGCGCCGGGCGTCAGCGTCCGGAACTCGAAGGCGGTCTCCAGGCCGGGCTCGTCCGGCATGCCGTACGCCGCCCCGAGCCGCCGGGGCGCGTCGGCGGGCGCGTAGACGGGGATGAGGGGATAGGGCGCTCCCGGCCCGTAGGTGCGGGCCACGTGATAGCCGCAGATGTCGAGGCAGTGGTCGGCGTGCAGGTGGGACAGGCAGATCGCGTCCACGTCGTAGATGCCGACGTGCCGTTGCAACGCGCCCAGCGACCCGCTGCCGAGGTCGAGCAGCATCCTGAACCCGTCCGTTTCGAGGAGGTAGCAGGACGCTGGGCTGTCGGGGCCGGGGTAGCTCCCGGAACAACCGACGATGGTCACCTTCATGTGGGCCTCCCGTTATAGGTAGTACCCCCCACTGGTGCGACTTCGACCACGTCGATCTCCGGGCCCAGGAACCGTCGCCCGAGCCGGGCGAAGAGCAGGGAGTCGCCGGTGGCGCGGAAGCGGTGCCGGGGGGTGGCTCCGCCGCTGGCCGCCAGGTCGCGGTCGTGCAGGATGCGGTAGACGTCCTTGGCCGTCTCGTCGGCGCTGGAGATCAGCGTGACCCCGTCACCGGCGACGTACGAGATCGCGCCGGTGAGCAGCGGGTAGTGGGTGCAGCCGAGGATGATCGTGTCGCATCCCGCGGCCCTGACGGGCTCGAGATACTCGCGGACGACCTCGATGAGCTCGTCGCTCATCGTCTCTCCCCGCTCGACGTACTCCACCAGGCGTGGGGCGGCCACGCCGGTGAGCTGTACGTCGGGCGCCGCGGTGAAGGCGTCGTGATAGGCCATCGAGGCGATGGTGGCCCTGGTGGCGATCACGCCGACCTTGCCGTTGCGGGTGGCTCGCACCGCGCGCCGGGTGGCCGGCATGATCACCTCGACGACGGGCATGTCGTAGCGCTCGCGCGCGTCGCGCAGCACGGCGGCACTGGCGCTGTTGCACGCGATCACGAGCATCTTGACGTTCTGCTCGACCAGGTGGTCCATGACCTCCAGTGCGTACGCGCGAAGCTCGGCGATCGGCTTCGGCCCGTACGGCTGGCGAGCCGTGTCGGCCACGTAGGTGATGGACTCGTGAGGCAACTGGTCGATGATCGCCCGGGCGACCGTCAAGCCGCCGACCCCGCTGTCGAAGATCCCAATACTCGCGTCCGGCACGCATAAGAGGGTAGGCGACCTGCACGATCAACACTGCGTAAGAATGCTCACAGGTACGAGCCGTGAGCCTGACGCGGTGTTGTCTTGGTCACATCATGGCCGGTCAGCCCCTGCCCACCCGGGCCAGCTGGCGGGCTTGCGCGACGAGGCGGCCGGTGGAGTCGCGCACCTCGACCTCCTCGTCGAACCAGCCGTCGGAGACCAGCCGGCCGCTGCCGAGCAGGGTGAGCCAGCCGGGTGCGGGCAGGGCGCGCAGGTGCCAGGTGAGGTCCACGGTGGGCGCCCAGCCGCGCGCGCCGGCGGAGAAGACGACAGGTGGGAGCGCGTCGACGGCCAGGGCCAGCACGTACGGGTCGGGGTCCTGGGGCTCGGTCATCCTGAAGTAGGCCCGCGACTCCGGCCGGCCGGAGGGCTCGCCCTTGAGCCAGCCGATCGTGGGCGGGTCGAAGCGCAGCTCCATCTGGGCGTTCAACGTCATCCCCGACTCGGGCTTGGGGTCGGGCAGTTTGGCGCACTCGTCAATGTGAGGCATCTCATAAGTTGCTCTATCGCTATAAATCGGCTCGACGTCGTTCAGCGTGGCCGTGGTGATCAACCCCTCGATCTGCGCGACGCCGTCCTGCACGAGGGTCGCCCGGGCGAACGCGACCGTCCGGCCCGCCTTGAGCGGCTCGATCCTGACCTGCGCCGGGCCCGCGACCGGCGCCTTGAGGAACTGCGCCGTGGTGCTCACCGGATGCTCGAACGGCGAGGCGTCCACCGCCGCGCGCAGGATCACGGCCATCAGGTAACCGCCGTTGAGCGGGCCGCCGATCGCGTACCCGGGGTCGAGGCACACGTCGTAGGTGTTCTCGTCGGCCCTGATCGCCTGTGTGGCCTCGTCGAACTTGGTCATTCCCGCCCGCCTCCAGTCTGGAACCATGTTCTAGAGACTCTAGAGCATTCGCCCATCAGCGCGCCTACCTGCGAAAACATGATTCGGCTGACAACGTTTGATCATGGCAAGTGTCACCGAACTCCTGGGTCAGTCCGTTTGGGACTCCAACGGGGTGTGGGTCGGATTCGTGGTGGACATCCGGGTCGTCAGGCACAGGGGCGAGCTCCAGCAGAGCCACACCGTCTACGGGCTGGTCGTCTCCATGCGGCGGGCGCCGCTGCTGCTCGGCCTCACCCGCGATCGCCAGGGCCGATCGGCCTGGTTCTCCCGGACGCTGGCCCGCATCGTGTACGCGGGATGCACGTTCGTCCCGTGGGAGAACGTCCTGGATTACGGGGGCGGGGAGGTCCACATCGACGTGCTGAGGAAAGAACTCAACCGGGTCTAATTTCGACTTCAGCACATTGCAAGCGCCCGTCTAGCAACATCAGCTACCTTCTCTGTGGTCAAAAGTCCACATTGTGAGTTGAGTGATGTCTGCGAACAATCCCCCCTATGGCCAGGATCCTGACCGGACCACGGCGTACAACTGGAACCAGGGGCAGCAGCCGGAGAGCGCGCCGACGGCGCAGTATCCGGGGCAGCCGTACCCGCCGCAGCAGCCGTACCAGCAGCAACAGTACGGCCAGCAGCAGGCGCAGGGGCAGGGTGCCTACGGGCAGCAGGCGTCCTACGGCCAGCAGCCCTCTTCCGGTAACCAGTACGGCCAGCAGCAGCCCTCTTATGACGCCCAGTACGGCCAGCAGGGCCAGTACGGCGGCCAGCAGGCCCAGGGCGGCGGCTGGCAACAGCAACCGCAGCAGGGCTGGCAGCAGGAGCAGGGCGGCTGGCAGCAACAGCAGCAGCAGCAGGGACAGCAGGGCGGCTGGCAACAGCAGCCCCAGCAGGGCTGGCAGCAGGAACAGGGCTGGCAGCAGCAGGACCAGTACGCCCAGGGCGGCTGGCAGCAGCAGGGCCCCGAGGGCTTCGGCCCGGCCGAGCCCGCCAAGAAGGGCCGCAAGAACTGGGTGATCGCCATCGCCGCGGCGCTCGCTGTGGTGGTTCTGGGCGGCGGCGCGGTGTGGGCCGTGGGCGCCTTCGGCGGCGGCGGCACGCAGCCGAACGACGTCCTGCCCGCCAACTCCATCGCCTACGCCCGGCTCGACCTCGACCCGGCCGCGAACCAGAAGCTGGCGCTGTTCCAGCTGGCCAGGAAGTTCACCGTCACCAAGGACAGCTTCTCCGGCGAGGACCCGCGCAAGGCGCTGTTCGACACGCTCAACTCTGACGGCGACAGCAAGGTCGACTTCGCCAAGGACGTCGACCCGTGGCTGGGCAGCCGGGTCGGCTTCGCGGCCGTGCCCTCCGGCAAGGAGGAGCCCGACTTCGCGGTGGCCATCCAGGTCAAGGACCAGGAGCTGGCCAAGGGCGGCATCGCCAAGCTGATGAAGGGCGAGAAGTACGGCATCGCCTTCCGTGAGGACTACGCGCTGCTGAGCACCACGCAGGCGCTGGCCGACAAGTACGCGCAGGGCGAGGGCAGCCTGTCCGACAACGCCGAGTTCAGCGACGACATGGGCGCCGTCGGCGAGCAGGGCGTGCTGTCGTTCTGGGCCGACATGGGCGGTCTGCTCGACCTGGCCAAGAAGGAGGTCACCACCGACCAGCAGGCGGCCCTCGACATGATCAAGGACGCCAGGTTCGCCGGCGCGCTGCGCTTCGACAGCGCCTACGTCGAGCTGGCCGGTCTCGTCAGGGGCGCCAAGGGCATGACCCCCGAGGGCGACCTGCCCAAGGCGGCCCTCGGCACCCTGCCCGCCACCACGGCCGGCGCGCTGTCGATCTCCGGCCTGGACCAGGTCGTCAAGAAGCAGTGGGCCGAGATCGAGAAGCAGGCCGCGGCGGCCGGCGGCACGCAGGTCAAGCAGCTGCTCCAGCAGGCCGAGACCTCGCTGGGGTTGAAGCTGCCCGACGACCTGGCCACGTTCGTGGGCCAGAACCTCACCGTCGCCGTCGACAGCGAGGGCCTCGACAGCGACCAGATCAAGGGCGGCGTGCGCATCGTCACCGACCCGGCCAAGGCGCAGGCCGTGCTCGACAAGGTCACGAACGCGCTGAGCCAGAGCGGCCAGCCCGCTCCCCAGATCGCCAAGGTCGCCGGTGACGGCGTCCTCGCGGTGGCGACGACGGACGAGTACGCCAAGAAGCTGGCCGGTGAGGGCACCCTGGGCGACTCGGAGACGTTCCAGACGGCGATCCCGAACGCGGACGACGTGAACTACGCGCTCTTCGTGGACCTGGACAAGGTCGAGAAGCTCTACCTCGCGTCCATGCAGGGCGACGACAAGGCCAACGCGCAGGTGCTGCGGGCGGTCGGCCTGAGCGGCACGCAGAGCGACACCGAGGCGACGTTCTCGCTGCGGCTGCTGTTCAACTGACCCGCTCGTCCCCTGGACGACGAGAGGCGGCCGGTCCTGCCGGACCGGCCGCCTCTTCGCGTTCCGGACGAAGCCGTCTGTCCGGGGAAGCGCGCCTTCGCGAGGATCAGGCCGCCTTCGCGAGGGTCAGGTCGCCTTCGCGAGGGTCAGGTCGCCTTCGCGAGGGGGAGGCCGCCTTCGCGAGGGGGAGGCCGCCTTCGCGAGGTCAGGCCCAGAGCTGGCCTTCGAGGCGGTCTTCCGCTTCCTCCAGCGTCCCCTCGTACGCGCCCGTGGACAGGTATTTCCAGCCACCGTCGGCCACCACGAACGCGATGTCGGCGCGTTCGCCCGCCTTGACCGCCTTCGCGGCCACGCCCAGCGCCGCGTGCAGCGCGGCCCCGGTGGAGACGCCGGCGAAGATGCCCTCGGTGGCGAGCAGTTCGCGGGTGCGCCGCAGCGCGTCGGCCGAGCCCACCGAGAAGCGGGTGGTCAGCACGGACTCGTCGTAGAGCTCGGGGATGAAGCCCTCGTCCACGTTGCGCAGCCCGTACACCAGCTCGCCGTAGCGCGGCTCGGCCGCGACGATGCGCACGCCGGGCACCCGCTCGCGCAGGAACCGCCCGACCCCCATCAGGGTCCCCGTCGTGCCCAGCCCGGCCACGAAGTGGGTGATGGTGGGCAGGTCCTCCAGCAGCTCGGGGCCGGTGCCCTCGTAGTGGGAGCGCCAGTTGGCCGGGTTGCCGTACTGGTAGAGCATCACCCACGACGGGTTCTCGGCCGCGAGGCCCTTGGCCACCCGCACGGCCTCGTTGGAGCCGCCCGCGGCCGGCGAGGAGATGATCTCCGCGCCCCACATCCGCAGCAGCTGGCGGCGCTCCTCCGAGGTGTTCTCCGGCATCACGCAGATGAGCTTGTAGCCCTTGAGCTTGGCCGACATGGCCAGCGAGATGCCGGTGTTGCCGCTGGTGGGCTCCAGAATCGTGCAACCCGGCGTGAGCCGGCCGTCCTTCTCGGCCTCCTGAATCATCCACAGGGCCGGCCTGTCCTTGATCGACCCGGTCGGGTTGCGGTCTTCGAGCTTGGCCCAGACCCGCACGTCGGCGGAGGGCGACAACCTCGGCAGCCCGACCAGGGGCGTGCGGCCGACCGAGTCGATCAGCGAGTCGAACCGCATGTCATCCGCCGGCGACGGCGGGAAGGACGGTCACCGTGTCGCCGTCGGACACCGGCGTGCCGAGGCCGCCGAGGAAGCGCACGTCCTCGTCGTTCAGGTAGACGTTGACGAAGCGGCGCAGCGCGCCCTGGTCGACCAGGCGGTCCTTGATGCCGGGGTGGGCCGACTCGAGGTTGCTGATCAGCTCCTCAAGGGTGGCGCCCTCGGCGTTCACGGCCTTGGCCCCGTCGGTGTAGTTACGCAGGATGGTCGGAATGCGAACCTCGATGGCCATCGCGGTCAGTCTCCTCAGAAAGGTCGTCGTCCCATCGGCATGCAACGCCGACGGCTGGGTGCGGATTCCAGCTCAGGAACAGTCGTAGAGGACGACAACCGGAGTGTGTGCGAACAGGAAGCTCTGCACAGGTCTGGCCATCATGGGAGAAACCTTACCTCTTCCTCCGTGATCGCACCTTCGAGGATGCGGTAGGAGCGGAACTCCACCTCGTTCTCGTCCCGCGTGGAGACCAGGACGTAGTGGGCGCCGGGCTCGGAGGCGTACGAGACGTCGGTGCGCGACGGGTAGGCCTCGGTGGCGGTGTGGGAATGGTAGATGACGACGGGCTCCTCGTCCCGCTCGTCCATCTCGCGCCAGACCTTGAACTGCTCCATCGAGTCGAAGCGGTAGAAGGTGGGCGAGCGCTCGGCGTTCTCCATGGGGATGAACCGCTCAGGCACCCCGTCGCGGCCCGCGATGACGCCGCACGCCTCGTCGGGATGGTCGGCCCGCGCATGCGCGACGATCTTGTCCACCAGTTCCTGCGAGATCGACAGCATGCCCGGAAGCTACCAGAGGGCCCGGACCAGGCTGTCCTGGAGGTAGGTCAGCCAGTCGTAGGTGACGTAGGCCGGGTAGCGGGGGTCGTCCTCGGACATCACGGCGACCTCGTCGTGGACCTCCTCCGTCACGTCGAGCTTGGTGCCGAGCGTCAGGCGCAGGTCGTTGAGCGCGCGCAGCCACGCCTGCGCCTCCTCAGGCGTCAGCTCGGCCCGCCCCGCCCTGGCCGTCTCGTGGACGGTCCGCGCGTCGGCCCGCTTGCCGTCGCGCAGCGTCGCCTCGGTGTAGCGGCGGAACTCGGCCGCCTCCTTCTCGTCCTGGTACGCCGACGGGAACAGCCTGGCCAGCACCGGATCGGACGGCACCGCGCTGTCGCCGATGCCGAGCGCCCGTTCCAGCGGGTCCTCGGAGGTCTGCCCCGGCGAGACGATGCCGAGCATCATGGAGACGAGCGAGCGCAGCAGCGAGACCTCCGCCGGCTCGAACACGGTGACGACCGCGCCGTCCTTGCCGCGTGAGAATCCAGAAGTCACCAGTGCCACCTCACTGACCCCGACGCCGGCCGCGACGCGCGCCTCATTTGTTCGAGTCCGGCTGGACCGTCGCCCACAGGCCGTAGGAGTGGAGAATCTGCACATCCCTTTCCATCTCCTCGCGCGTGCCGCTGGACACGACCGCCTTGCCCTTGTGGTGCACGTCCAGCATCAGTTTCTCTGCCTTCTCCTTCGGATAGCCGAAGACCGTTTGGAAGACATAGGTCACGTAGGACATGAGGTTGACCGGGTCGTTCCAGACGATGGTCACCCACGGCAGATCGGGCCGGACGTCCGATGACGGACGCTCGACGGTGATTGGAGCGGTGCTACCCACATCCCCGAGTCTGCCCTATCTGGGCCGTAGTCTTCGAGTCGTGACAATGACCATGAGCACTGCGTTGCTCACAGATCACTATGAGCTGACGATGTTGCAGGCCGCCCTGCGCAGCGGCGCGGCGCACCGGCGCGCGGTTTTCGAGGTGTTCGCGCGCCATCTGCCAGGTGGGCGCCGCTACGGCGTCGTCGCAGGAACGGGACGTGTCCTCGACGAGCTCGAACGCTTCCGTTTCGGTGACGAGGAACTCACCTTTCTGCGAGAGCATCGTGTCGTCGACGACAGCACTCTGGCGTTTCTCGCCGATTACCGGTTTTCCGGGAACGTCTACGGCTACCGCGAGGGCGACGTGTACTTCCCCGCCTCCCCGATCATGGTGGTGGAGGGCACGTTCGCCGAGGCCGTGCTGCTGGAGACGGTCACGCTGTCGATCCTCAACCACGACTGCGCGATCGCCTCCGCCGCGTCCCGCATGACGAACGCGGCCGGCAAACGGCCGCTGATCGAGATGGGCTCGCGGCGCACCCACGAGGCCGCCGCCGTGGCCGCCGCCAGGGCCGCGTACATCGCCGGGTTCGCCTCCACCTCCAACCTGATGGCCGGGCACCTGTACGGCGTGCCCACGGCCGGCACGGCGGCGCACGCGTTCACCCTGCTGCACGACTCGGAGCGGGCCGCGTTCGAGGCCCAGATCGCCACGCTCGGGCCCGAGACGACGCTGCTGGTCGACACGTACGACGTGGCGGAGGCGGTACGCACGGCCGTGGCGCTGGCCGGCCCGAAGCTGGGCGCGGTCCGGATCGACTCGGGCGACCTCGCGGCGGCGGCGCAGGAGGTGCGCGAGCAGCTCGACGCGCTCGGCGCCTTCGACACCCGCATCCTGGTCACCTCCGACCTCGACGAGTACGCCATCGCCGCCCTGGCCGCCGCCCCCGTGGACGGCTACGGCGTGGGCACCTCCCTGGTGACCGGCTCGGGCGTGCCGACGGCGGCGCTGGTGTACAAGCTGGTGGCCAGGGAGACGGCCGGCGGCAAGCTGGAGGCCGTGGCCAAGCGCTCGGTGGGCAAGCCGTCGCGCGGGGGCCGCAAGGAGGCGTACCGGCTGCTCGACGAGGCGGGCCACGTCGAGACCGAGCTGATCACCACCGGTGGCCTCGTCCCAGAAGGCGGCATCCCCCTCCTGCACGAGCTGGTCCGCGACGGCGAGGTCATCGGCCGCGAACCCCTGAACGCCGCCCGCGAACGCCACGCCGCCACCATCGCCGCCCTCCCCCAGGAGGCCCTCCACCTCGGCCGGGGCTATGCGGCCATCCCCACCGAATTCGCCTGACGTATCGTTTTCCCCATGGGCAACGCGCTGATCATCGTGGACGTGCAGAACGACTTCTGCGAGGGCGGGAGCCTGGCCGTGGCCGGGGGCTCCGAGGTGGCGGCGGCGATCACCCGCCACGTGACCGACCACGGCTACGACCACGTCGTGGCGACCCGCGACCACCACGTCTCCCCCGGCGACCACTTCTCCTCCGCCCCCGACTACGTCTCCACCTGGCCCGCCCACTGCGTGGCCGGCACCCCCGGCGCGGACTTCCATCCCTCGTTCGACGTGTCCGAAGTCGAGGAGGTCTTCAGCAAGGGCGCCTACAGCGCGGCCTACAGCGGCTTCGAGGCCACGTCGGGCGACGGGGTCCCGCTGGCCGACTGGCTGCGCGAGCGCGGGGTGCACGAGGTGGACGTGGTGGGCATCGCCACCGACCACTGCGTCCGTGCCACCGCGCTCGACGCCGTCCAGCACGGGCTCGCGGTCAGAGTCCTGCTCGACCTGACGGCCGGGGTGGCGCCGGCCACCACGGAAGCGGCGGTCGCGGAGCTGCAGGCGGCGGGCGCCGTCCTGCACGGCGCTCCCCTCGTGGGCTGACCTTCTACGACGGGACGGCGGGATCACGATGAGACGGCGGTCACCCTCAGCGCGTCGTCAAGCTGGGCGAACACCTCGAAGGCATGCCGCAACCCGGTGATCGACAACACCCGCGCCATGACCCCCTGCACCCCGCCGAGCAGCAGCCTGGTGCCCCTCGCCTCACAGCGCTGCATGATGTCGACCAGTTCGTTCAGCCCCATGGAGTCGCAGAAGGAGACCTCACTCAGATCCAGGATCAGAAACGCTTTGGGAGGAAGGTCCCAGATGCGCTGCAGATGCTCCCTGAAGATCGGCAGCGCGGTGACGTCCAACTCGCCTTCGAGCCGGACGATGATGGCGTTTCGAGAGAGCCCGGAAGCGACGGTGAGGGTCGACCTTCCGGTGGCCTCGAACGACATGGGAAAAATCCTTCTCTTTGTCGCGAAACGGCTCTCAGAACGGCCAAGGTGGTTGTTGCCGCTTCCACCGAGCTTCTAACAGGAGGCCACTGCTCTGTGTCCAAAAGCACAGAGTCACGCATCGTGACCATCGGCCCGGCACCCGCCATGTGCCCCCTGAGCTGGGACTCTCGAATCGCCGGGCCGTGCCGCCTCAGACGGGCCGCAAGGTGATCAGGTAGGCGAGGGCCAGCACGATGAGGAACACGAGCAGGACGCTCGTGCCACTGATCATCACGATGATGCGGGCCCGGCGGACGAGCTGGCGGATCGCCGCGAGCACCAGAGCCATCATGGTCCCCAGGGCGAGGAGCGTGAGGCTTCTGGACTCGAGCGAGCCCGACATCACCACCGAAAGGTGAAGGTGAAGCATGGTCATGAAAGTCATCCTCGTGAGTGACGTGACAGGACGAGAAACGTTCGCGAGCAGCCGGATGCCGGTCGGGCATATCATCATGCGTTCGCCATGACAGCCTCGCCTTCAAGCCTTTGAATGATTCTGCCGGACGGTGCCGACAAGGCGAGTGTGCGTTCGCACGGCAAGTGAAGACAAGTTCAAATGATCTACGACCGGCAATTCATATGAAGACCTGGATTCAATGACCGGCCGATGCCGCTTTTCTGCCGCCGGTCGAAGTTCAGTGCGATTTCGAAAGTGACGGCGCGCCCCGGCCGGCGACGTCCGCCTGTATGCATCGCTCCAACCCCACGAGCAACTGCTCATTGAACTTCAGCCGAAGTCAGCTGAATCGGCGCACGTACTCTCCGGCCTGCGACCGGCCCTCCGCGCGGTGCGATTCAGCGGGCCGCCTGATGAGCGTGAAGACAACCCTCCCTCGACTCGCATGCTCAGGAGATGTTTACTGAAGGCTGAAGTACAGGCGATAGGGGTCTGAGGGTGGGAGACGAGCCATCGGGCGGACTGGCTGGCCGACTATGTGACCTTCGGGAACGCCGCTGGCCGGGGCGGAGAATCACCCAAGCCGAACTGAGCCGTGCCTTGCGGGTGAGCGTCCCGTCGATCTCTTCGTGGGAGACCGGAACACCGCCGAAGATCCCGCCTCAGCACTGGCTGGAGAAATACGCGATCTTCTTCGCCACGAAACGATCGGTCGCCAACGGCGTGGCCCGTGTGCTGTCGCTCGACGAACTGACCGCGAAGGAGCGTGAGGAGCACTCGAAGCTGCGGACGGAACTGCTCCGCCTGCGCAACAAGGCTTTGCAGTGGCAGAGCTCGGAGAAGGTGGCGGAAAGCCGCGTCCCGACCGATCAGGAAACGTCGTTCAGGAATCCGTGGCACTTCCCCGAGGGGGAGCCGATCACCATCATCTGTTCCCAGGTTCCCGAGGAGGACCGGGCCAAGATCCCCTATGCCTCGCCCGCCTCCGCCGATTACATCTCACTCTACAAATATTCCGACCTGGACTCGTTGTTCGAGCTGCACGGCCACCTCAGGGCCTCGAACCCGAGCAGCGAGGTCACTCTCCGCGCCACCGAGGATCTGCATCCGAACGACCTCACCACGCATATCGCCCTGCTGGGCGGCGTGGACTACAACGAGATCACCGCTTCGATGGTCCGGAGGATAAGACTTCCGGTGCAGCAGGTACCCGACTGGGACGGCGAGAACGGGCCGTACTTCGAGGTGGACGAGCACGGCGAGAGTTCCAGGTACTATCCCGACACCCTTGGTTCGGGCGATGGTCTGCGCTTGATCGAGGATGTCGGGTTCTTCTATCGCGGAGTCAACCCCTATAACACCGAACGCACTTTGACCATCTGCAACGGCATGTACGCCAGAGGCGTGTACGGCGCGGTGCGCGCGCTCACCGACCTTCGCTTCCGCGACAGGAATGCCGCCTTCCTGCGCAGGCGTTTCGGCGCCGCGGCGACCTACAGCATCCTCATGCGGGTCAGGATCGCGGGCAGGGTCGCCGTCACGCCGGACTGGACCTCTGACGAAGACCGCTTGCATGAATGGCCGGAGGCACTCGTAGATGACGGTTGACCCTGTGTTGAGCAGAACCGAACATCACCACCATTCGCACCGCCATCTGGTGGACATGTTCGACGCCGGCGAACGGGCGGACGAAGCGGGAGCCGTGGACGCCATCGTGGTGCCCACGATCCGCCACCCCCGATGGCTGACGCACGCGATCCACCTGGCCGGCGCCATCTCCTGCCCCCTCGTTTCGCTGCACAGCCGCTGGAGCGACGCCGGGCAGGCGGCCGGCTGGATGCCGCACAACGTGGACTTCCTCGCGATCGACATCGGCGATCCCGACGGCCTGAACCTGCCGGATTTCGCGACCACCGCCCTGCTGCGCGGCACCCCCTTCCCCCGGACCACCGACCTCAGCGCGAAGCGGAACACGGCGCTGGTGCTCGCCCGTCTCATGGGCTGGCGGCGCATCGTCTTCCTGGACGACGACATCGAGGTGGGCAGCCCGCAGGACGTCACCCGCGCGGCGGAGCTGCTGGACAGCTATGACGCGGTGGGCATGCAGATCGACGGCTATCCCGACAACTCCGTGGTGTGTCACGCGCACCGGGAGACCGGAGGCTACCAGGACTCCTTCGTGGGCGGCGGCGCGCTGGCGGTCGAGACGACCCGCAGCCCGTCCTTCTTCCCGAACGTCTACAACGAGGACTGGTTCTACCTGCTGACCGATGCCTCGTTACGTCGGCTCGCGGTGACGGGCAAGGTCAAGCAGCGGCCGTTCGACCCGTTCGACCAGCAGGTCCGGGCGCGGGACCAGGAGCTCGGCGACGTGCTCGCCGAGGGCGTCTACTGGCTCCTGGACAAGGATCCGCAGCAGGGCTGGAAGCCCGCCACCGACCCGGCGCACTGGATCTGTTTCCTCGACGCGCGTGACCGCTTCATCGCCGACATTCTCGATCGCGTACGACAGCTCCCGGTGGACGACCGCAGACGGCGGGCGATGGAGAGCTCCCTCCTGGCCGCCCGTGGCCGCCTGCACCGGATCGAACCCGACTTCTGCGTCGCCTACCTCAAAGCCTGGCTGGAAGATCGTCGCCGGTGGGGCGACCATCTTAATGCGATTCCGCAACTGGGCCCTCATCCCCAAGATGTCATGAAATGGCTGATCAAAGACGGCGCAACGACATTGCGCTGGTGGAAGTCCCTGAGATTTGCTTATTGATTCTCTGAAGCGGCACCGGAATTCTGTCCTGTGTGGGAACTTGCGACATCCGTACAGCAGCGCCTGAGGATCTGCCCGCCCTCATCAGATCGCTCGGGCAGAAGCACTATTTCGAGGACCGGCTGGCCCGGCAGCGACGCGGGGACGGGATCCTCCTGGTGGCCTGGAGACACGGCGAGCCGATCGGCGACGTCTATCTCTGGCTGGAGCGGGCCGAGGAACCGGAGCTGACCACCCACCTGCCGGATGCCGCGCTGCTCACCCACCTCGAAGTCCTGCCCGCCCACCGCAACCGGGGAATCGGCAGCGAACTGATGCGAGCGGCGGAGGAACTGCTCTTCTCGATGGAATACAAGCAGGTGGCACTCGGGGTGGGCCTGGACAACCTCGACGCGTGCCGCCTGTACGAACGCAGGGGTTATGTCGAGTGGCCCCATGGGAATGTGCCGACGACCAGCGTGCTGTACCTACCCGACGGCCGGCGCGAACTGCGGGCCGAACTGTGCCGGATCATGGTCAGGCAACTCGGCCAGGACCGCTACGAGCATCGCTGGTAGCGCCCGCCGTGCGAGCCGTCCGCGGTTCGCCCGCCGGCCCGGAAACCCCTCTCCCCTCCTATTAACTGGAAATCACCGAAGTTCACTGAATGAGAGCACGGCATGAGCGGCGATGATCGGGCACAGACCGCGCTGGCGCGCCGCCTGCGCGAGCTCCGTAACAGCCGATGGCCCGACCTGCGGATCACCCAGGCCCAGCTGCGCCAGGCGTTCGAGGTCAGCCTGGCGCTGATCTCCTCGTGGGAGTCCACTCGCGCGGCCAAGATCCCGCCGCCGCATCGCCTGGAGAAGTACGCCACCTTCTTCGCGACCAGACGCTCGATCGTCAACGGGCACGCCCGCGTGCTGCCGCTCACCGACCTGACGCCGGACGAGCTGGACGAGCAGCGCGAGCTGTTCGCGGAGCTGACCCGGCTGCGCCGGGAGGCGCTCAGAGCCCAGCTCTCAGGCGAAGACTCCGAGCCGTCGTCCGGCCGAGACATCTACCGCGACAACCCGTGGCGCTTCCCCGACGGGGAGCCCATCACGATCATCTGCTCGCAGCTCCCCGAGGATCAGCGGACCACGATCCCGTACCCCTCGCCGGACGGCCTCGACTACATCGAGCTTTACAAGCACTCCGACCTCGACTCGCTGTTCGAGCTGCACGGCCACCTCAGAGCGGCGAACCCGCGCAGCCTGGTCACGCTGCGCGCCCCCGAGGACTTACGCTCCGACGACTTCACCGCGCATCTAGTGCTCCTCGGCGGCATCGACAACAGTGAGGTCACCACGTCCCTGCGGGAGCGGATCCAACTTCCGGTACGAAAGGTGCCCGACCGGGACGGCGAGCTCGGCCCGTACTTCGAGGTCCACGAAGGCGGCGACACGCCGGCCAGACATCACCCGCGCCACACCGGGTCGGGCGCCGACATTCGACTGCTGGAGGACGTCGCGTTCTTCTACCGGGGAGTCAATCCTGACAACGTCGAACGCACCCTGACCATCTGCAACGGGATGTACGCCAGAGGCGTGTACGGAGTGGTGCGAGCGCTGACCGACGAGCGCTTCCGCGACAGGAACGCGGCCTACCTGCGCGAGCGCTTCGGCGACGCCACCTCTTACAGCATCCTCACCCGGGTCCTGATCGTCGGCCGGGCCGTCGTCACCCCCGACTGGACTCGGGACTACGTACGGCTCCACGAATGGTCGCAGCCCCCTCCTGGAGACTGAGGAGTGGATGGACCCCGGCCCCGGCGACGCCAGGCCGGGCCTGGGCGTCGCCGGGGTGTGGGCTAGCGGCGTTGGGTGGCCCAGCGGCGGATCATGGCGATGCGTTCCGTGATCTGCTCCGCCGTCGCCTGGGCGATCGGGGGGCCGCCGCAGGCGCGGCGCAGCTCCGAGTGGATCACCCCGTGCGGTTGGCCCGTGCGATGGTTCCAGGCGCCCACCAGGCCGTTGAGCTCGCGCCTCAGCTCGGCGATCTGCTCGTGCGGGGCCAGCGTCTCCCGGGGCTCCTCCGGCTGCTTGCGGCGGGCGGCCTGCTGGTCCGACTGCCGTTTGCGGAGCAGGGTCGCCACCTGGTCGGGCTCCAGCAGGCCGGGCAGGCCGATGAAGTCCTCTTCCTCGGCCGAGCCGACCTCAGCGCCGGTGCCGAACTCGCCGCCGTCGAAGAGCACGCGGTCGAAGGTGGCCGTGGTCTCCATGGTCTCGAACGGCAGCTCGTCGCCGAGGACGTCGGGGTTGTCCTTCTGGCGGTTGGCCTGTTCGAGGAGGGTGTCGTCGAGGCCGTCCTCCGGCGGTCGCTTGTTGAGGACGTGGTCGCGCTCGACCTCCATCTCATTGGCCAGCCCCATGAGGGTGGGCACCGAGGGCAGGAAGACCGAGGCGGTCTCGCCGCGTTTGCGGGCACGCACGAAGCGGCCCACGGCCTGGGCGAAGAAGAGCGGGGTCGAGGTGGAGGTGGCGTAGACGCCGACGCACAGGCGGGGGATGTCGACGCCTTCCGACACCATGCGCACGGCCACCAGCCAGCGATCCTCCGAGGCCGCGAACTGCTTGATCTTCTTGGACGCGCCGGGGTCGTCGGACAGGACGACCGTGGCGCCCTCGCTGGTGATGTTGCGCAGGTGGCGGGCGTAGGCCCGGGCGGTCTCGTGGTCGGTGGCGATCACCAGGCCCCCCGCGTCGGGCACTCCCCTGCGCACCTCGGTGAGGCGGCGGTCGGCCGCCTGCATGACCTGGCGGATCCAGTCGCCCTTCGGGTCGAGCGCGGCCCGCCACGCCTGGGAGAGCTGGTCCTTGGTGAGCGGCGTGCCCAGCGTCGCGGCGATCTCGTCGCCGGCGCGGGTGCGCCACTTCATCTCGCCCGAGTACGCCAGGAAGATGACCGGACGCACGACGCCGTCGTCGAGGGCGGGACCGTAGCCGTAGGAGTAGTCGGCGATGCTGCGCTTGAAGCCCTCCGCGTCCTCCTCGTAGCCGACGAACGGGATCGGGTTGTCGTCGGACCGGAACGGCGTGCCGGTCAGCTGGAGCCGGCGCGCGGCCGGCTCGAACGCCTCGCGCACCCCGTCGCCCCACGACTTGGCGTCGCCCGCGTGGTGGATCTCGTCGAAGATGACCAGCGTCTTGCGGTTTTCGGTGCGCGCCCGGTGCAGGGCCGGGTGCATGGCGACCTGCGCGTAGGTGACCGCCACCCCGATGTAGTCGCGCGAGGTCGCGCCCTGGCTGTTCTTGAACTCGGGGTCGATGCCGATGCCGACCTTCCCGGCGGCGTCGGCCCACTGGCGCTTGAGGTGCTCGGTGGGGGTCACGATCGTGATCGCCTTGATCACCCCGTTGGCGAGCAGCTCGCTGGCGATGCGCAGGGCGTAGGTCGTCTTGCCCGCGCCCGGCGTCGCCACGGTGAGGAAGTCACGCGGCTCACGCCGGGAGTAGAGGTCGAACGCCTCCTGCTGCCAGGCGCGCAACTTCGGGGCGGTGCCCCACGCGGCCCGGTCGGGATAGGAAGGCGAAAGGTGGGACGCGGCGAACGTGCTCACCGCATCACCTCTGGGGTTCGTGTGCTTCGCTTTCTCACAGTGACCCAAGAGTAATCGGGCCCACCGACAAGACGTGCCGTGAGCCGGGGATTCTGGCCAAGGTCTTCCTCACGTGCTATGCGGCTTATCGGACGCTCGCCATGACCTCGTCCAACGCCTGTCTGCGGCTCTCGTCCTCGGGTTGCAGCAGTCCGACCAGCAGGACGGAGCGGTCCGTACGAGTGACCAGCATCACTCTGAGGAACGCCGGCCGGTTCACCACGTCCTTGTACTCGGCGCGCAGGGCGCGGGTGTGACCGTCGGCCGTCCGCCGGTCGTCGACGACGCTCACCCGGTCGCCCATGAGCAGCAGCCGGGAGTACAGCTCGGCCGCCTCCGCCGTGGCCTTCCTGACGTCGCCCACCGGGCCCGGCACCGGCCTGGCCATCACGAGCGCGCCCCGCCCGTCGCGTACGACCGAGGTGAACCCCGTGACTGGGGCCACCGCGCCCGTGCTCCAGCCCTGCGGCAACGTCGCCGTCACCCCGGCCTGCGCGTCGCGCATCAGCCCCGTCCGCTCCGGAGGCGCGGTGAGCCGCAGCGCCGCCACCGCCGCGCCCGTCACCAGGCCCGCTCCCGCGATCAACGCGGCCAGCACGACCGCCACGCGCCGCCACATCCGCCCGCCCGCCGGGCTCCCCCTGCGCGGCCCGGGGTCGGCGGGAGAGCCGTGCAGGCGGGCGGAGGGGGGCAGGTCCTCCCATGCCTCTCCTCGCCCGCGGTCGGGCTCTCTGGGGACGGCTCCGCGGATCCTGGGGCCCCATGCGGGCTCCTCAGGCTCCCCCTGGTCCAGATCCAGCGGATGCCCCCGCCTCCCCCACCGGCCATCATGATCCGGCCCGGCGTCCATCCGGCCCCAGCCAGGGTCATGACCGTTCGCGTCGTCCCGCCCCCAGCCAGGATCATGACCGTTCGCGTCGTCCCGCTGCAACCCAGGGTCATGGCCGCTCGCGTCGTCCCGCCCCCATCGGGGCTCGGGTTCGGCGAGATCGTCCCGCCCCCACCGGACGTCACGACCTGCGGGATCGTCCCGTCCCCAGCGAGAGTCTCGCTCGGCGGGCGCGTCCCGCTGCCGGCCCGAATCCGGGTCCGCCGGGGGTTCGGGTCGCCGGGCGGGCTGCTGGTACGGCCGCTCGCGCCGGCCGAAGGCCGGTGGCGGGTCGGGTGGCGGGTCGGGCGGGTCGGGCGGGCGGCCCCGGCCGCCCTCGTCCCGCGTCCGAGGCTGTTCCGGTACGTACGGCGCCGCCCCGGCAGCGTGCCTGGGACCCGCCCGCCCCCGCGGCACCCCTTCGTCCCGATCCGCGTCGCCCCGCGCGGACGCCGAGTCCTCTGGAGGTGTACGGCGATGCCCGGGCCCCGGTTCAGGGGGCCAGACACGGTGATCATCCTCCATGGCACCTCCTTGCCCGCTGTCCTATCACTCCTGGCGACGACGCTCAGGCGAACAGTGACGGGTGTGACGGGAGGTGCGGAATTCAGCGGGTGCGACCGGCGAGCACGCTGCCGGTCACCGCGATGACCCCCATGAGGCAGGAGATGACCAGGAACCCGGTGGCGATCTGGGACGAGGAGTGCCCGATGACGTTCACCAGCGCTCCGCCGATGCCGATCGACAGCGCGGAGCCGAGCTGGTCGGACACCGACAGCGCGGCCGAGTTGGCCCCCTGCTCGTGGACCGGCGACTGCTTCATCGCCGTGACGCTGACCGTGGTCAGGCCGAAGCCCATGCCGAAGCCGGCCACGATCCAGGCGGGCACCGCGATCCATCCGGTGACCCCGGGAAGCACGGAGAGCAGGCACAGCACGATGCCCGTGGCCACGCCCGCGGCGCCCAGCCTGATCCGCAGGTGCGCGTGACCGGAGCCCTTGCTCTGGATGTAGGCCCCCGCCGACCAGCCCAGGGCTCCGGTCGTGAGCGCGACCCCGGCGGACGTGGTGTCGAAGGACTTCACCTCCTGCAGCGCGAGGGGGATGAAGGCGTTCACGCCGAAGAAGGAGGCCGAGAAGAACCCGCGCATGACGATCGTCGTGGGCAGCCCCCGCGCGAAGCGCAGTGCTCTGGGCGGCAGCAGCCGGTACAGGCCCCAGAGCAGCAGCGCCAGCCCGGCGGCCGTCTCCAGGCTCCCCGGCACCAGGTCGCGGTGCAGCCGGTCCACGCCGTGCAGCAGCAGCCCGGCGCCGCCGGCGGTGCAGGTGGCGGCCAGGGTCATCGCCACCGGCCTGGACCGGGGCCCGGTGCCGGGCTGGGGCGCGTCGGCCTCGGCGGCCTCGGCGGCCGAGCCCTTGCGCAGCGCCGGTACGAGCATCACCAGGGCGGGGATGACCAGCGGGATGATCCCGTAGAAGACGTAACGCCAGCCCCAGTGCTGCCCGACGAACCCGGCCACGGACGGACCCACCATGGCGGGCACCACCCAGGCGGCGGAGACGGAGGCGAACGCCTTCGGCCGCACGTCCACCGCGTACACGCGGGCAATCATCACGTACAGCGCGACGATGGAGGCGCCGGCGCCGAGTCCCTGCACGGCCCGCGCGGCCAGGAACATCCCGGCGGTGGTCGCCGCCCCGGCCAGGGCCATGCCGATGACGAACAGCACCACGCCGGCCAGGAACGGCACCGGATATCCGCGCCGGTCCGACCACAGGCCGGCCACCACGTTCATGAACAGGCTGGCGATGAGGAAGGCGGAGAAGCTGAGCCCGTACAGGTCGAGGGCGTCCAGTTCGTCGGCGATGGCCGGCATGACGACCCCGACCGACATGCCCTCGAACGCGATCAGCGTGACGACCAGCAGGATGCCGAGGCTGGCCGTGCGGTACTCGGGGCCGAAGAGACCCGTGGATCTGTGGGGAGCGTCGAGTGCCTTTGGTGCTGTCACCTGCACATCGTAATTTGTCGGAAATACTAGGCGTCGGCGGTGTCCCGGTAGGCGGCCCACATCTCGTGCATCCGGTTCGCCTGTCCCTGGGTGAACTCCCACATGCACCGGTCGTGGGCGTAGTCCATGTAGTTGTGGGCCGGGTCCTTGCCCTCGTGGGCGGTGCAGGTGTCCTTGTCCAGCGGGCACGCCTCGGTCGGGCGGGCCTCGCGGGGCGTGTCGTCGATGCCGTCGCCCGGCTCCTTGCAGCCGTTCTCGAAGGTGTGGAAGAGCCCGAGCCAGTGGCCGATCTCGTGCACGCCGGTGAAGCCCCGGTTGTAGTCGGCCATCGCGCCGCCGGGCAGGCTGCGCCAGTCGATCACGACGCCGTCGAGGCGGGGGGAGCCGGCGTACCAGTACGGGTAGCTGGCGAAGCCCAGCATGAGCTCGCTGAGCTGGGCGACGTAGAGGTTGAGCGTGCCCGCCCCGCCCTCGTGCAGCGCCTGCTTCATGGCCTTCTCGTGGCCGATGGGGTCGGCGAACCAGGAGGCGTTCTCCTCGACGGAGATGATGTCGAGGCGGAAGCGCACGCCGGTGTCCACGCCGCCGAACTTGCCGGCGTACGCGGAGTTGAGCGTGTCGATCTGGGCCCTGACGGCCTCGTCGGACACCTTCCGTTCGGGCCCCTTGGTGAGGACGTGCACCCGCGTGGGCACGGTGATCTGGCTCGGCGGCGTGATCCCCGCGAGCCGCTCGCCGAGCTCGGCGAGAACCTTGGCCACGTCCTCCGGCTTGGGCGAACGCGGCCCGGGCGTGCGGGACGCGGGCGCGCGTTCGGCACACCCGTCGGCCGTCATGGATCCGGCCGCCGGAACGGTCCCAGCGGCGACAGTCAGAGGAGCGCCCGGCCACGGCGGCCGGATGGCCCCGGCCACGAGCAGGCATGCCGAGACGACAGCGGTCGCGCGCCGGGCCATGCGAACCCCCTACGATTTGAGCCGGTCTGGCTACAGACCGTAACTCTCCGTAAGGGGATTACCGCTCAGCAACACTCACTGCTTGTCGTCGCCGCCCTCGCCGCCACCCGGCGGCAGGCCCTCGTAGATCTCCTTGCATTCCGGGCAGACCGGATATTTCTTGGGATCGCGGCTGGGCACCCAGATTTTGCCGCACAGAGCGCGGATGGGCGTGCCGGTCACCATGCTTTCGGTGATCTTGTTCCTGTCCGCGTAGTGGGCGAACCGCTCGTGATCGCCGTCGCCGTGCGACGTCCGCGGAGTGGTCTCCTGCTCTGGGAGGATCTTCGTGCTCACCCCACGAGTTTATGCCCGCCCGCGACCCCGGAACACGGAACGACCCCCGCCACGGGGGCGGGGGCCGCGACATCGAACACAGGCCGGAGCACAGCGCCGCCGACGGCTCCGAGCGCTGGTCAGAGCACGGATCCGCCGGTCAGCGCGCAGGCTCTGGCGCCGGTCAGCCCACGTGGACGGCAGCGCCCTCGGTCTTCCGGCCGGCCTTGACGAACAGCGTGAGCAGCGCCGTCAGCACCGCGATGCCGGTGCTCACCAGGAAGGCGACGTGCATGCCGTCCATGAACGAGTTGTGCAGCGCGTCGGCGACCTGCTGCGGCACCCCGGGAGGCGCCTGGCCGAACGCGGCGATCTTCTCCAGGGCCGTCATCTGCTCGGCCGGGATCGCCTGCGCCGCCGGGCCGAGGTAGCCGGGCAGCCTGCTGGAGATCTCACCGGCCATCACCGCGCCCAGGATCGCGGTGCCGAGCGCGCCGCCGACCTGCATGGCCGACTGCTGCACGCCACCCGCGACCCCGCTCAGCTCCACCGGCGCGTTGCCCACGATGATCTCCGTGGCGCCCACGAAGACCGGCGACAGGCCGAAGGCGAGCAGCACGAACGGGATGGCGCTGGCCATGAACGAGGCGTCGATGCTGAGCTGCGACATGAGGAACATCGAGAACGCGGTGATCAGCAGACCCGCGGCCATCGTGATCTTCGGCCCGAGCTTGCCGAGCAGCATGCCCGCCAGCGGCGAGGCGACGATCATGCCGGCGCTCATCGGCAGCATGCGCAGGCCGGCGTCCAGCGGGCTGAGCCCGTGGACCCCCTGGAAGAAGAAGCCCAGGAAGAACATCGCGCCGAACATGGCGAAGGCCACCATCATCATCAGGAAGGTGCCGATGGAGATGGACGGGTTGGCGAACAGCGACAGCGGCACCAGCGGCTGCCTGGCCCGGCTCTGCCAGAAGATGAACGCGGCCATGAGCACCACGAAGGCGCCGATGAAGGTCAGGGTCGTGCTGTCGCCCCAGCCCCACTCGGGAGCCTTGATGATCGTCCAGACCAGTGAGAACATCGCGCCGGACAGCAGCAGCACGCCGAGCCAGTCGATGCGCGCCAGCGTCTGCGAGCGGTTCTCCTTGATCAGGAAGATGCCGAGGACGAGCGCGATCACGCCGACGGGCGCGTTGATGAAGAAGACCGACTCCCAGCCCCTGCTCTCGACCAGCAGCCCGCCCACGATCGGGCCGGCGGCGCTGGACAGGCCGATGATCGCACCCCAGGCCCCCATCGCCTGGTTCAGCTTCTCGCCCGGGAACGCTCCACGCAGCAGCGCCAGGGCGGCGGGCTGGAGCAGGGCGCCGAACAGGCCCTGCAGCACGCGCAGGCCGATCAGGGCGCCGGCCGGCGTCGCACCTGGAATGATCTCGGCCAGGTCGGCGCTCAAGCCGATGCCCACCGAGGAGATGGCGAAGCCCCCCACACCGATGAGAAACACGCGCTTGTGCCCGAACAGGTCGCCGAGCTTGCCCGCGGTGATCAGGAAGACCGCCAGCGCCAGCAGGTAACCGCTGGTCACCCACTGCAGATCGGAGAGCGTGGCCTTCAGGTCCACCTGGATGACCGGGTTGGCGATGCCCACCACGGTTCCGTCGAGCATCACCATGATGACGCCCAGGCTGACCGCCAGCAGCACCAGCCACGGGTTGCCCCCGGTCCCCGTCTTCGCCGGGCCGGGCGATGACGGCGCGTCGACCGCCTTCGCTTGAGCCATGAGTCCCCCTCAAACATGCCGCCCCACACCGGGGCATAAGCCTCGTAAGCCTCGGTAATCTATGGCAGAGCATGACACATGACAAATGACTTTCAACAGTCGCCCTATGACTTATGGCACACTGTGACAACATGGTTTCGAGGGAGTGACGGTGGGGCTACGAGAACGCAAGAAGGAGAAGACGCGCCTGGCGATCATGGACGCCGCGCTAGAGCTCTTCCTCGAACAAGGATACGAGTCGACCACCGTGGAGCAGATCGCGGGGGCGGTCGAGATCTCCCCCCGCACGTTCTTCCGCTACTTCACCAACAAGGATCACCTGGCGATGTGGTTCCACGACCACGGCGAGGAGATCATGCTGGAGACGCTGGCGGAGCGCCCGGCGGACGAGCCGCCGTTCACGGCCCTGATGCACGCGCTGCGCGCGGTCCTGACCGACGTGCAGAGTTCAACGCCGGACGACGCGAGCAGGTTCCTGAAGTTGCGGAAGTTGCTGGACGGCAATCCGCACCTGGTCGGCAAGTCGGTGGCCAGGGGTGCGCGGACGGAGCGGCGCCTGGCCGAGGTGATCGCCGCCCGCCGGGGCGTGGATCCCGACGAGGACCAGCTCACGCACCTGATCGTGGCGTTCGCCATGTCCACCATGCGCGTCGGCTTCGAGTGCCCGCGCCGTGACGGCACGATGGAGGAGATCCAGCGGCGGATGGCCGAGAGCATCGAGCTGGCCGAGCGCTGCCTGCGGCCCGGCTGGGACCTGCGCCACTGAGGCCCCTGCAGCACTGAGCCCGACGATCCGGTCCGAGGGGCGGCGGGCGTTCAGTTGAGGGTCGGGTCGTCCGGGCAGGTCGCCACGAACGCCAGCTCACCCCGCTGGCGCCGCAGCACATGACGCCACAGCGCGGACGGGTCGGCGTGGAAGGTGTCGCCGACCTCGGAGTCGACGACATACCAGGCGCCCTCGGCTATCTCGCTCTCCAGCTGCCCCGACGTCCACCCCGCGTACCCCGCGAAGATGCGCATCTGCGCGATCTCCCCTTGCAGGATCTCCGGCGGCGCGTCCAGGTCGACCGTCCCCAGGCGGGCCACCGCGTCGGTGCCCGCGTGCAGCCGGCGCCAGCCGAGCGGCTCCTCGCCGCTCGGGACGGCGGCCAGCGCGAGCGCGCTGTCGGTCTGCACGGGACCGCCCTCGAACAACACCGGCGGCCCGGTGATCAGCGGGTCCCATACGGGCAGCACCTGCGTCACCGATATGTCGCTCGGCCTGTTGAGGACGACGCCGAGGGTGCCGCCGTCGTGGTCGTGTTCGAGGATCAGCACGACGCTACGCCGGAAGTTGGGGTCGTCGAGGAGTGGCGTCGCCACCAGCAACCCGCCGACGTAGATCGCTTCCGCCATACATCCATCATGAAGTACCTGCGGGGGTGCGCGCTCCCCCCGGTGGCCGATGTTACTTTTCGTGCCCGCTTGGGCACTTTATGTAGCGAAGATCGTGTCCGGGGGAAGCACCATGCGCATCGGTTTCCGTCTCGTCCTGGCCGCCCTGCCGGTGGGCGCCGTCCTGCTCCTTCCGGCCGCGGCCGAGGCGTGGCCGCTGCCGGACTCCGGCGACCCGTTCACGATGACGGTCGACGACGTGGGCTGCCGCTCGGGCCGGGCGTCCGTCAGGCTGCACAACCAGACCCGCCAGCTCGTACGCTTCGATCTCAAGGCCGACGGCGTCAGCATGGCCAGCGGCTCCATCCCGGCCAGGAAGACCGTCGTCCGGCAGATCCCCGTGAACAAGGGCAGCAGATCCGAGATCGAGGCCTACTCGGTCAGCGAGCACCAGCCGGAAACGCTGATCGACTCCAGCCACGTCGAGAACGACTGCCCCTGGGGCCACCACCGGCACGGCGGCCGGCTACCCTACACCGGACCGCCCGCCGACCTCATGGGCAAGCTCGCCACGGCGGGCGGGCTCGTGGTCATGGGCGGGATCCTGTGGTGGTACGGCTCGATCTGGCCCCGTTCATCCATGTGAGCCCCCGAACCGCTCATCCCGGCGCGCCGCCCGTCACCAGGGCGCCCGTCACGAAGGCGCCCGCCCTGGCGGCGGCCAGCGTGCGCGCCACCGACCACTCGGCGGCCTCGGCCGTCACCGGCTCCCTCGTGATCATCAGCCGGTAGTAGAGCGGGGCCGCGATCGCCCGGATCACCTCGCCCCCGTCGGTGCCCACCGGCAGCTCACCCCGGGCCACGGCCAGGTCCACGACGCTGGTCCACTCTTCGATGCGGCGCAGGTAGAAGGTGCGCAGCGCGAGAGAGGCCTGCTCGTCGCAGGTGGCGGCGGCGATGACCGCCTGGAACGTGGCCCCGAGGCGCCCGTCGTTGAGCGCCTCGACCACGGCGAGCGCGTTGACGCGCAGGTCACTTTCGATGCCGCCCGTGTCGGCGTGGGGCGAGGACTGGTTGGCCAGCTCGGTCATGAGGTCGGCCACCAGGCCGGGGGTGCTCCCCCAGCGCCGGTAGACCGTCGTCTTGCCGACGCCGGCCCTGGCCGCCACCTGGTCCATGGTCAGCCCATGGAACCCGTGCTCGACCAGCTCGTCCTGGGTGGCCTCCAGGACGGCCGCGCGTACTCTCGCGGTGCGGCCCCCAGGCCGCACGGTTCCCGCAATACGGGAAGGTTGTTCCATTTAGTCCCCTCTTTGCCGGCAATCCATGGGAAATTGGTGCCTTTAGCGGGAAGTCCTCGATCAAGAGACGCACCCGGCGCCGGTGCGGTTCCCGAGCGACGTGGAGTGCGCGACTGCGCGTGGCGGCCCCGGGTTGCCCGCGCCCGCGGCAGATCCCGGACCGGCGTACAGACTCAAGCGCCAGCGTTCGGCAATACCGAACGATTCGCTGCTAGTGTCGTCGGCGTGGGAGACACGATTCAGTCGGTGGAACGGGCCGCCGCCATCCTGCGGCTGCTCGCCTCCGGCCCCCGGCAGCTCGGCGTCGCCGAGCTCGCCAGGGCGCTGGGCCTGCCGAAAGGGACGCTGCACGGCATCCTGCGCACGCTGGTCCACGTCGGGTTCGTCGAGCAGGACGACACCACGGGCAAGTACCGGCTCGGCGCCACGCTGCTCCACCTCGGCAGCAGCTACCTCGACGTCAACGAGCTACGCACCCGCTCCATCAACTGGGCCGACGCGCTGGCCGGGCGCAGCAGGGAGAGCGCCTGGATCGGCACCCCGCACGAAGGCCACGTCCTGGTGATCCACCACGTGTTCCGCCCCGACGACAGCATGCAGACGCTGCAGGTGGGCACCTATCTGCCGCTCCACGCCAGCGCGCTGGGCAAGGTGCTGCTCGCCTACGACCCGTACGGCGAGTCGATCACCCCGCCGCTGCAGGCCCACACCAAGCGCACGCTCACCGACCCCGCGCGGCTGGAGGCGGAGCTCGCCCAGGTCAGGGCGCGCGGCTGGGCCGCCGAGATGGAGGAGCTGACGGAGGGCGAGGTGGCCATCGCCGCCCCGATCAGGGACGCGCGCGGCCTGGCGGTGGGCGCCATCGGCATCCGCGGCGCCGTCGAACGGCTCGCCCCAGGCGGTGACCTGCACATGGAGTTCGTCTCCTACGTACGCGACGCCGCCCGCGCCATCACCCGTGACCTCGCCCGATGACACTTGAACAGCCACCTCCTTCCACATACGATTCGTTCGGCATTGTCGAACCACGAGCACTAGCGAGGAACCCAGTGCCTCGACCGCACTACGTCGCAGCCATCGACCAGGGCACTACGTCCAGCCGGTGCATCGTCTTCGACCAGGCCGGCAACATCATCAGCGTCGCCCAGCGCGAGCACCGCCAGATCTTCCCCAAGCCGGGCTGGGTCGAGCACGACGCCACCGAGATCTGGCAGAACGTCGAGGCCGTGCTGGCCGAGGCGGTGAGCGGCGCCGGCCTGGAGGACGGCCAGATCGCCGCGCTGGGCATCACCAACCAGCGCGAGACCACGGTGTTGTGGGAGCGCGCCACCGGCCGCCCCGTCCGCCCGGCGATCGTCTGGCAGGACACCCGCACCGACGCGCTCACGCACGCGCTGGCCGAGCACGCGAGCCTGTTCAGGGAGAAGGCCGGGCTGCCGCTGGCCACCTACTTCTCCGGGCCCAAGATCCGCTGGCTGCTGGACCAGGACCCCGGCCTGCGCGAGCGGGCCGAGCGCGGCGAGGTGCTGTTCGGCACGATGGACAGCTGGCTGCTGTGGAACCTCACCGGGCGGCACCTGACCGACGTGACCAACGCCAGCCGCACGATGCTGATGAACATCCACACGCTCGGATGGGACGACGACCTCCTGGCCGCGATGGGCGTGCCGCGCGCCATGCTGCCCGAGATCCGCCCCTCCGCCGAGGTCTACGGCCACACCCGGGACGGCGTCCCCGTGGCCTCCGCGCTCGGCGACCAGCAGGCGGCGCTGTTCGGGCAGACCTGCTTCGCGCCCGGCGAGACCAAGAGCACCTACGGCTCGGGCAGCTTCCTGCTGATGAACACCGGTCAGGAGCCGGTCGTGTCCAAGCACGGCCTGCTGACCACGGTCGGCTACCGGATCGGCGACGGCCCGGCCACGTACGCGCTGGAGGGCGCCATCGCGGTCACCGGCTCCCTCGTGCAGTGGCTGCGCGACAACCTCGGCCTGATCTCCAGCGCGGCCGAGATCGAGACCCTGGCCAAGACGGTCGACGACAACGGCGGCTGCTACTTCGTACCGGCGTTCTCGGGGTTGTTCGCGCCGCACTGGCGCTCGGACGCGCGCGGCGTGATCGCCGGGCTGACCGGTTTCGTGAACAAGGGGCACATCGCCCGCGCCGTGCTGGAGGCCACCGCGTGGCAGACCCGCGAGGTCGTCGACGCGATGAACGCCGACTCCGGGCTCGACCTGACCACGCTGCGCGCCGACGGCGGCATGACCGCCGACAACCTGCTCATGCAGACGCTGGCCGACGTGCTGGCCGTGCCGGTGATCCGGCCGATGGTGGCCGAGACCACCGCGCTCGGCGCCGCCTACGCCGCGGGACTGGCCACCGGCTACTGGCCCGACCTCGACAGCCTGCGCGCCAACTGGCACAAGGCCGCCGAGTGGCGCCCCGCGATCGACGAGGCGGCCCGCGAGCGCGAATACCGCAACTGGAAGAAGGCCGTGGCCCGGACCCTCGACTGGGTCGAGCAATAGGAGTATGGCAATGACGACCGCGATCGGCACCGACCGGGCCGAGATCCGCCACGAGCTGTCCACCACCGGCTACGACCTGCTGGTCATCGGCGGTGGCATCCTGGGCACGTCGGTCACGTGGATGGCCGCCCAGGCGGGGCTGCGGGTGGCGATGGTCGACTCGGGCGACTTCGCCGGCGCCACCTCCAGCGCCTCCTCCAAGCTGGTCCACGGCGGCCTGCGCTACCTGCAGACCGGCAACGTCAAGCTGGTGGCCGAGAACCACCGCGAGCGCCGCGCCCTGGCCGGCGACATCGCCCCCCACCTGGTCAAGCCGCTGACGTTCCTGGTGCCGATCTACAAGGGCGGGCCGCACGGGGCCGCCAAGCTCGGCGCCGGCGTGTTCCTGTACTCGGCCCTGTCCGTGTTCGGCGACGGCATGGGCAAGGTGATCACTCCGCATCAGGCGCTGGCCAAGGTGCCCGCGCTGCGGACCGAGGGGCTGCGCGCCGCCGCCGTCTACGGCGACCACCAGATGAACGACAGCCGCGTCGCCGTCATGACCGTGCGCGCCGCCGTGGACGCGGGCGCCACCGTGCTCAACCACGCCGAGGTCGTCGGGCTGCGGACGACCGGCGGCAGCGTCACCGGCGCCGACCTGCGCGACCGGCTCGGCGGCGCCGAGTTCGGCGTCTCCGCCCGCCTCGTCCTGAACGCCACCGGCCCCTGGGTCGACCACCTGCGTCGCATGGAGGACCCGGACGCGGCCCCCAGCATCCGGCTGTCCAAGGGCGCCCACCTGGTCATGCGCCGGCACGAGCCGTGGAAGGCCGCGCTGACCACGCCGATCGACAAGTACCGGGTGTCGTTCGCGATCCCGTGGGAGGACCACCTGCTGCTCGGGACCACGGACGAGGCGTACGAGGGCGATCCTGGCCTGGTCGGCGCCACCGAGGCCGACATCTCCCAGATCCTCGACGAGGCGGGGCATTCCGTCCGCGACTCCCAGCTCCGCCGCGAGGACATCACCTACGCCTTCGCCGGCCTGCGCGTCCTGCCCGGCGGTCCTGGGGAGGTCACGGCGGCCAAGCGGGAGACGGTGCTGACCCGGGGCGCGGGCGGCATGTTGTCGGTGGCCGGCGGCAAGTGGACGACGTACCGCCACATCGGCAGGCACGTCTTCGACACCCTGGCTCACCTGCCCGGACGTCCCCTGGGCGACGACCTGGCCGACATCCTGCCCGCCGTGCCGCTGCCCGGCCTGGCCAGCCCCGACGCGGTGGCCATGCGGCTGTGGACCGACCGCGACCCGAGCGCGCGCATGGATCCGCTGGTGGCCCGGCACCTGGCCTCGCACTACGGCTCGATCGCGTTCGACCTGGCCCGGCTCATCCGCGAGGACCCCGCGCTCGGCGAGCGCATCCACCCGGACGGGCCGGACATCTGGGCCCAGGTGGTCTACGCCCGCGACCACGAGTGGGCGGCCACGGTGGACGACGTCGTACGCCGCCGCACGACCCTCACCGTACGTGGCCTGGACACCCCCGAAATCCGGACCAGGATCGCCGGCCTGCTCACCTGAGCCCGGGGAAGGGGGAGGGCATGGGTACTCCGATCAACCAGGCTCTGCTCCGCCACTTCACCGACCTGCGTGACGGCGACCACGGCGACGCCGTCACGCGGGAGGACAAGGAACGCGTGTTCGCCAGAACCGTCGAACTGCTGGACCCGGTGGCCCGCCAGGTCCTCGAGGAGGCCAACGCCGACCTGCTGCTCGGCACCGGGGAGGTGGTCGCGAGCGGGCTCACCAGGTCGCACGAGGGCGGCCTCAACGCCATGTGGTCGCTGACCTGGCACGAGCAGCGCCAGTGCGGCGCGCAGCCGATCGCGGTCGTCGCCCACTACGGCTGCGACTTCCACCACCCACACCTACGGGGCAACACGGTAGGCGACTGGCCCCTCAACGTCTTCTCGGAGACGGACGCGACCGGCCAGCTCGACACCATGCGCGTGATCGCCGCAGCCGACGCCCACAACCTGGTCTTCCAGGAGAGCTACCGCGTCATACCAGCGATCACCACACGAACCACAACGCCGTAGCCGGTGCCGCGAACCTCGCCATTGCCGGGCTTGTCCGCATTGCCGTAGCCGGTGCCGGGGGTTGAGCCCGTAACCGGCCCACCATGCGCCGTAGCGGCGGCCCGCCGTGTGCGGGTCTAGAAGCGTCCCCCTGGAGGCCGCGAGCCCCGCACGACGGTTGGAGTGCCGCCGGCACCGCCGTAAAAGATGATGGACTCAGGCTTCGGTGAAGCCTCGCGCGCGACCACCAGCAGACTCTCTTACGGCTGCGGCGACGGCAGTGGCAACGTCGGGGTGGAACACGCTGGGGATGATGTAGTTGGGACCCAGCTCCTCCGGCGTGACGACGGCGGCCAGCGCGCCGGCGGCGGCCAGCAGCATCTCCTGCGTCACCCCGCCCGCCTGCGCGTCCAGCAGCCCCCTGAACACCCCGGGGAAGGCCAGCACGTTGTTGATCTGGTTGGGGTAGTCGGAGCGGCCCGTGGCGACCACCGCGGCGTGCTCGCGGGCGTCGTCGGGCGACACCTCCGGCTCCGGGTTGGCCAGCGCGAACACCACCGCGTCCTTGGCCATCGTCGCGATGTCGTCGCCGGTGAGGATGCCGGGCGCGGACACGCCCACGAAGACGTCGGCGTCCTTGACGGCTCCGCGCAGGTCGCCCGCGTAGCCTTCTGCGTTGGTGTGCTCGGCGATCCACAGCAGCGACTCGTCGAGGTCGTCGCGGCCCTTGTGCACGGCCCCGAGGTAGTCGCACACGATCACGTTGCGCGCCCCGGCGGCCAGCAGCAGCCGCAGCACCGCGTTGCCCGCCGCGCCCGCGCCCGCCATGGTGATCTTGACGTTCTCGATGTTCTTGTCGACGACCCGCAGCGCGTTGGTGAGCGCGGCCAGCACGCAGATCGCGGTGCCGTGCTGGTCGTCGTGGAAGACCGGGATGTCGAGCAGCTCGCGCAGCCGCCGCTCGACCTCGAAGCAGCGCGGCGCGCCGATGTCCTCCAGGTTGATGCCGCCGAAGCCGGGCGCGATCACCTGCACGGTGCGCACGATCTCGTCGACGTCCTGGGTGTCGAGGCAGATCGGCCAGGCGTCGATGCCCGCGAACCGCTTGAACAGCGCCGCCTTGCCCTCCATGACGGGCAGCGCCGCCTCGGGCCCGATGTTGCCCAGCCCCAGCACGGCGGAGCCGTCGGTGACGACCGCCACGGTGTTGCGCTTGATGGTCAGCCGCCGCGCGTCCTCCTTGTTGCGCGCGATCGCCATCGACACGCGCGCCACGCCCGGGGTGTAGGCCATGGACAGCTCGTCGCGGTTGCGCAGCGGCACCTTGGAGACCATCTCGATCTTGCCGCCGAGGTGCATGAGGAAGGTGCGGTCGGACACCTTGTGGATGACGACGCCCTCGACCGCCTCCAGCTGGTCGACGATGGCCTGCGCGTGGTCGGTGTCCCTCGCGGCGCACGTCACGTCGATGCGGAGCTTCTCATGCCCGGCATTGGTGACGTCGAGGGCGGTCACCACACCCCCGGCCGACTCTACGGCGTGGGTGAGCTGGCTGACGGCCTTGCCGCCGGCCGGCACCTCGAGACGCACAGTGATGGAGTACGACACACTCGGGACGGTCGCCACGTCAATCGCTCCTTCGGGACTGACCAAGAATGCCTCCTATGTTAGGGGGAGTTGGGTCAATCGAGTGCCTCGGCGGCGAGGACGATGAGCTCGGCGCAGGTCGCGACCGGAATCGTGGTGCTGTCGAGCACGAGCTGGTAGTGGCAGGGGTCGGCGGGGTCGGCCCGGTAGAAGTGGCGCACGTAGGCGGTCCTGGCCCGGTCGTTGTCCTCGACGATGCGGCGGGCCTCGCGTTCGCCGACCTCGCTCATCGTGGCCACCTGCCGGATTCTGCGCCCGGCGGGCGCGTCGAGCCGGACGTGCAGCGCGCCGGGGTGGCCGGCCAGGACCATCGCCCCGCCCCGGCCCAGGAAGACGCCGCCCTGGTCGCGGGCCATGTCCTTGAGCATGCGCTCGGTACGGCGGACGAACTCCTCGGGGGCGAGCGGCATCGCGCCGGGAACGTACATGTCGACGCCGCCGAACGTGACGGTCGGCAGGCGCATCGCCCCGGAGAACAGCCGGCTCAGGCCGTGATCGGCCCGGTCGTCGTGGGCCAGGGCCTCTTCGATGGTGCAGCCCAGCTCCTCGGCCACGGCGCTGGGGATGGCTCGGTCGACGAAGGGCACGCCGAGCCGCTCGGCCACGGCCGGGCCGATCTGGTTCCCGGCCGTGCCGTAAGTGGCGGATATGGTGACGACCCGCATATCCCCAGGTTAGAACAGGGCGCTCGCCAATGCTCTACGTGCTTTCGCCAAAGATGGGTCTTCCGCCGGCAACGCGTCGAAAAGTCCGAGCAAATGGCGCCGCACCCGGTCGCGCTCGTCACCCGAGGTGCGCTTGACCACGGCGATGACCCGGTTGAACGCCTCGTCCACCGAACCGGACAACATCTCCAGGTCGGCCGCGAGCAACTGGGCGTCGATGTCGGCCGGGTCCTCCATACGACGCTGCACCTCGGCGGGGTCGACCTCGGACGTGCGCTTGATCAGGTTGACGCCGGCCAGGCCCATCTTGGCGTCCTCGTTTCCGGGCGCGCGCGCCAGCAGTCGCTGGTAAGCCTCGATCGCCGCGTCGAAGTCGCCGTGCTCGATGGCCTGCTCGGCCGCGACGAGGTCGGGGTCGACGGGCGGCCCCGCCGGCTCCTCGGCCGCGTCGCCGGGCTCGGCCGGCGGCCGGGCACCGGGATTGGCCTGGTAGAACTGCTCGACGGCGCCCATCAGCTCGTCGAGCCAGCGCCGCACCTCCTGCTCGGGCAGCACCTGCTGGAAGCCGGTGACCGCCTGGCCCTGGAAGATCGCCAGCACCGTCGGCACGGCCTGCACCCGCAGCGCCTGGGCGATCTGCGGGCTGGCGTCGACGTTGACCTTGGCCAGGATCGCCTTGCCGCCGAGGTCGCCGACGACCTTCTCCAGCACCGGGCTGAGCTGGGCGCTGCCCGGCGCCCTGGGAGACCAGAGGTCGAGCACGACCGGCACGGTCATCGACCGGTCGATCACGTCCGTCGTGAACGTCTCCTCGGTCACGTCGACGACAGAAGCCGACGAGGCCGCCTGGGGACCTGCCGCCTCCCGCCGGGTCTGCGCCTCCAGTGCCTGCTTGCGCGCGCCCAGGTCCACTGCTCCGTAGAGTGACCCGGGCCTAGAGAAGTCCGCCATGCCCTTCATCTTGCCGCATGACCGAGGCTGGGAAGTCACCAGCCGCCACCCGTAGCGTGCGCAACTGGTCGAACATGTGCTGGAGTTCGTCCTCGGCGTACATCGTCAGGCCGAACTCGGCGGCCATGAGGTCGGCGGTGGCGCGGCGCACGACGTCCTCGCCCGCGGCGGTGATCTCGGCGAGCACGCCGCGGCCGTCGCGGGGATTGGGCAGCCGGCGGACGAACCCCGACTTCTCCAGCCTGTCCACCGTGTTCGTGACGCTCGTGGGATGAACCATCAGTCGCTCCCCGATCTTGGACAGCGGCAGCGCGCCCGTCTTGCTGAAGGTCAACAGAACGAGTGCCTCGTATCTGGCGAAGGTCAAGTCGTACGGCTTCAGGAGCGAGTCAAGTTGCGACAGCAGGATCTGGTGCGCTCTCATGACCGAGGTCACGGCGGCCATGGCGGCCGACGGCCCGAAGTGGGCGCGCCAGCTCTCGGCGGCGCGGTCGATGGGGTCGAACGACAGGTTGAGCGGCTTCTGCTGCGACACAGCGCTACGGTAGCGCGCCCCTCGTCCCGGTTCGTCGGGTCACCCTCCGCGACAGGACCCTTCGCTTGACCAAGAATCCGGACATCAATCATCACGCTCAGTTATGGTTCTCCTACGTATGGTGACGCGGAAGCCAAGTCCATGGGCCTGTGGGGACCGGCCGGGACCGAGCGCCTCCGCCTCACCGAGGGGCACGGGGGGTGCGCTTGATGAACGTCAACGGGGAAACGGGTGCGTGAGCACGCGGGCGTTTCACGAGAGGAGCTGAAGCAGAGCGCGGCCGTCACGGTTGCCGTGCTGCTGGCTGTCGGCCTGGTCGCCGCGTGGAACGTCCTGATACCCGGGGTAGACGCGTGGGAGAACATCGTGGCCGCGGTCATCGGCTCGCTCCGGCTGACCGGGCCCGTGGCGGCGGCCTTCGCCGCCTGGGTGGCGCTGCGCAAGCGGCGCGCGCTGCGCGGCCGTTCGCTCACGACCTGGCGGGCGCTCAAGGCGCCGCTGGCGATCGTGATGGTGGTGCTGGGGTCGTTCGCGGCCACGGTGCTGGTGCTGGCCGTCAAGACGGTGCTCACCGACCAGGCCGGCCGGCTGAGCCTGTCCGGGCTGGGGATGGGGATGGCGGGGCTGGCCCTGTACTCGGTGATCGGGTGGGTGGCCGGGTGGGTGCTGCCGCGGCCGTACACGCCGCCGATCGCGGGCCTGGCCTGCTACGGGCTGTTCACCTGGCTGGCCGACGACCGCGGCTGGGCCGACCGGCTGGCGCCGGGGACGGGCGAACCGTACGACCTGTTCCAGGGCTGGAACGGCGCGCCGTTCTTCGACCAGACGATCTGGCTGCTCGGCATCACGGCGGCGCTGCTGCTCGGCTGGGCGGCGCTGGTGACCAGGCAGGCCCTGGTGCTGGCGTGCGCGCTGCTGTCGGTGCTGGCCGCCGCCATGGGCGTGTCGCGGGTGCTGGCGCAGCCGAAGCCGGCCGCGGCCGTGGACATCGCCTACAGCTGCCAGGAGTGGCCGATCACGGTGTGCGTGCATCCGGGGATGCGGGCGGGGCTGACCGAGCTGGGGGCGGCGTTCACGCAGATCGCCTCCCGGCTGGCCGGGACTCCCGCCGCGTTCACGCGGGTGGAGCAGCGTCCGCTGGACGACGCGCTGAAGCCGGCGAACGGGCTGGCGCCCGTGCACGTGCCCGACCTGTCGGCGGGGTTCGCCGAGGAGGCCGCGTACGAGTACATCGAGGCCCTGTCCCCCAGATGCCAGAGCACGGTCGCGGAGGGATACCGGCAGATCGTGGTGGCCTGGCTGCGCGGTGAGCCGCTGCCCGGCACGCCGCTGGCCGAGCACCAGTACGCGACGTCGTGGTTCTCCTCCCTGAGCGAGCCCCAGCGCAGGGAGTGGCTGCGCATGTTCTACAGCGACTTCCAGGGCTGCCGGCTGTCGAGCACGCACTTCGGCGGCGGCCCCGGGCACGCGCAGGTCGCGCCGTCCGCGCGGCCCACCCCCGAGTCGAGCCACGCCTACCCCGTCTATCCGGGGCCCAGCGGCACCGCGACGGTCGGCTCGGCGTCGAGCGCTCCCGGGACCGTGACCACGCCGGACGCGCCTCAGGTCAGCTGGACGCCGGACACCCCGGCCGCCGGCTGGGCCTCGTCGCAGCCGGCGGGAGCCTGGACGCCCGACACGTCAGGGGAGGGCTGGCCGGTGCACGCTTCCGAGGCGTCCGCGGGCGTCGCGCCCGGATCGGGCGCCTACCGTCAGGCGTCGCCGGTGTCGGAGACCTCTCCCCAGACCGCCCCGGTTTCGGGCACGGGTTCGGGCACGGTTTCGAGCACGGGTTCCGCGCCGGTTTCGGCTCCGGCGCCGGCGCCGGTCGCAGAACCCGTGTCGGCGCCGGTGGAGGGGCCCGCGGCCGCGCCGGCGCGGGTCCCCGAGGAGGAGCCGGCCACGGAGCAGGCCGGCTGAGGATCGAAGATGTCACCGAAGAGCTGGCACTGATGATCGCCGAACGGGTAGTCATGCTCGCATGACGACTTCGCGAACGACGCTGCCCGAGGCGAGCCCCGGGCGGCGTCGCCGATGGCGATATGTGGCGGGCCTGCTGGTCCTCGCCGTGTTACTGGTGGTCGGCGGCCGCCTGGCCTGGTCCTGGCTCAACCCGCTCGGCGAGCGGAGCATCGACCGCAGCCAGCCGGTGCTGCTGCAGTCCATCAAGGACATGAGCAGGTTCGAGGCCGCGACCGGCACCTTCCAGGTGGTCGTGGACCTGGAGAAGGACGCCAACTTCCTGCCCGACGCGGTCAAGGGCACGCGCACGCTGTTCGTCGGCGCGGGCGGGGTCGACGCCTACGTCGACTTCTCCGCCATCGCGGCCGACGGCGTGACGGTGTCGCAGGACCGTACCGAGGCGACCATCCGCCTGCCGCGCGCCCAGTTGGAGAAGCCCAACCTCGACAACAGCCGCTCGTACGTGTTCGCGCAGCAGCGCGGCCTGCTCGACCGGGTCCAGGACTTCCTGTCCGGCTCGCCGGGTGACCAGCGGGAGCTCTATCTGCTGGCCGAGAAGAAGATTACCGAGGCGGCGGTGGCGAGCGACCTGCGGGCCAGGGCGGACGCCAACACCAAGGCGATGCTGACGGGCATGCTCAAGTCGCTCGGCTTCTCGAAGGTGACGGTCAAGTTCACCGACGAGGCTTAGCCGCCTCACCCATGCCTTAGGGACGCGGTGAGCCGTCCTAGGTATCTCCTCAGCGTGCCCGTGCCGAGAGATAAGGCATACGCCCGATGTGTCACCAGGGGCCTTAGGCCGAGTCTTGAGAGTGCGGGAAAACGAACAAGGAGAACACCGTGAACGCCGAACTCGAATACAGCATCATGCAGCACCACGCCTCCGAGCTGCGGCAGGCCGCCGCGGAGCACCGCCGCGCCCGTCAGGCGCGCAGGGGCGACCCGACCGAGCGCCGTCACCGCTCGGTCATCGCCCGGCTCTTCGCCTCATGACCGCCCACAAGCAGCCCGGCCGCAACCTCCCTCGCGGCCGGGCTGAGGCGCCTCCTTAGGGGGCGTCGGCGCTCGCGACCCGAATTCCTGGTCAGGTCGCGGTGCCACATGCACGAAGCCCCGGTCCATTCCTGGTTGGGCCGGGGCATCGTGCTGTCTTCAGGCCGCATGAACGTCCGCCCATGGCGTCGGGCCTGTCCGGTCGTGGGATTTCGCTTGTGGGGCCTGGTCGCCGGGGTGATGATGCCCGTATGCGCAAGCAGATGCTGGTCTGGGGCGGGGCCGTGGTCGCGGTGGCCGCCGTCGTGGCGCTGGCCGTCCACCTCGCCCGGGTGGGGCTGGACGACGCCGACAAGCTGGCCAGCGTGATCGGGCTGTTCGTGGCGCTGGCCGGGCTGGGCGTCTCGATCCGCGGGCTGACCGGCGGGCGGCGGGGCGACGACCCGTCCGCACCGCCACCGCCCGCGCCGGACGTCGCGGCCTCGGGATCGGCCGCGTCGGCGCCCGTACCGGATGGCGCGACGTCGCAGCCGGACGTGCCGGCGGCGCAGCCGGACGGGTCGGCGCCCGAGCCCGGTGTCTCGGCGCCGGGGGCGAGGTCGGTCGCCGTCGGCGGCGACAACTCGGGGATCATCAGCACGGGCGACGGTACGACCAACGTGCGGATGCGCGCGGAGGCGTCCGGGCAAGGCCGCGTCTACCAGGCGGGCGGCGACCAGACGATCAACGAGAAGTAGGGCCGCGCGCGGCACGACCCAGGACGCCGGGAAGTGCCGCCGTGCGTCAGGACTTGGGGACGCTGATGAGCAGGGCGTCGCCCTGACCGCCGCCGCCGCACAGCCCCGCCGCGCCCAGGCCGCCGCCCCGGCGCCTGAGCTCGTACGCCAGCGTCAGCACGATCCGCGCCCCCGACGCCCCGATGGGGTGCCCCAGGGCGATGCCGCCGCCGTTGACGTTGACGATGTCGAGCGGCACGCCGAGCTCCTTGGCCGACTGGACGACCACGCTGGCGAAGGCCTCGTTGATCTCCACCAGGTCGAGGTCACCGGCCGTGACGCCCTGCTTGGCCATGGCCTGCTTGATGGCGTTGGCCGGCTGGGACTGCAGGGAGGCGTCGGGCCCGGCCACGTTGCCGTGGCGGCCGATCTCGGCCAGCCAGGGCAGGCCCAGCTCCTCGGCCTTGGACCTGGACATGACGACCACCGCGCAGGCGCCGTCGGAGATCTGGGAGGCCGAGCCGGCCGTGATGGTGCCGTCGGCGGCGAAGGCGGGGCGCAGCTTGGCGAGGGTCTGCGCGGTCGTGTCGCCGCGTACGCCCTCGTCCTCCTTGACGATCACCGGCTCCCCGCGCCGCTGCGGGATCTGCACCGGGACGATCTCGTCCTCGAAGACCCCGTTCTTCATGGCCGCGGCGGCGAGCTGGTGGGAGCGGGCCGACAGGGAGTCCTGCTCCTCGCGGCCGATGCCGAGCCGGGTGTTGTGCCGCTCGGTGGACTCCCCCATCGCGCACTGGTCGAACGCGCAGAACAGGCCGTCGTGGGCCATCGAGTCGACGACCTGGGAGCCGCCGTACTTGACTCCTTTGCGCAGCCCTGGCAGCAGGTGGGGGGCGTTGGTCATGGACTCCATGCCGCCGGCCACCACGATGTCGAACTCGCCCGCCCTGATGAGCTGGTCGGCCAGGGCGATGGCGTCGAGGCCCGACAGGCACACCTTGTTGATGGTGACGGACGGGACGGTCATGGGGATGCCGGCGTTGACGGCGGCCTGACGGGAGGGGATCTGCCCGGCTCCGGCCTGGAGGACCTGGCCCATGATGACGTATTCGACGGATTCGGGCGCGACCCCGGCACGCTCCAGAGCGGCCTTGATGGCGACGCCGCCGAGCTCGACGGCCGACAGTCCGGACAGGGAGCCGAGCAGTTTGCCGATGGGGGTGCGAGCTCCGGCGACGATGACGGAACTGGACATGACAACGGCCTCCTGTGCTCGCGCGTCCGGTCTTTGACACCATACCCACGAGTACGCCGTCGCTCGCCATGGAGGTAGGCCACACATGTTCATGCGGATCGACCACATCGGGATCGCCTGCCGCGATCTCGAGGAGAAGATCGAGCTCTTCTCGAGGACGTTCGAGCTGACGGTCGTGGCGCGGGAGGTGAACGAGGAGCAGGGCGTCAAGGAGGCCATGCTGCACATCGCCGACGGCGACGGTGGGGGCTCCTACATTCAGCTCCTTGAGCCTCTCTCCGACGACTCACCTGTGGGAAAATTCCTGGCTAAGCGGGGCGAGGGCGTCCATCATGTGGCGTTCGGGGTGCCCGATGTCGCGGAGGCCATGACCACGATCGGCGAGAAAGGTGTGAGGCTGCTGGACGAACGCCCCCGGCACGGGTCGATGGGCTCGCGGATCGCGTTTCTGCACCCCAAGGATGTAGGCGGAATGCTGACCGAGCTAGTCGAAGCCCCCAAACCCTGACAAATCACCACAAAACGCAAAAAACGTTCATATGTAACTAGTCACGCAGAAAGTTGGACGGGGCTTCGCACGCGGCACCAGCGGAGTACGCTTGACCTTCCACCGGACATGGGGCCTGCCGAGAGGCACAGGCTCCTGGTACGGATGCCCCGAACCCCCCGTCCGGCCCGTGTAGCCGTCTCGACAACCCAGGATCGAGCCTCCATGCAGTCCGACATCGACGCCCAGCTCAACAACTTCTTCGAGGACGCCCCAGCCCGCGAGTTCGACGTGGTGCTCCGTGGTTACGACCGGCACCAGGTCCATGATCATCTCAAGCAGCTCGACGGGGAGCTGCGGCAGGCCCGCGAGCAGGTCGTCGGCCTCCAGCGTGATCTGTCCGACTCCCAGCGCCAGTTGCAGGAGCAGGAGCGCCCCACCTACTCCGGTCTCGGCGCCCGGATCGAGCAGTTGCTCCGGCTGGCCGAGGAACAGGCGACCGAGCTCGTCCAGGCCGCCAGGTCCGAGGCCAACGAGATCAAGGCCGCGGCCAAGGTCGAGGCCGCCGACCTGCGCGCCGCCGCCGAGGCCGAGGCCGCCGAGAAGCGCGCCCAGGCCACCCGCGAGAGCGACGAGATGCGCACGAGCGCCGAGCGGGACGCCGAGGACATCCGCTCGACCGCCCGCCGCGAGGCCGACGAGCTCACCAACACGACCGAGCGCGAGGCCGCCAAGCTGCGCGCCACGGCCGATCACGAGGTGGCCGAGAAGCGCGCCGACGCCGAGCGCGAGATCGCCAAGCTCCGCACCACCACCGAGCGCGAGGTCGCGCAGCTGCGCGCCTCGACCAAGCGCGAGCGCGACGAGGTGCTGACGACGGCCAAGCGTCAGGCCGACGAGATGCGCGCGCAGGCGCAGCGGGTGCTGGAGGAGTCGGAGGCCAAGCGGGCGCAGGACGAGGCGGAGTTCGAGATCCAGCTCGCCGCCCGCCGCGAGGAGGCCGAGCGCCAGGAGGCCGAGCGCCACGCCACCGCGCAGGCCGCCACGCAGAAGCTGGTCGCCGAGGCCGAGCAGCGCGCCGCCACGGCCGAGTCGCGGGCCACGAAGGCCACGCAGCAGGCCGAGCAGACCCGCCGCGAGGCCGACCTGCACGCCAAGCAGCTCGTCGCCAACGCCCGCAAGAGCTCCGAGACGATCGTGGCCGAGGCCAAGTCGAGCGCGGAGACCATCGTCACCGAGGCGAAGAACGAAGCCGAGCGCACCCGTACGGCGATGCAGCGCCAGGTCGACGAGCTCACCCGCCAGCGCGACAGCATCACCAGCCACCTGGCTCAGCTCCGCCAGCTCCTCGGCGGCGCCGCCCTGCCGGGCATGGAGCCGGAGCCCGCGGTCGCCGCGGCCGCGCCGAAGCCCGCGCTCGCCGCACCCACGCCCGAGCCTCCGGCTCCGGCGCCCGCGCCGGCCGCCACGCCGGCGCCCAAGGCGACGGCCGCCAAGTCCGAGGACGACTCGGAGTGGTGGCAGGAGTAACGCCGACGGACACGCACGGGGGCTGAAAGACGGCTGAGAGAGCCTGGCGATCGAATGGTCGCTAGGCTCTCTCTTTGCCGCCGGGCATGTACGAACCGATTCCGGTCCGTCATCCTCTGTCGTCGACCCCCTTGGAGTCCCCTTGTCCGCAGACGTCGAGTCCACGGCCGAGCAGGAAAAGACCGAGCTCCCCCAGCCGCCCGAGGACAGGGCGCCCGAGGACAGGGCGCCGGAGGAACAGCCGGCCGGGGAACCGGTGTCCAGGCGGGCGGTCAAGGGCGAGGAGGGCGGGCAGCCGTACGGACTGCCCGGCAAGCCGTTCGCCCGCGGCCCGTTCCTGTTCGGCCTGGTCGGCGGGCTGGGCGTGCTGACGGCGATCGCGATCGCGCAGATGGTGGTCGCCTCGCTGAGCACGATCGTGCTGGTCGTGGTGGCGATGTTCCTGGCCGTCGGGCTCAACCCGGCCGTCGAGTCCCTGCAGCGCAGAGGGGTGACCAGGCGGGGCGCGATCACGATCGTGTTCGCCGGGGTCATCGTCGCGTTCGTGCTGTTCGGGCTGGCCATCGTGCCGCCGGTGAGCAAGCAGCTCACGGAGTTCGTCAACGCGGTGCCCGGCTACATCACCGAGCTGAGCAACCATCCGACGCTGCGCCAGCTCGACGCCGACTACCAGATCCTCCCGCAGCTGCGCACGTTCGTGACGAGCACGCTCGGGCCGTCACTGGCGACCGGCATCATGGGCGCGGGGCTGGTGGTGCTCAACGGCGTGTTCACCACGGTGACGCTGCTGGTGCTCATGCTGTACTTCCTCGGCTCGCTGCACACGATCAAGGACTACCTGCTCAAGCTGGTCCCGGCCTCGCGCCGGCCGCGTACGCGGGCGATCAGCGAGGAGATCCTCGGCGGCATCGGCGGCTACGTGGCGGGCAACGTGCTGATCTCCGTCATCGCGGGCGTGCTGACCTGGATCTTCCTGTCCATCGCCGGTGTCCAGTACGCGCTCGCGCTTGCTCTCGTGGTCGCGCTGACGGACCTGATCCCGCTGGTGGGCGCCACGATCGGCGCGGTGCTCGTGACCGGCGTGGCGCTGCTGGAGTCGCTGCCCGCCGGGATCGCGTGCGCGATCTTCTTCGTGATCTACCAGCAGATCGAGAACTACTTCATCTATCCCCGGGTGATGAAACGCTCGGTGGACGTGACTCCGGCGGTGACCGTGATCGCCGCGCTGTTCGGCGGCGCGCTGCTCGGCATCGTGGGCGCCCTGCTGGCCATCCCGGTGGCGGCGGCGATCTCGTTGATCATCCGCGAGATCGTGCTGCCACGCCAGGACCACGCCTGAAGCTTCTCCCCGCCCAGAACCCCCGCGCTCAGCGCCCGAGCCTCGCGATGACGTGGGTGCCCCGCGCTCAGCGCCCGAACCTGCGCTCTGTCCGCACCTGCGCTCTGTCCGCGCCGCCCCCGCCGGGCCTCGCGTTCAGCGTCCGGGGCCGGTGGCGCCCAGCTCGGTGCGCAGGAACTCGGTCACCGCCGCGTTGAACGCCTCCGGCTGCTCGACCGCGCTGAGGTGGCCGGCCTTGGGGATGATCTCCAGCTTGCCCTCGGGCACCGCGCGTACCATGGCGTCGGCGTCGGCGGGCGGTGAGAGCTCGTCCTCCTCGCCCACGATGATCAGCAGCGGGACCTTGAGCGCGCTCAGCGTCTCGAACGAGTCGGGACGCGCGGCCATGGCCCGTTGCGCCCAGGCCACCGCGCCCGGCGGGGCCGACTGCACCAGCCCCTTGACCCGGCCGAACACCATGGCCCGCCGCTCCTTGGTGGTCTGGCCGATGAGCGCCGGAAGCACCTCGCTGACCAGTACGTCGCTGCCCTCCGACAGCACGGCCCGCGCGATGCGTTCCCTGTTGTCCCTGGCCGGCGGCGGGTCGGGAGTGGCCTTGGTGTCGGCCAGGATCACGCCGAGCACCCGGTCGGGGTGGCGGCGGCAGAAGGCCATGGTCACGTAGCCGCCCATCGACAGCCCGCCGACCACCGCCCTGTCGATGCCCTCCTCGTCGAGCAGCCTGGCGACGTCGTCGGCCATCAGGTCGATCGACGGATCATCCTCGCCCAGCCGCGACCCGCCGAAGCCGCGCAGGTCAGGAGTGATGACCCGGCAGACCCTGGCCAGCCCTTCCCGCTGGGCCAGCCACATGGCCGACGAGAGCGGGAACGCGTGAAGCAGCACAACCGGGAGCCCGGTCCCGGCAGATCTCGTGTAGAGCTGCACGGACCACACGGTAACGCGGTTCACGGGAACAATCACTCAATGACGTATGCCGATATCCCCCGACAGTCCTGACCGCTTCTCCGATAACGCATCCCCGAAGCCCCGCCCCGAAAATGCCGGCGACTTATACAACATTGCCTGACCTGGCATTTCCGCGCACAATCCAGACACGGATCCAGACCCGGATACCGTGCACCCCGAGGTGACGAGCATGGCAGGCACCGGAACCACAGGCACCCGTCCCGCCCTCCCCGACGCCACCAACGGCGCCTTCCTGCTTCAGGCGCTGAGCGAGGCGAACGCCCACCGCGCCGCGCACGGCGCGCCGCCCCTGGTGATGGACCCGCTGCTGGTCGAGTACGCCAAGACCAGGGCGGCCGGCCTCTCCCGGCACGAAGGACTGCGGGCCGGGCACGAGGGTCTGCGCGCGGGCACCGGCGAGAGCGTGTTCTGGAGCGAGGGCGAGGAGATGCGCGGCGCCGCCGACGCGGTGGCCTCCTGGTACGACGGCCGCGAGGAGCGCGACGATCTCGACCGGCTGCTCCGCCGAGCCTGCACGGCCATGGGCGCGGCCCGCGTGTCCGGCCAGGGGCCGAAGGCGTGCGAGACGTACATCGTCTTCGTGTTCGAACCCCTGGGCGACGACCCGCCTCCCGGCTGACCCCCGGCGACGACGCGACGCGCGCCCGCCCCCGAGCGACGTCCGCCTGATCAGACGGCGGTGGCGCCGCCGTCCACGAACAGCACCTGCCCGGTCATGTACGCCGACGCCGGACTGGCCAGGAAGACGGCCGGCTGCGCCATCTCCTCCGCGCTCCCCCAGCGCCGCATGGGCACGTTCGCCACCGTGGCGGCGGAGGAGGTCTCGTTCTCCCAGAGGTTGCGGTTGAGGTCGGTGGCCGTCCAGCCGGGGCACAGGGCGTTGACCCGCACACCCGCCCCCGCCCACTCCACGGCCAGCGTCTTGGTCAGCGCCACCAGCCCGGCCTTGGCGGCGGCGTACGGGGCCAGGAAGGGCGCGCCGAGCGCCGCCACGGACGCCACGTTGATGACGACCCCGCCGCCCCGCCCGAGCAGGTGCGGCGCGACCGCGTGGCAGACCGCCATGGCGGAGTCGAGGTTGAGCCGCATCAGCTTGTCCCAGCCCGACAGCCGCAGGTCCTTGAACTCGACCAGGAAGTTCGACCCGCCGGCGTTGTTGACCACGATGTCGAGGTGCCCGAGCGCGTCGATCGCCGCCGCCACGGCGCCCGCCGCGGCCTCGCGGTCGGTGAGGTCGGCGGGGATGACGACCGCGCGCCGGCCGAGCGCCTCGACCTCCTTGCCGACCCCGGCCAGGAGCTCGGCCGAGCGGGACACGAGCGCCACGTCGGCCCCCGCCTCCGCGTACGCGAGCGCGATGGCCCGCCCGATCCCCTTCGACGCCCCGGTGACCAGAGCCTGCTTCCCGCTGAGATCGAACGCGCCCACGCCGCCTCCTCTGACGACCGCCCCAGAACCGAACAAGATTCTAATGACACCAGACCCTGGAACGCCACCGGCGCGGAGCCGCGAGGACTCCACGCCGGGGATGGACGGCCAAGTGGCGTCCGGGAAGGCTCCACGCCGGGATGGATCACCCGGGCGGAGCCGCGAGGGGCTCCGCCCGATGGATCACTGGGCGGCCAGCTGGGCGATCTGCTCGGCGCTCAGCACACCGTCATAGGTACGGACGTCGTCCACGGTCCCCGGCCAGTAGCCGGTGAAGGCCCCAGCGGCCTTGGTCCGGCCGAGTTGCAGCGGCCCGGTGGCGTTCCAGGCGCTCAGGTGGTCGGTGATCGTGCTGGTGGACAGGCGGCCGTTGACGTAGATGCGCAACTCGCCCGCCAGCGGGTCGTACACGCCGGCCACATGAGTCCACTCCAGCGCGTTCGGGATGGCGTCGGAGCGGGTGCGGACGAGAGCGGCCGTGTCGGTGTCGGCGGCGGCCATCCCGAGGGTCCACCTGCCCTGCTCCTTGTCGAAGCCGAGCTGGAACCCGGCCGCCCGGCTGCCCGGCTGGGCCACGGCCGCGGTGTCGCGGGTGGGCAGGTAGTCGAGCTGCGTCCACGCGGTGACGGTGAAGCCGTTCCTGGTGTTGACCGCGGGAGCGGTCGTCTGGGCGAAACCATTGACGCCGTCGAGCGCCAGTCCTCCGTCCAGCCAGCCGGACGTCCACGAGGCGGCTCCGGACAACGTCGCCGCGCCGGCGCGGCCCGAGGAGTCGGCCGCCGAGGTGCCGGACTCCTCGTCCAGGCGCCAGTGGCCGACCAGCGTGGCAGCGCTGTTGACCAGGTCGGCGACCTCGTCGGCGAACATGGCGCGGCCGTAGGCGCGCACCTCGTCGACGTCTCCCTGCCAGTTGTCCGCAGCCGCCCCGCCGACCTTTCCGCGGCCGATCGTCAGGGGGCCCGTGGCGTTCCATGGTTGCGGAACGTCGACCGTGGACTCCGGCCGTCCGTTCACGTAGAGCGAGATCTGGCCGGCCGCGCTGTCGTAGACGCCGGTGAGGTGGGTCCATTCGTTCAGCCGGGGCGCGGCGGCGGACTTGGCCCGCACGGTGGCCGCGCCGTCGGCGTCGGAGCCCGTCACGCTCAGCGCCCACCGGTCGTCGGCCTTGGAGTACTGCAACGCGAACGCGCCCGTCCTGCCGCCCTCCTGGGTGACGGCGGTGGCGGTGGCGCCGTTGCCGCTCAGCCTGGCCCAGGCGGAGACGGTGAAGTTGCGGCTGGTGTCGATGACGGGGCGGGCGGTCTGGCCGTAGCCGCCGGTCAGCTTCAGCCCGCCTCCGGTCCTGCCCGACGTCCAGGTGGCCGAGGTCAGGGTGGCGGGATGGGCGCCGGTGGCGTCGGCGGCCACGCTGCCCTGGCCGTCGTTCATCGGCCAGTGGCCGCTGGGACCGCGGCCGGCGTTGATGTTGAAGACGTAGGTGCGGATGGGGCCGAGCTGGCCCGCGCGGTCCTTGCTGCGCACGACGAGCACGTTGGGGCCGTCGTGGCGCGGGGTCAGCGCGATCGTGGCCGTGCCGTCCTGGCCGGCCGCCACCTCCGTCTTGGGCGTGGTGTCCAGGCCCCAGACGTAGGAGGTCACGTCGGTGATCCCGTTCGGGCCGAACGCGAAGGTGCCGGGCAGGCCGACGCCGTCGCTCCAGCCGTTCTCCGTGAAGGTGGGCGAGGAGACCAGGGGCTCGCGGCCGGGGGCGGTGGCGTCCACGGTGGCCTCGCACCAGGGGCTCCACGCGCTGCTGGCCTTGCCGTCCTCGGCCCGCACACGCCAGCGGATCAGCTGGCCGTCGGCGTACAGGGTGGTCGGGATCGACGCGGAGAAGGCGGTGCCGGTGGAGCCGAGCGGCGTGACGTACTCGCCGATCTTGGTGCCGTCGGCGTTGTACCACTCGAAGCGGCCCTTGACCGAGTTGTCGGCGTCCTTCAGCTTCGCCCACAGTTTGGGCGCCTGCGTGCTGATGACCGGCCGGTCGTCACCCGAGACGCAGGGGCCGCCCGGGTCGGACCACACGTCGGCGGCCACGGGGACGGTCGGCAGCGAGTTGTACTCGATGACCAGGCTCGGGTTGTTCTTGAACTTCTTCCAGGCGTAGACGTCGGTCTCGCTGGTGGCCCGCAGGCCGATGGTGACGTTCGCCCAGTTCTTGGCGGCGGCGTCCACGACCTGCGGGGTGACGTCGAACTCGACGCCGCCGGGCAGGCAGGACGCGCCCCAGCCCTTGGCCACGTTCACGGTGGAGAGCTTGGTGACCCAGGCGGGCTGCTTGTTCCAGGTCGTGCTCTTGCTGATCGTGTTGGTCGCCCACGCCTCGACCTTGCGGGCACTGCACGAGTACGACCACGTCTCGTACGTCCGCAGCGTGGCCTTGATGATCTGCTTGCCGTGGATCGTGGAGCCCGTGTTCATCTGGTAGAACGTGCGGTTCTTCTGCGACTCCACGTGCCCCACCCGGGCGACGTCGCTGGAGTTGAGGTAGTTGGAGTTGGGCCAGTTGCTCCAGACCGCGGTCCAGGCGTTGCGCGCGGCCGAGAAGTAGGGGTCGAGGTAGACGGGGAACTTCGTCTTCGGGTCCGTCATCATCTCGCGGTCGGGCTTGAGCCGCAGTTGCCTGCCTGACAGCTCCACGCCCATCGTGGCCTCGCGGGCCTCGGGCGAGCGGCCCTCCTTGAGCGCCTGCGGGCTGGAGATCCCCTCGGAGTCCCACATCTTGGGGGTGGGGGCGATGAAGATCGTGCCCTCGTTCTTGTCGGTGGCCTCCAGGTTGCCCGCCTTGTCCGACTCCAGCGTCAGGCCGGTCGCGGACAGCGGGAAGTTCAGCTCGGTCAGCTTCGCCGCGGCGTCCCTGTCCTTGACCACGAGGACGTGCGAGAAGCCGTCCACGTCGGCGGTGACCTGGAGGTCCACGCCCGGCATGACCTCGGCGTAGGTGGCGGTGTCGCCCTTGAGCGTCGGGGTGGGCAGCGTGCCCGTCCAGCCGAGCTGCATCGCCTTGGCGCCGCGCGACAGGCGGGCGAGCGGGGCAGATCCGCCGCCGGAGAAGGTCAGGCCGACCGCCGTGGCCACCGGTTCGACGGCGCCGTCGGGGCGCAGGCGCAGCGTGGTGTCCACGGGCACCCAGCGGTCGTCCTTGCGCACGCGGATGGGCCTGACGTTCAGCTCCATGGACAGCGTGCCGTCGGGCTTGGCGAAGACCGTGCGGGTCTCGCTGCGCATCGACTCGATCTCGACCGGCCGGCCGGCGCCGCGCGCCTGGGCGACCGCGGCCACCTCCCGGTCGGGAGGTGGCTGCGTCGTCTGTGGTCGTTCCTCCGCCACCACCGGCCGCACCACCGCCAGGGTGGTGAGGGATAACGCCGCCGCGACCAGTCCATGCACGACCCGCATACGTGACCACCCAAGCTGAGCAGGAGCATTACGCGCGAGCAGCGCTCACCCGGCGTCTCCACGATCTTCGGTTGACGATCGGATTCTCACCCTGGGCGGAGGCGGAGGTCCAGAGTTTTGTGCATTGTGCTCAAAATATCTTTCATGTCCGGAACCCGGCAGGGAGATAACCGTCAGACCTCGGTCGGGAGCGGATGAGCGGCCGGATTGACCCGCTTGACGATCTCGTCGAGGGCGATGCGCACGTACGGTTCACCGACCCAGAGGTGCTTGGCGCCCTCCACCCCGATCACCTCGGCCTGCGGAACCCGGGCGAACCGGGTGCGCGCCTCCTCCGGCCGCAGGTAGTCGTCGAACTCCGGCACCAGCGCCACCAGCGGCCGGCCGAAACGGGCCCAGGCGTCCAGATCGGCGTCCTTGGCCCTGTGCAGCGGCGGCGAGAGCAGGATCGCGCCCTCCACCAGCGGGTCGTGCGCCCACTTCAGCGCCAGCTCGGTGCCGAACGACCAGCCGACCACCCACACGTGCGGCAGGTCGTGGTATTCGGCGTATTCCAGCGCCGCGACCACGTCGAACCGCTCACCCTCGCCCCCGTCGAACTCCCCCTGCGAGGTGCCCCTGTCGGAGGAGGTGCCGCGGGTGTTGAAGCGCAGCACGGCCAGGTCGGCGAGCGCGGGCAGCCGGTTGGCGGCCTTCTTGTAGACGTGGCTGTCCATGAACCCGCCGTGGGTGGGCAGCGGGTGCAGGGTCACCAGCGTGGCGACCGGGGGGCGGTCGAGCGGCTGAGCCAGCTCGCCGACCAAAGTCAATCCGTCGCCCGTGTGCAGTTCGATCGGCTCGCGCCGGGCGGGCAGCACGGTCGCCGCGCGAATCTCCACCATGGATCCCTTCAGTAGCGGCTGCGGCCGGGGCCGCGGTCGAGTCTCTTACGCCAGCAGGTCTGGTGCCAGTGTCGGCGCTCCTCGTCGCCGCCCGGCCAGTTGGGCCAGGCCACCACGTGCGGCTGGCCGCTGCGGATCTCCTGGTCGCAACCGGGGCAGCGGTAGTTCTTGGCGGAGGAGGCGCCGGTGAGCATACGGACTTTCCACTCGCCGTCGGGCCACTCCTCCACCTTGTCCAGGCCGGTCGGGAAACCGAAGGGACGGGAGGACTCCCTGCGGCGGGCGCGGCGGGGGCTCATCGCGGACTCATCGTGGAAGGAGCCCAGCCGTAGGTCTCACCCGTTCAAACGCCATGCGTCCAGTTTTCCAGAGGCACTAAGGTGGATGGTCATGCGGCTGGTCATCGCGCGCTGCAGCGTGGATTACATCGGACGGCTCACGGCACACCTGCCGATGGCGCCCAGGCTCGTGCTCATCAAGGCGGACGGCAGCGTGAGCATCCACGCCGACGACCGCGCCTTCAAGCCGCTCAACTGGATGAATCCGCCGTGCAAGCTCAAGGAGGACGGCGCCACCTGGACGGTCACCCACGGCAAGACCGGCGAGAAGCTGGTCCTGACCATGGAGGAGGTCCTGCACGACTCCAGCCACGAGCTGGGGGTGGACCCGGGGCTGATCAAGGACGGCGTGGAGGCCCACCTGCAGGAGCTGCTCGCCGAGCACATCACGACGCTGGGCGACGGCTACTCGCTCATCCGCCGCGAATACATGACGGCGATCGGCCCGGTCGACATCCTGTGCCGGGACGCCTCGGGCGCGACGGTGGCGGTGGAGATCAAGCGGCGCGGCGAGATCGACGGGGTGGAGCAGCTGACCCGCTATCTGGAGCTGCTCAACCGCGACCCGCTGCTGTCACCGGTGCGCGGGGTCTTCGCGGCCCAGGAGATCAAGCCCCAGGCCCGCGTGCTCGCCACCGACCGCGGCATCTCCTGCCACACGCTCGACTACGACGCTCTCCGCGGCATCGAACCCGAGAATCCCACCCTCTTCTGATCTTTTACGGCTCCGCGGCGGCCGGCCTTCCGCCTCACTCCGGCTGAGGGCCCTCCAGGGAAACGCCCTCTGACCCTTCAGTGGTGGCCCGCCGCGACGGAGCGCCCTGTGGGCCCCCTCCGTGGTTCAGCGGCCCCTGAGAGCGCGAGTCGTCCCGGTATGCCCCAGGGGCACCTCTTGCCCCTGTGCGGCGTTCCATGGCCCGATCAGGCGCGTGCAGGCCCATCGTGGCGGCCGCGCCCCTGCTCCCTGAGAGCTTCAGCGGCCTAGTAAGTAGGGAGTTACCGGATTATCGTGGCGACATGACGACGACGTTCGACTCACTGAATCCGGCGACCGGCGAGGTCGTCGGGAGTCATCCCAAGCACTCGCCCGACACCGTGCACGAGGCCGTCGGGCGGGCGGAGGAGGCGGCCGCGTGGTGGGGCGGGCTGGGGCACGCCGAGCGCAGGCGCAGGCTGCTCGACTACAAGGCGGTCCTCACCCGGCACATCAGGGAGCTGACCGGGCTCGTGCACCAGGAGACCGGCAAACCGGTCGGCGACGCCACCCTTGAGGTGGTGCTGGCGATCACCCACCTCGACTGGGCCGCCCGCAACGCCGCCAAGGTGCTCGGCCGCCGCCGCGTCTCCACCGGCATGATCGGCCTCAACCTGGCGGCCACGCTCGAATACCTCCCGCTCGGCGTCGTCGGCGTCATCGGACCGTGGAACTATCCGGTCTTCACTCCCATGGGCTCCATCGCCTACGCGCTCGCCGCGGGCAACGCCGTGGTGTTCAAGCCCAGCGAGCTGACGCCGGGCATCGGCGTGCGGCTGGCCGAGCTGTTCAGGGAGTCGGTCCCGGAGCACGAGGTGTTCCAGACCGTCACGGGTCTCGGCGAGACCGGCGCGGCGCTGGCCGCCGACCCCAGGGTGCGGAAGGTCGCCTTCACCGGCTCCACCGCCACGGCCAAGCGCGTCATGGCGGCCTGCGCCGAGAACCTCACGCCCATCGTGGCCGAGTGCGGCGGCAAGGACGCGTTCATCGTGGACGCCGACGCCGACCTCGCGGCCGCCGCCGACGCCTGCCTGTGGGGCGCCCTGTCCAACGCCGGGCAGACGTGCGTGGGCGTCGAGCGGGTCTACGTCGTCGACGCCGTCTATGAAACTTTCATGCGTGAGCTGTCCGAAAGGGTGACAAAGGTGAGGGCCGGCGAGGACTACGGCCCGATCACGATGCCCGGCCAGGTCGACATCATCAAGCGGCACATCGACGACGCCACCAAGTCGGGGCGTACGGTCGCGGGCGGCCCCGCGTCGGTGCGGGCCCCGTACGTCGATCCGGTGATCGTGGAGGACGTCCCCGAGGACTCGCCCGCGGTGCGCGAGGAGACGTTCGGTCCGACCATCACCGTGCGCCGCACCCGCGACGCGCAGGAGGCGCTGGAGCTGGCCAACGCCTCGGCGTACGGGCTGGGCGGCACGGTCTTCAGCCGCAACGCCCGCCGCGCGACGGAGCTGGCCCGCCGGATGCGCAGCGGCATGACGGCGATCAACTCGGTCATCTCCTTCGCCGGGGTGCCCGCCCTGCCCTTCGGCGGAATCGGCGACTCGGGATTCGGCCGGATCCACGGGGCCGACGGACTGCGGGAGTTCGCCAGGCCCAAAGCGATCTCGCGGCAGCGCTTCGCCATGCCCGGCATGAACCTGACCTCGTTCACCAGGGGCCCCGCCGAGCTTGAGCGGCTGATCAGGCTTGTCACGTTCTTGCACGGCCGACGTAAAAGATAATCTTCTTGCCCTTTCCCAAAACGGATCATCCGTCCATAATTGTGTGCTCTGGGGGCCACGATCATGTTGGACGGGTGGAATGTGAACCGGTCTTACCGGGGAATGTCGGCTGAGCAAAGGCTGGCGGACAGACGCGAGCGGCTGATGACGGCCGCGTACACGCTATACGCGAAGCCAGGTTTCGCGGCGACGACCATCGAAAGGCTGTGCTCGGAGGCGCGGATCTCCAACCGCGCCTTCTACGAATGTTTCGGCGGGCGCGAGGAGCTGCTGCAGGCGTTGCACGAGCGCTGCGTCGAGGAAAGCCTCGCGGTCGTCGCCAAGGCGCTGGACGAGGCGCCGGCCTCGATCGAGGGACGGGCCAAGGCGGGGATTCGCGCCTATATCGAGTTCGCCACCGCGGACTGGCGGCGGGCCCGCATCATGCACGTCGAAGTGCGGAGATCGGGTGATGTCCTGGCGGTGTCGCGGCAGCGCGCGGTGGACGCGTTCGCGCGTCTGGTGCAGGACGCCTCCGCCGATTTCCCGCAGGCCGTCCCGGTGAATCCGCGGCTGCTGGCACTCGGCGTCGTCGGGGCGTTACAAGAGTTGCTGATCGAATGGCTCCTGTCGGAAGAGCAACCGGAGATCGACGAGTTGGTGGCCGCGGCCGTGCACATCTTCAACCGAAGTCTCGGCGACGCGTGACCGGGGCAAGAATGCCATTCCGCTTTTGCGCAATCGGACATCCGTAATCGCCATTTTGTCTATCCAAAGAAAGAGCGGGCGACGGCTGATCGTCGCCCGCTCGATATGTCACATCAGGCCACCGCGGCCGCCGGAGCCTCCACGTGCAGCACCCGATTCAGCCGGGTCACCGCGAGTATCCGCATGATCCTCGGTGGCACCCCCCGAAGAACGAGGCGGCGCTGCACGCTCAGCGCGCGCCTATGCGCGCCCACGAGCACCCCGAGCCCGGTCGCGTCGATCATCTCCAGCTTGGAGAGATCGAGGATGAGGTCACCCTCGCCAGAGTCCAGAGCCTCGTGCAGCCGCTCACGCACTCCCGCCGACGTGCCGGCGTCGAGCCGGGCGCCGATCCGCACCACCTGGGCTCTCGGATTGCCCCGGACGCGCATGCCACCTCCTCAGTCACGCACGTAGCGTAGTCATCTGCCTGCGCCAAGCGCTCACAGGGGTTGAAACCCCCATATGAGTCCCCTACCCATCTATCGGCAATGACACGACTGCGTGGAGCAGGAACTCCCGGTCCTCGACCAGCCGGGCCTTCACCGTGCCGCCCACGGCGCCCAGTCGCTCGGACATCCCCGTCAGGCCGCTGCCCAGATCGTCGGCCTGCCGCCGGGCCACACCGTCGTTGCGCACCGTCAGCTCCGCCTCCTTCTCGGTGAAGCGGATCGTGATGTCGCAGAAGCTCGCCGTGCTGTGCTTGAGCACGTTGGTGACCGCCTCGCGCACGGCGTAGGCGAACACCGGGGCCACGCCCGCGGGGAGCTCGCGGTAGGGCAGGCGCACCTCACAGCGGACCCCCGCCGCTTCGAGCACACCTTTCACGCTATTCAGCTCAGCGGCCAAGTCAAGCTCGCGGTAGCCCCGTACGGCCTCGCGCAGCTCCTTGAGCGCCTTCCTGGTCAGCCGGTTGACCTCGGCCATCTCGTCCTTGGCCCGGCCCGTGTCCACGTCGGACAGCCGCACGGCCAGCTCGGTCTTCACCGCGATGGCCGACAACTGGTGCCCGACCAGATCGTGCAGGTCCCTGGCGAACCGCAGCCGCTCCTCCGCCAGCGCCAGCCTGGTGTGCGCCTCCCTGCCCCGGTGCGCCTCCACGGCCAGCCGCCAGATCCACACCCAGATCCGGTTGGAGGGGGGCACGATCAGGCAGAAGAGGCCGAAGGCGAGCACGTGGTAGGTCAGCGACTGCCAGCCGGCCGGATCCACGTCCATGCCCGTCAGCGCGGCCCGCACGCCCAGCGTCCCCGTCTGCCAGGGCAGGGTGCTCAGCCCGAGGCAGAGCACGAACGTGCCGGCCTGCAGCAGCCGGACCGCGCGCTTGGGGATCTCCAGCGTGGCGACGCCCAGCCAGCACAGCGCCACGAAGCCCCAGCCGAACGGATCGGCCCCGCCGAGGCCGGTCGCGAATACGGCGAGGACCGCCGCCACCGCCACCTGCTTGGTGGGGTAGTGACGGCGGTCCAGGATCAGGCTCATGATGCGGATGCAGAGCCAGGTGAAGCAGACGGCGGCGGCCAGCGCGGGCCCGATCCGCCACCATCCGTCGAACCGGCCCGCCCAGAGGGGGGTCAGGACGCTGACGGCGATCAGCACCCACATGGCGACGACGTTGACGACCAGAACCCTCCAGGTCGTCCGCCGCGCCTGCTCGATCGTGTCCATCTATCGGCTACGCAGCACGTCGCCGAGTTTCAGCCGGGCCCCCGTCCGCAGCACGGCCCGCTCGTACACCTTGGCCCCGAAGGCCAGCGCGGCGAGCACGCCCAGCACCATCGCGGCCATCGACAGGCCCACCTGCCACATCGGCACCTCCGTCGCCGCCATCCGCACCGGCATGATCATGGAGGAGAACGGCGGGATGTACGACATGACCGTGGCCAGCGTACCCGTGGGATCGTTGGTGGAGTAGAAGCTGACGAAGTACGTGCCCATGATGACCATGGTGAGCGGCGTCAGGACGCTGTTCACCTCCTCCTGGCGCGAGACCAGGGAGGCGAAGGCCGCCGCCAGCGTGGCGAAGAAGGCATAGCCGAGCACGAACCAGGCCAGCACCGCCGCCACCAGCCCGGGGATGCCGGGCGGGAACTCGGCGGCCAGTCCTGAGGCCATCGCCGCGCCGAGCCCGACCGCCAGGATGACGACCAGGTTGATCATGCCGAGCACGCCCAGCCCGACGATCTTGCCGCCGAGCAGCTGCCACGGCCGTACGGAGGAGAGCAGGATCTCCACGATCCGGCTGCCCTTCTCCTCGACCACGCCCATGGCGACCATCACGACCTGTCCGATGATCAGCATGAAGAGCACCAGGACGAGCACGGTGGCGATGCCCCTGCGAGCCGATTCGTAGCGGGTGTCGGCCCCGACGGACTGCATCTCCAGCGGCGGGATGGCCACGCCGGCCGCGCCGAGCTTGAACTCCCGGTTCACGCTCTGCATGAGCACACCGAGCTCGGTCTCGATCTCACCGTCCGTGAGCACCCTGGCGTCGTCGACCAGCACCGCGTCCACGTCGCCGTCCAGCACGGCCTGCTTGGCGGCCGGCTCGTCGGCGAACTTGCGCCACTCGAACTCGATGTCGGGCGCGGCGGTGTGCAGCGGCAGCTGCTGGGAGTTGACCAGGCCGATCTTGTACGTGTCGCCGTCCCCGCCCAGCACCTTGGGGGCGAAGGAGAGCGCCGCCACCAGCAGGCCGGTGACGATCAGGCCGATCACGAACGCCCGCGTCCTGATCTGGGTGGCCACCTCGCGGCGGGCCACCAGCAACAATCCGTTCACGCCACGGCCTCCTTGAAGATCTCGGTGAGCGTCGGCTGCTCGACGCCGAAGTGCTCGACCCGCCCGGCCTTCACGGCGCGGCGCAGGATCTCCTGGTCGTCGCCGCCGGCCGTACGCAGGGTGTGGCGGTCGCCGTGCACGGTGACCGTGCCGGGCAGTCCGTCGGCCCAGCCGGGGGCCGGGTCGCGGACGACCACGCGCAGCGTGTTGCTCTCGGCGGCGCGCAGGTCCTCCACCGTCCCGGTGGCCACCATCCGGCCGGCCGAGACGATGCCGACGGAGTCGCACAGCCGCTCGACGAGTTCCAGCTGGTGGCTGGAGAAGATCACCGGCACGCCGCCCCTGCACCGCTCCTGCAGCACCGTGGCCAGCGCGTCCACCGCGATCGGGTCCAGCCCGGAGAACGGCTCGTCCAGGATGAGCACCTCGGGGTCGTGCACCAGCGCCACGGCGAGCTGCACGCGCTGCTGGTTGCCCAGCGACAGCGCCTGCACGGTCTCGCCCTTGCGCTCGGTGAGCCCGAGCCGCTCCAGCAGGTCGTCGGTGGCCTTCTTGGCGACCGGGGCGGCCATGCCGTGCAGCCGGCCGAAGTACTCGATCTGCTCGGCGACCCGCATCTTCTGGTACAGGCCGCGCTCCTCCGGCATGTAGCCGAAGCGCTGACGGTCGTCGTAACCGAGGGGCCTGCCCTGCCAGCTCACCGAGCCGGAGTCCGCCTGGAGCACGCCCATCACGATGCGCATCGTCGTGGTCTTGCCCGCGCCGTTCGCGCCCACGAAGCCGTACATCTCGCCCGGTCGTACGGTGAAGCCGATCCCGTCGAGGGCGACCTTGCCGCCGGGGGCGTCGGGGCCGCCCGCGAAACGCTTGCGCAGCTCGTTGATCTCGAGCATCAGGTCATCTCCTTCATCATGGGTCCATAGTGGCTTTCGGGGCGTTCGGCCTGGTAGTCGCTGAAATCATCCGCCCGATATGGATCCCGCGTCCGATCGCGATGACATTTGTCATGCCACGGCGATCACCGCGGGCTTTCTCCAGGCCGCACCTCGCTCAGGGCCGGACGCGACCGCAGGCCGTCCGCGGGTGCCGTCGGCGGGGGCCGTTACGCTGGGGCCATGACGCGCGCCGACAAGGACAAGCCGGTCGTCCTCTCGAAGATCTACACCCGGGCCGGTGACGACGGCACCACGGGGCTGGTCGACGGGAGCCGCACCGCGAAGACCGATCCCCGGCTGGCCGCCTACGCGGACGTGGAGGAGGCCAACGCCCACCTCGGCCTGGCGCTCGCGCACGGCACGCTCCCGGCCGACCTCGTGGCGATGCTGATCCGGGTGCAGAACGAGCTGTTCGACGTCGGGGCCGACCTGGCCACGCCGGTCGTGGCCGATCCCGAGTTCCCGCCGCTGCGGGTGGAGCCGTCGTACATCGACTGGCTGGAGGAGCAGTGCGACCGCCTCAACGCTGATCTCAAGCCGCTGCGGAGCTTCATCCTGCCGGGCGGCGATCCCGCCACGGCGGCGCTGCACGTGGCCCGGGTGACCGTCCGCAGGGCCGAGCGTACGGCCTGGGCGGCGCTGCAGGCGCACGACGACGTCAACCCGCTGACCGCGAAATACCTCAACCGCCTGTCGGACCTGCTCTTCATCGCCTGCCGGGTGGCCCACGCCGGCGACGAGATCCTCTGGAAGCCCGGCGGCACCCGCTGATCAGGGCCGCTCCCGCCCTATGCGGCGATCGCTAGGCGACGTCGAGGTAGGCGCTGGGCGGGGCGGACTCCAGCCAGGCCAGGAACCCGGTGAGCGCGTCGGCGCTCATGGCGAGGGAGATGCCCCGCGTGGTGCCCCCGCAGTCGACCGCGTAGAGGCCGCCGTCGATCTCACGACGGGCGGAAACGACGAGGCCGCGCCTCGCGATAGCGTGGCGCGGCCTCAGTCGGACGCCCAGGAGCGGAATCCAGTGGAGCTCCCCGTCGGCGTAGCGGGCTATCCCGCTCTGCCATCCGTGCTCCGCTACGCGCAGGCGACAGGGTACGCTCCCGCGCGAGCGCGTCAGCATGACCGCGCGCAACATGACGAGGGCGGCCAGCAGCACCACGAGAATCACAACCGTCGCTACCATGCCGCCCCCCTGAGCCCCGACTTACCTGTATTAAACCTCTTCGCCCGCCGCGCGCAGGCGTGCCCTGGCACGCTTGGCCTCGACAGCCGCGTCGGCGTCCTCCTGGTCGGCCTCGATCGAGGCCTGGGCCCGGTCGAGAGCGTCACGGGCCGCCGCGACGTCCACCTCGGAACCTAGCTCGGCCACCTCGGCCAGCACGGAGACCTCGTCGTCGGCGACGGAGATGAAACCCCCGTGCACCGCGGCGACCAGCTCCTGCTCGCCTTCCCGCTTCACGCGCAGCACGCCGCCCTCGACGAGGACGCCGAGAACAGGTGCGTGTTGCGGCATAATACCGATCTCGCCGTCCACGGTCTTGGCAATCACCATGTCGGCCTCGCCCGACCAGATCTCACGCTCGGGTGAGACAACCCCTACGCGTAGCTTCGCCACCTTTGTAGGTTCCTTTCCGATCAGGTAACGGCGCGGGCTCCGCGGAGCCCGCGCCGCCACCATGGGCGATTAGCGGCCCTCGAGTTCCTTGGCCTTGGCGATGGCCTGCTCGATGCCACCGACCATGAAGAACGCCTGCTCGGGCAGGTGGTCGTACTCACCCGCGCACAGGCCCTTGAACGAGGCGATGGTCTCGTCCAGCGGCACGGTCTCGCCCGGCTGGCCGGTGAAGGCCTCGGCCGCGTACATCGGGTGCGACAGGAAGCGCTCGATGCGGCGGGCCCGCTGCACGGTGACCTTGTCCTCTTCGGACAGCTCGTCGATACCGAGGATCGCGATGATGTCCTGGAGCTCGCGGTACTTCTGCAGGATCCGCTTGGTCTCCTGGGCCACCCGGTAGTGCTCCTCGCCGACGATCTGCGGGTCGAGGATCCGGGAGGAGGAGTCGAGCGGGTCCACCGCCGGGTAGATGCCCTTCTCCGAGATCGGCCGCGACAGCACGGTCTGCGCGTCGAGGTGCGCGAACGCGTTGTGCGGGGCCGGGTCGGTGATGTCGTCGGCGGGCACGTAGATCGCCTGCATGGAGGTGATCGAGTGACCGCGCGTCGAGGTGATGCGCTCCTGGAGCACACCCATCTCGTCGGCCAGCGTGGGCTGGTAACCCACGGCGGAGGGCATGCGGCCGAGCAGGGTCGAGACCTCGGAACCCGCCTGGGTGAAGCGGAAGATGTTGTCGATGAACAGCAGCACGTCCTGCTTCTGCACATCGCGGAAGTACTCCGCCATCGTCAGCGCCGACAGGGCGACCCGCAGACGGGTGCCCGGCGGCTCGTCCATCTGGCCGAAGACGAGCGCGGTGTCCTTGAGGACGTCCGCCTCCTCCATCTCCAGCCAGAGGTCGTTGCCCTCACGGGTGCGCTCGCCCACACCGGCGAAGCACGAGGTGCCACCGAAGTTACGGGCGACCCGGCGGATCATCTCCTGGATGAGGACGGTCTTGCCGACGCCGGCGCCGCCGAACAGGCCGATCTTGCCACCCTGCACGTACGGGGTGAGCAGGTCGATGACCTTGATGCCGGTGACCAGCAGCTCGGTGCGCGACTCGAGCTGGTCGAAGGGCGGGGACGGACGGTGGATGCCCCACCGCTCCTCGATCTTCAGCGACGCGGTCGGCACGTCGAGCGTCTCGCCCAGCGCGTTCCACACGTGACCCTTGACGACGTCGCCGACCGGGACCGAGATCGGCGCACCGGTGTCGGCGACCGCCTGGCCGCGGACCAGGCCGTCGGTGGGCTGCATGGAGATGGCGCGGACGAGGTTGTCACCCAGGTGCTGGGCGACCTCGAGGGTCAGCGCCTTGGTCTCGCCGCCGAGGGTCACCTCGACCTTGAGCGCGTTATAGATGTCGGGCATCGCCTCGACGGGGAACTCCACGTCGACGACGGCGCCGGTGACTCGGGCCACGCGGCCAGTGCCGGCCGCGGCGGCTTCTACAGTTTCAACAGCCTCTGCAGTCATTTCACTCTTTCCCCGCTGCGGCGTCAGCCAGCGCGTTGGCGCCACCGACGATCTCGCTGATTTCCTGGGTGATCTCGGCCTGGCGAGCCTGGTTCATCTGCTGGGTGAGCACCCGCATCAGCTCGTTGGCGTTGTCGGTCGCGGACTTCATCGCGCGCCGCCGCGCGGCCTCCTCGGAGGCCGCGGACTGGAGCAGCGCGGTGAAGATGCGCGACTCCACGTAACGCGGGAGCAGCGTCTCCAGCACGTCGCCCGCGGTCGGCTCGAACTCGAAGTACGGCGGGATCCCGGTGGACTCCGACGCCTCGGTCTCCTCGACCTCCAGCGGCAGGACCCGCTTGACCACGACGTTCTGCGTGAGCATCGAGACGAACTCGGTCGAGACGATGTGGATCTCGTCGATGCCGTTGTCGTCCTTGAACGAGTCGATCAGCGTGTTCGCGATCTCCTTGGCGTCGGCGTAGGCCGGCTTGCGCGAGAACCCGACCCAGTTGCCGCCCATCTCCCGGTTGCGGAAGGTGTGCCAGGTGACACCCTTGCGCCCGGTGACGAACGGCACCACGTCGAGACCGCGGCTCTCCAGCAGCCCGCGCAGGGCCTCGGCCTCGCGCAGCACGTTGGCGTTGAAGCCGCCGCAGAAGCCGCTGTCGCTGGTGACGATGAGGACGCCCGCCTTGGCGGGGTTCTCCTTCGCCACGGTCAGCGGATGGTCGACGCTCGCGGCGTTGCTGACGACGCCCGTGACGGCGCGAGTGATCTCACGCTCGTACGGCAACGCCGCCTGCATCCGCTGCTGCGCCCTCACGATCCGTGAAGAGGCGATGAGCTCCTGGGCGCGCGTGATCTTCGCGGTCGACTTGACCGAGTTGATCCGCCGCCGCAGCAGCCTTAGCTGGGCACCCATGTCCTACTTCTTCTCCGCCGGCCGGACGACCTTCTTGATCTTCTCCTGGCCGACCTCTTCGGCCGCCAGGGGCGCCACCGGCTCGTCCTTGACCAGCAGCTCACCCGAGGAGGTGGTGAAGCCCTTCTTGAACTCCGTGATGGCGTCCTTGAGAGCGGTCACCGTGTCGTCGACCAGTTCCCTGGTCTCCCGGATGGTGTCGAAGATGCCCTTGTGCGAGGACTGGAGATAGTCCAGGAACTCGGCCTCGAAGCGGCGGACGTCCTCGATCGGCACCTCGTCCAGCTCGCCCGTCGTGCCGGCCCAGATCGAGGCCACCTCGCGCTCCAGCGAGAACGGGCTGTACTGGGCCTGCTTGAGCAGCTCGACCAGCCGCTGACCGCGCTCCAGCTGAGCCTTGGAGGCGGCGTCCAGGTCGGAGGCGAAGGAGGCGAACGCTTCGAGGTCGCGGTACTGCGACAGCGACAGACGCAGCGTGCCCGCGACCTTCCGCATGGCCTTGGCCTGGGCGGAACCACCGACTCGGGACACCGAGACACCGACGTTGATGGCCGGGCGCACACCGGCGTTGAACAGGTCGGTCTCGAGGAAGACCTGGCCGTCGGTGATGGAGATGACGTTGGTCGGAATGAAGGCCGAGACGTCGTTGCCCTTGGTCTCGATGATCGGCAGACCGGTCATCGAGCCACCGCCCATGTCGTCGGAGAGCTTGGCGCAGCGCTCCAGCAGCCGGGAGTGGAGGTAGAAGACGTCGCCGGGGAAGGCCTCACGGCCCGGCGGGCGGCGCAGCAGCAGCGAGACGGCGCGGTAGGCGTCCGCCTGCTTGGTCAGGTCGTCGAAGACGATCAGGACGTGCTTGCCCTGATACATCCAGTGCTGACCGATGGCCGAGCCGGCGTAGGGGGCGATGTACTTGAAGCCCGCGGCCTCGGACGCGGGCGCGGCGACGATGGTGGTGTATTCCATCGCGCCGGCCTCCTCCAGGCGGGCGCGCACCTGCGCGACGGTCGAGCCCTTCTGGCCGACCGCGACGTAGACGCAGCGGACCTGCTTGGCGGGGTCGCCTGAGGCCCAGTTCTCGCGCTGGTTGAGGATGGTGTCCACGGCGATCGCGGTCTTGCCGGTGCCGCGGTCGCCGATGATCAGCTGACGCTGACCGCGGCCGATCGCCGTCATGGCGTCGATCGCCTTGATGCCCGTGGCCAGCGACTCCTTCACGGGCTGGCGCTGGACGACCGTGGGGGCCTGAAGCTCGAGGGCACGAGTGGCCTCGGCCTCGATGGCGCCCTTGCCGTCGAGCGGGTTGCCCAGGGGGTCGACCACGCGGCCGAGGAAGTTGTCGCCGACGGGCACGGACAGGACCTCGCCCGTCCTGCGGACCGTCTGGCCCTCCTCGATACCGCTGAACTCACCCAGGACGACGACACCGATCTCGCGGGTGTCGAGGTTGAGTGCCAGGCCGCGCGTACCGTTCTCGAACTCCAACAGCTCGTTCGCCATCGCCGAGGGAAGGCCGGAGACATGGGCGATACCGTCGCCGGCGTCGACGACGGTCCCGATCTCCTCGCGCGCGGCGCCTTCCGGTTCGTACGCCTGGACGAAGCGCTCAAGCGCGTCCCGGATCTCGTCCGGCCGGATCGTAAGCTCCGCCATCTCTACTCTGTCTCCCTCTTCGCCTAGCCGGCCAACCGGCGGCGGACTTCTTCGATTCGTCCCACAATGGTGGTGTCGATGATCTCGTCGCCGATGCGGACCGAGAATCCACCGAGCACTCGCTTGTCCACCTCGACGTTCAGGTGCACGTCACGCCCGTAAGAGGTGCTCAGCCACGTCACCAGGCGCGTCTTCTGCGCCTCGCTCAGCTCGACCGCACTGCGCACCACCGCCACGAGGCGCTGGCGCTGCTGGGCCACGAGCTGGCCGACCTCTTCCAGGCCTGTCTCCAGGCTACGCCCGCGCGGGTGCACAACCAGCTGCGCGATGAGACGCAGGCTGGACTGGGCCACCTTGCCCTCGAGCAGGCCGCGCAGCAGTTCGCGCTTGCCCTCCTCGGGGGCGGCCGCGTCGGCGAGCGCGCGACGCAGTCCGGGGTTGCCGGCGACGATGCGGCCGAAGCGGAAGAGCTCGTCCTCCACCTCGTCGAGCCTGCCCTGGCCCTCGGCCTCCGCCGCGGCGGCCACGACACCGAGCCGTTCGAGCACGTCGGCCAGGTCACCGGCCCGCGACCACTTCGCCGAGACCGCGGCCTCGGTGGTGGCCAGGGCCGCCGCGCCGACCTTGCCGTCGAGCAGGTTGTGGACGACGCGCGCCTTCTGCTCGGCCGCCCTGGCCGGGTCGGACAGGGCGCGGCGCAGGCCGTGCTCGCGGTCGAGCAGATCCGCGACCGCGAACAGCTCGTCGGAGAGCGCACCGAGGTCGGCACTGCCGGCGACCGCGTTGAACCGCTCTTCGACTTCGGCCAGCGAGGCCCTGCTCAGACCGCGCATCAGCGCACCGCCTGCGCGTTCGGGCTCTCCAGCTCGTCGAGGAACCTGTCGACGATGCGGCTCTGGCGGGCCTCGTCCTCAAGGGACTCGCCGACGATGCGGCCGGCGAGGTCGGTCGACAGGCGGCCGATCTCCGTGCGGAGCTGGGCGAAGGCCGCCTGGCGGTCCGCCTCGATCTGCGCGTGCGCGGCCTCGACGAGGCGGCGCGCCTCGGCCTGGGCCTCCTCGCGCAGCTCGGCCTTGATCTGCGCGGCCTGCTCGCGAGCCTCCTCGCGCAGCCTGGCGGCGTCGCGACGGGCCTCTTCGAGCTGCTCGGTGTAGCGCTTCTGCAGGGCCTGAGCCTCCGCCTGCGCCTCCTCCGCCCGCTTGATGCCGCCTTCGATGGCGTCGGTGCGCTCGGCCAGCGTCTTCTGGATCCGCGGGATGAGCATCCGGCCGACGACGAAGAAGACGACGGCGAACGCGAAGATACCGACGACGAGCTCGTACGTGTGCGGGATGAGCGGGTTGCTCGAGTGCTCCTCCGGCGCGGCGAGAAGCCTAGCTGCCATGGATGTCATGAGTGCAGCCTTTCGTCAGAAGGGCGGTCTATCAGATGCCCTGGAAGATGAACGGCGCGACGAGACCGATCAGGGCGAGGGCCTCGGTGAGGACGAAGCCGAGGAGCATGTTCTGGCGGATCAGACCGTAAGCCTCCGGCTGGCGGGCGATGGCCTGCACGCCCTGACCGAAGATGATGCCGACGCCGATGCCGGGGCCGATGGCGGCGAGACCGTAACCGATGGCGGTGACGTTGCCGGAGACCTCAGCGAGAATGCTCATTGCTGTTATTCCTTTACTGAACGGCCGGCGACTCGGTGTCACCGGTCATGGATATTCCGGTATGTGGATCTCAGTGCTCTGCGTGCAGCGAGCCGCCGATGTACATCGCGGCCAGCATCGCGAACAGGAATGCCTGCAGGAACTGGATGAACATCTCGAAACCCGTGAGGATGATGGTCATCACCACGCCGACGACACCGATCGGGGCGCCCAGCGGCGAGAGCTTTTCGAACAGGAACCAGAAGCCGACCATGCTGAAGAACGCCAGCAGCATGTGGCCGGCGAACATGTTGGCGAAGAGTCGGACCGCGTGCGTGAACGGCGCGATGATCAGGTTCGACAGGAACTCGATCGGCGACAGCAGCAGGTAGATCGGCTTCGGCAGCCCGGGGGGGAACATCATGTTCTTGAAGTAGCCCCAGGCGCCCTGGTGCTTCATGCCGAGGTAGACCTTGAGCACGTAGATCGACAGCGCCAGCACGGCGGGGAAGGCGATGTGCGAGGCCACCGGGAACTGCAGGATCGGGACGACGCCCATGAGGTTCCAGACCAGGACCATGAAGAACAGCGTCACCAGCAGGCCCATCCACCGGTCGGCGTCCTTCCCCAGGAAGGGGCGGGCGACCTGGTCGCGGACGAACATGTAGCCGTACTCGACGACGTTCTGCACACCCCTCGGCACGACCTTGGGGTTGGCGAAGGCGGCCCAGCAGATGCCGATCACGAACACCGCGCTGAGCAGCGCGAGCAGGACCGGCTTGGTGAACCATTCGACCCCGGGAATGATGGGCGGCAGGTTGAACAGCTCTTCAGGCGTAGGCGCCCCGAACTGGTCGGCTGGTGGAGCGAGGACCGTCAGCGCGTTCACGCGGCGTTCCCTTCAACGTCGTAGTGATTCACAAGGGTTTCCTCAGCGAAGCGATCGCTGCGTCGGGCTAGCGACCGGACTTCCGGTAGGCCAGATAGCCACCGAGCACGACCCCCAGGACGACGCCTATGGGGAAGAACGCGGACATGTCCAACCAGCGGTCCAGCAACCAGCCGAGACCGCCGTAGAAAGCCATCCCTGCGAGCAGATAGCTGGGGACTGACCACATGGCGTCGGCGAAGTCGCGACCGTCTTCTTCCGGTCGGCGTTCCTGTGCGCTCATCGCGGCCCCGACGATAGCAGGCGAGTGGAGGACTAGTCATATCGGACCCCGTCCGGGAGTCGGCCTCATGAGTCGCCCTTACCGGGGACCCGGGCCTCGGGGTCGACGTAAAGCATCTTCGTCTTGATGAAAGCGCGCACCTCGAAGCCGGTCCACACCAGCGTGCAGACGACGACCGTCCAGGCGAAGGCCCGGGAGTTCCAGGCCGTGGTGTCGCCGAAGGCGGTCAGCACGAGCATGATGACGACGACCTTGACGAGATAACTGAGCATCGCGGCGATCGCCATCATCTGCGGGGAGACGCGGGCGGCGTACGACACCGCGACCACGCTGATGCTGAAGAAGATCCCGACGAGCAGGGCGCCGATGCCGGCGCCGAGCGCCCCCTTGCCACCTGCCGCCAGCAGCGCCACGACCACGGCGACCACTCCGACCGCCAGGGTCGGGATCGCGGCGCTCTTGAGTACGCGCACGTCGTTGGCCTGCATCACAGCTCCATCAGCAAGTTATCAAGCGAGCGTTTGCTACCCCCAGAACCGGTACGTCTGGAGTCCTTGCTCGTGAAAGATATCACAAGCTCACGGAAGACCGCTTTTACCTGCCGTTTCTAGTTCGCGATCAAGAACGGCTCGGGAAGACGGGAATGACCGGATTGCCGTCGGCCGTCGCGCGCTGCGCGGACGGGCCGCCCTCCGCGGGCGGCGGCTGCCGTCTGACCTGCGGCTCCGGCAGGATCGGCGGCATCGGCCCGGTCGGCGGGCCGTCGTCGTCTTCAGGGTGCTTGCCTCTCGGCGCGGAGTGGGAGCCGCCCCTGCCCCGCCAGCGCGGGGCCGCCATCAGGACCAGCACGGCCACGGCGAGGATGATGACCACCGGGAACATCAGCACCGGCACACCCTGGCGGGACATCAGCACCACGCCGAAGGCGAACAGGAACGCCCACGCGTACATGATCAGCACCGACTGGCGCATCGAGTGGCCGATGTCGAGCAGCCGGTGGTGCAGGTGACCGCGGTCGGGCGCGAACGGCGACAGGCCCTGCGAGGTGCGCCGCACCACGGCGGTGATCAGGTCGATCAGCGGCAGCACCAGCACCGCGGCCGGCAGCATCAGCGGCAGCAGCACCGGGACCTTGTTCATGTCCTCGATGGCCGCCGGGTCGAGCGGGGTCACGGTGACGATCGAGGAGGCCAGCACGAGGCCGATCAGCATCGCGCCGGTGTCGCCCATGAAGATCTTCGCCGGATGGAAGTTGTGCGGCAGGAAGCCCAGGCAGGTGCCGATCAGCACGGCGGCGATGGCGGCGGTCGTGGTGATGTTGCCGACGCTCATGCTCTGCGCCAGGAAGATCGAATAGGCCCAGGTGGCCATGGCCGCGATGCAGACGATCCCGGCCGCGAGCCCGTCGAGGCCGTCGACGAAGTTGACCGCGTTGATGGTGACCACCACGACCAGGATCGTGATGATCGTGCTGAGCGTGTAGTCGAGGCTGGTCGAGCCGCCCCAGTCCTTCGGCAGCGGGATGTAGAGCAGGCGCAGGTCGAAGGAGACCAGCACCCCGGCCGCCGCGATCTGGCCCCCGAGCTTGATGAAGGCGTCCATGCCCCACCAGTCGTCGAGGAACCCGGTCACCGTGATCAGGCCGCCCGCGACGATGAGCGCCGTGACCGCGTTGGCCTCGGACTGGGCCAGCGCCTGGCCGGTATGGGTGAGCTGGCCGGCCGTCAGCAGGCCCACCACCAGCCCGCCGTACATCGCCAGCCCGCCGAGCCTGGGCGTCGGCGTGGTGTGCACGTCGCGCTCGCGAACCTCGGGCATGGCGCCGATACGGATGGCGAAGCGACGCACCAACGGGACCAGGAGATAGGTCACCGCTGCTGAGATGAGCGCCATGAAGAGGTATTCGCGCACGTACCTAGTTTCCCGGATGCTCCGGCCGACTGTGACCGGAAAACGACACAGACCCGCTTAAAATTCGCTCAGATATGGCTGATGGATGGCGAGAAGCGCCGCCACCCTTGCCCTCACCTCCCCTGCGCAGGCCGGGTCCAGCACCGCCCGCGCCACCAGGGCGCCCACCTCTTTGAGATCTTGGGGCCCCATCCCCTGCGTGGTCACGCACGGGGTGCCGACCCTGATCCCCGAGGTGACGGCCGCCGGCTCGGGATCGTACGGGATCACGTTGCGGTTGAGCGTGATGCCCGCCGCGGCGCACCTGCGCTCCGCCTCGGCCCCCGGCACCCCGGCCCCGCGCAGGTCGATCAGCGCCAGATGGGTGTCCGTCCCACCGGACACCGCCCGCATCCCCCGCACCGCCAGCGCCTCCGTCAGCGCCCGCGCGTTCACGATCACCTGCCTGGCGTAGCCGGCGAACTCCGGCCGCATCGCCTCGCCGAACGCCACCGCCTTGGCCGCCACCACGTGCATCAGCGGCCCGCCCTGCACGAACGGGAACACCGCCCGGTCGATCCGCCCGGACAGCTCCTCCGTGCACAGGATCGCGCCGCCGCGCGGCCCGCGCAGCGCCTTGTGCGTGGTGAAGGTCACCACGTCCGCGTACGGGACCGCCGACGGGATCGCGCCGCCCGCCATCAGCCCGATCGGATGCGCCACGTCGGCCAGCAACCACGCCCCCACCTCGTCCGCGATGCCGCGGAACGCCGAGTAGTCGATCAGCCTCGGGTACGCGGTCGCGCCGCACACGATGAGCTTCGGCTGGTGGCGCAGGGCCAGGTCACGCACCTCGTCGTAGTCGATGAGCTCGGTGTCGCGGCGCACGCCGTACGAGACGACGTCGAACCATCGTCCCGAGAAGTTCACCTTCGAGCCGTGGGTGAGGTGACCGCCGTGCGGGAGCGCCATGGCCAGCATCGTGTCGCCGGGCTGCAGCAGGGCGGCGTAGGCGGCCAGGTTCGCGGAGGCGCCCGAATGGGGCTGCACGTTGGCGTGCTCGGCCCCGAACAGCTCGCGCGCCCGCTCGATCGCCAGTTCCTCCGCGCGGTCGACGACCTCGCAGCCGCCGTAGTAGCGCCGTCCCGGGTAGCCCTCGGCGTACTTGTTGGTCAGGGTGGAACCCAGGGCGGCCATGACGGCGGGCGAGGTGAAGTTCTCGCTCGCGATCAGCTGGATGCCGCCGCGGACCCGGTCGAGCTCGTCGACCAGGATCCGGGCGATCTCGGGATCCCGCTTCCGCAGCAGCCCGAAGTCCGGACCGTAGTAGGGCTCCGTACCCATTTCCCCACTGTACGACCGTATGTCCGTTTCTCCCATACACCGGTCATGCCCGGAAATCTCCCCTCATGCCAGCCACTGACCGGGAAGGCACGTCTCACGACGACCAGACACGCCCCAGGACGGGCAGGCACGTCCCGGCGTCTCGGACGGGCAGGCACATCCGGGCCCGGGCGAGCGCCTTCCGGGCGGGGTGGACGCCTCCCAGGCGGGGAAGGTCCACCACCCCCGGCCGCGCGGACGTGTCTCATACGGGGACGACCCGCCCCTTGACCACGCAGACGCGTCTCATACGGGGAAGGTCCGCCCCTCCGGCCGCGCGGACGTGTCTCAGGCCGGAAAGGCGTGTGGTGCGTCCGCCTTTGACGGCACCCATCGGGGCGTACCGGCCGCTTCGTCGCTGATCGCCGTGAGCACCGAATGGCGGTAGAGAGACAACCTCGTCCGCCACTCGCGCATCTCCTCGACGTAACGCTCCCCCACCGGGGCGTCCCACGTCTGAGGGCTGCTGGCCAGGCCGTACGCCTTGTCGAGGGCCGCTCTGAGCGCGTCAAGCTGGGGCAGCACGGCCTTCCACGCCACGACCAGGCGCTCGTATTCGGGATTGAAGTACTGAGGGGCGGCCAGCGGGCCACCGGGCGGAGCCTCGGCGAGGCCCTTCTCCCGGGGCGCGGGCGGGTCGGCGTACATCACGAACTCCTCTCCGGCTGGCCCGGACCGACCTCACCCGGCGGACCGTCCGGCCTGATGTCCTCGGGGGCCCACTCGCCCTTGCCGTACTCGCCCGGCGGGATCTGCACGGACGGCATCTCCTGGGGCGGGATGTCACGGTGATCCTCGATCACGGTCCTGAGCGCATCGAGATCAAGCGGCGCCGCCTCGGCCGACACGACATCACTGCCGTCATTCGCCCATGGGCCGCCCTGGGTGGCCGCGGTCTCGGGACCGGGGTTCACGTCGTAGGCGATCGGCAACACCCGAACGGGACTCCCGGCCGACTGCCCGGCCGTCTCCCCAGGCCCGATGCCGTACACCGCCGCACCATCACCCGCCCTCAACCCCGGCCCGGCATCCGGCTTCTCACCCGGCCCGATGCCGTAAGCGGCCGTACTGTCACCCGCTCTCAGGCCCGGCCCGGCATCCGCCTTCTCACCCGGCCCGATGCCGTACACCGCCGCACCGTCACCCGCCCTTTCACCTGCGACTGTGCCGTACACGGCCGTGCCGTCACCGGTTCTTTCGCCCGGTCCGATGCCGTATACCGCCGCGCCGTCGCCCGCCCGGACGCCGCCGGTCCTGGAGTCGGGCTCCGTCGGCGTTCCTGAGCCGCCGGTCGTCGAGCCGTCGGGGGGATCGACGGACGGGTTGGTCGGTGGGATCGTGACGGGCCGATCCTGACCGCCCGTGCCACGATCACCTGTGCCCTGACCACCAGCACCCTGGCCACCGGCCCCCTGACCTCCTGCGCCTCGATCTCCAGTGCCCTGACCACCGGCACCGTGGTCACCGGTCCCCTGACCACCGGTACCTCGATCTCCAGTGCCCTGGTCGCCGGTGCCTTGACCGCCTGCGCCTCGATCGCCCGCTCCTCGATCATCAGTGCCCTGACCACCGGCACCGTGGTCACCGGTCCCTTGACCACCAGCGCCCCGGTCACCGGTCCCCTGACCACCAGCACCCTGATCGCCGGTCCCCTGACCTCCCGCACCACGGTCACCGGTGCCCTGGTCGCCGGTGCCCTGACCGCCTGTGCCTCGATCGCCCGTTCCCCGATCACCCGTTCCGCGCTCGCCGGTGCCGGGGTCGCCGGTGCCCTGGGCGTCGCCCGTGCCCTGGCCTGGTCGGTCTCCTGTCGGACTGTCGGGGGTGGTGTCCTTGCCCGGCTCGCATGTGCCGTCGGTGCCCGTGCCGCGTGGGTCGTCGGTCGGCGCGGGGGTGCCCGAGGCGCCCGACGCTGTGCTGTCACCCGAGGCCGAGCCACCGTGCCAGCCCGTTCCCTCCGATGAGGAGCCGCCACCGTAAGAGGCGTCCGTTGACCTGGAGCCACCGTCGTAGCCGGCGTCATCTGGTGCGGAACCGCCGCCATAGGTCGTCGTGTCCACTGATGCGGAACCGCCACCGTAGGTCGTCGTGTCCGCTGTCGCGGAGCCCCCGCCGTAGGACGTTGTCACAGATGTGGAGCCGTCGCCGTAGGACGTTGACGTGGTTGTTGAGTCGCCGGCGTAAGGCGTGTTCGCCGTGGTGGGGGTGCCGCTCACGGTCACGTTCGCTGTGGTGGAGGTGTCTGTTGCCGGGGTGTCTCTTGGGGGAAGGGGCACTGATTCGCTGCCCGCGTGGGGTCTGCCGGCGTCGATCGAGCCGGCGGGGCCGTCCGGGCGGATCGTGCGTTCCGACCACTCGCCCTTGCCGTACTCGCCGGCCGGGACCTCCACGCTCGGCATGTCCTGCGGCGCTATGTCCCGGTGGTTCTCGATCACCGTTCTCAGTGCGTCCAGGTTCGGTGGGTTCGCTGCGGCGGAGACCACGTCGCTGCCGTCGTTGGCGTACCCGCCGATGTTCGTGACGTCGGGACGGTCGGCCGTGACCTTCGGCATGTCGGCCGGTTGGACGTCCCTGGAGTTCTCCAGCATGTCCTCGACCGCCGCGGCCGTGGGCGGGTCGAGCGGCACCTGCAGCACCTTGACCCCGTCGACCACCACCACCTGCGGCTTGGTGGCCTCATGGCCGTCCCCGACGGGAGTGCCCGTCGCAGCGCCACCGGTCTCACCACCGGTGCCCTGCCCGGTGTCGCCGCCCTGGCCGACCCCACCATCCCGCCCGGCACCGGTGTCGCCGTCCTGACCTATGCCACCATCTCGCCCGGTTCCGGTGTCCTGACCGGTTCCGCCGTCCTGACCGGTGCCAGTGCCCTGGCCGTTCCCACCGCTGCCGTCGCCCTGACCGATGCCGGTGCCCTGGCCCATGCCATCGCCCTGGCCGGCACCCGTACCCTGGCCGGCGCCGTCACCTCGGCCGACGCCTCCGCCTTGACCGGCACCGTCACCCTGGCCGGCTCCCGTGCCCTGACCGACTCCTGTGCCCTGGCCCGTTCCCGTGCCCTTGCCGGTTTCGCAGTCCTGGCCGGTGCCCGTGCCCTGGCCCGTCCCGCCGTCCTGGCCGGTGCCCGTTCCGGTTCCCGTTCCCTGGTCGGATCCCGCGCCCTGACCGCCGCCTACTCCCTGACCTGCTCCGTCGTCCCGCCCGGTGCCCCTGCCCTGACCCGCGTCGTCGATCTGGCCGACTCCCGTGCCCTGGCCGACTCCTGTGCCCGTCCCCGTCCCGGTGTCCTTACCCGTCCCACGATCCTGGCCGGCCCTCGCGCCATCGTCGTCGTCGCAGGTCTTCCCGTCGGAGTCGCCTCTTCCGTCGGCACCCGTGTCCCCATCGGCGCCCGTATTGCCGTCATTGCCAGGTCTGCCGTCAGTGCCGGTTCTGCCATCCGCGTCGGGCTTGCCGTCCGCACCGGTGCCCGTCTTCCCGTCCGTGCCGGTGCCCGTCTTCCCGTCCGCACCGGTGCCCGTCTTCCCGTCCGTGCCGGTGCCGGTCCTGCCGTCACTACCGGTCTTGCCGTCCGTATCGGTGCCAGTCTTGCCATCGGTACCGGTCTTGCCATCCGTGTCGGTGCCGGTCCTACCGTCCGTACCGGTCTTACCGTCCGTACCCGTCTTACCGTCGGTACCGGTCTTGCCGTCCGTGTCGGTGCCGGCCCTGCCGTCCGTGCCCGTCTTACCGTCGGTGCCGGGCTTGCCGTTCGTGTCCGGGTTTGTTTCGGTGCCTGTGCCGGGGCCGCCTGGGCGGGGGGTGTCGGGGCCGGTGCCCGTCTTGCGGGGGTCGACCCGTTTCTCCAGCTCCCCCAACCGCCCGTTGACGTCCTTCACCATCACGTCGATCCGTTCGGCGATCTGGACGGGACGGTGCGTGGTCTGGGTGGGCAGCCCAGCGGTGCGCATGGCGCCCCTGACGCGGTCCTCGACCTCGCGCATCCGCGTGGCCGCCTGTCTCACCTCGGCCAGCAGTTCGCGGACCAGCTTGGGATCCATGCCGTCGTACTTGCCCATGGGCCACTCCCCGACGTATCGCCGCTCCGGGCCTCACCGTAATGTCGGCCCGAGCGCGATAGCGGCCGGAATAAGCAGCGGGTATACCTCAGTCGTCGGTGGCGACGTAGCCGATGATGCCGCGCAGCTTCTCCACCGGGATGGCCCCGCGACGCAGCAGCCGGGGCACGGCCGTGGTGAGGTCGAGGATGGTGGAGGGCGTGTTGTCGGTGGTCTTGCCGGCGTCGAGGTAGACCGCGACCGCCTCGCCGAGTTGCTCCTCGGCCTCCTCCGCGGTGGTGGCGGCGGGCGAACCGGAGCGGTTGGCGCTGGAGACGGCCATCGGCCCGGTCTCCTTGAGCAGGTCGAGCGCCACCGGATGCAGCGGCATGCGTACGGCCACCGTGCCCTTGGTGTCGCCCAGGTCCCAGGAAAGGGCCCTGTTGGCCTTGCAGACGAGCGTGAGCGGCCCGGGCCAGAAGGCGTCGATCAGGTCCTGCCCGTACGCCCCCATGTCGTCCACGAGCGCTGTGGCGGCTCTGACGGTGCCCACAAGCACGGGCGGCGGCATGTCGCGGCCCCGGCCCTTGGCGTCCAGCAGGGAGTTGACGGCGGCGGGGGTGAAGGCGTCGGCGCCGATGCCGTAGACGGTGTCGGTCGGCAGCACCACGAGCTCGCCGCGGCGAACGGCGGCCGCCGCCTCCGTCAGGCCCTCGGTCCGTTGCTCGGCGTTGGAGCAGTCAAAACGTCGTCCCACGATCTCATCGCCTCGCTCCGCTCGGCGGGGAGCGGCGTTCGCGAGGCCTCCTCCTTCCTCCTGGTACGGTCGCCGGGCTTCCTGCTGGTCAGGAGGGGGCCGCGCCGCTGGCGTGAATCCTAGTCCTGGCCCAGCCTGGCCGTGACGAAGCGGTCTCTTCTCGTGAGGTCCTGGCGCAGGCGTACGTCACGCCATCCGTTGTCCTCTGGGAAGGTCAGATAGACGGCCCGGCCCTGCTCGTCGGCGTGTTCGACGGCCACCCAGCCGCCGGGGCGCAGCAGCCGGCGCGCGGTGCGCTCGACCGCGCGGACCTCGCCGAGCCCGTCGTCGCCCGAGCCGAACAGGGCGCGGGACGGGTCGTAGTCGCGCACCTCGGGATCACGCGGGATCGCGCCGGGCGGGATGTAGGGCGGGTTGGAGATGACCAGGTCGACCTTGCCGTTGAGCTCGGGCAGCGCCTCGGCGAGGTCTTCCGGATGCAGGTGGGTACGGCCCTGGCCGTGCTCGGAGATGTTGCGCTTGGCCCAGGTGTAGGCCCCGGGATCGACCTCGACGGCGTGGACCTCGGCCAGCGCCACCTCCTGGGCGATCGACAGCGCGATGGCGCCCGACCCGGTGCCGAGATCGACGACGAGCGGGGCGGTGACGTCCATCTCCCGCAGCGTCTCGATGGCCCATCCGGCCATCACCTCGGTCTCCGGCCTGGGCACGAACACGCCGGGCCCGACCGCGAGCTCCAGATAGCGGAAGTAGGCGTGGCCGGTGATGTGCTGCAGCGGCTCGCGGGCCTCGCGCCGGGCGACGCCCTCCCAGAACAGCGCGTCGAACTCGGAGTCCCTGACGGTGTGCAGCTCACTCCTGCGCACGCCGTGGACGAATGCCGCGATCTCTTCCGCGTCGGTGCGCGGTGAAGGCACACCTGCCTCGGCCAGCCGGGCGGTGGCGAGCGCGATCTCGTCCAGCAGAAATGTCATGAGTGTTGTGCGAGCTTCTCCGCCATCTCGGCGTCGATGAGGGCTTGGGTGACGGCGTTGAGCTCACCGTCGAGAACCTGGTCGAGGTTATACGCCTTGAAGCCGACGCGGTGGTCGGAGATGCGGTTTTCCGGGAAGTTGTAGGTGCGGACCCGCTCGGAGCGGTCGACGGTGCGTACCTGCGACTTGCGCTCGGCCTGGGCCGCGGCCTCGGCCTGCTCCTGGGCGATGGCCAGCAGCCGGGCGCGCAGGATGCGCAGCGCCGACTCCTTGTTCTGGAGCTGGCTCTTCTCGTTCTGGCAGGAGACGACCACGCCGGTGGGCAGGTGGGTGATGCGGACCGCGGAGTCGGTGGTGTTGACGCTCTGGCCGCCGGGGCCGCTGGAGCGGTAGACGTCGATGCGCAGGTCGTTGGCGTCGATCTGGACGTCGACCTCCTCCGCCTCCGGGTAGACGAGCACGCCGGCGGCGCTGGTGTGGATGCGGCCCTGCGACTCGGTGACGGGCACCCGCTGCACGCGGTGGACCCCGCCTTCGTACTTGAGCCTGGACCACACGCCCTCGTCGCCCTTGGCCCGGATGCCGACCGTGACGTCTTTGTAGCCGCCCAGGTCGGAGGGCTGGCTGTCGATGACCTCGGTCTTCCAGCCGAGCCGTTCGGCGTAACGCAGGTACATGCGCAGCAGGTCGCCGGCGAACAGCGCGGACTCCTCGCCGCCCTCGCCCGCCTTGATCTCCATGATGATGTCCTTGTCATCGTTGGGATCGCGCGGGATGAGCAGGTGCCGGAGCTTCTCCTCCAGCTGCGGGATGCGCTCCTCGATCTCGGCGGCCTCGGCGGCGAACCCCTCGTCCTCGCCGGCCAGCTCCTTGGCGGCCGTCAGGTCCTCGCGGGACGATTCGAGCTCACGGTAGGTGCCGACGATCGGCGTCAGCTGCGAGTAGCGCCGGCCTAGGGTGCGTGCCTTGTTCTGGTCGGCGTGCACGGCGGGATCGGCGAGCTTCAACTCCAGCTCGGAATACTCCTTGAGCAACTCGTCGAGATTCACCGTGGTCCCTTTTCGTGGAGTGTGGCCGTTTCACCAACAACGCCGACCCGGCGCACGCGGTGCGTCCGGGCCGGCGTGGGTGGAGCTACTTGCCCGTGGCCTTCTTGCCGAAGCGCTTCTCGAAGCGGGCCACCCGGCCGCCGGTGTCGAGGATCTTCTGCTTGCCCGTGTAGAACGGGTGGCAGGCGGAGCACACGTCGGCGTGGATCACGCCGTTCTTCGCGGTGCTGCGGGTGGTGAACGTGTTACCGCAGGAGCAGGACACCTGCGTCACGTTGTAGTCGGGGTGGATGTCGCGCTTCATCGCTGTCCTTTCGGGGTGCGGCCGCCGGGTCGCCTTCACGCGTGGCGGGAACCGGAACCGCAAAATGGTCAGCTACCAGTGTGCCAGATCGTGCAACCATCCCAGGCCATCCGGCATTCCCTCGCGGCCCGGCGCCGGGGTGACACCAGCCCTTTCAGCGACCCAGGTACGTCAGCACGGCGAGCACCCGCCGGTGGTCCTCGGGCGCCGGCCCCAGCGCCAGCTTGGTGAAAATTCCGGAGATGTGCTTCTCCACCGCGCCCTCCGTGACGACCAGCCGGGCGGCGATGGCGGTGTTGGAGCGGCCCTCCGCCATCAGCGCCAGCACCTCGCGCTCGCGGGGCGACAGCGAGTCGAGCGGAGCGCCGCGCCGCTGCCGGCTCAGTAACTGCACGACCACCTCGGGGTCGATGACGGTCCCGCCGGAGGCCACCTGACGCACCGCCTCCAGGAACTCGGCCACGTCGGCGACCCGCTCCTTAAGCAGGTAACCGACGGCCCTGCCGATGAGCTCGCCGGCGTAACGCTCCTCGACGTACTGCGACAGCACGAGGATCGGGAAGTCCGGCCTGGCGGCGCGCACCTGCAGCGCCGCCCGCAGCCCCTCGTCGGTGTGGCTCGGCGGCATGCGGACGTCGACGATCGCCAGGTCGGGCTCGTGTCGCAGCACCGCCGTCACCAGCGCGGGCCCGTCGGAGACGCTCGCCACCGTCTCGATGCCGCCGTCGGCGAGCAGGCGCGCGAGCCCCTCGCGCAGCAGTACGGAGTCCTCGGCGATGACCACGCGCATGGCCCCATGACTACAGGGGACGACGGCAGGCTGTCCACCTCCGTCCGCCCCGGGCCCGGCTACCACTCGCAGGGCAGCTCCGCGCGGATCAGGGTCGGGCCGCCCACCGGGCTGTGCACGACCATCACCCCGTCGATGGTGGCGGCCCTGTCGGCCAGCCCGGACAGGCCCCCGCCCGGGCTGAGGAGCGCGCCGCCGATGCCGTTGTCCCAGACGTCCACGACCACGCCGCGGTAGTCCCTGATCAGGGTGACGGACGCCTCGGTGGCGCCGGAGTGCTTGGCCATGTTGGCCAGCGTCTCGGCCACGATGAAGTACGCGATGCTCTCGACCGCGGGCGGCGGCCGTTCGTCCAGTTCGACCGACACGTCCACCCGGATGGGCGCCCGCGCGGCCAGCCCCGACAGGGCGGCGTCGAGGCCGCGGTCGCTGAGGATGGCCGGGTGGATGCCTCTGGCCAGGTTGCGCAGCTCGGCGATGGCCGCCTTGGTGCCCGCGTGCGCCTGGGCGATGAGCATCCTGACCTCGTCGGGCTCGCTGTCGAACTTCGCCTGGGCCCGTCCCAGGTCCACCGCGACCGACAGCAGCCGCTGCTGGGCGCCGTCGTGCAGGTCGCGTTCGATCCTGCGCCGCTCGGCCTCGGCGGCGTCGATCCCTCTGGCCCTGCTGGCGCGCAGCCGTTCCTCCTCGTTGCCGCCGAGCAGCACCGTGGCGAGGGTGCCGTGCAGCCAGGCCATGCCGCGGACGAGGTAGGCCGTCAGCACGAGGAGCAGGCCGCCGAACAGCGCGGCGATCCAGGCCCCCGGCGCCCAGTCGCCGACCATCAGGTCGCTGTAGCCGCCGCCGGTCGCGTACACGAGGTACAGCAGCGGTTGCACGAGGAACGTGATCGAGGCGAACCACAGCCCGAACGACAACGCCACCTCGACCGCGCCGAGCGGGAGCAGCATCAGCAGATAACCCAGGTCCTGCCAGGTGGCGGGGTCGGACAGCAGCCAGCGCAGGTGCGCGCCGACGCCGCGCTCGGGCCTCGGCCGGTACGGGTCGGCGATCCTGACGCCGAACGCCGCGTGCAGCAGCCGGCGTTCCAGCATGGCCCCGCCGCGCCACATCAGCACGGTGGCCATGATGAGCGGCACGCCCACCCAGACGATCGACAGCGTGAGCGAGGCCGGGATCGTGATGCTCAGCACCATGAACCAGCCCAGCCCGACGATGCCGGTGACGAGCAGGTAGGGGGCCGCCCGCCAGGTCATCGGGTCGACCAGGACGCCCAGCGGCCCCTTGGGCCCGAGCGGGACGCGGTCCTTCAACGCCACAGAACGCATGTAGTTCAGACTGCACGCGAAGGGCCCTCGCGGTGAATACGGATGACTCCCGTCACCGGGGTAGGGCTAGCCCCAGTGCCAGGCCCGCACACGAAAGGGGCGGCGGGGAAGACCCCCACCGCCCCTTCGGTGAAACGCGGACGCTAGTCGCGGTCGTTGCTCACCGTGGTCTTCTGGACCTGAAGGAGGAACTCCGCGTTGGACTTGGTCTCCTTCATCTTCTCCAGGAGCAGTTCGAGCGCCTGCTGCATGTCGAGCGCGTGCAGCACGCGACGCAGCTTCCAGACGATCTGGAGCTCGTCCTTGCCCATGAGGATCTCTTCCTTACGGGTGCTGGACGCGTCGACGTCCACCGCGGGGAAGATCCGCTTGTCGGCCAGGGAGCGGTTGAGCTTGAGCTCCATGTTGCCGGTGCCCTTGAACTCCTCGAAGATGACCTCGTCCATCTTGGACCCGGTCTCGACCAGGGCCGTGGCGAGGATCGTCAGCGAGCCGCCGTTCTCGATGTTGCGGGCGGCGCCGAAGAACCGCTTCGGCGGGTAGAGCGCCGTGGAGTCGACACCACCCGACAGGATGCGCCCGGAGGCCGGGGCCGCCAGGTTGTAGGCGCGGCCGAGGCGGGTGATCGAGTCGAGCAGCACGACCACGTCGTGACCCAGCTCCACCAGGCGCTTGGCGCGCTCGATGGCGAGCTCGGCAACGGTGGTGTGGTCTTCGGCCGGACGGTCGAAGGTCGAGTGGATGACCTCGCCCTTGACCGACCGCTGCATGTCGGTGACCTCTTCGGGCCGCTCGTCCACGAGCACGACCATCAGGTGGCACTCGGGGTTGTTGCGGGTGAGCGCGTTGGCGATGGCCTGCAGCACCATCGTCTTGCCGGCCTTGGGCGGCGAGACGATGAGACCGCGCTGGCCCTTGCCGATCGGCGAGACGAGGTCGATGATCCGCGTGGTGAGGATGTTCGGCTCGGTCTCGAGGCGCAGGCGCTCCTGCGGGTAGAGCGGCGTCAGCTTGTTGAAGTCGGGCCGGCTGCGGGCCTGCTCCGGGTCCATGCCGTTGACGGTGTCGAGGCGGACCAGGGCGTTGAACTTCTCGCGCCGCTCGCCGTCGCGCGGCTGGCGGACGGCGCCGGTGATGACGTCGCCCTTGCGCAGGCCGTTGCGGCGGATCTGGGCCAGCGAGACGTAGACGTCGTTGCTGCCCGGCAGGTAGCCGCTGGTCCTGACGAACGCGTAGTTGTCGAGGATGTCGAGGATGCCGGCGATCGGGATGAGCACGTCGTCGTCGCCGATGACGGGCTCGCTGCTGTCGAAGCGGTCGCGGCCACGGCCACGGTTGCGCTCCCTGAAGCGGCCCCTGCGGCTGCGCCCGCCGCGGTCGTCGTCGTCGCCCCCGCGCTGGTCGCCACGCTGGTCGCCACGCTGGTCACCGCGCTGGTCACCGCGGTCACCGCGCTGGTCGCCACGGCTGCCCGCGTCGGCGGCGGTGCGGTCGCGCTGCTCGCCGCGGTCACGGCCGCCGTCACGACCGTCGCGGCCGTCGCGGCCGCTGTCGCGCCCGCCGTCACGGCTCTCGGAGCGACCGCCCTCACCGCGGTCGCCGGAACGGTCACGGTCGCCGGAACGGTCGCCGCGGTCGCCACGCTCACGACGCTCGCCGCGGCTGCGGCGCTCGCGCCGGCTCTCGCCGCGCTCGGAGCGCGTGTCGCTCTGACCGGCCTCGACCGGCTGCGCCTGCTGCTCCACCACGGTCTCGACCGGGGCCGCGACCGGCTCGGGCGCGACGGCCACGGGCTCGGCGGCGGCCGCCGGGGCCGCGGCGGCGGGCTGCGGAGCGGAGTCCTCGGCGGGCTTGGAGCGGGAACGTTCCCTGCGTGCACGGGTGGGCCGCTCCGTCGCGGGGGCCGCCTCCGTCGAAGCCGGGGCGGGCGCCTCAGCCGCGGGTGCGGCGGTCGCTGCGGCGTCTCCGGAACCGCCACCCTGCTTCTCCTGGATGGCCGCGATCAGCTGGCTCTTCCGCATGCGCCCGGTCCCGCTGATGCCCAGCTCCGCGGCCATCTTCTGCAGCTCGGGCAGCACCTTGGCGGACAGGCCGGTGCCGGAGCGACGCGCACGCGGCTTGGCCGCTGCGCGGGTGGGGGTGTCGCCGGACGCCGGCTCAGCGCCTGATGCGTCGGAGAGGAGTTCGGTGGTGTCGCTCAACTAAAAGGTCCTTCCCAGGGGTCGGGCGCCGGTTTCGTTCTCCCGGGCGTCCCGGAGGTGCTTGCGATCCGGCGGGACAGACCGGGTCGGGGTGCACTCTGCGATCTTCGGCTGTCGTCTCAGACAGCCGCCACTCTTGGGGAGGGGTTCGTCCACGCCGCCGATGGCCCTTGGCGCGTGGCTGACACCCCCCAGATTGCTGTCGCCAACCAGATGTCGAGATGATTCGAACGCGCAGATCCCCGTCGTCGCCACCTCACGTTGAGCCAACCGGGTGTGGGCCAACCGGAGGCAACGGATTCCGGGGAGACAGCCGCGCTGCTTCCGCCTCGCGACGTGAAGCATGATGCAGCGATGTATGGCTGACAAGCACGCACCCACCAAGGGGGCATCTGGTGCGGCTATCAGCCTAACATCACCAGCGCACACGGCTATTCCCTGAAGGTCTAAAGAGGTATCAGCGTGTCTCGGGGAACTGAACGTCCGCCCCAACCGGGTCGACGTCCATTTGCTGGATGTGCCAGTCATTACCCACTTCTGGCGCGATCAAATCCTGCGTATCCGAGGTCGAAAACGCAAGAACCGTGGGACCCGCTCCCGAAACGACCGCGGGCACGCCCACTGCACGGAGACGTTCTACCAGATCCGCGCTCTGCCGCATGGCAGGCGCGCGGTAGTGCTGGTGAAGGCGGTCTTCCGTGGCGGCCAGCAGAAGCTCCGGCTCCGGCCGCTGGGTCAGCGCGGCGATCAGCAGCGCGGCCCGGCCGGCGTTGAAGGAGGCGTCCTCGTGGGGCACGTCCTTCGGCAGGAGCCCCCGTGCGGCCTCCGTGGACAGCCGCGTCGACGGAACGACGACGACTGGACGGACGCGCTGGTCGGCAGCCAGTTTCACCATACGCGCAACCCCGGCGTGGTCGAACCAGGCCACGGTCAGCCCGCCGGCCAGGCAGGGCGCCACGTTGTCCGGATGACCCTCCATCTCGGTGGCCAGCGCGTAGACGTCGTCGTCGGAGAGCTCACCATCGGCCAGGGCGCGCGCGGCGAGAATGCCCGCGCACACGGCGGCCGATGAGGATCCGAGCCCGCGCGCGTGCGGGATCCGGTTGTGGCAGTGCAGGCGTATCCCCTCCGGCTGGGGCACCCCCATGCGGCCGAACGCCGCGCGCATCGCCTTGACGACCAGATGCCCCTCGCCTAGATCCACCTCCCCCGCGCCCTCGCCTGCCACGGTGACGTGGACGCCGCGCTCGTCGCTGAGCGTGGCCCTGACCTCGTCGTGCAGGTTCAGCGCCAGCCCCAGCGCGTCGTATCCGGGGCCCAGGTTCGCCGAAGTGGCGGGCACGCGGATGTCAACGGTCCTCATGCGTTCACTTTTCTCTCGTCACTCCCCCGTGCGCCCCCGTCAGGCGAGGTTGAGCGCCGCCGCGGCGGCGTGGACGTCGATGGGGATGACCACCGGCGCCGGAGCCCCCGAGATGGCCCAGTCGGGGTCCTTCAGTCCGTTGCCCGTGACCGTGCAGACGATGCGCTGCCCCGGCTCCACCATGCCCTGCGCGTGGGCCTGCAGCAAGCCCGCGACGCTGGCGGCCGAGGCGAGCTCGACGAACACGCCCTCCTCCTGCGCCAGCAGCTTGTACGCCGCCGCGATCTGCCGGTCGGTCACCGCCTGGATGGTCCCGCCGGAATCGTCGCGGGCCGCGGTGGCCAGCGACCACGAGGCCGGGTTGCCGATGCGGATCGCGGTGGCGATCGTGTGCGGATGGGCGACGGGCGCGCCCTCGACGATCGGCGCCGAGCCGCTGGCCTGGAAGCCGAACATGCGCGGCCGCCTGGTGGCGACCCCGTCGTCGAAGTATTCCTGGTAGCCCATCCAGTAGGCCGAGATGTTGCCCGCGTTGCCCACCGGGATGCAGTGGATGTCGGGGGCGTCGCCGAGCGTGTCGACGATCTCGAACGCCGCCGTCTTCTGCCCCTGCAGCCGGAACGGGTTGACCGAGTTGACCAGCGCGATGGGATAGCTGGACGACAGCTTGCGGGTCATCTCCAGGCAGTCGTCGAACGACCCCTCGACCTGCAGCAGCGTGGCCCCGTGCACGAGCGCCTGGGCCAGCTTGCCCATGGCGATCTTCCCCCGCGGCACCAGCACGGCGCAGGTGAGCCCGGCGCGCACGGCGTAGGCCGCCGCCGAGGCCGAGGTGTTGCCGGTGGAGGCGCAGATGACCGCCTTGGCCCCCTCTTCCACCGCCTTGCTGATGGCCATCGTCATCCCGCGGTCCTTGAAGCTGCCCGTCGGGTTGGCCCCCTCCACCTTCAGGTAGACGTCACACCCCGTGAGGGCCGAGACGCGGTGCGCGGGCACCAGCGGCGTGCCGCCCTCGAGCAGCGTGATGACCGGCGTCTTCGCGGTGACCGGAAGACGCTCGCGGTACTCCTCGATGAGGCCACGCCACGACCTGCTCATGATGACTCCCTACCTGCGCTGTTGGGCACCGAGTGTACGGGGTGCGGGAGACCGTCGCTGAGCCGTGTCCACGGGTCGGACTCGTCCATTGGACAGGGGCACTATTCAGGAAATTCTCAGCATCTCCCGATAAGGTCTCGGCAGGGGGTCACGACCATGAACGCGCGTCCTGCTCTGAGGCAGAACGACTATTCACCAGTGGCGGCACCGCAGCTCGGCGCCTGGTCACCCGCACTTTCCTTGAGCGTGGTGATACCCGCGCACGGCGGGCAGGACAAGCTCGATCTGACGCTGGCCGCACTGTCCGTACAGACGTATCCGGAGCACCTCATGGAGGTGCTGGTCGTCGACGACGGCAGCAGGCCGCCGATCCGGCTGCCGGAGCTGCGCCCGGTCAACACCCGTCTCGTACGGGTCCGCGACGGCTGGGGCATCTCCAACGCGGTCAACACCGGCGCCAAGGCGGCCGACGGCGAGATCATCCAGCGGCTCGACGCCGACATGGTGGCCTGCCGCGAGCACCTCGAGGCGCTGGCCCGGTGGCACCACGTGACGGACTACCTGGTCACGATCGGGATGAAGAAGTTCGTCGAGCTGCCGCCCGTCACCGCCGCCCAGGTCGCCGCGGCCAAGCGGCTGGACGAGGTGTTCGACCTCGAAGGGGCCAGGGCGAGCTCGACCGAGGCCACGATCGCCAAGACCGATGGGCTGCGCAAGAGCCGCAATCCGTACCACGTGTGCACCGGACCGACCTTCGCCCTGCCCAGGGAGGTCTTCCACGCCGTGGGCGGTCTCGACCCGAACGTGGCGCGGGGCGAGGACACCGAGTTCTCCTACCGCCTCGCCATGCACGGCGTCGTCTTCGTGCCCGACGCCGATGCCCAGGCCGTGCACCTGGGGCTGCCGGCCCAGCACCGCGACAGGGAGCGGGCGGTGCGGGCGGTGGAGCCGTACCTGGCGCACCGCATCCCGCTGCGCAGGGACCTGCGCAAGGACCGGGGGCGGCGGTGGCTGGTGCCGTACGTGGAGGTCGTGCTCGACGTCACCGACACCTCGGAGTCCGTGGTGCGGCAGGCGGTCGCGGCGGCGCTGGACGGCAAGCTCCAGGACGTCGTGGTGACGCTGGTGGGGCCGTGGTCGCGGCTGGACGACTCGCGCCGGTTCGCACTGTCCGACCCTTGCTTCGAGCTGCGGCTCATGCGTGACCTGTTCGCGCACGACGACCGGATCCGCCTCATCGACGAGGCCGCTCCGACGCCCGCGCCGACGCCGTTCCGCTACCGGGGGCCGGTGGACGTGCCGCTGCACCGGGCGACGCTGGAGCGGATGATCGAGTCGGTGCAGAAGGACCTCACGGGCGTGCTCGTCGTGGACCTGCCCGACGGGCGCACGGCCCGCCTGGAGCGCACCTCGGCGCTCGGCCGCGCCGTACTGCTCACCGAGCCCGGCGACGACCTCGACGAGGTCATCGACACCACGCACGGGGTACGCCACGAGCCGCCGGACCGCTTCTGGCCCGCTCCCGCGCAGCCCGAGCCGGTCACCATCCCCGCACCGGTCAAGGTCGCGGTGGAACCGCCGGTGACGGTGGAACCACCGGAGAAGACCCTGCTCCGCCGCCTGAAGTCCGCCCTACGCCCGAACTGACCGCGCGCCGCTCCGCACGCCCTGCGCGAAGGCGTCAGCCGCGCAGGCGTTTGCGGAGGGCGCGTTTGGTGGCCGACACCACCGTGCGCAGGCTCTGCTGGGCCTGGGCGGCGCGTTCGGCGGCGGCGACCCCGCGGCGCAGCGTGCCGACCTCGCGGCGCAGCTCCACGGCCGACTTGCGCCAGCGGCCCGCCTCCTCCTTCCACTTGGCGATCTGCCCGCGCAGCCGCTCGGCCTCCGCGGTCAGCCGCTCCACCTCCGCCCGCGCCTCGATCCCGGCCCGGTACGCCCCCCGCCGGCCCTGCGGCGTCCGCGCCTCGGTGGCGGTGAAGGTGGTGAAGCCGTAGGTGTCGCCGTCCACCCAGACGACGCCCGACACCGTGTCCACCGCGTCGTCCAGGTCCTCCCCCGGTGCGGCGACCAGGCGGGCCCTGGCGAAGGCCGCGGCGCGTTCCAGGCGGGCCGTGACGACCCCTTCCGCCGACTCGCGCAGCAGCACGTTGACCAGGCCGAGGCCCTCGTCGCGGGCCAGGTCGAGCAGGCGGGCGAGGGTGTCCTCGCCGGGGATCCAGCCGGCGGGCAGGCGCAGGACGTAGGGGACGGCCGGGTCCACGGCCCCGTCGGCACCGGCGTGTCCCCCGCCGTCGCCGCTCGCGGCCAGGCGTACCCGGCCCTCGTGCTCGTAGTGGCCGTGGACCAGCACCAGTTCCAGCGCCGGGTCCTTGAGCGGGGCGCGGCGGTCGCGGTCGAGGGTGTCCCAGGGGCCTGTCAGCAGCACGGACACGTCGGGGACGGTGCCGGCCAGCAACGCGTCCACACTGGCTCGTACGGGGTCGTATCCGGCCGTTCCGTCCACGACCGCGGTGACGTACGGGACCTTCCACTGCCGTCCGGGATGGCCCCTCAGCCAGCGGTAGGCCGGGATGCGGTCGGCCACGAACGCGTGGCTGACCCGGTCGACGGGCTGCTTGTCGCGCATCCGCATCGTCGGCCCGAGATGGTAGGCGCGGGCCGCCGGCTCAGGTACGAAGACCGCGCCCGCCTGCCACAGCCGGTAGCCCATCTCGGTGTCCTGGCCGAGGACGAGATCGTCGTCCATCGGCCCCGCCGCCGCGATCAGCCGGGCGTTGACCGAGGTCGCGCCGCCGACGTGCAGACTGAAGGGGCGCTGCGGGTTGGCGGTGAGGCCGTCGGTGCGATCGACCAGGTCCACGATCCAGGCGTGCGGCTCGGCCGGCTCGAAGTACGCGTCGAGGTCGGCGGGCAGTTCGGCGGGCAACACGGCCTCGGTGAACCTGAGGTAGCCGGTCACCACCGCGTAGGGCACCGCGTGGTGCCAGCGCATGTGCGCCTCGATCGCGCCCGGCGTCAGCACCACGTCGGAGTCGAGCCAGTGGATCACCTCACCGCTCGCCGCGGCCAGTCCGGCGTTCCGCGCGGCGGCCCGGCCGGGGCGTTCGCAGCGGATCAGCCGGGTGGCGGCGGGGCGTTCGGCGGGCAGTCGGAGCGGCGGCTCACTGCCGTTGTCCACGACGACGACCTCGGTCAGCTCCGCCGGGTACGTCTGCCTGGCCAGCGCGGCCAGCACCAGATCGAGCTCACGCCGGCCACCGTAGGCCGGGATGACCACGCTGACCGTCATGGCCGGTGTGAAGTCCTCCCCCGGTACGTCGAGTACCCGATAGTCGTTGCCCCGCACCCGCCCGGCCGACGCTGACCGGCCCGCCGGTAACCGGCTCTCGTCACCCTGCTCCTCCGGGTGCTCTGCGGAGCCGTCTCGGACGGTGGTCATGCGGCTTCCATGAGCAGGCTCGGGCGGAAGCCGCGCCACTGGTTGACGGCCACCTTGAGGAAGTGGGCCAGGGGCAGTTGCCAGGTGTGGTCGCCGCTGAGGCCGCGGCGCAGGACGTAGCCGAGACCGTGGGTGCGGTAGATACGGGCTCCGGCCTGCTCGGCCGCCTTCAGGAACTCGCGATCGACGGCTTGCGGCAGAGCGGGAAAGCCGCCTATTTCGTGAAATTTCGCCCGAGGCACCATGATCGTGCCACCGGCGACATGGTCGGAATAGACCTCACTCGGATAACTCGCCCCACTGGCGAACGTCGTGCGCCTGATCGTCGCCCGCAACGGCTCCAGGTAGAAGAACTCCGCTGTCGTGCCCACCACGTCGGCCCCCGCGTACGTGAGCGCCATGAACAGGTCGGCCAGATGGCGCGGCCCGTACCAGTCGTCGTCGTCCCACTTCGCCACGAGGTCGCCGCCCGCGAGCGCGGCGGCCTGGTTGAGCACCTCGCCGAACGGCACGGACGCGTCCGCCTCGACCCACCGCACGGGCAGGGAGCAGGACTCGACCGCCTCGCGCACCTGCTCGAACGCGACGCCGTGCAGACCCAGCAGCACCTCCGCCGAGACGTCGCGCTGACGCTCCATCTGCGCCAGCGCCGCGCCGACGAACGCGGGCCGCCTGGTGGCCATCACGATGCTCACCTGCGGCACCGCCGCCAGAGGATGGGCGAGGCGGCGCAGGCGTACGCTGTGCTCCTCGCGGCGCAGGTCGGCCAGGCAGCGGGCGGTGCCGTCGGCGGTGTGGGCGAGCCACTCACGGTCGGTGAGCACGTCGGCCAGGCCGGCGGGGACCCAGGGCGCGGCGCGCTCGGCGGTGAGCGGCACGCCGGCGGCGGCCAGGCTCAGCAGGCCGTCGAGCGGCACCGGCGCGTCCGGCCACTCGATCTCCAGCCCGCGCAGCGGACGCAGGGCGGCCACGTCGGGTGGCTGCCCTTCGACCGCCCAGCCGGCCCCGAGGTCGCCCGCCCAGTGCAGGCGGGCCGGCTCCTTCTCCGGCGAACGCGCGAAACCGCAGGGGGTGGGGGACATGGACGAGGCGCTCCTGACCGCTCGGCAACCGATCGGCGCCTACCCTACGCCCGTTCCACCACCCGGCGGACCCGGACACCGCCGTCGTTCACGACCGGTGAACGCGACCGCCGTCTCGCTGCGCGAACCGGTGCGTGCGGACGCCACTTCTCTCCGCGCAACCGGCGAACACGGGCCGCGGGACCCGCGCGTTACTCGTCGCCCTCGACCCGCATCACGCTCGCCACCGCCCGCACGATGTCGAGCTCGCGCAGCCCCTCCATGGTCGCCGTCAGCGCGGCGTCCGTGGCGCGGTGGGTGACGATGACGAGCTGGGCGTCGTCGCCGTGCCCCTCCTGACGCACGGTCTGGATCGACACGTCGTGCTTGGCGAACAGCTCCGCCACCCGCGCCAGCACGCCCGGCTTGTCGGCGACGTCGAGCGCCACGTGGCAGCGCGTGACGGTGTCGCCCATCGGGTGGACGGCCAGGTCGGCGTAGGTGGACTCCTCGGGCCCCCGCGTGCCGGCCAGCCGGTTGCGGCCGACGGCCACCAGGTCGCCGAGCACGGCGGAGGCGGTCGGCGCCCCGCCGGCGCCCTTGCCGTAGAACATGAGCTGCCCGGCCGACTCGGCCTCCACGAAGACCGCGTTGTACGCCTCGCGCACCCCGGCCAGCGGGTGGGAGCGCGGGATCATCGCCGGGTGGACCCGTACGCCGAAGGAACGGCCGTCGTCGGAGCGGGCGCAGATGGCCAGCAGCTTGATGACGTAGCCCATGGCCTTGGCGGAGGCGACGTCGGTGGCGGTGATGTCGGTGATGCCCTCGCGGTGCACCTCTTCGGCGCGCACCCGGCTGTGGAAGGCGAGCCCGGCCAGGATGGCGGCCTTGGCGGCGGCGTCGAAGCCCTCGACGTCGGCGGTCGGGTCGGCCTCGGCGTAACCGAGCGTCTGGGCCTCCTCCAGGGCGTCGGTGAAGGAGGCGCCCGTGGAGTCCATCTTGTCGAGGATGTAGTTGGTGGTGCCGTTGACGATGCCGAGCACCCGTTTGACGTGGTCGCCGGCCAGCGACTCGCGCAGGGGGCGCAGCAGCGGGATGGCCCCGGCCACGCTGGCCTCGAAGTAGAGGTCGCCGCGGCCGGTCCTGGCGGCCTCGTGCAGCGTGGCGCCGTCGGCGGCCAGCAGCGCCTTGTTGGCGGTGACCACGGACTTGCCCCTGGACAGGGCGGAGACGATCAGCGAGCGGGCGGGCTCGATGCCGCCGATGACCTCGATCACGATGTCGACGTCGTCGCGGGTGACCAGCGCCTCGGCGTCGGTGGTCAGCAGCGCGGGGTCGACATCGACGTCGCGTTTGCGGCCGAGCCTGCGCACGGCGACGCCGGCCAGCTCCAGCGGGGCCCCGACGCGGGCGGCCAGGTCGCCGGCCTGCTCGTGCATGAGCCTGATGACCTGAGACCCGACGACGCCGCAGCCCAGCAGAGCCACTTTCAGCGGTTTCACAGCTGCCCCCTCAACAAGTCGTCCTCGGTCTCGCCCTGCACGATCACGCGGGAGACGCCGCCTGAGACGGCGACCACGGCGGGCCTGGGCAGGTAGTTGTAGTTGTTGGCCAGCGAACGGCAGTAGGCGCCGGTCGCGGCCACGGCGATCAGGTCACCGGGGGCGAGGTCGGCCGGGAGGTGGAAGTCGCGCACGATGATGTCGCCGCTCTCGCAGTGCTTGCCGACCAGGCGGCTGAGCATCGGCTCGGCCTCGCTGGCCCGGCTGGCCAGCGCGGCGGTGTATTCGGCGCCGTAGAGCGCGGTGCGCACGTTGTCGCTCATGCCGCCGTCGATGCTCACGTAGGTGCGCAGGCCCTCGACGTCCTTGATGGTGCCGACCTCGTAGAGGGTGATGCCGCCGGGGCCGACGATGGTGCGGCCGGGCTCGACGGTCAGGCGGGGCACGGGCAGGCCGGCGTCCACGCAGACCTTGGCCACGATCTCGCGCAGGCCGTCGGCCAGCTCCTTGATGTCGGGGGCCTCGTCGCCGTCGACGTAGGCGATGCCGTAGCCGCCGCCGAGGTCGAGCTCGGGCAGCACGACGCCGTGTTCGTCCTTGATCTGGACGAGCAGCGTGGCCAGCCGGCGCGCGGCCACCTCGAACCCGGCCGTGTCGACGATCTGGGAGCCGATGTGGGAGTGCAGGCCGACGAGCTGGAGCTGCGGCATGGCGAGGATGCGGCGCACGGCCTCGGCCGCCGCCCCCGAGTTCAGCGACAGGCCGAACTTCTGGTCGTCGTGGGCCGTGGCGATGAACTCGTGCGTGTGGGCCTCGACCCCGGTGGTCACCCTGACCATCACCTTGGGCCGCTCGCCCATCTGCTCGGCGAGGTAGCCGAGCCTGGCGATCTCGTCGTAGGAGTCGACCACGATGTGGCCGACGCCGGCCTCCAGGGCCTTGGCCAGCTCGGCCTTGGACTTGTTGTTGCCGTGCATGGTGATGCGCCCGGCCGGGAAGCCGACGCTCAGCGCGACCGCCAGCTCGCCGCTGCTGGCCACGTCGAGGCCGAGGCCCTCGTCCTGGAGCCAGCGCACGATCTCCTTGCACAGGAACGCCTTGCCGGCGTAGTGGACCTCGGAGCCGGCGAACGCCGTCGCGTAGTCGCGCATGCGCGAGCGCACGTCGTCCTCGTCGATGACGTAGAGCGGGGTGCCGTGGTCGCGGGCCAGGTCGCGCACGTCCACGCCGCCGACGGTGAGCGCGCCTTCCGCCCGGCTCGACGTTCGGGGCCAGATCGAGGGGTTGATCCGGTTGAGGTCGGCGGGCGCCAGCGGCGGGCGCTCGTGCGGCAGCATCTCGGCGTGCCGGTCCCCGGCGGGGTGGGCGAATCGACTCACCCGATCGAGGCTATCGGAAGCGCCAGTGAGCCATGACCCTGTGACCACGTATCGAGACGCGATCACGCCCTGGAAGGAATATTTTTACGCTTTTTCGCCGTTTAACCGGATATTTTGTGATCCTTTACAGACGGTCCGGGCCCGGCAGGACCTCGCGCACGGCCGCCGCCACCCGCACCCGCGCCGTGTGCACAGGACCCGGCTCCTCGTCCCCCACCGGAACGGCCGGAGCCCGCTCGTGAGCGTCGTGGTAGGCCAGCGCCAGCCGCAGCAGGTAGCTCTCCCAGCCGGGCTCCCTGCTGACCAGCCGTCCGGGCAGCTCGGCCAGCGCCCGCAGCACCCGGCGGTGCCAGGGGTCGTCGAGCAGCCCGGCCGCGAACCCGGACTCGGGCACCCCCAGCTCGCGGGCCCACCTCAGCGCGGCGCTGGCGCGCGCGTGCCCGTACCGGACCACGAATCCGGGGTTGTCCCACGTACGGGGAAAGTCCGGCCACGCGGGCGAGAACGGCGGGCGTACGGGCGCCGACCGCAGCAGGTCGCCCGGCACGGTCACGACGATCCGCAGGAACCCCTTCCCGCGCACCTCCACCGAGCCGACCCCGCCGAGCGCCCGCACCCGTTCGGCCAGTTCCGCCGCGTCCAGGCCCCGCCGCAGCGCGGCGGCCGAGACGTAGACGGCCTCGCGCTCCCACGTGCCCTCGGGCGCCGGCGGCTCCCCGAGCACCGCGGCCAGCTCCTCGGGCGTCATGCGGACGACTCTAGATGAGCGCGTGCGGCTCGGCCGAGCCGTATTCGACCAGGTGGGCCGCCCCGAGCAGCCAGCGGTCCTCGTCGCGCACCCGCACGTAGCCGAACCGGTCCGCGGAGAACACCTTGATCCCGTCCGTACGGCACTGCCGCATCAGGACCTCGTCCCAGCCCTCCGTGAGGTCGGCGAAGCCCAGCTCGCGCAGGGTGTTGCGCCTGGCCAGGAGGGTGCCGCCGGTGATCTCGGGCAGGTAGGAGTACTCGGCGTCCGGCTGCTTGAGCAGCGTGGCCTGGGGCTTGCGCAGGTGGGCGTAGAAGGCGGCCTTGCCGACGATGTCGGCGGTGCTGAACAGGAAGGCCCGGCGCAGGTCCGACAGGTAGTGGGGGCCGTAGACGTCGCGCGGGTCCATGACCGCGACGAGGTCGGCCTCGCACAGGTCGATGCCGGCGTTGAGCATCGCGCCCTCGGTCATGGCCGGCTGCGGGCGGCGGTAGACGACCTCCACGTCCGGCAGCACGTCGCGGGCCCGCAGCTCGGCCTCCGGCGGCCCGATGACGATGAGCTGGTCGACGCCCGACTGCCTGGCGACCTGGGCGAGCGCGTGCTCCATCAGGAACGGGTCGAGGATGGGCAGCAGCACGGAGGTGTTGAGCGTGGGCCGCGCGCTGGGCAGGCCGACGGCGTCGAGCAGCTCGTCGATGCGCTCGCTCATCGTGCCCATCGAGTACGCCCGCCGCAGCGCCACGTGCGCCCGCCGCGAGTCGTCCTCGGTGCCGATGGGCGTGCCGCAGGCCGCGATCTCGGCCAGCCGCCACTGCGGGGTGCCCGGCGGGCAGTCGGCGGCGGCGGGCCAGCGGTAGGAGGTCAGGACGTCGGGGTAGGCCAGGTGGCCCGGCAGGAGCTGGTCGAGCGTGAGCACGCGGTCGATGCGGCCCCCGGCCAGCGGCAGCGGGTTGTGCACCCGGGGCTGCACCCCGAACTGCAGCCGCGGCCAGGCCACGGTCAGGTCGGTGGTGAAGCGGTGCTCGAACAGGTCGGCCGCGGCGGCGTAGGCGGCCACGTCGCCGCCGGTGTGCCAGAAGACCGTGCGGATGCCGCGCTCGGCGCACCAGGCGAGCAGCGCCTTGAGCCCCTCGCCCGGCTCGCCGGTGATCTCCCCGGCCCACGGGCCCTGCGTGACGGACTCGACGACCAGCAGGTGGGGCACTTCGAGGGGCAGCACCCTGGCGAAGTCGCGGGGCGTGAACCCGGTGGTCTGCCGCCACTCGTAGCGCAGCAGCGCCTCGGCGTGCGGGTCGGCGATCACCGCGGCGGTCAGGTGCGGGCGCGTGTTGGGGCCGGTCGGCACCCGGAACGGCTTGAGCTTGAAGGAGGCGCCGCCGAGCGTCCTGGTGGTGCTGGTGGCCTGGAACGCCGCGCCTGGGCGCTCGTCCTTGGGCTTGCCGGCGGCCACGGGCCTGCGCTTGGGCGCGCTGGGCCGCTTGACCGGCTTCGCGGCGCCCTTGAGGCCCTTGGCCAGGCGCACCGGGTTGCTCTTGCCGCTCTTGATCGCGTCGCCGAGCCGGTTCCAGCGGGCGACCTTGATCGACGACAGCTTCCAGTTGGCCACCTCGGCCTGGAAGCGCTGCTCGGCCAGCTCCTTGCGCAGCTTGTCGGCCGCCGCCTGCTCGGCGGCGAGCCGCTCCTCGGCCTCGCTCAGCTGCTCTGCCAGCGCCTTGACCTCCTCGGCGTGCTGCTCCGCCGCTGCCAGCCTGGCCTGGGCGGCGTCCAGCAGCCTGGCCAGCTCGGCCGCCCGTTCGGCCTGGGACACGGCCTCACGCAACGCCCGGCGCGTGCTTTCAAGCTCTGTGGACACTGGACCTCCGCTCTCTCAGCCCGGCAAAGGATACTCTTTTGCGGGAAGCGTCTCGAAGGGATGAGATCCGGTGCAGTTCAATGTAAGGCCCTATATCTGTGGCGCTCTCGGCCGGATCGACGCCGCCGTACTCGGCAAGCTGACAGCCTCAGGGCCGAAGGTGCTTCCGGCCCTGCAGTCGCCCGAGGCGACGCTGTACAGCTCCATGCCGCTGCCGCCGTACCACCGCGCGGGCCACGCCTTCGCGTTCGCCTGGGGCGAGCGCAGGCCCAAGGCGGCCGACGAGTGGATGACGGTCGCGGAGACGTACGAGACGCCTGGGCTGATCGGCGACGGGCGGCGGGTGACGCTGCACACCGGCGCGCTGGGCCTGGTCGACCTCTACTACGTGCGCCTGGGCGAGGCGGTCTACTTCTCCTCCCTGATCCAGCCCCTGCTGAATTTGGTGCCCGTCGCGATCGACTGGTCGGCGTGGGCCTCGATCCTCCAGGTCACCTTCCCGCTGGGCGAGGCGACGCCGTACAGCGAGATCAAGCGCCTGCCGGGGGCGAGCGCGCTGGTCTGCGAGGACGGCCGGCTGTCCACGGAGCGGCTGCTGCCGCGCTGGCTGCGCACGGAGCCGTTCGAGAGGTGGATCAGCCCGGAAGAGATCGTCGAGCTGCTGCACCGGGTCTACGAGGACTACGACGGCCGCAAACTCCTGGTGCCCGTCAGCGGCGGCTACGACTCGCGGCTGCTGGCGAGCGTGGCCAGCGCCAGGGGCATGGACGTGGAGTCGTGGACGACCAGTCCCGACGACGGCACCGACACCGACATCGCGTTCGCCAGGTCGATCACCAGGGAGCTGGGCATCGCGCACCGGGTGATCACCCAGGACGCGGCCGCCTACCCCGAGGACGCGATGGAGGTGGCGCGCAGGCTCGAATACCTGACGCCGCACCACGCCTGGTACGCGCCCTTCGCCAAGGAGGTGCACGGCGCGGGCCGCATCCTGGTCGACGGCCTGGCCGGAGGGCCGCTGCTGAAGAACTTCATGGTCAGCGGGGCCGCCCTGGAGGCCACCACGCAGGAGGAGCGCTCGGCGGCCGTGCTGGGCTCCCTGTCGCTCGGGCAGCCGACGCAGCCGTTCCTGTCCAAGGCGGCGGCCCAGTGGATGGAGGAGACCGTACGCGAGCAGTTCGCCACCGCCACCTCCATGCTGCACGGGCACCGGGCCGAGCTGCCCCTGTCGGTGCTGCACACCAGAACCGTGCGGGGCATCGCGCGCTCGGCGGTCAACCTGGTGGGCCCTGAGGCGTCGTTCGCGGCGCCGTTCATCCATCCGGAGTTCTTCGACGCGGCGCTGTCGGTCGGCGTGGCCCGCAAGGACAAGGGCCGCTTCTACCGCGAGGTGCTGCACGCGGCCAACCCGCGGGTGGCCGCGCTGCCCTCCACGAACGTGGTCAAGCAGCCGCTGCGGCGGGTGCCGCTGCGTTCCACGGCGGCGCCTGCCCGAAATTATGCGCACCGCATGCTGGAGGTCGTGGTGAGCCGGGTGCCGGGGCTGCTGTCGGACGAGCTGCACGAGGTGGTCGCCGGCGGGCCGGACGCCCTGACCAGGTTCAACGGCTGGAACGATCGATTCTGGGTGCGCGGTCTTGTGCTGTTCGGACTGTGGCTGAACGACTTCGAAGGCGACCTCTCGGACCTGGCCACACCTTTTTAGTGAACTCTCGGTAACAGGGCGATTACATACGGATCTCCCGGGTATTAACCGTCGCACAGCAGAAGCGGGTTCCGGAAAGCCAACGGGCTGGTAGTGTTCGGCCCGTAAGCGCCGCACAAACGGGCACCAGATCACAAATCAGGTTCCGTCCGAGGGCATGGAGTTCGCAGGGATGACGACTCCACGCGGCGCGGTCACCAGATAACAACGCCGGGGCAACCGGTGACTTCGTCCTGCCCACATCTCTTCCTGTGAGCGACATAATGATCAACGCATCCCCAATATCAGAGCCGATCTCCGAGGCCTTCGTCTCGGAGGATCCAGCCTGGTACAAGCGGGCGGTGTTCTACGAGGTTCTCGTCCGGGGGTTCAAGGACTCCAACGGCGACGGCACCGGCGACCTGCGCGGCCTCATCGAGAAGCTCGGCTATCTCGAGTGGCTCGGCGTGGACTGCCTGTGGTTGCTGCCGCTGTACGAGTCCCCGCTGCGCGACGGCGGATATGACATCTCGGACTACATGAAGATCCTCCCGGACTTCGGGGACCTGGGGGACTTCGTGCAGCTGATCGAGGCGGCGCACGAGCGCGGCCTGCGGATCATCACCGACCTCGTGATGAACCACACCAGTGACCGGCACCCCTGGTTCCAGGCGTCCCGGCACGACCCCGAAGGGCCGTACGGCGACTTCTACGTGTGGTCGGACCATCCTGGTGGCTATCCCGACGCGCCGATCATCTTCATCGGCGCCGAGGAGTCCAACTGGACCTACGACCCGGTGCGCAAGCAGTACTACTGGCACCGTTTCTTCCACCACCAGCCGGATCTGAACTATGACAACCCGGCGGTGCAGGAGGCCATGCTGGAGGTGCTGCGGTTCTGGCTGGACCTCGGCATCGACGGCTTCCGGCTGGACGCGGTGCCCTATCTGTTCGAGCGGGAGGGCACGGCCTGTTCCGGGCTGCCGGAGACGCACGCGTACCTGAAGAAGGTGCGCTCCGAGGTCGACCGCCTCTACCCCGACCGGGTGCTGCTGGCGGAGGCCAACGGCTGGCCGGAGGACGTGGTCGAGTACTTCGGCGACCCCACCACCGGGGGCGACGAGTGCCACATGGCCTTCCACTTCCCGCTGATGCCGCGCATCTACATGGCGGTGAAGAAGGAGACCAGGGAGCCGATCTCCGAGATCATGTCGCTCACCCCCAAGCTGCCCGAGCACGCGCAGTGGGGCATCTTCCTGCGTAACCACGACGAGCTCACGCTCGAGACGGTGACCGAGGAAGAGCGCGACTACATGCACAAGGAGTACGCCAAGGACCCGCGGATGCGGGCCTACCTGGGCATCCGCCGGCGGCTGGCCCCGCTGCTCGACAACGACAGGGACCGGATAGAGCTGTTCACCGCGCTGCTGCTGTCGCTGCCGGGCTCGCCGATCATCTACTACGGCGACGAGATCGGCATGGGCGACAACATCTGGCTGGAGGACCGCGACTCGGTCCGCACGCCGATGCAGTGGAGCCCCGACCGCAACGCCGGGTTCTCCTCCGCCGACCCGGGGCGGCTCTACCTGCCCGCGGTCATGGACCCGATCTACGGGTTCCAGGCGGTCAACGTGGAGGCCCAGCAGCGTCATGAGGGGTCGCTGCTGCACTTCACCCGCAAGATGCTGGAGATCCGGCGCAGGCACCCGGTGTTCGGCGTCGGGGCGTACACCGAGATGTGGTCGTCCAACCCCTGCGTGCTCACCTACGTGCGCGAGGACCGCGACGACGTGATGTTGTGCGTCAACAACCTGTCGAAGTTCCCGCAGCCGGTGGAGCTGGACCTGCGCCGGTTCGAGGGCATGACGCCGGTCGAGGCGCGGGGCGGGGTGCCCTTCCCGTCGATCGGGGAGCTGCCCTACCTGCTGACGCTGCCGGGGCACGGCTTCTACTGGTTCGCGTTGAAGAAGCCCGAGGACAACCTCACCGAGAAGTGACGGGCACCTGGGCACGGGCCGCGCGGCGCGCCGGGATGAGCGCGACCGCGAGCGCCGTGCCCACGGCCACCAGCACCGTCACAGTCACCGTCAGCGGCGACGGCGCGCGGCCGATGCCCGCGCCGACCCCGCTGGTGTGGCCCTGAAGGTCGATCAGGCCGGTGACGACGGAGACACCGGCCGCGGCGCCCACGCCGATGCCGAGCACGACCAGCAGGCCCGTGCCGGTCACGAGCGTGGCCATGACCTGTCGCGGGGTCAGCCCCATGGCCTTGAGCACGGCCAGGTCGAACGCGTGGTCGCGCAGGCCGAGCGCGCTGGCGGTGAGCAGGTTGGCCAGGCCGATGAGGGTCAGCACGGCGATCAGCGCCACGATCACCACTCTGATGATCGCCAGCCGGTCGGCCGGGTTGACCGCGGCCTGCACGTCCAGACCCTCCTTCGACTCCGCCAGCAGCCGGCCGCGCACCTCCGACGGGTCGGCGCCCGGCTTGAGGGCCAGCGCGTAGAACTCCGGCGGCACCGAGTCCTTGGCCGCCAGGCTGTCCAGCCCCACCGAGAGCACCTCGCCGTCCTGCTCGGGCTCGACGGTCCTGCCGACGATCCTGACGATCAGCGGGGTGCCGCCCACGGTGAGCCGCACCCGGTCACCGATCCTGACCCCTAACAGGTCCAGCAGGCCCTGGCCGGCCACCGCCTCGCCCTGGCGGCCGTACTCGCGGCCCTCGACCACGGGGAACGGGTACGGCTGCGTCGAGCTGCCGATCGCCCGCACCCTGACCGACCGGGCCTCGCCCGGGGCCAGCGCGTTGACGTCGGTGCCCGGATAGACGGCGGCCACGTCCTTGTCGGCCCTGACGAGCCGTTCGGCCTCGGCCGCCTCGATCTTGCCCGGCCTGGCATAGAGGCCGGCGTGCTGGCCCACCTGCTCGGGATGGGCCAGGAAGTTGTCCAGCGTGGCCCACACGCCGAGCCCGATGGTGATCATCATCATCGGCACGGCCAGGCCGAACGCGGTCAGGAAGGCCGGCACCCGCCGGGTGAAGGCGTCTCTGGTGCCGAGCACGAGGGCGGGAGGCAGGCGGACGAGCAGGGCCAGCCGGGCCAGCCGGGACAGGCGGCCCCTGGGCGGCGCGGTGGGCACGTCGGGGATGGGCGGCGTGCGCCCGCCCCGCAACGCCGGCACTCCGACGGCGGCCAGCACCGTCAGGGCCGTGCCCGCGACGATGGCCAGCACGGGGATGGGCGCCACGGAGGTCGCGCCGAGCATCGCCGCCATCACGCCCCAGCCCGCCAGCGCGCCGATCGCCACCCCCAGCAGGCCCAGGGCGCCGTGCTCGACCAGGAGCAGCAGCGCGATCTGGCCCCGGGTGAAGCCCATCGACTTGAGCGTGGCCAGGTCACGCAACTGGCCGAGCACCCGGCCGCCGGCCGCGTTGGCCAGCGCGAGCGCGGCGGCCACCAGGCCGACCACGCCGAACAGCGCGAGCAGGGTGCCCAGCAGCCGGTTGTCCAGCTCCATGGCGGCTCTGACCTCGCGCCAGGTGTAGACGCGCTGGAGGCGGTCCTCCAGCATGACGACCACGCGCTGCGAGACCACCTGGGACGCCTCGGGGTCGGCCAGGCGCAGCCCGGTCACCCACTCGCTGCGGCCGAGCATGGGCTCGATCCGGTCGAGCATGATGGGCAGCACGTAGGCCAGGCCGGGCGTCCACTCGGGGTAGAAGCCCTGGTCGGCGGAGTCGGCGATGCCGCGTACGTAGAGGGTGTGGCGCTCGCCGCTGATCGCGATGATGGTGAACGACGCGCCGATCCGCAGCCCCAGCGAGGCGGCGAAGGAGCGCTCGACCACGGCCCCGTCGGGCTGGGCTGGGTCGAGCCACCGGCCCTCGGCCACCACGGGATGGGCCACCTGCGGCGGGGTGGCCGGCATCGCGCGCAGCGAGGCCGGCTCCTTCTTGCCGTCCTGCGCCACGGTGACGGGCGCCGACCGGTACGGGCCCACGGTCTGGGTGACGCCGTCGATGCCGCCCAGGGCCACCTGGGGGCTGTCCTTGGTGTGCAGCCAGACGTGGGCCCCGTCGGTCTGGGCGAACAGGGTGCGCCACGGGTTGGTGCCGTCTTCGAGCAGGGTCGCCGCGGTGATCAGCGCGGCGACGATCCCGGCCACGGTCAGCACGGTCAGCACCGCCTGGCCCTTCCTGGCCCGCAGGTCGGCCCTGATCCACCGGCTTCCCGCCAGAGACGCGCTCACCGGAGGTCGATCACTTCACCGGCCGTGCGGGTACGCCGGCGCGCGATGCGCCCGTCGTCCACGATCTCCCCGTCGAACAGCGACACCAGCCGGTCGGCCAGGCTCGCCACGCGGGCGTCGTGGGTGACCATGACGATCGTCTGGCCCTCCTTGTGCACCTCGCCGAGCAGGCGGAGCACGTCGCGGGTGTTGCGGCTGTCGAGGTTGCCCGTGGGCTCGTCGGCCAGCAGCAGGCTGGGCTCGTTGGCCAGTGCCCTGGCCAACGCCACCCGCTGCTGCTCGCCGCCGGAGAGCTGGGCGGGCGCGGCCTCGGCCCGGTCGGTCAGGTTGAGCGCGGCCAGCAGGCTCTCGCGGCGCTCGCGGGCGACCTTGGGCGAGGCGCCGGACAGCAGCGCGGGCAGCTCGACGTTGTCGCCGACCGTCATGTTGGCGACCAGGTTGAAGAACTGGAAGACGAAGCCGATGCGCTTGCGCCGCAGCAGCGCCCAGGCGCTCTCCGAGAGGGTGTCCACCCGCTTGCCGTCGAGCCAGATCTCGCCGCTGGTCCTGGTGTCGAGCCCGCCCAGCATGTGGACGAGCGTGGACTTCCCCGACCCGGACGGGCCCATGATCGCGACGAACTCTCCCGGCTCGACCTGGAGGTCCACTCCGCGCACGGCAGGCACGGGCACCGCGCCATCCTGGTAGATTTTGACCAGATTGACCGTTTTCACAACCGTGCTCATGCCAGATCCTCCTGGCATCGCTCCAGCCAGTCAAGGTCGGCCTGCAGGTGCAACATCGCCCCTTCGATGAGCAGCATCGCCACCCGATCCGTGTCGGGCGTACGGGCCAGGATGTCGTTGAGGTCGCTCATGAGCGACAGATAGTGGCGGCGCTGCCGGCTGATCAGCGCCATCCGGTCGGCGATGCCGGTGAGCGGGGCGAGCACGAGCTTCATGAAGAACTCGTCACGCACCCTCGGACCCTCGGTCGGCTCGTCGACCCAGGCTTCGAGCACCTCACGACCCTTGGCGGTCAGATAGTAGACCTTCTTGTTGGGCCGGTTGGACTGCTCGACGTCGACCACCCTGATCAGACCGTCCTTCTCCAGCCGGCCGAGGGTGACGTATATCTGACCGATGTTGGGGGAGGGATAGGCGCTGCCGAAGGTCTGCTCCAGGGCCTGTTTCAGCTCGTAGCCATGAGCCGGCTCCTTCGCCAGAAGTGCCAGCAGGTGCGGCCGCACCGCTCCACCTCCCCGCTCATGTTACGTACGCGTTACAGAGTTATCCGTTGACCTACAGATTACAGGTGTGCATAACATGAATGCATCTACCTAACACGTATGTAAACCGATCCCAATGCGGAGGTAACAGTGCTTCGCTCGCTGCCGGTGCTGCTGGCCGTCGCCCTGGCGGCCGGATGCGCGGCGACGGGCGACGAGGGCGGCGGCGAGACCGGGACGGGCGGCACAGGCCCGATCACGTTCGCCACCGGACGCGACACCACGGCGTACCTGCAACCCCTGCTGGATCGCTGGAACCAGGCCCACCCGGCCGAGAAGGTGACGCTGCTGGAGCTGCCCGAGGCCGCCGACGAGCAGCGCGCCCAGATCGGGGCCAACCTCCAGGCCCGCAGCAGCCGCTACGACGTGCTGGGGCTCGACGTCGTGTGGACCGCCGAATTCGCGGAGAACGGCTGGATCATCCCCCTGGAGCGCGGGTTGTTCCCGCTCGACAGGTTCCTGCCGCCCGTCGTGGAGACGGCGATCTACAAGAACAAGCTCTGGGCCGTCCCGTACACGAGCAACGCCGGGTTGCTCTACTACCGGACGGACCTGGTGCGCAAGCCGCCCAGAACGTGGGCCGAGCTTCGCCACCAATCCCGACAAATCACGAAAAAGCACAACATAGGGGGCTATGCGGGGCAGTTTCTTGCCTACGAGGGGCTCACGGTCAACTTCTCCGAGGCCGTGCAGTCGGCCGGCGGGCAGATCGTCAGCCAGGACGGAACCGAGGTCACCCTCGACCCCGTCAAGGGCGGCACCGCGCTCGACTTCCTGCTCCAGGGGTTGCGCGAGGGCTGGATCCCCAAGGAGTCGCTGAGCTACAAGGAGGAGGAGTCGCGCCTGGCCTTCCAGGAGGGCCGGCTGGCCTTCGCCAGGAACTGGCCGCACGCGTACGGACCGGCCAAGGCCGAGCTGGGCCGCAAGCTGGGCGTGACCCGGCTGCCCGGTCTCAACGGCCCCGGTTCCAGCACGCTGGGCGGCGCGAACCTCGCCATCAGCGCCTACTCCAAGCACCAGCACACCGCCCAGGAGTTCATCCGCTACTTCACGAGCCTGGAGAACGAGCGCCGGGTCCTCACCGAGGGCTCGTTCCCGCCCGTGTGGACCGAGCTCTACGACGACCCCGAGCTCATCAAGCGTTTCCCCTACCTGCCCGTCCTCAAGGAGAGCATCCTCGCCGCCAGGGCGCGGCCGGTGAGCGCCAACTACAACCAGCTCAGCCTGGTGATCGCCAGTTCGGTCGCCAAGGCGCTGGGCAACCCCTCTCCGGAGTCCGCCGACGACGTCGCGGCCTCCATGAAGTCAGAACTCGAAGAGATCATCAGAACCCAGTGAGGCAAGCCATGCGAAAAGGCAGAGCAGCAGCGATCCTGGCCGGGCTCGCGGTAGCCGTCGCCGCCTGCGGTAACGCGCCGACGACCACCGAGCCCACCGCGTCTGCGTCGGCGCCCGCCACCGGCGGAGGCGACAAGACGCTCCAGGGTGTGAAGCTCGAAGTCGCCGCCAAGTGGACCGGGGCGGAGCAGAAGAACTTCGAGCAGGTGCTCAAGGCTTTCGCCGACAAGACCGGCGCCGAGGTCACCTACGCCTCCACCGGCGAGGACACGGGCGCCTACCTGGGCCCGCGCATCCAGGGCAACAACCCGCCGGACGTGGCGATCCTGCCGCAGCCGGGCCTGGTGCAGCAGTACGCGGAGCAGAAGGCGCTCAAGCCGCTGTCCGCCGACGTCACCAAGGAGATCGACGCCAACTACACCCCGTACTGGAAGGAGCTCGGCTCCGTCGACGGGCAGGTCTACGGCGTGCTGATCAAGGCGGCGCACAAGTCGCTGGTCTGGTACCGCTCGTCGGCCTTCGAGGAGGCGGGCGTGCAGCCGGCCACCACCTGGGACGAGCTGGTGAAGTCGGCGCAGACCCTGGCCGACTCCGGCACCGCGCCGTTCTCGCTCTGCGGCGCCTCCGGCTGGACGCTGACCGACCTCTTCGAGAACGTCTACCTGTCCACCGCGGGCCCGGAGAACTACGACAAGCTCTCCAAGCACGAGATCCCGTGGACCGACCCGAGCGTGAAGACCGCGCTGGAGAAGATCGCGCAGATCGCGGGCAAGAAGGAGTTCGTCGCGGGCGGCTCGTCGGGCGCGCTCCAGACCGACTTCCCCACCTGCGTGAACGACGTCTACAGCACCAAGAAGGCCGCCATGGTGATCGAGGCCGACTTCGTGGCCGTCGAGGCCGTGCAGTCGGGCGCCAAGCTCGGCGAGGAGGCGAAGTACTTCCCGTTCCCCAAGGCCGGTGACACCGCCCCCGTCGTGCTCGGCGGCGACGTCGCGGTGGCCATGAAGGACTCCCCCGGCGCCATGGCGCTGGTGCAGTTCCTGGCCTCCAAGGAAGGCGGCGAGATCTGGGCCAAGCTGCCCGGCTACCTGTCGCCCAACAAGAACGTCTCCCCCGACAACTACCCCGACGAGCTGACCAAGCAGCTCGGCCAGACGATCGTCTCGGCCGGCGACGCCGTCCGCTACGACATGTCGGACCTGGCCCCCAGCGCCTTCGGTGGCACCGACGGCAAGGGCGAGTGGAAGGTGCTGCAGGACTTCCTGCGCAACCCCACCGACGTCAAGGGCACGCAGGACGCGCTCGAAGCCGAGGCCAAGAAGGCCTGGAAGTAAAGAGGTAAGGCCGTGACCGAACGGTTGGACGGCCGGCAGGACTCGCCCGCGGCGGAGGCCGCGGGCGAGCCCCCCACCGGACCGGCTGATACCCCCCGCAAGAGAACACGCCTAGGCCCCTCGCCGACGGTCGCCATCTTCTTCCTCCTGCCCGCGGCGCTGCTGCTGGGCATCTGGGTGATCTATCCGATCGTCTTCTCCATCTTCCGGAGCCTGTTCGACTCGGTGGGCACCGGATTCGTGGGGCTGGGCAACTACGCCACGATCTTCAGCGATGCGGGCATGCTCACCACGATCCGCAACAACCTCATCTGGGTCGTCGTCGCGCCGATCATCGTCACCACGCTGGGCCTGATCTTCGCGGTGCTGACCGAGCGGATCAGGTGGGCGACGGCGTTCAAGCTGATCGTGTTCATGCCGATGGCCGTCTCGCTGATGGCCGCCGGCGTCATCTTCCGCCTCGTCTACGAGGAGAACCCGGACAAGGGCCTGGCCAACGCCATCCTCACCACCGTCCACGACACGTTCTCCTCCTCGCAGGGCTACCCCGAGGCGCGCCCGCGTGAGGGCGACCAGTCCCAGGTGGCCGCCCAGGACGGTGGCGTCGTCACCAAGCAGCCCGCCCAGGCGGGCCGGCCGGTGCTGATCCCGATCGTCGGCGTCAAGCCGGACGTCATGCCGTCCAACGCGCAGGCCGCGCAGGCTCCGGCGGGCGACGGGCTGTCCGGCACCGTCTGGTTCGACTTCACACCGGGTGGCGGCGGCCAGAGCGGCGCGATCGACGGCACCGAGAAGGGCCTGCCCGGCATGACCGTCGAGGCGGTGCAGAACGGCCAGGTCGCGGCGACCGCCACGACCGCGGAGAACGGCTCGTTCCGCTTCGACGGCCTGGCTCCCGGGTCCTACGTCGTACGGCTGCCGCAGTCGAACTTCGAGGCCTCGTACGGCGGTCTGACCTGGCTCGGCCCGGCGCTCATCACCCCTGCCATCATCGGCGCGTTCGTCTGGGTGTGGGCCGGGTTCGCCATGGTGCTGATCGCGGCCGGCCTGGCGGCGATCCCGCGTGACGCCCTGGAGGCGGCCCGCATCGACGGCGCCACGGAGTGGCAGGTGTTCCGCAAGATCACCGTGCCGCTGCTGTCGCCGGTCCTGCTCGTCGTCTTCGTGACGATGATCATCAATACCCTGAAGGTGTTCGACCTGGTCTTCATCATCGCCCCGTCCTCGGTGCAGCCACAGGCGAACGTGGTCGCGCTGGAGATGTGGCGCGTGTCGTTCGGCGGCGGCGGAAACCAGGGACTGGGCAGTGCGCTGGCCATCTTCCTGCTCATTCTGGTCCTTCCCTTCATGATCATGAACATCCGCAGGTTCAGGAGGGAAGACACGTGACCACGGCAACCGCTACGGCTCCGAAGGGGCTGGAGGCCGGGGCGCCGCGCAGGAGCCTGGCCAGCAAGATCGTCGATCGCATCGGCAGCGGCGCGGTCCAGGTGATCATGGTGCTGCTCGGCCTGTTCTGGCTGGTGCCCACGCTCGGCCTGCTGGTCGTCTCGATGCGGACCAACCAGGTCAACAGCGCCGAGGGCTGGTGGACGATCTTCACCAAGCCGGCCGAGCTGACCATCCAGAACTACGCCAACCTGCTGGGCAGCGGCTTCACCGCCTCGTTCTGGAACACCGTGCTGATCACCGTGCCGACCACGGTCCTGGTGATCGGCATCGCGGCCATGGCGGCGTACGCGTTCGCCTGGATGGACTTCCCCGGCCGCGACACCTCGTTCCTCATCGTCGTCGGACTGCTGATCGTGCCGATCCAGATCGCGCTGATCCCCGTCGCCTCCCTCTACGGCGGCGCCGGCATCTTCGGCTCGATCCCCGGCGTGGTGCTGTTCCACGTGGCGTTCGGGCTTCCGTTCGCGATCTTCCTGCTGCGTAACTTCTTCGTCGGCATCCCGTCGTCGCTGCTGGAGGCGGCGCGCATGGACGGCGCCTCGGAGTGGAAGATCTTCGCCTCGGTGGTCTTCCCGCTGGGCAAGCCGGCCATCGCCTCGCTGGGCATCTTCCAGTTCCTGTGGGTGTGGAACGACATGCTCATCGCGTTGGTCTTCGCCGACACCGGCAACCAGCCGATGACCAAGTATCTGCAGTCTCAGATGCGGCAGTTCGGGTCGAACGTGGACATTCTCTCGTCCGGTGCGTTCATGTCGCTGATCATTCCGCTGGTCCTGTTCTTCGCGTTCCAGCGGTACTTCGTCCAGGGCATGATGTCCGGCTCGGTGAAGTAGCCCGCCGCCTCGTGATCATTCTGGTACGGCTCGCCCCGACGTTTGGGGGACGAGCCGTACCAGACCTGGCTAAGCTCAACGGCCATGGCCGGTCGTCCACTGAATGAAGTCGTCGAAGCCGGATGGGCTCGCGCGCTCGAGCCCGTATCCGAGCAGATCTCCCTGATGGGCGAGTTCCTGCGCAAGGAAATCGCCGAAGGCAGACAGTACCTTCCCGCGGGCGCGAACGTGCTGCGCGCGTTCAACCAGCCCTTCGACGAGGTCAAGGTGCTGATCGTGGGCCAGGATCCCTATCCCACGCCCGGCCACCCCGTCGGGCTGTCGTTCTCGGTGGCCCCCGACGTGCGGCCGCTGCCGGGCAGCCTGGTCAACATCTACAAGGAGATGGAGACCGACCTCGGCCTGCCCAGGCCGGCGAACGGCGACCTGACGCCGTGGGCCGACCAGGGCGTGCTGCTGCTCAACAGGGTGCTCACCGTCATGCCCGGCAAGCCCGCCTCCCACCGCGGCAAGGGCTGGGAACAGGTCACCGAGCAGGCCATCCACGCCCTGGTGGCGCGTAACAAGCCGATGGTGGCGATCCTGTGGGGCCGCGACGCGCGCAACCTGGCGCCCATGCTCGGCGACGTGCCGCGGGTCGAGTCCGCCCACCCCTCCCCCCTGTCGGCGCGCAGCGGCTTCTTCGGCTCGCGGCCGTTCAGCCGGGCCAATGAGCTGCTCATCCAGCAAGGCGCGGCGCCTGTCGAGTGGAAGCTGCCCTAGCATCGTCGCCATGAGTGATGAATCGAAGTTCCTGCGCCTGACGGTCGAACTGACCGTCGAGGTGCTCGACATGGACGCGCTGCAGGCCGCGGCGCTGGCCGAGATCCGGCACCCCGACTCCGACCTCACCGAGGAGGAGCGGACCGAGCAGGCCGAACTGGTCTCGTCCGACGACTCCGGGGCCTCCGCGCTGCAGTGGCTGATCGAGCCGGACCACGTGCTCGCTCTCGTCGACCACATCAGCGAGATCGAGCCCCGCGAGGCCGTTCTCGGCGTCGAGCCGGCCGAGGAGCCGAGCGACGAAGAGGAAGACGAGCACGAGCACGCCTGAGGTTGAGCGGTGGCCACGACGTTGTCAGGCGTCGTGGCTTTTCGCTGTTCGCCGGTCGTTCTTCGCCTGTTGTCTAAGATCAGAACCTTCGTCAACCGAGAGGTTCTCCGATGATCGTCGCATTCTCCATCACCCCGCTGGGCGTCGGCGAAGGGGTCGCCGAGCCGGTCGCCCGCGCCGTCAAGGTCGTCCGTGACAGCGGGTTGCCGAACCGCACCGACGCCATGTTCACCACCGTCGAGGGCGAGTGGGACGAGGTCATGGACGTGGTCAAGCGCGCCGTGGACGCCGTGGGCGAGGTCGCGCCGCGGGTGAGCCTCGTACTGAAGGCCGATCTGCGTCAAGGGGTCTCGGACGGGATGACCTCCAAGCTCGAGTCCCTGGAACGCCACCTCTCCTAGAGATCTCCGGCGGGCGGCCTGTGCCGACGGCCCGGGCCGTCCGGGCGGTTTTTCGCGCCGTACGGAACTCTCCTCTTTCGCGATATATCTTGACTGTCTCCGCAGACGCGACATATCGTGTCGAACGGTCGATAACGCGATAGTACGCGTTCCCGGAGGTGTTTTCCATGGAGCAAGAGCGAGTGCCGGTCCTGGTGGTCGGCGCCGGATACGCCGGCCTGAGCGCCGCGACCCTGCTGGCCTGGCGCGACGTACCCGTCATGCTGGTCGAACGGCATCCGGGCACATCCGTCCAGCCCAAGGCGTTCGGCGTGGGGCCGCGCGCGCTTGAGCTGCTGCGTCCCGTACCGGGGATCGAGGAGGAGCTGACCGGCGTCTGGGCCGGCATCGGCGACAACATGCGCATCGCGATCGCCCGCGACCTGGCCGACCCGGAACCGCACATGATCATGGGCGACGAGAAGGAGGAGCTGGCCTTCATGCGCGAGCTCACCCCCGTCGCCATGGTGGGCGCGCCCCAGTCCGAGATCGAGCGCCTGCTCCGCGTCAAGGCCGAGGAACTGGGCGCCGATTTGCGCTTCTCCACCGAGCTCATCTCGCTGGAGCAGGACGACGACGGGGTGACGGCCCTCATCCGCTCGCGCGACGGCGACCGGCTCGTCCGCGCCGACTACGTGATCGCCGCCGACGGCTGGCGCAGCCCGCTGCGCGAGTCCCTCGGCGTGCCCACCACCGGCAAGGGCACGCTGGGGCAGATGTGCTCGATCATGTTCGACGCCGACCTGTCCGGGCTGGTCAACGAGCGGGAGGTGACGCTCTGGTACCTGCAGAACGACGTCTTCACCGGCGTGATCGTGACCGGCACGGGAGTCGGGGCCCACGTGCTCGGCGTCAATCTCGCCGAGGGCGAGAGCGCGGCCGACTTCACCACCGAACGCTGCGTCGACCTCGTCCGCTTGGCCGTCGCCCGGCCGGAGCTGGGCGTACGGGTGCTGGACAAGGCCACGTTCGACATCGGGCACGTGCTCGCGCGGACGTACCGGGCGGGGCGGGTGTTCCTGGCCGGAGACGCCGCCCACACGATGCCGCCCACCGGCGGGCAGGGCGGCAGCACGGCGCTCCAGGACGGGTGTGACCTAGCCTGGCGGCTGTGGCTGGTGCTGACGGAACAGGCCGGGGAGCAGTTCCTGGACACCTATGACGCCGAACGCCGTCCCGCCGGCACGCTGACCGCCGACGCGCAGCTCGCCAACCTCGGCGTACGCATGCCGCCCGCGGCCCGCGTGGGCTATCCGGAGCCGCTGGAGGACCCGGTCGGACTGCTGCTCGGCCTGCGCTACCACTCCACCGCGATCCTCGACGAGCCCGGCGACGACGGCTCCATCCTCGAGGACCCGCGCGTGCCCGACGGGCGTCCCGGCAGCCGGGCGCCGCACGTGGAGCTCGACTGGGACGGGCAGCGCATCTCCACCGTCGACCTGTTCGGCTCCGGCTTCGTCCTCATGGCCGCGACGCCCGCCGGCCAAGGGTGGGTGGAGGCGGGGCGGCTGGTCAAGGAGCGGCTCGGGGTGCGGCTCACGCGGCTGCTGGTGGACGACGAGCTGATGGACGTGCACGGGCGTTTCCAGGAGCGGTACGGGGTGGGCGGGGGCGGCGCCGTACTGGTGCGGCCGGACGGGTATGTGGCGTGGCGGTCCAAGGACGCCGTCGCCGATCCGGTGAACACGCTGGAGCAGGCCCTGCGCCGCATCCTGAGCCGCTGACCTTTCCGGGGCGCGTCTCGACCCGCACCCGTCCGCGTCTCCGAACGAGAGAGTCCCGCGTCCACACACAGGAGGAACCCGCACCCCGGCACCGGAAAGACCCGCGCCCCGCCTCGTGGACAGGGAACCGGCGCCTTCCTTCGGCCCTCAACTCCTCCCGCAGAGGGCCTTGGCCGCGATGCCCATGACCTCCTCGGTGGACGGGTTCCTGGTCGAGGGGTTGATCGACAGGACCATCGACCTGCCGGCGTCGGAGCGGAAGGCGAACGTCATGTACCCGATCAGCTCCCCGCTGTGCCCCCACACGGTCCCGCACGGCAGCGGGTAGGCCTGCAACCCCAGCCCGTAGGCGAACCCGGCCTTCGTCTTGACGGTCGTCTTCATCGCGCGCAGCGACGCGGCACTGGTCAGCTTGCCGCCCAGCAGCGCCGACATGAACCGCTCCAGGTCCGCCGTCGTCGAGATCATCTCTCCGGCCGCCCAGTCGAGGGAGGGATTCATCCGGGTCGCGTCCACCAGCCGGGGCATCGGCTCGTACCCCTTGGCGTGCGGCGACGGCACCCCGGCCCGGTCGCCCGGCACCACCGTGTGCCGCAGTTTCAGCGGACGCAGAATGCGCCGTTCGACCTCTTCGCCGTAGGACCGCCCCGTCAGCTTGCCCACCAGCAGCCCGAGCACCACGTAGTTGGTGTTGGAATAGTGCCATTCCCCGTCGTCGGGCAGCTCCTTCGCGAAGGCCACCTTGAGCAGTTCGCCCGGCTTGTACGAACGGAACCGCGCGTCGCCGCGCCACCGGTTGGTCGAATAGCCCGGCTCGCTCATGTAGTCGTACAGGTGGCTGGAGTGGTTGAGCAGCGCGCGGACCGTGATGCCCGCACCGCCCGGCACGAGGCCCGGCAGGTGCCGTTCGATGGGGTCGTCGAGCCGTACCTTGCCCTCGTCCACGAGCTGCAGCACCACGGTCGCCACGAACGTCTTCGTCACGCTACCGATCCTGAAATATCCGGCAGCCGACGGCCGGCCACCGCTCTTGACGTCCCGCACGCCCACGGCCCCGGACCAGCTCCGCCGTCCGCCCCCGCTCCTGTCTCCTTCGGAGATCCGCGCCAGTACGGCCGTCGCGCCCTTCCCCGCCACGATCTTCTCCATCTCGGGCCGCACCCCGACCACGGCCTTCTCCGCCCCGGCCGCAGCCTGACCGCCCGTGGCGACGGTCACGGCCATCAGCACGCTCATCATCGTCTGCATCATGGGGCCCCACGCTAGGGAGCACGGGGCGGTCCCCAGAATGAGGCACCCCACCCACTCCTCCTGCGGAAAACCACAGCCCCGCCCGGCCCTCACTCTCCGCCGGGGTCTAACAGTCCGCTCTGATTCCGTCAATCCCTTGAGCGGCCGAACGCCGGCGGATAGCGGATAGCCGCCGATCCACCAGCTCACCAGAATCATGCGAGGGGGGCGTCAACACCAACGCAGCGAAGTTCTCGACGGGAGAAAAGAATGCGGTTACGGCGAACTCTCACGGTTCTCGCCATGGCACTGGGATTCCTCATGCCCTGGGCCTCGACGGCATCGGCCGCACCGACGGAATCGACCGTCTCGGTCGCGGCTGACTGCAACGGGTACCAGCCGTACGCCTATCCTCCGGGCCAGAACGGAGACATCATCACCGGAATCGGCGGCTGCGGCTTCCAAGCCGTCACGGTGGAGATCTGGAAAGACGTGCCATTTCTACCCGACACCCTTGCAGGCTGCTGCCCCCATGGCAGCAGCCCCGTCACCGCATACGCCTACTGCAGCAGCAGCGGCGCCGGTAACTACTACACACTGGCCAGGACGCCGGTCGGCCCCATAGAGTCCGCGCGAAGGTGGCTCTGTTAGCCGACACCGCTAATTGAACGGCTGCATTCTGTGCCCCACCTTCGGGCGCAGAATGCAGCCGTTCTTTCATGAACATGGCTAAATACCAACTGACGTCAAAAGACCGCAGCGCACGACGTCATCGCCACTCCGCAGTTCCCATCCGCTTAACGCCGCCGTCCAACACCGACTCCACTGCGCCGCCCAGCACGGCTTAGCTGTGCCGCTCACAAATCGCCGTCCCGCCCTCAACTCTGATTCCGTCGGTCTAGCGACCATGACCGGATGCGATCCCGCTGAGAGGCGAGGTGCCCAAATCGCGCCCTGACGGCCAATCTGATCACCACCAACCCGCTGCCCGTGCTCAACACCCGGCGGCGCTCCACCGATGACGCGATCTAGCCGCTAGCCGTACCGCCCTGGAACAAGCGCGGCGGCTGCTGCGGCCGATGCCACTGCCGGAACCGGTCGGTACCCCTGTGACCCGCGGCACGCAGGCACCGGCAGGTGCGCACACAGCCGAGATCACGCGGCACCGAGCCGATCCGCCCGCTTTCTCCCGAGCACCTACGCCCATCGGCTCAGCGGCGACACACAAGCGGCGCACGCGAATCCCGAGGCGCCTCAATACCCGCGGCCAGGTCGCCACAGCAGCGGGCGCTGGAGGCGGGCCGCGGTGAACGTCCGGCGGTGCGGTGACCCCGGCCGGATCCAGGGACAACCCTGGTCGAGGTCCCAGAGGCGGACATGGCAGTCGAGGCCCCCTCGATCCCGCACACCGATCGCCTGCAGTGACTCGACCTGCAGAACATGCACGACGGGCCCCTCAAAGACCAGCCAAGCCAACACGCGACAACCCATCCCAAAAACCCCGAGTCGGCCAGCTACCTGTGGATAACCCAACACCATCCACAGAACCGCGTTCGGCTCCCCGCACTCCTGCCCTCACCCTCGATCCTGGGTGCCTCCCAACAACCCGCCCTCAACCAACACGAACCCCACCCGTACCCGAACGCGAACTCCACCCAGCCCCGGCCTCCCCCACAGTCCGACACACGAACCCGACCACTCCGCCCAGCCCGAACTCCGCCCCAGCCCGACACACGAATACCGGTCCGAACTCCCCCGGCACGAACCCCACCTCAACCCAGCACGAACCACGGCCCCTCCACCCAGCCACACCCCGTCCCAGCACGACACACGAACCCGGCCGAACTCCCCCGGCACGAACCGCACCTCAGCCCAGCACGAACCACGGCTACTCCACCCAGCCACACCCCGCCTCAGCCCGAAGCACGAACCCCGGTCCGAACTCTTCCCGTCACGAATCCCACCCAGCCCGGCACGGACCCCATCCGAGCCCGAGATCGAACCGCACCTCACTCCGACCCGAACCCAGCCCGCCCCCACCAAACCCGCACGCAAATCCACCTGAACCCGGCCCGAAACCCGGGCTCGAACCCACCCGCATCAACCCGACCCCAGGTCCACCCCACCCAAATCCGCCACGAGCCCCTGCCGAATCCCTCGCAAATCTGGCACGAACGTCGGTCCGAACCCCACCTCAATCTGTCACAAGCCCCGCTCCGAGCCGCACCCACAACCACCCGAACCCCGCTCAAAACCCAAGCGCCGAACGACCCGAACCCGGCCCAGAACCCGGGCGCGAAACCACCCGAATCCATCTAGAACCCGGACGCGAAAGCATCCGAACACACCCGCAACCGTCCGAACCCGACACTCGCCCTCGGCCCTAACTCCACCCGATCGCCGCGCCTCTCCCGACACGCCCCCGAGCTCGGCCTCGAACCCCACCCCAACTCGGCACAAACCCCGGCCAACTCCCACCTCCCCCCCAGCTCTGGTAGGAACGCCGACCCACGCCCCAACACACCAACCACACCCAACAATCACACCCACCATGCACACGCCGGAGGTACCGCTCACATGAAGATCGCCATCCCCCTCCCCAACATCATCACCTCCCTCTTCATCGTCGCCATGGAGCACGTCCCCTTCGACGTGAAGTCATTCGTGCCCTGGCGCATCGGCAGCACCTTCAGACGGTCTGCCATCAGCTCGACGAACAACGGCACACTGACCGTGACCCACCACCCGACCCCGTGGAGACCGATCGGCACCGCCCTCACCGACGACGAGAGACACCGGCTGCGCCGCACCCGACATCACGTCGTGATCTCCTCGACCGCACCCCCGCACAAACTCCCCACCACCGTCCAGGTCGCCCGGGCCGCGGCGCGGGCGCTGGCCCGCGAGTGCGACGGGTTGCTGATCGACCCGCTGACCAGCTCCACCCTTCTCACGTGCGGCAGATGTCCGGGCGAGCCCGCCGGCTTCAGTCTCGACGACGACTGGCTGTCCTGGGACGCCCAGGTCCACGACGCCGCCACATGCCCGCCGTGGGACCCGGACGACCTGGGTGTCTGCGGCTGCCTGCGCGTCACGTCCCTGGGCCTGCGCCGCTTCGCCCTCCCTGAGATCACCATCGACGGCGCCGCCTGCGCCCACAGCCTGTGCGCCACCAACCTCCTGCGCACGGTGGCCGGTCGCCTACTGACCGATCACCTGTCCCATCTGGCCGCGCACCCGGACGCCAGAGACCGCAAGATCGACGACTACCTCCGCATCCAACCCTCCGACCAGCCGGACGGTGGCCTCCCCTTCGGAGTGCGACTGACACCGTACGACGCGGACGCAGGCGAACTCGGCCGCACCGGCAGCATCCGCCGCCTGAAGATCGGCCCCACCCCAGGCTCAGACCGGGTCAGTTGCCTCAAGGTCGGCCCACCTTCGGGCTTCACCGGCTCCCTGAACGATTGGCTCTGCGCCCGGCAGGCCACCCACCACACAACCCTGACCTCCATCGACTGCCACCCACCCGAGCCTTCCAAGCTCCTGGCCGCATGAAGCCCACCTCCCCATGCGTCGGCCGCGCGCACCTGCCACGGGTGAAGTCGATGGTGCCGGGGTCGGCGCAACGCACGAGACCACCCACGCCGAACACGAACCACCCGCACCAGGCATGGGACCCCACGTACCGCAGGCAAAACCACGCATGTCAAGGGCATGACCACGCACGCCCCACGCGAATCCACGCCTGCCATACGCCGGGCCACCCACGCCCAACACCCGAACCACGCACACCGAACTGCCCCATACCGGACACGTGACCGCACGAACCGAGCGCGGAACTACGCAGGTCGTGGGCGAGACCACGCACGCCCATCGCGAAATCATGCATGCCGTACTCCGGGAGCTCCACGCCTAGCACCGACCACCCACGTCCAACGCCGGACCACGCAGGCCGATCACCGAACCACCCGTACCGGACACGGCACCACACGTAACGCGGACGAAACCACGCTCGCCCAAGGCGGGACCACGCACACCGAGCCGAACCACCCATGCCGGACACAGCACCACATCTACCGAGGGTGGAACCACCCATGCCGCCGACAGGACCACGCACGCCGTACACCCGACCACGCACGCCCAACGCGGGACCACCCGCGCCGAACGCCCGATCACCCGTGCCACGCGCGGGACCGCCCATGCCCGGCACCGCACCCCGAATGGGTCAGGAAGCACCCGGCCGGCTGATCACCAAGGACTGGGCGGGAAGCCGCAGCCCGTCCCCATCCGCCGACACCGGTTCGTCCGAGGTCAGGAGGACCGTCCCGGGCGGGAGCGGCAACGTCGCCGACTCCTGGGAGAAGTTCACCGCGACCGCCAGTTCACCCCTCCACATCAGCAGCCACCTACCCCCCGGATCGACCTCGACCCGGACCCGGTCCAGCCTGGGGTCCGACAGTTCGGGCAGGGCCTTGCGGAGTGCGATCAGGTCGCGATACCAGCACAGCAGCGACCAGTGTTCCTCCTCCTTCACCTCGGTCCAGTCCAGCTTGGAGCGCAGGAAGCTCTCCTCGTCCGAGGGGTTCGGCGCCTCCCAGACGTACCCGAAGCCGTCGAATTCGCGTTCCCGCCGTGTCCCCTCGCTCTCCCGCAGTTCCGGTTCGACGTGGTCGGAGAAGAACAGGAAGGGCGTTCGCGCCCCCCATTCCTCCCCCATGAACAGCATCGGCGTGAAGGGCGAGGTCAGCAGCAGCCCGGCGCCGATCTTGAGCGCGGGGATGGGCAGCCGGTCACCGACGGGCCTGTTGCCGATCTGGTCGTGATTCTGCAGGCAGGCCACCAGCCGGTGACCGGCCACTCCGTCGAAGGAGCCGCCATGCGCACGAGCCCGGAAGCTGGAATAGGTCCCGTCGTGCAGCACTCCGCTCGTCAGCACCTTGGCCAGTGCCGTGAGCTGGGTGAAGTCCTGGTAGTAGCCATGGCTCTCGCCGCTGACCGCGCAGTGCAGGGCGTGGTGCACATCGTCGTTCCACTGCGCCGTCATGCCCAGCCCGCCGGCGTCGAGCGAGCGCACCATGCGCGGGTCGTTGAGGTCGGACTCGGCGATCAGCGACAACGGCCGGCCCACCGAGCAGGCCAGCGCGTCCACCTCCTGGGCCAGCTCGGCCAGCAGGTGCGTGGCGCGTCTGTCGTGCAGCGCGTGGACGGCGTCGAGCCGCAGCCCGTCGATGTGGAAGTCGCGCAGCCACTGCTGCGCGTTGCCGATGAAGTAGCGCCGCACCTCGTCGGAGTCCGGCCCGTCCAGGTTGACCGCTTCGCCCCAGTAGCTGCCGTCATATCCGGCGAAGTAGGGGCCGAACGGCCGGAGGAAGTTCCCCGACGGTCCCAGGTGGTTGTAGACGACGTCCAGGATGACCCCGATCCCGGCTCGATGACAGGCGTCCACGAACGACTTGAGCCCGTCGGGGCCGCCGTACGTCTCGTTCACGGCGTAGAGGTCCACGCCGTCGTATCCCCAGTTACGCCCGCCCGGCACCGGCGCGACCGGCATGACCTCCACGAAGTCCACGCAGAGCTCGACCAGATGCGGCAGCTTCTCGATGGCCGCGACGAACGTCCCCTCCGAGGTGAAGGTGCCGACATGCAGCTCGTAGATCACCGCCCCGCGCAGGTCGCGGCCCTTCCAGTCGTGGTCGGACCAGGTGAAGCGGGCGTGGTCGTACACCGCGCTCGATCCGAAGATGCCGTCCGGCTGGCGCCGCGACCGCGGATCCGGGTACGGCCCGTCGCCGTCCACCACGAACCCGTACCGGGTGCCGTGTCCCGCACCGTCCACCTCCGCCGTCCACCAACCCCCTTCCCCGGCCGACATCGCCCTTCGCCCGCCCAGGACGTCCACTTCGACCACGGTCGCCTTCGGTGCCCAGACCTCAAAGATCATGTCTCTCCAGCAGTGAGACCGGATACTGACCGAGCAGGTGCCCGAGCGGAATCCGCCCGGTGTAGAGGCCGCCGGTGAGCAGATCCCGCCACGTGCCCGGCGGCAGCGTCAACGTCGTGGCTCCCCATCCCGTCGCGGCCAGCCGTACGGGAAGCCGGGTAGCCACAACAACCGCCCGCGCCCGCACCCCGGCCCCGCCCCCAACACCCCATTCCACCGAACCGCTCGTACCCGGACCGGCTGATGTCCCCATGCCCGGCTCGGCAGAACCCCCTTCACCCAGACTGGCCGGCCTCCCTACTCCCGCACCGGCCGAAGCCTCCACCCCCGAACCGCCAGGTGTCTCCCCATCCGGACCAGCCGACGTCGCCGCACTCGATCCGATCAAGCTCCCCTCAGCCGAACCGAGCGGGGTTTCTTCACCCGAACCCGTAGGAGCCCCCACGCCCCAACCCGCCGAAGTCCCTGTGGCTGCCGACGGTCCCGCGCCCGAGCTGGGCGCGGTCACCACAGCGTTGGCGCGGACGGTGCCGCTGGAGCTGGTTTGCGGCCAGGTGTGGGTGGTCCCATCACCCCTGGACCACGGCGCACCCGAACCGGGGGTCCCGCCGAGACCGGCCTCGGCATCCTCATCAGCACCAGTGCCGGCGGGGACGGCCGCGGCCGGGTGGGTGGAGGGGACGGGGTCGGTGCGGGCGAAGGCGATGACGTGGGCGGCGCGTTCGCCTTCCGCCTGTAGCGGGAGGTACGGTGCCGCGGCCCCGAGTCTGCGGCGCAGGCGCAGGGCTTGCGTGGTGACCAGGAGTTTGGCCGAGTCCCATGACGTCTCCGGTTTGCGGGGATACGTCACCGGCCGGCGGTTGTCCGGGTCGACCAGGGAGAAGTCCGTCGTCTCGTTGCCCTGGTACACGTCCGGCACCCCCGGCATCATCAACTGCACCAGCTTGGCCCCGAGTGAGTTGGACATCGCGTACGGGTCGATGCGTTCGGTGAAACCGCCGATCGGCAGGCGTACGGCAGCCTCGGCGAAGGATCTCAGGCGGCGTTCGTAGGAGGGATCAGGATGCACCCAGGAAATGGCGGTCTTGGCCTCGCGGGCCGCTTTGAGCAGATAGTCGGTGAATCGGTCGGCCGAGATCGGCCAGGCGGCCATGAGGTTCTGCCAGGCCAGATGGTCGAGGTGCGGGTCGAAGCTCACCTGCGCCGACCACTCCTCCACCTGCGCCGCCCATTCGCCGGGGATCTCCGACAGCACCGACAGCCGGGCCCGCACGTCCTCCGAGCGCTTGGTGTCGTGGGTGGACAGGGTGGTCATCGAGTACGGAGGCATCTCCTCGCAGAAGGCGTGGAAGTCGGCCACGCTGGTGCCGAAGACGTCGGGCTCACCGCCGACCTCGTTCAGGCAGGCCAGCGGGAACCACCGGTAGAGCGCCGTGTCCTCCACACCCTTGGCCATGACGGGACCGCACGACTGCTGGAAGCGGACGACGGCCTCCGGCGAGCCGTGCAGCACTTCGCGGACCAGCGGGCGGACGGCGGGCGAGCAGGATTCGGCGGCCAGTTCGACGATCTCGGCCGACTCGGGGGGAGGCGGCTCGCCGGGCACCACGTACGCCCGGTAGACCGGCATGGCGGCGAGCAGTTCGCGCACGGCGGCGGGGTCGCAGGAGGTCGCCCGGGCGAGGCGGTCGATCTCGGCGCCGAAGAACAGGTCGAGCACGTCCGTCTTCGACTGTTCCATCACCGGCCGGTATTCGGCGGGTTGTCCGGTCATGTCGGCAAAAAGGCGGACCAGCGGCTCTTTTCCGGCGGGGTCGACGAAGAGGCCGTTGACGCGGTTGAGCACCTCGTAGCCGGAGGTGCCGTCGCAGGCCCAGTCGCCGGGCAGCCGTTCGGGGCCGATGAGGATCTTCTCGACGACCGTCCAGGCGCCGCCCGTGCGCTCGCGCAGCCGCTGGAGGTAGCCGCGCGGATCGGCCAGGCCGTCGGGGTGATCGACGCGCAGACCGTCCACCAGCCCCTCGTCGAGCAGCCAGAAGATCACCTCGTGGGTGGCGAAGAACACCGACGGGTCCTCGACCCGCAGCCCGATCAGCGACGACACGTCGAAGAAGCGCCGGTAGCCGGGCCCTTCGCGCCAGTCGACCAGGCGATAGTGGCCGGGGTGGGGGTAGGCGTGCTCGTGGTAACGCAGCACGTCGCCGTCGACGACGGGCTCGGTGTCGTCGCCGAGCACGGGCAGCGCGACCTTCCCGTCCTGCCAGTCGATGTCGAACCACTTGGCGTACGGCGAGCCGGGGCCGTCCTTGAGCACCGACCAGAACTGGGCGTTCACCGTGTTCATGTGGTTGGGCACGATGTCCACCACGATGCCCAGATCGTGGGCGGCGAGTTGCTGGGCCATCTCCCTGAACCCGGTGGCCCCGCCGAACTCGTCTCTGATCCGGGAGTGGTCGGTGACGTCGTAGCCGTGCCGCGACTCCGGCGTCGCCTGGAGGATCGGAGACAGATAGACGTGGCTCACGCCCAGGTCGCGCAGGTAGCCGGCGATCTCGGCCACCTGGGCGAAACCGAAGTCGGGGGTGAGCTGGACCCGGTAGGTGGAGACGGGTCTAGACACGGCGCAGCACCCGTACGCTGCGGCCGGGCACCGCGATGCCCTCGCCCGCCTTGATCATCCGCACGTCGAGCTTGATCGGCATGGCCGTGTCGATCTCGGTGTGCCACATCTCGCCGTAGTCCTTGGGGATCGTGAACTTGATCGTGTCGTAGTGGGCGTTGAACAGCAGCAGGAAGGAGTCGTCCCGGATCGGCCGGCCACGCCGGTCGGGTTCGGTGATGGCGTCGCCGTTGAGGAAGACGGCCAGCGACTTGGCGTAGCCCACGTTCCAGTCGCTGTCGGTCATCTCTTCGCCGGACGGGGTGAGCCACGCGATGTCGTTCAGCCCACGCACCGGTTTGCCATAGAAGAACCTTCTACGCCGGAAGACGGGATGTTTCTTTCTCAGCTCGGCCAGGCTCTGGGTGAACTCCAGCAGCAGCCAGTTCTCCCTGATGTCCGACCAGTCCACCCAGGTCAGATCGTTGTCCTGGCAGTAGCCGTTGTTGTTGCCGCGCTGCGTGCGCCCGAGCTCGTCGCCGTGGGAGAGCATCGGCACGCCCTGCGACAGGAACAGCGTGGTGAGGAAGTTACGTTTCTGCTGCTCGCGCAGCGACTCGATGGCGATGCCGGCGGGGCCCTCCTCCCCGCAGTTCCAGGACCTGTTGTCGTCGGTGCCGTCGCGGTTGCCCTCCTTGTTGGCCTCGTTGTGCTTGTTGTTGTACGAGACCAGATCCTGCAGCGTGAAGCCGTCGTGGCAGGTCACGAAGTTGATCGAGGCGGCGGGGCGGCGGCTGTCGTCCTTGTAGAGGTCGCTCGACCCGGTGAACCGGGAGCCGAACTCGGGCAGCGTGGCCGCCTGCCCCCGCCACAGGTCGCGGATCGTGTCGCGGTAGCGGCCGTTCCACTCCGTCCACCGCGAGGGGAAGTTGCCGACCTGGTAGCCGCCCGGCCCGACGTCCCACGGCTCGGCGATCAGCTTGACCTGCGACAGCACCGGGTCCTGCTGCACCAGGTCGAAGAAGGCGCTCAGCCGGTCGACCTCGTGCAGCTCCCTGGCCAGCGTCGAGGCCAGGTCGAACCTGAACCCGTCGACGTGCATCTCGATGACCCAGTAGCGCAGCGAGTCCATGATCATCTGCAGGACGTGCGGCGAGCGCATGAGCAGGCTGTTGCCGGTGCCCGTGGTGTCCACGTAGTACCGCTTGTCGTTCTCGACCAGCCGGTAGTAGTTGAGGTTGTCGATCCCCCTGAACCCCAGCGTCGGCCCGAGGTGGTTGCCCTCGGCGGTGTGGTTGTAGACGACGTCGAGAATGACCTCGATGCCCGCTTCGTGCAGCGAGCGCACCATCGCCTTGAACTCCAGCACCTGACCGCCCCGCTGCCCCTGGCTGGAATAGCGGTTGTGCGGGGCGAAGAAGCCGATCGAGTTGTAACCCCAGTAGTTGGACAGCCCGCGCTGCTCAAGGATGTGATCGGTGACGAACTGGTGCACCGGCATCAGTTCCAGCGCCGTCACGCCCAGCTTGGTCAGATGATCGAGGATCTCCGGATGGCCGAGCGCCGCGTACGTGCCGCGCAGGTGCCGCGGGATCTTCGGGTGGCTGATCGTCAGCCCGCGCACGTGCGCCTCGTAGATCACGGTGTCGTGGTACGGCGTCGCGGGAGGGCGGTCGTGGCCCCAGCCGAAGAACGGGTTGATCACGATCGACCGCGGCACGTAAGGGGCGGAGTCGAGGTCGTTCCTGGTGTCGGGCTGGCCGAAACGGTAGCCGTACACCGCCTCGTTCCAGTCGACGCCGCCCTCGATGGCCATGGCGTACGGGTCGAGCAGCACCTTCGACGGATTGCAGCGCAGGCCGCGCGCCGGATCGTAGGGACCGTGGATGCGGTAGCCGTACCGCTGCCCCGGCCCGATCCCCGGCAGATAGCCGTGCCAGATGAACCCGTCCACCTCGGCCAGCGGCACCCTCGACTCGACGTTGGACTCGTCGAACAGGCACAGCTCCACCTTGTCCGCGACCTCGGTGTAGAGCGAGAAGTTCGTGCCCGCGCCGTCGTAGGTGGCCCCGAGCGGATAGGGGTCTCCCGGCCAGATCTCGATCATCGAGGCTCCCTTGCGGTCTTTCCCCATGGTCTGTTCCCCCGCTCCCCCCGACAACCCCGGGCCCGACTGATCACCCTGTTCCTTCCCACGCTTGCGTCGTCCTTACTCCGCCCGAGGTCAACGGGGGTGAGCCGCCCCCGACGGCGCGGTGTCGAAGACGGCTCACGCACCCAGCATGCGCCTGCGTCCGTTTGCCGTCGCCCTTCGCGGCAACATCCGGTGTCATGGGCGGATTCAAACAGTTCTTACTCCGAGGCAACATCGTCGAACTCGCGGTCGCGGTGATCATCGGCGCCACGTTCAGCGGTCTGGTGCAGGCGCTGGTCACCGATCTGGTCACCCCGCTGATCGGAGCGATCACCGGCGGCCGGCAGCCCGACTTCGCCGACTACTCGTTCACGGTCAACGGCAGTCGTTTCCTGTACGGCGACTTCCTCAATCACCTGCTCAGCTTTCTGATCATCGCGGCCGTCGTGTACTGGTTGATCGTGGCTCCGATGACCCGGCTGATCTCTCTGTTCGACCGGAACAAGGCGGCCACCACCAAGCAGTGCCCCGAATGCCTGTCCGACATTCCCGCCGAGGCCCGCCGTTGCGCGAACTGCACGGTCGTGCTGGTGCCGGATTCGGAAAAGCCCAGGCAGTGAGGCGCGACCCGGGTGCGGGCGTCGGCGAAGATGGACGGACACGATCGGCCGATCGCCGCGCCCGGGTTCGATCCCACGGCCGCGGCCCGGCTACCCTCCCCGCTATGAGGCACGGGGATTCCAGCCTCCTCAAGGAGAGTCGATGAGTGTTGAGTTGATGGTCTGGGACGAGCCCGTACCGATCAGCAGGGACCAGGCGCGGGCGACGTACCTGGCGGTCAAGCGGACGGAACCCGCCACCGGCGCCGCGCCCGACGTCGCCAAGGAACTGCCCGGCCAGGTCACGAGCTACCCGGACGGGCACGTCCTGGTGACGATGGACCTGGACACGATGGACGAGATGTCCGCGCAGGTGTTCACGGCCGCGCGGGCGCACGGCCTGGTCTGCTACGACCCGCAGCGCGACCTCGTGCACAACGTGGCGCCGCTGGGGGTCTACGAGGGCATGCAGCTCCACACCGGCGACGGGATGATGGTCAACGACCCCGACCTCGGGCTGATCCACGACGTGCTCGGCACGATGTCACCGCAGAACCCGTTCGTGGCGGTGGTCAACTTCGGGCAGCACTTCCTCCAGGTCTCGCCCGGGTACGAGCTGGAGTACAAAGAGGGCAAGCTCATCCGGGCCGAGGTGGCGGAGCTTGCGGAGGTACGGCAGGCGTTCCACGACTACGCGACCGGAAGCCGTACGTTCCTGACCCGATACGACTGGTCCGGCTGAGCCCCTGCCGCAGTCAACCCGGACGATGCGGCAGGATCAGGACGTATGAAAACCCTGTACCCCGCCATCGAACCGTACGACTCCGGACTGCTCGACGTCGGCGACGGCAACCAGATCTACTACGAGGTCTGCGGCAACCCTGATGGCAAGCCCGCCGTCATGCTCCACGGCGGCCCGGGGGGCGGGTGCAACGCCAAGCACCGCCGCCAGTGGAACCCCGCGCTCTACCGCATCGTCCTGTTCGACCAGCGCAACTGCGGCCGGAGCCTGCCGCACGCCTCCGACCCGGCCACCGACCTGGGCGCCAACACCACGTGGCACCTGGTGGCCGACATGGAGAAGCTGCGCGAGCACCTCGGGATCGACCGGTGGCAGGTGTTCGGGGGTTCGTGGGGCAGCTCGCTGGCGCTGGCGTACGCGCAGACGCATCCCGACCGGACGACCGAGCTGGTGCTGCGCGGGATCTTCACGCTGCGGCCTCAGGAGCTGCGCTGGTTCTATCAGGACGGGACCAGCCAGATGTTCCCCGACCTGTGGGAACGCTTCATCGCCCCGATCCCGGAGGAGGAGCGGGACGACCTGATCGCGGCCTTCAGGAAGAGGCTGGAGGGGCCGGACGACGACGCCCGGCTGGCGGCGGCCAAGGCGTGGGCCCAGTGGGAGGGCGGCACGATCACGATGCGGCCCGATCCGACGCTGGTCGAGGAGTTCGGCGAGGAGAAGATGGCCGTCGCCTTCGCCAGGATCGAGAACCACTACTTCACCCACGGCGGCTGGTTCGAGCCCGACCAGCTCATCAGGGACGTGGACCGGATCCGGCACATCCCCGCGGCGATCGTGCAGGGCCGCTACGACGTCTGCACCCCGGTGGCCACGGCCTGGGACCTGCACAAGGCCTGGCCGGAAGCCGAGCTCCACCTGATCGACGACGCCGGCCACGCCTACTCCGAACCCGGCACCCTGGACCGCCTGATCTCCATCACCGACCGCTGGTCCACCCCGCCGACCTGACCGTGCCCTCGGACGGACTCCCGGCGCCGCCTTCGGCGCGGCTCTGGGGCCGCCGAGCGCACACATCCGGCACGATCCCGCCGGTAGGGCCTTGCCTGGTGGGCGACGCGGTTCTGTCGGGTCAGCGAGGCGGGTCCCGCGGCGCAGGTTCGGGACAGCCCCGCCGGTGAGGCTGATGGGCACCCGGCCGCCCAACGCCTCGGGGCCGGCTTCTCAGCATGGCTCCGGGGCGTCAACGGCTAACGCTGCGGTGGGCCCTCGGTGCGACGCCGGGACCGGCCTTCGGCGTGACCCCGGGGCGGGGCTTCGCCGTACTGTCGCGGCGGCTGCGCGGCCCAGAGTTGCGGTGTCGCCTCCCCGTAGCTTGGCTGTGCGCCTCGGTCGGCGGGGTATCCGTGCCGGGGGGCCGCATGCGAGGGCTGCTGTGGAGCTGCTCCGAAGGGCCGGCTCGGGTCCGCGCCGAAGGTCTGTCGTGGGTCCCCTTCGAAGGCCCGGCCCGGATCTCCTCTGAACGGCTGATGCGGGTCTGCGCCGAAGGACGGGTGGGGGTCTCCGTACGACGGCTGCGGGTCTCCGAAGGAGGGCTGTGGATTCTCGAACGATGACTGGGGGCCGCCGAAGTTTCCGGGGGCGGGGTGAGGGTGCTCGAAGGGCTGGGGGTGCGGGGGGTTGTGGGGGTCGGGGGTGGAGGGGCGTTGGCGCCAGTTCGGGGCCGGGTCGGGGGCGGTGGGGCCGAGGCGTTCGGGGAGGCGGGCGCGGAGCAGGCGTACGGCCGGGGTGATGGCCCCGACCAGCAGCAGCGCGAACAGCGGCGCCAGCGTGGCCCCCAGCAGGAAGCCGGCCGCCACGTCGTGCGGATAGTGCACCCCGACGAACACCCGCGAGAACGCCATCACCACGGCCAGCGGGAACACCGCCCAGGCCAGGGAGCGCCAGGCCAGGACCAGGGTGGCGGCGGCACCGGCCGCGATGACGGAGTGGTTGCTGGGGAAGGACCAGTCGTCGAGCGGCGGGCAGGCGGCGATCGTCGCGATGCCGCCCCGGCACGGCCGGTCCTCCTGAACGAAGGTCTTGATCACTTCGCTCAGGATGTACGCCAGCACGATCCCGGCCGGCCCCGCGACCGCGAGCGCCAGATCCCTGGCCGGCGCCCGCCACGCTCGTACCGCGACCAGCACGAAGAGCGCCGCGAACACGAACAACCCGGCGTCGGTGCCGACCTCGGCGAGGATGTGCAGCCACTCGGGCGTGGAGCGGGCGAAGTCGACGATGTCCTCGTACACACGTGTCCAATCCATGAATATGCGATGGACACGACCTTACGAACTCCGGCCGTCAACCGTGGTTAAAACGGCGTCAGGACAGGAGCTGACGGACCAGTGCGGCCTGTTTCGTCTCCAGCTCGCCGCGGGTGATCAGCCCCCGGTCGAACGCCTCGGCGGTGGCGTCGCGCTCGGCGACGTAGTACGCGGCCATGATCTCACTGCGGAGCGGCGTGAACCCGCGCTCCACGCAGTCGGAGAAGATGGTGATCTTCTGCTCCAGCACGTCGGCGGCCACGGTGCAGGCCAGATCGCGAGACTTGAGCTGCTGAACCGCTTCACCGAGGGTGATGGGGCCGAGGGACCCGTTGAAACGGGTGTCAAGGGTGATCTTCACGTTCTTTGCGCCTCCGTACGTTTACAACGTTGTCGCTGAGGTCGCGTATTCCCAGCTCAAGTCGGGTAAGAGGGGGATCGTGATCGGTGCGCACGTGATCGTCGGCTATGCGAACGACCCTGGTGGGCGGGACGCCCTCGCGCTGGGCTCCGCGATCACCCGGGTCACCGGCGGCGAGCTGACGATCGCCACGATCTACCCGCCGGGCAGCCCGGGGCTGGCGGTGGAGGCGCAGGCCAATCTGGCGCACGCGGCCGAGGAACTGGGGCAGGTCCCGGCCGAATATCTGACGTTCGAGAGCCGGGGCACGGGCCGGGGGCTGTCGGTGCTGGCCAGCCGGATCAGGGCCGACCTGATCGTGGTCGGCTCGGCGGGCGGCGGGCAGCACGGCCGTATCACGATCGGCTCGGCCGCGGACCACCTGCTCCACCGGTCGTCCGAGGCGGTGATGCTGACGCCCGCCGGCTATCGGCCGCCGGTCGAGCCCGCCCGGCTCACGCTGGCATACGTGCATCGGCCGCAGTGTGACGCGGCGGTCGAGCAGGTGGCGCACGCGGCGCTGCGGCTGGGCGTCCCGCTCCGGCTGATCACGCTCGACCTGCGTACGGAGGACCAGGGCAGGCTGAGGGACGATCTCGCCCTGGCCGTCCGGCTGGCCTGGGAGAGCACCGGGATCGAGGCGGAGGCGGACGTGGCCGAGGGGCACGACGTGGTGGCCGCGCTGGCGGACCTGGAGTGGCTGCCGGGCGAGCTGCTGGTGTGCGCGGCCAGCGAGGACGCGCAGCCGCACCGGGTGTTTCTCGGTGAGCTGGCCATGAAGGTGCTGCGCGCGTCGGCCTGCCCGGTGACCGTGCTGCCCAGGGGTTTCTCCTAGTCCACCGGGCAGGCCGGCGAGCCGTCAGCGCGCGCCGGCCTGTTCTCCCGAGCGTCCTCCCGACCGGGTTCGCGAGCCGTCAGTTCCGGGTGAGTCGCTCGTACAGTTCCAGGTAGCGATCGGCCATCACCGACGGGGTGAAGCGGCGGCGGGCCTCGCGGCGGCACTCCTCGGGGTCCAGTTCGTCCAGCCGCAGCAGGCACTCCGCCAGCTCCTCCTCGCTGTCCGCCAGGAAGCCGGTACGGCCGTGGTCGATGAGTTCGGGCAGACAGCCGCGGCGCAGGCCCACCGGGGGCACCCCGAGCGCCATGGCCTCCACGACGGCGGTCCCGCCTGGTTCGTCCCATTGGATGGGGAACAGGGCGGCTCGGGCCGAGGCGTACAGGTCGTCCCTTTCCTGGCCGCCGACCGCGCCGACCCAGCGGACCAGGTCGCCGTCCAGGTAGGGAGTCACCTGGTCCAGGTGGTAGCGCACGTCGGGGTGGCTGTGCAGCGGGTGGTACGGGTTCTGGGCGACGACGTCCAGCTCGGCGGCGGTGTCGCGGCCGCTGACCGGACCGGCCAGGACGAGGGGCAGGCCGAGCTTCTGGCAGATCCTGGCCGCCACGTGCTGGCCCTTGAGCGCGCAGACGCGGCCCATGACCATCAGGTGCTCGCCGCGCTCCACCCGCGTCTCACGATCGGCCAGCGGGGTGGCCAGGTGGATGGAGCCGAGCGCGGCGGCGCGCAGCGCGTCAGGGGCGCGGGCGATCTGCGATTCTGAGACGCCGTTGACCGCGATCCCGGGCGGGAACGCGCCGTAGAAGGCCGCATGTTTGCGCAGGTCCCAGTGCAGGGTGTGCAGGACGGGCGGCCCGCCGAGCGCCGACAGCACGGCCGGGCCGACCACCTCGACGTGATCGTGCACGAGGTCGATGTCGTCGCGCCGCCGCAGCTCGGCCGCCACCCGGGCCAGGTGCGCGTGCGCGATGCCCATGACCTGGTTGTACGGCTTCTGCAGCTCGGTGAACTGGCCTTCGTCGTACGCGCTGATCAGCTCGTCCACGTCGAGCCCGCTGGAGCCCACCGATGCCAGCACGACGTGCACGCCTCGCTCGCGCAGCGCGGGCACGAGCGTGGCCACCACGTTCTCGATGCCGCCATAACCCGCGGGCGGCACGTCGAGCCACGGCCCCGCGTTCATCAGGATCCTCACGCCAGGTCCTCCTCAAGTACGAGGGAGGCGAGCGGAGGTCGCTCCGCCACGGCCACGTCCACGAGACCGGCCTCGCCTTCGAGTCCGAACTGCAGCAGGGTGTGCGCCGGGGGTTCCGACGCGAGTACGCGGCCCTGGCGTTCCAGGCGGGACCACGCGGTCTGCATGATCTGCCCGGCCATCCGGCCCAGGGCGGCCATCGGCTGGTGGGTGTGGGTGCGGTGGCCCAGGTCGACCTGGGCCATGGCGTCCAGCCCGACGAGGTGGAGCAGGTCGACGAGGAGGCCGAACTCCACGCCGTACTCGGTGACGAAGGGCAGTCGTTCGAGCACCTCGCGGCGGGCGGCGTACTCGCCGCCGAGCGGCTGGGCGAATCCGGCCAGTTCCGGCCAGAACATGTTGAGCAGCGGCCTGGCCACCAGCTCGGTCACCCGGCCGCCGCCGCCGCGCTGGACGGAGCCGTCGGCGCCGACGTAGGGCCGTTCGTAGGTGGCTTTGACGAAGTGGATGCCCCGGTCCACCAGCAGCGGCCCGACCAGACCCGACACGTAGTGCGCGCCGAAGCTGCGCAGGTCGGAGTCGATGTAGACGACGATGTCGCCCTTGGAGGCCGCCAGCCCCTTCCACAGGGCCTCTCCCTTGCCGGTGAGAGGTGGGAGGTGGGGCAGCACGTCGTTCTGCGCCACGACCCGGGCGCCGGCCTCGCGGGCCCGTTCGGCGGTGGCGTCGGTGGAGTTGGAGTCGACGACCAGGATCTCGTCGACGAGTGCAGTGCGTTCGATGAGGTCTCTGCGGATTGTGGTGATGATGTCGCCCACGGTGCTCTCTTCGTCACGCGCGGGCAGGACCACGCTGACCGTGGTCTCTCCTTTGGCCATCATTAAGGCGTCCACCGGCCACTCGGCTGACGTGCTCGAGTGGGGGCCGTACCATTCCTGAACCCTGGCCAAGGCTCGCATATCTGTCTCCATGCATCAGCCCCGATCTCATGAGGTCACGGCTTCTGCCCGCCGGTTAGGCTCTCGAACATGTTTGTTTGATTACGCCTGGACGTGGCATATGCCGGGTTGTGTCCCCAATGACCCGTGTCGGCATCGTAGGTGCCGGAAATGTCGCCGCTCGCCATGCAGACGTCCTGTCCGGCTTCCCCGATGTCACGATCGCTGGAATCGCCGACACCGATCCCCACAGGGCCGAGGCTCTGGCCTCGAAGCACGGCTCCCCCGCCTATGGCGGCCATGCCGACCTGCTCAGTGCCGGTGGTCTCGACGCCGTTTACGTCTGTGTGCCTCCTTTCGCGCACGGTAACCCGGAACATGATGTTCTGTCGTGCAATCTCCCCCTTTTCGTGGAAAAACCCCTTTCACTCGACCTCCAAACAGCAGAAAAAATCGCGACCGAAATCGAGCGAAGATCTCTGCCCTCCGCCGTCGGCCACCACTGGCGTTATCTCGACATCGTCGAACAGGCCCGTGACCTGCTCTCCGGCCGTCCCGTACGCCTCGCGCTGGGCCACTGGCTGGACAAGGTGCCCCCGGTCGGCTGGTGGCTGAAACGGGAGATGTCCGGCGGCCAGATCGTCGAGCAGGCGGTCCACGTGCTGGACCTCGCGCGGCTCCTGGTGGGCGAGGTCGAGATGGTGCACGCGGTGCCGGCGGGCGACAGCGTGGACGGTGAGGTCGACCGGGCCACCTCCGCCGTGATGCGCTTCGCCGGCGGCGCGTCCGGGCTGCTGGCCACGTCCTGCCTGCTGACGCGTAAGCACCGGGTGGGGCTGGAGGTGTGCGCGGAGGGGATCGCGCTCGAACTCAGCGAGACGCGGCTGCTCGTGGACGGCGAGCGCGCGATCGAGGACGACGGCCGGGCGAAGACCAGGGTGGACCGGGAGTTCATCAACGCTGTGCAGGGCAGGGCGGCCGATGTCCGCGTACCGTACGGTGAGGCGCTGCGCACCCATCGTGTGGCGCTCGCGCTCGCGCGGTCCGCCACCGAACGGAGGCCGGTGACCCTGCATGACTGAAGTGCTGAGCATCGAGGCGCCCGGCGAGGTGCGCCTGATCGAGGAGAAGCTGCCCGACCTGCCCGAGGGCGGGTTCATGGTCGCCACCACGCACAGCGGCGTCTCCGCCGGCACCGAGCTGACCTACGTCAAGGGCACCAACCCCTACCTGGGCGCGAGCTGGGATCCGGCGCTCGGGCTGTTCCGCGACGGGGAGCCGTCGGTGTCCTATCCCGTGCGCGGCATCGGCTACATGCAGGTCGGCCTGGTGGTCGAGACGCGGACGCGGGCCGTGCGGGAGGGCTCGCTGGTGGCCATGTGTTACGGGCACCGCACCGCGTACGTGGCCGATCCGATGACCGACCGGTTCGTCGAGTTGCCCGACGACCTCGACCCCATCCTCGGCATCTATGTCGCTCACATGGGCCCCATCTGCGCCAACGGCCTCCTGCACGCCGCCCACGACCTGCACGGCCCGGCCGTGCGGCACCTGGGCGACGGCGTGCGCGGGCGGCGGGTGGCGGTCGTGGGCGCGGGCGTCGTCGGGCTGCTGACGGCCTGCTTCGCGCTCTCCGGCGGCGCGGCCGAGGTCGTGGTGGTGGACGAGACACCGGAGCGGCTGGAGATCGCCGCGGCGCTGGGCGCGGACACGATGGCCGCGGACGAGGACCCGGCGGTGGACCTCAAGCGCCGCTGGCGCCACGGCCCGGGCGACCGCGGCGCCGACGTGGTCTTCCAGTGCCGTGGCCAGACCAGGGCGCTGGCGCTCGGGCTGCGCCTGCTGCGCCCTCAGGGCACCCTGGTCGACCTGGCCTTCTACACCGAGGGCGCGCAGGAGGTGCGGCTCGGCGAGGAGTTCCACCACAACGGGCTGACCGTGCGCTGCGCCCAGATCGGCCGGGTGCCGCGCGGCCTGGCGCACGCCTGGGACAGGGAGCGGCTCTCGCACGAGACCATCGGCCTGCTCAGGGAGCGCGGCAGGCTGCTACGTGAGCGCGTGATCACCGATCTGGTGGGGTTCGCCGATGCTCCAGACTTCCTGACCGGCCTCGCGGCCAGACGGCTTCAGACCGTGCAGGCCGTGCTCTGCGACCATGTCGAGGACGAGGGCGGCTGACCAGCTGAAGTCACGGCAGCCGTGCCCGCGCAGCGTGTACGGGTCGAAGTATTCGCGAAACCCCGACTTGACCACCGCGCTCAGCACCGAGTCGGCCAGGGTCGCCGCCAGGTCGGGACGACGGTCCTTCAGCCCCTGCCAGACGATCCAGCTCACATTGATCCAGCTCGGCCCGCGCCAGTAACGGGCGGGGTCGAACTCGGGAGTGTCCGGGGCATAGCTCGGCAGCGGCAGATCCTTGATCTGGAACCGGTCGAGCGCGGTGGCGATCAGCACCTCGGCCACGTCGGCGGGCAGCCCCGGCAGGATGAGCGGCGTCAGCCCGGCCGCGCTGGCCGTGTCGGTCAGCTCGCCGGTACGCACGTCGCGAGCCTGGAACAGGCCGCCGTCGAAGAGGTGCTCGACCATGGCCAGGGTGATCGCCTCGGCCTCGCGCTCGTGCGGCTCCGCGTCCAGGCCCAGAGTGTTCGCGATCTTGGCCAGGGTGGACTCGGCCAGCCCGTACGCGGCGTTGAACAGGGGATCCTCGACCTCAAAAGCTCCGGGGTCGGTGTAGCCGGAGTCGCGGTAGGCCGTGGCGAGCTCGATGTACTGCGCGTAGTCGCGGTCGGTGGGCCGCTCGTCGGCGCTGACGCTGTCGAGGTCTCTGCGGGTGAACCCCGACGCGCCGCCAGCCTGCACCGCGCGCAGCGGCCGGTCCCAGGCCGGGCTGTTGTCCATGCCCGACTCCCAGGGGTGCACGACCGAGATCAGCCCTTCCGGCGAGCGCCGGTCACGGCGCAGGAACTCCTGCTGGGCCACCAGCCGGGGGTAGATCCGGCGCAGGAACGCGGTGTCGGGCTCGGCCAGATGCGTCTTCCACGCCGCCAGCGCGTGCACGGGCGGCTGGACGATGCCGGAGGTCTCGGCCCCCGAGGGCGCCTTGGCCTGCCAGAAGCCCTGGTCGGGAAAGTAGGAGCCGGCCGGCACTCGCGGGTTGAACACGATGTGCGGCACCCGGCCGTCCGCCCACTGAGCGCCGAACAGGGACAGCAGCTCCGACCTGGCCCTGCGCGGCGACCAGCGGGCGTTGCCGATCGCGATGAAGGCGGAGTCCCAGCTCCACTGGTGGGGGTAGAGGCGACGGGAGGGGACCGTGTGCGCGCCGTCCCAGTTGCTCACGAGGACGCGCACGGCGTCGCGGAGGATCATAGATATTTCCTGACGAAGGCGGCAGTTTGCGGCAGGACGATCTCGGGTTCGCCCCGCAGGCGGCATTCGAGGGCGAGGTAGCCGTCGAAGCCGATGGCGTCGAGCGTGGCCAGCTGGGCGCCCCAGTCGAGGTGGCCGGTGCCCGGCTGGTTGCGGTTGGACTCGCTGATCTGCATGTGGGCGAGGTAGGGGGCCGCGTCGACCAGCGCCCGGCAGGGGTCGTCCTCCTCGATGTTCATGTGGTACGTGTCGCCGACGACCCTGATCGAGTCCATCGCGCAGTAGGAGACCGCGTCGGCCAGGGTGTTGACCATGTGGTTCTCGTAGCGGTTGAGCGGCTCCAGCATGATCAGCACGCCGTTGCGCTGCGCGTGCTCCCCGAGGATGCCCAGCGCCTCGGCCAGCACCTCGCGGTCCTCCTCCGGGCCGCGCGGCGGCTCGAACGGCGGCAGTCTGCGCGAGAACTGGCCCCAGGAGGCGGGGGTCATCACGCCGATGCCGCCCAGCTCGGCGATCACCGTAAGCTGCGAGCGGAGCTGCTGGATGGCGTCCTTGCGCTTGGCCGGGTCGAAGTCGCCGATGAAGTGCGGCATGTCCACGCACACCGTCGGCATCACCACGCCGTCGGCCAGCGCCCGCTTCAGCTCGGTGAGCCGCCCCGCGAAGTGGAAGTCTCCCTTGCCGCGCAGTTCGATGGCGTCGAATCCGGCATCGAGCGCGAACGCGTACTTCTCCTGCAGGGTACGGCCGGGGAGAAGCTGCTCCTGTACGGCGAGCTTCACTGTGACTCCTCAAAATCGAAGACGAGCTGGAGCACCTCGGACTGGTGCCTGTCGATCAGGTCGAACGCCTCGGCGGCCCGGTCGAGGGGCATGACGTGGCTGACGAGCTCGCGGGCGTCGACCTCTCCCCGGTGCACGAGCTCCATGAACGTGCGCTGCATGCGCTCGACGTCCCACCGGTGCGCCAGCCACGAGGCGACGCCGCCGATCTGGGAGGAGACGAGCTGGACCTGGTTGTGGTGGAACTCCTCGCCGAGCCGCAGCCCGATGCCGTCGCCCTGGTAGAAGCCGGCGGCGACGACCCGGCCGCCCTTGCGCACGGTCCTGATCGCCTCGTGCAGCCCGGCGTGGCTGCCGCTCAGCTCGATGGCGGTGTCGGCGCCCTCGACGCGCTTGCGCATGAACTCGGCCACCGAGCCGGAGGCGATGTCGAACGTCTCCGCGGCGCCGAACTTCCTGGCCAGCTCCAGCCGGTCGGCGATGCCGTCGGCGGCGACCACGCGGGCGCCGCTGAGCACGGCCAGCCGGGTGGCCAGCAGCCCGATGACGCCCTGGCCGAAGATCGCGACCTGGTCGCCCAGGTGGATGTCGGCGGCGTGGACCGCGTTGAGCGCGATGGCGCCGACCCGGGCGAAGACGCCGGTCACGGGGTCGGCGCCGGGCGGCAGGACGTGACCGACGAGTTTGTCCGCCGGCACGACGGCCTCGGCGCGGTGGCCCCAGATGCCCCACACCAGGCTGCCGACCGGTGGGTCGGCCACATCGGGCGCGGCTTCCACCACCTCGCCGACTTCCTGGTAGCCCCAGCCGGCCAGCGGGTAGGCATGAGTCTGGCCCTCGACGAAGAGCCGTCGCTCGGTGTCCCACTTGCGACTGAGATAGGGATTTGTACCGCGATAGGCGGTGAGTTCGGTGCCCGCTGAGACTCCTGAATAGAGAGTGCGCACGCGCACTGTGCCCGCCACCAGTTCGGCGGGCGACTCCAGGCTGACGCGGACTTGGCCTGGCTCTTGGAAGGTGATGACGCGCATTCCCCACACTTATGCGTTTTGATCAAACAAAAGTAGAAGATTTAGTACTTGTTTGCACACCATAGTTGCGCTGATAACACTCTGAAGTCTACGACTTCCGTCGGAGGTGACTGATGAAATTGGGGTTTCTGACAGCGTGTCTTCCGGAAAGCGACCTTACCGACATTGCACACTGGGCTGCCAGCCGGGGTTTCGAGGCGCTCGAGGTCGCCGGCTGGCCCTCTCCGGATGACCGAAATCACATCAGAGTAGATCGTTTCGACGACGCCGAATGCTCGCGAGTCGGGCGAATCTTCGCAGAGAGCGGACTCACGCTTTCCTCGATCGCGTACTACGAGAACAATCTGCACCCTGAGGCAGGGCCGCAGGTGAACGCGCACGTACGGCGCTGCGTCGACGCCGCCGCCGCGCTCGGCTGCCCCACGGTCGGCACGTTCGTCGGCCGCGACCCGGGGCTGAGCGTGCACGACAACCTCAAGCGGGCCGCCGACGTCTTCGGCCCGCTGGTCGAGTACGCCACCCGGCACGGCGTCGAGATCGTGATCGAGAACTGCGTGATGAAGAGCTGGCATCCCGACGGATATCCCGGCAACCTGGCCTACTCCCCCGAGCTGTGGGAGTGGATGTTCACCCTGGGGCTCAAGCTCAACTGGGACCCCTCGCACCTGGTGGCGCTGGGCATCGACCCGGTGGCGGCGCTGACCCCGTACATAGGGAACATCGCGCACGTGCAGGCCAAGGACACGCAGATCCTGCCGGGCAGGATCGACCGGTACGGCTTCCACGGCCCGATCAGCGGCGAGAAGGGCTGGTACCGCTTCCGCGTGCCCGGTCTCGGCCAGGTCGACTGGACCCGGGTGATCGACGCGCTGCACGAGGGAGGCTACGACGGGGTCGTCTCCGTGGAGCACGAGGACGCCGTGTGGAGCGGCAGCACGGAGAGGGTACAGACCGGTCTCGGTATCGCCTATCGCACGTTGCGTCATCTCGTCCGGGGGTAAGGGCGGCATATCCCCAACCAGAGGAGCGCGCCATGCCGACGAAGGTAACCGCCGTCCTCTCCGCCACGCTGCTGGCCGCCGCTCTGGCGGCCTGCGGCGGCGGCGGCGGTGGCGAGCAGTCGTCCGCGAGCAACGAGATCACGGTCTGGACCGAGGAGAACCTCGAGGACCGGATGGCCGTGCAGAACGCGATCATCTCCGAGTTCACCCAGAAGACCGGGATCAAGGTGAAGCTGGTCGGCGTGGCCGAGGACCAGTTCAGCCAGACCATCACGGCCGCCGCCGCCGCGGACGACCTGCCCGACGTGATCGGGGCGCTGCCGCTGGCCTCGATCCGCGAGCTGGAGGCCAACGACCTGCTCGACACCGAGACGCCGGGCCGGATCGTGGATCAGCTCGGCCGCGACACGTTCTCGCCCCGGGCGCTGGAGCTGGACACCTCGGGGGGCAAGCTGCTGGCGGTGCCCAGCGACGGGTGGGCGCAGCTCATCCTCTACCGCAAGGACCTGTTCGAGAAGGCCGGGCTGCAGCCGCCGGACACGTACGAGGCGCTGGAGGCGGCCGCCGCCAAGCTCAACACCGGCGGGGTCGCGGGCATCACGCTGGCGATCGCGCCGAAGGACTCGTTCACGGCGCAGAGCTTCGAGCATGTGGCGCTGGCGAACGGCTGCCAGCTCGTCGACAATTCCGGAAATGTCGCCCTTGGGACGCCACAGTGTGCGAAGGCGTTCGAGTTCTACGCGAAGCTGGCGCGAGACTACTCCGTCAAGGGCAAGCAGGACGTCGACACCACCAGGGCCACCTACTTCTCCGGCAAGGCGGCCATGATGATCTGGTCGTCGTTCATCCTCGACGAGATGGCCGGGCTGCGTAAGGACGCGCTGCCGAGCTGCCAGGAGTGCCGCGCGAACCCCGAGTGGCTGGCCGAGAACACCGGCGTCGTCACCGCGCTCAAGGGGCCCGACGGCGGCGCGCCCGCACAATACGGCGAGATCGTCTCATGGGCGATCACGAACGGCGCCGCCACCGAACCGGCGAGCAAGTTCGTCTCCTACCTGATGAACGAGGGCTACGAGCGCTGGATCGGCATGGCCCCCGAGGGCAAGTTCCCCACCCGTAAGGGCTTCGACGACAAGTGGAACAAGCTGCCCGCCGGGGTCGACACCAAGAAGCCGCTGGCCGACGTCTACCCGGCTGACGTGCTCGAAGCCCTGCGCAAGAGCCCCGACACCTTCGCCAGGTGGGGCATCCCGCAGGGGCAGGGCAAGCTGGTCGGCGCCACGATGGGTGAGCTGCCCGTGCCCAAGGCGCTCAGCATGGTCGTCGACGGCTCCCTGACCCCCCAGGCCGCCGCCACCCAGGCCAAGACCGACGTCGAGTCCATCAAGCGCGGGATCCGCCAGTGACATCCCGCGTCAAATCCCCTCGCACGCTCAAGGAGCAGGAGGCGCGGGCGGGCCTCGTGCTCATCTCGCCGACGCTGATCATCACGCTGGTCGTGGTCGTGCTGCCGTTGTTGTGGGCGATCATGCTGGCGTTCCAGGACGCGCGGCTGATCAACATCCGGCGGGTCGGCATCTTCGGCCACTACACGCTGGAGAACTTCACGTACGTGATGTCCGAGCCGGGCTTCTGGACGTCGCTGGTCAACACGCTCGTCTACACCGTCGCGGGGACCGCGTTGTCGATCGTGATCGGGCTGGTGACCGCGCTCGCGCTGCGGGACAGGTTCCGGGGCAGGACCCTGGTCAGGGCCTCGATCCTGATCCCGTACGTGGCCCCGGTGGTGGCGGTGACGTTCCTGTGGGAGACGATGCTCAACCCGCAGTACGGCATCGTCAACACCTGGCTGGCGGAGCCGATCGCCTTCCTCACCCAGGCCAGGGGCGAGTTCCTGGGCATCGAGGTGCCGGTGGCGCTGCTCACGGTGATCGCGTTCGAGGCGTGGCGGTATTTCCCGTTCGCGTTCCTGTTCATCCTGGCCAGGCTGCAGGCGCTGCCGGCCGAGCTGGACGAGGCCGCGGTGGTCGACGGCGCCACGCCCACCCAGCGCTTCCGGTACGTGATCATGCCGCAGCTCTGGCGGATCATCGCGCTGCTGTCGGTGCTGCGCTTCGTGTTCACCTTCACCAAGTTCGACGACGTCTACCTGCTGACCGGCGGCGGCGCCGGCACCGAGGTGGTCAGCGTGCGGGTCTACAACTTCCTCACCTCGCGCGACGACATCGGCGCCTCGGCGGCGCAGGCGATCGTGCTGGCGATCTTCCTGGTGGTCTTCCTGGCCGTCTACCTCAGATTCTTCGCGGGAGGCGAACGTGAGCAGGGATAGGTTCGAGCGGGCCCTGCTCAAGGTGCTCAAGCCGCTGGTGATCGCGTTCCTCGTCCTGATCACCGCGTTCCCGTTCCTCTACATGGTGATGCTGTCGGTACGCGACATCCAGGAGCTCATCCTGGACCCCGGCTCGATCTGGCCGAGCGCCTTCACCCTGGACACGTACGTGAACGTGCTGACCAAGCAGGGCTTCCTGACCTTCCTGCGCAACAGCGCGATCGTCGCGGTCGCCTCGGTGGCGGTCACGCTGCTGATCTCGATCCCGGGCGCGTACGCGGTCGCGCGGCTGCGGTTCTTCGGCCGGCGTCAGGTTCACTTCCTGTTCCTGGCGGTGTACCTCTTCCCGGCGATCGTGCTGGCCATCCCGCTGTTCGTGCTCTTCACCATGATCGGGCTGCGCGGTTCGCTGATCGGATTGATCCTCGTGTATATCGCGCAAACGGTGCCCGTCACGGTATACATGCTCCGCAACTACTTCGAGACCGTGCCGCGAAGCGTGGAGGAAGCGGCCGCGATCGATGGGTGCACGAGGTTGTCGACCATCTGGCGCGTGGTGCTGCCGCTGTCCAAGCCCGCGCTGATGGCCACCGGCCTCTACGCGTTCATGATCGCGTGGAACGAGTTCCTGTTCGCCCTGCTCTTCCTGGTGGAGAGCCGGGAGAGCTGGACCGTGTCCCTGGGGCTCTCTCAGCTGGCGGGGAGCATCGAGATCCCGACGACGGTCCTGATGGCTGGATCGGTGGTGCTCACGCTGCCCATCGTGATCGTGTTCTTCGCCGGCGAGCGCCTGCTGACGGAGGGCCTCACCGCAGGAGCGGAGAAGGGATAGACCATGCTGACGGCAGGGCAGATCCTCCAGCTGATCCGCAAAGGCACCTGCCGTACCCGCAAGGAACTGATCGAGTACACCGGTCTGTCCCGGTCGACCATCACCGACCGGGTCGACCGGCTCATCGACGCCGGCTACATCCACGAGTCCGGCGTGGGCGTCTCCGGGGGCGGGCGGCCGCCGTCCGTGCTCGACGTGGACGCCACCAGGCGCCTGCTGCTGGTCGCCGACCTGGGCGCCAGTCACGCCAGGGTGGCGCTCACCGACCTGGCCGCCCGGCCGATGGCCGAGGAACGCGCCGAGATGCGCATCGAACTCGGCCCTGACGCCGTGCTGTCGTGGGTGCGGGAGGCGTTCCAGCGGATGCTCGACCGGGCCGGGCGGCCGACAGGCGACGTGTGCGGGGTCGGCCTCGACCTGCCCGGCTCCGTCGACCACGCCACCGGGCGGGCGATCAGGTCGTTCCTGATGCCCGGCTGGGACGACCATCCGGTGGGCGAGGCCATCGGCTCCATGTTCGACGTGCCGATCCTGGTGGAGAACGACGCCAACGCGATGGCGCTTGGCGAGTGGTGGTCGTCCTGGCGCGGCACCGACTCGCTGATCCTGATCAAGGTCTCCACCGGCATCGGCACCGGCATCGTCCTCGACGGCCAGATCTATCGCGGCGTCGAGGAGGCGGCCGGCAACATCGGGCACGTCCGGCTGCGCGAGACCGACGACCGGGTCTGCACCTGCGGCTCGCGCGGCTGCGTGGCCTCGCTGGCCAGCGGTCACGCCCTGGCCACCGATCTCGGCATGACCTCCAGCCGCGACGTGGTCCGGCTCGTGCACGCGGGCGACCCCGGGGCCATCGCGCGGGTCCAGGAGGCCGGGCGGACGCTCGGGGTCGTGCTGGCCACGGCGGTCAGCCTGCTCAACCCGGGCGTGCTGGTGCTGGCCGGGGACATGGCGCAGACCAGGGAGCACTACCTGACGGGCATCAGGGAGGTCGTCTACCGGCGCAGCCTGCCGTACACGACCAGGAACCTGAAGATCGTCACCAGCTCGCTCGGGGATCGGGCGGGGATCGTGGGGATGGCGGTGATCGTCATGGAGCACGTCCTGTCCCCCGCCTCCGTGGACGCCGCCCTGGCCGCCAGGTCCGACGCGGCGAGCTGACCGCGGCCTCGACGCGCCCGGCCGCGACCCGAGTCGGCCCGGCCCTGCGTCCCGGTCAGGTGAGGGCGTGGCACAGGGTCTCGGGGGCGTGCACGAGGGAGGGGCCGTACCAGGTGAGGAGCCGGCCGCTGACGGGAGCGCAGGTCAGGCCGGGGAACGACTCGGGGCCGTCGGTCGCGCTGAAGGCGTAGGGCTCGTCGGGCAGGACCACCAGGTCGGGGCGGCGTGAGGTCAGCTCGGCGAGCGGGATCTTCGGGTAGCGCTCGGGATGGCCGGCGTACAGGTTGTCCACGCCGAGCCGGCGCAGCACGTCGCCGGTGAACGTGTCGCGGCCCACGACCATCCACGGCCGCCGCCAGATCGGCACGATCGCCGTCCGCCGCGCCCCCTCGTACGGCGCCCGCCACGCCTCCCGCGCCGCCGCCAGCCACCCGGGCGGCTCTGTCCGGCAGGCGAGGGCGAACATGCGCTCCAGCGACGCGAACGCCTCCGCCACCGTCTCGATCTTCGTCACCCACACCGCGATCCCCGACTCCCGCAGGGCCTCGATGTCGGGCGCGCGGTTCTCCTCGGCGTTGGCCAGCACCACGTCGGGCCGTAGCCGCCTGATCGCGTCGAGGTCGGGGTTCTTGGTGCCCCTGACCCTGGCCACGTCGAGATCGGCCGGGTGCGAGCACCAGTCGGTCGCGCCCACCAGCGCCCCCGGCAGGGTCGCCGCGACCGACTCGGTCAGCGACGGCACCAGGGACACGATCCGGCTCACGGACTCGGGGATCTGCACAGGCACGCCGAGGTCGTCCACGTAAGCAGCCTAGATCCTGCGAATGTCGGTCGGCCTCCGTAGACTCCTGGCCAAAGATCGTTAACTCGTTGATCGGGGGACCACGGTTGGAGCGGGAGTCACTCGGCTTCGATCCCAGCACGCCCAGCGTGGCCAGGCTCTACGACTACTTCCTCGGCGGAAAGGACAACTTCGCGGCCGACCGCGCGGCGGCGGAGAAGATCCTGGAGGTGGCTCCCGAGTTACCCGCGGCGGCGCGGGCCAACCGGGCGTTTCTCGGCCGGGCGGTGCGCCATCTGGCCGGGAGCGGCATCACCCAGTTCCTCGATCTCGGCACCGGCCTGCCGGGGCCGGGCAACGTGCACGAGGTCGCGCAGGAGGTCGATCCCGGGGCCAGGGTGGTCTACGTCGACCACGATCCGGTGGTGCTGGTGCACGCCCGCGCGCTGCTGGAGGGCCAGGGCGGCACGACCGTCGTCGAGGGCGACCTGCGCGGGCCCGAGGCGATCCTGCGCGATCCCGCCGTGCTGGGGGCGATCGACTTCAGCCGTCCGGTGGGGGTGCTGCTGGTGGCGGTCATGCACCACATCACCGACTCCGAACGGCCCGGCGAGATCATCGCGGCGCTGCGTGCGGCCATGGCACCCGGGAGCTTCCTGGTCATGTCCCACGGCACCAGCGAGGCCCGCCCGGCGGCGGTCGAGCGGTGCACCGAGGTCTACCGGAGCGCCGGCCTGCCGCTCACCGTGCGCGACCGTGCCCGGATCGGCGAGCTGTTCGAGGGGTTCGAGCTGGTGGACCCGGGTCTGGTGTGGTTACCGCAGTGGCGGCCCGATCTGCCGGACGTGGTGGACTTCGCCGCGGGCCCGCAGTCGTCGCTCGCCCTGTGCGGCGTGGGCATCAAGGGCTGAGCCGCCGCCCGCGACGTACGCGGGCGGCTCACTCAGCAGTGGCTCCCTTGAGGGCGGCTCACTTGAGGGCGGACAGCGCGCTGTCGTAGTCGGGCTCCTGGGAGATCTCGGGCACCAACTCGGAGTAGATCACCTTGTTGTCGCCGTCGAGCACGACCACCGCGCGGGCGGCCAGCCCGACCATCGGGCCCGACTCCTGCGCCACGCCGTAGTCGGCGAGGAACTCGCGGCCGCGCATGAGCGAGAGCATGGTCACGTTCTCCAGGCCCTCGGCGCCGCAGAACCGGCCCTGGGCGAAGGGCAGATCCGCCGAGACGCAGAGCACGGCCACGTCGGGGTGTTCACCGGCCACCTGGTTGAAGCGGCGCACCGAGGCGGCGCAGACGCCGGTGTCGACGCTCGGGAAGATGTTGAGGACCTTGGTCTTCTGACCGAAGTCGTCGAGCGAGCGATCGGACAGGTCGGAGCCCACGAGGCGGAAGGCCGGCGCGCTGTCGCCGGGCTTCGGGAAGGTGCCGCCGACCGTGATCGGGTTACCCCTGAGGGTGACGTCGGACATGAAATCCTCCAGAATACGGAATTTCCCCAGAACCGTGATCCTATCGGCGTCCCATGTCCGGACCCCTCACGGCACCCGGCTCGGTCAGACGTTGCGGCGGTACTGGCCGCCCGCCTCGAAGAGGGCGTCGGTGATCTGGCCGAGCGAGCAGACCCTGGCCGCCTCCATCAGCACCTCGAACGCGTTCCCGTCCGACATCGCCACGTCCCGCAGCCGGGCCAGCTCGGCCGGCGCCTCCGAGCGGTTGCGCTCGTGGAAGGCGTGCAGCCGGTCGAGCTGCGAGCGCTTCTCCTCCTCGGTGCCCCTGGCCAGCTCCACCTGGTGCGGCTCGGCCTCGTCCTCACCGCGCGGGTTGCGGAAGGTGTTGACGCCGACGATCGGCAGCGAGCCGTCGTGCTTGCGCATCTCGTACAGCATGGACTCGTCCTGGATCTTGCCGCGCTGGTAGCCCGTCTCCATCGCGCCGAGCACGCCACCCCGGTCCGACAGCCGTTCGAACTCGCTCAGCACCGCCTCCTCCACCAGGTCGGTGAGCTCTTCGATGATGAACGCGCCCTGCAACGGGTTCTCGTTCCTGGCCAGCCCCCACTCGCGGTTGATGATGAGCTGGATGGCCATGGCGCGGCGCACCGAGTCGGCCGAGGGAGTGGTCACGGCCTCGTCGAAGGCGTTGGTGTGCAGGCTGTTGCAGTTGTCGTAGACGGCGATCAGGGCCTGGAGGGTGGTGCGGATGTCGTTGAAGTTCATCTCCTGGGCGTGCAGGGACCGGCCCGAGGTCTGCACGTGGTACTTCAGCTTCTGCGAGCGCTCGCCCGCGCCGTAGCGCTCGCGCATCGCCACCGCCCAGATCCGGCGGGCCACCCGTCCGAGCACGCTGTACTCCGGGTCCATGCCGTTGGAGAAGAAGAACGACAGGTTCGGCGCGAAGTCGTCGATCTTCATGCCTCTGGCCAGGTACGCCTCCACGTAGGTGAAGCCGTTGGCCAGCGTGAACGCGAGCTGGCTGATCGGATTGGCCCCGGCCTCGGCGATGTGGTAGCCGGAGATCGAGACCGAGTAGAAGTTCCTGACCCCGTTGGCGATGAACCATTCCTGGATGTCGGCCATCATCCGCAGGCTGAACTCCGTGGAGAAGATGCAGGTGTTCTGCCCCTGGTCCTCCTTGAGGATGTCGGCCTGCACCGTGCCCCTGACCGTGGACAGCGTGCGGGCGCGCAGCTCGCGTGCCTCGGCCTCGTCGGGGTCGCGGCCCTGCTCGCCGCGGAAGCGGTCGAGGGCCTGGTCGACGGCCGCGTTGAGGTAGAAGGCCAGGATCGTGGGGGCCGGGCCGTTGATCGTCATCGACACCGACGTGTTCGGCGCGGCCAGGTCGAACCCGTCGTAGAGCACCTTCATGTCGTCGAGCGTGGCGATCGAGACGCCCGAGGTGCCGACCTTGCCGTAGATGTCGGGGCGCAGGTCGGGGTCGTTGCCGTACAGCGTGACCGAGTCGAACGCGGTGGACAGCCTGGTCGCGGGCTGTCCCTCGGACAGCAGCTTGAAGCGCCTGTTGGTGCGGAACGGGTCGCCCTCGCCGGCGAACATCCTGGTCGGATCCTCATCGTCGCGCTTGAACGGGAACACCCCGGCGGTGAACGGGAACATCCCCGGCAGGTTCTCCGAGCGCAGGAAGCGCAGCAGGTCGCCGTGGTCGGTGTAGCGGGGCAGGGCCACCCTGGGGATGCGGTTGCCGGACAGCGTCTCGCGCCAGAGCGGGGTGTGGATCTCGCGGTCGCGTACCTTCACGACCAGCTCGTCCGCGCGGTAGCGCTCCTTGACGGCGGGCCAGCCGTCGAGCAGCGCGCGGCTCTCCTCCGACAGCTCACCCTCGACGCGGACGGCCTCCCGCGCGCCCTCCTCGCTGAGCAGGTCGCGTACGGCGGCCAGCTGCTGGCGGCGGCGGGCCACCTCGGCCTGGGCCAGCGTCTCGGTGTGGTAGCCGCGCACGGTCTCGGCGATGTCGGCCAGGTAGCGCACCCTGGCGGGCGGGACGATGGCGGCCGACGCCTGCGAGGTGCGGCCCTGGACCGGCGCCAGCAGGCCGGGGCTCGCACCGGTCGGGAGGAGGGGCTTGAGGTGGTGGTAGAGGGCGGTGACCCCGGCGTCGTTGAAGCGGGCGGCGATGGTGCCGAAGACCGGCATGTCGTCGGGTGAGACGCCGAACGCCTCGCGGTTGCGGACGAGCTGGCGGCGCACGTCGCGCAGGGCGTCCTCGGCGCCGCGCCGCTCGTACTTGTTGATCACCACGGCCTCGGCGAAGTCGAGCATGTCGATCTTCTCCAGCTGGGAGGCCGCCCCGAACTCGGGCGTCATCACGTAGATCGGCACATCCACGTGCGGCACGATGCCCGCGTCGCCCTGGCCGATGCCGGGCGTCTCCACGATGACCAGGTCGTAGCCGGCCGCGCGGCAGGCGTTGATCACGTCGTCGAGGCAGGCGGGCACCTCGTTGGCCGCGCCCCTGGTGGCCAGGGAGCGGAAGTAGGTCTGGGGGCCCAGGCTGTTCATCCTGATGCGGTCGCCGAGCAGCGCGCCGCCGCCGCGCCTGCGGGTCGGGTCGATGGCGATGATCGCGATGCGCAGCTTGTCGTCGTTGTCCACCCGGAACCTGCGGACCAACTCGTCGGTGAGCGAGGACTTGCCCGAGCCGCCGGTGCCGGTGATGCCGAGGACGGGCGCGCGCCGCTCCGTGGCCAGGCCGGCCAGCAGCTCGGCGGGGGCGCGGCCGCTCTCGATCAGGGTGATCGCGCGGGCCAGCGCCGCCTGGTCGCCCGAGACCACGGCCTCCACGGGGGGCGGGTCGTCCAGCTCGGCGTCGCACTCCTCGATCAGCTTGTTGATCATGCCGGGCAGGCCGTAGCGCTGGCCGTCCTCGGGCGAGAAGATCCGGGTGACGCCGCGCGAGTGCAGCAGCTCGATCTCCTCGGGGACGATCACGCCCCCGCCGCCGCCGTACACCTTCACGTGGCCGGCGCCACGCTCGCGCAACAGGTCCACCAGGTAGGTGAAGAACTCCACGTGCCCACCCTGGTAGGAGCTGATCGCCACCCCCTGGACGTCCTCCTGGATCGCGGCGGTGACGATCTCGTCGACCGACCGGTTGTGCCCGAGGTGGATGACCTCGGCACCCTGGGACTGGAGGATGCGCCGCATGATGTTGATCGCCGCGTCATGCCCGTCGAACAGGGCCGCGGCGGTCACGAAACGGACGGGGTGTCGCGGGACGTGCACGCCTGATCACTCCTTCGTGGAGGCTTCACCTACGAAGATACTAGGACGTCCTACTATTTCCCAAGCGCGAGGTTGAGGGGGGCAGCGTGGGTAGGGCCCTGGCGAGGAGGTGGCGGCGATGCGCGCGCTGACGTTCGTACCGGGGAGTAAAGGCACGCTCGACGTGCTGGAGGTGCCCGACCCGCGGCCGGGTCAGGGCGAGCTGCTCGTCGAGGGGCTGGCCCTCGGCATCTGCGGGACCGACAGGGAGCTGCTCGCCGCCGACTACGGCTGGCCGCCGCCGGGCGAGGAGCGCATGGTCATCGGCCACGAGTCGCTCGGCCGGGTGCTCGAAGCCCCCGACGGGTCCGCGTTCTCGCCCGGGGATCTCGTGGTCGGCGTCGTCCGCCGTCCCGACCCGGTGCCGTGCGGAGCCTGCGGGCGGGGCGAGTTCGACATGTGCCGCAACGGCGGCTACACCGAGCGCGGCATCAAGGAGCTCGACGGGTTCGGCAGCGAGCGCTGGACGGTCGAGGCCGCCTACGCCGTGAAGGTGGACCGCTCGCTGGAGAGCGTCGGCGTGCTGGTCGAGCCCGCGTCGGTGGTCGCCAAGGCGTGGGAGCAGATCGAGCGGATCGGCGCGCGGTCCTGGTTCGAGCCGCGCACGCTGCTGGTCACCGGCGCCGGGCCGATCGGGCTGCTGGCGGCGCTGCTCGGGCGCCAGCGCGGGCTGGAGGTGCACGTCCTCGACCGGGCCGGCCCCGGGCTCAAGTCGAGCCTGGTGGAGGCCATGGGCGGGACGTACCACTCCGGCTCGTCGCTGCGGGAGTTCGCCGACGCCAAGCCGGACATCATTATCGAGTGCACGGGTGCGGGGCCGCTCGTCATCGACTCCATGACCACCACCGCCGCCGTGGGCATCGTCTGCCTGTGCGGGCTCTCGCCCGGCGGGCGGTCGCACCGGGTGGACGCCGGCGTGATCAACCGGGACATCGTGCTGGAGAACGACGTCATCTTCGGCACGGTGAACGGGAACCTGCGGCACTTCCGCGACGCGGCGGCGGCGCTGGCCAAGGCGGAGCCGGCCTGGCTGGAACGGCTGATCACGCGGCGGGTGCCGCTGACGCGCGCCCTGGAGGGGTTCGAACCCGCCGAGCACGATGTCAAGACGGTCATCGACCTGACGGCCTGACGGTCAGTCCCGTTCGTACGGTCTGCGTCGCGACGTGGTGGGGTGCTTGGTGGCGGAACCGCCCGAACCGGCCGGCACCCGGCTCCTGACCGGACGACCGGGCTTCTCGGAGGCCGCCGCCTTCTCCTGCACCGGAGTCTTCTCGCGGGCGGCCGACTTCTGGCGGGCCGGCGTCTGTTCGCGAGGCGGAGTCTTCTGGCGGGCCGGCGCCTTCTCGCCGGGTGGTTTCGCGGTGTCGGCGGCGGGTGGGGTGAGCGGGTTTCTGGGGGACGGGACCTTCGCGCCGGACGGCGGCTGCGTGGGCGGAGTGAGACGGCGCAGCGGCCAGGCCCAGCTGAGGCGGCGGTGGTTGCCGCGGCGGCGGCCCGAGACGCGCAGGGAGAGCACGATGGTCATGATCACCATGGCGGCGAGCAGCGCGGGCGGCGTGCCTAAGACGTCCAGCGGCGAGCCCTGCCCGACCTGCGCGGGCGGCGGCGACGCGAACGGGCGCTCGGTCGAGCGGATGTCGCCCAGCTTCTCGGCGTTGGCCTTGACCACGCGTGGTAACCCGTACCCGACGACCTTGTCCGTCTCCCTGGTCTTGCGCTTGAGCCAGACACGGTCGACGTTCGCCTCGATGGTGTGGATCTTCTTGCCGCTGACGCGCTCGACCACCCCGACGTGGTCGATGCCCTTGTAGCTCTTGCCGCCGCGCCAGTCGTAGAAGACCAGCGCCCCCGGCTCGGGCTTCTGCGACCAGGCGCCCTGCTGGATGAACCAGGCCGCGTGGGAGGGCGTCCAGGCGAACTCGCCGACGTAGTCGGACAGGCCGGACTTGTTCGCGGCCCAGGCGAGGAACATGTCGCACCAGGGCGCGTCACGATACTGGGGGTCTTGGACGCGATCCGCGTACCACTGGCCGAACTTGGTGAACTGGCTGCTCTTCTCCTTGTAACCGAGTTCCTGCCGCACCGTCTTCAGCAGCTCGTCCGCGATCGGGTCCAGGGTGACTCCTCCCAGAAAACCGACAAATCACGATGGACTGTAATAGCGCCGTCGGGAAAGTGCGCGCGTCATTCTGAAGTTGTCTTGCTATGAGACGAAATTTCGCCTAAGTGACGGCTGGGGCTGGTGTGACGGGCTACGACGATGGTCAGGCGCCCGCGCCCACGCGGAAGATGCCCGCCTCCCCCGTGCCCGGCGCGACCACGTCGGCCACGACCACGGTCACGTTGTCCGGCGAGCCGCCCTCGTTGGCCAGATCGATCAGGCGCTGGACGGCCGCGGCCGGGTCTGCCACCGTGGTCAGCACCTCGTGCAGGACCTCGGGCCCGAGTACGGTCGTGAGCCCGTCGGAGCAGAGGAGGTAGCGATCATCAGGCTCGGCTTCGCGCAGCGCCATGTCCGGCTCCGCCCTGCCCTCGCTGCCCAGCACGCGCAGCACCATGGAACGACGGGGGTGCACGGCGGCCTGATCCTCCGTTATCCGTCCTTCGTCCACCATCGACTGCACAAGTGTGTGATCCTTGGTCATCTGGTAGAGCGCACCATCGCGAAGCAAGTATCCGCGGGAGTCACCGAGATGAGCCAGGGCGAACCGGTAGCCGTCCCACAGCATGGCGGTCACCGTGGTCCCCATCCCCCTGCGCGCGGGGTCGATGTCGGCCAGCTCGACCAGCCTTCGGGCCGCCTCGTGCACGGCGCCCTCCAGCGCCGCCTCCAGGTCGGAGCCCGTCTCGGGAAGCGTGGCATCCAGCTCGCGCATGACGGCGATCGCCGCCGAGCTCGCCAGCTCGCCGGCCGCGTGTCCACCCATCCCGTCAGCCACCACGAGCAACCGGCCGCTCGCATAGCCAGAATCCTCGTTCTGCTCCCTGCGACGGCCCACGTCTGATCCGGCGGCATAGCGGATGTTGTGCTTCATACCCAGCAGTAAATCATTGGTTGAAAGACTTCACAAGCAGATGCGCTGAAGACTCTTGTGAACTACTGTGGGCTCCATGAGCCACGACCCGACCGTCAATGCCGGGGACATCGCCCGGCTCGCCGGTGTCGGGCGTGCCGCGGTGAGCAACTGGCGCCGTCGCCACGACGACTTCCCCCAGCCCATCGGCGGCACCGCCAACCAGCCGCTGTTCTCCCTGCGGCAGGTCGAGTCGTGGCTGCGGCGCTATGGGAAGTCCTACCAGGTCTCCCTGGGAGATCGGGTGTGGCAACGCCTGAAAGCCGCGGGCGATTTGCGGCTGGGCGAGCTGGTGGCCCAGGCCGGAGCCCTGCTCACCAGGGCCGGTGCCGCCGCGAGCGCTGCCGCGAGCGACGGCGCGGCACCGCACGAGGACGCGCCTGACGGCCGCGATCCCGGCGTGACCGGCGGGACGCGGACGGGCGGTCTCGGCGAGCTGGATCCCGAGCTGGCCGGCCTCGTGGTCGAACTCGGCGAGCAGCACGGCGCGCTTGCCGCGTACGAGTTCCTGTGTGAGCGCTATCTCGAAGCCCACTCCCGGCAGCTGTCCATCACCCGCGAGGACGTCGCCGCGCTGATGGTCCGGCTGGTGAGCGCCGACGGCGCGACCCTGTTCGACCCGGCCTGCGGCGTCGGCACGCTGCTGCTCTCCCCCGCCGGCGCGGCGCGGGTGCTCGGCCAGGAGCTCAGCGAGACCTCGGCCGCCATCGCCGCCGCCAGGCTGCGGCTGCGCGGCCTCACGGCCGAAGTCGTGGCCGGCGACGCCATGCGGCACGACGGCTTCGCCGGCGAGCGGGCCGACGCGGTCGTGTGCGATCCGCCGTTCAACGAGCGGGCCTGGGGCTACGAGGAGCTGACCGGCGACCCGCGCTGGGAGTACGGCCTGCCGCCCCGCGGCGAGCCCGAGCTGGCCTGGGTGCAGCACTGCCTGACCCACGTCAAGCCGCGCGGCCTGGTCGCCATCCTCATGCCCCCGGCCGCGGCCAGCCGCAAGGCGGGCCGCCGCATCCGGGCCAACCTGCTGCGCGCGGGCACGCTGCGCGCGGTCGTGGCGCTGCCCGGCTCCGACCTGTGGCTGCTGCGCCGCCCGGCGGCGGGCGACCGGCCGCCGTCCGAGGTGCTGATCCTCAACGCCACGGCCGACCTTTCTGTGGTGCAGCCAGCCTGGCAGGCGTACCTGGAGGAACGGTCCGATCAGACCGTGCGCATCATCGACCTGCTGGCCGACGAGGTCGACATGACCCCGGCCCGGCACCAGCGGCGCGACGATCTCGGGCGGGCGTTCGCCGAGGCGCGCGACCGTTTCCTCGCCGCCACCGCCGTGCCGCCCGACCTCAAGGTGCTGGAGCAGCCGCTCGACCAGCCCGCCACCACGCTGGGCGACCTGATCAAGGAAGGGCTGGTCAGCACGTCGCAGGCCCCGCCCAAGATGGCCGCCGACGGGGGCGACGTGCCGGTGCTGACCGCCGACGACGTCTTCACCGGCGGCGCGCCGTCCGGCTCGACCACCGTGCAGCAGGGGCTGGTCGCGATCCGGCCCGGCGACGTGGTGGCCTCCTACTCCGCCGTACGCGTGATGGAGGACGGCGGCGGGGCGGTGCTCGGCCCGCACCTGACCCTCTACCGGGTCGACGGCCGCCGGCTCGACCCCGACTTCCTGGCCGGCTTCCTGCGGGCGGCCGGCGGGCGGGTGACGACCGGCTCCAGCCGGTTCGACGTGCGCCGCACCCGGCTGCCCCGGCTGTCGCTGAAGGAGCAGAAGGCGTACGGCGAGGCGTTCCGGCAACTGGCGGTGCTCGACGACGCCATCCGCGAGACCTCGACGCTGGGCCAGACGCTCATCAGACTCGGTCTCGACGGCCTGGCCGACGGCCACCTCCACCCGCCCGCCCACGGGGCCCCGTGAGAGAGGCTCAGGACGCCGCACGCCGCCGCTCAGCACAGGATTCACCCTCCTTTATGAGGCGGGCTCAGCCGTCCGACGGTGTAGTTTTTCCCGGAAGGCTGCGGGAGGGACGGTAATGGTCATCGGCGACCGCTATGTGCTCGACGACCTTCCTCTCGGGCAGGGCGGCATGGGCGCGGTCTACGCGGGTCACGACCGCCACCTCGACCGGCGGGTCGCGGTGAAGCTGCTGCGGCTGCCCAGCGGGCCCGATCAGGAACTGGAGCGCAGGTTCATCCGCGAGGCGCGCATCCTGGCCAGGCTGGAGCACCCGGGCGCGCCCGTGCTCTACGACTTCGGCACCCACGAGCAGCGGCTCTTCCAGGTGATGCAGTTCATCCAGGGCGTCACGGTGGCCGACGTGGTGCACGAGCACGGGCCGCTGCCCGTGCCGTGGGCGGCGGCCATCGCGGCCCAGGCGTGCGCGGTGCTGTCGGCGGCGCACGCCCTGGCGATCTGCCACCGGGACCTCAAGCCGACCAACCTCATGCTCTGCCCGGACGGCAGCGTGAAGGTGCTGGACTTCGGCCTGGCCATGCTGCGGGACGCGGACGTCACCACGTTCACCCGGATCGGGCAGATCCTGGGCACGCCGGCGTACATGGCGCCCGAGCAGATCCAGCACGGCGTGGCCGAGCCGCGCAGCGACCTGTACTCGCTCGGCTGCGTGCTGCACGAGATGCTGACCGGCCACCAGCTCTTCACCGGCCCCACCGACTACGTGGTCTTCGAGCAGCAGGTCAAGGAGCGCCCGCCGACCATACCAGGGCTGCCGGAGCCGCTGGGCGCGCTGCTGGCGCAGTTGCTGGAGAAGAAGCCGGACGACCGCCCCGCCGACGCCAACGAGCTGTACGAGCGCCTCGACCCCTTCGCGGTCGATCTGCCCATGCTGCCCGGCTTCCTGGACCAGGCCCCGAGCCCCGGCCGCATGTACGCCCGGATGGCCGGGCGCGCGCTCACCAGCTGACCGCGGCAAAGAACACGCTCTCTCACGAATTCGGATCGTTATTTAACACCCGTTGACAGAAGCATGTGAGCTCCAACAATCTCGTGAGAGAGCGCTCTCTCAACCATCCCCCAAGCAGCAACCATGGAGGGTTTCCATGACCCCTCGCATCCGGCGGCTCGGCCTGCCCGTGCTCACCGCGTCCGTCCTCGCCCTGGCGACCGCGTGCGGTGGCGGCGGCGGTGGCAGCACCGCCGCCGAGTCGAGCGCCAAGCCCGGAGAGAAGATCAAACTCACCGTCGACCTGTTCGGCGACTTCGGCTTCAAGCCGCTCTACGAGGAGTACAAGAAGACGCACCCGAACGTCGCGATCGTCGAGAACGTCACGCAGTTCAACGACCACCACAGCAACCTGGTCAAGCGGCTGGCCACGAACGCCGGCGCGGGGGACGTCGCGGCGGTCGAGGTCGGCTACATCAGCACGTTCACCGCCCAGCCGGGCAAGTTCACCGACCTCAAGCAGTACGGGCTGGACAAGCGGCAGGCCGACTACCTCGACTGGAAGTGGCAGCAGGGCCTGAGCAAGGACGGCACGCAGGTCCTCGGCCTCGGCACGGACGTGGGCGGCCTGGCCATGTGCTACCGCAAGGACCTGTTCAAGAAGGCCGGGCTGCCCGAGGACCGCACGGAGGTCGCGGCGCTCTGGCCGACGTGGGAGCAGTACATCGAGACCGGCAAGAAGTTCGCCGGGGCGAACGTGGCCGGCGCCAAGTTCGTCGACTCCCCCGGTGAGATCCTGCGCGCCATGGTCAACCAGGCGCCCGTCGGCCTGTACGACGCCCAGGACAACATCATCGTGGACAGCAACCCCGAGGTGAAGAAGGCCTGGGACCTGTCGAACCGGCTCACCCAGGAGGGCCTGACGGCCAAGCTGGCGGCCTTCTCGCCCCCGTGGAACACCGGCTTCGCCAAGGGCTCGTTCGCCACGATCATCTGCCCGGCCTGGATGACCGGCTTCATCCAGGAGCAGGCCAAGGACGCCTCCGGCAAGTGGGACATCGCGGCCGTGCCCGGCGGCTCGGGCAACAGCGGCGGCTCGCACCTGATGGTGCCCAAGCAGAGCAAGCACCCGAAGGAGGCGGCCGAGCTGATCGACTTCCTCACCTCCAAGGACAACCAGGCCAAGGTGTTCAAGGAGGAGGGGACCTTCCCGTCGATCCCGTCGCTGTACGACGACCCGTCCATCCAGAACTTCACCAAGCCGTTCTTCGGCGACGCCCCCATCGGCAAGATCTACTCCGACGCCGCCAAGGCGCTCAAGCCGCAGCACCTCGGCCCGAAGGAGGCCGACGTCCGCACGGCCATCGGTAACGGCCTCGGCCGGGTCGAGCAGGGCAAGCAGTCGCCGGACGAGGCGTGGGCGCAGGTGCTCGAGGACGTCAAGAAGATCAAATGAGCACCCTTCCCCTCGCGGTGTCGCGACGGCGTAGGCGCGGCGTGCGGCACACCCTCGACATGAGGGTGTCGCCGTACGCCTACGTGGCCCCGTTCTTCCTGCTGTTCTGCGCCTTCGGCCTGTTCCCGCTGCTCTTCACGGCCTGGGTGAGCCTGCACGAGTGGACCCTGCTGTCGGAGACGCAGGAGTTCATCGGGGCGGCCAACTACACGACGCTGCTCGCCGACGGCTACTTCTGGAACGCCACCTTCAACACCCTGTCCATCGGCGTGTTGTCGACCGTGCCGCAGCTCGCGCTGGCCATCTGGCTGGCGCACCTGCTGAACCGGCGGCTGCGCTTCCAGACGCTGTTCCGGGTCGCGCTGCTGCTGCCCAACGTCACGAGCGTGGTGGCGGTGGTGGTGATCTTCAGCCAGCTCTTCGGCCGCGACTTCGGCATGATCAACTGGATTCTGTCCTGGTTCGGGGCCGGGAACATCGACTGGGCGGCGGGCACGGCCACCTCGCACATCGCGCTGTCGGTAATGATCATGTGGCGCTGGACCGGGTACAACGCGCTGATCTTCCTGGCGGCCATGCAGGCCGTACCGCGTGAGCTGTACGAGGCGGCCACCCTCGACGGCGCGAGCAACTTCACCCAGCTGCGCCGGATCACGATCCCGATGATCCGGCCGACGATGATCTTCGTGGTCATCGTCTCCACGATCGGCGCGATGCAGATCATCGCCGAGCCCCTGCTGTTCGGGCAGAGCAGCGGCGGCGGTGGCGGCGTCGCCACGGGCGGCCCCGACCGGCAGTTCCAGACCCTGGCGCTGTTCGTCTACGAGCAGGGCTTCGCGAACTCGACGTTCGACTTCGGCTACGCCTCCGCGGCGTCGTGGCTGATGTTCGTGGCCGTGGTGATCGTCGCCGGGATCAACTTCCTGATCACCCGCAAGGTGAAGGGCGGTCTGGTGTGAAGCTGCGTTACCTGACCCTGACCGCGGTGGCCTTCTTCTCGGCCTTCCCGCTCTACTACAGCGTCGTGGTGGCCTCCAGGCACAACTCCGCTCTGGCCGAGGTGCCGCCGCCGCTGCTCCCGGGCGGGAACTTCTTCGCCAACGTGGCCCGGGTCTTCGACACCGTCCCCTTCGGGCTCGCGCTGGTCAACTCGGTCGTCGTGGCCGGGTCGATCTCGATCGCGGTGATGTTCTTCTCGACGCTGGCCGGGTTCGCCTTCGCCAAGCTGAGGTTCAGGGGCAAGAACGTCATGCTCGTGATCACCGTCGCGACCATGATGGTCCCGGCGCAGCTCGGCATCATCCCGCTCTACATGCTCATGGTGAAGCTGGAGTGGACCGGGACGAACTACGCGCTGATCGTGCCGGCGCTGGTCAACGCGTTCGGCGTGTTCTTCATGACCCAGTACCTCACCCGCGCGCTGCCCAACGAGCTCCTGGAGGCGGGCCGGGTGGACGGGTGCAGCACGTGGGGGCTGTTCTGGCACGTTGTGCTGCCGACGGCGCGGCCGGCGGCGGCGGTGCTGGGCATGCTGACGTTCATGTCGGCCTGGAACGACTACTTCTGGCCGCTGGTCGTGCTGACCCCGGACAATCCGACCGTCCAGGTGGCGCTGTCGACCTTGGCCAGCGGGTACGTCAACGACTACGTGCTCGGCCTCGCGGGCACCGCGATCGGGACCCTGCCGCTCGTGGCCGTGTTCGCCCTGTTCGGCAAGCAAATCATCGGTGGAATCATGCAAGGAGCTGTTAAGGGATGATTTTTCCCGAGGACTTCGTCTGGGGAGCCGCGACGGCCTCCTATCAGATCGAGGGGGCGGTCAAGGAGGACGGGCGGGGCCAGTCGATCTGGGACACCTTCTGCCACACTCCCGGGAACGTGGCCGACGGCGACAACGGCGACGTGGCCTGCGACCACTACCACCGCTACCGGGACGACATCGGGCTGATGCGGGAGCTGCGGCTGGGGGCCTACCGGTTCTCCGTGGCGTGGCCGCGCATCCAGCCCGACGGCGAGGGCCCGATCAACCTCCGGGGCCTGGCGTTCTACGACCGGCTCGTGGATGAGCTCCTGGCCGCCAAAATTTCGCCATATGTCACCCTTTATCACTGGGATCTGCCCCAGGCGCTGGAGGACCGCGGCGGCTGGACCAACCGTGACACCGCCTACCGCTTCGCCGACTACGCCCAAGCCGTCCACGACAAGCTCGGCGACCGGGTCTCCGACTGGACGACGCTGAACGAGCCGTGGGTGGCCGCCTTCCTCGGCTACGGCAACGGCGTGCACGCGCCGGGCCGGCGCGACCCGGCCGCCGCCATGCGCTCGGCGCATCACCTGATGCTCGGCCACGGGCTGGCGGCGCGGCGGCTGCGCGAGGCGGGCGCGCGCAGCATCATGCTGGTGGTCAACTCCGCGCCCGTGCTCACCCCGGCCCAGGTCAACGACCCTGCCGCGGTACCCAGTGAGGCCGACGCGGCGGCCACCCGGCGCATCCACGCGCTGCTCACCCGGCAGTTCCTCGACCCGGCCGTGTACGGCACGTACCCGGAGGAGGTGCTGGCGGCCGCCGGACGCAACGGCGGGACCGATCACATCCAGGACGGCGACCTGGAGCTGATCAACGTCCCCATCGACCTGATCGGCATCAACTACTACAACCCGTGCGTGGTCGAGTCGGGCCCGGGGCTGCCCGCCGACGCCGCGTGGCCGGGCTCGGAGGACGTCAAGTTCGCCGCCGTGGACGCGCCGACGACCGCGATGGGCTGGCCGATCGTCCCCGACGGCCTGTCCCGGCTGCTCGTCCGGCTCTCCGAGGACTATCCGCGGGTCGGCCTCATGGTGACCGAGAACGGCGCCGCCTTCGACGACGTCGTGGAGGGCGGGCGCGTCCACGACGACGACCGGGTGGCCTACCTGGACGGGCACCTGCGCGAGGTGCACAGGGCCATCGAGGCGGGCGCCGACCTGCGCGGATACCTGGTGTGGTCGCTGCTCGACAACTTCGAGTGGGCCGAGGGCTACCGGCGCAGGTTCGGCATCGTGCACGTCGACTACGCCACGCAGACCCGGGTGCCCAAGGACAGCGCGCTCTGGTACCGGGACGTCATCGGCCGGAACGGGCTGTAGATTTTTTCCGTGCTCTCCCTTCTGAAGCAGTCATGAGACGCCCGACCCTGGAGGCGGTCGCCGCCCGGGCGGGTGTCTCGCGCGCCACCGCCTCCCGGGTGGTCAACGGGCAGACGACGGTGGCCCCCCACATCCGCGACGCGGTGCAGCGCGCGATCGACGAACTGGGTTACGTGCCCAACTCGGCGGCGCGCAGCCTGGTCACCCAGCGCACCGACTCGGTCGCCCTGGTCGTCAGCGAGCCGGGCACCCGCGTCTTCTCCGAGGACCCGCTGTTCTCCACCGCCATCAGGTCCGCCTCGATGGAGCTGGAGGCGATCAACAAGCAGGTCGTGCTGATGCTGGCGTCCTCACCCAAGAGTCACGCCAGGGTGGAGCGTTACATCTCCGGCGGTCACGTCGACGGCGTGATGCTGCTGTCCATGCACGGCGCCGACCCGCTGCCGTCCGCGCTGTCCCGGCTGCGCGTCCCCGTCGTCTCGTACGGGCGGCCGGCCGTCCCCGTCGACATCCCCTTCGTCGACAACGACAACGTGGGCGGGGCCGAGGCCGGGGTGCGGCACCTGGTGGAGGCCGGGCGGCGCAGGATCGCCACGATCGCCGGGCCGCAGGACATGATCGCCGGCCAGGACCGGCTGACCGGCTACCGCAACATCCTGCGCGACTCCGACCGCCGCTCGATCGTGGCCGTCGGTGACTTCACCCGCGAGTCGGGGGCGGTGGCGATGCGCCAGCTCCTCGGCGACGACCCCGGGCTCGACGCCGTCTTCGTGGCCAACGACCTGATGGCCGTCGGGGCGCTGCAGTCGCTGCGGCAGGCGGGGCGGCGGGTGCCCGACGACGTGGCCGTGGTGGGCTTCGACGACATCGAGGCGGCCAAGTACACCGAGCCGCCGCTGACGACGCTGCGGCATCCGGTCACGGAGCAGGCGGCGGCCATGGTGCGGCTGCTGCTCAACCTGTTCGAGGGCGGGCCGACCGATCCGATCATCCTGCCCACGGAGCTCGTGGTCAGAGAGTCCGCCTGAGCATGCCCTCCCGCTCCCGTCACGGGTCCGCCCCAGGGCCCGCCGCCGAGCCCGCCGCCGAGCCCGCCACGGGGTCTGCCGACGGGCCCGCCACGGGGTCTGTCGCCGGGCCCGCCGGTTTGTCCGTCACCGGGCCCGCCGCCGTCTCGGCCGCCGTCGCTCTGGCCGCGGAGCACGGCGTGCGGGTGCGGGAGCCGGTCGTGCTCAACGACTCCTTCAACCTGCGCGTCCACCTGCGGCCCGCGCCGATCGTGGCGCGGATCCCCACCGTCACCGCGCTCGGCCGACCCCGGCCGGCCGAGGCGCTGGAACGCGAGCTGGCCGTCGCGTCGTACCTGCACGCGGCCGGAGCGCCGGTGGTGCCGCCGAGTGACCTGCTGCCTCCTGGGCCGCACGTACGGGACGGGGTGACGCTGTCCTTCTGGGCCTACGCCGAGCACGATCCCGGCCACGTGACCACGCCCGAGACGGCCGGGCGGATGCTGGCCGAGCTGCACGGGGTCCTGCGCGGGTTCTCCGGGGAGCTGCCGCTGCTCGGGCCGGTGCTGCGGGAGCCGGTACGGCTGCCGGAGCTGCTGTCGGGCCGGATCGAGCCCCAGGCCCTGGACCGGCTCCGCACCGCCCACGCCACCCTGGTGGAACGCCTCGGCACCGAGCAGACGGAGCGGGCGGCGCAGGTCGTGCACGGGGACGCGCATCCGGGCAATCTGCTGGCCACGCCGGCCGGACCGCTCTGGAACGACTTCGAGGAGTGCATGTCCGCGCCCGTGGGATGGGACCTGGCCTGCCTGTCGCGGACGACGCGGCTCGACGGGCGGGCGGCCGTGCGGGCGTACGGGGCCGATCCCGACGATCCGGAGCTGCGGACGTACGTCGCGGCGCGCGGGTTGCAGGGCACGCTGTGGGTGCTGGTCAGGGCGCTGCGCTTGCCCGAGCACGCCGCCGGGGCCCGCGCCGCGCTGGACGCCTGGCTCCGCGACCCCAGCGGCATGACCCGCTGACCAGCCACCTGGCCGTCGGCCGCCTTTCCGCTCGGGACCGAGGGTCAGACGCGGAAGACCCGGAGCTGGAGCGCCAGCGTCGTGTAGTAGCCGACCAGCGTGGTCAGCTCGAACAGCTCCCGCTCGCCCAGCGCCGCGTACTCCCCGTCGTCCAGATCCCCCTTCGTCACCAGGGCGCGGGCCACCGCCAGCACCGCCGCCTCCCCCGGGTCGGGCAGGGTCAGCGGCGAGCCGTCGCGCAATGCCCGCACCTGCTCCTCGGTGAAGCCCAGGCGGCGGGCGATGGGCTCGTGGGCCGCCTGCTCGAACGCGCTGTCCTGGTGCCCGGCCACCACCAGGATCGCCAGTTCCCGCGCCCGGCCGGTGAGCGTGGAGCGGTAGCGGAGCGCCGCCCCGAGCTCCTGCAGCGGGTCGCCCACGGGCGGGCTGAGCAGCATCGCGTTGAACGGCCCGGTGAGGCCGCCCTCCCCGTCGACCATGAACCCGCCACGCGGACCAGAGGTGATCTTGTCGTAGAGCGTCCTCGTCTCGGCGTCCAGGTCGTGCGGGAGTGCTCTGCGCAGCCGTGCCGTCACCTTGGTTCCCTCTCCTCGGGGCGTTCGTCGCCTGGAGGATACGACGGACGGGGACGGCATCGACGTTGACACCGTAAACATTCGACGTTTACGGTGTATACATGAATCGGGGGAAATACGCGGCGGCGTACCCGCTCGTGGCGCTCGCCGCCTCGGCCGGGCTGTTCTACCTCGGCACCGGCTTCGCGCCGATCCCGGCGCTGACGTGGATCGCGCCCCTGCCGATCTTCTGGCTGGCACCCCGGGTGAGCGGGCGGGCGGCCTACGGGGTCGCCTTTCTGGCCTATCTGCTGGGGCAGGCCGGGCAGGTCGAGTTCTTTCTCCGGACGCCGTCGGTGCCGCTGCCGATCGGCCTGCTCATCGTGGTGGGCAGTTCGCTGCTGTTCGGCCTGGTGGTGCTGCTCTTCCGTGCGCTCGTGCGGCGCGGGCGTCCGGCGGCGGCGGCGTTCGCCGGGCCGGCGCTCTGGGTGGCCGTCCTGCACCTGGTCACGCTGGTCAACCCGTCGGGGATCATCTGGCCGCTGGCCGTCAACCAGGCCGAGGTGCCACTCGTCACCCAGATCGCCTCCGTGACGGGGGCCTGGGGAGTGGAGTTCCTGGTGCTGTTCGTGCCGTGCGCGGTGGCGGCGCTGCTGTCGCCGGGGGCGGACGCGCGGGCCCGGCTGCACGGCGGGCTGGCGGCCGTGCTGGTCTGCGGGCTCGTGCTGGGGTTCGGGGCGTGGCGGCTGGCCGGTGCGGACGGGGACGGATCGCGGCGGGTGGCGGTGCTGGCGGCGACCAGGTACCAGTGGGCGCCGGACGCGGCGAGCGCGGGCGGGCGTGACCTGGTGCGCTCGTACGCGGACCGGATCGCGGCTCTGCCCGGCGGTGTGCGTACGGTGGTGCTGCCCGAGGGGGCGTTCGGCACCGACGAGACCAGCCTGCCCGCGGTGGTCGGGCCGCTCGCGGAGGCGGGGCGGGCACGCGGCGCCGACGTGGTGGTGGGAGTCGTGCACCAGGCGCCCGGGCTCAAGTACAACTACTCGGTGCTGCTCCCCGCGGACGGGACGAAGCCCGTGTACTACGCGAAGTGGCACTTCGCGCCCGGAGCTCCGTTCCGGCGCGGCACGGAGCTCAAGTTCTCCGGCGACGGCCTGGTCGGCCTGGCGAACTGCATGGACCTCAACTTCCCCGATCCCGGCCGCAGCTACGGGCTGGCGGGGGCGCGGCTGCTGGCGGTGCCCGCGGCCGACGAGTTCGGCAACGGCTGGCAGCACAGCCGGATGGGGCTGCTGCGCGGGGTGGAGAGCGGGTTCTCGCTGGCCTGGGCGGCGCAGCAGGGCACGCCGATGATCTCCGACCCGTGGGGGCGGGTGCTCGGCTCGGCGGACACGGAGGGGACGCGGGAGCCGTTCGTCACGGCCGTCGCCGACGTGCCCGCAGGACCGTCAGGTCCCACGGCGTACGCGCGCTTCGGCGACTGGTTCGGCTGGGTGTGCGTGGCCCTGACGCTGGCGGCGCTGCTCGCCACCCGCCGCGGCCGCCGGCCGGCCCCTACAGGCGAACCCCGTCGTGCGGAGCCCAGGGACGGCGTGGCCGTTCCTGGGCGAGGCCGAGCCTGAACGGACCCGTCGGCGCAAGGTCCTGAGCGGCCCCCGGGCGACGGCAGCCCCGCCTGTCGGCCCCGGGCGGCGGCAGGTCCGCCCGGGGCCGACAGGTCAGGTCAGCCAGGCGGTGGTGTCCGAGGGCAGCAGGCCGTCCTCGATCGGGCCGCTGGCCAGCACGACCGTGCCCGCGGGCAGCGGGATCGGGTCCTGGCCCAGGTTCGTGACGCAGGTGAGGCCCGAATCGCGGGTGAAGGCCAGCACCTCCTCCCCCAGCGGCAGCCAGGCCAGCGTCCCGTCCCCGAGCAGTCTCCTGCGCAGCTCCAGCCCCTTGCGGTAGAGGTTGAGCATCGAGCCGAGGTCCGTCCGCTGCGCCTCGGCCGTCAGCTTGCGCCAGCTCTCCGGCTGCGGCAGCCAGGGCGTGCCGTCGCCGAACCCGAACGGGGGCTCCTCGCCCGACCACGGCAGCGGGATGCGGCAGCCGTCGCGGCCGGGGTTGGCGCCGCCCGAGCGGGCGTACATCGGGTCCTGGCGCAGCTCGTCCGGCAGGTCCTCGACCTCCGGCAGGCCCAGCTCCTCGCCCTGGTAGACGTAGAGCGAGCCGGGCAGGGCCATGGCCAGCAGCGCCGCGGCGCGGGCCCGGCGGTGGCCGAGCTCGGGGTCCGACGGGGTGCCGTGCAGGGCTCCGCCGTGCGCGAACGAGGTGTCGGCGCGGCCGTACCGGGTGACCGGCCTGGTCACGTCGTGGTTGGACAGCACCCACGTCGGCGGGGCGCCGATCGGGGTGTGCGTGGCCAGCGTGAGATCGATCGACCGGCGCAGGTCGGCCGGGTCCCAGGCGCAGGACAGAAAGTCGAAGTTGAAGGCCGTGTGCAGCTCGTCGGGGCGAAGGTAGAGCGCGAAACGCTCCTGATCGGGGAGCCATACCTCCCCGATCAGGACGCGCTCGCCATACTCGTCGGCCACCTCGCGCCACCGGCGGTAGACGTCGTGGACCGCGTCGAGGTCCTCGTACGCGGTGTCGGACTTGATCAGCAGTGCCGCCGAGTCGATCCGGAAGCCGTCCGCCCCGCGGTCGAACCAGAAGCGCAGCACGTCCTCGAACTCCCGGTGCACCTCGGGGTTCGTCCAGTTCAGGTCGGGCTGTTCGGGGGCGAACAGGTGCAGGTACCACTGGCCGTCGGGGACCTGCGTCCACGCCGGGCCGCCGAAGATCGACTGCCAGTCGTTGAGCGGCTCGTCGGCGAACCAGAAGCGGTCGCGGGCGGCCGGGTTCGCCAGGGCCTCCTTGAACCAGGCGCTCTCTGTGGAGCTGTGGTTCGGGACCACGTCGATGATGACCTTGACGTCGAGGTCGTGCGCCTCCTGGATGAAGCGCTCGGCCTCGCCGAGCGTGCCGAAGACCGGCTCGATGCCCCGGTAGTCGGCCACGTCGTAGCCGCCGTCGGCCATCGGCGACGGATACCACGGGTTGAGCCAGATGGCGTCGATCCCGAGATCCTTCAGGTACGGCAGGCGGGCGCGCAGGCCGGCGAGGTCGCCCACGCCGTCGCCGTTCCCGTCGGCGAAGCTACGCAGGTAGACCTGGTAGATCGCGGCCCCCCGCCACCACGTTTGCGACATGCGCTCATCCCTTGATGCTTCCGGCGGTCAGGCCCGCCATGATGTGTCGTTGGAAGATGAAGAAAACAATGATCATGGGGATGCTGGTGATCAGCAGACCGCCCATGATCTGGTTCTGGGTGACGGCGCCGGCCGTCTGCGACAGGCCCACGCTGATCGTCATCCTGTCGCTGTCGGTCATGACCAGCAGCGGCCAGACGAAGTCCTTGAACGAGGTGACGATCGTGAAGATCGAGACCACGCCCAGGATCGGCCTGGAGATCGGCAGGACCACCGAGCGCAGGATGCGCACCGGCCCCGCCCCGTCGATCTGCGCGGCCTCGATCAGCTCCCTGGGGATCGAGTCGAAGAAGCGCTTGAGCAGGAAGATGTTGAATCCGTTGGCCGCCGCGGGCAGCCACAGCGCCCACGGGTTGTTCAGCAGGCCCAGGTCGACGACCGTGACGTACAGCGGGATCAGCACCACCATGGCCGGGATCATCAGCGTCGCCAGCATCATGCCGAGGATGACGTTGCCGAACATCGGCCGCAGCTTCGACAGCGCGTACGCCGCCGAGACGTCCACGGCCATGCAGACGACCCAGCCGCCGAGCGAGTAGTACGCCGTGTTCGCCAGCAGCGTGCCGATGTCGAACAGGTCCCACGCCTCGAAGAAGGCGTCCGTGCTCGGCTCGGCCGGCACGAGCGTCGGCGGCATCTGCGCCAGCTCCTCCGGCGTCTTCAGCGCGCCGGTCACCATCCAGTACAGCGGGAAGACGAAGGCTAGCGTGAACGTCACCAGCACCGCGGCGAGCACGAGCCAGTAGATCCGCCGGCCCCACCTGCTGTTGAGCTGGTGCGGCGAGACGATCGTGCGGAACTGCACCTCGATCGGCTTCGGCGACCTCTTCCTGCCCCGCTTGCGCCCGGTGGCCGCCCGGGCTCCGACGGAGATCACGCCTTGTCCTCCCTGGTCAGCCGGAGCTGGAAGGCCGCGAAGACGAGCAGCACGATCATCAGCATCATGCCGAGCGCCCCGGCCGAGCCGTAGTCCTGCAGCGTGAACGCGTTCTGGAACATCAGGTACGCGACCGTGACCGTCGCGTTCTCCGGCCCGCCGCCGGTGAGCATGTACGGCTCGATGAACACCTGCATGGTCGCCACGATCTGCAGCATGAGCATGAGCAGCAGGATCAGCCGGGTCTGCGGGATCGTGACGTGCCTGATCCGCTTCCAGATGCCGGCGCCGTCCAGCTCGGCCGCCTCGTACAGCTCCGGCGGGATGTTCTGCAGCGCGGCCAGGTAGATCAGCGTCGCGCTGCCCATGTTCATCCAGGTCGAGACGATGACCAGGGAGATCAGGGCGGTGGACGAGCTGTCCAGCCAGGCCAGCGGCGGCAGGCCGAGGACGTCGAGCACCTGGTTGAACAGCCCGGGCCCCGGGTCGTAGAACCACCTGAACAGCAGCACCGCCACGATCGGCGGCAGCATGACCGGCAGGTAGACCACGAACCGCAGGTAGGCCCGGGCGTGGCGCAGCTCGTTGAGCACGAGCGCGACGACGAACGGCACGGCATAGCCGCACAGCAGGGCGAGGAGCGTGAACTCCAGGGTGTTCAGCCAGGCTTCGCCGAAGGCCGGGTCCAGGAAGGCCGTCTTGAAGTTGTCCAGGCCTGCCCAGATCGGCTCGTTGATCAGGTCGGTCTTCTGGAAGCTCAGGATGAACTCCCTGACCATCGGATACCAGGCGAACACCGTGAAGCAGGCCAGCGCCGCGCACAGGAACCCGTAGGCCGTCAGGTTGCGCCTCAAGATCTGCATACGGGTCAGCCCTTGGCCGCCAGCACCGAGTTGGCCTTGGTCTCGGCGTCCGCGAGCAACTGGTCGATGTTCGCTTCCTTACGGCTCAGGACACCCGACATCGGCACGTCGAGGATGGCGTACAGCTCCTGGGCGTGCACCGGCTCGGCCTTCGGCGGGATCGTGCCGGCCGCCTGGACGTAGGAGTCGTAGTTCTCGACCGGCAGCGAGGCGTTCTTGACGCGGTCGGCCTGGATGGCCTGACCGGTCGGCGAGTCACCGAAGACGGCGTTGTCGGGGACGCCCACGGGGTTGCCGATGCTCTTGCCGCGGGCGAAGTCGAAGCGGCCCTTGCCGACGGTGTTGAACCGGAAGTCGATCCACTCCAGCGCGGCCTTGGCCTCCTCCGGCGTCGCCTTCGGGTTGATCATGAACGCTTCGCCGCCGCTGAGCGACGCCTTGGCCTCGGGGAAACCGGTGATGCCGTAGTCGGCCACGTTGCCCTTGAACTTGTTCACCACGTCGGTGACCACGTCGGGCGCGCCGAGCATCATGCCGACCTTGCCGCTGCCCATGGCGACCATGAGGGACTCCCAGCCGACCAGGAGCTTGGTGCCCATGCTGTTGTCCGTCCAGCGCATGTCGTGCAGGGTCTGCAGCACGGCCTTGCCTTCGGGCGAGTTGAACGCGGCCTTCTTGTCGTCGGGGGTCAGGATGCTGCCGCCGCGGCCGTAGATGGCCTGGGTGAAGTGCCAGCCGCCGGTGTTGCCGCCGGAGTACTCGCCGAAGCCGACGTGCCCGGCGCCGAGCCCGGCGATCTTCTTGGCCGCCTCGCGGACCTCGGCCCAGGTCTTCGGCGGGGTGTTGGGGTCGAGCCCGGCCTTAGTGAACAGGGCCCGGTTGTAGACCAGGCCGACGCTGTAGTGCACGTTGGGGACGCCGTAGACCTTGCCGTCCTTGGTGAGCAGTTCCTTGTGGTCGGCGCGCAGGTCGTTCCAGTTCTTGACGGCGCTCGTGTACGGCGTGATGTCCAGCGCCTGGCCCTTGGCGATCACGTCGTTGTAGTTGGTCACGGGCACCACGAAGGCCGTCTCCATCTGGCCGCCCGCCAGCTTGGGCCCGAACGTCTTGGGGTCGAAGCACGGCTGCTGGTCCGTGCTCTTGACCGTCACGCCGGGGTGGTCCTTCATGAACGTCGCCACGTCGTCGTCCCAGGCCTGCCGTTCCTTCGGCGCGGACTTCGCCGGCTGGCAGGCCACCGTGATCGAGACGGCCTTGGCGCCGCCACTGGCCGCGGGGGCGGCGGGCTCGCCCGAGCCGCAAGCCGCCGTGGTCGCCAGCGCCAGCACGGTTACTAGCGAGAGTCCGGTGGATCTCTGCATGGTCTGACCCTTCTGATGCGAGGTGCCCACACCATAGGTTCAGCGACCGAAGTGTGCAATATTTCGACTTCATATTGCAAGATAACGACTGCGTCACGCCGCATGCGGCTGAGGCCCGCCTCCGAGTGAGGACGGGCCCTGGACCAGAGGGTCAGACGCCGGCGCGGGCGGTGGAGGCGCGGACGACCAGCTCGGGCTCGAACAGGAGCTCGTCGGCGGGCACCACCGCCTTATCGATCTGGGCGACCAGGAGGTCGACCGCCGCGCGGCCCATGGCGTCTATGGGCTGGCGGACGGTGGTCAGCGGCGGCTCGGTGCAGTTCATCAGGGCCGAGTCGTCGAAGCCGATGACCGAGATGTCCGCGGGAACGGCGAGGCCGGCCCGGCGGGCGGCGCGCACGGTGCCCAGCGCGAGCAGGTCGCTGGCGCAGATCACGCCGGTGACCCCGCGCCTGACCAGCCGGGCGGCGGCCGCGTGCCCGCCCTCCAGCGAGAACATCGTGTGCTCGACCAGCTCCGCGTCCCCGCCCTGGGCCTGGAACGTCTCCAGCTTGCGCCGCGAGGGCATGTGGTCCTTGGGCCCGAGCACCATGCCGATCCGCTCGTGGCCGAGCGCCCGCAGGTGGGCGATGGCCATCTCGGCGGCCACCACGTCGTCGCAGGACACCTGGGGGAAGTCGAGGTGCTGGACGGCGGCGTTGACCAGGACCGTGGGCAGCTTGCGCTCGTGCAGCAGCTCGTAGTGCCCGTGCGCGGCGTCGGCCTGGGCGTACAGGCCGCCGGCGAAGACCACGCCGCTGACCTGCTGCTGGAGCAAGAGGTCCACGTAGTCGGCCTCGGAGACGCCGCCGACCGTGCGGGTGCACAGCACGGAGGTGAAGCCCTGCTGAGCCAGGGCGCCGCCGACGACTTCCGCGAAGGCGGGGAAGATCGGGTTCTGCAGCTCGGGGAGCACCAGGCCGACCAGCCGGGCACGGTCGCCGCGCAGCTGGGTGGGGCGTTCGTAGCCGAGCACGTCGAGCGCGGTCAGCACGGCCTCGCGGGTCGCGTCGGACACCCCGGGCTTGCCGTTGAGCACGCGGCTCACGGTCGCCTCGCTCACCCCGACCTTCTTGGCCACCTCTGCGAGTCGTCGTGTCATGCGCAAACTATACGGCTATCAGCGCAAGCGCTTGCAACCGCTTACGTAAATCGGACGTCGTCGTTTGCGCCGTGCCCACGGCGGGCTTCCTGCCGTTCCCGGCTTTCTGACCAGCACTTCCGGACCGCCGGGCACGACGTGAGTCAGTCGAATGTTTGCGCAATCTCATCGAAATATTGCGGCCATCTGCCCGACATCTTATGGTTCGGCCATCCGCCTGACCCGAAGGGCCACCCCCATGAGAGCACTGCTTGCCGCCCTTG
>NZ_PVNG01000019.1 GCF_003001935.1 Nonomuraea fuscirosea | reverse complement strand
TTGCATGTGTTAAGCACGCCGCCAGCGTTCGTCCTGAGCCAGGATCAAACTCTCCAAACAATGTCTGGAAACAATCCCAACAAAAATCCATCAAGTACAAATGACTTGACGAGGTGTTGCATGAAAATCATGCACTGGCTTTTAACACACTGTTGAGTTCTCAAGAAACGGACGCGTACAACTCGGTCTGGATCCTTTTCAGTGATCCCGGCCTTGGAGGCGCTATCTCGTCTTCCGCAATCTTAGCAGATCCGCTGGCTTCGAGTCAAATCCTGCGACTTGAGCTGAGGCCGGTTGACCTTCCAAGATTGTGCGCCCCGGCTCCGGGGCAACCCTCGTAACTTACCGTGCCACCCGGGTCATGTCGAATCAACCGAATTTTCGGTGGTGTCGGCACGCCCGGACAACGCCCATGCTGGAACACGCCTAAGCGGCTCCACCAGGTGGCTCGTTGTATCAAGGGGCTTGCCCTGGGGCCCGTCCGCCTGACCGGCGTCCGGCTCACTCCCGGGGCGAAGAGAAACATTAGGTCGCGATCCACGACACGTCAAATCGACTCGCGAGGGAGATGGCGGCGCGTCTCCGGTCGGTGGAAGTTCTTACTGGTCAGCGCATCGGGTGCGGCTGTGCATCCCTTGGCGGTGGGGTGTCGAGTGCGGCATCGGGTCGAGTGCGGCATCGGGTCGAGTGCGGCATCGGATCGCATCGGGTGCGGCGTGCTCGGGGTCGATGTGGTTGTCGCGGATGGGTGCAACGCGAGTCGGAGCGGTCGTGGAGGTGGTCGTTACTGAGGCCCTCTGCCCCGCGCCCACTGACGATGACGGCGGCTGGTGGTGACGGTTGCCAGATGGGAGCGTCGTTGAGCTGAACGTTGCCGAGTGGTCCGTCTGTTGGTGGCGGTGTCTCTTTGAGCGATGGAGGCCGCAGCCGAGTCATCTGGCGATCGGGGCTGGCGCCGGTGGTAGGCAGCGATGGTAGGTGCGGCAGCGAGGGCGGGAACCAGAGCAACAAGGGTGAGCGCAGTAGGAGCGGCAAGGCTGACTGTTCGGCTGCTGGGAAGGTGCCAGTGGTTCTTGCGGTGCTATAGGGCAGGTGAGCCCCAGGGCCATGGGGGCGGTTAGTCCATGGGACTGAGCGGGTGTGGCGCCATTGGGCGGGCGTGATTGAGCGGCGTGGTTCATGAGGGCTAGGAAGACACTGGTAGAGCGTACGGACGGTGAGCTGTCGAGGGGATGGGGCTGCTAAGGCGGTGGCGGGGCGGGTGGTGCCCGAAAGTTGAGTGCTGATGGTGCTCGGGGTGCCGACTGGCTCGTTCGGCTGCACTGAGAGTGCGGGCGGGCCTCGTGAACGACTTGCTTGGCGCGGCTACCGGAGTCTGCCCATGGCCGGGCATAGCGCGCGGCAGACAAGGCGTGCGGGGAGAGCGTGGCGATTGGTCAGGCGGTTAGGGCAGGGCGATCGCCCCAAGCATCCGCCCCAGACTCCGGCGCAGAGGGCCGGCGCAGAGGGCTAGCGCAGAGGGCTAGCGCAGAGGGCTAGCGCAGAGGGATCGAGTTGCTGGAGGGCGGACTGGGGGCCGTTGGTGAAGCCTTCGGGTTCTGGGCTGCGCTTTCAAGTCTTGTGTCAGGCGGCGCGCTTTCAGGCATCGTGTCGGAGGGAGGCGCTTCTGAGCACTGCGGGTGGGTGCCTTGTCGGCTCGGTGCTCGGAGGGCGGTTGCTACCGATGGCCCCGTGACTTGAGGCGACGGCGGCGTTGCGCCATTTGAGGGTCATGTGTGGCAAGTGCTGCTGATGCCCTTCCGCGATGGGGCCTCTGTCCGCGCCGTGCGTGGAGGTGCCGTGCCGACGATGGCGGTGCCTGGTAGCGCGGGGCTTTGGCGGGGTCTGGGGGAGGTCCCGAGCCGGGGTCCGGAAGTGTGGGCTGGGGTTCGGGCCAGAGGCGCAGGCTCAAGGCAGGCCCGGAGGTATCGGGCAGACATGCGGGCTTAAGGCGGGCCAGAGCTACCGGCCAGACGTGCAGGTCCAGGGCGGGTTAGAGGCACACGCTCCAAGCGGGCCAGAAGTGCGGGCTTCGAGATGGCGATCTTTGCTGTTGCGGGGGCGCTGTGCTCACGGGCGGCTCGGCGGGAAGGGGGGTGGAGATCGGAGGTCTTGGGGGGCGGTTTCGGGGGTTGTCGCTTGGGGTGTGAGGCTTAGGTGATCGGGTCATAGGGGGTGGAGACGATCACTTTCGCCCTATACCGGGACCACTGCCGCGTATCCTGCCCCGGTGACCACTGCCGCCACACTAGCTCCCCCAGTCCGTCCAGCCGCCCGGCTCCGCACGTCGACCCCCTGGTGGATGGGGCTGGTCGCGGGGGTGGCCGCGTTCTCGGGCACTGGTTCCTCGACGTTGAACGGGGACGAGCTGGCCACCATCAGCGCCGCCGGCCGTTCTCTGGCGGGGATGTTCGAGCTGGCCCGCCACATCGATGGTCATTTCCTCCCGTACTACCTGTTCATGCACTTCTGGGTGAAGGCGGGGACGGCGGAATTGTGGTTGCGGTTGCCGTCGGCGGTGGCGATCGGGGAGGCGGCGTGGTTCCTGGTCGAGCTGGGGCGTCGGCTGCACAGTACGCGGGCGGGCGTGGTCGCGGCCGGCGTGTTCGCGATCCTGCCTTCGGTGTCCTACTACGGGGCTTTCGCCAGGTCGTACGCGTTCGCGGCGGCGGCGGTCGTGTTCTCGTTCTGGGCGTTGCACCGGGCCGTGGAGGCCGGCGGGCGGCCGGGGCTGCGGCGCTGGGTGGTGTACGGGGTGGCGGTGGCGCTGGTCTGCTCCACGCACCTCTTCGCGGTGCTCGTGCTGCCGGCCCAGGTGCTGCTGATGCGGCGGGCCGTGGCGGTGCGGATGATGGTGGCGATGGCCGTGGGATGCGTGCCGGCCGCGGTGCTGGGCTTGATCGGGTACGGGGAGCGGCATGCCATCAGCTGGATCCCCGAACGCGGGCCCGAGGTGTGGTTGAAGTTTCCGAAGATGGCGGCGGGGGCTGACACCCTCGGAGTGGTGTTGTTCGTGATGGCGCTGGCGGGGGCGGTGCTGTTCTGGAGGACGCTACAGGGCGCGGCAGTCCTCCGGTCGTCCACCGGAGGCGGTCGGGGCGGTGGGGTCTGGGCGTTCGTGCTGGTGGGGTGGCTCGTGCTGCCGCCGGTGCTGCTGCTCCTGGTCTCCTGGGCGGTGACGCCGGTGTACGTGGATCGCTATCTGTTCGTGACGGCTCCCGCGCTGGCGCTGCTGGCGGGGCTGGCCGTGGCGGCTCTGCCCCGGTTCCACGTGGTGGCGGGCGTGGTGGTCGTGGTGCTGGGGTGCGCGCTGGCCTTCCCCGACCACGTCGACGTACGGGAGGAGAACGGCCGGTTCGAGAACATCCCGTGGGCCCTGCGCGTGATCAAGGCCGAGCCCGAGGACGCCATCGTCTACGGGCAGAGCCAGCTGCGGACCGGGTTCGACTACTACGCCGACTCCCTCATGCCCGTGGACGTGCTGCGGACGGGGGACGCGCCGGATCCGGACGGGTTCGGCTACCCGGAGCGGTCCGATGTCTCGGCCGTGCTGAAGGACCGGGAGCGGGTCTGGGTCGTGTGGCGGGGGACGAAGAAGTCGGGACTCGAAGGGGATGCGGTGCCTCGGGTCGGGGAGGTGGAGCGGGCCGGCTTCGAGCTGACCCTGGCCAAGCATTCGGTGGATCTGCCCGGACTGACGGTGGCGTTGTTCACCCGCGATCAAGAAACCGCCGGTCAAGGAACCGCCCGCCAAGGAACACGCGGTCAAGGAACACGCGGCTAAGGCATACGCAGGTAAGGGACACGCAGGTCCGGTACGCGGCCGCGGCGGTGCATGGGGTCGCGCCGCCGGTCATCAGGCGGTCGCGGCACCGACATGACGGCATCGACGTAACGGCACCGACATGGCGGCACCGACGTAGCGGCACGGCAACGGGCCCCCCGAAGTGCCGGAGGGCCCGTGGAGTGGTGGGCGGTCAGCCGACCTCGACCCCGCCGATCGACTTCTTGCCGCGCCGCAGCACCAGGTACCGCCCGCCCAGCAGATCATCGGCGCCGGGCACGTACGCCTCGTCGGTGATCTTGCGGTTGTTGAGGTACGCCCCGCCCTCCTTCACCGCCCGCCGCGCCGCCGACTTGGACTCCACCAGCCCGCTGTCGGCCAGCAGGTCAACGAAGGCGGTGCCGAGCTCGGGGACGACGGCCCTGGGCACCTCGGCCAGCGCGGCCCCGAGGGTGGCGGCCGGCAGGTCCTCCAGTGAGCCCTGGCCGAACAGGGCCTTGGAGGCGGCGACGACCGCGTCCAGCTCCGCCCGGCCGTGCAGCAGCTCGGTGAGGTCCTCGGCGAGGGTGCGCTGGGCCTCGCGGGCGAAGGGGCGTTCGGCGACGGCCTTCTCCAGCGCCTCGATCTCCTCGCGGCTCCGGAACGTGAACACTTTCAGGTAGTGGATCACGTCGCGGTCGTCGGTGTTGAGGAAGTACTGGTAGAAGGCGTACGGGGAGGTCATCTCGGGGTCGAGCCAGAGGGCCCCGCCGGCGGTCTTGCCGAACTTGGTGCCGTCGGCCTTGGTGATGAGCGGCTGGGTCAGCACGTGGACGTGGCCGCCCTCGACGCGGCGGATGAGGTCGGCGCCCGCGGTGATGTTGCCCCACTGGTCGCTACCGCCGATCTGCAGGGTGCAGCCGTAGCGGCGGTACAGCTCCAGGTAGTCGTTGGACTGCAGGATCTGGTAGCTGAACTCGGTGTAGCTGAGTCCTTCGCCCTGCAGCCGCGCGGACACCGACTCCCTGGCGAGCATGCGGTTGACCGGGAAGTGCTTGCCGATGTCGCGCAGGAAGTCGATGGCGCTCAGCTCGCCGGTCCAGTCGAGGTTGCTGACGAGGCGGGCCGGGTTGGGCTGGGCGTCGAAGTCGAGAAATCTGCTGACCTGGCCGCGCAGGCGGTCCACCCACTCGGCGACGATGTCGCTGGAGTTGAGCGAGCGCTCGGTGTTGCGGCCGCTCGGGTCGCCGATGAGGCCGGTGGCGCCGCCGACGAGGCCGATCGGGTTGTGCCCGGCCAGCTGGAAGCGGCGCAGCGTGAGCAGCGGCACGAAGTGGCCGATGTGCAGGGACGGCGCGGTGGGGTCGAAACCGGAATAGACCGTGATCGGTGCCTCGGCCATGGACGCGCGCAGCGCGTCGAGGTCGGTGGACTGGGCGATCAGGCCTCGCCACGCGAGGTCGTCAAGGATGTCGGTCACGGTGATCTGGCTTCCCTGGGTCGTTGTCGGTGCCTTTAGCCTGCCCGATCGGTGCGCGTGGGCGCTACTTGGATACGCTGTGTACCCATGTGGAGGGTCCGTCGCGAGCTGGCCGTTTTCAAGATCTTAGGGGCTCTGGTGTGTGCCGGGCTCGGCGTCTTCTGGTGGTCGGACGGGGATGTGCGCGGGGTGATCCTGGCGGTGCCCGCGGCCGTCCTGGTGGGCGGGATGGGGTTGCGCGACCTGATCGTCCCGGTACGGCTGGCGGCCGACGAGAGCGGCATCACGGTGGTGCACGGGTTCGCGGGCCGGCGGCACGTGCCGTGGGAGTCGATCTGGGACGTCAAGGTGGACGTACGCAGGCGCTGGGGGCTGCGCAGCGAGATGCTGGAGATCGACACCGGCGACCATCTGCACGTCTTCAGCCCTCAAGAGCTGGGCACCTCCCCCACGGAGGTGGCCGCGGCGCTGCGCCGGCGCGGTACGTGAGCCCGGTACGGCGAGACGGTCGGGTCGCCGTCGATCCAGAACCGCCACGGGGTGTCCTTGGCCGTCGAGACGCCGGTGCGCGGCCCTGACCTGATCGCCGAAGGGTCGGCGGGCAGGCCGTGCAGCACGGTGGCCGACTGGTGCGGCCGGCCCGACGGCGAGCCTTCGCGCACGGCGTCGAGGCCGTTGTGCTCGCGCAGCAGGCCCAGGGCCACGGCCAGCCGGGCGGGGCCGCGGGCCAGGTCGCGATCGGCGACCGGCTTGCCGGACGAGCGGCGGGCGCGGGCCTCGGCGACGCCCTCGACCACCTCGCCGGCCCGCAGCAGCACGGCCGCGCCGAAGCCTTCAGGCAGGCACACGAGGTTCGCGCAGAAGTGCATGCCGTAGGTGAAGTAGACGTAGATGTGGCCCGGCGGGCCGAACATGACCGCGTTGCGCGGCGTCCGGCCCCGGTAGGTGTGCGCGGCCGGGTCCTCGCCGGGGCCGCCGTACGCCTCGACCTCGGTCAGGCGTACGGCGACGGCGCTCTCCCCGCTGCCGTGCACGAGCACGCGCCCGAGCAGGTCGGGCGCCACTTCCCAGGAGGGCCGGTCGAAGAAACTCCGCGGCAGCGCGGCGGAGCTCAGCTCCCCGCGGCCCATGCCGCCTGCGCGTCCACGGCCTCCCGCAGCGCGACGAGCTGGTCGCGCACGCGGTCGGGCGCGGTGCCACCGTGGGCCTTGCGCGCGGCCAGGGCGCCGGGCACGCTGAGCACGTCGCGGACGTCGGGGGTCAGGTGCGGCGAGACCTTGACCAGCTCGTCGTCGGTCAGCTCGCCGAGGTCCTTGTCGTTGACCTGGCACCACACGACGAGGTGGCCGACGGCCTCGTGCGCCTCGCGGAACGGCACGCCGCGGCGGACGAGCAGCTCGGCCAGGTCGGTGGCGAGGGCGAACCCGTCGGGCGCCGAAGCCTCCATCCGGGCGGTGTTGACCCGCATGGTGGCGACCAGGCCGGCCATCGCGGGCAGGACGAGCAGGAGGGTGTCGACCGCGTCGAACACCGGCTCCTTGTCCTCCTGCAGGTCCCTGTTGTAGGTGAGCGGCAGGCCCTTGAGCGTGGTGAGCAGCGCCATGAGGTTGCCGATGAGGCGCCCGGCCTTGCCGCGGGCCAGCTCGGCGACGTCGGGGTTCTTCTTCTGCGGCATGATCGACGAGCCGGTGGAGTAGGCGTCGTCCATCTCGATCCAGCGGAACTCCTGCGAGGCCCACAGGACGATCTCCTCGCCCAGCCGCGACAGGTGCACGCCGATCATGGCCGCGTCGAACAGGAACTCGGCGGCGAAGTCGCGGTCGGCGACGGCGTCCATCGAGTTGGGCGCGGCGGCGGAGAAGCCCAGCTCCTCGGCCACGGCCTGCGGGTCGAGCGGCAGCGACGAGCCGGCCAGGGCGCCGGAGCCGAGCGGGGAGATCGCGGCGCGCTTGTCCCAGTCGGTGAGCCGGTCGACGTCACGGGCGAAGGCGTGCACGTGGGCCAGCAGCTGGTGGCCGAACGAGACCGGCTGGGCGTGCTGCAGGTGCGTCATGCCGGGCGCGGCCGTCTCGGCGTGCTGCTCGGCCTGGGCCATCAGCGCCGTCTCCAGCTCGACCAGGCGCGAGACCACCGACCTGGCGTGGTCGCGCAGGTAGAGCCGCAGATCGGTGGCGATCTGGTCGTTGCGCGAGCGGCCGGCGCGGAGCTTGCCGCCGAGCGAGCCGAGCCGCTCCAGCAGGCCGCGCTCCAGCGCGGTGTGCACGTCCTCGTCGGCGACCGTCGGGCGGAACTCCCCCGCCTTGCACGCGCGCTCCAGGTCGTCGAGCGCGCCGATCATGCGCTCGAGCTCCTCGTCGCTCAGCAGCTCCGCCTTGTGCAGCACGCGGGCGTGCGCCCTGGACGCCGCCAGGTCGTACGGCACCAGCCGCCAGTCGAAGTGCACGCTCACCGACAGCCGGGCCAGCGCGTCAGACGGGCCGCTCTCGAAGCGTCCGCCCCACAGCCGCATCGGCTTGCCATCACTCACCGTCATCTCCTCCGTTTCCCCCGCGACCATAGTGCAAGTCAGTCCTTTCTCGTGTCCCGGGCCGCCGCGATCTTAGCGGGGAGGGAGAACAGCTGGACGAAGCCTTTGGCCAGGGACTGGTCGAAGGCGTCGCCGGTGTCGTACGTGGCGAGCGAGAAGTCGTACAGGGAGTCGTCGGAGCGCCGTCCCGTCACGGTGGCCCGCCCGCCGTGCAGGGTCATCCTGATCTCGCCGTTGACGTGCTTCTGGGCGTCGGCGATGAGGGCGTCGAGCGCGTCCTTGAGCGGCGAGAACCACAGGCCGTCGTAGACGAGTTCGCTCCAGCGCTGGTCGACGCCGCGCTTGAAGCGGGCCAGGTCGCGCTCGACGGTGACGCTCTCCAGCTCCATGTGCGCGGTGATGAGCGCGATGGCGCCGGGCGCCTCGTAGACCTCGCGCGACTTGATGCCGACCAGGCGGTCCTCGACCATGTCGATCCGGCCCACGCCGTGGGCGCCGGCGCGCCGGTTGAGCTCGTCGATCACCGCGTACGGGGTCAGCGGCCGCCCGTCCAGGGCGACGGGCACGCCGCGGGCGAAGCTGATCACAACCTCGTCGGGGTCGCGTGGCCGCGCCGGGTCGGAGGTGTAGGCGTAGACCTCCTCGGTGGGGCCGTTCCAGATGTCTTCGAGGAAGCCGGTCTCGACGGCGCGGCCCCAGAGGTTCTGGTCGATGGAGAACGGGTTCTTCTTCGACGTCTCGATGGGCAGGCCCTTGGCCTCGGCGTACTCGATGGCCTTGTCGCGCGTCCAGGCGAAGTCCCTGGCGGGCGCGATGACCTGGAGGTCGGGGGCGAGGGCGGCCAGGCCGGCCTCGAAGCGGACCTGGTCGTTGCCCTTGCCGGTGCAGCCGTGGGAGACGACGGTGCCGCCGAACTGCCTGGCCGCCGTCACCAGGTGTTTGACGATGAGCGGGCGCGAGAGGGAGGAGACCAGCGGGTAGCGGTCCATGTAGAGGGCGTTGGCCAGCAGGGCCGGCACGCAGAAGTCGGCGGCGAACTCCTCCTTGGCGTCCACGACGACCGATTCCGCGGCGCCGCAGTCGATGGCCCGCTTCTGGATGGTCTCCATGTTCTCGCCGCCCTGGCCGAGGTCCACGGCGACGGCGATGACCTCGGCGTCCATCTTCTCGGCGAGGTACGGGATGGCGACCGAGGTGTCGAGCCCGCCGGAATAGGCGAGCACCACTCTGTCGGGCATGTCAGTCTCCCTGGAAGTCTGTCAGGTGCGCCGGTCGGCGACCCTCAGCAGTGCCTCCGCGACGGCCTGCCCGCCCTGTGGGTCGCGGCTGATGACGAGGATCGTGTCGTCGCCGGCCACCGTGCCGAGGATGGACTCCCAGTCGGCGTGGTCGATGGCGGAGGCGAGGAACTGGGCGGCGCCCGGCGGGGTGCGTACCATGACCAGGTTCGCCGACGCCTCGGCTCCGACGAGCAGTTCCTCCGCGATGCGGTGCAGGCGGGCGTCGGGGCTCTCGCCGCTGCCCAGCCGGGCGAGCGGGATCCGGCCGCCGCCCTCGCCGGGCAGCGCGTAGACGAGGGAGCCGTCGTCGGCGCGCAGCTTGAGCGCGCCGAGTTCGTCGAGGTCGCGCGAGAGCGTGGCCTGGGTGACCTCGACGCCGCTCTCGGCGAGGAGTTTGGCCAGCTCGGGCTGGGAACGCACGGCCTTGCGCTCCAGCAGGTCGGTGATCTTCGCCTGCCGGGCGGCCTTGGTCATCGGGATGGTCATCGGTGCGACACCAGCCAGTGGAGCAGCGCCTTCTGGGCGTGCAGGCGGTTCTCCGCCTGGTCCCACACGACGCTGCGCGGGCCTTCGAGCACCTCGTCGGTGATCTCGTAGCCGCGGTAGGCCGGCAGGCAGTGCAGCACGACGGCGTCGGGTGCGGCGTGCTCGACCAGTTCGGCGTTCACCTGGTACGGCATGAGGACGTTCACCCGTTCCTCCTTGCCGTCCTGGCCCATCGAAACCCAGGTGTCGGTGGCGATCACGTGGGCGCCCTGGACGGCGGCCACCGGGTCGGACAGCGCGAGCACGGAGCCGCCGGTCCGGGCGGCGATGGCCGCGGCCTGGTCGAGCAGGACGGCGTCGGGCTGGTAGCCGGCGGGAGCGGCGATCCGTACGTGCATCCCGGCGGTGGCGCCGCCGAGCAGGTAGGAATGGGCCATGTTGTTGGCGCCGTCGCCCACGTAGGTGAGCGTGACCCCGGCGGTGCGGCCCAGCCGTTCGCGGACGGTCTGCAGGTCGGCGAGGATCTGGCAGGGGTGGAAGTCGTCGGTGAGCGCGTTCACGACCGGCACCGCGGAGTGCGCGGCCATCTCCTCGATCAGCGCCTGGCCGGTGGTGCGCCAGACGATGGCGGCGACCTGCCGGTCGAGCACCCTGGCCAGGTCGGAGGCCGGTTCGCCGCGGCCCATGAGCACCGAGACGTTGTCGACGACCAGCGGCAGGCCGCCCAGCTCGCCGATGCCGGTGTGGAAGGAGACGCGGGTCCTGGCCGACGGCTTGTCGAACAGGACGGCGACGGTCTGCGGCCCTTCGAAGGGGCGGTAGCCGAAGCGGTCCTTCTTCATGGCGGCGGCGAGGTCGAGGACCTCGGCCTGCTCGGCGGGGCTGAGGTCGTCGTCGCGCAGGAAGTGCCTGGGGCTCATGCGGCCGCCTCCGTCAGGATGGCGGGCAGCGCCGACACCAGCGCGTCGACTTCCTCCGCCGTCACGATGAGCGGCGGGGCGATGCGCACGGCGTCGGGTTGCAGCGCGTTGACTAGGAATCCGGCTCCGGCGGCGGCCTGCTGGACCTGGGCCGAGCGGTCGTCGGACAGCACGGCGGCCAGCCACAGGCCGCGGCCGCGCACGCTCTTGAGCAGCGGGTGGCGGACGGACTCCAGGCCGGTGCGCAGCCGCGCGGCGACCGACTTCACGTGGTCGAGGTCGATGGTGTCGAGGACGGCGAGCGCGGCGGCGCACGAGACGGGGTTGCCGCCGAAGGTGGAGCCGTGGTCGCCCTTCTCGAACAGCTTGCCGGCGTCGCCGAAGCCGACGCACGCGCCGATGGGCAACCCGCCGCCGAGGCCCTTGGCCAGGGTGAGGATGTCGGGGGTGACGCCGTCGGCCTGGTGGGCGAACCAGTGCCCGGTGCGGCCGATGGCGGACTGGATCTCGTCGGCGACCAGCAGGGCGCCGGTGGAGTCGCAGATCTCGCGGGCGGCCTCGAAGTAGCCCTCGGGCGGCGGGACGACGCCGGCCTCGCCCTGGGTGGGCTCCAGGAAGACCGCGATGCAGTCGCCGGTGACGGCCTCCTTGAGCGCGTCGGCGTCGCCGTAGGGGACGAAGCGGACCTCGACCGGGAACGGGCCGAACTGGTCGCGGATGGCCCGCTTGCCGGTCAGGGACAGGGCGCCGATGGTGCGGCCGTGGAAGCCGTTCTCGGCGGCCACGAAGTAGGAGCGGCCCTCGCGCCGGCCGTACTTGAGCGCGAGCTTGTACGCGGCCTCGTTGGCCTCGGTGCCGGAGTTGGCGAAGAAGACGCGGGCGGGGGCGTTCAGCAGGTCGAGGAGTCTCTCGGCGAGCAGCACCTCGGGTTCGTGCAGGAACAGGTTGCTCGTGTGCGCGATCGTGGCGACCTGCGCGGAGACGGCCTCGACGAGGGCGGGGTGGGCGTGGCCGAGCGAGCTGGTCGCGATGCCGGCGATGAAGTCGAGGTACTGCCTGCCGTCGGCGTCCCAGACGCGGGTGCCCTCTCCGCGCGCCAGCGCGATCGGGGGGACGCCGTAATTAGGCATGAACGCGTTTTCGAACCTCGCGAACAGGTTCATGAGGGCACCACCATCGTTCCGATTCCTTCATTGGTGAAGATCTCCAGCAGCAGCGAGTGGGAGACCCGCCCGTCGAGCACGTGGGCCTGGGGAACCCCGCCCTGCACGGCCGTCAGGCAGGCCTCCATCTTGGGCACCATGCCGCTGGACAGCTTGGGCATCAGCGCCGCGAGTTCGTCGGCGGTGAGCAGGTCGATCACGTCGGTGTCGTCGGGCCAGCTGGCGTACAGGCCCTCGACGTCGGTCAGCACGATCAGTTTGTGCGCCTGCAGCGCCACGGCCAGCGCGGCGGCGGCGGTGTCGGCGTTGACGTTGTAGATCTCGCCGTCGTCGCCCCTGGCCACGCTGGAGATGACCGGGATGCGGCCGTTGTCGAGCAGGGCGCTCACCGCGCCGGGCTCGACCTTGATGATCTCGCCGACCTGACCGATGTCGACCGGCTCGCCGTCCACGAGGGCGTGCTTGCGCACGGCGGTGAACAGGTGGGCGTCCTCCCCCGACATGCCGACGGCGAACGGGCCGTGCCGGTTGACCAGGCCGACGATGTCGCGGTTGACCTGGCCGGTGAGGACCATGCGGACGACCTGCATGGCCTCGGGCGTGGTGACGCGCAGCCCGGCGGTGAACGTGGACTCGATGCCGAGCTGGTCGAGGGCGGTGCTGATCTGGGGGCCGCCGCCGTGCACGACGACCGGGCGCAGGCCGGCGTGGTGCAGGAAGACGACGTCCTCGGCGAAGCCCTCCTTGAGCGCGTCGTCGATCATGGCGTTGCCGCCGTACTTGATCACGATGGTGGCGCCGTGGAAGCGGGTGAGCCAGGGCAGCGCCTCGATCAGCGACTCGGCCTTGGCCTGGGCGGTGGTGAGCCTCATGAGGAGTACGCCGAGTTCTCGTGGACGTAGTCGGCCGTCAGGTCGGTGGTGTGCACGGTCGCGGTGTGCGTACCCGCCGACAGGTCGATGGTGATCGTCACGTCGCGGGGGCGCATGTCCACCTTGGAACGGTCGTCGCCGACGGCGCCGCCCCGGCAGATCCAGATGCCGTTGATGGCGACGTTGAGCCGGTCGGGCTCGAACTCGGCGTCGGTGGTGCCGACGGCGGCCAGCACGCGGCCCCAGTTGGGGTCCTCGCCGTGGATGGCGCACTTGAGCAGGTTGGACCGGGCGACCGAGCGGCCGACCTTGACCGCGTCGGGCTCGGAGGCGGCGCCGACCACCTCGATGGCGATGGCCTTGGAGGCGCCCTCGGCGTCCACCAGGAGCTGCCTGGCCAGGTCGGCGCAGACCTCGTGCACCTTCTCGCCGAACTCGGCCAGGTCGGGCCGCACGCCGGAGGCGCCGCTGGCCAGCAGCAGCACGGTGTCGTTGGTGGACATGCAGCCGTCGGTGTCGAGCCGGTCGAACGTCTGGGAGGTGGCCTCGCGCAGGACGGCGTCGAGCTCCTCGCTGGTCAGCTCGGCGTCGGTGGTGATCACGCAGAGCATGGTGGCCAGGGCGGGGGCGAGCATGCCCGCGCCCTTGGCCATGCCGCCGACCATGTAGCCGCTGCCGCGCCGGAAGGAGATCTTGGAGACGGTGTCGGTGGTGCGGATCGCGTCGGCGGCGGCCAGGCCGCCGTCGCGGGAGAGCTGGCCGGCGGCGTTCTCGACGCCGGACAGCAGCGCGTCCATGGGCAGCCGCTCGCCGATGAGCCCGGTCGAGCAGACGGCGATCTCGCCCGCGGAGTCCGCCAGCGCCTCGGCCGCCTTCTCGGCGGTGGCGTGGGTGTCCTGGAAGCCCTCGGGGCCGGTGCAGGCGTTGGCGCCGCCCGAGTTGAGCACCACCGCGCGCAGCCGGCCGCCCGCCAGGACCTGCTGCGACCACAGCACGGGGGCGGCCTTGACCCGGTTGGCGGTGAAGACACCCGCGGCGGCGCGGCTGGGGCCGTCGTTGACGACGAGGGCCAGGTCACGGGCGTCGCCCGACTTGATCCCCGCGGCCACGCCCGCTGCTCTGAAGCCCAAGGGGGCGGTGACACTCATGCGTCCTCCTTCGCCGGCCGCGCAAGTGTCGGGCACGCTCGCTCGATGGTTCCTTCGCTGCGCTCTCTCACGGAGCAACTCCTGTCAGGGGGAGGCCGAGCTCTTCCGGCAGGCCGAGGGCGAGGTTCACGCTCTGGATCGCGCCCCCGGCCGTGCCCTTGGTGAGGTTGTCGATGGCGATGACGGCGACCACGCGGCCCGCGCGCTCGTCGAGCGTCACCTGCAGGGCGGCGGTGTTGGCGCCGTAGGTCATGGAGGTGGCGGGCCAGGCGCCCTCGGGCAGCAGCCGGACGAAGGGCTCGCCCTTGAGCGCGATCTCGTACGCCGAGCGGAGCGCCTCCTTGGTGAGGCCGGGCGCGGCCGGGGCGGAGCAGGTGGCCAGGATGCCCCGGCTCATGGGGGCCAGCGTCGGGGTGAACGACACCCGGACGGGCGTGCCCGCGACGGACGACAGGCCCTGCTCCATCTCGGGAGTGTGGCGGTGCACGCCGCCCACGGAGTAGGCGCTGACCGAGCCCATGACCTCGCTGCCGAGCAGGTTGGGCTTGAGCGCGCGGCCGGCGCCGCTGGTGCCGCTGGCGGCCACTACGACCACGTCGGGCCCGGCGAGCCCGGCCGCGAACGCGGGCGTCAGGGCGAGCAGGACGGAGGTCGGGTAGCAGCCGGGGACGGCGATGCGCTTGGCCGACCTGAGGATGTCGCGCTGGCGGGGCAGCTCGGGCAGGCCGTAGGGCCAGGTGCCGGCGTGCTCGCCGCCGTAGAACTCCTGCCAGGCGGCCGGGTCGGCGAGCCGGTGGTCGGCGCCGCAGTCGACCACGATGGTCTCCTCGCCCAGCTGGGCGGCGACGGCGGCGGAGTGGCCGTGCGGCAGGGCCAGGAAGACGACGTCGTGCCCGGCGAGCGTGTCGGCGGTGGTGTCCTCGAGGACGCGGTCGGCCAGTTGTGGCAGGTGGGGTTGCGCGGCGCCCAGGAGGCTGCCCGCGCTGGAGGCGGCGGTGAGCGCGCCGATCTCGATCTCGGGGTGGGTGAGCAGCAGGCGGAGCAGCTCCCCTCCCGCGTAGCCGCTGGCTCCCGCGATGGCTGCCCTCATTCAAGCCCTCCTGCATGGTTATGCATCATCACTCATAACTTTGCTTGTGAAGATGATGCACTCTAGGAAATGAACATGCAAGCCGGGAGGGGCGTGATGCCCGCATCGTGAGACTTGTCACCTGCGAGTGAGCTCCAGGACAGCGCCGTGGGGTCGGAGGCCATGACCGGGTTCATGTCCGATTTCACCGTCCGCTACACGTAAAAGTGCTCCGGAGCACAGCACCATCCTGTGCGATCCTGTGCGATCGTGTGCGGAATGCCGCGAACAGCCTTGAACCGAGGTCCTGCGCGGGCAGGAGCGGGAACGCCGACGGCCGCCGTGACCGGGAGCGGTCACGGCGGCCGGGGCCGGCGGTACGCCGTCGGGGGTCAGCGCAGGAAGGCGGCGGCCACGCCCGCGTCGACCGGGACGTGCAGCCCGGTGGTGTGGGTCAGATCGCTGCCGGTGAGAGCGAAGACGGCGTTGGCGACGTGCTCGGGCAGGACCTCGCGCTTGAGCAGCGTCCGCTGCGCGTAGAACTCGCCCAGCTTCTCCTCCTCCACCCCGTACACGGCGGCCCGGTTCGCGCCCCAGCCGGAGGCGAAGATGCCGGAGCCGCGGACGACGCCGTCGGGGTTGACGCCGTTGACCCGGATGCCGTGGACGCCCAGCTCGGCCGCGAGCAGCCGTACCTGGTGGGCCTGGTCGGCCTTGGCGGCGCCGTAGGCGACGTTGTTCGGGCCGGCGAAGACGGCGTTCTTGGAGGAGATGTAGACGATGTCGCCGCCCATCGCCTGGTCGATCATGACCTTGGCCGTCTCGCGCGAGACCAGGAACGAGCCGCGCGCCATGACGTCGTGCTGCAGGTCCCAGTCGGCCGCCGTGGTCTCCAGCAGCGCCCGCGACAGCGACAGGCCGGCGTTGTTGACGACCAGGTCAACGCCGCCGAAGGCGAGCACGCCCGCGCGCACCGCCGCGGCGATCTGCTCCTCCGAGGTGACGTCCACGCCGACCGCCACGGCCACGTCGGCCGCCCGGTACGCCGCCGCGCCGATCTCGGCGGCCACCTTCTCCGCCGCGCCCAGGTCGCGATCGGCCACGATCACGCACGCGCCCTCGGCGGCCAGCCGGCGGGCGGTGGCCGCGCCGATGCCCGACCCGCCGCCCGTCACCAGCGCCACCCGGGTGGCCAGCGGCTTGGGCCTGGGCATACGGCGGAGCTTGGCCTCCTCGAGCTCCCAGTACTCGATGCGGAACTTCTCCGACTCGGGGATGGGGGCGTAGGAGGAGACGGACTCGGCGCCGCGCATGACGTTGACGGCGTTGACGTAGAACTCGCCGGCCACGCGCGCGGTCTGCTTGTCCTTGCCGAAGGAGAACATGCCGACGCCGGGCACCAGCACGATCGCCGGGTCCGCGCCGCGCATCGGCGGCGAGTCCGGTCCCGCGTGCCGCTCGTAGTAGGCCGTGTAGCCGGCGCGGTAGGCGGCGTGCAGCTCGCGCAGCCGCTCGGCCACCCGCTCCAGCGGGGCGTCCGGCGGCAGGTCGAGCACCATCGGCGCGACCTTGGTGCGCAGGAAGTGGTCGGGGCAGGAGGTGCCCAGCGCCGCCAGCCGCGGGTGCTCGGCGCGCGCGACGAAGTCCAGCACCTCGGCCGAGTCGGTGTAGTGGCCGACCACGCGCACGTCGGTGGAGGCCAGGCCGCGTACGATCGGGAACAGCGCGGCGGCCCGCTCGTGCCGCTCGGCCTCCGGCAGGGTGTCGTGGACGACCGCGCCGAACGGGTCGGGGCGGCCGTGCTCGGCCAGGTACGCCTCCGCCGTGCGGATGATCTCCAGCGAGCGCGACTCGCACTCCTGCGAGGTCGCCCCCCACGCGGTGATGCCGTGGCCGCCCAGGACGCAGCCGATCGCCTGCGGGTTCGCCTCCTTGATGGCGGCGATGTCCAGGCCGAGCTGGAAGCCGGGCCGGCGCCACGGCACCCACACGACCCGGTCGCCGAAGACGCGCCCGGTCAGCTCCTCGCCGTCGGCGGCGGTCGCGATGGCGATGCCGGCGTCGGGGTGCAGGTGGTCCACGTGGCCGGCGTCGACCAGGGCGTGCATGGCGGTGTCGATCGACGGCGCGGCGCCGCCCTTGCCGTGCAGGCAGTAGTCGAAGGCCGCGACCATCTCGTCCTCGCGCTCCACGCCCGGGTAGACGCCCTTGAGCGCGCGCAGCCGGTCGAGGCGGAGCACGGCCAGGCCCTGCTCCTTCAGCGTGCCGAGGTCGCCGCCCGAGCCCTTGACCCAGAGCAGCTCCGTCTCCTCGCCGGTGACGGGGTCGGGCGCGGCGCCCTTGGCCGAGGTGTTGCCGCCCGCGAAGTTCGTGTTGCGCGGGTCGGCTCCCAGGCGATGAGAGCGTTCCAGCAGTTCGCGTACGGTGTCGTCAGAAGTCAGCTTGTCCATCGTGGTGCTAGGCCCCCCAGCCGGCCTGCTGGCCGCCGACGCGCTCGGCGGCGATCTTCTCGAAGTATCCGGACTTGGCGTAGGCGGCCATCGGGTCGGGCGCGAGGCCCCGCTCCTCGCGCAGCTCGGCGAGCAGCGGCCGCACGTCGGTGTTGTAGGCGTCCATGAACACGGCGTTCGCGCCCAGCACGTCGCCCTCCGCCTGCGCGGCGGCCAGCGCCTCGCGGTCCACCAGCAGCGCCTTGGCGGTGGCCTCCTGCACGTTCATGACCGAGCGGATCTGACCCGGGATCTTGGGCTCGATGTTGTGGCACTGGTCCAGCATGAACGCCACGCCCGTCCCGGCGTCCAGGCCGCCGCCGCGGACGACCTCGTACATGATGCGGAACAGCTGGAACGGGTCCGCCGCGCCCACCATGAGGTCGTCGTCGGCGTAGAAGCGGGAGTTGAAGTCGAACCCGCCGAGCTTGCCCTCACGCAGCAGGAACGCCACGATGAACTCGATGTTGACGCCCGGCGCGTGGTGGCCGGTGTCGACCACGACCTGCGCCTTGGGGCCCAGCTTGACGCAGTGGGCGTAGGCGGTGCCCCAGTCGGGCACGTCGGTGGCGTAGAAGGCCGGCTCGAACAGCTTGTACTCCAGCAGGAAGCGCTGGCCCCCGCCGAGGCGGTCGTAGACCTCGGCCAGCGACTCGGCCAGGCGGTCCTGGCGGGCCCTGATGTCGTCCTGGCCCGGGTAGTTGATGCCGTCGGAGAACCAGAGCTTGAGGGTGTCGGAGCCGGTGGCGTCCATGATGTCGACGCACTCGAGCAGGTGGTCGGTCGCCTTGCGGCGGACCCGCCCCGAGGGGTGGGTGACGCTGCCGAGCATGTAGTCGTCGTCCTGGAAGACGTTGGAGTTGATCGCGCCGATGCCCACGCCCAGCTCGCGGGCGTGGCGGGCCAGGTCGGCGTAGTCGTCGACCTTGTCCCACGGGATGTGCAGGGCGACCGTGGGGGCGATGCCGGTGTAGGCGTGCACCTGGGCGGCGTCGGCCAGCTTCTCGTACGGGTCGCGCGGCACGCCCTTCTGCGCGAACACCTTGAACCGGGTGCCGCTGTTGCCGTAGGCCCAGGACGGCGTCTCGATGTGCTGGGCCAGCAGCGTGGCCTTGATGTCAGTCATAGCTCCCCGATCAATCCAGGTGGAACACTTCGGTCAGCGGTGTCATGCCCTCGTCGGGGCGGCCGTCGAGGCCCTCGAAGAACGGCGCCATCTCGGCCTGCCACCGGGCGTTGACCTCGGTCTCGGCCATCGCCTTCTGGGCCGCCTCGAAGTCGTCGGTCTCCAGGTAGCCGACGAGGAGGCCGTCGTCCGTGAGGAAGAGCGAATAGTTGTGCCAGCCGGTGCGCGACAGCGCCTCTCGCATCTCCGGCCAGACGTCGCGGTGGCGTTCGCGGTACTCCGCCAACCGCTCCGGGCGGACTTTCAGCAGGAAGCAGACGCGTTGCACTGACGATCCCTTCAAAACGTTTTAATCCTTCGTGCAGGAAACTATGATTCCTGCTGCCCGCTGTCAATGCGCCGCCGCGCCATACGGCGGCGGCACGTCAAGGGCGGGTGACCTGGGGGATGACCAGGACGTCCCCGGCCGGGACGGTGACCCTGTCGCCCGCCCCGGTCGTCACCGAGGCGTCCCGGTCCGTGTGGTTGATCGCGAACAGGAACGAGCGCCCGTCGGCGTGGGAGCGCCGCACGACCTCGACGCCGGGCCCGCTCACGGCGGGCGGCTCCACCTCCGCCTCGCGGCAGACCGTGGCCAGCACCTCGGCGAGCGCGGCGTCGTCGAGCACCGTGGTCAGGTAGTGCGCCGCGCCGTCGCCGAACTCGTTGCGGGTCCAGGCCGGCTCGCCGGACAGGTACGTGTCGAGCACCTTCGCGGTGGTGGCCCGCGCGGCCTCGCTCCACAGGGTCCCGGTCGCGCCCGAGGCCAGCCGGATCGGCGCGTCCAGCGGGAAGAACTCCTCGGTGCCGACGCCGAGCAGGTCCCGCCAGGCGCCCGGGTAGCCGCCCAGCCGCACCCGGTCGTGCTCGTCCACGATCCCGCTGTACGGGCCCACGAGCACGATCCCGCCCCGCCGGGCGAACTCCTCCACGTTGGCCGCCCCCGCGTCGCTCACCAGGTAGAGCTGGGGCACCAGGAGCAGGCGGTAACCGGACAGATCCCCCTCGGGATGGGCCACGTCGCAGGTGACGCCGGCCCGCCAGAGCGCGGCGTGCCAGCGCTTGGCCTCCTCCACCGGGTCGAGGTCGGCGGTCGGCTGGGCCGGGTGGTCCTGCGCCCACACGCTGGAGTGGTCGAGCAGGAGGGCGGCGTCGGCCGTGACCGTGCTGCCCGCCACCTCGGACAGCGCGGCCAGTTCCGCGCCCAGCGCCACCACCTCGCGCCAGACCTTGGTGCCGGTGCCCGCGTGCGGCAGCATCGCCGAGTGCCACTTCTCGGCGCCCGCCCGCGACTGCCGCCACTGGAAGAACATGATCCCGTCAGCGCCCCTGGCCAGGTGGGACAGCGAGTTGCGGCGCAGCTCGCCGGGGGTCTTGGCGAGGTTGCGCGGCTGCCAGTTGACCGCGCTGGTGGAGTGCTCCATGAGCAGCCAGGGCCGGCCGCCGTTGAGCGAGCGGGCGTAGTCGGCGGCGAAGGCCAGGTCGACGTGCGGCTCGGGGCGGGCGCCCACGAGGTAGTGGTCGGTCGAGACCACGTCCACCTCGGCGGCGAAGGCCCAGGCGTCCATGTCCCAGTGCGCGCCGGCCATCAGGTTGGTGGTCGCGGGCACGCCGGGGGTCAGCTCCCTGAGCAGGTCGCGCTCGGCCACGTACAGCTCGACCAGGGCGTCGGAGCTGAACCGGCGGAAGTCGAGCTGCTGGCCCGGGTTGGTGAAGCTGGGAGTGGCGCGGGGCGGCAGGATCTGTGCCCAGTCGTGGTAGCGCTGCGACCAGAACGCGGTGCCCCAGGCGTCGTTGAGCGCGTCGAGCGTGGCGTAGCGGGAGCGCAGCCAGGCGCGGAAGGCCGCCGCCGAGGTGTCGCAGTAGCAGCGGGCGTTGTGGCAGCCGTACTCGTTGTGCACGTGCCACAGCGCCAGCGCCGGATGGCCGCGGTAGCGCGTGGCCACCTGCTCGGCGATGCGCAGCGCCTTCTCGCGGTAGATCGGCGAACTGGGGCAGAAGCCCTGCCTGCTGCCGTGGTGCAGCCGCCGGCCGTCGGCGTCCACCGGGAGCGCCTCGGGGTAGGCATCGGCGAACCAGGGCGGCGGCGAGGCGGTGGGGGTCGCCAGGTTGGCCCGGATGCCGTTCCCGGCCAGCAGGTCCATCACCCGGTCGAACCAGCCGAAGTCGAACACGCCCTCGGCGGGCTCGATCAGCGACCAGGAGAAGATCCCGACGCTGACCCGGTTGACGCCGGCCTCGCGCATCAGCGCGACGTCCTGCTCCCACGTCTCCTCGGGCCACTGCTCCGGGTTCCAGTCACCGCCGTACGCGATGACATCCGGGACATCCGGGACATCCGGCATGAAGCCTGCCTTTCACGATGAACTGTTAGCGCTCACAGTTGGTCACGCCGTTGGTTATGGTGGATTAAAACGTTCTCTCCCCTGGGCCCACAAGACCCCGGCGGCGGCGGGGGGCGAAAATCGCCGCTGATCAGCCGATGACGCCGCGATCACCCTGGACCGCTACGATGGCGGAGCACCGGGGCCCGGCGAGGTCCGGAATGCCTGCTGGCACCGGTCAGGCGACTGGCGCGGGGTCGGTTAGTACGTTTTAATTGGGCCCCATGGCCATGGTCAGCATCAAGGACGTCGCCGCGCACGCAGGCGTCTCCCCAGGCACGGTCTCCAATGTACTGAACCGGCCCGGCAAGGTCGCCCCCGCCACCCGCGAACGGGTCGAGGCCGCGATCGACGAGCTGGGGTTCGTCCGCCACGGCTCCGCCTCGACGCTGCGCGCCGGGCACAGCAGGACGATCGGCCTGAGCGTGATCGACATCGGCAACCCCTTCTTCACCGAGGTCGCGGCCGGCGTCGAGGACGTGGCCAGCGAGGTGGGGTACGCGGTCATCCTGGGCAACTCGGCCGGCTCGGTGGACAAGGAGGACCGCAACCTGCGCGTGCTGGCCGAGCACCGGGTGCGCGGCGTGCTGATCACCCCTTCCGGCGAGGACCCGGCCAGGCTCGACCGGCTGCGCGGGCACGGCATCAGCGTGGTGCTGGTCGACCATCCCGCCCACCGGCCCGACCAGTGCGCGGTGGCCGTCGACGACGTCGCCGGCGGCCGGGCCGCCGTGGCGCACCTGCTGTCCAGGGGCGCGCGCAGCGTCGCCTACGTGACCGGCCCGCTGACCATCAGGCAGTGCGTGGAGCGGCGCGAGGGGGCCAAGGCCGCGCTGCGGGCCGCGGGGCTCGACCCCGGCGACCTGATGGTGGCCGAGGCCGCCACGATGACGGCCCGCTCGGGCGAGAAGGCGGCCGCCGACCTGATCGCGCGAGGGCTGCCGGAGGCCGTCTTCTGCGCCAACGACCTGCTCGCGCTCGGCGTGCTGCGCGCGCTGCTGCGGTCCGGGGTGCGGGTGCCCGAGGACGTGGCGCTGATCGGCTACGACGACATCGACTTCGCCGCGGCCTCGACCGTGTCCCTCAGCTCGATGCGGCAGCCCACGTACCAGCTGGGCCGGATCGCGACCGAGCTGCTGCTCGACGAGTGCGCCAATCCCGAGACCCACGCGCACCAGCACATCATGTTCCAGCCGGAGCTCGTCGCCAGGGAGTCCACGCAGTGAGCCGCCGTTTCGCCGCCGTCGACCTGGGCGCCTCCAGCGGCCGGGTGATGCTGGCCGACCTGACCGACGGGCTCAGCCTGACCGAGGCGCACCGCTTCCCCAACGGCCCCGTGCGGGTGGCGGGCCGCCTCTACTGGGACGTCCTCGGCCTCTACCGGGAGATCCTGGCCGGCCTGCGCGCCGCCGGGCCCGTCTCCTCCATCGGCGTCGACTCGTGGGCCGTGGACTACGGGCTGCTCGACGAGTCGGGCGCGCTGCTGGGCAACCCGGTGCACTACCGCGACGACCGCACGCGCGGCGTCGCCGAGCGGGTGGCCGGCTCCGTCGGGGCGGAGACGCTGTACGACGTGTCCGGGCTGCAGGTACTGCCGTTTAACACGATCTACCAGTTGCTGGCCGACCGGCTCGACGGGGCGGCCACGATGCTGCTCGTCCCCGACCTGATCGGCTACTGGCTGACCGGCGAGGCGGGCGCCGAGGTGACCAACGCCTCCACCACGGGCCTGCTCGACGTGCGCACGCGCACCTGGGCCACGTCCCTGATCGAGCGGCTCGGCCTGCCCGCCGGGATCTTCCCGCCGCTGCGGCAGCCGGGCGAGGCGGTCGGCGGGCTGCGGCGCGACGTGGCGGCCGAGATCGGCTGGTCGGCGCCGGTCAGGGCGGTGGGCTCGCACGACACCGCCTCCGCGGTGGCCGCGGTCCCCGCCGTCGGTCCCGCGTTCGCCTATATCTCCTGCGGCACCTGGTCGCTGGCCGGGGTGGAGCTGCCGGGACCGGTGCTCACCCCCGAGAGCCGGGCGGCGAACTTCACCAACGAGGCCGGCATCGACGGCACCGTCCGCTACCTGCGCAACGTCATGGGCCTGTGGCTGCTGCAGGAGTGCCTGCGCGCCTGGCCCGGCTCCGACCTGGGCGAGCTGCTGGCCGCCGCGGCGGGCGAGAAGCCGTTCGCGGCCGTGGTGAACCCCGACGAGCCGGTGTTCCTGCCGCCGGGCGACATGCCGGCCAGGATCGCCGACGAGTGCCGCCGCACCGGCCAGCTTCCGCCCTCCTCCCCCGCCGCCTACGTGCGGTGCGTGCTGGAGAGCCTGGCGCTCGGGCACCGGCTGGCCGTGCGGCAGGCGATGGAGCTGTCCGGGCGCGACGTCGAGGTGATCCACCTCGTCGGCGGCGGGTCGCGCAACGAGCTGCTGTGCCAGTTCACCGCCGACGCCTGCGGGCTGCCCGTGGTGGCGGGCCCCGCCGAGGCGACCGCGCTCGGCAACGTACTGGTGCAGGCGCGGGCGGCCGGGCTGGTCGCCGGCCTGGCGGAGATGCGCTCGCTGGTGGCCTACTCCCAGCCGCTGCGCCGCTACGAGCCGTCCGGGTCCGCGAGCGCCTGGGACGAGGCGGCCGCCCGGGTGTTCTGACCTGGCGGTTTTCCTCCCGCTCTGCCCGGGCAGGACTCGGGCCGGGGACATCGGGGGGTGTCATGGATCTGGGGTGGCCGCTGCTGCGGCAGCTCACCGGCGGGGACCGCACGGCGCGGGGGCCCGCGGCCGAGTCGGCCGCGACGCGGGCGGTGCGGGCCCGCACGGCCACGGCCGACCGGGTGGTGAAGTCCGTGTGCCCGTACTGCGCGGTGGGCTGCGGCCAGAACGTGTACGTACGGGACGAGCGGGTCGTGCAGATCGAGGGCGACCCCGACTCCCCGATCAGCCGCGGCCGGCTGTGCCCGAAGGGCGCGGCCAGCCTCCAGCTCACCACCGACTCCGGCCGGCAGTACGACGCCCTCTACCGCCCGCCCGGCGCGGCGGACTGGCAGCCGATCGACCTGGCCACCGCCATGGACATGATCGCCGACCGGATTATCGCGACCAGGCGCGAGACGTGGCAGTGGGAGCAGGACGGCCGGCGTACCGCGCGGACCATGGGCATCGCCAGCCTGGGCGGCGCCACGCTGGACAACGAGGAGAACTACCTCATCAAGAAGCTGCTGACGGCGCTCGGCGTGGTGCAGATCGAGAACCAGGCCCGCGTCTGCCACAGCTCGACCGTGGTGGGGCTGGGCACGTCGTTCGGGCGGGGCGGCGCCACCACGTTCATGCAGGACCTGCAGCACTCCGACTGCGTGGTCATCCAGGGCTCGAACTTCGCCGAGGCCCATCCGGTGGGCTTCCAGTGGGTGATGGAGGCCAAGGCGCGCGGCGCGGTGATCATTCACGTGGATCCGCGCTTCACCAGGACGAGCGCGCTGGCCGATCTGCACGTGCCGATCAGGGCCGGCTCCGACGTGGCCTTCCTCGGCGCGATCATCAACCACGTGCTGGAGAACGAGCTGTACTTCCACGAGTACGTGCTCAACTACACCAACGCGGCCACCGTCCTGCGTGAGGACTTCCGCGACGCCGAGGACCTCGACGGCGTGTTCTCCGGCTTCGACCAGGAGACGCGGGCCTACGACGACGACTCCTGGCAGTACGAGGGCATGACGGCGGTGGCGGCCTCCGGCGAGCGCGACTCCGGCTACGACCGGCCGGGGCAGGAGACGCCGGGGCGCGGCGAGGTGCAGGGGAGCACCGGCGTCCCGCTGAACGGCCGGCCCCGGCGGGACGAGACGCTGCGCGACCCGCGCTGCGTGCTCAACGTGCTGCGCCGCCACTACGCCCGCTACACGCCGGAGATGGTCGAGCGGGTGTGCGGGGTGCCGCGGCACCTGTTCGAGGAGGTGTGCCGCCACCTGACGGAGAACTCGGGGCCCGACAAGACCGCCGAGTTCGTCTACGCGGTCGGCTGGACGCAGCACAGCGACGGCTCGCAGTTCATCCGGGCGGCGAGCATCCTGCAGCTGCTGCTGGGCAACATCGGCCGGCCGGGCGGCGGTATCCAGGCGCTGCGCGGCCACGCCAGCATCCAGGGCTCCAGCGACATCCCGACGCTGTTCAACCTGCTGCCGGGCTACATCCCGATGCCGCACGCGCACGAGAACGAGCGGCTGCACGACTTCCTCCGCGCCGACGCGCCGCACCAGGGCTTCTGGGCGAACATGCCGGCCTACCTGATCAGCCTGCTCAAGGCGTGGTGGGGCGAGTCGGCGCAGGCGGGCAACGACTACCGGTTCGGCTGGCTGCCCCGGCTGACGGGCTCGCACAGCACGTACGACACGGTGCTGGCGCAGCTCGACGGCACCTGCAAGGGATACCTGCTGCTCGGCGAGAACCCGGCGGTCGGCTCGGCCAACGCGAAGATGCAGCGCCTCGGCATGGCCGCGCTCGACTGGCTGGTGGTGCGCGACCTCAACCTGATCGAGAGCGCCACCTGGTGGAAGGACGGCCCGGAGATCGAGACGGGCGAGCTGCGCACGGCCGACATCGGCACGGAGGTGTTCTTCCTGCCCGCGGCCTGCCACACGGAGAAGGCCGGCAGCTTCACCAACACCAACCGGCTGCTGCAGTGGCGTCACCAGGCCGTCGAGCCGCGCGGCGACTGCCGCAGCGACCTGTGGTTCATGTATCACCTGGGCCGCCTCATCAGGGCCAAGCTGGCCGGCTCACAGGATCCGATGGACGAGCCCGTGCTCCACCTCACCTGGGACTACCCGGTGGAGGGCGAGACGGCCGAGCCGTCGGCGGAGGCGGTGCTGGCCGAGATCAACGGCTGGGACGAGCGGGGGCGCCCGCTGCCGGGCTACGCCGGGCTCAAGGCCGACGGCTCCACCGCCTGCGGCTGCTGGATCTACAGCGGCGTGTACGCCGGCGGCGTCAACCAGGCCGCCCGCCGCAAGCCCGGCTCCGAGCAGGACTGGATCGCCGCCGAGTGGGCGTGGGCGTGGCCGGACAACCGGCGCGTGCTCTACAACCGGGCCTCGGCCAGGCCGGACGGCAGCCCGTGGAGCGAGCGCAAGCGGCTGGTGTGGTGGGACGCGGAGGCGGGCCGGTGGACCGGCCACGACGTGCCCGACTTCGAGCGGGACAAGAGCCCCGGCTACCGGCCGCCGCCCGGCGCCTCGGGGGTGGCGGCCCTGTCGGGCACCGATCCGTTCATCATGCAGGCCGACGGCAGGGGCTGGCTGTTCGCCCCCGCGGGGGTGGTGGACGGGCCGCTGCCGACGCACTACGAGCCGCAGGACTCGCCGGTGGCCAACCCGCTCTACGGGCGGCAGCGCAACCCGGTCCGCAAGCTCTATCCGCATCCCGCCAACCGCTATCAGCCGAGCGGGGACGAGCCGGGGGCGTCGGTCTACCCGTACGTGGTGACGACGTACCGGCTGACCGAGCACTTCACGGCGGGCGGGATGAGCAGGTTCACCCCGTATCTGGCCGAGCTGCAGCCGGAGATGTTCTGCGAGGTGTCCCCCGCGCTGGCGGCCGAGCGCGGGCTGGTGCACGGCGACTGGGCCACGATCATCACCGCGCGCAACGCCATCGAGGCGCGGGTGCTGGTGACCGACCGCATCCCGTCGCTGCGTCTGAACGGGCGGGTGCTGCACCAGATCGGCCTGCCCTTCCACTACGGCCCCAACGGGCTGGCCAAGGGCGACGCGGCCAACGAGCTGTCGGCGATCTCGCTGGACCCCAACTCGCACATCCAGGAGGTCAAGGCCCTGTCGGCGGACATCCGCCCGGGGCGCAGGCCGCGCGGCCCGGCGCTGCCCGAGCTGGTCAGGTCCTATCAGCGGCGGGCGGGCATCACCGCCGGCACCGGAACGGAGGCGTGAGCCGTGGCTTTCGACCTGGACGAGCGCCTCGGCGACGGCAGGGTCGGCTTCTTCACCGACACCAGCATCTGCATCGGGTGCAAGGCGTGCGAGGTGGCGTGCAAGGAGTGGAACCAGGTCCCCGATGACGGCATGGAGTTCACCGGCATGTCCTACGACAACACCGTGGGGCTGGGCGCCGACACCTGGCGGCACGTGGCGTTCGTCGAGCAGCGCCGGCCGCTGGGGCACCAGGAGCCCGGGGTCGGCGAGATGGACTTCCGCTGGCTGATGGCCTCCGACGTGTGCAAGCACTGCACGCACGCGGCCTGCCTCGACGTGTGCCCGACCGGGTCGTTGTTCCGCACCGAGTTCGGCACGGTCGTGGTGCAGGAGGACATCTGCAACGGGTGCGGCTACTGCGTGCCCGCCTGCCCGTTCGGGGTGATCGGCAAGCGGGAGAACGGCCCGAAGAAGAGCGGCGCAGGAGAGAGCGGCGGCACGGCGGCCAAGTGCACGATGTGCTACGACCGGCTCGGCGCCGGGGAGGAGCCGGCCTGCGCCAAGACGTGCCCGACGGACTCCATCCAGTTCGGGAACCTCGACGAGCTGCGTGAGCGGGCCGAGCGGCGGCTGGAGCAGGTGCGCGCCGCCGGCACGACCTCCGCCCGCCTGTACGGCCACGACCCGGGCGACGGCGTGGGCGGCACCGGGGCGTTCTTCCTGCTGCTGGACGAGCCCGAGGTGTACGGCCTGCCGCCGGACCCGGTGGTGACCACGAGGGATCTGCCGTCGATGTGGCGGCACGTCGGGGTGGCGGCCGTGGCCCTGCTCGCGGGGTTCGCGGCCACGGCATGGCGAGGACGGACACGATGATCATTGCAGTACGGGTGCCCGCGGCGGGTGTGACGTGGACGTGTGCCGCGCCGGGAGCCGCAGGGGTGACGTGGACGCGCGGGCGGCGGGAGCGGCGATCATGAGCCAGGCCGTCGACCAGACCCCGAGCCAGACGGACGTGCGGATGGACGGCGCGGCCGGGCTGCGCGGCGAGCGCGAGGCCACGCCGGGCTCGGCGGGCCGCAGGCGTGAGCGGCTGATGGTGCCGAAGGCGGACTTCGACTCCTACTACGGCCGTCCCGTGCTGAACGAGCCGACGTGGGAGGCCCCCGACATCGGCGGCTACCTGTTCCTCGGCGGCCTGGCGGGCGCGTCGTCCACGCTGGCCGCCGCCGCCGAGCTGACCGGCCGGCCGCGTCTGGCCAGGGTGAGCAAGGTGGGGGCGCTGTGCGCGATCGGCGGGTCGTTCTACTGCCTGATCCACGACCTGGGCCGTCCCGAGCGTTTCCTCAACATGTTGCGGGTGTTCAAGGTGACCTCGCCGATGAGCGTCGGCACCTGGGTGCTCACCGCGTTCGGCCCGGCGGCCGGATGCGCGGCGGCGACTGAGGTCTCAGGACTGTATCCGGGGCTCGGCCGGGCCGCCACCCTGGCGGCGGGGGCGATCGGGCCGGCGGTGGCGACGTACACGGCGGCGCTGATCTGCGACACGGCGGTGCCGGCCTGGCACGAGGGGTATCGCGAGATGCCGTTCCTGTTCGCCGGGTCGGCCGTGGCGTCGGCGGGCGGGCTGGGCCTGCTGGCCGCGCCGCTGTCCGAGGCGGCCCCGGCGCGCCGGGCGGCGGTGCTGGGCGCGGCCGTGGAGTGCGCGGCGGCGGCCCGCATGGAGCGCCGGCTCGGGGCGCTGGCCGAGCCGCTGAAGCGCAACCGGCTGCTGCGGCTGGGCGAGGCGCTGTCGGTGGCCGGCGCGGTGGCGGGGCTCACGCTGGGGCGGCGCAGCAGGATCGCGGCCGTGGCGGCGGGCGCCGCGCTGCTGGCCGGGTCGGCGTGCACCAGATTCGGGATCTTCAAGGCCGGGATGGAGTCGGCGAACGATCCCAAGTACACCGTCCAGCCGCAACGCAGGCGGCTGGCGAAACGCGGAGCGGAGCGTGACCTCGGATGAAACGCAAGATCGTCGACTATCTGCCGTTCCTCGGCATCGTGCTGTTCGTGTGCGCGGCGTCCTGGACGGCGGGCCGGGCTCCGTCCGGCCGGACCGCGGTACGCCGCTGAGTCCCCGGGCCTTACGATCAGCAGATGACCGAAAAGACCGAAACCACGCCTGCTTGGCTGTCACCGGAAGAACTGGAATCGGTGCGCGGCCGGATGCCCATCCTCTACATCGACGCCGTGCCGGTGCGGGTCGACGACACCGGGGTGGTCACCCACGTCGGCCTGCTGCTGCGCATCGCGTCGGACGGCACGGTCAGCCGGGCGCTGGTCTCGGGACGGGTCCTGCACCACGAGCGGATCCGCGACGCGCTGCTGCGTCATCTGGAGAAGGACCTCGGTCCCGTGGCGCTGCCGCAGATCCCCATCTCGCCGCAGCCCTTCACCGTGGCCGAGTATTTCCCCACGCCCGGCGTCACCCCTTACCACGACCCGCGCCAGCACGCCGTCTCGCTGGCCTACATCGTGCCCGTCGCCGGTGACTGCAGGCCCCGGCAGGACGCGCTCGACCTGGTGTGGTTCACCCCGGAGGAGGCGGCCTCGCCGATGGTGCAGCAGGAGATGGCGGGCGGGCAGGGCGTGCTGCTCAAGCAGGCGCTGGCCCACGTCGGCCGCCTGCTCTGAGCCCGCCTGCGAGCTTCTGGGCTAGGGTCGCTCGGCCCCGGCGCGGACCCAGCGGTAGAGCGGGTCGCCGGGGCACGAGGTGGAATAGCCGTCCCGGTGCCCCTTGACCTCGCGGCCGGCGTCGCCGTGCTCGCGCAGGTATTCGATGGCGTCGACCAGGGCATTGAGCAGGTCGTCGTTCGGTTCGGTCAGTCCTGAGTCGCCGAGCAGCGCGAGGACGGCGTAGTGGCCGGAGTTGAGCCCGGCGCCGTTGGCGGCGGGCAGGGCGTGCGGCCCCCGGCCCATGAACGTGTTCCCGTGCGGGCAGCACACCATGGAGTAGCCCAGGTCGATGTACTTCTCCCCGCGGCCGCCCGACATGTGCATGCGCTGGATGTCCTGGACCAGGTCCACGCAGCGGTCGTGGTTGTCCGGGCCGGCCAGGTCGGCGGGCACCGAGCCGCCGGTGTAGTGGATCTTGACGCCCCGGGTGGCGGACAGGCGGACGTAGCCCGCGGTCGGCTTCCTGGCGTTCCATTCCGCTCGGGTGATCAGGTTCATGCGTTCCTCTCCTCGTCGGGTAACGGCCTCCTCTTCAGAGTGTCAACTTTCCGTAGCGATGTCATCACTCTTAGTCAAGAGAGTGGCATATCTCCAGGTCACGGCGACCTGCGCAGGCGCGGGCCGCCGTGACCGCGCGGCTCAGCCCTCGTCCCGCAGCACGTCCCGCAGCACGTCCCGGTGGACGTGCCGGAAGACGTGCGACCTGCCGCCGGCGTCGAAGGCGGCCCTGGCCGTGATCCGGCCGGAGGACGGCAGGGGGAAGCCGACCGAGAGGGCCGTGCCCGGGTTCACCCGGGCGACCGTGTGCGCCCGCGCCCGTCGTGGCCGGTCCAGGCCGAGGCGTACGTTCCGCCAGGGCACGGCGGAGCCGTTGTAGAGGGTGACGACGAACTGGTCGGCGGTGAGCTCGGTGCGCAGCCCGTACGGGGTGCGCGGGTCGCCGCCGATCGAGCGGTCGAGCTCGGCCAGCAGTTCCCTGGTGAGCTCGGGCTTCCTGGCGGACAGGTCGCGGCGTTCGCCGGGGTCGGCGTCCAGGTCGTACAGCTCGACGCGGCCCCGTGGCCCGGCCCCGGCGATGTGCGGGTTGAACCGGACCACCTTCCACCTGCCGCGCCGCATGGCCTGGGCCTTGCGCGGCCGGTTCCACACCAGGTGGCGGTGCCGGGGCGCGCCCGCGCCGGTCAGCAGGCCGGTGAAGGACAGGCCGTCCACGTGGGCGGGCGGCGGCACCCTGGCCAGGTCCGCCAGCGTGGGCAGCACGTCCCAGAACGCCACCGGCTGCCGCTCCACCCGCGGCCGCAGGCCCGGTGACCAGGCGATCATGGGGACACGGATGCCGCCCTCGTAGACGTCGCGTTTGTCGCCGCGGAAGGGGCCGTTGGAGTTGAACAGCTCCGGCGTCACGCCCTTCTCGCTGTGCGGGCCGTTGTCGCTGGTGAACAGCACGAGCGTGCGCTCGGCCACCCCGGCGTCGCGCAGCGCCCTGACGAGGGCGGCGACGTCGTTGTCGAGCCTGGCGACCTGCGCGGCGTGACGGCGGTTCGCGGCGCTCCAGGGGCGGTTCTCGTACCGGCCGGCGTCGCCGGGGATCACGCTCGGCGCGTGCGGCAGGTTGCTGGCGAAGTACAGCAGAAAGGGCTGGTCGCCGTCCTGCCGGATGAACTCGACCGCGCGCTCGCGGAACAGGTGCGGCGCGTACGACTTGCCGCCGAGGTGCACCTTCTCGCCGTTGTGCCACAGATAAGCGGGGAAGTACTGGTGCGCGTGGACGTGCTCGATGTAACCGTAGAACTCGTCGAAGCCGCGCACGTTGGGGTGGGAGTCCTGGTCCGGCTCCTCGGGGCCGAAGCCCCACTTGCCGATGCACGCCGTACGGTAGCCGGACAGCCGCAGCACCTCGGCGAAGGTGAGGTCGGCGTCGGTGAGCGCGTGCTGCTGCCCGCCCTCCGGGTTCTCCCGCACGGTGCCGTGCCCGGCGTGCAGCCCGGTGAGCAGCGAGCACCGCGACGGCGCGCACAGCGGCGCGCCCGAGTACGCGGCCTTGAACTGCACCCCCTCGGCCGCCAGCCGGTCCAGGTTGGGGGTGCTGATGGAGCGCTGCCCGTTGCTGCCGATCTCCCCCCATCCCAGGTCGTCGGCCAGGATGAGCAGGATGTTCGGCCGCGCGGGCAGGGTGCCGCGGCGGGCGGTGGCCTCGGCGCCCGCGGACGTGGCCGCGGGCAGGGCGAGGCCGGCGAGGGTACCGGCGAATAAGGCTCGGCGCGAGGGCCTGTTGATCACGAAGGGCAACATATCGGAGGCCACGGCGAATGGCGGGCAAATCGCAGGCGAACTCTGTCACACCCTCGTGGCCCCCGGGGTGACCCGGCCGTCACGGCAGATACTCCCATTTCCGGCAGATGTCGTGCAGCTCGGCCGGGATCTCCGCGGGCGCAGGCAGCGGTCGGCCGGCGACCACGGTGCCGGCGCGGATCTTGTCCCGCCAGTCGCCGATGCCCTTCACGAAGCCGCCGTGGTCCTGCTCGCCGTAGTCCAGCATGGCGGGCTCGTACTCCAGGCCGAGGAAGAGGCAGAGCCGGCGCAGCCGGCCCTCGGGGTCGGCGACCAGGTCCTCGTAGCGCACGGTCAGGCCCTCCAGGTGCGTCCTGGCCTCCTCCAGGTAGGTCATGTACGCGAGCGTGCGCGGCACGGCCTCCTCCATGGGCCGCTTGTCCGGGTCGGCCTCGTGCCAGGACTGCACGATCGACATCGGGTGGCGCAGCAGGAAGACGAAGCGCGCGTCCGGCCAGCAGGCCGCGATGCGCCGCCAGGCGAAGACGTTGCTGGGCGTCTTCTCGACCAGCAACGGCTTGCCGCTGCGGGTCAGCTCGCGGTGCAGCAGCCGGTCCCAGACCAGGTGTTCGAGGTCGCTGTGGGTGTGGCCGAGCAGCTCCATGGCCTGGCGTACGGGGTCGGTGCCGAGGCCCACGGTCAGCCGGCGGAAGTGCGTCTCGATCGGCGAGTGCACCTGGGAGTGGCTGTCGAGCATGACGCGCAGCAGGGTAGAGCCCGAGCGCACCGACGACAGCAGGAAGACAGGCTCGCGCAGCAACCGGTCGTGCCCGGGATCGACGGGCGGCCGTACCGTGTCGCCGGGCAGCCGCTGCAGCTCCAGCGGCACCTTCGGCGGCGGCGGCGGTTTCGGCGGCTCCTTGCTCAGTCGTCGCGTCAGCGTGTATCCCGTCAGGCCCTCAAGCGTGGCGTTGGCCCGGTACCTCCAGCTCATGGCCCTACAAGCTAGAGCGGGCCAGTGAACCCCAGGTGAATCCGGGCTGTGAGCCTGTCAACACCCTTCAAGGTCACGTGGCGGTCCGGTGGTGTCGTGAGCGACACGGAGCATCGCTGTATCAGGACGCAGAGCAGAACTTAGTTCCGTCCCATCATGAAGCCGGTCAACGATCCACCCACTCCTTGAGGAGGAACCATGCGCATGCGCAGCGCTTAGCCCTGCCCCTGATCGGCGGCCTCGCCGCCGCCGCGCTCGCGGCGACGCCCGTCACCGCCCAGGCGCAGGCCGGCGCCTCCGCCGGCACCTCGTCCGCTTCGGTACGCGTGATCAACGGCGGCTTGCCCGAGCAGCGCACGGTGGTGGCGTCGCCGGGAGCCTGGACGCAGCCGGGGCCGGGGACGATGGAGACCGAGTCGTTGATCCGCAGCGCGTCGGTGCCGGACTCCGGCATGACCAGGGACACGGTGACGGCGGGCTCGGGAACGACGTGATCGACCTGCGCGACCAGGCGGCGGACCACCTGTCGTTCTGCGGCGACGGCACCGGCGACGTGGCCTTCGCCGACCGTGCCGCGCTCGACCCGGTGAGCGTCGACTGCGAGACCGTCGAGCGCGCCGATTAGCGCCACCCGGCCGGGCGAGCCGGCGGCGCGCCCGGTCAGGTGCGCCGGCAGCCCGTTCAGGCGCGCTTGACGACGCGGTCGTGCACCACCGCGTACGTGTCGCGCAGCGCCCGCATCGACTCGTCGTAGGAGGCCTGCGCGACCCCGGTGAACAGGCAGTCCACCACCATGAGCTGGGCGATGCGGCTGCCCAGCGCACCCGAGCGGAACCTGGTCTCCCGCGCGGCCGTCGTGAGCGTCACGTCGGCCGCGCGGGCCAGCGGCGAATCGTGGAAGTTCGTGATCGCCACCGTCGCGGCCCCCGACCTGCGGGCGATGGCGAGGAACTCGACGGTGTCCACGGTGGCCCCGGTGTGCGAGACGGCCACCGCCACGCAACCGGCGGCGAGCGTGGCGGCCGAGGTCCAGGCGGAGTGCGCGTCGTGCCAGTTGAGCGCGGTCCGCCCGATACGGGACAGCTTCTGCTGCAGGTCGAGCCCCACCAGCGCGCTCGCCCCCACGCCGAAGCTGTCGATCCTGCGCGCCCCCAGCAGCAGCGACACCGCCCGGCCCAGCGCCTCCATGTCCAGCGAGCGGGCCGTGTCGGCGATGGAGAGCGTCTCGTTCATGGCGACCTTGGAGACGATGCCCTCCAGGCTGTCGTTCCGGTCGATGTCGCCCGACACCTCGGGCAGGCCCGGCCCCGCCTCCCTGCGGGCGATCTCCTCCCTGGCCACCGCCCTGGTCAGGTCGATCCTGAAGTCCTTGTAGTGGGCGTAACCCATGCGCTGGTAGAAACGCACCACCGAGGTGGTCGAGGTCTCGCAGCGGGCGGCCAGTTGCGCGATGGACAGGTTCGCCGCCGCGGCCGGATCTCCGGTGAACTCCCCGGCGATCCGCCGCTCCGAGGGCCGCAGGGCCGGCATGGCCGCGCGGATGCGGATCAGCAGCGTCTCGGCGTCCTCCGCCATCATCACCCCATGCTGGAAAGAAAGTACCTGGATGGTATGGTCTGCGTAATTTTATGACCTACTGTTCTGAGGAGACCATATGCCCCGTGGCGCCTTCTCCGCGGTCGGCATCGCCGCTGCGCTGTCCCTCGCCCTCACCGCCTGCTCGTCCTCCTCGGGCGCACCGTCCGGGCCGGCGTCCGGCACCGGAGCGGCGGGCGGCGCGCTCGTCGTCGGCGTGACCTCCGACCCCGACACGCTCTTCCCCTGGAAGGCCACCCAGTTCCAGGCCGTCAACGTGCTGCAGAACCTGTACGGCACGCTCACCGAGTTCGACAAGGACCTCAACGTCGTGCCCGGCCTGGCCGAGTCCTGGGAGACCTCGGACGACGGTAAGAAGCTCACGCTCAAGCTGCGCCAGGGCGTGACGTTCGCCGACGGCAGCGCGTTCGACTCCAAGGACGTCAAGGACTCCCTCGACAAGATCATGGACGAGAAGACCGCGGCCGTGGCCCGCGCCTCGCTCTCGTCGGTCAAGTCGGTCGAGGCGAGCGGCCCCGACACGGTCGAGCTGGAGCTGAGCGGCCCCGACGCCGCGCTGCCCGCCAACCTGGCCACGGTCAACATGGCCATGCTGTCCTCCGACGACACCGAGGAGAAGCTCAACGCCACGCCCAACGGCACCGGCCCGTTCACGCTGGGCAAGCGGGTGCCGAGCCAGTCGATCACGCTGACCAGGAACGACAAGTACTGGGGCGCCGAGAAGCCGAAGCTCGCCTCGGTCGAGTTCCGGGTGATCCCGGACGAGTCGTCCATCGTCTCGGCCATGCAGTCGGGCAACGTGCAGCTCGCGGTCTTCAACGACCCGCTCGTCGCGCAGACCGCCGAGGGCGGCGGCACGATCCAGGTGGCCAAGACGCCGCAGCTCAACTACCACGCGCTCCAGCTCAACGCGCAGCACGGCGACCTCAAGGACGTCAACGTGCGCCTGGCCGTGCAGTGCGCGATCGACCGCAAGCAGGTGCTCGACACCGCCGCGCTCGGCGAGGGCGAGGTGACGGGACCGATCACCGCCCCGGCGTTCAAGTCGGACCCGAACAAGCGCCCCTGCCCGGCCCGCGACCTCACCAAGGCGGCCGAGTACCTGGCCAAGGCCGGCAAGTCCGGCGGCGTGACGATCAAGACGATCGTCTCCCAGGGCGAGTACGCCACCTCCGTCAACGAGGCGCAGAACCTCAAGGCCCAGCTCGCCGAGGCGAAGATCACCCTGGACCTGGAGGTGCTGGAGTCCGGCGCGTTCGTGGACCGCTGGGTGGCGGCCGACTTCGACGCGGCCGTGGCGCTCAACGGCGGGCGCCCCGACCCCGACGGCTCCTACGGCCGTTACTTCACCAGCAAGGGCAACCTGAACAAGGTCGCCGGCTACAGCTCCCCCGAGCTGGACGAGCTGTTCCAGCAGGGCAAGGCGACGACCGACCAGGCCGAGCGCAAGGCCATCTACGAGAAGGTCGGCGCCGAGCTGGAGAACAACGCCGCCTGGATCTGGCTGTTCGCCGGCTACACCTACACCGCCACGACCTCCGGCGTGCAGGGCTTCGTGCCGATGGCCAGCGGCTCGCTGCAGTACCTGCGGACCACCTCGGTCGGATGACGATCCTGCGCAACCGCGTCCTGCGGCGCGTGGCCGAGACGCTGGGCATCCTGTTCGGGGTGGCCGTGTTCGTCTTCGTCATGCTCAGGGCGATCCCCGGCGACCAGATCACGGCCGGCCTCGGCACCGAGGCCGCCGCGCTCACCCCGGCCCAGCGGCAGGCCCTGGAGCAGTACTACGGCCTGGACCAGTCGCTGGTCACCCAGTTCTTCTCGTGGCTGGGCAACATGTTCACCGGCAACTTCGGCTACTCGGCGCGCTCGCAGCAGAGCGTGCTGGAGCTGACGCTGCACTCGCTGCCGGTGACGTTCGAGCTGGCGGTGTTCTCGATCGTGCTGGCGCTGCTCATCGGGGTGCCGCTGGGCATGCTGGCGGCCTCGCGGACGAACTCCGTCCGCGACGCCGCCGGCCAGGTGGTGAGCCTGGCGGGGCTGTCGATCCCGGCGTTCCTGCTGGCCACGACGCTGCTGTCGGTCTTCGCCGCGTCGTTCGGGTTCAACCCCAACGGGCAGGGCTTCGCCACGCTCGTCGACGACCCGCTGCTCAACCTGCGGCAGATGCTCCTGCCCTCCCTCGTGCTGGGCTTCGGCATCGCGGCGCCCATCCTGCGCACCACCCGCACGGCGGTGCTGGAGGTGCGCTCGAACGACTTCGTGCGCACCGCCCGCGCCAAGGGCGTGCCGGAACGGCGGCTGCAGATCAGGCACGTGCTGGGCAACGCGCTCGTGCCGATCGTGACCATGACCGGGCTGCAGTTCGGCTACCTGCTGGGCGGGGCCGTCGTGGTCGAGCAGATCTTCTCCGTGCCGGGGATCGGCCGGCAGGTGCTGCTGGGGATCCAGCAGAAGGAGTACGCGGTCGTGCAGAGCACCGTGCTGGTGATCGCGCTGGCGTTCGTCCTGGTCAACCTGCTGACCGACGGGCTCTACCGGCTCATCGACCCCCGGGTGAGGGCGTCGTGAGCGGCCTGCTGCGGCGCAGCCCGATAGGGCTGGCCGGCGTGGTGATCCTGGCGCTGCTGGCCGTGGTGGCGGTGCTGTCGTACCTGGGGCTGCTGCCCTACGACCCGGTCGCCCAGCATCCGCCGGCGCGTTTCCTCGCGCCGTCCGGCGAGCACCTGTTCGGCACCGACCAGTTCGGCCGCGACGTCTTCTCCCGGGTGGCGGCCGGCGTGGGCAACTCGGCGCTGATCGCGGTGGTCGCGGTGGCGTTCGCGACCGTCGTCGGCACGCTGGGCGGGCTGGTGTCCGGCTTCTACCGCGGCCTGGCCGACGGCGCCATCGGTGGGGTGACGAACGTGCTGTTCGCCTTCCCGCCGCTGCTGCTGGCGCTGTCGCTGGCGTCGGTGCTGGACCGCAACTGGTTCACCATCGCCGTGGCCATCGCCATCGTGTACGTCCCCATCTTCATCCGGGTCACCCGCGGGCCCGTGCTCTCGCTCAGGGAGATCGAGTACGTGAAGGCGGCCGTCTCCACCGGCCTGAGCCGCTGGCAGATCATGCTGCGTCATGTGCTGCCGAACATCACCTCGATCATCGTCATCCAGGTCGCGCTGTCGCTGTCGTGGGCGGTGCTGACCGAGGCGTCGCTGAGCTTCCTGGGCCTGGGCACCCCGCCGCCGGCGCCGTCGCTCGGCTCGATGATCTTCGAGGCGCGCAGCCTGGTGTTCGTGGCCCCCTGGACCCTGATCGCGCCCGGCGCGGTCGTCGTGCTGCTCGTGGTGGGTCTCAACCTGCTCGGCGACGGCCTGCGCGACACACTCGACCCCCGGAACCGAGGGAAGCGGTGAACCTCTCAGAACTGACCACGGAGTCGGCCGATCCGCGCTTCGCCGGCATCGACGTGATGAGCGTCGGCGAGCTGGCGGCGACGATGAACGCGGCCGACGCCACCGTGCCCGCGGCGGTCGCCGCGGCGCTGCCCAGCATCACCGCGGCCATCGAGGCGGCGGCCGCGCGCATGGAGACCGGAGGCCGGCTCGTCTACGTGGGCGCCGGCACGCCGGGCCGGCTGGGCGTGCTGGACGCCTCCGAGTGCCCGCCGACGTTCTCGACGCCGCCCGAGCAGGTCTTCGCGATCATCGCGGGCGGCGAGAGCGCGATCGTCGCCCCCTGTGAAGGGGCCGAGGACGACGAGGAGGCGGGGGCGGCGGCCGTGGACGCGGCCGGGATCGGGCCCCTGGACACCGTGGTGGGCATCGCCTCCAGCGGGCGGACGCCGTACGTGCTGGCCGCCGTGCGGCGGGCCCGCGCGCTGGGCGCCCTGACCGTGGGGCTGTCGTGCAACGCCGGCTCGCCGCTCGGCCAGGCGGCCGAGCACGCGATCGAGGTGCTCGTCGGGCCCGAGGTGATCAGCGGCTCGACCAGGCTCAAGGCGGGCACGGCGCAGAAGCTCGTGCTCAACATGTTCTCGACGATCGTGATGGTGCGGCTCGGCAAGACGTACGGCAACCTCATGGTCGATGTGAAGGCCAGCAACGGCAAGCTGCGCGAGCGAGCCGTGCGCATGGTGCGCACGATCACCGGAGCGGGACGCGAGGAGGCGCTGGCGGCGCTGGACGCCAACGGCTTCAACGTCAAACAGGCGGTCGTGGCCTCCCGCTTCGACCTTTCACCACAGGACGCGGCGGCGCGGCTGGACCGGGCCGGCGGACGGCTGCGCACGGCACTCGGGGAGCGGGCATGACGGCACGGTGGCTGCGGACGGCACTCGGGGAGCGGGCATGAGGATACTCGGGATGATCTCCGGCACCTCGCACGACGGGATCGACGTGGCCGTGGTGGACTTCGAGCTCGTCGGGAGCGTGCTCGAAGGCCGGGTCGGGCACACGGCGAGCACACCGTACCCGGACGAGCTGCGGGCGCGGCTGATCGCGGCGCTGCCGCCCGCGCCGACGACGCTGGCCGAGGTGTGCGAGCTCGACACGCTCATCGGACAGAGCTTCGCCGAAGCCGCCGCCGCGGCCGTCGCCCAGGGCGGGCCCGTCGATTTGATCGTCTCCCACGGGCAGACCGTCTACCACTGGGTCGAGGGCGCGCACGCGCTCGGCACGCTGCAGATCGGCCAGCCCGCCTGGATCGCCGAGCGTACGGGCGCGCCGGTGCTGTCCGACGTCAGGATCAGGGACATCACGGCCGGCGGGCACGGCGCGCCGCTGGTGTCGGTGCTGGACGGGCTGCTGCTCGGCGCGCACGAGGGCGGCGCGGGAGCGCTCAACCTGGGCGGCATCTCGAACATGACCGTGCTCCGCGACGGCTCGCTGCACGCCTACGACATCGGCCCGGCCAACGCGCTGATCGACGCCGTGGTGACGAGCAGAGGGCTGAACCCGCGCGGCTTCGACGAGGACGGGCGGATCGCGGCGTCGGGCCGGGTGGACGAGAAGCTGCTGGCGGAGCTGCTGGACGAGCCGTACTACCGGCTGCCGGCGCCGAAGAGCACCGGCAAGGAGCTGTTCCACCTGGGCTACGTGGACGCGGCGGTGGCCAGGACCGGCTCGGCCGCCGACGACGCCGGGCTGGTGGCGACGCTGACCGAGCTGACCGTGCGCACGGTCGCCGCGGACGTGCGGGCCGCCGGGGTGGGCACGCTGGTCGTCTCCGGCGGCGGCTGCCGCAACCCCGTGATCATGGACGGGCTGCGGACCGCGCTGCCCGGCGTGCGGGTGGCCCCCTCCGACGACTTCGGCGCGCCCGCCGACGACAAGGAGGCGATCGCGTTCGCGCTGATCGGCTGGCTGAGCGCGCACGGCCTGCCCGGCACGGCGCCCGGCGGGACGGGAGCCGCCGGCCCTCGAATCCTCGGCACGCTGACGCCCGGCGCCGGCCCCCTGGTCCTGCCCGCGCCGCTCGGCGAACCGCCACGGTCCCTGGTGCTGGCCCGATGACGGCTCCCGAGGGCACGAAGCCCGAGCACACGCCGCCGCCGGGGCTGGTCATGGCGGCCCGAACGCCGTGGTTCGACCTCGACGAGTACGCCGGCTACCGCACCGTGCGCCCCGACGACCTCACCGGCGTGGACCCGATGGCCCCGGAGACGTACCACGACCTCGCCTCCGTCACCAAGGTCATGGCCACGACCACGATGCTCATGCGGCTGGTGTCCGACCGGCTGGTGGACCTGGACGCGCCGCTCAGCGCGTACCTGCAGCGCTCGTACGAGGCGATCACCGTGCGGGACCTGCTGCTGCACCGCGGCGGGCTGTGGGAGTGGTGGCCGCTCTACATCGCGCCGCAGCTGCCGCCGCCCCGCTACCGGCCCGGCCGCGCCCGGCACTACTCCGACCTGGGCTTCGTCCTGCTGGGCCGGATCATCGCGGCCGTCACCGGGCTGCGGCTGGACCGGGCGCTGGCCGAGCTGGTCACCCGGCCGCTCGGCCTCACCTCGACCACGTACGCCCGCCCGGCCGGCTCGGAGGCGGCCATGAGCGCCCTCGACGACCGGGTCGAGATGACCATGCTGGACACCGGACGGCCGTACCCGGTGCCCTACCGCAGCACGGACTTCGCCCGCTGGCGCGCGGAGCCGGTGATCGGGCAGGTCGCCGACGGCAACGCCTTCCACGCCCTCGACGGCGTCTCCGGCCACGCGGGCCTGTTCTCGACGGTGCCCGACCTGCTCAGGTACGGGGCCGCGCTGTCCAGGTACGAGGACTACGACCACCTGTGGCGGCCCTCGGTGGCGCGGGAGTTCTTCGCCCCCGGCCCCGACCAGGAGCAGGCGCTCGGCTTCCGCCGCTACGCGCTGGAGCTGCCCGGCGAGACCGTCACCGTGCTCGGCCATCCCGGCTACGTGGGCTGCGCGGTCGGGTTCGTGCCCGGCCGTGACATCGCGCTCGCGCTGGCCTCCAACCGGCTGCTCGCCGAGGGCGCGCCGACGCCCACCGACGCCCTCTGGGCCGACCTGCTGCAGGCCGTCTCCCACCGATCGAGGACCGCATGAGCCCGCTCCTGGAGATCCGCGACCTCTCGGTCGCCTTCCGCACCCGCAGGCAGGACGTCACCGTCGTCAGGAACGTCTCGATGGAGATCCTGCCCGGCCAGACCGTCGCGGTGGTCGGCGAGTCCGGCTCGGGCAAGTCGACCACGGCCGCGGCGGTCAACCGGCTGCTGCCCGGCAACGGCCGGATCACCGGCGGCCAGGTGCTGTTCGACGGCCGCGATTTGGCCAGGGCGAGCCAGCGCGAGATGACCGCCATCCGCGGCGCGGGCATCGGCCTGGTGCCGCAGGACCCGATGTCGAACCTCAACCCGCTCATGCGCATCGGCGACCAGATCGCCGAGGCGCTGGAGGTGCACGGGGTCGCCACGGGCAGAGCCGCCCGCGCCCGCGTGGTGGAGCTGCTCGACCTGGTCGGCATCCCCGACCCGGAGCGGCGGCTGGCCCAGTACCCGCACGAGTTCTCCGGCGGCATGCGGCAGCGCGCGCTGATCGCCATGGGGCTGGCCTGCCGGCCGAAGCTGCTCATCGCCGACGAGCCGACCTCCGCCCTGGACGTGACCGTGCAGCGGCGCATCCTCGACCAGCTGGAGCAGCTCACCGCCGAGATGGGCACGGCCGTCTTCCTCATCACGCACGATCTGGCGCTGGCGGCGGAGCGGGCCGACGTGGTGGCGGTCATGTACCAGGGGGAGATCGTGGAGACCGGGCCCGCGGCCGGCATCCTCGCCGATCCCGGCCACGACTACACCCGGCGGCTGCTGAAGGCCGTGCCCAGCCTGTCCTCGGTCCGCGTCGCCGAGCCGCCCGCCGAGAGCGGGGACCTGGTCGTGGTGGAGGGCCTGCGCAAGGTGTTCCCCGTCCGGGGCACCGGTGAGGAGTTCACGGCGGTGGACGGGGTGTCGTTCACCGTCCCGAAGGGCCGTACCGTCTCGATCGTGGGCGAGTCCGGCTCGGGCAAGTCGACGACCGCGAACCTGCTGCTCGGCCTGGACGAGCCGACCTCGGGCAGCATCCGCTTCGACGGCACGGACACCGCCGGGCTCGGCCGCCGGGAGCTGTTCGCCTTCCGCCGGCGGGTGCAGCCGGTGTTCCAGAACCCGTACGCCTCCCTCGACCCCCGCTACACCGTCGAGAAGTCGATCACCGAGCCGCTGCGCGTGCACGGCGTCGGCACCGCGGCCGAGCGCCGGCGGACGGCGGCCGAGCTGCTGGAGAAGGTGTCGCTGCCCGCGTCGATGGGCGAGCGGCTGCCGCACGAGCTGTCCGGCGGGCAGCGCCAGCGGGTGGCCATCGCCCGCGCGCTGGCCCTGTCGCCCGAGCTCGTCGTGCTCGACGAGGCCGTCTCCGCGCTGGACGTGCTGGTGCAGGCGCAGATCCTGGAGCTGCTCGCCGGGCTGCAGCGCGAGCTGGGGCTCAGCTACCTGTTCATCAGCCACGACCTGGCCGTGGTACGGATGATCTCCCACGCGGTGCACGTCATGCGCGGCGGGCGGATCGTGGAGAGCGGCGCCACCGAGGAGATCTTCGACCGTCCCTCGGACGACTACACCCGCGAGCTGCTCGCCGCGATCCCCGGCACCCGGTAAGTTGGAAATCCGAACTTTGTCGTAGGAGGCCAGGAGGCGCCCTCATGCCCAGGCAATGCTCGATCGCCAACGCGCTGGCGGTCGTCGGCGAACGGTGGAGCCTGCTGGCCCTGCGGGAGATCTTCCTGGGCGTGCGGCGCTTCGACCAGATCGCCCGCAACACCGGCGCCAGCCGCGACATCCTCACCACCCGGCTGCGCAAGCTGGAGGAGACCGGCCTGCTGGAGCGCCGCCTGTACGAGACGCACCCGCCGCGCCACGAGTACGTGCTGACCGAGTCCGGCCAGGCGCTCAACTCGGTGCTGCTGACGCTCATGTCCTGGGGCGACCGTTACGTCACCGAAGGCGAGCCGCCCGCGGTCTGGGAGCACAGCTGCGGGGAGGTGCTGGAGCCGGTCACGGTGTGCGCGGCCTGCCACGAGCCGGTCCGCATCCAGGACCTGACCCCCCTCCGCCTCGCCGTGCCCCAGTAGCCGGGCCTCATGAAGATCCTCCTGGTCCAGCCCCCGCACTGGTCCCCCGACGGGCACGCCAACTTCGACGCCGTCGAGGAGCTGCTGCCCTCCCCCGCCGGCGACGTCGTGCTGCTGCCCGAGCTGGCGGGCGCCGGCCTGCCCCGCGCCGACTACCTGGCCAGGGTGCGCGCCCTGGCCGAGGGCTCGGGGGCCGCCGTCGTCGGTGGCTCCCACTACGACGGCCCGAGCGGGGGCGCCGTCAACAGGGGCGCGGTGTTCGACGCGGGGGGCCGGCTGCTGCTGGAGTACGACAAGGTGCATCCGTACGGGCTGGAGCTGCGCAACGGCGTGCGGCCCGGGCTGCCGAGCGCCGGGTTCGAGCTGGCCGGCCGCCGCCTGCACGTCTTACTCTGCGCCGACCTGTGGTATTCGGCCGGCCTGGCCGGTCACGACGCCTTCGACGCGGTCCTGGTGCCCGCCTTCTCCGTCACCTGGTGGGACGGCCCCGCGCCGGCCAGGGAGCTGTGGCAGCACATGAGCGTGGCGCGGGCGTACGAGTTCATGACGTACGTGGCGGTCAGCGACTGGCACCACGAGACCACGTACCAGGGGCATCCGTGCGCGGGCGTCACCGGCTTCGCCAACCCCTGCCCGGAGACGCACACCGGCTTCTTCACCGGCCCGCCCGACGCGCCCGTCTCCTCCTTCGACCTCGACTTCGCCCGCCTGGACGCCTTCCGCCACGACCGGGCGGCACGCGGCTTCGGATAGGGCCCGCCCGCCGCTTCGGGTAAGGCCCGCCCCCATCCCCCGCCGCACCGCGCGCGGCTTCGGTAGGGACCGCCCTACCTCCGATCGTGCCGTGGGCAGGCTCGTGGCGGCGGGGGGCCGGTCCGTAGCGTTCCTGCCATGACCTCCCTCCGCCGCCGCCTGGCCACCGACACCCGCTACGCCCTGCTCGGCCTGCCCGTGGCCATGGCCCACTTCTGCGTCGCCGTGGCCGGGATCGCGGCCGGGGCAGGCGGGGCGGTCGCGTTCGTCGGCCTGCCCATCCTGTCCGGCGCCGCCGCCGTGGCCAGGAGCCTGAGCGACGTCGAACGGGTCGCGCTGCCGGGCGTGCTCGGCCGCTCCGTCGCCCGGCCCTCCTACACCGCCGTCCCCGCCGGGGCCGGCTGGTTCCGCCGCCTGATGAACCCGCTGACCAGCGGCCAGGCCTGCCTCGACCTGCTGTACGGCATCGTCGCCTTCCCGTTCTCGCTGGCCGCCGCCGTCGTGACCCTGGTGTGGTGGGCCGGGGCGATCGCCGGGCTGACCTTCCCCGTCTACGGCTGGATCCTGGCCCGGATCCCGGGGAACGACCGCGCCCTGCCCGAGCTGCTCGGCCTCGGCACCGGCGACCTGGCCTTCATCGGTGTCAACACCGCCGTCGGCGTGCTGTTCGCGCTCACCCTGGTGCCGGTCGTCCGGACCGCGGCCCTGGTCAAGGCGTCCCTCGGCCAGGCCATGCTCACCCGCGCCTCCTACACCCCCGCGGGCGTCGCCGGCCTGACCGCCGGATGACGCCTGCGCCGGCTTCCTCGCTGAGGTGACCGCCGGACGACTCCCGCTCCCCCGCTGGGCTGAACGTCGGGCAGGCGGTATACACCGTCACGGAAGCCGAATCAGCAGGGGCGGTGGTGTCGTGCGGGTGTGGTCCGATCTGCCGGTCGGCCGGGTGGTGCGGCTCGACGTGGACGCCGACGCCGTGGCCCTGAGCCTCGACCCGCTGCCGCCGGGGGCGCCGGCCATCCTCACCTACCGGCCCGGGCTCGCCGAACTGCTGGACGACGCCCGTACCGTGGCCGGTCTGGTCGCGTCCGTCCTGCGTGAGCTGGACGCGGCGGCGCTGGCGCTGTTCCCCGCCTGGCTGCCCGGAGCGGCCGGCATCGACGGCCCCGGTGGCGCCGGGCTGCGTGCCGTGCGGTCGCTGGCGCTGCGCAGGGCGTCCAGCGGCGAGCACTACGGCCCGTTCCTGGCCGAGCTGGCCGAGCGGGCCCTGGCGGGCGGGCCCAGCGGGTTCCCACCGGAGGTGCGGGCGGCGGGGCTGGCCAGGGTGCTGGCCGGCAGCTACGGCAGGAGCGCGGCCGCCGTCCTGGTGCACGTCCCCGACGGGCTCGGGGCCGGCGCGCAGGAGGTGTTCGTGGCGGGGTGCGAGTGGCTGGCCCAGCGGGCGAAGGCGGGCGTGTGGCTGACGGGCGCGCCCCTGGACGCCGTCGACCGGGTCCCGGCCGTACGACCGCGCCTCACCACCGGGCCCGCTGGGACCGGCGCTCCGGCGGCCCGGTCACCGCCCTCCGGCGCCCCAGCCGCCGGGCCCGGCGCGCCCGGCGAGGCGCGGACGAGCGGGGCGCGGACGAGCGGGGCGCGGACGAGCGGGGCGCGGACGAGCGGGGCGCGGACGAGCGGGGCGCGGACGAGCGGGGCGCGGACGAGCGGGGCGCGGACGAGCGGGGCGCGGACGAGCGGGGCGCGGACGAGCGGGGCGCGGACGAGCGGGGCGCGGACGAGCGGGGCGCAAGCCGATGGGGGTCGGCTGGGGTATCCCGCGATCGCCGGGCGGCCGCATCCCGGGAGTGCCGCTGAGCTGGCGCTGGAGGCGGCGCTGGCGCGGTGCGCGTGGGCGTCGGGGCGGGCCTGGAACCAGACGTACCTGCCGCATCCGCTGGCCGCCCCGATCCGGCTGGACCTGCTGTGGGAGCGGGAGCGCTGCGTGGTGGAGATCGACGGCCCCGACCACAGGGGCGCCGCCAAGTTCGCCGCCGACCGGGAGCGGGACGTGCTGCTTCAGATCGACGGTTACGCCGTGCTGCGCTTTCTCGATGTTCAGGTACTGACCGACATCGAGACCGTGCTCCGCCGGATCGCGCAGTTCCTGCGCGGCCGCCGCGGAACGGAAGGATGACACATGCCGCACAACGGGCTGTCGCTTCCCGACTTCGCCGCACTGCTGGTGCTGGCCGTCGAGGCCGGGGAGGTCTCCAACAGCGAGCTGAAACAGCGGCACAGGCTGACGATCGACGGCGAGCGGCGGCGGCGGCTCAACGAGCTGAAGCTGGTGGAGAGCCGGCGGCCGGGCCGGGGGGCGTACCTGCACGTGCTGACGGACGAAGGCTGGGCGCGCCTGGCCGAGGATCTGCGGGCGGGCGCGGTCCCGCCGCAGACGGGGTCCTCGGGCGCGATCGCCCGCGCCCTGCTGGACTGGCTGCCGCGCTACCTGGAACGCAGCAACCAGAGCCTGGCCGACGTCTTCTACCCCGGCGACGAGGAGGAAGAAGGAGCGGAGCCGCCGGGCGACCTGGAGTCCCGCATCCGCCGCGCCTACGTCGGACTGGCCGCGCGCCCCGGCGCGTGGGTCAGCCTCACCGACCTGCGCGCGCTGCTGGCCGACGCGCCCAGGGCCGCCGTGGACGAGACGCTCGTCCGGATGGAGCGGCTGCCCGACGTCAACCTCGTCCCCGAGTCGAACCAGAAGACGCTCACGGAGGAGGACCGCGCGGCGGCCGTGCTCATCGGCGAGCAGCACAAGCACCTGCTCTGGATCGGCAGGCCATGACCGGCGGCGTGCAGGATCTCGCCGCGCTGAGCTTCAACTACACCGAGAGCGCCGACGACGTGTGGCACCGCTCGGACTACCACGTGGAGGGGCTGCACGGCGCGTCCACCCGGATCGTCCTCGACGGCCTGGCCGAGGCGGCGGGCCGTCCTGACGCCAGCCCCATCGGCGTGGTCGTCCAGGGCCAGCGCGGCACCGGCAAGACGCACCTGCTCGGCTGGGTACGCGAGCAGGCGCAACAGCAGGGCGGCTACTTCGTCCTGGTGGGCCTGCTGGACGCCAAGGGCTTCTGGGAGAGCACCGTGGTGTCCATCCTGGACAGCCTGTCGCGCCGCAGGGAGGACGGGCAGGTCCAGCTCGCGGTGCTGCTCGACCGCCTGGCCTCGATGGCCGGGCTGTCGCGGATGTCCAGGCGCGCGATCACCGGCAGGCGGGCCGTCACCCGGGAGGAGCTGGACCTGTTCGTGACGGCGCTGCGCCGCCTGGATCCGCGGGCCGGACGGGAGTGCCAGGACACGGCGCGGGCGCTGGTGCTGCTGGCCGGCGACGACCTGGGCCTGCAGGACCTGGGTGAGGCGTTCCTGTCGTCCGCGCCCGAGGGCGAGGCCGGTGAGCGGGCCCTGTGGGGCATCCGGCAGGTCGGCAGGACGCCGCAGGAGATCGTCAGGGACGTCTCCCGCCTGATGGCGCTCACCGGCCCGACGATCATCGCGGTGGACCAGATCGACCCCCTGGTCGCCCAGTCCTCCACGCCGACCAGGGGCGCCGCCCGCGACCCGGGCGAGACGGCGATGATCGAACGCATCGCGGGCGGGCTGATGGCGCTGCGCGAGGTCACCCGCAGGACGCTGACCGTGGTGACCTGCATCCCGGCGACCTGGGCGCTGGTCGAGGACGTGGCGGTGGACACCGTGCGGGATCGGTTCAGGCAGGCGGTCCAGCTCATGACCATCCCGGACGCCGAGACCGCGAGGGCCCTGGTCGCCCGGCGGTTCGAGGTGCAGTACGGCGAGGCCGGGATCAAGCCGCCCTATCCCACCTGGCCGGTGCGGCCGGAGGCGTTCGCCCGGGCGCCCGGTTTCACCCCGCGCCAGCTCCTCATCGCGATCGACCGGCACGTCCGCGCGTGCCTGGCGGACGACGAGGTACGGGAGCTGACCGCGTTCACCGCCACGCCGGCGGCCCAGGACGGCCCTCCGGCCCCGTCCGCGACGCCCGGCGTTCCCCCCGACGACCTGCGCGCCCTGGACGCCCGGTTCGCGGAGCTGCGCGACAGCGTCCCCGCGCCGCGGATCGACCAGGTGAGCGAGGACGCCATGATGCCCGCGCTGCTGGCGGCCGGGCTGTCGGCCTGGATCGCCGAGCAGGGCGGGCCTGGGGTGGCGTTCAGCGTGGACCCGCCGCCGAGCCCCAAGCCGCCCCTGCACGCGCGGCTGCGCCGGACCCTGGACGAGACGAGCGAGGACGAGGTCCACTGGGCCTTCCGCGCGGTCACCGCCGGGCACGGCAACGCGGCGCTGAACCGCATCCGCAAGGCCTCCGTGGCGGCCGGCCTGGACGCGGAGGTGCCGAAGCGGCGGCTGTTCCTGCTGCGCAACGCGCCGTGGTCCAAGGGGGCGGCGACGCGGGCGGCCATCGCGGCGTTCGAGCAAGCCGGCGGCCGGACCCTGCGGGTGGGCGAGGACGATCTCCGGGTGCTGGGCGCGCTCAGGTCGCTGCTCGCCGAGAACCCGCCGCACCTGGCGGGCTGGCTGGCGCGGCGGCGGCCGACGGCCTCGGTCTCGTTCCTCACCGAGGCCCTGACCGACGCCTGGAGCGTTCCCGTCCGCGAACCCCGTCCGGCGCAGGCGAGCACGCATCACCGGGACGCGGGAGCGTCCGGGACGCGGGTGCCGTACCTGGCGCTCGGGCGGCGGATGGCGGATGGCTCGCCCGTGAGTGTGGCGCTGGAGGCGCTCAGGAAGCACGTCACGATCTTCGCCGGATCGGGCTCGGGCAAGACCGTGCTGATCCGCCGCCTGGTCGAGGAGTGCGCGCTGTCGGGCGTCCCCGCCATCGTGCTCGATCCGAACAACGACCTGGCCAGGCTGGGCGAGCGCTGGCCCGAGCCGCCGCCGTCCTGGGAGGAGGGCGACGCGCGCCGGGCGGAGGAGTACCTGGCGGGCACGGACGTGGTGGTCTGGACGCCGGGCCGGGCGGGCGGCCGCCCGCTGAGCTTCCAGCCGCTGCCGGACTTCGCCGGTCTGGCCGGCGATCCGGACGAGTTCGCCGAGGCGGTGGAGGCCGCGGTCGCGTTCATCGCGCCGCGCATCAGGCTCGACGCGAACACGAACAAGGCGCAGCTCGGCCAGGCGGTGCTGCGCAGGGCGCTGGCGTACTACGGGCTGCGCGGCGCGACGAGCCTCAATGGGTTCGCGGCGCTGCTGGCCGACCTGCCCGACGGCGTGAGCGAGCTGGCCGACGCCCAGCGCATCGCGGCCGGTCTGGCCCAGTCGCTGACCGCCGCGATGGACAACGATCCGCTGTTCGGCGGCGCCGGCACCCCGGTCGATCCGGCGCTGCTGGTGACCCCGCCGGAGGGCAAGCGGACGCGGGTGTCGGTGATCAGCCTGGTCGGGCTGCCCTCGCCGGAGCAGCGGCAGAGCTTCGTGAGCCAGTTGCAGATGGAGCTGTTCGTCTGGTTCAAGCGGCATCCGGCGCAGGACCGGCCGCTGGGCGCGCTGCTGGTCATGGACGAGGCGCAGACGTTCGCGCCGGCGACGGGGGCCGCGGCCTCCACCCGCAGCACGGTGCTGCTCGCCTCCCAGGCCCGCAAGTACGGCCTCGGCCTGGTCTTCGCCACCCAGGCGCCGAAGGGGCTGCACAACCACATTCCCGGCAACTCGGCCACGCAGTTCTTCGGCCTGCTGAACGCCCCGATCCAGATCTCCGCCGCCAGGGAGATGGCCCGGTCGAAGGGCGGCGACGTGCCGGACGTCTCGCGGCTGAGCTCGGGCGAGTTCTACGTGGCGACGGAGGGGGCCGCCCCGGTCAAGACGCGGATCCCCATGTGTCTGACCAGGCATCCCCGATCGCCGCTGACGACGGAGGAGGTCATCGAGAAGAGCCGGGCCTGAAAACCCTTCCGGGGGAGGCCGCGCACGGCACTCCCCCGGAGGTTTCGAGCAGGTCAGCGCATGGCGTAGGCGCGGATCACCTCCGTCGCCAGCGTGTGCCCCTTGACGTCGGAGGCGTTCAGCCGCAGCGAGACGAACCCGGACGGCGAGCGGTCGAGCGTGGTCTCGTAGGCCCGCTGGCCCTTGGCCCGCAGCCGGGCCGGCTTCCAGGTGGCGCCGTCGTCGTACGACACCTCCAGCGCGACGTCCTTGATCGCGCTCTGCTCCGCGCCCTCCTGGTGGCGCAGGGACAGGCCGAGCTTGCGCGACCTGGCCTGGTTCTTCAGGTCCACCGGCGCGTCGAACGTGGCCGTCAGCAGCGGGATCACGGCCGGTTCAGCCGCCCGCTCGGAGTCGAACGTCCACACGCTGCGGGTCCGCTTGGACAGCTTCGCCCAGCCGGCCTCGTTGGCCACGTCGTACTCGATCCGGTACGTGCCCTTCTCCGCCGGCAGCGTCCCCGACCCCTTCGGCAGGTAGTTCGTCTGCCACAGCAGCGCGTCGCCCTGGTAGAGCCGGAAGTCGGTCTTCAGCCCCTGCTCGAAGTCGCTGGTGTAGGCCTCGCCGTAGTTGCCCTGGGCGTCCACGAAGCCCTGCATCGAGACGAACAGCTCGTCGCCGTCCCTGCGCAGCGGGTTGCGCGGATTGATGCCGGGCAGCAGCGGCTGCTTGAGCACGGTCTGCTCGGCCCGCTCTCCTGCCTTGTACGGCCGGAACTCCGGCGACGACAGGGACACCCGGGCCGTGTCGGGGTGCGGCCACATGGTGTTGTAGTGCCGCTCCGGCGTGCCCGCCGAGGTGCTCCACCGCAGGTCGGGGTCGGGAGTGATGTAGTCCGTACGAGTCCGCGGCGTCTTGGGCATGGGATGGTTCGTCGAGATCGACAGGTTGTCCCACGGCTCGAAGACGTAGCGGGCCTCGTTGACCGTCACGTCGTCGGCGAGCTGGCTGTGGAAGCCGGTCTCGATCCTGGCCAGCGACTTCGCGCGGACCACGTACTTCAGCGAGTCGCGGACCCGGCCCTGCTCACGCAGGTAGAGGTCGTAGACGTACGGGCTGGCCGAGATGCCCTTGGCCACGATCGGCACGGGCAGGCGGCGCAGCCGTTCGACCAGCTTCAGTCCTTCCTCGTGGGTCAGCCGCACGGTCGGCACGCTCAGCTTGACCTTGTTGCCGCCCGTGGTGACGTCGGCGCCCGGCCTGTCGCTGTAGACCGCGACCATCGCCGCCCCGGCCGCGGCGGCGGCGTTGGACTGGGTGGAGACGGGCACGCCGTCGGTGCGGCGGATGACGGCCAGCTTGCCGCGCAGGTTACGGGACCTGATCTCGCTCTCCGAGCCGCGCCCGGCGTCCACGGCGAGCAGCAGCCTGGTGCCGTCGAGGCGCGGGTACTCGGTGGAGAAGTCGCTGAACTGGACCGGGTCGACGTACTGGGGGTCCAGCTTCAGCCCGAGGGTGGTCAGCGTGATCTCGGGGGCCTTGAGCCGCCAGCGGGTGGAGACCACGAACGTGCCCTTGGTCACCTTCCGCGTGGGCTGGACGAACAGGCGCTCCTCGATCTGCCCGCCGGGGGTGATCGTGGTGCCGCCGCGCAGCGCGGTGCCCTGCTCGCCGGCGCGGTACCACTGGAGGGCCGCGGCGGCGCCGGTGTTCCGCTTGGTCTTGTGGTCGGGCGTCTCGATCTTCACCTCGACCGCCTTGCGGGCGTCCAGCACGACCTCGGTGTTCTCGGTGATCTTCATCTCCGGGTCGCCGAGGAGGCTCTCGTTGAGCGGCTTGCCGGTCTCGGTGCTGTCCTGGGTGGCGGGCATCGTGAAGACGTGGCCGAGCACGGAGTAGGTGCCGGGCTTGACCAGCAGGCAGGTGCCCGAGCCGTACTTGGCGTCGGTGCAGGGCTGCTCGGGTGAGCCGGGCAGGACCCGTCCGACCAGCGTGCCCTCGTCCAGGTTCAGCACGGTGAAGCCGCCGCGGGCGGTGCGGCCGTCTCTGGCGATGCCGCGGACGCGCAGTTCGACCCGCTTGTCCTCGACGTTCGCCGTCAGCAGCGTGCGCACGCCGGACGCGGTGAGCTCCTGGCGCAGCGATCCGGTGGTGTCGGCCTTGACGGTGACCTTGGCCTCGGCTGTGCCGCCGGCGGGGACGGTGAGCTCGGCCGGTTCGACGCTGAACGCCGCGCCGCTGGACAGCTTCAGCGCGGCGGGCGCCTGGCCGAGGTTGTGGTAGCCGACGGTGAGGGTCTTCTCCTCGCCCTTGGTGAGGCGGCCGAAGTTGAGCGACCCGGCCGACGCCACGACCGTGCTCTTGAGCGCGGCGGAGACGTCGACGCGGCCCGCGCCCTGCGCGTCCACCGGGATGCCGGCGCCCGGCTGGGCGGAGGCCATGAGCAGGGACTTCAGCTCGCCGCCGGTGATCCCGGGGCGGGCCTGGCGCAGCAGCGCCGCAGCCCCCGCGACGTGCGGGGTGGCCATGGAGGTGCCGGACATCGTGGCGAGCCCGCCGCCCGTCCTGGCGGCGGAGATGTCCACGCCGGGGGCGGTGACGTCGGGCTTGACGGCCCCGTCGGCGATGATCGGGCCCTTGCTGGAGAAGTCGGCGAGCTTGTCCTGCTTGTCCACCGCGCCGACGGTCAGCGCCTCGGGGGCGTCGCCGGGGGTGCCCACGCACGAATCGCAGCCGTCGTTGCCCGCGGCGACCACGAACAGCGTCCCGTACTGGCGGGTGAGGGCGGAGACGGCGTCGGTGAGCGGGCCGCCCGCCTCGGCGCTGCCCAGGCTCATGTTGACGACCTCGGCGCGCTTCTCGCCGGCCGCCCACTCCATGCCGTCGATGATCCACGAGAGCTGGCCGTAGCCGTCGGCGGCCAGCACGCGGCCGTTGAGCACCTTGGCGCCGGGCGCCACGCCCTTGCCGCCCCCGGCGTCGGTGCTCGCGCCGGTGCCCGCGATCGTGGCGGCCACGTGGGTGCCGTGGCCGTGCGGGTCGCCGGCCGCGTTCTCGCCGGTGAAGTCGCGCTGGTCGGCGACCTTGCCGGCCAGGTCGGGGTGGGCGGCGTCCACGCCGGTGTCGAGCACGGCCACGGTGGTGCCGGTGCCGTCGTACCCGGCGGCCCACGCCTCGGGCGCGCCGATCTGCGGCACGCTGTCCTTCAGCACCGGCTCCACCTTGCGGTCGAGCCAGATCTTCGTCACGCCGGCCAGCGGTCCCGCCGCGCGGGCCTGCGGCGACGGCGAGGCCAGCTTGGCCAGCTCCGCCCCGAACGCGCCCGCGTCCGCCGCGGCCACCGACACGCCCGCGCCGCCGATGCTCTCCAGCGCGCGGACCTGCTTGGCCGCCGGGATCGCGGCCTTGGTCGCGTTGGGCGGGTAGGTGAGGATCAGCGGGATGTCGGCGCCGTAGGCCTGCTCGGCCAGGGCGGTCACGTTGAACAGCTCGGCGTCCAGCCGTCCTGGGACGAGCGTGGCGACGTCGTCCGGGATGACGGTCACCCCGCGCTCCGACTCCAGCACCTGGAACGTCGGCACCGAGCCGTCCGCGCGGGGCGCGGGCGTGACCGTGACGGTCCTGTGCTCGCCGTCGAGCGCGCGCACCTGGACCTGGTCACCGGTGATCAGCGTGATCTCGTCACTCGCCGGCGCGGGCGTGAACGCCCCGGGCGGTGCGGCCGTGGCGGTCACGGCGGTGGCGTTCAGGGCGGTGGTGTTCAGGGCGGCGGTGTTCACGGCGGATGCGGTCGCGGCCGGTGCGGTGGCGGCGTGCGCGCCGGGAACCGCGAGCGCCGAGGCCGCCATCACCGCCGAGGCGGCCATCACCGTCCCTCGCCTCACCCGGCTTAAGCCACGCAGCATGGACGACCTCCCAAGAATCGGTAAGCACGAATACCGCATTCCTAGTCATCCTGATCTGCGGTGTCTATGAGATCGCCATGGCTAGAACCCGACTTGTCGTATATCCGCCAGCCGAAGTTGGCGGCCGGTCCCCGCCCGTCTACAGTTGGCGCACCATGGACTCCGGAATGCTCGACGTCCCGGGCGCGCGCCTCTACTACGAGGTCCGCGGCTCAGGGCCGGTGCTGCTCGTGATCCTCGGCGGCGGCGCCGACGCCGCGATGGCCGCGCCCATGGCCGAGATCCTCGCCGGGCGCCACACGGTGATCACCTATGACCGGCGCGGCGCCGTCCGCAGCCCGCTCGCCGGGCCGCCCACCGAGCAGCGGATCGAGGAGCACGCGGACGACGCGCTGCGCCTGCTGGAGGCGGCAGGCGCCGGCCCGGCGGACGTGTTCGCCACCCATTCGGGCGCCCTGATCGGCCTCGACCTGCTGGCCCGCCGCCCGTCCTCGGTGCGGCGGCTGGTGGCGCACGAGCCGCCCGCCTTCGACCTGCTGCCCGACGCGGCCCACTGGCGGCGGATGACGCGGGAGGCGGTGGAGGTGTGCGAGCGTGAGGGCGTCGGACCGGCGATGCGCAAGCTCGGCGAGGAGACCGGCGTCACCGCGCCGCCCGAGCCCGACCCCGGGCTGCCGCAGTGGGTGCGCGACATGCTGGGCCGGATGACGGTCAACATGGAGACGAGCTGCCGCTACGAGCTGCGTCCCTTCTCCGCCTACGTCCCCGACGCGGAGGCGCTGCGCGCGGCTCCGGTCGTGCCGGCGTACGGGGCCGAGACCAAGGGCAGGCTGATGCACCGCGCCACGCTGGCCGTCGCCGGGCTGCTCGGCCGCGAGGCGGTGGAGCTGCCCGGCGATTACGTCGGCTATCTGCGCAGCCCGGCGGAGTTCGCCGAGGCCCTGCGCGCCCAGCTGGCGGCGTGAGCCGCGGCCCCTACCCCTTCACCGATCCGGCGAAGTTGAACGAGCCGGCCAGATACTTGTTGACCGCCACGTACAGGATCACCGCCGGGGCCGTGTAGAGGATGGAGAACGCGGCCAGCTGGCCGTAGGCGACCTGCCCGTACTGCGAGAAGAAGGTGTAGATCGTGACCGCGGCCGGCTGCTTGTCCGGCGTGTCGAGCAGCACGAACGGCGCGAAGAAGTTGCCCCACTGCCCGACGAACACGAAGATGGCCACCACCGAGATCCCGGGAGCCATCAGCGGCCCCACCACCGAGCGCAGCGACTGCACCCAGCCGGCGCCGTCCACCCAGGCGGCCTCCTCCAGGCTGATCGGCACGCCGTCCATGAAGTTCTTCATCATCCAGATCGAGAACGGCAGCGAGCTGGCGGTCAGGAAGAGCACCATCGCCGGCACCGAGCCGTACAGGTTGAACCGGAAGAACATGGCGTAGACCGGCACGAGGATCGCCGTCACCGGCAGGCCGGTGGTGAACAGCAGGGTCAGCATGAAGTGGCGGCGGTACCGCAGCTGGTAGCGCGACAGCGGGTAGGCCGCCAGCCCGGCCACCAGCACGGTCAGGATCGCCGTGGAGCCGGAGATGACCACCGAGTTGATCATCGGCAGGATGATCGTCTCCCAGGTCAGCACCGCGGTGAAGTTGTCCAGGGAGAACGCGAGCGTCGGCGTGGCGGCCAGCGTCGCCTCCGGCTGCACGGAGGCGATCACCACCCAGAGGAACGGGCCGACGAAGGCCAGGGCGATGACGAGGAGCGACAGGTTGGCCGCGCCCCTCGCGGCTAGTCTCGTCACGCGTCCTCCGTTTTGATCAGCCGCAGGTAGACCAGCGAGAACAGGGCGCCGATCACCAGCATCACCAGGGCGATGGCCGAGCCGTAGCCGATCTCGAAGTAGCGGAACGCCTGCTCGTACATGTAGAGCGGGGTGGTCTGGCTGGCCGTGCCGGGCCCGCCGCCCGTCAGGGCGTAGATGAGGCCGAAGCTGGCCAGGGTCTGCAGGGTGATCAGCATCAGGTTCGCCATGATGGAGCGGCGGATGAGCGGCAGCGTGATGTGCAGCAGCCGGCGGGCCGGGCTCGCCCCGTCCACCGCGGCGGCCTCCACCAGGTCCGCGGGCACCTCCGACAGGGCCGCCGAGTAGACCAGCATGGAGAAGGCCGTGCCGCGCCAGACGTTGGCCAGGATGACCGCGAGCATGGGGGCGGTGTAGAGCCACTCCTGCGAGACGCCGAGCACGGTGTTGAGCGTCCCGTCCTCGGCCAGGAACGAGAACCAGCAGGCCGCCGCCACGACCTCGGGCATCACCCAGGCGGCGATGACGACGCCGTTGACGACGCTGCGGGTGACCCGGCCCCGCCCGCGCATGAGGAGCGCGATGATCAGGCCCAGGGTGTTCTGGCCGATGACGGCCGAGCCGATCACGAAGATGAACGTGAGCAGGAAGGAGTTGATGAAGTTCGGGTCGCCGAAGAGCTTGACGAAGTTGGCCACGCCGACGAACTGGGAGTTCACCGAGGCCGAACCGGTCAGGGTCTCGTTCGTGAAGGCGATGTAGACGCTCCACAGGATGGGACCCGCGAGGAAGATCGCCAGCAGGACCAGCGCCGGGCCCAGCGGGAGGAGCCAGCGCAGGACCCGCCGCCGCCGCGACGGGCCGCCGGCCGGCGAGCCCGTCACGGACGGGGAGGGAGCGGTGGCGACCGTCATCGTGCGAGGACCTTGTCCGGGCCGCCGACGACGGAGGGCAACGCCTTGGCGTAGGCCGCGGTGGCCTCCTCAGGCGTCTGGGCGCCGGTGGTGACCGCCTCCATGGCCTCCTGGATCTGCGCCGACACCTTCGGGTACTCCTCGTACGCCGGCCGGTAGTGCGTCACGGACGCCAGGTCGGTCCAGAACTTCACGCTCGGGTTGTCGGCGCTGTACTTCGGATCGGCCGCGACGTCCTTGCGGGGAGCCAGGTCGCCCGTGCTCACCGAGTACGTCATGGAGTTCTCCTTGTTGGTGGCGACCGTGATGAAGTCGAACGCCTCCTGCTTGAGCTTGGTGTAGGAGCTCATCGCCATGACCCAGCCGCCGGACATGCTGACCGCGCCGGGCTCCTCGCCGTTCTGCGTCGGCATGGGCGTCCAGCCGAGCTTGTCCTTCCACTCGGGCCACGGCTTGGTGCTGGTCGGCTTCCACGCGCCCGAGGCCCAGGCGCCGTCCAGGGCGATGCCGAGCTTGGCCTTGGGGAACCACTCCCAGTTGATCTTGTCGGCGAGCTTGGCGTTGTGCGCGTCGGACAGCTTGGGGCCGAGGTTCTCGCGGTAGATGGTGTTGATGAAGGTCAGGGCGTCGGTGAAGTTCTTGCCGCCGGCCACCCACTTCTTCTGGGCGTCGTCGTACAGGGTGCCGCCCTGGGTGCCGTACAGGAGCATCTCGAAGCCCTGCATGGTCGACGCCTCGCCGTGGATCTTCGTGGAGTACATGCTGAACGGGATGGCGTCCGGCACCTTCTGCTTGATCGTGCGGGCGGCGGTGAGGACGTCGTTCCACGTCTTCGGCTCCCACGGGACCGGCAGGCCGGCCTTGGTCAGGACGTCCTTGCTGTACCAGAGGCCGCGGGTGTCGGTGCTGATGGGCACGCCGTAGATCTTGCCGTCGCCGCCCTTGGCGGCCTGCTTGACCGAGTCGGGGAACTGGCTGCTCCAGTCGGGCCACTTGGCCAGATAGTCGTCGAGCGGGGCCAGCTTGCCGGCCGCGACGTCCGCGTTGACCTGGAACGTGTCGTGGAAGTAGACGTCGGGCGCCGAGTCGGGCGAGCGGTTGAGCAGCGCCAGCTTGGTGTAGTACGCCTCGTTGTTGCCCTGCACCGGGGTCAGCTTGAGGGTGATGCCGGGGTGGGCGGCTTCGTACTGCTTCTTGGCGTCGGTGAGCATCTTCTCCAGATGCGGCCACGTCGGCTCGACCTTGTAGAGGACTTCGAGTTCCTTGGCGCCGGAGGAGCTCTCCGGGGCGTCGCCACCTCCGCAACCGGCTGCTGTCAGCGCTGTCAAAAGCAGGAGGGATCCGGCCAGCTTGGGTCTCATCAGGGCTCCCCTGTGTTTCCTTCGGGTTGCGGAGAAACGTAAATCTATTTGATTTACTAAGTCAACACTCTGTGGTGATATGTCTCACATGCAGCAGGGGACAAACCTGCCGAAGGTGGGGAGCTACAACCGTTCCGTGGTCCTGGAGACGATCCAGGCCTCGGACGGGATCAGTCGTGTCCGCATCGCCGCGATGACCGGGCTGACCGCCCAGACGGTCTCCGTCATCGTGCGCAGACTGCTGGAGGAGGGCCTGGTCGTCGAGGACGGCTCCGCGCCGTCGAGGGGTGGCAAGAGGCCCACCATCCTGCGGGTGTCGGCCGAGGCCGGCTACGCCGTGGGCGTGCACTTCGATCCGAAGGCGCTGTCGTGCGTGCTGGCCGACCTGGCCGGGCGGCCGGTCGCCCGGTTGCACCTGCCGGTCCGTCCCGGCGCCAGGCCGGACGGCGTGGTCAGGCAGATGGCCAGGGCGGCCCGGCGGATCCTGCGCGAGGCGGGGGTGCCGGACGGCAAGGTGCTCGGGGTGGGGCTGGCCTGCCCGGGGCCGCTGGACGAGGACGGCGTGATGGTCTCGCCGCCCCGGCTGGCGCACTGGGACCGGGTGCCGATCAGGGCGCTGCTGCGCGAGTACACCGGCTTCCCCGTGACCGTCGACAACGACGCCACGGCGGCGGCGATCGGCGAGCGGTGGGCCGGCATCGCCCGCTCCACGCCCAGCTTCGCCTACCTCTACCTGGGCACCGGCATCGGCGGCGGGCTCTTCCTGGACAACCAGGTCTACCGGGGCAGGTCGCTGAACGCGGCCGAGTTCGGGCACATGACGGTCGACCCGCAGGGCCCCGGGTGCTACTGCGGCAACCGGGGGTGCGTGGAGGCCGTGTGCTGCCCGAGCGCCATCGAGGCGGCCATGGGCGGCCTGCGCGACCACGCCGCCATCTGCGCGGCGGCGGCGAGCGGCGAGCCGGCCGCCCTCCGGGTGATCGAACGGGTGGCGGAACGGCTGGCCGACGCCGCCGTCAGCGTGGTCAACCTGCTGGACATCGACCTGCTCGTGCTGGGCGGGCCCGCGCTGCGGGAGGTCGGGGAGATCTACCGCGAGGTGATCGCGCGGGCGGTGTCGAGCCGCTCGCTGGCCCGGCGGCTGCATCCGGTCCGGGTGGAGACCTCGCCGATCGCGGCCGACGCCGCCGCGATCGGCGCCGCGTCGCTGGTCTTCCACGCCACGTACGCACCCCGCCTGGGCACCCTGCTCAGCGGCTGAGCCCGCTCGGCGGCTTCCGGCGGCTCCGGCGGCTTTCGGCGGCTTTCGGCGGCTTTCGGCGGCTTTCGGCGGCTTTCGGCGGCTTTCGGCGGCCGAGGCTAGAGTGCGGCCTCGTCCCGCCCGGCCTGCGCCAGCAGGTCCCGCATGGCCGTCTCGGCCGCGTCGGGATCACCCTCGCGTACGGCGTCCAGCACGGCGCGGTGCGTCGCCCCGAAGCCCCGCCGCTCCCCTGCCGAGTGCACGAGCCGGTCACGGGCCGACAGCGCCGCGGCGATCCCTGACCACCGTGTGGCTGGTGTCGTAGCGCCGGCCCAGCTCGACGGGGTCAAGCTGCCCCGTGCCCGCGAAATCGCCGCTCCCTCCGACAACCCGACGGTGATAAATCATATTTTAGGAAAACTCGGCCACATCGGCTGAGGGTCCCTCTCCTCGTCCTGGCCGCGAGGGCGGCACCTACGCGGTGCCGCAGGCGACCGGGCCCATGGCGCTCTACTACCGGGAGGACTTGCTGAAGAAGTGGGACATCAGATGCGAGCACCCGCGCGAGGCGGTGGACTTCGCGCTGTGGATCAAGCGCGACCCGGGCAGCGTCGAGACGCTGACCAAGAGCGGCTACGGCCGGCCCGCGGCCGTCTCCGGCATGTCCGACCCGCAGCTGACCAAGCCGTCGGCGTTCCTCGGCGGGCAGCGGACGGCCGGGCTGTGCACCGCCTCCTCCAACCAGGTGCCCAAGGGCTGGGTGTGGTGGCCGGCGTTCGACGACACGGTCAAGATCCTCAGTGACCGCGTCGAGGACGCGCTCAGCGGCAGGAGCACCCTGGTCGACGCGCTGGAGACCGGGCTCGCCGGTGTCGGTGATCCCGCTGATCGTGCTGTCCGGCGCGCTGCAGCGGTTCTGGCGCGCCGGACTCACGGAGGGCAGCGTACGCGAGTAGCGGGTGCTACGCGCGCTTGATCCGCAGCGTGACCAGCTCGAACGGCCGCAGCGTCACGGGGATGGCGTCCCCGGGGCGCTGCGGCTCGCCGGTCGGCCGCTCCAGCAGGTCGGTGGTGACGACCTCCGCCACGGGGAAGCCGGCCCGCAGCGTGGTGGCCGCGCGGCCGCCGGTGGACTCGTGGAAGCGGACGACCACGTCGCCGCTCCCGTCGTCGGCCAGCTTGACCGCGCTCACCACGACGGCGTCGTCGTCCACCCGGACCAGCGGCGCGACCTCGGCGCCGCCGGGCACCCTGCGCTCGGGCTGGTTGATGAACCAGCCCTCACGCACCGCGTCGCCGATCGTCGCGCCGGGGACGAGCGCGTGACGGAACCGGTGCACGCCCTGGTCGGTCTCCGGGTCGGGGAAGCGCGGGGCGCGCAGCAGCGAGGCGCGCAGCGTCGTCGTCGTGCCCGTCTCGTCCACGTCGCGGGTGACGTCGTGGCCGTAGGTGGAGTCGTTGACCAGGGCCACGCCCCAACCGGGCTCCTCCAGGTGCACGAAGCGGTGGTTGCACGCCTCGAACTTGGCCGCCTCCCAGCTCGTGTTGGTGTGGGTGGCGCGGTAGACGTGGCCGAACTGGCTCTCGGAGGCGTACCGGTCGGCGCGCACGTCCAGCGGGAAGGCCAGCTTGAGGAACTTCTCCCGCTCGTGCCAGTCGACCTCCGTCTCGATCTCCAGCCGCCCTTGGACGAGCGTGAGCCGCTGGGTCACCGACGAGTCGCCGAACGAGCGCCTGACCACGACCGCGTCCCCGTCGAGGCGCACCTCGTCGGCGTCGGTGAGGTCGGTGCCGGTGTTGCGGTAGAACTCGTCCACGTCCCAGGCGTCCCACTTGTTGGGGAAGTCGGGGTGGAGCTGCAGCAGGTTGGCCGGACGGCCCTGGGGGACCGTCTCCCTGCCGCTGCTGCGGTCGACGGCCGAGACGACCAGCCCGCGGCCGTCGATCTCCACCTGGAGCCGGTCGTCGGCCAGGACGTAGCCGCCGCCCTCGCGGGACCGCGCCTCGGTGCCCGCTCCCGTGGCCGCCGGCGCGGCGCCGCCCGCCGGGACGCCGGCGCGGGCGTGCGGGGCGCCGTTGAAGACCAGGGTGCCACGGGACGCATCACCCGCCGCATCGCCCGCCAGGGCCCGCTGGGCGCCGTCGATGATCGCGTTGAGCTCCTCCGCCACCAGCTCGTACGTCCTGCGCGCCTCCCGGTGCACCCACGCGATCGACGACCCCGGCAGGATGTCGTGGAACTGGTGCAGCAGCACCGTCTTCCAGATCCGGTCCAGCGCCTGGTAGGGATACTCGGCCCCGGCGCGCACGGCCGCCGTGGCCGCCCACAGCTCGGCCTCGCGCAGCAGCGCCTCGCTGCGCCGGTTGCCCTGCTTGGTCTTGGCCTGGCTGGTCAGCGTGGCCCGGTGCAGCTCCAGGTAGAGCTCGCCGACCCACACCGGCGGGTTCGGGTACTCGGCCTCGGCCGCGGCGAAGAAGTGGTCGGGCGTGTTCCACTCGACCCGGGGCGAGCCCTCCAGGTCGCGGACCCTGGCCGCCTTGGCCACCATCTCCCGCGTCGTGCCGCCGCCGCCGTCGCCGTACCCGGTCGGGGCCAGGGAGTGGCGGGCCACGCCCTTGTCCTTGAAGTTGCGCGCGGCGTGGGCGAGCTCGCGGCCGGTCATCGAGCAGTTGTAGGTGTCGACCGGCGGGAAGTGGGTGAAGACGCGGGTGCCGTCGATGCCCTCCCACAGGAACGTGTGGTGCGGGAACGTGTTCGTCTGGCTCCACGAGATCTTCTGCGTGAGCAGCCGCTTCGCCCCCGCCGCCTTGATGATCTGCGGCAGGCCGGCGGCGAACCCGAACGTGTCCGGCAGCCACACCTCCTCGTTGTCCACCCCGAACTCGTCGATGAAGAACCGCTTGCCGTGCACGAACTGCCTGGCCATGGCCTCGGAGCCGGGCATGTTCGTGTCGGACTCCACCCACATGCCGCCCGTCGGGACGAACCGCCCGGCCGCCACCGCCTTGGTCACCTTCGCCCACACCTCGGGCCGGTGCTCCTTGATCCAGGCCCACTGCTGCGCCTGTGACATGGCGAAGACGAAGTCGGGCTCGTCCTCCAGCAGCGCGGTCATGTTGGAGGCGGTGCGGGCCACCTTGCGCACGGTCTCGCGCAGCGGCCACAGCCAGGCCGAGTCGATGTGGGCGTGCCCGACGGCGGTGACCCGGTGCGCGGACGGCACCGCGGGCGACGACAGCACCCCGGTCAGCTCGGCCCTGGCGGCCTCCGCGCTGCCGCCCACGTCCTGAAGGTCGACCGCGTCCAGGGCCCGGTTCACCGCGCGCAGGATCTCGAGACGCCGGCCGCTGTCGGCGGGCAGCTCCAGCATGAGCTCGCCCAGCACCTCCAGGTCCATGACCAGCTCCCATACCGTCTTGTCGAAGACGGCCAGCTCCATCCGGCCCAGCCGGTAGAGCGGGTCGGAGCCGGCCGTCTCCTTGTCGCCCAGCTGGGTCGGCAGGAAGGGGTGGTAGTCGAGGATGACCGGGTTGGAGGCGGCCTCGATGTGCAGGCGCACCTCCTCGCCACCGCCGGCCGGAGAGCCGATCCGCACCCACGGCGTGCGCGGGTTGAGCGACTTCACCGGCGTGCCGTCGGGGCGGTAGACCAGGCCCTCACACTGGAAGCCGACCTTCCCCGGGTCGAAGCCCAGGTCCAGGATCGCCTCCACGATCTTCCCGCTCCACTCCCGCGGCACGGTGCCGGTCACGGTGAACCAGCTCGTGCTCCACGGCGGGCCCCACGGGTCTCCGACCGCGATCGGGCCGGGCGTCGCGGCCAGGCCCTCCGCCACCGGGACGGGCTCGCCGGGCGCGTGCCACACGGAGATCTCCAGCGGTACGGACTCGGGATAGATCGCCGGGCGGATCCGCTCGTCAAGGACACGCTTCAGACGGGCTTCGACCAGGGCACGGTCGTCATGCATCAGGAAAAACCTCTCCGCAGATGGTGATTTATCAGCCTTTGATGGCGCCTTCCTCCACGCCCTTGAAGAAGAAGCGCTGGAGCACGGCGAACACGATCACGATCGGCAGGAACGAGATCATCGTCCCCGCGGCGATCAGGCGCGGGTTGGCGCTGAACGTGCCGTTCAAATACTGCAGGCCGACGGTGAGTGTGTAGTTGTCGGGGTCGGTCAGGACGATCAGCGGCCACAGGAAGTCGTCCCATGCGCCGATGAACGCGAAGATCGTGACCACGCTGAGCATGCCACGCACGTTCGGCAGGCCGACGTGACGCAGCCGCTGCCACGCCGTCGCCCCGTCGATGATCGCGGCTTCGTCCATTTCGGGAGGAATCGCCTGAAACGCGGTACGCATCAACAGCACGTTAAGCATCCCGATCGCGCCGGGCAACGCCACCCCCAGGAGGGTGTCGGCCAGACCGAGGGAGCGGACGGTGACGTACTGGGAGATGATGGTCACCTCGGCGGGCAGCACGAGCGTCGCCAGGAACAGCCCGAGCAGCAGCTTCACGCCCCTGAAGCGGAGCTTGGCCAGGGCGAACCCGGCGAGCGTGGCCCCCGCGGCGTTGCCCGCCACCACGATGGCGGCCACGATCAGCGAGTTGACCGCGTAGGACCAGACCGGGATGGTCTCGGCGACCTCGGCGTAGTTGGACAGCGTCGGCCGTTCGGGCCAGAAGCTCGGCGTGCCGGTGTAGATGTCCTCCTGGAGGCTCTTGAGCGAGGTGGACAGCTGCCACAGGAACGGGGAGACGGTGATGACCAGCACGAGCAGGAGCAGGACGTAACGCAGCGCCTTCTCGCGGGCGGTGACTCCGGTGATGTCAGGCCGCCTTCCTGTTGAGCCGCAGCAGCGCCAGCATCGGCCCGAGCGTGACGACGAGCAGCAGCAGGCTGAGCGCGGAGGCGTAACCGAGATGGCCGGTGAAGCCGCGGCCGTAGAGCTGGATGAGCATCACCAGCGACATGTCCCGGCCGCCGGGGCCGCCGGTGCCGTTCGAGAGCACGTACAGCTCGGAGAACACGCGCAGGGCCGAGACCGACACCAGCACCGAGACCAGCAGCATCGTGTTGCGCACGCCGGGCACGGTGACGCTCCAGAAGCGGCGCACCGGGCCCGCGCCGTCCACGGCGGCGGCCTCGTGCAGCTCGCGCCGGACGTTCCCGAGCGCCGACAGGTAGATGATCATGTAGTAGCCGAGGCCCTTCCAGACGGTCAGGCTGATCGCGCTGAACAGCAGCAGCCACCGCTCGGTCAGGAACGGCACCGGCGTCGTCACCACGCCCAGCCCCTGCGCCAGGCCGTTGATCAGGCCGCGATCGTCCAGCAGCCAGCCCCAGATCAGCGCCACCACCACGGCCGAGGCCACCACGGGGGTGTAGAAGGCCGTGCGGAAGAACGTGATGCCGGGCAGCTTCTTCTCCACCAGGATCGCGATCAGCAGCGGCAGCATGGTCAGCAGCGGCAGGCAGACCAGCATGAACACGATGCTGTTGACCAGCGCGTCCACGAGCTGGGCGTCGCTCAGCGCGCGCTCGAAGTTGGCCAGGCCGGTGAAGTGGCCGCCGCCCAGCGGCTTGGCGTTGGTGAACGCCAGCACCACCGTGTTGATCGCCGGCCACACCGAGAACACGAACAACCAGACCGCCGCGGGCGCCACCAGCACCCACGGCGTGAACCAGCGGTGATGGGTCATCAGCTCTTCAGCAGCTCGTCGCACTTGGCCACGGCGGCGTCCAGCGCCTCCCGCGACGTCGCCTCGCCGCTGACGGCCAGCGAGAACTGCTGCCTGACCAGCTTCTTCATCGCCTCGGTGACCTGGACGGGCTCCAGCACCTTCGCCTCGGCCAGCGACTCGAACGCGATCACCTTGGCGTCGCCCGAGTTGCTGCCGTCGCTCTTGCTGAAGAACGGATCGTTCGCCGAGGCGACGGTGCTGGGGAAGATGTTCACCAGACGGGCGAACGCGGCCTGGTTCTCGGCGCTGGTGACCCAGCGGGCCAGGGCGAGCGCGGCGGGCGCGTTCTTCGTCGCCTTGGAGATCGACAGGCCCTGCACATAGAGGGGCGGCGTGCCCATCGCCTTCGACGGCACGACCTTGGGCGCCAAGGTCGGGTTGTCGGTGGCCAGGCTCGTGATGTAGTTGCCGCCGCCGGTCGTCCAGGCGACCGTGCCCTCGTTGAAGAGCTTGGCGTTGCCCGCGTAGGTGTCGGTGAGCACGTCGCGGGGCAGCAGGCCCTCCTTGAACGCGTCGCGGTACTTGTCGAGCAGCGCCACCGCCTCAGGGGTGTTGAAGGTGAAGCGGGCGCCGTCGGGCGACATGATGGGCACGCCCGCGTTCGTCAGGTCGCCCAGCTCGGGGCGGCGGCTCATCAGGAAGACCTTGCCGCCCGACTTCTCCTTGAGCGTCCTGGCCTGGGCGATGAGCTCGTCCAGGCTCGCCGGCAACTTCTCGGGGTCGAGCCCGTTCTTCTTGAGCAGCTCGGTGTTCCAGTAGTTGACGTCGGTGTTGAGGTACCACGGGTAGCCGTACGCGCCCTGGACGCCCGGGTAGCGGTAGGCGTCGAGGGCGCCGGGGACGTACTCGGCGGCCAGCTTCTGATCGGCCTGGGCGACGTCCAGCAGGATGCCCTGCCTGATCAGCGGGACGGCGAAGTCGGGCGGCAGATTGACCACGTCGGGCAGGGTGCCGCCGGCCGCCTGGGTGAGGACCTTGTCGGAGTAGCCCTCGGCCGGCTGGTCGAGCCATTCGACCTCGGTGCCCGGATACCGCTTCTCGAAGCCGTCGATGACGCCCTGGACGTAGTCGGTGAACTTCGGCTTCAGTGCCCACGTCTGCAGGCTCACCTTGCCCTTCACCGCGCCGCCCGCGCTCGGGGCGGGTTCCTCCTCCGCGGCTCCGCCGAGCCCGCAGCCCGCGATCGTGACGACCAGTAAGGCCAGTCCTGCCCAGTACCTTCGCATCGCGCTCTCCTTCGGGCACTAAACCGCTCTAGTTGCCGGACTATTACCGGGCTAGACTCCGCTGTCAATAGCCGGCCACGAGACCGAGGAGCGCGCGTTGGCCCGACCGACGATCGCCGACATCGCCCGGCGGGTGGGGGTGTCCAAGGGCGCGGTGTCGTTCGCGCTGAACGGCCGTCCCGGCGTCAGCGAGGCGACCAGGGCGCGCATCCTGGAGGCGGCCAGGGAGATGAACTGGCGCCCCCACAGCGCCGCCAGGGCGCTCGGCGGCGCCAGGGCGGAGGCCGTCGGGCTGGTCATCGCCCGGCCGGCCAGCACGCTGGGCGTGGAGCCGTTCTTCGCCCAGCTCCTGTCGGGGCTGCAGGCCCGGCTGTCGCGCCAGCAGGTGGCCATGCACCTGCTCGTCGTCGAGGACTCCGCGGCCGAGGTCGAGGTCTACCGCGAGTGGACGTCGGCGCACCGGGTGGACGGGTTCATCCTGGTCGACCCGCAGGTCCGCGATCCGCGCCCGGCGGCGCTGGAGGAGCTGGGCGCGCCGGCCGTGGTGCTCGGCGGGTCGGGCGGGCCCGGACCGCTGTCCAGCGTGTGGGCCGACGACAGGGAGGCGATGCTGTCGGTCGTCGACTACCTGGCCGCGCTCGGGCACCGGCGGATCGGGCACGTCGCGGGCCTGCCCGGGTTCCGGCACACCCAGCGGCGCATCCGCGCGCTGCGCGACTCGGCCGGGCGGCTCGGCCTGACCGGCGCGGTGTCCCTGCCCACCGACTTCAGCGACGCCGAGGGCGCGGCGGCGACGCGGACGCTGCTCTCACGCGGCCGGGCGAGAGCGGCGGCCGGGGCCACCCGGCCGACCGCCATCGTGTACGACAGCGACGTGATGGCCCTGGCCGGGCTGGGCGTGGCGATGGAGATGGGCGTGCGCGTGCCGGACGAGCTGTCCATCGTGGCCTTCGACGACTCCGTGCTGACCCGGGTGACCCATCCGGCCATCACCTCGCTGTCGCGCGACACGTTCGCGCTCGGCGGGCAGGTGGCCGAGGTCCTGCTGGAGGTGATCGCCGACCCCGGCACCCGCAGGAACGTCAAGACCGCCACGCCCCGCCTCGTCATCAGGGGCAGCACAGCCGCGCCCGCTAAAACGGTTTAGATGTCAGTCCGCGGCTCTTACCGGGAGTAGTTGAAAGGCGTACGTTTGGGGCATGGCTGCGACCCCGGAAACGGTGCACTGGCGTGGTGTGCACCATCTCGCCCTCGTGACCGCGGACATGGACGCGACCGTGCGCTTCTGGCACGGCGTGCTCGATGCCCGCCTCGTCACCACCCTCGCCGTCCCCGCGTTCAAGCACTACTTCTTCGAGGTCGGCACGGGCAACACCGTCGCCTTCTTCGAGTACACCGACCAGGACCTCGACAGTTTCGCCAAGCCGGCGGGCGTCCCGTACGCGAAGGCGGCCCAGTTCGACCACCTGGCGCTGCACCTGCCGGACGAGGACGCGCTCAACCGGCTGCGCGACCGGCTCAAGGCGCACGGCTGCGAGGTCACCGACGTCATCGACCACGGCTTCCTGCGCTCGATCTACTTCAGCGACCCCAACGGCATCGCGATGGAGGCGTCCTGGTGGACCGTCGACCCGACGGGGCGGCCGGTGGACTACGCCGACGAGCGGCTGTTCGCCGACCCGGATCCCGTGCCGGCCGTGCGTGAGCTGCGCGAGGAGGGACGCCTGCGCCACACGGTCGCCACCCGCCTGGTGGACGGGATCGTGGAGGACCTCCGCCGCGAGGGGATCACCCTGGACCCGTGACCCCGGCCGTTCGTCGCCGCGGCTCGCCGGCTTGTCGCGGTTCATCGCCGTTCGTTGATCGAGAGGATCCCCCGGGGTGGTCACCACATGCCGGGCGGGCAGGCGGGCAGGCCCACCCCGAGGGATCCCCGCTCATGCGCAGGTGTAGCTCGAGGGCGTCTGCGTGTCGCCACTCGGCCGGCTGACCTGGAAGCCGAAGCTGGTGCTCGCCCCGGCACCCAGGTTGCCGTTGTAGTTCGCGTTCCTGGCCGTCACGTTCTGGCCGCTGACGGTCACGGCGGCGTTCCACGATCCGGTCAGGGTGTGGCCCGATGGCAGGGTGAAGGTGACGGTCCAGCCGGTGATCGCGGACGAGCCGCCGTTGGTCACCGTCACGGGCTGCACGACGTAGCCGGTGTTCCACTGGGTCTGCACGGTCGGCGTGGCCGTGCAGGCGCCGCCGACGGGGCCCGTCGTGGTGGTGAACGTGGCCGCCGCTGAGTTGCCGGAGACGTTCCCGGCCCCGTCCCGCGCCCGCACGTAGACCTGGTACTTCGTGCTCGGGGTCAGCCCGGTCAGGTTGATCGAGGCGGTGGTGCTCCGCCCGAGCAGCGTGTCGTTCGTCCCCTGCTCGCGGTAGACGTCGTACCCGGCCAGCCCGCTGCCGCCGCTGTCGGTCGAGGCGGCCCACGTCAGCGTGGCCGAGTTGGAGGTGACGTTGCTCGACGCCGGCGTGCCCGGCGCGCTCGGCGGCGTGGTGTCGGTGGAGGTGCCGCCCGCCAGCGCGTCGTGCACGGCGGTGTAGGCGGGCTTCTGCTGGTAGCTCTCGTCGTAGATCAGCGCGGCGCCCTCACCGGAGAACGTGTCCGGCACCCACGAGTACTTGTCGGTGAAGCCCCAGATCGTCACCCCGGCGCAGGCGGTGACCGCGTTGCAGGCGTTGACCACGTTGCGGTAGTAGGTGGCCTGCGTGCTGTCCTTGCTGCTGTTCCTGGGCATCTGCATGCGGATGTCCAGCTCGGTGATCCGGACCTGCACGCCGAGGTCGGCGAAGCGCTGCAGGTTCTGCTGCAGGTCGTTCGGGAAGCCGTACTGGATCGCGAGGTGACCCTGGAAGCCCACGCAGTCCACCGGGACGCCCTGCTGGCGCAGCGACGAGACCAGGTTGTACATCGCGGTGCTCTTGGCGTTGATGCCCTCGACGTTGTAGTCGTTGATGCACAGCCGGGCGTTGGAGTCGGCGGCGCGGGCGGCGCGGAAGGCGTCGGCGATGTAGCTCTGGCCCAGGGTGTTGTACCAGAACGAGGTGCGCATGTTGCCGTTGTCGTCGAAGACCTCGTTCACCACGTCCCAGGACACCACGGCCGGGTTGTCGGCGTATCGGCCGACGACCCCGCTGATGTGGTTCTGGATCGCCGTGCGCATGGCACTGGCGCCGAGGCCCTGCACCCAGCCGGGCGTCTGCTGGTGCCAGACCAGCGTGTGGCCGTGGACCTGCTGGCTGTTCTGCGTGGCGAAGTTGACGATGGCGTCGGCGCCGGAGAAGTTGAACTGGCCCTGGCTGGGCTCGGTGGAGTCCCACTTCATCGCGTTCTCGGCGGTCACCTGGTTGAACTCGGTGGCCGCGATGTTGCGGTAGGAGCTCTCGCCGGACAGCGGACTGGTGGCGAGCGCCGCGCCGATGAACTTGCCCCGCGCGGCGGCGTGCGTGCGCAGGGGCGCCGACGCTTCGGCCGCGGTGGCGGGCAGGAGGAAGGCGGCGAGCATCCCCACCAAGGCGAGGACTCTGGGGAGCGAGGACGAATGCACGGGCATCTACCTCCGGAGGCAGGCACTCGATTCCGAAAGTTTCGGCCTGAGTCAGACCGCATCGCCGACGGTATTGATCTGCCTATCAGCGGTCAACAGCGCACTGACCACCGCGCCAAAGCAGCAGATGGCGCACAGAAACTATCGGCTTTGCCATGAAACTTTCATGCCCCGTTGAGCGCGACACGCGTATCTAGCGCCACGTACCTACCGGTCGGTACTGTGAATTATCCGGAATAATCGTCCATTGCGGGAGTTCTGCGGTATGTCTCTTTCGCACGCCCAGGTCCAGGCTCAGCTCACCGGTCCCGGCCAGCTGTTCGAGATGCAGGAGATCGGCGACACCGGCGTACGCACCTGGAAGCACGCGCCGGCGCACTTCCGGGCGCTGCTGGAGATGAGCAGGTTCCACGGCGAGAAGGTCTTCCTCGTGTACGAGGACGAGCACATCACGTTCGAGGACCACTTCCGCCGCGCCGCCACCCTGGCGGGCCGCCTGGTCGAGGAGTACGGCGTGGGCAAGGGCGACCGGGTGGCCGTGGCGATGCGCAACTATCCGGAGTGGGTGATCTCGTTCTCGGCCGTGCTGGCCGCGGGAGCCATCGCCGTACCGCTCAACGCCTGGTGGACGGAGGCCGAGCTGGCCTACGGCGTGAGCGACTCCGGCGCCAAGGTGCTGATCGCGGACGGAGAGCGCGCGCTCAGGCTGGCCTCGACGGGCGTGCCGCTGATCGTCACCCGGGGCGAGGCGCCGGCGGGGGCGCGCACGTTCGAGGACGTCCTGGGCGAGGTCACCGCCGACGTGAAACTCCCCGACGTCGAACTCCTCCCCGACGACCCGGCCACGATCTTCTACACCTCGGGTACGACAGGCCACCCCAAGGGCGCCCTGGGCAGCCACCGCAACCTCGGCCAGTCCCCCATGACGGTCGCGTACGGGCTGATGCGCGCGGTCGCCCTGTCCGGCAAGGACGTCGCCGCGGCGGCCGGCACGCGCCGGATCACCCTGCTGACCGTCCCGCTCTTCCACGTCACCGGCTGCTTCTCGGCCATGACCACCACCATGTTCAGCGGCGGCGGCCTGGTCCTGATGTACAAGTGGGACCCCGAGCAGGCGCTGCGCCTCATCGAGCGCGAGCGGGTCTCCGCGATGATCGGCGTGCCCACCAACGCCTGGCAGCTCATGTCCCACCCCGACTTCGGCAAGTACGACCTGTCGTCCCTCACCACCCTCGGCTACGGCGGCGCTCCCGCCCCGCCCAAGCTCCTCGAACGCATCACCACGAACCTCCCCGACCGCGCCCCCTCCAACGGCTACGGCATGACCGAGACCACCGCCCTGGCCATCGGCAACGGCGGCGCCGACTACCACGCCAGGCCCGACAGCATCGGCCGCCCCTCCCCCGTGGTGGACGTGCGCGTGGTCGACCCCCTGGGCGCCGAACTGCCGCCCGGCGAGGTCGGCGAGCTGTGCGTCCGCGGCCCGAACGTCATCCTCGGCTACTGGAACAAGCCGGAGGCGACCGCGCAGACCTTCGTCGGCGGCTGGCTGCACACCGGCGACCTGGCCAAGATGGACGAAGAGGGCTTCGTCTACATCGTGGACCGGGCCAAGGACATGGTGATCAGGGGCGGCGAGAACGTCTACTGCGCCGAGGTCGAGGCCGCCCTCTTCGAACACCCGGCAGTGGACGACGCCGCCGTGATCGGCGTCCCACACGACGAGCTGGGCGAGGAGGTAGGAGCGGTCATCCGCACAGCCCCCGGCGCCTCGGTCACCCCGGACGAACTCCGAACCTTCCTCACGGACCGCATCGCCAAGTTCAAGATCCCCGCCCATTTCTGGTTCCGCGACGCCGAACTCCCCCGCAACCCCGGCGGCAAAATCCTCAAAACCCACCTCCGCCGCGAAGTCCTGGGCACCTAACCCACCCAAGCCCTCGACCCACCAGCCGACCCACCCAGAAGCTCCAGCCCACCAGCCGCACCCCGCCTCACACAATCCCGCGCAGCCAGCCCGGCCGCCACGGCCCCCCGCCGTGGCGGCCGTCGTCCACCCACCCGCCATCGCGCACCCTCACCGACGGCAACGGCAACGGCAACGGCAACGGCAACGGGACCAGGCCAACACAACTGAGCCCTGCACGGCCCACGCAGCAGCCTGAGCCACCGCAACCCGGCCACCCACGAAGCCGCCGCCGCTGGCCTGACCACCACGATGGCATCCGTCAAACCAGAGCAAGCTCAAGCACCACCACCCTCAACACCAGACGCAGGCCACCTCCGCACCCCCGCACCCCCGCACCCCCAGCGTCGATCACACCATCAGCCGGCGGTCAGTGTGCTGCTGTTGCGCTTGCTCCGAGCCCAGCACCTCGCCACACTCCATCGCTCCGCACTCCTGCACGCGCACCCGACACTCTGCATACCAGCGCATCCGTTCCCAGCGCCCCACCCAGGCGCGACACGGGCACAGCCGCCACCCAGCGCGCTGAGCACCCGTCCCCCTCGCCAGACGCGCGCCACACCAGCACCGCACCGGACCCACGCACGCGCCACACGAGCACGCGCACCGCCACCCGGCCGGTACCCACCGCACCCATACCAGACGCCCGCCATACCGGCACCAGGCCCACGCACGCGCGAGTACACCAGCACACAGCCGCCAGGAGCACATCCGGCACCCACCGCGCCCGGCAGCACGCTTGACCAGCGCACCCGGCCACTCGCGCCATAACCCACTCCTGGGGCGGGCGAGCCAGCGCATCCCGTCACCTGACAGGCACGCGTTACGCCAGCACCCGGCCCACCCGGCGCACTCGGTCCAGCGCTCCCGGCACCCGGTCCGCTCAACCCCACCGGCGGCGATTCTCCCCGGCCGCCGGGCGGAAAGCGCCGTCGGACATCACCCCGGCAAGCCCCGGCAGCGCCCCCACCCCTCCCCCTTGTGACAGGGGTCATAGTTCTCGCCTTTGCCCTGGTCAATCCGTACGTCGACACCATCGCTTACCTGAGGCGTAATCGCGGCCCCTACCCCCGCCCTGACATCTTTCAGGTGTTCGCACTGAGGCCGATGAAGGAGCCCGAGATGACCGCCGTGCCCGTCACCACCGACCGGATGAAGTTCCTGCGCCTCGCGCTGACCGCCGACGCCGTCGTCACCGGCGGCAACGGGCTGATCTACCTCGCGTTCGCCGACCCGGTGAGCACCCTGCTCGGCCCGGACGCCGGCCTGCTGCGTGCGATCGGCGGCTTCCTGCTCGCGTACGGCGCCGCCGTCGCCCTCGTGGCCGGCCGCCGCACGATCAGCCCCGTCGCCACCAAGGCGGTGATCGCCGCGAACGCCATCTGGACCCTGGGCAGCGTCGCGGCCGTCGTCACCGGCGCGGCCGGCTTCACCACGGTGGGCGCCGTCTGGGCCATCGCCCAGGCCCTGGTGGTGGCCGGGTTCGCCGAGCTCCAGATCACCGGCCTGCGCAAGAGCCGCACCAACTAGTACGGGAGACACACCATGACCCTCATCGACCGCTACATCGACTGCTGGAACCAGACCGACCCCGAGGCCCGAGCCAAGGCCGTGGCCGAGCTCTGGACCAAGGACGCCACCTACACCGACCCCCTCGCGGACGTCACCGGCCACGCCGGCATCGCCGCGGTGATCGAGGCCGCACAGGGCATGTTCCCCGGCCTGGTCTTCTCCCCGGGCGAGGGGTACGACGCCCACCACCACATCGCCCGTTTCACCTGGCACCTGGGCCCGGAGGGCGGGGAGCCGGTCGCCGTCGGCTTCGACGTGGCCGAACTGGCCGAAGACGGCCGCATCCGCAAGGTCCTCGGCTTCCTGGACAAGGTCCCCTCCTGACCTCAGGAACAGAGGCTCCCCCGGGACAACCTCCCGGGGGAGCCTCTGGACAAAGCCACGCAAAAGACCCGCCCACCGGGACCGGCCCGCCCGGAAAAGGGACGTTCCCCCGCAATGCGACGGCCATCCGGAAGAGGACAGGCCAAGAGGGACGAACCCAAGAGGGACGGGCGCAAGAGGGACGGGCGCAAGAAGACGGTCACCGGAAGGAACGGCCCCGTAGACGACGGCTCCCCGAAGAAGACGACCTTCCGAGGGACTTCTGGCCCAAGCCCCAGGAACAGACCCGCCCGAGCAAATGGGGACAATCCCGGGAATGGGGGCCGGCCGCCCGAAAGACAACGGCCCCTCGAAGAGCACGGCCTCCCTGAAGCTCTGGGCCAAGCCCGGGAAGGGACCACCCGAGAACGGAACGATCCCCCGGAATAGGACGGCCAGCCGGAAACGAACGGCCACCCGAGGAGGACTCCCTCAAGAGGACGGCCTCAAGAGTCAGTCACCGGCAAGAACGGCCCGAAAGCTGACGACCGCCTGGAAGGGGACGATCCCCAGAAAGGACGACTGCACGAAAAGGACGACCACCCAACAAGGACGTCGACCCGAAGAGGACGGCCGACCCGAAGCAGAGACTCCCCCGGCACGGCTCGAATTCCGGATGGCAGGGCCGGCTCACACCATCTCTCCAGCCCCGACATACAAGATCAGTCGGATCTCGAAGAAGAGATCGGGATACTCTGCCTGCGGTGCCTCGAACCACGTGACCGAAGGAGTCGACGCTGAGATGACGGCAGAGCGACCGATGCCTACCCAGGCCGACGTACTCGGCTACTTCGACACGCTGTCCAACTGGGGCCGATGGGGCGAGGACGACGAGCGCGGCACCCTGAACCACATCACCGACGACGTCCGACAGGCGGCGGCACAGGCCGTGCGTCACGGCAGGAGCGTGTCGTGCGCGTGGGAGATCGCCGTACCCGAGGAGATGGAGCGGTCGACGACGTCGTGCCCGTGCGCCGCCGACATGCCGGGCGCCGAGAACATGCCGGTGGCGGCGTTCCACAAGGATCGACGCTGGGGCTTCTCGTCCGAACGGCTCGGCCTCACCTTCCACGGCAACACGATCACCCACATCGACTCGCCGTGCCACCTCTTCTGGGACGGCGCCATGTACAACGGGCGCCCGCACTCGCTGGTCGACACCGCGACGGGATCGGCGTGGGCGGCCGTCACGGCGGCGGCGAACGGGATCGTCACGCGCGGCGTCCTGCTGGACATCGCGGCCGTGCGGGGCGTGCCGTGGCTCGAACCGGGCGAAGGGGTCTTCCCCGACGATATCGAGGAGGCCGAACGTCGCCAGGGTGTACGGGTGCGCTCCGGCGACGCGGTCCTCCTGCGGACCGGCCACGGCCGCGCCCGGCACGAGGCCGCCGCGCCCGCCGGTTTCACCCAGACCGGCTGGCACGCGTCGTGCCTGCCGTGGCTCCAGGAGCGCGAGGTAGCGCTGATCGGCGCCGACACCCCGCAGGAGGTTCAGCCGTCCGGGTACGACGACGTGCTGATGCCGGTGCACGCCGTCGGCCTCGTCGCGATGGGCCTGTGGCTGCTCAACAACTGCGACCTGGAGGCCTGCGCGGCGACGGCCGCCGAGCTCGGCCAGTGGGACTTCCAACTCGCGGTCGTACCGATCCGCTTCGCCGGCACCTCCGGCAGCCCCATCAACCCCATCGCCACCTTCTGACCCAAATCCCCAAGGTCCCCGCCGTCTGACCACCCCGCACTGCGGTTCCCGACGTGCCCACAAATTGACCGCAGTTCACGAGGTATCCGCCACCTAACCGCAGCTCACCAGGCACCCACGACCGACCTCAAGTCACAAACCGCCCGCCATCCCACCGCAGATCGCCAAGCACCCACCACCTGACGCAGTTCCCAAGGCGCCGACGATCCCGGCGACCGACGACCGACGACCACTCCATTCGACCACCCCGCACTGCTGTTCACGAGGTGCCCACAGACTGACCTCAATTCCCGAGACTCCCACGACCGACCCGCGATTCGCGATGTACCCGCCACCCGACCGCAGTTCACCAGGCGCCACAACCGACCGCAGCTCACGAACCGCCCACCATCCGACCGCAGATCGCCAAGCACCCGCCACCTGACCGCAGTTCCCGAAGTGCCCACCATCCCGTGCAGCACCCGTTCCGCCGCACCTGGAACGTGATGGACTGCCGCGAGGACATGCCCCCACCAGCACGCAAGCCGCCACCCAGGACCAAGCGGCACGCGCCGGAATTCATTTGCCCCAGGCGTCACCTTGGCCGGACAATCTAGACTCGTGCTTGCTGCTGTCAGACGTCTTCTCCGTCACCTTTCGCTGGATCTGAGCCCGCTGCGTGATTCGCGCGACTACCGGCTGCTCTTCGGGTCCGGCGTCATCACGATGTTCGGCACGATGATCTCCATGGTCGCGGTGCCGTACCAGATGAAGGAGCTGACGGACTCCTATCTGGCGGTCGGCCTCGTGAGTCTGGCGGAGTTCGTGCCGATGGTGGTCTGCGGCCTCTGGGGCGGCGCCATCGCCGACGCGCTAGATCGGCGCCGGATCATCTGGCTGAGTGAACTGGGCTTGCTGGTCACGTCCGCCGCACTCATGATCAACGCGATGCTGCCCGACCCGCAGGTCTGGGTCCTGTACGTGATGGGCGCCCTGGCCACCGGCGTCGGCTCGCTTCAGCGGCCCAGCCTGGAGGCGGTGATCCAGCAGGTGGTCAAGCACGAGCAGCAGAGCGCGGCCGCGGTGCTGTCGAGCCTGCGCTGGAACTTCGGCGCCATAGTCGCCCCCGCGCTGGGCGGCCTGATGCTGACGGCCTGGGGCACCGCCTCCGCCTTCGCCCTGGACACGCTGACCTTCGTGCTCTCCCTGGTGCTGCTCTGGCGGGTCAGGGCCATCCCGCCCGCCGACGACGCCGCCCCCGCCTCGATCCGGTCGCTGATCGAGGGCGTCCGTTACGCGGTGAGCCGTAAGGACCTGATGGGCACCTATCTGGTGGACATCGCCGCGATGGTGTTCGCGATGGCGACGGCGCTCTATCCGTTCCTGGCCGAAGAGCTGAGAGCGCCCGAGGCGCTCGGGCTGCTCTACTCGGCGGCCGCGGTGGGCGCTCTGATCGCCTCGCTCACCGGCCGCTGGACGGCCCGCGTCCAGCGCCAGGGCCTGGGCGTGATCGTCGCCGCCGCGGCCTGGGGCGTGGCCGTGGCCCTGACCGCCCTGGCCCCGAACGTCTGGCTGATCTTCGTCTGTCTCGCCTTCGCCGGCGCGGCCGACATGATCAGCGGCATCTTCCGCATGACGATGTGGAACCAGACCATCCCGCCGGAGCTGCGCGGCCGCCTGGCCGGCATCGAGCTGCTCTCCTACGCCAGCGGGCCGATGCTGGGCAACGCGCGGGCCGGCCTCATGGCCAACTTCGGCGGCACCCGCTTCTCGCTCGGCGCGGGCGGCGTGCTGTGCGTGGCCGCCGTCCTCGCGCTGGCCGCCGCTCTGCCCAGATTCCGCGCGTACGACGCTAGAACCGACGAGCACGCCCTGGCGGAGAAGGCCCGCAGGCAGGCCGCGGCCGACCCGGCCCAGACCCCCGCCTGACCGCCGCCCCACAAGCCACCACTCCACGAGCCACCGCCCCACAAGCCACCGCTCCACGAGCCACCGCCCTACAAGCCACCGCCCCACAAGCCGCGACCCCACCAGTGCCTCACCTCCGGCCCTCGGCCGCGGCGAACGTCGTCAGGGCCTCGGCGTCGGAATAGGTGCTGGTGACGTATTCGTCCACCCATTCCCGGATGCCTTCGTAGCCGCTCTCGACGAGCAGCCGCTCCCGCACCGTCCGCGCGTCCAGCGGCGTGTTCCGCAAGGTGACCGCTCCGCTCTTCCCGTCGAGCAGCGCCCACTGCGCGCCGTAGCGCCCGTACGGCATCCCGACCGACCCCGGGTTGACCACCAGCACCCGATCGGCCAGCCGTACGAACGGCATGTGCGTGTTGCCCAGCACCACGGTGTCGGCCTTCTCCCCCGCCAGCACCTCACCCCATCGCTCCAGCGAGCTGTCCACGAGGATCGTCTCCTCGTCGCTGCGCGGCGTGGCGTGCAGGAACAACGTCCGCCCCAGCCGCCCCAGCTCGATCTCCTGCCGGGCGGGCAGCCCGGCCAGCAACTCGATCTGCTCCTCGCTGAGCTGACCGGCCGCCCAGACCGACGACGGGTAGGGGCAGTCCTTGCCCGCCGCCACCTCCACGAGCTCACGGTCGGCGTTGCCGCTCACCCACGACGCCCGCTCCCCCAGCGAGATCAGCAGGTCGAGGGTCTCCACGGGCATCGGCCCGGCGGCCAGGTCACCGGTGAGCACGATCCGGTCGGCGGACTTCACCTCGGGCTCGGCCAGCACGGCCTCCAGCGCGGGCAGCACACCATGGATGTCGGAGAGGACGGCGATTCGCATAAGGCCACTCTGCCGTGCCCGGCGACCGCCGGAGCCGATGTTCGCTACCCGGCGAACAACTCAGCCGATCGCGAACCGCCCGATTCACCCGGCCTCACCACCGCCGCACCACCTCAGCCGGCCGCACGCCACCCCGCCGTACGGCTCACTCCGCCTCGCGCCACCCGTCGTACCGTTCGATCAGCTCGTCGACCTTGGCCAGGCGACCGGCGTCCAGTCCCTCGACGACGACCAGCCACTGCGCGTCCTCGGCGTCGTCCTCACCGGCGAGGGTCTCCCGTACGACGCGCGGCACCCCCAGCTCGGGAAACCACTCCCCCAGCGTCTCGGCGACCTCCTCGGCGTCGTCCCGCTCCGCGAACACCAGCAAGTACTTCATGAGCCAATCTTCTTATCTTCCGCTTCCGTGTCTTGACGTTCACCAGGCGTGAGCACAATAGATTGGTAGCGTTGAGCCATGACTGCCGAAGCGGTGATCACCAGGATGACGCCTCCGTCGCTCCCCGACTGGATCTTCCCACCTCCCGAGGGCTTCGTAGCGGAAGATCTCGATCACCTTCCGGATTTGCCTGCGCACACAGAGTTGATTGATGGAAGCTTGGTCTTCGTGAGCCCGCAGAGACACTTCCATCACGTAGTCATCCGCGAGTTGGAGCACGCACTTAAGCAGTTCTTGCCCGCAGATCACGAAGTGCTGGGGCAGATGACCGTGAAGCTGGGTGCGCGCCAGCGACCAGAGCCCGACATCATCGTGCTCGGTCCCGACGCGCCCTACGGCCCCGACGTCACCTGCTACGACGCCGCGGACGTCGTGCTCACCGTCGAAGTGGTCTCCAAAGAGTCCGAACTGCGCGACAGGCGGCGCAAGCCGGCCCTCTACGCCGAGGCGGGGATCCCCCACTTCTGGCTCATCGAAGAGGTCAACAGCCGGCCTGCCGTCTTCGTCCACGAACTCAACCCGGCCACGCGGTCCTACGTCGCCACCGGCGTCCATCACGACCGGCTCAAGCTCACGGTCCCGTTCGACCTCGACATCGACCTCGCCACGCTCTACCCGAGCCGCACCCGCTAGAAGGGGCCGGCGCACCGGCCCCTTCACAGCGACGGTCTCAGCCGCGCAGTTGCGCGCCCACCCGGTCGGCCGCCATCGCCACCGCCGCGTCGCGCGCCGCCGTGGTCTCCTCGACCGTCAGCGTACGGTCGGCCGCGCGGAAGCGCATCGAGTAGGCGAGCGACTTGTTCCCCTCGCCCACCTGCTCTCCGGCGTACACGTCGAACAGCCGGATCGACTCCAGCAGCGCCCCGGCCCCGTCACGCAGCGCCGCCTCCACGTCGGCCACCGGCGTGAAGTCGGGCACGATCAGCGCGACGTCCTGGGTGGCCACCGGGTAGGCGGACACCGAGGGCGCCTGCACGGGACCGGGCATGGCCGCCTCGAGCCGTGACAGCTCCAGCTCCATCGCCACCGTACGCGGCGGCAGCCCGTAGGCCTCGATGACCCGGGGGTGCAGCTCGCCGGCGTGGCCGACCAGCGTGTCGCCCGCGTAGAGGGCGGCGCAGCGGCCGGGGTGCCAGGGCTCGTGCTGGTCGGCGCTGATGGACAGCTCGACCCGCGCCTCCGCCGCCACCAGCCGGGCGGCCTGCACCGCGTCGGCCCACGTGGCGGCGCGGCCCGCGCCCCACCAGCCGGATCGTTCGAACTCCCCGGCCAGCACCACCGCGACCCGCAGCGGCTGGTCGGGCAGCGCCGACTCGATCGAGGCCAGCTCTTCGGCGGTCGGCCGGCGTTCGACGCCGAGCACCGGGGCCACGCCCGGCGCTCCCGCGCGCGGGCGGTAGACCGAGCCGGTCTCGAACAGGGCCACGTCGGTGAAGCCGCGGCCGACGTTGCGGACGAGGGTCTTGAGCAGGCCCGGCAGCAGCGTCGTACGCATCAGCGGCTCGTCTTCCGACAGCGGGTTGGCCAGCCGCGCGGCCACCCTGCGGGCGTCGTCGGCGGGCAGCAGCAGCCGGTCGAAGTCGTCGGGACTGATGAACGGGTAGCTGAGCACCTCGACATGACCGCCCTCGGCCAGAGCCCGGCCGACCCGGCGCCGCAGCCGCTGCGCCTCGGTGAGCCCGGCGCCGGCCGGGGCGGAGGGCAGCACCGACGGAAGGCTCTCGTAGCCCTCCAGCCGGATGACCTCCTCGGCCAGGTCGTTGGGGTCGGTGAGGTCGGGCCGCCAGGACGGCGGCGTGACCGTGATCATGTCGTCGCCGGTGACGGCCAGCTTGGCGGCCAGCGCGCCGCCGGTCACCACGCCGGTCGGATCGACGCCGCCGCGGCGCACGGCCGGGTCGTCGCCGTCGGTGACGACGCAGCCGACCTGCTCCAGCCGGGCGATCACGGTGTCTCGGGAGTAGGCCATGCCGGCGACCCGGCCCGGGTAGCCGGACGGGATCGCGATGCGCGCGGGCGACACCTCGACCTCGGCGTGCGTGACGCCGGGCTGGACGCTCGCGCCGCCCAGCTCGGCCAGCATCCGGACCGCCCGCCACGAGGCGACCAGCGGCAGCTCGCGGTCGACGCCGCGTTCGAACCGCTTGGACGCCTCCGACACCAGCCCGTGCCGGCGTGACTCGCGGGAGATGCCGGTCGCGGAGAAGTGGGCGGCCTCGATGACGATGTCGGTCGAGTCGTCGGAGATCTCGGTCTCCAGGCCGCCCATCGTGCCGGCCATCGAGATCGGCCCCGACTGGTCGGTGATGAGGATGTCGTCGGGGTCGAGGTCGCGTACGACGTGGTCGAGCGTCTCCAGCCGCTCGCCTGCCGCGGCCCTGCGCACGACGATCTCGCCCTGGAGCTTGGCCCGGTCGAACGCGTGCAGCGGCTGCCCGAGCTCCAGCATCAGGTAGTTGGTGACGTCGACGGCCAGCGACACGGGACGCACCCCGGCGCGCATGAGCCGCACCCGCATCCACAGCGGGCTGGCGGCGGCCGGGTCGAAGCCGTGTACCTCACGCAGCACGAACCGGTCGCACGCCGTCGGGTCCGCGATCGAGGCCGGCCACGACGTGCCGCTCTCGACGGGCAGCTCGACGTCGGCGGGGTCGCGGAAGGCCACCCCGAACGCCGTCGCCGCCTCGCGCGCCACACCCCTGATCGACAGGGCGTAGCCGATGTCGGGCGTGATCTCCAGCTCGATCACGTCGTCGCGCAGCCCGAGCAGCTCGACCACGTCGGTGCCGATGGGCGTGCCGGCGGCCAGCACCATGATGCCGTTGTGGTCGTCGCCCAGCCCGAGCTCACGCTCGGAGCAGATCATGCCTTCGGACATGCGCCCGTACGTCTTGCGCGCGCCGACCTCGAACCCGCCGGGCAGCACGCCGCCGGGCAGCACGACCGGCACCCGGTCGCCGACGGAGAAGTTGGTGGCGCCGCAGACGATCTCGCGCGGGGTCGCCTCGCCGACCTCGACCGTGCAGTGCCTGATCGGCTTCTTGAACCCGGTCAGCTCCTCGATCGTGAGCACCTCGCCGACCACGACGTTCTTGACGTCGTGGCCGTGGGAGGTGATCGCCTCGAGCTTGAGCCCGGCCGCGGTCAGCCTGTCGGCCACCTCGTGGGCGGTGACCGCCGGGAGATCGACATACTCCCGCAGCCAGGAAAGCGGGACCTTCATCAGATCTCCATTCCGAACGGAAGGGTGAAGCGAACGTCGCCCTCGACCATGTCACGCATGTCCTCGGCGTTGTGGCGGAACATCAGCGTCCGCTCGATGCCCATGCCGAAGGCGAACCCGGAGTAGCGCGCCGGGTCGACGCCGCACGCGATGAGCACGCGCGGGTTGACCATGCCGCAGCCGCCCCACTCGATCCAGCCCTCCGACTTGCAGGTGCGGCAGGGCGGGTTGCCGGGGATCGCCGAGGCGCCGCGGCAGACGAAGCACTTGAGGTCCATCTCGGCGGACGGCTCGGTGAACGGGAAGTAGTTGGGCCGGAACCTGGTCGTGATGCCCTCACCGAACATGACCTCGGCGAACCGGTCGAGCGTGCCCTTGAGGTGGGCCATCGTCAGGCCCTCGTCGACGGCCAGGCCCTCGGTCTGGTGGAAGACCGGCGTGTGGGTGGCGTCGAGCTCGTCGGTGCGGAACGTCTTGCCCGGCGAGATCACGTAGACCGGCAGCTCGCGCTGGAGCAGCGCGCGGACCTGCACCGGCGAGGTCTGCGTGCGCAGCACCATGCCGGAGTCGGTGGAGCCGACGAAGAACGTGTCGTGGTCGGACCTGGCCGGATGGTCCTTGGCGATGTTGAGCGCGTCGAAGTTGAACCATTCGCCTTCGAGCTCGGGGCCTTCGGCCACTTCGTAGCCCATGGCGACGAAGGCGTCGGCGATGCGCTCCTGCAGCGTGGTCATCGGGTGGCGGGCGCCGCGCGGCCGCCGGTCCCAGGGCAGGGAGACGTCGACGGTCTCCTCGACGAGCACCCGCGCGTCGCGCTCGGCCTCCAGCTCGGCCTGGCGGGCGGCCAGCGCCTCGTTGATCGCCTTGCGGGCGCCGCCGACGCGCTTGCCGGCCTCGGCGCGGGCGGCCGGCGGCAGGGCGCCGATCTCGCGGTTGGCCAGGGCGATGGGCGAGCGGTCTCCCGCGTGCGCCAGCCTGGCCTGCTTGAGTGCGTCGAGGTCGGCGGCGGCCTTGATCGCCTCGATGGCGTCGGCCTCCATGCGGGACACCTCGTCGGCATGCAACGGTGTCACCTCGACGGGGTCGTAGTCAGACAAGAGTGAGCTCCGTATCCAGGGCTTGAGCGGAAATGAGTCTAGTGGGAGCCGCCCACCGGGCCCGAATTCCGCCTCAGACGGCGGCGAAGTCGGGTGTGCCGGTGGGCAGGGTAAATCGGAACTCCGCCCCGCCCCCGGGCGCCCGCTGCACGATGATGGTGCCGCCGTGTGCCTCGACCAGGCCCTTGACGATGAAGAGCCCGAGCCCGGTGCCGCCGCGGCGGCGGCTGTTGCCGCCCCGCCAGAACTGCCTGAAGACGCGCGGAGCCAGCTCGGGCTCGATGCCCTCGCCCTCGTCGCGCACCGACACGGCAACTCCCCATTCGACGGACTCGATCTCCATGGTGACGATGCCGCGTCCGTGGCGCACCGCGTTTTCCACCAGGTTACCCAGGATCTGGTCGATCTTGTCCTGGTCGAGCCACATCTCCGGCAGGTGCTCGCCCACGACGAGCCGGTAGCGGTTCTCGCTGTCGCCCGCCGCCACCCGGCCCGCGATGAGCCGGCGCGCCCTGGCGGGCAGATCGACGACCTGGCGGCGTACCTCCAGCCGGCCCGACTCGATGCGGGAGACGTCGAGCAGCTCGGTGATGAGCCGGGTGACGCGGTCGGCGTCGTTGTTGACGGTCTCCAGCATGACGCGCTTCTGCTCGTCGGTGAAGCGGGTCCACTTGGCCAGCAGCGTCGCGGTGAACCCCTTGACGCTGGTCAGCGGCGAGCGCAGCTCGTGGGCCACGGTGGAGACCAGGTCGGCCCTGCTGCGCTCCAGCCGCGCGCGGGCGCCGCCGTCGCGCAGGGTGATCGCCACCCGGTCGACGTCGCCGCCGCGCTCCGGCTCGCGTACGAGCCTGGCCGCGACGTAGAGCTCCTGCCCGCCGGGCAGGTGCAGCGGACGCTCGGGCACCCGCGTCCTGATGCGCAGGCCGCCCTCGGGGTCGAGCGCCTTCCACCAGTCGCGCCCGTCATGGTCGCGGAAGGGGAACACGTCGTTCATGTGCCTGCCGACCGCGCGCTCCATGGCGACGCCGGTGAGCCGGGAGGCGGCCCGGTTGACGGCCCTCACGCACCCATATCGGTCGGTCATGATGAGGCCGTCAGGAAGGTCGTCGATGGCTATCGTGCACGCGGCGGCCACAACTCGCCCGTCGGTGTCTGCGCCGTGCACGACCTCGCCTCCTCCGCCTACAACGCCGACAATAGCGGGTTTCCAGCCACCTAGGGCACTCGCTGCGCCCTGGCCGAGGAGTAAAGGCATACCGCCGCGGCAGTGGCCAGGTTGAGACTTTCAGCCTGTCCGTAGATGGGCACTCTGACCACATCGTCCGCCTCGGCGAGTATCTCCTCCGGTAGCCCCCATGCCTCGTTGCCGAAGATCCACGCGGTGGGTCCCGCGAGATCGACATCATCGAGCGTGTGCTTGCCCGCGCCGTCGGCCGCCAGCACGCGCAGGCCCCGCTCCCTTAGTTGACGCACGGCGGCGCCGACCGGTGCACCGATGGTGACGGGAAGATGGAACAGGCTACCGGCGCTGGCGCGGACGCACTTGCCGTTGTACGGATCCACGGACGCGTCCGTGAGCACCACCGCGTCGGCCCCGGCGGCGTCGGCCGCCCGCATGACGGTCCCGGCGTTGCCCGGGTCGCGCACGTGCGCGAGCACCGCGACCAGCCGCGGCTGCCCGCTGAGGGCCTGCTCCAGCGGCACGTGCACGAGCCCGCAGACGGCCACGAGGCCCTGCGGCGTCACGGTCTGGGACAACTCCGACATGACCTCGCCGCTGGCCCGGTGCACGGGGACGCCCTGCAGCGTGGCCTGGGTGATGAGCTCGGGATGGCGCAGCTCCGCCTCCGCCGTGCTGAACAGCTCCAGCGTCACACCGTCGAGCTTGAGCGCCTCGCGTACCGCCTGCGGCCCCTCGGCCAGGAACTTCCTGTCCTGCTCCCTGAAGGCCCGCTTGGTGAGCCGCCTGGCGGCCTTCACCCGCGGCGACCTCACGTTGGTCAGCTCGGACCCGCCCATCCACATCCCCCAGTCGTGCGAGCAACGGCCGTACGGATGACAGCCCTTGAACAACAAAGGGCCCACCGTCATCGGTGGGCCCCTCAGAACAATTGCCTCAGCTCGCGGCCGGAGCGTTCACGTTGGCCGGAAGGGCCTTCTTGGCGGCCTCGACGAGCGTGGCGAAGGTCTGGCTGTCGTTGACCGCGAGGTCAGCGAGGATCTTACGGTCGACCTCGATGTTCGCCAGACGCAGACCCTGGATCAGGCGGTTGTAGGTCATGCCGTTCTGTCGAGCCGCGGCGTTGATGCGCTGGATCCACAGACGACGGAAGGTGCCCTTGCGGTCCTTGCGGTCCCGGTAGGCGTACGTCATCGAGTGGAGCATCTGCTCCTTGGCCTTGCGGTACAGCCGCGACCGCTGGCCACGGTAACCGCTCGCCCTCTCGAGGACGACCTTGCGCTTCTTCTTGGCGTTGAGCGCCCGCTTCACGCGTGCCATGTTGTATCTCCCCGGGGGTTCGCGCTACTTGGCGAGCAGCTTCTTGATCTTCTTGGAGTCGGCGTCGGAAAGGACGACCTCGTTCTTGAGACGGCGCGTCAGCGTGGACGACTTCCACTCGTTGTAGTGCGCGCGGTTCGCACGGCGACGCTTGATCTTGCCGGTGCCGGTGACCCGGAACCGCTTCTTCGCACCGCTGTGCGTCTTCATCTTCGGCATGTCGCCGTCTCTCCTCGTTTCGGTCGTGCCGGTGGCCGGGCCGGTGCTGGCCGGCCCGGTCGTGGCGTCTTCGTCTGCCCGGTGGCTGCTGGGGTGTTGTAAGGCTAACCCCAACTGCGGGTCACTCTTCCGGTGGGGAAGGCTCCTCGCCGCCACGCTGTGCCTTGGCTGCGGCCTTCTCCGCCTTCGCCTCGGCCTTCTTCTTGTGCGGACCGATCACCATGATCATGTTACGGCCGTCCTGCTTGGCGTGGGACTCGACGAACCCCAGCTCCTGGACGTCGTCCGCCAGCCGCTGCAGCAGCCGGAAGCCGAGCTCCGGCCGGGACTGCTCGCGTCCGCGGAACATGATCGTGACTTTGACCTTGTCCCCCGCCTTGAGGAACCGCACCACGTGACCCTTCTTGGTCTCGTAGTCGTGCGGGTCGATCTTCGGCCGGAGCTTGATCTCCTTGATGATCGTGTGCGCCTGATTCTTGCGCGCCTCGCGCGCCTTCATCGCGGACTCGTACTTGAACTTGCCGTAGTCCATGAGCTTGCACACGGGCGGTCGAGCCGTGGCCGCGACCTCGACAAGGTCGAGGTCGGCCTCCTGGGCGAGCTTCAGCGCGTCATGGATGGAGACGATGCCGACCTGCTCGCCGTTCGGGCCCACGAGGCGAACCTCGGGAACTCGGATACGCTCGTTGATGCGGGGCTCAGTGCTGATGGGGCCTCCTAGGTTTGCGATCCCTACGTGCTCGTCGTGACGGGAGCTCAACGCGCTCGCAGAACGCGAAAAGCCCCGCACGTCGCGCATGCGGGGCCACTGAGCTCTGTGGCTTCGTGGCCTTGAGCTCCCCGGAGTAGTCCGGCGTGATCCTGGACCCGGCCACCTCGCGGTGACTCAGGTGGGAGGGAGACCTCCGCTTGCGCGTCCAGCAAGGCATGCCGGACCGATCAGAGAGCTACATTACCACAACACCGAATCGTTCTCGATTCATCCCGCCGCCGCCTGCCCGAGCCCCGGCCGGGCGTATCCGATCCCGCGCGTGCGGGTGCCGGTTCAGCGTGCCTGGGCGGCCGTGCGGCGGAGGATCTCGGACTGCCCCGCGGCGCGCATAGCCTCGATCGGCACGTCCGTGATGCCCGTCATCAGCCGCACTTGCCGCACCGCCTGGTGCAGCAGCATCTCGAAGCCGCCGATCACGGTGCCGCCCGCCGCCTGGACCGCCGCCGCGGCGCCGGTCGGCCACGGCGAGTAGACCACGTCGAACAGGGCCGGTACGCGCGCCAGCCGGCCCGCGAAGACGTCGGCCGCGCCGCCCGGCAGCGTGGAGACCACCAGGTCCACCCCCGTGCGCGCGTCGAGCTTGTCGAACGTCTCCACCGCCAGCGCCACGCCCAGCCGCTCGGCCACCGCGGCCGTCTCCCCCGCCCGCGCGGGATCGCGCACCAGCAGGGTCGCCGCGTGGAGCCCGAGGTTGCGCAGCGCCGCCAGCGCCGAGGCGGCCGTGGCCCCGCCGCCCAGCACGGTCGCCGACCGGGGCGCGGGCACCCCCGCCTCGGCCAGGGCCCGCTCGATGCCGTAGACGTCGGTGTTGTCGCCGTGGCGCCGCCCGTTCTGGAAGATCACGGTGTTGGCCCCGCCGACCTCGACGGCCGTCTCGGAGACGGTGTCGAGCAGGGGCAGCACGGCCCGCTTGAGCGGCATCGTCAGCGACAGCCCGGCCCAGGCGTCCTCGCCGGCGCCGGCCTGGCCGCGCACGGGCCCGAGCCCCGCCAGCAGCTCAGGCAGCCGCGCCTCGTCGCACTCGAACGCCTCGTAGCTCCACCCGCCGAGCCCCATCGCCTGGTAGGCGGCCCGGTGCAGGTACGGCGAGAGCGAATGGCCGATGGGCGACCCCATCACCGCAGCCCGCATCCCCCACTCCTTCCGAACAGGACGACCCTATCGCCACGGCGGCCCGGGAAACGCGCACGGCCGCCCGGAGTCGTCCGGGCGGCCGTGGGCGATGAGCTTCCGTGGCGAGCGTGCGGGTCGGCCGCCGTCGCGTTCGGTCAGCCGCCGTCGCGCCTGACCCCGTCGTCGTCGCGTTCGGTCAGCCGCCGTTGCGCTTGAACTCCGCGAGCAGCTCGTTGAACTCCGCCTCCGTGGTGGCGAACTTGGTGACGCTGCTCTTGGGGTCGGTGGCGACGAAGTAGCGCCACGTGCCCTTGGCCGGGTTGAGCGCCGCCTCGATGGCGTGGTCGCCGGGGTTGGTGATGGCTCCCGGCGGCAGGCCCAGGTTCGCGTACGTGTTGTACGGGTGCTTGATCTTCGTCTCGGCGAAGGTGGCGGTGGTGCGGTACTTCTTGAGCGCGTACATCACCGTGCTGTCCATCTGCAGCTTCATCGGCGGGTTGAGCTCAAGCCGGTTGTAGATGACGCGCGCGATCTTCGCCATGTCCTCCTGCCGACCCGCTTCGGCCTGCACGATGCTGGCGATGACGACGATCTCGTGCGGCGTGCGGCCGAGGGCCTTGGCGCCGCCCTCGATGTCCATCTGCTCGGCCGTCTGGTTGAACCGGTCGACCATCGCCGTCAGCATCTGCTTCGGCGTGGTCTTGGGCTGGAACTCGTACGTGGCCGGGAAGGCGTACCCCTCCAGCCGGCCCTTCGCGTACGACGGCAGGTCCAGGTCCTTGGTGCTCTTCGCCGCGGCGGTGAACTCCTTGACCGGCTTGCCGGTCTCCTTCGCGAGGGTGGAGAGGGTGTCGGACAGACGCAGCCCTTCCTTGATCGTCACCTTGGCGAGCAGCCGGTTGTCCGAGCCGAGCCGCTGCACCGCGGCGGCGGCCGACATCTTCTTGGCCATCTTGTACTCGCCCGGCTGCAGCTTGTCGCTCATCCCGGCGTTGGCGATGGCGTTGGTGAACGCCCTGGCGCTGGCGACGACCCCCTGCCGCTCCAGCTCCGTGGCCACCTCGGACGCGCTCTGGCCGCTCTTGATCTCGATGATGACCTCGCCGCTGCCCTGACCGGTGTAGTCGTCGGGCACGAGGGCGTCGCTGAGCCACAGGTAGCCGTAGTAGCCTCCGCCGCCGATGATGCCCGCCAGGACGAAGAAGGCGAGCAGCGGCGCGATGAACCCGCCCCGGTTGCGGCGACGGCGGCGCCTGCGGCCGCGTCTGCCGGCCCCGCGGCCTCCGCGCCTGCCGGAGCCTTCGTCGTCCTCGGGGCCGAGCAGAGTGTTCAGGTCGAGATCGTTCATAGGTGCGCTGGCCAATCTCCCGGTACTGCCTGCCGGGCGTCAAGCGGAACTGCCCAACCGGCTGGAGTCACCGAGCGAAACTGGGGGATCCGCCGTACGTGCTGCCACGGACGGCGGAGATCACTCTGGGTAGCCATGCTAAGGGACGGAAAGAGGGCGCATGCCCCGTTTTGGGGCTTTTGCGCGGAGAGAGCGGCGGCCCTGGCGAACATCAGCTCGTCCCGAGGTTCTTGTTCAACTCTTCCCGGTATCTCACGAACTCGCTCTCTTTGTTGGTGAATTTGGTGATTCTATGGCCCGGATCCGTGGTGACAAACCAGTGCCAATCACCTTCGGCAGGGTTCAGGGCTGCCATCAGCGCCTTCTCGCCCGGATTGGCGATAGGCCCCGGCGGCAGTCCCTTGTGGCGGTACGTGTTGTAGGGAGAGTTCACCTTGGTGTCACTCTCCGTGACCTTCAGTGTTCGCCGGTTCTGGGCGTACAGCACGGTGCTGTCGATCTCCAGCGGGGTGCCCTTCTCCAGCCGGTTGTAGATCACCCTGGAGATCTTCGGGTAATCCTCGTCCGTCCCGCCCTCCGCCTGGATCATGCTGGCCACCGTGACGACCTGCAGCGGGGTGAGGTTCACCTTCGCGGCCTGCTCCTCCAGGCCCACGTGCCTGGCCGCGGCGGCGAACCGCTCGGCCATCGCGGCCAGCACGTCCACGGCCGTGTCGCCCGGCTCGATCTCGTACGTGGCGGGGAAGAGGAAGCCTTCGAGCCCGTGAGCGTACTCGGGGAGCCCGACGAGGTCCTTGTCCACACCGCGCAGCGCCTCGATCGGCAGCCCGGCCAGCTTGGCCACCCGGGTCAGCACCTCCGACACCCGCATGCCCTCGGGCACGGTCACCCGCCGCACGATCCTGGAGGCGGGGGCGAGGAGCAGGTCGAGCGCCGCCGTCGCCGCCATGCCCTTGCGCAGGCGGTAGTGTCCCGGCCGCAGCCGGTCGCTCATCGCGCGGTCCTCCGTCACGTTCACGAACGACTGCACGCTGGCCACCACCCCGGCGTCGGCCAGCGCCGAGCCGATGTCGGCCGCGCTGGAGCCGGGCGGGATGCGCACCGTCACGGCGCCACTGCCCGTCCCCTCGAAGTCGTCGGGGCTGAGGTACGGCTTGAGCATCACGATCGCGCCGAGCCCGACGGCCAGCACGCCCGCCAGCAACCCGGCGGACAGCAGACCCACCTTCCGCATCGCCTGCCCCCGCCGCCCAGCGGGCTCCTCGTCCCCGGCTTCAGGGCCGGGTTCGTCCCGCCCGCCGGCGGCCCAGGAGCCGTCCCGGCCAGGCTCAGGACTGTCCAACCCGGCCGAGGCCGCGTAGTCACCTCGTCCGCCCCGGCGCCCGGGATCGCCCAGCCCGGCTGCATGCTCGGGGCCGCTCTGCCCGGCCGGATGCCCGGGGCCGCCCTGCCCGCCGGAGGGCTCAGGGCCGCTCGGCCCGGTCCGGCGCTCGGGATCGTCCGGCGTGTCCGGAGGCTCGGGATCGTCCTGCGGGTCCCGAAGTTCAGGACCGTCCTGCGCGCCCGAAAGCGCGGGATCGTCCTGTGGGCCCCGAAGTTCAGGGCCGTCCTGCGGATCTCGAAGTTCGGGATCGTTCTGCTCCGCCCGGCTTTCCGGCCCTTCGGCCGGGCTGTCCGCGGGCTGGAACGGGATCATGTCGTCGGCGTCGTCCTCGTTCTCAGGCGTCCTGTTCACGCGATCACCTCACCGGCGACCGTCGTTCCCAGACCTGCATCCGACACCTCGGGCACACCTGTAGTACGCGCGGGAGCCGGACCGGGATCACATCCTCCCGGCAAGAACCCCGTAACCCCGGACGCGAGCCCGCCCCTCCTGGGCGGGCGGCAGGCCGTCCCCGGCGCGGGTGCAGCCGTGAGCGGGCGGCGGCGGCCCGCCACCCCTGGCGGATGAAGCGCCACGCCGGAACCGCGCTCTCCCCTCACCGGCACGGCGTGCCCGCACGCATGGGCGGGCAACGGGGCGGGTGGATAGGTCGTGGTGGGCCGGACGGCCGGAGTGCGGCCGTTCATGAGGCAGGTCCGTCGGCCGCGGATGGCGGTTCGACGGGCCTGCCTGGTGGTCTTTCCGTGGCGCGCTCGGAGTCGAGCGCGTCCTGCAGCAGCACCACGGCCGCCGCCTGATCGACGACGCCGCGCTGCTTCTTGGCGCGTACGCCGCTGGCCCGCAGGCCCTGCTGCGCCGTCACCGTGGTCAGCCGCTCGTCGAACAGCCGCACGGGCGTGGGCGCCAGCCGGGCCGCGAGCTTGACGGCGAACTCGCGGGCGAGCCCGGCCGCCTGTCCTTCGCGCCCCGACAACGAGGTGGGCAACCCCACCACGACCTCGATCGCCTCATGCTCGGCGACGATCGCGGCGATGCGGGCGAGGTCGCCCTTGCCTCGTCTGACAGTCTCCACCGGCGTGGCCAGCATCCCCGAGGGGTCACTGCGGGCCACGCCGATACGGACGGAGCCGACGTCCACGCCGATCCGTGCACCGAACCTCATGTCAGCCGAGCTGCCCAGAAATCGCCTCTTCGACCAGGCGCAGCGCGTCGCCGATCGCCTCCGGTCGTGTGCCGCCGCCTTGCGCGACATCGTCCTTGCCGCCACCGCCACCCCCAAGAGCCTTGGCGGCGACGCCGACCAGCCGTCCGGCCTTGAGCCCCAGCTCGCGCCCCGCCTCGTTGACCGTGGCAACCACCACCGGCCGGTCGGAGGGGGCACCGGCGATCACGACGACCGCCGGCCTGTCGGCCGGGAACCTGCCACGCACATCAAGCGCGAGCTTACGCAGGTCATCGGCACCGGTGCCATCAGGCGCGCGGTGCGTCACGACGGAGACTCCGTGCAGGTCACGAGCCTGGGCCGTCAGGTCGCCCGCGACCTGGAGCACCTGGGCCGAGCGGACCTTCTCCAGCTCCTTCTCCGCGGTGCGCAGCCGGGTGACGATGCCCTCGATGCGCTCGGGCAGCTCTTCCCTGCGCGCCTTGAGCTGCTCGGTGAGCTGCGCGACCAGCACGCTCTCGCGGGCCAGGAAGCGGAAGGCGTCGATGCCGACGAGCGCCTCGACGCGGCGCACGCCCGCGCCGACGGACTGCTCGCCCAGCACCTTGACCAGGCCGAGCTGGCCGGAGCTGTGGACGTGGGTGCCGCCGCACAGCTCGCGCGAGTAGTCGCCGATCTCGACCACGCGGACCTCGTCGCCGTACTTCTCGCCGAACATCGCCAGCGCGCCCATCGCCCTGGCCTCCGCCTGCGAGGTGTAGAAGGCGTTGACCTTGAGGTCGTTGATGAGCACCGCGTTGACCTCGTCCTCGACATCACGCAGCACGCTGGGCGGAACCGCGCCCGCCGCGGTGAAGTCGAAGCGGAAGCGGCCGGGCGAGTTCTCCGAGCCGGCCTGCGCCGCCGTCTCGCCGAGCGCGTTCTTGAAGCCGCGGTGGACGAGGTGGGTGGCGCTGTGGCTGCGCGAGATCGCGCGGCGGCGCTCCAGGTCGATCTCCGCCTGCGCCTCGTCGCCGACCTTGAGCTCACCGGCGCGGATCTTGCCGCGGTGCACGACGAGCCCGGCCAGCGGCGACTGCACGTCGGTGATCTCGACCTCGGCCCCGCCGGTGCGGATCACGCCCTGGTCGGCGAGCTGGCCGCCACCCTCGGCGTAGAACGGGGTGCGCTGGAGCACGACCTCGACCGTGGCACCCGCACCCGCCGCCGGGACGGACACGCCGTCCACGAGGATGCCGACCACGCTGGTGTCGGCCTCGGTCTGGTCGTAGCCGAGGAACTCGACCTTGCCGCCCGCCTCCAGCAGCTGCCCGAAGACGGAGATGTCGGCGTTGCCGGTCTTCTTCGCCGCCGCGTCGGCCTTGGCCCGCTGCCGCTGCTCCTTCATGAGGCGGCGGAAGCCCTCTTCGTCGACCTTGAGGCCGTGCTCGGCCGCCATCTCCAGGGTCAGGTCGATCGGGAAGCCGTAGGTGTCGTGCAGCTGGAACGCCTGGTCGCCGCTGATCGAGGTGCCGGACTTGCGCTTGGTCTCCTCGACCGCCACGTCGAAGATCGCGGTGCCGGTGCGGAGCGTGCCGAGGAAGCTCGCCTCCTCGGCGTCGACGACCGCGTGGATCTGCGGCGCGTCGGTCTTGAGCTCGGGATACTGCTCGCCCATGACGTTGATCGCCACGTCGGTCAGCTCGTGCATGTAGCGCTGGTCGCCCGAGCCGAGCAGGCGCAGGTTGCGGATCGAGCGGCGCAGGATGCGGCGCAGCACGTAGCCGCGGCCCTCGTTGCCGGGCATGACGCCGTCGGCGACCAGCATGGTGCCGGTGCGCACGTGGTCGGCGATGACGCGCAGGCTGACGTCGGAACGCGCGTCGCGGCCGTAGCGGGTCTTGGTGAGCTCGGCCGCCCGATCGAGGATCTTGTACGTGGTGTCGATCTCGTAGATGTTGTCGACGCCCTGCAGGATCGCCGCCATGCGCTCCAGGCCCATGCCGGTGTCGATGTTCTTGCTCGGCAGCTCGCCGGAGACGTCGAAGTCGACCTTGGAGCGGACCTGGCTCAGCTGGTACTGCATGAACACCAGGTTCCAGACTTCGAGGTAGCGGTCCTCGTCGGCGACGGGCCCGCCCTCCTTGCCGTATTCGGGGCCGCGGTCGTAGTAGATCTCCGAGCAGGGGCCGCCAGGGCCCGGCACGCCCATGTGCCAGTAGTTGTCCTCCAGGCCGCGGCGCTGGATGCGGTGCTCGGGCAGGCCGACCTTGTTGCGCCAGAGGTCGAAGGCCTCGTCGTCCTCCAGGTAGACCGTCGCCCACAGCTTGTCCTCGGGGAAGCCGAAGCCGCCGTCGGACTCGGACTTCGTCAGCAGCTCCCACGCGAACGGGATCACTTCGGCCTTGAAGTAGTCGCCGACGGAGAAGTTGCCCAGCATCTGGAAGAACGTCGCGTGCCGGGTGGTCTTGCCCACCTCGTCGATGTCGGGGGTGCGCACGCACTTCTGCGCGGTGGCCAGCCGTGGCGCCGGAGGCTTGCGCTGCCCCAGGAAGTACGGCTTGAACGGCACCATACCCGCGTTGACCAGGAGAAGCGTCGGGTCCTCAGCGATCAGGCTGGCCGAGGGCACGACCTTGTGCCCACGCTCCTCGAAGAAGCGCAGGAAGCGGCGGGCGATCTCTGCCGACTCCATGGTGGCCATCCTTTACTTGAGTCAGTTGTTGTCTTCAGCGTTGTCGAGCCCGAAGCGGGCCCGCAACTGGGTTTCGCGCTCCGCGGCCTCGCCGAGTGCGTCGCTAGTAAAGTCTCTCACCTGCCGGAGCATGCCCGCCGCGCCGTCGGCCGTCCTGCGGGCGACATGGTCGGGCCGCAGCGCCTGCAACCTGCGCATCACCCAGAAGGCGAGGAACGCGCCGAGCGACAGGTAGAACAGCCGTCTGATCATCGCGAACGCCCTTCGGCACGGGCTCGCGGCCGGGGCCGGCGGCGGGCCTCGATGGCGCGGCGCACGCCGTAGCCGATCGAGGAGACCTTGATCAGCGGCCCGGTGAAGATGGTCTGGGTCACCGCGCTGAGCTTGGCGGCGTGCCCGCTGACCTGTTGCACGTCCTTGGTGATGGCCTCGACCGCGATCAGCTGCCTGTTGGTCTCGTTGACCGTGACGCTCATGTCGTCGAGCAGCGGCGCGAGGCGGTTGTTCAGGTCGGAGACCGCCTTGGTGGTCTCGTTGAGCAGCTTGGCGAGCTTCACGAGCACCATGACCATGACGCAGACCAGGACGATCCAGCCCGTGGCGGCGATCAGCCCGGCGACCTCTCCAGCGGTAAGCATCCGCGCATCTCCCTCGTACGCTGGGCCGGAACGGCAAGACCCTATCGCGTTCGAGCGACAACGTTAGTGCGGAAGCCGGCCGCGATCAGGCAGCCACGTCGGCCCCTGACGCTTCCGTGACCGCGCGCATGAGGCCGCGAGCGGCGCTGATCTCGGGCACCACCAGGCGTTCCGGCAGTGCCAGCGAAGCCGCGCGCAGCGCTTTGAGCATTGTGCCTGCGGCGTAACCGGCCGCGTGATCCGCCGCCTGGCCGCCGTGGCAGCCGTACATCCGCCGGGCCCAGCCGGGCAGCGTGGCGAACGCCAGCGCGCCGGCGGCGGGCAGCGAGCCGATCGCGAGCGGCCGCGCGAGCAGAGCGAGCGGCTCCGTGAAGAAGCCGAGCGGCCGCGTGAGGAGAGCGAGCGGCTCCGTGAAGAAGCCGAGCGGCCGCGTGAGGAGAGCGAGCGGTTGCGTGAGGAGGTCGAGCCTGAGCGGCAGCACTGGGCTGACGCTGCGGCGCACGGCCCGGCGGGCCTCCTCGGTGGCGGCCAGGCCGGGGCGCAGGGCGTCGACGCAGGCGTCCAGCTCGGCCGTGTCGCCGGGCGCGTCGGCGAGCCCGGCGAGCAGGGCGACACGCCGCTGCTCGGCCACGTAGGCGTCCCGCTCGGCCGCGCTGAGCCGCACGCCGGAGCGGCGGGCCACCTCCAGGTGGGAGGAGACCTCGGCGCAGTGGGCCCAGCGCAGGTTCTCCTGCTCGTCCAGGCGGAACAGGGTCCCGGTGCCGGGGTCGAGGCCGCGGAGGCGGGCTCGCAGGCCGCGTACGCGCTCGTATGCGTGCTCGGCCTGCTCTCGGGTGCCGAAGGTCCGTACGGCGAGAAGATCGAGGTGGTGCCGCAGCCGCGCGTGCGCCACCTCGGGGTCGTCGAGGAGGCAGTTCTGGGCGATGCCACGGATCGTGCGGGGGTGCAGGGCCTGGAGCTGGAAGGCGCGCAGGACGGCGGGCCAGGCCGGGGTCTCGGTGTGGACGCGCCAGGTGATCGACTGGGGGCCGAACAGGCCGCCGCCGGGGGTAACGGTCGCCTTCACCTCATGGTGATGCCCCATGATCGCCGTCTTAGTACGGCTTCGCATGATCCGCCGGAGATCGCTCTTACGCCCGGCTCCATCATCGTGCCGTCACGAGCGCCGCCGTCGTCCGCCCGCTCAGCCCCACCGGCGAACGGCGCTACGAGCCCCGGAGGAAGTCGCGGATCTTGGCCCAGCGTTCGGCCACCGGCGCCTCGGCCCCGTGCCGGGTCGGCTCGTAGTAGCGCCGCTCCCGCACCTGCTCAGGCGCGTATTCCTGGCGGACGAGCCCGTGATCGAAGTCGTGCGGGTAGCGGTAGCCCTCGCCGTGGCCGAGCTTGGCCGCGCCGGAGTAGTGGGCGTCGCGCAGATGGCCGGGCACCTGCCCGATCAGCCCCTTGCGCACGTCGCCGACGGCCGCCCCGATGGCCTTGACCACGGCGTTGGACTTGGGTGCCGTGGCGCAGTGGATGACCGCGTGGGCCAGGGTGATCTGCCCCTCGGGCAGCCCGATCAACTGCACCGCCTGGGCGGCGGCGACGGCGGTCTGCAGGCAGGTGGGGTCGGCCAGGCCGACGTCCTCGGAGGCGAAGATGACGATGCGGCGGGCGATGAAGCGCGGGTCCTCGCCCGCCTCGATCATGCGCGCCAGGTAATGGAGCGCGGCGTCGGCGTCGGATCCGCGCATCGACTTGATGAACGCGCTGATCACGTCGTAGTGCTGGTCACCCTGCCGGTCGTAGCGCACGGCGGCCTTGTCGACGGCCTTCTCCACCACCTCGACGGTGATGTCGTCGGCCAGCAGCGCCGCCGCCTCCAGGTAGGTCAGCGACCTGCGCGCGTCGCCGCCCGCCAGGCGTACGAGATGCTCCAGGGCCTCCTCGTCGAGCGTCGAGTGCCCGCCCAGGCCGCGCGGGTCGGACACGGCCCGCCTGAGCACGGCGCGCACGTCGTCCTCCGACAGCGACTCCAGCGTGAGCAGCAGCGAGCGGGACAGCAGCGGGGAGATGACCGAGAAGAACGGGTTTTCGGTGGTGGCGCCGATGAAGGTGACCCAGCGATTCTCCACGGCGGGCAGCAGGGCGTCCTGCTGGGCCTTGTTGAAACGGTGCACCTCGTCGACGAACAGCACGGTCTGCCGGCCGCTCATGCCCAGCTCGCGGCGGGCGTTGTCGATGGCGGCGCGCACGTCCTTGACGCCCGCCGACACGGCGGAGACCTCGACGAAGCGGCGCTCGGTGACGTTGGAGACCACGTAGGCGAGCGTGGTCTTGCCGGTGCCGGGCGGCCCCCACAGGAACAGCGACATGGGCGCCTCGCTCTCGACCAGGCGCCGCAGCGGGGTGCCGGGACCGAGCAGGTGCCGCTGGCCGATCACCTCGTCGAGCGTGCGCGGGCGCATCCGCACCGCGAGGGGCTGAGGCGTGGCCTCCTCAGCCGCCGAGTCGAACAGGCTATCCACAACGCGAGATTACACGGTGGCGCAGGCCCTCCAGGCCACACCGGCCATGAGGCTCTGGAGCGGCCGTGTCCTGACGACCCTCGCGCCGGGTCGCACCGGCTACGACCAGACGGCCCTGGCGCCGGAGTCGCCGGCCTGGAAGACGAAGTAGCCGGCCGCTCCGGCCAGCAGCACGGTCACCGCCGAGAGGATCAGCGTGACGGGACGGCCGAAGCGGTCGCGGCCGACGGAGTCGCGGGCCGGGCGGGAGGCGTACACGAGCAGCAGGGCGGCGACGCCCAGGCCGAGCACCGACAGCAGCAGCGAGTTGGCGAAGCTCTGGTGCGCGGAGATGCGGGCGGCCATCTCGCCCTCCGCCGAGCCGAACCTGGCCGCCTTGAGGCTCTCGCCGCTCTGCCTGGCCGCGGCGACCGCCGCGGGCGCGGCCAGCGAGAGCAGCACCACCGCCCAGGCCGTGGGAACGCGCCAGCGCGGCACGAGCGCGTACGCGGCCGCGACGACGACCAGCAGCGGAGTCAGGACGACGGCGAAGTGAACGATCAGCGGATGAGCCGGCAGGCCCAGGATCTCGTCGAACATGGGGGGCTCCTTAGTTCTCATTTCAACTACGGATGCCGACACCATATGGTTCGCGACCACAGCAGTCGCACATGCGGCTTTGGTCACTTACATCCGTCACATATCGGAGGCCGGTAGCATGCGCGGAGTTGTTTGGTCATCCGTTGGCAAAGACGAGAGGACATAGCGGTGAGCGGCGACGACCGCCAGAACGAAGAGGACCGCCAGAAAGAGCTGGCGCGGGAGCATAAGGAACGGCAGGCCCAGCGCGCTGCCGCGCAGACCGCCAAGGCAAGGCGGAACACCTTCATCGGCGCGGCGGTGGCCGTTGTCGTGGTCGCCGGCGGCATCTTCGCGGCGACCACCCTGGTCAACAAGGACGGCGCGACGGCCGCCGGGGCACAGGCCTCCGCCTCCGCCTCGCCCTCCGCCCCGGCGTCGCCCTCGGCCGGGCCGACCGAGCTGCCGACCACCACGCCGCCGAAGAAGGCGAGCGACATCACGTGCACGTACAAGCGGGACAACTCGGTGCCGCACAAGTACGTGGGCATGCCGGGCAAGCGGCCGAACCTGAAGCTGTCCACGATGACGATCCGCACCAACCGCGGCGACATCGTGATCGAGGTCGACCCCAACATCTCGCCCTGCTCGGTCAACTCGATGGCCTTCCTGGCCAAGAAGCGCTTCTACGAGAACACCAAGTGCCACCGGCTGGCCAAGCCGGAGACGTCCGGCGTGTTCCTGCTGCAGTGCGGCGACCCGCAGGCCAAGGCCGACGGCAAGAACCCGACGGACGGCCAGGGCAACGCCGGGTACGTCTTCGGTGACGAGGCCGTCGGCGTCGTCCCCTACACCAGGGGCGTGGTGTTCCTGACCCAGCCGGCGGACGCCGCGGGGCAGAACAGCAGCCAGTTCGCCATCTCGCTGTCGGACGAGAACTCCCAGATCGAGCCGGCCTACTCGGTCCTCGGCATGGTGAAGTCGGGCCTGGAGCTCATCGACAAGATCGCCGAGGAAGGCGTGATCGTCAACCCCGACGACGTCACGGGCGACGGCGGCTCGACCGCGCCGAAGAACCCGCTGATCATCAAGCGCGTCATCCTCAAGTAGCGGACGCGCGAAAAGCGGCAGGCCCCCGGAAGGGTGCCTGCCGCTTCGGCGTTACCCGGACCTCAGGCCGGCGCGTCGGCCTTGGGCTGGGCGTCCACGCCGGCCTCCTTGCGCTGGCCGGCCGTGATCGGCGTGGGCGCGGACGTCAGCGGGTCGAAGCCCGAGGCCGTCTTCGGGAACGCGATCACGTCGCGGATCGAGTCGCCGCCGGACAGCAGCATGCAGATCCGGTCCCAGCCGTAGGCGATGCCGCCGTGCGGGGGCGGGCCGTACTTGAACGCCTCCAGCAGGAAGCCGAACTTGCTCTCCGCCTCCTCCTTGGAGATGCCGAGCACGTCGAAGACGCGCTGCTGCATCTCGGCCCGGTGGATACGGATCGAGCCGCCACCGATCTCCATGCCGTTGCAGACCATGTCGTAGGCGTAGGCCAGCGCCTCGCCCGGGTGGTCCTGGAAGTTGTCGGCCCACTCCGGCTTCGGCCCGGTGAACGGGTGGTGCACGGCCGTCCAGCCGCCCTCGCCGTCCTCCTCGAACATGGGCGCGTCGACGACCCACAGGAACGACCACTGCGACTCGTCGATGAGGTCGCAGCGCCGCCCGATCTCCAGGCGGGCCGCGCCGAGCAGGTCGCGCGCGGCGGACCTGGCCCCGGCGGCGAAGAAGATCGCGTCGCCCGGCTTGGCGCCCACCTTGGCGGCCAGCCCGGACAGCTCGTCCTCCGACAGGTTCTTGGCCACCGGGCCGCCGAGCGTGCCGTCCTCCTGCACGAGCACGTAGGCCAGGCCCTTGGCGCCGCGCGAGCGGGCCCACTCCTGCCAGCCGTCGAGCTCCTTGCGGGTCTGGGAGGCGCCGCCCGGCATGACCACCGCGCCCACGTAGTCGGCCTGGAAGACGCGGAACGTGGTGCCGGCGAAGTAGCCGGTCATCTCGACCAGCTCCTGGCCGAAGCGCAGGTCGGGCTTGTCGGAGCCGTAGCGGGCCATGGCGTCGGCGTACGTCATGCGCGGCAGCGGCAGCGGCAGCTCGTAACCGGCGATCTCCCGCCAGAGCCGGCCGATCAGCTTCTCGCCGACCTCGATGACGTCCTCCTGGTCCACGAACGACATCTCGACGTCGATCTGGGTGAACTCAGGCTGACGGTCGGCCCGCAGGTCCTCGTCGCGGTAGCACTTGGCGAGCTGGTAGTAGCGCTCGAGGCCGGCCACCTGGAGCAGCTGCTTGAACAGCTGCGGCGACTGCGGCAGCGCGTACCAGTTGCCGGGCTGCAGGCGCACCGGCACCAGGAAGTCACGCGCGCCCTCGGGCGTGGAGCGGGTCAGCGTCGGCGTCTCGACGTAGACGAAGCCGAGCTCGTGCATCACCTCGTTGGCCAGGTAGGTGGCCTTGGACCTGGTGCGCATGGCACTGGCCACCTGCTGGCGGCGGATGTCGAGGTAGCGGTACTTGAGCCGGGCCTCCTCCGACACCCCGACGTTGCCCTCGATCGGGAACGGCAACGGCGCGGACTCGCTCAGCACCTCGACCCGGTCGGCCACGACCTCGATGGCGCCGGTGGGCAGGTCGGGGTTCTCGTTGCCCTCGGGGCGCACCCTGACCTGGCCGACGACCTGCACGCAGTATTCGGCGCGCAGGTCGTGGGCGTGGTCCTCCTCGCGGAAGACCACCTGCGCCGAGCCCGAGGCGTCGCGCAGGTCGATGAAGACGACGCCGCCGTGGTCACGGCGGCGGGCCACCCATCCTGCGAGCGTCACCTGCTGCCCGGCGTGCTCCTCGCGGAGCGACCCGGCGGTATGCGTGCGGATCACTGCTCTTTCCCTTCATGCGGAGAGGAGAGGGGCGGCAGCGTCCCTGGCTCGCCGGTCACTGCACCTTCCCCTTCAAGACGTCGACGACCTTGGCCAGCGGCACCTCGGTCTGCTCGGCGGTGGCCAGGTCCTTCACTTGCACGGCCTCGGCCGCGAGGTCACGCTCGCCCAGGATCAGCGCGAACGCGGCGCCCGAGCGGCCGGCGCCCTTCATCGCGCCCTTGAGCCCCTTGCCGCCGAAGGCCATGTCGGCGCTGAGGCCCGCCTCGCGAAGCTCGTCGACGAGCAGGAACATGCGGCGGCGGGCGTCGTCACCCAGCGGGACACCGTACACCTGCACGCGCCTGTGCGTGGTGTCGTCGCCGAGCAGCCCCTCGGCCTCCATGGCCAGGAACGTGCGGTCGACGCCGAGCGCCCAGCCGACGCTGGGCAGCGCCGGCCCGTCGAGCATCTCGCTGAGGCCGTCGTAGCGGCCGCCGCCGCCCACCGCGGACTGCGAGCCCAGCCCGTCGTGGACGAACTCGAACGTGGTGCGCGTGTAGTAGTCGAGCCCGCGCACCAGCCGCGGATCGTCTGCGAACGCGACGTCCGAGGCGGTCAGCAGGGCGCGGACCTCCTCGTGGTAGGCCCGGCACTCAGGGCACAGGTGGTCGACGACCAGCGGCGCGCCTTCGAGCTGGGCCCGCACCTCGGGCCGGTTGTCGTCGAGCACCCGGAGCGGGTTGATCTCGATCCGGGCGCGGGTCTCCTCGTCGAGGTCGAGCTCACGCAGGAAGTCCTGCAGCGCGGCGCGGTAGGCGGGCCGGCACTTCTTGTCGCCGAGCGAGTTGACCAGCAGCCTGACGTTCTTCAGCCCGAGCGAGGCGAAGCCGCGCGCCCCCAGCACGATCAGCTCGGCGTCGAGCGCCGGGTCCTCGGAGCCGAGCGCCTCGGCCCCGACCTGCCAGAAGTGGCGGTAGCGGCCGCGCTGGGCGCGCTCGTAGCGGAACTGGCTGCCGGAATACCACAGTTTCACCGGGAGCTGGCCGGTGTGCAGGTTGTGCTGGAGCACGGCGCGCACGACCGAGGCGGTGCCCTCGGGACGCAGCGTCAGGGAGCGGCCCGCCTTGTCGGGGAAGGTGTACATCTCCTTGGAGACGATGTCCGTGGACTCGCCTACGCCCCTGGCGAACAGCTGGGTGTCCTCGAAGACGGGCGTCTCGATGTAGCCGTAACCCGCCCGGCGCAGCGGCGCGGCCAGCGCCTCGCGTACGGCGAGCACCCGCTCGGAGCGGGGTGGCAGCCAGTCGAAGGTGCCCTTCGGTGCTTGGAAGCTCATTAGATCCCTCGTGTGGGACCGGCGTGCGGCGCTGCTTCCTTGAGGTAGGCGTTGGTCGCGCGCTCGCGGCCGATCGTGGTCTGTGGTCCGTGGCCCGGCAGGACGACCGTATCGTCAGGCAGCGGCAGACACTTGGCAGCCAGGCTGCGCAGGATCGTCGGATAGTCGCCGCCGGGAAGGTCGGTGCGGCCGATGGAGCCGGCGAACAGCAGGTCGCCCGAGAACATGATCTCGTCGTCGGGCAGCCGGAAGCTCACCGACCCCCTGGTATGGCCCGGGGTGTGATCGACCACGAGCTCCAGCCCCGCGAGCGGCAGCACGGCGCCGTCGGACAGCTCGCGCACGTCGTCGGGCTCGCTCAGCGTCAGCCCGCCGAACAGCGACGCGCTGGTCTCCGACAGGCCGGCGGCGGGATCGCTCAGCAGGTGGCGGTCGTCGGGGTGGATCCACGCGGGCACGTCACGCGCGCCGCACACGGGGGCCACGGACCAGACGTGGTCGAGGTGACCGTGGGTGAGCAGGACCGCGACGGGCTTGAGCCGGTGCTCGCGCAGCAGCTCCTCGACGCCTTCCGTCGCGTCCTGGCCCGGGTCGACGATCACGCACTCCTCGCCGGCGGCGGGCGCGACGACGTAACAATTGGTCTGGAAGGCCCCTGCGGGGAAGCCGGCGATGAGCATCTGCCTCAGGTGATCTCGTCGAAAAGCCAATGGGAATGTAACCGAAGGGTACCGGTGCGGGTCGCCGGGCTGCGAATCATTACCCGTTGGCCGATACGATTCGCCCACCTCAGTTGATTGACTATGGGAGGCAAAGCGGTGGCCACGGGGAAGGACCGGCAGAAGCAGCTGGCGCGCGAGCACTACGAGCGGCAGATGCAACGCCGCATCGAGCGCGAGCAGAAGGCCAAGCGCACGGCGATCATCGGCTCCACCGTGGGCGTGGTGATCGTGGTGGGTGGCATCGTGGCCGCGGTCGCGCTGCTGGGCGGTGGCGACGCGGGCACGGAGGCGGCCGCCTCGCCCTCGGCCACGCCCGCCGACACCGCCGCGGCGTCGGCGCCCACGGGGCCCAAGCCGTACGACGCGGCGACGGGCACGTGCGACTACGTCAAGGACGCGGGGGGCGGTCAGGTCAAGGACGTCGGCATGCCGCCGACGAAGGTCAAGACGGAGCCCGCCACGAAGAAGATGACGTTCAAGACGAACCTGGGCGACATCGTGGTCGAGCTGAACAACGCCAAGGCGCCGTGCGCGACCAACTCGCTGGAGTTCCTGGCGAAGAAGAAGTACTACGACGGCAGCAAGTGCCACCGGCTCGGCAGCGAGAAGTTCCCCATGCTGCAGTGCGGCGACCCGAGCGCCAAGGCCGACGGCAAGAGCCAGGACGGCTCCGGCGGCCCCGGCTACGTGATGGCCGAGGAGAACCTGACCGGCGCCCAGTACAAGCGCGGGGTGATGGCCATGGCCAAGACCTCGGCACCGGGCAGCACGGGCAGCCAGTTCTTCCTGGTTTACGGCGACATCGGACTCACCCCGGATTACACGCCGGTGGGTACGATCACCAAGGGGCTCGACATCCTGGACAAGGTGAACAAAGCAGGCGTCATCGCCGACATGGGAGATGGGACCGGAGCACCGAAGCAAACCGTCGAAATCAAAGACGTGACAATCGCCGGCAAGAGCTGACGTAATACAAACTAGGGACGAAGTAGTCCCGAAGGGTCTGATGGATAGTGCGGGAGGACACGGTGAGCACCGACCCGTGGGGCCGGGTAGACGACGACGGCACCGTCTACGTGCGTACGGCTGAGGGAGAGCGGGCCGTCGGCTCCTGGCAGGCCGGTGAACCTGAAGAGGCACTGGCCTACTTCCATCGCAAGTACGACGAGCTGGCCGGCCAGGTGCAGCTCCTCGAGCAGCGTGTCAGGGGCACCGACCTGGCTCCGGCCCAGGCCGAGGCCAGCATCGTCAAGCTGCGCGAGGCCGTCGCCGACGCGCACGCCATCGGCGACCTGGCGGCGCTGACGGCCAGGCTGGACGGCCTGACGGAGCTGGTCGCCCAGCGCCGCGAGGAGGTCAAGGCCGCTCGCGAGCAGGCGCGGGTGGAGGCCAGGGCGGTCAAGGAACGCATCGTCGGCGAGGCCGAGCGCATCGCGGAGGAGACCACCCACTGGAAGTCCGGCGGCGAGCGGCTGCGTGAGCTCGTCGAGGAGTGGAAGGCCGCCGACCGCATCGACCGCGTCACCGAGGCCGCGCTGTGGAAGCGGCTGTCGGCCGCGCGCACGGCGTTCGCCAAGCGGCGCAAGCAGTACTTCGCGGGGCTCGACGAGCAGCGCGAGGGCGTGCGGGCGGCCAAGGAGCGCATCGTCGCGGAGGCCGAGGCCATCGCCGGCTCGACCGACTGGGGCCAGACCGCGGCGATCTACCGCGACCTGATGCAGCAGTGGAAGAACGCCGGGCGCGCCTCGCGCGAGGCCGAGGACGAGCTGTGGGCCCGCTTCAAGGGCGCCCAGGACCAGTTCTTCCAGGCCCGTTCGGCGGTCTTCGCCGAGCGTGACGCCTCGCTGGCGGCCAACGCCGAGGTCAAGGAGGTGCTGCTGGCCGAGGCGGAGAAGATCCTGCCGGTCACCGACGTACGCACCGCCAGGGCCGCGCTGCGGCACATCCTGGAGCGGTGGGAGGCGGCCGGGCCGGTGCCGCGCGAGCAGCGCGACCGGCTGGAGGGCGGGCTGCGCAAGGTCGACGAGGCCGTGCGCAAGGCCGAGGACGCGGAGTGGAAGCGCTCCAACCCCGAGGCCAGGGCCCGCGCCCAGAGCACCGTCGACCAGCTGCGCACCTCGATCGAGCAGCTGGAGAAGCGGCTGGCCAAGGCGCAGGCGGCCGGGCGCGCCAAGGACGTCAAGGAGGCCGAGGAGGCCCTGACCGCCCGCCGTTCCTGGCTGGCGGAGGCCGAGCGCACGCTCACCGAGTTCAGCTGAGTCCGGCGCGGGGCGGCGCACTCCCCCTGCCCCTCGCCGGACCACTCGGAACTTTCCCCGCTTCCCCGCAGTTCACCGGCCTTTCCGGCCTTCCGGGGGCCGTCGCCGAATCGGGCGGCGAGCGACGGCTCCTGATCTAGGCTGTGCGGCATGGACCCCGTCGCCGCCGCGCGCGCCCTCGTCGAAGAGATGTTCCCCGGCGCCCTGTACGCCTTCGTCGGCGGCAGCGTGCTCACCGAGCGCCGCACCAGCACCTCCGACCTCGACATCGTGGTGGTCCTCGACGGCCTCGACCGCCCCTACCGCGAGTCGCTGCGCTGGCACGGCTGGCCGGTCGAGCTGTTCGCGCACAGCGAGACGAGCCTGGCCGCCTACATCGAGCGGGGCTTCGAGTCCCGTCAGCCCACCCTGGCCCGCATCTGTGCCGAGGGCGCCGTGCTCACCGACAGGACCGGCGGCCGGGCCAGCGACCTGCAGGGCGTGCTGGGCGAGCGCGTCTCGGCCGGTCCCGGCGGGCAGACGCCCGGTCAGGCCGACCGTGCCCGCTACGTGCTGTCCGACCTGCTCGACGACCTGGCTGGGGCGAGCGATCCCGGCGAGCTGGCGTTCATCGGCTGGGAGGTCGTGCAGGCCACCGCCAGGGCGGCGCTGAGCGTGGGCGGCCGGTGGCACGGCAGCGGCAAGTGGCTGCTGCGCGAGCTGCGCGCGCACGATCCGGTCCTGGCCGACGCCCTGCTGTCCGCCTGCGACGATCCCGTACGGCTGACCGCCGTCGCCACGGATGTGCTGGAACGGGCCGGAGGACGCCTCTGGGAGGGTTACCGGTCCCAGGGTGACCCCTTCCACCAGGGACTGCGTCACGTCGCCGCAGGAGAGCTCTCGGGAGAGACGGCGCAGAGCTCCGGCATGCGCCGGCTGGCCGCCGTGAGCGGCCCCACGACCGGGTCGTCGCGGCTGTGGATGGGGCAGACGCACGTCGCGCCCTCCACCCGCTCGTCCGACCACCACCATGGGGCCTCCGAGACGGCGATCTACGTGGTCAGCGGGCGGCCCTCGTTCGTGTTCCTGGAGGACGACGAGGAGGTGCGGATCGAGGCCGGGCCCGGCGACTACGTCTTCGTGCCGCCGTACGTGCCGCATCGCGAGGAGAACCCCGACCCCGAGCGGGAGGCGGTCGTGGTGATCTCGCGCAGCACCCAGGAGGCGATCGTGATCAACCTCCCGGACCTGCGGCAACGCTGACCACCGCCGTCGCTGACCACCGCCGCCGCCGGCAGCGGGCCGGCCGCGCGGGCGGTCAGCCGCCGGCGCCACGGGGTCAGCCGCCGGCGCCACGGGGTCAGCCGCCGGCGCCGCTCACCCGGTAGACGTCGAAGACGCCCTGGATGCTGCGCACGGCCTTGAGCACGTGGCCGAGGTGCTTGGGGTCGCCCATCTCGAAGGTGAACTTGCTGACCGCCACCCGGTCGCGCGAGGTCGTCACCGAGGCGCTGAGGATGTTGACGTGCTGGTCGGACAGTGTGCGGGTGACGTCGGACAGCAGGCGCGGCCGGTCGAGCGCCTCCACCTGGATGGCCACCAGGAACACGCTGTCGTCGCTCGGCGACCAGCTCACCTCCACCAGCCGGTCGGGCTGGGTCTTGAGCTGCTCGATGTTGGTGCAGTCGGACCGGTGCACGGACACGCCGTGCCCCCGGGTGACGAAGCCGACGATGTCGTCGCCGGGCACCGGGGTGCAGCACTTCGACAGGCGTACCCAGACGTCGGCGTCGCCCGCCACCACCACGCCCGCGCCGCCGCCGCCACGGGGGCGGCCGCGCAGCCGGGTCGGCAGCGAGGTCTCGGCGATGTCCTCCTCGGCGCTGTCGACGCCGCCGATCGAGGAGACGAGCTTCTGCACGACGGTCTGCGCCGCGATGTGCCCCTCGCCCACGGCCGCGTAGAGCGCGGACACGTCGGGGTAGCGCAGGTCGCGGGCCAGCGCCAGCAGCGCCTCGCCGGACATGAGCCGCTGCAGCGGCAGGCCCTGCTTGCGCATGGCCCGCCCGATGGCCTCCTTGCCCGCCTCGATCGCGGTCTCGCGGCGCTCCTTGGAGAACCACTGCCGGATCTTGTTACGGGCCCGGCCCGACTTGACGAACTTCAGCCAGTCGCGCGACGGCCCGGCGTCCGGCGACTTCGAGGTGAAGATCTCGACCGTGTCGCCGTTGCCGAGCCGCGACTCCAGGGGCACCAGCCGCCCGTTGACCCGGGCGCCGATACAGCGATGACCCACCTCGGTGTGCACCGCGTACGCGAAGTCGACCGGCGTGGCCCCCTCGGGGAGGGCGATGACCGAGCCCTTCGGGGTGAACACGTAGACCTCGGAGACCGACAGGTCGAAGCGCAGCGACTCGAGGAACTCGCCCGGGTCGGAGGTCTCCTTCTGCCAGTCGAGGAGCTGTCGCAGCCAGGCCATGTCGCTGCCCGGCTTGACCTTGCCGGTGGGGCCGGGGGCGCCGACCTCCTCCTTGTACTTCCAGTGCGCGGCCACGCCGTACTCGGCCCTGTGGTGCATCGCGTGGGTGCGGATCTGCAGCTCCACCGGCTTGCCCTCGGGACCGATCACCGTGGTGTGCAGCGACTGGTACATGTTGAACTTGGGCATCGCGATGTAGTCCTTGAACCGGCCCGGGACCGGGTTCCACCTGGCGTGGATGGTGCCGAGCGCGGCGTAGCAGTCGCGCACGCTGTCGACGAGGACGCGGATGCCCACGAGGTCGTAGATGTCGTCGAACGCGACGTCTCTGGCGATCATCTTCTGGTAGACCGAGTAGTAGTGCTTCGGCCGCCCCTTGACCACGGCGCGGATCTTCGCCTCGCGCAGGTCGCCGGAGACCTTCTCGATGACCTCCTGCAGGAACAGGTCACGGCGCGGCGCGCGCTCCGACACCATGCGCGCGATCTCGTCGTAGCGCTTGGGGTAGAGCATGGCGAACGCGAGGTCCTCCAGCTCCCACTTGATCGTGTTCATGCCCAGGCGGTGGGCCAGCGGGGCGAAGATCTCCAGCGTCTCGCGCGACTTCTGGTGCCGCTTGTGCTCGGGCAGGTAGCGCATGGTGCGCATGTTGTGCAGGCGGTCGGCCAGCTTGATGATCAGCACCCGGATGTCGCGCGACATCGCCACGACCATCTTGCGCACGGTCTCGGCCTGCGCCGCGTCGCCGAACTTCACCTTGTCGAGCTTGGTGACACCGTCGACCAGCGACCCGATGGTGTCGCCGAAGTCGCCGCGCAGCTCGTCGAGGCTGTAGGCGGTGTCCTCCACCGTGTCGTGCAGCAGCGCCGCGCACAGCGTCTCGTCGTCGGTGCCGAGCTCGGCCAGGATCGTGGCCACGGCGAGCGGGTGGGTGATGTACGGGTCGCCGGACTTCCGCTTCTGGTCGCGGTGGTGGTAGGCGGCGACGTCGTAGGCGCGCTCGATCAGGCGCAGGTCGGCCTTGGGGTGGGTGGCGCGGACCGTGCGGAACAGCGGCTCCAGCACCGGATTCATGGCCCCACCCCCGAACCGCCTGCGACGCACCGACGGAACGCCGGGCGCCTCGGCGTTGCCTGAGTCGGTCACGTCGGGCGCGACCACATCACGGGGCACACAGACTCCTCACGCAGTGACTCCTCACGTTCGAGTCCAGATCCCCCCAGTGTATCCAGGTGGCGAACCTGGGCCGCCTCGGGCCGGGCTCAGACGATCACGAGGGAGTGCAGGTCCACTCCCGTCAGCCGGTCACGTCCTTTCAGGAAGGCGAGCTCCATCAGCACGGCGAGGCCGGCCACGGTGGCTCCGGCCCGCTCCACGAGATCCACGGCCGCCTTCGCGGTGCCTCCCGTGGCCAGCACGTCATCGACGATGAGCACCCGGTCGCCGGGCGCGAAGGCGTCACGGTGGACCTCGATGGTCGCGGAGCCGTACTCCAGATCGTAGGACTCTTCCAGGGTCGCGGCGGGCAGTTTCCCCTTCTTGCGCACCGGCACGAACCCGGCGCCCGCCCGGTAGGCCACCGGAGCGGCGAGGATGAACCCGCGGGCCTCGATCCCCACGATCTTGTCGACCTGGTGCAGCCCCGCCAGCTCCTCCACGACGGCCGCCATCGCGACCGGGTCGGCCAGCAGCGGGGTGATGTCCTTGAACATCACGCCCGGCTGGGGATAGTCGGGCACGTCCCTGATGCGGTCCAGGATCATCGCACTCAGCTCGGTCATCGTCGTCCCTCGCCTCTCTCAACCGGCCCTCTGCCGGGCACCATGATGGTGCATTCCGGCCCCCACCCCGAACCCGAGCACCTCCCAGAACGCCCTGAGCGGCCCGCGAAGCCCTTCGAGCGCACCCGGCCGGGGGGCCACAGGCCGTCCGGCCCGTGAATCCCGCCGGCCGGGGACACGACGACGCCCTCACCCTTTGGCGGGGTGAGGGCGTCGTACGGGAGCTACGGCTATCCCTTGGCTACGGCCGCGCTTTTGGAACTTTTCGTCCCCTTGCCACCGCCGCTCGTGGAGGCGATCCTCCTGGCGATGGCCTGGTACTTCGGCTCGCGCTCCTTGAGCGTCACCAGCAGCGGCGTGGCCACGCACAGCGAGGAGTACGTACCGACGATCATGCCGACGAACAGGGCGAGCGACAGGTCCTTCAGCGTGCCCGCGCCGAGCAGCGTGGTGCCGATGAACAGGATCGCCGCCACCGGCAGGATCGCGACCAGCGAGGTGTTCAGCGACCGGATCAGCGTGTGGTTGAGCGCGTTGTTGGCCGCCATCGAGTACGTCTGCTTGGACGTGTGGCCCAGCTTGGCCGTGACTTCCTTGATCATGTCGAACACCACGACCGCGTCGTAGAGCGAGTAACCGAGGATGGTCAGGAAGCCCAGCAGCGTCGCGGGCGTGACCTCGAAGCCCGACCAGGCGTAGATGCCGGCCGTGATGACGAGGTCGTGGACGAGCGCGACGATGGCGGCCAGGGCCATCTTCGGCTCGAACGCCATCGACAGGTACAGGATGATCGCCAGCATGAACACGGCCAGGCCGATCCAGGCCTTCTGCGAGACCTCACCGCCCCAGGACGCGCCGATCGACTGGATGTCGACCTGGTCGGTGGGGACGCTGTAGTCCTTCGCGATGGCGGTCTGCACCTGGTTCATGGTGTTTTCCGACAGGGTCTCGGTGGTGACTCGCCACCGGTCGCCGGCCGTCTGCACGATCGGCTGGTGCACGCCCTCCTCCTGGAAGGTCTCGCGCACCTGCTCGATGTTGGCGGTCTGCGCCTTGAAGGAGAAGACCGAACCGCCCCTGAACTCCACGCCCAGGTTGAGCCCGTTGATCAGGATTCCGGCCAGCGAGACGGCCAGCAGCAGGCCGGAGAGGCTGTACCAGAGCCTCCACTTGCCGACGAAGTCGACATCGATCTCGCCGCGGTAGAGGCGACGCCCCAGTCCCATCTCAGGCCTCCTGCGGAGTGGTCGTGCGGCCGGTCGAGCCCGCCTCGCTCATGCGCTCGGCGTCGAGCCCGGACAGCGGGTGCCCCTTGGCGAAGAACTTCACCTTGGCCAGCAGGGCGATGAACGGCTTGGTGAACAGGAACACCACCACGATGTCGATCAGCGTGGTCAGGCCCATCGCGAACGCGAACCCGGCCACACCGCCCACCGCCAGGAAGTACAGCACGATCGCGGCGATGAACATGACGGCGTCGGCGATCAGGATCGTGCGCCGGGCACGGACCCAGGCCACCTCGACGGCCGCCCGGAGCGTCCGCCTGCCCTCCTTCATCTCATCACGTATGCGTTCGAAGTACACGATGAAGGAGTCGGCGGTGATGCCGATCGAGACCACCAGGCCGATGATGTGCGGCAGCGAGAGCCGGAAGCCGGCATTGTGCCCGAGCACGACCACCGACGTGTACGTGATGACCGTGGCGACCACGAGACTCAGCACCGCCACGATGCCCAGGCCCCGGTAGTAGAGCAGGCAGTAGACGACCACGAGCCCGAGACCGATGAGGCCCGCGACCAGGCCGCCCTCGAGCTGGTCCTGACCGAGGGTCGAGGAGACCGTGTCGATCGAGCTGCGGTTGAACTTCAGCGGCAGCGCGCCGTACTTGAGCTGGTCGGCCAGGGTGGTGGCGCTCGCCTGGTTGAAGCCGCCGGTGATCTCGGCCCGGCCGCCGGGGATCGGGCCCTGGATGACCGGCGCGGTGATGACCACGCCGTCGAGCACGACCGCGACCTGGTTGCGCGGCTCGGGCGAGTTGAACGCGGTGGTGGTGAGCTTGCCCCACTCGCCCGCGCCCTTGCTCTTGAAGTCGAGCTGGACGACCCACTCGGTGGTGCCCTGGCGGACGCCCGCGGAGGCCGTGTCGATGTCGGTGCCGACGACCTTGGCGATGTCGAGGACGTACTTGTAGGCGCCGTCGGCCTCACAGCCGGCGAACTGCTTGTTCGGGTCGTCCTGGACGCCCTGGCCGCGGTTCTTCGGGTCGGCGCAGTCGAGCTTGTTGAACTGCGCCAGCACCGCCGGGTCGATGCCGGACGGGTCGATGCCGGAGGCGTTGGGGTCTTGGGGCGGCGGCGTGCCGGTCTGGCCGGTCGGGCTGGCCGTCGGCTTGCTGTCCTGGCCCTTCCTGTCCTGCTTCTGCCCGTTCTGCGTGCCCGTCGGCTCAGCCGACGGCTGCGCGGAACTCTGCGCGGACGGCTGGGCCGAGGACGAGGTCGCGGGCGAAGGGGCGGTCAGAGCCGAAGACAGCGCCCTCCCTGTGGGAGAGGCGCTGGGTGTCGATGCCGACTGCGAGCTGGACGGCTTCCCGGCCGGCTGGGAGCCGGTGGGCTGGGCCGACGGGCTGGCCGAGGACGAGGCGCTCGGCGTCGGCGCGTTGGTGGCCAGCTCCTGCGGAAGCTGCGTGGCCGCAACGGCGAGCACCTGACGGAAGCGCAGTTCCGCGGTGGTCGCGACCAGTTTGACGGCCTCGTTCTGACCCACGCCCGGAATGGAGATGATGATGTTGTCGCCGGACTTGGCGACCTCTGCGTCGGAGATTCCGGTGCCGTTGACCCGATCGCGAATGATGTTGACCGCGCGATCGAGGATCTCCTCGGGCGGCGACGCGTTGTTCAGGGTCACGGGCGACAGAGTCACCGTCGTACCGCCGGCGAGGTCGAGTCCCAGCTTGGGCGTGAACGCCTGCTGCAGGAACATCGTCCCGCCCAGGGCGAGGATGAGCGCCAGCAGCACCAGGAGCGTACGCCCCGGTCGGCTGTGGCGGCTGGTCGGTCGGGCCACTGGTCGTCAGTTCTTTCAGATAGGGGTTTGTCGCAGAGCTTAGTCAGGACTGCTTCGTACTGGAGTCCTGGTCGCCGTTGCGCTCCACGGTGGCCTCGGACTCCTTCTTGCCCTCCTCGTCGAGCCCGGTCTCCTGCGCGACCGGCTCGTCCTCGCCGGCCGGGGCGTCGCCGGGAGCGACGACGCGGCCGATGGCCGCCTTCACCCAACGGGTCTCGATCCCCGGCGCGACTTCGAGGACGACGTCCTCATTGTCCACCGTGACGACCGTGCCGAACAGCCCGGTCGTGGTCATGACCCGCGCGCCCGGAGTCAGCGAGTTCTGCATCTGGACCGCCTCTTGCTGCCGCTTGCGCTGGGGGCGGATCAGCAGGAAGTAGAACACCACCACCAGAAGAATCAGCGGCAGGATGCTTCCGAGTTGTCCCATGTCCATAAGGGGCGACCTTCCATTGTCGTACAAGAAGTTGACACCGGCCTCGCGCCGGAAATTCCGTGCGTTGCTTCGGGCCGCGCCGCTCAGCCCGTCAGCCTACACAGCCAGCCAAGCCACGGAGTGTAGGCGCTTGTTGCGAAACGCGGCAACGAGGCAGCGTTTCGGCGCGCGGGGAAGTTCCCAATTTGAAACGGTTGCAACCGTTCTGTAATCAGTCGAAAAGCGTAGCTCCGAACGCGTCGGGTGGTGGTGTCATCCCGAGATGAGTCCAGGCCGCCGCGGTGGCGACCCGGCCGCGCGGCGTCCTGGCCAGCAGACCTTGCCGGACGAGGAACGGCTCGGCCACGACCTCGACCGTCTCCGGCTCCTCCCCCACGGCCACCGCCAGCGTGCTCAGCCCCACCGGCCCGCCGCCGAACTTGCGCAGCAGCACGCCGAGCACCGCCCGGTCGAGCCGGTCGAGCCCTTCGGCGTCGACCTCGTACAGGTTGAGCGCCGCCGAGGCCACGTCGCGGTCGATGACGCCGTCCGCCCGTACGTCCGCGAAGTCACGCACCCGGCGCAGGAGCCGGTTGGCGATGCGGGGCGTGCCGCGCGAACGCCTGGCGATCTCGTGCGCGGCCTCGTCGGGGAGCACGACGCCGAGCAGCTTGGCCGAGCGGCGCAGCACCTGCTCCAGCTCGGACGCCTCGTAGAAGTCCATGTGGGCGGTGAAGCCGAACCGGTCCCGCAGCGGCGCCGGCAGCAGCCCCGCTCTGGTGGTGGCGCCGACCAGCGTGAAGGGCGCGATCTCCAGCGGGATGGCGGTCGCCCCCGGGCCCTTGCCGACCACGATGTCCACCCGGAAGTCCTCCATGGCCAGGTAGAGCATCTCCTCGGCGGGCCTGGCCATCCGGTGGATCTCGTCGATGAACAGCACCTCGCCCTCGGTCAGCGTGGACAGGATCGCCGCGAGGTCCCCCGCCCGTTCGAGCGCGGGCCCCGAGGTGATCCGCAGCGGCGCGTTCAGCTCGGCCGCGATGATCATGGCCAGCGTGGTCTTGCCCAGGCCCGGGGCGCCGCTCATGAGCACGTGGTCGGGCGGGCTCTCCCGGCGCACGGCGCTTTCCAGCACGAGAGACAGCTGCTCCCGCACCCGGCCCTGCCCGATGAACTCACTCAGGCGCTTGGGCCGCAGCGCGGCCTCGATCTGCAACTCGTCGCCTCCGGCCGCCGGCGACAGGATCTCCCTCTCAAAGTCCATCCCGGCCTACCCTCCCCTCCCGCTCGAGCCCACCCTCGGCACACACGGCGCTCACGCCGGCGCTCCAGCCGATCCGACTGACGGCAGGCGTGCCGCTGACGGGGGCGGTGCGGTGGTGATCAGCGCATACGGGTGCCATCCCGACGATGGGCGCCATCCCGGCACGTGCGCCTCTCCCAGCGGCGGCTGGCCGCCGGGGAGCCACGTCTCGCCCGACGGGACTGACGCACCCTGTAGAACCGGCGCGCCGACCGAAGACGACTCGCTCGGTGAAGACGACCCGTCCCACGGAGCCAGCACGCCGACCGGAGCCGGCTCGCCCGACGAGAAGGGCTGGTCCAGTGGAAGAAGTGGCTCGCCGGACAGCGCTTGCTCGCCCAGCGAAGGTAGCCGGTCCAGCGACGGCAACTCGCCCGGCTGGAATGGCTCGCCGGATGGCGCCGACTCGCCCGGTGAAGCTGGCCGGCCCTGCGGCGGCAACACGCCCGACAGGCGTGACTCGCCCACTTGCCGCGGCTCGCCCAACGGGAGTGGCTCGCCCCGAGGCGGCATCTCGCCCGATGAGGGTGGCTCGCCCCTTCGAAGAAGCAACTCGTCTGATGGCACTGAATTGCCCAGTGAAGGCGGCCAGGTCAGCGGCGGCGACTTCCCCGATGGAAACGGCTTGGCCGGTGGCAGCGACCTGCCCGCCGAGGACGGCTCGTCCACTCGCGATGACTCGCCTGGCGGAGGCGGCACGCCCGATGGCAGTGACTCGCTCCGTGGCGGCGGTGGACCCCGTAGTCGTGGCTCGCCCAGTGGGAGAAGCGGCTCGTCTGATGGTGCTGGCTGGGTCGGTGAGGTGCATGCGCCCCGTGAGAGTGGCTCGCCGTGCGGCGGTAGTCTGCCCGTCCAGCAGGACTTTCCCGCTGGCACGGACTCGCCCGGTGAAAGTGGCCAGCTCAGCGGCAGTGACGCACCCCATGGAAACGGCTTGCCCTGTGTCAGCTACTTGCCCAGTGGGGGCGAATCGCAAGATGGCGGAGACTCGTCCCGTGGGCGTGGTTCGCCGCGTGGCAGTGAGTCGCCCAGTAGGCGTGGCTCGTCCGCTGGAGGCGGCTCGCCCAGCGAAGGTGGCTCGCCCAGCGAAGGTGGCTCGCCCAGCGAAGGTGGCTCGCCCAGCGAAGGTGGCTTGGCCGGTGGAGGTGGCTTGGTCACCCACGGTGGCTTGGCCGGTGAAGGTGGCTGGTGGGGTGGGGGTCATCGGATGCTCAGGGAGCGTAGGGCGGACTTCAGGAGGGCGGCTATCTGGGGTTGGCGGCCGGCGGCCAGGTCGGCGTCGGCGTCGGGTTCTACGGCTGCGATGGCCTCGTCGGCGTCCTTGCTGGAGTAGCCCAGCCCCACCAGGCCGGAGTGGACCTGCTCGCGCCAGACCGCCACCTTGCGCTCTCCGTTGATGGCGGCGTTGACGGCCTCCTCGGGTGTGCCGAGCCGGTCCTTGAGCTCCAGCACGATCCGCTGGGCCCCCTTCTGCCCGATTCCCGGCACCTGGGTAAGTGCTTTGAGATCGGCGGTGGCCACGGCGACCCGCAGCGCGTTGGGCGTGTGGACGGCGAGCATGGCCAGGGCCAGCTTGGGCCCCACGCCGCTGGCGGTCTGCAGCAGTTCGAAGACGGCCCGCTCGTCGTCGGTGGAGAAGCCGTACAGGGTGAGTGACTCCTCGCGCACCACCAGCGACGTGGCCAGGCGCGCCCCCTCGCCCAGGCGGAGGGTGGCGAGGGTGCCCGGGGTGCAGTGGGTCAGGATGCCGACCCCTCCGACCTCGATCACGGCTCCGTCGGGCGCTATCGCCGTCACCTTGCCCGCCACTGACGCGATCACGCCCTGCCTCCCGTCATCCACGTCGCCACGTAACGACTCCCGTCACCGGCTCGCGCCGGAGCGCGCGCCGCGCTCCGGACTCGGGCGGCAGCACGCCGCCACCTCGGCCCGCGGACCTCCACGACCGGTTCCCACATCTCACCACGGATCGCGCTCCAGGCACGCCACATCCCCCGGCGGATCGCTGAGAGCGGAGCCGACGGCGGCCACGTTGTGACTGGTGAAGCCGGATGTAAGGCCTGTACGGAGTTCGTATAAGGCCCGGTTCGAGGTCCCGGTTCGAGGTCCCCGGTACAGGTCCAGTACGAGGGATCGGTCCGAGGTCCGGGTGCACGGTCCGCTCCGAAGTCCCGGTGCGCGGTCCGGTCCGAGGTCCGGGGTGGAGCCGAATGTACGGCTCGGGGCGAAGGCCGAAGTGCAGGCGGATGTGCGGCCCTCGGCTTCGGATCCCCGATCATCGGCGCGGGGATTGGCGGGTGGCGCGGGCGACGGCTTCGGCGAGGCGGTGCTGGGCGCCGCCGCGCCAGACGTGGCAGATGGCGAGGGCGAGGGCGTCGGCGGCGTCGGCGGGCTTGGGGATCTCGGTGAGCCGCAGCAGCCGGGTGACCATGGCGCCGATCTGTTTCTTGTCGGCCGTGCCGCTGCCCGTGATGGCGGCCTTGACCTCGGACGGCGTGTGCAGCGCCACGGGCAGGCCGCGCCGGGCCGCGCAGAGGACGGCGATGCCGGCGGCCTGGGCGGTGCCCATCACGGTCCGGACGTTGTGCTGGCTGAAGACGCGCTCGACCGCAACCGCGTCGGGGCGTACGTCGTCGAGCCAGCGCTCGATCCCCGCCTCGATGCCGACGAGCCTGGACCCGAGGTCCTCGTCGGCCCCGGTGCGGACCACCCCGACGGCCACCAGGGCCAGGGGCGCGCCCGGGCGCCCTTCGACGGCCCCGAGACCGCACCGGGTCAGCCCCGGGTCGACGCCCATCACCCGCACCGGCATGCCTCCAAGAAAGACCGGGGACCAGAACACCTGTTCGGCAGGAGACTTTACTCCGGCGGGCGCGCGGGCGCATCGGGAAACACGCGGTCAGCGGGGAAACGCGCGCGTCAGAAGTAGTCGAGCATGTACGGCCGGGCGGCGAAGGCCGCTTCGAGTGCCTGGTCATGGCGGTCATCTCCGGACATGAGACCGCTGAGGCGCAGCGTGTACGGCGGGATGCCGGCGTACAGGGCGGAGAATCCGTTCACTGAAAGCGTGACGCCGGGACCCTCGGCCGGTGTGGCCGTGCCGGATCCGCCGGAGATGTCCAGCCGCCACGTGCCCCCGCCCCGCGTCGGGTCGTCCACGGTGACGACGGCGTCGCAGGCCGCGTGCGCCGGGTAGCCCCTGCGCCCGACCGCCGCCGCCACGTCCAGCACCCTGAACATCCACCGCGTCTCCGTGACCTGCTCCTTCGTCCGGTCGGGCAGCAGCCACAGCACCGGGTCGTCGGGCGCCACGGTCGCGACGATGTCACGGGCGACCGAGGACGCGCTGCCGACCATCGACCACAGGGCCCGCAGGGTGTCGGGCGAGGCGGCGACGAGGTTCTCGACCTCGATGTCGCCGCCCTTCCATCGGTAGATCGCGTAGCCGTCGTCGGCGAGGTAGAGGAAGTCGTCCTCGTCGGCCAGCCACAGGTTCCACGTGTGCTCGTCGTAGGAGATCGGGCCGCTGGAGCGGGCGGCGGCGTGGGCGCGGTGCAGTACGGAGACGACCTCGCCGCCGTCGCCCGGCCCCATCCTGCGCAGCTTGACCGGGCCGGACGGGCGGATCCTGCGCAGCGACTCGGCGGGGAGCCTGACGGTCCGCCTGGCTCCCGCGTGTTCGTAGCCGATGCCCCGGTAGATGGGCGTGGTGGCCGGGTAGAGCGCGGAGACCGCGTCACCCAGCTCCACCGCGCGGTCCATGACGGCCCGCATGATCCGCGTGCCGACGCCCCGCCCGCGGTCCTCGGGGTTGACGGTGACCCCGGCGACCCCGGCCATGGCCTGCGGCCGGCCGTGCCACCACTGCGTGAACCGGCGCAGCCGCGCCGCGGCGGCCAGCCGCGAGCCGTCGAACGCGCCCAGGTAGCGGCCCTCGGCCACCGTCACGAGCGCGGCCTGGCGCCACTTCTCCCTGTCTGCGGCGGGCACGGGGCCGAACGAGCGCCTGCGGACGTCGAGGACGTCGTCGAAGTCTTCGGGCGTAATGTTGCGAATCTCCACAATGAGCCAACTTACGCAGCGTCCGTACGTACCGGCGAACCATTAGTCGTGACGGCGAGCCGGTCGAGGTAGAGGAGTTGCGCGGCCACGAGGGCGGCGAGCGCGACGGCGACCACGAGCAGCGGCGTGGCGGCGCCGATGTCGGGCGTGCCTCCGGCAAAGGAGCCGAGCCTGGTCACCTGGCTGACCGGCGTGGTGTGGACGTCCGCCTGCTGCGCGACGAGGAGCGGCCAGCTGAGGTCGTGGGCGTTCACGAGGGTGACGGCGCCGGCCAGGATGCCCGCCATGGGGAGCGAGGGCAGCAGCACGCCGCCGAAGAAGTCGCCGCCCGAGCGCTCGGACAGCCCCTTGCACAGCAGGGTGAGCACGAGCAGGGCGGGCACGCTCACCAGCAGCGGCGGGACGAGGGCGGGGAAGGAGTCGATGAGGCCGAGGTTGCGGGCGTTCTGCCAGTTGGCGACGCCGAGCGGGCCCGGGCCGACGAACAACCAGGGGGCGAACGCCAGCAGCAGCCACTCGCTGCCCCGGCCGAGCGGGCGCAGGCCGCCGATGCCGAGCGCGGCGAGGTAGGCCACCCCCACCGAGACCAGGGCTCCGGCCAGGGCGGGCACCCAGGTGTTGACGTGGGTCCGCAGGGTCGAGGCGGGTGCGGACGGGGTGGCGAGCACGCCGTCGATCCAGGGCCAGGAGAGCAGCACCCAGGCCGCGGCGAAGATCAGCAGCGCGACCACGCCGGCCGCCACCCATCCGGTCCCGGCCGTCCGCCGGCCGACGGCCGCGCCGTACGCCCCGCCGGGAGCGGCCGGTGAGCCGGTGCCCGCGCCGTACGCCCCGCCCGGCGCCGCCGGCGATCCGTGAAACGCGGGTACGCCCTGCGGTGCCTGCGCGCCTCCGTAAGGTGCGGCCTCGCCGTGGGGTACGGGCCCGCCCGGAGTCTCGAACGGGTCATGAGGTACGGGTCCGCCCTTCAGCTCAGGTGCGCCCTGAGCCGGCTTGAGGCGGGGCGTCAGCGTGATGCGCAGCCGGGAGAGCACCGCGACGAGCGTGGCGACGACGCCCAGCACGCCGAGGATCACCCCTGAGAGGGCCGCCACGGCCGCGCCAGGGCCGAACCGGGCCATTCTGAAGGCGTAGTCGTACTGCAGGCCCGCCAGCGTCTCTGTGGCGTGCTGAGGGCCTCCGCGCGTGAGCACCATGCCGATGGAGAACGTCTGGACGCCGGTGGCGACGGTGGCCAGGAGGACGAGCGCGGCCACGGCGAGCGTCGCGGGCACGGCGGAACCACCGCGCAGAGCGGGCAGGTAGGCGAGCACGGCCAGCGCGCACACGATGCCGAACGTGCCGGCGGCGACGATGAGCCGCAGCGTCCACGGCGCGGTGCCGGGCTCGCGCAGCCCCTGGGCCAGCGCGGTCAGGCCGGACGACTCCGGGCTCAGCCCGCGCGTCCACGCGCCCGCGACGGCGACCGGCGAGAACGTGACCACGGCCAGCGAGAGCACGACCCGTCCCGCCCGCCTCGGCCAGGCGCCGGCCCGGTCGAGCGCCAGCGCCAGCAGCGGCGCCACCACCACGGCGACCAGCAGCGGGAGCAGGGTGAGCGAGAGCGTGAAGCCCAGCGCCCGCCAGAACGCGCCGTCGCCGAGCAGGTCCGCGTAGTTGGCCGTCCCCGCGTAGGCGCTCTCCCGCATGACGCCGCCGCTCTGGAAGCTGAGCCAGAGCGTCTGGACGGTCGGCAGGACCAGCGTGATGAGGGCGCCGAGCAGCGCGGGCACGGCGAGCAGCCAGCCGAGCGCCGACAGGTTCGGCCGGGGCGGGTTGGGGGAAGTCACGTCGCCCGACCCTACTTCGCCCCGGCTCGGCACGCACGCCCGACAGACCGGCCGGGGACTACCGGCTCTCAGGCGGCGGTCCGCACCCCGCACGTCGGACCGGCGTTCGAAAAGCGGCCCGGACCTGCCCGAACGCACAGGCGCACGCACGCGCCGGGGAACGGTCAGTCGAGCGCGGCGAGAACCTCGTCGGAGACGTCGAAGTTGGCGAAGACGTTCTGCACGTCGTCGCTGTCCTCCAGCGCGTCGATGAGGCGGAACACCTTCTTGGCGCCCTCCTCGTCGAGCGGCACGCTCATCGTCGGCAGGAAGCTGGACTCGGCCGAGTCGTAGTCGATCCCGGCGTCCTGGAGCGCCTTGCGGACCGGGACCAGGTCGCCGGCCTCGGAGACGACCTCGAAGGTGTCGCCGAGGTCGTTGACCTCCTCGGCGCCCGCCTCCAGCACGGCCATCAGCACGGTGTCCTCGTCGAGACCGTCCTTGGGCACGATCACGACGCCCTTGCGGTTGAACATGTAGGACACGGACCCGGGGTCGGCCAGCGAGCCGCCGTTGCGGGTGAGCGCGACGCGCACCTCGGAGGCCGCGCGGTTGCGGTTGTCGGTGAGGCACTCGATGAGCACCGCGACGCCGCCGGGCGCGTAGCCCTCGTACATGATGGTCTGCCAGTCGGCGCCGCCGGCCTCCAGGCCGCCCCCGCGCTTGCGCGCCCGCTCGATGTTGTCGTTGGGCACGGAGTTCTTCTTGGCCTTGAAGATGGCGTCGAAGAGGGTGGGGTTGGCGTCCGGGTCAGGGCCACCGGTCCGGGCCGCCACTTCGATGTTCTTGATGAGCTTGGCGAACAGCTTGCCGCGCTTGGCGTCGAGCGCGGCCTTCTTGTGCTTCGTCGTCGCCCATTTGGAGTGGCCGGACATTACCTAGAGCTCCCTCACCATGTCTACGAAGTAACGGTGCACGCTGACGTCCCCGGTGAGCTCGGGATGGAACGACGTCGCGAGCAACGGCCCTTGACGGACCGCGACGATCCTATCCCCAGGCTCGGCCCTGCCCAGCACATCGACGTCCGCGCCGACGGATTCGACCCAGGGCGCGCGGATGAAGACGGCGTGCACGCGCTGCCCGGCGAAGGTCAGGTCGGACTCGAAGGAGTCGACCTGACGGCCGAACGCGTTGCGCCTGACCACCATGTCGATGCCGCCGATGGTCTGCTGGCCGGCGACGCCGTCCTCGATCCTGTCGGCCAGCATGATCATGCCGGCGCAGGAGCCGTAGGCGGGCAGGCCCTCCTTGATGCGCATCCGCAGCGGGTCGAGCAGGTCGAACGTCTCGGCGAGCTTCCACATCGTGGTCGACTCGCCGCCGGGGATGACCAGGCCGTCGACCGCGTCCAGCTCGGCGGGGCGGCGCACGGCCACGGCCGTCGCGCCGGCCTCCTGGAGCATGCGCGCATGCTCCCGCACGTCCCCCTGGAGGGCGAGTACACCGATCGTGGGCACAGTCGATCCTTCCGTCCGGGTACGGGTTCCGACAATTCAACACCAGGACGGCCCGACATCTTCCGGCAGGGGGCGGCCGCGCGAGGGCCGTATTGGGCGGGGCTCCTCCTTGCGGCCGCGCGAGGGCCGGTCACGGACGGGGCGACTCCTTGCGGCCGTGCAAGGGCCGGTCACGGACGGGGCGACTCCTTGCGGCCGAGTTTGGCCAGGACGGGCAGGGCGACTCCTTGCGGCCGAGTTTGGCCAGGACGGGCAGGGCGGCCGCGAGGGTGGCGCGCTCCTCCTCCGTGAGCGCCTCCAGTTCACGCGCGAGCCGGCCGATCCTGGCCTGGCGGACGGCGCGCAGCCGCTCCCGGCCCTCCTCGGTGAGCTCGACCGTCCTGACGCGCGCGTCGGCGGGGTCGGCGCTCCGGCTGACCAGGCCGGCCTCCTCCAGCCGGTTGATCTGCACGGTCATGGTGGGCAGTTGGACGCCGTGCTCCTCGGCCAGCCCGGTCATGCGGCGCGGGCCGGATTCGAGCGAACCCATGACGCCGTACTGCTGGCTGGTGACGGGCTGGCCGGCGACGGTGCGCCGCAGCAGGAGGACCAGGTGGCGCAGCACCGTGGAGACGTGGCCGGCCAGCTCGGTGAGATCGTCTCTCATGCCACCAACTTAGCCCGGCTAACCTTCCGCGCCGGACCGCCGGAAGAAGGCGCGACGCGGGTACGGCAAGGCTACGGCCGCTCGGTCTCCAGCCGGACCGTCTCCTCCGCCGTGATCCGCCGTCCGAGCCGCAGCGCCGGGTCGAGCGGGCGCAGGTACGTCTGCTGCACCCCGGGCACGCGGTCCTCGATGACGTACGTGGCCCGGGTGTGGACGTCGGCGCCCGGCGTGCGGACCTGCGGCACGACCTTGAAGTCGGCCGCCAGCTGGTCGCGCTCGATCGTCGTCAGCACGTACCCGCGCTGGTTGTTGTAGAACTTCAGATGCGGGTTGATGGCCAGGAACGGGTGCTGCGCCGGGTCGGAGTCGGCCCCGTCACCGCCCGTCGAGATCGAGCTGGCCACCAGCTCCGAGCCCACCGACGGCCCGGTCGGGTCGTCGTAGTCGAGCTTGAGGTCACTGGCCCAGTGCGCGTGCACGTCGCCGGTGAGCACCACGGGGTTGCGCACCTGAGCGTCCATCCACCCCTGCGTGATGCGCCGCCGTGAGGCGACGTAGCCGTCCCAGGCGTCCATGGAGGTGACCTTGGCGGGGCCGGCGTTGTTGTCGCGCTGGGCGAAGAAGACCTGCTGGCCCAGGATGTCCCACTGGGCGCGGGAGGCGCGGAAGCCGTCCAGCAGCCACTCCTCCTGCGCCGCGCCCGTGATAGAGCGGGCCGGGTCGGCGGCGGCGGGGCAGTCGCGGTAGCCGTCGCCGCAGCCCTGGTCGTCGCGGTACTGGCGGGTGTCGAGCATGTGGAACGTGGCCATCCTGCCCCACCTGACCCGCCGGTAGAGCTGCATGTCGATGCCGCGCGGGATCGAGGCGCGGCGCAGCGGCATGTTCTCGTAGTACGCGCGGAAGGCGGCCTCGCGCCTGCTCAGGAAGCCCGGCTGGGGGACCTCCGGCTTCTCGGGCACCTCGCCGGCCCAGTTGTTGTCCAGCTCGTGGTCGTCCCAGACCACCAACCACGGTGCGGCGGCGTGCGCGGCCTGGAGGTCGGGGTCGGCCTTGTACTGGGCGTGGCGCTGGCGGTAGTTCGCCAGCGTCTCGGTCTCGGGGCCCTCGTGGTGGCGGACGTTGCCGCCGGGGATGGTGTAGGTGTCGCGGGTGTACTCGTACTGGTAGTCGCCCAGGTGCAGGATCAAATCGGGGCGCTCGGCGGCCAGGTGGCGGTAGCTGGTGAAGTAGCCGTGCTCGTACTGGGCGCACGAGACGAAGGCCATGCTCAGGGCACCGCCGTACGAGAGCGGGTGCGGCGCGGTGCGGGCGCGGCCGAGCGGCGAGACGTAGGGGCCGACGCGGAAGCGGTACCAGTACTCGCGGTCCGGCCTCAGCCCCGAGACCTCGACGTGCACGCTGTGCCCCCATTCGGGCGTGGCGACGCTCACCCCGGCGCGCACGACGCGGCGGGCGCGCTCGTCGGCGTACACCTGCCACTGCACGGGGAAGGGTCGTCCGGGCATGCCGCCGAGCCCGTCCTCGGCCATCGGCTGCTGGGCGAGCCTGGTCCACAGCACGAAGCCCTCGTGGTCGGGGTCGCCGCAGGCGACGCCGAGGGTGAACGGGTCGGTACGCAGCCCGCGCGAGGCCAGGCTCTGGGCCGTCTCGGCGGCGGGGTCGGGTTCCGGTTCGGCGTGCGCGGCGGCGGCCGGGACGGCCGCGGCGGCGCCTGCTCCTAAACCGGTGACGAGGAAATGCCGGCGGTTGAGTGACATGCGGCGCTCCTGGACGATCTCGGGTGAGGGGACGCCCCGTAGCCTGACCGAAGATCATGACTACGCGGTGAACACCACACAACACGAAAAAGGCGACATCCTTCGCGGATGCCGCCTTCTCCGGCGAAAATCGCCGTCAGGTGTAGCGCCCCCGCCAGGCCGGGTCATCGGGCTCCCGGCCTGCCGTAGGTGATCGTCTCACGCGCGCGAGCCTGTGACCTGCACCGACGCGCCCGATGTCACCAGCCGCGCTCGGCCAGCCGGTGCGGCTGCGGGATCTCGTCGACGTTGATGCCGACCATGGCCTCGCCCAGGCCGCGGGAGACCTTGGCGATGACGTCGGGGTCGTCGTAGAACGTGGTGGCCTTGACGATGGCCGCGGCGCGCTTGGCCGGGTCGCCCGACTTGAAGATGCCCGAGCCCACGAAGACGCCCTCGGCGCCGAGCTGCATCATCATCGCCGCGTCGGCCGGGGTGGCGATGCCGCCGGCGGTGAACAGCACGACCGGCAGCTTGCCGGTCCGCGCGACCTCGGCGACCAGCTCGTAGGGGGCCTGCAGCTCCTTGGCGGCGACGTAGAGCTCGTCCTCAGGCAGCGAGGTCAGGCGCTTGATCTCGGCCCGGATCGTGCGCATGTGCGTGACGGCGTTGGAGACGTCGCCGGTGCCGGCCTCGCCCTTGGAGCGGATCATGGCCGCGCCCTCGGTGATGCGGCGCAGCGCCTCGCCCAGGTTGGTGGCCCCGCACACGAAGGGCACGGTGAACTGCCACTTGTCGATGTGGTTGGCGTAGTCGGCCGGGGTGAGCACCTCGGACTCGTCCACGTAGTCGACGCCGAGCGCCTGCAGCACCCTGGCCTCGACGAAGTGGCCGATGCGGGCCTTGGCCATGACGGGGATCGACACGGCGGCGATGATGCCGTCGATCATGTCGGGGTCGCTCATCCTGGACACGCCGCCCTGGGCGCGGATGTCGGCGGGCACGCGCTCCAGGGCCATGACGGCGACCGCGCCGGCGTCTTCGGCGATCTTGGCCTGCTCGGGGGTGACGACGTCCATGATGACGCCGCCCTTGAGCATCTCGGCCATGCCGCGCTTGACGCGCGCGGTTCCGGTGACGGTTCCGGTGACAGGGGTGCTTTCTGGCGTGCTGCTGGACACGGTCATCCTCACGGGCTCTCACGGCGATTCGGTAAGTTCTCAACCCCATCGTAGGTCCTGGAGGACCCCTCCCCCGACATGCCAAGATGTCAGGTTTTATCGCCGTACCTATACAGGTAGACGCTAGGGGATGACGGGCTTGCGGCTGGCGAGCGCCACCCAGACCTGGCCGGGGGCGAAGTTCATCGGCTCGCCGCTCGGTGTGGTGAACGTCGTGCCGCCGTCCTCCGATTCCCGTTCCCACTTCGCCTTGTACGCTTTACCGTCGCGCAGCACGATCGCCGAGCCCTTGCCCGTGGTGTGCACGAGCGGCGTGTAGCTCTGGTTCTTGTCGTGGAACTCCGAGCGCTCGGTCTTGGTGTACTGCACCACGATCGTCGGCGCGCCGAGCTGGCCGCCCTCGGCGGCCATGTCCTTCTTCCCGTCCTGCCAGATCAGCCACTGCTTCTTCTCCTCCGACCAGGCGAAGGTGAAGCGCGCGGCGGGCCACTTGACGCTGTACGACTTGCGCTCGACCCCGCCCTCGGCCGGCGGGTCGCCGAAGGTGAACCCGATGTCCTTGGCCTTGGTCGCCTTGGGCGCCTTGGCCAGCAGCTGCTTGGTGTTGGCGAAGAGGTTGTAGGGGGCGAAGCGGCCGGGCTGGCGGAAGTACGCGCCGGGGTTGCGGGTGTCGCCCACGTCGAACAGCGACGCCTCGGCGATGAACGGCAGCATCTTGGTCTGCGCGCCGGAGTAGGAGAAGGCCGGCTTGCCGAACTGGGGCGCGATGTGCAGGTCGGAGATGCGGGCGCTGCGCACCGGGCCCACCTTGGCGGGCAGCTTCGAGGAGAAGATCGCCATGAGCCGGGTCAGCCCCGCCTCGACCTGCTCGATGTAGACGATGTCCGCGCTCTTGAGCCCGAGCTGCGGCTTGCCCGCGGCGGTGTTCTCGATCTTCACCGCGAGGACCGGCCTGAGTCTCTCGTACTCCTTGCCGGTGAACGGATGGGCGTTGACCTCCTCGGGCTCCTCGCTGGGCGCGGCCGACGCGGAGGCCTGCGGCGCCTGACCCGCGGCGGGCTCGTCGGAGGAGCAGGCCGAGACGGGCAGCAGCACGGCCGCTCCGGCCAGCCAGAACGTGATCACCCGGGGTAGCCGCACCTGTAACACTCCTCGCTTCAGCCCGAAATCGGGATGAAGCTTACTGGCTTCCCCAAATTAGGTCATTCAGTTGCCATGGTCGCAGGCGGATTGTCATCAATCTCGAAGAATTGCGGGTAGTCGGTGTGCCCGGCCAGGCGGAGCGTCCTGGCGAGCCAGCGGCGCTGCGCCGTCCGCGTGACACCGACGGCGTTGTTGTAGAAGCGGCGCGAGTAGACCACCTTGGCCACCGCCGCGTCGAGCTCTTCCAGCAGGTCGGGGCCACCGGGCGCCTCGGAGAGCTTCTCCCTGAACCGCTCCTGGTCCACCGCGGCGCGCAGGGCCCGCGACAGGTCGCTCTCGGCGTGCTCGCGCTCGTCGGGACCGGCCGTCCGCGCCTCGTGCGCCGCCGCGGCCAGGACCAGGGAGGTGGCCGGGTCGAGCAGCCGGGAGCCGGCCAGCTCCAGCACCACCGCGCGACGGCGCATCAGCGCGGCGTCCAGGGACTCCTGGGCCAGCTCCAGCCGGATGTGCAGGCGGTCGAGCCGGCCCGCCCGCCAGGAGATGTAGACGGCCGTGAGCACGACGACGATGCCCACGATCAGCACGATCATCGTGGATGTCACAGGTCTTCCTCCACCCGCCCGGCACCGCTCACGGCGAACGTCACAGGTCTTCCTCCACCCGGCCCGCGCCGCTCATGGTGACGGTCTCGTAGACGCGTACGACGTCGCGCGCCACCGTGGACCAGTCGTACTTCCTGACCGCCACCAGCGCCTCGGCCGCCAGCTTGGCCCGGCGCTCGGGCGCGCCGAGCAGGGCGGCGGCCTCGCGGGCCAGCGAGGCGGGATCGCCGTTGGTGAACAGCGCGCCCGCCTGCCCCTCCCCCAGCACCCGGCGGAAGGCGGGGATGTCGCTGGCCAGCACCGTCGCCCCCGACGCCATGGCCTCGGCCAGCACGATGCCGAAGCTCTCGCCGCGCGTGTTGGGCGCGCAGAACACGTCCACGGAGTGGTAGGCGCGGATCTTGTCCGCCTCGCTCACCATGCCCAGCACCGTCACCCGGTCGTGGAAGGGCTTGCGCACCCGGTCGTAGACGTCCTTGGCGTCGCCGGGCCCGGCGATCAGCAGCTTCACCTCCGGCCGCTCCGCCGCCAGCACGTTGAACGCGTCGAGCAGGATCGGCAGGCCCTTGCGCTCCTCGTCCATGCGGCCGAGGAAGCCCAGCGTGGTCCCGTCGGGGCCCCAGCCGTCGAGCGGCTCGGCCTCGGTGTAGCGGGAGACGGTGACGCCGTTGGGGATGAGCACCGTGTCGCCGCCGAACTGCTCGACCAGGCTCTTGCGGGCCGCGTCGGAGACCGCGATGCGCCCGCTGAGCTTCTCCAGGGCGCTGCGCAGCAGCGGCTCGGCCACCGCGATGGCCCGCGAGCGGGTGAACGAGGCGTGGAACGTGGCCACGATCGGCCCCTTGGCCGCCCAGCAGGCCAGCACGCCCAGGCTCGGGATCAGCGGCTCGTGGATGTGCAGCACGTCGAACTCGCCCGTACGGACCCACCGCCGCACCCGCGCGGCCGACAGGAAGCCGAACGACATCCTGGCCACCGACCCGTTGTACGGGACCGGGATCGCCCGGCCCGCCCCCGTCACGTACGGGGGAAGGTCGTCGTCGTCGGCCGCCGGCGCGATCACCGACACCTCGTGGCCCTGCGCGATGAGCGCCTGGGCCAGGTCGTCGATGTGCTGTTTCACCCCGCCCGGCATGTCCCACGAATAGGGGCAGACGATGCCGACCCTCATCGCGGCTCCCGGCCGGGAGGCAGGTCGTCGAGCCAGAGGCGCTGCAGCATGTGCCAGTCCTCGGGGTGCTCGGAGATGCCCTTCTCGAACACGTCCGCCAGGTGCTGGGCCACCGCCGCGACCTTCTCCTGCCTGGTGCCCTCCTGGGGGACGGGCACCTCCTCGTGGATGTGGATGCCCCAGTCGGCGCCCACGAAGTAGACGCTGGCGGGCAGGAGCGCCGCGCCCGTCTGCACGGCCAGCAGCGGCGGGCCCGCGGGCACCTTGGTGGCCGCGCCGAAGAAGCGCACCTCCACGCCGCTCTTGGTCAGGTCGCGCTCGGCCGGCAGGCAGACCACGCCGCCCTTGCGCACCCGCGTGGCCAGGGTGCCGAAGTTGTGCCCGTCGCCGCCGGTGAGCGGCAGCACCTCCATGCCCAGGCCCTCGCGGAAGGCCACGTACCGCTTGAACAGCGACTCGGGCTTGAGCCGCTCGGCCACGGTGGTGAACGGATGACCCACGCCCACCAGCCACGCCCCCGCCTGGTCCCAGTTGCCCATGTGCGGCAGCGCTAAGACCACGCCGCGCCCGGCCGCCACGTTGTCGTGGACGTGCTCGGCCCCGATGACGTGGGTGCGGCGCACGACCTCCTCCCGCGGCATCGACGGCAGCCGGAAGATCTCGTGGAAGTAGCGGAAGTAGGAGCGCATGCCCGCCCGGCCCAGCTCGCGCAGCTCCCTGCTGCCGGGATCGAGGCCGGTCACCCGGCTCAGGTTGGACTCCAGCCTGCGTACGGACTTGCCCTGCCGGGCCCAGACGCGGTCGGCCAGGAAGCGGAAGACGGCGGCGGTCGGGCGCTCGGGCAGCAGCGGCACGAGCTTCCATCCGGCCGCGAACCCGGCGGCCACCACCCGGTCGCCGAAGGACACCCGTTCGCTCATCTCTCCCCCATCTCGTCCCGGGCCGTCTCTTGATTCTCCTCGCCGGCGGGCCGCCCGGGCGTGTCGCGCGTCTGCCGGTGCACCGCCATCACGCGCTGCCCCACGGTGATCACGCTGGCCACCGCGAGCAGCCACATGCCCGCGGGCAGGACGTACGGCACCCCGAGCCCGGCGAGGAAGGCCGCCACCAGCACGACCACCAGCCGCTCGGGCCGCTCGGCCAGCCCGACGTCGGCCGTCAGCCCGAGCCCCTCGGCCCTGGCCTTGGCGTAGGAGACGATGGCCCCCGCGATCAGGCACAGCAGCCCCACCGCGGCCATCAGGACGTCGTCGGCCGCGATGAAGTAGAGGATCAGGCCGGCGAAGATGGCCGCGTCGGCGACCCGGTCGAAGGTGGAGTCGAGGAAGGCTCCCCACGTGCTGCCCCCCTTGCCGCCGAGCCGGGCCACCACGCCGTCGAGCAGGTCGAACAGCACGAAGACGGTGATGACGAGTGCCCCCGCGGTGAGCAGTCCGAGGGGGAAGAAGAGCAGGGCCGACACGACGGTGCCGAGGGTGCCGACCGCCGTGACGGCGTTGGGGCCGATCCCGCGGCCGACGAGGGCCCTGCCCAGCGGGGTGAGTATCCGGGTCATGACCGGGCGCAGGAGTTTGAGCATCGCGGTCCGATCGTAGGCCATGACGCGCCGAAGGACTTTCTTTGCCTCGCCCCCCTTGTGATATCCGCCACACGGGTATTTGGTGAACACACCGCGTCCATGCGGTTTCGTTCACCCTCCGCGCGGGCGCGGCGTTGGCTAACGGTCCGACGACGCGGGAGGCGATGGTGGCGGAAAGACACTCAGGCGGGGCCGTGGGAGCCGCGGGCAGGGCACCCGCGGCCGACCGGGCGGACGCGATACGCAATGTCGTGCTGGTCGGCCACTCGGGAGCGGGCAAGACGACCCTCGTCGAGCAGCTGCTGGCCGCGACGGGCACCGTTCAGCGCCCGGGACGCGTGGAGGACGGCAACACGGTCAGCGACTTCGACGAGGTCGAGGTCCGGCAGCAGCGCTCGGTCAACCTGTGCGTGGCGCCGCTCGTGCACAACGGCATCAAGATCAACCTCCTGGACACGCCGGGGTACGCGGACTTCGTCGGCGACCTGCGGGCCGGGCTGCGCGCGGCCGACGCCGCGCTGTTCGTGGTCTCGGCCTCCGAAGGGGTCGACGGGCTCACCCAGATGTTGTGGGACGAGTGCGCCCAGGTCGGCATGCCGCGCGCGGTCGTGATCACCAAGATCGACCACCAGCGGGCCGACTTCGACGAGGTGCTGACCACCTGCCAGGACGTCTTCGGCGACGGCGTCGCGCCGCTCTATCTCCCGGTGATCACCAACGGTCACGTCAACGGGCTGATCGGGCTGCTGACGCAGAAGTTCTACAACTACGCGACCGGCGACCGCACGGTGAAGGACCCGGGCGCGGAGTACGAGGCCCAGATCGAGGAGTACCGCGGGTCGCTGATCGAGGGCATCATCCAGGAGAGCGAGGACGAATCGCTCATGGAGCGATACCTCGAAGGTGAGCCCATCGACACCAAGGTCCTCATCGAGGACCTGGAGAAGGCCGTCGCGCGCGGCAGCTTCTACCCGGTGCTCTGCAGCGGCCTCGGCGTGGGCGCGCAGGAACTGCTCGAACTCATGACACAGGGCTTCCCCTCCCCCCTCGAACATCCCATGCCGGAGATCACCGATCTGTCCGGCAAACCGGTCAAGGGCATCACGTGCGACCCCGACGGCCCGCTCGTGGCGGAGGTCGTCAAGACCACCAGCGACCCGTACGTGGGCCGCATCAGCCTCGTCCGCGTCTTCTCCGGCACCCTGCGCCCCGACATGACCGTGCACGTGTCCGGCCACGGCCTGGCCGAGCGCGGCCACGAGGACCACGACGTGGACGAGCGCATCGGCACCCTGACCTGCCCGCTGGGCAAGCAGCAGCGCGGCGCGGCCAAGGGCATGGCCGGCGACATCGTGGCCGTGGCCAAGCTGTCGCGGGCCGAGACCGGCGACACGCTCTCCGAGGTGGAGCGCCCGCTGCTCATGACGTCCTGGGCCATGCCCGACCCGCTCCTGCCCGTGGCGATCAGGGCCAAGTCCAAGGCCGACGAGGACAAGCTGTCGCAGGCCCTCGGGCGGCTGGTGGCCGAGGACCCGACGCTGCGGCTGGAGAACAACGCCGAGACGCGCCAGCTCGTCCTGTGGTGCATGGGCGAGGCGCACACCGACGTGCTGCTCGACCGCCTGGCCAAGCGCCACGGCGTCGAGGTCGAGCGGATCGACCTGCGGGTGCCGCTGCGTGAGACGTTCGGCGGCAAGTGCCAGGCGATGGGCCGCAACGTCAAGCAGACCGGCGGCCACGGCCAGTACGCCATCTGCCACCTCGAGGTCGAGCCGCTGCCGTCCGGCGGGGGCTTCGAGTTCGTGGACAAGATCGTCGGTGGCGTGGTGCCGCGGCAGTTCATCCCGTCGGTGGAGAAGGGCGTGCGGGCCCAGATGGAGCGCGGCGTCGTCGCCGGCTATCCGATGGTGGACGTGCGCGTCACCCTGTACGACGGCAAGGCCCACTCCGTCGACTCCTCCGACATGGCCTTCCAGATCGCGGGCCAGCTCGCGCTGAAGGAGGCCGCGTCCAAGGTCTCGACGCTGCTGCTGGAGCCCGTGGACGAGCTGTCGGTGCTGGTGGCCGACGACTACGTCGGGTCGGTGATGTCCGATCTGTCCTCGCGGCGCGGGCGCGTGCTCGGCACCGAGCCGGTCGGCACCGGCCGTACCCTCGTCAAGGCCGAGGTGCCCGAGCTGGAGATAACGCGGTACGCGATCGACCTGAGATCCATGTCACACGGCACCGGGACGTTCCACCGGACGTTCCTGCGGTACGAGCCGCTGCCGCCGAACCTCGCGAGCAAGGTGGCCACCGAGGATTGAGGCCCGTGGAGGAGCCGGGAGGGCTTCGTCCCTCCCGGCACACCAATTACCAAATGTCGCAAAAGCATCACGAGTTGATTTCGGTTTTCCGTACCGAGCACGCCTGAGCAGCTGTCACACTGGGTGGCACTATGCCAACTGGACGCCCACTCCTAGCCGCTGCTGCTCTCGCGGTGGTGACCACCACCGCCGCCTACTACTTCGGCCCCGGTGCCGGGGCGAGTCCCGCAGCGACCGAGAAGACGACGGCCACCGCCGCATCCGCCGCGGCCTGCACGGCCGATGCCGACCATCCCAAGCGCGAGCTGCGCGGGGTGTGGATCGCCACCACCCAGAACATCGACTGGCCCTCCAAGGCCGGGCTCAGCGCGGACCGGCAGAAGGCCGAATACGTCAAGATCCTCGACAGCGCCGCCAGACGCAACCTCAACGCGGTGTTCGTCCAGGTGCGACCGGCCTCCGACGCGCTCTACAAGTCCTCGCTGGAGCCCTGGTCGCAATACCTGACCGGCACGGCGGGCAAGGACCCGGGCTGGGATCCGCTGCCGTTCCTCATCGACGAGGCGCACAAGCGCGGCATGGAGTTCCACGCCTGGTTCAACCCCTACCGCGCCTCCTACGGCGCTAGCACCGCCGAGCTGCCCGCCGGCCATCCGGCGCGCAAGCACCCCGACTGGACGGTCAAGTACGGCGGCCGCCTCTACTACAACCCGGGCCTGCCGGCCGTGCGCGAGCACGTGACCAAGGTCATCACCGACGTGGTCGACCGCTACGACGTCGACGGCGTGCACTTCGACGACTACTTCTACCCCTACCCCGTGGCGGGGGCGAAGTTCGACGACACGGCCGCGTTCCGCAAGTACGGCAAGGGCGCCAAGCTGGCCGAATGGCGGCGCGGCAACGTCAACACGCTGGTGGCCGAGGTCGACAAGGCGGTGCACCGGGCCAAGGGGCACGTCAAGTTCGGCATCAGCCCGTTCGGCATCTGGCGTAACAAGTCCAACGACCCGACCGGCTCCAGCACGTCCGGGATGTCCGCGTACGACTCGATCTACGCCGACGCCCGCGAATGGATCAAGTCGGGCACCGTCGACTACGTGCTGCCGCAGCTCTACTGGCCGCGCGGGCACAAGCTGGCCGACTACACGACGCTGGCGCGCTGGTGGTCCGGCGAGGTCAAGGGCACCGACGTGCAGCTCTACATCGGCCACGGCCTCTACCGGGTCGGCTCGAAGGACGACAAGGCGTGGACCAAGCCGGGCGAGCTGTCCGGCCAGGTGGGCGTCAACCGCTCCAGCAAGCAGGTCGACGGCTCCGTCTACTTCAGCGCCAAGCAGCTGCTGACCAACCCGCTCAAGGCGATGGACCGGGTCGCCAAGGCCCACTACGGCCGTCCGGCGCTGCTGCCGCTGAACAAGAGCCTCGGCGGCCAGGCTCCCCCGGCTCCCGCCGGCGCCAAGGCGTCAGGCGCGCGGCTGTCCTGGACGCCGTCCGCCGGGGCCCGCGCCTACGCGGTCTACCAGGTGCCCAAGTCCGGCAAGGACTGCCACACCACCGACGCGCGCAACCTGGTGGCCGTGGTGAGCGATCCGTCGTACGCGGTCAAGTCGGCCGGGACGTATCTCGTGACGTCGCTCGACCGGCTGCAGCACGAGAGCAAGGCGGTCAAGGTGAAGGTCGACGCGGTCTGACCGTTCGCGTCCAGGTGCCAGAAAGGGCCGGTCAGTGACGGACCGGCCCTTCGCGCATATCGGCGTCGGCTCCGGGCGTCAGCCCCAGGCGTCGGCGAGGAGCTGACGGGTGTCGCGCAGCAGCTGCGGCAGGACCTTGGTCTGGGCGACGACCGGCATGAAGTTGGTGTCGCCGCCCCACCTGGGCACCACGTGCTGGTGCAGGTGGGCGGCGATGCCCGCGCCGGCGACGTGGCCCAGGTTCATGCCGACGTTGAAGCCCTGCGCGCCGCTGGCCCTGCGCAGCGCGCGCACCGACTCCTGGGTGAAGGCGCCCAGCTCGGCCACCTCCGCCGCGTCCAGCTCGTCGTAGCCGGACACGTGCCGGTAGGGCACCACCATCAGGTGGCCCGAGTTGTACGGATAGAGGTTGAGCACGGCGTAGACCGACTCGCCCCGCTTCACGATCAGGCCGTCCTCGTCGCTCATCTTGGGGATCGCGTCGAACGGGCACCCGTCGCCGGGCTCGGTGCCGGTCGGCTTGTTCTCGCCCTTGATGTAGGCCATGCGATGCGGGGTCCACAGACGCTGGAAGTTGTCGGGGGACCCTGCCCCTGCCTGATCGTGCATAACTAGCAGCATAGGACCCCGGACAAACGAGGGGTCCTTCCGGCACAATCCTGAGCACCCCCAACAGGAGGCCGCGATGACCGAAGCCTTAGCAGAACAGTCCATTCAGCCCGCCGAGTCCTCGGACACCCCCGCCCAGCCTTCCGACGCGTCCCCGGCCGAGTCCTCCGGCCCGCCGGCCCCGTCCTCCATCGAGGCGTCCATGACCGGCGCCACCGTGAAGGGCCGGATCAAGGTGGCCGACGAGGTCGTCGAGAAGGTCGCCTCACTGGCCGCGCTCGAAGTGCCCGGCGTCGCCGACATGGGCGGCGACCTCGCGCGTGCCTTCGAGTCCGTACGCGACCGCATCGGCATCGGCTCGCGCCGCGGCACCCAGGGCGTCAGCGCGCAGATCCAGGACCGCCAGGTGGGGGTGAGCCTGACGATCGTGGTGGAGTACGGCCACGTCGTCATGGACGTCGCCGCCGAGGTCAAGACGAACGTGGCCAAGAGCGTCAGCCGCATGCTCGGGATGCGGGTGATGGAGGTCAACGTGACCGTCGACGACGTCCGCCTCCCCGGCGAGGCCCGGCCCGCCCCGCGCGACCCCGCCGAGGACGACGTCCCGTCCTGACCCGCTGGTGTGCCGGGGGCGTCAGGGCATCCGGGTCATGGTCGACTCGTAGCCGCCACCCCCGGGGTACACCCACGCGCCGGCCACGCTCGTGCCGTCGGCGTCGAACGTGCCCCGGAAGTAGGCCTCCGAGCCCTTCTCGTGCCCCCAGATCGTCAGGGTGTCGCCCTCGATCTCGTACACGTAGGCCAGGGTGGCGCCCTGGCTGTCGAAGTACCAGGAGTGCACGTCCTCGCTCGGCCGCTCCGCCCCGAACGGCCGCTTCCTGCCGATGAACTCCGTGCCCCGCACCCGCATGCCGCCCTGCTCCAGGTCCACGTCCTGGATGAGGAAACACCCGCCCTCCATCCACCGGTAGGTCACGGTGCCCTCGGCCTCGCCGGTGACCTTCCAGGTGCCGACGAGCCGGTCGAGGGCCTGCAACTTGGTGTCCACGTGCTCGCTCATGACCGATTCCTTCGCTGTCGTAGCTGATGTACGGCTGTATGACGGCGCGGCGCCGGAAAAGGAATCGGTCCGGGGCGGGTTTTCCGCGTCAGAGTTCGGCGGGCAGGCCGAAGACGGCGTTCAGCTCGGGGCCGAACGTGGTGATCTCGGCGATCAGGCCGTCCTCGACGCGCAGCACGTCGAGGTTGACGGCGGTGTAGGCGGACTCGCCGGGGCGGCGGACGTAGTTGGCCACGGCGGGGCGCCGGTTGGCCGTCGTCGCCAGCGCCTTCCACTCGCCCCACGCCTCGGGCCCGGCCATGACCGGCCGCCACATCTCCAGGATGGCCGTCCGCCCGGCGTACAGCAGGGACGCCGGCGGCATCGTCTGCCGCGCGTCCTCCCGCAGCAGCGCGGCGAGCGCGGACAGGTCGCCCGCCACGGAGGCGTCCATGTAGCGGCGCAGCACCGCGCGCTCCTCCTCGGTGGGTGCCGTGACGGGACGCCACTGGGAGCGGCGCGCGGGCAGGTGCAGGCGCAGCGTGGCGCGGGCCCGCTGCAACGCGCTCTTGACGGCCGGGACGCTCAGCTCCAGCGCCGCGGCGGTCTCCTCGGCCGGCCAGCCGGCCACGTCGCGCAGGATCAGCACCGCGCGCTGGCGCGGCGGGAGGTGCTGGATGGCCGCCAGGTAGGCCAGCTCGATCGTCTCCCGCTCGACCGCCACCGCGTCGGGCCGCCCCTGCCCGGCGCCGGCCAGGTCGAGCAGCCGGTCGGGGTACGGCTGCAACCACGGCACCTCGGTGAACGGCGACCGCGGCTCGCCGCCCACGCCGGCCGTCACCTCGCGGCTGCGCGCGGGGCCGGCCAGCAGGTCGAGGCAGGCGTTGGTGGCGATGCGGTAGAGCCAGGCCCGCGGCGTCGAGCGTCCCTCGAACGTCTCGCGCCGCCGCCACGCCCGCAGCAGCGTCTCCTGCACCATGTCCTCGGCATCGGTGAACGAGCCCAGTATCCGGTAACAGTGCACCTGCAACTCGTGCCGGTACGCCTCGACCGCCTCGCCGAACCCGTCCCCGGCGAAACCGCCGCCCTCCCCGCCGCTTTCCCCGCCGCTTTCCCGGCCGCTGGGGCGGGTGTCGTCCGCGGGGTCGCCGACTGGGCGCATGAGCCGCACCATTCCTCTCGAATCGTCCCGGCGGGGCCTGTCAGGATGATAGCCATGACCCTTCAGCTTGAGCCCATGCCGGACGACTGGCAGCGCGCGCTGGCCATCGTCGCCCATCCCGACGACCTGGAGTACGGGTGCGCGTCCGCCGTCGCCACCTGGACGGACGCGGGACGTGAGGTCGTCTACCTGATGGCCACCCGGGGCGAGGCGGGCATCGACACGCTCGATCCCGCCACGGCGGGGCCGGTGCGCGAGCGTGAGGAACTGGCCAGCGCGGCCCTGGTCGGGGTCACCAGCGTGGAGTTCCTCGACCACGCCGACGGAGTGATCGAGTACGGGACCGCGCTGCGCCGCGACCTGGCCGCGGCGATCCGGCGGCACCGCCCCGAGCTGCTGATCACGCTGAACTTCGACGACACCTGGGGCGGCACCCACTGGAACACGCCCGACCATCGCGCGGTGGGGCGAGCGGTGATGGACGCCGCCGGAGACGCCGGAAATCGATGGATATTTCCGGACACTGTGGCCGCGCCCTGGGACGGCGTCCGCTGGGTCGCCGTCGCCGGCGTGAACAACCCGACCCACGCGGTGGACGTCACCGACGGCCTTGAGCGCGGCGTGCGCTCCCTCATGGAGCACCGCGCCTACATCCAGGCCCTCACCGACAAGGACCCGGAGCGGTACGCGCACGACCAGATCGAGGGCTTCGCCCGCCAGGAGGCGGAACGCTTCGGCGGCCGCCCGGCGGTGACCTTCCGCCTGTATCCTCGCTGACCCGGCCGCCCGCCTTGTGCGCCGGCACGCCCGTGCCGCCTGGTTTCGCCCCGGCTCCGGGCGCGCCACCTCTGGACGCGCCGGCAGCAGGGGTCCGGCGGAACGGCGCGAGCCGTTCCGCCGGTTCCCTGCTCAGACCTGGATGCGGCGTTCGACGGCGTTGACGATCTCGGCGATGGCCTCCTCGACCGGCACGCCGTTCTTCTGCTCCCCGTTGCGGTAGCGGAAGGAGACCGCGCCGTTGGCGATGTCGTCGTCGCCGGCCAGCAGCATGAAGGGCACCTTGGCCTTCTGCGCGTTGCGGATCTTCTTCTGCATGCGGTCGTCGGCCGCGTCGACCTCGATCCGGACGCCGCTCGCGCGCAGCTTCTTGGCCACGTCCTGCAGGTAGGGCACATGGGCTTCGGCGATCGGGATGCCCACCACCTGCACCGGGGAGAGCCAGGGCGGGAAGGCGCCCGCGTAGTGCTCGGTGAGCACGCCGAGGAAGCGCTCGACGGAGCCGAACAGCGCCCGGTGGATCATCACGGGCGTCTGCCGCGAGCCGTCGGCCGCCTGGTATTCGAGCCCGAAGCGCCGGGGCTGGTTGAGGTCGAGCTGGATGGTGGACAGCTGCCAGGTGCGGCCGATGGCGTCCTTGGCCTGCACCGAGATCTTCGGCCCGTAGAAGGCCGCGCCGCCCGGGTCGTCGACGAGCTGCAGCCCCGACTCGGTGGCCACCTGGCGCAGCGCCTCGGTGGCCTCCTCCCACTCGGCCGGGTCGCCGATGAACTTCTCGGAGTCGTCGCGGGTGGACAGCTCCAGGTAGAAGTCCTCCAGGCCGAAGTCGCGCAGCACGCTGAGCACGAACCGCAGCAGCGACTTGATCTCGTCGGCCATCTGCTCGCGGGTGGTGTAGATGTGCGCGTCGTCCTGTGTCATGCCGCGCACCCGGGTCAGCCCGTGGACCACGCCCGACTTCTCGTAGCGGTAGACCGAGCCGAACTCGCACAGCCGCAGCGGCAGCTCGCGGTAGGAGCGCCCGCGCGCCCGGTAGATCAGGTTGTGCATCGGGCAGTTCATCGGCTTGACGCGGTAGTCGATGCCCTCCAGCTCGAAGGCCGGGAACATGTCGTCGGCATACCAGGGCAGGTGGCCGGAGGTCTCGAACAGCGAGGACTTGGTGATGTGCGGGGTGTTGACGAACTCGTAGCCCGCCTCGGCCTGCCGCCTGCGCATGTAGTCTTCCATCTCCTTGCGGATGATCCCGCCCTTGGGATGGAAGATCGGCAGGCCACTGCCCAGCTCCGGCGGGAAGCTGAACAGGTCGAGCTCGGCGCCGAGCTTGCGGTGGTCGCGCTTCTCGGCCTCCTCCAGCAGCTTGAGGTATTCGTCCTGCTTGTCGCGGGACTCCCACGCGGTGCCGTAGATGCGCTGGAGCTGCGGGTTCTTCTCGCTGCCGCGCCAGTAGGCGCCGCCGGAACGCATGATCTTGAACGCGGGGATGGACCGGGTGGAGGGCACGTGCGGCCCCCGGCACAGGTCCTTCCAGCGCAGCTCGCCGCTCTTGGGGTCGAGGTTGTCGTAGATGGTGAGCTCGCCGGCCCCCACCTCGACCGACTCCTCGTCGGCCGCGCCGCCCTTGAGCCCGATCAGCTCCAGCTTGTACGGCTCCGCCGCCAGCTCCGCGCGTGCCTCGTCGTCGCCGACGGGCCGGCGGGAGAACAGCTGCCCCTGCTTGACGATCTCGCGCATGCGCTTCTCGATGCGCTTGAGGTCGTCGGGGTTGAACGCCTGCTCGACGTCGAAGTCGTAGTAGAACCCGTTGTCGACCGGCGGCCCGATGCCCAGCTTGGCCTCGGGGAACAGCTCCTGCACCGCCTGCGCCATGACGTGGGCGGCGGAGTGGCGTACGATCGCGCGCCCTTCCTCGCTGGAGACCTCGATCGGCTCGACCACGTCGCCGTCGGCCAGCACGTGGGCCAGGTCGCGCGCCTGGCCACCGACCCTGGCGGCGACGACGGTGCGGCCGTCCGCCTCGAGCGCCTCTCCGGCCGTCGTGCCGGCCGCGACCACACGCTCGGCTCCGGCGAGGGTGATGCGTAGCTCGGCTGACACGGTGACTCCTCGTGGATCGCGCTCGATGCCCGGCACCGAGGCTGGTTCGATGGTGAACCCCGATGCTATCGCGGGTCGAACCCCAGCCTGGTCAGCTCCTGCCGCGTCCCGTGGAAGACGTTGCGGTCGACGGGACTGCTGGCGTACTGGTGGATGGTCCAGTCGCGCCAGGGCCGCGGCACCGGCGGACGGCCGCGCGGGCTGTGCGGGCTGGCCAGCCAGAGCGGGTATTCGGCCAGGCCGGCGCAGTTGCCGCCGTGCGCGAACGCCTGGAAGGTGTAGATGAACGGCCGCACCCCGGTGTGCCGCTCGACGTGGTGGCACCAGCGGCGGGCGTGCCGGGCCACCCGCTCGGGGCGCAGGCCGTCGTCGTCCTCCAGATCGAGCGCGATCAGGTCGCCGCGGCGCAGCCCGCCCGCCGACCTGATCACGTTCAGGAAGTGGCGTGCCTGCTCGATGGGATCGCCCTTCGGCCGGGCGAAGTGGTACGCGCCGCAGACGATCCAGCTCTCGCGCATGCCGTTCCAGTTGCGCGCGAACCACTTGTCGGTGTAGTCGCCCCCCTCGGTGGCCTTGGCGAAGGCGAAGGCGACGCCGGCCTCCGCGTGGCCGGCCCAGTCGACGGTGCCCTGCCAGTTCGACACATCGATGCCCTGTAGCACGCGTTTCACCTTGTCGGAGTTTATTGCGGTGTCTCCGGTTCAGCCCTTCGCCGCGCCGACCAGCAGGCTGCGCGTGCGGTCGCGGTTGGCGAAGACCGAGCCGACGAAGTCGGTCACGCCCGCCCTCCTCAGCTCGTCGAGCTTGGCCAGCACGGTGTCCTCGTCACCGACGACGGCGACGTCGCCGGGGCCGTCCGCGCCCTCCCTGTCGAGCATGGCACGGTAGGAGGGCAGCCGCCCGTACACCGAGAAGATCTCGTTGGCGCGGGCGACGGTGCCGGCGGGGTCGTCGGTGACGCTGATGGGCAGCGCGCAGACGATCCTGGGCGCGGGGCGGCCCGCCTCGGCGGCGGCGGCCGTGATGGTCGGGGCGATGTGGCCGGCGATGGTCTTGGGGCCGGTCATCCAGAGCACGGTGCCGTCGGCGACGGTGCCGGCCAGCTTGAGCATGCGCGGGCCCAGCGCGGCGACCAGCACGGGGAGGCCGGCGCCGGGGGTGGTGAGCTTGATGCCGGCCTTGAGCGTCTCGCCGGCGTAGGCCACCTTCTCGCCGCGCGAGGCCGGGATGAGGATGTCGAGGTACTCCTTCATGTGCCGGCCGGGGCGCTCGAAGCTGTAGCCGAACATGTCCTCGATGACCACCTTGTGCGACAGCCCGATGCCCAGCGCGAACCGGCCGCCGAGCGCGGCGTTGGCGGTCATGGCCTGCTGGGCCAGCGCGGCCGGGTGGCGCGGGTAGGTGGGCACCACGGCGGTGCCGAGCTCGATCGGCGGCGCCTGCACGCCGGCCGCGGTCAGGGCGGTGATGGCGTCGAGGCCGAAGATGTGGGAGAGCCAGGCCGAGCTGAAGCCCTCGTCGGCCGCCTGGGTGATCTGGTCGCGCAGGCCGCCGATGGCGTCGGCCCCCTGGGGCTCGGACAGGAAGTATCCGTAACGCATGAAACAGAACTCCGTTCTGGTGACTGAGGCGAATGTATCCCCCCGCGCCGCCCCGCGCTCACCCGCCCGGCCGGTCCTCATTTGTAAAGTGGCCTTCATGACGCACGAACGCGCGGGACAGCCCGCCGGGCCTTCCGACCTGGTCGACGTCGCCAGGCTGGTGACGTCCTACTACGCCCTGCACCCCGACCCGGACGAGGTCGGCCAGCGGGTCGCGTTCGGCACCTCGGGGCATCGCGGATCGTCGCTGAAGACGGCGTTCAACGAGGACCACATCCTGGCCACCAGCCAGGCCATCTGCGAATACCGGCGTGCGCAGGGCACCGACGGGCCGCTGTTCCTGGGCATCGACACGCACGCGCTGTCGGAGCCCGCCAGGGTCTCGGCGCTGGAGGTGCTGGCCGCCAACGACGTCGAGGTGCTCGTCGACACCCGTGACGGCTACACGCCCACGCCCGCCGTCTCCCACGCCATCCTGCGCCACAACCAGGGCCGCACGACCGGACTCGCGGACGGCGTCGTGGTCACGCCGTCGCACAACCCGCCCGCCGACGGCGGGTTCAAGTACAACCCGCCGCACGGCGGCCCGGCCGGCACCGAGGCCACCACGTGGATCCAGGACCGCGCCAACCAGCTGCTGCGTGACGGGCTCAAGGGCGTGCGCCGGGTGCCGTACCCGGCGGCGCTGAAGCGGGCTGGGCGCTACGACTTCCTCGGCGTCTACGCCGACGACCTGCCGTCGGTGGTCGACCTCGACGCGATCAGGGCCGCCGGAGTGCGGATCGGGGCCGACCCGCTGGGCGGGGCGAGCGTGGCCTACTGGGGCGAGATCGCCGAGCGGCACCGGCTGGAGCTGACCGTGGTCAATCCGCTGGTCGATCCAACGTGGCGGTTCATGACGCTCGACTGGGACGGCAAGATCCGGATGGACTGCTCGTCGCCGTACGCGATGGCCTCGCTGATCGCCGGACGCGACACGTACGACATCGCCACCGGCAACGACGCCGACGCCGACCGGCACGGGATCGTCACGCCCGACGGCGGGCTGATGAACCCCAATCACTACCTCGCCGTCGCCGTCGACTACCTCTACGGCCACCGCGCGGGCTGGCCCGCCGGGGCCGGGGTGGGCAAGACGATGGTCAGCAGCACGATCATCGACAAGGTGGCCGAATCCTTGGGCCGGCCGCTGTACGAGGTGCCCGTGGGGTTCAAGTGGTTCGTGCCGGGGCTGCTGGACGGGTCGCTGGGGTTCGGCGGCGAGGAGAGCGCGGGGGCGTCGTTCCTGCGGCGTGACGGGTCGGTCTGGTCCACCGACAAGGACGGCCTCATCCTGGCCCTGCTCGCCTCGGAGATCCTGGCCGTGACCGGCGAGTCGCCGAGCGCGCGCTACCGCGGGCTGGTCGAGCGGTTCGGCGAGCCCGCCTACGCGCGGGTCGACGCGCCCGCCACCCGCGAGGAGAAGGCCGTGCTGGGCAAGCTGTCGGCCGAGCAGGTGACGGCCTCCTCGCTGGCCGGCGAGCCGATCACGGCGGTCCAGACGGCGGCGCCGGGCAACAGGGCCGCGCTGGGCGGGGTGAAGGTCTCGACCGCGAGCGCCTGGTTCGCGGCCAGGCCGTCGGGGACCGAGGACGTGTACAAGATCTACGCCGAGTCCTTCAAGGGGCCCGAGCACCTGGCCAAGGTGCAGGAGGAGGCCCGCTCCCTGGTGTCGGCGGCCCTGGCCTGAGCGACGGCGGCCGGCCGGTCAGTAGCCGAGGTGGCGGCCGCCGTCGCCGATCAGCGTCTCGCCCGTGACCAGGTCCGACTCCAGCAGCGAGGTGACCATCTGGGCCACGTGCTCGGGCTGGGCCGTGCGCCGCAGCGGCGCCTTCAGCTCCTCCTTCGCCGCCATCTCGGAGAACACCTGCTCCCCCACCCGCCCGATGTGCCAGCGGGTGGCCACGATTCCGGGCGCGACCGCGTTCACCCTGACCTCGGGCGCGAGCGCCACCGCCAGGTCGCGGGTGAGCTGGAGCAGGGCGGCCTTGCTGACCCCGTACGCGATCGAGGAGCCCGTGGCCTGCAGCCCCGCGATGGAGGCCACGTTGACGATCGCACCGCGCGCCGCGCGCAGGTCGGGCGCGAACGCGCGGGCGCAGTAGAACGCGCCCATGAGGTTGACGCCCATGAGCTGCCGCCACACCTCGTCGGTGAGCCCCTCCAGGTCGGGGAACGGCACCCATCTGGTCGTGCCCGCGTTGCACACCAGCGCGTCCACCCGGCCGTGGGCGGCCCGCACCCGCTCGGCCATCCTGCGTACGGCGGCGTCGTCGGACACGTCGGCGGCCATCGCCTCGGCCTTGCAGCCCAGCTCCTCGATCCGGGCGACCGTGGCCCTGGCCTCGTCGGCCGAGCGCGAGTAGTTCACGATCACGGCCGCCGCCCCCTTCCTGGCCAGGCTCTCCGCGACGGCGGCGCCGATGCCGGTGCCGCCGCCGGTGATCACGGCCACCGCGCCGTCGAGGTTCATGAGCTCACTCCTTCGCCGGGTCCCGCAGCGCGTCCATGGCCGCGATGTCGATGTCCTTGTTCTCGCGGGCGGCGTAGAAGGCCACGAACGAGATCACCGCCGTGCCGATCAGGAACGCCGCGACCAGCCACGGCGCCCCGCCCAGCCGGGCCGCCAGCGCCGCGCCGATCAGCGGGGAGAAGCCGGCCAGCGCCGCCCCGAGCTCACGTGAGGCGGCGAACCCGGTGTAGCGCACGCGGGCCCCGAACAGCTCGGCGTAGAACACCGGCTGCACCGCCACCTGCGGCGCGAAGCCGAAGGCCCCCATGACCATCATGGCCAGCCACACCACCCACGGGAGGCCGGTGTCGACCAGCAGGAAGTAAGGAAAGACGTACAGAGCCACGAACACCACGCTGAACAGGTTGAGCGGCCGCCGCCCGATCCGGTCCGACAGCTCGCCGTAGAACGGCTGGAGCGCGATGACGGTCAGCCCGAACAGGATCACCCCCAGCAGCGCCGTCTGACTGGTCAGGCCGAGCTGCCCGGTGGCGTAGGCGACGCTGAAGGTGGCCAGCGTGTAGACCACGGCCGTGTCGCATATGTGCGCGCCGACGCCGACGAGGAAGTTGCGCGGGTGGCGGGCCAGCGCGTCCCTGATCGGCAGCTTGACGACTCCGCGCGTGCGCGCCATCTCGCGGAACACCGGCGACTCGGCGACGCGCAGCCGCACGTACAGCGCCACCCCGATGAGCGCGAAGCTCACCAGGAACGGCACCCGCCAGCCCCAGGCGAGCACGTCCTGCTCCGGCAGGAGCTGGATCAGCAGGAACGCCGACGTGCCGAGCACGAGCCCGATCTGCACGCCGGTCTGGGCGAAGGAGGCGTAGTAGCCGCGCCGGCCCGGCGGGGCGTGCTCGGCCAGCAGCGTGGCCGCGCCGCCGAACTCGGCTCCCGCGCCGAGGCCCTGGCAGACGCGCAGCACCGTGAGCAGGATCGGCGCCCACACGCCGATCGAGGGTAGGTCGGCAGCAGGCCGATCAGGCCGGTCGACACCCCCATGATGACGGTGGTGATGATCAGGGTGGAGCGGCGGCCGATCCGGTCGCCCAGGTGACCGAAGAGGATGCCGCCGAACGGCCGGACCACGAACCCCACGCCGAACGTGGCGAAGGCGACGATGGTGCCGGTGGCCGGGTCGGCCTGAGTGAAGAACAGGCGGTTGAAGACGAGGGCGGCGGCGGTGCCGTAGATGAAGAAGTCGTACCACTCCAGGGCGGTACCGACGAGGGCGCCCAGGACGACGCGCCGTAACTCGGGGGTGGCGGGCGGGGTGGCGGGCATCTGACCTCCAGAGGGCGTGTCCGGCCGCCGTCAGCGGCCTGTCGCCGGCCGTGCGTTGTGCTCCGTGTCGTGCGCGCTGATCTTCTCCGTGGGTACGCCGAGCCGCGCGGCGAGGCCGCACAGCTCCTCCCAGACCGGTAAGGGCACCGGGATCCCGTCCCTCAGCCGCTCCGCGCGTGCCGCGGCCTCGGGCTCACCCGGCACCAGCACGCCGGGGCCGGACGCGCGCAAGGCCTCACAGAAGGACTCGACCTCGGCGACGTAGTGGTCGAGCGGGACGAACGCGGCGATGTCCACCGCGGTGATCACCGTGCCGAACGTGCCGTCGTACGCGGGCGAGCAGGCGGTGCCCGTGCCGGTGAGCAGGCCGCCGACCAGCTCGATGAGGACGCTCAGCCCGTACCCCTTGTGGCCGCCGAACGGCAGCAGCGCGCCGCCCCGGTAGAAGTCGGCCGGATCGGTGGACGGGCGGCCCTCGGGATCGACCAGCACCCCTTCGGGAGCGGGCGAGCCGGCGGCGCGGAGCAGGCCCAGCTTGCCCTCGGCCATGGCGGCGGTGGCCCAGTCCATCACCACGGCCGCGCCGCCCGCCCTGGGCACGGCCCAGGCCATGGGGTTGGTGCCGAGCATCCTGCTGCGCCCGCCGTACGGGGCCACGGTCGGGTCGGCGTTGCCGACGACCTGCGCGATCAGCCCCTGGCCCGCGAGCGTCTGCGCGTACTCGCCGAGCCTGCCGACGTGGTTGCACTCGCGGACGGCGACGACGCCGACGCCGTGCGCGCCGGCCAGGGCGGCCGCCTCGGCCGCGGCCAGGCGCGCGGCGGCCTGGCCGAAACCGCGCCGCCCCGACACGACGGCGCTCGCGCCGCGGCGTGAGACGACCTCGGGCCGGGCTCCTGGCACGATGGCGCCCTCGGCGATCCGGTCGAGGTAGGGCTTGATCCGCCGCACGCCGTGCGAGCCGTGCCCGGCCAGGTCGGCCTCCACCAGGGAGTCGGCGACGGTGACCGCCGTGTCATCGGGCACGCCGGCGGCGGTCAGCAGGTCGTGGGCGAGGTCTCGGAGGCGGCCGGCGGCGAGGACGTGCACGGAAGCGTTCACGGAGTCGTTCACGGGGGCGTTCACGGTCATCTGTCTCGCTCATCTGTCTCGCATCGAGCAGGACTACGTTCCGTGGGCGCTGATATGCCCGTTTCCCGGTCCGTCAAACGGCTGTCCGGAAAGGGCTTACCCTTCGAGTTCGCGGGCCGTGGCGGTGCTCATCCCGGTACGCCCGAGGTCGGCCCTGCGGCCTGCGGCGACCCCGTCGCGGTAGCCGGTGCCGCTGGTCCTCGGCACGCTCCTGCGGATGTCGGGATAGTGCGCGGCGACCGCCCGCTCGACCTCGGCCCTGCGGTCGGCCAGGACGAGCGCGGTCCCCGTGCCCGCCGACTCGTCCTCGGCGCGTGACTCGGCCGCGCACAGCAGCCGGTACACCTCGTCGGTGAAGCCGAGCAGCCACGACCTGCGGTAGGCCCGCACGGCGCGGACGTCGCTCGGCGGCTCCACCCGGGCCAGGCCCGAGGCCATCTGCAGCAGCAGGGAGGTGGCCAGCAGGTCGGCCCGGTCCAGGTCGGCCGCGAAGCCGAACACGTGCACCCGCTGCCCGCCCTCGCCGCGCCCGATCAGCAGCGGCCGGCACCGCACGGCCTGGGCGACCAGGCTGACGAGGCGGGCCTTCTCCCTGGCCCAGGGGGCGGGCAGGGTGACGACGCGGTCGCCGGGGGTCTGGCGGGTGCCCGCGGGGGGCAGCGCGTCGATGCCGTGCTTGGCCATGAGCGCCGACGCCGCGGCCATGAACGTGGCCCGCTCGTGCTCGTTGTCGGTGCGTTCGGCCTTGGCCAGCAGTTTCCTGACCCGTTCGAGCGTGCGCTCGCGCAACCGTGACCCCCCGCCGACTCGCTCAGGACTTGCCGGACAGCACCCGCCCCTGGTCGTCGATGGCCGGGAACGCGCCGGTGTCGACGATGCCGTGCTGCTGGTACAGCGCCTCGATGAGGGCGTGGGCGTGCGGCTCCAGCTTCCACAGAGCACGATACTCGCGTGCTGTGACCAGCGAGATGCCGATCTCCTGGGCGATGTCCACCGTGCGCGGCACGATGCCCTTGGCGATCTGCCGGTCCCAGTACTCGCGGGCGGAGCGCATGCGCGCGGCCCGCTCGGCCGTGCTGAGGACCTGCGGGGTGGTGTCGAACACCTCGATGTCCTCGTCCTCGTCGGAGACGAGCTCGGCCAGCGCGGGCGGCAGCGCCGGGCGGGCGGGGACGGGGTGGTGGTCGGCCGTGGGCTCCCAGGGCACGCGCGGGTCGGCGTCGATGAGCGCGGAGGTGTTGTAAAGGGCGGCGATCTGGGCCAGCAGCGCCTCCTGGCGCGAGGCGTCCACGGCCAGGCCGGTGTGCTCGACGGCCTGGTCCATCGCCTTGTCGAGCTTGGCCAGCGCGGCGCGCATCTTGCGCTCGGGTGCGCCGCCCTCGCGCAGCGCCTTGGCCTTCTTGGCGGCCAGCGCGACCCTGGTCAGCCGGCGGTGGGCGTCGACCTCGCTGGCGGTACGGTCGCTGACCTCGGCCAGGCCCATCCTGACCATCAGCCGCTCGGGCGTCAGCCGCCAGTTGATCCGGCCGGTGCCGCGGATGCGGTGGCGTTCGATGGCCATGCCGCGCTCCCACAGCCAGGCGGCCACCAGCGGGGCGGCCAGGCGGAACACCGCCTCGGGCAGGCTGCGCGCGTCCATGCTGGACAGCACGGCGGTCAGGCAGGTCAGGGCCCACACGGCGATGCCGTCGATGCCGGCCGAGAAGTTCTCGCGCATGTTGCGGCGCGCGCGTACGGCGGAGGTGATGATCGCGACCTCGATGAACGCGAACAGCAGTAACCGCAGCGGCCCGTCGAGGCCCAGCACGTCCCCGGAGAAGCGCCACATGCCCTGCGCGGACACACCCGTGGCGATGGAGGCGGCGACGACGGTCAGCACGTCCTCGATGGGGCGGGGGGCGATGTACCTGGTGAACAACCAGGACAGGGCGCGCCAGGCGATCCTGAGCACCAGGAAGGCCAGGACCAGCCCGGCGAGGCTCAGCAGCGCGATGACGGCGGTGGCGAGCGGCTTCTCGGTTACGAAGGCTGTTATTTCCTCAAATGTCGGCATCAGTCACTATCCGTGATGGCTCAAACTCCGGCTCTATGCGACGAGATCATCGCAGAATGTCGCCATCTTGTACGCCAAACGGCATCGGCTGCACCACTTTGCCCAGGTTTCACTGCAGTTCAGGGTTCTTGACGGAGCGTGTCATCACTCGCGCCCCCGCACGGGGATCCGGGGTGGCCGGGATCCGGGGGGCGGGCGCACAATGGGAAGGGGAGGAGGGTCGTGAACGGCCCCGTCCGCCAGAGCCGCCCGTGCGGGCCCGTGACCGCGGCGAACTCCTCCCGGGGTCCGGCCGAGGCCGGGGAGCACAAGGGGCCTGGGTGAGATGGAAATCGTCCTTTCGGAGGGCACCGTACGGCCTTCCAGATGGGACCATCTATGCAGGGATTTATCCCAACATGGTGTGATGTATCCCAGCAGGACGGATATCGATGTCAGCAACAGAAGAGTTCCCGCTCGTCCAGTTCATGCGTGAGGGGTTCGACCCCGTGGGCGAGCTCGCGCGTATCCGGGCGGAGCAGCCGGTCTTCCCGATGGAGATCCCGGGCGGCCAGACCGTCTACCTCGTCACCCGCTGGGAGGACGTACGCGGGGTGCTCGGCGACCATGAGCGCTTCAGCAACGACTTCGCCGGCGTCATCGGGCTCGGCTCGAACCAGGAGGACCCGGGCGGGCTCGGCTTCCGCGACCCGCCCGAGCACACGCGGCTGCGCAAGTACCTGACGCCCGAGTTCACCATGCACCGGCTGCGCAGGCTGGAGCCGCGGATCGAGGCCATGGTCGAGGAGTACCTCGACCGCATCGAGGCCAAGGGCGCCGCCGAGGGGATGCCGGTGGACCTGGTCGAGGAGTTCGCGCTGCCGATCCCCTCGCTCGTGGTGTGCGAGCTGCTCGGCGTCCCGTACGACGAGCGGGCCGGGTTCGTGAAGATCAGCAAGGACCGCTTCGACTTCACCGCCGGGCCCGAGGCGTCGCTGCAGGCGATCAACGACGCGATGACGTACCTGACGGACCTGGTGGCCAGGGAGCGGCTGGATCCGGGCGACGGGCTGCTCGGGCAGCTGCTGCGCGAGCACGGCGACGAGCTCGACGACCGCACGCTGGCCAGCATGGCCGACGGGCTGCTGACCGGCGGCCACGACACCAGCACCAGCATGCTCGCGCTCGGCACCCTGTGGCTGCTGCGCAACCCCGAGCAGGCGGCCAAGGTGCGCGAGGTGGACGGCTACGTCGTGGACGTGGTCGAGGAGCTGCTGCGGTACATGACGGTCGTGCAGGTCGCCTTCCCGCGCTTCGCCCGCGACGACCTGGAGCTGCACGGGGTGCCGATCAAGAAGGGCGAGATGGTGCTGTGCTCGCTGACCGGCGCCAACCGCGACCCCTTCCTCGGCGACGACATGAACGAGGTCAGGCCAGGCCGTGAGACGGCCGGCTCGCATTTGGCGTTCGGCCACGGCATCCACCGCTGCATCGGCGCGCCGCTGGCGCAGATGGAGATGCGCATCGCCTTCCCGGCGCTGCTGCGCCGCTTCCCCGGGCTGCGCGTCGCCGGTGAGGTGCCGTTCAGGGAACTCGCCATCGTCTACGGCGTCAAAGAGCTACCCGTCTCCTGGTAGAGCGGTTACGTTCGCTGTGTGAACGAGCCCGTCATCGACCTGACCGTGATCAGCGCCGTCGTGTTCGACACCGACGGCGTGGTCACCGACACCGCTCGGGGACACGCGGCCGCCTGGAAACACGTCTTCGACGCCTTCCTGCGCGGCCGCTCGACGCCGTTCGACATCCGCGACGACTACCTGCGCCATGTGGACGGGCGCCCGCGGCTCGACGGCATCCGCACCTTCCTGGCCGCGCGCGGCATCGAGCTGCCCGAGGGGGCGCCTGACGACGAGCCGGGCGCGCCGACCGTCCACGGGCTCGGCCTGGCCAAGGACCGCCTGTTCATGGAGCAGGTGGACAAGTACGGGGTCGCCGCGTTCCCCGCCACGGTGGCGCTGCTGCACGAGCTGCGCCGGCGCGGCGCCCGTACGGCGGCGGTCTCGGCCAGCCTGCACGCGCGCAAGCTGGTCGGCTCGGCGGGTCTCACGCACCTGTTCGACCTCATGGTGGACGGCAACGACGCGGCCCTGATGAACCTGCCGGGGCCGCCCGACCCCGCCCGCTACCTGGAGGCCGCGCGCCGCCTCGACCTGCCCCCGGCCAAGGTGGCGGTGGTGGTGTCCGCGCTGCCGGGGATCGAGGCGGGCAGGAAGGGCGGCTTCGGGCTGGTGGCCTCAGTGACGACCAACGCGGTGACGACCGGCGGCGACGGCGCCGGAGCCCATGTCGTGGTGCCCGATCTGGGGGAGCTCGGGGTCAGTGGGAGGGTTCTACCCTTGACGTCGTGACTGTTCTGATCGATCCGCCCGACTGGCCGGGGCCGCGCGGCCTGATGTGGTCGCACCTCGTCAGCGACCGCTCGCTGGATGAGCTGCACGACTTCGCGGCGCGGCTGGGGGTGCCGGTGCGCGCGTTCGACCGGGACCACTACGACGTCCCCGAGACCGTGCACGCGCGGGCGGTCGCGCTGGGGGCCGAGGCGGTCAGCTCGCGGGAGCTGCTGCGCCGGCTGATCGCGGCCGGCCTGCGCCGCCGCAAGAAGCACCGCCCCGCTCCTCCCGCTTAGGACAGCGCAGGCCGCCACGTCCCGCACCTTCCGGTCATGGCGGCACCGGACGCGCCCTCCCCCGCCCCGCCCGGTCAGGCGTCCTGTCGTCCGGAGAGGGCGGTCAGTTCGGCGGTCATGTTGGCGCGGGCGCGTTCCTCCCACAGGTCGCGGGCCCTCCGTGTGCGGTAGAGGGTGGGGGTGGCGAGCAGGCGGCGCAGCACCTCGGCGCGGCCCTGGGCGAACAGCGGGCCGGGGACGTGGGCGTACTCCTCGCGGACGGCCCGCGCGTAGTCCGCGTAGCCGGGTCCGGCGAGCACGGCGAGGTCGGCGTCGCACAGGACGGCCCCGTTGCCGTCGCCCGGCCCTGTGGTGTCGTGCGCGGCCGTGAGGCGGACCAGGCGGGCGGTCTCGGCCACGCGGCCGGCGGGCACGCCGCACCTCGGCAGGCGCGACTGGGCGAGCTGGGCGCTGCGTTCCTCGTCCCAGCCGGGCCGGCCGTCGTAGACCGCGTCGTGGAACCAGGCCGCCAGCCGTACCGCCGCGACGTCCCGCGCCTCGGCGGCCAGCGGCTCGACGGCGGCGAGGACGGCGGCCAGGTGGGTGCGGGTGTGGTAGCGGCGGTGCGGCTCGGCCCAGCGGGCGAGCAGCTCGGCGCGCACGGCGAGCGAGGCGGCCGACTCACCCGCGAGTGCTGCCCACCGCCCGCACCCGGTCCAGTCGGCGCCCGCCGCCGCGTCACCGCCCGCCGCCGTCTCACCGGCCGCCGTGTCCCGGACCGCCGTCTCACTGGCGGTCGCGTCTCGAACCGCCGTCTCACCGTCGGTCGGATCGTCGGGCAGGCCGTCGGGCGAGGTTCGGGCGTCGATCATCTTCTCACCGTACGCCGTCGCGGGGTAACGTCCTGGACATCGGCACCGCATCGGACGACCCACGGCGCCTGCCTCGCTGGCGGGAGCTGCGTGGTGTCATGCCCCGCCGGCCGCGCCTGTCCAGGGCGGCCCGGGTCCAGGCCGCGGCCGACGTGGCGGATCTGCGCCGGCTGGCCAGGAAGCGGGCGCCGCGCATGGTGTTCGACTACGTCGACGGCGCGGCCGAGGGCGAGCGGTCGATGGCCAGGGCGGTGGAGGCGTTCGACCGGGTGGAGTTCAGCCCGCGGGTGCTGCGTGACGTCTCCGAGGCGCCCACCGCGGTCGAGATCCTGGGCCGGCGGATCGCGATGCCGGTCGTGCTCGGCCCGACCGGGTTCACCCGGATGATGCACCGCGGCGGCGAGCGGGCCGTGGCGCGGGCGGCGGAGCGCGCGGGCGTCCCGTACACGCTGTCCACGATGGGCACCACGACGGCCGGTGACGTGGCCGCCGCCGCGCCCGGCGGCTGGAACTGGTTCCAGCTGTACGTGGTCCGCGACCGCGGCCGCAACGCCGAGACGCTCGCCCTGGCCGCCGACGCCGGGATGGACGTGCTGATGGTGACCGTGGACGTGCCGGTGGCCGGGGCGCGGCTGCGTGACGTGCGGCGCGGGCTGACGGTGCCGCCCTCGCTGCGCTGGAGCGGGGCGCTGGAGACGCTGCGGCATCCGGCGTGGTGGTTCGACTTCCTGACCAGCGAGCCGCTGCGGTTCGCCACCGCGGAGGGCGCGCCCGACGATCTCGCGGGCCTGACGAACCTGCTGTTCGACCCCTCGGTGACGGTCGCCGACCTGGAGTGGATCCGGTCGATGTGGCCGGGCAAGCTGCTGGTCAAGGGGGTGCAGCGGGTCGACGACGCCAAGGAGCTGGCCGAGGTGGGGGTCGACGGGATCGTGGTGTCCAACCACGGCGGGCGTCAGCTCGACCGCTCCGCCACGCCGCTGGAGCTGCTGCCCGAGGTCGCGCAGGCGGTGGGCGAGCGCACGCAGGTGTTCCTCGACGGCGGCGTGCGCAGCGGGGCCGACGTCGCCGCCGCGGTCGCGCTGGGCGCCAGGGCCTGCTTCGTCGGCCGCGCCTACCTCTACGGCCTGATGGCGGGGGGCGAGCCCGGCGTCACGCGGGTGCTTGACCTGCTGCGCGCCGAGCTCGTCCGTACGCTGCAACTGCTGGGTGTGGGCGGCGTCCAGGGGCTGGGCCCCGGCGTCGCGCGGCTCAGGGGTATGTGACGATCTTCACCGGGATGGTGTCGGTGCCCTGTGCGGGCCCTCCCGTGTCGTTGACGACGTGGGCGATGGTGCCGTTGCCTCCCAGGGAGACGGTGAGCAGGTCGTGGAAGCGCACGCCGGCGTTGACCGGGGTCTCGAAGCCGCGCTCGGCCACGACGCTGGGGTTGACGTTGAAGTAGCAGTACGCGCCCAGCCCCCACGCCTCGTGCGAGGTGACGGAGGCGGCGACCTTGTAGGCGGCGTAGCCGCGGGTGGAGCCGTTCATCCAGGCGGCCTGGTTGGGCGGGTCGTACGGCATCTCGTTCTGGAAGAAGATCGTCTTGCCGCGCTGCCCGTTCCAGATGACCTGGTACTTCTGGTAGTGCTCGACGAACAGCCCGTACGCGGTGACGTCGTCGCCGTTGACGATCAGCCCGGTGTCGGCGGTGTTGACGGTCCAGCCGATGCCGGTGCCGTGGTCGCCGCGCCAGGCCCAGATGTGGTCGATGATCGTGTGGTCGCTGTTGACGACGAGGCTGGTCGTGGCCTTGCCCGCGTGGGCGCCGCCGACGCGGAAGAAGACGTCCTGGATCGAGATGGGGTCGGCGGCGTGCGTGGCGGCGGAGCCGGTCGGGCCGACCTCCATCAGGATGGGCGAGTTGACCGGGCCGGCGTCGAACAGCAGGCCGGCCACCTTGACGCCGTCCACGTCGGCGATCCGCATGGGCACCACGCCGTTGTCGGGGATGACGGTGGCGTAGCCGAGCCCGAGCACGACGGTGCCCGGCCTGGTGACGTTGATGCTCTGGTTCACGTGGTAGACGCCGGGCGTGAAGAGCAGGTTGAGGCCGGCGGCGAGGGCCGCGTTGATGGTGGCCGCGGTGTCGGCCGGCTTGGCCACGTAGAACTGGCCGAGCGGGATCGAGGAGCCGGTGCCGGGCCAGTTCGCGCCGCGCGAGTTACGCCGCAGGGCCGGCACGAAGACCTGGTAGGCGCCCGCGCCGTCCACGTACAGGAAGGGCTTCTCCCTGGTCACGGGGCTGGTGTCGAGCGTCGTGTACGGCGGTTCTGGGAACGACTGGGCGGGCGCGCCGGCGACGCCGGAGAAGACCATGTTCCACACGCCGTTGAGCCAGCCGCCGATGGTGCTGTCACGGGTGAACCACTGCTGCTGCGAGTACGGCTGCACGGTCCCGTCGATCCTGCTGTCGGCGATGTAGCCGCCGCTGGCCCAGCCGTACCCGGAGGGCGCGAGGTTGAGGTTGCCCCTGACGTGCATCCGCCGGAACGGCGCCGCCTGCGAGACCGCCCACTGGTTGGTGCCGCCGGAGGGCGTGATGGACAGGTTCTCGGCCGAGCGCCAGAAGTTCTGGGTGGCGTTGCCGCCGAACCAGCCGGCGTCCACCCGTACCTGGCCGTTGATCGTGACGTCGTCGGGGTTGCGCCCGAGGCCCATGATCGAGGTGTAGAAGCCGATGTTGGCGTTGACGTTGTAGCTCCCCGGCTTGAACAGCAGGGCGTGGCGCTGGAGACCGAACTGGTTCGACTCCATCTGGGTGAAGATCGAGTCGAGGGTGGACTGGATGCTCGCCGCCGGCATGGACGGGTCGAAGACGTGCACGTTGGGTCCGAGGTCTCCGCCGCCGCCCGGTGTGTCGGTGGTGCCGGTGCGCACGGTGAGCTCCCACAGCGAGTAGCCGTACGGCGTGGCGCGGGCGGTGCCGTGCACGCGGACGTAACGGCCGGTTCCGGACACGTCGAGCGTCTGCGTGCCACCCGTGCCGGTCGTGGTCGCATAGACGTCGGTCCAGGAGGAGCCGTCGCCGGACACCTGGACCCGGAACGCGGAGGCGTACGCCGCCTCCCACTGGAGCACGACCTGGCAGATCTGGTGCGAGGCGCCCAGGTCGACCTGGAGCCACTGCGGGTCGCCGAACGCGCTGGACCAGCGGGTTCCCGCGTTGCCGTCCACGGCGGCGGAGGCGGGCAGGCCGGTGTTCTCGACGGAGGAGGCGGTGGCGGGACGGCCGAGCGCGGCGTCGGCGGTGCCGCAGGCCTGCGCGCCCATGGCGGCGGAGGCGGTCGCCGGTCTCGCCGACAGGAACGGATCGGCCGCGCGGGCCGGGCCCACGACGAGTAAGGACAGCAGCAGGGCGGCCAATGAGGCCACGATCAGGGCGGGACGTCGGCGGGGGTGCACGGCGACTCCTCACGGGAACGAACGGGAGGCGGTGGGAGAGCGCTCTCTCGTGCCGAGCGTGACTGCGGCATGCACTTGTGTCAACACTTGATTTAACTTTTAGGCAATAGTCGGGACGGATTCGGGGTACGCCGCCCCGCTCAGGAACGGCTCGACGACCAGCGTGGCCGCCCCCAGCGCCACCGCGTCTGGCCCGAGCCGCCCGAGCACCACCGTCTCCGGCTGGAACGGCTGCGCCTGCGTGTTCGCGGCCGCCGCTGCGCGGATCTCGGCCAGCAGCCGGCCGCCCAGCATCAGCCCCGCCCAGCCCCCGATCACGACGCGCTCGGGGTTGAACAGGTGGACCAGGCTCGACAGGCCCACGCCGAGCAGCTCGACGCTCTCGCCGATCACCGGCGAGCCCTCCTCCAGCAGCCTGGCCAGCGCGCTCTCCTCGTCGGCCGAGTCGGCCACCACGCCCGCGCGGTCGAGGATCGCCTCCGCCCCCAGGTACGCCTCCAGGCAGCCGCGCGCCCCGCACCGGCAGGCCCGCCCGCCCGCCACGATCTTCAGATGGCCGACCTCGCCCGCGGCCATGCCCGCGCCCCGGTAGATCCGGCCGTCCGTGACCACCGTGCCGCCCACGCCCGAGCCGACCAGGAGGATGATCGCGTCGCGGGCGCCCTGGCCCGAGCCGAACCAGAGCTCGGCCTGGCCCATCGTCTTGGCGCCGTTGTCGACGTACAGCGGCAGCTCGGTGCCGGCCCGCAGCAGCGCGCCGAGCGGCACCGCCTCCCAGCCGAACGTCTTGGCCCGCACCAGCGCGCCGGGGCCCGGCTCGACGATGCCCGGCACGCCGACGCCGACCCCGAGCACCTGGGCGGGCGGCACCTCGCTCTCGGCGATGACCGCGTCCACGCCGGTCAGGATGTGGCGGGCGACGAGTTCGGGGTCGTGCTTGGCCGAGCGGACGGCGTAGTGGGCTCCGGCCCGCACGTTCATCGCCAGGTCGAACAGCTCCACCTTGACCTGGGTCTCGCCCACGTCCACGCCGACCGCGTAGCCGTGGGCGGGGTTGACCTTGAGCAGCACCCGGGGCCGGCCGCCGTCGGAGTCGACCTGGCCGGCCTCGACGACGACGCCGGACTCCAGCAGCCCCGCGGTCATGGTGCTGACGGTCGCCGCGCTGAGGCCGGTCGTGGCCGACAGCTCGTTGCGGCTGGCGGGCCCGCCGAAATAGAGCGCGCGCAACAGCATCGCCCGGTTGCCCCGGCGGAGATCCCGTACGGTCCTGCGCCCTGACGTGCCCATCCTCGTCCCCGTCCTGTCCGGAAAACCCGCCGCCATGTTAGTTCACGGTTCAAACGTCCACGCGGGGACGGCGCTGCCGGGCGGATGTTACCGATTCGTTTCCTGACTTTCTTCGAGTCTTAGATTATGGTCCGACCATCCCCCCGATGAGGAGTACGACAATGGGCCGAGGACTTGTGCGTGGCGCCGTCGTGGCGACGCTCGCGACCGCGCTGGCCGCCTGCGGTGGCAGTGGCGGTGGCGGCGGTGGGCAGGGCGATGCCAAACAGCTGACCTTCTGGATGTACCAGGACCGCACCCCGCAGGCGGGACAGGTCATCGAGAAGGTGCGCCAGGACTTCGAGCAGGCCAACCCGGGCGTCACGGTCAAGATCGTGAAGATCCCGAAGGACGACTACAACACCAAGCTCGGCAGCGCCGTGGCCGGCAAGAGCACCCCCGACGCGGGCATCCTCGACCAGCCGCTGGTCTCCAAGTACGCCCTCGACGGCACGATCAAGGAGGTCCCGGCGGGCCTGATCGACGAGGCCGACTACTACAAGGGCGCCCTCGACACCAACCGCGCGGGCGGCAAGCTCTACGGCCTGCCGCAGGACCAGACGACCGTGGCGCTGTTCTACAACAAGAAGCTCGTGCCTGCGCCGCCCAAGACGTGGGACGACCTCAAGCGGATCTCCGCCCAGGTGCACGCCGCCGACGCGAACGTGGCCGGCATGAACGTGCCCAAGGGCGACGGCTACGGCGCCTGGATGTTCCCCGGCGTCGTGCACGGCGCGGGCGGCGAGATGGTGGACGACGCGGGCAAGAAGGTGCTGTTCGACCAGCAGCCGGCCGTGGAGGCGCTGCAGCTGTGGGTGGACCTGCAGCAGTCGTCGCCGCGCAAGATCACCGACTCCGACAAGCCGTTCGAGAACGGCCTGGCCGCCATGACGATCTCGGGGCCGTGGGACGTGCCGACGATCCGCGAGCAGTTCCCCGATCTGGACTTCGGCGTCGCGCCGCTGCCGTACAAGAGCGAGCCGGCCGGCAACATCGGCGGCGAGGACTCCGTCGTCTTCTCGGCCAGCCCCAACGCCGACCTGGCCTGGAAGTGGCTGGCCTTCCTGGCCGGCGCGGAGCACAACGGCGCGGTCGCCGACGCGTTCGGCGGCTTCCCCGTGCACCTCAAGGCGCGGGTGGTCGCGGGCGGGCCCGAGCAGGCGGCCTTCCTCGACCAGCTCAAGGTGGCGCACGCGCGGCCGGCGGTGCCGCAGTGGATCCAGGTCAACGACGAGATCATCGCCCCGGCGATCGAGTCGGCGCTGACCGGCAAGGCCACCGCGCAGCAGGCGCTGAGCGACGCGGCGGGCAGGACGCGCTCCCTGCTCGGCTGGAACGGCTGACGTGGCCGCACCCGCCCTGGCGGACGAGCGGGTGGCGGCGGGCCCCGGCGGCCGGGCCCGCCGCGGGCCCGGCCGGCGCCGCGACCACCTCGTGGGCGCGCTGCTGGTGGCCCCCGCGCTCGTCTACTTCCTGGTCTTCCTGCTGTATCCGGCCCTGTCGGCGCTCTACTACAGCTTCACCGACTGGAACCTGCGCTCCGACGCGAACTGGGTCGGCCTGGCGAACTACGCGGACCTGCTCTTCGACGACGTGAAGTATCCGCACTTCTGGACGTCGGTGCGGGTCACGCTGCAGTACACGCTCATCGCGGTGCCGCTGACGCTGGTGGCCGCGCTGGCGCAGGCGCTGCTGCTGAACGCGATCAGGCGCGGCGCCAACCTGTTCCGGCTGCTGCTGTTCCTGCCGGTGGTCACGGCGGAGGCGGCGGTGGGCGCGATCTGGCGCTGGCTGTACGACCCGCAGTACGGCCTGATCAACACCCTGCTCGGCCTGGTCGGCATCCCCGGGCAGAACTGGCTCAACACCCCCGAGCTGGTCATCCCGGCGCTGGCCTTCATCGCGGCCTGGCAGTGCGGCATCTCGATGATCATCTACCTGGCGGGGCTCAAGGGCATCCCCGGCACCATCCAGGAGGCGGCGGTCATCGACGGGGCCGGGCCGTGGCAGCGGTTCTGGCGGGTGACCTTCCCGATGCTCAGGCCGACCACGTTCTACCTGCTCGTGACCGGGGTGATCGCGGCGCTGCAGGTGTTCGGGCTGGTGTACGTGATCTTCTCCGGCAACGGGCGCAGCGTCACCGGCGGGCCCGAGCAGTCGGGCCTGACCTACGTGCTGCACCTGTACCTGTTCGCCTTCCGCTACGACGCGATGGGGGCGGCCTGCGCGATGTCATTCATCCTGCTGGTCTTCATCGTGATCGTGACGGCGCTGCAGTTCCGGTTCGTCAGGCAGGAGGCGTCATGAGGAAGGCGTCCATGTACGCGGCGCTGGTGCTGCTCGCGGCCGTGTCGGTGGTGCCGTTCCTGTGGATGCTGGCCACCTCGTTCAAGCACGGCCAGGACATCTACAGCAAGGTGCCCAGCCTGCTGCCGCTGGACAGGAAGACCGGCGAGTGGGCGGCCACGCTGGGCAACTACGACTACGTGCTCGGCGTCGGCGGGCTGGGTGGCGCCTTCGTCAACAGCGTCTGGGTGTGCGCGGTGCTGGTGCCGGCCAAGCTGCTGATCGACGCGCTGGCCGCGTACGCGTTCGCGCGGATCCCCTTCCCCGGCCGCGACCGGCTGTTCGTGATCATGCTGGGCGGCATGATGGTGCCCGCGATCACGCTGCTGGTGCCGCGCATCCACGTCACCCAGTCGCTGGGCATGTTCGACACCGGGTGGGGGCTGATCGTCCCGAACATCGCCTCGGTGCTCGACATCTTCCTGATGCGGCAGTTCTTCCTGTCGCTGCCGGCCGAGCTGGAGGAGGCCGCGCTGATCGACGGCGCGGGCCGGATGCGGATCTTCTGGACGATCGTGCTGCCGCTGTCGAAGCCCGTGCTGGCGGTGGTGACGATCACCAGCTTCCTGTTCCACTGGAACGACCTCGTCTGGCCGCTGCTGGTCACGAACGATCCCGAGCTGTACACGCTGCCGCTGGCGTTGCAGCAGCTCGTGGCCAGCCCGGACGGCGGGCGCGCGTACTACATCATGGCGGGCGCCACGCTCGCCGTCCTGCCCGTGATCGCCGTGCTGCTGGTCTTCCAGCGCCGCATCCTCGCGGGCATCGCCTTCACCGGTCTCAAAGGCTGAATCTCAACCCTCAGGAGGAAACCACTGTGGCCATCGAGGTCCGCGACGGGGTCGCCGTCGTCGACGGCGTGCCGCGGGTGCTCGTCACCGCCGACTATCCGTACTATCGCGACGATCCGGCCGTCTGGGCCGATCGGCTGCGTGCCGTACGGGACGAGCTCGGGATCGAGGTGATCACCTGTTACCTGCCCTGGCGGCACCACCAGCCGGAGGCGGGCACGGCTCCCGACTTCACCGGCCGCACCCATCCGGCCAGGAACGTGACCGGCTTCCTGGCGCTCTGCCACGAGCTGGGGCTGCGGGTGATCGCCAAGCCGGGTCCGTTCGTGCACGCCGAGCTGAGCTACGGCGGGCTGCCCGACTGGGTCTGCCCGGACGCCGACCCGTCGATCGAGCCGCTGCTCGACGCCGCCGGCGCGCCCGCGTGCTGGCACGACGGCGCGGAGAAGCGCCCGCTGCCGGCCCCGTTCGGGACGGCGTTCCTGGCCATGACGACGCGGTGGCTGGCCACCGTGGGCGAGCAGATGCTGCCCGGCGCCGGCGCGGTGGCCGCGCTGCAGATCGCGAACGAGGGCGTCTACACCAGCGGGGCGCTGCCGCTGACGGCCTACGACTACAGCCCGTCCGGGCTCGCGTTCTACCGGGACCGGCTGCGGTCCTGGTACGGCACGCCCGAGGAGTACGACGCGGTCCACGGCACCGCGTACGGCGACTGGGCGGAGATCGAGCCGCCCGGCCCGTCCAGCGGCCCGCTCGCGCTGGCCGACTGGGGGCGCGCGCACGCCGAGTACCTGGCGCGCGTCTACCGGGTCTGGGCGCGGGCGGTCGGCTCCGACCTGCCGGTCCTGGTGAACCTGAACCCGCCGACCATGCCCGAGCTGGACGACTGGCTGGCCAGGGTCCGGCCGGAGCTGTGGGGCGGGATCTCCTACGGGTTCACCAACTGGATGGGCGTCGTGTCCGCCGACGCCGGCGCGCAGGCCCGCTACGTGATCGCCGCCAAGCGCGCCCCCGGGCCGAACCTGGAGGAGAACTGGGGCTTCGCCGAGCTGTACGACCCTGCCTACGTCGACGGCGCCACCAGCTTCCACCAGTCGCTGCTGGCGCTGGCGGCGGGAGCGACCGGGTTCAACGTCTACACCGGGGTGGCCACGTCGGGGTGGGGGCCGGAGCTCGACGCGGCGCACGCGGGGCCGTACCCGGACTGCGCGCCCGTGGACGCGGGCGGCGCGGCGACCGGGAAGGCGCCGGTGGTGCGGGCGCTGGCGGACTTCTTCGCCGCGCACGGCACCGAGTTCCTCGAGTGTGTCCCGCGGCGCAGCGACGCGTTCGGGCTGTACCTCCCCTATGCCGGGATCGCCGCGCTCTCGGGAGGAGCCGAGGGCCCTGGATGCGCGCGACCGCTGCTGGCCTTCCACGAGCGGATGCGGGCGCGCGGGCTGGACTACGGGCTGGTCGAGCTGGAGAGCGCGACGCCGGAGGAACTGACCGGCTACCGCTCGCTCACCGTGCCCGGCGGCCCGTTCCTGCACCGGCGCGTGCAGGAACTGCTGGCCGGGTACGCGAAGGCGGGCGGCGTGGTGCTGGTGGACGGGCCGGTGCCGGAGCTGGACGAGCGGCTGGAGCCGTGCGCGCTGCTCGCCCCCTTCGCCACTCCCCTGCCCGCCGCCCCTTCGGCTCCGGATCAGGAGAGCCTCGTCATGTACGGGGAGGCGGACGCGTTCCTGCGCAGCCACCCCGGCCGGGACGTGCACTACCTCATCGTGCTCGTCCAGACGGGCAACGAGGGGCCGATCGGCCTGCGCACCCCGTACGGGAACGTGGAGGTCGTCGCCGCGGAGGGCGGCGGCGCGGTGCTGCGCCTGGCCGGCGGCGAGATCGGCGACGTGGTGGTCAGGGGCGTCAACGCCTACCTGGACTGCGCCGTCGAGGCGAGCGTGCGGCTGGACGGCGTGCGCGCCGGCGCCGGCGGCCCCGGCGATCTGGTCAGGATCGGGGGTTCCGCTCTCTGACGAAAGTCCGTCATACCCCGGAGTAACGACGCGTATTTCGCCACCGCCGTCGTCGCTCTGCTCCTCACGCGGGGGACCCGTCCCGCACGGAGAGGAGATCGGAAAAAATGGCGACCGGAGAGTTCCAGGTGATGAAAGTGCCGGCCGAGCAACTGGCCGGCATTCTTCACGGCCAGGTTGTCGATCCCGGAGCTCAACCCACGAACATCGTTCACCGGGGCGAGGGCTGGACCGTGGACGTGAGCTGGGAGGTCACCGGTGAGCTGGTGGACTGGCTGACAGGACGCTGGCAGTTGGAGATCATCGCCGATCTGCTGGGCGGTGGTGAGACGAGGCATCCGTCGCCTCCCGTGGAGATGACCTTCACCCCTGGCTCGGGCCGCTACACCGCTTCGATCCCCATGCGCGGCCAGCTCGCCCCGGGCACGTACGACCTGGTGGTCAACCTCACCACGACGACGGCCGCCGGCACCGCGGGGGCGCTCGGCGGATTCGTGGTGATCAGCAAGATCATGGTTAAGGATTGAGCGGCGCCGCTCCGGGCCGGGCGCCCGGGGCGGCGCGCTGCAAGCTTGTCGCAAGCGGGCGCTCCTACGCTCCTGCGCGGCGGTCACGGGGCTTCGAGGCCGCCGGACTGTATCTGACGCCACCCGGAGGCGCTCTTATCCCGATGAGCGCGCCACGGGGGCGACGGGACCAGCCGATTGGGAGACCTCATGTCCGAGCCGACCGCGGTGACCGCGGACGACGTACTGCGTATCGCGGCCTACAAGGACCGCGACGCGGCACTCGAAGCGATGGTCATCGCCTACAGCTACCACCGTGTGGCCACCGACCTCGCCGTACGCCTGGGCCGCGCGGCCAACAACTGGTACTGCTACGCCACCTGGACCTCGAAGGCCATCGGGGAGAGCCTCGACCTGGGTCCGGACTCACCGTTCATCGCGGACTTCGGCCGCCGCCTGCGCGTGCCGCATCCGTTCAAGCGCCTGTTCCGGGCCACGCTGCTCACGCTGCTCGGGCCCAGCTACCAGCTCGGGCTGGCGCTGGCCAACCGGGCCATCTTCCTGGAGACGGCCAGCCTCGCGGTCAACCTGTGGAACGACGCCCCCGACCGCTACCTCAAGGTCAGCCCGGAGTCCGAGCTGACGCCCGAGCCGCCCGAGTTCCTGACCGGCCTGCTGTCGCCCGCCGACCCGCGGTACCTGAAGGACGCGGCGCAGCTCATGGTCGAGGCCGCGGCGACCGAGGATCCCGTGGCCAGGGGCGAGCTGATGTTCGGCGCCAACATCGCGCTGTCGGCGTACGAGCAGGCCCGCGCGCAGACGGCGCTGGAGCTGGTGCTCTACCGGCCGGTCCGCTGGATGACCCGGGTCTCGTGGCGCTCGCTGCGCTCCCTGGTCACCCGCAGGCCCTTCCCCCGGTTCAAGCTGTACGCGGCGAGCCACGCCGACCAGCCCTGGCTGACCCGCAAGCTGGAGGACCTGTGGTCCTCGCTCTACACCCGCCACCTGTTCGCCGTCGCCACCCCGCTCAGCGACATCAAGGTCGGCCGGCCGCTGACGGCGCCGGCCGGCGTGGACATCGACCGGGCGTGGGCGCCGATCCAGAACGAGAAGGTGCGCAAGCTGGCCGAGGAGTTCATCACCGAGGACCGCGAGAGCGCCACGGCCGGGGTGCGCGACTGGGTGTCCTACCCCGACCGGATGCGCTTCATCGTCAGCTACTTCCGCGTCTACCAGAACGTGGAGGCCCTCTACGGGGTGCCGTTCGCCGAGCAGGTCGCCGAAGGGCTGGCCGAGGAGATGGCACGGGGGCTCGTGCCCGAGGCCGTCAGCGTGATGTTCGACAGCAAGCCCGGGCTGCGCCGCCGGCGCCGGTTCTACGCCTACCCGGCGGAGACCACCGATCCGGACGCGCACGAGATGGCCCACTTCGACTTCGAGCCGTTCCTGGAGGCGATCCCGCTCGACAGCGTCACCGAAGAGGCCTGATCGGCCTGACCGACCAGATCCGACCGAACCCGACCGACCGAGAAGAGATCAGTCCAGGAAGTCGCGCGTGATCTCGCGGGCCTGGAGCAGCCCGCGCAGCTTCGCGAAACAGCGGGCACGGGTGGGCCCGATGCTCCCGACCGGCCTGCCCAGCCTGCGCGCCACGTCCACGTAGTGCGGCTCGGAGGTTTCCGTGAGCGCCCTGAACAGCACCCGCTGCGCCGCCGGCAGCTCCTCGACCAGCTCCGCCAGCGTCCCGGCCAGCCAGATCCTGGCCAGCTCCCTGTCGACGTCGTCGGTGCTGCCGAGCGAGTCGAGGTCCGGCGTGCAGATCTCCTTCGTCCGCCTGGTGAGCTTGAGGCACTCGCGGAAGGCGATCGTGGCCAGCCAGCCGGCCATCCGCTGGCCGTCCTCGACGCTGCGCAGGTTCTGCCAGGCCAGCAGCCATGTCGTCTGCAGCACGTCCTGGGCGTCCTCGTGGCTGAGCCGGAAGCGGCGGATGCGCGCTCTCAGCATCGGGCTGAACTCCTCGACCAGCCGTTCCCAGGCCACGGTGTCGCCGTCCTGGGCGGCGGACACGAGGGCGGCGGTGTCGAGACGTTCGATGGTGTCCAGCTGCATGTCGTTCTCCCCGCCGGTCCGGTTTCTCGGGGGGCCAATTCCGGCCGGCTACCTCACCGTGCGCCGGATGATCCGAAAAGACTGTCTCGGAAGTGACAGTGCGCGTGTGGTCCTCGTCACATTCCGGAGATCGGCAACCGGAGGCTGTCCGCCCGTGGAATGCGTCCTAGAGTTCTTGCATGAACGCGCGCAGCGGGCCGCCCCACGACGCCGAGCCGGTCGCCGCCGTGCTGGCGGAGATCCCGTTGTTCCGCGTGCTGGGGGAGAAGGGCATCCGGAGCACGGCCCAGGCGGGGGTGTCGCGGCGCTACCGGGCGGGGCAGATCATCTTCCACCAGGGCGATCCTGGAGAGTCGCTGTTCGTCCTGCTGGACGGGCTGGTGAAGGTGGTGTTCACCACCGAGCACGGCGACGAGATCGTGCTCAACATGCTCAGCCGCGGCGACACCTTCGGCGAGATGGCGCTGCTCGACGGCTCGCCGCGGTCGGCCTCGATCACGACCGTGCGTCCCGCCTGGGTGTTCGCGCTGCCGCGGGCCCGGCTGCTGGAGCTGATGCGCGAGCATCCCGGGCTGGCCGACGAGTTCCTGCGGCTGCTCGGCCGCATGGTCCGCCGGCTCACCGACCAGGCGGCCGACCTCGCCTTCCTCGACCTGGGCGGGCGGCTGGCCAAGCTGCTGCTGCAACTGGCCGACAAGCACGGCCACTCCGACGGGGTGGTCGACCTGCCCGGCCTGACCCAGTCCGACCTCGCCGCCCTGATCGGCGCGTCGCGGCCCGCGGTCAACCGGGCCCTGCAGTCACTCGTGTCGCGCGACCTCATCGCCGTCAAGGGGCGGACGATCACGCTGCTGAATGTCGCCGCCCTGCGGAAACGGGGCGGCCTCTGACCGAATCTGGAGTACGGGGCACATGAACGATCACGACGAGCGCTGGCCCGAGGAGAGGTTCCGGCAGTTGCGTCACCAGGCCGATCCCGACATCGACAAGGTCGTGGCCGAATACCTGGCGGCGCAGCCGGACGGGAAGAGTGCGCTCGACCTGGTGAAGGCCGTGGTCGCGGAGCTGGGCGAGGCCAAGCGGGAGGCCAGGGAGCCCTCCGGCGAGCCGCCCGCGTACGAGATCTTCGACGCGCTCGACTTCGCCAAGGAGCTGCCGGAGTGGGGGGACGACCGGGAGCTGCTGGCCAGGGGGCAGGCGGTCTTCGCCGACTACGGGCTGTACCAGTCGGCGGCCCTGTTCTTCGCCTGCCTGCCGATGGCGTACGCGGAGACGTCCAGCGCGAGGGTGCTGGCGGGCGTGTCCAACCTGGCCACGCACCACATGACCCGCCGGGTGGCGGAGACCGGCCAGATGCTGGTGGACGTGATGGGGCTGAAGTCCACCGACAGTCTGCAGCCGGGACGGCCGGGACACACGACGGCGATCGGGCTGCGCATCCTGCACTCGTTCGTGCGGGCTCTGGTCGACGAACGCTACGCCGACCGGTGGGACGCCGAGCGGCACGGCCCGCCGGTGAACCAGGAGCTGCTGCTCGCCACGCTCTTCGACTTCTCCGTGGTGACGTGGGAGGCGATGGAGACCATGGGGGTGACGCTGAGCGAGGAGGAGCGCGCCGCCAACCTCTACACCTGGAGCGTCTTCGGCCATCTGATGGGCATCGAGGTGTGCCGCGACGGCCCCCTCACGCTCGACGACGTCGAGCCGATCAGCGCGCGCCTGGGCCGGCTGCTCGAACCCAGCGACGAAGGCGTCAGGCTGATGGCCGTGCTGCTGAAGGAGATGGAGGCCTTCATGCCGCTGGGCTGGCGCAAGATGCCGCGCAGCCTGGTGCACTGGATCTTCCAGGACGCCGCCCACGGCGCGGACCGGGTGCCCGAGCTGCTCGACGTGCCCCCGCCGGCGTGGTGGTTCACGGCGCTGTTCCGGCTGACCCGCGAAGCCAACAGGGGCCGGTTGCTGGCCCGCCCGGTGGACTCTGTGGTTCGCTGGCTGGTACGCAAGTCCGGGCGGCACATCGTGGTCGCCCTGATCGACCGCCATTCCGGCGGGCAGGCGGCGTTCAGGATCCCTCCGGAGCTGGCCCGCTCGTGGCGGATCAGGCGCTCCGGCGCCGCGGTGAAGACCCGCGCGATCCGCCGCACGGTCCGCCGCACGCTACGAGCGCCCGCCCAGGGGCGGAAAGGGCCGCACTAGTGACCGCCCTCCACGACCGCGCACACGAGCCGGGCACGCTCACCACGGCGACCATCCTGTTCACCGACGTGGTCAGTTCCACCGCGTTGCGGATCAGGCTCGGCGAAGAGCGGGCCAATGTCGTCTTCCGCCGCCTGTACGAGCTGCTGCGATCGGTGGTGACGGCCAGCGGGTCGTCGTTCACCAAGAGCCTGGGCGACGGGCTGATGGCGGTGTTCGACTCGGCCACGGCCGGGCTGGACGCGATCATCGCGGTGCAGCAGGCCGTGGCCGACGAGAACGAGCGGGCCCAGGAGAAGATCTCGATCAGGGCGGCGCTGGCCGCCGGCGACGTGTGCTGGGGTCACGACGACGTGAGCGGGCTGCCGACGGTGGAGGCGGCCCGGCTGGTCGCGGTGGCCGAGGGCGGGCAGGTGCTCTGCACCGATCTGGTGCGGCGGCTGGCCCAGGGGCGCAGCCGGCACGAGTTCAAGGATCTCGGGCGGCTGCCGGGCAAGGGGCTGCGCGAGCCGATGCACACGTACGAGCTGCACTGGCAGAGTGCCGACCACCACCTCGGCGCCGGGCTGGCGCCGTGGCTGGACGAGCGGGGACTGCCGTTCGTGGGCCGGGAGGAGCAGCTGCGGACGCTGGACGCGGAGCTGGCGGCGGCCGAGTTCGGCGGCAATCTGGTGCTGCTGCAGGGCGAGCCGGGGGTGGGCAAGACGCGGCTGGCCTCCGAGGTGGCCAGGCGGGCGCTCAAGCGGCAGTTCACGGTGCTGGCGGGGCGGTGCACCGATCCGGCGCGCAAGGCGTACGAGCCGATCGCCGGAGCCGTCGAGCGGCTGGCCCGCACCTCGCCGGCGCTGCTGCTGCGGGCCGGGATCGACCAGCAGTGCGGGCAGCTCGTGCGGCTGGCGCCGTCGCTGGCCGCGCCGCCGCTGTCGCTGGAGGTGCCGCCGGCCACCGAGCCCGTCTCCGAGCGCTACCACCTGCTGGCCGCGGCCCGCACGCTGATCGAGCGGCTGGCCACCGTGCGGCCCGTGCTGCTGATCGTGGACGACCTGCAGTGGGCCACGCTGGAGTCGCTGCAGATGCTGAACGCCCTCATGTGGGACGCCGACGCGCTGCCGCTGCTGGTGCTGGCGATGTCGCGGCCGGTGCCGGTCGAGTCGGCCATGCCGGAGCTGCACAAGCTGACCGCCGACGCCCGCGTCGTCCCGGTGCCGGCGTTCGGGCCGGACGAGGTCTCCCACGCGCTGACGGAGGCGCGCGCCGCCGGTGACGCCGCGGTGCTGCACCGGATCACCGGCGGGAACGCGTTCCTGATCAGCGAGGTGATCAGGGAGCTGACCGCGGGCAAGGACCTGGACGCGCTGGCCGTGCCCGACTCGGTCACCCGGATGGTCCTGGCCCGGCTGTCCCAGCTGCACCCCGACGCCAGAGACCTGGTCAACCTGCTGGCCGTCGGCGAGCGGATGTCCTCGGCCGAGCTGCGCCAGGGCCTCGGCCTCGACGAGGCGCGCTTCGTGGCCGCGGTCGAGGAGGCGATGGGCGCGGGCCTGGTGACGATGCTGGACAACGGGTCCTGCCACTTCTCGCACGAGCTGACCAGGAACGCCCTCTACTCCACGCTGTCGGCGCCGCGCGCCGCGCTGCTGCACGGGCGGGTGGCCGACGCGCTCTCGCTGACGGATCCGCAGGCGATGCGGTCGCGGCCGTACGTGGTGGCCACGCATCTGCTGGCCGCCGCCGAGCACGGCCGCGACCCGGCCCGGGTGAGCGCGGCGGCGGACGCGGCCGTGCACGCGGCGCAGCACGCGCTGGCCGGGCTGGCGCACCGCGAGGCGGTCACCTGGTACCAGCGGGCGCTCGGCCTGCTGCACGACTCCCCCGGCGGCACCGTGGAGCGGCGGGCCGAGCTGCTGGTCGACTGCGGCCGGGCGATGTGGCTGGCCGGGCATCCCGATGCCAGGCGGACGCTGCTCGACGCGGCGGCGCTGGCCCGCGAGTGCGAGCGGCACGACCTGGTCGTCACCGCGGCGCTCGGCGGCGACCGGGGCTCCAGCATCTCGCCCGCGCCCGACCGGCAGCGGATCGAGCTGCTGACCGAGGCGCGCAAGGTGGTCGACTCCACCGACGTCAGCACCAGGGCGCTGCTGGCCGCGCAGCTCGCCTCCGAGCTCATCTGGGCGCCCGACGGGGAGCGGCGCTTCGCGCTGAGCGACGAGGCGGTGGCGCTGGCCCGCAAGTCGGGCGACCCGCGCACGCTGGCCGGCGTGCTGGGGATGCGCAGCCTGACCATCATCCCGGCCGACCCGCTGCACCAGCGGCACCGCGACGGAGACGAGATGCTGGAGGCGGCCCGCAGGACGGGCGACGACCTGGTGCTGTTCCACGCGTACATGCAGCGCACTCCCCCGGTCCTCGACGGCGGCGACGCGGTCAAGGCGGCCCTGCTGCTCGACCAGGCGGAAGAGCTGGCGCGCCGGCTCGGGCAGCCGCACCTCACCTGGCTGATCGGCTACTCCAAGGCCGGACTGACCCTGATGCAGGGCGATCTGGCCCAGGCGGAGTCGGAGGCCGAGTCGGCGCTGCGGCTGGGCTCCCAGATCGGCTACCGGCTGGACGCGATGGCCTTCTACTCCGAGCAGATCGCCGAGATCCGGCGGCTGCAGGGGCGGCTGTGGGAGCTGCGCGACCGGCTGCGCAAGGCCGGCCAGGCGCCGCGCGCCGACCCGGTGCACGCGGTGCTGCGGTACCTGTGCGAGCTCGACGACGAGGAGGCCGGTCCGCTGCTGGACCGCATCCTGGCCTACGGGGGCGCCACGCCGCCGCGCAACATTGCGCACAGGCCCGCGCTCGACAACCTCGCCGTGGCCGCCGCGCGGCTGGGCCGGGCCGACCTGGCCGCGACCCTGTACGACGCGCTGGCGGCCGAGGGCGAGACGTTCGGGCACGGCACGGTGGCCCATCACTGCGGGCACCACTACCTGGCGCACCTGTGCCTGGCGATGGGCGAGCCGGCCAGGGCGGCCGTGCACTTCGAGGCGGCGGCCGAGGTGCACGAGCGGCAGGGGGTGCCGCTCATGCTGGCCGAGTCGCTGCTCGACTGGGCTGCGCTGCTGGAGTCGGGCGAGGTGTCCGGGCCCAAGGCGGCGGATCTGCGCGGGTGGTGCCGTACGCTGCTGGCCGGGCGGGGCGCGCTGCTGCTGGAACGCCGGCTCTCCGCCTGATCGCGGCTGCTGCGCGGACCCGGGTGCCAGCGGACGGGCGTCAGCGGACGGGCGTCAGGGAGCCGGGCGTCAGGGAGCCGGGCGTCAGGGAGCCGGGCGGAGGGCCAGGGTCTGGCCGGCCTCGATGGCCTCGCGCACGCTCCTGGCCAGCGTCTGCTCCAGCGCGTCGCCGTGCGCCTCCAGGTCGCGCATCCCGTCGGCGTCGTCGGTGTGCGCAAGCAGCGCCCGGTACTTGTCGTTGTCGGCCAGCGCCGCCTGCGCCCGCAGCGCCGCGTCGGCTTCCTGGACGCGGCGGGCGTACCGTTCCAGACTCTCGACCCGGGCCGTCACGGACGCCACCGAGCGGCGCAGCGCCTCCTGCTGCGGCGCAAGGACGGCCCGCAGCTCGGGCGTCACGACGCCCCGCATGGCGCGGTCCTGCTCGTGCTGCAACTGGGTCTGGACCCGCAGCAGCATGGCGATCTCCCAGATCTGCCGGGGCAGCAGCACCTCGTTGGCCAGCCCGTCCAGCAGCCGCTGGTACATGACCTGCGAGGTGTAGACGGACATGACCGCTCTCCTGCCGCGTTCCAGCAGTGCCCTGGCGGGCGGCGACAGCTCCGGCACCAGCACGAACCGGTCGCGGTACGGGGCGCGCGAGGCGGCCTGCCCGAGCCTGGGGATGAAGGAGTCGATGACGGCCAGGCGCTCCTGCTCGCTCAGGGCGGGATCGGTGACGAGGTCGACGGTGCGCTTGACGTGCTCGCGTTCCCTGGCCAGCAGGACGCGTTCCTCGTCCGCCGCGGACCTGCGGCGGCGCAGGTCGTGCACGACCACGAATCCGCACAGGCCGATCACGGAGAGCAGCACGGTGGCGACCGTGACGGCGGGGCCGCTCGTCACGTACACGAGGAGGGTGCCGGCCAGGACCACGATGACGGACACGACCGACACCAACGCGTATCCGCAACCCTTGGCCACACCGTCTCCCACTGAGCGAGTTTCCGAAGTGCCCTGAGGGTCACAATAGCCCGCTATTTCCGGCGGATCACGGCATAGCGAGATGTGATGGGATCAGCGGAGGTACGAGGCGCCGTTGAGGTCGAGCACCGTCCCGCTCGCCCATTCCGCCGCCGGGGAGGCCAGATAGAGCACCGCCGCGGCGATCTCCTCCGGCAGCGCGACCCGGCCGAACGGGCTCTGGGCCCTGATGGCCTCCCCGCCGGGACCCTTGAGGTGCTCGCTCACCATGTCCGTCTCGACGAACCCTGGCGCCACGGTGGCCACCGCGATACCGCGCGGGGCCAGGGCGATGGCCAGCGACTGGGCCAGCGCGTTCAGGCCCGCCTTGCTCGCGCCGTACGCCGGGCTGTCCGGCTCGCCGCGGAAGGCGCCGCGCGAGGAGACGTTGACGATCCGGCCGCCCTCCCCCATGTGCCGCAGCGCGCACCAGGTCAGGTTGGCCGCGCCCACGAGGTTCACGTCCAGCGTGCGCCGCCAGGCGTCCTGCCACTCGTCGTAGGACAGCTCGGTGACGGGGTGGTGCAGGTAGACGCCCGCGTTGTTCACCAGCACGTCGATCCCACCGCCCAGCGCCGCCGCGGCCTCGTCCGCCATGCTCCTGACGCCTCCGGGATCGGCGAGGTCGGCCCTGACGACCGCGTGCCCCTGGCCGGGCAGCTCGGCGAGCAGGCCCTCGGCCTCCTTGGCGGAGTCGCGGTGATGGATCGCGACCCGGTCTCCCGCGGCGGCGAAGGCCGTCGCGACCGCCCGGCCGATGCCTCTCGACGCTCCCGTGACAAGTACTCCACGTCCACTCATCCCCCGCACCCTAGGGGACGCGGCCGGGCGGGGGTGCGGCGGGTCCGGCGGGTCCGGCGGGTCCGGCGGGTCCGGCGGGTCTGGTCTGGCGGGTCCGTCGGTGCGATAGGTCCGGCTGGTGCAAGGGTCCGTCGGTTGCGATGAGTCCCGGTAAGTCGGGCGATTGCGACCGCAGCGTCGGGGGGTCCGCCCGCGCCGCCTCGATCAGGCTGCGTTCTCGGTCGATCGCGGCCACCGCGCCGATCCGGTCGTACGGCTCCTCCAGCCGGTCCAGCGCGGCGCGCACCGTCTCGGTCGCCGTCGTCTCACGGCTCTTGTGGCGGCGTACGAGTTCGAACGCGCTCTCGCTCATGGACGCCTCCTCGGAGCCTGCCGCGAGCTGCCGCCACCCTACGATGGACCCCATCCCCGAACCAGGAGTCACCATGTCCGAATCCCCTGGCGCGCCGGCCGAAACGTGGTCCGCGGCGGTGGCGTCGGCGTACGACCTGGGCCGGCCACTGCGACCCCCGGTGTACGCGGCGCGCGGCGAACTGGGCCGGATCTGGCGACTCGACACCGACGCCGGCACGTGGGCGGTCAAGGAGCTGCTGGTGCCCGTCGAGGAACGCGAGGTACGCGCCGACCTCGCCTTCCAGCGGGCGGCGGCGAAGGCGGGCATCCGGCTGCCGGAGCCGCGGGTGACGACGCGGGGCGCGGTGCTGCACGGGGGGGTTCCGGGTGTACGCCTGGGTGGACCTGGTGGACGGGGACGTGGTCACGGGGCGGGAGCTGGGCGCGGTGACGGCCCACCTGCACCGAATCGGACACCCCGCCGAGGGCCCCGTCGTCCCCTGGTTCGCCGAACCCCTCGGCCGCACCCGCTGGGAGTCCTTGCTGAAGGCCGCCACCGACGCGGCCCGGGAAGCGGGCGCGCTGCCGACCGTAGACGCGGATCTGGACACGAACACGGGTCTGGGCACAGGTACGAATGCGGGCCCAGGCACAGGTAGGGATCCGGGCTTGGGCACGGGTACGGATCCGGGCCTGGGCGCCGACGCGGGCCTGGACACGCGTGCGGAGCTGGGCCTGGGCGCCGATGCGGGCCTGGACACGCGTGCGGAGCTGGGCACAGATGCCGGGTCGGGGGCCGATGTGAGGCTGGAGGTCGGCGGGGAGGCGGAATGGGGGTGGGTGGGTGCTTTGGGGCGGCTGCTGCCTGAGCTGGTCGCGCTGGACGCCCTTGTCGTCCCGCCCGGCACGGCCTCGCTGGAGACGTGCCACCGCGACGTCAACGTGGAGAACGTGCGGCGGGCTCTGGACGGTGGTGTGGTGGTGCTGGACTGGGAGAACTGCGGGTCGGCGCGGCCGGCCTGGGAGCTGGCGAAGATCCTGGCCGACCTTCCGCTTCCCGATGCGGCACAGGCGTGGCGGGCCTACCGGGACGATGGCGGCCCCGGTGTTCTCGCCGAGCCGGCCGACTTCTCCATGGCCATCGCGGAGCAGGGTCATCTGCTGGAGATCTACGCGAATCGGGCGATGTCGTCGCGGGAGTCCGCGGAGAACCGTTCCAGGGCCCGGTCCAGACTCCGTTCGATGCTCGCCCGTCCCCTGACCATCGCCCGCATCGACGCCCTGCTCGCCACCCGCGACACCACCTGAGCCGGCGCCGACTTCTCCCGCCTGCACCGGCAGAGGCAGCACCGGCTTCTCTCCATTGGGTCGGCTGAGGCGGCGTCGGGTTCTCCGGCGAAGATCCAGTCAACCGGACCCGCTCCTGGAACGTCCCAATACTGCCGTCTTCGACCAGGAGCCCCGTCATGGCCTTTCCGCCCCAGCCGCCGCAAGGCCCGTACGGCCCTGCGCAACCGCCGCACGGCCCCTATGGTCCTGCGCGACCGCCGCAGAGCCCGTACGGTCCTCCGTGGCAGCAGCCCCATGGCCGTGGCGCGCCTCCACCGCAGTACGGCCAACGGCGCCAGGCATCGCCGTTTCCCCAGCCACGGCCGTTCCCTCCGCCACCGCCTCCCGGGCCGACGTCGCCGGCCTCCCAGCCTCCCCCTTCCTGGCCGGCGTCGTCTCCCCCGTCGACGTCGTCCGTTCAGCCGTCGTCGCCGCTCTCGTCCAACGTGGCGCTGATCGTGCTGCTCGCGGTGGGCGTCCCGCTGCTGCTCCTCAGCGGAGGTGCGGCCGTGACGATGGTGCTGACGGACACCGGCGGGGGTCCGGTGGCTGATGGGGCAATCATGGTCATGCCGTCCCGCGAGCCGCTCGGGGACCCGTCCGCGCAGGACACAACCGATCCGGCCACCGGTCAGACGGGACAGGACGCGGCCGGGCAGGTCGCCCAGAACCCGGACGGACAGACGGTCCAAGATCCTGCCGGGCAGGCGGCGCGAGACTCTACCGGGCAGACGGTGCAGGACCCCGCAGAGCAGACCGGGCAGGATTCGGCCGGCCCGGCAGGGCAGGATCCGGCCGGGCAGACGGTACAGGACTCGACTGGGCAGACGGGACAGGCGGGGCGGGGGCCGGTCGCGGTTGGTGAGGCGGTGACGTTGGCGGGACGCACGCCCGGTCTGCAGATGAGCGTGACCGTGAACCAGCTGGTCGCCGCGGCCACCCCCGCCTCCGACCTGCTCAAGCCGAAGGCGGGCGCCAAACTGGTCGCCGTCCAGGTCACGCTCGTCAACACCAGCCAGGCCGTCTACGGCGACGCGCCGTCGAACGGCGCCTGGCTCATCGACACCCAGGGCCAGCAGTACCGCTCCTCCGTCTACGGAGTCCGCGAAGGTCAGAGCTTCGGCGGCAGCGCGACGATCAACTCGGGCGACTCGCGCAAGGGGATGATCGTGTTCGAGGTGCCGGAGAGCGCGGTGCCGGCGAAGTTCCAGTTCGCGCTGGACAGCGGGTACGCCGAGCAGAAGGGCGAGTGGACACTGTCCTGACGAGCTCCACCGCCCGGAGGTGATCGGCCGCAACGGACGCAGGTCCCGCGAGGCTCGGCCGCAACGGGCGCAGGTCCCGCGAGGCTGGCGCAGGTTCTGCGAGGCCGCAACGGAGGTTGTCAGCGGCCGCGGAGGATGAGGCGGGCCAGGCGGCGGGGGCGTTGGCGGCGGAAGGCCGCCCGTTCGTTGACCCGTGGGTACGGCTGCGCCGGCACCGGCACCCCGAGGAACGCGCACAGTGGCTCCCACCCGTCCCCCGCCTCGAACACCAGCAGTCGCTCGGCGGGGATCGCGTCCTTCACCTCGGCGATGTGCCGTTCGAACACCTCGAGGACGTGGTCGCGGTCGTCGAGGCGGCCGTCGAAGACGGGGTCGATGAAAGTCGCCCTGGCCATGCGCGGGAAGAGGGCGAAGTCCGGGGCCCGCCAGGCCACCAGCCGGCGGACCAGCCAGCGGATCAGGCGGCGGTGCGGCGGCGGGCGGCGCTGTTCGAGGAAGGCGCGGAAGATGGTCTCGCTGACGCTGTCGTACCAGCGGCCGGGGTCGCGGACGGTGAGGATGACCTTGGCATCGGGGTGGTGCGCGGCCAGTTCGCGCCAGTACGCGGCCGCGGGCCAGTCGACGGCGGACCGGAACCCGGCGAACAGCGTGTCCCAGTCGCGGGAGCGGCCCTCACCGACGTCGAGCCACTGCCGCACCCGGTACGGCTCGGCGACGACGGTCGACATGTGGTAGCAGGGCCCGAGGCCCAGTAGTTCGAGCGCCGCCTGCAGGGACCTGGTGCCCGTGCGGCCGAATCCCGCGCCGATGACCTTCACGTCAGGCTCGTCTCTGATCCGCCTCTGATGTGAATCCCGTTATATGACGACATAGGGCAATAGGCCACTGCTGTGAATGAGGAGCCGAGCATGCTCTTCCCCACCCCCCTGCTCGACGCATTGCGCGCTGCCCCCGCGACCCCGGCGTTCGAGCACGGAGCCAGGATCGTCACGCGCGGCGAGCTGCTGGAGCTGATCCGGCGGCTGACGGACGCGCTGCGCGAGGCCGGACGGGGCCCCGGCCGGGCGGTCGCCGTCAAGGACCGCCCCGCGGCTCCCCCGTCGCGCACCCGCCGCCCTGCGTGTGGCTGTACGAACTGCGCGCCGACGGCACCGTCCTGAGCTCACCCGGCGCGCCCGCGGCCCTGCCCGCGCTGACGGCGCTCGGCCGGGCGAGGCCCTGGCCCGCCAGCGGCGCTTCGCCGCCGACGTCAGCCACGAGCTGCGCTCCCCGCTGACCCGCCTGCACACCCGCGCCCAGCTGCTGTCGCGCCGCATCCGCGGCGGCACCGACCCCATCCTGCTCATCGACGAGGTGGACCAGCTCGTCGACGGCACCAGGCAGCTCGGCGAGGTGGTCGAGAACCTGCTGCGGGCGGCCAGGTTCAAGCAGTTGCGCGGCCCGTTCGGCCCGGTGGACCTGGCCGTGCTGGCCGCCGAGCTGGCCGCGGCCGAGAACGCCAGGGCCACGCTGCGGCTCTGGATCACCCTGTCGGGCGGCCGGGACGCGGTGCTGCTCACGGTCAGGGACGACGGCGCGGGCCTGGATCCCCGCGACGCCGAGCGGCTGTTCACCCGGTTCGAGGGCGCCCGGTTCGGGCTGGGACTGGCGCTCGTACGGGAGGTCGTGGACGGCCACGACGGCACGATCACCGCGGACGGCCGGCCGGGCGGCGGCGCCACGTTCACCGTCCGCCTGCCCGCCCACCGCCCCGCCGCCGCGGGGGGACCGGAACCGGCCTGGCACAGGTATCACCCGCCGCTGCCCGGGTAGCGATGGACGAATGCGCATCCAGGACTGGTTCCTCACCGGGGACGAGCGGGGCAACCCGGCGACCCGGCTCGATCCCTGGACGGAGGGCAACGACGTGCGGCCCCTCGTCCACGGCGCCACCTACTTCGCCGAGCTGCGCGCGCACCTGGAGCGGCTGGGCGCGGACGACCTGCTGCTGTTCGCCGACTGGCGGGGCGACCCCGACGAGCGGCTGACCCCCGGCGGGCCGAGCGTGGGCGAGGCGATGGCGGCGGCCGCGCGCCGCGGCGCCCTCGTCCGCGGCCTCATCTGGCGCTCCCATCTGGACCTGCTGCGCTTCAGCTCCGCCGAGAACCGCCACCTCGGCCAGGAGATCGAGGACACCGGCGGGCAGGCCCTGCTCGACACGCGCACCGCCGTGGGCGGCTCGCACCACCAGAAGTTCGTCATCCTGCGCCACGACGAAGGCCCCGAGCGGGACGTGGCCTTCGTCGGCGGCATCGACCTGTGCCACAGCCGCCGCGACGACGCCGCGCACGAGGGGGACCCGCAGCCGGCGCCGATGCCCGGCGTGTACGGCCCGCGCCCGCCCTGGCACGACGTCCAGGTCTCCATCCAAGGCCCGGCCGTGGCGCAGGTGGAGCAGGTGTTCTGCGAGCGCTGGGAGGACCCCGCCCCCGAGACCCGCGATCCGCTGCGGCGGCTGCGCGACCGGCTCGGCCGCCTCGACGACGCTCCCCCGCTGCCCCGTCCTGGGCCGCCCCCGCCGCGGGCCGGTCACCACCATGTACAGCTGCTGCGCACCTATCCGGCCCGGCGCGGCGGCTACCCGTTCGCGCCCGAGGGCGAGCGCAGCATCGCCCACGCCTACCGCAAGGTGCTGGCCCGCGCCGGCAAGCTGATCTATCTGGAGGACCAGTACCTGTGGTCCACCGACGTGATCGAGCCGTTCGCCCGCGCGCTGGAGCGCGAGCCGGAGCTGCGCATGGTCGTGGTGGTGCCGCGCCATCCCGACCAGGACGGCTGGCTGGCCGGTCCGGCCAGCCTCATCGGCCGCGTCGACGCGCTGCGCCGCCTGCTCACGGCGGGCGGCGACCGGGTGGCCGTCTACGACCTGGAGAACCATCAGGGCACGCCGGTGTACGTGCACGCGAAGGTGTGCGTCGTGGACGACATCTGGGCCGCGGTCGGCTCCGACAACGTCAACCTGCGGTCGTGGACGTACGACTCCGAGCTGAGCTGCGCCGTCCTGGACGAGCGGGAGGACCCCCGTCCGCCCGCCGGTGGCCGGCGCTTCGCCAGGGACCTGCGGCTGTCGCTCATGGGCGAGCACCTCGACCTGCCCGCCGATCGGCTGGACGAGTTGTGCGACCCGGTGGCCGCGTTCGAGGCGTTCGCCCGCTCGGCCCGGGAGCTGGAGTCCTGGCACGAGAACGGCCGGGAGGGGTCGCGCCCTCCCGGCCGCCTGCGTCCTCATCCGGCGCCGCGCCTGTCCCATGCGCAGAAGCTCATGGCGCTGCCTCTGTACCGGCTGGCGGTGGATCCGGACGGCCGCCCGCCCGCCCTGCGGCGCACGCGCGGCTTCTGACCCTTTATCGGGCCGGCATGTACTCGTAGGCGCCGGCCTCGATGCCGCCGTTGGAGCCGATCGCGACGCCGTTCAGCGCGATCTCCCCGTACGCCTGGCGGCCGAGCCCGATCGCCTTGCTGCCGGGGAGCAGCTGGAGCGGGCGGGCCGGGTCGAACTTGGGATCTTCGAAGACGTTGCCGACGCCGTCGTCGCCCAGCTGGTACTGCTCGCCTTCCAGCACGTTGTAGGAGTTGGCGGTCCCCGTGATGCCGGGCCCGTAGGCGCTCTTCTTGGCGGCGTAGACGGCGTTCTGGGTCATGGTCAGGTGCTCGTTGGTGCAGTTCGAGTCGCAGACCACGCCTTCGGCGTCCTCGTTCGGCAGGTTGATCGAGTTGTTCCTGAAGATCGTGCGCAGCACGGGGCCGTTCACGTCCGGCGCGTGGTCCGGGGTCTCCTTGAACGGCCCCCGGGTGACGAGCCCTCCTCTGGTACGCGTGCCGTAGATCTCGTTGTACTCGAACACGTTGTCCGAGACGCCGTCCGGGTCCCTGGTCTCGCCCGTCGGCTCCCTGTCGGTGCCCAGTTCGGTGAAGGTGTCGTTGTCCACCGAGGTGTTGTGGTGCACCCAGGTGCGCGAGCCCTTGAAGATCTCGACGGCCGCGCCGTCCCAGACGTAGTCGTAGCTCTGGGCGATCGAGCCCCTGATGTCGTTCCAGGAGATCTCGGAGTCGTCGCCGTGCACCAGGATGGCGAAGGCGCCCGCGTCGTCGTCGGCGTACTCCTCCCCCATCTCCTCGGCGTCGGTGTTGACGCTCATGACGTTGTTGTCGACGAAGTCGTTGGCGTTGACCGAGGTGTAGCGGGCCTGCTCGTCGATGTAGACGGCGGCCGAGTTGCCGGTGAAGTAGTTGCCCTTGAGGAAGTTGTGGTCACCCTCCACCGTCACCCCCGACCACAGGCAGCGCGCCGCGCCCTTGACGCCGACCTGCACGTTCAGCAGTTCGATGTAGTCGCCGGACAGCAGGACACACGAGTAGGCGGGGCCCGCCTTGATCACGGGCCTGGCGCCGGAGCCGTAGGCGTCCACGGTGATCGGGTTGTCCTCCTCGCCCGACCTGGAGACCACCAGTTGCTCGGACCACGCCGATCCCCGGCGCAGCAGCAGCTTGGAGCCGGGGGTCAGGTCGGCCGCGTTGGCCTTGGCCAGCGTGCGCCAGGCGGTCGCCTCAGAGGTGCCGTTGGCGGTGTCGCGCCCGGCGACGCTGTCGACGTAGTAGGTGGCGGGATCGGCCGCCGCGGCCGCCGGGGTGCTGACCACGCCCGTGGCCAGCAGCGCGGCGGCGGACACGCCCGCCGCGCACGTCCTCCAGTTGAACATCCGTCCTCCCACGTCAGGACGCGCCGTTGATCAGGGCCATGGCCAGGCCGGGGCTGAACTGGCCGGCGGGGATGGAGCCGCCGATCCCGCACTCGCCGTCGGAGTCGCCCGGCACCTTGACCCAGAACAGGTACTCGGCCCCGCTCGTCTGCCGCACCGGAGGAGTGCCGAGCTTGCGCCCCGGCGGGTTGCACCAGTTGTCATCGGGAGTGTCGTCGGTGTACGGGCCGTTGCCGTTCCGGCTCGTGTCGATCACGTACTTCTTCGCGCCCACCGTCGCGGGCAGGTGACCGTTGACCGCGACCGCGAACCGCTCGCTGTCGGCGGTGGAGAGGTAATTGGATACGTTTACCGAAAAGCCGCGCGTGTTGGCGACACCCGACTTGACCAGCGCCGTCGCCGTCCAGTCCGCCGCCCGCCAGGTGGCGTTGCCCGCGTCGAGGTACACCCACGCGTTCGGCGCCTGGGCGCGCAGCACCTGGGTGGCGTCCAGCAGGATCCGGAACTGCTCCTCTGGGTCCTCGCCGATCTCCGGCAGGCACGGGGCGGCGGCGATCGCGTCCGGCTCCAGCACCACGACGGCGTGGCGGTTGCCGATCGCCTTGGCGAAGTCGGTGATCCAGGCGTGGTAACCCGGGGCGTCGCCCGCGCCTCCGCCCGAGAGATGCGCGCACGCGTCGCGGTTGGGGATGTTGTAGGCCACCAGCATCGGCAGCTTGTCCGCGGCCTGCGCGGCGCCCACGTACGTGTCCACGGCCCGGGTGATGTCGGGGAACCAGCCGCCGAACCACTCGAAGATCGGCTTGCTGCCGATGGCGTTCATGACGGCCTGGCCCTCGGCCGTGCCGGAGTTCCTGGCGGCCCAGTCGGCCGGGTGCGACAGCGGGGAGACGTACAGGCCGGTCGGGCGGCTCGTCTGCGTCTCCATCAGCGAGACGTTGTCGAAGCGGACGACCGGCGTGCCGCCGGAACCGCCGAGCTGGAAGGTCACCTCGGCCGCGGTGGCGCCGGCCTGGGCGGCCGTGAACGGGAAGCTGTAGCGCCTGCTCGTCGCGGTCAGCGGCACGTCCGTGGCCAGCGACTGGTTGCTGCTCGGGGTGGCGGTGTACTGGACCGTGGCCTTGGCGGTGAAGGAGGTGGTGGCGTACGCGTCGAAGGAGAGGGTGTAGCTGCTGCCCGGGTTCAGGGCGGCGGTGGTGGGCGAGGCCACCATCGCGTCCCAGGGGTTGGCCACGTTCTGCCTGACCTGGACCCGCATGAGGCCCGACTCGGCCGTGACGGTGGCCTGCCCGAGGGCGGCCCAGGGGGCGGTGGTGCCGGCGAAGGTGCCGTTCGCGATGAGCTGGGCGGCGGCCGAGGCGGGGGCCGGGGCGGCGAGGACGCCGCCCGTCAAGGTGACGGCGGTCAGGGTCGCGGCCAGTGCCGCGCGTCTTGCCGATAACAAGCGCACGTGGTGCCCTTTCTGGGGGAGGTACGGCTGGGCGATGATCATTGCCGACTCCCTCTGACACGGTCAAGTGACCTTGTCACGGGCACCCCGCGACCCAGGGCCCCGGCCCCCAGGGGCGTCTCAGCCCTCCGCTTCCTCCACCGCCTTCAGCACGGCGTCCGCGATCGAGCGCGGGTCGACGCCGAAGTGCCTGCGTACGGACTCGCGCGTGCCCGACAGCCCGAAGCCGTCGGTGCCGAGCGAGGTCCACGGCCGCTGGACGAAGGGGGCGATCTGGTCGGGCACGGCCCGCATCCAGTCGCTGACCGCGATCACGGGCCCCCGCGTGCCGGCCATGGCCTGGCGCAGGTAGGGCACGCCGGTCGCGGTCATCGCGTCGCGTCGCAGCTCGCTCCACGAGGTGACCGACCAGACGTCCACGCCCAGCCCGTACTCCTCCTCCAGCAGCCGCTGCGCCTCCAGCGCCCAGTGGATCGCGGTGCCGCTGGCCAGCAGGTGGGCCTGCCCGCCGCCCTCGCGGTAGCGGTAGATGCCCTTGACGATGCCCTCCTCGACGCCTTCCGGCATCGCGGGCTGCGGCATCGGCTCGTTGTAGACGGTCAGGTAGTAGAACACGTCCTCGGCCGCCGGGCCGTACATCCGGCGCAGCCCGTCCCGTACGATCACGCCCACCTCGTACGCGAACGCCGGGTCGTAGGCCAGGCAGGCGGGGTTGACGGAGGCGAGCAGCTGGGAGTGCCCGTCCGCGTGCTGCAGCCCCTCGCCGGTCATCGTGGTGCGGCCCGCCGTGGCCCCGACCAGGAAGCCCTTGCCGAGCTGGTCGGCCAGCGCCCACATCTGGTCGCCCGTGCGCTGCCAGCCGAACATCGAGTAGAAGATGTAGAAGGGGATCATCGGCTCGCCGTGGGTGGCGTAGCTCGACGCCGCCGCGGTGAACGACGCCATCGACCCCGCCTCGGTGATGCCCTCCAGCAGGATCTGCCCGTCGGTCGCCTCCGTGTACGACAGCAGCAGCTCCCGGTCCACGGCGTCGTACCGCTGGCCGAGCGGCGAGTAGATCTTGGCCGTGGGGAAGAGCGACTCCATGCCGAACGTCCTGGCCTCGTCGGGCACGATCGGCACCCACCGCCGTCCGGTCTCCGGCTCCCGCATCAGGTCCTTGGCCAGCCGGACGAACGCCATCGTGGTGGCGACCGGCTGCGCCGAGCCCTTGGCGAGCCGGCTGAAGTGCCGCTCGTCCGGATCGGGCAGCGGGCGGTGCGTGACCGTCCGGCTCGGCACGGGCCCGCCCAGGGCGCGCCGGCGTTCGAGCGCGTACTCGGCCTCCGGCGAGTCCGGGCCCGGGTGCAGGTACGGGGGGACGTCGCCGGCCAGCGCCGCGTCGCTCACCGGCAGGCCGAGCCGATCGCGCATGGCGCGGAACTCGTCCTGGGTGAGCTTCTTCATCTGGTGGTTGGCGTTGCGCGACTCCACGCCCGCGCCGAGCGTCCAGCCCTTGACCGTCTGGACGAGGATGACCGTCGGCCCGCCCCGGTGCTCCAGGGCGCTGCGGTAGGCGGCGTAGACCTTGCGCGGCTCGTGGCCGGCCCGCGAGCCGCTCACGATGCGGCGCAGCTCCTCGTCGGAGTGCGGCACGTCGAGCCCGTGGAACAGGTGCCGCCTGATGTAGTCGCCGGGAGAGGCGGCGAGCGTCTGGAACTGCCCGTCCGGCGTCTCCGCCAGCCTGGCCACCAGCTCGTCGGAGCGGAGCAGGTCGTCCCAGTCCTGCCCCCACAGGGCCTTGACCACGTTCCAGCCCGCACCGCGGAAGACGCTTTCGAGCTCCTGCACGATGCGGGTGTTGCCGCGTACGGGGCCGTCGAGCCGCTGCAGGTTGCAGTTGATCACGAAGGTGAGGTTGTCCAGCCCTTCGCGGGCGGCCAGCGTCAGGGCGGCCGTGGACTCGGGCTCGTCCATCTCGCCGTCGCCGAGGAAGGCCCATACGTGGGAGGCCGAGGTGTCCTTGATGCCGCGGTTGTGCAGGTAGCGGTTGAACCTGGCCTGGTAGATGGCGTTGAGCGGCCCGATCCCCATGGACACGGTGGGGAACTGCCAGAAGTCCGGCAGGGCCCGCGGGTGCGGGTAGGACGGCAGGCCGCCCTCCGGCTCGCGCCGGAACAGGTCGAGCCGTTCCTCGCTCAGCCGGCCCTCCAGGAAGGCGCGGGCGTAGATGCCGGGTGAGGCGTGACCCTGGAAGTAGACCTGGTCGTGGCCGCCGTGGAAGAAGTGGTTGAAGCCGACCTCGTAGAGCCACGCGGCCGAGGCGTAGGTGGCCAGGTGGCCGCCGAGGCCGAGCTTGCTCCCTCGGGTGATCATCGCGGCGGCGTTCCACCGGTCGTACGCCGCGATCCGCTGTTCCATCTCGAGGTCGCCCGGGTAGACGGGCTCGTCCTCGGTGGGAACGGTGTTGAGATAGCGGCCGCTCGTGGCCAGCCGCCGCAACAGGAACTCGGCCCGCTCGGGGCCTGCCTGGCGCCGTACGGCCTCCAGCGACTCGAGCCATTCGGCCGTCTCTTGGGGGTTCCGGTCTGTCTCCATGTATACCATTACACCCTATGATCGATCATCCGATGTGTTGCGGGGTAGGATTTCACCCGTGAAACCGGTTGTGCGGGCTCCACTCCGCGACCAGATCCGGCAGGCGGTCGTGGACGGGCTGATCAGCGGCCGTTACGCGCCGGGCGACCGCATCGTCGAGCGGCGGGTGGCCGCCGAACTCGGCGTCAGCCAGGCCCCCGTCCGCGAGGCGCTGCGCGAGCTGGAGGCGCTGCGGCTGATCGAGTCCTCGCCCAACAGGGGCGCCCAGGTGCGCGGCATCACCGAAGCCGACCTGCGCGAGGTCTACCAGGTGCGGGCGGGTCTTGAGGAGACGGCCGTCCGGCTCGGGCGTCCTGACGTGCACGCGCTGCGCCGGCATCTGCACCGCCTGCAGGAGGCCACCGCCGGCGGGTCGCTCACCGAGCAGGTGCGGCACGGGGTCGGCTTCCACCGGGAGATCGTGGCGGCGGCGGGCAACGCCGTGCTGATGTCGGTGTGGGAGTCGCTGGGCGTGGAGGTGTGGACGCATCTGTCGATCCGGCTGTTCCGGATGCGACCGCACGAGAACGCCCGTGATCACGAGCCGCTGGTGGAGGCGTTCGAGCGGGACGATCCCCGGGCGGGCGCGATGCTGCACGACCACGTCCTCGCGTACGCGCCCGCCCCGGCGCCGACGGGGACCAACCATTGATGAGCCTCTCGTGACCCACCGTTGGGGGGCCGGCTCAATACGCTACTCAGCGTGACTGACGACAGGATCCGACGCAGGCGGCAGATCAGCATCGACGGGGCGGGCATCGAAAGGCGGAGGGCGGCGATCCAGACCATCGTCGACCAGGCGCCCCCGCACCCTTCCCCGCAGGCCGAGACACCGCCCGCCGCCTCCCCCGCCGCCCAGGGCGCGGAGCGAACATCCCCGGCCTAGGGATCACCCCGAAGCGGCGGGCATCCATCGGGCCAGACGGGGTAGTGGGTGCCCATGGCAACGGTCATGGATCGGGTGCGCGCGTACCTGCGCAGCCCCAAGGGCAGACAGAACGTCGAGAAGGTCAAGCGGATGGCCCGCGACCCGCACAACCAGGAGAAGGCCCGGCGCTTCCTCAGCCGGTGGCGCTCGCGGCGCCATTGACCCCCGGACCCGCGGGCCGCTCTCCTGGCGTCAGGTTCAGCAGATCCTGAAGGCGGCCCGCGAGGAGTTGTACGAGCAGGAGTCGATCAGCCGGCCGGACGCGTCGCGCAGGTAGCCCGTGTCCGCGGTCTGGTTCCAGATGTAGGCGTAGGTGCCCCCGCTCCTGTTCCAGTAGCGCGTGGTGCCGGTGTCCTTGCCCTTGCCGGTCCGTACGGTGACCGTCTTGCCGGCGCCGAGGGTGAACGCGCCGAAGGTGTACACGTGGTCGGGCCGCTTCGTGGCGTCCCGCAGGGTCCACCCCTTGAGACTGACGGCCTTCTTCGTCCGGTTCCTGATCTGCGCGTACTCGCCGTTCAGGCTGCTGTTCTTACCGAAGTCCGGCGAGCCGGGCGAGTCGTAGTAGATCTTGGTGAACACGACGGCGGGCGCCGCCGCCGCGTGGGCCGGCTGGGAGACGACGGCGACGGTCAACGCGGTGGCCGCCAGCACCGTGGGGATACGCACGACAGATCCTCCTGTGATGGGCGATATGCGGAAAACGATCTTATGGATGATCTGGCGGGCGAATGGACCGTTCCCATATCGGTTCGGTCTCCGCTCGGCGCCCAGGCCCGGCCGGGCTACGCATCGATCGCCGGACGCTACTGAGCGCAGCGGCGCCCCCTGTCCGGAGGCCCGCGACGGTCACGTAACCGCAACCGGATCGGGCCGCCTGCTCTACCGCCGCTTCAGGTCGTAAAGCCCGCGCGAACCGGCCTCCCCCGCGCGCCCGCCGCCGGCGGGGGCCCGGAACCCCGCGGCCCTTTACCGACTTCTCCTCAGGACGCGATGCATCGCGCGCCCGTCATCGGCTTTCATGGATGTACGGCGGCCGTCGTTGGCCTGCTCTTTGGCCCCGGAGATGCCGCGTCTTACGATCCTCACCACCTCGCGCCGGCCGCTCCCGCCGCCCCAAATTAGGGGGGCCGAGCCTTTGCCGCCGTGAGATCGGTCCGGCCCGGGCCGCGTCCTAGCGTGGAAACCAAGTCCGGGCCGAGAACCCGGTGTCCCATCGAGGACCCGAGTGGCCCCCCAACGCCAGCCTCAGCGGAGGTGAACTGGCATGAACAGCGCCAAGAACATCCTCGCGGCCGCCGCCATGGCGGCCTCGGCTCTCGTCGTCCCCGTGGCGGCATCGGCTCCGCCCGCGGCCGCCGAGCCCACCGCGCAGCGCACGACGTCCACGGAGACCCTCACGACGCAGCATCCCTGCCGATTCCACCGGAACCCGGCCAGGTGCCGGGCCCGCGGCCATGGAGGTGGCGGCGGAGGCGGCGGCGGTGGAGGTGGAGGTGGAGGTGGAGGCGGCGGAGGCGGCGCCAACATCGACATCAACAACCAGAACATCGGTGGAGGCGGCGGTGGAGGCGGCGGCGGAGGTGGCGGCGGCGGAGGCGGCGGTGGAGGCGGAGGCGGCGGTGGAGGCGGCGGTGGTGGCGGAGGCGGCGGCGGCGGAGGCCGCTGACCTGCCGGCCAACGCCGAGTAGCCGCTCCAAGCCGAACCGACGTACCGACCGAGCCAAGCCGATCAACCGAACCGAGCAACCGAAGCAACCGACCTGAGCCGAGGCGAGCCGTGTCACGGCAGTCTCGCCTCACCACATTCCGCCTGAACCGGAAGACCGAGAGGGTCGCACCAGCCGCCGGTGCGGCCCTCTCCCCATGCCATCGGGAAGGCGGCCCCATCGTCATCCCGCGAACGGGGGTCCCCGGCTTTGTGGATCGATTGCTCCAGAAAGAGTGTTACGGTGGGGGCATGGCGAGGACGCGGGAGTTCGACACCGAGGCCGCGGTGAGCCGGGCGATGGAGCTGTTCTGGACGCGCGGCTACGAGGCGACCTCGCTGCGCGACCTGACCCGGCGCCTGGGCATTGGCCAGGGCTCGCTGTACGCGGCGTTCGGCGACAAGGACGGCCTCTATCGCGCGGCGCTGGAGCATTACCGCACCACCCTGGCCGCGACCGCGCTGCGCGACCTGGCCGAGGGCGCGGACGCCCGTTCGGCGATCCGCGCGATGCTCGTGGAGCGGATCCGGATAGCCGTGGGCAACGGCGGTCAGGGCTGCCTGGCGGTCAACGCCGCGTGCGAGCGCCTGCCGGAGGACCCGTCGATCCGGCGCGTCGTACGGGACATGCAGGACGCCAGCCAGGAGGCGCTGGCCGAGGTGCTGCGCGCCGCGGCGGAGCGGGGCGAGGTGGCGGCCCGCCATGACCCCGGCACGCTGGCCGCCTTCCTCGTCACCTTCCTCAACGGGCTGCTGGTCTCGTCGAAGATCACGCCGGACGCCCGCGCCCTCGAACCCCTCGTGGAGGTCGCGCTGACCGCCCTCGACTGATTTCTCCTGCCCTCATACTGTATCAACCGATCCAGAAAGTACGAGTAAACCCATGATGTACGACCACGACGGCCAGCCACTCCGCACCGGCCGGGCCGCCGTCAACGGAACGAGCCTGCACTACCGGACGGCCGGTTCAGGACCGGCCGTGGTGCTGCTGCACGGCGTGCCCAAGACCGGCTACCACTGGCGTCACCTGCTCAAGAGGCTCACGCCCCACCACACCGTCGTCGTGCCGGACCTGCGCGGCCTCGGCGACTCGGCGCGCCCCGCCGACGGCTACGACTCCGTGACGATGAGCGAGGACGTCGCCGAGCTCATGGCGCGCCTCGGGCACGAGAGGTACGCCGTGGCGGGCGAGGACTGGGGCGCGGTGATCGGCTACCAGCTCGCCGCCCGGCACCCGGAACACGTCGGGGCCCTCGTCTTCGCCGAGGCGCTGTTCCCCGGGTTCGGCTTCGAGGAGCACACCGCGCTCACCCCGGAGAACGTCTCCAGCGGCCTGCACCTGTGGCATCTGGGCTTCTACTTCCAGCCCGACGTGCCCGAGATGCTGATCTCCGGCCACGAACGCGAGCTGATCACGTACATGATCAAGAACGAGCGCACCCACCCCGACTCGGCCACCCCCGACGCCATCGAGGAGTACGTGCGCACCTACTCCATGCCCGGCGGCATCCGCGCGATGTTGTCGATCTACCGGGCGATGCTGGTGGACGCCGAGCAGAACCGGCAGGCGGCGCGGCGCAAGCTTGATCTCCCGGTCCTGGCGCTGGGCGGCTCGGCCTTCATCGGCGCACGCAACGAGTCCCAGCTGCGGCTCATGGCCCACGACGTCACCGGTCATGTCTTCGACGCGGGCCATGACCTCGCCGAAGAGGTGCCCGACGAGATGGCCGACGTGATGCTGCCGTTCCTGGCCAGGAGCGCATGACGGGGTCCCGCGACCCACGCGGCGGTCGCCGGCATCGGAGCACTGCTTTGTGTCAGACGAGAGGCTGAGGCGATCTGCGACCGTGGTCGGATGGCAACGGCGCTGGTCCCGTCTACGGTGGTAGGCGCCATGCCTGCCCCGCACCGCTCCACCGTCACCCGGCCGCCGCGTGAACCCGGCGTGGCCGCCCCCCTGCCGCGCCGCACTCACCCGGCCGCCCGGCTGCTGCGTGACACCCACCCCGCCGGGCGGCTGCTGCGTGATGCCGGGCTCGCCGTCGGGCTGGCCGTGGCGGGCGTCGTCATCCTGCCGTACCTGCCGCACGCGGCGCTCGTCGTGGCGATGTGCGTGCCGCTGGTGCTGCGCCGGGCCTGCCCGTGGGCGGCGCTGGTCACCGTGACCGTCGCCGCCGCGCTGCACGTCGTCGTGCTGCAGGACCCGACGGTGTCGGTCGTGGCCGTGCCGGTCGTCGTGCACAGCCTGGCCCGCTGGTCGACGACCACGGCGGCCAGGGCCGCGCTGGCGGTGGGGCTCGCCGGAGCGGTGATCGGGCCGGCCAGATGGCTCAGCGTCCAGCTGGAGGCGCCGTCCCTGGGGAGCTGGGTGACTTCGATCGTCGGCCACGGCGCCGTCGTCGTCGCCGCGTTCGTCGTCGGCCGCCGGGCCCGCGAGCGCGAGGAACTGCTGGTGCGGCAGGAGCGGGAACGCGCCGAGCGGCAGCAGTCCGCGCTGGCCGAGCGGGAGCGCGCGATCCGCCGGGCCGCCGACGACGAACGCCACGAGGTGGCCCGCGAGATCCACGACCTGGTGGCACACTCGCTGGCCGTCATCGCCGTGCAGGCCGAGGGCGGCCGGGCGATGGTGGCGCGCCATCCGCACCGGTCCCAGGAGATCCTCACGGTGATCGCCGACACCTCCAGGGAGGCGCTCGACGAGCTGCGCCAGGTGGTGGCGATGCTGCGCCGGCACGAGCCTGGACCGGCCGCCGACTACCGGCCGGCCGTCGGGCTCGACGACGTCGCCGACCTGGTGGCCCGCCTCGGCGGCCGGGCCCGGCTCCGCGTCCAGGGCGACCCGGGCGCCATGAGCCCGCTGGCCGGGGTGACGGTGTACCGGATCGTCCAGGAGAGCCTGACGAACGTGCTCCGCCACGCCGGCCCGGCCGCCCGTGCGCAGGTCGCCATCACCGTCACCGGCCACGAGGTCACCGTCCGCGTGCGTGACGACGGCCGCGGCACCGCCGTGGAGTCCGAGGGCCGCGGCGACGCCGTGGAGCCCGACGGTCGGGGCACCGGGCTGGTGGCGATGCGCGAACGGGTGCAGCTGCACGACGGCACCCTGACCGCGGGCCCGTGCGCCGGCGGCGGCTTCGAGGTGCACGCGGTCCTGCCGGCGCACCGGGCGACGGGGGCGGCGGCCGGATGACGCTCAGCCTGTTCCTCGTCGACGACCAGCGGCTCGTCCGCGCCGGGCTGCGGATGATGATCGAGTCGCAGGACGACCTGACCGTGGTGGGCGAGGCCGGTGACGGCCGGGAGGCGGTCACGAAGCTGCGCGGCCTCACCGCCGACGTGGTGCTGATGGACGTCCGGATGCCGGTCATGGACGGCGTCGAGGCGACCAGGCGGCTGACCCGGCTCGGGCATCCGGCGCGGGTGCTCATCCTGACCACGTTCGACCTGGACGAGTACGTCTTCGCGGCGCTGCGCGCGGGCGCGGCCGGCTTCATGCTCAAGGACGCCCGCCAGGAGGAGCTGCTGGCGGCGGTCCGCGGCGTCGCCGCCGGCGGCTCGGTCGTCGCGCCGTCCGCGACCCGGCGGCTGATCGCCCACTTCGCCGACCGGCTGCCGGGCGGGCCGGCCGCCACCGACGAACGCCTCGCGCTGATCACGCCACGGGAGGCCGAGGTGCTCGACGCCATCGCGACCGGGGCCACCAACACCGAGATCGCGGCCCGGCTGCACCTGGCCGAGGGCACGGTGAAGACCCACGTCGGCAACCTGCTGGCGAAACTGCGCTGCCGCGACCGGGTCGCGCTGGTCCTCTTCGCCTTCGAGACCGGCCTGGCCACCCCCGACCGTCGATAACCCCGGGCCGCGTCCTCCCGTTCACGCGCGTCCCTCCGTGTCCCCCGTGTCCCTCCGTATCCCTCTGTGTCCCTCCGCGTCCGTCCACACTCCTCGTCGCACCCCGACGCCACCGGCCGCGGCCCGCCTTACCACCTGGGCGCTCTTGCCCTACGACCTGGACGCTCTCGCCCTACGACCACGGTCGCAGACGCCGTCCAGAAGTCCGGACCGCAGACAGATCCGCTTCCGCCCGCGGCTGCCTACGTTGGGCACCCGGCAACCGAATCACCAGCGACAGACAGGGCACCCATGACCGCACACAGCTCCGCCGTGGACCGTTCAGGGCCGCGCGACACGACCTCCGCGGCCGCCGCACGGGACCTCACGAAGACGTACGGCACCGGCGACACGGCCGTGCCCGCGCTGCGTGGGGTCACGGCCGACTTCGGGCGGGCGACGTTCACCGCCGTCATGGGCCCGTCCGGCTCCGGCAAGTCCACGTTCATGCACTGCCTGGCCGGGCTCGACCGGCCCACCGGCGGCCACGCCTACATCGGCGGCCAGGACATCTCCGTGCTCGGCGACCGGGAGCTGACCCGGGTCAGGCGGGACCGGGTCGGCTTCGTGTTCCAGTCGTTCAACCTGCTGCCGACGCTGACGGCGGAGCAGAACATCCTGCTGCCGCTGGATCTCGCGGGCCGCCGGGCGGATCCCGCCAGGCTCGCCGCCGTCGTCGGCTCGCTGGCCATCGGCGACCGGCTCGGCCACCGTCCCGCCGAGCTGTCCGGCGGGCAGCAGCAGCGGGTGGCGATCGCGCGTGCCCTGGTCACGGAGCCGGAGGTGGTCTTCGCCGACGAGCCGACCGGCGCCCTCGACTCCCACACCGCGGCGACCCTGCTCAGCTTCCTGCGCCGTTCCTGCCGTGAGCTGGGTCAGACGATCGTGATGGTCACCCACGACCCGATCGCCGCGTCGTACGCCGACCGGGCGCTGCTGCTCAGCGACGGCCTGATCGTGGACGAGCTGCGCGAGCCCACCGCGGACGCCGTCCTGGGCGCGATGCGGAGGCTGGCCGCATGACCACCGGCCGTCCGACGCGCTTCCCCATGGCCCGCAACGCGCTCGCCGAGCTGCGGCACAACCCGCGCCGCGTGGTCGCCGTCATCGTCGCGATCATGATCAGCGTCGGTTACCTCACCGCCTCCGTGACCGTGCTGGCCGGCGAGACGAAGACGTTCGAGCGGAACATCATCGCCCGGGTCTCCGAGACGGACGTCGTGGTCACCGCCCGCACCGGCGACCGGGCCGCACAAGCCCGCCTGGCCGCCCGGATCGAGCAGGTGGCCGGAGTCGCCTCGGCGGACCTCAGCCTCCTGTCCCGTGGCTGGGTGAGCGGCTCCTCCGACTGGGTGCAGGTGCAGTCGCTCCCGGACAACCCGAAACTGCGCTGGACCGACCTGACCGAGGGACGCTGGCCCGGCGGGCCCGGCGACATCGTCCTCGGCGATGTCACCGCGCGGCAGCTCAACCTGAAGACCGGCGACCGGATCACGATCACCGACAGGAACACCTCCGCGACGCTGACCGTCACCGGGCTCACCCATCAGGGCGACTCGCTGCTGTCGGGGCTGACGCTGAACTCCTTCGTCGCCCCCTCCTTCTACACCGCCGCGGACTCGATCCGCGTGTCGGAACAGACGGAGATCCTCGTCATCGGCGACGGCACCCTCTCGCAGGGGCGGCTCGCCGAACGGGTCGAGGCGGTGGCCGGAGGCCGCGACCGGGTGGAGACGTCCGCCGGGATGGTCCAGCGCCTCATCTCCCAGCGGACCCAGGGCATCTACGTCTTCCAGCTGCTCCTGCTGGTGTTCGGGGCGGTCGCGCTGCTGGTCGGCGGCATCATGATCGTGAACACGTTCCTGATCCTGGTCGCGCAGCGGCGCCGGCAGATCGGGCTGCTCAGGGCGGTCGGCGGCCGGCGCGACCACATCCGGCGCGGCCTGCTCGCCGAGGCGGGCGCGATCGGCGTCATCGGGTCGCTGCTCGGCGTCGGGCTCGGCCTGGCGCTCTCGGCCGTGGTCGCGGTCGTGCTGGACCAGGCGCTCAGCGTCCCGGCCTGGCAGGTGGTCGCCGTCGCCGTCGTGGGGGTCGCGATCGCGGTGCTGTCGGTCCTGGTGCCGGCGCGCCGGGCGGCCATGATCGCGCCCCTGGAGGCGCTGCGTACCGTCGCCGGCGACGCGATCGGGCGCCGGGCCCCGCTCGTCCGCCGGGCCGGGCCGCCGGCCCTGGTCGTCCTCGGGCTGGCCGGGATCGGGCTGGGCTTCACCGACACGCTGTTCGCGCTGGCGTACTCCATCGGCGGGTCGTTCGTCTGCGCCGTCGGGCTGCTCGCCTCCGTCGGGTCGTACCTGCCGCCGCTGCTGCGCGGCCTCGGCTCCCCCCTGCGTCGTACCGGCCCGACCGCGCGGCTGGCCACCGCCGACACGCTGCGCAACCCCGGCCGGGCGACCGCGACCGGCGCCGCGCTGATGCTCGCCGTCGGGCTCGTCGTCGCCCTCCAGGTCGGCGCGGAGAGCATGAAGGCGACGGCCGACCACAATCTCGACGCCCGCTTCCCCGTTGACGTCACCGTGTCGATGCTCACCGGGCCGCTGCCGGCCGGCACCGTCGGCGACGTCGCCGCGATCGCCGGGATCACCGACGCCAAGGGGGTGCGCACGACGCGGGTGACCATCAAGGTCCGCGGGGGCTCGAAGCGCGTCCTGGCGCAGGGTCCCGGCGCCGACGCGATGACCACCCTGTGGGCGCCGCGCCCGCCGATCGCCGCCGACGTCGTCCTCGCCGACCCGTACCTGCTCGAAGACGCCGGCATCAGGAACGGCAGCCGGCTCACCGTCACCGGCCGGTCGGGATCGGTCACCCTGCCGGTGCGGGGCGACCCGCTCGCGCCCACCGACGGCCTGGTCGTCGCGCCCCGTGTGCTCGCGGCCCTCGACGCCGGCGCCCCGCTCGGCGCGGTCTGGGCCAAGGCGCGGCCGGGGACCGACATCACCGCGCTGCGCTCGCACCTGCGTACCGTGGCCGAGCCTCTGACCGGCGCGGAGGTCGGCGGCGGGCTGACGGCGAAGCTGATCTACCACACGGCCATGGACCGGCTGCTGGCCATGTCCACGATGCTGCTCGCGGTGGCGGTGCTGATCGCGCTCGTCGGCGTGGGCAACACCCTCGGCCTGTCGGTGCTGGAACGTACCCGCGAGTCCGCGCTGCTGCGCGCCCTCGGGCTGCAACGCCGGCAGCTGCGCTGGATGCTCGCCATCGAGGCGATGCTGCTCAGCCTGGCCGGCGCGGTCGTCGGCATCGCCGCAGGGGCGTTCTTCGGCTGGATCGGCGCGTACGCGGTCAGCGGCGAGCTGAACCTGGAGAACATCCAGTTCGCCATGTCGGTGCCGCAGACACTCGGGGTCACGGTGGTGGCCGTCATCGCCGGCGTCCTCGCCTCGGTCCTGCCCGGCCGGCGCGCGGCCCGGGCCACCCCGGTGGCCGCCCTCGCCGAAACCTGACCGCCCGGGCCTCCGCCGGTTCCGACGGTGTCAGCGTGGGGCGATGGGCTCGGCGCCTCCCTCGTGCAGGCGTTCCAGGCGCTCCCGTACGCCGGCGTCCGGTTCCGCACGCAGGGCCGCCGCCACGGCGGTACGCGCCTCGGGCGGCAACGTGGCGTGGTCCCAGGCGGCCAGGGCCCGGATGGCGAGGTTGCGGTTGCGGACGACCGGGCTGGCCAGGCCCGCCGCGATCAGCGGCCAGCCGTGTCCAGGCCAGGCGTCCAGGCTCTGCAGGACCAGGTCGAGAGCCCGGTGGGGGCGGCGGGCGGGGCCGAGCCCGAGGTCCTGCCCCGGTCCTGAGGCGATCTCGGCCAGCGGGAGGATCTCCGCGGCCAGGGCGAGGATCTCGTCCACGTCCTGTGGTGTCGCCTGCCGCATCAGGGCGTACCAGTGCGCCGCACCGTACGGATCGGCGCGCAGCCGGGCCCGCAGGGCGCCGGCGGTCGGGATGCCCAGCAGCTCGCACGCCCGTACGGCACGGCCGAACGCGGCGTCGTCGTCCGCCCCGGCCAGGGCGGCGGTGGCCAGCTCGGCCCAGAGCGGGCGGGCCAGGATCTCCGTGCAGCGTGGCAGCAGCTCGGGCCAGTGCTCGTCGGCGTACTCGCGCAAGGCATGAACGTACAGAAGGTGCCGCAGTTCCCCCGCACCCGGCCTCGCAGCAGAACCGTCCCCGCCGGCAGCGGCCCCACCGGCACCAGTGCCACCGGTACGGGCCTCGATGTGGCCCAGGTACAGCTCGGCCGCCCGCCGCCCCTCCTGGTAGCCGGACATGCCGGCGACCGGCCCGTCCTCGTCGGTGAGGGCCGTCAGGATCTCGCCCGCCGCGTCCAGCAGCTCGTCGTCCGGCGTACCGGCGAGCCGGCCCGCGAGGTCACCGCACCCGGCGGCGGTCCCGGCGAGGTAGGCGGTCGCCACGTCGTTGCGGAAGCCCTCGCGGACGATCCACTCGCGCACAGCCGGATCGGACACCTGCGCCAGGCGTTCGACCAGGTGGATCCGCCCCCACCCGCGCACCTGCCTGGCCAGGGCCCACAGGTCGGCGGTCGCGTCCCCGCCGGTGTTGCGCAGGGCGGTCATCGCGTACAACGTGAACTCGTCGTGCCGCCCGAACGTCATGAGCTCGTCGCGGTGGTGCTCGGCGTCGAACAGCCCCAGCAGCGCGATCCCCAGCTTGACGGCCTCGCGCTCGTCCGATTCGGTGGCCAGCGCGTACGCAAGGTCGTAGACCCCTTCATGGTCCAGGCCGGCGGAGCTGACGTCCGCCAGCAGGGCGTCCACCAGCGAGATGATCCGGGCCTCGCCGATCGCCTTGCGCACGGCGGCGGGCTTGAGCGTGCCGATCGCCGTGGACAGCCGCCGCAGCTCCTCCTCGTCGGCCCGGCCGTTCCAGTGGTAGATCAGCACGCCGTCCCGCGCCCCCGGCATCCACACCGTCGCCGAGCTGCCGGGCTCGTCGAGCAGTTCCTCGGCGCCGTCACGTAACTGCTGGTAGATGGACGGACGAGCCTTCCCCTGCTTTCCTGCCATGCGCAACACTTCCTCCCTTGTCGAGGTCCCCGTTCCGATGACGCGAAGATCTGCATGCTACGGCCGGGCGAGCAGGACGGTGGCGCCGGTTCGCGGCTACCCGGCGGCGCGCCGGTAGCGGCGGGCGAGGGTGCGGCAGGCGTCCTTCAGTTCGTCCGGTTCGATGGCGGTGATGTCGGCGTCGAAGGTGGCGAGCAGGCCGGCGATCCCGGCCCAGGACCATGCGCCGAGGGTGATGCGGGTCCGGGTCGGAGTGACGTACTCGATGACGGAGCCGCCGGGCGCCCATCGGGCGACGACGTCGGCCGGCAGCTCCATCAGGACGGTGCCGAGGCACGGCCACGGGGCCGGGGTGTCGCCTCTGTCGTGGCTGGTCATCACGTAGTGGGCGACGTTGGGTTCGGGAGGTTCGCGGCGGCGGAACGGGGTCCCGGTGGGTGCGTAGGCGTGGATGCGGTCCACCCGGTAGACGCCCCAGGCGTCGGTGGCCGGGGTGTAGGCGACGAGGTACCAGCGGCCGGCCCACATGAGGAGGTGGTGGGGTTCGACCCGTAGCGGTGGGGTGAAGCCGGGATCGCCCGGATCGGGGCGGTGGCTGCCGGGGGTGCGGTAGTCGAAGCGCAGCAGGTGCCCGTTGCGGACGGCGGAGCCGACGGCCTTGAGCGTGCCCGGGTCGACGGGTGGCGCGGGGAACTCCCAGAAGTTGCGGATGGCGGTCAGGTGCATCGCGTCGACCTCGGCCCGAAGGTGGGCGGGCATGACCTGTCTGATGCTGGTCAGGGCGCGGGCGGCGGCGTCGTCGAGGCCGGCCACGCTGGCCGGCGCGGTCTGGAGGGCGACGGCGACGGCGACCGCCTGCTCGTCGTCGAGCAGCAGCGGAGGCAGCCGGCCGCCCGTGCCGAGCCGGTAGCCGCCGTCGGGACCCATGAGGGCCTGGACCGGGTAACCCAGCTCGCGCAGGCTCTCCACGTCACGGCGCAGGGTGCGGGTGCTGATGCCGAGCCTGCCGGCCAGGTCCCGCCCGGACCAGTTCGAGCGGGCCCCGAGCAGGGACAGCAGCCTGAGCAGGCGGGAGGACGTGGTGGCCATGGGCTCCATTGTGGGCGAATGGCGGTCAGCCGGTGTCCGCGACCGCTGTCACGGTGTGGCGCATGAGTTCAAACACCACTTCCGACCCCGTCTTCCGCGGGGAGCCCCGAGCAGATGCGCTGGCCGGCCGGGCCGCCGGGATCGCCCTGCTCGTGGTGCTGTTCGCCTCGTTCATGGACCTGCTGGACGCCACGATCGTCACGGTCGCCGCACCGGCGATCGCGGCCGAACTGCACGCGAGCCAGGCCCAGGTGCAGTGGATGCTGGCCGGGTACGTCCTCGCACTGGGCTCCGGTCTGATCATCGGCGGCAGGATCGGCGACGACCACGGCCGTCGGCGGATGTTCCTGGCCAGCCTGGCGGTCTTCGCCGTCGCGTCCGCGGCGTGCGCCCTGGCGACGGGCCCGTCGATGCTGATCGGCACGCGGGTGCTGCAGGGCCTGGCCGGCGGCCTGATGGTCCCGCAGGTGTTCGGGATCATCCGGTCCTCGTTCCACCCGGCGGAACTGGCCAAGGCGTTCGGCGCGTACGGGGCCGTCCAAGGGCTGGCCGCGGTGGCCGGGCCGCTGATGGGCGGGTTCCTGGTCGACGCGGACCTGTTCGGCCTGGGCTGGCGGACCATCTTCTGGGTGAACGTGCCGATCGCGGCCCTCGCACTCGTCCTCGGCTCCCGCGTCCTGCCGGAATCCAGGAGGCGGCACCGGGCCGCGCCTGATGTCGCCGGCGCGGCGCTGCTGACGTCGAGTGTGGTGCTGGTGCTGCTGCCCCTGGTCCAGGGGCACGACTGGGGCTGGCCGTGGTGGGGCTTCGCGCTGCTGGCCGCCGGAGTGGCGGCGCTGTGCGCGTTCCTCGCCTACGAGGGGAGAGTCACGCGGCGGGGCGGGCAGCCCGTGCTCGACCCGGCGCTGCTGCGGGTGCGCAGCTTCGGCGCGGGACTGACGGCCTCCCTGTTCTTCTTCGGCGCCATCGGCGCGTTCTTCCTGACGCTGTCGATCTACCTGCAGACCGGCACCGGACGCACCGCCTGGGAGACCGGTCTGGTGATCCTGCCCTACGCGATCGGGTCCATCCTCACCTCCGGCCTCGGCGTCGCCCTGGCGGCCAGAGCGGGCCGGGCACTGCTGGTGACCGGCTCGCTGGCCCTGGCCGCGTCGCAGGCGCTGTTGTGGTTCGCCGTCCGCGACGGTCAGAGCCCCGGATACTGGACGCTCGCGGCGGCACTCTTCGTCGGCGGTCTGGGGCTGGGCCTGGCGGCGCCGATCCTGGTCAACGTCATCCTGGCCGGCATCCCAGACCAGGACGCGGGCGCGGCCGGTGGGGTGCTCTCGACGGTGACCCAGATCGGCGGCGCCGCCGGCGTGGCCGCCCTGGGCACCCTCTTCTTCACCGCCCTGGACGACCACGCCGCCCCGCTCCAGGGGTTCGGCGACGCGTTCGCGGCCGTACTGCCGGTGGGGATCGTGCTCTATCTGCTGGCCGCCGCACTGATGCTGCTGCTGCCTCGAACCGCGGCCACGTAACGCTCCGGCCGGCGTCATGAGCATGCCGGTAGGGTCGCCACCATGCAGATCATCAAAGGAGCGGGACAGTGGGCGCCGCCGGCCGCCGGAGCCGCCAACGACTGGGTCGAGCAGCTCAAGGTGCCGGACCTGTCCGTCGGTACGTACTGCGTTCCAGCGGGCGGCGTCGACACCCAGAGCCCGCACACCGAGGACGAGATCTACGTGGTGACCGCGGGCCGGGCCAGGATCACGACACCGAGCGGCGACGAGGAGGTCGGCCCCGGCGCGGTGATCTTCGTTCCGGCAGGTGAGGAACACCGCTTCACGGACATCACGGAGGATCTGGCGCTGCTGGTCGTGTTCGGCCCGGCCTACGGCTCGCGCGGAGCAGCCCCAGCGGGCGATCAGTGACGTCCAGGGACGGGTCTCCCTCAGCCCAGCGGCGCGTCCTCCAGAGCCGGTCGGTAGCCGGACCACCCGGCACTCTCAGGCCTCGGTCACCACGACGTCCTCGCTCCTGACGAGCATGACGCGGTGGCCGAACTGGATCTGGTGATACTCGTCGGTGCCGCGGACCACCACGTGCGGCGTGGTGTCGAAGGTGTCCGCCTTGGAGAACTCGCCGGTCGTGGTCAGGCCGATCGTGTACGACTGCCCCGCCGGGAACGTGTACTGCAGCGGGATCAGAGTCGCGGAACGCGGCGCCCCGTCCGGGGTGGGAGACGTACTCGCGACCGGCACCGTACCGGCCGGCGAGACGTCCGGGCCGGTGCCGACGACCACGAGAACGGCCGCAGCGGCCAGAGCCAGGCCCGACAGAGCGCTCACCACGGCACGGGTACGCCTGGCCCGGCGACCGCGGCGCAGCAGCTCCGGCACCGGGGCCGGGCCGGCCGGTTCGCGGTGGGCGAGGGTCCGCAGCGCCTGGGCGAGTTCTTCCTGCTCGTGGTTCATCGTGCCGCCTCCTGGTTCTCCCGCAGCGCCGCGCGCAGGCGTGCCATCGCTCTGAAGTGCTGACTCTTGACCGTGCCGACCGAACACCCGAGCACCGCCGCGACCGCCTTCTCCGTCAGGTCCTCGTAGTGCCGCAGGACGACGACGGTCCGCTGCCTGCGCGGCAGGCGGAGCAGCGCGCGCCGCAGCTCCTCGTGCGGATCGGTGACGGCGACCCGTCGCCATCGCACGTACAGCCGGACCAGGCAGTCCTGGAGCAGCTCCTCGCCCCGGTGCCGGTCGCCGGTGAGCAGGATGGCGACGGCTAGGTGCCGCTCCCAGGCCACCTCGGCGAAGGCGGCGTACGCGGCGTCTCCCGTTGTGTCACTCACATGGCCTCAACGCGGAGACGGCCGGAGAAGGTTGGCAGAACGGAGCGGAAATCCTCTGTCACGGCACACCGGGCATCCCCGATCAGTGGGCTCGGAACCGGTAGTCGAGCGCGAGTTCGCCCGACCGGAAACGCCCGGCCAGCGCGCGGGTCATCGTCCGGAAGAAGTCGCCGGGCCGGCCTGGTCTTGGCCGGTGAGACCGGTCAGGACCGCGCTGGCCTGCCAGAGCCGTTCCTGCACGGCGATGTCGTAGGACGGTTCCGGCGTGCGGCGTGGGCGCCGGTCGGCGAAGAACGCGCCGCTCACCTGCGCGAGGCCGGGCGAGGTGGCCAGGTCTATGGCGGTGCGCGCGCCCTGGGCGGGGGTGAGCAGGAACGGCCGGGCCAGCGCGGTCACCGGTCTGAGCACGCGCGGCACGCTGTCGGCGATGATGGCCGTGGCCACGATGCCCGGGTGCAGGGCGTTGACGGTGACTCCGGTGCCGTTCAGTCGCCTGGCCAGGGCGTATCCGCACATGACCATGGCCAGCTTGGCGTTGCCGTAGGCCTGCATGGGCCGGTAGCCGCGTTCGGACTGCAGATCGTCCAGGTCGATGACGGCGGTGCGGCGCGGGCCGATCCGGTAGGTCCTGGTGTCGGTGATGGCGTCGGAGGCCACGTTCACCACGCGCGCGGGGGCGCCGGCGATCAGCCGGTCCAGGAGCAGGTTCGTCAGCAGGAACCACGACAGGTGGTTGACCGCCAGATGCAGCTCGATGCCGTCCGTGCTGAGCCGGCGCTCGTGGAAGTGCGCTCCGGCGTTGTTGACGAGCACGTGCAGGTGCTCGTGGCGGTCACGGAAGGCCGCGGCCAGCTCGCGGATGGCCCGCTGATCGGACAGGTCGGCCGCCAGGGCGTGCACATCGGCGTTGCCGGTGGCCGCGCTGACCTGATCGCGCAGCGCGCGAGCCGCCCGCATCTCGCGGCAGACGAGCACGACGGTGGCACCGCGGCGGGCCAGTTCGGTGACGATCACCCGTCCCATGTCACCGCCCGCACCCGTGACCAGGCACACCCTGCCCGCCATGGGCCCCGCGGCCGGGCCGGTCATGCCGCGATCCGGGGTGCCTGGCCGACATAGGCGTCCTCGGCCGCCGCGCGCAGCAGGAAGTCGGCCAGGTCCGCGCGGGAGATCCGCGAGGCCAGCGTGATCTTCAGCTCGGTGCCGACGCGATAGCGGCCGGTGCGCGGGCTGTGGGTGAGCGCGGGCGGGCGCACGATCGTCCACCGCAGGCCGTCCGCCTGACGGATCAGCGTCTCCATCGTGTCCTTGTCGCGCATCTTGGCGCTCAGCAGGGTCCGCACGGCCATCACGTACGGCGAGCGGTCGCGGCTTTCCGCCGCGCCATGAGCGCTCACCACCAGCAGCCGGACGGCGGACGTGGCGCGCATGGCGGCCAGGATCGCGCGGACTCCGTCGGTGCAGGCAGGCTGCCTCGCCGAGCCCGCCAGCGCGCTGATCACCACATCGCGGCCGTCCACGGTGGCGTCGACGGCGCCCTGGTCGGCCAGTTCCCCGACGACCACGTGCAGCCGTTCGTGCGAGATCGGCAGGCGCGCGCGGTCGCGGACCATGGCCCGGACCTCGTGCCCCGCCTCCAGCGCCCGCACCACGACCAGGCGGCCGGTGGCGCCCGTCGCGCCGAACACGGCGATCTTCATGGCACTCTCCTCATCCCATCGGCTGATAGTTGGACACTCCAATCGTTGAAGCAAAAGCTTGGAGTTGTCAACCATTGGAGTCTCGTACTATTTTGTGGACGTGGAGGACGCCGAATCGCCGATCTACGACCTCATCGACCTGACCATGGGCCTGGCCGAACGCACGCAGGCACTCATCGCCGAAGTCCTGGCCGAGCTCGACCTGACCCACGCCCTGGCCAACGCCGTCTGGCGGCTCGGCGGCGCGCGCACCCCGCCCTCGATGCGCGAACTGGCTCACGATCTGCGCTGCGACCCCTCCACCGTCACCTTCCTGGCCGACCGGCTGGAACAACGGGGCCTGGTCACCAGGACCGTCGACCCCGCCAACCGCCGCGTCAAGATCCTCACCCTGACCGACACCGGCCACCTGGCCAGACGACGCCTCGTCGAGGCCATGACCATGGGCTCCCCCCTCGCCCGCCTCTCCCCCGACGACCAGCGCACCCTGCGCACGCTGCTGTCCAAGGCGATGAGCGACAGACCGTGACGACGGACGGGAACGTTTCGTCGTGGCGATGAGTACCGGAAGATCGCGCTGCACCACGATGTTGCCCACAGACATGAGAATCGGCGACGCATCCAGAGTCAGCGGCGCGAGTGCGCGATCGTTGCGGCACTACGAGGATGAGGGTCTGATCGTCCCCGGTCGTTGCGGCAACGGGTTCCGCGACTACTGCCAGTCCACCATCGACCGGGTGCTCACGATCCGCTCGCTCCTGGAGTCCGGCCTGTCCGTACGGCTGATCCGGAAGCTCCTGCCCCGCCTCACCGATGAACCTGACGTCGGCACTGATGCGGCACGCGCGGAGTTCCTGCACGAGGTGCAGAGTTACCGCGATCGGCTCGCCGCCCGTATCTCCGTGCTCACCGATCAGCAGGCGGCACTCGACGCCTACCTTCGACAGGCCCGCCGCCCTGCTCCCTGACCGCCGCTTGACCTTGACACAAGTGTCAGACTCCTACCTTCCACGCATGGAGATCGACCAGCAGCAGCAGATGACGAAGCAGACGGTACGAGCACTGGTCCAGCGATCGCACCGCGGACCGAAGGACCTGACCCTCACGACCGATCGGCGCCGCCCCGCCCCGGGGGCCGGCGAATACCTGATCCGCGTGGGCGCCGCCGGGATCAACTTCGCCGACGTCATGCAGACCTACGGAACGTACGCAGGAGGCCCGCAGGCACCCTATGTGGCGGGCTTCGAAGCCGCCGGCGAAATCGTCGGCGCCGGCCCGGACATCGAGACCCCGCTGCGGCTCGGCACCCATGTCGTCGGAGTCGGCTCGGGCGCTTTCGCGCAGTACATGACGATGCCGGCCGCGGGCGTACTTCCCGTCCCTGCTGGTTGGAGCGATGCGCAAGCCCTCGGCCTGGTGCTGAACTGGGCCACCGCCCTGGCGGCACTGAAGCCGCTGGGCGAGATCAAGACCGGTGAGGTGGTGCTCGTCCATGCCGCCGCCGGCGGCGTGGGGCAGGCCGCCGTTCGCCTCGCCCGACACTACGGTGCGCGAGTGATCGCCACGGCGTCACCGGCGAAGCACAGCACCGTCAAGGCGCTGGGCGCCGAGGAAGTCCTGGACCGCACTCGTCCCGATCTGGCCACGGAGATCACCCGCTTGACCGGCGGAGTCGACCTGACCTTGGAATCAGTGGGACAGGCCACGTTCAAGACCAGCCTGTCGGTCACCAAACCCTTCGCCGGACGCGTCGTCGTCTTCGGCGCCGCTTCCGGCGATGCCGTCCTGACCACGCACGACCTGGTCTTCACCCACCACGTCCAGATCAAGGGCCTGCACATCGGTGCCCTGGCGCTGCATCAGCCCTCCCTCTACCAGTCGTTGCTGATCGAGATCGAGGCACTCATCGCCCAAGGCGTGTACCCGCCCGGCACCCCACAGCTTCACCCCTTGGCGGACGGGCCGGCCGTCCTGCAGCAACTCGAAGCAGGCCAGACCCACGGCAAGCACGCCCTCGACCCCTGGCGCTGAGTGATGCGCAGCAGGCCGATCATTCGATCGTGCGGATACGCGCGCACGTACTCGACCTTGAGGGTGCTGTTGAACGCCGCGAAGGCACCGGAGGGAATCAAGACCCGCGTGGTGCGGAAGCGGAGGCCGACCAGGGCGTGAGGTCAAGTTCCGGATATCGCAGTGCCATGCCGGCCAGCGTCTGCGCAGTCCAGTAAGAATGTCCTGGCGGGGGAAACCCGAAGGCCTGGAGTTGGCGAGGTGACGCGCGGTGGACGAACTCGCCCCATTCTCGTTCGAAGCTGCGCGCTGCCCATCCCACACGTTGCCCCCACGAGAGGCCGGACGGCCGGAAGCCCAGGTGCATGCTGTAGCGGGCGCCGCGAGAAGCTGTCAGTTGAGTGCCTCGGTGGAAGGTACCGGACTCGAAGGCGATGACCGTTCCGGCGGGCCCTGCACCAGAGACCTCGGCCCCGTACATCTGTGGGCTGCCGCTGTCGTCGTTGAATCGCCATGCGCTGTGCTGTCCCGGCCGCAGGAACCAGTTCGGGACGGCGGGGATGTCCGCCGTGTGCGCACGTGAGAGGAGATGTGGCGGTCCGAGCTCTTCGGGGACGTCGGAGAGGAAGACGAACATCTCCAGTTGCTGGCAGCCTGGTGCCGTGCTGGGGACCAGCAGGGTGTGGTTGAGGTAGTCGCGGTGCAGGTCCTGGTCATAGTCGCAAGCACCGGTGTATTTCGCCCAGGCCTCAGCCGTGTAGATGTGGACGTCGCTGTCGTCAAGCAGGGCCTGGGCGAGCGCCAGGATGCGATGGTTCACCGCCAGCAGGCTGATCTCGGTACTGGCGAAGGGGAATGTGTCGATCCCGGCGAACTCGTCGCCGATGAAGCGGGCGCGGCGCGGGTCGGTGCCATCATGAAAGCCGTCGGCGGAGGGGAACAGCAGATCCAGTTCGCTCACCGCCGCTGTCAGCTCCTCGGCAGGGATGAACCCCGGCAGGATCACGAAGCCATCGGCCCGCCAGTCCAGCGCAGCACTCTCAAGATCCATCCACCCAGGATCATCCGTACGAGCACCACCGGCAATCGATTTTTCGTACGTACGGGTTCCTCCGGCCCGCTGGACCAACTGAACCGCACCTCGCTACCTGGGACTGGGGACACGTTCGGGAGCGGAGGGCCGTCTACGTCGGCCGCGCCGGGTGGAACTTTCATCGACGAGGCCGGCGGCGAGCAGCGAGCGGAGCAGGATTGCGCTCCCGTGTACCTGGATCTCGCCCGAAGACGATTCCTTCGATTCCCTGATCGCCGCGGTCGCATCCCCGGACAGCAGCGTGACGGGTCCCCACGACGGCTTCTCGAGACAGTTCGATGCGACGTACTTCTGCGCCCCGTTGAGCGCGACCCCGATGGGTGCGCCTGCATCTCCGGTCTAGCGCCCCAGGTCTCGGCGAACATCTCGTACGTGCCCCGCCCGAACAGGAACGCATCCGCCCGCTGATAGGTCCTGGTGATCATCTCGCCAGTGTCATCGGCGAATGCCCCGAGCGCCCAGCCGTCCCGCGTGAACCCGCTCGCCGGCTCCTCGGGAGTCGCGTGACCGTTGCCCTGCATCACACCGTCCACGGTGATCTGCGTCATCGCCGTCGGCCTCACGGCTTCGGCAACCCCGGGCCCGAGGTCCTCGAAGTGCTGTGCATGTTCAACCCCGACGGAGCGAAGCCGCACAGCCGGGCGGTCGAGATGGGAGCGGCACCGGACGATGCCGGCTGAATGTCCGGCCGTGCAGGTCGAGCGGTCTCGGAAGTGCCGCATCGGGCCCATGCGCTGGTGCAGGATGCGCATGGAGTAACAACCGCGACCGCTGGTCCTCGCCGGCAGGACGGACAGGCCAGGACATCCAGGCCGGTGCCCGCCCAACCCTCTGACCGTCTCCGACACGAACACGATCAAGTAGAGACTCCGACAAACCAGCCTTATTAACCCACCCGCACTAGCGCCAGGGCATGTGCTGGAGGCACCAGGTATTGCCGTCCGGGTCGGCGAAGTACGCGTAGAGCACGCCGCCGGAGTCCTCGATCTCGCTGATCTCGACGCCACGCTCGACGAGTTGAGCGCGGGATGCCTCGATGTCGGCTACCACGAGGTGCAGACCGCGAAGGGTTCCTGGGGGCATGTCGAGTGTGGGTAGGCCTTCGGCGAGGGTGATCGAGCACGCCGAACCGGGCGGAGTGAGTTGGACGATGCGGATACCGGGCTTCGGGTTGACGTCGACGTCGAGGCGGAACCCGAGTTGGTCTTGGTAGAAGGCTTTGGCCCGTTCGATGTCGGCGGCCGGCACCGGCACGAGTTCCAGCAGCAGCGTGCCAGGTGGTACAGGCGGGTTGCCGGAGACCTCGGGAACTTCCCCGAGGTCGGTCGGGATCTCGGTGACTGGGGCGGGTGCGTCGGTCATGGATCGTGCCTTTCGTCGGGGAGCTGTGGTGGCAGTGTGGCGAGTACAGCGGCGAGGCGGTCGTATCCTTCGCCGGCGCCGAGTTGCATGGGGCTGCGCACGACCATGTCGCGAATCTCGGGCGAGGAGTACTGCGCGGTGACGGTCATGGTGGTGTACCCGTCTGTCTCGTCCAGAACGGTAGTGACCAGTGCCGCGCCGTCGGCCCAGTCACGGTGGATCTCGGTCTGTGTGAGGCGTACAGGCGGCACGACCTCACGGAACAGCCCGTGTAGTTCCATCTCGGAGCCACCCGGCCCTGTTGCGACGAACCGCCACACACCGCCTGGGCGTAGGTCGACCTCGCAAACGGTGAGCTGCCAGCCGCGGGCGCCGTACCAGCGGCGGAGCAGTTCCGGCTCGGTGAGGGCGGCGAAGACCAGCGGCGCGGGAGCGGCGAAGGTCCGGGTGAGGACGAGGTCGGTGGCCCCGGACGCGACGACGCGCAGCCCGAGGCCAGGGTGCGGGGAAGTCACGTTTTGCCGTCCTGCATGTCGTCCAGCAGGGCATCCAGTCGCTGATAGCTCGCTTCCCAATAGTCGCGGTAGTCGGCCAGCCAGTCCGTGGCCGTCTTGAGCGGCTCGGCCACCAGCCGGCATGGCCGGCGTTGTGCGTCGCGGCCGCGGCTGATCAGGCCTGCCCGTTCGAGCACGCGCAGGTGTTTGGAGACGGCGGGCTGGCTCATCGCGAACGGCGCGGCCAGCTCGGTGACCGTGGCGTCACCGGCCGCGAGCCGGGCCAGGATGGCCCGCCGGGTGGGGTCGGCGAGCGCCGCGAACGTCGCGTCCAGCCTGTCGCTTGCAACCATTTCCATAACCCTCCGGTTCCATAACCTTATGGTTTTATATGTGCTAGTGTCTGGCCTTGTCAAGATCGTGGACGCTCTGGGGGTAACCATGGGAAAGGTCTTCACACAGGCGTCGGTCTCGCTGGACGGGTACATCTCCGGTCCTGGCCAGTCAGGCTTCGACAAGCTGTTCGCCTGGTGCACGGCGGGCACCGTGGCCACGCCAACCGCCGATCCGGACCGGTTGACCTACCGCACCTCCGAGGCAACGGCCCGCTACCTGCGCGGACTCCAGGAGATGCTTGGAGCCTGTGTCGTCGGCCGGAACCTGTTCGACCTCACCGCAGGCTGGGACGGGCGACACCCGAGCGGCGTGCCAGTGTTCGTTGTCAGCCACCGCCCACCACCATCCGGCTGGGCGGCGACGACGCCGTTCACGTTCGTCAGTGACGGCGTGGAGAACGCGATCGCGCGGGCCCGCGAGGTGGCCGGGCATCGCGATGTCGGCGTCGGTCCCGGCGGCACCGTGGCCGACGCGTTGAGGGCCGGCCTGCTCGACGAGTTGCGGATGGACGTCGTGCCAGTGGTACTCGGCGGCGGCACACCTGTGCTGGCCGGGCTCACCGCCACAGCACCGATCGGCTTCGAGCAGGCGGAGGTTATCGAGGGAATCGGTGTGACTCACATGATCTATCGCCGCGCGCCCCAGAGGCGGGTGTAAGGCAAGAGATCCGCTTCTGTCGCTGATCGGCAACCGACCGCGCGAGCAGGGGGCCTGGATGAATGAGTCCTCAGTCTGGTTAGTGGTCGCAGGCGATCAGTGATCGGGTGATGGGTCGGCTGTTGTCGCGCCCACCGCATCCGGACGTCACATGATCGAGAAGAGACACGCCTCATCGGCCCTGCTGAGGACCGCGGTGGCATAGGACCGTCTCCACGTTCGCAGGGGATCGACATCCCATCGACTCCCCAGGCACAGAAGAGGGGTCTCGGAGTGACTCCGAAACCCCTTCTCACCTGCATCTTCGTGGTGGGCGATACTGGGATCGAACCAGTGACCTCTTCGGTGTGAAGGAAGACCGGGGAGTCCGGGGATGTCGATTCGAGTCGATTGGGGTGCCTCTCACCTGGCAGAACACTCCGAGGATGGCCCGGGCAGTCTGAGGTAGCCGCAAGGCGGTGGCTCTCGAAATTGGCTCCCTGGCTCCTCCCCTCGCACGCTCGGTCGCCGCCTTCTCCGCCTGCGCGGCGACACTCTGGGCCTGAGCACTACCGGGTGTCGGACGGCCTTCCGTCGAAGTGCGCCAGCGTCCACCGCCGAAGCAGGCGTAGAAGCTCTGTAGCGAAGAACGCCGGTGGGGCGACCAGCGGCGCGCATGTCGGTGTCGACACGATGGCGCCCAGCGCGTTCAGTCCCTTCACCTTGGACTAGCCGTAGCCGGCGCCCTGCTTGGCATACCCGTGCGTCGCGCGGATCGTGTCGTCCACATCCAGATAGGCGAACCTAGCGGCCTCCGGCAGGACAGGAGTATGCGCTACCAGCGCCGCAAGGAACCGGCGGTGCACCGCGTCCATGTTCAACCGCGCCAACGAGATCCTGGGGTCCAACTGGAGCCTGCATGATCTCCGGCATACGGCGTCCTTCCGCATGGCCAACGATCCGGACATGTCGCTGGTCTACGTCCAACACATGCTTGCGCACAGGCAGTTGACCACGACCCAGAAGTACTTGACCCCTCCCGGGACGAGGTCATCGCGGCCGGGATCGCCCACCACGCCCGCCAAGAGCAGCGGCGCAACACCCCGTCGGTCAGCCCGCCGGCACCGGCCTACAACCAGGAGGCCCTGGACGTCCTGTTCGGGCGGAGGCTTGGGTGACGATCACCACTGGTCCTCTCCTCGCCCCGTCGGTCCGGGCCGTCAAGAGTCTGGCTGGCGGAGAGATCGAGACCTACCTGCAGATGTTTCCGCCACGGAGCCCGGGAACCGACTGGGTCACCACCAGATCCTCCCATGAGGAGGTTCTCCACAGACTGGATCAGCCGCCGTTCGAGAACGGCAAGGACTCCACCCACTTGATGCGGATGGTCGGTGCGCGTCTGCTGCTGCGCTGGCTGGAGACCTTCGAGGGCGAGACCTGGCAGCAACGCTGGAACGCCAGCCCAGGTGCCACCACCTCGATCGGCTGGACTGCGGCTCCCCTTGCCTGGGGAACCGCCCACGGCAGGAAGCCGCAGAGAGCAGGTCTCGAGTCCGGACTGCTGGCACTGGTCTGCGCCGATGTCATCCGCCCCAGCATGGCCTGGCTGTCCAGCAGTATGTCGCCCCACCTACGTGGGGCCATCGAAACCGCCCGCGATCCTAAGGGATTCACTGACCTGCGTAACGCCCGTATGCCCGGGCAACCGGACCAACGGCGCACCTCGAAGGCACTCAACGCCCTTGCCCGGATCCTCGCGGCGAAAGGCGGCGGCATTGACGACATTGTCGTCGGCGATGTCCTCGAGCTGCTGTTGGCGGCCACGCCAACTTTCACGAGCCCCGCCCAACTCGTCGACAGATTCGACCTGAAGTGCAAGCCAATTCGCGACCTGCTTGTCAGCTACCTGACCGAACGCCAGCCCTCAATCGACTACGTCACGTTGATGCAGCTGTCCAGGAACCTCGTCGGCTACTTCTGGGCCGACCTGGAGCAGCACCACCCAGGGATCGACAGCCTTCACCTGGCCCCGGAGGTGCCAGACTCCTGGAAGGCCAGAATCGCCGTCAAGACCGTCAAGCACCGCATGCCAAATGGCACGGTCGCCACGACAACGGAGCCCCGCATAGCAGCCTTGATGATCAGACTGGCGTGCGGGGGTTCTACCTGGACATCACCCAATGGGCTTTGGACGAGCCCGAGCGTTGGGGGCCGTGGGCCGTCCCGAGCCCAGTGACCGAAGCTGATTGCTCCGCCAAGAAGGCCGAGCAGGAGGTCCGCGCCAGATCCGACGCCCGCACCCGGGAGAGGTTGCCCGTGCTGCCCGCGCTGGTCCAGGCAGCTGCCCGCCGGCTTAAAAGAGCCCGGGAGCGACTGGAAACATTGGAGGCGGCTGACCTTGGAGCCACCATCACGGTGCTCGGTGAAAGCTTCACCCTGCCCCGATTCACTGTTCACGCTGGCCGCCACCGTCATGGCCGTCTCGTTCGCCGGGCTGACGTTCACCCGACGCCTGGACTTCCAGCAGGCCGGATTCGCCGTGGCGGTGGCCATTCTCATCGACGCCACCGTGATTCGCATGTTGCTCCTCCCGGCCTGATGAGGCTGCTCGGGCACCGCAACTGGTGGCAGCCCCGCCTGCTGGCCCCTCCCCCGCGCCCGGCCCCGCCGACGCCCGATCCCCAGCCGGAACCCGAGCGCGTGGCGCGCTCATGGCGATCACCGGTCGAGCGGGCGCACGGACGCCGCCGGAAGGGCTTGCCCGATTGTCCCCTGGCACCTGGCGGCGCGCTCAGCTCAGGTACCGCACCAGCATCAGTCGCAGTTCGGCCACCAGTTCCGCCGCCCGTTCCTGCGTGGCCGTGGTGATCATCGGCATCACCGCCTTCACCATGGCCAGCGCCATCGTCCCGGTGAGCAGCGCCCGCTCCTCCGGCAGCCCGGGAGTGCGACGGCGCAACAGGGCCGCGATGTGCCCCGCGATGGCCTCGTGCAACTGCTGCGAGGCCGCCGCCAGCCGATCGCCGGTGGCCGTGCCGTACAGCAGCGACCAGTACGCGGGCGAGGCCGTCTTGAACGCCACACTCTCATCCACCAGCCGCTCCACCAGCGTCTCCAGCGGCACATCCGGGCTGACGGCGGCGAGCCGGGCGGCCCAGAACTCCTGCCGGTCATCGGTGTAGCGCTTCACCAGCCCGTCGAGGATCTCCTCCTTGTTGCGGAAGAACTGATACAGCGACCCGGGCGAGATCCCGGCCCGCGCGGCCACCTGGTTCGTCGTCAGCTCCATGTAACCCACTTCGGCGACCACCAGTTCGGCGGCGTCGAGGATCTCGGCCATGCGCTTCAGGCCGCGCGCCTGCCGACGGATTGAGCGTTCAGGCATGGGCGACCTCCTCGTTGACAAATGCGAGCATTTACTTGTATTTCTGGGCTCGGCAGAGAAACACGAGCAGTTTACCGAGTTTCCCGGGAGGCCCCATGAGAACCGTGCTCGTCACGGGCTGCGGCAACTTCGGCACCGACATCCACTCCCGCTGGTGGTGGCTCGAGCACGATCAGGAGAGCTTCGAGCGCCTCCTCGACGTCCTGGGACCGCGCCCGTGACGGCCGTCGGCGCCCCGGCCAGGCAGTCCGGGGAGATGACGGTGGGGCCGCCGCTGCGCAGGCTCGGGTTCCTGCTCGTCCGCCGTCGCCGGCTGGTGCTGGCATTGGCGCTGGCCGGGCTGATCGCCGCGGGCGTACTGGCGGCCGGCGCGGCGTCGGGGTTGTCGCTGGCCAGGTTCGAGGCGCCTGGTTCGGAGTCCGACCGGGCACAGGCCGAGCTGGCCGGGCGATTCGGCACCGGCAGCCCAGACATGATCTTTTTGGTCACCGCGAGACAGGGCACCGTGGACGACCCGGCCGTGGCGGCGGCGGGTCGCGAACTGACCGCCAGGGTCGGCCGCGAGGACGGCGTCGCCGAGGCCGCCTCGTACTGGACCCGCGGCAAGCCCGCGACCATGCGCAGTACGGACGGCCGGCACGCGCTGATCGTGGTGCGCGTCCCCGGCGACGCCGATCACGTGCGCGCCCGGGTGCTGCCCGTCCTGGTGCCGCGGATCACCGCCGGTGACGACCTGCTCCAGGTCCGTGCCGGGGGCGGCGAGGAGGTCTTCCGCGAGACCGTGCCGCTGGCCAGGCAGGACTTCGTCCGGGCGGAGCTGGTGATCTTTCCGGTGGCGTTCGTGCTGCTCTGGCTCTACCAGCGGCGCGCGATGGCGGCTCTGGTGCCGATCCTGGCTGGGGTGTTCGCCATGGTGACCGGGCTGGCGCTGCTGGGTGGCGTCCTGCTCTGGACGGAGATCTCCACCTTCGCCCTGAATCTGACCCTGGCCATGGGCCTGGGGCTCGGCATCGACTACTGCCTGTTCGTCATCCAGCGCTTCCGCGAGGAGATCCGCGACGGGCGAGACCGGGCGAGCGCGATCGCGGGGGCGGTCGAGCACGCGGGCCGTACCGTGCTGTTCAGCGGCCTCACCGTGGCCATGTCGCTGGCCGTTCTGTTCGCGCTGCCCTTCGACTTCCTGCGCTCGTTCGCCTACGCGGGCATCGCCGTGGTGGTCGGCGGCCTGGTGGCAGCGGTGCTCGTGCTGCCCGCCGTGCTCGCCACGATCGGCGGCACGCTGCTGCCCAAGTCCACACGATCCGAGCCCGGAGACTCGGGGTTCTGGCACGGGCTGGCCGTGCGCGTGATGCGCCGCCCGCTGGTCTTCGGGGGCCTGGCGACGGCGGTGCTGCTTCTGCTCGCCTCACCCTTCCTCGGGCTGCGCTTCGGCGTCGCCGACGATCGCATCCTGCCACCGGAGGCCGCCTCCCGGCAGACGCAGGAGGTCATCCGCCAGTCGTTCCCGGCCGAGGAGACCGACGCCATCCAGATCATCTCGAAGGGTCCGGCGGCGGGCGACATATCCGCGTACGCCGAGTCGTTGTCCCGGCTGCCGGGCATCGCCCAGGTCGACTCTGCCGCCGGCTCCTTCGCCGGGGGACGCCGCGTGGGCGACGGCGACCCGATCCGCTTCCGCGGCACCACCGCGACCGAACAGGGAACCTGGTTGTCGGCGGTGCCCTCGGCCGCCGCCCTGGCCGACGACCCGGTACGCCTGGTGGCGGCCGTCCGCTCCATCGAGCCGCCCTTCGAGGTGCTGGTCGGGGGTTACCCGGCCGAGCTGTCGGACTACCGGGCCTCGGTCGTGGACCGGCTCCCGCTGGTGCTGGCGCTCATGCTCGGCGTGACGTTCGCCGTCCTGTTCCTCATGACACGCAGCCTCATCATCCCGCTCAAGGCGACGCTGCTGAACGTCCTCAGTCTCGGCGTCATGTTCGGCGCGATCGTCTGGGTCTTCCAGGAAGGTAACCTGTCTGGCCTGCTCGGCTTCACCCCGACCGGGACCCTCGACCCAAGCATCCCGATTCTCATGCTCTGTGTGGCCTACGGGCTGTCGATGGACTACGAGGTGTTCCTGCTGTCACGCATCAAGGAGGAGTACGACAGGACCGGCGACACCGAGCGGGCCGTGGCCGTCGGCCTGCAGCGGGGCGCGCCGCTGATCACAGCGGCGGGCGGGATCCTGGCGCTCACGTTCGCCGCCTACGCCCCGGCGCGGGTGACGTTCGTGCAGATGCTGGGCGTGGGCATGGCCGTGGCCGTGCTGGTGGACGCCACCGTCATCAGGGCCGTGCTGGTGCCGAGCCTCATGCGACTGGCCGGCCCGCTCAACTGGTGGCCCGCAGGCGCGCCGCGGACGCTTCTCCACCAGCCTGACCGTGTTACCGGCCCGGCAGGCCCGGGTTGATCCCGGCGAGCGGCTGACATTCGGCCGACACCGGCGGTGCCGTACAACCATCCCGGAAGCACGAGCCACATTCCCCTGACGGTTGACGCGGCGTAGGTTCCCCGCCGCCACCGGTGCCGGTACGGTGGCTGGCCGGCGGACTGCTGACGACCAGCTCGACGGGGTTGAGGCCGCTGACGCGGTGGCCCCGCAGGCGGTTCCGCGTGGAGTGGTGACGGTGCCACCGTGGCGGCCAGGTATGGCGGTGGGGTATTGCCGCAGGTGTACCGGGACGCGGTGGAGATCATGACGGATGCGGTGGGGCGTTGCGGGCGGGGCGGATTTGGTGGCGATGGGGGTGGCGGACGAGGCGGCCAACCGGCCATGGACGCCCTTCGTCACGCCCGCAGCCGATCACCGAAATTCGCATCAGCGATCTAGCGGATCTTCCCGAAAGTTTCCGGAGATCCGAACTGAGCCGGTTCTCGTGGTGGGTGGAGGCACTTCTCCACCATTCGAGACCCCGCTCCGCGAAGACCTGCAACAACTCCAGAGGCTCGGGCTCGGCGCGGTGCACCCGGGCCAGGAAGGCATTCGGCGTCTTCAGGATCCCCTGAGGGCTTCAGGGACGGCTGGGCCTCAGGATGGAGCGCAGGTGGCGGGGCAGAACTTGGCCTCGGGGTAGCGCGAGGACGGTTTGTCCAGCAGGGACTGCCGCTGGGACTTCAGGTGCTGGTCGAGGAAGGCCGCCACGTAGGTGCGGGTGAGCTCGGCGGCGCGCGCCGCGGGCAGGACGCCAGCGGTAGGTGTGATGCCGAGGGCGTCCGCCAGCAGCGGGGTGTCAGTGAAGGACTGATGTTCGGTGCCCGACAGTACGATCCAGCGTTTCCAGCCGGTGAGCAGTCTCCAGTCGCGGTCCCACGTGGGGGCGGAGCCTCCGGAGATGTGCTGCGCCGAGCCCAGGAACATGAACGGCCGGGAGAAGCCGCTCTTGGGGATCCGGGCGTAGGCGGTGCCGTCGATGTCGATTCCGGCCCGCACGCGGGGGTCTTCGAGCATGGTCGCCATGGCGCTGGACCCGCCGATCGACTGGCCGGCCATGGCGATGCGGGAGCGGTCGATCCGGCTGGAACCGTCCCACTTCGAGGGCAGTTGGTCGAGCACGAACGAGACGTCGGCGGCCCGGCCCTGAACCAGTCCGGCGCCGAAGCCAGGATCGGAGTTGCTGTCGCAGGCGAGGCATTCGGCGATGCGCCCGTCGGGGAAGGTGGTGGCGTAGCTTTCGTAGGTGTGGTCGATGCCGGCCACGACGTAGCCGCGGCCGGCCAGATCCTCGGCCAGCGAGGTGAGAGTGCTCATCGGCTTGGTGAAGCCGGGAGAGAGCACCACCAGCGGTAGTGTCTTGCCTGCGGGCTCGGCGTCCTTGATGGCGTTCGTCCGGGTCTTGCTCAGCGTGTCGTACGGCGCACTCGCGATTCCGGTGCCTCTCAAGAGGAGCTCGGATTCCTTGGGCGTCATATACGGAGCGCGCTGCCCGTCGCGCTGCTTGGCCGGGTACCAGAGGGTGACCTTGAGCTCCCTGGCCTTGGCGTCGAGGTTCCAGGGGTCGGGGCGGGAGGTGTCCTTGAGGTAGAGGACGGTGGTGCCGACTGGGTGGGGGCCGGTGGGGGCGGGCAGGGTGGCAGGGCCGGCCGGCGTGGGTGACACGGCAGCGGCCCTGGGCGGGGTGGGCGCGGAGCAGGCGGACGCGGCGAGGAGGGCCAGCCCCGCGGCGACTCCCAAGAGGTGTCTCATCGGAAGGTCCCTTCACTTGTGCAGCAGGGTCAGGGCCTTGGCCAGGGCGGGGTCGTGCCCGGCGGCCGCGTCTGCGGGGGTCAGGGGCACGTGGTGATCGGGCGGCACGCCGATCTGGTCGACGACCTCACGGTTCGGGCCCAGGTGGTGTTTGTCAGGAAGGCTCAGGATGGTGTTGTCGGCGAGCAGGTACGGCTGCGCCGGCCCGGAGATCATGCCGGCAGTTCGTGTGCCGACCAGCAGGCCGGCCCTCAGGTCCTTGACCGCGGAGGCGAAGTGCTCGCACGCCGAGGCGCAGCCGCGGTCGGTGAGCACCACCAGCGGCAGGCCGAGCAGTACGACGGTGTCGTCGGTGCGCAGGCTCTGGCAGGTGTCGTCGGCGGTGCAGTGATAGGCGGTGACCTTGCCGTGGGCGAACGCGCTCAGCAGCCGGGTCGCTTCCGTGGAGCCGCCGCCGCTACTGCTGGCGCCGCGCAGGTCGAGCACGACGCCGGACAGTGTCCGGCCCTGGCGCAGCCGGGAGATCGCCCGCAGGATCCGGTCCGCGGAGTCGGGTACGAAGCCGGTCACCCGTACGTAGGCGATGTCGTCGTCCAGCAGCTTCGACCGCACCACCTGCAGGGCGGCCAGATCCCGCTGGTAGAGGCCGGGCTTGAGCGTCACGCTCCAGCGGCGGCCGCTGCCCTGCCGCAGGAGCCGCAGCCGGACCGGGCGCGCCTGCGGGTACTGCGGGTAGAGGGCGGCGATCGCGGGGGTGGCCTTGTGGTCGATGAAGGGCGCCGAGCCGTTGATCGATTCGATGACGTCGCCGGGGCGCAGCCCGGCGGCCTGCGCCGCGCCGCCCTGGACGGAGGTGACGAACAGCGGCGGTACGGCGGCGTCGAGGTTGCCGTCCGCCTGCGAAGCGTTGACGTTCGCCTCGAGACCCAGGCCGTAGCCGTCGCCGTCATAGTAGTCCGGCGGCTGCTGGACATCGTGCGCCCAGGAGGCGTGGTGATCGAGGGCGGCCACGATGGCTTCGAGGGTGGCGACGGCGAGCTTGTCGCGCAGGTCGGGCACCTGATCGGTGATCTTCCGGTAGACGGTTTCGAAGGCGGCCCAGTCGGCTTTGCGGTCGCCGTTCAGCGCCGGCGCAGCCGCCTCGGGCAGGTCGCGTCCGTTGCGGTTGAGCTCCTGGGTCAGGGCGGCGAACCCGGCGGCCAGCAGGGAGCGGGCGTCCAGTGTGGCGCCGCTGTGGTAGTTGCCGAGGATGCAGGAGTACGCCTGCTCGATGACGTCGATCGTGGTGGCGCTCTCCTTGCCGGGGGCGCCCTGGGGCGGCGCGCAGACCGTACCGGCCGCCGTGCTCGTCTCGCCGCGCGGCGGCGCCGGCGCGGTGCAGGCCGTCATCAGCAGGGGCGTCAGGAGGAGGGCGAGGGCGGCGGTCGCGGTCCTGACGCCTGCCGTGAAGGCGGTCATGACAGGCCTGTCCGTATCCGCCGGAAGCAGAGCCAGGTGAGGGCGAGCGTGAGCAGGGCGTAGGTTCCGGTCTCGATCCCTTGGAAGGTCCAGAACCGCTCCAGCGGCTGGTAGGTCGCCTGCTGCCGGTAGCCGAGCCGGTTGATCTCGGCTGTACACGCGTCGGTGCCCAGTCCTGCCCTGGGCGCGCAGGGTCCCGACGTCGTGGAGACCGGGACGGACCGCGCGATCGTCGAGGACGGCCCCGAGGCTCGATCGCCGCCGACGACGCGTCCGGACGGATCGACCAGGTCGCTGGACAGGACCCAGGCTCCCGCATGACCAGGCACCGCCGACGTGCTCAGGAAGACTTGCATGGCTCCGCCCTGCCGGTCTTGCGGCACCATGCCTTCCACGTTCGTCCGGCCGAGCTCGAACGTCGACGTGACCGGCGGCATCAGGTAGGGCCGGACCAGCAGCGGCATGGCGAGCTGAATCGCGGCGAAGGCGACCAGGGTGACAGCCATGGCGGGCAGGGTGCGGCGCACCAGCACGCCCAGGGTCACGCCCAGGACGAAGGCGAAGACCGCGTACCCCATCGGCGTGATGCCGCGCGCGCCGAACACCACAGGAGCCATGCGCGCCATTTCCGGAACGGCCGACTTGTCCAGGGGGTCGGACCACCAGGTCACCGCAAGAGCGCACACCCCGGCGGAGGCCATGGCGACCAGGCCGATGAGCCCGAGCTTGACCGCCAGCCAGCGGGCACGAGTGATGCTCTGATTCCACACCAGCAGGTGCGTACCCGCCTCCAGCTCACGGGTGACCAGCGGAGCACCCCAGAACAGCCCGGCCAACGCCGGCAGGATCAGCACGACGAGGGTGAGGGCCAGGAAGGGGATCTGGTACTCGCCGAAGAACCGGTCGAAGAAGTCGGTGCAGGTGTCGTTCGGGGTGCAGTCGGCGATCCCGGCGGCGTAACGGGAGGCCAGACCCGGGCCGGTCACGGCCAGCGCGATACCGAGGACGAGGAGCACGGCGGCCGTCATCGCGGCCGAGCCGCGGAACTGGCGCCAGGTCAGCCAGATCATCCCTGCACCTCTTGAGTGACCCGCCGGTGCTCAGCGGTGCGCCGGTCCATGTAGGCCAGCACGAGGTCTTCCAGGCTGATCCGGCTGACCGTCCAGGCGGGGTCGTGCATCGGGTCACCGGCACGGACCACGAACGTGCTCTGCCGGTCGGTGTGCCGGGCCGAGACCACGTACTGGCCGGCGGGCAGCCTGCCGGGATCGCGGCGCGGGCCGGTGAGCCGGTAATGGGTGGCCAGCAGATGGTCGGTCCTGCCGGCGATCTGGACGCGGGAGTCGACCAGCACGACGAGGTAGTCGCAGACCCGTTCCAGGTCGGAGACCAGGTGGGAGGAGAGCACCACGCTCAGCTTGCGCTCGGCGGCGGCCTCCATCAGGTGCTGCAGGAACTCGTGACGGGCCAGCGGGTCGAGGGCGGCCGCGGGCTCGTCCAGGATCAGCAGGTCGGGGCGTTTGGCCAGGCCCAGGGTGAGGGTGAGCTGGGCGCGCTGGCCGCCCGACAGCTTACCCGCCCGATGCGCTGGGACGAGACCGAGCCGCGCGATGCGTTCACGCGCCATGGCCCCGTCCCAGCGGGGGTTGAGCCGGGCTCCCAGCCGCAGATGTTCGGCCACGGTCAGGCTCGCGTAGACCGGGGTGTCCTGGGCGACGAACCCGACCTTGGCCAGCTGCGCGGGCGTGCTGCCCGGCCGGCCGCCGAGCACGGAGATCCCGCCCGCGGTCGGTTCGAGCTGGCCGCCGGCCAGCTTCAGCAGGGTGGACTTGCCGGCTCCGTTGGGACCCACCAGCCCCACGATGTGGCCGGCGGGGATGTCGATGGTGCACTCGCGCAGCGCCCAGCGGCTGCCGTACTTCTTGCCCAGCGCCTGGGCCTGCAGGACGGAAGTCACGCTATGTCCTCCTGAGCAGCGGTTGGAAAGGATGGTCATGAACAGCGCCTCGATCGTCGAGGCCGCCATCCGGGGCCGCGGCTGCACCGCGGCCTGGTGCCGGGAACGAAGCTAGGCGCCGCTCCTGCCTGTGCGCTTCGGCCGTGCTGCCGAGATCACCCAGTGCTTGAGAACGAGGGACCGGCAGGTCATCCCCGCGACCTAGTCCTGAAGAGCCTGCAGCGCCGTCACGACGGCCGATGTGGGATGGACGGGGCAGGCGTGACAATGTGCCGGTGGAGACCAGTGAACGACGGCCGTGGTGGCGGTGTGTGCTCGACCTGTACAGCCGGTTGAACGAGGACGATTCGGCCCGGGACACTCCCGAGCGGAGCAGCGACGGAACTCCGCGACTGTCCCGCCGGGCGCTCGCCGCAGATGTGGTGGTCGCGATCGCCCTGACGGTCCTCGCGGTGACCGCTGCGGCGCAGTATCCGGCGATCGGCGCCGCAGCACAGCAGCCCGGAGTGATCGAGAGCCTGCGGCTCCGGGCCGGCCCCCCACCATCTCCCCGCGTCCTGCCCCAGAGCCCGTCAGAGCTCTTCGGTCATCCCCTTGTCCAGCTTCCATCCCACGAGGCGCCCGCATTCCTCGTGGCGCTGACGGCGTTGCCGCTGGCAGTGAGGCGCCGGTACCCGCTCATCGTCTTCTGGGTGGTGCTGGTGGCGGCGCGCGCCACACACGCGGACGCGACTTGGATCACCGTCCTGACGTGCACGATCGCCGCGTACGGTGCCATCGTCCACAGCCGCAACCGGGTCCTGGCGATGGGTGGCCTGCTGCTCGCGGGCGGGCTTCTCGGCGCCGGTTTCGGGGACATCGCGCCCGCGCTGCCCGGCTGGATGGGCCCGTTCTTTGCCCTGCTGAGCGCCGGCGTGCTCGGAAACTTCGTCCGCTTCTGGCGGCGCCGGCTCGCCGAGATGCGACAGGAGCAGGCGGACGCCATGCGCCGGGCCGTCGCGGAGGAACGCTCCCGGATCGCCGCCGAACTCCACGATGTGGTGACCCACAATGTCAATGTGATGGTGATCCAGGCCGGCGCCGCCCGCAGCGTGATGGACGCGGAGCCGGAACAGTCGAAACAGGCGCTGCTCGCCATCGAGTCCGGCGGCCGGGCCGCCATGGCCGAGCTGCGCCATGTCATGGGCCTCCTGGCCGGCCCGGGCGGCGAACGCCTCGACGGGCCTGCCGACGGGCTCGAACCCCAACCCGGGCTCGACCAGCTCGACGCTCTGGTGGAACGGGTCCGCGCCGCTGGAGTGCCGGTGGACGTCGCGGTGTCGCCGCCCGGGCCGCTGCCCCCCGGGATCGACCTCGCCGCCTACCGCGTCGTACAGGAAGCCCTCACCAACACGATCAAGCACGCGCCCGGGGCTGCCGCGTCCGTGAAGATCGGCCATGGCGGCGACTGGCTGGAGATCGAGGTGGCCGACACCGGCGGTACACGCAGAGCCGAGCCCCGGACCGGTGGAGGGAGGGGGCTGCTCGGGTTGCGTGAGCGGCTCGCCGTCTACGGCGGAACCCTCGACGCCGGACGGACGGCCGAGGGCGGATTCCGGATCAAGGCCCGCCTCCCGTGGAGGACCGCATGACCGAGCCCTTGCGCGCCGTCATCGCCGACGACCAGGCACTGGTCCGTACGGGATTCCGCATGATCCTCACCGCCAACGGCATCGACGTGGCGGCCGAGGCCGCCAACGGGGACGAAGCCGTCGCCGCGGTCCGCCGGACCAGGCCCGACGTCGTGCTCATGGACATCCGGATGCCGCAGATGGACGGCCTCGAAGCCACCCGGCGGATCCTCACGGGCGGCGATGAGGACACCCGCGTGCTGATCCTGACCACCTATGACCTCGACCACTACGTCTACGCTGCGCTCACCGCGGGCGCGAGCGGGTTCCTGCTCAAGGACGTCTCACCCGAGCACCTGGTGGCCGCGGTACGTCTGGTGCGCTCCGGCGACGCTCTGCTCGCGCCCACCATCACCCGCCGCCTGGTCGAGCGTTTCGCCCGCCGCGACAACGTGAAGCCCACCCTCCACCGCGACTTGTCGGCCCTGACGCCTCGGGAGCTGGACGTGCTGCGTCTGCTCGCCACCGGCCTGAGCAACGCCGAACTCGCCGGCCAGTTGTCGCTCAGCGTGGCCACGGTGAAGACACACGTCGCCAGCATCCTGTCCAAGCTCGGCCTGCGCGATCGTGTCCAAGCCGTGGTGGTCGCCTACGAGACCGGCCTGGCCTCTCCCGGCGGCACCGGATGACGAGAGACGGACTGTGGCTGCAGGGTGTCTCATGAATGATCGGTTTCGCACAACATCAGCGCTGGCCAGAGGAGTGCCGCCACCGGCGCGAGGGTCGTCATCGGCTCCCGCCGCCCAGCATCGGTCGAACACGCCCTCGCCGAACTCCCCGACAACGCCGCCGGCCTCACTGTCGACGCCTCCTCCCCCGAGGACCTCGCGCGGTTCTTCGACCAGATCGGGCCGTTCGACCGCTTCGCCTACACCGCTGCGGAGAACCTCACCTCCGTCCCTCTGACGGAGTAGACCGCCGAACTACCGGTAGGTCAGCCACTTCGGCATCTGAACCCCCCGCTCAGGGTTGCCGACGTGCGGCCCGGTTCCCTCCCACACGCAGGAGGCCGCCGGGCATCCGGATGAGGTGGATCGCCAGCAGTGTCAGCCAGAGCCAGCCGATGCCGACCGTCAGGCGCTGGATCAGGCCGCCGACTTCGACCAGACCGTTCACCTGGAGAGATGCCGCGACGAACAAGACGAACCCGATGGAGAACAGGATTCCGCTGAGTGCCGAATACAGTGCCCATCGGCCTTCGCCCCACCCCGCGAAGCGCCGAGTGAACACGAAGCAGGCGACGGCCAGCGCCAGGAACCCGACGAGGGAGATCTTGCCGTGCAGGTCGCCGTGGAGGGTGGGGGGCACGGTGAGTGCCGGGGTCCCCGGCGGATAGCCGCTGACCGGATCGTCCAGGAAGACGCCCGCCCCGATGAGCCCCGCTCCCCACAGGGCGACGAGCAGCGGCCCCAAGGCCGGCTGCCGGCCGTGCTCTCGCAGCGCGCCAGGCAGGGCCAGCGCGAAGACGATCACGAGCACCCCGGCCAGAAGGAAATTGGCCTGCTGTATCCAGCCGAGCCTGCTGCCCAGTTCCAGAGAACTGCCCGCATGGCGGATCGGGTCATAGCCGTCGCGGACGGCTCCCTGGATGAGGAGAACGAGCATGAACAGCGGTCCGGCGACCACACCGCACCGCAAACCGATCTGTTTGAGCATGACGTGCCTCCAGGAAGCCGACGATGGCGCGATGTCTGTCAGTTTCACTTGACAGATGGGTCGTGTCAAGACAAACTGACAGACATGGTCGAAGACCTGACGCAGCGCATCGAAGCACACGGCCCGGCCCTCGGCCTGCGAGCCGTGGGAGTGCTGCACCCACTGGCCGAACAGGTGAAGACCGCAGCCGGCACCCACGCCCGGCGACAGGGACGATCATGGGAGCAGATCGGTGACGCGCTGGGCAGGTCGCGGCAGTCCGCGCGTGCCCGGCATGGGAAGTGAGGACACCGTGTTCGAACAGTTCACCGGCAGCCCCTTCGTGGTCGTCGTCACCGCCGCCCGGGAGGAGGCGCGTCGAGGGGGCGCCAAACGCATGGGGACCGAGCACCTGCTGCTCGGCCTGCTCCACGAGACCGGCTCGGACTCTGTACGAGCCCTTCAGGTCGATCTGGACGCCGCCTACGCAGCCTTGGAGGCGCTGGACCGTGAGGCCCTGCGGGCCATCGGCATCGACCTCGGAGACCTCGTCACCGATCTAGGAGTGCCCTCCCGCAAGTACCCGCCGATGACCTCCACCGCCCAGGCCGTACTGACGAAGGCCGTCAAGGCCGCGAAGGCCAGGACCCGCGACATCGACACCAGGCATCTGCTGCGCGCGCTGCTGGAGTTGAAACGTCCCGACCCGGCGGCGGAGCTGCTGGCGCGGCTGGGCGTGGATCACGCGGCCGTATCGCAACGCCTCGCGCGGGACGGCTCCTGACCGCACGCCATCCCAGGCAGGGGGTGACGTGCAGGTGAAAGCGGGGATGACGGGCCGGCCACGCCTGGATCGCCGGCGTCTTGTGAGTGCCGTAGATGCAGATCAGGTGGACGTCCAGGCCGGCCGGCATCGGCTTGTCGATGGTGGCCGGGAGCTTCTTGAACTCGGCGACGCGGTCGCCGGTTAGTTAGTTGGTGCAGATGGTACGAACCAGGACGACCGGAAGGGCGATGATCGGGCGACACGCCGTGACGCAGTCCCGCCAGCGGGGACACTCGCTGCTTGACCTGGACATACGCCAGCACATGAATCTCGATCAATGGATCGGCGGCGAGGGCGTGTCGTGCTGGAGCCCGGCGCCATCCGGGAGCCGCAGTGGAACGTCAACGCCAACCAGCTCGGCTATGGCCTTGCCGGCACGGTCCTGGTGCCGATCCTGGGCAACGCGTCCTGGGTCCGGCGCCGTGTCCGAGGCTGACGGCTGCACGGACGGCTGCTGCTCATCCAGCCAGAAGGACGCGCAGGAGGACCAGCGGTGATCGGCCGCCCGATGCCCGCACGGATCGGCCCGCCTACCGCGCCGAGATGCGCGTTCCAGGCTCCGCCGCCGCGCCTGAGGCGCACCGGTGGCACCTGGAACGCGCGCACATCATCTCCCAGCCCTGGCCCTGGCCACAGCCTTCGCCGTTAGTGCCGTCGGGCCGAAACCTCTCAGAACGCGCAGACTGGCACGACCGCCCGCAGCGCAGGCCGGCCGGCTGGCTGGCTGGCTGGCTGGCTGGCTGGCTGGCTGGCTGGCTGGGGGAGAACGGATGGACATGCGCCAGCCGGTCACCGGCTTGCCCAGCGCCTCATCGGCCGGCCGAGTTCCATGGAGTTGCCTCACACGCGAACGGCATGAGGGACCTGGTCGTCACGACACCATCGCCGGGGTTGTCGTTCACGAATTTCGTCGCGACGATCTCGGCCGGGGCGATGCCCTGTTCCACCCAGCGAACGATCGGGGTCAGCTTGTCGAAGGTGTTCGGGCCAGGCCCCCCGCTGCAATGGGTCATGCCGGGCACCAGGAACAGCCGCGCGAACGTGCCGGTCTCGTGTGCGCGGCCACCGGAGGTCGTACGGACCACCTGGCGGAAGTAGTCGATGGTGTCGTGGGCGGACACGACCGGGTCAGCCCAGCCTGTGTACATGAGGAGTTTGCCGCCGCTGCGGCGGAAGGGGCGCAGGTCAGGGTTGGTGGCGTCGATGATCGGCCCCAGCTTGTTCTGGGCGTGGCGCAGATCGCGGTGGTAGTTGAAGTCCCACCAGTCCCAGTGGGGGTCGTTGAACACCCAGTAGCGCCAGAAGTTGGCGCGGGCGGGTTCGGTGGTGCCCCAATAGCCGCTCCACCCCGAGCGGACCCTGCCGGTCGCGTCTACCACGGCGGCCTCGCTGCCGATGGGCCAGCCGGGATAGATCTGCTTGCCGGTGCGCGGGTCGCGGGCTCCGGCGTACATCGTCCGCAGAGCCTTGACCTGACGTGCGGTCAGGCAGGTGGGGGCGTCAGCGGAACGGCACCGCAGCGAGGCGGGGTCGAAGGTGCACCGGCTCGGGTCGGTGAGGAACGCGTCGGTGGGCCGGCCGCCGTCTTTGCCCCGGCACTGCCCGACCGCGGCCTTGGTGAGCAGCGGCAGCTTCGCGGCGGGGATGATCGGCTCGGTGTCGTCACCGGGGATGTGGTTGCGGAGGAACTGCCACAGGAAGCCGGCGTTGAGGGCGACGCGGTTGTTGCCGGGGGCACCGGCCACGATGCCGTCGAAGTCGTCCGGGTAGCGCTGGGCCTCCATCAGCGCCTGGTGGCCGCCGGTGGAGCAGCCGATGAAGTAGGAGTAGCGGGGCTTGGCCCCGGTGTAGGCCTCGACGACGAGTTTGGCGTTGACGATCGTCTCGTGAACAGCCCGGTGTCCCCAGTCCACGATGATTTCCGGATTGGCCGCCCCTTGGATGAACACCTCGGGGTCGTTGCCGGTGTGACCGGTGTCGGTACCGACCGTGGCATACCCGGCCGCCAGAGTGGGGCCGCCCATGGACGCGAAATCGATGGCGGAGTCGTAGCCTCCGTTGCCGTACATCAGGAGCCGCTGGTTCCACTGCTGGGGTATCCACACCTCGAAGCCGATGGTGGAGGCGGGCACCGGCTTGGCGATGCCGTGGACGCGGCAGAAGCCCGGCACGGATGGCAGCGCGCGCCCGTCGGGCGCGGTGTAGTCACCGGCGGGGATCGTCTCGGCGACGGTGATCGTGGTGTGCGGCAACGAGATGCCGGTCAGGTCCTCGCACGCCCTGCTTTCTGCATCGGCGTCCGTGCTCATGCCGGCCGTACCACCGGTGCCGTCCGCGGGACTGGTGAAGCGTGCTGCGGCGTTCACCGGGATGCTCAGCACCATGAGGGTCGAGGCCACGACCGCGGTCAGGAATCCGTACAGGCGGCTCACGGGGTCTCCTTCCAAGTGGTGAGGACGATGTCAGTACCGCCGCGGCCGATACGCACGTCGACCGAGCCTTCGGAGGCGTCGGAGTCGATCTCGGGGTAGTCGTCGCTGGAGACGATGATGCGCAGACTGTGCCCGGCGGCCAGCCGGTAGTGAGTCGGCCAGGTGCGGATCCGCAGGTCGTAGGTCTTACCAGGGCGGACAGGGACGGCATGGTCGTGCCCGAAGCGGTGGCTGGCCTTGAGCCAGCCCTGGGTGATACGGACGGCCATGCCGTCGGGGGCGACATCCTCGGCCACGACGGCGAGGTTGCCGTCGGTGGCGCTGAAGGCGGCCCGCACCGTCGCGGTGATCTCGCCGGTCAGCACGAGGTCCGACTGGTAGGGCCGCGTATGGAAGGTCAAGCGCTCGTCCGGAGCGGCGGGCGCCTGGTCGGTATTGACGGTGAAGCGGCGACTGGCCGGCTCGCCGGCGTCGGCGGTCAGCCCGCCATCGCCGCCGAGCCGGAGCCGTTCCTGTCGGGCGCCGCGCGGGGGCCAGGTGGACAAGCGCTTCCACCCGGTACCGGCGCCAGGGCCGGGGATCTCGTAGGAGGTGACCTTGGCGGCGGGCAGCGGGGCGTCGCGTCGTCCGGAGAGCCAGCGGTCCCACCAGGCGAGATAGGGCCCGTTGCCGATATCGGCGGGCTGTCCGGCCGGCCAGCCGTGCTGCCAGGGGCCGGCGACGAGCCAGACGTTGCCGGGGCGGGCCTGGAAGTTCTCCACCATGGCCGCGCGGTAGCGGTCGTACCAGCCGGCGATCTGCAGGACCGGGATGTCGAGGTCCTTCCAGCGGGCCTTGACGCTGCGTTCGCGCCAGTAATCGTCGTAGAGCGGGTGCTGGGCGTAGGTCGTCAGGGTGTCGGGAGCGGTGGAGCGCTGCCAGTCGCGGATCCTGGCCGAGTAGATGCCGCCGCGGTAGATGGTGTTCTCATACCAGTCGCTGATGCCGTCCACGGGAATGATCGCGGCCAGGTGGGGCGGCTTGTTGACCGCGACGAGCAGGGAGGAGTGCCCGCCGTAGCTGACGCCCATCTGCCCGACCTTGCCGGTGGACCAGGGTTGGGCGGCCAGCCATTCGATGAGGTCGTAGTTGTCGCGCTGCTCCTGGGCGCTGAACGGGTCGAGGTAGCCGGGCGAGCCGCCGGAGCCGCGGGCGTTGCAGACGGCGGCGTTGTAGCCGCGGGCGACGAAGTAGGCGGCCGCCCGGCCGAGGCTGTCGAGCTGGTCGTAGGCGGTGTAGTCGTACACGATCACCGGGAAGCGGCCGTCAGCGGCGGGCCGGTGCAAGTCGCAGGCCAGGTGACTGCCGTCGCGCAGCGGGACCTGGACACGCTCGGTGCGCACCTCGTAGGCGGCCGGCCGGTCGTAGGCGAAGAAGGGGTCGGTCGCTTCGCCGATACGCACCTCGTGCGTGGCCGGCTGGTCGTGGGTGAGGGAGGGGCCGATCTGCGCGGCCGCCGGGGTGTGTGCTGCCAGCGGCACGGTTAACGCGGTGGACAGGGCGGCGAGGATCCGGCCGTACGTCACGAACACAGACTCTCCTTCAGAACGAGATGGCGCCGGTCAGGAGCGCGACGACGGTCATGACGGCGGTGGTGGCGAACGCCCAGCCGAAGATGAAGCGCTGGTGCTGGCCGAGCTGTACGCCGCTCATGCCGACGAGGATGAACGTGGCGGCGGTGAGCGGGCTGAGCGGGAAGCCGGTGGTCATCTGGCCGAGGATGGCCGCCCTGGCGATCTCGGCCGAGTCGATGCCGAAGCCGCTCGCGGTCTGGGCCAGCACGGGCAGCACGCCGAAGTAGTAGGCGTCGGGGGTGAAGACGAGGCTGAGCGGCATACTGGTGATCGCCACGAGCAGCGGCAGGTGACCGCCGAAGGAGTCGGGGATGATCCCGACGAACGCGGTGGCCATCTCGTTGATCATCTTGGTTCCGTTGAGAATGCCGGTGAAGACGCCTGCCGCGAAGATCATGGTGGTGACCAGGACGACGCTCCTGGCGTGCTTGTCGAGCAGCGCCTGCTGCTTGTCCCAGGTGGGCAGATTGACCACGGCGGCGATGGCGAAGCCGAGCACGAACAGCACCGGCAGCGGCATGACCTGCAACACCAGCGCGACGAGCAGCACGATGGTGAGCACGAGGTTGAAGAGGATCAGAGCTCGGCTCTTGCGCTCGCGCTCCGGGGCCGAAGACGCGCTCGGCCCGTCACCGCGGACCTGCCCGGCCTGCGCTTCGGCAGGCTCGGCAGGCAGGGTCAGGGTGCCCAGGCGGCGGCGTTCGCGCAGCCCGATCAGGTAGGAGGCCACCAGCACCCAGGCGATGCCGGCGGCCATGGCGGGCAGCACCGGAGTGAACACCTGGGAGCTGTCGAGCTTCAACACCGCCATCGCGCGGGCGGTGGGGCCGCCCCAGGGGACCATGTTCATCACGCCCGCGCCGAGGCAGACGACGCCGGTGAGCACCAGAGGGCTCATGTTCAGCCGCTTGTAGACGGGCAACAGGGCCGAGACGGTGATGAGGAAGGTGGAGGCGCCGTCGCCGTCGAGGGCCACGCACATGGTGAGGACCACGGTGCCGACGGTGATGCGCAGCGGGTCGTCCTTGGCCAGGCGCAGGATGCCGCGGATCAGCGGGTCGAACAGGCCGCTGTCGATCATCAGGCTGAAGTACAGGACCGCGAACGCGATCATGATTCCGGTGGGGGCGACCTTGCCCAGCCCTTCCAGGATCATCGGACCCATGCCCGCGGCGAACCCGCCGACGAGCGCGGTGACGACGGGGACCAGGATGAGCGCGGTCAGGACCGAGACACGCCTGGTCATGGTCAGCACCAGGAACAGGCCAATGGTGAGAAAGCCTAGGGTCGCGATCATCGGGGTCCTTTCGGCGGGAGGTTACGGGCAAGTTTCCGAGCACCGGCGTTTCACGTCCACCATCAAAAGTGGATTTATCGATGCGGTATGCGCAACAGTGGGTGCCGTGGACGCCAGCCTGCGGCAGCTCGCCGCTTATGTCGCCGTGGCCAGAGCCGCCGGTTTCACCGCCGCGGCGGCGCAGATGCGTGTCTCCCAGTCGACGTTGAGCCGCGCCGTGTCCGATCTGGAGCGCGTCCTCGGCGTCCAACTGCTGGAACGCGACACCCGCAACGTGCAGCTCACCGCGGCCGGCCAGGAGACCCTGCGGGTTGCCGAGCAGATCGTCGAGGCCCACCGGTCGGGAATGAAACAGTTGCGGCGCTACCTGCTCGGCGAGTCCGGCATCGTCGCCATGGCCACCCTCCCGTCGGTCGCGGCCGTGCTGCTGCCCCGGATGATCTCCACCTTCCGGGGCCGTCGGCCGGACGTGAGCGTGCGCATCATGGACGGTCTGGAACAGGCGGTGCTCGGCAAGGTGCTCAACGGCGACGCCGACTTCGCCGTCACGACCGTCGGTGCGGCCTCCGACCGGCTCGAGCACCGCCCGCTCATCCGTGACCGCTTCCGCGCCGTATTGCCGGAAAGTCATCCGCTGGCTGACCGTGAGGAGGTCACCTGGCAGGACCTGGCCGCCGAGCCGTTCCTGGCCGTCGGCCCCGAATCCAGCGTGCGCCGGCTCACCGACGCGGCCTTCGAGCAGGCCGGGGCCGTGGCTCCGCCTGCGGCGGAGGCCGGCAACGTGGCGACGGTGGGCGGATTGGTCGCCGCCGGGCTCGGCGTCTCCGCGATGCCCGCCCTCGTGCTTCCCCTGCTGGGGCCGGGGCACGTCGTGCATCGCGAACTGGTCGCCCCGGTGGTCGAACGGCGTCTGGACATCGTGGTGCGGGCCCGGCGCGCCCTGCCTCCTGCCGCCACCGCGTTCCTCGACCTGCTGCAGGAGGCGCGCGCCGAGGGACGAGAGGTGCCGGCCGGCGCCGCCTGGATCACCGACTGATGCAGCAAGTGCATGAATATATCCACCTATCCTGCTGGACCCGCATTTCTCTCTCCGTGCACGATGAAGCTCCGTCAACCAGGGCGAAGGAGTTCATGCGTGGCCTTTGAACAGCGCGGGCAGTTGCGCGGATTGAAGGTGGTGGAGTTCGCCCACGTGGTCGCCGGGCCGCTGGCCGGCTCCATGCTCGCCGATCAGGGCGCCGACGTCGTCCACGTCGAACCGCCCGGTTCCGGTGACGCCGCCCGCTCGATGGGGCCGACCCGCGACGGAACACCGTTGTGGTTCAAGGTCGCCGGCCGCAACAAGCGCTCCGTCACCCTGGACCTGCACGACCCGGACGGCCGCCAGGTCGCCCACCGGCTGGTGGCCTGGGCGGATGTCGTGATCGTCACGCTGCGCCCCGGGCGCCTGCGCGCGTGGGAACTCGACTGGAAGGCCGTACACCGCATCAACCCCCAAGCCGTCCTCCTGCAGATCAGCGGCTTCGGAGCGCAGAACGACGCGCCGGGGTTCGGCAAGGTCGGCGAGGCCAGAAGCGGCGTGGTGCACCTGACCGGATTCCCGGACGGGCCGCCCGTCCACACCGGCTTCTCCCACGGAGACGCGGTGACCGGGCTGATGGGCGCCTATGCTGTGCTGGCCGCGCTGCACCGCCGCGCCCACGACCCCGAATTCGACGGGGAGTGGATCGACCTGGCCCTGTTCGAGCCGCTGTTTCGGCTGGTGGAGTGGCAGATCATCACCCATGATCAGCTTGGCGCCATCCCCGGCAGATCGGGCAACCAGCTCGCCGTCGCCCCCGCGGCAGTGATCAACACCTACCTGTCGGGCGACGGCGACTGGATCACCGTCACCTCCGCCACCCTGCGCTCGGTGCTGAACGTCGTCCGGCTTCTCGGCCTGCCCGAGGACGACTTCGCCACCACCCGGCAACAACTCGCCGGCAAGGAGCAGCTCGACCAGGCACTGAGCACGTGGGTGGCAGAACGCGGCACCGCCGAATGCCTACGCGCGTTCGAGGCAGCCGAGGTGGTCGCCTCGCGTGTGTTCACTGCCGAGGACATCCTCACCGACCCCGTCTACGCCGAACGCGGCGACATCGTCACCGTCGACGACGCCGACCTCGGCCCCGTACGCATGCAGGCCGTCATCCCACACTTCCATCAGGCGCCGGGACACATCTGGCGCACCGGGCCCGCGCTCGGCCAGGACAACGACCTGGTCTACCGCCAGTGGCTCGAGCTCGACGTCGACGACCTGGAGAAGCGCGGTGTCATCTGACCGGCCGCCGCTGCGGTCGCTGCTGTTCGTGCCGGGCAATCGTACGGACTGGCTGCTCAAGGCGGCGGCCGCCGGCGCCGACGCGGCCATCCTCGACCTGGAGGACGCCGTCCCGCCGGCCGGGAAATCGGCCGCCCGCGCCCAGGTGGCCGAGGCCGTCGCCACGTGGACCGGTGACATGGCGCTCTTCGTCCGGATCAATCCCCTCGACGGCTGGGCAGCGGCCGAGGACCTGCGCGCCGTCACCCACAGCCGCCTGCACGGGGTGGTCCTGCCCAAGGTGGGCGAACCCGCCGACGTGCTGCTGGCCGACCGGATGCTGACCTGGTGCGAGCGCGAGCACGGCCTTACCGAGGGCCGCATCGCCCTGGTGCCGCTACTGGAGAGCGCCCTGGCGCTGCGCGCCGCCTACGACATCGCCACGGCCGCGCCCCGGGCGGCCTATCTGGGCGCGGTCACCGGCAAGGGCGGCGACGTCGAGCGGGCCATCGGCTACCGCTGGAGCCCTTCCGGCACCGAGACCCTGGCCTTGCGCTCACGCGTGCTGCTGGACATCCGCGCCGCCGGGGCGCCTTGTCCTGTCGCCGGGCTGTGGACCACCATCGGCGACCTCGACGGCCTGCGCGCCTTCGCCGAGCAGAACCGCTCCCTCGGCTACGAGGGCATGATGGCCATCCACCCCTCCCATATCCCCGTCATCAACGAGGCGTTCTCACCCGGTCCCGACGACCTGGCCCGGTACGCGCGGCTGATCGCCACAGTCGAGGAAGCTCAGGCTCGCGGAGCAGGAGCGATCACCTTCGAAGGCGAAATGGTGGACGAAGCCATGGCGGCCAGAGCTCGCGCGGCCCTGCACAGAGCGCAGGACCGGTGACGGCTCGTCATCGTTGCTGACTCGGTCCCCTCTCCACGACGGTGACCTGCCGTATCAGTTCCGGACACCCTCTGATCCGACCTGCCCTACCTGCCGGTCTGCCCGCCAGAGCTTGGGCCCGCGACATTCAGCCGCGGGCGACGCTCGACCGGGTTTCGGCCGGGAGAACCGGGACGCTCGGGTGGCCGCATGCGTCGGGCGGTGTGACACAGAACTCCAGCCATCTGTCATCGCGGCCCCGGCCGAGGGCCGCGCACGCCCAGCTTGGCGCTGCCTTCAAGGCTGGTCGACGTGCCTTACGCGCCTGACAAGATCATATCGCTCTGACCTGTGGGAAGAGGTCTCGAACCCAAGACAACCATCGCGCCTACGAGACCTTCGCCACCAGGAACGGAGCGCCGTTACTGCTGATCAACGGCCCAGGAGTACACATGCTGATCTTCCCCGAAGGCCTCTGCGACGCGCTGGTCGAGCTCGGCTTCCAAGTCACCAGGTTCGACAACCGCGGCACCGGCCTGTCCCCACACCTGACAGACATACCGGCGCCCGGCATGGCAGCGATGGCTTCAGCTTCAGCAGACAAAGGAGCGCCTGTCAGACGTCCGGGACGCAAGCCTCGTGCCCGAGCCGTTGTAGAAAGATGCGGTCGTATAGTACGCGCCGTGGAAGGAGCAGTTCGTGTCAATGTAACGCCCGAGCACACCACCGGCCACGTTGAAGCACTTATTGTAAATCGGTCCAGCCGGGATTGGCGGCTGGCCCGCGTACCAGGCGATTATACATATCCTCCTGGCACTGGGCGCGTCTGTCATGATGGCTTGAAAACGGAGATTGCCGTTGGCCAGCCGAAAAGGCGTCACCGCTGAATACGTTGCGGCGACGCTGCTCGCTTGCATCGCAGTAGCTTGTCGTTCCGCCGCACCGGCAGGACCAGCCGCGAAGCCGACAGCTGCCGTACCAGCGATTAGCGCCGCGGTGGTCCGGGAAAGAAGGTGCCTGAGCTTGCACTTCATCATCTAGATGTCCTTCGCCGAGTTGATTGGCCGGGCCAGCGATATGCGTGTTCAGCCTTCGACTGCCAACGGGAGCTGATGTTAGCCGTGTCAGTTCCTTGAGCAGAGCGGTCGATAGTCATTCGACGCTTCAGTTCACTTGCAAATATTGTGCCCTGCCGGACTGAAGTTGTGATGAAGTTTTGGTGCAGGCGCAGTCTAATACGGCAGTCGCTCTTCGATAGCTGAGCTGGTACCGGTAGTCCGTTAGATCCCAATCAGTTCGTAGGTTTCTGGACTACCGAAGGCCGTCTCCGATGTAGGCAAGGTGCGGATCGGCGAAGAATGCCCGCACCAGCGCGGGCAGCTTCTGCAACCGTCGCAGCGCGCCCAGAGCGAGAGCTTTGAGTTCCTCGACACCGCGAGTGGAAGCGCGGGCGATCCGGTCGTGCTTGACGTTCTTCCACACCCACTCGTCCGGGTTGAGCTCAGGTGAGTACGGCGGCAGGAAGAACAGCGACAGCCGGCCCTCGGTCGAGTCGATGAACGCCTTGACCTTCTTGGCCCGATGCACCCGGGAGTTGTCCACGATCAAAAACACCGGACGGTCCGCATCACCGATCAGGCGCTTGCAGAATCCGATGAACGCGTCGGCGTCCAGTCCTTGATCGAAAAGCTGGAAGCGCAGTTCGCCGCGCGGGCTGACCGCGGAGATCATCATGACCGAGCGGCGAGCTCCGGTGGTGGCCACCACCGGGGTGCGCCCGATCGGGGCCCAGGTGGTGCCGGCGTGGTAGTCGGTACGCACCGCAGCCTCATCCGCGAAGAACACTGCCGCGCCGAGCCGTCTGGCCTCGGCCGCGATCGCGGGGAAGGTGTGCTGCTTCCACTCGGCCACCGCTGCCGGGTCCTGCTGGTAGGCCCGATACAGCGGCCGTTGCGGCGACATGCCCAGCCTGGCCAGCACCCGGCCGACGCTCACCAGCGACAGTCTCACCTTGAACTCGCGGCGGATCAGCTCGGCCACCATGGCCCGTGTCCACAACGCGAACCCGAAACTCAGCTGGCTCGGATCATTACCCGCGATAAACGCATACAACCGGGCCAGCTGCGCCTCATCCAGTCGGGCCACCGGCCCGCGGGTCTTCTTCGTGCGCAACCCCTCCGGGCCCAGCGCCCGGTAGTCCTGCAACCACCCGAATACCGTCGCCCGTCCGAACCCGAGAATCTCCGCGACCAGATCCGGTGATTTCCCGCTCTCGATCAGCTGACACGCCCGCAGGCGCTCCTCAAAGCTGGCCCGCCGCCCCAACCTCGCCACGCATCAATCGTCCCACAAACGCCGGAGTAAGTCCGAAAACCTGTGAACGGATTAGATCTTTGGCGGTCTGGGGTGAGCGCAGCGAGAGCCGGGTTGCGCGGACGACCGCGTCTGCGAGGATTCGACCGATTGGAACGCCGGACCGGAGGGGGCCTTGGGCCGGGGCCGCCCGATGCCGCAGTACTCCTCGACGGGCATGGGCTTGACGCCATCGCGCATGCGACTGGTGTACAGGCGGCCTGGAAGGTGGTCGATCTCGTGGGCGACCCGGACCGGTGAACCCGTACGGGAAGGCGGTGATCTTCTGCCGCCCGTCCAGGGTGGTGTGCTCGACCTCCAGGGTGAGCGGCCGGGGGCCCATGCCGCGTACGTCGAAGAAGGACAGGCAGCCCTCGTACTGTTCGTCGGTCTCGGGGCAGGTGCCGGTGATGCGCGCATTGTCCTGCCGCGGTCGTCGGTTAGCGGGCCGAGCGTCATCGCCGCGTGCTCGGCGCCGCCGATGTCCAGCGCGGCCGCCGCACGCCGGGCGAGAACCAGTCCGAGCCCGTGCGTGTTGTCGGCGGGCAGGGTGGTGACGAGCCGCCCGCTGGCGTCGTGGATCTGCCAGCCGTCGGATGCGGCGTGCAACCACGCCGCCCGGGCCCCGTTGACCAGCAGGAGGTAGTTCTCGAGGTCCAGGCTCGCCAGGTACAAGTCCGGCACCGGCGTGGCTGGGACCGTTCGGGCCTGTTCCGCTGACGGTGGAACGGCTGACGCGCTCTGCCCGGCGAGGCCTTCGCCGGGTTCTCCTGGTCGCCACGCCGCCGTGATCGCTCAACTCGCCGAGCACATGAGCAAGTAAGCCCTGCACACGGCACTGGTAGATCTTCAGAACTAAAATTCCTGCAGTGCAATAAAGCACAAAATCGCAAGAATGCAAGAGTGGCCGCTATGTGACCCATATCACTGATCGCGAAGGGCGATCATCGAAATCGTCTATAACGGCCCAGTTGACCAGCAGACATGATCAAAAACCCTAACTCTTTCCTGACGGTCCGTGTCGGGAAAGGGACGTTCCCGTCATTGACCGATCTTGGATTGTCGATCACATTCCTCTTGATCGTCCTTATGTCTGCTTTAGACGCCTAAACGCCCTCTTGCCCGGGCCGGCGTCAGCGTGCCGTGAAGGAGTTTCGAGATGCGCCGTCCTGGTTTACGGATGTGGTGGGTGGCCTTGATGGCCGGTCTCGCGTCGCTGGTGTTGATCTCCAGTGTGGGCGTGCCTGACCAGCTGATTCAGCAGGCGGCGGCGGCCGCGCCGGATCCGGAGCAGGCGGTGGACGGCCGTCCGGTACCGGACAAGAAGACGGCCAAGGGGGCGGAGGAATCCGCGCCGAAGGTGACACGGAAGAAGCCGGTGTGGCCCCAGCCGGGCAAGGCTGAGGTGAGCGTGCCGGAGCCGGGCAAGCTGGCCGAGGCCGGGGCGTTGCCGGTACGGGTGGGCCGGGTCGAGGGCGCCGCGCTGGACAAGGTGTCGGTGGAGACGCTGGCGCCGGAGACCGCGACCAAGCTGGGCGGGGTGGGGGTGGCCGCGCGGCTGGTGCGCGCCGACGGCGGCACGACCCCGGGCCAGGTGCGGGCGGCGTTCTCCTACGCCGATTTCCGCGATGCCTACGGCGGCCAGTTCGCGTCCCGATTGCAGGTGGTGCGGCTGCCTGCGTGCGCTGTTGCGGTGCCGCGGCCAAAGACGTGCGTGATGCGGCCCACGGTGGTGCCCTCGACCAACGACCTCAAGGCGGGCACGCTGACCGCGGAGGTGGAGGCGGCCCCCGTCGGCGCGAAGGAGGCAGCGGTCACGCCGACGGAGCCGGACAAGGACCGTAAGGCGGATGCGGCAAAGGCATCGCAGGCCAGGCTGGCGGCGCAGCTGGCGGCGGGCTCGGTGTACGTGCTGGCCGCCGGCCTGACCGGGCCGGACGGCAACTGGGGCGCCACCGATCTGAAGCCGTCGGGCACCTGGCAGGCGGGCACATCCGGGGGCGGGTTCGACTATGACGTTCCGTTGCCGGAGCCGCCGTCGGTGACCGGCAATGGGCCGGATCTGTCGCTGCAGTACAGCGCCTCGTCGGTGGACGGTCAGGGCGAGTGGACCAACAACCAGGCCAGCGTGGTCGGCGCGGGCTGGGACCTGAGTGCGGGCTTCATCGAGCGCCGCTATCGCCGCTGTAAGGTGTGGACCGAATACCACCCCGAAAACGCGGATCTGATCTGGTACGCCGAAGAGGCCGAGAACGGCAGTGCGTTGTGCTGGGAGGCGCCGGACGAGCATGCGGCCGGTGTGGATCGCACGCAGTCGGAGCTGGTGCTGAGCGCGGGTGGCCGATCGGCGCAGATCGTCAAGACCACGGCGGGGGCGTGGAAGACGGTTCCGGACTTCGGCTGGAAGATCGAGCAGGTCGCCGGGGGCGCGGACGGCAACGCGTACTGGAAGATCACCGACCGGGACGGGCAGATCTGGCGGTTCGGTTACAACAAGGACGCCCAATGGCAGGTGCCGTACATCGGTGAGGAACTGAATGAGCCGTGCGCCGACCGGTACTGGGCCAACTTCATCCCGCCCACCTGCACCGGGGTGTGGCGGTGGAACCTGGACCAGGAGGTCGACCGCAACGAGAACGTGATCGACTACTCCTACAGCCGGGACGTCAACTACTTCTGTCTGCCATCGTGCACCGACGAGGTCTACTCGATGCTGCCCTACGACCGGGGCGGTTTCCTGTCTTCGGTGCAGTGGGGGCACAACACGCAGGTGTCCGGCAGCGTCTCGACGGCGCGGATGACGTTCACCACCGGAGCTCGCACCGGTGACGACGTGCCCACCGACCTGCAATGCACGCAGGCGACCGGCTGCGCCAACGACGCGATCGCCTTCTTCAGCACACGCCGGCTCGCCTCGGTGCAGACCGAGTCGCGCACGTCCGGCTCGGCGGCCTGGGATCCGGTGGACCGGCTGGACTTCACCCACACGTGGGTGTACCAGCGCACCGACCAGGGGCTGCCGTGGGACGCGGCGATGTGGCTGGACACCGTGCAGCAGACCGGCCAGGCCGCCGAGCCGGAGGTGACGCTGCCGCCGCTGGACTTCGACGCGGTGATGCTGGCCGGCCGGATGGACTACATCAGCAACTCCGACTGGCAGGACCAGCTGTCCTGGAGGATGGTGCCGCGGATCGCGGCCATCAAGAACGGCATGGGCGGCCGGATCGAGGTCACCTACGGGCAGGCCGACACATGCGGCGGCGGCAAGGGTCGCGACGGCTCCAATTATCACAATGACCAGGTCGGCGACTGCTACCAGGTCGACATGGGCAGCGAACCCGAGAGCGGCTACGAGGCCTGGGCTCGCTTCTACAAGCAGCTGGCCACCAAGGTCGTCGAGCGGGACATGGTCGGCGGCTCGCCGGACATGGTCCACAGCTACGAATTCCTGGGCAGCCCGCGCTGGACGAACCCGGTCCAGATCGCCGAGCCGGCGCTGGCACCGGCCGGTTCGGACTGGCGCGGCTACGGCCAGGTCCGCACCGTCCAGGGCTCCGGCAGCGACCCGGCCGGCTACAGCGTCACCACCAAGACCTTCTTACGCGGCACCGGTGGCACGGTCACCGACTTCGACGGCACCGCGGTCACCGACGCGCCGCTCTTGCAGGGCCAGGTGCTGCAGGAGCAGACCTGGCAGATGACCGCGCTCAGCCCGCGCGCCTACACCGAGATCGACTCCACCCGCTGGGAGTACACGCTCAAGTCCACCGGCACCGGCTGGGCCGGCCAGAACCCGGCGTACGTGGTGCAGACCCGCGAGCGCTCCCGGGAGAAGGTCACCGGCGGCACCTGGCGCTACACCGACGAGAAGACCGTCCCGAACGCCGACGGTCTGCCAGAGACGATCAACGACTACGGCCAGGACGGCGTCACCACTGACAACTCCTGCACCAAGATTACGTATGCGCGCAACACCGACTCCGGTCAGTGGCTGGTCAACTTCCCGTCCGTGGTGGAGAAACGCTCCGGCGACGACTGCACCGCAGGGACCTTGGCTGGTAGGACCGTCACCCTGTACGACCAGGGCAGCGACCCGGCCACGAACAAGCCGAGCGACGGCAACCCCACGGAGGTCCGCGCGCACGCGGGCGCGAGCACCGTCTCCACCAGCAAGGCCACCTTCGACGACTACGGCCGGACGCTGAGCGCGACCGACCCGCTCAGCAAGACCACCACGACCACCTACACCCCGGCGGTCGGCTGGCCCGCCGGCGGCATCACGGTCAAGGACCCGCTCGGCTACATCACCACCACCAGCCTCTCGCACACCCTCGGCGAGCCCACCAAGTCGGTCGACGCCAACAACAAGACCACCGAGCTGGACTACGACGGCATCGGCCGCGCCGTCGCGTTGTGGGAGCCGGGTCGGCCACGCGACGGTGGCACGCCCAGCGCCACCGTCGCCTACGCGATCGCCTGGGACGGCTGGCTTGGGCAGCCCACCGCGCCGATCAAGACCACCGCCAAGCAACTGCTGACCGGCACCGGCAGCGGGGCCACGTGGATGACCAGTCACAGTTATGAGGACGGGCTCGGCCGTCCCCGCGAGAACCAGACCGCCTCCCCCAGTCCCGACGGTGGCCGGATCGTCGTGGCCACCACCTACAACGCGCGCGGCCTGACCGAGGCGGTCGGCGAACCGGTGTACAACGGCGGCGAGCCGGGCAGCGGCCTGCTCAACCCGGCGCCAGTCACCCTGCCGCAATGGACCAAGACCGTCTACGACGGCCTGGAACGCGAAGTGGCGTCCATCGCCTACCACCAGGGCACCGAGCTGCGCCGGACCACCACCGCCTACCCCGGCACCGACCGCACCGAGGTCACCCCGCCGGTCGGCGGCAAGACCGCCACCGTAACCGATGTTTTCGACCGCGTCGTCAAGGTCGAGGAATGGTCAGACGCGACCAGCCACGCCGACACCCTCTACGGCTACGACCTCAACGACAACCTGACCAAGATGACGGACGCCAACGGCAACGTCCGCACCTACACCTATGACTGGCTGGACCGGCGCACCGCCGCTTCGGATCCGGACGCGGGTGCCTCCAGCTTCGGCTACGACGCCGCGGGCCGGCAGATCTGGGCCATCGACGGCAAGAGCCAGAAGGTCTCCACCGTCTACGACGATCTGGGCCGCCGCACCGGCCAGTGGGCCGGCGAGCCGAACAGCGGCACCCGGCTCGCCGCCTGGACCTACGACACCGTCGCCAAGGGGCAACCCGGCGCCGCCACCCGCTACACCGGCGGCCAGCCCTACACCGAGACGGTCACCGCCTACGACAGCGACTACCGGCCCACCACCACCACCATCACCATCCCAGCCGGCGAGGGCGGTCTCGGCCGCGACTACACCTTCACCTCCGCCTACGACGCGGCCGGCAACCTGCGCGAGCAGAGCATGCCCGCAGCGGGCGGCCTGCCGGCCGAGAAACTCACCCACAGCTACACCGATCTCGGTTTCACCGAGGCCACCACATCCGACCTGGGCGGCTTCACCTACGTCAAGGACAGCACCTTCACCGCCACCGGCAAGCTCGAGACCCGCTCGCTGGGCGGCAACGGCCAGATCAAACGCGTCCTGCAGCGCGATGCCACCACCGAGTGGCTCTCCAGGGTCACCACCCAGACCAAGGCCAACACATCCACCCCTGACACCGTCCAGGACGACCGCTACACCTACAACCTGGGCGGCAACGTCACCCGCGTGCTGGACGCCGCCTCGGCCATCGCCGGCCAGACCGACGGCCAGTCCGAATGCTTCACCTACGACGGCCTGCTCCGGCTGAAGACCGCCTACACCACCACCGCGAGCTCATGCACCGGCACCGGCGATGCCTTGGGATTGGACCCCTACAGCCAGGCCTACGCCTATGACAAGGTCGGCAACCTCACCGGCCTGACTCACAACGGCCAGACGGCCACCTACACCTACCCCGCCGCCGGCGCCACCGCCGTCCGTCCCAACGCCGTCACCAGCATCGCCCGCCCGAGCGGTACCGACACCTACGCCTATGACAACAAGGGCCAGCTCACCGCCCGCACCGTCGGCGGTAAGCAAGGCACCTTCGCCTGGGACCAGCTGGGCCAGCTTACCCAGGCCACCATCGACGGCCGGCAGACCGACATGGTCTACGACGCCGCCGGTGAGCGCCTAATCCGGCGCGACCCCGACGGCACGACCACCCTCTACCTCGGGGTCATGGAGCTGCGCCTGGCCGCCGGCTCCGTGGCTGGCAAGCGCTACTACAGCAGCGCCGACGGCGACCTGGCCGCCATGCGCGACGCCAGTGGTGTCACCTGGCTGCTCGCCGGCACGCACGGCAGCACCCAGCTCGCCGTCAACGACACCACCGGCACCGTCAGCCGCGAACGCTACCTGCCCTTCGGCCAACGCCGCGGCGCCGACGACTTGCCCTTCACTGACCGCGGCTTCCTCGGCAAGACCGAAGACGCCTCCACGGATCTCACCTACCTGGGCGCCCGCTACTACGACCCGGCCATCGCCAGGTTCATCTCCACCGACCCCGTTCTCAGCTTGAAGCGGCCGGAATGGGCCAACCCCTACAGCTACGCCGCCAACAATCCTGTTGGTTTCTCGGATCCGGACGGAGAAGAACCCAGGCCGTGGCATGACAAGAACTGGGGCAAAAAGTCTGCGAAGGAACGCAAAAAGATCACCAAAAGCTACATGGCCGGAGAACGCAGGGCGGCGAGAAATTTCCGCCGGCGAGAGAAGGGCCAGGCGCTTTCTGCCCTAGCGCGGGACAAGAAGGGATTGGCCGAGAGAAGAGCGGCGAAGGAAGCCGAGAAGAACCGGAAACCTGGTTTTCAGGAGAGCTTGTACTGTGGCAAGAACAGCACAAAGGAGATGTGCGAGAAGGCGAAGGAGATTGATCGGAAGCTGGATAAGGCTGGCATCAGCCCGGCCGATGCCATATTAAATGGCAACATCCACAATCCGCTGGACTTTGTAGGGCCAAAGAAGGGGCGGATCAGGGCTGGGTTGCCCTGCAGCAGTTTTGTTCCCGGCACCAAAGTCCTCATGGCAGACGGAACCAAGAAATCCATTGAAGACATCGAGGCCGGCGATGAAGTCGTCGCGACCGATCCAAAAACAGGAAAGAACGAGGTGAAATCCGTCATCACTCCGATCACCAGCGAAGGCGTCAAGAATCTGGTGCGGGTGACGGTGGACAGCGACGGCGACCAAGGCGGCGAGACCGGCATCGTCACCGCCACGGACACACATCCCTTCTGGGTGCCGACCGCTCGGCAGTGGGAGCAGGCAGGCACGCTTCGGCCAGGGCAGTGGCTGCAGACCAGCCAAGGCACCTATCTGAAGATTGCTGAGATCGAGAAGTCGACCGCTGCTGATCAGCGCGTCCACAACCTGACGGTAGCCGACCTGCACACGTACTATGTGGAAGCAGGCACGACATCCGTCCTGGTGCACAACAGTGGCCCGTGCGGGCTCAAAACTCCTGCGGAAGCGGGGATTCTCCCTAGCGAGGCCCGGCGCATCCAGAACGCAGCGAATAGGATGGGGGCCCGGATTGTAGTGGTAGGCAGTCGTGCAAGCGGTACCGCCAAGGCAGATTCGGACTGGGACTACATATTGTCCGGCAGGACAGGCCGGCTAAGGGGCAGGGCTGCAAGCTCGCTCCCCGAAGGGATCGGCGGAGATTGGCAGGGCCGGAGACGAGGGCAGGACATCTTCCAGGATTACAATCCGGATGCTCCGGGGTATGCCACCCTGGATCCTGAGCGCCCGCACGTCATCTTCGATCCGGAGCCGTGATGAGCAAACGATCTATCGTCCTGAATGAACTGAGTCAAGGGCTCCGCCCACTCCAGGAAGGGATTGACTGGTTCAAAACGCTGCCGCTGGATGAGCAACGTGACGTGGTTCGAGAGCTGTCTTCTTACGCTCTTCAGGCGAGGGCTGCAACTGAGGATGCTGCGGAGAGTATCGCCCGCGCAGGGGTGAAGCCGACGGCGACTCCGGCTGTCTTGATTTCCCGTGGGCCAATCCGTGAGAAGCTGGCTAAGATAGGGAATCTACCTGAAGCCGAGATGGAAAAATCATTCAGGATATTGCTGGCACTTCTATCGATCTCGGATGCCCGTAGGCGTGAGCTTGATTGCGCTGATGGGTGCACGCATCCGTGGCATAACTTGGGCAACCACTGACCTGGAACAGGTGGTGACGGCGGCGCGGTTGCAAGAATGACGTCCCCGTCCCGAAGCGCGGCGAGCTTCGGGACGGCGCTCCGCCGCAGCTTCCGCAGGCAGCCCAGGACTTCCTCAAGGAGTGCCACCGGAATACGGCAGAAACGGGCCGCGCAGTTGATCACCGGTCGTTAGCCTCGCTTGGTTCGCGCTGGTTGGTGGCGGCTTCCGGGGGTCTGGGTTGGCGTCGATCGATCGGACTGCGTACCCGAGGTTCGCACGGGCGGTGTCGGCGCGGGAGTTGACGGAGGTGTTCACTCCGTCGGTTGTCGAGGTGGAGTGGGCTCCGTGTTGGCCTTGACCGTGCTGCGAGAGCGTGAACAGCGACGCGTGCTCGCCGACTTCAAACGCCTGCACATCGCGCACCAACGGCTGCGCACGTCCGCTAGCCGCGTGAAAGCGCCCTTCGTGAGGAGGCCCGCGAGCTCAACCAGCAGTGGCGCGACGCCTGGGACGACAGAACGTCGGCCGTGCAACGCCTGACCACCCATCTGGTGCAGGAGCGAATCGCCGCGGTGGCCAGTGGCGCTCCCATTCTAGACGCGCCGTCCGAGCCCCAGGCTGGGGACGACATCGCCGAGGCGCTCCACGACGTGGTGCAGGTCGTAAGGGAAGAGATCACGCGACGTGATGCCCAGCACGCCGACCGCCGCGAGGCGCTGCGGCAGGTTCCGGTCGCTCTCGCCCGGCGCGTACAGCCCTCCGCTCATCGCATCCAGGAGTCTGCCACACGCCTGGCCGACGCCCGGATCAGCGACGAACTCGTCCAGGAAACGATGATGCGCATCGACCACGCCGCAGCCCAGCAAGCACGTGCGGCGCAGAGCCTGGCCGTGCTCTGCCGCGAGTGGCCGGGTCAGCAGTGGCCGGACCCGATGGCGTTCGTCGAGGTCGTCCGCGCCGCCTCAGGCCGCATCGTGGACTACCGCCGGGTCAAGGTGATCGGCGACCGCACCCTGGCCGCCGCAGCTTCGGTGGTGGAGCAGCTCATCCATCTGGTGGCCGAACTGCTGGCGAACGCGACCTCGTGTTCCCCGCCCACCACCCTGGTCGAGGTCGAGGTCCGGCAGGTACAGCGCGGCGCTGTGATCACCGTCGACGACGGCGGCGTCGGCCTCGATGAGCACCGGCTCGCCGCCTACACCTGTACCGCTTCTTAACTGGTGCATGTGGTCTGAGCTGGGTGTTTCTTCGGAACAGCTAGGCGGCTCGGTGGTACTCGTTGATGGCTCCGCTGAGCACCCTCCGGCGCTGAACCCGGCCTTCCAGCGGCACCACGGCGTCCTCGTCTTGATCAGGTGGGCGTTGCCGGCGGGACTGGTGCGGGCGGTGCGCGTTGTAGTGCTCGACGTACTCGTTCAGGACCGATCGAGAGTGGCGTTCGTCGTAGATCAGCATGCGGTCGGTGCATTCGGCTCGGACGGTGCGGATCCAGCGTTCGGCGTAGCAGTTGGCTCGGGGCGTTCGTGGCGGTGTCTTCATCACCGTGATGCCCTGGCTGGTGAAGATCTCGTCGAAGGCGGCGGTGAACTTGGCGTCCCGGTCACGAATGAGGAACCGAAATGACGTTGCCTGACGGCCGAGATCCACAAGCAGATTTCTCGCCTGCTGAGCCGTCCAGGCGCCTGTGGGGTGAGTGGTGACGCCCAGGATGTGCACGCGTCGCGTTTCCACCTCCATCACGAACAACACGTACAGGCGCTTCAGGAAGACCGTGTCGACGTGGAAGAAGTCACAGGCGAGCAGTCCCTTCGCTTGCAGCCGTAGAAACGTCCGCCAAGTGGTGTCGAAGGTTCGTGGCGCCGGACTGTGCCGGTGTGAACGCAGGATCCGCCGCACGGTCGCCGAGCTGACCTGCAGACCGAGCTGAACCAGTTCACCGTGGACCCGCCGGTATCCCCATCTGGGGTTCTCGCGGGCCAGGCGGAGGACCAGATCCCGGGCCTCTTTACTGGTTCCGGGACGGCCGGTGCGGTGGGGGTAGGTCCAGGAGCGTTTGATCAAACGACAATGCCAGGCCAAGAGGGTACCTGGGGTGACCAGCCGAGGCGCGCGCAGCACCGACGGCAGAACGCGGGCCAAGGCCGCCAGGAGCACTCTATCGGCCCAGTCCGGCTTCGGCCGCACCACCTGACGCTTCAGCACCGCAACCTCGTGGCGGAGCACCATGATCTCGACATCCTTGGACGCCTGGCTACGCCCCAGCAACACCAGCCAGCCGAACACCCGGATCAAGCTCAGATACGGCAGACGCACCGACACGAACTGCGATCTTGCCCGTAGGGCCTGTGGAGGTCAAAGCCGCAGATCAAGCACCACGCGATGAGTTATGAAGCGGTACAAGCTGCAGAAGCCGCGGTCGGCGGTCAGCAGCAGCTCGGGCGTGAGCCGTCCGTACAACGAGTAGGCGAGGGTCTGCTCACTGTCCCAGCAGCCCGAGGCATCCGCCGCGACGATCGCATGCGAGGCACACTCACTGATCGCCATCACTCTGGCCTGCGGATACACCGTCTCGTACCCGCCCGCGCTTTCGTTGGGGAACCCCGCCAGGTTCGCCGCTGTGGCTTTGGAGGTCTCCACCAGCACCGTTTGTAGGTCAGTGCTGACACCACCCGGACCAGGAGGGCACCCTAGTATTGGTGGGAGTTGACACCACCCTGGCGGGCGCAAGCGGAGCGAGTCCGAGCAGATTGAGCGGAGGGGGCGCATGTCGGCGACGAAGCTCCTGGTGCTCGGTATCGTGCACCTCTCCGGCGGCGCGCATGGATACCAGGTGCGGTCCGAACTGCAGAGCTGGCATGCGGAGATTTGGGCCAAGATCAAGCCCGGCTCGATTTATCACGCGCTGAAGAAGGCGGCGGCTGATGGCCTCCTCACCGAACACGCCGAGCCGGGCAACTCCGGGCCGGAGCGCGTTCTGTACCGCGTGACAGCTCGGGGACGTGACGAGATAGTCGAACTGGTCCGCGACGGTCTGCGGCGCACCCATGACCCCACCATGCTCGACGCGTCCATCGCCATGTTGCCCATGCTGACCAGGACAGATGCCATCGCGCACGTTAACGAGCGGGTCGCGCGCCTGGAAGCGGAGCTCGTAGAGCAGGCCAAGTGGCGGGAGAACCCGAACCCCGACATTCCCGAACACGTCCGCGATCAGGCCGAACTGTGGGCGGGACACGCACGCACCGAACTGGAGTGGGCGAAGAACCTGAGCAAACGACTGTCTGAGGGCGCCTACACCATGGCCGATGATCCGGGTTCGTGGCGAACGGTCCCCGATCCCCTCAAGATGCGCTTCTAATCAACCTTGACTAGACGCTTCCTCCTCGTGCACTCTGGCCAAGTAGTCAAACTTGACTAGCTCAACCAATCCGTTCGCAACACCGAGAGAAGGACTCGAACCCATGGGAAAGCTCGCGATCGAGACGAGAGGGTTGAAGAAGAGCTTCGGCAAGACCCACGCGGTCGCCGGTGTGGATCTGGCCGTGAGCGCCGGTGGCGTGTACGGCGTGCTCGGTCCGAACGGGGCGGGCAAGACCACGACGATCCGCATGCTGGCCACGCTCCTGCGCCCCGATGCCGGAGAGGCGCAAGTGCTCGGTTACGACGTCGTGCGTGACGCCCGGGCGGTGCAGAGCAGGGTGGGCCTCACCGGGCAGTTCGCGTCGGTCGACGAGGACCTCACCGGGGTGGAGAACCTGTTGCTGCTCGCCAGGTTGCTCGGCTACTCACGCCGCCGAGGCAGGGAGCGGGCGGCCGACCTGCTCGACGCGTTCGGTCTTGCCGAGGCGGCCGACCGGCCGGTGAAGAAGTACTCCGGCGGGATGCGCAGGCGCATCGACATCGCGGCGAGCCTGGTCGTCACCCCCGAACTGATCTTCCTCGACGAGCCCACGACCGGGCTCGACCCGCGCAGCAGGAACCAGGTCTGGGAGATCGTCAGGGGCATGGTCGCCGAGGGCGCCACCGTGTTGCTGACCACGCAGTACCTCGACGAGGCCGACCAGCTGGCCGACCGGATCGCGGTGATCGACCACGGGAAGGTGATCGCCGAGGGCTCGAGTGGCGAGCTCAAGGCATCGGTCGGTGCCGGCTCTCTGCACGTACGGCTACGTGCGCCCGAGCAGCGGGCCGAGGCCGAACGGGTCCTCGCCGGCGTCCTCGAGGTGCCGGCCGAGCCGTCCGCCGACCCGGCCGCGCTGTCCGCGCGGATCTCCGACCCCGAGCGGGTCGCCCGCGCCCTGGCCGAGCTGTCCCGCAGCGGCATCGACGTCACCGAGTTCGCGCTCGGTCAGCCGAGCCTGGACGAGGTGTTCCTCACCCTGACCGGACACGCCGCCGAGGAGGATGCCGCATGAATACCACGACCGCGGAACAGGCGTCGGCGCCGGTCACCGAGGACGCGCTGCGCAGTGTGCTGTTGGCCGGCGAGCGGCCGTCGCGCCCCGGCCCGGTGCTCACCTCGCTGACGTTCGGCTGGCGCGCTTTGCTGAAGATCAAACACGTGCCCGAGCAGCTCGTCGACGTGACCATGTTCCCGATCATGTTCACGCTGATGTTCACCTACCTGTTCGGTGGCGCGCTCGCCGGGTCGACTCAGGAGTACCTGCAGTTCCTGCTGCCGGGCATCCTGGTGCAGGCGAACGTCATGATCACCATGAACACCGGCATAACGCTGAACACCGACATCCAGAAGGGGGTGTTCGACAGGTTCAGGTCACTTCCGGTGTGGCGACCGTCACCGCTGGTCGGCGCCCTGCTCGGCGATGTGATGCGCTACTCGATCGGGTCGGCGATCGTGATCACGCTCGGACTGGTCCTAGGGTTCCGGCCGGAGGGTGGCGCCGTCGGCGTGGTGCTGTCGGTCGCGCTGCTGCTGGTGTTCTCGTTCTGCCTGTCGTGGCTGTGGACGATGCTCAGCCTGATCCTGCGCACGCCGAACTCGGTGGCGGGGGTCAGCATGATGGTGATGTTCCCGCTGACGTTCGTGAGCAACATCTTCGTGGACCCGAAGACGATGCCCGGGTGGATGCAGGCGGTCGTCGAGGTCAACCCGATCAGCCACCTGGCGACCGTGGTACGCGGCCTGATGCACGGCTCGGTGCCCGCCGGGGAAATCGGCTGGGTGCTCGTCTCGTCCGTACTTCTCCTCGCGGTCTTCGGTCCCATCACCATGGTCCTCTACCGCAACAAGAAATAGATCCCGCTACCGCGAGCACTTGGTCGACATCAACTCCGACAACCCGGCCCACTCGGCCAACGCCATCACCGGTACCAGGCCCGGACACGACAAGGAGAGCCGAATGAGCACCATCCCCAAGAACAACTCGGAAACCGTTGCGCACACGCCCGGGCGGGCGAGCAGCATCGGGGTCTGGATTCTGCAAGTCGTGCTGGCGGCGATAATCGCCGGCGGCGGAATCTCGAAGCTCGCCGGCGACCCGGTCATGGTGGACATGTTCGCCGACATCGGGGCTGGCCAGTGGCTCCGGTACCTGGTCGGAGCGCTGGAGGTCGCGGGAGGGGTTGGACTCCTGATCCCGGCTCTGGCGGGCCTGGCCAGTCTCGGGTTGGCGGCATTGCTGACCGGTGCTGTCATCACCGATCAGTTCGTGCTCGAGCAGAGCCCTTGGCTGCCGCTCGCCTGTCTCGTCGTGGCGGCCGTGATCGCAAGGGCGCGGTGGTCGCGCACCGAGGCCGTCGTCGGCACGCTGCTCAGGCGCTGAGACAAACCTCTCGAACGGAGATGTGAGATGAACGAGATGGACTTTCGCGTGACATCAAACGATGGCACCACCATCGCCTACGACCGGAAGGGAAGCGGCCCGGCTGTCGTCCTGGTAGGCGGCGCGCTGGACGACGGAGCCGAGAACGCTCCCTTGGTACCTGCTCTCGCCGAGCACTTCACGGTCTACAACTATGCCCGTCGGGGACGCGGCGCGAGCGGCTTCACCGAGCCCTACGCCGTGGAAAGAGAGATCGAGGACCTGGATGCGTTGATCGCGGAGGCGGGTGGCTCGGCACACCTGTTCGGGGCGTCCTCTGGTGGCGCGCTGGCGCTGGAAGCCGCCGCGGCCGGGTCAGCCATCGACACGATCGCCGTGTGGGAGGTGCCCTACGCGGTCGGGGACGACATACGCCCGCGATTCGAGGAGTACATCGCGGACACCCGACGCGCCTTCGACGCCGGGCGAGACGAGGAGGTTCTCGAACTGTTCATGCGCCTGTCCGGCGCTTCCGACGACAACATCGCGGCCAGGAAAGCGGCAGGCAAGCAGACGTCGCATTGGGCGGATTCGGTCGCCCTCGCGCCCACGCTGGTCCACGACAGCGTCTTCCACAACCGCTACCAATTGCCGACCGATCGACTGGCAACGGTCACCCAACCGGTCCTGGTCACCACCGGAGGACCGATCACGGTCCCCTACATGGCAGGCCTGCCCTCGGACTTCTTCGACCGCGCAGCCGACGAGCTTGCAGACCTACTACCCCACGCTCAACGGGAGACCCTCGACGGGCCGGATCACGTCGTCGACCCACAGACCATCGGCCCACTATTGCTACGGTTCTTCAGCAGCGAACACTGAGAGGCCCGCGAGGTGGTGCGGGAAGACCGATGAGGCACCGCGCAAGCAGATCTTCGTCGCGCCAGGGACACGGGGCGGACAGGTGGTGCCGAGGTTGATGTCGTCGGCGGCATCACAGGCCTGATCCTGGGCGTGCTCGTCACCAACGTCTTCGTCGCCACGCAAGGCCGGGCCGTCGTACTGACCTGGGCTTCAGTGGGACTCGACCTGGCCTACTCGCGGCTCATCGGCTCCGTCGTCGGTCGTACCCCGCACTCCGGGCCGCCTCAGTACCGCCCACCGAAGCCCTGCGCAGCACATGACCAGGCACCTCGGCAGGGCCAGTGATTCCGGGCTGTGGTCGCATGCGGTCACCGTTCCCGGGCGGTGGCCCGGTGCCGAAAGTCGTGCCCACGGCGTGCTCACGTCAGGAGTGCCACCGATGACGCAGCCGCGTTCCCGGGTCGACCTGTACGCGGCGATCCGAGGGGATGCCCGATCTGGGATGTCCAACCGCGCGCTGCAGCGCAAGCACGGCGTCGGCTTCCGAACCGTGACGGCGGCGCTGGAATCTGCATGGCCGAAGGAGAGAAAGCAACCGCCCAAACGCGGCTCACGGCTTGACGCGTACCGAGTGGTGATCGACGACTGGCTGCGCTCGGACCTCGACGCGCCGCGGAAGCAGCGACACACGGCGAAGCGGATCTTCGATCGACTGCTTGACGAACATGACGGGGCCGGGGTGGTGTCGTACTGGATGGTCCGCGAGTACGTCGCCACCCGACGCCGTGAGATTCGCGTCGAGGTCGGACGGGAACCTGCCAACGCGTTCATCCCGCAAGAGCACCTCCCGGGCCGCGAGGCCGAGGTTGACTTCGGCGACGTCGCCATCCGCCTGCGCGGCGAGCTCGTAACCTGCGCGCTGTTCAGCCTTCGGCTCTCCTGCTCGGGCAAGGCCGTGCACAGGGTCAGTGCCTCGGCTGGCAGGAAGCCTTCTTCGAGGGTCACGTCCACGCCTTCAACGTGCTCGGCGGGGTGCCGACCGGGAAGATCCGCTACGACAACCTCAAGGCCGCCGTCGCGAGCGTGATCGGGTTCTCCCGCCAGCGGGTCGAGGCCGACAGGTGGACCGCCGTCCGTTCCCACTACGGCATCGAAGCCTTCTATTGCCAGCCCGAATCCAAGGTGCGCACGAGAAGGGCGGCGTCGAGGGGCAGATCGGCTGGTTCCGACGCAACCACCTCGTCCCCATCCCAGAAGTCGACTCCCTAGACGAGCTCAACGCTATGGTCGACGCCTGGGACGAAGCCGACGACGCCCGGCGGATCGGGTCCCGCGCCCGCACGGTCGGGGAACACTTCGCCACCGAACAGCCACTCCTCGCGCCCCTTCCGACCGAGCCGTTCGAGACCGGCCGCTGGTTCACCCCGCGCGTGGACCGGTACGCCCAGGTCACGGTCCGGATGAACAAGTACTCCGTGCCCGCGCGCATGGTCGGCCGTCAAGCCCGGGTGCTCCTGAACGCCAGCGACCTGGTCGTGTTCGACGGCAGGACCGAGATCGCCCGCCACGAACGGCTCATGACCAAGGGCTCGACCCGGGTCGACCTGGACCACTATCTCGAGGTCCTCCTCCGCAAACCGGGCGTGCTACCCGGTGCGAAAGCGCTGGAGCAGGCCAGGGCATCCGGGCGGTTCACGCCCGTTCACGACGCCTGGTGGGCCGCGGCCTGCAAGGCCCACGGTGACGCCGACGGCACCCGTGCCCTCATTGAGGTCCTGATGCTGCACCGGCACCTTCCACACGACCACGTCGTCGCCGGACTCGCGACGGCGCTGCGTGCAGGCGCGCTCACCGCGGACGCTGTCGCGTTGGAAGCGCGCAAGTACAACGACACAGCAGATGGCGGAGCCGACGACACGACAGCGGACCACCAGTCCCTGATGAGCGGCGACAGGGCACGCGGAGAAGGCGAGATCCCTGCCGTGTGATCGCTGACCGAGCGCCGGCTCCGCGCCCACATCCCGGCCGACACTCGGCCGCTGCCGAGCGTGGAGAAGTACGACCAGCTGTTGGCCAGCCGACGTGACACCCCGAACGAAGGAGCCGCACCGTGACCACCAAGCGCCGTGGAATGACCGAAGAAGCAGCCGACGCCGCGATCGACCAAGCGTGCCGGATGCTGCGAATGCCCACCATCCGCAACTCCTTCACCGACTACGCCGACCGGGCAGGGCGTGAGCAGATGTCTTACCGCGGGTTCCTCGCCGAACTATTGCTTGCCGAGTGCGACGATCGCGCCCGACGCCGGTCCGAACGCCGGATCAAGGCCGCCAAGTTCCCCCGCGAGAAGTCCCTGCGGGCCTTCGACCTCGACGCCAACCCCAACATCGATCCCGCCGTGATCCACACCCTCGCCAAGTGCGAATGGGTCCAGAAGGGACAGCCGCTGTGTCTGATCGGGGACTCCGGCACCGACAAGTCCCATCTGCTGATCGCACTCGGCACCGAGGCCGCCATGGCCGGCTACCGGGTCAAGTACACCCTGGCGACCCAGCTTGCCAACGAGCTCGTCGAGGCCGCCGACGAGATGACGCTGGCGAAGACCATCGCCCGCTACGGCCGCGTCGACCTGCTGTGCATCGACGAACTCGGCTACATGCCTTAGATTCAAAGAGTCAAGGCAACACATTGGGCCGGGGTTCGGTAGCCGAGGCACTTGCGGGGACGGTTGTTCAGCCGGGCTGCGAGGGCGTCAAGGTCGGCTTGGCTGTACAGGCTCAGATCGGTGCCCTTCGGTAAGTACTGCCGGATTAGCTTGTCGGTGTTCTCGTTCGTGCCCCGCTGTCATGGGCTGCGCGGTGCCGCGAAGAAGACGTCGATGCCGGTCGCTTCGGTGAGCAGCTGGTGGCCGGCGAGTTCCATGCCGCGGTCCCAGGTCAGAGTGCTGCGTAGGCGAGCATCCATCCGTGCGAACGCCTGCTGCAGGGCGGGGATGACCGTCGTGGTGTGACGGCTGGGTAGCGCGACCATGGTCAGGTAGCAGGACTTGCGGTCGACCAGCGTCGCGATCTGGCTGTTTTTGGCTCCGACGATGAGGTCGCCTTCGAGGTGGCCGAGCTCGGTCCGGGCGTCGGCTGCCTCAGGCCGTTCCTCGATCGGTTGTGCCCCGGTGATCTGGGAACGCCACTGGCCCTTGACCGTGTTCTTCTTGTTCTTGCGGATGGGACGGCGCGTGCGCAGCTTGGTGCACAGCTCACGCGGGATCAGCTTCCACCGGGTTGTGTAGATCGCGCGGTAGATGCTTTCGTGGCTGATCCGCATGAGCGGGTTGCCGGCGTGCGTCAGCCGCAGATGTCCCACGATCTGCTCCGGGGACCACTCGTTGTCGAGGAGTTCGATCACCAGCCGGCGCAGCACTGGGTTGTCCTGCAGGGCGGACGGTTTCGGACGGCGTGCCTGCTCTTGGGCGCGTTGCTCGGCAGCGATCCCACGGTACTTCGCTCGGCCGCCGTTGCGGGCACCTCCCGGCTCACCGTGGATGCCGGGCGGCCGATCGACACGGCGATCGACCGTAGTGAGGCTCCTGCCTCCAGGCCGCGGGAGATCGATTCCCGCTCCTCGGCGCTCAATCGGTCGGCCCGGCGCACCCGCGCGGCCGGCGCGATGCCGCCATGGTGCTTCAGCACCGTGAAAACCGACCCCGGAGGCTTGCCCAGTGCCCGAGAGATCACGCTGATTGACTCACCCGCGCGCCACCGCCGCCACAAGTCCTCTTTCATCGCGTCCGACATCCCCGGCCGACCCATCCGAGCCACGATCCACCCATCCACTTGCAGTGTTGCGTTGATCGTTCGAATCTAAGTTCACTCTGGCTGCCCGTCGGCGGATCGCGAAGAGGACTCTCGCCAGGGTGTTGAGAATCGAACGTATCTCGACATGATCAGTAATGGCGAGTGACGGTGGGGCAAACAACGCCGCTGGAGTGGCCAGAGCAGGCCGCCCGGGACCCGGGGCTCGGGGGTCCGCATCGGGACAACCTGCTCGATCAGGACCCCACTTGACGCTTTATCGTTCCTCGATATCATCGACAAACGATAATATCGGACAACGATATGGAGCCGTGCCGTGCCCCTCGACAGATCCACCCCCCTGAAGTGGACGGCGATCGTCGTCCGCCTTCTCCTGGTGCTGTTCGCCGTGACGATGGCCTACGAAGTCGGGCGTGCAGCCTTGACCGGTGGAGAGAACGCCTTCGGTTCCCGCGGCGTCCAAAGTCTGGTGTGTGTGCCATCACCGAGCATCCTCGACGTGGAGGGAAACTTCGCCGAGGACCCTCAAAGCCGAAAGGCCATGGCGGGGAGCAGCGGCGTCGACGACAACCCCTATCCCGTGGAGAAGGGAGTCGACTTCGCCTACCCGCTGCCTCAGATCTGTAAGGACGACTCCAGCCTCGGCACACAGGTGCTCTACCAGACCTCGCGGTTCGCCACCGCGCTCGCATTGCTCATCGCGCTCTTCCTCCTCGACCGGCTGATCAGAGACGCACGACAGGACAGCGGTTTCGATGAGGTGGTCGTCCGCAAGCTGCGGTTCCTCGGCGTGTCTCTTATGGTCGGCACAGTCGCGGCGTCGCTCTACACCACCATCGTCGAGACCGGCCTGGCCGTGTCGATGGTGGCCGGGACCGTCAGGGAGGTGGGGTGGATGGCTTTGTACGGCTGGGCCTTTCCATGGGCGTCCCTGATCGCCGGGCTCGGGCTTGTCGTGATGTCCAAGGTCGTCCGCGTCGGCGCGCACATGCGCGAGGAACTCGAAGGAACTGTCTGATGTCGCCCGCCGAAAACCCCGAGCACGCCATCGAGGTACATCTGGATCGATTGCTCGAAGAGCGCGGCATGACAGTGGTCGAGCTGGCCGACAAGGTGGGGATCACCAACGTGAACCTGTCGATCCTCAAGAACAACCGCGCCAAGGCGATCCGGTTCTCGACGCTGAGCAAGATCTGCGAGGTTCTCGGCTGCCAGCCCGGCGACCTACTGTCCTTCACACCCCGCTCTTCAGGTTGATTGCGTACAGTCCCGAGGTCGCGAAGAATAGCGCTCGGTGCGGTAGTAGGGCGGGGGCCGCACCGAGCGCTATCTGCTCACCGGATATCTGGTGCAGACCGAGCTCAACCTCGACGTCCCGGCGAAGACAGCGCCGTCGACGAGCCAGTACAGGACAGAGAACTGGGCCAGCTACCGGGTCAAGATAACGACCGATTCTCGACATGATCAGCAAGCCATATCTGTCATGCGCCACCGAACGAGCCGAGAGAACCGATGCTCAACCGGGCGCTCAGGTCGAGACGCACCTCGCCGTAGGGGCGGACGTGCAGCCAGAACAGCGGGGGTCAGTCCGCGCCGGTCGATCGGTGTGAGCAGCGCGGCCCATTCGGGTTCGGCGAGAACGTCTTGCAGCATCAGAACATTCACCATGACGAGCGAGGCCTGCAAGATCCTAAGACATAGCGCGGTCATCTCCACCTCGTCGCGCCGGTTGGTGGAAATCTCTCCCCCGCGGCCGTAGCAGATCACCGAGTTGGCGCGATTCCACGCCTCGACCACGTTCAGCCCTTCCTCGATCTCTCGCTGCAGGTCGCGGTCATATAAGTAGCGGGCGATTATGTGGAATCTGATTTGTCAAGCGTGGCCCTGCGGCTCGGCAGTGGATATCGGCTGGCCGGTTTCGCGATGAACCTGGACAATCGCCTGTCGTGATGGGTATCTCCGGCTTCGAGCCGACCTTCCTCGTCGGGCTCAAAGCCATCAGCGAGGAACACGGACCGGGCCTGGCCGCGCTGGTCGGCCGGTGTCTGACCGGGTTCGCGCTCGTGCGTTTCGTCGAGGACGGGGACTGGTATGCCGACTGCCCCGTCGTCCTGGACTTCAACGGCGTCCAGGTAGAGATCAGCCACTCGAAGTTCGATGAGCTGTCGATCGGCTGGAACACCATCGACACGACGGCTGCGATCGCCGGCTGGGAGTGGTTCGAGCTGACTCCGGCGTGGTCCGGAGCCGATGAACAGCTTGAGCCGTTCATCGGCCAGGAGCTGCGCGAGGTGGCGCTGCTTGAGTGGCGGCCATCACGTCGCGATATGGCGGCTGGCACCCTCGCTGTGGAGTTCGTGTTCGACAACACTGGCCGCTTCCATATCGCCAACGCTCTTGATGAGAACAGCATCGAGGTCGGCGACGCCCACCCGGAGTCGGTGCGGCACCCACTCGGCTGCGGCGCGGCCTGACTGGGTCGGCCTCCGGTTGATCTCGATGACCGGCAGCAGGGTCGCCTGGGCCGGGGCACTGATGTGCCGGGGTGTGGGCCCGGCGGGGGTGGGGATGTCGGCGAGTTGGCCGAGCAGCCGGTCCAGGGCAGCCTGGCCGTCGTCGACCGCGGCGCGTTCGTCGTCGGTGAGGGGGATGGCGGCAAGCATGTGTTGCAGGTTGTCCTTGGCCTCCAGCAGCAGCGCCTTGGAGGAGTCCTTCGGGGTGTAGAAGTCGCATTTGGCGCAGGCCATCCGGTGCTGGCACTGCTCGAAGAAGGTGTAGTTGCAGAACCCGTGTCCCAGGTCGTAGTACTGCCACGGCTCGCCGGCGGCCGCGGCCCCGTTCTCGACGGCTTCCCGGTCGACCAGGACCTCGATGGTTCGGACGTTGCGTTCGAAGTAGCCCGCGTCGCGGTAGGCCTTGGACAATGTGTTCGGGGTGATCTTGGCGTAGTGCTGGGTGGTGTCGGCTGACTTGTGCCCGAGCCAGGCCTGAAGCTCGAACAGGGTCATCGGCTCCTTGGCGTTGTAGAGCTGCGTGGCGATGGTGGAGCGGGCCCGGTGGCTGGTGATGTTGCCGCGGACGTCGGTGCTCGGCACTCCGGCCTTCCGGCAGAGGGAGGGGATGACCGCGCTGTTGATGTAGGTCTTGGCCATGCGCTTGGCGCGGTGGGCGAACAGGAAGTGGACCTGCTCAGAGGTCTTGCGGTCCAGCATGGCCGGCTGCTGGGGCCGGACGGTCTGCCACGCCTCGATCGCCTGGCCGAGCAGCGGGTCGACGGGTTTGGTGAACGCGGTGCCGGTCTTGTGCGTGGGGACGTCCAGGAGGCAGACCGCCTCGGTGGCCAGCACGTCACGTGCGTCGGCGGAGATCGGGACGCCGTCGTGCTGCCATCGGATGCATCCGACGCGCAGCCGGGAGATCTCGTCACTGCGCAGGCCGCCGAACAGCCAGGTGAGCGTGACCGCTCGGATCAGCTCCATCGGGTAGCCCAGCCCGTAGGTGTTGGTCGGACAGTCCTCGGGTTCGAGGTTGAGCCCGGCTCAGAGGAGCTTGGCCCAGATGTCGTCGGCGATGACGCGGGGGTTGGGCGCGAGCAGGGCCGCGATGCTTCTGGGGGTGGCCAGGGCGCGGGCCGGGTCGAAGCGACGCACGATCCAACCCCACTCCTGAGCGTCCCGGAAGAAGGCGCGGGTGGCGCTCAGATAGCCGGCCTTGGTCTGGGGAGACAGCGGTTTTCCGCCGTGTCGTTCAAGGCCGGCCTGGCGTTGGACGTAGTCACCCACCGTCATCCGGTCGATGGCCGCAACCCACGCAGCGCAGATCTCCCGAGTCAACTGGCCGGGCTCGATCACGTTGGGATGCTCTGCCGCGAGCCATCGTGCCGCCTTGGCCATGATAGTCCGATAGGTGCCCCTGACCTTGGGAGACAGCGTGGAGGTGGCATGCCAGCGTTCGATCATCTCCACCCATGCGTCGGGGACGCCGCCGATGTCGGGCGTCACCGCGTGAATCGGCTTGGGTGGCGGGCCTGCGTGGCCGAGCGCGAACAGGGCCTTGTGTAGGCCCCGAAAGTGGCCCCGCCGGTGGTGGGGCGTGGTGCCGGGAGCTTCGCGGATTCGGGCGAGGGCTTCGCTGGTCATGTCCTGCAGGAGCGGGCTGCGGTTGACCAGCATCGCTTGGATCAAGACCGTCCGGAACTGCCCGACCGCTCCGTCGGAGGGGTGGCAACCCCATCCCTGCAAGGTGTCGGCGACCTGATCGACGGCGTCCTCGACGACGTCCTTGCCGAAGATCCGCCAGGCCAGCGAGCGGCGGTTGAAGTGGCCGATCCGGTGGAAGCCGGTGAAGTCGCCGAGCAGGTAGGCGAACGCGGCCACGTAAGGGCGGACCGTCCCGTCGATCCAGCCGGGCCAGGCGGCCTCGAACTCGAGGTGGCCGGGCGCGATCAGCTCGAACCAGGTCTCGGCCGACCAAGCCCAAAACGAGGTCTCCTCCTCGAGGCAGCGGCGGAGGACCAGACCGATCGCGTCGGTCACCGACCGTCGGTGCGCTGGGGTGTCAGGGCACCAGCCCAGGGCTGCCCGCGCATCGTCCAACGGCAGGAGGAGCCTGCCGATGACGCGCCACTGCGGCAGGTCCGGGTCGTAGCACCGGCGCCGCCGGACCTGCCAGTCCAGCTCCCGCAGCGCTTGAAGCTCCTGCGTGGTCAGTTCGGCCCGACGGTTGTAGCGGCTGGGGTCGATGGGCCATGGCCAGGTGCGGGCCGCGGCCGGACCGATGCCGGCCGCAGAGAGCGCGGCGCTCACGCGTTGCCCGCCGAGGAGTCGGTCGCGAGCTGGGCGAGTTGCGCGATCCTCCAAGCGTGGATCTGCTCCATGCCCTTGGCCAGCTTGTCGGCGAGGTCCCGGCCTGACAGATGGATGTACTTCATCGTCGACTCGGTCGACCGGTGACCGGCGAAAGAAGCGATCGTGTGCAGCTCCCAGCCCATGCGGGCCAGATCGGTCAGGCACAGGTGCCGAGTCGTGTGCGTGGCAAAGCGGGGCAGGTCAGCGGCCACGGCGAGCCGGCGCACGATCTTCGACCAGCTCCACAACGTCAACGGCTGCCCCTGGTTGCGCCGCGACTCCGACAGGAACAACGGGCCGCGGGCCCGGCTGATCATCGCCCGGTGCCGCAGATAGCCTGCCAGCAGCACCCCCGTCGAGGCCGAGTAGGGCACCACCCGCTCGTACCGATTCTTGGTGGTCTCGGCCCGAACCCGCACCATGCGGTGTCCTGGGTCGAGGTCATCGGTGCGCAACGCGCACAGCTCCTCGCGACGCAGCGCGGAGTCGTAGGCCAGCGCCAGCATGACCCGATTCCGAGACGGCTCGTCCTTGGCGACCTCCAGGAAGGCCAGCCACTCGGCGTCGGTGGGGATCCAGGGCAGTTTGGTCAGCCGCGGCACCAAGCCGCGCTGATAACCGCCGAACCGCCGTCCGGGTGTGTAGCGCCCGCGCCCGACGGGGTTCGAGTCGCGCACGCCCTCCTCGATGAGGAAGTCGTAGAACAGCCGGACCGGCACCAGCCGCTGCTGGATCGTGGCATTGGCCAGCCCCGACCCGGAGTCAATCGACACGACATTGGCGCCGCGGTGACTCGGCCGCGTGCTGGGCTCCCGCACGTGGCCCGCGACATGCTCCCGGGTCGCCTGCACCGGGTCGATGCCCTCCCGCTCGCACCGGTCCAGGTACTCCGCCAGACCGCGAGCGTACGCGTCGATCGTCCGGGGCGCCCTGCCCAGATCGGTCCAAATCCGCAACCAGCCGATCGCCTGCTCATGCCGACCCAGAACGGGCCACTTCTCCTCAAGTACAACGGGGGGCAACGCTTCTCCTCAGTTCGTGGTGAGACCGTGGAGAGCATGATCGCTCTCCCAGTCTGATTCCACGTAACTGATATGAAGACGGTGCGGATCACCCGGCCGAGTTCCTCAATGGCCCGGTAGGTGGGGTGCTTGGGGCCGCCGCGGGTGAAGCGGCGCAGCATCTGATGGGCCTCGGCGGTGCCCAGCCGCAGCGCCGTCGCGTACTTGATCATCTGGTCGTACTGGTTGGCGACCAATTCCCAGTCGATGGCCTTGCCCGACAGCACGCCCTCCAACCGCGGCCAGGCCTCGCCCTCGGCCAGCCCCGGCCGATACAGGCGGGCCGAGCCGATGTTCTTCAGCCAGGGCAGCAGCTTGAAGTCCAGCAAGTGCGAGAACGCAAAGCCCACGATCGAAGCACCGTGCGTATCGGTGTACTGGCGGTCGATCTCCGCACTGGTCAGATGCCGAAGCAGGCCCTCGATCATCGAGGCGACCTCGGAGTCCGTTGTTGATCTGACTTGGCTATAGATGCAGACATTCTTGCGTTCTACGTGCCAGTACACCATGATCCCGGCGCCGCCGTATCGTTGGTGCCATTCGGTCATGAAGTTCGCCGACCACGAGCCGAACTTGCGCGAGTCCGACGCGCACGCCGTACCCGGCCCCCACAGCCAGATATCGCGTACCTCCAGCGTCTTGTTGACCACTGTGCGGATCGCGGCTCGCAGGTTGTCGCGGTTGACGAACAGCCGGCGGGTACGGCGCAGCGCCGCCTCGGTGTCGGCCTCCATCCCCTCGATCGCCGCGGTGCCGTCGGCGACCCGTTTGATTCCCATGTTCGTGCCGAGCCCGAAGGTGCACAGCAGCAGCCGGCGGCGCAACACCTCGACGTCGGTCACCGTGCGCGAGGCCACCGAGGTGAACTCGCCGGTGAACTGCGTGGCGTGGTCGACGTTCTTGATCAAGTCCAGCAGGTCGATCACACCCCACCGGCGGGCGATCTCCTCCTTCAGCGCCTCCAGGTTCTCCGGCTCGACCTGCTTGCCCAGGGGCGACACGCTGATCCACGGCTCGCCCTTCCTCCGGGTGATGCTCACCCCGCCCGTGGTGGCCTTCTTCAGCCCCTTGTTCAGCCGGTCCAGCGCCGCCACGTGCGCTTTTGCAGGTCGGCGATGAAGTCGGCCGGGTCGCGGGGCTTGGACAGCGCCTCGTAGTGCACATCCCGGTTGTCCTCAAAGTCGGCGGGCAGGTCCTCGTCGGGATTGCGCCAGGTGTTGGCGCCCTCGACCCAAATCTCACGGCGCCGGATGGCCTTGCGCAGCGCCACCAGCACACACAGCTCGTATGGGATCCGCTCCACCAGGTCGCTGTCGAGGTCGAGGACCGCGTCGCGCCAGTCGTCGGGCACCACGTGCTCCAGCGGCACCGCCTCGGCGGCGGCGTAGAAGTCGGCGTCGGAACCGTCGTAGCGTTTTAGCAGGTCCAGGGCGTCCATCACCGGTTTGAAGGTGTCGTTGCTGGAGCGGAACCGCACCGCCTTGAGCAGCTTGGGCAGGCCGCGCCGATAGTGGTGGGAGTAGGAGCCGCGCAGCTTGGTCCGCACCCGCGTACGCAGCTCCTTCTCGTTCGCCTTGGCCTCAGCGATGATGTCTTCCAGCGTCCGCTCACCGACCACCGGATACAGCGCCTTGCGGACGATCTCCTCCGGCAGCTCCAGCGCCGCCGTGGCGAGCTTCACCAAGATCCCGTTCTTGCCCTGCACCCGCCGGAACTCGGCGTTGAGCTCCCCCTCGACCTTCTGCTCCGCCCGCACACTGATCTTGTGCACGAGCTGGATCAGCAGCTCCACCAGCCCGTCGATCAGCTCCGCCTGCCGCACCTGGCACAAAGCGGCCAGCACGGTAAGGCGCACCGGCGGCGCCGCCGCCTCGAAATCGGACGGGTACATCTTCATCGCCCGGGCCCGCCAGCCCGCCACGACCTTCTCCGAAACCCCCTCGAACAACGCCGCCGGCAGACCGACCGCCTTGACCCGCTCCAGCTTCACGATCTCGGCCAGCAGCGTCTCCAACTGCAGCGGCCCCGGGTCCTCCTTCAGCTCCTGCAAGAACGCGCGCCTGCCGCCACTGGCCGCAGCGGCGGCCTGAGCCTGCCCGTCCCCTTGCGGAGCGTCCTGTCCGCCGGCCGGGACGCCCGCCGGGGCGGCTTCGGCGACGATCAGCTCTTCCAGCTTGCCGACCGACTCCAGCGACAAGCGCTGCACGGTCGTGGTGGTGAAGTTCCGCTCGAACATCGCCTCGGCCGCGCCCAGCACGCGTTCGATCCGGGTCGTCTTCGGCGGCTCGATCCGGTCTTCGCGGCAGCGCGCCAGCAGCGCCCCGCGCAGCCGATCCCGCGACATCTCCACCGGGCAGATCTTGGTGGCCAGCCAGTCGGCGAGCTTGTCCTCATCGCCGACCGTCGGCTGCGGAAGTCGTGGAACTTCCTGTTCTGCGCGCGGTGGTACTCGATCGTGCGCCCGGACCAGTCGTAGGAGGCGAACAACGCCGCGTCCACCTTGACCTGCCCCGCCATGAACTCCACCGCTGGGCGAGGCAGATCCTCCCGGCGCGGAGACCTCGCCTCGAGCTCGAAGAACTTCAGCATCAGGCCAAAGCCGAGCCGAGTCGCCCCGGACTTGTTCGCCAGCAGCGCCAGCTCCTCCTCATCCAGCGTCCAGCACTCGATCAGGTCCTCTATCTCCCATTCGCGTCGCATGTCCCGCACCCTTCTCCCTGACCTCCAACGAGAGGTCAGGAGAAACATGGGCTGTAACCATCCGGCTACCTGGTATGTCGCACTTGTGACAGCGACGCAACGCGCCGGAGACATAACGCTTTGCTACTTTGCGGCCGGCCCACGACGGAACCTATGGCCAACCGCGCAGTATCAGTTACTCAGAGTTACTTTGCGGCTGGTGACGCGGACCCGAGCGGGGGGCCGGGTTCGACGTCGTGGTTCCCCATGCCGTGCTCTCGCAGGACGCCATCGCGGCTCGAGTGGCATGGCTGTGCCGTCAACTGGGGCGTACTCCCCCGGTGAGGCGCTGAGCTGGGCGCGTGACCCGTGATCAGGTGTTGTCGGACCAGACGTGGGAGCGGATCGCGCCGTCGTTGCCGACGCAGTGGGGCAACGGCCGCCCGTTTCGTGATCACCGACCTCGATGGCTCAGGTCTTGGTCGAGTTGGGTGAACTACTCGTCTTCGCGGCGTTTTCCACCTGATCATCCTTTTCGTTTGGCCGTGGGGGTGGCACGGTCACTCCTTTCGTGCTCGGCGGTGCGCCTTGATGCTGGTCAGCGGCTCTGGCCACCGCCCCGATCCATCTGGTGGATCACCCACCGCTGACCCCACCCTGAGCCCGGCTCCCGTGACGCCCGCGGGACGCCGAGTACCTGTTCAAGCAGGCCTCCGCCGCGCTCGACCCGCACGGGGGCCGGCTGGTCGCTGCACCAGCTGCGGCACTCCGCGCTCCAACACCCCGCTGACCGCACCACACCATGGCGGCCGACCGCTCATCAGGCCGGCCACACCAGCAGGGTCTGCTCATCATCGGAGTCGGGCTCGCCCCGCATTCCTGCCGCCCTCAACGCTGCCGCGTACGCGACAACCTGGTCCCCGGCACCGCTCGTGGGCCCGGCGAAAGCCACCAGGAAGGGCCGCTCCGCGCCCACGCCCTCCACCACGAACCCGGCCCGGCCGTCGCTGAACTCCATCAGCCCGGCAGCACGCAGTGCGTCCCGGATTCGCTCGGCATCGCGATCGCGCTCGCTCCACAGCGGCCGCCGCCCTTGGCCGTAGCCGAACCTCGGCTCGTCGTCGCCCATGATCCCACCGTAGACGCCTCATGGCTGCCGTCCAGGCCCGTGTATCGCCGCAGGTCAGGCAAATCCGTTGGAAATTTCCCCCGGACTACAGCGAGGCCGGATCGGCGCCGCGACACGCCGGTCTCGCGCGTCGGCGGTGCGATCCATTGCCCGCCGATGGGCAGCGGCTTGAGCCCGTTTCCGGTCATGGTCGGGGTCAAGCCGCCAGCCGTCCGATCGAGCTGATCTGATCCTGCTCGGCCACCCGCAGTTCTCCGGGCGGGTCGATGACCTGCCGCCGGCGGCGTCGTTGTCAAGTGCAGCGCAGCAGGAACATGAATCCGTAGTCCATGTGGATCTGCTGGTGGCAGTGGAACAACGACAGCCCCGGCTGGTCGGCGGTGAAGTCGAAATCGAGGCTCTGGTAGCCGCCGAGCATGACCACATCCTTGAGCAGGCCGTGGACGGGTGTGCCGGCGATGTGAGTGACGTCGAAGCTGTGGCGGTGCAGGTGGAGAGGGTGGATGTCGTCGGTGGCGTTGCGGAAGCGCAACCGGTAGCGCTTGCCGCGCTGGACCCGCAGGATCGGCTCGTTGGTGTGCATGTCGAACGCTTTGCCGTTCAGGGTCCAGAGGTTGAATCCCTGGTCGGCGGCGTTGCGCTTGTCGATCAGGAAGTCCATGACATGGTCGGGCCGCGCGGTCGGCGGGCCGGACCGGGCGAAGGCGCGGTAGTCCCAGGTGAACTTGGCGGGCGTGCTCCATTGCGGAGTACCGCTGCGGCCGGCGTACTGCACCACCGTGCCCATGCCGTTTTTGCGGTCGTCGTCGGACAGGTCGCCCAGCACCCACACGCCGGGATGGTTCATCTCCACCAGCGCGGACACGCGTTCGGCGGTGCCGATCCACAACACCGGCACCTCGGCCTGTCGTGAGACCGGGTTGCCGTCCAGCGCGACGATGCGGAAGGTGTGGCCGGGCAGGGCCAGGCTGCGGATCTCGGTGGCGCTGCCGTTCAGGACGTGGAACAGCACGCGTTGCCCGGCCTTGACCTTGATCGGTTCGCCGTGGCCCAGCTTGCGGCCGTTGATGCTGAAGGCGCTGTAGCCGACCTCATAGCCGTGCGGCATCCCCCGCCGCAGAGAGGCGGCCATCGCCTTCTCGCCCCGCTGCCGCAGCGCCGGCACCATCGAACCGGCCAGGAAGTCCTGGGCCATGTCCCCGCCTTGGCTGAAGACAGGAAGAAATTCCTTCAACGTCAGGAAGACTTCCTGATCGTAGGCGCCGGCCTCGTTCCTGGGTTCAATGTAGACGGGGCCTACTTCGCCGGTGTACTGGCCCTTGGACAGATCGCTACGGGGCACCACGTGGGTGTGGTAGAAGCGGAACCCCGCTGGTCCTGGAGTGAACGACAGGCGCCGCATGCCGTGGGCCGGGATGTAGGGGGTGCCCTCCTCCGCGGACCCGTCCACATCGACGGGAACGATCTGACCATGCCAGTGCAGCTGCTCAGGGGTGTCGGTGTCGTTGTGCACGTCCACCACGACGGGGCGGCCCTCGGTGAAGCGGATCAGCGGCCCGGGAAACTGGCCGTTGTAGGTCGTGGTGGAGATGATCGTGTCGGGCGCGAGCTCGACGAGCCCGGTTCCGATACGCAGCGTGTAATCGGCCCTGCCTGTCAGCCTATCCAGCAAGGCGAAGTCGGACGCGGTCGCGGTGGGATCCAAGGCGGAGATCGTCTTGGCCACGCCGCCGGCCATCAGGGCCGCACCGCCCAGTTTGAGCACGTCGCGACGAGCGATCGACATGGTGTGCTCCCCCTTCTACTGTCCCCCTGGCGGTCCGGGCTGGCACGCGGCGGTCTCGCAACAGGCCCAGCACATGTTCCATGCTTTTAGTCCTCAATGTATGACAATAGGTAATCGTCGCAGGTGAGGGACCCCCGGGGGCCTGCGGCCACTGGTGTCGAGGGGCGAGATCGGTGTCCGATCCGTCGTCCTGTGGGCTGAGCGTTGATGCGCACACGCGCGTGCGGGCCCCTGTGCCCGAGGCCGCCTGCGGGGAGCTGGCGCAGGCTCAGGCCGATGGCGCCGGCCGCGATGAACCAGGCAGGGCCCTTCGTTCCGGACGTAGAATTTTAGTGAACCGGCCGAACCGTAAAGGTCTACCCCTTCCGTGACAGCAGACGGGTACCCGTGCTCCTCGGAGAGGGAGGGATACCATGCTCACCCAATCATGGCGCGATCTACGCCCGGAAACCGCCACCTCCGGCGAGATCAGCGGGACCACCCGCTACATCGATATCTTCCAGGTTCGGCAGCTGCACACCTTGCAGCACCCGATGACGGAAACCGCCTATGAGATGGCTTTCCTGATCAGTTCCCAGGTGATGGAGCTGTACTTCGGCTTGCTCTGCCATGAGCTCGGCAGAGCGCGACGCGAAGTCCGCGCTGATGATGTGCCCGCGGTCCTGCGCACACTGAGCCGTACCGTGGGCCATCTGCGTGCCCTCGAGGCCACCTGGGAGAGCTACGAGGACATGACACCCGCGGACTGGAACCCCATCAAGGCCCAGCTCGGCAAGGGCGAGGCCTCCTCGGTCCACTCCTACATGTACCGCCACCTGGTGTTCCTGCTGGGACAGAAGTCCCCGGAGATGCTGGAGCCACACCGGTCCACGCCTCTGATCCACCAAGGGCTGCAGGAGGCTCTCAGCGCGCCCAGCCTCTATGACGAAGTGCTGGCTCTACTGCAGCGCAGAGGGCTGCCGGTGCCGGACTCGGCCGTCCACCGCGACTTCGCCGAGCCGTATGTCGCACAACCTCAGGTGGAGGCCGCTTGGGTGCAGGTCTACCACGACGAATCCTTCACTGACCTTCGGGACCTCGGCGAGGCGCTGACCCAGGTCGCCGATCGCTTCCATCGATGGACGCAAGCACACCTGACGGTGACCATGCGCACCTTCGGCGACAAGCCGGGCTACTACCACACGCCCGCTGTCGACTGGCTGCGCAGCGGTGAGGAGCAGACCGTCTTCCCCGAACTGTGGAGCGCGCGTACGACCATGTGACTGTATGTGACTGCTTTGGGTGGCAGGCTTCAGCCTTACCCAGGGTTACCCGGGGGCGGCCAAATCGACCCTGCCCGCCGCCGGCACCGCCGGCAGATCTCGACGCCGAGGAAGTGCCAGCGGTGCAGTTCCCTGCGCGGGGTGCGCGGATCGCCGCAGTGGGGATGCGGCACTGCGTCTCCAGCGGAAAACGGGTCGGGCCGCATAGAGCGCTTCGTGCGCCTCCGCTGGGTGCCGATGGCCCCGCCTGCCTCCTGAATCCCCGGTTCATCGGTCCGACCCTCCGCGGTGGCGTTCAGCGCGGGATTGTCCAGTCCGGCGTCCAGGTCCCGGCGGCGCGGACCTCCTATCTGAGACAGCGTTTCCGCAGGTCGCGTCTTCGCGGACCGGCAGTGCGGCGTGTCTCGTTGAGCGGACCTCGATTGAGACAGTCAAGATCGAATTCGCACTTCATGGTGGCTGGCAACATCCGTCATTGCAGGTAGCCGTGTCAGCGATCGGCGGGTGTTCGTGTTACTGGTTGTCGTTGAGGAGTTGTTGTGTGCGGGTGAGGAATGCCTGGCGGACCTCTTCTGGGTCCAGTATCTGGAGTGGCCGGCCGAGGCTGAGCAGGTAGCGGGCCAGGCCGTCGGCGTCGGGCCCGCCGATGTCGATGATCGTGGCGTCATCGCCGTCCGGGTGGTGGACGCCGACCGTTGGTGGCACCAGCCTGCGGGCCTCATCGGCCGGCACGGCCAGGCGGATGGTCACCCGCACCGGGTAGGGCCTCAGCGCGATGCCCGTGCTGACCATCTGTGCTGGATCTGGCGGGTCGGGCAGGGCGGTGGCCTGCCCGGTGGCTGTGGCATCGATGATGCGATCGGTACGGAAGGTACGCCAGTCCTGCCGCGTCAGGTCGTAGGCGAGGAGATACCAGCGGCGGCCGGTGTAGATGAGCCGGTGGGGGTCTACCCGGCGGGTGGACGTCGTTCCGGCCCCGTCGCGGTAGGTCACCTGGGTACGTTCGCCTCGCCGGCACGCGGTGGCCAGGTCGAGGAGCAGCGCGGGGGAGATCTGGCTGTCGTCGGGTCGTGCGGTGTGGGTGAACGCGGCGTCCAGCTCGCCGAGCCGGTCGGCGATCCTGGCCGGCAGCACCTGGCGTAGTTTCAGCAGCGCCGACAGGGCTGCTTGGTCGCTGCCGGAGACTCCGCTGAAGGCGGCGGTGCGCAGCCCGACAGCGACCGCGAGGGCCTCCTCCTCGTCAAGGATCAGTGGCGGAATGCTGGTTCCGGGCCCGAGGTGGTAGCCGCCCCATGGGCCCATCTCCGATTCGATGCCGTAGCCGAGTTCACGTAGCCGGGCGATGTCCCTGCGAACCGTCCGTTCGGTGATCTCCAGTTGGGCGGCCAGATCAGCGCACGTCCAGGACTGCCGCGTTGACAGCAAAGACAGCAACTGCAGCAGCCGCGCCGAGGTGTTGACCATGGCTGACAGTCTGCTCGATAACCAGGACCGTTTCTGACCGGGTCATACCGTAACGTCGCCGGCATGACCGAGAACTCCTCGGCCGAAAGGTCCATGACGACGATGACCTCCGCCAAGGTGCGTTAGATGACGGAACCGGACGGGCCGAGGTAACCGATGAAGGAGCAACACTGATGGAAGCACGCATGAAGAGCGTGGCGAATTCCGACGTGATCACAGCGGTCCAGCATCTCCAGAAGGCGATTCACGCCGGTGGCGTCGACCCGCTCGTGCTCGAGCTGGTCCATCTGCGGGCCAGCCAGATCAACGGCTGCAGCCCGTGTGTGTTCGCCGGCGTCCAGTCGGCGAAGAAGCATGGAGAGACCGACGAGCGGCTGCACAGCGTGGTCACCTGGCGCGAGACCCCGTTCTTCACCGAGGAGGAGCGGGCAGCGCTCGCGCTGACCGAGGCCGCCACCCGAATCCAGGACGGCGCGCCGGGCGTGACCGACGAGATCTGGGACGCCGCTGCCACCCACTTCGACGAGAAGCAGATGTCGGCGATCATCTTGAACATCGCCATCACCAACTTCTTCAACCGGATCAACCACACGATCCGGGAGCAGGCTGGCAAGGCCTGGTGAAGGCGGGCGGCCGTCATCCGTCCAGAGGACGCGGTGGCGACGTGGCGAAGGACGAGATCGGCCGGCTCCACCGCTGGCCGATCCAGCGCCACTGCCGGCAGGCCCCGTTCTGGGCTCTCACCTTCGGGTGACCGCCGACAACCATCCCTTTGATGATCATCAGGGGCACAATGACGATGAGCAACGAACTACTGGAACTGACCGTTGCCGATGCCCGAGCCTGGCGGGAGTGGCTCAGCAGGCACCACGACAGCTCGGCAGGGGTGTGGCTGGTCCTCGCCAAGCAGAACACGACCCGGCCCACCAGCCTGACCTATGACCAGGCGCTCGACGAAGCCCTGTGCCACGGCTGGATCGATGGCCGGCTACGACGGCGGGATGAGATCACCTTCTGCCGGCGCTTCACTCCTCGCGGAAGGCAAAGTCCCTGGTCAGCGCGGAACGCTTCCATCGTCACCCGTCTGATCGGCGAGGGCCGGATGCATCCGGCCGGAATGGCCGAGGTCCAACGCGCCAAGGCCGACGGCCGCTGGGACACGGCCTACGCGGGACAAGCCGGCATCGAGGTACCAGCCGACCTGGCCGCCGCATTGGCCGCGAAACCCCAGGCACAAGCGATGTTCGACATCCTCACCTCCCAAAACCGCTACGCCATTCTCTATCGGATCACGAACGCCAAACGCGCCGAGACCCGAGCCCGCCGTATCACCCAGTTCGTTGACATGCTCGCCCGCGGCGAGACGATCCACCCACAAAAGCGCGCCCTCGGCAGTTGAACGCTAGACCACTCCTCTCCCCGCCTCGCTCCTCCAAGCCCACGCACATGGCTGCGCGACGTTCGGCCAGAGCCGGAACCTTACCCAGCCCCCAAGAACCCATCATTGGCATGCTCCACGTCATCGTCGTGCTCACCCAGACCGGCCCGTAAGCACCAAGGGGTGGCCCGCCCCCGCAAGCCCCTGGACCCGACCGAGTTCTGCGACAGCCTGCGCGAGGAGATGACAGCGCCCTGGCGCAGTTGAACGACGCGCTGCCCTCCCTGGACTGGGTCCAGGGAGGGCAGCGACCGCAAGGCGGAAGCGATCAAGCTGTCGCCGATCAAGAAAATCTTGGGAAGCGCCAGCGCCATCGCCCTTGGCGTCGCCGAACTGCGCAACAGCGGCTACGGCACCGGCTACGGTCCCGCCAGCGCCCGACACGCGCTCCGCCCTCGGCATGCCCATCTAGCAGCCAACGCGGCCATCACGTGGTGCGAACTTATCCTCGAAACGCTGGCCGACCCCGAGGCTCCCTGGCAACGGCCGCCATCCGCTTCGGCCACCACGCCTACTACGACATGACCTCCTCCGTACCGCGCTGCCGCTCATTTCTGCGGGCTTCGTCCTCAACCCCAAGGTGCCGTTAACCAATGCGCCACCAGCCGCCAAGTAGGCGCTGATCCGGGGAATCAGTGTCCCGCTTCCAGCTCGGCTCGCACCGTTGGCCGTTCGGCGGCGGGGTGGCCCGTGGCGAGTTCGGGCACGTACTTGTAGATCGTGGAGCGGCTGACGTTCAGCAGCCGGGCGATCGAGGAGACGGTGGCGTGCTTGAGCAGCTCCTCGCGGACCCGGTCGGGCTGTCGTTCCGGGCACCGCGTCCGGCAAGGCGCGTCGAATCGCCTCGCCGTAGGCGCCCGATCCGTCGCGGCACACGATCTCGACCCCGGGGTGGGAGCGCAGCCAGGCCTCCAGGGCATCG